>CAXXIU010000001.1:0-52422 GCA_963675835.2 Desulfomonilaceae bacterium
TTGAAGGCTCTCCCCCCCCCCCCCAATGCCGGTGACTTAGGCCAAGGCAGTTGATTTTTCATGATTAATCCATCCGAATATAGAGTGAATTATGTTGACGCGGAGCGTTCTCCGCGCGATAAAGTATTTCATAACAATCTGTTGGGAGGTTTTTATCATGCCAAAGTGAGCAGCTTGCGCAAAGATTTCTTGACCTTATCCCCTCACAAATCGACCCGTGCAAGAAGCGTTCGCCCAAGGATTTTACCCGAAACAGAAAACTACCTTTTCCAAAGCTTATCACCTTTCTACTCTCCATGGTTGCCGGCGGAAAGGGCAAAGGAGTGGACGTGAAATCGGGTGAATTCTTTCGTACTGCCAAGAGAAGTGGCCTTTGGCCTGAAGCCGAAGCCGTACACCACAGTGCGTTCACCAGGGCGCGCAAGAAAGTCTCCTGGCATGTACTTCGGGATATATTGAAGGATGCCGTACTCCTGGCCTACGAGGTATGGCCTCAGGACGCGCGCTTTACTTGGCACGGTATGTCGGTGTTCGCCTTTGATGGGTCCAAATACACTCTTCCTGCAACGAAGGAGATCCGAAACGCCTTTGACCCCAACAGTGGCCTCCAATACCCTGGAAAGGGACACTATCCCCAGTGTCTGGTTACCACCGCGTACGATGTCTTCCGACGAATTGCCATCGCACGAACCGTGGTCCCAGCCCATTCTTCCGAACGCGATGAAGTGGCTCCCCTCCTGAAGTACATCCCTTCGGCAAGTGTGTTGCTCTTTGACCGAGGGTACCCGGGCTACGAATTGATTCGTCGGCTGATGAGAAGATTCAGAGGCCATTTCGTTTTTCGATGTCCCGCTCAATGCACGTTTCCCGCCGTACAGGCGTTCATTGAGACTGGAAAAGAAGAAGACGAGATATGTATTGATCCGAGCAACAATTACCTGAGCAAGATTCCGAAGAAACAGAGAAAAGGCCTCAAGGCTCTGAAACTCAGGGTCATTCGACTCGTCAGTCCTGATGGAACCGTCTCCGTGCTGCTCACCAACCTTTATGATACCGAGCAATTCCCGGCGCAGGAGATTACTCTCCTCTATTTCAGACGCTGGGAAGTCGAAAGCTACTACCGAGACGAAAAAATAGTCCTGGAAATCGAGAAATTTCATGGCAAATCCTACAATAGTGTGCTTCAGGAACTCTTCGCAGCCATGATCATGTCGGTCATCTCCAGAACCCTTATGGTACTCTCCCAGATACTCGCCGGTGACCCGCGGGAGCCGCAGTTCAAGAATTCCATTATGACACTTGCCGCAGACGCAGCAGTCCTGGCCGCCGAGGATCCCGTAAGAGCTGTCACCGTCTTCCAGGAAATACTCGAAGAAATTCGTCGAGTCATATACTACCGTCCAAGACGCCCAGACCCTCTCAACCGAGAGTCACCAAAAGGAGCAATAACAAATGGACATTAGCAAAGGTCAAGAAGGTGATAGCTGCCTAAGTCACCGGCATTGACCCACAGGGGGGTGCTACAAGTTAGGCGTGGGGCGGGGGGCCGTCCCCCTGCCCGCCGGCCCTGAGGAACACAGGGTCCTTTTCCGAGGCACGGAGGTGCGCCTCCTGGAAATCTGCATGAATCTTCATCGAGTGCACAAAATAATGGCCGCCGGCCTCGCTGATCGCGTGTTCACCGCGGCGGTGCTGAAAGTGGATCGTTCAGGCGGCTCAGTCGTCCACCGAGCCTTAGGGAACAGGGGCGACTCGGAAGCGGACCCCATCGCCAACGAGACGCTCTTCGATCTCGCGTCGTTGACCAAGGTCCTCGCGACCACACCCTGCTGGATGATCTTGGCCGGCGAGATTCCCGGAATTCTCGATCGCAGCCTCTCAGCGTGGATTCCCCACTGCCCTTCCGACAAGCACCACATCACGCCCAGACTGTTGCTCGCCCACGCGTCGGGCCTCCCGGCCTGGCGGCCTTATTATCTGAACCGGTTTGAAGGCTCTGCGCGCGATGCGGTGCTGCACAAGATCCTCGGCGAGCAGATCGAGTACCGCCCGGGACGTGGATGCATCTATTCGGATCTCGGATTCATGCTCCTCGCATTCCTCCTTGAGATTGAAACGGGCATGACACTTGAGGAACTCGCCCGGGAGAAGCTTTTCAGACCGCTCGGTTTGCTTGACGACCTCATGTTCAGACCCTTCGGCCTGGAAGCGAGGACAGCCTTGACACGACACGGCGATCAGGTCGGATTGGTCAATGATCTCAACTGCAGAGCACTTGACGGCGTGGCCGGACACGCGGGACTCTTCGGAACCGCCGCCGGAGTGGCAGCGCTTGCCGAGGAGTATCGCCGGAGTTGGATCTCGAGCCGAGGATTCTTTGACCGGGCACGCACTCGCGAGTTCTTCACCAGGACAGCGTATGCAGAGGGCTGTACTCGTGCGCTGGGGTTCGACACCCCCTCCGCCCAAGGTTCCTCAAGCGGCAGCCTATTTTCTCCACAGAGCATCGGTCACACCGGCTTCACGGGCACCTCGATCTGGATGGATCTCCAAAAGGAGCTGACGGTCGTACTGCTGACCAACAGAGTAATCATGGGAGAGGCGGACCCGCGGATCAAGGCATTCCGGCCGCGTTTGCACGACGCTATCGTAGGGGGGCGGGCTTGTAGATAAATTCGTACCGGGCTTAGGCTTGGATATACTGTCATTTCAGCCGAGCTGAACACTCACCGAGTAATCTTCCGGCTTCATCTGAGACGCGGGAAGAATTATTTCTCGAAACCATACTTGAAAAGCTTGATTGACACGTTCTACTGCTTCACTCCAGCAGCCTTCGTAATCAGATTCCTCCAGGTCCTCGATGACTTCCGGCGTCAGTCCCGCGTACTGAGCCAAGTTCTCTCGCGACATGCCAAGCTTATGGCGGATGTCGTAGATCCGTCCAGCTATGTCCGATTGCATCTTGACCTCTTTCAGGAATTCTTGCATTTCGGGGTCATCCTTGATGAACCGGTCATAAGCCCATTGGTAAGCATCCGAACTGAGTTTCTTCTCCTTCATTCCGTAGGCTCCCAATAATAGATGTGGGACTTAGGGTCCATTTCAAAGTTCCTTTTCAGGCCAACGCCCGGTTAATATCTTGCATCGGGACCCTTTTTCCCTTGGTCAATCCGTGGGTCGGAACAACAGCAGTGCTGCCGTGAAAGAAATAGAGCATGCGGTAGTTTGTGTTCTGAAATCTCACGCGGAGTTCGTAGATGCCTTCCACAAGGTAATCCGCGTAGGGACGATGAAGTTCATAACCAAATCTCCTCAGCTTTTCAATCCACTCGAGACATTTCGCTCTAGGCTTCCGTGGAAGCCCTACCAGCCATTCTGCCATAGGCGTTGATCCTTCACATTCCCTGTAGAATATGACCTGCACTTCGGGCAACTGTTCCTCCGGTGTGAGATTGAACCGACTATGCTATTGCCGGTAAGCATCTTAAGAGGCGATTCAACGAAATGAAAGGTGCGAGAGGATTGAATGCCGAATCTCTTCCTAACGAGACCGGTCCGTGATCTTGCCGGCCTCAGTCAGGCGGCCAATCGTCTGCGCAAACGTATGGAAGAACGAATTCCTCCCCGGCTCGCGGCCTGGACAGGCTCAGAAAGGATTTGGCCGATATGCGCATAAGTCAAGCCTGAAACCGTTCATCCTCTCTTCCCGAACAGTGCGGTTCCGATTCTCACCAGCGTAGCTCCCTCCTCCACCGCAACCTCGAAGTCGCCGGTCATACCCATGGACAGATCGGTCATGTCCTGCGCAAGCATCTTGGAGTCCAGAAGACCATCACGCAGCTCTCTGAGTTGCCCGAAATACGGCCGCGCGCGATCCGGTTCGTCGAAGAAGGGCGGCATGGTCATCAATCCCCGCAGGTTGAGGGAGGAAAGACCGCGTATCACTTCAATCAGCGGTTCAACCTTCTCACGGTCGATCCCCGACTTCTGTGGTTCTCGGGCAAGATTGACCTGAATCAAGACCCCAAGGGTCCGTCCCAGCGTGGACGCCCGCCGATCCAGGGCAATTGCGAGGCGTTCGTCATCTACCGTTTGGATCACGTCGAACAGCTCGACGGCTTTGCCCGCCTTGTTTCGCTGCAAATGCCCGATCATGTGGAATTCCGAATCGGGCCGCTGAGTTTGAGGCGCTTCACTGGCGGCCTCCTGCAGGTAATTGTGACCGATCAGCCGTATGCCGGCATCCAATGCCTCCTCGATCTTTGCCCTGCCCTGCCCTTTTGCAGCAGCCACGATACGCACTTCCTCGCCGGCGCGTCCGACCCGAGCAGCGGATTGCGCGATCCGTTCCCTGATTTCGTTCAATCTTTCAGTGATCATGATTCTCTGTACTAGTAATCCTCGTTTTCTTGTAGTGCCGCGACGATTCTTCTGGAAATCGGCTTCTGAGGTTGGGTTTGTTGCGCAAGCGCCTGAGACATGGCAGAGACGTCCGGATTCCTGGCGTAGTACGGTGGTACTTGCGAACCCCACGCTCGTTCGTGATCCCGATGCCTGCAATCGCCATTTGGTTGCGGTTCTAACCGCCTCGATGAACCTTTAGAAAGTCAAAAATTCCAAGATCCTTGAGGTCGCGGGCGACCTCGCACAGCGGCAGCCCCACCACATTGGTGTACGATCCGTGAACGCGTTCGACGATGCCGGATCCGACGCCCTGAATGGCGTACGCACCGGCCTTGTCCATGGGCTCGCCCGTCATAACGTACCCTTCGATTTCTTCTTGGGAAAGTTCCCGAATATGAACACCGGACCTGACATAGCGCACACGGCGCCGTTCCGGAAACAGCGAATTGACCAACGCGTAACCCGTATAGACTTCGTGCATTTTCGCCGCCAGCGTTGCCAGCATTGACTTGGCATCCTCTTTATCGCGCGGCTTTCCGAGTATTCGTCCGTCGATCACCACTATCGTGTCCCCGCCAAGCACCCAACTGCCCGGAAACTGCTCCATCACGTCTTCCGCCTTGGCCAAGGCCAGCCGAGAGACTTGACCTTCAGGGGATTCACCGTTGAGTGCCGCCTCTTCCACGGTAGAAGGAACGATCTGAAATCGGATGCCCAGCGCGGTCAGCAGATCCTTGCGTCGCGGAGACGAAGAGGCAAGGATAAGATGAGGGTTCCGGGATTTTGAGTCATGCGTCATACGAATGTAAACCTCCGCCGGTATCTTGTCCACTTTAGCGGATAATGGAGAACGAATAAAGACGAGAATGATCGCATGGTCGTTCGTTCACGTAGGGGCGGACCCGTGTGTCCGCCCCGGTCGGGAATCATTTACGCCTAGACACAAGAGAAAAGCCCTGGTAAAAGGGCTAATCTTGAATAGTTGAAGGAAGGAGACATCCCTTGAAACAGAAATTGACCATAGTTCTCGTGTGCGTATCCGCTGTTGCCCTATTGACCGCCGGTGTCGTTTTCGCTGGTGAGACCATGACGACGCCATCGGGTCTGAAGGTCGAAATTCTCAAACAGGGTAACGGCCCCAAACCCAAACCCGGTCAGACGGTATCCGTTCATTACATCGGTACTCTGTTCACTGGAAGGAAGTTCGACAGTTCCAGAGATCGAAACGAGCCCATCAGGTTCAAACTCGGTATGGGGAAAGTCATTCCAGGTTGGGACGAGGGGTTGGCGCTCCTTAATGTTGGGACCCGAGCCAAGCTCATCATTCCTCCTCATCTGGGATACGGTGCTCAAGGTGCCGGTGGGGGCGTAATCCCTCCCAATGCCACCCTTGTTTTTGACGTGGAACTCCTGGACGCAAAATGATCCGGAGCCTCCTGCTAAACCGGCCAAGCGTTCATTCTCCCGACACAAACATCAGTGCCTGATGCCGGGTATGAGTGTTGTAATCGTGCACCGCGAAGCAAAAGGGAATGAACCACCAAGACACAAAGGCACCAAGGAAAACCACCTGAAAAAGAGTAGTGCAGAGCTTGTTGTGTCCGTGACGGGCCTGAGCACCGTCTTCACGAGGTCCTGTTTGGGCCGGCATTTCGATCCGAAAGTGCCGGCAGTCAAGAAGGCGGCCGTGTAAACCGCCTCCCAAATTCTTTGTGTCTTGGTGCCTTTGTGGTTGGATTTTCTTGTTCAAGTGAGCGTGTGATGTCGCGCTGAACGTTTACTGAGTGTTTGAAGCATCTGAGGTGCCTAATGGGTGATCTCTGGATCTCCGTAGTCCTGGGTATAGTGGAAGGGATCACCGAGTTCCTACCCGTCTCGTCCACCGGCCATCTCATCGTGGCCGGTCATCTGTTGCATTTCTCGGGGGCAAGGGCTGCGAGTTTTGAAGTGTTCATTCAGTTGGGTGCCATACTTGCCGTGGTGGTCCTCTATTGGCGGCGATTCACCGGGCTCATTCCCACAAAAGGGCTTGCTTGGGATGCATACGCCGGCTTCTCGGGAATCAAGGGCCTCACCCTTTTGTTCCTCACCACATTGCCTGCACTGGCAATCGGTGCAATTGCTCACGGAGCCATCAAGCAGTATCTCTTCTCCCCGGCAACCGTGGCACTTGCTCTTGCGGTGGGAGCGGTGGGAATACTCTTGGCCGAGAGGTTCAAGCCACAAGCGAGAGTAACGGACCTGGATGCTCTCGGCTACGGGCAGGCATTTCTCATTGGTTTGTTTCAATGTCTCGCCATGTGGCCGGGAATGTCGAGGTCCGCGTCGACCATCATCGGCGGCATGGTTTCGGGATTGGACCGAAAGATCGCCGCAGAATACTCGTTCCTTGCAGCTGTCCCCGTCATGATTGCGGCAACTTCGTACGATCTCTACAAGGCGTGGGGGGTGCTGCAGGCGGCGGACTTCTTGTTTTTCTCCGTGGGGTTCTTGGTCTCTTTCGTCTCCGCCGCTCTGGCCGTGAAGACCTTCATCGCCGCCGTGCAGCGCTGGTCTCTAGCACCTTACGCGTGGTATCGACTGGCCATCGCTCCAATCATCTACTTCACCATGTCTTGAGCCGTCGACCCTTACGTTCTTGGCTAAGTCCTCGTTGGCGCAAATACGGTCTCATATTCTTGAAGACTCTCACCGATCAGCCCGAGACCCAGCCGGCACGTCCGTGGTAGTAGGGTCCCGGCGTCCCTGCCGGGCCCGGAAAGAGTACCCGCACGGAGGCAGGCGCTACCAAGGAAGCGAGAGCTTTCATGCATACGTCACCATATTCATGCCATGGAGCACTAAGGTTTTATCGTGGCACCGGGATGGGAATGACGGGAGTTGTTACCTGCAGGCAACTCAGAGGCGAGGCCGAGACGCACGACGCGTATTGCTCTCCGCTCTCTTTCGTCCGGGGTGGTGAGTTTATGATTCCGACTTCTGAAAATACTGATCGCTGAAAGCGTCGGCATACTTTCTGATCCAGTCAATGACTGCGTCCTCACCGAGGTCTCTGCCCGCCTTTTCGGACTCAATCCATTTATGCCGCTCGATTTCGCGTGTCTGTATCTCGAGATATTCCTTCAGGTCCATGTCTTACATCCACCTCTCCACATTGTGGACGCATAACTATTAGTGTATCATTAGTCGCATTTTTAGTCACCCTTGGAGCGTCTGTCAAGCTTAATGTGAGGGTGAAGACCAGGAATCCGGAGGGATTGATGACCAATCCATTGTGGGGCATACACGATTTGGGTCAGTCGGTGTGGTACGACAATCTCAGCCGGGACCTTCTCCGGTCCGGGCGGCTGAAACAAATAATCGATGAGGACGGCATCACCGGCGTCACTTCCAATCCAACAATCTTGGAAAAGGCCATCGGACAGGAAAGGGCTTACGATCATGAAATCCACAGCCTCGTGGACCAGGGACTGGATGTGCCGGCAATATATGAAGCGCTTGCAGTGTCGGACACGAGGGAAGCAGCCGACCTGCTGATGCCCGTATATGAACAAACTGCGGGTCGTGACGGCTTCGTGAGCTTGGAGGTCTCTCCCCATCTGGCATTCGACACGGACGCGACGGTCTCCGAGGCCAAGCGGTTGTTTCAAACGGTAGACCGGAAGAACCTCATGATCAAGGTACCGGCCACGCGGGAAGGCGTTGACGCCGTGGAAGAACTCATCGCCTGCGGAATCAACGTCAACGTGACCCTCATCTTCTCCCTAGCACAGTACAACGACAGTGCCATGGCATTCATCGAAGGCATGAGACGATGGATTGAGTCGGGAGGAGATCCATTGCGACCCGCGTCGGTAGCCTCTTTCTTCGTAAGCCGGGTGGACTCGATTGTTGACGAACGATTAAGAGAAATTGCCGACCCAAAATGGAAAACGAGGCTTTCCGGGATGATGGGTTTGGCGGCCATTGCAAACGCCCGCCTGGCCTATGCCATGTTTAAGGAGATTTTTCACGGACGGCAATTTGCAGAACTCGGAGCGGCGGTCGTACATCCGCAAAGAGTCCTCTGGGCCAGTACGAGTACCAAGAATCCTAATTATCCCGACACCTATTACGTTGATGCTCTGATCGGGCCCGATACGGTCAACACCATGCCCCCGGCAACCTTGGAGGCGTATCGGGAACACGGCATACCGATCTCTCGTCTGGAGCATGACCCGGATGAAGCCCGACAAGTCTTTCGACGCCTGATCGATATGGGTTTGGGCATAGAAGACATAATGGATCAGCTTCTGGAAAACGGCTTGAAAAGTTTTGCCGACTCTTATGACAAACTCTTGGATGGAATATCGAGAAAGAGAACTCGTTTGCTCAGAGGATGGGGACATCGGTCGGCTTCTTTGGGTCAAATTCAAGAACAGGTGGACATGACCTTGGCTCGATTGGACGAAGAGCAAATCCCTGAGAAAATTTGGGCCGGCGACGTCTCGTTGTGGTCGGGTGATCCTAAGACTTGCAATGAGGTAGGCCAAAGTCTCGGCTGGCTTCATATTGTGGAAATCATGTCCAAAGAGACTCCGCGCATCGAGAAATTCGTTGAAGAAATAAGGTCCTCCGGTTTCAAGAAGGCTGTTCTCCTGGGCATGGGCGGATGTAGCCTGGCGGGGAAAATGTTCAGGTCATGCTTCGGCAAAGCCGAGGGATATCTTGATTTGGAGGTAATGGACTCTACCGTGCCGGCTGCAATTCAATCGCTGGAAAGAGACATCGATATCCGGGAGACTCTTTTCATCGTTTCCAGCAAGAGCGGGACAACCGTCGAAGTCTTGTCTCTCTACTCGCACTTCTTCAACAGAATGGAAGAGATCCTTGGAGAAGAGGCCGGTACACACTTTGTCGCGATTACCGACCCGGGGACAAACCTTGGCAAGCTTGCCGCGGAGAATGGGTTCAGAAGGACCTTTCTCAATCCTCCCGACATAGGGGGCCGTTTCAGTGCCCTATCGTATTTTGGACTTGTCCCTGCCGCCCTCGTCGGGGTGGACCTGGACCGGTTGCTCATGAGAGCTTCCCAGGGTATTGAAGCTTCCGGTCCTCAAATTCCCTCTCTCGAAAGCCCGAGTGTTTGGCTTGGAGTCATCGTGGCCGAAGCGTCAAGGGCCGGACGAGACAAACTCAGCCTCGTAATCTCTCCCGGGGCTGCCGGCTTTGGATCCTGGGTCGAGCATCTGGTGGCCGAGAGCACGGGAAAGGAAGGCAAGGGTATCGTACCGGTGGTTGATGAGCCGCCGGGCTCCCCGGAGATGTACGGACAGGACCGCTTGTTCGTCTATCTGAGGCTGGATGAAGAGAGCTGTTACGACCGGCATGTGTCTGCACTGGAACAGGCCGGGCATCCGGTGGTCACTTTGCGACTGCATTCGCCGTACGATCTGGGACGAGAGCTCTTTCGGTGGGAATTCGCCACGGCGGTGGCCGGTGTCATTTTAGGAATTAATGCCTTCGATCAACCCGATGTTCAAGAATCCAAAGACATCACCGAGGAACTGCTGCGATCATTCAAGAAAGACGGACAATTGCCGGTCGGAGATTTCTTGCCCATTGGCGCCCCCGGTTTGACCGAGGCGCTCAGAGGACTGCTCAACCCAATCCTCGAAGGACATTACGTTGCGATCAACGCATTCATTTGCGACACCGACGGAAACAGAGACCTCTTGCAGGCACTGAGGGAGGTTTTTCAAGCCAAGTTCAATGCTCCAACAACCGTGGGATTCGGCCCTCGTTATTTGCACTCAACCGGGCAGATCCACAAAGGGGGAGCGGATACCGGTTACCATATCATGATCACCTCGGATGACGCGGAAGACGTGCCGATCCCTGGTGAGTCACACTCTTTCGGCGTGCTCAAGACCGCCCAGGCGCTGGGAGACGCACAGGCCCTCACCAAGGGAGGTAGGCGGTTGCTTCGAGTCCACTTGGGAAATGAGGAGGAACTCCGGAGACTCCTTGAAGCCGCACGAGCTATCTAGCGAGGATGCGGACTCTTTCCGTGTGCATCTGAATCAGGTCCTCAAGACGGGAGTGGCGTGAACAATGATGATCCCGGCAGACTCCTATGAAGCATGGAGGTTCATGTGGATTTGGCATCGAGCTTGCCTGGATAGGCCCGAGAACGTGTCCGAGAGCACACAACCGAAATCATTGAGCTTGACCGGAGGGGATGCGGTAGCTATGCTTACGACGAAAAAGAGAACGGCCTTTATCGGCAACGGGTTGACGGCGTTGCTTCAGCCGGTTATTGAGGGAGGAGTTATGGGGCCTTTTCGGGGTCAGAGGAACCATCCCGCAACCGGGCACCGGCCCGGATGCCTCAGAAATGGCAAGACTGCCGTACATTCCAGGTGTACATGACTGCGTGAGGAGTATTGCAGAATAGTTTGACCTGTACGCTCCGGATTCCCACGTTACACCTCCAACAATTCATAGCAGCGGACGCCCAACGGTGCCGCTGATTCAATCTTTGACCGGTATACACACAGTACACGAGATGATCGACTTCCTTCAACAATACGGTCCCGTCACACAGGCATTGATTGCAACGCTTTTCACGTGGGGCGTGACGGCGGCAGGGGCGGCACTTGTCTTTACGACAGACAAGTTCAACCCGAAGCTCATGGATTCAATGCTCGGTTTCGCCGCCGGCGTTATGATTGCCGCAAGCTTCTGGTCACTTCTCGCACCGGGCATAGAGATGGCCGGGCAAATGGGCCACACCCCTTGGCTGACTGCCGTGATCGGATTCATGGGCGGCGGCATTTTCATGAGACTGATTGATCGACTACTGCCGCATCTTCATCCAGGCCTGGATGTCAGGCAAGCCGAGGGAATAACGACGTCTTGGCAGCGAAGCACGCTGCTGGTCCTCGCGATCACCCTGCACAACATCCCCGAAGGCCTTGCGGTCGGAGTTGCTTTCGGTGCCGTGGCGGCCAATCTTCCCTCGGCGACGCTTGGCGGCGCCATTGCGTTGGCAATCGGGATTGGCATCCAGAATTTCCCGGAAGGCACTGCGGTATCGATGCCGTTGAGGAGAGAAGGCTTGGGGCGGACAAAGAGCTTCCTCATGGGTCAGGCTTCAGGCATAGTTGAACCCATTGCCGGAGTGCTCGGGGCACTATTTGTCCTGCACATGCGCAACGTTCTTCCTTATGCTCTCTGCTTCGCTGCCGGAGCAATGATATTTGTCGTAGTAGAGGAACTGATACCGGAATCTCAGCGGAACGAGAAGAACATTGATCTGGTAACCATGGCTACCATGGCGGGTTTTGCGGTGATGATGATCCTCGATGTGGCGTTAGGCTGAAGGATCCGTGTGCCGGAATCACCACATGATCGCCAACCAATAGGCTCTGGGTCTCGTAACTCGGCCGCTGACCTTAACGTTGGCCGGAATTAGATTCGTGGGTCAAGAGGGTCAATCCTTGAGAGATAAACCTTATCAAAGAATTATGTGAGCAAGCACGGACAGAATCTGCTTTGGCTGAGAAGGCCGGAGATGCCTCGGACATGTCGGGGCTGTTTCCCGAGGACCTGCAAGAGCTCGTTCACGACTTGCCGATCTACCGGATCGAACTGGAAAGACAGAACGAGGAACTGCGTCATACGCAACTTGCATCAGCCGTCTGACATGGCGAACTGCAAAAAAATAGTGGAGAGGCACGGCGGGCGTATCCGGGTAGAATCCCGACTAGGCGTAGGTTCGATTTCCTTCTTCACGATGCCTATGGGACTTCAGCCGGGAAGGGAATGAGATGGCGGTGTTGTCGAGAAGCCGTTTGATTTGAAGAGGTTCCCGGAAGTGATCGAGGAGGTGGTTGGAAGACAATAGCGGGACTTCTTCAACTCTGGATTGCAGTCTCCTCTCGGTTCCTGAGAGTTGGCACACGTGAGCCGGGAACTCGGGAAAAGGGGTTAAGCTCAAGGGAATTACCGGTATTCTGAGCCACAATGCCTCTGGTATAACCCTTTTGGACCTTTAGAGTTGTGCTGTTGGAAGCTAACGGAACAAAGACGGGAGAGCAGGAATGCCCAGAAAAAAACCCGAGGGCGGCGGCAAAGACCAAACCACTTCCAAACCCACGAAGGCAGGCAAACCCACGAAATGGCAAAAGGATGCCTCGATCCCCGAAACAAAGAACCTCTTTCCCATCGTGGGTATTGGAGCTTCTGCCGGCGGCCTGGATGCATTCGAGAAGTTCTTCACCAACATGCCGCCGGACACGGGAATGGCCTTTGTCCTGGTTCAGCATCTGGACCCCACCCACAAGAGCATCCTGAGTGAGCTAATCAAGCGCTACACCGGCATGAAGGTCCGGGAAGTGGAAGACGGTATGCAGGTGCAACCCAATTCCATTTACGTTATTCCCCCCAACCGGTACATGGGCATCCTCCACGGGAGACTGCACCTCCTGGAACCGACTGCACTCCCCGGTCATCGAACTCCGATTGATTACTTCTTTCGGACTTTGGCGGAGGATCAGAAAGAAAACGCCATCTGCATTGTACTTTCGGGTACAGGGACCGAAGGGACCCTTGGTTTGAGGACCGTCAAAGGCGAAGGCGGTATGGGGATGGTGCAGGACCCGGAGGACGCCAAGTATGACGGGATGCCCAGAAACGCGATATCCACAGGACTGGCCGACTATATCCTGCCTGTGGAAGAGATGCCGAAGCAGCTTATTGCGTACGGCCGACACGCCGTCATCAAAGTACCTGGTGAACCCGCCGAGCTCACCTTCAAGGATGCCGATCATCTGGCGAAGATATTCATGATCGTGAGGTCGCAAACAGGACACGATTTCTCCCATTACAAGCAGAACACCGTGCTCCGCCGCATTGAGCGAAGGATGGCGGTAAATCGGATCGCCGAACTGTCTCGCTACGTTCGTTATGTGCAGGAGCAGACCGGCGAAGCGGACAACCTGTTCAAAGATCTGCTCATAGGGGTCACCAACTTCTTTCGGGACAGGGAGGCTTTTTCAGTCTTGAGGGAGAAAGTGATCCCAAAACTGTTCGAAAACAGAAGTGCAGACCGGCCAATACGGATATGGGTTCCCGGTTGTGCCACCGGAGAAGAAGCGTACACCCTCGCCATACTCTGCCGGGATTTCATGGATGGTCTGAACAAGCGCTTCTCAGTCCAGGTTTTCGCCACCGATCTGAACAATGAGGCAATTGAGACGGCTAGGCTGGGCAACTATCCGGAGAGCATTTCTACTGACGTTCCCGCGGAATTCCTGGAACGTTACTTCACAAAGAAGGGCGATTTGTACCATATCAAGAAAGAAATACGTGACATGGTGGTGTTCGCCTTGCAAAACGTGATCGCTGATCCGCCCTTTTCCAGGATGGACCTCGTATCATGCAGGAATCTCCTCATTTACCTCGGCGCCGAGTTGCAGAAAAAGGTACTACCGCTTTTCCACTACGCATTGAACCAACACGGCTTTCTCTTCCTCGGTTCCTCGGAAAACATAGGCGAGTTCAACGACTTCTTTTCCGTCTTGAACAGAAAGTGGAAACTGTACACGCGAAACGATAGGGAATTTGGCCAGGACACGGTCCTTCATCTTCAAAGACCGACAGTAACCGATCGCAGAATCACCGCACCTGCAACAGGATACCCCACGGCTATTGACAGACCCGGACACCGTGAAATCGTGGAGAAACTCATCATGGAAAGCTACGGCCCCGCAGGAGTTCTCGTCAACGAAAAAGGAGAAATCCTCTATATCCATGGTCGAACCGGCAAGTACCTGGAGCCTGCTTCGGGTGAATTCACCTCTAAGAACAACATCTTGGATATGGCTCGGCAGGGCTTGAAGATCGAATTGGCTCAGTCCATCCGAAAGGCCGCCGAACGGAAGACGGAAATCCGCAATGACCGTTTGCGCGTTAAGTCGAACGGAGGAGAATTACTCATCAATCTTGTGGTGAAGCCCATATCGGAACCGGCATCCATGAAAGGACAGTTGTTGGTGATCTTTGAGGATGTCCCGTATGAAGAAGCAAACGGGACGCAAGCCGACCCCATCGACGCCACGGAAGCAGGGGAACATCCTCGAGTCCGGCAGCTGGAGCATGAACTCTTGTCCACAAGGGAATACCTTCAGTCCGTCATTGAGGAATTTGAGACCTCCAACGAGGAACTCCAGTCCACCAACGAAGAGTTGCAGTCGGCGAACGAAGAGTTGCAGAGTACCAATGAGGAGTTGGAGACGTCGAAGGAAGAACTGCAATCGGTCAACGAGGAACTGAATACGGTGAACGCCGAACTACAGCGAAAGATTGAGGAACTCACGAGTACGACCAACGATTTGAACAACCTCCTTGCCAGCACCGACATAGGTACCATTTTCCTGGACACCCGATTGCATGTTCGACGCTTCACTCCTACCATGACCGATTTTATCAATTTGATACACACGGACGTGGGTCGGCCATTGGAACACGTAGTTACCAAGCTTAAATATGGGAGACTAGTGGAGGACGCCAAGGAAGTTCTTAGGACGCTGGTGCCTAAGGAACAAGAAATCCAGACCAATGACGACCGTTGGTACTCGATGAGGATTCTTCCTTATCGAACCCTTGAAAACGTGATCGACGGTGTGGTAATTACTTTTGTCGATACTTCTCAATCTAGACTGGCGATGAAGGCTGGTGCCGAGGAGGCTCAAAGGCAGGAGGTGAGTATCATCAATACGGTGCGGGAGCCTCTGCTGTTGCTTGATCGAGATCTGAGGATTGAATCGGCCAATGAATCATTCTTCCGCACGTTCAAGGTCAAGCCGGAGGAGATCCGGGATAGGCTGCTCTACGATCTGGCCGACCGCCAGTGGGACATCCCTGCTCTCCGAGACCTTTTAGAGAAGATTCTCCCTGAGAAGACCAGCATCGAGGATTTCAGAGTGGAACATGAGTTTGAGACTATCGGGAACCGGATATTGCTGCTGAACGCTCGGCAGTTGCAGACGGAGCCCGGAAAATCTAAAAAGATACTCCTGGCCATCGAGGACGTTACCGGTCGGCAAATACCTTGAGAGCGTCCCAGGTGATGGGAGAATCGGGTTCTTAGTGATCTGGTGAACGAAACCGGGCGTAATTTCGTAAAGCACGCGCCGGTCTCCGGGACGATATGCTCGACGGTCCGATGAGTGCGGACGAAGAGGGTTCACGCATGACACAAGACGATAAGCTCAAAGAGGAATCAGGCAATCTGCGCACGCGAGCCGAGGAATTGCTTCGTCGGAAGGTTACTGATAAGGGGGATATGTCGGGACGCTCTCCGGCGGACGTTCAGAGGCTCTTACATGAATTGCAGGTCCATCGGATCGAACTTGAGATGCAGAATGACGAGCTCCGTCAGGCTCAGTTGGCACTGGAGGAATCCAGAGACAGGTATCTGGATTTATATGACCACGCGCCGGTTGGATATTTCACTTTGGATGAGAACGCGCTTGTTTTGGAAGCCAACCTTTCGGGCGCCGGTCTGCTGGGAATGGACAGAGGGTCTCTCATCGGTAAGCCGTTGACAAGCTTTGTTGATAAGGAGACCCAGGACACCTTCTATTTGCACCGTAACCAGGTACTGCAAACCGAAACCCGGCACATGTGCGAAATCAAACTGGTGAGACCGGACGGCAGTTGGTTCCACGCTCAACTGGAAAGCGTCGGCATAGAGCATCCTGACGGCGATTTTAGCCGACTGCGAACAGCCATATCCGACATCACGGACCGCAAGCTCGCAGAGGAAGCAGTACTAAGGGTTCATGATGAACTTGAACACCGGGTCGAAGAACGCACGTCCGAGCTGCTGGAGACGAATCAACAGCTCGAGCATGAAATTGCCGAGCGCACGAAAGTGGAAGAGGCCCTGAGGGAGAGTCAGCAGAGGCTGGACCTGGCATTGAGCGGCGCGGGGCTCGGTTCGTGGGACTGGGACCTTCCGACCCGCAGGGCTGTTTTCGATAAACGTTGGGCCGCGATGCTCGGATTCTTCTCGGAGGAAATTGAGCCCCATGTCAGTGGATGGGAGTACCTTATCCATTCAGAGGATAAGCCTCGGGTTATGGAGATCTTGCATGCACACCTGGAAGGCCGAACGCCTTTGTTTGAAGCCGAATACCGGCTCCGGGCCAAGTCGGGTGAATGGCAGTGGATACTGACACGCGGCAGGGTCGTCGAACGAGACGAGCACGGCAAACCGGTGCGGGCTGCGGGCACGAATCTCGATATTACTGAACGCAAGCGGGCTGAGCTAGCCTTAAGTCTCAGTGAGGGGCGTTTTCAAGCTGTCTTTGACGGAGCGCAAGACCTAATTTTCATGAAGGATCGTCATCTCAAATACACCCACGTGAATCCTGCAATGGCAAAAATGTTCCAACGTGACGCCTCCGAAATCATTGGGCGTAAGGACGGGGATATCTATGGCGAAGGAATCGGGAAACACATCAGTCAAGTGGATCGGCGCGTGCTCAAGGGGGAATCCATCGAAGAAGAATACACAGCCCCTATACGCGGCGTCCAGGTGACCTTCAATACGGTTGTCTCACCTCTGCGTGACTCGGCCGGCGCCATCGTCGGCATCTATGGTATCTCTCGTGATGTGACGGAGCGCAAGAGAACAGGGCTTATCCGAAGACCGGCCGCCGAGAGCTACCCCTCGCAAGCCATGAAGGAAACGCTGAAAGAGGCTCGCTTGGCGGCATCCACGGACAGCATTGTTCTGCTCCAGGGGGAGAGCGGAAGCGGAAAGGACTATTTGGCACGTTGGATTCACGACACCTCGAGGCGTGCTCCCGGCCCGTACTTCGCGTTGAATTGCGCCGCCATATCCAGTGAACTGGCGGAGTCGGAGCTTTTTGGGCATGAGCGTGGGGCATTCACGGGAGCGCAGAGCCGAAAGCGAGGACTTCTGGAGTTGGCCGAGGGCGGCACCCTCTTGCTCAATGAAATTGGAGAGCTTAATCTCCCCTTGCAGTCCAAGCTCCTGACCTTTCTGGACACACGGTCTTTCCTTCGTGTTGGCGGTACCAAGAGCATTAGCGTGAATGCCAGGGTCATTGCAGCGTCGAACAGGAGTCTCGACAAAGAGGTGACGGATGGCCGATTCCTATCCCCACTGCTCTATCGTCTGAACGTGCTTGTGATAACCGTGCCGCCGCTGCGTGATAGAATTGAGGACATTCCCGTACTGCTGGAAGAAATCATAGCGAGGCTCGCCATGGAGCTGCAGCTGACTTCTCTCCCCCCTATCGACCCCGCGTCCATCACTGCGCTTTCCGGGTACGATTGGCCTGGAAATGTCAGGGAATTGCGAAATGTGATCGAACGCTCACTCATCCTGACCGAAGGCAAGAAGCTGAACGTGGTGCTCCCGTCGGTTGAGACACATCACGACGGTTGGTCTTACCGATCAACGTTTCCAGAGGACGAGCGCACGCTTCACGATGTGACGGATGAGGTGATCGAATCACTCTGTTTGGAAGCCCTGCGGCGCTGCGACGGGAATCGAAGAGGCGCTGCACGCACACTGGGCATAGCCCGAGACTCTCTTTATCGGTACATGAAGCGCTTCGGCATTACGAGCGAAATTAAGTCCAAGGATGAACCCGACTGACCGATGTTAAGACATTCAAGGAACTTCCAACCCGGTAATAAAACAGAGACCAGGAACCATGTGGTCCGTTATTAGGGCACTCGCCTCTCTCTTGCCGGCCTCTTGTACCTCACCCGCCCCCCCGTGACCGTGGCTAACCATTTGATAAGCGTGTTGTTATGAGGCAAGTTGCGCCGTTCGTCACAACTGGCACAAAAACTGCATAGGTGCTGTGCGAGGGTTAAAGAAATCACCGCTCAATAATCTGAACCGCCCTCTGGATTTCCTGGACCCGGTTTCACAACTGCAGTCGTCTCGTCAATCGATGAAATAGAGATCTCATTGTAAAGGGTCGGCATACGGGTCGGATACCCGATAATCCGACAATGATGTACCTTGTGATCAAGTATGTACGCCGGGTTGGGAATTCGTACAGAACCGCCCTTATTCCTCCGGGCAAAGTGGATACCCGGAGTGGGAATTATGGAGTGAGAATTATGAACAGAAGAATCTTTTTTGTATTGGCGCTGCTCGTTACCGCCCTACTGGCTTTCAACCCCGCAAAGGCAATAGCCCAAGCCGCAGGCGGCCCCGATCAGGGGCCCAAGCCACAGCTGGATCAGCCTGCAAACACGGGGCAGCAAACCGATCAGGCTCCCAGGTCTCAGCTGGAGCGGTCTGCAAACACGGGGCAGCAAACCGATCAGGCTCCCAGGTCTCAGCTGGAGCGGTCTGCAAACACGGGGCAGCAAACCGATCAGGCGCCCAGGCCTCAGATGGAGCGGTCTGCAAACACGGGGCTGCAAACCGATCAGCCTCCCAGGTCTCAGCTGGAGCGGTCTGCAAACACGGGGCAGCAAACCGATCAGGCGCCCAGGCCTCAGATGGATCGGCCTGCAAACACGAAGCAGCAAACCGATCAGGCTCCCAGGTCTCAGCTGGAGCGGTCTGCAAACACGAAGCTGCAAACCGATCAGCCTCCCAGGTCTCAGATGGAGCGGTCTGCAAAGACGAGGCAGCAAACCGATCAGGGCGTTCAGGCTACCGTAACCGGTGTAGACCAGCCTGAAGGGTGTTTGAGAATTCGTCGGGCATCCTCGAGTTCATCGGAGATTATGGGATGTGCCGGCATGGGTGAGAAGCTGCAACTGACCGGAATTTATAGCCCTGACGGCCGCTGGGCGGAACTTGTGGATAAAAGTTGGGTTTTCGCGGCCCAGATCGACGCGCCCAACAAGCCTAAGGTTCAGCGTCAGGCCCGCCGAAGCTACGAGAGCTATGGCGCGGGAGACTCTTCCGACACCGTGGAATTCGATACGCCATTGTGGCGTGAGCCGGCCACCTCCTATTACGAAACCGGTACGAACGTCGTGTACGGAAGTCCCCATAGGTACCGCCCTGTCTTCGGCTTCAGCTTCGGCCCCGGTCGTGGTCGTCACCACGGCAACTTTCGAGGCGGCAATTTTCGAGGCGGCAATCGTCACGGACGACGCTAAACAATAAGTTGGGCAGAAGTTGGTCCTCCCTTGGTGCCAATCTCTCGTACCAGCGTATTCAGGGCGGTCTTAGGACCGCCCTTTGTTCTTTTCTCAAATGACGCTCAGCAAACGAATAAGAGTAGGAAGAACCGGTCACGCTGTCGCCCTCCTCCCGGTAGGGTCAAGGAGTGGTCCTCTGCCGGCTCCCATCCCCTGCCAACCTTTTATCCCCATAGACGCCCTTTCCTCGTCGCCATCCAGCGGCAGTCCAACCCGACGTTTGCGAGAATGCGCTTCGCAACTGTCACAAACGCCTATTAGTTAGGTCTTAAACGCCATGGAAGAGCAACTCACGCGCATAAGGAGAGATGAAAGAGGCCTCGGGGAGTTTCTCGGCTCCATAGCGGGCCGGTATTCTCATCAGGCCATCGTCATAGGGTTGACGGTTTACCTTCTACGCTCATCTGATGTCATCGCACGCTTGATAGGTACCTACCGAGGAGGTGAAGACATGAGGCAACATGTGAGGCCGATGGACTTAGGTTCCATCTTTCCCGACTCGATGATTACCCGGTTTTGAATCGTGAGGACGAGCATCGACTTGCCGTGCGCTACAGAGACTTCCAAGACGTTGAGGCCAAGCGGGTCCTCGTGACGTCTAACCTCCGATTCGTTATCAAGGTTTGTTTTGGCTACAGAACCTATGGAGAGAGAATGCCGGATCTCATTCAGGAAGGCAATCTCGGCCTGATAAAGGCTGTGGAAAGGTTTGATCCCAAGAAAGGGTGCCGCCTCATATCCTATGCCGTAGGGTGGATCAAGGCACATATCCGGAATTACGTAATGCGATCCCGGTCGCCGGTGAAGATCGGTACCACTCAGGGGCAACGGAAGCTATTCTACCGGATTGCAGATTTACCGCTCATTCCGCGCAACGCAGGCATTTGGTTTGACGATTTTTTTGGAGGTCTTTTCCGAAGGTGATATTTACCTATTTGGTTAATGCAGAGCATGAGATTGAGAGACTGCCGAGTCATTGCTTTGCCATATCATGGATTTCGCGCATACGTCAGACGGTGCGCTTCATACGTTTTTCGGTTCACACAAGCACCTGAAGGTCGAATACCTTGTTGCAGAGGCCGGTTGGCAATATTCTCTTGGAGACATCGGCGTCTATCCGGTGGTTTCCCACGATCTGAGCCCTTTGGGTATGGCCGGTCTCAGAGTCGTGTATGGGTTTGTGAAGACGTCCTCGGGCAGGCCGAGGCACGCCACGTATTGTCGCTGTGTTGGGTTCAGCGGTTTACCGAGGAAGCGGTCTGAGCCGGTTCGGACCACGGTGATCGAGTGAAACTCGGTTGTCATCATGAGTGATGTGGGGCGCGAGGTCGGTTTCCTGTCCCAGCCGGGTATAGTGGATTGAGTCCTATCCAGCGCCGCTCGCATTGTCCGCTCCATAAGACGCCAAATCATGAGAGCAAGCACTAAGATGAGTCCCAGAGCTTCTATGCGTTGTGGCTTCTTGAGGAACAGACTGTTCACGATCGATGGATCCTTGAGGAAGCCGAAGTTCCGTTCCACCGCATCCTGAGCCTTGTAGATTGTGAGCAGATCCTTGGACTCAATCCCTTCAGGTCCTTCTTGGGGTACGTTCGTGATCAGAACAAAGCACCCGGCTTCTTCTTCCGCTGCGGCGATCTGATCTACTTTGGGCTTGATATCCAGGTTGAGTCGGTAGACGAACCTCTTGGGTTTGCGTGGGCCGTAGTGTTTGGTGCGTCCCGGGCCGTACTTGGGTACTTCCCGGATCTCCCCGACCATCTCGTGGAAACGCCCTTTGTCAATCCTGGACAGCGCAGCCTCGGCATCAGGCCGGCATGCGAACTCAATCTTCTCCAATTGGGTCTTGGTGTCGGTCATAGCCGTGCAGTCATCCTGGAGCATCCTCTCGAGCTTCTTCATGCGACGTTCGTCATACACGTCCGAATGAACTACCAACACCCTGTAAGAGTGGTCGTAAAGCAAGACACCCGTCTCGAACCCGTGATAATGCGCCGCTTTGCGCTTGCGCGAGGGAAACTGGGGAGAGATGATTCCGAAATCCGTCCACCTTCCCTGTACAACGGCTCTGTGGATGGCCTGTTTGCATTCGTTGTAGGTCAGAGGAAGTCTGGAGACAAAAGGGCATCGTGTTTCCCCATCCGACATCAAGGTCAGGTTCGACTTCGTTATCAGTGCTGAATCGGCCACATACACGAAGCTCTTCGGGCCAAACTTCCTCATGTACTCCCCTATTAGGTCCAACACTTCGCCGTTGATCTTCTTGTCCGACGCGTTGCCGTCTTTGAGCTTACTCAACACAGGGATACCGCTGTCGATGCAGACCAAAGACTGAACAAACTGCTTCAAGTCCGGACGACGAGCCTTGCTGAACCCCTTTTTGATTTCAAAAGGATGAGTTTGGTTCGCTTCATTGTATAGATCATAGTCGCCATAGACGCTATGACTCGTGGTGTCATGGTGTACGCGAGAACCGTCCAGGCAAAAGATCCGCCCTGCCTTGAGGGCCACGGTCGTCAGTATTGAGCCGCTTCCGGCATCTGCGATCATATCAAGCACTCGCCCCACTGCATCGTCGTTCAGTTCGGAGGCCTCGATCCGTTCCCCAAGCAACAACTCGGTATCAAGGTCCTCGAAAGTCTTCGGCAGTAGATACAACGGAGTGCGTCCCGAAAGCGTGTCCAGAATAAGAGCCAGCGCCACTCGCCCCGCACTGATGCCCCGGCTCCTGGGGCAGGCCCGATCAACCGCCTCCACCACCCCCAACTTCCGCGCGTAAGCACTGACTATCGGTAAATACCTCACATCACAATAGGACGTCTCTCCGGATATGAACAACATATGGTACCCCTCATGAAAGGTACCATCCTCCTAGCGTACTATTATTAACCGTACCAGTAAATTCTGCGACCTCCCATTAATTCTCTACAAGCAAACACCCAATTGTGCGGAATGTGCGATTTACCCGAGGCAAGCGACCATGATGACCACATGATCAATGTTGCCAAACTTGCAAAGAGAGTCGGAGTGAAGGAAACCCAGGTCACAGAAATGGCCGCTCGGATGAAAGCTCACGACCTTTCCCTGGACCGGCAAGTTCGGGAGACATCACAAGACTCTTTTGCCGATACGATGTCATATGACGGGCCCAATCAAGAGCAGACCCTCACCGAGCTTCAAGATCTGAAAAACCTGCAGGCATGGACAAGACAAGCCCTTGCAACGCTCAGTCGTAGAGAGAAGTACATCATCGAGATACGAGTTCTCGCTGAAGATGGAATGGCGCTCAAGCAACTGGGCAAACACTTCGGAATCACAAGAGAAAGATCCAGGAAAATAGAGCGGGCAGCTCTTGACAAACTTGGACGGCACTACGTTGAGTCACACCCGGCTGCGGCCTTATGCTGATCAAGAATCGCAACTCCCCAACTCAGAGGCGTTTACAGAACCGTTGAAACCGCGGACACCGGCAAAATGGATCGAGAGATGCCCATCCGGACAACGTTCGAAGACTGGGCACACTTTTGGTCGCCACATGAAGCGCTTCGGGATTGAGAAGGGAAAACGGGCCAAAGGCGAAACCAATGGACCGACTTTAGTACACCAGATTTATTTGTAACCCTTGATATCACGGAGGCGGCCATTTTATGGCCCGGTTGTCGGACATTGTTCCCGTTCTTGTCCGCCCTTGCCGGCTCACCCCGAACTCCATCACTGTGCCCAACTAACCAACACCACAGCTTTTATAGAAACCCTCTCCCGTCGGCCCCAGTTGGCACGTAAAGTGCAAGCAAACTGTACGGGTTAACATCATCACCACTCGCTAATTTGAACCACTTCTTAGCAGTCGACCGGTGTCGCAACTGCAGCCGTCTCCGGTGGTCTCATGGTGGGTTACCGGAACGAGATACACACACAAGAATGGTGCAGTCGCAGAAGGCGCATGCCGGCGATGTTTCTGACGCCATTCTTGTCTGGAAGGAGAAAATCGATGGGAACTATTCTCATAGCTGGTCTGATTCTTCTGGTTTTAGGCGCGCTCATGACCTGGGGATATAGCCGTCGCTGGGGACGTGGCCCCAGTGGTGTCATGGGCTTGGTTCTGGTCATTGTGATCGCTGTCGTCCTGATGGGCCTCCTGATGGGCCTTATCTGATCGTGCGAACCACGAAAAGAGGCGGCGAATTAACCCCGCACCATACACGGAGGGAACATGAATTGGGGTCAGGTCGCAGCCAACTGGAAACAGTTCAGAGGCAAAGTCAGAGAAACATGGGGCAAATTCACCGAAGATGAATTGGATGCCCTGCACGGAACACGTGAACAATTCGTAGGAAAGCTCCAGGAGAAATACGGCCTCAAACGTGAGGAAGCGGAGAAAGAGCTGGATGAGCATCTGGGCAAATGGTAGCTCAGGCGGCATCACAGGGAACGAGGACCCTCCGAAACCCACAGGACCGGAAAAGCCCCAAAAAGTGAGGCCCGGGTCATTAGGGTATTACGGCGTAACCTCGTTCCAAGTACGAGAATGTAATGGAGTAGACTGTTCGGTTTCAGCGATTATGGGCATGTCAACAGAACCGATCATGAAAATTCCCTTTTCCTGTTCGGCCGATGCTGATGGGTCGTTAGCTTCGTCGTTATTACTCCTATCGCATTATCCCGGTGCAAGGAAGGAGAGAATCCATGAAAAAATGGGGAAACTTCATAGCACTGTTTTTCGCGATCTGTGCGTTCCTGACGACCGAAGCTTTGGCGGCCGAAGCGAGTGCCTGGAAAACTCCCCCCCGGAGGGTTCAAGCCGCTGAAAAGACACACTCTGCCGGCGTTAAGGGTGAAATGGTCTCAAGAGCCGTTATGGAACTTGATAATGGAGTCGGCATGAGGCTCTTGCAAGATCTTGTGAAAAAGATGCTTGGAATCGACCGGTCAAGTGGTTTAACGGTGACTTTGGACACTGAACGCATTGTCGTTTCCTTTCTGGTTGAGTTTTGAACGGATTTGTCCCCTTTTGGGGCACATTTATCGGGTTGAGCAGGTCGCAATAGAAGGTGCGCCGCACGCACACCGTGCATAGCCCGAGATATTCTCCATCGGTACATGAAGCGCTTCGGAATTGACGGCGACAATCCTACCGCGGATTGATTCGATGGACCGACTTTAGGGCACTCAAGACAAAGGTAACCCCTCAAAAATACACAGACCCCGAGTTCGGTGGGCCGTTATTTAGACACTCACCTCCTTCTTGGCAGTTCTTGTCTTTCACTCGAAACTCTCTGAGCGTGCCTAACCATGCGATGGCTCTGCTCTTCTAGGAAAAGCGTTTCCATTCTAAACAGTTGGCACGAAAACTGCAGAGGATTGAAAGGGGTTAATAAAATTTGCATCGAATTTTCCGAAAGTTGTTGAATCTCTGACCTGGAGCGGAAACTGCTGTGGGCTCCGAGGGTGTCAAGGCGGAGGGCCATAATGAGCAGGCTCAGGTCACCAATTCTTCAAAAGGGAGGAAGCAATGTCCATAGAGGGAAAAATTGACAATCTGATTGAAGCGGAGTGGGGCGTGCTTGAGTCTGACTTTGATCCAATCGCTTTGGGTCAGTGGAGGCACAGGGCTTCCGCTTGCCTCACCGAGATGCTGGGGCCGGATCATGTGTACACCCGACAATTTGGTGATTACGTTCAACAAGGCTCCAAGACGGACCTTCTGGTTTCCGCGGGCATATTGAGCGCAGTTCAACATGGGATCGCCGGCCAGGGCATGGAGGTGATCATAGCGATTACAAACCCGAATACCACCCCCGACCTGACCGAGAAAACCCGAGGGGCCACAACAGGACGCGGCTAAAAGGAATTTGTATGGAGCAGGTGAAGTCACATGGATGACAGCCTCATCATAGCAGTTATTGTTCTCGTGTCAGCGATTGTGGTTTCGTCGCCCCGGCGCTTACTCTACCGGCTAATTGGAGAGCAAGATCGCGAGGCAAAGCAGCAACTGAGGCTCATCATAGTGCAGGGAATAGGAGGTTGTAAGAATGGTCCGGAATCGCGACGTTGGTTGGGGCAATGTAAAAAGCGCGGCAGTGACCAAAATGATCGACGAACAGCGACTGCCCATCGAAACCTTGCGCGGACGGCGTTACGCATATCACAAAGCTCGTCATAAAAGGAGCAGCATGCCGGCTTTTTGTGAGCGTGCATAATCTCGATGCACAACTGTTACCCCGTTCGACCAATGTAAGCAATCCCCTCTATGGGGAAAACTGAATCACAGCAGGAAGGAGACAGGATGAGCATCACAGGACAGAAGGCACTTGCAGGTGTGTACAACACCCATGTAGAAGCGGAGGCCGCAGTCAAGGAGCTCCAGAAAGCCGGGTTTGATATGAAGAAGCTCTCCATAGTCGGCAAGGACTATCATTCCGAGGAGCATGTTGTGGGATACTATAGTACCGGGGACCGCATGAAGTCTTGGGGTAAAATGGGTGCTTTCTGGGGAGGACTCTGGGGGCTGCTTTTCGGAGCGGCGTTCTTTATGGTCCCCGGCATAGGTCCCATTGCCGTAGCGGGGCCTCTGGTGGGCTGGATAGTTTCCGCTCTCGAAGGGGCGGTTGTGGTCGGGGGGCTGAGTGCCATTGGCGCAGGACTGTACAGCATAGGCATCCCCAAAGACAGCGTCCTCAAGTATGAAACCCAGATAAAATCCGATAAGTTCATTCTGGTCTGTCACGGAACTACAGAAGAGGTGGAGAAGGCCCGAAACATTCTGGAGGGCACAAAACCAGTGGAACTCAACTTGCATGGCGATTTGGCCGGCCGGCCTGCTTGATACATGAGTCAAGAGGACTGTGCATCACGCCGATTCCACAGGATTTCCGGTTCGGGAGAGCCGGCTGTGGGCGCAGGGGCGTGGATACGTGGAGACAAGGGGGAACACTCAGACTTGCCCCCTCCGGGTTCGGCTCGTTGGCGGCCAAGGGTAGTTCTGAAGGCTTGGGACTGTAGTCCGGATCGCCAAGAAGGCGATTAGCGATGGGAACTATTCTTGGCTGTCATGCCCTGGCCGTCTCCCGGGCTGCCCAGGGTTTTCCTGAAGCGGTGATCCCGAAACAAAAGGTCAAGGAAAAGACACAGGAACACATTCCGTCAGACAAGAAGAATTGATGGAACATTGAAATACTCTCTTGTCCGATTTCTGGGACAATGGCCCGTTGTCGCCCCGCAGACCCTCGGAATGGCAAGCCCGCCGAACAATGCAGGGGAACATGGGGCCACGGCATAGTGTCTGAAAGGCACATGAAAGGGATGTCAAAGTCTCTCGGAGCCCAATTACATCAAGAGAGAGGTGATATCATGCCGCATTCAGTGCCTGTTTCAAAACTTATGATTCCCAGAACCGAATGGCCACAGCTCAGAGCTGAGACCACGATTGGGGATGCAATCAAGCTGTTGCGGATCGTTTCCGAAGATAGGATGCTGGAGCATGGTCACTCCACTCCTCTCGTCCTTGATGACAACTATGATCTCCTGGGGTACGTCCACCTGTCGGACCTGTTGAAGAGCGTCCGTCCATTTTGCCTGCAACCGGACCGCCCCTGCGAGTTGGACAAGGCCACAAAGCCTCTCAGAGAGTTGGTCGTACCCTTTGCGGGAACAGTGGCAGAGAACGACAGTATCGTTAAAGCCCTGGACATTATGATGGACCACTGCGTGTCCTTGGTGCCGGTGATGGAAGAGGGAAAGCTAAAGGGGCTTATCCCGCTTTCCGATATATTCGGCACGGTTGCCTCTCTGCTGTTTGACGTGCAAGACCTCGAAGAAAGGGGCCGACTTGTCAAACACTTCCACTGGTAAGTTTCCCAGGAATTCCTGAGGGAGGAAAGGAAAATGTATGCACCAGCTCGATGCTATTTTTTCCCCGCAATCCGTTGCAGTTGTGGGCGCTTCGACAACGCCCGGAAAAGTCGGCCACGATATCTTCGTAAACATTCTTCAAGGCGATTATCAAGGAACCCTGTACCCGGTGAATCCTAGAGCCAGGTACGTGAGATCCGTTAGGGCATATCCTTCCATTTCCGAATTACCTGAACCCGTCGATTTGGCCATTATCGTACTGCCGCCGAAATTGGCGCTGATCGCAGTGGAAGAAGCCGCCGAGAAGGGCATAAAAGGTATCGTTATAGTGTCCGCAGGGTTCCGCGAAGTTGGTGAAGATGGGCGTAAGATTGAAGATAAAATTGTAGCTAAGTGTCGGCAAGCCGGGATCCGCATGGTGGGACCCAACTGTCTGGGAGTGATCAACCCGAATCCGGCTGTTCGTCTCAATGCAAGCTTTTCTAGGCGCATGCCGGCGTTCGGCAATATTTCATTCATATCTCAGAGCGGAGCCCTCTGTGCTGCGGTACTTGATTTTGCCGCAGATCGGGAGTTTGGCTTTTCGAAATTCGTCTCAATCGGCAATAAGGCCGATGTCGATGAACTGGAGCTCCTGTCTTTCCTGCATCGGGACCCGGAAACCGACGTCATCATGGTCTACTTGGAAGAGCTTGGCCGGGGCCCGGATTTCATAAAGACGGCAAAGCACATAACGTCCGGACATCGCCCCACCCCGATTCTCGTGACAAAGTCCGGAAGAACTGTCGCCGGACAGCGTGCGGCTGCTTCCCATACGGGATCCCTGGCCGGATCGGAGGCTATCTACGAAGCCTTGTTCCAGCAGGCGGGAATCATCAGAGCGGATTCCATTGAGGAACTGTTCAACTATGCGGCCGCATTTTCGTGCAAGAAAGTGCCCGCGGGCAATCGGGTGGGCATTATTACCAATGCGGGCGGTCCGGGCATAATTGCTACGGATATGACGATATCATCCGGTCTGGAATTGGCTAAATTCAGCCGTGAGACTGTGGAGGTGCTGGAGAGTCATTTGCCCCCTACGGCTAATGTGCTTAACCCGGTAGACGTTATCGGAGATGCCCCGGAGGATAGATATGAGAATGCTCTTGCAGCGGTCATTAGGGATAAAGGAGTCGACGGTGCTATCGTAATTCTCACGCCCCAATCCATGACCAACGCCTTGGGTACGGCCCAAGTTATAGCCCGGATTGCACTGAGTACGCATAAACCCATTCTCTGCTGCTTCATGGGAGTCATCGACGTCTCATCCGGCGTGAAGCACCTCCAGGAGCAAGGGCTCCCAGTGTTTCGCTTTCCGGAGCACGCGGCTCAGGCATTTGGAGCGCTCTATCAGTACTCTCGCTGGGTGCATCGTCAATTTCTCGATGAATTCACGCTGATTCACGATAAAGACCGGGCCTCGGAAATTATACAACGTGTCCTCGCTCAGGGTCGGCTCAGCATGGGTGAATCAGAAGGAGGACAGATCCTTAAATGCTATGGGTTTGAAATCCTCCCGTCCACACTCGCTAAGACTAAGGAGGAGGCCGGAGATTTCGTTGAATCCATCAAGTCACCGGTAGCTCTGAAGATTGTCTCACCGCAAATTCTCCACAAGTCCGATGTGGGGGGCGTCGTCCTAAATATTAATGACGCCAAGACCGCAATGCAACAATTCGAGGTACTCGTACAACGAGGGCTGGAACATGTTCCCAATGCAGAGATTGACGGAGTCCTCGTCCAGAAAATGACGGCCCCGCAAGGTCAGGAGATTATTCTCGGTATGAACAGATACCCTATTTACGGGCCGTTGCTTATGTTCGGACTTGGGGGCATTTTTGTAGAAATTTTCCGAGACGTTGTTTTTCGCGTGGCACCCATTGGGCGCAATGAAGCCCATAGAATGATTAATGGCATAAAAGGAATAAAAATACTGCAAGGATACCGAGGCAAACCTCCCCTGGACGTTGAGACTTTACAGCGATCGCTCGTCGGTCTCTCTGCCATGGTGATGGATCATCCGGAGATCCATGAGCTCGATATTAATCCATTAATGGTTTATGAGAAAGAAAAAGGTGCCGTGGTTGCAGATTGCCGAATCCTTTTGAAAGTCCCCGAGTAACAGCAACTAGTGTTCGCCGGCGGCATCGGAAAGAACGCGCCCATAATCCGCACCAGGATCTGCGACGGACTGGGATTTCTTGGAATCGAACTCGAAGAAAGGCGTAATGCGGCAAATGAGGGCGTGATTTCCTCTAATGCCGGCCGGATCCCCGTCCGCGTTATTCGCACGGATGAAGAACACATGATAGCCAATACGGGCTGCCGCGTTCTTGGCCTCGGATGACAAAATGGAGAATTGAACCATGAAGACAATAACTCTGGCGCCGGAACTGCTCCGCAAGATGGATGCCTACTGGCGTGCAGCGAACTATCTGTCGGTCGGCCAGATTTATCTGTACGACAATCCGCTGCTGAAGCGGCCGCTGACGCTCGCTGATGTGAAGCACATGCTGCTGGGACACTGGGGCACGACTCCCGGGCAGAACTTCATTTACGTGCATTTGAACCGGGTCATCAAGAAATACGACCTCTATATGATTTACGTCTCCGGCCCCGGACACGGGGGCCCGGCCGTCGTGGCCAACACTTACCTCGAGGGCACTTACAGCGAGATCTATCCCGACATCAGCCAGGATGAGGCCGGACTGCAGAAGCTCTTCAAGCAGTTTTCGTTTCCCGGAGGTATTCCCAGCCACGCCTCGCCGGAATGTCCGGGCTCGATCCACGAGGGCGGCGAATTGGGCTATTCACTCAGCCATTCGTTCGGGGCCGTATTCGACAATCCGGATCTGATCGTAGCCTGTGTCGTCGGCGACGGCGAGGCGGAAACCGGTCCGCTGTCCACGGCGTGGCATTCCAACAAGTTTCTCAATCCAGCCACCGATGGAGCGGTGTTACCGATCCTGCATCTCAACGGCTATAAAATTTCCAACCCGACCATCCTCGCCCGCATCACCCGAGAGGAGTTGGAACAACTGCTGCGAGGCTACGGATGGACGCCCTACTTCGTCGAGGGTCACGAGCCCGCCCTGATGCATGAGGCCATGGCCGCGACGCTCGACGCAGCTGTGGAGCAGATCAAGAAGATCCGGCAGGACGCCCGCGTCCACAGTAACCTCACACGTCCACGCTGGCCGATGATTGTCCTTGTGTCACCCAAGGGCTGGACAGGGCCCAAGATCGTCGATGGTTTGCAGATCGAAGGCACTTTCCATGCGCACCAGGTGCCGCTCTCCGACCCGGCCACCCATCCCGAACACCTCAAGCTGTTGGAAAACTGGCTCAAGAGCTACCGGCCGGAGGAACTCTTTGATGTGCAGGGTCGCCTGAAGCCGGAACTGGCCGAACTGGCGCCCACGGGCGAACGCCGCATGGGTGCAAATCCCAACGCCAACGGCGGCATGCTGCTCCGCGACCTGCGCATGCCGGATTTCCGCGACTACGAGGAGGCCGTGCCCGTGCCGGGAGTGCGCGGCATCGGTGACACGCATGTGCTCGGCAGCTTCCTGCGCGATGTGGCGAAGCTGAATAACGAGCAGCGGAACTTTCGGGTCTTCGGTCCTGATGAGACGCTCTCCAACGGCCTGGAGGCTCTTTTTGAAGTGACCGAACGTCAATGGGACGCCGCGACCGTGCCGAACGACGAATTTCTCGCACCCACCGGACGCGTGATGGAAATGCTCAGCGAGCACCAATGCGAGGGCTGGCTGGAAGGCTACCTGCTCACCGGGCGGCATGGGCTCTTCAACTGCTACGAGGCGTTCATCCACATCGTCGATTCGATGTTCAACCAGCACGCCAAATGGCTGAAGGTCACGGCCCATCTGCCCTGGCGGCGCAAGATCGCTTCTTTGAACTACCTGCTGGCATCGCATGTCTGGCGCCAGGATCACAACGGCTTCACCCACCAGGACCCCGGTTTCATCGACCACGTCGTGAACAAGAAGGCCGAGGTGGTGCGAGTTTACTTTCCGCCGGATGCCAACTGTCTGCTCTCGGTTATGGACCACTGCCTGCGCAGCCGCCATTACGTCAACGTGGTGATCGCGGGCAAACATCCGGCGCCGCAGTGGTTAACGATGGACGCCGCCGTAAAGCACTGCACCGAGGGAATCGGAATCTGGCAGTGGGCCGGCAACGACCGGGGTGATGCGCCCGACGTGGTCATGGCCTGCTGTGGCGACGTGCCCACGCTGGAGACGCTCGCCGCAGTCTCCATCATCCGCGAGCATCTGCCTAACCTGAAGATTCGCGTGGTTAACGTCGTCGACCTCATGAGGCTACAGCCTCCAAGCGAGCACCCGCATGGGTTGAGCGACATTGATTTCGACGAGATCTTCACCAAGGACAAGCCGGTCATCTTCGCGTTCCATGCCTACCCGTGGCTAATCCACCGGCTGACCTACCGCCGCACCAACCACGACAACATCCACGTCCGCGGGTACAAGGAAGAGGGCACCATCACCACGCCCTTCGACATGACGGTGTTGAACGATCTGGACCGCTTCCACCTCGTAATGGATACCATCGACCGTCTGCCGCAGACCGGCGACAAGGGCGTCTATCTGAAACAGCAGATCAAGGACAAGCTGATCGAGCACAAGCAGTACATCGACAAGCACGGCCAAGACATGCCGGAAATCCGGAACTGGAAGTGGAGCAACCCCAAATGAATGCGCAAGAGCTAATAGGCATTGTGAGAACGCTGGTTGCCGGCGACAAGGGCCTGCCGGCGATGGATGAGAGTAATCCGACGTGCAACAGACTATTCGCCGGGGTGGGGATTCCCCCAGACCGAGGAGGCCCACGTGTCGGCTGCACAGCAAGCTCTGTATCATCAAGCCAGGTGCAAACGGGCTGCGAGCCGTGGCGAATACAATGCCGCGATGGAAAGGACAGGAGCATGACGACACGTATCCCGCAACTCACGAAACCTGCGGCATAGCAAAGAGAGAAAGAATACCCATTATGAAACCCAATGCCGACCGGCCCAAGGTTCACGAATCGAAGCCCAATGCGACGGACGATTTGAAATCCCTGCCCCTGCCGGAACTGGAGAAAAAATTGGGGTCGTCGCCGGACGGCCTCAGTCAAGCCGAGGCGCAGAAACGGCTGACCCAATATGGGCCTAACGAGATTGAAGAAAAGAAGACCAATCCGTTCCTGACATTTCTCACCTATTTTTGGGGTCCCATCCCGTGGATGATCGAAGCGGCCGTGATCCTTTCGGCGGTAGCCCGGCACTGGCCGGACTTTGCTATTATCCTCCTTCTGCTTCTGGCCAATGCAGTGGTCGGATTCTGGGAAGAGCACCAGGCGGGCAACGCCATAGCCGCGCTGAAGGCCAAGCTGGCGATCAAGGCCCGCGTCCGACGCGATGGGAAGTGGACCACCCCGGAGGCGCGTGAGCTTGTGCCGGGCGACGTCATTCGCGTGCGCCTGGGCGACATCGTGCCGGCGGATGCGCTCTTGTTGGAGGGCGATTCGGTGGAAGTGGATCAGTCCGCGTTGACAGGCGAATCCTTGCCCGCCACGCGCAAACCCGGCGAGGCGGTGTTCTCGGGTTCGATCATCCGCTTGGGCGAAATCGACGCTATGGTGTACGCTACCGGTGCGAACACCTACTTCGGCAAGACCGCGCAACTGGTGCAGGAGGCGCACACCGTCAGCCATTTCCAGCGCGCCGTGCTGAAGATTGGTGATTACCTGATCATCCTCGCGGTGGCTCTGGTGGCGGTGATTGTTGCCGTCGCGCTCTTCCGCGGGGATCGGATGCTCACTACGCTTCAGTTCGCATTGGTGTTGACCGTGGCCGCGATTCCCGTGGCGATGCCGACGGTGCTCTCCGTGACCATGGCGGTCGGCTCGCGCCTGCTGGCCAAAAAAGAGGCGATTGTGACCCGGTTGGCGGCCATCGAGGAATTGGCGGGCGTGGACGTGCTGTGTTCGGACAAGACCGGCACCCTGACCCAGAACAAGCTGACGCTGGGCGATCCGTTCAGCGTGAACAATGTCCCCGCCGCTCAAGTCATCCTCAATGCCTCGCTGGCGTCGCGCGCGGACAATAAGGACACCATCGACCTTGCCGTGCTGGGCGGCCTGAAAAATGATCAGGCCTTGAAAGGCTACCAGGTCGTTCATTTCCAGCCGTTCGACCCGGTGCATAAGCGCACCGAAGCCACAGTCAAGGGCACGGACGGGAACGAGTTCAAGGTGACGAAAGGCGCTCCGCAGGTGATCTTGGAATTGACGGCCAATGCAGAGCAGGTGAGGCCCGTCGTTGAGAAGGCGGTCAACGAATTCGCTGCGCGCGGCTTCCGCTCGTTGGGCGTGGCGCGGGCGGACGCGCAAGGCCCATGGCAGTTTCTTGGTGTCTTGCCCCTGTTCGATCCGCCCCGGGAAGATGCCAAGGCAACCATCGCGACAGCGCGACAGATGGGAGTAAACGTCAAAATGGTTACGGGCGATCAAGTGGCCATCGCTCGGGAAACCGCCGAGAAATTGGGAATGGGCACCAATATCCTCGATGCCGGCGGCTTCGGCGACACGAAGCATCACGAGTCGGCGCAGTTGGCGGAGTCTATCGAGAAAGCGGACGGCTTCGCCCAGGTGTTCCCCGAACACAAGTTCCACATTGTAGACGTCCTGCAGCAACGGGGCCACATCGTCGGTATGACCGGAGACGGGGTCAACGATGCCCCCCCGCTGAAAAAGGCCGACTGCGGCATCGCGGTTTCGGGCGCGACGGACGCGGCGCGCGCTGCGGCGTCCATAGTGCTGATGACGTCCGGCCTGTCGGTGATCATAGACGCCATCAAGGAGAGCCGGAAAATCTTCCAGCGGATGAACAGCTACGCGATCTACCGCATTGCCGAGACGCTGCGCGTGCTGTTGTTCATGACGCTGGCAATCCTGATCTTCAATTTTTATCCATTGACGGCCGTGATGATCGTGATGCTGGCGTTGCTCAACGACGGGGCGATTCTGTCCATTGCCTATGACAACGTTCATTACGAGGACAAGCCCGAGGCCTGGAACATGCGTATGGTGCTGGGGATCGCCACGGTGCTGGGCGTCATCGGCCCCGTGGCTGCGTTTGGCTTGTTCTACCTTGGCGACCGCGTTTTTCACCTCGACCACCCGCATCTTCAGACGCTGATGTACCTGATGCTGTCCGTGGCCGGACAAATGACGATTTTCCTGACGCGCACGCGCGGCCCGTTCTGGTCCATACGACCCGCGCGGATTTTATTGGTGGTTGTGCTCTGCGCACAAGTCGTGGCGATTCTGATTGCGGTTTATGGGCTGTTTATGACACCCCTAGGCTGGGGCTGGGCGCTGTTCGTCTGGGGCTATGCGCTGGTGTGGTTCCTCGTGAGCGACCGCGTGAAACTGCTCGCCTATCGGGTGTTCGATCCAACTGCCGCGCCCCTATTGGCCAAGAAGCCGCCCGATCTTACCCCGCAGATCGCCAAGTGAACCTATGAACTCTACGAGCAGCGAGGCCACACCGATGGCCAAGCAGGTCAGGACCGGCGTCAGGCAGAGCGAAAGATCCGAAAAGATGGGCCTCCCCCAAATAAACCGACGCCAACCGCGGCGGGGGCGGAGGCTAATTATTGATGAAATTACGGAGGTATCAGGGATGGGTGCACAAGAGCTTATAGTCACTGCCAAGGCGATGGTCGCCGATGGCAAAGGTCTTCTGGCCATGGATGAGAGTACCCCCACCTGTAACAAGCGTTTTGAAAAAGTGGGGATTCCTCAAACTGAAGAAGCCCGCCGTTCTTACCGTGAATTAATTGTGACCACTCCTGGTTTGGGTGAGTTTATCAGTGGCGTCATCCTTTACGATGAGACCATCCGCCAGTCCAAGAAAGATGGGACTTCGTTTGTTAAAGCCATAACCGACGCGGGTATCATGTCGGGCATCAAAGTTGACACCGGCGCGAAAGATATGGCGGGTCACCCGGGTGAGAAAATAACCGGCTCATCCGGTATTTGCGTACGTACAGTTGAAAAGTAAAGGCAGACATGCTTGATCTTTCTTGGTTTTGAAAGAGACTGAGAAGGAGATGCAAGCATGTCCACAAGCCTACTGTACCACGCACTCAACATCGTGGGCTACCGGTATCGGAAGACTGAGTACGTTGGAAGGGAGATCATTTTCACCATCGACCAAGACCCGAAGACTTTTCGATGTTCGTGTTGCGGTTCCCCGAACGTGACAAAGCGCGGTGGCATCTGGAGGAGGTTCATGGCCCCTGGATTCGCCTTGAAGCGGATCGTCATAAAGCTTGAGGTCAAGCGGGTCGAGTGTCATGTGTGCAACAAGGTACGGCAGGTCAAAGTCGGCTTTGCCGAGGAGAATAGGCGTTTCATCAGGCAGTTTGAGCGGTGCGTCTTGGACTTGTCCGGCCACATGACCATCCAGGATGTGGCTGATCATTTCGGGGTGAGTTGGGATGTAGTCAAGGATATTCAAAAGCGGTACCTCAAGCGCAAGTTTTCTCGTCCCCCGCTCAAGGATCTCAGACGAATTGCAATCGACGAGATTTACGTAGGCAAGAAACGGAAATTCCTGACTATTGTGCTGGATCTGGAGACCGGAGCCGCGGTCTTCGTCGGTGAAGGCAAAAGCGCAGCCGCTTTGGATCCTTTCTGGAAACGACTCAAGAGAGCCAGGAAGAGGATAGAAGCCGTAGCCATCGATATGTCCAAGGCTTACATCCAAGCGGTGAGGACTCATCTTCCCAAGGCGATCCTGGTTTTCGATCACTTTCATGTCATCAAGCTCTTCAACGAGAAACTCACGGTCTTGCGGCGTGAACTGTATCGGGAAATCACCGACCTGATTCAGAAGGAGGTGTTGAAGGGCATTCGCTGGCTCCTGTTGAAAAATCCGGAAAATCTCAACGATAAGCGAAACGAACGCGAACGCTTGGAGGAGGCGCTGCGTTTGAATGAACCGCTGGCATGTGCCTACTACCTCAAAGAGGATCTCCGACAGATCTGGAATCAGCCCGACAAGGCTACCGCAGAATCTGTCCTCGAAGATTGGATTCGTCGTGCCGAGGCGTCAGGGATCCGAATAGTGAAGAAGTTCGCCCAAACCCTGACCGAATACCGGGCCGGGATTCTGGCATATTATCACCATCCAATCTCAACCGGACCCTTGGAAGCCACGAACAACAAAATCAAGACACTGCAGAGGCAGGCCTACGGTTTTCGAGATCAGGCATTCTTCACACTCAAAATATATGCCATACACCTGGCCACGTACGCACTTGTCGGATGAGCCAAATAACCGAAGGCCTGGATGGATTGCGCACCCGCCTGGCTGAATACTCTGAGATGGGTGCCCGTTTTGCCAAGTGGCGAGCGGTGATTACCGTCGGCCATGCCATTCCCAGTCGGGGGTGTATCGAGGCCAATGCGCATGCGTTAGCTCGCTATGCTGCCTTGTGTCAGGAAGAGGGTCTGGTCCCCATCGTCGAGCCTGAAGTGCTCATGGACGGCGAGCATACCCTGGAGCAGTGCTTCGAGGTAACTGAGGAAGTCCTGCGAACGGTTTTCAACCAGCTTCACACACAGCGGGTGACGCTGGAGGGTATGATCCTGAAGCCCAACATGGTGCTTCCGGGATTGAACTGCCCCAGGCAAGCAGCGGTGGACGAGGCGGCCGACGCCACGGTGAGGTGTCTCTTGCGGGCCGTCCCTGCTGCCGTTCCGGGGATTGCGTTCTTGTCGGGGGGCCAATCGAGTGAACTTGCCTCGGCCCGTTTGAATGCCATGAATGTCGGATTCAAGTCGCGACTGCCTTGGGCGTTGGCGTTTTCGTTTGCCCGTGCCATCCAACAACCGGCTTTGGAGCTTTGGCAAGGCAAGGAGGCCCACATGTTGGCGGCGCAGCAGGCTCTCTATCATCGAGCCGGGTGCAACAGTGCTGCACGCCTTGGCCGGTACAGGCCCGAGATGGAAAACGATGTGGGCTCACCGGCAAGCTAAACAAAGGTCAAGGACTAGATTATGAGTTTAACCATCTATTTTCTGCGACATGGGGAAACCACTGCCGGCCAAACAGGCGGTTACTGCGGGACTCTCGACCCGGACTTGACCCCGGAAGGTTATCAGATGGCAGAGGATTTTGCCGATGCTTATAAATCTCTTCCATCGGTTGCCGTCTTTTCCAGTCCGCTACGGCGTGCCGTAGCCACGGCCAAACCTCTTTGCGAGGCAGTCGCAATACGTATGCAACCCAAAGAAGGGTTGAAAGAAATTGCTTTCGGTCAATGGGAGGGTAGGACTCCTGAAGATGTTAATCGCGAGTTTCATGATGACTATGTTCGCTGGTTAACCGATCCGAGGTGGAATGCTCCCAGCGGAGGAGAAAAGGGCATCGATATTGCTCGGCGCAGTTCACTTGTGCTTGAGGAAATTGAGAAATCCTACCCTACGGGAAATGTCCTCGTCGTTTCTCATAAGGCCACGACCCGAATAATGCTGTGCTCACTCTTAGGCATTGACGTGGGCCGTTTTCGCGATCGCATAAGCATGCCGGTGGCCTCTATCAGCATCGTGGAACTTGCGATGCATGGTCCTTAATTGCACCTGATGGGCGACCGATCCTATTTGAGGGTGTCTCTGCGCAGCCGAGCAGTCACATAGACTAATTCGAAAGCTGCAAAAGAGAGGAAGCCGTATGCCGTTTCTCACTTAAGATGCCGTTCCCCGTTACCACACGGGTTTAAGGGGCCGGCCGGTCCTGGGAACCTTGAGGCGGAGTTTCAGTATGAATCCAATCCATGAACTTGTGTTCTTGGTCGATGTTGACGACACCCTGCTCGAAAACGATCGTATTCAGGACGACCTCACGCGGAAATCCGTAGAAGATAGCCCTGAGTTCGACCCTTCGAAAGGCGTTAACCGGGACTATGAGGCATATCTCTACGACCACTATGGACGGCCCATTAATCGTGACGGAAAAGCTCGATGCCTTTCACGGCGCTGTTTGCGCCAAAAGATTTGAGATGGGAGAGCCATGAAAGTGAATCCTCTTGCAGGAAAGCAGGCCGAAACATCGACGCTGGTTAACGTGCCTGAACTGATCACAGCCTATTATACCGAGGCGCCCGACCCCTCGGTGCCGGAACAACGGGTTGCGTTCGGCACCTCAGGGCATCGCGGCTCGGCCTTCCTGAAAGCATTCAACGAATGGCATATCCTCGCCATCACCCAGGCGCTTTGCTTGTACCGCAAACAGCAGCAAATCGATGGCCCGCTGTTCCTCGGCATGGACACGCATGCGCTCTCGGTGCCGGCTCTTGCCGGCGCGCTGGAAGTGCCGGCGGCAAATGGTGTGGAAGTCATGCTCGCGGAGAAGGAAGAATATACTCCGACGCCGGTCATATCCCACGCGATTCTCACGTGCAACCGTGGGCAAAGAACAGGACTTGCCGATGGCATCGTGATCACCCCCTCGCATAACCCACCCCATGATGGCGGCTTTAAGTACAATCCGCCAAACGGCGGGCCGGCGGAGACAAGCGTCACCGGCTGGATCGGGGCGAAGGCGAACGAGTTTCTCGATGCCGGTCTTCGGGGGGTGAACCGGATTCCATACGACAGGGCTCTGCACGCCTCTACGACGCACCGGCACGATTACCTTAATGCCTACGTGAGCGACCTCGGCAATGTGATCGACATGGATGTTATTCGCGACGCGAAGATCAGCCTGGGGGTGGATCCGCTTGGCGGTGGCGGGGTTCACTACTGGGGGCCTATTGCCGAGCGCTACGGGTTGAACCTCACCGTCGTCAACGAGTCCGTCGACCCCACCTTCCGTTTCATGACGCTTGATTGGGACGGCCAGATCCGCATGGACCCATCCTCACCCTATGCAATACAGCGGTTGATAGGCCTAAGAGATCGCTTTGACATTGCTTTTGCGTGTGACACGGACCATGACCGGCACGGGGTTGTTACCAGGAGCGCGGGACTGCTTTCGCCCAATCACTATCTTGCAGCGGCTGTCTACTATCTCTTGCAACACCGGCCCAAGTGGCTCCCAGGTGCGGCGATGGGGAAGACCGTGGTGAGCAGTCAGATGATTGATCGCGTCACAGCCAAGCTGGGGCGCAAACTCTACGAAGTACCGGTCGGATTCAAGTGGTTCGTTGAGGGCTTGCTCGACGGTTCGCTTGCCTTCGGATGCGAAGAGAGCGCTGGGGCCTCCTTTGCTCGTCTGGATGGCAACGTCTGGACGACGGACAAAGATGGCATTGTCCCGGCGCTGCTGGCGGCGGAGATCACAGCTCGGATGGGCCGCGATCCAGGGGAAATTTACCACGAACTCACGCGCGAGTTCGGTGAGCCTGCCTATGACCGCGTTGAGGCGCCGGCGACTCCCGATCAAAAGGTGTTGTTGGCGAAACTCTCACCCCAGCAGGTTAAGCTCACCGAGCTGGCGGGCGAAAAAATCCATGCTGTCCTGACCCAGGCGCCGGGCAACGGCGCTCCCATCGGCGGGTTGAAAGTGGTGGCCGCGAGCGGATGGTTCGCTGCGCGTCCGTCAGGGACTGAGGATATCTACAAGATCTATGCGGAGAGCTTCCGTGGAGCGGATCATCTGCGCCGCATCATGGAGGAAGCACAGACGATTGTCAGCGATGCTCTGGCGGCGTCCCCGCAGCAGACGCGGATTCCGCCCAAGACAAGTTTGAAGGAGCGACCATGAGCAAACAAACACGAGTCAGCCATCCGATATACGGGCTTCTGCCCATGGAAGTTGCGGGATTCGATTCCCTGGCCGAGCTGGCCTTGGACATGCGCTGGTCGTGGAATCATGCCGTCGACGAAGTGTGGCGAGAGCTTGATCCCGCACTATGGGATCTCGCCCACAACCCCTGGGGCGTTCTGCAGACTGTCTCGCGGGACCGGATGGAACGCGTGTTAGCCAACCCCGGCTTCCGAAAAAAGATCGATGACCTCGTACAGGCCAGGCGGCAAGCGACGGAGGCGCCGGCTTGGTTTCAGCAAACCTACTCGCAATCTCCCCTGACCTGTGTTGCGTATTTCAGCATGGAATTTATGTTGAGCGAAGCTCTCCCGATCTATTCGGGAGGACTTGGCAATGTGGCCGGCGATCAGCTCAAAGCCTCCAGTGATCTGGGCGTGCCGGTGGTCGGAGTGGGGCTTCTCTATCAGCAAGGCTATTTTCGCCAGGTGATCGATAAGGACGGAGCGCAACAGGCGCTCTTCCCGTATAACGACCCCGGGCAGTTGCCGATTACGCCATTGCGCAAACCGAACGGGGAGTGGATGCGGTTGGAGATCGTGTTACCCGGTTACTCGGTCTGGTTTCGCGCCTGGCAGGTGGAGGTCGGCAGAGTTAAGCTATACCTGTTGGACAGCAATGACGCGGCGAACTTACCCGTTCATCGAGGGATTACCAGCGAGCTGTATGGCGGCGGTCAGGATCTGCGTCTCAAGCAAGAACTGCTCCTCGGGATTGGCGGATGGCGGTTGCTCTCAGCGCTCGGCATCCAGCCGGAAGTCTGTCACTTGAATGAAGGGCACGCTGCCTTCGCTGTTTTGGAACGCGCCCACAGTTTCATGCACGAGACCGGGCAGCCCTTTGAAGTCGCACTGGCCGTCACCCGAGCAGGCAACCTCTTCACCACTCACACTGCAGTGGCCGCCGGCTTTGATCGTTTCGCTCCGGCCCTGATCGAGCAATACCTCGGTGATTATGCCGAGAAGAAGCTCGGTATTACACGCCGCGATTTGCTCGCCTTGGGACGCCGGAATCCAAACGACTCGTCGGAGAGTTTCAACATGGCCTATCTGGCGATACGAGGGAGCGGGGCGGTCAATGGCGTGAGTCGCCTGCACGGGAAGGTGAGCCGGCACATGTTTGAGCCTCTCTTTCCGCGCCGGCCGCAGGAGGAAATTCCGGTGGGACACGTGACCAACGGAGTCCATATGCCGAGCTGGGATTCGGCGGCGGCCGACGATCTGTGGACGGAGGCCTGTGGAAAGGACCGTTGGCTGGGGACGAAGGAAACCCTGGAGGAGGACATTCGTCGTGTTTCGGACGCCAAACTGTGGCAACTTCGCACAGCCGCCACCAAGTCTCTCATCGAATACGCCCGCGAGCGATTATCCCATCAGCTGGCCGCTTCCGGAGCGTCGCCCCAGGCGGTTGACGGTGCAACGCATCTGTTTGATCCCAACGTTTTGACGCTGGGCTTTGCGCGTCGTTTCGCGACCTACAAGAGACCGAACCTACTGCTGCACGACCCGGAGCGACTGCTTCGCTTGTTGACCGATCCTCAGCGACCTGTGCAACTCATCATGGCCGGTAAGGCCCATCCGGCGGACCAGGCCGGGCAGGCCCTGATTCGGGAATGGATGCAGTTCATTTGGCGGCCCGAAGCGCGTCCTCATGTTATCTTCCTCAGTGACTACGACATGCTTTTGACCGAGCACCTGGTGCAGGGGGTAGATGTCTGGATTAACACGCCACGACGTCCCTGGGAGGCGTGCGGCACAAGCGGTATGAAGGTACTCGTCAACGGAGGCATCAACCTCTCAGAATTGGACGGTTGGTGGCCGGAGGCGTACACGCCTGAAGTGGGGTGGGCGTTGGGGGATGGCCGGGAACATGACGATGATCCGGATTGGGATGCCGCCGAAGCCGAGACGCTCTACGACCGTCTCGAACGCGAGGTTATCCCTGAGTTCTATACCCGCGACGAGAAGGGCATTCCTACCGCCTGGGTTGCACGGATGCGAGAGAGCATGGCGCGGTTGACACCGCGATTCTCTGCCGACCGCGCGGTGCGGGAATACACCGAACAACACTACCTTCCGGCTGCCGTAGCCTACCGTGAGCGAGGTGCGGAGAGAGGCGCGGTGGGCAAGCAGATCGTCATTTGGCAGCAGGCTCTGGAACAAAGATGGGCCACGCTGCGATTCGGTGAAATGAAGATTCGGACTGACGGGACGCAGCACGTATTTGAGGTTCAGGTGTATTTCAATGGCCTCGACCCGAATACAGTCCGAGTCGAGCTATATGCCGACGGAGTCAACGGCGGCGAGCCGCTGAGGCAGGAGATGAAGCGCGGTCGCCAACCGGCGGGCCCGACCGGTGGCTACGTTTACAGAGCGACAGTGTCGGCTGCCCGCGCGGCAACGGACCATACGGCGCGTGTCATACCGCACCACGAAGGCGTCGCCGTTCCGTTGGAAGCTGCACAAATCCTGTGGCAGCGGTGACACCCTATTCCGATGGAGGAATGCGAAGTCAAAAGGATATTAAGAATAGATCGTAACCGTTCAGCTGGACGATTAGAGCTAGGAGGGAGCAGGGAGGCCGTTTCGGTATGCCATTATTGATTGGACAAGGAACTGGGAGGGGTTTCTGTCCTGAAAAATGCAGGTTCTGTAGACGGTCAACGGGCTTGCGGTCAGTACTTCCCCGTCCTCGGATTGGTTCCCGAAACAGATCTTTCGGGTCCGCCGGCTCCCTGATGTAAAGCAGCGATGGCTGCGCCGTCGAAGAAATTGGTGTTGATCCCCGTGACAGAGAGGTGGTGTGGGATGTATTGCTCCACTTGCTGTATCGAGACGGGTTCTATATTGCTTCTGGCAGCCGGCCTCACCCAACTTGTGCTTAACACGAGACAATTTATCCACCTCTCGACCGGACTGAAAGCCCAATATCCCCATGCAGTTAAGGGTCATTGTGTCGTCGAGGAGAGACACTCCGAATACCCCACTGTCAGACATGTAATCGTGAGTCAGGTTCTGGCGGTCGATTATTACTGCAACACTCGGGGGGTTGGCAGTCACTTGAATCAAGGTATTGATGATCTGGCCGTTCCGCAGATCCCCAATGAAGGAGGTCAAAATGTAGAGCCCCCAGCTTATGTCATTGAATACCGCTCAGTTCAGCTTTTCGAGCATCTCGATTTCTCCATTATGAATGAACCCCAACTTGGGTATCCCATCAGGAAACGAATGTTGTCAAGGCTGGGTGTCTCCTTTCTTCTCGTTGGCGCTATTCTTTTGGAAGAGAAGCGGGAACTGGGTCATTTGTAGGACTCCGCCGACGGTTGAGAGGCCCCTCGCGCTCCGTCCGATCTCGGAAAGAAATTCGTGAATGATGATCTTACGCTCAACCTCGCCTTTCTCCTGCACTTTCCCGAGCATGCGGATGGAGAAAAACCCGATTGCAAACGCAAAAAAGAAAAAGAAGTCCCAATGCGTCAGCTTGAATGCATGCACCGTGACCTCGGTTCCCGGACTGGTCCAGTTCACCAGCAAAGAGAGCTTTCTTTGTGCGAAAAAGTCAGCGAATTGTCCTCCAACAATTGGGGCGATCCCCGCCGAAATCGAGTTGGCAACGCTACTGGTAGCCAGGTAAGAGGTTGCGGCATCTTTCGGAGCCAGTCTTATTGCAATATTGCTGGTTCCCAAAACGGTCCCGGCTGTCGCAAAGCCCATTGCTATGTGAAGAAGTATTAGCAGCGGCATTGTCAGTGCGTGACGCCCCGGGTGCATGGTGAAAATCCAGAAGAAGATGCTTACGATGAAAAGAGGCCCGCAGACATTCAGAACCGACTTGTTGGTGAACTGGTCCATGAACCTGCCCCAGATGCGCAATGCTACGATATTGACTGCCTGGCTCAAGACGGTGAGAGCAATGACGGTAGACATTTCCAGCTTGATGCTCTTGAGCATGTACACGGTGAAGAAAGGCGCCGCCAAGTTGATGGCAAAATTCCATGTCACAAGGAATTTCATGAGCTTGCTGAAATTCTCGTTCTTAAAAGGTTCGAGCATCAAGCGAAAGACGTTCACACCTTTTGATTCCATCCGGGGCTCCGGAATGTTGGCAATGAACCAGACGTTTGCCATGCCCGCCCCGAAAGCGAGAAGGAAGAGTGGCGTATAGCTGTAGAGGATGTACTGAGGAAATCCTGCCTTGAACCAGTCCAGGTAATACCCGGCAACAAGCGAAACCACCATGCCCAAAATTGCCGCGAGACTCATGCGCTTGGCATAAAAACTCCCTCGTTTCTCTTTGGGAACAAGGTCCCGCATCCAGGAACTCCAGGCGCATTGTGACACTGCCCCAAAAGCGCCTTTGAGAAGAAGACCTGCGATGAGGGCTACGATTGCCCAATCAGTGGGAAAGAGGAACGGTATCAAGGCAATCACCAGCAGTGTACTCCTGCCGGCAAAAGCAAAGCATACGGAGATGGCCCGCCGCACCTTGAAATGTTCCACGAGATAGACTGCCGGGATCTGGATGACATTCGTGAGCATGGGGATGGCTGCCAAGAGTCCGATGATTGAATTGGAGGCACCAAACTGTAATGCCAGGGCAACGAGAAAGGCACCAGTCGTCATACTCAACGTCACCTTGGTAGCTAAACCATCAAGAGTGACGCCCCGGAGTCCCTTTTCGAGGTCTTCTTCGGTTATGACGTCTTTGACCTCCCAACTCATGTCTGATCTCTCCTTCCGTTCGAGCAGTGCTTGGAAGCCTAATCAGCTCTTGACATTTCGGGGCATGATCACACGAGCCTTCTTCTTCCTTCCACTTGTCGGGAAGTCCCCGGTGATTGGTTGCCAACTCCCTCGACCGTGGAGTACCTTTGGTTAGGGACCATTGATTCTAGACTTTGCCGACCTTGACGTTTTGCTCAACTTCACGAACCAGGAACTGAGCCAGAAGAAGCGTTCTTTGAATGAGGCTGATCCGCTGAACCGACTCCTGGGGCGTGTACAAGTCTCGGTACACCGCTCCCATGCCGCAGACGACCGGCGTGGTCTTCGGCACGAATCCCGCTGCCGAAGGATAGAGAGACGAGATGGGGTTGAGTTCCACTTCCCAGTGCCGAGCGGTATCTTGCAGCTCTGCCACCAGATGATTGTTACCCTGCTTCCTTTTCATTGGGGGGCGATCTGAAACCACTTCCAGTTTCCACAAGAATTCCTTTCGTCCGAGGAGTGCCTTGATGTTCTCTTCCAGAGTGGCAACGGGATTTTCGTCCAGATAGGAGACGGGCAATGTGACTGTCAACTGGTGCGGTTCTGCCACTGGAGCGGCAGTTGTTTTCAAGTCTTTGATCGAGATGCCGAGGTTGTCCTTCTTCGAGGACAAGCCCAAAATCGCCCCCAGTTTTCCCAACGTCCAGTGAACAATGTCCGTACCCTTGGAGACTTTGGCAGCACGAAGTTTCTTACGCTCCAGAATCAGTTGATATGTGCGGAGGCCCCTCCGTTGTGGGACAACTCGGTCTACCCTCGTGGAAGGACGCAGCACGATCACTCGTGCTGCCTTCTCTGAAGCAGACTTGATACTTTTGGCGCTGTAGCGACAATCGTACCCTTCGTCCGCAAAGCACAGCACACCGAGAGGTAAACGCCTCAAAGATCGCTCCGACCGAAAGGGTCTGAGAGCGAATTCAACAAGCACCCAAGGGGCTTTCGCAGAAGCGATCCCGTCTCCATGGAGCCATTCGGGTTCTCTCCTGAATCCGTGGAAAGGCGCTGAACTGTCCAGCGGCGCGTCAATATGGGCAACGAGAAGGGTCCCGCCATCAAGTCCGGCTTGGGATTGCCACGTCCACACGAATTTCTCGTCAGTGAGATCCTCTACAGCACGCAGCCCCAGGTCCTCCATGCGGCCCGCCAATTTCTGAACTGCAAGCTGAATCCCCTGCGGATCACCGGTGCGACTGGATATGACGGCCCACTCTTCAATTCTGCGCTCGATCCGGTCACGGTGTTGGGTGATATAGGAGAATACCCTGTCGGGCAAAGACGTCCTCGCCTTATCAAGCTCCGGGGGATTCGGAGTCCCAAAATATCTTGCGCTCGCAACCTCAACCAGTCGGTTGATGAGAGCTGGAAAGTCTAATCCTATCTGGGCTGCCGCAGCCACGTACGATCCATGCTCTCCGAGGCTGGGGAGGCTGTTAAGCTCGAGGATGTAGAAGTTCCCATCATCATCGAGCCGCATGTCTACACGGGCGCAGTCAAAGCAACCGAGCACCTTGAAAGCCTGGACCGCCAAGTCCTGGGCCTTCTTTGTCATCTCTTCACTGAGGGGAGCGGGGCACGCCACACCGATCTCACGCCCGGACTTCCGCGTCTTGTCCTCGTAGGTGTAGATTTGGGGACCGCTTTTTCCAAAGGTTATCTCGGCCGGGGCAAATGCCTCCGGAGGGTTGTTGCCAAGAATGCCTACGTTGACCTCTCTCCCGGCTATGTACTGCTCGGCAAGAACCGGTTGATCGAACTGGTCAAATATGGCCTGAGCGGCATCACGAAGCTCTTCTGTGTTGTTGACTATCCTGATCCCGAAGGAGACGGCCTCATTCTTGGGTTTGACGATGAGCGGGTAGGGCAGATCAGGCTGCGGGAATCCAGGTTCATTTAGGACAGCAAAAGCAGGAGTGGGGAGACCGTGTTGCTGGAAAATCATCTTGCTCACCACCTTGTCGAGACAGAGGGAGTGAGCCAGTGGTCCCGAACCTACGTAGGGGATGCCGATCATTTCAAGGATCCCGGGTATGTGGGTGTACCGAGCCTGGCCTTGGATTCCGTACGACAGATTAAAGACCATGCCCGGTCTCTCTCCCTTGAGGACCCTGGGCATGAACTCCTCCAATCGGTCAATCAGATCCTTGTCCCCTTCCAGGGAGATCACTTGGTGGCCGCCCTCTTTCAGTCCCTTCATGATTCGGTTGATTGCCGGCTTGCCATACTTCTCCCGATTCGGGATGCCAAAGAGATTGATGACACTCTGGCTTTCCCGGTTATAGACTACGGCAATCTTCATGTCCCTTGCCTCCTTCGCGTGCTTAAAGCCTTTTGACCGACTTGTTGTTCCTGTGGGATTATTATACCATGATTCCGGTTGATTCTTCATCCGGTAGAGTCCCGACGGTCGTTGATGAGAGCAAGCACAAGGGGCCACAGTCTCCGGGCCGAAAGTAGTGTACCTATGGAACCACGGGTAAATATTTCGCTTAACCGTAGAGGGAGAACTTATGCCGGATAGTGTTTCAAGCATCGCAGAAAAGGCCGCTCTTTCACCGGGATCACTGGTGTATGTTGGAGAACCACGAGAAGAAACCGCTCGGATAGAGGTCATTTCATACGACAAAGAAAGTTGGTCAGAGCGAACAGTCGAGCCCGCTGAGTTGGAAAACGTGCGAGAATTACCGGGAACCAAATGGATCAGGGTTACCGGGGTTCACGATGTGGAGACCGTGAGGAGAGTGGGAAAGATCTTCGGCCTACATGCCCTCGTCCTAGAGGACGTCGTGAATACCGAGCAGCGTCCAAAGATTGAAGACTTTGATGAGTATCTCTTCCTAGCGCTGAAGAATCTGCATTTCAACCGGGAGAGCCTGTCAATCGAAGAGCAGCATGTCAGCATACTACTTTGCGAGGGATTCGTGGTTTCTTTTCTTGAGGGAATCGATGATCTTTTCGCCCCGGTGAGACAACGGATTGTCGGGGGAAAGCGCCGCATTCGACGATTGGGAGCTGATTATCTGGCCTATGCCCTTGTTGATGTGGTCGTGGACAGCTACTTTCTCGTGATAGAGGGTTTTGGAGATCTCCTTGACTCAGCGGAGCAGAAGGTTTTCGAACATCCGGAAAAAGAGACACTGCTATTGCTGTACAAACTTAAGAGAGCGGACATGCATTTTCGCAAAGCTGTATTGCCACTTCGAGAGGCGACTGGGGCTCTCATCAGGGAGGATTCCGATCTGTTGACCGAAAGCACCGCTCCTTTCTTGAGGGATGTCCAAGATCATCTTACTCACACCATGGAAGCTGCCCGCACCCACGAAGAAACCCTCAACAGTCTCGTTGACTTGTATCTGAACAGCCAAACCGATAGACTGAATGAGGTAATGAAGTTCCTTACTGTAGTGGCGACCATTTTCATACCGATGACGTTCATTGCCGGGGTCTACGGGATGAACTTCAAGAACATGCCGGAACTCGAATGGACGTGGGGATACCCTATGGCACTGATCCTCATGGTAGGCGTGGTGATGGCAATGCTACTCTTCCTTCACCGTAAGAAATGGCTGTAGTTCCTTGGAGTTGAGTGTTTCTTGCTTTAGAGTCCAGTAAAGGCGGAGCATTGACACATGATGAGGCGGTTTATAGGGGCCGGCGCCTCAAGAGATGGACCATGATCTGCGGGTAATCGTTATTCGAAATCCTCCGTTAAGGAAGGCTCCTTTTTTCAAGGGCCATGGGCGGTTGATCATGACCGGGCTTTTCGCGCTCTATGAATGAGAACTCACTAACAGGAGGATGGAGATGGAAACGAGACCGACAATAGCTTTGTTTCTCAGGGCACTTATTTTCGCAGCATTCCAATTCCTGGCTTACAAATCTTACGGACTGCCCGTCCTAATTGTGGCATGGGGCATCATCATTACCTGGATTGACGTCAAAACGACCGTCGCCAAGGTATCCCAAACGGCAGTTCAGACAGCGTGGTTCGTGATGATTCTGGCGGTCATACACTCAGACAAGATCGGGATCTGACTGAGGGTGCAATGCTCGTAGAACTCTTGGCATCAGCGAGAGCACGTGTTGGGATTTTCCTGGGTGACGCCCGGTCACTTCTCAGCGAAGCTTTCAGAGAATGGCAGAGAGACAATGTGTCGCGCTTGGCGGCCTCTTTCGCCTTCTACACCAGTTTCTCAATTGCTCCTGCGCTCGTCATCGGGTTGGCGGTGGCTGGAGTGTTTGCCGGGGATTTGGTGGCTCAAGAGAAATTCACCAACGAGATACGGGATTACGTGGGACCAGAGGCGACTTCCTTCATTGTCGAACTGGTGAATTCATGGAGGGGACGAATGAGCGGAGGCACCGCAACCGTCATCGGAATTACTGTCTCACTCTTCGGAGCCACCGCGGCATTCGTCGAATTGCAGAGTGCTCTCAATCTCATCTGGAAGTCAGAGCCAAGTAGACGATCCTATCTGAAGCAGGCGCTGTACGAGCGAGTCGTCGCCTTTGCGATTGTGCTGTCCATCGGACTCTTTCTCATCCTCTCCCTGTTTCTGGGCGCTACCGTCGCAGCGCTCAATAGATTTTTCTCAGATTTACTGCCTGTCCCGGCACTACTGATCCAGGTTGTAAACCTCTTGGCAACGCTCATTTTGACTTTCTTCATGGTAGCAGCGTTGTTCAAATTCCTTCCCCACAAGCGGCTGAGCTGGAGAGACGTGTGGGTGGGAGCGCTGGCGACTTCGGTGCTGTTGACCATCGGAAAGTCCATCATGACGATCTATTTTTCACGCACGGCAATAGGCTCCCTATACGGCGCGGCAGGCTCCCTGATAGTCATATTGGTATGGGTTTACTACAATTCCCATGTGCTTTTCTTTGGAGCAGAACTCGCTTGCGCGCACGTTAAGCTGTTGAGATCAGGCCTGTCGGAGGTCCCTCAATAGGAGGTTTTGGGTGGATCTCATTCAGATACGCCGCTGCAGTGAACCGTTTCAGTTTCAGAGGAAAAAGCAAAGAATAGGAATCCTTGGTAAAGAACAAAGAGATAAAGGGCGTTGAATGAAGAAGCGCTGCTTCATCAGAGAAGAGTCTATTCTGTCGGGGATTCTTGGTGCAATGCGGGCGGTAATCCTTGCCTGCCGGTAACAGAAAGAAGGAGGGCGTCTCATGGGGCGTTTCAAGATCCTGTGGACCCCGGATCAAGTCCGGGGTGACGAAGCGCCGTGAATTAGCACGGTTATCTTGAGACAGTCTCTAAGCACCACAAAAAGTTACCGCCTCACTGCCTCCGCGTGTTGAACTCAGGAGTGTCCCCTCTGAGCATCATGAGCTTGAGCTGACGCTGGTCATCATTTGCCAGGTGGGTTGCTGCATGCCGAGCATGCGCCGATGGGCTTGAACTTATTATCAAAAAATGAGTTTGGCCGGCAAATGGTGACTCATAGGTTTGTTTTATCGTAGATTAGCGCTGCCGGCTTTTTCGAATAGCCCACCTTGCCGTCCCTACTCAGTGAGCTTTAGGTAAAGCGGAACGAGAAAGGGCACGGAATATCGTGCCCTTACGGTAGCCAACTGTGGGTCGATTAATACATACCGCCGGGAGGCATTCCGCCGCCGGGCATTGCGGGTGTTTCTCTCTCTTTGGGCTTCTCGGCGACCATCACATTTGTGGTCAGCATGAGACCCGCGACGGATGCAGCATTCTGCAAAGCCAGCCTCGTGACCTTAGCCGGATCGATTACGCCGCTTTCCATCAGGTCTTCATATTGTTCGCTCTGGGCATTGAAGCCGAATGCCCCTTCTTTGGCCCTTACTCTGTCTACGACTATTGAGCCTTCCTGACCGGTATTCGCTGCGATTTGGCGGATGGGCTCCTCTAGGGCTCTCCTGACGATTTTCGCGCCCATTTCTTGGTCGTCTTCCAGGTTGAGCTTCTCGATTGCGTCAAGGCATCGCAGATAGGCCACGCCACCGCCCGGAACAACGCCTTCCTCAACCGCAGCGCGCGTCGCGTTGAGAGCGTCTTCAACACGCGCCTTCTTTTCTTTCATTTCTGTTTCCGTGGCTGCGCCCACATTGATGACCGCCACGCCGCCGACCAATTTGGCCAATCTTTCCTGGAGTTTTTCACGCTCGTAATCGGAAGTGGTTTCTTCGATCTGAGTCCTTGTCTGTCTCACACGGGCTTCGATATTCTCTTTTGCGCCATAGCCGTCGACTATTGTTGTGTTGTCCTTGTTAACATTGACCCGTTTGCATCGGCCGAGATCATCCAGGGTCACCTTTTCCAGCTTGAGGCCCAGATCCTCGGCAATCATCTGACCGCCGGTTAACACGGCAATGTCTTCGAGCATCGCCTTTCTGCGGTCGCCGAAACCGGGAGCCTTCACTGCGCAAGCATTAAGGGTTCCTCTCAACTTGTTTACCACTAGGGTAGCGAGGGCCTCTCCTTCAAGATCTTCAGCAACGATGAGGAGCGGTTTCCCCATCTTCGCTACCTGTTCCAGTAGCGGCAGTATGTCGCGCATGTTGGAAATCTTTTTTTCGTGAATCAGGATGTAAGGTTCGTCCAGGGAGACTTCCATACGCTCGGGATCGGTCACAAAGTATGGGGAGAGATACCCGCGATCGAACTGCATCCCCTCTACCACTTCGAGAGAAGTCTCTATGGCCTTGGCTTCTTCAACAGTGATAACGCCCTCTTTACCGACCTTTTCCATTGCTTCTGCTATGATGTTACCGATGGTGGAGTCGTTGTTTGCGGAAATTGTGCCCACCTGAGCGATTTCCTTCTTATCCTTCGTGGGTTTGGAGATCTTTCTTAACTCGGTCACAACCGCTTCAACCGCAGCGTCAATTCCTTTCTTGAGTTCCATAGACGACGCGCCTGCGGCAACCATCTTAATGCCTTCACGGTAGATCGCCTGGGCCAAGACTGTGGCCGTGGTGGTACCGTCACCGGCAACATCGGAGGTCTTGGACGCAACCTCTTTCAACATCTGAGCGCCCAGGTTCTCGAATTTGTCTTCCAGTTCAATTTCTTTTGCTACGGTAACGCCGTCTTTGGTGACGTTGGGCGCTCCCCAGGATTTCTCGAGAATCGCGTTGCGACCTTTGGGGCCGAGGGTGGATTTCACGGCATCAGCCATGATGTTCACCCCTTTGAGTATCTTATCCCTCGCCTGTTGCTCAAACAGTATAATTTTGGGGGCCATTTATCGTGCTCCTCATTGAGTCCGTGTTTTTTCTTCTGCATTCAATTCTTGATGGCGGCGATTATGATTCGACCAGTCCCAGCACTTCGTC
>CAXXIU010000002.1:0-707336 GCA_963675835.2 Desulfomonilaceae bacterium
TTGCCATAGGAGTGGCCGCGGGCATAGCGCTGGGAACATTCCGAATCGTGACGGGAACTCCCCTGTATGCGTACATTCTCGTCGCGTACGTCGTCGTTGTACTCCAGACGTTCGTTGCACCGAAACTCATCATACCGTTGGCATATGACTCGGGGGGGGTGACGACTTCCACGGTTACCGTCCCGATCGTTGCGGCTCTGGGATTGGGGTTGTCAAGCACTATTCCGGGACGCAACCCTGCACTGGATGGATTCGGACTGATAGCGTTCGCCAGTGTCTTTCCCATCATGACCGTCATGGGGTATGCACAGATTGTTCAGTGGTGGACGAATCATCGCGGAAAAGCCGTCGTAGAGGATTAGCATGAAGTTCAAGATCGTTGTCTCCATGGTCAAGACAGACCTTACCGACAAGGTGGTGAGTGCGGCCAAGGCGGCCGGCGGTACGGGTGCCACGATTATCCCCGCTCGAGGCACGGGCATCAGGGAAGCAAAGACGTTCTTCGGCCTTACGCTGCAGGCACAGACCGATGTGATACTCTTTCTTCTGGAAGAACATCTTGTTGCCCCGGTCATTGAAGCCATTCACGTCGCGGGCGAATTTGAAAACCCGGGAACCGGCATCGCTTTCGTGATTCCCGTTGATCAGGCGGTCGGCCTCGCCAGTCAGATGGATCACTTCCGGGAGAAAGCGGCTACGGTCTCGGAAGAAGGCTGAGTGCAATTCCTTACGTTAGGCGGGAGTATTACGGTTTGTCTCAGGACCACATCGGAGCACTTTCCAGCAAGGAAATACTTGATTACTCGGGAAAGGTTCGCTGTCGGCCGACATGGTGCTCGTCCTCAAGTGTGTTCGCAAGCTTTTGTATGCCCCCCGTGCCAATGATCCGCGGCTTCATGCGGGGCATCGGCGCACGGAAAAATAACTTGACAAGACGGGACTCACCGGCTATCTTCGGATATGCGATAGTTAACATGTTAACTATTCAAATATAAGCAATTTGGTTCTCTTTCGTTCCTTTCACACATTTTCCAACACATCATGAATCCTTCGACCCTGTGATTGTGAGGAGGGCGATATCATGGCCGCGGAAGTGCTCATAGAACATTACCGGCCCACGATGTCCTCGTGAACCGCGAGCCCTGAAGCATGATATGATGAATCGGAATCCTCAGGAGAATTGTATAAAAAAGGCCCGGTCAGAGGACGCGGGGCCCCGGGGGCTGCGGCGTCATCAATACAGGAGCGGGTTTTCGACCGAATCATTAACCAAGGAGGAACAACATGAAAGCGGCTAGTGTGATTGCGGCAATGGTCTGTCTATTCTCAGTGGTTTCGGCCACAGGGCCGGCTCTCGCAGCGGAACCGATAATTCTGGGGTTGCCGTCATCCTTGACGGCGATTGAGGGACGGGAATCGGTGAAAGCGGTTCAGATGGCCATCGAAGAAATCAACGCCAAAGGCGGGGTCAAGGTGGGTGACGTTAAACGGCCCATCGAGCTGGCGACCATAGACTTGAGGGATTCTTCTCCCGGGGTTCCGGTGGCCGAGGCCCTGCTTGGCCTGGAAAAGATCATTGCAGAAAAGAAACCGGTTGCCCTGGTTGTTGGGCCGTTCCGATCTGAAGCTTTGCTTGCGGGTATGGACATCATCGCCAAGTATAAGGTCCCTCTGCTTGGATGCATCGCCATGTCGCCCAAGTCCGAAGAAAAGATCAAGAAGAACCCGGAAAAATACAAGTATATCTTCCGAGTTTGCCTCAACGCGAAATATCTTGTGGGATATCTGGCGGAATCTCTCGGTTACATGAAGGACCAGTTCGGCTTCGACAAGCTTTTCGCCATGCACCAGGACGTACTATGGGCCCGTGCCACTGCTCAGGGGACTGCCAAAGTGGCCGGCAAGAAATTCGGCTGGAAAACTTTAGGGACCGAAGTGTATCCCACCGGCGCATCGGATTTTTCAGCCGGGCTGAGCAAAGCGAGAGCCAAGGGAGCCCAGGTAATACTTACCATTTTCGATATGCCTGAGGGCGGGATTCTCCTCAAGCAATGGGTCTCCATGAAAATACCTGCCCTGGTGTCCGGATACATCGGCCCCATGTGCGGCTCCGAGGCATGGAAGACTTTTGACGGAAAAATCGCGGGCCTGATGAATGCCGATTACGAGCTGGGCAGCGGGATAGCGAGTGACAAGTACCCGCCTTCCATGAAGTTCTATAACGACTACAAGAAGAAGTATGGACGTGCCGTCCAATCGGGTCACGGTCCCGCTCCGTCGTATGATTCGGTTTACATCCTTAAAGAGGCCATAGAGCGAGCCGGGTCGTTAGATTCCGACAAAATCGTGGCGGAATTGAAGAAGACGGACCGGCAAGGAGCAATCGGCAGAACCAAATTCGATGACGGCAACCAGGTGATTTACGGGCAAGACCCCAAGGAAACTGCAGTTGGTTGCGTATTCCAGTGGAGCAAAGAGGGCAAGCAAGTGATCGTGCTCCCAAAATCCATTGCCGAGGGCAAGATTCAACTACCTGAAGGAGTCAAACCGGCCAAGTAGTGCGGAACTTCCCGGTTCAACAGCCACGCGCAAGGAGGTACGGTAGTATCTCCTTGCGCTCATTTGTGAATGAGCAGTGGACTCCGAGAATACGGTCAAGCCTGCTTCCAACTCTGTGGCGGCAGAGATCCGTCCTCTCAATCCGTCCTTCAGAAATAAGAAACGAATTATACTTTGGCAGCGAAGACTGAAGGGGGGCGAACTACTTGATTTGCCGGCAGTCAGAGGCGTAATGAGTCGACAGGTGTCCGATTTTCCGAGTCCTACCCCAACTTCTCAAGACCGGCCTTCATTTCTATGAGGAATCGTTGTAGACATGTGGACAACGAGGCGGAGCGGTTTACGGGATGCGCTCCAAAATGGAAAAATGTGAGGAGATGCCGGATGAATGAAGAAACAAAGCAAGTGAGCCGCCAAGGAGAAAGTCGATCGCGTAACGACGGCACCGGACCTGAAGAGGCCGCAAAGAGAGAGTATCGAGAGATCATCTTTGAACAAGAAGGGGCTGTTGCAATACTTACGTTGAATCGGCCGGATATTCGGAATGCCTTCACCCACCAGGAAATGATTGAGGAGATCGTCGATGCGTGCCAAAAGGTGCAGGATAGTGAATCGGTTAGCGTTTTGGTCGTTACGGGGGCCGGTTCGGCTTTTTCGGCAGGCGGAAATATCAAGGACATGTACAAGAAGGAGGGAATGTTCTCGGGTGATCCCAATGACGTGCGCCAGCACTACCGCAAAGGCATCCAGCGTGTTACTCTTGCATTCCAGCGCCTGGACGTGCCGGCCATTGCCGCGGTAAACGGCCCGGCCGTGGGCGCAGGCTGCGATCTCACCTGCATGTGTGACATCCGAATAGCAAGCGAAAGAGCCCGTTTTGGAGAGACTTTTGTGTCGGTAGGATTGATCCCCGGGGACGGCGGGGCTTTCCTTCTCCCGCGCGTCGTCGGATTCTCCAAGGCTTTGGAGTTGGCTTTCACGTGTCGCGTGATTGATTCATCCGAGGCTTTACGTATTGGGCTGGTGAGCGAAGTGACACCATCGGAAAAGCTGATGGAGCGTACAATGGAGGTTGCATCCGAGATCGCTCGGCATCCTGCGCGAATTCTTCGACTTGCCAAGCGTCTGTTCTACCTTTCCCAGGGGAGGAGCCTTGAAGAAACGCTTGAACTCTCCTGTTCTTTCCAAGCATTGTGTCACCACAGCCCCGAACATATGGCTGCTCTTGAGGCCTTTTTTGTCGGGCAACTGAATCGGGATGCACGACAGGAATAGTCCCTCCCCGGGAGAAGAAGTCTTGACTACTCCCAAAGCCATGAAGAATGACATCGGCTCAAGAGCGGACAAGGATTCTCATGATAACGGTCGGATTCTCTCTCTGCATTGAGTAATCGCTGAAGGAGTCCAATTGTGACAAGTCCGGTTCGAAGAATAAGCGTGGAAGCACTTGTCTCCGACATTCGGGCCGGATTGGACGTTCAGGATCTCATGCGGAAATATGCTTTGTCGGGACGGCAGATCAAGGCTGTTTTCAAGAAATTGGTGGAAACAAGCGCAATTGATGAGTTCGAATTTGCCGGCAGGTTCGGGGAAACTCCCACCGATCAAGAGCTTACTGATGAATCACTATCGGGCCGGACACCGACGTCCGGATCACCCGTTTCGCTGAAACAAGAACCCCCGAAAGACGGTCCGCACCAAGACGACGGGGTACTCTGTGATGAGTCCCCCACTCCTCTGAATACCGGGCTTCCGTGTCCCGCTTGTCGGACACCTTACACGGAAGAATACGCGTTTTGTCCACACTGCGGAGTCCCTCTCCATCATAAGGGGACGCGGTCGTCGGCAGATCTGAAGATAGAGGAGTCAACCGACCCGGGCAGAGAGTCCCACGGAAAAGAACTCGGATCTATTGTCCGCAGCAAATGGGAGAGCGTACTGAGCATACTCCGAAACACCGATCAGCCGATGACGAGCTATGTATGGCGGGCGTGGCTCATTAGTACCATTCCCACTTTCTTGATTCTTGGACCCATAGCGGGGGGCATGGCTCTCCTCATGGGCTATACGCCGCCGAAACTTGATTTGCCCCTGGGGTTCCTGATATTCGCGGTTCTCTTTTTCGCGCCTTTTGTGGAATCCTTGATGATGTTGCCGATCCTCTGGGTGTTGAAACGGCTGATTCGGAATCCACTTTGGGTTGCCGTGGCTTCTGCGGTAATCTGGGGCGTCCTCCACGGGTTACACAACCTTGTGCAGGGAGTGGTAATCACGTGGGCGTTCTTCGTCCTCTCTCTCTGTTTTTTGGAATGGGAGAAGAAGTCGAAGCTTACGGGCATCGGCGTCACTGCTTTGGTCCACATGTGCCACAACACGTTGCCGCTCTGTGCGCTTGCCCTGGTCATCCTCTTCGGGGGAGAAGCCTCCGAATACAAGGCAACTCAGTGTCCGCCGGCACCGCCGCTTCGGATGGAGTCAGCGGTTCATTTTTCTACAGGAGGGTTTTCGTTGCCAAAGAAAGTGAAGGACGAACCGAGTTCGCCGGCCGTCCCATGGATAACCAAAAACGGGGGAATCGATTTGGGTGCGTTGCCGATTGAACCGATCATGAGGCAAGCACTCAAGAAGGATCAGAACCTCTTTCGATCGGCCTGCGAGATTCTTGCCTCCATGTGTTCGGCCCGAAAAAGGGAAGCGGAGATTTTTCTGTACGGGCTTTAGCACTTCCATCGCGATGATTTGGTCAGGAAGGAGTTCGTCGTCAAAGCGCTTGCAGGAGTTAGTACCAAGGGCGCAGCGGACGCCTTATTCGCTGAGTTGGACCGGATCGAGAGTTCCAATACTACCCGGGGATATATTAAGGTGGTTCTGGAGTCTCTTGCCGAATTGCCGGAGCGGCACACAAAGGAGGGATTCGAAAGGCTGCTGAATGACGACAAATGGTCGTACAAGATGAAACGTAAATTCCAAGCCATTCTGGACGGCTCGGACTGGAGGTTCATCTGAACGAAGCGGCCCCGAGGACGGCTTCCAGATTGGCCCGGGCTTTTCACTGACGCCTGTGGCAATGTAGAACCTTGAAATTCCCGGGACGTGAGATTGGAGCGATGGGCCGCCGGCAGGCTTCTTCAAAGCTGGTAGACGTTTCTCCCTACGAAGGACAACTTCAAAATCGTATTGGAAACCGAGAGAAAGTTATGGTCGAGTGTCTTACTTATTCCGGCACGATTCGGCAACTCTCGATCCTGCAAGATGCCATGTATTCCTCGATTCGATTTCCAAGGTCTTGATCCTCTGTCTGAAATGGAGTATTTAGCATAGCTGGATGTCCTCCTGCGCCTTGTCTTGTTGCGCACCAATAGGCAGTGTGATAGACGCCCCATAGCGAGCCCGTTCGGTTGTTTCAGGAGCTTTTCACCTCGATTCCGAACCACATGGGAGGAACATGACGTCAGACAAAGCGGTTGCCAAGACTGAGTTACACTCCCCGGAAGGGTCTCCTGCAGCCGAATTCTGCCGGAATTATCAGGTCCGTAACGGAAAGGAGATGGGGCATCGGCGTGTTCTGGGTGCGTATTACACGCCCGAGAATGTTGCGAGGATTTTGGTCCAATGGGCACTTTCCAACGGTCCTGGTACAATACTCGATCCCAGCTTTGGAGGTTGCGCCTTTCTTAAGGCAGCTGCTCAGGTGTTGGCCGAACAGGGAATCCAGGATCCCGGTCGCCTGGTGTTCGGCGTGGACGTTGATCCGGCATGTGTTGACCATGTCCGCAATAGCAAGCAATTGAAAGAAAACAACTGCATAGTCCGGAACTTTTTGGATATCGACCCCACCCAAATTCCCGGCTCCCCTTTTCAAGCAATTGTTGGTAATCCGCCATATATTCGTCATCACTGGATCAAGGGTGCCGAACGGGTTTCCGCCAGAGCGGCAATTGCAAATTCGGGCATAGAACTGCCGGCGAGGGCCAGTACCTGGGCGTATTTTCTGGTTCATGCATTGAGGTTTCTAGCGCCGGGAGGTCGACTGGCTATGCTCGTACCAGAGGCGATCCTCCAGGCAGACTACGCCGCATCGATCCGGAATGCGTTATGCGCCCGTTTCAAGCATGTGTCCCTCACACACCTACGCGAACGCTTGTTCAAAAATACTCCCGAACCTGTAGTGGTCGTGGCCGCTTCCGACTATGGAAACCGTGGCAACATCACTACTAATGCTATCAATTCCATTGAGAATCTTGGGGAAATTCTCAACCAGAAGGTAACGTGTAGTGACCAATCCATGAATATAGTCAACGGTCGGCGAATTTCCCCGGCGACCATTCAGCTCATTGAGGAGTTGGTATGCGATGATGCGGTCACGAAGCTGGGAGAATTTGGAAAAGTTCGGATTGGCTTTGTGACAGGAGCCAACAGTCATTTCATTCGCAGCTATCGGTACCTCACTGGACATGGTATCCCTCGCAAAGCTTGGTTGCCGGTGATAGCTCGCACGCAGTGGCTCTCAGGGCTTGCCTTCACTAAGAATGACCATCAGAACCTCAGCGAGGCTGACTGTCGGACATTCCTCGTCCGTCCCACCGCTGAGGATGAAGAGGATGAGGGCATACGGAAGTGGATGCTGGAAGGGACGGAATCCGGCGTACCTCATCGGTACAAGTGTGTGAGTAGAGCGCATTGGTTTCGCGTCGATCTGCGGGAAGTGCCGGATGCTTTTGCAACCTGTACCCGCTTTGGCTCGCCCTTGCTAGCCCTCAATAGAGCTGGATACCATTGCAGCAATACCCTCCATTCCGTGAAATGGCAATTCGATCCAAGCTTTGTCCCAGAAATGATAGCGGTTGGATTTCTTACAAGTTTGGTCAGCGTTTGGGCTGAACTTCACGCTCGCCGTTACGGCGGCGGTGTACTGAAATTGGAGCCAAGTACACTGAGCAATGTTCCTGTCCCCCTGGTTTCAGACGCGGCACATGCTTTCGACGAACTCGATAAGCTTATGCGTGCCGGCCGAGAGGATGAGGCCAGAATGCGTGCCGATGAAATAGTCCTGAGAAATGGCTTGAACGTACCCAAGAGTGACGTGCGCTTGCTCCAGCAGGCGCGATCGTTTCTCATGTCTCAGCGCCGCCCTCCTCGAAACGGAAAGTCCCGTGGCTAAGTTTACAGTCGATACGCACCTTTTTCGAGAGCTGGGCGAGTTACTGGTCGGACGTGACTCCACAGCGTTGATCGAGATCATGAAGAATTCGTATGATGCCGATGCCACCGAGGTTATTGTGGATGGTCAAAGCCTTGACCAACCCGCAAGTGGAAGAATAGTGATCACGGACAATGGCACGGGGATGACTTCTCACCAGTTCGAGACCGGTTTCTTGCGAGTCGCATCCCGGCTCAGGGACCAAGGGGAGCGACGATCCACCATCTTCCGGCGTCGTTATACCGGTGCCAAAGGCATTGGGCGGCTCGCTGCTCACAAATTGGCGAAGATGGTCGAAATTGATAGCATTCCAGAAGCCCCAAACGGTCAACAGAGGAAGGCAGTTCATGCCATCATTGATTGGGACAAGATCGAACAATGTGAAACGCTCGACGAAATCGAAGGTGCCAATGCAATCACCGTTGATAAACCGGATGTACGCCCGAACGCATCCTCGGGGACCACTCTTGTTCTGACCAAGCTAAGACGAGCTTGGACGCAGACTGAACGAGCACGGTTCTTTGCCGAGGTCCAGTCTTTTCAACCTCCACAATTCTTGCGTGATCCCTTGCCGAGGAGTGTTCTTGACCACCCGCTCTTGTTCGATACTCCCACTCTGCGGGATGAGCAGCCTGGGAATCGCACTCCTACTAATGGATGGGACGTGAGACTTGAAGGGGACTTTGCCGGTGGAGACGAGTACTGGGAACTCTTTGCGCAGAGAGCGGATTGGGTAATAGAGATCCGGGCGGCATCGGGCAGTGACAATGTGTATATCGCCATCTCCCCCACAAAGAGGACCCTCCGGACGAATCCGGAGGCAAGGGAACTGGAGATGTCGATACCTCACCCTGATCCAACTGCAGGACCGTTCTTCGATGCGCGAATTCTCGTCCGTGAGGGACGTCTTGGCAGCAAACAAGATCAACGGGTTTGGGCGGCGCGAACGAGTGGTGTTCGGGTATACATGGAGGGTTTCCGGGTTCTTCCGTACGGTGAGCCAAAGGACGACTGGCTTTCACTCGATTATGAGTATACTAGGCGCGCCAGGCAACTGGAGATGCTGGAGGGACTCGATACTGACATTGAGAACACCGATTCCGACGAGGGATTGTTGGGACTGCCGAACAACCATTACATCGGAGGAGTATTTCTCACCCAAGAACGCGCTTCGACGTTGCGAATAGTGGTCAACCGAGAAGGGTTTGTACCGGAATCAGGCTTCGACACTCTCGTCAATCTCGTTCGGACGGCCATTCATTTGTGTACACGAGCGCGAGCGGCGGCCGCCAGTGTGAGACGCGAAGAGAGAAAGGCAGAGCGCGGCAGAAGTCGAAAAACAGAAACTGGATCTGAGCCGGCGCCCGAAAAGAAGGATATCACGGAAGATGAATCCCCCGAACGGCGGGGATTGCTGAACCGTCTGGGCGAGGCGGCCGATTTGATCCAAAAGGCTCGCTCACACATGAGCCAAGGCGAAGTCGATGCGGCGCAAGACGTGGCTTCCGAAGCTTTCCGCAAGATCGAGGAAACAACGGAGGCCGCTACAGAAACGATTTCCGAACATGCGCTTTTGCGTGTTCTGGCATCCGTGGGGACACAGATGGCTGCGTTCGTACATGAGATCAATGCACTCCTGGGAGCATCTCAAACTATTGAACAGGCTTTGAGCCGTACGTTGGATGATCCCACCCTCTCTCGCGACAAGCGACGGACATTGAGACAAATTCGAGCAGCGACCACGGACCTGAAGCATGGCCTGGAACGACATGCTTCCTATCTGACGGATGTCGTGACACCGGATGCTCGGCGTCGACGCTCTCGCCAGCGCTTCGCTGAGTGTTTCGACGCTGCAGTCAAACTTGTTCAACATCAGGCGGAACGACGACGAATCGAGATTGAGAACACGATTCCGCCGGATCTGAAGTCACGCCCGATGTTTCGAGCCGAACTGACTACGGTCTTTGCCAACTTGCTGACGAACGCCGTCAAGGCGGCCGGAAAAGATGGAAGAATCAGCGCTGAAGCATCCGGCAATGATGAGCGAGTGACGGTTTGTATCCAAAACACTGGGATCGCAGTGAATTTGGCAGAGGCAACACGGTGGTTCAGGGCGTTCGAGTCCACGACCGCGGAAGTAGACCCGGTACTGGGGCAGGGCATGGGGCTGGGGCTTACCATCACTCGGAACGTCCTCGAAAGCTATGGAGCGATGATACAATTCGTAGAACCAAATGCGGGATTCTCTACTGCCGTCGAGATATCGTTCCCCAAATAGGGAGTTTTCAAGTGACTGCAGCGACAAGGACGAAGCCATTTATACTCGTTATCGACGACGAACCCGATGATCTACGCAATGACATCGAATTAGGACTGGAGGATCGTGCGGCATTTGACTTGAAGCATCCGCGCGATGTCGGGATGGACGATCTCGAAGAAGCGGATCTTGTGCTGGTTGACTACCTTTTGGACAATTGGCCTGAACTGAGAGATCAAAAGTGCATAGGAATGCAGCCGTTAACAGGTTTAGCGCTCACTGCGATATTCCGTGACCAGGTTGACTTGTTAGGAAAAGATCGACTCACTGCCTTTGCTCTTCACTCTGCTCGTCTTGATAACCTTCTCGGGAGGCTTCCTCTCCTGAGTGCACAACACGTTCTGGCGCGCCTCAATAATCTTGAATGGGTGTTTCCGAAAACCGAACCGCGCCGTTACGACCAGATGGTAATCCTGGCAGAGGCAGTCCAGAGGCTTCCACGGGAATGGTCGGACAGAGAGGATGATTCGGCCTCACAATTGGAATCCTTGATAGGTATGAGTGAAGAAGTGCCATGGTTTGACCGTTGCTGGCGTGAAGTTCACGAATGTCAACCGCCGATCCACGACCTACGCGACGGCGGACATGGGGTTCTGCTCATACGATGGCTTCTACAGCAGATCATGCCCTATCCTACCTTTCTCTGGGCGGATCACTGGGCTGCGGCTCGACTCCGTGTCCCCGTGGAAGAGTTTCGGATCGTGCTGGATGAAAAGAACACATTGTCCGAAGAACTGAAGCCTATGCGGTACTCCGGCCTACTCGCCGGTTTTTTCGGGAACCGCTGGTGGCGAGGGGCACTGGAGGATTATGTCTGGGAATTGGCCGGTGGGGGCGCCGGAGATGCAGAGACGCTTCGCGCCGCTCTTCGGGATCGTGCCGGGAAGGAACTCGGATTCATCGAGTCCAATCCCCCTGTTGTGTGCCTGGACCAAGACTTTCAGCCTACTGGTGATTTCGCGTCGCCGGCAAATTCCCTGAGGCTTAGGCCTGACCACTGGCCGGCTTTTGCTGATGCTGCGTGGATGACTCTAGAGATGGTCCAAAGCAACCCTGCTCTCCAGGCCCTGGTGGACCCTCTCGATCAAGATCGGATCGGTGACGACAACGAGGAGTAGACGGTAATATGGCTGGGCTTTGCTTCAAATTTGTGGAACTGATTGAAGAGCTATCGATGTTGAAAGCTATCGAGAAGGAGTTCCTTGATCCGGCAACCACCTGGGTGCTGAAGAATCTAGAAAGCGATTTGAATGCGACATGGTCGGCGGCCGAAGGTCGCCTGGTCACTTTGGAGCTTGGAGCGCTTCATACGACACCCAGTCAAGATTATGAGATAGGCAATCGACGCGGTGGCCCGATGGTTTATGCGGTTATAACGGGAAGTTGGAGAGTACGTCCCATCGATGACAATGCGAAGAAAGGTAAGAGACTGAAGAGAGAGAAGAGAAGGGCGGGCCGTTTGCTCGAGTTTTGTGATATTGCCTCGACGAAGGTAGAACTCTACGATGCGAAAGCCCCCAAGATCCGCCTTGGGATGTGGCGCATGGAGCTTGGTGCGGAGGATCACCCGGGGTGCTATTTCCACGTCCATATCCTGGGTGATTCCGATGAGCCTCCTTTCCCGCAGACAATTCCTATTCCAAGGCTGCCAAGCATGTTCATCACCCCAATGGGAGCCATTGAGTACGTGCTCAGTGAGCTTTTCCAAGACAAGTGGGCAAAGGCGGCGGCAAGAAATGTGCACGAAGTACAGCGCTGGCGTACGTTGCAAACAGAACGCCTCAAACGTCTGCTAGAATGGTATCAGAAGGAGTTGTCCTCCGTAGTCTCGTCCCCCTGGGTGCAATTGAAGACGGCCAAGCCTAGTGATAGGTTGTTCCTCTAAATGGTTTGTCGATCACAATTCACGGGAGGTTGCGACTGGAAATAATACCTAGAAGTTAGCAGGGGCCGAGTCCTGGGAGACCCTCACCAAGAAGAGGATTCATGTCCGGCAGCAGCAAAATCAACTACAGCGGATTCCATCGCCTCCGATCCTGGAACAGATTAATCTGATACGAGAGCTTCGCCACCATTTCTTAGCTAGTGAAAGTCCTTCTTCAGTCAGCCAAGAGCGCCTTATGGTCACTAGGGGACCGGAAAATTCTCTGAGCGAACAATGCCGTGAGATCACCGGATTGCCCACAGGCAAACGATCCAGAGACCTTACGAGTGCCAAGTTCGATGACTGTAAGAAGACAGCGGACACGGTCTCTGAAGAGGACTGAATACATGACCTGCCGTATCTCCCGACCCGACCTGAAACCGGCCGTAAACACTAAGACATGCGCCATACGTCCGAAGCGAGGACGGAATACCCACAAACGTCTCCTGCCCTGCCCCTACTCCCCGATAATCTTCACGAGCACACGTTTTCTGCGGCCGCCGTTAAACTCCCCGTAGAAGATCTGTTCCCGCGGCCCGAAATCGAGCCGGCTGCCGGTGATGGCCACCACCACTTCTCGGCCCATGATCTGGCGTTTGAGGTGCGCGTCACCATTGTCTTCGCCGGTGCGGTTGTGGATGGTACTGACTGACCGGGGCATGGGGAGCCAACTTCTCCAGCCACTTCTCGTAGTCTTGATGAAGCCCCGACTCATCATCGTTGATGAATACCGAGGCAGTGATGTGCATGGCATTGACCAGCACGAGCCCCCTTCCTTTTCTTCACCAGCACTGAGGACACTATCCCCAGGGCTGCAACGAAGAGCGTCTCTACCGGCCACAATGTGGCTATCGGGATCTCCTCTTCAAGCATTGTCGCCCAAGGCACTCCGGGGGCACCACCTGAAACCGAAACCATGACCTAGATTATGAGATCATATGGTGAATAGCGCTCAATCGTCCCTCGAATCCCGGACGTGAACCACCAAACGGGGTTCCTTGCTTCGCATCTCTGCCCTTTCCAACTGGAAACCCCACTTAACTGCTACTCAAAGTCTGTAGACTCAAAAGCATCATTTGATGTATCAGCCGTTTCAGACTACTGATGAAGTCCGATTAACAACACACCAGAGCAAACTCCACAAATGCCTTTGCGAAAGCCAAGCCGCTCACTCACCCAAACGCTTTCGGAGAATATCCGGGCATTCAGAAGAGCAAGGAATATTTCCCAGGAACAACTGGGGGGAAATGTGCGGACTTCATCGCACATACGTTGGATCTGTTGAGAGGGGGGAGCGAAACGTGACACTCAGCACTCTGGAAGCCTTTTCCGTCGTGTTGGGCGTAAGAGTGGCCGACCTGCTGTCCAAGAGAAGAGGCGATGAATCCCATACGAGCACATAGACTTGAACGCTACGTCAAGGCCATTCGGGAGAGCGGGCTGTCAATCTACGACACAATTGAGATCGGACACCCGGAATTGTGGGTGCCCGCGCAAGATCTGGAGGACCTCCTCAAACACTCTCTCATAGGCTTCTCAGTAGCAGGTCTGCCACTCAGGACGCGGTCTAAAGTTGGTCAAAACCCAAATCAGTGAGGCGCTCGGAGTCCGCGAGTAGTTGAGGAGTGTACGTGGCTCCACCGGCCTTCTTTTCTGTGACCACTTTGTATCTTGGGATTTTCTTTATGGGGGGTGATCTCAGTCACTGGACGTTCCCGCGGGCGAGTACTGCCGATTGTAATGGATCGCTACTTATAGTATTCATTTCTACAGCACGTGTCAACGCACTCTTCTTACTAGGCTCCTACTCCCCGATAATCTTCACGAGCACACGTTTTCTGCGGCCGCCGTCGAACTCTCCGTAGAAGATCTGTTCCCACGGCCCGAAATCGAGCCGGCCGTCGGTGATGGCCACCACCACTTCCCGGCCCATGATCTGGCGTTTGAGGTGAGCGTCGCCATTGTCTTCGCCGGTGCGGTTGTGGAGGTACTGACTGACCGGGGCATGGGGAGCAAGTTGTTCCAGCCACTTCTCATAGTCTTGATGAAGCCCCGACTCGTCATCGTTGATGAACACCGAGGCAGTGATGTGCATGGCATTGACCAGTACGAGTCCCTCGGTTACTCCGCTCTCGGTCACGGCTTGTTGCACGTCCGGGGTGATGTTCACGAATTCTCTGCGGCCGCGGATGCTGAACCACAACTCCTTGCGATAGCTTTTCATATGAAAGACCTCCGGTAAGCGACTGCGGTCGTCGGCGGTGGTAGGGCGGGCTATGCCCGCCCTACGATCCTGATTTGTAGGGGCACCCCCCTGTGGGTGCCCAGGGCAGGCACAGGGGGGTGCCCAGGGCAGGCACAGGGGCCTGCCCCTACGGCGAAGCCCCGGAGTGCTCATGAGCGCCGTGCCCTTTCATGATTCGTTGTGGCTCGCAAACAGCCCAAGCCATGAAAGTTCATTTGATATTCTCCAATGCGGTTGTGCGACTTTTACCAGAGATTCATATCTTCCAGAAACAACAGTGACTTGATTTCCGCACCTCTGAGGCTGCGTACGAACGCGGACAAAGCTTGCCGCAGCTCGTCCAGGCCTTTCCTGTTCAATCTTAGGCGTTCGGCTACCCCACGGTCCACGGCCAGCCCTTTTTGGATCACCGCCAGCGTGTCCGGTGCGAGGGGAAGATTCCTCGCGTCCGAGTCGGTCACACATCCGGGATGACAGGCTCCACCATGAATGTGGGAGAAAAAGGCATCCTCGCCCCGTTCCAAGGTCTTACCACAAACCGTGCACGCGTCAAACCGGGGAGCGTATCCCAGCAACGCCAAGAGTTGGATCTCATTGAGCATGAAGAGGAGCGAACCAGGATCCGTTGTCTGAACATCTTCGAGGAATCCAACCAGGAAATCGAAGACGGCCGGCTCGGGCTGGCCTTCAGGGAGAAAGATCGATGACAATTCAAAGAAATATGACGTTTTGGCAACCTTTGCCAGGTTGGTCCTGATGCCGAGGAAACCGTTCATTACCTGAGCTTCGTCAATCCAGACCAGGTCGTCTCTCTTCCGAGACCGCAGTGAGAGGTCGACCAGTGCCATGGGTTCCAAATGACCCCCAAACCGCACGCGGCTCTTCTTAGCGTTTTTTGCCACACCGGTCAGCCGGCCCAGTTCACGGGCCAGGAAGACGACCAGTTCGTCGGCTTCTCCCCAGTCCTGCTTCTTCAGGATGATGGATTGCACCGCACTGTCCTCTCAGGCAATTGTTTTCAAGGCTTGGATCTGTCAACAAGCCGCAACGAATCACGAAAGTTCTCGGCAATGACGTGCACTCCGGGGCGAAGCCTCGGGGTGCCGGAACCGTTAGGGCAGGCCTCATGAAACTGTCTCAAAACCCGGGGAGCAGCGGAGATCGTGGCACGATTATAACGCATGTCGCAGTAAATCCCCCCTAACCCCCCTTTACTAAAGGGGGGGACTGGCTCTTACCCCCCCTTGACAAAGGGGGGCAGGGGGGATTTTTCACTGCGGTTCACTTCATCGTGGCACGATTCACTTCGAGCCGACAGTTTTGAGACACTCTCTCAGTGCCTGCCCAGGGCACCCACAGGGGGGTGCCCCTACAAATCAGGACCGTGGGGCGGGCTATGTCCGCCGTGGCCTTGGCGAAGGCCGGAGGCGCATGTCGGAGGTCTTTCAAATGAACATTCATGGCTTGGAGGAAAACGCTCACGTGGTGGAGTGCCGATGTTGAAGCGTAATAGGTTCGGAGCATATGCGGGGGCATTCATTAGAGCGGTGGCTGCCTGGTCGCAGCAGAGGGGATCACCGGCCGGATCGCGGAGGGTAATTCGTCTATACTGCTCAAGACCCGCCGTGCCCCCTTGAGAGCCAACTCTTCGGCGGAAAAGATTGGACCTGCTATGGCAAAGGCATCGATTTGTGCGTTTCGGGCCGCGTCGATATCGATGGGGGAATCCCCTACGTAGATCGTGTGCTCCCTGCTTACCCCGACCGAACGCATAAACTCCACAAACATGTCTTTCGCCGGCTTCGCTCTGAACCCGTCTTGAGCCCCGATGATGCGGGCCATGCCTTCGGCGATTGAGAAATGCTCGGCAAGTTTTCGTGCATAGTCCCCACGCTTGTTCGTGACAACGCCTTTGGCGATGGTGCCGTCCAATGATTGAAGCGTTTCCGTGACGCCGGGAATCAGGCTCGTCTTCTCAAGGTAAATGGCGTCGTAGTAACCTCTGAAGATGCTGATGCCGCGGTCCGCCTCGTCAGGCTTGAGATAGGAATCAACGAAGTCTTTGAGAGAGACCGATGTTTTGCGCGCAACCTCCTCCACGGTCATCAGAGGATAACCCAAAGCGGTGAACATGTGATTGAACGAATCGGTAATGGTTTCGAGGGAATCGATGAGTGTCCCGTCCATATCAAAGGCAATCGCGTCGATATTCCGGGTGAGCAGGTGCGGAATCTCGTGGAATCCATCCGTCCGTATGGCGGGAATACCCCGGCGGGCACAGTAGATGAACAGATCCTTGAGCGCGACGACAACATCGGCCTCCTCGGCCGCGTGTCTGTCGGACTCACCGTCTCCAATCAGGATGATCGTGTTGTACCGGCTCCGAAACCTCTGTACAATATCCTGTTTGCATGTACCGCATGTACCGCATTCCGCATTCCAGTGAGGGCTCGTGAGTGATAATCGCGAGTCGTCCAGGAACTCCAGCCGGTTGGCGAAGATCTCAATGCCGTCAATCCCGTGCTTCTCGAACAGGGCATGTATGGTTGCGTCAAAGCCGTCCGAGACGATCTTGACGTCAATCCCCAGGTCCCGTGCCCATTGGAGGAAAGAGGGGAACGCAGGATCCAGCTCGGCATGACTTTGCACAAACTCATGGAATTCTGCCCGGTCCATACGCATTGCCGGCCCAACGGCTTCATAGACTTCCCTGGAGCCGATTTCGCCTCTCATGTAGCGCTTGACGTGGAAGCGCCACTCCGGATCGACGATATGATCGCGTACCAGCCTATTGACGGTATCCTTGGTCGATACGGTGCCGTCAAAGTCGCACAAAATCAGGAAGTCGGAACCTGAGGGATGTTTCATGTCCATAAGGAGCCAATACCCAAAGAAATGAAAAACCGGCGTGCTTTCATGCACGAAAGCAATGAGAGGATGCACGAGGCATACGCACGGTGTTGTCCGTTACGAGGAACGCAGAGCGGTTAGAACCGCAACCAACCGGCGATTGCAGGCACCGGCGTCACGTACCACCTTGGATTTCGCAAGTACCATGGTACTACGCCGGGGATACGGACGTTGCTCCCGGTTCCCAGGGGCGGAGCGCTGCCAAACCGGAATTCAGGAGCCGATTTCGGAAGAAATCTTCGCGGTACGACAAGAAGACGAGAATTAGTAGTACAGCGGACGATCTTCCGCGAAACCCCGCCCGACGCGCGAATGGATCGTAACCGGAGAACAGGTATCGGTCAAGTACCGACCGGATAAACAGTGCACAGGAATTTCCCGAAGCAGCCAATCGAGCTATGCGGATATTACGAAACCTCTACGACCTCGTATTCTCGCAGGCCGTTTGGGGTTTTCACTTCAACAATGTCGTCTACCTCCTTGCCGATGAGAGCCTTGCCCAGCGGCGATGTCACGGAGATAATGCCTCTGTCGATGTCTGTCTCGTCCTGGCCGAGAAGTCGGTAGACTTTCCGGTCGCCGGAGGCCAGATCTTCAATCTTGACCGAGCACCCGAACACTATCCGATCCGGCTTGGGGCGATTCGACAAATCTATGATCTCGCATGCCGACATCCGTTCCTGAAGGTCACGGATGCGCGTATCAATCAGGGCCTGTTTCTCCTTGGCGTACGTGTACTCGGCGTTTTCCGAGAGATCGCCATGGCCCAGGGCGATTTCGATCTCTTTCGTGACCGAGGGCCTTTCAATGCGGATCATCCGATCCAGATCTTCCGCCAGCTTTCTGTGTCCTTCAGGCGAAATAGGACGCTTTTGACTGCTCATTGTCTCCTCTTCACTCTGTCCCGGCCTACCGATGGGGAACCCATAATCAATCGTGACAACAGGTGTTTTGGTCCGGGAGGTTAACTCTTCGCCCCAACAAAAAAACGGCAACAGCACTTCCAAGCACTGCGCCTTAGGGTGACGGACTTCACCGCCATTCCGCCTACATCTCTTTTGTATCAGAGCAATATCCCCAGGTCAAGCCGATCAGGGGACCGTCAAGAATTAATTCCCGGTGAAGTACTTTCTTAACGATTCGTGCAGCGTGCCGGCCGCCAGCGTGGCGCAATGAAGGTCTTCCTCGGGGAGTCCGCCCACTTCCGCTGCAATTGCCTGATAGTCGATATCCGCAATCTCTTCGGGCGTCCTGTTGATGGCCAACCGCGCTGCAGCGGCTCCACAGTCGCTGCTGAACCGGCAGCCATCGGTCCAGTATTTCGCGTCGATCACCCGTCCATCCTTGAACCTAAGGGAGATTTCCATCGCGTCGCCGCAACTCCCCCGCAGGTACGCGGTGGCGTCGGGGGCGTCCATGGTTCCAAGCGTCGGATTCCACTTCTGCAACAGGAGAACCCACAAACCCACGATCCCGAATAGGACGGCGGCTGCGACCAAGTAATGAATCCACGGTATGTTGTATACGAATGACAAGTCCATGGATTGACATGATACACGGATCTACCGAGAAAATTCAATACTTCGCTGCCTGGTATACGAGATCGTCAATACGGTAGCGGATTCATTTTCGTTGCCGGCAGCGGGCTTTGGAACGAAATTGAAGATGATCTTGCGTTCAGCAGGGCAGGCGGGACGCCGTTTCAAGGCTCGGGAATCTCCTGGCCCGTTCGGTCGACGCCATATCCGCCCATGGCGAGTACTCGCTCCTTGAACGAGTTGCCCCGCATCGTCTCCAAGAGGATTTGGACTTTTTCGTCATCAAGGTGCTTCTCGGGAATGACGAGATCGTACTGCTCGGTAGCCACGGGGACGAAATCGAGACCAAGCGCGCGTGCCGCGGCCAACACGCCCATCCCCACGTCCGCCACCCCGGAAAGTACGGCTACGGCCACTGACGTGTGGGTATATTCCTCCATCTCGTAACCTCGTATCCGGGAAGGATCAATACCGGCCCGGTCAAGGTGATGATCGAGCAATACCCTCGTGCCGGCTCCGGCCTGACGGTTTACGAAGGTCACATCGTCGCGGGCGAGGTCCTCGAACGTGAAAACGGACTTGGGGTTTCCCTTGGGCACGATGAACCCCTGCTCGCGCATCACGCCGTGGAAGACCTTTACCGGGATCTCCGGGATGTACTTTTTGATGTACGACCAATTGTACGCTCCGGTTCGCTCATCGAGGAGGTGAGAAGTGGCCATGTGTGCATTGTTCTTCTTCAACGCGAGCAACCCCCCAAGACTGCCCACGTGGCTCGAAGAGAGAAAGACGTTGCGGGGGATCAACTCGTCGGCCAATACGTCCAGGGTCAGATCATGACTTCCAATGATCACCACGGTTCGGTCGATCTGTGCGGGCGTGCGGAGCAGTTCCACCCTCACCTCGGCTCCTTGTTCGATCCCTTCGCTGCGAGCCGGAATCCTCAAGATCCCGTCGGCCCTGGTGAGCGTGGTGATGGAGCCGGCTCCCCGCGGTAGAGTAGCAGCTACCTGTTTCTCGCCCACTTTTCCCAGCTTCACGCGAAAGAATTCCTCTCTCCCCAACTTCGAAGGGATCTTCCTCGCAGCGACGGCCGTCGCTGTCGGCCGGTGATGCCGGGGAAGACCCTGCATGGCCTCGAGAACGGGCAGGCCGAATACTTCAAAGGAGAGAATCGCGGAAACGGGATAGCCGGGATTACCCATTACCGGCTTGTTTTGCACCACACCGAGGATGGTGGGCTTTCCGGGCATCATGGCAACGCCGTGTACGAGGACTTCGCCGAGTTCGCGTATGGCTGCCGCAGTGTAATCCTCGCTGCCCGCGGAAGACCCGGCATTTATTACCACTAGGTTTGCGTCGGATTCGACACTTTTCCGGATGACCGACTTAATGGATTCAAACTCGTCGTCAACGATCTCATGTCTGAGGGCAATGCCGCCGGCCTGTTCTACCAGACCGGCCAGGACAACTGAGTTGAATTCAATCGTACTGCCGTGCGGAGGTCCTGTTTCTTCGATTCGTTCGATGGGGATCAGTTCGGAACCTGTCGGGATAATCACCACGCGAGGTCTTGCCGTCACTTTGACCGAAACGACGCCGCCGGCAAGCAGCGCGCCCAAATCATATGCAGTAATCTGATGCCGGCCCGGGATGATCATCTCCGAAGCCACGAAGTCTTCACCAACCCTGCGGACATTTTGCCAGGGAACCAAGCCCTGCTCGATTTCGAAGTTCTCGTCGTCCTCGAAGTTCACATTCTCAATCATGATCACCGAGTCGGTCTGTTGAGGCAATGGATGTCCGGTGTTCACCGGCCAAGCCCGGGTGCCGACATGCAGACGGAGCGGACTGTCCGGACCGGCTCCGAACGTGTCCTGAGCGCGGACCGCAAAGCCGTCCATCGCAGCGGTGTGAAAGTTGGGCGACGAGACTCGAGCGAATACCGGTTCCGCAGTGACCCGGCCTCTTGAGTCAGCCGTATTGACGGTCTCAGACGCGGGAAAGGTTCTCTTGTCGAGACGACTCAAAAAGATTGCCAGAGCTTCCTCCGGCGGCTTCATGTCCAGATAGATGTTTCTTCTCAACCTGTTCCTCGATCCAACTGGAAAAGAGATTCACGGTTACGAGATCTCCCTTGTACAGTCCTTCACAATCCTCGTCTATACAGATGAAACCGTGCGCCCGGACCATGGCCGAAATCATCCCGGATTTTCCAAGAACCGGTGCGGCGGTGATCGTTTGACCGTCGACTTTGAGGCGTACCCGCACAAAATCCATTCTCCCTTCCTTTGAGGGAAGGTTTCGTGTGAGATGCGCGGTGATAGTGGGGCGAAGAAACGGATTAACCACATCCTCCCCTCCCAGTCTCCGTATGAGAGGCACGACGAACTGTTCGAAGCAGACCATGGCGCTTGCCGGATGGCCGGGGAGGCCGATCACCGGTTTTGAACCGACCCGTGCCAGGATGAGGGGCTTTCCCGGGGACACGGAGACCCCGTGGATGAGTATCTCCGAATCCTCGTACGCCCCAATGGCTTCAATAACATAGTCGCGACTGCCCATGGAACTACCCCCGGAAATGATGACCATGTCCGCGGTTTCCAAGCCCTGCTCGATCGTTGCGGCGAGTGCGTCCAGTCTGTCCGGTGCGATTCCCACCCACACGGGTACTGCATGGGCCTCGATCACCGACGCGTGTATGGTGTGGCGGTTCACGTCTCTCATACACCCGGGCGGCGGTGTCTGCTCTATGGGGACGATCTCGTCGCCGGAACTGACGATTGCCGTTACCGGTTTGCGAAAGACCCTCACCGACGATCGACCCATTGCCGCGAGGAGGCCGAGATCCTGAGGCCTCAGCCGATGACCGACCTCTATGAGGGTATCGCCGGCCTTGAAGTCCTCTCCTCTACGCACCACATTCTCAAAGGGCGCCACTGCCTTAAGGATTTCGATGGTGTCCCGGTCCAGCTCTTCCGCATGTTCGACCATCACTACGGCGTCGGCGTTGGAGGGCAGCGCCCCACCGGTCCATATGCGGACGGCTTCGCCCCGCTTGAGCGTGATGTCAAGCAGTTCGCCCATGAGGACCTCGCCGATCACGCGGCAAAGGGCGGGCGAGGACTCGCCGGCACCAAAAGTGTCCGATGCTCGAACCGCAAATCCATCCATGGTGGAGCGGCTGAATCCGGGGGTGTCTTCCGACGCCCTTATGGGCTCCGAGATTACCCTGAACAGCGCTCCGTCAATCCCGATATCTTCCGAATCAAGGCGACCGAATCCCCTGAGCGAACCTCTCGCGTCCTGGGGGGAGGCCACCCGTAAGAAAGGTTTGATCATATTTGTTCTCTTGGTTCGGGGTACGACTTGTGTAGACATTCATACTATACCAATGAATAGGAATTATGTCAAAAATGTCTGAATCCTATCGAGCCCCGGGGACCGCAGATGGGAATTTCCAGACCGATTTTGCCCGACGATCTGGTATGCTCTTGGTTCCCGATTTCAACCCCGTCTCCCCGTCCCGTGATGAGAGGTGAACATGGAGCAGAATCTTGCGAGGAAAGTCCTTACCTACCGGTGGGGGATCTTCTGGATAATGGCCGTCGCCTATGTTTTTGTCTACTTTCACCGATTGTGCCCCGCCGTCGTGGCGCTGGATCTCCAGAAGTCCCTCAACGTTTCGGGAGGAGCCGTCGGGATCCTCGCGTCGGCGTATTTCTATCCCTACGCGTTGATGCAGTTCCCGGCCGGACTAATGTCCGACTCGCTTGGGCCCCGCAAGACCGTTACTCTGTTTCTTATCCTTGCCGGCATCGGCAGTATTCTTCTCGGGTTCGCGCAAGGAATCGTGTCCGCAGTGCTTGCGCGGATTCTGGTGGGACTGGGCGTATCCATGGTCTTCATACCGACAATGAAGATACTCTCCCAATGGTTCCGAGTAAGAGAATTCTCGTTCATGACGGCTCTGTTGGCGGCTATGGGCGGTGTAGGTGCGCTGATTTCCGCGACGCCCCTGGCATGGATGACGGAATGGTTCGGATGGCGCGCATCGTTCGGAATCATCGGAGCATGCACCCTGTCGATCGCCATACTCGTGTGGATATTTGTCCGCAACAGGCCCGGAGACAAGGGCTGGCCTTCCATCGCTGAAATCGATCATACAGGTCCCGGGAAGGCCTTGCCGCCTCAGGAGATACCCCTATGGGATGGGGCAAAACGAGTGGTCGGCGAGAAGTATTTTTGGCCGGTAGCCGTCTGGTTCTTTTGCATCATGTGCGTATTTTTCGGCTTTGCCGGCATGTGGGCCGGTCCCTATTTCATGCATACGTATGGAATGACGAGAAGCCAGGCCGGGGCCGTTCTGAACATGACCGCGGTAGGATTGATCTTAGGGGGGCCCTTGGTGAGCTATCTTTCCGACAGAGTGTTCTTCAGCCGCAAACTGGTCATGATCGTGTCCTCCGGATTTCTGAGTGCCCTTGTGCTGTTGCTGAACATCTTCCCCAACGGGCTTCCCGTCATAGCGTTGTACGCCGTTGTGCTCCTGCTTACCATTTCAGGATCGGCCATTGTCGTTATCGGGTTCACGACGACCAAGGAACTGTTTCCCGTGGAGATGGCCGGTACTTCCGTGGGAACCGTGAACCTGTTTCCGTTTCTCGGGGGAGCCGTGTCCCAACCGGTACTTGGCCGGCTGCTGGACGCGTATCCCAAGACGGCAACCGGAGCGTACTCCCTGGAAGGATACAAGGCCATGCTTCTTGTGATGCTTGGAGCGGCCGTTGTCGGGCTTGCGTGTACATTCTTCATGAAAGAAACCTTTCCCCTCTTTCCGGGGAAGGAGACCGCATCATAAGCGGGATGCATTAGATTGCAGGTGAGGAGAACCATGCCTTGGTGGGCTATTGCATATGTCATCGTGTTGGCCGGAGTCGGCGTTATGGGAGTCATGGACGATCTGAAGGAAGGAGAGCCGGCCTGGTACATTGCGCTGGGGGTTGCGGCCGCACTTTTCTGTATGATCTTTGTCGTTGCCTGGTGGGACGCTCGTCTAGCGGCCACCCTCGGCAAACACGTGGTGCCCATGCTGATCCTCTCGACGACGTTCACCATCAAGTCCTTGAAGGACGATCTTCGTAAGATGAGGTCGGACCCGAATTACGTTTCACCGAAAGACTCCTGGATCCCCGTTGCAGCCGTTATCGTCGTTGTGCTCGTTGAGCTTCCTGCTTACTACTGCGCGGTAGGCCTCAGTGTCGGCGCCTTGTTCGGTATTTTCAATTGAGAGAGCAATGCGAGTCGCAAGCGATGAACACCAACAATCCCCAATGCCGGATACTTGTGGTTCGACCGGGCGCACTCGGCGATACTATCCTGGGCATTCCGCTCTTGAACTCAATCCGACAGGCAAACCCCGGTTCGTCATTGACCGTATTGGGAACCGACCGGTACCGCGTGTTGCTTCCCCACGGCATGGAATTTCATTCCATGGACCATCGAGAAGGGCTATGGCTCTTTGGCCCGAGAACCTCGAGCCAAAGTGCGGATCTGCCGAAATATGACAAGGCGTACCTCATCCTCACGCAAGCCGACCGTGTTGCCGAGAACCTGAGGAACGCGGGAACCGCATCCGTTGTTCAGGTTCCCTCCAGACCCTCGGAGGGAGTCCACGTGGTGGAGCACCTCCATCAAGGGCTGAGGCTGCCGTTACCCGAACGAAAAGCGGTTTTCACACACCTGGGCCCCGGAGAAGGCTCGCCGCTGATATGGCTTCATCCCGGCAGCGGCGGCCAACGGAAGTGTGTGCCCCCGGAGTTATTGCTCCCCGCTGCGGAAAGGCTGAGAGACGGCTTGGGGTGGGATATGGCGGTCACAGTGGGTGAAGAGGACGAGTTTCTCAAGGATCACCCTGCATGGAAACGCCTGATCGACGACCGGCGGACCCAACTGCTGGAAAAACGTCCGTATGAAGAACTCTGCAAGACCCTCGGTGCCGCGGGACTCTTTGTCGGGAACGATTCGGGGATGAGTCACCTGGCGGCAAACCTGGGAGTTCCTTCGGCTGTCTTTTTTGTCGCCACGGACCCGGCTCAATGGGCGCCGTGGGTCCCGGAGGATCAACTGAGAGTGATCCGGCTGAAGGGAAGGGAACTCGGCAGGGATACTCTCCGACTCAAGGCCGAAGAGCTCCTCTTCCCGGCCGGCCGAGCTCATTGAACGGCCGGCATTCGGACCTTGCGGTTCCCTTCCGTCCGGCGACACTCCAGACTTGAAGTAAACGACATAATATACTGTAATAACCAGGTTTAACTAACGCGATCAAGGCAGAGTGCCGGGGGGGGCCGAAAAGGCTTGAGGTACGCGCGTACTCCAGGGTTTTCCAGGAGGCCTCAACGACACGCGGAGGATGATTCGGACCCCCGGATGTCTCATATTGTCTGCACTGAGAGCGGATTTACCCTCAATATGGGCGTGATCCGTGGAAAGAGGGGAGACGGATCATCGCAAGGGCGAGTCGGCGGAAAAGGAGCCGTTCTCGACAAATGTGGATCGTGTAATATCAATAGGTTATAATAATTAGCTAAAGTCAAATATAGTAAAAAGTGAACTTAATTCATATTAATTCTAGGTTATTATGATAAATCTTCAAAACTCTATACGATTTTTTCTTGACATAAATAAACTGTCGGGTAATCCTCAGTGGTAACAGAATGTTGTCTCCGGGAGGGACGGTATGAAGTCAAGAAATCTTGTTATAGTATTGGTATGCCTAGTGTTTGCTGCAGCATTTAGCGTAGTGGACGCAGCGGCGCTCACCTTTAAACACGCCTCTTTCAACCAAGCACAAGAGGACCTCTTCGCTCCAAAAGCGTCTGTTCCAAATCAGATAGCGAAGAATCGGGCCGCCATGGTGCCCGTGAACAGGTCCATCTACAAGGTGAAACCGAAAAGAATCGCCAAGTGTCGCCCCCAAGCGGCTTATGATCCGGCGATGCAACAATCTTATCCTGCTCGGCGCCTGTGCATTCTGCCCATTGGGCGTCCAAAGGGCTGGGAAATGAATGCGGAAGCCTTTTTCGCAAGGATGAAAGGCAAGGTGCGCTACGTGCGGGGCAATTACGGATACACGTATCAGTATGCGAGCGACGTGGATTTGAACAACGACCTCGGGGTGCCCGAGCATGGCGTAGTCCCTGAATTCTCGGCCACATACCGGTTCAGACCCAACTGGGCGCTGAGATACTCGATCATGCCAATGAGTGTGGAGAACACGAGCAGTTCCAATCGGTCCTTTGTGTTCGGGAGCAATCAGCACAGCTCGGTCCAGAACAGCAAAGTGAAGTGGGAACGACTCATTCACCATGCGGGAATCGTGTACGATCCGGTGAAGACATACCGCTCACGAATCAGCATTTTCACCGACTATGTTCGAGTTGACGACAAGCTGAGCTTCTTCAATCTCGGCTGCTGTTCCGACACGTGGGATGAAGACATGAACATGGCCATGGCCGGACTGGAATTCGAGAAGTGTTTACGGACGGGACGGCAGTGCAACACCTTGTCGTTGGTGTGCAAGGCCGGCGTAGGCTTCCTTGATGAAGCGTTCGCATCGGACGTGATGACCGGCCTCAAATACAGTATTCCCTTGAACAACGGCCGCTGGGGCTATGTCAAGGGTGCCTACCGGTATGTCTCCTACAAGAAAGGCTACAGTGACGTCAAGTCTCTCGACACCGCCATGGAAGGCGCAAGTATCCAGGTGGGATTCATCTTCTAGATCGAATAGAACGGGCGCCGGACGATGCGGAGGGGTCCGGCGCTTCACCGCTTTTTCTCACGGCCTGTCACAGTAAGCCAAGAGATCTGTTCCATCGTGCAGATAAGATCAGAACCGAACCGACAGCTTTGTTGGCCGCCTGTGCATATGCAAGTTTCTCGAAGCCCGACCGGATTCAGGCCGTTCCCTCCCAGCTCGACTAGACCGGTCGGGCTTTTTTTTGTACGGACCGATGCACGGGTGGGCGGAAGCGCGGGAACGCTACTTGATTTTTTGACCGGGAAGAAGAACACTATGTAGTACTGACCGGCGACCAACGTCGCGGCCGTCACAGACGGCAGGCTGGAAGAAACTGTCTCAGAAGTCGGTACGTGATGCTGATCACGGCATCCCGCGTTCTGCGCGGGATTCGGCATGCTGCAACAAATCCCCCCTAACCCCCCTGTTTCCAAGGGGGGAACCGGCTCTTACCCCCCTTTGGCAAAGGGGGGCAGGGGGGATTTCCAGTAGAATCCACTCCATCACGGCACGATTCTCTTCGCGCCGACAGTTTTGAGACACTCTCGGAAAGCCTGCCCCACACTGGTAAGAGCGAGTCTCCCGGAAGGATACGAAAATTCATGCCCCTAAAAGAACAAGTGCTGGCCTGCGTTATCGAACAACCGGGAATATCCATAAGGCGCCTACGCGACATGTTCGATTTGAGCGATTACCGGTTGAACCGGGTGTTTCGACATCTCGAGCGTAATTTCTCGGGAAAGACCATCGTGCGCGATCCGGATTACGGGGTATGGCTCGTTGATGTCGACCCGGAACGGTGCTCCGGCATGAATTGGACCGGAGTGGAGGCCGGCGGGTATGTGCAGTGCCCGGGACCGCGGGAATTTGCAGACGGCCGTTGCTATGAACACTCCCAGTGCGAGAATCCCGCGATGACCGCATTCCTGAGGAAACTTGGATATCTGGTGGGACCGGCCGATCCTACGGCCCACGGCATATGCCAACTGAACATTACCGAGGTCGAGGGGCTGGTGGAAACGTTGAAAGACATCAGTCCCATGACCCTGAGGGATGCTCGGAACAAGGCAAGATACTCACGGATACTCAATGCGGGCCTTGCCATGCTAAGGTGGAGACTTCAGCGGCGCCGAGCCAATGAGGAGAATTGGATTCCCCCGGAATTTCGCCAACGACACGCGCGTTCTTCGGTCAATCCCTTTGAATACAGTTTGAAGAAGCATTTCGAATTGCTCGAGGTGCCGACGGATGCTGCGAAGCAAGAGGTACTAAAGGCCTGGAAGAAACTCTGCCGCCGTTTTCACCCCGACGTGGAGGGGGGGGATGAAGATAAGATGAAGCAGATCAATTTGGCCAAGGAAAGGATCTTCAGGATACGCCGATGGGATTGACGGCTTCACCCCGTGCCGGTCCTCTTTCGGGACACCGGCATGGAATTTCTGCCTGAGTGACGTGACTACGCCGGCCGGTGAGTGGCCCCGGAATATTCGAGCGTGTTCCTCGGTGCTCGTGCACGGGGCGGTCCCGGCGTTCGTGACGCAAGATGCCGAAATAAAACGAGGGGACGCCTTTGACGTCCCCTCGAGAATCGCATGATGAACCTATATGTGTATGATGGTCTACCAGTAGGTCCCGAAGAATCCTTCATCGGATACTGCCATAAAGGTCAGACCCGCAGCCTTCTCTCCCTGTGCCATGGGTGAGAACCTACGGGGCGCACCGTGGCCGAAGCCCATCGGACGATGTCTTCCAACTCCATAGGGAGGCATGCCGGGGGGCGGGCCCAAGATGTACGGAGGCACCGAGATCGGCGGGACGCAAGCCATCCGAGGAGGACCACATACCGGGCGAGGACCGCACCTGGGTGGGCATCTGAGGCTGTTGATCAGACAGTCCGCTACCTTGAACGGGAGCGCTATCACACCGGTGACCAGAGAGACGGCCCCATTGCAGATCTGAGCAAGGGGATTCGGTTTACACTGAGGCGGACAACAGGGAGGGGGTGCACATCTCGGAGGAGGGCACACCATCATGGGGGGCGGACACATTTGCGGCACACAATAGTTTGGTCCGCACATCGGAGGAGCACACGGGCCTCCCGCGTTCACTTGCCCCACCGCAGCCGCGATCAACAAGAGGGCAACCGCCAGCGCACACGTGAGATTTTTCTGACTCATTCCAAACTCCTTTACACGAAGACACGCTGAATCTTCACAGCGAAGCCTCCGAAAGTCTAAGCAACCCTTCAGATTGTGCCAAAGTCACATTGAAATATGACGCTTGAGCATCTGCCCAACGCCGTCGTGTTAACCCCGATCTTTGACCAGCCGTATCGATGGACTCTACGTTAGCAAAACCTTTGTCCACGTGTCAATGAAGAAAAGCGCATTTCAGTGTGCATTCATCCACTCGGGAAGGAGGTTTTCGCCGGAAAGGCCATTGCACCGCCCTGCTTGAACCTACCGGAAACCACTTCAGCGCGTAGGAAACAAGATTGCCGGCCTGTAAGGCCGCCCTCCTCGCCATGATGTGCCCGCCGGCACGGTCTGCCCGGAAACATCGAATGATTGCGGCGTCCGCCGGTCCCCACCGTCATTCGAGGCCGACGATCCGGCGTTTTTCCTAAAGCCGTTTCCGCAGTCTTGACGGATTGGAGACGAAGGACCACTCTTTTAATCCTCTTGTTCCTCACGACGTTTCTCATCCTGCAGTTCCAAATCGGTTTTCTTAGGAAAACCCACTCGACCGCAGCCGAAGTCCCGGGAACCGGCCGTACCCAAGTTTTGGACGATCTTTTGCCGAAGTGCACCATTCCGTGTTTCCCATTGCTGGACGAACACGTCGAGAATGGGCTCGTGATTCTTGTCGAACACGATTTTCCCCCGGGGACCCTTGATCTCCATAGTTTCAACGGATTTGATCAGCTTCTCGATTTCTCCCTTGAGAACGTCTTCGGTTTTCGTCGCCTCGAAGACTACCGATGCAATGTCATAACCCTCTGCTGCTCGAACCGAACTGGTCACGCGTTTGCCGGTCATATCCTTAACTTTCTTGGTAAACGCTACCGCGTCCTTGAGAGTGCCGAGGCTCTTCACATCGATACCGGCGTTACCCATGCCCGTGAGGGGTTCCGGGTAAGAGGTGAGGCAATCGGGACCGACTACGGGCTTCGTTTGGCCGGATCCGGCATTCCGGACAGACTGGAGAAACGTCTTTGCCGTCTCGCCGCGAAACGACGCGAAGACAAAGGCGGCATCGGATTGTCTGATCATATCCACAATGGGCCCCAGGTCCGTCCCGTCCGGGTTGGCCATCTTTCTGTCCACGAACCGGCCTCCGGCTTTCTCGAATCCATAGGCGAAGAAGTCGGCCTGTTCGTTTCCCTGAGTGTCGTCGAGGCCCGTTATGTAGGCTTTGCGGCCAAGGTTGGTCAACGACCAGGGGGCCAGAGGTCTCGCGGACTGATAGGTGTTGGCTCTCAGTCTGAAAGCCCCCGGAATGCACATTTCTCCACTCACGAGCCGCACTGCGGGATTGGTGACAAAGAGGACGAGTCGTCCGGGCGGCACTCCTTGGATGCACTTCTCAGATCCTTCAAAAGAGGGAGGGCTTACCAGAAAACGCACCTCGTGCTTCATGATCAGTTCGGCCAGACCGGCAGGCATCTCCTTGTTCTCCTCTCCCGCGGTCTTCCGCAGAATTTCTATGGAGGAGACGTTTTTTTCTTTCAGATAGAACTCGAAGCCTGCAATAAGCGACTCGGCTTCGGCCGCATATTCACCTTCTTGCGGCACAATGAAGCCCACGAGGATCTTGGATTTTGCATGAGCGACGGAACGTCTCAACAAGAAGCTCCCCGCAACGGTACCGGCGCCGATCAGGAATGCACGGCGGGTAATTATGGCGCTTTCGAGGAACGAGTTCTCCCGAGATCCGCACTGGTCGTGCAGATTACAATTCGTGTCCCGCCGGCTTTGTTCCATTTGAGATCCGGTTACTTCCGTGCGAACTTTCATTTTGGTTCCCCGTCGGTCATAATCCGTGGCATCCTCTCCACGTGCGGGCCATCCTACCCCAAAGCGAATGCAGTGTAAAGAAACGGAGAGATTGCCCCATGGGGAGGCAATCCACCTGTCCGAGGCGGCCGGCAAGAATGTCGAAGGTACCCGAGCGCGCAGCCGGCAGTATGGCGCGCTATTGCGGCAGAGACGGTTGACAGGATGTTCGGCATGGTTTACCTGTTAGGTAAACTATGCTCCGGACGGCCGAGGCAACCGGCACCGGACTCGACAACGTTACGTGCAAAAGGAGTAAGTAATGCGCGCCGACAAATTCACCCTTAAATCTCAGGAAGCGCTGGAACTGGCGCAGGACATAGCGGCAAAGAGAGGGAATCCGCAGGTTGACACGGATCACCTGCTCCTCGCGTTGCTGTCCGACCAGGAGGGAATCTGTGTCGAGATCCTGAAGAAACTCGGCGCCGAGCCCGACCGGATTCGAAGCGACGTTCTCCAGACCGTCGAGAAAATGCCGCAACAGTCGGGAGCCGCTTCAGATCGATATTTTTCGACTCAGCTCAGAGGAGTCTTGGAGACATCGTTCAAAGAGATGGAGCAACTCAAGGACGAGTATGTTTCCGTGGAACATCTCCTCATAGCTCTGACGGAGGCGTCGGGGAGCCCGTCCGCGCGAATCCTGTCCAGGTATGGCGTTTCCAAGGATAAGATCTATACGGTGTTGGCCGATATTCGAGGTACGCAGCGCGTAACGGATCAATCACCTGAAGAGAAATATCAAGCACTTAAACGATTTACCAAAGACCTCACGGAGCTCGCCCGTAAAGGCAAGCTGGATCCCGTTATCGGTCGTGACGATGAAATCAGGAGAATCATTCAGGTCTTGTCTCGGCGGACGAAAAACAACCCGGTATTGATCGGCGATCCCGGGGTAGGCAAGACGGCCATTGTGGAAGGGCTTGCGGGTCGGATTGTAACGGGCGACGTACCTGAAACGCTCAAAGGCAAGCGAGTGATGGCCCTTGACATAGGACAGTTGATTGCGGGAGCCAAGTATCGCGGAGAGTTCGAGGATCGCCTTAAGGCGGTCCTCAAAGAGATCACGACGGCGGCGGGAGAGATCGTGCTCTTCATCGATGAGATGCATACTCTCGTAGGAGCGGGGGCAGCGGAAGGCGCGGTCGACGCGTCCAACATGCTCAAACCGGCCCTCGCGCGGGGAGAACTTAGGGCCGTGGGTGCGACAACGGTCAACGAGTATCGGAAGCATATCGAAAAGGACGCCGCACTGGAGCGGAGGTTCCAGCCGATCTACGTAGCCGAACCTTCAGTGGAAGACTCGATTTCAATTCTGAGAGGACTCAAGGAACGCTACGAGCTCCACCACGGGGTCCGCATTCAGGACGGTGCCATCATAGCCGCAGTAACCCTTTCGCATCGGTACATCACCGATCGGTTCCTTCCGGACAAGGCCATCGATCTCATTGATGAAGCCTCTTCGAAATTGCGTATAGAAATAGACTCCATGCCGACGGAGATCGATGAGATCGAGCGTCGAATCATCCAACTCCAGATCGAGCAACAGGCCCTCAACAAGGAATCGGACGACGCGAGCAGAGATCGGCTCGAGAAAGTTGGAGAGCAGATTCAAGAGCTAACAGCGGAATCCACTGTACTCAAAGAAAAATGGGAACGAGAGAAGAAAGTCATCCATGAAATCAGAGCACTCAAGGAACGTTACGAGCGTGCCAAACTCGAAGAAGCCCAGGCCGAAAGAAACGGCAATCTGGCCAAGGCTGCGGAACTCAAGTACGGTATGATTATCGCGCTTGAGAACGACATCAAAGAGAGAAACGAGCAGCTTGCGGAAATCCAGAAGGACGGGGGCCTCCTGCAGGAAGAAGTCGGTCCCGAAGATGTGGCTGAAGTCGTTGCAAAATGGACCGGCATACCGGTGTCCAGGATGCTGGAAGGCGAGGTAGACAAGCTTCTCACCATGGAAAAACGGATTTCCAAGCGGGTTGTGGGGCAACAGGAGGCGATTACGGCCGTGGCTGACGCGGTGCGACGGGCGCGTTCCGGCTTGCAGGACCCGAATCGACCTATCGGATCATTCATTTTCATGGGCCCCACCGGGGTTGGGAAGACCGAGTTGGCTCGAGCCCTGGCGGAATTCCTCTTCGACGACGAGCAGGCCATGGTGAGAGTGGATATGTCCGAATACATGGAAAGACATTCCGTGGCCAGACTCATCGGAGCCCCGCCGGGCTATGTAGGATACGAGGAAGGCGGGTACCTCACCGAAGCGGTGCGCCGTCGTCCCTATTCCGTAGTACTTTTCGACGAGATTGAGAAGGCACACCCCGAGGTGTTCAACGCCATGCTGCAGATCCTGGACGACGGAAGGCTTACCGACGGCAAAGGACGTACCGTGGACTTCAAGAACACCATCATCGTCATGACGTCAAACATCGGCTCCGCGCAGATACGAGACTTCGCAGGGAGAGACGAGGAAGCAATGAGGACGGGGGTGATGGAAGCGTTGAGGCATCACTTCAGACCGGAGTTTCTCAACCGCCTTGACGATGTGATCATCTTCCACGCGCTTGATCGCGATCAAATCAAGGATATAGTGGATATCCAGATAGGCCGTCTCAACAAGCGATTAGCCGACAACAAGTTCAAGTTGGTCTTGGAACCCAAGGCCCGGGATATGCTTGCCGCCGAGGGATTCGACCCCGCGTACGGCGCGCGGCCTCTGAAGAGAGCCATCCAGAGGCTCATCGAGAACCCGTTGGCAATGGAGATACTCGGCGGAAAGTTCCAACCCGGCGAGACCATTGATGCGGAAGCGGACGGTGACAAGCTCAAGTTCGTTGCAGCGGCTTCCTGCTTATGAACAGGAAGACTTAGTGCTTTATGGCGTAAATACGGTTGCACTACAGCCCGCCCTTGAAGATGACGGGCGGACGCCCGTCCTACGAAAGAATGGGATTCCCATGCCTCGTCGTAGGTTGGGCCTCCGTGCCCGACAGTCTCTTGTAGCCCAGGCCTCCGTGCCCGACAGGCTCTTGTAGGTTGGGCCTCCGTGCCCGGATCTTGTTCTTTCCGGCACCCGAGCCGGCAGCGAGACGAAAATGTGGGACCGAACTTATGAAATGCCGCACTTAGGAACCTGAGGACTCGGATTGGGGCAGGGTGAACGAAAAGGTGGCGCCTCGGCCTTCTTCGGACTCCGCCCATATCTTTCCGCCGTGACTGTCGATTATCTTCTTGGCTATGGATAGTCCGAGCCCTGTGCCGGCCTTACAGTCCGGCCTGGGGACGCGAAAGAAGCGGTCGAAAATCTTCCCGACATGCTCGGCCGGTATGCCCACTCCATTGTCGGATATGGTCGTAATTACCGACCCTCCGTCGTCGCGAACCCGGATCTTGATGATGGGGTCGGGCCCCTTGCCCATGTGGCGGACCGCGTTCAATAGAATGTTGTCGACGACTTGCCGAATACGGTGCGGATCGGCCCTGATCGGACCTAGGTCGGAGGCTATCTCAAGTTCGATATTGATTCCTTGTTCTTCGATGGTTTGGTGGTGCTGTTGGACGGAGGCATGGACGAGTTGATCCATGTGAACTTGCTCCATCTGGGGAGTCACGTGTTCTGATGCCAGGCCGTCCAGTAACTCCTTCAGGAACCGCTCCATTCTTTCTCCGGAGGTTTCGAGCTGATCCAGGATGAGATCTCTCCTTTCATCATGAGGGAGATTACGACAACGCTCCCTGAGAGCACGCACCAGACCCACCACGGTAATGGCCGGAGATTTTAGATCGTGGGCTACCGTTTGAATAAGGGATTCAAGGGCTTCATAGGCCAGCCTAAGTCTGACCAGGATAATCGCAAGCACCATCAGGAATCCCATGAAGGCCGCAGTATTCCAGAGAATAATGGCAGGGTGAGAGAAGATGATGCCCGCTGCCGTGTCGGCCGCCAACGATACAATGCCGCCGACAATTGCCGTAATAATCCCGTATGAGCGTCCGGCATACCACGCCGCAAGAGAAACCGGAGCCACATAGAATACCCCGACCCGTGACTCGTACCCGGTTATGAAATCGAGCAAACCAATGAGGGCCACAAGGACCAACGCGGAAGACAGGATAGCTGCACGGCTCAGCTGACCCAAGCGAGCTGCGATGCGTCCTACCATGAGATTCTCCTTACCGGTCAACACTGACGCAATGAAGTACCCGGACTGTTGCACAAAGCGGCCGAGGCCGCAACAAAAGTCCGCATGCACCGGATCGGCCCTCGCCCAACGTTGGCAGTTAGGGAACTCTTGCGGGCCGGCTCGTGACAGCCGTCCAGGGCCGTGATAGACTCATTTCGGGAATTATGACGGCGACGGCGAAGACCTCATTCCTAAGTCGAGACGGTCTTCCAAAGTCTCCAACCGGTCTAAGGAGGCGTCGTAAGGTGACTTGGAAAGCTCCTGATCGGCCAATGCTCGAAGCACTCACCTATGACGGTCCGAGAGGGCCTTGCACGGCCGCGGTGGTACGATGGGGGAACGCTTAATTGAGGCCTTCAACCGCCATGCGATTTCGGGCGCGGAAGGTTCAAGGCCCTCTTCCGATAGGATAGCCCCATGATGACGGTCTTCGTGGCTATGGTCGCTTTTCTACTATTGCTGACCCTTGTTGCACGAGTTTTCGGAGAATACCTGGCCAAGGTGTTCTCTGGAACCCCCACTCCACTCAGCCCCCTGGTTCGTCCACTGGAAGAATTCATCCACCGGCTTATTGGTCTGGACGCCGACCGTGAGATGTCTTGGAAGACCTATGCCCTTGCAGTCTTGCTCTTTAACGGCATGGGAATCGCTGCAATGGTTTTCTTGGGGGAGTTTCAGAAATTTCTGCCTCTCAATCCCGAGGACTTTGGTCCGGTCCGCTGGGACACGATGATAAATATGGCGGTTTCGTTCGTCACGAATACAAACTGGCAGAGCTACGCGGGGGAACGGACGCTGGGCTATCTCGTCCAAATGGCGGGATGTACGGTCCAAAACTTCCTCTCAGCGGCCGGCGGAATGGCGACGGCAGCGGCGCTGATCCGCGGATTCGCACGAAAGAGCGTTTCAACGATAGGCAATTTCTGGGTCGACGTTATCCGTAGCGTATTCTATGTCTTGCTTCCACTTGCAGTAGTATGGGCGCTGGTTTTGGTCTCTCAGGGGGTAGTGCAGTCGGTACACCCTTATGTCCCGTGTGAAACGTTGGAGGGATCTCGGCAGACCGTAGCCGTCGGACCGGCAGCGAGCCAGGTCGCAATCAAGTTCTTGGGCAGCAACGGGGGCGGGTTTTTCAATGCGAATTCGGCTCATCCTTTTGAGAATCCCACGCCGGTGACGGACCTCCTGGAGATTTTCGCAATGTTGCTCATCCCTGCAGCCATGCCCTTCGCCCTGGGGGCAATGGTTAACGATCGTCGGCAAGGGTGGGCTTTCTTCTGCCCCATGCTCCTGCTCTTTCTGCTCGGACTTGGACTGACATTGGTCTTTGAACTCCACGGGAATCCTCTCCTGGAGAGATCCGGAGTCCTTGGAGGGGTAAACATGGAGGGAAAGGAAATGAGACTCGGAGTCGTGTCCTCCGTGCTTTTCGGTCAATCTACGACTGCGGCTGCGTGTGGAGGGGTCAACAGCATGCTTGACAGTTTCATGCCTCTCACGGGCCTGGTCTTCATTTTCAACATGGTTATCGGTGAAGTGATCTTCGGAGCGGTGGGCGCAGGGCTCATCGGCATGATTTACTATGCGATTCTCACCATGTTCGTCGCGGGACTCATGATCGGTCGAACTCCGGAGCTGCTTGGCAAGAAACTGGAGCCGGCAGAAATGATTGCTACGGTAGTGGCGTTACTGCTCCCCGCGACGGTCGTGCTCGCGTTTACGGCCATTGCGGTGCAAGTGCAGGCAGGATTGGCGGGTGTCGGCAATTTCAATCCCCATGGGTTATCCCGGATTCTCTATGCCTATGCCTCGGCAACGGGGAACAACGGTTCGGCTTTTGGCGGTTTGAAGGCCGACTCCGTCTTCTTTAACCTTACCACTGCGACGGCAATGCTGGTCGGCAGAACGGCAACCCTGCTCCCGGCGATCATCATTGCCGGTTCACTTGCCCGGAAACGGCATGTTCCGAGCGGGACAGGCTCTCTCTCCGCTGCAAGTCCGCTGTTCGTGGGGATGCTTACGGTGGTCATCCTCATGATGGGTTCTCTGACTTTCTTCATTCCCGCCTCACTAGGACCCATTCTCGAGCATCTCTTGATGAGTGCGGGCCGGCCTTTCTAACGACCAAGGGAGATCGCGGTGGTAACGGGAGATCATTGGGACAACAACATTGTTCGACAAGCGGCGAAAGAGGCGTTCCGCAAGCTGAATCCGGTAAGCCTCAGACGTAATCCGGTTATGTTGGTTTTGGAGGTTGCTTCCGCCGTCATGACGGTCATCGCCGTTCATGGTCTTACGGCATCGGGTGATTTCCGGTTTGATTTCCAGATCACGCTGTGGCTGTGGCTTACCGTTTTGTTTGCCAATTTTGCCGAAGCCGTGGCGGAAGGCCGGGGTAAGGCACAGACCAAAACTTTGCGTCAGAAGAGAAGTGAAACCTTTGCCAAGAGAGTTACGGAAGTGGGGAAGCCGGACCTGACGGCCGCTCTCACTTTGAGCAAAGGAGAGATCGTCCTGGTCGAGGAGGGCGATACGATTCCATGCGATGGCGAGCTCGAACAAGGCACCTTGATGGTGGACGAATCAAGCATTACCGGCGAGTCGGCTCCCGTTATTCGAGAGGCGGGCGGGGATCGAAGCGGGGTCACGGCCGGAACCGCCGTACTGTCGGGAACGGCTCATGTAAGGGTTACGGCGGACCCGGGAGATACGTTCCTCGATCATATGATCGAAATGGTCGAAAGCGCCAAACGTCGAAAGACGCCCAATGAGAAGGCCTTGGAAATATTGCTCATAGGGCTTACGGCTTTGTTTATTGTCGTGGTGATTACGGCAGCGGCGTTCTCGTGGTACATGAAGGTGGATTTCTCCTTTCCGGCAGCCGTCGTCTTGTTGGCCTGCCTGATGCCGACCACCATCGGAGGGCTTCTTCCCGCCATAGGCATCGCCGGCATGGAGCGCTTGATCGGGCACAATGTAGTTGCACTGAGCGGCAGGGCTGTTGAAGCCGCCGGTGACGTGAATGAGGTCCTGCTCGATAAGACCGGAACGATAACCCTCGGAAACCGAAACGCAACGGAGTTCATCCCGGCGGACGGTATCACGGAATATGAGGTGGCTGAGGCGTCCCTCCTGGCATCCCTGGCCGATGAAACCCCTGAAGGGAGAAGCATTGTGGCTTTGGCCAAGGAGCGGTTGGGGCTACGAGGAAGGGACATCCGTACGCCTGAAGAAGCGGTGTTCTTACCGTTCACGGCCGAGACGCGCATAAGCGGAGTAGATTTCGACGGCAGAAAGATAAGGAAAGGCCCGCTCGCCAATGTGGAAGATTTCGTTTCCCTAAGCGGAGGGATGCTTCCAAAAGAATTCGTTCATGGGGTGGACAGGGTAGCTCTTGAAGGCTGCACTCCTCTTGTCGTCGCCGAGGGGCCCAAGGTACTTGGTATCGTTCGTTTGAAAGATATTCTCAAGACGGGCATCAAAGAACGCCTGGGGGAACTGAGAAGACTGGGTATTCGTTCGACAATGATAACGGGCGACAATCCGCTTACGGCTGCGTCCATAGCGGCGGAGGCCGGAGTAGACGATTTTGTGGCACAGGCTCGGCCGGAGACCAAATTGCAGCTTATCCGCAAGCTCCAAGAGGGCGGCTACCTCGTGGCAATGATAGGGGACGGGACCAATGATGCACCGGCGCTGGCTCAAGCCGATGTCGCGGTTGCAATGAATGCGGGGACCCAAGCGGCGCGCGACGCTGCCAACATGGTAGACCTCGATTCCAACCCCACAAAGCTGCTGGACATAGTGGAAATCGGCAAGCAGATTCTCATCACACGAGGAGCCCTTACCACGTTTAGCGTAACCAATGATTTAGCAAAGTATTTTGCCATCCTGCCCGCAGTATTCGCCGCAGGCTATCCGAGCCTTGAAATCTTGAACGTGATGCACCTTGCGACCCCCAAGAGTGCGCTTCTTTCCGCTCTGATCTTCAACGCGATCATCATACCGATCCTTATTCCGCTTGCTCTGCGGGGTGTTCGTTACAAGTCCGCTTCACCCAAGGACCTCCTGCGAAGGAACATTTTGATTTACGGTGTTGGAGGGTTAACGCTACCGTTCGTAGCGATCAAGCTTATTGATCTACTGATCACTTTCCTGGGGCTCGTATGAGGACTCCTATGGCTGAACTCAACAGAGCGGCAAAATTGTTCCTGATCTTGACCGGAATCTTAGGTGTCGTCTATCCGATTGTCGTAACGACGTTGGCTCGAATTGCGTTTCCCCACGTGACGAACGGGAGCTTCCGTCGAATCGATGGCAGGACCGTAGGATCCGAGCTCATAGGTCAGCGTTTTGGCGCTCCCACTTGTTTCCACGGCAGACCTTCCGCCGTGGAGTATAATGCCGCGAGCTCCGGAGCAAGCAACTCCGGACCGTCCAACAAGGAGTTTGTCCAAGTGGTACTGCGGCGGGTCGAAAATGTGAGGCGAGCAAACGGGTTGGATTCGCGGGCAGGCGTGCCTGCCGATCTTGTGACGACCTCGGCGAGCGGCCTCGACCCTCACATAAGTCCCGAAGCGGCCTTGCTTCAAGTTTCCCGTTTGGCCAAGGAACTGGGGATTCCACGAAGTGTGCTGGGGGATCTCGTTCATCGCCACACTGAAGCTCCGTTCCTGGGCTTCTGGGGCTCGCATCGGGTAAACGTCCTGATGATCAACTTGGCTCTGGATAAGATTGCCCGAGGTTCAGGCAATGACTGAAAGAAATCGTCCGGATCCGGATGAGCTACTACGGATACTCAAGGTCGAGAACGGCACTGAACCGGGAAACGGCGAACTCAAGATTTTTTTGGGTTACGCCGCCGGTGTAGGGAAAACCTACACTATGTTGGGGGAAGCCCGCTTGGTCCGTGATAAGGGTTGCGATGCAGTAATAGGATTGGTCGAAACCCACGGCCGTCGGGAAACGGAAGCCTTAACAGCCGATTTTGAGATCATTCCCCGTCTCAAAATTCCACATGGCGGCTTCATTATTGATGAGATGGACCTGGAAGGCATCGTGGGGCGTCATCCCAGATTGGTGCTCGTTGACGAATTGGCACATTCCAACGCGCCGGGCCTAAAAAACTCCAAGCGGTATGAGGATGTAGAAGACCTGCTCAAGGCCGGCATCAGTGTGTACACAACCCTCAACATACAGCACGTGGAGAGCACCGTGGATGTGGTTCGACAGGTGTCGGGGGTGCGCGTGAGCGAAACGGTGCCTGACCGAATACTCCAGATGGCGGCCCAGATCGAACTCGTGGATTTGACCCCGGAAGATCTCCTGGTAAGGCTTGCCGAAGGCAAGGTCTACGTGCCCCCCAAGGCGAGACTGGCAATGAGTAGATTTTTCCGTAAAGGCAACTTGCTTGCCCTGCGGGAACTGGCCTTACGATATGCAGCCCGCCGCGTGGATGCGGACATGCGCTCTTACATGGACACGCATACGATGACCGGGCCGTTTCCCGTTGGATCTCGAATCGCCGTCTGCTTGAGCACGGCGAAGACCTCGGAACGGTTGGTCCGAATCGGCAGGAGAATGTCCGAAGAATTGGAGGCCGATTGGTTTGCCGTCTATGTGGAATCACCTGAGGAAGTTGGGATTTCCGATGAGAGCCGAAATCGTCTGCGACGTCATATGCAACTGGCCGAAGAACTTGGCGCCTCGCCCGCGTACCTTACAGGTCCTCACATAGCGGAGGAGATTCTCCGATTTGCCCATTCGAGGCACTTGACGCTCCTCATTATCGGTCTGCCTCTTCGTTCCCGATGGCAACAATGGATTCATGGAACGGTAGTGGATGAGATATTGCGAAGCAGCGGACCCATTCATGTGCTCGTAGTAGGCGGTCAAGATGCTCCGCAAACGTCTCAAAGAAGCCCCAAGAGGCATCAGGATCGAAAGTGGTATCCTCACATTCTCGATGTTGGAGCCATATGCATTGCCTTGGCATTGTGCCTGCCCTTGAGATTCCGGCTTGATCCGGTCGGCATATCGATGCTTCTCTTGGCGCCGGTGGTTGCCATTGGAATGACGCGAGGAATCCGATCTTCTCTGTGGGCCATTCTGTTTGCACTGGCCGGCCTGGATTTCTTCTTCATCGATCCAATTCTTTCCTTCAAGCTTGCGGACTCTGAATACGCTGTCGTGCTGGGGGTTTTTGTCTTTGTCGCACTCGTAACAAGTTCAATTGCGGAAGTAGTACGATGGGAATGGGCCAAGACTCGTCACCAGCAGAGATTCCTCTCTTCACTCTACTCGTTCAGCCGCGATATGATGAGTGCAGCGACCTCGACGGATCTTCTCTACCGCGCAACGGAGACCATAGCAGATGTTTTTGAGTGCGAGGCAGTCATATTGGAGTCGGATGAACAAGACCGTCTTCAGGTGCGAGCTCGCACCGGGCTGGAGGTTCCTTTCGGCGATCATGAGATAGGGGTTGCCTCGTGGGTCTTTCAACACGAACGGCCGGCCGGCCGTGGAACAGACACACTGTCATCGGTTGCCTGGCATTGTTTGCCGTTGAAAGGCCGAATCGGAACGGTGGGCGTACTTGCAGTGTCCAAGCCTGCTCCCGGTCGGTTTCTCTCCAATGAGCAGATGCGCCTCCTGGCGTCGTTAGCCAATCTGTTGGCGCTCGCCATGGGCCGCACGGAACGGGCGGGTCGACCCGTGCGGCCTGCTGAAAAAGTTTGACGGATCCCAAGCCGTGGAGGTTCACATGAGAATGTTCATGCTTGCGGAAATCACAATTGTTGTGTCTCTCTTTGCCTGCGTACCGTTGCTCTTCTCGCAAGTGACCGGCCAAGCAGCTTTGGATGGAAAAGTTCAGGCGTTTCTCGTCGATTACGGCGGCCACCGGCATGATATGAACGTTCCGGAAAGAGACGGGAAGCTACTCTACGACATCATCATCAAGAACAAGTATACAAAGGCGCTCGAAATTGGTACCTCGACCGGATATTCCGCAATCTGGATTGCGTGGGCGCTGAGCAAGACCGGCGGAAAATTGATAACTGTGGAAATTGATGAGTCGAGACACAAGACGGCATTGAGGAATTTCAAGAAGGCAGGACTTTCGGAATATATCGACGCGCTGCTCGCAGATGCACACGATCTCGTCCCCAAATTGGAGAGACCGTTCGATTTCGTCTTCTCCGGTGCCGACAAGGGTTGGTACAGGAAATACTTTGATTCCGTAGCACCCAAATTGATTGTCGGAGGCTGCTACGCATCGCACAATGTCTCGGATAGCGGGCACGGCGGTTTCGGATTAGAAGGGTATGCAAACTATCTCAAGGGACTCAAGAACTTCGAGACAACCTTTAACGACGACGGCGCCGGCCTTGCCGTCAGCTACAAGAGATCCGAGAAGTAGGCGGCTGTGGAAAAACGTTCCGGCTCCGAACTCGAAAGGTAACAGTTCACCGGGGCAGTTCTAACCCCTCGGAATTACGATGAGGGAGGTACGGGGGGCTCTGAAGCCGCCTCATTACGCTGATTCGTGGTTTTGGTCACGCATTCCGGCCTACCGTTATTCCGGCAATGGCCTTCGCTCGGCAGAGTATTTTTTCAGCTTTCTGTAGAGGGTGCTTCGGCCGATCCCAAGCAGGCGAGCTGCCTTGCTCAAGTTAAACCAGCTCTTCTCCAAGGCTTGTCTTATGATCTCCTCCTCGACCTCCTCGAGTTTGGGGAGCCGTACCCCGGAAAAGTCCAAGGGGCCCGGAGGCCGGCCATCAAGTCCATTTGCGCGTCGCACTCGGTCGTGCGCCTTGATGCCGATGTCTTGCCCCCCTTCTTGCCGGCCGACCGGCTCCCGTGCCCCAACGTCACCGTCGGTGTTGTGCAAGGAGATCCGTTCGGGCAGGTGATCCGGACGAATCCGGCTCGAATCCTGGGAGAGATGAAACGACCTCTCTACGACGTTGGCCAATTCCCGCACGTTGCCGGGCCAGTTATATTGCTCGAGCAACGTGAGGGTTTCGGGAGCGAAAGTTTTTCTCATTCCGGTCCGGTTGCTGCAACTCCGCAGGAAATGATCGGCCAATACGGCGATGTCCTCACTGCGCTCACAGAGACGGGGCAGATGAATGTGAAAGACGCTGAGACGGTAGAAAAGGTCGCGGCGGAAGGAGTCTCCGTCGATTATCTCCTTGCTCAAGTCCCGGTTGCCTGCGGCAATAAACCGTATGTCGAGGCATATGTCCAGCGTTCCTCCAACTCGGACAATTCGCTTGTTCTCTAGTACCCTGAGCAGATGGGGCTGGAGATCCCGAGGCATTTCGGCGATCTCATCGAGAAACACCGTGCCGCCGTTGCCCAATTCGAACTTGCCGGGCTTGCCAGACTTCTTGGCGCCGGTAAAGGCCCCCTCGTCATACCCGAACAATTCGGCTTCCAGCAAATCACGCGGAATACTCGCGCAGTTTATGGCCACGAAAGGTTTGCGTCGACGGGCGCTGCTCAAGTGAATGTACCTGGCCAGCATTTCCTTACCCGTACCGGTCTCACCGGTGACCAGAACCGACGCGGAAGTCTTGGCCGCTATTCCTGCCACTCTTACGCATTCGAGGAATAGTGGATTGTCGCCTACCGGCGCGATGGATTCATCTTGATCTGATTTCCCGCCTTCACCACTCCTGATGACATTTGGTGAGATATTGTCATGCTTGGGCGGAATAGGCCCCGGTGAGGACCAGATAACCTCGACGGCTCCATCTTGATTTATGCGGCCGATGTGACACCATTGCCAGAGATGCTGAGTGGCCGGGTCCATGATCACTTTTCCTTGGGGGCCGTGGAAGTAAAGGTCCTTCAACACGGTGCGCACTTTGGCGGCTTCATTACTCCCATAGGGTACGGAGCCTGTCCGTTGGTATGCCGCTGCCAATAGGTGCATGGCGCCGTAAGTGGTCATCATCTCTCTGTTGATTGGTTGATTGCCGAATTTGCGGCTGAATGCCCGGACGAATTTCTTGTTAACCTCGGTGTCGAGAGTCTGGAAGTACGGGGAAGCGCAGATGTGGCCGCCGGATGCCTCCTTGTCCATCAATTTCAGCTCTCGTTCGGATGTAAGAGGACTTATTATGGGAAGAGAGAACTTGTTTCTCCTGACCTCAGTGTAAAAGGTCGGAACGCTGGTGCCTACCAAGGTTGAAAAGATCACTGCGGACGGATGCGGCTTCGTCAATCTTCTCAGATTGCCGAAGAATTTGTGAAAGTCCGTGCAACCCAGGGGAAAATAACTCTCCAGAAGCACCTTTCCTCCGCCGTTTTCCACCCAACGTCTCACCTGTCGGTTGGTGGATCGGGGATAGACATAGTCGGACCCCACCAGTACGAAATTGCTGGATATGTTGTGGAAGGTCCAGCAAAGCAAGGGTTCCACCTGCTGATTCGGGACGGCTCCCAAATAGAAGATGTTGGGATGAACCTGCTCGCCCTCATAGAGAGTGGGATACAGCAATAGACCGCCTGTCTCGTCTAGAGCCGAAATCACCGAGTTACGGACCGAGGACATGTAGCAACCGACCAGTACATCTACTTTTCCTTCCGTGAAGAGGGAATATGCCTGCTTGGCCGCCTCCCGGGGATCGGATCGGTCATCTTCGACGAGTGGATCAAAGGTCAGGGGACTGCTGCTGTTGATCTCCTCTATGGCAAGGAGAGCTGCCTGTAGCTGTCCCTCGCCAACGACGGAAATGGTACCGCTGAGAGAAAAGAGTAAGCCAATCCTCTTCATCATCTCTTATGTCCTCGGTTGGTCGGACGCCGGGGGCGTGCGGGATGCGTATTACTGATGCCGCATCGGGAACCTTTGCCGACATGTTGGGGAGAATCGAGACAAGGTGAAGACTATGAGCCCGCAATCGATGGACAGGTGAGACCGACAGAGGGGATGTTTCGATTCTCGTCCACGAGGCCCACGGGTGCCCAAGCCAAGAGACTCACGAGCACCACGGATATGGTAAGTCACTATGTACCACTACTTAGTATCGCGTCTCAGACTCCTCCTGTCAAAGGAAAAGAGCGGTTTCTTTTGAAGTGCAAAACGTATCAGTGTGACACACTTTGATTCAATACGACGCGAACATCCGGTAATTGTCTCAATCCGATGCAGCAGCTTCGCGAGAATATCCCCGCCCATTTCATCAACTGCCGGAAAGTCGTCTCAGTTACATCGGGGTGTAGGAGGAGCCATATTACCCTCCGAATGGCTGCCGACGGGCGGATAAGCGTACTTCCAAATGCGGTTCAATAACCCATGCGTCCGGTCTCCCGTGTTCGTGGCACGAAAGTTGCCTGCAAGAGCGCAGTATTGTCGGAAGCCGGCGCTCCCCCAAAAAACACGAGACCCCTCGAGGCTGTAGCGGCCTCTGGAGAAACTACAGGTTTGCACAGGAGGCAATAAAATGGGCATGTTAGGTTGCGCGCTCGTTTACGTGGGATTCGTTCTGTTCATGAACGCCTTGATGCTTCTGGGAAAGCTGGACGGGAAGCAAGTGGCGCCTATGAACATATTCACGGGAATCCTGATATTTGCCGGCGTAATGAGGACGGTTTTCCTCCAAGGACAGGAAATCGTCATGTATTTCTACGCCATGCAATCGTTGCTGTTTGCTTTCACGTACTTATGGGTCGCTGCAAACACGATCTGGGATCTTGAGGGCCAAGGCCTCGGTTGGTACTGCCTATTGGTCGCCATTGTGGCCGTGCCCACCGCATTCACCGCATTGCCCGATACCGGCCTGTTTATCTTGTGGATCATGTGGGCAAGCTTGTGGTTCATGTTCTTTCTTCTCCTGGGTTTGGGAATGCAAATCGCCAAGGCCACCGCTGCTTGGACTGTTGTAAACGCGGTAGCCACAGGGGTGGCCGGATATTTTATCCTCGTTCAACTTTGGCCCTGGTTGCCGAAAGCATCTTAGAAATCGGAGGGAGGTGGTGTACGGGAGGCTTCGTCGATCAGAAGGCGACGTACGTATAACCGAGAACCTTTAGTTTCCATGGAGGTGACGAAATGAGGCACGGAGACATCTCTTCGAGCAAGGATTGCGTGGGGGTCATGGTTGTCAACTATGCAATGCCCCGTCTTCACACCAAGAAAGCAATCATTGATAACTGTAACGCGATAGCTCAGTACATCGAAGGTGTTAAGGTCGGTCATCCCGGGCTTGACTTGATCATTTTCCCTGAGTACAGCACCGAGGGCATTCTCTACGATCCCAAAGAGTGCATGGAACTCTCCGCGGTTATCCCCGGAGAGGAAACGGACATCTTTGCCGAAGCATGCAAGAAGAGCGATGTGTGGGGTGTCTTTTCCTTGACCGGCGAGAAACACGAGAATCATCCCGATGCAGTTCCGTACAACACGCTGATTCTGATGAACAACAAAGGGGAAATCGTCCAGAAATACCGGAAAATCATGCCGTGGTGCCCGATCGAGGGGTGGTATCCGGGGGATTCTACCTATGTAAGTGAAGGGCCAAAGGGGCTCAAAGTGAGCCTCATTATCTGCGATGACGGCAATTATCCGGAAATATGGCGTGACTGCGCCATGAGGGGCGCAGAGCTCATTGTCCGGTGCCAAGGATACATGTATCCCGCAAAGGACCAGCAGATCATAATGGCCAAGTGCATGGCTTGGTCGAACACCAGCTACGTGGCGGTGGCCAATGCCGCCGGTTGGGACGGCGTCTACTATTATTTCGGACATTCGGCCCTTGTGGGCTTCGACGGCAGGACTCTGGGCGAGACCGGGGAGTCCCCCATGGAGAATCAATACGCTGAATTGTCCGTCAGCGCCATTAGAGACGCGCGGAGAAACTGGCAGTCCCAGAATCACCTGTTCAAACTCTTGCATCGGGGGTACACGGGTTGCATCGGGTCAAAAGGAGCCGACCCCCGGGGCGTCGCCGAGTGCCCATATGAATTCTACCGGACGTGGATTAAGGATCCGGAAAAGGCCAGGGAAAATGTAGAGAAAGTGACCAGGGCCGCGGTCGGCACCCCTGAGTGCACGATCATGGGCATCCCCTGCTGAGCCGATCTTGTCCTTCCGGCGATCTGGTCAAGCCTCCGTGCCTGCCCTGATCGCCGGCCCCGCGGGGTGACTCCCCCTAGAAGCGCTGAATTCACAACTACGGGGAACTCATTTTCGGCCGGGCAAAGCCCGGCATCTACGGGTTCCCAGGCACAGCCCTGAGCATTACCCATATCCCGGGTCGCCGACAACCGGACTCATGCCCTGAAAGGGCATACGGTGAATAGCCATGGGTTTTAACCCATGGAAACGGTTCACAATAATAGATAGTTGGTGGACCCCGAAGGGGTCCACCAACGGGACAATGAATAGGCCTCTCTGTCATTGGTCGGCCCCTTCAGGGCCGGTCCGGAGATTTGGGTGGTTGCCCCTTTCCACGGGTTGAAAACCCGTGGCTATTCAGGGTGAGCCCCTTCGGGGCACTGGCCGGCAGGCACCTCGAATCGATTGGCTGTTTTCTGCCGATTTCTACGGTTGCCGGCCGAAAGATATGGGACATGCTCAGTGCAGAGCCCGGCAACGAGAATACTACACGGTTTCTTCTGTCGAGCAGTACAGAAGCGCTCCTATTCACCCCATTTCGCGTTATTCGCCGCCGACGTTCGAGGGGAGGCCGGTCACATCGTGAGGGCCGGCCTCTTGTTTTGTCGTCAAGATCCCGCCGGCGTTTTCCGATACCGGCGTCCGTAATCCGAAGTGATCGGCAGCGTGCCGAACCGAATTCATCCAGCCGCGTTCGGCGATGAATCGGCCCAAAGGGTATGCTCCTCAATCATTCTTCCGCTTATGCGCCTTCATCTTCAAACCACGAGCCTGATCCACGCGTACCCGATGGCAAGGCTTACGAGAGTCCCAGCAGTATGTCTTAGTACTCCACGGCGGAAGTACGGTGACGTATTAACGGAAACTGTTCCTGCCTTGGTAGCACCGGCCTCCGTGCCGGTCTCTTCTCCGCGAGCGCTCGGCAGAGACGCCGGGACGCTACCGAGCGTTCTCAAGAATACGTCACCGTATTTATGCCACAGAGCACTTAGCGAGGTACGGAGTCCCCGCGACTCTTTGATGGTGCTTCGTCCCGAGTTCTGCGAGGGAATCGTAAATGCCGTCTTTCTCGCGTGTCATCGCTACTCGGAGCTTGATCCGGAGCAAGCAACCCCAATTCATCGCAACCCCCAACCGCATTTATGAAATCGGCCACTCGTCAACAGGAAGCGCGCTCCATAAGATTCTGTTGGAAGTCCGCATCTCGAACATGCTATGATCGCACTTTTGGCAAAAACACGGGGAGAGACCGATTGGTCTTGACTTCGTGAATGCTTTACCCTAAGTTATCAATGGGTTGAAAAAAGAACATAAAGTAGAATCCGAGATGACCACATTCAATGCTACTGCCGGTACTCCCCCCGCTTTGCGGGCGAAAATCCTTGTCGAGGCCCTTCCGTACATCCGGGAGTTTGCAGGGAAACGAATCGTGATCAAATATGGCGGGAGTGCCATGACTGATGAAACGCTGAAAAACGACTTTGCTGAAGATATCGCGCTCATCAGCCTCATTGGAATCAATCCGATCGTGGTTCACGGCGGCGGGCCTCAGATTGGGGCATTGCTGCAGAAGATCGGCAAGGAAAGCCGTTTCGTGCGAGGGCTGCGCGTCACGGACGAAGAGACCATGGATGTGGTGGAAATGGTTCTTGTGGCCAAGGTGAACAAGGACGTGGTTTCCATGATCAACTATCATGGGGGCAAGGCAGTGGGGCTCTCGGGCCGAGACGGAGGGCTGATCAAAGCGAGAAAGGCCCGGCCGGCAAGACTTGCCGACACCGATGAGGATCTCGGCCTGGTCGGTGAAGTCGAGAAGATCAATCCGGAAGTGATCAGTTCCCTCGAGGAGAAGCGGTTCGTGCCTGTGATTGCGCCGGTGGGAGCCGGTCCCAATGAGAAACCGTACAACATAAACGCGGATACCGCTGCAGGAGCCCTTTCAGCCGCTCTGAACGCCGAGAAGTTCATACTCTTGACCGACGTGCCGGGTGTCTTGGATTCAGAAGGAAAGTTGATCTCCAGTCTCTCCGAAGACAAGGCGTCCGAACTGGTGGATACCGGAGTAGCATCGGGAGGCATGATACCCAAGTTACGATGTTGTCTACATGCCATTCGAGGCGGCGTGCCCAAGGCGCACATCATCGACGGTCGGGTGCCGCACGCATTGCTTCTGGAGATCCTAACGGAACGAGGAATCGGAACGGAGATCGTTCGAGAGAAGGCTCCGGGATTGTGAATCTTTACCGACGATCGGTCGAGCCGTTCGGCGGCCCTCCGATCAGTCTTACTCTATGGAAGGATAAGGAGATGGGATCAGAGGATTTCATCGTCATGAATCAGCAATACGTGTTCAATACCTACGGTCGCACCCCAATTATGCTCGTAGAGGGCCAAGGGGCCAGCGTGCGGGACAGCGAGGGCAACACGTACCTTGACTTCATCGCGGGGCTGGCCGCGTGCCCGTTGGGGCACGGCCATCCCGGATTGGCGAAGGCCATCTCGGATCAAGCCAAGAAACTGATCCATGTATCGAATTTGTTTCACATAGAACCGCAGATCCGCTTGGCTCGTCTGTTGACGGAGAACTCCTTCGCCCACAAGGCGTTCTTCTGCAATTCGGGCGCGGAGGCCAACGAGGGAGCGATCAAGCTGGCCCGCAGGTACTTCCACAACCGCGGGGAACATGATCGGTACCACATCATCACCATGGACAACTCCTTCCATGGCAGAACACTCGCCACGTTGGCCGCTACCGGTCAGACGAAATACCGTGACGGTTTCGAACCTCACATGCCGGGGTTCTCTCATGTCGCATTCGGCGATATTGAGGCCCTTGCGGGGGCCATGACGCCGCATACGGCCGCGGTCCTTGTGGAGCCGATCCAGGGTGAGGGAGGCGTGCAGGTCCCGCCGGGCGACTATCTTAGGCAGGTGAGGAAGTTGTGCTCTGAGACCGGGGCATTGCTTATGCTCGATGAAGTGCAGACCGGAATGGGGCGAACCGGGAAACTCTTTGCCCACGAGCACTCCGATATTAAGCCGGACGTAATGACCTTGGCCAAAGGTATCGCGGGAGGCGTACCGATGGGTGCACTGTTGGCAACGGATGCGTGTGCCGCGGCGCTGGTCCCGGGTACTCACGCTTCCACCTTTGGCGGCAACCCCCTGGCTGCCGCTGCAGGAGTTGCCGTTGTGGAGGAGATCATTTCAGATGGATTCCTCGCCAATGTGGAAGCGAGAGGCGCTCATCTGAGAAAGCGTTTGGAGGAGCTTGCCCGGCGCCGTGATGTGATACGCGAAACCCGGGGAGTCGGCCTGATGCAGGCAATTGACTTGAAAGTTCCGGGAGCGGACCTGGTGACCGCGATGCGCGGAAAAGGGGTGCTCGTGAACTGCACTTCCGAAACGGTTATCAGATTTCTCCCGCCCCTGATCGTTACCGATGATGAGATCGACCAGGTGGCGGATGCTCTGGACAGTGTCCTGAGTACGGTTTGAGGTTGGGTGAGAATGGATTGGAAGAAGCATTTCTTGAGTTTGTCGCATTATTCAAAGGACGAAATCCTGGGGTTGCTCGCGCGGGCAAGGGAACTGAAGAGAGGAATCCCCGGCAAAGGTCCCGAGAAGCCCTTGGCCGGACGCTCGGTGGGTTTGATATTCGAGAAACCCTCGACTCGGACGAGAGTGTCTTTTGAGGTTGGCGTCCACCAGCTCGGCGGACAATCGATCTTTCTCAGTCGAGACGACATGCAGATATCTCGGGGCGAGCCCGTACGCGACACGGCCAGAGTGCTTTCGCGATATCTTCACGCGGTCGTGGTACGAACTTTTGGGCATGTGATACTCGAGGAGTTTGCCAAGTGGTCTTCCATACCGGTGATCAACGGGCTCTCCGATTTGGTGCACCCGTGCCAAGTCCTGGCGGACCTCATGACGCTTCAGGAAGCGGGAGTTGATGTCGTTACGATGCATGCCGCGTGGGTTGGAGACGGCAACAACATGGCGAATTCATGGATCAATGCAGCCGAAGTGTTGGGGTTCCGCTTGAGCCTGGCGTGTCCGGAAGGATTCCTGCCGCCGTTGCCGGTCAAGACGCATTCCATCACGGTAGGCAGTGATCCGATAGAAGCCGTCAAAGGTGCGGATGTCATCTCGACCGACGTATGGGCCTCCATGGGGCAGGAAACCGAGGCTGATGCGAGAAAAACGGAGTTTGTTGATTTTCAGGTCAATTCCGCACTCATGGAACATGCATCGAACGACGCGTATGTGCTTCATTGTTTGCCCGCCCACCGCGGCGAGGAGATCACCGACGAGGTCATGGAATCCGAGCAATCCCTCGTTTGGGACCAGGCCGAAAATCGGCTGCACGTTCAGAAGGCGGTGCTGGAGATGCTCTGTAGCTGATACGCTCGGAACAGAGGCGGTTGGAACCGCAACCAACCGGCGATTGCAGGCACAGTCGTCACCCACGACCTTGGGTTTCGCAAGTACCGTCGTACTACGCAGGGGCTCTGGACGTTGCACATGGTTCCCAGGCGTCGGGTGCAGCCAAACCGAAATCCGGGAGCCAATTTCCGAACAAATCTTCGCGGTACGACAAGAAGATGAGGATTACTAGTACAGAGTGAGTATGGAGGTCCCGTGAAGGATAAGAAGATCAATCGGATTGTATTGGCGTATTCCGGAGGCCTTGACACATCGGTCATACTCCGATGGCTCCTGGATACGTATCATTGCCCGGTGACCGCGTTTGCAGCGGATCTCGGGCAGGGAGAGGAACTGGACAATCTCGATGAAAAGGCCCGCGCCACGGGTGCGGACTCGTTTCATCTTTTCGATCTGAGAGAAGAATTCGTCCGAGATTACGTTTTTCCCATGTTTCGGGCAAACGCGGTGTACGAAGGGTACTATCTCCTTGGGACCTCCATTGCGCGGCCGTGTATTGCAAAGGCCCAAATGGAGGTTGTCAAGAGCGAGTCGGCCGATGCGGTGAGCCATGGGGCCACGGGCAAGGGCAACGATCAGGTTCGATTCGAACTGGCCTATCTCGCCATGGATCCGGGCATCACGGTGATTGCACCCTGGAGGACCTGGGACATGCGGTCACGTACCGATCTCATTCGCTACGCCCGGGATAGGGGCATACCGGTAACATCCACGGCCGAGAAACCGTACAGCATGGACCGCAACATCCTTCACCTCAGCTTCGAAGGAGGGATTCTGGAAGACCCCTGGGCTGAACCTCCCAAGGAGATGTTCATATTGACGGTCGATCCGCAAGATGCTCCGAATGATCCCGAGGAGATCGTGATAACCTTCGATTCCGGAGATCCCGTGAAAGTGGACGGCACCTCAATGAAGCCTGCCGAGCTTCTGGCACGGCTGAACACCGTGGCGGGGAGAAACGGGGTCGGCCGAGTGGACCTCGTGGAGAACCGCTACGTGGGCATGAAGAGCCGCGGAGTGTACGAAACACCGGGAGGCACGGTGTTGTACCATGCGAGAAGAGCACTGGAGTCCCTTACGCTCGACAGGGAAGTCATGCACCTGAAGGACGAATGGATTCCGAGATATGCGACCCTGGTGTACAATGGTTTGTGGTTCTCGCCGGAGCGGGAGATGCTTCAGGCCGCGATCGATGAGGCTGCGCGAGCGGTATCCGGTGAAGTAAGGATAAAACTTTACAAGGGAAATGTGACGGTCACCGGTCGGAGATCCGACCGATCGCTCTATGATGTGCGGTTTGCCACCTTTGAAGAGGATCAGGTCTACAGCCAAGCCGACGCAGAGGGTTTTATCAGACTGAACGCCTTGCGGTTGGGGATCCGGTCGCTCATGGAGGGCGGCAAGTGATTGGGTGTCCCGGCTTCGTGTTCTATGGCCTAAATTCGGACGCACAAGCTGAACCGTCTTCCCGGCGTAGGCCGGGAACCAGTCTCTTTTTCCTGGACCCCGGCCTGCGCCGGGGAGACGGCGGGCAGGGACGCCCGCCCCACGGTCCTAACTTGTAGGGGCACCCCCCTGTGGGTGCCCGGGGCAGGCACAGACGCCTGTCCCGCCAACCCTGCCGGCCCGAGAAAAATACCGGCACGGAGGCCGGCGCCGGCAAAGCAGGGATAGTGCAAGTGAATTCGACACCGCATTCGTGCAACAGTGTACGAAGGAGCCGCCACATCTGAATTACTGGAGATACCCGTGGCACGAAAGCCCAAAACAGGGAACCCCAAATCTTCCAAGGAATCGGTCGGGATTCGGAAAGGCCGCTTTCAAGAGGGGATGGATCCTGAATTCGCGAAATTCAACGCGTCAATCTCTTTTGACAAGCGACTTGCCGCTCACGACATAACCGGCAGCATCGCCCACGTGAAGATGCTCGGAATGCAGGGAATCCTTACTCCTGAAGAAGCACTCGAGATCGAGATCGGCCTGACGAGAGTGCTCGTCGACATAGAAAACGGCCGATTGGACTTTCGTGAAGATCTGGAAGACGTACACATCAATGTGGAAGAAGCCCTGAAGGAGAAGGTCGGCGACAAGGCGGGCAAACTCCACACCGCGAGAAGCCGCAATGACCAGGTGGTACTGGATCTCCGTCTTCATCTGATGGACGAGTCCGGGAAGGTGCGCGACGATCTTCTGGCACTCATGACCGCACTGACCGATAAGAGTTCTGATTCAAGAGACGTGCTCATGCCCGGATATACGCATCTCCAACGAGCGCAACCCGTTCGCTTGTCTCATCACCTGATGGCTTATTTCCAGATGTTTCGTCGAGATTGGGAGCGTTTTCGGGACGCAAGGACTCGGATTGACGAAATGCCTCTGGGATCCGCGGCGTTGGCCGGAACCACGTTTCCCGTTAACCGGGATACAACCGCGACACTGCTCGGTTTTACCAAGATCAGTGCAAACTCCATGGATGCCGTCTCGGACCGTGATTTCGCAGCTGAATTTGTCTTCAACAGTTCCATGGTGATGATGCATCTGTCGCGGTTGGCTGAAGAACTCATACTCTGGTCGACTTCCGAGTTCGGTTTCTGTAGTCTTCCCGACGCGTACTGCTCGGGCTCCAGCATCATGCCGCAGAAGAAGAACCCGGACGCGTGCGAACTGATTCGCGGGAAGACCGGCCGCGTCTATGGAGACCTCGTGGCATTGCTGACGACGTTGAAGGCTCTACCCCTCACGTATAACAAAGACTTACAGGAGGACAAGGAACCGCTCTTCGATGCAATTGACACGGTGAAGGGATGCCTTCGAATCATGACCGGGATAATCGAGGGAGTCGAGTTCAACGTGGAGCGTATGCTGAAGGCTTGCCTCGATCCAAGCTTGGCTGCAACCGATTTGGCCGACCAATTGGCGCGGGACGGCGTACCGTTCAGGGAAGCCCATGCGAGAATCGGCGCAAGGATTCGCGATCGAGATACCGGCGAAGGAGGCGAAGAGCACGACATGGCGTTGCCGACTCCTAAAGAGATGGCGGAAGCCCGAAATCATCCCGGAGGAACGGCACTATCCAGTGTGGAGGAGCAGATTCGAGCCGCGGAAGCATTCCTGAGCGACCACGCGGGCTCCACACAATCCGGGAAGAGGAAGTCCGAGCGAAAGAGGAAAGGTTGAGGCACACAGGTGTCGGGATACTACTTGTTCTGGTTGCATGTTCGTTCGTGGGCTGTGGATACAAGACAAGTCCTCGCCCCTCGACGGAAGCCGTACCATCCGAGGTCGGCCTGGTAACGGCTCGTGCCTATCCCGGCCGGATAGTCCTTACGTGGGATGTGCCCAAGTTCAATACGGATGGTTCGGATCTCAAAGACATATCCGGTTTTCACGTGTACCGAAATGAGGAAATAATCGGTGAAGAATGTGCGGATTGTGAACACGAGAAAGGGGTGCCTATCAACATAGACTTCCAACACCCGGTAAACGCGGTGATCGACAAAGGAGTGACGGTATTCACGGATAGGGAGGTAAAGGTTGGAAATGTTTATTCATATTCTGTGGCCGTCTACAGTTTGAAGGGGATAGAGAGCAGGCCGAGTGACGAAGTGACCGTGGTCTTCGACGACCCGCCCCCAGCGCCGCAGGATTTACGAGCCGAAACCGAATCCGGCGGAATGCGTCTGAGGTGGTCCTCTCCGGCAAGACTGGCCGGCATTCGGAGCTACCACGTTTACAGGGGTGACACGAACGATGTGAATACCATGAAATCCATCGGAAGAACGAAATGGGCGGAGAATTACTTCCTTGACCATGATGTGAAGCAGGGGAAATCTTATTACTATGGCGTCCGCTCCGTGAAGATGAACCGCGGTATTCCTTTGGAGTCGGAGCTGTCGTCGGTCGTGGAAGCCTCTTTGGGCCCGGATCGCGCCGACTCTCCCGAGAACGTTGTAGCGAGGTCCGTCAGGAACGGCATTCGAATTGAGTGGGACCCTGTGGATGTTGATTCCGGAGAGGCTGCGTACAATGTCTATCGGTCAAGATCTCGAGGCGTGTTTCTCAAGCTCAATGTCGTCCCGTTGACCCAACCGTTGTACATTGACAGACAAGTCAGACGAGACGAGACGTATCGCTACGCGGTAACCGCAATGCCCCAAGACAAGCCGGATCGGGAATCGAACCGATCTGCGTCGAACGCCGTGAAATACGGTTCGTAAACCAGGTAATACGATGCATCATTTCCAATACAAGAATGACGAACTCTATTGTGAAAACGTACCCTTGAGCCACATTTGTCGACAGGTGGGCACTCCCGTGTTCGTCTACAGTCGCGGCACGTTGGAGAGACACTACAAGGTTTTTGAGGAGCCCTTTGCGTCGGTGGACCACCTGATTTGCTTCTCGATGAAGGCATGTTCCAACATAGCGATTCTCAACGTGTTCTCGGATTTGGGCGGTGGAGTGGACATCGTCTCCGGCGGGGAGCTTTTTCGGGCGTTACACGCGGGAGTGGAGCCGGCGAGAGTGGTCTACTCGGGGGTCGGCAAGACGGCAACGGAGATGGATGAAGCACTTACCGCGGGAATCCTCATGTTCAACGTGGAGTCGGAGGAGGAATTGGATCTCCTCGACAAGAGGGCTCAACTACTCGGCAAGATAGCACCCGTAGCGTTGAGGGTGAATCCGGACGTGGACCCTCGTACCCATCCGTACATCTCGACGGGCCTGAAAAAGAACAAGTTCGGGATTCAGTTCGACCGAGCGATGGATCTTTACGCGAAGGCAAAAGGCCTTCCGGGAATAGATCCGGTGGGTATTGACTGTCACATTGGTAGTCAACTCACCGAACTGTCGCCGTTTGTGGATGCAATAGCGAAGCTTCGAGAATTGGTACGGGATCTACGCATTCGGGGGGTCGATATTCGCTATTTGGACATCGGAGGCGGACTGGGCATCCCGTATGACCAGGAGGACCCTCCGCTGCCGGCGGATTACGGGGCTGCCATACTGGAGGGGATCTCGGATATGAATGTGAAGCTCATCCTCGAGCCCGGCCGGGTGCTGACGGGTAACGCGGGCGTAATGATAACGAAGGTGCTCTATCAGAAGCAGGGACCGGAAAAGCTTTTCGTCATTGTGGACGCGGCCATGAACGATTTGATCCGGCCAAGTCTGTACCAGGCGTACCATTCGGTCTGGAAAGTCGAATCAAAGGGCGACAAGGCAGAGATCAATGAGACAATCACGGCCGACATTGTTGGCCCTATCTGTGAGACGGGTGACTTTTTTGCTCAGGCCCGCGAATTGGAACGGGTGGAAGCAGGAGACTTGTTGGCACTAATGAGCGCAGGGGCGTACGGCTTTTCCATGTCCTCAAATTACAATTCGCGCCCCAGGGCAGCCGAGGTTCTCGTCGACGGCGACGGATACTCCGTCATACGCCGGAGGGAAACCTATGAGGATCTTATACGTGGTGAGACATTGCCCGCCGGCATACCCTCACATGAATCAAAAAGGAGCGCATGATGTTTTCAGGAGCGTTTACCGCCATCGTGACACCGTTCAAAGACGGCCGTGTGGATGAAGCCGGATTCAAGAGCCTCATTCGGTACGGCATCGACGGCGGCGTAAGCGGTTTCATTCCATGCGGCACGACCGGGGAATCTCCGACACTGTCGCACGAAGAGCACAACCGGGTCGTTGAACTGACTGTTTCCGAGGTGGCAGGCCAGGTTAAAGTAATTGCAGGGACCGGCTCCAACAGCACGTCCGAGGCAACAAGCCTGACCCGGCACGCGAAGAGCGTAGGCGCCGATGCAGCCCTGCTCGTCAATCCGTACTACAACAAGCCGACACAGGAAGGGCTGTACCAACACTTCAAGACCGTCGCCGAGTCGGTGGACATTCCGATTGTGCTCTACAACATTGCAGGCCGGACCGCAGTGAACGTGGAAAACGACACCATGGAGCGACTCGGCAAGATCCCGAACATAGTCGGCGTCAAGGAAGCTTCGGGAAACATACTTCAGATGAGTGAGGTCGTGCGACGGTGCGGTCCCGACTTCGACGTGCTTTCCGGAGACGACCAGATGACGTTCCCCTTGATGGCACTCGGCGGGAAGGGTGTCATATCAGTCGTTTCCAACTTGGTTCCCGACAGGATGTCCGCGATGGTCAAGTGCATGCTTGACGGCGAAGTCGACAAAGCGAGAACCATGCACTTTGACCTGTTCGAACTGTGCCAAGCCATGTTTCTCGAGACCAATCCCATACCGGTCAAGGCCGCGTTGGGTCTCATGGGAAGAATCGAACTTGATTACCGGCTTCCTCTGTGCCCGCCGTCACCGGCGAACCTGGAGAAGCTCAAGGCGGTACTGGAGAAATACGGATTACTATGAGACAGGGAGTTTGATCATGAGAGTAGCAGTGAGCGGTGCCGGCGGACGGATGGGCAAGAGGATCCTCACGCTGAGCCATGAGCATCCCGACATTGAGATCTCCGGAGCACTCGAAGCCGCGGGACACCCTGACTTGGGAAAAGATGCCGGTGAGAATGCCGGACTCGGCACATTGAATGTTCCGATAATTGATGATGTAGTCGAGGTGCTCAAGAACGCGGATGTGTTGATAGATTTCTCTTCCCCTGAAGCGTCTACGGCAAACGTGAAGGCCGCCGCGGAGGCCGGCAAGGCCATCGTCGTCGGGACTACCGGATTCTCCCAAGACCAGCGTGAAGCCGTAAGTAAGATCGGATCGGTCACGCGGTGCCTCATTGCCCCGAACATGAGCATGGGAGTGAACCTCCTGTTCAAGCTGGTGGACAGTGTTTCTCGTGCTCTCGGCGATGCGTATGACGTTGAGATCGTCGAGGCCCATCATAAGATGAAAAAGGATTCGCCCAGCGGAACGGCGAACAAGCTCGCGGAAATTATTGCCCGGGCTCTGGGCAGAGATCTGGAGAAAGCAGGCGTATACGGCCGAAAAGGCCTGGTAGGGGAACGGACGCCTGAAGAGATCGGAATTATGGCTCTTCGGGGGGGCGATATCGTGGGTGAGCACACGGTCATGTTCGTGACGAACGGCGAACGTATTGAATTGACTCATCGGGCCCACAGCCGCAACGCGTTTGCCAAGGGAGCGGTCCAAGCTGCCGTGTGGCTGGTGTCCCAGCCCAACGGTTTGTACGACATGCACGATGTGCTGGGACTGAAGGAGAAACAATGAGACTGGCACGCTTTCGGGCCGACGGCGATATCTTCACGGCCGGCGTCAAAGGTGATTCTCTCGTTGAGATCGAGGGCAATCCATTGCCCAGGGAGTTTTCCCTGGATGAGGTCAAGCTGCTTGCCCCATGTAATCCCTCAAAAATCGTGGCCATTGGGCTCAACTATGTAGATCATGCCGGGGAAGTGAACCTACCGGTACCCGAAGAACCATTGCTGTTCCTCAAACCGTCTTCCAGCGTCATAGGACCCGGCGATGCCATCCTCCTGCCGCAGCAGAGCTCGCAGGTCGATTACGAGGCGGAGCTTGGCGTGGTGATGGGACGGACCGCGACCAAGGTTCCGCGGGAAGATGCAAAAGGATCAATTCTCGGGTACACGTGTCTAAATGATGTCACAGCGCGCGATCTTCAGAAGAAAGATCGGCAATGGACGAGAGCGAAGAGCTTCGACACGTTTTGCCCGATCGGACCGTGGATCGAGACCGACCTGGATCCTTCGGATCTCTGCATCGAGCTGTTTCTCAACGGTGAATGCAAGCAGAATTCCAGGACTTCCAATCTCGTCTTCGATCCCTTTGTTCTCGTTGAGTTTGTATCAGCGGTAATGACCCTCTACCCGGGCGACGTAATCGCCACGGGAACCACCTCCGGCATCGGACCCGTTAAGGCGGGAGATACGGTGGAGGTGAGGATCGAGGGAATCGGTTCGCTGGTGAACCGGGTGGAGGTTGACACGAGATGAGTGCGACGGCCCACATCGGATTCGGTTCAAATATGGGAGACCGGGAAGAGATTTTTCACGCGGCTCTGGACGACCTGGACAAGGTGCGGGGTACCGAGGTGACGGCACATTCCCGTCTCTACGAAACCGAGCCCAAGGGGCTGACGGACGGAGGCCCAAAGTTTCTCAACGCAGCGATCGCCGTGGAAACGATTCTGGCACCGTTGGAATTGATGGATTGCCTGAGATCCATAGAACTGAGGCTGGGGAAATCACCCGTGCACAGGAGCGACCTATCGCGTCCCATAGACTTGGATATGCTCCTGTATGACGGCGAGATAATTCAGGACCGTGATTTGGTGGTCCCTCATCCAAGAATGCACGAACGAGGGTTCGTGTTGGCTCCTCTCGCGGAGATTGCACCCGATGTAGTTCATCCCGTTTTGGACTGTACCGTGGGTGTATTGCTCTCACGTCTTACCGACGAGGAACTCGGGAGCGTGCAGAAACGGGATCATCGAATGGACTAGAAAGACTATGTTCGCACGACTGCTCCTCCTCGCCGGCTTAGTTTATGCCGGAGTCAGGGTGTTCTTGTGGGTGCGCAGATTCCTGAAGTCGCTCCCGCATAGCCGAGGGCCGGGCATTTCCCGCGATCAAGCGGGAGTGAACGAGATGGTGAGAGATCCGGTATGCGGACTCTACGTCACGCAAGACGAGTCGATCACTGCCGTGGTAAGAGGCAAGGAATTCCATTTCTGTTCAGCGGAGTGTCGAAGGAAGTTCATCGATGATCAGGGGTAACCCGAGATGAATACCGGCATTGAGAACGCAAAAATACTGATCGCAGACGATTCCGAGATCCTGAACAATATGTTGAAGGATGTGTTCGAAGAGAACGGCTTTGAGGTTCTACAAGCTTTTGATGGGGCGCAGTGCAAGGGAGTCTTTCTCAGGCAAAAGCCCGATGTGGTGCTTATAGACGTCCATATGCCCAAGGTAGGCGGCATCGAGGTGCTGAGTTTCATTAAGGAGAAATCACCTCGGACCCTCGTTATCGTCATGACCGGGGCCGGTACCGAACGGACTGCCGTCGAGGCGATGAAACTCGGTGCGGACGACTATTTGAGTAAGCCCTTTGGAGTTGCGGACGTGGTTTCTCTCTCACACAAGCTCCTCGAACGACGACGCAGCGATGAAGAGAACATAAGACTCAAGAACAAAGTCCGGCGTGGCGAGAAATACCTGGCCCACCTGACCACGATAATCAACGAAGCACTCATCACCACCGATGCCATGGGTCGGATTCAATTCATCAACCGGGCTGCTGCAAACCTGTGGGGATACTCTCCCGAGGAGCTGCTGGGGAAGGATATCCATTTTCTCGTACGCGGAGAAGCTCGAACGCTGCTTTACAGGGATCTCGTCAAAGACACGATTCGTGCCGGGAAGATAGAGGGGGAATTTCACTTCAGAAGGAAGGACAAGGGAACCTTTCCGGGCTATCTCTCCACCTCGGTGATCAAGGAAAACGGTCGTGTACGGGGAATCGTTCTCGTGGTGGCCGATCTCTCAAGGCTGCACGAGATTGAGAGACGCCTCAAGCAATCCGAGAAACTCGCCTCGCTGGGCAAAGTGGTTGAAGGAATCGCACATGAGGTGAGGAACTGCCTGACGTCACTGGGAGGTTTCGCTCGTCGTCTGCGAAAGAAGACATCGGACGATCCTACATGTGCCAGGTACACGAAAATCATCCTCGACGACGTGGGACGGCTGGAATCCATGGTGAAAGAAATCGAGGCGTACGTTCGGTTCTCCAAGTTCTACGCGTTTCAGTTCACCAAGACCGATATAGTCCCGTTGGTCGAACGTGCCGGAGACAGGGCTCGCGAGAGATTGTCCTCAGAACAAGAAAACCTGGTAACGTTCAAACTGAATGCAGACGACAATCTGCCTCAAATCAATGCCGACCCGACCGCATTGGAGGAGGTGTTCTACAATATCATACTGAATGCGTATGAGGCCATGCCCGGGGGCGGAAGGCTCACGGTTGAAATCAAGAACCTGCATTCCGCGGTATCGCTTGCATTCACCGACACCGGCGTCGGAATCTATGAAGGAGACTTGACCGAGGTATTCAACCCTTTTTTTACATCGAAGACCACCGGTGCGGGGATGGGCTTGAGCAAGGTGTATCTTCTGGTCGAAGAGCACCGAGGGACGGTGAATGTGTTTTCGGAACTCAAGAAGGGCACGACGTTCGAGGTGTTTCTGCCCGTGGAGAGACTCATGACCGGCCTTCACCCCTGGGAAACCGCGTCACGGGGGAGGCCTGTTGTGTGATAAAGGAATGAGTCGCGAAGTCTTGGAGACAGCAAGTAGTCGTTTTCATGAACACGGTAGCGGGTTCATGGAGACGGTTCCCCGTCAGCCTCGGCCATGGTAGGGGCCCGGCCTTTACCTGAAAGTCCCTCCTGTCCCGCCTCTTTCTAAGGGGGGGAACTTTGGCCCGGAGTGCTGGTGGGATTTTCATATTTCGTAGTGACCGAGAGGTCATGGCGGTTCGCAGAGAAGACGCCACAGAATATGTGGCCGTTCTTGTAGATCTGAGTATTCAATAGTTTGATTTAGAGGGTTCGTTCCGGCCGGCCCCGGGCACGCACCGGACGGCAGGCCCAGTCTCGGGAACACATGAATCTTCTCGCTGTCGATTTCCTCTCATATTGCCTTGGAACGTATGGAGACGCACATGGTTATTCGCATGACAGATATCACGGTACTTTGTATCGCTCTCTTACTCGTCTTTGTTCCATCGTTGGCCGTATCGGACATTTATGTCCGAACCCACAAGGATGGTCACAGGGAGTTCACCAACAGACCGTCGGGGCCGGGGTGGATCTTCTACATGACCGAATCCGGACGGCAGCCGGTCGTAAGATTTGTGAAAAAGGCCGGAAAACCCAAGAGTCTTGACGAAATCATAACAGAAATATCCGACAAATTTGACATTGAGGCCGGCTTGGTCAAGGCGATAATCAGAGCCGAGTCCAATTGCGATCCCAAAGCAATTTCCTCCAAAGGTGCGCAGGGACTCATGCAGCTCATGCCGGGCACGGCCAGGGAACTCAACGTAACGCGGCCGTTTGATCCCAGGGAGAATATCATCGGCGGAGTAAAGTACATAAAGGGACTCTTGGCGTCGTACGGCGATCTCCGCTTGGCATTGGCCGCATACAACGCGGGCCCGGGAAACGTCGAGAAGTATGCCGGTATCCCTCCGTATCGCGAAACCATCAACTATGTGAAAAAGGTTATTCGTTACTATAAGAGCTTCAAGAAGAACCCCGGACTCCGGGTTGCGGGAAGCTGATGATACAAGATCGAGCACAAATGACTAAGTACGTTCCAAATTTTCTCACGCTTGGGCGACTGGTTCTCGTTCCTCCCATAGTCGCCCTTCTGTTCTTCCCCGGAAAATTCTGGTCCGCGCTGGCGGCCTTCATCTTTTTGATTGCGTCTCTGACGGATTTCTTCGACGGATTTATCGCGAGGCGGTTCAATGTGGAGTCGTCCTTCGGGCGTTTTCTGGACCCCATAGCGGACAAGGTCCTGGTGACCGCTTCACTCATCATGCTGATTGCATTGGGTCGTGTTGATGCGTGGATCGTCATGCTGATCATAACCCGAGAAGTGGCGGTTAGTGCACTGCGGGCAACCACCAAATCGTGGGACACCACGCTCAAGCCCAGCCCCGCGGGGAAGCTCAAGGCCGTCTTCCAGTTTGCCGCGATCGTCCCCTTGATGATCCACTACACATACAAAATCGTGATTCCCATCAATTTCCATGTGATCGGCACGGTTCTTATCTACATCGCCCTTGTGTTGACCATCTGGTCCGGTGCAGACTACTTCTATCGCTTCTATCGAGTATACCAGGTCCGGGAGGACGGTGAGACTCTGTAGCGGGGTAGGGGGCCGGTTTCGTGATCGCAACTTGGTCCTCGGTATCCCGCGGAATGCGGGATAGCCTGTGGCTCCGAGTGGCTTCTTGTAGCCCGGGCCTCCGTGCCCGGAGCACATGTCGGCAGGCAGGTACGCTTGCCGCAGAATATGACGGGCAGGGATGCCCGTCCTACGATTGCCGGTCGGATACCGGCCCGGCAAGCCGGCAACTCCGGGTAGTGCCTGATCTTCCGTAGCCTGGGCCTCCGTGCCCGGAGAACGGGATGCTGAGTAGGGGAATGCGGACGACCCCTCCGGCGCTACCAAGTGCCGCGGATTCGCGGACATGCCGTCATCTGGACAGTAGGACCGGCATTCTGCCGGTCAGACCGGCAAGATGCCGGTCCTACTGTCCAGAAGTCAAACGAACACACAAAGCTGATCCCATTGGCCGGTGAAGTAGGTGATTTCTCTTCTTGCCGGGCTCCGGCACGCATTCGCTCCGCGCAACGCACCCTCCGCGCTTGACTTATCCAATTTGTACGGGGAACTCTCAGATTCAATGGCGGAGGGAGAGGGATTCGAACCCCCGGATCTTTCGATCAACGGTTTTCAAGACCGCCGCCTTCAACCGCTCGGCCATCCCTCCGTTGTCGGATGGTGTGACAATGCTAACGTCAGAGAGTTCTCTTGTCAAGCAAACGCGACGATCACGAAAAGCTTCGGCCCGGGTGTCCAACGTTTCCGGGCCTTGAAAGGCCCGGCTAACGTCGGACGTCCCCGTCGGGACGTATATGGTCGCCGTTCCAACAGGTCTTCCGGCAGGAACGCGAGCCGAATGAAAGAGTCAAAGGTTTTCCTTCCGGTTTCGAACTCCACCAACAAGTCCACATCGCTGCTCTCGTTCTGTTGACCGCGCACGAACGAGCCGAACAGACCGAGCAGCTTCACACCAAAGCTTCTGATCTGCTCCTCCTGTTCCCGAATCAATGACAAGATTCCGATTTCCGTGCTCACTGGGCACCCCATTGTCTCCCCAACATCAGACTGATATAGTATTTCGGTTCCCATTTGGTATTGCATTACTCGTGTCCCCAGGCTCTGGGGAATACACGCCGGGAGGCACTGCCCCCAGTGAACATTCAGGTGCTTTGCACGCGGATGTCTATTTCTGGGATCTTCGTCGGGGCGGCGGATGCATCACCACCCAGAGGTGATGTATCGTGAGATCTGAAGTTGCAGACTTTCCAGTTCTAATGTGGTCCGACCTGGAATTCGCTGTACGCCTCAATGTATCTACCTCAAGTATGCCGAGTTTGTCGCGATCACTCCAAGTGCAGCCGTCGTCTGTAGTTGTCTTAGAAAGCTGAGAAATCCATCTGTTTATCTTGCCATGCCAGTGTTGCGCTGACTCCTTCTGAACGTAACCAATCATCCCCACTACCTGAAGACTTGCAGCATGAAGTCCGAGTCTGAATCGCTGAATGCCGCCACTCTTCTTCTTCCCTCCGGTGACATACTCTTTCTCGCGATCAGCGCTGGGCGAAGGCAGTCGCTTGCATTCCAGGACAATACAGGCCTCATATGCCGAGTATGTCATTGATTTGATCGCCCTGGCCGAAATGTCAATCGTTCTGTGGCCTCCCTGAGGCTCTTCGTGAGAAAATTGAACCATCGGGAAATCATCCCGCGCACGCCGATCAAGAAACGAGCACAACTGCGGGTTTAGCATTGGCTCCGATCGCTCGTCAGGTCGATCAGGGTCGTCTCTCCATTTGGGCAATTGTCGGTGGACAAAATCGATGGTCTTCAGGACGAGTCCACCCTTATCGATTCCAGAAGTGATAGTACCGAAAGATTCTTGTTCCCGGCTTTCCAGGGACATGGTTAATATCCCTGCTCTCGTAGGTTAACGAGCGTTTCGTCTGCATCGCGGATGGCTGTCGAGCGAATCCAGTAACGCAATTGGTTCGGCTTGATTATCAGAAGGACGTTATCAGAGTAGTATCGCAATACTCTGATAGTCCTAAGATTTCCACTGGCTTTCTCATCATAGATCAGCGTGCGCAGTCCCTCCTGCAACTCTCCCTCCAGCCAGGACAAATCTGGGTGCTCGCCAAAGTAAAATGGCTGGCAAACGAATCCGCTGATAGAGACATGTCCCGAAGCCTTCAAGTTATCGTATACGGTCCCCAGCATGCGTATGAACATTCCGCAGTAATTCTCAAAGTCTCGCGTCTGCGCCTTTTTCCATAGGCTCGAATTCTGTCCAAGACGTACAAATTCGGTCATATAGTTGCAGACATCCTCTGAAAGGGCCCTTTCCCAAAACGATAGAGAAAGATCGCTGAGATCTTCCGGATACGGCAACTGCTCGATGTCCTATAATGGACCCCGAAAACTGGACAGGGGGTTAAGGTTGAGAAGCCTACCATGGAGGTGTAGAACACCGGGGGGAAATTCAAGGAGGCTTGGAAGTCGGATATGCGAAAGAGGTATGACGCCCAGTTTAAGGCGCGAGTAGCGCTGGAAGCCATCAGGGGTGAGCGAACGCTTGCGGAGCTCGCCAGTGCATACGAGGTTCATGCGACCCAGATAACGAAGTGGAAGAAGCAGGCTCTGGAAGAGATGCCGAAAGTATTCTCCGGGTCCCGGGAAAGGAGTAATCAACAACACAATGAGCTGGTAGCCGAGCTGTATCAGCAGATAGGACGGCTCAAGGTGGAACTGGATTGGCTCAAAAAAAAAGCTGGACTTGTCGGTTGATCAACGTCGGGATCTGATTGACTTTGACCATGAAACGATCCCGGTATACAGGCAGTGCGAGCTTCTGGGACTCTCCAGGTCGAGCCTGTACTACCGATCCAGAGGGGGAAAGGACGACCACAATCAGCACCTGATGGGTCTGATAGACAGGCAGTACACCGAGACGCCTTTCTATGGTACCAGACGCATGACGGCTTGGCTGAGAAGCCAAGGATATGCGGTCAACCGAAAGAGGGTGTCCAGGCTCATGAACCTTATGGGCATTGAGGCCATCTACCCGAAGAAGCGACTGAGCCTGGCGGATGCTCAGGCGAGGAAGTATCCGTACCTGTTGAAGGGTGTAGCCATCGAGCGACCGGATCACGTGTGGGCCACGGACATAACGTACATTCGCATGAGGCAGGGGTTCGTCTACCTCGTGGCGATCATGGACTGGTTCAGTCGATACGTGGTGGCTTGGGCCGTTTCGATAACCATGGAGGCAGACTTCTGCATCGAGGCACTCCAAAGAGCTTTGGAAGGGAGAAAACCGGAGATATTCAACTCCGATCAAGGCTCTCAGTTCACGTGTACGGGGTTCACCGGTGTGCTGCAGGCCGCGGGGATCCGGATAAGTATGGATGGTCGAGGCCGTGCTTTCGACAACATCTTTGTCGAGCGTCTGTGGCGCTCCGTAAAATACGAGGAGGTGTATCTCAAAGACTATGCGACGGTGAAAGAGGCTATCGGGTCCCTGGGGGCATACTTCAGATTCTACAATGAAAGACGCCCTCATCAAGCCCTCGGGTACCAAACCCCGTACCACCTGTACACGGGTACCCGTACCCAGGAGCTGGAAACCAAGGACATTGTCCTAGTGCCGAGGTGTACTTTTCAACCTTAAAAAAGTTCAAATTTTGTCTTGACAGAGGGGTCCACCTCATCCTGCTTGCGGATTGAAGTTGCTTTGCTGACTAGAGCCTCAGTACTGTTGACGGCACACGCAAATCTGAAGAATTCGAGCCGGTCTCTTATTTTGTTGTAAAATTTCTTGAGTTCTGAAATCTCGGATTCGGACGCATGAATTCCTACGATCCTAGCTGTGTAGGCAAGAAATCCTTCGTTCCAAAATACGACGGGAAGAGACGCACTCTCCTTGATTAAGACCAGAGGTGCAGTAAACTGCTCTTTCCCCGGCGCGGATTTGAAGTGTGTCTCCTTAACAACATCGATTCTTGATTCGTCTATCCCAGCGTCTGTGAAAGCTTTGGGGGGAAGAAATGGCATATCTTTCAAGTACGGTTTGTAATGAGCGCGGTTTCCTACAATGAATCCCTCTGCGAAGGTCCAACCCTTCTGCTTTACAAACTCAGCAAGTGTACGCATTCTTCGAAGACGCAGCACCATGTCGACTAGCCGCCCACCCCCGAGGAGTTGAGCACGCCACACTTCGAGATCAGCCTCCTCCGCCAGCCTCTGTGGAACGAGGTGGCGGTCATAATGATCCAATTCGAAACCGATTTGCTCTTCTACGGTAAAGGTTCGCCGGAAGGTCCAGTGCTTAATCCTATGGTCTTGTGGAACATCAGCTTTGCAGGCCAGAGCCGCAATCGTCTTGGCGTCGGCCTCATACAGGTTGCGAATGGACGTGAAATCGAATATGGTATCTACTTTGAATTTCTGAAAGATTGCCGTCCTGAACTTTGCCGAATTGCCGTTATAAAGGAACCCGTTAGGCTGAATCAAACAGAGCCGTCCACCGGGCTTCAGGACTGAAAGCGCCTGTTGCAGGAACAAGTATGCCGTCTGGTTGTCCGGTAATTCCGGCCATTGAGAGACGTATTCGGGTCCACTAACGATTTCCTTCCCTGCTTGACTGAGTCCGGAAACGAATGGAGGGTTTCCTATGATCACGTCAATCCCGCCCGGAGGAAGGCCATACTGACCGTCACCCCAATCGCGAGCAACTTGGAAGAAATCTCCCAAGATCAGATTGGATCCGTGCAAACGGTCGAATTTCAGATCACGCCAAATGACGTTCGGCTGCAAGGCATCGCATATGGTCAGACATAGGCTAAATGCTGTCAGGTCGATAGCGTTTTTGTCTATTTCAATCCCAAACAACCTAGATTTCAGCAATCTTTTCAGGGTATTGACATCAGGGGGCTGCCACCTATTCTGGCTTCGCCATACGTTGATCAGCCTACGGAAAGCTCCGACAAGAAAGACCCCGGATCCACAGGATGGATCCAAGATCGTCTCTTGTCCGGTGAGGTTTTCATATGGCATGGCATGATCCAACAGTAATGCAGAGAGCATCGGAGGAGTGTAGATAGCCCCCTTCTTCCTTCCCTCTTCGCCATTTACGAATTTCTGATAAAGATAACTAATGATTTCCACCGGTAGGTGTTTGAATGAGAACTGTTCCCAGAGATACCGCAGCTTCTTGAGAGTTCGCGCCTCGACGAGATCGGCAAATCGTAAGAGATGGTCCCTTGTGAGCAGATTGCCTATATCATCAACCGCGAAAATGTCACCATCAAACCTCCGTTCAAGGCTATCGAGGAGTCCCTTCACTTCTGCAGGCTCGCCGCTCTGTAAGACCTCCCGAAAGCTTTGGGCACCTGCATGAAACTTCGCAAACCACCCATCGGGAAACACACTGCGGTCTTCCAGGTACTTGATGAGTACCATCAACAGAAGAAGACGCCTCAATAATGGTTTCTTCTCTCCTTCAAGTTCATTATCAACGTCGACAACAGCCTGGATCAGCAGGTGGTGCGCTGCCTTTTCATGATCTGTCAACTTTCTGTTCGATGGGTCTTCCCAAAATGTTCCATCAGCAAGCCGCAAGACAGATAAGGTCTTGATCTGTTCGCTGATGGCGCCGGCAGTCTCGAACATTATTGCCGGATTATATCTGCATTCTCCGTCTTGCTCTCTCCAGAAATCGGGTCCTCTTGCGCATGTCAGAAGGTCAATTCGACTGGGCCAAGCTATATACAGCAACGGTGCCTTCCCATGCAGCCATGCCTGAAGGTGGATTTGGCCCAATTCGGTCTCGGTCAATCTTTCATCAGAGTTATCGATTACGTATGCTGCTACTTGGGAAGAGCGCCCGTCTGAAAAGCGACGGAAGAATATGTAATCGATCCGATTCAGCCTACCGGCATCGGATACGGCCACTTGCTCGTCAATGCGAAGACGTGCCGTTCGAGGCGGGTTGACGCGAATCAAGCCATTGGCGTGGGTCCCGTCTTCGTTGACAAGATCAACTAATCGAAGAGAGTTAGCAGTCATTGCGGAATAGCCTAATCTGCCAGGTCACTCCCTGCTTTCTTTGAGATCGTCCCAGCGGTTGTTTCCTTCCTACACAATCTTGGTGTTCCGACAAACTCAACTGCACTGCGGGTAGAAAACACCTTAGGCTCGTGCCTTAACAGACATTGAAAGCTATTCTTGCAGAAACGTTTGGAAAGGCTCATTCGAGAAGTCTCCTTCCGACAGCTTCTGTTTTCCACTTCCTCGTCCGCCAGTCCGCTCCATGCCGCGATATGTTGCGTAGTGGTCCTTCGTCAGGTCCCGTGCGTCCAGTTCCGGAGTGAAGTCCGTCGCACAGAGGCGGTTAGAACCGCAACCAAATGGCGATTGCAGGCACCGACGTCACGTACGAACTTGGGGTTCGCAGGTACCATCGTACTACGCTCGGGATCCGGACGTTGCTGCTGGTTCCCAGGCGCTGGGGGCAACTAAACCGAGATTTGGGAGGCGATTTCCGAACAAATCATTGCGGTACGACAAGAAAACAAGGATTAGTAGCATAGAGCCGTTGCACGTGAACGGAGTACATGCCCAGCACCGAAAGATTGCCGGAGCCATGGTAGTCAAGCGCTACGCTTGCGTCGAGGATGCAGCCGGCTGTTTTCCGAGGCATTGTTCTCGTGCCCGACATCCACGTTCCCCCATGAGGCGGCCCAGTCCCTTGTGGACTGCAAATCCATGCCGAGAATTTCAGCAGCCTTACTCATACCTATTTTCTCTTCTTCCAACGCCGTCCTGGTCAGGTCTTTGAGCCGTGCCACAACGAAATCCGAAGGATCCAGCCTGTGAGGTTCTCTGGCTGCAACCATGTCCTCAGCGAATGAGCCAACCTCCTCCGGCTGTATTCCATCGGGTTCTTCCTTCCTGGAAAGACTCCGATTATACTGCAGCTTGTAGAAGTGGTAGAATTTCGGCCATATCGACTTGTCGGCAATTCCGCGATCCATCAGACGCATCAGAACAGTCTGGTAGCTTACGAGAAATATGCGCTTCACTTTCATAACTCGCTGAACCAACCCGAGGCCCCGAGTTGCTTGCCAGTACCCCTCGAAAGCCTCTTGAGGCATGAGAAAATAGCTTGCGAAAATGTTTGCCTCGTCCTCTTCTTCGCGCATCGGATATTCGGAATCTTCATCGTTGAATGAATTCGTGTGCATCAGCAGATGCCCCAATTCATGGGCCGCGGAGAATATCCAACGCTCCACGGTGATTCTTTCCCACACATTCACCACAATTGCCGGCCCAAACTCTTCATCAAGCACGGACAGCCCGAAAAAATCGTCGGCCGCCACCGATATGGGACACACCTTGATACCGGCAGACTCGAGACCCCCGGAGACATCGAGAATCACTTCGTCCGGCTCCAGGCCCAATTTCTCTCTTGCCATTTCAGCGGCTTTCTCGGCTCTCTCCTTTCCTTTCAACGGAAGGCGTTGAATCTTCTCAGCGAGTCCTTTAAGCTTGTATTCCTTCCGGTCACTCAACACGTCTTCCAACTGTTTGAAGTCATGCAACATTCTTGCTATTTTTACGAGGATGTCCTCTCTGCTCTTCATTCTCTTCTTCGATCGAAAACGTACCGCGGTGAGCCGCGGGGCCTGTCTCATCAGGTCCAAAATTTCGACATCGAGGGCCTCTGCAATTCTTCCTAGGGTTTCCACCCGAGGGCTCGAGTCTCCCTTCTCGATCTTCTGTATTGCAGTCCTTGATAGTCCGGCCCGGCCGGCAAGTTCGGCTTGACCAAGATTTCGCGCCAAGCGCAATCTCCTCATATTGTCTCCTATGAGATTATGGGCACTGCCGGCCATACTAAACCTCCACCCTTCGCGTGCTTCTGCAGGATGTCGCAGTCACGCCTTTCTCAAATTAATCCCTGTATTTCTCCTTGCACCTCCTCACTCACGAAGTAGAAGAATCTACTTCCTTGGTTTTGATTCCTCTGTTCCATCTTCTTATCATCGGTTATCTCCTTTCTCATATTGATTGTTCATATGATTCTTACAGTAATCAGTTTGACAGTGTTTGTCAACTGGATTTCTATCCTGGATTTTTCTTTTTTGGTGCTGTGAGATGTGAAGACTGATCGAAATGACAACTTGCCGGCGTCTTGCCGGGACACTCCACGGTGACTCGACTTGCGCCAACCGCGTCTACGGTGCCACCAGCGCTATTTCGAGTCTAATCCGCTGTATAGCTAGATGAGGGAGAACCAAGAATTGGAGGAGGGCTCTGCCTGCCACAAGAATTTGACGTGGCGGCGGACGTTATCCGGACACAGCCCGGAATCCCGCGCAGAACGCGGGATAGGCAAGAGTCCGGGAACGAGAAAAACATGATTTTCGTCCGAAAGAGAAGGCTGAATGTAGGGGCTGGTTTGGATCCAACCCTGGGCCGTTACTTGAAGTCTTCGAACAAGTCACCGATAGCGAGCGAGAATCCCGGGACGCAATCCTCTCCATCAAGAGTGTCCGTGGCGGTCAAGACCGTTTCCGATCCATCAGGGTGCAGCACCAGTGCGGATTGATCATAGGGATTCACGGTCCAGACGAGTCGAGAACCGCTTTCGAAGTACTCAACTGCTTTCTCCTTCATGGACGTGACCGTGTCTGACGGCGATAGAATCTCTACCGCAAGTTCCGGCGCTCCGTTAAGGAAGCCTTCGGGATTCTGTCCCTTGATACGTTCTCGTGATATGAAGGGGATCTCGGGAGATCTGAGATTACCTGTGTTCATCCAGCAACCGAGACGGGAACCCAGGATATTCCCCAATCTACGCGTACGAGCGAATCGATGGATCCCGGTTGCAAGTCGGGCAGTCATCACCGCTCGTCTGAAAGTTGCGGGAGGGATCAGGACCAGCTCTCCCTCAACGAGTTCATACTTCCCTGCCACGTCGGGAAGGGAAAGCAACTAGGCTTCACTCCAAGTCTTTTTTCTCGCTTGAGAGTTGCATGGGAGACCCTCCTTGGTCGGCTCATGTACCAGTTTACCTGGTCTAAGGCAAGGATTCCAGACTTGTGCGACTATTTCCGAGAGCAACCTCGCCCGCTGTCCCATTAGTGAGGTCTCGGCAAGGCGCTGAAAACCCTCTTCCGCAGGAACTTCCGCCTAACGGGAATGGTTGAAGCTGCTATCTCAGAGAACTTCTTCCATGGTCCGGCCTTGTCGAATTTCAGTTTGGCGATTGCAGACTCGAGTGAGTTCGGCTTCCGAGTGGAATCGGATATGGGCTCTAACCTAACAGGGACCTGACTGCCGTCTCGCGTCTCATTGTACATCCGAATGGAGGCCACATTCAGTTGGTCGTCTATCAGGACGAGCGACCCTCCATGCCATTCGTTGGCTTGGAGCGAATCTACAACCCATCCACCTGAATTGTACACATCGACCCCATTCAGATACCCGTGAAACTCTTCACGGCTCGCAAATGGTTTGTGAGTGTGACCGAAAATGAATGAGGTTACCGGAGCAATCTTGTCCTTAAAGAATTCTGCCGTGTATTCCTTTTCATCGAGTTCGTCCTTCCGGTTCTGCCGGGCGAGAATATCGTAACAAACATGAGCGTGTAATGGGCCTTCCGCGTATTGATAGAGTTGCTTAATGCCGCTTGAGGTCAATGGAGCCCTATCCTGTCCCTTCTCCGTACCGGCAAAACTCCTATAGAGCAAATTCAGGACTTTGGCAAGGATGGCTCCTTCAACCCAGTCGAACGTTCGCGTGCCGATCTCTTTTGCAAGGCCGGTGGACAAATTGGCAATAACCTCTCCAAATTGGGCGCCGTCGAGCGCTTTCTCATAGACCGTCTCGAGGCCTTTTCCGCTGTCCCAGGATTGTCCCAATGCCGACCATGCGAAATCTATCCATGCGAAGTTCTCTTTTTCCAGTGCCCACGCGTGCCGAGCTGCGCTTTGCGGAGAGAATATCCAGTCATTCGCCATGCTCATCGCTGTATAGATCCATTCGGTGAAATGCCCGTGATGAAACACCACACATTTCTTGGGGGTCTCGTTCGGCTTCAAACTTTCTTCGGCAATGATACCGAAATTCGGATACGCAACCTGCACCTCCATGTCCAAATTCACCGGCGGTCGCTGAATCAGTTCCGACAGATAGTGAGATACGACCGGTTCATCACCGGGACTCGAGAAAAGCTTGGTGGAATGCCATTGCTCCGGTAGTGAGATCATCTTAGGGTCTTCCTTGTGACGCAGCAAATAGCCCCTGTACTGGTTCTCACGAGTCATCACCCACAGATGATGGTCATGGTTGCCCGGAAGGAAGAGGATCTTCTCAAACAAGAAATCCTCACCATCTTTGAATTGGTTGATAAAACACTGGAATGCCATCGATGCCTGGTGAATCGGGCAGAGAGCCAGTTCTAAGGCATCGCCGTTCAATACAAGGGTGGGCTTCTTTTTCTTCCAGAATTCGTTGCCGAGATCCTTTATGCACTTCGCCAATTGCTTCAGTACCGGCCCCGGCTCCAAGAAATCGCCTTCAGTGCCGTCCTCGTTCATGTTAGACAGCACACTATCCTCTTCCCCGAGGTGAAGGTCCGATAGACAAACATAGCGGATTTCTGCCACGTGACGCCTCCTTCATTTTTCCTAACAGTTGGTTTTACTCAGGTGCCGACCCTCCGGAAGATGCCGAACACGGCAACCTCCGTTCATGTTATGAAGCTCTGAGTGTTCCAGAAGGTCGTGCGCGTCAAGACCGAAGTCTACCGGGAGCCGATCGCTCCCCCCCGTTAGCCGCCATGCGAACACGGCGATTGCTGTTGAGACAAATGCATCTTTTAAACGAAGCGGTAAGGAGCCGCCTATGCGTAACGGTGAGGAGATGATCTTCATGATGTCCCCCCGGAAATAGTTTCAGGATTATTAATAGTGAACACACGCAACATGGAATGTCAAGGGGCAAGAAGCGCCGGAACGCGCGGTTAAGTTCGGCGCGAGGTGAGAGTGTGTCCGTCGTGTGCCCAATCCGAAGAATGCCGTAGGCGCAACTGAAAACCCGTATCTGCTGCCACGCTGCGGAAAGACGTACACGATACGCCGTCGCAACTGTGTCTGAAGAATCCACGGCACTTGTTACAAGTATTCTGCGAAATCGGCGATCATCGGCTCTTCCAAGGAAAGAACGGCATCCCCCCGGTCGTTACCTGCCTGAAGTTTCGCCAACTCAAAACGGGTGATCCCGATCCCGAAAACGGGGGAATCCCCCATTTACATGGATCCGAATTGATGTTTAGCTCGGTAGACGCGCGCACAAGCAAATCTGCCGGATATCGTTTGACATGCTGTTTGATCGACTTGCCGACATTGTCTCGATATACGTGATTTGAACATCGGGTGATTCGGCTCGAACCCCGAGGAACCGGGTGCGGCCTTTGACCGCTCTCGCCTCCCATGAGAATTGGACGGCCGGAGGTTGGCATGGAGAAGCTGATCATAACCTGCGCAATTACCGGAGGCGCATCTCCGGACTCGAATGAATATCTTCCCAAAACCCCTAAGGAACAGGCTCAGTCCGCGCTCGAGGCGTGGCGGGCCGGCGCTTCGGTTATCCATATTCACGCACGGAATCCGGAAACGGGAAAGGTCGCCCACGGGACTCGCTTTTTCGAAGAGGCCATCATTCCCATCCGTGAACGGAGCGACGCAATTATCAATGTGTCCACCGGAGGTATCGGACGCAGGGTAGACGGCGAATGGCTCTACAGGAAGATCCCCCACACGAGTTGCGAAGAAAGAGTGAGTGTTGTCGAGGAGTTGTCAGCGAATCCCCTGACCAGGCCCGAACTTGCCTCCTTCAACGCGGGCAGTCCCGTGATCGATATCTATAACCGAAAGGCCGACGATTTTCTGCTCAAATTCGTGATGGTCCAGAGCTTCCCGGGACATGCGGGACATGGCCAAAACGATCCGGTCGTCCGGAGCAAAACCGGAACTGGAATGCTATGAGCCCGGCATGATCAACAATTGTCTTTTTCTTCGGGACATCGGGGTGCTCGAGGAGCCGCTCTATTTTCAGTGTGTCATGGGCATTCTCGGTTCAGTCCCCGCCACTGTGGACAACCTGATGCACATGGTGAGGCAGATCCCCGGCGATTATCCCTGGTCCGTCTGCGCCGTGGGGCTCAATGAATGGCCAATGGCGACCATGTCCATCATCATGGGAGGCCATGCGCGGGTCGGGATGGAAGACAACATCTACCTCGCTCCCGGAGTGCGAGCTAAGAGCAATGCCGAACTCGTCGAGAAAGTTGTCAGGATAGCGAAAGAATTGGGCAGGGAAATAGCCACGCCGGAGGAAGCCAGAGAAATTATCGGGTTGAAGGGCACGGATTCGTGAGCGTCGAAGCGATTGAAACGAACTCGTTCTGAACGGAGGAGTACGGGGAATCCTGAGTATTCGAAGTCACCAATACGGTCGCGGACTCGGCCTTGGTCCCAGGCGCCGGGTAGGGAACGAAATGGAAGATGACCATGCGTCCGGCAGGACCGGCGGGCAGGGACTCCCGCCCCGCTGCAGAGATTGTTACTCGGCATGGTCGTTCGTGGCCCGGGCCTCCGTGCCCGGAGATCTTGCGTTCCAAGGAGCCGGCATGACGACCAAGTGAAAGAGTGAGACCGAATCTATGAAAACGAGATCAGGATCGACCGGACCCGATGCACCCCCTTCTACGAACTGCCGGCCCACCAGCGGGGTTCCAGGGCTACTAATCCGAGAGAGCCGCCGCTGCCGCAGGAAAGCCTTACTGAAAATCTGAACGAGAGATGGAGCAGCCGGACGTTTGTACGTACACCGTAAGGAGATGCGGGCTTCGCCTCATCCCCGAGGACCGAATTGGGACCGAGGGAGCCTGCCGGAACGCATAAGGAGGGAGAAAGATGAACAGTGTGGAGATTCTTGGAATCGACACGGGCGGCACCATGACCGATACCATCTTCGTGGATTCCGAAGGACTCTTTACGGTGGGAAAAGCCCAGACCGTACCGGAAGACGAAGCGAGGGGTATCGACAAGTCGCTTGCCAACGCCCTGTCCTACTGGAACGTCACAAAGGAACAAGCCCTGCCTCAGATTAAGGCCGACATCTACAGCGGTACGGCCATGATCAATCGGTTGCTCTCACGAAAGGGGAGGAAGACCGGTCTCATCATCACAAAAGGCCTGGAAGATACCCTGAGGCTCGAAAAGGGGGTACAGACCTGGTTGGGGAAATCCTACGAAGATAGACTCCACTCGGTGACCCACGAACACAACGAGCCGCTGATCCCTCTTGAATGCATACGAGGGGTGAGGGAACGGATCGATCCGCTGGGCGACACGGCGATCCCTTTGTACGAGCACGAAGCCGAGCAGGCGGTCAGAGACCTCTTGAACGAGGACATAGAGGCGCTCTGTATCTGCTTTCTCTTTTCGTACATGAATCCCGCGCATGAACGAAGAGTCAAAGAGATCGCAGAGGAAGTCATGGCCAAAGAGGGAAAACAGATCCCGATTTTCGCAAGCTCCGAGGTCCATCCATTTTGGGGAGAATTCCCGAGGCTCAATACGGTGGTAGCGGAAGCCTATGCGGCCGAACCTTCGCGACAACAGATTCTCAGGGTCGAAGACATGATCAAGCAAGGGGGATCAAAGGTTGACCTGAGGATCATGGCGAGCCATGGCGGAACCATAGACATCCAGGCGAAGCAACTTTCCCGGTCGCTCCTGTCCGGACCCATCGGAGGACTCGTAGGCGCACGATATCTGGGACGCAAGCTCGGTTTGGAGAACATCCTCGCTTCAGACCTGGGCGGCACCACCTTTGACGTGGGCGTGGTGACCAGGGGACAGATCAACATAAGTCTCAGACCGGCTGTGAGCCATTTCCTCTTCAACCTTCCCATGGTTGACGTTACGTCCGTGGGTGTTGGCGCAGGCGCGGTTCTCAGCTTTGACGAATACGCCCAGCGGGTGAAGATCGGCCCTGAGAGCGCTGGAGACCAGGTCGGACTCTGTTACGAGGAAGGATCGGTGACCCGGCCCACAGTGACCGATTGTGCGCTCATATTGGGCTTGCTGAATCCGGAGTATTTCCTGGGCGGGGAAATCATCTTGAACAAAGAGCGTGCCGTACGCGGACTTGAGGAACAGATCGCGTCAAAACTGAACAAGGACGTTTATGAAACCGCTGCCGGCATCATCGAAATGCAAGAGGCGAGAATGAGGGACGAGATCCGGGCGGTGATCCTCGGTAAGGGATACGCGTTTTCAGACTACGTGCTCCTTTCCTACGGAGGGGCCGGACCTCTGAGTGTGGGGAACTACAGTGACAGGTTGGGGTTCAAGGATATCCTCATTCCAGCTTGGGCGGCCGCGTTCTCCGCGTTCGGCTGCACCTGCGCTCCCCATGAGTACCGCTTCGACAAGTCAATCCTGCTCTACATGCCCCCGGGGGCTGATGCCGCCACAAAGCTCGCGGTTGGAGAGGCCCTGAATCAGACGCTGGAGGCAATGGAAGAGAAGGTTCTGGCAGAATTCGGTGCAAAGGGCTATGACGGATCGTCCGTCGAATTGATCCCCATCGTCAGGATGCAATACAAGGGCCAGGTCACCGATGTGGAGATCGTTTCCCCAAAACGCAGGATTACTTCTCCCGAGGACCTGGACGAGCTGATCTCGGAATTCGAAACCCATTACACGGAGATCTATACCCGCAGCGCGCGTTTTCCTGAGGCGGGTTTCCTGATCACTGCAGCGGCGTCACTGGGCACGGTTACCACCACCACACCCGAACTGCCCCGGCAGGATAGTGCCGGAGATCAGCCTTCCAAAGAAGCCTTCAAGGGGACGAGGGACGTCTTCCGCCGAGGGGCATGGGCCAAAGCCGATGTGTGGGAAATGGACGAGCTTCGACCCGGAAACGTTATCCAAGGGCCCGCCGTCATCGAGGATCCGGCCACGACGCTTATCGTACCCCCGGGGAAAAGTGTCGACCTCGATCAGCATCGAATCTTTCACATGAGGAATGCAAAGGGCTAGTGCACCGGTTCTCAATCGGGCTTGCGTTTCTTAGGGTGCCCACTCCGCTTGCCCCCTCGTCCTCCGGGAGAGGGGTGGGGTAAGGGCATTTATGAATCGCCATACTAGTTCAGTTGATCCTACCTGCCAAGGAGGAGAATGAGATGAGCAACGAATTGAAACGGGAGAGTGCAGTGGGCTGGAACGGTAACACTCTTGCGGAGATGCTGACCCACAGCGAGAAACTCTTTTCCGAAACAGGGCACTACTTTGGATTGGAAAAACTGGAGCTGAAAGAACGGGATCCATTACGATTTGAGAGACTGTTTCTCAAGCTCAGAGGTTCCCTCGTCAGTGCACGGGAGATCGCACGAAACATATCCGCGTCGCCCATAGTGAAGGAACTCGGTGAACTTTGCTTCACCGTCTTCACCCCCGAAGGCGATTCTGTAGCGCTTTCTACCGGAATTATCGTTCATGTTCACACGATGAGCGACGCTGTAAAATTCATGATACGGAACGGATTCGAAGAGGACCCGGGAATCAAGCCCGGAGACATTTTCTGCAACAACGACGTACTCGCCGGCAATGTTCACAACTGCGACATTCACACCATTATCCCTCTTTTCCGGGAAGGGGAATTGGTGAGCTGGATCGCGGGGGTGACCCATGTTCCGGATGTGGGTGCACGAACCCCGGGCAGCTCTCCGGTCGGGCCCATGAGCACCTATGATCAGGGACTGACGATCCCGCCCCAGAGAATCGGTGAGAATGATGCGGTCTACCGGTCTTTCAAAGACACGTACAAACGAACGAGCCGCACGCCTCTCCTTCTGGAGCTTGACGAGAAGACCCGTTTGGCCGGCTGCATCATGATCCGGGAGGCGATCGAGAACCTTATTGCCGAGGAAGGGCTGGACGTTTACAAACAATTCATGAGAGAAGCCATCGAGAACGGTCGGAGAGGGTTCGTCCGACGTGTAAAGCGCATGCTGGTGCCCGGTCGTTATCGAGTACCGTCGTTTTGCGACGTTCCTTGGGAAGAAGAGAAAGGGCATCTTCCGCAGGCTGCGGTAAATACGCTGGTGAATTCTCCGTTGGAAGTCGGCGTCAAGGTTGACGGTACCATCAGCACCAGTCTGGACGGAGCGAGCAGGTGGGGATATCACAGCATGAACTGTTCTCCCAGCGCTCTACAGGGCGGAATGTGGGTGATGCTCACCCAAAGCATCGCGGATGCCGAAAGTGTAAATGACGGAGGTTACTATGCTTTTGAGCAGCACTTCCCTGTGGGCAGTTGGAGCAATCCCGACAATCCGGAGGCAGGGACCGCTCATGCATGGCATTTCCTTTGGTCCGGTCTCAACGGAATGTTTCGTTTCCTGAGTCAGGGGTACTATGCCCGGGGATTTTTGGAGGAAGTGGTCGCCGGTTACGGAACGACCACCAACATACTTTACGGATCCGGCATCAACATGTTCGGGGAGCCCTTTGCAGCAACGAACATGGAGATGACCGGCGCGGGTTTTGGTGCAAGAGGCTGTAGGGATGGGCTCAATCACGGCTATGCCATGTGGAATCCCGAATCGGACATCGGCGACATCGAGACCTCCTGGGAGCTGTGGGAACCCATGCTCTATCTGGGAAGAAAGGTCAAGCCCAATACCGGCGGCCCCGGCAAGTTCAGGGGAGGCAACGCCATGGAATCGGTACGGCTTCTGTGGAAGTCCAAGTCGGCCGTATTTCAACATGTCGGGCACGGCATGGTGTTCGTAAACAGCGGTCTATTCGGCGGCTATCCTTCCAATACCGGGTACCGGCGCAGCGTACATGAGACGAACGCATTCGACCTCATACGGGAACGCAAGCCACTCCCCAGCTGTGACAGAGATCCCGAAGACTCCGAAATAGAGAAACTCATCCGTGGACGGCACGTCGTAGATGACAAGGCTCTCACGCTTCCGGAGCCGTACGTGGACGGCGACATCTATCTGAGCGTCATCCAGGGGGGGCCCGGTTTGGGGGATCCGTTGGAGCGATCTACCGCCAACATTGAGAAGGACCTCAATGAAGGTCACATCCTTCCAAGATTCGTGAAGCCCATCTACGGCGTCGTTTGCAGCAACGATGGTGCCAACGGCAATTGGACCGTGGATCATGAGGCGACGCGGAAAGAACGAGAGCAGATCAGGGGAGACAGGGCACGTCGCGCCATACCGGTAAGGGAATGGCTCGACAAGGAGCGCCGACGGGTACTCGATGCCGATTTGCCCGCATGGGTTACGAGAATGTATCAGGAGAGTATTGAACTGTCGGACGGATGGGGTAAGGAGTTCAAGGACTTCTGGGGCATCCCCGAGGATCATCCCACGTACAATGTTCCCTGAGGGATGTTGATACGCAAGGTCGTATCGAGTCACTCTTGCCACGACAATCCTTAGGAGAACTTGAGGAGATAACAGATGGCTGAAATCACAAAACAAGTTATCGGCAAAATGGTCAACGGCACCATTTCGTGGGACGAACTGGTCCGCATCATGAGATCCGAAAAGGAGCCGGACAGGTTCGTAAAGTACCTCGAAGTACTGCAGGATCAGGTTGCCTGGAAAGACAGGATACTGCTTCCGCTTTCCGCGCACCTCTATGTCGTGCAAAAAGAGGACGGGGCACGCATAGTCAAGTGCGATTGCGGTCACGAGTTCTCGGATTACCGAGAGAACTGGAAGTTGGACGCACTGATATTTGTCCGGAACTCAGAAGAAACCATAAAGGAGATCTATCCCGAGCATATGGGATGCAACCCGCAATGGATGGAGTTGCGAGAATACTACTGTCCCGGCTGCAAGACACAACTGGATGTGGAGGCAGTCCCACTCGGATATCCTGTGGTATTCAATTTTCTGCCCGACCTGGAGGGGTTCTACGAACACTGGCTGGATAAGCCACTGAAGTAGGGCGCATAGAAGGTGATGTTTGGCAATCGGGGAGAGGAAGGATGTACCCGGCCTCCGACACCGGGTTGACGTTCCTCTCCCTCAATGCCAATATGGTTCGACGCCGCCAAAGCCGAACCGGAGAAAAACGTGAAATCGGTGCTTTTGTACGTGTTCCTCCCTCTCCTTCTGACGGCCGTTGGAACCACGGCGCAGGACGTGCGTGCGGTTGACCGTACAAGAGTGCTGAGAATCTGCGACCTGGCCAATGACGCAAGCCTGAGACTCGATCCTCATCGGCAATTCGATGAACGCAATCATAACGTTCTGAACCAGATTTTCGAGCAACTTCTCGAATTCGACGTGGATGGGAATCCCTGTCCCAACCTGGCACGTCGATGGAAGAGACTCGACGAATACACGGTCCAATTCGAGTTGCACGACAACCTCTTTTTCCAGAACGGCGAACCCTGCGACGCCCGTGCCGTCAAGTTTAGTCTCGAACGCCACCTGGCTTCGGGATTCGAGTCGCCAAGTCACCATACCGTCGGATCGATCAAACGGGTCGATGTGATAGACGATCTCACGTGCAGAGTCATCACCAGTTACCCTGACGGAATCCTCCTGCGCAGGCTGGCTCAGTTCGGGTACATCGTGCCTCCCTCGTACATTCGGATGGTCGGCAACGAAGGATTCGAGGCCCATCCCATCGGGACCGGGCCGTTTAAATTTGTACAATGGACGAAGGGAACAGAACTTGTTCTGGAGAAAAACAAGCGATACTGGAAACAGGGCCTGCCGCACATAGACCGAATTGTCTTCAAATTCGCAAGTGCCCGGAAGCGGGCCGATATGCTGATACGGGGCGAGCTTGATCTGATCACGAATTTCGAGCCGATCGACCTTGATCGAATTCGCGGGAACGGGCTCAAAGTCATCACGGAACCCTCCTTTACCATGATGTCGATCAACTTCAACCTCATCAAACAGAATACGCCCTTTCTGGACAAGCGCGTGAGAAAGGCCCTCAACTATGCGGTTGATGTCGACGAATTGATCAGGAAGGTACGGTTGGGCAACGGCATGCGTAGGGCCACGCTCGGGATGCCGGGTGAGTTCGGATACAATCCGTATGTCAAACCCTATCCCCATGACACTGAAAAAGCACGACAACTACTCGCGGAGGCAGGACTTGGCGAAGGCTTCAAGACCACTCTCATGATCGATGACATTGACGGCGGAGCCGACAGTGTCCTGGGCGCCGAACTGAAAAGACAGTTGGCCGAAGTAGGCGTTCGCCTCGATGTTCAAGGGGGCAACGGCGCCCTGAGAATAGTGAATCCAAATTTGGATCCGTCTCTACCCGAATTCGATCTGGACATGTTCGCCCGCACATGCCCGGATCCTCTCGGACATGTCATCTTCATCGAAGGAATGGTCTGGTATGCGTCCGGCTCGCCATGGAGCCTTCTCAACAATCCGGCGTTGGACAAACTCTATTGGAACATCGTCAAGACCATAAGTCTCAGAGAACAGACTCAACTTTGTCATGAACTGGAGCGCATGATCCACGAGCAAGCCTTTTCGATCTTCGCGTACCAGGAGATCAAGTTATACGGCATGAGGAAAGATGTTACCTATGATCCCTATATCACCGGCATGATGAATTTGAGGGAGGCATCCATCGACTGAAGACTTGGATATGGTAAGTGGATGTACCCATAATTGGGGTTTCCGAAGGATTATCAAGAAGGCCCTCTTCACATTCCATATCAGTGGGGATCGGTGGAGGGCTTGCCCGCGAGACGGACCCTCGCCGCTGAATTCCTGCCTTGGCGATTGGTACGGTATGTCGGAGTCATAGGAACATGGGAATAAGAACCAGGATTCTTGCCGGTTTCTCCTTTGTCGTCATCATAACGGCACTCTTCTCCGTCGCTGCGATCAGATACTATGCCGACGTGACGGGGCTCTACCAGGACATCAACAACAGGTACTACAGCACGGTGAAGATTGCTCAGGAGCTTGCTTTCCGAACTCTTGAAAGGCAGGCAAGTCTTCGGGGATTCCTTCTGACGGGGAAAACGCGGTACCTGATGACCTTCGATGAGAATATTCTTCCCGGAAAATCTCTCATGCAACAGGCGAGAAAGCTCCACGAGGGAGACGAGGAGTATCTGCGAGTACTTAGTGAATACGCTGATCTGGTAACCCAATGGGAGACGAGAATCGCCGAGGTCGAGAAGGAATTGCGACAGAAGCTCGATTACGGGGTAATCGACTACGATCGTTACATTTGCTCCATTGCGGATACGGACCGTCTCGGTCGGAAGATTCTCAGGGGTCTAAGGGCTTCCGAGGCGGAACTCATACACGCGGCGGAACGCGACATGGCGGCAAGATCCGATGAAGCACGAAAAGTAGCCGGGTCGGTAAAGGCCATGCTTGTCTGCATGGCCGTCATCGGGCTGGGGTTGGGCAGCTTCTTCGGGGTCGTGCTCTCCAACCGCATCACCAACGAACTGGGGGACCTGGTCGCCGCGGCGGAAAAGATAACTCAGGGCGATCTCTCTTACCGAATCCCGGTGCAGCGTCCGGACGAGTTCGGCGCTTTGGGCAATTCTTTCAATCACATGGTCGAAAGATTGGAGACCACGGTGTCAACCCTCAAAGAGTCTGAAGAAAAGTACTCCTCAGTGGTTGAGAACGCCAATGACGGAATCGTGATCATACAAGACGCTCGGTATGTGTTTGTCAACGAGAAGTTCGCGCGGTTAATGGGATACGAAAGCAACGAGCTGATCGGGATGAATTTCTATGAGGTTCTCTCCAAAGAAACTCTGGAATTTGTGAAGAAAAGACACTACGACAGAATGAGCGGAAAAGACGTACCCTCGATCTATGAAACGAAGATAGTCGCGAGGAACGGCGAAACGAGAAGCGCCGAGGTCAATGCCGGTTTGATCGATTACCAAGGCAAGCAGGCCGATCTTGTCATCGTCCGTGACATAACCGACCGTATGCAACGGGAAGAGGATCTGAAGAACCTCTCGGAACAGCTCATTAACGCCCAGGAGGAAGAGAGGAAAAGGATTTCCCGGGAACTTCACGACGAGATCGGTCAAGCCCTGTCCGCCATAAACATAAACCTTGAGGTCATCGAAAACCAGGGTGAATTGCCCGATCCCACAATCCGAAAGAGATTTCACGACATCAAGTCTCTGGTGCGGAAGTCCATCGATGACGTTCACCGGGTCTCTTACGATCTTAGACCATACCTGTTGGATGATTTCGGGCTTGTCTCAACGATTCGGTGGTACGCGGAGACCTTTCGCGAACGAACGGGAACGGACGTATGGTTGACCGTCGAAGGGGACGAACGGAAGCTCTCTCCCGGAGTCGAAACACTTATCTATCGGGTCGCTCAAGAGGCGCTGACCAATGTTTCAAAGCATGCCGAAGCGAAGACAGTGGAACTCCTGTTGAAATACGAAACCGGCCTGGTCACGCTCACGGTGAAGGATGACGGCAAAGGGTTCGAGCAAGGCTCGAGCGTGAAGCATGTTGTGCACAAAAGCCGAGGATTGGGGCTTTTCGGGATGAAGGAGCGAGTCGTGCTCTATGGAGGAGAACTTTCCATAGAATCGGGGCACGGTCACGGCTGCAAACTCCACGTTCGGGTGCCGGTGTCGTGATACGGCAATAAGAGGCTTGTTCAATGGACCAAATATCGATTCTTCTCGCGGATGACCATACCATTGTGAGGGAAGGCATTCGAGCCCTACTCCAGGCGCGACCCCGGTTCAAAGTCGTGGGAGAGGCGGCTACGGGCAGAGAGGCCGTGCAAAAAGTCGGTGACCTCAAGCCCGATGTCATCGTCATGGATATTTCGATGCCGGAACTGAACGGCCTGGAGGCCACCCGTCAGATCAGAAAGCAGTATCCGGACTGCAAGATTTTGGTCTTGACGATGCACGAAAACATGGAGTCCGTCCGCCAGATTTTGAAGGCGGGCGCCCTGGGCTACGTAATCAAGAAATCCGCTGCAACCCAACTTTTTGGCGCCATTGAGGCGGTTCACGAGGGGAACGCGTTCTTCAGTCCGGGGATATCCAAGTTTCTGTTGGAGGATTATCTGAGGGAAAAAGAGCCGGCGGAGCCGAACCTGTCCCCACGGGAGGTAGAAATTGTTCAACTAACGGCGGAGGGTCGCGGTAACAAGGAGATCGCCGACACGCTTGCATTAAGTGTCAAAACGGTCGAAGGACACAAGGATAACATCAAGAAGAAACTCGGCATAAGCGACAAGACCGGTTTTGTCAAATATGCCATTCGCAAGGGCATAATTCATCTGGAGGATTTCGACCCGTCGGCTTGAGCACACTAGCCTGGGAATCCGGCGCAGCCGGATGTCCGTGCGGCAACCGCAAGAGATGATCCCGCAGCGTCGCCGGCAAATCCTTCCGCAACAGACCTAACAGAACCTGGGCAGGCGCTTCGGTCTATCCGGGAGGAAGCTGTTCTCGACTTCCGCCAGAAGCGCGGATCCGTTTCCACCCTTCCGCTTCAGAATACTGAACTCGTTGTCGTTCATGATGTCCTCAACCCGTCCCACCGAACTTACTTTGCCCGAATCGAGCAGGACAAGCGTGTCCGCGAGATTGACAATCTCATTGAGGGAATGACTGACGTACATGATCGGTATGGAGAGTTCGCTGGAAAGACGTTCGATGAACGGGAGAACTTCCGCCTTACGGGCGGCATCCAATGATGCCAAAGGTTCGTCCATGAGCAGAAGGGAAGGGCTGGTAAGCAACGCCCGACCAATGGCCACCCGTTGTTTTTCCCCACCGGAAAGATTCGGTACCCGGCGCTTGAGAAGGTGTGAGATTCCCAGGAGGTCTACGATATCGTCGAAGCCTATTGTCCTCTTGGCGGCTTGTACGAGCTTCATTCCGTAGGTGAGATTCGATCTGACGGACAGGTGCGGGAAGAGGCGGCCGTCTTGAAACACATATCCGAACCCTCGTTGTTCCGGGGGCAAATGGATACCGCGAGCGGCATCGAATACCGTCCGACCGTTCACTACAATATATCCCTCATCCGGTCTCGCCAGTCCTGCCACCATGTTGATGATCGAGGTCTTGCCGGCCCCGGAAGGGCCGAAAACAGCAGTAACCCCTGTGTCGTCAACCGTGAAGGATGCGTCCACAAGAAATCGTCCCTGCTGTTTCTTGACGTTGATTTTGAGCATACTTCAGCCTCTCGTTAACTTCTCTACACGCTTGGCCGTGACCTCGGATGCCACCAGCGCGACCATGGCTACGACTATGGCCACGATACACAGTCTCATGGCCCCTGCTTCTCCATCGGGGACCTGAGTCAAGGTGTACAATGCAAGAGGCAGCGTCTGGGTCTCTCCCGGTATGTTGGAAACAAACGTGATGGTAGCGCCGAACTCACCGAGACTCCTGGCAAACGCGAGGATGACGCCGGTGAGGATGCCCGGAATTACAAGCGGCAGAGTGATCGTGAAAAAGACTCGCAGCGGGCCTGCGCCCAATGTGCGGGCGGCCGCCTCGAGCCCTTGATCCACACCCTCAATGGAAAGCCGTACCGCCCTCACCATCAGTGGGAAAGACATGACGGCAGCGGCCAAGGCCGCTCCCTTCCAGTTGAAAGCTATGGTAATCCCCAACACATCGTAAAGCCATCCACCAATCGGTCCCCTGCGCCCGAACAAAATCAGAAGCAGGTATCCCGTAACAACCGGAGGCAACACAAGCGGCAAGTGGATCATACCGTCTACGATCACCTTGCCGGGGAAAGGTCGCCTGGCCAGAAGCCAAGCCGTGAGGACTCCCAAAGGCAAGCTTCCCAACACGGCCCAGCCTGAAACCCAGATGCTCAAACGGAGCGCTTCGCTCTCCAGCGGAGTAAGGAAAGGCAGGTTCATTATCTGACTGTGAACCCGTATTTCTGAAAAACGCTTTTCGCCTCCGGGGACTTGAGAAACTCCAGAAACCCCTTTGCTGACAAGGTTGCGTGTCCTTGCACCAAGGCAACCGGATACACGATCGGGGGATGAGAGTCTTTAGGGAATACTCCGACTACCTTTACCTTCTTACTTATCGCAGCATCCGTCGCGTAGACTTGTCCAAATGGGGCTTCCCCTCTCTCAACCAGCGCCAGGGCGGCGCGAACGTCCTTGGAGCGTGCAACTTTAGGCTCAACGGAAGCCCAAACGCCAAGTTTCTCCATAGCCTTTTTGCCGTAGATGCCGGCGGGCACGTGTGCGGGATCGCCCATTGCCAGCTTCCCGTCGCCGAGCAGCTTTGCAAGATCAAACTTGGGAGCGATCTTGACCTTGTTCACGGGGCCGTCCTTGGGCGCAATAAGCACAATGCTGTTGCCAAGCAGATCGAATCGGGTCTTGGGTTCAATCATTTTCTTGTCGACGAGGAAATTCATCCATTTCGGGTTTGCCGATAGATACACGTCCGCAGGAGCGCCGTTTGCGATCTGTTTGGCAAGCGTGGACGATGATGCGAACGAGTGAGTAACCTTTCCTTGTTTCTTCTTCTGGAACATCACTGCGATATCGGTTATGGCATTCGTGGTCGATGCCGCCGCAAAAACGGTCACCTTATCGCTCTCTCCCGCGAAGACCGTGCCTTGATTGTTCATGCAGAGGAAAAGCCCCAGGATGACGATCACTCGCACGAATGCCGATAGTATTCTTCTCTTCCTCACTGTCGTACTCCCTTCACACACTCTTTTCAGATTGCAGATCTCGGTTCTTTCCAGTATTCCACTTAACGTGTATAATAACGAATCACATCGCGATGAAATTGCCTCGCCGACTCGTAATGACAGTAACGGATATGTCATAGGAAGGAATGAATCGACGAAGCAATCAGCACCGCGAAAAATACGTGACCGTACCGGTGAATCGCAGTATTGGGGACTCCGATTCACAGACGCGGCCACGGTATATGTTTTACGGACGAGATTGCTTCACCGCTGGGCGGGGGGACAAAACAATCTCGTCCGGCCGGAATGCGCAGGCGATCTCCCTGAAGAGCGGCGGCGAACTCCCTGCCAAGTTTATTTCACCCCTGCCAATCCCTCCAACCACGTGACTGTGGCCTCAACAACGCTGATGCGATATCCGAGGATGTTTCGCTCGATCTGCGTTTTGCACCGATCTTGAGCTTTTTTCATGCGCTTTCGTTGCCCAAGGCATGTCTTGATCTGATCCCGCAACAAGTTTTCCGCGATCTCGGGTGAAAGCTTTCGAGCAAAATGGAGCTTTGCAGGAAATTCCAGCCGGAAGTCCCGTACGTGATGCACGGGTAGACGAATCCAGGCATCAAGAACTCTGCGCCCCTCGTCCGTGAGGTCGAAAACCTTGCGCGCCGGGAGGTTGCTTTGCTCGACGCGCTCATGGTGCAGCAACCCGTCTCGTTCCATTTGCGACAAGAGGGCATAGACCTGACTCCGGCCGAGTTTCCAGACACTGCCGAGATTCTCGTCCAGGTATCTCCACACTTCGTAACCATGAGTGGGAGCGACGTTGAGCACGGCGAGGACGGGATATTCTGCCACATTGAGCCGTTTGGCATCTTCTGAACTAGTGGGGGATTGACTAGTCATGATGTGACTATTACTCTATCGAACGTTGCTTTGTCAACCTTTTTTCCCGAGCATGCCCAGGCTTTTTACCTCTCCTGCAAGTACGCCGCTAATACGACGATTCTCGTAACGAATTCAGTATAGTATCACATTTCGAACGTGAGTCAACATTCTTGTGATTGAGAAACTGCTTGGCACAAGGAACGGAAGGTACCGGCGTGGAGGCCGGTGCTGCCATAACGGTAGGGTGCAGTCCCGCGTTCAGCGCGGGATACCTACAAATCAGCATAGGTATCAGAGCGGTTAGAACCGCAACCAACCGGCGATTGCAGGCACCGTCGTCACGTACGACCTTGGGTTTCGCACGTACCATCGTGCTACGCCGGCAATCCGGACGTTGTTCCTGGTGCCCAGGCGCCGAGCGCAACCAAACCGAAATTCAGGAGCCAATATCCGAAAAAATCTTCGCGGTACGACAAGAAAATGAGGATTAGTAGTACAGATCTCTCCGAGTTCCGAGAGAAGACGGTACCCGTGTACGTCACCGCAGTTGCGCAGCCGTGTACTTAGTGTGCCGTTCTTCCAGGGGAAGACCGGCAGGATGCCGGTCCTACTTCAGTCCCTATACGACGACCAGGGCGGGCGGGTCTGTGGACATCATGACATCCGCGCCGTGCGGAAGCGTAAGATTCGGCAAAGTGTGGCCATGAGGATACCGCGAGATAATGGGGACCGGGTTGTCTTCCGTCAGTTCCATGACCACGCGCTCGACCTCTTCCGCCTGGTTTGCGTTGCGAGGCCCAATGAAGTGTCCGAGAACGAGACCGGAGACCCGGTTAAGGATCCCGGCGAGCTTCAGGTGGACCAACATCCGGTCGATTCGGTACAGCGATTCGTTGACATCTTCCAGGAACAAGACGGACCCGGTGAAGTCGGGGCAGTGCGGTGTGCCCACGAGTGCGCTTACCAAAGACAAGCAACCTCCCAGGAGCGGACCGTCGGCCCGGCCGTGCCTGAGAACATGGATGGCGTCTGCGTCACGCGGAATCAGGTCCCGCCCGTGCACCGGTTCCATGAGGGCGCGCTTGAGCCACTGCTCGGAAAGGGTATCGAGGCCCCTGGACACTTGCCCGGCGATCATAGGTCCGGAAAACGTCGTGAGACCGCATCGCGCATAGAGAGAAAGCTGGAAAGCCGTAACGTCGCTCATACCCAGAAGCACCTTTGGATCCGCCGCGACGGCTCGGCAGTCCAGTAATTCCAGGATGCGCATGGCTCCGTATCCTCCCCGGGCAACGATAACGCCGCGGACTTCCGGGTTCCGCAACATGGAGTTTAAGTCCTCACATCTTTGCCGATCCGACCCGGCCAGGTAACCCGCGCATTCCTTGAGGTGAATTCCGACAAGTGTTCTGAAACCGTGTCGCTGGAGGAATTTCAGTCCTGCGTTTACGTGCTTGGGCTTCACGGGACCACAGGGAGCCACGACGCCCACCAGATCGCCATATCTAAGAGGAACGGGCATCCGAGGCTTTTCGGGCTTCGCATACGACGACGGATGATGATTCACATTGAACGCGCACACCATGAATTGCCTCTACCTCAAGTGAGTGATAAAATCAACAGCGGAGGTGTGAATGTCCATAATCCTTCACGTGGAAGACGAAGTGTCCGTGAGGCTGCTTTACCGGGAGGTATTCGAAGAGCTCGGCCACCGGGTCGAGCAGGCTGTTTCCGGTGAAGAGGCCTTGACCATGCTGAAGACTGCTCGGCCGGATATCATTATCCTCGATCTCAAGATGCCCGGCATGGGTGGAAGGGAATTCTTGAACAGATTCCAGAGGCTTAAGCTAAGAATACCGATTGTGGTAAGCACCGCCTACCCGTACTTTGAGGGCGACCCGGCCTCGGTTGCTGCAGATGCGTATATTGTCAAATCGGGTGATATGGGCGACCTCGTGGCAAAGGTGCATGAACTCCTGGGGAAGCACGATTGAAGGGCCCCGGTCTCGTTCCCGGCCTCTGCCCGGGAATGCCGATGCTCCGGGCTCCGGCCCGGACATTGCAGTGGTTTCCACGCTGGAACCCGGGCATGTGAGACGGCGCAATCTCTTTATCTTGGGAGCGTTCCGGTCCTGCGGAGAGCCTCATACACGATGATGCCCGCGGCCGTAGACAGGTTGAGACTTCTCACGGCCCTGGGATTCACCGGGATTCTCGCTATGCGAGCGGGAAAACGCTCGAACAATTCCCGCGTCAACCCCGAGGTTTCCGGACCGAAGAGAATGTGGTCGTCGGGGGCGTATGACACTGCATGGTAGACCTCACCCCTCTTGCTGCTGGTGAGCACCAACCGTCGGGGATCGGCCGAAGTCAGGTACTCGTCGAGATCGTTCCACACCACGAGGTCCACGTCTTTCCAGTAATCAAGCCCGGCACGTTTGAGGGTCTTGTCATCGATACGGAACCCGAGCGGCCGTATCAGGTGAAGCCGGGCTCCCACCGCGCAACACAATCTCCCGATATTGCCGGTATTGGGTGGAATTTCAGGATGTACCAGAACTACATGGAGCATGACATCTTTCTACTACTAATTCTCGTTTTCTTGTCGTACTCCGAAGATTTCTTCGGAAATCGGTTCCTCACTTTCGGTTTGGTTGCCCCCGGCACCTGGGAACCAGGAGCAACGTCCGGCTCCCTTGTGTAGTACGGTGGTGCTTGCGAAACCAAAGATGGCACGTGACGCCGGTGCCTGCAATCGCCGGTTGGTTGCGGTTCTAACCGCCTTTGTGAGCGGCCGGCGGCATCAAGCCGAGACAAGCCGGCCCTCGTCGAGGACCTCGAGGATGAGCCCGGCCGCATCGGTAATTTCGGGCTTTGGAAGCCGTTCAGCCACGTGAGGATCGTCTACGATGAGGAACGCGTCGTCATGGGTGTGCATTCCCGTGAATATGTCGGTCATGACAGCTGCAGGGGGCGGCAATCCTGCCTTCACATCATACCCCGCTTTCGGAATTACGATCAGATCCGGCGCCATGGGGAGGAGATCTCCGTTGTACACGTCCTCCTTCACCAGCACCTCTGCAAAGAGACGTTCTCCTGGGTCCGACGCCTCCCGACGATCGTAGATACCGACATCCTCCAGTCTGATTGCAGTCAGTTCGTTTCTCAGTTTCTCCCTGAATTCCATGGCCTCGGTTGCACTCAAAGCCCCGTTTCCGAACCTGTCCCGGCAATTCAGGTAGATTCGGCCGGGCTCCATCGCAAATGCTCGTGACTGAGGATGGATATGCTCGAGGGACGTGGGCTCCGGGGTTGTGAATACGAGATGTCCCATGCTCTTGAGGATATGATTCAGGTAAACCTGGGTCTTCAGGTGAGTGAACCCATGGTCGGACAAGACGATGAGTCTGACGGAGCTTCCCATGCGGTCGAGAAACCGACCGATAAACGCGTCGATGCGGCGATAATAGTTCACGAAGTCGGAATGATATGGATGGGTAAGGTCCCAGTACGCATCGTAGAAGAAATGATGCAGGCGATCTGTACCCGTGATTACGCTGATGAAGAGATCCCACGGCTCGCTTTCCATGAGAGCCAAGATCACCTCTTCTCGGATATTCAATGTCTCGAAGATATCGGTCATGAGCCCGCGGCGGTCCTGACGCCCGCGAACGGAGTCAACATCGATCCTGTATTGCCTCGATGCCAGCCACGGTAAGAGTGATTCCGGGTACACCGAACGCTCGAGGACCGGTGCGACGAAGCCGGCGATTAGAATTCCGTTCAACGGTCGAGCGGGAAACGTGAACGGGAGGTTCACCACCACGGATCTCTTATGGGGAATCCTCTGCCACAATACCGGGCAACGGATGTCGTCAAAAGAAGGAAGGTGAAGGGCACGTTCGTTCGGCTTGACGTCGACGAACCCGAAGATGCCGTGACCGCCGGGATTTGCACCGGTCATAAACGATGCCCAGGCCGTGCTGGAAACCGGTGGAAGGACCGTGGTCATCGGGAGAAACGTCCCCGACTCCGCGACCTCGGACAGGCGCGGCATCACGCCGTTTTGGAAAAGGTGCGTCAACAGGGGATACGGAACTCCGTCAAGCCCAAGCACAGCTACTTTTGTCGGTCGTTCATCCATTGTTCTCGAATCGTTACCTCTGTACTACTAATCCTCGTATTCTTGTCGTCCCTGCTAACCGCGCCTTATCCCGCGTAGTGGCAGCCGCCCCAGGGCTCGGGTTTTCTTCGCTTCAGATCCTGGAGAATCGAATAGGGGAGGGGACTCTGGCCCGGAATCACGCCGAGCTTGATCGAGGGCTTGTTGGCGCCGTGAAAGTCCGTTCCTCCTGTTGCAACAAGATCCAACCGGGCAGCCAAATTCAGGTACGTCTTGGTTTGCTCCCGCGTGTGTCGCGGATAATAGGCTTCGATTCCCAGGATGCCCATGTCCATGAGATCCTTTACGATCCGTTCCAGGCGAGCGGGTTCGTCCGAATTCAACGAGTAGGGATGTGCAATGACCGCGACGCCGCCGGCTTCTACGATGACGCGAACGGCATCCGACGCGGACAGTTTTGCTTTTTCCACGTACGCGGGAGCCCCTTTCTTCAGGTATCGGTCAAAAGCCTCCTGAAGCGTTCTCACACTTCCACGTTCAAGCAACACATTGGCAATATGCGGCCTACCCGGGACTCCTCCCCGTGCGGCTCGACGTACCTCGTCCGTGCTGATGACAACGTTCTGTTCCTGCAGCTTGGACAGGATTTTGGGTATTCTTTCCACGCGGCCCCTTTCCAGAACTTCGAGCGCTGCAAGCAAGTGCTCATCACGGCGATTCACGAAATAGCCGAGAATATGGAGTATGCCGGTCGGCCATTGTGCACTGATTTCCACACCGGCTACGACTTCCACGCCGGCGAGGGCACCTTCCGATTGCGCTTCCGGCAACGCGCGGACCGTGTCATGGTCGGTGATTGCAATTGCCCTGAGACCGATCCGGGAAGCCAGGCGGACAACTTCCCGCGGGCCAACCGTCCCGTCGGACATGGTGGTGTGAACGTGAAGATCTATCATCAAGGCTTCCTTATCACGGTCGTGTTGCCGCAGGACCGAGTAAGCAAGATATGGTCACGAACGGGAACACGTCAAGTCAATAAACGTTAGGGGACATGATTATGTGGTATAAGAATAGACGAGGATGCAGAGGAGACCGTGATGCCGAATCGCTCAAGAGATTGGTTTGCTCAAGCCGGTCGGGACCTCGATCAAGCTCGTTCCTCGAAGTCGGAAGGACGACATGAATGGGCATGCTTTGCCGCACACCAAGCGGCCGAGAAGGCAGTCAAGGCATTGCACCTGAAGCTTGGGCAGGAGGCATGGGGGCATGTTACGGCACGCTTGCTGACGGAATTGCCCGATCCGCCTCCGGAGGAGATCATCGATAAAGCCCGGGTTCTCGACAACTTCTACATTCCGACTCGTTATCCTAACGGACACCCGGCCGGCGCCCCATACGAGCACTACGGGTCCATACAAAGTGAAGAGGCGATACGTTATGCCGGTGAGATCATTAAGTTCATCAGTCTTCAAATGGCCCAATCGCAAGGAAGTGGATAAGGCCGTACGCGCGTGGGCCCCAGAAGCCGCCGAACAACACGCCGTCGTGCTGAGAATCGGCTACTTCGGGTCGTATGCCCGCGGCGATTGGGGAGTGGGGAGTGATCTCGACATGATTGCGATCGTCGAGCATGCGGAAGAGCCTTTCGAGAAGCGTTCCCTGAACTGGGACGTGGACGATCTGCCGGTACCGGTGCAACTGATTGTGTACTCCCTGAAGGAATGGGAATTGCTCATGCACAAGGGCGGACGATTTGCGTGCACATTGCAGCGTGAGACCGTTTGGGTGCACGAGCAGAGCGGCTCTTTATAAGCCCTCAGAAGAACATTTACTGAAGGGCTTCCAAGGTTGGAAATCGTTTCATGGAAGCTTGGTTGGTGGTGTGCACGGCAAAGCGTTTCCCTCGTTCCCAAGCCCTGCCCTGAGCATTACCCATATCCTGGGTTGCCGGCAACCGGGAGCGTGTCCCTTGTCGAAGCGAGACTCAGCTCTGTTACGAAAAAACATAATGATTTCGGTAGTCAAAGTAGCGCCCATGATCTCTCTTCGCCCTGAAAGGGCATACTTTGAATAGCCATGGGTTTCAACCCATGGAAACGGTCTGCAATAATAGTAGTTATGGACCCCGAAGGGGTCCACCAGCGGGACAACGACTGCATCAGTGAAGCCTTAGCTTAGCATATCGGGGCCATCGTAATTGGTCGGCCCCTTCAGGGCCGCTCCCGACAATTGGGTTGATGCCCTTTCCCACGGGTTGAAAACCCGTGGCTATTCATGGTGAGCCCCTTCGGGGCACTGGCCGGTCGGCACCTCTAAACGGGCGGCCAATTGTCAGCCGATTCCCACGGTGTTCGGCAAGAAGATGTGGGGCATGCTCAGGGCAGAGCCTGGGAACCAGAATACTGCAAAATTTCTTGCGCCGAGAGCACTAGGCTCAAAATTCAGGTCATTCTCTCCTACAATTGCAGCGGTCTCAACACGACCTTCCTTCAACCTTGCGGGCCCGAAGTCTTTGCCGTGGTCTTGGGGAGCTTAATGAGGTAACGCACACGAAGCGTCCGCTCCAAGGGATCCGTGGTCTCGATGGTGGCAACGCCGATGCAATACCGACGGTCTGCTTTCCTGAGAGGTATTGACATCTCGAAACGGATCGAATCACCGGGCGGAACGACGACCTCACGAGGCTTCAAGCAGATGCCGCCGGTATTGGTTTTCTCCGGAACCTTGAGCGTTATGGGCTTTGTCCAGTGATTTGTTGCCGTCAGCCTAAGCGTTGCCTCTTCCTTCATTTCTTTCAGTGCAACGGCCACCGCAGGCGGTTCGATACTTATGTGGCGAACCACGGTATAGACCAGCTTGAGCCGTACCACCGGACGTTGAGGATCGTTTGATTTCACCGTGATCGTGTTGCCGTGACGACCGGGCCGCAACCCGTCGGTACGGACTTGCCCGGTGATTGTGCTCGTTGAACCCGGATTCACCTCACGGTCGCCCCGAATCCCTTTTGTGCAACCACAATCGGAGCCGAGCCGCTTGATGATCAGTTTCTCGTCCCCGCTGCTGGTGAACCTGAACTCGGCCTTGGGCGAACTTCCGTGGATCACTTCCCCAAAGTCGTGGAGTTCCGAATCGAAGCTGATCTTGGGGCCGGTTGCCGCCAGGGCAACGCCGGTACACATCATCACGTTCAACAGGACAACAAATAGTCTCTTCACCATTGCATAGTCTCTCTTTCGGATACGGTGGGAAACGCAGTCGCCGAGGGCGACCGCCTCCCCGGAACGGTGTTCTCGTACTGCCGAGCACAAGAATCCGTGCCGTATTTCGGTTCCCAGGCTCTGCCCTGAGCATTCCCATATCCTGGGTCGCCGGCAACCGGACTCATGCCCTGAAAGGGCATACTGTTAATAGCCATGGGTTTTAACCCATGGAAACGGTGAACAATAACAAACAATTATGGACCCTGGAGGGGTCCACCAACTAGATAGCGAATACTCAGTCGTTGGTCGGCCCCTTCAGGGCCGGTCCAGAGGATTGTGTGGTTACCTCCTTCCACGGGTTGAAAACCCGTGGCTATTCATAGTGAGCCCCTTCGGGGCACTGGCCGGTCATCACCTCGAATCGGTTGGCTGTCTGCTGTTGATTCCTACGGTTGCCGGCAAGAAGATATGGGACATGCAGGGCAGAGCCCGGGAACGATGAACAAAGAAGCCTTGGTGGTTCATTCTCTCTTCTTCGCTTCCAACGTTTACCGTTTACGGCCAAGTCGGTTGACAGACGTCCGTGTGCTGAAATAATCTCTAACCGATCACCAAATCCGAGTCAAACGGTACCTTTTGACCATATCAATCGACAATTTCGAACGGACGCGGAAACAATGGAACTCCGACAGCTCAAGACCTTCCGAACCGTGGCCACACTCCTTAGTTTCAATCGGGCCGCGGAGACGCTCAACTATGCCCAGTCGACGGTGTCGGCCCAGATCCGGGGGCTCGAGGACGACCTTGGCGTGCGTCTGTTCGACCGATTGGGCAAGCGCATCGTACTGACCGAGGCGGGCCAACTGCTGGCGCAATATGCTCAGAGGATGCTGGATATCGAAGCTGAAACTCTCGCGGAAGTGAGGAATAGGAAACAGCCCCACGGTTCGTTGACCATCAGGATGCCCCAGACGGTGGGAATGTACTACCTGCCCGTCATACTGAGTCGATTTCAGAAACGATTCCCTCGGGTTGGGTTTCACTTTCACCAGTGTGCGTTCCACAACCTCGAGCATGAACTTCAGACGGGCACCACCGACTTGGGATTTCTCCTCGCGGAATCCATCACCTCGCCCAATCTGGTTGCCGAACCGCTCCGTTTTGAACCTCTTGTCCTGGCGGCAAACCCGGGCAACTCCTTGGCCGGAAGATCGGAAGTATCAATCCATGATCTTGAGGATCAACCGCTCTTTCTGGCACTTGCGGATTGCGGCTATCGAATGATGTTCGAACGCGTCCTCGCGGAGAACAAGGTCGAGCCGCAGACCATCCTGGAATTCAGTAGTCTCGAATCCATGAAGGAATCGGTGAAGGCCGGCCAAGGGGTGACCATTCTTCCGGAAATCTCGGCTCGTGAGGAGATCAAACAAGGCACTCTGGCGGTACTCCCTTTGACTGACGGTCCCTTGGAAAGTGCGATCCTCATGATATGGCACAAGGACAAGTGGGTATCGCCGACGCTCCGAGCCTTTATGGATGAAGCTCGTGCGGTGATGGGGGAATAGTGATTTGGGGTCAAGTCTATTCTTGACTCATACTCGTCATTGAAATGAGTCAAGAATAGACTTGACCCCATGAGATAGTCTCCTTGGCCCGTGCCTTCTAAGGGGCGACCCTCATCACATTCTTTGATCCGGCTCCGCCTCATCGCCGCTTCCAGGAAATCGGACCTTATCGTAGATATCTCGCAGAGTAAGATTGCAGCCGATGGATTCAAGCCGGACCGTCTCATCGAGCCCGCTTGCTTCCGAGAGAAGCCACTGGGCGCCTTGTCTCACGTACGACTCGATGCGGACTTTGTCCTGCGACACGAGAACATACTCCTGTAATGACTCGATCCGCCGGTAGTGGGCAAATTTCTCGCCACGATCATAGGCTTCCGTCGAGGGGGAGAGAACTTCGACAATCACGGTGGGATTCAGCAAATTATCGGTACGCTCGTCATCAAAGAAGGCATCACCACAGACAGCGACGAGATCGGGGTACGTATAGAGTCCCGTAGCGGCAACCCTGACGCGCATGTCACTGGTGTGGGTCTCGCACGGTCGACCGAGCAGCTGTCGGCTCACCTCACGACTCAAGTTAACGACAATCAGGCTGTGTGATCGGCTTGCTCCTGCAATGGCAATGATCATGCCGTTCACGTATTCGCTCTTAAACTCCGCCTTCCGCTCCAGAGCGAGATATTGCTCCGGGGTGTATCGTGCCTGCGGTGATGCGACCGACATGGCTTCCTCCTCGGCAAGACGATTTCTCTTCGGTCCGCATGTGGCCGCTGCCACCTGCGCGTGCCGTCCGGGAATACAATCGCCACTGAAATACCTTACCCAATTCCGAGGTCGGAGTGCAAGGACTCCGGGGAGTTCTGTGACTCGGACGTCAGGGATTGGAGGTCCGGCCTCTTATTGGCTCATGCTTGTCATTGGATATGAGTCAAGAGTAGAAGTGACCCTATAGACCAAGCGGCTGCGGCCTGGTGAACTTGGGGAAGGCCGTTCTGAACTACCTGAGGCACCACCGGCACACGCAAGACCTGACCACAAATGGAGTCGGATCGCTGGCTTGTGGTAATCGGAGCACCGAGTCAAGCCTCTTGTTCCGGCCTGCGGAGAACTCGGGTCTTCCAGTATCCCGGCTCTCGGCGCAAGTGCATCACTGCAAGAATGAAGATCACGTCCTCATGTTGCGAGTAGATGATCCCATAGGGAAAACGGCTAATCCGGCAGCGTCGCGTGTCGTCTTCAAAAATGGGCCAAGCCATCGGGAAACGGAGAATGCTCCCAGTGGTCGAATGAACTTCGATGGCGAAATCCGAACCAAGCCCCGGTTCAAGAGCCTCATAATAGTCTATTGTGGCAAGGAATTCCGCTTCAGCCTCCGGATGAAACGCATATTTCACTTGGCGAGCCGTTCAAGAGCTTTGGCGAATACCTTGTCTCCGGGAATCGGCTTCACGGCTCCTGAACGAAGTTCTTGGAGTCGTTTCCTTGCCACCTCAGCCCATTGAGCATCTACGGAAGTCTCCGGTGCATTCAGGCTGCGCAACAGTGAATCAGCTATGAGCGCCCTTTCTTCAACAGGAAGAGAAAGCGCCTCTTCAATCAGTTTCTTTGTCGTCATCATGATCGATCTCCAACATTGATTAACTTCCTTGCCGGCAACATGATTCAGGATTTTGGGTCAGGTCTATTCTTGGCTCGTACTTGTCATTAAAATGAGCTAAGAGTGGACCCTACGTGTGGCATTGAGGCTCTTTAACTCGTCGGCATTGCTTCTTGTTCAGGCTCCGCCTCCTCGCCGCTTTCAGGAAATCGGACCTTATCGTAGATATCTCGTAGAGTAAGATTGCAGACGATGGATTCGAGCCGGACCGTCTCATCGAGGCCGCTTACTTCCGAGAGAAGCCACTGGGCGCCTTGCCGCACGAATGACTCGACCCGGATCTTGTCCTGTGACACGAGAACGTACTCCTGTAATGACTCGAGCCGCCGGTAATGGGCAAATTTCTCGCCGCGATCATAGGCTTCGGTCGAGGGGGAGAGAACCTCGACAATCACGGTGGGATTCAGCAGCGTATCGGTACGCTCATCTTCGAACCTGATGTCGCCACAAGCCACAACGACATCGGGGTAGGTGTAGAGTCCCGTAGCGGCGACTCTGACGCGCATGTCGCTCACGTAGGCTTCGCAAGCTCGCCCGACGAGCTGCGCGCGCAACACGCCGGCGAGGTTAAATGCGATCAGGCTGTGTGATCGGCTCGCCCCTGCCAAGGCAATGATCATGCCGTTCACGTATTCGCTCTTAAACTCTGCCTTCCGCTCCAGAGTGAGATATTGCTCCGGGGTGTATCGTGCCTGCGGTGATGCAAGCGGCATGGCTTCCTCCTCGGCAAGACGATTTCTCTTCAGCCCGAATGGGGCCGCTGCGACCTGCGCGTGACATCCAAGGAAATACAAATCGCCACTGAACTACCTTACTCAATTCCGAGGTCGGAGTGCAAGGACTCCGGGGCGTTTTTCGGCTCGGACGTTTGAGTGAAGTCGTGGACAGGTCTATTCCGGGCTCATACTTGTCACAAAAATAAGCCAAGAGTAGACGTGACCCTATGGATCATGTGCGCGAGGAAAAAGGAACGGAAAACGAAAACATGATATGCTATAAGAAATCTCAGAGGATCACTAATGAAAAAGCGCAAGTTGCTTCAGAGATTGCTCTCCGGGTCAAGGAATATCCGGTTCACTGAGGCGACGTCATGCGCCGAGGCATTCGGGTTCCGATTATCACGTATCTCCGGTGATCATCACATCTACACGCATCCGGAGGTACCGGAACTGCTAAATTTGCAGGACGTCGGCGGGAAAGCCAAGCCGTATCAGGTTAAGCAGCTCCTACAGATCATGGAACGATACAATCTCCAACTGGGGGACGAGCAATGAGAGACTACCACATAAATCTATTCTATAGCGAAGAGGATGAGGGATACATTGGAGATATCCCGGACTTGAGGCACTGCTCTGCTTTCGGCTCCACGCCGGAAGAAGCGTTGCGGGAAGTACTCAAAGCCAAAGAGGCATGGCTGGACTCGGCACGCGAGCATGGAAAGCCGATCCCCGAGCCTCGCTATCGCCCGGTGATATATCAGGTCGCATGAATGGCTTCAATTCCAGGGTGACGGACTCATGATTGTGAAACTGAAAGAGAGGATGCCGGACTACCCCGACCTTTCACCGGATGAGCCGGAAATAGACTTCATTATTAACCCATTACGGAAATACTGGACAACTTCGAGATATTCAGGAAGAATCATTCGAAGCTCGTTCAAAGCAACATGACGGATGCTCCGGCGACGATAAGACCTGAGGCGAACGTCAAAGGCAAACCGTCAGGGACTCGTACGCCGCGGCATAAATGCGCCGCGGGTTCTGAGACGGTTTCAGACGCCTGTCCCACCAAACCTGCCGGGCCATGGTAGGATAAGATTACCGGCACGGAGGCCGGCGCTACCGATGTGGAGTTCGAAGGACATGTCCTTCAACCGAGCGTTTCTTCGAACCATGAACCCGAAGAACCTGACAAGACAACTTGATCGATACGTAAGGCCTCCGAAAGATGCCGTTTGCCAAGACAGGGGCAGGAGTCGATGATGTTGGTTGATGTTCCGGTCCCGGGGCAACTGGTGGAAGTCCGGCATCGGCACTTCGTAGTGTCCGACGTCCGTCGGTCGGGCTTTCCGGAAAATCCCTTGAGCGGCAACGGCAAAGGCCGTCGGCATCTCGTTTCTCTCCAGTCGGTGGAAGACGATGGTGAGGGTGAGGAGCTTCAGGTAATCTGGGAGCTTGAACCCGGAGCCCGGGTCTACGAGAGAATGAAGCTGCCCGATCCGTCCGGCTTCGACGCTCCCAAGCGGCTCGATGCGTTCCTGGATGCCGTCCGGTGGGGAGCCGTGTCGTCTGCGGACTTCAGGGCACTGCAAGCTCCTTTTCGCAGCGGAATAGATATCGAGGATTACCAACTCGAACCCCTGGTGCGGGCCCTTCAGATGCCTCGCGTCAACCTTCTCATTGCCGACGACGTAGGACTGGGCAAAACCATCGAGGCCGGCCTCGTGATGCAGGAACTCATCATTCGCCGGCGAGTCCACAGCGTGCTGATCGTGTGCCCGGCCTCCATTCAGATCCAGTGGCGCAACCAAATGCGAGACAAGTTCGGCCTGGAGTTCCGCCCGGTCGATAGTACTCTCATGAAGGAATTGCGTAGACGCAGGGGCCTCCATGTTAACCCGTGGACCCATTTTCCAAGATTGATCACGTCGATTGACTTCCTGAAACGCGACCGTCCTCTCAGGCTGTTCCGGGAAACATTGCCGGCCGAAGGGGAACCCAAGTTCCCGCGGCGATTCGACCTGCTTATTGTCGATGAGTCTCACAATGTTGCACCATCGGGGATTGGTCGCTACGCAACCGACTCCTTGAGAACCGTTGCCGTAAGGACGTTGGCTCCCCATTTCGAGCACAAGCTCTTCCTCACGGCCACTCCTCATAATGGATACGCGGAGAGTTTTTCGTCACTCTTGGAATTGCTTGACGGCCAGAGATTCGCCCGTGGCGTGAAGCCCGATCAAAAGCAGCTTTGGGCGGTAATGGTGCGGCGCATGAAGCGTGAGCTGCCGCGAAAGTGGGATGGAACCCCTAGATTCCCGGAGCGCAAAATCGAACCATTGGTTGTAGATTATACGGAACAGGAGAGGCGGGCTCATCAGGCGCTCCGTGAATACACGGCACTCAGGGTGCAAGGCATCGAGGATGACGCGGAGAGGTTTGCCGCAGATTTCGTTCTCAAACTCTTGAAAAAGAGGCTGTTCTCTTCCCCGGCTGCATTCCGGATAACTCTGGAAAAGCATGAGCACTCCGTGAGGGAAGCTCGAAAGAAACGGGGTGATTTGAAGAAGCCTCCGCCGGCAATCCTCAAGCGACAGGTAGACGGTGTGGAGGAAGATCAAGACGATGACGAGGCTTACGAAGAGAGGTCTGCCGAGGTCGTGGATGTGGCAAGCCGAGTCTTCAGACCCCTGAACGCAGAGGAAGCTCGACTGCTCGATGAATTGAAGGATTTCGCTCGACATGCCTCCGACAGAGCGGATGCGAAGGCGAAAAGCCTCATACAATGGTTGCACGAGAACATCAAACCCGGCGGCCAATGGAGTGATGAAAGGGTTCTCATATTCACGGAATACCGAGCCACTCAGAAGTGGTTGCAGGGTCTCCTTTCCGCAGAGGGTCTTGCCGGCGACGAGCGGTTGCTCACCTTGTACGGGGGCATGAAGCAAGATGACATGGAAAGTATAAAGGCGGCATTTCAAGCCGATCCCGGGCAGTCCGACGTCCGCATACTACTCGCCACGGATTGCGCTTCGGAGGGTATTGACCTTCAGAACCATTGCTCCAAGCTTATTCATTACGAGATTCCATGGAACCCGAACCGCATGGAACAGCGCAACGGCAGATTGGATCGGCACGGCCAGAGAGCCCCCGCCGTGTCGATATTCCATTTCGTGGGTAAGGGATATCAAGATCAGGCAAAAAGTGGTTACGCCTCAGCGGGCGATCTGGAAGGGGATCTGGAATTCTTGATGCGTGCGGTGCAAAAGGTCGAGACCATCCGAGAGGATATCGGAAAGGTCGGTCCCGTTATAGCCGAGCAGGTTGAACAGGCCATGCTGGGCCGGAGAAAACGGCTTGACACGGCAAAGGCTGAAGAGGACGCCAAGCCGATCAGGCAGATGCTCCGTTTTGAGCGAAAGCTCCGGGAGCAGATGAAAAAACTCAACGATCAGCTGGAAGAGACAAGACGGAACCTCCGGTTGTCGCCTGAGAACATCCAATCGGTAGTGGAAACCGGGCTCGATATTGCGGGGCAACCTCCCTTGATTGAAGCCCAAGTTCCGGGCATTTGGCCCGACCCGGCCGGTCGCAGGAAGTCTTGTCCCGTATTTCATCTTCCCGCACTGTCGGGCAGTTGGGCCGTGTGTTCCGAGGGGCTTGCCCACCCCCACACCGGCGAGACTCGGCCCATCGTTTTTGACCATGCCCTCGTGCAGGGCAGAGATGACGTGGTCCTGGCTCACCTGAATCATCGGCTGGTTCAGATGTGCCTGGGGTTGCTCAGGGCGGAGATATGGGCCCAGGAGGAACGGAAGAGCCTCCACCGGGTATCTGCCCGGCTTGTTCCAAGAGGTGCGCTCAAGACGCCCGCGGTCATTGCCCATGCTCGGCTGGTCGTTTTGGGCGGAGATAACCGTCGGATTCATGAAGAAGTGATCGCGGCGGGCGGCTTCTTGAAAGAAGGCGGCTTTGCCCGCATGAATGTAGGGGAAACAAACGACGCCTTGGCCTCGGCCTTGCCGGACGAGGCGCCCGCATGGGTCCGGGAACGACTGGCCGACTTGTGGGCCCAAGCATTCAGAGCGGCTTCTGAGGTCTTTGGAAGCAAGAATGGAAGCTCTCAACAACGGCATGGAGAAAATTCTCCGGGATCGGTGCGACAAAGAAGTTGCGGAGATCTCCACGATTCTGACGGAGTTGGAACGCAACATCCGAGAGGAACTGTCAGCCATGAACCGGGGCCCGCAACAAATGCAGCTCGCATTCGAGGGGTGGACGGAATCCGAACGGGATCAGCTTCATCTCAACATCTCAAGTTTAGCGGCCAGGATCAAACGGATTCCGGAAGAGATAGAGCAAGAGACCAAGGCTATTCGGGAACGGTATGCCGACCCTTCACCGCGGCTCTTTCCCGTAGCCGTAACCTATCTCGTACCTGAAAACCTTACGCCGTAGAGCCGGGACTCGATACCATGTCCATTGCACGTCATCACGCAGAATGGCTTTCCCTGGTGGAAGTGTCGGGACCATTCCTTTCTATTCCGGTGCTCATGAGGGTGTTCCCGCACGGCCTCGATGCACACGATCCCGATCATTTCAGGGAACTGAAGCTTGCATTCGAGGAATGGGAAGAGAATTCCGGATCGAGACGTCCGGACCCGGCAATACATTTTGCATGGGTTCGTTTCGTACTCGAGCGGACTCTTGGCTTCGAGGGCGGCCTGCTTGCTGAAGGCCAGAGTATCCCCCCGGGTCTCGAAGCGAGGATCGAGGAGCATCACGAAGTCATCCGCCCGGATTTGGTCGTGATGGAACCGAACGGGTCCTCGAACAAGGCTCGGCCTCGCCTCCTCACCTGCGTCTTTCCATTGGATCAGCGCTTGGAACGTCCGGTCAAAGGCAAGCACTGGAAGGCCTCGCCTTCGACGAGGATGATGGAACTCCTTCATGCGACCGACGTGCCTCTCGGTATCATCACCAACGGCGAGCAATGGATGCTGGTCTATGCTCCCCGGGGCGAGACCACGGGCTTTGCGTCGTGGTACGGTTCCCTGTGGATCGAGGAGAAGATCACCCTGCAGGCTTTCCGGAGCCTCCTGTCTGCGCAGAGTTTCTTCAACCGACCGGACAATGAGACGCCCGAGGCTCTTCTGGCGGAGAGCGCTCAGGATCAGCAGGAGGTAACCGATCAGCTTGGGCTGCAAGTAAGGAAGGCCGTCGAGGTGCTCATCCGGTCCATGGACCGAATCGAGCGGGACCGCGGGGGATCACTCCTCGCAGGTTTTGACGAAAAGCGGCTCTATGAGGCCGCTCTCACGGTGATGATGCGCCTGGTATTTCTCTTGTGTGCAGAGGAACGCCGACTTCTGCTTCTCGGTAATCCCATATATGAAGAATTCTATGCTGTCTCGACGTTGCGGGATCAACTGCGCCGGGCGGCTGACCGGCAAGGTGAGGAAATACTGGAAAGACGCCGGGACGCGTGGAGCAGGCTGCTCTCGACGTTCCGTGCGGTTCATGCCGGCGTGGAACATGAAGACATGGGACTGCCCGCGTATGGCGGCAATCTCTTTGATCCCGACCGTTTTCCCTTTCTCGAAGGACGGGAACGCAATACCTCATGGAAGAGCGACCCTGCCAATCCCCTTCCCATAGACAACCGCACGGTGTTGCATCTCCTGGAGGCGCTGCAACTGCTCCAAATGAAAGTCCCCGGCGGCGGCCCCGCGGAGGCGAGAAGGATCTCCTTCCGTGCCCTTGATATAGAACAGATCGGCCATGTGTACGAGGGTCTCCTGGATCACACCGCCAAGCGTGCGAGGAAAGACAAACCCGTGCTCGGGCTTTCCGGAACCAAGGACAAGGAACCCCATATCGAACTGGAGCGATTGGAACAGCTCGGGCAACGCTGGGACGGGGAGATCGTCACGTTCCTCAAGAAGGAGACGGGCCGATCACCCAGTGCAATCAACAATGCTCTCAAGATCGAGTTGGATCACGATGAGATGCAGAGACTCCGCGTGGCGTGCATCAATGATGAAGATCTCCTTGGGAGAGTCCTGCCGTATGCAGGGCTTCTCCGTGACGACACCTTCGGCCGGCCAATGGTGATCCCCGGCGGAAGCGTGTACGTGACCCAAGGCGCGGAACGTCGGGCAACCGGGACCCATTACACGCCGAGAAGCCTTACTGAGGAGATCGTCCGGCACACGCTCGACCCGCTCGTATTCCGAGGACCTGCCGAAGGCCTCCCAAAGGAGCAATGGTCGCTTCGATCCGCGAGGGAAATCCTCGATCTGAAAGTCTGCGACCCGGCCATGGGCAGCGGAGCCTTCCTCGTGCAAGCCTGCCGGTATCTCTCCGCGCGGCTCGTCGAGGCATGGGAGGATGAGATCAACAAGCATCCCGCCGCGCCCGGTATAACGCCGTTCGGTGAGGTATCCCGGGGCAAGCCGGATGAGGCGCTCATTCCGCCGGATCCCGATGAACGTCTTGCGTACGCAAGGAGACTCGTCTGTGACCGCTGCCTGTACGGTGTGGACAAGAACCCGCTGGCCGTGGACATGGCCAAGCTGTCCCTCTGGTTGATCACCCTGGACAAGGGCAGAGCCTTTACGTTCCTGGACCATGCCCTGAAATGCGGCGATTCGTTGTTGGGACTGCACAGCGTGAAACAGATCGAGAGATTCCATGTTTCAGATGATGCGACCCGGCAAGTTCAGGACACCCCCTTGAGCAAGTCATTGCCTTCATTGTTCGGGAGGGCCGTGGAGAAGCGGACAAAGCTTGAATCGTTTATCGTAAATGATGTCAAAGACCGCGAGATGAAAACCGGACTGCTCCAAGAGGCCGATGAAGCCATGGACATGGTGAGAAGGTTGAGTGATCTGCTCGTCGGCGCAGCCATTTCCACCGCGGACGGCAATTCTCAGAAGCGGCATGGATTGCCCCACAAAGACTTTGAAACTCGGCGTACGGAAATATGGGGAGGCCTCAAGACTCATTACGAACGCCAAGATGTGGAATCCGCATTTCAGGCGGTGAGAGAACTGGAACCGCAAGCCCGCGAAATGCTGGACAGCGGCAAACCGCGGGAGCAGCCTCTTCGAAGGCCGTTTCATTGGCCCGTGGAATTCCCGGAAGTCTTTACCAACGGGAACGGAGGAGGCAGAGGTTTTTCAGCCATTGTCGGGAATCCCCCTTTTCAGGGCGGCCAGAAGATCACGGGCACGCTGGGAACCGACTACCGGAACTACATCCTCGATTATCTGGCCAACGGCAAGAAAGGCAGCGCAGACCTCTGTTCGTACTTCTTCCTGAGAGGAGCACAAGTGCTCGGAACCGGCGGTATGCTCGGCATGCTCGCCACCAACACCATTGCCCAGGGGGACACCCGTGAGGTAGGGCTTGATCAGTTGACCCGCCATGGATGCACCATCCCCCGGGCAGTGCCGAGCCGCAAATGGCCGGGTACTGCCAGCCTTGAAGTTGCGCACGTCTGGCTCAGGCGTGGAGTGTGGAAAGGATCTCATCATCTGAGCGGGGTTGAAACGCAAGGAATCACGCCATACCTCAGGAAGCCCGGCCAGGTCGTCGGTGATCCGTACAGGCTCAAGGCTAACCAAGATAAGTCATTCATTGGCTCTTACGTGTTGGGATTAGGATTCGTATTGAGTCCTGAAGAAGCCAACGATTTGGCGGAAAGGAATCCATCTAACAGAAGTGTCATTTTGCCGTATTTGGTCGGTGAAGACATCAATTCCAGACCCGACCAGTCACCGAGCAGATGGGTGATCAACTTCCGCGATTGGCCGCTGCGGAGAGCGGAGGATCGTGAATGGGTGCAGGCGGGAGAAAGGGGGAAGAAGCAACTCAAACGGTTGGGAGTAGTCGAGCCCGATTTCTCGGGTGAAGTGGCGGCGGATTTTCCGGATTGTCTGGAAATAGTTGAAACCAGGGTTAAGCCGGACAGGGCTAGATTGGCGGAAGGAAATGTGACAGCCCAAGACAGGGCACGACGCTGGTGGCAATTCGCCAGGGCCACCCTGAAGCTTTACACGACCATCAAGGACATGGAGCGGGTGCTGGTGGTTAGCCGCGTAACTCATCACCTCGTCTTGGCCTTCTTAAAACCTGATTTGGTTTTTACCGAAAGGGTGGTAGTTTTCACTTTCGAACGATACAGTGACTTCGCAATACTGCAATCCACCGTTCACGAATTTTGGGGACGGGTGTACTCCTCTCTCCTCGAGACAAGGCTCAACTATTCTCCGAGCGACTGCTTCATATCATTCCCCTTTCCCGAAAGAACCGATACCCTCGAAGAACTCGGCCGCGTCTACTACGAGCACCGGCAATCGATCATGCGGGAACGGCAGGAAGGCCTGACCAAGACTTATAACCGGTTCCACGACCCACAAGAAGTGTCGGGAGATATTCAGAAGCTTCGTGAGCTTCACGTTGAGATGGACAATGCGGTGGCGGCGGCTTATGGTTGGAGCGATCTGGACCTGGAACACGGATTCCACGAGACACGGCAGGGTATCCGGTTTACGATAAGCGATGAGGCACGGCGGGAAGTGCTGGACAGGCTCCTGGCCTTGAACCATGAGCGATACAAGGAAGAGGTGGCCCAGGGGCTTCACGAAAAGGGTGCGAAGAAAGCCAAGAAGACCGTGAACAAAAAGAGGAAGAAGGAAGACAAAGGAACTATTACCATGGACTTCGGCACCGGCCCATTGACCGACGATGAAGAATGACGGAGAAATCGTCATGAACGCGAAACGACCGGAAATCCCGAAAGACTTGATCGAAGAGTTCTGCAAGCGCCGGCACATCAAGAAACTCTCGATATTCGGCTCGTACCTGCGGGATGACTTCGGCCCTGAGAGCGACATAGACTTCCTCGTGGAGTTCGACCCGGAGCACATTCCCACGCTTTTCGACGTGGCGGGAATGGAAATCGAGCTTTCCGAGGCGCTGGGTAGAAAAGTGGCTTTGAGAACACCTCAGGACTTGAGCAGGTTCTTTCGCGATGAGGTCGTTGCGAACTCAGAGGTGCAGTATGCCGAAGGATGCCACGGTCGAACGCTTCCGGACGAGAGAGGACGGGACCGTAGGGCGGGCTGTGCCCGGCCTAACGGCTAGGCCCCTGTCGCTCAAGTGCTTATATTTTGGCTGAGAAGCTTTGAAGGAGGATCCCATGAGAGTTTATCGATTCCTTCCTTACGAGCCGGAAAAGCCATTATTACTTCCTCCTGATATGCGCACGTGGTTGCCGGACAATCACCTTGCGCTGTTCATAAGCGATGTGGTCGATGCGCTCGACCTCCCTGAAATAGTCGATTAGTATCTTTATCTTCAAGGCGGACACCCGGCCTATCATCCCGCCATGATGATCAAGCTGCTGTTCTACGGCTACTGCGTGGGAATCCGCAGTTCGCTGCGCATAGAACAAAAGACCTATGAAGATGCGGCCTTCCGCGTCCTCTCGTGCGAGCTTTCCGGGTAGCCGTTTCACTCAGTCTTACGGCGCAGATCCGTTCGAAGATCTGATGCTCTTTGTAGCTTACCACAACCGGCCAGTTTCCCCTTGGCGACGTTTGAGCGTGCGTACGTGTCCCCTAAGATCAAACCTCTGTCCATCTTCATCCTCAAGGCGGAGATTTCTTGAATCAATCAAGCAATGGGTTCAACATCAGCATTGACGATTTGTTTGCCGTCAAGTTCACCGGAGACCCTTACAAATGCTTCATAGAGAGTCCTCACGATGTCGCCGCCGCCTTCCTTAATTACAACGTCATGTCGTTTATTATTCTCATCAATCACTTGAAGCTTATCCCCCTTCTTGGGGTTTGTGGAATCTGCTTTCAGAAGCCTGCCTTCTATAATAGTTTTTGTTGCACAAATTCGTTCTTCCGACTGTTCTAATGAAATGGATTTCCTAAATTCTTTCAGGGCCTTCTTAGGTTTGTCAAAAACAACCCGTCTTTCTGAACCGTCTTTCCATGAAGTAAAGCCGACGAGCTTTACCCTTTCGCCATCTGGGGCGACTTGTTGAGACAAGCCAAGAAAACTGGTAAAATATGCTTCTTCCTTAAACCTTTCTCGTAGCTTCTGAGCGTCTTCATTCTGCAGGAGTGTGATACATGTCATAAGTTCGTCGATTATTTCCTCTGGCCGCCAGCCACCCATCCCTGAGAATGTGGGTTGATCTTTTGGAGGCAAATATGAAATTCTGAACGCGACAGCAAAACTAGCGGCAATTGGCATGTTGATTTCAAGTTTAACTTCTTTTTTCAATTTTCTCGGGATTCCGGGTGCATATTTATCACCACGCTTTCTTTGAGCTGTTCTGTAAATATTGGTTGAAAGCCATTGAATTCTATTAATTACCTCGTCCTTCTCTGCCATTCCTGGTCCGATTTCAGAGCCGGCGAAGGATACCTGAAAAACTGAGGGACATAATTCGTATCCCTTAGCGCTTAAGTGACGGCGGTAGTTTAGTTCCTCAAACAAATTCCGCAGTTCTTCCGCAATTTCGTGGGGTGGATTACCTGCCAGCCCCAAACCTATCAGCTGTTCTGCCTCCCTGAACTTATCACACCGCTTTGCCAAGGCCGCCGCACTCCGAAACAAGACAGAACGAGTTGGTTCCAATTCTAGCCGATCTTTAACCAGCGAGGCCGCTTCTCGTTCTTTTTCGTAAGCTCGCAACAGTAAAGCCGGCAGATCCTCAGTGCGGCCCATCATCCGTGCCACTTCGGCTTGATCAAAAAAGTCCATAGCCTCCCTGTGGAGTTGTTTTATGGGATTCATCGTTGTTGCACCTCGCAAACAGGGGCACTAAATTCAACTACGATAATAAAAGCGGGAAGAAGACTGTCTGCTCCCTTTAATCGCTCTTGTTTTTCTTTCACTCTTGCAGCAATTTTGGTGTCATCGCCGCGACGAATTCCAGAGATTTCCAACCGCGCTTCACTGGCAAAAGGTGGTGCATCATCATCGTCTTCTCCCAACCAGAAATCAATATGCGTTCCTGTATCTGATCTTTCTACCACGGTCAACCCAGTAACCACTTCCACCACCAGGATAGCGATTCCTTCAGCTCCAAATTCAGTTGTCTTTCTCGAATCATTGTAGCAGCGGCGCATTTGATCATCAACGATCCGCTGCCAATTGAGCGTAAACGTACGATCAGCGTGACAGCGAACGCGCAGCTCAACCCCAGAGGCGTGTTGTTGGTCTTCAAAGCACACGACAGCAGTTTCAACCAAAACTGCACCCCATTTCGGGGTAATTCCGGGTCTTCCATTCGCCAGAGATTCCAAATCAAGAGCCTCAGTCTCTGGATTATCGCACATACTACCCCCATGTATGATAAGATCCCTTGAAGGTTAAGCTCTAATATATCACACGCGCACAAGCATTGCGCGGACTTTTTCGCTCAATGAGAGTCTCATCAGACTGGACAGTCCCACCGTTTGCGCCGAAGGGATTTGTCCCGTAAGGGGGCAATACACGGCACCGGGGCATCGCAAGTCCCGTGGGGAACGCCGGACGAGGCGATCTCACCTGGTGGAAATGCGGCACTTGGTCTATGATCTGCCATGAAAAGCCTCGGATATGTCCAAAAATTCGGAATCGGAATCGAGTTGGCCTGCAAAGAACTCGCCAACAAGGGCAACCCGCCGCCTGAATTTCAGATAGAGGAGACGAATATCTGCGCCATCGTCAGGAGGGCTCAATGAGCGTTACGATCACGGCCTTTTTCAACAACAAGAGCGGCGTCGGCAAGACCTCCCTCGTTTATCACTTGGCGTGGATGTATGCGCATATCGGAATCCGAGTGGTTGCCGCCGACCTGGATCACTGCGAAATTCAAAGCACGGCACTATAGCGTCAAAACCACAAACAGTGACCGAGAACGCGCGCCTCACCGCGGCAGCGGTTTAGAAGAAACGAGCATGATGATGCAGAGGATCGATGACACATCGGAACAGAAGACGGTAGGGCAGGTTCTCAAGACTTCCTCGCCGGCTGCAATTCGCGGGAAGCTCAAGGAAATGGTATTCAGCGATCTCCTTGGCCCGGCCGGCGGCCCCGAAGAGGAGATCGACGAACAGCGGGTGAGAGATCGCTACCTGGTGGGCATGCTGGCACCCAAGGGATGGGAAGCGGTCGTACCCCCTGAAGAGCAGGACGAGCTTGCCGTCGGCGGCCCGGACACGGAACAGGACGGTTCGACCGACATCTCGGCCCTGCAGACGCCGACGTTTTTTCCGTCTTCCTGCGGCATGACCTTTTCGGTACACGGCGATGCCCGGGCACTCAAGATAACCGTTCGCTGGGGGCAATATGTCCGCACGGCAAGCGAAACAATCATCGATGAGAAGAGCGGCGCCCCCAGGCTTGTGTGGAAACGAAACCCGATGGAACGAATATGGGACGACGTGCCTCTGATAAACGGGGTTATCGGGCCCTTGCGTACGGCAACCGATGCCGGCGAGGTTCGAGTAAAGGGGCTAGCCCGAAAAACAGAGGACGCGTGGCTGGTCTCGCTTTTCCTCGTGAACGAGCAGGCCGAGCCCAATCAACTGAAGGACGCTGCCTGGCTCTTCCAGCCGGAACTCGTCGTGGAAGGGCCGGAGGGAGAGGCCGTCTTTTCGAGCAGATCGGCCGGCGGGCTATGCGGGGCATCGAGCATGGACCCGGAAGAGGAACAGCAGGCAATGGATATGCTCTACCGCCGGCATGTGGAATTCGCGGTGGGGCACGGCGTCTCCGTGCATGCGGAAACTTCCCCCGATGACCCGCAGCGGGCGGTGAGACTCTCCACGACGTTCATTCCCTCATATGAGGTTCCTCAACAGACTCCGCCGACGGGGCAAGAGATCCGGGACTTGGCCGGCCTGGTGCCGGACATGAAGGAGTTGTCCGAGACGGACACCAAAGATTTTGCGACCAAACTGGCCGCGCTGCCGGATGCGTACGAGAAATGGATACAGGGCCGGAGCTCGGTCGTGCAAGAGCCCGACAAAGCCTTGTCCCCGCACATAGTCGCGGCTGAGGTCTCATTGGACCATTGTCGGCGGACTTTGGATAGAATTCGGGCGGGAATCGACGTCATATCAACCGACGAACAGGCGGCCGAGGCATTCCGATTCGCCAACAAGGCCATGTGGTTACAGCGAATCCGTTCCATCTATTCCGAACGATTCCGGCGTGATCAGGACCCGAAACTTGGGGAGATCGATGTGGCCGGCAATCGAACGTGGTTCCCGTTTCAGCTTGCCTTCATGCTGCTCAACCTCCCAGGCCTCACCGACATCCATCACCCTGAAAGGAGCGATGAGTCCCTGGCCGTTGCGGACCTCCTCTGGTTTCCCACAGGGGGCGGCAAGACCGAGGCGTATCTGGGGTTGGCCGCGTACACCATGGCGATTCGCCGCCTTCAGGGAGAAGTTGCGGGTCGGTCCGGAATGCACGGCGTGGCGGTCCTGATGCGGTATACCCTGCGTCTCCTAACGCTTCAGCAGTTTCAAAGGGCCTCCACGTTGATCTGCGCATGCGAGCTGTTGCGTAAGGATGCGTGGGACCGTGGAGATTCACGATGGGGCGACGACCCCTTCCGCATAGGCCTTTGGGTCGGTCAAAAGACTACCCCCAACCGAACCGAAGACAGCGCGGAGGCGATCAAGAAGCATCATGGATTCCGGGGCCCCGGCGCGGCCGCGGGATCGGGATCGCCGGCTCAGCTCACGTACTGTCCGTGGTGCGGGAGCCCCATCGATCCGGGCAGAGACATCACGGTCGAGACGTTTGCCAAAGGCCGCGGCAGGACGCTGATTTACTGCTCGGACAAGTCGTTTCAATGTCCCTTCACGCGAAGAAATGCGCCTGATGAAGGGCTGCCGGTGCTCGTAGTAGACGAGGAGATCTATCGTCGGCTGCCCGCGCTGCTGATCGCCACGGTTGACAAATTCGCCCAAATGCCCTGGAAGGGCGAAACGCAGATGCTCGTGGGACGAGTGAACGGATATTGCGAGAGGCATGGATTTCGTTCCCCGGAGATCGTTGACACGGACTCTCATCCCAAGATGGGAAACCTGCCCAAAGCACGCACCATCGAATGTGCTCTGCTCCGGCCTCCGGATCTCATCATTCAGGACGAGCTGCATCTCATAAGCGGCCCCCTCGGTACACTCGTCGGCCTCTATGAGACCGCGGTGGATGAGTTGTGCACTTGGGAGGTCGACGGCCGCATGGTCCGCCCCAAGATCATCGCTTCCACGGCCACCATACGACGGGCCCGCGATCAAGTTCATTCGCTGTTCCTGAGAGGTGTCGATGTCTTTCCTCCGCAAGGGATCGACGTGAAGGACAACTTCTTTTCTCTTCAGAGAGAGCCCTCCGAGGAATATCCCGGTAGATGCTATATGGGGATTTGCGCACCCGGGGTTCGTCTGAAAGCGGCATTGATTCGGGTTTATACCGCGCTGTTGTCGAGTTCCCAAACTCTGTACGAGCAACCGCCCCATGGTTATGGGAAAGCCGTTGATCCATGGATGACCTTGGTCGGGTATTTCAATTCACTGCGCGAACTCGGGGGCATGGTGCGTTTGGTTGAAGACGATGTGCGTTCCAGGCTCAAGCAGATGGATGAACGCGGTTTGGCCAGGCGTTCCATCCCGGTAGTTGAAGAACTGACCTCGAGGAAAGGGTCGGGCGATATTCCGAAAATCCTGGATCTCCTGGAGGTCGAGTTTGACCGGCCAACGGACCAATCATCGAGAAAGACAAACGGTCGAGACCGTGGGAACAAGTCTCGACATCCCATAGATGTTCTTCTCTCCACCAGTATGATCTCCGTCGGCGTTGATGTGCAACGCCTGGGGCTCATGGTTGTGGCGGGTCAACCAAAAGCCGCGGCGGAGTATATCCAGGCCACGAGCAGAGTTGGAAGAAAGAAGCCCGGTCTGGTCGTCACGGTGTACAATTGGGCTCGGCCGAGAGACATGTCCCATTACGAGACGTTCGAGCATTACCATGCAACGTTCTACAAGCACGTGGAGGCGCTCTCCGTAACGCCGTTCTCATCGAGGGCTCTCGATCGGGGCCTCTCCGCTCTGCTGGTTTCCCTGGCGAGACTTGCAGGAGAGGACTTCAATGCGAACGACGCAGCCGCGCTGCTGGATAGAGAACATGAGACCGTGAAAAGAGCGGTCGAGGCCATAGCGGACCGGGCCGGACAAGTCCTGGGAAGCAACAGGATAGGTGATGACCTCAAAAAGCAGCTGAAATATCGACTGGATATCTGGCTCAAGGAGATAGAGAACACCAAGAGCGCGGGGAGCGTACTTGCTTATCGGTCCAGGAAGCCGGGTGTGGTCAAGCCTCTCTTGCACAAGCCGGAGCCGGGGCCTTGGCAACCCTACACATGCCTCAACTCCCTGCGTGAGGTCGAACCGACGGTAGCCCTTGTGCTCGACAATCGAGGCCTTGATGATGAGCCTGTTTCGTAAACGCTTATTCTCTTAGCAGCCTATCGACCCTAAGGCGGTTAAAATGGAAAGTCCGTCGTATCCGAGCCAAGTGGGACAACTGAGGCCCAGCCAAATGCTCCACACATTCGGTGTAGGGGCCATAGTCGATCTTCCCAACCTCGCGGCAATGATCATGGGGCTTGACGATTGGAACGTCGCAAACACACGGGAAGTAGGGGAAGAGCGCCTTCTTGCCGCGGTGAAGAACAGGCTGGGAAACCAGGTCCGGGCTCTCAAGCTGCCCCCGATGCCCCCGGAAATTCAGGATGCCGGTTCCAAGTTTGACGAAGAGGGCAAGGTCGGCGTTCCCGTGGCCGTCTTCCCCAGATGGTTGAGATGCCCATACTGCAACGTGCTGGCGAAAGTCACTTCCGGACTGTTTGAACTGAAAACCGATCCGTACAGGCCGGACCGGGCGAGATATGTCCACGCAAATTGTGTCAAGCCCGGTCGATCTCCCACCGCGGTCCCCGCCAGGTTTTTGGTTTCTTGTTCACGCGGTCACTTGGACGATTTCCCCTGGATAATGTTCGTTCACGGCGGACCGCCGTGCGACGCGCCTCAGCTCCGTCTCGAGGAGCGCGGAGTCTCCGGGACGGCTTCCGACATATGGGTAAAATGTACCAACTGTGGTGAAAGGAAACCCATGTCCAAGGCTTTTGGGGAAGAGGCTGAAAAGAACATGCCTCAGTGCAGAGGTAGAAGGCCGCACCTGCGTGATTTTGAGGAGGACGGCTGCGAGGAGCGCATGAGGACATTACTGTTGGGGGCCTCCAATAGCTGGTTCTCCATCAACCTGTCTTCTCTTTCCATCCCCCGGGCAGGCGAGCAGTTGACGCAACAGGTGGAGGAGTACCGGCACCAGGTGGAGGAGTAGCACCTGCTGTCGACCGCGGTTACCTTTGACGCGTTCAAGGCCGTGAGGGCGGCATTGACCATGACCGGCCTGCTTTCCGGGTTGGCAAAATTCTCGGACCGGGAGATCTGGGAAGTATTGGAAGAAAAAAGCACCCAATCGTTCGGAGATGATGAAAAGAATGCAGCGGACCTGAAAAGTCCGGAATGGGAGGTCTTCTCCAATCCTTCCGCGGTTACCGAGAGTCCGGATTTTCGGCTTCGGACGGAGGACGTTCCAAGGGGATTTGAAGACTATTTCAGCACTATTGTGCTTGCCGATCGACTCAGAGAAGTGAGAGCGCTCGTAGGGTTCACGAGAATCGAATCGCCCGGAGACTACGCCGACTCGGGGGAAGTGCCGCCCGCCCTGACCGCTCCGCTTTCCAGAAAACCGCCTTCCTGGGTTCCCGCGTCGGAGACCCGGGGCGAAGGCTTGTTCATACAATTCAAGGAGGAGGCACTGCAGATTTGGGAACGCTTGCCTGCCGTCATTAAACGATCGAACCGTTTTCTCGAAGCGCACCGGCAATGGCGCATGAAGAGGAATCTCGAACCGCCGGAAGCCGGTTTTCCGGGAATTCGATATGTTCTGCTTCATTCATTTGCTCATGCGTTGATGCGCGGGTTCGCGCTTGAATGCGGGTACACCGCGGCCGGCATCCGAGAGAGGATCTATTCGGCGAGTCCCGCGGCCGAGAACGGTCCCATGGCCGGTGTTCTCCTCTATACCGCGGCACCGGACAGCGAAGGAACCCTGGGCGGACTGGTAAGCCTGGGCGATCCCGCAACCCTGGGCAGACATCTGGAACAATCGCTCAGGCAGATGCGACTCTGCTCATCCGACCCGCTCTGCGCGGAACGCAATCCCGATCCGGAAGGCAGGATGCTTCACGCTGCGGCATGCCATGCATGCCTCTTCGCGGCCGAGACATCGTGTGAACGAGGAAACAAGTACCTGGACAGAAGCGTACTGGTTGAGACCGTGGGGCCGGCCGGCTGCGGCTTCTTTTCCTGATCGGCAAGTACATGAATGCCCGAGAGGGAAAAAACGAACTCTTACGTAAGGTAGTAGCCCTCGGGCGAGAACTGCCGCCGGCTCTCCTGGAAGGCCTGTGCCGCAAACTGGAGGGCTTGTCGCCGGAATCCTCTCCCGCGGAAAAGCTTCGAATTGCACAATCGTTCGTACCGGTAGGGAATCGCTCTCTGGTCGGCTCGCTGCTCCGGGACTGGTGCGCCAAATGCAGCAACGTGACCCCTGAGAACCTTGCCTGGGCATTGCGGGGAGCGGCCCACACCGACGAATATTACCGGGATCGGCAATCCGCCGAACTGGTATGGACAGGTCCCCAGGGCGAGTTGTCGGAGTTTCGACGAACCGATCAAGCCCTTTTGGAACTTATCAATGGCGCGGTGAAGACGCTCCTGATCGCCACATTTGCAGCGTACAAGATTCCAAACATAGCCGCAGCGATCTGCCGGGCAGCGGAAAGAGGCGTCACAATCTCGATTATTCTCGAATCCAAGGAATCCAGTGCAGGCAGGACTGCTTTTGAGGAACTTAAAGGGCTCGGCGAAAACGTTGCTGCGAGAACATCCGTGTACGTCTGGCCGGTGCATACGCGACCCCGGGATGAATCGGGACACTGCGGTGCGCTGCATGTGAAATGCGCCGTGGCCGACGAATCGGTCGCGCTCATATCCAGTGCGAACCTCACAGGCCATGCCTTCAATTTGAACATGGAGCTCGGGGTGCTCGTGCGGGGAGGTGCGATGCCGCTCCAGATCGCCGAGCATTTACGCCGTCTGATTGATCGAGGGATTCTACGAAAACAAAGGTGGTGAACGGTAAACGGGATGAGGCGGCGCGCGGAGACGGATATCGTGAGAAATCAGGTGTTCTGCGTGATGTAGGCAACCGTCGGAAAAAATGACCGATATTTCGAGTCTGGTTCCCAGGCTTTGAACCTGAGCATGTCCCACATCTTTTTACCGGCAACCGTAGAAGCGGCTGACAATCGGCCAATCCGAGTAGGGGTAGGCCCCTGTGCCTACCCTCCCAGTGCCCCGCAGGGGCTCACCGTTAGTAGCCACGGGTTTCAACCCGTGGAAAAGGGCTTTGTCCACAGGGAACGACAGACACCCGAATTTCGGACAAAGTTTGCGGCCGCTCGCATGTCCTGGAGATCAATTATCGAACCACCGAACAGATCCGTCGATTTGCGGACTGTATATTGGGCGACAAAAGCGACAATATGGACGGCGGAGCAGAGGGTCGCACGGGTACCCGAAGCCTTTTCGGAGGACCGGAACCCACGCTGAAAGGCTTTGATTCGATACAGGAAGGCCACCGGTTCGTTTTGGACAAGATTACGGAGTTGCTCAAGGAAGGGGTGACTCCCAAAGGAATCGCCGTGTTTGCCCGCACGGGCAAGTTGCTGAATCCCATCAGGGAACTGCTTACGGAAGCCGAGATTCCCTTGTACAACCTCAGCGCACAAGATGATTCCGAAGGATCGAATGGTGTGAACTTGGGCACCATGCACCGGGCAAAAGGTCAGGAGTTCAAGATTGTCTTTGCCCTTGATTGCTCCCATGGCACCCTGCCGCTTGAACATGTAGGGAAGAAGATCCAAGACCCTTTGGAGCTTGAGGAATTCGTAGATCGGGAAAGCCGGCTTCTGTACGTGAGCATCACAAGGGCCAGAGACGAAGCCTACGTGCTTTGGTCGGGAAAGCCGTCTTCTTTCATATGCGGCCTGAGCCCCGCACCCGCCGGTCCCGGTAACCTTCCGTGGCGATAATGGGAGGGACTTTCTTCCACCGGCGAAATCCGTCGACGGGCGGCCTGCCGTTCGGACGTCATCAATGTTCAATGCCTTTGGGGAATCGGACTGAATACGGCAGAAGGAGGAAAGCATGTTACGGATTCTTCGCGTGATGTGTGTAGGCTTCTTCCTCATGGGATTTTCATGCCCCACGGGAGCGACCGACTGGGTTTTCAAGGGGCAACCCAAAGACGGGAGCGAGCACTACCAATCGCCTGAGGCTCGAGATGCCGCCGGGGCCCAACGCCTGAAGCTTCTCGGGGATTGCGACAAAATGATGCAGGTGCTCGCTGTGCCCGGGCACGAGAAATCCTCCATGGACCCGTCCATGAAGAGATCCGCGTTGTTGGGACTGAACTCGTGCGGTCTCTTGTACGGGGTGAGTCATCAGCAGGAAAAAGCCGGCCTATGCCTCAACAAAGCCCTGGAATTGGCTCAATCGCTTGGAGACACCGCCGAGCAGGCACGAATCCTCAACAATCTCGGTATAGTTCATGCCCTTTGGGGACAGTTCGCGATTGCCTTGAATTTGCACAGGAGATCGCTTTCGGTCGGCAAGGGCACGCCGGATTATCAAGGCCGGGCGACTTCCTACAATCAGATCGGGCAGGTCTTCATGTTCATGGGAGAGTACCGGAAGGCTTCGGATGCCCTGAAGAAGTCCCTCGCCCTGCGTGAAAAGGCCTCCGACAGCGTGCAGACGTGCCTGACGTTGGACAATCTCGGTCAACTCAACGAGGCATGGGGTGATTACGACAAAGCACGCGAATACTATCGTCAAGCGTTGGAACTCAAAAGGAAGCTTGGACTGACGGGCGGAGAAACGGCATCGTACGTCCGGTTGGGACGGGTTTGTAAGCTTGCGGGGAAGGACCCGGACGCACTGCGCTTCTTTCAGGAGGGCCTGAAGCTTTGCACAAAGCACGGTTATCCTACCGATTTGGTGATCGACGAGATCGGACACCTGTACCTCGATCGCGGGGATATGAAGAACGCCGAGGAATACATCAAGCGAGCGGGATTTTGGCAATCTCTCGGCAGGCTTTACCTCATGAAAGCAGACCTTTCCGCCGCGGAGCGCAACTATGTGAAGCTCCGGAATTACTCGGAGCCCAGACGAATGCTTGACTACCTCTGTACGGCTCATACCGGCCTCGGCCTGATAAGAGAACGGAAAGGCGATCTCCAAGCGGCTGCAAAGGATTATCGCACCGCGATCGAATACATCGAGTCGATCAGGCTCGGCCTGAGCCGGCCGGAACGTGCCGAGTTCTTCAATGTACAATTGGGGGGCTTCTTCAGGACCGCGCCGTATGAGGGGCTTGCCCGAGTCCTCATCAAAATGAACAAGCCCGAAGAGGCATTTCGAGAATCCGAGTTTACCAAGGCCCGAGCGTTTTCCGAGGGATTGTCTCGACGGTCGGAGAATGCAACCATGGCCCTACCGGAAAACCTCATGGCCGCGGACGCTGCTCTGAATCAACAGCTTGCAGCAACGACCAGGGCGCTCCACACGGCATACGAGCAAGACGACAGAAAGAGTATTGCCGTTTTGGAACCCCAAGTGCGGGCTGCGAAGGACAAGCTCGCGGCACATGTGGCGTCCCTAAGAGCACGCTTCCCTTTGTTTGCCGCCACCCGGTATCCGGAACCGATGAACCTGGACCGGACTGCGCTTACGGACGATGAACGGGTCTTGGCGTATGACGTCACCGATACGGGCATTATAAGCTATCTTCTAAAAGGTAAGGAGATCGTGAAGGCCGCTTTCAAGCCCGTGACACGGTCGGAGGTCGATTCGTTGGTCAGGCGATATAGGGAACCACTTGAGATTGATTCCACGGATTCCTCTACAGCCAAGCTCCGCAGCTTCAACTTTGCCGCCGGCAAGAGACTCTCCGACATCCTGCTTCAAGACATCACGCCCGACTTGCCCAAGAATGCTCATGTGATCGTTGTGCCGGACGACTCACTGGCCGTCTTGCCGTTCGAGATGCTGGTCCTCAACGATCGCGGAATAGTGACGACCGACGGAGCAACTCCGGTCATTACCGGAGCCGAATTCTTTGGGGATCGGAACCCTCTTTCCTACTATCAGTCCGTGACCGCGCTGACGCTTGCCCGCACCCTGAGAAGGCAACGCAAGCCTTCCGGGCGATTTCTTGCAATGGTGGACCCCATCTTCTCGACCGACGATCCAAGGCTGGTACGAATCTCTCGCAAAAAGAAGGAAAAACTGCTCGCCACGCTTCCCATTGAGATTCTCATGTCCATCAGGAAGCAGACGGGGATCACATTCCCAAGGCTGCCTCTCACTGGCGAACTCGGAGAAAACTTGAAGAAAACCGACCCGGAGGGGACCGACCTGTATGAAGGACTGCACGCCGGCAAGAAGATTCTCGTCGCAAAGGACCTGACGGCTTACGGTTCCCTGCTGCTCGCTACCCACGGCTATTTTGGAAACTCTTTGCCCGGAATCCGAGAGCCTGTACTCGTCTTGACACTGCTCGACGAGGGAGAGGACGATGATGGATTCTTGCGGTTGAGCGAAGTGATGGGACTGAAGATGAACTGCGACATCGCTGCGCTTACGGCATGTCAAACAGGGCTGGGCAGGAGAGTCTTCGGTGAAGGCACCATGGGCATGGGGCGGGCTTTTCAGTATGCGGGAGCAAGAAGCGTCCTGATGAGTCTTTGGTCGGTGTCGGAGTCCGCGTCGGTGGATCTCGTGGAGAGTTTCTTTCGTCACATCAGGGAAGGGAAGAGCAAACTCGATGCGTTGAGACTCGCGAGAGATGAGATACGAGAGGCCGGGTACGATCACCCATTCTTCTGGGCCCCGTTCATATTGGTCGGCGAGGTTGAGTAGGACGCACGGTTGCGTATGGGAGATATCGAGAGTCCTCACGGATTCACGTGACCGAGCTTATGGATCGGAACACTTGCACACTGCGGCATGAATGCGCCGACGTATTCTTGAGAACGCACGGTAGCGTCCCAGTGGGACGGGCATCTAGCCCGTCGACAGGCGAGACGCCTGTCCCCCCAACCCTGCCGAGCGCACGCGGAGAAGAGACCGACACGGAGGCCGGCGCTACCAAGACAAGGACGGTTCCCGTTAATACGTCACCGTACTTCCGCCGTGGAGTACTAGTTCGTAATCAAGACCGACAGGTAGGGGAAGTGACGGCGAACTGAATGGCCTTCAATTCCCAACCCGGCCATCATCGCCGAGATCTCGCCGGGTGTGTAGGAAGCTCGTACGGATTCGACTATTCCTCGTTTCACGGGAAGGTAATACGTCAGCCAATGCCGTTCGAAATCGTATATGAGCAGCACACCGTTGTCGTTCAGGGCCCTGTGAAGATTCCGAATCCCGCTGAACGGCTCCTTCCAGTGATGGAGAGAAAAAGTGGAGTAAATGAGATCGAATTGGCCCAAACCTTCAATCAAGGCTCTGTCCTCAACCGAGCCTTGAACAAATCTCACCCTGTCCCCCAGGCCCTCCTGTTGGATGTAAGATTCCGCCACCCTGATCATGTCTGCAGAAGGTTCGATCGCGGTAATATCAGCGTCCCGATTCTCCGAAGCGACTCGGGCTGTTTGATATCCCGGACCCGAACCGACTTCCAGGAAACGCCCTCGCTTCTCCTGCCGAGCAAGCAGCCTCAGAAAACCCTTCAGATAGAATCTCCCCAGTTTCTTTTGCATCTCCAGATAATCTTCAGTCCTTAGTTGTCCGGTAATTATTTCCAACTCAGTATGTGGGATTCTTCTAGGCACTTCCTCCGTCCTTTCATATGAGCCTTCATGGCTTGAATCTGTTGGCATGAAGCGCCGACGTATTCTTGAGAACCCTCGGCAGCGTCCCAGTGGGACGGGCATCTTGCCCGTCGACAGGCGAGACGCCTGTCCCACCAACCCTGCCGGGCGCACGCGGAGAAGAGACCGACACGGAGGCCGGCGCTACCAAGACAGGGACAGTTTCCGTTAATACGTCACCGTACTTCCGCCGTGGAGTACTAATGCTCTTTCACGATGATCTCACGTACCTCCCCGCCTGCAAATACATCGTGAAGACGGCGTAACGCGTCGACCGTGTTGCGAAGAGTTTTCGGGTCGAGGTCGATTGGGACCTTTCTCAGGATTCGTTCCTCACGATCTGCCATGCCGGCGACAAGTGTTTCTCCCCGTTTCGTGAGTTGAATGAGTTTGGAGCGCTTGTGGTCGGGATTATCTGAATACTCTACCAAGCTTTTTTCCAGAAGGGAGTTCACTATCTGTTGAATGTGCTGACGAGATACCGGCCTCATGCGCGCCAGTTGAGGTACCGTCTTAGGACCGTGCTTGAGAAGGCTGTTCATGACGCCCCTGAGAGGAGCGGTCATCCCCACGCTCTCGTGGATCTCGTTGGTTACGGCGTGGAGCATGTGGAACAGAGAAATGGTTTCGCTGATCACGTCGATCAATCCTCGAATGGTCTCTTTATCGTTCATGACAATAAGATTGACATGATGACAATATTATTGTCAATAGGAAAAGGATGGAAAATGACCTTCAATCTTTCGGGACCATGGCGATTCCCCCCACTCCATCAACAGGTTTGCCGTATCGAGTGCGAAGTTGCCGACACGCTTCCTCCGCCTTCTCAGTCGGCCTGATCGAATTCCAGCCAAGGAGACGCGCAGTCGATTGACGTCGGCTGGTCGTTGCGGTAACCTGCACGGTATAATTAAGATGATTCCATGATATCAAAATGTTGAGAGGAAATATTGGAGATGAGGCGTACATGCAGGACACGGATAAGACCAGAGAGGAACTGATTGCTGAATTGCAGGATCTCCGACGACGCGTAGCCGATTTGGAGCAACGCAGTATTAGAACTGAAGAGAAATTTGCGAAACTGTTTCATATGAGCCCTGTTTGGATGACTCTCAGCAGGGTGGAAGACGGAACCATTGAGGAGGTAAACCAAGCCTTCTTGGACACCTTTGGGTATACCAGGGAGGAGGTCTTGGGTCGCACCTCCGTGGATCTTGGCATGTGGGATTCAGCGCAGCGCGAGGCCATGCTTAGACAATTCCGGCTCACGGGTCCAATCAGGAGGGGAGAGATCGTTCTTCACACCAGAGCGGGGGAGCCTCGGCACAATGTGTTTAGTAACGAGGTGTTCGAAATGGGGGGCAAGCAATATGGCCTTGCCGCGGGGATGGACATCACCGATCGAATCCAAGCTGAGAAGGATCTGCGCAGAAGCGAAGAGAGATACAGGATACTGATCGAGACCATGAACGAAGGACTGACCGTGCTTGACGAACACGGGATCGTCTCGTTCGTGAACGACAAGATGTGCGAACTCGTCGGCTATGAGCGTAAGGAGATACTGGGCCGTCCCGCTGCCGACTTCTTCGATGAAGCAAATCGAAGAATACTCGCGGAACAGCTTTCCAATCGCAGCATGGGAGAAGTCAGAGCGTGTTATGAAATTGCCTTCACAGGGAAGACCGGCAAAAGGATACCGGTAATCGCCTCGGTCAGTTCCCTTGTTGATGAAGAAGGAAATTTCGGAGGAAGTTTCGGCGTCGTCACCGACGTAACCGATCTCAAAGCCACCGAGGAGGCCTTGAGAGAGAGCGAAGAGAAGTTCAGAACCTTGGTTGAAACCATGAATGAGGGGGTAAGTCGGATCGATGAAAACGCTCAATTTGTCTATATGAACGAAAGATTTTGCGAAATGGTGGGATACCCAAGTGATGAATTGTTGCACACCGACTCGTTTCGAGTAATTCACCCGGAATACAAGGACCTTCATAATCAGGAATTTTCGAAGCGGGTGAAGGGCGAATCCGGGGTGTACGAGAGTGCACTCGTTGCCAAGGACGGCTCACGGATCGATGTCCTGCTTTCCGGGCGTCCGATTCATAACGAAGACGGAACCTTTCAAGGGGCTTTCGGGGTGTTCACCGATATTTCTGAGCGCAAGCGAGCGGAAGAGGAACAGCGACGAGCATTCAAAGCCTCCCTGCGGTTGCGGGCGGAAGCTGAAGCCGCCAACATGGCAAAGAGCAGATTTCTTGCCGGCATGAGCCATGAGATTCGGACGCCGATGAATGCCGTGATCGGTTTCTCGGAGATTCTTCACGACCAGCATTACGGCAAGCTGAATGACAAGCAGCTTCGTTTCCTTGGATACATACTCGAAAGCGGTCGCCATTTACTCCATTTGATCGACGAGGTTCTGGATCTTGCAAAGGTCGAGTCGGGAAAAATGAAGCTTCAGCTTGAGCAGGTGAATCCGGCACAGCTCCTCGAAACGAGCCTATCGATGATCAAAGAGAACGCCTTGAGACGCTCGCTCAAACTTGAGCTTTATATTGATGACTCGATTGCCGAATTGCAGATTCGAGCAGACAGGGTAAAGCTCCGGCAAATCATGTTGAACCTCCTGTCCAATGCCGCCAAGTTTACCCCCGACGGCGGCCGTATACAGGTCAAGGCACGTCAAAAAGAAGATCGGCTGGTCGTAAGTGTGACCGACACCGGAATCGGGCTGAGACCCGAGGACATGGATCACGTCTTTGAACCGTTTGAGCAACTTGAGTCACGGAAGTTTGGTAAACCGGAAGGAACCGGGCTTGGTCTTGCACTGACCCGCAGGCTTGTGGAACTCCATGGAGGCAAAATCCATGCAAGGAGTGACGCTCTCGGCCAAGGCAGTACGTTTACCTTTACCATTCCCATAATGGAATAGAGGGTTCCAAGCTTCTTACGGAAGGATTTTCACCGGTGTTCCCACGTCCACCATTTCGTAGAGCTCTCGTGCATCCGTGGGATACATATGGATACATCCGTAGGATTTCTTGAGAATACCCTCCTCGTGTCGCTTATCCGCGTGGATATGAATGCACTCGCCGGTGAATCCCATCAAACTGTCCTTGACGTTGGGATAGTCAATGCTGATAACTGCGGCTTCCTGCCCTCCGTAAGGTTCGCTCCAGAGCCTCTCCAGCCTCGGGCCGGTGTTTCCGTAGACGAATCGGTTGCCCCGGCACCAACTCTTTTCGTCTATGATCCTGAGCCCTTTTCTCAACTTGCGGGACGCCATCCAACTGACCTCGTAGTCGCCCACCGGGGTCCGATGATCACCGCTCCTCTTCTTACCCAGTCCGCCCTTGCCCGTTTCTATGGGGTATTCCTTCACGAGTTCCGCTTGCCTCCAGACTTGAAGGATCCCCAGCGAGCAATGGATGGCAATGCGGTACTCGGAATGCTTAGGCTCGGGTATGCGGGGGATCTCCGCGAGAAGGGGATCAGCGAGCAAGCCCAGGATGAAACAGGCCGCGAACGGAAAGAAAAGCTTCGGCGGGTAGGGTATACGGGGCATGACGCTTCTCAGATACGCAGTCTTCAGTTGCTTTGAAGAAGTGTAGCCGAATTCGCACGTTTATGCCAGTTGACATTCAGTCTCGTGGGAGAGAGACCCTCCAAGTATGTCATTGCGAGGAACGAAGCGACGGAGCAATCTCAATGCCGTTCGCAAACCACGACGCTCTGAGATGGCTTCGCTGCGCTCGCAAAGACATCCCAACGAAGACTCTCGCCGCAAGTGAGTGAATGCATACTCATGCCGGATGTTTTGCCTTTCCCGTATTCTCCGTAATCTGATACTATAATTAAATTGAGTTTCCATGCGCGTGAAGGCGGGGGGGACGGAAGAAGCCGTGAACGCTGCCGTTGGGAGCGATGAACCATGAACACCCTTCTCAAAGACATGTTTACCCTCGCCGCAGCGATCGCCCTGGCCGTACTGCCCGGGATTTCCTTTGCTCAGGACGAGCCCCGGCGGACGCTCGTGGAATTGGCTTCCGCCCAATCGGACCCGGAAGTGTTTAACCTGGAAAAACTCGCCGAGAAAGCATTCCTGGAAAACCGTTTTCGAGAATCAGCGCAGTTCTACTCTCAGGCGGCCCGAAAGGCCCCTCGCTTAAGTTCCCTCTACCTGGGCAGGGCTACGGCCCTTGAAATGCTCAAACGACCCAAGAAGGCCGTACAGGACTACGAAAAAGCTCTTGAACTCGATCCGGGCAACTATCGAGCTATGGAGGGTCTTGCCGGAATGTTGGAACGTGAAGGGAAAGAAATCGAGCGTGCCATTTCCCTGTATGAACTGGCGCTGGAACGTGATCCGCGCAGTGAGTGGAAGGAAAGCCTGGCTGTATGGATAAAGATGCTCCAAAGCCGTCTGCGGCCCGTCGATTCATCTCCCTTAGCATTGTGGAGGGAAGGGAACAGGAAGGCGCTGGACGGAAAGGCTTCCCAAGCAGAGATGCTCTACACGGAGGCCATCGCACTCAACCCTCTGTTTTATCATGCGTATTACCGTCGCGGACTGGTTCGGATTGCGCAAGACAATCTGAACGGCGCGCTCAACGATCTGGACGCCACCGTCGGACTCTCACCGGAACTTCGTGGAGCATTGATACAAAGAGGGCTCATCCACGAACACCTAGGCAACACGGATCAAGCCATGGACGACTTCCTGCGCGCATCGGAGACCGACTCCCGAGACCCGTTTGCCCACTATCATCTCGGGCGGTTGTATGAGACCAAGGGGCTCTATGTGGAGGCCCTTGATTCATACCAACAAGCACTCAAATTGAAGCCCAAACCGGAGTTGCGCAGCCTGCTCAGCCGCCGCATGGCGATGATAAGCGGCCCGGTGCGGTTGGCGCTGCAAGAAAGGTCCAGGATACGCAAGATGCTGAAGGACCTCTGGTGAAGCCGAACCATCCGAAACCACCATCCTTCTTACACGGTTGAAGCTGTTATCGTCCACACAACACGATCCTGAACGCAAAAAAAACTTGGTTGTTGACATAAGTCAAGGCACGCTCCCGATTAATGCTTAATACTAACTTATAGCGGTTGAGGACGGGGATGACCGAGAAGCAATGAAGAGCTCCCATTGAGAAGGATCATCGACATTTTGTGCATCGGAGCTTTTCGCAGACGCCTGAACGCCAAGGGCAACCACCAGGAGGGACACAATGGACGAGAAGATGTTCTGCTATCAATGCGAGCAAACGGCTTTTGGAACCGGATGCACCAAAGTGGGGGTATGCGGTAAGTCCGCTGAAGTATCCGCACTTCAGGACATCCTGACGTACGCACTGAAGGGACTGGCTTTGTACGCCGACGCGGGTCGCAAGGTTGGGGTAATAGATCATGAAGTCGACGTTTTCACGGCAAAGGGTCTGTTTTCTACGCTGACGAATGTGGACTTCGATCCGGACCGGTTTGCGCCGATGATCAACAAGTGTGTGGAACTGCGGGAAGGACTCAAGGAGAAGGTGAAGGCCGCGGGAGGCAAAGCCGACTTCACGGAGGACGCAGCGAACTTCAAACCGGCAGGCAGTCTGCAAGGAATGATCGAACAGGGAGCGGGAGTCGGGTTTGCTCCCGACGACAAGACCAACGTGGACATCCGTTCGCTTCAGCACACGCTGATACTGGGGCTCCGCGGAGTCGCCGCATACGCGGATCACGCCCAGATCCTCGGACAGGAAGACGATGCGGTTTACTCCTTCATTCATGAAGGACTTGCAGCGACGTTGAATCCCGCCCTGGGTCTCGACGATTGGGTCGGTCTGGTACTCAAGTGCGGTGAAAGCAATCTTAGGGCAATGGAGTTGCTGGACGCTGCGAACACCGGAACCTATGGGCATCCGGAACCCACCAAGGTCTCCCTGGGAGCGAAGAAGGGCAAGGCGATTCTTATCTCCGGGCACGATCTGAAAGACCTCGAGGAACTCCTCAAGCAGACCGAAGGGAAGGGGATCAATATCTACACCCACGGTGAAATGCTCCCGACCCACGCTTACCCGGGTCTGAAGAAATACCCACATTTAGCAGGTCACTACGGCACTGCGTGGCAGAATCAGAGGAAGGAATTCGCCGATTTCCCCGGCCCCATTCTCATGACCACCAACTGTATTCAGAGGCCCAAGGACTCGTACTTTGATTCAATCTTCACTACCGGCCTGGTCGGGTGGCCCGGCGCGACCCATATCGAAGGCCCGGACTTCACGCGGGTGATCGAAAAGGCCTTGGAAATGCCGGGCTTTGACGAGGATACGAACGGCAAGTCCGTAACGTGCGGTTTTGGAAGAAACGCGGTCATGTCTGTGGCCGGCACGGTCATAGACGCGGTCAAGGCGGGTGCCATTCGCCACTTCTTCCTCGTCGCCGGTTGTGATGGAGCCAAACCCGGCAGGAACTACTATACCGAATTCGTGGAGAAGGTCCCGGAGGATTGTGTGGTGTTGACCCTGGCATGCGGCAAGTTCCGCTTCTTCGACAAGGACCTGGGCGACATCGGCGGGATTCCGCGGTTGCTGGATGTGGGGCAGTGCAACGACGCGTACTCGGCAATACAGATCGCCGTGGCCCTCGCAAATGCCTTCAACGTGGGCGTTAATGAACTGCCGCTGTCCATGATACTGTCCTGGTACGAGCAGAAAGCCGTAGCCATTCTCCTCACCCTGTTGCATCTCGGAATCAAGAATATAAGGCTGGGCCCGAGCCTGCCTGCGTTCATAACACCCAACGTGTTGAACGTGCTTGTTGAAAATTTCAACATCATGCCCATCAGCAGTCCCGACGAAGACCTCAAGGCCATTCTCGGATAAATCAAGCGCAGGTGCGGGAGTTTCGTCGCCCGCACCTGCCGGTCTCATGTTTGCTTGGCGGAAGGAAGGCGAGAGAGCAATGAAATGCCCGGGACAGGACCCGAGATTCTGGAAATTTGACGCGATATTTGATGCCGAATGTCCCAATTGTGGAGCCAAGGTGGAATTCTTCAAGGACGAGACCCGGCGTAAGTGTAAGAAATGCGGTAATAAAGTGCTGAATCCCAAGATGGATTTCGGTTGCGCCACCCACTGCAAGTTTGCTGCAGACTGCTTTGGAGACCTTCCGCCCGAACTGATCAAGCAGAAGGAAGATCTGTTCAAAGATCGCGTTGCCGTGGAAATGAAGCTCTATTTCAAACAGGATTTCAAGCGCATCGGTCACGCGGCCAAGGTGGCCCGGTATGCCGAAAGAATGGTTGATGCCGAAGAGGGCAATCCGGCCGTGGTGTTGAGTGCCGCGTATCTGCACGACATCGGCATAAGGGAGGCGGAACGGAAACACCAGAGTAGCGCCGCAGTCTACCAGGAACAAGAAGGCCCCCCTGTGGCGCGGCTTATCCTGGAAAAGCTCGAGGCAAAGGATGAACTGGTCGATGAAGTTTGCGACATCGTCGGGCACCATCACCATCCCCGGAATGAAGAGACCGCGAATTTTAAGGTAGTGTACGATGCCGACCGCATCGTTAATATGGAAGAAGCATTAAAGAAAGCGCCCATGGCCCCTGAACGGCTGGAGAAAATGATAGAATCCGGCTTCCTCACCGAGAGCGGCCGAGAACTGGCCCGAAGCGTTTTCTTGAACGGTGGAAACGGGAGTGACGCCAACAGAGCGCGAAACGAACCACCGGACGAGGAGATAGAGAAATGAAGATAAATCGTAAGATAATTAGGATAGATGAAGATCTTTGCAACGGATGTGGCCAGTGTATCATATCCTGCGCGGAAGGTGCCCTCGAGATCGTGGACGGCAAAGCAAAAATCGTGGCCGACAAGTACTGCGACGGGCTGGGTGCGTGCCTTGGGGAGTGCCCGGAAGGCGCTCTGACGATTATCGAAAGAGAAGCCGAGGATTTCGACGAGGAAGCCGTGCTCGAACGCTTGGACCACGTGAAGGAAACGGCCGCAACCACCGAAGAGTCCATGCCGTGCGGTTGCCCGTCCGCCATGTTGCAGTCGTTTGCACCGCAAACTCCCTGCCAAAGGGCCAACGAGCCGGTCTCCCAGGTGTCTCAGGCTTCGGCGCTCAGCCATTGGCCGGTTCAGATACGGCTGGTCCCCCCCACAGCTCCGTTTCTCAAGAACGCGGATCTCGTCGTGGCCGCGGATTGCACCCCCATCGCCTATCCAAACTTCCATCGAGATTTTCTCGACGGTAAGGTCGTTATGATGGGCTGTCCCAAATTCGATGATGTGGAGGCATACATCGAGAAGTTCGCAGGGGTCTTCGCGCATTCGTCGATAAAGAGTGTAACCGTGGTAATCATGGAGGTTCCTTGTTGCGGCGGACTGCCTCAGATAGTGAAAAGCGGGATGGAGGCGGCAGGCAAATCGGTTCCCTTGGAGCAGATTATCGTAAGCACCAGGGGCGAGATTTTGAGAAGAGAGAAGCTGGTGGCGTGAGAGACTCCTACAAGGAAGAAATCCACCCTTCCCCCACAGGTGCCGACATAAGGCATTTGGTAATTCCGACCGCTCGGATCCCGGCACTGAAGAATCTGTTTCAAAACTCAGGGAACCGCCGACACAGCAGCATGCCGCGGTGTAGGGGCGACCGGCGGTCGCCCAGGGCGAATGCCATTCGCCCCTACAGTAGCCCGGGCCTCCGGTACCGGGCAGCTTTCGGCAGCCCCCGTCGGGCCTCGGGAGAGAATACGTCCTGAAGGGCCGGTATGAAAGTAGACCGGTCTCGCAAGGCAGGACCGGGGGATGTCTTGCTCCAAGTTAGCGCCTACGGGCCCAGGGGGGATTTCTCCTCTAACGGTTCTCTTTGCCCTCCGGCGCGTGCAGTATGCTCTTAAGGTCGGTGATTCCTTCCAGATCGGCATTCTTGGCGAATCGGTCGTCTATCAGGCCCTTGATGTCGGAACTCTCCAGAAGCTTGAATCGGACCATCTCGTCGGCAAGGTACTGGATCTCGTCCTCTTTGGGAACGAACCTATCGAAGACAAATCTTTCGGGAGGGTGCGTCATCGTATATTCGACCAGATCGATCGGTTGGTTCCAGTACATCGCGGCGATTTTCGCCGCTTCCTTGGGATGTTCCCGCGCCCAGAAGCCGGATCTTGCGGCTCCTTGCACCAGGAGCTTAACTCGGTCCGCGTGTTCGTCTATGTAGGTCTGCGTGACGAGGACCAGGTTGCAGATGAATCCCGGCCAGATCTTGTTCACGTAGTAGAGCACCTTGGAATCTCCGCTCTTGACGGTCTGCGCGGCAAAGGGCTCTCCCACGAAATATGCGTCCAGCGCGCCTACTGCAAGTGCCGACGCCATATCCGGAGGATTCATCTCAACAATGTTCAGGTCGGAACCGGTGACCCCATGTTTTTCCGCCAATCGGCGTGCCGCCAGGTTATGACCCGAATAACGCATGGGTACGGCTATGGTCTTGCCTGCCAAGTCCGCGAAGCTTTTCACGTTCAGGTCTTTTCGGTAAACGAGGGTGCTCTCATGTCGATTCCCTATGTAGACAATTTTCACCCCCGTGCCCTGCTGATGCAACACCACCGCCAGCGGTGCAATGATGAATGCGGCCTGTATGCTTCCGTTGCGGAGCGATTCTCCCATCTCCGCAAAGGAGCCGAATTTGAGGGCCTCGAAACGGAGGCCGGTACCGCTCTTTGACACGTAGTCCAGGATTGGGCAGGCAAGATTGGTTATGACGGGCATATAGCCCATTCGGAGTACGGGCCTGGTACCATGCTCAAAGTTGAAACCGTAATGCAGCGCGCTTACAAGAACGAGCCAGACCAGGGCAATGATCGCGATGCGTCCGCCGGTGGAAACATTCGGGACCGGCCAAATCCTAAAGCGCATGGTGCACTCCCAACTCCTCGTACACCATTCTTCTCAAGTCCTCCAATTCGCTGCTGCCGCTGAAGTCCCGTGGATGCGGGAAGTCAAGCGAAATATTGAGTCGAATCTTCGCCGGCCGTTCGGTGAAGACCACTACTCTGTCACCCATTGTGAGGGCTTCCTCTATGTCGTGGGTGATGAAGATGATGGTCTTGCGAAAGTACTCGTGCATATTGATGACTTCTTCCCGCATCTTCAATCTGGTGAGGTAGTCCAGACCGGCGAACGGCTCGTCCATGAACAGCACTTCCGGGTTGACCACCAGAGCTCTCGCCAACTCCGCTCTGCGCTGCATGCCTCCGGACAACTGATGCGGATAATGGTGCTCGAATCCGCATAGATTGACGATGTCGACATATTCCCTCACCCTATCGTCCTTTTCTTCTTTGTTCGCCATCTTCCTCACACCCAGGCTTACGTTTTCCCAGACCGTCATCCAGGGGAGGAGGCCGTTGTGCTGAAACACAAAGATGTTCTCGGAACTGGGGCCTTTCACCTGTTTGCCGTCAATAAGCAAGGTGCCGGATGTCTTGGTCTCAAATCCGGCAATGATCCTTACGAGAGTAGTCTTTCCACATCCTGAAGGACCAAGGATGCATACGAGTTCCCCATCACGAAATTCGAGATCAACGTGGTCCAACACCGGTAGATGTTGTCCTTTGTTAATCGAACTATGGCCGTTCGCGATTCTGGGAACGCCGCGACGCTCGACGTAATCCTTGCACAGATCCTTTATGATCACATGACCCATCAGACTGATCCCCAGGAGACGGATTCAATCCTGTTCAATTGCACTACTATCCTGTCAAGGCAGATCCCAATCAAGCCAATTGCAATCATCGCGTCCATCACATAGTCCATACGCAGAGCGTTACGGGAGTCCAGGATCAGATACCCCAGTCCCGATTTGACTGCAATCATCTCCGCCGCCACCACCACGAGCCACGCAACACCGAGACTGATCCGAAGTGCCGGAAGAAGTTCCGGCAGAATTGCCGGGAAGATGATTTTTGACACGGTCTCAAGAGGAGAAAAATTGAAGTTTGCAGCGACCTGGAAATAGAGGGAGTTGATGTGGTTGACTGCAGTGATGGTGGATACGAGGAGCGGAAAAAAGCTCGCAAGGAATATGAGAAAGATGGCCGGTTTGTCTCCGATGCCGAACCAGAGGAGTGCCAAGGGTATCCACGCCAGAGGTGATATGGGACGGAGGAATGAGATGAGGGCGTTGAACATAACTTGCCCGCTCTTCCACCATCCCAGCACCATTCCGACAGGTACCCCTACGAGCACCGCCAGATAGAAACCCAACGTCACCCTGTACAGGCTTGCCACGGAGTGCTGAAGTAAGGTGCCATTTGCTGTAAGCTCCCACATGCCGACCGCCGTAGCCAACGGTCCGGGAAAGACCGCACTACTCCATCCGCTGAATATCGTTACACACTGCCAGAGGACGCCGAGAACCAAGAACACGGCAAGTGGGAGGATGATCCGCATGTAGCGAAAGTCGGCCATGGTCGACCCTTAAGAGATCGGCACGCCTGACGAGATTCCCACCAAGAATCATATTGAATCTCGACGCAAACAACCACTATCGGCGTGTCTTCTCAGAAGCAACGGATTGCCGTCCGTCAGGCTCTCTTCAAGCCTCTTTGGCGGCAAACAGTACCCCGAGGTACCGCCGGCCGGCAATCTGTCCGTTCAGCATCAGTACAATCATGAGCGTCTTATTCACGGGCCGGATTCCCGCCACATGGTCTAAGCACCGGAAGTTTCAATTTATATCCTAAATCCAAGGGCTAGTCAATTTCTTCGTCCGGAGCGGACGATTTTTTCCTTGACGAGATCACGTAGTATTGCTAGGGAAGCCTAAACCGGAACATTCGGTTATTGTATTAACTAGCTTTAAGTAGGACCTTAATATGACGATTCTATTAGAGACGGACTTTTCGGGGTTCCCACAGCGCACGTTAGGGTCCTGCGCAGCGAAATCCAAGAATAGGAGTAAGAGGGCATGAAGAAACTCATGGTCATGACGCTGGTTCTCGCACTAGGCGCTTCACTGTCTGCAGGAGCAGCGGAAATCTCGTCCGAGATGGTCGATCAGGTTGTGGTTGATCGCACAACGCGAAGCAAAGAGTTGAACCAATACGTGATCCTCACCCGGGACTTGATTCAGAGGGCCTGGACGACGCCGGTAGAGATCGACGTGCCCGGGGCGGTAAAAGCAAAAATCAGGATCAACCTGGCCCTCAAGAGAAGCGGGGCGGTGGGGTTAGTGCAACTGGTCAAGGGATCGGGGAACGAAGCGCTGGACCGCTCGCTTTTGGAAGCCATACGCAAGGCGGCACCTTTTCCTCCGCTTCCGGAGACCGTTAACGCGAAAAGCATGCTTATCAGGGCGAATTTCATCGTAGCAGATCTCCCGACGGTTAATGTGAGGACGGCCCAGCACAGAGTAGATAGGGGAGTGCCTCCCGAAGTCGTCACGCCTGCCGCGCCCCAGGGCCCAAAGCGTTATGTCTGGGGAATCCCGGCCGGGTCTTCCAGCGAGAAACCCACGGATCGTCCCGTAGCCCCCGTGTCGCCTGAGACCAAGAAATACCGTTGGGGAATGTAGGCGGACTGCCTCGGAAACCCTTCGGCAAGGGCCGTCGTCCACGCAACGGCCGGGGCACGCCCTACACTCTCGTCGAGGCTTTGAGAGTAGGGCTGTGCAGGAGGAAACTACCGGCCCCATGCCGGGGTACCGATGATGAAGACCGAAACGCCTTGTCCGATTTTCGCGGCAGGCCGTTTCATCCCCCCGGAGTAGCTACCCCTGGGCCTTCGCCAAGCGGCAGACCGGAGACATCAGAGAGCGAATTCCGGCGATGTGACAAGAGAAGCCGTCCCGAATCCCTTCGCCGGCCGGGAACACGAAGGGACCCTTGTCGAAAAGAACGTAACGCTCAGGCGAGCAAGGAACTTGTCGGCTGGAAAGACACGTCGTAACTGGTCACCATTTCTTCATAGTCGTCCAGCCAGTACGCGTCGGGGTTGCTGCTGAAAACGAGGAAACGGCCGGCGTTTTCGTCTCTGGCGGCACTGTGGTACTTGAAGTACACGCTCTCTTCGGTCTTACCTACGATTTCGATTTTCCCTGAGAAATGAGACATCATGAATCGAACGCGTTTAGCCAATCCCGAACAAGTGCTTCTGGCCTGTTCGAAGATTTCGTATCCCTCTTCGATGGGCACGGCATAGGTTTTGTTGCCAAGGGCGGGACGGCATTGGAAGAGGTAATAGGGCGAGATGCCGATTGCGGCAAGCTTCTGATAGAGTTCGGTCAGGGTTTCGGGATTGTCGTTGATACCCCGAATCAGGGGGTTCTGGTTGCAAATCAAGGCCCCTGCGTTGCGGAGAAGATTGGCGGCATCTATCGCCTTGCCGGTGATTTCTCGTGGATGAAGGAAATGGCTCATGAAATAGATGGCCTTGTCCCGTCCGGAATGCCTCTCTATCATGCGGACCAACGACGGGTCGTCAAGGATTCGATCGGGATTGAAAGAAAGCATCCGAGAACCGATCCTGATGACTCCTACATGGTCTATGGTCCTGAGGTTACGAATGAGGTTTTCAAGATATGCCGTAGGAAGCATGAGTGGATCACCACCCGTCAGCAACACGTTATTAATTTCTTGGTGTTCACGAATATAATCGATTGCTGCGGGAAGATCCTCGAGTACCTCTTCGGGGTCCGACATGAAAATGCGCTTTCGGAAGCAGTATCGGCAGATTGAGGCGCAGGAATTGCCGGCCAGGAGGAGCGCAGTCGGCTTGTATTTATGCTGGAGACCCGGCATAACGGTGTACGTTTGTTCACCGGATGCGTCAAGCCTTCCCCACTCTTCCAACTCAAGCACGGAAGGAACAACCGCGCGCCGAATGGGATCGTTGGGATCTTTCCAGTCAATGAGTGACAAGTAGTAGCGATGGGAAAAGAAAGGATATTTCTTGGTGACCTGCTTCAATTCCGTCAGTTCAGCCTCGGTGAGGCCTTTCAAGTTGCCAAGATTGCGAATGAACTCGTTGCTCACATTTGTACTCCTTTCGGGGCTCGTTGGGTAACGCTCCTACATACCAATTCCCTCTGATGTGACTAGCCTCTGTGGGACTCGCGTCGGCAGCCTTTTGTGTTAAGATCAGAAAGAAACCGTACAACGTGAAACCGATGCGATAATATTGGACGCACGTCTTCACTTGTTAGCTTAATCCATATCCATTTCTTTTGCAAGTGTTTTTTGGGGGAACTGTCCTTATTTGTCGTGCACACTCCTCGAAAACGACGAATGTATGATTCGAAGTTTTCATAAGGGCGCTTCGTTGGCCATCTTATTCGAAAGCTCACATTTCGTGGTGTTGCTATTCCGTGTGTGTTGCACCCTTGACGGATTCTCCAGATAAACATAACAAACTGCCGTTTTCATATGGACGGCTTCCGTATATTTTGACTGGCGTATGGGTACTCACACACACAAGAGTGACAATACGAATCAATTGCGGGCATCATGAGATACGGCACCTGTCGGCTATGGGCCGGGTTCCGGCGAGCACGGATCTTTGATGATACCTCTATCTGCACGGGAAGTAGAGGTCAGTGGTAAGGCTTCTCATGAAGGATCTCCGACATGACGTCATGGTCCGGTACGTGACTGGGAGATTGGGAGGTAAGTTTTCAGAGCAGCCTAAGTGCGTCTCATGCCCGGTCAAGCGAAACGATTCGTGCCGAGACCGAACATCATTCTGAGAAGCCATACGAATCCAGGCTACATCGATACCATTCGTACTCGGTTTACGGCAAAATCGGCCACAACCTTTTCATCAGTGAATTGAATCGAGCCTCGATCGCCGAAGATCGTTCATGTCACGTTGTGCCGTTTGACAAGGCGCCGGATTTGTGCTCACTATTGCGCCGTTAGTGAACCGGAAAAGGAGAATACATATGGAGTTTCCTAAGGATCGCCTCTATTCCGAATACCATCTTTGGGTACGTGTGGATGGCGAACAGGTGGTTATTGGTATCACCGAATATGCCAAGGAGGAACTTGGCGACGTTGACTACGTGGAATTGCCGGAAGAAGAAGAGACTCTGGTCCTCAATGAAGCCTTTGGGATTATTGAAACAAGCAAAGCCGTAACCGACTTGGTGGCACCCGTATCGGGACTGGTGACGGCGACCAATTCATCGCTCGGAGAGTCACCTCAGACGGTCACCGAAGATCCGTACGGTCAGGGCTGGCTCGTGCAGGTCGGATTGTCCAAACCCGAAGAACTGGGTGACCTCATCAAGCCGTTGGATTACGAAAAGATGGTGAATCAACTGATTGAGGAGTAGGCCGACGAGGAGAGATCAAGGCAAATCAACGGTTGCGAAATGTCACAACCAACGGAACGCCGCTGTTGCATCGGCCCGGTACATGCCGGTTGTTGTCGGCTTCAGAGGACTCTCCTGAAGAAATCCCCCGTAATATAGTGGAAGTTCGCACGGACCCTGATTCTCTTTGCTTTCAATCGAGCCGGGAACGGATAGTACGGGGCTGCGGTTCTTATTGCAGCCATAGCGGATTGGTCAAGAATTGCATGGCCGGATGAATCGAGAAGATTCACAAAGAGTAACTCACCGGTCTTGGCCACCGAAAACTCTATGGTAAGCGTGCCTCCGATTCCGGAACGAGCAGCCGAGGACGGGTAGACCCAGACGCCCTGAATCTTATTCTTCAAGTGATTCAGATAGGAGAAGAACTTGTTGTCACGGGTGTTGATGTCGACGACCACTTCCTCGGCGTCGCCGTCGGGAAAGAAATCGCCGGAACCGCCGTATGGCGTAAGTCCGCGGGCTATTTCAGCCGGAGTGGGCCTCAAGTCAACATTGCGGTTACGAAAGTCCTGCTTTGGCGGAGTTCGATCCACAGTGGTCTGTGGCTTCTTAGGCTTGTTTTTCTGTCGTTTGTCCGACTTGGCCGGCTTCTTCACATACGGCTTCCGGACCTCCTTCTCCTTGAGCTTAATGAGATCTTCAGGGGCAGGCGGAGGCTTCAACATAGCGTACCGCTGTTGCTGCGGGAACATCGTGCCGATGGGTCCCGTGGGTGTGGGAGGTTTCTTTGGGAGCCTCTGAACTTCGGCGGTATGGTCTCTGTCGGAAATGGCGGATGCCGTTTGGGGGGGCGGTTCCTTCTCCTTAGGAGCTTTTGGCGGATTGACGAGTCGTACTGAGGTGAAGTTGTCCTTGGGCTTGGCAAGAGGTTTGATTGAAGCGGGGTCGACACCTCTGATAATGACGCCGAAAAAGAGGATGTGCAGAATGAGCGACGCAACGATGCAGTACTTGATCGCGTCATCCTTGGCAGAGCCCAATAGGATTTCCGACCGCCGCATCAAACCCTCGGGGACATAATCGTCATCGTCCTCATGATACCCGTGAAGGATGCGTTCGTCAATATCGTCTGATATATTAATGTCTTGCGAATGTTCGACGTCTGTCATTTCGCTTTACCGCCATCCACGGATGCCGACCTTCTCCCGAGTCATCCTACCGCGCTTGTGCGGGTCGTTGCACCCATCTTCGAATCCGATTTTCTCCTCCACAATAAGCCGTTCAGAAATACCGCACGAATCGGAACCACAGTGGACGGACATCCAATCCCGTAAGTATCATGGATCGTTCGCCGAGTCTGACAACTCTCACCAAATTCCGCACCCCGTTTTCCCAAATGATTACAAGCCGATTTCCATTGAGTCTCCAAACACCCTTGTGCTTCGTACTACCTGCATCGCTCTCCACCGTCATGGAAAGAGTACCGTTCTCGTGGAACCAGTAAAACTGCTTCTCGATCAATCCCTTGGGAACCTCTTCCGTCGGAACTCCTGCGGGCATGATCCCGGCCAGAATCCAGAGCCCGCCCAGCGTACTGATTTTCTGAGCACCGCACTGCGAAGGCACACAAAGGCTCATTGCCGCCGCCGCCAGAAGCCACGTCATCAACGAGGTTTTCGTCATGGCACTCAAACCTGAGTTCCGATTGCCCGGGGATGAAGGCAATCATCGTTCACGGAAAGGAGCCCCAGATTTCCTCGTGCTCGTTCCGGGTTCGAGTTCGCGTAGCAGTACACGCATCCATGACCGCAGGTATCATACGCCCCAATGTCTTTTGATGCCACACAATTGCACTCGTTTCGCGAAGGGGCCTTCTTCAACTCGGTAACTGCCTTGCTGCGGGATGGATTATCAACAACTTTCGCAAGCACCGCGGGATCAATGCAGCGTGATCTCCCGATCGTCTCCGACACGAGGTACTCGTGCGCGCATGACAACACCCGTATGGACCACTCGGCGGCCACGGCGGCCAATTCTTCAGCCAAGGCTCGGCACTGTGCCTCATCCGGCCTGTGGTGATTGGGTACCCTGCGGTTCATGTTTGCGATTGTCTTTCTGTAATAGTCACAAAAACTAATGATACACTCGTCGGTAAAGGAAGACAGCCGTTCGCACAGGTTCCGGAAATTCCCCAAGTGCCATCGCCGATCCAGCTCGTCCGTAAGTACGATCGTGTCGTACCGCCAGCGGATAATCGCTTCGGGGAAACGTTTGGCCATAGATTGCAAGACACTCAAGGTGTGACATTGTTCCGGGACCTTGGGTTCGATTGAACGCGGGTAACCGTTTATGGTGTACAGGAAGGTGAAACAATGCCCCAGGTCCGTCAGTTCGCCGAGATATGGAAGGAGGGGCCCGGCGTCTTTCGTCCAGAAGACTATGGCTATGACTTCTTCCGGTTTGAGGGATACAAGGTGGCTGCCTCCGCCGAATGGAGATACGACCCGAACGTATCCTTCCCGTACGCGGTTCATAAACCATTGGTGATGGAAGGCCGGAATATCGGTCCTCCTACTCGCTGATATGACGTTCATTAGCCCTCCGTGGAAGCATGCCTTTCGATCCGGTGCACACCCAATGTATTAAAAGTCTTGAATTCTTCGCATTCTTGAAGCAGTATCTTTATCAACGGTCGATTGAGTGAGTGAGCGTTTTGACCGAAGGGTCCGATCTTGCTCCCCGAGGAGACCAACGATTCAAGATCATTATGGCGGAACAAGTGTGAACGAGGTCTTTCAACCGTTGAAGATTTTACATGAGAATTGTCTCATGACGGAGCCTGCCCCGAAGTAACACGCCGGTTCTTTTCGTTGTGCCCGATCACTTCATGTGCCGCCGGCTCGCTTCGTTGACCGCCGCTTCGGCAGGATGTCTTAGGGCAGCAATGTTGACCGCATGTGGATAAGATGTCAAGATCTTCGGAGGGCGGACTGAGACGGAAGACGGCTCGTGAACGGTTCGCATGATTTCATTGTCCCGGTGAGAATTTCCGGCCGGCGCGAAAGGATCTTTGATGGCCAAACCCAAGAAGACGAAGACTGCTCCGGATGGCCCACTGCCTGACTCCGAGAAGGAGAGAGCTGTTGACATGGCGGTGAGCCAAATTGAACGGCAGTTTGGCCGCGGCGCTATTATGAAACTCGGCGCGGGTGGGGTTATCCCCAACGTGAAGAGCATTTCTACGGGGTCTTTGGGTCTCGACATCGCCATTGGGGTGGGGGGAATACCCCAGGGAAGGATAATCGAGATTTTCGGCCCTGAAAGCTCCGGGAAGACCACGCTCTGCCTTCATGTCATTGCCGAGGCTCAGAAAAGGGGAGGCTTCGCTGCCTTTGTGGACGCGGAGCACGCTGTCGACATTCACTATGCCAAGAAGCTGTTGGTCAATACGGACGAACTGCTGGTGTCCCAACCAGACACCGGAGAGCAGGCTCTTGAAATAACAGAGATTCTTGTGAGATCCAATGCCATGGACGTGGTCGTGGTGGATTCCGTAGCCGCGCTGGTCCCCAGGGCCGAAATCGAAGGGGAAATGGGTGACGCGCATATGGGGCTACAGGCACGACTCATGTCACAAGCCCTCAGGAAACTGACTGCGGCCATTGCGCGCTCGAATACGGCGGTGATTTTTACCAACCAGATTAGGCAAAAGATCGGTATCATGTTCGGTAATCCCGAAACGACAACCGGAGGAAACGCGCTCAAGTTCTACGCATCGGTTCGTCTGGATATTCGCCGCATCGGGCAGATCAAGGAAGGAGAGAGCATTATCGGCTCTCGAACCAGGGTAAAGGTCGTTAAGAACAAACTTGCTCCGCCGTTTCTACAGGTGGAGTTTGATATAATGTATAATGAAGGTATATCCGCTGCAGGAGAACTCCTGGACATGGGTGTGGAACACGGCCTCATAGATAAATCGGGTGCGTGGTACTCTTACGGCGAGGAGCGTATCGGCCAGGGGAGAGAAAACGCAAAGACCTTTTTGAGAGAGAACCCCGACACCATGAACGATTTGCGAGCCAGACTCCTGAGACAGACGGGCATCATCGCGGAGGAATCTCCGGAAGAGCCGGTACAAGAAGATCAGCAGTGATTGCGTGAGCATGCAATATGGTTCTTGATGAAGTTCTGAAAAAAGCCATTGAGAATGGGGCCTCGGACATCCACTTGAAGGTCCCATTGCCGCCGGTGACAAGAATCGGGGGCGTACTTGCTCCCATGAGGGGCGAGGAGCGATTGACTCCCGACGAGATCAGGCGAGTGGCCCTCTCGATCATGAATGAGCGACAGCGCGAGATATTTACCAAGACCAAGGAACTCGACATGGCGTACGGAGTTTCCAAGCTGGGGCGTTTCCGCGTGAATGTCTTTTCCCAGCGCGATTCCATCGCCATGGTCTTCAGGGCCATTCCTTCGGAACCTCCCATGATCAAAGATCTCAATCTACCGCCCATAATCGAGAAGATTGCCATGGAGAACCGGGGTATGGTTCTCGTTACCGGTACGACCGGATCGGGGAAGTCCACCACGCTGGCGTCCATGATCAACCACATCAATTCTTTTCGGAATTGCCACCTGCTTACGATAGAAGACCCGATTGAGTTTCTCCATCGTGACCGAAAGAGCGTCATCAATCAGAGAGAGGTGGGCCAGGATACGCTTTCCTTCCAGAATGCCCTGAGGGCCGCATTGCGTGAAGACCCGGACGTCATTCTTGTCGGCGAGATGCGTGACCTGGAAACCATTGAAATTGCAATGCTGGCAGCGGAGACCGGTCACTTGGTCTTCAGTACTCTCCACACCTTAGACGCAACCGAAACGATCAGCCGTATCATCGCTGCCTTCCCCATGGAGCATCAGAATTCCGTTAGGCTGCAACTCGCCGGCATTCTCAAGGGAGTGGTTTCTCAGAGATTGCTCTCCAGGGCCGACGGAAAGGGACGCGTGCCGGCGGTGGAAGTCCTGGTCTCCACATCACGTGTTCGAGAATGTATAAGTGATGAAAAGAGGCAGCGCGAGATACGAGACGCCATAGCCGAAGGACATATCAACTACGGTATGCAGACCTTCGATCAATCCCTTATGAACTTGTTCAAGAACAAGTATATCACCTACGAAACAGCCCTGGCCGCAGCCACCAATCCCGACGACTTCGCTCTCTTCGTCAGAGGCATCAGCGGTACCGCTGAAGGCAAGTGGGAGATGAACGCATGAGCCGTGGGTAAGTCTTCTTTTACGACCGGGCCGTGGTTGGCCGACCCGTCACGCGCCCAATGCCTCACCGTGTGAGGCTTACCGTATCATCATGAGTGTGGGGGGGCTTCGGTCCGAGCGTGCTCCATCCGCGTCGTCTGACATAACACACGTACGCAAGCTCCGAATGGACGAGTGGAGGTGAAGATGAGGACAAACGTATGCCGGCCGAATTGGGCCTCCTTCTGAGAGACTCGCCGGGCAAAGCGGATGCAGCCTACGAGAACGTTCTCGAGAATGCCAAGAAAGCCAAAGGAAGCGATTCCGAAGGGTACCGAGCGGAATTCATTAAGCTCGTCGAAACGGTGAAGGAACTCGTGAAGGCCGGGCAGAAGCCCGCCAAGGATACTTAGTGCTCCATGGCGTGAATACGGTCGCACAACCTGAGCCGTCTTCCCGGCGCAGGCCGGGAACCAGTCTTCTTTTCCTGGACCCCGGCCTGCGCCGGGGAGACGGCGGGCACGGAGGCCCGTCCCACGATCAGAAGTGAGCTTCGAGGCAGTCTTTCGTAGCCCGGGCCTCCGTGCCCGGATATTCTTCTTGCCGGCACCCAACATGGCAGCGAGACGAAAATATGTGACCGAACTTATGAAATACCGCACTTACCTGAACGACCGAGCATTCCAGTTCACCGAGGAGACTACTGACACGTTGTCTGCATGGTTTGCCCGCGGCGATGCGATCCCTTTTTGTGTGACGTTGCGTCCGCCTTTGCGAATGGGTATATAAGGTGCGTGCCCGTCTCTCCGGGTAAGTTCTCATTGACTCGTGTATCGACGTGCAGTAGTTTGACAATGTTTTGAATATGCAGGGCCTTCTGTGCCGTCCCCCGGCCTTGACGAGGGAGTTGACCACAAGATATGAGTAAGCCGACCATTAACGCCAAGGCGGTGTTGAAAGATATCAGGAACGGCGCAACCAAGTCCGAGCTCATGGAGAAGTACAAGCTTTCCCCCAAAGGGTTGGAGAGTCTCTACAAGAAGCTCGTTGCTGCAGGCCTTATCCCTGCAGGTGAACTCACGAAACGAACCGTTCGAATGCCCGCCGAAAGGCCGGAACCGTCATCTCCAACAGCAAAGCCTGCCGGTAAGCCGCGCCCGGCACAGGGGCCGGCAAAACCCAAGAAAACGCCCGTCGGGCAACCCCCCAAAGCGAAAGGCAAACCCGCGGAACTCAGGGTGTCCGAACAGGCGCAGGCCATCGCCGACGACATCAATGCCGGTATGCACGACAACGAGATACTGCGCCGCCACGAAATCAGTCCGGGGCAATTCAGAGAAATCAAGGAAAGACTGGTCCAGGTGGGACTCCTCAAACCGGTTCAATCCGAGACCGGACCACGCAAAGCGTCGAAGAACTGCCCGTCCTGCGGGCATGAGGTCCCTCCCAACGCTGCGAAGTGTAACCATTGCGGCGAGTGGCTGGACGATCAAGCACCGGCTGCTCCCGTCGGCCGCCGCCCCGGCCCGTCTGAGCATGGGGCGCCTCTGCCTCCTCTTACTTCTCCTCCTCCTCCCCCTCCTCCGGGGGCAATGGCGAGTGCGGATGACGACGACTTCGATGATGATGAAGAGTGCCCGTGGGAGGAAAGAGAAAACTACGGAACGTTCGGTGCATACATCCAGACGGCGACCAAATGCCTGTTGACCCCCAAGCAGTTCTTCTCCACGCTTCCCACCAGCGGCGGATGGGGGAATCCCATCCTGTTCGCAATCTTCTCAATGGTAGTAAGCTTGGCCCTGGGCTATGCCTTAATGCAACTGTTTCGGGGCGGTGTGGGATTTATCGGGCTGATTTTCGCCATCGTGGCCTCGATGGTTGTGTTGGTGATCGTCGTACCCATCGGTATAATCCTGTGGAGCGGCATTCTTCACCTGTGCCTCCTGCTGGTGGGCGGGGCCAAGAGCGGGTATGAAGCCACCCTTCGCGTGGTTTCTTACGCATCCGTGACAAGCCTGTTCAATGCCATTCCCGTGGTGGGGACCCTCGTCAGCCTTTATGGCATTTTTCTGACGGTGATCGGGCTGCGGGAAACACATCGAACTTCCACGGGCAAGGCAGCGGCCGCAGTGGCAATTCCCGTGGCAGTGGCAATTGCTCTCGCCGTGGTTAGTGTGCTCTGGGTGCTCTCCACGGCCAAGTCGGCATTCACGGAAGCAGCGGGCCGAATCGAATTGAGCGGCCAGGAACTTCCTTCGGAGGTGTGCGTAGCCATCCAGGAATTCCTGTCCGAGGTGGATTTTGCCAGGGATACCGAAGACCCCAAAGCGGCACAAGAGCAGTTGCAGCAGGCGCTTCAATCCCTCAATGAAACCCTGAACGCCCACCGTCATCCCGATACTGAACAAGTGAGGAAACTCGCCACTGTATACGGTCTTGCCGCTTTGGCCCAGAGGCATCTCAAGTCGGCCACCCGGGGTGTGGTGCCGGCCTTTGGGGGAGGCGAAGAACAGAGAGAGAAGCTTAGATCGTTGTGTCCGGAGTATTAGTACTGCTTAGCACAAGAAACCATGCGGTATTCCGGTTCCCAGGCTCTTCCCGGCCGGAAACGAGTTCCCGGTAAGTAGAGGATTCACCGCTCTTGATGGGAGGCAGAGCCTCCCGATGTGCATTCTCAGGAAGAGCCCTGAGCATGTCCTATATCTTTTTGCCGGCAACCGTAGGAATCGGCCGATAATAGGCAAACCGATTCGAGGTGCCTGCCGGCCGGTGCCCCGAAGGGGCTCACCCTGAATAGCCACGGGTTTTCAACCCGTGGAAAAAGGCAACCACCCAATTCTCCGGACCGGCCCTGAAGGGGCCGACCAATAACTGAGTGACGTATTTGTTGTCTCGTTGGTGGACCCCTTCAGGGTCCATAACTGTCTATTATTGTTAACCGTTTCCATGGGTTAAAACCCATGGCTATTCACAGTATGCCCTTTCAGGGCATGAGTCCGGTTGCCGGCGACCCAGGATATGGGTAAAGCTCAGGGCAGAGCCTGGGAACGAGGGAATGGGAACTGCTTCTAGACCGTTGATCTATATTCGCCAAGTAGTATTAGCCGTTGCCGCAAGGCCGGTCTCTTCTCCACGAAGGCCCGGCAGGGGGGTGGGACAGGCGTCTCGCCTGTCGACAGGCAAGATGCCCGTCTCACTGGGACGCCACCGCGCTCTCTCAAGAATACGTCACCGCATTTATGCCACAGTGTACTAGCCCTTACCGCAGGAGACCGGCCGACTCCGTGAACCCATCAACGCCGTAACCGTCTCAGCAGTCCGTGTCGATCTCTCCCTTTGGAACACCTGGTGCTGAGAAGGCGCTCCACTGTCTCCCGCTCCTCAGTGGCTTCGCGGAGTACCTGCTCCTCTTTTTCGGAGAGGTTTGAAAGAAGACTTTTCTTGCGCTTGTTGAGCGCGTGGATCTTTCTAACCAATGAAAAAAGAATCTTTCTGAGTTCTTGACAGTTCTTCTCCGCGTATACTCCCTGGTCGGACTTGGTGCCTTCCATACCCTCAGTCGGATTGCCCGCCCGGCGGTCCGGACACCCGGCCAGGTTGCGCTCCAACTCCCCGATTTGGGCCTTGAGTTCATTGATCTTGAAATTGAGCAATTCCGCGATCTGAAGTTCCTTGCGATCATAGGATGTCTGCAGAGCCCTCATGTACTCGGAAAGAAGATGCTTCTTCTGTTCCACGGCACGCCTAATCTGAACGCACCTTGACTCTGCGGCCCGAGAAAGTGCGGCGGCACACAAAGGCAACAGCACGACAACAACAAGAAAGAAGCTTAGAAGTTTCCGACGACCCATTTCGTATTCCCACCATATTGCGGCTCATTGTTGGTTTTTTTCCCCAATGAGTCAATGGGAATCGAGTCTTCCGGACCGTCCCTCATCATTGTGCTGCGAGTTGGCCGTCCCCGGAATCGATCTGCTTGACTACGGCATACCTTCCCAGGTACTATCAGAGCAACGGCAGGCGGCGCGCTCCTCTAGCCGACGATCTCCCACGGGGCCTGACGACGGGCGAGGACTCTCACACTTCGCCGTGCCCTTGGAGACATGAATGTTGGAATGAGGCGAACCGCCGAGCGGTTAGAACCGCAACCAACCGGCGATTGCAGGCATCGGCGTCACGCACGAGCTTGGGTTTCGCAAGTACCATCGTACTACGCTTGGGATCCGGACGTCGCTCCTAGTTCCCAGGCGCCGGGTGCAACCACACCCAAATTCAGGAGCCAACTTCCGAAGAAATCTTCGCGGTACTACAAAAAAATGAGGATTAGTAGTACAGAGCACCTGATACCGAGTGGATCTTGGACGTGAAGGTGTAACCATGAGAGCACTGTTCAGTATCTCTATTCGGGCTTTCATCATACTGGCGGTAGCTTCGTCGATAGGGATCGGTTTAAACCTGGCATCAAGCAAGCCGCTTCCTTGGATTTACGAACCTTTGAAGGAACTAACCCTGGACGGCGTCAAGGTCCCTCTGATCGATGAAAAAGATGCCCGAAGGCTGGCCGACGATCCGGAAAACGTCTTTGTCGACACGCGTAACCGGGAGGAGTATTCCGAGGGCCACATCAAGAGTGCCGTCTTCTTGCCGGCATACGAAAGAGAAGACCATATTGAAAACATTGATGCTCTCTTGTCCAAGGATTCCCGGCTCGTACTCTACTGTCACGGCCCCGAATGCGAGATGGCCGAACAGGTGGCGGCCTTCCTGATCCAACTGGGATACAGGAATCTGGTGATTATGAGTGCGGGCTTTGAGGCTTGGAAGAAGGCCGGCTATCCTGTTGAAAAGTCTCGAGGGTAGGGTGGTTTCATTTAGAGTGCGCCGCCCGGCCCGGAGAGAGCGATAACGGATCGAACGACGCATTACCGGGAACCTGGACGCGGATGGCACAGTTCACAAAGGAGAAGAAGATTGAGGTACGTTGTTTTTATTGCTCGACTGGTCATTGGATCGCTCTTCGTCTACGCGAGCATATACAAAATCATCGACCCGGCAGACTTCTCGAATGCAATTCGTAACTACTTGATATTACCTGTCGAATGGAGTAATATTGCAGCCCTGACACTGCCCTGGATAGAGTTCGTTGCGGGAACGTTTCTCATTCTCGGAGTGCAGACTAAGCCGGCGGCTCTCCTTACCACGGGGATGCTCGCGGTTTTTCTTGCCGCCCTCGTCTACGCGTACTCTACGGGACTGGATATCGACTGCGGTTGTTTCGGTTCCGCTGCGGATTCCGAGGGCAGGGTAGGAATATTCCACATTCTTCGTGACACTGGTTTCTTTGTCCTTTCATTGGCCATAGTCTTGTTTGATGGGGGACACTTCTGCGTGGAGAGGGCTCTGCCTCTCCTGTGGAAACGCCGTGCTTCCTCCCCCGCCTGAGTCGGCGGCACACTCGAGCGAGCAGATATGTCCGGTCGGCATGAAATAAGAAATCGTTTCACCAACGAAGTAATCTTCAGCGGAGCGGCGGCTTCAGTGGCCGAGCTCTCCGAAGCAAACCTCGCCCGGGCCAACCTCTATGGCGCGTACCTCGTCGGTGCCAATCTTTTCGAATCCATCATGGAAGGGGCAAATCTCGTGGGAGCTCATTTGGACGAAGCATCGTTAATGGGTGTTCACATTGGGGATGCGAACACGGAGTGGGTTACCGGAATGAATAAAGATGAATAAACTATTACAAATTGTTAGAGTACTTATCCAACATAACACATTTATAAAAATGAATAACAGGTTGTAATTGCGTATTTGTTTTTGACAATTTTGGTGAATCCTGATAGATTCAACAGGAGAGGCCATTTGCAAGGCAAACTGCCGCCTCCGGAAGTATGTTACCAGTGGTTTCGGAAATCGCTTATGCAATGAGGGTTCATCATGATAGGCATCCGGTCGATACGGAATTCTTCGGTTATTGCATGTCTTTTCTTGCTGCTTTTTGCCAACGGGGCTGTCGGATCGGCCACCGGCTTTCTCACGGATGTGCAGATAGCGAAGGATCAGAAGCGAATCGTCGTCAGGCATGATGGGGAGATCGGTAAGCATGCCGCCTTTGTCTTTGAACGGCCTCAGCGTCTGGTGATCGACTTCCCTTCCACCGCACTTGGAAATGCACCCAGAAAGATCAATGTAAACGGCAATGAAATCCGGGAGATCCGCTTGGGCCAAACACCATCTCGAGCTCGCCTGGTCCTGGATTTCGGTTCGAATCCGGTTCCCCCGTTCAGGATTCAGCGCATGGACGGCGCTGTCCTCGTGACGCTGGGCGGCAGTGGCGCGAGGAGTGAGGACGATCCCGAAAGACCGGCCGTGGGGCCCCGTAAGGCTTTGTCGTTCGCGACGAGCACGTCTGTGAAGGAGGCTCCCAAGAAGAGTCGGACGTCACCGCTCTTGGTGAAGAAGGCGGGGGTTGAGGACGAACTCGTGTACGTTGAGTTGGTGGACAAGAACATGAGTGGAAAGACCTATCGTCTCGTGGTGGATTGCAGCCTCCGAGAACTCGTCGTACGACACGCGTCGCTCAGCGATGAGGCGGGCACGCTGAAAAGTTTCGACCTGGCAGAGAGTTCGGCGGGGAAGAGAACTTCTCAGGCGAATCTTAGTGCCGGCAAGGGAGTGAAACCCAGAGGAGATGCCGGTAGACAGAGGGCTCGAGCCAAGTTTCCTTGGGGGAAGCCGATGGTTCGGGCCAAGTTCCATTGGGGGAGGCCCGTGGTTCGGGCCCGCAAACCGGAAGACGACCGGGACAAGGTGCAGGGACCGTTCAGACTGGAAGACCTCAAGCTCAAAGTCCGAAAGCAAGACACCTAGCCGACATTCATGAGGTAGAACGACCGAAACGCTGTCTAAACCTGTTGATGCCGGTCCGCTCATTCCAATCACAAATCCGCATCCATCGGTTCCTGTTTTCATTGACCACCAGACGGATCTACTGTAATTATAGGGTGCTGGTAGACCCTATCCCTGATGTTACAACTTACGGTAGAGGTGACCCCGCGTTTCAACGAACCGGGAGTCAGTAAACAACTACGCCTTTCGGGTCCCCCTCCTTATCTCAGGCGGATGGGGCGACACGACGTGGCCTGGAGCAAGGATTCTGTCATGAAGCGAGCCTCATTCATTCTGTTTTTGTCTATTATTGGTTTTTGCCTGATGACAGGCACATGCGCAGCTGAGAGCACATCCGGTGATGCCGGTCTCCTGATCATTCAGGGCAAAGTTGACGATGCAACCCAGAACCCGCTCGGGGAGGCCGAGATCAAGACCTTTTTCGACGGAAAGCCGTATGTCCCACACGCAATCAAGGGCGGGAAAAAAGGTCACGTTCGTAACCATACGGGAGACAACGGCCTTTTCATGATCGAGATCAATGCCCCTCCGGAAAAGATCAAGGATGGGAAATGGGCCCTGCAGGTCTCCAAACCGAGTTTCAAGTCCACGAAGCTCATTCCCGTAGCGAACATCAGTGACAAAGGAACCAACACAAAAGGGATTAAGGCGTACACCGCGCAAGTGGACGTGACTTTGCAGCGATTCCAAGGAACCGCGTTTTGGCTGGCTTTGGCGGTACTTGTCGGAATTTACGTCCTGATTTCATTGGAGTTGGTTCATAGAACTCTGGCGGCACTGCTCGGTGCCGCTTTGGTACTCGCCATTACACATACCTTCGGGCACTTCGACGAATCCTTCCAAATCCTGACATTTGAACAAGCTCTGGTACTTGTGGATTGGAACGTCATATTCCTCCTGATGGGCATGATGGTCATCGTCGGCGTTCTGAAGGAGTCCGGGGTGTTCCAGTGGATGGCGTACAAATCCTTCCAGGTCACCGGAGGGCGCGTGTTCCTCCTGGTTGCCGTGCTCTGCGTGGTAACGGCATTTCTGAGCGCGTTCCTGGACAACGTCACCACGATGCTCCTGCTCACGCCGGTCACGATCGAGATAGCTTTGGTCCTGGGCATCTCCCCGTTTGCATTCCTCTTGCCGGAAATCATGGCCTCCAACTTCGGGGGGACCGCGACGCTCATCGGCGATCCGCCCAACATCATGATCGGTTCCTATGCAGGGCTCACGTTCAACGACTTCGTGATTCACCTTACTCCCGTGGTGGTCCTTACCATGGCGGTGCAAATCCTCTATACCAAGTGGTACTATGGCCGTGACTACAAGCTGGCCGCTGTTGAAGATGTCCAAGGAACGATCGCGTTTCTCAAAGAAAAGTACCAGATCACGCAACCAAAGATTCTCTATGTTGGCGGCACAGTACTCCTGGGAGTGATCGTTCTTTTCATGCTGCACGGGATGTTCCACATGGAGGTGAGTGTTGCGGCACTTCTGGGAGCCGCGTTCATCGTGGTACTGAATAAGTCGGACATCGTTCACGTGCTGGAACACGACGTGGAATGGCCCTCACTCGTCTTCTTCATCATGCTTTTCGTCATTGTGGGAGCCGCGGAAGAAACGGGTATTCTTCAATTCGTCGCGGACTGGATACTCGAAGTATGCGCAGGGAATCTCACGATAGCGATCGTGCTCATCTTGTGGACCTCCGCGATCCTCTCCGCGATTGTGGACAACATTCCCTTTACCGCCACCATGCTTCCGGTGGTGGCGCTCATGTCCAGGACTATTCCGGGTGCGGAGTCCGGGGTACTCTGGTGGGCACTGGCTCTGGGAGCCTGTTTCGGTGGAAACGGGACGATCATAGGAGCTTCGGCCAACGTCATCACCACCGGTATCGCGGAGAAGGCCGGACATAAGATCACGTTTTTTGAGTTTTTCAAGCATGGTGCCCCCATTACCATTATCGGACTGGTGATAGCTACCGCGTATATACTGGTCTTTTTTTGATTGCTCCATAGCACCAATGCGCCGGCGTATCGAGCCAAATTTCCGCAGAGCATTGTAGGATGCGGTTTCCTTTGGTCACCGCATCCTACGCGAGCTATTCCCGGCGATTCTTCGGCGGGTTAGCCCTCCTTCGAAGCGGCCAAAGAAACTGCCGGGAGTCGCCCCACAAGTTCGGTTCGGTGACGCATTTCGGCCGCCGCAAACCTTCTCTACCGGAAATGGATAAGACGGTCCGAATGTATCGGACATGATGCACGCGTCGGCGTGAACTACGATCACGGCTCTTGCCGCACCCTTCAAGGGAGGAATGGATGAAATACCCGGATATAGAATTCGAGCCCTTCTTTTCATGGTTGAATAGGCCCCGGATACTCTATTCTCCGGGCTTACGCAGCGAAGTAGGGTTTGAATTGGGGCAATTGGGAGCCTCCAAGGTCGCCGTCTTCACCGATAGGGGATTGATGGATGCCGGTGTAACCGAGTTGGTCGCGGAAGAGATCGGCAACTCGGACCTGGAACTGGTCGGCATATTCGACGACATCGTGCAGGACGCGCGGATAGAGAACATCAACAGGGGGGCCGAGTTCTACCGATCCAAGGCCGCTGATTCCATGGTGGCGGTCGGCGGCGGCAGCGTGATGGACACTGCCAAATCCATCAATATCCTGATAGGCGAGGGGGCCGACGACTTCCGCCCGTTCGCCGAACAAGGGGCTCTATGGGAGGGGGCAAAGCCTCTTCCGCCCCATCTGGTCTTTCCCACCACCGCGGGTACGGGCAGCGAAGTCACCAATGCCATTGTTGTCCTGGACGTGGAAGCTAAGGTGAAGCATCAGGTGACCCATCCGTTCAACGCCGACATCGCCATGCTCGATCCGGAGCTTACGGTAAAGCTTCCCCCCAAGATCACGGCGTTTACGGGAATGGACGCGCTTACCCACGCCATAGAGGGGGTAACGTCCTCAGGAGCTCAGCCGATCTCCGACGCGTTGGGCTTGCACGCGATCAGATTGATCATGAAATACCTCCCCAGGGCGGTTGAGAATCCTGAAGATATTGAGGCACGAGGGAACATGCTCATTGCGAGCACCCTGGCGGGCATGTGTTTCGGCAACAGCATGACCGGCGCCGTACACGCAACCGCCCATGCACTTGGGGCACATTATGGAGTGCCTCACGGCATGGCCAACGCGATCATGCTGCCGGTGGTTATGGAGTTCAACGTTGAGGAAGTCCCCGATCGTTACATGTTGGCGGCTGATGCCATGGGCGTGGACGTGACCGGTCAGGAGCACACGCCGGCGGCTCGACACGCGGTTGAGGCGGTAAAGAATTTCAAGAAGAGGATCGGCCTCACCGAGACTCTCAAGCAATGGGATGTCCCGAATGACCGGGAAAGGCTTATGGAAACCGTGGAACTCGCAGCCGGTGACTCCCAAATCGGTTACAATCCGAGGTACGTGGAAGAGGAGGATCTGGTGAACTTCTTCCTGAAAGCCCTATGAAAAAAGAAGGTAACAGTTCACCGCGACAGGTGCGCCTACTACAAAAGGAGATACAATGGAATACTGGAACGATCAACATGAACCCATAAAGGCTTTCCTGGCGCTTTTCGAAGAGGCCTCCAACGACGCGGAGCTCTCCAAGGGATTGCAGAAAGTCAACCAGCTGATATGGTTTGATTATACGCAGGACGGACCCGATTGCTCCTTCCACGTTGATTGCCGAGACGGAAAGCTTGTGATGGGCCAAGGCAAACCCGTTGGAGATCCGGATCTCGTGATGAGCCTATCGGCTGATGACGCTCATCGGTCATGGTCGAACAAACTTAACCCGGTGATGGCGATTACGCGTAGAAAAATCAGAGTAAAAGGATCCGCCACGGGTCTTCTGAAGCTGGCCCCCAAATTGAAAAAAGTGGCCGTCATCTATACCAAGGTTCTGAAAGACCTGGGATGGGAAGACAAGATTCTCAAATAGTGGAACTTTGGCAAACGACATGGTGACTGAGAGAGTAGGGGGGATGGGCGGTAAATCGAAGCAAGGATTCCTCTGACCGGCCTTGAAAGAACGGTCTACTATCATACTGCCCCTACGGAACTGCGGGTCAAGAGCGGCCGGCGAGACCCAACCGCGAATGTCGGCGCCTAAGGGGGCACGGAAAGAATTCGGACGCGGGGGCTTGTCCCCTGTGAGCAGCTTTTTCGCTGGAGGCGAAGAGAACATGTGGGGCAACACGGGCAAGATCATCGACGTGGACCTCTCGGAGGAGTGTTCGGGGATCACCGAAGTACCGAACGAACACTACCGAAAGTATATCGGAGGCAGCGGACTGGCCGCGAGAATATTCTGGGATCGGGGTGATTTCACCGCAGATCCCCTGTCTCCGGAGGCCATGCTCATCTTCATGAGCGGGCCTCTCGCAGGCCTGAAGCTCTCGGGTGCGAGCAGGAATTCGGTTGCCGGTTGCTCTCCGCTTACCGGTCATTGGGGAGATTCTTCATGCGGCGGCCATTTTGCTCCGGAACTTAGATATTGCGGTTTTGACGGAATTGTCTTAACGGGAGCGGCTCCGGCCCCTTTGATGCTTGTTGTGGAAGGTGATGAGGTGTCGCTGCTGGATGCGTCCGAGTATTGGGGCAAGGGCATCGAGGAGGTGAATCGAGCCATAAAGTATCGGTTCGGCAAGGGGTATCGCACGCTCATCATAGGCCCCGCGGGAGAAAACCGGGTCAAATTCTCGTGCATACTCAATGAGTTCCATCATGCGTTCGGAAGAGCGGGATTCGGAGCCGTGATGGGCTCCAAGAACCTCAAGGCAATCGTGGTGAGAGCGAAAAGGCGTGAGATGACTTTGGCCGACCCTGAGAGTTACGCACTTCTGAGAAAAGAACTCAATACCAAGATCCGAGAAGCCGTAGCCTCCCAAGTAATTCATGAGAACGGAACGGCAGCCAACCTTGAGGGCGGGGCGTACACGGGGGACGTTCCCATCAGGAATTTTACCTCCAATTTCTGGGAGGAGATGGCGGAGCCCCTAACGGGCAGCACTCTCACCGAGCAGTACCTCACCAACAGAGGAGCCTGCGCGTTCTGTGAAATAGCGTGCAAACGTGTCGTAGAAGTGAAAGAGGGACCGTTCGCCATACCCAAGGGACCGGGGCCGGAGTACGAAACCATCGCGGCGTTCGGGTCTCTGTTGGGATCCATGGATCTGGCCGGAACGTGCAAAGCAGGGCGTGTATGCAACGATCTGGGTATGGACACCATTTCTGCAGGAAGCTCCATTGCATGGGCCATGGAAGCATTTGAGAAAGGTCATCTCACTCGGGAGGACACAGGAGGGATAGACCTGAGGTGGGGCAACATGGAAACCGTGGTCAACACGCTATTACCGATGATCGCCAATCGACAGGGACCGCTTGGTGAACTCCTCGCTGGTGGAAGCGTGTCCGCGGCGCGGAGGATTGGTAAGGAATCCGTCGACTACACCACACACTCGAAGGGGCTCGAAGCTCCTATGCACGACCCCAGGGGCGGCGGACACGGGATGGCCCTCACTTATTCCATGAGCGCCCGTGGAGCGTGCCACACGGCGGATCCGATGCTCTTCGTTGAGATGGGCGCATGTTACTATCCGGAGATTGGATTCGAGTATGAACTGGAGCCCATGACCGATGAAAACAAGCCCGAGTCCGCTGTGATCTCCATAACACTCGGAGCCATTGAGAACAGCGCATGCTATTGCCAATTTGCCGATAGGGAAATCACCATTCCGGAGTGGGTGGATCTGTTCAACACCGTGGCCGGCTATAATTGGGACATCGAAGAAATGATGAGAGCCGGAAGGAGAGTGTTCCACCTCAAGCGGCTTATTAACCACAGGTATGGCCTGAACGCTGCCGATGACACGCTGACGCCTCGATTGCTCGAACCGGCCCGTGACGGTGAACCCCAGGGAATCCGGATCAACTTCAGCGGTATGAAAGAGAAATTCTACGACCTGATGGGCATTGACCCCGTGGAAGGCGTTGCATCAAGAGAGACATTGGTGGGACACGGCATGGCGGATGAGGCCGCCCTGGTCTGGGAGTAACGGCTGTGGGAGAGATATGCAGGGTATTTGGGAACCACCCGGATTAACACGAACCATCATCCACGTCTTCATACTCTTCCGAGACGCCGTAGTTTGTCATTCTTGCTTCGTTGCTTGCGAGATGAATCTGATCATGCCGGCGCCTGCGCATATTGCAAGGGCTTTGTATTTGGACCGTGATTGAATTGTACCCCGTTGCAGCTGCAGCCCAAATGTTTCATTTGAGCGTCGGATGGTATTCCCGCAAAATTTGGGCTTGCCTAAACCAGACATGACGGCAAGAGGGCCTACCGCATTATCAGAACCGAGGTCCGACACTTGCTCACGAAGCGCCCGATCCAGTCGCGGGGAAAAAACCTGCCGATCAAGGATCGCTTGCCGGCCCAAATTGCCAGCATGCCCTCATTCGGGTCTCCGCCGATGAGGTCTTCAAACTCGGATACCTCAGTGAGACGGGGATTGACGCTGATTTCGCGATCGGAGAAGTACTCGCCAAGCTGGGAGAGCCTGGAGAATGCGTCGACGTTAATGCTGCCTTTCTCGGTCAGTCCGATGAGTTCCAATTTCGCCGAATGAAGTGTGACCATCTGGTTCACCATTTCCCGTGACTCTTGGCTGATATACCCTTGATCGAAACAGGCGCGGATCGTGCTCACCGGCTGCTCCTGCTTCACCAGCAAGACCGAGCATTCAGCGTCGTTCACGATCTCCTGGGGAACGGGCTTGGCACCTTCCCACACGCAACGCTCACCTTTGGTGCAACCGAGCACGATGAGATCGCTTTGATCCTCTCTTGCTTCCGCCAATATCTCAGCCCCGGGCTTTCCTGCCCTGACGCGAACCCTGAAGCCTTTGCTCCCGCCGCTGAGACTATTGTTTTCTTCCCAGCGTCCGTTTTTCAGGGCCTTCCACTCATGGTCTCCCTCCGGCAGACCGTAGGGTGATTCTCCGGCACGCCAACTGCCGAGAAAAAGGTCTCGATAACCTTGAAAAAACCGGGACACCTCGAGTGAAGCCGGAGAAGCGAGGCGTCTGGCGGAGGAAGCCGAATGAATACCGAGCAAGGTAACGTCCGCCCATGTATTTGCGGCCAATTTCACCGTCTCCCTCATGGCGTATTCGCTATATGAATGTTCGTCTCCTGCAAACAGAATCTTCATAGTTGTTCTCCTTCGTCTTCAATGGAAGGCCGGCGGACTTGAATGCCGTCTATTCACGGCACCTTCATGTCAAAGGGATTGTTGTCTCAAGGTCCGGGCAATTGCCAGGAATACATCCACATCTCGCAGCACTCCCACGAGCTTTTCTCCATCGTACACGGGTAAAACGGTCAGCTTGTTGCTGCATTTGATCTTGATGGCTTCCAAAAGGTCGTCATCTGCTTGCGCTGTGCCCCTAATCTTAAGCATGATATCTCGTACCCTGGTCTGAGCATTCTTGAGTGCCCGATCTCTCAATTGCGCCTCAGTATCATCGATATGCTCGGCAGGAGAGCGAACGGACATGAGAGCCAAGCCGAGATCCTCCAACCTTTTCCTGAGCTTCTCCGAACATTCCGGTATTAACACTTCGATGATTCTCCTGAAATCAATTATTCCGACGAGGCTCCCCGATTCATCCAAGATGAGCATAGTCCGATGCCGTTCACCAGGGTCGCTCTTCAAGAATCCTTCTTCAAGTTTTGCCACAGCCTCTTCCAAAGGACTGTCAGCCGTTACGACCGCGTACTTATCGATAGGAACCATCAGGTCCCGAACCCTATTCTTCATCAAAGGCATCTTTCGACTCCTCGATTGGCGTCGGCAAAGCAGCAACTGCATTAGACCCTTGTCATGCCGATCTGCTTTCCGTTTGAAGCTCCGGTATGAATCTTGGCAGAGGCTTTAACCTTCCGTATCTCAAACAAGGTTTGAGGTCAGGGACTTCGGAAGACACGCTCCTTGAGTACCGGCACCAGGGAAACGCCGTGGTCCGGCACTATGTCCGGAGCCCTGTGGATGCCGTCTTCAGGTTCCGTCGAACCCGGTTCTCATCCTCGATCAACCACGTGTCACTTCACTCCGTAACAAACATAGATCATGGCAATCATTACAACGAGAAAGATCACGCTCATGATCGATCCCGCCTTGATGAAATCGACGCTTCGATATCGTCCGGGTCCCATGTAAAGGGCATTGACCTGGTGAGTCGGCAGCATGAACGAGTTCGAAGTGGCAAGACCAACAACCAGCGCTGCCATTCTCGGATCGGTACCGGCTCCTATAGCCATGTTCACCACCAGAGGAACGAGCAACACCGTTGCTCCGACATTGGAGATCACGAGTGTGAAAATCGTGGAGAGTATTCCTATCACGGTCAACAGAACCAACGGCGAGACCTGGCCGAGCATCGACAAGACACCCTGGGCAATGTAAGCTGCGGTTCCCGTTTTCTCGGTGGCGATGCCCAGGGGGATGAGTCCGGCCAGGAGGAAGATGGTTCTCCAGTCCACTGCCTTATATGCTTCGTCGATGGACAGCACTTGAGTCACCACCATCCCAAGAGCCCCAGTCATGAGGGCAACCGAAAGCTGGATATTGAAGACCATGATCATGATCAGCGCGACTGCCAACCACAACCCGGCCCAAAGCGCCTTTTCCGGCTTCATTATCTCAGCGTCCAACGGTGTGGCAACAATTAAGTCCTTGCTTTCTCTCAGTATTTGGAATCGCCTCCAGGAACCCTGCATGAGTATCGCATCCCCGATCTGGAGAGGAATGCTGCCCAGCCCTGCGTAGAAAATCCTGTCACTGCGGTATATGGCAAGTGAGTTGAGATTGTACTTGTCCCGGAAATGTGCCTGCACAAGCGTCTTGCCCACGAGATCCGAACGGGGTGAAACAACTGCTTCTACGGTTCCCGATATTTCCGGAGACATCTCATTCTTAAAAAGATCGAGATTCTCCTTGATCTCCAACTCGAGGTGATTTGCCAGCCTCTCGATATTTTGCTTTTTGGCAATGACCAGGTAGTGAGTGTCGGGAGCTATTTCCTGATCAAGCACGGGAGAGAACGTTTTATCCTTTGCTCCGTTTTTTGTGGACGCAATGACATTAACGAGAAACTGATTCCGCAGGTCTCGAAGCGTAGGTCGTTGTTTGAGAACCTCGGGGGTCGCTACTTCCCAGGGAACTCCCAAGTGATGGTACCGGGCCAAATGATCAGTCGAGTCGGCAGCAAAGTCGTCCTGCCGGCCTCCCTTAGGAAGGACCAAATTCCTGAAGAAGATGAAATACAGGATACCGCTGCCAACCAAAGCCAAGCCGATGGGTGTTACGTCAAAGAGCCCGAAAGGTTTGAGCTTGAAGGGAACCATGAGATCATTGAGTAGGATCAAAGGACTGCAGCCCACAAGGGTAATCGTGCCCCCGAGAATGGCGCAGAAACCTATTGGCATAAGGAGCTGTGAAAGAGGGATTTTCGTGTTCTTGCTGACACGTTGAATGGCCGGAAGGAACAGCGCCGCAGCTCCAATATTCTGCATAAAGCTGGAGATAGCGGCTACGGTCCCGGCAATCATGATCGTGATTCTTGACTGACTCTGCCCCGCAAGTCTCATGACGGGAGCAACCAGCCGATTGATGATCCCGGTCTTGTCCAATCCCGCCCCGATGATGATGACCGCGATGATGGAGACCACCGCGTTACTGCTCAATCCGATAAAGGCTTGTTTGGGCGAAACGAGGCCGAGCAATGGAAGTGTGACCATCATGATTATGGCCACCACATCTACCCGGACCCACTCAATTATAAAAAGAAAAACTGCGATGCCGATCATGGCCATTACCATGATCATCTGATTCGTTAGTTCCATAATACTCGCCGCACTCCCTCCGAAAGTAGTGTCGGTCCGGTCCGGGCTCTTCCGACACTGTCATTCAATCGCCAAGCTCGAAGATAGGCCAAGATCATCCCACCAATGAGCAAACACATACGGAACCATCACATTCCGGCGCTGTTTCCCCGGTCAAATGCTCGGGTTCGGTAAGAACGAACTCGATGTTCCCGTGCTCCCTGTGGAGATGCCTTATTGCCTTTTGTTCCGACATGAGTTGTATCTCCTGGCGGAAGAGAACCCCGCGCTCCTCGGCTCTCTGCTTGAAACTAGTTCCGGCTCGTGCAGCGTTATTCTGGAAGCGTTCTCCGATTTCATCGGCGAAACCCTTCAGCAGGCGGGTCTTTCTACTCATTGGAAGCGCGTTGAGGGCTATGATTTCGTAATTAAATCGTTCGGCCATGTCTATGGCATAGTTGACCAGATAATCGGCGAAGCTGTCTTCGTTGCCGAGAACCAAAATGCATTTCTTTTCTGCAGGACGAGCAAAGGCGGAGGTTTCGTTCAGAGTTTCTCGGGCATACTGATATTCGCCATCTTCTGCGAAGGTGATCGCCCTCATATGCTTTTGGACTGTTTCCGCCAGGCCCACTCCTTCCGCCTCAGACTTGTCGGAAGTCTTCAACATCTTAACGCCGTCGGACATGATGGACAGTGCTGTCTCGTGATCGCCCGCCTCGGCAAAGGTAACAGCGCTCATGATTCTTTCAAATGCACGCCACATGGTTTCTCCTCCTTCATGGTTCCTGGATCGATCCTCTCAGCGACTGTATGAAGCCTTACGGGAAGCTCCCTAGGACTCTCGTTGGAGCGCCGTCACCAGAGGAACGGAAAGCTTCCGGGTTATATTCCTGAATGTTTCACGCCAGTACGTCTCTGTTGCTTCTTTGTTCCTCAGATTGGGCGAGTCAATCACCGCAGTCACCACGTGCCTGTGAATTCGCACATGATCGTAGAGAATCTTGTCAGCTCTCGCCATGCGGACAGTAACCTTGAACGAGATCCCCTCGTGTTCGAGTCGGGGAAACAGAGCCGACAAAGCTTCCGTCGGGCCGTTTTCGGCAGGACAACCATTTGATATCATTTGCAGAATATCCATATCCGCGTTGAGCCGTCTGCAGAGATTGATGGTATAATCGAACGTGACCTCGTTGGGAACTTCCCCCTCAATCGCCAGAAGCACCGTCGGCTTCCTTTGACGCCCGAGAAGCATTTGACGAGCCGTCTCAAAGTCGCCGGCCTCAGCAAAAGCCGCGGCAGTAAAATGGTTTGCCAGTTTTTCTCTAACAGTCATTTTTCCGCCGGAGTGTGTCTTCTCTTTCCGATGTTTGGGCCTTACTGTGGCTTCTTCATCGCTCTCGGAGCTCTGAAGAAACCCGAGGGCGGATTCATGATCCCCGACTTCGGCGAAAGCCACGGCCGCGAAAGTTGCCTCGATTTTCTCGATGAGATTCTTCATGATTGCGCCCTCCTGGTGTGCTGTCGAATTTCGGAAGCAGCTTTCGTGCCAAACTATTCAGAGGGCGCTCCGGCGCGTGAATGGCGCAGTTACGGCCACATGCCGAACGCGCTCAGACGGGAAGGATCGCTGTAACAAATTGTACCAGTTGGCAATCGAGAGAAAAGAATGTACACTTCTTCTTCACACCTGGAGAGAATCTGCTGAGGAGAGCTTTGGTGTTACAAAACGTTACAGCAGGCGTTACAACGTTTCTAGGAGAGAGGTTTCAGGATAACCCAGGCTTCACTCATGAGAAGGATCATTGTTAATCCATCCGGAGATGAACAAAAGGATTTCATTCAGGACATGGTCATCGACCTTGTGTTAGGGGTGTTCGGGTTCCTTGGGCTCGTGCTGACAACCGCAAGTGGTCTCCGGCTTCTTGGGGGGATTCCTCTTCTGGCTCCCACAAATTGGCTCCTCATACTCCTGGGGGTTGCGACTGTTGTCACAATGATTAAGATTCACAGAGAAACGGCGATGCCTGGGGAGGGCACCTTCTGGATGACCCGGAGGACCAAGGTAGGCACGTTTCTTCACTGTGTGGTCGGTGCATATGCGCTCTTTCTCATGGGTGTCGCGTTTGACATTCCGCCTTTTCGCCTCATTCCCGTGTGGATTTATGACCTTGTCACGAGATTTCTCTGACATATGGTGTTTTGTACAAGCCGGGACGGCCGGTTTTTCAGGAGAAGGATCCAGCCGGCTGCCGGAAAGAGGTGAGAAAAAACCGTGAGATCGCTGCAGGACGCGGCACACAAGTTGCACCGACCGACTGTGGGCCGCCGACAAGCGGAGACCCTGATCTCACAGGAGGATGACCACAGAAGATGTCCCGACCCATTCTTAGTATCAAACTCAAGATCGTCTTGACGTTCGCTGTTGCGTTTGTGGTCATAGTTGGACTGCTGGCAACCACCGGATATCTCATGCGGCTACTCGAAACAAGGGTCGTGATTCTCGAGGAAGTCTCCAGACTGGAAGAAAAAGTTCAGGATCTCCGACGGTGCGAGAAGAATCTCTTCCTCTACCGGGACAAAGACTGCGGGCAGAGAACTCTCTCGTCGATCAAGGATTTGCAGCGAATTCTGGCAGCGAATAAAGAGGACTTCGAACGCATCTTTTCTCGGGAAAAGATCCTCACGTTCAGCAGACAGCTGCAGCACTATGAGCGCGCAATGTCTGAATATCTTAATACCCATGTTCAGGGCGGCGCGGTGAGTGAGTCGAAGTTGGAGGCGGAACAGACAAGGATACGAGATAGTGGAACTCAGTTGCTCATGTACGCCGAGTCCTTTGCCCGGCAGAAGAGACGAAACATCCGGAAGAGCATTCAGACCGTTAACAGGCTTCAACTTGCTCAGGGGATGTTTGTAGGTGTGGGGCTCCTGCTCTTTGGGGGACTTATCCTCGGAAAGGTCGTGCATCCGTTGAAATTACTCCAAGACCACGCATACAGGATTGGAAAGGGAGACTTCCGCGAAATAGATCCAGCCCCGCAAGAGCATGAGATAGGCGACGTGTACAAGGCTTTCAACCGTATGGCCCGAGACCTGAGGAAGCGGGAGACGGATCTCCTTAGATCCAGACATCTCGCCTCACTGGGCACCCTCCTGGCCGGAGTGGCCCATGAACTCAATAATCCGCTTTCTAATATTCGTTCCACCTGCCAGATACTCATCGAAGATATGGGCAATCTGGACGAAGAGTTCCAGCGAAAGAGCCAGACCGCGATCATCGAAGAAGTGGACAAGGCCGGAGTCATTGTTCGGGATCTTCTGGAACTCAGCAGAGGAAAAGAGACCATCCAGGAGTCGTGCAATGCAAAGAATCTCGTCCAGCGAACTCTCAGCCTGTTGCACGGTCAGATTCCACCTGAAGTGGAAATTTTGGTGAACATCTCTGAAGACCAATCGATCCTTGTCGATAGGCAGGCGATAATCCAGGCACTCATGAATGTGATTTCCAATGCCGTTGAGGCAATCGAAGGCAAAGGAAGAATGGTGATCGAAGCACAGAACGTGGTGGACGGGCAGGTAGACCTCGTGATAACAGATACGGGAATAGGTATGGAAGAGGACGAGTTGAACAGAGCTTTCGACCCTTTCTTCAGCACGAAAGACGTAGGGAAAGGAACCGGTTTGGGACTCTTTATCACCCATCAGATCATGGAGAGGATTAACGGCCGAATCTTGCTCCAGAGCATTCCGGGGAAGGGGACGACCGTGGTCTTGAGAATACCGGTCGAGGAGAAGCCCACGTGAGCGTCTCAGAAAAAATACTGGTGGTTGATGATGAGGAAATAGCTCTCAGGAATCTGAAGCACATCCTCAAGGGCCATAACTTCGATGTTGTCACGGTGAACAATGGTGCTGGAGCGCTGAAGCTTATCACGGAGACTGATTTCGAGGTCGTTTTGACGGATCTTCGAATGGCCAAGGTGGACGGAATGCAGATCCTTCGAGAATGCAAGCAATTACGTCCGCTTGCGGAAGTAATAATGATTACCGGCTATGCGACGGTAGACTCCGCAATTGAAGCAATGAAACATGGTGCATATCATTATATCCCTAAGCCCTTCCGAAATGAGGAGGTCCGAAAAGTCGTGGCGGAAGCCGTAGAGAAGGTCCGCCTCAAGAAAGAAAATCAACGACTCAGAGAGCATTTGGAAGAGCAGCACAAGGATCCCGGCGTCAAGATTGTCACACAGGATGAGGGTATGCGTCACCTGCTCGCTACCGCACTCCAAGTAAGTGCCGCTGACTGCAATGTACTCATCACTGGAGAATCAGGGACCGGCAAGGAACTTCTGGCAAAATTCATTCACGAGAACAGCTTGAGACGAAAAGCGCCCCTCTTGGCCGTCAATTGTGGAGCGTTCAACGAAGAGCTCCTCTCGAATGAGCTTTTCGGGCACGAGAAGGGCGCATATACAGGAGCCGACTCCAGCAAACCGGGCTTAATAGAGGCGGCACAAGGGGGCGTGTTGTTCCTGGATGAGGTTACTGAGATGACCACGGGCATGCAGGCTAAGCTGCTCAGGGTCATCCAGGAGCAGCAGACTATGCGATTGGGAGGCACAAAAACCATAGAGGTGGATGTGAGGTTTATTGGAGCCACAAACAGGAATATCCAAGAAGCACTGACCGAGGGTGAATTCCGGACGGACTTGTACTACAGATTGAACGTGGTGTCTTTGAGAATTCCTCCCTTGACGGAAAGAAAAGGCGACATCCCGTTACTCTGCCAATTCTTTCTCGCCAAACATTCAAGGCTCATGGGAAAGGAAATGCCTTCGTTGTCCAAAGATGCTCTCCAGATACTCAAGAAGTACGGTTTCCCCGGCAATGTGAGGGAATTGGAGAATATAATTGAGCGGGGTATTGTTCTGGCCGGCGGCGGCGTCATTGAGCCCGCGCACCTCCCCGGCGACATAACTGATTATGACGTGACAACGTTCCGTAGTGATGATGGAAAGCTGCCGACATTGAAGGATCTGGAGATCAAGTATATCCAAGAAGTGCTCAAGGAGACGAGAGGCAATAAGACGCATGCGTCGGCAATTATGGGCATCGCCAGGCTGTCTTTGTTGAGAAAGATTAAGAGATTTGGACTGGAGGAATATGCTGCCGGGCTGCAGAGCTAGAGAAAGAGAAGAGGAGGATGTGGCGTGTCGTTGGGATTGCGGGTCTGGTCTTTGAACCATATGGCAATGCTCCCGGCAAAGGAAACTTCATCAATAAGAGCTTCTCGCAAATCAAGTTCATTGTCTTAAGCGTTCATGACGAACCGGTTGCAGCGATAGACTGCCTCGAAGCGGGATCTGCGGCTTTCGTCCTCAAGCGGAGGGCTGTCGACGATCTGATTCCCGCGGTGGAAGCAGTGCTGAGAGGAGAGACCTACGTCTCATCCGGTATGCAGAATCACAGTACAGCCTGAACCTCTTTCAATTTCAAGCGTCTTCTGGGGGTACTGACCTCGGAAAGACCAGGGCCTTGGTGAGAAGGAGATTTGATGTGCCGAGGAGCCGAAGGGAGAAGAAGACTACCCTGAGGCAGAAACGAGAGTGGAAGATGATAACAGCCCGATTTGCAGGGGTAATCCTCGTGTCCGCGGTGGCGCTGGCCACAGCCGGTCTGGTTCCGGACCCGGGCGTCGGCGCCGGGGCGTCAGCGAAGACTGCTCAAGTCTCGTCATCCGGTTCATACACCGGCTCTGTCAGTTGCCGTAAATGCCACGAGAAGTTCTACAAGTTGTGGGCGCCTTCGCACCACGGCTTGGCAATGCAGCCTTATACATTTCAACTGGCCCACGGCAAGCTCACCCCCCAGAAAGAAGACATCATTATCGGGGATCACCGATACCGGGCGGACATATCAAGCGACACCGGCTGGGTCATCGAACGCGGGCCGGAAGGCGAGAAGAAGTACCGGATCGATCACGCGATGGGCGGTAAGAATGTCTATTACTTTCTCACCGCAATGGATCGGGGCCGACTTCAGACACTGCCCGTAGCATACGACGTGAACAAGAAGGCATGGTTCGACACTGCTGCGAGCGGGGTGCGGCACTTTCCAGGTCACTCGGATGAACCCATAAACTGGAAAGATTGGCAGTACACCTTCAACACTGCGTGTTACGGGTGCCATGTCAGCCAGGTCTCCACGAACTATGACCTCAAGACGGACACGTATCACACGGTCTGGAAAGAGCCGGGCATCAACTGCGAGACCTGCCACGGACCCGCTGAAGAACACATTCGGGTCTGTGAGACGGCCCCAAAGGGAACCGTTCCGAAAGATCTGAAAATGACTCGAGGCGGTCGAGATTTTTCCAAAGAGCAGAACAACGCGACATGCTCCAGTTGTCATGCCAAGGCCGTGGTTTTGACGAACACCTTCCAGCCTGGGGACAAATTCTTCGACCATTTTGGCCTTGTGACTCTCGAAAACCCGGACTATTACCCGGACGGTCGTGACTTGGGAGAGAACTACACCTACACCACCTGGCGCATGAGCCCGTGTGCGAAGTCGGGAAAACTCGATTGCCTCCACTGCCATACTTCCAGCGGCCGGTACAGGTTCAAGGCTGAGGACAAGGCCAATCAGGCGTGCATGCCCTGTCACAAAAGCAAAGTGGACGATCCCACTGAACATACGCACCACAAGGCAGACAGTCCGGGAAACAAGTGCATTTCCTGCCACATGCCCATGACCGAATTCGCCCGGATGCACAGGAGCGATCACTCGATGCTTCCGCCTGCGCCGGCCGCCACAATAGCCTTCAAATCGCCCAACGCCTGTAATGCGTGCCACAAAGACAAGACAGATCAATGGGCTGACCAATGGGTCCGCAAGTGGCGCAAACGGGATTATCAAACGGCGGTTCTCCGCAGGGCCGGGCTGATCGATGCGGCTCGTAAAAGAGATTGGAGTAAGCTGCCGGAGATGCTCGACTACATTACGAGCAAGGGTCGGGACGAAATCTTTGCCGCATCACTTATCCGTCTTATATCCGCTTCCGGAGATTCACGGGTAGCGCCCACGCTGCTCATGGCGATCAAGGACCCCTCGCCGCTTGTGCGCTCTGCAGCCGCCACAGCCCTGCAGAACGTTCCAACGAAAGAATCGGTTCGGGCTCTGGTGGAGGCCACCGGAGATGATTACCGCCTTGTTCGGGTGCGAGCAGCGGCCTCCCTTGCCGGTTACGGAAAGTTCCCGTTGAACGATGACGACAAGAAAAAGGTCGAAGCTGCCACTCAGGAATACCTGGCTTCGATCCTGTCGCGGCCGGACCAGTGGGATTCCCATTACAATCTGGGAAACTATTACCTCGACCGGGGGGACTACAAGCAGGCAGTTGCTTCTTATGACACGGCACTCAGGATGGAACCGCGCGGCGTGCTCGCCATGGTCAACGAGGCAATGGCCTATGCTCGGATGGGAAAAAACCAACAGGCCAATGACGCTCTGCAAAAAGCGTTGACAATGGCCCCTGACAACACGGCCGCGAATTTCAACATGGGTCTGCTCAAGGCCGAGGAACAAGATTTCAGAGCAGCGGAAAAGCACCTGAGAGCAGCACTGAAAACAGACCCTCAGATGGCCCGGGCGGCATACAACCTCTGCGTAATTCTCTCGAAGGACCGTCTCGACGAGGCAGTGGACTTCTGCAAAAAGGCCGCTGAAATCCGCCCCGATCAGCCCCGGTACGCCTTTACTCTGGCCTTTTATCAACAACGAAGGGGAAACCTTCCTGAGGCTATAAGAGTGCTGGATGCGCTCATTACCAAATATCCGGCCTCTGCTGATGCGTATATTCTTCTAGGCGGAATCTACGAAAAACAGGGGAAAGGGGCCGAAGCTGAAGAAGTCTACAACAAGGGACTGGCCGTAGAGGGCATACCGGCCCGGTACAAGGTTCGCATGAAGATACGTCTGGAAGCCTTGAGGGGTAATTATCCGGAGGCGCAAAACAAATGAATCGATTGAAGACCCAGTGAGAGCGAATTGCTAAGGGACTGTCTCAAAACAACCGTGCCGATTCACGGCGCTTCGTCACCCCGGACTTGATCCTGGGTCCACAGGATCTTGAAACGTATGGATCCCCGCTTTCGCTGGGATGACGGCAATCACTCCAAGAGGGTGCCGGCATGGTGCACTGCAACAGTTATTCATGGACGGTCACTAAGAGAGGAGGTGAGGGACGGAGACAGGACACTGAACAGTAAATTGACGAGCGAGAGCGATTGTTGTGAAGTCAACCTAATGAGTGCTTTCTGTGTTGCTTGCGAAAGGATAACGATAATGAAGCGAAGACACCGAACGGTAATAATGGCCTTTGCCGTGCTCCTTGTTGCTCCGGCATTGGTGGTCGGCACGGCATGTGCGGCAGACAAGAAACCGAACATTCTGCTGATCGTCGGTGATGACGTAGGCTACGGAGATATTGGCGCGTATCTCGGCGGCGTCGGCCGCGGTATGCCGACCCCGAACCTGGATCGGCTTGCCGACGAAGGCATGTTGTTCACCTCGTTCTATGCCCAGGCGAGCTGCACACCCGGCCGCGCTGCCATGCAGACCGGGCGCATTCCCAACCGCAGCGGCATGACCACCGTCGCTTTTCCCGGGCAAGGTGGCGGCCTGCCCGCGGCCGAGTGGACGCTGGCCTCGGTGCTGAAAAAGGCCGGTTACAAGACCTACTTCACCGGAAAATGGCATTTGGGTGAGTCAGATTACGCACTGCCGAACGCTCAGGGCTACGACGAGATGAAGCATTGCCTGCTGTATCACCTCAATGCGTACACGTACGGCGATCCAGCCTGGAACCCGGACATGCCCGAGGACCTGCGCGCCATGTACCAGAAGGTGACAATTGGTTCCTTGTCGGGCAAAGCCGGTGAGAAGCCCAAGCAGGACTGGAAAGTCAACGGCGAGTACGTCGACACCCCGGAAAAGGGCGTCGTCGGAATCCCCTTCCTTGACAACTACATCGAGAAAGACGCGCTGGAATTCCTGGAGAAGGCCGCGAAATCAGACACCCCCTGGTTCATCAACGTCAACTTCATGAAGATGCACCAGCCCAATCTTCCCGCGCCTGATTTCAAACTCAAATCAATGTCAAAAACCAAGTATGCGGACTCCATGGTGGAGCTCGACACCCGGATCGGCCGGATCCTCGACAAGCTCCAAAAGTTGGGGCTCGACAAAAACACGCTGGTCTTCTTCACTACGGACAACGGAGCCTGGCAGGATGTCTACCCGGACGCGGGGTACACACCTTTCCGCGGCACGAAGGGCACGGTGCGCGAAGGCGGGAACCGTGTTCCGGCTATGGCCAGGTGGCCTGGAAAGATCAAGGCGCACGCTAGGAATAGCGACATCGTGGGAGGTCTCGACTTCATGGCGACCTTCGCCGCACTCGCCGGCGTAGAGTTGCCGAAGCAGGATCGAAAGGGCAAGCCGATCATTTTCGACAGCTACGACATCTCGCCGGTCCTGTTCGGCACCGGAAAGGCTCCGCGCAAGACATGGTTCTACTTCACCGAGTCCGAGCTTTCGCCCGGCGCAATCCGCTACGGCCACTGGAAGTTTGTTTTCAATCTTCGCGGCGACGACGGGCAGGCGACCGGAGGTCTGGCGGTCGACACCAACCTGGGCTGGAAGGGGCCGAACAAGTATGTGGCGACGGTTCCCCAGATTTTCGATCTCTGGCAGGATCCCCAGGAGCGGTATGATCTCTTCATGACCAACTGGACCGAAAAAACCTGGGCCGCAGTGTTGATGAACGAAGAGGTGCAGAAGCTCATGAAGACCTATGTCGAGTATCCGCCGCGTAAGCTCCAGAGCGAGACGTATGCCGGGCCGATAACCCTGCAGCAATATCAGCGATACAAGTGGGTGAGGGACTCGCTTGAAAAACAAGGTTTCAGCCTTCCTCTGCCGACCGGTAACTAACTTAGTGCTTCATGGCGCAAATACGGTCGCACAACCTGAGCCGTCTTCCCGTAGGCCGGGAACCATTCCTCTTTTCCCGGACCCCGGCCTGCGCCGGGGAGACGGCGGGCAGGGATGCCCGCCCCACGCTGCAGAATGGACCTCTTAGGGAATGTCTCAGAATAACCGTGCCAAATTGACGGTGTTTCGTCACCCCGGACTTGATCCGGGGTCCACAGGATCTTGAAACGCATGGATCCCCGCTTTCGCGGGGATGACGGCAATCACTCCAAGGGCGTGCCGGTATGATGCACTGCAACAGTTATTCATGGACGGTCACTTACAGTCTTCCGTAGCCCGGGCCTCCGTGCCCGGATATCTTTCGTTCCAAGGCTACAACATGCAAACAAGAAGACAATGGGTGACCACTTATGAATCAGAGCACTTAGTCCTCGAGTAGGGGAGATCGCTCGGTACGGTTTCCGCCGGCAGCCCTGGCACGATCCAAGGCTTCGGTCGCAGCACGAATAACCAAATCCGACTCCGGAGCCACTTGAGTTTCAACGGCGCAGACACCGATGCTGACGGTCACAGTGGCCTTCCACCCGTCCGCATCCAGGGGGTGGTCTGCAATTGAACGGCGAAGCCGTTCGGCAGCCCGCTCCGCTTGATCGAGTCCGCAACCGGGGGTGACGACGACGAACCCTTCTCCGGTATAGCGCCCTGCAGAATCATATGGACGAATCCCGGATACAATGTATTGAGCGGCTTCCGCCAAGAGGGCCTCTCCGGTAACATTGCCGAATTGATCGACTATCCGTTCCAAATTGTCCATGCGAATGACCATGACTCCCAGCGGCGTGTTCTGTCTCCTGCTGCGTACCAGTTCTCGCTTCAATATGTCGATGATTGCCGACCTATTCCACAATCCGGTAATCTGGTCGCGTATAAGGCCGGACTGGAAGTTCACCCACGAGTCCTCAAGACTTTCGGATGATTGCTCCTGAGTAGTTTGTGAGAAAGGGTAGCCGGCTTCCTCGTAGACCGGAGACGGTTCAGCTCTGATATAGGGTATGGTGAAGGTGAACGTGCTTCCCTTGCCGAGGCCTTTGCTTTCGGCCCGGATGCGTCCGCCGTGAAGTTGAACGAGGTTCCTCGTCAGAGTCAGCCCCAACCCCGTACCGCGTCGGCGCCGGGAATAGCTCGTCTCCACCTGTTCAAACGCGCCGAATATTCGTTCTAAGTCGTCGGGCTTGAGCCCGACGCCGTTATCCGCGATCTTGATGGTCACATATTGATCGTCCACGGCGGCCGTCACTTCGACGGCTCCCCCGTCGGGTGTGAATTTCGCCGCGTTGGAGACAAGGTTGAACATAATCTGACTCAGTTTGACTTCATCAGCTTGAACGGCCTTATCCTGAAGCGCTTCATCAATGCCGAGATGCAGTGCGATACGGTGTTTCTTGGCTTTTTCCCTGACCATCATGAGGCTTCTGGCGAGTACCCTTCGAAGGATGACCGGACCGAGATGCAGCTGAATCTTTCCGGACTCCACCTTGGACAAGTCCAGGATCTCATTGATAAGTTCCAGCAAATGACGACCGCTGTTCAGCACGTATGTCACGTACTTCTCCTGTTTTTCGGTCAGATCGCCGAACGTCTTATCCTGGAGGACCTCGGAGAATCCAATAATCGCGTTCAAGGGGGTCCGCAGTTCGTGGCTCATGTTTGCCAGAAACTCACTCTTCGCTATGTTTTCCGATTGGGCACGCTTCAGGTCGGTCACGTCGGTCCCGAAGACCAGGGTGGCGGGCCTTCCTTTCCAGTCAATGGAAATCATTCTCAAGTAACCCCACCAGTTATCCCCCAACTTGTCCACAATCCGCAGGGAGTATGCTTGCGGAACAGCCTGCCCTTTCAGTCTCCTTTGGTATCGTTCCGTCGCCATGGCCCTGTCGTCGGGGTGGATGAAATCGAGGAACGGCTTCGACCCGAGTTCGGCCTCGGAATAGCCCAGCGTTTCCAAAACCATTCTATTGGCGAATCGGATCATGCCGTCCTGAATGACGAAGATGGCTTCATTTGCATTCTCCACCACGAGTCGGTACTTTTCCTCCGACTCGGCCAATGCCTGTTCGGCCCTCTTCCGAGCGGTGAAATCAGTGACGGAGAAAACCACCCCCTCCGACAAATCCTCCTCATTCAGGAGACGTCCGGTCACCAGGCAGGGCACCAGGTGTCCGTCCTTGTGAAGGTAGTCGTACTCGTAATTGATAAAGCCTTTCGCCGGCAAATCCGGGTAGATCAAATCCCCCATTCGCTCGAACTCTTCACGAGTTGGAAAAATGATCTCAGTGCTTTTGCCCACGATTTCATCATGGCTCCATCCGAGAATCGATGATAGTGCTTGATTGAACCAGACGAATTTACGATTCTTGACGAGCACGATTCCGTGAAGCGTTCCCCTCAGTATAGCGAAGAGAAGATTCCTTGAACTCTCCAATTCCTTGTGCTTTGCGACAAGATCTTCGGCTTGATCCTGGATTTGCTCAAGTCCGAATATGTATTCCTGAAGTTTTCTCCGCTCTATCTCGTCGTCTCGCATTTGGTTCTTCCATGATCAAAAACATGCTTTCGAATCCATGCCGGCGAATCGTACATTACTCTGTCTCTGCTTCGAATTCTCTGATCTCTCTAAGTATATCCGGGAACCCCATGGGCTTGCACAAGTATTTATCAGCTCCTGCAGCCAATCCCTCATCGATTTCATCAGACTGAGCTTTCGCTGAAAGCATGACAATCGGTATGTTCCCGGTCCGGTTGTCGGCTTTGAGTCTCCGACAGACTTCATGGCCGTTGAGTATCGGGAGTTTCACGTCCAAGAGAACGAAGTCCGGAGGTTCCGCAAACGCCTTTTCCAGTGCCTCCTCTCCATCTTCGGCAACTGATACGGCGTATCCCAATTTGGCGAGTTTTTTCTCCAGGTAAGAGGTGATCGTCTTTTCGTCGTCAACAATAAGGATTTTTCGAATGTTCATCTATCAGCTCCGATAGGGCAATTCACCACAACATCCAGAATCTCACGAGCCGGCAACGCCGGTCCGATGATTCTGCCGGAATACCGTAGGTTGGAGGTCCTAAACGCTTTCGTCGTTGGCATTCAGCGGCAAGATTACCTCAAAAACAGCGCCCTTGCGTTCGCCGGCCGTGAGGAGGTCGCTGAATCGGTTCTGTGGGAGCGGACTTACGCAATTCATGGTGCCGCCGTGAAGTTGTATGATCTCCCTGCAGATCGTTAGTCCTAGACCGCTTCCGCCAACCCGTTGTGACATGATGCTATCAGCCTGAAAGAATTTGTCAAAGATCTTCTGTTGAGCCCACGAAGGGATGCCGTAGCCGTTGTCTGCGACCGCCATGACCAGATCATTTCCCACAAGTTCGGCCTCAACTGCGATTCTTCCTTGATCGGGGCCGTACTTGATCGAGTTGCTCAAGAGATTGATCATCACCTGTACGATCCTGTCCTTGTCGACATTTACGTTCGGAAGGTCTTGGGGGATGCTCGTCCGGATGGAGTGGGAATGAGCCGCTGCCAGTCCGGATACCTCTTCCAGAGCCGTTTGGACTATTTCATGAACCGACGTTTCGGATTTCTTCATTTCGATTTTACGAGATTCGATTCGAGCAAGATCGAGCAGGTCGTTTACGAGTCGCGTAAGTCTCGCGATCTCTTTTTCCACAATTTCGAGGTCTTCTCTGACTTCGTCGGTAATATTGCCGGAATATCCTCCCAATATCCCGGATATGGCAAGAAGCATGGAATGAATCGGGGTCCTCAGCTCATGGGAGGCCGTGGCCACGAACTCGGATTTCATACGGTCAAGCTGGGCCACTGCGGAGGCCATAGCGTTGAACGAATCCGCGAGTTGGGCTATTTCATCTCGTGACTTCACTTCGATGTGCTGCTCCAGGTCACCTTGACTCATCGCCAGCGCACCGTCCGTCAAGCGTTTAATCGGCCGGGTGATGCTCAGACTCACCAGAACGGAGGCCCCCACTACGGCCAGTGCCGAAACGAGGGCCACCACGCTGAGTAGATTGCGACTCTTGATCTCAGTATTTCTGATGGAAGCGCGGGTTTGCTCCGTTGTCGCACGCATGGCAGCCCCTTTTTCCTTGATGGCCGATTCAATGTATTGCTTGGTTGCATTGGCGGCCTTGTGGAAGTCCTCAACGTTGGCCCCAATAGTTACATACCCGAATCCTCTCTTGGAGTTACGATACATGCCCGTGTAATAGGGGACGGCCGCGTAGCTGGTGAATTTCCAGAGCCCGCTCCAGAGAATGACGAATGAACCCGAACCCCCGTTTTTCGTGCCTCGGTGCCAACCCTGACATTGGGGAGCCGTATCGAGAATCCGGCAATCCAGGGAAACTCTCCCTGCCTCAATCTGTTCCTTCGATCCCTTATTGCGTTGGCTGAACTCTGCGAATGGAGGAAGTTGCTCGACAAACTCCTCCAAGGACAGGCCGCTCGCCTTAAATTCTTTGTACCGTTTTTCGCTCATCCAGCCGGGTACGTCTCGGCCGGTTTCCGGGTCAACCCCACAGATGAAGAAATCCCTAGGATGTGAAATGCTGCGGTCCCGATAATCCCACAAAAACGCATAGTTTCCAGACCCAGCGTCGGAGATGGCGGAGAATCGCTGATCAGTGGGCATCACGTGATCCGTGAATTCCATGATGTGGGTGTGATCCAAGGCCATCGTCACGTAACCGATTCTCTCGCCTTCATTGTACACGGGCATCGCCCAACGGACGATCCCCTCAAATCTCTTGCCGGAGGGGTTTTCCAACCCCGCATAGGCGCTCTCGGGGTTCACTTTGATGCCTTCGGGGCCCTTGTACAGCCATCCTTTGAGATGAGCGCCGACTACTCTCGAGACGTATATTTGTCCTCGTCGAAGCCCTGCCAGGTGAGCATAGTAGTCTTCCGCCTTGCAGTAGGTGTTTTCACGATTGCTGACGTCTCGCAGGTCTTCGGAAATCCGTCCGTCCACGATCTTAATGATTTCCCGCCCTTCAGGGTTCACAAACGTGATCTCCTTGTACAATTGACGAGACTCCGTCTGGAAATCATAGGGCGGCCGGTTGCGCCACGACAGTCTGTTTTCAGGATTCTCCCACAATACGAATGCTTGGGTTACCGTCCAATCCGGTTCCGGCGCGAGAACCGGGCCCTGAACGATGACGTCGCGCAGTTTCGATCCGTACACCCGGAGGTACCGTTGAGGATCCGGAACCATCGCTGCAAGCATGCGCAGGTCTCCATCGCGCTCGTACAAGAAATCCGCTATTCTTGCCGCCAATTCGACGGTTCGTACCTCGATGGCCTCGGTGGATTTCTCGTCCAACGCGAGAACACTGTCCTCAATGGCCCGGTCTCCGATGGCTTGAGCCGACCGGATGTCCTGTTCGCCCATCTCGGCAACCGCCTCGACTGCCCGACGCCCTGTCTCCTGTTGATTCTTAAGGCCGAAGTACCCGAGGACGAGCAAAGGAATGCATGCTATTGTGAGAAAGGATATCATGAGTTTTGTAAGAATCCCCAGCTTGGCGATTCTCGTAACGGAGCTGTCTTTCATCTTCGTTGCCTTTCAGCGTATTCCATGTTGGCCGGTTTCTTTTCCGGGAACCGACGGGGAGCAGCTGAGGTGCCGGTTTGCCAGCGTATAGTTATACGACAGTACCGTGCACGATTCCAACGATTCGGGCCTCGGGAGAAGAATGCCGCCCGGCGCGGTCCGAAACGAGTATCCTCGCGTGACCGAATCGTCATGAATCGCACGTAACGACATGATCAGGAGAAGCGTACATGAAGTCATTCAATCTCCACAGTCCGGCCGTTTCCGAGGGAGGCGAGTACGTTCTCGGGACCAAAGACCTGCATACCCAAGCGTGCTACATGATTTACGGAATCCTCCAGCCCGGAGAAACGGAGCGGCTGGTGAAACCGGGTGAAGGGCATGAGGAGATCCTCTGTGCCGTTACCGGCACATTGCTGATCCACACTGCTGCAGGGGAAGTCCCTTTGCAGGCAGGCAGCGCAGTGCACGTAAGAGATCACGAGGCCTTCCACATCTCCAATCCATCGGATCAGCCGCTCGTGTACATTATGGCGGGCGGACGCCGGCCCCCACGGTGATCCCGGGCTGAAATTGGGCCTCGTGGGTCGATTCAACGGGCATGGTGCCGAAACTTTCTCCCTGAGAATAACCATCATGCCTGCGATGCTGCACGTGCGACAAGAAAGGATGCCACTCAATGGAAAGCAATGAAATTCTCAAACTCTGTGAAAATATCTATTTCGTCCTCGGGGAGAACAAGGGGAGATTCCCTTCGTGTCACGGGCTCCTCTTAGCCGGTAGCGAAACCGTTCTGATTGACGCCGGGATAGGGGAGTCGCTGATTCGCGAAATAGATCGGACAAGACGCATAGACGTATTGATTATTACGCACTCCCATCCCGACCACATCCGCCATTGGCACTTCCTCGGCGATCGAGTGATCATGATGCCTCGGGAGACCCCCGAGGCCGTTACGGACTTGGATCGCCTCGGCGAACGCTTCATGGGGTCGAAGGATCTCGCCAAGGAGTGGGTTCGGTGGATCGGAAACTTCGGCGTGCGCGCTCTCAGAGAACCCGACCGGCGTTACGCAGACGGCGACGTCCTGGATCTTGCAGGGTGCAGGCTGGAGGCGATACACGCACCGGGCCATCTCAGAGATCACTACTGCTTTTTCGAGAGGACTACGCGTACCCTGTTCACCACCGACATAGATCTTACCTCCTTCGGACCTTGGTACGGCAACCCCGAGTCGGATATCGAGACTTTCCAGGAAGATGTGAACCGAGTCATGTCCCTACCGTACGAACGGGTCTGCTCTTCTCACAAAAAGCCCATAACAGGGGATGCATCGAACTGTTTTCAGGCCTTCCTGGAAGGGTTCTCCCGACAAAGCCGGGCCGTGCTGGATCTCTGCGACCCGGCCGCAACACTCCGGGACATCACGGCTGCGTTGCCGATCTACGGCAAGCGGCTGCCGCACAAGGTCCTCCATGAGGCCTTCGAAACCGTCATGGTGAAAAAGATTCTCGATATCCTGCTTCGTGACGGCCTTGTGGAGGAGAGGCAAGGGCGATATGTCCGGACGGACGGCAGATCCGCCGAGCGTCGTTGACTCGAGCATTCAATTCGGCCGGCCGGAGTACCCCAACACCGGCCCGCAGCCGGTTAACCGTCAAGCGCAGGGACCCGATGAGGCCCCCTCTTCATCAACGTTTCCGATGCAACAGAGAAAGGTTCCCGGTTCAACCGTACTCATATTGCGCATTCCGTGAGGCTCCATGGACGGGACATAGACCACCTGACCCGGGCCCACGATGGAGCGCTCAGTGATTTCATCGGTATGCGGGTCCGCTTCCCAACATTCGAAACGTCCCGATAGGATGTACATCGTCTGTACATACAAATGACTGTGAGTCGGAATTTCACCGCCGGGGCCGGTGGTGAAAAGGCGGAGTCCGTACGCCGGGGCACCCTGAGCGTCGGTCCCACTCTTGGAAAGCCATTGCACGGTGACATCCTTTACCTCGGCGGCATTGCCCTTGTAGTCCAAAGATTCGATTCGTACGCGCTCGACTCCATCCGGGTTGACGGTAATCATGAAACCTCCTTAGTTTTCAGTCTTTCCTCAAGTTGAGCCAGTCTGATGCAGGTTCATATTGTCCGCCGGCGACATTGGCCTTCCAGATTCGTGCGACCGGGAATCTGTTATTTTTGATCGTCAATGGCGCCGTGAGACCTTCGGTACTGAAATTCGTCAACGAACGTAGGGCCTTAACCATTCCATCGTAGCTCAGATCTCCCGCTTTGTCGGCACGTCTCAGCACTTCGACGAAAATTAGGCCCGTAGCAAATCCCTCCATGTAGTAGTTGGGACGATACGTGATGTCGGGGTAGTGTTTGGCGTTGTAATCCCTGATCTTACTGATCATGGGGACGTCCTGCATTCCCCAGTAGGTGTAAGGATTCACCACCAGATAACCTTCCGCATGCGGACCGAGGACCTCGATCATCTTCTTGGTTGCAGTCCAGAAGGTACCCATGAACTTACAGGTCATGCCCAGTTCTCTGCATTGTTTGATGACATTCGGAACCGGCGAATGGACGAATCCCTGGAAGATTACGTAATCAGGATTCTTTTCTTTCAGACGTTTCACTTGGGCGCTCACGTCTTGAATTTTTATCGGGACCAATTCTTCGTCCACTATTTTCAAACGTAGTCTCCGCGCCATGATGCGTCCATACTTGATTGGATCCTTTCCGAACGCAGTGTCACTGTAGAAGAACGCGACCTTGGCATTAGGCTGTTGTTTGGCGATGTACGTCAGCAGAAGCGCGACTTGCTCCCCGTAGGTCGGACCGGGAAGGAAGATCGACGGGTACCTGGCGGGATCGGCCAATTCTGCCGAAAAAGATGTGGAGCTATAAAGTATCTTGTATTTGCCGTTGATGTCTTCGGCGAGCTTTAGCCCAAGGCCGGTGCTGCAACCGAAAACCGCTATAGGACTAGACTCCCTCATAAGCTCTTCGAATTTCTGAATCGAATCATCCACATTGTAGTCGCTCACCTTCATCCGGTAGACGATCTGTTTGCCGTTGACACCGCCCTGTTCATTCGCCATGGCCAGAGAGTCCTTGAGCCCGTCGTTGATTTGCACGAAGGCTTCGGCAAAGACCCCTTTCAACGCCTGCACGGCGCCTACGACAACTTCTTCGGCGTTTGCCGGTTTCCCCCCTGCTTCCGTCAGCACGAATACTGCGGTAAGCAGCACGATCACCGTCACGAGCTTCCGAGTCATGGGCCATCCTCCTGTTCTGGAAAGTGATTCGTACCATCGTCGCGGCAACGCGCTTGGGGAGATGTTCGTCGTCTGAGTACCGGCCGTCGACGATGCCGCGACACTATTGGGCAATATGCGCGCCAAGCATCTGAGTCCGAAAATTTCTTTCAATAAGGACTTGCAATTATAGGGATTAACTATGGCACGCGTTTGCAGTATTAGTACACTGTTTAGCAGACTCCGTTCTCGTGTAAAGGGTGAAAAGCACTCGTTAGGGTTATTCTTGAGAGTTTATACCACTCGTGTTCCCGGATTCGTCCATATGAACGTTCAGTTGCGCTCACCTTCTACCCACGCCGGGACTTCAGCTGCCGAGACACAATCATTGCCGGGGATGAACGGCTTCAAATCGATGATCGGCGATCCGTTGTACGCGTCGATGCTCTCTATGAGAACGCGCCCGCCTTCCACAGACTTGATTTCGCACGTGGACAAACCGATCAGGTTGGGCCTGACGGGTGATCGCGTCGCGAAGACGCCCCTCAATGGATTGCGTCTGTCGCCTCTGGGATGGACTCTCAAGGTTGATCGTTCCCCGGGAGTGTCGTTTTGATCGAACCAATAGATTACGACCACGTGAGAAAAACCGTCGAGACCAAGGAGAGCGTCCCGATACGCGGGAAATATCTCCAGGGCGATCACCTGTCCCGCCTTGTGGACCCTGCCTATCGGATGCACTTTCAGTTCTTCAGCCATGGCATTATGCGTCCCCATCGCAAAAATGCAGAACAAGTTGAGAATAAGCAGGAATCGTCTCATTCGCTCTCTCACTGCAGGCATGTGAATAGTGCCATGATGCTCCACAATGAGGCCTACCCCGTAGCCCGATGCAGGTCCTACGGGGAGAGAATTTCCTGCACCCAACCATAGGCGGCTATCATTGAAGGGAACCCCACCGTTGTTGTAGACAAAAGCAACGCTTGGAGAATCTCTTCCTCCGTCGCTCCCGCTTCCAGGGCCCGACGGGCATGAGACCTCACTCCCCCCTTTGAGCCGACACCGATGGACACACCCAGTTGAATCAGATGTTGTGTCTTCTGATCAATCGGCCCGGCTTGTGCGCACAGTTCCCCGACCTTGAGGTGCGCGTTGGCGATGTCGGGGTGTTTCTCGAGAAAGCTCTTAAAGATCTCCGGTAGATACATTGCGATTCCTCCTCGGAACACTAATCCTCATTAAACCATGACACATGTCATGATGGTATCATAACCGATCGTTGCAGAACTTGACAGACTTCCTCGCCTGCTTCATGATTGGTTTGACGATTCTGACGGAGCCTGAGGCCTGCAGCGAGAGCCGCTAACAGGGTTGAAGTGGTGATCTGTCAGGCTACCCTTGTTAACACCCTCATGAAAAGATCCCACGCGGAAAAGCTGGAGCGCCTTGGCTGAATTAACGGGAAAACGACCTCTGCAGTCAGTCAAGAAATTTTACTTCTTGGATTACTTCTACATCCTATTAAAAAGTGTGGAAAAGTACTCTGAGTATTCAGCAGTCTTTGATTCTTTCAAGAATCTGAAATATGAGCACCACCTGGGAGAGTCGAAATACAAGAAATTGACAGTTGAAGTCGAGTCGCCGACAGAGGCACAACAGAAGAGGTATGAGTATACCTTCAAGCAGGTCATTGAAGAAAGCATCGAATACGGATTAATTAAAGAAATACGTAACCCCGAATCGTTCAGTTTGACGACAGATGGTCGAGAGCTTCTTGGAGTACACGAAAGAATGGGTCTGACAGGATTCAATCTGGCGATCTTCAAACTAATGGAGGACACGTATGAAGCGTTTCACATACTCGTCGACTTCATGTATGAAGCTAACCCCAAGGGAGCCGGCTTGCTCATATTCCCCCATTATTCGCCCCGGAAGCTTGGGCTCAGGCGCCAAAGAATGAGGACATCGGGAGATTTTCGGAGCTATTCCGATAGGCTGGTTAGACAACTTCAGGCTGATATCAAGCACTACCTCAAACGTGACGTTAAGTTGGACACAAAGAAAGATGAATTGCTTGATAAACTTACCAGTGCCGGTCTTCTGCCCGCACGAGACAATGAGCCTTTCGATCTCAGAGACTATAATCGAATTACGAAGCGGATCAGAGACTTCTGGATTGGATATTTCCTCAAGGATCTATATAAGTTCCCGCATCCAATGATGACTTTCGATTTCTGGACTTATCGTGGGAAGCAGATCGGTGTGATTCATGCGACGGAGATCTACCCGTTCTTCAGCGGAAAACTCGTGTATCCTACCTCGGTCGTTCTGGATCGGACGAACTCACAAGATTTCAGGGATGTATACAAGTACAACGACGGCCGACGTATGTTCCTACATGCCCCCCGGGGAGATGCCTTTCAGGAGGATTTTGTCGACACGCTCCTCAGGGAATATCTGAGCTTGCGCAGGGTAAACCCCAACTATTTCATCAGCCTGGTTTCGCTCCGTGAAACAGTCTGCTATTCATTGAAGATTTCCTGGCAGACCTTCGGGGAGTACCTGGACAAGGTTTATAGACTTAACCTCCTCGGGCAGCTAAGAATCCGGATTGCCTTGGAGGTGGACAAACTTCCGGAAGAAACCAAGGCGACCTACTTGAAGCAGGAACCGGTGAAGGTCCACGGAAGCTACCGAAATATTATAGCCATCGACGTTACGAAGGGAGAAGAGAATCGTGTCCAGGCTATCACGAAAGCCTAAGGAAGTTCTGCAGGAATTGCAGGAAGGCCGATACGACCGATTCAACCTTACCGAGAATCCTTTTCCGACAGTACCGGTAAACAAGGATTCTAATGACCGCCGCATCAACGGCGACATCTACGAGAGGGAGATCCGAGATCTGGAGTATACCCAGATTGAGGATGCCTTTCTGAAAAGGCCACAGTCTGATCTCAACCGCCTTCGTATTGGGTACATCTGCGATACATCCTACATCGGCCGCGGCAACGGAAAGTCAGCCTTCCTAGTCAATCTGATGGGTACAGTGAACAGACAGTTCTGCCTCGATATCTCGCAAGACATCAACAAGTGCTTTGCTCTCTACGTTTCGCCTGAACCGGGAGGACGGACAAAGACATTCGGTCTCTTTGTCGAGCAGATCTTCGATTCAATCGTGCAATCAAACATCTTGGAAATCTGCTTGGCGTCCATGCGCCTGGACGCTCTGGCGGTTGTGTATCCTGACATAGAGAAGGAGACACGCAGCATGGACGAAGACACCCTGATCGCCGAGCTCAATTCGGATCGCTGGTTTGCGAGAAAGATGATAGATCCGCTTAAGGTCTCGAGAAAGATCGGGGAGAACGACTTCCTTCAGAGCCTGCCCCCGGAGTTTCCCCTCTTTCGCGACCGTACACCATTGTTCGAACATTTCGTGACAAAGGATGCCTTTGTGCACTATTTCAAGAGTGATTTGAAGAAGCCAAAGGAAAGACTTGACTTCATCTTCTCACACCTGGTTCTCTTCTTTATGGCGGCAGGCTTTAACGGCGCGTACATACTTGTCGATGATTTTGAAAGGATTCCAGATTTTCAGAGTGAGCGACAGAAGAGGGATTTTGCATTGGAGCTGCGGTCGTGTATTCTGGACGGGCCATATCTTAACACCCGATACGGGTTCTATAACATCCTGTTGGTTCTTCACGCGGGCGTGCCCCGTCTTATTGAGAAAGCTTGGAACGAATCCGGCCTTGAGAACCGATATCCGATTTCCATAAAATCCTCTGCCGACCACTGGGTTGCCTTCGAGAAGCTGACCCCGCGCCATGTCCTCATGCTGGTCGGGAAGTACCTATCGGAATATCGGCTACCGCACACTCAACAAAACGGTGTTGCTCCCTTCACGGAGGAGGCCATATCTGTCATAGCGGAGACGAACGAATACAACGCCGCCCGCGTCCTACGGACGTGTTGGGACCTCCTGGACCAGGCCGCTGATGATCCTGAGCGGAAGACCATTGACGCGGCTTTTGTCCGAAGCAAGGCAGAAGCGCCGGAATTCGACGAGACTGAAGGCTCGCACCCTTTTGACAAATCAACTACTACGGATCTACGGGAGAAGGCCACGGAAACGTAACAGTCCAGAGAGCGGTTCAGCTGCATCGCTTCAACATGGGGCAGATTGGCCAACACGACGCTTCATTGGAATTCTTGAGGGTTAGGCGACTCAGGACAGGGAAAACGATCATGAAGCACTATTGCCTGACAGTCGATGAGATAGCGCACATATTGGAGTGGAGGGAGTCCGGCAAGGATCTTCCGGCGGCCGTCGCCGAGGTAGTTGCCTTGGCTCAGGCGTATACAACATGTATGGTTTGCCATACGTATCTGTTTGCCCGTATTCTGGAGAGGCGACGTGATAGTCCGGAGGACCTCCTTTCCAAGATTGCCCAGATCTATTCTCTGGAGGAAGATTTGTTCTTTCAAATTCAGGAAGCAGACCAAGACTTCATTGAATGTCTAGTGCGAGACATTCGTGATCAGCAGGGTTCCCTTGATGATGCCCTTATTTCAGTCCAGAATGCTCAAAGCGACCACGATTATGGCAAACCGATACGTCGTTGACACAAGCGCTCTTATCTCGTTCCACCACGAGGTCTTTCGATATGCACAAAACTATGTAGGCTCTGATAAGCTTACTCCAAAGGCTCGGACGATTCTGAATCATGGCATTGACGAGTACCGACCGGATGTACTGCTCATTATCCCCTCCATCGTCTTCATCGAAGTCTACGAGAAGTGGTTGACAAATGAAGAGTTCCAAGGCCGTTTTTTCTATGAAGTTTTTGTCCCTTTGAGAGATGCAGAACACGTGGAGATAAGAGAGATAGACCGTGAAGTGTTGGAGCGTCTAATCTTGATCAGAGGCTCCCTCACAAATCACGATCTCCATGATAAGCTGATAGTGGCTACAGCAGAGGTGCTAGAAGCACCTCTTGTCACAACAGACCAACGGATTACCGATTATGTGAGCGAAACGGACCTAATCCCCGGCACTCTGAGCTAACCAAACAGTTGGCAGAACTCCGGCTTTGCGGGGGGGGGCTGACCAAAGTTTGACCGTGTGCAGTAGTAGAGGGCAACTTCCCAGAACATACAAGTTTCCAATTGTGGGAAGTTTTGACGAAAGACTATCAAAGTCCAAATCACATATGATTGGATTGCAGGTACCACGTAGTCCTGATCCCAAGCTCAGAAGGAAGCGAGTCCACGGAGCCGGTCGGAAGCACCTGGGAGAAACATTTCATGAATTTATTTGATAGAAAGAGTCGACAATAGTGAAGGATACCTATGCTCGGACACATTCATGTGCTCCGTTGACAGGAAGGGCAAGAAGACGGATATTCTAAGTTGTAACAGAAAGCTAATTGTTGCCGTGCTACAAGATAGCTCTGGAGGGAGTTCTTTTTGCAGTTGGATTCCGCGAGGAAATTCGTGATGGGAATAACGCAGACTCCCGCATATTGCAGAACATGTTCAGGCGACATGGCACGCTGCCGCGAATTATAGCGTGTCCTTGTTCGGGACATTTACGGAGCGAACAAAAGTTTTCCAAACCTCAGGCGTTCCAGCTGGAGGAAAACCAGTGTGGAGATACGATGAAATCTTCGTCAATGGTCGCAAAAAGCCCACCGGGACAAGCAGGAAGTACAGGTAACCACGAATTCACTTGTGAACGCCTTGTCCGGGCAATATCCCAGGTTGTCATAGGCAAGGATCGCCAGGTGCGCAACGTGCTTATCGGACTCTTGGCAAGAGGGCACGTGCTTATCGAGGACATTCCGGGAGTGGGAAAGACGTTACTGGCGCTGGCCACGGCCCGATCCATGGGAGTCCGATTCAGGCGAATCCAGTTCACCAGTGATACGCTTCCTTCGGACGTTATCGGCGTCAACGTGTACGATCCGAAGAAGGCGGATTTTGACTTCAAGCAAGGGCCCATATTCACTGAAGTCCTTCTTGCCGATGAGATCAACAGGACGTCCCCAAGGACACAATCCGCACTGCTGGAGGCAATGGCCGAAGGAAAGGTTTCCGTGGACGGCGTCACGCACCGCCTGTCGCAACCGTTTTTCGTCCTTGCAACGATGAATCCCGTAGAGCGGTTCGGTTCATTTGAATTGCCTGAAAGCCAGATGGACCGCTTCCTTGTATCCCTCAGTCTCGGATACCCCGACCGCGACCATGAAATGCAGATCTATGAAGAAGACATGGAGTACGTGCGAGTCGAGGAGATCGAACCGGCGGCCGATGCCGCGGTCGTGATCCGTCTGCAGGAAAAGGTTCGAGACGTTAAGGTCGAGACATCGGTCATGGAATACCTCCTCGATCTGGTGAGGGCAACGAGAGATTCGTCATCCATACGGCTCGGCGTTTCGTCTCGAGGCGGGTTGCATCTTAAACGTGCCATGCAGGCACATGCCCTAATTGAAGGTAGGGATTTCGCGATCCCGGCCGATTTGAGGAGTGTGTTCCTTCCGGTCACGGCTCACCGGATTCTCCTTTCGTCAGGCACGCCCGACGTAAGTGCTCGGGAACGAAAAGAGGAGATCTTGAGGCATATTCTGCAGTCGGTAGCGGGACCGCTCTGATGTCATTCGTACTGCTCGGTACTAAGTTATCATACAGTGTTCCGGTATACGGGCTCCCTCCCGGGAATGTTCCACATTCTTTCGCAGGCAAGCGTGGAAATGGACTGATATTGAGCAGCTAGGGACACGCCTAAGGAAACTGGCCCAGAACTCAGGGTGCATCGGGAAACACGGCACGATTGTTATCACTTTCGTGGGTTCAAGACACACTCACCGTGTCTCCCCCGATTGCGGTGCCCTAAGGGGCTGACGTGGAATAGGCTCGTATGCGCGTACGAACCTTCATGAGCGCTGAGAATGGCGGCGATTCTTGATGATGGATTTCAAGGTATTGAACAAACCCGTCAAAATGTCCAAATTGACTGTTCGGCCGACTCCGTACGGGTGGGGCATGGTATTCCTTCTGGTCTGGATTCCACTCACGGCCATATTCACAGCCAATAACTTCCTGCTCATCGTCTTCATCATGACCATCGGTTTGGTCATCGTCTCTCATAAGCTGGCCAAACGCAACGTTGAATCGTTTACGCTGAAACGGCGTCTTCCCAACGAGATCTACGCCCAAACCCCGTTCTCGATTAAATATAGGCTCAAGTCGGATCAGAAATTGTGGGGCTCCATGACGGTGATGTTCGAAGAGAATGCTCCCCTTCAGGGCGAGCGTGACGGGGTGTGGTTTTCGCGGGTTCCGCCGGCCGAGACAAAGACGGACTATGGATACTTTGTCCTGCCCGCACGAGGGGATCAGATTATTTCGGCAGGGACCCTCTATTCGTCGTTTCCGTTTGGGCTGGCCTCCTACCGGAGGGCATGCGGGGATGAAGAATCGGTCATGGTATTTCCCCGCATTGAGCCCGTTGAGGATGACATTCCCATGCATGAAGGGGGATCCGGGAGGGGGCGTGAACAGATAGACCCGTTGGGCACCGTGCCGTATTTCTTCCGAGACTACGTACCCGGTGATCCATACAAGCATATTGACTGGAAGAAGACCGCACAGTCGGGCAACCTGGTAACAAGGATTCTGTCGGAGGAAGGGGCCCGTGAAATCACGCTGCGTTTGCCGGCCGACGCCTCCGAGCGGGCCATATCCAGGGCGGCCTCTTTGGTCGTTCATTTCTCTCGAACCGGAATTCCCGTAGCCCTCGAAGGAGCAGGGTTGCGGATAGAGGCGGGAAGCGGCAAAGAATTTTCAAGAAGGCTTCTCACCATACTCGCCCGATGGCCGAACAACCCCGAAACGGGATCGAACCCGGATCATTCCCAGGGGGTTGTGGTCGAAATAGATGACTCGGGCTACTTCCTCTGGAAGGGAAGCGGAGACACAGATGAGATTCAGTCCGGAAATCCTCGGTAAATGGATACGCGGAAGACGTGACCGGAAGGACGCCCCCCAAAAAGGGTCTCAGGTCTCCATACTCCCCGGTCGATGCCGAGGATTCAGATATTTAGTCTTGGCATTGCTCGGTATCTCCGTCTCGGCGGCGTGCATAGAAAACGGTCTTCATCCGCTCGTCTTATTGCTGTTTCCTGTTGTTGTAAGCGCCATTCTGCGCAAAGACTACGGCCGGCCTTACATTTGGCCGGAACGAATCACGCTCATTGTGTTTTCCGTCTATGTGGCGCTGTTCTGCGTTGGCGTCATCCTTCTACACGGCAGGCTTACTCTTCCCAAGTTCATGGTCTATTTCACGTTCGGGATATTGATGGTCCGTGTCCTGTCACCCCTGACGGACCGGAACATCTCGCAACTTATCGCCCTGAGTCTGGGTTTGATCCTGGTCAACTGCATCCTCACCAACCACATCGTTTTCGGCTTACTACTGCCGGTCTATTTCTTCCTGTTGATGGGCACGCTGCTCCTGTTTCATTTGGCTCGCAACGGACCCCGGACCGGGGAACCGGTTGAACTTCCCCAGGCGAAACGGTTTACCGGCACGTGGTACGGAAAACTCACCGTGTACACTCTCTGGATACTTGCCTTCACCGCGATCATGTTCGTATTCGTTCCCAGACCGTTCTTGGTCATTCCCGGATTGAGAACCGCGATGGCCAGCGCAGGGGGGATCGCTGAACTTGAAAAACGGATCACCTACCGGGACATGACGGGCATGGCAGGCAGGAATCGAATCGCGTTCAAGGTGAAGGTCTTCCAAGGTAAGCTTCCGGACTCTCCGTATTGGCGGGGACGAGTCTTGGACAAGTTTGAGGACGGCACCTGGAGTGCTGCTACCCGACTGCGAGGCATGGGACGGATCGTGCGGGCGGATCCCGAATCTACACTCGATTATCAGTTCGTTCCTTACCGTCTCCAATCGAAAATCATCTACGTCAGCGGGCTTCCCGTGACGGCACTGGGACGAGGGGACAAACCACTCTACATCACCTCGGCGGCAGAGGTGATCGTCGATTCACCGTTTCTCTTCTCCGATTCGTATTCCATTTCCACGGTTGATCGTCCGGTTCCGTCTTCGTTTAGGAGGAACCCCTCATACCTGGATCGAACAGGCGTGACTCCGCGCATCGAAAGGCTCGCAGGGGATTGGACTGCTCGGTACTCGTCTCCCAGAGATAAGGCAACCGCGCTCATCACACGGCTGCGTTCCGGCTACCGATACGCGCTTGTTCCCCCCGTGGCCCCCGAGGGAACTCATCCTTTGGAGTATTTTCTTTTTGAGAGCAAGACGGGTAACTGCGAGCAGTTTTCCGGAGCCTTATGTCTCATGCTCAGAGCCGTCGGTATCCCCTCCAGGGTGGTGGAAGGATTCTCGGGCGCCGAAGCGACCGATGTACCTGATGAATTCATCGTACGTTTCGCGAGAGCTCACGCCTGGGTGGAAGCTCTTGTGAACGACAGGTTCTGGACCTCGCTTGATGCCACACCCGCTGTCGGTGAAGGGGCCTACAGTAGGCTCTGGAGATTTTTCGTCGACCTCTACGATGCCGTGGAATATCAATGGATCAAGCAGGTGGTGTATTTCGACCGGTCCGATCAGGCCAATGCGATGAGAGCCGTCCGAAGGATGTTGACAGGGGATTTTTCGCCGCCCAAATGGCTCACCGCAAAGGTCGCTCCGGTAGTCAAGCCCGGTCTGGTAGTGGTCGGCCTGCTTCTGGCCGGCCTCCTTGCACGCTATGCGTTCATGCGAAGGAAGAAAGATTGGTCCTACATCTACCTGCAAACCATGAAGCAACTGGTTGGGGAGGGAATCCTGCCTACCGTGCATCCTTGGCATGAACGGAACGCGGCGGAAATCATGAAGAGATGCCCCGGCTCTCGTGAGGCCGTCCTTAGGTTTATGACCACCTACCTGAAGGGGCGGTTCGGTTTCCATAAGGAAGTCACTCCGGACGAACTGGAACGGGCAGGCCGGGATCTCCTTCACAGCGTCCAGGGACGTTCCGGTTAATTCATCTTCCGAGACGTCGCCGAGAGCGACGCGTTCACGAACCGCTTACCGTCAGGGACTTCACCAGAAAGGACGGCGCTCCCACACTGCCGAAATAGCGGAAATCATCGGCTACGTTCACCACGCCGGCGAATAGATCGATGAGGTTGCCCGCAATGGCGACACCCTTGACGGGATGGTCCAACCTCCCCTTTGAAATCTTGAAGCCTGAGGCTCCTACCGAAAAATCTCCACTTATGGTGTTTGCCGTGTGCAGGCCCATGAGTTCGGTGACCATGAGGCCTTCTCCCACCGAGGCTATGATATCCGCCGGCGATTCATGGCCCGGGGACAGAGAGAGATTGGTTATACCGCCTACCGGTAAGCTCTCGAAACTGCCTCTTTGGCAGTTGCCCGTCGATACGGTCCCAAACTTGCGTGCATGGTACCGGTCAAAGAGCAGAGAGTTGACGACGCCGTTGTCGGCCACGATGGTCCGAGATGAAGGCGTGCCTTCACCGTCGAACGGGAAGGCGGCATCTCCTCGATGGTCCAGGCCATCGTCTATGATCGTGACCTTCTCGGAAAAGGCTTGCGCGCCGAGTTGAACCCTCGGCGATGCCTTCTTCTTGAAATGATTCTCTCCCAGAAATGAGTCGGACAGCAGCCTAAGAAGATCCGCGGCCACGGTGTTGTCCACGAACACGGGCACGGACGCGGAGGGGATTATCGTGCCTCCCAGGTTTTCAAGGGCTCTGCGTGCCGCCGTGACGGCCACCTCCCCGGAGTCGATTTCATGGGGAGACCGGGCCTGTTCCATCCAGAATCCCATCTCCTGTTCACCGTTCTCCTCGGCCATCAGCTCGATCCAGGCCCGTACGAATCCGGCCTTTCCCGACTCGTTGAGCCCCAGGGAGTTCACAAGCCTCACCGAGGTGACCGCATCGGTGTAGCCTGACTTACGGACGGCGGTGATTCTCTTGTCATGTGCACGCGCCATCCGTTCGATGCTCTCGGCCAATGCCGTTTTGTCTCTTTCCGGGAAGCTTGCCTGCGAATCAGTGAAGATCTCGCCGGAAAGAGCGGGCATCAAAGAAGGTTCGGCGAATACGCTGTCCGGGTCGGCTTCCATGAAGCGCGCCATGGATACGGCCGTCCGGACGGTTTCTTCCAGGCTGGGGGCGTCAAGGGCAGAGGTATACGAAAAACCGAGTCTTCGGTCCGCCAATACGCGTACTGCGAGGCCGGAAAGCTTTGATTTGTGCAGTGAATCGACTTTTCCGTCCTTGATCTCCACGTTGAAATTCTCGGAAATCTGATGAAAAATTTCCCAGTGGCCCCGGGCATGTCTCTCCAGTAATCCGCGTGTGATTGCAACAGGGTCGCTCATGATTAGTTCCCCTCTCTCGATTCTCCACATATTTGACTCCGGAAGGTCCATTTGTCCACAAGGAATTTCCCGGTCCTCCCGAGACATGAGGCGGTTCGTCTGATCAACAGGCTGTTAAGATTCGGTCAAATCCGTATTCTTTTGCAAACAGTGTTGACAAGGTCGCGGGAAACGGCTAAAAGAGAAACTTGTGGAGAAAGATATGACCGTCATGAGCAGCAGCCACATTTTCTTTTACTTTTTTGGGAGTAATGGTACGCTGCTGCGCTGAGTGTGACGGTTAGGCATAACGGAATACAAAGCGGAGCAGAGACTCCGCTTTTTTTTTGACTGCAGCCCTGGGACGACGGGCATCGACGAGAGGACGGATATTATGGCGACATCTTCAATTGAAAACATCTCCGACGGCGACCACGACCCGGAAGGCAAGAGGCTCGGCCTCAACGATCGGCTCGCTCTCATAGATTTGATTAACGAAGGGGCGCGGCACGGCTCAACCGACTCCCCTATGGTGGCTGACCTTTTTGGTGAGTTGTGGAATCTGGTGGATGTTACCGTTTCAGGGGCCAAGATCGACCGGCTCACATCAGGAGACTCTCGAAACGGGTTTAAAGTCCTTGAAATTAATGCAGAAACTGGAGAGAATCTTGGCAGACTGAATATGCTTTACCTTAACAAGCCGATACCGTGCTACTACCTGGTGTACGTCGAGGTGGCCGCACCGTACCGCAACAAGGGGCTGGGAAACAGGATTCTCAAGGCCTTTAGGGATTTCCTCGCGGAGAAATCCGCGGTGGGCTTGTTGGACAACATCATACCGGAGGATGATCCCACGTACGACATTTACCGGAAGTTGCACTGGAAGCCGATTGACGAGATCACCGGTACCCTGTCGCAAGAGGCGGGGGGCGAGTACATGGTTTATGTGCCCGGGGGCCTTGCGGGGAAAGACATCAAGGACGCGATCATTAAACTGGTCTACCACCTCAAACGCAAACGCCATGTCATAGACATGCGGGACAACGAGGTCATGGTCCGGCGCACCATCGAAGAATTCAAGGACCTCTATGCGGCTCTTCTAACGTATTTCGAGGAGAGGATCTTCAGCGGCGAATCGGATTCGCTGATGCGATTCATGTTCACGCGATACGTTACGAAACTTCTCGGCTTCAGGCGTAGGATCTCACAACTCCTTGGGTACACGGGCGGTGAATCGCTCGCTCAGATTGTGCTGCATCCTGAGATCAGGGACCTCCCGGCACAGTCGTACGCCCCGCGTGATCTCGCCGACAGCCCGTCCTTTGTTGCCGGTGACAGGGCTCTCTGGCTTCACCTGCCCGAGGTTTTCAAGAAACACCCCGCGCGGATGATCGAGTCGCTGCCCAATTACCGTAGACCCAGGCTCGTGTCCTGGTTGGAGGAGCAGGGAAGGCTGTCCTGCGACGCTCTCACGATAGGCGACCTGTTTGATATGGGGTTTGATCCGACACGTCTGAAGGAGATTACTCTCAAAGGTGAAGAGTATATTTTCGAGCGAGTTCAAGCGCGAATGATTCCCGAACTCCAACGGCGTATGGACTATCTGCACCGGATCGGCTCTGAAATGAAGGGCACTCGGGTAAGAAATGCCGGCCTGAGGACCAACCCGCCCTTACTGATCATTCGAGACCGCGGAAACGCGTACGTGTTGAGGCGCAAGGTGGACGGTATCCATTGGGAAGAGGCCGTGGATCAACTCCAAACCGCCCCGACTCTGCGCGCCATGAACGCCTCCGTCAAGGTGGACAAGCTGATAGCAACCACGGTTCGGAAGAGTTCCGAGTGGCTCGGCGCTCACTGCACCCCTGAGGAGCAGCCGCTGCTGGAAGGTCTCAGCTACTTCATTTCGTGGAATCTCGAAACAAACCAGCCCAAGATCGTGGTGGATTTCGGGGGGTCGTACGTGGAATCAGTGTGGGCCGCGTAGGATCGTTGGTCCCTCGTCTGTCTTGAGCGGTGCCCGACCGGTAGACCGGTCGGGCACGGAGGGTATTATCCGTTCCACAAGCCATGTTCACGGGGGAGTGTGAGGGGGATAATCAACCGGCAAGTCCCGTTTCATACCAATACCATTGTGCCTCGGCACAACGTCATTCTTCCCATCAGAAGAGGAACCCGAGTTGGAGATACGCTCCATCCAGGGTGGTTCCAAACATTTCCAGGTCTGTTTCCTTCTTCAGGTGCGAATACTTGTACCCGCCTTTGACAAACCCGAAGCGACCCTTCTTGATTGGGATAAGGTAATTCAGACCGGCTTCCGCCTCGTAGCCCATGCTGTCATCGAGGAATGCCACTCCTCCGAGGATATTGAGCGAAAGCGTGTTTCCGCGAAAATTCCTGAGACATTTGTCAAAACGAATCCCCAAGAGCGCTAGATTCTTGTCATCATCCCAGGTTACGGCGGGAGAAGTCCCCACGGTGTCGCGCATGCTCAGCCTGTCCTGGAAATAGAGCCATTGCGCAAACAGGCTGGTAGAGGCATTGCTTCTCCGGCTGACGTTGAACCTTATTCCGGTCCGGTGCAGGTACCGTTCCCACTTGGAATGCAAACGTGTTCCGGCCAAAAACGACTGCCCGCCGAATTGGAACCCCGTCATGGATGTTCCCGTGGCCTCCACCGAAATGGGCATGAACGAGTATGTCAGAGCCAAACGTGGCCGGAACTGATAGAGAGCGTTAATTGACCAGAAGGTGTGCCCTCCCTTACTGAAGCTCAAGTTGTCGTCGAAATCTACGGTCGTTGATTCCAACCCGGTCAATGTCGCTGCTCTGCGTGCTTCACCCTGGATTCTTCCGAACATGATCTCCGGGCCGACCAGGAACTGTCCTTTTGCCGGCGTCGGCAAGAAGCAGTTGAGTCCCCACGTGGCGGGATTGAGACTCGAAAGTCCCTCGAACCGGGACGACACGCCCCACGGCTTCACTTTCAGCACGTCCGTGGAACCCGGCTTGATCTTGGAGACGCCTTTGTACCCTTCGCTGAAACCGAAAATGGAATCGGCGGCCGAGGCGGTGGAAGCCGCGGTAAGAATGGTCAAGGCGAATATGACGAAGAGAAACCAATACTTTTCGGATCTTAATAACATAACACCCTCCCTCAGGGTTCTGATGTCTCGTGATTTGGGAGATTAGCGACATTCGGAAAAAAGTCAAGAAAAAAATGCAGAAGTTTAAATATTTAGATCAAAAACCTAGAAAATACTTTAAATAAAGCCGTTGCGGCAGGAGATTCAGTTTGTTGATGACAGACCCAAGGAAGGCCGGTACACTCGGGATGGAAGTTCCGTATTAGGCCGGCGGGCGTACCACGCCGGCGTGGAGCCCGATGAGCGACTACAAAAGGAGACGTGTCGTGTTTCGACAAATGAGCAAAGACGGAGTCTTGAGAGAGGGGCCGGTCGCGTTGGCGTGCATACTGACCGCCGTGTTTTTGTGCGCCGGTATGAATGGACGGGATTCCAACCGGTCAAAGTCGGCTGTTCTCGGCAAATCGTTTCAAATCACTGTGGCGGCCAACCCCACTACGGGCTACAAATGGATGGCCGATTACGACAAGGAATTTGTCTCGTTGAAGAGCAAGACGTACGTGAGGGATCCAACCAAGCCCAAGGACTGGGTAGGGGTAGGGGGGCAAACCGTATTTGTCTTCGTTCCCGTCAAGACCGGACGAACACGCATACGACTTGTTTACCGGCGTACCTGGGAAGCGGGCACCTCACAAGAAGTAACGTATTCGGTGACGATAACCGCTCGATAGAGGAGTGCGGTCCGGGACAGGCCCGCCCGCACCGGGGGTCGTCGACGAGGCGTGTGTTGCGATCAAGGGGAACCGGGAACGAAGTTCACAATAGTCTGCGTCTGACCCGGAGGTACGTCGTAGGGCGAACCCACGCCTCTCACCGGGGCCGGCATGTAACTCCACAAGTAGCTGCCAATACCGCCGACCCCCCGCGCAACCCGCGGGACGACGCCATTATGGATCGTTTGCGGTTGGCTTTGTTGGACATCCCGCAGCCTTTTGTACCCCGTAATGACGGGCTGGCCGTACATATTGTAGGGCCCTCGATATGAGCGGTCGTACATGCCGGTCGGTTGTTGGGCCATCTGTTGAACAGGGGGCGCCTGTACGGGAGGGGCGCCGGCTGGAGCATATCGGGGTGCCGGCGGTGCCTGATAAGGTATGTATAATTGCGGACTTTGGGCACAAGCCAATTGTCCGCACACCACGAGCACCATCACGATGAGGGGGATCTTCGTATTCATAACCAAACCTCAATTATGCTGCTATGATAATTAGTTGTAGCACAATGTTGCGGGAAAATAAAGGGTGTTTCTCGCTTGACAAAACAGGTAAAAATATGAAATAATTACGCACTTCAACTGTAGACGGAGGATTTTCCAATGATAAATACGGCCAAAATGCTTGCCTTAGTGTTAGTGATTGCAGTTGCGATTGCTTCCCCGGCAGCTGCCGGCACCCGGTCAAGTGATTCCACAACTTACAAGATCTATTCCGGGGGAGTCTCTGCGCTGGAGCAGACGGAAGGCCTAATCAGCGGCGTGCTGAAGGGAACCTTCAGCCTGTTCAACCCGTGCCTGGACATCGTCAAAGGCTGCACCAACATCGTGCTCGCACCCATCGAGTACCCGCTCTCCTACCTCGACCGATCCAATAGGCGGGTGGCAACGAAGCGTCACAAGGTGCCGGTAGCCAAGAAGCCCGAGGTCCCGAAGAAGTAACGCAACCAAACCGAGACGTATCGGGGGAGAAGCGGGGAACCGTCGGCAACAGGCCGGCGCCATGTATAGCGGGGTTCTCTGCGGGAGGAGGGTGTATCTTGAAGGGACTGCTCCCCGTGATGATTCTGTTGGCGGTTCACGTCGTCTGTCTGCCGACGTCGCATGCCGCCACTGTTCATCACAACGCCATGTCCATATGTGCGATAATCATCAATGAACTGACTGAAGGAAAAATTAGCTTTTCCGAAGCCAAGCAGATTTCCTTGGCGATTGCGGAGGCGGGGAACAGGCATTTCGGTCGGGTTACGTGCGGCGACATGTGGTTGTACATGGCCATTGCCTATATCGAAAGCGGATTCAAGAAAAACGTTATTAATCGCTATAACTGCCGTGGAATGTTTCAGATTCACGCCCCGTCTTGGGCGAGAAAGTTCGGCGTGAGATACTCGGACCTTTTCGATGTACGGACGAATGCCGACATCGGGGTACAGGTGTTCAAGTACTATTTGGAGACATACAAGCATCTCATTCCGGCATTGAGCGCTTACAACAGCGATCACCCCGGGGCGGCGAAAGGCTACGCACACGCAGTACTGAATACCCGCAGGCGTATTCAGAAACGCTATACGGAACTCTATAAGGCGTTCAGGTCCGTACGGAACAGGGCTTGAATTCGGATCGAGTCGTCGGGGGCACGTTTTCTGAAGACACGGGCCAAGAAAGACCGTGCAGAGCCACACTTCTCAAGGTGGTGCGGATGCTGAGCGGCCGGCGGAACGCGGGAGACGCAAGGGCATCTTCCATTTCGTTCCCCTACCGGACCATGGAAACGAGACAACACCAGCTCCTAAATCCATAAGAACACTGCTAAAGATTTCCGTGAAGCGAGGGCTACCGGGGAGGGCCGTAGAGGAAAGGACCGGCCACGCTGCTGAGGAGATCCCAGAAATTGAGTCCGGAAGGGTTATGGTCCATCGGAATGTACGGATCGTGTCCCACCGGATAGCAGGCAGACACGGGGGCGTGGGGTGGAGCAGTGTACTGCGGCAGGCAACTAACACATCCGGATGCCGTGACGAATCCCATCAACGCCGCACATATGAGAAGAATCTTGAAACAAGCTTTCATGTATAACTCACCGATTGGACATCTTCACGCATTTTACCTCTTTCCCCGGCAATGATCAAGGCAAAAAGCCCTAAGACCGGTAAGCATTTACCAACGTGGCCCAAAATGAAAGCCCCTCCGGTCATTCATTGCTTACCTCCAGAAAATCCTTGGCCCCCGAGGAAAGGAACATCTTCCCTTTGGCGTCGATCAGAAATCCTTCCACGTCGGGAGTGTTTTCCACGTATTGCAGGCCCCCTTTAACACCAAGACCGAAAACAGCGGTAGCCATCGCATCGGCCCTCAAACCGTCGCGGGCTATGATCGTGACCGATCGCAGCTCTGTCGCGGGATAGCCCGTCGCCGGATTGAGGATGTGGTGGTATCTCTTGCCGGCGCGCAGAAAGAACCTCTCGTAGTCTCCCGAAGTGACGATCACCCTATCCTTGAGCGACGCCACGGCGACGAGCCCTCCTGGATTTCGTGGGGCCTGAACGCCGATGCGCCACGGCTTTCCGGGAGACTTCTCCCCAAGGGCCAGAATGTCGCCGCCGGCATTGACCAGTGCAGCGTGTATCTTGAGCTTCTTGAGCACAGATCCGGCGCGGTCCAAGGAGTAGCCTTTCGCAATGCCCCCCAAGTCCAGTGACATTTCCCTCTCGGGCAGTGCGACGGTCGCCGCGGTCGTATCGGTTTTGACGAGCTTCCACCCCTTCTTTTTCAACGCCCTCTTGATTTCCGAATCCTCGGGAAGACGTGGCTCGCCGCCGCTGAAGTTCCAGATTTTCGCCAGGGGGCCCAAGGTCGGATCAAAGGCTCCATCGCTCTCCCTGGCAAACTTGAGACTTTCATTGACCAGGGCCGTGAGTTCGCGGGGCACCCGAACGATGCCCGTTCCCGCCGCGGTATTGATCTTGGTCAGATCCGACGGCTTGTGAAACGACGTCAAATCTTCCACCCGTCTCATTTCGTCGAACACCGCTTGAACAGCTTGCTTGGCCTTATCTTTCGTGCCTTTGACGGAGACCTCCACAAAGGTTCCCATAAGAAAACGAGTTTCTTTGTACAGGTCCTCGGACGGTGCAATGACACATGAACAAAGTACACCCGCGATGCCGAACAAGACGGTCAAACGGGCGAAACGGTAACGCCGCATCTACTCAGTTACCTCTCGAGTGTCCCCGGTCCAGTCTCTGTACGACAAGTTTGACGGGGACGATCAGTGTGTAATAGGGGAACATGTACATTGCCGCAACGGTGGGGGAAAGAGGGCCGAAGAACTCCGCAGAAAAGACGATCACGAGAACGTTGTTCACGATCGCCATACCGACCGCCGCGGCGATCCGCTCTTCTACCTCTTGTCCGGGGCTGAGGATGTATCCCACGCAATAATAGAGTATCGAGACCGTATAAGCAACTCCCACAGCCATCACAAGCCGGCCGGGGTTCCCGAAGAAGAACGCCGAATATTTCGAGAAGACTCCCAGATTAACCGCTGCGAACAAGACCATTGCGATGGGAAACTGTGCACGACGTATTTTGTCGAGAAATCTCGGAGCGAATCTTCTCAATACCCACACGGCCGCCATGGGGAGGAAGATCGCCACGGCCAGCAAGCGAAACATCATGAACACGGGGATGGTGAGTGAAGCTCCGGCGAGGGCTTTCACCAGCGGCGGCAAGGTGAACGGTACCAAAACGGACGTAACGATGACCATGCGAACTATCGTCACGGGGTTCGCGTCGACCAAAGCCCCCATAAACGGCGCTACCACTCCGGTTGAGATACCGGAGAGCAGCAGCACGGGGAGGGCAAAATCAGGTTCGAGGACCAGCGTTATCCAGTAAAGGCAGATCGGCAGCGCGATGAGCTTCACCGTGACGAGTACCCCCAGGCGACTGAGCGTCGCTCGCGAGGTATCCGTCAGCGCGCTGAAATCTATCCCGAGGAAGCTCAAGAAGAGGAGAATCATCATCAGGGGGAGGAGCAAGGGATGGAATACCTTCCCCGTAGTCGGGAAAAGGATGGCCCAAGCCATGGAAACGAAAACCACCGCCAACAGGATCAGATCGTTGAGCCTCATGAATCCCGTCCACGGAGGCGGTTAGAACCGCAACCAAATGGCGATTGCAGGCACCGCCGTTGCCGATCTGACGAGAGAAGATGTTTCATGATGCTCCCTACGGAAATTGTTGTTCCCGTAAAGGTATCTGAAACGTCCATCGGTATCAACCGTAAGGGGCGCGGCTTATGGCGCGGTTCTCATCGGGGGGCCTTCTCCGTCGGCGTACCGCCCCAAAGATACAGACCCGTAGCCGCGTCGAATTCTCGGACGGGGGGATCGCCCGGCACGGGATTCCCGTAGAGTTCTGCGGCAAAGATTACCGTTCCCGGCATGAGATGCCCTCCGAAAGCCCCATAGTCTTCTCCCGAGAGTGTGATGTGTGCATGCACGAAGATTTCTCCATCTCTCATCGAGACATTGCCTATGCATGCAAGAATCTCGTAATCTCCTTCGAACGTCCGATTTCGGTACTCATGGTGCCGGAGATCATAGTAGCCCAGGACAGCTCTCTCCACCGCACCGACGAGACTGAACGCAGCCTTATCGACGGATCGTTTCCGAAACTCCTCGGCAACGGCCTCGAGTAGATCCGTGCCCTTGGGGAGTCGAACGAGAAATGGATCAGCCATGATCATTGCCTCCTTTCGGATGGTTGACCTCGCGTTGATGCCGAGGGAGGAAGATGTGCTTGGCACCCTCGGTTTTCAGTCTACTACCAAACGCGTGATCTCAGAAGAGACTTTTCCGTCGCCGGAAACTTGTGTGTCTTGGTGCTTTTGTGGTTAGATTTTCTTGTTCAAGCGAGCGTGATCTCGCGGCAAACGTCTACGATCCCCATAAGAGGTTGACAATGAGAATAGGCTACTGTCATCATTGCGGTTCCCGCCTTGAATTCGTGGACAAGGTGTTCAGAAATGACACGTGTACCAGCTGCGGTTCAGACGTCCTCTGTTGTTTGAACTGCTCGGAGTATGACGAACCCGCCCCCAACCAGTGCAGAGAACCTCAAGCTGAAAAGGTGTCGGTCAAGGACAGGCGCAATTTCTGCGATTATTTCAATCTGAGTGAGGGAAAAGCCTCGACCGTCACGCGAGACAGGGCTGCCCAAGCCAAACGGAAACTCGACGATCTCTTCAAGAGTCTCAAGTAACTCAGGGACCTCCGCCCCTACTGCCTCGCCCTTTGGGAGAGGGTTGGAGTGCGGGCGCTTATGAATCGCCATACGAGCCCGGAAAGTCGTCGAGATCATCGAGATCGTCTTCCTCGGGTTTTTCCTCCGCGGCCTTAATCTCGCGGGCAAGGTCTCCGGTGAATTCTTCTCGGGGTGCTTCCGCCCAGAGCCCCTCCAGGTCATAGAATTCTCTGACCGGTGTGTGGAAGATGTGTACGATGACGTCACCATAGTCGAGGAGCGCCCAATGGCCTTGAGTCACGCCCTCAGCCGACAACCGCTCTATGCCGTGCTTCTTCGCTTCTGCAAGAACGGTTTCGGCTACGGCCTTTACATGCTTGCCCGATCCGCCCGACACGACAAGGAAGTAATCAGCTAGGGAAGTCAGTTCTTGTAGACGTATGAGGACCGGGTTGCGGGCTTTCTTGGACAAAGCCGCACGCAAGAGTACCTCGGATTTCTCTCTGGGTGTCAAGACCGGCGCGTCGCCTTGAGAAGGATGTTTTTTCAAGGGTCAATTCCTATAGAGTTGTTTTTCCGTTATATATGATCGGACGGAATCGGGAACCAGGTATCGAATGCTTCTCCCGGACATCAGGAGCTGTCGTATGAGGGTAGCGGAGATATCAAGTCCCCGGACGGTGGAAGGGATCAGCCGTCTCGAACTGGAATGAAGCAAATGCCCGGTTTTCTTCTGGAATTCCTTCGTAAGGCCGTTTGGCAACTCTTTCCACGCGGACTGGAAGTCTGAACCCGGGCGCGTGACCGCGATGAAATTCGACAGTGCAAATAGCCGTTCGTAATCCTTCCACGTGTGAATTTCACGAAGTGAATCGGTTCCGAGGATGAAGAAGGTCTCGCAGTCTCCTTGTTCCGCGAGTGTTTCGAGCGTATCCACAGTGTAGGAAGGTCCGCTTGCGGCAATCTCCATGTCTGAAACCGAAAAAGTCGGATTACCATGACACGCCAGTTTGGTCATGCTCAGACGGTCCGCTGGGGAGGCGATCTCGTTCATCTCCTTGTGCGGTGGAATGCAGGCTGGAACGAATACTATGCGGTCGAGTCGGTGCATGAAGGCGACCTCCTCGGCCAGACGCAGATGCCCCAGATGAGGGGGATTGAAAGTCCCTCCCAGAATTCCTATATTCAAGAGACGATCGCCATGGAAGAAAGGCCTTGTTTTCGCCATATAGAGATCCTATATTCTATCGTAAGACTTTGAAAGAGCAATTGAGCGGTAAGGTCCGTCATATGCGCGAAATTGCTCCACGGAGGCTGTTCTATTGGAATATTTTATCGGCTTCATCGTCCTTCTCGGCATACTTATCTTTGTGCACGAGTTCGGTCACTTCATAGTCGCAAAACTGTTGGGGGTCAAGGTCCTAAAATTCTCCCTCGGATTTGTTTCCTCGATAATTAAGCGCAAATGGGGTGAAACCGAGTACATGCTCGGCTGGCTTCCGTTGGGAGGGTACGTGAAACTCCTGGGAGAAGATCCGGAGTCGGATGAGCCGGTACCCGAGGAAGACAGGCATCGTACTTTTACGTCCAAACCCCTGTGGGCGAGGGTGGCAATAGTTTTTGCGGGGCCGCTCTCCAATTATCTACTGGCTGTGGTCGTCCTCAGTATAGGCTACCTGGCGGGATGGCCGGTATTGACGAGCGAGATCGGCAAGGTGCTCGATGAAACGCCGGCCAAGGAAGCGGGGCTCAAGTCCGGGGACCAGATCGTGGCCATAGAAGGTCGGCCGGTATGGCGTTGGGAAGACATGCGCCGGATGATTGAGAAGAGCCCCGGACGCCCGCTTAACATAAGGATCAAGAGAGACGGCCTGGAAGAGGATTTGGCAATAACGCCCAAGGTCTCCGAGCAGGTAGGCATCTTCGGGGAGCCTGTAGGCCGAATTGGAGTGGGGCCGTCTGGAGCGACCGTCACATTGGGGCCGGCCGCCGCCTTATGCGAGGGAGTTCGTTTCACTGGAGAACTGACCAGACTCGTTGTCGTGACCCTGGTGAATCTCGTAAGAGGCAAGGTCAGTGCCAAGGCTCTCAGCGGACCCATAACCATAATTCAAGCATCGGGGGAGAGTCTCAGGGCAGGCGTTTCCAGCTACCTCTATCTCCTGAGTTTCATAAGCATCAACCTGGCAATCATAAACTTACTTCCCGTTCCGATTCTGGACGGCGGTCACCTTTTGTTCTTTGCAATTGAGGCGGTGATCAGAAGGCCCGTCACCGGAAAAGTGAGAGAAGTAGCCGTCCAGGCGGGACTCCTCTTTATTGTGTTTCTCATGGGCCTTGTCATCTACAATGACTTGAGCAGAATCATTACCCATGGTTGGTCTCTTACCCCCGGACAGTGAGACGGCGCAACCGTTATGAGCGGGTCGGGAGACGTAAGGACCGCCGGCGAATCATCCCTTTCGGCGGTTCACATCCCGAGTAATGTGTTTCCGCGCTAAGCAAGGCTTTTCGCGACACGTAAGGACACCGATATCAGTGATCGTCCTCGCGCTACACTCAACCACGCCACGTCTCGGCGTTGCGATTACAAGAGACGGCGACATTCTCGCCGAACAGATTCTCTCTCGGTCACGTGAGCATCTGGAAAACGTGCCACGAGCGATCGGGGATCTGACCGAAACGGCCGGGGTTCCCCTGGAGCAAGTGGACGGATTCGGCGTGGCAATAGGGCCGGGCTCCTTTTCGGGAATTCGAGTCGGTCTTGCCGTGGTGAAGGGACTTGCATTGGCCCTGAAAAAACCGGCCGTCGGCGTGACCAGCCTTGAAATACTTGCGTGGCGGGCAGCGGGGAACGGCGAACTAGCCGTACCGGTACTCGATGCGCGGCGGCAGGAAGTCTATGCCGCAGTGTTCAGAAGACAAGCGAATGATGTGGCATTGGTGGAAGGACCGTACCTAATGGAATTGCACGATTTCCCACGGCTCCTCGAGCGGTATGCCGATCCGTTGGTGGTGTGCGGAGATCACGTTGCCGACGCATTGGTCGAGTCAAGAAGCAACGTAGTGAGAAGCCCGGTCGAAGGGCCGTCCCCGGCGGCTTGTGCGGTATTGACTGAAGCGCGGCTTCAACTCGGAGACCCCGGTGGGGTCCACTCCTTGATGCCGCTCTATATCAGGCGATCCGACGCGGAGGTAAACAGATCCCGCAGTCTTCACGCGTGAGTTCCCGCGTGACCGACCTAACAAGACCGACGACTTCGTGTCAAGCCGGCGACGCCGTGAGCGTCACTCGCCGCACCCCTTTGTGGCCCCGTCAGGGAGGGGGAAGCGGTAGACCCCTTTTCCCGAGAATCCGTTTTCCGAAAACACCCGAAGCTCAATAAGGATCAACCTGGAGGAAACGTCGATCACGTGGTATGTTGAATCTCCGTGACGAACCAAGGGCGCTCCGGAGGCGGAGACGACGATGCAGGCGTTGCGTTCGGGCAATCGGACCTCCATTATGGATGACCGATGCTTATGTCCCTGGAGAATCAATGTGATTCCCGTACTGGAACAGATATTGAGTACTTCTCCGGCATCGGAGAGGGCATGCGCCCAAAAGGACGAACTGCGTACCACAGGTAAGACGGGGTGATGGAGTACGAGCACTTTGCTGCATTCGGGAAATCGAGCGGCTTGTTCCCTGAGCCAGTAACGCGTTTCCCTGGATATGGTTCCGGGCCATGACGGGAACGGATGTACGGAATTGAGGCCGAAGATGACGGTATCCGACCCGTCGTTTCGATGGATTATCTTGTCCGAAGGGCCGAAAAAACTGCGGTAGCGCCTCATCGCGAATCGAGGCACCATCCATTCCCAGAACGCATTGACACTAATTTCTCGGTTTCCGGGGACGCTTATGAATGGTATAGTAAGACCCTGAAGAAACTCTCGTGCCCATCTGAATTGAGAGACAGTGCCGCGATCTGTGAGGTCTCCCGAAATGACGATCAAATCAAGCCCGCGAGACCCAAGATCGTTTCTCAGGGACTCCAGTTGCTCTTGAGAAACATGACGGCCGAAATGCAGATCCGAAAGGTGGGCTATCTTCATGGCGCGAGAGCATAAACTCCGCGGCACACGAAGTCAATGCGGCGCGGCCTATGAAAAAGCAGCTTGATTTTTTTGACCGAATTGGTTAAAATTCCAAGAAAAATGTTTTCTTGTAGGGTACTAGGCAATCATAATTCAAGGTTCCCGTCCGGGAGTAGTATCTTCTTTAGGGGAACGTAAGGAGTTTGAGAATGAAAGGGTTGGTTTTCGCTTGCGGAATAGCAATGGTACTGCTTGCTGTTGCCGGGACCGCTTTTAGCCAAGGGTGGACCGGAGGCGGGTACGGCCAACCGCAGGGCTACGGACAACAAGCGTACGGTCAACCGCAGGGCTACGGAGAACAAGCGTACGGTCAGCCGCAAGGCTACGGACAACAAGCGTACGGTCAGCCGCAAGGTTACGGGCAACAAGCGTACGAAAACTATGGGGCGTACGGACAGCCGCAGAGCTACGGCCAACAAGCGTACGGTCAACCGCAAGGTTACCAACAACAAGTCTACGGCCAACCGCAAGGCTACGGGCAACAGGCGTACGGTCAACCACAGGGCAACGGACAACAAGCGTACGGTCAACCGCAAGGCTACGGGCAGTACGCGAATTACGGGCAACAAGGGTACGGTAACACCACTCCGGTGACCTACGCGGAACCGGTGGCAACCCCGGCGGTGGCCCGAACGGCCTCGACCCGATCGACGACTTCCTCATCGGACGCGAGCGAGGGATTGAGGACCGTGGTGCTGGACAAGGACGATCTGGTTTCAAAGCCTATATACTGGAACGGCCGCTACGTGGTTGAAGAAGAGGAGACAGCCGGTCAGGCACCTGTCACGGAAGTCCGCCGGCAGGCAACTCCTGCAACCCGACCGGTAGTCCGACAGGCGAGGACACAACCGAGACGGGCTGCCGTGCGACAGTCGCGCAGCCGTACCACTCGGCCCAATGTCACACGCACCAGTTCCAGGACGCCGGCACCCCCGAACCGATCGGGCATAACCTGGGGCGAGTCGAAAAAACCCGAATCCAAGAGAAGCATCGTATGGGGGAAACCTGCAAAACCGGCCATAGTGGGTTCGGAACCGGGAACCTCACCACGTACCGTGGTGGAAACGCCGGCTTCCTCACAGGTCGAAACTCCCGCGTCTTCACAGGTTGCTCCTCGGGTGCAGGTACGGGCAGAATCGCCCAAGAAGAGATTTCAATGGGGCAAGTCGGAATAACAGAGCGCGTCATCCCTGAATGAGCACTCGTTGTTTCGGGGCTCCCTTGGCATCTCACGGGAGCCCCGTTTCTATTCGGGCAGTCCGCTGTGGTCGCCTGGTTGAAGACGCATTAGTATTAAACGTCCCGAAAAGACGGTATGAAAATGGACCGGCCTTTGGAGCGACGGGCATGGTCCGCCCTGCGGTAAGATGTCACACCCTTCCCACCGAATTGCGGTCGTCAATCTTGCAGACGTGAGATGCCGAACTACTGCCGGGAATACGTCACCGTATGGTGAGCCAAGGAGCACTTAGGCGCGCAGCACGCACTCGGCGTTGGGCGTGTCAAGTCCGTTCGCGGCCGGCCGGTTCCTCCTCATCGGCCATGGTGCTCACGGCCTGAGCGTATTCAATGAGTTCATTTAAGAGCGGTTTGATAAGGATAGCCCATTCCGGGTGATCTCCGAGCTGGACGCTTCCGGTCTCCAAGACCTTGAGCACGACGAACATCTTGGTACGCGCGTCGTAGACTTCTTGATGTACCCGCTCCGGATCCCATTTCTTTTTCTCGGTCATCCATGACTCCTTTCGCTCGCCATATTCACCATGATGCCACGATTTGAGCTTTTCAGGAACCTTCATCGCAGCGAAAAAAGAGAATTGGCCGTGCAACAATAAAGAACTTTGACGGAACCGTGGAAATGGGTGGTGCAGGCGGCATCCTCGGACCGTTCGAATCCGAGGACGCACGGTTCAGGAACTTATGCGCCGGCCAGGGCACGTCCTTCGTGGAAAGCTTTGAGGTTGATGTCTACGAGCTTGGGTTTGAGAGTCTCCTTGAGCACCTCCTCGTAGACTGTGGCGGGGATATCCAGGTAAGTGGAGAGGATTCCGAGAAACACGACGTTGAGGACCCTCGGATTGCCAAGCTTCTCCGCCACGTCGATTCCGTCCACCACCACGGCTTTGGGAACTTTTTCCTTGATCTTTTCAAGCACGCCTCGCGGATACTCTTGTTTTCCGGTAAATACTGCAGGCGGGAGGATCTTCTGATCGTTCACGATCACGTTGCCTTCCCTGGATAGGAACGGAAAATATCGGAGGGTTTCTATCTGCTCGAAGGAGAGCAAGACATCTGCTTCCCCCATCTTGATTATCGGCGAATTCACGGTCTTGCCGAAACGGACGTGGCTGGATACCGAGCCCCCGCGCTGAGCCATACCGTGGATCTCGTTCTTCTTCACGTCGTACCCGTGGCGGGCAGCCACCTTTCCCAGGACGTCGCTGGCCAAGATGATTCCCTGACCTCCCACTCCGACTATGAGTACATTATATACGCGGTCCTCGCTCATGACGCCTCCTTGATCGCATCAGACTTGCACACCTCGAAACAGGTTCGGCAGCCCACACACAGGGCCTCATTGATCCTCGAATATCCTTTCCGCTTCTCTCCTTCAGGGGGATTTTCGATCTTGACGAACTCCAGCGCGGGACAGCCGGTGTTGATGCATGCCTTGCATCCGATACAGACGTCTTGGTCGATCTTGAGAGGTTTGTCGGGAAGGATTCGACCGGCCTTGAGCAGAGCACACGGCGCGCGTGAGATCACGAGAGAGGGTTCGTCCGCCTCCAACTCCTCCTTCAGCACGTTCTGCAATTCCTTGATGTGATAGGGATTGACCGTGCGGATCCGTTTGAAACCAAAAGCTTCGGCGATCTTCTCCACATCCGCGGTGATGGTTGGATCCTCGCGGAGCGTGTATCCGGTACCGGGGTGATGTTGGGCTCCCGTCATGGCCGTTATGCGATTATCCATAATGACCACAGTGGTTGACCCGCCGTTGTAAGCGAGCTCCAGCAGGGGCGTCATGCCTGAATGGAAAAAGGTGGAATCGCCGATCACGGCAACGGCCTTTCCCTTGGCCAGTTCCCCCAGAGATCTGTCCAAGCCTGCGGCCATCCCGATGCCGGCCCCCATACACAGGCAGTTGTCCAGCATTCCAATCGGAGGCAGAGCTCCCAGGGTGTAGCACCCTATGTCGCCGGCAACATAGACCTTGTTCTTCTTCAAGGCAGTGAATGTGGCACGATGAGGACAGCCCGGACACATGTTGGGCGGCCTCAAAGGCAAATCCATTTCCAGGGGTCCGATGCTCTGAGCCGTCGAAGAGCCTGTCAGGGCCGTCTCTACCTTCTCCGGTGAGAGTTCGCCGCACCGTCCGGTGAGTTCCTTGCCCTCAACCCGGATGCCCATTAGCCTGACCGCCTCCTCGATGAACGGATCCAATTCCTCAATGACAACCAGGCGATTCACGCGTGACGAGAAATCACGAATCATTTGTTCGGGCAGAGGCCACACCATTCCGAGCTTGAGGAACGACGCGTTGGGCATGGCCTCCCGGGCGTACTGATAGGCAACGCCGGTGGTTATGATCCCCAGAGACTCATCCCCCATGATTATCTTGTTGAAGGGAAAGGTTTCAGCGAACGCCGCAACATCTTTGAGCCTTTGCTCAACAAACGGGTGTCTTCTCCGCGCCATTGCCGGGAGCATCACGAACTTCATGGGGTCTTTCTTCAGGCCGAGTTCCTTAGGCCCCTCGACCCGTTCCTTGAGTTGTACCAGCGACATGGAGTGAGATACGCGGGTGGAGCTACGAAGGATGACCGGAGTATCGAACGTTTCACTGATATTTAAGGCTTCTCCCATCATGTCTTTGGCCTCTTGGCTGTCCGAGGGGTCAAGACAAGGGACTTTGCCGAACTTCGCGTAGTTGCGGGTGTCCTGCTCGTTTTGAGAAGAATGCATCTCCGGATCATCGCACACCACAATTACCAGGCCGCCGTTAACGCCCGTGTAAGAGAGCGTCATGAAGGGATCCGCCGCCACATTGAGTCCGACATGCTTCATCACGGCCATGGACCTCGACCCACCGTAAGCCGCACCGGCGGCTATTTCCAAGGCCACTTTCTCGTTTGGAGCCCACCCTGCTTTGATCTCCGGGTACCGCTTCCCGATGTACTCCAGGATCTCCGTACTGGGAGTCCCGGGATATGCCGAGGCCAATCGAACACCGTATTCCTCGGCCCCCCGCGCTATGGCTTCATTTCCCGACAATAGCTCTTTCACGGCTGTATCACCTCTCCTTGCCTCCGGATTAACCGGAGAAGATTCACCCTACGGGCGTTAGAAAACCGCGTACCTTATTCCATCCTAATGGGGCCTGCAAATGGTGTCAAGAATTTCAGACAAGAAGGAAAACGTTACTCTAAGTAATTTACCGTCACATTCAAGGAATATCCACCAGAAGCGGGTTATGGCAATTCATTGAGCCATGTACCCGGCCGCATCGGTTCATTATCATGAATTCGGGACATGCCCGACCGGCGGACCGAAAGGTCCGGCCGGTTTGCAAACAAACTACGCCAAAAAAAGTTAGTGTGTTATATTAGATAAACAAAATAATAAATTGTAATTATTGTCCATATCAGTCAGAGGTTACTTCCGTATTGATTTTTTCGGCTCAACGTGCTAAATTTACGCATTATTTCTATACGTGCACTGAATGTTGAGGGATGAATATGGTGCATTTTCTGATTGTTCTTCTGGGAGTGGCGAGTGTGTTCTCTCTGTGCTTATCTTCCCCCGCCGAGGCGGAGCAGTCTGTGAACCGGACTTCTCGGACTCTGGAGAGTGGGGCAACAGTTCAAGTGCAGAAAGTCCCGAGCAACCTTGAATCAGTATTGGCGGCCGCGTTTCCTGGAAGTGATCCGCTGCACGTTGCCAAGAGCGGTCCCCGGAAGGAATGGGCCGGCAAGACCGCGGTCTTCAGGCATGTCCCCATCGTGAAAGCTTCCGCACCGCGTGAAGTGGTGCAAACCACGAGGCCCGATGTCTACGCGGGTACACTCGCAGGATCGGTGGGCGAGGTCTTGTTCAAAGGGTTACCGGACATAGCAAAGGAGACGCTGGGTGCGGATGATTCTCCGCGGAAACCGCCTCCGGCATTTCGTCCGCCGTCTCTGGTGAATCGGAAACAAATGCAGGCTCTCCTCATGCCCGGAGACTATCTCAGATCGGTCGGGAAGTTCCCCAAGTCCCGGGAAGATAAGTTCCACCGGCTGGAAATAGAAGTGAGTTACTCCCGGTTCACTTTTAAGCTGCTCGGAGAGTTGCCTTCCGGCACCAAGAATGTCCTCTACGAGTGTAAGGTCGGGTTGGGGGCACGCACAAGCGGATTTGACACACCCAGAGGGGAGTACTTCGTTACCCACATTTACGACAATCGTCCGTGGTGGATACCACCGACTAACCGCGCTTGGGCGATCGGTCAGTCTCCCAGCCGCAGAGTCTACGGTGGAGCCATGGCTCCGCTTCTCAAGAAACGGCCCATACGCTCCAGGAAGAAAAAGTCGGAAGCCTCGGAAGACAAGATTTCAAGGCAGGTCAGACTGGAAGACTATGATTACAGGTTCCACGGGACAAACTCACCTCGGAGCATAGGAGACAGACAGTCACATGGATGCGTGAGAATGCTGCCGAAGGACGTCAAGAAGGTCGTAGAATTGATCAAGCAACACGTTGAATACGTGGACCGATTGGAATCGGCGAACGGAACGTCAGTGCCTCTGGAATCGGTAAACGGATCATTTGTGCTTCTCAAATCTCCAATTCGGTTTAACATTGTGAATTAAGGCCTGGTGTCTCTGCCATGCGTTTCGCGGGGCGAACCCGGAGAACGAAATCTGCGGAACGATACACCAACCATCATGGCTTGCGGCTGTCGACAAGCCACACCGAATCATGAAAGTCCTCGGTATTCAGGATCCCTCCGGGGCTTCGCCTCGGAGATTGGGTACGAAAAGCGCACAATTGCGGAATATTTGGAGGGGGGAGACCATCTCCCCCCCAAGCCCCCCCATCGAGTACCCGAAGGGGGTTGCTTGCCGGAGAACTTTCGTAGGAAGACACGGAGAATTTTGGGGGGCCATTGTCGGGACCGCCTCCGTGTCTCACGAGACTTCCAGGTCGAACGGTAGGCTTGGTGCTCGGATTATTGAGTTCGGTCACGCAGTTTCCCCCAGTCGGCGCGTCGGCAACGCGGAACGAAAGATTTCCGGGCACGGCAGCCCGGCCCGGTGAACGTGAGTGCCCTTGACGGCAAGGATACGCCCTGCCGTGGGCTTTCTTTGTCCGCCGGTTCCGCTTGTCTCCTCATCCTCCACCTCTTCGATGTAAACCCTCCCTAAATAGAATCCGCCGCTCGCTCCTTTTTGTAATTTGATGTATATATATGATTGATAGCTAAGCCCTATGTGCCTGAGACGTGGAGGGCGCGTACCGGGAATGAGGATGAACCGATTGCCGGACACCGGCAATTTCCGAGGAGAAGTAATGTCGGAGAAAACCGTGAGGCTCACGAGCCTCAGCAAAACATCGGGTTGAGCCGCAAAGATTGGTCCGGGGGACCTGGACCAGGCATTGTGCGGAGTTGACTTGCCGCATGATCCCAACGTGATCACCGGGTTTCGAGGCTCGGAGGATGCAGGTGTGTACCGCCTGGACGAGTCCACCGCGCTGGTGCAGACCCTTGACTTCTTCACGCCCATTGTTGACGATCCCACGGTTTTCGGACGTGCGGCCGCGGCGAACTCGCTCAGCGACGTGTACGCCATGGGTGGTCGCCCGCTCACGGCCATGAACATCGTTTGTTTTCCACTCAAGAAACTGGGCATTGCGATACTGCGCGCCATCCTGGAGGGGGGCCTGGACATCCTGAAAGAAGCCGGAGTTGCCCTGATGGGAGGTCACAGCGTGGAGGACGACGAACCCAAATACGGGCTCTCCGTAACCGGAATCGTTCATCCGGACCGGGTGATGACGAATTCCTCTCTTCGCCCGGGAGACAATCTGGTACTGACCAAAGCCGTCGGCACCGGTCTTATCGCCACGGCCATTAAGGGGCAACTCGCGTCACCCGAATCGGAAGAGGCCATTGTGACCTCCGTGTGTACCCTCAACAAGACCGCATCGGAGGTTGCCGCGCGGTTTGGCGTTCGGGCCTGTACGGACGTTACCGGTTTCGGCTTGGGCGGTCATGTGGTTGAAATGGCTCGAGCATCCCAATGCCTCGCGAGGATACGATCCCGCGATGTCCCCGTACTGGACGGCGCCATGGATGCCGCTTCCATGGGACTGGTCCCCGGCGGTGCGCGGACAAACCATAATTTCTTCAACACGTGGACAACCATTGATTCCGCTCTGTCCCCGGAGATGGTAGACCTCATGTTTGATCCCCAGACTTCCGGCGGCCTGGTGATGGGTATTCCTTCCGATCTCACGGCGGATTTCACGGCTGCGCTGCGCGACGAGGGAGTAGACTTTGCGGCAGTGATAGGCGAAGTCTATGAGGATGATCCGGAAGGTCGACTGGAGATCGTGTAGTCTGCGGACCGGCAGGGAAGTACGGTGCTGCGCGTGATTGACGAGGTACTCGTGTTCATGCATACGGTCGCGCATTCGTTGCACCCGTTCTATGGTCCGGTATCCCGTGTGATTGCCCGTATTCAGACGAAACGTCTGCCCGATTAACGGGGGAGTCGAAGGGAGAAATCGTGTTGCTGTAGGGGCACGACGTGCCGGGCCCTGATCATGAAGAGCAGAATGCAGCATGGTGTATAACAAGACAAAAGGCGACCGCCGCTCGCCCCTACCGGAACCGGTTACCGTAGCCGGCCGAGATCACTTGGCTGGACGTAAGCCATCCCCGTAAGATTCCTCCACATAGGCCCCAGATTTGCCCCTTGTGCTGCGCCGGCAGGCGTTTCGGGACTTCTGAGACAGTTTCGAAAAGCCCGGCTAACATCGCAAGTCTCTTCGGAACATCACCAATCAGGCCGAATCAGGACTGGCCCCAATCCCATTCGATCGCATATTCAACCAGCTTGTCGGCGAGATCTTCGGTGATTGCAGGCACTTCAGTCCCGGGTAATACCGTATCGATATTGGTCCGGTCAAAGATGGGATTGTTGGAAAAGTGGAAGAGGATGGTCTGCATCTGTCGCCATACCATGCGCTCGATGGTGTTGCGGGGCTGAGTGAAGGGAGCTCCTGCTCCGGCAAAATTGAGCCCGCCGATGCGGAACCGTCGAGTGATCCAATCAAGGGTCCACTGATGGGTGGGGGGATTCGGGTGGGTTAGGTGAAAGATCCGGTTGTGGTTTTCCGGCTTCTCGATGATGCGAACAGCCGCTTTGGCCACATAGTCAACCGTGATGATATTTGCCGTAGCGTCCGGGTATGCGGGGACATTGATGTTGAGCTGGAGCCGCTGTTCTTCGGGCACCTCCCGCATGAGGCGGTCGAGCAGGTTGGCTGCCTGAACGAGGATGTACCAACCGCTGAACGAGGTGCACCGGGCGGTTTCGGAATGCCCGACAATGATGGAGGGCCTAAGGAATGTGGCCCTGCCGTCCCAGATCTGTTCGGCCTCCCATTTGCTCTCTTCGTACACATTGACGAAATCGCCTCTGGGATGGTTCACTTCCTTGACCAGTTGGCCCTGGACCATTCCGCAGACATACGCAGTACTGATGAGATGACATTGCATGGGCCGGCGTTGGACAAGACGGTGCAAGGTCTTTGCACTGCCCAGATTCGTCTTGCGGGGCTCTCCGAACTCATCCATATGGAGTCTTGTGGACGCGGCGCTGTGCAGAAGCGTATCAACGTCATCGAGACCGGGGTGCTGCCGGCACCACTCTTCCCACTTTTCATCGGCGTCGAGGACTTCCCCCTTGAACCAGTTCAAGCTGCCGGCGCTTCTCGGTAGGCCAAGTTTTCCCAGGAAACGGACGGTATCGAGCTTACGGGATTCATTCCGGTACATGGCCCAGACACAATGATCCCTCTTGAGCAACTCCGCAATGAGATACTCACCCAGGAATCCGGTCCCGCCGGTGAGAAGAACTGTCATGGGCTTCGTCATCATACCTCCAACCAGTGTCACATCGCTGAGCCCTGCGGCCTGTTTTTCGCGCTTAGGGAAACAGCCCTCGGGACGTCAATTAGTTTGCGCCCTGTGTGGGACTCAACTTCTGCACTCTGTATAGCAGCCAATCGGGTCATTTAAAAGGAAAAAAGCGCTTCAAGTCCGCCCGGAATCCGGTAAACTCGCAGTGTGTGGGGCTGTTGAAAAGGAGAGAGCGTGAACCCCGAAGCCGAAACGACGAGGAAGGAACCGATGAAAGATAGACGCCGATTGATGAAGATCCCGGCAATTATCGCAGCACTTGCAGTGGTTCTCTGGATTATGTGGTTCTTCTTTGTCCCTGTGAGGGATAAGGGCTTCCCCATGCATCATCGCCTCAGCACTTCTATCGAAAACATTGCCGGAGCGGTAATTCACGGCTAAGGGCTATCCCGCCGATAGCATTTCGCGGGAGTTCTTCGCCGACTCGCTATGAGATCCGTCGATACATCCCTTCCCCGGCGTGTAGCCGTGCCGACTCCAAGGCGAGACTTTCCCCGTAGAAGCTTGTCCGAACTATGCTATACTAGAAGTTTATTTAACGAGCACGTTAAAGGGGTCCGCCATGTCTACCCATCATGAAAAACCCGTGATCGCTTTTGTATGGCGTTCAGAGGAGATCACTTCTTCCGTCGTAGAGATGACCCGCCGCACGCGGACACGGGCCGTTTTCGACCTGTCTTCAATTGATCCGGAAACTGCGGGGGCTGCATTGCTGCAAGCAGACGCTTCCAGGGACGCAGTGGATCTTAAGGTCTCGCCGGAGTCTCTTTTGGACCCGCTGCCGAAGGACTTTCTCGAAGAGATCGACCCGGGAGCCGTTTGGACGGAATTGCATCCCCTGGTGGACGCAGGAAGTCCGGATCGGTATCTGGACAGGATCGTGGAACTCTCCACTTGCTGCAGAGTGATTCCCATAGTCGGCGACTTCGGGCTCATCGAACTCATTCTCGATCGGTACCCGAGTATCGGGACCATCGCGCTCAAGGGGAATGAAGCCGGCGGTTTTGTGAGTACTGAAACCACATTCACGTTGTACGCCTCAGTACGGGAGATGATTCGGGCACGCGCAAACGGACCGAGGCTCGTGGTCTGGGGCGGTGCGGCCTCACCGGAAGCTGCTGCGGCCTTCCTCTCCGTGGGAGCCGGCGGGGTCGTCTTCGAGAGTCTGCATTGGCTTACCGATCTGCCGGCCGTGGACGACACGGCCAGGAAGAGAATAGCCGCGATCAGGCCGGACCACACGGATTTCATCGGCTCGAACGTATCGGTACCGTGCCGTCTGTTCAATAAGGGGAACTCCAAGGCTGTAAAGGAATTGAAGAGCTTTGCCGGGTCCTTGTGCGGAGATGAGATCAGAGACGAGCAACGCCGGTTCTTTGCCTACAGGATCCGGAACGAGGCCGTGCAACCTTTGAATAGTGGGTTTGGCAGAGACGAATTGATACCCCTTGGGGTTGAAGCCGCGTTCGCTGATTCTTTCGTGCGGCGTTTTGGGACGACAACAGAGCAGGCGATTGACGCGTTTGTAAATGAAATTGAACAGTTGTGCGAGAAGTCGGGCCGCAGGCTCCAAACCTTCGCGGACAGTTCTACGGCACGGGAGATGGGAACGAGGTATCCCTTTGTGCAGGGTGCCATGTCGTGGATCACGGACGTTCCGGAGTTTGCTCTCCGGGTGGCTCAGGCGGGCGGATTGCCGACCGTAGCTCTGGGGCTTATGGATGGGAAAACCCTCAAGGAGAGACTAGGAAAGCTCCCTGAAGTGATGGGCGACGAGCCGTATGCGGTGAATGTGATCACGCTGGCGGAGAACCCTCATCGTGACGAGCAACTTGCGTGGATCAGGCAGACCAGGCCCCGCTTCGCGGTCATAGCGGCCGGTGAGCCTTCCCATGCCGCGGAACTCATCGCGGCCGGAATCGACGTGATCTACATTGCACCCAATGAGGAACTCCTCAGGTTGGCCGTCGAGGCCGGCGTCCGCTGGGTGATCTGCGAAGGGAACGAGGCCGGCGGCCACGTGGGCGAGCACAGTACGCTGACGTTGGCTCAGATGGTTCATGACCTCAGGCTGCGGGAGCCTTCGATCTTCGAGGGAGTGAAGATCGTTCTTGCCGGCGGGGTCTTCAACCGTGAGACCGCGTTCATGGCCGCCATGCTGGGTGCGGATGCAGTACAGATGGGCACCGCGTACCTTGCCGCCTCGGATATCGTGGAAGCGGGAGCCCTAACCGGCTTGTATCAGCAGTTGATCATCGACTCCGCGCCCGGCGGCACGGTGGTGACGGGGGAAGGCACCGGGCTAAGAGTGAGATCGCTCAAGACACCCAGGATGGAAGCGGTCTGTTCTCTGGAACGAGACTTCTCGGCAGGATCGGAGGACGAGGCGTCATTCCGTTTGAAGATGGAAACCCTTAGTGCGGGGAGTCTCTTCATTGCCGCACGTGGACTGGACAAACCGGGCGGCGCATCGCTCGACGACTCCCGTTGTATTCAAGAAGGCCAGTTCATGAGCGGTGCCTGCTCGGGCGCTCTGAAAGAGCGTTTCACCGTGGAGAGGTTCCACAAGCAGTTGGCGGAAGGCCCTCTGGAAGAAGGACTGCCCATGACAGGGCCGATTCGCGAGCACTACGCGCCGAGACCCACAGGGGTGGATCACAGCGAAGGAGCGCCGACCTGGACCGGAGGCACGACATCACGTCCGATGCCGGCGGAGCGTGACCGGGAGAGAATCGCGATCACGGGAATGGCCGTGGTTAATTCGCTCGGCAACAGTCCGGAGGAGGTCTGGGCCGCGAGCCTGGCCATGAAGAGCGGTATCGTGAAAGTACCTCTGTCCCGCTGGAACCACGAAATCTACTTTCATCCCCGTCCGCGTATGCCCGAAAAGACCTACTGCAAGGTGGCGGCCTTCCAGAACCTGGAGATTGCACGGAAAGATCTCGGGATTCCGCCCCAGGATTTCCGCACCATGACCACGGCCACGAAGGCCACCATGTGGTTGGCTAAACATGCCATCGAACAGTCCGGGATACTGGATTCGGACATTCCCAAGGAACGCATCGCAGTTCTCATCTCCCAGAATTCCGGGGAGGCAGCGGCGACGCTCGAGGACACGATCATCCGCGGTTGTGCCGACCGGATAGCCTCCTCGCTGACGTCGGCCCTCCACTTGTCGCCGGATGCCGAACGCGCGGCAGCGGAGGACATCAAGGCCGGCAGGATCGTCATTGATGACACCACGCTGCTCGGCAGGCTGAATTGCTCCGCGGGCGGATTCATCTGCAACAAGTATGGATTCATGGGACCCAGTTTCTCCGTGTCCGCGGCCTGTGCCACGGCTTTGGTCGCTCTGTACAGCGCGTATCAGATGATCCGCAACGGCATCATCGACGCGGCCGTCGTGGGAGGAGCGGAAGAATATCTCACTCCCATGCATTTCCTCGAGTTCTCGGCCCTGGGGGCTTTGGCCGGGTTGTCGGGCGTTGAACGTCGTCCGGACTCGTACAGCCGCCCCTTTGACGAAGATCGCGACGGCATGGTACTCGGTGAGGGCGGAGGCATGATCGTTATTGAGCGAGAGTCCATTGCCCGCAAAAGGGGGGCACGAGTTCATGCCTACATCTCGTCGATGGGTGCGAGCAACAATCACCTGGGGATGGTGGAGTCGTCCAGAATGACCCAGGAGATTGCCCTGCGGTCGTCGTTCAGAGACGCGCCGTACGGACCGGAAGGAGTGGATCTGGTCGAGTGCCATGCAACAAGTACCCGTCAGGGAGATGTGGAGGAAGTTTGGGCGCTGAAGTCGATATTTGGTCTGGACAAAAGGCTTGTGCTCACTTCCTTTAAGTCCCAGATCGGGCATACGCTCGGCGCGTCCGGAGTGAATAGCCTGATCAGAGGGATCATGGCAACGAAGGCCGGGGTGTATCCGCCAAATCTCAACTGCGACTCACCGGACAAGGAACTGGATATCGAAGGCTCCGGGTTGGTCATCAATGCCGAGCCCGACGATTGGCATCTCCACAACGGCGACCCGCGGCGGTTTCAGGTGAACGCGTTCGGGTTCGGGGGCTCCAACTACGTGGTGCAAGTGGAACAGGCTATGGAGGATCAAGACGCGGTTCTCGTGCTCCCCCGCGAATCAACGGACCTTGGACGGGAGGCAATGCCGGGCGATCTACCCGACGGTCTCTTCTTCTTCGCCGGTGAAGTGGGGACGGAGCATTACCGGGTAGGGGTACTTGCCGATTCGGAGGCCGAAGCGCGCAAGACTCTGGAAGAGAGTGAAGCATTCAGCAACGGCGGCACTATGGGTGCGAAACGTCTCAGAACGCTCGCCCGTAAGGGCGTGTACCTGGGAAAACGACAGGAAGCCGCTCCACTGGCTTTCGTCTTTCCGGGACAAGGTTCGCACTATGCCGGCATGGGACACGAGCTCTACGACACATTCCCGGTGATACACGAATGGATGGACCGTGCCGCGGCCGTCGCCGACTTCGATCTTCTTCATCTGCTGTTCCATGATCGTGAGGAGGACCTCCAGAAGACCCGGTGGCAGCAACCGGCACTGTTCACCATGGAATTCGCCATGGTGAAGTACCTACATTCTTTGGGAATACGCCCCACCGCGCTGGCCGGTCATAGTCTCGGTGAATTGACGGCACTTTGTTTGGCCGGGGCGTACTCGTTCGAAGACGGGTTCCGCATCGTCAACAAACGCGCGTTGTGCATGGACAAGGCTTGCGAGATGAACGTGGATCCCGGGGTCATGTTGGCCTGCGACGCTCCCCTGGACTTCCTCGAGGATATTATCGTTCAACGGGACAAGATCTACGTGACCAACATCAACTCGCCACGTCAGGTGGTGCTCGGCGGAAATACCGAAGGCGTGACCGCACTGGGGAGAGAACTCAAGGAAAAGGGGCACCGCAGCACTTTGCTGCGTGTAAGCATGGCTTTTCATTCTCCCATCATGGAGTGCATACACGACGAACTGGACGCGTTCCTCGCGGACATTGAGTTTCATCCGCCCAAGATTCCGGTGATTTCCAACACGACAATGAAGCCGTTTCCCAATGACGTTGCAGAGATCAAACGAATCGTAATGGCCCATCTGGAGTCACCGGTTCACTGGATGCAGAATGTCCGAACCCTCCACGACGATTATGGCGTGAAGGTATTCGTAGAGGTAGGGCCGAGAGAGGTACTCAGCAACATGATTTCGGATACCGTGGACGATGTGGAGTGCATCCAGACGAGCCTGCCTTCCGCTGAAGTCACCATTTTCAAACCGCGCTGGCTCAACTCTATGCAAACGGGCATTTGCAGGTCTCCGAGGTCTCTACCCTTGCGTCTCCCGGCGGCACCGGTGCGGGAGAAGCCTCTCCCTCACCTCCTCTACAGATTGCCAAGCCTGAGCTTAGCGGCAGGGCAGCGGCCGACTCGGGCGCTTCGACACTTGACCGCATTGTTCATCGGGAAATCTCGGCCTTTGTTATGGAGAGCTTCGGTCGCTTCCTGAGACCGAACGTGATGACGGCCATTCGTCGGGAATACGATCCCGATTTCACGGAACACAACCTTGACGATCTTCTTAAGGGGATGTTTCCGGAAACTGTTGCACCGCCTGCCTCAGCCGGCGAACTGATTGCTCCACGCATGATAGCGCAGGGTGAGAGGGTCGAAAAAAAGGCTAAGGAAGCAGAAACTCGCTCGAATGAACCGGCTCCTGCAGGTGAACCGGGCGCCGGGGATATCACCGAGCAGGTCATCGGGATCATCATGGATGCCACCGGCTATGACCGTGAGGAAATCGAACCCGATATGGACCTGAGGGAGGACCTCTCCATACGTTCCAGTCGGCTCCCGGTGATAATGGATTCCTTGGAAGGGCACTTCAACATGAAGATCGACTTGGAAGATTTCATGGATGTGCGAACCATCAAGGATATAGCCGTTAGAATTTCGGAGATTCTCGAAAAGGGTACGACGGCACCCGGTGCGGAGGGGACAGCCCATGAACCGAACGCGGAGCCGTCCGCCGGTTCCGGTGAGAAGAAGGAGACCATCAAGAGGATTCTGTTCGAGGAAGTCCCCCATGTGGAAGAGAATGTCCAGCCTGTGGAGATCGGTCCCATGGAGCCTGTTGCGATCATGTCCGCTACGGGAGGCACGGGCTTGAGAAAGAGGATTGGCGGTGTCTTCAGGAGGGACTATGGAGCCACGATTGTTCCCCTGTCTGTCTTGGACGACACGAGAAAGGAAGAGGAAGCCTTCGATCTCCGCTTAGAGAAAGATCAGGTTGCCCTTGCCGAGAAGCTTGGCCGGTTGGAACAACCGGCCGGGATGGTCTTCATAATCGACAACCTGTTCGAGGAGAAGCTTGAGAACTTGAATGCCGTCCCGGTCATACTCAAGGGGTTCTTCCGCCTCTTGAAGTCTTTCGCGAATTCTTCCTCCAAGAAATTCGTGCTGGTTATCCATAAGGCGGAAGATGACAACGGACCTGCCGGGGTATTAGGCGAAGGCCTCGTTGGAATGTTGTTGAGTGCCGCTCACGAGTTCAGTTCGGTCCAGTTCCGTTCGCTTCGACTTGACGCCGACACCGACCTGAGCGAAGCAATCCGCGCTGCACTGAACAGGAGCCGCAAACCGATACAATCCATCTGCAGGGAAGGGGAGTTTCTGACCCTCTCCGGACGGGTGGCACCGGTACAATGTGAGGACTCCCGTACGTTCGAGCTGAGTCGGGACGATGTAGTGGTCTTTTCCGGCGGAGCGTATGGGATAACGCCGCACATTGCCGAAATTTTGGCCCCCTTTGGGTGCAGGATGGTCTTCCTCGGGCGAACCGTAGTAGACGACGACATTGACTTGGCGAACCTGCCGGCAGAGCACAATGCTCTCAAAGGCGCCGTGGAACATCTCACGGCGGATCTCAAGCCGGACTTGAGCGGAGTCGATCGAGAACGGGAGATCCAACGGATTATTACTGCATCGGAAATCTTTCGCAATATGCAAAACCTCCGGGCCCGCGGTGTCGACACGTCGTATCTTGTGTGCGACGTTACCGACCCCAAAGCGGTTGAAACCGTCATTGAAGAGGTAGTGAAGCGGTACGGAAGGATCGACGGCATCGTGCACTCTGCGGGCGTGCTCAGAGACAAGTTCGTCAAACAGATGACGCCGGAAGAGTTTGCTCAGGTGGTCGATGTGAAGTTCCTCGGAGCCTGGAACCTCATCAAGACGGCCCTGCCGTCGGGTCTCAGGTTTATCGCATGCCTGTCATCCGCTGCTTCCATCCAAGGCAATCCCGGACAGGTCAACTATGCTGCGGCTAATCGGGCCATGTCCGCGCTCATGGGCTACGTTCACCGGAATCATCCGGGCATCAGGTGCAAGGCCCTCATTCTTCCGCCCATCGAGGGCGCTGGAATGGCGGAAGACTCAGAGATCCGGGCACTTATGGCTCGCATGAACGCTGCGTACCTTCGTGTTGAAGAATTGGCTCAGCTGTTCTGTGCGGAACTCATGCTTGCTCCGGCAGAGGACGTATGGGTGATGTTCATGCGGTCGCTTCCGAACGTGCCCGCGGCACTAATCGACGTCAAGGAGCCTGAAGCCGAGCCGGCAAACCTTCGTGTGGGTACGTTGAGCTTCAGACGACAGGACTTCCCCATGGTGGACTCCGTGCAGAGACTCGACTTGGCCGAAGGCGTGCTGGAGGCCGTGAGGAGTTTCTCTCAGGACCGGGATTTGTGGATCAGCGATCACCGACCGTTTCAGTTTCTGAAACATCCTCTTGTATCCGCAATAATGGCATTGGAGACGTTTGCTGAAGTGTCAAGGATGCTCTACCCTCAGTTTTGGGTCCAAGGGGTTCGAAATGCCGAGTTTATCGAGATCATTTCGTGCCCACCGGGCGCAAGTCGAGACTCAATCATTGAATGCCGTCGTGTTGCCGTAGAGGGAGCAGATCTGGTCTGCAAGGTCACCTTGGCCGGCAAGGGGATTTCTCCCTCGGGACGTGTGCTGGATCGTTTGAACGACAACTACCGGGCTCAGGTTATTCTTGGAAGCTGCAAGAGTGCCGACCTTGAGGAACTCGAGGGTTTTCCCGTGCGAACGGACGAAGTGGACACCAGACCCATGGACCATGCGGAAATTCTTAGGAAATACGATGAACGAACCACGATGCAAGGGAGATACCGCGTTATTGAATCCCTCTACGGAACCGGGGCCGGTTGCATCAGAGGCAAGATGACGTACCGTATCCAAAACGATTTCAAGGATCTTGAAGGAACGACCTACCAGTACTCGCCGTACCTCTTGGAAGCCCTCCTGCAGTTGGCGAACTTCTATATCCTGATGCGTGATGACCCTGAACGCGATCTGACGCTTATACCGCATAAGATCGGCGAGGTTTGCTTTTCCAGAAAGTGCCGAGACAATGAGACGATTATTGTGGAAGGGCGAGTGCGAGACCGTGACGACGAGGGACTCACCTGGGATTCCTGTGCGAGAGATGCTGAAGGCCGGCTCCTCATGACCGCGACCGACGTCAAAATGAGATGGTTTTCGAAGTGATTTCCACTGCATGCCGTTGCGGCCTCACGAATGACCCGACGGAGGGAATCGGATCAATCCGATTTATCGGAGGATTCCCCCACGACCTGCCCGTAGCCGCCTGTCCGTATCCGTGCGGTCATAGAGGCATGATTCAGATTTCACGGCTCAGGCTTCTCCTTGCTACGAAACTTGTGGAAGCCTCTTCGTGCAGGAACGTCTTTCCGAATGCCGATTCCCGCCGGCTTCGAGAAGGCTTGAAGATCACGTCGGATCGCCTCGGTGCACCGCATCTGGTCTTTCGCGGTGTAGAGGGACCGGGAATTTCGTTTTCTTATTCATCGGAAACGATATGGGCAGCTCTTTGTGGCAATGAGTACCGTTGCGGCATCGACGCTGCCTGCAACGATGATTTCAGTAGCGATTACCCGTTTCACCGTGCTTTTTGCAGCGGAGAGATGGAGAACTTCCTTCCGGTAACCAATGGGGATGCTGCGGCAGCCGCAGCGCTCGCCTGGTCGGCAAAAGAGGCTGTGGTTAAGGCCTTTGGTTGTGCTTTTCATTTGATGGACCCATTGGACGTTCAAGTGGAGTTCTTCGGATCGTCGGGTGAAGCAATCCTTCTCACCGCAGACGTGAACCCTCGCATACGGGAGAGGTTTTTTGAGCGAAGCCATCCGGCTATCACCCTGGCAGCTGTGCTTGTGAAACATACTTGGGTCTCGCTGGCAGTGACGAGTCGGAAGAGCGTCTTATGGTGTGAGCAAGTGACTGCCGCAGAATAATTGATCGGGAGGGTTTGAAATAATTGCGCGTTCTTCTCGTTAACACGAACAGAAAGGTCGATTTCTTGGCCGCCCCGCCTCTTGGCATTTGTTACGTGGCAGGAGCAGCTGAGGCGGCCGGACACGAAGTGAGGGTCCTTGATCTCTGCTTCGCCGGTGCGAAAGTCCAGAGCAAGATCAGATCAACGATGGCGTCGTTTTGTCCGCAGGTTGTTGGCCTGTCGGTCCGCAACATTGATAATGTGAACATGCTTCATCCCGTGGAATATCTTCATGAAATTGCAGAGATTAGAGAGTTGATGGGGCGTTACACATCGGCACCCGTAGTGGTGGGAGGTTCCGGGGCGAGCCTCATGCCGGAGCGCGTTTTCAGACGGCTTGAGGCTGACTACATCGTAGTTTCGGATGGAGAGGAGAGTTTCGTTCGGCTTCTGGCCGAAATCGAGCGAGGCGAGTCACCGGCCGGCATTCCCGGCGTGGGGTTCATGCTGGAAGGGCGATTTCACCTTACTCCGCCAGAACTATCCGATTTCAAAGGACAAACTCCGGATCTCGGTCGATGGGTCAACACAATACCATACCAGCAGATCGGGAGTTCATACAACATACAGACCAAGAGAGGGTGCAGACAGCAGTGCATATACTGCACATACAATCAATCGCTCGAAGGAAATGCCCTGCGAATGCGATCCGCTCGGGATGTGGTTGACGAGATCGAAGAGGCTCTACACAAATATCGGCCCGAGACGTTCGAGTTCGTGGATTCCGTGTTCAACGACCCCGTGGACCGCTCCGTTGAGATACTGGAGGAAATCGTCCGCCGCCCTTGGAAGGCGAATTTCACGGCAATGGGAGTTCACCCCCGAAATCTCGACGGCAAGTACCTGGATCTTATGTGGAAAGCTGGATTCAGGTCCTTTATGATCACCCCGGAATCGGCTTCCGACAAGATGTTGAGGTCCTACAGGAAAGGCTTCACAGCGGCGGATGTGGCCCGAGCTGCAGAAGCAATCAATAGGACCGATTTCGCGGCCTGGTGGTTCTTCATGATAGGCGGACCGGGGGAGGACAATGAAACCCTACAGGATTCCCTTGACTTCGCGTTGAACCGGCTGCTGAAGAGCGGCAGGTCGGCAACTCATATCGCGCACTTCTTCGTAGGAGTGAGATTGTATCCGGGAACGAAACTCTGGGATATAGCGCTGAAACAAGGATTCATAGACGACCGATGCGATCCGCTGAAAAACCTGTGGTACGTGTCTGAGGATCTGGATCTTGACAAGGCCGTTGAGCAAATGAGTCGAGCTGCTTCCATTTGTCCGGAAATATACCTCGGTTTCGATGAGAGAATCCTTGTCTTTTCAAAAGCGGCAGCCATCTTCTTCAAGTTGTTCAGATTTCCAAAACCGTACTGGAAGTATTTCACCCCCGTCAACCGTTTCGGGTTGTGGTCGGGACTACGCTTCATGTATCGCCCTTCCAATATTTCCGGAATGATCCGAGATTCCCTCAGACGTCAAGGCTATCAGGGGAGACTGATTCAGCAGACCGCGACGTGGTAACCCATTGAATGGAACACGCTTCCGTCCCGTCGTGTTTCGGGAGCGCGATGCCGATGCATTGGGAAAGCTGTTATCTGAACGGACCGGAACGTATGACCGAACGTATGAACGGGAATCGCGCGGGCCTCCGGACAAGGGACACGGACTATCGCATATCGTTGCCTCCGAGGAGAGAAGAACGTGTCCGAGAGAAAGGCCGTCTCCACCGCGAAGTTTGAGAAATTTCTTGCCTTTTCCCTTTTCGATTGTTATAAATGGTTGGGTACATTTATTTGCATGTGTTTCTTTTTTGGATATGGGAGGGACTATATGACTCTTACGAAAGCCGATATAGCCAAGAAAATAGCTGACGACTGCGGATTCATGAAGGGCGAGGCGACTGAGATAATCGAGAAACTTCTCGATATCATCAAATCAAAGCTCATTACCGGAGAGGACGTCATGATTTCGGGCTTCGGAAAATGGACGGTGAAGTCCAAGCACTCTCGCAGAGGGCGCAATCCTCAGACCGGAGAAGAACTCATCTTGGACGCGAGGCGAGTGGTAACGTGGAAGTACTCGCCTGTTCTGAAGAAGGCTGTGAATTCATCCTTGTCCAAGTAACTTGCCGGACTCCAATCGGTTCAAGTGTCTTGCCGAATCGTGAAACCAACACAATGTGATCGCCCAGAACTGCCGACTGATTTCTCAGACACTTACAGAGAAGCATAAGTGTCTCGGCCGACTCAGTAGAGAGGTCGTTGAGATCGGTCATGATGCGCACTACCTCTAGGTGAGTAGTTCAGCAGAGCAACGCGACGCCGGTCGCCTTTTCGACACCATGGAATGCCCGACGACAAACACCAAGAGACGGGAAAGATCCCTCTGAAGAGCTTCCTGGCAGATTTCCGATCATCGCCTACCGATGCGGAATTGCGGGAGAAGTACAGGCTGAGTGCTCGGGCCTTCATCAGCCTTATACGGGCCCTGTTGGCGAAAGGACTAATTACGCCGACAGATCTCGCGAAACGCAAGGAGTTGGCGGTTCAGCGGGATCTTGAGAAACAGTCCGAGTTTCTTTCAGGACTCTACATCTGCCCCAACTGTAGTCATCCGCACCCAAGTCCGTTCGAGAGATGCCCCGCCTGTGGTGAAGAACCGGGAGATGCATTTGCCGCCAAGGATCTGCTTAATCCTGTGGTGAGCACTACGGGAAGCCACTTCCTCGTAGATGACGACGAGGATACTGAAGACATGGACGATCAGGAGGTCGTCCTCGACGAGTCCACTCCTACAGAGACCAAGGCTGGAGAGTCGGATCGGCGGGACGCCGGCAAAGACTCAACGTTGAAGTCGGTTCGATCACTCTTTTCCAAACTGAAGAAGAAATGAGGCGTTGGGGAACGGCAAGGCCGAAGACCTCTGCGTCGCACAACGTTGACAACCCCGGATTCGAGACAACACCGGTATCGTCTTTACAGGGACGTCCGGGCGGATACCGGGAAGTCCTCCGAATTGCAGTACCTCTGATTCTGTCCACGGCGTCGATGACCGTAACGCTGTTCGTGGACAGGATGTTTCTTTCCTGGTACAGCCTCAGTTCAGTTGCCGCAGCAGTTCCGGGCGGTATAACGTTCTTCACCATATGCTCCTTCTTTCTGGGAACCGCACAATACGTCAACACTCTCGTGGCTCAGCACCATGGATCAAACGACAAGCCGGCGTGCGCACGAGCCGTCTGGCAGGGCGTATGGTTTGCCTTGCTTTCGGTCCCGCTCATACTGGCAGCCATACCGGTCGGCACCGCCCTACTGGCACGGAGCGGACATGAGCCCGAGCTGGTAAGGCTCGAGACCGAATATTTCTCCATTCTGATGCTCGGTGGTGCAGCGCTGCCATTCAATGCCGCGTTGGCTTCGTTCTTTTCCGGCCGGGGGAAAACTCGAGTGGTGATGTGGGGTAATCTTCTGGGGAATTCCGTCAACGTGTTGCTGGACTATCTTCTGATTTTCGGGAACTTGGGATTCCCCGAAATGGGAATACAAGGTGCCGCCACGGCCACGGCGATCACCGGGATCATTCCACCCGTGTTCTGGGCATGCCTGTTCTTGGGCCGCAAGTATCAACCTCAGTACCGGTCGCGCAGTCAGATGTCCTGGGACCGTCGGCTATTCATGCTGTTGTTGCGCTACGGGGTTCCTTCCGGGGTACAGTTCTTCCTTGACGTGGCCTCGTTCACGGCGTTCATCCTTCTTATAGGACGATTGGGTGAAACGGACCTGGCTGTCACCAACATAGTCCTGAGCATAGAAATGCTCTCCTTTCTCCCCATGGTCGGCATGTCCATTGCGACCGCGACTCTTGTGGGAGAGTACATTGGTAGATCCGATCTTCGCACCGCGGAAAGGAGCGTCTATTCGTCTCTGAAACTGGCACTCACCTATTCGGGGACACTGGCCGTGCTTTATCTTCTCATACCCGAAGTGTTTATCGGTCTGTTCAGACACGGAGTAGAGGACGTGCCGGGCTTTGACGTCGTTGCGGAGAAGGGCGTGGTAATCCTGCGACTCATCGCGGTTTTCACCGTCTTTGATACGGTCTTCATCGTGTTCTCCGGCGCGCTCAAGGGGGCCGGAGACACCAAGTTCGCAATGTGGGCCCAGATTATGGCTGCGTGGGTGCTCTTTGTGCCGCCGGTCTACGTCATTGTTGAACTTCTCAACATGGGGGTACTGGCAGCATGGTGTTGGGGGGTGGTGTATATCGTGGGGTTGGGAACGATCTTCTGGCGGCGATTCCACTCAGGGCGCTGGAAATCCATTCGTATGGTGGAGGTCGACGAAGACCGGACGTAAAGGTGCGCGATCCCGGTTGCGTCATCGATCGTACATTTGTCCGTCACAAGAACGTCCGGCAATCATCAATATTCGTTGAGCAGTCCGGATTCAATTGAGCCGATCCAATTCCTTCAGCACGTCTCGCCTGGCCTCCAATGCGGTTTGAAGGAGGGCTTTGTCCGATTTGTTCGATCTGCTGCGACTGCTTCTCAGGCAAGCTCGCCGGCTTGCCCACGCGTACCTCTCTTGATCTGCTGCGCGGCGTACCTTCTTATCGGCTTCGGCGACCTTCTGTTCATGTTCCCGCAAAGCGGATTGAACGATTCGGGCCATTGTCGTCTCGGTCCCTGAAGATTTCCGTAGTCTGTCCATTATTCCCGGTTCGAGGGACTCTCCCTTGACCTGTCCGTACACCTCAAGTTGATTCCGGAGATCGGCCAAAGCCTTGAACCACTCATCATATTCGGCCGCACATCGACCCGCCCGATCCTGGGCCGCGGCATAACTTGCAAGGGTAGCAATCAAAAGGCAGGCCGTCCTTATGAGAATGCCGCCCTGCCTCACGTAGAGTCCTTTCTACCGCCTTTCAGGAAGAAACCGTAGAAATCGCTGGAGTAGCTTCGTCCTACGTAGCGATTAACCGAGTCTGAGCTTTGGTCCGGAGACAGCTTCGCCTTTTTCAGAAATCCGCCGTTCCCGTCTGAATAGTAGAGATTTCCGAGGACGTTGTATGGATTTGCATCGGCGTGAATTGCTCGTTTGCATCCTGCCAGTACCAAGGCCTTTGCAAGATCCTTTGTACTGATGTGGTGCCCAACCGCGAAAACCAGATTGCCGTCCTTGCGTATGCCAAAGGCGCTTCGGCTCGCGATGAACCATTCGGAACCTGAAGTGTGTACCGGTTGAGGATTCCTCCAGTAGCCTCCCCACCACATCCCCGTTTCGTTGGCAGGCTGAGCTTCCGTCAGCAGGTAGCCCAGTCCGATCTCCGAGTCCGACACCTTACCGTCTTTGACAAGGCTTGTGATCACTTTGCCGTCCTTCACAATGAGGTGTCTCAATTGTTTCGCATCCTGGACTAGTGACATGGGAATTGTCTCGTTCCACTCGAGAATGTCCACCGAGCCGTCTTTGTAAGAGACTAACGTGGCCACCCCCGGAGCGAGTTCCTTGAGAACGTTTCCCCGGAAGACCGTTCCGGCATCGCCGGAGTGTCGTTGTTTCCACAACGCGTTGGTCACCGCTACAAGCAGGTGGTTCCTGTCCGAGGGTATTTCCGACGATGCCTGCGAAGCTCCCGGTTCCCCCGATCCAACGTAAAGCTTCATTGAGAGGCGCTTCATATCGAACAGAAGCATGTGAACGACTGCATTGGGGTACTCTATGCTCGGTCTGTAGCTCGTCCTATAGACTACGGGCCACCCGTTTGCGTCCGTAGGCAGATCTTTCCATTCCCAAACGCCCTCTCCCTGCAACACGGGGCTGCTGTAGAGCGGGGGGATGCGCCTCAAGGACAAGACCCTGAAAGGAGCTCGGTAGTAGTTGCGAACAACCGCTGTGGACGGCTTCGGTATTGTCGAACCGTGCAGCAAGGAGTGGTTCGTCGGTCCCGTAATCCGAATAATTTCCTCGAGATCGATCGAGTCGGCCGTCTTGTCGAATTGCCGTGAACCTACGGGTCCTCGGTTGCTCGGATCCCCCGATGACGTTTGCGCGGACGCCGGTAGACTCTTGTTGTCTCCGCCTATCTTGCCGCCCCAAAGAAGCGGTTCCCAGGCCGGCGGGGAATCGTCAAACCAATCCGCATTTACCGGCGCTGCAAACCATGCGCCCAGGGCCATCAGCATCAAGAAAGATGCTATGAGCCACATATTCCCACAGTGAGCGTTTGCCGCAGCACTTCCCGAAGCGGGGAGCCTCGATATGGGCGGATTGGGGGGGAGTTGAGTCATTCCGTCGGGCATGGCGCATCGTCTACTCTTTGTACCCCGTTGGAGGCGAAGCCCCGTCACGACTGAAAACGAGCGAAAAAAGCCTAGTCTAATCGGCATGTTGATGACGCGAGCAGTGGTGCGGACATGGATTTCAGGTATCCCTACGTCATCATTGTCGCAGAAGCCCATAGTTCTTTCAGGCATTTGGAAATCGAACAGAGAGGTGTCCTTAGCGTGCCCCCCGCGTGCATCATGGGATCCGCCGGCACCATCGTTGAGTGTTGACAACGCTGTGCTCATCAGCTATTGATACCCCCGATTCACATGAGACAAGTGCCGCTCAGCGGATCTGACCAAGATTGATTATACTCTTCTCTCCTGCCGTATCACCGGCATCAGTGGAACTGCACGTAGACCTTACCTCGGTGTACTTAACAATTCTCGACGATGCCGTCAAGATCGGTCGTGAGAATATGTTACGGGATTCAAATTCTCTTAATCGCTCGAGCGTATCGGTCGTCGACGATGCGATCCGAGAGTCGGATCCCGATGACATATGAAAGCGCCATGTCAATTCCATGGGAAAGGTCCCATGGAAGGAGGAACCAATGACCGGGCGGGGTCTTTTGCTCTGCATTATCATGGCGGCGAGTATCGGTGTTTGCTCGCCCTTGCTCGCGGACGAAACAGAGGACCTGTTCCTCTCTGCCGTGTCGGCAGAGAGAAGCGGAGACTTGGGAAAGGCCCTCGATCTTTACAACGCTTTGGTCAAAACAGACCCGGAAAACGCTGCAATATACAACAATCGTGGTGTGGTCCGCGCGCGTATGAAGGACTACGTCAATGCCATAGATGATTTCGGGAAGGCGTTGAGTCTCGATCCGGAGAATACGGGAACCTACTACAATCGGGGGATGGCCCATGAGGATCAGGGTGACCTGGATGAAGCAGGCCGGGACTACGCTGAGGCCCTGAAAATCGACCCGAACAATGTGTCGGTTCTCCTCACTCGAGCCCGTTTGCGGCAGAAACGCGGAGACCCCGGTCGAGCCGAGCAAGACTTGGATACCATTCTCCACATTGACAACAGGAACGTCAAAGCACTGGTCATGCGCGGTAACATCCACCTGTCGGATGGTCGCTTGCGCGAGGCATCGAGAGATTTCTCCAGAGCATTGCGTTATGAGCCACACTCGCTCGAAGCGGCAAAGGGAAGTGGTGATGCCTATTTCCTCGATGGTAAGTTCCGGAAGGCTATCGATGCCTACGACAAGGCACTGGAATCCGACGGGCAACCCTCTGATATACTTATGAATCGCTGCTCGGCTTTCGTTCGGATGGGGCAGTTCGAAAAAGCAATCGACGATTGTGAGGCCGGTCTCAAATTGGACGCGGGGCAGGGCCGTGGTCATTACAACCTGGCAATTGCCAAGGCCGCTCAGGGAAAAAATCAGGAAGCGCTGGAGGCATTCAGTCGGGCCGTCGAGCTGGAGCCCTACCGAGCGAGTTACCTCTACAATAGAGGAATCGTGTTAAGGAAGCTCGGCAGGACGGAGGAAGCGCTCGTCGATTTCAACGGAGTACTGGAACTGGATCCCGGTCACGCTGAAGCATTGAACAATAAGGGCCTGCTCCTATGGGATATGGGGAAGACCGAAGAAGCTGAAGAAGTTTTCGAACGTGCTCTGCAGGCGGATTCCAAGAACCTTGAGGTTCACAAGAACCTCGCACGGGTATATCTCGCAGGGAAACGTCCCGACGACGCAATCCGAATTCTTGCGAAAGCGCTGAGGTCGGATCCCCGGGACCCGGATGTCACGGCCGCTCTCGGAGATGCTTGGATTGCCAAACAAGATGCCGGCAAGGCCCTAAAATACTACCGACAATCTCTAAAGAGAGAGAAAGACCCTCAGAACAAATCGAGACTATTCGTACGCATAGGCGTTGCGTATGAAAAGGAAGGACGGGAATCCAGGGCAATCAGGGCATATTCCACTGCATTGGATCTTTCCGATGACGACAGGCTGCGACAAGGCCTGAAGCAAAGAATCGACCGAATGAAGTCTCGTTGAGAATCGACACGGCCAAGGAGGAATTCGCGTGATCTACTTCGCCGATCTCCACATCCATTCCAAATACTCTCGGGCTACGTCGCCGGATTGCAATCTTATCGAGCTTACTCGTTGGGCTGCATTGAAGGGACTCCGAGTCATAGCAACCGGTGACTTGACGCATCCGGAATGGAGCCGGGAAATCACAGAGAAGCTTGAAGAAGACGGGGAGGGGCTGCTTCGTCTCAAGAAGGAATATCTGCCGGAACCTACCGGCCTCCCCGGAGGATTCGGGCCGGGCGACGTGCGTTTTGTGCTCAATGTAGAAATCAGCTCGATTTACAAGAAGCACGGCGCTGTCCGAAAGGTTCACAACCTCATATTCGTTCCTGATTTCGATGCAATGGATCGTTTTCGGACCAGGTTGGACCGAATCGGAAACATCAAGTCCGACGGACGTCCCATCCTAGGCCTGGATTCCCGTGACCTTCTCGAGATAGCGTTGGAGACTTCCGCCGATGCATATCTCATTCCTGCACATGTTTGGACGCCCTGGTTTTCGATACTGGGCTCCAAATCAGGCTTTGACTCGGTGGAAGAATGCTTCGAAGACCTGACCTCGCACATTTTCGCGTTGGAAACCGGGCTCTCTTCAGATCCCGAAATGAATTACCAGGTCGTCTCTCTCGACCGCTACACGCTGATATCCAACTCAGATACTCACTCTCCCTCAAAACTTGGCCGGGAAGCCAACATATTTGCAGGAACTCCCGGGTATCGTGAAATTCGAGAAGCCATTCGTGCAGGAGGGGCGGCTTTTCGTGACGAGGGGCACGCGTTGGACGGCCTGGACCCTGCGCAGTTCGCCGCGCAGGTCCCTGAAACCGCAAACGGATTCATCGGCACCATAGAGTTCTTTCCCGAAGAAGGGAAGTATCATCTTGACGGCCACAGAAAATGTTCCATGCGTCTGGAACCGGAGGAAACGGAGTCTCTCGGCGGCAGGTGCCCGGTCTGCGGAAGACCTTTAACCGTGGGGGTCGTGAACCGCGTTATGGAATTGGCGGAACGCAAAAGAGGAGAGTTTCCGGAGCGTGCCGCTCCGTTCTGGAGAATGTTGCCCCTTGTCGAAGTGACGGCGCAAGCGCTTGGCGTGGGGCCTCAGTCGAAGAAGGTAGCCCGTGCCTATATGGAACTGCTGCGGAAGCTGGGACCCGAACTTTCCATTCTATGGACCATGCCGCTCGAGGACATCGGCACCCTGGCACCGGAGATCATCGTGGAAGGTATACGGCGAGTGAGAAAGGGAGAACTCACAATTCGCCCCGGCTTTGACGGCGAGTACGGCACGGTTGAATTGTTCGCACCGGGAGAACACGACCACTTTGCCGGTCAGGAATCCTGGATCGCCCTTGGAGTAGCCCCGAAAGCCAGGACCAAGAAGGCACGTTCGGTCAAGAAGAAAGTCCCAAAGCGCGTCCAAACCGCCTCAAGGAGCGTGACGCACCACGATCATGATCTGAATCAAGAACAGAAGACGGCCGTGGAAATCCTGGATCGCCCGGTGTTGGTCCAGGCAGGCCCCGGAACGGGGAAGACCCGTACGCTCACCCGGCGCATTGCTGAATTGCTCAAGACGGGCCAAACCGAACCGCAAGCCATCACCGCGGTGACGTTTACCCGAAAGGCGGCCGAGGAAATGCGGGAGAGACTCGGGCATCTTTTGCCTGCCGAGACGGCGAACCGCTGTTGGGTCGGCACGTTTCATCAGCTTGGCATTCGCTTGCTTTCCGATATGCGGAACCGCGCTTCCGAACCTTCTCTCATGGAGATACTCAATGAAGACGACAGGTTGAAACTGTTCAGACAAGCCGTGAAAGATGCCTGCCCCGCGTTGGCGCCCCCTCGGGTTCCTTCCTTGCTTGCCAAGGTCAGTCTCATGAAACAGAACCTCACGGTGCCGGAAGAGTGCCCCGTCGACTCGGATATCGGACGAGCCTACCAAGCGTACGAGAATGCTCTACGCAGGGAAGGCGCGCTCGACCTTGACGATCTCCTCGTTCTCCCGGTACGCGCTCTCCGTGCCAAAACGGACCCGGAAAACGAACCGAAAAACCGTCCACCGGCACATCTCCTCGTTGACGAGTTTCAGGATGTCAACCGTGCACAATACGAGATGGTGAGGCTTCTGGCCGGACCCGATGCACAAGGCCTCTTCGCCATCGGAGACCCGGACCAGGCCGTCTACGGCTTCAGGGGAGCGGACCGCAACCTGTTTTTCCAATTCACCCGGGATTATTCATCGGCAGAGGTGGTGCGTCTTACACGGAACTATCGTTCACGGGAGACCGTGCTCAAAGCAGCCCGACAGGTTCTTGACGGCCATGGTATTGCGGGCGATCTCACGGCCGAGCTTTCGGGAGGGGCATTGTTGCGTATGGTGTCGCTTCCGAATGCATCTCTCGAAGCAAAATTCATTGTGAAAACCATAGACCGGATCATGGGGGGCTCATCGTTCTTGTCCCTGGACTCTGGAATGGAAACGCGGCAGGACGGTCAGCTCGGATTTAACGACATTGCCGTGCTGTTTCGGCTCAACGCCGTGGGGGATGCACTGGAAGAAGAGTTTCAGGCGTCGGGAATCCCGTATCAGAGGGCGCGCAAATCCGACCCTCGGGAAGAAGCCGAAGAGCTTGACCCCAGAGCGGAAGCGGTCACCCTTATGACGATTCACGCATCCAAAGGGCTCGAGTTTCCCGTAGTGTTCATCGCCGGTTGCGAAGACGGCATAATTCCTTACGTACCAAATGACGAAGAGAAGCTTGCAGCTACGGACTTGGAGGAAGAGCGGCGCCTTCTGTACGTGGCCATGACCAGAGCGGCAGGCGAACTGATCATATCTCGGTCCGAGAAACGAACCCTGTTCGGGCAATCGCTCAGTGCCGGAGCGTCCCGTTTCCTCTCAACGATTGACCCGGCACTCTGCGACTACGGTGATCCGTTGAGCGGGGGGCGATTCTCCAAGAAGAGAGGGCCGCGGCAGTGCGAGTTGTTTCCATCAGACGCGTGACGAATGCCGCCGGAAGCCGACCTGCGACTATAAATTTCTGAATATTCGAAGCTATTCCCTATACGGCCGAAGTTTCTTGACAAGAATGATATATACAGATATATTCATATTGAAGCGCGGACTCAGGAGGTATGAGTTGCTCGGAGTAGGTCGTTTAGCAATGATTGGGGCTCTTACGGCGATTCTGACTGCCGCACAATGGCCGGTCTTCGATTCGGGACGCCAAAACGTTCTTGCCGCAATGGGCGGCACTCAGTTTCAGATGTTCCGGAAGCCCCCCATGGCCAACGATTTTCCGATGGGATCGATGGACGGAGAGGTGTTCTCCCTGTCCGATCTGAAGGGCAAAGTGGTACTCCTCAACTTCTGGCGGAAGAATTGCCCATTTTGCGTTCGGGAGAAAGGGTACCTCGAACGAATGGTTCAAGCCTTGAACCGACCCGACCTCCAGGTACTCTGCATCAACCTCTGGGATAGCCCGTCTTGGGTTCAGCGGCGGTATGGTCGGAAGGACAAGAGCAGCCTCCGGTATGCTACGAAGTCCGACAACAGGAGATGGGTGGTAGAAAACAAGGTTAGGGGCCGCCTTATGGGTTACTATGTCCTCAATGAGGACAATGAAGCCATTTACGAGGTGAAGGGCTTCCCTCCACGTATGTCATTGACAAGAAGGGAAGGGTAGTGGCTTCCCACATGGGAATGGTGGACTGGATGAGTCCGGTGGTACGGAATTGGCTGCTGCGCACCCTCGGGCCCCGGCCCCAAGGAGACGACGTGCAGTGGGCGGAGTACCGCCCGCCTGAATGGTTGGATCGGCTTCTCGCGAACGACGTGAGCCGAACCCGAGAGCTTGGAGAAGTTTCAACGCAACGGGCGCAGGTGATGCCCCATCGCCGCGGACTTGAAGAAAGATCAGGCCGTGTGGCCGGTTCCGATAGGTGGTAATCAATGGAAGCTGGAATCATGATAGCGATACTCATTGGTTGGATTGTCTTGAATAGGTGGGTTCTTCCTCGTATGGGAGTTTCTACCTGAATGTCGCCTGCTTGTTCCCCCGTGGATAAGGCAAGGGGAGCCAATGACGGCACTGGAGTGCAACCGACCTCGGATGAGAAGTAAAGGCAAGAGCAATGAAGTCTTCCACGAACTCTGCTGAGAGCAACAGCGAAAACCTCGACGAGATATTCCAGGAGATTAAGAAGAGGGATTTCACGAGAGAGGCCGAGATCTTCAAGGCACTCGGTCATCCTATTCGCCTGAAAATCGTATACGGACTCCTACGGGTAGGCGGCTGCAATGTGAAGAACATGCAGGAGTGTCTGGGCCTTCATCAGGCAACCGTGTCTCAGCACCTGATTCATCTAAAGAGTAGAGGGCTCATTTCTTCCGCCCGGAACGGTCTTGAAATGATCTACAGCGTGACCGAGCCTTGGGCGGAGCGTATTGTGGACATGATTGCCGAGATGGACGAGAACGCAAAACAGACTGAAAGAGGCGTCCCTCGGTAGGAAACAACAAGAGAACTCCATAACGTATCGTGCTTCTTACACCGTAAAGCCGGTTTGCAGCATCGCTGCGAAGCACGGTTTTTGCGCGTCGGCGACAGGAACCGCCGAATGTAGGGGCTGGATTGCCCCCCACCCCGACGGGCTTCTTCACGACGCGTCAATGTTTGGCCGTCGGATTTCCGGGCCTTGAGAGGCCCGGCCAACATCGCATGTACCATACTAGACGTTTTCATTAAATCGGTCGCTGATTTGCTCGGGCTCCCAGGTACCGGCTCGGGAACTCAATATACGACCGTATTTATCCGTCTACTTATGGACGCTGCAAATCATACGGAATCAGGATGGACCGGTAACGCTATGTCGGCGCCTGTCCCCACGGCTCCTTTTGCAGGGGTGGAGATTGTGCCGTGGTTTCAACCTGAAAGGATCTTTTGGGACGGCTTCCTCACGGCAGGATTGGAGGCTTTCGCTCAGCAAGACCGAATGCGCACTTTGTCCCGGCTTTTTCTCTTGATTTCAAAGGCCTATCCATGCGATTCTCTGTTTTCGACGGATGACGTGAGGCTCATTCTCGTAACGTCTGAAATGAAGAGAGAGGCGAATCTCTCGGGAAGGATACGGCAATGGCGGACCTCGTTAGGTTTGGGGTGTCGATACCCGACGATTTATTGGAGAAGTTCGACGGCCTGATTTCTGAGAAAGGTTACACCAACAGATCGGAGGCCATCCGTGATCTGATCAGAGATCGCCTCGTCGATGATCAGTGGAATGAGTCCGATCACGTAGTTGTGGGCACCGTGACTGTCGTCTACAACCATGAACAGAGTGAACTGGCTCAGAAACTTACCGAAATCCAGCACCGGCAGCACGATTTGATCATATCGTCCGTCCATGTTCACCTCGACGCTCACAACTGTCTGGAGGTACTCATTATGAGGGGTGGTTCAGCGGAAGTGAGAAGGGCCGGAGAGGTTCTCATTTCCACCCGCGGGGTGAAGCATGGCAAGATCACCATGACCACCACGGGCAAAGAGTTGGACTAGTCAACGTCTCGGCATTTAGACGTAGACCCGCGAGATGGGTATCGGTCGAACATCTCCGCTGACGGGCGGCGGGACCAAGAGCTGGAGGTCGACCTTGAGCCATTGATAGTCGGGAGTTAGTTCTCTCAATTTGCCGTCCGTCGGAGGCAGCGAATGCTCATTGCGGATGTAGGTAACGAGAAAGACTCCCACGCCATATTCAGGAGTTCGGTCAATTAAGTACGCGTCATTGAAGTCCTTTTCTTCCATGTCATGTGCGTCTGCAAGTTCGGCCAAGTCATCGTTGGAGAGTTGAATCAGCACATACTTGGAAATTCCCTGCTCGGAAAGACGCACCAGGGTCCGTGCCTCTGAGGAGGAAACGTAGACCGTAGAGATCAGCCCGTACCGCGCCATGAAGCGGGCAACTACCAGAGCGGCTGTACGCCTTCCACCGACGGTGTGATGAAATCCGTAGTATTCGTAGAGCTTCTGCTGGAGACATTCACCAACTTTGTCGCCCTTTTCATAGAGGTCCTTGGAGATGTACCGCAGATATCGGCCCAGATCTTCGGCGGCGTGAGCCACGGGCCAGTCGACACGTACGTGGAAGTGAGAAATCCCGTATCTATACCTGGCCTTGACCGTTGGGTCCTGCTGGATGAGTACGGCAAAGTCCGATTTTGTCAGACTTCTAAGAAGGGTAGGAAAGTCGGTGTCCTTGAAATACCGCATACGGTGATGAAAAACCTCTCGCAAGTCGAATACGCCCAAACCGGCAAGGTTTTCTTTGGTCACTTTGTTCGAATCAAAGAAGCTTATGTGAGTCTTCGCCTCAGGCGGGAGGAGGCCCTCATTGAATATCACCATGAAATGGCTATGTTCGGAGTATTCCGGGCCGATGATCTTCGCTCTGGGTTTGAGGAGTCGAGTTTCAACGAATGGATAATCTTGTCCTAACTCCTTGAAAGTGTTGTACGAATCGACGAGTGCCTCGCTAATGAGAATGCAGTCCAGTTCGTCCCTCAAGAAGAAGTACATGCATCGACGAAATCGCTCATTCCACCCTATTTCGTTGCGCTTGAGAAAAGTCATAGTGCGTCCCGTTCAGGAAATATCCTGACCGTATAACATATACAAAAGAAGCGATTACGGCAACACAAAGTGTCGGAAATTTCTACAATCAGTACCTCCCGAAAGCGGTAATCGTATGAGGACCGTCAACTTTCGCCCCTTACAAGGAATGGGCTTGAGGTCAATTCACGGCATTCGCAATCGGCGACGAACGCATGCGACTCTTGAACCAAGAGGTGAAAAGAGGTAACAAGGAGTCTCAGCACAAAGAGGGAAAGGTTAACTCCATGAACGATCATGACCCGAACCGAAACTCCGGTCAGCAACCACCGGATGAAATCGAAGATGGGCAAGAAGATTTTGCTGCACTTTTCGAAGCCGGCGAATTTGGAGATGGGGCAAAGATTCAGAAGGACTCCAAGATCCGCGGAACCATCGTTTCCATAGGAGAGGAGTGGCTTTTCGTGGACATTGGCGGCAAGAGCGAGGGGGCAATCTCCCGTGCGGAACTTGTCGATGCAGAAGGAAATCTCACGGTGGGTCTGGGAGACTCAATCGACGCGTATGTGGTAAGCGTCCGACCGGGCGAGACCCTTCTCAGCGTGAAAATGACCGGTGCTGCATCCGAAGAGGCGATAAGAGGTGCGTTCCAAAGCGGCGTACCCGTTGAAGGGATTGTCGAGAGTGAACGCAAGGGTGGTTACAGCGTGACCCTCTTCGGCAAGTCCGCGTTCTGTCCTTATTCACAGATGGATCTTGGAGCATCCGGCAAGCCCGAAGAATACATTGGGCAACGCTTCACATTCAGGATCATAGAGTATTCCGAAAGAGGACGGAATATCGTCCTCTCCCGCCGTGACATACTCGAGGAGGAACGGGCCAAGCAGGTAGCCGATCTCAAGAAGACCTTGAAGCCGGGGGATGTCATCACCGGAACCGTACAGAACTTGGCGCAATTCGGAGCTTTCGTAGATATCGGCGGTATTGAGGGGCTCATACCGATGTCCGAGCTTGCCTGGTGGCGGGTAAACGAAGTGTCGGACGTCCTGAGCCCTGGTGAGTCGGTTACGGTACAGGTTCTGGATGTCGATTGGCAGAACCGGAGGATATCTCTCAGTCGAAAGCGTATGCTCGATGACCCATGGAACAGCGCGTTGGAACAATACCCTGGTGAGGAAATCGTAAGCGGAAAAGTGACCAAACTGATGAACTTCGGAGCGTTTGTTCAGTTGGAACCCGGGATAGAAGGACTTGTGCACATCTCAAACCTGGGAGCCGGCCGAAGAATCAATCACCCCAAGGAAGTCCTGGCCGAGGGCGACGAGGTGGAAGTCAAGATTCTGTCGGTTGATCCTGAGTCTCGGAGGATCGGCCTGGAACTCGTTACATCAAGTCCGGGCGAGGAGGGAGCACCTGCGGTTGAACTTAGCGAAGGAACCATCGTCCCGGGCATCGTTGAGTCCGTCAAGGATTACGGGGTGTTTCTCAGCCTGCCGGGCGGGAAGTCCGGATTGCTTCACACGTCGGAGATCGGCGAGCAGCAAAAGGGCGACCTCAGGGGGAGATTCCCGGTGGGAGCATCAGTTGATGTTCAGATCCTCTCGATCGATCCCGAGTCTAAGAAGATCGCGTTGAGTACCAAGCGGATGTCCAAGAGCATTGAGGATTCACTTTTCGCTGATTTTGCTGCGGCGAAGAAAGACAAAGGTTCATTGGGCACTCTGGGAGACCTCCTCAAAGACAAAATGAAGAAGTGACACGGAGACGTTGCCGTGATGCTTGCGACTACCAAGTACTCCGTTGCACAAGTACGGCAACAAATAAAGAGACTTCTCCCCGGCCCTCCCTGGGGGACAGAAGTCTCGCCTATCGAAGACGGACAAGATGCCCGTCCACTGGGGAGGGAGAACTTCCCCCCGTTGACGGGGGATCAGAGGGAGGCTTCCGTGGCCGACGGATCTGAAACGTCCAATCCATGCATCCGCCACAGGGCCAAAATGTGTAACCGAACTTATGAAATACCGCACTAAGTGCGGAAGTTTACCAATACTGTTTCACCTGGACGGAAAAACGAACGCGCGAGCGTAGTTATGAAACGCACTCACAGAATGTCCGGACACTCTTGGTGTACATGGAAATTGATAATGCAGGTTATTTCGGGAATGGGTGGGGCTCCCGGAATGTGCAAACCGAGCCCTATATGAGTAATGGTACTGCGCAGGGAATAATTCGTATTTCGGGCCTTACCAAGGATTTTGGAAATCTGACGGCTCTGAAAGACGTGAATCTGGAAATAGGGCAGGGAGAACTCTTTGGATTGCTCGGACCCAACGGGGCCGGTAAGACGACCTTGATTTCGATACTCTCCACCATCCTTCCTCCGTCTCGAGGAACCGCAATGGTTTGCGGACATGACGTCCGAACGCAACAGAATGCGGTTCGGCGAGCCATCGGGATAGTGTTTCAGGATCCCAGCCTTGATGATGAACTTACCGGAGAGGAAAACCTGGATTTTCATGGTCGGTTGTACGGTATGCGTGCAGGGCTTCGGGCATCCCGAATAGACGAAGTACTGGCCCTTGTGGACCTTAGCCGGCGACGCAACGATCAGGTGAAAACGTACTCGGGAGGAATGCGTAGGCGCCTGGAGATTGCACGCGGGCTCATGCACAGGCCGGAGGTGTTGTTTCTGGACGAACCGACCCTAGGGCTCGATCCTCAAACGAGAAGAAAGATATGGAACTATATCAGAGGTCTCGAAGAATCCTTGGGTATGACGATTATCCTAACGACCCACTACATGGATGAAGCCGATCGGCTCTGCTCGCGGGTCGCCATTATTGACCGCGGTGAGATCGTGGCATTGGACAGCCCCGGGAATCTCAAAGCCCGACTGGGCGGTGATGTCCTGCTCGTCGACATCTCCGACCATAACCCGGAATTCGAAGAGAAGATTCGAGAATACGGCGACGTGCGAGGCGTCAACATTCAGGACGGCAGACTGGTTCTCACCGTGAAAAGAGGCGAGTCATTTGTCCCGCGGCTCTTCGAGACGGCGCAGGCTCTGGGCGTAGAGATTTCGGCGGTTTCCATGCGTAAACCGAATCTGGAAGACGTCTTCATACGACTGACCGGCCGAGAGATACGAGAGGAACCGGCCATTGAACCCAAGGATCGTGTCAGAATCTACAGATGGGGACGACGGAAGTGAATTTCTTCGGAACGGTACACACGTTGTGGCTGAGGGAGGTCAAGCGCTTTTCCCGAAACAAGGGGAGGCTGTTCGGCTCCATGGCCATGCCTGCGTTGTTTCTCATAGTGCTCGGGACCGGTTTCGGGAGCGTCTTCCGATACCGCAGCGATACTTCATACGCGGAATTTATCGGACCGGGCATCGTGGCGATGTCCCTCTTGTTTTCGTCCATGTTTGGAGGGATGAACGTGCTTTGGGACAAGCAGTTCGGATTTCTCAAGGAGATCCTCGTCGCGCCGGTCAGCCGTGTGGCAATCATGGCCGGACAGACCATGGGAACCGTAACGACGTCCATGGCCAAAGCAATGGTGTTTCTGGTCGCCTTGCTCATCGGCGGACTGGTCAAGAGCGATCTTCAGGGGATTTTTCTGGCTCTGGTATTCATGTTCTTGATTTCCGCGTCCTTTGTGAGCCTCGGCATTGCGTTCGCATCGCGAATGACCGATCCCCACGCTTTTCCATTAATCATGAACTTTCTCATTATGCCGGTCTTCTTTCTCTCGGGCGCTCTTTTCCCGCTTGATCGCATTCCCGGATGGCTCGAGGCGACCACGCGCATCAATCCCCTCACGTACGGCATAGACGGGATGCGCTTTGCCCTCGGCGCACCATACCAGTTTTCCCCATTGTTGAACCTGTCGGTTTTACTCCTCTTCTGGATTGGCACGACCCTGGCGGGAGGCCTGCTGTTCAGGAAGATGTCCGTGTGAGGTGAGAGTCGTCCCGGGGACGGAAGAGAAAAATCTCACGCAGAGGCACAGAGCAGTTAGAACCGCAACCAACCGGCGATTGCAGGCATCGGCGTCACGTACAAGCTTGTGTTTCGCAAGTACGATCGTACTACGCAGGGAATCCGGACGTTCCTCCTGGTTTCCGGGAGCCGGAGGCAACCAAACCGAAAAAGTCAGGAGCCAATTTCCGAGGAAATCTTCGCTGTACGAAAAGAAAATGAGGATTAGTAGTACAGAGGACGCGGAGCAGAAGGAAGAAATGTAAGAAACAGAAAAGAATTGTCTTCCCCGCGCTCTTCGTTCTTCGCGTGAGATTTCCTCCTACCAACGCTCGGTCAACCGCGCCTGATCCGTCTCCGGAGGCCGCCTGCGGGGGGCAGGCTCAGCCGACTTTTGTTTGAGGGGGACCATGTGGAGGTAATCCGCTATAGGTTTGTCGATGAACTTAAGGTCCTCATGGGTTATCTCGACGGGAAGAGCTTGACGTTTCTCGCTCTCGGAAAGAACGAGTTCACCGCTTTCACTGGGTAGGATGATCCTGTTGGAAAGTTCTGCACGTCGTTGCACCCGGTCGGGTATCCCTAAGCCGTAATTGAGATGACCACTGCCGGCAATAACCATGAGTGTCCGGCCTTCCCCTTGGGGAGATTCAAGAAAGCGCACGATGGCCCGGGCCATTGTTGCATCTCTGAGAGCCTGTGCCAGTACGATTCGATCCAGACTCTTTCCCCTAAAGGCCCTGTGAACCCGGAGTCTCAATCTGAGAAGTCGGTCGTTAAGCGGGTTGATACGATCGAATCCTTCAGGAGTCTGCCTTCTCTCTTCGGCAGTCAGGCCGTTGATTCCATGCCGCGCCGCCTTCTTCACCAGATTGTCGTCTGCATTGATGCCGAGGATGGGGATCTTGAGGGCCCGGGCGGTGAGCAGAACTGATTCGTAGTCCGGTAAATTGCTCCAATGCCCCTTGCCCAAGTCATGGACGAGACCGGCTATACTCCTCCGTCCGCGCTGCCAACGGTCCAGTATCTCCTGCTGTTTTACCGAGAACATCTCCATTCCCAAGGCGAGCTTCAAGCCACGTCGAGACAGGGAGCGGAGAATCTCCGCCTGGAGATCGTGGTGACGATTTATGGTGTGGACTTCCCCTACGAACACGATCCTCACGGATGCAAGGTCTTCAAGCATCATGTCCATGGGAACAGGTTCGCCTGCAAGAACGTCAACAATGAACGGCTTACGGTCCGACATGGCAGATACCTGTGGCAAGGCTATGGCGGCCGACACCAGGACCGCCGAGAGAAAGACCGGGCGAAGTGCGTTTCTGAGGCCGGGCATCACCATATGTCTCCTCGAGTGAAGGTAATGTCGAAATCCGAGAACTCGCCGGTGGGTGCTTCTTCAAGAACGATAACCCCGTCTACACGGCTGGCCGGCGAGCCCCTGTGGAACCACTGCACCAGCGAATTCACCGTTTGAAGGTTACCCTCCAGTACGGCTTCCACCCTGCCGTCGGGAAGGTTCCTGACCCAACCTCGGGCACCGGCTTCTCTCGCCGCATCTCGGGCATAGTATCGGAAGGCCACCCCTTGAACGCGTCCGGTGACAATAAGTCTCCGACGTATTGTATCCGACATCTTCGACGCTCCTCTGGACAACTACCAATGGTCGGTCCGATCTTGTGGGGCGGGCCGGCACGACCCACAAGATGACGGGGAGGGACGCCCGTCCCACGGAGGTTATTCATTCGGGCAGGCACAGGGGCCGGCCCCTACACCTAATCGCCACGGACGAAAGAAAGCGATGTAGGGGCACCCCCGTGTGGGTGCCCGAGGATCACAACCCCGTGTCCCATTCGTCTCGTTCCCAGGCTCTGCCCGGTCTTAGTGAAACAAGGCACGGCGGGCTTAGCCGCCCTTGAAGATGACGGGCACGGAGGACCGGCGCGACGAAGCAATCTGAACGCCTCAAACGATGCGGTTCGCTTCGCTCACCACATCCTACGGGAATACGTCACCGCATTCATGCCAAGGAGCACTAAGGCATCAAGTTCCCGTCATGCCGCGAAACTCATCTTCACTGAGTACGATCACCCCGAGTTCCCGAGCCTTATCGAGCTTGGAACCGGCTTCGCCTCCAGCCACCACGAAATCCGTCTTCCGGCTCACGGAGCTGCTTACCTTGCCGCCAAGGTTCTGAACGACTCGCTTGGCCTCGGCTCTCGGCAGGGAAAGTGTTCCGGTGAACACGACCGTCTTTCCCGATAAGGACGATGAAGAACCCGCAGCCGGAAATTCCAGTGGTTTGGGCGTGACCCCCGCGTCAAGAAGTCGACGTACGATCTCAACGTTACGGTGCTCCGTGAAAAAAACGGTAACGCTTTGTGCCACTTCAGGACCGATTCCGTGAACCTCTCTTATCTCATCCGCACTCGTTGCGGCCAACGACTCCACGTCGCCATACTCTTCAATAAGAAGACGCGCTACATGTTCTCCCACCAAGGGAATCCCAAGACTGAACAAGAATTTGTCCGCGGCGACCTGTTTGGATCGTTCCAGGGCATCCAGAATGTTTGACGCAGATTTCTCGGCCATTCTATCCAAGGACGCCAATTTTTCCAGATCCAGGCTGTACAGGTCGGCAACGTTGTTCACCAGCTTGCGGTCCACCATTTGCTCAACGAGTTTGGTCCCCACCCCTTCGATATCCATGGCGTTTCGGGAGGCGAAGTGGCGTACGGTCTCTTTGAGTCTGGCCGGGCATGAAGAATTCACGCAACGTTTGGCCGCCTGTCCTTCGAGTCGAACGGCAGCGGAATCGCACACGGGGCACCGATCCGGAATGCTGTACGGTCGGCTCCGGGGATCCCGTTTCTCCTTGACCACACCGACTATTTCCGGGATCACATCTCCGGCCCGCTGGATGATGACGGTATCACCCTCCCGAATGTCCTTCCGATCAATCTCGTCCTGGTTGTGGAGAGTGGCTCGACTCACGCGGACTCCCCCAACGTCGACCGGCTCCATAATTGCCACCGGCGTCATGGTGCCGGTACGGCCTACTCCGACCTCGATTTTCATGATCTTCGTGACGGCCTGAAGCGCGGCGAATTTGAACGCCACGGCCCAGCGAGGCGACCGCGTCTTGACTCCCAGTGCCGATTGCTGCGCCAGAGAGTTCACCTTCACCACAGTCCCGTCTATCTCATAGGGGAGGGTATCACGGATTTCCCGCAACTCCCTGTATCGTCTCAATACGGCCTGAACATCCTCGCAGGGAGCAGCGTTCTTGAAATTCGAAGGCAGTCCGAGATTCCGGAGCCCTTCCAATATGTCCATATGCGTGACGGGCAATGGTCCTGACGAACGCCCAATCCCGTATGCGCAGAAGTTCAGCGGTCGGCTTGCCGTGACTTTCGGGGAGAGCTGCCGAATGGAGCCCGCCGCGGCGTTTCTGGGGTTGGCGAACGCCGAGAGCCCCTCCTCGTCCCTCGTGCGGTTCAGTCGGTCAAAATCGGCCCTGTTCATATAGACTTCGCCCCGAACATCGATACGAGGGGTTGACGCGAAAAATCCCTTGGCCTCCAGTCTCAACGGAATGGCCCTGATCGTGCGTACGTTCGAGGTCACATCCTCGCCGATGTACCCGTCACCCCGCGTCGATCCCATCGTGAGCAGACCATTCTCATACACCAATTCAACGGCCAAGCCGTCAAGCTTGGGTTCGACCACGTACGAGAGATCGGAGCCGTTTCCCAGGGTCTTCCTCACGCGCTGGTCGAACTCGAAGATTTCATTCTCATCGAATACGTTGGACAGAGAGAGCATCGGTTCCGCGTGTTGCGTCTGATTGAACTTGTCCAGGGGGGCACCGCCCACCCGCTGAGTTGGAGAGTCCGCCGTTACGAGGTCGGGATAAGCGTTCTCGAGTTCCTCCAACTGCCTGTAGAGCCGGTCGTAATCGGAGTCCGAGATCTCCGGACTGTCGAGAACATAGTACAAGTGGTCGTGCCGGCGGATCTGCTTGCGCAGATCGTCAATTCGGGTCACGATGTCGGTAGGGATTCCTTGCATATGCGCCTGCCGCCGCTTGTTTATGAATTGCGCCGACGTTTCCCGTCGGCCGTTCACTCTCAATGATCAATGATGCCGTAACTCGCAAGGGTTGGCAAGGGACAAGGGCTGTTCAAAAGCAATCGAGGCGGCCCGGTTAGGGCCGCCTCGATTGGTGAATCAGGTCGGAATACCTAATTTATCAAATACTATCAACATCCTACTTCTACTTCTTCTCCGATCCCTCAGCCTTCTTGACCCAGACCGCCTTGAATGTGGAGCGTACCTCAGCACCCTTTTCATCCTTGAACAAAGCAGTTCCATTGGTCACGGTTACGGGGAAAGAGAAGTCGGGAATCTTCTCGAACCACTTTTTAACAAGAGCGCCTGCGTTGGTCTTCATTTCCGCGATCCGAGTCACGCTGTCAGCGCCGACCATTAAACTGATCATGGTTGGAAATGCCTCATTCGTGACAACGACGCGCAGTTGATCGGTCTTTCCTGCGGGAATCCATGAATCCTCGTATACGAGCGCGGTGTTCACATCGAAACCTTCGAAGGCGCAGGTGAACTGGAATTCATCCAGCATGACCGGTTCCTTGTTGGGGTTCTTGATGTTGAAGATGTAGGCTAAGTTCAGAGTGCTGCTGTATCCGTACGTGCCCACTTTGGGCTTGCCTTCTTTATCCTTCCCGATCGTGGGTTTCACATAGAAAGGTTGAATGCTTGCCACATCAATTCTTTCCAGCGTAACGACCGGAGCATCGAGCGCCTTTGCAGGAAGGACGGAAAATGCGAGCAGGACAAAAAAGGTTGCAAGAATCGTCACGGGCTTACTCATAATCCCTCCTCTACTTCGAAAGTTGTGTTAGGCCAACCACCGTTTACGTCGTTTGTAATGCTTGACATCCCGAAAGCTCTTACGCCCTCCGACGTCTGTCAAACCGAGGTAGAAGTCCCGAATGTCCGGGTTTTCCTTGAGCTTCTCCGAAGTATCATCCATCACGATTCGACCGTTCTCCATGACATACGCATGAGGAGCCACGGTAAGGGCCAGCTTCACGTTCTGTTCCACCAGGAGAATAGGAATTTTTTCCTCGCTGTTGAGGCGTTGAATAATCTCGAAGATCTCCTTTATCAAGAGTGGCGCCAATCCCATAGACGGTTCATCAAGGAGCATCAGCTTGGGCAGGGCCATCATGGCACGTCCTATAACGCACATCTGCTGCTCCCCACCGCTGATAAACCCCGCCATTACCGTCCTCCTCTCTTTGAGCCGAGGAAAGTAATGGTACACCATCTCCAACCGTTCCTTGAGTCCGCTCGGTCGCAAGTGAGCTCCCACCACCAGATTCTCTTCCACGGTCAGATGCTCAAAGACTCGACGGCCTTCAATGATCTGAAAGATTCCCCGTTTAGAGATTTGTTCAGCCGGTAACCGGTGGATTCGTTCTCCCAGGAACTCAATACTGCCGTCGGTAACGTCGCCGTCTTCATGACCAAGCAGTCCCGACACAGCCTTCAGGGTAGTGCTCTTACCCGCGCCGTTGGCACCGAGCAAAGCCACTATGCCGGCCTCCGGAACCTCGATGGACACCCCCTTGAGCACAAGGATGACCTCATGGTACCGGACTTCGATGCTGTTGATCTTCAAAATTATGTTGTTCTCGGCCACAACCTTCTCCCTTTTCCGGCTTGTTCAGCCCGGCCCGAGGATCTACCGCATTGGGGGCGACTTTGAGTCGCCCCAGGATAAAATCCTACCAACCCAACCATTTCGGCCATTCTTTGGGGAACTTTTCCTGCATGTTAATCTTCTTGAGTAGCTCGATCTTGCCGGCCTTGATAGTATAGAGAAGTGCAACAGGAGTAGGTCTGTGATCGGTAGCCGTAATGGTATACGGCCCACGTCCAAGGGCATTTTTCGTGTTGAACGGGTACCATCCCTTCAACGATTCCAATGACGCCTTGATAGTCGGCCCATCCAGTTTGCCCTTCTTTAAGGCTCCACTCAAGCCGGCGGACGCGAGAGAAACCTTCAACCACGCTTGGACTGTTCTGATGGTGCGTTTCTCGATTGGAACACCGGGATTCACTTTTTTGCAATATTCCACAATCTTGTCCATGTAGGGGACATCCATTCCGACGAACGCGCAGGACGCGGCCCCGATGACTCCTTCGCCGGCCTTGCCGGTCATTCTCACCAGGTTCTTGTCAAATCCCCAGTTGTTCACGATGTGATCCGCACCGAGTTTCAGTGCGTACGCATCCTTGACGGCCGTAGCCACGGACATGGTCGTGTTTCCGTGCCAAATCACGTTGGGATGTTCCTGTTTGGCTCCCAGTACCTGGCTCTTGGCATCCAAGGCGACCAGTGACACGTTCTGGTCCTTGCCGACTTCCATTCCCAACAATTTGGCTTGATCCTTGATGGCCTTGATGGGAGCGCTACAATACGGTGAAGCGAACATGTAGAAGCACACCAGCTTAGGTTTTTTCCCGGCCTCCCTGTCCTTCTTCCACTTGTCGCTCTTCTTCCAGACTTCTTCGTACCATACTGTTAAGGCAGCTCGGGCGTTCGTCGAGTAGTCCGTGCTGTAAACAAAATTGTAAGGAGTCTTCTTGGGATCGCACAAATGTCCCGACAGGGAGTCCGAAATAGTCACCATCTTGTCTCTGTTGACGGTCGGTGACAATGCTTCGGTGTCGCCTGTTCCCCACTGCAGAAGAAGATTGATCTTGTCGTAGTCTCTGAAACGCTTGTAGATCGTAATGGCTTCAGGAACCCGGTAACCGTAGTCATAGAGGAACAGCTTAATCTTCTTGCCTTCTATGCCACCGCTATCATTGAGAAATTTCACGCATTCCCGGATGCCCAGGGCCGCATCTTTTCCCACGTCTGAGGTGGCACCGGTCAAGTCATTGATTGAACCGACGCGGATTTCATCCGCCGCAAAAGCTGTCGAGCATATGAGGACCAAGGCCAAGCCAAGCAGCAGAATTCTCGTGCGCATATGATACCTCCCTAGTCTGTCGCGTTAGAATGAAACTGCTTTCAACGCCGTCTGACGAACTGTCGGGTCACCTCCTTTCGAGGACGTAAGAGATTAACGTCTATTTTCCCGTATACGAGAATGGCCACAGGTTGAAATAATTCTTCAACTGCCAATAGCGATAGCTCAATCCGTTCGGCTCATAGATAAGGAATAGAATGATTGCCAGACCAAAACACGCTTCCTTGAAGAAAATGAACTTCGTGGTCATCCATCCCAATTCAGGATAGCTTGCCATAAGCGCGCTGCTGGCTCCAAGGACGGCCATTTCCAGGACTTTGAACACGATCACCACAAACGCGGCTCCAAAGACGAGCCCTTGAATGCTGCCCACACCGCCGATAAGGATTATGCCGACCCACAACAGAGAGTAAAACCACTCGTAATGCTCGGGGCTTACGAAGAACAGGGCGCTCAGGTAGAATGCACCGGCAACCCCTGCGAAGAAGCCGGCCACCCAAAAGGCCAGCAATTTGTATACGACAATGTTCACTCCCATTGTCTCCGCGGCAATGTCATTGTCACGAATGGCTATCCAGGCCCTGCCCAGCTTGGAACGCACCATATTGCCCATTGCAATAAGGCAGACCGCTACGAGTAAGACGGAAAAATAGTAGATCTTGGTATCGGAATCGATTGCCCACGGGCCTATCTTAATCATGTCGGGAGGAATGGAGAATGCCTGGCCCCGACCGCCTATCTGAGCAACATATTGGGTAATCACGAGCGGAACGGTGATCCACTGCGCGGCCATCGTGGTCATGATGAGGTAGAAGCCCTTCACTCGTGCGGAGGGCAGACCAAAAAGCACCGACCAGATCGCAGCCAAGAATCCGGCACAGACAATCGTTATCGGATAGACGAGGCCGGCGTCCACCATGGATTGCGGCCACGGTACAAACAGAAGCATCATGGCGCAGGTATAGCCTCCGACCGCAACGAAGGCTGCGTGTCCGAGGGTGATTTGGCCACAGTAGCCTATCAGCAATTGTACGCCGAGACCCGCGAGTATGTAGTAATTGATGGTGTAGGCAACGCTCAGCCACTGGGAATCCACCACATACGGCAGAATAGCGAGCAGAATCACCATAAGAATCATCTTGCTCTTGATAAACGAGGTCCGCCACCATTTATGATCGTCGGCATAGGACTGAAAATACGTGCCACATGGGAGGTAACTCATCGATCACACCCTTTCTATACGTTCCCAACCCCAAAGACCATAGGGTTTGAACAGGAGGAACACCACCATGAAGATAAACGGGGCGCTTTCTTTTATGCCGCCGGGGAAATAGCCGTCGAGATAGCCTCCCGCGAGGTTCTGCAGGACGCCTATTGTTATTCCGCCAACGATTGCGCCGGGCACTGAGTTCAACCCTCCGAATACCACGACGGGTAATACCAACAGGCCGAGACTACTGACCGAATAGTTCAGGCCGTTGATGTTCCCGAGCAGGGTTCCGCCTACTCCTGCCGACATAAATGCGATCCCCCAGGCCAAAGCATAGACGAACTTTGCGCTGACCCCAAGAGACAGTGCGGCCATTTCATCGTCGGCACAGGCTTGCATGGAAAGTCCCCAACGGGTGTATTTGAAGAAGCTGACGAAGACCACCATCAAAACCAAGGCGGCTATGAAGCTCCAGATGTAAACTTGGCCTATGGCTACTCCTCCCAGTACGATGGGATCGATGGGAAACACGCGCGGTAGGAAGACTTGGGTGTCGGTATCCCAAATAATGAAAACCATTCCCTTGAAGAAGAACGACAACCCAACGGTCACCATGATGACCGCTAAAATGGGTTCGCCGATCATCTTTCGCAAGAAGATTCTTTCCGTCAGCAAGCCCAGGAGCAACCCGATTATGAGAGTTCCGACGATGGCCAAGAGAAAGGCGGTTGTCAACGGCATTGACTTGACAAAGCTCTGATACAGCCCCAGACACACGTATCCGCCGATCAACGTCAATTCTCCCATTGCCAGATTCAGTACGCCCGAACACTTGTAGATGAGCACCCACCCCAGGGCCACGAGGGCGAAAATGGAACCGAGCATAACCCCTGTTATGAATAGCTGCAGGAAGAGGTCCATTACTTCTTCCCTCCTTCCTCGACGTCCTGGAGCCGGATATCCGCTTTTATGTCCACAACCCTGCCGTCTTCGTACGTGATGTTGGTTTCCATGTGGAATATCTCATCCCGTGTATACAGTGCATTGATGATGTCTTTGTAACGGTTTTCCACAAACGCTCGCCTAATCTTTCGGGTACGGGTCAGTTCGTCGTCGTCGGCATCAAATTCCTTGTAGAGATTGGCAAACCTACGAATCTTCGCGGAATCGGGGAGCGTCCTGTTCACCTCTCTGATGGGCCCCTCAACCAGATCGCAGATTTCGGGCATCTGAGAAAGTTCTTGATAGCTCGTGTAGTTTATCCCATTGTCCTCAGCCCACTTTCCTACTGTGTTGTAGTCGATACAAACGATGGCCACGACGTTCGGCCTCTGATGCCCCACTACCAAGGCATCCCTGAGATACGGACTGAATTTGAGGCGAGCCTCGAGAAATTGTGGTGAAAACTTCCTCCCGTCGTTGAGGATCATGATGTCTTTGGAACGATCGAATACCACAAGGTGTCCGTCTTCATCTATGAAGCCGGTATCGCCTGAGTAGAGCCATCCGTCCTTCAGGGTTTTCTCGGTCTCTTCGTCCATCTTGTAATAGCCCACGAAGACCGACGGGCTCTTGGAAAGGATCTCATCGTCTTCGCCGATCTTGATCTCAGTCTCGGGAATCGGGGTCCCCACCGTATCGAATTTGATGTCATCATCCCGATGAACCACCGAAATCCCTGCAATTTCGGTCTGTCCGTATATCTGCTTGAGATTTACGCCTATGGCGTGGAAGAATCTGAAATGGTCCGGCCCCATCGCTGCTCCACCGGTATACGCATGGCGTACTTTGCTCAGTCCGAGGTGATCCCTGATCTTTCCAAACAGAGATATTTCAGCCAGCCACCTGAGCATTGACCAGTAAGCCGGGACGGGTTTCTTCTCAAACTTCAGTTCAGCGGTATGGTAGCCGATTTTCATACCGAGTTCGAAGGTCTTTCGCTTCAGCCAACTGGCATCCAGGTATTTGACCTGAACGGTCCGCGTGAACTGCTCATACAGGCGGGGAGGGGCGAACATAACGTGAGGTCCGACCTCTCTCACGTTATGTTGAGCAGTCTCAGGCTCTTCCGGAAAATTGATCGTGTAGCCGATCTGAAGACCGCAGGAAATCGACATCATCTGTTCACCGATCCAGGCAAACGGGAGGTACGATACAAAGTCATCGGTGGAACGGCAGGGGTCGACCCTCATCAGATTCCGACCCATGGTAAGCATGTTGTAATGGGTCAGGAGAGCGCCCTTGGGCAGGGATGTGGTTCCTGAAGTGTAGAACAGAAGGCACACATCGTGTCCCTTTCCCTTGGAAACCAGTTCGTCGAACAGTTTCGGCTTCTCCTTGTGAGCTTCCTTGCCGATCCGTCTGACCTCATCGAGGCTGATCAGCATTGGATCGTCATAATGACGCAAGCCCTTGGGGTCATCCCAGATTATTTTCTTGAGCTTTGGACATTGATCACGGATGGCCAACGCCTTGTCCACTTCCTCCTGCCCTTCGGCAACGTAGAATTTCGAGTCGGAGTGATTGACAATGTACTTGACCTCTTCCATGAGGCAGTCCTGGAACAGCCATACGCCAACACCTCCACCGCACATGGCCGCCATTTCCGTCCAAAGTGCCTGCGGCCGATTGTCCCCTATCATGATGACTTTGTCGGCAGGCTCCAGACCCAAACTGATCAGTCCAAGCGTGATTTCTCTCACGTTTTCCAGATACTGCGTCCAGGTAACCGGTCGCCAGATGCCGTATTCCTTTTCTCGCATGGCTACCTTGGATTCCCCGAAATTCCGGCATTGACGGACCAGCAGCTTGGGTAAGGTTAGGTCTTCGGTTATCTCGATCTCGCCTTCGAAGTGCGGTTTATCTGCGGCTGACATATAGATCCTCCACCTCGCCCAGATATGCCTTGATGACTTCCGGGTTTTCCTGGACTTCCGGAGGGGTCCCCTCCGCGATCTTAACTCCGAAGTTCAGGGTCATCACGCGGTCGGACAAGTCCATAACCACTCCCATATCATGTTCCACGAGCACACAAGTGACTTGCCACCGCTTGTCTTCATTGATATCAATAATGAACCGCGCCATGTCCTCCACTTCTTCCAGGTTCAGACCTGCAAGCGGCTCATCCAACAAAATCACTTCAGGTTTCAGGGCCAGTGCCCTCGCAAGTTCAATCCGCTTCTGAAGCCCGTATGGGAGCATCCCGGTAACTTCGTTCCGCACTGCCTCGATTTCCAGCAAATCGATGATTTCTTCCTCGATGAAACTGCGGTTCTCGATTTCTTCCTTCGAGGTCTTCCCCCAATAGACGCATGAACTGAGAATGCCCGAATTCAGATGCAGGTGGCGCCCAAGACGGATATTGTCAAGGACCGTCATGCCGCCGAACAACTCGATCTTCTGAAAGGTGCGCGAAAGCCCCATCGAGGCTCTCCTATGCGGAGACAGCCTCGTGATGTCCCTTCCTTTGAAAAACAGCCGGCCTTTTTGAGGGTGATAGAGCCCGTTGACGCAGTTCATCATGCACGTCTTCCCTGCTCCGTTTGGGCCTATGATGGAGAAAATTTCGCCTTTCCTCACCTCGAAGCTTACGTTCGAAAGAGCGGCCACCCCGTGGAACGAAAGAAAGACGTTCTTCGCCTCCAGTATGACTTCTGACATTCAGCATCCCCTTTGCATAATCCGCCACTGAATTTGAGCCATTGGACGAACTAAAACCTGTTGTCAAGAGATTGTGCCACCAGGCAGATCGATCCGACAAGTTACGTCCCGTCAGAGTCACTACCTTGAGAGAAGGCGTTCAAAATAGCAAATGCCATACCTCAGGTCAAGCGGAACTCCAGCCAACCTGCCTATCGCGGAATCCGACATGATGAAATCCCAATCTTTGGCAGATCGGCAAGAACTGTACTTGTTGTGCTGTTTTCTGCTGAAGGTGGTAAGCCTCGTGACCTAACGTTAAGCTGAAATATCGAATCAAACCGACTGAAGGACGGCGGCAACCCCTGCCCCCATATGAGGTTCATCCGAGATGAGGGACCTTACGGCATCGAAGCGCCTCGTCTCTTTGGGCAGCGGCACGGAATAGGCCTGAGAAGGCGACCCTTTTTTGTTAAGATCCATAAGTATCATCCGAACCTCATACACTCTTCAGTCAGTCGTACGCGGTTTGTAATCCGGCAAGCACGCTCGTGTCCCGCCACGCTCACGCCGTCACGGGGCCGGCGATGGTGCCCGAACCATCGCCTCACGAACAATACCATCATGAAGAAACTCATATTGAAAAGTCAAGACGAAAAGTGGTATAGGAGAAATCATCCGTGGACACACTCCAGATTTTCATGTTTGTGAAGTCTTCCGGCTTCTGCAATCCGCATCCCTTATGAGAAACGGGACAGCAGCGTACTGCACCGGGAGGAGGCGCTTGTGAGTTGTCCGAGAGAGTGAGAAGACCTTGCCCTGTTGCAGCCTCGGCAGGATGATTTCCCGTTGAGATATGGATGGAACAGAAGCGAGTTCCAGGGTCTTTCACTCGACCGTTGTTGGTTGCACTACAGCGAGGATACGTGACGAATGCGACAAGGATCACGGACATTCACTACGGACGGCCGAACACGGGTCTCCCCACTGTTACGACCGGGTACGCGAACAGGTATCAAGGTTCGTTGCCGACTATGATACGACATAATAATGGAGGACGGAGCGTATGAACGATCAGGAAAGCCTGTTGAGGGAACTGAGCGACGGCATACTGGTTCTCACGATTAACCGGCCCAAGGCACTGAACTGTTTCGACATGCCGCTTCTCAAGGTCTTCGGGAAGGTAGTCGAGGAAATCGCCTTTGATCGTGAAGTCAAAGTAGTGATCGTCACAGGATCGACGGAAGGAAAGAATGCCTTCAGCACTGGAGCCGACCTCAAGGAACGCGCGGGGATGGCCCCGGACCAGGTGCGTCAGTACATCCAAACAATCCGAAATCTCTTCACCATGGTGGAAGAACTTCCCAAACCGGTTATAGCCGCGGTAAACGGCTATGCTTTTGGCGGCGGACTCGAACTTGCTTTGGCCTGCGACATCCGTTTGGTTTCGAAGACCGCGGTCGTCGGACTTACGGAAACCAGCTTGGCGGTGATCCCCGGTGCGGGCGGCACACAGCGGCTTCCCAGGGTCGTGGGAACGGCCCGTGCGAAGGACATGATATTCCGAGCACGGAGGATCTCAGCGGAAGAGGGGGTCGAGTACGGACTCTTTCTCGAGGCGCTTGATCCTGATAGACTGATGGACAGAGCGCTGGAGATTGGACGTGAGATTGCGGGAAACGGACCGGTCGCTTTGGCTCAAGCCAAATATGCCGTCAGTAAGGGTATGGAGGTGAGCCTCCCCGTAGGCTTGGCAATAGAATCAAACGCGTATGCCGTTACGATACCTACGAAGGACAGAATCGAGGGGCTGACCGCATTTCGCGAAAAGAGAAAACCAATCTATACCGGAGAGTAGAGGAGGACGAAGGCTATGTCACATCATGAATTGAAGTACCCCCGCAAAGTTCAGATTAACGACATCACCGTACGTGACGGCTTTCAACATGAGGAGATATGGATCCCGACGGATGCCAAATTGTTCTATCTCGAAGAACTGATCCTGTGCGGAGTCAAGCATCTCGAAGTCACCAATTTCGGAAATCCGAGGAGTATGCCCCAATTTAAGGACGCTGATGAATTGTTCAAGAGACTCAGGGACTCGAGGAAGCTGTCGCGGGCAGGAGTAAACTGGAATGACGTCACACTGACGGCGATAACGATTCGAGAGAAGGCCGTAGATCGTGCAATTGCTGCAAGAAAGGAAGGCTATGGCCCCGATCGAGTTCTGATGATGGTGTCCACGGATGAAGATCACCATTTCGCCAATTCCGGGACAACGCTTCCCAACTACTGGGACGAAGCCAAGCGGAGCATCGAAAAGTGCGGAGAAGTGGGCATCAAGATGAATGGCACGGTGTCAACCATTTGGGGATCGCCCATAGCCGGCCCCACGCGACTCGAAGACGCCGTGGAGTTCACGAAACGCTGGCTCGAAATCGGCGCGGCGGACATCGAACACGCGGATCACGACGGCAGTGCACCCCCCGACCAGGTGTACAAATACTTCTCCATGATTCTCGATGAAATGCCGGATAAGAGGCTCCATGTGGCCCATTTCCACGTAACCCGCGGTTGGGGACTCGCCAATGCTCTCGCAGCTCTCCAAGCCGGAATAGAGATATTCGAAGCAACGCTCGGGGGACTCGGAGGCCAGCCCGCCAATTTCATGGATCGCGTGCCGGTGGGAGGTACCGGCGGCTACTATTATCGAGACCCCAATGTGGTGGGGCTGCAATGCATCGAAGACATGGTAGTTATGATGGATGAGATGGGCATTGAGACCGGGATCGACGTGGATCGGCTCCTTGACCTGGGAACTATGATTGAGAAAACCATCGGCCGGAGGCTCAGATCCGAATCGATACTGAACCGTCGCATACCCAAGGAGCCTCGGGAGGAATTCAAGCGCAAAGGATTAAGTGAATTGAAGCAACAATTGGGAGAAAAACCCGGCCAGAAATACCCGTCCGACTGGTCGTGAGAAGATGCTCAATAGCGATGTGGTGAAGTGTTTCGTTGCCGGGCTCCCGTTTGGGAACGAAAAAGACGGAAAGGAAGTTTGATCGAACCGAGGCGAACAGTTTGCGCTGGGTCCTCTCAGCCTAACGGTCGGCGTTTTGTATGAAAATCCCCCTGTCCCTTGTTTCTGAGGGAGGAACTTTGGGCCGAAGTGCTCGTGGGATTTTCATATTCCGTTGTGACCGAGAGGTCATGGTGTTTCACAGGACTCAGAATACAGGCTGCAAAGAGCATTCTCGCTCATTGCGGCGGCGACGCATTGGTATGGAACTGCAAACGAGACTGCCCGAAAAGGGGGCGAGATCGAGCCCCGAAAACAAGCGAGCGTCATTGACGTCGGCACGAAAGATCTCCCTCCCCGCGGCCCCTACCGGTCAATCCCGCGTTTCGCGGAACCGTTGGGAGAAGGACGGGGGAAGGGGAATCATGATTTCGCTCGGAAGCGCCGTCGCCGGTTCGCTTTATCAGTACCGTAAGAATCCGTTCAACCAGCCAACCGGCTCAAATGTGTACTAAGGAGGTGGGATCATGGGTCCTCTCTGGGAACCATCGGAAGAACGTACCAAGAACGCCAATATCACCAAATACATAGATTTCGTTAACAAACGATATTCTCTCAACATCAACGACTATCACGGCCTGTACGACTGGTCCATTGCCAACAGAGAGGATTTCTGGAGTTCCGTCTGGGATTTCGGGGGCGTTGTTGCTTCCCAACCGTACGAGAAAATCTTGGAAGACTCGCCGACCATGATCGGAGCGAAGTGGTTCATCGGGGCGCGCCTCAACTTCGCGGAGAATCTGTTACGGTTTCGAGACGACAAAACCGCCCTTGTTTTTCGAGGTGAAGGCCGGGATACGGTGCGGATGACATATGCAGAGTTGTACGATGAGGTTGCCCGGCTGGCGGCTTCACTGCGTGCGGCAGGCGTGGTGACCGGCGATCGAGTCGCAGGGTATGTGCCCAACATGATACAGACTATTGTGGCAATGTTGGCCGCCACTTCAATTGGAGCCATCTGGTCTTCGTGTTCACCGGATTTTGGAATTAAGGGGGTGCTGGATCGTTTCGGACAGATCGAGCCTAAGATTCTCTTCACTGCAAACGGATACTATTACAACGGCAAGGCCCACGATTCACTGGCCCGAATTGCCGGCATCATCAAGGAACTTCCGGGCATTGAGAAGATCGTGGTGATTCCGTATACCGAGGAGAGGGCCGACATCAGCGCAGTGCCCAAGGCAATCCACTATCAGGACTTCATCTCCAAAGATGCGGGGCTCGAATTGGAATTCGAACAGCTCCCGTTCGACCACCCTCTCTACATCATGTATTCATCGGGAACAACGGGCTTACCCAAGTGCATGGTTCACGGGGCCGGAGGGACTCTCCTCCAACACTTGAAGGAGCTTCTTCTGCACTGTGACCTCAAGAGAGAAGACAATATCTACTATTTCACCACATGCGGTTGGATGATGTGGAACTGGTTGGTGAGCGGACTGGCGGTTGGTGCGACCGTACTCCTCTACGACGGTTCACCCTTTTATCCGGATCCGGGGGCCATCTTTCAATTCGCCGAGGACGAGCAGATGACCATCTTCGGCACGAGTGCCCGCTATATCGCCGGTGTGGAGAAAGCCGGCCTCATTCCAAAAGACAAGTACGATCTTTCGAGCCTGAAGGCGATGTGCTCCACGGGTTCTCCGCTTTCTGAAGAGAGCTTTCGGTACGTGTATCGCGACGTGAAGGAAGACCTGGATCTTGCTTCGATTTCCGGAGGAACGGACATCATCTCATGCTTTGCCCTAGGCTGTCCCATCTTACCGGTCTGGGAGGGGGAACTCCAGTCTAGAGGACTGGGATTGGCGGTGGAGGCATTCGGCCCCGACGGCAAGCCCGTGAGGGGACGGCAGGGAGAACTTGTCTGCACCAAGACGTTTCCGTCTCAACCGATCTACTTCTGGAAGGATCCTGATTTCGCCAAGTACAAGTCCGCGTACTTCAGTGTGTTCCCCAACGTGTGGCACCACGGTGATTTCATAGAGATTACCGAACACGGAGGCGTGAAGATCTTCGGTCGTTCCGACGCGACGCTGAATCCGTCCGGCGTGCGCATCGGTACCGCCGAGATCTACCGCCAGGTTGAAGCCATGGACGAGATTGCGGACAGCATCGTAGTAGGGCAAGACTGGGAAAACGACGTGAGAGTGGTCTTGTTCATAAAGATAGCGGAAGGCGTCGAATTCAACGATGATTTGGTCGCGAGGATCAGGAAGAATATCCGTGAGAATACCACCCCGCGCCATGTCCCGGCCAAGGTAATACCGGTCATGGATATCCCGGTCACGCTCAACGGCAAAAAGGTCGAACTTGCGGTCAGAAATGTTATCGAAGGGAAGCCGGTCACCAACAAGGATGCACTGGCCAACCCCGAGGCATTGGACCTCTACGTACACCTGAAGGAACTGCAGACGTGAGTTCCAGGTCCGGCAAGATACCCGGTCCTACGGGACGCTACCGAGCCGTGTAAGGGCAGGCCCCTGTGCCTGCCCTTTAGTCTTTTGCTATGGCGGGCACTGCCCGCCCCACGGTCTGTAAACGCGACCGCAGGTCGTTCGCGTTCAAGCGGCCGGTGCGGGACAGATGTCGCGGCGGCCGCATTTAGGGCACGGACCGCCCATCCAGCAGTAGTCAAAGTAATCGAGGAAGGGGAGGACTTCCTGTTCCCCCTCGACGAGAAATGCCAGTTCAAAGTTGCGGTTGGCGCCGGCCTTTGCTCCTATACCGGCTCCCGTCAAGTTAGGGCTGCCTACCAACGCCCTCTCTCCGTCGATAATGAATATTTTGGCATGCATTCGTATGCAGTGGAGAAACTCGATTCCCGCACTGAGTTGCCCCCTCGAGTCAAGCTGATCGTATCTCTCGCGAAAGGGCCTGGAAGGAATCTCCGAATGGATGATTCTGAATGCAACTCCGCGATTAACCATGGACGCCATAAGGTCTACAATGGAAAGGAACCGTCCCTTATAGCGGACGTTGGTCCCCTTGATGTTTGCCGTGGCAATCCAGACATAATGCCGCGCCTTGGCCAGATGAGTCTCCGTGAATTGCTCGTAGATCTCACGATTTCGCAAAAGTTTCATGCGTCCGGGTCGTATCTGACGGCTTTGGCCCAAGCACCTCTGTCCTCAAGGTCCCTGTCCAGTTCGAATCCGGGTCTCGCTGCAGCCAGAAGCTCTTGATCCGTATCCTGCATGATGAGGCGCCAAAGAGTCACCAGGCCCCTTTCGGCCAAGCTCTTCATGGCGTCTTCGGCGCGGCGGTGCTCTTCCGAGTCCAGGTCCCCGGCCGGGTCCATGAGAATTCCTCTGGTGGAGACCCAGCCCGGTCGGTCGATTCTTTCCATGACCAGATCCTCGAAGGTCTTGTCCATAATCTCACTCCTCCATCCGAGATTCGTCAATCATAACGTTACCACGTAGTCAAGGCTTTGTGAAATGTCGGAGGTTCGGACTTCGGTACCGGTCCGCTCGTATCGATTCACTTTCACGGGGAGGGCGTCTTCCCCGGGACGGTCTTTCCGACTCCGGATTTGAACCGGAGGAAGCAGTCTCAGAGCGTGAGCAGAACGGATAGCCGGCCGGACGCGGGACTCTGTCCCTCGCAACGTCATCCTTTGAGGTACCGCCCCCCCCCCAAAGAGTCAATGCACATGTTCGCTCGGAAGAATTTCTTGACATGAACTTCGTACGATACTATGGTTAACATTTTGAAGATTTCTCACGGCTGTGAGAAACGATTCGTCCTCCAATCGTTTGGGGCAGAGTTTCACTATACGTTCTCAGAGAGTTAGCGGTTCGCATCCCCGGTACTCCGCCGGGAAAAACGGCGGTGATCGGGCAATGCGCGTCCCGGGGCCGTGGGCCGCATCACGCAGATGCTAGTTAAGAAGAGGAAACATGGCTGGATCAACCTTTCCAAAAGGCGGGATACATCCCGAAGAACACAAGGAAATTACGGAACACCTGGCCATTGAGGAGATGCCGCCTCCCACCCAGGTCGTTTTACCCCTATCAATGCATTTCGGCGCTCCGGCCAAACCTGTTGTGAAGAAGAAACAGGAAGTGCAGGAGGGCGAGGTCATCGCTACTGTGGAAAAGGCCCTTGGGGCGACCATTCACAGCAGCGTAACGGGCGTAGTCAAGGCGATTGAGTCAAGACCCCACCCGACCATGGTGAAGTGCGACGCGATCGTCATCGACAGAGACCCCGATGCGCTTCCCCGCGAGTACGAGTCGGAAGACTGGCGAAAGATCTCGAGGGAAAAGCTGCTGGCCCTGGTGAAGGAAGCCGGAATTGTCGGACTCGGCGGAGCAGGGTTCCCCACGCACGTCAAACTGTCCCCGCCTCCGACTGCCAAAGTTGACACGCTCATCCTCAATGGAGCCGAATGCGAACCATATCTTACCACCGACCACAGGATCATGCTGGAGCAGCCTGAGAAAATCATCGACGGCACCAAGATTATCCTCAAGATCCTGGGGATCAAAAATGCCATAATCGGCGTCGAACTCAACAAACCCGACGCGATTAATGCTTTGAACAAGGCAGCGGAAAAGGCTTCCGGCTCGGACGGCATGACCATCGGCATTCAGGGCATGAGAGTCAAGTACCCGCAAGGTTCCGAGAAGCAACTCATCTACTCTCTCACGCAGAGGGCTGTTCCGGGCGGAGGGTTGCCGTTTGACGTCGGCGTGATCGTGCAGAATATATCGACGACGCTTGCGATTTTCGAAGCGACGACCATGAAGAAACCGCTATACGAAAAAGTGGTGACCTTCTCGGGTAGGGCCATCAACAAACCGGCCAACCTCATGGTGAAGGTAGGTACGGTTCTCTCCGACGTGGTGGATTACCTCGGAGGCACCAATGACCTCTTGAAGATAGTCTCGGGCGGTCCCATGATGGGATTCGCCATGTCGACTCTCGACGTACCCGTCACCAAGACCACCTCCGGCGTACTATTCTTGAACAGCAAGGAGACCGATTCGAATATGCACGGTCCGTGCATTCATTGTGGCTGGTGCATGGAAGCGTGCCCAATGGGACTGTCTCCTAAGGAGGTCGGGATTTACGTCGAAGCGGGTCGCGGACATCTGACCGAAAGGTTCGGCGTCTTCGATTGCTTCGAATGCGGGTGCTGCGCGTACGTCTGTCCGGCAAAGCGCCCTCTCGTACAGTTCGCCAGGTTGGCCAAAATACAAATTAAAAAGCACGGGTGAGATTTCCGATCCTGCAGTATGTCATCGGCAAAACCGTTGGAAAGCTTCTTCAAAGAGGCCGTTTCCATGAACCGGGGCACACTGTCGACTGCCGTTCAATCGGTAAGTACACCCAAAAAAACACCGTTCGGGGAGGATGGGACAATCGAAACACTAGATCAAAAACCGAAAAATATCGAACCCACGTGGTCTGTTTCGGTGTCGCCCCACATAAGAATGGGGAGGACAACGTCCGGAATAATGTGGACCGTATCAGCATCACTCATACCGGTGATGCTCCTGTCAATCTACGTCTTCGGATTCCGAGGACTCATCATCACGCTGGTCAGTATTGTTTCCTGCGTAGTGGTCGAAGCGATCTCGCAGAAAGCCTTAGGCAGGCCCATATCCGCGGGCGATGGAAGCGCCGTGCTCACCGGGATCCTCATGGCTTTTGTCATACCTCCGGGAGTTCCGTATTGGTTGCCGATAATCGGTGCGGTTGGAGCCATATTCATCAACAAGGAACTCATGGGAGGACTGGGCTTCAACGTGTGGAACCCCGCACTGGTTGGCAGAGCCCTCCTCATGGCCTCTTTTCCCGTTGCCATGACCTCCGCATGGCTTCCTCCGGTGAACTGGGCCCAGTCGCCGCTTGGGGTTTTTCTCGGATCGGCCGCGGTGGATACCGTCTCTACGGCCACCCCCTTGTACGTGTTGAAGCACTACGGATTGAGCGCCCTGATGGAGCAGTTCGGAGGTCTCGACACCATTTGGATGAATTTCTTCATCGGGAAGATGCCGGGGTGCATCGGTGAGACTTCAGCACTCTTGATCCTGGCCGGGGAATATTCCTCCTGATTCGAGGAATCATTACCTGGCACATCCCCGTTTCCACCATCGTCACCGTGGCGGTGCTCTCGTGGATCTTCGGCGGTGAGACCTGGTTCGGCGGTCAACCGCTGGTGCAAATACTTTCGGGCGGCCTCATGTTGGGTGCATTTTACATGTCTACCGATTACGTGACATCTCCCACGGTCAAGAGCGCACAGATCGTCTTCGGGATCGGTGTGGGAGTGCTGACGGTTCTCATACGTCTCAAGGGCGGTTACCCGGAAGGGGTATGTTACGCCATCCTGCTGATGAACTGCCTTACTCCGGCACTGGACGAGTGGTTCCAACCCAAGAGATTCGCACCCCCCAAACAGGCGCCTGTTGCGGCTGTCAAGTAAGGTCGCCTTTGAATGAGAGGTCTCAATGAAAGAAATCTTTAAGATCACATTCAGTCTGACCTGCGTATGTATAGCCGCATCCCTGATTCTTGGAGCGGTTTACACCCAGACTGAGCATAAGCGTAAGGAACAGGAAGAGAAGACCAAAATGGAGACCATTGAGAGTCTTCTCGGATACGGGTCCGGCAAGAAAGTCCCTTCGGACCTGCACATCTTCGCCGTATACCGGTACGTCATCAAATCTGCAGACGGGAAGACAATGCTCGGCTATGTGCTTCCCTTGAAGGACAAGGGCCACGTCCTTGGCGAGATCGAGCTTTCCGGCAAGCCCGGAAAGGTGATCCCCATCGAGGCAAAGGAATCCCAGTTGGCCGAAAAAGGCCCGAGGGATAAGATCGTTAACGGTGCCCTTCCAAAGGGCTCAAAAGCCACCTGGGCCCAGACCCTGTACGTGGCAAATCTCGGCGACAAGCGATTGGGCTATGTTGTTCCCGGAGTGACCCAAGGGTTCAAGACATTTGTCAAGCTTATGGTTTCGCTTGACCCCTCGTACACGGTAACGGGAATCGCGATTACCGAGTCTGAAGAAGACCCGGGGCTCGGTGCGGAGATTGAGCAAAACTATTTCCGCAATCAGTTCGTCGGCAAGACAACGGACGTGTTGAAGAATCTGAAAGTCGTCAAGAAGCCGCTGCCGTCGGAGTACATCAAGGCTCTTGAGCCAAGCAAAGCCAAACAGGCGGGGATGTCTCCCGAGCAGGTTCAGGAAGTCAGGAATAAGTATCTCAAGGACGACATCTACGCGCTTACCGGAGCTACCATTTCCAGCCGGGCGGTAACGAACGGCGTCAAGGACGCGGTCCGAAAGTTTGTCTATCGAATAGGCATTTTGAATGACGCAGTCAAACAAGACGACATAAAGGTCGCGTTCTAGCGGAGGTAGAAGTTGAACAGGAATATACAACTACTGTGGAATGGTTTAATTCCCGAGAATCCGATATTCCGGTTGGCCCTGAGCATGTGCCCTGCCGTGGCGGTGACTACATCCGTGAAGAACGGGGTCATGCTGGGTCTGGCGGTGATTTTTGTGCAGGTCTTTTCCAGCTGCACTGTGGCGATTTTTCGTTCATTCATCCATCCGCGGATTCGCATACCCGCCTATGTTATCGTGATAGCGCTCTGGGTCAGTGTTATCGACATGATATTGCCGGTAATATCTCCTGCGGTGTACAAGGAGGTAGCACTGTTCGTGAAGCTGATCGTGGTCTTCGCCATCATCATATCGCGGCTCGAACTCTTCGCGTCGAAAGAACCGCTCGTGCCGTCGTTTTTCGACGGCCTTGGCATGGGTGTAGGGTTTCTGTTCGGGCTATGCGTTATCGGTGCAATTCGAGAGCTTTCCGGTGCCGGACAACTCTTCGGTTACGACGTTTTTGGCTGCAGACCCCTGTTGGTCATGATTCTGCCTACAGGAGGTTTTTTCGTTATCGGGTTCATTATGGCAATATTTAACTGGGTTGAATACAAGATCACGGGCAAGATCCCGGCGTCGGGAGGAGGTCATTGATATGAAGAAGATCCGATTCTTCGCTGTTGCCGCCGTGATGGCGGCTCTCCTGTGCACGGCAGCCTGCCCGCTCCTTGCGGCGACTGAGGGCTCCGGGTCGTTCAAGAAAGACCTGGCGGTAGAAATACCTTTTGGAGTCCCGGTGGACGAGGCATGGGCAACGAACCCGGACAACTACAACGTCTATGAAAAACCCGACCCCGACATCAAGATCCCGGTGGCCGGCGTATCCCTCGATCAGCGCAAAACCACGGCAACGCTTAATTTCAAGGATCCTTTGAACACTGCCGCAGAGTACGTTGTTGACGCCAAAGATGTGACGTCGGGCGGCAAGAACATCGGCAGCCGCAGCTTTTTGGTGAAGAAGGGCCAACTCCAGATACTCTTTGGCATCATTTTGGGAGCCATGCTGATCAACAACTTCGTGTTCACGAAGTACCTTGGCTTGTGCATCTTCTTCGGCGTCTCTCAGAAGAAGGAGACCGCCGTAGGGATGGGAATAACCTTCACCCTCGTCATGACGTTGACGGCCATCTTCTGCTGGGCTCTGTACAACTATGTACTGGAAGTGCTCCACTTGAGCTTCTTGAAGATCATTGTCTTCATCGGTACCACCGCGATCTTCGTTCAGTTTGTGGATACCATCCTCAGGAAGGTAAACCCTTATCTATTCAAGAAGCTCGGCGTGTACCTGGTTCTGATCGTGACCAACTGCATCATCCTGGCGGTCCCTCTGATTCAGACCGACAGCGGATACGGCCCCCTTGCCAGCACGAGTCTTGGGCTGGGAGCCGGAGTCGGATTTGCCATAGCGCTGTTTCTTATGGCCTGCGTGCGGGAGAAACTTGAAGTGTGCCGCGTTCCTCCGACCTTCGCGGGACTTCCCATAGCCTTCGTGGTAACCGGGTTGTTTGCACTTGCGTTTCTCGGATTTTCCGGTCTGTCGATCTTCTGATAACCGACTGGAGATGTCGTTGATTACGAGGTATCTTACGGGTACTTCTGATTAAGGTGTCAAGAGATGTCTTCGATGGAGGACATCACCCACAACTAAGGGTCGATGCCCCGATTAACGAGCAGAAGAATCCTGTCGCTATATGAGCCTGCGGCGGGCTAGAGGTGTTACTATTATGGAAAATGTTTGGACGACTGCGCTCTATGGTTTGGCGTTCTTTCTGGCATTCGGAGTCATCTGTGGACTTTCGCTCGCCTACGCTGCCAAGCGTTTTGCCGTCAAGGTGGACCCGAAGATTGAGGCCGTCAGGGCCTGTCTCCCAGGTGCGAATTGCGGTGCGTGCGGTTTTGCCGGATGTGAATCGTATGCCGAAGCAGTGGTTACCGATCCGGATGTCCCGGTGTCCAAGTGTGCTCCGGGTAAGCAAGATGTGGCGGAGAAGATAGCCAAGATCACGGGCAAGGCGGCAGGAGAGGCAACCAGTGTGATATCGGTTCTCCGTTGCTCCCGGAACGAAGGGGAAGTCAAGAAAAAGCATTCATACGTAGGATTCGATACGTGCCAAGCTGCGGCAATAGCCTTCGGCGGACCGTACGAGTGCACATATGCGTGCATCGGATACGGTGACTGCGAAGCCGCGTGTCCGTTCCACGCGATTCACATGAAGGACAACATGCCCGTCATCGACCCCGACGAATGCACGGGCTGCGGCGTATGTATCAACGCGTGCCCCAAGGGAGTGCTTCAGCTTCTTCCCAAGGACGCACTCTGTTATGTCCCCTGTAGCTCCCATGATTCGGGAAAAGCTGTTTCAAGCGTCTGCAAAGCCGGGTGCATCCACTGCATGGCGTGCACGAGAAAGGCCAAGGACGCGGTAGACATGGTGAACGGCCGCATCGAAATCGACTATGACAAGATGGACGAAGATCTTGCCAAGGCGGGAGTCCAAGCATGCAGCAGGCAGTTCATCTTCCGCTACACCGACCCGAAAAAGCAGGCGGACGCCGTAGCCGAGATAAAGGCTGAACAGGCGGCGAAGAAAGCTGCCGCTGCTGCAAAGAAAGCCAAGCAAGAAGCCGATCCCGAGTCGGAGACGGCCCCCAAAGAAGCCAAGGCTTGATTCGTCGAGCGAGCCCGGTGCGACCCCTCCACGTTGGCTTGGGGTCGCCCTTTTCTCCAAAGATGGACTAAATCCTACGTTGTCCTTCCGATTCGAGGCGCGCAAGGTCGCGCATCCCGACGTGATTACCCTGTCTCCGGGTCTGACCGCCGCGATATGATGCCCCCACGGCACAACGTGTTGACAGATCCGGAGACGAGATGATACCCTGAAAAGCATACGGCGTGTAGCCGACACCAAAGCGCTCTGTGGCAGGTGACACGTATGGAGGCGCTGCCCTCGTTCGGCCTCAACTGGTGCAAATGCGCTTTCAACCAGGTTGCCATGACGGACAACAAATAACGGGACCGGCCACGGTTGAAGCGCTTGCCCGAGCAGTCAGGCAAGATGCCAGTCCCACCAAGAAGGGGTTGAACTTTTCTTGAATGCGTGTTGGCATGAGAAAAGGCGCCGCAATCGGTTGCACGTGAATAAATCCCGTGTTGCTCTTGTGTATCGGCTTGGTACATGAGATCGGTCACATCCCCGGAACAAGTCTTCCGCAACCTAACCAGGCGGTGCTTTCGACCGGGAATTCAGCCCGGACTACTGACTCAAGAGCCGGCATCGGAGCGGATCCGCTCTCCGCGCTGGGGTATTGTTGCTCAGGTTTGCCGGTTGGACCTTCGAGGTTCTCATGAAACGTTCCGCAGAGTTCAAAGAGATGAGTGTGGTCGGAATTGCATCGGACAGCCGAAATATGCAACCTGTGGTCATACTGAAGGAGACGAACGGAGAGAGAGATCTCTACATTTGGATCGGACCGGTAGAGGCCATGGCTCTCCAGCGTGCAATGAACAAGGAAGTATTCCAACGTCCGTTGACCCACGAATTGATGAGGAATATTATTGACAAGGCCGGGGTGCAGATCGAGCATATCGAGATAGACGACCTCAAGGATCATACGTATTTTGCCACCATTTACCTCAGAGGCGCCGATACCAAACTCATAACCGTCGATGCGCGACCTTCGGACTCGCTCGTTCTCGCCACTTGGACCGGTGTGCCGATTTTCGTCAGCGAAAAGGTAATTGAGGGAATGACTCGCCCCGACGAGGAGGAAGAGCAAAGCCAGAAAGTAATCTTCACTCAGGAGGACGTTGAGCAGACCGATGAGGAACTAACGAAAATCCTCGAGAGAATGAATCCGGACGATCTGGGAAACGCGTAGCCGCGTTTGAAGCGGATGCCGCCGTGATCGTTTCTTCCTGCCGGGTAAGGGGCTTTCGGCTCGAGACGTCATGTGGTTCCGGAATGCTCATTGAGGCCCGACCACTCGCTGCCGATGCGCTTCATATCCATGTGAGCAACACGTATCCGAACCAAACCGAAAGGGCTTAATCCGTCGGGGGAAACCTGAGCAGACCCTTTTGCGCCGTAACGGGGGACACCGTCCCATGCCGGCGTCGTCGTATATCCGGGCCGGTTTCCGAGCTTTCTCCTTGGCTCCGTTATATTCAATGAAGCTCTTTTCCTTTACCCGGGATCTCCGTGATGGTAAGTTGCACCTTGCTATGTGGAGTATTCACAGGTGATCATCATGGCGCAGGACCCGTTTCCCGTGACGCCCCGAGGTGGGCCCTTCAGGCTGCTGAAGTACTTCATTATCTCCGGATTTGTGGTCATCGTAATCGTGACCTTCCTCCTAGGGACCTTTCTTTACACGAGAAGCGTCAACACGCTGTTGAAGAGCGCTCAGAATTACGCCCGTCTTCTCGCTGAAAACCTTAACTACAATATATTCGTAGGGTTTTATGCTCCTTTGAAGGCTCGGGGCGTCCCGATGGATCTCCGTAAATGGGACCAGTTCGGTGCCCTCGACTCACTCATAAAGGACTTCACGTACGGCCTCAAGATTCAACGCATCAAAGTTATAGATGACAAGAGGAAGATCGTCTACAGCACGGAATATGACCTGATCGGGAAATACGAACCCAAGGATTCTCCGGCGGAGAAGGCCCTCAGGGGAGACGATCTTACGGTTATACGCAAGGAGAAGAGCCCCTCGGGACAATGGTACAGCAACTGGCTGGCCGATACCTACTATCCCCTCAGGGAGGGGGCCGGCAACTACTGGATGCTGGGCAGGATATACGGAGTTATCCAAATCACCCAAGACGTCACCGATCAGTATACGACCGTCCAACGCTCCATCATGGTGATTATCCTGGCGGCCGTCGGCCTTATGGCCTTCTTGTTCGTAACACTCACGCTCATCGTGCGTCGGGGAGAGCGAATACTGATCGAAAGAGGAAAAGAGCAGAAGAAGCTTGAGGAGCAGCTGCAGCAATCGGAGAAGCTTGCCTCCATTGGACAGATGGTGGCTACTATAGCTCACGAGATCAGAAACCCTCTGGGAATCATTAAGTCTTCGGCGGAAGTGCTCGTCAAGAAGTCCGGCACCGATCCAGCGCGGGTAAGCAAACTGTGCGGAATTATCGTGGAAGAGGCAACGCGACTGAGCAGCATATTGAAGGATTTTCTCGATTTCGCTCGGCCGCGCTCTCCGGCTCTTGCCCCCATCGACGTGAGAGACGTCGTATCAAGAGTTCGCAACAATTTGGAGTACGAGATCCAAACCCGGCAGATTCAGTGGATCGAGGAGCCGACCAATGGGAATCGTCCGGTGATCATGGGAGACTCGGACCTCCTTTATCAGGCGTTCCTGAACATGGCCATGAACGCTTTTGAAGCCACGGAGAACGGCGGGTGCATCACCATCACCACTGCTCGGCAAGACTCCACGGTTAGGATCGATTTTGCCGACAATGGTCACGGTATTCCGGCAGAGAATCTTAAGAAGGTCTTCACACCGTTCTTCACCACCAATGAAATGGGAACCGGTCTCGGACTGTCGGTTGTACACAACATCATCACGGCCCATGACGGCACACTTTCCGTCGAAAGCGAGGAAGGCAAAGGAACCGTCTTCACCGTTCGTCTGCCTCGCGGACGTCGGGATGCCGAAGACGGCGACAATTCCCTATAGGCGCAGACATGACAACAGTACTGGTCGTAGACGATGAAAAAAACTATCTTGTAGTGCTCGAAGATATGCTGGAGGATGAAGGCTACCAGGTTCTGACCGCCTCTTCAGGAACACAGGCACTTGAACTTATTCATGCAAAACCTGTGGACACCGTGCTCTCCGACATCAAGATGCCCGGAATGTCGGGAATCGAGCTCCTCGAAAAAATCAAGGCGGTCGATCCGGATCTGCCGGTCATTCTCATGACCGCATACGCGGAGGTGGACCAGGCGGTTGAAGCCATGAAGGAAGGCGCTCTGGATCATCTGCAGAAACCGTTTGACAACAAGGACGTCAAGAGGGCGGTAGCCCGAGGCGCGGAGAAACGCTCGCTTATTAAGAACATCAGACACCTGGAAACGGAGCTTGGCAGCCTCTGGGGGAACATTGTCGGGAAATCCAAGGCAATGGAAACCGTGTTCACCATTATGAAGCGGGTCGCAGATACCCCCACGACCGTACTAGTGGTGGGCGAATCGGGGACGGGCAAGGAACTCGTTGCCCGGGGGCTCCACAAGGCGTCTTCGCGGAGTTCCGCCCCATTTGTGTCGATCAACTGCGCGGCGGTTCCCGAGAACCTATTGGAATCGGAGCTGTTCGGCTACGAGAAAGGCGCGTTTACCGGAGCGACCACTCTTCGGCAGGGGAAGTTCGAATTTGCCGACCGCGGGTCGTTGTTTCTTGATGAAGTAGGCGAAATGGCTCTGAATCTCCAAGTCAAACTGCTGAGAGTCCTCCAGGAACAGGAATTTCAACGAGTAGGCGGGAATCACGATATTCGTGTAGATGTGAGGATAATCGCGGCCACGAACAAAGATTTGAAGGAAGAAGTGGACGCCGGTCGATTTAGAGAAGACCTCTATTTCAGGCTCAATGTGGTTCGTATAGATGTTCCGCCGCTACGGGATCGTCGTTCCGATATTCCGTTTCTTGTGGCACATTTCGTAGCAAAATTCCGTCAAAAACTCGGGAGAACCGTGCATGCCGTCGACCCGGAGGTGATGAGCGCTCTTTATGGGTATTCGTGGCCCGGCAATGTCAGAGAGTTGGAAAATGTAATTGAGCGCTCCTTTGTTCTGTGCCGAGGCACTACGATCAAGCCCGAGGATCTCCCACCGGAGATTCGGGAATCTCCGGAGATTGAAAAAGGGTTGGATACACTCATCTCCTGGGAAAAGGGACTTGCCGAAACCCTCGATGCGATTGAGGAGCGAATGATCCGTCAAGCTCTCAAAAAGACCCGCAACGTTCAGGCGCAAGCAGCTAAGATATTGGGAATATCACGTAGTAACCTGCAATATAAGATGAAGAAGTTTGGTCTACTTGCATGATATGTCCAATCCCGGATACAATGACGGGCGGTACGTCAAGGTGCCGCCAAAAGGGGCAACCTTTGTTGACAGACGCAGTGATTTCTATTATAGATGAAAACGATTTCAACTGAATGAAGGAGTTTTCGAAGTGAAGCGAGAAAACTGGGCCGTAATCATACGAAACTCTTTAATAAGTTCAGGGTGCCTGATGTTAACCTACCTCATCGCCTTTCCGGCAAGCGCACAATACTACCAGGACACTTACTCCGGTGCCCAGTATCCGTATCAGTCGGGACCTTGGAATATGACTCAGGATGGGTGGAATCGGGGCAGCCGGGCAGGTGCCCCGCAACAACCCTATGAGAACCCGCCTGCGCATCTGCAATATGATGACAGAGAAGCCGAAATGATTCTGAGAGACCAAGTCAATCGTACGCAGGCGCAGTATTCGGAACGCCAACGGGGTGGGGCCCATCCCAATATGTACGACGACTTTTCAGTCCCCTCGACAAACAGTCCGGGGCATGTGGGCCGAGTGATGGGCGAGGCACAGAGAATCTCTCAGCTCCTGGCCAAACGAAATGGTAAATCCTTCATAGTAATCGATAAGCGGAATTTTCAATTCTACCTGTACAATCGTGCCGGGAAACTCCTGAGAATCGGACCCGTGGCCATCGGTAAGGGCAATACGCGTGTTGGAACCTTCGAGACCCCCGTCGGAATATTTCCTATCAAACAGAAAGTCTCGGTGGATGACTGGATCCGCCCGGACTGGTACTTCATTGAAGAAGGGGAGCCCATACCGCGAAAGTGGGAAGATCGGCGGGTTCCCGGTTTTTTTCGTTACAAGCTCGTATTTGACGGAACGAGATATATTCACTATGCTGAGGCTACGGGGGGACGTTTGACCCACGGATGCTTGGGCTTGGATTGGCAGGACGCGGAGGCCGTCTTTCACACGTTGCAGGTGGGCTCTTACTGCATAATAATGGACCGTCCGTTCCTGGCTCGGTTGGCCAAGGGAGAATTTCCCGTCCGAACGTCTCCCAAACCACGCCGGACTACGCCGGACGATAAGGACTCCACAACGGCATCAGGGAAGAGCGAAGCAACAGTGGTGTCGCAGAGTGACAGTTCTCAGGAACGGGTATTCAGGAGCTTGTGGTAGCTGATATGTTGCGTCCCAACCCATGCCGTGAAGGCCGGCCCAGGGTCGGGTCGATTCAACCTCCAGGATTCGTCATGCCTCCCATCGCCAAGAGTATCGCAAATATCTTGTTGTGCCTCGTGCTTGTGCTGTGTACCTCGTGTCTCAGCGTGTCACTCCCCAAGAGCGCCAAGGTGGAACCGCCTCCAGCGACGGCATCTACCGAACGCTTGAAGCCGAATTCGGGGACCGACAAGGGACTTGTCGACACATGGGAATTGCTTTATCAGGTTGATAACCGAGGCGATCAGCAGCCGCCGCGGGACTCCACGCGGACACTCATTGAATTTACCGGTAAGGGACAGGTCATTTTCAATCGACTTGACAAGGACACTTCGAGTCAGCTAAAGAGCCGTACCGGGACCTACGCGCTGGACGGCGACATGATAAACATCGTCGACGACGTGGGGAATTCGGCAAAGTGGCCCTATCAGCTGACGGGAGACACGCTGATGATCGTCATGCCGGAACTGGAAAAGAAGTTCTACTGGCGTCGTTTTCGCTAGACTGAACGACCATTCTCCGGCGATGCGTTGACTGCGGTCCCAAAAATGATGCTCATAACCATAAGCCGACGCCCCAGGACCGGCTAGGTGATGTAACGGAAAGATTATGGCAGGCAGAAACTCAACGAGGTCGAAGAATCTCTACCTCGCTTTGCTGATGGGGTTTGTCCTGGTCGCAACGGCGATTCCCTTGCAAATAAAGGCGGCGGAACGCTCAGAGGTACTTCGGTACGAGGTGACCTGGAATGGAAGCAAGGCCGGTCACGGCGATATAACGACAAAGATCGATCCGAAGCGGAAAAGCATAACGGTCATTGCCCAAGCCGTGTCGGACGGAGTGCTCAAGGCGGTTTGCGAAATCTGGAGTAGAGTCCAATCCACGTTCACCGCCCGCACGTTTAAGCCCAAGACCTATACGTTCAATTTGAGATCCAACCTACTGCGACATGAGTGGGTTGAGGTCACTTTCAACCACAAGACGAAGACCGTTAAGGTCAATAAGGTGTTAGGGGGAGAAAAAGAGAGTCATTCCGAGAAGTTCTCGGGAGTCTACGACCCGATAACTGCGGCGTTCCTGTTACGGAATCAGCGAGATTTCAAGAAACCAATGTATGTAGACATTTACGACGGAAAGGACAGGGCCCGCCTCTTCGTCAATTTCGTGGGCACCGAACAGGTGAGGCTCAAGACAGGGGTACACTCCGCCGTTAGGCTCAGCCTGAGGCTTGTGAAGCTGACCGGTGACAAAGAGGAACTGGCCAAGGGGCAGTTGTGGATCTCGAACGATCAGCATCGAATTCCACTCGTTCTTACCTCATCCCCGGTCGTGGGAACCCTCCGGTTCGAGTTGGTGCAGGCACAACTCTAGGTTTGTGACCAACTATCATGCCTGTGCAGGCACAACGAAACATGAAAGTCCGTGCCCGTTCCGAGGCTCCCCGGGGCCTCGCCTCGGAGAAGGAGTACGAAGAGCGCACGGTGCGCAATCATTGGGGGGGAGACTCATCTCTCCGCCAAGCCCCCCCATACGTGGCCCGAAGCAACTGTGCTTCATTCTCCGGTGAACGCTTTCAATTCTCGCCATGACCATCCTGTCCAATGCACGAGTCCTGACAGTTCTCCAATTCGCCGCTCGGCTGATAGAAGATTCGTACGTAGTCGGCGGCGCGGTTCGTGACACCCTCATGGGTCGCGATCCCCGCGCGGACCTTGATCTGGCTGTGCGCGGCGACGGCTTTGCCATAGCTCGCGACCTGGCCGATGCTTTGTCGCCCGGAGCGAGCTTCGTTCCACTGGACCGGAACAGGGGGACGGGGAGAGTGGTCTTAACGGGAGGGGAGGGCGTAACCATTGACGTCTCCTCCTTCAAGGGACGGGACATCGACGAGGATCTAAGGCGGCGCGACTTCACCATAAACGCGATAGCCGTGAAGATATCCGACGTGCTGCAATCCGGCCTCACCGTGATGGCGGACCCGCTGGGGGGGAATACCGACATCAGGGAGCGACGGATCAGGACTTGCTCCAACGACGCGTTCCGGGATGATCCCGTCAGGATCCTCCGAGCCTTCCGGTTCAGTTCGTCACTGGGGTTCGTGGTAACCCCCGAAACAGCCGCCCTGATGAGTCGAAGCGTTGAGTCAATTGTCAACGCCGCTTCCGAGAGAATCAGGGACGAGTTTGTCGCCATCCTGTCATGCAATTCATCCGCTGCCGCACTGCGGGAGATGGACCGTCACGGAGTGCTTGACGTGATCTTCCCGGAGTTGCGTCCCATGAAAAGGTGCGGGCAGAATGACTATCATCACCTGGACGTTTGGGGCCATACTCTCGAAGCGATCGAGCGGCTCGAGTGGATCATGAGTCGGAAAAGGGAACTCTTGGGCGTCACGGCGGAAAGCGTTACCCCCTACCTAACGGACGAGCCCGTGCCGGGAAGGCCTCGTGCCGCGCTTCTCAAACTCGTTATGCTATTCCACGATTCGGGGAAACCCGACACTCGGACAGTGGACGCCGCCGGAAAGATTCGCTTCTTCGGCCACGAGAAGGTCTCCCGGTCCATCTTCCTCAATGCTGGGCGGCGTATGAAATTGGCAAATCGGGAGATGGAGATCGTCGGCAGGTTGATAGAAGGTCACATGAGAGCAATCATACTCACCGGCGATTCGGTCTCCAAGAGGGCGATTCACCGATTGTGGAGGCGATTCGGCATTGACCTGGTCGGGTTGCTTCTGGTCTTTCTCGCTGACCTGTCTGCTGCGCGCGGCCCGGCTCGACCTATGGGGGAGGATGCGCGAGCCCTTCAGAGAACACGAGACGTCTTAGAATGGTTCGTTGCCATACAAACGCGCCGTCCCCCCCTTGTCAACGGTCACGATTTGATGAGTGCTTTTGGAATCACGCCTGGGCCGTACCTCGGGAGGCTACTGAAACACCTGGCGGAACTTCAGGACCACAACGATATCACCACCAAGGAGCAAGCCCTCTTTGTTGCCGACGCACTTATAAGAAGCAATGACCCGCTATAACCGGCACGGCGGCGGTCCGAACGAGGAAGCGGGACAGTGCTATGGCGGGACTCACTCATTCCTTGCCGAACGAATTCCCGAGATTCTCCTTTAACAAGTCGCCAAGGTTGGACGCCACTACCTCTTGGCTATGCATGTAGCCCTTGACCTGATCGTAGTCGCCGGCCCTCTCCAGACTCTTTATCGAGAGTGCGATCTTCTTGTCTTTCTTGTTAACCTTCAGCACGACTGCACTCAACTCCTCGCCTTCTTGCGTGAAATCCGCCGGCGAGTTGACCCGATCTTTGGAGAGTTCCGATACGTGAATCATCCCTTCGATGCCTTCCTCGATCTCGAGGAATACGCCGAAATCGGTCACGGAGGTTACTTTGCCTTTGACTTTGGCACCCGGAGGGTATCTGTCGGGAATGGTTTCCCATGGATCCTCGTGAATCTGCTTGATTCCGAGAGAGAAGCGCTCGTTCTCCTTGTCTATGTTGAGAACCACGGCCTGAACAGTCTGGCCCTTCTTGTACATCTCTCCGGGATGTTTGATTCGCTGCGTCCAGGAAATGTCCGAGATATGCACCAGACCGTCGATGCCCTCGTCGATGCCCACGAAGATTCCGAAATCGGTAACGTTTCTAATCTTTCCTTCTATCTTGGTTCCTTCGGGGTACCTTTCGGCAATCACGTCCCACGGATTGGGCTTCAGCTGCTTCATGCCCAGTGAAATCCGTTTCTGAGTCTTGTCCACATTCAGGACCATCACATCAACTTCTTCACCGACCTGCACCAGTTTGGACGGATGTCGGGGTTTCTTGGTCCAAGCCATCTCGGAGATGTGGACTAGACCTTCAACTCCCTTTTCCAATTCCACGAATACCCCGTAATCGGTAATGCTTACCACCGACCCCATCCACTTGGAGCCTGCGGGGTATGCCTCGTCGACTTTTTCCCAGGGATCCGGCTGAGTCTGTTTGAGCCCCAGAGAAACTCGTTCCTTGTCCTGATCGAACTTGAGAACCTTCACATCCAGTTCGTCACCAACCTTCAGCACGTCGGACGGATGATTGATTCGTCCCCACGACATGTCGGTGATATGAAGGAGTCCGTCGATTCCGCCCAAGTCGATAAAGGCTCCATAATCGGTAATGTTCTTCACCACGCCCTTGAAGATACCGGAGCCTTCCATGGCTTCGAGAATGAGGTTCTTCTTCTCGTCTTTGGCCTTTTCGAGGAGAGGTCTTCGAGAGAGGACGATATTACCGCGTTTGCGGTTGTACTTGAGGACGTTGAATTCAAATGTCTCACCGATGTACTTCTCGAAATTCCGTACAGGCCGTAAATCAACTTGAGATCCGGGCAGAAAAGCCGACACGCCGATATCGACTTGAAGTCCGCCCTTCACGCGGGCTACGACTTTGCCGCATATCGTCTTTTCAGTGTCGCAGATCTCAGCTATTTCGTCCCAGATTCGGATCTTGTCGGCCTTGGTCTTGGAGATTCGTACCTGACCGGACGATTCCTCGGTATCTTCCAGGAAGACTTGAACCTCGTCACCGACGTTTACCGTGAGATTACCTTCCTCGTCCCTGAACTGATCGACGGGAATCTGACCCTCAGACTTCGATCCCACATCGATCATCACGAACTCGGGAGTGATCTGCACAATCATGCCGGTGACAACTTCGCCCTCTTGAACCTTGTGAAAGCTACTTTCGACAAGCTCGGCAAAATCCTCTTCTCGTGAGTAGTCCTGTCCGTCGTCGTCGACGGATAGGTCGTTATTGGTTTGGGTCTCCACGTTTTCCATCCAGTTGCCACCCCCAGACTCTTTGTTCATATGTCAGGTTATTCACCGCCCCAGGATAATCAATTATGTATAGCTATTTTTTTGCCCTGTGACAAGAAAAAGTTTCGCGGAAGATTCCATTTTTTGACAAGAATAGGGCTAACCCTCTTTCACGGCCATAAAAGGATCGGAAAATGTGTCCATATCTCCAAACGGCCGAGAAGAAGACGCGCAGGGTACTATGCCGCGCAAACGCGTATTAAGGGATAGCTGAAGGAATCGCTGTCGATTGTCCGATATGTTGTATAATTTGGGCCACCACCTCGTCGAGCGTCAATTCGGTAGTGTCCAAACGTATCGCATCCGGAGCCTCTACCAGCGGTGCAAACTCCCTCGACTCATCGCGCATATCGCGATCCCGCATGTCCGCCAGGACTTCCTCAAGTTTGCAGTGCTCTCCTCGCTCCATAATCTCCAGGTATCGACGTCGAGCACGTACCGCCAAGTCTGCGGTAAGGAAGAATTTGACCGTAGCCTCAGGAAAAACCACGCTTCCCATGTCTCGACCTTCCGCGACCAGGTTCCATTTGGTACCGGCTTCACGCTGCAGTCCAACGAGCGTACGGCGCACTTCCGGTCTCGAGGAGTACCGTGAAGCTGCGACGCTTACTTGCTCGGTCCTGATGCTCGCCGTTACATCTTCTCCGTTCAGGAACAGGCGCATCGATCCAACTGCAGGCTCTATCCTCAGATTCAACGATGAGAGAGCCTCCGGGCTCACAGGTTGGCCCGTGTCGGCTATGCCTCTTTGCATAAGATGCAAGGCAACGGCCCGGTAGAGTGCTCCCGTGTCCAGGAGAAAGAAACCGAGGCGGCCGGCCGTGATTCTTGCCGCCGTAGATTTGCCCGATCCTGCGGGGCCGTCTAAGGCAATCACCGTTGTCCCGGCGTGGTCGGATGGCATTCCCCGGTCCATGCGTGTCTTACGCCTCCGCTTTCTTCGCCTCTTACTCAAAGGATTCCCGTTAGGGCACCGATAAAACGCCTGTTCTCAGACTCAGTGCCGACCGTGACTCGGATGCATTCGGGCATCTCAAACGACCCGAGGTGCCGAACGATGACCCCCTCCTTCAGCAAGGCTTCATACACGGGTCGAGCATCGCGGTTCATGCAAAACGCTAAGAAATTTGCTTCAGACGGAATGACTTCCAACCCCAGGGCACTAAGTGCACCGACGAGGTATTCCATGCCCTCGTGGGCGGTCTTCAACGTTCTTCGCAGATGTTCTTCGTCATCCAACGCTGCAAGAGCGGCAGTCTGGGCGGCGGCATTGACGTTAAACGGCGGTCGAACCCGGTTGAGCAATTCAATGAGCCACTTTGGGGCCATGCCGTAACCCACTCTCAGACCGGCAAGCCCGTAAGCCTTCGAGAAGGTGCGCAGGACAAGAATGGGGACGTCCCCTGAGAGGTAGTCGAGCCCTACCGGGCAGTCCGGATCCCGGACATACTCACGATACGCTTCGTCCACGACAAGCAGCAATCCCTCCCGGGGAAGCGATCCGAGAAACATCTCGAAATCTTCCCGCGACACGATTGTCCCGGTAGGGCTGTTTGGTACGGCAAGAAAGACTATTCGCGTTCGTTCCGTAACAGCTGCGGCCATGGCTCTCAAATCGGATGCGTGGTGTTTAAGAGGCACCCGAACAGGGATTCCGCCGAAGGCCTCAACGACGATGCGATACATGGAGAACGCATTGGCCCCCATGACGGCCTCGTCCCCCGGCCTCATGAAAACGTGCGCGGCGAACTGCATGATCTCGTCGGAACCGTTGCCGAGTATGATCGAGTCCGCTGATAGACCGGTCTTGTTTGCCAAGGCTTCGCGCAATTGGGGGGCCGATGACTCCGGGTACACATGTACTCCGTGCATCTGCTGTTGAGCAGCTTTCAGGGCTAGTGGAGACGGACCCAAAGGATTCTCGTTCGACGCCATCTTCACTGCGTGCTCAACACCCAACTCCCTTTCCAACTCTTCAACGGGCTTTCCTGGTACATAAGGCGGAATCGAGAGTATGTGAGCAGGAATAACCTGATCGAGCCAACTAGGTGTTTTCACGTCCATCTCCATTTCGCTGATCGCTTCCAAGGCACCGGGCAAGGCCCCATTCGGTCAACAGAGCCCGGATTCGTCTCTCCGTTAGGGACGAATCCGGTGCTCCACAATGGCGAACGGTACTTATAGCAATGGGCTCTCAAAGATGCAACAATCGTGCATGGGAGAACACTCTATTTGCTTGACACGGACACCCAAAGAATATAACTTTCGTAGAAGACCTCGATATTGAGGTAGTTATAATGAAAAGTGAAAGTAATTTATTAATAAAAAAGACTTCTCTGATTTTCTTTGCAGCACTGGTGCTCTTCGCGCACGCCTGCGTCCCATCATATGCAACGTATTTTGATCCAACTCACTATAAGCCTTCTCTGGATCCGGCAATGCTGTCCGCCGAATCCCCGGATCCCGTGGAGCCGCCTTGGCCGGAGCAGTACCTCGATCCTACCGTGGATCACAGTCTCAGTTTGGTAATTCCTGAAACATACCGCCAAGGGCTCCAACTCGACACTGGTTACGACCGTTGGCAGGGGCTCCCTACCATGCAGGCCGACTACTTCGTACCCGTCAAACACTGGAGCGACAAGAGCATATTCTTCGCGCCGAGAGTATCTCTGACCGGTAGCGAGGAGACCTATTCGGTGGGTGCCGGGATTCGTCACATGTTGAACTCGGATACCCTGATCGGATTCCACGCGTTCCACGACTGGAAAAGAGCGAGAGGATCTCAAGAAAGTTTTCTGAAGGAGACCGGGGTAGGGGTGGAGCTCTCTGCCCTGCCGGGAAATTTCTCGGACATCAGCTTATCGATGAATGCATATATTCCGACCAACGAACGGAATCGGACATCCCTCGGCAACACGGCCCTGATAAAAGAAGCCATGCTTCAGGGATTTGATGCCCAAGTGAGCATGTTGCTGCCGCCGTTGGTTGACTCGTTGGACATTCGATTGGACGCTTCGGGGCATTCCTTTCGAACGGTTGCCGGCACACTCTGGGGCTACAACACCGGTGTTACCGTCGGTTCGAGGGACGGAATGTTCAACGTAAGTCTGGCCAGGGAGTTGAACAGTGCCGGTTTGGAAAACTATCGGTTTCAGGGCAACGTATCACTGGCGTTTGACTGGCAGGCTCTGATCAACGGTGAAAACCCTCTCTCGGCACAGTACGCCGTGCCGGACGTGCGTTACCAAAGGAAGGTCCGTGACAGCCTGTACACCCGGACCGTTCGACAGTATGACGTGCCGACGCAACGAAATGAACATCACGTGACGCTTGCCGCTGCGGTGTTGGACGACACGGTATCCGTAAGAGGAGAGTTCGCCGGTTTGGCTGATTCCAACGTGACGATTCAGGTTTCCCAGAGCCCGTGGCGTGACCTGAAGGAACTTCGCACCGACTCCTCAGGATCCTATTCGGCCCGACTCACCCTGCCTCCGGGCGAATATCGTATCAGATTGATCCACAAGCCGACCGGGCTGGTCTCCGGCGTGACCCGGATCATCATTCAGGACGAGTAAGGGCAAGCCCCCGGTCCTCCTCTTTTTTCGACACCTCAGATTACTCGAATGCGTTTTCTTGTGATAAGCTTTTCCAAGAGCCGTGGGTTCGCCTCTTTCCCTACACCTTTGTCTAAGAGGCACTTTCGGACGGCGAGGTTCCTCACGGCGGGGCAGGGGGACCGGCCCGCCGGAAAGGGGAAATACTGTGGAACCCGAGAGATCCTTATTGTTAGGCATCGAGGAGAGGGCTGAGGGAGTTCTCTGCTCCCCTCCGGCTGAATTAACGTTGATGAAACCGCGGCCGGCCATTCTCTTCTGCGTTGTTCTTATTCTTTGGTTCGCCACGGCCGCTGTCCATGCCGCGCAGCCCATCCGCATCGGTGTGTCCATTGCGCTGTCGGGAAAGTATGCCCCAATGGGAACCATGTACGCCGATGGGCTCCGGCTGTGGGAGAAGGACATCAACGCCAAAGGAGACCTCCTGGGACGGACGGTAAAGCTTCTCATCCGTGACGACCGGAGTTCTCTCAAAGGGCCCGCGAGATCTACCGGCAGATGCTGACCCAAGAGCGCGTCGATCTGGTAATGGGCCCGTATTCCAGCGCCATAGCTAAAGAAGTCGTGCCCATTCTCGAGAAACACCATTATCCTACATTACTTCCATTGAGTGCGGCCGATGCCATATGGGGCGGTACGAGTCAGGAAAACGCTGGACGAAGTGGGCTGGTATCCCGGGGTATATTACTCTCAGATCGCTCCCTCGCTCGATGAATACCACCGGATTCTCGGTCCGTTGGCCGACTATTCCGTAGGCACCTCCGTGTGGGAACCTTCCATCGCGAAGCGCTTCCCCGGAGGAAGACGGTTCGTGGAGCAATTCCGGCGGGAATACCGGACCACGCCTTCGTACCACGCGGCCATGGGCTTTGCGGCCGGTGAGGTTCTCGGGTCCGCAGTGGCCGGAGTGGGAACAATCAACCGTGAGAAGATCCGCAACGAACTGAGCGTGCTCGACATGGTTACGATCGTAGGCCGTTACGGCGTTAGCGCCAATGGACGGCAGGTGCGCCAACAGCCGCTCATCATCCAGTGGCAAGACGGTAGGAAGAAGGTCCTCGAACCCAAGGATCTCAGTGACGGCAAGCTTCTGTTTCCCCCGGAGGCGCGGCCATGAATATTCTGAACAGACTCAGCTTTCGCCTGGCCGCTCCCGTTTTCCTGCTGACGCTCCTTGTCTGGGGTATCCTGTACTTCTTCGTGGCCGACTGCATCAGGGAATTTGCCGCGGATCGGGCTCGCGAGGACCTGAGGAGTATTTCACGCGAGGTGCTTGACGTCTGCAACCAAAGTATCGACAGGATTCTCAAGTCGGAGATCTGGGACGATCCGAGGGAACTTCGAGTCACAAAGGCGCTGACTCTGGGGCGGCTTGAAGAACAATTCAAGAAATTCCGCCTGGACGGCGTCATTCTTGAGAAGCGCGAATCCGGTCGAGAGAAGCTCCTGTCAACCGACAATGTGAAAAAGGGCCACTTGGAAGAAGCCGGCAGGCTGCGCCGTCATACCGCGGCTACGTTGGAGGCCGGTTCCCTGAGTTTCTTCGCGTACGGCTTTGACTTCCGGCCGTGGCAATGGCGAATCGTCCTTCTGCGGGAGAAGAAGGCGTATGCCGGATTGGTCGGAAAGATCCGCGGTCTGTACTGGATACCGGGTGCGCTGTTACTGGTCATGGCCTGTGGCTTGATCGTGGTGGAAAACCGGTTCCTCGGCCGGCCGGTCAATGCAATTATCGGGAAACTCAACAAGGGGGAGTCTCCCACGTACAAAGGCGTACAGGAATTCGAGTACCTCAGCCGCAACATCGCGGAAATGATGAGAACCTTGGCGGATAGGGAAAACCGCCTCAGAGAGAGCGAGGCACGGTACAGAACCATCTTCGATACCACTGGGACCGCCATCCTCATTGCCGAGCAGGATACTAGCATTTCCCTGGTAAATGCCCGGTTTCTGGAAGATAACGGATATACGAGAGAGGAAGTGGAGGGGAAGAAGAGCTGGACTGAGATCGTGGCAAAGGACGAGATCGAGCGGATAAGGGAAATCAGCAGCCGGCGATACGCGAACCCGGACTCGGCTCCGCGCCAGTACGAGTTCACCATGGTCGACAAGCACGGGGACCTTAAGCATGTGTTTCTCACCGCGGATATCATTCCCGGAACAACACAGACAATAGCATCGCTCATTGATATTACCGACCGCAAGAAGGAGGAACTGGAGCTGCGTCTGGAACGGGAAGCCCGAGCGGCCGAGGTCTTGCGCATGAAAAACGTGGAACTGGCCCGGGAGATCGAAACGAGGAAGAAGACCGAACTGTCCTTGCGGGCCACGGAAGAGCGCTTCAGGGCCGTTTTTGAAACCGCGGAGGATGGCATCTTTCTTAAGAACAAACAACTTGAATACACTCATGTCAATCCCGCGTATCTCTCACTCCTGGGGCGCTCCCTACGGGAAGTTACGGCAAAACCGACGAGGCTTTGGTGCTCGACCCGGACTATGCGGCCCATGCGTGGTTTGCGGACAAATCGACGTCACGGTGGTCGGCGTTCCGGAGGTGGATGAATCCGCAAAACCCTATCCTGACGATCCTTTCGACCTGACCGGAGGGAGCGGAACTACGCCCGGCCCCTTGAGCACCGTGGATTCAACGGCAATCATTGAAGGCCTTTTCGGGAGCCTCTCCGAAGCGGGTGTGCTGCCGCCCGATTTGACCGGTGGTCCGGAACCGGGTTTGCATGGTCGGTCGGAAGCGTTGGGTCAGTTCAAGATACTTGTGCACGAGGCCCTCTTCGGTGGGGGCCCTGAGGCACAGGGTGAAGCCTGGAGCAGCCTGATGGCCTTTGTCTCCGGGAAGGTCGGGGAAAGAGGCGAGGAATGGGTAGACCTGGAGGGATTCTTCCGACTGTTGAAAGAATCGCAAGCAACGGACCCGCTCGATCAAATTCTCCTTGTTTTCGACGCCTATGAAATCAAGCTTGCCGAGGAGTTGCTTGCGTTCGTTCCCGAAGGCGGCGTTCCGCAACCGAGTCACGGTGCCGACGCGGCCGGCCTGACCGAACCGTGGGACAAGCCGACCGCGGCCGTGTCTTTGGTGCTCGATCCCAACAAGATCACTGCGTTAGACCTGTTGGCTGCGGAAGAGCGTAGTGATTACCTGCAGGAGCTTGCAGGCCGACCGGCAGAATGCACATCCGTTTGCCGAGTCTTTGACCTCGCCGGCATGAGCCTGGTGGACGCTCCGGCAAGTTAACGGTCGGCGCGGGGCACAGACGGCGGGTACAGCCCGCCCTACGGGTACTGCCGTCTTCAGTAGGACCGTCATCTTGCCGGTCGGCTTACGGTGACCGGAGGGAGCCCGGTCCCGGTAGGGCGGGACTCGGGACGATGACCGGCCGGCACCAATAGGGGGGGTGCCCCTGCAGCATCTTTCCTCGTCCACGGCTATCACGGTCGTCTCGCCGGATTAAGGGCAAGATGCCGGTCCAAACACAGGCCCCTACATGTTCCGCCTGTATTGTCCGCCGGCCTTGAAGAGGGTGTGTGATATCTGCCCCAGAGAGCAGTATCTGACGGTTTCCATCAACTCCTCAAAGATATTCCCGCCGGACCGGGTGACTTGAAACAGTCGTTCCAGGGCCCTGGGAGCCATGTCCTTGTTTCGTTCCTTGAACTCCTTCAGACGTCCCAGCTGAGACTGTTTCTCTTCTTCCGTTCCCCTGGCCAGTTCTACGGCACACTGCTCCGTGTAGTCCTCGTGGGGGTTGAGAAAGGTGTTCACGCCGACGACGGGATACTCGCCCGATGACTTGAGAGTCTCATAGTAGATGGACTCATCCTGGATCTTGTTCCGCTGGTAACCCGTCTCCATGGACCCCAGCACGCCCCCTCGCTTGGAGAGCCGATCGAATTCCGCAAGGACGGCCTCCTCGACCAAATCCGTCAGGTCTTCAAGGATGAAACTTCCCTGATTCAGGTTGTCAATCTTGCTCAAGCCCCATTCCTTGTTGATGATCAACTGGATGGCAAGTGCTCTGCGCACGGATTCTTCACTTGGCGTCGTGATGGCTTCGTCGTACGAGTTGGTATGGAGCGAGTTGCAGTTGTCATAAATGGCTATGAGAGCCTGTAGTGTCGTTCGAATGTCGTTGAACTGAATCTCCTGGGCATGCAAGGAACGGCCGCTGGTCTGAATGTGGTACTTGAGTTTCTGCGACCGTTCGTTTGCACCGTATTTGTCCCTCATGGCAACGGCCCAAATCCGTCGGGCCACACGGCCGATAACGCTGTACTCGGCCTCGAGGCCGTTGGAGAAGAAGAACGACAGGTTGGGCGCGAAATCGTCTATGTGCATCCCGCGGGACAGGTAGTATTCCACGTAGGTGAAGCCGTTGGCCAGGGTGAACGCCAGCTGCGTTATGGGGTTGGCGCCTGCTTCCGCTATGTGGTAGCCGGAGATGGAGACCGAATAGAAGTTCCTGACCTGGTTGCGGATGAAGTATTCCTGAACGTCCCCCATCATTTTAAGTGAGAAATCGGTCGAGAAGATGCACGTGTTCTGGCCCTGGTCCTCTTTGAGGATGTCCGCCTGGACGGTACCCCGGACGTTGCGGAGTACGTAATCCCTGATGCGCGTCCTTTGTTCAGGTGAGGCCTCGGTGCCCGTCTCCTCACGATACGTGTCCAGTTGCTGATCGATTGCGGTGTTGAGAAACATTGCCAGCATCATGGGTGCCGGGCCGTTAATGGTCATGGAAACCGACGTGTTCGGTGCCGCAAGGTCGAAGCCGGAGTAGAGAACCTTTGCGTCGTCGAGGGTGCAGACGGAAACCCCGGATGTTCCGACCTTGCCGTATATGTCCGGTCGCTCTTCGGGATCCCTTCCATACAGGGTGACTGAATCGAACGCGGTTGACAGACGTTTGGCCGGACTGTTTGCCGAAAGATACGCAAACCTTCTGTTGGTCCGAAACGGGTCCCCTTCACCTGCAAACATGCGGGTGGGGTCCTCGTCCTGTCGCTTGAACGGGAACACCCCGGCCGTGTAAGGAAATGCTCCCGGGAGATTCTCTCTCAATCTCCAGCGCAATATCTCTCCGGGGTCCTCGTATTTGGGGAGTGCTACCCTCGGCAGCATGTTTCCGCTGAGCGTCTTCGTCTTGAGAGGAGTGCGAATCTCTTTGCCGCGTACGGAGAATACGAATTCATCACCGGAATAGGCCTCTTTGACGTCATCCCACTCACCGACGAGGCGAAGGGCTCTCGGATCCAGTTTTGCTTCCACATCGTCCTGCAGCCGCTTGATGTGTCGAATCGGCTCTGACTCATCATCAAGGCCGTCTTGTCTCAATGCCTTCACTGCATCGTCCAGATGCCAGAGGCGTCGTACCAGATCGGCCTGCTCTTTTCCCCATGCGTGGTACCTGCGTACCGTGGAGGTAATGTCGGAAAGGTATCCGGTCCGCTCCTGCGGTATGATTATGGTTCGAGAAGACGATCTCTTTTCCGGATTGCCCTTGAGCCCGGTAGTCCACTGCACTCCGGTTTTTTCAGCGATCGTTCGAATGATTCCCACGTACAGGCTTGTAACCCCGTCGTCATTGAATCGTGACGCAATGGTTCCATAGACGGGGAAGTCCTCCAAGGGAGTGGTGAAGTCCACGAGATTGCGCTGAATCTGCTTTCGCACATCTTGAATCGCGTCTTCCGAGCCTTTGCGGTCGTATTTGTTGATTGCCGTGAGATCCGCGAAGTCGAGCATATCGATCTTCTCAAGCTGACTCTGAGCACCGAATTCCGAAGTCATGACATACAGGGAAACATCGGAAAGCGGAACGATCGCCGCATCCCCCTGACCGATACCTGCGGTTTCCACGATAATGAGATCAAACCCCGCGGCCTTGAGGACCTCGATGGACTCCTCTATGTGTATCGGAACCTCCATGCCTTGGCCTCTGGTGGCCAAGGAACGGTAATAGACTCTGTCCGTACGGATCGAGTTCATTCTGATGCGGTCGCCTAGAAGGGCACCGCCCGTCTTGCGTCGGGTCGGATCGACGGAGATGATTCCCACCGTCTTTTCCGGTTGATCGTTGATGAACCGGAGCACCAATTCATCAGTAAGTGAGGATTTCCCCGCTCCACCGGTCCCGGTGATGCCCAGTACCGGGGTGACACGATCGCCGATTTTCTCTTGTATCAAGGACCGGATCTCGGGCAGGTTTCCGTTCCCCAAGGTCTTGGCCGTTTCGACCGTGGTAATGGTGTTTGCAAGAAGCTTCCAATTCCTGGGAGTGAGATCCGAGAGGTCGCCGTTCAGTGAGCCGTCCGCGGTTGGAAAATCGCATCTCTCCATGAAATCGTTTATCATTCCCTGAAGACCCAACCGCCTGCCGTCTTCGGGGCTGTAGATCTTGGTGACGCCGTACGCCTCCAAATCCCTTATCTCCTCAGGCACGATGACTCCCCCGCCGCCGCCGAAAACCTTGATGTGTTCGCAATCATGTTCCCTGAGGAGGTCGATCATATACTTGAAGAACTCGACATGTCCGCCTTGGTAGCAGCTTATTCCTATGGCCTGCGCGTCTTCCTGAACGGCCGCGTCAACGATTTCCGCGACTCCTCGATCATGCCCGAGGTGAATTACCTCAGCGCCCGTTGCCTGCAGAATCCGTCGCATAATGTTGATGGCCGCATCGTGACCGTCGAAAAGGGAAGCTGCCGTGACAATCCTGATGTGATTCGTCGGTTGGTATGGCTTCAGGGCCGGATTCATGTCGACCTCCTGCTGTATAATGCGTGCTTTACATGAGGCGATCCTTTATGAACCTTGCAGGCGCGTCGATGTCCGATCCACCCGGAAAGACCTCGGCCACGCCCATGTCCTTGAGAGTCGGGATATCCCGACCGGGGATTACGCCCCCCACTAGGACCATGATGTCCGCGGCCCCCTTTTTCTCCAGCAGATCCATCAGCTTTCTGCAAATGGGAACGTGGGCTCCAGACATGATGGAAAGACCTATTAAATCAACGTCTTCTTGAATCGCGGTCTCAACGATCATCTCGACCGTCTGGTGCAGACCGGTGTAGATGACCTCGAAACCGGCATCCTTCAAAGCGTGAGCTACAACTTTTGCCCCGCGGTCGTGACCGTCCAGGCCCGGCTTAGCCAGAAGAATCCTGGGAATACTTCTGAGCGCCAATTCGACCTCCGTCGATATGTGCATCTAGGGATCTCAAAACACAAGATAATACCTAGAATAGTATATAGCTGTCTCGGATTCAACAACATTGATCGGTTCCATGGTCCATTCCCGCTTTTCAGTACGTTGCCGTTCACGTTCGACTCCGGGACGATGAAGCTTACTACTTCTGATTTCAATTAATTAAGACAATGGAGGGCATCCGCGTGTTCTGCCGACATCACGCGAAAGCCGAACTGCAAGAGGAATTCCTTGACAGTGAGCCTGAATCTGCTATATATTTATCAGTGATCATATGGTGTTATATTTTCGTGTTGTTTTGCCGCTTTATTAGGATGATCCGGAGATGTTGTTCCGACCGATACAGAGATGCCGGTCTCAGTTTACCAAGTATTGCCGGTCCGAGACAACGACTTCGGCTACTCCTTCAAGAGGTATGGATTGAAGCTCAAGATCCGCATGCTCAAAGCGCTCCCCGCTTGTCTGCTCCTCGTAATCGTGTGTACTCCTTTAACCGCGACTACGGCTGAGGCCCAGATGTTCTCTTCCTTGTGGGGGAGTTCCGCGTGGTGGGATTGGTCGGACTACCGAGCCTCCGTGGGATTCAGGATGTTCCTCCCCAGGATAACCGGAACGGTGGAGGCCAGGGGGCAGACTCACAATCTTTCAGAGTTCGGCTTTGCAGACGACCCGGAGATCTTCAAGTCACTTCAGGTCGAAATACACGTTGACCGACTTGGTCTTCGTCTGGATGTGGAAGAAGATCATAAGTTCAGGGGAAGGACCGAAGACGCCGTAGTAGGGGCAAAAATATCGGAACTTGATTTCAGTGGGAATCGCCTGGGGCTGGATCTGGATATCATTCGAACTCCCTATGTCAGGGGCGGCATCGACTTCACGTTCTTTACGAACCAGGTGACATTCCAAGACAGACGGCTCGACGATCCCTTACAATGGCAGCAGTATACGGGCAGCCAACCAATCCAGTTGGGCGTTCACGGCAGAATCATGCCCGGCCGCATTCGGGACGTGCCGATCACTTTCCAGGCCAAATTCCGTATGCCCGTTCCATTGGTCCAGCGACCCACCGAGGCGAAGATAACTGAATGGGAGGTCTCAGGGGGCCTCCGTCCGGCAATATGGGAGACAAGCCTTCTCGGACATTCCACGTTTTCATTCGGCATAGAAGGCGGTTATCGTGCGTGCTACCTGACTCTCCACGCAAGGCCGCAACGCGTCGACGCTCCCGATCCCGCTTCCGGCGAATTTGAGGCCAACGTAAACGCCCGATGGGGCGGCGCGTTTGTCCAGGCTGTGGTTTATTACTAAGTGCTCACAGGCTTAAATACGGTGACTTATTAACGTAGGCCTTCTCTGTTTTGGTAGCGCCGGCCTCCGTGCCGGTTTCTCCTCCACGAGCGCTCGGCAGAGACGCGAGGACGTTACCGCGCGTGATCAAGAATAGTCACCGCAATTTCGTCAATGAGACCGTCTGCCCACAATTACGCCTCAAGAGGTCCCCGTCGAACTCCTTCTTCCGTTCCGTGGATGCGGTACCCGAGCATATGCCGCCGGACAAAGTCGAGTGCCTGCATTGCCGCGAGGGTTCTCACCCATTCGCGTTGCCCCGGTGAGAGAAGCCCGCGGGTGAGAACCGTGTCCGGGGTGGCCAAGCCCAGGTAGAAGGTCCCGACGGGCTTCTCGGGAGTTCCTCCGTCCGGACCGGCTATTCCCGTCACAGAGAGGCCTATATCTGCATCCGTCACATCCCGGGCCCCGAGGGCCATTTCTCGGGCACAGGCATGCGACACCGCGCCGTGGTCGATCAGAGTCTGCTCCCGTACACCGAGAAGCTTGCATTTCATCTCGTTTGAATAGCTCACCACAGATCCCATGAACGTGCGGGACGAGCCTGGGACACCGGTTATCATCTGTCCGATCATGCCCCCGGTTATGGACTCCGCCAATCCCAGCGTCAGTCCTTTTCCCTCGAGCAATTCCAGCACGACGGCCTCCATGGACCGTCCGTCCGCGGAGATTATGTTCTCGACAATCCGTTCACCAAGGACATTTTGCTTGGCGTCCAGAATACTGTTGGCCTCATCCTCGGTGTCCGCAACCGCGTCCATCCGGAGGCGGATGATCGGAAACCTGGGCAGGAACGCAAGGTGGTAGTTCTCTTCATCTCGGGATACATCCGCAAGGATCTCTCCCAGCTTGGATTCCGAGAGACCATAAACCTTGAGCGTACGGGTACGGAAAACTTGCCTGGGTGTGCCGAACCGATTCAGAATTGCGGGGATGCCCTGTTCTCGGATCATCCTAATCAGTTCTCTCGGAATCCCCGGAAAGAACAACGCAATCGCACCGTCCTTTTCGATCATGAAGCCGGGGGCCGTACCGTACTCGTTGGGAAGGGGGACCGCGCCTTTCGGGAAAAGAGCCTGCTTGGCGTTACTCGGAGTCATGACCCGTCCCCATTTCGTGAAACGTTCTTCAATGAGGGCCAGTTGTTCCTTGTTCGATTCCAGGGGAACGCCCAGATAGTCCGCGACCGAAGCCGAGGTCTTGTCGTCCTCGGTAGGGCCCAATCCTCCCGACACAATGGTGACCTTGGCCCTGCGCATGGCGCTTCCGAGAGCATCGGCAATGAGAGCCGGATCGTCACCCACGGAGGACATGCCCGCGGTACCGATTCCCACGGAGCGGAGTTCCCGTGAAATGGTTTCCCTGTTGGTGTCCGTGATGACACCGTTGATGATTTCGTTCCCGATCGTCAGTATCCATGCTTCGACCGATCTTCCCATTAGTGTGCCTCATCCCAGTTTTTTCCAATGGCCACATCGACCACCAGGGGCACGCTGAGTTCGTATGCGCGCTCCATCTCCCGTTTGAGCAGTGCGGCCGACTCATCCGCCGCATCCTGCCGAACCTCCAGAATGAGTTCGTCGTGGACCTGGAGGATCATCCGAGCCGGTAGTCCGCTTCGTGCCAAAGAATCATTCACCTTAATCATGGCGAGTTTTATGAGATCCGCCGCGGTCCCTTGAATCGTTGTGTTGATCGCCACCCGTTGAGCTCCCTGCTGAGCAATCTTGTTGGGGCTGTTCAGGTCGGGAAGAAACCGCTTCCTCCCGAGGAGCGTCGAAACGAATCCATCCTTGGCGGCCTTCTCGGGAATCTCCTCCATGTAACGCCTGACCCCGGCGTAGGTGGCATAGTAATCATCGAGGTACTTTCGTGCCATCTTCATTCCCACCCCGAGCTGTGCCGCCAACCTGTAGGAACCCATTCCATAAATGATTCCAAAGTTGATCGCCTTTGCCTTGCGTCGCATCTCGGGAGTTATGTGAGCGGGCGAGCATTCAAAAACGCTCGCTGCGGTTATGGCATGGATATCTTCTCCACCGGAAAACGCGTCCCTCAACCGTTGATCGTCGGACAGGTGGGCCATGACCCGGAGCTCTATTTGCGAATAGTCTGCTGCGACAAATACGTGACCGTCTTCAGGAATGAACGCCCGACGGATTTTTCGTCCCTCGGCCGTACGGATCGGGATATTCTGCAGATTGGGGTCTGATGAAGATAAGCGACCCGTGGCTGCAACCGCCTGATTGTACGATGTATGGATTCGGCCGGTCCTGGGGTTGACCAGATTGGTGAGTGCGTCCACATAGGTGGATTTGAGTTTGAACACGGATCGGTATTCGAGAATCTTCTTCGGCAAGTCGTGTTGCAAGGCCAACTGCTCCAGGACGTCCAGCGAGGTGGACCGGCCGGTCTTTGTCTTCTTCAGGGGCTTCAGCCCGATTCTGTCGAACAGAATCACACCGAGTTGTTTGGGGGAATTGATGTTGAAGGATTCCCCTGCGAGGTTGTAGATCTCGGCCTCGCTCTTCTTGAGTACCTCTCCGAATTCCAGGGCCAGTTCCTGCAAGTAGGCCGTGTCCACTCGCACTCCGGTCAATTCCATTTCCGCCAGGACCGGAATCAGCGGCAATTCAATGTTTCGGAACAGATCGCCCAGTCCTTCCTTCTCGACTCGCGGGCAGAGGATGGACGCGACCCTCCAGGTTGCGTCCGCATCTTCGCACGCGTACGTGGCGGCTCTCGGAATATCCACCTCGGAGAAGACGGTCTGACTCTTTCCTGTACCGATGAGATCCTTGATGGGGATCATCGCGTGATGGAGAAATATCCGGGCCAAATCATCCAGAGAATGGCCGCGACGGCTCGGGTCCAAAAGGTACGACGCGAGCATGGTGTCGCAGGCGATACCGCGGATCTGAACGCCCTCCTTCTTGAGAACGATCATATCGTACTTGATGTTTTGGCCCACCTTTTCGAGATGCTCGTCTTCCAGAACCGGCTTGAGGACCCGGAGAACGTCGCCTTTGGGAAGTTGCTTGCCTTCAGTATGGCCGACCGGTATGTAGTATGCCTTGCCGTCTTCCGCGCACAGAGATACCCCGACGAGATCCGCCCTCACCGGCTCCGTTGAAGTCGTTTCCAGGTCCACGGAAAACCGACCGATTTCGGCAATGCCGGCTACCCGGTTCTCAAGGTCTTCCATTTGCACGATTGTCTCATAACCTGAGAAATCAAGCCCCCGTTCCGGAGGTAGATCCTCAAGGAGCCGTTTGAACTCCAATTCTTTAAAGATGCCCCGAAGCTTCTCCACGTCGTGCTCGTCCGGCTTGAGATCGTCGACGCTCTTCTGCAGGGGGACGTCGTAGTCAAGGGAGACCAACTCGCAGCTCAGTCGAGCCTTGTCCTCATTGTTTCGTATCTTTTCTCTCACCGCCTTCTGGGAGATATCGTCAACCTTGGAGTACATCTCTTCCAGGGATCCGAATTCCTGGAGAAGTTTGGCGGCCGTCTTCTGTCCCACACCCGGCACTCCGGGGACGTTGTCTGAACTATCTCCCATGAGTGCCAACAGATCCCGGACGCCCGCAGGAGGTACTCCGAACTTCTTTTCCACCGCAGCGGAATCGTAGAGCGAATCACGCTGAGGGTCCCACATGAGGACGTCTTCACAAACGAGCTGCATCAGGTCTTTGTCCCCGGATACGACCACCACCTTCCATCCTCTGTCGAGAGCCCGACGCGTCAGGGTCGCGATAATGTCGTCGGCTTCGAACCCTTGCACCGACAATTTGGGGAGTCGGTACGCCTCCACCACCTCGTGTATCTTGGGGATCTGGAGTCTCAGATCCTCCGGCATCTCCGGGCGATTGGCTTTGTATTCCGAATATTTTTCGTGCCTGAACGTCGGGCCCTTCGCGTCGAAAACCACTGCGATCCTCTTGGGAGACTTGTCTCTCAGGGTCTTGACGATCATGTTGGTGAATCCAAATACCGCCCCGGTCGGAAAACCCTTGGAGTTGGAGAGCCCCCCTGTGGCGTGGTACGCTCTGTAGATGTAAGCACTGCCGTCGATCAGGTAGATCTCTTCTTTCTTTTCGGCCATAGATGCCTCACTCGTTCTTGGGAATGGCCCGGAAATATGCGGCCGGGCCTCTTTTTCGAGCCGGGAAAGAGCCGGCACTGTAGGGGCATCCCCCCGCGGGTGCCCAGGGCAGACACAGGGAGACTGTCTCAAAAGTCGGTACGTGATGCTAATCGTGCCACGATTGTCGGGCATGCTGCAACAAATCCCCTCTAACCCCCCTTTTTCTAAGGGGGGAACCGGCTCTTACCCCCCCCCTTTTTTGGCAAAGGGGGGCAGGGGGGATTTCCATTCGAATCCACTCCATCGTGGCACGATTCACTTCGCTGCAACAGTTTTGAGACACTTTCCAGGGGTCTGCCCCTACCAAAGTAAGGACAGTTGCCACGAATGTGGCAACGTACTCGGACCATGGAGTACTCAACATTTCGGACACAATCGGACGCGCTTCACGCCCTCCAGTATGGACGCAAAGAGAGGGTGACCGTCAAGCATCGGGCCGTGTCCCAGGAGGATGAGTTTCGACCGGGCTCTGCTCAATGACACGTTCAGTCTCTTCTTGTCCGCCAGAAAGGAGGTGACTCCATCGGACCTCGACAGGGACAGGATGATGACTTCACGTTCTCCTCCCTGGAAGCGATCCACCGTATCCACGGAGAGAGAGGCCGACCCGGTCCCCCGTGAAAGGCGTTTCCGTATCAGTGCCTGCTGAGCTCGGTAAGGGGTGATTATCCCCACCTCGCTCGGGGATACGCCGCCTGCGATAAGACTTTCGATGATCGCTCCCGCCGCCTCGGCTTCTTCCGGTCTTGCCCGGCCGCCGTTGGGACCCTGAACATCAACGAACACTACCGGCGGGTCCGGGCTGACAATTTCATTGATCTCCGCATCGGAGGATACGCCCGGCTCGATGCACAGCCTCCGAGGCCCCGCCTCCGGAGAGGGATACAAAGCATCGTCATAGAAGAGTCGAGAAGGGATGTCCTGAACCTCACGGTTCATGCGGTACTGCATGTTCAACCGCGAGATTGCGGTGTCCGGCATTGTACCAAGCAAGCGCTCGAAAAGCGATTGCTCCAGTCCCGGATCGTCTTCTCGCTCCGAGTCACCGGTGCGGTCCTGTACGATGGGCGGAAGCTGCAGATGATCTCCGCCGAGGACAAACCTATCAGCGCACAGTAGTGGAGCAAGCGTTGACGGTTCGTCCAGTTGACCGGCCTCATCTACGATGACACGGTCGAACCTTTGTTTGAGAAAGAACGAATGGGTAACACACCTGTAAGCGGTGGCACCGACCAGTTGAGTCGCCTTGACCCGGCGTCTGAACTCCCTGAAGCTCATGTCCATTGCAGCGAGGTCGTTGAGCAGGGTAGGGGGCGACCCTATGCGCTCGACGGCATCGAGGAAGGCTCGAGACACACTCGAACGATGTCCGATACGAAGAAACTCCCGGACACCCAAATCCATCACCGATAGGAGCAGTCCGTCCAGCGCGACGTTCGTGGGACAGGCTACCAGTACCCGCTCACCGCGGTCGAGACACAGCCTGATGAGCCTGGCCAACACGCGGGTCTTTCCGGTACCCGGCGGACCGTGAATCAGGTGACACGTCTCGCTTGACAGCGCAGCTCGAATAGCCTCCTCCTGATCTTCGTTCAACTCAGCCGTCAGACCTTCCGAGAAGCACAAGTCGTCGAGATCCGATGAATCATCTGCGGATTTCTTGCCGGACGCCGATTCGGAATTCCCAAGGCGCGTCACGTCTTTGGATGATCCATCCGTGCATGCGACCTCGTCGGCTCGGCCGGGGAAAGCGACTTCCACCGAAGGGTCTTCCGTTGCGCCCCGGACCACAACGTTCACGACGGGTTTGCGAGCCCTGGTGAGGAACTCAAATAGGCATTGTCGTGCCGCCTCCCGAGGCCGCGAAAAGGGTAGCCGGTCCAGAAACCACCCGGTTTGGTTGCTCAACATTTCTGTTTGGTCGAAGATGTTCTCCTCTACTCCTAATGCACGTTCTCTTGTCGTACCGCTGGAATTTCTTTGGAAATCGGCTCCTGAATTTCGGTTGGTTGCTCTCGGGGTCTGTGAATCAGGAGTAACGTCCGGATCCCCAGCGTCATACGATGATACTTGCGAAACCCAAGGTCGTACATGACACCGGTGCCTGCAATCGCCATTTGGTTGCGGTTCTAACCGCTCGAGTGAGATATGCAACGGAACCTTGAATCTTAAGAGTATCCGGTCTTCATGTGACCGGGTTACCCGTGCGCGGAATGCCTCCGGTGAACATGGATCCCCACGGTGAACGATGAGTTCTTCCCCGGGGGGCACATCGGATGCCGTATCCGTGTCGCTCAATGTGCCCAGAGCGAACGCGAAGTCGCTCGAAAAGACTGCCTTTGAGACTGCTTGTCCGCGCGAGTCTTGCTCTTGAGGCACCGTAGGAGCATCTTTGAGCCGGCCGCGGGCAGGCTCGGCATGGGAATCTGTCTGAATCGTCAGTTCTTTGAGAGGGATGGTAACTCCCTCGTCAATTCGGCGTTCCAAAGTCGAGGGGTTCAGCACTTGGGAGAAGACATTCTCCTGCTCCCAGACATCGATGGAGACGAGCCTGAACCATCGGTCATAATACTCCCGTTCCCGCCCGACCAGTGCCGGAGCCGAACCTGTCGAGGCACCGAAGAGCTTGTAACAGTGTTTTCGATTGAAGCACTTACCTTGTCTCGAACAGGAGGACGGATCGTCGAATCGCTCGTACAAATCCTCCCCTGAAGTGTACGAGTGCTTCAGAGCCACGACTCGGTTGCGCCCGCCAAGGATATGGGCCTTGAGATCGCCTTCCTCCGAACGGGAAAGCGTATCCACCCTGCCGTTGGCCGAGTAGACCACTTGGCCGTCGGGAATGGTCTCGCCGGCCAGTGAAAACAGGAGACTGTACGCGTACAATTGATGAAGATGTGCATCTACCGGAACCCGGCCCGATTTAAGTTCCAGGATCAAGGGACGGTCCGATCCTCGAAAAACCGCATCGGCACGTCCCTTGAGGCCCCAGCGAGCGGAGATACGATCGGTCTCCACGGCGGCGGAAGGGAATCGTTCCCGGTTGTCTGCAAGCCATGTGACGAGATTACGAAAATGAGCCTTGGCTTCTCGTTTCAAATCCTCTTCGTTCACTGATGTTGAAGATCCGGGAAGGACTTCTTTGAGAGCGGGGACGGCATTGCCATAAGCCTCGTTAAATCGGCTCTCGTCATCGCATGCAGTGTGCAAGAGATGATCGAACAGTTCGTGGATCAATCGTCCTTTGGCCGGCCAGAATGGCTCACCGGCACCGGTACGGAATCTCACATCCGCCGATTTGAGGCATTCCGCCGCTTCCACAGCGTCGGTCACGCTCACCGGACGATGAGGTTCCAGGATAAGATCGGTCTCCGGGTCGGCTCCATAAATCAGGGTCCCGTCGTCGAGAGTGTTGTTGAGATGCAGAAGGTAGCCGCTGATGTTTGCCCCTTCCCAGCAGAGCATCGGAAATTCGTACAGGCTTGGGCTCGCGAACTCCGGAACCATAATAAAGGTCCTGTGGTTGCCCGCTTCCTCGGCGATCTCCAACCCACGAAAGAGGTATCCGCCCCGTGGAGCCTTCTTCGGCTCCGCGGCAATACGCACCACGCGACCGTGGACATTTTCCCTTTTCTCTCCGTCCGGCATGGGCGGTAATCTAGCACAGGCGTTGGAGGTCCACAACTCATCCCGACAAACGGAATTCCCACTTGTTGCGACGGGGAGGGCGGATTGATATAAGGAGATAGTCGCGTATTGGCTTGCGGGAGGCCCTGTGAGGGGCCGCATTTCCCTCGTTCCCCGGCCCGGGTGGGGAACGAAAAGGAAGATGACCCTGCGTTCCGCAGGGCCGGCGGGCAGAGACGCCCGCCCATAAGGATGACGGGCAGGGACGCCCGTCCCACGGAACGTGTTCGAGGCTCGGCAAAGTCTTTCGTAGCCCAGGCTTCCGGAGAGTGTTTCAGACATCGGTGAACGATGCCATTCGTGGCACGATTGCACTGCATGTCGCAGCAAATCCCCCCTAACCCCCCTTTTTCTAAGGGGGGAACCGGCTCTTACCCCCCTTTGACAAAGGGGGGCAGGGGGGATTTGCATTGCGGTTCACCTCATCCAGCGTTCCGCGGGATTTACTTCGAGCCGGCTGTTTTGAAACAGTTTGTCCGTGCCTGGAGGACTTTCTTTCCTATGAGCCGGAACGGTAAAGAATGGCAGAGGCGTTTCCAAGCTCATAGAAAACTGCATTTGGGGAAAGCCCTGTATGAACGAGTCAACTCAATCATTGAGGAGGAACAATTCCCGAGTCGCCATGGTACGCACATGGAGGAGAAAGGCTCTGAAGTGGTTGGCGGATCACGATTGGCAAATCGTAGCCGCTTTGTGGGGTTTGGCCCTTCTCCTGGGCTACGTGGGATTTACAGCCTATTCGATTAGACACAACCAGAATCATTCGCTTTGGGACAACTTCTACCTCACCATGCAGTTGTTCACCATGGAGTCGGGTTCGGTTGAAGGCATCAACAACTGGTCTCTGGGGGTGGCCAGGTTTCTCGCACCCGTAGCCGCCTTGTACACGGCCATTACCGCGTTGGCTTTGGTCTTTCGTGAACAGTTGCAGATGATGAGCGTCCGGTTCATCTCGAATCATGTGGTGATCTGCGGGTTGGGGAGACGGGGACTCACTCTGGCTAACAGGTTTTTGGAACAAGGGGCCCAGGTAGTGGTGATTGAGCGAGATCAAAGCAATGAAAGGATTACGCAGTGCATGGACAGTGGAGCAGTTGTCATCGTCGGCGATGCCTCGGATGAGGAGATTCTGTTGAAAGCCGGCGTGGACCGGGCTGAATATCTCATTTCAGTGTGCGGGGAAGACGGGATTAATGCTGAAACCGCGGTGGATGCCCGAGCGATATCGTCTCGTCGCAAAGGAGGTTCACTCAAGTGTGTGGTGCAAATAGATGATTTCGAACTCTGTAGACTTCTGAAGGGACAAGAACTGGGAATGGTTACGGCCAACCGGTTCCGCCTGGAGTTCTTCAACAGTTTCTTGCGTGGTGCACAAGCCTTGATGGAGGAGCATCCCCCGTTCGATGAAGAGATCGACACGGTGCCTCATCTACTGGTGGTCGGAGTAGGGCGTATGGGTGAAAGCCTCGTGACAAACACGGCTCGCGCGTGGAACCGTTTGCATCCGGATGCAGACGAGCGGTTTCGCGTGACTCTGATCGATAGAAGCGCCCATGAAAAGCGCCGGCTGCTGATCCTGAAGAATCCGATGCTTGAGACGGTCTGCGATCTCACCGCACAAGAGATGGACGTCCGGTCATCGGCATTTCTCGAGGGCCGATTTCTCTTTGACGAATGTGGGGCATGCGATGTGACACGGGTGTACGTGCTGCTGGACAGCGATTCCCTAGCACTGTCCGCGTCAATGGTACTGCTCAAGAATCTTCGAGGACATAGCGTTCCAATAATTGTCAGATTGGCCCACGAGGGCGGTTTGGGTACGTTATTGCACGGGGCCGATGAGACCAGGGAAGGGTTCGGGAGCTTGTACGCGTTTGGGCTTCTGGAGAAGACGTGCACGCCGGACCTTGTGCTCCATGGGACTCATGAGGCACTCTCCCGGGCCATTCACCAGGAGTCCTTGGAAAGGCAGGCTTCATCGGGAACCACACTGAGTATGGAAGTAACGCTCGCCTCGTGGAAGGATATTCCGGAGGAAACGCGAGATTACTTCAGACGCCAGGCCGACCAGATCGGAGTCATGCTCAAGAAGGTCGGGTGCGCCGTTGAACCGCTGGCCCATCTGGACGCGCACGTCTTCGACTTCACCGATCATGAGGTGGAATTGTTGGCCGGGAGCATCCATGACTTCCAGATTTCTGAGCCCGGCCTCCGGCGTTTCAATCCGGCAATCGGCTTCGACGGCATGACCGTGGATTCGAATCCTGCTCCCGTCTCATGGGAACGTCGCTCGGAGGAAACCAAGGAAGCGTATCGAGCGATGGTTCGGAGGCTGCCCGCGTTCCTCGCGAAAGTTGATTTTCAGATCTACCGATTGAAGTAGGAGAAAAGACACTCTCCGGCCCTCTTGCAGCGGGAGAGATTCCTCTCTCGTTCCCAGGCTCCTGCACTGAGCATTACCCATATCCTGGGTCGCTGGCAACCGGAAACATATCCCATATCGAGTTGATGTTCACCTCGATGACGGCAAAGACTAGCGTTGCCGGCATCATAGGTGGAGCATGTGAGCGCTTCTGCCCTGAAAGGGCATACCATTAATAGCCATGGGTTTTAACCCATGGAAACGGTGCACAATAACAGACAGTTCAGGACCCCGGAGGGGTCCACCAACGAGACAACGAATACGGCACTCAGTTGTTGGTCGGCCCCTTCAGGGCCGGTCCAAAGAAGTGTGTGGTTGCCTCTTTCCACGGGTTGAAAACCCGTGGCTATTCATAGTGAGCCCCTTCGGGGCACTGGCTGGACATCACTTCGAATTGGCCGGCTGTTTTCTGCCGATTCCTACGGTGTCCAGCAAAAAGATATGGGACATGCTCAAGGCAGGAGCCTCGGAACGAGAGACTGATTTATGCCACGGTGTGACGTGTGGGTAAGAAGCTCGACGGGAGGGGGAAGGGGCAGGTAAGCTCGACGGGAGGGGGAAGGGGCAGGATGACGTTTCGTGCAGAATGTTCATAATCGTCGTCGCAGAACCGGGCAAACGGCTGGGGAGAACCGGACAGAAATCAGTCCTGTTCGTCGTCGCTTGTCGTCGCGCATTCGTCGGCTGTTGGCCAGTCTTCACGTTGCCCCATTTGTGGGATTTGTTGCTCCAGTTCCCTGATCCTGGCCTGATCCGCCTGCCTCTCTCGCTCCAACGCTTCGTATCTGCTCTCAAGCTCACTGAACCGGTCTCGCAGGTTAATCTCCCATTCTTGGATCTTGTTCTCAATGTTTGGGACAATCTTCGTTTGCAGGTCTGTCAGCAGGGTTTTGCTGTCGAGGTACGGATGAACATCTAGAACCCGCTCTTTACCGTAGAGAAGACTCATTTCTGCTCCAGGCTTGTTCGGGAATTGTATGATCGGCTATACCGGAGCGTCGATGCGAGCCATTTCCAAGAGCACCATCTTTGGATCCGTCAGATCCATGATCACGAAACGACACATGTGGGCAAGGGTTTCGACGGTCTTGACCCAGTTCTTCTGTTCAGGAGCCGGAAAATCGAACAGTACAGGTGAGTAATCCATCTCACGAAGTTTCTCTCGAATCGCTCGGAGCAGGTCCAGTCTCTTGTCGGTAAACCGACCCAGGATCAGCACGACCTTCTTTGCTATGGTATCAATCACATCGCGAATCTTCTCGTTGGTTAGCAAAAGATGGATGAACTGAGCAACTTCCAGATTGTCAACGGTGATGGTGGGCTCCATATCCGTAGTGATTATTAGATCTTGCTGAATCGATTCCTTGAGATTGACGTTCCACACTGAGACTCCGTAGATCCTTGCCTGAGTAAGGTAAGCCCTGACAAGAGTAGTCTCGACAAGAATGCAATGGTTGAGATAGGTCCTGGTGAGATCGGCTCCGCTGAGATCGGCTTGGCTGAGATCCGCCGTTGATAGATAGGCCCCGAAGAGATCGGCACCGCGGAGATCCGCCCCTCTGAGATCGGCCGAGCTGAGAGTGGATCCTCTGAGATCGGCCCGGCTGAGCTTGGCCTCAGTGAGATCGGCCCCGCTGAGATCGGCTAGGCTGAGATTTGCTCTGCGGAGATTGGCTTTGCGGAGATTGACCCCGTCGAGCTTTCTCTCCCGGAGATTGGCCCTGTGGAGACTCACTTTCTTGTCGGGATTCTCGGCCCTCCATCTGTTCCACACAATCACACCCTGCTCGAGTATTTCCAGCTGTTTCTTGTCGGCCAATTCCGTTCCCCCTTATGTCGGTTACAGCCCAGCCAATACCGCCAGATCACTCGTAGTCGCTGATGAGTAGCTCGGTGCCTGTCTTTCGTTGGCTTGCGCTCCGTGCTCCACACGAATACCAGGTCCCGACTGTCTCGCTTGTCGCCCAGTCATAGAGATTCCGGATCTCAGGATAAGAGTTGTTACTGATTACTCCTTGGCGCAAATACGGTCGCACAATGTGAGGCGTCTTCCCGGCGTAGGCCGGGAACCAGTCTTCTTCTCCTGGACCCCGGCCTGCGCCGGGGAGACGGCGGCCAACGCCCGCCCTTGAAGATGACGGGCACGGAGGCCCGTCCCACAAAACAGGTCTAAGGCTTCGGGACAGTTCTTCGTAGCCCGGGCCTCCGGAGAGTGTCTCAGAACTGTCTGCTCGAAGTGAATCCCGCGCTGCACGCGGGATGAAGTGAACCGCAATCCAAATCCCCCCTGCCCCCCTTTGCCAAAGGGGGGTAAGAGCCGGGTCCCCCCTTAGAAAAAGGGGGGGTAGGGGGGATTTACTTCGACATGCAGTGCAATCGTGCCACGAGTAGCACGTCGCACCGACTTTTCAGACGGTTTCTCCGTGCCCGGATCTTCTTCCTTCCGGCACCTAACACAGCCGCAAAACAAGAATGAGTGACCGAACTTATGCTAAGGGGCACTCAGCTGGGAACCTGCCCCTCGAACAAGGTGACGATGCCGCCGGTCATATGTCCGTATTTCCGGTTGAGGTACCCCGCTTCCTTGAGCACTGCCAGGATTTCCCCGGGTTCGGGGAAGTCGGCCATTGAATCGGTGAGATAGCGGTACGCTGATTTCGAAGACATGACCGCGGTGACCGCGGGCATGACAACCTTGCCATAGATCCGGAACAGCGGTCCCATGATGGGCCCCATGGGTTCGGTGAGTTCCAGAATGATCACCAGCCCTCCGGGCCGTACCACGCGACGGATTTCCTGCAGTCCGCGGAGACGGTCCGTGACGTTTCTGATACAGAACGCGGTAATGGCCCCGTCAAAGGAACCGTCGCCGAACGCAAGGTTCAGCACGTCCCCCTTTTGCAACGTGATTGCATGATCGAGTCCGGCTTCATGAACCTTTGCCCTGCCTATTTCAAGCATACCCTCGGAAGGATCGATCCCCACGACTCGACTCTCCGGGGCCTGTCTGACGATCTCCAGAGCCATGTCTCCGGTGCCGCACCCAACGTCCAAATACGTGCTGCCCAGCATCAGTGCAAGCCGGGAAACGGATTTTCGTCTCCAACCGGCATCAAGGCCGAACGTGAGAAACCGGTTCGTCGCGTCATAGTAACGGGCAATACGGTCGAACATGGTCCGGTTATCTTCTGCAGAGATGAGGCTGTCTTGAACATTGGGCGGTTCGGCGCGCTCGGGCATTTCCATCTCCTTGTGCCGACTCGGCAATTCGATTTCCTAAACGATACCGCAAAACGGCTCGTGACAACAGAGTGAAGGCAGTGTTTTTCCACGTAGTCACTCAACGGGAATCGCATAATCGTGCTTGTGGCAACGGGACAGAAGAGAATGACCGGCAAGATGCCGGTCCTACTATCCTTACCGGACCGGCGTTGCGCGTCCCGACCTGTTCAGTTGTCGCCAGCCGACTTAGCCGGTTCAACCGTGCTGCTTCCCTCATTCGGGACTTCATCAGCTGCTCGGATAGACCGATGCCTCGGGTGAAAGAATGCTTTTCGGCCATTGTGGCGGGATGGGAAGGTTTGGGATTCGACAAGGGTAGGGCCGACCGGCGGTCGCCGGGGGCGAATACCATTCGCCCCTACACGTACCGCCTCTGTAAATGCCGCTTATCCGGCTTCGGCAGCGTCTTTGGAAGCCCACGCCGAGTCGTCGGTATCGGGAATCAATGTGAGGACCGTCAGTGCCACCGCCTCAACCTTGCGGTAGACTTCCCGAGGCGTACGTCTCACGCCGTCCACGGTGAGCAGGTCTTCCACCTTGATCCCGAAATGTCTCTCATTTTCCTGAAGGTACGGATGAATCAAGTTCCAGTCTTCGACCGAGATCTCGGCATAACGCCCGCCGTTCAACTGTTCTTCAACCAGGAGCCGACCGGGGTCCCGAACATAGAGGGCTCCGCCCGAAGCGAGCGAGAAGAGGTTCGAGCCGGGATAGGGCTGCTCCAGAAACTCGATGTGGCCGTCTTCGTTCATGGTCAGCCCGTTGACAACGACGAAGCCGCCGCCGTTGAGCGGATCGCCTGCCATGAAGCTCTCGGCCAGGAAGTCAAGTGCGGTACCGTTGATCACTACCCTGGGACGCCCGGCGGCATTGATCAAAGGCCTACCCGCGGCATTGCCCAAGACAAAGGTCGATCCGCCCTTAGCACCGTACATGAAGCACTGGCCGACATCTCCGTGAATCACCAAGGTGCCGCGCTTCATGATTTGGCCGAGCTGATCCTGGGCATTCCCATGGATATGAAGTTCCATTCCATCGATGCCGCTTGCAACATAATCCCCCGATGAGCCGTAGAGGTCGATCCTCACCCCATCGGTCTGAGCGCCCAGGCCGCATCCCTCGAATCGCTGTCCGCGAAGATCGAAGACCAGGAATTTCCTCCAGCCAAGTCCGTATGCGTCCGACAACAAAACCGCGTCGCATTCGTCGCCTTCCGGCTCGAAATCCGAAGCATCGATCACGAGCGTTGTCTCAATGGCGATGGGCGGACGCAACTCCTTTCGGGTTTCAAATGACAACCGGCTGTAATGGGCGATGTCGATCGCTTCGGTGATCGGTGGGATAGACTTGAATACCGCATTTAGTTCATCCATCAGAATCTGTAGCAATGCCGAACGTTTTTTGTCTCCCAGGGGAATCCGCCAATCCAGGAGCAGTGTGAATCCGCCGATAACCGTGTCCAGGTACTGCCTGTCCGAACGGGCCCTGTTCCCAATCGCGGCGAGGACGAGCCTCAGCGTGTTGTAATCCCACTCACCTGCGTGCTCTCTGACGACTCTGAAGAGAGTTTCCGGGTCCTTGTCGATTACCGCTTCCTCGACAATCGGAGCAATCACCTGCCCGTAGTCATCGGGTCTCGTGACGGGGATTGAAATGTCCATGGGCTTTCGGGGCTCTACGGTAACCTGCCGTCCGAACTTGTCGTAACACTCCAGAGATCCGCCTCCGTTCCCGTCGGGTGTTACGTTGAACATGAAAGCGCCTCCGTCCGACGAGCTTCCGCCGCGGGCGTTCCAGTACTTGTCGGCAACCGTGCCGAACCGCGGATCCTCGGCGGCGAGGGATCGCAGAGTCGCATCAATTGCCTGCTTTTCGGAACAGACGAGACCGATTTGAGCCTCACCATCGTACAGAGAGAATACCTGTGGCCTCAGCATCGAGGTGTCGGTTATGCCGAGGAGCTGATACGTGTTGTTTTCGGGGATATTGCGGGCAATGATGAAGAACCACGGGCCGTCGGGTGAGGCATGGATGTGGGTCGACTGAACCATGTCGTAGAGTTCCTGCTTGTCTACGGGCAGCAGATCAAAGTCCAGTTCACCCGTGGGCGCCAATGCTTCGATGATCACTTCCAGCGGATAACCGTAAACCCGATTCCAAAGATCGAACAGCAAAACGCTGACCTCGGTATCGGTCATGAACTGAGGTTCCAAACCTCGCTGCTTCAGATAGTCGCAGGTCGCATGATAGTTGGCGAAGTCTCCGTTGTGCACAAGCGCTTCGTTCAAACCCACAAACGGATGAGCCCCTCCCGGGTGCCAGACTCGACCGCGGGTGGGATAGCGCTGATGGGCGATCCACACATATGCGGGGAAGTCTTCAAGGTTGTAGTATCGAACCACGTTCTCAGCGTAACCCACGATCTTGAGGATCATCATGTTGCGCCCGTGGGACATCACGAAGGCCTGTTTTTCGCCAAGCGAGCTGTAGAACCGTTTGTTCAACGCAACGGAATTGCGGCTTACGAATTCATCTTCCGCCCACCGGTCGGGCATACCGTCCAAGCCGTTGTCTTCCTTGAAGCGCTTGAGAACGTCGGGCTTGACCCGAACGAAGGCTCTCCAGATATCGGGAGGCTTAACCTCGAGCCCTTCCAGATCGCGATAATCCGGCACGTGATCGATTACTTTTTCCACGGCCGTATCGAAGAACGGGGTCACTTGGCTTTCCTTGACGGAATCCAAGCTCGCCGGATCAAGCAGTGCCACGTTGAGCAGGTAGTGGGAATCCAGGACCTCCCGACTTACGCCCAACATGTCCGCGTTGAGGCCCACGGCGGCTATCCCGCCGCCTTTCCCGTTGCCGCGGTTGTGCATGCGAACGGAAGGCTCGAAGATGTGCCTTCCCGCAACCGGTATGCTGGATGCAAATCCGGTTACTCCGCAGCCGCCCTCGTCTTCCCGCTTGAGGTTGGAGGAGAATTCGGTTCCGCCCAACTGCCTAACACGCGACGCGAGGATCCTTTCAGCATATTCTCCTTTGAATTTCATGGCTCCAACCTCACTTCCCGACCGTTCGGATGTCATCGTCCGGTACATCCGAACAGTAATCCAGATGGGCCAGAACATCGGTTCGTCCCACCAGTTCTCGAACACTCTTCATTCCCAATCGGTACAGAATCTCCTGCAGTTGGTCACGCCAACAGGAGAGCATATTGATAATTCGCTGCGATCCCCACTTGAGATCCATCAAACCGACCAGTTCAAGGTCTGTTGTGGCAATGCCCCTCGCACACCCCCGACCGCTCTCACAATTGTGACATCGGATGCATTCCAGGGCTACCAGGTCGGAAGTCCCGGTGACGACTCCGTCGGCGCCGAGAGCAATGGCCTTAACCACGTCATAGGCCGTGCGAACGCCCCCCGACGCGATGAGCGTGATCTCGTCGCGGACTCCTTCGGCCGTCAGGAAGTTGTGAACCTTGGGTATGGCATACTCCACCGGCATGGCGATGTTCTTCTTGGCCACATCCGGTGCGGCTCCGGTGCCGCCGTACGAACCGTCGATGTGGATGATGTGCGCGCCGGCGTAGTACGAACCCACCGCCACCATGTCTACGTCCGTGGGCGTGGAAACCTTGACCGAAACCAGCCCCAGAGGATTGATCGCCTTGATCCAGTCCACGTGCTTCTTGTGGTCCTCAACGGAGTACACGGAATGAAACGGGAAAGGACTGAAAAGGGACGATCCCGGGACGGTTTCTCGGATCCGGGCCACCGCCGCGGTAACTTTTGGTCCTAGAAGATGCCCTCCCAATCCGGGTTTCGCCCCCTGGGCATACTTGAATTCAATGATCTTGACCCGTTGGATGGTCTCTTCCTTCACACCGAAAAGCCCGGTGGCCACCTGGGTAATAATATAGTCGTCAAAGGGGTAGAGCGCTTCGGGATATCCTCCCTCGCCGGTGCACGTGAACGATCCCCACGCTGCAAAGGCTTTGATCCGGCTCAGCATTGTTATCTGGCTGATGGACCCGAAAGACATGCCGCCGCCGTATACCGGGATGGGAATGTTAATTTGGTGCCGGCCGCTATCCCTCTTATTGAGGCTGATCGACGTGTCGATTTCGTCCTTTGCCGTCGACATCTTGGGAGGGTGTTTGGGAAACAGCAGTCGAAGCTTATCAAAACCTCCGTTGCTATCACCTGTTCGGTATTCCAAGTCGTTTTGCGGCAATGTACCGGTTTCGGCCATGTGCCAGGTGCTCATGAGAAGGTCCGAGGTCCATCTCTTGTCTCCAAGCGCCTTGCAACTGGGATTTTCCGCAACACGAATGGCCTCCACGGGGCAGTTGACCACACAGCGGTTTGATTTCTTGGAGCATTCTATTCCCAAGCACAGGTGATCTCGTGGAGGAATCAACTTTCCGCCGGCTGCCTCGAATACCTTGACCGGACACACCACGACACACTTGAGACAATCATTGCATGCGTCCGAAATTGAGACCGTATACTTGCCCAGGGCTCGGCCGAATCTTGACGGGGCATTGACCGCCTCGGCCGGCGGGACCTCGCTCCAGACGTTCTTATAATGCATTATGGACCATTCCTTCTTACGGATTTCTGTCGGCAAAGATGTGTGCGAACGTGTCACTCTCCAGGTCTTCCATGAACATGACCCGCCCTTGTTCGCCTCTTAGTCTCCGTGCTTCCCTGATTCCCATGGCTCCCATCATTTCGAGCAGTTGGTTGTGCCAGGCGCCTATGAGGTTAACAATTCTCTGGGCACCCCAGCCGGAATCGCTCTGAGATAGTTCGACCGGGCATTCTCCGCCCTCACGGCAGTTCCTGCAGACACGACATTCCAGTGCGATAAGCAGAGGAACATCGACCGCCACCAGATTGGCCCCACAGAGAATGGACTTGATCACGTGTTCGGCCATGGCGATTCCGCCGGAACTGATGAAGGTGATTTCATCCCTCACACCTTCGTCCATCAGCTTGGTGTGAAGCTCCCTGATGACATCCTTGATATGAAGGCCGTTTTTCACTCTCGGCTCGTACCCGCGTTCATCGGAAACGTAATGGATGACATCCGCACCGGCTCGATTGAGTTCCAATACTCGTTCAAGCTGTTCTTCCCTCGAGTAGGCAGGCATCCGTACGGCAACCAACAGATCGGACCGCGCCGCCTTGAGGGCCTCCATCCTGTTCGGAGCGTCGTCGGAATCGGCGATTTCGACCATGGGGAAATTTATGAGCCGGCCGGGATCCGTTGGCTCTGTTCCCAGGAACGGCACGATGTGGGGAGCCATGCTCTCCAACTTATAAGCCTCGACAGCGGGAACCACGGCCAACGTCTGCAATTTTGCAGCAGCACTTACGGCGGCTTTCCAGACATTGGACGAAAGATCCCCAAACGGGAACAAGTCAAAAATGATGGGAATCGGCAACCTTATGGACGGCTCCGATTGGGTGAGGAGTTGTCCATTCCCGTCAAACTCCAGTCTGGCCGGCCTACGTCCCAGGTCAACCACGGTCGAGATATATTCTCGCCCGTGAATGCCGTCACGGGTGGGGCGAACGATCTCGCTCATATCCGTCCACATGGAATCGAAGCCGGGGCCGGAAAAGGCGCCCCCGTATCCCGCACCGGATACCGGTATCTTCCCGGACCGAGCCTGTTCCCAGTTGATGGAAACCGTGTCGGGGGTGTACACGTCATCCCCGAGGGCCTCCCATTCCGGGTTCAGCGTCTTGTGGATAAGCCGTTTCGGGCATCCTTGTACGCATCGAAAACAGTTCATGCACAATTCGTCAATGGTATCACCCATGATATCGGTGGAAAAAGTCCGCTCTCGGTACACATTGTAAATACATTTGTTCTTGACGCACTCCGCACACTTGAGACAGCCTTCTCCCCAGTCTATTATTCCCGATCTGCCTATGGCGGGAAACCTATTGGGCGTGGGATGCACGTCAATATGATACTTCTTGGGCATTGCTTCGTCCTATGGGGATTGCGAGAAAGAGAATCTCACCACAAAGACACAAAGTCACAAACAAATCAAAAACCTATTATTCTTTCCTTTGTGTCTTGGTGTCTTTGTGGTTCATTCTTTCTTCTTCACGGTGAACTGTTACGAAATACCAGAATCAGCCATCAAACTTGCGGTCGGTCGCCCAGACCCGCGGCCTCGAGGATTTCCGGAACCTTTTGTTCCCATTCAATGGCCATCAGGTGAATTCCGGCAACCCCCTTGATTTCGCGAACCTGCCGGATGGTCTCCACGGCAATCTTGATTCCTTCGTCCGCTTGCTTGTCTTTCGGTACCCCGGCAACCCGGTCGATCATTTCCTGCGGGACGTCCATGCCGGCGACTTTCGTGGCCATGTAACGCGCCATTCCCGCGCTCTTGAACGGCGTTATGCCGGCGAGGATGTGCACCTTCTCGGTCAGGCCCATGTCGTTGGCCTGCTTCATGTAATCAATGAACCGTTGTACGTTGAAGATACATTGAGTTTGGATGAAGTCCACGCCTGCATCGATCTTCTTGGCCAGGCGAACCGCGCGCCAGCCGACAGGGTCGGCAAAGGGGTTCGCAGCCGCGCCGATAAACATCTTAGGCTCGACCTGGATCTTCTCACCACCGATTATCTTGCCTTCATCGCGCATGTCCCGCACGGTTCTGATCAGTTGCATCGAATCCAGGTCGAAAACCCCCACAGCTTCTTTTTGATTGCCGAAGCATTGGTGATCTCCCGTCAGACACAGCACGTTGCGAATACCCAGAGCGTATGCACCGAACAGATCGCTCTGAAGCGCGATACGATTCCGGTCCCGCGTTACCATCTGAAGAATGGGTTCATGCCCCATGTCCTTAAGTATAGCGCTTGCCGCAACCGACGACATCCTGACGATGGCGGTCTGGTTGTCGGTAACGTTAACGGCATCGACTCGGTCGAGCAAATACTTGCCCTTCTGCTGGAGCGCATCAACATCGGAACCTTTTGACGGGCCGCACTCCGCCGTTACGGCGAAATGTCCGGCATTCAACACTTTCTCGAGGCGGCTTTCGGTCTTCACGGTTTTTGATCCTCCCTGACAACACGGCGTGGGCCTCCCGAGTGTGACCTAGACCAGTCAACAGGGGGCACGTATTCATTCAGTCGGTCAATCTCTCCAAGTGCCTCGAGTCGTTTCAGAATCATGTCCCATGCGCAGGGGATGTCCGGGTGTACCTCGCATCGGCCGTCTTTCGACCCGCCGCACGGTCCGTTCATGAGCTTCTTGGAACAGCGCGTTACCGGGCAGACCGCGCCGAAATATCCGAGTTTGCATTCTCCACACCCGAGGCAGTTTTCCTGCCAGACCCCTCTCATCTCGGTTTCGCCGATAAAGAGGGTATCCAGTGCCGGAATAATGGGTTTGTCCGTATAAACCCTGGCCAAGGCCTGCACCCCCGCACCGCATCCGAGCGACAGGATCGCCTCATGTTCGGGGACTTGAGATGCGATGCCTTCGATGAAGTCGTCGACACATTGTCGATCCAGGCAAGCCTCTGTGATTACGGGATTCTTGTTGTCCTTCGAATAGGAAAGTCGAAGTGCCGCAGCGAGCAGCATGGTCTCTTTCTTCCCTCCCGCAGCGCACTCGGCTACGCAGGAATCACATCCAACGACCAGTACGGATGCATACCGGTCGATCATCTTCCTAATTTCATGTATCTCTTTGAGCTCCGCGACAATCACAGATTTCCTCCTTGGTTGGCTGAACCAAGCCGGCCGTTCGTACGAATCAGGCAGAGAATACCGGCTCAGGTATGCGGGAGCCAAGTGTTGCGTTTAGGGTCGTCGGCTCGGCTAGATGTTCGCAGCGGCGGGCATTTCGTCGAAGGATTCCAACTTGCGTCTGAATTCCTTCAATACGTCATCCAATGCGTCACGGTCCATGGGAGGCAAATGGATAAATTCCAGCCTATCGGGCTCGATCCCTATTCTTTCGAGCCACAAACGAGCATAATCAATGCGCTTGTGGGAGCGCATTGAACCTTCCAGATATTTGCAGGCCTTTTCCGCGCAGGCGAGCACAAGCACTCCTTGGGCCCCGCCTGCAAGGGTTTGCAGCAGATGGTGAGCTTCCACCTTACCGGAGCACGGGATTGCCACGAGTTTCAAACCCGGCCTCGACCGTGCGAAAACCTTCTGTTCACCATCACTGAAAAGCCGCAGATTGCGGCAGTGATATACTACTATTTTCGTCGGTTTTGTCTCCATTGCTTGCTGAGTGGAACCTCTCGATAAGAATACCGCAACTGTTTATATTGCCGGCTGACCAGTTATCATTTCAAGTATTTTTTTCCCGAGGATGCAACAAAATATGAGCCGAATCCAGCGGAAGATTTTTATCTCTCTGTGAACACGAAACAATTTCACCGACGCGGGCTATACGCATTTTCCTACATTGCCGGTGAACTCTGTGTGCGTTAGTTTAGCTAACAAATGTAGTTACTCGTTAACCCTAAGACCGGGGTGGCCAAATACACAGTTGCGTTAATGCGGTCGCACATTCTTGAGATATTTACCGGTCAGCTTCGGCTCTCAGCGGGCACGTCCACGGTTCGGTCCCGTCGCGCGTTCAGCGTGGGATGCCGAGCCATGGGCCAAATTTAGGAAGATACCGGCACAGAGGCAGGGGCTACCGATGCCCATTTGTAGGGCGGCCTGTCGCCGCCGTCTCCCCGGAGAACCTCCATGACCTTACGGTCACAACGGAATATGAAAATCCCTCGAGCGGTTCGGGCCAAAGTTCCCCCCTTAGAAAAAGGGGGGACAGGGGGGATTTTCAGGTAAAAGGCCGGGGTCCAGGAGAAGAAGACTGGATCCCGGCCTACGCCGGGAAGACGGTACCGTTTTCGGCACCGAACTTACGAAGCACTGCGCTAAGAACCCCGCTTGCCCAATTCCTCCCCCAGGATCCGGTTGACAACCGATGGATTGGCCTTTCCCTTGGTTGCTTTCATCACTTGGCCAACAAAGAACCCCATGAGTTTCTTCTTGCCGCCGAGGAATTTGCCTACTTCATCGGGGTTGTCGTCGAGCACTTTTTGAATGATTTCCGTAAGCTCATTCGTGTCGGAGACCTGGAGCAGCCCTTTTTCCTCAATGATCGCGGACGCGTCCCGGCCGGTGGACCACATGTCTTCGAAAACGGTCTTGGCAATCTTGCCGGAAACGGTTCCGTTGTCGATGAGTTTGAGCAGATCCGCCAGTTGGACCGGTGACACGAGACACGAAGCGATGCCTTCCTCTTCTCCCTTCAGTTGCCGCATCAACTCCGTCATGATCCAGTTGCTCACGCTCTTGGGGTTGGGAAACCGCTTCACCGCCTCCTCGAAATACGACGCCAGCTCTCTCGTCGCGGTCAGCACACCCGAGTCATAAGCGGGGATACCGAATTCCTGAACAAATCGTTCCTTTTTCTCCGCGGGGAGTTCAGGGAGCTCGCTCCTGATCTTTTCGACCAGCTGCGGCTCCACACGCAGGGGAAGGAGATCCGGATCCGGAAAATACCGGTAGTCGTGAGCCTGCTCCTTACTCCTCATTGATGCGGTTTTTCCGGAAGAGGGCTCGAACAGCCGCGTCTCTTGCATGACTCTGCCGCCTTCGGCCAGGACCCCCTGCTGCCGCTCTATCTCATACTGCAGGCCCTTCTGCACGTACCGAAAGGAATTCATGTTCTTGAGTTCCGCCTTGACTCCAAGGGTGTCCGTGCCTTTGGGCCTTATGGACACATTGGCATCGCACCTGAAGCTCCCTTCTTCCATATTGCCGTCGCAGATCTGCAGGTAGACCAGCATGGACCGCAGAGCCCGCAAATACGCAGCGGCTTCCTCGGGGGAGCGTATGTCGGGTTCCGAGACGATCTCTATCAGAGGGACTCCGGTCCTGTTGAGATCGACGTACGAAACCGGTTTGGTCTCGTCGTGCACGAGTTTGCCCGCATCCTCTTCCATGTGAATACGGGTAATACCGATTTTTCTCTTTCCGTCTTCCATCTCGATCTCTACCCAGCCATGCTCGGAGACCGGCAACTCGTACTGGGAGATCTGATAGTTCTTGGGCAGGTCGGGATAGTAGTAGTTCTTTCTGGCGAACCTACTGAATTCATTGATCGTACAATTGCACGCCAGTGCCATTCGTATGGTGTATTCCAGAGCCTTTCGGTTGAACACGGGGAGGACCCCCGGCATTCCCTGACAGATGGGGCACGTGTTCATGTTGGGTTCCGCGCCGAATCGTGTCGAACATCCGCAGAATGCTTTGGAATCCGTCAGGAGTTGTGCGTGAATCTCGAGCCCGATAACAGCCTCATATTCCATGGCTACATCCTATAGAGAAGGTTTTTTGAGGTGATGGTCGGTTTCATTTTGATAGGCCGAGCTCAATTGGACGAGTCTCCCTTCCTCGAAATGCGGAGCAATGAGTTGCACGCCGATGGGGAGCCCGTCCGCTGAAAAACCTCCCGGTAGTGAAATTCCGGGGAGTCCTGCCATATTGACCGGAATGGTGAAGACATCCGTCAGATACATCTGGATGGGATCGTCGATTTTTTCACCGATCTTGAACGCAGGCGACGGCCCGGTGGGGCAGAATACCGCGTCACACGTCTCGAAGGCCTTCTTGAAGTCCTGAGTGATCAGGGTCCGTACCTTGGCGGCCTTGAGGTAATATGCGTCGTAGTAGCCTGAAGACAAGGCGTATGTCCCCAGCATAATTCGGCGTTTCACTTCCGGTCCGAATCCTTCGGCGCGGGTGCGGCAGTACATGTCGATCATGCCTTCGTACTCCGCCGCACGATGACCGTATTTCACTCCGTCGTACCTGGCCAGGTTGGATGACGCCTCGCTGGGGGCAATGATGTAGTATGCCGCAATTCCATAGTCCAGGTGCGGCAAGGACAGATCGACGAAGGTTACGCCCAGTCGCTCGAAGGTATCCTTGGCATCGTTGATCACCCGTTCCACATCGGGATTGTCGAGCTTATCGAAGAATTCGCGGGGCATTCCGATAGTCATGCCCTTGATCGGTTTGTCCAGGAAGGTTGTGAAATCCGGGAACTCGGTCGGTACCGACGTGGAGTCTCGAGCATCATGGCCGCAGATCAAGTTCAGCACCAATGCTATGTCCCGGGCATCTCGGCCTACCGGTCCAATCTGGTCCAGACTCGACGCGTAAGCGACCAGGCCGTAACGCGAAACAGCCCCGTAGGTCGGTTTCATTCCGGTGACTCCGCAAAACGATGCGGGCAGTCGAATGGAACCGCCGGTATCGGAGCCCAGAGCAACGGCAGCTTCGCTCGCTGCTACCGCGGCTACGCTTCCGCCGCTGGAACCGCCTGCTATCATCTCGGGATTCCAGGGGTTGTGAGTCACGCCCCACCATGATGTTTCCGTGGAAGAGCCCATGGCGAATTCGTCCATGTTGGCCTTTCCCAGGATCACCATGCCTTCTTCTTTCAGTAGGCGGACAACCGTTGCATCGTACGGCGGTACAAAGTTCGCGAGGATGCGTGATCCGCATGTGGTCTTGTGTCCTCTGACGCACATGTTGTCCTTCACCGCCATGGGTATCCCGGTCAAGGGCTTCAGGTCGCCGGCGGAGATTCGCCGGTCGGCTTCCTCGGCCATCTCCAGGGCAAGTTCCGGAGTAACGGTAATGAAGGCCTTGACTTTATCTTCAACTTTTTCGATGCGATCCAAAAACGACCGCGTGATGTCCGTGGAACTGGCCTTCTTCTCTGTCATAAGCCGGGCAAGCTCCGCAGCAGTCAGTTCGTAGAGATCGGTCACCGTTTCATCCCTTCTGAGTTTGCCCCGCGTCTCACAGGGCCGTTCGCAGTCCGCCCAATGAGGGCGGCAATCCCTCGCGCCTGCCGGGCGCGAGCCTTATATATCCATTGGGGTTCAATCCACGGACAAGCACCCCGAAAGCTACAACATGTTTTTCTGGACCAATCCTTTCACTCGATCACCTTAGGAACCTTGAACGATGTTCCAGATCGTGCCGGTGCATTGGCGAGTGCGTCGTCCGCGTTGAGTGACGGTTTGACCTTGTCTTCTCTCAACGGCGTATAGAGTTCCACCGGCCCTGCCATAGGCTCGACGTCATCCGTGGGAACCTCGGCCATCATGTCCATATACTTTAGTATGTCATCAAGTTGGCCGAGGTACTTTTCCTTTTCTTCGGGCGTTAGTGCCAGCCGGCCGAGGAGCGCTACGTAGTCCGTTTCCTCCGGAGTAATCTTCATGTTCATCCCTTGGTATGCGGGCTGATTCGACGTGTGTTCGTTTCAGCCGATAGAATCGAACATAATAAATTACCGCCGACCGGGGGAAGTGTCAAGAACTCAGCTGCGCCGGCAGCGGTTAAGGGGTATTGATCTTGACAACACTACTGGGGTTTGTAAGATTATGTTATAGGAGCGGGATCTCCACGGGAGGAGTCACATGGATAAGTTGAATTGTTGGGAATTGATTCGGTGCGGCAGGGAGAGGGATTGCCCGGCTTACCCACACCATGGGCGCATTTGCTACGCGGTGACTGGTACACAATGCCACGGTCAAGTCCAAGGATCCTATGCAGAAAAAATCGGGATGTGCACCCGGACCTGTGAGGTCTATGAACATGTGGCGGGTGTCGTCAGGGACGAGGGAGTTCAGTCGGAGTTGGTGAAAGCCGTTACTTATCAGCAGCAACTTCTGAGCACAGCCGCCACAGCAATCTTTTCCATCGATCCGGACGGGATTGTTACCGGCGTGAACGAAGAGTTCCTTGATATTACGGGATACGGCAGACGTGAGGTGATTGGCCGGCCGTTCACGGTTTTCTGCGCGCAGCGCGATCTTGCACAGACCAACCGGACCGGGCGGATTCGACGACAGCTGTGCAGGATAAGGACAAGGAATGGTCACGAGTTGACTGTCCTGAGGAATGCCGATCCGATAGTGGACGAACAATGCCGAGTAGTGGGTACGATTGAATCGTTCGTCGATATCACCGAGCTGACCAGAGCGACTGAACAAGCTGCTGCGGAGGCCGGCAAACTAAGAGCTATGATAGAGAACATGGAAGAAGGAGTTCTGGTCGCCGACGCCGATGGTGTAATAACCCAGGCAAATCAGTGGTTCCTAACGGAAGTTGACAAGAGCCTCGACGAAGTGGTTGGCAGGAAACTCTGGGATTTCCATCCGATAAATGAGTCGGCCGAACAAGTTCGAGAAGTAGTGTCGGATTTCAAGTCCGGTGGGCGACGTCAGGCATGGACTGCATCCGGCGAGCTTCAGGATATGCATGTTAGTCTAAGATTGCAGCCGATTCTCCGTGATGAAGCATTCACGGGAGTTATTCTCAACGTGATTGATGTGAGCGACCAGGTCAAGGCTCGCGTCGCGGCTGAAGAAGCTAGTCGCTCCAAGAGCCAATTCCTCGCAAATATGAGCCATGAAATCCGGACGCCCATCAATGGTATCATGGGCATGACGGAACTTGCCCTCAACACGGAGCTCACTGCGGAGCAGAACGAGTACCTTGAAGCAGTCAGGGTATCCGCGGATTCTTTGCTGGCTCTCATCAACGACATCCTGGATTACTCCAAGATAGAAGCCGGAAAGCTGGAGTTAGTAGACTTGGAGTTTGCACTCCGAGAAGCTATAGCGGACTCGATGACCATGCTCGCAACCCAGGCTCACGCTAAGAACCTTGAACTCCTCTATCATGTCCCTCCTGAGATTCCCGACGCTGTTGTGGGCGACCCGGGGCGGATTCGTCAGATTCTCGTGAACTTGGTTGGCAATGCCATCAAGTTCACTGAATACGGAGAGGTGGTCGTCAGGGTTGAATCCACGTGGGAGAGTACACACGAGATCGATCTCCATTTCTCGGTTTCGGACACGGGAATCGGCATTCCTCCCGATAGGCGGGAGATGATATTTCGTTCCTTTGAACAGGCCGATGGTTCAACGTCCAGAAAGTACGGGGGCACGGGACTGGGCTTGGCCATCTCATCGCGGTTTTGCGAAATGATGGGAGGCAAGATCTGGGTCGAGAGTGAGGAAGGAAGAGGGAGCACGTTTCACTTCACGGTACGCCTGCGTCTTGCGGGCCACCGCACCGCTTCGATGCCCAGAGAAGTCGTCGACCCGAGAGATTTACCGGTCCTCGTTGTTGATGACAATGCCACCAATAGGAAAATCTTGGAGCAGATTCTGGGCTATTGGGGTATGAAACCCACGGTGGCTGCAAGCGGAAGGGCGGCTATGGCTGCTTTGGAAAAAGCCTACGATGAGGGCTCCACCTTTCGTTTGATCATTACGGACTGTATGATGCCTGAAATGGATGGATTCGAGTTGGTCCGGCGAATAAAAGAGGACCCGCGTCTTTCCGAGTCCTCCACCATAGTGATGCTTACGTCCGCAGGAGAGAGAGGCGACGCTGCACGGTGCCTGGAGTTGAGCATAGCGGCCTATCTGCTGAAACCCGTGAAGCAGTCGGAATTGCTGTTCACCGTCTTACGGGTCTTGCAAGGGCCATCGGAAAGTCCGGTCGGAAAAGCACTTATTACTCGTCACTCCATTCGAGAGAGCCGGCACCGGCTTCATATCCTGCTGGCCGAGGACAACGTCATAAACCAAAAACTGGCTACAGGGATGCTGGAGCGGATGGGGCATGCGGTAACACTCGCGCGAAACGGCAAAGAGGCGTTAGAGACCTTGGAGCGAGCAACCTTCGATCTCATTCTTATGGATGTCCAGATGCCCGAGATGGACGGGCTCCAAGCCACGAGAATCCTGAGAGATCGTGAGAAGACAACGGCGGGACACATCCCGGTGATTGCCATGACCGCCTTGGCCATGAGCGGCGACCACGAAAGATGCCTCGAAGCCGGCATGGACGGATACCTCTCCAAGCCCATTAATTCGCAAGAACTCTTCGAGATGATAGAGCACATCGTCCAGGGTATTGCCGGCAGCGACCTGACGCCGCTCGATTCTCCGCAGCGGACACGGGTTCTGGACAAGTCCCAAGTACTCGAAATGGTTGGCGGCGATGTGCAGCTTCTGAAGGAAATTGTGGCCCTCTTGCTCGATGACTATCCGAGGCTTCTGGGGGAAATACGAGAGTCCCTGCTCGGGGGGGACCCGGAGGGTCTTGAAAAGGCTGCGCACACCCTTAAGGGTGTGGTTGGCAATTTCGGAGCTGAATCGGCTGTCCAGGCAGCTTTGAAGTTGGAAAGCATGGGAAGGCTTCGAAACCTAGACGAAGGCCCCCAGGCACTAATGAGGTTGGAAAGGGAGATGAACCGGCTCCGAGACGATCTCACGGCTCTCGAGAAGGAGTTTGAATCGTGAGAACATTGGTAGCGAAAGACACTGCGATCACCGGGAAGTTGTTCAAGTGACCCTCACCAAGTGGAGCCACGAGGTGCCGATGACCTCACGCAACTCATTGAAATCATAAGGTGTCTCGGTAAACCTGTTGCCTTTTCGGCCCAATGAATTGGAACGAAGCATAGCTCTGTTGAGCGATAACTCTTCCGATTCCTTGAACTCTTCTAATCCGTCGGACCCGCCGCAAACTCCGAAGCTCGGCCTCCGACGCGATGACGTTCTTCTTGTCTTGGCGGTTCATTCCTTTTCCCTCGCGGCGAACGCATATCGCAGGGCCTTGGCGAATGTGGTATTCTGAATGAGGAATGCGCTCTCGTACCAATAATAGATGGTCCGTTCGGAAACGGAAGTTCAAAGGAGATCTCCACCGTTGCGGACCCCGCACCTGGAAGGACTCCGGAGCGGCCCGGCATACGGATATTGAGTCGGGGCTTCTTGAAAAGCGCATTCGTCCTAATGATTTTCACCGAGAGGAGGGAATCATGGCACGCAAGGGTGAAGTGCGAAAGCAGGATTTCCTGATTGACCTGCGTTCCGGAATGAGTGACCGAGAATTGATGAAAAAATACAAGTTGACGCCGAGGGGGCTCGGGACCGTTTTCAGGAATCTCGTCAACGCGAACGTGATCGGCTTCGCCGAACTTATATCGAGACCGGGCGGGCAAGTCAGCCTGCCGGAAGTGATTGCCGAGTACCGAATACGCTCCAGGAAGAAACTGGAGTTTTTGCTCCCCATCGCCGATTCCTCGCAACCGGAGAACACCGGTCTTCTGTACGATGTTACCGATGACGGCGTAGGAGTCCGCGGAATGACGGCGAGGGTGGGGGATATCATCACTCTCATAATCCCCGCTGATGACTACTTCCGGGCCGAACCCATCATATTCGAGGGAGTCTGCCGCTGGGTGGAGGAAGACAAAGACCGATGGGAAAGCGGCGCGGGATTCCGGGTTTTGAGAGTTCTGAGGGGGAGTCTCGAGGAACTGCAGGAGATCATCCGGGACCTGAATCCTGATTTGGGTACTGTAGAAATGTAGCGATAACCCGGCCGTGAAAGACCGCTTTGATGAGATGCGGTCTCTTGGTGCCTGAGTTCAGAAATATGGCGGCACCCGGACAGTCTGACCGGCATCCTGCCGGTCAGACCGGCAAGATGCCGGTCCTACTTGGGAGCGGGAAGGAGGCCTGTTCCACCATACCCTAGGGCGAGCGCCCCGCCCGGCGATGGGGCATTCCCGTCGCTCCAGAGGCTGTCCTACAAATCTGCATGGTAGCGCCGGCCTCACCGCGTTCCGCGGGGTAACCTTGTCCTGCCATGGCCCGGCAGAGACGCCGCGATCCTACCATAGCCGATGCCGTTTACGCCGAGAAGCACTAAGTGTTGATTCTCACTCGTCCTTCAGAATTTCACCGATCACGTTGTCGACGACTACCGGAGTCTCGAAATACGTAACCGACGGTTCGGCCCCATACTTCTCCCAGATGAATTTCTTCCACTCCTCGGTATAGAGTTGTTCGGCCTTTTCACGGGAGTTCCACAAGTACACGCCGCCTGCCGTCTTTCCATCCTGGGAAAGGAGATAGTACTTCCGTACGAGACCGTCAATATCCCTGTACCTGGGCGCGGTGCTTGAAAAGATCTCTTGTGCTTTGTCTCGGGTGATTGGTTGCGGGAGAACGTAATGAACAAACGCTGTTATCATACGCTGATCCTCTCTTTCGGCAATCTTTGGGGGCGGCCCCGCTTTCGGTGGAAGGAAAGCCATTGGGCAGTTGGTTCAACTTCACGGCGAGACGCTTGTACACATCGCTCACAACGCACCTCCATGCACGGCCCCGGGCGGCGGTTGGGTTTGAACCATCTTTCCTTGAACATTGTAGGGTATTTATCTTGCAAGAACAACAAGGTTCTTATTTGTTTTTTTCTTGACAGGGGGCCGCCGATGGGCGACCTCTTTAAGATACGTTCTTTAGCCTCGTAATCACTACTTCCGGCAACTCTACCGGCATGATCCGCACATGGGGAAATGGGGGAACAATGGGCACAAAGATCTTTCACATCAGCGATCTTCACATCGGCAGATGCGTCCCTACGGAGCCAAATGACGAGAGCCGGAACCTGAAGAAGATTGTTGACCGGCTTGCGTCCCTTCACGGAGACGAGGACGGCACGAGGGTGGTGCTCATCACCGGGGACCTTGCCGACGATGGGGAAAGGGAGCAATTCCGGGAGGCACGGGAGTTACTTCAACCGCTCTATGCCGGCGGGTTCATCGTCTGGCCGGTACCGGGGAACCACGACTACGGAACAGACGGCATACACGCAAAGGCAAGCAAGTTCATACCATTCAAAGATACCTTTTTCTCTGAAGCCAATCCCCCGTTTTACGATGAGAACGTCTCATATCCTCACGTCAAGCATTTCGGCGATCATGTCTTCATCGGTCTCAACTCCATGAAGGCCGAGACCGGTTTCTTCGATGGTCTTCTCGCAGACGGAGAACTCGGCGGCAAGCAGATTGCCGATACCATCGGCATTCTCAGAAAACACGTGGATCGGCCGTCCACCCGGAAGGTCATCGTCCATCTCCATCATCACCCGTTCATGTTTCCCGATCACTCGCTGCTTGAATACGCAGCGGATTACCTTACTCATAGACTCAAGGACGGACCCGAACTCATGCATAACATCGCGGGGAAGGTAGACATCCTGCTGTTCGGTCACGAACACCACCACTTGGACTTCTCCGGTGGGGAGATCAGCCGTCAGTACAGGATTCCCATCATTCTCTCCAACGGAAAGAGTACTGATGCAAACGGGAAAGCCTATGCCCTGCAAGACGATGGGACGGTCCGCAAGAGAAAGGTTCTTGGTGAAGGGTTGCTCGGTCGACTGATCGAGATCGACGATGCGGGCGTGCCCACGGTGACCAATATCGAGTTTGGGTGAGTACATACTGCGAAATGAGCCCCGCGAATTCCCTCCCCCTCGTTGACACGGACGGAAAGGTGTAAGATGATTCCGTGCATATCGTGTCGGCCCGCTGCCGGTGGAAGCCCTGAGACATGAGCCTTGAGCGGGCCTTTGCATCCAACCAACAGAGGAGTTTGATCATGAAGATCGTAGCGGTTCTGGGAAGTCCGAGACCAAAGAGCAACAGTACGGCCTTGACCCAAAAGATTCTGAGCAAGGCCGGGGAACTGGGAGCGGAAACTCAGGAGTTCGTCCTGAACAAGTTGACGTTCAAAGGCTGTCAGGGGTGCGAAACCTGCAAGACGAAATTGGACCGGTGCGTCCTCAAGGACGACCTTGCGGAAGTTCTGGAAGCAGTCAAGCAAGCCGATGCCGTGGTTTTGGCAAGTCCGATCTATTTCAGCGAGGTCTCGGGCCAGTTTAAGTCGTTCTTCGACCGGACCTATTCGTACCTGAATCCGGATCGCACCAGTCGTGTTCAACCCGGTAAGTCCGCTGTCTGCGTGTTCGCACAGGGGAAACCCGATTTGAACCTGCACGCCGACGTGTTTCCCCGATACGAACAGTGGCTCAAGCACTATGGATTCACCGACACGCATCTGCTCCGTATGGACGGTCCGAGAGAAGCCGATTCAGTCTCCAAGCGGGAGGATCTGCTGGCAGAGGCGGAGAAGATCGCCGAGACACTTGTTTCGCAGGGCTGAAACCAAGGATTACACTAAGCCACGAGAACACGAAGAAACAAAACGAATCTCACCACAGAGACACGGAGGACACTGAGGAAGCCAATGAATGATGGTCTCAGCTGCGAAGGCCGTGCCTCTGTGGTGGGAAGCCCTTCCACGAACGCCGGCCCCTCCTACGTCGGCATGAAGAAACGGTACCAGGGCTCGTTTCCCTTTAAGAAGGGGGGGGGTAGAGGGGCAGCATAGCCGCTAACATAGATCTGTTGGTCCGTCCTGATTCCGTATGATTTGAGACGTCCCGAATGGACGTGCGATATTAGCCGGGTCTTTCAAGGCCGGGGGAGAGGTTTTCGGCCAATGCGCCGGAATGACTCACTTCGTATGAATGGCTCCATCCGCTCATGTCCTATCTCATGGAGCTAATGTGGCAGGATGACTCGTCTTAGGGACTATTGTGTGCATTTTATCCACACTAAGGCTGCCCATGCTTCCACGTCAGCCGTGTTTCAGCAGCGGGATCACTGTTGCCAATATTCTGGAATTATAGTTGAAAAGTGGCAAGGCCCTTTGTGTCAAGTTCCTTGCGCATTCTTGGCATGGTTTATGCTCGCCTGTCAACATCATTCTTACTCTCCCGGTAGAATCTTTTTGATTTGACAGGGACACGGGCAGAAGTTATGGTGAATAAGGAAATAACCGCACAGGGAGCCGTTCTTTTGGCTGGGCCGCGGACCGGACTACCTGGTGGAAAGATTCGTGAGTGCCCTCATGTCATGTTTCTGCAGGTGAGTAGACGGGCGGGCCGAGTCGATACGTCGAGAGATGCAATGCCGATTACGAACCGGCGTATTCCTCGTTTACGGGGGAACGGGTTGCCTCCATTAGGGGCCGTTGTTTGCACCAAACGGGATGCGGCGGGTAAGCCGCCGATTACGATGGGCGTGGAGTGAAGGGACATGAGATCCTGGTTTTCTCGAAGAAGAGTTGTTACCCCCAGGCGGAGGCTTCTTCTGGAGCCTCTGGAAGAGCGAATAGTCTTCGATGCGGCAGGGGACGGCGGTGGGAACGATCAAACCGATGACAACGCCGACGCGGGGCAATCACAAGATTCCGGATCGAACCCGGCGACGGCCGAAGGAGCCGACTCTTCATCCGCGGCGGAAGCCGATGCCGGAGCGGACCCCCTCGTCACCATATTCGAGCAAGATCTCAATGTAATCCTCATATCCAACGCGCTCGATCAGATCGATCAGATAACGGCCGCTGCAGGGGACGATACGCAGGTCATTGTGTACGATGCTGCGGCCGACAGTCTGGACGAAGTCATCGATCAACTGGTCGATGAAGTAACCGCGACGGGACTGCAAATCGGTCACCTGGCATGGTTCACCCATGGCGATCCCGGAGTGCTGAAAGTGGGAGACTACCTTGTTTTCAGCGCTCAAACCATCCTCTCGAATCCCGAGTCGTGGCAGTCTCTCGGCTCTCTCATGGCGGAAGATGCACAAATCGACCTGTACGGTTGCGACATTGCTTCCGGCTCCGAAGGTGTGGATCTCGTCAATGCTCTGGCAGAAACTACGGACGCAGCGGTGTGGGCAAGTGACGACACCACGGGAAGCGGGGAATCCGCGGATTGGGATCTGGAGGTGGGGACCGGCGAGAGCAGTCTTCCCGCGCTGGTTGATACATCCATCCTGGAAGAATATTCCATTGTGCTGGATAACTCGGACATGACCAACCCGGGGTTCGAGACCGGAGACATAACCGGCTGGACCGCGGAGAACGACTACGCAGTTGTCAGTGCGGACACGGGCGGGAATTACGGCGGAATTGACGTGGGCTCCAGTCCCTACGCATCCGACAGCGACTACATGCTCAGGCTGGACAGCTCAAACACCGGCACCGGGGATCTTGACGAACCGTCCGGCATCCGGCAGTCCTTTACGTACACGTCCGACGACGACCTGGTGTTCGCATACAACTTCGTGACCAATGATGGGGATCCATACTCGAACTACGACGAATTCGGGTACCGGGTGACGGTGAACGGTTCGGAAGTCGTGTATTACCAGATCAATTCCGGAGACGTGCTGCCGGATCAGTGGCAGCTGCTCAGGTCTTCGGGGTGGCAAGAGGTCACGATCGACCTTTCCGCGTACGCGAGCATCGGCGATACGATCGTCTTGGAGATCTGGGCCGGAAATACCGTAGACAACCAATATGACTCATGGGCGTTCATTGACATGCCCGAAGTATATGATCCGTACGATCTGCCGACCGCTGAACCCGGTTCCGTTACGGTTCAAATGAACGAGTCCATCACCTTTCAGGTGATCGGGTACGATCCCGACCTCCACGATGTTTCAGTGGTAAGCTTCGACATACTCGACGGTTATGAACCCACACACGGCACACTGGTTGCCGAGGACGAATTCGGAGTTGTCACTTCCGTCCAGTACGATGCAGAGAACGGCTATTATTACCAGACGTATACGTACACCCCCGATGCAGACTACTGGGGAGCGGATGCCTTCCTGTTCACCTTCTCCACCCCGAGCGGTTCATGGGACGGATTCGTCACGGGTACCGGAGTGGAGATCGGCGCAAGCGGCGAGTATTACGACACGTACGATCTGGCACTGGTAGATATCGATCAGGACGGCAACATGGACCTGGTGACCGCCAACGCGAATCTTAGCGGATACAACTACCAGGACAACATGTACTACATGAGCGATCTCAGCGGCTTCTTCCTGAACGGCGTGAGCATGGAGGATTTGACCGGAAGTTGGTCGGACGATTCCATTTCAATTGCCGTGGGCGACCTGAACGGCGACGGGTATCAGGATGTTGTTGTCCGCACTGCGAATAGCGTGGGAGAGGTATACCTTTGGGACAACGATGCGGGGGGCTTTCAGCCGGTAACCTCGCTTTCGGGCTCAAGCGGCGGAAGCGACGGGTCCGTGGATCTCGCCGACTTTGACGGGGACGGGGACCTTGATGTGGTCGTAGGGTGCAGCACCGGTGATGATCGGATTTACTGGAACAACGGAGACGGAACGTTCGCATCTTCGTACACGTCCCTTCCTTCAACGAATGGGACTACGTCCGTTGTGAAGACCGGGGATTTCAACGGCGACGGGTACATTGATATCCTCGTTGGGAAGAGCTCGAACAACTACGCCGCAATCCACTACAACGACGGGTACGGGGGGTTCTCCTCGACCCACACCGAGACAATCTATGTCCGCTACGTCCAGTGTGCCGACGTCGGCGATGTGGACGGAGACGGCGATCTTGACATCGTCCTCGGGACGTTAAGCGGGTGGTGGAACAGGAACTACAACTACTTCGTTGAGAATAACGGCAACGACGGCGACGGACATGTCAACTGGTCGACAGCGACGCTTCCAAACGATCGGAATGACACCGAAGGAATCGCATTTGCCGACGTTGATGGAGACGGCGATCTGGACGTGATCGTTGCGGATGAAAACGCCCGGGTACGACTCTATCTGTTTAACGATGCCTCGGGAACATACTCTACGGGAATTAACATCAGTTCCACGAATTTGGACGCTCAGGGATTGTCGGTCGGCGATGTGGACGGCGACGGTGATATCGACTTGGTCGTGGCCCTTGAGAACGGAAACAATCTGTATTTCGAGAACAACGGATGGGAGTCGGGCTCAACCTCGATGACTCACGGCAAACCCGCGCTTGTTACCATTCACGTGGAAGCCATCTACAACTGGAGTTTTGAAAAGGAGGGCGATCTATTACGGCGGCTGGTCTTTTTCCGAGACGCTATGCCAACGATCCGGAACTTCCTGCAGGCGTGTTGGTCAGAGTACGGCACCTTTGGGATAATTGAGAACCAAGAGGGCGGGTACCACGATCAACTTTGGAGATGTGGTCTACGACTATCTCGATGACAACGATCAGATGCAATTCTCCTTTCATACCCTGTCCTGGGTCCCCGGTATGCCCGGTATCACCATCGACGGGAGCGAGACCGCTCACACCGCGGTAATCCTCAGCGGCCTGGATCAAAAAGATGCAAGCCTATTTCAGGTCGTGGATATCGAACAGGATGTCTACTTGGATGGTCTGGTCTTGGAATGGGATATGTCTTATTGGAACGCCAATCCCAGCCAACTCGACGGAAGCGAGTTCGGTGAGAATCAATTCGTTGCCGTGTACTTATATGACGTATCGTCCGGAACGCCGGTCCAGGTGTATGTGACGACGAACGGGCAGGATGAGGCGGTGGTGGGCTCAATGGAGCATTACGCGGTCGAGTTCGCTTCCGACTCCGACCTGGTGCAATCCATCAATGACGGCGACGTGCAACTGATGGTCGAAATTCGGGTGTGCGGCATAGAATGGTACCTCGATGTGGCGGTGGACGATTTCACGCTTATACCGAGTCGCCATTACCCTGCGTTCCAGGTCAACCCCGTTGCTTCCGCCGACGACGCGTTGAACACGGGCGCCGACGGCATCTTCGGAGCTTCGGCAAGTGTCTCGGAATACTCCCTTGCAGAATTCCCCGCAGGAGCTTCACCAACTGCCTCTGCGTTTTCGTTTGACTTATTCTCCTCCGTACCGGAAATTCCCCTTGCGACGTTCGACGATTCCGAATTGCTTGAGGGGTTCCAAGCATCGCCCTTGAGCTTCCGGGATTCCGGAGAACCGTGGATGCCGAACGGTTTCTTCAGTCCCGAGGAATCAAGCCTTTCCACGCCTTATCGGGGATCGCCCCCGGATGGGACGTCCGGAATCGGACAGATCCTCGGAGCTCGGGAGCAGCCTTCGACCGATAATGCAGATATGCCGGGTACACAGGGGGGTGCCGGTGCTACGGACGAGGATACCGTTTCCGTTCCGTGGTTGTTTGCCGATGCAGCCGATCAAGACCAAGCCCCGCCGGAGGATCCGTCGACCGGAGCCGGGATTGCCGCCGGCGATCCCGATTCAGACGGAGGAGCAGAGGACCCGGTATTGGAAGGCAGCTTACCGTATGATGCCGTCAAGGGAATTGTGTTCAATATGGAAGATATTGATGCTTGGCAAGTGATACATGCGGTCCCACCGACGTTGGCCTCGTCGAATCCGAATAGTCTCGCATCGGCCCTGAACTCACGGCCCGATGGATCGTTTGCGGTGAGGATTGAATCATTACGTATGAGTGACCTGTTCGCCTGAGCCAATCCCGTAATTAAGCCACTGACGGTGGGTTGGCAGGGTAGGTCGAGGGGGAGTGGCCCATGCGATCTCCGTGACCGAGAGCTTGCGCGGCTTAGACCTTCTACGGACCGGCAGGCTTCAGGACTTATCATTGGGTCTCCGCACGCTTGGAAACGGCGCGACTCCCCCGGTCAAGCCCAGTCTAACTCGACACCCGGCAGCACTCGTGCTAAACTTGAAGGAGCGTATCCGTCACGGTATCGTAAGGTTAGAATTGATGAGCGATCAGAAACCCAAGTATGACAAGCCCATCGTGGTGGACTTGCAGGGAGGCGATCTCCGGCAGGCATCCGCTTTGTGCCGCGTGGGGAACAGTGATGCCGGTACGTGCTGGACAGGGCAGAATGCCTTTTCAGGATGCGTAACCGGAGTTTCCGCTCGAACCGGTTGCGTCAACGGGCCGCAAGCAGGGAGTTTCTGCTTCAATGGCGGCGGTAGAAACTAATCGTGGTCTTTTTGCCGACGAGCATGATGATTTCAGAGAAATCTTTATGTACATCCCGAGAAGTTGAAGGAGCCGCACCCGATTCATATCTCCTTCATTTGGATGAGCGATTCTGTTGGAATCTCTTGGCGAGCGCAGGAACTCGGGATTGGTTGGCACGGTTGGCACGGGCGATAGGCCTCCGCAGGGGGGGGGATATGAGCGGCTTGCCCATACTCCGATTCATAAGGGGGCTTCCCGCGGACGTGGTTGGCGGCGGCAAGCACCGGCCTTCAGATGACGCTGACTTGGCTTGCCTCGAAAAAGAAGGATGGACGGCGCAGGCTCAGGCGTATCTTCGAATCTGGTCTCTGCCCGGTCGGACCGATTTGATATTCGAACTCCTCAACACGCCCTTCGACCATGTTGAGATAACCATGATGTGGCACGCCTTGCAGCCGGTTTATGAGCAGGTCATAACTTCAGGAGGACTGCCGATTCATTCGGCTCTGGTGGAGCATGAGGGAACGGGGTATCTTCTTGCCGGTGTGGGCGGCAGCGGCAAAACAACGTGCTGTAAACGCCTGCCGAGCGGCTGGAGACATGCGGCCGACGATGAAGCTCTTGTCGTACGCATGCCGAACGGAGGCTTGGTCGTTCATCCTATGCCCACGTGGAACAGCGAAAGGTTGAAGAACGGGGAAGGACTCTGGAATATCAATGCCGGCCTACCGCTTGGCGGAATCTTCTTCCTGGAGAAATCTTTTCAAGATGAAGCGCTTCTCATTGGACGCGGAGAGGCCGCGGCAAGAATCAACGGGTCTGCCGGGCAGGCCTGCCGCAATCGGTTTCATCATCACGATTTGGCATTGCGCAGGAAATGGCTGTTAAGGCTGTTCCAGAATTCCTGCCGAATATCGAATGACGTCTGTTCATTTGTGCTGCGAGTGACCCGTACCGGTCAATTCTGGACCGTCATCGAAGATGCTGTGAACCGCATGACGACCTGAACATGAAGAAATCCCGATTCATTTCAATATTTTCCCGAGGCGGAAGCATGAGCCCCACCCTGCCGCCGGCCTCGGCCCTTCTTGTAGAGCCGTACCGGGGGAGGCGGATTCGCCGAGGAGACGTGGTGGTGTGCCGCATGGCGGGGGCGGGCAACGCCGTGGCCCATCGAATCACTTCGATCATCGGGGATCGGATCACTACCAGGGGCGATGCCAACCGCGATGATGACCCATGGACTACACGTATCGGTGATCTCGTCGGCCAAGTCAGGTACGTGTATAAGGGAACCGGCCGGCACAGGGTTCACGGAGGACTGCCGGGATTGTGCATCGCCGAGATTGCGAAGGCTCGTCGTTTTGTACGAGGGCTCGGGTTACGTATCTTGCGTAGACCGTTGCTTCTGATCGGTCATTGCGGAGTCATGAGAAAGGTCTGGTCTCTCACGTGCAAGCCCAAGGTGATCCGGTTCGAGCGATCAGGCAATTCGGCTTTGCTCTTGCTGGTGGGCGGCCGCGTAGTGGGGCGCTATGTACGGGAGCACAATGAATGGATGGTTCGATATCCCTTTTCCCTCTTCGTTGATACGAAAGCGCTCCCCAAACCTTGAATTGAACACGATCCGCTTCAAAAAGACTCCAAACAGGATTCCCTCTCGACGTAATTGCAGATTCTCTGCGAGTCGCTAAGTTGACATGCTCAATCCGTGCTATTATGAACACTGACGGCTTGGGCTGTTTACAAGCCGCAACGAATCGTATGAGTCCTCAGCACTATAGGATGGTTCGTGTACCGGGGGCCGGCAGGTGTATCCGGGCACACAGGATTGGTGCAGGGACGGCCCCCTGGAAACTGTCTCAAAAGTCGGTACATGATGCTAATCGTGGCATCCGCGTTCTGCGCGGGATTCGGCATGCTGCAACAAATCCCCCCTAACCCCCCTTTTTCTAAGGGGGGAACCTACTCTTACCCCCCTTTGGCAAAGGGGGGCTGGGGGGATTTCCATTCGAATCCACTCCATCACGGCACGATTCACTTCGCTCCGACAGTTCTGAGACACTTTCCCTGTGGCCGCCCGCATGGTTCAATCAACACCATGGACGGCCGACGGATACGGAATACGCACGCCGGCAAGGAAACATGCGGTCGTAGGATATTCACCGAGGGCACCCACAATGGGGTGCCCCTACGAGTCGGCATCGTAGGGTCCCGCGGAACGCGGGATGCCCGCCGTCTAACCGGAGAAGACCGGGGCAGTTAATTGGAAGTCCTCTATACGGGTGTTCGTGTGGTTGACACTGACATTTCTCCCCAAATTCGCGTGATGATCGTAACCGCAGCTCTGCTCGCGGTTTTCCTCGGTGCCCTGGACGCTCTCATCGTCTCCACCGCCATGCCCACCATTGCGTCGAGTTTGGGAGGCTTGGAACTGTACAGCTGGGTCTTCTCGGGGTATATGCTCACGAGAACCATCGCGTTGCCCATCTTCGGCAAGTTGTCCGACATGTACAGCACCAAGAAACTTTTCGCCGTGAGCATGGGGCTGTTCATTGTCTCATCATTGTCCGCGGGCATAGTCAGTACCATGCCGCAGCTGATTGTATTGAGGACATTGCAGGGCTTCGCCGCAGGAGGTACGTTTGCCGTCAGCTATATTGTTATTGCCGATGTTTCACCTCCCGGGAAGCGCGGCAAGATGATGGGATTCATCAGTTTCGTGTGGGGAATCGCAAGCGTTTTGGGGCCTGTACTGGGCGGAGTGATCGTCACGTACCTGGATTGGACCTGGATCTTCTACATAAACGTGCCCACGGGCGGTGCGGCGTTGTTGGCAGTTCTCGTTCATTTCAGAGAATTTCGGGAGAAGCGGGCCGCAGCATCCATCGACTACTTGGGAGCAGTAACCCTCTCCGCTGCGGTTCTGGCGCTCCTGTTCGCAGCACTGCTGGGCGGCAAGGAATACACGTGGGATTCCCCGGAGATCGCCGGACTGATCCTGCTGGGGGGTGTGCTCGGCGGGGCCTTTGTATTCGCTGAGTCGCGTGCCGAAGACCCCATTCTCCGCCTCGGTCTCATGCGCAATCGGGGCTTTGTATTCAGTAGCGCCATAGTGTTCTTTTGCAGCTTCGCAATCTTCTCACTCATCGCGTTCATCCCTTTGTTTGTTCAGGGTGCTCTTGCCATGAAAGCCTCGGACGTAAGTATTGCCATGATACCGCTCAGTCTCGGTTGGTCGGCAGGAGGGCTCACTGGCGGTAATCTCATGAATCGACCCGGACCCAAGTCGGTATGCGTCGCCGGATCGCTGCTCATCTGCACGGGAATTGCCGTTGCGCTTTCCTTTTCCTCGAAAACGAATCTCGTCTCCTGTTGTGCAGTGTTCGCCGGCGTTGGGGTCGGAATGGGATTCATCTTCATTGCTACGCTCATCAAGGCTCAAAACAGTCTTCCAAAGGCGGACCGGGGAGTGGCCACATCCTCCCAGCAATTCGCTTTGAACCTGGGTGGAACCATCGGTGTGGGCATTTCCGGCGGCATTTTACTCACCAGGACGATGGAGACTCTGAAGGACAAGGCGTCGGCTTCTCCGGAGTTGCCGGCAATGATCCCTTCGGCATCGGAGATGAGCCGACATATTCAGGAACTCCTGAACCCGGAATTCCATTCGTCGTTTTCACCCGAGGTAATTCAAGCACTGAAGGACTCGGTCGCATCGGGAGTGATTGCGGTATTCTGGACGGCTCTGGCGGTGAGTGTACTCAGTGTTGTCCTGAGTCTTGCCATGCCGGGACGGGAGTGATGTCCTTGCTCGCAGAGTTGGACCCGTACACGGAATCACACCTGCTCATCGGTGGGGATTTCTTGCATTCCGGGAGTCTTGTCAGCTACGGTCCCATATTGTACTATTTCGGCAAGCATTTCCTTCACAGAAGATCCGAAGGTATGCAAATGGAGGCAGGGTTCCAGAGGCGGCTACAGGAGTTTCGTTGGTGGCAGTACTTCACACGATCAAACCTTGGTGAGTCACCCGGGCTAAGCCGTGGGGGTACCTTTTGATTATTGGGATTCAGGGAGAACCTAAATGATACCCCGAATTAACTCGGTCGAAATATCAAACTTCAAGAGCTTATCACATGTTCAAGTTGATCTTGAACCGTTTACGGTCTTCGTAGGAACCAATGGCTCCGGCAAGAGCAACTTCATCGACGCGCTGGCTTTCCTCCGGGAGTGTCTCGCCGGCTCCGTGGAGGGCGCTCTGAATAGAAGAGGCGGTTGGGCCCACGTCATGAATCGTAAACCATATCTTGCGTCCGGTCCTCAGTACCCCGGGATACGATTCAGTTTGGACATAGAGTTGCAGTCGGGCATAAAAGCCGAATATGAGTTCGAGATAGATACTTGGGTTGACCATGTCTCACGATCTATCTCGATTGCGTATGAGTCCTGCGTTATGCAAGATTCCGGCGGGACAATATCGGAATTCCGAGCCGAGCGCGGTAAGTTTACGAGCTCCATCCCAGGCATCAGACCTCACCTTTCCCCAGACAATCTGGCCTTCCGGATAGTGTCCGGGGTGGAAGAGTTCGAGCCTCTGTGGGAGTTTTTGGTTTCCATGCGATTCTATGATATCCACCCGGGAAGGCTACGCGAGCCTCAGAATCCCGAGGCAGGGTTATTTCTGTACCCGGATGGGAGCAACGCAGCATCGGTACTGGAACGAATCAGGAGCAAGAAACCTGCTGTGATTCAACGGTTGACCAGATTTCTTTCTGAAGCGTGCCCGGGCATACGTGGGGTGGCAAGACGGCCTGTGGGGAGTAAAGAAACGTTGTCGTTTTATCAAGATATCGGTCTGAAGGAACCTGAGGAGTTTGATGCCTTGGACATGTCGGACGGTACCTTGAGGGTATTAGCTCTGCTGCTCTCTGTGCTTCAGCCATTCCCCAAGGTAGTGGGTATCGAGGAACCGGAGGCTTCGATTCACCCGGCCCTGCTTGAAATGATCATGGAGATTCTCATGCTGGAATCCGCCGGAAAGCAGGTCTTGATAACGACCCACAGTCCGGAGGTCCTTGATCAAAAGGAGTTAAGTGATTCTCAGATTCGCATGGTTTATTTGAAGAAGGGACAGACTATGATAGCTCCCCTTTCTGATGCGAACCGGGACATTATACGAGGGCGCTTGTACTCGCCGGGAGAACTCCTGAAGATGAACGAGATACAACCGGATGACGATGGTCCCGACATTTTCTCCTGTAGTGCCCGATCATCCGATGAATCTTTCGTCGATGAAATGGTCTAAGAGGAATGAGTGTAGGGATTGTGGCAATCGTCGAGGGCCATGGGGAAGTGAAATCAGTCCCGGTTTTGCTGAATCTGATCTTACGCTCCATGAATGTTTGGACAGTGCACCCCGATCCCAAACCTATCAGGCTCCATCGTCAAAAACTTGTCAAAGAAGGCGAGTTGGAAACGGCAATTAAATTGGCGCAAAAGAAACGGAAGAATGTGGGGGCCATTCTGGTTCTTCTCGATGCCGACAAGGACTGTCCGGCAAGATTAGGACCTGAATTACTGAGACGTGCGAGGGGAGCGACTCGTTTGCCCGTCGCAGTGGTCTTGCCCAAGAGGGAATTCGAGGCGTGGTTCTTGGGATGCCTGGAGTCTTTCAGAGGGTTCATGGGTATACCGGTCGAGTCGGAAGCACCGGAAAATCCCGAGACAGTGGGTGGGAAGGGACGGCTCGACCGCCTCTGTCATGGCATGAGGTATTCGTCGGCGGTGGATCAAGTGGAGTTTGTGAGGCGCATGGATATCGTGCTCTGCCGCCGGCGGTGTCCTTCTTTCGATAAGCTTTTCCGTGATGTGCGAGCCCTCGTCGACGCGACAATCCTATCGGATGAAGGATAAACAGCCAATCGATCTTTGAGGTGGCCTCGTTCCTGGTGGAGCTTCACGGGACTCCAAGAACGGACACGGACCAGTCGCCCTGCCGGAGATGCAGCGTTTCTGCCACGGGTCGAGATGATCGCCGGTCGGGACCTGTGCACAGAAAAACCCGGAAGACCTCGGAAGCCTCCATGCTAGGCAAAACAACGTGTATGACCTCAGATATCCCGATTACAGAGACTTTGATGGGGTCTCGGTCAATCTGCAGATGTTGTATTGGATTACTGTAACGGTTCTCCATTCAGAAGATCTCGTTTCCATTGAACAAGAGTACCAAGATTTGCTCGCACATCAGGCACGGGCATTGGCTACTGGAGTGCCTTGGAATCACATGAGCCGTGAGGAGCTTGATCATTATAAAGAAATCCAAAAAGCTCTGGTCGAGAAGCATCCACGATACAGATCATTGCCTCTGGTTAATTGTATAACTGAAGACCAATTGCGCGAAAAGCTTGGTGCAGAGGAAGTCCTGTACCAAGTGGTCATCGGCGAGATCTGGTCAGCATCCATGATTGTTACGCGAAGTCAAATAATCTTCGACATTGCTAGAATTGGAAGAAAAGCGGTTGCGAGGCATGTCCGAACAATATCAGAGTACATCTTGTCCATGCCTCATAGTAATCTTTCCATGGACGAGTTCTCTAATTCGACAGATGTTTTGTCCAAACAACTATTTGGAACTCTGACCGAATATCTCAAGAAAAATAAAGTAAATCGAGTTTATCTCTGTAAGGATGTAGATCTAGGAATGTTTTCTTCCAGCCTCATCCGCATGGAAGCCGATTGGCTGGTTGAACGTATCAACTCGATTCATAATATCATCTCTCCGGTGGAACTTATGAGAGATACAATGGCAACCGAACCAAAATGTGATGTCAGGTCTTTTCTTTTCGGTCCAACTGCGGATCGAGCTATTTCTCGAATTTCCGGTTGGCAAAAACGGCGCGATATTTCTGAAATCTTAGTTATTGACACGTTGGACATTAGCAGGCCACGCGATGAAATCCAAAGGCTCAGGTCTGTGGGTCCATATGTCGCTTTTATGTAAGCGTTCACCGCGATCCCCCCGGTTTGGCTCGAATCCGCAGTTTTGGATTTTTCCGAGCATTTGTAGTCGCGCGATATCGCGCACGTTTTTCGTACCCTATTGACAAGATATTTGAAATGGTTTTTGACACTTCCCCATGACGAGGGAAGAAGCCATTGCCATTGCTCACGGTGATCCTGAAACTATCGTCGAAATCCTTTTGCGGATGAGCGAGACGATCGACGAACTTCGTTTGCAGGTTGCAGAGCTTCAACGCAAGGTAGCTTCACTCACGACAGACTCCTCCAATTCCTCGAAACCTCCCTCATCCGATGGACCTGCTGCCAAGCCCAGGGCTCGACGTCCGATGAAGTGCAGGAAGCGCAAGCCAGGTGGCCAACCCGGCCACAAAGGGAAAAACAGGGATTTGATACCCACCGAACAAGCCAAAGAAGTGATCCCTGTGTTTCCTGAATCGTGCGAACAGTGCGGTGAAGTCCTGACACCGCCACCGGACCAGACAGCCGGAAAATACTGGCGCCACCAGGTCGTGGATATTCCCGAGCCCAAGCCGGAGACCACCGAATACCAGCTCCATTGCATCCGATGCTCGTGTGGAGCAGAAACTTGGGCCAAAATTCCACAAGCGGCTCGGTCAGGTTTCGGACCCAGGCTCACTGCATTCCTTGCCCATCTAACGGGTCTGCACCGAGTAACTCGCCGAGGCTGTCAGGAAATCGCTAAGACAATTTTCGGGATCGACATCTGTCTCGGATCAGTCTGCAAGCTCCATCAGGAGGTCTCCGAATCCCTCGCACCCGTCCATGAAAAGGCAAATCAGTCGCTGCCGAAACAGCCGGTCCTCAACATCGACGAGACCGGATGGAAAAAGCAAGCGGAAAGGCGCTGGCTCTGGGTCGTCGTCACGCCTCTCATAGCGTACTACCATGTAGCCGCATCTCGGGGGGCAAAGGTCCTCAAAGAGATCCTGGGCAAGGAGTACAAGGGAATTCTGTGCTCGGACATGTACTCGGCCTATAAGGCGTTTCACAACGGCGTCCGGCAATTCTGCTGGGCGCATATCATCAGACCCATCAAGGGAATCAAGCATGCCTGCAGAAGCCCTGATGCGGTGAAATTTTCTACGTGGATGCTTTCCGAGACAGGCCGAATGTTCGCGCTCTGGCATGCGTTCAAGCGAGGAGATTTGGACAGGAAGACCCTCGTCTTGAAATCGGTCCCCGTCAGAGCTCGAATGAACAAGTGCCTCCAGCAGTACGTGCAGAGCTCCGATTATGATGTCAGGAAAGCCGCCAAAAGCCTATTGAACCACTGGGACGGCCTGTTCACGTTCATCGAGTACGAAGGAGTAGAACCAACCAACAACTCCGCAGAGCGAGCAGTTCGCCCTGCTGTACAGTGGCGAAAGATCTGCTTCGGAAACCAGTCCGACGAAGGAGAACTCCTGACCGCTCGACTCTTGACTGCCGAAAGAACCTGCATTCTCCAGAAGAGAAACCCCTTCCAATTCTTGATCCAATCGGTAGAAGCTCACCGAAACGGACTCCCGGCTCCGGTACTCGTATGAGCTTCCCGCTGAACGGTTACGCTTTTATTGCCGGACATGGTGTACACGATGTAAACGAGTCTGGCGGCGCCATTCTAATTAAAGGCAAGAATGAACTGATTTCCGCACGCGATTTGAATCCTATTCTCATGACCTGCGAATGTGCCATCGTGCTGTCGTGCAGCGGCGGGCAACCGGTCTTAAGTCGACCTGAAAGTAGAGAGGGTATTTGGGCTGGCATAGTGGGCACCGGGCTAAAGTCCGCCCTGTTGTGCACATGGGACGTTGACGCAGAGGCTGCATTAGGAATGATCGAATATTTATTGCGATTCGAACGATCGAAATTCTCGGCAGCACTGTCGGATGTAAAACGTGCAATGATAGGGAGTAAAGATTACTCCAACCCGTATTTTTGGGCTGGAATTGAGTATTGGGGCAGTGTATGATGCCGAAGGCCGGGGTCAGGTCTTGTTTCTTGAATCGGGTCGGAACACCGCGAAGGATGGGGTCACCCACCCATTAAAAGGCACGAGTCAAGGGAAAATAGTACCCTGGGGCAACGAAATCGGTGTTTCCTTGCCGCGCTACGGTTCATTTGAGTACTGCGCCGGTCGAAGGGCCCTGAACGCTTTCAGGAATTGACCCTTTTGTGCTCTTGAAAATTAACCCGTAGAGTGCGCAGCTATCTCTGGTTTGATTTTGTTTTTTTCGACCTGGAGGTTTCTAGTTGAATATCTGGGGAAATACACTAGGTTTTTGGTGACAACCATGCGATTTTCTTGAAGCATCACACAACGGCTCGTCTGTCGCGCATCGTCCTGCGCGGTTAACCCCATCGCATCACACAGTGAGGTGTTCGGTCGATGGATTCGTTTCACCGGTGACGTCTCTATTTTCCCTGTTCCCGCACCGTCACCCTAGCGCGGCACTGCCGCAACCAAAGATGATTCTGGCTTGGCCCGGTCATGGTAATCTATGTTGAAACCACGGATGAGGCCAAGTCGTTGAAAGAATTCGTTGAAAAGCATAGAGCCAAGATCAGAGGCGTTCTGTCTTGCCCGGATCGAGTTGTTTTCAAGGGATACTTGCCCATCGGATACGGTCGAGGCATGGAGTCGTTCATGACGGGTCAAGGTATTCTGATCAAAGATTTCAAGAAATTCGTCACGCAGCAGACGGAGCGCCTGAGTAACCATGCAAAGGCTGTCGCCGAACGTTCCGAGCGTCCTTATCAGTATCTGTATAGTCACCGGGACCGCAAAGAAGACCTTGCTCAAGAGATTTCCCTGAAGGACGGTATCACGACAGGACTCGTATGTGTCTTTGGCGTTGTCGAGCCTTGCCAGAGCTTCGTGCTTGCCTATGGCCAGGGGCGGCCTCGTCTTGTAGGAGCCCAGCGCAAATGTCTGTGCTTCTACTACTATTTCATTGACCGTGAGTGGGGCATGATGCATGTGCGTATCCAGTCGTGGTTTCCCATGAACATCCAGATCTGCGTCAATGGTCACGAGTGGCTCGCCCGCAAGATGGATCGCCACGGCATAGCCTACGAGAAAATCGACAATGCTTTTGCATGGATCGAAGACGTGGATCGAGCCCAATGCTTTGCCGACAACTTCACCCGAAAGAAACTCCACCGCACGTTCAATGCGATGGCTTCCAGGGTCAATCCCCTCATGGGGGACCTGCTGGAATGGGCAGAATATTACTGGGTAATCGATCAATACGAATTCGCCACGGACATTATGTTCAACGATCGCTCCGCCCTGGAGAAGCTGTATCCAAAACTGTTGAAACACGCCACGGTCTGTTTCGGCGCCGAGGATGTCTTGACCTTTCTCGGAAGAAAACTTCACGGCAATTTCAAGGGCGAGGTGCTCAACGATTGTAAGAAGCGTCCCAGAGGAGCACGGATCAAACACAGGATGAGAGCCAACTGGATCAAGATGTACGACAAACAGGGACTCGTACTGCGCATCGAAACGGTGATCAATCATCCCTATGAGTTTAAGGTCCGTCGCAGAGGAATACGCAAGGGTGAGCAGATCATGGGATGGTTTCCTATGGCCAAGGGCGCGGCAAACTTCCCTCGCTTTGCCGAGGTCTGCATGATCGCGAACAAGCGATATCTTCAAGCCCTGTCTGTCGTCGATGATCCTACACAGGCTTACCATGAACTCGACGCCTTGTGCGAACCGGCAACCCTCAACGGCCACCGTCGCCGGGGACTCAACCCTCTTCGTCGCGATGATGTTGCCCTGTTCGCTGCGGTGCTCCGAGGCGAACACGCCATTCATGGATTCACCAATCGTGATCTGTTCAAGCATCTGTTTCTCAAACCATCTAAAGATCCCGTGACCCTGCGCCGCCATCGCTCCCGGGTTACCAGACTCATTCAGTTACTCCGTGCTCACAAGTTGATCGCCAAGATACCACGATCACGCAGGTACCGATTGACCATCCGAGGCTTGAGGCTCATTACTGCGTCTGTGTATCTCAGAAAGGAACAATTGCCCGAAACCATCGTTGCTCTCGCAGCATGACCATCTTCAAAGATCTGCGCGTAAAACATCGTTGTTTCAAAGAAAGACTCTAATATCCGTGTCCCCGAGATCAAAGCTCATCCGGTCGATGGCGTCCAGGAGATCTGCGTCACTGATTGCAAGGATGTGGTCAGGTCTTTCATCTTGAATTGACAGGACGCTGACTGTGGAATTCCCGCGGATCTTAGAGGACACCTGACAAGATCCGTGGTTTCGTCGAGAAGTTGGGGTATTCTTAACTCATGGGTAGATTGGCCCGCGCCCGATGGGATCACGCATCGCTTCTTGGATCATGATCTATCATACCACTGCTGTGGCCGTTTTCGTTGTTGATTCAAGAAGCAAGACCTGACCCCGACATCTCCGCATACTGAACCTCTGCCTGGTGCACAACCTCGTCGCGGAAGTATCGGCTCAGGTCCTGAGCCGTCCTCAAATCCACCTTTCTGCCCAGCATTTCGGAGAGTTCGATTTCCATCCCGGCAAACCTAATGAGTCCGGGAACATGTCCGGGCTCGAATTCAACGAGAAAATCTATGTCGCTGTCGGGACCGAAATCGTCCCTCAGGTACGACCCGAAAATGGACAGTTTCCGGATATGATGCTTTCGGCAGAACCCTTCGATCAAATCCTTGGGGATATCGGGACGCCGGCTGTCCATGTAATCCTCCGTTTCTTGCCGTTCGTGGCAGGTGCCGTAATCAGGAATGCGAAAGTCATAGATAGCACAGTCACACTCGGCGGTCGACGGAGTTCTTCCGGTCTCGTGCGTGGGAAGGCCTGGAGTAGGAACCGGCGTCCAAAAGGGGGCAGAGCCTGGGAACGTCGGAAGGCCTTGAGCCTGAGAGATCAGTCTCTCCGTACTGAGGTTTCTATGGTGATGCCGTACTTGTCGATCTTTGCCAGCAGGGTAGGTCTGGAAAGTCCCAGAAGGCGGGCGGCCTGAGATCGGTTTCCTCCGGTAAGACTCAACGCCTCGGAAATGATCTGTGCCGAGAAGGTGTCCACCAGATCGACGAATACCTTGTTGCTGCTGCCGCTGCATAGGGTTCTTCGCAACCACTGGCGCACGGTCTCGGCTTCCGAGAGACCTTCGGCCTCTTTTTCGGTCTTCCCGCCGCTCAATGCCAGTGAAATCTCTTCCTGGTTGATTGGGGCTCCTCGGCTGAAGATCAGGGCCTTCTGCACGGTGTTGGCAAGTTCCCGAACATTTCCCGGCCAGTAGTAGGTGGTGAGAATCGCAATAGCTCGATCGGTAAACCCGGGGTGACTGATGTTCATCTGCGCGCAGAACCGTTTGAGAAACACGTCTGCAAGAAGAGGAATGTCGCCGGTCCGTTCTCGAAGGGGAGGAAGCTCGAGTGTAACCACCTTAAGACGATAGTAGAGATCTTCCCGAAACCGCCCTTCTTCAAGGGCTGCTTCCAAGTCGCGATTGGTTGCCGCTATGACTCTGACGTCCACGGGTATGGGGGCACGGCCGCCGAGCCGCTCAATGCTCTTCTCCTGAAGGAGGCGTAGTATCTTGGCCTGGATGTTGAATGGCATGTCACCGATTTCATCGAGGAATACCGTACCCCCATCCGCCTGCTCGATCTTTCCTATCTTTCGAGACGTTGCACCGGTAAACGCGCCTTTCTCGTAGCCGAAGAGTTCGCTTTCCAGCAATGTTTCGGGGATTGCCACGCAGTTGATAATTACAAACGGCTTCCCGCGGCGTTCGCTGTGGTGATAAATGGCCGTTGCTACAAGTTCTTTGCCGGTCCCCGACTCCCCACGGATGAGCACGGTTGCTTCGGTAGGCGCGACCCTCCCAATTGCCTTGAAAACTTCTTGCATGGATTTGCTACGGCCGTAGATTGCTTCATTTGCGGTTTCTTCGGGACCGGGAGCTACTGCGACCCCGGATCGCATGAACCGACCGGCGTCAAGAGCCTTCCCGATCAGCGACAACATTTCCGGGATTTCGAATGGCTTGAGAACGTAGTCAAAAGCTCCAAGTTTCGTGGCTTCTATGGCAGTGTCCGTCGTACCATACGCGGTCATGACGATCACCGGGAGTTTCGGCTCGATTCTGTGGATGGATTGAAACGTCTGCAGACCGTCCATGCCCGGCAACCTGAGATCCGTGATTACCAGGTCGGGCACCCTATCCTTGACCTGTTCCACACCACTTTCTCCGGTGGGTGCGGTTCGCACGTCATGGCCCTCCTGAGTCAGCAACTTCTCAAAGCTGCTCCTCAATTGTGGGTCGTCATCAATTACGAGGATCGTTCCCAAGATTCGCCCTCCCGTCCGGGCAGTGTAATGACAAGGCACGCACCCTTACCTTCCTCGGACTGGAGATCGAGCCACCCACCGTGTTCCTCCACGATCTTCATTGCTATGCTCAAGCCCAATCCGGTACCCTCCTCCTTTGTGCTGAAAAACGGTTGAAACATCTTGGTACGTACGGATTCCGGCACTCCCGGGCCTTCATCCTTCACGCGTATAAGCACGATCTGTCCGCCTTCGTCTGATTCGGTCGTCTCCTCTTCAATCCAAATGTTCCCGCCATCCGGCATGACCTCGCACGCATTGACAATGAGGTTGACAAGAACTTCCTTAAGTTGGTCCGGATCTGCCGAAATCAGAGGCAATCGGCCGTTGCGCTTCACGTCTACTTTCACGTTGTAGGACTCCAGGCGATGCCTGAGCAGTTGAACCGCGGTGTCCACTACTTCCGAGGGGCTCACCGCGCGCATTCTGAGCTTCGGCGGCCGGGAGTACGCAAGAAAATTGTTCACGATCTTGTCAATATTGCGAATCTCTTCAGATATGACCTCGAAATCTTCCTTCTGATGGGTAGACAGATCCAGGCTGCGTTCCAGGGAGAAGAGCCTCATCTTCACCGAGGTGAGCGGATTCCGAACGCTGTGAGCCACTCCGGCGGCAAGTTTGCCGACCATGGCCCATTTTTCGGCCTGCTGGAGATGCTCCCGACTCCATTCCAATTTGTCTCTCGTCTGATCGATGTCTTGGAGTAGACTGTCGAAGCGGTTGCCCAAGGCCTTTACCTCGTCTTCCACAGTCTCCCCTGCAACGGGCATGTTCGCACCGACAGCCAGTTGGCGTATAGGTCCCAGGACCTGTTTGATCAGCGTGTATCCGAGGAACACTCCAAGAAGGACCGCGCTCAGGAGTGCTATAAGAGCCATCCGGTACACGGCCTTCCCTCTGCGGCGGTTCGATTCCACGGCCTTAGCGACGCTTTTCTCATGCGTCGTCTGGTAATCCCGGCACAACCGAATGATCTGAAAGAACTGACGTCTGACTTGCTGTTGAAGTTTGAATCCCTCTTCTCTTTTTCTTTCCTTGTAAAGTTCGATAACGTGGTCCCGCTGGAGTTGGTACCGGATGTAGCGGGAATCAATCTCGTTAACTATTTCTCTCTCCCTCCGGGTGTCGGTCCACTTACGGGCCTGTTTCAGCCACTCTTCGAAGGCGTGATGATGTTTATCGAGTTGTTTCAGCCAGTTAGGATTATCATCCTGAAAATAGTATGTCACGTACCCCTTCTGCATCACCAAAGCATTCTTGAGCGCTTGGGCGGCCTGAAGGGCGGCCATTTCACTGCCGATCACCTCGTATAAAACTTTCTCCATCGTGAATATGTAATGAATCGATGCCAGTCCTCCACCAACAGTAATGAGAACGAGCAGAGAAAGCATGAGAAGTATACGTGACCTCAATCCGATCGACTTCCACATTTTCGAGGGCCTCCGTTGTTCGGGCTTCGCGTTAACGCCGAGCGCAATCAAACCTACCGTCGATTGACTCCCACGTCAACGATCCTTATCACCGGTTTAGGGAGGCCTCGCACAATATGAATTGGCCGCGCCGAATTACAGGAAGACGACATGGCGGTCGTTCCAAAACCAGCCTTCGGGCTGCAACAAGAATGCGCTCATGAATTATCCGTGGCATTGTTAAAGAGTTCTCTCTCGTCGAGTCGGTGATCGATCATATAGAGAAGTTTCACTTGGTCCTTTATCTTCCGTTTCAACTGCGGAAGTTTGTCTCTGTCAAAGCCGAAAGCTCGGATGTACGCGAGCCTGTGTCCTTTCGGCACATTGTCGTAGGATGTGAGAATACTGACAATCCTACCCCCGTAGCTACGCAATACATCGGTAACTTCCTTAATGGATCCCGGACGATCCTCGAGCATTACACCAATCTGCAGTCCCCGTTTGATAAGGCCGGTCACGGAAATGATTGCTCGGAATATGTCGCTCTTGGTTATGATGCCGACGACCTGGCCGGACCTGTCCTTCACGGGGCAGCCTGATATCTTGTGATCGAGAAGCGTCTGCGCGGCTTCTTCCACCGTGTGGTCGTAGCGTACGCTGACCGGCTTACGACTCATGATCGCGCCCATTTGTACACGGGACAGGTGATAGAGGATTTGACCGATTTCGAGGACGGCCGTGTCGGAAGGAGCCGCCCGCTTAAGATCCCGATCGGTGACGATTCCCACCAGCCTTCCACCGTCCATTACCGGCAGCATGCCGATATCGTAGTCTTTCATCAGCTCGATCGCCTTCTGCATGGTGTCCTCAACACCAACAGCGACCACCGGTTGACTCATCCAGTCTTTCACCAACATTTCAGCCTACTCCTTGAATTTGTGTTTAGAGCATAAACCATGTAACGGCCTATCGATAACGGCCGAGGCCTCATTTGGCGCCGTCCCATTGTCCTCGCCTAAGGGCAATCTCCTTCAGCTTCGCCTCGAGAATCTTCTCTTCCTGTTTTGCCTTTTTTCCTTCGGCAAGAGCCACCTTTGCAACCACTCCATCCACGTCGGACGTTTTGAGCACGTAGTCGTAGGCACCGAGTCTCATTCCCTCTATGGCTGCGTCAAGAGAGTCGGATCCCGTCAGCATAATCACCTCTACGAGAGGATAGGTAATCCTTATCCGTTTGAGCGTCTCCAGCCCGTCCATCCCCGACATTTTCACGCTGAGCAGGACGATATCGACGCTCGGGTCCTTGGCCATCCGCTCAAGAGCTTCGGGGCCGCCGTAAGCCGAAAGCACCGCAAGCCCCCGTTGGGCCAACCGCCTTTCCAAGGCTTGCACAAATGGAACCTCGTCGCCGACGAGCATTACTTTGACCTGGGACATTGGGCCTCCTCCGAAGATTTGGTTGTGAGGTCCGAGCAGACCCCACAGCTGAGACGGCCATTCTGATGATCTCCGGCATTAAGTTGATTGGTTCGGGGAATGCATGGGGTAACAATTTGTGGCCTGCGCCCCGGCCGGCCGGCCCTGCGTCGTGCGTAATGCACATTTCTGATGCCTGTCGCCATGGTCCCGTTCATCCTATATCGGGCGTCCGCCGGCGTCCTAATCCTGCAAGACACTACCGATGCGGTGATCGTCCTTGCGGACCTCACAGCACTTTCTCCTCGAAGGTGAATTAGCAATTTTGGTGCCATTTCCTGTGAAAGCTTCAACTCCGGAGCAAAGGCAAGACCGATCAACTCTTGACAATTCGAGGCTTTGGAACGAGGCGATTCTTGAGAAGAACAGTGACCGTACAAGGACAAAGCCCCGGCGGGAGCAGCGGGCGTAAGTTTGCTCGGGATTCAAACCGATCCTAGTGTTTGCGCCGGCACCACCAAGCATGAAAGCAGTTGCCCGTTGTCGGGAACCCCGGGTTTCCCCCCGGAGACCGGCTATCAAGACTCCGCCGGACGCGGGGAACCTGTGTCGGGGGGGCGCACTCATCTCCTCCCGAGGCCCGCCGTAGTGTACCCGTCCAGGGCGGCGTGTCCGAGGTCTTTCGTATAAACGTAAGGAACGTAATGACTAATCGCAGAGCATCCAGGTTTACGTACTGTAAAAACTTCTGACAGTCGCCGGACCGGCGCCGCCTCCATGTGTACGAACGCCTACCAAGGCGTGAAAATCCAGCAGTCCTCTCCGCCGACCGTCGCGGATCTCCTCGGCTTTCCTCATTATCCCGGTGCTCGTTTCAAGAGTATTTTCCTTTAAGTAGGGGGGCATGCGTTGGTTTTTCATGGATACTGAGACTTGGCGCATAAATTGCAGATCTCATTGGCAACCGGGACATCACGTTCAGTGACGCCCGTAGGAGAAAACAGACTTCGCTTGTCCAACGAGGATGAGCGGTGATCGCCGCCGGCGTCTTATCCCAAGCCGTAGGTAATCGCCACAAGAAGCCGGGAGGTTTAAGCCATGGACAACAGAATGTTGGATGCGGCATCTTCGGGAAATCTCGACGAGTTGAGAGGGCTGCTCTCTTCGGGAGTTGACCCCGAAGTCAGGGACGAGTTGGGATGGACACCTCTGATGTGGGCAGCGGCCAACGGATTCGCAGAGTCGGTGAGAATGCTGATGAGAAACGGCTCGGATCCTGAAGCATCCGACCAATACGGCGCGACTGCCTTAATGAAGGCCTGTCGAAGAGGCTTCGTTGACGTGGTGACCGTCCTGGTGGAGGAAGGAGCCGATGTCAATTCTGAAGATGAATTCGGATGGACCGCCCTTATGCGCGCCGCCCGCCGGGGTTATGTAGATGTAATCAAGATCCTCCTCGACCACGGTGCGGATGTCGAAGAGCCGGATCAGTATGGGGCGACGGCCCTGATAATGGCTGCTTCGGAAGGGCACATGGGTGTCGTGAAACTGCTCCTGGAGCGAGGAGCGGATGTCCATGCCAGGGACCGTAACGGCTGGACCGCGCTGATGTGGGCCGAGTCCATGCGTCACTCCGAAGTGATTGCACTACTCGCCGATTATGAAGGGCGACACCATGGTCATCGAAAACAGTGAATGGATGCCAAGCACCCGGTTGCCGTAACCAAGGAGGCATCATGGAAGAAAGACTGCTCGTGGCCTCCGAAATAGGAGACCTGGCAAAGGTGAGGGCACTTCTGGCTCAAGGAATCGACCCCAATGTCAGAGACGAGTATGGGTACACGCCTCTCATCCTGGCGTCATCCGAAGGCCAAGTGGAGATCGTCGGCGAACTCCTCAATAGAGGTGCCGATCCCAACGGCAAAACAACATCCAATTGGACGCCCCTGCTGTGGGCTGCGGCCATGGATCACCCCCAAGTGGTGAAACTGCTCCTGGAGAATGGGGCCGGGACGGAAGCCCGGGACCCCTACGGAGCCACCCCGTTGATGAAGGCCTGTCGCAGGGGGCACGTGGAAACGGCGCGCATGCTCATCGAGAACGGAGCGGAGGTGAACGCCAAGGACCAGTATGGATGGACGCCGCTCATGCGCGCGTGCCGTCGCGGCAACCCGACGGTGATCGACATGCTTTTGAAGGCAGGAGCGGACCTCGAGGTTAAAGACCAGTACGGAGCCACCGCGTTGATCATCGCAGCTTCCGAATACCGGACGGAAGTTGTGAAAACCCTCCTGGTACATGGAGCCGATGCTTCCGCCGCGGACAGAAACGGATGGACGGCCCTCATGTGGGCCGCTTCAATGGGGTATAAGCCGATCGTAGAAATTTTGAGGGAGCATATGGCCGTGAGGGCTTCCTGAGCCGGAAGGAGGCACTTGTTACAACTCAACCAAGGTTTCCGCGGACGCGTGCACGCACCGTCTCATTGAGCACTTCCAGCATCTGCCGGTGGTTGCGCTTGAGAGTGTACTGTGAAGCCGTCAAACGGGCCGCTTGCGAAGCCGATGAAAGAACCTCGCTGTCGAGAAAGAGCGACATGGCTTCGGCCAGTTCACCGATGTCGCCGGGGTCCTGAAGAATCATACCGTCAACCCCGTGACGCACGATACCTGATGCGCCGTTATGAATGGTGGTGATTGCCGGAAGGCCCGCAGCCATGGCCTCGAATATTACGAGGGAACAGGCATCGTAGAAGGTGGGAAGGACAAAGACGTCACACGCCTGATAATAGAGCTCCGGCTGCCTGGTGGGGCCGGCAAAGCTGATAATGCCGGGCAGTTGGAGCCGCCTTACCAGGCGAAGAAGGGCAGGGGAGGGTGATCGCCCGACCACCACTACTCCGAAGCGCTTGTCGCCGACTCGATCCCTGAGCGATGCAGCGGCCTCAATCAGGTTCCTTACCCCTTTCTTCCGGTAATCATATGCCATAAAGAGGAACAGGACCCGATCGTCGAAGCCCATATCCTTTCTCAAGCGGTGGGCTTCCCGTTCCTTGGGTTTGCCGAATCGGGCGTCGTCAATTCCATTGTACACGAGCTGAATCGTGTCCTTGACCACACCAAAGTAGTCGGCTATGTCGTCCCTAACCATATCTGAAATCGCTATGATTACAGGTTGTTGATGGGATCTAAAAGGGGCCGATTCAATCAGGGCGCGCACATGGTACTTCGGAGAAACGAGCAGGGCCAGTAGCTTGAGGTATCGTAAAAGGGGATTCCGGACCGCGTTGATCTTTCTTATGTTACTGAAATAGTGAACCCCTCCATGGCTCTGATAGACATTCATTGCCAGCGTGTTGCCGAATCCCAGAACAATGTCGAAGTTCTCCCGTTCGACCATGGCCCTGTGCCGGAGGGCGAAGACCAGTATCTTGACCGACGGGGGAAACCATCCGGGAATCCTCGGAATTTCGTGAAAAATCGCACCATCCGGGTATCCATCCCACGAATGGCCGTACAAATGCGCTTCCCATCCTTCCGAGACCAGTGTTCTTGCCAGCTCCACGGCATAGGACTCGGCTCCGCCTGCATGACGGCTGAAGTTTTCCATTGCCATGGCGATTTTCATGAAACGATCATCCTTAGAGGCAGCACTTATGGGCCGCGGGGCTCATCCGCGTAATGTTCACTCTTCTTCCGGAAGGCCCGTTTCCCATGCCTTGGCATGCTTCAGAAACACGTAAAACGAACTGTTGACGGCGATCACCAGGCCTGGAAGCCCGTCCAGGAGTCCGAGCTTCCAGACGGCACACTCCAGGAATTTCCCCGCCGCATGGAATAGTCCCCATACCACGTATAGCCACGAAGCCGGAGTTCCTTGCCGGTCGGCGAACACCGTTGAAAACTGATTGATGGTTCGCAGCTGATCGGAAATGTCTCGATAGACGTAGTGGAGCAAGGGATGCTCAAGTTCTCCTATGCGTCCGTCCACTTCAAGTTTCTCGTGGAGCCCGTCGCCGATCCATCGGCCGCGTCCTTTCCGTACCAGCCGTACCTTCCTATCCGGATACCAGCCTCCGTGTCGTATCCACCGGTTGAGATAGCGGCTCAGTCTGGGCATGGAAAATCCCGCCACATCGGGTCCGGCAGTACGTATGGCCCGAAGAATTTCCTTCGCCGACTCAGCGGAGAGCGCCTCGTCGGCGTCCAGGTTCAGTATCCATCGGCCTCGGGCAATACCCAGGGCCAGTTGTTTCTGTGCGGCGTATCCCATCCAGTCGTGGTGAATCACGCGTGCACCTCGGGAACGGCAGATATCAACCGTTTCATCCGAGCTTCCCGAATCGACGACCACGATTTCGTCGGCGAGGGTTGCGCTTTCCAGCAGTTTTCCGATTCGATCCTGTTCGTTCTTGGTAATGACCGCGATACTCAAGAGAGGAGGCTCGTCAGAGATGGGGCGTCTATCCATTGGCATGTTTCGGGCAAGTACTACACGGGATCGAGTTGGAAGCATTCCCGTACGATTCGGTTAATGGGCCGGAGGATGAGAAGTCTGCCGTATTGGATGAGTTAACATAATATATCTTATCGGACATTACGCTCTCGGGCAAATTCCCATACCTAATGACTCCGGGCGAAAATCGGATTCACCTGAACTTCTATCCCAATGGTTCGGATCACGTTCGCCAAAGCTTCGGCTTCCTCCCACGGAGCGTGAGCCACCACGCAGAATCCACGGTGGTCCACTTCCCAGGCGACCGAAAACGCCTGCTCGGCATCTAGACCGAGAGCAAGCATGGTGATATCCATAACTTCCTGATACGTGTTGTAATCATTGTCCATGACCCGGACTTCATAGAGTTGCAGGTCGTCGCTTGAGTCGTCGTGCGGAGCATCGGGCCACATCCGAACCGGCGCAAAACGATGGCTTGTATAAAAAAAAGCAGTAAAATCGCCCTGTTTTTCTTGTGCAGAGCGGCCTTGGTGCGGACTGGACTTCTCAGACGGCACACCGCGCATTCGGCACGGTTTCGACGCTTGGGTTCCGATCATGGTACGCTGCATCTGCTCTTTGCGGTTCCGTGCCGGGTTAATCAGTATCCGGACGATCATGAGAGTAACGCACGAGCCGGATGTACTGCGAGTGTATGCCGGCTACAACCTTGCACCGAATTCGTGGGCCGTTGCGGTGAAGGCTACTCGACCGTAAGGCTCGTCTCGGGTTGCATCTTCAGGGTCTTTGATACGGTGCACCCTTTGGCGATACCGGTGAAGGCGCGGGTTTTTTTGTCCCCAAGCTGAGATGCGGCGTTGCGGATCACGACGTCGATACGCGAGATTCTCTCAGGCTTTTCACCGTATTCCCACTCCACCTCGGCTTCCAGATCCCTGAGTTCAATACCATGGCGTCGCGAGGCCCACACCACGCCGGTCAGAGCCTGGCACGAGGCCACAGCGGCGGCGGTTAGGTCCGAAGGGGTCGGGCCCGAATTCTCTCCTCCGAATTCTTCCTTGAGATCCACCATGAATGACCAGTCGTCCGAGATGACCTCCATTTTGCGAGGGCCGACTTGCTTGAGTTTGAGTTTCATCGTTGCTTTGTACCCAATCTAGGAATGCAGGGACCGCGCTGACCGCAGTGTCGCGGCGCCAATGGTCCTGGAAATCGAAATCGTCTACGCGTCTTTTCTGAGCACCCGTGAATGCACCCCGTCACGGATTCCCATCCGGGAATATCGCCAAGGCGCGGTCCAAATCGGATACCTTGAATATGAAAAGGGCCTCCTTGCTGTCTGAAAAGCCCGAACCGTACGTGTAACCGATGTTGATTCCCGCGTCGCCGAATTCCCGGGATACCTTATAGAGCAAGCCCGGTTTATTCTGCAGTACCAGACCGATGACTTGCTGAACTTTGACCTTGTAACCGGCCTGCCCAAGAACCTCTACGGCCTTCGTGGGATTATCCGTGATCAGTCTGATCATTGAATACCTAGCCGATTCCTTCAGGATCGCTTCATAGTAATCCCGAGGGGCAACCCTTCTTCCAGTCTGGTTTCTCACATCGTAGAGTGCCAAGAGATATTCATTGGCATCCTGAATGCTCATGGCCTCTATGTTCACGTGCTCATCCTTGAGGATGGCAGTGAGTTTGGCCAATTCGCCGGGAGCATCCGCCAGCATCACTTCAAGCTGTTTTCGGATAGGCATGTGGATTCTCCGCTTAGTCTTTATCTCGGGGGCGCGGTTTATTATGCCTCAGTTCTCCTTCCAAAGAAACTCTTTTGGGGATATACTTGTAGGCCCAGTCGTTGTCCAGTATGACGACTTGAGGAGGAGCGGCTGAACGGTCATGGCATCTAGGCTGTCGTCGTATAGAAATGCACCACTAAGGATCTTTGGAGGTCCGGTTGGAAAACACGCGACTGGAATCGTACTATCTCAGTACCCTGCTTGCCGCGAGGGTTGTCTCCGGCAAGGACCGGAGCGTTCTGGGCAAGACCAGAGACGTGGTGCTGAATTTGGACGGTTCGCAGCCGGAAGTAGTACGCATAGTTTACCGTCGCCGTTGGTCCAGATCCCTGTGGAGCGTCCCCTGGAGCACCATAGAGTCGGTGTCCCCTGAAGCCATATTCATCAAGGCTGACGCAAGTCCCCCGGCATTGCTTTCCGGACCTTTCCTTTCTTCTTCGGATGTGCTGCTCAGAGATTTTCTCCTAGACAAACAGATCGTCGATGTCCACGGAGCAAAGGTGGAACGGGTCAACGACCTTCAGCTGATGAGGTCGAACGGAAAGCTCGTACTGATGGGGGTGGACGTAGGTCTTCGAGGTCTCCTGAGGCGCCTTGGATTCGAGGAATCCGTGGTCCGATTCTGCAACTGGTTCTTTGACTATGAGCTCAAGGAGAGCCTGATCGCCTGGCACTTTGTCCAACCTCTCGCAGACCCCGACCGGCTCCGCCTCCAAATTCCGCAAACCCAACTCTCGAGGCTGCATCCCGCGGACCTGGCCGACATTATGGAGGATATGGACATTCACGAGCGGGCCGCTGTCGTTGATTCGCTCGAAGAAGAGATCCTGGCCGATGCACTCGAGGAGATGGATCCCAAGGTTCAGGTCGCCATCGTCAAAACCCTTGACCCGGAGAAAGCCGCCGACATCATTGAGGAAATGTCTCCCGATGAGGCGGCTGACCTCATCGCCGACCTTCCTAAGGAGACCGTGAGCGGAATCTTCCAGGAAATGGACGACGAGTACGAGCAAAAAGTCAAGGGCCTGTTGGCGCATGAAGAAGACGAAGCGGGCGGACTCATGACGACTCAGTTCATGACGGTATCACCCGACACGACCATCGTGGATGCTCTGGCGCACATCAAGAAAAATGCCGATGAATCGGCCGTGATATACTACGTTTACGTGGTGGACGACGAATCAAGACTCCTGGGAGTGGTTAGTCTGCGAGAACTTCTCTCAAACGAGATTTTCACGCCGATTGAGAGGATCATGACTACCCGACTGGTTACTGCGGAACTGAACGACGAGGCCGAGGATTTGGCGGACATGTTCGCCAAGTACGGCTTTCGGGGCATTCCCGTGGTGGACAACGAGAATCGCATTAAGGGTGTGATCCGCTTCAAAGCGCTTCTGGAGATCCTTGCGCCACATCTGGGCAGATGAAATAGGACGGCATACTAGTAAGGAATTAAGGAGAACCGCCGGTGTCGAATGACGCGCCGACCAACCAACGTATGGGAGGACACGGCTTTCTCGGAAAGAGAATGAAGGCCCTGTGGGCCCTGCTGTTGATGATGGGCCCGGGAATCATTACTTCCAGCGTGGACAATGATGCCGGGGGCATTGCCACCTACTCGTTGGCGGGCGCGGAATACGGTCTCAGCATGATATGGATCCTGGTGCCGATCACGTTCGTTCTCATCATTATTCAGGAAATGGGTGCCAGAATGGCGGTAGTAACCGGCAAGGGACTCTCGGACCTGATGCGGGAACGATTCGGCGTCAAGCTCACCTTCTACACCATGATTCTCCTCATTATCACGAATCTGGGAACGACCCTGGCCAATTTTGCGGGGATAGCCGCGGCATTGGAAATTTTCGGAATTTCCCGGTTCCTGTCGATTCCTCTGAGCATCATGTTCCTCATGTGGCTCGTGGTGAAAGGCACCTACGAGTCCGTAGAGAAGGTCTTTCTTGCCGCGTGCCTGTTCTACGTTTCATACATTGTTGCCGGGTTTATGGTTGAACCCGACTGGATGGAAGTTGTTAACGCGTTCGCCACTCCGACGCTCAAGGTTGAAGCCCCGTATCTGATCATGATGGTCGGTTTGGTCGGAACGACCATTTCTCCGTGGATGCTGTTCTATCTTCAGGCATCGATGGTGGACAAGGGACTGGGAATGTCGGACCTCAAGGCATCTCGTGTAGATGTAACCGCGGGGTCGATCGTTGTTAACCTAGTTGCATTTTTTATCATTCTTGCCTGCGCTGCAACATTGCACAAATCCGGGATAAAGATCGAGGAGGCCGGCGAAGCCGCCTTGGCATTGCGTCCGGTTGCCGGCGATTACTGCACGTGGCTATTCGCTTTCGGGCTGTTCAACGCGTCAATGTTCGCAGCGTCGATTATCCCCTTGTCCACGGCGTACACCGTCTGTGAAGCTTTCGGCTGGGAGTCCAGTCTCGACAAGAAGTTCTCCGAAGCCCCTCAATTCTACGGCCTTTACTGTTTTACCATCTTCCTCTCCGGGCTGTTCATGCTTGCTCCCAATCTTCCGCTGATTTCCATCATGTTCGTGTCCCAGGTGCTCAACGGGCTCGTCCTACCTGTGGTGTTGATCTTCATGGTGCTGCTGGCAAGCGACAAGAGTGTGATGAAGAAATATGCAAGCGGGCCGTTGCTCAATCTGATCTCATGGGCTACCGTGGCGGTCCTCATCGCTCTGAGCGTAGGCACGGTCGTGCTCGGCGTTTGGGATCACCTGGGCTGGTCGGCATGAAGACCTCGGCCAACAAAACAAACCGTCCCGTCACCGACGACACTCGGTGCTCAGCGGCACGCCTAACACCGGGGTCGCCTTGAAATCAGGGAACAACATAGATTTCGACAGAGCCGTCGAACGGCGCGGCACATACAGCGAGAAGTGGGAGAAGTACGCGGGCCGAGACGTGATTCCCCTCTGGCTGGCCGACATGGACTTTGCATCCCCGCCGTCGGTTATCGAAGCGTTGCATCGTCGAGTCGATCATGGAGTGTTCGGCTATACGCGGGCGCCGGATGAATTGTACGAAGTTCTGATTTCAACGCTCCATGATGAATACGGCTGGAGCGTGCAGAAAGAGTGGTTCGTATGGCTGCCGGGCCTCGTTACCGGACTCAATGTGGCGTGTAGAGCGGTCGGGGCAGATCGTGCCACGGTGCTCACCACGGTCCCCGTGTATCCCTATTTCATGTCGGCCGCTCAATGGTCCGACCGCGAACTCACCACAGTGCCGCTGACACGAGAGAACGGACAGTGGTCGATAGACTTTGGAAGACTGGAAAGCGCTATCACGCGCCGCACTCGCCTGTTCATCCTGTGCAATCCACACAACCCCGTAGGCAGAGTGTACACTCGCGATGAACTCGAGCGCCTCGCGGAAATCTGTGAAAAGCACGACCTCGTGATCTGCTCCGATGAGATCCACTGCAGTCTGGTGCTGGACGAGGACAAGGTTCACATCCCCACGGCAACGTTGAGTCCCGAGCTTTCATCGCGGATCATTACGCTCATGTCACCAAGCAAGACGTTCAACCTGCCGGGACTTGGGCTCGCTTTTGCCATCATTCCCGATCCGGACTTGCGCCGCCGGTTCAACGGAGTCAAGGCGGGCATCGTCCCGGGTGTGAACGCGCTCGCCTATGATGCGGCACTGGCTGCCTACCGGGACGGTTCCGAATGGCACACGGCACTCCTTTCATATCTGAGAGCAAATCGAGATGCATTGGAACAGGCAATGTTGAATCTTCCGGAACTTACCATGAGCCGCGTGGAGGCGACGTACCTTGCATGGATAGATACCCGTGCTGCCGGATTGGACGACCCTGAAAGTTTCTTCGAACAGGCCGGCGTCGGACTTGCCTGCGGCCGTGCTTTTGGAGGGCCCGGATTTGTTCGCCTCGGCTTCGGCTGTCCCCGCAAGACTTTAATGGAAGCCCTGGACCGCATGGGCAATGCGCTGTCAAAGCGCCGTGGAATTTAGAGAAAACACCGTTCCACGAAAATTATTGCTTTCACAATTTGATACTTTTTACTCGACAAGGATCGACACATCTTATATAGTAGTCAATGAGTGAATACTCATCCATTAACCACGATGCAAGATGATCGACGTCCGGTTCGCCAACAAGAGATCGGTTGGTGAGGAACACCCTCTCCTTGAGAACCGGATTCAGGAGCTCGAATCATGATCGAAATTGGTGAAGCACAGCGACAAATACTTGAAGATATAACAGTACTCGGCGACGAGAGAATACATATCCTCGACGCGTTGGGCAGAATGCTGGCCCACGACGTGAAGGCCGTTCGAGACGTTCCTTACAGAGACAATTCAAGCATGGACGGCTATGCCTGTAGGTACGAGGACGTTGCCGGGACCGATTCGACTCGACCTGTTCGTCTCAACATCGTCGGTGAATCCCGTGCCGGCTCGCCTTTTAACGGTTCGGTAGGACACGGTGAGGCCGTGAGCATCATGACCGGTGCGGTGATCCCTCGCGAGGCGGACGCGGTGATTAAGGTGGAAGACACCACGCAAGATGGAAGCGTCGTATCATGCCTGAACGGCCCGACGAGTAAGGGAGAGTTCATAAGGTTACAGGGGGAGGACGTCAGAGATGGAGAAACGGTGCTGGAAAAGGGTACGCTCCTCCGGCCGGCCGAGATAGGGATGCTGGCCACACTCGGACACGGATATGTCCATGTTTATCAGCGACCGGTCGTGGCGATTCTCTCCACCGGCGACGAACTGGTGGATCTCGATGAAGCGTTTTCCGATGGGAAAGTCGTATGCTCCAACACGTATAGCCTGGCGGCACAGGTGATGGAAGCCGGAGCCGTACCGCAGTTGTTGGGGATTGCCTCAGACAGCAAGGAAGATCAGAGAAACAAGCTGAACAATGGCTTGAGAGCCGATGTAATACTTACCTCGGGCGGCGTATCCGTCGGAAAATACGATTTTGTAAAAACCACCTTGTCCGAAGTCGGCATGAAGCTGAAGTTCTGGAAAGTGGCCATGAAGCCGGGCAAACCGCTCATTTTCGGAACGATCGGCGCCAAACCCGTGTTCGGGTTACCCGGCAATCCCGCATCGGCCATGATATCCTTTGAGCAATTCGTCAGACCTGCGTTGCTGAAGATGATGGGACACCAGGCTCTCTTCCGCAGAATCGTCGAAGCGCGACTGGCCAAAGAGGTGATTGCGGAATCGGGCCGTTTGCATCTCGTACGATGCAGGCTGATCGAGGAGAACGGCCGTATATGGGCCTTGAGCACGGGAACGCAAAGCTCGGGGGTGATCCGGTCGATGGTGCTGGCGGAAGGCTTGATGATTCTCCCTCCCAGCCGCACGCCTTACGCAAAAGGAACGCCGGTCAAGGTTCAGGTATTGCAGGCAAGCACCCCTCTTACGCGCGTATCTCCCTTCTGGTCCGACGAGATACCTCGGGAGAAAACAAGTCTGTCATTGATTGCTTAGTGCTTCGTTGCTTAAATTCGGTCGTGTATTCTCGAAGACGCCCGGCGGTCATCGTCGCAGGGGCAGTCACCGAGGGGTGCTTCACGATTACCCTCGGCCATGGTTGGATGAGAGGTTGCCGGCACGGAGGCCGGCGCAGCCAATGCAGCGAGAGATCTACGCGTGGATTAAGGATCTGTCACCGCTTCTTGAGTAGTGACGATACGATTGACTTGATCCTCTTCTCCATCTCGCCTCTACTGATTCCAAAGGCCTCAATAGTCTTGATCGCTTGGTCCGATCCGGGTTCATACAATTCCGCTCTAACATCGTAGAGACTCTTTGACGTGTCCACCCGGATCAACACCAGCAGTCCCTCGGCGTCCTTCTCCTTCAACGTTTGAGGCTTTGTCTCATTCGGAACACTCCGGAGAACCGCCCCCGCCTCCTGCCTTGGCTCCACGGCGTCGTCAAATCCCTCATACTCGAAGTCCTCCGGCGGTTCGAATCGCAGCCAGGGGACAGCACGTCCGTCACGATCGATAATGCGTACCCTTACCGGTCCTTTGGCGGTCCCGCCTCTTGGCACGGTGGTCGTGTCGATACGCGATTGCCGTGCACCGGGACCGGGAGCAGGGATTTTCCTTGCCTTCAATCGCCCTACCTCGTGCGTCTCGGGGATCAATTCTTGTACCGAGAATTTCTGAGGCCGCGCTTCCCCCCGTGACACCACATGAGCGCGACGGCGCGTCGACTTCCGGGACGTCTTCGATTCCGATTGAGGGCCGGCGGATACTTTGTCAACCGTGGACCGAGTTTCTTCAGGAGAAGGCACTATCTCGGCGGGAGCTTTCGGGGGCGGTATCTCCATCCCGAAAGTCTCCTCCTTGACGGACGAAGGCTTACGTAAAACTCCCGGGGCGGCGGTGTGCTCACGCTCTTTGTCCTTCATGGACGCCCGGGGGCGACTCGACTCATCCGTAGGAGATTCCTGCCGGTGAATGTGAGGCTCCGGACGGCCTGCCACAGACGCGTGCCTGCGGTCCGGTTCATCTGTGGAAAATCTCTTTCCTGCTTCCCGGGGAGCCGGCATCCCTTCAGGGTGAACCGCTTCCCGGGCCGGACCGGTGAGCAACGGCACCGCGGAATCTTTGTAAGTCCGCCACATTGGGATGCTTACAACCACTATGATAAGCACGGCGGCAGCCGTACCCATTGCGAGAACGGGTAAGCGAAACGACTGAGACAAGAGTCCTCGGAGAAAAGCACTTAGCGGCTGCAGCAAATCGGCACGTTCCCCGGGCGGATAGATTTCCTTGAGTTCGTCAATCAGTGCTTGCGGCATGGGGTGCCTTTGAGCCGGTGACTCTTGGGATACCGACAGCATCTCCTCGAGTATCCGGACATCCTCTTTGCAATCTTCACACCATGCAATGTGTGCCGCAATAGAGCCTGCGGGGTCTTCCCCGGAGGAGACGAAGCGATGCAGTTCAACCTCGCCGGGATGCAATGACTCCGGATGGTTTCTCAGGAGGAGCGCCGTTCGGCGAAGGGATGCGACCTCCTCAGAGCAAGCCCGACACAGCTTCAGATGCTCTTCCAAACCTTCGCGGGTCGACGCGTCGAGGTCTCCCTCCACGTAGGCCAAGAGATCTGAGACTTCTCTTCCTTTCGGGCATATGAATTCCGAGTCCGTCATGGGTTGCCGCCCTCTTCAAGCGCGAGTTCGGCATAAGTGCGCGCCAGGGAAGACAAGCATCGCTGAACCCGCACACGAAGCGTTCCCTCTCGTACGTCGAGAGCTTCTGATATTTCCTTGTATGAAAGCCCCTTATCGTACCGCATTGCGAGCAGCTTTCGACAGCCCTCGGACAGCGTTTTCACTGCCCTCCGTATGAGCCCGGTTTGTTGCGCCCCGATCAGGGCCTCTTCCGGATTGCTTTCTCTTGAGGGCAACATCACGAATCCGCCCTCCCCTCCGTCATGCGCGTCCAAGGGCATCATGCTGCGAACGCTTCCCCCCCTCTTGGCGGCCGTATTCCTACGATACCTGCTTATTCCGACGCGCCGCGCTATTGCCAGAATATAGGTCTCAATGGGTCTGGTTCGGTCGTATTTCCGCAACGCGCCGAACAGATGTATGAAGACCTCCTGCACAAGATCCTCGGTTTCATTGGGATCGCCCGTCCCCAGTCTCGTAACCGCCATAGACACGAGCCCCGCGTATTTGCCGTAGAATTCTTCCCACGCGAGCCTGTCACCGCTATTGCAGCGAAGGATCAAGGAGCCGAGAGGATCGAGATTTTCCGACAATTGATTACCCTTATAACGTCGGCCATAACAGGGACTTCGTGCAACGATCACCGGGTTCATTGTAGGCCCCCGTCACGGTCCGTTCAATGAGAAACGCCTCACGCCGCGTAATCCTTTGTACCACATCACAACCTGGTGAAAGTGTATTCGCATCCCGTGCCGATTTGTAACGAAGAAATGCCGGTAATCCCTTCATTTCAGGGCCTTGGCCCACGGAGCCGAGGCCGCGGAACCAGAAAAGGCTGTATTTATTACCCATAAATAACAACATCATATGCTAATTTCTTAAAGTATTTTCTTGACTTTCAACGCGACTTCTCCTATATTCCCGACCTGTGAGGACGTGATTCGGCGTAGGTCGAAAGTCCACACCATTTTGACCTCTTCCCTGGATGGACACCCTCCCTCCCCCATAACCCCCCCATCCAGGGATCAGAGGTCCTTTCAATTATAGGGCCGTTTTTTTCCGGCCCACGTTCATACTCGGTTCCGACAGCGGCCTACCAACCGGCCGCTGTCGGCATGTACGGCCCCTACACTCCCGGCAAGGAAATTTCATGCATTGGGCCGCTGCCTGGGGATCTGGAAGCTCACCGAGAAATGCTCTTCCGCCTTGTCATACGTGACGTTCACATGGTAAATTACGCCTCAGCCTTGGCAGTTATCTCCCATTACATGCTCTTACGAGACGGAATGGTCCGGAGAGGGAAAATGCGACAGAGTATTACTTGGGTTATCGTGGCCGGTTTCGTAATAGCGGGTATTCTTTTCTTGCGGTGGGTAGGCACCCTTCACCCATAGCATCATTGGTGCGCGCTTGGAAGCGGGGGCAGCCTCCGTAGGAGTGTTACTGCGGTTCGTAGAAATAGGACGGGCCTGCACCCCCTTACGGCCTGAAGAGTCCAAGAATACGCTTCAGCCCGCGATTTAGGCCGTCGCCAACCGATGACAGGAGGCCGTCGTCGTCGTCAAATCCCGGATATTGGCCGTCGATGAGCACTTCCACAGGTTGTTTCAGCCAGTGGTAGCAGCCTCGTTCATTCTGCTTGATCGGCCCGACTCCCACCAGGCTAATGAGAATGGCCTTCAGTTCGCAAGGTTCCGGAACGCGAATGCACCCACCCGACACCGGTCCGTAGGTCTGCTCTATCAGTTGGTACGAATCGGGGAATATCGATGAATCAAAACCATGGAGTCCCAGCTGCCGATACCTCCGGCACCGCCCTGCCCTGTTGCACACCATCAGGGGAGCCAAGAACCCCTTGTAGAGATGTGGTACGGGTCCGAGATCGGGATCGAAGTATACGACGTCCGGATAGCAGAAGAGATGGTTGATGAAGAATCGACCCGCAGGTGTCCGAGAATGAAGGTCGCCGAGTCCTATGTGCGTGAAGTACACGTCTTCGGTCGAGCCGTCGGGTAGTATGCCTTCCACGGTGAGCATGAATTGAGATCTGTCGATAAGCAGCCTGACTGCGCTGTAACGTCTACCGCCTTCTTCGGTGTCGTTCACGCCGAGTTCCTGCCAGTCATGGTAGAGCCGGGGGAGGCAAGGATCGTCCGGCGGTTGCGGACGGGCAGCGGAAGGGGGGCCTGACGCCTGTTCAGTCGCCACGGCGACAGGCGGGGCGAGCTTTCCGTCATTGTTGTTCAATGGAGACACCGCCTCGGCCTGCTTATCTTCCCCTTCGGCTTTGGGGACGGCAACCAAGTCGGCTCCGATACAAGGCACCCCGATTAGTACTGTCAGAAGAAGGAGCATGATCCCGTAGCGCTTTGCGTTGGTCGTGACCTTCATGATGTTCCGCCTCAAAGGTTATAGCGTCTTGCCGAGGGGAAAGCGGCACAATGCACTGTATACGGCTCCGGTAGGCCGAAGAATGCTCTGAAACAGCACAGCGCTTTCTATGAGGAAACCGGGGCCCAACATATCCATCCTTTGACGCACCGCCTCTACAAGCTCGTCCTGCCCTCTGCCTGAACGCACGCGCCCGATCGTAAGGTGGGGATTAAAGCCTCGCTTCTCTCTCTTAAATCCGTGCACGAGGAAGACGTCTTCCACTCGTCCGGCCAAAGGCATAAGGCCGCCCGAAGGATCGTCAAGGCCGGTCCATATCACTCGCGGTCGCCTCAGATTGGGAAAGGCTCCCACTCCCGAAATCCGGATTTCGAATGGACGGAACTCACTGAACATCGGTCCCAGATCTCGCTCGAAAACCGGGATACGGTCACTCCTGATATCTCCGAGAAACTTGAGAGTCAAGTGAATACCCTCGGGCCTCACCCATTTGACGTCGGCGCCGACTCTCTTGAGATCCGACCCTAGTCCGTCCAGAAAGGACTTCGCACTTTCCGGTATCTCGACTGCGACGAATGCGCGGACGACTTCCGGTTCCTTGGTCATGTTTTCACTCCACGCGCCGATTCAAATGCACGCGTCCCAAAACGCAGGCAAGTGGTCCCGTCGCAGGCCGGGAACCGGTCTTCTCTTGCCGGACCCCAGCCTACGTCGGGGAGACGGCGGGCAGGGAAGCCCGCCCCAGAAGATGACGGGCAGGGACGCCCGCCCCACGAAGATGGGTGGGCCTTTCTATAATCTTTCACAGCCTGGGCCTCCGTGCCGGCACATCTCTTCGGAACCGGCATCCCCTCTTCAGTAGGACCGGCATTCTGCCGGTCATCTTCCGTCTTCCGCACCGTCATGGCAGGGCGATCCGCGTCCGATGCGGTTCGCTTCGCTCACCACATCCGGAAATCAGCGATCGATTTGTGCGGCCGTGCACTGAGTCAGAGAAGACTCCCTCGACCATACTTTACCGGCGCTTCCGAATAGTGTTTCCTTGCTTCCGGCAGGTGTTCCCTAAGCTTTCGGACGCGATCGTCATCCGCCGGATGGGTGGAGAGCCAAACCGGTATGGGAGGCTTCTTGATCTTCGACATACGTCTCCAAAGTCTGACTGCCTGGGCCGGATCATAGCCCGCCCGTGCCATGTACATCTGCCCGATCTGGTCGGCCTCGAATTCATGGGTACGGCTATAGGGCAGAATGACTCCGACGGTGGCTCCAAGGCCCAGCGCCCCGAGAAGCATCTTGGTCTTCCGGTCGATCTTTCCGTCTTTCTTCTTCAGGATTTCCCCTCCTGCGAGCACGGCACCTTTCAAGGCCAGTTGCTGGCTCATTCGCTCTCCTCCGTGGCGAGCCACGGCATGCGCAACCTCATGGGCTATTATCGCGGCAAGACCGGCTTCATTCTGCGCATAGGGTAGTATTCCCGTATAGACGACAATCTTTCCTCCCGGCAGGCAAAACGCATTTGGGATGTCCTTCTCGATCAGCCGCACATCCCAGTCGAACTTGGGCCTGTCGATAGTCTCGGCAGCCTTGCTGACGCGACCTGCAACCCGCTTGACCATTTTCTTGAGGCGTTCATCCGAAGATTCCGGTTCCGTCTCGACCAACTGCTGGAAGGCCTTGAGAGCGAACTGATTCATCTGACTGTCGGAAACAATGTTGAATTGTCTTCTGCCGGTATGGGGAACGCTTGCGCAAGCAACGGCCGACACCAAGACCAGGAGAAAGAGCACGGTGTTGGTCGGCTTCATAACGGCCCCCGATTCTCCTGGTGTGTCGCGTAAAACTTGATTTATCAAGTAGTTCATGCTAAATTAGGCTCAAAATAACCCATGCGGGGAGCATCCCCGGAGGTGTACGGTGAAATGTGACAAATGCGGCTATGTGAGCTTTGATTACAATCACGAATGTCCGGTATGCAGCAGAGACCTGGCAGTCACTCGAAGTCGATTGGGAATTCAGTTTGATCCTCCGGAAGCCGACTTTGACGATCTGTTCACGGGTCAATCGGGTGCTTACACAACCGTTGCGAAAACGCCGTCGGCACCACAGCAAGAGTCAGAGCCCGAACTGGATCTGGATTCCGTGGGCGACGAGTTCGAATTCACCCTGGATGACTGAGCCGTTGCACGTAGAACAACGGCCGCTGCAATTCCGGTAGTCGTGGTTATGAACCATCGGGGAAGGGTGAGCGTGTCCCCTTCCTCGCAGCAAACGAACGATGCCGAGACCGCTCAACATCGGAAAATCGTCACACATTCAAAGCCTCAGCCGTCTTGAAGATCCAGGGGCCACCGACCCTTTTCTTGAAGCACCTCTCTGAGGATCTTCAAGGCTTGGTTGACCACAGGCATGCCGCCGTAGATTCCACACTGAAATATGACCTCTGCTACTTCCTTAGGTTCGCAGCCAACGTTGAGCGCAGCGTAGAGGTGCAGCTTCAGTTCTTCGGTTCTTTCAAGCACCGTCAGCGCCGCAACGGTTATGAGTTGGCGCGTGCGGTGAGGTATTTTCTCTCGTCCGTACATTTGTCCGGTAATGAACAGGGATAGATCCTTGGCCAATCCCTTGTCAAACGACCGCCACAAGTCGAAGGGCCTCTCGTCCGGATAGCCGTCAAAATACGTCTTGGCTGTTTGGGCCGTCTTTGTCTTGAGGTCTTCCTGCATAATCACCTCTTTGAGTGAAGAAATTCAAGCCTTGTCGTGCATCATGGCACATGTATGGGGACTTCATGGTTCCCATTGTGATTCCGAAATGTTGCAAAAGTCCCGGACAACGCTTACCGCCGGCCGTCAAGCAAACGTTACCCGCATGCCGTCGTGGGTAACAACAACCGGTCCCGGGACTCCGTAATCCCGGCAAATCCGATCGACCACTTCCTGCCATTCCCGGAGACATCGAGGCACCGGGTACGAGTCTCCGGATGCCGGATCGGTTAATGGCGCCAACGGCTTGTATTTCTTGAGAATATCATTACAGGGGTCACCGGGGATTTGGTCGCCGTCTGAAATATGAACCAGGTACGTGGACCGTTTGGGCATCCACTTCTTGATATAGTCTTTGGCAAATTGGAAACTCATGTGATGAGGGCGATTAACTTCAGGTTCGTTGAACCAATGCGATTGTATGACCAAGATGTCGGGCTCGTAAAGGATCTCCGGATTTTCCTCCAAGTGCATGAAATCCGATGTATAGACAAGCTTGAAGCTCCCGGTCGGAATCATCTCCTCCAGGACGTACCCGAGCGAACCCGCGGCGGATGGCCCGTGAAAGGTCTTGAATGGGACTATCTTCGCTTGTGTGCCTTCCAAGGGAACCCCCGGAAAGGCGATACGTTTCTCTATCAGTGAACCCAACAGATAACCGAAACGAACCTCTATTGCCTTCCAGGCCTGCTCTGAAGCATAGACGGGAAGAAGGGACCATTGGTCTTTGGGGAGGGATCGCCGAAAGGCCAAGAGATCGTCGAGTCCCAAGAAATGGTCGCCGTGCTCATGAGTTATGAGGATGAGATCGGGCCGTTCCATGTTATGGTTCCACATCTGCATGCGTATATCCGGGCCGCAGTCGACCAATATGGTCTCATCACATTTGATCAGAAGCGATGTTCTGGTCCGTTCCTCGCCCAATTCCCGCATTTTGGTACACGTCGCACATTTGCATGAATACTCGGGAAGACTCCAAGCCGCCCCTGTGCCGAGAAAAACAATTTCCATAGCCTCATCCCATAATGGTGCCCGACATTTACGGCAATCCGGGCAGCGACGGCACCGCCGTCACCGGAAGACGTGCTCCACCGTTTCGAAAGACTCGTGACGTCCGCCCTGAACAATACTACAGCATCCGTGGCATCAATGGAAGAGTAGAGGGAACAACCAATGGGCGTGCCTTTAGCACATTTTGACCGGTTCGAGGTATCGGCGGATTATCGGCCGGAAAGGCCGCAGGTCGGATAGATCGGCAGACGATCATCACTTGCCTCGGTATACTATGAGGCCATGGGTGAGATCATAGGGGGAAAGGGCCACGGTGACGCGGTCGCCGAGAAGTACCTTGATTCTGAATCGCGACATTCTGCCCGAAAGTTTGGTTCTGATGCTTCTGCCGTCGTCAGTCTCAACCTGGTACATGCCGCCTGAGTGGACCTTTACTACAGTTCCTTCAACCTTTACGTTATCATCTCTAGCCACGTTTGCTGCCTTCCTGGAATGTTGCCACGGCAACATTCGAAATATGTTGCTGAATAAATGAGATGCCGCGCCCTCCAGTCATGGCAACTCCCGTCAATCAGATCTCGGAAATACCACTCATGTCCATGGTATGTCAATTCTTCTTTACGCGGAGTTCTCTGACACGCTGCAAATCCTCGGGCGTATCCACTTCTATGGAATCTTCGTCCGTTACCACAACCTTTATTCGATAGCCGTTCTCAAGCGCCCTCAATTGCTCCAGACGCTCGGCCCGTTCAAGGTATCCTTGCGGGAGAGAAGCGAATACTTGGAGAAAGTCATTGCGATAAGCGTATATCCCGTGATGCTTGAAGTACTTTGGCTCGAACTCTTCGTCCCTGAAATGGGGAATCGTGGATCTCGAAAAGTATATGGCAAAGCCTTCCTTGTCTACGAGAGTCTTCACCGCATTCGGATGATGGATCTCTTCCTCTCTCACGATCGGATACATCAGTGTGCTCATGGGAATGTTGGGGTCCACCAGGAGCGGTTCAACAACCTGTTCGATCATGACGGGGGCCAACAGGGGTTGATCGCCTTGGATGTTGACCACGATATCATCTCCCGTCAAGGCCGAAGCTCGGGCGGCCTCAGCCACGCGATCCGAACCCGATGCGTGATCTCGAGAGGTCATGAGCGCTTGTCCGCCGTGTTCTTGCACGGTGTTGAGGATATCGAGGGAATCTGTGGCAACGAACACCTCATGAAGGGACTTCGAACCGGCCACCCGCTCGTAAACTCGAACGATCATCGGTTTCCCGCCAATATCCGCAAGAGCCTTTCCGGGAAACCGAGTCGATTCGGATCGGGCGGGAATGAATCCGATCATTCGTGGGCTTGGTTGGGACATGATATGGCTGCTACCGTCGATACCGATCCTGTGGATTTTCTCTGAAGCGATGCCGCCAACCGGCTGTCATGGCATCCGTTCCCCACTCCGGGCCGTCTAGAGAATCTCTTCGGCGGCCGCCTGCAACGCCATGACGGAAGTCCTGATCTGGTCCTCACCGGTTTGAAGGGAGATCGGAATGGCGACAAGCCTTCCCACGATATCGCTGGTCCGGGGAAGCATATCCTTGGAATACACGAAATTTCCGCCGTACGGTTCGCCCGAAAAAGGATATGGCCCGGGCCATGCCGTCTTGCGTTCGATGAGATGTTCCCAGTTGCCGAGAAAGTGCCAGAGGTTGTTCTTGAAATGAATCGCCGGCACTCCCTCCCCGGTGATGGTACGGTGAAAAGCCGCAGCCTTTTCCGCGTCGGGCAGAAAGAAGCAGACATGCGTATAGCTGTCCTTTCCGTCTTCCGGCACCCGTCTCATTTCGATTCCGCCCACACTTTCCAAAGTCTCTCTGATCAGTACCTGATTTTCGTATTGACGTTGTATCATATCCTCGAGCTTGCTCAACTGAGCCAGCCCGATGGCTCCTTGAAGTTCGTTCATCCGGTAATTGAACCCGAGGAAATTTCTTCCTTCCAAAGCCCGGCCTACATCAGGGTTGTGGTCATGACCGTGGTCGGCGTATTCGGATGCCCTCACGTAGAGGCTTCGGTCATTGGTGATGACCATCCCGCCCTCACCTGTGGTAATGGTCTTGTAAAAATCAAAGGAGAATGTTCCCATATCTCCCCAGGTACCGAGCTTCTTGCCGCCCACCGCCGCCCCCAGTGCCTGGGCCGTGTCTTCGATCACTTTGATGCCCTTTTGATGAGCAACATCAATGACTTCCTGAATTCTCGCCGGTGAACCCAACATATGCACGGGAATCACCGCCTTGGTCTTGTCGGTGATTTTTCTCTCGAAATCCTCCGGATCCAGATTCAGCGTCTCGTCAATCTCAGCCGGTACTGGAACCGCGCCGGCTTCGATGATTGCCTCAAAGGTGGCGATGAACGTGAATCCCTGGGTGATGACCTCGTCGCCGGGACCTACTCCCAGTGCCGCGAGAGCCACTTTGAGCGCAGATGAACCCGAAGTCACTGCATGAGCGTATACCGACCCGGTATACTTGGCGAATCTCTCCTCGAATTCCCGAACCTTGAAAACTCCTTTACGAGCCTCGTCGAATTCATATCGGAAGAGAACCCCCGTGTCCAGGACTTCGTTAACCTGTTCTTTCTCTGTTTCTCCAATCCACTCGTAACCTGGCATAGATTCCTCCCGGGCACTACTACTGCGTCGATGCGTCACAACCGGTCTCGGGATCTCTCCAGTACCGGCAGGCAAACCCATGATGCATCGACACATCGAATTATCTCATGGTACTGCATCTTCATGCGACCTAACATATGAAGGACAACCGAAAGTCGTGTTGCCAAGATTTCCTCAGCAACGGCTCTCATGTCCTCCGGGTGGCTGCAGCCCCCATCGTAAGAGGCCGACCGGCCCGTCACTTGTCTGAAGGTGAATAAGCATTACAGGCAACGCGCTCGACTCACATTCCTTCGAAAGCCTGCTCGTATATCCATCGAGCCTCTTCTTCTCCCACGTATCTCGGATTGTTCTCTATGGGACGAGTGACCTTTAAGGCTCCTTGGATCAACATTTCCATGTCGGCCCGTGGGACACCGATGTCCGACAGAGCCGAAGGTATTCCAATATCCTCACACAGAGACGTCGCGGCATCGACGGCAGCCGTTGCCGCAAGCCTCGGAGACAATCCGTCGACCGGTTCGCCCAGACTTTGGGCTACGAGTCTGAAGGCATGTTCGGCTGCCGGCACATTGAACTCCATTACGTGCGGGATCAAGATGGCGTTGGCAAGTCCGTGGGGTATTCTGTAATATCCTCCCAGAGGATAAGCGAGGGCGTGCGCCGCCCCGACTCCTGCATCTGCGAGTGCCAAGCCGCCCAGGAGACTGCCTAACAGCATTTTCTCTCGTGCCTGAAGATCGTCGCCGTGATAGACGGCACGTCTCAAATTCTCCCCGATGAGGCGGATGGAGGTCAGGGCGAGAGCTTCCGTGAACACGGATGCCGAACGGCTCGTCACGGATTCCACGGCATGAGTCAGTGCATCCATGCCGGTTGCAGCCGTCACGTGGGAAGGCAGGGAAACGGTGAGTTCCGGGTCCAGCAGAGCTATATCCGGGAACAGATACGGGCTGTTTATCCCACCCTTGGCCTTAGTTTGCCTGTTCGTGAAAACAGCGGTGAAAGTCACTTCCGCACCGGTCCCGGCCGTAGTGGGGACCATAATTGTCGCAACACCCGGGGCCTCTACCCTGTCCAGCCCTATGTAATCTTCTGCCGTCCCGTCATTGGTAATGAGAACGGCAGCGGCCTTGGCCGTGTCCATGGCGGAGCCTCCGCCCAATCCTATAACCAGTTCGGCTTCGATGCTCTTACCCAGTTCGGCTGCCGCATCGGCGCCGTCGAGATAGGGCTCGGGCTCGACATTTAGGAAAGTATCGCCTTCCATCCCGGATTCGGACAATGCACTTTTTGCCGCATCGACGATGCCCGGCTCTTGGAGGGCCGGGTCCGCCACGAGAAGATATCGGGAAGCCCCTGTTTCCAATGCAGTCCTACCCAGCGTAGAGATTCCCCCCAAGCCGAAGATGATCCGAGTCTTGATTTGAAAGCTACCAAGTTCAACCGTCATGAGCACCTCATCAGCCAAGCCCTATGCATCAAGAAAGCTGACCGTTTATAACAGAAAACCCAGACGCGGGCAAGCAAAGAAAGTGCTTACATTTTGGACGAGGTTATGGTAATGGAAGAAGTTTAAGGAAAATTGCTTTTCTCAGGAGGCCTGACACGTGCTCGAAGTTCTAACCCGGGGATTCCGTGATGCTCGACAATATCTCCAGGGAATGCGAACTCTCACGGAGGAGAATCTCGGTGAAGCGCTGAAGTTAATCCGCGTATCTCTCTTGGAAGCCGACGTGGAGTTCCAAATAGCTCGTTCGTTCCTTGACAGAGTCAAAGAGCAGGCTCTGGGTGAGATCGTTCAGGTAGCGGTCAAGCACAAGGACAAGAAGCTCAAGGTATCGCCCGGCGAGCACTTCATCAAGCTGTGTCACGAGGAATTGGTCGGTCTGATGGGGCCTGAGGACCCCTCGTTGAACCTGGGAGCCAAGACGGTCAGTTCGGTGATGATGGTCGGGCTGCAGGGCTCGGGGAAAACGACCACCGCAGCCAAGCTGGCCCGGTTTCTCATGAAGACCGGAAACAGGCCGATGCTGGTCGCTGCGGACGTCTATAGACCGGCGGCCGTGGACCAATTGCAAACACTCGGCCGGGAACTGAACGTCCCGGTCTACTCCGACGGCGGTATTTCTCCGCCTGAAATCTGTTACAAGGCCCTATCTGAAGCGCAGACGCTCGGATGCAACGTAGCGATCTTCGATACCGCAGGACGCCTGACCGTCGATGAAGCGCTCATGGAAGAGATCCGCCGCATCGAAGAGTTGACCTCACCCGATAACGTGTTGCTGGTGTGCGATGCGATGATCGGTCAGGAATCGGTCAATATTGCCAAAGCTTTCAACGAACGTATCAGTCTAACCGGCTTCATTCTCACCAAATTGGACGGTGATGCCCGGGGCGGTGCGGCAATCTCCATCAAAGAGGCCACCGGAGTTCCCATCAAGTTCATAGGCATGGGCGAGGGAATGGACCGGCTGGAAGAATTCCGTCCCGACGGACTGGCTTCACGAATCCTGGGGTTCGGCGACGTCGTTGGGTTGGTCAAGGATTTTGAAGAGGTCGTTGACGAGAAGAAGGCGGAAGAAGATGCGTTACGCATGCTTTCAGGGGATTTCTCGCTCAACGATTTCCTGGGTCAGATCAAATCAATTAAGAAGATGGGCCCCCTTCAGGACGTCATGGATAAGCTCCCTTTTTTCTCCGGGGGCATGGCCGATTCGATAAAGGTTGACGACTACGAATTGGTGCGTATCGAAGCGATGATCAACTCCATGACACCTAAGGAACGCGATCGTCCGGATATTATTGCCGACGGGAGGATAACGCGCATTGCCAAAGGTTCGGGTAGGGAAGAAGAAGAGATCAAGGACCTCCTTGCACGATTTAAGGATATGAGAGACCTTATGTCCGCCATGGGCGGCGGGAAGTTGCGAGGCCGTTGGAAAAGGATGAAAGGCATCAAGAAGATGCTGGGCCAAGGTCTCTTGGGAGGACTGGGAGACCAAGAAGGCGCGTTTTTCCCAGAGAACCCATATGGATTACCGGAACTGAAAACAGGCAAGCCGACATCCAAGAAGACTCTGCAGAAACAGAGAAAAAAAGCCAAACAAGCAAGGCAAGCCAGGAAGAAGGGCAAGAAACGGTAACGCTGCCGTCAATGGGTGCTCTGAACGCCGATAGGGGACAGGCGGAAATTTCTTGTTTTTGTCGGTCATCGTTCACGGTCATGTCACCAATCTTGCCGGGTTGATGGACCCGGGAAACAGCCAATTTTTTCAACGGAGGGCAGAATGAGTACATTCACGATGCTGATAGGAATGATTTGTTTTGGCATCTTGAGCGCACTAATGAGCTACTACAAGAAAAACTACTATGTCCGGGTGTTTAATGACATTCTCGGAAAAGAAGAGGATGAGAACACAGCGGCTAAGGTCGGCAGGGGATTCTGGTACGGGTTCTGGTTCCTGATCTACTTTTCGCTTCTGGTGACGGGCCTCATTTCTCTCGTAGCGTTCCTTATTGTTGCAGGGATCATCGCGGCAATCGTCTTCGTATTGGTATGGATCTCCGAGAAGATCCTGCCGAATGAATTGGCCGGCAATATCCTCGTCGGCCTCCTTCAGAAAATCGGGCTCAGGGGCGCCGCTGTAGCCCCGGAACCGATTGAGGTACCCGCCGCACCCCTGGGAACCTTCACAACTCCTCAGCAGCAGGCCCCCGTCGCGCAGGCTGATACACCTCAACCGGCTGACGACGCTTCAGGTTCCGAGCAGAAATCAGAGGAACCGAAAGACGACTCTCCCAAGCCGTGACAGCCGACAACAGCTAGGAGAATAGAGGGTCTGTCAGTATTTTGGTGCGGCGGATCGAGATATGCCTCGATCCGCGTGCCGCTCGGAATCAATGCGCCTTGGATAAGTAGTAAGTGTCTTGCTTGTCGGACCGTAGGGCGGGCTGTGCCCGCCGTCTCCCTACTCTACCCTTTGACCTCCATCATTCGTGATTCCAACTCGGTCAGTTCGTGCCTCAGTTCTTCAGGAAGCCGATCGCCGAATTGGTCAAAATGCTCCGATACAAAGCGGACTTCCTCCAACCAGCCTGCCACGTCGATCCGAAGAAGCTCGTCCATTACTTCCGGGTCGATATTCAGACCCGTCAGATCAAGCGATCCCGGAGCCGGTAACCGGCCTATGGGCGTGTCCACTGCTTCTGCCTTACCGTTGACGCGTTGAACGATCCACTTCAGCACCCTGCTGTTCTCGCCGAATCCGGGCCAGAGGAAATCCCCGGCGGAGTTTTGCCGGAACCAGTTCACAAAAAAGATTTTCGGAAGCTTGTCCTCTTTCCCTCGGGAACCTATGTTCAGCCAATGACGGAAGTAGTCGCCCATGTGGTACCCACAGAAAGGCAGCATGGCCATGGGATCGCGCCTGAGTTTCCCCACCTTTCCTGCCGCTGCGGCCGTTGTCTCACTGCCGGCCGTGGCTCCGAGGAAGGTCCCGTGTTGCCAGTCGAACGCCTCCGTGACCAAGGGGACTATGCCTGCTCGTCGCCCGCCGAAGAGAATTGCATCTATGGGCACGCCATTGGGATCTTCCCACTCGGGAGCAATTACCGGGCACTGTCGAGCGGGAGTGGTGAAACGAGCATTTGGATTGGCCGCCTTGCGACCGCAGTCCGGGTGCCAGGGGCGTCTCAGCCAATCGAGGAGATCGGGGGGATCCGCGTCCGTCATGCCTTCCCACCACACATCGCCGTCCGGGGTTATTGCACAGTTGGTGAAGATCGAATTCTCACGCGCGCTAAGCATGGCATTCGCATTGGATTTCATACTCGTACCGGGAGCGACCCCAAAGAAACCGGCTTCCGGATTGATGGCATACAGTCGACCGTCGGCCCCGAACTTCATCCAAGCGATGTCGTCTCCTATTGTCTCGACTTTCCAGCCCGGTACGGTGGGAATCATCATGGCTAGGTTGGTCTTGCCGCAGGCCGACGGGAAGGCACCGGCTATGTAGCTCACCTCCCCCTCGGGGCTGGTCAGCTTGAGGATGAGCATATGTTCCGCCATCCAACCCTCGTCGCGCGCCTGTACGGACGCAATTCGAAGGGCATGGCATTTCTTGCCGAGAAGAGCATTACCGCCGTAGCCGGAACCAAATGACCAGATCTCTCGAGTCTCCGGGAAGTGGCAGATGTACTTGTTCTCCGCGTTGCACGGCCAAGGGACGTCGGGGGTTGAGTTTGCGGAAAGAGGTGCACCGACGGAATGGAGACCGGTTACGAAATCGCCGTCGTCTCCAAGGACGTCCAGCACCTCCGTACCGACCCGGGTCATGATATGCATGTTGGCCACCACGTAGGGTGAGTCGGTGAATTCAATACCAATCTTGGCAATAGGAGAACCGGTGGGCCCCATGCTATACGGAATAATGTACATGGTACGGCCTTGCATGGACCCGGTGAAGAGCCCTGTAAGGGTGGCCTTGATTTCGGCCGGGTCGGCCCAATTGTTTGTGGGGCCGGCGTCTTCCTGTTTCAGCGAACAAATGTAGGTCTGATCCTCCACGCGAGCCACGTCCGCGGGATCCGAGCGCACGAAGACGCTGTGGGGCCGCAGCGCTTGGTTCATGGGTATTGCCGTGCCGCTCTGAATCATCAATCTGAGCATGAGCTTGTATTCCTCATCAGAACCGTCGCACCAGTGCACGAGATCCGGTCGGCAGAGCTCAGCCGTACGTTTCACCAACTCTTCGAGTTTCTTATTCTTGGTCATCACAACTCCCTTGTCTTGGCGGCAGTTCGCCGTCTGCCCAATCACTGCGTCCCTCGCGTCCGGAAATGTTCGGCCCCGGGGCCGTTCGCAACGCGGAGGACTCCATTGCTGCGCACTGCACGCTCAAAGAATGAACCGATTAACCGACATACTGTCTCATACGAGAGGGTTCCGACCGGTGAATACCGGCGTTCGAGCGGTCTTACGGACGAAGTGCTCAACACGTCTTTCGTGGACTAATCCATTCGAGTAGACAATAACAGTACTTTCCGAGTCTCCTCCAACACGATTATCCTCTAACACCAACATTCGTATCTTCTAACACACACCTAACCATGAAAGCCCTCGGCTGTCAAAGACAAACTGTCGCTTACTGCTCCGATTCCTGAGTTCGCTCGCATATTTCCCGCGTTGAGATTGCTTCGTCGTTACTCTCCTCGCAAAGACAATCCCGCTATTTGCCGTTGCAGGGGCAGCGAAGCAATCTCAGCGCGCCGGATTTTGCCTCCGGATTTGTAAAACGCAATACTTGGTAGGTCTTCTGCGTCGGACTGACCTGTTGCGTTTTTCTCGGAAAACGGATACCACTAATACATCGGCTGGTCGCGCAGACCGCAGGGCCGCGAGACTCGGTCGGGAAGACTGTTCCAGTATGGCTAAGTGACCGTCCATGAATAACTGTTGCAGTGCATCATGCCGGCACGCCCTTGGAGTGATTGCCGTCATCCCCGCGAAAGCGGGGATCCATGCGTTTCAAGATCCTGTGAACCCCGGATCAAGTCAGGGGTGACGAAACACCGTCAATTTGGCACGGTTATTCTGAGACATTCCCTAAGTACTTCCCGGCACAAGTACGGTTACGTATTCCCGGATGTGGTGAGCAAAGCGAACCGTCCCGCGGGACGCGGGATTCGAGGTTGATTGGTAGCGCCGGCCTACGTGCCGGTATTTCTTTCGGCCCCGGCAGGGACGCCGGGACCCTACCGTGCACGTGCCGCTTTGTGCAGAGCCGGCGGCCGGCCTCCTCAAGAATGCGTCACCGTATTGTCGCCACGGAGCTCTAAGATTCCGGTGAATCTCTCCTTTTTGCTACCCAGACACAGGAGAACGGCAAGGCCGGTCCGTAAACCGCATTGGATCGAGAAGGGGACAATTGTCTTTTGCTGTGTCCTGCTGACGAGCTGTTCGTTCACGTTTTGGAACACGAAAGATAAATTCGAAGCAAAGAAGTCAAGTCAACCTCAAAAGAATCTCGTAAAGCCTTCAATTGCGGAAGATTCCAAGATTGGACCATCCGTCAGAATTCGACACAACGGTGAAGGAGAGACGGACGAAGACCGGAACAGGAACAATTCCGAGTCAGAGAAGAAACCCCGGAAGCCCCCGCCTACTCGGGAGGAAGGATCCGGGCAAGAAAAGGATGAATCATCCGAGGTCTCAGGAGACCGTTCGGACGGAGCAGACGGACCGTTCAAGAAGCACGATCATTTCAAGTACAAGCGAACAATCAAGAACACGGCCATCGACACGCTGAACAAACATCGAGGCGCTACGGCTGCGAGGCTGTGCAGGGACAGAACAACGGATCTGTGGACTCTTTCGATCTATAAGCATGGAAATGGGAGATTGTCGTTTGTCATTTACTTCTGGGATGAGGTCGACGGCAAGTGGGAACGCAGCTTTGACTCGGGAAATGTTCCGGCTAAGAAATGGAGAAGCCGTTTGCGGTATTCCTCAGCGGACAAGACATGCGAGATACTGAAGGGGGCTCGCCTTTTCGGAAGCGAGCCCCGTCGGTGATCGAAAGCCACGAGCCTTAATATGGGCTTTTCGGTTCCCTTTCACTTTGCATATCACGCAAGTGATGGTAAAACATTAGAGGAGCTTGTGCAATCTCCCATGTCCAAGCCGGCGGCCCTTCGGAGGACTTTCATGTGAACGGTATTCCGCAGCTGATGGAGGTGAAGACGTGTCAGGGCAAGTGAGACGGCTGCTCGAAGAAAGGTTGTCCCCGATACTTGATCCGACTATAATCGCACTGTGGCTCGGCTTTGCAATAGCTCCGGTTCTGTTCCACTTTGCGGCTACGGCGGCCTATTGTGAGCAGTCAAGAGCCGAATGCCGGCGGTGTTGTGAGAAGAAGGGTCTGGACGAATACTACACGGATCAGTGCAAGCTGAAGTGCTTCAGGAACCCGGATCATTGCACCGGCGGCGGTGAAACGGTCAGGCAAGCTCCTCGGGAGAAGAAGACCGCCCGCAGTCGTCGGTCTAGGCGCAGTGCATTCCGTTGGCCCAACCCGTTGAACCTCACCCCGGGAAACGAATGGGAAGCGGCCGCAGAGATACTGTCCATGAACGGCATCACTCCTCGGCACCCCAATGCCGCACCGGCCCTCGAGGCTGTTGAAGCCATCCTGAAAGACTTCGTGCGAACCCATCCCCAAGGAGGGAGTCTGCCCACAGCTCAAGTAAGGCGAATCATTAAGAAATACAAGTAAGCAAACCGCCATATGAACCGTTTTCGTTTTCGTACGTTCGCAGCCTTCGTGACCGTGCTTTCCTGCGCATTCTTGGCCGGCACCGTATCACCTTCACCTCCTTCCGATAAGCCTACCCATGAGGGTCCGCCTCGCCTGAATCCCTCCCCTCGGGATGCGGTCGAACCGGCCCATCTGCAGTATCCCGCTTGGTGGGGGACGGCACCCGAAATCCCACAGGGGATTCCGTGTAAGAATCCGGGACATTGCATAGACTGTCATGAAAAGAACGCGTCAATGGATGCCCCTCATGCCCTGCCGTGTATTCAGTGTCACAGGGGGAACCCTGAAGCTGAAGATGAGGACAGGGCTCACAGAGGCTTGATCAAGGACCCGGGAGATCTCCTTGTTGCGGAACGAACGTGCGGCACATGCCATCATGAAGAGGTCCGTAGAGTCAAGAGATCTGCCATGGCCTTGGCCCCGAGGATGATCAACCACACTAGATTCGCGTTCGGCGCTCAGAAATCCCCGGAGATTTCGTACGTCACGACGGAGACGGAGAAGCTCAAAGAGGTCCCCCCCTTTTCCCTTTCGAAGAACCTTGGAGACGATCTGTTACGACGTTCCTGCCTTCGCTGTCACCTTTACACACAAGGCTCGGAGCGCTGGGGGGAACACCGGGGCAAGGGTTGTACGGCTTGCCATACGGCCTACCCCAACAGCAAAGACGGACGGCCTCGTCATCATGCCATCGTTCGCTCGATAGGGGTTACCGCATGTCTCAAGTGTCACAACTCCAATCACGTCGGGGCCGATTACGTCGGTCTTTTCGAAAAAGATTTCCACAGAGGATTTTACTCCCCGTTCGTTAACGGGAGACAGGCTCCAACCATCTACGGCGCCGAGCATCATCGCCTCTCTTCGGACGTTCATTTCCGAGCGGGGATGATATGCGCCGACTGTCACACACTCGACGAGATTCATGGAACCGGCGAATCGCCCGTTTCATCCTCAAACGGGGTCAAAATTTCCTGCAAGGGGTGCCACGTCAGAGGGGATCACCCCGGCATTTTGAAGATGCCCGACGGGAAGATGACCCTGCTTCGAGGAAAAGGCCGAACCGTTCCCCCTTGGAACCCGGAAGTCATCCCCCACGGAGTCGGCGCGCACCGGAAAAGACTGGAATGCTCCGCATGCCACGCTGCGTGGTCCTTTCAAGACTACGGATTTCACCTGATGCTGGAAGAACGTCCGGACTATTGGAAATGGGCACCAACCGCCATGCAAAACGATCCCCAGGTTCAGAACCTCCTGAGAACTTATGTGGGAACGGAGACAGACTTCCTGCCTCCCCCCGGCGGTCCGATCCGGGCGCGTCGCCAGGACGACTGGAAGCCGCCGACCATGAGGGATTGGCTCAACGGAGAAGTGAAATCAGGCGCGTGGTTTCGCGGATACACCATGAGGCGATGGGAACGGCCGCCGCTTGGAAGAGCCGACGACGGCAAGATTTCAATCATGCGCCCCATGTATCAGTACGTAATCAGCCACGTGGACGGTGACGCCAACCTTCTGATTGACAGGGAGATCCCCTCGACCGGTGCAGGGTTCCCTGCGTTCATAGTCAATCCGTACACACCCCACACGACGGCCTCCCAGGGGCGAGCCTGTCACGAATGCCACGGCAGTCCAAAGGCCGCCGGGCTGGGTGAAGCCCTCGGCACTGCGAAGGAACCCGGAACCCAACCGGTATTACGGCAAGAGAACCGGATCCCGGGGCACGGCTTCCGCTGGGATGCACTGGTTGACAATGAGGGCAACACTCTTCAGCGCAGCATTCGGCCCTCGGCAGGCCCGCTGGACAAGCAAACAATCCGGAGACTTCTTAGACCGTCGGATCGGCACCGTGCAGCGTGGTATAACTACTTGAAAGGAAAAGTCAAACCAGGTATTGAACACGAAGAGTGAAGGATACTCAAATAGCCGAAGAGACGGCGGACATCCGTAGTCCCTTTCAATCCCCACGATTGGTTCGTTTCGTTTCGTCTCTCCTGCGGGCCGCTTCAAGTAGGAGATACTCACCGGGCTTGTTTATGGTGGTCTTGCCCGGTTCCCGCCACGGCATACTGGTGAAGCTTCCGCCTCTGAAGTTCATGCAGCGATAAAGCGCCTCTTCACCTTCCAGATCTCCGACGACGGCATGCCGAATTCCTCGGCCGTCCAAGAACAGCGTTCCGCGAATCCCTTCTCGTGCCTCGACCTCCAGAATCAGTCGCTGTCCCGATAGAAGCATCAATTGCGCGACTTCGAGGATATCAATACTGCCGAGAGTACCGGAAAACGCGATTCCCGTTCCCTTGGCTGAGATTTCATCGCGTACGATCTCCACGAGCCTCGCTCCCGAGATCGGCATCGCGACGATTCTGTCAGATCCGGAACCGGCAATTATCTCATCTCGGTCAAGAGTCTTCTTGGGGTCGCTCAGTACAATGACCGGCGGTTGGGCAATTGCTTTCTTCCCGGAGATGGCCCGTATCTTCTCGACCACCTCCGATACGTCGAATCCTTCCATGTTGACGGCACACAGTACCGCGTCGAAGTCTTTCTCCTGAAACTGCCTAAACCCCTCCTGGGGCGACAACGAGACGGTTACGGATCCAACGGCCGGTCTCAATTGCCGCTGCAGAGTCCTGGCGGCGTCTTCATCACTCTCGATGAGGAGAATGTTCAGTCCCACGCCTATGGGATGCAAGGCTGCAATCTGTTGGCTCTCGGTAGGGGGAGCCACGCGAGGCAGCCTGACGTGCACCGTGGTACCCCTTCCCTTCTTACTGGTAACCGCAACGGTTCCAAGATGGCGCCTCACGATTCCGAAACCGATGGCGAGCCCCAGTCCCGCGTGGGACGGTTTGGTCGTCCAAAAGGGCTCACCGACCTTCTCTATGTGGTTTCTTGGTATGCCGATCCCATCGTCTTGTATCTCGAGAATGACCCGATCTCCCTCGGAAACAATCTTCACGGTTATGGTTCCGCCCGCGGGGATAGCCTCTACTGCATTCTTCAACAAATTGATGACGAGTTCGACAATCTCCTCCTTTTCGCCCTCGATGAAGCAATCATTGCCAAGTTCGGTTTCAAGAGCTACCTCAATCCCGCTCTGCGCCGGTTTGGTCTTCCACCAGTACGAGCTCCTCTCGATGGCTTCCGCAACGATGTCGCCGAGGTCGATGACCTTCCACTGCGATACGTCGGTAGCGGATCGTGCATGAGCGAACTGCTGAAGCAGTCGCACAGTATGCCCGGCTCGATCCGCTCCCCCTCGGATTTTCTCAAGATACGGCCTTACCGAAGAGTAGTCTCTCGATGCAAGGCAGGACATGGCCATCTGGGCTCCGCCGGCTATGATCTGAAGAGCGTCGTTGAAGTGTTTTCCCGCTCCCTCGGCCATTTCAACGAGAGCCTTGAGGCGTTCGGACCTCAAGCGCATGTCTTCAGTCCGCTTGTAATGGGAAATGTCCTCGACTACGATTTGCGCGCCCGCAACGGTTCCGGTAACTGTCCTGATGGCTACCAGGTAGGCCCTTGCATGCCCCCGCCTCTTGACCTTCAGCGCAAACTCATTGACACTCGGCCTTCCTGATTCCAGACATATGCGAACGGCATCCGACAGACCCGATTGAACGAGGTACGGGTTTGTGAGCAGGTTCCGAGTCTGTGAATCTTCACCCGACGGCATATCCAGCAGGTTGACGGCGGCCGGGTTCATTTCGGTGATTGTCCCGTCAAGATCACATGATATGATGCCGACCGGTGAGTTCTCTACGAGCATGCGATATCGGGCCTCACGCTCACGCAGGGCATCCTCGGCTTCTTTCATTTTCAGCATGGAGGATACGCGCACTCGCAGTTCCAGCTTGTCGACCGGTTTGGTGATGAAATCGTTCGCTCCCGCCTCCACCGCACGAAGACGATCTTCACGGCCGGTCAATATGGTTACCATAATGACCGGGATGGTTCCGATCACGGGAGTTTCTCGAATGCGCCTCGTGACCTCGAAGCCGTCCATGTCCGGCATCATCACATCCAGCAGCACCAGATCGAAGTCGGCGTTCAGTCTTGCGAGAGCCTCATATCCGTCGGCTGCGGACTCCGAGTGGTATCCCAGTGACTTCAACATAGCTTGCAGCACTATCACGTTGGGTTTCTCATCATCGACAACAAGAATACGTTTCTTACTACTCATAAGCATTCCAGTACGCGGTCTTGTTTGGCCGTCCGACAATGTCGGTGGGATCGACGTATCGGAACGGAGGCAAGGTGATCGCTAAGGCTCAACAATCTTCGCAACTTTCGGGATTGAGAATTGGTACGGTAAAACTAAAGGTACTTCCACTGCCCTCCCCGTCGCTTTCCACCCATATCCGGCCTCCGTGGATTTCAACCAGCTTTCGGGTCAAGTCCAAACCGAGTCCCGTTCCCTTGTGCTTTCGGCTGTATGAAGCATCCACCTGCTCGAACGCATTGAATATGCGCTCCTGATCCTCGGGTTTGATTCCTATACCCGTGTCCGAGACCTTTACCACAATATCCTTTCCCTCTTTCCAGGCCTTTAGATCAATTGCTCCACCCGGAGGAGTGAACTTGACCGCATTGGAGAGAAGCTTTGACAAGATCTGTTTGAGGATACCCTCATCGGCACCGATATTCAAAGCCCTTAGTTCGTTGTCGATGACGAGACTTAGTTTGATCCCGTGTTCATGTGCAGTTTCTTTCGTTTCCGTTAAACTTTCTTGAAGCATTTTACCTAACATTACATTATATCTATGGATCTCAAGCTTACCGGAATCAACTGCCGCGAGATCCAACACGTCGTTTATCAGACGGAGCAAATGGCGGCCGCTCTGAGCCACCACACTCGCATATTCCGACTGGGTCTCATTCAAGGGGCCGTGAGACTGATCGCCGAGGATGTCCGCAAGACCGATGATGGCATTGAGGGGCGTGCGCAGCTCATGGCCCACGTTCGCTAGAAAACCACTCTTGGATCGACTGGCCGCTTCGGCCTCACTCCTAAGTCGAGTAGACACGGCCAGTGCCTCTTCGAGTTTCAATTCCACGATCTTTCTCTGAGCTACCTCTCTTCTGAGTTCCTCATTGTGTTTCTGGGTCATCAATATCTGTTTCTTCTCCGGCGTGAGGTCTTCGATAAGAACAAGGAGCATGCGGTCGCCTCCCATTCTTACGGACCTGAAATGCATTCGGCCCCACACATAGCGGTGCTGAAACCTCAGTATAGCGGTACTGACCGCAGGTCTACGCGTGGCAAAGACTTCCTGCACCGTCGATCGGGCTTCTTCCGCCAAAGACGCGACGGGAAAGACGGCCTCGAAGGGCATCCCCGTCAAAGTCTGCTGTTCATTACCGATAGCGGCGCTACTCCGGTTGGCGAAGATTATGTCATGAGACTGTTTCACGACAAGTGCCGGAATGGGTATCGTTTCCAACAAACGGCCGAAGGAGGTCTCCCTGATGCCTCGGAGATCGAAACTTCCGGAGGACGTCACGTCTTCCGGGAAAAGCATGTCGATATCTATTGTCAGCGTGGAAAGACTATCAAGCCGCAAGATCTCGGGTGATTGAGTCTCTTGTGGTGAGGATTCTCCGTCAAACACATTGATATCATCGGCACTGAGACACTTTATCAGGACGAGCAGTTCCTCGAGATTGCCCTCGACGACCTTGAGCACTTGAAACCCGCCGTCAAAGCGCCAAGTGTGCTTACCCCTCTGCATCCAGCGGCACTTGACCTCGATGACCACGGGAGGAGTCATGAGCAAGTCTTGAGGAAGAATCTCCAATATCTTCACCTCATCCGGCTTGGCTTCGATATCCCTTACCCGCATCCCTGCTTTCGAAATGTCGTGGACCATGCCCCGAGTTTCGGGGCATGCGCGATCGTATATCGGCAGTGCGAAGTCTATGGAATGCCTCTGAGAGCTTCGGCGATCTTTGAAGACTTTCGTGTCTGCATCAGATGAATAGCGAGCGAAGATCTCTTCGGCCGAAATGGTTCGGGAGTTAAGAATCTCCCTGAACACATGATTGAGCCCTTCCGGAGCGAGGCCGTACTTGTTCATAATCTCGGAATCGCTCATTCCGGATCGTATGTCCTTAACGACTTTGCCGGCTTTTATCTTGATCTTTTTTGCCATAATCGACGGTACCATTGTAGCCTTGAAAGCTTCACAGTATCCACCTCTCTAAGTTCAGCGTTCAGCTTCTTTTCAGGGGTCGAAAATCCCGCAGGACGCTGGACTATTCATGGTGCGCCCTCTCGGGGCGCGGCTATCCTCTTCTCAAGGACAAGAGTACTTCCACAAATCGATCGAGTTCCGCCTCCACTTTCTCAAGCAAGGACCCGGCTTCGGTCATGAACTCGAGTCGCGCTGTTGTCTCGAGATCCGCCGCTGCACGAAAAGCCGCACGAGCCGAGTAGTTTCCCAGTACCCCCTTGAGACCGTGAGCCGCTCTGCGTAGGGCATCGGCATCGTTGACCATAACGGCCTCCCGTGACTGCCCCAAGAGCCGGGGGTACGATTCAAGGAATGCTTCAATCAGTTCGTCGAGAACCTCCGGATCGTCACCGATCCGATCCATCAGTTCCGACTTGTCCATCACTTTGTCTCCGTGGTCGTATCCATTCGAGGGAGTCTCGGTCCCGGGCATCTGAAATGAGAAGCTCTCGATGCACTCCGTGAGGGCTCCAACACAGAGCGGTTTGGGGATGAAGCAGTCGATTCCTGCTTCCGGAAATCTCTCTCGATCATCTTCAGAGACGCTGCCGGTCAACGCAATGATGGGCAGGTGTCCTCCCGATTCGGCCTCCCGCCTCCTTATAACCGTTGCAGCCTGGAGACCATCCATCTCGGGCATCTGTATGTCCATGAGTACGAGGTCGAAGAGGTCTTTCGTGACTACTTCCAGAGCTTCCTTACCGTTAGGTACCACCAAGACGTTGTGTCCCAACTTCTCGAGAGTCATTACTGCAACCTTTTGGCAGATTTCGTTGTCTTCAGCAAGCAGGATACGCAGTGCCCGTCTGTTCTCCCTGAGAGAGTGTCTGGTTATGAGAGCAGGGGGATCGGCGTCGCCCACTCGCGGAATCCCCGCACTGAGGAGTGTTTCCCAAAGATCCGTCCGGCTGATGGGTTCGGTGAGGTAGGCGGCGACCCCCAATTCCGAACAGCGACGGGCATCGCCACGCAGTCCGGCAGTTGCCGTCATGATCACCGGAGAACGCATACCGGAGCATACGTCCCTGATTCGGCGTATGAGATCAAACCCGTCCATGTCCGGCAGCGTTCCGGCTATCATTATCAGGTCAAATGGCTTACCGTCGATATGGGCACTTTGCAATGCCTGCAATGCGGCATGCCCGTGATTCACCGGCACGACCGTCATACCCCAATCCCCAAGCTCGTGTTCGCGCCTACGTCGTCTTGCGGTGTCGTCGTCGGCCAGCAGCACGTTCAATTCCTTCAAGACAGGAGGTCCTGAACGATGGTTGAAACGCCTCGATTCTTCTCCCGGTTGCACAAGAACCGTGAAATGGAAGGTGCTCCCCTTGGCAATCTCGCTTTGGACCCGGATGTCGCCGTTCATCATCCGGACCAATTTCGACGAGATGGCCAACCCAAGTCCCGTGCCGCCACGGCCGCTCGCCTCCGGTCCGCCGACTTGTTCGAACTCCCGAAAGATTGTCTCTTGCTTCTCAACGGGTATGCCCAGCCCGGTGTCGGAAACCGCAAAGTGCAAACGTAGTCCATCCTCGGTCTCGGATTCCAAATCCACATTCAGCGACACCCTTCCCTTTTCGGTCCACGTGATCGCGTTGTTCAACAGATTCAGGACAATCTGTCGAATTCGGCCCGCATCCCCTCGGAGTGAGTCGGGAACGTCGGGAGCTATGAAATTGGCTAATTCGATACCTTTCCTTTGAGCCAAGGCGGAAAAAGTGCTCATCATGTCCGCGACACTGCTGCGAAGACTGAACTCTACGGTGTTCAACTCCAATTTGCCGGCTTCGATCTTCGAGAAATCGAGTACGTCATTGACCAGCCGCATCAAGGCGTCCGCCGACGCCTTGATGATTTCGAGATATTCTCGTTGCACGGAGGTGAGATCCGTGCCGAGCGCGAGATCCAGCATACCAACAATACCATTCATTGGCGTCCGGATTTCGTGGCTCATGCCGGCCAAGAATTCACTCTTGGCCCTGACGGCACTTTCCGCCTCCTCCTTGGCTTTCCGCAGAGCCGTTTCCGCCGCTTTTCGTTCTTGAATCTCAGCGATCAACCGTTGGTTGGCAGACACCAGTTCCGAAGTGCGTTGCCGAACCCGCCGTTCAAGTTCGTCACGCGCTCTTCTCAAGTCCTCCTCGACACGATTGCGCTCGGTGACGTCTCGACAAATGGTTTGATAGTGAATGGTCCCATCCGGAATTCGCCGCGCCGTGGAACTCATCAGACACTCTCGCACTCGGCCGTCTTTCCTCAACGCTTTCCATAGGTAGTCCTTGGCTCCGCCGTCACGTGCCATTGCGTTCACCCACCTGGAACGATCAGTCGGATCCTGCCACAATACTGCGGCATTCAGACTCATGACTTCTTCTCTGCTATAGCCGACAAGATTCAAGAACGACTGGTTGACGTCAACAAACTCGCCTTCGGACGTCAGTACTGCAATCGCGTCTCGGGACTGCTCGAACAGGCACCGGTATCTGTCTTCACTTGTCCCAGTCGAGTTCTCAACGTTCTTGCACTCCGCCTGAGTCTTGCGCAGGGAAGCGTTTTCCTCGCGAAGCCTTGTAGGTTCACGATTCAAGTCTTCTCTCTTCCCGTCTCGATCATCCATGCACCCCTCCCGGATGCGGGGGCCGACAATCCCATCGTACTCTCGCATCGCTCCTTTACTACGGGTACAAGCAAGCGCATGCCAAGTCAAGGAATGCGGAATGCCTTGATCGGCCTATTAGCGAAAAACCCTTCGTCGTCTTACGCGTCCGTCCGGGTGCGGGCTTACACAGAAAGTGCTTTCATGTAAACCTTGTTGTTGACATGCACCGGAATATCTTTCAGTTCATTGTACGAACGGCGTCAAGATTGGGAGGATTCCGACAATGATGTCCGAGAGCGAATGTTCGGTTGCATTTTTGGGGTCTCCTCGCTAATCTACAAGAACAGGTCACTTATTATTGAATTGATGCGGCGTAATTAGGTCCCTGTTCGATTGGAACTGATGCACAAGGGCGCAAGAATGAATCGGCACGATCTGCTGCAGGAGATGGAGAGCTTGAGCGGGCGAGTGGCTGACCTTGAAACACGGCTGCATTCGGCCGAGCAGGAAGCCCAAGGTCTACGGATATCGGAGGCCCGATACCGCCAAGTCGTGGAGGAGTCTCCCAACTCAATCATCGCCTTGGACGCTGTGGGCCGGATCTCGTTTTGGAACCGGGGAGCGACCCGGATAACGGGACATGAATTCTCCGGCGCTTTGGGAAAAGATTATTCTTTTCTCATTCTCAAACCTGAGCCGGCTCTTTTCAGTTCCAAAATTCTCTCTCGTGTCTTCCAAGGAAAGTCCTTCTCTCATTTGGATCTGGTTCTTCAGTGCTCCGACGGCTCGGTCAAGACCATGGTATCTCGTGCCTATCCGGTAAGAGATTCTCGTGAGAACGTTATGGAGTGTGTCCTCGCAAGCACGGATGTCACCGTACTCAAGACGAGGGAAGAACATCTCGTTCAAGAGCGGCGTACGCTGGAACGAGTGGTTGAGGAACGGACACGTGATCTGATCCGGATCAACGAACAACTGAAGGAAGAGATAGAACAGCGCAGAAGTGCCGAGTCGGCGGCGACACAGAGCGAGGCGAGATATCGAGCCCTTTTTGAAAATGCAGGGGACGCCATATTCATAGTGGAAGCCGAGGGTGGGCGGCAAGGAAGAATCTTCTTGGCTAACCGTTTGGCCGCGGAAATGCACGGATACGAAAGAGACGAGCTGCACGGTCTTCACATGAATGACCTGGAGCCTCCTGAAGAAGCCGTGAACCTGCCCGACAGACTGGAGAGAATTAAGCAAGGGGAATGGGTTCATGAGGAGATTCTCCACCGCAGAAAAGATGGCACCCTCTTTCCTGTGGAAGTTAGTGCGGGACTCATTCAAATCCGCGACCGGAACTGCATAATCGGTATCGACAGAGACATTAGTGACCGCAAGAAGGCAGAACGGGATTTGCGGGAAAGTGAAGAAAGATTCCGCAGATTTGCCGATGAAGTGTCCCTCGAAGGATTGGTAATCCATGACCGAGGTAAGATCATTGATGCAAATCTGAACTTCGCGCGCATGTATGGTTACGAGCGGGAGGATCTGATTGGTATGGATGTACCGAAGACTTTTGCACCGCTCTCCCGGGATCTCGTGAAGAAACACATTGCTGAAGGTTGGGAAGGGGTTTACGAAGCTACGGCCTTGAGAAAGGACGGAAGTACTTTTCCGGTTGAGATCCACGCAAGGCAAGTCCCCATGAAGGGAAGAATGTCGAGAGCGGCTGCGGTTCGCGACCTCAGCGAGCGGAAACAAGCCGAGGACAAGTTGAAGAGGCTGTCCACCGCGGTCGAACAGGCCGGTGAGTCCATCATAATCACCAATCCGGAAGGGGGAATCCTCTACGCAAACCCGGCTCTTGAGAAGATTTCGGGTTTTTCGGTTGCAGAAGCCGTGGGTCAAGACCTCGGCATGATCAAAATGGGTAAGCAAGACAGTCTTTTCTGGTCGGACATGCGAGAAGCAATTCAGCAGGGAGCCATCTGGCGAGGGCGTTTAACCGGTAAAAAAAAGGACGGAATATCGTACGAAGAAACGGCAACCGTCTCCCCAATCAAAGACGAGAACGGTCGAGTAGTCAGCTATGTGATGGTGGGACGAGACGTGACATCCGAAGTATTGCTCCAGAGGCAGTTGCTGCACGCGCAGAAAATGGAGGCATTAGGTACTCTTGCCGGAGGCATAGCCCACGACTTCAACAACCTGCTTCAGGTCATTCTGGGCTATTCGGACCTTCTCCTCGTGAACAAGCTGCATACCGACTCCGACCGCAAGAAGATCGAAATAGTGAAACATGCTGCACGGGAGGGATCCGATCTGGTTTCAAGAATACTCACGTTCAGCCGGAAGACCGGATCGAAAATCCGCCCGATCGATGTGAACGATCAAGTCCGCCGGGTGGAAAAGCTCTTGCGTCGTACCCTTCCAAGGATGATTCAGATCGACCTGTTGCTCGGTGAAGATCTGAGCATCATCGACGCCGACCCGGTACAAATCGAGCAGGTACTACTCAATCTGGGAGTAAACGCGCAACATGCAATGCCGGCCGGTGGACGACTTCTTATCCAAACACGCGACGTGTCGCTTGGAGATGAATTTCTCCGGTCTCACGTGGGGGCATTGCCCGGGCACTACGTTCTCCTAATCGTCTCGGACACAGGCGTCGGCATGGAGTCAAACGTGAAGGACCGCATATTCGAGCCCTTCTTCACAACAAAGACCGAAGGCGCGGGTACCGGCCTTGGGTTGTCCATGGTCCACGGGATAGTTACCCGGCATGGAGGCTATATCACGTGCTCCAGCGAGCCTGGAAACGGAACGTCTTTCAAAATGTACTTCCCCGTGTCCAACAGCAATCTCGTCTCCGATCATGCAGCTCCCCGAGATTTGTCCCCGCCGGGGACCGAGACCATCCTTTTGGTGGAAGACGATGACCGCATAAGGGAAATGGCACGGCAGATGATGAAGGCTGCCGGCTATCGTGTCATCACCGCCTGCACCGGAGATGAGGCACTTGAGACGTATGGTAATCGCAGAACGGAAATCTCGCTTGTCATCCTAGACCTCATCATGCCGGGGATGGGCGGGGAACGGTGCTTAGAACAACTGTTGCGTATGGATCCGGACGTCAAAGTTCTTGTAGCCAGCGGCCATTCCTCCGAGAGTCTGACTCTCGATAGGGGAGAACCCGGAGCGAGAGGCTTCATCAACAAACCTTATGACGCCGGGAAAATGCTTGGAGCCATCAGGAAAGTGTTGGACGAGGGGTATTTGTGAGCCTCTCACCCAGCACTCATATATGAACATTCATGGCGTGTTAACCGCCCCCTAAGTGGATTGTGGCATGTACACGCGGATGTATTTCCGTAAACGCGCAGTAGCGTCCCGTGGGACGGGCATCTTGCCCGTCGACAGGCGGGGACGCCCGCCCCACGGTCCTGATTTGTAGGGGCACCCCCCTGTGGGTGCCCAGGGTAGGCACAGGGGCCTGCCCCTACGGTTCAGGTGCTCCGGGCCTCCGGGCTGGATATTCTTCTTGCCGGCACCCAACATGGCAGCCAGAGGAAAATATGTGACCGAACTTATGAAACGCCGCACTAAGCCACGAATGCTCAAATGAATCCGTCGCTGCACGTTCATGCGGCAGCCGCGCCGGACAGGTGAACGACTGCAATTTCAGGGGGGCAGTTGATCCGCCACGGCACAAACGTAAGGCCCACTCCTCGGTTCAAGTACATTCGCGTTTCGCCCAAACTGTACCAACCGTGTGTGTACGATGATGCCAGTCGTGCAAGGCTCAATCCGCGGTTGTGATTGCCGGTGGGCAGGATCACCTGACCTCCGTGCGTATGCCCGGACAAAACCAAATCTATGTTTGACTTCGACGCCAGGGGCATGACATTGGGTCGATGCGAGAGGAGTATTCGAATTCCGGGGGCGGTAGGCGCATTTTCCATGAATGCCTGAAATCCCGGGAACTCTCGACCCCAAAGCCAGCTTCCCAGCGGATCGTCGATGCCGCCCAAGTGTATTGGCAGTTTCCCGTGATCGAGCGTCACCCATTGGTCACGGAGAAGCGTGAGCCCGCCGTCTCGAAAAGCGGCAACGGATCTCTGTTCCCCCGCGTAGAAATCGTGATTTCCCAAAATAACGAAATTCCCCAACCGTCTGGGTCTTAGTTTCTTGAGCAGAGGTATTGCGGGCTCCACAGGGGACATCCTGGAATGAAACACGTCTCCGGTTATGAGCACAGCGTCGCCCTCGATGGAATTGGTCTGGTCGACCATCCGTTTCATTTCGGAGCTTCCGACGAACAATCCGAAATGAAGATCCGTTATCTGAATCAGCGTGAGCGGTCGGCTTGATCCGGACAATTGGGGCAAAGAGAGTGGAAATTCATCCACCACAGGGTCCTGGTACGCTTGGGCTACTCCATGACCCGCATACCCGACGGCTCCCACGAATCCCGCAGCGGTGCTCCATTTCAAGAACGCTCTCCTCGACGGGGACGGAGGACGCGATCGGAGAGTGGATTTGTCTTCCGGATCTTTGGAGGGAGTTGCCGTGTATTTTTTCTCCGGGAGTTTCCCGGTCTCCTTGATCGTGGAGTCGTTTGACGTCGCCGCTTCGATTGCGATCGACTTGAGGTTGCCGACCTCGCAAGGCGCACTCGGAGTTTGGAATTTGGACCGACCGAATCTCTTCTTGATCATGGCCGCCACTGCGTCCTTGAAGTTCAATGTGCGGGAGAATGCTCCGAGTGCAAGAAAAAACACACACATTGCGAGGACAAGGCCGAGATAACTGAAATACAGCACTGTTACTACCTTTCGTTGATACGTATCCGGGGGCAACCAATCAGAGTTGAACGCGAGGAGAGCCGCCGCAAAATTGATGACTCCCAACAGCATGAGGACGGGGTACGCGATCCTTCTTGTGACCGGACCGTATCGCTCGAACAGATACGTCCGAACCGATGTAAACACAAACCACTGGCACAGAATGGCCCACGCTCCGATAATGGCGAGAACCAGTGTAATCTTGTTCATTCCCTCGCATTCTCCAATTAGTTTTTTGGCCCCCTTTTCGTTAGAATATGCCTAAATCCCGCAAAATGGAATGCCCTGGCTATCGGTTCACGCGGAGAATGGAAAACCGTGGGCTCATAAGAAATGGCCTTACTGCGATGATGCCCAAGGGGGACGGGCATTGTGAAAATACCGATACGTTTGTGCTCGAAGCCCGGCGGTATGGACTGAAGGCTGACCGGACTCCGCGTTCCCGTCTTGACACCCGCCCCCCCGAGTGGTAAGCTGAATCTTCTATGGGGATGTAGCTCAGCGGGAGAGCACCGCGTTCGCAACGCGGGGGTCGAGGGTTCAAATCCCTTCATCTCCACCACAGAATTCAAGGAAAAAGGTCACGTGGCCGCGTGGCCTTTTTCTTGTGCCACGCAATTTGCCAATCTTTTGCCGGCGTTCTTTTCGGGAGTCGAAATCTCGACCGGCCTGCCGTTGATGGTCGTATCCCGTGAGCAAACGTGAGCCGTTCTACGACCTCAACCAGTTCCGGATCAGCAACGTTGGCACGGCGCGATGATACTTTGACATGCCCGGTCGGCATTCCGTCGGCATCCGCGTGACATAAGAGAGGGGTATGTCACAATCTCGTTCGTGTTGCCGTATGGAACGATCAATATCCATAATGGAAAATCGCTGAATTCTGGTAGAATGCCGATCATGGCATTTGGAAGGACGCTCATATTGCGATTCGGGCTTCTGCGGAGATCATATAAAGAGGGGACTCGGAGTTGGTGCCGATGACCCATTTCCTTTCCAAGTCGAAGATCATTTCGGGCCGTCAATGCCCTAAACGGCTGTTTCTGGAAGCCCACAAGCCTGAAGCCGCCGACGCCTCGGAACAGACTTCCCGCGTCCTGAGCCGTGGACTGGAGGTCCATGAGGTTGCTCGGACCCTCTATCCGCGAGGTCGACTGATCGAGCATGACAACGAATTGTCATTGGCTCTCAAAGAGACCCGAGAGGCGCTCAAAGATTGGCAGGGTGAGCCTGTATTTGAGGCGACCCTGGTTCATGAAGGTGTGCTTGTCCGTGCGGACATACTTCGCAGGGACAATATAGGCGTCCAACTGGTGGAGGTGAAATCTTCAACAAGCGTGAAGGAGTACCACGTTGAAGACGCAGCGATTCAGACTTGGGTGTTTGAGGGACAGGGCATTAAGTTGGATTCGGTCGCGATCGCAGTGATCGAAAGGAGTTTCATCTATCTTGGAAACGGTGGTTACTGGGGACTTTTTCAAAACGAGGACGTGACCGAGCGTGTTCGCTCCGTCATCAATGAAGTCCCCGGCTGGGTGCAAGAATTCAGGCAGGTGTTGAGTGGACCGGAGCCGGGCATCGAGATCGGAAAACAGTGCAGCCGCCCATTCGCCTGCCCGTTCATCGGATACTGCTCCGAAGGTATTGAGCAGCCCGAGTATCCGGTTTCCGTGCTGCCCAATTGGGGAGGGATTGTGGAAAGACTCAGGGCGGAGGGATACGAGGACCTACGGGAAGTTCCTGAAGACCTATTGAGCAATCCCACTCACCGGCGCATTCGCCGGGCCTGTCTTTCCGGTCGGGCGATATTCGATGCAGCGGTTGCCGACTACATGAAAGCCCTGCCCTATCCACGATACCATCTTGATTTCGAAGCCATCGACTTTGTCGTTCCGATTTGGATCGGCACATCGCCATATCAGCATATCCCGTTTCAATGGTCGTGCCACATCGAGGAAATGCCGGGGCAAGTCACTCACGCTGAGTTCCTCCACGACAGTGCCGACTCGCCCGCACGACCATTTGCGGAGAGTCTGCTCGACACCCTTGGCGATTCTGGTCCGATCTTCGTGTATAGCGGATATGAGAGCCGTATTATCAAAGGTCTCAGCACCATGATGTGGGATCTCAAAGAGCGACTGGAGAAGCTGCTTCCCAGGCTGGAAGACCTGTTGCCCCTCGCAAGAAAGCACTACTACCATCCATCCATGAAAGGATCGTGGTCCATCAAGGCGATTCTGGGATCAATAGCCCCCGACCTCAGCTATACACAACTCGAGGAAGTTCGGGACGGAACCGGAGCACAGATCGCTTACGAGGAGATGATCGCTCCCGATACGCCGGAAGATCGACGCACACAGCTTCATGAGAGGCTTCTCAAGTATTGCGAACTGGACACTTTGGCACTGGTCAAGCTGGCGGATTTCTTTCAATCGCAAGGTTCATAGCAACACTGCGGTATCATGAAGCCCCCAACCACTACCAGATCGTCCATGATGTCGCCGAGCTTGGTGGCTATGTAGAGGCAGGTACCTTGCACAATCTTGACTTGCTCGCTCTTGTAGCCCTTACCGGTGGTCGGTTTGTCAGCCATTGCCAGTCCAATTCAAGTGCTCTGTCCGAAGCTTCTCCGCAGCTTCCGCAGCACGCTCCGCATGCGCATCAAGGTCGAGGTACGCCTGAACCGGATGAACGCAGCGAATTCCGTCTCGCTTCGTTGCGCCCTGAAACACACCCTCGTCGTTTGGAATGACAAGCCATACGTTGGCTCCGCGGGCTTCACAGCGGAACGAGAGTGCCGCCTCTAAATCAGGCGACGGTTCTTCGGCAAGGAACAAGGTAACAAGCCTGAATCCGGCAAAACGATCCAGCAGCCAGGCTGCGGCCAAACCGGTCGCAGCATACGACACGGTTCCTTGATTGAGCGCGTCTGCCATCCGTCTCAGCAATACATCGCCGGATCGTGCGGCGATGTGCCCCCTGATCAAATGGTGTTTCGAGAAATCGTAGGTCTCACGCCACGCGTCGAGCAGAAGCTCGGGGTCTCGAGGCATGATGCCGCCGTCTGCATCCCGAACAATCAAGTCGTCGTCTTCGAGCCTACCCACAACTCTGCTCGTGTAACCTTCGTCCATGCCGGTGGCCACAGCGATCTCTCGTTGTCTCAGCGGTTGAGATGGATGCATGAGCAACCACCTTGCGATGCGCGAGCTTCTGGGGGCAAAAGCGGTGGATGGTCGTCCGCTTCGCTTATACCGGTTGGGTTTGCCCTCGATCAGGATACGCAGTCCCGGCGCGAAGATTCGGGCATTCCCGGACAGGTCAAGCCAGGCGACCTCTGCCTCGAAGCACCGCTTCCGGCCTGCCTCACCCATGAAGGGAACGGCCACCAGTGGGACCACGGTCCCGTCGAGAGCTTTGGATAAGCTTCGGACCCGTTCGATGGCCGCATTGACCTCAGCCGCCCCCCCTGAGCCTTTCCATTCCACTGCGAAGACAAAAGGGTCCGCCCGTATCATGCCGGCGGCATGAGGGACGCGGTTGTCCGGCTCCGAACGAATTTCGATCCGGTCCACATCCAGTAGTTCGGCGATACGCTCGGAGACCAGTTGCCTGCTGTCTCGGCGGCACCTTCATACTTGACTAAATAAACCGATATGACCGTAAGGTCAAGTGAGGGAATTTAGTCAAGCACTGGCTCGCGGTCTGGCACGTACAAATGTGTTTGACTAATCTGCCACTCTTGCAGGTTGGGCAAACCATCGGATTGTGTCATGCCGGTCATTGGCAATATTGTCTCAGAATTACCCCCATGTTAGTTGGCCCGAAACCAGTAGCCGGACACAAGAGAAGACGCCGGGATGATTTCAACAATAATCGCCGAACTGACCCAGAGTGTCGTCGGCCATGAATTTGTAAGCGTTCACCGCGATCCCCCCGGTTTGGCTCGAATCCGCAGTTTTGGATTTTTCCGAGCATTTGTAGTCGCGCGATATCGCGCACGTTTTTCGTACCCTATTGACAAGATATTTGAAATGGTTTTTGACACTTCCCCATGACGAGGGAAGAAGCCATTGCCATTGCTCACGGTGATCCTGAAACTATCGTCGAAATCCTTTTGCGGATGAGCGAGACGATCGACGAACTTCGTTTGCAGGTTGCAGAGCTTCAACGCAAGGTAGCTTCACTCACGACAGACTCCTCCAATTCCTCGAAACCTCCCTCATCCGATGGACCTGCTGCCAAGCCCAGGGCTCGACGTCCGATGAAGTGCAGGAAGCGCAAGCCAGGTGGCCAACCCGGCCACAAAGGGAAAAACAGGGATTTGATACCCACCGAACAAGCCAAAGAAGTGATCCCTGTGTTTCCTGAATCGTGCGAACAGTGCGGTGAAGTCCTGACACCGCCACCGGACCAGACAGCCGGAAAATACTGGCGCCACCAGGTCGTGGATATTCCCGAGCCCAAGCCGGAGACCACCGAATACCAGCTCCATTGCATCCGATGCTCGTGTGGAGCAGAAACTTGGGCCAAAATTCCACAAGCGGCTCGGTCAGGTTTCGGACCCAGGCTCACTGCATTCCTTGCCCATCTAACGGGTCTGCACCGAGTAACTCGCCGAGGCTGTCAGGAAATCGCTAAGACAATTTTCGGGATCGACATCTGTCTCGGATCAGTCTGCAAGCTCCATCAGGAGGTCTCCGAATCCCTCGCACCCGTCCATGAAAAGGCAAATCAGTCGCTGCCGAAACAGCCGGTCCTCAACATCGACGAGACCGGATGGAAAAAGCAAGCGGAAAGGCGCTGGCTCTGGGTCGTCGTCACGCCTCTCATAGCGTACTACCATGTAGCCGCATCTCGGGGGGCAAAGGTCCTCAAAGAGATCCTGGGCAAGGAGTACAAGGGAATTCTGTGCTCGGACATGTACTCGGCCTATAAGGCGTTTCACAACGGCGTCCGGCAATTCTGCTGGGCGCATATCATCAGACCCATCAAGGGAATCAAGCATGCCTGCAGAAGCCCTGATGCGGTGAAATTTTCTACGTGGATGCTTTCCGAGACAGGCCGAATGTTCGCGCTCTGGCATGCGTTCAAGCGAGGAGATTTGGACAGGAAGACCCTCGTCTTGAAATCGGTCCCCGTCAGAGCTCGAATGAACAAGTGCCTCCAGCAGTACGTGCAGAGCTCCGATTATGATGTCAGGAAAGCCGCCAAAAGCCTATTGAACCACTGGGACGGCCTGTTCACGTTCATCGAGTACGAAGGAGTAGAACCAACCAACAACTCCGCAGAGCGAGCAGTTCGCCCTGCTGTACAGTGGCGAAAGATCTGCTTCGGAAACCAGTCCGACGAAGGAGAACTCCTGACCGCTCGACTCTTGACTGCCGAAAGAACCTGCATTCTCCAGAAGAGAAACCCCTTCCAATTCTTGATCCAATCGGTAGAAGCTCACCGAAACGGACTCCCGGCTCCGGTACTCGTATGAGCTTCCCGCTGAACGGTTACATGAATTTATACGTGAATTCGCGCATCTTCTGCTGGGCCTGCGGCAAGGCCGCGAAGGAGTCGAGGAAATCATTTGCGATTGCTACGGTGGGCATTCGAGTCTCCATCCAGATGGTGAAGTTCGTAATGCAGGGTGTTGTGCTTCCCCATCGTAGGCTCTCAACCTGAGAGGAAACTAAGATCCTAACCTCGTTCTATCAGGACTCTGTCTTCCGCCGTTAGCCGATAAAGGGTTAAGATAAGTGTACTGGTTCAGCGGGAATTGGACAGACGCCTCTTTTTCTTAGACAGTCTGAGTTGATGAATGGACGTTCTGTTCCGCCCTTCGGGCGGGGATTTTCTGAGGCATGCCAGGGTCTATCGTCCGATGGATGGATGTGAGGACGGGCGTAGGAACCGGTTCCCAGCGCCCGATCCATCGGCTCGACGAGCCCTGGCCGAGCTATCCCTCGACAGGTTGCTTCCCAGCAGAGCCTGTGTCCGTTTCACTCGGCGATTTCAGTATAGCATGCTGACCTGGGTCTTGTCGCGTTTCATGTTCATGACGGGTTTTACGGCGCAGTTTGCGCTGCTCCCTTGCCTGGTCGAGTTTGCGATCCCGCTGAACAAAGATTTCCCTGTCCCGGCCTTCGAGCTTGTCCTTGGGGGCGACGTAGCCTATGGCGCTGTGCAGACGAGCATTGTTGTAATAGTCCACATACCGGCCCACGATGCGCCGGGCTTGATCAAGGGACAATGGAGTACCCGGCCGAATGCACTCACGCTTGAGCGACTGATGCCACCTCTCGATCTTCCCGTTGCTCTGTGGGTAGTGGGGCGATGTCCTGACGTGCGTCATATCGCTGACCCTGATAAATTCCTTGAAATCCTTGGCGATGAACTGCGGACCGTTATCGGAGATGATCCTGGGTCTTGCCTGCGGCATCCTTTCCTTCGCTTTTTGCAGAATGATCTCCACATCAGCCTCCCTCATAGACTCCCGGATATCCCAGTGCACGATATACCGGCTGAATCCGTCCAGAACGCTGCACAGATAATAGAAGGTCCCACAGATGTTGATATGAGATACGTCCATGTGCCAGTGTTGATGGGCTCTCAAGGGCTGATGAAAGCCCGTTCCTTTTTTCGACGCCTTGACATTCCACCGACGAAGAAGTCCTTCCCTGTTGAGCAGTCGCCAAACGGTGGCAGGGCTCACTGCAACCACGTCCCGGTCCAGCATCATGAAGGTCAATCGCCGGTAACCCTCCTTGGGATGCGCATGGTAAAACCGGATGATCGCTTTCTTTTCCCAATCCTCAAGCCAGAAGTCCCGCGGAATACGCCCATTGTGCTCGTTGACCATGCCATATCGGGATCTCCAGTCGTAAAATTTGCTCTTAGAGATCCCCAACCAGAGCACAAAACACACGACAGTGATTCCCGTCATATCAGCCCATCGGTTGACAAAATCTACTACGGTATCCCTGACGTCGTGAGGAACCCAACCGGCTCTCAGATCTCCCCAAGACTTTTTTTTAGCGCAACATGCTCTTCCATGAGTTCAGCCAATACCTCATCCTTGCGCTTGATCTTGCCTTCAAGGGCTTCTATCCGACGCTGATACCAGCGCTCCTTGCCGTTGCCCTGACGCTCAAATGCGGCCGCACCGTGCTCAAAAAACTCCTTCTGCCATCGATAGAACACAGTCGGCTGCAGCCCCAGTTCATCACACAGATCAGATACCGGCACCTGATCTATAAGGTGCTTTCGGAGAATCCGAACCTTCTCCTCTCCGGTGTAATGCTTTCGCCTCCTCATGGTACTCCCTCCGTTGTCTTGTGACTATCTTAGCGGAGGCTTTGTCCATTTCCAACTGAGGCAAAACAGGGCCGCCTGCCCACACGGTCAAGCAGTTTCTCAGGTCTTGACTTGATATGAACGGGCGATTGCGACTATAAACAGTGATGCCCGTTTTGACCGCAGTCAAAAAAGCTGACCCGGGGAAAAAGAGTTGAGTCGGAATTTGGGATAGTGGAGCCCGTGACGAATGAGCCCTAACTCGTGCCCCAAGATATTGGTGCTGCGTAGAAAACGAGACCGGTATGCCGGAGAGATTGTCTCTGCCGCCATGTGGCGTTCGTTTTCCGAAGCTCAGGTGGAGACGAAGGATTTCGACCGGGTGAGCTGTGCGGCTGATGCGGTGGTGATCATCAATCCTGCCGATTCGGCATCACTCCTATTGAAAAATGTAGTTGTCAGTGGCGGCAAGGCACTGATTCTGGGAAAAGTCGGTCCCCGTGTTGCAGATCAGCTTGGACTGGAGATTTCTTCACGGCAGTCGCCCGATTGGGACTGGGCATCCACCGAGGTTGACGAGTCCGAGCCGTTCAATACGAGCAAGGCAAAAGTGCGCTACAATGAAGACAACGAGACAGGTCGAACCGCGATTCTCACCGAGCGCCCCCTCTGCAGGTATGACTTTTCGGATGAGTGGAATAACATGGGGTTCGGGCGGATCACTTGCGACGGAACCCCATGGTCGGCGGCCGCGGTGGTCACCTGTGCCGTGAGAGATCGCGTGGCGTGGATCGAGGACGATCGGGGGAATCACATCACCGACTACGTTTCGGTCACTGACTTCCCCAATGGCAGCGCCATGTGGTTCAATCGTTCCGTAGGTCCGGTGGACAGCCTGGAATGGCGGATCATAGAACGGTTTTTCGGCGAGTATAGACATGACGGTCTCTGCTGCTTCCCCTATCTCAGTGAAATACCGTCGGGGTATATCGGAGCCACGGCGCCGAGGTTGGATTGCGATGAAGCCGTATCGTCGGCCCTGCCTTTGGTAGAGCTGTACGCCTCATGGGGCGTGCCGCTCTCGATTGCCGTACCTACGGCTTCAAATCCGAGCACGGACGATCTTGGCCTCATCAGGAGAGTGATCGCAGCAGGCGGGGCTGTCCTGCCTCACTCGGCAAATCATTTTTCCAATTGGGGCGGCAACTACGAATCGGCCTTGGACGAGTGTCGTGCGTCGAAGCAATGGATCGAAGAGTATTTCCTTTCCGGTCGATGTGGCGGGTACCTGGTATCTCCTTTTCACGAGAATCCCGTGTACGCGGTGAAAGCTATGGCGGAAGCCGGTTACGAAGCGTTCGTCTCAGGCATAATTCACAATGATCCTGAGTTCCTCATCGGCAGAGCGGGGCGCGTTCCGTTTGTCCGACAAAGGATTCTGTCCCTGAGCCAACAGTGCATGTTGCACGGCGATTGCTTTCACCGTTACGGAGATTCAGTGGAAGTCTACAAAGAGAACTTCGACAATCACATTGAAGGCGGTGCGATCTTCGGATATGTGGATCATCCGTTCAGCACGAGATACCAGTACGGTTGGAAGTCAGAGCAGGAGCGTCTTGCGGCACACGAGGAGCTGCTTCAACATATGCATTCGGTCGACGGGATATGGTGGTGTTCGCTGAACGATTGCTTGGATTTTCTCGTGAAGCGAGACGCTGCCGCTGTGGTGTTGCAGGACGGCAAACCTGCCATAATCCCGGCCTGCAGAGCCGAGATTCCGTTCCGGCTCGAGGCGTTCTGGAAAGGTAAGTCGGTTGTCGAAAGCTAATCCTACGATGTCTTTCGAGTTGATGCGCATCGTACATCAAAGCCGAATCAACAGGAAGCGATAATGGCCCGGAGTACTTCTTCACTCCCTAGAGATGTCGTTATTCTGTCCACAGCTGACTGGGACAATCCGATCTGGACTAATAAACAGCATGTTGCGGTCACTTTGTCAAAAAGAGGCTTCAGGGTTTTATACGTGGAGTCCGTGGGCCTGCGCAAGCCGACATCAAAGACGCGAGACCTGAGGAGAATGGCCGGTAGGCTTTTCAAGGGGGTTCCCGGTGTACGTCGGGTGGAGGACAAGATCTGGGTCTACTCTCCGTTGGTAATACCGGTACACGAACGCCGTACGGTGAGACGATTCAACGATCTGATCGTTTCCGCAGATCTGGCATTCATCCTGTCCGTGCTCAGGTTCTCCGAAATCATGGTATGGTCTTATAACCCTCTTTCACTGGAGCTTGCCAAGAGGTTACGCGGGGATGTCCTGGTGTATCACTGCGTCGACAACCTTGCGGCCGCGCCCGGCATGCCTGCCGGTTCGATCGGTGTTGCGGAAGCCTCGCTCATGAGTCACGCCGATATGGTGTTCGCAACAAGCCCACCGCTGTACAGTCACTGCGTCAAGCACGCTCCGGACAAGACCAGGTATCTGCCGAATGTCGCGGATTTCAAGCTGTTCGCACAGGCCCGTAATCCCGGTCCCGACCCTCCGGACCTTGTGTCCATTCCCCATCCTCGTATAGGATTTGTGGGTGCCGTGAGTCCCTACAAGCTGGACTTTCAACTCGTTTCCCGCGTTTCGGAACTCAGACCCGACTGGCATTGGACACTCATAGGACCCATTGGGGAAGGTCAGCCGAATACGGTTGTCGAGCCATTGCGCAAACCAAACATCCACTTCCTGGGAACCAAACGTCACACGGAGCTTCCGGCATATCTGCGCGGTCTTGATGTGGCCACCATCCCTGCGACCCGGAATGAGTATACCCGCATGATGTTCCCCATGAAGTTCTTTGAGTACCTTGCCGCGGGAAAGCCCGTGGTGACAACCGAACTGGAGTCGTTACGCGGCTTCAAGCGTGCATACTACTCTGCGACCTGTCCGGAAGATTTCATCGCAAAGATCGAGAGGATCCTGAAGGGAGACGTTCCGGACCTTGAACTCGGCACCAGGTTGGCTTCCGAGCATACGTGGGAACGGCGCATGGATAAGATGCTCGATGAACTGACAAGGCGCACGATACCGGAGTGACGGACGGCTCCCGCTCCGAGGGAGGTTGTCGACGGTAGGGACGGCAGCCCCATGAAAATTAATGGCTTGCGGGCCGTCAACCGGCCGAAACGAATAATGACGGTCCACTTCTTCCGGTCCCCACATTATTCCCTTACCACATGACGGAACTTACCCAACCTCCCCTGACGCTTCAGCCCCTCGAAACCGACAAACTCTACCCGGACGTCCCGGCCCCACCAATTGAAAATCCGGTTCTCAACGGTTTCTTTGTCCGCGTCGGGTTCAGGAACGAGACGAAGCACCGGAGGTTCACGACTGGTCTCAACCACCTGAAACTCGGCAATGCCGTCAACGCGATCCAACAGATCCTGGAGGTGATGGGTAGGATAGACCCTGTTCCCTATGCGGACCATGTCGTGAACTCTCCCGATCAACTTGCTCAAGAACGCTCCGTGGGTCCGTTCCACGACTTCGGACAGGTCGCCGGTGCGGTATCGGATCAGCGGCATGGCATGATTGGTCAAGCCGGTGAGAACCAGTTCTTTCGCATCGCCGTCGGATTCCGCCGATTCGGGCCACACGACAAAATCCAGGATGGGCAGATGATCGAGATCACCGTTGTGTCTCTGGTAGGCCACTACTCCAAATTCCGCGTTACCGTAGCGGTTGACGATACGGCACCCGAAAACACGTTCAATGGTATCTCGTTTCTTCTCATCAATGGCCTCTCCGGTCGACTCGAAGACTTGGAACAGACCTGTAGCATCATACCGTCGCAGGCTCGCATATAGTGCAAGAGCGTACAACGTGGATGGATGGCATTGAATAAGATATGATCGGTTACGCCTGAGGCGACGAAAAACATCCTCGAGTCCATCTTCACCCAGTGAGCTGGTGAAGATGTTCACTCTATTGAGTGCCGCACACTTGATGTATTCCTTGATACGGTCCTTCAAGGGAAACGTTTCGGGAAAGCGACTCGCAAGGTGTATCTCTTTGGTATGGCGCTTCTTTCCGGCCCATTGGAGGACCATAAGGTTCACCGCGGCCGTCCAGTCCAGCGCCTCTTGAGAATAGTAGATCTTGGCCGCGGGTCCCGTTGAACCGCCTGTCTTTCGTTCATGGAGTTGGTGTTTGCCGAACCTCTCGCTGATAAGCCGATCCCCTTCTCGGCGTATTATGTCCTTGGTGAGATAAGGAAGGTCTTGGAGATACCCGGAATCGCCGGCGACTCGAGACGGATCGAATCCGATTCGTTGAAACAGCTCCCGGTAATAGGGCACCTCCTCACCGGCCGTTCGTAGGATCCGAGCCAGTTGTTCCCGCTGTCGCTCTTTCCTGAGAGAGTAGTCTCGGGCGGCGTCTCGAAGGAGTACGCGGAGTTTGGGGCGAATCCGCCTGCCGAGCCATTGTTCGGCAAGCGGATACAACATGTACGCGTTCAAGTACCTGTGGATCAACTTGGAATCCTTTTCACTGCTGTTCGCCGAGGGCTCGCCGGTACGCCTCGGCGAGCTGCTCCGCAGTCCGGTCCCAAGTGAAGTTGGCCAGCACGTGATCCCGGAGTCTTCCGTCGGTCTCGCTGTGAAGGGCGGCTTCCATGCCTCGGCGAATATCGTTAACGTCGTAAGGATTTACGTAGTTGACCATATCCCCGAAATACTCCCCGGCTGAACCCACATTGGTCACAACGACATTTGCTCCGGCCGCGGCCGCTTCCAGTGCAGCGAGCCCGGGAGTTTCCAGGAGGCTCGGCAAGACGAATGCGCTGCAAGCCCGGTAAGCTGATTTCATCAGGTCGGTGCCGTGCTCCAGGTATCCGACGTGCCTCATGTTTCCGTCGGCTTGCCCCATGCAATGGTCCAGATACGATTCGTCTCGGACGTTTCCGAGCAGTACGAGTTGCATGTCCAAACCGTGTAATGCCTCAACGAGCCGATGCTGATTCTTCCGCGGTTCCACGTTGGCAACGTTCAGCACGAACGGGGAACGAATATCAAATCGGTTACGGAAGAGATCCGGCGAAACCTCGGATGCGAATGACGGATCGACTCCATTTGTCGTTACGACGAATCTCTCTCGGTCAATCTTGAAGAGATCGGCCAGATGTTCCTTCTCCGCGTCGGAATTGGGCACTATGATGTCGGCAATGTGCAGAATGTCACGAATTTCGTTAAGGGGATAATCGTGCAGATTTTCACCCGACAGCCAGATGATGGGTGAAACCACGAGCTTCAGACCTCGTTGCTTGACATACGCACAAAAGTTCATGGAGCCGCCCTGGACCGAAAAATACTGGACGATGTCCACCTGGTCAAGCTGCGGTTTCCAGAGGTCGAACAAGAGCACTTGGTGACCGGATCTCTCCAAGGCCTCTCTTGACCTGAGGATCTGGATTTCACCGCCACCCGGGCAATCAAAGGCCACAGGATATGTGTTGAAGAGAATCCGGAGCATTGAGGATGAACCTAAGTTCACAGTCTTATCGGTCCTTCCGACTTTCCGTCTCTTGCCGGGTCATTTTGCCGCCATTCACGGAACGGAAGCAAGCAACAGGTTCGCCACACATCAAGATCGGAACGGAGGAGGAATCGTGCCGTACATCTTATCCGAATACGTAAACGAAGGCCAATCCTACCCCCAATCCCATGACAAGGGCCGTGGTGAACCCGCCCAATCGAACAATCAGGCCGGTCTTACTGAAAGTGGATTTTGCCGCCGGCGGAGTTGAAACGGGAATCAAACCCAACAGAATGTGAAAGAACCAACTTACCTGCGGGTGCAGGATTCCGTCAAACACTTGAAAATGGGCCAGTCCGCCCATCAATGGCAGAAACAGCACCAACGGATGGAACACCAACCCTTCCGGCGGGTGCAAAACCCGACGCAGCAATGCGAAAAGAAGGATCGCCAAGGCCCCTGAGTAGACTATCACAAATGGAAAGCCCAGGTCTGCCGTAAAAGTGAGAAACATATTCTCGGAGGTTCTCAGTTCCCTGTTCCACAAGGCGAAATCCTCTTTACCGATATGGGGATAGCGTGTCTCGTAAGAATCCAATAGGTCTGTTCTCGGGGCCGTCAAGCCGATGCCGAGAAAGGGATGGTGAGACGCAACCCATGGCGAAAAGAAGATGTTCTCTATTCGATAAGCTACTGAAATGTGAGTCTTCTCGAAATTTTTCCTGTGATGCAGCAGGTGGGCGCCGAAGAAGGCTGCGAGCACGAACAGTGCAGCGAGAATCGCTGTGAACTCCCTCGTGCGCCATTCCCTGAACAGGGCGGCAAGCAGACACATTCCTATTGGAATTCCGACCGCAGATTCCACGCCGATGCCGCCCCCCAACAAGAGGACACCATAGGACAGACATAATACGAAGATTCCCGTAATTACTACGGGAAGTGAACGCTGATACAGAAGTGCCATGGGCGCGAAGGAAAGAAGAATCAAGCGCCCGACCAGAGGATGCCAATGAGTATCTACGAGCGAGTAGAAGTTTTTTCCGAACACACTGCCCCAAAGGCTCAGCATGTCGATTCCGATCACCAGGAAGACGCACAGCCACATGAAAAGCCGTTGCCTTCGAGGCGAATCGAGAAGCAATCTGGCACACCAGAAGCCCCCGAGACTCGAGTTCAGCACAACGAACCCTCGTGCCGAGGAGCATTCCGGTACCAAGCTGAAATGGCTGCTCAGAATTACCAGTGCCGAGAGAATCACGGATACGAACGTTTCCGGCAACCGAAAACCATCACCGTTACTCTTGGAACAGAGGATCGTAAGAGTAAGGGAGAGGCCGCAAACGACCCCGGAAAGTAGGTTGACTCGTTCCCCTGGGATGACGGAAACAGACGGGAAAACAAATGCCAAGTGAACCGTGGTGATGCAGAAGAGCAGCCATGCCGCTCTACGGCCGAGAGACGATCCGGATTGGGGTGGGGGATCGGCGCAATACTTCTCCCCGCCGATGTCGAGTTCTTTCAGTGATTCTCCGTGCATGGATTTACCGGTGCGAGCCGACGTTCGTTTTTCAACCGGAGAACGACATACCACAAAGTTTGTGTACGAGTAACGGCTTTCCCGAAAAATCCTGCGATGTTTGCCCGAACGGCCGTGTTCCCGTTAATATCATAGCTTGGTGCTTCCGGAGGCATGATGTTTGTGTTTTTGGTAGTCTCACACGATTTGGACATGCTATTGTTCGGCCACGTGGTCAATGCGGAAAGGACAACTGCCTTCTCCTTACTCGCGGGGACGGAGGTGTTCTTAGACGCAAGCGTCGTCAAGAACACGTTACCGGCTTCACGCCGTCGAGCACTGAAGAACAGCCGAATTCATTGAGCGATGTGTGACCGAGCACCGAAGTCAGTTTGCATCCCGAATGCGCCGGTAGCTAAGAATCTTTGCAGACAACCGGCTGCATTCGACTCGGCAGAGCCGAAGGGATCGCTGCTTGGTTAAGCGGGCCTGCACAAGACCGGACCTGACAACGTCGAGGATCCATTCTTGGCATGCCATGGGAAATATGTTGGTTTGCTGGGGCATGGTATGAGGAAGCTTCCTTATTGGCACGGATCCGCATTCTTCGTTCTCTTCCTGATGTTGGGATTGTCGGCGGCGTATCACCCTGTAATAATTTCGGGTTGGTCCCGCATACAGGGCGACGTCGGGGACACGCGTGTCATGAATCACGTACTTGAACACAGCTACCGGTGGCTGGTTAAGAATCCACAACACTCCAATTTCTGGAGCCCGCCAATATTCTTCCCGGCTCTAAACACGGCAGCCTATCAAGACATTTTGCTTGGTTCCGCACCGATCTACTGGCTCTTTCGCCTGCTCGGCAGCCGGCCCGACACGGCCTTTCAATTATGGGTGCCTGCCGTACTAACACTCAATTATGTGGCGGCAGTGTGGCTGTTCCGATTCATCATGAATTTGTCCATTCCCGCATCCATAGCCGGAGCATATTTGTTTGCCTTCGCGGGAATGCGCATTTCCCAATGTGGTCACCAACAGTTGTTTCCTCAGTTTTTCTCAATGATGGCGGTAATTTGTTTGTTCAAAATATTCGAGCATTCCGATGTTGATGAGGATTCAACTTTGAAGCGGCGCGGCGTCTGGATATTTATGTTCGCCGCGTCTGTCGTGCTGCAGTTCTATGCGGGGTTCTACCTCGGCTGGTTTTTCTGTCTCGGCCTTCTCTTGTGTTTCGCCGTGGCCCTCGGGCATGGCGAGACACGGCAGAGGATTGTTCAGACAGCCCTGGAGAATTCATGGATGATTGTCCTTGCTCTGTTTCTATCCGGACTTGCATTATCCTGGATGGGATACCATTACATTGAGGCATTCACTCAGACGGGGAGCCGTACGTGGGAAGAAGCGGCAACAATGGTTCCCCGATGGAAATCATGGCTGGACATGGGACCGGGCAACTGGTTGTTTGGCCGGCTCAGGCATTACATAGCCTTCTCGGATCTGCCCATGGAACACGAGCACAGGATAGGGCTGGGGATAGTTACTCTCGTAATGTGTGCGGCAGGTTTCAGGCTGATGGTGAAATCGAGATGGGGGATGGTCGTGTCGATCTCGACGGCCGTCGTCTTGATCGTCGCCTTCATGTATCCGCCGGATTGGTCTCCATGGAAGCTGGTATGGGGACTGGTTCCCGGGGCTGGAGCGATCCGGGCCGTATCACGGATAGCCCTGCTCCTGCTCATCCCCTTCAGCATGGCGGTTGCGCTTTTCATTAATGGTATGAGAGCCACGGCCCCAGCGGTACTCTTACTCATGGTTCTGTGCCTGGAGCAGGTCCAGACCACCTCCGCATTCGACAAGTATCTGGTCCGCCGGCAAGTCATGAGTCTTGTCAACCGGATTCCAAGAGAAACGAAAGCATTCTACTATGCTCCGTGTCCTTCACCATACCGACAGCCGATGCCCTTTTGGAAGTATCAGATCGATGCCATGTGGGCCCAAATGGTTTCCGGGGTGCCCACGATCAACGGATATAGTGCAAACTGTCCCAAGGGATGGGAGCCGCTGGAGAATCTAATACAAATCGGAAATCTCAACTCCGCCCGGATTCGGGCGAATGTTGTCCGGTGGGCAAAGCTCAACGGCATTCCTCCTGATGAGATCTCCATTGTGAGCCTTTCCGATGAATGTAACCACGTCCACCTGGATATTGGAACCGCCGAGGTGCGACCGTTCCTTGGCTCCGGTTGGAGTGGAGACGAGAAAAACGAACATTTCTCGTTTGTGTGGACTGTCGGCAGGGAGGCAACCCTCAAGGTGCCGCTGGAGCCGAACAGGGACTACGCGATGAAGATTGCCGCCGGCCCTTACGACCTCCCCGAGCGTCGCCAGGAGGTATGTGTTCGGCTGAATGGGCATACGTTAACACGGTTCACTATGAATCAGGGAATTCAGACATACCGAATCGACTTGCCGTCACGATTCGTCAAGAATCTCAACCGGATTCAATTCACCTTTGCTTATGCAGCTTCCCCGGCATCGCTCGGGAAAGGTTCGGACACACGTGACCTATCAGTGCTCTTCCGAGAAATCTGTTTCAGCGTATCTCGGGAGCGAAGAGAAGGCACTATGGAAGAACCGGGAAGCCAAACGATCCCTGCGAAAAAGGAATCACAGCGTTTCTCACTAGGTAACCCAATACCAATGAGAATACATGATGCTGAACAGAGCGAGCAGTAATGTGCTAAAGCTGGTGTCATTATTGCTTTACAAGTATGGAGTGCCATAAAAAGAGAAATGGCTACCTAAGTGCTTGGTATTCCAATGCACGCTCGAAAATCTGTCGACGTTTGGTTAGCCCGGTTGGAAACTGGGATATTCTCCGAAGGTGAACCGAAGGAAAGAGATTCGGGATATAGCCGCGTTGTCTCTCGGATGGAAGCACATAGAGGCTCCTCGGCGGAAATTGTAAAGAGGGTGACAAGTCGAGAGGGCTTTGTTATGATCGGATCCCCGGGAAGACGGTGAACGTCAAGAGCACGGGACAAGCGTGGTGACGAAGAGGATTCTCGGAGATCGCCAAGCCTTTCCTTCCATTTGATGGTCTTACATGGATACCGGTGATTTTCGATTCTCGATCGTGATACCCTGTTACAACGAAGTGAACACGATCACGCAACTCGTTGAGGCGGTGCGCGCAGCTCCTTTGCCGAATAAGGAGATCATCGTGGTGGATGACTTCTCCGGTGACGGTACTCGGGAGATCTTGAGCAGCGTGTTGAAAACCGCTTTGGACCACGTGATATTCCATGACCGGAATCGTGGAAAAGGTGCGGCAGTCCGGTCGGGACTCGCAGTAGCGACCGGTGATATTATTCTTGTGCAGGACGCGGATCTCGAGTACGACCCTCAGGAATACGAGAAGCTGATCAAGCCGATAATTGCCGGCAAGGCAGATGTGGTGTACGGCTCTAGGTTTGCGGGGGGTGAATCGCACAGGGTCTTGTATTTCTGGCACAGTGTAGGCAACAAGCTGCTTACTCTCGTGTCAAACATGTTTTCCGACTTGAATTTGACGGACATGGAGACTTGTTATAAGGCGTTCCGTCGCGAGATCCTCCAACAAGTGACGATCGAAGAAGATCGCTTTGGATTCGAGCCTGAGATCACGGCCAAAGTGGCAAGACTCAACTGTCGGATATTCGAGGTCGGGATATCCTACTTCGGGCGAACCTATGCCGAAGGCAAGAAGGTTCGCTGGAAAGACGGTTTGAGGTCGCTGTGGTGCATCCTGAAATACAATCTGCTCAGAAAATAATGTCGGCAGTAGCGGAGTACAAGTGAAGCGGCATCGTATTCCGACCGACAGTATCATCTGTGTCTTCCTCTTTGCAGGCTTGTTGGCGCTCTTTCACCCGACTGTCTTCTCCGGGCTGACCTTAATGCAGACCGATCCCGGAGATACCCGATTCAACAATTACGTTCTTGAGCACGGGTTTCAGTGGATATCGGGCAACCCGATTCACTCAAGCTTCTGGGATCCTCCCATATTCTACCCGGCGACAAATACCGCTGCCTATTCCGACATTCTTCTGGCAGCTGCCCCTCCCTATTGGTTGTTTCGCTTGCTTGGCCTCCAACCTGGCACAGCCTTTCAGTTTTGGATGCCGGCCGTGCTGACGCTGAACTACGTGGCTGCACTGTGGCTGTTCCGATTCATCATGAACTTGTCGGTTGCCGCATCCATAGCCGGCGCATATCTGTTTGCCTTCGCGGGAATACGCATCTCTCAATGTGGTCACCAACAGTTGCTGCCTCAGTTTTTCTCAATGATTGCGGTAATCTGTTTGTTCAAGATATTCGAGCACTCCGACGAGGATGCTGATTCAACCTCGAAAAGAAGTGGCATATGGATATTGATGTTCGCGGCGTCGGTCGTGCTGCAACTCTATGCGGGCTTCTATCTCGGCTGGTTCTTCTGTTTCGGCCTTCTCGTGTGTTTTGTCGTGGCCCTCGGGCATGGCGAGACACGGCAGAGGATTGTTCAGACAGCCCTGGACAATTCATGGACGATTGTCTTGGGCCTGCTTCTGTCCGGAGTTGCATTGTCCTGGATGGCATACCATTACCTTGAGGCTTTCACTCAGGCGGGCAGCCGTACGTGGGAAGAAGCGGCAACAATGGTTCCCCGATGGAAATCATGGCTGAACATGGGACCGGACAACTGGTTGTTTGGCCGGCTCAGGCATTACATAGCCTTCTCGGATCTACCCATGGAACACGAGCACAGGATAGGGCTGGGGATAGCTACTCTCGTAATGTGTGCGGCGGGTTTCAGGATGATGATGAAATCGAAATGGGGGATGATCGTGTCGATCTCGACGGGAGTCGTCTTGATCGTCGCCTTCATGTATCCGCCGGATTGGTCTCCATGGAAGCTGGTATGGGGACTGGTTCCCGGGGCTGGAGCGATCCGGGCCGTATCACGGATAGCCCTGCTCTTGCTCATCCCGTTCAGCATGGCGGTCGCGCTTTTCATTAATGGTATGAGAGCCACGGCTCCGGCAGTACTCGTGCTCATGATTCTCTGTCTGGAGCAGATCCAAACCACGCCCGCATTTGACAAACATCTGGTCCGCCGGCAAGTCATGAGTATTGTCAACCGGATTCCAAGAGAAACGAAAGCATTCTACTATGCTCCGTGTCCTTCACCATGCGAATCACAGCTTTCCATTTGGAAATACCAGATAGATGCCATGTGGGCCCAAATGGTTTCCGAGGTGCCCACGGTCAACGGATATAGTGGACACTTTCCGAAGGGATGGAAGCCTCTGTGGAACCTGATCCAAACAGGAAATACCCACCCGGTCCGGATTCGGGAGAATGTGGTCCGGTGGGCAAGGCTCAACGGCATTCCTCCTGATGAGATCTCCATTGTGAGCCTTTCCGATGAAAGTAACCAACTCCACCTGGATATTGGAACCGCCGAGGCACGGGCATTCCTTGGCTCCGGTTGGAGTGGAGATGAGAAGACCGAACATTTCTCGTTTGTGTGGGCTGTCGGCAGAGAGGCAACGCTCAAGGTCCCGCTGGAGCCGGACACGAAGTATGCGATGAGGATTGCCGCCCGCCCTTACGACCTCCCCGAGCGTCGCCAGGAGGTATGTGTTCGGCTGAATGGGCATACGTTAACACGGTTCACTATGAATCAGGGAATTCAGACATACCGAATCGACTTGCCGTCACGATTCGTCAAGAATCTCAACCGGATTCAATTCACCTTTGCTTATGCAGCCTCCCCGGCATCGCTCGGGAAAGGTTCGGACACACGTGACCTATCAGTGCTTTTCCGAGATATCTGTTTCAGCGTATCTCGGCGGCAAAGAAAAGGCAATGTGGATGGCATAGGGGATCAGAGGACCCCTGTGAAAACCGGACCCCACCGTTCCTTACTAGCAATGTGACCTTTTTCTATGATTGTAAACAGTTACTGATCGGCCCTGGAAGGCATGCGCATGAAAACGGAGCAAATTCGCCGCGTATTCACCGTGATGGATCCGATAGACGGATTCCACGAAATGGAACAGGACATGCTTGGCCCACATATATGGACCGCAAAGCGTTTCAAGCTCATGAAGACCACCGGCGACTCCCTCTTCTCGCTTCATCTCCTTTATCTTGGGAGGAACGGGAAACTCTCAGTGCGGGATTCTCATAACAACTTGCAAACGCTCATGCTTTTTCCCGGGTGGAACACGTACCCCCTGGACTTGACACAAGTCCAGGGTCCGGATCTTATGTTTGAACTCAATGAAGTTGTTCCTGTAGAAGGTGATTCCCGTGAGCTAGGCGTAATGATTCGCAAGATTGCTCCGGTCAAGGACTATGCCTTGTCATCGCGGCAAGACGACCTCTTGGCGAACAAAGTCCTCAATGAAAGTGAATTCCTCCAAGGCCGGACCCTACTGGATTCCTTCCCTCCTCGGCTGAGAATAGACCTTGAAAGCAGATGCAACATGCTGCCACGATGCGTGTACTGTGGCTATGACAGGGCGAAGGAGGGCGCTGGGAAATGTGATTTCTCCTATACGCCCGAGAGCCTTCTTGAGTTGGAAGAATTCTTCACTCTTGCTGAGGAGATAGTCGATTGCAGTGTCGGCGAACCCTTACTTAACCGTGATATGTACCGTTTCGCCGAACGGTTCGGGCAATGGGGCAAGTGGTTTGAAATGACGGTCAACGGGCTCCTTCTCGGGAAAAGAAACCGTGAAGCTTTCCTCGGCAAGAGGATAATGATCAACGTATCAATAGATTCGGCTACCCGGGAGGGATACGCGCGATACAGAAACGACCGCTTCGACCTGCTCATCAGAAACCTGAAGGAACTGTGTCGAGAGAAGCAGGAGAATGAAGGTTTACCCATAATCGTCCTGGCGTTCATCGTGATGCGCTCCAACCGGAATGAAATAGGAAGTCTTCTTGATCTTGCCGAACAGATCGGGCTAGACGCAGTGAAGCTGAGAACTCTCAACTACGAATCGAATACCGGGACGGTACGAGAGAGAAATGGATTCACTTTTGACTATTCTTCGGAGCTGCTCGAACACGATGAACTATCCGACGTTATAGAACCTGCCCGGTCAGTTGCTCGAGACAAAGGGATTCTACTTTATGTTGAGATGGATCATGGGAGCGACCGCAGACAAGGGGATGGCCCCCTTTGCATAGAACCGTGGAAGGCATTGTATCCTCTTCGACGCGGTATCAAACCTTGTTGCTTCTCTCACCTGGATGTGGCGAAATGGACAGACCGAGGTGATCGTTCGGTAAGGGATTTCTTGGCGGATATCTGGAACGGGCCAAAATATCAGGAGATCCGAGCCGGACTAGCCGCGGGGAAATTGCCCGGTATTTGCCTTCAATGCCCGAGCTGTCCTATCGTGAAGAGTGAGATGAAGGGGAAGATCCGGACCTGAGTACATAAGGTCGCGTATTTCTTAAGACCCCTCGTGGTGTGCCTCGGTCATGGTAGAGGCCGGAGGCACGGGCGTCCTGCCTTGCGAGGCGCGAGATGCCTGTCCCACAAACCCTGCCGACCCGAGGTAGGACAAGATTGTCGGCACGGAGGCCGGTGGGGCCAATGAGGCAGAAGCTTGGTTGGATACCGCACCCTACTTGTGCTACGGAGCGCTAATTACAATCATGGATATCGGAAAAATGAATAATCGGTTGTCGTGGGATCGTGTGGACAAATGAAGTGAATGAATCTTTGGACCGAGTATCCCTAAGAGAGCACCGGCATCCACGCTAAGATGGACTGGAGACACCGGTATGAACCGCAGCGACTTACGCGACGTATTCGGGCGCGTCTTACCCCTCGATGGGTTCCATCAGGTGGAGCGGGACGTCTGGGGCTCGTCCGTCTGGTCGAAGGGGCGCTTTCGGCTACGAAGAACACCCGGAGATCAAGGGAAGCTATACATAAAACACAAAGGCGTGCGGTATTCGGAGATTGACTTACGCAAAGGCTGGAATACGTACCCACTCGAAACACCCGACTCCTCAGATAACGAAATCGAATGCGAACTGAGTGATGTGATTCCCGTTCCCGGCGACTCGCGGCAACTGGGCCTCATGATCAGACGGATGCGATCGATTGGAACGGCCCAGTTCAATATGCTGGAAAGGGTACTCGAGAACAAGACCCTCAATGAGCGTGAGTATGCTGAGGGCCGATCAAAGCTTGAATCTCACCCAATCCTACTCGTTCTCAGTACCTCAAACAGATGCAATACTCACCCCCCCTGCGTGTACTGCGATTGGGAAAAGGCCAAGCTCGAAGAAGCCGCCTCAGGATTCGTGTTTCGTTACGAGACCCTGGACGCACTCGGAGACTTCTATGCCCTCTCGGAGTGGTTGGAGGACAATACCCGTGGTGAACCCTTCAACAATCCGGAGATTGTCAGATTGATAACGAGAGTCGATAATGATTCAAAGCAATTCGGTTTGACCAGCAACGGCACATTGCTGGGACCCACAATCCGCTCACTACTAGGAAAGCAGCTTGTTCTCAGTGTTTCGGTGGACTCGGCAAGTGCCGAGGGTTATGCTCGCTACAGAGATCACAGGTTTGACCTGGTCATACGGAATCTGCGTGAATTGTGCGCGGCCAAGAAAGACCACGGGGACCTGCCTGTGGTGATTGTGCCGTTCATCGCCATGAGATCGAACCACACGCAGGTCTCTCCGTTCCTCAAGCTGATGAAGAAGATTGGGGTGAATTGCGTGAAATTGAGGTACCTGTACTTCGATCCATTCCTGCAGAAACGCACCATTCTCCGCAATGGCTTCTTATTCGATTATGATTCCGAAATGTTGCGAAGCAAAGAATTGAAGGATCTCACTCAGGACGCCAGGCTCAAAGCCGGAGAGATAGGGATCGATCTGCTCGCCGAAGAAGACCTCGGTTCTGAGGAAGAACCACTTGCGGGGTCCCTGTGCAGCCATCCATGGAAGTTAATTCACGTTCTCAATAGAGGGATTTTCGCCTGCTGCTACGGGATGGATACTCCCATAGCTTCATGGCAGGACCGAGGAAACCGCACCGTTGAGGAATTCCTGGAAGACGTATGGAACGGCGACCGGTACATGCATCTCAGGGCTAAATTGTCCAAGAGGGAGTTTCCCGGTCATTGCAAGCAAAACATGAGCTGTCCCATCGTCAGGCGACATTCAGATCGGTAGGCGTTCATATTAGGTTTCTTCGTTGCCTCTCCGTCCCGAGTGACCATGCCGCGTGCCTGCCCCCTGGACGAACGTAACAAAGGTATGACCGGCCATGCCCCATGACCGAATGCATGACATTTTGGCCCGTGGAAGACCCCATGTACGTTCTGACGAGAGGCCTCGTGCCGTGCTGCTTTTCAACCACGCCTGTTGCGTCTTTGTCGGAGCGTGGCTCATTGTCGTTTCCCGAATTCCTGTCCCGTGTCTGGAACTCTCAAGCGTATCAATCGATCCGAGAGTCTCTGGCAGCGGGACGGCTATCGGAACATTGTCTCGGGTCTCCACGGTGTCCGATTCTTCGGCAGAAACAAGCCGGGGCTCGACGGCCGTGAGCCGCCGGTCGGCCCCGTGCATCTCAATTCCCGTATTCATTCTTGAATTCACACCGGGCGATCTCTAAGATTCTTGATCTACCGGCTCAAATGCGTTACGTTCCAATCCTTGGATCACACTATGCCTTCTCCGTTGATCAGAGCCTCTCAAACCGTCGGAGATCCGTCATGGGTGAGCTTCTGCGGTCGTGTCGGCGTTCTGTGACCCTGCACCAGCCTGCGGTGAATTGCTGTGGCAAGAGAGGCGAGCTTATGCTCGACATTGGGATCATCATTCCGGAATTGACGAAATACGGTGGAGCCGAGCGCCTCCTGATCGAGTGCGTTGTACGATGGCAGCACGATCACGCCATCACCATCTATGCCGCCGGATTCGACGAGAGCATCCTGATGGAACACGGGATCACTGCTCGGGTAAAACTGGTCGAGATCAGTCCACATTTTGAAGGCCCTCACTCTATTGTGCTGAATGCGGTGTTGTTACCGAAGATCTGGGAACAGGAGATTGGGAAGCACGACGTGTATCACGGGCACCTTTGGCCCACGCACTTGATCGACCTGCATCCCATGGTGTGGTATCCGCACGAACCACTGAGAATCCTCTATGACATGAGATATGAGCAGACGATTCCGGCCCACATCATGCCCGTGAGAAACGTCCATATTTACCCCAAATACCACTACGACGGGTTGTTGGAACCGTACCGCCAAGCGTACCTGAACACCATCGACCTGTTTGACAAGGTGGGGAAGCCGGACCGGATAGTTGCAAACAGCAAGTATACTGCAGCGTATCTGGAAGACATTTACGGTCGCAAAGTGCCTGACGTGGTCTATCCGGGAGTGAACCCGGACGATTTCATCGTCACCACTGCCGCCCTGCCCCAATCTTTACGCCTCACATTCGAATCGGCTTCCCATGAGAATGTTTTCTTGACCGTTGGCCAGCTTTGGCGCCACAAACGCATAGGACTTGCAATTGAGGCCATGAAGATGGTGGAAAACGCCCAACTGTATATCGTGGGACAAGGCCCGGAAAGGGAAAATCTCCGGAGAATGGCTAAGTTGCTTGGTCTGCAGAACCGGGTGTTCTTTCTCGGAGGTCTCACAAACCTGGAGCTTCGTATCCTTTATTCGAGGGCCTTGGGAGTCGTCTTCACTCCGATGAAAGAGCCGTTCGGCATCGTCGCCTTGGAGGCAATGGCGGCAGGCAAAGCGCTCATAGGCGTGGATGAGGGAGGCTTCAACGAAGTTGTTGACGAATCCTGTGCCTTTCTCGTGAAGCCGGAACCCACGTTGATCGCGGAGAAGATGGCTTTCCTCAGAGACAATAAGGACAAAGCCCGGGAAATGGGATTGGCGGGGAGGGCCAAGGCCAAGGACTACACGTGGGATCATACGGCCCAAGGCTTGCTGCAAAGAATTCGAGAGACTCACTCCGAGTGGAATGCTTCCAACAGGGCAACCTGCTTATCCCATGAAGAATCCGAAGCCGTGCTTTTCGGTATACAGTATTACTGCTGGTACGGCAATGGAATCGGATCCTCCCATTGGAACGACAATCAGATCTATGGCGGCGTCACGGACATACCTACTATGGGCTATTATGCGTCCAACTCAGGGACGACCATCCGATCTCATTTGAGTCAACTGGAGGATGCCGGCCTGGATTTTGTAGTCTTGAATCTTCACATAGATCGAGAGGGATTTCACTCCCGTGAACTGGTAACCATAGAAAACATGTTCAGTTTGGCAAGGAGCACCTCGTCTTCGCTGAGATTTGCCGTTCAGTTGTGCCTACAGCATGGCATACCCGACGACTTGCCCGATCTCATTGCTCTCATTCGGAGAAGGTTCTGTAGGAATCCATACTATCTTCACCTGGACGGAAGGCCGGTGCTGTATCTGTTTTGGACGGGCGTCTTGGACGGGCTTCGTTCCGCAATCCGTGTATTGCGAGATTCTTCGGAAGGAATGGTGAGAATCGCCTCCAGTCTCAGATTCTACGACCGTCAAACCGAGCACCGCAAGACCATGGGACTATTCGACGGATTCAGCCTTTTTTCTCCCTTGGATCTCAGTAATCGGAGCAGGTGGAGAGAGACCTGGGCAAAAGCCTACTCGGAGAGTGAGGCAGGCAACATGGGGTGGCGTATCGTGACGTGCGGTCCGGGATATGACGATTCCCACTTGGAGGACCCTGAACGCTCCGGGTCGCCATATCGAATCGTACCCAGGGATGGTGGTAAGACATACGAAACGACCATTGATTTCGCCCTGTCTCTGAAGCCGAGACCGCATCAGGTTTTGATATCGAGCTGGAATGAGTACCACGAGAATACTCACATCGAACCCTCCATGAAGTACGGGTCCAAGTACCTCGATATGACCAAAGATTTCATCTACAGAGGAAGAAAGTTGTGGCAAAAGGCAAGAGCGTACTAGGCAAGGACAATCTTAATAGACCCTTCATTGTTTCCGGAGAAGCCTACCTGGATTTGTCCCACGCACAGAGTGCCGCAATGGAGCTATCGCTCTCACCCGGCGTGCTGGAATCGGAGTATTTCCTCGTGGTGGACGTCTATTCTCAGGCGCATCATATCCATCCGCAAGGACACGTGGGATGGTGGCAATTGGATCTCGATGATCGCCTCTCAGTATCGGTGAACGTAGAGAAGACGGAATGCGGAATCAGCGTCACGTTTCCCAACGCACAGGGAACGCGAGACTGTTGGGAAAACCGAGAGATGATCTCCGGTTTGGACGAGGCGGTGCTATGGCTTCACGTGGTAGTGAGACGGTCCGACAACCGGGCAATAGCCTTTGAGGACATTGTCCCGGTCTACCTGAACAGTCGATCCCTTGAAGACGCGATGACATTTCAGAAGAATCTCCTGGAGGACTTCACCCACCTTCGTGATGCCGCCCGGCCGTGGTACTGTTGGCAGCCCGATGTTCGTGTCTGCATAGTCACGCAGACCTTTATCCTTCCGGATGCCGTCTCCTCATTTGTCCTTGACGTATGCAGGCTGTTGCGGCGGAGCAACATACCGTGTTCAATCTATGCTTCTCGGTTTGACGCTATGCTGAAGCCGGCCGTTAGACCCGTTCATGAGTTCCTCGTCTCCTGCCGCCCCGAGGATGTTGTGCTGGCCAACTTGTCCATTTATGATGAGTACTTTGATGCCGTTGAGAGCCTTGCATGCAGGAAGGGACTTTACTATCACGGGATCACCCCGCCCAAATACTTCCGTGTTTATGACGCGGAGTTCGCCGCACTGTGTGAGAATGCGTACGATCACCTGGGCAAATCAGGCAGGTTCGACAAGATAGCCGCGAATTCAGCTTATTCAGCCCGCGAACTGAAGGGCTTTGCAGGGAAAAATGCTTCATCCGACTCCGGATCTGAAGCCGACATCCTCGGATCCGTCTCTCCCGAACGAGCCCAAACCACGTTGGTGAGAACCCTGGAGGCAATACAAACGGCCTTAAGCGATACGCACCGACCGTACAACGCTCGGGCCAATGCGGAAGAGGGATTGGTGAACGAAGAAAAGCTTCCGGGCGAACTTGACTGCATCACGTTTCCTCCGGTGCTCGCGCCGCGTGTTTGGGAAACGATCGAGGCCGAAGACATACAGGTACCCGAGACGGGGACGATGCTGCTCTACGTGGGCAGGTTAGCTCCACACAAGAAAATAGAGGACTTGATTGCTCTAATTGTTGAATATCTCAAATTGGATCCGGACAGTCACCTGGTCATCGTGGGCAACACCCAGTTCCCCGACTATCTTGCCTACTTGGAGTACATCCGCGAAACCGCCTGCAAGGATGCACAAATCACGTTCTTCCGGGACCTCACTAGAGGCCGACTCAAAACGCTTTACACTCGGAGTTCCGCATACGTATCCATGAGCGAGCATGAGGGTTTTTGTGTGCCTCTGATCGAGGCAATGTATTTTGGCAAGCCGATCTTTGCCTATGCTCAGCCCGCGATACGGGAAACGCTGGGGGAAAGCGGGAATGTGTTCTACAAGAAGGATTTCGCCGTCGTAGCGGCCGAGATGTTTCGCGTGCTCAACAATCAAGCCGAAATCGACCACATGGTCGATATACAAAATAGGCGCTTCAACGAGATTTCAGAGGAGGCCGACGGCCGTGCCGTCTGGAGGTTTCTTGAGGATCTGGTGTTCGACGATGCGACTTGATCTCAATGCCTACACGGCTGTAGGGTTTCATCCCGCTCGGGTCTTCCATTGCCTTTGAATATTGGCCGATTTTCTTTCCAATAGGCCCGTGACAAGCGGAATCGCCAGAAAACACATCACAAATCCGACAACGCCTCGCCACTCGGCCCTCTCAAAGGCAAAACCGGAGCCCGTGATGCCCAGCCATCCGCCCGCATAATAAAACAGCACGTACAGGGCATTGGCCTTTCCATGACTGCCGGAGACCTTCTGGTTCAACAACCCTACCGCCACGGCATGGATCGTGAAAAAACCGGCACAGACTCCCAGAAGACCTGAAATGACGGCCGCCACGGACGGGATCAACAGGAGACCAAGTGAAAGGCCGAGGATGCAGGTCCCGGCGATCAGAGCATTGCCGCCGCCAAACCGATTACTTAACCGGCCGGCCAAAGGCCCGAGGAATATCCCGAGCACATAGACAAGGTAAATCAGGGTGATGACCTCGGTGGAAAAATGAAAGGGAGCACCTGCCAGTCGATAAGGCAAGAAATTGAACACCGGGGAAAATATGAGCAGCCCGCCGGCTCCGCAGCAATAGATGAGCAGCAGGTCCCGGCGCTTCAAGAGAGAGCAAAAGCCGACGGCCGTGTCTCGAGATTCGGCTTCCTTGGCTCTTGCCCTCGGAAGCACCAGCACGGCGGAGATCGTTGTGACCACGATAAGAACAGAAGCGGATAGGAATGCATACCTCCAATGAAGGGGCGGATGAATCCACCCACCGAGTAGACGACCACCGAGTCCGCCAAGGACGGTCGCTGAAACGTAGGATCCCATGACGACGCTCAGGCGTTCTCTCGGCAGTGTCGTGGCAAGCCAGGCCGCCAAACTTGTGGTGAGGGCCGGGATGAAGATACCCTGAAAAAGCCGTGCCGCCACCAAGACGTTGAAATTATGTGTCAAGGCGGAGACAACGCCTCCTAATGCCACGCAGGTCCCTCCCAATAGTATAATGGGATGAATGGATACCCGATCCGATAGAAATCCGAAGAAGAGATTCGAGAGGACAATGCCGAGTATTACCGCTGATACGGTCAACGAGACCTGTACCGGAGTCACATGGAATTCATTTTGTAGCACCGGCAGAATGGGTTGCGTAAGGTAGATATTGGTGAAGGATGCCGACACCAAGGCAAAAACCACCAGCTGGAGTTTTGGCAGGCCGTCGTCAAGTTCTTTCAGATGTTGTTCCATACCTCTCCGGGGGATCATTCAAGGAGACGGACGTCGGAAATGTGTACAAGGTGCGACGCCGGGTCTGAGGCACAAGCGGCGCTCAAGATCAATTACGGACTCATGCGCTTGGAGCGGCCTCCCCCATTGAGAGATACTGTATCACGAATACCGGAATTTCAATCCTATTACTATTTCTTGTCGGCCTGTGCCGCTTCTATGCGGGAAGCCATGTCGTTAAGGTTCTGGAGATAGTCGGGTGAAAGGGGATCCAGGGACACGACGGCCCCTCCAATGGCCTTTGCAATAGTCTCGGCATTCCTTCGGTCGAACTGGGGTTGCACGAAGATTACCTTGGCTCCGGCTTGCTTGGCTCTGTCAATGAGAGCGGCCAATTGTCTGGCGGTCGGTTCTTTGCCTCCGGTCTCCACGGCAACCTGTTTGAGCCCGTACCGATCCGTGAAGTAACCGTATGCAGGGTGAAATACGAAGACGACCGTGCCTTTCAATGGCGCCAACACCTTGGCGATCCTGACGTTCGTCTTATCGAGGTCGTTTTGGAAGTCTTCCAGGTTCTTGCGGTACATTTCGGCATGTTGGGGATCGACGTTGCTCAGGGCGTCACAGATTGACTTGGCCTGTGTGTTCACGAGAATGGGATCCAGCCAGATGTGAGGGTCCGGGGCTCCGGCCTCATCGCGGTGTTCATCCTTGTGATGCTCGCCGTGCTCCTTACCGTCATGAGCATGCTTTTCAGCCATTCTTCTCAGGCGGATCCCCTTGCGGGTATCCACCACGGCCAAGTTCTTGAACGTCGATTCAATCTTGGGCACCAGTGACCGCTCGAAGGGCACTCCTATTCTGAAAAAGATCTTGGCCTTCGAGAGTTCCGACATTTGCCGGGGTGTCGGCTCATAGGTCGCGGGGGATTGGCCGGGTCCTACCAGAACGGAAACGTTGACAAGGTCTCCGCCCACTCGTTCCACAAAATATTTCTGCGGCAGAATACTTACAAACACGTTGATTGGAACCGTCGTCTCCTTCGCGTTGCAGATGCCGATCATCAGCAACCCTGTCAGGAGGAACATACTTGCATTCACCAGAGGTCTTCTCATTGTCGCACCTCCAAATCACCGTCTTCAAAAGAAGTATCGCGTTCGTCACGTTTCACTGTCCGGGGCTTCTTGCGGTTCCAACGGGGCAACTCCCGGACGACGATATTACTCGGTATTATTTTCACGAGATGATAATACGGGGTATTATCCGTCTGTCAAGTCTTTTTCGGAACCATGATGCCCTGCCGTGCAGCACTTAACCTTCGAAGTGGAAAGAAAAGAGTCATAGTGCCATAATGAAGTCAGGTTGTTAGACATCTTCTGCAAGAGGAGGATCACATGAAATACGTAATCAGCGTTACGGCGATCATTCTTTCATTTTGCTTCATGTCCATGGGTCTCGCCGCCGAGAAGTACCGCTGGTACATCATCAAAGGAAAGGACGGCGTGTGCAAGGTCATCCAGGCCGAAAACAAGACTCCGACAACCATAGCAGGACCGTACAAGACGCGAGAAAACGCTCAGGCAGCCAAGGAGGAGAAGTGCGAAGCGAAGAAGAGGAGGTCAAAAGCGGGTACATCAACAAAGAAGAACGACTCGGTTGCCTCTGAGATTGACAAGGCGCTTAACAAAGCGAGAAGGGAATTGCGCAAAGAGATGAAGTGATTCCGGTTGCCAAGTTGAAGATCGAACCATAACCCAGTTCCAGCCCGTAATCTCGAGGAGTTGTGGATTGTGCCATCGACTCACATGGTGAAAGACATGCGATGAGGAAAGGGACCGGGGCCGGTGTTGGAAGCGGAGTTCATGACGGCTGATTGAGCAAATGCCCTCCCGTCGGTAAGAGCGTATCCGGAATGTCTTCAAACCTCACGCCTTCGCGGCTAAGTATTCTTCTTGCACACTTGCCGGAGTCCTTCTTGCAGTACAAATTCTCGAACAGCCGTTTGCTCGCCGGAGATCGGAGGCAACTAAACAACCGGCACTTATTGAAGAATTCACAGACCTCCATCCGACCTCTCACTGTACCGAATCATGAGGTACCTGCCGCTTCTGCATGCTTGGCCATGGTTGCCTCCCGGCCTCTGGTTACGTGTCGCCCTTGCAGCACGGCACGTTGATTCGCAATCTTACGGCCGCCCTGCGGAACCGATACTGTTGTGAATATCCACGAGTGGCCTACGATTGTCCAATTAGTCTTTGGTTTCGGTTTGGTTAGACGCATGTTAGTTCCGGGGATGTGTTTCCGTGAGTCCCGTATGGCCGTCCCTCTCCACGACGCGATCCGGATCATTGCGTCGACATGGTCAATCTTAGCATACTCTTGGATCAGTTCCGAGAAAAGAAAATCGCAGCATGCGGTGAAACCGTACCGCACCAAGCGTGTCTCAATGACCAACCTGTCATCCTGACCCGTCACGGATCAGTCACCGGACCGATGAAGACGCGCGCTCTGCCTCGAACACATGTCTGATCGCGTCAAGGAGTTGGCGGGTCTCAGAGGGCTTACGTATTGCCGCTCGAGTTCCTTGTTCAAGCTCATTGTCAATTTGCCTATTAGCCGCGTACCCGCCGGCAGTCAACCTCGGTTCGCACCAATCGGGGGGCGTTCCGGATCCGCCGGCAGTTCTTGGCCGCTCAACATCATGAGCTTGAGTTGACGCTCGTCATCATTTGCCAGATGGGTTGTGTTTGTCGGGAAGGCGAACTGAATACCTTCTTCGTTGAAGCGCCTCAAAATCTTGCGGCAATTCCTTTGCCGCCAAGCGTAGTAGTCGAATTGCTTGGGTTCATACCCATCGCGTACAAACCAGGCCGTCACGCGTATGTTGAGACTCCAGTCGTTGAACGCGTCGAAGAAGACCCAGGGAGGCCATTCCTTGCTGGTGTCTTCGTCGTCTTCCAGGATGTTCTGGATTATTTGAACTGCTTGATCCACCTTTTCGGGAGGCGTGTCATAGGTAATGGTGATGTTGGTTTGCCACCAGATGTGAGGGCGCCTAGCGAAATTCTCTACGCTGGAGTTGGTGATCTTCTCGTTGGGGATATTGACGAGGTTCCCGCTCCAGAGGCGGAGTTTGGTGCTTCTGTATCCTACGGACTCGACGAATCCGTCGTACTTGTCGATGACGATCCTGTCCCCCACCTTGAAGGGTGTGTCGAATACGATGGTCACGGTCCCGAACAAATTGGCAATGGATTCCTTGGCAGCCAATGCAACCGCCAAACCGCCTATGCCCAGGGAGGCGATGAGCGGTCCGGCCTGAATGCCCGTCACGTATTGGATGATTATAGTGGCGCCTACGATGACGATTATCCACCGGAGCGTCTTCCCGACAAGAGTTACCCGCAGGTCATCCATTCTACTTTCAGGTGATTTCGAGCGCTTGTCCAGTTCGAGGTCTACCAACCGTATTACGCGGAAAATGAACCAGACTACCGCGACCAGCCCTCCAATGTCTGCGACTTTCCCGGCATAACTCTTCAGGACATTCGTGCCGAAAGGTATCTCAAAATGGACGAAGAGTGGAGAAAGGGCAAAGTAGGAACCGTAGACCCAGATGAATAGACAGAGCGGCTTGCATAGAGCTTCCAGGAGAACCCCAAACCATGTCAGCGCTTTTTCTTCTGCTTCTATTCGCCGTAATCGTCTTTTGATAAGGTAGTTAAAAACCCTCTCAACGACGAATACCGAAAGAAGAATCACCACCGTTGCAAGAAGTTTCAGCCAGGTAATTCCGTTGAAAGCCTTGGCGGTGATCCAATCTCCCAAGAAATGAGAAGACTTCTCGGTTACTTCATCGATTTTCTCCCCCACCTTTTTTCCCGCTTTCTCAATCTTCTCAGTGTCCACGGGAGCGATCTTCTCCTCCGGGTGCGCCGGGATACCCGAAGAAGACTCGCCTTTCTTGTCCCCGACCTTGGTCTGAACTTCTTTCCCGCCGACTTCAACCTTTACTTCCGCAGGCTTCTTTCCTTCCGCCTCTTTCACTTCCACTTTTACCGTGGCGGCCGGTTTCTCCTCCTTTGGTGCGGCAATTCCGAGAGCTTGGCACCAGCCAAGACAACAGAAAAACAACGAGCAAGCAACAACAATGAGTATCGGTGCCATGCATCTAAACATTCGTAACAAAAACGGCTTGAGCATTTCCAAATCTCCTTACAAGCAATAGCTGCCCCTTCCTATCAAATATAACGGGGGGGTTGTCAAGAGTCCGAGGCCCGGGGGCGCCCGTCGGTTTCGCGGACTTTGGTAATTTATTGCGGCTTGTTGCTGTTCCCAGGCCTTGAATGTTCATACGCGTGATCCGCTGATCTCGTCCCCAAGACCGAAAAGTGATGGACCGTTACATGATTCGGGTGGTAGACTGATTTACCGATTCATAGACGCCCTCACCCCAACCCTCCCCGGGAGGGCGAGGGGGCAAGCGCAGTTGGCGCCTGAAGAAAAGTGAAGCCGATTACGAACCGATGTATTCGGCACGAGGTGATGCCAATGGAAGATAAATCCCCTTACGAAAGGCTTTTCGGATGGCTGCAGGAATGCGGAGCGTACCTGCCTAAGTCGGACGAACTCATGCCGCTCATCATGGAGACGTTTACGCCGGATGAAGCCGCATTGCTGACCGACGTTCCCTCCACCCTGTGTGAACTCCATGAAATAGCGAGGGCCAAGGGCATGGATGATACCGAGGAACTCCGGTCCAGACTGGACGAAATGGCTACACGAGGGCTGATTTTCCGCTCTCGGAATGGCGATCGTGTCTCATACCGTCTTCCCGACACACGGTTCATTTACCTGCGAAGCATTTTTTGGCCGGGAACCCGCACGGATCGAACCAGAGAGGTGGCAACCGGACTTAACCGATACTACCGGGATGGATTCGGTGACTACTGGAAGGACTCCAAGACCAAAGGTCTTCGCGTTCTCCCCATACGCAAGACCATCGATGACCCCAGGAGAATAGTCCGCTACGAGGATGCTCGTGAAGCCCTTCGGAGCCACGACCTGATCGCCGTAGCAACCTGTGCGTGCCGACATCGCAAGAATCTTGATCCGAACTTCCCCGACTGTAAGCACCCAACGGAAGTCTGCCTGCACTTTGGTTCCTACGCGGATTACATAATCGGGAGCAGCATAGGCCGAAAGATAGATGCACACGAAGCCGAGGAAATTCTAGCCAAAGCGGCGGACTCCGGTCTCGTGCATGCAATCTCCAATTGGCGTGAAGACGTGGATACCATCTGCAACTGCTGCCGGTGCTGCTGCGTATACTTTGAATCGTACTACGTACTTAACCACGCCCAACCCATGAACACATCCAACTACGAGATTAAGACGAACCCTGACACGTGCAGCGGATGCGGGCTCTGCGTCAAGCGTTGTCACATGGATGCCATCCGGCTTGAAGACGCACCTCATGCGAACAACAAGACCGGAAAGATCGCGGTCGTTGACACGAGTCTGTGCATCGGTTGCGGGGTCTGCGCTCAGAAATGCCCTACTTCGTCTCTGCAGCTCTCACGCCGAGACGAGATTGTCGATCCTCCTCTGAACACCACTGATTTGAAAGAGTGCTACAGAAGAGACGTCCGGGCCTCCGTGTCCGAAGCATAGAATACCACGCGGACAAGATGCCGTAAGGCAATTGTCGAAATAAGTGACCGGCAAGATGCCGATCCTACTGTCCGGGTGCCGTCTTCCCGGCGATTTCCGGTTTCGCATCTTCAGTAGTAGATCGGCGGAAACTTCGACTTATCGAGGTCTTCCCACAGCACTCCCAATTTCTCTTTGAAAAAGGGGCCCAGGCGCCGGAAGAGTCTCTCCCAGTGAGTCTTGCCCTTTCCTACATCCTCGAGTATTTCAGCGATCAGTTCGGGAAGCCGGTGGAGTTCCTCTTTGGGGAGGAATGACACGGCTCCGAGTTTAATCGCCAGGTTGAGACTTTGCACGTTGATCGCATTGGCGGTCAACATTGCAGCAGGTAGTTTGTTCTCTCGGCAAGCCTCAAGCAGGGCGAATCCATTGACACCCATGATGTCCAGAATGACCAGGTCGAAGGATTCTTGGGATATCAACGCGTGGGCTGCATCAAAACTACTCGCGGTGACGACCTCTGAGGATTGGAGCACTTCGACAATGATGTCGAGAACGTCCGGTTCATCATCCACGGCAAGTAGTCTCTTACCTTTGAGTATTTCATATTCCATTTATTCTTACTCCTTATTGGTGGAGAATGGTCGGTCACGCTAATACATGAGATCCGGAAGCCAGGTCACAAAACCCGGAAATGCTATGATCACCGCGGTTCCCACGATGAGCGCCAGGAGAAACGGTATCGTCCCCTTGAAGACGGTTTCCAAGGGCACATCCTTGGCAATACCTTTGACCACAAACGCATTTATGCCCACAGGGGGCGTGATGATTCCCATTTGCCCGACCATCACGATAACGATACCGAACCAGATGGGATCATACCCCAATTCCATCGTGGTAGGGTAAAAAATTGGAATGGTCAGCATGATCAGGGCCAGCGCATCGACAAAGCACCCTCCTATGAGGTAGATGAAACAGATCATTGCCATGACTGCCCAGCCCGGCCAGGTCAATTGGGCCACCGCCTGTCCCACTTCAAGGGGGATGCGGCTCAGAGCCAGAAAATGGCCGAAGATGGTCGCTCCTGCAATCAGCATGAGGACCATTGTGGATGTCTTGATCGTGCCGAGAATTGCCTGGACGAAGTTCTCCCATGACAGTCTTCTTTGGATCAACACCAGTACCATGATGGCTGCCGTCCCGACCGCTCCTGCCTTCGTAGGGGTGAAAAAGCCGAAGAAAAGCCCGCCCATAACAAAGAAGAAGACCAGCACCGTCTCCCAGAGCTCAGTCAGGGAAAGCAGCATAGCGCTCACTGTGAACTTCTCTCCCTGCGGCCCCTGCTCGGGCTTAAGGCTCACATAAATCATTATTGCAACGCAGAACAGGAGGGTCACGAAGATTGCCGGGATTATCCCGGCCACGAACAGCTTGCCAATAGACTGCTCCGTGAGAATGCCATAGACGATCAACACCACGCTGGGCGGCATGAGCGTTCCGATTCCGCCTCCCGCAGCCACCGAGCCCGTCGCAATCTCGTTTCCGTACCCGTAACGCTTCATTTCCGGGAGACCGATGGTAGCCATAGTGGCCGCAGTAGCGGTACCCGAGCCGCACACCGCTCCAAAGGCGGCGCATGCGGCTACGGTAGCCATGGCCAGTCCGCCCCGTACTCGCCCCAGGAACTTGTACGCCACGTCATACAGTCGCGCGCTGATGCCCGAATAGAATGCTACGTACCCCATGAAAATAAACAGTGGAATCAACGTGAGGCCGTACGAAGAAAACACGCTGTACAGGTCACGAGATATGAGCTTCAAGCCCGCATTGAAGTTGGTCAGGTAGCTGTAGCCCAGAAAGCCCACCACGCCCATGGCGTAGGCCACCGGCATACGTGTGAAAAAGACGAGGAGGAGTATGATGGTACCGATGATGCCGGCTATCGTGAACTCACTCATTGACTTCCCCTCTCAGTCCTTCGACCAACTCCACGAATATCATGATGGCCAAGACGAGCGAGCCGAAAAAGACTCCGTAAATAACGTAATGAACGGGAAACTGTATGGTAGGGGAAACGAGCCCCACTTTCTTCATCTCTTCGGCGTACAGGTAGCTCTGCCAACTCACCAAAGCAAAGAATATGCAGGTGACCAGACTGATGCCGATGTCCACAATCCTCTTCATTCTGTCCGGAAACAAGCGGTAAAGCAGGTCCACGCCGATGTGTCCCTTCTCGCGGTGGGTGAGAGGCAGGCCGAACGCGAGTACAAGCGCACCCATCAACCCGACGATCTCTTCAGATCCGAGAACAGGATGGTTGAACAGTCCTCCCACGACGTCGGCACACGTGAGAAGTACCATGCCGACCAGGGCGATGCCGGCGCCGATTCTCAGGGCTGCAATCGTTATCTTCATCGTATTCATGGCACACCAATCGCAAACTGAAATTGGAAAAGGAGCCCGGCGGACGCCGCACCGGTACGCCGTAATGAAGCGCCGGACTTTGAATAGAGAAATCCCTGTACACCCCCGGTAAGGGCGGGTCTGGAACCCGCCCATCAGGGGATTCCGCCCGGGGACTACCGAGACCCCTGAATTTCGGCCAAAATTCACGGCAATTACTTCAGCTAAGAGCTTATGGTCAATTCCGGCCGTGTTCGAACATCCGTACAGTCTATTTGCCGTCTGACAAGTATTTGCTCTTGAACTTCCCCTCGTCGGCATTCTTTAGCCGTTTCATGACATACGTGAGGACCTCGTCTCCCGGCACTCCCCTTTTCTTGGTCTCTTTCTTATAGTTTTCCGGCACCGGTTTGACCGCCTCCGCCCATTTCTTGGCCTCGTCGGGGGCAATCTCGATCATCTCTCCGCCCTTTTCCTTGGCAAACACCGTACCGTCTTCGTCGGCTTTGTTCCAGGTTTGGCCCTGTTTCTTCGCCCACTCAACATTGATCTCCTCGATCGCTTTCTTAGCGTCGGCGGGCAGGCTATCCCATTTCTTCTTATTCATCACCACGAAGAATCCCAGACTGTAGGTAATCGGACTGCAAGTGATGTGTTTCTTGGTGACCTCGGCCAGTTTCCAGCCCTTGGCCGCTTCCATGGGAAAAACAGCACCTTCCACTACGCCCTTTTGGAGCGATTGGTACAGCTCGGGCATGGGAAAGGCCACAGGTGTCGCACCAAGACATTTGAGCATCTCGGCGGTTGGACCATGGGATCGGATCTTCATACCTTTGAGGTCCGCCATCTTGTGCACCGGGGTCTCTCTGGTATGGATGATCCCCGGACCGTGGGCATGCAGGTACATCACCTTTGTGTCGTTAAGTTCTTTCGGTTTGAACTTCTCATTCACTTCATTGATGATGGCGGTGGACACGGAACCCTTCCCGTAGCCAAGCGGAAGATTGATGAAGTCCATCAAGGGGAATCTGCCTCTGGTGTACTGCAAGACCGATTGGCCGAGGTCCGAAAGCCCGTTGACTACCCCGTCGTAAGCTTCCTTTCCCTTGGTGAGCGACTGTCCTGGATAGTACGTAATCTTGACCTTGCCGTTCGTTCGTTTCTCAACCTCCTTGCACCAGGAGGCCGCCATCTTCCCGTTTACGTGATTAGCAGGGAAGAGGTCGCTGTAGGTAAGCGTTACCGTCTTGCCCTCAGCCCATCCCGTCAGAGGGAATACAAATACCGACAGAAGAAGGAGTGCTCCGATCACAGTAATGGTTCTCTTCATACTTTCTCTCCTTTTGATGAGTTTGTGAAGGAAGCCGGCAAAACCCGGCCCGTGGATAGAAAACCGAACACTAATGCAGATCGGCATGCCCGACCTCGGACTGCCATGCAGACCAACTTCCGGGATGAAGTCTGCACGATAAACCGGCCGGCGTCGAACCGAAACATAAGGCTAACAGCCTTGCATGCTTCCGCCCCGTATACCCTCATCTTATATAAGTCCACGTTGACGACCTTGCCGTCCACCACGTGGATAACCGAGCACTCCCCTCGAAAGCCTCCTCAAAGCATTCTCATTGGCTTTGCGTTGTTTGCCGGCCCTGCGTCAAGACTCTCCTGCATTTCAACGACATGGGAAATTCGTAATTTGAGGCAATAGACTGTGCGGCGTACTAACTGAACGGTTTCTTTCAGCACGGGAATCTTCTTGAATTCGGTTTGTCTTTGGGAGCACATGATGGGTTGTTCGCTCCGTAGAACAAGGTGTCTATATCTTAAACTCGGCAGGGAGCGGTTGTCAACAGAAAACCCTCCGGCATGTTGCTGCAAAAATTCATGTTTGCTTTTGGTTCAGGCATGCCCCACGAGCACCGCCTGCCTTTCTCAAATCCAATAGGGTCGCTCAGGAGGGAAAGCCGTGACGGAGGAGATTTCAAAAGCTCATCCAATTTGTAGCCGAATCCGATGAGGCAGCCTGTGTATCATGTCGCCATGATTTCGTGGAGCCTTTCTCTCACCTCCAGAATGTCCTTCCGCATATGATCGTGAGCTAGTGACTCATCGCGGCGTTCAACGGCTTCCAGGATTCCTTCATGCACGTTGACGAAGTGTTGCTCGATCGACAGTTGCAAGAACCTGAGAACGAGATTCTCCAATATTTCCAAGTTGGATTGCACCATCATTGCGAGAATTGGATTGCCTGCAGCCTGAGCAAGCCTCACGTGAAAGTCAAGGTTGTTCCTCCGCAGGTGTTCGGCATCACGGGTGTGTTTGCGAGAATCTTCAATAATGGAGCGGAGATCTTCCAAGTCAGCCGCCGTGGCACGAATGCAAGCGAGTGCCGCAACAGAGGGTTCGGTTAGCACCCTGACTTCAAATACGTGGTCGAAGGTAATGCGGCCGGATTCAATCAACGCGGCCAAAGAATTGCGCCACGGTTCATGAAAATGGTGTGAGACGAAGATGCCTCCTCCACGGCCCTTTTTCGTGCGCACCAAGCCCCTTGCTTCCAACAGTCGAAGCGCCTCCCGGATAACCGGTCGGCTCACTGCAAGCTCGGCCGTCAATTCCTGTTCGCTGGGCAGGCGATCACCGGATTCAACATCCCGTGCCAATATCCTCTTCTGAATCGTTTTGGCCACGAGTTCCGGATACCTCATCGTTGCTAAAGGGACAAAGTTGAGTCTCTTCATGATTTGTGAATAACCTATCTGGCACATCTTTTGGTCTCATCGAGCTTTAGCCGTATACATGTTCGGCATTGAAACAACCGGACAACAGCCCTCTGAGATCTGAATTTTCGCTGCCGGCGCAGTGTGAAAGCTGAATCGAGCACTCAGTCGGATTGTTCAGTCAAATAAGCTCTGATTTCTGGCCACTCTGTCCTTCCTCTCACGGGGCACTCGCAAGCCCCCGTCAACATCCTCCACGTCCAACCACCACTTGAGCGCCGGCCTTGGTTCCCCATAGCCCATCAGATCGTCGCCCCAGATGGACAAACGCCTGGCAAGCGGTATTTTTCGCATGGTCCAGCTCACCATACGGTGGAACGGAGTGTACGCTTTGCTCCAGGGACACACCTTAATGCAGACACCACATCCGGAGCCGTACCGATTTCCCACCCGCATGGCAGTACAGGTACGCATGTTGTTGGGCCACTTTTCATATCCGTTGACTATCTCCTTGCCTCCGTCGCTTATAGAGCCGGACGGACATTCCCGAGCGCACTTGCGGCATTTGTCGCAGAAATCTTGGAGCCCGAAATCTATGGGTTTGTCAATTGCCAAAGGAAGATCCGTGGTCACTACCGAAGCTTTGAATCTTGGCCCCAAAAAAGGGTTAAGTACGATGTCGCCAATTCGGCACATTTCCCCCAAACCGGCCATCAGCAGAATAGGCGGAACAACCACTTGGTAATTTCTGGCATGGTGAGCCCTGGCAGGGTAGCCCATCCGTCGGATATTGTCTGCCAGGATGCAGGCAATGAATCCCGAGGTGGAGTACGCCATGAAACTCATAGAATTGCTGATCCAATCATTGCCATAACCGGCGTCAGACGTCTTGTGATCCTGATCGATCAAGATTGCGATAGCGTATTTGTGGTGGCATTCTAGGGGCTTGCCGGTGGCCATGCTGTGGCTATATACCGCATAAGGCGGCAATTCACAAATGCCCACAAGATCGGACCGGAGAAAGTAGGCAGTCTCCTTTATCAGCCTAGCATTAACTTGGGGGTCGTCGGTCCCCGGCGCTTTTGTCGGGACCACCGGTCCATCTACCACTCCGGGATCGGCAAGGGTATTCTGCATATTTAACAGAGCGCCCGATAGCGGGTGCTTGAATACCATTCTGTGCCGCTCACGGGACAGGCGCTCACCGTAATCACCTCGAAAAGCCTTGTTGAACCCGCTTTCCCGCTCATCAAGGCGCGGGATCTCCGATGCATTGACCACGGTGGTGGGTTTGTCCACCCTCTTGAGCTTCCACACCGGAAAGGGGTCGGGATAGTCATTATTCCCTTTTTCCCTGTAATCGGAAGTAAATATGCGAGTCATTTTTTCCTCCTGCTGCGTATGCGAACGGCCGGGGTCTCGGCGTGGTGAAATAGATCTTAATGTCAGACATATTACTGTTTGATATACATCGGCCCAAAGACCTTGTCAAGAAGAATCATTTTCTCGTGCCTTCGACGCATCGGGTAACAGAGATTCAACTTAAGGTCAGCTGTGACATCCAACGCGAAACTCAAGAAGCGTGATATTGAAAGAAATCGACGTGCGCCTCTCACGAACCGGTCAGTTGGGTTTCCTACCGGGCGGGTTATCCATGGTGCGGATATGACACCGATCTCGTGATATTCCAGTCACGCAACGGCTTCGTCTCGAAAATTGAATGGAATTGCGGAATAGATTGACTCCGTCGGCACAACCCAGTAAATTGAGCAATCATCGGTTCGGGACTTGCCATGGTTTACGGAATTGTCAAACTGCACTGGGGTCACGGTGAACCGGGTGAAGGAACCGCCTTCAAGATCAATTGTCCCGCCCTGATTTCGGACGAGGGAAGAGAAGAAATAACCGTCAGAGAAATCTCCCGCAATCGATCTGAAATGGCCCTAACCGAGGATGACGAAGACCTCATGTGCGAACTCACCTCCAGGGTTGTCGCCAAGGCGGAATAAGAGGTTGTCCCGGCAGCGGCAACAAGCATCTGCAAGAACATCTTGATGAACCGTGATACCGCTTCAATCTTAGGAGTTGGGATGCACTGATATTAGAAAGGTTCCTGTCTGAGTACACTCCGGGGCGGGACACCTAATCGAAGTTAACTCGATACCCACATTGGAGATTTACCTATGGCAGACAAGAACGTTTACCACAGACTGGCCGAACATTTGAGTAACGTCGGCATGGGGTACCCGGTGAGAGATACGCTGCTGGAAATCCTTGAGGAAAATCTCAGTCCAGACGAGGCGGAAATCGCCCTGGCACTTCCCACCGGGGTCATACCTTTCTTGCCCGTCAGTGTTGACGAGATCATGAGAGAAGTTGCAGTGTCCCGGGATGAATTGGAACGGACCCTAGAGCGCCTTGTACAAAAGGGTGTTTTGTATACGGGTGTAACTCCCTCCGGCGAAAAGGGGTACGCCCTGCTACATGTGGGATTTGGCTTCCCTCAGACATTCTTCTGGAAAGGTGAAGACACTCCACACGCGAGGAAGATGGCTGTCCTGGTAGCGAAGTATTTCAACAGACAGGTTACCCGGGAGGCATATGGGAGCGAGACCAAGCAGTACAGATACATTCCCGTGGGAAAAGCCATCAATCGTGAACCGCAGGCAGTCTTTCCGGTCCAACTTATGGAGCAAGTCCTGGCAAATGCCCGTCGTATCGCCGTAGCCCACTGCCCATGCCGTGTCTCTTACCGCCTGGTGGGCCGAGGATGTGAACATCCCACCGAAGTGTGCATGAAATTCGACGAATTGGCGGATTATGTCATCGATCAAGGTCTCGCCCGTGAACTTTCCAAAGAAGAAGCCTTGGACGTCATCCGTATAACAGAAGAGGCAGGGCTCGTTCATTTTGTGGACAACGCAGAGGGTAATATCAAACATAACTGCAACTGTTGCGGTTGTGCTTGCTGGAACGTGGGGAACATTCGGCGGAGAAAAATTCCTCGGGATGCTATCATGGCCACGTACTTCATGAGAGAAACCGATTCCGAAGAATGCACGGGATGCGGAAAGTGTGCCGAGATTTGTCCAGTGGACGCTGTGCAAATTACGGATAACGTACCGGTGATAGATCGTGAGTGGTGTATAGGCTGCGGCGTCTGTGCCACGGTATGCCCAACCGACGCAGTGGTCCTGAATGTGAGAGGGGACGTGGGCGGCGGCAAGCCCTTGACAACCTTCAACGAACTGCATCTCAAAATACTGGATGAGAAAAGATCGAAGAAATCCGGACAGAAAATGGCGTAGGTTCCATCGGACCTTCCCGCCCTTCTGACCTGCCGACTCGGTGAACTGCGGCCCCTTCCAGGCAATCGCTGTGAGAATTTGCATAGTCCGGGGATCGGCAAAGATTCCCTTGGGACGGAGTAGTGCCGACATCCGTACTGAAGAAAGAATAAGAACCTACCGTCTTCAGATTGGTGGGAACCTTGGCCCGTACCCTGGAACACGAAAATGCTCGTTTGGGATGCGCCACGGCCTGCGTCGGCGGAGGGCAAGGCGTGGCTACGGTCATCGAAAGTGGTATTTAGAGCGACTATTATGTGTGCTGAGGCACAAGTCTTTGACCATTGCCGGCCCCTCCGGGCCTTCGCCTCGGGGATGGGGTTTGACGACCAGGCGGAACGCAGGGAGTGATTTGGGGAGGTTGGTGGAGCTTCCGGAACCTCTCCCCAAATCTTCCGCAATTCGCTTCACATTTCTTAAGGCGCCGATTCCACTAGCCCCCTCGCCCTCTGGGATAAGGTTGGGTTGAGAGCGCTTATGAATCACCATACTAGTTGACAACTTCCGGCCTTCTCTCGTACAGTAAACTAAGATACCAATCTCGAACGGAATCTCTTACCGTTCACGCTGCTGCTCGTTTTGCCTCGGGGGCCGGGGGACCGGCCGGCGAAGGTGTGTCTCACAGGACTACCAGGGGGAGATCATGAAATGTCCGAAGTGCGTCACCGAGAATCCCGAAACCAACAAGTTCTGCCGGGAGTGCGGAGCTAAACTCACCATCATCTGTCCTCAATGTAGTTTCGAGTGTCCACCCCAAGACAAATTCTGTGGAAAATGCGGTCACAACCTCCACAAACCGAAAGCTTACTCTCCCATCGACTACAACGAACCTCAATCGTACACGCCAAAACATCTTGCGGACAAGATTCTGTCAAACCGAATTGTCATTGAGGGGGAACGGAAACTCGTGACCATCATGTTCGTCGATGTGGCCGACTCCACGGCCATGTTTGAGAACCTGGATCCGGAACAAGTCCACGAAATCATGGACGGGTGCTTCCGTATCCTCATGGATGAGATCCATCGCTACGAAGGCACCATCAACCAGTTTCTCGGCGATGGCGTGATGGCGCTGTTCGGCGCACCCATCGCACACGAGGATCATGCCCGGCGTGCCTGTTATGCAGCGTTGACCATACAGACTGATCTGAAGCCTTTTGCGGAGAAGCTCCACACAGAGTACGGCATTGATTTCAAGCTGCGCATCGGGTTGAACTCGGGTGGCGTCGTGGTCGGAGCCATTGGGGACGATCTGCGCATGGACTACACCGCACAAGGCGACACGGCCAACCTTGCGGCCCGGATGGAGCATAATGCAGCGCCCGGAAGCATACTTGTGTCAAAGCATACGTACCGGCTTGCCAAGGCCTTCTTCGACTTCCGGCCGGAGGGTACGATTCAAGTCAAGGGCAAGGCCGAGCCTATTGAGGCCTACCGGCTCATCAAACCGAGCGAAGTCGAAACAAGGATCGAGGCATCCACGGTCAGAGGCCTTACGAAATTCGTCGGCCGAAAGCGTGAGATTGAGACTCTAAGAGAGGCATTTGAAAAGGCACGTTCCGGCGAAGGCCAAGTTGTCGGCGTCGTGGGTGAGGCAGGGGTCGGCAAATCAAGATTGCTGCTGGAGTTCAGGAATTCGCTCCCAAAAGGCGAATGTGTTTTCCTGGAAGGCCGATGCCTCCACTACGGCAGTTTCATGCCGTATCTGCCGATTCTGGATGCTCTCAGGTCGTATCTCGGCATTAAGGAAGGTGAGAAAGAGTCTGTTATCAAACAGAAGATGGACGAACGCATCGTCGGTCGTGATAACGCCCTCATGAGATGTCTTCCGCCTATCCAGGAACTGTTCTCCGTAACGGTGGACGACGAAGAGTTCGCCGGGCTGGAGCCCAAAGACAAGCGAGAAAAGACCTTTGAATCACTCAGGGACATCCTTGTTCGAGGGAGTCAATCAAGACCCATTGTATGGGCTGTCGAGGATCTTCACTGGATCGACAAGACCACGGAAGACTTCCTGGACTACTTGATCGGCCGGCTCCCGGGAGCCCGCATACTCTTGATTCTCCTGTACCGGCCCGAATACACGCATCAATGGGGCAGCAAGTCGTACTACGGTAAGATCGGAGTCGGTCAACTTTCATCCAGTACCAGCGCTGAACTGGTCCACGCGATACTGGAAGGCGCAGCGGTCTTGCCGGAACTGCGAGACCTGATCCTGAGTAGGACTGCAGGGAACCCGCTCTTCATGGAAGAACTGACCCACTCGCTCCTGGAAAACGGCTCTGTTCAGAAAGAGGTTGACCAATACGTTCTGGTAAGAAACGCATCGGAAATTCAGGTTCCCGACACCATACAGGGAATCATTGCCGCTCGTATGGACAGACTGGAAGAGAGTCTCAAGAGGATCATGCAGGTGGCGTCGGTAATCGGCCGTGAGTTCGCGTTTCGTGTCCTCGAGACCATCACGGAGATGAAGGATGATCTCAAATCCAATCTGCTCAACCTCCAGGGCCTTGAATTCATCTATGAGAAAAGCCTTTTCCCGGAGCTCGAATACATATTCAGACATGCACTCACGCAGGAGGTCGCATACAACAGCCTGCTGCTCAAGAGGCGTAAGGAAATTCATGAGAGGATAGGAAGAGCCATAGAAGAGCTTTACCCGGACCGCCTGGAAGAGTTCTACGAGATGCTCGCCTATCATTTTTCTAGGAGCGGTCAGGCGGAAAAGGCAGCTGGGTTTCTCAAGCTGGCCGGCACTAGGGCGATGCGCAACAATTCTCTATGGGAAGCTTTTCATTTCTTCAAGGACGCCCTTGGATCATTGGAAGAATTGCCCGACAACGACGAAAATAAGGCCGGACGCGTCGAACTCTTTCTCCTCCTAGTAGCCCCAGTTAGGCTGCTCGGCTTCCCGGAGGGATCATTGGACCTGCTCCGGTCAGGCGACGCCTTGGCAAGACAAATAGGGGACAGAACTGCATTTGCAGCTCTTCATAGCGCCCTCGGGATCTACTACTCGACAGCGGGCGGGAATCCGGAGATGGGACGGCAATACGTCGAGGAATGTCTTGAGGACTTGGAGAACATCGATTACGTCCATTCGATAACTCCCATCGGGTACGACGCGTGCTATTCGTATTTCGTGCGGGGCGAAATCCGGAAACTGGAGAGCCTCACTGCCAATGTACTAAAGTTGCTGGAGAATGCCGGCGAAGAATCCGGTTTCTTCGGAAGACCAGCCAATCCTTACTGCATGCTGCTAGGCTGGCATGGATGTGCTCAAGCAGAGCACGGTCATTGCGATGAGGGAAAGCACTTCATAGACAGGGGCCGGGCCTTTGCAGATCAACTCGATCACCTTATCACCCGGGGAGTGCTGGAACAAGCTTCGGGTTTTCTTCATGTCATGCTGGGAGATTTCAAGACTGCCGCCGATGACTACCGGCAAGCTCTGAAATGCTATGAACAGGCTCAGGCTCCTCTTTTCATGGGGGTTACAAAGAGCGCGATGGGGTATGCGACATATATGTCGGGTGAGCCCCGAGGAGCTTTGTCACTCATTGAAGAAGGCTGCAAAATCCATGAGAATTTGGGAATGCCCCTTTGGCTTTCCTTCATCTACTGGTTTTTGGGAGAAGTGCGTTTCTTTTCGGGAGATTCTGAAGGCGGAAGGGCTGATTTGGCCAAGGCCGTGCAACTTGGCCGGCAAAATGGAGAAGGATTCACTGAGGGCTGCACGAGAATATCGTATGGTATGGCCCTCGGAAAATCCACCCCGGGCGAATTCAAGAAAGCCGAGAGCGAGATTCTGCATGGAATCAAGATACAGGAACAACGGGGCAGCAGCCTGTGGTCATCGGTAGGGTATTTCCGCCTAGGTGAGTTGTACGGAGACGCAGGCCAAACACACAGGGCACTCGAAAACCTGAAAAAGGCCGAGGCCATGTTCCGGGACATGGGCATGGATTATTGGCTGGGCAAGACGGAGGAATCTCTGGCGAAGCTGTAAGACGGTAGCTTTCCGAAAGGGGGCTATTCTCCATGACGAGGGACAAAGCCAAACGCAAACTTGTGGCAGTCGTCCACGCAGAGGTGAAGGGCTACAGCCGGTTGATGGGCGAGGACGATGAGTATACGGTCCGGACATTGGCCGCAAACCGGCAAGAGATGTACAGACTGGTCGAAGTCCACGGCGGCGAGGTAAGAGACACGGCGGGTGACGGTTTTCTCGTGGAGTTTCCCAGCGTGGTGGATGCGGTCACGTTCTCGGTGGAATTCCAACGGGAGATGGAGAGACACAACGCGGACCTCCCGGAAGACCGTAAGATGGAATTCCGTATCGGCGTGAACGTGGGCGATTTGATCCAGGACGGCGGCACCATTCACGGTCATGGAGTGAACATTGCCGCTCGGCTGGAGGGCCTTGCCGATCCCGGCGGCATCTGTATATCAGGAAATGCGTATGAGCACGTCGGAAAGAGACTGCATCTGGAGTACGAGTTCCTCGGCCGCAAGTCGGTCAAGAACATCGCGGATCCGGTTCCCACTTATAGGGTGCTGATAGACTCCAAGGGGCCTGCTCTCGGGGAAAAGAAGCCGTCACCAACCAAGGGAGGGCCACGGGTGAAACGCAATCTCGTAGCGGCCGCGGTCGTTGTTGCGGTGATTGCGTCCGGATCAATCTGGTATGGGTATTACCGTTCCGCTCAATCGACCGACAAAGTAGCTTCTGCACAAGCCGGAGAACTGCCCCTGCCCGACGAGCCCATTCAAAGATCCCGAGGTTACCCAACGGCTGGTCAAGAATTTGCGTAAGGCAGGCCTGAAGTGATTACGACCGTGATGAAGCTCTTGCCGAATGCAACTGAATGGAATACCGTGTAGCCATAGAGATCGAATGGGACGAGGCGAAGACCCGGAATGCCATCAGTACCGGGGACTTTCATGATTCGTTGCGGCTTGCTGATGGCCCCAAGCCATGATGCTGACTATGAAAATGCGACGCGTTAAGATTGACCCCACTGATATGCCCGAAGGCCGCATTGACGAACGTCGTGTGGACGCGACCACCGAAGAGGATATCGCGCGGCAACAGGAAGTCGACGATGCCGAGGCTATGCAGGACGCGACCAGGTTCGCACGGCGGGAGAGAAGACGGCTGGGGCTCACCCAAGTTGAGTTCTCCCGAAGGATCGATGTATCATTGGAGACCGTACTGGACTGGGAACAAGGCAAGCGCCTCCCGACCGGCACGGCCAAGACGCTCCTCAAGGTCCTGGACCGGGCCCCCGAGGTCGGACTTTCGGCATTGGATTGATCCCCTGGTTCAGCAAACGCTCGTACCGGACTATCAGGAAAGAATGAGCGCCCCCCTTCCATTTTCGGAGGAAAGCATGCGGCTAACCGACATTCCCGAAATTGCCCGCCTCAGCGTACCGGAAAAAATCCTGTTAATAGAGGACTTATTGGACAGCATCAACAAGGATGAAGCGGACGTACCCGTACCTCAAAGCCACATCGAAGAATTGGACAGGAGAATGAGGTCGTACGAGTTGCATCCGGGCAATCTCCTTTCTCTGGAGGAATTGCAGTATCGGATGGAAAAGAGGAAATAATAACGTTAACGTTCATAGCGACGTCACGCTCGCTTGAACAAGAGGGGTTAACCACAAAGACACAAAGGATTTCGGAAGCCAACACGGTCGCTTGGTGGTTCATTCTCTTTTTCTTCGCGGTGAACTCTTACACTAAACGTTCCCCAAGCCGGCAAGCCCCTGGCTTGATGCTATTCCTTAACCAACGTTCGTGGAATCTGTTGCCACGTAGCGCCCCGGGTCAGTCGAATCATTTCCACGAGATTGTGGGCCAAGGTGTCCGTCGCGGCCTCAAGCCATTTGTTTTCGTACAACCCCGCCCTCACCTCTTCCAGTGATTGCATGCTGTGGCCGGTGTGATAGATGAAGGCCTGCGGCGGAAACACAAAGCCGTACAGGTTGAGCGTCAGCATGATTTCTTTGACGACGCCGGCCTGGCCCAGTTCGCTGCCTGCGACCACAATTGCGCCTACCTTGCCCTCCAAAGGATTTGAAGCATTCAGCGTTCCATCGCCCAGCTTGTTGAGGAGATCGAAACATTCATCGAGTGATTTGTCCGCAACGCCCTGATCGATCGGAGGAGCCTTGAAGCTGATCCAACGTTCCAAGAATCTCTTGAGCACGCTCGACATGCCGAACATGTAGGTCGGGGTTGCAAAGATGACCGCGTCTGCGGCGATGACCTTCTCGGCAACCATTCTGAAATCATCGTCGTAACAGTCGCAGAGAAAGTGACACCGTGTCTCCATGTCCGAGAAGCAGCCACGGCACGGATGAATGGTCAACTGCCCCAGGTGGACGGTTTCGTAATCGGCACCGGATATCTCGTATGTCTTCTCCAGAATCCCCTGCAGCATGATTCCGGACAAGGAGTCGAAAATAGCCGTGGAGTTTTTCAGACGCAATGAACTACTGATTCCGAGGACTTTGGGTATTGTTGACGATTCGTTGAGCGACAAAGGGTATTTCCTCCTCAGAAGTACTTGGACAGACCCTCACCATAGTAGGCCTTCCGGAATCGGCGAATGCCCTGACGGCTTGCAAGGAACCTGAGAAAGGAAAGCCCTTCCGTGGTCTGGCTGAACCGTACACATCCGGGCTCCAGGCACCATGTGCATTGATCGAGCCTACCGGTCTTCAGCGATGCGTCTCTTGCCGCTGCAGAGTGCATGAGATCCTCAGCCCCGATGTCCCTGATGTTACCCAAAGGAACGGCAACCAGAGGGCACGGGAAGATGGTGCCGTCCCCTTCCACGAAGAAGTGGTCGGTACCCGCGGAACACGGGATTCTCCGTCCGCTGTGCGTAAGCGTGTCCACCACAACGTGTGAGTAATAGCTGTCCGCCAATTCCCCACTGGTGTACAAGTCCTTCAAATCAGCCTGATATCTGGAGATGACTTCCAACTCAGACCGACTTTCCAGGTTCCGGAACCTCTCGACGGCAAACAGCACCGGCGACAGGATATGAAAGAGGCCATTTCCCTCGGCAAAGCGCATCAGATCGGGGATCTGTTCCCAGTTGTTCGGCAAGATGGTAGTCTTTATGCCCAACTGATAGTAGTGATTCCTTGAGGCTATCTCTCCGAGTCTTTCGATGGTCTCCCGAGCCTTGGAGTACGCTCCCGGTACTCCTCTGATCCCGTCGTGACACTCTTCGAATCCGTCCAGCGAGCACACCATTGCCAGGTCGAATTTGCCGTCAACGGCATCGAGGATCCTCTCGACCCTCTCAGCGGTCCGCCGCGGGAGCAGACCATTGGTTGCCAGGGCTATGGTTTGAAGGTTTCTTAGATTCTTCCGCCTGAGAACACAGACTTCCTCAATGATCTCCGGCAAATCAGGCCGCAAGAGCGGTTCCCCTCCGGTCAGATCCAGTTCCACAAGGTCGCTCAAACTCGGGGAGGACAAGAATCCGATGATCTCTTCACGTGCCAATTCATCCCTGTCGCGGTGCAACCGCCATATGTTGCACATGATACAGCGGGAATTGCATCGTCTGGTAACCGTAATGGTAAGGGAGCGCATTCGCGACGGCAGGCTGAGCATGCGGCGCACCCGGTAAGCCACCCCGCGAAGAGCCAACGTGCCGCACACACGAAACCGGGTGAGATGCTCGCTGATCCCGGTGGGCCGTTTACGAAGTTCGTGCGGTTTCATGTCCGTTAGGCTCACACGAAAGAAGGAAGATTCATCATCGCACAGCACGTGCATGAGCAACTCTGTGCTCTCGTTTTTGCCTCCTGAGGAGTATATCATTATCCGTCACGTGTGGAGATCGAAAAACGACTCCGATGAAAGTCGGCTCGTAACGAGCTTCTTGCCGGGAAAGAAACCTCACACGACCAAGTCGTTTACAAAAGGGATAACAAACGAGTGCGAAAACGATTACAAAGAGTGAGAATCGGTTCTGACGAGGCATCGTTGATTGTGAATACTACATTCTCGGAACAGGAGGGTCGTGATGTTGAAAAGGCTTGATTTGAAGAATTTGGGCCCGGCACCCATGCTGAATGCTGAATTCGGTGAAAGGCTTAACCTATTGACGGGTGACAATGGCTTGGGGAAGACCTTCCTCCTGGATGTCGCTTGGTGGGCATTAACGGGCTCATGGGCTAACCAAGCCGCCTGGCCTGATCCTCAGAGAGTAGGCCTGCCCGAGATCGCTTTTGAGGTGACGGGCAAGAACGGCTTACCGGGCGAACGCATCACCGGCGCGTTCTCGCGTACCGATCAGCGTTGGCAGATGTCAATGCTGGACACTCCCAGTGACACTCTCGCAATTTATGCACGCGTTGACGAGGGGTTTTCGGTGTGGGACCCTGTGAAAAAGCATCTGAAAGGATCAAACAAGTCTGGTGTCCCATACAATCCGCTCAATTTCACTCAGCAATCTCTCTGGGACGGCCTGGAAAAATCCTATGACATTCGTGTTGACGGGACCATATTCGATTATCCGAGAGGTAGCCGCGTAGCCTGCAATGGATTGATTCGCGATTGGGTGGATTGGAGATCCAAATCAACGTCCGACAAGACTTCTGCATATGAGAGTCTGCAAAGCGTCCTGGCAAAACTCTCTCCCGATCCCCATACGGAACGAATAGAACCGGGCGAACCTGTCCGGGTCTCGGTCGATGATGTGAGGGAAATCCCCACCATAAATCTACCGTACGGCAGCACACCCATCATTTACGCCTCGGCGGGTATGAAGCGAATTCTTGGGCTGGCATATCTCCTGGTGTGGACGTGGTACGAACACCAGCAGGCATGTCACATTTTAGGCAAGCAACCTGTTGACAACATTGTCATTCTCATAGATGAATTGGAGGGACATCTCCATCCCAAATGGCAGAGGTCCATCCTCCCCTCTGTCCTGGAAGTCGCGAACATACTCAGCAACGAAATTGAAACGCAGATTATTGCGACTACACACTCGGCCCTGATTCCAGCTTCGGTCGAGCCTCAATTCGATGATAAGAGAGATAGGGTCTTCATCTTTGACGTGGAAGACAACGAGGTTAAGCTGATCCAATTCGATTGGGCAAAATTCGGAGAGGCGAGCAGTTGGCTGACTTCCCCGGTCTTCGGTTTGCACAGTGACCGCTCGAGAGAGTCGGAGCGAGTCCTGGAAGCCGGCTACGCATACATGCGTGGTGAAAATATGGAGGAGTATCCCGGACTCCAAACCAGAGAGGAAATTCACCGCGAACTTGTCCGGGTTGTTCCGGGAGACGATCCCTTCATGGTCGAATGGGATTACTTCATCAAGAAACGAGAAAGGCACATGAGGAAGTCATGATTCACGTCGAGCCCCCTGAGGAACCGGCTAATTTTGAGGAAAAGGTAAGGATTCCGGGGAACCGTTGGTTATGGAACAATCAAGATAGAAATGATTTTCCGGACTACTGGAAACATTGCTTCTCCGAGCTTGCCGAGGGCTTCAATCATTTGTGCGGCCACTCCGCAATGCATGTTCCGGAAATCGGCGCTGTCGTTGACCATTACTTGAGCAAATCCAAACACAGAAACCTGACCTATGAATGGAGTAACTATAGGTACGCTTCCTTCAGAATGAATAGTCGGAAAATGACTTATGATGACCAAATCCTCGATCCATTTGAGGTGGAAGACGGCTGGTTTGAAGTGCAACTGGGATCATGGCAATTGCTAATGACCGCCGGCATTCCAGTGGAGAAACGTGAGCGAGCGAAGAAGACGATGGAACGACTTCGGCTCCAGACAGGACGAGATGTGATTATGCTCCGTCGAAAACATTACCTACTGTTCTTGGAAGGTGAATCGACCTTAGCCGCTTTGAGATCCCACGCACAGTTGTTATATAGGGCTGTGGTGAATGCTTTGAGTGTTCTTGAACCTTTCGCTGAGGAACAAGAGTCTTTTCTTGAGTTCATGTCGGGAGAAATCAATATTCGAAAGTTAGAGCGTGAAGCCCCCAAAATTGCGGCGGTTATAAGAGAAGAATTGCCTCCTTGTGGTTGAATCAGAGTTGTGGCCGAAGTGCCAAGGAGAACGAGCGTCGGTCAACACAAGAAAAGCCCTTAATCCAGTAGAAGGTCAGGCCACAAATTAGCGGGATGTACGTAACCAAGGTCCAGAAGTCCCAGGGTGCCGAGTGACTCGAAGAGGAATGTTCTGACGTACAGTCGGTCTATGTACTCCCCGGAATAGAAAGTCTCTGTCTGTGTACCGAGTCCGAGAGATGCACGGTAGGGCTCGCCATAGGCACTGAACCCACTTTCGGAAGCCACCAGGAACCGAAAAACTTCCTGGACTGATATCCACCTATCCCGGGGCCAACTCTTCATTGACTCCCAGATCGCCCTGCGCCTCTCCGAGGGGCGTGTCAAGAATCGCTTTCCGTAGTGGGATGAAGCTTCCACTCCTTTGATTCGGTCCAGCTCATCAAACTCATCATTTTCGATGAACCTGCGAACCCCTCCGCGGAATTCCTCTATGTCTTTGTCGTAAAGCATCTTGGCTCCACGATCGGTCAACTGCAGTGTTTCGCCGGCCGGTTTGCACCAACCGCACTGCTGAACCAACACCGCCCAAGCGTGAGGTCTTATGGATCCCGGCTGTTGGGTCGAGTGCAATGAGGTTTCGGCATTTCTAAGGATTTGTATGGAAAAATCGAAATCGATGAGTGCATCGGGCAATCTGTATTCAGCGTGACCCGCGGGTCTCAAAGTGCCGACATTGACCTTGATGGGAGAGGTCTTGATGAGACTGAGAACGCTCCCCAATTCCATCACGCTGAAATCATTGCCCCAATGGACATGAACCACTCGCGTCCCGAACTTCTCGTCGGGAATCTCCTTTGGTATTTCCTCCAGAGTGGAAATTCCCGGCGGTAAGGGCTTCGGCGCCGGCGCTTTGATTCTGTCCACCAAAGTTTCAAGCATGACGTACCGACCAAGCTGCATTGAGCAAAACAGCCAGACCAGGCTCGCTTCCTCCGACCAAGCTTCGGGTTCTTGTGTCGGACACCATTCAGAGTATTTTGCTTTGTAAACGGAAGAATCGTAACTCCCGCCGTTGTGGGCGACCTCGGCGAGGACCCGTTGCTCCGTCTCGCTAAGTTCCCGCCAAACTCCCTGCAAGTTCACTTCCATCTCATTGGCGAGAGCGTCGATAAGTTCACCCTTACGCTTGAGCTTCTTTGACAATCCCAATTCACGGGCAAAGAACTTCAACGGCGCAACGTTGAGGCGTTCCAACGCTTTTCTGAGCGGCAAGAACATATGACACGGACCTCTCAGCTTTCCTAAAGATTCTGTGAACCGATTCGCTGGAGAGGACACCCTACTCAGTCCTCCGCTGCAGATCCAGCGGCATCCTGCCCTGCCTCATGTTCCGCGTCCAACCGTTGTGCCTCACTCAGCATCCATTCTATTTCCTCCTCGTCGAAACCGGGCCGGCTGCGCATGAAGTCCGCGGCCTTTCTGTAATATTCAGCAGCCTTCATCCCATCTCCCTTGGCCTCGTACACCATTGCCGACCGGTCGAGGCCATCGACTTGGTCGGGGTAACGTGTAAGAAGCTCCCCGCAGACTTCCTCTGCCTCCTCAAGTCGGCCGGACTGAATCAGGTCAAGCACGCTGTTGGAAAGCGCATCAAGCTCGTCCAATTCGTCTATGGCCTTGGGCTGAGCCGCCGTGAATGGGTTCGTTTCACCTTTCAGAAGGCAGCATTTCTTGTATTTCTTTCCACTTCCGCAGGGACAGGGTTCATTGCGCCCTATTTTCCGACTCCTCATTGGCTCCTCGTGCGGCCGACGCACGGCTTTTGACCGTCGTCGCAACAGCTTTGAAAGCTTCGCTTTCGCTATCTTGTTCTCCAGCTTCCGCTTGGGATTTTCCGCCGGCTTGAAACAGTCCCACCACTCCATGTCACGTATCATGTCGGTAATGAGCGTGTATTCACGGCGAATTCCCAACTGCCGAAGCGTTTCTTCCTTGCCGAGTTTCAGCATGTCCCGGACGTTATCAAGACTGACAAAAAACGATTCGACCAGATCATCCCGATAGCACTGTTCGATATCGTTGTAGAGTTCTTCGGGATAGAGATCTGCTCCGCAGGAAACGAGGTTGTTCCAGACGACAGAGTACTCCCTCCTGATCCCTCCGTTGAAGAGTTCGTGGAAATAGGAAATCACCTCCTCCCGGCTTTTTTCATCGCAGGCCACGAGAGCCACGAGTGCCCTCACCGCAGCGCTCCTCACGTACTCGTCGAGTGTCTCGTTTTCAATCAGCGACTTTATGCCGGAGTCATCGCCGCATGACACGGATGCCAATATGCGGCATAAATCCTCCGTGACCAGAGAACCGGCGGCTTCATCGGTAGCTCCGTCGGGTAAGGAAAAGAATTCAACGATCAGCGGATAGGCCCTTGGTTCCCGAAACTGGGCAAGCAAATACATCGCGTACAAGTGAAGCATGTAATCGGGTTCGGCTACAAGTTTCCCGAAGTCATTCACGGAGGTTTCCAGTACCGAAAGAAGCTCCGGAATCATTAAGTCTCGATTGGCAATCGCTGCCTCCAAGGCACCGCGCGGGAACGTTCCTCGGCAGTATTCCAATTCGGCCAGGATTTCCGTGACGTCCATGACTCAGCCTTTCTTGCCGGCCCTCCTCAGGGGCGAGTTGCGTTTGTAAGATTCCCTCCGGACGGACCGGGAGGAAGCCAACATACCAAATTGCACCGACCTTGTTAAGAGCCAAGCGGGAAATCCGGTTTGACGAGATTCACAAGCGTGGGCCCCGATCACCCCTGCCCTACCATACGTGGAATGACGATCTTGCGAAGAGTTGCCGACGCACTGTGCGCTTAAATGCGGTAAGGGATTCTTGAAAACGAGCGGTAGCGTCCCGGCGTCTCCCGGGCGCTCGCGGAGAAGAGACCCCGCGGAACGCGGGGAGGCCAGTGCTGCCAAGAAGAGGACGACTTCGTCACTGCGTCACCGTACTTCCACTCAAGATTACTGGCGTCTATCTCCACCAATAACCAACCAGAGGGCTGGGTGCGCGACTTCGTGTCACCGGAATGTATCGTCCGTCCAACCGGTAGGGTTCGGCAATCAGGTATGGAGCATCCTGTGGACGAAAGAAGAGATCCCGGACGGGCGGAGTCCCTTTCGGCTGAGGGTAATAGGGTTGCGGATAGGTTCCCCGGGGACAATAGCCCCATGCTCTCGCTTGGTTCGGAGCGGGCAAACTGAAGTTCCGACCTGTGGGCGGACAAGTGCGGACACTCCCGAACCCGCCGGCGTAATCCTGGCCCAAAGCCAACGACTGGAACCCCATGACGGCAAGCACCGCAATACTGAGCACAACAGCCGCGACCGCCATTAGGTTGAGGTACTCGTCTCCTCTCTTACACTGTCGAGTTTGCATCGTGACATCCCTCAGAGCAACGAGTGAAGGTCGGAAACGTTGCGAGATCGCGCTCAATCCGAGAATACCAGAGTGAACCGTGGGGTGCAATGAGGATGTGCAGTGAGATGAGGTCGCTTAGGGCATGGAGCAAATGGCGCCTTAGGTCGACTGAGATCCGGCGATGAAGAACCACCAAGAAAATGGGACGAAGAAACCTGAGCCTATGTCTCGGTTGGGACGACGTTTAGCTATGCTATTCGATATCAGACATCGGCGCATGGAATAATTTCCATGAGATCAAAACCTCCTTCAAGAATATTCTGGAAGGACCGGACCACTTCAAGCGGAACGAGCTTGCCCTTCTCCGAAAGGCAAACCCCAAATCCGTCAAAATCTTCATTTTCTTGCGTGCTTGACAGGCATACCCGAGACCGAATAGAGTGTACGCAAAAAGGGCTTGTGCCTCAGCAGGTATGATGCCCATTAATCCGCGGCGCAGGTGGTGATACTGGGGCAACAAAGAAAGGATTTGTGGCCGTGCTACCGGAAGATCTTGATACTATCATAGACTCCCTCGATACAGGCGTGTGTGTAATAGACCAAGGTAGCAGGGTCGTAAGAATAAACGCCAGCCTTACTCGAATTACCGGACTTGCTTCCAGCTTGTGGCTTAACAAGCCCGTTACAGATCTGTACGAGCGCGGATATTTCTTACACCCCTCAATTGCTTTCAAGGCCCTAAGAACAAGAGCACGGGAACGGGGTATTCAGGAAACGAGCAGAGGCAGGAATGTTGCTGCCTCTGCCAAGCCCGTTCTGGAGAAAGGGACCAGGCCGCGGTTCGTGGTTCTGACGGCGCTGCCGGCGAGTTATGCTGAAGGATTAGGAGCATTTGCCGCTGCTACGGATCGCGCAAACCCTTCACGCGCGGATGTTTTTCATCCGCAGGGCCCAACGATTGAGACAGAAGACGGAATCATTGCGAAAAGCTCCAAGATGCGTGAGATTCTGGCAATAGCCCGGAGAGTCGCGGGCACCGACGCCACCGTCCTCTTGCTCGGCGAATCAGGCGTGGGAAAGGATGTTGTCGCAAAACTGATTGCGGATTATAGTACCAGATCTCACTGTGATTTCTTGAAGCTGGACTGCAACACATTACATCAAGAACTCGTGGAGTCGGAGCTGTTTGGCTACGTAAGAGGAGCTTTTACCGGGGCGACGAGTGGTGGGAAGCCTGGAATAGTAGAGTCCTTGCACCATGGCACTCTTTTTGTTGACGAGGTGGGCGACCTCCCTCTCAACGTTCAGGGAAAGTTCTTGAGGCTTCTCGAAGAAGGGCGGTTCAGAAGAATTGGTGGAACCCGGGATATTCCAGCGGACGTGCGAATAGTAGCCGCTACCAACCGTGATCTTGAAAAGATGGTGGAGGATGGGCTGTTTCGAAAGGATCTTTACTATCGCCTAAAAGTGGTTCGAATCTACATCCCCCCATTAAGGGAACGAAAGGAAGACATCGTTCCTTTAGCAGAGTTTTACCTCAACCACTTCAATCGTAAGTACGACTCAGCCAAGTCGCTGTCGGAAGAAGTCTCGGGCTACCTGGTGACTTATCCGTGGCCGGGAAATGTGCGCGAGTTGATTCACTTACTGGAGGGAATCGTCGTTGCCTTCCCTGAGGATACAATTAGATTGACACATGTCCGAAGCTTAGAGCACCAATCACCAACAGACCTACCGATTGAAGCATCTCGGCCGTCTTTGCAGGAGTCCATTCAAGGTCTCGAGAAGACCATACTTATGACTGCCATGCGGGAGCATGGGTCTGCGAGAAGCACCGCCAGAAATCTTGGCATTTCTCACACGGCAGTTTTGAAGAAGCTCAAGAAATATGGTCTGGCTGAGTAAGTCGTTTTCTCTCGGCCTTCTGTCGAGAGCAGTCTAGGCCGACGGCCATCCGTTATGGGATGACTGGTGTCCACCGTAAAACAGTCTTCTCAGTCATGACTAATTCCGGCGACGTTGCGAGCCCGACGGTCATGGCAGTCACCGCTTAGGCAGGGCCTCCGACCGGTGTACCTTGCTTTTGCGGGCTTTTCAGACGTCCGCGGCTAATAGGTGTTCCGTTCGCACGCGGGCATCCCGCTGCCGTGAAGAGCCCCCATCAGAAGGGAGGCTTCTTCTTCGGTTCAGGTAGCTCCCACGAATCATTGCATTCGTTCAACATTGGGGGCACATCACCGGTTACTCGCCGGATTGATCGATGAGCAAAATAGAGCCCCAAGAAGCTATCAGGATCTTCCACAGCCCAATTATTGGCTGGTCGTTACGCTCACACGGGTCATCCACGTCTCAAAAAGGTACAATACTTCCACTTCGGCAGATCAAGCTCACTCCCCAGCGAGAATCCCCTTCGACCCGGTCTTTTGGGCAATGTGGACCGTCACAATGGTGACCTCCCCGAAAAAACGAAAGATCGTTCCGAGCAAACTCCCACCGGTAACCAAGAATCGACCCGTGTTCCCAGGTGAGCGTTCGGCCGACGTATCCTTTCCCGACGTTACGAAGAAACAGACCCAGGAGAATCCACCTCCAATCTCAGTAACATCTGGAAAACCTTGCCCTCATGCAGTGAAGCTCCAGGGTGAGCCCCCCCTCGTTACAAACGCAATGATCTCTTCGAATTCTGCTCGCGCTTTCAGTATTTTCTCATACGTCCGGGGCCTACTTGCCTAATGTTTTTGCCCAAACCCATTCAGCAGAAGCCGGCCTCGGTGGACTGTGCTTGTTTCTCACGCACCCAGAACCGAAAAGAGCGGCGCTGAGGCGTCCGCTGAGCTACAAGAATGGGCGCCAATAGATGCACACAAACCGTTAGTTGGGTCCGGAGAGTCTGAAAATTGCCCACTTGGAGTACGACCCTGGGCAGGGTTAGGGCCTCTGCTTGCCTGGGCCGGTGGAAACCGGAGGTTCCACGTGGAAACTTTTGTTTCCACTAGAGGACCAGATGCCGGGAGGCTTGCGGTTTAGGGAACGAGATTCCAGTGACTTCTTATGGCCTGTCTATTGGCATGCAAATTGCTAGACGTCCAAAGCGACTGGCCGGCTGATAATATAATGGACCCCGAAAACTGGACAGGGGGTTAAGGTTGAGAAGCCTACCTTGGAGGTGTAGAACACCGGGGGGAAATTCAAGGAGGCTTGGAAGTCGGATATGCGAAAGAGGTATGACGCCCAGTTTAAGGCGCGAGTAGCGCTGGAAGCCATCAGGGGTGAGCGAACGCTTGCGGAGCTCGCCAGTGCATACGAGGTTCATGCGACCCAGATAACGAAGTGGAAGAAGCAGGCTCTGGAAGAGATGCCGAAAGTATTCTCCGGGTCCCGGGAAAGGAGTAATCAACAACACAATGAGCTGGTAGCCGAGCTGTATCAGCAGATAGGACGGCTCAAGGTGGAACTGGATTGGCTCAAAAAAAAAGCTGGACTTGTCGGTTGATCAACGTCGGGATCTGATTGACTTTGACCATGAAACGATCCCGGTATACAGGCAGTGCGAGCTTCTGGGACTCTCCAGGTCGAGCCTGTACTACCGATCCAGAGGGGGAAAGGACGACCACAATCAGCACCTGATGGGTCTGATAGACAGGCAGTACACCGAGACGCCTTTCTATGGTACCAGACGCATGACGGCTTGGCTGAGAAGCCAAGGATATGCGGTCAACCGAAAGAGGGTGTCCAGGCTCATGAACCTTATGGGCATTGAGGCCATCTACCCGAAGAAGCGACTGAGCCTGGCGGATGCTCAGGCGAGGAAGTATCCGTACCTGTTGAAGGATGTAGCCATCGAGCGACCGGATCACGTGTGGGCCACGGACATAACGTACATTCGCATGAGGCAGGGGTTCGTCTACCTCGTGGCGATCATGGACTGGTTCAGTCGATACGTGGTGGCTTGGGCCGTTTCGATAACCATGGAGGCAGACTTCTGCATCGAGGCACTCCAAAGAGCTTTGGAAGGGAGAAAACCGGAGATATTCAACTCCGATCAAGGCTCTCAGTTCACGTGTACGGGGTTCACCGGTGTGCTGCAGGCCGCGGGGATCCGGATAAGTATGGATGGTCGAGGCCGTGCTTTCGACAACATCTTTGTCGAGCGTCTGTGGCGCTCCGTAAAATACGAGGAGGTGTATCTCAAAGACTATGCGACGGTGAAAGAGGCTATCGGGTCCCTGGGGGCATACTTCAGATTCTACAATGAAAGACGCCCTCATCAAGCCCTCGGGTACCAAACCCCGTACCACCTGTACACGGGTACCCGTACCCAGGAGCTGGAAACCAAGGACATTGTCCTAGTGCCGAGGTGTACTTTTCAACCTTAAAAAAGTTCAAATTTTGTCTTGACAGAGGGGTCCACCTCATAAGTCGGCTGCGAACTTCTCGCCGGAAGAAGCTTCGCATCTATTCTGCTTCCGGCCGGCCAGAACATTGGCTTCGACGTTTCAAGATCGGGAAAGGACACATCAGATGGCTGATGAAAAAGATAAGCCGAGGATAAAATCGTTCCCACACATCTTCGAGTCGCGCAGGGTGGGTGCCTTCACGAGTCGGAACCGAGTGAAATATGCGGCTTGCTCCGTTTCCAACTTCAACCACTACGACGGATCGGTCAGCGAGCGGGAATTGGCCAGAATGGGAGTAATTGCTCGCACCGGCTGTGGAATCATCACCAACCAGGGAGTTTATCCGGACCCACGCGGGGAAGGCAAAGCTTACTATAGAATGCTTGCGCTGCACGACGATCGCTACATCGAAGGTATTGAGAAAGTGTGCAAGATGATACACGCGCACGGAGCCATCGCGATCCAGCAGATTCTCCATGGCGGCCGGTACGGAGGAATCGACCTAGACTACTGCCTCCAGCCTTCTGCCGTGAAGCAAAGCCTGCGCCATTTTCGGGCGCCCCGAGAAATAACCGTCAAAGAGATCGACCAAACCATCAAAGATCACACGGCAGCCGCCCGGCGCTCTATTCAGGCCGGCTTTGACGGTGTGGAGATCACAGCGTTCATGGGGTATCTCATCGCGAACTTCCTTTCGTCTTATACCAACAAGAGAAGCGACAAGTACGGCGGCACCGTAGAGAACCGGGCAAGATTTCTGGTCGAGCTGCTTCAGGCGATCCGTGAAGAGATCGGCAATGACAAACTCCTTATCGTTCGCCTCAACGCAGTAGAACTCATGGACGAATACGGCGGCAGCACACCCGATGAGTGTATCGAGTTCATGAAGATTGCCGAGAAGGACGCCGGGGTGGACATGATCAGCATCGTGATCGGATGGCACGAGGCACGAACCGGAGCGCTCGGAAGAGATCTTCCTTCAGACAACTGGGTTAACCACGCACGACGCGTCAAGAACGCTGTTACCAACGTTCCGGTCGCCTTTGGAGTGCGGTTGAGAGATCCCTTCATCGCGGAACAATGTCTCAAGGACGAACTCTTCGATTTCTGGGAAGTGTGCCGTCCGTTTCTGGCCGACCCGAAACTCCTGCATAAACTGGAAGAGAATCGTCCGGAAGAGATCAAGCCGTGCCAGGCCGGCTTGAACTGTCTTGCCCGCATGTTCAACAATTTGCCTTACCTGTGTACTGTGAATCCGGCTCTCGGCCACGAAGCAGAGCCCACGTATCAGATTCTTCCCGCACGTCTCAAAAAGAAGGTGCTCGTCGTGGGCGGTGGACCATCAGGCCTGGAGGTTGCAACGGTAGCGGCACAACGGGGCCATGAAGTGGTCGTCCACGAGAAAGGACCCGCTCTGGGCGGCCAGCTGCTGATGGCGAATCGGGAGCCTTCCAAAGGAAAGTCATATGAAGGCCTCATCGGCCACTACGAGGCCCTCATGAAGAAACACGAGGTTACATGGCATGTCGATTCACCGGTCGACGCAGATCTCATCCGCAAGGAGCGCCCCGACGTCGTGGTATTGGCCACGGGCGCTTCGGTCCCGCAGTTCAACAGTGTGCCGACCGATGGAATAGCCGTTATTGGCCTTGAGGATGCTCTCCTCGATGACAAAGTGGGACCGGGTTCACGAGTGGTAATCCTTTCCGGGGAGAGAGCCGGACTCGTGACCGCGGAATACCTGACATCGGAAAACGGCTGCAGAGTAACGCTCGTTGAAGAAGGTCCCCGCCTGGGGACAGACGTTGACATCACGTTCATTTGGCGTCACATGGCATGGGTCAAGGAAATGGGAGTGACCGCCCTGAAGAATCATCGGCTCGAGAGTGTTAACGACGGACACGTGATTCTCACCAATGCCGAGGGCGGTGAAGTCAAGATTGAAGCGGACGTGCTCATTCAAGCCGGCCCAAGGACGTCGCGGCAGGAATTGGAGGGAGAGTTCAAGCCGTTGGCGGATGAGCTTTATTTGGTGGGCGACGCGATAAAGCCTCGATCGCTGACGGAAGCCATTCACGAAGGGTACAAGCTTGGAGTTCGAATTTGAACGCGTTTCAAGAGGAGCGAAGATTTATGAAGTTGGAAAAGATCGACCACATCTGCATAGCGGTAAGGGATCGCGAAAAAAGTGAAGCTCGCTTTAAAGCGGTCTTCGGTCTGGAGCCGAATGAGCGGTACGTCGATGAGCCGGAAAAGATCGATGTGGCACGCTACTATATCGGAGAAGTGGGCGTGGAATTGGTGGCTCCTACATCGGAGGACAGCGAAGTGGCCAAATTCATCGAGCGCAATGGTGAGGGATTTTTTCTGCTGTCTCTCAAAGTGCCGGACACTCAAGAGGCACTCGACGACCTCAAAAACAAACCGGTGGATCTTATAGATGAGACTCCACGCAAGTTCCGAGACAGCGGATTTGCATTTGTTCACCCCAGATCGTTTTTTGGGGTGTTGCTGGAGATGATCGACTGATTGCTTTTCTGCTTGCGGAATCTTCGAGAAGCCGTCAAAGATCTGCATGTTCCCGGCCTCACGCCCGTAATATGGTGAACGATACAAACGGCTGTCGACCGGTAACAAATGTGGTTGAGTGCCGGGGAGCGAAGAGAGACTATTCGACTCACATTTGGCGATCTTTCCGGGCCGAATTTGCATGTTTTTTCTGATCTTAACTATCGGCTACGCACAAAAGTAGTTCAAATCCGGATGTCACGGCACTCTGGATCTTCATGTGGAAACCTTTCGTTCCACAAGTGCCGTCGCGGTGACATACGTAGGTTACATACCACCCATACGGAAACTTTTGAAAGGAGGGACTCGTGACTGAATCTCCTTACTGGAACTCTCGTCATGAGACAATGAACAGGAACGAACTCGGCCGTCTTCAAGTCCATAGACTGCGGAGACTTGTTGAGTGGGCTGATGCCAAAGTACCCTGGCACTCGCAGCGCTTACGCAAAGCCGGCGTGAGTGCAGACAAAATCAAGTCTCTTGAAGATTTAAGGAGAATCCCCTTTATGACCCGAGACGACTTGATGCGTGAACAGCTTGCCCAACCGCCGTTCGGTCCATTTCTGTCGGCACCGGCAGAAAAGGCCATCCGGTATCACATGACCTCCGGCACTTCAGGACGCACGCCGATTCGTGTCCTCGATGGTATAAAGGATTGGGAATGGATCTCTGAAAACTGGTGCACAGGTTTCTGGGCATTTGGGATAAGACCGGAGGACAGAGTTTTCTTTGCATTTAGTTATGGGACGTTTATCGGATTCTGGGGTGCACACTATTGTTGCGAGAAGATCGGTTGTCTCGTCTTGCCGGGGGGGAACATGACTACGAAGGCAAGAGTTGAACTCATCTTCGACATGGACGTTACCGTAGTTTGCTCCACACCTACCTATGCCATGCGTATGGCGCAAGAGGCTGAAAAACTTGGACTCAACCTGGCCGACGGTCCAGTCAAACGCTTAATACTGTCGGGCGAACCGGCGGGCTCCATTCCGGCGACCAAGAAGCTGATCGAGAGGCAATGGGGTGCAATGGCAGGTGACACCGCTGGAATGACGGAGATAGGTACTATTATGATCTTCGAATGTGACCACCAGCCTGGAGGTACACACATTATCGAAGATCAGTTGATCGAAGAAGTCATCAATCCGGAAACTGAAGAACCCGTCTCTTATGGGGAGAGGGGAGAGCGGGTGGTGACTTCCTTTGGACGAGGTTTTATGCCTTTGTTGAGGTATCGTACTGGGGACCTGGTAATGCGAGTCCCTGCGGCAACGTGTAGTTGTGGCAGGACTTGGGATATTTACGATGGAGGCATCCTTGGACGAGTTGACGACATGAAGCTGGTACGTGGCACAAATGTCTATCCTAGGGCAATAGAAGCAATTGTTCGCCAGTTTGAAGATATCGATGAGTTTCAGATTCATCTGTATACTGCCGATGAAATACGTGACGAAATCGAGGTTCTCGTGGAAATACCGGATCGCGAAAACCGGGAGGATAAGGACGGACTTCTCCGGCAACTTGCCATCAAACTTCGGGAAGCCCACGAGGGCCTCCGAATGGGCGTTAAGGAAGTCTCTATAGGGAGCTTACCTAGATTTGAACTCAAGGCGAAGCGTTTGAAGGACGATAGAATCGTGATCGGAGGATCAGGCGAACGGAGGGAGAGCTAAGATGAAGAACTGCGTGGGGCGTGAGCTTAGCCAATATGAACAAAAGATCGCAGAGGTTTACGAGAATCTCCTCGGTGTTGTTCGCGATCATGGCCAAGAGATGCAACCATTTGCGGCTTGTAATGCTAGGAAGGCACTGGGTGCTCTTTGGCAGATAGCAAACGGAATGGATCTTGATCCGGATCAGCTGTACGATATCCATGTATAAGAGATCACCATCTTCCAGCTTCCGGAGATCTACCAACTGCCTCTCCGAAATTCTTTGGATAGCACGATGGGAGAGGAAGTGCCACTTCACTGCCGTGGCCTTGGGGTCGGGTGCTGCGCGAATCGGTTATTATTCGATATCACGCGGCTTGTTGAATCTCGTGCTCATGTTCCCGATTGATCTCAGTGTGAGTGTAGTTGGCATAGCGTCTTTTCTTTTCGCTGTCGGTTCTGAAATCCCAGAATTCTTCCCAAAGTTCGTCGATGAAGACGCCTCTGAGGCGAACCATCGCTTCAGCTCCGTCTACGGACCATGCCATGCCTGCGCCTTCCATTCGGTCCTTGATGAGATTGCCGCACGTAGACTCAATGATGCCCGAAGCTATGGGGAGTCCTCGTGCCAGATACTTATCATAGGCCATGCGCCGTCGATTGTTCTTGAAGTATCCAAGCACCTTGTGTTCAAGATCGTGAGCAGCGGCCTCGGAAAGGCGCCCATCTTGCGTCAACGTCGTGAACTCCTCGATCACCCAATCCAAATGTCCTTCAAGCAAGGCCTCTCCAGTTGCCCGGACGTATTCCTTTTCGGCACGGCTGCCGGGCTTGTAGAGCAACTGTGCGGTGAGCCGGAGTCTGTCTACCACGTGGGTGAAATCCAGGATCTCGGTCCAGCCGGGGAAGTGCTTTGCTGAGAGCTTCCACAGTATTTTCTCGCCATCCATGAGAACCACCTTCTCCTCGGTGCTCTCATGAATGCGTGGTTTGACCGCCTGGTCGCATTTGCCAAACAGATAGGACTTCGATTCGGTAAGCGACGCGATCGTCCTTCGATGGCAGGGTTTGCGATGCTTGCTCTTGTTCCGGGTGCGCCTTTCAGGAGGTTCGACGAAGGTGTCCATGATCTCTTTGGGTGTACGATCATACGGGTCGGTGCTGTAGCCTCGTGTCACGCACGCGGACCGCTTCTTGCCGGGGTTATCTTTCGTACGCACAGCGTCCGGATTCCGGTGCTTGGGGCACATGCGAATCCCCTTGCCGTCAGCCGACTGAACGAGTATAGATCCTTCCTCTTCAACAGCGGGAGGCTCAAGCGAATCAACGAATTGACCAACCGTATCGCTGGTGGACAGATTAATCCTCTGAACGGCTCGGTGAGGTATCTCAAGGCCCAAGATTTTCTTCACCCACCGCACGGTGTAACCAAAAGTCGTCTGCACGGCTTGATCGGCAAGCCAGTCCTGAAGGAGATACGAATACTTTGTGGCAGGAAGATTCAGATGCGCATCCAGCGGAAAGATCCCTTTTGCCCCTGGTCTCCCATAGTGCGCCCTCTCGATTAAAATCTGTCCAAATATCGACAGGTATTGCCTCGATGAGCACTTACGATACTGATAGACACGGCCGTCCCCATCCAGGACCGTCGGTCTAAGATCCCCATCTCCAACAGAGGCAACGAACAACTCAAGCAGGGTCCGTCCCAAGCTGAGAAGTCGCCGAAAGATACCGTGCTCCGCATCGTGAATCTCCAAGTCCCGCGATCTATCCGTCACATATTCCAGAAGTTCGTTGAATTCTTGCCCTGCTTGCATTAGTTTCTTCTCCATCCGAGGCCTCCTATAGCTTTGTTGGTTGTCAGCACACCTATCAAAGCACAAAGGGCCTCGGAGTACAACTAATATTATCAACTCCTTAGCAAAAACCAAAATGCGCGGCACCCCTTGGGGTCTCACATTACATACAAATGGTAAAGCGTTCAGTTATGAATAGGACACTAGGCTGTTGTGGCACAAGCGCAACATAAACAAAAAAAAGGAAAAGCTTATGAAAATCAAAGCTGCAGTGATGCGAGAGAAGGGCGGCCGTTTTACAATCGAGGACGGAGAGCACGGCAAGACCATCAAGGCGGTTCTGAAGTTCTGATATGCGGAAAAATACTTGGCACTACACAAGTGCGACGGCGCAGACGCGCCTGAGCGCTAAGAGAGGAAATGTGTCATGAGCGAAGAGAAGGCAATGAACTGGTCCCTTCCATGGAAAGGAGATGAGATATGGAGCAAAAGAAATTATACATAAACGGTATTCTCACTGCAGTGATAGCGGCGCCCGAGGAGAATCTTGCAAATGTTCTGAGAGAACAGTTACATCTGACGGGCACAAAAGTTGGTTGTGGTCAAGGGCAATGTGGGGCATGTTCTGTTATACTTGACGGGAAGTTGGTACGATCGTGCATTACAAGCATGCGCCGTGTGCCTGATGGTGCATGTGTGACTACTGTGGAAGGTGTTGGTACCCAAAATGATTTGCATCCGGTACAGCTGGCTCTTATCCACCATGGTGCTCCGCAGTGCGGCTTCTGCATGCCCGGGTTCGTTGTCTCTGCCAAAGCCCTCCTTGATAAGAATGAAAGCCCGACCAGACATGAGGTTCGCGAGTGGTTCGACTCGCACCGAAATGCCTGTCGCTGCAATGGTTACAAGGTAATCGTAGATGCCGTTATGGATGCGGCCAAAGTCCTTCGGGGAGACATGGACCGTAAGGAACTTGAATTCAAGATCCCGCCTGACGGGCAGATCTGGGGTACTTCCTACCCGCGTCCGACGGCAGTGGCCAAAGTTACCGGCACCATCGACTATGGTGCCGATCTGGGAGTCAAGCTGCCCCCGAACACAATGCGTCTTGCAGTAGTCCAGGCGGAAGTATCGCATGCGAACATTTTGAGCATTGATACGAAGGAAGCGGAAGCGATGGCCGGGGTCCATCGTGTACTGACGCATAAGGATGTGAAAGGTAGGAACCGCATCACAGGCGTGATCACATTCCCGACCAACAAAGGCGATGGTTGGGACCGCCCTATTCTCTGCGACGAGAAAGTCTTCAAGTATGGAGATCCCATTGCAATCGTCTGTGCCGACACTGAAGAGCACGCTCGGGCCGCAGCGGCGAAGGTGAAGGTTGAACTCGAGGTCCTTCCCGCATATTTGAATGCACCTGAGGCCATGGCCGAGGACGCGATCGAGATCCACCCGGGAACACCAAATGTCTATTTCGAGATGGAACTCGCCAAAGGGGAGGAGACCGGCCCGGAGTTGGACTCTGCGGCTTACACGGTGGAAGGGGATTTTCGTTTACAGAGGCAGCCGCACCTTACCATAGAGACCGATGTGGGTTTTGCATACCTGGACGATGAGGGACGTCTCACCATACAATCGAAGAGTATTGCTTTGCATTTCAATATGGCAATGATCGCGGAAGGTCTCGGCATCGCCATGGACAGGCTAAGACTGGTCGCTAATCCTGCGGGCGGCACGTTTGGCTACAAGTTCAGCCCCACTACTGAGGCGCTGCTTGGAGTGGCAGTTATGGCCACAGGGCGCCCGGCCTATCTCCGCTACAACGAGAAGGAGCACATAACATGCACCGGCAAACGATCCCCCAATCTGATAAGTCTGCGGATCGGGGCCGACAAGGACGGGAAGCTGGCAGCAGCGCAATATGACTCGACCATAGACCACGGCCCCTATTCCGAGCTAGGCGACCTGACGTGCTGGAAGACGGCGGAGACCGTCGGAGCGGGATACGATATCCCTAACATACGAGGCAACTTACGCACCGTCTGCACTAACCACGGCTATGGCGCCCCCTTCCGGAGCTTCGGCTCACCTGAATCGTACCTGGCCTTTGAGAGTCTCATGGACGAGCTTGCCGAAAAGATGGGCCTTGACCCGTTTGAATTGCGCTATATGAATGTGTATCGTCCCGGCGCGACAACACCGCAGGGTTGTGAGCCCGACGTGTACTCTTTGCCCGAAATGTTTGACCTCCTACGTCCGAAATATCAAGCTGCCATAGAGAACAGCGTGCGAAACTCAACGGCAGATTTGAAGAGGGGCGTAGGCGTATCTCTGGGTATCTACACATGTGGTCTTGGCGGCCCCGATACTTCGGAGGTTACGGTGGAACTTACGGAAAAAGGCGTTACTGTCTACCATGCGTGGGAAGAGCACGGACAGGGGGCAGAGATCGGTGTTCTGGGAACCGCTCACCAAGCCCTACGCCCTCTAGGTCTCTCACCCGACAAGATAAACCAGGTCGCCAATGACACCGCCTTGGTTCCAGAATCGGGCCCTTCCGCTTCGAGTCGGCAGCAGGTCTTCACAGGCAATGCGATAGTGAATGCCTGCGAAAAACTCATTGAAGCGATGAAGAAACCTGATGGCAGCTATCGTACATATGATGAAATGGTGTCCGAGAACCTGCCTACCAAGTATACGGGTACCTGGACTGCTCCATGCGGCATGGGCGACGAACATCATCAAGGCAATATGTACCCTGTCTATCAATATGGGGTCTTTATGGCCGAAGTGGCGGTTGACGTCCACTCGGGGAAGACCAAAGTGGAGAAATTCACGGCAGTGGCCGACATGGGTAAGATAAACAACAAGCTCGTTGTTGACGGTCAACTTTATGGAGGTATTGCCCAAGGAATTGGCCTTGCCCTGACAGAAGACTATGAGGATTTGGACAAACATACGACGCTGGCCGCATGCGGACTTCCATACATAAGCGATATCCCTGATGAAATTGAATTATTGTATGTCCAGACGCCGCGAATGGGTCCCTTTGGAGCAGGTGGTGCCGGCGAACTCACTCTGACTGCACCACATGTGGCAGTCCTGAACGCAATTAAGAAGGCCACGGGTGTCCGTATCACTCAGCCCCCCGCCGGCCCGGAAAAGGTTCTGGCTGGACTAAGAGCGCTGTAGTCAGGCGGCGAGCTTAGAAAGTAAAAATGGTGTGAGTTTTGAAGAAATAGGCGAACAACCATCGGGAGTTCTGAAGGTATCTCGTGGACATCAATAGGTACGAAGAATATCAGAGGCGGTGCACCCGGAATGAACCGGCAGAGTGCGTTGCCGCATGCCCGTTGCATGTTGACGCCGGAACGTTTGTGATGCAGGTGGGTACTGGTGCCTGGAAGGAGGCATGGAGTACTCTGAAAAAGACAATGCCTTTCCCGCGGATTCTCGGGAGAATCTGCGACCACCCTTGTGAGCGCAAATGCAAGAGAGGGTATGTTGGGGATGCAATTCGAATAGGAGCCCTGGAGCGGCGTTGCGTTCAGACCCCTGAACCGAAGGGGCGGAGGTTTCCGGTATCCGCGCGAAATGTCATTGTTGCAGTGGTAGGAAGCGTCTCAGTAGCCTTACGGTGGCATGGGATCTTTTACACAAGGGCTACTCTGTTGTCATGTTCGAACCTGGCACCCCTTTGGGCGGCCTTCTGCTTGATTTTCCGGAAGATCAGCTTCCGCAAGCCGTCATTGAGTCCGAAGTGGAGAAGCTCGCAAATGTCTACGACAGTCTTCTCGCTATCGTAAGAGATCATGAGGGAGACATGCAGCCTTTCGAGAGGTGTAATGCTCGGAAGGCATTAGGCGCCCTTTGGCAGATAGCCAATGGGATGGATCTCGACCCGGACCAGCTCTATGACATCGGCGTGTAACTTCGGTCCGGAGAAATCCTTCGAGTGTTCACACCGAGAGGTCTTTGGTCTGATGATGACATCACTCCAACACATCAGGGAGGTACACCATGGAAACATTCGTTTTGGTTCACGGTTCGTGGCATGATGGGTCTGCTTGGGGACCGGTCATTCAGCGTTTGGAAAGCAAAGGCCACAAAGCCTTTGGTCCTACCGTTGCCGGACACGGCAAAGGCGTCGACAAAGCTGTCAGTCACGCGCAAAGCACACAGTCCATCGTGGACTTCGTCGTGGAGAATAACCTGACGGACATTGTGCTACTTGGCCATAGCTATGGCGGCACGATCATCTCCAAGGTCGTTGAACGGATTCCGGAACGTATCAAGCGGCTAATCTTCTGGAATGCGTTCGTGCTCAATGACGGAGAGAGTTTGAACGACAATGTGCCTCCACATTACGTTGCGCTTTTTGACCAAATGGCGGGCGAATCGCCGGACAATACGATGATGATTCCATTTCCCATTTGGCGTGAAGCCTTTATCAATGACGGGAATCTGGAAATGGCGAAGTGGAGCTACGAGCAACTGTCGCCTGAACCGTACCAATTCCCCGAGAAGCTGGATATGAAGAAGTTCTATGAAATCATTCAGTCGGGGAAGGTCGCGTGCAGCTATCTGAACGGCACCGAAGATATGGCCATACCTCAGGGCGAGTGGGGCTGGCATCCGAGAATGTCGAACCGACTCGGACTATTCAGACTGGTGCAAATGCCTGGTAGTCATGAGGTCCTCTTCTCCAATCCTACCGGTCTGGCAGATAAGATAATCGAAGCAGGGCGCGATTGATGCGAGCTTCCGTTTGTGACCTGAGCACGGAAAACCAATCCGGATTATGGGTCAGTGCTGTTTGCAGTGTTTCGACCTTAACAGGCCTTTAGAATGAAGCGGAAACGGTTCACGACTCACCATATCGCATCTCAAGTTACCGGTTTCGGGTGCCCCCCCAGGGCCGTTCCGCTTCATCCAAAGCTCTTCTATAGTCCCGCCTGCGTACACAATCATTGATCCAGTGAATCAGGCCAAGTCAACTAGTGAAGGCACTCCGAGCGTTCCTGCAGTGATCATCATCCTGTGTAGCGAGACGTTTCTTGCCGAAGGATGTTCAGTGGAGTCGCCGAACTAATGCCCTGAGCCGACGGAGGGTAAGTAGGGACATATCCGAAACCGCCCCCATAGTTCTGACCAAAAGACAACGATTGGAACCCCACGACGATAAGCACCACTCCGCCAAATACAGTAACGGTGAACGCCGGAACCGTGCAAATATCTTGCTCAATCTCAGAATAGCAGAGTGAACCTTTGGGTGCATTGAGGCGTCAGTGAGGCAGAATTCTTCAGAGAAGTAATCAGCGACTCTTGCAACTATCATACATGCGATGTCAAAATGAACATGGAAAGACGTTGCCCGTTTAGAGGACCTCCCGATTAAACAAGTACCGGAGGTGGAGACTCCATGAAGATTCGGTACGACGAGGAAACCGATACGCTGACCATTACGTTTCGTGACTCTCCGATACGGGAAAGCGACGAAGTCCGGACGGGAACCATTGTGGATTTCGGTCATGACGGAGGCGTGGTTGGGATTGAAATACTGAATGCCTCGAAATTCGTGGAGAACACACGGGAAATCCAGTTCGCTGTCGGCGAATAGGAAGGCGGTGCCACGGTGCACCTGGTGTTCTGTGCGTAAATTCGGTCGCACATCCTGTGCCGTCTTCCCGGCGTAGGCCGGGAACCACTCTTCTTTTCCCGGACCCCGGCCTAGTGGGACAGGCGTCTCGCCTGTCAATGACGGGCAAGATGCCCGTCCCACTGAGAGGGCGGGCATCCCGCGTTCAGCGCGGGACCCATGCGGTTCAGGTGCTCCGGGCCTCCGTACCCGGATATTCTTCTTGCCGGCACCCAACGTGGCAGCGAGACGAAAATATGTGACCAAACTTGTGAAATGCCGCACTTAGGTACCGTCGCACATCTCCCGCAAGGCGGTCCTCTCGCCCCCAGAATTGGTCTTTCTCCATTACACGCTGACGGAATTGGACCAATACGGTATACTCGTAACGTGCAAAGTCGGTTCCGCGAAGGGAACCGCGGACAAGGGCTACAAATGGACTCGATGTGTACCGATTTCGAGAATCTGCTTAGAGCGTCACGCGACGCAATCATTGAAGAGTGGCTCACGAGGCTCAAAACCGAGGTGAGCCCCCGATATGCCGCTCGGCCAAGGGCAGAGCTCCTCGGTACGATTTGTGCGGCGTTCGATGCGAATCTGTTGGCGTTGACCGAAGACAATTACTCGAAACTTGACAAAGTCATAGGACTTATCGGGAATCTACGGGGGAAGGACGAATTCTCTCTCTCAGAGGTTCAGAACGCATTCGAGCTCTTTCGGACCATCATCCTGCCCATTCTGGATAGTCGAATTGGGCTTGGCAATGCACTCCCCATACTGGAGCGTCTCAACACCAGTCTAGCGTACACCATTCACAAATTCAGCGACCAGTTTCAAGAACTCCACGAGAGAGGCATTAAGGAACATGCTCGCGAATTGGAGATTACCGTCCAGGAGCGGACAAAACAGTTAGCGGAATCCGAGCGCAAATATCGTCAGCTCGTCGAGGAGATACGAGACGGGTGCTTCATCTATCGAAACGCGAGGATCGTTTTTGCCAACCAGGCGTTCTGCGACATGCACGGGTACACCCTTTCCGAAGTGATCAACCGTCGTTCCAGGGAGTTCGTGGCTCCGGAATCCTATCAAGAGGTTAAGGAGCTTTACCGAGAATTCATGGCGAAGAAACGTTCGGAAGATCAGTACATCTATTGGCGACTCAACAAGAACGGCGAGAAGTTTCCCACGGAAAACAAGGTGATCCTCACGCACTACGAGGGTGAGGTTGCAGTGCTGGGTATCTGTCGAGACATTACCGAAAGGATGGAGATTGAAAAACGCGTTCGCGAAGCCGAAAGCCTTGCCCACATCGGCCAGCTCACTACTTCCATTGCGCATGAAATCAGAAACCCGCTTTCCGCGGCGAGTATGAGCATTCAGGATTTGCTCAAAAGCGTGTCCGTTTCCGGAAATGACAAGAGACGGATTGAGATCCTCGGAAAAGAAATCGCCCGCGTGGACCGAATAGTGACCGAAATGCTGGACTTCGCGAAGCCCATGAAGTATGACTTCCAGCCGCTGTCAATCGAGGAACTCATCCATTCCTGCCTCGATGTGCTGGAGACAAAAACACGGGAAAAGGATATCGACATTCGTATCAAGCTGCCCGAAAACGTGCCGACACCTGTTCTGGATCGAGAAAAGATGGTGCAGGCGCTCATCAATGTTCTCCTCAATTCCATCGAGGCTGTGGGAGAAGGCGGCGAGGTGACCATCACCGCAACAGCGGGAAGAGATTTCTTACGGATCGACATTGTTGACAACGGGCCGGGCATAGCCGAAGAAGATGTGCAGTACATATTCGATCCGTTTTTCAGCAGGAAAAAGAGAGGGACCGGACTCGGCCTTGCAAATGCAAGGAAGATCGTCGAGGCCCATGGCGGGAAGATCGACCTTCGACCCGGCCCTTCAGGAGGAACGTCGGTGACCATTGACGTACCCGTTTCGAGGCGGTCGGCCGGTGAGTCCTCCGACCCAAGACACGATACGAACGGCCTCATGGAGGCCGACTTGTACGGACGCAAATGATCGTTAGGCTTACGAAGCCGGATTGAGGCGGGATGAACGTGCCTAAGACCAAAATTCTTATTGTCGACGACGAGCCCTCAGCCCTGGAGATCCTCGAGATGCACCTCACCGAGAAGGATTTCGATGTCCGCACAGCGGTCGATGCGAAAGGTTTCTCCGAAAAAACGGACTCATTTAAACCCGAAATCGTTATCCTGGACGTCAGATTGCCCGATGCCGACGGCCTCGATCTCCTCAAGACCTTACGGGAAAAAAGGGACCCGCCTCACGTAATCGTGGTCACGGCTTTTCACGACATGGCCACCACAATCAAGGCCATCAAGCGAGGCGCTTTCGAGTATGTAACAAAACCCATAGACCTCGATGACTTGGACGCGGCAATCGAAAGAGCCGTCGGACTCTCGTTGGCACGCGAAGGTGCCGAAGGCCTCTCAGTCAAAGAACTTCATGACTTCGAGCCGCTCGACATAATCGGCAAGACCAAGAAAATGAAGGAGATCTTCAAGACCATCGGGATCCTATCCAGCAACCGTGTCACGGTCCTCATCGAGGGTGAAACGGGCACCGGCAAGGAACTGGTAGCCCGGGCAATCCACTATCACGGTCCCTTCAGGGATGAGCCATTCATTGCAATCAATTGCTCGGCCATAGTCGAGAACCTCTTGGAGAGCGAGTTTTTCGGTCATGAAAAAGGAGCTTTCACCGGAGCGACTTCCGCGAAGAAAGGCAAGTTTGAATTAGCCGGCGGCGGTGCCATACTGCTTGACGAAATCTGTGAGATGCCGTTGGCATTGCAGGCCAAGTTGCTGCGTTTCCTACAGGACCGGGAGTTCACTCGCGTTGGCGGTGAAAGAACAATCAGTTCCAACGCCAGAGTGATCGCTTCTACGAACCGACAAACCTTGGCAATGGTGAAAGCCGGCGACTTCCGGGAAGACCTTTACTATCGCCTCAGCGTGACCACCATAAGGATTCCTCCTTTGAGAGAACGCCCGGCCGATATTACTCTTCTCGTGGAACACCTGTTGAAGAAGATCAACCGGAATCTCAACACTAGAGTGAACCTCGTGGAAGCTCGGGCACTCCGTAGAATGGAAAACTATGATTGGCCCGGGAACGTCAGACAACTGGAAAATCTTCTCACCTGCGCGGCCATGCACACTCAAGGCAATTCCCTGCGCGACGAGCTTGTCTCCGAGTTGCTCGATGGTATGCGGGCGAGAGAGGAAACCGCCGGTAACGTTACGTGCGTGGACGAGCACTCCGATGCCCCAACCGCGGACGAAAAGGAACGGATCGTGAACGCATTGCAGGCGGCAAAATGGCATTACGGGAAGGCTTCGGAAATTCTCGGCGTCTCCTACCCAACCCTCAAGAAGAGAATCAAGAAATACGACATCCCCCCCAAACCTCGCAAGCACAGCCGACCCTAATTCATTCTTTCGAAAATCGTAACGGTTCCTTAAGATTTTCGAATAGTGTTTCATTAACCGGATGCGAACAGTGCGGCCCCGTGGAGTCATTCCGTCGCAATTACGGGACATTGGTCTGAATGCGCCTTCCGGCACGTCTCTTGCTCTCAGATGGTGAAGTATCACCCCATTGAGAGGAGTCGGAACAAATGGCTGCAACCGGAGCACGGAAGATCAACCTGGCAGATGAACTCCTTGGAAACCACGAACGTGAACGCGGGGACAAAACGGCCCTTTTCTGCGGCGATCAGCGCGTCACGTACGGAAGATTGACGAGGAACGTCAACAGATTCGCAAACATTCTTAGGGAGATGGGGGTCCAACCGAAAGATCGCGTCATGATCATGTTGCAGGATTCGCCCCTGTTCGTCTACGCATTCCTGGGCAGCGTCAAATGCGGTGCCTGGCCGGTCCCGGTGAACACCATGCTGGATGAGGAAGACTACCGATACCTCCTGAACGACAGCGAAGCTCGGGTTCTGGTAACGACTGAAGCCGGCAAGGCTGCCGGGATACAGACCGAATTCCTCCGGGAAAAAATCTTCCCAAATCGCCGGTTCGAAATGATTCTTGCCGCAGCATCCTCGGAAGCCGAGCCCCATTTGGCACAACCGGACGACATAGCCTTCTGGCTCTACAGTTCGGGAAGCACGGGCCGTCCCAAACCCACTCCGCACAAACAGGTCTCCATGCTCTTCACCGCAAACACCTTTGCGAAGAACGTATTGGGCATCACTGAAGAGGATGTCTGCTTCTCGGTGAGCAGGCTCTTCTTCGCGTACGGTCTCGGAAACAGCCTGACCTTTCCCATCCGATTCGGTGCCTCCGCCGTTCTTCTCTCGTCGCCGCCGTCGCCGGAAAAAGTACTCGAGACCCTGGTTACCTACCGCCCCACGGTATTTTTCGGCGTGCCTACCATGTACAATTCGCTGCTGAAGAGAATGGATTCTTGTGAGCTTCCGGGGTTGCGCATGTGCCTATCCGCGGGAGAAGCACTGCCTCCGGAAATCTACAAGCAATGGAAGGCCAAGACCGGTCTCGAAATCATCGACGGTATCGGCTCTACCGAAGCGCTGCACATCTTCATCTCCAACAGGCCGGGAGCGGTCGTGGAAGGAGCCTCCGGGAGCGTTGTACCCGGCTATGAAGCGAAAGTGATAAATGACGACGGAACCGAGGTCCCCACCGGTGAGACCGGGCATCTCATCATTCGGGGGGAGAGTCTTACCCCGGGCTACTGGAACAGGCCGGAACAGAACCGGGAAAAAATCCTCGATGACGGGTGGTTCCGAACCGGCGATATGTACAGCAGGGACAACGGGCATTTTGTGTATCAAGGCCGCGGTGACGACATGCTGAAGGTTGGCGGGATCTGGGTATCCCCCATTGAAATCGAGTATGCGCTCATGGAGCACCCCTCGGTAAACGAGTGTGCAGTGGTGGGCCGGGAGGTGGAAGGGCTTATGAAGCCCTTTGCGTATGTCGTCCCTCATGGGGGCGACGAATCCTCGAAGGACCGGGCATCCTCGGAATTGACGGAATTTGTCGCCGGCAGACTGCCGAAATTCAAGCGTCCCTGGGGCATCAGTTTCCTCGACGAACTTCCCAAGACCGCCACGGGAAAAATACAAAGATTCAAGTTGAGGTAACGGCATCGACCGAACTGACTGCATGGTGTCAAGCACAATGAAGGTCACGCGCACGCACTGAAGCGTCGACGAACCTTACCGCTGCCATGAAAAAGTGCTTGACATTTTTTTTGTACTCCCGATAATTGGAACACGGTATCCCAGCTTGTGACGATAACCTCGTTTAATAACAGCCTGTTGGAGCGATCTCTATTCATCTTCAGGTGCCCTTTTCATGAACGAGAAGAAGATCAAACTCGCCATCAGAAATCCAACAAGCGTACGCCAGAAGGTTCACGCGGCCATTCGAGAACTCTTGCTCAGCGGGAAAATCAAATCCGGCGAACGAATCGTTGAGACGCAGCTGGCCAAGCAGATAAAAACCTCACGCACACCGGTCAGGGAAGCACTCCACATGCTGGAGATGGAAGGACTGATCGAATCCATTCCACGGGTAGGGTACCAAGTCAAAACCCTCAAGTGGTCCGAGGTTGAGGAAATCTGCGAAATCCGAGTGGTTACGGAAACCCTTGCAGCCAAATGGGCCATGAAACGGATCACGCCGGCAGACTTCCAGGCAATGGAAGACAATCTTGTTGCGGCTCATAAGGACGTTACGGGCGGTAATCCCCGTTCCTTTACTCAATACGATGCAGAGTTCCACGAGATTCTGGCCCGTATCGGCGGCAGCCAACGCCTCCTTGAATTATGCCAACTGCTCAGGCGCCATATGCTTCTCTATCGGGTGGAGAGCCTCTATGTCCCCGACTCGGCCTTGAGGGGCATTGAAGGGCACTGGAGAATCGTCGAGGCGCTCAAGAAACAGGATGAGGATCAAGTCTCGCAAGCCATCAGGGAGCATTTGCACCAGTCCAAGTCCGATATCCATCGGTACGCTTTTCCGGAATCCGGCAAGGAGAATCCTGCCGTGGGAACCAAGAATGCTTGAGATCAAGTTCAGCGGCCGTGGCGGTCAGGGTGTCGTCATGGCGTCTCAGATGCTCGGCTATGCCTTCTTTCGCGCAGGCATGTATCCTCAGTGCTACTCCCTGTTCGGCGGCGAGCGCCGAGGTGCGCCGGTTGTCGGTTTCCTGCGTGTGGACAATGAAAAGATCCTCCTGAAGTGTGAGATCAAGCATCCAAACGAGCTGATCTGCTTTGACGTAAGCCTCCTGAATCCTGAGGAACTCGGGACATCAATGTCACCGGGTGCTCGCATACTCATCTGCGCACCACCTGAAGTAGCACCCTCCGAGGAGCTGCAAGGGTTCACCACGGCAACCATCGAAGCACGGTCCATCGCAGAGGAACTGGGATTGGGTAACGCCATAAACACCGTCATGTTGGGCGCCTATAGCCGGTTCACCGGCAGCATCTCCCTCGACGCAGTATCCGAGGCGGTTGCGGAAATGGTGCCGGCCAAGCGGGAAGCCAATCTGGATGCCGTAAGACAGGGCTATGACAAGCTCTCCAGAACCGAAAGGCGTGATACACCATGACTCCTCCCGAACACAGAGACCCGGAGAGGATCATTCCCATCTCCCGATTTTCGACGAAAGTCTTCAAGACGGGAACCTGGAGCGCCAAGCGGCCCAAACATATCGAGAAGGTCTCCCCATGCCGAACGGCCTGCCCCGCAGGCAACAATATTTCCCGTGCACTGATCGCTGCAGCCAATGGGGATTTTGATGCCGCACTGGAAGCGTTCCTTGAGGAAAACCCTCTACCCGGAGTCTGCGGCAGCGTCTGTTATCACGTCTGTCAAGAAGCGTGCAATCGAGCCCAATGGGACGGAGCGGTAGCCATCCGCGCCCTGGAACGGGCGGCAGCGGAGTTCGGTTCGGCAAGGCCCGTCCCCCTCACGGACGAAGGGAAAGATCATCCGGTTGCGGTAGTGGGTTCGGGACCTGCGGGGCTTTCCGCTGCGTACCATCTTGCACGGATGGGGCATCCCGTAACGCTCATCGAGGCTGAAAAGGAACCGGGAGGCATGCTCCGCCGGGCCATCCCCGAGTTTCGATTGCCCCGGGCAGTCCTTGACCGCGACCTTGACCGCATCCTGGAACTCGGCATCGAACTGAGTATGGGGACAACCATGGACGCCGACGGACTGAAGGAACTTCTGGGTAGTCACAAAGCGGTCTTTCTGGCGGTGGGGGCTCAACGAAGCATACTCCCGGAGGTTGAGGGAATCCGATCGGAAGGGGTTGTACCCGCACTGGATCTGCTGAGGGCAGTTCGAAGCAATACCACGGCATCGATCCCACGGAAGATACTGATCATTGGAGGCGGCAACACGGCCATTGACGCGGCTTTGACGGCGAGGCGACTTGGAGTCCCAGAGGTGGAAGTGGTGTGTCTGGAACTGCGGGAACAGATGCCTGCCCACGAAGAGGAATACGAGCAAGCCCTTGATGCAGGGATCACTTTCTACCACGGCTGGGGACCGCAGAAGATTGTCCTGGAGCAGGGACGGGTTCAGGCCGTGCAGTTCGCCAAATGCACTGCAATATTCGATGATGTCGGACGGTTCAATCCCGTATGCGATGAATCGGTCTGGCTCTTGCGTGAGACCGACACCGTTGTGCCGGCCGTGGGCCAGGCCGTGGACATGAGAGCCTTTGCCGAGTTGAGGATCACATCGGAGACGTCGGGCGATCTCTTCGAGGTAAATCCACAAACCCTCGAGACCGGGTTACCCGGCGTATTCGCGGGAGGCGACGCGGTAAGCGGTCCCGGGTCGGTGGTGGAGGCCGTGGCGGCAGGCAAGCGTGCCGCTCTCGCCATACATCGGTTCACCCTTGGCATGTCCCTCAACGGCGCGCCGGCCAACGTAATGCTGGGTTCCGGTCCGTCATTCTCCATTCACGCGCTTTTCCATCCGCGTCCCGGATGGAACCCTACGGACGTGGTACGTTTTGAACAGTTGGAGCCGCTCTTCCTGGATCTGAAAGCACCGGGACCTCTTCGTCGTCTCAATGCCGCAGAGCGTCTCCGCGGTTTCGAAGAGGTCAACATCCCTCTGGAGAGAGATTCCGCTACTCAAGAAGCGGGAAGGTGTTTCGGATGCGGTACCTGCACCGCGTGTGAGCGCTGTTTCCTCTTCTGTCCGGAGGCGTGCGTCACGACTAATCCCGAGGGCGGTCCCCCATATGAGGCCGATCCCGACTACTGCAAAGGATGCTCCGTTTGTGCAGCGGTGTGCCCGCGGGGTGTCATGGAGATGGGAGAAGGTCGATGAAACGGTTCATCTCCGGAAACCACGCTGTGGCTGAAGCGGTTCGTCTGTGCCGGGCTCAATTTGTGGCAGCGTACCCTATCACTCCGCAAACCCCCATCTATGAAAAGCTCTCCGATTGGGATGCCGCCGGGGAACTGGGCGGCGTGATGATGCGGGTGGAATCGGAACACTCGGCCATGGCCGCGTGTCTTTCCGCGTCGCTGGCAGGCGTGAGGACGTTTACCGCAACCTCCTCCCAAGGCCTGGCACTCATGCACGAGATGCTTCATTTCGCCTCGGGATGCAGGGCACCGGTGGTCATGGCATGCGTCAACAGAACACTCGCGGCACCATGGGCATTTTGGAGCGATCAGACAGACACGCTCTCTCAGCGAGACACGGGCTGGATTCAGATCTACTGCGAGGACGGCCAGGAGTCTCTCGATTCAACAATCCAGGCCTTCCGCATTGCCGAGGAAATTCTGTTGCCGTGCATGGTGGTGCTCGAAGCCAATTTCATCTCTCATTTCATGGAACCAACGGACATTCCGGATCAGGCTCGGGTGGATGCATTTGTCCCCCCACCGTCCATTCCCCAACGATTCGATGTGGACAATCCCGGCTTCGTGATCCCCGTGGTGAATCAGACTCAATATCAACATTATCGAAAACTCAGCTACGACGCGATGGCGGATGCGTTGGGAGTTGCTCAACGGGTCGATGATGAGTTCGGAGATCGCTTCGGCCGGAGATACGGACTGGTCGAAGCGGTTCATACCGAAGACGCAGAAGTGGTGCTCGTCACCACAGCGAGCATCACGTCTACGGCACGACTGACCATAGCACGCCTCCGAGAGCAGGGTCACAAGGTGGGACTGGTGAAGATCAGGGTGTTTCGCCCGTTTCCCACCGAGGCGCTGCGAAAGATCTTGGACCCTATTGCCAAGATCGCGGTCATCGAAAGGAACCTTTCTCTCGGCCGGGAAGGGATATTCTGTTCCGAGTTGAAGGCGGCTCTTATTCATTCCGAGGGGAGGCATCAAATACAGGGGTACCTGGCAGGTATCGGCGGTACCGACGTGAACCCCGAACTGATCGAGAAGGTTGTCCTGGACACAATGAGAAGAGAAGAGGCCTCGGATAGTCCCATCTGGATTACGGAGGACCAATGACGGTGGAGGCGGTTAGAACCGCAACCAAATGGCGATTGCAAGCATGAGCGTCGCACACGAGCTTGGGTTTCGCAAGTACCACCGTAATGGGCAGGGATTCCAGACGTTGCTCATAATTGCCGGGCACCGGAAGCTACCGAAGCCAAATTCAGGAGCCGATTTCCGAAGAAAGGTTTGCGGTACGAGAAGAAAATGAAGATTAGTAGAATAGAGCATGCGCATTCCAGAGACATGATGCGCTCCGGCCATGCCGCGTGTCCGGGATGCGGCCTGGCGAGCGGTATGCGTATGGCTATGCAGGCTTTGGGGCCACGGGTCGTAGTGGTCGTGGTACCGTCGTGTGTGGCGGTCATTTCCGGGCCGTACCCATACGCAGCGTTGGAGGTGCCGGTCTTTCATTCAGCGTTTGAGATCGCTGCGCCGACCGCTGCGGCAATCTCGTGTGCCTTCAAAATCCAGGGCAAGGAAGACATCCCGGTAGTGGCATTTGCCGGCGACGGGGGAACCTTTGACATAGGACTGCAATCCCTTTCCGGCGCGGCCAATCGCAACGACGATTTCCTCTACATCTGCATGGACAACGAAGCGTACATGAACACGGGCATTCAGGTCAGTTCCGCAACGCCTACGCACGCGTGGACCGGGACTTCACCACGGGGAAACGAACGTCGTAAGAAACAGATCATGGAGATCATGGCGGCTCACCGCATCCCGTACGCTGCCACGGCGTGCATCGGGTTCCCGGAAGACTTGATGATGAAGGTCCGCAAGGCCAAAGAAATCCGAGGGACGCGATTCATCCACATGTTTTCCCCCTGCCCCACCGGCTGGAAAATGGCTGATCATCTGTCGCCGAAATCAAGCGTGGCGGCAGTTGAGACCAATATTTTTCCGCTGTACGAAATCACGGACGGACTCCATTATACGATTACCCATGAATCCAGGAGCTTACCGGTGCAAACCTACCTGGATCTGCAAGGCCGATATAAACACCTCACCAGGGAAGAGATCGCCTCCATTCAGGCTGAAGCCGATCGCTCGTGGGACAACCTTAGACACAAGGCGGCTTTGAGCCGCGATTAAGGCAATTGTCGGAAGCAATAACCGAAATTTCGAGTCCCGTTCCCAGGCTTTGAAAAGAAGAATCCCCCTGAGTCCCCCTTTGTCAAGGGGGGGCTGGTTGGATTTGCCTGGGAACGATGGACACGATCGAATTTCGGGCAGGATTCGCGGCGCTTGCAATAGACTGACACGGACGGTGTTTCTGGTTCGCCCCGGGAACCTTCTTCAGAGGATGTTACTCAATGTGGCCTGTGGTGTGTGTAATACGACCCGGTGAGAGTACCTTCATATGTCAGTCCTCCGACAGTTACCCCCCTTCGGGTCCTCGATGGGGGAGTTTGGGGGGGGGAGATGGTCTCCCCCTCCAATTATGGCGCATGGTGCGCTCTTGGAACCCAATCTCCGAGGCGAAGCCCCGGAGTGCCTGTCAACGCCGAGGACTTTCAGGATTCTTTGTGGCTTGCTGAAAGGCTAAAGCGATAGAGGTTCATCGGAACAACCATTGAACTGCGTGACGGAGGGGAATCATGAATCGGAGAAGCGTAAGTCGGATCTTGATCAGTCTGGTTACACTGGCCGTCCTGGTGGGGATGTCTTCCGCCGTGCAGGGGGCCGATAAGATCACGATCAAGGCGGTCACCGCATGGCCCAAGAGCGTCTTCGAGGTCCAAAACTTCATGAAGTATCTGGACTTGGTGAAGGAAAAAGTCGCAAAAGAGTTTCCCGGAGAGCTTGAGATCAAATACATGGGGGGCCCGGAGGTCATCCCGAACCGAGAGCAGGTCGAAGCGGCCCGTAACGGCATTGTGGACATGGTATTCACCACGGTGGGTTACTATGTGTCGGTGATGCCGGAGATGGACGCCATGAATCTGACCAAGCTTCGCCCATGGGAGGAACGGAAGAAGGGCGTTGACGCTTTCCTCAACAAGATTCACAACGAGAAGGTGAACTGTTACTACCTGGGCCGCATGGGCACCGGCATCCCGTTTACGTTGTACCTTACCGAACCCATCAAACAAGCGGCAGACCTCAAAGGAAGAAAAATCCGCTGCTCGCCCACGAACATCCCGTTTCTCAAGAAGATCGGGGCGCAACCCGAAGTCATTCCGCCTCCGGACGTTTACACGGCTTTGGAGCGTGGAGTTGTGGGCGGCGTCATCTGGCCTGCGGGTTTGATTCACGATTGGGGCTGGGACAAGGTGATCAAGTACGTGGTGGATCCATCCTTTTACGAGGCCGTCAACGTGGTCTTGGTCAATCTCGACACGTGGAACAAGATTCCCAAGAAGCTTCAGAAGCTGCTCACCGAGACAATGGAAAAGGCCGAACACCTTGCGGTCGAGCGCGGGTTGAACAACATGAAGGAGCAGTCGGCCCGCATGGAAAAGTCCGGCATCAAATTCATCAAACTGCCGCCCGAAGCAGCAAAGAAGTTCGTAGATGACACGGATTCGAGCTTGTGGGCCGTTATCCTGAAGAAGTCACCGGAAAATGGAGCCAAACTCAAAGAGATGATCTCCACCAAGTAGGTGCCGGTATCCACAGGGGTCCTCTTTGGTAGCGCCGGCCTCCGTGCCGGTGCTCTTCCAGGGCCCGGCAGGGTTGGTGGGATCCAGCGGCCCCGCGGGATCGACGGGCAGGATGCCCGTCCTACCGGGAATCTGCCATGGACGTGCTGCCTGAGTACAAGGCCGACACGCGAGTGTCCTCCGGACCGTAGGGCGGGCAGTGCCCGCCGTCCCCCCGGCGAAGGCCGGGGTCCAAGCAAAGAAGACTGGATCCCGGCCTACGCCGGGAAGACGGAATCCAATACGTAACATACTTATGCCATGGAGCACCAAGTAGACCGAATATCCAGGAGAACTCCGCAATAGGTAAGGAGGAGAAAGAGCATATGGCTTCACTGCTCGATAGAATTTCCATCGCTCTGGCGGTGCTTGCAGCCGGTCTCCTTCTTTTCGTGACCTTCTCCATCTCTTACGCGATTCTCACGCGCGTGCTGGGATTGAACTCCCCCATCTGGGTGGTCCAGTTCAATGAGTACACCCTACTCTGGATAACCTTCCTTGCAACCGCATGGGTCCTTACGAGAGGCAAACACGTCTCCATCGATCTCGTAACCGGGAAGATGAACCCCGGATGGAAGCGACGCATGTCTCTGGTGCACGCCTCCATGGGTACCGGAGTTTGCGGGATCATCGCTTATTACGGTTCCCTCACCGTGTGGGGGCAGTTCCAACGGAATGTCATCGACGTCAAGGGAGTGGACGTTCCCAAGTACCTGGTCCTCATTGTGATTCCCTTGGGGTTCGGACTGCTTGCACTGCAATTCTTGTGCAGATTCATCCAGGGAATCCGGACGATGCGAACCGGTGTGCCGGCCAACGAAGAATCCGTTCAAGAGCTTGATAACGAACCGGAATCACCGCCGGCAAACGTGTGAAGCAAGTGACGAAAAAATAACCGATGTTTCGAGTCTAGTTCCCAGGCTTTGAAAAGAGAAATCCCCCTTAATCCCCCTCTGACAAAGGGGCTGGGGGATTTGCCCGGGAACGCCGGACACACGGATTTCGGACATAATTTATGGCTATTGCCTTAAGGAAGCGAAGTGGGCGCCATGGAATGGTGGACTGTCCTGGGTGTGTTCATTTTCGGGTTGATCGTGCTGCTATTGATCGGTTTCCCGATCGCCTTTGCTTTCTTTCTGGCGGACGTTGTAGGGATACTCTACTTCATGGGCCCGTTCGGCCTCCATCAGATGACCCTGCAGGTCTTCAGTTCCCTGGCCACCTTCGCGCTGGCGCCGATCCCGCTGTTCATACTCATGGGTGAACTGATGTTTCAGTCGGGAATCGCCAATAAGACCATTGACGTCATGGATATGTGGCTGGGTCGTCTTCCGGGGAGGCTCAGTCTATTGGCCGCGGCCGGAGGGACGCTCTTTGCCGCGCTGAGCGGCTCCACTTTGGCCAACACCGCAATGCTCGGAACCGTGCTCCTTCCCGAGATGCGGCGCCGAGGCTATCAGACATCGATGTCCGTCGGTCCCATCCTTGGCGTGGGGGGATTGGCCATGTTGATTCCCCCTTCGTCGTTGGCTGTGGTGCTTGCGAGCATAGGCCGGATCTCCGTGGGGGACATGCTCTTGGCCGGGGTTGTCCCCGGACTCATCCTCGGAACCCTCTTCTGTCTTTACATTGTCCTGCGTTGTTGGCTCAATCCGTCGCTGGCCCCGCACTTCGAGCATGAGAGCGTCGGGCTGAGCGACAAGCTTGTCGCAACAATCACTTATGTTCTCCCCCTCGGATTCATCATCTTCATGGTACTCGGTCTCATGTTGCTCGGCATGGCCACGCCCACGGAAGCTGCAGCGTCAGGGGTTGTAGCCACCCTGCTGGTTACCGCGGTCTTTCGGCGGCTGAACTGGATCATGCTCAAGGCAGCCATTATCGGCACCTTGGAAATCACGGGCATGGTCTTCATGATCATCGCCGCGTCGAACACGTTCAGCAGCCTTCTGGCCTTTACCGGTGCTACGTCGGGACTTCTGGCAACCGTCCAGGCCACAAACGTCCACCCTCTTCTCATTCTGTTCGGCATGCAGTTGATCGTGCTTGTGATGGGGACCTTTATGGAGACCATTTCCATCATGATGATCTGCATGCCGATCTTCATGCCGATCGTCAAGGCACTCGGGTTTGATCCGGTCTGGTTCGGTATCATCATGCTGATCAATTTGGAGATGGGCCTGCTGACGCCGCCGTTCGGCATGCTGCTCTTCGTTATGAAAGGGGTGGCCCCTAAGGACGTGACCATTCAGGAGATAGGCTGGGCAGCGTTTCCATTTATCGTGATCTATCTGTTTGTCATCGGTCTTGTGGTCGGCTTTCCTTCACTGGCGCTCTGGTTGCCGTCCCTCATACGATGACGGCTTGCCGACGCGCAACCGCCCAACGAGCCTCTTCGCAACCTTCTCTTCGGTGCGACCCCAGCCTGCATATTTAGAGACGCATCACCCACTCCGGGACACCACTGTCTATCGTGGGTCTCGTCGTCCTCGCTTCCGTCGATCACCCGAGGGCGGATCTTGCATGTGAAGTGTGGCAATTCAAGCGGCCTATGTCGATGCGCTGTAAGCGTTCACCGCGAAGAAAGAGAGAGTGAACCACCAAGACACAAAGGCACCAAGGAAAACCGCCGGAAATAGAGCAGTCCAGGACTTGCGGTGTGCATGACGAGTCGGGGCAACCCTCGTCACGAGGTCCTGCTTGAGACTGCATTTCGATCAGGAAGCGCCATGAGTCAACAAGGCAGCCGTGTACACCACTTCCCAAATTCTTAGTGTCTTGGTGCCTTTGTGGTTAGATTTTCTTGCTCAAACGAGCGCGATGACGCGGTGAACGTTTACGATGCGCTTTCGTGCAAGCAACAATTTCGACTGGGCTTCCGCGGTTTGCGGCGAATCTCCTCCGCTACGAACGGCGCACCTGACTTCGGTCCGGATAAACACCGCAAACGGCACTCAACCACGTCACATCCTCGAAAGCGCATTGGTATTCCCCCCCTTCTCACCGGGCAGTGCTTCGCACACCCCTATGCTGCCGATTTTCCACCTGTTTGTCGCGCTGTAAAGCCCCCGCGATTACCGAACTTGATTACCGTCCGACGGCCAAGCGCCTGCCTCAATCGCGTTGAACGACTACCGTAAGGTGTTATTTCTTCGTAAGAAATATAACTACTACCAGATTCTTCTTGACTGCTCACAGATACCTATGTAGGTTGATACAGGTGGAAATCTCATGCCTCCGTTTTCATCGCAAAATACAGTTTCCGTGCAAAATGAGTACCGGCGTCTCAGGCTTCGACGTCCTTCCGTCGATTGCAGCCAACGGCAGGATTCTCTCTGTACGAGGCGAGAACTCGTTACCATAACGGTCTTACGAGATGATTATGCGAAATTGAAGGCTGCCGGGGGTATACAGCCGACTTACATTGATGGTGCGCTATGCCGTTATTTGAATGTAATGAGGGAGACGCCACACTACCAGGGCGCAAATGATCCTGGGTGGTGCAGAGGTCCGGTAGTCAGTTTTCTTTGCGCGATTCCGAAACACCTTTCCGATGGAATTCGAAACCTCTCCGGTCGGTTCGACAGCCACACAATTCAAGCTTTTCGTCTATTCTTTATCTGACAACATGATAACCCGACTTCCGCTAAGTCGTCAGCCGGACGCATATTCCTGACGGTCCACAACACGTGCCGATCGAACAAATGCCGGATGCGAAGACACCATGAAGATTCGGCACGAGCAAGAAACTGATGGCCGGCCACTACGTTTCGTGACTCACAGATACGAACAAGTGACGTGTCCTCAAAGATCTGGAAGGCTGGTTCGTTTCGTTTGCATCCATACCGGTCTCTGGTCGAGCCAGGCTTCAGCTTCGGCCCGTGTTTCGAATGAGCGCCTTCTCATGGAGTACTCAGTTGACGCATCCTGGGCCGCTTTCTCAGTGGCGTATCTTCCAAGTACGCGTTTTCCCCAGAATACCGCGCTCTTCTCAACTCCTGCACTTACGATCAGGGCCTGAGCCTCTGACCATATCTGCGGGAGGGCGAACACTCCGACTTGAGTGTAATCAGCTAAGAGTGTGAAGCCAGGGCGTACAACGCTGCAAGCCTTTCTCCAGTCTTCCAGAATTGTGGCAAAAAGACCATGGTCTACTACGTCGCCCCAGACCTCAAAGAGTAACCGGTTTCTCGAATCATCCACTGTGATTCTATATCCTTCTCTGGCAACTACGGTCCTCATGTTCCTCTCTCCTTTCGCCTTTCTGTTGATGCGGTAGCTGTGTGGCGCACCTGGTTTGAGACAAACGAAATACCGCTACTGCCGAGTTGGCACCCCTATCAATACGAGAGTTGGACATTCCTCTATGGTTGAATAGCACTGATGCAACCAGGTGGGTGTAGCTCGCTTCTCATGTAACGTCTGTTCTTCAGGTACTGCACGCTGCTCGGAACCGCCGACTTCAACAAATCACCCTTTGGGGTGCATCGTGCGTGTCGTCGGTTCCGCAGGGCACTGGAGCAAGTCTGCTAAATGCTTCCGGTTGCTAAGAAAAGGATCCCTCTGAGACCCGCCTCCTGATGTTCTTCTTGTCAATCTTCCCCACGCTTGTCTTGGGGATCTGTTTGACGATCAGTACATGTACCGGCACAGCCCATTTCGTGATGGTACCATCGTCAACGAACTTGGCCAGGAAAGCTTTGACCTCCTCTGCCGTAACTTCGTCGGAGAAATCAGCTTTGGGCACCACGAGGGCAAGGGGGCGTTCACTCCACTTCTCGTCGGGAACGCCGACCACAGCGGTTTCGGATACCGCTGGATGCTGACTGATAAGGTTTTCCAAGTCCAGCGATGAGATCCATTCACCACCAGTCTTGATCACATCTTTCAGCCTGTCGGTTATCTGCACATACCCGTCCCCATCCCAGTTGGCTATGTCTCCGGTGTGCAGCCACCCGCGGGACCACAGTTCCTCTGATTTTTCCGGTGCCTTGAAGTAGCCTTGGGTGAGCCATGGGGCGCGAACCACAATCTCCCCGGTAGATTTCCCGTCGCGGGGAACCGCATCGCCGGTATCCAGATTAGCTATCTTGAGATTCACCAGCGGAATTGGGATCCCGGTCTTGGTTCGAACATCCAATTGTCGTTCCACTTCCCAGTCCATCATCCGGGGCTTCAGGTTGGCCAAGGTGAGGACCGGACAGGTCTCGGACATTCCGTACCCGGTGATGATGTCGATTCCTCGCTCCATGGCATCCTTAGCCAATCCCTTGGGAAGCGCCGACCCACCGATGATAAGCTTCCAGTTGCTCAGGTCGAAGTCTTTCGCGTTAGGGCTCGACAGGATCATGTGGAGAATCGTGGGAACACAGTGGGAGTACGTCACCTTCTCTGAGATCAACAGCTTCAGAAGCATCGCCGGTTCATAACGCCCCGGATAGACTTGCTTGGCTCCCAGGAGCGTCGCCACGTACGGGAAACCCCAGGCGTGGACGTGAAACATGGGCGTGATGGGCATGTACACGTCTGAGGACTGGAATCTGGCAGGTGCCTTGAAACTCGAAACACCGGTGCAGACGCTCAGGGTGTGGAGCATCAGCTGACGATGGCTGAAATACACGCCTTTAGGATCACCGGTTGTGCCGGTGGTGTAAAATGTGGTTGCCAGGGCATTCTCATCGAAATCGGGGAAATTATACGATTCCGACGCGTTAGCAAGCAGATCCTCGTACTCTCCCGATATTTCCAGGTCCGTGGCGGGCGCTTCATCGCCTTCTTTGAGCACCACGATGGTTTTGACCGTTTCGAGCCGCTCGGCAATGGCTTCAACCAGGGGAAGAAAATCCTCGTGGACCAGTACTGCAGTGTCCTCAGCATGATTCATCGTGTAGAGAACCTGTTCGGGTGACAGGCGCACATTGACCGTGTGGAGGATAGCTCCCATCATCGGCACGGCGAAAAAGCATTCGAGATATTGGTGGGAATCCCAGTCCAGAACAGCGACCGTATCCCCCGGCCCCACTCCTAGGGACGCTAACGTGTTGGCCAGCTTGTTGATTCGCGTGTACAGGTCACGATAGGTGAGTCTCAGTTGGTCGCGATAAACGATCTCCTGATCCGGGGCATAGATGAGCGGCGTGTGAAGCAATTGCTTGATGATCAAGGGATAGTCGTAGGCCGAGGGTGTCCGAGTAATCTGTCGAGGCTGTTTCTCCATTCAGATTCGTCCTTTCCATCTATATCTATGAGGATGCATGAGCGGCCGATTCCAGGTAAATCCCTTAGCTGGTCGGCCGATTCTTTGGCTACAGCGTCGATGCACTGACAATGCGTTGGATTTCGTTTGTCCCTTCATAAATCCGGGTGATCTTCGCCTCAGCCTTTCAGAGACACTTCTCGCTCCTTGATAACAGCCAAGATAGCCGTCTCGTTATGGTATCGGCATGGTCCATCGGCTTCTGCAGGACAGTACTCTCCATAGGTGTAGAAGCCCCACATGGGTGTTCCATTTCCAACCACTTGCGAGATACGTTCGGATTCTTCTTTGGTATGCATACCCAATAGCTTTCTGCGGGCCATGCAACTGTAGACGAACACTACGTCGGCCGGACCGGAGTTTCCCAAGGCATTCACGGCACTGCGAGCAGCGTCGCCTGAAGCGTCCAAGATCTTGTCCCTCGTGCTGCCGGTGCACATCACTACCGAGCTCCCTTGCGTAATTTCACCGCCCAGTACCAGGGAACCGTCATGCTCGTTGTGCCCCATGATGGCTCTCAGTACGGGAGCACCGCCTTCGTGCGTCAAGGTTTCGTCTTCCTGCACAATTCCAAGAGGGAATTGTGCCCCTACACCGGGCATCTGGGAGGAGAGCGAACCCAGATATCGTTTGTAAACTTGCCATGCAGGTTCACCGTCAAGCCGGTACAGAAGGTTTCCATGTGCTCGTGTCACCTTTTTGGGTACTCCCACACGGAACCAACCGGAACGAAGCCCCGTTCCCACTCTGAAACTCCCGGAAAAGGCAATTGCGATGGCAGAATCCGTCAGTATTTGATTCCCGGCAAATTGCCAAGTCTTGACGAATTTCGCCCCATCCCCGGCCGTACCTCCAGTGATCGGAATTCGCGATCCGAAACGTGACTCAAATCCACGTAGGATGGCACATGCGTTTCCAGTCAGCGAGTCCGAGAACAGTTGTACATGCCGTGCCGAGGAAGGAAGCTTCTGCGCCAATTCCCTACCCGCTCTTTCGCTGTCCGATGAAATGTTTGAGGCTGAGGCAATGGAGAACGATATGGTGTCCGAGGCTATTCCTCCCAGTACCGCTGAGCCGTGACTAAACCCTGAGTTGGAGATTTCTCCGTCACTGGTGCAGCCTATGAGGTTCTTACTCCCCACACTTTCCAGAACGCCGGCGACAAGATCCTCCATACCGTTTCCCGGTTCACAGAAGAGCCAGCAGGCATCCGGATGTCGACCCAACTTCGCAACTAACGCATCACCAAGGATCGCACCCGCACACTTCGAATAGGGTTGCTTCACCATTGTGCTCGCTGCCTTCAACATTGAACACCTCTTGTCTGATTGTGGACTTCTACCTGTTGTTGGTCATGATTTCCTGGGACGCGTGCCGCAGAAAGCCAATCCCTCACGGTCAGCTTGCCGGCTTTACGAATTCGCCCTCGATGATGGGTATCGGCCGTCATTGCCGCCGTGTCACCTCAGAGAAGTTTGGGACCTTTCTGGACGCAATATGGGCAAGAAACGTGCCGGCACGGATCGATCATCAGAAGGTACGGTCAATCCCAAGGGATGCTTCTGATTTTTCTGATAAAATCTAAGGAGTCGAGGTTCTCCGGGCGGGATTTTCTTGTGAATGGCGTGGTCTTGTGATCTGAGACAAGCGTAGCAACAGCGAGACAGGTGTCTCAACCCTCGGAAAGATGCTTGCGTATAGTCAGGCCGTGTCTATTCAGGAGGCGATAAAGTGTAGCTCGTGAGACACCGAGATCTTCGGCTGCCTTGGTCGCATTCCAGTTGTTCATCTCCAGTGACTGTAATAGCAGGGTCTTTTTGTCATCCGGATCCGCTAACTTTGTTTCAGGTGCTGCGGGGCCGGGATTCTTCGGAAGAAAATCCGGAAGATAAGACGAAAAGACTCGGTTCGAGTCGCTCATCACCACCGCATACTCCATGGCGTTTTCCAGTTCCCGTACGTTTCCCGGCCAAGAATGCCATTTGAGGCGTTCGACCGCCTCGTCCGTCAACCGTTTCCGATGAGTTCCCAAACGGCTTGCCAACTTGGCGAGAAAGTGGTCGGCAAGCACTGCAATGTCTTCTTTGCGTTCCCGCAAGGGCGGCACCGATATGGATATGACTCGAAAACGATAGAATAAATCCTCCCGAAAGCGTCCGGCTTTTACCTCTTCTGCGAGCGGTTTATTCGAGAGAGCGATGATTCGCACGTCCACATCTCTTAGCTTGGTTCCTCCTACCCTGTAGAAACTTCTCTCCTGGAGGAATCGAAGCAAGTAAACCTGCAAGTGTTTGGGTAATTCTGAAATTTCGTCAAGTACGAGGCTTCCTGTGTGAGCCAGTTCAAACTTACCAGGTCTTCCCGTCCGATCGGCCCCTGTGAATGCGCCCTTCTCGTAACCAAACAGATCGGTGGCCAAAAGCTCGGACGGGACTGCTGCGCAATTAATGGCCAAGAAAGGTCGTGTAGATCGAGGACTCAGATCATGGATAAGCCGGGCGAACAACTCTTTTCCCGTACCGCTCTCGCCTTCAAGCAGAACCGTAGAATCGTAAGGAGCGACTTTTTCAGCTTTGAAAATAGCTTCGAGCAAGGCAGGGCTCTTACCGACCATGCGGGTAACACGCATGGCCCTATCAGGTAAGCTACTTACCTTCATCCGCGTGGGCTTACGAGTCTCGGAAAAGCTGACCACCGAGCCTAATCGCTTTCCATAACGCATTATTGGGTAGACGAGCACCGGCAAAGACCTTCCCGAGAGTGTGATTGACGTCTCAAATGCCTTTGCATACGGCAAATCATCACCGGCTGACGTCACATCCAGGTCTGAGATCCGATGTAAGCCTTCCTTCACAGTCGCCTCGTTCAAATGCTCCTTTCCATAGTCATTGGCGGCCCTGACCGTGCCTTTGGTATCCGTCACAACTATTGCTTCCGAGCACATTGAAGTGACGGCATTGAGTGCCTCCTGTTTTAACCAGTACTCTTCTCGGCACCTCAATTCCAGGAGACCTCTCTCGATTTGAACAACTGCGTCCATGAGAAGACCAAATACATGTCTGTGGATATCCGAGATAGGTCCGGTAATATCAATGGCTCCCAACCACTGATGCGTAAACGGATCTCTGATCGGACCGGCCGTACACACAAAATCGTGCCAGCCGTAACAGAAATGTTCGGCGGACACCACTTGGACCGGATGCCCCAATTCCAGACACGTGCCCGGGGCATTATCACCTGCAATGTCCTCGGTCCAAACAGCCCCCTCTCTGAAATTCTTAGCTTCCATCGCATTTCTTAGGGCGGAATCTCCAACTATGCCAATTAATTCAGCTTGTGAGTCGCACAGAACTGCCACGCAGCCGCTGTCTCGCAAGAAGTCACCGAGTCGCTTAAGATGCGGGTAAGCCGAAGCCTCCAACTCGACTCTTCTCGTGATGCTTGCGTCAGACCCCGGGGTTCCTTGAAGCTCAGGCACTCTTTGCAGCAGACAATTGACTTGGTACTTCTTGCATCGCTCCCATGCGGCTGCTATTTCCGGACGGACAATTCGACGATCCAGTTTGCCTAGATGGACATAATCTTCCCAGGCCTTTTCCAGACGTTTCTTCATCCCCTTTACCGAAAACTGCTCGGAAAAGTAGAGAAACGCGTCCCCCGTGGGCATTGTCGAAGATTCTCTTACGGCTTCTTCTGATGGATCTCCGGAATACATGCTCATGGTCCCTCTCCGGCGAGAATGTTCTTATGAAGCAATAGTCCCCCATCGTGACTCCGACCTTTTGCGGCCATTCCGGACAGTCAAATATGATTTTAACACAGTATTTTGGGATCTCGAACCAGTTTCTCCCTAAACGGTTAGCCTGATGTGAGGTCTCGAACGAGACGCTGCGCCGTTGATTCATGTCCGTCCAACATCATGGCGAGGTTCAGGTACATGGCGGCCTCTTGCTCGCCAAGAAGTCTCTCCAATATCGTCATCTCCACGCCGGACTCGGCGAGCAGGGAATCCAACGGAATACTTATCCAACCGTTCGCGCAGATCGCAGCACACATTCCCGGGCATATACTCCTCCCGGGCAACGACAAAGCGGCTCTGGAGATCCGGAGCCGCTTGATCAACCTGTTCGGCCTACGCTTAATCTTTCTTGTCTTCCACTCCGACTTCCATGACAACTCGTCCCCAGCCTCCGCATTGCAGCCCAACGTCGAAGCAACCAGTCCTCTTGAATCTCATTTCATTGGGGTCTACGCCGGCCATAATAAGCTCACCTGATGCGAAAACAGCGTTTTGAAGCGCACTTACCGCGTAAACACACATCCTTTCGGGGCAGAGTCTTGAAATCAAATTCCCCGCCGCGTCCAGGTAGAATTTGTCGCCGACTTTGTGTTGGCTGTGGCAACCGTGAGATTCCATGACTTCGGCCACAATGGTCCTGTTCTGAAACTCGGGAGTTTTCATCACAACATCGATGTTCCTCGGATTACTCTTGAAGAGTTCGATCTCTTCATCGGAAAAGGCAAAGTGTTTTTGAACTCGATCCCATATCTCGTTGCTCATAGTTCTCGTCCTCCCTTTTTAAGATTTTCGACAGTCACACTCTATGCGCTGCATGAAATCGATTCCGCTCCCGGACGGATTATTTCTTCGGCCGGCCGGATTATGCCGTTGAGATCGCCCGTTGCCGATCACGGTGATGCTTGAGCTCAGGCTCCAAGTGCGAAGGCTGTTGGGCGGGTGTCCCTAAGTGCTTTATGGCGTAAATACGATCGCAAAAGCTGAGCCGTCTTCCCGGCGTAGGCCGGGAACCAGTCTTCCTTTCCTGGCCCCCGGCCTGCGCCGGGGGGACGGCGGGCAGAGACGCCCGCCTTTAAAGATGACGGTCACGGAGGCCCGTCCCACGAAACAGGTCTGAGGCTTCGGGACAGGTCTTCGTAGCCTGGTCCCGCGTTCCGCGCGGGATGCCCGGACATTCTTCTTTCCGGCACCTAACATGGCCGCAAGACAGAAATGTGTGAGCGAACTTAGGAAACCGAGCACTAAGAATATGCCGACCTATTCACGCACGTAATCCTGTACTAATCAAAGACCGGATTTGTGGTAAGTTAAGGGCGAGGCTGACGGATGGTCGTGTCCGGTCGAGACGATTTCCCGGTCGGCCGCCGGTTCGAACGGATATGCTGAAGGCGTGACGAACCCAAATGCCAAGCCCGGACCTTACGGAGGTAATGATGGGGGAACTCGAATCAAAGACTCACGCCGCACATTCCATCGGAACAGACCCGGAAACCCGGTTTGAAGTTCTGTTCCGCCCATTGGAAGGTAATGTAAACGGAATCTCTGTCGTTTCGCAGGGGCCGTTGATAAACGGTAGACTGGACGTGCATGCCGTACAACCCGGAATGCGGCTCATGAGCATGAATGTGGGCGTCCAACACCAGGTCGGACTCGACATCGAGCCGGAGGGTACGGGCGTTTTTCTTTCTCTGGTCTTAGACGGCAGGTCCGAGTACACCGTGCAGGCTCGGGCAGGTCGTCATGATCAATGGGAATTGGTTCCGGGCCGGAGTGTCATCGGCACCTTCCAGGCCCAAAAATCTCGCTGGAATGTCTTTCCCGGCGAACCTCACCGCATCGTGGAATTGCAGATTGCTTCAGCCAAGGTCCGGCAGTTGGTTTCGGACTATCGCAAGACCGTCACGGGATCCGTGCACCCCATCTTTGACCGGCCCGAAGGCTTTCCTCGGCACATCGAGCAACCTCTCACGCCCGAGCTCCGGATGATAGCCCATCAGGTGCTCAACTGTCCTTTGGAAGGCCCTGCGAGAAGGCTCTTCATGGAGAGTAAGACACTTGAGATCCTTGCCTTCCAATGGCATGCCCTCTCATCCCCTACCCTGCCGCGGCCGGTGAAAAAGAGCAAAGGAGAGAGAGAGCGCCTTGAGGAAGCCCGGAGAATCCTCGAGAAGGAATTCGCGGATCCGCCGTCACTGCTAACACTTGCACGTCGTGTCGGCCTCAATGATTTCAAACTCAAACGCGGCTTCCGGGAGTTCTACCGGACCACGGTATTCGGGTACGTCCGGATGCTCCGAATGGAGAAGGCTCGAACCCTGCTGGAAACAGGTGAAATGAACGTCGGAGAAGTAGCCTCCATGACGGGGTACAACTGTTTCGGCCATTTCTCGGAAGCCTTTAGGAAGCGGTTCGGTATCTCTCCAAAGGAATTGAAGAAAGGGCGACGGTTCTGAACAGGACGTGCCCCAAGTCGTGTTTCTGGACAACCTCGTGAAGCTTGAATGCCAACCGACCGATTATTTCCACATGCCTGAGACCGTACAGGGGAATGACGACCAGTTTACCGTCAACAAGTTCTTGTTTTCCCTCCTCTTTCGGGAGCGACATTAACTCGGCTTCTGTCCGGACACGCTCAGTTGTGGAGTTCATAGGGGCCTCCTCGGTTAGGTCCACTTGATATCTCCGATGCTGCCGGGGGTCAATTCGGGCTTCGTCCCTGGGGTCGTCACCCATTAAGACTTCTCAAGCCTGTCCAACCATTCCGTGAGGTCGGACAAAGCACGAAAATCCAGGAGATCCTCGCCCAATTTTCCCAGTTGTTCGAGGGTCAGACATCGGACGCGCTCCTCGAGGGCCGCATTCAGGCTACCGAACTTGCGCGTGATCTGACGGATGGTCAGGGAAAAGTAGCGTCCTTCCTACCCTCTTTCATACCCTGGGCCACGCCCTGGGCAATCCATTCTACCTTTTGTTCCTTAAATAGTTCTTCAGCCCATCTGTTCATGAATATCTCTCCTGTCTCGGGAAAAGACCTCTTTGAAAAATCTGTCGTGTGGATTGGTTGTGTCCGGCATAGCCCCCACCTTGGCTTCTCGTATTGCCTCTCTGACCCGAATATATCACCGACCGGGATCGCCGGGAAGGCGTAACGATAATTCTAATTCCGGGCACACCAGGTGCACATGACCGATTGCTTCAACAATGATGGATTCTTAAGATATTGAGCAGTCTGCCGGGATGATGCTCATGACCGATGCCTAATCCGGGAGCCGGGGTCCCCTTCTCTTCTCTTGACGCCTTCTCTCTTTAGGGCTATCCAACCTTTGTCTCACAGTACAAATGCCGAAGTTGAGCAGAGGGGTGCCTCAACGACACGAGACCAATGGCGGAGTGACTCAAATAACTTACCAAGAGGATCTGGTCTCGCACGTCACTCGTATGGGAAAGGATTAAGAAATGTCTTCACAGAGCAGACTCAACGTGCCTATTCGCGACGGGAAGCCAGTCTCCTGTATCGTCTGTGGAAGCCGATTGCACAGGAAGAGCGAGCACTATTGCAGTAAGATCTGTGAAGTCGAGTTCAGGGCTAAGTGCGGCGAGCAAGCTCCACCCTTCCGATCAAAGTGGAAGACGGGCAAAATGAAAGAGTTACGGGACCCGTTGATTGCGAAACGGCGGAAGACCAGACTCAAGACAAGGGAGCTGTTGAAGCAAGGGCGTCTGACGAAGGGAACGTGCGTTGTATGCGGCAATACCGAAGTTATTGCGCACCACGAGAACTACAGTAGGCCGGGTGACGTGATCTGGTTGTGCTCGGCACACCACAAGGATTACCATGACGGTAAGATCGGGCTCTTCCGGAATAGATTGTGGTGGAATCCCCGTCGTTTGATCCCCACGAACAAGAGAGAGACGGAAGTGCCCAAGAAATACGAAACCCTGAGAGCGAACTTCATGAAAAAGAAGCGACGAAGCAGCCCAAAACCAGGTTCACCGAGCAAAGAAAACGGTGACCTTCCCGGCCCCATTGTGGGGTCATCGTCACCCCAAGGAGAGATGATCACCTTCAAAGCTAGGGGGGTGTCACCCTCAGAGGAAGGAGATTATTTCCAAGTGCTTTTCAACGAACGGCTGGATGACGACACGGTGTACTTCCTGATTCAAAGAGGATTCGACTATGATGACGAGGACCAGGAGGAACCGGATCCTTGCTACATGGAGACCCACGATGAAAGGCTTTGTGGGCATTTAGACATCGCCCGGGCGGAATTGTCCCGGAGGCGGTTTTACTTGAGACTTGCATGTTCAGACGCGCCGGCAGTCGAGATTTTATACAGAATTAGCGATCGAAAGTATTCCGAACTGACAAGAATCATGAAAACGATCCTTGGGGAGGCTGAGTTCGGGGAAATAGAAGAGAAACAATAGAAAAACAGACTTCGTGGTCGGCCATGCTTGCCGTTCCCGTGAATCGGTGGGGATTCCGGGTACACCATACTCAATTCGACTTCTTCGCAGGCAATTCCGGAGGCCGGACGAAAGGACAGCGGAACGCTATGGCGCTCTCTTTGCTGTATCCCGGCACCGACCGGGACCGGAAGCTCGAGGATGGTGGGATAGTCTGCGGTCATCGCAAAAGGCACAATGATGTCGCCGAAGGAGATAGCTACCTGAATCACCACACGAGCAGTTCCTAGGCTTCTCCGTAGGCGGCCCCGGGCACCCTCGCAGGAGGCGCCTTCGATAATCCTCTCTCCGGTCACGCTGTCAGGGGCGAAAACCAATCCGTCCGGTTCCACTTCCTGGGTGCAGACGCTCCTCAGCGCAATGATGATGCTCCCCATGTCGTTGTTGAGACGACCCCCAGCAGGTCAATGTCCATCGTGGGCCGCGAGAGTGGTCCGCTCCACACATTGAACATCAGTGCGCCCTTGAGGACAAGACTATTCGCATACGGCGACTTGGAGAGCCGATACAGGAATCGTTCCATCGCATAGTACTGGAGAATCTCGTTGAAGGGACGGCCCGATTCTCGTGCCTTGTTCAAAAGCCGCTGCCGAACAGATGCAGCGGGATAACTGGGATTTTGGCGGCTCATAGCAGCCGCCTCCAGGTAAGGCTTCATCACCTTGAGGACCCGGCAAACGCGGGCAAACCGGAGCAGTTCGTCAGCTCTGACCGGGTTCCTTTGCCGATACAGTTTCAGAGCCTCAATGGAGGTGTCAATCCCGATCTTATTCCGGTAATTGAAGCAGTCTGCCGGGTTTTTCTCCGGGCTATATACCCGGACTGAGACCCCATCCATGATATGGATCTCGATCCCTTCGGTAAAGGCGTTGCCGGCGAACAGCGACAATACCGTAGGGCGGGCTGTGCCCGCCGTCGCAGTGGGACGGGCATCTTGCCCGTCATTGACAGGCGAGACGCCAGTCCCACTAGTACACTGTGGCATAAATACGCTGACGTATTCTTAAGAACGCGCGGTAGCGTCCCGGTGGCTGCCGCGCTCTCGCGGAGAAGAGACCGGCACGGAGGCCGGCGCTACCAAGACAAGGGACAGTTTCCGTCAATATGTCACCGTACTTTCGCCGTGGAGTACTAGGCCGGGGTCCGGAAGCCGTCCCTGCTTCCGCCGGTACCATGGCGGGCACAGTTCACCCTACGATCCCAATACAGCCCCAAGCCCGCGTTTGACCAGCATTCGCGCTCTCCCTTCCATCAGTTTCTTGGCCCCAAGTTTTTTGGCCTTGTCCTTGAAAAAGACTTGACAGACTTTCCGTGTCCGGTTACCTTGAGATTTAGTAGTTAACATGTTAACGATCAAAACGTAAGCAACTTAGGTGCTAAAGATCTTCCCCGCCGTGACAGCCGTGATTCTTGAGCACCGGCAAGTCGGGAACGATCACGGTGAAACGGACGGCAAACGCGGCACCGGTGCAGGTCCCTTTTCGGGGCCTTTGCTATTGTCCCGTCACGTAACCTCAAAGAGCCTAAGCGGCTTCAAATCATGTGTGACAATCTGTGAGAAACGGAGGTCAACAGTGGACGTTAAATCAAAAATATCGGCAGTGGTCGGGGCTGAGAATTTTTCCGATGACCCTGTTCAGTTACAGGCCTACACGACCGACTTCAGCTATTACCCTGCCGGGGGCCCCAATTACGTTGCGAAGCCGGCAACTTCCGAGCAAGTAGCGGATGTTGTCAAGATCTGCAACGAACTCAACATCCCCATTGTGCCGTGCAGTTCCAAAGTCCATTTCTACGGAGCCACCATCCCCAAAGAAGGCGGGCTGGTGCTCGACATGTCGAGGATGGACAAGATCCTGGAAATCGATCCCGACAACCGCCGCGTGAGATTCGAGGCGGGCGTCACCTGGGAGAAGCTCACCACGGAACTGGGCAGAGCCGGCTTCAGGGTCATCATGCCTTTGACCCCTCCTGCCGAACGCTCGGTCCTTACCGACTTCCTCGAGCGTGAAGAACCTACCAACCAGGTGTACGATTACGGCGAACCCCTCGAGGCCATGGAAGTGGTATGGCCCACCGGTGAGATCTTCAGAATGGGCTCCGCCAGTGTGAACGGATATCCCGAATCCGCGTCAAAAGGCGGGAATCCTTCAGGCCCCGGTCTCGATTTCTATCGGTTCTTCCAGTGCGCTCAAGGAACCATGGGCGTGGTGACCTGGACGAATCTGAAGATGGAGTCCATCCCCAAGATCGACAAGATCCTCTTCTCGGCATTTGAGGACCTGAATTATGCAATGGATTTTCTGTACCGTATTCTTCCGAGAAGAATCGGACAAGAAGTCCTGCTTCTGAACAACGTAGATCTCGCCGCGATAGTGGCCGAACAGTGGCCCGACGACTTTGACAGACTCAAGGCGGTTCTTCCTCCATGGACCCTCGTCCTCGTGATCAGCGGTCTCTTGAGACGCCCTGAAGAAAAGATCGCCTACGAAGAGAATTTTCTTGCTCAGGTGATCAGAGACGAATTCCCCAGCGTGAAGCTTGGCGAAAACCTGCCCGGATTTCCCGGTCTGAGGAACAAGCTCCTCCCCATAATCCGTAACCCGTGGCCGGCCGACACGCCTCACTGGAAGAACCGCGTTAAGGGCGCATGCCAAAGCCTCTTCTTCCACACACGGCCGTGCGATGCTCAGGATTTCGTCGCCGAAGTTGAAGAGATCGCATCGGAATTCGGCTATGCCGCAAGCGACATCGGCATGTACATCCAGCCGATTGAGCATAACCGGGCATGCAGACCGGAATTCAACTTCTTCTACAACCCGGAAAACGAGGGTGAAAAAGCGAATATTCGCGCCCTGTACAAGGAAGCCGCAGCGACGCTCCTCAAGCAAGGAGCGGTGTTCTCAAGGCCTTACGGTGACCTGGCGCCTATCGTGTATGAGAGGGCCGCTACTTACGCGAGTCATCTCAAGCGACTGAAGAAGATATTCGATCCGAACAACATTATGAATCCTTCGAATCTATGCTTCTGAGGAGGGACCAAACCATGGCCGAGGAGCTAGCTGTCAGATACTTTAAGCCTAAAACGGACTTCAAGCTCGATATTGAGGATATAGATAATTTCGTCTACGACATGAGCCGCTGCATCAAATGTAAAGGCTGCTCATGGGTGGAACACACGTACATGCCCGGCGCGAAATTCATGCTCCGGTGCCCGAGTGCAGCCAAATACGAGTTCGACGCATACGGTGCTTACGGAAAACTTCGAATCGGCCATGCCATGGCCGAGGGGTTGCTCGACTGGAACGAAAAAGCCCTCGAAGTCATGTACGCCTGCACCCTGTGCGGTGCGTGCGATGTCGGGTGTAAGCGCAATCTGGACTTGGAAGTCGAACTCTCTCTGGAGTCGCTCAGGGTCAAGGCGGTCAAAGACGGTGTAGGCCCGCTGCCCGCACACAAGAAAATAGCCGCCAACATAGCGACGTCGCACAACATGTACGGAGCCCCGCATGAGAAACGGACCGCGTGGCTTCCTGCCGGGATAACTCCTGCCGACAAAGCCGATATGCTCTATTTCGTTGGCTGTATGGGCTCGTACGTGAACAAGGAAATCGCGCAATCCACAGCGAAAATTTTGACTGCGGCGGGCGACAAGTTCATGCTGATGCCCGATGAATGGTGTTGCGGCAACCAAGTATTCTCCGTAGGCCTCATCGACGAGGCAAGAGCCTTGGCGCAGCGTAATGTGGAAGAAATGCGCAAGACCGGAGCCAAGACGCTCATCACGAGTTGCGCTGAAGGTTACCGGATGTGGAAGGTGGATTATCCGAAATTGCTGAATATTGCCACCAGCGATCTGGGCTTTGATGTCATCCACCTGGTTGAGTATGTGGACGGGAAAGTCAAGGACGGCGCACTGAAGTTCAAGAAAGCCGTTGAAACCCGTGCGACCTATCATGATGCGTGCAGTCTGAGTCGCTTGAGTGAACCGTGGACGCCGTATGAGGGAAAACGCGGGTGGATGGGATGTGTGGAGCCCAGGCTGCAGCGACGCCGTGGAAATAACGGCGTATATGCTCAACCGAGAGACATCCTCAAGGCAATCCCGGGAGTGGATCTCGTCGAAATGCCAAGGACCAGGGAAAATGCTTTCTGCTGCGGCGCGGGACGAGGAACTCAGGCAGCTTATCCGGATTTCGCGCGATTTGCCGCGGAGCATCGGCTTGAGGAAGTCAGGGACATCGGTGCGGAGACCCTGGTGTCCTCCTGTCCCGGGTGCAAGAACAATTTCGCCCAGGCCGTCAAAGCCGGCGGCGATGACGTGCAGGTCATGGACATTTCGGAGTTGATCTGCGCATCCCTTGAAGACTAGGAGGCAATCATGGCCATTTCAAAAGAGATCTACAAGGCACTGGAGGCCATTGTTGGCTCTCAATACATTTCCGACGATCCGGTGATCCGTGAGGGGTATCGCAGCGGCCCGGGAGGATACGAGAATGGCTTGGGATATGAGCGTGTCATGACGAAAGTCCCGGGATGCGTTTTGATGCCCAAGACCACGGAAGAGGTCCAGAGGATCGTTAAAGTCTGCTACCGCAACGGCATCCCCTATGTGCCGTACAGCACGGGGTTTTACGGACCACGCTCCCATCCTCACGTCGAGGACGCTTTGCTGATCGATCTCAAGCGTATGAACGATTTCATTCTGGATGAAAAGCACTTCTACATTGAGGTGGGCCCCGGTATGGTCTACTCACCCATCCAGGAAGAATGCATGAACCATGGGGCGTACGTTGTGATCGGCGGTGGTGGAGCCCAGGCTTCGGCCATCGCCAACCTGATCGGCGATGGGTGGTCTCCTTTGAGCCACCGGATCGGACTTCCGCACAGGCGCATTCTCGGCACCGAAATCGTCATGCCGGACGGTGAAATCCTCAAGACCGGCTCTCTCGCAACGGGCGACGATGCGTTTTGGGGTGAGGGTCCCGGACCCGACCTCAGGGGTCTGCTGAGAGGTTATACGGGACTGCGCGGCTGCCTCGGGATTGTCACCAGGATGGCGATCAAGACTCTTCCGTTTCAGCCCGAGCGGCTCGAGCCTACGGGTATTTCCCCCAACACCGCGCTCGCCCTCCCGGAGAAGCGGGTCAAATGGATCAACTTCACCGTTCCGTCAAAGGAAGCTCAGGTAACGGCCATGAGGGAAATCGGCCATGCCGAGATCGCCGGAGCGGTGACCAAGGTACCTCTGTTCTGGCGAGCCATTGCAAAGGCGGAGTGCAAGGAAGAGTTCTGGGATATATGGGGCAAGGAAAATGAGGAAACCGTCGCCAATTTCTTCATCGTTCGTGTGCTTCTGATTGGTTTTACCTCGGAAGAACAGATGGAGTACGACGAGCGCGTGCTCATGGATATCATGAACAAGTTGGGCGGCGTGGCCCGTCGTACTAAACCCAGTGACGAGTCCTGGATCAAGAACGCGGACTCTGCCGGCATGTGGCTCATGTGCGGCGGATACGTATCCTTGGATTATGTCATTGAAACGCTGTCCCAGTCACCGGACCATGGACCTAGTTATGCGGAATTAAAGAAGAAATACACGCCGCCCCTCATGCCCGACTACGGGGATCCCGGCTGGTTCCAGAGTTTCGAACTGGGGCACCAGGGGTATTCCGAGTTCCTCATTTACTGGGATCCGGATGATAACACCGACCCGGTGGATCAGTTCTACGTGGACACGTCCAAGATGAACATCAAGGGCCGGTTCTACACCTCGTTGCTCGGCCCACATCAACCGCTGTATCTTACGGGACCGAAATACGGGCCCAACTACCATGAGTTTCTACTCAAGGTGAAGAACGAGTTCGATCCGAAATGGATGTCTCATCCACCGGTTCCGCTTGCCCATGACGTGTTCGTGGAACGTGCACCGTGGATGCATCATATGAAGGACTGGGAATCTCCGGACGACCTCCCCAAGTAATCGACCTGAGGGAGGGCATCCGGAACGCCGTGTATAGCAAATATCGGAGATGACGTCCGATATCCGGAGTCCAGATCCCAGACACTGAATGGAAAAATCCCCCTACCCCTCTTTGGCTAAAGAGGGCTGGGGGATTTGACCGCGAACGACCGAGACCCCGAATTTCGGACAAGATTACGGCAATTCTTCCAACTGATGGGGATGACGGGAACGCTCATTCATAAACGATGAGAGGCGGTATGTGTCATGAATGACCTGCGCATTGCGGTAGTAGGGATTGGAGCCACCGGTGCGGTATTGGCGGCAGCACTGCTCGACCAAGATCCCGAGACCATGCTGGTGGAACCGAGACCCGGCGTGAAAGAAGCGATGCTGAAGGGCGGCATCGGCATCTCGGGGCAGGTAACCTACCGGGTTCCTGTTCGTCACGTCTTCGACCGTATAGGGATGATGAAGGAACACCGTCCCAACCTGATTTTTGTTGCCACCAAGACCTTTCACCTTCCGAAAGTTCTCGAAGAACTCAAAGAGGTGGTGACGGACGAGACAAAGATCGTGAGCACGCACAACGGGTTGGGGACGGAGGATGTCATTGCCGAGGTCTTTGGCGCGGATGCCGCATTTAGGATGTCGCTAAATTTCGGGGTTTCGTTGAAGGGGCCCAGTGAAGTGGAAATGGCCTTTTTCAATAAACCGAACCATTTGGGTTGCCTCACAAAGAAAAACCAAGACCTTTGCACCAAAATAGCGAAAATTTTCTCCGCCGCCGGGCTCGACACGCAATGCGTTGAAGACGTCAAGCTGTACGTGTGGAAGAAAATGGTGATGAAGTGCACCATGGCCTCTATCTGTGCGGTCACCGACAGAACACTGCAGCAGGTTCTCGATTTTCCGCCCACCAGAGAAATAGCAGACAACTGCTTCAATGAAATTCTTGCCGTGGCCAAGGCCCGAGGGTATGACCTCGGAGAGGAATACCTCCATAATGCGCTGGGGTATCTTGCAAAGGCAGGTTCGCACAAGGATTCGATGTGCTGGGACATAGCGCACAAAACACGTACCGAGATCGATTTCCTCGGCGGAAAAGTCGTCGAATATGCTCGGGAAGCGGGCATTTCAACACCTTACTACATCGCCATGACCAATATGGTGAAGGCAATCGAGGACGCTTATTTGAAGCAAGAAGCACCCTGAGCAGGGATAGTCGCAAGATGAACAGAAGTAAGTGGACAAATGTCGGCGCTGTCCTGAAGATGAACGCTATTAGCTATCCCGAAAACATGGGATGGCACGACGGTACGAAACAATTCAGCTTCAGACAATGGGATGACAGAGCCAACCGGCTGGCGAACGGCCTGGAGAATCTCGGTGTTCGCTTCAAGGACAGGTTTGCCGTCATTTCCTACAACCGTGGGGAATGGATGGAGATCTACGCGGGATGCGCCAAGGGCGGTCAAGTCGTAGTGCCCGTCATGTTTCGGCTCGTCGGACCGGAAATTGAATACATCGTTAACCACGCCGAATGCAAAGGCATTATCGTCGAAGCGCCTTTTGTGAACGTGATAAACAGCATCCGAAGCAAACTCCGAGTGCCTCAAGACGCCTATGTCTACCTTGGAGACGGAACGACGCCTGAAGGTTATATCGGATATGAAGAGCTTCTCGAAAAGTCTTCCCCTGCCGAGCCTGACCGATTGGTGTGTGGTGACGATGTCTGGAACATCATGTACACATCGGGTACTACCGGCCGCCCAAAGGGAGTAGTCAGGACCCATGAAAGCCACATTGCGCATTACCTGCTAAGCAATGTCAACATGGGGGTTCGTCCCACGGATAAAGCGCTGCTCGTCATGCCGATGTGCCACGTGAACTCCTTACAGTATTCCTTCCCGTATACCCTGGTAAGTGCCGCAGTGTTCATCTATAGTAGGATGAGCTTTGATCCCGAAGACCTGCTCAATACAATTGATCGGCACAAGATCACCTTTACCTCCCTGGTTCCAACACACTACCGTATGATTCTGGATCTGACGAACACGCTGAGAGACCTGAAGGATGTCTCGTCGATTCGTCAATTGCTGATCTCCTCTGCGCCTGCAACCAAAGACCTGAAACTAGCCATTATGGGCTACTTCAAGAATGCAGAACTGTGGGAGGCCTACGGAAGTACTGAAGGAGGTTTGGCGACCCTGCTCAGACCCGAGGATCAATTCAGGAAGCTCGGTTCAATTGGGAAGGAAATTTTCGGAATAGACCGCATCAAACTTCTGGACGAAGATCGAAAAGAGGTCCCGGACGGCGAGGTGGGCGAACTATTTTATCGAGCACCGTGCGTCTTCAAGGAATACTTCAAGGATCCGCTAAAGACGAAGGAAGCATTCGAGGGAGAATGGTTTTCCGCCGGCGATATGGCGAAACGTGACAGTGAAGGCTATTACACGCTTGTCGATAGAAAGGCGAACATGATCATAACAGGAGGCGAAAACGTCTATCCCTCAGAGGTGGAAGGAGCAATTCGGCTCCATGATGCGGTCAAGGATGTCGCAGTGATCGGCGTGCCGGATGACAAATGGGGTGAAGCGATCAAGGCCGTCGTCGTTTTGCACGACGGGCATGAGCCGGGAGAGAGTCTGGCCCGACGGATCATCGAGTTCACTCGGGGCAAGATGGCAGGATACAAGAGGCCCAAGAGCATTGACTTTGTAACTGAGGATGATATACCAAAAACTGCCACTGGAAAAATCCTCCACAGGGTACTCAGAAGTCGCTTTGGTGAAGCGGCGGAAGCCTGATGCCGGCCTACGTTCCGAACAGATTCGGTCTCAGGGGCCGGCGGTGGCGAATCTTCGTCACCTTGATGACACAAGTCATGACAAGGCAAATACGTGCCGGGATAAGAGAGCATTGAATGAACGAGACGATATTTGACACTGAGGAGCACCAGATATTCCGCGACTCGTTCCGGAAGTTCGTGGCGCGAGAGATCACCCCTAATGTCCCTGAATGGGAAAAGGACCGGGCGGTTCCGAGGAGTATCTGGGTCAAGATGGGTGAACAAGGGTTCCTCTGCCCTTGGCTTCCCGAAGAATATGGGGGACTGGGACTAGGATTCGATTATTCGGTTATCATCAATGAGGAACTGTTGCGCGGGAACGCATTCGGTGTGGAAGTGCCCCTCCATAGTGATGTTGCCACTCCCTACGTTTATTCGTTTGCGTCACCGGAAATGAAGAAGAAATGGCTTCCCGGATGCACGACGGGTGAAACGATAACGGCAATCGGACTAACCGAGCCGGACACGGGTTCCGACCTGGCCGCCATCCGTACAAGGGCAGTGAGGGACGGCGATTATTACGTCATCAACGGACAGAAGACCTTTATTACCAACGGCTACTTCGCGGACTTGATCATCCTGGCCTGCAAGACCGATCCGGACGCCGGTCACCGAGGCATCAGCCTCATCCTGGTGGACAAGGATTCACCGGGATTTCATCGCGGCCGGAAACTGGAAAAGATGGGGTTTCACATGCAGGACACTGCTGAACTGTTCTTTGAGGACTGCCGTGTTCCTGCAGGGAATCTGCTCGGCGAGGAAGGCATGGGATTCAAGTACATGATGGCCAAACTCCAGCAGGAAAGGCTTGAAGTCTCAATCAAATGTCAGGTTCTTGCGGAGGAAGCGCTCAAAGAAGCGCTCAATTACGCCAAGGTTCGGGAAGCGTTTGGTAAACCCATCGGCAATTTTCAGTACAGCGCTTTCCGACTGGCCGACATGGCCACAGAGGTTCAACTCGGCCGTACCTTCCTGGATAGTCTCATTCAGGACCATATTGCGGGTAAGAACATTGTTCAGAAAGTCTCCATGGCCAAGTACTGGCTCGGTGAGATGGTGAATCGTATTGCTTATCAGGCCGTCCAACTGCACGGCGGATATGGTTACATGCAGGAATACCGAGTCTGCAAACTCTATCAAGACGTTCGTTGCCTGTCCATTTTCGCGGGGACAAGCGAAATCATGAAGCTAATCATCAGCCGCAATCTGGGGCTTAAACCGTAGAGACCGTGCTGAGGAATAGAGTTGGGTCTTCTGTGGCGGTAGTTCAGTGGGGCCTGCCGTGCGCACGGCAGGCCCCGCAATCCAAGTCTTGATGATTCCGGCTTCCGCCTTGGAGGATGGTGATTGGTTGCCTGCCGGTCGCAGAGGGCGCTTCTCAAGACCGGCGGGCAATGGCTTTTCAAAGATGTTGACTTCGACTATAGTGATTAGATGAGGGATGGCAGAGTGAAACCATAGGAAATGAATTCGTTGAACGGAGATAAACAGAAATTATAGGGAGACCCGGTGCACGGACTCTTGGGGCATGGGTCGCCGAGGTGGCCGGTCCCGGGCTCGAACGGAGGCGAAAGTAAATGAAACAACAGATTAAGTTTACGGTAAACGGGGACGAGTATGTGCTCGCAGTCGATCCTTGGCGAACTCTGAATGAAGTGCTTCGTGATGAGTTGAACCTAACGGGAACCAAGCTTGGTTGCGGCACAGGTGATTGTGGGGCTTGCACGGTCATAGTGGATGATGTTTCCGTTAGTTCTTGTTTAACCTTGGCAGTTGCAGTGAATGGAAAATCCGTGAAAACCGTTGAAGGTCTTGCCCCGTCGGGCGAAGAGCTTCATCCCGTTCAGGAGGCTTTTGTCAAGACCGGAGCTATTCAGTGCGGTTATTGCACATCCGGAATGGAAATGGCCGCAGTCCATCTTTTGAGCCGTAACCAATCTCCCACCGAGGAGGAAATCAGAAAAGGGCTCTCCGGACATCTGTGCAGGTGCACCGGATACAATCAAATTGTGGAAGCAGTCTCAGTCGCGGCAGAGACGATCAGGAACCGTGAATCGGAAGAGGTGTAACCATGAGATTGCCCAAATTCACATATTTTACTCCAAAGACGCTTGAGGATGCCTTGAACCTCCTCGCTGAACAGGGAGAAGGCGCTCGCGTGATGGCCGGCGGGACCGACGTTATGGTCAAAATGATCCATGGTCTTCTCACGCCTAAGGCGATCATTGGTCTGCAGGAGATCGAAGATCTTCGCGGGATTCGATACGATGCCAAAGACGGGTTGACCATCGGTGCCACCGCTAGGCTCGCAGAGGTGATTTCCCATCCGGACATCCAAAATCACTACCCCAGCCTCGCCTATGCAGTCAGCTGCATGGCCAACGTTGAGGTCCGCAACATGGGCACGGTTGTCGGAAACATCTGCAACGCGGCTCCTTCGGCCGATTCGGCACCGCCTCTTATGACCATGAATGGCGAAGTCGTCTTGAATAGCCTGAAGGGTGAGCGACGGCTCTCATTGAATGACTTCTTCCGGGGCCCAAGCATCACGAGTATGGAAGACGGTGAGATCATGACCTCCATACACGTTCCCGTACAGCCCTCGGGATCGGGTGCTTCGTACAAACGCATATCCGCTCGCTGCGGAGTGGATATTGCCGCGGTGGGCGTAGGTGCAATGGTCGTCCTCAATGGTGGAGGATGCAAACAAGCCCGGATTGTTCTCGGCGCGGTTGCTCCGGTTCCCTTGCGTGCAATCAAGACGGAAGAACTGGTGCAAGGTCGGGAAAGGTCGCCCGAACTCCTTGCAAGTGCGGGCGCTAAGGCAGCGGAAGAAGCCAAACCCATCTCGGACATGAGGGCAAGTGCGGAGTGGCGCAAGAGAATGGTGGGCGTATTGACCAAGCGTGCCCTTGATGAAGCCTTTGAACGGGCAAGCAGAGGGTAAGGTAAAGGAAAGGAATTATCATGAAATGTTTCAATATAGTTGGTAAAGATGTTCCTAGAACCGATGCAACGGTCAAGGCGAGAGGCATTGCGCAATATGCGGATGACATGAAGCTTCAGGGGATGCTCCACGGCCGAATACTGAGAAGCCCGTTTGCACATGCGCTCATCAAACATATCGACACGAGCAAGGCAGCGTCGCTCCCCGGGGTGAAATGCGTCATCACGGCCGAGGACACGCCCAAGATCAAATACGGTAACTGGAGACTGTTTCCGGACACTCAGGACGAATATCCGCTGGCGGTTGACAAAGTGCGATTCATCGGGGACGAGGTTGCCGCCGTTTGCGCCGTGGACAAGGACACGGCCGAAGAAGCCCTGGGACTCATTGAGGTGGAATACGAAGAACTCCCCGGGGTTTTTGACGTTGCTTCGTCCATGGAACCGGGAGCACCGGTCATCCACGACTACTGCCCGACCAATGTCAGCGTGAATCGAAAGATCAAATATGGAGATGTGGAAAAAGGGTTCGCTGAATCCGACTACATCCGGGAAGATGTTTTTGCCGTTCACGCGGTGAGTCACGCTTACCTCGAACCCTGTTCGGCCGTGGCACAGGTGGACCTGGACGGTCGCATAACGCTTTGGACCTCCACCCAGGTGCCTTACATCGTGCAGTGTCTTCTGGCATCGACACTTGACATGCGGGAAAACGATATCCGAATCATCAAGCCATATGTCGGAGGCGGATTCGGCGGCAAGATGGAGTTGCGCACATGGGAATTCTGTGCTGCGTTCATGGCCAAGAGGACGGGCAGACCCGTCAAGTTCACCCTCAGTAGGGAAGAGGAGTTTCTGGCCGGCAGGCGGAGACATCCCATGACGCTCCATTCCAAGGTGGGATTCAAGAAGGACGGAACCCTGGTGGCCAAGGACCTGAAAATCCGTCTGGACGGCGGCTCATACAATGCCATGGGACCTACCGCTACCTTCTTGTGCGGCAACTTCGGTGCAATGCTCTACCGGTATCCCAATTATCGGTTTCACGGCGAGCACGTTTACACCAACAAGCCGCCTGCCAGTGCAATGCGCGGATTCGGAGCTCCACAATCTCTTTATGCAACTGAAATTCAAATGAATATCGCGGCAGAGGCCCTGGGCATGGATCCTATTGATCTCAGAATCAAGAACGCTCAAGTCTCCGGAGACAAAATCCCCGATGTAGCAACCATCTCAAGCTGCGGCTTCATTGAATCCATAGAGGCCGTCGCGAAGATGAGCAATTGGAAGGAAAAGCGGAAGAACCTCAAACCGGGTCAAGGTATTGGTATCGGCTGCTACAGTTTCATCTCAGGTGGAGTGTTCAACTGGTTCAACACCCAATACCCCTTTTCCGCGGCAGAGGTCAGAGTGTTTTCCGACGGTACCGCTCACCTGCTCAGCATGGCGGCAGACATCGGGCAGGGTTCGGACACAATAATCCAACAGGTCCTCGCGGAGGAATTGGGATTGCGGATGGAGGACATCCGCATCACGGTCGCGGACACGGCCCAGACCCCTCAAGCCGATCTGGGAGCCTGGGGGAGCCGCGTCACCCTGATGGCCGGCAACGCGGTGATCGACGCTGCTCAGAAGATCAAGAAAGAGCTGTTTGCCGCCGTGTCGGCACGTTTCAATCTCAACGTGATCCATGAACTCGAGTGCAAGGACGGCAGAGTGCAGTCCAAAGTCAAGGCCGACTATGGGCTCAGCTTCGGTGAGGCTGTCGCCATGGCGCAGAAGGCAAATCGCGGGGAACCGATTGTCGCACGCGGCTCATATACCCCGAGAGATAAGGGATTGGTAACGCCGGCTTTCGGCTTCGGCGCTCAGGTGGCCGAGGTCGAGGTCGATCAAGAGACCGGCCTGGTGGACGTGAAGCACATGTGGACCGCCCATGACTGCGGAACGGTCATCAATCCGAGGAGCGTCGAGGGACAGTTGGCCGGATCCATTCAGATGGGTCTCGGGTACTCGCTCTCCGAGCAATTCGTCATGGATGGCGGCAAAACCTTGAACACCAACTTCGCGGACTACAAGATGCCCATGGCCATGGACATGCCGCCCAGCGAAGTGGTCCACGTCGATACGTATGAACCGGAAGGCCCCATGGGAGCAAAGGAGTGCGGAGAAGGCCTTGCATCCCCAACCGCTCCGGCGATTTCCGACGCGGTGTATGATGCCGTGGGTTATCGCTGCATGGATTTGCCCATAACCCCGGAGAAGATTCTGGACGACCTTGATAAGAAAAAGAAAGCCGGCTGAGAAGCCGACGGCGTAGCCGCTGTTGCGGGATGCGGCGGCGACCGGCGGGCACCCACAGGGGGGTGCCCCTACAACGTGTCGCAATGCCCGAGCACCATTGTGTCACATGCAACCGATTCATGTAGGGGCAGGCTCCTGTGCCTGCCCGCATGATACACCTGTCAAAACGGGGTTATTCTCCTCTCGTTCCCATGCTCCCGCCAGGGAATGCCTATCTTCCGGGCTCAGCCCGGTCTTGGCGGCACGGGACATACGCGGCGGCGACCGGCGGGCCCCCACAGAGGGGTGCCCCCGCCCCGCCCCCCAATGCCAACCGCGGCGATATTGCAGCAAGTAGTGAACCCCCTCGTGATGCGGGAAAGCAACCTCAGCGAGCCGGAATCCAAGTCCGTATTTGCGAAATCGAGTGTTAAGAATACGTAGTCTGGTTTCTCAGCGGGATTCTACCGTTCAACGACTCCGTGTAACCGGCACATCACCTTATCCCGGGCTAGGGAATCCCCGGCCCGGAATCGGCACCCTCCACCGCACGATTCCGCGTGGTCACAGTCACGGCATTGAGTCGAATTGATGGGGATATGTTCCACTTTGGCCCAAGCTTTCGCCAGTCCGTCTCGCACGGTCCCATAGCGCATATTCGGATAGAGACCGCATCGACACACTTCACCCGAAGGAAGCACCGCAGCCAAATGCCGTCCGCAGGTCCATCCCGGAGATGTGCCGTGGTAAGAGCCTCCAAAACCGTAGGCCATAGCTTCTGCAGCGTCTTCAAGCTCCACTGCGAGATCGGCATTTGAAGCCCACCTGCCGGCAACGCAAGGATAGTCGATGCTCCACTCTCGAGCATCCAGTTCCGCGATCAGGTCCCTTAGGTGCTCGAATTCCGCGAGGTTGCCTCGATGCACCATGGTTGCCACGGACAAATCCAGACCCGCATCCTTAACTGCACGCAAGGCCCTGAGAGCCTTCTTGAAGGATCCCTTGCCTCGAATCAGCTCATGGCCTTTTTCCAGGCCGTCGAGGCTGATCTGCACCTCATGAAAGCGCAATTTCGATGCGGCCCTATCGTCAAGGGTCAGTCCGTTGCTCAGGAGTACGGCACGAACGGGGTAATCCGGCAGCATGTCGTTGAGGACGTCAAAGTACGGGTACAGTGTGGGTTCGCCGCCCGACACGAGCATCCTCAGCCCTTGCATTTCGCTAAATTGCTCCAAGAGGGGCTTGATCAGGTCGCGAGGGAAATCCGTGTGGTTCGATTCTCCCAGGTAGCAGTGTGCGCATGACAGATTGCATCGATACGTGAGCAGCCATTCCAGATAGCGCAATGACGGGTCCGGGGAACGGCTCTGATACAACTTCCAGCGACGGGCTTCAGGAAGAAACTCCAGCAGGTCCTCATCCATACACACACAAAGAAATGCCGGATCGGGTTTCAGGTCCCTCACCGTGTGTTCCCCGTTGCACCGGTTGAGCATCTCAAAGGCTTCTGCATTGACCTCGTACAGTTCGTCATGCTTCACGTGATACAGATAGTGCTCTTCAAGGTTCTTGACTGCGGACCGAGGAGTCAGGCTCAGATAGTTGTCGAGGTTGCGCTCGATAAGATCGGTTCCTCGAACCGCTTCCTCCGAGAGAGCGCCTTCCCTGAGAAGACCGGAGATAAGTACAAGCCCTCCGCACGGGCGACAATTCTCGGGGGGGTGCAAGGAAGTGAAATCACAGTCATCTATGAGAAAAGGGCATACCGAGCAGACATGCTCTCTGAGGAAAAGCCTCTTGTACTCAGGATCGAAGGGGGTGTCCGAGGAAAGCTCGGGTTGGGAGGAAGTCATCGAAGAGAAGACCGAGGTTAGCGAATAACCTCGGCACCGCTCCTCTTCGGATGAATTTGGTTTATAGTAATTGCAATGGGGCCGGCAAACCCAATCTTCCTGATGTGACAACTGAGATTCACCTTTCATTCGGAAGCTTGGGGTGACCGAGCAACACCTTTGTTAGCAGGAGCTCTTGCACTTGCACATACCCTTGGAGAGCTTGGCCACTTTCTTGATTGTCATGTCTACCTCCTGTATGATTAGGTTCAGTGATTTTATGGTGGAGCACAACGTGGCCGGAGTCAAGGCGAACATGGCTGAAAACAACAAAAAAACTTAGGGGTAGCAGGCGGTTATATAACATGCCACTTCATACGTATGATAACAGGCTTCATGCCACGATATGGCACGGAACTGCTATGGATACTACGCTCGGCAGATGCTGCGCGCACGCCGGGGAACTCGGGCGGAGGTTACCGATGAAGTCGTTCGACGTAAGAGCACTTGCCGCGGATGAAGGCGGCGAATATGTTTTGGGAATGAAGGACCTTGATACTCATGCATGTTACCTCATCTACGGCACGCTGCGGCCGGGCGAAGGGGGTAGGCGAGTGGAGCCGGGCCACGGGCATGAAGAGATACTCTGCGCGGTTTCAGGAACGCTGCTGATTCATACCCCGGGAGAGAACCTCACGCTGGAAAGCGGCCATGCGGTACACGTGAGGGAAGACGAGTCCTTTGAGATTTCGAATCCCGGGCAGGAGGATGCGGTCTATGTAATGGCCGGCGGGCACCCTCGACCGCACCATTGATTGGTACGACAAGGCGGTCTCAGGAGTCCTCTACGCCTACGTAGAGGAAAACGTACTCCTCGTCGTTAATGTCCACCGACAGTGTTGCGCCCCGTGTCACTGCGTATTTCACCCAACTGGGCGTTTCTCCTTCTCCTCAGCAGCCGGCCGGCGAATGCTTCCAAGCTCTTCTGTCAAACCATGCCAACAGCATGGGATTCATCAGCATTTCTTGAGCACGGCCGTCTGCGGCTTCGCGGGCGACCTCAAAATCGAGGTCCGGTACCTGCAGCCTAAGATCCACGATGCCCACGAGCATTTCCCTTTTCACCGGCCTCGGATCAACCATGAACCTGTCCACCTTCCATTGTGCCCTGTATTACTGATCCTCATTTTCTTGTCGTACAGCGAAGATTTCTTAAAAAATTGACTCCTGAATTGCGGTTTGGTTGCACCAAGCGACTGGGAACCAGGAGCAACGCCCGAATCCCCTGCGTGGTACGATGGTCCTTGCGAAACTCATCATGGTCGTGCGTGAGGCCGGTGCTTGCAATCGCCATTAGGTTGCGGTTCTAACCGCCCTGTGTGAATCCATGTGCCGCCCTCCGGACGAAAACTCGCGCACCACGGCTTCCATCCTCCGTCGATTGACCCCAAAGTCGTAATGCCCGACACGAGAGGCGGAACGAAAATGGATGACCTTGGAACCGTCATCAAACTCGAACTCCACGTCATCGACGAACGAAAAGATCTTTGAACGGCATTCGATCTTCAGGTACGTGTCGGTACTGTCCACCACGGTAGAGTGTGGAATCCTACTAATAATGTCCATGAGCCTTTGCCGGGCATCCCGGAGAGACCCGTGGTACCGGATGGGGTCCATCTTTCGAGGTCCTTCGGGAGATCTTGTCGAAACGCAGTTCGGTTTGTTGGGGCACGGATAGATCATTGTCTCGCGAGGCTCCGATTGCTCGGCCCAAGCGCCCACCACGGCGACCAAGGCGGAAACAAGAACGACACTACAAGAACTTGCCGCCCGTTTCAGTACGGATACCGGCCTACCTGCCTCCATACGGCACCCGACTCGGGAGCACGATCATGCCACACGGATTCCTGATACGGTTCCAGTCCATTTCATGATAGCACATGGCTGAAGTGTACGGTAGGGGGATCTCTGACGCCTGTGTAAACCGCCGGATTGAGAGGCGTGAGCAAAGACCGGAGAAACATCGAGCCTCAATCGAGCAAAGGGAACAAGAAGGCCAAGAGCCGGCTAGTGCTCCGTGGTTTAGATACGGTGCCGTATTCCGACGCGGGAATACGTCACCGGATCTGTGCAAGACGGCACTTAGTGCGGCATTTCATAAGTTCGGTCACATATTTTCGTCTCGCTGCCATTTTGGGTGCCGGCAAGAAGAATATCCGGGCACGGAGGCCCGGGCTACGAAAGACTGCCCCGAAGCTCAGTCTAGAACGTGGGGCGGTCCCGCGGAACGCGGGATGCCCGCCGTCTCCCCGGCGTAGGCCGGGGTCCAGGAAAAGAAGACTGGTTCCCGGCCTGCGCCGGGAAGACGGCTCAGGTTGTGCGACCGTATTTACGCCACGGAGCCCTTAGGTGAGAGGGCCGCCCTACGTTAGCTCTTCTCAAAAGCGATGACGGCCGCACCCAGTGCCCCGACAATCTGAGGATCGACGATGTCGGGAAATGTAACGAACTTGCATTCAAGGATCTCTTCGAGTGTTTCCACAACCCCCCTGTTTTTTGCCACTCCTCCGGTTACGACAATTTCCTTTTCCACCCCTACCCTCTTGGCCAAGGTGCGTATCCTGTTGGCAACTGACTTATGAAGCCCCTTGATTATGGAAGGCAGCGGCACTTCCTCATTGATGAGATTGATGACTTCTGATTCTGCAAAGACGCTGCACATGCTGCTGATCATGGCCGGCACTCCTTCGCCAAAGTGCAGATTCACCATTTCCTTTATCTCAAGCTCCATGGACCTGGCCATGAAATCCAGGAATCTTCCCGTACCCGCGGCACACTTGTCATTCATGACAAAATCCGCCACCAGGCCTCCATTGTCGATTCTGATGGCTTTGGTGTCCTGTCCGCCTATGTCGACAACGGTCCTTACTTCAGGGAGCAAATGATGCGCACCCCGAGCGTGACAGGAGATCTCCGAGACATTCTCGTCTGCAAACTCGACTTTGGCCCTACCGTACCCGGTGCCTATGACATACGCGACCTGCTCTCCGTCAATACCCGCGGACGAAAGAGCCCGCTCAAAGACCAGCCGAGCTGTTTTGGTCGGGCTGACCGAGCTCGGTCCTATCGAATACGAGGTAACCTCTCCTCCCGAGAGTATGACGGCTTTGCTCGTGGATGATCCGATATCTATGCCTGCTGTTATTTTTTCTCCGTTACCCAATTGTAACCCTCCAGCGCTATTTCCTTATGCGGGGCAGAACTATGTCGTCGGCAAAGCGCGTGAATTCCTGCTTCAGCGTTTCGACAGGAGCGACACGGGGATCGAACAAATCAAACTCAAAGACTAGTGCGGGAATGTCGGCCTCCCTCAGTGCCTCCTTGAGCAACCCCACCATGCCCCACGCATGCTTGCACGATATATGGCCTGCAATGAGAGCACAATCGGCCTTATAATCTCTTGCCGCACGAACCAGGTCGTCGATGAAATAATCCGGCAACCCCGTAAAGTGGCGTCCCATCGGCATATAGATTTGCTTCCGTGCCAAATCGTGCAACATGGTCTCGGTGTTCGAAGTATCTACGTACATTTCAGGGACAACGTAACTGAACATGTCCACGGGAATAACCATGCCCAAGTCCTTCTCCATCCAGTCGTACAAGCCGGTATTGTACCAGGTAGGTGAACCGAACCATATGGCCCGGACTCTTTCTCCATTGGGCGCTGCAGATTTACCTGCCATAACACGCTCCTTGGCGTCCGCGGCGAATTCGGATGCTACCCAGGTCCCCCCTTTTGTTCCGGAACCGTCTTGGAGCAGGATATACATGCTGGAGAGCATCTTGCTCGTTTGGGGGCACGGGACCGTCTTGCGAAGGTCAAGCCATGTCAGGGCTTGATCGATCATGCGGTTGCTCTCTTCGCAGATCTCCTTCAGTCTGTCCCAGTTCAGCTTCTTCCCTGTTTTCTCTTCGAGGAACTTGATCTCATCCTTTAGTTGTTCGGCAACGTGCTTGATCTCCCGCTCGCCATGAAGATGCGGGATATCAACCAGAAACACGTCTTCACCGGTCTCCTCTTTGATGCTCTCGGCAAGTACCGTCTGACTGTCGCACGGAGCGGTAACGAAGACCGAACATGTGATTTCGGGAAGGAACTTTTTCGCCAAGTTCCCAAGCGTGGCCCTGTCAGCGGAACATACATCACTGCTCATGCCTTGGGCTTCGGCAATTTCTATGGCTTCTATGTTGTATTTGTAATCGCCGACCAACGATTGGAGAGCAACAACCTTCTCCATGGAAAATGGAAATACTTCATTCTCGTTATCCCCCAATGCATGCAGGATCTCAGGTATTCCTCCAAGGTTGTAGGAAACTACCGGCACTCCACTATCCATCGCCGCGACAATGCCCTCCGTGGCCATTTTTGATGCCAAGAGAAACGCGTTGAACGCCCTTGAGTCAGGGTCTCCCTGGTGGCGCTCCAGCAGTTCGCCCACACCGGCATATATTGTTTCAAGCTCTTTGCCTCGGTCCTTTCCCAAAACCGTCATCGCACAGCCCCTTTCTTGGATTTGGACTCAATGTTCTCAATGAACGCCTGTACTCGCGTCTTCACCTGCCCGTATCCGCCGGCCAAATACTCGCGGTCAAGAACCAGCGTCGGCATGCCATTGGCCCGGCTGCGACGAGTGAAGTTGTACAGGTGGCCGGCATTGATGATACACTGTTTCATACGCTGTGCAATCAGGCCGTCAGCATTGTAGTCTCGCTTGATCTGTTCGACATTATCGTACCGGGCCGAAAAGCTGTTAAACATCCTGGCACACGGCACACGGTAGAAGTATCTTTCCGCGATCTTGGTGAAGGGGTCTCCCTCTCCGGACACGAGTTCTTCGTAGAACCTGGCTCCGAAACACGTGTCCTCGTAAACCACCAGTCCTCCTTGGTCCTCTATCGCTTTCAAGAATTCAGGCTCATCCAGTTCCCCGCCGGTTACAATGAACCGTGCTCTGTAGTTTCGCGGCACCTCCTCGCCGGCCGTTGCTTTGAGAAGTTCACCGGCCAATTCATCGAAGTCGTTCAACGGCATCAAATGGGCTGCGACCGTAACGGTAAGGGCCTCGCTTCCGCTAATGGGCGGGTTCAATCCTTTTCTCAGTTCGTTGAGTTTAATCAGCTTTCTGCGGACCGAATTGTGGAGGCTGATCGCTTCACGCAGATCCTCCGGTCCGATCTTCACCGAGAATTCCTGTTCCAGCCCTTCAATCAGGCTCTCGAGCTCCTCCTTGTACCAGGGGAGCAGTCTTTCTTCCGAGGCTCGTGGCACCGAAAGAAACGCATGGAAAGGAACTTTGGTTTTCTGTTTCAGAACATCGTAAGCTCTCCTTGCCTGATCGCAGCCATTCATACAGACTATTCCGGACAGGAAGTCCATTTCTCTCTCGAGCGCAAGATTGACAGTATGCCTTACAAACGTGCAGACATTCGAGCTCATATGCACATCGGCCAGCCCGGTGTCTTCGCTTCCCGCACCCCTCATTCGGTATGGCACCATACCAGCGGCCGTGAAAATTTCTCCCGGTATTAGGGTACAGTAGTAGCCGCATATTTTCCCTCCTCCGGAGACCCAACGCTCAAGATAAGCGTTGAAGGGTTTCTCCACAACCTGCTGAAATATACTTAATATTTCGGCCTTATCCATATGTCAGCCTCCTTTAGCTTTCATAACGGTGTCGGTGATTCTTCTCACTGACTCCAGGATTGGTGAATCGGCAGGAAGTTCGAAGACTGATTGGCCGAGTGCATCATTTCTCAGCAATCTGTCATCTTCAGGTATCGTCCCCCACACAAGATCCGGGAAATGCGAAGAGGAAACGCCGAAATTCTCGTCCAGGTCTTTCCAGCGATTCAAAACAACTCCCATTTGAGCCTTCATGTTCAAGTCGCCGACCACCTGCACGATCAGTTCCATGGAGTGTCGGCTTCTCTGTGAGTTGTCTACGAGCACGACAATAGTGTCCACAACCGACATGACTTCCCTGTTGATCTGCTCGATTCCGGCCTCGGCGTCTATCAGTACCACATCATAATTCCGTGCAATGTTCCTTACGGATTCTTTCAGTAACGTATTGACGGGACAGAAGCAGCCTCTGGAAAGAGGCCTTCCCATGGCTAGAAAACTGAGTCTCCCGGTTTCCGTAAGCGCTTCCAGCAACAGATAATCGATCACGTTGGCAATCTGTTCAGGATCTCGCTCGTTACGGGCTTTTCGTATCAAATCCTCCCTGACTTGCCCCAAGGTCTTGATGTCGGTCGGTAATCCGACGAAGTAGGAAAGCCCCAACGCCGGATCCGCATCCACAGCGAGGACCCTGAGACCCCGTTCCGCCAGCACTCTGACTACGGCCCCGCTGAAAACGGTTTTACCCACACCTCCTTTACCACATACGGCAATAACGGTTTGGTCTTCCATAGTTTCCTCTACGCCTGTTTCTTCTTCCTCGTAACCGCAACTGCATCTTTCAGCACTTGACAGACTTCGTTCTCCGGGCATTCCTTGCAATCCAGCCCACTTGTACACTCGCCAATTTCCTTAATCTCAGTCCTGTAGCGAGATCTCTTTTCCTCTGCCGCTCTTTCTACCGTCGGTCGCAGCCTCTCGATATGATTAGCGCCGGCAGCTATAAGGATTACGTGAGCTTTGGTGAACGTATCGCGATCTTTGAGGATTTCGAAAACAAGTTGCCTGCCGATTGTCCCCAGTGTGATATCATGATCCAGGGCCTCTTGGCTGACTCGAATCCATATCTTATCAAGAGCCACTCTCGCCGTCACTCCTACCAAACGGTCACAGGCGGAGAGTTTTCTGGATAGGGCCCGCCTGCTGCTCTCGTTGGCTTCAACGACTCCCGCAAGTACGATTAGGGCAAAGGGGTAGCGCCCGGGAACGAGATCGTGAAGCTCGCTGCCCAGGACGGTTACGCCGTTATCCAAAACAGGATCGTCTGTTTGAGTGATCATACCGAGGCAGATGGAAGGCGTGGAGGGATGCCCCAATTCGAGGACGGTATTCCCGGCCCCGATGATGCGGCGCCGATCCTCACCACCCAACGAATCCTCGTCCTTTTCAATGCCGAGAGGAGCTTGGTAACGCCTGGCTGCAACACCTTCTTTTTCCAGTGTCTCCGCCAGCATCTTGACTTCCGTTATGAAACGATAATCGTCCGACATCAGGGCGTCCCCTATCCCAAGGTCGGCTCATCGCTCGACCGTATTGCGGGCAAACTTACATGTTGCAATCGTAATACCCGCGGCACACGTCCAAACGTCCCAGCTGGGCGCCGCCTACCCACAGCTGGATCATCTTGCAATCCCTCCAATACTTCTCTACATCATAGTCGCGCACGTAACCGTAAGCACCCATGAGCTCCATTGCCTTGTTCGTTACCGACACGGCAACGTCGCATGCATGCATCTTTGCAATGCTCGCTCTGGACATCATGGAATTCGATGTGGGAGGGCCATAGTCCTCGGGATGATCGTACATGTACGCAGCAGCATACGCATACTGTCTTGCCGTCTCTATGCCGATGGCCATGTCCGCCAGCATGCATGCGGCCACGGAGTGCTGTCGGATCGGTTTATCGGCCACGACTCTCTCACCGGTGTAATTGAGAACCGTCTCAAACGCACCCTGAGCTTGGCCCACGGCCAGCGCTGCAGTAACCAGGCGCCCAAGGATCAGGTTGTTGAGAAGCAATTGGCCGTCTTGGCCCTGTCCCGCGGCACGAAATTCCTTGGGCACCCGTACGTCCTCGAGAAAACCCGCATGATTCTTATCACCCTGCATGCCCGCTTTCTTCTCGTTTTGGCCAAAACTGAATCCTTTGCTGTCTCCGGGCACATAAATTAAGGCAATCCCCTCATCGCCGAGTTGGGGATCCGTAGTGCAGACCACGCAATAGACATCCGCAATGCCGCTGTTGGATGCCCACATTTTCTGACCGTTGATTACCCATTCGTCGCCGTCAAGTCGGGCTATGGTTCGTATCTTCTTTCCCTTCAACGCAACATTCTCTATGTCGCAACCGCCGCCGCCCTGTGGTCCGCCCGGCTCCGTCATGGAAAAGCAACCCAGTTTCAGGTCCTTGCCGCAGAACTCCGGCGCGAAGCGATCCAGAACGGCTTTGTTCCCCGCGGCAAGAGCCGGCACGAATGCCCATCCGGTAACGTTGAAGGCAGTACAGATCCCGCTGTCACCGCGGCCGAGTTCCTCGTGCACTACAGCGTTGGTAACGACCGAGGCCGCCCCGCTGCCGCCATATTCCTCAGGAAAGGGCGCCTTCTGGATCCCCAGGTCCGTCAACCCCTGAAGGACCTTGTTGACCAACGCGTGTTCCTTGTCGTCGTCCACCTTCTGCCGAATAGGCATGATCTCTTTGTCGACGAACTTGCGGAGCACGTCCCTCAGCATCAGATCTTCCTTTTTCAGATAAACATCCACCTGCGATTTGATCGTCATAGATTCGCTCCTGTCTTTTCATGGCTGTTTCCGGGTCAGCCTGTGGGAAAGGATTCCTTTGGCGGCACTCCGCCGTTCGGCGGGTCATCCGGGTTTCCGCCTCTGCTTGCAAAGACATTTCCTCGTAGGGGTTGGATAGGCATTTGACGCTCAGGCTTCTCACTTCCTGCCGGTGAACCGAACATGATGCCAAAAGCCTATCCGGTCAACTCAGAAGCACGATTCATGCCGGACAGTTTCAAGACAATCAATTCTTGTTATTACAGAGATATATGGCTGCTCGGTCGGCAGCGAACGAATCGGACGGGTCGTTAAGATATGTTGACGTTTAGGAAACTTGCCGGGCAATGTCAGGGCCGGCAGTGATATTGAGCCGGAAAAAGCTTTCTTGATACGTCAAGAAAACTTGATACGATAATCCCCGGTATCAGGCGACCATCTTCTTATGATGGTTTTCCCGGGTCAATCACCACGTTTATTCTTCAAACGCTGATTCAGGGCTTGGGGAGTAATCCCCAACATGAATGCCGCGGCCCGCTGATTCCCGTTCGAGCGGTTCAAAGCCTCGTGGACGAGTGCCGCGGTCGCTTCCTTTATAGTGGGAAGCTGCTCCAGTTGAGCGAGTGAACGCTCAACCGTGGATGAAGGCTGCAAAGAATGGGTGATTGTCGATCTCTCGTCATCCCGGCCGGCGAGTTTGAAGACTTCCGTTGAAAGCACTCCCGTCCCGTTTCTTCCCACTGCGTCCACCACCAAGGATTTGAGTTCTCTCACATTGCCCGGAAAGTGATAGCTCTGGAGAAGCTCAACAAGGTCCTGCCGGTACGCTGGTTTTTCTCTGTTAAACTCTCTTGCGGCCTCGTCGACAAAGCACTCGAGAAGGATCGGAATGTCGTCCAAACGCTCTCTCAAAGGAGGAATGCGTACGGTGTGCGTGCGGAGTCTGTAGAAGAGGTCTTCACGGAAACGACCTTCCTGTACCAACTTCGAAAGATCCCTGTGGGTGGCGAAGAGAAACCTTACATTCGCGGGTTTGGCCACATCCGCACCGAGGGGAAAATACTCTTGCTTGTCAAGAAGGCGCAGCAGCTTCACCTGCGAGTTCAGACTGAGATCCCCGATTTCATCCAGGAACAGACTGCCTCCGGCGGCTCTCTCGATCTGTCCCAACCTTACGCCGGCAGCGTCGGTGAATGCGCCTCTTATGTGGCCGAACAGGGTATCTGCAAACATGTTGTCATCCACACCCGCCACATTGACTGCAATGAGGTCTCCCTCTCTTTCGCTAAGTGAGTGGATGGCTTCGGCAATGAGTTCTTTTCCGACACCGGACTCTCCGGTTATCAGTACGGGCCGGCTTCCCGGAGCAATTGCTTCACAATACCTGAATACGGCCTTCATATTGCGGTTGCGTGTGACAATGCGCGAGAACTTGTCGGGGTCCTCGGGTGAGTCGGCGAAGAAGCGGTGCATGAGTCTGGCATTCTCGCGCTTCAATTGGCGCATCTCAATCGCCCTACGAATACTGGGCAGGAGTCGCTCCCTGTCAACGGGTTTGAGGACGTAGTCGAATGCGCCCCTTTGCATGCACCGAACCGCTGTCTCGACTTCGTTAACGCCCGTTACCAGAATGACGGGGATCCCCGGATAGTTGACGACGAGCCTTGAGAGGATGTCCTCGCCCGAGAGATCGGGCATTAGTAGGTCGAGGAGGATCAGTTCAATCTCCATGTCGTCCAGAATCTCGAAAACTTTAGGACTGTCCGAGCACTCGACAATGTTGTTGAACCCTCCGGAGCGCAGGGCCAATTCGAAGCTCTTGATTGCATGAACTTCGTCGTCGACAATGAGTATGGGCTGGTGGGGCGCCCTACCTCGCTTACCGATCATCTTGCCCCCTGTTGCCCCGCTCCGGCGTGCGCCGTCAGAATCACATCAACCTCTTCCCGAAAGCAATGCGGGGCATCGTGAGCGGACAATGGAGCCGACTCGGCCCCATCGACACGCTCGGCGTCACGTACCCCCGAATTCATCGCAGGCAAACAAAGATACACCTTGGTGCCACCTCCGAACTCCGACTCGAATTCCAGTCGTCCGCCGTGTTCTTTCACTATCCCGGCACATACCGACAATCCAAGACCCGTCCCGCCCACGTCCGCCTTTGTTGTGAAGAACGGATCGAGGACATGGTCCATGTGCTCGGGCCGAATGCCTACGCCCTCATCAGCAATACAGACGACAACCTCATTGTCTTCTTGAACATAAGATGTCTTGATGACAATCCCCCTATTCCAACCAGGCAAGGCTTGACAAGCATTCTGGATGAGATTGACAACAACTTGCTCCAATCTCTGGAGGCTTCCCCTGACTAAAGGCAGATTCCGTGAACAGTCCACAAGAATTGACCGAGTAGATTTCTTGATTTGATGCGACGTGAGGCTCAGGGCTGCGGTAACGACATCATTCACACGTACTTTTTGCGTCACATCAGTAACATCCCGCTTCGCATAATTCTTCATGTTCATGATGATCCGGCTGATGCGTTTCGAGCCTTCCATTATACCGTCAAACAAATTGGCGATTTCGCTGCGCATCTCCGAGTAGGGGATGTTCGATATCGAGAAGTCACCGCACTTTTCATAATACTTGTCCAGAACCGGGAGTACATCGTCCCATGCATTTCGAAGAACAGAGGAGTTCATCATGATAAAATTGTTCGGGTTGTTGATCTCGTGGGCAACCCCGGATGCCACTACGCCCAGTGAAGCCAATTTGTCGGCTTCAACCAGCTGGCGCCTTCTCAGTTCAGCCTCCTCCTCCATCTTTCTCTTGTCCGTGATATCGATCCCGATGGAGACAATGTGGCCCCTAATTTCTTTCGTATCTCCCATGAGGCTGGTGGACCAAGAAATGAGACGCCTTTGGCCGGCTCTGGTCATCCAATGATTCTCAAAAGATGTGGGAAAACTCTTCTCTGCGGTCAACGGAAATACGCTCTTGACACAAGCACTTTCCTTTGGGCAAACAAGGAAGTCCCAGATATAACTCCCGACCGCTTCTTCGGCAGAGTATCCCGTCAATCGTTCGCAGGCCTCATTGAACAGAACAATGCGACCTTCATAGTCCATAACCAGTATGAGGGCGCCCCTATTGTTGAGAACGGCCCCCGTGAACCTTCTCTCTTCATTGAGCTTCTCCTCGGTTTGTCTCCGTCGTATCTCGGCTCCAAGACGATTGGCAACCGCCTGAAGAGCATCAATCATAAGATTTGCCTCGAGACGTTCAATGGTGTCGGCAAGCACAATGGCGCCTATGGCGTTGCCTTCAACCTTGAGAGGTACGGCGAGTATTGTTTCCGCACCGGCCTCTCTCAGGACATAACCGCGAAACTCCTCGGTCTTACTCAGGCCGGTCACATTGATTGTCTTTCTATCCTTCAGGACTTTCCACGAGAAGCATCTGTCCGGCGCAAGACGTTTGCCTATGTGAAGCAGCTTGCCCGACAAGTCAACTTCTCCCAGCACAACTACTTCGTCCGATTCCTCATCGTATAGGGTAATGACTCCATAGGGGTAATCGAATTTGTCTACGATCATCTGAACGAGTTGTTCGCAGATCTCGGACAGGTTCTTGGGAGAGTGAAAGATCTCTGAAATCGAGTTGAGGACCTCGGTCACACTGTACCGATTTCTCAGACCGGAGATGTCTTGTGCCACGATCAGTCTGCCCGGGGTTATCTTGTCGTCGCAAGAAATGGGGTACGATCTCGTGAAATAGAGGCGCCCTATGAGCAGGCTGTTTTCTATGAACTCGATGCGCTCGGATGAAGGACCTTTCACTACGGGACACCCTTCGCAGGGCTCTTCAAAGCGGCACGCAACATCGAAAAAACGATTTCCGACCATCTCCTCTCGCTTGAGGCCGACAAATTCCGCCGCTGCTTGGTTCGTCCACAGCACGTTCAGATCATGATCGTGATAAACGATCATTTCAGGCATCGCGTCGAGAAATGATTCGAGCAGGTCCGCCTTCCGGCTTTCGTCCATCTCATGCAGGGGAATCGAGAGTTGCGCCGGGTGCGAGCGGAATTCAGTCATTTCTTCCTCCATCTCGTCACCTGTGCCGAGCCTGGCCCATACGTGACTGTTTTTACAGAGAATCCTCCACACTTTCCCCCAATGAGGATTGCTCAAATGCCATCAAATTGGATCGCTCTTTGCCGTTCGCTTGGCGGAGAATGTCCTGCAAGGTGTGCAGGAGAGAGGATTTCTGTCCATTAGAGTATTCAGTCAAGTATTCTTGTAGGCTTCGCTCCTTCTGATCGGAAATCGCCTTCAGCACTTCGATTCCCATCGGAGTGATTTGCAGCCTCTTTATGCGATCATCGTGTGGATCGCTTTTCCTAATAATGAACCCACTCTTTTCCATTCTCTTGGCAATGCCGGTCATGTTGGCACTGGAAACCAACATGATTCTGTTAACGTTCCTCATCGTGTTCTCACCGTTTTCGGAGGCATCCAAAACCCTGAGCACGTTATACTGAGAAAAGGTCAAACCCCACTTCTTGACAACCGCGGCGGAATCCTTCTTGAAGCGTTCGGCAATTCGTACCATGGCCATCATGACCTTTTCATCGATGCTCATATCATTCTTATAACCGGAATTGGACACCGTGGGAGAACCTTCCTGAACAACGTATTTCGCTCATATGTTAAAAGTTAACCAGTAAATTGTCAATAGTTTAATGAACGCCGGTCTTCGGCGGGCGGGCGAGTATCAGAAGATTTCCTCAATGAGCGACTGGAAGATTGAGCCTTGCTCGAATTCTCGTGCATCAAGAGATTGCACAACCGAGCCCTCCCTGAACACGATGATTTGATCCGCGAGGCGTCGAGCCTGGCCGAGGCTGTGAGAGACGGCCACAATGGTGTATTTTCCTTTGAGCCGAAGAAGCAGTTCCTCGATTCTTTCGGACGCTCGAAAATCGAGTGAAGCCGTGGGCTCGTCCAGCAAAAGAAACTGAGGTTCCAAAGCCAAGACGCGTGCCAGACACAATCGCTGTTGCTGTCCTCCGGAAAGAGTCGTTGCAGGTTGTTTGAGACGATCTCTTACCTCATCCCATAATTGCGCTTCTCTTAAGGCCGTTTCCAGCCGCTCGGCGGCTTCGGTGCGAGACATGCCGACGACGAGTCGAAGGGGTAACGCCACGTTTTTCTCGATACTCACGGGGAGTACGTTGGGGGTCTGAAAAACCATGGCAACCCTCCGCCGAAGCCGGGTAACGGGGAAGTCATCCTCGTAGATATCCGTCCAGTGATTCTCCAGAAACAGACGGACCGACCCGAGGGTTCGACAGCCTGAGAAGCACTCGTTCAGTCGATTGAGTGAACGGAGAAAAGTGCTCTTGCCGGAGCCCGACCGACCAATGATCGCTGTCAGTTCGTTTGGTTTGAATTTGAGATTGACGCTGCGCAACACCCTTTGCCCAAAGAAGTCAACGTTGAGATCTTCTACAATACCGAACGATTCTTGGTGCTCAAACTGCATCAGGACCATTTCCGCTCTACGGTTCTACGAAGCCGGTATGCTCCCAAGAAGAGCATGCCGGTAAGAATGAGCAATACGAGTGCCGCCCCGAAACCGCGGTTCAACTCATCGATGGTTCGATGCTCTGCCGCCAGATAGTAAATGCTGAACGGCAAGGCTTCAAATTTGTCGAAAAGTCCTCTGGGCATCCCCGCGTTCGCGACCACCCCGGTCAGCAAAATGACGGCCGTATCCTCCGCGGAACGTCCCACGGCCAGGATGACTCCGCTGAGAATGCCTCTGCTCGCCGATGGGAGGAGGACATGCACAATGTTCTGCCACTGCGTGAATCCCAGACTCAGGCCCACAATCCGTAACGACGGCGGAAGTACGTCCAGCGCAGACTGGGTTGTCCGTATCAAATAGGGCAGAACCAGTAGTGCCAGACATCCGGCGGACAACAGGAGGCACGTATTTGCCGACGGCATCACAGTCTTCCTGAGAAAGAGAATCAGCGAGAACCCAAACAGCCCCATGACTATGGACGGTATGCCTGCCAACAGATCGATGGCAAAGCCCGCATAAGCTTTCCACCGGTTTCCCGAATATTCGGCCAAGTATATGCCGCCGGCGACTCCCAGCGGTACTGCCATGGCACACGAGATTGCGACCAGGCTCAATGTGCCCGCAAATGCAGGCCATATCCCTTCCCAGACAGGCCGTGCGCCGATTAAGGCGTCCCGGACGGGGGCATCGCCGAAAAACAGTTTCAGGCTTAGAGTATTAAATCCTCTCTCAAAAAGATACCCCACCAGAACTACCACTCCGGCAGCAAGTCCGGCGGCGGCAAGCCACGAAAGACAAGTAAGGAGTTTCTCGGCAATCCTAAGCACCGGGAATCCCCCAGTCGGGCCCGGAAGATCTCTCAATCCAGCGTAGACTTGCATTGACCGCGGCGGTTACGCAAAAAAGGATCAGACCACACCCGAAGAGGGAAGCGTATGCAGAGCTGTGCACGTCGGTGGCCAATACCAGGGCAATGTGAGCGGTGAGAGTACGGACGGAATCCATTAGAGAATGAGGAATCTGTGGTGCGTTTCCTGCTACCATGAGCGAAATGAGTGTGTCTCCCATCGCCCTGCCGAAGCCCAGAACAGCCGCTGCAATGAGACCTCTAAAACAGGCCGGAAGAACCACCCAGAGGATCTCCTGCACCTTGGTCAATGCCAAAGCCCGGCAAGTCAATCCTACTTGCGGCGCGACCTGGTGCATCTGCGTATTGATCAACAGTGCGATGGTCGGTAGAATCAGAAAGGCCAACGTCACCGATGCCGCCAGTAACGAGAACCCCGTGCCCTCGTCAAAGCCGTTGCGAATTGCAGGAACGAGGAGAAAAACGGACACGAAGCCATATACCACAGTGGGAATGCTCGTCATGAAATGGACCACACCCATCATCACTCGAGCGAGAATCGGCGGGGCCAGACCGTGCGCAAAGCAGCAGATGCCCACGGCCGCGGGGTAAGCGAGCAAAAGGCTCGAAAAAGCCAGGTAGAGGCTTCCGGCAACCATCGGCAGTGTACCGAATTTCCCCTGGGATGGTTGCCAATCCCACGAAAGTACCTCCATCAACCGTCCGTCCAAGAAGAGGGGAACCGAGAAATAGAGAAGGAATCCGAGTATTGCGAATATGACCGCTGAAGAAACCAGGGCCGCCCCCCACAGAATCCAACGAGCAACGCACGCAACCGTGTCGGCAGCGCGGGGCCGTAGTTTACTCTGCCGTGGCTTGAACATTTCCGTCATTGATGCTTATCGAGGACCATGATTCAACTTGGAAACCGCCGGGCACTCCGGGGCTTCGCCTCGGAGGCAGGGTACGAAGAACGCACGATGCGCAACCAGTGGAGGGGAGCATGGAGATTGAACTGCCGAGAGACTTCTCAGAACTTGTTGTCGAATCGAATGACAGTGCCTCAGACACGTTGCGGGGTTACCCCACCTTTCGGCGACATTTAGTGCTTTATGGCGTGAATACGGTCGCACAAGCTGAGCCGTCTTCCCGGCGTAGGCCGGGAACCAGTCTTTTCTTTCTGGACCCCGGCCTGCGCCGGGGAGACGGCGGGCAGGGACGCCCGCCCCACGTTTAAGACTCAGCTTCATGACAGTCCATCGTAGCCCGGGACTCCGTGCCCGGATCTTGTTCTTGCCGGTACCCGACATGGCAGCGAGACGAACATGTGTGACCGTATTTAGGAAACCGAGCACTTAGCCTGCTCCGCAGCCCCCCAAGCACCCCGTCGAGTACCCGACCAGGGTCGCTTATCAGAGGTCTTTCAAATGACGCCAACTTCAGTTCAGCGGTATGTATCCGCACTTTTTGACGATCTCGGATCCCTCCGGACTCTTGATATACCCTATGAAGGTCTTCGCAAGTCCGCCGGGTTCACCTTTTGTGTTCATATAGAGCTTTCGCACTATCGGGTATGCTCCCTTTTGAGCATTTTCTTGTGTGGGTTGCACTCCGTCCAGATCGACCGCCTTTATGGTTGAATCGACGTGCCCTATGCCCAGGTAGCCGATAGCGTTGGGATCACGGTCTATGGCGACTTTCATGGCCCCGTTGGAAGGAACAACATTGGCGTGTTTGGCTATTGGCCCCTTCTTGAGAAGTTTCTTCCAGAAAACTGCTCTGGTTCCGCTTGCCTCATCTCTCGTGAACAAATGTATGGGAGCGTTCCGGCCGCCGACGTTTTTCCAATTGGTAATTTTACCCGCGAAGATGTCCTGAATCTGAGAAGTCTTCAACGCACCTACCGTGTTCTTGGCATTGACGGCAACGGCAACTCCGTCGATTGCAAAGGGAAACGACTTGAGTCCATACTTGGCGGCTTCTTCCTTACTGAGGGCTCTCCCCGTATTACCGATGGCGACGAGTCCTTCGCCGACCTTTTGAACCCCCACCCCGGATCCGCCGCCGGCAATGGATATGCGAACCTTGGGATTGGAGGTCATGATCCTCTTAGCGGCCTCCTTCATCACCGGAATGTGTGCCGTGCCGCCTGCAATGTCTATGGAACCTTCCAATCCTTTGAAAGTGTCCAAATCCCCGCCAACGGCATGTATGGGAAGGCACGCGAGCGCCGCCAGGATAGCACAGACCAATAGTTCACGTCTGATAATGCCCTTACTCCTCATATCTTCACTCCTCCTTCCAAGACTGGTCCGTTTGTGAGACCCTTCTCCGTCTCAACCGTCCGATCCGCCCTTTTACGCATGTCCGCGCTGCTCATGACGGCCGGTGGTCCCTCCTGATCGAGGTGCCGGGGTCTCAAACGGCCTGATCGTATATAACTATGTCCGATGAGTCAAATAGATAGTTGGAATGCAGCCGGAGACGCACCATACGCGATGCATTACCGTTCATTGAGAGGTATGGGGAATGGACGGAAAAGACACAAGAATCCGTCTTTGCATGCCCGGATGAACAGCCTGATGGCGGCGGCCGTGCAATCTTCCGGAAGCTTATAGGTGTCCCTTATCCAGAACTTTTCTGATGGCTGAAAGAATATCCCTGCTGTCGTATGGCTTGCTCACAAAACCTCTGGCTCCCCTACCCCTTTCGTTCCGGGTGAGTCCATTGGAAGGGTAACCACTGGCAACAATTACTCTTACTTTGGCGTCGATGCTCAGAAGCTTTTCAAGACAACGCTTACCGCCCATCCCCGGCATGATCAAGTCGAGGATGATGAGGTCAATCTCGTCCTTACGACCGGCGTACGTCTCCAGGGCTTCTTCTCCGCTGCGTGCCGTGATTACCTTGTAGCCGCCGACCTCTAGCATTTGGCTTGCCATTGTCCGGACACGACGATCATCGTCTACCAGGAGAATAGTCTCATTTCCAAATGCGGGCATCTCCCTTGTCAATACCTTATCCGACAAGAGCTTGCTTGCGGAAACGGGAAAGTAGATCTTAAAGGATGTGCCTCGCCCCGGCTCACTGGAGCACCTGATGTATCCCCCGTGCTGGGAGACGATCCCATGGACTATGGATAAACCAAGACCGGTCCCTTCTCCGTTGGTCTTGGTCGTGAAAAAGGGTTCGAATATCCGGTCCAGCACGTCGGCTTCCATGCCCGCACCGGTATCCGAAACGGTTAGGAGGGCGTACTGTCCCGGATCAACGCCCAAGTGGGTACGGACATATTCATCGTTCAGGGACACATTGCTCGTTTCGATGAGGAGGCGTCCACCATTGGGCATCGCGTGCTGTGCGTTCACGGCGAGATTGAGTAGTACCTGTTCCATCTGGGCGGGGTCGGCATCGATAATCGCGAGGGCTTCCTCGAGTGCAAGCTTAATCTCTATCATTCGGGGTACGGTTCTCCGCAGGAGTCTTTGCGCTTTGCGAATCTCTTCATTCAAGTCGATGGGACGCGTCCGGGACTCAAGTTTCCTACTGAATGTCAGAATCCTTGAAACCAGGTCGGCTCCATCCCTCGCGGCCTGTTGAATGACTTCAATCTTCTTGCAATCAGGGTCTTCCGTCTCTTTGCCCAACATGAGAAGCTCCGAGTAGCCCAAGATGGCCTGCAGCAAGTTGTTGAAGTCATGGGCTATTCCTCCTGCGAGCGTACCGACCGCTTGCATCTTCTGTGCATGAAGAAGCTGTTTCGAAAGTTCCAGTTGCCCTGTTATGTCGCGTTTCATTCCAACGAAGTTCGTTATCGCTCCCGAGTCATCCCACACCGGGGATATGGTGGCGTCCTCCGTGTAAAAAGTCCCGTCCTTTTTTCTGTTGACGATTCTTCCCGTCCAGATCTCGCCGCCTCTTATCGTATTCCACATCTGCTCGTAGAATGTTGAGTCCTGCTCTCCGCTCCTAAGGATACGGGGATTATTTCCCAGGAGTTCGTCTTTCGCATACCCGGTCATCCTCTCAAAAGCCGGATTCACGTACTGTACCGTGCCCTCCGTGTCGGTGATGACAACACCTTCCGCAGCGTATTCCAAAGCGATTGCAGATCGTCTCTGAACCAACTCGGAGCGCTTGGCTTCCGCAATACGCCACGCAGAGTCCATGAGCAAAGCAAGCCGGCGCACATCGGTTTCATTATAGTCCGAATCCTTGTTGGCGACCCCCACAACCGCAACGATTTTCTCTCCCCCGAAGACGGGAATGGTCATGAAGTTGTGAAGCTCTGCCTGCCCCCGTGGGCAATCGATCTTCAAGGCCTTCAGGGTCTGCAAGTCATTCACGACCACAGGTCGGCGTTGTCGTACCGCTTCGCCCCAGATACCGATATCGTCCAAGTTGTCGGGACCATAAGTAACTGTTGTCCCGCACACCTCCATCATTTCGTTGGACCACGTGTTGAGATCGAATCGGTTGTTCTCTTCGTCATAAAGGTGGAGGCATCCCACCTTGCTTTCCGTCAGCTTAACCGCCTCGTGCAAGGTAAACTCCAGGAGATCTTGGATGGAATTTGCTTTGTACTGAGAGATGTCGTAGAGACTTTGGAGCCGTTCTTCATTCAGCCTGATCTGCGCCTCCGTCCGCTTTCGTTCCGTGATGTCCACAACGGTAAACACCAAGCCGCGGGAGAGATCCCGCGGGAGAACAGACGATGAACTCACAAGAGCGTCGAATACCGTACCGTCTTTTCGCCGAAGGCGTGTTTCCATACTCCCCGTTCCGTGTTCGAGTATCTCGGAATGCTTTTCCCTACCGACACGGAGAAATTCTTCTTCACTCTCATAGAGCATTCTCGCGTTCTTGCCGGTGAGTTCTTCAGTGGAGTACCCCAACATCTTGCACAGAACTTGATTCGTCCATCCCAAGGTACGATCCGAGCTTGCTTGCCCAATACCAATGGGAGCGGCCTGGAGCAAAGTCCGCAATGTTGCCTCACTCTCGCTTAGGGCCGCCTCGGATCTCTTTCGCTCGATTTCCGCAGCCGCCCTGGAAGCGAAGATCTGCAGGACGGATTCGGCGAATTCCACGTTCTCCAGAGGCTTTCGGTACATGGCCGCCATGATGCCCATGGGGGTTCCATGCGAGTCGTACAGACCAACGCCGACATATGCCTCGATATTCATCTCCCGGAGGACCTCGTCACGGGGGAACAGTTCGGCTACACCCCTTGGATAGGAGCAAATGCCTCTCTGGGAAACTTCTTCGCATGGAGCGTCTTTGAGTTGATAGGTAAAATTGCTCTGTAAACAACCGCCGGCCGTGAACGCGAGACTATTCACCACAAGTTCTTCATCCGGGTGACAGATCTCTCCGATCAGAGTGAAGTCTGCATCGAGTATTCGAGCAAACTGCATGACCGAAGATTCGAAAAACCTTCCCCCGATCTCACCGGAGACCCCTGCGACAATGCTCTTGATTGCGCCTTCGGTTCTCTTGCGCTCAGTGATATCTCGAACCAAGACCTGTCTTGCGTCTTGCCCTTTGTAGACCACGGGCGCACCAACCGCTTCCGCATCGAAACAGGTCCCATCGAACCGAACGAGTTTCTGTTCCAGCAAGGGAACAGGCTCTCTTTCTTGAAGATTTCGGGCAATTCTGTCGGCAATAGCCTTCTGATAGTCGGGGTGAACAAAATCCAAGGCTCGCACTCCTACCAGAGCCTCCGGTGACTCAGCCCCGAACAGGTTTGCCATTGCGGTGTTGGCAAATTCAATCCAGTCCCCGACCTGGACGAAGATGCCATCCGGGGAAAATTCCACCAGGGATCTGTATTTGGCTTCGCTCTCCTTCAGAGCTTTGTCGGCCTGTTTTCTCTCGGTTATGTCCCGAGCGATACCATGGATCGCAAAAGGCCGTCCGTGCTTTCGCATGGTTCGGCTTTTCACTTCAATCCATTTCCGAATTCCGTCCAATGATCGAATGCGCAATTCGTACGGACCGGCCTCATCCTCTTCATCTTCATTCTTGAGTCGAAGATGCTCCAGCGCCAAAGAAAGATCATCTTGCACCACGACGTCCCGGACGTTGAGGGCGAGAAGTCCCTCTCTCTCTGCGCCCATTGCGCCCATAAGGAGTTCTGCCGCCTTGTTGGCCGACGTGAAATTTCCTAAGAGATCTTGAGTGAAAATCGCGTCGTTTGCATTTTCGAATAGATCCCTATATCGTGCCTCACTTTGTTTAAGCGCTTCTTCCACTTCCCTCCGGTCAGTGATGTCCCGTAACGCAGTGACCCTAATCCGGCGGCCCTGATAATCGAGCATTTTTCCCTGTATCTCACAGGGAAACGTCGTGCCGTCCTTGCGAAGTGCCGTAGCCTCGTAAGGTTCCTCGTAACCGGAGAGCATGTTATAGAGGACACGACCTTGCCATTCCGGCGCGATCAACTCGGTACCGATAGTACCGAGCGCTTCCTCTTTGGAGTACCCGAACATTTCTTCAGCAGCACGATTCTGCCCCACGCAGACTCCCTGATCCGTAAGAAATATGGCCTCAAAGGTAGCCTCGGAAAGGGTCCGAAATTTCTTCTCACTCTCTTGAAGCGCTTGCTCGGCCGTCCGGCGATCCGAGATATCCTCTACGATTCCCAGGAAGCCGACCGCCTCACCATCACAGTCCCGTTGGAGGGCCGCATTCAATAAAATCCAAGATACGGAGCCGTCCTTTTTCCGGGAAAGCATTTCCCGATTCTTGACTGCTTGCTTCTCCAGGAGATCCCTTACAAGCCTTTCTCGATCCGGGATATCCGCGTAGAATTGCTGTACAGGTGCTGCAAGCAATTCATCCACACTTGAATAACCAATGATCCTGGCCAGTTGGGGATTTGCATGGAGAATTACTCCCTGCAAATTGGACAGAAAAACCCCTACATTGAGGTTATCCATAAGCATCCGGTATTTTTTCTCGCTCTCCTCAAATGCTTGCTCGGTACGCTGAAGGCGTATTCGCATCTCTTGCAGCTCGGCAGCCATCCATCTTATTTCGTCCGGCTCTTTCATTGGTTCCTTCAGAGTCATAAATTTGCTCCCCGACGAGTCAGGTCGGTGCATTTTATAAATTACTATGCATCTGCGCATCCGGGATAACAATATTTCCGGCCCCCTCAGATTAACGTGTGTAGCCGGCCAAGTCAAAGGCCTCGTCGGCTAAGAGCAAGAGTGGATGACGACCGGCATTGAATTTCTCAGGTGCGTGCACTATCTTGAATTCCACCCGGGGTTCCATTTGCCGCGGTATTCATCGACATGGACCCCGGCGAGGGCTTTGCTGACAATGATCTGTTATTACAATACTTTTTTGCACCAACAGCGAAGTCATGCCGCCTTTATGACGAGAATCAACCGTCCGGCACGGTTGCGAGGTACGGAAATGCATGGTCTCGGTTCAATAAGGACTCACGTCGTTCGCCGAATGCCGATAGTTAAATGGCTTCCCCAGTACGAAAAGGCGTGGTTGAGGCCGGATCTCATGGCAGGCATGACGCTCGCGGCGTTCACCATCCCGGAGGCGATAGCGTACGCAGAACTGGCCGGTCTGCCGCCTCAGGCCGGCCTGTATGCCTCCATCGTTCCACCGATACTCTACACCGTCTTCGGGTCGTCCCGCCACCTTGTCATAGGCCCCACCGCGGCAATTTCCGTGCTTCTCGCTTCCGGATTGGGTGCACTGGCGGTAAACTCTCCGGAGCAGTATGTAGGCCTGGCCGCGCTTACCGCACTTCTCGTCGGCGTGATAGCCTTCACGGCCTATGCATTGAGACTCGGTTTTCTCGTGAACTACATATCCGAGTCGGTCCTCGTGGGATTTGCCACGGGAGCCGGCCTGTATATTGCTTCAACCCAGATCGCGAAACTGTTCGGCATCGCGGGTTCCACGGGGCATTTCTTTGAGAGAATCTCCTATCTTATCCATCACTTGGGAACCGCTAATCTTTGGGCCATGTCACTGGGGATCGCCGGCCTCGTTGTCATCATCGTGGGTGAACGCCGGTATCACAGACTACCATGGCCTCTCATGGTGGTCTTGGGCTCAATTGGTGTGAGCAGTGTCATCAACCTGGTCGGTCGAGGAGTGCACATCGTCGGAGAGATCCCGGAAGGCTTGCCTGTTTTCACCGTCCCCGCGTTCATACTCAGCGATCTGCCCGACATCATGGTGTTGGCCGCGGCAGCGTTTCTGCTCTCCTACCTGGAGGGCATGAGCATGGTACGAACGTTTGCCGCGAAACACCGGTACCGTACCGACTCCAACCAGGAACTCCTCGCGTTGGGGGTTTGCGAGTCTTGGAGCGGCCTTCACTCAATCATATCCCGTCGCGGGGAGTTTTTCGAGGACTGCGTTAAACGATGCCGCAGGCGCAAAGACTCAGCTCGCCAATGGAGTATGCGGCATCTTCATTGCGCTCGTGGTCATGTTCCTCACAGGTCTGTTCACATACCTCCCCGAACCGATCCTAGCCGCGGTGGTGCTGGTGGCGGTACGTGGCTTGCTGAAGTTCTCCGCGTTGCGCCGGCTCTACGTTCTGAGACGTGCGGAATTCTGGCCTGCCATGGGAGCTTTTACAGCAGTCTTGCTGCTCGGAATACTCGAGGGTGTTGTCATTGGGGCCCTTATCTCGCTGCTCATTGTCATAGGACGGGCGTCGGAACCCCGCATAAGTCTGCTTGGAAAGATCCCGGGTGAACCCCAGTTCTCTGATGTTCGAGAAAACCCGGAAAACATTACCATCCCTGGCCTCCTTATCGTTCGTGCCGACGAAGGGGTGTTCTATGCCAACGCCGAGGCAATCCGTGACAAGATCGTCAACCTTGTCCGGGAGAGCGATCAACCGGTGCAGACCGTGGTCATGGACTTGGAGATGACCGGCGACCTTGACCTGGCCGGGGCCCACATGCTTGCCGACCTTAGGCGAGACTTGTTCGACCTGGGCGTTCATATGCGTCTAAGCCGAGTGCAACGACCGGCCCGCACGCTGATGGAGCGCATGGGGATATTGAGTGAAATCGGAGAGGACAACATTCACCCGCGAACTCTCTTCGCTGTCGCGGCATATCTTACCGGCGAAGGGGTTAGCGGTCGCATTGCATGCGATATCCTGCCGGATCTGGTGCGATGCGTGAAGGAACTGGTAGGTGCTCGTGTGGAACGATGCGAAGGCGATGAACGAGACCGGCTGGAGATCATCAACCGTCAACTGGAGACCATTCTCCAGGAACTGGAAGAAATGCAGTGCGCGATACCATCCTGAATGCTTGAGGGGCCATAGGAAGCCTCGTTATTACGGAGCACCATTACCAAGCTTACACGAAATGTAAGCGTTCACCGCGAGGAAAAAGAGAGTGAACCACCAAACCACCAAGACACAAAGGCACCAAGGAAAACCGCCGGAAAGACAGTAGTGCAGGTCTTGCGGTGTACATGACGAGTCTGGGCAACCCTCTTCACGAGGTCCTGCTTGAGACTGCATTTCGATCAGGAAGCGCCATGAGTCAACAAGGCGGCCGTGGCCACCACCTCCCAAATCCTTAGTGTCTTGGTGCCTTTGTGGTTAGATTTTCTTGTTCAAACGAGCGCGATGACGCGGTGAACGTTTACCACGAATCCTTCCTCTCGTTCCCAGGCTCCTGCCCTGTGCATGCCCCATATCTCTTGGCTGGACACCGTAGGAATAGGTTGACGATTGGCCTATCGGTTCGAGGTGTCGACCAACCAGAGCCCCGAAGGGGCTCACCTTGAATAGCCACGGGTTTTCAACCCGTGGAAAGAGGTAACCACACGATCCTCTGGACCGGCCCTGAAGGGGCCGACCAACAACTGAGTGACGTATTCGTTGTCTGGTTGGCGGACCCCTCCAGGGTCCATAATTGTTTGTTATTGTTCACCGTTTCCATGGGTTAAAACCCATGGCTACTCACAGTATGCCCTTTCAGGGCATGGGTCCGGTTGCCGGCGACCCATGACGTGGGACATGCTCAGGGCAGAGCCCGGGAACGAGATATGTAGGGGCACGGCACGCCGTGCCCCTACACCGTGGAGGCCAACGGGGGCCGGCACCCCGGTCCCCGCTCTTCCGGTTTATCCGATTTTGAAGATGATGGCCGCACCGGTATCACCGGCCGCACAACCTGTCATGAGACAATATCCACCACCCAGATCAACGGTTTCCTCCAGCAACTCCGCGATAATCCTGCCGGCGGTCGGCGCCTGGGGATGGCCGTAGATGATGGATGAACCGTAGTTGTTCATCGCCATCACGTCTATGCCAAGCTTATTGGCAAAATTGATGTCGTTGACAGCGAAGGGATTATGGCTCTTAATTGCCTTCATCTCCGTAATCTTCAGGCCCGCATTGGCAAGGGCCATCTCTGCCGCGGGTACGGGCGCTGCAGCCATGAAGCCCGGCTCGACGCGTGAGAAGCCGTAAGAGACGATTTGGATCTCCACGTTGGGATTCGTACTCATCTCTTTTGCCTTGTCGCGGGTTGTGACGATGAAGCCACAGTTCCCATCCGCGGGAAAAGTCTGGGCGCCGAAGCTGTGGACGCCTTCCGGCTCCACCGGTCTCAGCTTTGCCAGCCCTTCCGCGGTAGTGTTGGTTATTCCTTCATCTTCCTCTATGAGTTTGGTCTTCTTCCGGCTGACCTTTACCTCTGCCGGGAACATGTAGCGTTTCTGAAAAGCCCGGTCATTCTCCAGAGCCATGAGGTACTGCTGGTAGCGGCGGAGCACCACCGCATCGATTTCCTCCCTGGTGACGCCCACTTGCTTGGCGACCCTCTCCGCGGTCTGGAGCATCTTGAGGGGCGGCCTGACGTTAGGATCGGAGTTGATGTTGTCCAGAAACCAGTTCTCGTGCAGCACCTCTCCTCCGGGCCCCATGGGATTGGGCCATACACTGTGTGCTCCGTTGGAGCAGCGGTCCGTCATGAGGCCGAAGCCCACTTCGAAGGCACCCTGTTCAACGGCAAGGGCCGCGAGGTTCAAGATTGTGGTGGAAGTTGAGCAGGCCTGGTGAATGAACAGTCCGGCCAGCCCCTTCTGATTATCCACGAGAATGCCGCCCGACCATGTGTGCCCATAGAAGAGATGCTTCTGGTGGTTGGTGATTCCGAAGTACAGGTAGTCAATGATGGTCGGATCGATACTCTTCTTCTCCAGGAACCATTTCCTTGCCGTTTTTTCCGCCCAACTCTATTGCGTTCTCATTCTGCATGGACCCCTGCCAACGGCAGAAGGGCGTGGAGTAGTAGCCGCCGTACGGTATGTAAGCCTTTGAAAACGTGTTCATGAAACCGGTCTCCTATGAGTTTTGGTTGAGGATGTTTTCATCCTGCTATGTGGTTGTTTGCACTCCCTAGAACACGAACAGGTCCAGGCCGCCCATCATGTTCATGATTGATCCCGTCATGTATGCAGCACTGTCCGAACACAGGTAAGCTATGGCGTCGGCGATTTCCCGGGTTGTTGCGGGTCTCCGGAAGGCGGTCTTCTTCTCGACGGCCTGACGAACAGGCTCGGGGAGCCCTTCATAGCTGTCAGTGGCACATATGCCGATGAGCACGCAGTTTGCCGTGATGTTGAACCGTGCACCTTCCAGGGCGGCAGATTTGGCAAGCGCTACAAGACCGGCCTTGGCGGCCCCATAGCTTGACTGCCCTGCGCCGCCCAACACACCGGCCACCGACGACATGTTTATGATACGGCCCCACTTCTTGGCACACATGTCCGGCCACGCCTGCTTGATGCAATAGAACGCGGAATTGAGACAGAGCTTCACTTCGTAATCCCATTCTTCCGTAGTGGTCTTGGCAATGCTTATGTTGTGCCCCATGAGAGCCGCATTGTTTACCAAGATATCAACGGTCCCAAGCTCCTCCTTGATCGCGGCAAAGCCTTTAGCCGTATCCTCGGCATCAGTTCCGTCCATCCGGACGGCCATGGCTTTCCGGCCCATACCCTTGATCTCTTCCGCCAGGGCCTTTACCCCGTCCATGTGATTGAAGCCTGTTACCACGACGTCCGCCCCCTGTCCGGCGAGCGTAAGCGCGGCGTGCCTCCCTACGCCTTTCGGCATTGATGCGCCCGTTACCAATGCAAGCTTTCCTTCTAACGACATAGTTTCCTCCTCTGGAATGATTCCTTTGATGAGTGTGGCTGTCGGGTTGTCGACAGCGTTTCTGATTCGTCGCTCTCCTTCCCGGCATCCAACCGTTTAACGTGGTCACGGACGATACGTCTGTTCCATCGGTAAGCGTGTCGGACCGGGCTCGCCGTGTTTCACCTCGGCGGAGGGCACGGCTTGCGCTGCGGGAAAAAAGTGTCTACTCGACCGTGGTATCCGCACCGGACTCGGGTCCGTGGCAGGCACCGGGGCGACGGTAAGCACGGCGAGTTCACGGTTGAGACACCCTGATCGTCTCCACCCGGGAATCGGCGATCATATTCATGAGCGGGGCACTAAGGACCCGTCACAGAACAATCGTTACAACTCACTCAGTCGGCGAAAGCCGTCGAGATGGTTCACCCGTGTCTTGCCGGGCCGTTTACGGCCTGCTCTATCAGGGAAGCGGTTACCCGCGCCCCGGAGGGGCACACCGGATGTGATCCCGCCTGACGCGGAATTTCAATACATGAATGAGAGACCCGAGACTTGAAAAGTCTATTTAATGACTAATCCCAACACGGAAATCTATTGGGAGAAACCGCGGCCGTGCCGCGTTACCCTCTGTTGTACCGATCACTGTCTGGAACTTGCCAGTTGTTTTCCTTTTCGGACTATCTGCTTGAGAACATCAAGCATTTCTTCCTTCAGTTCCTGCGGGTAGGTCTGTAAATATTCTGCAACGTGCAGCCCTTGAATCTTCCGTATTGCGGTGAGCGCCTTCACTCCTGCCGGAGTGATTTGCAGCATGGTGAGGCGTTCGTCCCTCGCGTCGTTCTTTCTTTCGATAAGACCGGCCTTCTCCATTCGCTTGGCAAGTCCGGTTACACTCGCGCCGGTAACCAGCATATGCCTGCTGACGTTACCGGAAGTGTCCTTGCCCCCTTCACATGCAACCAAGTATTTGAGAAGATTGTAGTGTGAAAAGGTCAGTCCGTACTGGCGAAAAATGGCCGAAGACTGCTTCTTGAACAGCTCGGAAGCCATGACAATGAAGATCATGACCCTTTCGTCCAACGCTATGTCCGTTTCTCCTTTATCTGTCGGCATGTGATCCCTTCATACGAGTACTCACGTCTGTATCAGGCGTCTTGCTTCTTCTTCTCTTCCAACGCCTTGAGGATCTTCCCCGGAGTCACGGGGAGCTCATTGAAGTTGACCCCTATCGCGTCATATATGGCGTTAACGATTGCCTGGGCAGGCGACAATTGGGTACCCTCCCCTGCTTCCTTTGCACCGAAAGGACCCACGGGGTCGTCGGTCTCAATGTCGATGGACTCCATTTCCGGAATTTCCATGGAGGTCGGGAAACCGTAATCCAGGAATGACGGATTCATGACCTGACCCTTTTGAACAATCACGTTCTCATACAGAGCCTGTCCCATACCGCCGACAATGGGGCCTTCGAACTGCCCTTCAACGAGCATGGGATTGATGGGCCGGCTGTAATCGAATTTCGGTAACCTCACGGTCTGCCTCCTGTCCGTCGAGTAATAGATGAGAGTACATCATAGCAAAGCGACCTTTATTGGACATGTAAACTATTTACTAGTAAAGTAATTTTGTTGTCAAGAACTTTCGTCGCTCACGCGTGCCAATTTGAATATGACCTCTTAAGAGCAATCGCGGTGTTAGTACCTATCTCCCGACGGCATCTCCCTGCCCCCTAAGACGCCAATTAATGGAATCCGGGTCAATTATTTCAGCAGGTTATCCCCTCCCTCCCCCGTTTAGAGAGGGAGGGGATCGGTTGATCAGCCAAAATGTGAAAGTAGGCGCATATGCCCCCTGCCCTCCGTTGACTGAATGGGAGTTAGGGGGATTCTCTCGCTCTCTTCGCGTTGTAATGCGCGCCGAATGTATGAAAACGACCACTCAGGCTTCATGCACCGAGGGTTCTCCAAGCTCTTTGAAATTGAACAGGTTGAACACGTGATGCCCATCGTAATCGAGAACTCTTAGATCATCCTGCTGGTGCAGGTCTCCCAGGACTGCCTGGTAGTGATGACCGTACTTCTTGTCCAAGCCCTCAACGGGGACCTCGTACACTATGAACTTCTTGATTCCTTTGGTGGCCAACTTGTCGACCAATTTGGGTTCCTTGAGGGAATCATACGAGGTCAGAATGAGGATCGGTCCGGAACCGGTGAAATAGATGCCGGCCTTCATGATGTCGCCTCCTTCCGCGATATGCGCCTCCATTACTGAAGACTACTTAACCTCGACCTTGATCGTTTTCTTTTGGGCCGACTGGGCCTTGGGAATCTTCAGAGACAGAACACCGTCCCTGTACTCGGCCTCTATCTTGTCCTCCTCCACTTCACAGGGAAGTGTCATCGAGCGGGAAAAAGTCCCGAAGGATCTCTCCACTCTGTGGAATCCCTCGCCTTTTTCCTCTTTCTCCGCCTTCTTCTCTCCTTTAATAGTCAGAGCCGAGCCGGTGATGCTTATGTCGAGATCCTTGGGATCTATTCCCGGAATTTCTGCCTTGACAGTGAGTTCCGTGTCAGTTTCGGAAATGTCGATTGCCGGTGAGAATTCGCGTTGGAACGGAGCAAGCGATGTCTCTCCTCCGAAAAAGCGGCTGAAAAGGTCATCCATCTCTCGCCGAAATGCCCCGAAGGAAGGCATCAGATCCCTCTCTCTACGTCTCCATGGGGTGAGTTCGAACATGACTTAGCCTCCTTATGATTCGTATTACGTTCATATGTGGATCCTCCGACATGTGACTCCGGTCGGGTACACGATGGGGAGGTCTGGAGGGGAGATGGTCTCCCCTCCAATGGTTGCGCATTGTGCGCTCTTTGCACCCTGCCTCCGAGGCGAAGCCCCGGAGTGCCCGTCAGTGCCGAGAACTTTCATGATTCGTTGTGGCTTGCAAACAGCGCCGGCCATGAGAGTTCATATGCCGATCTCACACCTCCGCCGAACATGTCGGCAGAGTGAAGACGAACCTGGCTCCGCTTCCCGACTCGCTCTCGAGCCATATCTTTCCGTTGTGTCTCGTCACGATTTGCTTGACTATGGAGAGCCCAAGTCCGCTTCCCTTCTTCCGGGCCGCATCGGGACCTCTTGTAAACGGATCGAATATCCTTTCTTGATAATCCGCGGGTATGCCGACTCCATTGTCGGCAACGCTCGCCTCAAGCAGGTCTCCTCTCCTCTCTATGGAAATGAAAATCTTAGGATTTCGCACGCTTCCCATGTGGCGGAGAGCGTTGCCCAACAAATTATCAAAAACCTGCTTGATGCGACTTCTGTTTCCCATTGCCCGTGGAAGGTCTTCTTGAGCATGCAACTGAATGTAGACCTCTTTATCCGCCTGCAAGGCCTTGTGCTGGACGATGACCTCCGTCGCAATTTCATCCAGCCTTATGGGAGTCCGCGTGGTCGACATCCCATCGGAAGACAGTAATTCGTTCATATCACCCAAGAAATCTTCCATGAACTGGGAAGAGGATGATACTCTGTCGAGTATCCATTTCGTATCACTGCCGACCGACGTTTCTTCCAACCGGACCTTCAGCCTCCTGAGAAAGCCGTTCATGGCAATGACCGACGATTTCAGATCGTGGGCCATCATGTGGGTCAAAGACTCGCATCGGTCCGCTTGTTTTCGAGATTCCAACTCTCTCGACCTCAGGTCCTCTACTTCTCGCTTCTGAGAGATCACCTTCATGACCTTCCATTTCAGCCTGGATCTTGCGTGCGGAGAGAAAAAGAGATCGAATTCCGGATGAATTTGCTGTTCGAAGTCCCCTGAATCTGGTAGGATTCTGGTTAATACAAAACCGACATCCAGTAGATAGGCAGGGGACTTGGGAAGTATGAAGAAAAAGCAGAGATATGGCAAGGGCAAAGGCTTCCGAAGAATCAATCCGAAGCCTCGGTTTTCCGAGAAGCGACTGACGAGTCGGGCCGGCCTGATTCCCATGGGTCGTTTCATTGATAAGCTTGGAATCGAAGGAGTAATGGATCGGACTGTGAGCATAGTCCGGGGCGCCAATACCAAGTATGGGCTGGGAATGATTTTCAAGGCGATGATGCTGGGAGTCATTTCCGGCTCCCGTCATTTGTCCGATGTCGTCCGGCTGAGCATGGATGAGGCCTTGATGAAGACCCTGGGTTGGGAGAGTCTTCCTGTGGTGAGCACCATCACCCGAGTATTGGAGCGTTTTGAGTTCCGCAACTGTGTTGAGCTTGCCGAGGTTCAGAAAAAGGCTTTCCAAAGAGTGTGGGACAAGAAGTGGTATGGCCGGGTCAATCTGGACTTGGATTCCTCATCCAAGAGTGCGTACGGCCGCCAGGAAGGAGTAGCCCGTGGGCACAATACTGAGCGGGGGCACAAGCCCATGCTCAACCCGTTGTTTGCGTTCATTGCTCAGACTGGGGAATGCCTCAATGCTTGGCTCAGACCGGGTAATACGTACAGCGCCAATGGCAGTGTGGAGTTCTTGAAGGAGTGCCTCGCCCTGCTTCCCAAGCAGGTCTGGAGAGTGGTCGTCCGTGCAGATTCAGCCTTCTTCAGTGCCGCTTTCATCCGCGCTCTGGAGATTCTGAGTTGTGGATATGCGATCAAGGTCAAGATCCGTGGTTGGAAAAAGATCTGTTCAGGGCAGGAGTGGCGAAAGGTCCCCGGAAAAGAGGGGATCTGGACGGCAGAGTTCGAACACCGGATCAACGGTTGGAACAGAGCACGTCGTTTTGTCGCTGTTCGTCGTTTGGTCGGTATGCAGACGCCGGAGAAAGACGGGGTTTTGTTTGAGATACCTGAATACAGTTATGGCCTGTGGGTAACCAACCTGGGACTGACGCCTTTGAAAACTGAAGAGTTCTACAACAAGAGGGCGGTGGCCGAGAATCTGATTGGGGCCGGCAAGAACCAGATGGCCTTTGGTTCGATGCTGGTTCATGAATTCTGGGCCAATCATGCCCTTCTTCAGGCCTCGGTATTCGCTTACAACCTCATGATCTGGTTCCAGCGGATGACACTGGATGCTCATCGTTGGCGCGAGAGACCAAACACACTCAGGGCCTGGCTCATATACTTGGCAGCCCGACTCCTGTATACAGACAATTCATGGGTCCTCGCTCTGGGCAGAGGATATCCTCATCAAGATGAATGGGAACGGATGGAAAACCGACTGGCTGCACTGAACTTCGCATAAAGCCCATATCGTCGAGGATAGATGAAAATCCAGAGGGATAAGTGCGCCCACGATTCGCTTTTCCAGTCCTTTGAGGCCTGATTTTCGTCACCTGGAATGCCTGTCAACCGACTCGGTGGCACTGCCGCAACTCATCGTGGCACAATTGGGGAGAAACCGGCTTCATATTGAACCGGCTACCCACTGATCCCTGTGCCAAAACGGAGCTTGCAAGATCCAGGTTCAGTACCAATGGGTCGATTGAGGGAGAGACACAATCCGCCGCAATTGGCAGCAGCTTTCGAGTTTCAGACAAATCTTCGGATCGATCGTTTAGAAGGAGGATCAGGGGTATATCACGCATGCTATTGTCATTCCCCGGAAGATCGAGCAGACCATCGATACCTTCCCCGAGGCTCTCGGCGTCACAGAGAATGGCATCGGGCGGAGCTTCTCTCAGGCTTGCCGGCGTGTCATCCCATGACGTCAACGTCCTGACTCTGAAACCGTTTCTGAGCACTCCATCGAGATATTTGGCAATTCGTCGGTTCCCATGTATTACCAGCACACTTCCATGTTTGGTCCCTCCTGCGGGTGCACGTGAGCCCGTAAAACTCGTTCGACACTCAGGCACAACCGCAAAACGGCGATGGTCAACCGGGTGTGCGCTTCCGCCTCGTGAAGGCTCATCACGGAAGGCTTTCATGAGATGCCCCCTTGCCGGTCAAGGCCAAGGATAGGTTCCACCGTGCAGGGGCCGCGTGAACGCTCATGCACGGGTAACCGTACAACCGGCCCCGGACTCCGCTTCAAGACTCCGCCTGAAAGACAACCAAGGCCTGCGGCAGAAAGCACGCCCACACCGCCGAGGACATGTTTCGAATCTCTTTGAAGAATCTTGCTCCTGAAATACTCGGTGTAGGGGTGGTCTGCACCGTTCAGAAGGGTCAAACAGGCCAAGGCTTCTGTTCTCCAATTCTCGAAGGCAACTTCACAGAAGTCGCTTTCGAGAACACGCCGGCCTGCCTCAATCAACGCATCGATCCGATTATTCATCATGATTTCCGGCAACCTTTTCCCGAATCGTAGTGAGTCTCTTAGCGAGCACTTGTTTACGGATCAACCTGCGAAAAACCTCTGCCGACTCCTTCAGACCTATTCATTCGATCTTTTACCTCGACCGTCCGTTGAAGATAGCAGACTCATAACGCTCTTTCTTCCCCATTTCTTTGCCCAATCCAAAGCCGTGAACCCCATCTCGTCCCGAGCGTCAACTTCCGCTCCCGCTTGAAGCAGAGGTTTCACCATGTCCGTCCCTCCCGTTGTCGCAGCCATCATCAGTGCGGTCATGCCCCACGTGTCTCGTGCATTGACATCGGCACCGGCCTGAAGGAAGAGTTCAACGCATGAGGGGCTGCCGGATAGGCATGCATGCATAAGAGCGGTTCGGCCGTTGGTCCTCTCAACGGGAGTCAGGCTCGCTTCGTTTTCAAGAAGGAACCTGAGAACTCCCAATCGATTCCATTGGGCTGCCGCCATCAATGGGGTAACGGCATTGAAGTTTGCGAAATTGATATCCGCCCCACGCGCCGTAAGATGACGGACGGCAAGAAGATTTCCTGAAATGGCCGCCTCGATGAGGGAGTCCCCCAACTGCTGAAACGTTGCATCGTCATGGTCTTGGCACATGCCGGCCCCCTCAAAGCCGTAAAGGCATTCGGCCGGTTCAGTTCGAACCCGCGCTCGTTTGGACAAAGTCATTGGTCGAAAACTCCTCTTGGCTTTCCACACTCTCCACGTGTTGTCTGAACAGGGTGCTTCTCCCTACACTTGCCACGGAATCTCTTTGCCGGCTGCATGCCGCCCTATAAGTAATCGTCAACCCGGGACCGTTTTCCTCAGTCACGAAAACCGTAACCGACGAGCCCGGGTCGAAGCCCTTACCGAAATAGCGGGTTTTGCAGCGTGCCTGCAATACGCCGCGCTCCTCATTCTCCGCACCATTCAAAACGCTCATACGCTTGGGATTCGAAACCCTGTTCCCCAGATTTCCGATAGTCACTACCGGAATAAAAGCAATTTTCGTGCCATACTTTGACCGTATGTGCCAACGGGAACTTAGGTCACGATTTCAACATAATAGCTGACAAGACAGACTCTTGAGGACTGTGACGGGCTGTCCGGTGAATTGCGAACGTGGATGACGACAAGCCAAATACTCTATGTTAACCTTAATAATCAGATAGTTACATAGCTTTATGAATTCATAATATAAGACAAGGACGTTCAATTTTGTCCTTTTCTAAGACACGGTACCCAATTTCTTGAGATACCTATAGAAAGCATCTCGGGAAATGCCCAGCAGTTGAGCGGCTTCCGTCTTCTTGCCCTTGCAATGCCGCAGGGCCTCTTGGCAAAAGTACTTGGTCACTTCCAGATGGGCATCACGCAGGCTCGTTCCTGCGGCGTACCGAACGTGGATCCCGGGATCCCCGGCCCTTTCCCGTATCCCGGCCATTACCAGATCGAACCTGCCTCCACGCCAGAGCATCAAGGAACGTTCCATGACGTTACGGAGTTCTCTCACGTTTCCCGGCCAGTGGTACCTCGATAGTTCACTCAGTTGATCGTCATGGATTATGGGAAGCTTCTTCAACTGCATCTCGGAAGCCACCCGTGCCAGGACCTCTTCAACGAGAAGAGGAAGGTCTTCCAGCCGTTCTCGCAACGGGGGCACATTTATCGGAAAAACACTGAGTCGATAGAAGAGGGGACCCAGGAACCGGCCTTGGGAGACTTCCTTGTCCAAATCCCGGTGTGTGGCAGCGATCAGTCTTGAACCGACCCGAATCTGCGTCTCTCCTCCTACGCGCAGGAAAGTACTCGTATCCATAAAGGCCAGGAGCTTGGCCTGCACGGACAGGTCGAGTTCACCGATCTCGTTGAGAAGAATCGTGCCTCCTTCCGCGAACTCAAGCTGGCCCTTCTTACGAACTGCGGCCCCCGTGAAAGACCCCCGTTCGTGACCGAAGAGCTCCGATTCCGCTAGTTCCCGTGGGAGCGCTGCACAATTCACCGACACAAAGGGTCCGGAGGCGTACGGAGAGTGATCGTGTATCCACCGTGCCAGGTAGTCTTTGCCGCTGCCGCTCTCTCCGAGCAGCAGGACGATGCTCTTGCTCCGGGCGGCTGAACGCGCTAGTTTGAGAGTGTCCTGCCAGGTCGAAGACGGATATTCCACCGGCGTCGAACCGGTCCTTACATCCCTGAGAGAATCTTCCGGTTTGAAACGAGATAGGCAACAAAGCCCTACCGTCCTGTTCTCACTATCTCGCAGCGGCACACGGATGTCGTGGAAACGGATCGGTGTATGTCCAACGATCCGGACCTGCTCGTGTTCGATGCGTTCTCCCGCCAGGACACGGAAGTTAATCGCTGAAATCTGCCGTCCTATTTCCTCCCCGAACAGATCCTCCGAGGTCCGTCCAATAATCCGTGACTCGGAAATTCCGAAGAGGCCGCTCACGGCCGGATTGACGTGCGTATACCTCAGATCCTCATCCATGATAAAGATGCATTCCGTAGCGCTCTCAAAGACGGCTCGTAAGCGTTCCTCATTCTCGCGTAATTCCTTTTCAGCCCTTTTCTGCTCCGTGACGTTCTTCGCAAAGACCGCAATCCTATCCACCCTTCCGTCGGCTTCAACCACGGGATAGATATTGTGCTGATAGGACTTTCCACCGAGATCTTCCTCAAACCGGAGGGGTTTTCCGCCGGCCGTGACGGCAGCCAATCGCTCACCGCCGCTCGCTCGCTCCTCGGGCTCCAGAAAACCGTAGACGGACCTACCAGTGAGTTCATCACGCCCGCAGCCAAGCCCATCAGCGGCCGCCCTATTAACCTCGAGTATGCGCCCCTTGGGATCGAGGAGCAGTACTGATTCCGTTGTGGCGTTGAGAATTGCTTCGAGGTTGTCTTTGCTCCGCTGCAACTCCTCTTCGGCCGTCTTCAGCGCGGTGATATCCGAGACGACGATTCGGCTTGACGTGCACGTGCCGTCCGAATCCGTCACGGCAGTGCCTTCAAGGCGGGCATGAAACGGAACCCCCTCCTTGGTTTTCATGTGCAGATCGATGACTTGCCTTGTCCCCGATCTGAACAATCGACTCAGGTACATATAGTAGGCACTTTGGTCATCCTGATGCACGAACCGAGACAATGCACGGTCAATCAGCAAGCCCCTTTCCAACCCCAGGAGCCGTGAACCGGTGTAGTTGATCTCCTGAATAAGCCCCTTGTCGGTCAGCGTGAGATACCCTACGGGGGCAAAGTCATAGAGTTCCGAGAAACGGTCTCTTGACTGCTCCAGTGCGATGTACGCATCACGCAACTCCTCATTCTGCAGATCTATCTCTATTTGGTGGACTCTCAACTCATGGAGAAACCTGCGAAGTTCCTCATGAGAAAGTTGTGATATGTCAACGTCTTCCATCAGTTGCTGCGATAGGGCCGTCTCTGCGCGTTCGCGCAGATCGAGCGACGCATGGATTTGACCTTTATCGTCCGACATTGAATTCATCCTCACCCCTCAATGTCTTGGTGTCCCGTCGCATCTTCCACGGCCAGGAGAATCTTGCCGGATGCGAAGGTCTCCGTCTTCAAGGCTCGGGCGTGAAAGATCATTCTTCTCTTCCCTACCTGTTCGAATTCTTGCACAACCTCACACGTGTCCTCGGTACTGGTTTCGGACAGTAACCTGTCCAGGATTTCTTTCAGCTCCGGTATGTTCCACCGGCCGTTGCCCAATTTGTACACCGACCTTCCCTCGGTATCCTGTCTCGAAACCTGAAAGGTCTCATAAAACGATCTGTTGGCCGCTTCAACATTCAAGTCCTGATCCGTCACAATGAGGGGAATGGGAACGGCTTCCACTATACTCTCGGCATGCAGGCGCGCGTTCAAGGCCTCCCGTTCGACACGCTTGAGCGTGGTGATATCACTGAACGTGACCACGACCCCATCGATAACGTTCTCGATTGTGCGATAAGGCAGGATGCGCATCGTGAAATGACGTCCGTCATGTGTCCGGACTTCCATTTCCTTGGTATTGAGCGTCTCCAGAACCTCTCTTGCATCTTCACTCAGAGCCTCGTAGTCCGTGCACGAAGCGATGTGACTCACGGGGCGTCCTATATCCGTCTTGATAAGGTGCAGGAAATCGGTGACCGATGGAGTGAACCGCTGGATATTCAGGTTGGTATCGAGAAATACGGTTCCGATCTCCGTGCTTGCAAGCAGGTTGCTCATGTCGCTGGTGGATTTTGAGAGTTGGTCGATCTTTTGCTGCAGCTCGGAATTCACCGTTGTCAGTTCTTCGTTCACCGACTGGAGTTCCTCTTTGGATGTTTCCAATTCCTCATTGCTGCTTTGAAGCTCTTCGTTGGAGGACTGCAACTCCTCGTTGGTCGATTTCAACTCTTCGTTGGTCGTTTCCAATTCTTCGATGGTCGTCTGCAGGTATTCCTTGGTAGATCTCAATTCGTTCTTGAGATCCCGCACACGGGGATGATCCTCCTCGTCTCCCAAACCGACTTGCGTCCCCCGTTCCGGTCTTAGTCTCTCAGCTTCGGTCTCTTCAAGGACCACCAACATCAGCCCCCTGAGTGATGCCGGTTCCTGAATGGGGGTAACAACCAAGTTTATGGTCTGGCTTCCTCCGTTCGTCTTCACGACCAGGCGATCGGTACGGACTTCCTGTCTATGAGCAACGGCTTTTCTGATCGCGGTGGAAAGTTCGAGTTTCAGTCCCTGCCGCGCCATGTCCAGCACCCCTGCCGAAAACTCTCCCGACACATGTTCCAGAAACTTGCCGGTTCTCCCCTGGACGTAAAGAATCTGAGCCTTTTCGTTGACTATCAAGGCGGTTGGGCCGTACCGTTCGAGTATGGATTTCTGTGCGAAATCCTTGTAGTTGGGTCTGCCGAAGGCTTGCATATTCTGCGGTACATTTGTCCCGGGCCGCTGGTCCGCCGGCGGCGAAACCGGGATCTCGATCGCGTGGCCCCCCGAAAGGAGATTGTCTTTCCGCTTGTACAGTTTCCATTTTCTATCGGTTACTGCAAAGAGATCGCCTGCCTCGCCTATTGTTTCGGAACTGCCGAGGAACAGAAAACCGTCCTTGTTCAACGCGTAATGGAAGAGCGGCAGCAGTTTCTTCTGCAATTGGCTATCCAGGTAGATGAGAAGATTACGGCAGGACACAAGATTTAATCTGGAAAAAGGCGGATCCGTGACTGCATCCTGAACCGCAAATACCATCATGTCGCGAATCTCTCTGTTGACTCTGTGGGAACTATCTTCCGAGGAGAAGAAACGTTTCAGCCGTTCCTGAGAGACGTCAGCGGTAATGCTGTCGGGATAGATTCCCGCCCTGGCGAATTCCACGGCATCGCAGTCTATGTCCGTGGCGAAGATCTGTACGGGTATCTCCGTCTTCATTTGCTCCATGGTTTCTTTGAGGAGGATACCAATGGAATAGCCTTCCTCGCCGGTCGCACACCCGGGAACCCAAATCCGCAACGGCCTGTCCCGCTGTGCGGCTTCGATGATCGGAACAATCGCCTTTTCTTGAAGTACCTTCCATGCTTCAGGGTCGCGGAAGAAATTCGTCACCCCAATGAGAAGTTCTTTGAAAAGTGTCTCCGGTTCCTGGGGATCCGTATTGAGGCACCGGACATAGTCCTCCATCCTGGTGATCTGGTTGAGCGCCATTCTCCTTTCAATACGGCGTACAATGGTGCTGCGCTTGTAATATGAGAAGTCGTGACCGGTTCGAGACCGTACAATGATGAACACCTTTTCGAGGAGGTCGGTAGTCTCGGGCGTAGCCTGATGGGGGACTTGTCTGTCGCCGAAGGCGTGTTGAACGTATGCGATAAGTTGTTGAGGCATCCGTTCGGGCGGCAAAACATAATCGGCGAGCCCGGAAGAGATCGCACTCCTCGGCATCCCGTCATACTTGGCCGTTTGAGGCTCTTGAACCATTGCCATGCCTGCCTCGCCTTTGACGGCCCTCAATCCCAAGGTACCCTCGGTCCCCGTACCCGACAGGATAACGCAAATGCTCCTCTCCTTCTGATCCTCTGCAAGAGATCGAAAGAAATGATCAATTGGGGTTCGCTGTCCGGGAAGCTTTGTTGGTTCGAGTAGGTGAAGCTTTCCGTGCAGGATTGCCAGGTATCGGTTCGGAGGAATGACAAAGACGGTGTTCGGCTGCACCACCATGCCGTCTTGGATCTCATATGCCGGCATCCTCGTGTAGCGCTTGACCAGATCGGTCAAAATGCTCTTGTGGGTCGGGTCCAGGTGCTGAACCAACACGAAGGCCATGCCGCTGTCCGGAGGCATATTGGTGAAAAACAGCTCGAACGCTTCCAGGCCGCCCGCCGACGCACCGATACCGACTATGGGAAGATTGGTGAGACGTTTTTCGCCGGCAAGTTCGGGGGGCACGGGAGCCAACACATCTTTCGACGCTTTTTCAGCTTTTCTTTCGGTCTTTACCGTCTTTGTGCTCTTGGATTTCCTCGACACTTGTGAAGAATTCTTCTTCCGACCATCGGTCTCATTCTCTTTTGCCATGGATGTCGCTCCCTCCAGCCATGCCGTCGGGCTCCTGATTTGCATGTCGCTTATCAAAGCATTCCCGGAGCAGTCAGAAAATGGCGAGCGCCGTTCAGGGGGGCCATACCGTCCACAGTTCCGTTGTTCAGCAAAGCCTAGAGAACGGCCTTTGCGATTCCGGACGGCTTTTTCACCCTATTTTCTCATGGGGAAACTGCGCCCCTCCTACATTAACGGTGGAAGCAAACTGTTGTCCGGAGAATCGCCTGTCAGTACGAAACCTTCGTATCGCCTCCGGCGTCACGGCTGAGTTTGTTTCCCTGTCATGAAGCTTATCAAATGGTGGAAAGCCGTCAATCTCTTTTCGTAGAAGCGGATTGGGACCGGCAGCGGCTAGGGTAGATTCGAGATTGTCGCACGGGAGTAGATCCGCTCCATCATCATGGATTCAGAGAATCACCGGAAACAAGGAATCACCAGCGGTACCGTAACAGCCCGACATCACCAATCTTAATGGTCGAGATCGAATGCCGACAGTCCGTTCAAACACCCCCAACCGTCTTCTAACCCGCCCTTAGCACGCACCTAACCTGAGAGGAAATAATGGCTTTCAAGTGCCCTTCGGGAGTCAAGCGATGAAATTGAAGAAAATATGGAAGAGTGCGGCGCGGCAGTCAATGTCTTTCGCCGCCTCTGAAGCAGCGGCCTTGGATTGCAGCACCACAGATTTCAGCCTCAACAGCAGAATGTTGAAGGACATTCTTGTCCACGCCAAGCCACTGGGACATAACCAGAAACGCCGCAATCAGAATCTCGGTTTCGGGTTCGTCTACTACGGCTTGGTCCGTGCGATCCGGCCCAAACACACGTTTGTCATCGGATCCGGATACGGATTCAGTGTCGTTTGCCTGGCGTTGGCCATACGGGACAACGGCGCGGGGCGGCTCAGCTTTGTCGATCCGGCCTATTCCCTCATCAAACATGGTCCGGGAAAAACGGTAGGAGGACGGGGGACCTGGAAGGATCCTGAAACGGTTCGGAACCATTTCAGGAGATTCGGGGTGGAGGATGTGGTAACCCACTACAAACTGAGGAGCGACCAGTTTTTTCCCGACTATGAGAAGCTCGAAGCCCCTCCCATCGACCTTGCATTCATAGACGGATCTCATTCTTACGAGAACGTTCGCTATGATTTCATCGAGGTGCTCAAGAGATCCCACAAGAACACTTATATTTTCCTCCATGACACGAATATCTACGTCCGTGAAGCAATTCACCATGCAGGCGTAAAGAAGTGGTTCAACATTGTCAAGAGAGAAGACAAGGCTTTTGAGGTTATCAACTTTCCCTTCTCTTCAGGTGTCGCGCTCATTCGGATTGTGGACCCAAGCATATGGAAGCAACTCTAACAATCGGTATTGTCGTTTGGATCTGCGCAGTGCTCGCCGGCGCGTATCTATACTGGCGCAAAATCTGGTTCTTCAGAAATCCTTCTCGCAGGGTTCCCGAGGGAGAAAATATTGTGAGCCCCGCGGACGGAACCGTAGTCTATGTGGAGAAACTGGAACCGGGACGCGATGTAATCTCCGTGAAGAGCGGAATCGAGATTACCATAGAGGACATGCTTCAGGAACATGTGGGCTTGCCCAAGCTTCTGATCGGCGTATTCATGAGTCCGTTTGACGTGCACTATAACCGGGCGCCCCTAGACTCGGTCGTAGAAGCCATACGCCGGCATCCTGCCAAGAAGCGGAACATCAACATGCGGACGATGCACCTGCGGACGTTGTTCAACATACGCCCATTGTATCGGAACAGCATGCATCTCATCCAAAACGAGCGGACGGTGACCCGTATGTCCGGTTCGTTCAAGGGACGGCCCATATCCTTTTACGTGGTGCAGATTGCCGGCGGTCACGTGAGGGGCATTGATAGTTATTTCTCCCCCCAAGACCGTGTGGCCAAAGGGGAAATATTCGGCATGATCAGGATCGGGTCGCAGGTTGACCTGGTTCTTCCAATGGCACCCGACATGAACGTTAGAATCAATCCCGGAGATAAGGCAAAGGCCGGAGAGACGATTTTCGTCGATTGACGGCTTGGACCAACGACGGATCTTTCACTGGAGGAGCAAATCATGAAGGCGGATCTTCACGTCCACTCAGAGTTTTCCAAGAGGCCTTCCGAATGGATACTGAAGAAGTTGGACTGTCCCGAGAGCTTTACGCCACCGACCAGTGTATACAACATCCTTCGTGAACGCGGCATGTCAATCGTCACGATCACGGACCATAACTCAATAGAGGGATGCCTGGAAATAGCCCACCTGCCGGGAGTCTTCATCAGCGAAGAGGTGACGACATACTTCCCCGAGGATCGGTGCAAACTGCATGTTCTCGTCTGGGATATCGACGAGAACATCCACAGTGATTTGCAGGAGGTCCGCGGGAATGTGTACGAGCTCGTTCAGTACCTCAACGAACGCGGCATCACCCATGCACTGGCCCATCCGCTCTACAACATCAATCGCAAACTCACCCCGAACCATTTCGAGAAGAGTCTTCTTCTGTTCAAGAACTTCGAGATCAACGGGGCCCGCAGCGATGAGCAGAACAAGCAGCTTGAATTAATCCTCTCCATGCTGGACCGTGAAGTGATTGAAATGCTTCAGGAGAAACACAACCTGCCGGCGAATCACGAATTCCCCTGGCAGAAGAGTTTGACGGGCGGATCCGACGACCACAGCGGACTCACCCCCGGACGGGTCTGCACCTCCGTGGAGGGAACTCACACCGTGAAGGAATTCCTGCAAGGCATCGAGAACCATGAGGCGCGGGTTCTCGGCCAAGCTTCGTCTCCCCAGGCGCTTGCTCACAATCTTTACAGTATCGCGTACCAATATTATACTCACAAGTTCAAGCTCGTCGGCAGGGCACACAATGATGTAGCCATGGGTTTTCTCGAGCGTTTCCTTATCCCGGGGGAGACTCGTCAACCAAGCTGGCGGGCTCTGGTGAATTCGTACCTGATACACAGAAGGTCCGTGAGGGGCGAATCCGTCGGGGTCACCAGAATCCTCGAAATGATCAGACGGGAAACCAATGAATTGATCCGGGACGATCCTCAGCTCAAGGAGATACTCTATAGTCGGAACGGCGAAGGCCGGGAAATGGAGCAGGAGTGGTTCAGATTCGTCAACACGGTATCGAACAAGGTACTGTGTCATTTTGCCGATCACGTCATGGACTGTCTTGCCGGAGCCCATTTACTCAATCTGTTCAATTCCCTGGGATCGGCCGCAGGCCTCTACACACTTCTCGCGCCGTATTTCATCTCATTTTCGGTCTTCTCCCAAGGCCGGAGTCTTGCGGACAGGGTGTTCAAGAATTTCGTCCAACCGACCTGGACCGAGTCGGCCGATTGCTCCCAGGTCAAGGTGGCCCACTTCACCGACACGTTTTACGAGATCAACGGGGTGACCTGGACTCTCAAACGTCAGTTGCAGCATGCCCAAAGTGCCGGCCGGCATTACACGATTCTTACGTGCGACGCTGATAACGGCTCCGCTCTCAAAGGAGTCCGGAACTTCAAGCCCATCAGAACCTACGAACTATCGGTCTACCCGGAACAGAAGCTTTTCTATCCGCCATTCCTGGAGATGCTCAACTACTGTTACCAGGAGGGGTTCACCCACATCCATTCCGCGACACCCGGTCCCTTGGGGCTGGTAGGCCTGGCAATAGCCCGCATACTCAAGCTTCCCCTCGTGGGGACCTATCATACGGCCATTCCCCAGTATGCCCAGTATCTTACGGAAGATGCAGGGGTTGCGGATATCGTGTGGTCGTACATCTTGTGGTTACTATGATCAGATGGATTTCGTGTACGTGCCGTCCGCGAGCACCGCAAAGGAACTAACCGCAAAGGGTATCAACAGCGACAAGATTCGGATGTTTCCGCGTGGTGTTGACACGGAATTCTTCCATCCTTCGCACGGCAACGGAAGCTTGGACTCACTCTGCCCCAAGGAAAACGGATGGAGACTCCTGTATGTCGGACGGGTATCCAAGGAGAAGAATCTCCCGTTGCTCGTCAACGTGTTCAAGTCACTGTTGCAGTCGACGGACAACGTCAATCTCGTCATAGTGGGTGACGGCCCCTTACCGAGAAGAGATGCAGCAAGAACTGGAAGGGACGCCGGCCGTGTTCACCGGGTACCTGGAAGGAGAGAAACTGGCGTCGGCTTTCGCTTCGTGCAATCTATTCGTTTTCCCCCAGCACCACCGACACCTTCGGGAACGTTGTCCTTGAAGCCCAGGCCTCGGGTTTGCCGGTCATTGTGACCGATTGCGGCGGACCGCAGGAAAATCTCATTCGAGGTGAAACAGGCCTGGTTGCAAAGGGAGACGACGAGGAGAGTTTCCTGGAGGGCATCCGCTACATTCTCGACCGACCCGAAAAGATGAAGCAGATGGGCCGGGCGGCGCGGGTCTACGCGGAAGGACGCTGCTTTGAAACAGCCTTCGAGCAAGCATGGGATCTCTATCGCGAAAGCGGACCGGCCGAACACTCCGAACTGCCGTCAATCCCTTTGCCGTTTCCTGAAAAGGAGGCCCAAACGGCATGAGCGTGAGTGATGCTTTGCGTACCTAAGTGCGCCATTTCGTAAGTTCGGTCACACATTTTGTCTTGCATGCATGTTGGGTGCCGGAAAGAAGAATATCCGGGCACCGAGGCCCGGGCTACGAAGGATGCCCCGAAACCTTGAACCTGTTTCGTAGGACGGGCCTCCGTGCCGGTCTCTTCTCCACGAGCGCCCGGCAGCGCCGGGACGCTACCGCGTGATCTCAGAAATACGTCACCGTATTGGTGCGAGGAAGCGTATGTAGCTGGTTTCATAAATTCGGTCGCACATTTCCGGCTAGAGTCCCTCTCGCTCCGAAGCCTGGGAACGAAAGTAGGACCACGCGTTCCGCGTGGTCAGACCGGCAGAATGCCGGTCCTACTTTTCAGGTGAACCAGAAGTTGTGAACTGGTGTGCTGCGCAACCGCCTCTTCCTTCACGCGTTCTTCATCGCCATACGCTCCCTTCGAAAACGGTGTACGCGTTTGGAAAGCCACCCTACCGCAAGCAGGAATGCAATAATTCCAACGAGAACCGACAGATTGGAAATCATCGTGGGAACCAGAGGCCTGAGAAATTCCTGGCATGCGGAAATAAGATACGAAAACGGCCAGATGAGCAGCACAAAGGGAATCACTCGGTCGATGAACGTAGCCTGGATTTCGTCTTCGCCTGCTTCCTCAGACCAGATGGCTTCCGGAACCTCGCAGGCCGATCTTTCCTTGTCTTCATGAATCGCCGGCATCTCTCGTTTCCTTTCTCGTACGTCTCTTCCATGTACCGGTTAAGCCGTGGATTTCCGCTCCGATGAGGCTTCTGTAGAAATCGTATGAACTTTCATGACTGCGGAGGCACAACGAATCATGAAAGCCCTCGGCACAGTAAGGCTCTCCAGGGCTTCGCCTCGGAGACTAGATACGAAGAGCGCACCATGCGCCATAATTGGGGGGGAGACCATCTTCCCCCCAAGCCCCCCCCATCGAGTACCCGAAGGGGGTTGCTTGTCGGAAGTCTTTCCTATAAACATTATGACTCCAAAACGGTTTCCAAGTCTCCCGATTCGGGCCACAGAAACGTATTGATATCACTCCTGAACTTGTTTCTGTACCTGGTTACTTCCTTGTCGTTGAACATAACCATGTCCAACTGCCGAGTGTGCATGATGAGATATCCCAGCACCTTCAGACGGCTCGTCATGAACTCTACGTCCGCGTTCTCCATGCGACAGAACAGGCTGTCTTCCTTCACTTCCGCACGGAACCCGTATTCTTCCATGATACTTTTGATCAAACGAGCTCGCATTACTCGACGCTGATAGTCGGCCGCTCCTCCTTTGAACGCGAAATGGATGTAGTTCTCCTCGGGCTTTGCGTCCACGTAACTTTCGAGAGTGGAGAAGTGAAAACCAAAGCGAGAATGCAGGCTGCAATAATTCCTGGTTACAAGGAAAAGATTTCGCGTCGAAAAACCGGATCCGAGCGTTGCTTCGATATGGGGGTTGGACGCGGATTCAACCAGCACGGACATGAATCCCCGTGCATCGACCTGAGGAGAGCCTTCCCAAGGCACTGCAGTTACCCCCTCCCAAACAGCCAGCATTGGAACGGAAGCGATGTCTTCCAGCCGAACGTATTTGCCCTGAATCTCGCCCTCGAAGCCATCCTCCAGATTGAGAACCCACCACTGCATCGGGACCTTGTAGTAGAGTTGTTTGGTGGAGCCCGCATGAAAATCGTGTTCGTCACCGAAGTTGAACATCTCTTCAACGGATTTCTCATGCACAAAACGGGTGATGTCGTGAAAGCTTAGGCAGTTTCCCGGTGAAAACTCGGGAACCTCCGGATCGAGAAGATTCAGGGGCACGATGTAGCCTGCCGCTTCTTTGAGGGCCTCGTAAACGGGGCTCCCTTCCATGAGGTTCCTTCGAGGAGCCGCCAAAGCCACGAGATCAAGGAGCTTACCTTCATAAACGGTACAACCGTCGGCATCGACCGTAATCATTTCACCTCGACTGAGTTGCTCAACGGCTCGCGGTACGCCACACAGAGCAGGAACCCCGAATTCCCTCGCTACGTTGGCCAAATGCCCGGCAACCCCTCCCACGTTCGTGACAACCGCCGCGGCCCGCGGGAGTAACGGAGCCCATTCGGGCAAAGCCTCGTTCGCGACAAGCACGGCGCCCTCGGGAAACTTCAGCCGGTCTTCAAGTGCCCTAACGACGCAAACCTCGCCGAACGCCACACCGGGCGAGGCCGTTACCCCGCCTTTTAGCAGTATGGGTGCATCAATCGGGGAATTTCGCGTATCAATGCCGCCGAAGGACTTGGGCCCCTCAAGAGGCCTGCATTGGAGGATCCGAATTGCACCGGCTTCCTCGATGGCCCATTCTATGTCTTGAGGGCAACCATAGTAATCTTCCAAGCGGACGGCCATGGAGGCGAGAAGGGTTGCCTGCTCGTCGGTCAACGATGCCTCCGCTCCGTTGCGAGCATCAGGGCCTGTAACGACGTCTCCCCGTGAACCAGCGTCCAGACCCTTGTTCTCCTCAGCCGAGACCTTCTTTTCGATCACTTTCATAGGATCAGCCCGGCTTACTACGAACACGTCGGGGTCAACGCTTCCCTCAACGACAGCCTTGGGTAATCCTTTTACCGCGTTGATTACGATACTGTTATCTCTGATGTTAGTGGGATTGACCGAGTACATGACCCCGCCGGAGACGGCATCCACCATGGCCATGCAGCCCACACACATTGCCACGCTCTCGTCGGGAATTCCCCTATTCAAACGGTAAGTGATGGCGGGTAACCCGTACTTGCTCGCCAGTATTTCCTTGTACCCGTGAGCAATGCCGTCCGGACTCACATGGAGTTTCGTTTGAAACTGACCCGCAAAAGAGGCACCCAAAGCGTCTTCGCCCAGGGCACTGCTTCTGAGAGAGACCCGGAGCCCCTTACCCGCCACACTTTCCAAATCGCTGTAAGCGCTTGCGAGAGCTTGCTCCAACTCACCGGGGATCGGAGCGTCGGTGATGATCTTCTGAAGGGCCATGCTTAAATCGCTAAGACTCTCCAGGGAGGAAGCGTCTGCGTCTCGAATTCTTCGCTCTATTTCCGCGTGGAGATCATCGTGTTGAACAAAGGCCTCGTACGCGGCTGCGGTGACCGCGAATCCCGGGGGGACGGGAAGGCCTATATTGTTAAGTATTTCAGCAAGGTTGGCCATCTTGTTTCCAACTTGGTCAACCATCTTGCGATCAATTTCACTCAACGGAACGACCAGTTTGCCCCCGGTTTCAATCTTCCGAGGAACCAATATTTCGTCGATGTGATGCTGAATCTTGTCGAACGATTGAAAGAGTTCGGAATACACTCCCGGGACCATCTGGTCGAGATGTTGAATCATTCTGAAGACGTTTACGGATACAACGGTTGAAGCCGATCTCACGAAGGACATACCGAACGGTCCGGCGCCCGACAGGGCCATTTCCATCTCACTCATAACGTCGAGTGCTTTGGTGTTTGAGGAGAGTATTGCCTTGAAGTTCTGATAACGTGCCTTGAACATCAGGCGAAGCTCTTCGGTCCGACGGGCGGACTCCTCTTTGGCAGCCTCTTGGGAAATGAGTCTTTTCATCCATTGGAGAATTTTCCTCATATCGACCGAACTCCTGACGTCTGAGAGGCTTTACCTGAACGTCCTCCGACATGCGACTATGGCCGGGCACTCTATGGGGGAGCCTTGAGGCATAGGCGCAAACTTAGGGCAAACACGCCTCCACTCCGGCCTTGAAAGACCGGTTTACCGTCATACCGTTAAGGCTTCCAAGCCCCGACAGGGGTGGCCGAAAGTAGCCCGGTAATTCAGTGCCGGGCAAGGAGCGGCCGGCATGACCAAAACACTTATGTTGGCGCCTGTAGGGGATTGGGGGGGGGGGGAGATGAATCTCCCCCAGGTTCGTCCCCCGGCTACTTCTTCCTCAGGTCTTGTTTTGAAACGTTCATGATTCGAACAGCTTGTTTCATGTCACCTTTCTTGTTGTACGCAATCCTGAGTATGTCCCCGGGCGCCGGGGTTATGCCTACGAGAGCTTGGGACGTGTCGAAGGATACGTTCTGTCCGGTGGGCTCGCCGTAGGGATGTTCCTTTGAGAATTTAATGTTGTATTCTTGAATGGTAAGCTGCTTTTTCTGATCGTCATAGGTCATACACTTGCCTTGCGTCACGTCGGCTGCAAGCACCGGCACGGCCATACCGACAATCAGGAGAAGTGCGGCAATTGACATTAGGATCCTGCTTCTCATTTTCAACTCCCTCGGTTGGTTCCAGTTCGTCGCCACCGTTCACGAGACTTCCTCGGCGGGGGCGGTACCGGGGTGAGGATGGAAAAGGCGAGTAATTCGCCTTCTCCGGATCTCCGGAATGCTATGTATCATTGCCCGGTTCCACTGATACGTGCACTGCCTCAAGCCTACGGGGATGTCGCCAATTTCTGTTCGGCCCTCTTCTCCCGGAGTTCCTCCGCCGCTCCCTTGAACATGATCATGCAAATATAGAGGCAGATCAAACCGACTGCGCCGAGAATGATCACCGTGGCCGGAGTGCCGTATTTGAACTGTTTGAGAATGATGGATACCATGCATGCCACTACCGCAAGACCGAAAGCGATTCTAATCCCATATCCCCGAGCGTACTTGGTGGCTATGGTGCCGATCTGGGCACCGATGGCAGCGCCACAGAGCATCACGAAGACCGCCCAGATCTCAATGCGCCCTTTGGCACCGTAAGTAAATGTTCCGTATAAGCCGGAGATCATTACTTCAAAGAGGTCGGTCCCCACCGCGATATGAGTCGGACACCCGATCAAGTACACAAGCGCCGGCATCCGCAGCAGTCCGCCGCCGATCCCCAGAAATCCTGCCAGAACTCCCGTGAGGAGGCTCACCATAATGGGGAGCCACGCGGAACAGGTGATTCCGGCCGTTTTGAAGTGCATGACCGGAGGAATTTTGAGCCTGTGAAGTGTCTTGTACCAGGTGATCCCTTCCGCTCCGTGCTCGCCTACAATCCCTGCCTTCTTCTTCCGAACGGCTTTCCAGTAGTCAACGAACACCATGATTGCTATGAGCAAAAGTACGACCACGTATACCCAACGCACCACCGAGCCGACTCGACCGATGCGTTCCAACCACATGACGATCTGCGCACCGCATTCGATTCCGATCACGGTACCAACGACCATTACGAGGCCAAGCTTGTAGTCCACATTTCCGAACTTGGAATGCCGGACGGTGGAGATCATCGACTTACCGGCGATGTGGGAGATATCGGTTCCAATTGCGAACGCCATGGGAAACCCGAGGATGTTCAGACCAGGGGTTACCATCCAAGCACCGCCCATGCCGAAGAAGCCGCCGATGACGCCTACCGAAAACCCGATGAGCACCAAGCCCGGCCAGAAGATGTTCACCCCGGCAATGGGCATGTACATATACATCCAGTCCATTTTCACATCTCCTTATGGTATCGTGAAATCAGTGCTCCACGATTTTGCGGGACTTGAGGTCAATCCCGGTCCGCTTCATAACCTGGTCCGTGATGAATCCCAGCGAGCTCCCCAGGGCGGCTGTTACGATGACGCAGAGAAGCCCGAAGCCCATGGGATTGGTATTGTAGAGATCGAGCAAATAGAGATTGATGCCCGACGACACTTGCCTGGTGTCCGCGACGACAACCAGCATTTCCGCCTTGCCTCCTCCCGCCCATAGCACCTCGGGCAAGAGAAGAGCGGCCAGACTCGCTAAGAGCAGCAGTCTTGAGAATACGGTTTTCATATGGTCAGCCTCCTTGTTATCCGTTTTCGATTCGTGAAGAGGGGGCCCTGTTTCGGGGGTGCCGACAGGCTTATTGCAATTCATGTGCCGGCTCAAACGCCGGCATGGGGGTTCCTCCGTAGCTCTTGAATACAGCCGACACGCCGGGGCGCAGAAGACTCATCGAGAACGGGATCGGAAGCGCCGCCCGGTGTCAGGACTCTTGACAGGCTGTAAATGTAACTGCAATTACCTGCTTCCCGCGCTCGCTCGTTCCATACGGCGATGCCCCCATACCGGCGTCCTTGCCGGGGAAAGACATTGAATGGGAAGGGATAAGCGTATGATGGGTGCCTGCTTCCCGCCTCCCGGCTACACGGCAGGCCGGAGAATCCGGTAACGGGTACGGGAATTGCATGAGATGGTTGGGCATCATCGCTTAAATTCGACGAGATCTCCGTATACCGGAAAAACCTATGAAAGAAGTCCTACAGCAACTTGCAGAGCGTGTACTATCGTGGGCGCGGGGCAGGAACAGAATGCCCGCAGACAAGGTGTCTCGTGCTTTCAAGTTCCGGTACGCATGCTTCAAAGATTTACTTGCCTCAAACACTGAACTCCTCAATATCATTTCCACTATCGAGGAAAAACTGAATGGGCGTGATGTCTTCGGCATGTCTTACGTAAGATCTCAGGCCACGCGCGCTGTCTTTCACACGCTTCGCATGGTGAAGAGCCTCGACGATCTTTCAGGACACCGCTATCCGTCGCTTTTCACTCGTGTTGCAGACATCAATGATGCGATCGAAAAGGAACTGTCGAGAGCCAAGGAGATTGATCTCCCGGCTTTGGTACTCCCCTATTCGAGGGTAACCAAGGAAATGGTCGATTGGGTGGGCGGCAAGAGCGCCAATCTGGGAGAATTGCTCAACAGAGTCCACCTACCCGTTCCGCGCGGTTTTGCCATAACAACCCAGGGGTACAGGCTGTTCCTCGAACGGAACCAATTGGTGGAAGAGATTGACGGTTTCAAGATGAGTCTCGACTTGGACGATCCCGATTCGATCGATTCAGTAAGCCGGAATATCCGGCGATTGATCGTTTCATCTCCGGTTCCGGCTGAGTTGGAAAAGGCAATTCATAAGGCCTACGAGAGCATGGCCGACCGGTCTTCCGGTCTTCCGGGCACCGACGCACGTTCCCCCCTGCGCCTCGCTTTGCGCAGCAGTGCAATAGGAGAGGACGGCGAGTTGTCGTATGCCGGACAGTACCTTTCGGTTTTGAACGTCACTCCGGATAAGATCATCGAGACGTACAAACACGTCCTGGCAAGTCTTTTTGCTCCTCGTGCCATGTCGTATCGTTTGAACAAGGGTCTACGAGACGACGACATAGCCATGAGCGTCGCGTGCATCGAAATGGTGGAATCCGTCGCCGGGGGGGTTGCTTATTCGGTCGACCCATCCCGCATGCTGGACGATTTCATCCTCATCAACGCGGTTTGGGGATTGGGCCCCTACGCGGTGGACGGCATCATCACACCGGATACCTATGTAGTGGCAAAAAAGCACGGATTTCCCATAGTGGAACGCAAGATTTCCCGGAAGCCCGTGAAGCTTGTCACATGTGCCGAAGGCGGTGTCCGGGAGGCCCCCGTAGAACCGGAATTGCAGGAACGTGCGTGCCTGAGCCCCGATCAGATAAGTACCTTGGCGTCGCACGTTCTTGCATTGGAGAAACACCATTCCTATCCTCAGGATGTAGAGTGGGCTCTTGATAGAAATGGACGCATATTCATACTCCAAACCCGTCCACTCCACCTGGAAAAAGTTGAACTGAAGACTCCGGAATTAACGGGGAACCACGCAGTGATGCTGGAAGGCGGAGTTACGGCGTATCCGGGGGTGGGCTGCGGTAAGGCCTTTCACGTTGACGGCGACGAAGACCTTTCGCGCTTTCCCGACAACGGTGTGCTCGTGGCCAAACGCTCAACTCCCCAGTTTGTGATCGTCATGCGAAAGGCGCAGGCCATCGTAACGGATGTGGGGAGCATCACGGGACACATGGCGTCGCTCGCCAGGGAATTCGGTGTTCCTACGATACTTGACACGAGGACCGCCGTCGCATCCATACCACACGGCATGGAAGTGACGGTGGATGCTTACTCCGGAAGAGTATATGAAGGGCGAGTTCCGGAACTGATCGCGTTGCGTACGAAACGAGAAGCAGCGATGAAGGATACGCCCATATTTGAGACACTTCGACGAACAGCAGCGCTTATCGTGCCCCTCAAGCTTGTGAATCCTACGGCCGCCAATTTTGCCCCGGAATTCTGCCTGACCCTGCATGACGTCATGAGGTTCGTCCACGAACTCTCCTACAGAGAGATGTTTCGTATCAGCGACATGGTTTCGGACACTGAAGGAGGGGGCTCAGTTAAATTGCGGGCTCCCATCCCGCTGGATCTTCACATTATCGATCTTGGAGACGGACTCTCCGGAGTCTCCCGCTATTCGAGGACCGTCTTTGCGGATCAGGTTACCTCGGTACCATTCAAGGCAATCCTTACGGGGATGATGGATGAGCGGCTTCAGTATACGGGGCCACGTGCCATCGACATGGGAGGATTTCTTTCCGTCATGAGAGAACAGATGTTGGCCCCCGGGAACGTCGAAGAGAGGTTCGGCGACAGGAGCTATGCCATTGTATCGGATTTCTACGTGAATTTCAGCTCCCGAATCGGCTATCACTATAGTGTCCTCGATTCGTACTGTTGTGACACAATGAACAAGAATTATATTACGTTCGCATTCAAGGGAGGCGCAGCCGACGGGGTTCGCAGGAATCGACGGGTACGGGCCATCGCGAAAATATTCAAGGCACATGATTTCAGCGTTGAGGTGCGTGAGGACAGGGTGGATGCCAGGTACTACAAATTCGACGAAACATCGACAATCCTGAACCTCGAGATGCTCGGACGACTGCTTCAGTTCACACGACAAATGGACATGTTGATGCATTCCGAGAGTTCCGTGGAGACCATTACGCGCGGCTTCCTGAACGGCGACTACAATCTTCAGGGAGAACTATAGACTGAGAGCAATTGCCCTCAAGGCCGATCCGCGCTCTCGTCGCGTCGGCCGGCACCGGTCAGGCGCATCCTGGCCTGTTTTCTATCGAAGGCCGCCCCGATTTTCTCCACCAATTCGTCTATGACATAGGGTTTGAGCATATAGTCATAGGCTCCACGCGCCAAAATAACCTTAGCGGTATCCAGAGAAGCGTACGCGGTCATTATGATGACTTCAATCGTAGGATCGGCCTCCTTCATCTCGGCAAGGAGGTCCACCCCGTTCATCTCCGGCATTTTGACGTCTACTATTGCCACGTCAAACGATCTGTCCTTCATGATCTCCAACGCCTCCGGACCTGTTCCCGCGGTGACTGCGTCCAGACCGCGGGTGCCCAGCAGCTTGCGCATGGTTGATCGAAACCGTTCTTCATCATCCACGATCAATACTTTCGGATCTTCATTCATAATCGTTCTCCAGGTTCCTCGTACCAGTCAACGGGTAATCGAACGGTAAAGGTAGTGGACCGACCCACTTGGCTTTCCACCGAGATCGTACCGCCGAGTTTCTCCACAATCCCTCTGCAAAGAGCCAATCCCAGACCGGCGCCCTTCCCTTCGCGCCGCGTCGAAAAGAAAGGCGCAAAAATCTTTGACAGATGCTCGCTGGGAATGCCGCAACCGGCATCGTGAACCGAAATTTGAATCATCCGGTCGGCCGTCGCTTCCGTCTTGATCCAAATGACGTCTCCTTCTCCGGACGCCCGTATGGCGTTTACCATCAGGTTGAGCAACACTTGCCTAAGGAGAGGTGAATCGCTTTCGATAATGGGAAGATCAACCTGAAGACTCGAGAGGATCTCGACCCTCTTTTCGGCTGCCTCGGGCTCTAGAAGTCGCATCATTTCATTGACCAGGTCGTTTACGTCCACGTTCTGAACGACCGGTCGTGCTTGACGAGCCAGACTGAGAAGCTTTTCCACGATCTCCCGGCAGCGACGAACCTGCTCGGCGATTTCCCGCAGTGAATCGCCCATGTCTTCGCGTTCGGGAATATTTTTGAAGGAAGAACTCTCCAATACATCTTTGAGAAGCTGAGTTTCCTGCGCGATGATGCCCAAAGGATTGTTTATTTCGTGAGCGATACTCGCGGACAGTTCATCCAACGAAGAAAACAACCGGCCTGTGAATCGTGTATCATCCGATGACATTTGGTGACTCCCGCGCCTTAGCCGGCTGAGCATGTCCCATATCTTTTTGCCTACAACCGTAGGAATCGCCTGACAATTGGCCAATCGCTTCGAGGTGCTTGCCGGCCGGTGCCCCGAAGGGGCTCACCTTGAATAGCCACGGGTTTTCAACCCGTGGAAAGGGGCATCCCCCCAATTCTCCGGACCTGCCCTGAAGGGGCCGACCAATCACGGTACCTCCCAATGTGGAGCCCATTAGTGGACCCCGTCAGGGTCCATAACTATCTATTGTTGTTCATCGTTTCCATGGGTTGAAACCCATGGCCATTTACAGTATGCCCTTTCAGGGCATGTACCCGGTGTTCAGCGACCCAGGATATGGGTAAAGCTCAGTCCTTAGCCAAGGGAGACGGAGGGCACGGCCCGCCCTACAAATCGGCATAGGTTGCCCCGGGCAAGCACGGGGGCATACCCCTGCCAGCCCGCATCGAGACCGCATGCCTCTTCGGGTTCCGCGGGGAAACGTTCCCGTACACGGCAACGTTTCTCTCGCTCTCAAGCTCACGCCTGCGATCGAGTGGGACCGGCATCTTGCCTGTCGACGGACAAAATGCCCGTTCCACTGGGACGCTACCGCGCGTTCTCAACAATACGTCTGCGAATTTACGCCACAGTGTCCTAAGCGGTTCGTTCCTGCTCGATCACTTTTCTCTCGTACGCCAAAGAGATTTGCTTGATCAGCTCGTCAATCTTCGCAGGCTTCATGATGTAGTTGTATGCCCCAAGCTGCAATCCCTTGATGCCGGAATCCACCGATCCGTGACCGGTGAGCATGATGACCTCCAGCAATGGATGCCTTTTCTTAAGCTCTCTCAGGGTTTCTATTCCATCCATACGAGGCATCCGGACGTCGAGAATCACCACGTCGAATTCCTGTTTTTCCGCGAGTTCCAACGCTTGCATACCACTGACGGCGCCAGCCGCTTGAAGTCCCCTGCCTCCAAGACGCTTGACGATTGATTCGACGAATTCTTCTTCATCGTCCACAATGAGTACTCTGATGCTCTCCATACACCTGCCTCCTTCTTCCCTCGTCACGGAATTATTAAGGCTGATATTACACACTCGTGGTCGTGCCGAGCGGAAGGCTGATCGTAAACGTCGTGCCTCGGCCAAGCTCGCTGTCCACGGTTATTCGCCCTCCAAGCTTCTCCATAATGCTGTGGCTTATTGAAAGTCCGAGGCCCGTCCCCTGGTTCACCGCCTTGGTCGTGAACAGAGGATCGAAAATCTTCTTGAGCACGTCCTTGGGAATTCCCGGCCCGTTATCCGAAATCTCTACGAAGCCGACTTTACCGCCGGCTCCGTTCGTCACACCTGTTCGCAACGTTATCTTGCCGCCGTCACCGACTGCGTCGATCGCATTGTCGATAATGTTTAACATGACCTGTTGCAGTTGCGAAGCGTCGGTCGTCACCACGGGAAGATCCTCGTCATACGATGTTGAAATCTCTATATCCCTGTGATAGGCCTCATTCTCAAGAAACGTCAAAGTCTCCCGAAGGATATGATTGATATCCGTAACCTCGAAAGTAGGATCCATCCTGCGGCCGAATCGCAGCATCCGGTGTGTGATGTGCCGACACCGTTCAACTTGCCGCTCGATCTTCTTGACGCAATCCTCAAACTCCTCGAAATTCGGACTCGCCTTCACGTCTTCCTGCGCCAGCAGATCACACATCCAACCGGCCTTTTCACTGATCACCTGAAGCGGATTGTTTATCTCGTGAGCTACCCCGGCCGCCATCTTTCCCAACGCGGCCATCTTGCTTGATTGCATGAGCACTTCCTCACCCGCGGCCTTTTCCCGTTGCACGCGGATCAGCTCGTTGGTCATCGAGCGGGTTGTCAATACGGTGCCGGTTACAACAATCAACACACCTGCCAAGATTACCAACGCCGAGTAGTTCCGAGCTGCAAAGATTGGTGCGAGCACTTCTTTGGGATCTTCCTCGATCACGAGAATCCACTTGGGGTCTACCATGGGGCTCACGGCAAAGACGAGTTCCTTTCCTCGGTACTCGCTTCGTTCGACACCCGTGGCAACCGTGTTCGAGAAATCAGGTCCCTTGGGGCTTCCCAGGACCTTGCCGGCGAACCGGGAAGTAGTCTGCAAGACGTTGCTCTTGTTGATGAGGTAAGCGTCTCCTCTCTTGCCCGACTGTCCTTGCCTTACAATGTGCTCGATAATGTCCGAATTTATGGTGGCCCTCAATATCCAGGTCCGATTCTTCTGAGTGACCGTGACGGCTATGATGAAGTGCGGCACCTTACGGTGCCCCATGAAAACGTCACTGATGTAGGTGCCCGAAGACATGACGGCATGAAACCACGGCGTGTCCGCGTAATTCACCGACTTCAGCTGGTCGTAGAACGGGCCTACGTACGCCGTGTGGTTTCCCTTATCGTCAATGATGCCGATGTCGACGAAGGACTTGGATCGGGATTGCATGAGGGCGAAAACACCGGCCAGGTAGGCTTCGTCCCTGAGGTGACCGAGGGATTCGGAATGAGTAAGAGTAAGCAGTTGGGCGATGCGTTCACGAAAGAAAAGTTCAAGGGAGTCTCGTCGATTCTCCACAAGCGTTCTCGCAGCTTCCTCTATTTTGTTCCAGTAGGCTTCCGAGAATTGGTAGTATACGGTCGTGCCGACCCCAATGAGGGGCAAAAGCGCGAAGCACAAGGTAGTAAAGATCATGCGCATTTTGAGGACGTGGAAGTCTCTCGTGTCCATCCTACCGCTCCTATCCGCCCGTAGCGAGGCATAGTACTTTGGGTTCCGCGTGAACCCGGATCACCCCGAGGCGTACCAGATCCTAATGCAATCATCATGCCACTCATTTGACTTCTAGAAAGCCCCACGCACCAAGGCCCGACATTGTGCAGTTGCAGTAAGTGACCGTATCATCCGGAGGCCCGATTTGCCGACACTGTCAAATCATTTTACACTCTGACAAGGCTCTTCAGATTCCCACTTTGCCGGCCCGGTGTGGAAACGTCTTACGTTCCGGCGGTGCCTCTCGACCGGTTTTCACTTGAAAAACAAGCCCGGAGACTGTACCCCTTATGTAAGTATTAGCCCCACGAAAGGGCCCCGTACCCGAGAGGATGTTGTCTCATGACCGTTCACCGTTCCACAGCCCCACACTCGGGCCGGCAGACCTGGAATTGCCTCAAGCCCGTTGATTACCTCAACGAACCGGATTACGGCCTCCCTCTCTTGGAGATCTCCCAACGTATGCGCAGGAGGATTCTCTTCAAGTTGGAGGTTCTGTACGGGTTGCAGCGGGCCGTACCGATCATGACGGAACTCGAACGCCTCATGAAAGTCTTCTACGCTCATAAACCTGCAGCACTGAGGGAGTGGGACAGGGAGTTCGTTGCGGAAGAACGTTTCACAGAAAAGGACGTGATTCTCATAACCTATGGAGATCTCATTGAGAATGCCCACAGAACGCCCCTGAAGACGTTCTCCTATCTGGCCGAACGTTTCCTGAAAGGCACGATCAATACCGTTCACCTCCTGCCGTTTTTCCCCTACTCCTCGGACCGTGGATTCTCGGTGATGGACTTCGAGACGGTGGATCCGAATCTGGGGACATGGGAAGACATCGCGGAGTTGAACAAAGAATTCCGGCTCATGTTCGACGGCGTCATCAACCATGCGTCCTCCAAGAGTCGTTGGTTCCAGGAATTTCTGAACGGCAATCCCGACTATTCCGATTTCTTCATAAAATTCTCGACGAGAGAATCTATTCCGGACCATTTGTTGGAGTTGGTCCTGAGGCCCCGCACATCCGAGTTGCTGACGCCCTACCTCGCCATTGACGGCGAGAAGTATGTATGGACGACATTCAGTTCGGACCAGATAGACCTCAACTATCATTCCGAAAAGGTCCTCCTGAAAATGATCGATATTCTCCTCTTCTATGTTCGAAAGGGGGCGGACATCATACGCATGGATGCCATCTCCTATTTGTGGGAGGAAGTCGGAACCCGGTGTGTCCACTTGTCTCAGACCCACACAATAGTCCAGCTTTTTCGGGACATATTGGACTGTGTTGCTCCGCACGCAGCACTCATCACTGAGACGAACGTGCCCCACAACGAGAATATCGAGTACTTCGGGAACGGCAGAAACGAAGCGCAACTGGTGTATAACTTCACGCTCCCGCCGCTGGTCTTGCACACCTTCTACGTTCAGGATGCAACCATCCTCACGGACTGGGCCGAGACACTTGAAAAAGTCTCCGACACGGCCACCTTCTTGAACTTCCTCGACTCCCATGACGGCATCGGAGTTCTCCCCGCGCAAGATCTGCTGTCTCCCGAGGACATCGACGAAATGTGTCGAAAGATCAAGGAGCATGGAGGCTTCATCTCGTACAGAGACGACGGCGAAGGCGGCGAGAAACCCTATGAACTGAACTCAACGTGGTTCAGCGCACTCAACGATCCGAACTCATCGGAGAGCCCCTCGCTCCAGGTTGATCGTTTCATGGCTTCCCGATCCATAGCCTTTGCACTAAGAGGCGTACCCGCGATATATCTTCATGGAATGTTGGGCTCCCGCAACAATACCCAGAGTGTTCTCATTACCAGGTCGCTCAGGTCCATAAACCGCCATAACATCAACGAGGAGGAACTCCTAGAAGAATTGAAAGACCGCGACAGCCACGCATACCGGATTTCTGACCGCATGGCGAGAATGATTCGCGCACGCATTGGGAGCAAAGCCTTCCATCCCAACGGCGATCAGACAGTGCTGCGACTCTCCGAAGAGGTGTTTGCACTGTTTCGCGTCTCCCCCGATGAGACGGAGAAGGTGCTCTGCATCACAAACGTGACGAACCGGGATCTTCAGCTATCCATAAGCGCCCAAACGCTTGGCGAGTCGGCCGCCTCGTGGAGGGACGCCATTACTCGCAGGAATTTTCCCACGGACTCCGGGGAACTCAAGTTGACCATGAAGCCCTATGAGGTTCTGTGGCTTACTCCCGTCGCTGAAACTTGAGGTAAGCGCCTACAGGGTTTTCGTAACAGCGAGGATCACGACGGGAAACGAGGATTAGCGAGGAAAAAATGCTTGGAGCAATCGCCGGCGACATCATTGGTTCCGTGTACGAAGCCGGGCCCATCAAGACAACGGATGTAAGCGTTCACCGCGATCCCCCCGGTTTGGCTCGAATCCGCAGTTTTGGATTTTTCCGAGCATTTGTAGTCGCGCGATATCGCGCACGTTTTTCGTACCCTATTGACAAGATATTTGAAATGGTTTTTGACACTTCCCCATGACGAGGGAAGAAGCCATTGCCATTGCTCACGGTGATCCTGAAACTATCGTCGAAATCCTTTTGCGGATGAGCGAGACGATCGACGAACTTCGTTTGCAGGTTGCAGAGCTTCAACGCAAGGTAGCTTCACTCACGACAGACTCCTCCAATTCCTCGAAACCTCCCTCATCCGATGGACCTGCTGCCAAGCCCAGGGCTCGACGTCCGATGAAGTGCAGGAAGCGCAAGCCAGGTGGCCAACCCGGCCACAAAGGGAAAAACAGGGATTTGATACCCACCGAACAAGCCAAAGAAGTGATCCCTGTGTTTCCTGAATCGCGCGAACAGTGCGGTGAAGTCCTGACACCGCCACCGGACCAGACAGCCGGAAAATACTGGCGCCACCAGGTCGTGGATATTCCCGAGCCCAAGCCGGAGACCACCGAATACCAGCTCCATTGCATCCGATGCTCGTGTGGAGCAGAAACTTGGGCCAAAATTCCACAAGCGGCTCGGTCAGGTTTCGGACCCAGGCTCACTGCATTCCTTGCCCATCTAACGGGTCTGCACCGAGTAACTCGCCGAGGCTGTCAGGAAATCGCTAAGACAATTTTCGGGATCGACATCTGTCTCGGATCAGTCTGCAAGCTCCATCAGGAGGTCTCCGAATCCCTCGCACCCGTCCATGAAAAGGCAAATCAGTCGCTGCCGAAACAGCCGGTCCTCAACATCGACGAGACCGGATGGAAAAAGCAAGCGGAAAGGCGCTGGCTCTGGGTCGTCGTCACGCCTCTCATAGCGTACTACCATGTAGCCGCATCTCGGGGGGCAAAGGTCCTCAAAGAGATCCTGGGCAAGGAGTACAAGGGAATTCTGTGCTCGGACATGTACTCGGCCTATAAGGCGTTTCACAACGGCGTCCGGCAATTCTGCCGGGCGCATATCATCAGACCCATCAAGGGAATCAAGCATGCCTGCAGAAGCCCTGATGCGGTGAAATTTTCTACGTGGATGCTTTCCGAGACAGGCCGAATGTTCGCGCTCTGGCATGCGTTCAAGCGAGGAGATTTGGACAGGAAGACCCTCGTCTTGAAATCGGTCCCCGTCAGAGCTCGAATGAACAAGTGCCTCCAGCAGTACGTGCAGAGCTCCGATTATGATGTCAGGAAAGCCGCCAAAAGCCTATTGAACCACTGGGACGGCCTGTTCACGTTCATCGAGTACGAAGGAGTAGAACCAACCAACAACTCCGCAGAGCGAGCAGTTCGCCCTGCTGTACAGTGGCGAAAGATCTGCTTCGGAAACCAGTCCGACGAAGGAGAACTCCTGACCGCTCGACTCTTGACTGCCGAAAGAACCTGCATTCTCCAGAAGAGAAACCCCTTCCAATTCTTGATCCAATCGGTAGAAGCTCACCGAAACGGACTCCCGGCTCCGGTACTCGTATGAGCTTCCCGCTGAACGGTTACCAACGGATTTTCCCCTCTTTCACCCGGACTGCCGTTTCACTGACGACACCGTGCTGACAGTGGCGGTGGCCGACAGTATTCTCAGCGGGGTCGGATACGCCGAGAAACTCAAAGAATACTTCAGGCTCTATCCGAGAGCGGGATAAGGAGGGGCTTTCCAGGTGTGGGCGGCATCACGGGATACGAGACCCTACAACAGCTGGGGGAACGGTTCGGCAATGAGAGTGGCTCCTGTAGGTTTTGCGTTCGACACCTTGGACGATGTGCTTGATCAGGCTCGCCAAAGCGCAGAGGTGACTCACAACCATCCGGAAGGAATCAAGGGTGCGCAAGCCGTTGCGGCGGTCGTGTTTCTGGCACGTACCGGCACAGACAAAGAAGACATCAAGAATCTGATCACAGAGCAGTTCGAATACGATCTCTCAGAGCCGGTGGACTCCATACGCACCTGGTACCGTTTCGACATCTGTGTCAGGGAACGGTGCCGCAAGCCATACGAGCTTTCCTCGAGTCAACCGACTATGAAGATGCGGTTAGAAAGGCGATCTCCCTGGGCGGAGACAGCGACACCCTTGCGTGCATAACGGGAGGAATTGCCCACGCATTCTACGCCGGCGTGCCTGAATCCATTGAGGAAAGAGCCAAGCGGATCTTGGACAACAGACTGTTGGGCGTGGTTAGCGAGTTTTGTGAGCGTTACCAAGTACGTTAACGGAGCGGGAAGGAGGCATCAACCATCAAGACGCCAAGACACCGAAGAAGAGAAGAACACGGAGAAAAACAAGTCCTGATGCTGCTTTTCTCGAAAATTCTTCGCTGCACGACAAGAATTTGTAGATATCTGGGGACATACACCTTGTTTTTTCTAAGATGGACGCTTACGAGGTCTTCCGGGTTTTCCTTTGCTCAGGTCTCGACCGGTGATCGTCTCGACCCTTGCCACAAACGCCGTATCTCCGGCCGGGCGACCAGTCCGAGTCCGTTTTCGCAGCGAGTTCAACCGACCTTCGTCAGAGGAGAGCAGCAATCGCTCCCAATCCTCGACAAGTGCCGGCAGGGTTCGATCTGTGACGAGCGGGTCGTGCTCGGTAATCCCCATGTGAACTCTCGCACTCGACCGGGGATAATCCCATGGTACGTTTGCCATACCGGCCCGCACCGGATTCTGTTCCACATAACGCGCTGCTGCCAATAGGCGACCCTCGTCCGGAACACACGAGCTGAATCGTCCCTGGAACAGGTAACCGCGGAACCCTGCGGCGAAGTTCTTCATACGTGTGTATCTCCAGTGAGCCCGGCCAAAGCTCTTTGCCGGAGCGTCCTCTCGGTGCGGTACTGCGACAAAGTGGACATGGTTGGTCATGAGACACCAAACCAGTACCGAAACCCCATGCCGGGCGATTTCTTCTGCCGGCATTCCAAGATACTCACGACGGTCCGATTCTTAATGAAACACGTTCATAGACGGAACACCACGCTGGGTGACGTGGTGCGGATATCCGGGGAACACTATGCGAGACAGACGAGCCATTGTGGCATGCTGCAAGAAGATGTCACGATTGTCAACAAAAACCTAGTGTATGTCCCCGGACATCCGAAGAGGAGCTTTGTTATAGGAATCTTTATGTCCATAGCGTGCCCCTAACCCATATCACTCGCTGACGCGAGTGAGAGCTAAACGATAATGGTATCTCCCAAGTTGCCTGCAAAGGTCATCCTTGTCTGCTTCAATCCCTGCACATGGGAGCATCACCAACACCGGCACCGAAGCGACCAACCACTTCATCATCACGGCAACGCGTTGAGGTTTCACAAGAGTCCTCCCGCCCTTCCTGAAACCGCCCACCTTGGGTTCGTCCAAGACCGGAAAGAGGATGTTTAGCAGCCGCCCCCATTGAGGATCAAGAGGGCCAACAATGGAGCGTCGACATAAACACGGATCGTTCCTTAGTTCCATCCATGTGCTATCAGATATTCCACGATTTCCCAGTGCTCTTTTTCCCGGGCAATTTCTAGAGCGGTCCGTCCAAGCCCCCGCAGGCAAGTATCCTCTTTGGCATTGACGTCAGCTCCTTTCTCGATGAGGAGTTTGACTATTTCGAGGTTGCCTGGACCGGCGGCAGCCCCAATGAGAGCTGTCCAGCCCGCATCATCCCTGGCATTGACGTCAGCTCCCTTGTCTATAAGTAACTTCACTAGCTCCAGTCTGCCGAACCGAGCGGCAGACATGAGAGCCGTGCCGCCGAGCATGTCCCTGGCATTTACGTCGAGCCCTTTCTCGATGAGGAACTTGACAACATCCAAATTGCCTCCCGCGGCAGCATACATGAGAACCGTGTCTCCATCGATGTTCTTGTCCTTTACGTCCGCTCCTCTCTCGATGAGGAACTTTACTAGCTCCAAGTTCCCTCCCCAGGCAGCAAACATGAGCACCGTCCCGCCGTTCTTGGCCCTGGCCTTTAGGTCGGCTCCTTTCTCGATGAGAAACTTTACTACATCCAGGCTCTTCCCTCCCTGGGCAGCGGACAGGAGAACCGTCATACCACCATCGTTCCCGGCATTGACATCAGCGCCTTTCTCGATGAGAAGCTTGACCATCTCCAAGTTGCCTTCTCGTGCAGCTTCTTGGAGCGCTGTCTCGCTGATCCCATTCTTGGCATTAATATCCGCTCCCTGGTTCAAAAGGCGGATCACTTCTTTCAAGTGGCCTGCTCGGGCAGCCCTTACCAACTCAGGATCTTTATCGGCTGCTCGAGCAATGCTCGCACTTGATACCAACAGAACGGCAAGTACAAGCGCTGCAAACAGCATCATAATCTTGGTGATTTTGATTCTATGTTCAAGCACGTCCATCTGTAACCTCCCCATTCGTTGGTGTTCTCTTTGCTTGTCGTTCTCGCAGTTCCGGGTCAGCGGAGTTCCGGGTACACCAGACGCAATTACTCTTGTTCTTTCTTTGGCGGCTGTTTCACTCTTCCGAGCCTTCGGCTAGTTGCCGAACGGGTATCTGCTGTTGTTCCGACTGTTTTTCGTTTTCCGACACGTGTATTCCTCCTGAAGCATTTTACCATTAAGCCACAAAGGCACCAAGGAAGAGAAGAGATTTCACCACGGAGACACGGAGGTCACTGAGGCGGTTAGAGCCGCAACCAAATGCCGATTGCAGGCGCCGGGTGCAACCAAACCACAAAATTCAGGAGCCAAGTTCCGAAGGAATCTTCGCGGTAATTCAGAAGAATGAGGATCAGTAGTACAGATATATGGGAAACGGCTTTCAGGAGGTCATATACCGTAGGGCGTCGGCAATTGAAATGGAGCAGCAGCGTCTCTCGTTCGCAAGAGAACATGAGATGCGGATTTACTACAAGGGCCGGAATATTGGCACTCGAAGAGTTGATTTCCATGTGGCCGGCAGCGTAATGGTGGAAATCAAGGCAATCGTTCAACTTGAAGATATGCATTTGGCCCAAGCCGGCAACTATCTGGAAACATACGGTTTGGGGGTTGGGCTGCCGATCAATTTCGGTGCTGAGAGCCTTCAGTTCAAACGAGTGATGAACAAAGTTCCAAAGTCCTGAACCGTGATTGAAATGATTGAATGAGGACCATGATGATTGACCCGGATGCACGGTCCGAATCGAAACTCAGGAATCACGCAATCAGAGAATCGCATAATCCTGGTTCAGACAACTGCTTCAAGCAGTCCTTGTGGGTTCCGGGGGCCATAATACGGTTTTCTGTACTCCCGTCTTTCCCTGATACCTTGGCCACGATTCGCGACAGACATGCCATGTTGCTGCGTTGCAGGTTCTCATCCGCGGGGTCATCCCAAAAGCAGTATAGTGTCCCCGGGAAATCTAGGACTTCCCCTTGCCCATTTCATTGAACAGGTTGCGAGCACGTTGCTCCGACTCCGTATCGTTCAGGCGTAGGCTCATCTCGCGGTACGTGGTTGCTTCGTCCCAGCGCTGCCCGAGGCTTCTGCCGACTTGCAGGCTTCGGTTCCACCACCGCCGAGCTTTTGCCGGCTTGCCTCGAATCCACTCATGTGTACCCTGCAACCTTAGGGCTTCGGGCAGGAGAATCCGAAAGATTTTGGCATGTTTGAGCGCTTGCCGGCAAGACCGTGTTGCCGCTCGCTTCCTTTCGGCCCATTGTTTGCGCGGACACCGTTCCCATTGCGCAAGATGGACCGCGGCAATGGCATTGAGCATGGGAACCCAGATGAGCGACACTTTGGGATGCGAATCGTGGTATTCGCGGGTGGCGGCAATCTCCTCCAGCGCTTCATCGAGTCGGCCCATGAACTGACCGCAGCGGGCCAACTCCGTTCCACTCCAAACGGAAACCGCGTAATCCAACGTTGCTTGGGCAAGTTCCCGCGCTTTCCCGAGCGTCTCCGCGGCCTCGTCCACGTGCCCGGTGCGGCGCTGAACAAAGCCCTTGACGGCCAATCCCCAGCAATGCACTTGCGGGTCGCCTCCATCCTGCCCGATACGTATGATTTCGTTGCAGCGTCTCAGAGCTTCTTCAGATCTCCCGGTATAAGCCAACCCGACGGCAAGCATGTACAGGGCGTATCCATAGAGGTGGAGATCTCCGGTAGTGTCGGACATTTCCGTTGCGTTGTTTGCATGCCGGGCCACGGCAGACCAGTTCCCCAGGCAGATATGATGCAGGGACAATCCGACGTGTGCCAAGGCGATTCCGGCCGGATGCTCTGCACGAACCGCGGATTCAAGAGCTCGACGATGGTAGCCCGCGGCCAACCTGAACAAGGCGAGCAGATCGCTTATGGTGCCGAGAGCCATGGAACCGGTTACACATCCGTACGGGTACCCGAACCGTTCTGAATCATTGAGGTTTATCAGAGCAATCAAGAGGAAGCGTTCGTAGTTTCCGAAAGCGTCGATCCATCCTATGACCTCGTAGATTCTCAAGCTCTCTTGCGCAACAGGCGACAATTCGTGTTCCCGATCCGAGTTCACCGCTTTTGGCAGGATTCGCCGGCCGAACTGCCGAATTGCCTCAACGGCAATCGCCGACCGAGTCGCCGCGGATGAAACGGGAAGCGGTTTGCCCAGATATTTCAATGCCCGTTGAAGGTATTGCAGCGCTTCCTCTCGATCGCCTTTCCTGAACAGTGCTTCGCCCATCTTGCGCTCGAGAGATGCCCGTTGCAGCGGCTCCCACCGATCTCCCAAGGTGTGGGAATATGCGTCCAGCGCCCGGCGGTACTGTTCCAGCGCCTCGCTGTCCGCGGCAACCCTCCCGGCGGTGTCCCCGCCCTTGACAAGATATTCTTGGGCCTTGTCCCATGCTTCGGCTTGGGAATAATGGTAGGCCAACAAGCTGAAGAATTCGTCCTTCCGATCTTGGAAGAGCCGCTCAGTGCATTGAGCGGTTCGCTCATGAAGTTCGCGGCGTTGCTGCAACAGAATGCTCTCGTACGCAGTTTCTCGAATGAGCTCATTCTTGAATGCAAATTCCCGGTCTAATCCCGACTGCTTTTCTATTATGAAATCAGCCGACTGCAGTTCATCCAGATACTCGTCCAGAAAAGGCCCGGCGTCCGAGACCTCGAACAACACCTTGTGATGGAAGCTATGCCCTATCACCGATGCCGTCAGCAACACTCGCCGGACATTCTCCTGCAATCGATCCACCCTGGCCATCATCACTCCCTGGATCGTGTCGGGAATCACCGCGAGATCGGGACGTTCGAGAGTTTCCATTCGTCCGGTCGCGGGATCGCGGGAGATCTTGCCCGCTTCCTTCAGTGATTGGACAATCTCCTCGATGAAGAACGGATTTCCCTCGGACTTCCTGACGATCGCATCCCGCATCGCCGGTGACATGTGCTCGGTTCCCTGGAGATTCTTGACGAGCCGGCCGCTGGAAGCCTCGGACAACGGAGCGAGGCGGATTTCCGAGTAGCTGTGAGGGTAGCCGGCTGCAGCCGCATTGCGGAGCCGGTTTGCAGGTGCCGAGTCATCGGGTCGGCTTATTCCGAAGATTAGAAGCGGGACGCGCTCTACCAGTGGAAAGAGATGCTCCAGCAGCAGCACCGAGGACTCATCCATCCACTGCAAGTCCTCGAAGACCAAGACGAGAGGCGCAACCCGAGCCAGCGTCTCGAAAAAACTGCGAGATGCCAAGAAGATCCGGCGACGGATTCCCTCGGCGTCAAGATATTGTACACGATCGCGGTGCGTGTCCCGTGCGGTGAGCCCGAGCAGGACGGCCAAATACGGAAGGATCTCGGGTGTCCGGTCATCGAACAATTGCAGGATGCAGGCTTCGAGCTTGCTCCATGCCTCGTCGTCATTGTCGTCTTCACTGATGTGGGCACATTGGGTCAGGATTTCTCGAAACGGCCGGTAACCGATGCCGTGCCCAAAACAGAGCGTATTGCCTTCCAACCACATCACAGAGCTGGGACCTTTTTGCAGATCGTCTCGATGTCTCAGTTCGGCCAGGAGGCGGGTTTTCCCAAGTCCCGGTTCACCGATAACGGATACGATTCCGCCGTTTCCTTGCAGCACCCGGTTCAAACTATCCGCGAGTAAGGAGCGTTCCGTTTCCCGGCCTACAATGGAAATCGCCCTCCCCGGCTTTTCGGCGCCGACACTCTTTCTTCTTTCTCCCAGGAGTCTGTACACGGAGAGGTATTGCGCTCTCCCTTTCACCTGTACGGAGCCCAGCCCCTCGAAGTCGAACAGATGACGGGCCAAACGGAAGGTATCCGGGCCGACAAGGATCTGTCCTCTTTCAGACATGTCCTCGAGCCGTGCCGCAACGTTCACCGTGTCGCCCACAACCGAATACTCTTGGCGCCGGCCGGCTCCGATGCCTCCGGCGATGACTCGACCGGTGTTTATGCCGAAGTGGAGCCCCAGATCAAGTTTCCGTTTTCCGTTGAAGGCGGCCAGGGTGTTCATCATTTCGAGCGAAGCTCGCAGCGCCAATTCCGCGTCGTTTTCGTGAGTCACCGGTGCCCCGAAGAGCGCCATGATCTCATCGCCGACATACTTGTCCACCGTTCCCGAGTACCTTTCGACGACTGGGGTCAAATGATCGAAGCAATCATTGAGGAGGTCCCGCACGGCTTCGGGATCCATCTGTTCGGAGAGGGCGGTGAAGCCCGAAATATCGGCAAACATCACGGTAACGAGCTTGCGTTCTCCTACCATGTGGGCTGAGCGCTCCGACCGGTCGGTCCGCTCTTCGGTAGTCGGCAGACCGGCAACAATGGCGCGAAGACCGGCGAGAGCAGCTTCCGCTGTCTGCTCGTCAATTCGTGAGCGCTGAGATTCGATGAATGCTATCGCCTGTCTGAGCTTCTCACTATTGGTCATCACGATTTCCCAAACAGGTTTCGGATCAAATGTGGATTACGAGAATCGTTTCGCATGCCGGCGCTACGGAAGGCAGAGCCCGTGTGCCTCAGTGCTCGATGTCGCAAATTGGGTTGCGAACTGTCCTTTCGCTCCTAATTGCGGCCGCCGAAAACGATAAATCTCCGGGCACGGAAGCCCGGGCTACGGAAGATCTCGCAAATGCCCGTCATCTCTGTGGGACGTGCGACCGTATTTTCCTGAAAGCCCTTGGACATGTGAACACGGCCGGGTACTCGATGGGGGGCTTGGGGGGGAGATGGTCTCCCACCCAAATCTTCCGCATCGTGCGCTCTTCGTACCCAATCTCCGAGGCGAAGCCCCGGAGGGGCCCTGAATACCGCGGTCTTTCATGATTCGTTGAGTCCCGTAAACAGCCGCAAGCCATGATAGTTTGTGAAATCGTGGCCTTACTCGGAGTCGGCTCGGCGTACGGCCTTGAACTCGGCCTCAGCCTCCAGAAACACATCGACCAGCACCGGATCAAAATGTTTGCCTTTTCCTTCGACGACAATCGAGCGTGTTTCCTCGTGCGAAAACGCCCGCTTGTACCGTCTCTCGGTAGTAAGGGCGTCGTACACGTCGGCCAGTGCGACAATGCGGGCTGCGAGCGGGATCTGTTCGGCCTTATGACCGAATGGATAGCCGGACCCGTCCCATTTCTCGTGATGGCTATAGGCCACGTCCATCCCGATGGAGAGAAAGCTCTCCCGCCCAAGCTTCCGAACGGCTTCTTCAAGTGCTTTGCCCCCGATGATGGTATGCCGCTTCATGATCTCGAACTGTTCCGGCGTATAGCGTTCCGTCGACAGAAGTATGGAATCGGGAACCCCTACTTTGCCGATGTCGTGAAGCACGGATGTGCGCACAAGGTCGTCTATGTATCGCGGGGTAACAAGCTCCCGGTAGTCTTCCCGCTTGGCAAGATGTTCAGCCGTAATTCTCGTGTACTCTTGCATTCTCTGCAGGTGCGCCCCGGTCTCCTCGTCACGATCCTCAGCCAGTTTCGCCAAAGAGAATATGGTGACGTCCTGCGTGTTTCTGACCTCGTCGAGGAGCCTGAGAATCTCCGACTGCCGTCGTACCTCTTCGGTAATATCCAGACCGACACCGAGTATCCCCTGAAACTCCACTCCGGAAGCATCCAGCATCGGTGACAGTGCCAAGGATACGGTAAGCTCTCGTCCATCCTTGGCCAGCTGCTTCATTTTTCCATGCACCGTGCCTGATTTCGTCCGCACCATTTTGCGAAGTTCCTCGACAGTCTCCTCGGAGAGACTGTCCTCAGGGTACAGCTTCGTAATCTTGGTCCCGATCATCTCGTCCGCTGTGTAGCCGAACAGGTTCTCCGCTCCCGTGTTCCAGAAACGCACAACCTGATCGAGATCGGTGAGCACGATGGACATCTTCGTGGAACTATCGAGAATACCCTGAAGAAAATCTCTCCTGCGAGAAATCTCCACGGTCTCGTCAAGCATCGCCTGCGCGGTCAGCCGCTGAGCCTGGTGGGCCTTGACCAGCGTACCATACTGGAGAGCCCTACGGATGGCCCATAGTAGAGCTTCCCCATTGAGCGGCTTTGGTACGAAGTCAAAGGCGCCGGCACGTGCGCTCTGCACCACGCGATCCCATTTGTCGGGGAAGGCCGTCATGATGAGAGGCACGGAAGGATCTATTTGGTGTACACGCCGGACCAATGCAACATCATCAAAGGCCGTTGAATCCAGATCCGCTATCACAAGATTCGGCTTTGCATCCGGGAGAAACTCTTCTCCGGGCCGACCATCCTCATGGGTAACGACCTTGAGTCCGTTAGGCTCGAGTATCTCCTTGATCGCATTAAGGCAAGACTCGCTGTCTGAGATTACCGCTACGGACATCTTCCCCGATCTTGCACGACTTACCAGATCCTCGTCGCTGAAGCACACGTGAAACGGATCGAAGTCTTCCCGGGAGAAGGTTCCCCGCCGCGGGGCCGTTTGATCCGAGCCTTCGGATCTCTGACCCGTGTCCACGCTCTTGCCTCCGCTTGGAATCATCTCGGAATCGCTCGATGGTTCAGCCAGTTCGCCCCTCACAGATAATGATGATGTTTCGTCTGTAGGATTCTTTTCCATCATGGGTCCTCCGTCAATTTTTGATGCCTATGATGGTTCACTCCAAGAGTGAGTCCGAGAAGTGCGCATCTCCGTATTATCCCAATTTCGCCATGCGCCGGAGTTCCAATATTCCTCTCTTCACCCCCGACCGCATCGCCAATCGTACGCCCGTCTTGCACCGCACCCCGCTATCTTCTCCTCCGATACGATGTCGCCTGACTCTCCATCATCCATAATACCGGATTTGGCTTGCTACAGACACCCTTCTTCAAAGAATAATTCCCGGGCTGCTCGAATCAAGGGGAAGTTCTCAACGCATCTGATTTCGCAGAGTTCCACGGATCAAAAGGCCAAGAGAAGAAAGACTAACCACCAAGGCACCGAGAAATCCAAGAATACTAAGGTATTATCGAGGCCCCGTGCTGACCGCGGGATACCTGCCCTCTTTGCCGATGCCCCGAGGAGTGCACCCTCTTCAGTAGGACCGGCATCCTGCCGGTCATTTCTTTCGTGTAGGGGCGAATGGCATTCGCCCATGGGCGACCGCCGGTCGCCCCTACCAAGACCGGCATCCTGCCGGTCGTCTTCCGGGAACGGCAATCCAACCACCAAGGCACCAAGACTCTAAGGAAGAGGGGAAATTTCACCACAGAGACACGGAGGGCACGGAGAATAAGAACAAATGTTCTTTGTGGGCATCGCCGTGCTGCCGATTTTCAACTTCCCGTCCCACTGACAAGAGTCCAATAGATTTATCCAAAGATTTCGCAGACTTCCACAGATGCAAAGCCAAAGAGAATCAAGAAGCCGTATCCCTCGAAATCCTCCATCAGAACAAAACCATCCGTGCCGGATTGGCCCTATTCTTTCTGGAGCCCGTGGGTTTCAGGGCTTCTCTCGCCTTGACGAAGGCCTTTGACACGTCATCCCCGTCCTTCAACGCCGTGTACAGACGGGCCATGAACTCGTCGGTTTCCTCCTCGCCTTGACTATCAGCGGGCCAAAGCGGGAGCACCACGTGCCGTATGCCCATCAGTCCCAACGTTTCCAGGAGCAGTGTCGCCCCCCGCGATGGATCGTTGCTGTCGGATCCGAGCCACACCAGGGTGAACAGTTCGGCGGGGTGATACTCTTCGAGGAGATCCTCCACTCCACACAACCCGGAGACCTGGTCTCCTCCTTCCGGTGAGAAAACCAAATACGGCTGTTGGACTTTTCCCGCAGGGACGGAAGGAATGAGAACCGGGCACATGAAATGCACGAGTGAGTAATCAGCCGGCTCGCGTTTCAGAAATGCCATGCGGGTTGCCTCCTCACCGGAAAGCAACTTCCCGTGTTTCCCGAAGATTCGCGTTACCTTGAGCCCTTGTTCGGATTTTTTGGCATACGGAGATGATTCGTACCGGGAAATCGACCGTTTCCAATGGTTCAGTACACTGTCCGGGAACTGCTCGTTTCCCGATGAGCGCGAACTCTTGGGCAAATCCGGGCTTTCGTATGCCTCTAAGGTTGGAGCGACCTTCGTGGATGGACTCTTGCGTTGCGCCAGGAAAGCGAACGCCGACGTGGTGCGGTCCATGGTGTAGACTTCCAGCAACAACGGAGCAGCCTGTCGTTCCTTGTACGATTCGGGGAGTTTTCCCGGAATCAGCGCCTCAAAGGGAAACAATGTCAAGAATGCATCGGTTTCCACAACCAGATGCTTGGCGGCATTCAGTTCCGGCCGGAACGAACCGAACAACCGGTTCCACATCTCATTCATGGACTTGTCTATACCGAGGTAATATGGTTTGGAGACACCGTTTCGGATGGAGGAGAGAGTTTTCTCAATGTCGGCCGTGGAACCGGCGGCGGTGGCGGACTTGAAGGAGTCCGTCGAAACGACGAACACATGGAGTTTGTTGCGTGTCGCCGTGAAGGCCACATAGGCCTCACCGGCCTTCAAGACGGCCTTGATCCCTTCCACACTCGGCGGATCCGCCCGCACAAACGTTACATACCTCGTGTGCGTCCCCGCTGTGGCGTCCAGGACTGTCGAGATCGTTTCCGGCCGATCTTCCCCGGATCGCTCTCGCCTCGCCGGATCATCACTTTGCGGCTCCTTGGCCAATGACGGATGTTCCTTCCTCTTACGGGATTCAATGGTGCGATACTGCAGGCTTTTCAGCTTCTCCAGATCCCTGCGTCCGACACCGGGAAATCTCACCGCCCCTACCGAGGCCAGATCGTAGAAGATCCTTCGCATTTTTAGTCGTTGAGCAACACGCCATGCCTCACCGGCAGTCTCCTTGGACGCTCCCCCTGCCGAGACCGCCATGAGTGTATCGAGGTAATCCTCAAGAACCCGCGCCCGGTATCGCATGCTTCCGGGTGAGACCTGCCAAACGCCTACCTCTTCCTCATCTTTCAGGAGCCCCTCCACTGCCTGTTTCAGCAACGGCAAGGCTTTCTTGGCTTTCCCTGCCCGGACGAGTGCCATGGCCTTGAAGTGATCGAATCGCCTGCCCTTTGAAACACCGGCTTTGTTCAATGATTCCAGTGCCTTTCCGTAGTCTCCTTGTGCAGCGTAAACTCTTGCCGCAAGGTCGTTCAAGCGGGCCGACACCTTTGCGTTTTTGAGTTTGGCTGCCGCTGCCAATGCCTTCTGCAGAACCCGTGAAGCACCTTCCGCATCTCCCGACGCGAGCGCAACCTCGGCCTTGAGAGCATCCTGATACGCCGTCAAGATAGGCTCGTCGTCCCTTGCCCGGCGATTCTGCCGGACGATTGCCGCAGCTCGTGAGTCATCTCCCAAATCCAAAACCAGATTGGCCCGTGCAGACCGACATCGGAGCAATGCTCTCCGGCTTCCCGCCGCACTGTAGATCTTTTCCGCCTTTTCCCACAAACTCAGCGCTTCCGTGAGGCTCCTCGATCTCGTTGCGGTAACGGCCATTTCCTCAAAGAGAGCGGCTCGCTTGAACGGAACCGCAAGTGCGGTAAACAGGGCGGCAGCCTTCTTGTACTCCACTCGGGCTGCAGACTCGTCCCCCTTGGCCTGAGCGATCCGCCCGGCCAAGAGATGCAAATCCCCTGTTACCGTTACATTCTCACCGATCCCGGGGAACGCACTCACCTCACCGAGCTTCTCGCCGGCCCGCTCCAGAAATCCGAGGCGTATCAACGAATCGGCCTCGCTCATGAGACACCCGACCTGACCTTGCTCATTGTTGAGTTCCCGGTACAAGCTCAATGCCCGTTCAATCTTTCCAAGTGCCGCCGTGTCTTCGCCCATGGCCTGATAGACCCTCCCCTGGGCCAGCACACTGTCTGCTTGTCCTTGACGCGATTGCAAATCGGTTGCGAGGTGCGATGCCTTGTCCGCGTTCTCCGCGGCGGCATGAAGCCTTCCCTGTGTCACGGAAAGAGCGGCCAGGGCAACTCGTGCCCTCATCTCACCATACGGGCATTTCACGCTCACAAAAGTCTGAAGCGCTTCATTGAGAAGCTTCTCAGCTTCCTTGAGGTCACCCGTGGCGGTAAGAACCCGTGCCCGGTCAACCAAGACCCGAGCCTCGCCATATGGTTCTCCGAGCTTGTCGAAGTAGCGTACAGCCTGCGCCAACTGCTTGTCGGCTTGGCCTAACCCGCCTCGCCGGAGTGCGATTCCGCCGAGGATGGCTTCGGCCACAGCCGCCCGCCGGAAGTCCGAGACGTTTGTGAAGAATCCCGCCGCGGACTTCAGGATTCTCTCGGCTTGACTCAACGAACCTTGGTCCGCCAAGGTAACCGCCTTGAATACGTGAACATCCTGCTCAACGAACTTGACACGGCTTGCTTTGGCCGTTTGCTCGGCTTTGTTTAGAAATTCAATCGCTTTCGCATAATTGTTGACAAGCCTTTGGATGTCTCCCAGCAGAGCCTGCGCATAGGCCGCGTCTCTCAGGTACCCTCCGTCCATGGCCGGCTTCAAGGCCTGATTGAGAAGTAATTCGGCTTCCTTGTACTTGCCTCTAATGATGAGAATCCTCGCAAGCCGCGTCTTCACGATTGCCGACAGGTGAACTTCTTGCATCCGCTTGAGGAGTGCAAGACTCTCTTCGTAGGACTCAGTTGCCTCGTCGAATCGAGACCGATATGATTCGACTTCGCCGCGACGCAAAAGGACAAGGGCCTTCCACTTCGCGTTTCGTTCCTGATCGGCTTTCTGTTCGGCCTTTCTCAACTCATCGAGTGCCCTGGAATAGTCCGCCTGTTTTCGATAGATTCCCGACAGGGCAAGATGCGTCATAAAAACGCCTTTCGTGAAACTATTCTTCTCAAAGACTCGCAAGGCGCTCTTTAGAGCTCTCAACGCCTCGTCGGCCTTGCCCTGCCGATACGAGTCCATCGCATCGAAATAGGTGATGATACTTTGTAATTCAGGGTCCTGTGCGTGGGAGGTTCGTATCGAGAACGTGCTCACGGCGCACGTCATGATACAGAGGAGTACTAGTGTGAGTCTCATACGCATCGAATTTGATTCCCTATAATGAAGAGCTTCCGCAGTCTCACCGAGGTCGTCAGTCCTTAATCCAAATCCATCGGTATATTCAGGCTGAACGTCGTGCCGCGACCCGGTTCGGAACTCACCGAAACACTGCCTCCGAGTTCTTCCACGGCTTGACGAACAATATCCATACCCACTCCTCTGCCCGAAATGGTATCGGCCATATTCTTGGTGGAAAGACCTGTGAGAAAAATCAGATTCATCAGTTCTTCCCCGGGCAGTTCTCCAACCTTGTCTTCGCCGTAGAGATTCAGCTGGACGGCCTTCTTCCTCACGGCATCGAAGTCGATGCCTCTGCCGTCATCGGAAACCTCAATTGTGACAACCGCCTTGGATGCCGATGCATTGATCCGTACAACTGCCTGATCGGCCTTGCCGGCCGCTCTGCGCTCCTCAGGCGGTTCCACCCCGTGATCCACCGCATTACGGATCAGGTGCGTGATCGGCTCGGCCAGTCTCTCGGACTGATGCCGTTCGATTTCGGTCTCCCCGCCCGTTATTGCCAGTTCCACCTGCTTGCCGCCACGTTTGGCCATGTCCCGGACCATCCTGGGATAGCGCTCCAATACCTTTGACACCGGAACCAAATGCAGTCTCCTCAGCGATTGGGAGAACGCGTGGGCAAACCGAGCCAGGTCCGATGTCATGCCTTCCAGCCAGAGACGTGCCCGTGGTTTCACCGCGGTGTTCATCTTGTTCATTTGGCCGGTGACGGTGCGGGCGTAAACCGAGAAGTCGCTTACAAGATCCTCCAGCATATCCACGTAGTCGGCTTTTATCTCCAAACGCCTCGCCAAGGGCTTAGGCGGAGCCTTCTCCGCTTCGGCCGGCACCGGCTTCGGTTCTTCCCGTACAGGCCCTTTACCGATCAAATCCCTCAAACGACGGCTTACCCGGGCATAATCCTCTATGCGTTCCCGACTCCATGTCTCGCTCTTGCCGGCTTCCAGTTCCTTCATCGCACGATCCACGGCCTCGACAACGTCGTTGCGACCCGCACCTGCAGCGGATTTGGAAAAAAGCTTGAGCTTCCTCGTCAACGCGGTCACGAGGCGGCGATCCGGCACTCCCGGCTTCCACTTGCCAAGATAGATTTCCAGGCCGCCGATTTCAGCCTCTGCCGTATCCGCGAACAGGTTGCCGCCGCTCTCCGGGGCCGTCGAGGAATCCGGACCGGATGTGTTTTCTTCAATTATTCTTGTAAGTTGACCGAGGCTGTTCCGCCATTGGTCGCCCGGTTCGCCGGCGTTGCGGAACGCTTCCAGCAGTTGCCGTAAAGTGTCGTGGCAGTCGAGCAGCAGATCCACCCACTCTTTGCGAAACGGCACTCCCCGATCACGCACCTGCATGAGCAGCGTCTCACCCGCGTTGGTAAGATCGATGATCTCTCGTGCATTCACATAGTAGGCGACCCCCTTAAGACCGTGAAAGCCTCTGAAAACCAGCCTGATTTGGTCCGGTAGGCTTTGCCCTTGCTCGATGTTCAGCAAGCCGGTCTCCACCTCCTTGAGACGTTCCTCGGCCTCTCGTGAAAACTGCTCTTGGAGCTTTTCCGTTTCTCTCGGTTGTTCACTCATCGCCGGTTCCGGTCCAACTGGTTTTGGGGGTCACCATGGCTTGAGTTTTCCTCGTTCCCAGGCTCTGTCCTGAGCATGTCCCATATCTTTTTGCCGCACCCTTAGGAATCGGTTAACGATTGACCAATTGGTTAGAGTTGACCGGTCAGAGCCCCGAAGGGGCTAACCTTGAATAGCCACGGGTTTTCAACCCGTGGTAAACGGCATCCACCCAATTGTCCTGACCGGCCCTGAAGGGGCCGACCAATGCCGATGCTCGATTGGTGGACCCCTCCAGCCGGTCCCATGGGTTGAAACCCATGGCTATTATTGGTATGCCCCTTCAGGGCAAATGAGTTCATACGCTTCACCTATGTCGCCGACATATTCATGTTTCCTCTAACTCAACGAAAACCCGTCTATTCTCCATTCCTTGTTCCGTTCCACCATCCAGAGCGTTCCTTGCAGCGTGTCTGTTATTCCCTGATATGCGTCGAATACCTCCACTTCCATCGTGACCGCAACACGTCCGTCGGGAGCCGTCCGGACCTCCTTAACCTGCAATCGCCACAGCCGGGGAGATGAAAAGAACTCCTCACGGAAGGTCTCCTTGGAATATTCCTTCCCCAGCCCTTCGGACAGAAGAGCATACGCCTGATCCACCTGATCGAAATTGAGGAGTGTCAAAAATGAGGAGAGCGTCTGTTTCACGGCATCCTCGGTTGGTTTGCCGGCCTTCTTCATGTCGTCGGGGATGTTCGCGGACACGTTGGCCGGGGCTTTGAGCGTTGTGTCCGGAACGACAAATCCGGGCTTCTTGGGAACTGCCGCAGCATCGCCTCCGTTGGGCCGGGTAACGACTGCCGCGGATTTGCCGGCGACCCGTTTGCCTTCGCGAAGTGACAGGGCTATCACCAGCGCGATGAGCGCGACGGCAATCGCCGCGGCGATCAGGTAAACCCGATTGCCCAACACGGTGCCCACGATTCCGGCGCCGGGCGGAGCGATTGGTTTATCTTCCGGCACTGGAACGGCCGGCGACGGTTCCTCAGCCACCCGATCTTCTTTGGGAGGAGATACCGCTTCAACAGGCTGCGAAACCGGTTTGCCGGCGGAAGGCTCCAGTCCCGCGGTGGAAACGGCCCCCAGAGGAGGGGCCTTTTCGGTCTTCAGCGTAGGCTCGGCAGCTTCTGCTGCAACGGCGGTATCCCGAGGAGGAGGCACACGGGCTATGGCCTGCGGTTCCAAGGGTTCGTCTCGAATCAGGGTTATCTTGGTCGGCGGGGGCTTGACCACCGGTGGTTGAAAACCGGTCTCTTGAATGAAGCACTCACGAAACTCGTCGACCGTGTCGAACCGGTCCTCGGGCTTGCGTTGCATGGCTTTCAACACGCATTGCGGAACGCCTTCCGAGTCAATAATCCCGATGGGGACTTCGCCGGTGAGAGCCGTGTACAGGGTTGCGCCGAGAGCGTAAATGTCCGATTGATGGGTAACGAACTTCCTGCCTCGATACTGCTCCGGCGGCATGTACCCCACCGACCCGGTAATGATTCGCTGGGTGGCCGTGGTGACCGAACCGATGGCCATTCGTGCGATGCCGAAATCGCAGAGTTTCACCAGACCCGCAGTGGAAACGAGAATATTGGCCGGTTTGACGTCCAGGTGAATAATTCCCCGGTCATGAGCGTATTGGAGAGCATCACACGTTGCGCAGAACAGTCCGGCCGCCTGCTCGAACGGACACGTGCCCGTTCTGTCCAGGACCCCTTGCAGACTCTCTCCCTGCACGTACTCCATCACGATGAAATAGCGGTCGTCAGACTGCTCGAGACTGAACACCCTCATGATATTCTCGTGGGTCAGTTCACGGGCGATGATGACCTCTTTCTTCAAAAGGGCTATGGTTCCTTGATCCTCGTTGAGATCCTGGTGCAGTACCTTCACGGCCACGGGCATATTTTCCAGGTCCGTCTGCCTCGCCTCGTACACCGCTCCGGCACCTCCCATACCGACGAACCTGACGATCTTGTATTTGTCCAAGAGAACGGTTCCATCCGGCAGGACGCCCTCCCGGTCCGTGAAGTCTTCATCGTGACCGTCTTCGTCCACCAGTATGTAACGGCAATTGCCGCACACGGTCGCATCCTCGTCGACAGGTGCGTCACATCTTGGGCAATTCTTACTCATGAATTCGTTTCCTTAGTACTGTCCGGCGCAAATACGGTTGCGTATTCTGGACCGAGTGGACGATGGCCGGCTTCAACGTTTCACATCCATCATACACGGAGCCCACATCTGATACCTCCGTCAACGGGGCAAGGTTCTCCCTACCTCAGTGGGACGGGCATCTTGCCCGTCATCTTCAAGGGCGGGCGTCACTGCCGGCCCGTCACTCACTGAGATCCACATAGTCTCTTCCTCTCACCAGCAGGACCGAAGGGAGAAGCTTCATACGAACGGCCAACGCATCCAGTTCCGTTCTCATTTCATCCGGGTCCCATCCGTCATAGGGAAACGGCAGGATGACCAAGTCGGAGTTCACCGACTCACGAGCTATCAGGTCTTCATGTTGCCGGGAGGGGAGAGCCGCCGAAGCCTCATGGTATCGTGTCTGAACCGGAATTCTGGCATCCCGCAAGACGTCCTCAACCCGTTCACCGCCGCCGGCCTGCGTGGCCTGCGAACCCAAGATCTGCAGATGAATGCTCGAATCATTCCAATCCGAATCCTGAGAAATCAGATAGCTCAAAATGAGCAGCATGGGCAAGTGATCCGATTCATGATCAGACCAGAGGTCTATCCTCTTGCGTGCGCCGAATTTCCTGTCGCGGTCCACTTTGAGCACCAGCAGTGCCTTGTCGGCTGCGATGACGCCCGCACAGAGTTGCTCGAATTCGCCGGGCTTGAGTTCGTCACGTTCGCTCCAATCGAGCAGCACCGTGTTGGGTTGAAAGGAACCGAACCCCTGACTGGTCACCACCTTCTGAAGGTCCCGCGATCTGTCCTGCACCACGTCGACTGCAGGAAGCGCATTCAACCGGTTGTCCCCGATGAACTTCACCAGATTGTTCCACGCCATACGCCTGCGCTTGTGCAATTTGTCGAACGGACCCACCATGATGTGATGAAGCGTAACCAAGCCCCGGCGGCTCCCCAGCCAGTCGGAAAGCTCTACGAGATCCAGCCGCCCCTGAGGGACACCCGATACGACCATGATGTTGGGCCGCCAGTTCTTGGGATGTTCCGGGAGACGCTCGACTTGCAGCAAGGACCTGCGGACGAGCGAAAGCCAGAATCCGCGCCGCAGATCGCCCCATGTGGCGTTGAGATGACGTCGCTTCAGGAGCACGTACGTTATGATGATCACCACGATCGCGGCAACGGTGGCCGGCGTGTTAATCAGGAACATCACTGCGAAGCAACATACGGCACCGAAGAGGGAGACAATCCACGGGACTTTGATGGTGGGTCGGTAACTCGGGTTGTCCACCACCGATTCCAGCCCGGCTATGAGATTGAGCATGCCGTATGTGGCAAGGAAGAACATGGACAGCACCGGCGCCACGAAGTCGAGATTGCCCATGAGGATCGCGGCTTCCGCAATTACCAATGCGACGAGCATCGCGATGAACGGATCCTGATTTGCCCCTCGCCCTCGGCCGAGAAACGCGGGGAGTATCCCGTCGTTGGCCAGCGCCTGAAGCGTCCTGGGTGCGGACAGGATCATCCCGAGGCCGGACGATAGGGTGGCGGCCCAGATGCCGGCAAGTACGGGTTCCGGCCGTATGGCAATGGAGAGAAGAATCGCGTTGTTGCTGCTCAGTTCTTCCGGGGAAGCGGAGAAGAGCAGGAACAGACCAAGTCCGAGGTAGACCGCAAGTCCGACGCCCACTGAGGCCAGGGTTCCCACGGGGATGGACCGGCTCGGATCCTTGAGGTCTCCGCTGAGACTCACGCCGCTCATGATGCCGGTGACCGCGGGGAAGAAGATCGCGAAAAGTTGCCAGAAACTGAAGTTGCTGAACGTGCCGACCGCTTGAGGGCCCTCGGTGCTCAAGCGAGTGCCGGCGAAAATCGCAATCAGGGAGACGATGATGAGCAGGAACACCACGTACTGGGACTTGAGAACAACAGCGGCCCCTCTCAGCGATATCAAGGTCATCCCCGCCAGGGCTGCACTGCCCAACAGCCACAAAGGATATTCACCGATGTGGGAGATGAAGGCGAACGAGGGAATGCTTGCCATCATGCGAAGCGACTCGGCAAATCCCAAGGTGTACAGTGCGATGGACAACGTCTGAGAAACCGCGAACGGGATCCCGATGCAACCGCCCCACTCGATCCCCAGGCTGCGGCTGATGATGTAATAGGCACCGCCGGCCTTGACACGCATATTGGTCGATACGGCACTCAGTGAGAGGGCGGTGATGAAGGTCACCACGTTGGCCAGCAAGATGATCAGCACGCCATAGATCAGACCGGCCTGCCCCATCACCATTCCCTGGCGTAAGTACATGATCACGCCGAGGATTGTGAGTATGTTGGGTAAGAACACCCCTTCCAGGGTCCCGAACTTCTTTGCTTGGCTCTGTTGTTGGGATGCCGGCTCTATTGGTTCGTTCCGTCCCATATGCAATGCTCCCGGACGACCGCGGTGTTACCAGATGTCACGAAGAAGCTCCTGAAGAGCCTCAAGGGTAACCGGTTTCTGTAGGAACGCATCCGCTCCCGCGTTGAGTGCGTCATCCCGCTGCTTGATCTGTCCGAGGGTCGTCATGACCAGAATGGGCAGGAATGAATGTTCATCGGAAGCACGAACCTTTCGGATGAACGCCACGCCGTCCATTTCAGGCATTTCAATGTCCGAGACGATCAATTCCAGGTCCGGCTCGTTTTGAAGTTTGTTCCAACCTTCCAGGCCGTTTTCGGCTTCGATGACCTCCGCGTCGAAGTGTTCGCGAATCAGTTCGCCGACCTGCATCCTCGTCATACCGCTGTCTTCCACTATGAGAACTCTGCGTTTCATCCCGGTCTTCCTCGCCCGTACCCCGATCCAACAATGGATGAGTCACTGTGATGCTCATCCGGTTCGGCACTGTAGCCCACACTGCGCACGCATGGCTGCCGCTCTAAAAAATACCCCATTCGGAGCGGATGAAGCAAGGACAAAAGGTCGAAACGCAAGCCCCTGTCACGAGGAATCGCTTGACAGCCAAGAAGCAAGAAGGTTAATCATGGAAACGGCATTTCACGCATGGGTCCAGCTGCTGCATTCCGCTCAGCGGTTTCAACTCCGGGGAACGGACATGAGACGAGCCGAGATTCTTGACCGTATCGAATCCTTGAGACAACAGCTTGTGGCGAAGTATGCTCCGGAGAAAATCATCCTATTCGGTTCCGCACTCCTTGAAGAGGATGAAGTAAACGATGTGGACCTGTTCATAATCAAGGATGACGTTCCTCATCTTGGAGCTGATCGGATACGGGAGATCTATCGCCTGATAGATACCGACTTGCCGGTTGACTATCTCGTGTACCGTCCGGCAGAAGTTGCCGAGCGGCTTTCCCTGGGCGATCCCTTTGTTGCCGATGTGATGAAGGAGGGGGCAATCCTTTATGGCTGATCCCTTGATCGTCACGGAATGGTTGGATAAGGCGGATGAGGACTTCGACTTTGCCGAAGTCAATCTCAGAACCGGAAATGGGTTTTGTGCCCAGATATGCTTCCATTTCCAGCAGGCGGCGGAAAAGTACTTGAAGGCCTACATCATTCACAAGGGCCTCGCATTCGAGAGAGTTCATGACCTCCTTCATCTTCATCAGGAGTTGTTCTGCGGCTGAACCTGCCTTCTCGGCCCTGAAGGAAGATTGTATCTTTCTTAACACCGCCTACATTGAAAGCCGTTACCCGGTGAACCGGCCAACCAATTACACGAAGGAAACAGCGGATCGGTCTCACTCTGCGGCCGTGAACATTGCCCGCGTGGTTCGCTATCAACTCGGCATATAATGGAAAGTCTTTCAGCGGCGTGAAGTCCCCGGGGCTTGGGTGCCCGTCTTCCGAGCCGGTCAATCTTCTCTCACCACCACGACCACAAAGACACGAAGGGGAGCCAATCAAGAATGTGAGGAAAGAAGACCGAAGAGGTCATCCGCAGACTTATGGGATTGCGTGACGCAGGCTTCGGCCGCAACCAACCGGCGATTGCAGGCACCGGTTTTACGTACGACCTTGGGTTTCGCAAGTACCATCGTACTACGCAGAGGCTCCCGACGTTGCTTCTGTTTCCCGGGCGCCGGGCGCAACCAAACCGAAATCCAGGAGCCGGTTTCCGAAGAACTCTTCGCTGTACTACAAGAAAACGAGGCCTAGTAGTAATAGAGTTCTCAGAGAAAACAACAATTCGTCTTCTCTGTGGCCTCAGTGCCTCTGTGGTGAAATCTCTTCTCTTTCTTGGTTATTCTCTCTTGGTGCCTTTGTGCCTTGGTGGTTAATCTCTCTTCTTTCTTGGCCTTTGAATCTGTGTGAGTTTGCGAAATCTGTGGAAAGATTCTTCTCTTTCTTGGTGCCCTTGTGGTGAAATATTCGAGGAGGAATACACGTGTCGGAAAACGAAAAACAGTCGGAACAGCAGCAGCACCCCGCGCAGCAACAGACTCTGCCCAAGAGGGTCGCGCTCCGGGACGAACCCTATTATGCCAATTGCGCGATGGTGCAGATGACGCCTTTTGATTTGGCGATTCTGTTTGGAAAGATTACTCCGGTCACGAATGGCGCCGGTCAGACTCAGCTCGTTGAGATGTACGACCGGCAGGTGTACCTCTCGCACTTGCAGGCCGCGGCCTTGTTCGACGGGCTGGGAAGAACTATCAGCGCGTTGAGACAGGCGGCCCGGCAATCCCAGACAGGAGAGTTGAATCGTGGAAGTGGTGTACAGGCGAGCGAGAAGGAGTCTTGACTTCCGACTTGGCTTGCTTGGAAGTCGACGGGATCCGGAAGCAGGTACCTCTACGCGAATGGGGCCACGACCATACCGGCCCGCGCCTCCACGGCAGGTATTGCCGTGTACGCGCTGAGGCGCGATCCTACGGGCTAAAATACAAAAAGGAGATGATCCCATGAAGACGATCAAGAGGGTCTTGGCAACAACCTTAGTGTTAGCGATTATAGGTGCGCCCCCAGTGTCTTGTTGTGAGTGGGGCATCTGTGATCGCGAATATATTGATGGTGCGAAGTCCCTGTTTTCGCTCACATCCCGTTCGGAGTCATGCTTCGACTCTTTGTGCGAAGAATTGAATACTTTATGCATTCTGTACGGTAGTCCTTGGCACAATCTCTTCGGTCCAAGCTGTTGCTACCCCGATACTCGCTGCGGCCAACGTTTTCGCCAGGACCTGAAGGACTTGCCCCGGATTCTGAACAGCATGTCGGGAGGAACGTGGAATTCCTCGCAAGACGTCCGGATCATACTCAGTTTGATATGCAGACACTCCGAATGTTTTGCCTCAGTTGGAAATGGACAAAGCCTCCGCTAAGATAGTCACAAGACAACGGAGGGAGTACCATGAGGAGGCGAAAGCATTACACCGGAGAGGAGAAGGTTCGGATTCTCCGAAAGCACCTTATAGATCAGGTGCCGGTATCTGATCTGTGTGATGAACTGGGGCTGCAGCCGACTGTGTTCTATCGATGGCAGAAGGAGTTTTTTGAGCACGGTGCGGCCGCATTTGAGCGTCAGGGCAACGGCAAGGAGCGCTGGTATCAGCGTCGGATAGAAGCCCTTGAAGGCAAGATCAAGCGCAAGGATGAGGTATTGGCTGAACTCATGGAGGAGCATGTTGCGCTAAAAAAAAGTCTTGGGGAGATCTGAGAGCCGGTTGGGTTCCTCACGACGTCAGGGATACCGTAGTAGATTTTGTCAACCGATGGGCTGATATGACGGGAATCACTGTCGTGTGTTTTGTGCTCTGGTTGGGGATCTCTAAGAGCAAATTTTACGACTGGAGATCCCGATATGGCATGGTCAACGAGCACAATGGGCGTATTCCGCGGGACTTCTGGCTTGAGGATTGGGAAAAGAAAGCGATCATCCGGTTTTACCATGCGCATCCCAAGGAGGGTTACCGGCGATTGACCTTCATGATGCTGGACCGGGACGTGGTTGCAGTGAGCCCTGCCACCGTTTGGCGACTGCTCAACAGGGAAGGACTTCTTCGTCGGTGGAATGTCAAGGCGTCGAAAAAAGGAACGGGCTTTCATCAGCCCTTGAGAGCCCATCAACACTGGCACATGGACGTATCTCATATCAACATCTGTGGGACCTTCTATTATCTGTGCAGCGTTCTGGACGGATTCAGCCGGTATATCGTGCACTGGGATATCCGGGAGTCTATGAGGGAGGCTGATGTGGAGATCATTCTGCAAAAAGCGAAGGAAAGGATGCCGCAGGCAAGACCCAGGATCATCTCCGATAACGGTCCGCAGTTCATCGCCAAGGATTTCAAGGAATTTATCAGGGTCAGCGATATGACGCACGTCAGGACATCGCCCCACTACCCACAGAGCAACGGGAAGATCGAGAGGTGGCATCAGTCGCTCAAGCGTGAGTGCATTCGGCCGGGTACTCCATTGTCCCTTGATCAAGCCCGGCGCATCGTGGGCCGGTATGTGGACTATTACAACAATGCTCGTCTGCACAGCGCCATAGGCTACGTCGCCCCCAAGGACAAGCTCGAAGGCCGGGACAGGGAAATCTTTGTTCAGCGGGATCGCAAACTCGACCAGGCAAGGGAGCAGCGCAAACTGCGCCGTAAAACCCGTCATGAACATGAAACGCGACAAGACCCAGGTCAGCATGCTATACTGAAATCGCCGAGTGAAACGGACACAGGCTCTGCTGGGAAGCAACCTGTCGAGGGATAGCTCGGCCAGGGCTCGTCGAGCCGATGGATCGGGCGCTGGGAACCGGTTCCTACGCCCGTCCTCACATCCATCCATCGGACGATAGACCCTGGCATGCCTCAGAAAATCCCCGCCCGAAGGGCGGAACAGAACGTCCATTCATCAACTCAGACTGTCTAAGAAAAAGAGGCGTCTGTCCAATTCCCGCTGAACCAGTACACGAAGAATGCCCCGACTGTCATGAGGACTATTTGAAAGACACCCGAAAACTCATGAAACTCATGTCACCAAAGCAGGCTGGCATTACGGTACTGGGAACATTCAAGGCCACCAAGGCAAGGCACAAAGGGGGCAAAAGTAACCGCCTCCTCGATACTCTGGCGCAGGCTGCCCCTGATAGGTTCATGACTGTCAGAAATGCACTGACTGCGGCACAGTTGGAAAATGCAGCACTGATGACTGATACGAGTCTGCTCATGCCGGCTTCCGCTATGGGAGACCTGAAGGTGGTAGAAGAACTACTCGCCAAAGGGGAAAGTGTCAACGCTCAGAACAAGACCGGAAAGACGGCGTTAATTTTTGCAGCTTCTCAAGGACATGCCAAGGTTGTGGAGGCTCTCTTGAAGGCCGGTGCCGATCCGAAGCTAAAAGACAAGGACGGCGCTACCGCGGCTAGTTTGACAGAGAAGAATGGCCATTCCGATGTGCTAAAGATCCTGGAACAAGCATCTGTGAACAAACAAGACAGACTGTCGGATTGATGCGGTCATATCAACACCCGGGACGCCCACGTGGTCAACTCTGAAAGGGGTCACGTCTTTGCTTGACTCATGTGCAGCCTTTGTCTTGACTCTGAAAGGGGTCACGTCTTTGCTTGACTCATGTGCAGCCGTTGTCTTGTGCGGAGAATGGCAGGATCTCTGGCCTTCACACAATTGCCGGTAACTCCGTGCAGTTGCTCCACACTGAACGAGAAAGGCACAAGTTAACAAGCCTATCGGCGGCATGATTGTTGCCGGCAAATGAGTTCCTGGAATGGGCAAATAAGGGGGAGCGCCTCAATCAACGACGTGTATATGGCGGCAGCCGGGAATGTCACCGAACGGCCTCTGAATAGGGTATGATACGCTCCTTGGCTGTCATTAGGTAAGTATGGACCCCGCATTACCGTAACGAAAGGAGATCTGCACACCGCCTTCTTGCCCGTTTCGGCGCCCCTCCGGCTATCGGTCATTGCAGGACCCGCGGTTCCGTTAGGGAGTCACGTCTTGGTGGTGAAATCTTTCTTGCCCTTCCGGTCTCTGCTTCCGAATCTGTGTGAATCTGCGAAATCTGTGGATGAATTCTTCTCTTCCTTTGTGTCTTGGTGCCTTGGTGGTTAATCTTTCTTCTCTTGGTCTTTGAATCTTTGGCTGAATCTGTCGGCTGAATCTTCGGCACTGTAAGAAGACCTGCAGAATGTCGGCCTTGGTAGGGGCGACCGGCGGTCGCCCATGGGCGAATACCATTCGCCCCAGGAAACGAATGACCGGCACGGAGGCCGGTCCTACTGAAGAGGGTGTAGGCCCTGAGGATATCGGCGACCCAAGTGTAGGGTCCCGGCATCCTACGGTAGGCATCATCTTCACGCAGGAAACAGACCCACCCAAGGGTGACCTACGACCGCGACGGAATTCGCCAAGATGAATTGACCGCAATAATACAAGGGGAGTCCAACCGCTCGGTTAATGAATCCCTTTTGCACAAACCTGTCGCGTGCAACGAAGAGGTCGGACGCGTAAAATAGTGCGGCTCCCAACAATATCGCCTCCGTGCCGAAGATGGGTGTGCCTACCGCTACCCATGCGCTGCAAAGCATTGCAGTAATGACCACGACGTACATCACCACGGGAACGAGCATATCACCGACGTGCGGTCGCAACCACCAGAAGACGGCTGCACTGATTGCGATGATGATCGCGTGCACCGGAGTGACCCAATCCCCAACCGTTGTCAGACCGGCAAAGGCAACCACATAGAGCACATGACCGGCCAGGAACGCGACCAGACCAACTCTGAAGGCTTTCTTACCCGGAATGGCCAGACAAACGTCGCCCACGAGTCCCATTATTAGCCCTGCCAGAATGTAATGATAGTATGAATCGCGATAGTGGGGAAGAAGGACGGCCGTCAACACGAAGAGACACGAGAGCGGCGTCTTGCACGCGAGTATGAGCGCGCGATTCTCTCGCTTCTCACCGACGAGCAACCCCGCCAACAGGATTAATGCTGCTATGGGAATCGAGACCATATGTCCTCCTAAGCAAGCAAGGGACGCGACAAGGCTAGACCAAGGGATGCAGCATGTCAACGGATGTTTCCGTGCAACGCACAAAGATCTCGGCTTTCCAGCGACAGGCCGTTTGAATTGCTTCCACACGATCCTGAATCGTGGCATACTCACCGGGCCTGACGGTCGGAAAACGGCCTCGTCGACAGTAACGCAGGAGTTTCGCCGCAAACGGTGGAATAGGAGTCGAACCTATGTTGTTCGGACGAAGAAAACGTATTTGCCTGAAAGTCCTCCAACGTACGCCCACGTTCGGGTACTCGATGGGGGGGCTTGGGGGGGAGATGGTCTCCCCCCCAAATCCAGGCGCATCGTGCGCTCTTCTGCCCCATCTCCGAGGTGAAGCCCCGGAGGGCCTGTCGACAGGCAAGAGCTTTCATGGTTCATAGCGCCTTTGGAGATATGGATAGTAATGAATGGTTGGATCACGGAAGAGGGATCGGATTATCCGCTTGGCGTGACGTTCATCCCGGATGAGGATGCGTACAATTTTGCGCTCTATTCCAAGAATGCCGTTGGAATAGTGCTCAACCTATACCGGAACGTGGATGCGGTGAAACCCGTGCACTCCTACCGCTTCGATTATCAGAAGAACAAGTCCGGCCGGGTGTGGCATTGCAGGATTCCGGCCCGTTTGGTTAAACCCGCACGATACTACGCTTACCAGGTTGAAGGCCCTTACGATCCCGACCGAGGAATGCGCTTCGATCCGCAGAAAGTCCTGCTCGACCCGTTTGCCCGAGCCGTGGGGTTTCCCACGCGTTTCAGCCGTCAGGCCGCCAAACGGAAGGGGCGTAACGCGGGACAGGCGCCGCTGGGAGTCCTACCTCGGCCTCGCAGGCCCTTTGACTGGAGCGGCGACCGTATCCCGCGGCACACTCACGACACGATCATTTACGAGATGCATGTGCGGGGCTTCACGCGGCATCCGAATTCACGTGTGGCCCCCGACAGGCGAGGCACATTCGCCGGCGTTATTCAGAAAATTCCGTACCTGCAGGATCTCGGGGTGACGGTGTTGGAGATCATGCCCATATTCCAGTTCGATCCGCTGGAGGGTAATTACTGGGGATACATGCCGCTGAGTTTTTTTGCATTGCATCACCTTTACTCGGCTGCGGAAGACCACGACCGACAGGCGGACGAATTCCGCGAAATGGTGAAAGCCCTTCACGAAGCAGACATCGAAGTGATTCTCGACGTGGTGTACAATCATACCACCGAGGAAGACGAGAAGGGGCCCACCTATAGCTTTCGAGGCATAGACAATTCAACGTATTATCTCCTTGGGGATGACCGGAGCATGTACCTCGACGACGCCGGCACCGGGAATGTCCTCCGGGCGGGCAACCCGCACGTCAGGAACATGATTCTGGAAAGCCTGCGTTACTGGGCGAGCGAAATGCATGTGGACGGTTTCAGATTCGACCTGGCGTCGCTTCTGACCCGCGGTACCGACGGCACGATCGACGAGAACGCTCCGCCCATCATAGCCGCCATCCGATCGGATCCGGAGTTGGCCCACTGTCGACTCATCGCGGAAGCATGGGACATCTCCAGTTACCAGCTGGGGAATTGTTTCCCTGCCACGACGTGGCTCCAATGGAACGGACAATATCGCGATCAGGTTCGGTCCTTCCTCAAGGGAGATCCCGGACTTGTGCCCGACATCATGCGACGTATCTACGGGAGCGACGACCTGTTTCCCGATTCGCTCGAAGAGGCATACCACGCGTATCAAAGCGTCAACTACGTTACGTCGCACGACGGCTTCACGCTCTACGATCTGGTCTCGTACAATGTCAAGCACAATGACGCCAACAGACTGGACAACACCGACGGGGTGGACGACAACTTTTCGTGGAATTGCGGATGGGAGGGAGACGAGGACGTTCCCACCGAGGTTACGGCGTTGCGCCGGCGGCAAATCAAGAACGCATGCTGTCTGCTCATGGTGTCCAACGGCACCCCCATGATCTGCGCGGGCGACGAATTCATGCACACCCAGGGTGGCAACAACAACCCGTTCAATCAGGACAACAGGACGACATGGCTCGACTGGGACCTGCCGGAGCGTAACCGGGACATGTTTCGGTTCTTCAAGTTGATGATCGCGTTTCGAAAGGACCATCCTTCCATAGGCCGCAGCCGGTACTGGAGAGAAGATATCACGTGGTATGGGGTTGGGCCGGATCCCGATATGGAGTACGAATCGAGAAGTCTCGCGTTTTGTCTTCACGGAGCATCTCGAAAAGACAGTGACATCTACGTCATGATCAATGCCTACTGGGAGGATCTCCTCTTCACGATACAGGAAGGTTCGGTAGGGGAATGGACTCGAGTCGTGGACACGGGTGTCGAAAGCCCCGGCGACATTGTGGAGCGGGGATGCGAACCGGTTCTCAAGAGCGCTGATTACCGTGTCAAGGCCAGGTCGATTGTCGTCCTTCTGCGCAAGTGAGATGAGAGTAGGGGAAGGCCCCTGGGCCCAAGGGGGCTTGGTAGCGCCGGCCTCCGTGCCGGTATCTTCGTTCGGGCCCGGCAGCGACGCCGGGACCCTACCATGTTGTGGGATGCCGTCGTAGAATGTGGTGAATCCCGCAGAGCGGGATGAACCGCATCTGTCGCGTCCGATGTCCGGACGGCAATGAAGAGGAAATCCCCCCTACCCCCCCTTTTCCTAAGGGGGGGACCGGAAGGAATCCTCTCGTCAAAGGCGGAATCCACTCATACCCCCCTTTAGCAAAGGGGGGCAGGGGGATTTGAACCTGTCTCCCTCTTTGTTTCCATTTCCGGGCACGGAGGCCCGGGCCACGAAGAGGAGGCTCTGCCTCCTGTCAGGCGTCCCAGGCAGAGCCTGGAACGAGATGAATTTCCAGGCATCTTAGGGGCGAATGGCATTCGCCCTGGGCGACCGCCGGTCGCCCCTACCAAGACCGGCCTCCGTGCCGGTATTCTTCCTCGGCGGAATCAGCAATCCGGATCCGTTCCGTCTCCAGTACGCACCGCGATTCCCTCCAGTGCGTTTCGAATAATCCCGGCCAGGGCGGCCTTTGTCACCGGTTTGTGCAAGAGTGCGTAAATGCCGGCGGCCTCAATCTCTTCGCCGGTTATGAGATCGCTGTAACCCGTGAGGAGAACAATCGGAATGCCGGCACGTATCTGCTTGGTTTGAGCTGCCAACTCCAATCCGGTCATGTGCGGCATCGTCATATCGGTCAGGACGAGATCGAACTCGTCGGGGTTCAACCGGAACATGTCCAAAGCTTCCAGACTATTGGTGACCGAAGTGGTACGGTACCCGAGATCTTCCAGAGTCCTTTGGCACATGACGGCCAAATCCGGGTCGTCATCGACGACAAGTATTCGCTCCGATCCCCTGGGAATGCTCTCTCCCGTTTCGTGGACATAGTCGGTTCTTCCCTCGATAATCGGGAAGAAGATCTGAAAAGTCGTTCCGATTCCCGGTCGGCTCTCTACCGTCATTCCTCCCTCATAGGCGTTCACTATCCCATGGACTACCGACAGCCCGAGGCCGGTACCTTCTCCGGGCTTCTTGGTGGTGAAATACGGTTCGAACACGCGTTCCATCACTTCCGGGGGCATCCCGTGTCCCGTGTCTTTGACCGCTAATCTGAGATACTCACCGGGACTCAAACCGGCCAAATCGATGGGGCGATCGGTACCCAGTACAACGCTCTCCATTTGTATGTCCAGGACACCGCCTGTTTCTCGCATGGCATGCGCGGAGTTGGTACACAGATTCATCAGTATCTGATGAATACGTGTCGGATCGGCAAGAATCATTCCTATATCAGGCTGTATTGATTCACTAATTTCTATGGTGGTCGGTATGGTGGCCCGCAGAAATTTCACCGCTTCTTTCACGATGGGCGTGACATAGGTCGGCCTCTTCTCCTGTTCGGTTTCTCTGCTGAAGGTGAGAATCTGCTGAACCATGTACCTGGCTCGTTCCGCGGCCTCCATAACCCTTTGAAGGTCGTCGCCGGGAACACTGCCTTCCGGTAAGGCGTCCAAGGCAAGCTCGGTGTATCCCATCACGGCGAAGAGTATATTATTGAAATCGTGCGCAATACCTCCAGCCAAAGTCCCGAGTGCTTCCATCTTCTGAGCATGGAGTAATTGCGATCGCAGGGTCTTCTGTTCGCTAATGTCGATGAGGAACCCGAGAAGGGCGGGGGCGCCCCCGAATTCGGTGGCCGTGAGCCAGACGGCGATCCCAAGTGGCTGACCGTTGCTCTTGAGACCCTCGATTTCGAGGGCATGAACTTCCCCTTCGCCGGCCAGGACGCGCGATATCCGAGTTGTGAACTCGAACCTGTCTCTCAGCGTGCATAGGGTCTCCACCGGCTTGTCGACGATTTCGCCGGCCTGTTCATAGCCGAACATCCGAGTCAACGCGGGGTTCACATACGAACATTTATTGTCCTGCACGATCATGATTCCGATGGGGGAGGACTCAATCAGCAGCCGCATCCGTGCTTCCGATTCTTTCAGAGCAGCCGTCCGCGCTTCCACTGTGGCTTCGAGTTCAGCCTGATACCGCTTGACCGCGTCTCGAGCCTCCTTCATTCTGAGCAGAGACTCCATACGCACACGGAGTTCCACTCTGTCGATCGGTTTGGTTATGAAATCGTTTACGCCTGCCTCAACTGCCTTGAGACGATCTCGTTTGCCTTCAAGGGCCGTCACCATGATGATGGGAATGTCCTCACAGTCATGATTGTTTCGAATTCGCCGGGCCACCTCAAAACCGTCGATGCCCTGCATCATGACATCCAAGAGAACAAGATCAATCGTGGGATTCAGCATCGATAATGCGCGGTATCCGTTGAGCGCAATTAAGCAATCATATCCCAGAGTCGTCAATACTGCTTCAAGTAAATCCACATTTTGGCGTTCATCGTCAACAATTAGGATGCGTTTACGTTTGCTCATGGGTAGCCGCTCCCCGTGGCAGTCCTACGGCGTGGACCGGTCATGACCGATTGTCCAGCCGCATGAACTTCTCGAGGGCCTGCGGAAACGATCGTGTGTCGATGGGTTTGGTCAAATATCCGCTGCAACCCGCTTGGAGAGCCTTGGCCTCATCTCCTTTCATAGCGTGTGCGGTCAATGCAACTATTGGAATATTTTGAGTTATCGGGTCATGCTTGAGTATGCCGGCGGCCGTCAACCCGTCCATGCCGGGTAATGAGATATCCATGAGGATCAATGCGGGCATCTCTTCCTTCGCCATACGGATGCCTTCTTCCGCTGTCCACGCTTGCACGGCCGTGTAACCCGACGCAAAGAGCAGAGCCGTTGCAAGTTCCATATTGGTCTCGTTGTCCTCAATGATGAGTACTTTTGTCATGCGCATCTCCTTGGGAAGGCCGTTGCGTTCGCAGAGTAGGCACACACAACCTGTAACGGGCTCATACTGTTATTCTTGGTAATGATGGAGCAGTTGGTCGGAGAAGAATGGACTGCATTTGAGCAACAGAGGATCCGGGAAATCATCTGCCGATGACGGTTTGCGTTCCACTGAGCCAAGGTCGTACCTCCGGCACCGTCAGGTCCTCCGCCCACCGATCCGCTTGCCTGCTCTCCCTCATCGTCAAACACCTGATGCCGGCCGGCCTCGGCGTGCCGGCTCGAGTGAGGAGTAATAATCTTACTGCCTACTTTCATAACGGCACCCCCGGCTTGCCTCTTGATCGGTGAACATTGGCGGGTCATACGGTGCCGAAACCGCTAATTGACTAACAACACACTTCATTCTACCCGTTTTGGAATCCCAGGTCAAAGGAATAAGTAATAAGGCTGGGAGCCGTTCTCGGAGTTAGCGTTCACGCAGGCTTTCCGATCCGTACTGCAGCAATGGGGTGAGGAAGTATTCGATAACACGGCGCTTGTCGGTCTTGATTTCCACCGTGACGGCCATGCCGGGCGAGAGGTTCACGTACCGTTGGCCAACCCGTACCGAGGAGCGTTCCGGCTTCACCCGCGATGAGTAGATCAGCCCGCGTTTCTCATCGTTGATCGCATCGTTTGACACTTGGGTCACCTTGGCATGGACGGTGCCGTACTTGGTGTACGAGAAGGTTTCGATCTTGATTTCAGCTTCCTGGCCGGTCCTGACAAAGCCGATGTCCTTGTTCTCCACAAAGGCTTCCACTTCCAGGGCATCGTCTTTGGGGACGACGACCATCAACGCTTGCGCCGGGGTCACCACTCCGCCGACCGTGTGGACCGCGACCTGTTGCACAAAGCCGTCCACCGGAGCATGCAGTTTCATGAGCTTGCTGCGCTGCCGGGCCTTGACCAGTTCCTGAGAATTCGCATTGACCTTCTGGTCGGCCTCATGCCAACCGTCGAGCGTGACCCGACGGGTTTCCGCAACGAGCAAGGCCTTTTGCTTCCGGACTTCCAGGACCGCGGCCTGTGCTTCCTTGAGCTTCTCCAATTGCGTGGCCAGGTTGCCTTCCTGTTCGATGAGTTCCCGTTTGCGTTCCAGATACTCCTGCTCCGATACGGCTTGCCGTTCGAAGAGTTGCTGAAAGACCTCCGAGCGGCGTTTGACAATCGGCAGTGTGGACTCGATGGTTTTCACCACCTCTTGTGTGGACCGCAGTTCCGCTTCCCGGCGGGAGGTATCCGCCTCGATGCGTTCCAGCCTTGACCGGTACTCCATCCATTGGCTGCGGAGAAGTCGGCGGGCCTCACGCATCCGGTCGCGGTCTATGCCCGTCAAATCGTCGAGCACGGGTTCGGAGCCGTCCAGCCCACTGAGCAACGCTTCGGCGCGGGCTGCCTGCAGTCTGGCCGCTGCAAGTTCCTTTTCCAGGCGTGCCGTGTCGGCTTGGGCCGCTGTGGCATCCAGTTCGATCAGCACATCACCGGCCTTCACCGGTTGCCCGTCGGTGACGTGAATCGCTTTTACGGTGGCAGTCTCGATGGGTTGGACTACCTTGACCCGGTCATTGGGTACGATCTTGCCTTGCGCGACCACCACCACGTCGAGCCGACCGAAGACGGCCCAGAGCACCGCGAGAACCGCAAACAGAATCAGCAGCCACATGGCGACCCGCGGCAACGGCGATACCGGCGTCTCGCGCAATGCAAGTGCCGCGGGAAGGAATTCGGCCTCATGCGACAACCGCTTGGGAGATTGGAATTCCTTGCGGTGTTGCCATGCACGCCGGATCGCAACGCGGTACCGTTTCAAGAGATCGCCGAAGGCCTGGAATGTGAGCGTCATGCCCATGTATATGTCCTCGTATCAAGAAAAGAAAATTACACCACCAAGTCACCAAGACACCAAGAAATCAATGATTTCAGAATGCCACCCGGTAAGAGAAAAAATCATCCACAGATTTCACCGATTCACACAGATTCAGAGGCCAAGAGAAGAAGGATTAACCACAAAGGCACCAAGAAATCCAAGAATATAGAGGCGTTGCTCACCTCATCCTACGTGCTGTAGGGGCGACCGGCGGTCGCCCTCTTTTCCTCTCGTTCCCAGGCTCCTGCCTGGGAATGACTATCCTCCGGGCTCTGCCCGGATTCTGCGGCACGATTGCCGATATCCTCAGGGCCCACGCCTTCTTCAGTAGGACCGGCCTTCGTGCCGGTCATTCTTTTCCTGTAGGGGCGACCGGCGGTCGCCCTCTTCCGAACGGCGGCCCGGCAAGACCAGGGCGACCGCCGGTCGCCCCTACCAAGGCCGGCATCCTTCCTTCCGTCTCCCCGGCGGAGGCCGGGAACCAGTCTTCTCTTCCTCCTGGACCCCGGCCTGCGCCGGGGAGACGTTCTCACCCCGCCTGCATGGCATGCAGCCGGGAATAGTACCCTTCCTCGTCGCTGAGCAGTTCCGAGTGCGAGCCTTGCTCCACGATCAGGCCGTGATCCATCACCACGATGCGGTCGCAATTGCGTATTGCGGAGAGCCGGTGCGCCACGATCATCACCGTGCGTCCCGTGCAGATGGCCTTCATGTTCTCCTGGATCACCCGTTCGGATTCGTAATCCAGCGCACTGGTCGCTTCATCGAAGATCAGGATGCGCGGGTTGGTCATCAACGCACGGGCTATGGCGATCCGCTGGCGTTGCCCGCCGGACAAGGTCGTTCCGTGCTCGCCCACCATGGTGTCGTACGCCTCGGGCAATTCCAGGATGAACTCATGTGCTCCCGCGAGTTCGGCCGCTTGAATCACCCGTGCCATATCCGCACCCGGGTCCGCGAGTGCGATGTTCTCACGGATCGTACGGTTGAACAGGATGTTCTCCTGCAGTACCATGCCCACTTGCCGGCGCAGCGAGGACGTGTCGGCCAGGGCAAGATCCAGCCCGTCAACCATCACGCGACCGCGTTCGGGCACGTACAGGCGCTGCACGAGCTTGGTTACGGTGCTCTTACCCGAACCGGATCGTCCCACGATGCCGATGACCTCACCCGCATTGACATCCAACGTGACGCCCCTGAGAACCTCCGGGCCGTCCGGCCGGTACCGGAAGACCACGTTGTCGAAGAAAATCCGTCCCTTGATCGGCGGCAGGGTGCTCTTCGCGTTGGCGACCTCGGTGCGAGCATTGAGGATGTCGCCGAGCCGTTGTATGGATACCCCGGTCTGTTGGAAATCGGTCCAGAGTTGCGCGAGACGCATCACCGGCTGCGCGACCTGCCCGGCCAGCATGTTGAACGCGATGAGTTGCCCCACGGTCAAATCTCCGCTGATGACGAGCCTCGCGCCCAGCCACATGGTGCCTACGGTCACCAGCTTGCTCACCAGCGTCACGGAACCGTTCGCGAAATTCCCAACGGTCGCGGTACGGAAATTCGCGGACACGTATGCCGCGAGCTGGTTGTCCCAACGCCGGGTCATTTGCGGTTCAATGGCCATGGCCTTCGCGGTGCCGATCCCGGAGATGGTCTCCACGAGGAATGCATGGTTTTCCGCGCCCCGGTTGAATTTCTCACGCAGGTTGGACCGCAGGATAGGGGTATAGAACACGGAGAAGATCACATAGCAGGGCAGAGACAGTACCACGATCAGGGTCAGCCAACGGCTGTAGTAGAACATGACCGCGAGGAAGACCATTGCGAACATGAGATCCAGCACCACGGTGATTGCATTACCGGTGATGAAACTCCGTATGTTCTCCAGTTCCCGCACCCGAGCAACGGAATCCCCGACCCGCCGTGCATTGAAGTACTCCATGGGCAGACTGACGAGGTGGCGGAACAACTGGGCCCCGAGTTCCACATCAATGCGGCTGGTGGTATGCGCGAAGACATAGCTCCGCAGCGTGTTGAGCGTGACCTCGAAGATCACCACCACGAGGAGGCCGACCGCGAGTACATCCAACGTGGTGAAGCCTCGATGCACGAGCACCTTGTCCATGACCACCTGGAAGAACAGCGGGGTGACCAGGGCAAAGAGTTGCAGAGCAAAACTCACCACCAGGACCTCGCCGAGCAGCCGTCGATACTTCATGATGGCCGGAATGAACCACGTGAAGTCGAACTTGGCCATTTCCTCCGCGAGAGAGGCCCGTGATTTGAACAGGATGAGGCGGCCGCTCCACCGGGCCTGCAGGTCTTCGGGCGACAGCTTGGCCGGCTTGCCGGTCGCGGGGTCAAAGACCAGGGCCTGGTCGCCGCCGCTGCGTGCGATAATGAAGAAATCCCCTTGCGTGCCGATTGCAATGGCCGGTAGGGGAGTATTGTCCAGCCGATCGGCACGGGTCCCGACGACTCTGGCCTGCAATCCGAGGTGTTTGGAGGCCAACAGGATTTCGGACTGCGACAGCGGCTTTCCGTCAACCTTGAACCGATGAGCCAGCTGATCGGGATCCGCGGCAACCTCGTGTATGCGGGCCATCATGACCAGACAGTTCAGGCCCGTGTCGATTTGTTGTGTATTTTCGATATTCATTTCGTTAAAACCAAGAGAAGAGAGATTTGCCACCGAGGCGCCGAGGCGCAGGGGAAGACACGCAATTCCGGGGACACAATCCCAAGTTTGCTCGGAGCGCAGCGGTACGGAGTCGAAATTGGGATTATGTCCCCGGAATAGAATTCAGCCTCCGGGCTGCACCCTCTTCAGTAGGACCGGCCTCCGTGCCGGTCATTGCTTCTTCCTCTCGTTCCCAGGCTCCTGCCTGGGAATGACTGTCCTCCGGGCTCTGCCCGGATTCTGCGTGAAGAGAAAATCCCCCCTAACCCCCCTTTTTCTAAGGGGGGGACAGGAAGGAAGCCTCTCAATAAGGGATGAATTGGGCACCCACAGGGGGGTGCCCCTACATCCTGATTTGTCCCCTTTGTGTCTTTGTGGTTGATTTCTTCTTCCTTCTTCCTTCTTCCACCCTACATATAACTCGATGTCATCACCCACGGCACCTCGGTATTGCGGGGATCGTCCAGGATCACGCTCTGCCCCGATGGTTCGGGGTTGAACCCGGCCATGGCACTCACCAGCAGGTCCACCTGGTTGAAGATGTCGGCCGTGGACTGATTGCAGTTCCAGCCACAACCGTGTCCCCAACCGTGCCCCCAACCGCAACCCCCGCCGTTGTTCACGCCGGCCTGAGCGCTTATGAATGCCCGATCCCATGTGACGCCGTCACTGAAGAGGATCTGTTCGATGCCGTAGTCGGCCCAACCGTTCTTGAACTGGTCCGCCACGGTGAGCTTGTCGTTGGAACCGTAGGTCAGTTCCAGATCGTTGCCCCGTCGGCGTATGCTCGTCAACTCGTCGGATGCTACATCGGTGAACTTCACAACATCCACCGCTGTTGTGTCCCACTGGCTCTCGTCAATGCGATCCCTGCCCGAACCCGTGGAAAATACGTAGGTGTCGCTTCCTGTACCTCCGAGGAGCGTATCGTCGTCGGAGCCCCCGATCAGCACGTCATTGCCGCATGAACCGGAGAGATGATCCCGTCCGGCGCCCCCGGACAAAACATCGTCCCCGGAGCCCCCGTCGAGTCTGTTGTTTCGGCTGTTCCCGGTCAGGGTATTGTCCAGGCTGTTGCCCGTCCCGTTGATGGACCGGTTCCCCGTCAGGGTGAGGTTCTCCACGTTCCATGCCAGAGTGTACGTGGTGTCGCTCAACACCGTGTCAATGCCCTCATTGGCCTCCTCGATGACGATATCGCATCCGGAGTCCACGATGTATGTGTCGTCTCCCGTGCCGCCTACCAGAAAATCCAGGCCGTTGCCCCCGTCTAAAACATCTTGTCCGGATCCCCCGTACAAGAAATCCGAGCCGTTCTCACCGAATAACACATCGTTGCCGGCCTCCCCGTATATCCAATCCGTCCCGTTGCCCCCGTATACCGTGTCGTCATTGCCGCCCGCGTATACCACGTCCCAACCGGACAACGCATAGATCGTGTCCGACGTGTTCCCGGTACGGATCACGTCCGGGTGCCGGGTGCCGTACACCGTGCGTGCAAAGAAGTCCGAAATGTCCGCGACCGTGCCGTCCGCGAACTCTATGGCCTCGATTGCCGGCGTGCCGTCCGCGGCCAGGTTGATGTCGATCCCCTCGCCGGTCATCTCACCGGCCGAGTCGAAGATCCGAAGGTGAGCGCCGTCCGCGTCGATGTCCACAGCGATGTCTTCCGGATCGATCCCCGCGGCGAGCCTGATCACGTCGTACCCGTCCGTATCGACGATGGTGTCCAATCCGTCGCCCGTCCCGAACACATACGTGTCGTCACCGGCCCCGCCGAGCATTTCATCCGAGCCGGCGCCGCCGGTCAGCACATTTGCCGCGGCGTTGCCTTCCAACCGGTTGTCAAGCTCGTTGCCCGTTCCGTTGATTGCAACAACGCCCAGCAGCGCCAGATTCTCCACATTGGTCCCCAGGGTGTACGAGATCGAGCTTTTCACCGTGTCCACACCCTCGTCTTCGGCCTCTTCCACGGTGTCGCCCTCATCGTCCACGATGTACGTGTCGTCTCCGTCGCCTCCGGCCATCGCGTCCGCTCCCGCGGCTCCGTCCAGCACGTTTGCCGCGGCATTGCCCTTGAGCAGGTTATCCAGATTATTGCCGATTCCGTTGATTGCTCCGGTGCCCACGAGTTGGAGTTCCTCCACATCCGACCCCAGGATATAGTCGACCATGGCCTGAACCGTGTCGATTCCCTCGAACGGGCTCTCGGTGACCACATCGCCCGGATCGTCCACCACGTACGTGTCGTCGCCGATGCCGCCGGCCATGGTATCCGCACCGGAGCCCCCGTCGAGCAGATCCGAACCCGCACCCGAGGTGATGGTATCGTTGCCGGCGAGGCCGTGGATGCGGTCGTCCACGTTGGTTCCGAGGATTTCGTCGTCCGCGGTGGTGCCGGTGATGTCGAATCCCTTGGCAATGAGTTCCGCATAGGTGTTCTCCGAGCCGTCCGCGAAGCGGAAGGTCTCCACCGCGTGGGAGCCCAGAGCATCCTCACGGTCGAAGCCGGAAAGTCTCAGTTGATCTCCATTGGAGCCCACATTGACGATCAGGGTATCATCCTCGTAGCTCAGGGTCAGATCGTCAAAGGTGATGCCGTCGCCGAATTGGATCGCATTGCCTTCATCGGTGAGGGATTCATCTACGATGGTGTCAACCCCGTCACCCAGGTTGAACCAGTAAGTGTCATGGCCCTCGCCGCCGGTAAGCGTATCCGCTCCGGCGCCCCCGGCCAGCAGATCCGCACCCGCACCCGAGTCGATGACATCGTTGCCGGCAAGCCCGTGGATGCGGTCGTCCACATTGGTGCCGAGGATTTCGTCATCCTCCGGGGTTCCGGTGATGTCGAATCCCTTGGCAATGAGTTCCTCATAGGTGTTCTCCGAGCCGTCCGCGAAGCGGAAGGTTTCCACTGCGTGGGTGCCCAGTGCATCCTCACGGTCGAAACCGGTCAGCCTCAGTTGATCTCCGTTGGAGCCCACATTGATGACCAGGGTATCGTCTTCGTAGCTGATGGTCAGATCGTCGAACGTGATGCCGTCGCCGAATTGGATCACATTCCCTTCGTACAAGGTCGCTGTATCGTTAATGGTGTCCACTCCGTCGCCCACGTTGAACAGGTAGGTGTCATGGCCCGGGCCGCCCGTCAGCGCATCGTCGCCCGTGCCCCCGGCGATCACGTCGTACCCCGCGCCCGCGTCGATGGTATCCGCTCCGGAGCCTCCGTCGATATGGTCGGTGCTCTCAAACGCGATCACCGTGTCGTCGCCGCCCTTGGCATCGATGGTGTCCTCAAAGTAACTGCCAAGGATGTAGTCGTCGCCCTCGGTGCCCGGGTCCAGCAGATTCGCCAGCCGCATGCCCGTGCCGTCCGCGAATTCCAGCGCTCCCACCACCTGGGATCCGTTCTCTTCGTTGTAGTCGAAATCGGGCAGCCGGATTGCATCGCCCTGATCGCCGTACTCGATCACCAGCGTGGTGCCGTCCATGAACAGAGCGATATCGTCCTGAGTGATGCCGTCGCCGAACCGGATCATGTTGCCTTCGCCGAGCACTGCACTGCTGTCCGTGATGGTGTCAACCCCGTCGCCCAGGTTGAACACATACGTGTCGTACCCGTCGCCGCCGGTCAAATCGTCATCACCCGGCCCGGAAACGATGGTGTCGTCGCCGGCGCCGGCGTCGATGATATCCGAGCCCGTGCCGCCGTAGATAACATCGTCGCTCTCGTACGCTATGACCGTGTCGTCGCCGCCCTTCGCGTCGATGACATCCTCGTAGTAACTGCCCAGAATGTAGTCGTCCCCTTCGGTTCCCGGGTCCACCAGGCTGCTCAGTTGGACCTGCGTGCCGTCCGCGAACTCGATGGTCTCCACCACGTGGGAGCCGCCGGATCCGTCTTCGGACGGGCCGTTGTAGTCGTAATTGAGCAGATGCACCGCGTCGCCCTGATCGCCGTACTCGATCACCAACGTGGTGCCGTCCAGATGGGTGGAAATGCTCTCCAGGGTGATGCCCTCATTGAAGAGGATCATGTTGCCGTCTTCGGGCACGCACCAGTCATGGATGGTGTCCACGCCGTCGCCCGGGTTGAAGACATAGAGGTCGCCGCCGTCGCCGCCGATGAGTTCGTCGCTCTGGGTGCCGCCGGTCAACGTATCCGCGCCGAGCCCGCCCCGGAGCGTGTCCTCACCCTCGTACCCGTAGAGTCGGTCGGTAAGCCGCGTGCCGGTCAGGTCATTGTCCGAGGAGTCCCCCTGAACGATAAAGGTGTTCTGCACGAGCTCCTCGTAGCTCAGGATGGTCCCGTCCGCAAACTCGAAGTTTTGCACCGCACGGGGGCCGACCTCGGGCAGGTCCACATCGAAGCCGGTCAGGCGCACCTCGTCGCCGTTGTCACCGATGCGGATGATGAGCATGCCGTCACGGAAGGTGAGCTTGCGGTCGAGGTCCTCAACAGCGATCCCTTCGCCGAATACCAGGGTGTTGCCTGCGTCCACCGTGGCCGTATCGTCGATGATATCCACTCCGTCGCCCACATTGAACAGGTACCGGTCGTCGCCCGCACCGCCGGCGAGGTAGTCGTCGCCGAGCCCGCCGGCAAGCGTATCCGCTCCGTCATTGCCCGTGATGCGGTCCGTGGTCGCGGTTCCGGTGAGCGTATCGTCTGCAGGAGTACCGGTAATGTCGAAGCCTCTGTCGATGATCTCCTCGTACAGAAGAATCTCGCCTGTGGCGAATTGAAAGAACTCTATTGCATGCGTGCCGTACGGATCGTTGGCATCGAACCCGGTGAAGACCAGAGCATCGCCTTCTGAGCCCATGTTCATGATGAGCGTGCCGTTGGTCGAGTCGTGGCTCAAGGTGATGGTGTCCGGGGTGATCCCCGCGCCCAATATGAGCATGTTGGGATCGGTGATGGTTGACTCGTCGGTGATGGTATCCACCTCGTCGCCCACATTGTACATGTACGTATCGTCGCCCAAACCGCCCGTGAGCGTGTCGGCCCCTTCATTGCCGGTGAACAGATCCCGTGCCGCGGTGCCAATGAGCGTATCCGCGTCGGGGGTGCCTTCGAAGACAAAGCCCAAATCGAGCAGATCCGTTGCACTCAACACAGTGCCGTCCGCGAAGCGGAACGTTTCCACGGTTACGGTATTGTACGGATCGTCGGGGTTGAAGCCCTCCAGAATGAGTGCATCGTCGCCCGATGACCCCACCCGGATGACCAGCCCGTTGTCCTGCACGCCAAGGGTGAGATCCCAGGAGTTGATGCCCGCACCGAATTCAATGCTGTTGCCTGCACCCGGTGCAGGCGCATCCACGATGGTGTCCGTGCCGTCGCCGATATTGAAGATGTACGTGTCGTCGCCACTCCCGCCTTCGAGCAGATCCGTGCCGGCGCCGGCCACGATGAGATCGTCACCGCCGAGGCCGATGATGTGCTCGTTCTGAGCCGTACCGAGCAGAAGGTCTTCACCTTCGGTGCCGGGCAGATCCACGTCCGTCGCCGGCAGGCTCATGAGACTCGCTTGAGACCCCGGCGTTTCGGTCGTGCCCAATGTGGAGACAACGGTCACCTGTGCCCCTATCTCGGTCGTATCCCAGGTCACGCCGTCGCTGAACTGAATTTCCTCTACCTGAGACGCAGTGGAGGCCGGGTTGAAGTAGTCGGTGACGGTAATGGCGTCACCGGCACCGTACCGCAGGACCAGATCGTTCCCGATTTGTTCCACTGCGGTCAGTTCTGCGGACGTCACATCAATGAACTTCACGACGTCCACAACACCGTCCGTGGAGTCGTTCTCGATGATTTGATCTTGCCCGTCTCCTTTGGCGAATACGTACGTGTCCGCGCCTGTTCCGCCGATCAGGGTGTCGTCGGCAAGGCCGGCCCTGAGATAATCGTCGCCGTCGCCGCCGTCGAGCACATCGGCCGTTTGCCCTCCGTACACAACATCGTTGCCGGCCAGAGCCTCTATCCGGTTCGTTCCGTACGGGTATCCTACGAGCAGATCGTCCCCGGCCGTTCCGGACGTGATTGCCAGGTCCATTACGGCAGCTTCATCCCAGGTCACGCCGTCGGAGAATTCAAAGCGCTCGACCTTGGATCCCGTGGACGCGGGATTGAAGTAGTCGACTACGGTGAGCGAGTCATCCGTGCCGTAGGAGACGACAAGGTCGTTCCCAACCCGCTCGACGGCCGAGACATCGGTAGATGCCACATCGGTGAAGGTCACCAAATCCAAGACCCCTGCCGTCGTGTCGTTTTCCGTGATACGGTCATGGCCGTCCCCGGTGCTCAACACGTACGTGTCCGCCCCGTTGCCGCCCGCCAACAAATCATCATCCGTGCCCCCGGTGAGGATGTCCGAGCCGTCGCCGCCCATCAACGTGTCCGTGCCGGCATTTCCGTACAGCTCGTCCGAGGAGTTCCCACCCGTCAGCCAATCATTGCCGTCGCCGCCTACCAGCACATCGGATTGCGTGCCCCCGGTGAGCCAATCGTCGCCGGCAAGACCGTGAATCCGATTCTCATGATTCTCATCGCCCGTGATCAGATCTACACCCGAGTCACCGAGAGTGATGGCCTGCTGCCTGATGGCTGCCGTATCCCACGTAACAAAGTCGCTGAACCTTACCTGCTCGATTTGAGCTGCGGTCGAGTCGGCATCAAAGAAGTCGACCACGGTTACGCTGTCGTCAACCCCATACCTGAATACCAGGTCGTCCCCGAGGCGTTCCACCGCAGTGATTTCCGTGGATTGCACGTCAGTGAACTGGATATGGTCAACCGCGTCCGGGGTCGTGTCGTCCTCCATGATGCGGTCATGTCCGTCGCCGGTCGTGAAGACGTACGTGTCGCCGTCATTGCCGCCCATCAAATTGTCGTCTCCGATGCCGCCTATCAGCGTATCCGCACCGTCGCCGGCTATCAATGCGTCATTTCCGGCCCCGCCGTCAATAAGGTCCGCAAGGAGGCCGCCGACCAATGAATCATTGCCCTGATTCCCGTATATGCGGTTTTCAGCGTCATCGTAACCCCATATCTCGTCGGACGTGTCAGTACCATTGGTGATTGCTGCGGCTTTCACCGACGCTTCATCCCAGATCACGCCGTCGCTGAACTCAATCCGTTCGATCAAGCCGGCCGAGGAATCCGGGTTGAAGTAATCCGTCACCGTGACCCGGTCGCCGGTTCCGTACTGGAGCACAAGATCGTTGCCTTGCCGCTCGAGGGCGAGTACGTCCGAGGAGGCAACATCGGTGAAGGTCATCACGTCAATGACACCGGCCGTGGAGTCGTTCTCGATAATGCGGTCAACACCGTCGCCGGTGCTGAACACGTACGTGTCCGCATCGGTGCCGCCTTCCAACGTGTCGTCTCCGGAGCCGCCTTCGAGGGTGTCCGCACCATCCTGCCCGAGTAAGGTGTCTGCTCCGGCCCCGCCTGAGAGTGTGTCCCCATCGGCCCCGCCCATCAACGAATCGTCACCGTCCATTCCGAACAAGGTATCCGCTCCGTCCTCGCCGAGTAAGGAATCGTCGCCGAGGCCGCCTTCCAACCGGTCCGCACCGCCTCTTCCGAACAGGATGTCCGCTGTGGCCGTGCCGTACATCACATCCGGATCGTCGGTGCCGATGACCGTATCGTCGCTCCAGCCGGGAGTAGCCACCCGCATGTTGATTGCGTTACTGCCCCAGACCACCCCGTCACTGAATTGGATTTGCTCGATCTCCTTGGCCCGAGTACTGGGATCGAAATGCCAGGATACCGTAATCTGGTCACCGGAGCCGTAGGTCAGTACGAGGTCGTTGCTCACACGCGTGATCCCGGTCAACTCGGTGGATTTAACGTCGAGGAATCGTATGACATCCACGGCTCCCGCCGTAGAATCGTTCTCCCTGATCACATCCTGCCCGTCCCCAATACTGAACAGGTACGTATCTCCGTTCGCGCCGCCGTATAACTGGTCAGAGCCCGTGCCGCCGACCAAGGTGTCCGCTCCGTTCTCGCCGTAGAGCTTGTCCGAGTCCGGGCCGCCGTAGAGTGTATCGTCGGCGTCTCCTGCGCTGATTCCGTCGTTCCCGAATCCCCCGTCGAGAACATCCGCCAATGCTCCGCCGTAAATCGTGTCGTCACCGCCCAGAGCATAGATGCGGTTCTCACCGTCGTCGTATGAATAGAGAACATCGCGGTTCTCGCTTCCCCACGCGGTCACCCTTGCCCTGATCGCAGCGCGATCCCATACGATGCCGTCGCTGAAGACGATCTGCTCGATCTCGGCGCGGTTGTCCGTATTGAAGTGATAGGCTACGGTGATCTGGTCGTTCGTGCCGTATCTCAGGACAAGGTCGTTGCTTGAACGCTCGATTCCGGTTAGTTCCGTGGACTTCACGTCGAGGAAGCGTATGACATCCACCGCGCCGGCAGTGGAATCGTTTTCAGAAATGCGATCCTGCCCATCCCCTATACTGAACAGGTACGTATCGCCGTCCGCGCCTCCGTATAACTTGTCAGAGCCCGTGCCCCCGACCAAGGTGTCCGCTCCGTTCTCGCCGTAGAGCTTATCCGAGTCCGGGCCACCGTAGAGTGTATCGTCAGCGTCCCCTGCGCTGATGCCGTCGTTCCCGTATCCCCCGTCGAAAACATCCGCCAATGCTCCGCCGTTAATCGTGTCGTCACCGCCCAGGCCGTAGATGCGGTTCTCACCGTCGTTGTATGAATAGAGAACATCGCGGTTGGAACTGCCCACTTGGGTCACCCTCGCCCTGACCGCAGCCCGATCCCATACGATCCCATCACTGAAGACGATCTGCTCGATCTCGGCACGGTTGTCCGTATTGAAGTGATAGGCCACGGTGATCTGGTCGTTTGTGCCGTATCTCAGGATAAGATCGTTGCTCAAACGCTCTATCGCGGTCAATTCCGTGGACTTGACGTCGAGGAAGCGTATGACATCCACCGCACCGGCGGTCGCGTCGTTTTCAGAAATGCGATCTTGCCCGTCCCCAACGGCGAACAGGTAGGTGTCGCCGTCCGCGCCCCCGAATAACTGGTCCGAGCCCGTGCCCCCGACCAAGGTGTCCGCTCCGTTCTCACCGTACAACTTGTCGTTGTCGGCACCTCCGTAAAGAATGTCCGCCCCGTCCTTACCGCCGAGAAAGTCTGCTCCGGATCCGCCTTCGAGCACATCCTTCAGTGGGCTTCCGTACAACGTATCGTCACCGCCCAGGCCGTAGATGCGGTTGTCGTTGTTTGCATCAGCGTAGAGCAGGTCACGGTTTCCGCTGCCCGTCGTTACGGTGACCACGGCTGCCAGGTCCATTGCCGCCTCGTCCAGGACAATGCCGTCGCTGAAGTGGATTTCCTCGACACGCGCAGCATCCGACGCGAAGTAGTTGACCACGGTCGCGCGATCGTCGCCGTAGTTCAGCACAAGATCGTTGCCCCAGCGTTCCATGCCGTCCAGTTCCGTAGAGGTTACATCGGTGAAGCTCACCACATCAAGGTTGCCCGTGGTGGAATCATTCTCGATGATGCGGTCCGCGCCGGAACCCTTGCTCAAGACGTACGTGTCTTTTCCGTGGCCCCCCGTAAGCGAATCATTGCCCTGGAGTCCTATCAGTGTGTCCTCCCGGTCGGTCCCGACGAGTGCGTCGTCGTCCGGGGTGCCGAGGATGACGTTTTCCGACCGCGCGTTATCCTGAATGTACTGCGTATCCCAGACCGTGCCGTCCGCGAATGCTATGCGTTCCACCTTGGAAGCATCATCCGCGAACCAGCCGGTTACCAGTAAGCTGTCATTGGTGCTATTGATGACGATTCTCAGGTTGGTTTCGTCGATCTCCAGCGTCACGTCCGACGGTAGGACATCGGCCGCGAGAGCGATCGTGTCTATATTGCCCGGAGTGTCGTCATAGTCGACCACCGTGTCATTGCCCGAGCCCCGGCCAAAGAGGTAGGTATCATTGCCGGTACCGCCCTCCGAGTAATCGTCGCCCGACCCGGGATCGATCGTATCCGCGCCGGCATTGCCGTAGATCGTGTCCGCACCGGCCAGGCCGGTGATCGTGTCGTCCGTGGAATAGCCGATCAACAGATCATCCTCAGGCGTGCCCTGCAGGACCATCTGCTTGATGTCCGCGGCATTCCACAGGGTGCCGTCAGCGAATTGGATCTGCTCCACTTGCCAGGTTCCGGATTCGTCCACGAACCAGTTGTTCACGCTCAGGGTGTCGTCGGTGCCGTCGATGGACAGCACGAGGTTGTCGTCGAGCCGGCGTATGCTCACTTCCGAGGGGAGCACGTCGTCGTTCAGGAGGATGGTATCCAGGTTGCCGGCCGTGGCGTCGTAATCCGTCACCGTGTCCCGGCCCGAGCCCCGGCCGAAGAGGAAGGTGTCGTTGCCGTTGGACTCACGGTGCCCGTACCAGTCGTGGTCCGTGCCGCCGTACATTACATCCGCTCCCGAGCCGCCGTCCAATGTATCGTCTCCGGAGCCCCCGGACAGCACATCCGCACCGTCACGGCCCAGCAAGAGATCGTCACCGGCCTCCCCCGCGATTTGATCATCACCCGAGCCCCCGTCCAACACATCCGCATCCGCGCGGCCGAATATCCGGTCGTTACCGCCGTACCCGTTGAGGGTATCTGAAATGGACGTTCCGATCAGCACATCGTCGTCGTCGGTGGCCTGGAGCACCTTCTCCTTCACGGTGTCGACGTCCCAGGTGGTACCGTCGGAAAACTCTATGATCTCTACCCGATACTCCAGCGAGTCGTTCCAGAACCATTGCTCAACGGTGAGCGTGTCCGCACCGTCATTGAGTGACAGCACGAGGTTCTCGCCGTCACGATACATCTGCACGTCATCAACGGTGATGCCGTCGGCCAATTGGATCGTGTCGATATTGCCCGCACTGCGGTCATGATCCAGTATGACGTCATGCCCGTACCCGGAATCGAAAACGTACGTGTCGTTGCCGTTGGACACGAGCGAGCCGGACCATGTGGCCGTATCGCCGCCGAATAAGGCGTCATTTCCGGCACCCGGGTCGAGAAGATCCGCACCGGAGCCGCCTACGAGCGTATCGTTCTGGTCGCCGGCTATCAATACATCGTCCCCGCCGTCTCCGAATAACGCATCCGCACCGGAGCCCGACGTGATGGTATCGTCCCCGCCGCGGCCGTAGAGCGTATCGTCCGAGCCGAAACCTTCCATGGTGTCCGCACCGGAGAAGCCTATGATCGTATCAGCCTCTTCCGTGCCCTTGACGAGCATGTCCTGGATGGTCGCGGTATCCCACATTGTGCCGTCCGCGAAGCTGATGATCTCGATGCCGTGCACCGCGGTATCGTTTACCAGCCAGTCCTTAACCGTGACCGTATCGCCCGTATCCATGATGGTGAGCTTCAGGTCATTGCCCATGCGTTGGATCTGTACAGCGGTCGGGAGGATTCCTTCGCCCAATTCGAGCGTATCAGTATTGCCGGCGGTGGTGTCCGTATCGTCAATGATGTCGTGCCCGTCCCCGCGGTTGAAGCGGTATGTATCGTCACCAAGGCCGCCGGCGGCATAATCATCACCCAGGCCGCCTATGAGCACATCCGCGTCGTCCTCCCCGAAGAGCCGATCCTCACCGGAGCCGCCTTCGAGGGTATCCGAACCGGCGCCCCCGAACAACTGATCGTTGTCGTCGTTTCCGTACAGCAGATCATCCGAGGCCAGCCCGTATATCGTATCATCACCGCCCAGACCGCTCAATTCGTCCACTCCTGGGCTGCCGTAGATCACGTCGTCCCCGTCGGTGGGCGTGTACGTCCAGGCGATCATTTCAGACTCGGTCCAGACCGTCCCGTCCATGAACTGGATCTGTTCGATACGATTCAGCGTACTGTCGTTCCTGAAGAAGTCCCTAACAGTCATAGTGTCGGTCGTGTCTTCAATCTCGAGGACGAGGTTGTTGCCCACGCGTTTGAGCGAGATCTGGTCCGGCGTCAGGCTGCTCCCTATGAAAATCGTGTCCACGTTGCCTTCAGTCGCATCCACGTCGATGATGGTGTCGTTGCCCGACCCTATCCGTAAGATATAAGTGTCATCACCGGATTCTCCATAGAGAACATCCGATCCAGTACCTCCGTCGAGTATATCCGCTCCGGCGCCGGCCCAGATAATGTCGTCTCCGCCGCCCGCTACAAGGACTGAATCGCCGCTTCCCTGCACCAACTGCTCGTCACGGTCGGTTCCGTAAATCACGTCGCCATCGCCATGCAGCGCGTTGAGCCATCCGTCGCCACGAGTCAGGCTCCCCAGTATGGCCTCAGCACCGTCCGTGCCCTCAATGTGTGGGGACCACGATCGTAGTCCAAGATGCTTGTCTTGGTATACCGGCAATCCCCCGGTGTCGAAGATCCAGCCCAGGTCAGGGTCTTGTTGGATGAAGAATTCGCGGATGGCCAGATAGCTCGGCGTGTCCTTCCAACCAAGCCCGCGGAGTGTGCGGGAGAACTCACTGAGTACCACTTTGCCCTGCTCCGGATTGTCGATCACGTTTGTGAAAAGGCGGCTTAGCATGTCGTCCACGCTGGCGTCATCTATCTGCAACGCTCCAGTCTCCGGGTCCGTTGAGTACACAATCGTGCCGAGCATGTCCTGGAAGTGCGTCTGAATCATGAGCTGCGCATACATGAACTCGAAGATTTTGCGATACGCCTCTTTGAGCAGGGTGGAAGCGCCATAAGTCAGTGTTGAGCCGGGCCACGGTTCGCCCATAAGGTTCTCAAGCACGGCCAACTTGCGTTGATCTTCGAGGCGCGGGCCGGAATCCATACTGATTGATGCTCCTGATCTGCTCCCGGCGGTGCTGCTTCCACTTGAGGTGCTCAACTCAGAGATAGCCGGTGTGCTCTCCCCCGACGGCATGCGCTGGTCGCCCGCCCATGCAAAGAGTATTTCCTCCATAAGGTGTTCGCGCTGGTCTGTATCCTCCTCTGCAGTGAATTGCTCCACGAGGGATTGCAGCAGACCGGTGGTGTCCCGGACCATTGCCTGATGGAGGTCGTACACGACGCCATAGCCCCACAGGATAGGCATCGCGCTGACGTCCTCCGGCACCACACGCCATTCATTTGCAACCGCGTAGGTGGTCTCCTGATACAAACCATACTCGGCGATTTGCCCCGTGCTGCCGTCCCCCTTTTCGAATGTTCCGACCCTCTGCACGGTGTTGAGCTGCGCATCAATAGTGTTCACAACCGCGGATTGGAGATTGATTGACTTAATGCCGATCTCCTCCAAGGAATGAAGCTCCTCGGGAGAAGAATACCCATCTCCGTTGGAATCCTTCCACACCCTCAGCCTGCTAAACGCTTGGTCCTGGGCATCAATCTTGTCATCACCGTTGGTGTCCAGCTCCGCAAGCGCTTCAAACCCATTGGAGGCCTTGAGACCGCTCTTGAGCACGGTCTGATCACCAAACAATTCTCCGCCGTCATTGATGATACCGTCGCCGTTCCGGTCCATGACGAGCAGGCCATCGTCTTTGCTGACCCAGCTGGATAGCTCAGCAAAGCCATTCTTGTCATGATCAAAAAAGGCACCGTCGCTGAGGTCCGTAGTCTGAATACCGTCGCCATCCAGGTCGAGGACGAGAGGATCCCTAAGAGGGGTCGGTCCGAGGTCCCCCTTTGACCAGTCATAGTCCTCCGCTGCTTCGTCAAGGGGCTCTTCTCCCTCCCGTCTCTGGCTCTCCTCCCATGCCCGCCGCCATTGCTCCCTTTCCTCTTCCAATTTCTTCTGTTCTTTCAGTAAATCTTCCGCCATGCCGGGATACAGAGCCTCCAGATTCTTATATATTTCCATGTAACGCAAATGCTCTTTCCTTTTCGCTTCCGCCTGAGCCTGCTTTTCTTTGTAATCCTCGCGAATCTTTCGCTGCTCCGCATCCAGCCACCTCTCGTATTCGCGCCTTTTCTGTTCACGGAATTGTTTCTGCTCTGCTATTTCAATACACTTGCGATGCCATTCTTCTCTCTGGCGCTCAGCCTCATGCAACATATAGTGCTCGACTAATCTCTCAAGAATAAACAGTCTCAAGTCAGGGTATCCCTTCATGATTCGCCTCCGTCTCGTCGGAACCAGATCAACACCTCTTCTCAAGAACTGTTGCTTGCAGAGGCACGGTGTCAATCCGTTCTGGACTGAATTGCTCGCGTTACGCGATGTGTAGGAATGAAATGTATCTAACGCACGTTTGGAGCCATAATGTGTCCTCTAGGTGTTGCGGACGCCGGAAGTGTAGAAGTGTAGAGAACTTCATTCTTGGAACTGAGAAGCTCAGAAGGGAGTTCACAAGATTAGACGTGTTGAATTTACTTCAACGACTCCCTGATTGGGATATGATCTCTTGTGCACGTTTCTCCAATTTTGAGGCTTCTTCCTGCTTTCCCGTCTTTGTGTACAGTGCAGCCAGATTCTTCAGACAGTAGGCTACAACAAGATCGTCAGCTCCATGAATTTCTTCCCGTATCACCAGTGAGCGCTTGAGCAGAGGCTCAGCATCGGCATATTTTCCCTGCGACACATACAGAAGTGCTAGATCGCTTAGAGCTGTAGCCACGCCGGGATCGTTACGTCCACGAGTTTTTTCCCATATCGCCAATGATCGCTTGTACAGGGGCTCTGCTTTGGAGTATTTCCTCTGTGTCCTATACAGATGGGCCAGATTGCTTAGAACTTCAGCTACAACGGGATCGCCGGGTCTATGAGTTCTTTCCCGTATCTTCAGTGAGCGTTTGAGCAGAGGCTCAGCATCCGCATACTTCCCCTGTGACATATACAGAAGCGCCAGATCGCTTAGAACTGCAGCTACATCGGGATCGTCAGGTCCACGAGTTGTTTCCCATATCCTCAGTGAGCGTTTGAACAGAGGCTCGGCTTTGGAGTATTTCTTCTGTGCCTTATACAAATCGCCCAAAATACTTAGACCTCTAGCTACACTGAGATCGTCGGGTCCATGAGTTCTTTCCCGTATCTTCAGTGAGCGTTTGAGCAGAGGCTCAGCATCCGCATACTTCCCCTGTGACATATACAGAAGTGCCAGATCGCTTAGAACTGCAGCTACATCGGGATCGTTAGGTCCACGAGTTGTTTCCCGCATCTTCAGTGAGCGCTTGAGCAGAGGCTCAGCATCGGCATACTTCCTCTGCCGCATATAGAGAAGTGCCAAACCCCTTAGCACTGTAGCTACACCGAGATCGTCAGGCACACGAGCTTTTTCTCGTATCCTCAGTGAGCGTTTGAACAGAGGCTCGGCATCGGCATACTTCCCCTGCGACATATACAGAAGTGACAAAGCGTCTAAAGAGAAGGCTACATCCGTGCTGTCACGTCCAAACGTCTTCTCAGCCACATCTAGAGCGTGTTCAGCGATCCTGGTTGCTTCAGTATATTTTCCCTCCTGGCGAAGTTTCATCACCTGCTGGTACAGCTCATCCAACTTCGCCTGTTGAGCCAAGACAGAGGAAGCAACAACAATGCACAATCCCAGCGCCACCGCCAGCAATGGGATTGTGGTTTCATGAATGCGTCGAATTTTCATAGGAGGTCTCCGTTCTATCAGAATATTAGCTGCCTCTAGGCGTTCTTCCAGGTTGGCGGAGTTCGCGGAGTTCCGGGTACACCACATCTAATTACCCTTCTTCTTGTGCTTGTTCTTTGGTCCCGGTTTCTCTCTTCTGAGCCTCCGGCCAGTTGCTGTTCGGGTTGTTGCTGTTCCGACTGTTTTTCGTTTTTTGACACGTGTATTCCTCCTGAGAGATTTTACCACTACGGCACAAAGCAAGAGAAGAAGTTATCCACAGATTTCACCGATTCTCACAGATTCAAAGCCAAAGAGAAGAAAGATTGACCACCAAGTCACCAAGACACCAAGAAGACCAGAGATTTAACCACAGAGGCACTGAGACCACTGAGAAGAAGAGTTATTGTTTTCTCTGAGAACTCTGTGCCTCTGTGGTGAGTCTTCTTGGTTTGAGCCGAATGCTGCGTTACGTAATCCATCTAATCTGCGGATGACCTCTTCTCTCTTCCTTTTCTGCTTGTTCTTCTTTGTGCCTTTGTGTCTTGTGGTGGTTGATTTCTCTTTTGTCTTCTCTTGTCCATTCTTTACTGGTTTTGTCGGCGTCTTCGTCCCGCGTTCTGCGCGGGATTCAATCTTTCTCCGTCTCAATCGTCTGCTTCACGGTCGGTATCACCGAACGATCTGATATAGTAATCAACCGCGGCATTCATCTTCTCATACATACCACCGGGACGTTCGTTGAGCTTCTCAAAGTTCTTCTCGCTGAGAAGTCTTTTGGCCGCCTTGGTGTATGCAGCCGCATTGTGTGTGTTCTCGTCCTTCCCCAACTGCATATCGCGGATCATCTTCTGTTTTGCTTCAGTCGGAATTGGACATTTCCCCTTGATCGGTTAGCATATGACCGTGAAGGAGGATTTGGCCGTGGCAGGAAGAAGGAGGAAGTTTTCAGCCGAGGATAAGGTGCGGATTCTCAGGCGGCATTTGGTTGACAAGGTTCCGGTTTCGGACCTGTGCGATGAACAGGGTCTTCACCCGACGTTATTTTACAAGTGGCAAAAGGAGTTTTTCGAGAACGGTGCTGCAGCCTTCGATCGTGGAAACGATGGAAAGGTGCGACGTCTGGAGAAGGAAAACAACGCTTTGAAGGTAAAGATCGTCCACAAGGACGAGGTGATCGCGGAGATCATGGAGTCTCACGTGGCACTAAAAAAAAGTCTTGGGGAAAACTGAAGGGTTCTTGGATGGAACCGGACAAACGCGATGAGGTGGTGGATTACGTTCGGTACTGGTGCGACCGGACTTCTCTTCCGGCCACTCGCCTGGTGGGATGGATCGGTATCGGCCGAGGCAAGTTTTACCAGTGGCGGCAACGGTACGGCATGGTCAACGAGCACAACGCCTGGGTTCCTCGGGACTTCTGGCTGGAAAGCTGGGAGCGGGCCGCAATCATCGCCTATTTCAACGATCACCAGGACGAGGGCTATCGACGTTTAACGTATATGATGATGGATGCGGACATAGTTGCGGTGAGCCCGTCCAGTGTGTACCGGGTGTTAAGGGGAGCGGGACTTCTTCGACGCTGGAACGGCACGCCCTCGAAGAAGGGCACGGGCTTCGTTCAACCGCTCGCTCCGCACGAACACTGGCACGTTGACGTGTCATACCTCAATGTTTGCGGTACCTTCTATTACCTTTGCAGCCAACTGGACGGATGCAGCCGGTATATCGTGAATTGGGACATACGTGAGGCTATGACTGAGCGAGACATCGAGATCATCATCCAGAGGGCGCACGAGAATTACCCGGAAGCGAAACCGCGGATCATCTCGGACAATGGGCCGCAGTTCATCGCGAGGGACTTCAGGGATTTCATCCGTATCTGCGGCATGACCCATGTCAGGACTTCGCCCTACTATCCGCAGAGCAACGGCAAAATCGAACGGTGGCACGGAACCCTCAAGCGCGAGTGCATCCGCCCGGGCACGCCGCTTTCGCTTGAGGATGCACGGCGATTGGTTGCAGGTTACATCGAGCGGTACAACACGGTACGCCTTCACAGCGCCATCGGCTACGTGACGCCGAAGGACAAGCTGGAAGGACGTGCCCCGGAGATACTCGCGGCTCGAGACCGAAAACTAGAAGCCGCCCGCGAGGCTAGAAAACTACGTCGTCAAAGTGGAATTGACAAAGGAGGGGTCCCCGTGATGAAATGACTGTGCCGGGTGAAACGGAAGCAGGCTCTGCCGGAGGGCAACCTGCCGAGGGATAACCCGGCGGGGCTCATCGAACCGATGGCAGGGCGTGGAGGTCACGTGCTTCCACGTCCCGTCCCGAACCCCATCGGGCGATAGACCCCTGATGCCTTAAAAACTCCGGGGTCTGGGGCAGAGCCCCAGGTGTCTCGGGATACAAATGTGTCGGAGTATAGGTCTCCGCGACTAGTTTAAACGTGTATCGGATTTGTCCAATTCACGCTGAACCAGTACACTTCCACGCTTTGTGGATAGTCATCTGATCCTTTCGTACAGCTTCCTGGATTTCGAGACTGCCGTATTTGCGAATAGTCCGTGTACGGTCCACTTTCGTGTAATGGCAGCCAATCAAGGTCGCGGTGTCTTTGGCGGATGAGGTAGGTTCCTTTTCAACTATAGCGTTTGCGATTTTTGATTTAGCCACTCCACTCCTTCGATCACCGCCCCGCTGCATGAGCGTGTCGAACTTTTCCGTAAGGGAGAAGATAACTCCATCGCTCGTGGACCTTCTGGCTGTCTGAAAATCAATGCAAAGTTCCAACGCAGACATCTGGTCGGGAAATTCTATGATTACGCAGGGAATCTCCTCGAGGCCCGCATCAAGAGCAGCGAGCCGGCGAACATGACCATCGATCAACACGGGGTGGCCCACACCAGGCCAGATCCCCAGAATAACCGGTTGCAGGAATCCTTTCTTGCGGATTGAACGTGCCAGCCTCGCCCGCAATGTCTCGTCCACGCGCAGCAAATGCTCAAAGGCAGGATGTGTCACTATGGCTGCCACAGAAATCATCCTCGTTGAGGCGGAGCTGCATTGAGTGGTCACGGGGGCCTCCTCGGCCGTGGTCTTGTTGGCTCCACTCGTTTTCTTCGGTACCTTTGGCCTGTTTTCTGAATGATCGTCATGGGCCATGGTTGGGTCCTCCGTCAAATTCATGGCACCTCACAAAGCATTGTGTCTGGTGGCATCGGCAGGTGCGCGCTCTCCCGAGGCAGGTTGATTTTCAACTATAGCGTTTGCGATTTTTGATCCAGCCACTTCACTCTGTCGATCACCGCCGGAAGTTCCGGATACATCATCCCCGGAGGTGCGAAGAAAGAAAAGAGATCTCACCACCAAGTCACCCAGAAATCCAAGGAAGAGAAGGACTTATCCACAGATTTCACAGATTCACTTAGCGCAGCCTTCGGCCGCAACCAAAGGAGAATCACCACAGGCACGGCGAACACCGAGAATGCCAAGATTCTTCTCGGCACGACAAGAATTTCAGGGATAGTAGTACAGAGCGGCTAGAGCCGCAGCCAAACGGCGATTGCAGGCTTCCGCGTCACGCACGAGCTTGGGTTTCGCACGTACCACCCTACCGCGCCGGGGACACTGATTTCCAGAGAATCGAGGCCAAGAGAAGCAGGAGGCGGTAGTCTTGACGATTTCATAATCTGCGTAATCCTTTTAATCTGTGGATGCCCTCTTCAGTCTTCTTCTACTCCTGATCGGTCCGCTATCGAGGTAGGACGGCGGGTTACCCGCACCGCCCCCTCACAGATCCCGGCGTGCGGTTTTCCCGCACCGGGCTCTTCGCGACCGCTCACTCCCGCATCGAGACGGGGCTCAGAACAAGCTGGTCTGGCGGAGCACTGGGCGTTCCGTAATCCGGGGACGCTCTACCTTGAAGTACCGGAGCATGGCAGTGAAGCCCTCCCAACGGTAGCTCCGGCGCTGGCTGCGCCTGTTCAGCCACTTGAAGAGGAGACGCATGGACTGATTGAAGAACGTCCGTAAGCTCGCAAAGTTCCCGATGACCCCATAGTAGTTCCAGTAGCCACGATACTTGGCGTTCAGGGTGGCGAGCAACGTCCGCATCCGGCGGTGACGCTCCCGGCGAATCCATGCGGTGAAGTTGGCTAAGGATGCCCGAAGTTTCTTGCGCGAAGTCCGACGGCTGACCGTGCGGCCACCGGTGCGGGTCTTGCGCCAGCGAAACTCAAAGCCGAGAAACTCAAAGGTCCCATTGCCCTCCAGATCATACTGAGAAAAGCGCAGGATGCGAGTCTTGTCCCCAGCAACTGTCAGCCCAAATTTGGACAGCCTCTGTCCGAGCTGCGCGTAGAATCGCTCAGCATCGGCTCGTGCCTGAAATGCACAGACAAAATCATCCGCAAAACGAATGATCATCGCACTGCCTCGACATGAAGGGTTGACCTTGACGAAAAACCACAGGTCCAGGGCATAGTGCAGGTAGATGTTGGCCAGGACGGGAGAGACAATCCCTCCCTGCGGTGTGCCCGTTACCGGGTGCACTACCTGACCGTCGGTCTCCAGAATGCCTGCCTTGAGCCATTTACCGATCAAGCGGAGAAACGGTTTATCATCAATGCGCTCCTCAAGCATCCGCATCAACCAGTTGTGATCGATGTGGTCGAAGAACCCTTGGATGTCCGCCTCGACAACCCAACCGTATCTCCCGAATCGCAGATCTCGTGTAAGGTCTCGTACTGCGTCCGATGGACTGCGCACAGGCCGATACCCATAACTGAATCCGAGAAAGTCCTGCTCGTAAATGGCCTCCAGAATCTTGGCCACTGCAAGCTGCACGAGCTTGTCCTCAGTGGCTGGGATTCCCAGAGGGCGAAGCTTCCCATTAAGCTTGGGAATGTAACGCCTGCGAACCAACTTGGCATGGTACCGCTTCCGTTTCAGTCGCTCCACAAGGTCATGGACGTTGGAGTCCAGGTCTGTCCCATACTCGCGGTATTTGACCCTATCTACGCCTGGTGCCGCATCCTTTCGGAGGTATTGCCAACACCATTTGAGATTTGCCTCATTGAGCATCCCATACAGATTGCGGAATCGGTGCCGCTTGTGGCTTGCCGCTCGATTTGCTATTCCCCACAGTGAGGTTTGCACGAAGTGTTCCAGCCTTTCATATCCGGTTCGTGTTCCCTTTGCAGGCTACGCGGTCGCGTCGCCCCCTTCCCCGTGATGGCATTGCCCTGCGCGGGTATTATGAGGCGATCTGACTCCTCCCGGCCCATCGGGTGCCCTCCTTTTTCGTTGGTACACCCTACCCTCTTGCGAGGGAGACCAGGGGGCCTCCCAGGTTCCTGACATCTCTGTTCCTGCGTGCCACGCTCTAAGACCCCGACAGGCCCTCCAGGATCTCACCATGTCGATCCCTTTGTGTTGGCTTCCGGACCACCAACGCCGTCGCCACCTGCTTTACTATCCTTACGAGGCTGAATTGCTTTAGGGAGATGCGGCCTCCCTTGCGGCCCACAGGATTCTCTGTGTACGCTTCGGACATTTCGTTCGTTTGCCCTACATTGCATCCTCCTAATGTCCGCAACACTCGATACGGGCGGCTGGTTAGACCTTACCCGACGGGGACTTGCACCCCGCAAGAAGATGCCAAGCTTTGCCTGGCGCACTGGTGGTGGATTTGTCTTCCTGATTCTTCCTACGCGTCCCGTTTCGCTACCGCGGACCAAAACGGCCCGGTTCGAGCAAGCATTTTTAGCGGCACGGCTTTATAAAAAAGAGCCCAATCCTTGTCAAGTCGTTTTTTCACTGGAATCGCAAAAAGAGCATGAGCGCCTCGAAAACCGGTTGACTGAAAGGGCCTTCCCGTCGCATCATTGGGCTTTCATCAGAGAAACGCCCTAAGGAATAAAGGGGAGGATCGGGAATGAACGATAGCGAACATGAAGAAAAACTCCTGACCATAGAAGAGTTGTTGAAGCTTGCCCGGGTCTCAGTCGACACGCTGAATGAGTTGGAGAAAGCCACGTATTTCAAAGAAATCAAGTGCGTCGATGGTGTCGACTGGAGCCGACGGTACACACGGAAAACCGCAGAGATATTGACCCTTATCGCGAAATGTAAGGACCGCTGCACGGACCTCAGGGAAGCCTACGACACGGCACTGCGGGTTATTGCGCAGAAGCGAATAGAAACCAACGGACCGGGGGAGGCCGGCCGGTATCTCATGATGGACCCAAAGGCCATCGAGACATACCCGAGATTCGAGAGCCTTCACGGCTTCGATGAAGGTCTGCAGGCGGACCTCACCGAAAACATTGGAATCGAGGGCTATGACGAGAACCAGAGGATCGTTCTCGCGATCTGGCCCGGGCAAAAAGAACCGGTCGTTGCGGACGGGAAGCTCCGTCTGAAGGCGGCCATAGCTGCGGGCCTCAAACAAGTACCCGTTGTCATCAAGGAATTCATCGACGAAGAAGGGGTACTTCAGTTAATAGCTTGGGCCCAAACCCATCGTCGGCCGACCGACGATTGGGTTCTCTATGGGTTAATCACCGAACTTGACCGGCTGATGCAACGCGGTGGCGACCGGCGGAGCGAAGATGCTAAATCAAAACCGCCGTACGGCGGTTTTGAAAACTCCCGGTCTCCGTCGGCTCACAGGACCGCAGCCCTGCTGAGATGCCCGGCCAGAACCGTAGAACGGGCTCGAAGAATCAGGAAACACGGGACAGAGGAGATTCTGAAGGCCCTGAAGAAGCGAACGATAAACATATACCAGGCCGACAAGGCGATTGCGGAAAAGGCAACGGGCGTGTCGAACACCCCGCCCGCACCGCCGACCAATGAGACTCGTGATGACATGGTCCAACTCACTCCCGAAAACCTTGATGGCTTGAACAAACTGGGCAGAAACCGCCACAAGGTTGTGAACACCGCGGTCCGAGAATTCCTTGCGAGGGAACTCCAGGAGAGCGACGCATCCGAAGAGACGGACTCAGAACGGGGATGACCCGAAGCCCCGGGTCCTGCGATCACCGAAACACCGGTACGCGCCCCTGACTGTAGGGGGGTGCCCTTCCTCTTTTCAGTTCCCTGAATCACTCTTCCTCTTTCCTTCAGCCTCTCGATACCTCTTTCTCCCGGGGTTCCCCGGTCTTCACGGGCCAGCTCGGTCCTCAGAGAAAAGCCTCTATTCTCAAACACTTCGGTTCCAGCCAACAACATCCTTACCGACGCACGCATCTCCATTCTCAGTTCGCGTCAGGACACCGCACACCCAACCCGGCAAGTAACGACGATCCCGCGTAGTTCACCCTAGCGAACCGCTTCGCATTCGCGGCCGTTATCCCCGCGTATTCCTCTAGTAAGTGTTTGATTTCCCATTAGTTATAGTGGCAGCTTCATCGTTGGAGTCCCCCAGCATCAGAAAGGTGAGGCTCAGAGCGCCTCAGTAGAAATGAGTGGTTACCCTGGATCCGTATTGCTCTATGTGAACTGTGTTGCCTCCGTATAGCTGAAACTCTTTCCTCCGTCCCCCGGCACAACCCCTGAATGCTTCAGAATCAATGGGGATTCTCGTTTCCGGCCGGTGAAGCATAAGATTACCACCCACGACGAGAGACTGTCAAGATGGAAAATTGTCCTCTTCATTCTCTCACAGTCTTCTCACAACGAAGGCTTGGAATTGGTAACTGCTTAGAATACCGGTGAGTTGGCCTCCTGCAGGCTGCAGTTGCCTACCCTTTCGCTCAGGAATTACCCGCTGGTGCGCGCCGGCACGCATTCGTGGTACGCTAAAAATACACCGTTTGCGGCTGAACGCGCCTGTGTGTTATGCCGCAACCTCGAAGGGCATCAGCAGCCATGGCTCGCAGGGTAGGGGGGAGCCGCTGCCGACAATGGCATCATCTCCCGTCGAGGCCCCAAATCCCATCGTCCAGCATGCTGCCGCCCAGGATATCGTCATTATCCGTGCCTTCCTGGTACCCGATAACCCCGTCGGCCATGGAAAGGATTTCGCGTTCAAGGTCAGGATTGTTCCGTCGTCGAAGACGAAGTTCTTGATTGCCAGGTCAGATGGGGAGAAGCCGTCCGACGCGGGCGCCTCGATGAGCATGCCCTCGCCGTTGCCCGTGCCGATGAGGAGTTGCATGCCGTACCCGGAGTCAATCTCGCCGACCCTGGTTTGAACGGTGATGTCATCGGGAGTGATGCCCGCACCAAAGGTGACGGTGTCCTCTGCTCCACCGGGGGAGGCAGATCCCGTATCGAGTTTCCACAGTTGGGGGCGGTTTTCTTCGTCACGCAAGGTGAAGAACAGGGTGCCGTTGACGTTGGTGAGTTTTTCGAACCAACTGTCCCCAGAGCCCGGAGTCAGATCCTCAACCATGACGGTACCGGCTTCGGTTCCATCGGTCCTCCACAACTCGGAGCCGTGAATCCCGTCGTTCGCCGTGAAATACACCACTCCGTTGACATCGGTGATTCCGGAAACCCAAGAACTGCCGGAACCACCATAAATGTCCTTTACCATCACGGTGCCGTCTTCAGTCCCGTCACTCTTCCAGAGCTCGTATCCGTGGACGCCGTCATTCGCAACGAAGAACAGAGTACCGTTGACGTTGGTGAGTCCCGAGGGATTGCTTCGGATGCCGAGTCCAGGGCAATGTCCTTCACCATGACGGTACCGGCTTCGGTGCCGTCGCTCTTCCACAATTCGGTGCCATGGACGCCGTCGTTTGCCGTGAAGAACAGGCTTCCATTCACGTTCGTGAAGGAGTTAAGAGAAGTACTTGCCGAGCCCGACGTAATGTCCTTTACCATGACCGTGCCTGCTTCGGTCCCGTCGCTCTTCCACAGCTCTGATCCGTGAATACCGTCATCAGCCCTGAAGAAGAGGGTGCCGTTCACCGCGGTCATTTGGGAAAACGAGGTGCTGCTCGAACCGGTAGTGATATCCTTCACCATGAGGGTACCGGCTTCGGTCCCGTCGCTCTTCCACAACTCGTATCCATGAACACCGTCACTGGCTCGAAAGAACACGGTGCCGTTCGCGGCGGTGAGATAGTAGTTCTCTGTGAATGTGGAAAACCTTGTGACCATGACGGTACCCGCTTCTGTTCCGTCGCTTTTCCAGAGCGCATCCACCGTCTCCGTCATCCGCGGTGAAGAACAAGCGTCCCGTTCACGTTGATCAGGTCGGAGGGGTTGCCGCCCTCGGGTCCGTCCCAGCCGTCGGCAGTATTGATGTCTTTGACCATCACGGTACCGGCATCGGTGCCGTCGCGTCTTCCAAAGTTCCCTGCCGTAATTCCAGTTGTTCCGCGGTGAAGAACAGGGTGCCGTCATCAGCCTCGAAGTCAGGTCCTTAGCCTCGCTTGCAATCTCAGGGAAGGCGCCGGAAATGGTAAAGGTCCCGTGCTTCGGTCCCATCGCTCCTCCAAAGGTAATAGACGGTAGAGTCCATCATCTCCAGAATGGTGCAAAACAAAAGCCCATTCACAGCGAGAAAGTCCTCTACCATGAAATCCATTCCACCGCCGGCGGCAAGGTCCATGAGCAGGACTGCGCCCTCCGCGGCCGTTGATTCGATGCGTGAATACACGGTGTCGAATCCGTCGCCATGGTCGAAGACGATCGTGTTTTGGCCTTGCTCGGCGATGATTTCGTCGTCGCCGATGCCGCCCTCAAGGATATTCGTGCCGGCGCCCGCGTCGAGCCGATCCGCTCCGGACCCGCCTACCAGGTGATCGTCGCCCGACGATGCAACGAGCTCATCATCGCCCGAGCCTCCGTCGAGGTAATTGTTGCCCGATTCGGCCTCGAGATAATCGTCACCGGCTTCTCACCGAACAATTGATCGTCACCGGAGCCGGCAAACAGGCTGTCATCGTCCGATCCGCCGTAGACCGTATCATTGCCCTCCTCGCCGTAGATTTCATCCCGGCCCGTGCCGCCGAATAGCGTATCCGCGTTCTCACGGCCGTATAAGACATCGTCACCGCCGCCGCCGTCCATGAGATCCTTGTCCGAGGTTCCCACCAGGTAATCATCGGTGTCGGTCGGGGTCGCGGCGATTTGCTGCATCATGGCAACATCCCACATTGTTCCGTCGTTGAACACCACCTGCTCGATCTTGTATGCGTCACCCGCGAACCAGTCCTTCATCTGCAGAGTGTCGTCCGTGCCGTTGATGGAAAGGAACAGATCGTTACCGCCCGCTTTGAGCGAAACGTCGGAGGTGAGCACGTCGGCGCCGAGCAGGATTGTGTCGATATTGCCCGTGGTCCAGTCGGTATCCACAATGATGTCATTGCCGTAGCCGCGGTCGAACACGTAGCTGTCGTTCCCGATGCCGCCGTCCACATAATCATCGTCCGAGCCGGGATCCAGGAAATCATCGCCGGCGTTGCCGTACAAGCGGTCTTTGCCCGCGTACCCTTCGATGGTATCCGCGGAAGCGTAGCCCCGTAATAAGTCATCATCGGGCGTGCCTTGCAGGGCCATCTGTTTGATGGCGTCCACATCCCAGGTGGTGCCGTCCGCGAAGCGGATCTCTTCAATCTGTCTCCCGGTGGAGTCATCCCGAAACCAGTTGTCAACCGTGAGAGTGTCCGTGGTGCCGTTGATGGAGAGTACCAGGTCGTCCAGGTCACGCTTCATGCTCAATGTCCGAAGCAAAGATGCCGGCATCGAGCACAATGGCATCGGTATTGCCCGGAGTGGAATCGTTTTCGATAATGGTGTCGTTGCCCGAACCGCTCCCGAAGCGGTAGGTATCGTCGCCCAAGCCGCCCATGAGCAGATCGTTGCATCCGCCCCGCCGTCAAGAAAATCCGAGTCGGATCCACCGGCCAATTCATCCGCACCGTCGCCCCCCAGCAACGTATCCTGCCCGTCCTGACCGAGCAATGTGTCGTTGCCGGCATACCCGACGATCGTGTCTCCCGTGGCATATCCGATAAGAATGTCATCCCCGGGAGTCCCTTGAAGCGTCATTTGCTTAATAGTATCCACGTCCCATGTGGTGCCGTCCGCGAACTGGATACGCTCAACCTGCCATTCCGTAGAGTCATCGAGAAACCAATTGTGAACGGTGAGCGAGTCGTTTGTACCCACGAGGGCCAGTACCAGGTCGTCGTCCACATGCCGTACGTTCACATCGGCAACAGTGATGTCGTCGCCCAACAGAATCGTATCGAGGTTGCCGGCAACGGCATCCCGGTCGAAGATCTCGTCACGGCCGTAGCCTCTGCCGAACAGGTAGGTATCGTTGCCGTTGCTCACTTCCGGGTCGAACCATTTGTCTTTTGTCTCGTACATGGTGCCGCCGTAGAGGAGATCGTCGTCACGCACGCCTGACCATCCAGATGTGTCGCCTGCCCGATGCCCCCTGATGACGAACATCATCCCCGTCGCCGGCCAGGAGAATATCAGTCCCCGGACTCACCATAGATCTTAGTCGTTTCCAGACCCGGAATCCACCGTGTCGTCACCTTCACGGCCGTATAATGACGTCATTGCCCTCATAACCGTTCATGGTGTCGGAGGTGGCGTAGCCTTTCATCCGGGAATCGTTCATCCGGCCGTGCCCTGAATCACCTGATGCTTGATGTCGTCGACATCCCATATGGTGCCGTCGGAAAATGCAATTTGTTCGACACTGGTACTCCGCGTTGAATCGTTCCAGAACCAGTTTTCAACGACGAGCTTAGCATGTCGTATGGTGCCGTTGATGCTCAGCTGCAGATCGTCACCCCATTGCCTGATGACGATGTCGTCCGGTGCGTTATGCCGTCCGCCAATTGAATGACGTCCAGATTGCCCGCGGTCGTAGTCACGTGATCGATTATGGTGTCCTGGCCGTAGCCGCGGTCGAAGAGGTACGTATCGTTGCCATTGGCATCGTCCTGGTAGGCATTGAGTACCAGGAATTGACTTCAACGCCGCCGTATAACATGTCATTACCGGTGAACCTCCGTCAAGCGTATCGTCACCTTTGCCACCTTGGAGCCGATCCGCCCCGTCCCCGGCCAACAGAACATCGTTGCCGTCCTCACCGAATAAGGCATCCGCACCGTCGCCCGACGTGATCGTATCGTCTCCGCCACGGCCGTAGAGCGTATCGTCCGAGCCGAACCCTTCGATACTATCAGCACCGGAGAAGCCGAAAATCGTATCTGCGCCATCGGTACCCTTTGTGAGCATATCCTGGATGGTCGCGGTATCCCACACCGTGCCGTCCGCGAAGGAGATGACCTCGATACCGTGCACCGGTGTGTCGTTCACAAGCCAGTCCTTCACGGTGATGGTGTCGCCGGTATCCGTCACGGTGAGTTCCAGATGGTCTCCGGAGCGGCGAAGCTTTACGTCCGAAGGCAGGATGCCTTCTTCGAACTCAATGGTGTCGGTATTTCCCGGCGTGGTATCCATGTCATAGATCGTATCGTGCCCAAAGCCGAGGCTGAAGCGGTAAACGTCATTGCCTGTGCCGCCCTCAAGGTAATCCGGCCCTGAACCGCCTATGAGGATATCGTCGTCCTCGTTACCGTACAGATCGTCCGCTCCAGGGCCCCCTTCAAGTGTGTCTAAACCGGCGCCCCCGTATAACCGGTCATTGTCCTCGTCACCATAGAGCGTGTCGTTGGCTCCCAGCCCGTAGATCTTGTCCGCACCGCCTTGTCCGCTTATTTCATCGTCCCCCGGCCCGCCGTATATCCTGTCCGGCCCGTCCGTCGGTGCGTACGCTCTCGCAATGATCTCGGTTTCGTCCCACGAGGTTCCGTCCATGAACTGGATTTGTTCCACACGCTTGAGGTAACTGTCGAACCGGAAGAAGTCTTCAACACTGATCGTCTCGCCGGTGTCGGTGATCTCGAGCACAAGGTAATTGCCCGAGCGCTTTAGCGTGATGTCGTCCGGAGTCAGGTTGCCGCCGAGCCAGATGGTGTCGACATTACCCTCGGTCGCGTCTATGTCCCTGATGACATCGTGACCCGAGCCGGGCCTGAAGAGGTAAACGTCATCGCCTTCTTGACCGATTAACAGATCGTCATCCGCACCACCATCCAAAATATCTGCTCCGGAACCTGCCCATATGGTGTCCGTGCCGCCGCCACCGACAAGGATGGCATCCCCGCTTCCGTTGTACAATGCTTCGAACGGACGGGAGGTGCCGTATACCACGTCATCGCCGTTCAATCCGTTGATGGACTGGTTACCTTCCGTGAGGCTACCTTTTACCGCATCCGCATTGTCCGTTCCCTCGATATGATTTGACCACGTTCGTGTCCCCTGATGCGGAGCGTCGTACACCGGTAAGCCGCCGGTATCAAAAATCCAGCCCAATTCGGGGTCTTGTTGGATGAAGTGCTCGCGCAGCGACAGGAAGCAATTGTCATCCCAATAGCCCATGCCGCGACGTGTCCTGGCAAATTCCGAGAGGAGTTCCTGACCCTTGTCCGGATCGTCGGCAATGGCTTGGTCGAGGGCAGCGATAAGCGCAGTGGTGTCGATGACGTAATCCTGCTTTTCTTCGTTCCAGGTGTAGGTTATTGTTTCGTAAAGGTCACTGAGGTGGGTTTGGGCCATGAGGTCTGCGTAGAAGATCTCAAATACCTCGTGATAGGTAGCCAGCCAAGAGACTGCCTGACCACTATCCGGATTCGCCGGGGTCTCGCCATAGAGTTGCTCGAGCACGACCACTTTGCGGCCGTCCATAAACGGTCCACGGGCCTCCGGAGAAACTTGGTCTGCTCCGGTCCATCTGAACAGTATCTGTTCCATAATGGATCCCCGATTGTCAGACGATTCCTCGGATATAAACGACTCGACCAAGGACTTGAGAACGCCGGAGGAGTCACGCACCATTTCCTGTTGCAGATTGTAAACGTTGCCGCTAAACATCAAATCCGGTAGAGCCAGTACGTCCTCCGGAACTTCCAGATATTCCGTGGGAAGGGTGTAGGTCGTATCGCGCCTGAAAGAGTACTCGGCGGCAAGACCCGTACTCCCGTCAGCCCACCGAAACATACCGGATCTGACCTGCGTGTTACCCTCACCGTCCGTTTCGTTGCAGACTTCAGAGTCCAGGTAAATCGCAGTTATTCCCAATTCCTCGACCGTCGAAATAATACCTGATTCGTCGGGATCGTAGTTTTCGACGTCGTCTTCCCCGTATTGCCACACTTTCAATTGAGACCAGATCGGATCCTCTGCGTCGATCTTACCATCGTGGTTCGCATCGAAAAGGGAGAGCACTTGAAACCCGTCGCCGCCTACCGGAGTCCCGGTCGAAAGAAGCGTGTACTCCCCGAACAGCTCCATCCCGCTATCGAGTCTGCCATTGTTGTTCCAGTCCAGCATGAGCATGCCGTCTCCATGGGCTACCCAGCCCGTATGCTCATGAAACCCGTTGGCGTCATGGTCAAAGAAGACTCCGTTGTCAATGGCGATAGTCCGTATTCCGTCACCATCCAAGTCCAACGCCAGCGGATCTATTACGAATGGGCTGACGGCCGCGTTATAGTACCAATATGGCAGTTGGCCGACTGGACCACGCCCTGGCTGACGTCGCGGGCATTCGCACACTTTGGGCCGCCAGAACGTGACGCCCTGCGTACAATTCCACGGCGATACTGCCGGCCCCGTCCACCCGTCTCCATCGGGGTCAGGGGGAGACTCGGGATTATAGAGCGGGTCCCAGGGGTAATCGGGTCGACGATCGCGTCTGGACGTGCTGTTGTAGGCTGTCCCGCTCCTGCCCTCTAGGGGGTCCGCCCTGTTAGTCCGTACAATACCCATGTGTCCATGACGACGGCCGGGCTGTTCCCATATTATGATGTCGCCTGTGTCGGCTTTATCGGGACCGACTTCGCAGTAATAATAATCTCGAACGGTTTCCCGGTAGTGTTGCTTGAGAAGTGCTATTAATCCCGGAGCCTTCCGAAAGAAGTTTGTGGTCAAAAATGGGAACTGCCATCCGCACTTATTCGGCAACGCGGCCTTAATTGCTTCCCACGGGAGGTGGCTACAGTCTATTTCCCGGACTCCATCGTTATCCGTGTCCGCTTTGCCAGTACCGCCATTTTCCCACTCATACTCAGGGAAACCTTCTATCCAAGGATGTGGGCCACCAAAGATCTCGATAGCCTTCCACAATATGTCCGGATTCGATTCCCCTGGACACCTACATGTCATTATCTTCCACATTTTGGACCTTTCCTTTGTTCGTTACCCCCGTGTAGCAGCGTTCACCGCGCGAGAGTCCCGGGTGTTGATATGACTGTATCAATCTGGCAGTCTGTTTTGTTTCTTCATGGATGCTTGTTCCAGGATCTTCAGCACATCGTAATGGCCTTTCTTCTTTGCAAGACTAGCCGCGGTAGCGCCGTCCTTGTCTTTTAGCTTCGGATCGGCTCCTTCTTCCAAGAGAGTCCCCACAACCCCAGGATGTCCTTGAGAAGCTGCAAAGATTACCGCTGTCTTTCCGGTCTTGTTCTGAGCGTTCACATTCTCGCCTTTGGCAAGAAGGTCTGCTACCACTCTCAGGTCTCCCATAGCGGAAGCCAGCATGAGCAGACTCGTATCACTCATCAGTGCAGCTTTTTCCAACTGTGCCGCAGCCAGTGCCATTCTGACAGTCATGAACCTATCAGGGGCAGCCTGCGCCAAAGTATCGAGGAGGCGGTTGCTTTTGACTCCTTTGTGCCTCTCCTTGGTGGCCTTGAATGTTCCCAGTAACGTAATGCTGCCCTGCTGTAATGACATAAGTTTCATGAGCTTGCGGGTGTCTTTCAAGTAGTCCTCATGGCAGTCGGGGCATTCTTCGGAGTGTCTGCATATCAAACTGAGTATGATCCGGACGTCTTGCGAGAAATTCCTCGTGCCTTCCGGCACGCTGTACAGAATCCGGAGCACCTCCTTCAGGTCCTGGCGAAAACGTTGGCCGCAGCGAGTATCGGGGTAGCAACAGCTTGGACCGAAGAGATTGTGTAAAGGACTACCGTAGAGATTGCATAAAGCACTCAATTCATCTCCTAAAGAGCGGAAGCACGACTCCGAACGGGATGTGAGCGACAACAGGGAATTCGCATTATCAACATATTCGCGATCACAGAAGCCCCATTCACAACAAGACACTGGGCGCGCACCTATGATCGCTAACACTATGGTTGCTGCCAAGACCTTCTTGATCGTCTTCATGGGATCATCTCCTTTTCGCCCGCCTGCGCACCACTTCCAGGATTCAATTCTCCTGTCTGGGATTGCCGGGCCGCCTGTCTCAACGCGCTCATAGTTCTTCCCAGCCCGTCGTACAAGGCCGCGGCCTGCAAGTGGGAGAGGTACACCTGCCGGTCGTACACCTCTGCGAGCTGAGTCTGACCGTTACTATCAATTACTGGAGTGATCTTGCCAAACAGAATCGCCAAGTCAAACGGCGTCATCTGCACCATCGCGCAGTTCGCGTAATACGGTTCGTCCCGGAGCGCGACCCTCTTGGGCAGAGTCTGTTGCTGTTGCTGTTGTTCCGACTGTTTTTCGTTTTCCGACACGTGTATTCCTCCTGAAAGATTTTACCACAAAGACATAAGAATCAGACCAAGTCTAACCACCAAGTCACCAAGACACCAAGAAGACAAGAGATTTAACAACAGAGGCACGGAGACCACTGAGAAGAATTATTGTTTTCTTTGATCTCTCTAGTAGTAATCCTCATTTTCTTGTCGTACCGTGAAGAGTCTTTCGCAAACCGCCTCCTAGATTGGGGTTTTAATACACCGGGCGCCAACAAACCAGAAACATCATGCGGATCTCCAGCGTAGTACGATGGTACCTGCGAAACCCAAGCCCGTGCGTGACGCCGATGCCTGCAATCGCCATTTGGTTGCGGTTCTAACCGCTCGTTGCCCTGGAGTCCTATCAACGTGTCTTCCCGGTCCGTCCCGACGAGTGCATCGTTGTCCGGGGTGCCGAGGATGACGTTTTCCGACCGCGCGTTATCCTGAATGTATTGGGTATCCCAGACCGTGCCGTCGTCGAAGACAATGCGTTCCACCTTGGAGGCATCATCCGCGAACCAGCCGGTCACCAGTAACGTGTCATTCGTGCCGGCGATGACGATTCTCAGGTTGGTTTCGTCGATCTCCAGAGTCACGTCCGACGGCAGGACATCCGCCGCGAGCGCGATGGTGTCCACATTGCCGGCGGTGTCGTCATAGTCGACCACCGTGTCATTGCCCGAGCCCCGGCCGAAGACATAAACGTCGTTGCCGGTGCCGCCCTCCGCGTAATCGTCGCCGGCCCCGGGATCTATCGTATCCGCTCCCGCGTTCCCGTAGATCGTGTCCGCACCGGCAAGGCCGGTGATGGTGTCGTCCGTGGAATAGCCGATCAACAGATCGTCCTCCGGCGTGCCCTGCAAAACCATCTGCTTGATGTCCGCGGCATTCCACAAGGTGCCGTCCGCGAATTGGATCTGCTCAACCTGCCAGGTGCCGGATTCATCAACGAACCAGTTGCTCACGGTCAGGGTGTCGTCCGTGCCGCTGATTGACAGCACCAGGTTGTCATCCACCCGGCGGATGCTCACATCCGCGGGGAGCACGTCGTCGTTCAGGAGGATGGTATCCAGGTTGCCGGCCGTGGCGTCGTAATCCGTCACCGTGTCTTGCCCCGAGCCCCGGCCGAAGAGGAAGGTGTCGTTGCCGTTGGACTCACGGTGCCCGTACCAGTCGTGGTCTGTCCCGCCGTACAGGACATCCGCGCCCGCTCCGGCGTCCAATGTATCGTCTCCGGAGCCCCCGGACAGCACATCCGCTCCGTCACGCCCCAGCAAAAGATCGTCACCGGCCTCTCCCGCGATTTGATCATCACCCGAGCCCCCATCCAACACATCCGCATCCGCGCGGCCGTAGATACGGTCGTTACCGCCGTACCCGTTGAGGGTATCTGAAATGGACGTTCCGATCAGCACGTCGTCGCCGTCGGTGGCCTGGAGGACCATCTCCTTCACGGTGTCCACATCCCACGTGGTGCCGTCCGCGAACTGAATGACCTCGACCCGATACTCCGGGGAGTCGTTCCAAAACCACTGCTCAACAATGAGCGTGTCCGCGCCGTCATTGAGTGAGAGCACGAGGTTTTCGCCGTCACGGTACACCTGCACGTCATCAACGGTGATGCCGTCGGCCAATTGGATTGTGTCAATGTTTCCCGCGCTGCGGTCATGGTCCAGGATGACGTCATGCCCGTACCCGGTACCGAAAACGTACCTGTCGTTGCCGTTGGTCTCGACAGAACCGGACCATGTGGCCGTATCGCCGCCGAATAAGGCGTCATTCCCGGCACCCGGGTCCAGAATATCGCTCCCAGAGCCGCCTACCAACGTATCGTTCTGGTCGCCGGCTATCAACACATCGTCCCCGCCCTCGCCGAATAACGCATCCGCACCGGAACCCGATGTGATGGTATCATCCCCGCCGCGGCCGTAGAGCGTATCGTCCGAGCCGAACCCCTCGATATTGTCCGCACCGGAGAAGCCGATGATCGTATCCGCCTCTTCCGTTCCCTTCACGAGCATGTCCTGGATGGTCGCGGTATCCCACATTGTGCCGTCCGCGAAGCTGATAAGCTCGATGCCGTGCACCGCGGTATCGTTTACCAACCAGTCCTTAACCGTGACCGTATCGCCCGTATCCAAGATGGTGAGCTTCAGGTCGTTGCCCATGCGTTGGATCTGCACGTCGTTCGGGAGGATTCCTTCGCCCAATTCGAGCGTATCCGTATTGCCCGCGGTGGTGTCCGCATCGTCAATGATGTCGTGCCCGTCCCCGCGGTTGAAGCGGTACACATCGTTGCCCGTGCCGCCGTCGAGGAAATCGTTATCCAACCCGCCTATGAGCACATCCGCATCGTCCTCTCCGAACAAACGATCCGCACCGGAGCCCCCTTCGAGAACATCTGAACCGGCGCCTCCGTATAACAGGTCGTTGTCCTCGTCACCATAGAGCGTGTCGTTGGACTCCATCCCGACGATGACATCATTGCCCGCGAGGCCGCTCAATTCATCCTCACCGGGGCTTCCGTAGATGACGTCGTCCCCGTCGGTGGGCGTGTACGTCCATGCGATAATTTCAGTTTCGGTCCACACCGTTCCGTCCATGAACTGGATTTGTTCCACACGATTCAATGTACTGTCGTTGCGGAAGAAGTCCCTGACGGTCATGCTGTCCGAGGTGCCCACAATCTCCACGACCAGCCCGTTGCCCACGCGTTTGAGCGAGATCTGGTCCGGCGTCAGGCTGCTGCCTATGAAGATCGTGTCCACGTTTCCTTCCGTGGCATCTACGTCGATGATGGTGTCGTTGCCCGAGCCTATGCGTAAGATATAAGTATCATCACCGGATTCTCCATAGAGAACATCCGTTCCGGCGCCCCCGTCAAGAATATCCGCTCCGTCTCCCGCCCAGATAATATCGTCTCCGCCGCCGGCTACAAGGACTGAACCGCCGCTTCCCTGCACCAAGCGCTCGTCACGGTCGGTTCCGTAGATCACGTCCCCATCGCCGTGCAGCGCGTTGAGCCATCCGTCGCCGCGAGTCAGGCTCCCCAATATGGCCTCAGCTTTGTCAGTGCCCTCAATGTGCGGGGACCACGCCCTCACTCCAAGGTGCGTCTCTTGGTATACCGGCAATCCCCCGGTGTCGAAGACCCATCCCAACTCGGGATCGATCTCAAGCATGTGCTCACGGAAGGTGAGGTAACAATCGGTTGAGCACGAGGAAATTCCACGAAGCGATCGAGCGAACTCCGACAGGAGTTCCTTCCCCGCTGCGGGATCATCGTCAAGCGCAGCCACAATCTCAGGAACGACACCGGTGAACCCCGTCGTTACTTCCTGCGTCTCTTCATCCCACGTGTACACAATCTTGTCATACAGTTCACTGAGATGCGTCTGAGCCATGAGACCGGCGTACATCATCTCGAACAGCAAACTATAGGCTTGCTGGAGAAGGACCGAAGCACCGTACGTGAGTGAACCGTTCCAACGTTCTCCCATGAAGTGCTCGAGCACGGCCAGCTTTCGTTGATCCTCCAGAAGCGGGCCGGAAGAGACGCTGATTGATCCTCCCGATCTGGTCACGGTGGTGCTGGTACCTCCACTGCCACTTGTCTCACTGAGCTGAGCCGGTGTACTCTCTTCTGACGGCATTCGCTGGTCACCCGCCCATGCAAAGAGTATTTGCTGCATAAGCTGCTCGCGGACTCCTTGATTGTCCGCAGCGACGAATTGTTCCACAAGGGATTGGAGGTCACCAGGCGTGTCCCGTACCATTGCCTGATGGAGATCGTACACCACGCCGTATCCAGTGAGGTCTGGAAGGGCCGCGATATCTTCGGGAACATCTAGCCACTCGTTGGCAGTGGTAACCATGGCATCACTTTGCAAGCTGTATTCCCCGATTTGTCCCGTGCTGCCATCTGTGAATTCAAAACTACCGATGCGGTCTAGGGTGTTGCCCTGCGGGTCAACGATTCCTTCGGGTGAGGAATCGAGGCTGATCGATTTGATGCCAAGGTCGTCAAGCGTAAAAAGCTCACCTGGCGACGACCACCCATCCCCGTTTGAGTCAATCCAGACCCTTAGATATGAGAATACCTCATCCGTGGCATCAATGCTCCCGTCCATGTTGTCGTCAAATTGGGCTAATGCTTCAAAACCGCTCGCTGCCTTGGTTCCGTCCGATAGAACCGTGTGATCGCTGAAGAGCTCACCGCCGTCATTGATGAGGCCGTCACCGTTTCGGTCCATCACCAGTAGCCCATCATCAGGCCCTACCCAGCCAGTCCGTTCGGCAAACCCGTCCCCATTGTGGTCAAAACAAGCGCAGTATTCCAAACTTGTCGTTTCGATGCCATCACCGTCAAGATCAAGCACCAAAGGATCATGCAACTTCTCTTCTGCAGGGCCCTTTTTCGCGTCCTCGTAAAGATCGTGAGAATCATAGATAAAGCATCCTCTGTAACTGCCGCTGATCACGGGCGGCCAGGGAAAATAGCCGGGATACTCGTTCCCGCCTTGGAGGTAGCCGTACATGGTCATCCGCTGCCAATCTTCATCCTCCGATCTTCGGTACCAAACCACACCATTGTCGTGATCCCAGATCTCATACAGACCCAAGAGGTGGCGACTGACGTGAACCTTGCCATGAGGCCAGATAGTAACAGTTGTAAAACCGCTACTGATGTGGTGTCCATCGATAAGGACAACGCACGTGTTATTACCGTAAGGTACGTATGTTACCTTGCTTATCCTGCCAGCCAGATAGTAGTGGACCTCTGTTGTTCCATCCGGATAGACTCGTACCTCGCAGCCATCGAAGCCATACCACGCGTAAAGGTTACCTTGCTCATCCCGAGCCATACGTCTCGTGGCTTCCAGTGTTTCCCCGTTTGGGATTGCCCCTGTCAGCTTCCCATCACGCGAGCGTTTAATGACGAGTCCTCCCGGATAATGAACCTCCACTGTGCCATTCTTATGATCGCGTACTATTCTGGTGCCATCCCGTCCCACATACTCGTAGATCTCGCGTTTTTTGTCACAACGTACTATCAGTAAGGATTTGGGGTTTATTATGGGTGGAGACCATCTAGTTGGTTTAGGGTTACTGGCCATGATCGAAGTATCCTCCTCTCCGATGTCTGGTGCAGAGTTACACTCGTTGGGATGGTGGGGCCAAGTGATAACCGGTCAATATTGCACCTTTTAAGGTGGTTAAAAGAACTGCACCTCTTAGAGGCATCTGGACTGAGCGGTTAACGTGTGCCCGTCTGTCCGAGGCATAATACCTGCGAAATCCAAGCACCCCGCTTCCTCTTGTGGTGCCGTGTCGCAAATACAGTTGCCAAGGCGAGCATTCCATCACTTAGGTTGATCGCAACTATAAACTGAACATCATTCCGGCTACGGAGCATCAGTGGAAATGTCTCAGACCGAAGGATCGACGCACGATCACGCTCTGATATTCGAGAATATGCGAGACACCACCAATTCCATCCGGATGAGTGCTCATACGCGTATCCATGCCCACAACCCAAGTCGGTCATGGGATTCCTCCTGAGCAAGCTTCCTAGCTGCGGCACGCACGGCCGGGAGAACTGCTGGGACTAGCGAACGTGGAGGCGAGAGAAACCAAATAGGCCAAAGAATCATAGGCGAATCGAACAAAGCGTTACTCCTTGCCTCCATATGCTTTGAGAAGATCCTCGATCTTCTTTTGTCCCCGCATTCTGGCAACTTGTCGAGCAGTCCAGCCACGCTTGTCCCTAGCGTTAACATTGGCGCCGCCCTCAAGCAGCAACCTTACCAGGGCCGGGGAAGAAGGGTTTCCGCATGAGGCCGCCATAAGAGGTGTTGTGCCGGTATCATCGGCAGCATTGACTTCGGCGCCATTGTCGAGCAACTCTCTCGCTACTTCGCGTGAGGCGCCCCGAGCGGCTTTCCAAAGGACTGTCCGGCCACGCCGGTCCCTCGCATTGACGTCTGCGCCTTTGGTCAAGAGTAGTCGCACCGCGTCAGTGTGTCCGGCAAATGCAGCCAAGGCGAGAGCAGTATTGCCCGCATGGGTCTTCGCGTTTGGATCCACTCGATCCAAGAGTACGTGGATCACGTCCAGATGGCCGGCTTGGGCGGCTTTCATCAGAGCCGTTGTGCCGTGTTTATCGGATGCCTTAGGATCACTTCCTTTGGCTAACAGTGACTTGACTATTTCACTATGTCCCTCAGCCGCAGCAATGGAGAGTGCGGTTTCACCGTCCGATCCTTTGGAATTCATAATCGCCCCTTGGTCTAACAGGAGCTTCACTGTCTCCGGGTTCCCACCGGAAGCCGCAGCCATCAGCGCAGTCCGGCCGTCTTGATCACTGGCATTCACACTCGCCCCTTGGCCCAGCAGGAGCTTCACGGTCTCCAGGTTTCCACCGGAAGCCGCAGCCATCAGCGCAGTCCGGCCGTCTTGATCGCTGGCATTGATGTCAACGCCCTGTTCGACAAAATGCTGCAATCGATCAACATCTCCTAGACCCGCTGCCGCCGCCAAGCTCATTTTGGCGCCACGGGCTCTGAGCAGCCTGACGATATCCCAAGCATTCCACGTTGTCGCTTTGTCCAGAGCTGTTTCGCCGGTTGCGTCTTCGGCGTTGATATCCGCCCCGTACTCCAGCAGGAGTTCTACAGCGGCTACGGCTCCACCGCCTGCGGTCCTTATTAGCGCGGTCGTACCCTTGTGGTCAGTTACGTTCACATCCGCTCCATGCACAAGTAGTACCCTCAGAACATCCAGTTCCACATTGGGGCATAGACTTGCCGCTATAATGAGTGGAGTTGATCCGTCGAAATCCCTCGCGTTAACATTAGCTCCTTGTCGCAAGAGATCCTGAACCATTGCACGATCACATCTCATGGCGGCCTGTTGAAGAAGTCTCCCCAATTCTGCTTTTGACACCCGTGTGTGGCGGTCTGGTTCTTGAACCCATGCAGACTTGAGGTCCGGAGCCACTTTGATGCGGACGCGCGCAGTTGTGCACTCCTCGTCACGGTGGAAGACCTTGATGAGTATATCTTGGCCGTCCAATGACAGAACATGCGCAGGGTCCCTTTCAGGTGTGAGCAATATAGTGATCCATGAATCTCTCGGGAGTACGAATCGTCTCCAGTTCCTCCGGGGTACCACGGGCGGTCCTTGCGAGCGGAGTACCTTCGCATACATGAATCCTTTTTCCGGTATCATGAGCCCTAGTGACAGGTCTGTTCGAGACTTGTTCCTGACATGGACTACCTCTCCCGTCCGAATGTTCCTCCGATTTAATATGATCACACGCGGCATCACGCTGATGCACGAATCCTTAACGGGAGAAGCACTCTCGGAATCAGCTCGCGCTGGTTGGGCAAAGGCAATTCGGTGCACTACGCGTTTCGAGTACCGCCCCGGGAGCGAGGTGCTTTGGGTAAGCCTCGCGTTCGGAGCTTCCAAAGCTTGCACTATTCCAAGGCCTGGCAATAAGCACAGGACAACCGCTAATGCCAGTGGCGAAACCGTGTTTGCTGCAAGATGCGCTCTCATAATAGAACTCCGAGCCAGCCCTTTGTCGATTTCCTATTCATTCTCGGAACTGGCTGAACAAGGCTCCCCAAAAAGTCGGAATGCTCAGTGAGCTCCTACGAACGAAATCGATTGAGGGGCCTCACATGAAGTGACGGGGACACCATAGTCAACTATCTTCAGCCTTTCTTTCCTGCCGCGGGCCTTTTCCTTCTGTGCCATCGTGCGAGGGTCCTTTAAGGTTACCATTTGAATTAGTCGCTCCTCCTTGGTCTGCCTGTTCTGTCGCCTAACCACATCAGTTCGGCCTATTTCGTTGAGTAGCGTTGGAATAGTACCCGTCTTCCTGCAACGCGATCGGTTTCGGAAAATCCTGTCTCGGGACTGTCTGTTGCTGTTGTTCGTGACTGTCTGACACAGTATTCCTCCTAAAGCATCGTTTCAATCACAAAGCCGCAAGAAACGAAGATAAGAAAAGATTTTCACCACAGAGACTCCAAGGCGCCAAGCAAGAGAAGAAGTTATCCACAGATTTCACCGATTAACACAGATTCAAAGCCAAAAAGAAGAAAGATTCACCACAGAGGCACTGAGAGCACTGAGCAGAAGAATTAGTGTTTTCTCTGAGAACTCCGTGCCTCTGTGGTGAGTCTTCCTGGCTTCTTTGTGCCTTAGCGGCGTCTTCGTCCCGCGTTCTACGCTGGATTCATCGTTCTCTTCCCGTTGTCTTCTCCGGCACACTTTCCTCTGGTGGTCCAACCGGGGCATCGAACTCTGCCCGAGAACCGCCGTCCTGCAGGTGGCCACCGTGGCCACCCAACTCATTATCCTGTGATAATAAGCCCTTGAGGCTTTCAATCAATCGTTTTTGGGTGCGTTTTGTCAGCCCCTCTATCGTGATCTTGTCGCCTTTGGAAGAAGCACGAACCGTGCAATCCGGAACTTGAGTGTCTTCGTCGACGTTCCGCGGTTCCGCTTCTTGGCCCTTCCGGCTTTCTTGGTCTTCTTGTCCTTCTTGAGTACCGACTTGATCTCTGTCTGCAACTCCTCGGCAGTTTCCTCCTCCACTCTCGGCAAGTTCTTCGCGAGATAATCCGTACAGTCTTCAAGCTTGGAGGCTATGAGGAGCTTCCTTATGCCGAGATGGGCAAAGTCGGGCAGGTGCTCCCTGTACCGATCGTACACCTGCACGTAATTCTGCGCGGTTCTCCGCGGGAGGTTAATGAATCCGAGCCACGAATGGTACACTCCGAGGGGTCTGAGGTTGTCACGGACTTCTGCCAGGACTCTTCCCAGCTCATTGATTCCTTCATAGGTCTTCTTGATAACAGGATAGGCTGTCTTGCACGCCGAGATGAACCGGTCCTTGGTCTCACCAGTGAACGGGATCTCCCGGCCCTTGTCGTCGGTGATCTTCTCTCGTTGATCCAGCGCGCTCAAAATCTGCTGAAACCTTTCTTCACCAACGACCGCGGGGGCCGAACCCGAAACATCCACTGCTGCCGGCTTTCTGCTCTTAACCACGTATCTTTCCTCATGGAATCGTCAGGCTAACCAACTTCCCGGCGCAATTACGGAATTCCCACTGCCCACCGTGAACCGGATCACGCAACGATCATGACACGGTGCTTCTTCGCGAAGTCCAGTATGGGAGAAACCCAATGATATTCCATTGTCTCTCCGGTCATAAGGCAGTAGGCAACAATCCCAATCGAGACCTGGGACCGTGTGCCTATCCTGGTGTCCACCACTTGCCTTTCCTGCTCGGTTGCCCGATACACGATCCGATACCGTGACGTGTACCCGGGTAACCCATTCTGTAGGACAATGAGCAGATCGGAAGTCTCAATCTCAATGTCTTCCCCGACTACTTTCAGTCGTATCAACTTCCCGTCGGGAGCCGTGATTTCAGCCGGCACCGGGTTTTCGGTCTTCCATTCGCTCTCGTAGCCCGGAAAGTTGAACACACAGCGGCTAGAGCCGCAACCAACCGGCGATTGGCGGTCAGGACCGCAACCAAATGGCGATTGCAGGCATCGGCGTCACGGCGGTTAGAACCGCAACCAAATGGCGATTGGAGCATCGGGGTCACGCATGAGCTTGGGTTTCGCACGCAACATCCTCCTACGCAGGGCATACTGATTTCCAGAAATTCAAGAGCAAAGAGAAGAAAGATTAACCACCAAGTCACCAAGAAAGAGAAGAAGGCATCCACAGATTTCGCAGATTCACAGAGATTCAAAAGCCAAGAGAAGAGAAATTAACTCATGGCACCAACAATATGAAGGTGCTGTAGGGGCTGGCCCCAGTGCCTGCCCTGATTGCCGATGCGCTACGGGATCCACCTCCTTCAGTGGGACAGGCATCTTGCCTGTCATCTTCTCGCTCGGCAGGGACGCCGGGTCGCTACCGACCCCGGAGGAGGGCGGGACCTTACCATTCGAATCGCCGATGCACGGGTTGCATACCCTCTTCAGTAGGACCGGCCTCCGTGCCGGACATTTCTTTCGTGTAGGGGCGAATGGCATTCGCCCTGGGCGACCGCCGGTCGCCCCTACCGGAACCGGCATCCTTCCATCCGTTACCCCAGCGGGCCCGGGGGCCAGTGCGCGATGAAGAGAAATTCTCCCCTAACCCCCCTTTTCCTAAGGGGGGGGACAGGAAGGAAGCCTCTCAATAAGGGATGAATCCACTCATACTCCCCCCCTTCCCAGAAGAAAGAGGGTGTGGAGAATTCTGGCATCAGAGGTGGAATCCCCTCATACCCCCCTTTAGCAAAGGGGGGCAGGGGGGATTTGAGGTTCTTCTTCTCCCGGCTCCCGTTTCCGGGCACGGAGGCCCGGTCCATATATGATTTCTTAATCTGCGTAATCCTTCTAATCTGTGGATAAACTCTTTCGTCTTCTCTTGTCCCTTCTTGATCGGTCCCGTTGCCGTCTTCGTCCCGCGTTCTGCGCGGGATTCACTCTTTCTTCCGCATTCTTCCCACGCCTCCCGTTTCGCTCCACCGGACCAAAACCGCCCGATTTCCAGCCCGATTCTTCGGGGCACGGCTTTATAAAGAAGAGCCCAATCCTTGTCAAGTCGTTTTTTCACTGGAATCGTAAAAAAAGCATCAGCACCTCGAAAACCGGTTGACTGAAAGGGCCTTCCCGTCGCATCATTGCGCTTTGATCACTCAAAACAGCTACGATTCAAGGGTGGGACTATGACTGATAAAAAGGCCAAGGACGATCTCTTCAGCGCGAATGATTTTTTCACCGCTACGGGCATAAACGACCAAACACGCAAGAAGTACCAGGAGCTGGGCTGGATCAGGGTTGCCGTCAAAATTGACGAGATGCCCTTTTATTCCCTTGAAACCATTGAACTTGCTCGGGCAATGAGAAGATACATGGCCAAGGGGCTTCCCATAGCGGACGCTCACGAGTTGGCTCTCCACGGAAGGCCTCTGAAGGAAAGGAGAATCCGTGAAGCACAGGGCGATGACGGGGAGACCATGGATCCTCGCGATGTTAAGACACATCCCACATTCAAGAATCTTCTTCCCCTTGATAAGAATCTCCTTGAGCGCATCGCCGACAGCATGCGGCACCGGCACTACTTCAGACATGAACCCTTAGTTTTAGCCGTCTGGCCTGGCCAAAAAACACCTGTACTCATAGACGGACATATCCGTTTGGAAGCAGCCATCAGTGAAGGAATCGAGCGAGTCTACTTCAAGATCGAAGTCTTCCAGGATGAAATGGCTGCGTTGCAACATGCAATGAGCCTTCAGGCCGACCGGAGGACAACCGACAGCGGCGTTCAGGCCAAGCTGATCATGACGTTTGATAGATTGAGGCAAAAAGGCGGAGATCGCCGTAGCAAAGCGGCTCAATCAAAAACGGCTAAAGACGTTATTGAAAAAACACCTCCGGCTTCGTCCCACATTACCGCTGCTCTCGCCGGTTGCAGCCCCTCAACCGTGGAACGGTTCCGGAGAATCGTAAAAGAAGGTTCGCCTCGAATCTTGAACGCGGTGCTCGCAGGGAAAATGAAGATAACCACTGCTCACGACAAGATCGTGAAGAAGGCTCAGAGCACGGACAAGAAGGAGTCGCAGGCCGAACTATCCAAGGAGATAACCAGGATTGTTGCCGCTCTTCTGAAGAAGAAGAAGCTCCTGGAAACCTTGAGAAAGTACGACGGAACCATCGAGGAGCAGTTCGAGACCGCGTTGGAAATGTACGTCGCGTACCTGGAACAGGACAGCCACCCCGGTCAAGACTGACAGACCGGCGATCCGGCCCCCCGGGGCCTGCAATGACCGAAACACCGGTACGCGCCCCTGACTGTAGGGGGGTGCCCTTCCTCTTTTCCGTTTTCTGAATCACTCTTCCTCTTTCCTTCAGCCTCTCGATACCTCTTTCTCCCGGGGTTCCCCGGTCTTCACGGGCCAGCTCGGTCCTCAGAGAAAAGCCTCTATTCTCAAACACTTCGGTTCCTGCCAAGAAGATCCTTAGCGACGCGCGCATCTCCATTGTCCGTCCGCTTCTGGACCCGCACACCCATCCGCCAAGTCATGACGATCCCGCGTAGTTCGCCATAGCGAACGGTTTCCCATTCGCGGACGCTATCCCCGCGCATTCCTCTAGTAAGTGTTTGATTTCCTATTAGTTATAGTGGCAACTTCATCGTTGGAGTCCCCCAGCATCAGAAAGGTGAGGCTCAGAGCGCCTCAGTAGTATGAGTAGTTACCCTGGATCCGTATTGCTCTATGTGAACTGTGTTGCCTCCGTATAGCTGAAACTCTTTCCTCCGTCCCCCGGCACAACCCCTGAATGCTTCAGAATCAATGGGGATTCTCGTTTCCGGCCGGTGAAGCATAAGATTACCACCCACGACGAGAGACTGTCAAGATGGAAAATTGTCCTCTTCATTCTCTCACAGTCTTCTCACAACGAAGGCTTGGAATTGGTAACTGCTTAGAATACCGGTGAGTTGGCCTCCTGCAGGCTGCAGTTGCCTACCCTTTCGCTCAGGAATTACCCGCTGGTGCGCGCCGGCACGCATTCGTGGTACGCTAAAAATACACCGTTTGCGGCTGAACGCGCCTGTGTGTTATGCCGCAACCTCGAAGGGCATCAGCAGCCATGGCTCGCAGGGTAGGGGGGAGCCGCTGCCGACAATGGCATCATCTCCCGCGAGGCCCCAAATCCCATCGTCCAGCATGCTGCCGCCCAGGATATCGTCATTATCCGTGCCTTCCTGGTACCCGATAACCCCGTCGGCCATGGAAAGGATTTCGGTCAAGGTCAGGATTGTTCCGTCGTCGAAGACGAAGTTCTTGATTGCCAGATCCGACGGGGAGAAGCCGTCCGACGCGGGCGCCTCGATGAGCATGCCCTCACCGTCTCCGGTCCCGATGAGGAGTTGCATGCCGTACCCGGAGTCAATATCGCCGACCCTGGTCTGGACGGTGATGTCATCGGGAGTGATGCCCGGGCCGAAGGTCAAGGTGTCCTCTGCCCCGCCGGATGAGCCGGGATTTGAGGGTTAGTAGTACACAGCACCGGCGTGAACGTGCTGTCTGAAACTCAACATTTTCTCCTGCCAATAACGCCTCAGATGAGTCAACATATACGTGACTCCATAACGGAACCGCGGTGCCTGCAATGACCGACAGGCAGAGGGGCGCCGAACCGGGCAGCAAGGCGCTCTGCTAATCTGCTCTTGTTACGGTAATGTAGTTTCAACACTTACCTAATAGCAGCCTCGCAGCGTATTATACTCTTATGAGATGCGGACCTTTGAAATTCCTGACTGTTACCATCAACACGTCGCTGATTGAGGCGCTGCCCCTTATCTACCCGTTAGAGCATCTCATGTGCCGGCAACAATCATGCCGCCGATAGGCTTGTTGATTTGTGCCTTTCTCGTGCAGTGTGGAGCAACTGCACGGAGTTACCAACAATTGTGTCAAAGTCGGAAATCCTGCGATTCTCCGCACAAGACAATGGCTGCGGATGAGTCAAGCAAAGACTTGACCCCGTTACAGACAGGGTTAGGATTGTTCCGTCGTCGAACACAAAGTTCTTGATTGCCAGATCCAACGGGGAGAAACTGTCCGATGCGGACGCCTCGATGAGCATGCCTTCGCCGTTCCCGGTGCCGATGAGGAGTTGCATGCCGTACCCCGAGTCAATATCGCCGATCTTGGTTTGAACGGTGATGTCATCGGGGCTGATGCCCGGACCAAAGGTGACGGTGTCCTCTGCGTTGTTGGATGAACCCGTATCCGGTTCGAGTTTCCACAGTCCAAATTCGCGTGAAGCGTACTCCGTGATGAAGAACAGGGATCCATTGACGTCGGTAAGTCCATTCGGTCCCCACCCGCCAGTGCCTGGATACAGGTCCTGAACCATGACGGTTCCTTCTTCGGTCCCGTCGCTCTTCCAGAGTTCGTAACCGTGAGTGCCGTCACTGCCGGCGAAATACAAGGTGCCGTTCACGTCGGTCAGGTTCCCGTACGCGCCGCCGCCGGAGCCTGGATTCGCATCTTTGACCATGACGGTACCAGCTTCAGTACCGTCGGTCTTCCACAATTCATCCCCGTGCACGCCGTCATTTGCGGTGAAGAACAAGGTGCCGTTCACTTCGGTGAGGGAGCCGACATTGCTTCCGTAAGCCCCCGGCAGAATATCCTTCACCATAACGGTACCTGCTTCGGTGCCGTCGCTCATCCACAACTCTTTGGTCACGTTGTACTCCGCGACCGAACCACACGCGCCGTCATAAGCAGAGAAGAACAGGGTGCCGTTTACAACGGTTAGATCGCTGATATAGGTATTGGCAGTGCCAGGTCTGATCTCCGTGACCATGACGGTACCGGCTTCGGTCCCGTCGCTCCGCCACAGTTCCAGACCGTGAACTCCGTCGTCCGTTGTGAAGAACAGTATGCCGTTTCCCTCAGCTACCTCGCTGATCCCAGTGATACCGCTCTTGACCAAGACCGGTTTGCCGGACGAAACGAGCCGCGAGGTTACACGATCGTACCCGTCGCCCTGGTTGAAGACAATCGTGTTCTGTCCTTCATCTGCTATGATAGTATCCGCGCCTGTTCCGCCTTCGAGGATATTCGTTCCGCTTCCTGATTTGAGCCGATCGTCACCGGCCTCACCGGCGAGATAATCGTCACCGGAGCCGGCGAACAGCTTGTCATCGTCCGCTCCTGCAAAGACCGTGTCATTGCCGTCATTGGCGTAGATCTCGTCCCGGCCGGCCCCTCCGGTCAGGGTATCGTCCTGTTCCTTGCCGATAATGACTTCATTGCCGTCACCACCCTCGAGCAGGTCCGCATCGGGCGTCCCTACCAGGTAACCGTCAATTCCCGGCGGAAGAGTCATCATCTGCTGTATCACGCCACGGTCCCACACCGTGCCGTCGTCGAACTTGATCTGTTCTATCCCGTACGCGTCTCCGCAGAGCCACTCGCTCAGTTGCAATCTGTCATCCGTGCCGCTGATGGAGAGAAAGAGGCTGGTACCGGATGCCTCGAACACAACATCCGAGGGCAGCACGTCCGCCCCGAGCAGCACGATGTCGATGTTCCCCTGTGTGGCATCGTAATCCACGATGGTGTCGTGCCCGTAGCCACGGCCAAAGAGGTAGGTATCATTGCCGGTACCGCCTTCCGCGTAATCGTCTCCCGCCCCGGGATCGATCGTATCCGCGCCGGCATTGCCGTAGATCGTGTCCGCACCGGCCAGGCCCGTGATCGTGTCGTCGGCGGAATAGCCGGTCAACACATCGTCCCCGGGAGTTCCCTGGAGCACCATCTGCTTGATCGTGTCCACATCCCAGGTGGTGCCGGCCGCAAAACGGATCTCTTCTACTTGCCACTCAGTGGAGTCATCGAGAAACCAGTTCTCTACGGTAAGCGTGTCGGTGGTATCCGCGATGGACAAAACGAGGTTGTCTTGGTCACGCCTGACAATGACATCTGTCGTGGCAACGTCGGCATCCAGAACAATCGCATCGACATTGCCGGCCGTGGAGTCTCGATCGACAACGGTGTCCCTGCCTGAATCGCGGCCGAACAGATAGGTATCGTTACCATTGCTTTCATCCCGGTGACACGTATACCACCACTCGTCCCTCTCGTTCAGGGTGCCTCCTGACAGAAGATCATTTCCGGTTCCCCCATCAAGGGTATCGTGGCCCATGCCTCCCGACAGTTCGTCGGCCCCGGCCCGGCCTAAGAGTATGTCATCATCTGCCTCGCCGAAGAGATTATCCTGGTCGGATCCGCCATCCAGCGTGTCGTTCCCTGCACGCCCCCACAGTCGGTCTTGTCCCTCATAACCGTGCATGGTATCCGAGGTGGAATACCCAACCCGCTCATCGTCACCCGACGTGCCCTGGATAACCTGATGCTTGATCTCATCAACATCCCATATGGTTCCGTCAGCGAACTCGATCTGTTCCACTCGGAACTCGGGAGAATCGTTCCAGAACCACTTCTCTACGGTCAACGTGTCGGTCGTGTCGCTGATGGAGAGTTTCAGGTCGTCCCCGGATTGCCTGAGCGAGATGTCATCCGGGGTGATGCCTTCCCTGAGGCGAATGGTGTCCAGATTGCCCGGAGTGGTGTCGTGGTCCGTAATCCGGTCTTGGCCATAACCTCGGTCAAAGAGGTACGTGTCGTTACCGTTTGCATCGTCGACGTACCACAAGGCCGTCTGGAAGCCTCCATAGAGCCGATCATTCCCTGGCCCGGAGTCGAGAACATCGTTCCCAAGGCCGCCTACGACCGTGTCTGCCCCGTCTCCTGCCAATAGTGTATCGTTCCCGTCCTCGCCGAACAACTCGTCGTTCCCGGAGCCTGACTCGATAGTATCGTCTCCGCCACGCGCGTACGCCACGTCATCACCATCCAAGCCCAGGATGGTTTCCCCGCGGGCGAACCCGACGAGGTAGTCATCACCCTGGGTTCCGGAAATGAACATATCCAGGATGGATTCCGTATCCCAGGTTGTGCCGTCAGCGAATGTGATGCGCTCGATGCCGTAGGTGGGAGTATCGTTCTCCAGCCACTTCGTGACCGTAATGGAATCGCTGGTACCCGCGATGGTAAGTGTGAGGCTGCTGTTGCCACGAGTCAATCTGACATCCCCCGGGAGGATGCCTTCCCCGAACTCGATTGTGTCGATATTTCCCGGTGTTGTATCAGTGTCATGGATTGTATCGCGGCCTGAGCCTGGGTCGAAGCGGTAAATGTCATTGCCTTCGGCCCCATCGAGCTCATCGTTTCCGGAGCCCCCTATCAACTGATCGCTCCCGGAGCCGCCGTACAAGCGGTCGTGGTCCTGGTCCCCACGCAACGTATCGTCGGATTCCAGGCCATAGATTCTGTCATCGCCCAGGCCGCCGCTGATGTCGTCGTCTTGGGGCCCGCCATAGATCCAATCCGGTCCGTCGGTGGGCTCGTACAGTTGTGCAATGATGTCCGTTTCGGTCCAGAGCGTTCCGTCCATGAACTGGATCTGTTCCACACGTTTGAGGTAGCTGTGGAAAAAGAAGAAGTCCTCTACCGTTACGGTCTCCGCGGTGTCGACGATCTCCAGCACAAGGTTGTTGCCCGAACGCCTCAACGCGACATCATCGGTTGTCAGGTTACTGCCCAACCATATTGTGTCGATATTGCCCTCGGTCGCGTCAACGTCCTGTATGACATCGTGACCGGAGCCGATACGGAAGATATAGATATCATTGCCTTCTTCGCCAAACAATCGGTCATCACCTGATCCGCCATCAATAATATTGGCCCCCGGCCCACCGAAGATATCGTCACTGCCACCGCCCCCGACTATCACTGCATCACCGGAGTCTTTGAGTATTCGCTCGTCCCGATCGGTACCGTAGATGACATCGTCACCATGAAGCCCGTTTATCAGTCCTGTACCACTCGTGAGGCTTCCTCTGATGGCTTCAGATCCGTCGGTGCCCTCTATATGTGGTGACCACCCACGCAACCCCATACCGACGTCATCGATTACAGGATACCCACCGCTATCGAAGACCCATCCTAGCTGAGGGTCTTGTTGGATGAAGTTCTCCCGAAAAGTGAGATAGTCATTGGTAGCCCAATCAGCGTTGTTAAGACCGCGCCAAGAGCGGGAGAATTCACCAAGTAGCTCTTTGCCTTGTTCAGGATCGTCTGCAAAAGCCGTCTGTAGACTGGTGATCACAGGGCTCAGATCCGTTTCATAGTCCTGCTTGTCAACGTTCCATGTGGAGGTTATCTGATCGTACAGATATTTGAGATGCGTCTGGGCCATAAGAGCACCGTAGTATCCCTCGAATAGCTGGTGATATGCTTGAAGACGCCCCGGAGTCCATGGAGGAGCAGATGCCATTGCGTCGCCCCCGTCATACACAGCCCACTGTTGACCGTAGTATTTTTCAACTGCGTGGAATTTAGCCCAAGAAGCAGCCTGTGGAGTGCCTGTTTCGGAGCACCCTGTCCATTTAAGGACAATTTCCTCAAAGATTGCTTCCCTATCAGTACGATCTGTTTCCGAAGCAAAGGTTTCGACCAGTGTCGTGAGCGAGCCAGTAGAATCACGTACCATAGCCTGGTGAAGGCTGTGAATGCTGCCGTGGCCGAGCAAGTCTGGCAGTGCGGCTATGTCGGCCGGTTCCGGCAATTCCTTGGCCGCAATTGTGTCTGCAGTATCGGTTTCGAGACTATAATCAGCGATAGTGCCGGACGTTCCATTACTCCATTCAAAATGCCCGGAGCTTACCTCAGTGTTGCCGGCTGCGTCCGTCGTATTGGTAATCGTCGAATCCAAATATATTGCAGTAATCCCCAGTTGCGCTAGAGTGCTGACTTTCCCCGCTGCATCGGGATCGGGATAATCCCCCTCGCCGAGAGGTGTCGTGCCGCTACAGCCGCAGCCGGAAGAACCCTGCGAAATGAAATACCTCTGACCCGTAGCTGATGCACCATTGCAATCATCGGCAGAAAGCTCCGATGAGCCAAGCGCGTCATTGTACTGCCATACCTGTAATTGCGACCAAATGGGATCTTGAGCATCTATTTTGCCGTCGCCGTTGGCATCGTAGTGGGCCAGGGCCTGAAATCCACTTCCAGCCTGGAGACCATTCGGCAAGATCATGAAATCCCCAAAGAGCTCTTTCCCGCTGTCGAGACGCCCGTTGCCGTTCACGTCGAGCATGAGTATGCCCTCACCAGGGGCAACCCAGCCCGTAAGCTCTTTGAATCCGTTATCGTCACCGTCGAAGTGCATACCAGACGAAGTACCTATGGTCTTGATACCGTTACCGTCCAAATCCAACACCAATGGATCTCGCCGTCGGGAGTTAGGACTGTCTTTGGGGTCAGGAGATTCGCACCTATAGCGGATCCTTTGCACCTTGGGGCGCAAAAACGTTACAAATTTTAATTCTCCGTTTATGCCATTCCATCGATGTTTGAAATCAACATTTACAATGTGATCCATTGCGCCAAATGCTTCAAAAACGAGGCCATGAGCGCCTGTAGTAGGGTCAGTAAACACAAACTCTACGTGACCTTCTTTCGGATTCTTCGTATTTACATATATAGCTAAATCGCCAGGTCCCGGGTCATCAGGTACACACCAAGTGTCATGATTGAAATCCCCACGTGGGTCATCATACCCTCGCCAATCAATGTAAGGAAATTGCATTAGACTTTCGTCGACAAGCCCCATACAACATATTTCGTAGAGTTCGTTTTCATCGTTTGTCCAGTCGAATTTCCACTGCCCAGTTTGTTCATCAAAAGTGAATATCGGCGTCGCCACGTCGTATTCTCCATCCGGGCGCGTCTTAACGCGGCGGCCATCCGCGCCGATTCTTGTTTTGTCTAGAGGGGGGAACCATTCATAGTCTTTTGGCCCCGCCCAAAATGTCCTAATAGCATAGTTAAGAGGACCTTCAACTGGGTCCTCCGGGCATTCGATAGTTGAGTACCAACATTCTTTATCCATGCGTTCGACCTCCTGGATTTAGCTGCTTCACTTCAAAAGCGTCTGATTAGTCATTAGTTTTCAAAACTAGCACACTGAGCGATGCACGAGGCTCAGGTTCAATATTTGTGATTTCACAAACCAGTACGCCGTCAGAATTCAGCCAGGCTCCCGGCGACGTGGGATTCAGCCAGGGACCTCCTGGTGCCGTCGGAAAACTGATTTTTACGTTTTCCTCGCCGCCCACACCGGAGCAGTCTAGAATGAAAACAGCTTTGCCGATTCGATCCTTCCAATGCCGCCCCGTTCCCACAATATACTTTGCTTGTACTTGCCCAAATAGATGAAAATATCGAGATTGGTACTTGGTCCGAATTTTGGTGCACGCGTGAGCCGGAAACTTGACGCGATGAACTAACCAGAGTTTGATTTCCTGTGATGGGAACCTAGTCCCTTTCTTAATAATCCCTTTCCTAGATTTGTCCATGAACTCCGCAGCGGTCATGGGTTTATCGTCAGGATAGCTGTTTATAATCTTCGCCTTTTTGCCATTTACCCAAGTCTCAAACCGCATATAATTCGTTGGGCCTTCGTATGCTCGTTCTGCTAGATAGTTCGCCTTCGGAAATCCCACCAATTTTGTTACGGTCTCGCCGGTGTTGAAAAAGACAAACTCCGCATCGACCGAATAGCTGTCTTTTTCCAAGCGTATTTTCACCTGTTCCGAGTCCATTCGGATACTCGCATCATCGGAAATCGGCGAAACAACTCCGCCGCTCTCCTGCTGGACAAGTGGTGTCATGTCGCCTATCGCAGCAGAGTGATAGAGGATCAATACAATAATCCAGCACACGATTTTGAACTTGTATGTCATATGTCCCTCCGTCGAAAAAGTTGATCAACATTATTCCTTAGCGCCATGAGGGCGCAAGACCTCAATGAGATCCGTGCCTTGCCAAGTAGGAAATCGCTTCGGATTGGGAATACCACGCAGTTCAGCGCGTTCCCTCAGAAGCTCCTTCTGGTGTGGGGACTTGAACCTTACCTGTCCTCTGCGCCCGCGCCAACGAACTGAGACTCCTGGTCAGCGCGTCGAGAAGCGCTCTGGCCTGCAAGTGCGAGAGGTACACCTGCCGGTCGTACACCTCTGCGAGCTGAGTCTGACCGTTACTATCGGTTACTGGAGTGATCTTCCCAAACAAAATCGCCAAATCAAACGGCGTCATCTGCACCATCGCGCAGTTGGCGTAATACGGTTCGTCCCGGAGCGCGACTCTCTTGGGCAGAGTCTGCTGCTGCTCGGGTTGCTGCTGTTGTTCCGACTGTTTTTCGTTTTCTGACACGTGTGTTCCTCCTGAAAGATTTTAGCACAAAGACATCACGCTCATCGCTTTCGGCCGCTAACAAGCCACAACGAATCATGAAAGTCCTCGGCATTGACAGGGACTCCAGGGCTTCGCCTCGGAGATTAGGTTGTAAGAGCGCACCATGCGCCATTATTGGGGGGGCTGCGAAGCAGCGTAATTGTCGCCGAAAGGTCGAAACACAACGCACCTTGTCTAAGGCACCGAGATTCGCTCGTGCAACAAGGTTTGAGTGGTCTCTCGGCAGTTCAATCATCATGCTACCCCCCCAAGCCCCCCCATCGTGTACCCGAAGGGGGTTGCTTGTCGGAGGACCTACATAGGAAGACAAGAACTTCTCCACAGAGCGGTCAGGACCGCAGCCAAATGGCGATTGCAGGCTTCCGCGTCACGCATGTGCTTGGGGTTCGCACGTACCATTCTCCTACGCAGGGCATACAGATCGCCACAGATTCAAAGGTCAAGAAAGAGAAGAGATTTTCACCACAAAGTCACAAAGACACCAAGAAGACAAAGAGATCTCACGCGGAGCCGCAGAGCCGCAGAGAAAAGGGACACACAAGCCTAATCCGCAGATGAACCGCATTTGGCGCGTCCGGTCCAAAGAAGAAAGATTAACCAAGAAGTCACCATGAAATCCGAGAATATGGAGACGTTGTAGTGGCGAATGGCATTCGCCCGTACCAGGGCCGGCACCCGGTACCTCGAAGGAGTACACCCTCTTCAGTAGGACCGGCATCCTGCCGGTTGTCTTCCTTATCGCCCGGCAGGGACGCCGGGTCGCTACCGGGGCCAACCGCTGCGCGACAGATGCGGTTCCTCCCGCTGTAGGCGGGACTCACCACATCCTACGGGCTCGTAATCTGCGGATAGGCCTTTCCTCTTCTCTCTTCCATTCTTGATTGGCTCCCCTTGGTGTCTCTGTGTCTATCGAGGTAGGACGGCGGGTTACCCGCACCGCCCCCTCACAGATCCCGGCGTGCGGTTTTCCCGCACCGGGCTCTTCGCGACCGCTCACTCCCGCATCGAGACGGGGCTCAGAACAAGCTGGTCTGGCGGAGCACTGGGCGTTCCGTAATCCGGGGACGCTCTACCTTGAAGTACCGGAGCATGGCAGTGAAGCCCTCCCAACGGTAGCTCCGGCGCTGGCTGCGCCTGTTCAGCCACTTGAAGAGGAGACGCATGGACTGATTGAAGAACGTCCGTAAGCTCGCAAAGTTCCCGATGACCCCATAGTAGTTCCAGTAGCCACGATACTTGGCGTTCAGGGTGGCGAGCAACGTCCGCATCCGGCGGTGACGCTCCCGGCGAATCCATGCGGTGAAGTTGGCTAAGGATGCCCGAAGTTTCTTGCGCGAAGTCCGACGGCTGACCGTGCGGCCACCGGTGCGGGTCTTGCGCCAGCGAAACTCAAAGCCGAGAAACTCAAAGGTCCCATTGCCCTCCAGATCATACTGAGAAAAGCGCAGGATGCGAGTCTTGTCCCCAGCAACTGTCAGCCCAAATTTGGACAGCCTCTGTCCGAGCTGCGCGTAGAATCGCTCAGCATCGGCTCGTGCCTGAAATGCACAGACAAAATCATCCGCAAAACGAATGATCATCGCACTGCCTCGACATGAAGGGTTGACCTTGACGGAAAACCACAGGTCCAGGGCATAGTGCAGGTAGATGTTGGCCAGGACGGGAGAGACAATCCCTCCCTGCGGTGTGCCCGTTACCGGGTGCACTACCTGACCGTCGGTCTCCAGAATGCCTGCCTTGAGCCATTTACCGATCAAGCGGAGAAACGGTTTATCATCAATGCGCTCCTCAAGCATCCGCATCAACCAGTTGTGATCGATGTGGTCGAAGAACCCTTGGATGTCCGCCTCGACAACCCAACCGTATCTCCCGAATCGCAGATCTCGTGTAAGGTCTCGTACTGCGTCCGATGGACTGCGCACAGGCCGATACCCATAACTGAATCCGAGAAAGTCCTGCTCGTAAATGGCCTCCAGAATCTTGGCCACTGCAAGCTGCACGAGCTTGTCCTCAGTGGCTGGGATTCCCAGAGGGCGAAGCTTCCCATTAAGCTTGGGAATGTAACGCCTGCGAACCAACTTGGCATGGTACCGCTTCCGTTTCAGTCGCTCCACAAGGTCATGGACGTTGGAGTCCAGGTCTGTCCCATACTCGCGGTATTTGACCCTATCTACGCCTGGTGCCGCATCCTTTCGGAGGTATTGCCAACACCATTTGAGATTTGCCTCATTGAGCATCCCATACAGATTGCGGAATCGGTGCCGCTTGTGGCTTGCCGCTCGATTTGCTATTCCCCACAGTGAGGTTTGCACGAAGTGTTCCAGCCTTTCATATCCGGTTCGTGTTCCCTTTGCAGGCTACGCGGTCGCGTCGCCCCCTTCCCCGTGATGGCATTGCCCTGCGCGGGTACTATGAGGCGATCTGACTCCTCCCGGCCCATCGGGTGCCCTCCTTTTTCGTTGGCACACCCTACCCTCTTGCGAGGGAGACCAGGGGGCCTCCCAGGTTCCTGACATCTCTGTTCCTGCGTGCCACGCTCTAAGACCCCGACAGGCCCTCCAGGATCTCACCATGTCGATCCCTTTGTGTTGGCTTCCGGACCACCAACGCCGTCGCCACCTGCTTTACTATCCTTACGAGGCTGAATTGCTTTAGGGAGATGCGGCCTCCCTTGCGGCCCACAGGATTCTCTGTGTACGCTTCGGACATTTCGTTCGTTTGCCCTACATTGCATCCTCCTAATGTCCGCAACACTCGATACGGGCGGCTGGTTAGACCTTACCCGACGGGGACTTGCACCCCGCAAGAAGATGCCAAGCTTTGCCTGGCGCACTGGTGGTTCATTCTTCTTCCCTCCTGTTTCCGGTCACGGGGCCGGCGTCAATGGGTCGAGTTTGAGTATCGGTACCGGTATCTCGTTCGAACGGCATGGTCACTTCGTACACACCTTCCTCAAGCCGTGCCTTGACGGTAAGGCTTGATTTCTCCAGCACCTTCATCATGCCTCGGTTGGATGAGAGTACGTCGGCGGTGAAGCCTTGCAGACCTCTTTCTTTGGCGAGTTGAATCAGCATCTTGAACAGGAACGAAGCGATCCCCATACCCTGGTAGTCCTCATCTACGACAAACGCCATGTCGCCGTACGGACGATTTGCACTTCTCACGTACCGTGCCTCGGCAATGATACGTCCGCGGCCGGGTTCTCCGACCAAGCCGACGATGGACATGGTCCGGCTGAAATCCACATTGACGTATGCCTGCATCTTGGCGTGGGGCATCGACTTGATGGGACTGAAATACCTGTAGTAAACGGCTTCATCGGAAAACCGGTAGAACAACCGCCGCATCCCCTCTTCGTCGGAAGGCTTCATAGCCCGAAATCTGACCCTTAGGCCGTCCTTGAATACATGTTCCGCTCTCACTTCGGTTGGATAGAGCTCGGCTGATTCCTTGAGGAAGATCTGGTCCGGGTACAGGATCTTCAACTCTTTTGCCCGCTCGACCAGGTCGTGACGATCATCCGGGTGGGCCGCCTCGATGAGGGCCTGCGCACGTTCCCGAACCGTCCGCCCGCGTAACCATGCAATCCCATGCTCGGTAGCCACCATGTCAACCGATTCACGAGAGGTAAGCTGGTTGGGGATATCGCCCAAGGACACCAGGATGTTGGGATCTCCCTTGAGGTTTCGGCTTGGCAGGGCAAAGACGGTGAGGCCTCCGGGGGACATTTCCGCTCCGTTGAGAAAGTCAATGGTCTCACCGGGGCCGGCGTTCACGTTCCCCTTGCCCGTATGAAAGGCAATGCGCCCGGTGATATCGATCTTTCTGGCGGGAATAACGGCAATGAACCGGTTGTTGCGTCCGATCTGCGAAGGCGAGAAGACCTGCTCCAACCCTTGAAACTCCACCAATGGGTTGCGGTCCAGCCGCGCCATGAGCTCCGCCGTCCCGAATGCATAGGTTGCGAGGGACTTTCCCCTGAATGTGCCCTTGAATCGGTTCGTCACTGCTCCGCTGTCGATCAGGTCCATTAACGCGTCGGTGACGAACGGAGAGTGCACGCCCAAATGCCGCTTCTTCATGAGGTGTTTGCTCAGCGCCTCGAACAGCGGCCCAATGGAGAATGCGATGCAGCTTCCGTCTTCGATCACGGATGCCACGTTGCCGGCGACCCGATCAAAGACCTCATGCACCGGCCACCGGGGGAAGTACAGCGGCGGGTCAACGGCGTTCACGAAATAGTCGAATTCGGACACGTGGACAAAGGTGTCGCCATAGGTGACGGGAACTGCGGAATTGATTTCACCCACCACCAGGTCGGCCTGTTCAATGGCCCGCCTGGCCACGTCCACTCCCACCCCCAACGAACAGTATCCACTGGGTGACGGAGGAGTGATCTGTACGAACGCGACGTCGATGCTAATGCCGCCGGACTTGATGAGGAACGGGATCCGGCAGAACCGACTCGGTATGAGATCCACTCGCCCTTCCGTGATGGCTTCACTGGCCACCCAGCCGGAAAAGAAGGTCTTGAGGCGGTACTTGTGGGAACTCAGGGCCTCGAGGGAAATCGCGTCGCCAAGGCTGACCAATTGGATGAGTTCGAGATCCGTCAAGTTGTTGCGATTCGCTGCCATCAAGTGTTTAACGAGCGTGCGAGGCTCAGCCACACCGGTACCGAGGAAAATGCTCATGCCCGGCTCGATCTTGTCGAAAATCGCATCCGGTGCAACCGTCCGGTCTTTCCAATCACTGCGGGTGTTGTCGACCACGGTAAGCCTCCTCTTTGTTTATTGCGTCGCGTCTGGGGGTATCACTCGTACTGCGTAGCAGACTCTTTTTCCTTGTTCCGCTTGAGTGTCGACCTCAACCTCAACTCGTTCTCCTACTGACGGCCTGCGAAAGGGAACGAATTTCGTTCTGAGGCTCATGGACATTTCAATCACCTCGATCTCCCCCTCTGCAGGAACCTCTATAGTGAGTTCCTCCGGTGAGAGTGCCAAGACCTTTCCCCGAAACCTTTCGATCTTACCCAGCTTGACGACGTGTGATTCGCCTGGGGGGATAATCTGTACTGCGTAGCCCACTCTGGGTCCCCCTCCGGCTCGGCAATCAACAACCACCTCTTCGCCCACGGAAGGTCTGCGAAAGGGAGCGAATTTGGTCTTCAAGCCCACCCTTATCAGGACCCTTTCAGATCCGGCCCCGCCGGGTGGCTTTAGCGTAAGTGACGTTGGACTAGATGCCGCCACCTCACCACGAAACGTCTCCATCTTCCCAAACCCGACGCGACGGACAGCAGCCGGCGGTATAGCGGTCACAGCATAACAGAATCGGATTCCATCTTCTTCCCGGCACTCAGCGACCACTTCTTCGCCTACCACTGGTCTGCGAAAAGGACCGAATTCGGTCGTCGATCCAACCTTTATCGCGAGTACTTCGGGCGGATCCTCACTTGGGATTCGAATTGTCAGCGTCTTTGGCGAAGATGCCACGACCTTTCCCCGAAGCGTCTCCCGTCCCCGAACGCCGTGCTTCTTGAGAAGCTTGGCGATTTCCGTATGGCCTCTCCTTTTAGCCAACTCCAAGATAGTCAATGGACCTGTCTTCTCTTCGGTATAGGCACCGTGCTTGAGGAGCAGTTTGACCGCGTCAGTGTGACCGTTCCGAACAGCGAGAGTGAGGGCAGACCTGTTCTGCGTATGCCTCGCATTGACCTCCGCCCCTTTCTCCAGGAGAAGCTTCATGGCGTCGACATGACCGTGCTCGGCAGCAAGCATAAGTGCGGTCTTGCCGTCTTTGGCCCGTGAATCTAAACCAACGCCGGCGTCGCGAAAATAGCGAACCCCTGAAATGTCGCCGAGTGCAGCCGCAATGTGAAGGGTCATTGCCGCACCTTTCTCACAAAGGATCGTGACTATTTCAGCCTGACCTGCAGCCGCTGCCCACATAATCGCCGTGGAGCCGTCGTCGGCCTCTGCACTCACATCGGCCCCCTTGCTCAAAAGGAATCTGGTCATTTCCACATCCCCGTTACTCGCAGCCCGCATGAGAGCAGTCGAACCGTCTTCGGCCTTAAAATTCACGTCAACGCCCTTTTTTAGGAGCGACTTCACGGTTTCCAGGTTGCCATTCCCGGCTGCCGTGACGAGGGCACTTGCGCCATGCGGCTCTTCGGCGGCTCCGTCCGTAATCCCCCACTGTAGGATCAAGGACATGGTCAAGACAAGAATGATTAAGACGAGAACGGGATCATGTCGTGATTTCATATCAGATCTCCTGTTTTCTGCAACCTGCAGGCGGTCCGTATGATGAGGCTGCTCTACAGTCAACGGTTCTCAGGCAGGGGCGACCGGTGGTCGCCCCTACACCAGCGAAGACGATATCGAGGTGAGACGTTTTCCCTGTCGTTCTTAGCGCAGCCTTCGGCCGCAACCAGAAGAAAATCACCACAGGGCACAACGAACACCGCGAATGCCAAGTTCTCGCAATTCCCAAGTTTCTCCCCGCTGTCACGGATCGAAATTGGGTTATGTCCCCGAATTGCTCGGGGGCATGCATTCCGGGGACATGACCCGATTTGCCGGAGCGCAGCGGAGGGCCACAAATCGGGATCGTGTCCCCGGAATGCAATAATTCTTCGCAGCACGACAAGAATTTCAGGGATGCTAGTACTGGCAAACCCCCGGGAACCGGAACATTGGCCGGCTTCTCTTGCTTAACAGTACCAGCCCACTGTGGCATAAATGTGCCGACCTATTCTTGAGAACGCTCGGTAGCGTCCCAGTGGAACGGGCATCTGAGAGTGTCTCAAAACTGTCGGAGCAAAGTGAATCGTGCCACGAAGGAGTGGATTCAGATGGAAATCCCCCCTGCCCCCCTTTGCCAAAGGGTGGGTAAGAGCCGGTTCCCCCCTTAGAAAAAAGGGGGTTAGGGGGGATTTGTTGCAGCATGTCAACCAGCCGTGCCACGATTCTGACTCTCATCTGGATTTTGAGACAGTTTCATCTTGCCCGTCGACAGGCGAGACGCCTGTCCCACCAACCCTGCCGGGCGCTTGTGGAGAAAAAACCGGCATGGAGGACGGTGCTACCAAGACAGGGACGGTTTCCGTTTGTACGTCACCGTACTTCCGCCGTGGAGTACTAGTGTACCGCGGTCGTGAGCCAGCTATCAACATCCTTGGCGATTTGGCTCCATCCGGGCTCACCGATAACCCAGTGAGCATGGTCGGGATACTCCATGTAAGTGGAAAACCCAGGGTACCTTTGTGCGATTTTCTTGCTTACCGTTGCCGGCGTGATCCTGTCCCGGGATCCACCCACGACCAGGACGGGACACGTGATCTTCGACGCATCGACCCGTGCTGCATGTCGTTTATCGAAAAACCAGAAACCGATTTCCGCAGCCGCCCGGCCGGATTCATACACCATATTCGCGTAGATGTCCCTCCGCTGCTCAGGCGTCATGAGTGCCAAGGTGGAATAGAGCGCCGCACCGAAACTCAGCCTCATGGGCTTGTTCCAGAATCCCCATTTGCTCATGACACGCAAGAACGTCCTGAGCACGCTGGGCCTTATGCTAAATATCCCTTCCGGCGCTGCGGGGGCGAGCAGCACCAACGCTTTGGCCAGGTCCCGGCTTCCCAGAATCTGCGCCAGAAGCCCTCCCATGGAATGGCCCATGACGATCGGTTTCGCATCCAGCGACGCTATTTGATGCTCGAGGTCGGCCGCGTAATCGAGAAGACCAATGGTTCCCAACCGAGGGTCGGGCGGAGAGCCGGGCGGGACATCGTGGTAGCGCAGCGCGGGGGTGACGCACCGATAACCCCGTTTTTCGAAGAATCCTCGGTAATTTTCCCAGCACCAGGGTGCTCCCCACATTCCGTGTATCATCACAATAGTCCCCGGCATGTAACCTCCTTGCCCGGTTGCAGTCCGTCGGACGGTTTCCATACTCGATCATCAAGCGCCTTTCACGGGCGTCTTGAACCTGTGTGGTTTCCTGTTCGGCCGATTTCGTCTCATAAAGGCAGAGGATCGCGCATTACGCTCACCCGTTGGTGTATACTGCCCCGATGACTCAACAGCCAACCGACACGTCCGTACCCGATAGATTACCACAATCCGAGATTCCCGTGTCCCTGCTTCTCGGCATTCTGGCCGGGGTGTTCCTCTGGAGGATCGCCTTCTCCGCGTGGGTCAACTTGATCCCGGACGAGTGCAGCTACTGGGTGTGGTCGAGACACCTGGATTGGTCGTACTTTGATAATTCCGGCATGGCCGCGTACCTGATCCGGCTTTCCACGGAAGCTTTGGGCCTGCAGACCCCCTTTTCGGTGCGTTTCCCCTTCCTGGTGCTCTCCGGACTGACGACACTGCTCATCTACAAGACCAGTGTGATCCTTTTTGGAAACAAGACACGAGGTCTGGTAGCCGCGGTACTGTTCAATCTTACGCCGGTCGCACTGCTGGGGGGATCCGCGGCAATGCACGACAATGCACTCATGTTCTTCTGGGTATTCGCGTTGTGGGCGGCGTCACGATTCCTCAGGTCGGGCGACAAACGATGGTGTTACGTTGTAGGCCTTTCCGCTGGTCTGTGCATACAGAGCAAATATACGGGAGTGCTGGTCCTTCCCTGTCTTCTCTTGTTCTTTCTGTGGAGCGGGACCCATAGGAAACTGCTGCTCACCAAAGAGCCATGGATTGGAGTGCTCATAGCGGTGCTCTTCACTCTACCCATTGTCTGGTGGAACTATCGGCACGAATGGGCTTCCGTACACCACATCCTGTTCATCGGATCGGGCTCCCCCTCGATCCTCAGACGATTGTCCGACGGAATCGGTTACCACCTCGCTCAGTTCGGCTTGCTCTCCCCCCTACTCTGCTTTGCGTTGCTGACCGCGTCCGCTGCGGCACTGGTACGGAACCTACGCCGTCCTCAGCCGGAACAGCAGTTGCTGCTCTGTTTCGGATTTCCACTTGTCTTGTTCGGGCTCATGGCATTCAAAGGACACGTGGAGGCCAACTGGGCCTTCATGGGGTACATTTCCACCGGAATACTCGCCGTGGAAATCATCCTCACGCCGCGGGCCGGAAATGCTGCGGGAATCTGGAACCGGTTCGGGCGGAGGTATCTCAGATGGGCGCTGATGCTCTCAATCGTCCCTGTTGCCCTGGCTGTAATCCACGCCTGGATAGGATTGCTTCCCGCCGGCGTTGAGAGGCGAATCGTTAAGGCGGACAGAATCATCTGGGAAACAAGGGGCTGGAAGGGCTTGGGACTCCACGTCAAGAGCTTTGAAGCCGCCGGCGACGTCATTGCCGGAGACAGCTATCAGTTGTGTGCTCTTCTGGAATTCAACGTTCCCGGAAATCCTTTTGTTCGGTATCTCGCACCCTGGAAACGGCCGACCGTGTTCGATGTCTGGGAACCGTCCTTTGACAATCTTCAAGGTCGGACCGTCCTCTACGTGTCGCCCAAACCGTTGAAGCCGTCATCCACCGTGCGCACAACGGTCTATGAGAACTTCAAGACCGTTGAACCCCTTCCGTCGTATCACGTCATGTATCACGGGGAGCCCATCAGGGAGATCTATGTGTACCGCTGCAAGGGGTTCGATCCGTGGAAGCCGAAAAGGCTCGGCCCGAGATCTTTGATGTATAGGGATTATTAGGGATCCACTACGGAAGTACGGTAATGTTTTGACGCAAACCGTACCGTGTGCTGCGCTTTTCGGTTCCTTACGGTTGGAACAAGGTACAATGCACCTGTCGGGCACTCGTCAATTGAAAGGCTTTTTCAATGCCTTGAAAATATTTTCCAGTAGTTCCCCGGCCACATGATCACTCACGAGGAAAAATCTCCCTCGATAGTGCAAGTTCGCAGCGGGAGGACCTTCGGCTCAGCCCTCAAAACCGGATTGCGGGCCGGTCTCCGTTACCCGCCCGTCAATCGAGGCAACCAGAGCACCAGTTGGGGCCAAACAATGATCAGGCCGATCATGATGATGTCTAGAAACATATACGGCAAGCATGCCCAGACGATCTCATCGAACGACACGTCTTTCGCTACCCCCTGCATGACATAGAGCAACATGCCGAAAGGAGGCGTCATATTTCCCATCTCCAAGTTAATCAACATGATCACCGCAAACCAAACCGGATCGTAGCCGAGAGTCTGGATGATCGGAAGAAAGATGGGTACGGTAATCATCATGATGGAAATAGGATCCATCAATGCGCCCATAGCTACCACAATGAGCTGCATGATCAATATGATCAGGAGAGGATGAAGGGCGGAACCTTTGACGAGTTCCACCATCCCGTCCGTGGCATTGGTAAAGGCCAGGACGCAGCTGAACGTCTTGGAAGCCGCAAGTATCATGAAGACCATGGCCGTAAGCGATACGGTCCCCCAGACAGCCTCCGAGAGCGTCCGCCACTTGAGTTTCCCATAGAATAAGTTGACGACCAAGGTCGCCAACGCCCCCAGAGCGGCGGCCTCGGTAGGCGTTGCCAGGCCCAGCAAGATCACTCCCAGGACGGAAAAAATGATGAATCCAACGGGCAGGACATACTTGGCAGTGAGGAACAGCAACTCCGCAAAGGGCGTCGGCTCGGTTTCATAACTTGGTGCACTCTCAGGCCTGAGATAGGCATACGTGACGATGAACGCGCAAAACATGGCGCCCAGAAGAACTCCGGGGATGACGCCGCCAATCAATACGTCGCCTATGGACATCTGTCCGATGCTGGCCAACAGAACCCCCAGGGCCGACGGGGGAATCAACATGGCGAGGCCCCCTACCCCAATTATGGGACCGACGGCCATGAAGTTGCTATAGCCGCGCTTCTTCATGTCGGGCAGGAGGATCGTTCCCAACATAGCGGTATTTGCCATGGTGGAACCGCTGGTCGCTGCGAAAAGGGTTCCGCTGACCGCGGCCAAAAGGCTCAGACGCCCCGGCAGTCGACGCAGCCAACGATCCAACACGTCGAGAGTATCGGCCGCCAGGTCGGTACGGAACATCAGTTCGCCCATGAGAATGAACATCGGAACGGGCGTAAGCAGAAAGGAGGCCAACGACGAGTAAATCTGTTGGGTCAACATCTCCAAACCCGAGGTTCCGGTCAACAAGTAAGTTGAGACGAAACCGACGAGCAAGAAACCGAAAGAAATCGGAAAGCCGGTAGCGAAGACGGCGATCAACCCTCCTATGAGCAAAAGTAACACTGCCCACCATTCCATCACCAAATCTCTCTTTCTAGAATTTCATTCCATTCGGGTCTCGGCCGGCTCGATCACTCTACGCCCGATAGTGTTTGCGATTTTTCGGAATCGAAAAGCGTATGCCGGTCCTTTAAGGTCCTTTGTATGAACCCCAAGCAAAGGAGGAGAAATCCGTAAGGAATCACCACAAGAATATATGCCTTGGGCACGTCTATACTCTGTACGTCGATGACATTGTCGCGAAAGTTCTCCCAGACACAGACGCTTCCCAGCAAGCATAGAGCACCGCACAAGAGGGTTCCAACGACGTCTCCCACAAATCTGAATATTGCCTTTCCTTTTGCGCTGATTCTACTCACCACAAGATTCACTGAAACATGCCGATCGTCGGGCAAAAGCCAAGCTGCAGCGAGGAAGGTGATCCAAACCATCGCGTATTCATTTACCTGTACGACCCAGATGGGAGCACGCCCTCCGATTGAACGCAGGAGGACCGTATAGGAAATGCTCAGGACGACAAATAGGAGAATGAAGCCCGCCAGAAGAGCAGAGATTTTATTGATCTTATCCAGAAATTTGCCCATGGTTCCGATTCCCTCCATTTCTCGGACGAGCCTCTTCCGAGAAGCCCCGCTTTCGAGGGGAGATGACGTGAGCCGACCTTCGTACTAAGGAAAGCTTCCCAATGATAATAGGGTCTTATTAGGCCCTGCCGGGCAGATTCGCCGGGAGATCTCAGGGCATCCCTGAGTTCCGTTTCGTACAATCCGAGGAAAAGGCTGCCGGCATTCCGATTTTCACGAACAAGCCCTTGTCATCTCTCCTCTCAAGCGGTTGCGCCTATTTGCGGCGCACTTCCGACCAGGGAAGCTCTTCGCAGTTCAGTCAGAGTGTTCCGGCGGCTTCCCTCAGTTTTGGTTGACTATTTCTTAGGTTTCTTGTCCAGATATTCCAGGAGCTTCTTGCCCTCAACGGGCGCCTTTTTCATGACCACCTTAAGCGTGGCCTCCCTGGCGGTCTGCTGAAGTTTGTCGGCTTCCGCCTTGGGGAGATTAATCATTTTCATCCCGGCGGCCTTGTAGCCGGCCACTTCCTTCTTTGCCTGGTCCTCATAATACTTGTATGCGTGGCGTGCATGTATGTCGGACTGCTCCGTTAGGAACTCTTGGAGATGTTTGGGCAGTTTATTCCACTTGTCCAGATTAACCACAATGTTGACAATGACGTCATAAGCACCCGGGAACACAAGATACTTGGTGACTTTCACCAGGCCGAACGACGGCAAAAGGAATCCGGGAGTGAAGTGACCTTGAATTACGCCTCGCTCCAAAGCCGTATAGGTTTCTGCCGGCGACATCTGCACCGGATTCGCTCCGAGCCCTTTGGCCAGCTGAAGCGTGGTCTGATTCACCCGGATGTTCTTACCCTTGAGCTCGTCCAATGTCTTGATGGGTACGTTAAGTCCCAATTGGAAGGGTTGGCCGAGGCCGTTTCGGACCAAGAAATGCGTATTGGTCTTCTTATTGTGGAGCTTGTCAAGGTAGTCATACAAGCCCACTTCCCTTTCTTCCCAGGGCTTTAATGTGGTGAGATTCAACACGTCTGTTTCCGGCATCTTGGAAACGTAGTACGTCATCGAACCGTACAGGAGGTCCACCATGCCTTTCCCCACCGCGTCGATTTGCTCAAAGGTGCTCACCACCTCAGGGCCGCCCTTGAAAACGAGCTTGAGCTCACCGGGATATTTTGCGTCAGCTTCTTTTTGGATCCTTTCAATGAAGTCCTTCATAAAGAATTTGACATGAATCGCGCTCTTGGGCCATGCGGCCAGGCAGGTAATGGTGTGTTGCTCAACAGCCGACACGGCGGAAATTCCGCCAAAAAGCACCATCAAACACAAGCTCAACAGGTAGATAGCCTTGGTTGATTTTCTTCGCTTCATTCTTGCCCTCCCGGATTGTCTTATTGGATGTTGCGTTAGTCAGTCTTGTTTCCCCGGCCGGTGCCACAACCATGGACATCGACCAACCGCGTCGGCATTGCCGTTCCGCCATGGACCGAAATAGCTCTGCCGTTGAACGTCATGACTCCCGTTTCATGAATCACGGAGAGCCCCTTTTCCACCGGCCGTGACGATCCGGGGCCGCCGTGTTCACGGCAAGCGTCGGAAAGAATGACTGAGAATTCGAGTCCTGTTCGCGGCCATTGGATTGAGAAATCCCCAAGACCTCTTTGCAAAAGGATGCCGGGGGGATTTGCCCGGGAACAAGAGACATCGCCGAATTTCGGACAATCCGTACGTTACTTGCGCTGCGAAGCGGATTTCCCAAATCGTGCACGTTACGTAATCCTCCTTTCTCCAGAGTCTTGCAAAAATCCAATAACGGAGACGGATTTTGACAAGCCCTGCAATCAGACCGTTGCGGTCACTCCCGTGACGGCTTCACATGAACCTTCATGGTACAAGATCACGCATATACCCCGTATTCTCTGGTGGTATCAAACATGGCCTGCATATTCTCAGGCCGCGCGTCCCCAAGTACCGTGGAGGCATCCATAATGAAGCCGCCGTCTTCCCCGCACACGTCGATCAGCTTCTTGCAGTAGGATTTAACGTCTTCCGGTGTCCCCACGGTGAGAATACTGGCCGGCACGTTTCCGCGGATGCAACAACGGTCACGCAGGATTTCCTTGGCCTTGAAAATATCCGTCGCCTCAAAATGGTACACTACCTTGCCTGCCGGCACGTCGCGGAACGAGTTGAGGCGGCTGTTGCAGACGCCTTCAACAAAAACCCAGGGTGTGATGTCCTCCTGGACAAGGGCTTCCAGAAGCTGTTTCATGTGGGGCCAGTAGAACTTGTCGAATTGTTGCGGCGACAAGAAATTATCAAGCCCCTTATGCAGAGGAAGGAAGATTCGCGGAACTCCCGAGCGCTTGGCGGAAGACACGGATACGTCAATCATAATAGGCAACAGTTTGTCGCACGCAGCCATGACCTTTTCCGGACGTCTGTACAGGTCGGTCATAATACCCTTGGTTCCACGGAACAAGTCTCCGAGTGTGTCGAAGGGTACCTGTGCCTTACCGCCTGCAATGGCGGGGAACCCCAATTCCGTTGCCTTTTGATTGAACTTACCGGTCCATTTCAGGACTTCCGCGGAAGCCTGAGCGGCCTCCAGCATGGCATTTCGAGCCGCTTCCATTTCGGGGGAGAGTATAAAGAATGCGTTGTGCATACCCCACGAATAGGGCATTGCCCAATTGAGCGGAGGTAGAGTTTCCAGACCCGCCAGCGATTTGGCCACGCGGGGCCAATAGCGCCTGACCATGAAATCGGAAGGGTCGAAAATGAAATGATCGTATTCGTCGGCCTTCATCAGTTCCAGTTCCACAAACTGCCAGGACAAATCGTCCGAAAGTCCGCGGCCGGCCCATTTGAACTGCTGATAATCCAGCGCTTCCAATACATGCCCGATCCCATAGTTTGCAAAAGGATTCTCCATCAAATCGGGTGCGAAATGCTGCATGCAATCCACCCAGGCATCGAACATGACCTGGTGGTCGTACATGGCCGTCTTCACGGAGATGCCTTTGCGACGAGCCGGGAAATAGTCCCACAGCACGGCTATTGGGACTCTATCGGGCTTTTTCAGAGCCACTGCATCGTTGAACCGCTTTTCTCGCTCCTGAAACAAGATCTCTCCATTAGTCATGGGTATATGCCTCCTAGGAATCTTTGTTCATCCAATTTAGTGCATATTTCACGCCGGTCACGGCGTCGGTAACCCAAGCGTCCGCTTCGATATACCTGCATGCATGTTCGTCAAGCTGGCCGCCGCCGATGATGACTTTGACCTCGTCTCGCAGGCCGGCGGCTTTGAGGGCTTCCACAACCCGCTTCATCGATTCATAGGAAAGGGTCAGCAGGCCGCTCAGTCCGATGATGTCCGGCCGAAATTCTTTCGCAACTTCAGAAAACCGTTGAGCCGGTACGTCTACGCCCAGATCCTTCACCTCGAACCCATTCATGTCCAGAAGCATGCCAACCATGTCCTTGCCGATGTCGTGTATGTCACCCTCCACCGTTCCCAGGAGAAACTTGCCCAATTTGTCGCCCGATGAAGCCTGTTCACCCGACATGAGCGGCTTCATCAACTCCGAAGCCTGTTTCATCATCTCTCCGGCCAGGATAAGTTCCGGCACGAAATATTGACCGTTCTCGAAGCGCTCGCCCACAATTGCAAGCGCATTCCTGTAGGCCTGAAAAATGTCGGAAACGGCCTCACCCTGATCCACATATTTCTTGGTGAGGGCATAAGCCTCATCCTCCATCATCTCTGCTACAGCCTTTACCAGATCTTCCATGGTATTAATCTCCTTCAACTGTGTAGGTTTTGCCGGCGTCAGCCTCTTGGAACGCGTCAGTGTTGCTTTTCTTTCCAATGACACTCATTGGCTCGATATCCTTTAGGCCTTTCAGGAGGCCGACCACACCTCTTTTAAACTAGTCTTCTAGAGGTTTTAAAACTGTCAAAAAATAACCCTCTTTTGATCGCCGTTGAGCTTCCGAAAGCTCGGATTGACTCCACGGGGCTCAACACGGGCCAAAACGGTTTACTTCTACTGAGGTACTGCTATCTGTCGTCTTCTTGCCGAGATATGATTACCGGTTCGTCCACCTCTAGGTTCTCTTCAAACTCCGTCCAGAACTGTCGTTCCGACTTCTTCCAGTTGGACCCGAACCGCTCGTCGAATAACGCAAGAAGGTCATCTAACGCCCTTCTCCACACGGAACGATAACTATTCTTCAGGATATCTTCCAGAAAGCCCGGAAGCGAATCCAGGCGTTCTTTAGGCAGATACGCACCGGCTCCCAGTTCAATCGATCTCTTGAGAGCCTCGGGATTGAGCGCATGAGCCGTCAACATCACCACGGGAAATCCTCGATGCGAGGCGATTTGGAGAAGATCAAACCCTTGCACGCCCATGATATCGAGTATCACGATATCGTAATTGTGGGAGTAGAGAAGCTGCCTTCCCCGATCGAATTGGGTGGCGGTATGGAGGACAAGATTCTTGTATTCTCCCAGGAGTTCCCGCAAAGTTTCGAGAACATCGGGCTCGTCATCCACAGCGAGAAGCGTCTTGCCTGAAAGTATGTCCGATTGCGTCATTTGCTTCACCCTACAACCGCCATATGAACTCTCATGGCTTGGAGCTTTCACTTTCACCAAGCCACAACGAATCATGAAAGTCCTGGGCATTGATGGGCACCCACAGGGGGGTGCCCCTACATCATGGCTCTTGCACCGGGGGTTGGCAGGTGTGCCCGGGTACAGGGGATCGGTGTAGGGGCGGCCCCCTGTGGCCGCCCGCATGATTCAAATCCCAAACACCACGGACGACCGACCAACGTGCCGCAGGATCGTAGCGCCGGCCGTGCCCGCCGTCTTCACGGCGAAGATCGGTTTCGCATCGTGGAGATCTTTCATATGACCCTTCCCTACATCCCTAGGAAACGGGCCTTGATTTCCTTGTTGTCCGCCAAGTCTTCCGGAGTCGATTCGTGAACGATTTGTCCACGGCTCATAACAAATATGCGACCGGCGAGCCTTAGGGCCATATTGAAGTTCTGCTCAACCAGCAAGACAGCCAGTCCCTGTTTCGCGAGGTCTGCAATGACTCCCTCAATCTGCTGAACTATTATCGGTGCGAGCCCTTCCGAGGGCTCGTCCAGCAGGAGGACCTTTGGACCGCTCACCAAAGCCCTACCCATTGCCAGCATCTGTTGTTCTCCGCCGCTCAAGTTACCGGCACGATTGTGTTCCCGGGCCCGCAGAGTGGGAAAAGTCTCGTACACTTTTTCGATTCCCCACGGTTCCGCTTGTCCTTCTTCTTGAGCGCACAGAAACGGAATGGTCAAGTTTTCGGCCACACTCAGGGATTTGAAGACGCGTCTGCCCTGCGGCACCAGGGTGACTCCTTTGCGCATGATCCGGTGAGTGGACAGACCCGTGATCTCTTCGCCGCCAACCAGGATTCTTCCTTTACTCGGCTTCACGAAAGACACGATGGAATGCATCAGGGTTGTCTTCCCAACTCCGTTGCGGCCCAGCACCGCCCTGACATGCCCCTGATGCACCGTCAATGTGACGCCGTGCAGAATGTGGCTATCCCCGTAATACGTATGTACGTCTTTCACCTCAAGCATTGGCACCCTCGAGTCCGAGATAGACCTCTGCCACCTCCGGGTTTCCCCTTATGTCGTCCTCACTCCCCTCGGCCAGTACTGAACCATAGTAGAGCACGGTAATTCGGTCGGCCATCTGGAATGCGACGTCCATGTCGTGCTCGATAAACAGGATCGTGGTGGAGGGATCCAGAGCCCTGACCATTGGAACGACCAGTGCCGTCTCCGCAGTCGAGAGTCCCTGTGTAGGCTCGTCCAACAACAGAACCTTTGGTCGCGAGGACAATGCGAGAATGATTTCCAGCTGGCGTTGTTCTCCATGGGAAAGACTTCGAACCGGATGGTCCGCCTTGTCATCGAGCCCCCAATCCCTCAACTGTGACACTGCAGTTTCAAGCATCTCGGGAAAAGAGGCAAGCGTCTTGAAAAAGATGTACTTCTTAGGAGTTAAGGCTTGCAGGCCGAGAACCATGTTTTCCATGACCGAAAGATTCGGGAACAGATTCGTTATCTGGAACGTTCTCGCAAGTCCGAGCGAAGCCCGAACATGAGCCGCAGCCTTTGTGATATCACGCTCAAACGACCTAATAGACCCGGCAGACGGCTTGATCATCCCGCTAATCACGTTGAACAATGTGGTTTTGCCGGCTCCGTTGGGTCCGATGATAGCGCGTCTCTCACCCTCCTCCACGGCCAGACTGCACATCGTCAAGGCCTGAAGACCGCCAAAACGCACATTAATCTTGTCCACTTCGAGAGCAATCATTTTGCCATTCACACCACTCGTCAAATGTCTGGTACTGCGTGGCGGAGGTTCGCTGCCGAATTCACGGCAACCGTCCCTGCTTTGGCAGCGCCGGTCTCTTCTTCGGAAGCGCCCGGCAGGATCGCTACCGCGCGTCTACGAGAATACGTTAACCAACCTACGCTACTGAACACTTAGCGAAGTTGTCTTGGGGGGAGAGGGACAAGAGGCCCCTCCCCCGCCGCCGGGAATTCAAAGGCTACTTGGCCCACTTCCCTTTCATTTTGGAATAGGCCGGCATTTTCATGAACTCCTCTCCGGTCCAAGTCCAGAACTGCTTGACTCCGGGATAAGTTTTGATGGGAACACTTTGCCACGCCCCGTCCACCTTCTTCACTTCCCGAATGTAGGAATTCTGAATCGGTGCGCCATACTCATCGAACTTGACCAGTCCACGAGGCGCCTTCAGTTCGATTGAACGCATGACTTTGACGAACTCTTGGCCGTCTACTTTGCCTTTGGTCTTGTTCAGGGCCGCGGCAATCAGCTTGGCGGTCAGATAGCCTTGCTCGGAGTAAAGTGTCGGCGGGTGGCCGTACTTCTTCTTATAAGCCTCTTTGAAGGCCTTGTTCTCAGGCGTGTCCAACAGCAAGCACCAATGGGACTCAGTGACCACACCCTCGGCCGCGGAACCTTGTTTCGGCAATATTTTGTCATCTACCAGGAACCCTTTTCCTACAAGGGGGACCCGACTCTTGAGACCGTAATCTGCATACTGCTTCACAAACCGGAGCGCATCCGCACCGGCAAAAAAGACCATGACCACGTCCGCGTCACGGTCTATCTTGGCCAAGTACGGCGCATAGTCTTTCGTTCCAAGCGGCGGCCAGATCTCCTGGACGATCTTCCCGCCATTGTCCTTGAACGTGCGGGCGATGCCTCCTACATGTTCATAGCCCGCCGCATAGTCGGCCCCCATGAGCACCGCTTTGCGGTATCCTTTCTCGCTCAACCACTTTACCCAGCGGATGTGACCCCGCGCTGTTGACAAACGCGGGTCTTACGATGAAAGGGTTGCTCTTTCTCTGGGTGAGATCGTCAGCCCCTGCATTGGAAATTACGAAGGGGGATCTTGTGCTTTTTCCACAAACTCGGCCAGAGAGCGTACGCCGAACCCGATCCGACCACACCCGCCAGAATGTCGATATGCTCTTTCTCGACGAGTTTTCTCGCGGAATCCAGTGCCCGGCTCACCTGGTTACTGCCTATATCTTCCACAATAACCTCTATGTTTGCGTCCTCCGGCCTTGTGTCCTATCTCATCCATGTAGAGATTGAATCCATCCTTGAGATCAATTGCCCAACGCCAGTGTAAACACCGGACAGTGAAAATCGTATAGCCGACCTTGACGGGCTCGGCCGCCCATACGCTCGTCCATGCGCAGCATAAGCCCAGACATGCCGCCACGGCAATAACGATAAATTTGCCTCGTGCCTTGAGCACCACTCTTTCCATGGATCCTCCTTTCATTGGTAGGGTGAGAAATCACCCTGCTCGTTTGTGGTTTTCGGCAGGCTTGTAGTCTGCCGCGTTTCGTCTCATCCGTTATAATTCGCACGCTCACCGGAGCAAGACCCGTTTTTCAGACGGAGCAGGTCGTCGGAGAAATCTCTGAAGCGGATCCCAACAGACCATCAGGGAAAGAAGAGGACCACGACCACGTAAGCAAATCCAAGCACCATGAGCCAACGGTCGGTAACGTTGCCGACGAGATCACGCAAGAAGGACGATGATCAGTTGCACCTGTCAAGGGCCCCAGCAGGGTGCCGGGTCCTCCCATTATGACCATGAGAAGAGCCGATGAAGAATGGATGAGACTGAAGTCGGCCGGATTGGGACAACCGTAGTAGTATGCGTGAAGCACTCCCGACACACCCCGCCGAGAAGGGCGGAGGCCATGAATGCCAGATACTTGTAAAGCCAGACGTTGTAGCCAAGTACTCGCATGCGCCCTTCGCTATCGCGGATTCCCTTCAAGGCCAGACCGAACGGTGAATTAACCAGGATCCGGAAGGCAGCCGTGATGATGATGAAGACCGCCAACACGAAAAAAATAGTATGTGGACGGGCTGTTGAGGTCCGCTCCGGGTATGAGATCCGGCCTTGCCAGGCCAGGGCAATCCGTCGTCTCCACCCGTGACGGAACGCCAACTGTATGTTGCTCCATAGAGGATTCTGGCAAAACGCCAGCATAATCACGAGGAAGAAGATATCCCGCGTGCGGATGGCCAACGGGCCGAACACCGCCCCTGCAAGCAATGCCGTGAAAAGCCCCGCGCCGATTGCCGTCCACCCTGCCCCCCTCAAAAATGTGCGGTGAATATCGCGACCGTATACGAAGCAATCCCAAAGAAAGCCGCCTGTCCCACAGAGGCAAGTCCAAGGTAGCCGAGAAGCAAATTCGCCGACATGGCCAGAATCGCCAGAATAAGCGCAGTAGTCACAAGGCCCAAATAGTACGTGGGCAGCACGGCCGGTAAGACCGCCGTCATGATAACGAGTCCGCCCGCTACTGCTATGGCTATCCGAAACTTCGTCATAGTACTCTGCCCCACAGTCCCGTAGGCCTTTAAGGGCCAAAATAATGGCCATGGGAGCGAAGATGGTGAACATTGCCAGCTCGGGAAACAGGGCCTTGCCGAAATTATCCAGAAAAGCCACGATGAGGCTGCCGAAAAAAGCTCCCTTCATGCTTCCCAATCCGCCTACGATGATGACGACTACAGCGAGGAGGAGCACTTCCAGATCTACTCCCGGATACACGCCGACAAAGGGTCCGCCGAGCACTCCACTTAACCCGGTCAGAGCCGTGCCGAGAACAAAGATGGCGGTGAACAGCACGGGGACATTGATTCCCACGGCCCGCGCCATTTGTTCGTCATCGACCCCGGCCCGCAGAATTGCACCCCATTTGGTCTTTTCCTGGAAAGCCCAAAGTCCTATTCCGATCAACAACCCTACGACGATCACGAACAGACGGTACTTGGGAAAAATGATGGTTCCGAATCGGCAAGCCCCGGACAGCACTTCGGGCTTGTCCAACATCATGGGGTCGGCGCCCCAAATGATGATTGCGGCATCGCCTACGATGAACATGCAGCCGAAAGTCAGAAGCACCTGCAGAAGCCTTTTCCCATAGACTCGCTGTAGCAGGAACCGCTGCAAAACGAAGCCGGCTGCGCCGCCTGCTGCCGCACCGGCCAGAATCCCGACCAGAAAATAGCCGGTCGCTTCCACCGCGCTCAACGCAACATAGGCACCGATCAAATAGCAAGAGCCGTGGGCGAGATTAAGGATGTTCATCAAGCCAAAAATCAGCGACAATCCGGCACACAGAATGAAAAGGAGCATGGCAAACGACAATGCATTGAGCGCTTGAATTATCCAAAATTCCATGTCCTCGTCCTTTGATCCCACCCCGGGTGCGAGAAGTGAGATTGAAGCCGCCTACTCCACGCTAATGACGGGAGCGGCCATGATGCCGAAATAATCCAATTGGGTGTCCAATTTCACGTTACGGTCGGACATTTGCGGCCCTTTGGGGTTGCTTTGTTTCGCATTCCGCACGGAACTCTCGATGACTCGGTGATAAGTATCCCTCCCTGCGGAACAAATCCCTCCTGCCCCCCTTTGCCAAAAGGGGGGTTAGGGGGGGATTTGTTGCAGCATGCCCAACAATCGTGCCACGATTGGCATCACATACCGACTTTTGAGGCAGTTTACCTGTGCCTGCCCCGGGCACCCACAGGGGGGTGCCCCTACAGTGCCAGCCGGAAAGCGTCCTCAGGAATACGTCACCGTATTTATGAAATGCGGTCCTAAGCCTCATTCCCGATCTTCCGAGCAATCATGTCGCGCAGCATTTTCTTGTCGATCTTCCCTACCGCTGTTAGGGGAAAGGCATCCACCAACTCGAGCCTTTCCGGAAGTTTGAACTTTGCGATCTTTCGCTCATTCAGTAGAAATTCATTCAAAGAGCCTAAGCTCAGTTCGGCTCCTTGCCGTGATACCACATAGGCGCACGCACGCTCTCCAAACAGAGGATCGGGCATTGCAACGTATGCGCAGTTGACCACCGAGGGATGGGCGAGAATGTGGTTTTCCACCTCTTCCGCACTGATCTTCTCCCCTCCCCTGTTGATGCAGTCCTTGATTCGTCCTTCAACCACTACATTTCCCGTTTGATGCAATCGGACCAGGTCTCCGGACTTGTAGAATCCATCCTCGGTAAACGCCTTGGCATTATGTTCGGCAGCACGATAGTAGCCTCTGATGATATGGGGTCCGCGACACCAGAGTTCACCGACTTCACCCTGGGGAACTTCTTCCCCGTTGAACGGATCTACGACCTTGAACTCGTCGCCCGGCGACTGCGGTCGCCCCTGCGTTTCCAGACGGACTTCCTCCGGGTCATCAAGACGGGTCCAGTACAGGGGGCCCTCCGCCATGCCCAGTACCTGTTGTACGTCACAACCCAGTTCCGGCTTAATCCTCAGAGCAATCTCCGGGTTCAGTTTGGAGCCGCCGGTCAGAATCACTTTGAGTGAACTCAGATCGTAGTCGGCCCTCTTGGGATGGCTGAGCATACCGACGATCATGGTGGGCACCGCCACACAATGGGTGACCCCATGGCGGTCGATGAGTTCCATCATGCCCTGCGGACTCGGGTTATCGGACAGTATTTCGCATCCGCCTTTCGACAGAACTCCTTTAAGGCCCGGGCACGCGACTGCAAAATTGTGTTCTTGCGGAATGGCAATGAGAGAAACCGTATCCTCGTCCAGATTGCAGACCTCGGCATTGCACATAAAATTGTACACATAATCATTGTGCGTCCGTGGTATGAGTTTTGGAATTCCCGTCGTCCCTCCGGAGAGAAGAAGGACCCCGGGAAGGCAGGGATCCGGGCGTGGAAGAATGTTCAAGTCAACTCGATCCTCGATGGGGTCCTGAAGCATGGCATCAATCGAATGACCGCGGTTTTTCGGATCTCCTCCGGTCACAAGGATCATTTCCAGATTGGGATTCTTGGCTTGGACTTGAGCGGCCATCTCACGGTAGTCGAACCCCCGCAATTCCGCTCCGACTGCAATGGCTCGAGCTTGGGAAAGCTCAGCGAAGTAGCTGATTTCAGCCTCTCGGTGGGCAAAGAGCGCCATGATGGGTATGGCGCCTGCCTTGAGGGTGGCGAGGTAGGTTATCACTACCTCGGAGATGTTCGGCATCTGCAGGATGAGGCGGTCATATTCCTTCAGACCGAGAGTAGCCAGGTGGAGCGCCAGGCGAGTAACAAGCTTCCCCAACTCGCCGTAAGTGAACTCCCTGCCGCCCGATGTAATCAGCGCCTTTCGGAGAGCATACCTGGAAAAGCTCTCATCCATTACCTCGCTTATTGTCCGGTCAATCCAGTACCCGGCCTGCCGATACTTCTCAATAAACTCTTCGGGCCAAGGTGTGAAGCCTTCCATGATCCATGATCCTCCGTGATCTGAGCCGAGAGGCCGGCCCATACCAGTGGCGCCCACGTCGCCAAAGGCCGGGCCGATGACTGCCGGAAGCCTCCCGTAGTTTCAAAGTTGGGCGCCGGGCACAAACGTTGTCCGAATCGAAGAACGCCTGTGCCGGCGAATGAGGACTCGTACGGCTTTTTAGATCCGCACACCCAGCTTGTAACCGTCGTGAATTGCATTGTACAGACTTCTGGGAACCATTGCGTCGCCGAGGACGTACAGTTCATCAGAGAAGTACTCGAGGTCTTTGACCAGTTGCTGACGAGGCACCACGGGACCGGCGAGAATGACCGTGTCGGCCGGAAGATCCACTTCATTCCCTTCCTTGTCCCGGATCTTGACCGAACCGCTTTCGATGCTCAGGGGAGCGGCCTCCGTGAATACCGAAATTTTCAACTGTTTGACCAGTGCGTTGTGGCGCCATTTGAACGTCATGGACACGTCATGATCCACTCTTTTGTTCGATTCCACGATGACCGGCTTCTTGCCTTGTTTGGCCAGAACTTCGGCCACGGTCAATCCGATCTTTCCTCCGCCCAGAATGACGGCATTCGGGCCGACGCCTTCCAGATTACCATTGCTCAGCATTTTCCACGCGTCATGGACGATCTCGGAATCGACTCCCGGAATGCCGGGCTTTTCTATGGCCGCGCCCGTGGCCACGATCACCACATCGGGATCGAATTCCGCGGCCACGCGACGATCAACCGGCGTATTCAGGCGAACCGTGATGCCGAGGTCCTCGACGCGGTACTTGTAGTACTGCAGGAGCTCCACCAGGACCTCACCGCCGCTGATGTCCTTGGAGGACGGAATAAGCGCACCGCCGAGGTTGCCCAACGCTTCGAATATGGTTACGTCATGGCCCCTCTGAGCCGCAGCGATCCCGGCCTCAAGGCCTCCAGGGCCTCCTCCGGCAACCATCACCTTCTTCTTAACCACTGCAGGCGTTATGGAATACTCGGGCTCAACTTCGTGTCCCAAACGAGGGTTAACGGAACAGATATACGGCTGGTTGTAGAACATCTTTGCGAGACAGAGCATACATCCTATGCACGGCTTAATGCGCTCAGGCGTGCCGTTGCGAACCTTGTGGATCAGTTGGGGATCGGTCAGCAGCGGCCGACAGATCTCCCAGTAATCGAACACTCCGTTGGCAATAGCCTTTTCCGCCTCCCATGGATCGGAAAGCCGCGGTCCGAAGGCCAGAGGGACGTCTCCTATGTACTTCTTGGCCTTCTCGGCCAGATAGAGCCACTCGGTTCTGCTCACGTCCCGGCCGAGCGCGCCCTGCCGTGACTCGTGCCAGCCGATCACCATGCTGATCATGTCAACGCCGCATTCCGATGCGATTTTCATGATCTCCATGCATTCCTCTTCGGTGTTTCCACCGTATTCGTCCATGAGCTCAGTACCGTTGAGACGAATTATTACGAGCCTTTCAGGACCTACGGCCTTGCGAAGCGCCTCGATGATCTCGACCATGAATAGAGCGCGCTTCTCCACCGAGCCCCCGTATTCGTCCGTGCGCTTGTTGGTAAAAGGCGATAGAAAACAGCTCAACAGATATCCGAGGAAGCTCGTGACCTCCACCCCGTCGTAACCGGCCTTAACGGCTCGCTCGGCCGCTACGGCATGATCCGCGACCGCCTTCTGAATCTCCTCTTTCGCCATGGCTCGCGGAGGACGGAAGTGCTTAAGCGTTTGCGGGGTGTCGGAAGGCTGCACGCAGTACCCGAGGTCTATACCGCCGTACCGCCCTCCATGTAGTATCTGCTGAATGGCCACTGCATCATGGCCATGAAAGAGATCCGCGATCCTTGTGAGACCGGGAATGTACTTGTCGTCATTAATACAGAGCTGACTATGGTAGGCCTTGCCTTCTCCCGAAGTATCGGGATACGCACCCTGATTGGTCATGATCGACGCGCCCGTTTGGGCAATGACCTCGTCACGTGCGAATTCCCGTTCCGTGAGGAAGCCATCCCGCGTGTTAAAATTGCTGACACAGCATGCTGCGTATTTCACCCGGTTTTGTAACTTAAACTTTCCTACTTTGCCCTCACTGAAGATATGAGGGAATTGATGCTCCGACATATAAGTCCTCCTCAGGCCGCAGTCTCTTTATTGAAAAGGCCCGGCTGATGATCTTGCCGACACTTGCGAACGAGCATTCGGTCGGCAAACTCGAATAAGTCCTCGCACAACCGCCTCGCCGCCGTTACCTGCTCAATGGCCGTATTCCGAGCATCTCGCCGGTCCCGGAAAATCCAAGGCACGGCGTCCTGTCACTCGGTCCGGATCGGAATTCCGGGGCTCCGACCTCACGCTGTCCCTGGTAGGACATGCAGGCGGCATGCCAAGAAACATCCGCAACGATTCCGGGCTGTTCCAACCGGAGACGAATTGAAGATTTGAAAGGATTTTGCAAAACAGGCTTTGGTGCCTGCACTCGCTGCTCCTAACCGCTCACAAGGTATTGGTGTGAAGCCAATAACTTTGCGGATCCGAGTATAACAAAGTTGAAAATATCTTTCAAAACTATTGAAAATATCTTGAATCCCTCCCCAGTTGACAGATAATATGGACTCTTGACGATTAAGATCACGCACTCTGAACTGCACTCCCCGCCTATCTTACAGCGTTCTCGGCCATGGGCCCGGGAGGGGACCGCAGAAGATTTCCGCTTCAGGAGGCGCCGTGTGGATCTTGCCGAAGTTCTGAACCGCTATCAAAAAGAGATCGCGGAAACATGGGCCTACCGCATGCTCAGCGACAAGACTTCAAGGTACTCCGAGGAGTCTCCGGAAGAACTGACACTGCTGATCAGTAATGCGACGGACTACTTCCGCATCGCACTGGTAGAGGACCAGCGTGCCGGCCTCTCTGAGTTTATCAGCTTCATTGCAGTCAAGAGGCTTCACGGCGGGTTCACTCTTGCAGAGGTTCAACGGGCTTTCGAGCAATACAGAGAGACGGTGACCCCGCTGCTGGTCACCCACGTTGAACCGGCCTTCCTGACTCAGACCCTCCTGCGCCTCCATCAGTGCATGGTGGCCACCGTAACCCACTTCAGTACGTACTTTCAGGATCTGCATGAAGAACTTCTCCGCAACCAGGCCAATTACTTGGAACAGGAAGTCGCCGACAGGACCCGGAAGCTGGCCGAGTCCGAGCGAAAATACAAGATTCTCGTAGAGGACATCAACGACGGGTACTTTGTCCTGGTCGATGGGAACATAGTGTACGCGAACAACGCGTTTGCTCGGATGCACGGTTACTCGTTGGAAGAAATTATGGGAAGACATTACCTGGAATTTGTCGCCTCGGAATCGCGAGAATCGGTCTATAAGGCGTATTCCGGCAGCCGCAGCGGGACGATCAGCAGGTCACGTCTCGAATACCTGAGACTGCATCGGGCCGGCCGACAGCTCCCTACGGAAATCAAGGCAAAGATGTCCTCGTACGGCGGTCAAGCGGCTACCATAGGCATTTGCAGGGACATCGGGGAACGCGTGGAATTGGAACGAAAGACGCGGGAGGCGGAAAAGCTCGGTGCCCTGGCCAAATTTGCCGCGTCCCTGGCCCATGAAATCAACAACCCGTTGACGGCCATGAAGATGAACGTTCAGATGTTCTCGGAAGGGCAACTGCCTGAGGACGCCCGCCGGAAGCTCCTGTCATCCACGCTCCGTGAAATCGAGCAAATCAAGAGGTGTGTCACGGAGATGATCGACCTGACCGTGCCGTTTCGTCTGAAATGCCGATCCGTTAATCTGCGCGATCTCGTTGAAGGGTGCCTCGGAATCGTGGAGCAAAGAATGGCTTACCAAGGCGTAAGAGCTTCGACCCGGCTCACTTCAGAGGTCGGTGAAGTATTTGTGGATCGAGAGAGAATCGAGCAAGCGCTGGTCAACTTGTTGCTCAACGCACTTGAAGCACTCACAACGGCGGGACGCATATTCATCAGCTCCAAAGCGACTTGGGATGCCGGAAAACCTTGGGTCCACCTCCGCGTTGCCGATGACGGCCCAGGCATTCCCAAAGAGAAGTTGCCCTATGTTTTCGACCCCTTCTACAGCCAAAAGGCGGGTGGTATCGGCCTGGGGCTGGGTAACGTCAAGAAGATAGTGGAGGCACACGGGGGCCGGGTCGTTGTCACGGCGCGCCGACCCAAAGGGGTTGTCTTCACGCTGCTGCTGCCGCAGAAATGAGCTATGTACCGGAAAGTCCTCCGACATGCAACAGCGGCTCGGGTACACGATGGGGGGGGGCTTGGGGGGGAGATGGTCTCCCCCCCAAATCCAGGCGCAGTGATGCGCTCTTCATACTTCGTTCTCCGAGGCGAGGCCCCGGAGTGCGAGTCGATGCCGAGTATTAGATCGTTCGTTGTGGCTTGTTGAAAGCCTGAAGCAATGGGAATTGATATGAAATCAAAAGTATGCATCATCGACGATCAAAGCTCCATCCTGGAATCCATGGAGATGTTCTTCCGGATGAGGAATTGGGAAGTGTTCACGGCCCCCAACGGTCCGGACGGATTGAGGATGGTGGAGGAGGCCCGTCCATCCCTGGTGATCCTGGACATCAGGCTTCCCGGCATGAGCGGGCTTGAAGTGCTGGAGAAACTTCGTAACAAATTTCCCAAGCTTCAGGTAATTGTGATTACGGCTTTCCAAAGCATGGAAAGTACTATCCAGGCGATTAAGCTGGGAGCGTTTGACTATCTCCACAAGCCCATCGACATAGCTGAAATGGATGCCGTCATTCGTCGGCTGGAGCAGACCACCTTCGCTGATCACCGCGATGAATATGACGCACTGGATCAGGCTATGAGCCCGTCCGACCACCAGCCTCGGATTATAGCGAGAAGCCGAAAAATGAAGGAAGTGTTCAAGACCATTGCCCTTGTTTCGGAATCCCGCGTGACGGTACTTATCCAGGGTGAAAGCGGCACAGGCAAAGAGTTGATCGCCAGGAGCATCCATCATAACAGCCCGTGGAGCGATAGGCCGTTTACCGTCATGGACTGTTCTACATTGGTGGACTCTCTCGTGGAAAGTGAACTCTTCGGCTATGAGAAAGGAGCCTTCACCGGAGCCAATGAAACGCGGAAAGGACGACTGGAGTTAACCGGAGAGGGTACCATATTTTTTGATGAGATAGGGGAACTGCCGCTGCAAATGCAGAGCAAGCTCTTGCGCTTTCTCCAATCCGGAGAGTTCGTGAGAGTCGGCGGGAATGCCCCCATTTACTCGAATGCAAGAATCGTCGCGGCCACCAATCGCGACCTCACCAAACTTGTTCAGGAGGGCCGGTTTCGAGAGGATCTCTACTACCGATTGAAAGTCGTGACGATCAATGCTCCTCCGTTACGAAGCAGGAAGTCCGATATTCCGATCCTGGCGAGTTTCTTTCTCAAGAAAGCGGCCCATCAGAAAGTCTCCAAACCCAAGCGTCTTTCACCGGAAGCACTTGAGATCTTGATGGATTATAACTGGCCGGGCAATATTCGACAACTGGAGAACGTACTGACCCGCTGTGCGGTTCTCACGCCGTCGGTGGTGCTGACGAAAGAGCATACCGAGGCTTGCCTGAAAGACTCTCCGAGACTCTCGAGCATTGACGACCGTGTGACAAGTTTGGACGATGTGGAGCGAGACCATATTCTCAAAGTGCTGGATTTTAATGAATGGCATTTGGGCAAGGCATGCGCTCAATTGGGCATGTCTCGGCCGACTCTAAGGTCAAGGATGAAGAAATACGATCTCAACCGGCCGGAGTCCCAAACATCTCGCAAGGGGAATTAGCAGGACGATTTCATAAATACGGTCGCGCATTGAGTTCCGTTCGAGAGTGAGCTTCGTGAAAATCTTTTCCGGCCCGGACCTCCGTGCCCGGAAATCTATCGTCTCAGGCGGCCGCAACGGGGAACGAGGAGGACTCGGCGTAAGTCCTTGCTTGCGTCACCAAACCACCAGTGCGACTCCCACCACGGCAATGCCCATACCGAAGCAGGCGGCGATACCGAGAGTCTCTCCAAATACGAAATACGCAATGAGAGCAGTGCACGGCGGAACCAGGTAGAATAAGCTCGCTACGGACGCTGCCTTGCCTCTTCGGATAAGCACGAACAACAGAAATATGGCCCCCACCGAGAGAACCACACTGAGCCAGATTAGTGCAAAAATGAATTCGCCCGTCCAGACCACCTTCATGGATTCAAATAGGGGCGCTGCAAACGACATGGCAACGCCGGCCGCCGCATACTGAATCACCGTACTTGTCCGGAGATCCATCGTGCTGCAGAATTTCTTCTGATAGAGCGTGCCTGCCGTAATCCCCAGCAAGGCCGCAGCGCTCCATGCCAATCCGCCGATCTCATTCGGATCGAGCGACAGCTTATTGTTCAGCACCAAAGCCACACCGACCACCCCAAGCCCCAAACCCAGCCATTGGCGGGGAATTACCTTCTCCCCAAGCAGCGGCCCGACGGCAATGGCGGTCAGAACCGGTTGCATGCCCACGATGAGAGCGGTGACTCCCGCAGGAACGCCGTGGTACATGGAAGAAAAGACTCCACTAAGAAACGTTGCATGAATGAGAAGGCCGGTAACCACAAGATGAAGCGTGTCACGAGCGGTTCGGGGCCAGGGGGCTCGGGTAACCACAGCCAAGACAAGCACGATGGCGGTCACGAGCCAGAACCGTATCAATAGGAAAGTAAACGGCTCGGCATAGGGCAGGCCAAACTTGGCTCCGATGAAACCGGTACTCCAAAGTAGTACGAAAAGAATTGCAATCGGCATTCGGCAGGCCTTAGGGACGTAGGGGCATCACTGCCCGCGATGGAGATCGGTTGGGTCGGTAATGCTAGGTCGCGTCTACCGGCACCGCCCCAAAAGGGAGGAGGTCCGGAAACAATTCTCTAGCCTCGGCAAGTGCACCTGGGTCTCCGTGAACCGGCGCGCTTGATAAGGTGGTCCCGTCATCCAGTGAAACCTTCCGCAAGTGGTATCCACCGCCGTTGTCCTCAACCAACTGGACCTTATGATCGCTCATCGGCTGTTCAGCAAGGATCCGGTTTGAGTCCATGTCGGTCATCCGGCCGGGTGCCCCGTGAGAAGTTGTTGCTCCCGCACGCGGAAGATTCACGCACTATAGCACGTGCCGCACATTTTGTCAGAAATTCGGCAGTGTCCGTCTTTCCAGCCCGCCCTTTTGGCCGAAGAAGGAGGTTTGGACGGTTCATGCGGTGAAGACGGATTACGCAGACAATGTGAGATTTTCTCTTGAGTGGATGTTTCTTACTACGGTAATGGTGAAGACCTTTGAGGAAACGGAACATTGCGAGAAGTGGTACACGACGCGTTGGGGCATAGCGGCGTACCGTCTCCCCGATATCTACAAACAGAACTTAGCGAGAAACCTTTCAAGTGCTCCGTCGGTGAGCTCGGGCTCGTCGGCTCCGCCGGAGGCGGGCGATGTTTCGGCCCCTATGGCCTGCTCACTACGCTTCACGGGACGAAAGTACAGGCATATGCTCTCATCCTCGGTGGAGACCCCGAGAGAGAGATAGGTCAGCACGAAACGCCACGGAGGGCCCTCTTGGCTTTCGGGACCAAAATCCTTCCGCCTCGAGCCTCCGGCACCCCATCTTTCCAGAATTGCTGCGAGCGCCGGTCTCACGAGCGCAGACGCATCCCATCCCCACATGAACAGCGGGAGACTCAATTTGAGTTCCCTGAACGAATCCCCGGAAGACAACACGAAGGCAGCCGGCATCTGCGGAACCCGCCAGTGGCCCCCTCGGAGCTTTATCATCATTTCAACCATAGCGGCTAATGACGAAGCCCGTGCCCCCACCGTGGCCTCAGCGAGATCTTCGGCGGCTTCCGGAGAACAGGTATCGAGTGACAGGTAGGCCTTGACGCGATTGATACCCTCCTCATCGAGATCGAATCCGGTACCGAAAATCCGGACCTCTGCCAGTGAGGGGCCGTGCAATCGCGCCAAGTCGTCTTGGGAGACGAACGTTGCCAGGATCGCTTCTACCTGAGAGCGAGATCTCCAATCGGTATTGAAGTAGAGCCTCCCCGCAAAGCGGGCACCACGAGGAAACTTCACGCTGTGCCCCACGTAACTCCGAACTGCCCCGCCCTGGTCCATGATGTGTTTTTCGCACAGATCGCGCCTGAGTTCTTCTACCCGTCGGCCGCCCGGCCCGACTATCGGCCAGTATCGGTCTATTGCCTCGGCGGCTTGGTCCGGAGCGCACGGCCCACATTGGGTGTCGATGACAAACCGGAACGAGGCGGCTCCGGCCTCGCTCACGGACAGAGCCAGTTCTATCGGGGTTCCGTCGGTACACAGCGCCGACTTCCATGAATCGAGAGTTGAATTCACCTGGAAGCACGGCTCGGTGACGCGTAGGAACAGATCCTCCATTTCTTCGCAGACATCTTGAGGGAAAAACGACCGATTAAGATGAGCCAGGGATCGTGCAATCCGACGGGCTATCTGGTCGGGGGGCGGCGTTTCCGGAAGTCGTTTCATCGGGTTGCCGAACCTGCCGTTTCCTGGTGGGACTCGCAGCGGGTATACGCCGCGTATGACCGTTCCTTCCGCATTATGAAAGACGTCTTGAGAGCAGGACGAGCGTCGTTTCCATGGCTCCCCGGTTTTCGCGCATCCACGATTCAAGTGCAGGAAAGGCCTCTGTGGTGAACCCCTGTCTGCGGAAGAAGGCGAGACCCTGCGGATTCGTACTCGCCACAGACGCCGAGACTCGCCTTCCCCGCCGTTCTCGCGCCTCGTCCAAGGCTCTTTGTACCATGGCCGTCCCAATTCCTACTCTCCGGACAAGCGGGTGAGTCCACAGGCCGAAGAGCCACCAATCCGAATAGCAAGCGGCGTCTCGGGGATAACGATTCATCTCTACCCGACCAACCACTCTGCCCCGGAGCTCGGCGCGAAACAGAATTGCATTTGCAGCGTCGTTTCTCCGGATTCCAGGGGATTCTTCGGTGAGAGGCTTCTCACCATGAGGCCCGACCATGCTCCCCGTCGGATTCCACAAAACATGCTCGAAAGGCAAGACGCTGTACCTAACGGCGCGTTCGAGGATCTTCCTTGCGCAGGCTCGGTAGAGACGCATACCTTGGACCCGTCGAGCGACGGTGCCGGCCAGAAAACGGGGAAGTCTCCTCGGTTCGACCACCAATCCGGAAGCCGTGGGGAATCTCGCGATCCAGGGAGCACATGCTCGCCACAGGCCCTTGTCCAGCCTGATAACCCGACCCTCGCGCCGCAGACGGGAGACTTCGCCAAGAACGTCACGCTCGTGCACGGTCTCTGTTCGACTCGCCGGCGCAGCGCCTCGAATAACTACTTGTGAGCCCTCGCCATTTCCCTTGCGTTTAACGGCGACCACCCGGTGCACCACCAACGAATCGCCTTCAGATCTGCACAAGACAACGGCACCCGGCCGGAAGGTCGAAGCCTGTGAGGGCCCCACCATGACTTCATCTCCGTCTTGCAGGAACGGTTGCATGCTGAATCCGCGACCTCTGAACCACAGCACGCCGCCTCCGGCGACAACGGCTTCCGACAGTCGATCCAAATCCTTGCCACACAACGCTATTTCGCGCATTCCACCAGTTCCACAACATCCGTCCGGGGGACAAACGAGAGTTCGTGGACCGACACGGCCCGGGCAAGCTGTTCCAGGAAGGTCATGGTGTAACTCATCCCCTGTCGGCTCCATAAGGGAGGAAACGAACGCTGCAGAAGCGAGCAGCAGGCCTCCGCAAGCGATAGTGGACGAACGACGGGCTCCTCTGCTTTCGCCAAAACAAAGATCGTGCTCAATGGGGCCCCTGCGGCGGTGACCACACAGTGGGAACCATGCCAGGGGGTCGGGTACATCCGGAAAGCGCCATTCCGGAAGCGCACCACAACTCGATCGTCATTCAGGATTCGTCCTTTGCCTGACCACAGTTCGCTCATGGTCGATTTCCCATCTCCCGAGTTCCCGACGAACAGATACCCCTTCCCGAGATGTTCAATAGCCGCCGCATGAAACATAAGCCCCCTGCCCAAAGCGAGCAGGCTCACCATGAGGACCTGGCCCAAAGGGTGCTGGAGGGGATCAAGGGGCACAGGCTCCGGTGCTTCCACTCGGACGAAGAGTTCCCCATAGCGGAGCGTCGCATCAAGGACGAAGAATCTCTCGATTATTCGGCTGGAAAACGGACTCATCTGAACCAGGAGGGTTCGCTGGCCGGCTCCATAAATGCTCCACATGTCCCGGCTGCGAAAAACCGGAGCACCCGCGTCCTCGGGAATACCGGGAAACGCGGTTTCGGGCATCCTGATGGTTACGTCAGGCTCTTCCACGCAAGCGAACATTCGGGTCAGATCTTCCGATTCAATCAGGACATCTCTGTGATCCGCCTCGATTCCGAACACGATGTCGGCTATCCGAATACTGATACGGCGCATTGGAGAAACTCCGGGAGGGGTGAATATCGGCTCAACGCCCCCTGTTGACAAGGGGTCCGAATTCGTACCGGACGGGTCCGCCTAAGGCACTGGAACTATGGCATATTTCTCGTGTAGGCGCCACACGAGAGCGACTCTTCGTCGGCAACCGTCCGTCGAACCAGTGTAGGCCCGATTGTCCAATAATGGATGGGATTTTCGCGTCGCCCAACAGTCTACGATCCCGGGGTATTACACTGCCATCCGCCCCATGCAGAGCCGCTGCATGCCGAGGACGGCCAAGAATCCGGACCGCTCCCGCCTCCTGACAGCTTGCAGTTGCTGAACACTACTTCCTCAGCCACAAACACAACTGTTGTCATTTCCGGTTTCGAGTATCGGCGTTTACGTACGCTCGGGTTGTCACGCTCCGTCATGCGCTCCCTCCTTTCTCCGGTAGTCGAGGCCAATGGCATCCGCTCGAAGATGAGTCAGGCGACACAAGTATTCGACACGTGTCTCCTGATCGCCGTTTTCCATAAGAGCCCATCCCGGACACTGGTGGCACAAGGCATGCAATTCACACCATTGACACAGGGACTCCTTGGTTCTTTTCCGGGCCATGACCCGTGGGATGAATTCGTTCCATCCATCGCTGAAGCTTCCCTGTCGAAGATCATATGTGGGTTCTCGGATCATAAGGCAGGCACTCATGGCACCACAAGAATCGATATGAAAATTGTCCAGCCCCGCTGCACAGTTGTACAGGTTCTCCGGCGCACGGGGCGCTCCAAAGAAACGCTTGACAAATTCCCTCATACTCTCGATCCGATTCATGTCCCAACGATCCAAGGCAACGGAGTCCTCGGGGGAAATTCTGAACTCCAATGGGGCCGGATCTCCGTCGAGCCTGGGGTTCATGACCGGGTCGAACCTGAAGTTCACCCCCAGATCATCGGCAAAGCGCTTTATCTTAGGGAGATCGTGCACGTTGGTCGTGATGGCGATGGTTTTCAGGCCGAGCGGCAGATCCCGTTCCCGAAGCAGTTCGATCCCTCGCATGCAGCGCGCATAGGATCCCCTGACCCGGGTAACTTCTTCGTAGACGTCCTCGGATGAACCGTACACCGTAATCTCAATCGCCTTGGGAGGCCACTGCGCAAACATGTCCGCAATCTCGGGCGTTATCAGAGTGCCGTTCGTGAAGAGGCTGAGAAACAGGCCTTTCCGCTTGGCATACAGGTACAGGTCCGGGAAATCGGTCCTCAACAGCGGCTCTCCGCCGGTGAGCAAAAGGCACAGGCATCCCGCGTCCGCCAGCTGGTCCAGAATGCGAAACACCTCCGTCGTAGTAAGTTCCTTGGCAAGGGCTTCTCGGCTCTGCGGCGGCGTGTTGATGTAACAGGGCCGGCACCGGAGGTTGCACCTGGCGGTGAGTTCCATATTGCCCCAGAGAGGAAGGCGTTTACTCGGTTCGTTGACAAGGATGGACTTACAGAAGTTTCCGTAGCTCAATTCACTCTTGCGTGAGCGTTCCATTCCGAACCTCGCTCAGTGCGCCTACTCGGATAAGTTCATGCATCAATTCAATGAGATCGCTTTGCAAGGTCTCCTCACTCACATCAAATTCTTCCGTCAGCACATCCCTGATTTCGGCGACGGATCGGGTGCCGTCGATGAGATCCCAGATCTCTCCCGCCACCTCGTTGAGACGGTAGAATCCGTCGACATCAATGGAGTCGCGATGAATCGGGACAAGAACGTGTTCATCACCAATCCGTCTGGAAACTACCATATCGCTCTTGCAGAACCGTTTGTACAGTAATTCGCTCAAGGACCCAGGTCATCCTCCAAGGTGATCGTTCTCCATCATATCACAGAGCCGTACAGACATCGATCACGTCCAGGCATGCTTAAATAGAAGGCTAACATAGTTGCAGTGCCACCGCAAGTTATAATCCTTGACCTCGATTTCACGGGAGCAGCCTGACGGCTCGCCGGATCCTCAAAGCCTCCATGACCGGATTTCCGCTTTCTTATGATACGCAATGCGGTCTCAGCTCGATACCGAAATGTTCAGGGAATGCTTCGATCCGCCTCACGAAAAGCCGGGTTGACGTTTTGCGGGGAACGGGATAAAAAGACTACCGTTATAAGTAGCGTAGCCGCATACGCCGCAAATTGGGAGGTATGGATACGAAAATGATTGGAATAGAAAGAATTGATCACATCTGTGTTGCCGTGAAAGACCTGGAGCAGGCTTCACAAGTTTGGGCCGCGTTCCTTGGGAAAGGCAAGCCCGACCTGGAATACCGTCATGATCCCGAAGGCATCCATGTGTTGAGATATGCCGTTGGAGAAGCGTACTTTGAGTTGATGGCTTCAACTCGGGAAGGCAGCGACGTAGATCGATTCATTGCCAAGAAGGGCGAAGGCATCATGCTGATCTCGTTCAAGGTCCCCGACACGGAAGCCGCCATGAAGACGTTGATCGAAAACGGATACGAGATGATCGACCAGGCTCCACGCATTTGGAACCAGTCGCGTTACGCATTCATGAACCCAAGCTTCATGAACGGCGTACTTGTCGAAATCATAGACTGATTGTGCTCTCCAAAGGAGGTTGTCGGACGTTCGGGCGTAACGTGAACGGCCGGCGGACACTTTGAACGGGTGCCGGCTCGGAAGCGGGGATGGGCTCCCTATTACCGCAAATTCGACTTGTTCGCTTCTCGAACGATCAGCCAACCTCCTCGCTCTCCTCAGCCATCGTCAACATCAAACAGCCGTCCGGTTGCTCTTCCACCTTCAGGCCGTAGGCTTCCACGATATCCCGCAAAGGCCTGCCGAAGAACAACTCCATGGTCTGTGACGGGAGTCCCAGTCTCTCGGCAACGAACGTGCGTACATGATCGTCGTAACGAAGGAATTCCAGCACTTCTTCCACGGTTTGGCCGCTCGTGGCGCCCAGTTTAGCCATGGACCGGCTCAGTTCGGCATGGGAGCACTTCTCTTCGTGACGCTGGATCACGTCCCACAGATCTTTAACCGGCCCGAACAGATCCCGTCTGGTTAGCGGCGTATCGGAATCGGCTGTCGCTGCTTCGGGATTCCAGCATTCCTGCCGGCGGCACTGCTGCGGCCTGCATTCGTATATGGTGCATTTCTTGCCGCCTTCCTCGTAGAAGACGCACGTCTTCTTATCGGGGGCCTCCCGTATCTTGATCACCTCGTCAGGCGTCGGCGTGCTTTGCCCGGTGCGGTTGTCGTAGACAACCTCACCTTTCCGGATGGTAAATAAGTGTTCCGGTTTCACCACATCTTGTCTGAAGAGGCTCAAATCTTCTTTGGTCAAGGTCGGGCTCCCCTCCGTGCAGCACGTCCCGCATCGGATGCAATGGGGTCTGGTCGCATAGGCGGCCTTCAGCAATCTCTCTCGAACCTGTTTCCAAATCTCCTCCTCGGTCCTCTCGTCCTCGCCTTCGGGACCGGGGGCCAGAGCTTCAAGTTCAGGCAATATACCGTCGATCATTTCCTGGGGATTGGCGTCCGACCCTACCTTCCAGAGAATCTCCCGGGCTTCCTCCTTCAACGCGGTAATGAAAAAGTCTGCCTCAGCCCTATTATAAGGTTTGCTCATAATTTCAACCTCTTAGATAATCTTTTCAGAAGAAGCGGAAAATTCCGCCCAATTGATCAATTTCTCATGATAACTGAAAACCGCTGTGCGGAAAAGGGGGCCCGTGAACGGCTGCCGGAGACTCCGCGTTTCTGAGTTGACCGCCGGCGAAGCACGTGTCAGGATAGAAAATTTACAACAGCACTTTTTTCTCGAAAGCCGCAATCAAGCATGCAAGTCCTTACCCGGCTTGAAAGCCTCCACGGCTGCACTGAGACCGGTCTTCAGCGAGAGGTGAATGGTGAAGGTCAACTACTACGAGCTCTCTGCCATGAGTAGGAAGGAGCGTGAAGCGCTCTACCAAAGAACCGGTCTGGAATTGGACCGACTGATTGCCGGAGTGGCGCCTCTGGTGGAAGACGTTCGCACTCGCGGCGATGATGCCGTGAAAGAACTAACCGAGCGCTTCGACGGGGTGGTCATGGAACCCTCGCAGTTCCGCGTACCCGTGGCCGAAATGGATAGACAGGTCGAGAGCCTGCCGGCTGATCTGCGTGAAGCCATGGAAGTCTCCATAGACAATATTCGGAGATTTCACGAACGCCAGATCGAACAGGCATCGTGGGAAATGGAGATCTCACCGGGGATCGTTGCGGGGGAAAAGGTTCTCCCCATCGAATCGGTAGGGCTGTACATCCCCCGCGGAAAAGGCTCTTTCCCGTCCATGATGATGATGGCCGGGGTACCGGCAAAAACAGCGGGCGTGCGACGCATAGCGACCGTCACCCCACCCGACAAGGACGGCAACCCCGACCCTGCAACCGTTGCCGCTGCGCGGATCATCGGTCTTGACGAGGTCTACGCAATCGGCGGAGTCCAAGCGGTCGCGGCCCTGGCATACGGGACCGAAACCGTTCCCCGCGTGGACAAGATCGTGGGACCCGGCTCAGGTTACGTCCTCGCTGCCAAGCAGATACTCTCCACGGAAGTGGACACCGGACTGCCGGCGGGTCCCAGTGAGGCGATCATCCTTGCCGACGGTTCCGTCCCGACCTTGACGGCCGTAACGGATCTCCTCATAGAAGCGGAACACGGACCGGATTCCGCTGCGTATCTTGTGACAAGCGAGGCTTCTGTTGCACGGGAGGCAATGAAACTGATTCCGCGCCTCGTTGCGGAACTTCCCGAGGAGCGAAAGGGTTATTGCGAAGAGGTCTTCCGAAGCAATGGCGGGGTAATCCTGGCGGCCGATGTCGACGATGCCGTTGATTTTATCAATGGTTTTGCGCCGGAACACCTGCAAATACTGACGAAAGATCCGGATGAAATACTCAAGGACATCAGATTCGCCGGAGAGGCGCTTCTGGGATCGTTCACTCCGGGAACACTGGCAAACTACTCCATCGGGCCCAATGCCATCCTCCCCACATCCGGATTTGCCCGCACTGCATCGGCACTCTCCGTTCGAGATTTCACCAGACGCATGTCGTTTTCAAAGGTCTCTGAAGAAGGATTCACCAGTCTGGCCCCCAAGACCCTGGTGCTTGCACGGTACGAAGGATTTGCCGCACACGCCGGCGCGTTGATTCACAGGTTGGAAAAGAAACAGAACTCATAGTTCGACGGATCGGGAACCGTGCGGTATCCTCACCCATGGGGCTCACGAGAAGTTACGCGCTCCCATGATGCATGGTGCTCTATCCCGGAGAAACGATTATGGCGGAATTCACTCACTTTGATGAAAAGGGACAAGCCCTCATGGTGGATGTGGGCGATAAGGACATCACCGTCCGGGAAGCGGTTGCGCGGGGGGATGTCCGGATGCAACCCGAAACCTTGGATCTCATTCTGGAAGGCCGCTCAAAGAAGGGCGATGTTCTCGGGGTCGCCCGTCTCGCGGGAATCATGGCAGCGAAGAAGACCCCCGACCTGATTCCCCTCGCGCACCCACTGCCGTTAACTTCCGTGAAAATCGAATTCTCATGGGATCGTGAACAATCGATCATAGAGATCGAAGCCCGAGTGAAAGTTGCGGCTCGAACCGGGGTGGAAATGGAGGCTCTCACGGCAGTCGCGTGCGCGGGGCTGACGATCTACGACATGTGCAAGGCCGTGGACAGAGGAATGACGATCTCCCACATTCGGCTCGTGGAAAAAAGCGGCGGTAGATCGGGGCATTTCAGACGGGAATGAGTGTCGGAACGTTCTTGGAAAGGAGATGAGACCTTTCATGAACCGCATTCGGCTATTGGTAATCTTGGGCCTGATCCTGACGACAATGCCGGCATCATCGGCCGACTCCCCCCCCGAATTGAAGCGGGGAGGCGGTTCTGAGCCCCCTGCTCAAATCGTCGTCAAGGTCGGCGGCTACGATTTTCCGCCGTATGTTCAGGAGAAAGACGGTAAATTCAACGGATTGACGCTAGACTTGATTGAAATGCTCAATGCCTTTCAGTCCAAGTACCGCTTTGAATTTTTGCCCACCTCCTCCATGCGCCGATACGAAGATTTCAACAACGGAACCTACGATGTCATTCTTTTCGAGAGTGTCGATTGGGGATGGCAGGAGATTCCCGTCGATGTTTCCAGAAAATTTGCAAGTGACTGTGAGGTCTTCGTGGCCAAGGCGTTGCCCAAGAGGACTCAGAAATACTTCGATGTCCTCAAAGGGAAATCCCTTCTGGTCTACTTGGGTTACCATTACCCGTTCGCAGCATACGATGCGGACCCGAAACGCCTGCTCGCGAAATTCAATGCCAGAACTACGATATCTCATGAAGCAAACATCAGATCCGTGCTCGCGGGACGTGCCGACTTGGCGGTGGTAACACGATCCTTTCTCGCGAAATTTCTCAGGGACCATCCTGCCGAGATTCCTCGGCTGATGGTGTCCCAAAGGGTTGAGCAGACTTACCATCACACGATGCTCGTCCGGAAAAACATCGAACCTTCGATGGGCGAACTCAACGGCTTGATCGACCGTATGGAGGATGCGGGTTATCTATCCATACTGCTGGGAAAGTACGGGATCTGTGCTGCGGCGGATTCGTCCTGTTACCCATCGGGGCGGCAGTCTTCCGTCACGACCGCCTCGAATCAACCAAACGGTAAACAGGTTGTCAAAGTAGGTGGTTATCATTTCCCCCCCTACGTTGAACACATTCGGGGGAAATTTGTAGGCCTCACGACCGACCTATTGGAGCTTATGAATGCGTTTCAGTCCGCGTACCACTTCGAATTCGTGCCCACCACCCCTTTGACGCGCTACAAGGATTTCGCCGACAACACATTTGATGTGATGTTTTTCGAAAGGAAGGAGTGGGGTTGGGATGCAATGCCGGTGAACTGTTCCCGGGAATTTCTCAGGGATGCCGAGGTATACATCACGCGTGCAGCCCCCGGTAAAGGGCAGGATTACTTCCAAGATCTCAATGACAAATCAAAGCTCGGATATTTGGGGTATCACTATCCTTTCGCCGAGTTCACAACCGACACTGATTTATTGTTGAAGCTGTACAATATGCGTGTCACCACATCACACGAAGAAAACATTCGAGCCGTGCTTGACGGTCGAGCGGACATAGCCATTGTCACCAGGTCGTTTGTCATACGCTACTTACGCGATCATCCGGCTCATATTCCTCGTCTGTTGATATCCGATAGGATCGAGCAAGAGTATCGCCACACCGTTCTCACGCGTAAGGGCTTCAGCCCTTCCCCAAAGGAAATCACGGCCATCCTGTCCGAGTTGGAGAAACACGGGTACTCGAGCCTCCTGTGGGGCAAGTACGACGTCACGGTAATACCGGAGAGCCGATGAAACAGAGTCCGAAATCGCGGAGCTTAGTCTTTCGCATTACCTTTAAGACTGCGACGCTCATCGTTGCGTTCATGGTGGTCGTTAGTGGTTTTCAGGTCTGGTCCCAGTATGTTCTTGCCCGCAATCAACTCACGGCTCGTTCCCATCGCATACTGGACTTAATGGTCAATGCCTTGCGCAAACCGCTCTGGGAACTGGACCGGCAAAGAGTTTCCGATCTTGTGGACGGAGTCATTCGTCACGAGGACATCGTACTGCACGTCGAGGTCACGTCCGGGGGCGGGATCATGGCCGTCAGGAATCGACCCGGCTTCAGTGGTGCTTCCTCCGTTGCCGCAGAGGGGCGGGGACACATTCACCGAGGAGAGTCCCATCCTGATCTATGGCCGGGAAATCGGACACCTCAAAATGATCATATCGCGAGCCCCCATTGACGAGGAAGTTTGGCGTACGCTCAAGTACCGCACTTCGTCAATGGTGGTGGTCATCCTCACCCTCTTCGCCGGCCTCCTATGGCTGCTTCGAGAAAACGTTTTTGCGCCTTTGCGACAATTGGGCCGGGCTGCATCCGAAATCGCCGGGGGACAACTGGACAAGTCGATTTCCTGGAGGAACGACGACGAGATCGGGAGACTGTTCAAGGATCTTGATTCGATGAGGGTATCCCTGGACGACACCATCCGGAAGCTCATGAGTTCTCAGGCAAGTTTGCAGGAGTACTCGAAGACTCTGGAAAAGAAAGTCGATGAACGGACCCGGCAGTTGCAGGAGAACCTGGATCTACTCCGAGAAGCCAAGAAAGCCGCGGAATCGGCTACTCAGGCTAAGAGCGAATTCCTGGCCAATATGAGCCATGAAATCAGAACGCCGCTGAACGTTGTGTTGGGAATGATGGATGTCATTATGGACTCGCAGCTGACACCGGAACAACGCAAGCGACTCGACATCGTGCAATCGTCCGTAGATGCGCTTCACGTACTGCTGAACGACATTCTGGATTTCTCCAAGATAGAAGCGGGCAAACTCAATCTGGAAGTTATAGATTTCGATATCAGGTCCCTGTTGGCCGGCACGGAGGCGCTCCTGGCGGCCAAGTCACGCGAGAAGAACCTTAAGCTGAGTTGTTGCATAAGCGACGACATTCCCGAACGTCTCTGCGGGGACCCGAATCGACTCAGACAGATACTGCTCAACCTGGGCAACAATGCGATAAAATTCACCGATCATGGTCAAATATCCATTCGCACGAAGCTTAAGGAAGACTTGAATGATGGAGTTGTCCTACTATTCTCGGTATCCGATACCGGTATGGGTATTCACCGGGACAAGCTTGGTTCAATTTTTGAGCGGTTCTCACAAGAGGATTCATCCATAAGCAGAAGGCACGGCGGCACCGGACTGGGGTTGGCCATATCTTCTCAGCTTGCAACTGCAATGGGCGGAGAAATGTGGGTGGAGAGTGAGTTAGGCAAAGGAAGTACATTCCATTTCACCGTACGGCTCGCCAAATGCGGATTCCAAGAGACCGTCGAAGCGAGAATAAACGATGGGTCTCCCGACCCGGGTGAGTTCGTCGGCGTCAAGGTGCTGCTTGTTGAAGACAATTCATTGAATCAAGCCGTCGCCCGGAGGATCCTCGGTAAACTAGGATGCGACGCGGTCATTGTTTCAAACGGGCGTGAGGCGGTCGAAGCTTTTGAGTCAAAGCAGTTCGACCTCATTCTCATGGATCTTAGGATGCCCGAAATGGACGGATTCGAGGCCACTCGGCTCATACGAGCCAAGGAAACCTCGGAGAGAATCCCCATTATTGCGCAAACAGCTCATGCATTTGCCGACTACAGGCAACAATGTCTGGATGCAGGCATGGACGAACATATTGCAAAACCGTTCAAGACGTCTCAACTGATACCGTTGCTGAGGAGGTTCTGCCGCCAAGGCAGTCAACCGCTCTCCACGACAACGAATCATTCGAAGGACGCTTCCGGATAGATCCGGCCGGTCGAAATCGGAACCTTAGTAGTCGATTTCAGACAAATACGGTCGCGGATTTCGACGCGTTGAGATTGCCACGGTTCGCTCGCAATGACAACATCCACGATACATTTGCATGAACGAAAACCCGCGTCCAGCGGGAAAGCGATCTCGGTGCGACACGATGCCCCTGCGTCTCCGGCGTTTCCGCAGGACGTAACGCCGGCCCCCACGTTTAAGAGCGTGACTCGGCACCGTCTTTCTTAGCCCGAGAACAACGACGCGACCGAATTACTGATGGAAGTTAAAACACTTTCCGTTGGTGTCCACATAGTCGTTGATTTCGGTTTCTGGAATGGTTATAATTGGGAATTCGGCTGAGGCAGTCGAAGCGCCTCCCCCTTCGGTCGGCACACAGCGAGACAGTTAAGGATATCAATTTGATAGACTCGGTCGCACGGACACATCGGACATATACTGGTCAGGACAGAGGCGAGGACAGTTCCGGCGTTACTGAAATAATTTCTTCAGTAACTCAACTACGAACCAAGGAGTGAACGAAATGAAGTGGACTACAGGTGCGTCTTCTCTGGGGAGCGGGCTGGGGAATGAACGAGGATCAGCCGCTTACAGCTTTGTCGGATTCTTGATCGTCGCGATCGTCATCGTTGCAGCGATCTTTGTCGTACCCGACCTGACGAAGAAGAAGCCCGAATCCGGTTTGGCGCTGGCGAAGTCGGCCATGGCTAAGCAGGATTGGAAAGGGGCCGTCTCCCTTTTCGACAAGGTGATCAAAGCCAAACCCGGAGATAGTGATGCCTACATTGGTCGGTCCGCAGCTTACCTCAATTGGGGAAAGCTTGACGATGCCCTGGCGGATGCCGACAACGCCGTGAAATTGAACCCCAAAAGCGCTTTGGCCTATGGACAGAAGGCCATTGTGGAGAAGATGCTCGGCCAGGATGAGGCTGCGGTCAACGATCTCACCAAAGCTATCGACATCGACGGCAACTACGCGTGGGCCTATGCACAGAGGGCTCACATTTCATCCAAGCTGGGCGATCAGGAAAAGGCTCTCGCCGATGCGAGCAAGGCTCTTGAGATAGCCCCGAAATTCGCGGACGGATTCCGTGTCAGAGCATGGATACTCAGCCGTATGGGCAAGTGCAAGGAAGCATCTGAAGATTTCTCGAAAGTGGCAGAGTTGAAGCCCGATGATGCGTGGTCAATTCAAGACAGAGCGTGGTTCCTGATGACGTGCCCTGATGAAAAACTCCGCGACGGTACCAAGGCACTGGAACTGGCAAAGAAGGCCAATGAAATGACCGAGGGAAAAGACGCCGTCGTGCAGGAGACCCTGGCGGAAGCCTATTTCCAGCAGGGCGATGCCGCAAAGGCCGCGGAACTCCAGGAGCAGGCGATTGCACTCAAGTCCAAGATTTGCCCGCAGGGCTCATGCACTGAGGAAATGAAGACCAGGCTCGAGAAATATAAGCTCGCCGCGCGGAACGAGCAGAGACAATCCTACGAAATCCTGCCTCTCAATAGCGACCTCAGGCCCTAACGGACGGCAGGATCCTCGATCAACAGCGTAAGACGGCAGGATCCCGGGTATTCCCGGGATCTTCCCATCTTCCCCGCCATTCTCACTCGATGATCGTCCGATGTGACGAAAGACGTTCCGGTCCCTTTGGAATCCACTGTGCGGATGCCCCTCCCCGGCCCGCCCGCCTCCGGCGCCATTGCCAATCAACATGACATTATTGAATCAATCTTCTATTCGGTGGGCAGATGCAAGCCGTCAATGCGCAGACCGGAAGCGACACGTACCCTCCTCGGGACTTCGTCTGCCTCGTTGCTCCGTCAAATACCGCTCTATACTACTATCCTTGAAATCCTTGTCGTGCCGCGAAGAATTCTTGCATTCAGGGGACACGATCCCGATTTGTGTCCCTCCGCTGCGCTCCGGCAAATCGGGTCATGTCCCCTGAATGCATGCCCCCGAGCAATTCGGGGACATAACCCGATTTCGATCCGCGCCGGCGGGGAGAAACTTGGGATTGTGCCCCCGGAATTGCGGGGAAGGAGCAACGTCCGGATCCTCTGCGTAGCACGATGGTACTTGCGAAACTCAAGGTCGTGCGTAACGCCGGTGTCTGCAATCGCCATTTGGTTGCGGTTCTAACCGCCTCTCTGCTCCGACCTGGAGAGCGAGCTCACTGCCGGTGTTGCGGCGACCGAAAGCGTATCGCCTTGCATTCTCCACTTTCGGTCCGGAAGTCGACCATGACCGATTTCCCGAGGTAAGGCGCCGCCTGTCGCCTTTGCCCTCGTTTCACATGCACAACGACCTTTGTGTTATTCGAGCCGACGACAGTCACCGTGTCGATGCCTACACGCTGCAGCTTGCCGGCGAACTCCTCCGCACCGCATTCCAGCGCCATGCCGAAGACAACAACGCCCAGCAGGAGACCTAACCAACCATCCCTCATCTGATCCTCCAGTAACACCACGTCCCACCCTCGAAGTGAATCCCACCACGAGCAAGTCGTCGACCCAATGCCGACACGGACGAAATCCCCCCTTCTCATAGAGCATGATAACCGATGGAGCCGTCTCTTTCAAGCTTGCGCACAAATCTCGAAGGTCGCAGGTCGGTATTGGATTTCTTTGGTTGGGCAGTGGAAAGACTCGTGGTAATCTTGAAACGTCGAATGGGGCTCTCTTCGGACGAGGCTGCTCATCGTCTCGAGCACTTCGACCCGATCATTGTTTCCCGGAGTGGAGAAATGAAATGCCGGGTGAAGTGAGATCATTATCCACCCCGATCAGCGAATAAGGGGGGATTGGGCCGTCACCCCGGCGCAAGCCGTGTTCCAGCCGCTTATTTTGGAGGACTGGATTCCGGCTTGCGCCGGAATGTCGGACTGAGAGACCGAGTCTGATGTCTTATTTTAGCGAACATGATCTCCCCCCTCCAAACCTCCACAGGGATTTTCATAGGACGTCGCGGTCAGAAAAGTGACGTTACCGTAGATGTGCCGGGATGGCCCCTTGAGCTACGCCGGTCAAGGCTGGACTTCGCTTCGGGGACCCGCCCGGTGCCTCCTCTCGGGAATGTTAGTCGTCTGAAGACCGATTGATATCAAAGGTACCGGATTACGCCAAACACGGAAGCTCTCTGCAGCAATGCCCGGCAGCGGTACCATACACCGAGGATCCTCCCATGACCGTTACTTTGACGATTTTCTGGGATACTGATGCTTCCCGGTGGCAGCATCGGGAGGCCAGATGACCACATACTTCCCTTGCTGAATCTGAGAGGGATACGTGTTGATTGAACCGTAACCGCTTGGGTAGAAGTAAGCGGTGCCGAGAACGGTCTCGACCTTCGATTCCTTGAGCGCCTTCAAGAGCTCGTTGTGGTCGAGTGTCCCGGCTCTTTCAATAGCGGACTGGACCACCTGAAAAGCTGCAACGTAGGCGGGCCCCCAGGAGTACATGGTTTCGCTGATGTCCGCTTTTTTCAGGACCCTCTTCACGATCTCAGGGTCTCCCAGTTTCATTCCTGCCGTCCAGAAAGATTGGCCCACGACCTGCTCTGCCCCAGTACCGAGGCTTTCCCGAAAGACCCCGCCGTGATGGGTGCAATGGTATTCCCTTGGGTTCAACTTCGCCTGAAGGGCTTCTTTGAGAAATTTCACGGCAAAGGGTACGTTCGATGAGACGTAGACGATATCCGGATTCTTTTCGCGGAGGGTCTTGATGACCTCACCAAAATCGGCCGTCTGTGCAGGGACAATGTGACTGGACAACACCTCAATGCCTGCCTCTTCCGCAAGCTTCTTGGATCCCTTGAAAGCCCCTTTGGGATGCAGGGAGTCTTCAACCACAAAAGAGATGGTGCGGGCCTTACCCTCAGTCTTTGTCATGTCCCAGTACCGGTAGGTAATCTTCGGCCCTAGGCCAATCAACCCCACTAACCATTCAAAGTTTTTTGCATAGACCTTGGGTGAGCTTGCGCAGATAGCGAGCATCGGAATCTTGTTGCTTTCGGCGATCTCGCCGGCCACAAGTGTCAAAGGACTGCTGTAAGGTCCCAGCAAGAGATCTACTTTGTCAGTCTTTGCCATCTCCTGGTAGACTTTCTTGGCCACTTTCATGTCGCTCTTGTCATCGTAGATGAACATCTCAACGGGAAGGCGCTTGCCGTACTGCTTCAGCATTATCCCGCCCTTGCGGTTCACATCCTGAGCCCATGCCTTCATCAACTCCTCGAAGGGGCCAACCTCAGGCCAGAACTGTCCGGTCTTGGAAACAGAAGCTCCAATCTTGATGGTGACGGGCACATCCGCACCAAAAGCAACCACTTTCGGAAGAACTACTGCAAGTCCCAGACAAATGAACAAGACCAACACGTGAATTCTCTGCATAACAATCTCCTTGCGATTTCGATGTGACAGGACATGTGCAAACGCCTTCTCCTCAGTATCATCCTGTTGTCTCCTGAGTACTGTCTTTCCTGCACAAGGTTGCAGGTTCGCAGACATCCTTAGAGAAAGGAGCAACACCAAGGTGTACTGCCGGCTTATCCAGCAGCGTCTTACCCTCTCCCGAGGATACGTCACCGAATTTGCAGAATAGAGCACCAACGTCCAGGTTGACGTTCAGAAAACTCAGGCTGATTCCTGCGAATTGCACCACGTAATGTGCAACATCAATGCCAAGCCAAGAGAAATTTCAGCACAATCCAATTTCACACCATTTGCCTTGCTTTGAAATGAGCTGCCTCCCTTGAATCCTAGGCCACCGGATCATCACCCCGGAAAGAAACCGCTCGTACCTCTCTATCGGTTGTTCAACGCTTGCACAAGTGGATGAACGCAACTTGGGACACGGCATGTCCGCGAAGTTAATAGTTCCGGTATCTTCAATGCGTTATAGGATTGTGAATATGTGCCGTATAAAGATAGGGTACTAACTAGTCGTATCTCCCGTCAAAAGTTTTGAGAACACAGGGGGGCAAAGGCTCGGTGGTTAGGGAAGCGTGCAATTCACTCGCGATATTCGGATGTTTTGAGTCAAAATGGCACTAAGATGGCGCCCTGACTGGCGTAGAACGACCTGTACGTGGTGAGAGCAATCCCGATCTTGCGCTCCCACCGCTGGAACTCCGGCGGCAACGCTGTCGCTTCAGAAATGGTACAACAATTGCTTGACAGAAAGGAACACGGCGGATTTACAGACCGGGAAGTCAATGATGCGTTACGATCCTGTGGCTGGTCCGGCTTCAACATTTTGGACGCCAGATCTTTGTAACGGCATTGGCATTACGGTGCAAACCGGCACAGTGCAGCGGTGTTCCAGCAGCTTCACGTAGTGAAGTTTGGGGGGACGTACAATCGTGACTTCGTTCAAGGTTAAGATGCCGTGGCACGAATGTGTGCAGGTACTGCGTCGAAAAACCACGCCTTCGTTCGGCGGTCGGGAGCTCTTACGACGTTCGAGGGGCTTTGGAAACCTAGTAGAGTGACTCATGTGTTGTTGAGGAGTTGCGGGCATTCCTCATAGGGCCTTCGAGTGCATGACTCTTCACTCTTCTGACACAAGCTGCGGTACGACACATATCAAGGAGAATTTTGGATGGCCGGATCGGTATTCTCGAGCTTGAAAGTTAAGCTTCTAGCGCTGCTTGCAGTCTTTTCGCTGGCGCAGGTCTTGACACTGGGATATCTCTCCTTTGACAAAGCGAGAACAGGACTGGAAAACGCAGAATTCAACAAGCTGTATTCCGAAAAGGAGCTGAGAAAGAGATTGAATTGGTCAGTTACCTGAATCGACACGATTCAAAGCCTGAAATTCATGGCGCAAACGGAGTTCGTCGCTTCTGCGGTGGATACGCTGGAATCGTATCACAAATATCACCGGCCTTCGCCTGATGCGCCATTCGATGCAAGCTCCAGTCTGTACAAGAAGTGGTATGATAAAATTGACCCGTTCTTCAAGAGCTTTCATTGAGACCCACGCCTCCAGATGTTTCCGGATACCAGGACATATTGATCGCCGATGCGGGCGAGTCGAATATCATGTATACGTCAAAGACAATTAAAGGATCTTGGCGCCAACATTAAAGCGAAGTGACTTAAAGGACAGTCCGGTTTGGGCCGACTCTGGAATAAGGTGGTCGAAGTCCGGGCAAGCGGCCATGGTTGACTTCCAACAATACCAACCGTCCGGAGGACCTGCTGCATTTGTCGGCGTTCCGATACTGGTCGGAGGATGAAGGACTGTCAAGGGGAGTGCTGATCCTACGCCTGGGCCCGCAGAAGATATCGCGAGGATCTTCGCACCCAAGCCGTGAAGGAAGGCGGGACGACACGAGCATATCTGGTAGGCCAGGACTATCTCATGCGTTCGCAATCCGGTTGGAGAGAGTAGCCAGGGACTTCTTCAGACAAAGGTTCATACCGAAGCGACCCGGAAGGCACTGGGCCGCGAACCGGGAACAGGAATACTCAGGAGACTATACGGGGAAAAACGGTCCTCAGCTCATACTCGCTGATCGGTCTGGACGGAGAACGAAGGCATCGGGGCTGACTTCAAGTGGGTGGTCCTTGCCGAGGTGGATACCGAGCGAGGCCTTTGCTCCCGGTCCATTCACTGCAAACGCGGATATGGCTGGATTGCCGTCGTGCATTGCGCTGGTCTCCTTTATCGTCGCATACCTGCTGTCCGGAACGGTGACCAAGCCGTTGTCCATGCTGGCCGAAAAGGTGGTTCACGTGGGGAAAGGAGACCTGACCACTGAAATTCCATGGCAGACAAGAAATGACGAAATCGGCACGCTTGGCCAAGGCGGTTCGCGGTATGCTCGCAGGATCTCAGAAGCCAGACGCAGCAATTGCTGGAGGGGGTGGACGTGGTAGTCAGCTCGGCCACCGAAATATCGACCACTGCATCACAGCTTTCAGCGAGCACCTCACGGACCACTTCCGCCATCGGTGAGACCACTGTCACCGTTCAGCAGGTCAAACAGTCTGCGGCAACAGCCAAGCGAAAAGGCAAAGAACGTTGCGGAAACCTCCCAGGAGGCCGAAAGGATCTCCAACAGCGGCCTGACTGCGACCCGGGAGACCATCGAAGGGATGAAGCTCATCAGTAGACAGATGGCCTCCATAGGCGACACCGTGGTGAAGCTCAGCAGGGAAAGCCAGGCCATCGAGAATATCATTGCCACGGTGCAAGATCTCGCGGATCAATCGAATCTGCTGGCCGTGAATGCTTCCATTGAGGCCGCACAGCGCTGGAGACCATGGAAAAGGCTTCTCCGTTGTCGCTCACGAAATCAAGACCCTCGCGGACCAGTCCAGAGAAGCCACGGGACGAATTCGCTCCATCCTGGAAAACACTCGCCAGTGGGTCAATGCCGTCCGTTATGGCCACTGAAGAGGGTGGCAAGGCAGTGGACGCCGGAGTGGAGAAATCCACCCTGGCCGGCGAAGCCATCGAAGCCCTCGTGGACGGGGTCTCATCTTCGGTTCAGGCCGCGAACGTTATAGAGTCGTCAAGCGAACAGCAAGCCCAGGGAGTAGATCAGGTCGCAGGAGCAATGCAAGATATCGAGGATTCCGTTCGCCAGAACAGCGAAGGAGCGGCACAGCTCGAGGGAGCTGCCGACAGGTTGCAGGACCTGGGAGAACAACTGAGGAGTTCCGTGGGGCATTATAGGGTTTGATACCAACCCGGATGGCAAGAGGCGCCACAACGAACCATGAAAGTCCTCGGCTTCGATCTGCACTCCTTGGCTTCGCCTCGGAGACTGGTGCCAAGACCGCTTATTACGGTTGGGTTTGGAGGGGAGACTCATCTCACCCCCTCGAGCCCCCCTGATAAGCGTAATACGTGACCGCTGCTACAATTCCGCCAGTCTGACATAAATCAGAAAGAGCGCGACGGTCCACAACAACACGGCGATCGACGGTTTCCATAGATGGGCGAACGAAGTGCTCAGATTGGCTGAGAAATACTCCTTGGTGACCACGAAACAGATGTGAATGGGTGACAGCATCATCCCCGCGTACCCGAAACCGTAGGCCAGCAAGGCATAGGGGTACGGAGAGGCCCCTTCAGGTACGAGCGTGACGACCAAGGGAAACGATGCCCCCACGAAACCGACGGCAATTCCGGTAATCATTCCTGCGAGAAAAGGGAGGAAGACAATGATGAGCAGAGGCGGTACGTTGTACGCGGCCAGATCGAATTTTACCTGCTCTATGGCGTGGGAGTCCGTGAGCACTCCTTTGAACCCCAGGACCGCCGCTATGGTAAAGGCTATGTAGTAGCTTTTCGGATCCGAAAGAGCCTCCCGTATTGCCGCACGGGATTCCGTGTTCGTCTTGATCACCAAACCGATCGCAAGGAAAAGAGCGAGCAAGAAACTCAGGTATTCCTCTCCGGGAATTTCGTAATTTGCCAAGAACCCCACGGCCCCCAACACGACTCGAATGACAAACAGCCCGACGACCACAATCCATATGGGCATCGTATCCAGAACGAATCTCAGCACACTGGAACG
>CAXXIU010000003.1:0-544567 GCA_963675835.2 Desulfomonilaceae bacterium
GGGCGGTGCATTTTGTCCCAAGGACCTCGTACTTGCCGTTACGTCAAGGATGAACCTGGCCATCAGCTGTACGTACGGCATGAGCGAAAACGGATGTTGCACGATTAACCGATCTTGATGAAGACACGGAAGTCAAGAGCGAAACCGTGGGACCGCCGATTAGAGGATGCACGATAAAGATCGCGGATCCGGACCGCAAGGAAGTGCCCACGGGAGTCGTGGGCGAAATAGCGATTCACGGCCCGAATCTGTTCTCAGGGTATTTTGAGCAACCTGAAATCACCAAGTCGTGTTTTGACGATGAGGGATTCTTCTACTCGGGTGACTTGGAAAGAAACTCGAGAATGGGCATCTCGTTATCGCGGGACGAAAGAAAGAACTCATTGTACGAGGCGGCTTTAATGTGTATCCGGCGAGGTCGAAGAACAAATCCGGCTGATAGACGGCGTGGAAAACGTGGCTGTTATGGGCGTTCCCGATGCGGTAATGGGTGAGCGGATTGTTGCCTGCGTGATCCCTTTGCCTCCAAGAGCATTGAGCGTCAGGAAGTTGTGGCCTTCTGCAAACAACGTTTGGCGAATTACAAGGTGCCGAACGAGGTGGTCGTCATGGACGAATTCCCTACAACGAGCATCGGCAAAACGCAGAAATTCAAATTGCAGCAACTGATGTCGGACAAGTTTGACGCTTCAAACAAATGACATAAGTATATGTGGGGAGGGTTGAAAAGCCCGCCCCACGCAATTATTTGTCAGTTATTGTGTACACTTGGTTGAAAGCGCACTGGGCATTTCCGAAAGACTCACGAGAAGAAACGATCCCTTTCTGCAGAAAACCTCGAAACATCAAAGTGCTTGACGGCTTGCTCGTACCTCTCCAACGTACTTGACTGTACGCACTGATCATGCTAGGTATTGTACTGCTTGTATTGGTAAAATAGCTCACCAAGAGGTCGAAGATCTACGGTTTGTAGGCTCTGAGGCGAGTGGTTTCAATAATGTTCGCTACTCGTCTTTTCGAACGAGTACAACTTGCGGGGTGGTAAGGTATGTTCTGCTGTTCGAAATATATTGTTTTGCTTTTTCTCGTATGTTCATTCCTGGGCATGTGTTCAGTCGGTTGCGCCCAGAACATCGTCCCTTCAGGACCCGTTGTTTCGGACGACGCGGTCCGCACTCCCGGCAACGATCCGCCTTACAGCCTCGGTCTCGATCTGCTGTGGCTGCGGCCAACCAGCACAAAGCTGTTGTACGCGGTGCTCGATCCGCGCCGCAGTAACAGCCGAGTACTGGGCAAACTGGAGGGCCTTGCACACAAAAGGGATTTCGCGTTACGGCTGACCTGCGCGTCTCGGATGAGCAGAAACGGTTCGGGCCTGGAAGCGGCGTACGAGCATTTCAACTCAAGTCAGGAGGCTGCAGCGGCACGTGGAACGAGCAGCAGCATATGGGGCCTCCTACTGCATCCCAATTCCACAATCGATGATGACAACGTGACCAATCTCATTGCGACCACGTCCTTCAATCTTAACGAGGGTAATTTTGGTTCCCGGGTGTCGTTCCGGTTCGATTCCGGCGGAAATCTCACTCTTTCCGGCGGCATCCAGTACACGCGTTTGCGGCAGGAGTTTACAATCAAATACATTCAGCAGCTTTCGGCGACTTCATCGAATCAAGTGATCGTAAACAGAAGGAACACCCTTTCGGGATTCGGCCCCCGTTTCGCCTTAGGAACCAGCTGGATGTGCGCGGGGTAAACTTGTACGGTCAAATCGCCGCGGCCATGCTGGTCGGCGATGTGGGCGGCCAGGTGAACCAAACCGATTACCCTTACGGATCATCCTCGGTGCGACGCGTAGACGTTGATCTTCCGTACGGTACTCGTATTGTCCCGGCAGTCGGCATGAAACTGGGAGTGCGTTATGACCGGCAGAGCGATTGGGGGCTTTTCGGCATTGATTTCGGCTATGAAGTTCGGAACTACTTCAATGCCGTGAGTACCTATGAGTTTTACGACGACGTAGATTCCCAGATCGGCGCGAACGATCAGTCCGATATCGGTATTGACGGATTCTTCCTGGGCCTTAGGGGTGCATTGGCCTTTTCCGGGCCATAGAAGTGCGTGACGCCCATGAACATTCATGGCTTGGAGCTGCTGACAAGCCACAACGAATCATGAAAGACCGCAGCGCCGCCGGACACTCCGGGGCTTCGCCTCGGAGATTGGAGTTCAAAGAGCGCATCGCCGCGCCTGGATTGGGGGGGAGACCATTTCCCCCCCCCAATCCCCCACATCGTGTTTCCGACCTTGTTGGCCCTTAGAGGTCTTTTCATATGACGCTTGAGCTTAGCGGCACTTAGGGGGGCACCGTCTCGTCGGAGAGGATGACGCACCTCTTCCGCCCCAAGGCTCACGTCTGGATAAACACTCTCGTGACTCGGGGGATATCTTGCATACGATTTCGTAATTGATGGTGTTGCCGTTGGCTGCAATTTCATCGGCAGAGATTTCGTCGTCGCCTTGCCGCCGATGAGTACCACCTCATCGCCGACTCGGGCGTCCGGGATGTCGGTCACGTCGATCATGATGGTATCCATACAGACGGTCCCCACCACCGGTGCTCTTCGGCCTTGAACGAGCACTTCGCCGATGTTGGATTGAAATCTCGGGTACCCGTCATTGTACCCCACGTGCAAGGTGGCAATTCGGCAGGCTCTGGACGTTACGAAGCTGCGATTGTACGAAATGCAGCGGCCCGGGGGATGTTCCTTGATTTGCGCAATTTTGGTGCAGAACGTGACAACCTGCTCCAGGTGTATCAGGGACCGGACTGCCTCCGACGGGTACATTCCGTAGATTCCCAGACCGGGACGCACCATGTTGTAGTGAGTCGCGGGGAAACGGACCAATGCCGCGGTGTTGGCCGCGTGGACGTAGCGGAACCGCCGGCCTCTTCGCTCCATTTCATCGAGCAGCCAATTGAACGAGTCGATCTGCTGCTTGGTATAGTCATCGGAGGCCGGATCGTCCGCGCTCGAGAAATGGGTCATGATGCCTCAACATCCAGATTCGGCATGTGAAGGACCTGCTCGATGAATGGCAAAGCCTCATCCACCCAGACGCCGGACCTTCCCATACCGGTGTCGATCTTGATGTGAACGGGAATCCTGGACCCTCTCTCTGAAGCGTCGTTCAGCGCTTCGGCCAGTGCAGGCGACGAGACCACCGCGCTCAAACCGTATCGGACGATCTTGTCCACTTCTTCGACCAGGACGTTGAAAACGAGAATCGGCGCGTCGATCTTGTTTTCACGGAGCGTCGTACCTTCATCCGGGAACGCCACGGCCAGGTAACTCACGCCGTTCTCCAACGCGACCTTGGAGGTTCGTATGGAGTCATTGCCGTACCCGAAGCTCTTCACCACGGTCATCATGTCGACATCCTCGCCGACAATCCCCCGAACCGCCTTGACGTTTGCCGCAATGGCATCGAGATTGACCAGGAGCCTTGTGGGTCCCATGGAACCTACCAACTCCTTGGCGATTCGTTTCCAAACGGAACCAACGAGATCCTTTGAAGAGCACCACGTCGTCGCGATTCATGATCTTCTCGAGCTCGATTGCGGCTTCATTGTTGCTGCGCGTATTGGTGACACTTTCCCGGCTTCATGCCCTCCAGCACGGCCGATTGCCCGATGAGCGCGGCTGCTAGACCCACCGTGATGAGGCGGTCGACCCGGTTCGAACAACATCCTTGCCCACGGCAAGATGTTCTTCTCGGCTGTGCAAACCGAGGTCAAGCATTTCGCTGAGAATTGCTATCTTCCGTCGTCCCTTGCCCACTTTGGCCAGCACGTCGAGAGCACCTTTCATGGATGCCGGGTCGGAATTATAAGTGTCGTTGATCAGCGTAACACCGGTGACGGTGGTGTGCGTCTCGAGCCTCATGGGGGAAGGATGAAAACCCTCCAGACCTTTGATAATCGCCTGGGGAGATGCCCCGAGAAGCGTCGCGGCCGCGGACGCGGCCAATGCATTGAGCACGTTGAATCGGCCTTGCACGGGAATCACTACGTCAAGATTCCGGTCGAACAACCTCATGGTGGAACCGGTGCCCTCCACCGGGGAGTGATTCTATGTGTTCGGCCCTCACGTCGGCCCATTTGGAAAAGCCGAATGTTATGACCCGCGCCGGAAATCGGCCGAGAACACTCATACTCAGTGCATCGTCCGCGTTGAGCAGCAGAAAAGAATCTTCGCCGTGAAGGTTCTTGAAGAGCTTACGTTTTTCTTCCAGGGTTTGTTCCAGGCTGCCCAACCCACCGATATGTGCCTTACTGATCACCGTGAGAATGCCGTGATCCGGCTTGATCATTTTTTCCAAACGATCCATTTCACCGGGGAGGCTGATTCCGGCCTCAATAACAGCGACCTCATGCTCGGGCCTGATGCCGAGCAGTCCGAGTGCTGCTCCCACCTGCGTGTTATAGGAAAGAGGCGATCTGTACGTCTTGCGCTCCAGGCAGAGGATGGAAGCGAGCATCTCCTTGACCAGCGTCTTGCCGTTACTACCCGTAACGCCCAGCACGGGACAGGAAAAACCCGCTCCGGTACGTTGCGGCCAAATCCTGCAGCGCGGATAACGTGTCCTTGACCTGTATGAGCGTGGTTCCATCCGGCAGCGGCTCCTCAAAGAGATCCTCACGGTTGACCACAGCGGCCCTCACGCCCTTCCTGAGTGCTTCTTCGGCAAAATCATTGCCGTTGAAGTGCCGGCCTTTGATGGCCCAGAATAGGTAATCCTCACCGATGGATTTCCGAGTATCAATGGCCACACCGGACACCGAGCCACGGACGGGACCCTTAACCCGTATGGGATTGATGATGTCTATTACGCGACTAAGATCGAGGAATCCGAGGTTTTTGATTCCGTGTTTCTCAACGTTGCTCGATCCCGCGGCAATCGAAGCGGGACCCACCATTTCAGGGCAGGATGTCGAGTCCGGACGTGTCGATTGAGGAGCCATTGGTCTACTCTTCCTTGGAGCCTGTGAAGCCGGGCGAGGCATTATGGCCACGCCTAGGCTCTACCATGACATTGCGGAAAAGGCAACGGAGCGGTAGTGCTCCGTTGCACAAGGACGGTAACGAATGGAGAGCCCCCACCCCGGCCCTCTCATACAGCACGGCGGAAATACGGCAACGGTTTGGCATGAGTTTCCCGTTTCCTCGTTCCCAGGCTCTGTCCTGAGCTTTACCCATATCCTGGGTCGCTGAACACCGGGCACATGCCCTGAAAGGCAAACTGTTAAATAGGGGTAGGAACAACCGGTTGTTTACCCGGCCGCTCCTCCCTCCGAACCGTACGTGCGGTTTTCCCGCATACGGCTCTCCGGTCGGTGGTCTTACCTCCGAGAGGATTGACGAGCCGCTGCATGGGCTGCAACTACGGAGAACAGCCCCTGCTTGGCAAAGAAGGAATTCGGCCGGCGTTGATGGTCCTTGCCCCTGCCGCGACCACGACGCTTGGAACGGCGGCGAAGGATGCTGCGAAGCCGCATCCGGATCCACTGGTCCAAAGGACGAAACGTGGTGTAATGACTGTGTTTGAAGTACACAAACCAGCCCGCAAGGGTCCGGTTGACTCTCGCAATGATTACCGAAAGGCTAAAGCCGTTGGTGCGCTTCGTTTTGCCGCGAATGGTATCCTTCAACTTCTGCAGGCTTTTGGAACGGGGCCAACGATAGCCGCGCTCAAAGTGGTACCCAAGAAAGTCGAAACCACCACGACTCGTAGCATCGACAATGTGCGTCTTCTCCGGATGGAGGGTCAGTCCCGTAGATTGGGTCCAGCCCTGGACCAGACCGAGAGCGGATTGCGCTTCGGCCTTGCTGCGGCACAGAATCACAAAGTCGTCAGCATAGCGTACCATGGCCAAACCAGAGCGAGCCATCAGATGATCCAAGGGATCGAGATAGATATTCGACAACAGTGGACTGATGACCGCACCTTGAGGGGTGCCAAACTCGGGGGTCCAGCCCTGAGCAGTGTCCAGGATTTGCTGTTGAAGAAAGCTCTGAACAAGGCGGAGGATACTCTGATCGCTAATCTTCAGGGCGACACGGCCGAGCAACTCATCGTGCCCTATCGTGTCGAAGTAGGATTTGAGGTCGGCATCCACCACGTACGTGAAGCCTTGTCTCAGGAGTGCACCGACGCGACGAAGCGCGTCCTTACAGCCTCGCCTCGGTCGGAAACCGTAACTATGTTCGGCAAAATCCCGCTCGAAGATAGGTTCAAGGACCTGGCGCAGCGCGGCCTGCACGACTCGATCTCGTACCGTGGGAATCCCCAGTGGACGGCGCTCTTTCTTGCCGGGTTTGGGTATCCACACGCGTCTGATGGGTTGTGGCCGGTAGGTGCCGGACCGGAGTTCCGCTGCAAGCTTTTCGAGGTTACCCTCAAGCTGCGTCTCGAAGTGCCGGACCGTCACATGATCCACCCCCGCACTCCCACGGTTGGCCTTCACACGCGCAAAGGCAGACCGAAGATTCGCAGGAGTATGGACCTTGTCCATCAAGCTGTACCACGTACCTCCTTTCACCCCGTGTTCCAGGGCTGTCAACATGCGGTCTGTCCAGACTGTGGGTTCGACCCAGGACCAGCGGTCCCGTATCGCTCCGGCCCGTCTAGCCCCGAAGGACACTGTAGCCGGTTTGTCTTCCCGTTGTCTGTCCATCATGCATCCACCTTCCTGCCTCCCTTTGCTCCACGCCCATTACGGCGTTTCAGCGCTACTATGGAGGCTCTGACTCCTGTGCGAGTCTCCATCCCGCACAGGTCTCCCCGCTTAACGTACTCAACCGTCCTGACCATTCCATCCCCAACCACCTGGTGTCCCCCTGTCGCCGCTTTACACCCGCTACGTTGTTCTCAGCGCGACAGGTCTCCTATCTCAAGACCTTTTGCCTTTTGTATCAGCGCAGGCCATCGTCAGAATAGGTCTAGGCTTCGCACATGGCTAGCAGGCTCGCCGAGATCACCCTGCCGAAACGGGTTCGTTAACCTACGGACTGGTCGTTCGCCTCCTGTTGCTCTCCACCCCGCCTCACAGCGACGCAGTTACAGGCGGCTACAGGCTGTAGCGTTGACCTGAAGAGGACTTGCACCTCTCTGATTAAGTACGCTCGCAGGCGCACTAGCCATGGGTTTTCAACCCATGGGAAGCGGAACACTACGAACAGGTTGGGACCCCGAAGGGGTCCACCAATTTCAATAACGGGGGCATCAGGATTGGTCGACCCCTCCAGGGTCGTTGCCAAGGGTTAGATGGATGCCCGTTTCCACGGGTTGAAACCCGTGGCTACTCACAGTGAGCCCCTGCGGGGCTCCGGCTCGTCAACACCTCGAATCGGTTTGCCTATTGCCGGCCGATTCGCACGGTGTGCAGCAAGAAGATTGGGACATACTCAGGGCCTTGAAAAGGGGAAGTCACCCCGGTACACGGCCATAGCCGCACTCCCGTGCACGAATTCTCGGTCGATTCTACTTCAAGTAGTACCCGCATCCAATGTAAAAGTCCTTGCCAGGCACCCTCATGACGAAACTCTTCTTAGGGCTCGGAAGGTTTTCGCCCGGTTTCGGCCAAGAATACGAGACCCATCCCGATCCCTTCTTTATGGCGACCTCGGTCATCTTGACAACGAAGCTGTAGTAACCAATGTCTTCGCCGATGAGAAGCTTGTTGTTGGGAGAGCCTTCCGCCAGAGCAACATTGTTCAGTGCAATGGCAAAGAGATAGAGGTCTCCTTTGACAAAGGGTCCTTTCACATCGTTGACGGCCCTGAGCACCGCGGTCGTGCCCTCTTTTTCGGCCATGGCCGTTGCCCGTTCAACAAGGGCTTTGGCCTCCGCCTCCTTGTCCCCGGCGAGGGCCGCGCTCCAGAACAACAAGGCCGCACCCAATAATCCCAACAGTACTACAGCCCTCTTCATAGCTCCATCCTTTCCTACGTCGACATTTGCGCCTGATAAAAAGGCGGCCTTGAGATCACTCTATACAGGGTTCTCCGATGCGTCAAATGGGGCCATATATGGGGCCGTTTGGCAGAGAATATTCTTTCGAGGACGTTAGCGATGGTGGGATTACTTCCGGCCCGGGTCCTTAGCCTATCGAGATTCACTTCATTGTGAAGCCTCTTTCATTTCAGCCCTGTTTTTCCGGCCTTTGCGGAAATCCACCCAGTCCGCCGGCTCTCTCGACTTCCATCGTTGACCGTATATCCAGTTGTCGATGTGGGGGAACACCCTGCGTGCAAGGGCCGATCTTGCCATTAACCTGCGGCGGCTCTGTGGATGGATCGGTTGGGTCGAGAATACGGGCACACGGCCATGCAGATGCAACAATCGGTCCCTACCCTCCCCCAGTAGTCAAAACAACTCATTTCGTCCATCTTCCATTTTTCCACTCCATTGTGGACGGTCTTGCCGCCTTCAGGAATGGACCTGGAAGGGCAGGATAGTGCGCATTTCTTGCAAGTCTTGCAAAAATCCTCGGCACCCAGGTCAACCGGCTTGTCAGGCTCGAGGGGCATATCGGTGGTTACCGCAAAGATGCGGGCGCGAGGCCCCGTCTTCTTGGTGATGAGGTACCCGAACCGGCCCATTTCTCCCAAGCCCGCGTCAACCGCCAAGGGAACCACCAACGTGTCGTAATGGCGGGAATGGTCCGCATGAGCTTGAAAGCCCATACGGGCGAACCAGCCGGCCAAAAGGGTAGTAATATAGGCTCCCTTTGCGTAGTTCACGCCGCTCTCCATTACGGCCGGCGTGTGCGGCCCTGTGGCTACATTCCCCGGATCCATCTCGGTCGCTATGACCACGGCATAAGGAAGGGGCTCCGGGAGTTCAGCGCCCCACTCTTCCCAGTTGTTGTAGTGGATCTCCCCTCTATGGGAATAGGCCCAATTGGGGTCGACGCGGCAAATACCCACCTCGGAGGCTCCAAGATGGAGAGCGAAACTCTTCACAATACTCGAAGCTTGCGCAGCGTCGATCGGTTCCGGCGGTCCCGACGCCTCCGGTTCCGGCTCCGCATGGGGTCCCAGCATGGCGGGCAATGCGAACGCTGTTCCCACCATGGAGACCGTGGGCCTGTGCCCACCGTCAATAGCTCCGGGCCGGCCGACAGGCCCTCCTTTCTTTCGACGCTCCCCGTCTCGTTCTTCCAGATCGGGGTGCATCTCGTAGTAGCGCTTGTAGATTTCGGAACCCGGCGGCAGGGACCGGTTACGAGCAAAGACTATGTCCCGCTCGTCAAACCGTTGGACATCACCCACGACGTGGCCGCTCGTCCCCAAGAGGGCTTTTTGATTGGGACCCACGGGGACGAGGAACACGAGGCAGCCGAGGCCGGCCGCTCCCATCAGAAAGGCCATGGGCAAGCGGAGGCCGGGCACAACCAGAACCAGAAGGAAGATCAGAAGACCGGCCGCTATTCCAGAAAACCGATTCGCGCGGCACGGGCTTCTCTTTCTCGAAGCGATTCATAGGTGAAGAGCCCCGTAACCAGGAGAAAAGCCAAATCCATCGCGAGAATCACGATCAAGAGCGTCATGTCCGGCCTCCATGATCTCATGAATTAGATGGGTGGATATTAGTCGGCTATCTGCTTCCTTGGAAGTCGTTTTCACCAATTCGGCCGCGCCCCTCTGAACCTCGCGACAGCCCACATTTTGTGGGATTGCCCGTAACTCGGCGAAACGCCAGATCCATCTGCCGGGCAACCGAGTGGAGACACCACTTCATTGTAGGGGCAAATGGCATTTGCCCGCGGGCGACCGCCGGTCGCCCCTACCCAAAACGGGCAGAAGCCCGAAATCAACCGTCTTCCATTTCCTCCGACCGCTTGGGATCGTTTCGTCCCGCGATCCGCACAAACCCGCGGTGGAGCGGAGTGACGCTTCCCCGCCGGTCAAATCCCCCCTGCCCCCCTTTACTACAGGGGGCTTAGGGGCATAGGCGCCAACATAAGCGGCTTGGTCACCCCGGCCGCTCTTTGCCCGGCACTGAAGTACCGGTCTACTTTCAGTCACCCCTGTCGGGGCTTTGAAGCCTTGACGTCCCGGATGGACGGCATGACAGTAGACCGGTCTTTCAAGGCCGGGCTGGAGGCTTTTCCATTTCCCGGTTCGGGAATCCAAAACTAGACCACATAATCGTAGTATTTCCGTGCGATGCGGTATTGTGCAATCTGCTGACCACCCAGCCACAACTGGACGATTTTTGCGTCACGATAGTATTTCTCAAGATGATACTCCGGAGACAGGCCGTTGGACCCCATGAGTTCCATTGCCTTACCGACGATCCACGCACAGGTATCGGACGCAAAGGAACGCAGAATGCTGGCCTTGCCGACCATATCGTTCGTAAAGGGCGGACCGTATGCTTCCGGCTTCTCCATCATCCACGCGTAGTTGTACACTGCTCCCCTTGTCATTTCAAGACGAACGGCCATGTCGGCTAGAATTCCCGCGGCAAGGCTCCATTGCCGGACAGGCTTTCCTCCACTCTGCCGCACGCCCGTGTATTCCAGTGCAATGTCAAATGCAGCCTGGGCCATGCCCAGGGCAATGGTCGAAGAATGCCATTGCGTTCCGGACATGGTCGCGTAGTAGAATTGAGCATCCGCACCGGGACCGACCAATCGGTATTCCTTGGGAACCCTGACATTGTCATAAAATACACTGGCATTCACGGAGGTCCTGAATCCCATTTTGGTCTCCGGTTTACCAAAGGTAAGTCCCGGAGCGTCGTGCGGTACAAATATGATTGCGATACCGTCCTCGCCGGCACCGTAATCGGTGTTGCAAACCGTCAGGTACACCGAAGCCAGGCCTGCGTGGCTCGGCCACGACTTCGTGCCGTTTATTACCCATTCATCGCCGTCGAGTTTGGCGGTCGTCTTGATCCCGCGGCCTTGGAGAAGCGGATTCTCCGTGTCGGCCCCCCCCGTGGAATCCGTCATGGAAAGACACGCATAGTTCACCTTGTCTTCGCAAAAGGGTGGAATGAACTTGTCAAGGATTGCCTTGTTTCCTGCCACTATAGCCGCTTGAAGTACGAAGCCGGCGTTTATCCCTGCGGTCAAACTGATGCCCGCGTCGCCCCTGGCCAGTTCTTCACAGACGATACCCAGGGTAACCGGTGAGCCCGGGCCCGTACCACCGTAAGCCTCCGGATAGCCTGCCTTCTGAATGCCGACGTCTACAAGCTTCTGGTGAATCTGCTCAACGAGGGCGTAGTCAGTCTCCAGTCGTTCCCGAATAGGCATGATTTCCTTGTCCACAAACTTTCGAATCATGTCCCGAATAGCGTTTTGTTCATCGGTGAAGAGATGATGCAACAGCATGGTTCGGCCTCCTCGGTGTGTGTCGTGGTGGTTAGCAAGGTCAAAGAACGGGGGTTGGCTGTTGGGCACTGCCTACACGGTCCAAGGCAGGGCCTAAATGGAGACTTGGTGCTCCAATTCTCAACTACGGTGTCGTATTCCCGTATGAAGTGGTGTAGGGGGGGGGGCCCTGCATCGACGCTGAGTTCCCTTTGGTCACCGTATCCTACGGTGCCGAGTTCGCAAGTACGGGTAATGAGTATGTCATAGCAAGGACGGGCGCCCGGCAGAATTGGTGGGGCAGTCCCGCGAGACGCGGGACTGTCGACGGGCAAGATGCCCTTCCCACTGGGACGCTACCGCGTGTTCTCAAGAATACGTCAGCGCATTTATGCCGCAGTGTACTAGGCTACTTTCCGAAAACTTCTTCGCCCATGAGAATCTGAAAATCCTCTTTTACTTTGGGCACCCATTCCTGGAGAAACTTCTGAAAATCCTCCGACTGGGTATCCTTTTGCCAATCCGCAGTGCTTGTGGCATCGAGAATACCCACATATTTATAGGGAGTTTCCCCTTTCTTGGATGCAACGATCTTTACCAACGTGAAGCTCTTGCACGACGGCAGGCTCTGGAGGAACGGGCCTTTTTTCTCTTCACAGTATTTCTTGTATTCCTCATCGGTTACGGAATCCTTAAGATTGTACAGAATGATCTCTTTTGACATGGTTGTCTCCTTTCCTGTTTATGGTCCACTGTGCCGGACCTAGAACGGGTAATGTCGGTGCCCCTTTTGCATGGTCACCCATCGTATTTCACTCATCTCTTCCATGGAGTGGCGTCCGCCTTCTCTTCCCACCCCGCTCTGCTTACAGCCGCCAAAAGGACAGAAAGGCTCATCGTATACCGACGAGTCGTTCACATGAACCATTCCGCTTTCGAGATTCTCCGCAAAGTAGAGCGCCCGCTGCAGGTCATTGGTAAGCACCCCCGAAGAGAGCCCGTACTCGCAATCATTCGCGATTTCCAAAGCTTCCTCATCGGTACCGAACGTGATGATTGGGGCTGTCGGCCCGAAGGTCTCCTCGCGAAAGATCTTCATGTCCCGGGTCACTCCGGTGAGCACGGTGGGCCTGTAGACCCGACCTTCAAAGGTACCGCCGGTCAACACCTCGGCGCCCTTCTCCTGAGCTTCCACAACCTGGCTATGCACTACCCGGACCTGCTGATCGTTGATCATGGGGCCGACGACCGTTTCAGGGTTGCCCGGGTCTCCAATGGGCAAGCTTTCAGCCTTGGCCGCCAAGCGTTTGCCGAACTCCTCTGCAATGCTCTCCTGCACTATCACACGCTCAACGGACATGCAAATCTGGCCCTGATGCATAAAGGCTCCAAACGCAGCTGCATCCACCGCGTGGGTCAAATCCGCATCATCACAGACCACGAGAGGATCTTTTCCTCCGAGTTCCAGAGTGTACTTCTTGAGCTTTGCCGCGGCCTTTTGAGCGACCAGTTTGCCCGTCTTCGTTTCCCCGGTGAGCGTCACCAGCGAGGTCCTGTCGTCCTGGACCAGGTAGTCTCCGAGCACCCCTCCCGGACCGGTGATCACATTCAGGACTCCCGGCGGCAGTCCGGCCTCAGTCAACAGGTCGCCAATCTTCAGTCCGATAACCGGGGTCTCGCTGGCGGGCTTGAGCACCACGGTGTTGCCCGCTGCCAACCCGTACGCCACTTTGTTGACGGAAAGGAGCAACGGAAAATTCCACGGGCTGATCGCGACTACGGTTCCGAGAGGTTTGTACAGGGTCATGGATAGCTTGTTGGTGTCGGACGGGAAGGTTTCTCCCAAGAGTCGGCGGCAGTCCTCGGCCGCGGTCCGCAGAAGGTCCACCGTGTACATGGTCTCAAACATCGCCTTCTTGAAGATGGCCCCGCCCTCTTGGATAAGAGTTTGAGCGAACTCTTCAGTCCGTGCGGCGAGCAATTCGGACGCCTTGTACAAGATTGCCGCTCGTTGGCCCGGCGGCGTGTTCGCCCATACGGACCTTGCCTCGAATGCGGCTTGCAGTGCGCTGTCTGCGTCCTTCTCGTTTCCCTTGGGAACCTGGGCGTAGACTTCCCCCGAAGCCGGGTTGAGATCCGCGAACGTTTCTCCGGAACTCGCTTGCACCCACTCGCCGCCAATAAGCATCTTGACTGCTTCCATCTTAGTCTCCTTTTCTCGCCGGGATTCAGTCCCGGCCGACAGCTTTTTACTTTTGCCGGCAGCCTTTCACCTGATGTATCTCAATCGCTGTAATAGTTCACTCCCATCGTGATTCCGAGATGTTGCGGCTGTCCCGGCGAAGGCTTACCAGTGACTTAGCGCTTATTCCACGGAAGCATCACTTTCACTTTCCAGCCGCCTTTGATGATGGGAAATGCCGGTTCCTGGTATCCGTCCCACCATTGATGTGCGGTGCTCAGATGAATTGCGATGTTGCCCTCGCCGATCAAGTGGGTCCGATCAACCCGACGATCTCGCTCTCTTCAATGCGGAAGGAAACATTGAACAAGACCTTGAGGCCTCCGAATGATTTGGAGATTTCGTTCAGTTCAAGCAACATCGGTCCCCATTCCAAGAAAAGTGATTCCGCCGGCGCAGGACTGATCCGGAACCGTCGGCAAGACTCCGCCGACGGCTTCCAGGGGCTGAGTACAGTGCTCCTTATAGCCTCCAGGTGCTGCGTATTCATCCGGGAAACGATTACGCTGTTGTCAACTGTTAAACTAATGACCGCAGTCCACAAATACAGTTTCGTCCGGCGCTCGAGAGAGACAACTTGCCGTCGGTGTGCGACCGTATTTATGAAATCGACTACTCAGAATCCGTTCCGCAAGAACCTCTTACATAAAGTGTTTGCCGTCCGTGGGTTGAAGGGACTATCTGTCGGCTCATAATGCCGTACACAAGAAAAGGGCCTCTCTGCCCTTCTTCAGGCAAGAAAGAGGCCCCATTACCTCTTGCTTCGGATTATGGAAACTAACGTAAAGCGATCTGAAACCAAATGTCAAGAAAAAACTTCTGGCTCCGGCATGCTTGCTACCCCCAATCAGTCCTATTCGAACATCAAAATGGTGGCTTCGGCTACTTTCTTCAAAGACTTGTTCTTCGACATGCTGATTTGAAGAAGCCGTTGGTGCGCCTCAGCTTCGGTCAGTTTCTCCGCGTTCATGAGCAGGCCTTTCGCCTTTTCCACGAGTTTGCGCGTCTCCAATTGCTCCTTCAGGCGATCTACCCGTTCCCTAAGCGTCGATTGTTTGAGGAAATTGCTCACTGCAAGCTCGATGGCGGCAGCCAGATCCGCCTTGCGAAAGGGTTTTGTCACGTAGGCCATGACTCCGGCATCTCGTGCTCGTTCAAGAAGATTCCGTTCCGAGTAGGCCGTAAGAATGATTGCAGGGCATCTCGAGCCTATCTTCCCGGCGACTTCTATGCCGTCCATTCCCGGCATTTTGATGTCCAGCAGAACCAGATCCGGATCCGTCGTTCTGATGACGTTGAGAGCCTCAAGGCCGTCGACCGCCGCACCGACGACCGTGTGCCCCATTTCCGCCAACATCTCTTTCAAATCGCTGCGGGCAAGTGTTTCATCATCGGCCAGTACAACTCGGAAGCTCATGATTTAGACCTCCCTAGATCCGATGGCCTGTCGGCAACGGAAAACGCACCTCGGCTTTGCTGCCTCGGGATCCTCCGATGGCGAAAGTTCCCTTGAGTTCTTCCACAGCCAGGGCGCTCACTATGGACAGTCCCAGATTCCCATCTCGTTTCGGGTCAAAACCTTTCGGGAGCCCGGGCCCGTCATCCTCGACACTCAAGCTTACCAGCCCCTCGGCCAGAGTCAATCGAATTGATACCTTACAATCTCCTGTTAGGCTCCGCCCATGTTGCACCGCGTTGCGCACCAACTCGTTGACGATCAATGCAACGGACGTGGCTTCCTTGGAAGGTGCGAGAATGCGGGAACCCGAGACATCGATCGACACCACGGGACTTTTCGGGGCGTCGGTCGCGGAGAGTGTACCGATTCTGCCGGCAAGACGTCCCAAGTCAATCATACCGAGGTCTCCTTGGGAAAGGGTCTCATGGACTTTGGCGATACTGATGATCCGTGCAATGCTGTCATCCAGGGCCTGCTCGGGCGGCACCTTATCCAATCTCCGTGATTGCATGCGTAAAAGTCCGGCAATGTTATGAAGATTGTTCTTGATGCGGTGATTAACTTCCCTATACAGCGTGGAATGCTTCTGAAGCGACAGATTCTCGAGAAATACCGCGATTTGCGCGGAAAGGTTTGTCAAGAGATCCAAGGTCTCCCGAACCTGCTCCGGTGCCAGGAGACCTTCATGCCGCCCTGCGCTGTAAAGGTTCAGAATCCCTCTGACTTTACCTTTGTATTGCACGGGAATCGTTACGAAGCTGAACGGGAACGGGACAATGAGACCGATCGCACATGTCCCCTCTGAGGGGCTCCAGTGGAGAGCTTGGCTATTCCGGGCTTGCCATTTTGCGATAATCTCGTCGTTCGCAGCCACCAGCAGATCGGGGCCGCGTCCCGGCTCCGAGTCGAAGGCCTCTTTCACCAGGATTCGGCTGCTCTCGTCAATCAACCAGAGAGTGCCCGATGTGAGGTTCAGGACACGCCTGAGGTGCGCCAGCATGTGTTGGGTGGGAGAAACGGAACCTACGGCCTTGGCGAGTTCCTTACCAAGTTGATTCGATATCTCCAGGTGCCGGAGCTTGAGATCCAGCCGCCCGTCCAACTCCAGCCTGTAGAGCCCTCCGGCGGCAATCTGAGCAAGGGTATTCACCGTATCGAAATCATCCTCTTCCGGTGAGGTGTCCCATCGCACCTTGAGGACCATGAGCCCCAAAGATCTTCCGGCATATTCCAATGGAATCGGAATGAATTCGTGCAGTGCCTCGGGATTTGTGACGATCTCGGGGAACTCCTGTTGGGAGGACGCGCATGACAGGCGACGTCTCACGGATGAATCCTCCGGGAGATAGAACGCAACGTCCGTCCAAGGCAGGATCTCGGCCAATTCATCTACGAGGAGCCGAAGCAGTTGCGTCCTACCCGAAGAGGCTTGGATTACCCGATTGACTCGGGCGACCGCGTTGAGTTGGTCCTCCTTCCTGCGCAGTCTCCCGGAGAACTCCTCGTATGCACTCGTGCCTTTGCTCACGAGGCTCGCGACGGGATTGAGTTCATCCGAAAATACCAACATGGACACCGATTGATTGCAGTACACCGGGAGACCGTCATCAGACAGGCCTTTCTCGCCGAACGTATAAAATCCGCACAGCGGGACACTCGTGTACTGCCGTATTGGATCGATCTCTTGTTGCTCGCTTGCCATGAGTCTCTTGCGCAAAGCGCACGAGCACATCAAGGCCAGGGCCGGTTTTCTGAGGCCGGCCTGACGGACCGCCTTCTTGTATGCCGTCAAACCCGCCTGCGCGATCTCGCTCTCGGTCCCGTTCATCAAGGTAATGACCTGATGAGGCTTCATCAAAGGACCGAACTGCACGGACCCGTCATCCAGTACACGCTCGGGGACTTGGATAATGGAGTTACCGTAGACATCGGTTGATCCAAAGGGAAACCGGCTGAACCACACGGTCTGCGTCCCAAGCTGCTCCAAAGGCATTCCGAGAATCTCGGCCAACACTTCGGCGGCCGGACGGCCGTCGAGTTCATGCACTATGTGGTCCGAAGCATTCGTGACCAAAGCCCCCTTGGTGGTGGGAGAAAACCCGTGAGCCAGTCCAAGACCGAACAGAATCTGGGACTCCACAAAGGCCACGGCGACGGAATCGCATGCGGAAACACCGTTTACTATTTGCCGATTTGATTCAAACCGGAGATTGTCCCCGGAACTCCCGCCGAAGATGGGGATGCGGTTGGCCGAGTACCGACGCAAGTACGTGTGAATATCGTGGCTTAGCGAGGGTTGCCTCTTGGTCGCCCCGGGAGAAAAAGCGATCATGAACGCGCTTGAGACTCCGGGAATTCCCGGAGAAGAAATTGCCATGGTGTGGTGAAATGGATGGCCTGAATCAAAATAGTCCAGGACGTCGGCCTGACCGAGCGCTTGACGGATCGCTTCCCGGTAATCCGCACCGACGTTGTGTCCCATCCCGACCCGGACCCGGAGATGCCTGCCGGCGATTACAACGACGACTACGCCGTTTGAGGAAGATCCGTTGTAGATCTCGCCGGCAGTGCTCGTCCCTATGGTCGGGCACCCATTGAGGACTTCCGATGCCCCCCTATTCACTTCCTCCACGTCGAGCTCGGCCGACACGAAAACAAGAGCGAGTGAGGGCTCGAACTGTTTCAACCGGGAGAGGGCTTCATGAGCGGCACGTCGCCCCATATCCCGCGGATCGCCCTCCAACGCTCTTGCCGTTCCACATTCAATATAACGGGCCACAATGCCTTACCTTTGGATGTGTCTCCCAAAGGCGGTTAGAACCGCAACCAAATGGCGATTGCCGGCACCGGTTCCACCTACGACCTTGGGTTTCGCAAGTGCCGGCGTACGACCCAGGAGATCGGGACGTTGCTGCCGGTTCTCAGGAGCCGGAAATCGGAATTACGTACGGTCTTGCCATGACGCGCATTGGGAATCGTTTTCTTGACTCCGATCGAAACCGTCCCTCCCCTTACCCTCTTGCGCCGTACCGACGGAAAGTCGGATCTACGCGGGTAAGCAGGATGAAAGGAACCTTTCGTGCAGCTTCCGACGTGGATTACCATATCTCAAGTTCGGTCGCCGGTCGAGTCTTTCTTGAGGGCTTCCAAGCCCGGCGGGCGAGTACGGTTGACATATTCCGGCTTGGCTTCTGAGCTCAAATCACTATTAACGAGATCTTCGCTGCTGTGTGTGGGCAACCCTGCGCGGGTCGAATTTGTTCCGTTCGGCCGATATACCGTTATGGATGTTTATATCGTCGGGGAGTGCGAGGCTTGCTCTCCCAGCCATCACCTTTTTCGATATCCTGCGCCGAATAGCCCGTTTCAAGAAAGAGCGCTCCTTTTTGCAGCCTCGGAGCAGGATCAGATGAATCTCTCAGGCGAGCTCCATCGGCACTTCGCAAAATCGCATACCGTCGATCACTGATGTTGCCCTTGTAATTCCAACAGCAATTCTCTTCTCTTCTTCATCATCTCTGCGTGCCGGCGAGATCAAAATCCATGGAGAACCGAGGACTACGCGGTTATACACCCAGTAGTCTTTCCTGGATACCCTGATCGCCCAGCAGCTCGTCTCGGGTCCCTTCGTATTGAAGTCGCCCTTTTCCGATTATGTACGCGCGATCAGTGAAACGGAGAGCGAATTTCAGGTTCTGTTCGGCGAGCAGGATCGTCATCTCCTCCTTTATTTGCCGAAGTAGTTCTCCGAGGCTTTTCACCACCAAGGGGGCCAACCCCTCGGTAGGCTCGTCAAGAAGGAGCAATTGAGGATTACCCATTAGCGTCCTCGCTATGGCGAGCAATTGCTGCTCCCCTCCGCTGAGGTTCATGCCCCGTCGGTCCTGCAGTCTATCCAGTAACGGGAATACCTCCATTATCCTCTCGTGGTTCCACTTGCGTTGAGAACCCGGTCGCACGCGATAAGATATCTCCAGGTTGTCTCTGACACTTAGGGTAGGAAAGATCCTCCTGTCCTCAAAGATGAACCCAACACCAAGTCTGGCAATCCTAAAAGGCTGCATTCCATTTACCGGCCGGCCTTGAAACATTACCTCACCAGACTTCGGCGGCGTCAGACCCATGATGCTTCGAAGGAGAGTCGTCTTCCCGGCACCATTTCTTCCAAGCAGACTGACGACCTCTCCTTCATTTACGGTAAACGAAACGTCCTTGATAATATGGCTCTTGTCGTAGAATGTGTTGATATTACTCACTTGAAGTAGGGTCACCGCACTCGTCCTCTCCTAAGTATGCCTTTTTCACCAGTTCATTTGCCCTTATCTCATCCGGAGTACCTTCTGCAATCAAGAGCCCCTGGTTTAGCACCGCAACCTTGTCGGAGATCGCAAAAACCAAATCTATGTCATGCTCCGTCAAAAGAACGGTAATTCTCTTTTCTCCGGAAATACGTCTTACGAGCCGCACCGTATTATCCGTCTCTTCCTTGTTCATGCCGCACGTAGGTTCATCAAGCAGCATGACAATTGGTTTTATTGCGAGAACGATGCCGAATTCCAAGCAGTTTGCGATCTCCATGGGAGAGCGTACTCGCCTTGTGCCCCTCGTATTCGCTCAACCCAATACTGTCTACAATTGAACGAGCCTCCTCCTGAATTTCCTGAGGACGAATCAAGGCCGTGAAAAACATCGAAACTCTGTTCAGAAACTGGCCGTCAATGCCACACAGACATTAGTTAGGACAGTAAGGTCCGGAAAGACGTTCGTTATTTGAAATGATCTTCCCATACCCTTTTTTACAAGCCTGTGGGGCGGAAGGCCGCCAACGGCTTCACCCCTGAGCAGTACAGAGCCTTTGGTCGGCTTGTAATTGCCCGATATAAGATTGAAAAGGGTCGTCTTGGCCTGCGCCGTTCGGTCCTATGATGGAGGTGAGAGATCCCTCCTCAACCTTCAGGCTGACGTCGCGGACGGCATGAAGCCCTCCAAAGCTTATGGAGAGGTCCTGAGTTTCCAAAATAGCCATGCGCTATTGCTCCTCTTCCTTTCCGAGGGCGAAAGATCGAGATCGAAACAGGTTTAGAGAACCCATGAATCCTACTACTCCTCCCGGCATGAACATCACTGTCAAAACAAGAACAACTCCCATCCAGAGCTTCCAAAATTCAGTAAAGTTCTGGATTACGTCCTTTAAGATTATGAACAGGACAGCCCCGACAATGGGTCCGGAGAAGAACCGACTGCCTCCCAATATACTCATAATGATCGGATCGGCCGATTTCGAGAAACTCAAGGTTTCTAAAGAGACTATTCCTTCAAACGGAACAAGGATAGCCCCGGAAAGCCCTGCAAATAAGCCGGCTATCGCGTAACTGAGCAGCCGATGACGCCGAACATTAAGACCGAGAAATGAAGCCCTTTCAGGGCTTTCCCGTATAGCACGTATCACGTGACCGAAACGTGAATTGGTGATGATATACAAAGCGAATATGGCAACGGCCACGACCGCCAATGCGAAGTAGTAGTAGGTCCGGATATCCTGCAGATCAATGAGAGGCAAGCCAGGTATATGAAGTGTTGGAATCGGAATTCCAACCAGACCGTCGTCACCGCCGGTCAAACCTGCCCATTTATTGCCGATGACATATACGATCTCCGAAAATGCGACCGTCAGCATTATAAAGTAGGCTTTCGTAAAGCGTACGCATACGAAACCAATAAGAATGGCTGCGATAAAAGAAATAAGCATGCTCGACAGCATGCCTAACGCGATGGACGCTCCAATATGTTTCAACACCAAAGCATTAGTATAGGCGCCAATGCCGTAGAACGTTGCCTGTCCAAAGGACAGCATTCCTGAATAGCCGAACAGCAGATTGAAGCTTAGAGCAAACAGGCTCATGGCAAAAAACCTCGATGGCCAAGGCTGAGTAGAACTGCGGCAACACGAACGGATAGATCACAAGGAGGATTCCGACGACTATTAGACCGGCGTTTCGTATTCCAGGCGTCATTCGGTTTTCCATTTTCCCTACACTCCTCCTTTGCCCAACAAACCTTGAGGCCGCCACAAGAAAACCAAGATCATCAGAACAAAAGGCAATAATGCTACCGAGCCCGGGGCGATAAGGGCGCCAAACGCCAGCACCTCTCCAATCAACAGTGATCCCAAGAACGCGCCCCATATGCTTCCAAGCCCCCCAATTATTACCACTGCAAACGACATATTCATTATTTCCAATCCCATGGCGGGAGTCGCTGCCCGCAGAGGTGCAGCCACAGCACCTCCGAGTCCTCCGAGGAACGACCCAAACAAGAACACGATGGTGAACAGCAATGGTACGTTCATTCCCAGTGCATTGGCTGCATCTCTGTCAAGGGACGCTGCAACAATCTGTTTCCCGATCTTGGTCTTTGTTAGAACGGACCAGAGGACTAACGCAACAACGGGACCCAAGAGTATAATGAGGAGCGTATAAGTTGGAAAGTCCATACCGGCTATCTGGAGAGAGCCGGTTAAGATGGCTGGTTTTTGCACAAGCTTAAGTTCTGTTCCCCAAACAGCCTTCACCAAATCGTCTATGACCAGGACAAAGCTGTAAAGCAGGAGTAATTGGTACTCATGCTCCCTCACATAAAGATGTCTCAGGAAGAAAACCTCTATAAGACCAGCAATCATGGCTACCAAGAGTGGTGCAAACAACAGCGTAATCCAGTAATTCCCGGTGAAGTGCATCAATGAACAACTGAAATAGGCCCCCATCATGTACAGCGATCCATGGGCAAAATTAATTACCCTCAGAACACCGAAGATGAGCGTGAGTCCGGAAGCAAGAAGAAACAAGAGCATGGCCGTTGACAGGCCATTAAGGAACTGGATTAGAACCATTGTTGCACCCTCTTCGTAACAAAGCCCCTATAAGTGTGTCTGTTACCAAGAACATACTTGCGCGACTTCCTATTTAAGCACACAGCCTGTCTCGCTTACAGACGGTGATACCTTTTCACAAGGGATGACTTTCAGATCCTGCAAAGTCCAGAATGGAAATTTCGGGTTTGGTTTGGCCTCGCCGATAAACACCTTTCCCATGGCCTGGTGATCGCCTTTTCTTATGACAGTCTTTCCCCATGGGGTATTAAAGGTGCCGCCTTCCAGGGCTTGGATTACCTTGTCCGGCTCCACGCTCTTTGCCTTTTCTATTGCTTGCTTCAAGATCATGATTGTAGCATAGGAATGAGCGACATAGGCATGCGGTGGCTTACCTCCTGTTTCTTTCATGAAAGCGGCCACGAGTTTCTTGTTCATCGGGTTGTCCAGCTGCCAGTCAGCAGGCTCCGATCCCCACATGCGCACCATTTTCTTGCCCAAGGAAGTGATAGTTGTGCCAATCCCAGCCGCTGCAAGGTAAAACCTTGTCTTTTCAAACAAACCGTATGGCGCTGCCTGCCTCGTGAACGCCACCCCCGCTCCCGACCAAAAAACGCTATAGACCAGATCCGGCTTCTTGTCGATCAGAGCGGATATGTAATTGGTGTAGTCCTTTTCGCTCATAGGAACGAATACGTCCGTTACGACTTCAATATCCGGTTTACGTTTTTTCAGTTCGGAAATAAAACCCTCCCACATCTCATGCCCGTAGCTGTAGTCGGGATTCAGCCCTCCTACCGTCTTGATGTCCGGGAAAGTATTTGCTACATATTCTGCGTCGGCCCGATAGAATTGTTGGCCGGACTGGTTTATCCGGAAGGTGTACCGATTGCACTCCTTCCCGGTGAGACCCGCACCCATGGCACCTCCGGATGACAGGTAAACTGTTTTGAAGCGCTTAGCCGTTTCGGAAACGGCGAATGCCGCCGGCGAGCCGTTCACCCCAACGAGGAAATTCACCTTATCCTCAAGCACGAGTTTTCGAGAAGCGCGTGCCGCTGCTGCGGGCGAAGCTTCATCATCACGGATTAGTATTTCCACTTTCTTGCCAAGAATCCCGCCTTCCGCATTTACTTGGTCGACGGCAATCTTCGCGGCCTTGGACTGCTCGACTCCCAGCACTCCGAAGGGTCCGCTCAATGCATTGAGGGAGCCTATCTTAATAACATCACCTCCGTAAGCAGGCCAAATCGCCAGCATCGCTACGATAATCCCCAGTAAACCGCGTCCAATCATGGCATCCTCCTTTTGTTATGATATGCTCGTCCTACGCTTTGCCGTTCAAACCGTATTCCTTCCATCTTCGTCGCACGAGCTGCATGGTGTCCTCGTCCGGGTAGGCAACCTTTGCGAACCTTTCTCCGAATAGTAGCTCCGACCGGGGTTTCTCAATCGGCTTCGTAAGGTCAACGAGTAATTTGGTCCCCATATTGCCTCCATCCCCCAGAGCCTTGTCGTTTGGGTGAACGACGGGGTCCAGGGCATGTATCCAATGTGGGAACTGAATTAGGTCACGTTTCGGGTCCATTCTGTAACCGATGGCCCAGAAAACCTCATTGAGGTCATATATATTGATATCGGAGTCGCAAACGAATATATTTTTTCCGATCTGGTGTGAACCCATCCAACCCCAGATGTTTGCAGCAACCTGCTGCACCTGTCCGTAGTACGAGTTGTCTACGGATACGATAACATTGGCGTATGCAGTACTTGGGTCGTTATTCACACCGGTGACCCCGGTCATTGCCTCCTCAAGTATGTCCCACAGAAGAGCGCTATGCGAAATTGCCCCTACCCTGTGGTCTTCCACGATGGGTTTGCCGGTAAGCGTGCCCTGAAAAATGGGATTATTTCTAAATGTTACACAGTTAACCTTGAATACCGGCCTCTGGCTTTTTGTACCGTAGTACCCCGGATACTCCGCAAAAGGACCGCAATTCTTGAATGTGGAAATGTCGGTAATCACCTCCCCTTCCAAGACGATTTCGGATGAAGCAGGTACGCGAAGATCGACGGTTTCACACCGCACGAGTTCGACCGGTTCGCCCCTCAATGCGCCCATCACCTCCCACTCGTCGACTCCCATCGGGACCGGTGCCGCCGACACGGCGGGCAAAACGGGATCCCAACCAATAGCAACGGCAAGCGGAAGGTTCTTCCCCTGTTTGCGCCATTTCCTCCAGTGCATCCAGATATGTTGCCCTTTGGCTACGGACATGCTGGTGCTGTTTCTGTCATGAATCACTTGACGGTAGACTCCGGAGTTTTCCCATTGTGTTTCGGGATCCTTCGTAACAACACCGTGGAAGGTGCCTATGTAGCGCCCCGCATCGAGCTTGGACCAATGCGGGACAGGAAACTGGAACAGATCGACGTCCGTTCCTTTCAAAATATTTTCCTTGCAAGGTCCCGTCTCAACCGTCACCGGCTTCACCCGTTTCTTGGACCGCTCCCTCCACACCTTGATCAACTGTTCATAGGACGTGTCTTTTGGAAGTCCGAGCATCAAGGCTACCTTAGAGAACGTGGAAAGCGATCCGGTAAACAGCCTCGTGCAAAGGGTGCTTTTGTAATCCTTGATGTTCTCGAAAAGGAGCGCGGGTCCTTGGGTGTCGGAGGTTTCGCGCAATATACCCCCGATCTCCAGGTTCCAATCGACTTCCGCCGTCACCCGCTTCAACTCCTCTTCCTTCTCCAGTTTTTCAATCCATTCTCTAAGACTATAGTAGCCCATTGGGTTATCCTCCTATTGTATTTTGCCGCTCGCTTTGTTGTCTATGAACTTGAACTCCTACGATCTCACGACGCGCCGCAACAATTAGTCTCTTCCTTCTCTTGAACACTCGTCGGCCAGTCTCGCTTCATATGCAAGGCCTTCGGAGAGCGGCATCTCTCTTCCACGTTTTATGGCGTCCATCGCAAGTTTGACGGCAAGCGGTTTTTTTTCGGCTAGTCCGTCTGCGAAGCGGTCAATGAATGTACCGAACTCGGTCCGGAGTATCGTCTTGTGGACCAGGCCCAGACGAAAAGCTTCCGCAGCGTCGATCGTTTCACCGCCAATAATCATCTCCATCGCCTTTGCTTCTCCTACAAGTCTGGTTAGGCGTTGGGTAGCCCCCATACTGGGGAAGAACCCCATGTTGATCTCCGGCAGGCCGAACTTTGCATTGTGAGACGCAATTCTAAAGGTGCAAGCGAGGGCGAGCTGCATCCCCATGCCCATCGCGTAACCGTTTATGGCGCAGACGGAAGGTATGTGGAGCGCTTCCAACGCATTGATTGCATCCCGGCCGGCCTGTTCAAAAGCTCTCGCTCTCTGACGGTCTTCACCATGCAATGCGATTTCCCGTCTATCAGCCCCCACAATAAATGACTTCTCTCCGGCACCGGTGATTACGGCTACCCTGATGGTCCCGTCTTCATTGATTTTTGACAAGACTTCCTTGAGTTCAATGGCGGTAGAATAATCAATCGCATTCAAGACATCAGGCCTGTTGACGATTATTCGTGCAATATATGGCCCTTTCATTTCATGTACGATATTTGTGTACGTCATTGAGACTTCTTCCTTCTTCCTGAAATGCAGGGGCGCAATCTTGCCGTCATCACCCGGCCTTTTCAGCTAGTTACCTTTACTCACCCCTATTTCACCCACGGATTCCTTCAACACGAACTTCTGTATCTTCCCTGTACCGCTCATGGGCCACTCATCGACGAACGTCACCCTCCTCGGAACCTTGAAACTTGCCAGACCTTTCTTGCAGTATTCGATGAACTCCTCTTCTTCTGCTTCTTCGCCGGGCTTCACTTCTATAAAGGCAACGCAGACCTCACCTAGACGGGGTTCGGGAGCCCCCACCACGACTACCTCCTTAACCTTACCGTGTAGACGTAGGAATTCCTCTACATCGGCAACCGCCACGTTTTCTCCACCAACGCGTATCATGTCTTTGATACGCCCTACGAGGCAGACATATCCGTCTCGGTCTATCGTTGCCAAATCTCCCGTCCGCAACCACCCGTCGGCCCCAATTACTTCAGCAGTCCTTGCCGGGTCATCGTGGTAGCCCTTCATTACGGCCCATCCGCGAAAGCAGGCCTCACCCGCCTCACCGGCGGGAAGTAATTCATCAGTTTCCGGGTCCCGGATGGCGAGTTCCACGCCGGGCATGACTTTGCCAACGGTAGTCATCCACTTTTCCTTGGGATCATCAAATCGGCAACTGCAGCCCCCAAGATGCGTCTCCGTCATTCCATACGGACTGTTGAGAAAACCGATCCCCATTTCTTCATGAATCCTTTTTCTTACGTCCGAGGGCGCAAAAACATCGGCCCTTTCCAGAACAAGCTTACGCATCTTGAGATCAGGATGATTCAGATATTCGATCCAATGCGGTTGATGTCCCATGGTAACTACACATCGGTGTTCCTCCATAAGACGGAGAGCCTTGCCGGGATCAAAATAGTTCTGTACTATGATGGTGCAACCATTTACGACGGGCCCCAGCATGACTTGTAACGAGCCGCCCACGTGATAGAAGGGTTGCGGACTAAAGAAACGGACGCCTTCCGTGGCCCCGAGACAGTAATTGTTATAGTAGGCGCCGCGTAACATAGCATTCTGGTACAGGACCGCTCCCTTCGGAAAGGCGGTTGTCCCGGAGGTGAACTGAATGAGGGCATCGTCCTCCGGTCGCACGGCCGCCTCAGCTTGAATCAGTGCCTCCTGCGGGAACGAAGCACCGGCGGTTAACAAATCTGAGAAACTTGAACACCCGGGAATCCTCCTATCGCCTACACAGATGACGTGTCTCAGATGCGGAAGCCGTTCACAAGCCAGTTGGCCGGGCAAGCACTCACCAAGTTCCGGGGCCGGCCCGGTCAACGTATCAACATAATTCTTTGATCCCGTCGCCTCATCTCGAAAAATGAGCATCCGAGCCTGTGACTTGTTCAATACGAATTCCAGTTCGAACGACTTGTACCGCGTATTGACCGGCACCATGACGACGCCTATCCTTGCGGCGGCATAATATACGTACGCCCATTCGGCATAGCCCGCCATCCAAACGGCCAACATATCGCCCCGCTGCAAGCCCATGGATAAGAGACCCCGCGCGACCAGGCCGGACATCTTGTTCAGTTGTTCATAAGTCAGAGATTCATTCTCGAAAACCATCGCCTCCCTGTTACCATAACGATCACAGGCCTTGGAAAGGGCGGAGCCTATGGTTTCTCCGGTCCACAAATCCCTAAATGTCGACATAAGTAAGCCTCCAACTTCAATATGGTCTTCGCACTTTCACAAGAATTGCTCCTTGGTTATTTTAGTGTAGCCGGAACAAAGGGAGTGCGGATACGCCGAAAGACACCATTGTTGGGGGTGTCCCGCTGGAAACCATGCCGTTTCACTGAAATCGGCAATGTCTCACACGGACCGTCCTACGCTCGGGCGAACATAGTAAACTTCCTCTCATCGATTTCTATGCCCAATCCAGGCTTATCAGGCAATTCCAGGAACCCGTCTCTGACCACAACGTCTTCCGTCAAGAAATCGTCCACCAGCAAAAGATGAAATGACGCCTCGCTGGGATAGTAGTAGCTCGTGTTCTTGAACGCCGAGCAGAAATGGGCACTGGCCATGCTTCCCGTAGCTGAATCCCCCTGGAGGCCGTGCAGATTCCTGACGCCTGCCTGCTCACACAAGTGCACAATCTTGCGTGACAATGTAAACCCCGTCCTAGCCGTCTTGATGCTGACCACCCGCAGAGAATCCCATCCAATCTCGTTTGCAACATCGGCCGGAGTCAAGCAGCTCTCGTCTCCCATCAGAGGGATGTCCAACCGCTGCGATACGAGTCGTCTTCCTTTCTTGTCGGCAATGGGACAGGGTTCTTCCACGACAAGAATGTTGTAATCCTCCATTCTCCTCAGTGCCTTGACGGCGGTGTAAGGATCATAGCCTTGGTTTGCGTCGACATATATGGCTACGTCATCACCCAACTCTTTCCTCATAGTTCGGACCATTTCCACGTCCTTGTCCGGATCAATTCCTACTTTCAACTTGAGAGTTCGAAAACCGTGGATAGCGATCATCTCTTCCGCTTCACTCACCATCTCCTTAACAGGATTCAGATTTACGCACCAAGACATCTGAATTCTGTTTGTCCAATAGCCGAGAAGCTTGTAACAGGGAAGATTAAGTGCCTTCCCCATGATGTCATAAAGCGCGATGTCGATAGCTCCTTTGGCGGTGTTATTCGCAGCGATCATATCAAACTGCTCCCAGATCCTCTCTGTCTCGAACGGATCCATACCAATAACCATCGGCCCGAGCCACCTATCAACCGCGAATTTCACCGACGCCGTTGATTCTCCGTAGATCGTCGGGCGGGGAGGCGCTTCAGCAAAGCCCATTATTCCTTCATCCGTATACACCTTTATCAAAACGTGCTCTGCCGCATCCATTTTGCCCCTTGCCCATTCAGTAGCCTTCTTCAGTGGTATTCGGAATGGTAAGGCTTCCACTTTGGTTATCTTCATAGCGAGTTCCTCCTGACACCCGTTCTCACATCTTTTATTGTTCGTTGTCAGATACCGTAATCAGCCCACTTTGCCCTTACTTCCCTCATCGTAACTTCATCCGGATAAGCGATGGGCGGGAACTTTTCGCCGAAGTACTCCTCCGCCCTAGGCCGGTCTAACGGTTTTGTCGCATCGATAAGCAGCCTCGTTCCTCTGTTTCCGCCGGCACTTAGCTTCCCATCCAAGGGGGCAATTGGATCGAGAGCACTTATCCACCCCGGAAACTGCATTATATCTCTTGGCGGATCAACGCGGTAACCGATGGCCCAGAATACTTTGCCGAGGTCATATATATCCACATCCTGATCGCAAACAATAACGTTCTTGCACATCATGTTCGACAAGTGCGAACTCCAAACGTTCGTCGCGACCTGATGAACCTGCCCGTAGTAACTATTGTCTATCTGCACTACCAGATTGGCGTACGCAGTGCTCGGATCGTTATTCACTCCGGTTATTCCCGTCATCCGCTCTTCCAAGAGATCCCAGATCATAGCGCTGTGGCTGACGGAACATATCCTATGGTCCTCGTTCACAGGCAACCCTTCCATCGTTCCCTGGAGGATTGGATCGTTCCGAAAGGTGATGCAATTGACTCTAAAGGGAGGTCTTTGATTCATCGGGCCGTAGTACCCGGTATATTCGCCGAATGGGCCGCACGGTATGAACTGCGACCGGTCGGTTACCACTTCCCCCTCAAGTACAATCTCAGAGGACGCGGGCACAAGGAGGTCTACCGTCTCACACTTCACCAGTTCAACCGGCTTCTGCCGTAATGCCCCCATAATGTCATACTCATTTACACCAGTGCCTACCGGCGCGGCGGACACCGCAGGTAATACGGGATCCCAGCCGATTGTTACGGCCAACGGCATATTCCGCCCTTTTGGCCTATATTTCTTCCAATGAAACCAAATGTGCTGGCCCTGAGCGACAGACATGGTCGTCGTCCTATTGTCATGAATCATTTGCCGATAGGTTCCCAAGTTCGTCCAATCGCTGTCGGGATCCTTTGTTACGACTCCATGAAACGTTCCGATATACCTTCCGCCGTCAAGTTTCTGCCAGCGCGGGGCGGGGAACTGAAATAGGTCAATATCGTCCCCCTTAATTATGTTTTCTTTGCATGGCCCCGTACTCTTGATCACCGGTTTTATCGGTTTTGCGGCCCTCTCTTTCCATGTCCTTATGAGGTCTTTGTAGGGAGTGTCCTTGGCCAAACCCAACATCAGGGCTATGCGTGAATTGGCGGAAAGTGAACAGGTAAACAGCTTCTTCCCAATGGTATTTGTGTGGCCCTTAATGTTTTCGAACAGAAGCGCCGGACCGCCCCTGTCCATGTTCTCGCGGGCGACGGCGCCCAATTCAAGATCCCAATCGACTTCTGTCTTGACACGCTTCAGTTCGCCTTGGTTTTCGAGAGTCCGTATCCACTCCCGAAGACTATCAAATGCCATGAAGCACCTCCATGTATACTCGTGTAATACTGAAAACCCGAGAAATGTTCCGCACTATTTTGATTCTTTGCATAGCAGATCTCTCAGGACAAATGAGCCGGCTGCGGGTTTATCGCTCGCGCCGGGCTTGGCAAGATGACCGGTCATTCATTTTCACGCCGCGTTGACCCGTCCTTGGGGCTGTAGTTTCCTTAGGATAGATGCGCTGCTATTTAGTTGCTAATCAAGGACGTACCATATGCATGGCGGCCTCGGCAAAACATGTCGCCAACCGCTCTGCGGAGAATTCCCCATCGGGCCGGTACCATTGGGTCATCCAGTTGCACATACCCAGAATAGCAAAGGCTAAAAGGGTGACGTTGTCCGTCCTGAACACTCCCTCCGCCATACCTTGTTCAAGGATCTTCTTAAAAAATCCTTCCACCTCATCCCTGCACGAAACGTATTCCTTGTAGTGCTCGTCCGACAGGTTATTCTTGTCTCGGAAGAAAATAGAAATGATATCGCTATGCTTTGCCATCGACAGGGTATTCTCATGGACGATCCGCCGGAGTTTGTCCTCCGAACTCTCGTCCGCTTCCGCTATTGCTCTCAGTCGCGGAAGGCTAGCCCTAATGCCTAGCGATATTGTTTCGTAGAGGAGTTCCTCTTTGTTCTGGACATAGTTGTAAATACTGCCTTTGGGCAACCCAACTTCTCTTGCAATCTCGACAATGGAGGTACCGTTGAACCCTTGTTTTCGAAAGAGTTTTGCCGCCGCCAGAATGATCTCCTTACGACGTCCTCCACCATCACCCATGTCGGTTTCTTTTTTCCTCGGCATGTCAACCCATCCGGCAGTTGCTTGTGCGCTCTAAGAACTTCATTGCAAGTGTGTGAGGGGATTTCGGCACTGAGCAGCTGCCGTTTTCTCCAAATTGCTAAGGCCCAAACCAGTATATGCTTTTGAGACGGTCTGCAAGATGACCGGTCATTTTGGGCAGGGTAAACCTCAAAGAAACTGTTGTCAAGAGATTTCGGACGAGGACATGAAATTATTCCTGGAAGTCGGATCTCAATTCAGTAGACTACTTCCGGCGGGATATCCTGCCCGTTAATAGACGAACGTCTCTCGCGAGTCCCTATTGAGTCTACAGCCGCAGCCAAGAAAGACACATGGGTAAGTCTTGGGGATGACGTCGACACGGCCGCATTTTTCGTGGAGAGCACAAGGTGTTGCCGGTAGGACCGACATCGTGCCGGCCCTACTCTTAGGGTGTCGCCGCATTTGAGGAATCGATTACTTTTTGCGAGCGCACGAGCGAGCAACACCTTGTAGCGCCGGGCCTAACTTCTGCGCCGGCAATTTCACGGCGCGGTGCCGGGGACGGCAAGGCTCGGCTCGGGTGATCCTGCACCGTCCCTTCTTACGTCTTGTAAGTCTCTTCCACCAGCTTTGCTTTGTATTCGAATTTGGGTAGAGTTCCCGGAGGTATGAGCGTTACCTTGGAGCTGAATATCAGCTTTTCCCTGATCATCTGCTCTATCTGTTTTGCGAGGAGATCCTTGTCGCCGGGGTTTTCTCCATGCTCGACCTTTATCTTGAGCGGAGGCTTGGCTCCCGGAGGCGGCTCATCGAGTTGGATGACAATCTCTCCGGTGACGCGCGGCGCAAACGTGCTCACGATATCCTTCACTGCGGACGGGTACACGTTGACTCCCGACACGATCAACATATCGTCCGTCCGACCGATGCACTTGATGCAGAAGCCCGTACGGCCGCATTCGCATTCGGTTTGCGTCACGACCACGTGATCGCGGGTGCGAAACCGTATCAGCGGCTGACACTCTCTATCAATGGAGGTGTACACCAATTCGCCTTGAACGCCTTTGCTTACGGTCAGCACGTCTCCCGATACGGGGTCGATGATCTCCGGATGACAGGCTCCTTGAGCTACGAAGTGCATGCCGTTTTTCTGTTCGCATTCCCCCCATATGAGGCCGAGCATGTCACCGTTGCCCATACATTCTCGCACCTCCGCGCCGAAGGCGTCTTCCATCCTCCGGCGAATCTCGGGAATACCGCCTCCCGGTTCGCCCCCTACCATGAGGCCCCGTATGCCGAATTCACCGGGATCCAGCCCCTTTCTCTCGCAGTAGTCTATGAGGTACAACGGAAACGAAGCAGTGCTCAGAATGTAGTTTGCGCCGAGGTTGTTGATTGCGCCGATGAGCCGGTCTGTTGCTCCGACGCCGACCGGAACGAGCGTCGAACCGAGGCTCTCTATGGCCTCGCCGTACGATGCTGCTATGAAGAACGTTCCGATAGGCAGCGGCACGATGTGGTTCGGCCGCATCCCGCACGTCCACATTGCCCGCATCGCGATTTCACGCCAGACATCCCTGTCATGAGCGGTCAATGCAATGTACGTGGGCGTGCCGGTGGTTCCACTGGTCGAGTACACTCTTATGACGTCGGCCATATCCGTAGCCGCGTGTCTTCCCAGGGGACGACGTGCGGCCAAGCTTTCCCGAATTTCGGTCTTTTCGGTGAACGGCAGCTTGGCCAGATCCTCCAGCCCTTTGATGTCGCCGAGGTCCGCTCCTGCGTTGCCGAATTTCTCCTTGTAGAATTCCGATTTCTCAAAAACATATTTGAGTTCTCTCAACAGAGCATCGGTTTGGATCTTTCGAAACTCGTCGGCAGAACATGTCTCATATTTCTCCGACCAATGTGAACGGTATTGTTGCATGTCTTCAGGCCTCCCAATGTATTCTTCCGTCAACGATCATGCCTCCATAGGCACAACGAATCTTGAAAGTGCTTGTCCGTTGCCGGCATCTGCCTGTCTTTCCTCGATGCCGCCCAAGTGCGGCATTTCATAAGTTCGGTCACATATTTTGGTCTCGCTGCCATGTCGGATGCCGGCAAGAAAGATATCCGGGCACGGAGGCCCGGAGCACCTGAACCGTAGGGGCGGGCCCCTGGAGAGTGTCTCAAAGCTGTCGGAGCGAAGTGAATCGTGCCACGATTAGCATCACGTACCCACTTTTGAGACAGTTTCCCTGTGCCTGCCCTGGGCACCCACAGAGGCAATGCCGGTGACTTAGGCAGCTATCACCTTCTTGACCTTTGCTAATGTCCATTTGTTATTGCTCCTTTTGGTGACTCTCGGTTGAGAGGGTCTGGGCGTCTTGGGACGGTAGTATATGACTCGACGAATTTCTTCGAGTATTTCCTGGAAGACGGTGACAGCTCTTACGGGATCCTCGGCGGCCAGGACTGCTGCGTCTGCGGCAAGTGTCATAATGGAATTCTTGAACTGCGGCTCCCGCGGGTCACCGGCGAGTATCTGGGAGAGTACCATAAGGGTTCTGGAGATGACCGACATGATCATGGCTGCGAAGAGTTCCTGAAGCACACTATTGTAGGATTTGCCATGAAATTTCTCGATTTCCAGGACTATTTTTTCGTCTCGGTAGTAGCTTTCGACTTCCCAGCGTCTGAAATAGAGGAGAGTAATCTCCTGCGCCGGGAATTGCTCGGTATCATAAAGGTTGGTGAGCAGCACGGAGACGGTTCCATCAGGACTGACGAGTCGAATGACCCTGAGTTTCAGAGCCTTGAGGCCTTTTCTCTGTTTCTTCGGAATCTTGCTCAGGTAATTGTTGCTCGGATCAATACATATCTCGTCTTCTTCTTTTCCAGTCTCAATGAACGCCTGTACGGCGGGAAACGTGCATTGAGCGGGACATCGAAAAACGAAATGGCCTCTGAATCTTCTCATCAGCCGACGAATCAATTCGTAGCCCGGGTACCCTCGGTCAAAGAGCAACACACTTGCCGAAGGGATGTACTTCAGGAGGGGAGCCACTTCATCGCGTTCGGAAGAATGGGCTGGGACCACGGTTCGTGCGATGGCAATTCGTCGGAAGACATCGTACGCGGTGGTAACCAGACACTGGGGATAGTGTCCCTTTCCAGGGTATTGGAGGCCACTGTTGGGGTCAAAGGCGTTTCGGATCTCCTTCGTTGCAGGAAGAGTGTATTTGGACCCATCAAAGGCGAACACCGACATACCGTGCCAAGTAAAGCGCGCGTCCTGAGGCCATACCTCGTAGGCCAGGAGTACGGCATCCTTCAATATATCCCGAAGTACATGCCAGGAGACTTTCTTGCGCGCCCTGGTGAACGCACTGTGGTGTACGGCTTCGGCTTCAGGCCAAAGGCCACTTCTCTTGGCAGTACGAAAGAATTCACCCGATTTCACGTCCACTCCTTTGCCCTTTCCGCCGGCAACCATGGAGAGTAGAAAGGTGATAAGCTTTGGAAAAGGTAGTTTTCTGTTTCGGGTAAAATCCTTGGGCGAACGCTTCTTGCACGGGTCGATTTGTGAGGGGATAAGGTCAAGAAATCTTTGCGCAAGCTGCTCACTTTGGCATGATAATTGCGTGCATAAACTGTGCCATGATAAAAACCTCCCAACAGATTGTTATGAAATACTTTATCGCGCGGAGAACGCTCCGCGTCAACATAATTCACTCTATATTCGGATGGATTAATCATGAAAAATCAACTGCCTTGGCCTAAGTCACCGGCATTGACCCACAGAGGGGTGCCCCTACAAATGAGGCCCGTGGGGCGGGCGTCGCTGCCCGCCGTCTCCCCGGCGTAGGCCGGGGTCCAGGAAAAGAAGACTGGTTCCCGGCCTACGCCGGGAAGACGGCTCAGGTTGTGCGACCGTATTTACGAATCGGAACACTAAATACCGAGTCGGCTTCATCGATTTCCCGTATCTCTTGCCAGTATGTCGCGTATCGTCTGAACGCCTCTGATCATGCGCTCCTTGTTGACCGTCTCGGGGACTTCTCTATCCGTTGTCACGAGAAGCACCTTGGCCGACTGCAGAGCAGCCGCGGTTTCTCCCTGCGTAAGAAACGCTTCAATCTCTTCCGGCCCGCTTTCGAGCAGTTCTACGGGCAGTGTGAGGGATAGCTTCTTGGGCTTCTTGGCGAGCGCAGCCAGGGCTCCCGCAGGATAAAGCACACCTTCGACGGCTCTTCCCAACACGGCCGCGTCGTCCGTTGGGAATTGTTCCACCATAAGGAGCGGCAAGATGTCGTAGAATTTTGCCGTGTTCCAAATCGGCGCGTAGCTTCTGGCGATGACTTTGCCGGCATCTTTCTTCTGCAGCGGCACTTCCGTCTCGTGGACGATGAGTATGTCCACTCCCGTATCCCCAATTGCTTTGGCGAGCGTGAGCGATGCCTTCCCCGCGGCCGACAGAAGTTCGGGCCGCTCAAGGACCTCCGGGACCGGCATGCCGGTCAATTGGCTACACAACGTCAACGGGCCGGTGACAAGGCCCACGAGAATGGATTCGGGCAGAAGTGAGTTCAGCCTTCTGCCGACTTCGAGCGCGGTCGATACCCGAGAAGTCTCGGTCAGGCACGCGGTCCGGTCTTCCATGTCTCCGGGCCACTCCTCCCACGGCTTGATCGTCGGCGGATACGTTTCGGTGGAAACGTCACAGCCGAGAGATTCGGCCAGGAGCGTCGTGTCGGCATAGGGCACCACGCCGTCAACTTTGAAATAGCTTTGTATTGTCCTCAGCGTGTTCGAGATCTTCGTTGGATCCTTCAAAAACCGGTCGATGGTAAGATCCTCGAGAACAGCGCCGAATGAGAAGATCAAAGGAACAAACAGTCTGCCCTTTTTCAATCGTTCCTTCTTTGCCCGTGAGCCCATGATTCTCCTCTTCAGCCGCTTTGTGAGCGACGACATTGATCATCGGAACATTCGTGGCTTGCGGCCGTCAACAAGCCGCAACGAGTAAAACGATCTGATTGGACTCCGACCGAGTATGTGCAAATTCCGGGTTGAAGGCGACTTCCGACTCGTCAGGGTTGAACGTCGTGCCCGCCTTCGTCGAGCCATGCCTCGGCTTCTTCGATTGTCGAAAATGCCCGTGCTTGCTTGTTGAATCCGGTCTTGGCACCAACCTCCTCGATTTGAAGCTTCGCAAAGGAATCCCACGCATACACTCGTGCGACCTTACCTATCTTGCGATCCAGACTCATCTTTTGGCCTGCCGAAAAATGGTCGGCGAGAAGCATGCCGCCCAGATCCCTCGAGTCCACAAGGCATCCCCATCCCGGACGCGTAAGATCCATAGCCGCGGCCAAATCGTCCAACCAGTTGGAGACATCCGACTCCTTTATCCATCGTCCTTTGAGGGTCATGTACATACGATTCTTCGAAACATCGACTCCAAGTTCGTAGAAATCATTGGCTGCAACCGTCTTCATGTGAAAACCTCCTTCTCTTTGTCCATGACTGTGGTTCCGTGGTGAAACGTTTTCCCCGGAAAGACCGCACCCGATATCATGTATCACAGCATTCCGGTAACAGGGTCACATATTCACCGTCACGGTTCAAGAAGGAATGACGACGGACTGTCACTGCCGGCTTGGCCGGCAGTGTACTCCCCATCGCTCCGGAAGATTCTTACTTGGCCATAATGCCGCCGTCCCCCTGAACAGTTCGAGCACTGACAGACTTACCCCTCCTTACTTATTTCGGCAGCCGGGGCGCTGTTGCGCGCCCCGGAGACCGCTGTCGCCGGTCACATCCGAATTACCGGGTTTACCACTTCACCTGTGGGCCACTTGCCGTAGAATTTGAGTATGGATTCATCCACCTTCATGTCCATCCATTCCTTTTCGAACTCATCGTACGGCTTGCCTCTTTCCAGTCGTGCTTTCCGTTCCGCCTCGCGTGCTTGGACCGTAGACGCTTCGTCGAGTTTCAGGGTCGTTTTGTCGTACACTACCTTGTATACGTTCTCCGCGGTCCAGTCCGATATCATCTGGTCTCTGAGGTCTTGCACGACGAGCTTGGGATCTCTGTCGAGCGGATCACCGTAGCCGGCGCCTCCGGTTGCAAAACCAAAGGTGATCACATCGCCCTTCTGAAACATGCGGGTGGCTCGAGCAAAGAACTCATGCATCCATTCGCCGGAAAGCGTCTTGCCCGCCAGCATGTGAAACGGGTCCAAACTGAAGTCCTCGTCGTTGTTCTTCATCCGTTCAATGATATCGGCCCCCACAACACTTATCCCGGGGACGGTGCACGGAGCGTATCCGCCGAAAAGCGGCTGGGGCGTTTGCATCTTGCTGTTGTCGGAAATGGACATGAAGAAAACCATGGGTGCATGATGCGCAACCCATATCTGAACCGTGCCCACTCCGCCACGGTACTTGCCGTGTCCGCAAGAGTCCTTCCAGTGGTTGGACAGCGGAATAAGCAAGGGCAAGTCGTTTTCCATTTCCTCCACGTCGGGTGTGCGACCGTACACGCACCAGGGAAAGCCGAACGCATTGACCCCGTCCATGGTAGGTCTCCCACCCTGCCCTTCACTGTTCAGTGAATAGGCAAGCATGTCGGCAAAGGGCAGGTTCCATTGGGAAAGGCCTGCCAACACCATGGCATTTCCCGCGTTTCCTTGCGATGCCGACGCTTGAGACCACATGTTGCCGCTACTGAACATCATCTTGCTAAAACAGTTGTGCAGACCGCTCATTACCCCGGTGGAAATCATCACCGCGCAACTCGTGGCCGCCCGGACATCGGGGTTCAGACAGGACCCGGCCGGAAAGATAAAGTCTATGGGTGCAAAGGCTGCGCTGCTTATGGGCAGATCGTGAAACACATACTCGAATACGAAATTCGATATGTGACCCACCACGGCTTGAACATGAGCATTATAAGAATAGGGATTTTCCGGGGAAACACCGGTGAAATCCATGGTCAGGGTTTCGCCCTTCTTCTTGAGGGCAAGGCAGCTGGAGCGCACAAGGCCCTTCTCCAGCCCAACGCCGTCGGAAAAGTTCACGCAACTGTACGTGCCGTCCGGCCAACTGCGTATTTTCTTGCGGGCCCCCTCCTCGGCGACCATGAGCATCTTCCTGAGAATGCCCTTTACATAGTCGACGCCCTTCTCGTCGCACAACTCCACAATTCTTCGGCGCGCCCTGTCGGCTGCCGTGGCTCGAGCCTTCAGGTCGATTATCACCATTTGGGGTGCCCTGATGCCGAAGGCGCCCATCACCTCGATGAAGTCATCTCGAATTCGGAAGTTCTCACCGATTTTGAACGGAGGAAAGTTCATGCCCTCGAGGAACCGCGAGTTGGCATTGATGGGCATGCCTCCCGGTTCACTAGCCCCGGTTTCCGTTGTATGAACCGCCGCGCCCGTCCATGCAATGAGTTCCCCATTGTAGAAGACGGGGACTTTCACCACCACGTCGGGATTGTGTATGCCTCCATACAACGCGTCATTGGTAAACCAGATGTCGCCGTCGAATATCCCCGGGTTGTCTTTGTAGGTTTTCAGGATGAACTTGAAAAGGACCGGTTGGATAACCGCGTGAAGATACGTCCCGCAACTGGCATTGGCCAGGTCTCCTTTCGCGGTAAACACCGCCACCATGGAATCTCCGGCAACGCCCATGGAGCTTCGGGACGATCTGACGAAGACCTCCATGGCTTCGTCCAGGATGTTGTTCATGCGCTCGTGTCCTACCTCATAATCTCCAGGGGCAAGAGACTCTACGCACCGGAGTTCATCCTCATCGGGCGGCGCGGGTTTGATCATTTCCAGTTTCTCTTCAGGACTCATTATTGCCATTTCATGTACCTCCTCTTCCCCGGCTAGACTCGCCGAATACGCCCGAACAGGTGTTGATCCAACGAGCAGACAAAACCCGGTGGAATCACAACGGTAGTGTATTCCGCTTCGAGAATGGCCGGCCCCGATATCTCATTTCCTGCTTTGAGGTCATCGTATGCGTAAATCGGAGTCTCCTCGGACTTGCCGTTGCCCCAGTAACAGTCTCTGGAACCTTTCTTGGCCGCAGAAGCATCGGGCTCCTGCAAATCGTACGTGGTCAGCTTGGGTTTCCGTGCCGGAATGGACGAAGTCACAACGAAACTCTCAACGTACACACCACCCTCCGGGTGCACCACGAGTGGACTGAACGTTTCACTGAACTCTTTTTCGAACGCGTCGTACACGGCCTTGACGTCCTCGGGAGACTTTATGAACAGCATGGGCGAGCTCGACCGCTTCCTGTGAACCTGGCCCCCGTACAACATGTCCAGTTCGAGTTGAAAGACGGCCTTGTCCACCGGGAGGCCCTCTCCGGAAAGCTCTTTTTGGGCCTGCTCAATGAGGTCCTCGACCACGGAATTGAACTCCTCGTACTCCGTGGTAAACTGTCTGGTGCCCGGTTGCATCAGCATGAATCGCTTGGACCGTTCATAGATGTGTTTGATATCCATGACCGACGACCCGAGAGCCGAGAAAACCGGCGAAAACGGGAAAATCACCGATTCGGGGAGTTCTCCCATGTACCCTGCTACGTGGGTGGGGCCGCCTCCTCCGAACGCGAACAGGGCGAAATCCTTAGGATCGTACCCTCGTAGATTGATCTCCTTTCGAATGGCCGCGCCCATATTGTCATCGACTATCCTGCGTATAAGCAGCGCAGCATCCTGTACCGACATGCCGAGAGGATCGGCTATCCGGGTCTTGATCGCCTCCTCGGACTTCACCTTGTTCAGCAGCATACGCCCACCAAAGTAGTAATCGGGGTCTATGTATCCGAGCACGAGATCCGCGTCCGTTACCGTGGGTTCCTCTCCGCCCTGGTCGTAACAGACCGGCCCCGGATAAGACCCCGCACTCTGGGGTCCCACTTCGAGACGATTGCCCAGCAACTCGTTCAGCCAGGCAATGGAACCGCCGCCGGCGCCTATGGACATGGTCTGGAGCATGGTTATACCGACCATCCATTTGTCCAAAATCGGCCGGAACTCGTAATTCCGAACGTTTTGCTCCACGACCAGGCCTACGTCGAAGCTGGTTCCGCCCACATCCGTAGCGATGACGTTTCGGAATCCCAACTCCTGGGCAAGCCGGTACGATCCGATCAGGCCTGCAACCGGTCCCGCACTGTACGTCCGGACCGCGTCGGTCTTGAATACCTCGGCCATTCCACCCGAATTGTGAACCATCATAAACGGGCCGGCGTATTGGTATTCCCTCAGTTTGTCCCACATGGCGGACAATTCAACCTGCATGGCTCGATGCAAATATGCATCGAGCACAGCAGTCATGGTTCTCTGGTATTCACCCGACCTGCCGATCACGTCGCTCGCCAGCACCACAGGAAGGTACCCCAGGTAAAATTCCTTGTATTCCTCCCTGATGATCTTCTTGATCATTCGCTCGTGCATCGGGTTGAGCTGAGACCACAACAGAGAAACCACGAATCCTCTCACGCCCTTGTCAACGAGATAGTGCACCTTCTTGCGCACGTCGTCGGCAACCAATGGACGTAACACGTTTCCGAAAGAGTCGATCCTTTCCCTGACGCCCACGATGCAGTCCCGCGAAATGAGCGGTTCGGGCTTCTTTTGAACCGCAAGGTTTCTTCTCTCCGTCACACGCGTTCCATCAACCCACTGGGCGCCTTTGCCTATGAGGATGCAATCTTCGTGTCCTTCGGTTGTGATGAGCCCCAGCCGCGGGCCTTTGCGCTCAATGAGACGGTTCATGGCAACGGTCGTCGAATAACGGAGCAGGTCGACCTTGGGAAGACACTCCTCGGTATCCAGGTCCAGTTCCTTGCCCGCTTCTTCGATGACGTTCAAGAAACAAACCGACAGATCGTACGGGGTCGTCGGCGTCTTCTTGAATATGAATTCACCGTTGTAGCTAAGCACGAGATCGGTGAACGTGCCGCCCACATCAATATCGATTGTATTCACGATCGCACCTCCAATCTTTTGTCCACGACGGCGAGTTCACCCTTATCGATTCTCGCTTTCAGGGCGGGAACATCTATGTTTATGTCGTAGGTTATGGGATGCCCTGGGGGTAGATATTCGGTTTCCACCATTACGCCGCACGAGGGACAATAGAATTCCACTATCCGGACCCATTGGGGATCGGGGGCGAAATTGTACTCGCCTTCGTAAACCGCATTGTGTACTTCTTGAGGATCCCGCGCATAGACGCTACACCCCTTCTTGTAATTCTCCTCAGCATCGATGAGAGAGCATCCACACGAGCTGCAATGCCAATTGCCCTCGTCAACATCCAACTCCAGGTATTCCGTAATGGTTACTCTGCGTCCCATGCTAAGCCCTCCTGTTTGCGACACCGTTTCGGTAACGATCTATGATAAGTTCCCATCCGCGTGGAACCACGTACGTCGTATCGGTTCCTTCAATCACCGCGTGTCCGGAAACGGTATTGCCCGTTTTGAGTTTTTCCCAATCGTAGATTCCGGACCGGACTTTCTCGGTTCCCCTGTATACCTCCCGCTCCTTTTTGAAGGCTTCTTGTGGGTCGGCGCTCTCGTCGGACCACGTCGGCTGCTCGACTTTCGCAATCGGCGCCCGGACGATGAGCCTCACCATATCGACCACCGAACCGGCAGAGAGTTTGTCTTGAGCACTTTCACGTAGAACCTGGGATATGGAAGGCTTTACGCCTTCTTCGGCGATGTTCCAGGGGCACGAAATCCGGATGATTTTCCCTCGATCGTGTTCGCCGTACAGAACCAACTCCAGCTCAGCCTCCAGGCTCGAACGAGAGAAGCCTTCTCCTTCCATGTCGAGAACAGCCTCTTGAACCATCCATTCGACGGCTTCGGAAACCGAGTCAATCTTATCGAGAGCCACTGATGCGGAATGTTCGTACGCGTGGGAGACATCGGCCACCGAAGAGCCGAAAGCGCTCAGCACGGATCCGTTGGAAAAGAAGTAAACGGTCTTTATTCCCACCTTCTTCGCGGCCTCGCATCCCACGATCCCGCCGTTTCCGCCGAATGCAAACAGCGCTGCCTCGGCCGGTGATTGCTTGGTGCGGGCCAAGAGTTTCTTCAGTTCCTCGGCAACAAGATCCGTAGCCTTTGCGGATATCTCGTATGCGGCCTGCTCCAAATCCATGCCCAGAGGGCCGGCCACGTTTTCCGAGATCATCTCGGCGGCACGCTCCATGTTGACTTTCTTGGCGCCCCCGGAGAAGTAATCCGGATCGAGAAATCCTTTGACCAGAAAGGCATCGGTCAGGGTAGCCTCGGATCCTCCCAGGTCATAGCAGGCGGGTCCGGGATATGCCCCCATGCTTTGGGGTCCCAGTCGGACAGCTTTGCCGTCGGCCTTTGCTACGCTGCCGCCGCCCAGAGCAATACTTCGAAGATCGAGCATGTTCTGTTTCAGAGGAATATCAAGAATATCCGGTTCTCTTGTAATTGCCGGCCGAAACTGCTCTACGAGGCCGATCTTACTCGTGGTGCCCCCCACATCGAGCGTTATCACGAAGGGAAGCTCGTAGACCTTGGCCCAGTATGCTCCTGCATGAATCCCAAAGATCGGTCCGGATTCTATGGTATCCACAGGCTTGGTCTTGGATACACGAGCGACCCCTCCGTCGGTGCGCCCGACGAGGAGCGGCTGCCGGAATCCCCGGTCACGCAGTTCATCTTCGGCCTTGAACATGGTGAGCGCCATTGGACCATGAACATAGGAATTCATAAGCGCGGTGTTTGTGCGAGTCATATCATCGAAGTGCTTGAGAATGTCCCTACCCAGGAGCAAAGGGACATTTCCAAGGTAGTGGTCGGGGTATTGCTCTTCGAACACTTCTTTGATCTTGGTCTCCTCCTCGTCCTGCAGGCCGTTCTTGAGACTGATGCATATGCGCCTGACCCCTGTTTCCAGAAGCTGCTTGATCCTGCCCAGCAGCGTTTCCACGTCAAGGGGCAGCCTGACGCCTGCGATGTTTGATTCGTCGATGAGATATCCGATGAGAGGACTCTTCTTGGACGACGAATAGAGTGATTTCTCAAAGCCTTCGGTGACAAAGAGTCCCAGCTTGGGGCCCTTTCTCTCGGCTATCACGTTGCTTGCTACGGTGGAAGACCACCGCATGATTTCCACCTGCTCCAGGAAATCCCGGAGCAAGGAGAAACCGAATTTCGACGCACCTTCCCTCAGGCAGTTAATCCACGCGACGGTGTGGTCGTGGGGTGTTGTGTCCACCTTGACCCTTTCTACTCTGTTGCCGTCGGTGAACAATCCATCGGTAAAGGTTCCACCAGTGTCAATGTCCGCAGTGAACCCCATCTTTCGATTCCCTCCTTTCCGGAAAACAGCCTGTCCCGACCATGCGTACCTGTCCACATAGACCTAAACACGGCCTTATTCCGGTTTTCTTTCGGGTTAGTTCACAGGTTTTACCGTTTGAAAATCGGCCTTACCTGCAGCTTGCCCCACAAGCTGATCCCTTTTGGCATAGCTGTTGCTCACGTCAAAATATGGTGTCTGTTCCGGTCTTGAATTGCCCCGGGAAGATCCTTCAGAGATACAAGGGATTTTCACCGGATGCCGGGCGCACGATAAACGGGCACATGAACCTTCATGGCTTGGGGCTCTCAACGAGCCGAGCAAGCCCATCAAGTCGAATGCGCTTCACGAAGCCTTTGCCGCTTTCAAAGAGTGACCTCTCGGGTGTGGAGAGGCGTTGCCGATGTCCTGGGTTATTGGGTTAAACGGGTTTCTGAAGTTCAGAAGTGGTAGTAACCACGGCCTCAACCTCTAGCAATTGCCATGCCAAGTTGCCGAATCGGACTCCCCGGCACAAGATGTCCAAACGTAGGTGGCCGTGTTCTCAACGATTCCTTTTCACAATTTTGTAAGCAGTGCCCTCAGGGGAGAGGAAGCGGAGGCAGTCCGGAGACCTAGGACAAGCATCTTACCATAGCAGATGTGCTACATAGCCGGCTTTCCCGTGTATTTACCGCGGCTTGGCGGTGTTGCAGTTTGGATTGTGTGGTGCATTTCTGTTATGGTCGCCGCAGCATGGCAGGATGAACCGACCGAAGGGAAGCGTCCCCCGTATCCGAAGGATTCGAATGCTTGTCTCGATCTCGTGCCGGCGAGGTTTTCACCATATTCACCGCATCCGAAGATTGAGACATGAAGAGTCTCTCGCAGGGGAGAAGAAGCTGAGGGATCGCAGCACTCAGATCCGGTGTGCCGACGGACAAATGAGTTTTCCCAGGGTGGGCGCACGCGTCGCCGGCCATGATTGAGCTCGTGGAGGAGAGCTAGCTGGACTACTCAATCCGGTCGAGCCATTCCGTTAGTTCAGAGGGGGTCCGGAAATCCAGCAGATCTTCTCCCAGTCTTTCCATTTTTTCGAGCGCAAGGTGCTCAATGCGCTCCTCAAGAGCAGCATCGAGGCTGCCGAACTTGCGGGTGAGTAGGCGAACGGTCAGGGATAAGGTCGCGTCCTTCCTGCCCTCTTCCATACCTTCTCTCAACCATTCCTGATGACGCTCCGCGGCGATCTCTTCAATCCATCGTTCCATGAATAGTTCTCCTTTTTCGGGAAAAGTAGCCTTCACTGCTATACGACAGTCTTCCATCGTCACTGTTTCGCCGGCGGCACCAAGATACCGAAATACTGTCTCCAGAAATCCCAGTGCGGTCTGCTCGTTCATTGTGCGCAGGAGTCCAAAGATATCTCCCAGCCGCTGGGCCAAGTCTTGACTATGAACGTGCTTGAGCAGCAGCAATGCTGTTTTCGCCATAACACCGACTTTGATCTCCTCATCGGCATAAGCCGACAGATCAAATAGGGTGTAGGTGAAATCCCACAGGCTCCCTTTCAAGGACTCCGGTGCACGGTAGAGAGACGCGAAGTTTAGCGGAATGCTCCACTTCGCACTCCCATGGTACAATACTACCGGGATGACAGCCGGCAAAGAATCCCTTGCTTGTTTGGACCCATGCTCCCAAATCCTCGTCATGTAGCGGAGGAGCTGAAAAGCAATGTCGGGTGCGGGATAGCTCTTGTGCTCGAACAAGATGTATACAAACCCCTGCTCGCCGCTGTGGAAGTCTACCTGGTAGAGCAGATCCGAGAAGTACTCTTTCAGGTTTGCATCCACGAATGAGCCCTTGCTCAAACGAAAGGTGCCGGGCCGCAGCAAACTTGTCACGTCCAGTAGGGAGGTAGTGAAACAGGAAGTCCTCTGCCACGTCCGGTCTGGAAAAGACCTCTTTGAAGAATCGGTCGTGCGGATTCGTTAAGTCTGCCATGCAACCCCGCTTCCGTGTCTCGTAGTGCCTCTCCGATCCCAATATACCATCGACGGTGGTGACTGAGAAGGCTCAACTTGAACCGAAGGCCACCCAATGAACCGCAGGATGAAATAATGCTATGTCCCCTAACAACCTGGAGCCTAGTCCCCGGTCAATCTGTACTACTAGTCCTCGTTTCCTTGTCATACTGCGAAGATTTCTTTGGAAACCGGCTCCTGAATTCGGCTTTGGTTGCGCAACCGTCTGAGACACGGCAGCGACGTCCAGAGTTCCAGCGTAGTACGGCGATACTTGCGAAACCCAAGGTCGTACGTGACACTGACGCCTCCAATCGCCATTTGGCTGCGGTTCTAACCGCCAATCGCCGGTTGGTTGCGGTTCCAACCGTTCCGTGCGCGACGGGTGCCGATATGCGATCAGCAAGAAAGGCATATGTGCGGCCAGATGGTCAGCCTCCCCTTATCGTCGCGAATACGTATCCACCACCCGGACTTTCGAATCGTTCCCCCGCAGGAATCATAGAATCCCAGCCTTACGAAGCCGTTCCTTTGTTCGACTACGACGGGATTCATTGCATCCTTTCCTATTTCGTCGTAGGACTCCACCAAGCGGCTCCGTGACGTTTGACATGGCCCGTCGTACAGCCTCAGGGGGTGCTCACGCAGAAGCCGAAATAAGTCAATGCAATCGTAATCTTGATACTTCCCTTGATCGAACCAGGTCACGAAGACCGGTGCGGGCGTACCCTCAGGCTCCGGCTTGGATAGGTCATCGAGGTTGACCCACGCGCGGAGGTTCTTCTCCACATCATACACAATCTTCACGAAACTCCGATTTCGGCTAACGGCCGGAAATCGCTGTAGTCTGGTGCCGCCATACTCGTATCCTGAGAGTGGCTTGGTTGCCAGGATGTTGACGGTCCTCGTCTTGCGAAAACCGCCCCCCGACTTTTCATAAAAGGTGAGGAGTACCTCGGGAACGATCTTATTGTGGTATTTCTTCATGTAAGGAGCGTCCGCAGATACCGGCAGGCATGCAGCGAGCAAAATCACAACAGTCAGGAATCCGTTGAACCTGAGTCTTCTCAATTGCTCACATCCTTGAAAGGCAGAAGAGCATGTCCGTGATCCGTTCCGGGATCGATACTGCGTCGTTATCCAAACCGAGCCGTTTAATCCAAAGCCTCGGGGCGTCCTGCAGAGGCAGAATTCATTTCAGGTTGAGTCTAGGAGCCTGTCGCGCAACAGGCTCCTAGTCCGTAGAGGCGATTTCATCATACTCAGCTAGAACGAAATCACCAAAAGACACTTCATCCATGTCATCGGAAAGTTCTCTAAGCACCAGCTCTAATGTTAACCACGGTTCCGTCAATGGATTACTGAATTCGTTGGGGCTAGCATCTGTCACAATAGTGGGCTTCTTATGCTGTTCCCAATATTCTGGAGTCATTCCACTTTGTGTGTGGGGAGGATCTACCAACACTCGTGTCTTATCAACGGAGTCAACGAATTCACTTGTAAAGGATTCGGAAAGTACGAATTGCAGGTGATCAAGCCAATTCTGATCGGACATTCTTTTTTCTCCTAGTAATTAGTGGCCCCAAGCTGAAATTGCCTGACAATTACGTCTCAAGCAACTAGCCAAACTTGAGGGTTAGGACTGAGCAGACAGTCCGTTGACGGTTTAGACTGAGGTGGACCCCTCTGTCAAGACAATTCTGACTTTTCTAAGGTTGAAAGTACATCTCGGTACGAGGTGAATGTTCTTATTTTCCGGCTCTTGGGTGCACGTACCCATGTACAGCTGTTACGTGCTGTTACCATATTGCGAGTAACAAAGTCCGGCCCTGAAAGGGCACACCATGAATAGCCACGGGTTTTCAACCCATGGCGAAACACCATAAACAGGTTGGACCCTGAAGGGGTCCACCAACCTCAATGACGGAGGCATCGTGATTGGTCGAACCCTTCGGGGTCGGGCCCGAGGGTTGATCTCGTTTCCACGGGTTGAAACCCGTGGCTACTCATAGTGAGCCCCTACGGGGCACCGGCTTGTCGCCATCTCCCATCTGTTGGCCTATGGTCAGCCTTTTCGCATGGTTGCCGGCGAGGAGATGTGGGACACGCTCAGGAGTCGGATGAGGGGATTCGTCCCGGCATCAGCAAGACCACGGACTCCCAAACTCCCAATAGACTCATGCTCGATCATTATCGGTAAGAGGCCGGCATCACTCCCGTATGCCGAGCTTGGTCAACTTCCTGTGGAGGGTCACGGCGTGGATGCCGGCGGCCTTTGCGGCTTTGGTCACATTGCCTTGATGTCTTTTCACGAGTGCTTTCAGGTAGAGTCTTTCGAAGCCTTCCATTGCTTCCTTATGTGAACTTTTCAGCAAGGGGTCGAATTCGGAGTCGTTCTCCTTTTGGCGAGCCTTGTTGATCTTGTCCGCATAACCCAGGATGTCTTTGGAACTGATGATCTGCTTCTGAACCGGCAATGTGGCCATGAGGCCGTCAATGAGGTTTTCAAGTTCCCTTACGTTGCCCGGCCAATCGTATTGTTCCAGAAGGCCCGCGGCACGGGCTGAAATCGTCCGAGGTTCAATCTTGTTCGCCAGACAGAATCTCGTCACAAAGTGATTTGCCAGCCGCACGATGTCGTCGCGTCTGTCCTTGAGGTGGGGCACCTGCAGGTGAACAACGTTCAGTCTGAAATTCAAGTCGGCCCTGAATCGTTTCGCTGAAACCTCTTCATCCAAGTTTCGGTTGGACGCGGCCACGATGCGTACGTCGGATGTCAGTGTCTTGGTTCCACCCACCCGAACGAACTCGCGCTCCTCAAGGAACCTCAACAGAGTGACTTGTGCTTTCGGACTCAGTTCGCCGACCTCATCGAGGAACAGGGTCCCGCCGTCGGCCTTTTCCATAACCCCCTGGTGCCCGTGTACGGCTCCCGTGAACGAGCCTTTTTCGTGGCCGAAGAATATGCTTTCCACTAGCCCGTCCGGCACCGCTCCGCAATTTATGGCACAGAACGGGCCGGGGCTTCGGTTGCTTTGCGCGTGGATCGCACGTGCCACAAGCTCTTTTCCCGTGCCGCTCGGGCCCGTGACCAGGACGGTGACGTTCATTGGTGCGATCTGCCTGATAACGGCCACCAGGTCTTTGAGGCTCTTGCTCTCTCCTATCAAGCCGTGTGAGCGTACCTCGTTCTCATCAAGGCGAGCGGCATCCCGGACACGATCCCGGGTTGCGAAAGCGTTCTCGATGGCTTTTTCAACCCTGGCAATGTTGGCAAAGGGCTTTGTGAGATAGTCTATGGCCCCTTCACGGAGGGCCTTGATGGCGAACTCCACGTCCGATCTATCGCACGCAACGATGATGGGAATCTGCCGGTTGCGCTGACGCAGGGACGCAAGAGAGGTAGAGGCGAACCGTTTCGATCCTTGAACACCAAGTATGATCGCGTCAAAGTCCTCCTCTTCCACCACATCGCATGCCTCGGCAAGATCCGAAACGGCAAAGATGGAGGCAGGTTCGACATGCAGAACTTGCTCCAGGAAGAACCGGCAGTACCCGTCATCCTCAACGAGCAGAAGCTTTCTCGGTGCAGACTGATCTTTCTTGGTCATATCGCTTTCTGAGGAAGCCTTTCGATGATTGTAATCGTTCCCCCATCATGATCCGGGGTATTCAGCTAAAGCCTACCCGGGATCTCGGTTATTTCTCTTCGGGTGTTGCGTCCGGCCATTGTCCATAGTACGTGAGGATGCTCTCATCGGGCCGGCGCCGGTCCCAGTCCCTGACAAAGTCATCGAAACCAATACCGTTCCCGATCCTTTCCCTGCGCACTGAGGCTCGTTTCTTGGCAGTCTCGTTCTCATTGACCGTGAATGTGACCGGATCGTATACCACGCGATACACGTTGCGAGCCACCCAATCGGAGATTACACCACTGCGCAAATCATTCATCACGGATTGCGGGTCTCTCTCCAGCACATCGCCGTACCCGACGCCTCCGTGGGAACAGCCGACGAATATGTCGCCCTCCTTGAAAACCAAGGCTTTTCGGAGATTCGTCGTGACTTCCAGCCTGCCCTTCACCGTCGAGCTTGTTACCAGTTCGTATACATCGGTTGGAATATCTTTGGCTCCTTGAAGCATGCGTTCCAGGAGGTCGGTATCCCACATCTGGATTCCCGGATGTGTGGGAGGAGGATAGCCTCCGAAGAACGATTGCAGTGCCTGAACCCGGGAAGACTTGACAATGGATTGATATATGGCCTCGGGGACGCCACGCACCAGCCATCCAACCGTGATTCCCGATCCGCCGCGATACTTGCCGTGGCCACATGAATCCTTGAGCAATTTCTGGAAGAGATGCACATGGGGTCTCTCGTCTTCCTCTTCCTCCACATCCGGACCGCGGCCCCACGGCCCCCACGGAAAGCCCCACGCGTCCACGCCGTCCGCGTTGTATCGAGCGCCTCCTCCCTCACAGGTCAGGGGATACGCGAGCATGTCGGTAAAGGGAATACCCCACTGGCTGACCCCGGACATGACGTATGCATCTCCGTTGTTCCCGAACGGAGCGGTAGCCTGATCCAATTCACCCGAGGCAAAGAGCAGCTTTGACATGGTCAAATGAGTCAAACACATTGCCAGGCTGCACACGAGCACCGAGTTGGCCACGGCCGATTCGGGATACGCATTCAAACAGGTTCCTTTTGGGACGACAAAATCAATGGGCTCCCATATCCCTGCAGACAGCGGCAAATCGTGGAAGGGGAATCCGTAGAGATACATGGCGCAGTGGGCCACCATTGTGTGTTTGAACGCATTGTACGGCCCGGGAGTCTCCGGCGACGTCCCCGTGAAGTCGAATGAAAGGCTCTCGCCTCGCTTGGTGAGGGTACAATATCCTCGGATAAGACCCTCGTCCAGGCCGATATGATCCGTGAAGACGGCACTTCTGAACACTCCGTCCGTCCAGCCCGAGATTCTGGCCCCGGCGGCCTCCGCGGTGGCGCTCAGTATCTTGTTGAATACGCCGACGAGGAAATCCGGTCCCTTTTCTTCGGCCATCTGCTCGACACGTATTCTGACCCGGTCACACCCGGTGACTCTCGCCCGGGCGTCGATCCGTTGCATATGAGGGGCGCGGGAGACCATGTTGGCCATCATTTCCAGTAAGTCATCCCGTAGGATGTAATTCTCCCCTATCTTGATCGGACTGAGTTTCAGGCCTTCGTCATAACGGGTCCTCGCGCTCACGGGCATGCCCCCGGGCTCGCATGCTCCCGTCTCGGGCTGATGACATGCAGCGGCCGCCCAGGCGATGAGCTTATCTTCATGGAAGATGGGCATAAAGGCAAATTGGTCGGGGTTGTGAACACCGCCGTAAACCGCGTCATTGGCGTAAAAGATGTCCCCGGGGCTGACCCCCACGTGGGGATGGTCTTTCCATCTCGAGCAGATGTATTTGATCTGGGGCTGGCCGCATACCGCGTAGAGGTACGAACCGCATGCGGCCGTAACCATATCGCCTCGGGAAGTGTATATGGCCACGGCAACGTCGCCCGACCGAAGCATGCTGGAAACACCGCTTCGGACGAATACGTCCTTTGCCTCTTCAACAATCATGTTGAGCTTTTCCTTGGCGATCTCGAAGTCGATTGGATCCAGCCGCTCCATGCAGTCACGCTCGTAGTCATGGACCGGTTCCGGCTTGAGTCTGTCGGTGAAGGTCATGTCCAGGATCATCTATTGTCTCCCGGTGTAATTGTTCAGTGTCGCACCAAGTTTCGCCGTCTTGATGCCGAAAATCAGATCCCTCAGTCGCCGGGCATCAAGACAAAACGGATGAAGGAAGCAGTTCTGCAGATGCGTTCGAGCCAATGGGACTTCCAAATCGAAAGCTTGGATCAGCGCGGTCTTATGAAACCGGATGTCCTGAACGGTCAAGGATACCGCGATGCTCCGGCCTGCTTTGGCTCCTTTTTCTCCGCTTGGTGCCTATCGAGGTAGGACGGCGGGTTACCCGCACCGCCCCCTCACAGATCCCGGCGTGCGGTTTTCCCGCACCGGGCTCTTCGCGACCGCTCACTCCCGCATCGAGACGGGGCTCAGAACAAGCTGGTCTGGCGGAGCACTGGGCGTTCCGTAATCCGGGGACGCTCTACCTTGAAGTACCGGAGCATGGCAGTGAAGCCCTCCCAACGGTAGCTCCGGCGCTGGCTGCGCCTGTTCAGCCACTTGAAGAGGAGACGCATGGACTGATTGAAGAACGTCCGTAAGCTCGCAAAGTTCCCGATGACCCCATAGTAGTTCCAGTAGCCACGATACTTGGCGTTCAGGGTGGCGAGCAACGTCCGCATCCGGCGGTGACGCTCCCGGCGAATCCATGCGGTGAAGTTGGCTAAGGATGCCCGAAGTTTCTTGCGCGAAGTCCGACGGCTGACCGTGCGGCCACCGGTGCGGGTCTTGCGCCAGCGAAACTCAAAGCCGAGAAACTCAAAGGTCCCATTGCCCTCCAGATCATACTGAGAAAAGCGCAGGATGCGAGTCTTGTCCCCAGCAACTGTCAGCCCAAATTTGGACAGCCTCTGTCCGAGCTGTGCGTAGAATCGCTCAGCATCGGCTCGTGCCTGAAATGCACAGACAAAATCATCCGCAAAACGAATGATCATCGCACTGCCTCGACATGAAGGGTTGACCTTGACGGAAAACCACAGGTCCAGGGCATAGTGCAGGTAGATGTTGGCCAGGACGGGAGAGACAATCCCTCCCTGCGGTGTGCCCGTTACCGGGTGCACTACCTGACCGTCGGTCTCCAGAATGCCTGCCTTGAGCCATTTACCGATCAAGCGGAGAAACGGTTTATCATCAATGCGCTCCTCAAGCATCCGCATCAACCAGTTGTGATCGATGTGGTCGAAGAACCCTTGGATGTCCGCCTCGACAACCCAACCGTATCTCCCGAATCGCAGATCTCGTGTAAGGTCTCGTACTGCGTCCGATGGACTGCGCACAGGCCGATACCCATAACTGAATCCGAGAAAGTCCTGCTCGTAAATGGCCTCCAGAATCTTGGCCACTGCAAGCTGCACGAGCTTGTCCTCAGTGGCTGGGATTCCCAGAGGGCGAAGCTTCCCATTAAGCTTGGGAATGTAACGCCTGCGAACCAACTTGGCATGGTACCGCTTCCGTTTCAGTCGCTCCACAAGGTCATGGACGTTGGAGTCCAGGTCTGTCCCATACTCGCGGTATTTGACCCTATCTACGCCTGGTGCCGCATCCTTTCGGAGGTATTGCCAACACCATTTGAGATTTGCCTCATTGAGCATCCCATACAGATTGCGGAATCGGTGCCGCTTGTGGCTTGCCGCTCGATTTGCTATTCCCCACAGTGAGGTTTGCACGAAGTGTTCCAGCCTTTCATATCCGGTTCGTGTTCCCTTTGCAGGCTACGCGGTCGCGTCGCCCCCTTCCCCGTGATGGCATTGCCCTGCGCGGGTATTATGAGGCGATCTGACTCCTCCCGGCCCATCGGGTGCCCTCCTTTTTCGTTGGTACACCCTACCCTCTTGCGAGGGAGACCAGGGGGCCTCCCAGGTTCCTGACATCTCTGTTCCTGCGTGCCACGCTCTAAGACCCCGACAGGCCCTCCAGGATCTCACCATGTCGATCCCTTTGTGTTGGCTTCCGGACCACCAACGCCGTCGCCACCTGCTTTACTATCCTTACGAGGCTGAATTGCTTTAGGGAGATGCGGCCTCCCTTGCGGCCCACAGGATTCTCTGTGTACGCTTCGGACATTTCGTTCGTTTGCCCTACATTGCATCCTCCTAATGTCCGCAACACTCGATACGGGCGGCTGGTTAGACCTTACCCGACGGGGACTTGCACCCCGCAAGAAGATGCCAAGCTTTGCCTGGCGCACTGGTGGTTCATTCCTTCTTTTTCAGGGTGAACGATTGTCTCCCGGCTTCCATTGAAACTCAGTCCATGAGGTCAATGACGCTGTTCATATACCTGTCGATGTGCAGCCGTGCATATTCCGGTAGGACCAGCGTAGTGTACTCCGCCTCAATGACAGCGGGTCCTTCCACCACATTACCGCACTTGAGCATGCCGTAGTCGTATGTCGGCGTCTTCCCGTATCCTCCCCGCTTCTCCCAAAATACCTCCCGGGTCCCCTTACGGGCGGCCTTCACAGGCTTTGAAGAAACCGCAGATGCAACGGGGAAAGCTCTATTTTTCATAGGGAATACTGCGTGGAGAATGAAGTTCTCAATGCTTACTCCGCCTTCGGGGTATATCCCGGCAGGGCTGAACGCCTTTGAGTAGTCCCGGGCAAACTTGTTCAGCAGCTCGTGCACTTCGGCCGTGGTTTTGAGTCTGAGCCTGGGGCTCATTGTTCGCTTCAAATGAAGCTGACCGCCGTATTTCATGTCGAGTTCCAGCACGAAGATCAAGCTGTCCACATTGAGTCCCTCGGCTTTGGCATTGTCGAGGGCCTCGCCGACAAGATGATCAACCGTGGTGTTGAAAACGTCCGGATCGAGGACCGGCTCTTCTGCACCGGGCCTCAGTACGAGTAGTCTTCTTGAGAGTTCGTAGATGTGACGGACGTCCATCAGGGTACCGGAATAGGCACAGAACACGGGAGAAAAGGGGAAAGCGATAAGGCGCCCGATCCTGCCTGCAGCCGCGTAGCCGCAGCAATGGGTAGGCCCGGCTCCTCCAAAACTGAATAGGATGAACTCTCTCGGATCATGCCCTCTCAGAACGGTCTCCTTGAAAACCGCGTTGCCCATGTTGCCGTCAACAAGCTTGCGAACGGAGATTGCGGCTTCCTCGACGTCGAGACCCAACGGCCGTGCCAGTTTACGCTTAATCGCCTCCACGGCAAGCTCACGGTCGAGCCTCATCCGTCCCGCGTGAAAATACTCCGGGTTTATGTACCCGAGCACTACGTCGGAATCGGTAACCGTGGGCAGTTCCCCTCCCAGATTGTAGCAGGCAGGGCCGGGCATGGCGCCCGCGCTTTGGGGGCCGATCTCCAGTTTCCCCCCGAGTGCCTCGTTTATCCAAGCCACTGACCCGCCTCCTGCGCCTATGGATCTTCCTTCTATCATGGTCAGGTTGACCATCCATCTGTCTATGATGGGACGGACCTCGTAATAGTGCGGCCGGCCGTCTGTCACGATGCCGATATCGAAGCTCGTGCCTCCCATATCCGTGGCAATGACATTGTCAAATCCATAGAGCTTGGCTATTTCCCGACTCCCGACAATACCGGCAATTGGGCCGCCGTTGAACGTATCTATGGCTCTCGTCTTCGTCAGTTCGGCCATACCTCCGGAATTGTGAACCAGCAGCAACGGCCCGGTATAGCCCATGTCCCTCAATTCCGTACGGATACTCCCCAGGTCGTGCGACATGGAGTGGTGAAGATACGAATTCAGCACCGCGGTAACGGTGCGTTGATATTCCCCCTTTTTGGGCTGAATCTCATGAGAAAGCACGATCGGCACATTTCCGAGGCATGCCTGGGGATAATCCTGTTCGATGATTTCCCGGACTCTGCGCTCATGCACGGGGTTCCTGTGCCCCCAGAGCAGGCTGACGACCACTCCTTGAATCCCCTCATGAAACAGACTGCGGACCTTTTGCCTAAGGTCTTCTTCGTCCAAAGGCCTAAGAATCTCGCCTGTGTGTGCGATTCTCTCTTTTGCGCCGACAATCCGTTCTCTCGGAATCAACGGAACAGGTTTCGTAACAAGGGCCAGCTTTCGGCTTTCAGGCTTGGAGAGGCCGTCGTCCCATTGGGCTCCTCGTCCGATCAATATGAGATCTTCAAAACCCTCGGTCGTAATCAACCCCAGTTTCGGGCCCTTGCGTTCCAGAAGCTTGTTCATGGCAAGCGTGGTGGAATAGCGTACAATGTCGGTCCGGGAGAGCAGTTCGTGCAACGTGATGTCAAGGATCCCGGCCGTTTCCCTGAGCGCACGGAAAAACCCGACCCACAAATCAAAACTTGTGGTAGGCGACTTGGTGCTCACGTTTCTCCCCGCGATACGGACGCAACAGTCGGTGAACGTGCCTCCCACATCTATGTCGATGGTATTGGGGATCTCCTCATTCACGGGATTTTCGTTCCTCTTCGGCAGCGGTCACCCCTCTCCGTTTCTTCAAGGCATCCACATCGAGCTCGATGTCATGGGTAATCGGGTGTCCGGGCGGCAGAAACTCGTTGTCTATCATGGTTCCGCACCCCGGACAGTAGAATTCTATAATGCCGACCCATGCCGAATCGGGTGAGAACGTGAACGATTCCTTTATGACCGGCGGATAGACCGATTTCGGGTCTCTCTCCCGGATGAGACATCCCTTCTTGTAGTTGTCTCGAGCGGAATACAACTGAAATCCACAACGGTTACAGCACCATATCTCCCGTTCCAGGTCGATGTCCAGATACTCGGTTATCCTGATCCTCATGGTATCCCCAATTCTCGTGAAAGACCTCCGCAAAGCCAACCCGGTCGGGTACTCGATGGGGGGGCTCGGGGCTGTTAACAAGACGTGAAATCTCGTATGACTCCGTTGTAGTCCTCATCCAATTCCAGACTGCCTCCCGTAGGCACAACCACCGTCGTATCCGAGCTTTCAAGTATCGCCGGCCCGGTAACGATCTTCGGCACCGTCAACAGGTCCCATTCGAACACCTCAAACTCCAGGGTGCTTCCGTCGCCTATATATACTCTCCGACTCCCTTTATGCGCGTCCGCGGAATTCCCTTCCGGTCCCGGCGCGACTCTCTTAGGATGCGGTACGGGCGCCAACGCTCTCAAGAAGTATCGGACTACCTTGCATGATTTGATCCTTTCGGCGTCTTCCTCCCCCAGTCTGCGCTGAATCGTTTCGATGAGTCTCGGCCCGTCACGATCCGGCCAGATGAATGGAGTGGGCATGGTAACCCTGCACGGCAAGCCCATCCCCGGTGCAGTGATCTCCAATTGCAGTTCAAAGCTGATTTCTCCGGGGTCGAATCCTTCGGACTGCATGTCATAGCAGGCTTCGCGTTCCGTCTCTGCCACGGCGGCGTTCAGCTTCCGGAAGTTCTCTGCCGGCACGCTCATGTCTCCAAAACGAAGCAAATCGAGGCGTCGTTCATAGACATGCGTTATGTCCATGCAGCCGGCGCCGTACGCTCCAAAGACTGCGTTCTGGCGAAACACACAGCATCGCTCAAGATGAAGGAATCTTGCCAGCTCGGCTCCCATGCAGCCGCCGCCGCCGCCGACGGCAATAAGGGAACGGATGTCCAGCCGAGACCCGGTGGAATCGCAGACCTTCCGGACGGCACGGCCGACCGTCTCAACAGCTTTGTTCATCACCGCTCGAGCCGCGTCTCGACAAGATATTCCCATAGGACCGGCCAGCTTTTCCCGGAAGACTTTTTCGGCTGTTTCTTTGCTTACGCTCTTTTGACCGCCGAGGAAGTAGTCCTCATCCAAATACCCCAGTATGAGATATGCGTCCGTCAGTGTCGGCCGTTCGCCTCCAAGATTGTAACAGGCCGGTCCGGGAAAAGCTCCCGCACTCTTAGGGCCCACCTGAAGACATCCGTCCCGGTCGACCAGGGCAATGGAGCCGCCGCCGATCCCTACCGTGGAAGCAAGAGGCGTGGGCAAATCCACCCTCAGACCGTCCCCGGCATGAGACGGAAAGTATTCAATCTCCCCTCCCCTCAAGAACCCGATTTCCGTTGTCGTCCCCCCCACATCCACGTAGGCCGGATCCTGTTCACCATAGTTGCCGGCGAATCGGATCACACCGAATATCCCGGCAGCGGCTCCCGAATTAATCGTTTGGATCGCTTTGGATTTTGCTACGCTCGCGCTCCCGCCGTTCGAATGGACCACGAGCAGCGGTTTTGCGTATCCCTTCCGGCGGAGATACTCTTCGATCTGATAGAATTGCCTTGCCATGGCGCCGTGGCAACAGGCATTAAGCACTGCAGTGTTTGTGCGCTCCAGATAGTCGGCGGCCGCACTCATTTGACTGCTCATGAGGATAGGAACGGATCCGAGGAAGTGCAGGGGATAGTATCTCAGTATGATCGACCTCAACGTCTGTTCAGTTTCGGCATACCTCTCATGACCTCCACTACTCACAAGAATGATCTGCGCTCCTCCGTCCATAAGGAGCCTTACCTTGCCTCTTACCTCGTCTTCAGCAAGGATATTTCCACGAAGGGCCGCCTTGCCGTCGGGAAGATCCAACTCGACCGCTAGATCTTCCGCAACAAGAGGGAAAGGGCCGGCATGCGAATGAGGCTGGTTCAAGTATTGCTCACGCCGACCTTTTTCGAGTAGGAGACCGCACGTGGGCGTTTTCCTCTCTATGAGGGAATTCATGGAAAGGCTTGTTGAAAGCCGCACGACCTGAGTCCGTTCCAGGAAATCCCTCAGGTGGGGCACTCTTAGCGCCCGAACGGCCGAGTCAAAAACGTCCTGCAGACACTTGCTCAAGTCATGCGGAGTAGTATCTACCTTGAAAAACCTGACGAGGCCTTCCGAAGAGACGATGGCATCCGTAAACGTACCTCCGACATCGATGTCCACAAGCAGTCTGCCAACCGGCCTAATCGGATCGGGCATGACATCATGGCCGGCGGGATTGGGATTCAGTGGGTCGTTCGCCGAAATTCGCATGTGGGGATCTCGGAACGTGCGGTTATCCGGGGGCAAGCTCTCCCTTAATGGGAGAGACTTCAGGGTCTTCCGGATGCTCCGGGGAGACACACTATTGCCGCGTCTCCATGTCTAATGCTCCAATTCTCGGCGTTCACAGCCGACCCGCGGCATACCGGCCTCGAATAGGGCTTTGACACGTGAGGACCGGCCCGGACATTCTACCACAGAGATCCGGGTTTACCATGTATTCCCTGACTAAGTGTTCTGTGGCGTAAAGACGGTCGCACAAGCTGAGCCGTCTTCCCGGCGTAGGCCGGGAACCAGTCTCTTTTCCCCGGACCCCGGCCTTCGCCGGGGAGACGGCGGGCGGATGCCCGCCCCACGTTTAAGACTCACCTTCATGACAGTCCTTCGTAGCCCGGGCCTCCGGAAACTGTCTCAAAATTCCGAAGCACCGGCACAATCGTGCCACGATGAAGTGGAGCCCAAGACAAATCCCCCCTGCCCCCCTTTGCCAAAGGGGGGTAAAAGCCGGTTCCCCCCTTAGAAAAAGGGGGGTTAGGGGGATTTGTTCCTACATGCGGTAGAGTCGTGCCACGATTTTCGATACACCGACAGTTTTGAGACACTTTCTCCGTACCCGGTTCTTGGTCTTTCCGGCACCCGACATGGCAGCGTGACGATAATGCGGGACCGTATTTGGGAAACCGAGCACTAAGTGCGGTATTCGATAAGTTCGGTCATATATCCCGTGCCGTCTTCCCTCCAAGGTTTCGAACAGCGTCTTGCCTGTAACCGGGCGAGACGACGGTTGCACAATACCGTTCGGCGGCCGTAGGCCGCCCTACAAATCGGCATCGGCAGCGCCGGACCATACGGCTGTACGAATGTGCACGTCCCGCTGGGGGAACGGGATCTCGATCCCCTCTTTTTCGAACTCTTCCTTGACGGCCCAGTTTAGTTCATGAATTGTGCGTCCCCGCTGTTCCGGCAGATCAATCCAGCACAATAAGTCAAATTCGAGAGATGAATCGCCGAAGCTTCGAAAGCGAACTCTTGGGGCCGGTTCCGGCAAGACGGTCTCATTTCGTTGCGCAACGGTCAGCAGTATATGCTCCACCTTTCTCAGATCCGATCCGTAAGCAACACCCAACTTGATCCGAATCCGCGACATTGAAAGCGGGGCGCTCTCGTTGACCATCTTGGCATTGGCTATCACCGAGTTGGGAATTGATATGAGGATGTCGTCCCTGGTTCGGATGCGAGTGCTTCGAAGGCCCACACGAACGACCTCTCCCCGTTCACTCCCGGTGAGATTAATGTAATCGCCGAGTTTGAACGGACGGTCCAGAATGATCATAACCGTGCCGATAATATTGGACAACGCTTCGCGGCCCGCCAGGGCAACGGCAAGACCGCCGATGCCCAACCCAGTGATGAGAGAGTACGTGGGCAGCCCCAAACGGGCACCCAGACTTACCATCATCACACCGACGACAATCGCCGTCACGACATCGAACCCGAGCCGGATGAGTTGATCGTCCACTCCGCCGCGGACAACTCCGCCTGAAGCTACGGAGATCTCCGCAGCCCGGTTGAGTATCGCTCCAATCAACCATATGCGGCCCCCATAGGAAACCACCAGGAATACCAACGCGATCGGAAGGTAGGCATCCGCATTGAGGAAGCACAGACCGTAGACCATGAACCAGAGGCCCGCGTGGGAAAAGAGGATCAGCGCTACGGGCAGAATAAGGCCGCCCACGGTATGCGTGAGGTTGGCGGCCGGCCTCCGGTCCAAGAGGCCGAGGCCCTTACGTCCGTACTTATGGAGAAGTAGAATTATTCCCATTCCGATGCAGCAATAGAGAACAAGTCCGATCCATTGCCACACGGCTTCGCCATAGATCTTCTCGATTGTCCAGGCCGGCAGCCCATCTATGAAGTCTTTGGAAAGAATCGAGCTGCCGGAGAACTGCAATTGGGCTAAGAGAGCTCCATGTCCGGACTGGGGCTTGTACGGCAGATCCTTGACTTTGTTGTAGTATTCTTCCGCGTTCCTCACCGTGTCACTGGTAAAGAGGAACTCCTCAACTTCTGATTTGTTTTTCACGCGCGCGATGGTGATCTCCGTGTATGGGATCGTCCAATTGGAGATCTTTTCGTTTCGAACGGCCACGGCGTCGGGAATCTCTTCAGCTGATGGAATCTCAATTCGGTCCAGTGTTTCCTTGAGGTACAGAATCGTATAGAATCCCAACACGTACCGGAGAGCCGGCGGTTCCTTCTCAAGATTCAGACACCGCGCCGCCCGATCGGCGAACGCCGTTGCCTTGTCCTTATGGCCCGCTTTGTAGGCTCGGACACCATTGTTCATATTGTCCAGGAATGTCTTGAGGGTAGCCCTCGGACTGGAAGTGTCCGGCGGGGCCAGAGGGTGAATGGCCGCGGCTGCCCCGGCAGCGTTTACGCAGATCCACAGCATAACAGAACACGCCAATGTCACGGAGTAGCCGGCGCGAACAAAACCGTTACTAAACCTATGAGTTGGAATATCCGTCTCCCTTCGTTGCGGCGGCTGCATTTTCCAAACAAAACGCAACCCCGTCCTTGATCGGGCTTGGGCGGGGCGAGGGGAAAAGAGCCGGAGCAATAATCAGGCGTGCCTGTACTTGCCCGAACCCAAGTCCACCAACGGAACCACTCCGGCTCTCAAGTGTAACACGGGAGGACGGTCAGGTTGAATCCTCCTTTCGGCGCGGGCAGCCAATTCGCTTCTTTGTCCTTGCCGGGACTTTCGGTTTGGAAGTACAGGCCGAGCGAGCCGTCCGGATTGTACGTGAACGGCATCCTCAATTGAGCGGCTCGATCTCACCGGGTCGCCAGGTCTTATTGAACCACGGCTCAAGCGGGCCGTAGAGGCGCAGGATCATGAACCAACCCTTGCCGGGTATCGTCTGCACCCAATTCTTCTCCATGCCGGCCGGGGCTTTGGGGCCGAAGTAGACATCCACCGAACCGTCGGAGTTTTTCTTAACTCCTTTTTGCTGGCTGCTCACGCTCGGGAACTGTTGATCGGTTTGGAGCATCGAGCGTGTCTGGTTGTCGTACACGATGACCGACCAGAAGGTCTTGATCGGGATGTTCGGCGGCAGGCGCAACCTGTAGGTCTTGGCGCCGTCGAACGGGTTGCCCTGCGAGTCCTGACAGGACCAGGGGTACTGCGACCCTTCGCCGACCATTTTCTCGGCCATGGCGGGCGTCACGCCGGTGGCAAAGTAGTAGAAGAAGGCCGCGCCGTCGAGATTGGCGACCCCCGGTGCGACTTCGAACTTGTAGCCGCCGAAGAAAGGCAAGCGCCACGAGCTGTTCGGGTAGAAGTAGGCACCCTTCTCGCGCATCTTGAAGGCGATCGTGCGTGCGGTCACGGCACCAATGTTCGCGGCGTCCGTCAGGATCTTTTTCATCCGGGCATCGGGGTTGAACGGCTTGCCCTTTACGATACCGATGGAAGCAAACAGGCCCAGTGTAGTCGGATCCGAACCCTCACTCGGCTCTTCCTGGATCACTTCGTTCAACAGACTCCAGAACCGGTAGTCACCGGGCGGAACAAAATTCGACGGAATGCCGGAGGCATTGACGAACTTCATCGCCGGCGGATTGGCTGCATCCGCAAGCTGATAAACCTTTAAGTTTTTCTTCACCGACTCGACCCCCGGCTTGGTCGAGCCATTAACGAGAAAGGACCGGAAGGGCATCCAGTTTCCGTAAGTGGATGGCCGCACGACGAAATAGCCTTCCGGGATTTCGCCCTTGTAGCCGGGGGGGAGTACGAGATACTTGCCGCCTTTGCCCTTGTCGGCCCCCGTAATGCCGATGTCGGCCACCCAGCGGTACCAGAAGTCATCAATGAGTCCTAAGACCATGGGTGGAACTTCGACGACCAACGGCCCTTTGTGCGTGTCGAGCCAAATGAAGCTGTAAATGGTGTTGTTGTTCGCCGTCAGTTCCACGGTCTTCGAGTCCACGAGGTTTTCCCAGATGACGTCCGTCCGGTTGTCCGGTCCGAACTTGCGCAACGAGTCGCGCATGCCGGCCTGGTTGACGATTGGGATGGCCAGCAGGTAAGCCTGCAGAGCGCGTGACTGATCGAGGTTGTCGTAGATTTTCCGGATGGTCGCGGCATCGGGATACCCGTAATTCAGGTTCAAGGTTCCTATGGATGTCTCGACTTTGTCCGGTGTGGCGACGCCCGGCGCAAAGGGCGTGGTCATCTTGTACTGTTCGGCCGACGACGAGGACGACGCAAAGCCTGTGAGTAGTGTGGCGGCACAAGCAAGCGTCAGTGCCTTCCACAGCATGCGTTTCATTTTATTCGACTCCTTGGGTTTAAGCATTATTTCGGGGGTCAGATCGCAGGCCGCCGCGACGTTTTTCGAGACGGCCCGCTGTCTTCAAGACCTAAACGACTTCACGGTCCGTGCCGGCGTCCCGGACTACCGAGGTCCGGATTGCACACGATGCAGCGGCTTGCCGTCAAGCGCTTCCGCTTGCGCGTTCTCAAGATTCTTGATTTCCCCCGGCGACAACTTCGGCCGGTCCACCTTGATCGTCAGCTTGTTGAGCTTGGCGGTCAGGGGGAACGGCGGTTTGTAGTCCGCGTCGTTCACGCCTGTCAGAGTGTCGGAGCCGATGTCGAAGCTCTCGTCCCATTGCAGGATCATCGGCAACGTGTGCGGCAGTTTGATGGTTTTGACCTCCTTGCCGTCCACCTTCAGCGTACCGGTGCCGGAACGGCCGAGGCCGCTCAGGTTGTTGAAGGCCAGCGTGCCCACGCCAAGGCCGTCATACTTGAAGTCGAATTCAACCGTGTGCTTGCCCGGAGTGAGATCCGGTCCTTCCCACCTGACGCGCTTCAAGTCTATGAGGTTCCAGAGAAACACCGGCTTGCCCTTGAGCAGGTAGAAGCCGTAACCGGCAAATCTCCCGCCCGACGTGAGGATCATGCCCTCAGCGCCGCCTTTCGGCACTTCGATGTCCGCCGTGATCGTGTACGAACTGTCGAGGAGGAACGGCGAATCGCCCTGGGGCAGGCCGACCATGGGTTTGGTGTAAACAAACTCGGTGCGACCGGCGGTAATGTTCGGCCGCGGGGCCACGATACGGGCCGCGACCGAGGCGTCCAGCGGGAAGACCTGATACTTCTTGGCTTCCTCGATGAACATCTTTTTCATCTCTTTCACCTTATCCGGATACTTGTCGGCGAGGTTCTGGGATTGGCTGAAGTCCTTGTTCAGGTCGTAGAGTTCGAGAACCTGATTGTTGAGCGGGTCGGGATTGGCAGCACCGAAGGCCTCCCACGGCGCGCGGTTCACCTTGGTGCTCAACAGCCAGCCCTCGTGATACAATGCCCACTGGCCCATCATCTCGAAATACTGGGTCTTATGCCGGGACGGTGCTTTGGCGTTCTTGGCGTCAAACGTGTAGGCGAAGCTCGTGCCCTCGATCGGAGCCTGCTTGATTCCGTCTACTTCCTCGGGCGCGGGGATGCCGGTGACATCGAGGAGAGTCGGCACGATATCGATGATGTGGCAGAACTGATCGCGCAGGCCGCCCTTGTCCTTGATGCGCTCCGGCCAGGAGATGCACATGCCTTGGCGGATGCCTCCGAGCTTGGACGCGTTTTGTTTGAACCAGGTGAAGGGGGTATCAAATGCCCAGGCCCAGCCTGCGGACATGTGGTTGTAGGTCTGCTCGGTGCCCCAGACGTCGTACCATTTCATCTGCTTAGCGACAGGCACGCTAACGCCGTTAAAGAACGCGACTTCATTTGGTGTGCCCAGCGGGCCGCCCTCGGCGCTTGTGCCGTTGTCGCCGTTGATATAGATGATGAGCGTATTGTCGAGCTTGCCAATGTCCTCAATGGCCTGGATCACTCGGCCGATTTCGTGGTCGTTGTAGGCCGCATAGGCGGCGAAGATTTCCACCTGTCGGATGTAGAGCTTTTTCTCCTCGGGCGTGCAATCATCCCAATTCTTGAGGACTGTTCGTCGGCCAAGGCTCCAGCTTGGTGTCCGGAGGGATCACGCCAAGGCGCTTTTGATTCTCATAAATCCGCTCTCGCAGCTTGTTCCAGCCGTCGTCGAAGAGGTGCATGGCATGGATCTTCTCGACCCATTCCTTGGTCGGGTGATGCGGCGCGTGCGTAGCACCGGGAGCGTACTTGATGAAAAACGGCTTGTCGGACGCCGTCTGGTGGATTCGATACAAATAGTCGATGGCGTCGTCGGCCATGCCGGTGATCAGGTTCCAGCCCGGCTTGCCTTTGAAAGGATAGATCTGAGTGGTGTTGCGGAACAGGTTGGGCTGCCACTGGTTGGAGTCGCCGCCAACGAAGCCGTAGAAATACTCGAAGCCCATGCCGGTGGGCCATTGATCGAACGGCCCGACCTGACTGGCCGCGAAAGCCGGCGTGTTGTGGTCCTTGCCGAACCACGAGGTGGCGTAGCCGTTGTCCAGCAGGATGCGCCCGATGGTGGCCTTGTCCTTAGCGATGATGCTGTTGTAGCCCGGGAAGCCGGTCGCTTGCTCCGCTATCACGCCGAAGCCGGCCGAGTGATGGTTGCGCCCGGTAATCAACGCGGCACGTGTCGGTGAACAGAGAGCGGTTGAGTGGATGTTATTGTAGCGCAGGCCATTCTTCGCGATGCGATCCATCGCAGGCGTCGGGATGACGCCGCCAAAGGTGCTCGGGACGCCGAACCCGGCGTCATCGGTGATAATCAGCAGGATGTTGGGCGCGCTCTTGGGAGGCACGATGCGTGGCGCCCACCAGTATTTCGACTGCAAGGCATCGTGCTTGATGACGCCGCCGAACTTCGGGTCGGGCGACGGCAATTGCTTGCCGCTGTTCGTAGTAGTCGCGTCCGGCGAACCCGGCACACCGGTGGTCTGTTGGGCCACCGCGGGCAAGGCCCCTAGGACGAGGCATGCCATAACAAGTCCGCACACACTAAGTTGTTGACAAACTTTTTGAACGGTCATTGGACTCTCCTTTCTAAGCAGGCCGGGATCTCTGTCCCCGAACGGCAACGGATTCACCGGTTGCAGGAATCGACATTTCTTTCATCAAAAAACGTGGCCGTTTGCGCTGATCCCGGAACCGGCTCCTCCATGGTTATTTCCTTACACTCGGCCGACGAACCGTGTATCCAAGAATGGCACGGGTTAAAGATGCGTGAACGTGCCCCCCCGTGTCCCCCTCTTCAATGGACCCCTTGCTTCGGTATGAGAGAAGTTGGCAGCCCGGGATAGAGGGGCTAAACTCGCTTCATTCTTATTCCTTCGTACAACTGCAATGGTGCCATGTCTATCCGGAAACCGCAAGAATTGGGGGACCATTTTTCTCGCGCTTATTTTGCGTTTACCCATCACTTCTCCAGCACGTGTTTCAGGTCGCTACGCCGCATTCTCTCCTGAGATATTCAAGGATCTCGAACCAAATCAAGAGAGAGGAACAACCTGAGAATGCCTGGAGTCTTCTCAATCCTCATCAATGCGGCTCAGCTCGTCGAGACAGAGTGCTTGGAGGTCTCTCTTTCGTGCCGCTTCCATTAAGGAGAAAATCCCCGGGCATATTGATACAGCGTTTGCTTGGCTCACGCCGGCGCTTGGTTGAAAAGATCCCCCCTTGGAAGTTCATGCACTCGTAAAACGCTTGCTTTCCCTCCTCTTTGCCTTTAATCGCGTGCACTATTCGGCCGTCATTCAGGTACAATTGCCCCTTTTCTCCTAAACGAATGGACATGCAATATCGACTTCTTCCTAATCAGGAGCATGAATTGGACTAGATCCAGAATATCGACGTCCTCCGCTATTCCGGAAAAACTCCGTGACTCGGTTTCGGCGCGCATTTGATCTGCAGACTTGAGTAACTCCGGCACATTGAGTCGCGAATAGAGCCTGAGATCTTCGCCGTGCTCATCAGGTGTTCGTCTGCTATTCCTGATCGAATGTCCTCGACAATCTGACGTGCGCGTATCTTGTTTATGACCGATCCATTTTGAGCAGTCATGTAGCAAAGTACCTCTTCTTGTGAGAGCAATTCGCTCAAAGCTCTCAATAGGTCAATGTCTCCTGACACCGGGATCTCTGCGTCCTCTGGACTCCGAGCAGATGAGGTCCACTGTCACCCCTGGTTATCAATGACCTCTCGAACCTTCTTCGCCAACGCTTGAACCGTGAAAGGCTTTCTCAGAAACTGGACGCCGGCATCCAGAACACCATGGTGGACTATGAAATCGTCCGTATGTCCGGACATGAACAGGACCTTCATTCCCGGCCGAGATCCCAGAAGCCTTCCATACATACTCCTGCCATCCATCTGGGGTAACACTACGTCCGTCAAAAGAAGGTCAATAGGGCCATCATATCCGGACGATATCTCTTCCGCCATTTTGGGTTCTTGGGCTGTCATGGTCTTATAGCCAAGCATCTGCAACGCATCAGAAGTGAGGCTAAGAATGGATGCCTCGTCTTCGACAACGAGAATCGTCTCGGTTCCGCTCGGCGTTGACTGTTCAGCGGATACTGTCACGGTCATTTCCCGGTCGCCTTCGACCTGCGGGAAATAGATCCTGAAGGTCGTCCCCGAGCCAGGTCCGCTTTGAACCGCGATGTGACCTCCATGTTGCTTGACAATCCCGTACACTGTGGACAGTCCCAGACCTGTCCCAAAACCTTTCTTTTTCGTCGTGAAGAACGGATCGAAGACGCGGGATAGCGTGAGATCGTCCATACCCACACCATTGTCCGCCACTTCCAGCATCACGTAGTGTCCCGGCTCCAGGTCGGCCGGCATTCCTTCATGCTCTCCATCGAGACAAACATTCCCGGTCTTAATGGTCAGTTGCCCACCCTGTGGCATGGCATCGCGAGCATTGACTCCAAGGTTCATGAGAATCTGCTCTATTTGGCCCGGGTCTGCATGCACTGTAGCCACCGAAGGTTCGTAATGCGTCTCAAACGCAATGTCTTCGGCAATAACCCTGCGAAGCATCTTCTCGAATCCGTCAACTACGGTGTTGATGTTTAGGGGCTTCAGCTCGAGAAGCTGCTTGCGCCCGAATGCCAGGAGTTGTTGCGTCAGGTTGGCAGCCTTATGCGCTGCATCTTTTATGTGAGCAAGTTTCTCCTTGAAGGAGCTGCTCTCAGGTACCTCCAGGTCGAGCATTTCCGTGTACCCGAGCATGGCGGTCAATAGGTTATTGAAATCATGTGCGATACCGCCGGCTAGATGGCCTATTGCCTCCATCTTGGCAGCCTGGCGAAGTTTCTCTTCGAGGAGCTTACGGTCCGAAATATCCCTGGCAGATCCCTGTACGGCTACAGGCTTTTCATCTTCCATCAAAAAGCGACTCGTGAATTCTATCCATCTGAGAGATCCGTCTTGAACACGTAATCTAATCTCATGTGGTCCGACCTTATTTTCGATGTGTTCGCTTTTCCGGATAATGCTTTCTTCGGCCTTGGGCAGATCTTCAAGATGGACTATGTCCCTGAAGTTAAGCGTCAAGAACTCATCCCTTGGATAGCCGATTATGCTCTCAACGGCCTTGTTGCCTGATGTGTAGTTTCCGTCAAGATCATGGGTGTATATGGCGTCGCTGGCGTTCTCGAAAAGGTCTCGGTACCTGGCCTCACTTTCCCTCAGAGCGTCTTCCGCCTTCTCTCGTTCCATGATTTGGCGACGGAGCTGTTCGTTTGCCTTCCGAAGCTGTTCAGTGCGCTCCAGGACACGATTCTCAAGCTCCGCCCGCAGCTTTTCATTCACCTCCAGTTGGTGTCTCTCACGTGTTAGATCTTCAACGAGCACGAGTACCAACCGCTCATCACCTATTCGGATGGATCGAAAGGTCAGACGCCCCCATATTCGCTTCGCATCTATCCGGAGTACCATCTCGGTTACGATGGACTTGCGCATCAGGAACACCCGGTCAACTATCGAGCGCGCCTCTAGTCCGGCAGTGGCATCGGGAACGAGTTCATAGAACCTCGTCCCGAGTTTGGCCCCATAGAGCGGACTAATCCTCGCGCACGCCTGATTGGCAACCCGCACCTGGTGATTACCGTCAACCAAGAAGGCAGGAATTGGTAGAGATTGTAGCACCTTTCCGAAGGTTGTGGCCCAGATTCCTCCCCATATGTCGAAGCTCCCGGTTTCTGAGATGTTCTCTGTAAAGAATCCGTCGACATCCATCGACTGATCTGCCTCAAGGGAGTAGTTCTCCCGCCGGTCCTGCTCTTTTGCGCTGGGGAGGTTACCCGACGACTTCTCTTGTCCCACCAAGATAGGAGGGGCAGATGCCGCATCAGTGGAACCGTGAGTCATTTTGGGTACATCCTTAAATCCATCAGAACCGGGAATTCTACTCACCAGTCATTTCCTCCAATGAACAACGAGGTACTCGTACCTCAGAAGTCGGGATCAAGCCCAAGATGGTCACGTGACTTACGCCTCCGTAAATTGAGCAACTAATCAATCAACGTGTCACCGGTAGGAACCCGCCACCCCCGTGTTGGTTTCGATAGGTAAGGAGTCCCAACCTCTTAGTCGTTAACTTCGTGCATCTCGCCGGCATTCACTCGTCGAAATGCTTCGGGCTACCAAGCGCTGAACGAGCCAAACGTCCTGTCTCAATTTTTGCCTTTCGTAAGCCATCCCTCTGAATACGTCCAGGCTGTCTTCCGGTGAGCCATTGTCCACCCCTCCATTTCAAGAGCCCCGTCTCCGAAAGCTGAGAAACACGTATTCCCATATTTCTTGATTCTGATTGACTGTAGGGGTAACATGGCGGAATGTCTATCCGGAAACCGCAAGAATTGGGGAACGAAACACTTGGAAAACAGAACGAAGCCGTGTTCCCCGGTGGACTCGTCGTGGACTTGACCACGGACGATTTCGATGAGATGGGATCCATGGCCCCCAGATGGAATCAGGAATACTTGAAGGTGGGGAAAGGGCCTTTCAAAGGCCGTTTGTTTGGAGTCCACACAAATCGAGTCCAGACTGGGAAAGTGACATGGAATCCGGGAATCCTGGCCAGAGGAGCTGCTCCGCCGGGAGCCATCACTCTAGCTATGCTGTTGACCAGAGGAGGTGCGGCTTCGGCTCAGGGCATGGTATTGGAGGAACACCACATCCTGGTACTCAAACCGGGACAGGAGTTCGAGCTCTCTGTTCTGGGAGAGGCTACGGTCCTCGTTGTCGTAGCGGAAGAAGCGTTGTTCCGGAGCTATTCTCTAGCCCGATGGGGCGAGCCGTTCGTCCTTAGAGACGGTCGGGATCGTGTCGTGTTGCGACAAGTGACGAAAAAGGCAACCGTGCGTCTGAAGTGGGAAAACCTGATCTCGGACATAATCGATAAGCGCGATCAGCTTGCGGATTCGGTTGTGGCACGATCCATCGAGCGGAAGCTGCTCGACAATCTTCTAGCCAACGCCATGGGGGCTCAGCCTTGTCCTCTCGGACCCTTAAGGCAGCAAGCGGCGAAACGTGCGGAACAATACCTCATTGCCAACGTCGAGAAACCATTAAGCCTGACGGATCTTTGTGAAGCGGCAAGAGCCAATGAACGAACACTCCTCGTGGGGTTCCGCGAAGTCTTTGGAACGTCTCCAAAAGCATTTCTCAAATCTCTGCGCCTAAACCGAGTGAAGCAGAACCTACGGAAAGCACCAGCGGGCACGACAATTACAGATGTGGCCTTGCGTTGGGGTTTTACGCACTTGAGCCGCTTTGCCGCAGATTATCGACGAATGTTCGGAGAATTCCCACACGAAACACTGAGAAATCGACCGAAGAGACAGCCTAACCAGGACCGTATGCCAAACAATCCAACGTCTCACAACTCCTAAATCCAGTGTCAATGATGGTCGGGCCTTGAGTACTCGTGTACTGTAATCCGAGACTGTGCACAAGTTGCGTCTCTTGGCGCAGCCTTCTGCCGCAACCAAGAGAGCATCACCACAGAAGCACAGTGCGGTTAGAACCGCAACCTAATGGCGATTGCAGGCAGCGGCGTCACGCACTACCATGTGTGTCGCAAGAACCATCGTACCACGCAGGGAATCCGGACATTGCTCCTGGTTCCCAGCCGCCTGGTGCAACCAAACCGCAATTCAGGAGTCAATTTCCGAAGAAATCTTCGCGGGGCGACAAGAAGACGCAGATCAGTAATACAGGGCCGCGGTTTCCTAGAGCCATGACCGATTCTCCGACACTTTCATGACTCATTGAAGACACGAAATTTTTGTTTGCAATAGCCCAGGGATTGTGAGATGGTAAGTCTTTCATTTTATTAGTTGGGTTCTTAGTGCAATGCTTATCGGAAACTCCGGGGTGGCGGGTTCCGCACTCGGAATTCTCCGTCGTAGGTGGTGAGCCGTTGCATTGCCTTGAGGGGGGATTGGTATGGCATCCGGCACGGGCTGACGCCCAGTCGGGAGATAGGGGACGTGAGATGAAGAAGTTATGTTTGGCTGCTATTTTCTTCTTGTTCTGTCTTCCTGCAAACGTCTTCGGACTGGGCCTGCCGCTTGAAGGATTGCCGTCTTTCTCGTCTCTGACTGAAAACTTGAAGGTGAACCCGTACGCGCAGGTAGGGTTCCAGTGGGTGGGGTCCAACTTAAATCTTCCCGTGGAGAACGAGGCTCTGGCTCCGTTCCTGAATATCGGGCCCATGGATATTGCGTTGAAGGACGCCAATTTTTGGACCGGAATCGCCGGCATCACCGTCACGGCCAATGAAAAATTCAGTCTTTTCGCTGCTGCCGGGGGAATCCTGAACAGGCCGTTCATCACGTCCGCAACCGTGCCGGTAACTCTCGGCCTCGGTAGTAATTCATCCGACCTTGATTTCACCAACACCCACGTCGAAAGCTGGTTCATCCAGACGGGGATAGGTTTGGGGCCGGTACTGCTGGGATTATATTGGGATCATCTTGGCTTTTCACTTAACGACCCGCGGGACCAAAACGGTCCGATCGCTAATCAAACCTTGAGATCAGACATCCTCACCAAGACGTTCGCCCCGTTCATCGGCATTGCCCTGCCTTCCGGCGGCGCAATGCTTACGGTCACATACAGCCCATTGGCCTATTCCGACACTTCGCTGGCTCTCATAAGTTCACAAGCCAATCTGTCCGAGCTCCGTTACACGTGGAATAAGCCCGGAAACCTACTCAACGCCATGCTGCAATACAACACGCCCGTCTCGTCATCCACCTCGTTCGGTCTGTGGTGCAACTACAGTTGGATGCGCATGCGCCAAGGTGCGCACTTGACTTACGAGACCACCCCCTTTCCCGCCGTCACGCGCAGCCGAGACGTGACCGCCACCATGACAAAATATGTCGTAGGAGGCGGCGTGTCACTGGGAATCAATTTCTAGTTGATATGTCAGCGGCCGGGGTGTCGGCAGCGTTGTCTCGGGCCTTATTCGTAAACTGCCACCGAAGTCGCTCTGCCCATCTTACCCGTTTCATCCCTCTTCTCTCATTTTTCGCCGCCGGTCCTCAGCCCCTCCATGAGGGGCTTTGCGAGGTCGGATGCTCGGATTTCCCGTCCCACCTCTCTCAAGCCTGAGAGAAAAGGACGGAAACCCTTCCTTCTTTCGGCTTAGTTTCCGAATAACCCATTGATATCATATAGAGTTCCTCTTTTTGGAACGGCCCTGTTAATCCTTATTGAGGTTCTAATTTATCATAGCCTATGTCATTATATTTGGATAATGCGAAAAATTGGAACATCAGCGGCCGATCAAGATCGAAGGTTCCCGATGGTCCGAGCGTGCCGCTTGCTCGAATGCGTATGTAAGAGGCGGAGATCCGCCACAAATGTGAGAATTGTCGGTAGGACTTTTTTTTAGGAAACACGGTGACGCCGATTAGGGGGCGACTCCCAGGACGGAATGGAAGCCACAGAACGGAAGGCTTATAAACCCGCACCAATTGTTCATTCACCAAGGAGGAGGGAAGAGATGAGAATACTAAGATTCTGTCTGGTGATTCTCTTAACTGCAAGCAGCCTTGCATTTACTGCAGCAGGAGAGGATCCGAGTCAAGTTAAGGCGACAATCAAGAAAACCATCGAATCGTATGTCGAGGCATTCAACAAAGGAGATGCCGAGGCTCTGGCCAAGCATTGGACCAAAGACGGCGATTACCTCACCACAACAGGCGAGGTATTCTCCGGTCACGACAAGCTGAAGGCGGCATTCGAAGCCTTCTTCAAAGACAACGAGAGAATCAAGATCGAGGTGGAACCCCTGGCAATCTACGTTGAAGCTCCTGACAAGGTCATCGAAGAGGGTCTGGCGACGACCACGAGAACAGGAGAGGAACCCGAAACAACACGGTATGTTACCTCATACGTCAAGGAAAACGGGAACTGGAAGATCTCGAGGGTGAAAGAAATAGTGCCGATGGGGACTTCGCCAAACCATGACAAACTAGAGCCCCTGGAATGGATGATCGGCGATTGGGTAGACAAAGACCAGAGCGGTAGATTGGAGACAAGCTGTTACTGGAGTGAGGACGGGAACTTCATCGTCCGTTCCTTCGCCGTTTCAGTTGGAGATCTGACGACATTCGGAGGAAAACAGATCATCGGCTGGGATCCTGCGGCCAAGCAGATCCGTTCATGGGTCTTCGATACGAACGGCGGTTTCGGCGAAGGGACCTGGTCAAAGCAGGGTGAGAGCTGGTACGTGAACTCCACACTCGTACTGAACACTGGCGAAAAAGCCTCATCAATAAACATTCTTACGCCGGTGGACGAAGACTCCTTCACTTGGCAATCGACGGCAAGAGAGGTTGGGGGCGTTCCGCTCCCTCAAACGCCCAAAGTAACGGTGGTTCGAGATTCCGCCGGCTCCGCGTCAATCGATTCTGACGAGAAATGAGGTGTGGCATGAGAATATGGACCTATCTGGTTTTAGCATTTGGATTGATCGGGATACTGGCCGTTGGCGATGCCTATTCTCGTGGGATGCGAGGCGGTGGAGGAGGCGGTGGAGGCATGCGAGGCGGCGGAGCGGCTATGAGAGGCGGTGGGGCTGCACATCGCAGCCCGTCGATGGGACATCGGAGTACAGGCCAACGCTCCACTGCGTCGAGGAGTTCCAGCTCTGCAAGACAGGCAAAGACCTCGAGAAGCAAGCCTAAGGCACGGCCTGCGCAACCTTCACGAAAGCCCGCGGCGAGTAAGGCAAAGCCCTCTTCACGTGACAAGACCGCTGCTCGTCCTGCCAAGCCTACCAGGCAGCCGGCTGCTCGTCCTTCTCAACCCGCAAAGGGACGTCCCACTCAGGCGCAAGTCAAGAATTTCCTTGACTCACCAGGCAAAGGCGGACGTGGCCTGAGCGGGAAAGACCTGGCCAAAATAGGCGGCGGCGCGGCCGCGGGAGCCCTCGGTGTGGAGGCGGCCCGACAGTTGCTGTCCCAGAAGCCTGGAAGACCGGAGCAACTGCCGGCTAGGCCGGAAAGACCCGGTCAGCCGGGAAAACCAGGGCAACCAGGGATGAGGCCGGAAAGACCGGGCAGGCCCGGACAGCCCGTGGCCAGGCCGCCGCACCGTCCGGGTGGACCGCCCCCGAGACCGGTGCACCCCATCGCCAGGCCGCCCTATAACAGGATTCCTCACCACTGGTGGAGATGGGCCGGGTGGGGCGCTGCCGGCGCATGGATAGTTGGAGCACATTGGTCCAACCCTTACTACTATGGCTATGGCGACAATGTCTACTACGAGGGTGACTACGTCTATATCGACGGTCAGCAGGCGGCAACAGGTGAGGAATACTACGCCCAAGCGAGGACCATAGCCACAAGCGCTCCCAAGGTCAAAGAGGCCGAAACGAAAGACTGGCTTCCTCTGGGTGTCTTCGGGTTGTATCAGGGAGATAACCAAGACTCCAACATGGTGCTCCAGCTTGCCATGAACAAGAAGGGAGTTCTCTCCGGGACATATTACAACACGGCCACCAATACGGAACGCCCGGTTTCCGGAATGGTGGACCAGAAAACACAGAGGGCGGCCTGGACTTTTGCCGACGGTAAGAACACGGACGTAATCATGGAAACGGGCCTGGCCAATCTGACCGAAGACCAGGCGCCGGCGCTTGTTCACTTCGGTAACAATAAGACCGAACAATGGTTGATGGTGCGGCAACCGGAGTCCAAGAAGGCCAAGTAGAGTCATCACGAACACGAACCGCTGCAAGACTGAGATTTCCCCCAATCCCACCTCCGGATGAAGTGATTCCCGGAACGAATTTCTCAGTCATTGCAGCCTCTGCCGGCATGACAAATGGACTTTCACGGAGGCCCTCATCTTCGTAGACACGCTGGTCCTCGTGTCATGCCGCATAACCATGATTGATTTTATTATGCATTGAGGAGGGATTGGGTCATGAGAATACGGTGGTTCTTCGTGATGTTCCTGATTCTCGTCTGTTGTTGCGAGTCGGACGCTCAGGAAAACTTCACGGATCGAGCCATGCCGATATCTTCTTTTGTTTCGAAAAACGTGAAGATAAACACTTTTGTCCTGGTCGGCTTTCTTTGTGACTGTAGCACGAGAGCGGTTTAAGGTCGGAGCTAAGAGCGTCTTCACCGGAGGGTCGGAGATCACGGCTTGCTTGGCAACCGGGCAAGATCGGGTTGGTCGAATAAATGCCGAACAACGTATCTGGTAAGGAGAATCAAATGAAATCATTCATCAAGTTTGTAGCCATTCCGGCAATGACCGTCCTGATCTCGGCAACTATAGTTACAGCAGTCGAACTCAGCGACAAGGACATCGAAAACCTCGTTCGCCGATCGTACCCCTACGTCGCGATGTATAACGTCATCAACAAGTCGGCGATGGACAAGAAAAACCCCATGGTGTCGGGCTGGAACGGCACATACGCAGCGAAAGGGTTGCTGGACCACACTATGCGAGCCATCGCCCGGCCAAATAATGACACGCTCTACGTGACCTCAATACTGGATTTGCGCGACGAACCGGTCGTTATCCATTATCCGGCATTCGATTCGAAATACGTGGCCCTCGAGACATCCGCATACGACCATTACTGCGACGTTCCACTGTCAACCACCAAAGGCGATTTCAAGAAACCCGTGAACATCTTGTATTATACTGACCGGACCAAGGGCTATTCGGGCGAGCCGGTTAAAGGTGTCGACAAAATCGTAAAGATGTCGGGAGACTTTGCCATCGCGTTCCTGCGGGTGATGCCCCACGCCAATGAACCGGAACGCATGAAAAAGAACCTCGCAGCCATGCAGGGAGTCAAGGTCCAAACGCTCTCCCAGTTCCTGGGCAAGAAGTCGAAACCGATTGAAAAGATTAATTTCCCGGCCTACAACACCGACTTCGGGATCTATGAGAACAACTTCTTGGAAGTGATGCAATTTGTGTTCAATCACACCACCTTTGACCCCGATGATAAGATGGATCAAGCCGTTCTGGCGGCATTTAAGCCCCTCGGCGTGGAACCGGGAAAGATCTACGATCCCAAGAAGCTCGCTAAGATTGACGGCAAAAAATTTGCTGAAGCGGCAAAGAGGATCCACAAAGAAGCGATGGCCACCTTCAGCAAACCCGGAGGGAATCCTTACGTGTATGACATGTTTCTGCCAAAAGGCGAGATGAAGCTGGAGCCCATGTATATGCAATCCGCTGTTGGTCCCATTGGTCTTCCAGCGCACCAGGCCGTCTATCCAGCGATCTCCACAGCCGACGGCAAGCCCATGAACGCACGGCACGATTACGTCATTCGCATGTCAGAAGATGAGATGCCTCCGGCCAAGGCGTTTTGGTCCGTTACGCTCTACGATCTGAAGAACGGCTTCTTCATCCCCAACGACCGCAAGAAGTATAGTGTGGGTGAGAATACCGGGATGAAGCTGAACAAAGACGGCGGCATCGAGATCTACATCGCTGCGGAAAAGCCGGAAGGCGTGCCCGAAGAGAACTGGCTGCCGATCACCCGCAAGGATGAGACCCTCGACATGGTCATGCGGATCTACGCGCCGGATCTGGAGAAGATGAAGACCTGGAAGGCTCCAAAGGCGGAACCGTTGCAATAGAATGGCCTTGAAAAAGGCATCTGTGTCTGTTTTCCATCTGTCACAGAGCGGTTAGAACCGCAACCAACCGGCGATTGCAGGCATCGGCGTCACGCAGGAGCTTGAGTTTCGCAAGTACCATCGTACTACGCAGGGGATGCGGACGTTGCTCCCAGTTCTCAGTCGCCGGGCGCAACCAAACCCAAATTCAGAAGCCAATTTCCCAAGAAATCTTCGCTGCACGACAAGAAACCCAGGGTTAGTAGTACAGATGCCGATGCCATCCATGTTACCAACCATAAGAAACAAGTTGAGTATTTTCCAAGGTAATAGTTCCCCCATTGTGATTCCGAGACGTTGCGCCTGTCCCGATGAACTGTTACCTACCAAGAGTCCATTGCAGTCGGAGTGAAAGCGTGTCGAAAAGAATCAGACTCCTCTTAGCCGGAATGGTCGTTGTCTTCGGTCTTGCCTCAATCTGGATGGTGTTTCCATTCTGTGCTCATGCTCAGACCCACAGCCTCAAGCCGCCCAAGGCCTCGGCAGAGAAAGAGGCAAGCCCCGCAGTAAAGATTGAAATCAAGAAAAAGGACAAAGAGAAAGGAGCTGAGGTAGAAGTCAAAGTTGAGGGTGCGGAATCCAAAGACGAAAAGGCCTCAAAGAAGAGGGCTTCCAAAAAAATCGTCGATAAGCCCAGACAGGAGCGCGTGAGAAACAGAGTTGACCGGATATATGAGACGGCCCGGAAGGTTAGCGAGAAGATTGACCACGCCGCATCCAGGGCGGCTTGGACGTTCGGCAAAGGCTCCAACGAGGAAGTCTATGCGGGAATCAAATTGCTGAAGCTCCTCGTGTCACTGGCAGTTCTCCTCTGCTTCTTCACACTGGAACGTTTGATCAATTGGCTCATTGGAATCCGGCTGAGCCGTGTACGGATAGACGATTCGGGAATCGTATGGAGAGGGTTTGTTCTCAAGGCACTCCAAAAGCCCTTAAGTCTGTTCTTGTGGGTGAACGGAATTCATCTCGCTCTGACTCCGCTTTACCCACATTTTGAAGACCCCGACGGCGCAAACCTTGTCTATACGGTAGCCTCCGGAGCAACGAATTTTGCGACCAGCGTAGCCTTCATATGGTTTCTCCATGCACTGGCGGTTGGGATAGAAACCAGGCTCGATGCAAGGGCCAGGGGCTCGGAGAGTCGCACGGACAAGGTCCTGGCGTCGCTTCTCGGAAGAACCTTGCGCACATTTGTGTTGGTGCTCGGCGCCGTACTCATCCTGCAAAATCTCACGGGACTCGAGATCGGGCCGATGTTGGCGTCTTTAGGGCTTGGCGGATTTGCCGTGGCACTGGCGGCCAAGGACTCGATCTCGAACTTCTTCGGCACCGTGACCATATTACTGGACAAGCCGTTCAGCGTGGGGGATCGCGTCGTCATCGGCGAACATGACGGGTTTGTCGAGTCGGTCGGATACAGGAGCACACGGATTCGGACCTTTGAAGGCGGCCTCGTATCCATTCCCAATGAAAAGATGATTCATGCAGCCGTAAACAATCTGGGCGCACGACCGCACATCAGATGGCACACCAACATTGGGCTGAGGTACGACACTCCTCCCGAAAAGGTGGAGAAGGCCTTGGAGATCTTGCAGCAGATACTCAAGGACCACGAGGGAATGAACGAGGCCCTCCCTCCCAGGGTTTATTTTGACGGGCTCAAGGACGGCACTCTGAACATAACGCTGTTCGCATGGTACCACCCCTCCGGAGTATTGGGACTACATGGCCTGGGTTCAAGCCGTTTGTCTCGCATACTTACGTCGTTTTCATCAGGAAGGGATCGAGATCGCCGGCCCGTCGAGAATGGTCTACCTGGGAGATGGATGGGCAGCGAAGAAGACTTGATTCTCCCCTGCCGGAAATACCGCCAAACAGCATTCCGCCAAGGTTCTTTAGAAAACGTAGTCATTGACTGGGACACCGGAGTTGGTTACGCTTGAAAGCAGGAGACCGTCGAATCCTTTCGGTAACGTAAGGATGGTTTTGCCTCGTTAGTATACGGTAGCCCAAGTTTGGGCCCATGGTCCGGCATCCCGCGCGGAACGCGGGACGGCCCCCTGCCATGTGTTCAGAGAATCGTGCAGCGACCCGTCATAGGCATCAAGCCTCCGGAAATCGCGATAGCGCGGCATAGTTCCGGTTGACCTCTGTAGGCGTGGGATCTTCTGTAGACCGGTTCGTTTTCGAGGCTGGAACTTCGAGCCTTTCCCGGTGAGTCGAGAACACCCCGGAAGCAAGAGTGTCCGCCTCACTTATACGTACTCAACATGGATTGGCGTCATGGAAAATGAACAGATAAGAATTCTCATCGTGGATGACGAGCCACATATTTGCAGGCTACTTGCTCGTTATCTGAGTGCCGAAGGGTATGAATGCTCTGAGGCCGCGGACGGCGAAACCGCGATCAAGAAGCTGGCGGCAGGCGGTTTCCAGCTGGTGATCAGCGACATCATGATGCCGGGCATGTCGGGAATCGATCTCCTCAGGATCATTAACAGCCGATATGGCGACCTGGCCGTCATCTTGGTAACGGCACTTGATGATAGAAAGACAGCGACCCGGGCACTGGAACTCGGAGCGTACGGTTTCATCATGAAGCCGTTTGACAAGAATGAGGTGCTGATTGGCGTTGAGAATGCCTTGGAACGACGTCGTCTTACCCTGTTGAGCCGCGGATATGAGCGGGCATTGGAGGAAGAATTACAAGAGAAAGTCAAGGACGCGTTACAGCACCAGGATGCCCTTCGACTCACCGAGGGAAGATTCCGCGATCTTTTTTCCACTTCCCGGGACGCTGTTCTCATCGTCGGCAGGGATGGGAAGATCATCGAGTGCAATACCGCGTTTTTAGAGAGTTTTGGTTACCTGCCGGAAGAGATTCCTCAATTGGACATTCGTGCCCTTTACGCGGAGCCGGCCGAAAGAGAGAAGTTTAGAAAAGAGATAGAAGAAAAGGGATTTGTAACTGATTTCGAGTGGAGGGCTGTGCGAAAGGACGGAACAGAGAGGCTTTGCCTCTTCAGTTCGTCGGTGTGGAAGGACAAAGACGGCAACATACTCGGCTACCAAAGCATTATCAGGGACATAACCGAAAAACGGAAAGCGGAAGAGGCACTTGCGGAAAGTGATCGAAAATACAAAGAATTATACGCGGAATCGAAGACGGCGGAACTTCGTTATCGGTCTTTGCTGGATTGTTCTCCCGACGCCATCGTCATCTACGATTCGTCGGGAATGCCGACCTATTTGAACGATTCCTTTATAAAGATGTTTGGATGGACTCTTTCAGAACTGCAGGATAAGCAAATACCCTTCGTTCCCGAGTCGGAACGTCAGGCCGCCATGGCAGGCATTCAACGTGTAATTTCGGAAGGTTCTTCGGAAAGCGGATGTGAAACTCGACGAATGACCAAAGAGGGAAAGACGTTGCATGTTAGCCTTAGTGCGTCGGGCTATTATGATGATGCGGGCGCGTTTGACGGAATGCTGGTGATTCTGCGTGATATTACTCCTCAGAGGAATGCGGAGCGGGAGTTGAAGGCAGCCCATGAAAGCGCATCTATTGAAGCAAGCAAGCTTCGATCCATGATCGAGGGCATGGAGGAAGGGGTTGTCGTTGCCAACGATCGGGACGTTGTAACCGAAGTCAATCGCTGGTTTCTGAACATGGTGGAGGCCGAACGAGAGGCCGTCGTGGGAAAAAGCATGTGGGATCTGCACCCCAAGACCGACGTTACGAAGAGAGTGCGGGAACTGATCGGCAGTTTCAGAAGCGGAGCCAGACGAGACACGTGGTCGATCTACCGTCCTATTGGTGACATGCATGTCTCCATTCGGGTTCAGCCCATTTTGGATGAAGATACTTACAAGGGTGTCATTCTGAACGTGATCGACGTGACGGATCAAGTGAAGGCCCGGATGGATGCGGAACAGGCCAACCGAGCCAAGAGCGAGTTCCTGGCAAATATGAGTCACGAGATTCGTACTCCCATGAACGGCATTATCGGCATGACCGAGCTGGCCCTGAGTACCACCCTCTCGGCCGAACAGCGGGAATACCTGGAATCCGTGAAAATCTCGGCAGACTCTCTATTGGGGTTGATCAACGACATACTTGATTTTTCGAAAATGGAGGCGGGGAAATTCGAACTGATCGAAACCGATTTCAGTTTGCGGGACTGCGTAGGAAACACCATGAATACGCTTGCCGTGCAGGCTCACGGAAAGGGACTTGAGTTAACTTACCGCATTCCGGTGGATGTGCCGGACACGGTTATGGGGGATCCGGGCCGTTTACGGCAAATTCTCGTGAATCTGGTGGGCAATGCGGTCAAGTTCACTTCCAAGGGCGAAGTCGTTGTGCACGTCGAGTTGGAACGAGAAGCGGATCGGGAAGTGACTCTCCATTTCAGTATTACCGACACGGGAATCGGAATAACGCCGGACAAGCAGGAAAGGGTATTCAACGCGTTTGAACAGGCAGACGGCTCTACGACAAGGGAGTACGGGGGGACAGGACTGGGGCTGGCCATTTCGTCCCATCTCGTGGAACTCATGAACGGACGCATTTGGCTGGAGAGTGAGGTTGACAAGGGCAGCGTCTTCCACTTCACGGCTCGGTTCGGTGTCAGGCGTCAGCCTTCTCACAGGTCCGTTCGTGACGGTGAGCTTGACTTGCGGGGCCTTCCGGTCCTCGTGGTAGACGACAACGCTACGAACCGGCGAATCTTGGAAGAGACTCTCCTCAACTGGGGTATGCACCCGAGCACCGTCGAAGACGGTCCTTCAGCTCTGCGGGCCATTCTGGCCGCCACTAAAGAGAAGACTCCTTTCGAATTGGTGTTGATTGACTACATGATGCCGAAAATGAACGGCTTTGAATTGGCCGAAAGGATCAACAAGGATCCCGACATGGCCGCCAAGAAAATCATCATGTTGACGTCAGGCGGCGGCCGCGGGGATGCAAGTCGTTGTACGGAGTTGGGAATAGCCGCGTATTTGATGAAGCCAGTCAAGCAGTCGGACCTGTTTGATGCGATTGTCATGAGTCTGAAGAATATTCCTCCGGACCGCGGGCGAAGTCCGCTGGTCACTCGCCACACTATCCGGGAGGCCAAGAGAAGGCTCCACATTCTGCTCGCTGAAGACAACGTAATCAACCAGAAATTTGCCGTCAAAATGCTTGAAAAGATGGGGCACCTGGTATCGGTCGCCCGTAATGGCAATGAGGTTATGGAAGCACTGGAGAAAGAGACCTTTCACCTGATTTTGATGGACGTTCAGATGCCTGAAATGGACGGACTGGAGGCGACCCGGTTGATAAGGAGCCGGGAGAAAAAGAGAGGCGGCCATATTCCGATTATTGCCATGACGGCTCATGCCATGAAAGGCGACAAAGAACGATGTCTGGATGCCGGCATGGATGATTATGCCTCCAAGCCGATCAACGCTGAGAAGTTGTTTGAGTTAATTGAAAAGCTCCTCGAAGACACGAAGTCGCGCGAGGAAGCCCCTGATGCGAGGCTGCACGAACACGTTCTTGACGAAGAAGAGTTGTTGGCCCGTGTCGGCGGAGACCGAGAACTCCTTACTGAATTGTTTGTACTCTTTCGGGAAGACTATCCCGGTCTTCTGAGCCGACTGCGTGATGCCGTCCGACAAAGGGACTGGGCCGTAATGAGGGAAACGGCTCACACGATCAAGGGTTCTGTGGGGAATTTTGCGGCGAACACATCAGTGGAGACGGTCCTGAAACTGGAAACAATGAAGATTGAGGACGATACAAGTCATGTTGAAGAGACCGTTACTCAGCTGGAAAAAGAACTCGAACGACTCCGACAAGTCCTGGAGTCCATTTGCAATGGATCTGACGCATGAGAATGCCTGCGGCAGAGGACGACGGGGGTGACGAGACGATCGCTAAAATCCCGGCTCCGGAGCTGAGGATACGAATTCCGCGCCGAAGTTCCTACCGGCCCAAGGCAAGTCCGCGAATGAGTTTTTTCAGGTTCTGCAGGTCGGGTTCCGAAATAGTGACTATCTCGAATCCCGACATCCACGCACCATCGTCGCCCTGTTTGCCCCAGCGACATATGGCGTCAAACGATATGTCCTGAAGGCCCACGAACCCGCCCGAGGCGATGACCAAACGTGCGCTTTGCCCCGAAGGGACCGTGAGTCCCCTCACTCCCACGCCCTTCTCAATGGCGTCAAGAAGCTCGCCTCCGTTTTCCGGGTTCCCCTGTTCATAAATCCTCAACGGTAGGGCCAGAAAACTTCTAGAAAACTTCCGGGTGCTCTCGAGGTCCACCGTGTCTTCGAAAGAAGAAAAGCGCCCGTATAATTCGGACCGCCTTACGGCCTTGGACTCTTCAAGCTTCCTGAAAAGGCTCTCCAGACCCCGAACGGTAAGCTGATACTTCTCCATCAACTCGTGGTCCGACATCCCCGATCTGAGGTCCCTTACTATCTCGCTCGCTTTAATGGTTCTCTTCTCGAACATGGTCTCTACCGCCATAGTCGTTTGTCCGGCATCCGGCGATGCTCCCGTAAGCGTGAAAGAATACTTGGCGCCGGGTTCGCCCCCGGGCGAATTGCCCTTTACGAGGCTTCTTAGGTTAACCTTGTCATTCCATTGCGGTCATAATCGGCGGAAATACGGTCTGAACGCTTCGCCCGGCTCCATTTTGTCCTTGACCTCATTGCGAATACGTCTCATTTCCGGATGCAAATCCAGGAAGACCTGAAGAACTTCCGGGCAGAAGTGTCGGCCTCTCCCTTCCTCCATAATGCCAAGGGCCTTGTCTTCCGAATAAGCCTGTTTGTACACTCGGTTGTGGACGAGAGCGTCGTACACGTCCGCTACCGCGACAAGCCTCCCGCTGGGTGGTATGTCATCTCCTGCCAAACCGTGAGGATACCCTGAACCATCCCACTTTTCATGGTGGGACAACGCTATTTCTTCCGCAAGCCGTATAAGCGGAACCTCCGAGCCTTGGAGTATTTTCGCTCCAATTGTCGTATGCTTCTTCATCTCCTCAAACTCTTGGGCGGTCAGTTTACCGGGCTTCCGAAGGATGCCGTCGTCGATCCCGATCTTGCCGAGATCATGCATGGGAGCGGCAAGCCGGATCTTGTCCACTTCCTCTTCCTTCCAACCGAGTTCTTTCGCCATCATTGCAGCGTAAAGACCTATACGCCGAGCGTGCGCTCCGGTCTCATCGTCCCGGAAGCCCATTGAGGACAGAAGCCGAAAAACGACCTCTTCCTCTCTCTCTCTGACCTGCCTCGTCCGCGCCTGGACTTCCGCCTCCAAGTCCCGCTCATACTCTTGACTCAACAATGTGAGGCGACGCCGTTCCAGGGCGTTTGCTACGTTATTCAACACGTCATTCATGCTGAAAGGCTTGATCAGATAACCGTAAGCTCCGAGTTCCAAGGCATGAGTCGCCGTGTCCCGGTCATCAACAGCCGTTGCCATCAATACTGCGGTGTTGGGATAGAGCCTCGTTGTCTCGGAAAGCAACTCGATCCCGGACATTCCCGGCATATTGATGTCACTCAGGACGAGATCAAATTCATTCGTCTCCAAGAGTCTTAGCGCTTCTTCTCCGCCGGCCGCGGTGGAGCACACGTACCCGTCGGTTGTCAATTGAAGAGCCAAAAGGCCTCGAACAGAGTCTTCATCATCTACAACAAGAATGTGCGCCTCTTCATGTTGCTTCGCCATAGCCTCGTTCTCTTACCTCCGCTTCACCGACATGTGCAACGAGTTTGGTCTCGGTCGGACTTCATGGCTTCGTGAAATGCCTCGTCCAAGCGAGTTGATTACTTGCCCAAAACTCAGCTTTCCCAGCCCAAGCCGGGCAATACCGGAGGATACGGTCAAGCCGCAGAGAGTCGAATGAAGTTGAAACACAGCCGGCTCCAGCACCACCCCAACACTCTCCATTCAAACCAATGCACTCCGATACCCCAATGCTCCGGGTTCGAGAGCGAAGAAGTTCGTTTCACAATCAATTTCCAAAGAAGCCATTTCGATAGTCCTCAATGACCCGGGTATCTGGAATCTGTCGGCTAACCTAGTATGAAGAATCTTAGTTTATCCCCGCGGCGGAATCAACCGTTTCGAGATTACTGATGAGGTCGCGTCCCCAGTGAAACGCTCTTGAGATGCCGGAGGCACTTGGAATGCAATATGTGCCCAACTCGATACCGCGTAAAGTCCTACGCAGATTAACTAACGAATGACGGTCACCTCCAGATCGAGCCTCAGCAGATCTTCGAAGTTCAGCCTCGCCGGATCGAACACCAACGCCTTGGCTTGCACGGGTGCAACGGCAAGTCCGGCGGCTCCGTTCAATGGTTGGCTGACGTCCTCCAGGAGCAGATCCGTGAATCTCAGATCGTCAATGCTGAACGTAAAGGACCTGCCGCCCCTCCAATCCGTAACCGCCTCTGTTTGAGGTGCTTCATGGGAATGGGTCTCGATGTCTCCCCCACCTTCAACTGAATTGAACGATTCGGCGAGGTGGATTTCATCCGCGTTGAAAGCGAGTAATATGTCTTTGAGTTCAACTCCGACCCTCCCCTCTCGGAGCAGTTGGAGAAAGTCCTCAAGACTTAACACTTGTTCCGTGAGCCCAGGTCGCTTCATGTGCTCGAGCGAGAGCATGGATTCCTGCCACGCCCGGTCTCGAGCCTCTGCCCCTTCGGCGTAGAGAGCACCGGTGAGATGTTGCGCAAACGTTTGGAACTCCGACTTTCCGGCTTCTGTTATGCTCAGGGGAAACGGGGGTAGTTGTCTCGAGGACAGAAACGAAAGCAGATTGTCAATATCCAACGTAGAGCCGAACGTGCCCGATAATGCACCGGAGTCAGCCCCCAGAAAGTCGCTCGGAGTTATGTCGGACAGGTAGGGCTGGATCGGATTGACCACGGACCCGTCATTCGCCGCAGTCACCTTGATCGTGCATGTCTGTACCCCCGAATCGAGCTCGCCGTCGTTCACGGTCCAGCTGACGGAACGATCTGCGGTGTTAGGATCATTACTGCTATTGGTGTACGTCACATGCTCCAGCATTGTCTCATAGTCCGCCTTGCTTGCGATGCCGCTCAGGGTCAGCGTGCCCGTTGCCGAATCCCATCTTGCGGTTACTCCGGGGGCCAAGTACCCCGCAACGATGTCGAGTGCATCCTCAACACTCTCGCAGTTACCGGTGATCCGGATCGCTGCGGAAGACATGGTAGGACTGTCCACGTCTGTTAGCGTAACCGTCCCGTCAATCACCTTTGCTCCGTCGTTCTTGGTATAACTGAGTGTATTGCCGATACCCGACACAACCGGCGCGTCGTTCACCGGGGTCACATTAAACGTGACGGTATTTGGCGTCTTGTCCTCGTTCTGCCCGCCGTTGGCCGTACCGCCGTCGTCCTTCACAGCGAACCTGAAGACTGCGTAACCACTTCCATTGGCATCGGCATCAGGCACATAGGTCAGCCTCCCGGAGTCGATGTCGGCCTTGCTTATCACCTGGTTGACAGTCACTTTGATACCGTCGAGAAGCAAACTTCCCGCTGTAGGCAACTGCGTGATCGTCACGGATTCCAACTCGTTCGCTGGCGTATCGTCCGGATCGCCGAAGCCAAAGTCAGTCGTAGTCAACTTGTAGGTCCCGTCCTCCGGCATGGTAACGGTCTTGTCCGTGCCTTCCGGCGCGTCGTTGACCGGGGTCACGGTTACGGTAACCGTCCCGACGGCAGTCTCCCCGTCGGAATCCGTCAACCTGTACGTGAACCCGTCAGTACCGTTGAAGTCTGCATTCGGCGTATAGGTGAATGTACCGTCGGAATTGAAGACCAGCGTGCCGTTGCTCGGGTCGGTGAGCTTCGACCAGGTTGCAGGGGTGTCTACTCCGACCGAGTCGTTCCCGGCCACCGTGCCGCTCAATGCGGCATCCTCGGTGGTGGTGAAGGAATCCGCTCCTGCATTCGGATCCGTGTCGTCAACCGGGGTCACGGTTATGGTAACCGTCCCGACGGCAGTCTCCCCGTCGGAATCCGTCAACGTGTACTTGAACCCGTCCGTACCGTTGAAGTCCGCATTGGGCGTATAGGTGAAGGTACCGTCGGAATTGAAGACCAGCGTGCCGTTGCTCGGGTCGGTGAGCTTCGACCAGGTTGCGGGCGTGTCTACTCCGACCGAGTCGTTCCCTGCCACCGTGCCGCTCACATCGGTATCCTCGGTGGTGGTGAAGGAATCAGATCCCGCAATCGGGTCAGCGTCGTCTACCGGGGTCACGGTTACGGTAACCGTCCCGACGGCAGTCTCCCCGTCGGAATCCGTCAACCTGTACGTGAACCCGTCAGTACCGTTGAAGTCTGCATTCGGCGTATAGGTGAAGGTCCCGTCGTTATTGAAGACCAGCGTTCCGTTACTCGGATCGGTGAGCTTTGACCAGGTTGCGGGCGTGTCTACTCCGACCGAGTCGTTCCCTGCCACCGTGCCGCTCACATCGGTATTCTCGGTGGTGGTGAAGGAATCCGCTCCTGCAGTCGGGTCCGTGTCGTCAACCGGGGTCACGGTTATGGTAACCGTCCCGACGGCAGTCTCTCCGTCGGAATCCGTCAACGTGTACGTGAACCCGTCCGTGCCGTTGAAGTCCGCATTCGGCGTATAGGTGAAGGTCCCGTCCTCATTGAAGACCAGCGTTCCGTTACTCGGATCGGTGAGCTTTGACCAGGTTGCGGGCGTGTCTACTCCGACCGAGTCGTTCCCTGCCACCGTGCCGCTCACATCGGTATCCTCGGTGGTGGTGAAGGAATCAGATCCCGCAATCGGGTCAGCGTCGTCTACCGGGGTCACGGTTACGGTAACCGTCCCGACGGCAGTCTCCCCGTCGGAATCCGTCAACGTGTACGTGAACCCGTCAGTACCGTTGAAGTCTGCATTCGGCGTATAGGTGAATGTACCGTCGGAATTGAAGACCAGCGTGCCGTTGCTCGGGTCGGTGAGCTTCGACCAGGTTGCGGGCGTGTCTACTCCGACCGAGTCGTTCCCGGCCACGGTGCCGCTCAGGACAGTATCCTCGTCCGTGGTGAAGGAATCCGCTCGTGCGATCGGATCCGTGTCGTCAACCGGGGTCACGGTTATCGTAACCGTTGCCGTAGTGGTCTCGCCGTCGGAATCCGTCAACGTGTACGTGAACCCCTCCGTACCGTTGAAGTCCGCATTGGGCGTATAGGTGAATGTACCGTCGTCATTGAAGACCAGCGTGCCGTTTGTCGGGTCGGTCAGCTTCGACCAGGTTGCGGGTGTGTCTACTCCCACCGTGTCGTTCCCAGCCACGGTGCCGCTCAGGGCGGTATCCTCGTCCGTGGTGAAGGAATCAGATCCCGCAATCGGGTCAGCGTCGTCTACCGGAGTCACGGTTATCGTAACCGTCCCGACGGCTGTCTCGCCGTCGGAATCCGTCAACGTGTACGTGAACCCGTCCGTGCCGTTGAAGTTAGCATTTGGGGTATAGGTGAAGGTCCCGTCGGAATTGAAGACCAGCGTGCCGTTGCTCGGATCGGTGAGCTTGGCCCAGGTTGCGGGGGTGTCCACGCCAACCGAGTCGTTCCCGGCCACGGTGCCGCTCAGGACAGTATCCTCGTCCGTGGTGAAGGAATCCGCTCGTGCGATCGGATCCGTGTCGTCAACCGGGGTCACGGTTATGGTAACCGTTGCCGTAGTGGTCTCGCCGTCGGAATCCGTCAACGTGTACGTGAACCCCTCCGTACCGTTGAAGTCCGCATTGGGCGTATAGGTGAAGGTACCGTCGTCATTGAAGACCAGCGTTCCGTTTGTCGGGTCGGTCAGCTTCGACCAGGTTGCGGGTGTGTCTACTCCCACCGAGTCGTTCCCGGCCACGGTGCCGCTCAGGGCGGTATCCTCGTCCGTGGTGAAGGAATCCGCTCCTGCATTCGGATCCGTGTCGTCAACCGGGGTCACGGTTATGGTAACCGTTGCCGTAGTGGTCTCGCCGTCGGAATCCGTCAACGTGTACGTGAACCCGTCCGTGCCGTTGAAGTCGGCATTCGGGGTATACGTGAAGGTCCCGTCGGAATTGAAGACCAGCGTTCCGTTACTCGGATCGGTGAGCTTTGACCAGGTTGCGGGCGTGTCTACCCCTACCGAGTCGTTCCCGGCCACCGTGCCGCTCACCGCAGTATCCTCGTCCGTGGTGAAGGAATCCGCTCCTGCAATCGGGTCCGCATCGTCCACGGGCGTAACGGTTATCGTAACCGTCCCGACGGCAGTCTCCCCGTCGGAATCCGTCAACGTGTATGTGAACCCGTCCGTGCCGTTGAAGTTGGCGTTGGGGGTATAGGTGAATGTCCCGTCAGCATTGAGCACGAGCGTGCCGTTGCTCGGATCGGTGAGCTTGGCCCAGGTTGCGGGTGTGTCCACTCCGACCGAGTCGTTCCCGGCCACGGTGTCGCTCAGGGCGGTATCCTCGTCCGTGGTGAATGAATCGGCTCCTGCAATCGGGTCCGTGTCGTCAACCGGGGTCACGGTTATCGTCACCGTCGCGCTGGTGGTCTCCCCGTCGGAATCCGTCAACGTGTACGTGAACCCGTCCGTGCCGTTGAAGTCAGCGTTGGGGGTATAGGTGAAGGTCCCGTCGTCATTGAAGACCAGCGTGCCGTTGCTGGGATCGGTGAGCTTTGACCAGGTTGCGGGTGTGTCCACTCCGACCGAGTCGTTCCCGGCCACGGTGTCGCTCAGGGCGGTATCCTCGACCGTGGTGAATGAATCGGCTCCTGCAATCGGGTCCGTGTCGTCAACCGGGGTCACGGTGATCGTAACCGTTGCCGTAGCGGTCTCGCCGTCGGAATCCGTCACCATGTATGTGAACCCGTCGGTGCCGTGGAAGTCCGCGTTTGGGGTATAGGTGAATGTCCCATCGGCATTGAGCACAAGCGTGCCGTTGCTCGGATCGGTGAGCTTGGACCAGGTTGCGGGCGTGTCTACTCCCACCGAGTCGTTCCCGGCTACGGTACCGCTCACTGAAGTATCCTCGTCCGTGGTGAAGGAATCCGCTCCTGCAGTGGGGTCCGCGTCGTCAACAGGGGTCACGGTTATGGTAACCGTCCCGACGGCGGTCTCCCCGTCGGAGTCCGTCACCGTGTACGTGAACCCGTCCGTGCCGTTGAAGTCCGCATCGGGCGTATAGGTGAAGGTACCGTCGGCATTGAAGATCACCGTGCCGTTGGTCGGGTCGGTGAGCTTTGACCAGGTTGCCGGCGCGTCTACTCCGACCGAGTCGTTTCCGGCCACGCTGCCGGTCACGGCAGTATCCTCGACCGTGGTGAAGGAATCCGCTCCTGCAATCGGATCCGCGTCGTCCACCGGGGTCACGGTGATCGTAACCGTTGCCGTAGCGGTCTCGCCGTCGGAATCCGTCACCATGTATGTGAACCCGTCGGTGCCGTGGAAGTCCGCGTTTGGGGTATAGGTGAATGTCCCATCGGCATTGAGCACAAGCGTGCCGTTGCTCGGGTCGGTGAGCTTTGACCAGGTTGCCGGCGTGTCCACGCCCACCGAGTCGTTCCCGGCCACTGTGCCGTTCAGGGCGGTATCCTCGGCCGTGGTGAAGGAATCCGCTCCCGCGTTCGGATCTGCATCGTCCACCGGGGTCACGGTTATCGTAACCGTCCCGACGGCAGTCTCCCCGTCGGAATCCGTCAACGTGTACGTGAACCCGTCCGTACCGCTGAAGTCCGCGTTCGGCGTATAGGTGAAGGTCCCGTCGGCATTGAGGACCAGCGTGCCGTTGTCTGGATCGGTAAGCTTTGACCAGGTTGCGGGCGTGTCCGCGCCTACCGAGTCGTTTCCGGCCACGGTGCCGCTCACCGCAGTGTCCTCGACCGTGGTGAAGGAATCCGCACCGGCTGTCGGATCCGCGTCGTCCACCGGGGTCACGGTGATCGTAACCGTTGCCGTAGCGGTCTCGCCGTCGGAATCCGTCACCATGTATGTGAACCCGTCGGTGCCGTGGAAGTCCGCGTTTGGGGTATAGGTGAATGTCCCATCGGCATTGAGCACAAGCGTGCCGTTGCTCGGGTCGGTGAGCTTTGACCAGGTTGCCGGCGTGTCCACGCCCACCGAGTCGTTCCCGGCCACTGTGCCGTTCAGGGCGGTATCCTCGGCCGTGGTGAAGGAATCCGCTCCCGCGTTCGGATCTGCATCGTCCACCGGGGTCACGGTTATGGTAACCGTCGCTGTGGTTGTTTCGCCGTCTGAATCCGTCAGTGTGTAGGTGAACCCGTCCGTGCCGTTGAAATCGGCGTTGGGGGTATAGGTGAAGGTCCCGTCGTCATTGAAGACCAGCGTACCGTTGGTCGGGTCGGTGAGCTTTGACCAGGTTGCCGGCGCGTCTACTCCCACCGAATCGTTCCCGGCCACTGTGCCGCTCAGGGCGGTATCCTCGGTGGTGGTGAAGGCATCCGCTCCTGCAAACGGATCCGCGTCGTCCACCGGAATCACGTCAAAGGTGATGGTGTTGGGCGTGAGGTCCGCGTCCTGGCTAGTGCCCGTGTACCTCACCACGGCTAAGTCTGTGCCGGAGTAACCCGCCACGACGATGTTCCCGTCCGACTGAATGGCCACAGAGCGGCCATAATCAGAACCGCCCAAGTCGGTGGTCAGCTTGCCGTCGTCGCTGAAGTTGGTGTCCAGGCTCCCGTCCGCATTGTACCGGACCACGGCGAAGTCATAGCTGCCGGAGGCATTGGAGTATCCAGCCACGACGATCTTCCCGTCCGACTGAATGGCCACGGAGCGGCCATAACCAGAAGCGCCCAAGCCGGTGGTCACTATACCGTCTCCACCGCCGAAAGTGGTGTCCCGAGTTCCGTCCGCGTTGTAACGCACCAGAGCGAAGTCATAGGTTCCGGAGGCATTGGAGTAGCCCGCCACGACGATCTTCCCGTCCGACTGAATGGCCACGGAGTGGCCTTCATCATAGCCGCCCGCGTTGGTGGTCACTATGCCGTCTCCACCCCCGAAGCTCGTGTCCAAACTGCCGTCCGCGTTGTAACGCACCACGGCAAATTTTCCGCTGGAGAAGCCTGCCACGACGATCTTCCCATCCGACTGAATGGCCACGGAGAAGCCATAATCAGAAGCGCCCAAGCCGGTGGTCACTATGCCGTCTCCACCGCCGAAAGTGGTGTCCCGAGTTCCATCCGCGTTGTAACGCACCAGAGCGAAGTCATAGGTTCCGGAGGCATTGGAGTAGCCCGCCACGACGATCTTCCCGTCCGACTGAATGGCCACGGAATAGGCACGCTCAGAACCGCCCAAGCCGGTGGTCACTATTCCATCTCCCCCGCCGAAGCTTGTGTCCAGAGTGCCATCCGCGTTGTAACGCACCAGGGCTAAATTTTCGTTGTCGACATCGCAGTACCCTGCCACGACGATCTTCCCATCCGACTGAATGGCCACGGAATAGGCAACATCCTTACCGCCCAACGTCTTGATCACTATGCCGTCTCCCCCGCCGAAACTTGTGTCCAGAGTGCCATCCGCGTTGTAACGCACCAGGGCAAAGTCTCCGTCGCAATCGCCTGCAACCAGGATCTTCCCATCGGACTGAATGGTCACGGAATAAGCATGATCAGTACCGCCCAAGTTGGTGATGACTATGCCGGCCCCGCCGCCGAAGCTTGTGTCCAGAGTGCCCGCAGTATTACCGCCGTCGTCTATCACCGCGAACCCGAAGCTCGCGTATCCGATCCCGCCGGCGTCGGCATCGGGAGTGAAGGTCAGCTTCCCCGCGTCGATGTCCGCGGTGGAGATCAACTGGTCAACCGTTACAGCCACGCCGTCGAGTTCCAGTGTCCCAGAGGTCGGCAACTCCGTTATCTGCACGTATGCGAAATTGTCACCGTCAGCATCAGTGAACCCGAAGTCCGCCACGGTCAGCGTGTACGTCTCGTCCTCATACATGGTGATAGTGTTGTCCGTGCCCGAAGGGGCATCCCCAACGGGGGTCACGGTTATGGTAACCGTCCCGACGGCAGTTTCGCCGTCGGAATCCGTTACCGTGTACGTGAACCCGTCCGTGCCGTTGAAGTCCGCATTGGGCGTATAGGTGAATGTGCCATCAGCGTTGACGACGACCGTTCCGTTGCTCGGATCGGTGAGCTTTGACCAGGTTGCGGGCGTGTCCACGCCAACCGAGTCGTTTCCGGCCACGGTGCCGGTCACGGGAGTATCCTCGTCCGTGGTGAAGGAATCCGCTCCTGCGATCGGATCGGCATCGTCCACAGGGGTCACCGTTATGGTAACCGTCGCCGTAGCAGCCTCGCCGTCGGAGTCCGTCAGCGTGTACGTAAAGGAGTCCGTACCGTTGAAGTTAGCGTTCGGGGTATAGGTGAATGTACCGTCGGCATTGAAGACCAGCGTGCCGTTGCTCGGGTCGGTCAACTTTGCCCACGTTGAGGGCGGGTCCCCACCCACCGAGTCGTTCCCCGCCACGGTGCCGCTCACGGTAGTATCCTCGACCGTGGTGAACGAATCCGCTTCTGCAGTCGGATCCGTGTCGTCGACGGGTGTCACGTCAAAGGTAATGGTGTTGGGTGTCTGGTCCGTGTCCTCACCGCCGTTGGCCGTTCCCCCGTCGTCCGTCACCGCAAACCGGAAGTTCGCGTATTCGGTGCCATTGACATCGGGATCCGGAGTGAAGGTGAGCTTGCCCGCGTCGATGTCCGCCTTGGAGATCACCTGGTCAATTGTCACATCCACTTCGTCGAGCTGCAGGCTCCCGGCGGTCGTGAGCTGCGTGATCGTCACCGATGCGAGCGCGTTCGCGCCGCTATCGACCGTATCGGTGAACCCGAAGTCCGCAGCAGTCAGCGTGTATGTCACGTCCTCCTCTATGGTGATCGTCTTGTCCGCTCCGTCTGGGGCGTCGTTGACGGCGGTTACCGTAATGACGTTTGACTGTGGCGCTGAATCGTCAGTGCCGTCACCGACGATCCAGGTCACGGTGCGATCTGAGGTGTCGGGGTTTTCACTGGAATTTGCATAGGTCACGTGTTCCAGTATGGACTCGTACTGTTCTTTGGTGGCCCAGCCGGTGAAAGTCAGGGTCCCTGAATCCTCGTCCCATGTGACCGAGACGCCCGTGGGCAAGACATATCCGGCTTCAATTGAGAGTGTATCCACACCTTCCTGGTAGTTCCCCGTGATCCGGATGGTAGCGGAAAAGATATCCTCGCTATCTGCGTCAGTAATCGTGATCGCGTCGTCGATCACCACTGCTCCGTCGTTTTCCAGGTAATTCAGGGCTACCTGTTCGCCGGAACAGTAGCGTACAACTGCGAAGTCCGTTCCGGAACTCGCGGTAACACTTCCTGCAACGACAATCTTGCCGTCGGACTGAATGGCCGCCGAGACCGCCACATCATCATTGCCCGTTAGATCGGTGGTTACGATGCCGTCGCCGTCAAAGCCGGTATCCAGGCTCCCGTCCGTGTTGTACCGCAGGACTGCAACATCGTAATCCGATCCTGTGTCCGTTGTCCCGGCCACGACGATCTTGCCGTCGGACTGAATGACCACCGAGACCGCTGCATCATCATTGCCCGTTACATCAGTGGTTACGATGCCGTCGCCGTCAAAGCCGGTATCCAGGCTCCCGTCCGTGTTGTACCGCAGCACTGCAACATCGTAATCCGATCCTGTGTCCGTTGTCCCGGCCACGACGATCTTGCCGTCGGACTGAATGACCACCGAGACCGCTGCATCATCATTGCCCGTTACATCAGTGGTTACGATGCCGTCGCCGTCAAAGCCGGTATCCAGGCTCCCGTCCGTGTTGTACCGCAGGACTGCAACATCGTAATCCGATCCTGTGTCCGTTGTCCCGGCCACGACGATCTTGCCGTCGGACTCTATGGCCACAGAGACCGCTGCATCATCGTTGCCCGTTAGATCTGTGGTCACGATGCCGTCCCCTCCGCCGAAGCCGGTATCCAGGCTCCCGTCCGTGTTGTACCGCAGCACTGCAACATCGTAATTCGAGCCTGTGTCCGTTGTCCCAACCACGACGATTGTGCCGTCGGACTGAATGGCCACCGAGACCGCTGCATCATCGTTGCCCGTTATATCCGTGGTCACGATGCCGTCCCCTCCACCGAAGCCGGTGTCCAGGCTCCCGTCCGCATTGTAACGCACGATTACCACGTCACTATCCGAGGCGGTCTCCGTCCTACCCACCACGAGGATCTTGCCGTTTTCTTGAACGATCACGGCATAGGCCGTGTCATTGTCGCCGTCAATGTCGGTAACCACATAACCATCGGTCCCGAAGGTGGTGTCCACACTGCCATCCTCGTTATAACGGACCAGAACCAGGTCGGAACCGGTGCCCCAACCCGAGTCTCCGGTCCCGACTACGACGATCTTGCCGTCAGACTGGACGGCCATGCAGGTCGCTGCTTCGTCTGAACCGACGATATCCGTTGAGACCTGACCGTCCCCATCAAACGAGACGTCGAGCGAGCCATCGGCAAAATAGACAGTCAGAACCGGCGCATCATTCACGGCCGTCACCGTAATTGTGCTCGTATGAGATGCGGAGTCGGACGTCCCGTCGTTCACCGTCCATGTCACGGTGCGCTCCCCGGTGTCGGGATCATCACTGCTGTCGGCGTACGTGACATGCTCCAGAATGGTTTCGTATTGGGCCTTAGTGGCTGAACCGCTTATCGTAAGCGTACCCGTGGACTCAGCCCATGTGGCCGTGACCCCGCTGGGCAAAGAATATCCGGCTTCGATGCCAAGAACGTCTTCACCATCCTGATAGTTTCCGGTGATCCGGATTGTAGCGGATGCCATATTCTCGCTGTCCGGATCGGTTATCGTAATGGAACCGTCGATCGCCTGCGCGGCGTCGCCCTCGGTATAGGCCAAGACACCTCCCGGATCCGACAGAACCGGAACATCATTCACGGCGGTAACCGTAATGGTGCTCGTCTTCGCCGCTGAATTGGACGTTCCGTCGTTCACCGTCCAGGTTACTGTCCGGTCTCCGGTGTCCGGATCGTCACTGCCGTTTGTGTAGGTCACATGCTCCAGAATGGCTTCGTATAGGGCTTTAGCGGCTGAACCGCTTATGGTCAACGTACCAGTGGAGGCTGCCCATACTGCCGTGACGCCGGTGGGCAGAGAATAACCGGCTTCGATGCCGAGAATGTCTTCGCCGTCCTGGTAGTTTCCGGTGATCCGGATCGTTGCGGATACCATGTTTTCGCTGTCCGAATCGGTTATCGGGATGGAGCTGTCGATTACCTGTGCACCGTCGCCTTCGGTGTAGGCCAAAGCACCGCCCAGTCCCGACAGAACCGGAACATCATTCACGGCGGTAACCGTAATGGTGCTCGTTTTCCCCGCAGAATTGGACGTTCCGTCGTTCACCGTCCAGGTTACGGTCCGGTCCCCGGTGTCCGGATCATCGCTGCCGTTCGTGTAGGTCACATGTTCCAGAATGGCTTCGTATTGGGCCTTAACGGCTGAGCCGCTTATGGTCAACGTACCTGTGGAGGCTACCCATACTGCCGTAACGCCCGAGGGCAAGGAATAACCGGCTTCGATTCCAAGAATGTCTTCACCGTCCTGATAGTTTCCGGTGATCCGGATCGTAGCGGATGCCATATTGGCACTGTCCGCATCGGTTATCGTGATGGAGCTGTCGATCACTTGTGCACCGTCGCCCTCGGTGTAATTCAGTGGGAACTCTCCTTCTGCGTAACGCGCGACGGCAAAGTCATAGCTCGAGCTACTGTTGTAAGTTTGTCCCGCGACCACAATCCCCCCATCAGACTGTATGGCTACGGCGTTGGCTCTATCCCTGGTGCTCCCGAAATCCGTGGTGACCTTCCCGTCATCGCTGAAGGAGGTGTCCAGGCTTCCGTCCATGGTGTAACGCACGACGGCGAAATTCCAGTTTCCACTTGATACGGTGTACCCGACCACGACGATCTTCCCGTCGGACTGGATGGCCACTGCATAGGCATAATCGGAGCCGGATAAATCCGTTGTGACCATGCCGTCGCCGCTGAAGGAGGTGTCCAGCGTTCCATCCGTGTTGTAACGCACGACCCCAAAGTCGTCTAACGCCGTACCTGCGACCACGATCTTCCCATCGGACTGGATAGCAACATCGTACCCGCTACCGGCCCCCGAACCTAGATGCGTTGTGACCATGCCGTCATGGCTGAAGGAGGTGTCCAGCGTTCCATCCGTGTTGTAACGCACGACCCCAAAGTCGTAGCCCGAGGCCGTACCTGCGACCACGATCTTTCCGTCAGCGTCGATGGCTACGGAATAGGCGGTATCACTGGCTGAAGCAAAGTCCGTGGTTTGTACGCCTTCGGTCCCGAAGTCGGTATCCAGGGTTCCATCGCTGTTGTACCGCACCACGGCAAAGTCAATACTTGAGGCCATATTCGCGTAGCCGACCACCACGATCTTGCCGTCGGCCTGGATGACCACGTCTTGGGCCGTTGCGTTTCCGGTGGCCGAGATATCGGTTGTCGTCATTCCGTCCCCGCCACCGAAGCCGGTATCAAGGGTTCCGTCGCTGTTGTACCGCGCCACGGCAAAGTCTTTATGACCGGAAGCATTCGTCGCATACCCCACCACCACGATGTCGCCGTCGGAGTCGATGGTTACGCCGTAGGCGTAATCGTCGCCCGAGCCAAAATTAGTGAGTACGATGCCGTCGCCGCCGAATGACGTATCCAGAGAACCGTCGGCGTTGTATCGCACAACGGCAAAGTCATAGCTGCCGGCCGTCGAGGAAGTGGAAGCGTAGCCGACCGCCACGATCTTGCCGTCGGATTGAATGACGACGTCCTGTGCGGAGTCCGTGTTGGAAACGTCCGTGCCGACCAGGCCGTCCGAATCGAACGTGCCGTCCAGCGCGCCCCCATCGCTTCCCAGACTCACGACGGGCGCGGCGTCGGCCAACAGCCCTTGGTAACAGGCCAGGAGATCTGAGTCGAAATACGTGGCAGAAACATCCACGTTTCCATCTTCCAGGATCCAGTCCCCGCCGGATTCCGTGTTGCCGGTGGGATCGTCTGAAGCCGTTACGTCGTGCCCTACAAGACTCTCAAGCTGGGACACCAGCACGCAACCGGCATCGGTGGAGGCGAGATCACACGCCATCAGATCGACCCGACCGTTCTCCGCAAGAAGACCGCCGATCCCTTGCCAAAACGCCTGGAGATCGGTATTGGCGGCGACTGTGATTAAATCTACGGAACAATCCGCGGTCAAGGTGAACTGAGCGTCATCGAGTTCATGACAGGCGAACGCGATGCTGTCGGCTTTCTGATCTCCCAGTGCGCTTTGGATTGAAGAAAAGAGCGCGTCCAGGCTATCGGTCGAGGAATCATAAAGGACCGTGATCACCCCCTCTTTCGCTGCCGACACCAGCACGTCCGCGTCGGAGAGGGTTGATGACAAGACCAGAACCCGCACTTCACCGGAAGCGCCGCCCGAGTCTGTTTCTGATCCGCTTTCGGCCCCCCCCGCAGCCACGCCGACCACAGAAACGTCGGAATTTTGATCAGCATGTTGTGATGACAAAACCTCTGCCGCTACAACGGCGGAATCCGTCGACGAGTGTGGTTGGGAGCAGGCGTCGGACGCTTGCAATGTTGCACTCTGATCGGTAGTGGAATCCGTCGACGAATCGGATTGGGACCCGGCGTCGGACGCCTGCACTGCTGCGCTCTGATCGGTGACCGAATTGTCGGGCGTGCTCGGAACCGCGGCGTCAAAGACAACGCGTTCTTCGAGCTGCTCAAACAGGAACGGCCGCTTCAGGAATACTGATTTCGCAAACCATCTTGAGAACATGGACACACCTCGCCTCTTTCCGAGTCTCCTCAGCGATGGTCTGCACGCTAAGCAAATATTGTACCCGTTCTCTCGGCCACACGCGTTGAGGGTAACACACCGAAAGGTTAGGCATTTTGATTGAACACAGGAAATATGAGGAGGAGAGGAGGTCGGGCCTCATCATTGCAAAACAATGACGCGTTTCCCTCTTGACTGTTAACCTATCGAGATGTCTGGTCTTATTTGTTATGGTTTTGCAACGATGCGCGGCACGGTTCTCAGGTCGATGGGTGGGTCGACGGTGGGCTGTGACGAGTTACGGATCATCCCTTTCGAATTTTGAGCCGCCGCAGATGGTGGTCTATTGAGTTGCGGGTCATGCCGAGATAAATTGCCGCGTCCTTGATACTCCCCCCGTGACGATCCAGCGCCGCGCCGATCAGAACACGCTTTGTCTCGGTGACGGACTCCTCAAAACTGAGCCCGCGAGGCAAGGTAACTACCAAATCCCCCGTATCGGACGCGCAGTCCGGCGAAGCCGCGAACTGCCGCAGTCCCAGGTCTTCCACGGTAATGCGCTCTCGGTCGCACAGAATGATGGCTCTTTCCAAGACATTCTGCAACTCTCTGACATTGCCGGGCCAATCGTATTTCATGAGAGCCTCCATCGCAGCTGAAGCGATGACCGGCAATTCGGTGAGTCCCATCCTTTCCCCCACCCTGAGGAGTGATTCTTGCGCAAGGTTGGGAATGTCCTCAATTCTTTCCCTTAGGGGGGGCACGGCGATTGTCAAGACGGCCAACCGATAGAAAAGGTCTCCGCGGAAACGGCCGGACTCAACCTCTTTTTCAAGGTCGCGGTTGGTCGCGGAAAGAATCCTCGTTTCCACTCGTATGTTCTTCTCTCCACCGACCCTCGTGATCGACTGAGTGTCGAGGAAGGTCAACAGTTTGGACTGCATAGCCGGCGGCATGTCACCGATTTCGTTCAGCAACAGGGTACCCCCTTCAGCCAGTTCCAGAAGTCCGCGTTTCCGGCCTCGTGCACCGGTGAAGGCTCCTGCCTCGTGCCCAAAAAGTTCGGACTCTACCAGATCGGCCGGCAGGGCCGCGCAGTTGATGGCAAAGAACGATCTGCCGGCTCGACGGGAATGGTCGTGGAGATACTCTGCCCAATAGTCTTTACCCGTTCCGCTTTCTCCCAAGAAGAGTACGGTACCGTCGCCTTCTGCCGCCAGAATCACCTGCCTCATGGTCTCCCTGATGGCACGGGACCGTTTGCCTTTGGCCTGAGGCGGCAATTGCCTGACCTGCGCGAGTCTGCGGTCGCTCACATCTCGGGCGATGCCGCAGACGCCGAACGTCTTCCCCGCGGAGTCTCGCAGAGGAAACCTGATGATGTTCAGAGAGACAGGCCACCCTTTCCAGTTGACCGTGTGCTCGGTTTCCAAGGTCTCTCCCTCCAGGACACGATTCTCCAGGCTCCTGACATGATCGGTGTAATCCGTGTCGAGCAAGAGATCCTCGTCGGTTTTCCCCAGGATCTCCCGAAGGGGCCTGGACAAGAGACTGACGTACGCGGGGTTGGCGTGGGTGTATTCGAGCCCCGTATTCTTGATGAAGACGCTGTCCTCGGCAGCTTCGAAGATGGCCCGAAAACGTTCTTCACTGACTCTCAGGGACGCTTCAATATCTTTTCGCGTCTCGATCTCGGCAGCAAGCTCCGCGTTCTTTTCACGCAACGCTTCCGCAGCACGAGCCTCCCGGTCAAGCCGGTGCTCCAACTCCTCTCTCGTTCGGTCCGTGATATCCATGAGAGAAACGATGCTCTGGTTCGTTCCTGATATTACGGCCATATTGAGAAGCATGTGCTTTCGTGTACCCCACCTGTCCACGATCTCAAGCGCATAAGGTTTTGCCGGCGTATCACGATCCGTCGACTCCATTGCCTGAATCGCTTTCATTCCTTCGAGATCGTCTTTTGCCACAAAATCCGCCAGCCGTTTCTTTCCCTCAATTTCGTGTTTCGAGAAGCCCGTGTCTTCCTCAAATCGCGTGTTCACGATGGCTAAGGTGGTATCTTCCTCGCAGATGCCGACAGCGGTTCCCGTAGTCTCGAAAATCGTCCGGTATCTGTTCTCGCTCTCCCTCAAACGCTCTTCCCTCTCCGCCAACGTATCCATCAAGCGTGCCACGCTGGTGCTCAGGTACTCAAGCTCCTCTACGCCCCGGTAGTCAGGCGCCTCGCCTGATTGGAGCTTCCGAATGATCCTATCCACCGGCCGCCTGAGAAGACGATTCTCCACGACGATCAATCCGATCGCCATCACGAGAAGAAGTGCTCCCGATATCCAGTACAGGCCTCGCACCTTATCGGCCAGACGCTGATACGTCGAAGATTCCCGTGCAAGCAAGATCCGCCATCCCCAGGGTTGAAAGTCGAAGGAATACACGAAATAGCGTTTGCCGTTAACCGTCCGCCCGATCAAGACGTTCGCATCGGCATCCTCCCACGCGGCTTTGCTAAGATCCTCGGATCCCTCCGTCGCCATCAAGACTTGCCTGCCGCGGCCGTTGCCCCGGTAAATGATCCCTTGAAGTCTGAAGCTGTGGAGGTACTCCTCCACATCGCCCATGGTGAGAGCCTTCCGGATCCGCACCGCCGAGGGATCGTCCATTTTGCCCGATTCCATGAGCCCCTCGAAACTGCGATTGCAGCTACCAAAAATCTCGCGAGAAAAAGACTTCAGGTCCTCTCCGGCACGTTCGCGGGCAAAGAAGCCTATCGTGTCCACAACAAACAAATAAATCACCAGCCACAACAACAGGGTGAGCAACACTATCGGGGCCGCCAACCGAAAGATGAGCTTGCGCGAAACGTTCATGGCCTCGTCTCCGGTGGAAATTGCAGTGACGCATTGCTGAAAGATTTCGGCCATATTACCCGCCTGCGGCCATTCTGCCATTGGTAGATGATCGGTCGCTGGCGTATCTGTACTCCCTCCTCGTCGACGCCGTACCGCCCGATGAGCGTTACGATATCGAGGCTGGCCAAGATCTCCCGGATCTTTTCTCGATCGGTGTTTCCAGCGCGCAGTATTGCTTGGGAAAGGATTACGCCTGCTGCATAGCCGTTCGCTGCTTGGTACGACGGGGCACATCCGTATTCTTGACTAAATGCCTTCACAAATTCGATTCCTCCCGGGTAAAAGCGCCCTATCTCAGGGTCCCAGCCGCAACATCCCAAGGAGTAATCAGCCTGTCTTCCAAGAACCCTGCCGTATTCCTCCAGAGAAGGGGCTACCTGCGAGAAGAATATTTTTGGGGTCCAGCCTATATCGTCGAGCGCACGTCTAACGGTCGCGGCATCGTCCAGGTACCCCCATACGAGAAGGGCTTGGGCTCCGGTTTGGTGGGCCCGGCGCAGCTGATCCACGATTTTCCGCTTGTCCAGAAGTTCCAGGAGGAGAATCCTCAGCCCAAGACGTCCAGCCCATTTCTCCGCATCTCGGGGACTGCCCAGCCGCAGGAGCGACTCGTCTACCAGAATGACCAATCGATCGATGCCGCAACCGGCCATGATGGCAAAGATAGCTCTCGTACAACGCCGTTCAGGAGTCGTCAGGCCAAAGACGTATCGAGGACGGCCCTCCCAGACATTCTCGCACGATGCCATGGGCATCATGGTGGGATAACGGTATTTTTCCAGCAAAGGAACCACGGCCTTGGAAACAAGACTGGAATAGGGACCGAACACAAAATCAAAGCGCTTACTCGACAGCATCCCGCGATATATCTCCACGGCCCTGTCGGGTTCGCCCCCGTCATCATGAACAATGAGATCTACCCGACGACCAAGTATTCCACCTTTTGCGTTTTCCTCCCTTTCCCACAGCCGGAGCCCGTCGGCATACATCCGCCCAAACGCCGCATAGCGTCCCGACAGAGCTATTGACACCCCGATTCGAAGCGCGTCGCCCGCCGAGGTCGGTCCTGCCGCCAGACAAACCAGTGTCACGACCACAACTGTCAATCTTGTCCGAAGATACATTCAGACTCTCCGCAAATCTTTTCTCGTCCGGTCTCCACAAATGCGCATTCACACGAGACCGTTCGCCGCATTATATCATCAGTAGCGAAAATCAACCTCTCGCCGAGACATCCCTTTTGCGTTTTGCCGCCTTCACACACCATCCGAAACACCTCTGCACAACCATGGACGCTCGTGGTTCCGCCAATCCAAGAATCGTCACCACAACTGACTGCTCTGTTCCCCCAGCCCGAAAGCCCTGCACGACGAAACGTGAAAGGGCCGCCTATGGACCCGGCCGGTGCAGTCGGATTGCGAAAGCGGGAGCATTTCGGGAGTCTTCTCTGCTCCGGGGGAAGTTCCGGGAACCGTTTTGCGAGCAATGGTTGACGAATGTCAACCATTGCGTCAACCACAATGTCAACTTTAGCGTCAACCGACAAGTACACAATAATCTGACCCGCATGGAATCGTTTGCCGAACCTACTGATATGACATTACTTTGTTAGCCTGCCGTATTCCCATTTCACAGTCGGCACGGAACTTGCTAATCTCGATATATGAATAACCACATGGTGCGGGAACCGGGGCATGTAATTCGCGACGTGCCCTGCGGACAAGAGACCATTTCCGCCGGCCAACCGCACCGAGAGGCCTTCCTGCAACGTTCCTTACCCTTCGGAGCGGCAGGCATTTCATCCCAGTATCCCACAGGAGGGAATTTATGTTCACAAACAGGAGTAGCATCGCAGTTCTGATACCCGTACTGTTTCTCGTCTTGCTCTTTTCCCCGAGCACCCGGGGGGTTGCCGTTGCCGCAGACGGTAAGGCAACGGGGACCCTTGAACGGGTAACAAAGAAGTTCAAGACCTTCTGCCTCATGACCAAAGAGGGTCCTGAAATCATCAAGTACGGCGACGGAACGGTTATCAAGAATTCCAAGGCCAAGTCCGTAGCCAAGTTGCCCTCGAACGTGCATCTTATCGTGAACTACACGGAGAAGGGCGGCGAGAAATACGCCAAGGAAGTTACGCTCAAGATAGCCAAAGTGGCTCCCGAGGATCTGATCTCGACCAAAGAGGTTGCCGCGCTCGTCGAGAAGGGCCCGAAAGAGGGCAACTTTCTCATCATCGACGCCCGCCCCAAGTCGCGCTATGATCAGGGGTATATCCCCGGCTCGGCATCGCTGCCCTTCCATCAGTGGGACAAGTTGAAGGATAAAGTCCTTCCTGCGAAAAAGGACACAAAACTCATCTTCTACTGCGGAGGCCTCACCTGCCCCCTCAGCCCGAAATCCGCGGACAAGGCAAAGAAGCTCGGTTACACTGACGTCAAGGTGTACCACGAGGGCTTGCCCGTATGGAAGAAGAGCGGCAAACCGGTGATGGCAAGCGCCGAGTCGCTGAAGAAGCTCATCGACGAGGCTTCGAAGACCCCCGACAAGCCGCCTTTTTTCGTCGTCGTGGATCTCCGCTCGGCAGAGGACATCGCCAAGGGCTTCATTCCCTTTTCGACAAAGATGACCGAAGAGGAAGTGGTCAAGCGAGTTGTGGAATTCCCCAAGTTCAAGAACGCCCGAATCGTCCTCTACGCACGGGACAAGGTAACGCCGGCGGCACTTGAAGCATTGCAGCAACTCGTTACCTGGAAGTACAAGTCCCCTGCCATTCTCGACGGCGGGTTCGAGGCCTGGAAGGCATCCGGCGGCAAGATCGCCATGGGTAAGCCCGCCGGCGAGATCAAATTCGTGAAAAAGGTGGCCAAGGATGAAGTCCCTGTGGCCGAATTCAAGGAAATCATCAAGAATCAGCCCGGAGGAATGTGGATTATCGATGTGAGGAGCCCTGAAGAATTCAACGCGGGCTCGGTTCCCGGGGCAAAGAGCATGCCCCTGGAAAAGCTTCAGAAGGACGTCTCCGACATCCCTAAGGACAAGAAACTCGTCCTGATCTGTAACACGGGAGCCATCTCGTCCATTGCGAACAAGCTTCTGACCAAGAAGGGTTTTGACACCAGGTATCTCAATGCAACCATCAAGTACAACAAAGACGGGTTGAAGATTCTCGAATAGGACTCGTGGGAATCAGGCATGCTTTTTGACTTCAGCCGGACACGGAAGAAGTCAAAAAGCACCGTCTGTCAACTTCCACACTAAGATCGGAGCCTGCGTTTCAACGCTTAGGCGTTTCGGCTTGTTTGGTCGAACTGTTCCGGGTAATGGTGCCTTGAGCGGCTACCTGGCCGTGTGCACTGTTTTCCAAATAGACGAGCTGCATTGTATCCGGCGTGACGATCTTCCCCACGAGGGTGCCGTATCGATCCACCATATAAACCTTCTTGTTGTTATGCCGAATGACTCCGACTACGGTCTGTTTAGATTTACCGTATGATTCCGTCCCCGAAAACACCGGTCCCTCCTGCTTGTCAATCACGTAGGTGACTCCCTTTGCGGTCTGGAACCCCGGCTTCGTAAAGGCTAACGGGTTTGGCCCGGCACCTGAGCGAGGGGTGGTCCGAACTATGGTGAAGTCGCCCGTCCATGTTCCCTTTAGATCGGGGATTTCCGAACCCGTGAGAGCCGTGCCGGCAAAGATGAACGACAGCAGCAAGGCAACAAACGCTCCGGATGCAATCCTCATGATTCAACCTCCTCTGAACCTTGTGGTTCTTCATTTCGGCCGGGACTAGGCCGCTCTCTCATCGCACGATAGACTCTCCTCGGAACGGGCAAACCGTAAACATCTCTACTCTCGCCAATATTCGGGTTTATTCAGCGTATCTGGGCAAATGATCCTGCCGTCAACAGATCCAATCACGCCGGAACGAAGAGCTTGAACCATCCATGCATCCGCATGTTCGACGGGAATAGGATATGGTGCCTCAAATCCGAGATGTCCGGCGGTCTTAAATCCATGCCGTGGATAACATTCCGGATGTCCCAGTACTCGGTCATCTTGGAAAGCACGCAGGGACAGAAGAGGATTCGCACTGGGATCACGCAGGAGATCCCCCACCAGTCCCGCTTCTTTGTCATGACCAAACGCCGAACGTTGCACTGATAATACATCGTTCAGATCTGAATCCGAAGTTTCTCGTAATACATAGACTCCTCAATCTCCGGCAGCGTATTGGTCGGCCTTCCCGCCCTAGGAGGTTCAAGGCATTTCGTTCACGGTTCAACCTACAACCTAATGGTGAGATACCATTTGTGTAAGTTAAAGGGAAGAATGCCCCCGCGCTGTTTTTGGGTGAGGGCCGACAACATTCTCGTTGACGGAGGCGCGTACGGTGAGGTACGCTCAAGAACAAGAAGAATCGGGCTTCTTCATCAACATCACAGCGGTTTTGCCGTTCTCGTGCCGTGTGAGGAACCTACCGGGGCCTTCTCGGCGTCAAAGACGCCCGATACGGCTACACTACCGCATGATTCCGAGTGATGAAAGAACCTCCAGTCACGATAATGCCCTCCTGCGCAGACCTATGGACTAGGCGGCGAGCAGCGAGAGCCGGCAGCTCCACACGACAGGTGAGTCGAACGTTTGGGAGAGTAGAGATTTTGTACAGCAGACTACCGCCTTGAAAGCGAATATTTCAGCCCCCCCCGCCGGCGGTTCCACTCTCATTGCCTGACCTTGTGAGGAACGTGCTATGGAAGACAAAGACAAGAGCAGGGACGAACTCATAAGCGAACTGATCCGCCTTCGTGGGCGGATTGCCACGTACGAAAAACGAGTAGCGCCTGCGTTGCCTCATGAAGAACGAGGTATCGAGCCGGGCGAAAACCCTCACCAGGTCGTTCCCGAGCATGAAGCCGAGTGGACTAACCATGTCAAACCGGCAAGAACCACCAGCTTGCTCCAGGCCATGAACGCGGCTCAGGATCGTTTCATAACCGATGGAGAGCCGAAGGAGCTTTTTGACGGACTGCTGAGCGCCCTGTTGTCTGTCACGGAGAGTCAATACGGTTTCATCGATGAGGTGCATAGCACTGATGACGGCACCGTGTACCGCCAGGTTCGAGCCATAACCAATATCGCGTGGAACGAGAAGACACGAGCACAGTATGAAAAACTGAATAAGGAGGGATTCAAGTTTTTCAATCTCCATACCCTGACCGGCGCCGTGGTAACCGGCGGCAAGCCGGTGATCTCCAACGATCCTGCGCACGACCCTCGGCGCGGAGGCCTTCCTCCGGGACATCCGGCCATTCATTCTTTCCTGGGGCTACCTCTCATGTCGGGAGGAATGCTGGTGGGAATCGTAGGGGCTGCCAATCGTGCAGGCGGTTATTCGCAGGAACTGGCCGGCTTTCTCAAACCGTACCTCGATACCTGTGCCAACATCATCATGGCCTATCGCAACGAGCAACGTCGTAAAGACGCAGAAGAGGCATTGCGACAAGAACAGGAACGACTGGAGAAGCGTGTGGAAGAACGGACGGCAGATCTGCGCAAGACCAACGAAATGCTTCAGGAGGAAATCGCCGAACGTAAGCGAATTGCTCAGGCGCTGTCGGAAAGCGAGCTTCGCTACCGGACGGTGTTTGAAAATGCAGGTGACGCCATACTCCTTTTGGAGTTCGGAGGCGAGCATGCCGGCCGCATCCTATCCGCAAATCAAACTGCAGCGAGAATCCACGGATACACGTTGGATGAATTGGTCGGCATGAACATGAGAAGCCTCGACCCTAGTTTGAGCCTCGATCGCATGAGGGATTTGGACGATTTATTTAGGAACAAAAGAACGTACAAGGCAGAGGTCAACCATGTAAGAAAGGACGGTACGGTATTTCCTCTAGAGGTTTGCGCCGCACCTATCGAACTAGGGAATAAGAAGTACGTCCTTTCCACTGATCGAGACATAACGGATCGAAAGCTGGCTGAGAAAGCTTTGAGGGAAAGTGAGAAAAAATACCGTGAATTCGCAGAATTCTTGCCACAGATTGTCTTTGAGCTGGATGAACGAGGAGATCTAACGTTCATCAACCAGGCTGGATTGGAGATTGGAGGATATTCTCGGCAAGAGATGGAGGCAGGCCTTAATATCATGCAACTATGCGCCCCAGATGACCGAAAGAGTACGGCTCAAGACATCGCCCGAGCCATGCAGGGAGAGAGCGTTATAGGCGTCGAGCGCGCAGCTCTCAAGAAGAATGGAGAGACCTTCCCGATTGTCGCGTATCTGAGTCCGATTACGCGCGACGGCCGAGTGCAGGGTGTCAGAGCAATGGCCGTGGACATCAGCGACCTGAAGGAGGCGATGCAAGAATCCTGGGAACTGCGCATTGAAGCGGAAAAGGCCAATCGTGCCAAGAGCGAATTTCTCGCCAATATGAGCCACGAACTGCGCACGCCGCTCAATGCCGTGATCGGTTTTTCCGAAGTCCTCGAGGACCGGATCTTCGGACCGCTTAACGAAACACAGTTAGAGTATGTGGGATACGTTGTCACCAGCGGTCGCCACCTGCTCAGACTTATTGACGACCTGCTGGATCTGGCAAAGATTGAGTCGGGAAGGATGGAGCTACAATTATCCCAGGTGAGCGTGCCGGATATCCTGAGGAGAAGCCTCGTCATGATGAAGGAAACGCTTAAGGAGCATAGACTCCGAGTGGAATTGTGCATCGCACATCCACTGATGAACGCTTCCGTACGCGCTGATGAAGTAAGGCTGAGGCAGGTGGTGTTCAACTTGATCTCCAACGCTGCCAAGTTCACGCCGGACGAGGGCGGCATTCAGGTTCGGGCCGGCAAGTCGGATGATGAACTGATCGTGAGCGTTACGGACACGGGCATCGGAATCGACCCAAGCGACCAGCGCCGCATCTTCAATATATTCGAGCAGGTCGAGAGCTCGTCGCGGGGGACGCGATCGGGAACAGGCCTAGGACTCGCGTTGACTAGGAATCTGGTGGAAATGCATGGGGGGCGGATATGGGTAGAGAGTAACGGACAAGGGCAAGGGAGTTGCTTCACCTTTGCCATCCCGATGCGCGGTCCTACCTCAAAAGGAAACATGGGTTTTCTCGATTCCGTGTTGGATGCCGGTACCAACGGCACGGCCGAGGCACTTGAGGATTCCTGGATTCAGCTTCGCGTCTTGCACGAAGAAAATGAACCGTCCGGTTCGTAAACATGGTTGCAGACACCGCATCCCAATGGATTCAACCGATCTTCCCGGCCGAAGTTCCGCTTTGGCCGGTCAAAATTCCTCCAAGGGAAAACTCCGGATATGTCGGGAGTTCGCCCCATTACCCTCACGGGATCGTAAACTTAACCACGCCAAAGAGCAACGCAGGCTGCGGCGCCGGAGTCTTCGGTCTCAACCGGCGCGACAAGAGGGTGGTCGGCATAACAAACTGATACCGCCGAGTGAGACGGAAACAGGCTCTGCCGGGAAGCAACCTGCAGAGGGATAGTTCGGCCGGAGCTCATCGAACGATGGATCGGGCGTGGGGAATCGTTTCCTGCGCCCGTCCTCCCGTCCATTCATCGGACGATACACTCTGTAATGCCTCAGAAAATCCCCGCCCGAAGGCCGGAACAGAGACTCCATTGCAGAACCCGGACTATCCAACAAAGAGAGGTGTCTGTCCAATTCCCGCTGAACCAATACACGGCGATCTCCCTACATAAATCCCCCGCGGTCGCATTCATCGTTTATGACTCTCCCGGCTGCCGGGAGGCCGTTTCACTTCGCCACGGCACTAAATTCGTTTGTGCTAACCTCTCGATTCTTCTAGAATCGGCGTTAGCAGAGACGCCTAGGCTTGTGTAGACTGTTCTCACAACAAATTGCCTATGATTCTCCGGGGAGATTTTCATGGAAGACCGCAACAGGACTGAAAAGGAACTTATCCAAGAACCGAGGCCGGCGCAACAACGACCGAATCAACCGGAGCAGGGCGAACGGGGCGGCCGGAGCCCTGCTGAAAGGGCCAACTTGAAGGGTCGTCACGAGGAGCTTGAGTACGATCAACCCCCGAACGGAGAGGGTGCACCCCAATTGCTTTCTTCCAAAGAAGTAACCTCGGAAACTATTGACCTTAGCACACTCCTTTCCAAGGAATTGACCGACTCGGGAAGCTTCAACATCAGAGGAGACATTTGGGCTACCACGTTCGGCAAGTTACTGCAGGCACTGCCGATTCCTGCTCTACTATTGGACGAAGCCGTCAGAGTGTTTCAAGCCAATGATGCGTGTGAAAGACTTGTAAGAAATCACGATGCCATACTCGGTTCATCCTTTCCAGGCCTCGTTACAAATACTTCAACAGCGGAACAAGTGAGATCACTTGTTGAGGAGGTGTTTGCCGATCGAAAGGCTCGTTCTTGCGAAACATGGTTAAGCGCCGACCGCCGACAGCGATGGACACGAATTACCTTTCGACCGATCAGGATTATGGGAGAACGGTATGTTCTGGCATTGCTGGAAGATCTGACTTCCGAAAAGGAGCAGCTAATCCTCAATAAGAAGCACGAAGAAGCGCTGGAGATGGAAATAGCGCGGCGAAAACAAACAGAGACATTACTCAAAGAATCGGAGGAAAAATACCGAATAGTTGTAGACAACGCTGCAGAAACCATTGTTGTGAGTCAACAGGGACGCATAGTGTTTGCAAATTCCGAAGCCGTACGGCGCTCAGGTTACTCGACAGAGGAACTACTCTCAAGACCTTTCCTGGACTTCGTGCATCCGCTGGATCGACGGATTGTGGTCGAACGTAATGAAAGGAGATTGAGGGGAGAGGAGATGCCGAATGCCTACCCCATCAGAGTGCTCCGCAAAGGTGGAGATGTCTGGTGGGGATACTTCAACATGGTCGTGATAACGTGGGAAGGAGATCCTGCGGTATTGGCCCTTGGAACAGACATCACGGAACTCAAACAGGCTGAAGAAGCATTAAAGAAAAGTGAAGCCAAATACCGCTTTCTGGCCGAGAACATGCACGACATCTTGTGGACCGCGGATCTCAACCTGCAGGTCACCTATATGAGCCCTTCCATTGAAAAGGTGCTTGGTATCACTCCCGAGGAAGGGATGCAGCAAACTCTCGCCGATCTACTCACCGCGGATGCTTATGCCCCGGCCCGATGTATGCTTATGACGGAGCTTGAACGGGACATGGAAAAAGAGGGGACCCAAGATTGGACGGCAAAGCTGGAGCTTGGTTTCAGGCGCAAAGATGGTTCCACGGCATGTTTGGAGACTCTCGTGAGTTTTGTTCGTGACGCCGATTTCAAGCCTATCGGCTTTCATGGTCTCTCCCGTGATATTTCCGACCGGAAGCTGGCCGAGGAGCTTCTGAAGGAAAGTGAAGAGAAATTTCGTGCCCTGTCGGAGGCGACTTTCGAAGCGATAATTCTAACGGACAAAGGGGTATGCATTGGTCTGAATCTCTCTGCCGAGACTATGTTGGGTTACACCGTGGAAGAAGCTATTGGAAAGAACGGAACTGAATTCATCACTCCCGAGTTCCGTGAAACCGTCCTTCACAATATGCTCTCGGGTTCCGAAGAGCCGTACGAGGCAGTAGCTCTGAGAAAAGACGGTTCCACTTTCTCATGCGAGATTCAAGGCAAAATGCTCAATTACAGGGACAGTTTTATAAGAGTCGCGGCTTTGCGTGATATCACCGAACGAAAACAGGCGGAGCAAGCCTTGCACGCCAGCGAAGAGAGCTACAGGAGGTTGTTTGACGGATCCCGGGACGGGATTTACATAACGACTCTGGACGGCGGTCTCGTGGAAGCCAACCAATCTTTGCTGGATATCTTCGGCTACACACGGGATGAGCTCAACTCCTTTAACGTCCTGGATTCATACGCCGACCCCGATGCTCGGAAAAAATTTCAGGAACAGATACAACTCGAGGGATCGGTGAAGGATTATGAAATCAAACTGTTGAGAAAGAATGGAACGGAAGCCGACTGCTTGATTACTACCAGCCTGCGAAGGTCCGACAAAGGAATAATTGATGGATATCATGGCATCTTGCGAGATGTCACGGAACAGAAGCGCCTTCAAAGTAAACTCGCTCAGGCCCGGAAGATGGAGGCAATCGGCACTCTTGCCGGTGGCATTGCACACGATTTCAACAACATACTCTACGCGATTACGGGATTCACCGAGTTGGCACTGGATCACGTTCCCGAAGAAGGCAATACCAGAGAGTATCTGCAAAGGATACTCGCGGCCGGCGAGAGAGCACGGTTTCTCGTAAATCAAATCCTTACCTTTAGCCGTCAGACTGAACAGGAGAAGAAGCCTATCTTGGTTGTCCCGATAGTAGAAGAAGTCTGCAATTTCATCAGGGCTTCCTTACCCGCGACTATTGCCATCTACCGAGACATTGGCCGGAATCTGGGCTCAATTCTGGGAGATCCAACCCAGATTCATCAGGTTTTGATGAACTTATGCACAAATGCAGGACATGCCATGAAAAAGACGGGAGGAGAGTTGTTTGTAGGACTCCACGAGATAGATCTCGAATCCATTTCTACAGCCGACTACCCGGGACTACCTGCCGGTACGTATCAACGATTGGTCGTCCGAGATACCGGTACCGGCATTGAGCCAACCGTGCGGGAACGCATATTTGAGCCCTATTTCTCGACAAAGGAAAAGGGTGAAGGCACCGGCTTGGGACTGGCCGTGGTCCATGGGATAGTCCAAGGTCACAAGGGCATCATTAGAGTTAGCAGTGAACCGGCCAAGGGAACCGAGTTCCAAGTCTACTTCCCGGTAGTTGAAAAACAACCTATTCCTGAGAAGCGAACGGGTACGGTACCGAGCGCGGGAAACGAGCGCATCTTGTTGGTGGACGATGAAGAGACCATCGTAGAATTGGTCAAGGCCATGTTGAAACGTCTCGGCTACACCGTTGTAACAACGCGCAGCAGCCTAGAGGCGCTGGAGTTTTTCCGTGCCGATCCCGAGGGCTTTGACCTGGTCATCACCGACATGACCATGCCGCATATGACCGGAAACGACCTGGCGAAGAAGATGCTGGATATCCGTGGAGATATTCCAATTATTCTGTGCACGGGATTCACCGAATTGATAACAGCAGAACAGGCGAAATCTATCGGCATCCGTGAGTTGATCATGAAACCAATAGCAAAGACTAATATGGCGCAAACAATCCGCCGTGTGCTGGGTGATTGACTCAAAAGATGAAGAATACCGCTGAGTGTGTTTCCTGATCTTGCGGTAGATCTTCCTGAGGACCAATGACCGGCCTTCAAGATCGTACAATATCTTCGGAGTGTTCTTGACCATGCAGATGACCTGGATATCGAGACCATCCGCTCCGAGATTGACGGACCGCTGTGCGATCAGGTGTGCTCCGAATTGAGGAAAGACCGGCTCTTGAATCAACATCACGCCGGGCTTCTCCTACTTGGCACCGGCGAGTTCATGGGCCAAATTGTGGGGAATACTGAGTAAGTGTTCCGAAAAAGAAGCCGGAACCGAGAAAGAAAGGACGTGTGTGCGGCCGGCACAGTGAGAAGCTGTTGGGGCTTGCGAGGGAGTTGTGCTGCTGCATGCAGGTCGGTATGCTCGGTACCCGACTGCCGGCGCCCGGTCATACGGCTTGCCGGTTGACGGCAGACAGTGCAGTTATTCGTGATCATTCTCCGAAGAAGATTTCGCCCCTTTTCAAGTTTGAGGAGATACAATGTCATCGAATCTTGACAAGATCTACGAGGAAGCCCTAAGGCTTCCGGATGAATCCAAGGCGTTGTTGGCCGAACGAATTGTTGAATATCTGGAAACGCATATGGCCCCTGATCTGGAACGTGTTCATCTCGACACCGTGAAACGTCGTCGGAACGAAATGAAAGAGGGAAAGGTGGAGCCCATCGACGGTCATGATGCTTCGGTAATGGCGCACAGGATCATCAACAAGTGAAGCATTCTTTCCATCCCGAGGCACTCGAAGAATATCTGGGAGATGTTTCTTATTATGCCGACATCAGCCCTCGCCTGGCAGACTCTTTCATCAAGTCCTTCAAGTCATCCGGCATAGATGAAATCCTCACATATCCTGAAGCTTGGCAGAATCGAAGAGGATGTGCGGCGCTGTATTATTAAGCGTTTTCCATTTGGCATCTACTATTGCATTGAGAGTGATCGGATAATGATTTACGCTGTGATGCACATGAGCAGCGACCCCAAATACTGGAAAAGCCAATTAGACCAACATAGTACTCCGTTCCGACAGAACAAGGCCCGTAACCGGACGATGAAACGCGGCGAATGCAGTACCGACTCACGGCTCATTGTGCCGAAAGAAATTCTCCTCAACCGGAACCCGTGAATCCGCATGACTGAAATAGATCGAAAGCCACCTGGACCCGGAGCTCCAATTCTCATCCTTCTCCCATTCAGATCTGTCGATTTCGTCTTGATACATTCGTTCTCCGGAACACGAGATCTTACCGGATCTCTTCACGGGGTCTACAGACATTCTAACCATTTGGGATCGCTCTTTCCATGTATTCATCCACAAACTGAAGAACCGGCTTCGATAGTAACCCGGCGCCTTCCGCTGTTCCCTCAGACTTCGTGATTCTCTCTCACGCGTTCCATATGAGGTTGATATCCATTCCAAAATGAGGCGGAGCATGGTGAAGGCCTCCAGGAGGCAACTTGGAGTAACTGATTGACCACTCCGTGGCAATACGGTAGGTTACTGGGGGCTTTAGAAAGAAGCGATAGACCCGGGAATCAGAGAATATTGTATCGAAGAGTCGTTCTTTTGCTAACATAGACATCATGGGATGGACAATCTCGGATATCGCGGAAAGAATTAACAATGGGTAAGGACGATCCTCGATTTGATCTACCGAAATGCCGGGTCTTCAGGAGGTGAGTATGAATCGGGAAAGCGTCACGTTCAAGCCTTCCCAAAGTCTGAGCAATCTAAGCATTCGAACCAAGATGATGCTCTGTGTTTTTGTTCCCATGGCAGTGGTAGTCATCGTAGCCGGCCTCGGGCTCAACGGACTGGCCCACATCGTTGCCGGTTCGGAGGAATTGCACGCACTGGCTCAAGAAGCTTTCGGACGAGAAGGAAAAAGTGCGGTCTCGGACAAAACCAAGGAACCCGTTTCTGCGGCAAAGGCCAAGCTCAAGACTGCTATTGATAAGATTAGGGAAATCGATCATTTTACTCGTATTCTGGTAATTGTCGGCACTCCGGTGATAATCGTACTCACGATCTGCACTCTTTTCGTACTCGCAGGAACCATTCGGAAGCCGTTCCTACAAGCTGAATCGGTGATCGCCATGGCAAAGCAGGGCAACCTTTCCGAGCGACTGGGAATAGCGTCGACAAATGAGGTGGGGCGATTTGCCCGAGCCCTGAACGACATGCTTGAATCGGTGCGAACCCAGATCGCTCAGGTTCTCGAAGGCGTCAGGGTTCTGACCGAGGCGTCCTCTGAGATCGCATCAACGGGAGCGCGAATGGCAATCAGCACGTCCAAGGCATCTTCCGCGGTATCGGAGACCTCCGTGGTCGTGGAACAGGTCCGGCAGTCCGCGCGAATGGGGGGAGATAAGGCCAAGAATGTTGCCGAGAGCGCTACCCAGATGATACAGATAGCCGCTTCCGGTGCAACGGCCGCTGAAGAGACGGTTGATAGGATGAATGCGATCAAGGGGCAGATAGAATCAATCCATGATACTGTGGTGAAGCTCAGCGACCACAGCCGAGCTATCGAAGAGATAATCAGCGCAGTCCAGGACTTGGCAAACCAGTCCAACCTTCTGGCAGTCAACGCTTCCATCGAAGCGGCACGGGCAGGGGAACAAGGCAAAGGTTTTTCCGTGGTGGCGCAGGAAATCAAAACGCTCGCCGATCAATCCAAGGAAGCAACAGGACAGATCAGGCACATACTCGAAGATACACAAAAATGGGTGAACGCCGTGGTCATGGTAACCCAGCAGGGCAGCAAAGCCGTGGATGCCGGAGTGGAACAATCGGTGGTCGCAGGGGAGGCTATCCGTGCACTGAGTGAGAGCGTGGCAGTTTCGTCTCAGGCGGCGAGTGTGATTGACGCCCAGACGGTACAGCAACTGACCGGCGTTTCCCAAGTTTCGGACGCAATGAAAAGCATCGAGGAGGCTATGCAACAGAATCTGGACGCAGCCTCCCAACTGGAAGGCGCCTCAAACAAGCTGAAGAAGTTGCAGACTTCGCTGTCCGAATTGGTCGGCAGGTACCAAGTGTAGCCATAACGGCGAGTCGGCCGGACAAGCTCTTAGCCTATCCTACGGGCTCAGCCGGTTCGCACGGATGAGTTCACCCCTGAGAGTCCGCGTGACAGCTGCTCGCGAAGTGAAGTCTGTCGCGTCTTTCCGTCGAAGTAATGCCGACCGCCTTCCGAGATAAGTCTCGTCGGTTGCCGTAGGAGAGTAACATGGAATACCAACTGCCCGAACTCTTCGACAGCCACACCATGCAGAAAGTCCTCGACAGCTTTTGTGAGGCCGTGGGTATTTCGTCGGCTATCATTGACCTGGAAGGCGAGGTTTTAGTCGGCTCGCGGTGGCAACCACTATGTACGGATTTCCACCGCGTGCATCCCGAGACATGCAAGAGATGTATCGAGAGTGACACCTACTTAGCCAATCAGTTGAATCTGCAGAAGAGGTCTCTCTACACCTGCCGCAACGGCCTCACCGATGCCGCGGCTCCCATTTTTGTTGAGGGCGAGCACGTCGCCAATTTCTTTGTCGGACAGTTCGTAACCGAACCTCCCGATATCACTTACTTCCGAGACCAGGCGGTCAAATTCGGTTTCAATGAAGAAGCCTATCTGAAAGCGCTGACCCGCGTTCCTGTTGTCCGACCGGAGCGACTGGGCCCCATTCTTGAATTCCTTTCCAGCTATGCAGAGATGTTGGGAACCATGGGGTTGGACAGAATAAGGCAACTCGAAATCACCCAACAACTCAAGAGGAGTTCCCAACAACTCCAGCTCGCTCTGGACGGCTCGAATCTCGGTACATGGGACTGGAATCTCAAAACAGGCAGAGCCGAATGGGGCGAGCGGGCAGTGAAAATTCTCGGCTATTCCGTGGACGAACTTGAACATGACTGCAACACATGGAAGCTACACATACACCCGGAAGACCGATCGCAGGTGGAGAAACTCTTTAACGAGCATTTGAAGAACAATACTGCGTTCTTTGAAACGCAGTATCGACTCAGAGATAGGTCGGGGGAATGGAAATGGGTTTCTTCCCGTGGAATGGTGGTTGAACGCGACCGGGACGGGAGTCCGCTGCGTATGGCCGGCACCATTCTGGACATAACCGACCGCAAGCAAGCCGAAGAGGCGTTTGCGGAAAGCGAGATCCGCTTTCGGTCCACATTCGAGCAAGCGGCAGTGGGAATTTGTCACGTTTCCCCGGAGGGAAAATTCTTGAGGGTCAACCGGAAGCTGTGTGACATTCTGGGCTACACACAGGAAGAGCTTCTTGGGCTTAAGTTTCAGGATATTACGCACCCGGACGACCTGGAAACCGACCTGGAGTACGTCAGACAAGTTCTTGCGTATACGATGGATACCTACTCCATGGAAAAGCGCTATATACGAAAAGACGGTACTCGCTTCTGGGCCGACTTGACCGTTTCGCTGAATCGTGATCACACAGGCGCACCTCAATACTTCATTTCAGTTGTTGAAGACATCTCTGATCGCAAAAATGCCGAGGAAGCGTTGCGGCTGAGCGAGGAACGCTACCGGGCAATGTTTGCAAACATGAAAAGCGGAGTCGCCGTGTATGAACCGATCGGAGACGGTGAGGATTTTGTGTTCAAAGACTTCAACAGTGCTGCGGAGCGCATCAGCAATGTTACGAAGGAAGAAGTGGTAGGAAAGCGTCTGCTTGAGAAGTTTCCTCGTATGGACGAATTCGGTCTTCCGGGCGCATTACGGCGTGTGTACCGAACCGGGCAACCTCGGCACCTGCCGGCCACCTACTATAAGGATCAGATCCGGGAGGGATGGCGGGAGAATTTCATCTACAAGCTGCCCAGTGGTGAGGTGGTTGCCATGTACGACGATGTTACCGCCCGGAAGCGGTCCGAGGAGGCGCTGAGAGATAGTGAATCAACTCTTCGTACTCTCATCCAGACGGCCCCGATTGGTATAGGCCTGTTGACCGGCGATTTCTCCTTGGGATGGACCAATCAATTGCTCTGCAGGATGCTTGGCTGTTCGAGAGAAGACCTCACGGGACGAAATGCCGGCATCATCTTTGAAAGCGAGGAAGAGTTCGTCCGTGTGGGAAGAATCGCGCATCCGGACGTCGTCAATTGCGGGACGGGGACCGTGGAGACGCGACTCAAACGTAAGGACGGGTCATGTTTCGATGTCCTGCTCAGCTCGTCCATCATCGTTCCGGGAAATTTTGCTCAGGGATTCGTGTTCACGGTGATGGACATGACGGAGCGAAAGAAACTGGAAGAACAGATCCTGAGATCACAGAAGATGCAGGCACTGGGAACACTTTCCGGAGGTATCGCCCACGATTTCAACAACCTACTCCAAGTGATTCAAGGATACGCAGACTTGGCTCTGCTCAGGCGAGCGCAAGGGCAAGCGCCTTACTCGGAATTACGGGAAATTAAAGCCGCGGCTCAAAGCGCGGCCGAGTTGACTCAGGGCCTTCTTACTTTCAGCCGACGCGTGGAAAGCAGTCTCAGGATCGTAGATCTGAATCAGGAGATTGATCAAGCGGCCCGGATTCTGAGAAGGACCATTCCCAAGATGATTGACATCGAATTGCGACTATATACGGGCCTCAAACCCATTATGGGTGATCCGGCTCAGCTTCAACAGGTAGTGATTAACTTGGCGGTGAATGCCAGAGATGCAATGAAAGACGTTGGGCGTCTGGTTATAGAGACCGACAACGTGCATTTGGATCGTGACTACTGCAGAACTCATGTGGGAACCCGCCCGGGGTACTACGTAGTCTTGACTGTCTCAGACACGGGTTGCGGAATAACAAAGGAGATTGCAGACAGGATATTTGAACCGTTCTTTACAACGAAGGAACTCGGCAAGGGTACGGGACTGGGTTTGGCCATAGTTTACGGCATAGTGGAAAACCACAAAGGGAGCATAACTTGCCTCAGTGAGCCCGGTTACGGTACCACGTTCAAGATTTTTCTGCCCGTTTCCGACCGGATTGGATTGGGTGACGAACCCGTCACAGAGGACTATACCTTTGTAGGCGGCAACGAAACCATTCTCCTGATCGATGACGAAGAGCCGGTGCGAAAACTCGGCCGAGAGATTCTCACCAAATACGGGTACACAGTGCTCACGGCTTCCAACGGTAAAGAGGGCTTGGAAGTTTTTCGGAAAGAGAGAGAACGCATTGATTTGGTTATTCTCGATCTCATTATGCCGCAGATGAGTGGGGCGGAATGCCTCAACGAGATCATGAAGATTGACCCGTCAACCCGAGTCCTTATCGCAAGCGGCCATGCGGCCGACGGGCAAATTGAAGCGACTCTGGAACAGGGAGCCAAGGCCACTCTTCGAAAGCCGTACGGATCTCGTCAACTCTTGGAGGTTCTGAGAAGGCTTCTGGACGAGCGCTGAAATCGGTACAGCGGTTAGGTCCCGTCGCCTGACGGGCCCTCCGGGGATTCGCCCCGGAAGGCCCGACAAAGGGACGGGACTTTCATGCCTTGTTGGGCCTTCGCATGCATGATGGTCGGTATAAGTCCTAACCCGAAGTCACCCAATACCGCTTACGCGAAGCAACCCTTCATCCTCGTCAGGCCGCCTCGCCGTCAAACAATCTCTTGATGCCGAGTACAACACGCTTTGCTCCCCGAAAAAGGCCGAGCATTTGTCTCAGAACTTCAAGATCCTCTTCAGGCATGTCCACCTCCACGAGTTCTCTCTCCTCAGGCGGTGCAGGCTGCTCGACGGCTTCAGCCTCAGGCCGTACCTCCTCGGCGAGAGGCTTGTCTTCAGGCCGTGCCGCTTCCGGTGCCGGCGTCTCTTCGGGCCGAGTCTCTTCTGCGAGACGTTCGGCCTCGTATGGCCGAGCTTCGCGCAAACCGATCTCTCTCAGCGCGGAGAACCCTGCACGCAGTGTTTGGAGGTCTGCGTCCGAGAAGTTGGTTTGAACAATATGTTTCCCTGTGCTCTCGGCTTCTTGGATTTTCGACTCAATGACGCCCAAAGCTCTCCCGAGAGACCGGATCGCGTCATAAGATGCGATCTCGTCACCCGAAAAGTCGAGATCCTCCAAGGCTCCCCCGGCCGATTCGGCGGCTTCCACCTTTCTCTCAACCGCCTGAATTGCTCTGAGCACCGACAATGCAGTCTTCAGTCGATCTATCTCCTCATCAGAGACATTCATCTCGCCGAGTTTCTCCAGGAAGGCCTCCGCCTCTTGCCGTTCAGCAAGTTCGTATCGGCGAGTTCCCTTTTCTCGGATTTCTTTCAGCACCGAAAAACCCGAACGAAGTGTTTTCAGATCCTCGTCCGAGAAGTTGGTTTGAACAATATGTTTCCCAGTGCTCTCGGCTTCTTGGATTTTCAACTCAATGATGCCAAAGGCTTCTCCAAGCGTCCGGATCTCGTGATAAGAAGCGATCTCATCACTGGTGAAATCAAGCTCGTCTAAAGAAACTCCCTTCAATTGTGCAACTTGGACCTTCTTCTCAATTACCTGGATGGTTCTCATTACGGATAATGCGGTCCTCAGCCGGTCCGTCTCTTCATTCGAGATATCCATCTCTCGCAGTTTTTCAGCGAAAGCGTCCGCCTCTTGAGGCTCCTCCTCTGCGTATGGCCGGGTCATCTTCAGTTTGATCTCATTCAGGACTGAAAATCCTGAACGCAGCGTATTCAGGTCCTCATCGGAAAAGGCAGTTTGAACAATATGTTTCCCGGTGCTCTCGGCTTCTTCGATCTTCATCTCAATGATGCCAAAGGCTTCTCCAAGCGTCCGGATCTCGTGATAGGAAGCGATCTCATCACTCGTGAAATCGAGTTCTTCCAAGGAAACACCGGCCAATTCGGCAGCGCCCACCTTCTTCTCAATCGCCTGAATTGTTCTCATTACGGACAGTGCAGTTTTCAGTCGGTCTGTCTCTTCGTCAGTGAGGTCCATGTCTTTGAATTTCGCCAAGAGGACCTCGGCCTCCGGGTCTTCTTCCAAAGATGGACGTTCCACGGAGGGAGGGGGTTTAAGGCTTACGGCATGAATCCGAGTGGGCTTCTCGGCAACTTTTTCATCGCCGGACGGCTTTGGTTTGGGGAGATCGGCCGTCTTCTCCTCAAGCGGTGCCTCTACTGTTTTTGGTGGTTCAACGGCCTCCGGGATAACGTCGGCGGACGGCTTGGCCGCAGGCTTTGCCTTCGGCGCCGGCTTAGGTTTCTCGGCCGGTTTCACTTCCGGAGTCGGAGGCGCTTCGGCATCGGGCTTGGCTTTCGGCTTAGCTTTCGGAGCGGGTTTGGGCTTTTCGGCCGGCTTCGCGGCCGGGGCCGGTGGGGCTTCGGCCGTCAAAGCAAGATCGATATCCATGGACTCCAAGTCGGTCTCGATCATCATGTCCGAGACATATTTCCTTATGTGTTTCAAGGTCTCCGGATGTCGGAGAATAAGGATATCGGACCCGGCGTTAAGAGCACTCACTGCCGTAATGGACTCCAGATTGATTCCTCGCGTGACCGCGTTCCCCAGTTTCGAATCCTGATCTTCCGAGAGTTTGGCCTCCTTCACTTTCCACACTTCTTCGGCAATGTTGTTGAGGATAGGATATTGGAGCTTTTCGTCGTTTTGGCACAGAGCCGCTTGCCGTATGCGTTCCATGATTGAATAGCAGTATTCCATGCCGTACCCGACACTACTCGTCGTGGGGTCGATGATGATTCTGTCCTCGGGCATGCCGAGAGTCTCAAGGAGTATGTTCAGCTGTTTGGCCAGGTTGATATCTATGGGGGAATTGGCCACTACCACGTGCTTGTATGCAATGGCTGCCGCGCCGATTTGCCTATAGTTGTTTTCAGTGATGGGGCCTATGGCGAGATTCATTCCGTCGCACGCCTCACAGACGGCCTTGAGCGTTTCTCTGTTCTTGTCGTCGCTGGAAACTCCCCACACGATCAACGGTACGTCGATGGCTTCGGCAACGTTCTTTGCAACCTCCGCCGCGTGTTCCGGCGGGAGATCCTTACCGTTCGGATCGGTTCCCAACAACCACAGGGCCACGAAATCGGCTCCGTACTCATCAACGCATTTCTTGGCCCAGGCCACGGGATCCCCTATCACGTCCTTGAAGGGCTCCATAGCCGCGGGTGCCCATTCTTCAGGGGTGATATCCAGGACCTGAAGTCCCAACTTGGGCGGATTGGGGTTCATTCCCTCGAATGAATAGAACGAGTAAGCTGTTTCTCCTCCCAGGATCAGTTCGGTTCCGGGCTTACCGATCTTGATCTCGCGAATTTTCCCGGCATACTTCACTAAAGGTAGTTCAGACATGTTTGTTACTCTTTTCCGGAATGGTATAACGTTCCCGATTATGAGTTCTGCAACGGAGCGTCAAAAAGGCTGAGCAATCGAGATGAATCACGGAGGCGGTTAGAACCGCAACCAAATGGCGATCGCAGGCACCGGCGTCACGTACGACCTTGGGTTTCGAAAGCACCATCGTACTACGCAGTGGCTTCCGACGTTGCTCCTGGTACCCAGGCGCCGGGCGCAACCCAACCGAAATTCAGGAGCCAATTTCCGAAGAAATCTTCGCGGTACGACAACAAAACGAGGATGAGTAGTAGAGTGCCGTGAAGGATTCAGCTGAACTTCTCATTTCCTCGACGCAAAGGGGGTCCCATTTTGTACGCCCCATTGGTAACCAACAGGGCTATCATGCGGGAATTCCCCATGAGCGTCGCCCACCAAAGCGCTGTGTTGCCTCGCACATTGGTTACATTCACATCCGCTCCCCGATTCAGGAGCAGGTGAGCAATGCTGAAATGGTTCATTGCAACAGCCCAGGTGAGTGCGGTAAGCCCCAAACACCCCAACGTGTTGGGGTCTGCTCCGTGGTTCAGCAAGAGCTTCGCAATCTTGCCGTGACCGGCCCGTGCAGCAAGACTCAGAGGCGTGTTGAGATGCTGATCCGATGCATTGACGGAGGCTCCCTTGTCAATGAGAATTTCCGCTGTTTCCAATGCTCCTTCATCTGAAGCTTTCATCAGCTCGTAATTCAGCGTCTTGACTTTGAACGGAATAACTTCTCCCATGGTTGGTCCTTTCCATAATAGAGACTCCGCGTAATAGTCCCCCATCGTGAGTCCAAGCGTTTGAAGCCTCTCGTCGAACCGTTACGCGGTTTCTCATTGGTGCCTCATTAAGGTTCTTCCACAATCCGAATTGAAGACATCTCGATCCGCCCCGGGACAAGCCGTCAGTCATTGCCTTCCGCCACGTGCAGGTCAGGGATGGAAGCATTCTTCTTCTCTATCTCATAGACGGCCAGTAAGCCGTGACCGGCACCGAGGCCTTCTCCCAGTTCTACTTCCAGATCCCTTAGGAGGTACCCGAGTTGGGGTTCTATGATGTTTGCACGGGCATCCCCCATCCGAAAGCTCTGTGAATTTGCCACTGCATTCCTCATGGTCTGTACGGCGCCTTGCACAAGTGCCGGATAACAGTCGGAGGGCGAGGATGTCAGCCATTCCTTGTCATCCCAATGGTCCAGGGCTTCAATGCCGGCATAGACGAGTGAGTTCCACGCTACCTGCATCTTCTCGAAAAAGGCATTGAGATCGGGGAAGCCGTCATGCGGTACGTAGTCGAAAATTAGGCAGTCGAGATCCGTGCGGCGATTGAATTGAAAAAGGCTGTTCACTGCAAACCGGATGGGCTGGGCGTGGGGATTGAACTCACCGGTGTTCATGTGTCTGCCCACAAGAATGGAGCGATCCCAGATTCGCTTCCTCAAAATCCTCGCACCTTTGTCTTTAAGAATCTTTGTCAAGAATTCGTCGAACTCTTGCCCTCCCCAATACCGGACAGGAAATCGTTCCACCTCGATCTCGGGTATCATGTCGGGAGGATAGAGCCACGACATCGAGTACTGTCTCATGTTTTCATCGTCCGCCCCCGAACATTCCCAGTAGCATTGCCATTCGAACGAGTACCTGCCGAGAAGGTCGGCTACAAAAATCCACGAGTCCGGGGCGTGGTCGCACACATCTTTAATCAGTTTCCGCATCTCCGTGCGGGACAGATGTGAAAGGGAGCCGAAAGAGGAGAAATAGATGTCAAACGGCTCCTCTGCTTGGAGAGGCGAAAGCCCCCGAGCGAGATCTGCGATCTCGAAATGGGCTTTTGGATCGTGCGTGTAAGTCTGATTGCCTTGCCGCACCATTGCCGAGCTGATATCAAGCCCCTTGTAGCAGCCGAGCATTTCACCGGGCAGGATGTCTATCTCACCTCCAGCGAGCCCCATATCTGCTTTCCGTACGCTTTTGAGTATTTCGTACCCTTCGCCTGAACCGGCCCCAAGATCAACAACTCTGATTCGGGACAAAGCGTTTCGCTTCCGGTCTACGAGACGGCCGACGGAATCGTGGAGAGCGTACCGAGTGATCTGATCCTCCCAGTGTCTTCGTACGTTATCATGTTTACCTTCGAGGCCTCCTGCGTCCTTCGCATACAAACCGTGGGACACTGCCGACTCGAACGTCCGCAGGGTTTCCGGATCGCAGGAGTTGCAGGTTTCATCCCCGCTTTGTTCAAGAAGAGTTTTTTCAGGCTCTACTGCCTCTTGTTCGACTAACACGGCTCATCCTCCCTTTGGAGTCAAGGTGGCTCCTTGATTGTGTGTCACCATTCACATTGCTCCGAACCGATCAGAACTCGACTCCTCGCTGGGCCGTAACCCCTGCGTAAAACGGGTGCTTTTCTTCCCCCATGACGGTTACTAAATCGGCTGCTTTGCGAAGAGTTCGAGGTGCGTCTCGTCCCGTGGCGACAATGTGTACGTCAGGCGGCCGTTGCTTGAGGAAGCCGATGAAATCACTCTCCTCCACCATCATGAAATTGACGGCATAGGTTATCTCATCGAGCACAACCATCTGAAATCTGCCCGACATTATCTGCAGTTTCGCAAATTCCCATCCTTGCCTTCCCACTTCCTCATCCTTGGTCAGGTCATCCGAGTCCCAGAGGAAGCCCCTACCGAATACGTGAAACTCCAGCAAATCGGAAAACCGTGCTGCCGCGGTTTGCTCGCCGCTCTTCCAAGTACCTTTTACGAATTGGATGAAGCAAACCCGCATGCCTTGGCCGAGAGCTCTGAAAGCCAACCCCAGCGCAGCCGTAGTCTTCCCCTTTCCGTTTCCCGTAAAAACCATAAGCAAGCCCTTTTTCATCAATCGGCCTCCTTATCATACTCAGTTCTCGTTTTCATAAGCTCTCGACCTCATTCATGAAACTGGATACTTAGTCCTCCTTGGCGTAAATACGGTGAGGTGTTCTTGGAGACACCTCGAGGTCAGCCTCGGCCATGGTACGGTCCCGTGGGACGGGCATCCTGCCGGTCGAGCCCGCGAGCCCGCGGAATCCCACCAACGCGGCCGAGCCATGGTAGGATATGGTTACCCCGCGGAACGCGGGGAGGCCGGCGATGCCAATGCACCGAAAGCCTACGCGAATTCGGCATCGTACTTTCGCAACGGAGTACTCTGGTTGTCGTCTTTCCGCCAATCCGGGGAGTCGGCGAAAGAGATCGGTTCGAGAGGGCGGGAGGAGGCTGAAGGAAAGCGGCCGATAATTGACCGCCGAGGGGAAACCGAGATCAAACCGGCTTCGAATCGGAGAGCAACACAGGCTTGCCTTAGGTTATGGCGATAGTCGGAAAGAATGACCGATACGTCGCAAGTCCGGTTCCCGGGGTTTGAATGAGAAGACGCCTTAACCCCCGGTAGGCAAGGTTTTCAAACCCGCCCTCGGGAAACTTCCCTGGAAAGGGCCTAGCCCCATAACGATCGGACAAGAATTGTGCCGTTTGCCATAACCAAGCCGAAAATCAAAAACGCCCTTCTGCTGTGGGCAAAAGGGCGTTCACCAAACTCTACCCAAACCCGCCCTCGCAGGATCACCTGGGATTACGAAAACAGCCGGGTGTTCTGGCTCCTGCTTCGATCTACTCTCCCCGCCTTCCCAGAGCATTCTCCAGTGGCTCATGAGGGGATTTCGTCAGCAGTTACAGCTGCGGGGCAGCGCCGGTCTTACACCGGCTTCCCCAATGCCGTTTCCGTCTTCTTACCTCTATATCTAACAATCCATATTAGCAAATGAGGCGTGTCATGGTCAAGAACTTTCAGTCTAAGTGTCTGCCGTAGTCCTCGTGATGCGGCCGACTCAATGAGCTTGAGGGCCCCTGTGGAGGACCGATTAAGTCCGTCCACAGGGGCCGCCGCCTATGCGGCAAGAGTTGCCGTGATCAGAGGGTCCTCATAAAAGCTGTGAGGGCTTTCTTCTCGTCGGCGGTTAGTTTCAACTCTTGGATGAGATTGAAGAATTCTACCGTATCCTCGAGTGTCAGAAGTCGGCCGTCGTGAAGATAAGGCGGCGATTCCTTGATGCCGCGAAGCGGGAAAGTCTTGATCGGACCGTCTGCGGAAGCCATTCTTCCGTTGATCATCTTGGGTTTGAAGAAGCGTTCCGCCTTGAGGTTGTGCATCATATTGTCCGTGTAATACGGCGCGGGATGACAAACCGAGCACTTCGCCTTACCGAAGAACACCTCCTGCCCCTTCATCTCGAGTTGCGATGCCTTCTTGGGGTCGAGTTTTCCGTAGATGTCCAGTTTCGGGGCGGGTGGGAAATCGAGAATTTCCTGGAATTCCGCCATGAAGTGCACCTGGCTGCCCCGTTCGAGAACATTGACGCCCTTCTTCGTGGCAATGACCGGATCGCCGTCGAAGTACGCAGCTCGCTGTTCGAATTCCGTAAAATCTTCCACTGATTTCAACGCACGCTGGGAGCCGAACAACCGCTGAATGTTCACCCCGCGAAGAGGCGGCGTATCCAGTCGATGTCGGAACTCCTGGGGACGTATGTCGCCGACCAGGTGGGTTGCGCCGTTGCTGTTACCGTTCACGTGGCAGTCGAAGCAGGTCACGCCTCTATGAGGTTGTTCCGATCTGCGATCGTCGGTCTGGTTGAACTGCTGCTGGGGAAACGGCGTGACGAGGAGGCGGAGCCCTTCGAGTTGTTTCGGGTTCAATATGCCGTTGAAGAGGTCGAAGTAGTTCATAATGGTGACGACCTTGCCCTGGGAAACGTCGCCGAGATCGGAGCGGGTTGTCAAGAAGATGGCCGGCGGATACTCGGGCAGGAAATGATCCGGCAGGTCGAAATCGAGATCGAAACGTGTGAGATCTCGACCTTCTTGCTTCTTAATCTCCTTGATGTGGAACTCGGGGAACACCATCCCACCTTCGGGGTGATTCGGATGGGGCAGAGGATAAAACCCCGCGGGCCACAAGTTCTTTTCCTTGATTTGCTCCGGTGTCATCTCCCCGAGCTTTTCCCAGGTGACTCCCTGCGGGAGTTTTGCCCTCACTCCTTCCTGAACGGCCTTCCCGCGTGACATGGTTACGCCCTTGGCAGATCGATCACTCAGGTCGTAACGCTCTTCGAGCAAAGCTTTGTGCCGTTTCTCGATGTCGGGCTTAGCAGCCTTCATACGTTTCACGACCGAGTCGAAGGGCTCAGTGATCACAACCGGCGAGTAACTGGTCGCCTTTTTCATGGATTCGGCGCAAACGACCGAGGCCGTGGCCAGACAGAAACAGCCGGTAAGAACAACGGTGATTAGACGTCTTTTGACCTTCATTGTAGTCTCTTGCCTCCTTTATCAATGTGGTGGTGACAAAATGGCATCGGAGGATTCTCCGACTCCCTGAGCCGGATTTGTCCGGCAATACGCTTAATTTGGGGGTGTGCGGTCGGGACCGGCGTCACTCTTGAAGACTAGTCGCCGCTGCACGCTCCTCTTGGCTCATGGCTGCCAACCTTTCCACTTCCGACACATCGAGTCCCAACCCCTCGGCTACCCGACTACCGTAGTCTACATCGGCCTTGAAAAAGACCGCGGCCTGACGCAATTGGATTCGTTTCTGCGCTCCTCCCAGGTGAGCCGTGATGTTTCCGATCAGGTGATCCCGGTCCACATCGGTCATGACTTTGCGGTACAGGTTACCTGCTTGCACGAAGTCATCGTTCGGATGCTCGAAGGCATGGCGGCCGGCATCCCCTTCCACCGGAAATGCAGGTTCTCCCGACTCGGGATCCGGGGCCGGACCGCCGAAACTGTTGGGCCAATAGTTGGGACCACTGCCTCCGCCGGCGTCCACGCGCATGAGCCCGTCTCTTTGGTAGTCGGTCTCCGGTGCGTTCTTCGGAGCGTTCACCGGGATGAGATGATAATTGGGGCCCAGGCGATGGATATGCGTATCGTGATAGGAGAACGCCCGTGCCTGGAGCATTTTGTCCGGGGAGATGGCAATACCGGGGACCACGTTTCCGGGGCAAAACGCAGCCTGCTCGACCTCCGCAAAGTAGTTGACGGGATTCCGGTCCAGCACAAGCTTGCCCACGACGATGGGGGGTGCTTCGCTGTGGGGCCAGACCTTCGTAATGTCAAAAATATCCCACGGGAATTGCGCGGCCTGCTCCGGGGTCAGGATCTGCATTTCAAGGGTCCAAGACGGGTATTCGCCCCTCTCGACGGCCTCGAAGAGGTCACGCGTCGCATGGTTCGAGTCCTCTCCGCTGAGGCGAGTCGCCTCCTGACGCGTCAAGTTCTTGATGCCCTGATCCGTCTTCAGATGGTACTGAACCCAGAAATACTCCCTTTTATCATTGTACCACTTGTACGTGTGACTGCTGTATCCGTTCATATTGCGGTATGTTGCTGGGGTGCCCCGATCTGAAAAGAGAATCGTCACCTGATGAATGGATTCGGGAGTCAGAGACAGAAAATCCCAAAACATGTCCGGGTCGGGCAAATTGGTCCTCGGGTTGCGCTTCTGAGTGTGTATGAAGTCCGGGAATTTGAGAGGATCCCGAATGAAGAAGACCGGGGTGTTGTTGCCCACCAGATCGTAATTGCCCTCTTCCGTGTAGAACTTGACGGCAAATCCTCTCGGATCCCGAGCTGCGTCGGGCGATCCTTTTTCACCACCCACCGTGGAGAATCTGAGAAATACCTCCGTCCGTTTTCCCACTTCCGACAAGAAGCGGGCTTTCGTGTACTTGCGGACATCCGCGGTAACTTCAAAATATCCGTACGCGCCTGCGCCCTTGGCATGTACGACGCGTTCGGGGATCCGTTCGCGATCGAAGTGAGCGAGTTTCTCCAATAAATGAACATCCTGCATGAGCACCGGCCCACGATCTCCGGCGGTCATACTGTTCTGATCATCGGCAACCGGGATTCCGAAGGCCGTGGTGAGGATTTCCTTTGGTTTCTCTCCCATGGTATTCCCTCCTTATCTCGTGATTTAGATAGGTTCCTCGTAGGTGAAGGAGCGTCTAAGAGGAACCTACCCAGGTTGATATTAATTGTTTTTTAATAATCCTTCTCCGCAAATGCTCAAAAAAACGGTGTCACTCCGGCTTCCGGCACTCGGCACACACACCGAAGAAATCCAGGCGGTGATGGAGGATCATGCATCCCGTCTTCTTACTCATTTCTTCCACCAGATCGTCGAGACTCATGAGTTCGGGGTCCATGATCTTCCGGCACTTAACACAGATCAAATGGGGGTGCGGAAACGGCTTCTTACCGTCATATCTGTTGCTCGTGTCGGGAAAACCGAGTTCCAATACTTCATTCAGTTCCTTGAGCAGCGCGATGGTCTTGTACACCGTGGCCAAGCTTGTTGTAGGAAAGTCGATTTTGACCTTCTCGTGTATCTGCTCCGCGCTGGGATGATCTTCACTTAACGAGAGGATACGCAGCACCGCCAAGCGCTGCGGAGTTATGCGAAAATCGTTACTCCTGAGCTTGGCAAGCATCTGTTCCAGCCTGTCCTCTGGATCGATCAAATGGCCAAAAGCTATGCGGATAATCAACCTCCCCGCTGCCGTTCCCTTTAGAGAGAATAATTCTTTTGTAACAAAGAGTCTACATAGCAGACCTTCCCCTGTCAAGCGGAAAGCGATCCTGAGTTGTTGACATGCGGTGGTCCGGACACTAGAAACGACACGAACGGAAGTGCGCCAGTCATCCCCCAGCTCCGCCCCCGAGGCCCTTCCCAAGAAACGAGGACTCTTGGTACCGGTAAGGGCTTGTGGTTCCAAGGCTACGGGTCTGTAACCAAGTCCTCGTGCTTATCAAGATACACCTTACATGACCCGTTGTTATGACGTATACGGAGGAGATCGGCCGTTCCGATCCGAGGGACGGAAAACCGGTAAGCCTGAATCTTAGTACGCGGCATGCCCCGGTTTCCTAAGCCCCCGAATACATCGTGGCAACGAATGCGCCTCACGCTTCGCGTCCGGCCTTGCTCGTTTCAGAAAATGATCTATACTCCGATACCGAAAGCGAAACCCGCGGAATACACGCACAACGCAACCACATACGCCAAGACCGTTGTGTAGACCACCGAAAAGATCGCCCACTTCCAAGTTCCGGTCTCCCTTCGGATGACGACGACGGTCACAAAGCACGGGGCGTACAGCATCACAAACAGAATAAGCGTAAAGGCGGTGAGCGCATTCCAACCCGGCTCGTTCCTCAGTTTATCCGACAAATTCCCCGCCTCTTCCGGATCAACCTCGCCAAGACTGTACGCCGTTCCCAGAGTGGAAACCACCACCTCTTTTGCGGCAAAGCCTCCGACAAGGGCTATGTTGGTCCTCCAATCGAAATTCATGGGACTGAAGACGCTCTCGAGAGCCACGCCCATTCGGCCGGCCACCGTATGTTTCAGCGCAGCGGTCTGCTTCTCCTGCTCTATGACATGCTTCCGTTCCAGAAACTCAGCGTAGGCAGCGGCAATGTCCGATTCTCTTTTCTCGGCCTCGGTTCGGTTCTTCTCTCCCTTGGACCCGCCGGCAGTAAGGGAGTTTGCAAGGCTGAAGAATACTGGATTCTCTTTCTTCAGATCCTCGAACTCTTCCTCGGTTAACTTCGCTTGGAACTTCTCAAAGGCTTCGAGGTCTTTGGCGGAGTTAAAGACGCCCCGTACCTGAGGCTCCTGGAGGAATGAAGCGGTCAGGTCTGCCGTTTGTTTGTCAAAACTCTTGACCGTCCGGTCCGGTAACGCCGGAAAGGTCATCATGGCCCAGAGGATTACGGCCACGGCCAAGATCACGGTGGCCGCCTTCTTGATATACATCCAGGTCCGTTCCCAGGTATGGATGAGGAGTCCTTTGACGGTTGGAACCCGGTAAGGCGGCATCTCGAGCACGAACGGAGCCGACTGACCCTTCAGCAACGTCGAGCGAAGGATCCGTGCAGAGATGAGCACGAATCCCCAGGAGATGAGCGTGAGACCGAACATCATCGAAGCCTTGTCCCCCGGGAAGAATGCCGCAATAAGCAAAGCGTAGACCGGTAGCTTCGCGCCGCAATTCATCAGCGGCGCAACGAGAATGGTGGCCAACCGCTCTTTGGGTTCCCTCAGGGTCCGGGTGGCCATTACCCCGGGAACCGCACAGCCGCCTGAGATCCCTCCCGAGACCATGAGCGCCAGGATCGAGGAGCCGTGAAGTCCAAACCACTTGAGAACACGATCCAACATGAATGCCGTGCGAGCCATGTAACCGGTGTCCTCGAGTATCGCTATGGCAAAGAACATAAACGCAATGAGAGGCACGAATCCCATCACTCCGCCTACGCCGTCAATGATGCCGCTGACCACCAGAGACTGAATGAGACCCGCCGGAATGGCCTGCGCAGCCGTTCGGCTCAACCACCCGAAGAACGCCTCAAAGTAGCCGACCAACGGTTCACTCCCCACAAACGTGAATTGGTAGATGCCGTACAGTATGAGCAGCATGATGATGGGACCCAAAAGCCGATGAGTAAGAACGTTGTCGATCTTGTCACTCAGATACAAACGATCAACTCGGTCAACCGCCACGGACTCCTTGACGGCTCCGGCAATAAATCCGTATCGTCCGTCCGTTACGGCAATCTCCGCGCTGTCGCCAAAAACCTCGGAAAGATGTCTCCTGCTTCTCAGAACCTGGTCAAACACGCCGTCGTTGCCGTATACGCGTTCTATGAGATCCTCTACCTCCCGGTCGCCTTCAAGGAGCTTCACAGCCAACCAATGACTCGGGAGATTCGTTTCAGTCTTCCCGTCGTCCTCGAATCTCTCTTCGATCTTGGCGAGTTCTTCCTCCACCTCGTTACCATAGGTGACCCGCGGAAATGAATGGTCCTGTTCAGGTTTGTCCGCTTCCCGGACCACCAAATTGAGAAGCTCCGTAACCCCTTCCTCTTTCTTGCCGTTCGTGGTCACAATGGGCACACCGAGTAATTGCGACAGCCGCTCATGGTCGATCTTCAGGCCACGGCCTATTGCCACGTCGATCATATTGAGAGCGAGCACCACCTTCACGCCCATCTCCATTAACTGAACGGCCAGGTAGAGGTTTCTTTCAAGGTTCGCGGAGTCCACCACATCCACGACCACGTCCGGATTACCGTTCATGACGAAATTCCGTGCAACAATCTCATCCTCGGAGAGTGCGGTCAGAGAATAGGTTCCCGGAAGATCCACCACGTGGATGGTCCTACCGTTATGGTGTGTGGTGCCTTCCTTCTTTTCCACAGTGACTCCCGGCCAGTTTCCTACGTGTTGGCGGGCTCCCGTGAGAGCATTGAACAGAGTCGTCTTACCGGAATTGGGGTTTCCGGCCAAAGCGACCGTAATGGGTTTACTCATGATCCCGCGCCTCCACGTTGGGTCGATCCATCAGGATGTGGGCTGCTTGCTCCCTCCTGAGGCTCACATGGTAGCCTTTAAGGAGGTATTCCACAGGATCGGTGAGCGGGGCGGCTTTCACAACTTTCACTTCAATGCCCTTGGTGAAGCCCATTTCGGACATTCGGCGTCGAGACTCATCGTCCCCCTGCACCCGAATGATTCGCCCCTTTTGGCCCTGTAGATAATCAGAAAGCCTCAGAGCCTCACCAACTTTGTCAACGCGTTCCGTGCATCCTTGTTCGTGCAATTCTTTCCTCCTGTACGCTCCGATTTCCGTATTCGTCATTCCCAGTACGCTGTCCTGCAGCGTAATGTCCTCAATTGAGGCCCCGCATGGCTGAAGCGCCGGTCCGCCGCTTTTGTTGACAACCATGATCTTTCCGGCCATACCGTGTCCGACGGCCAATCTGGTTTCCCCGGCAGCCACCAACATGGGCCCATCACAGCCGTTTCCTCTACACAGTACTCTCACCTCTTGTCCGACACGGAGCCCTAAGTCGACAAGCCGGCATTGACACTCGCGTCCTCCGAGCAAGGCCACTACGAGGACTTTCCGCCCAACCTCGACTTCAGTGAGTGGTTTCAAGAATCTGTCTTCCACTGTAACCCTCTCCACACGCTATTCTGAATTTGCATTGCATCTCATGCCGATCCGCGGATGCGGATACAAATGCCCCAATGAGAGAAAGATCTCGAATCTTGACCTCCGGTCGGATGTATTCGCCGGCCGGGATAGTTTCGGTTTTGATGCGCCGGGTCCACCTTATAGATGGTTCTATCAGAGTTAGACACAGCTAATTCCAAGGACAAAAAAAAGGCTCATCCGACAAGTGCGTACGTGGCCAGGTGTATGGCATATATTTTGAGTGTGAAGAATGCCTGATCTCGAAAACCGTAGGCCTGCCTCTGCAGTGTCTTGATTTTGTTGTTCGTGGCTTCCAAGGGTCCGGTTGAGATTGGATGGTGATAATATGCCAGAATCCCGGCCCGGTATTCGGTCAGGGTTTGGGCGAACTTCTTCACTATTCGGATCCCTGACGCCTCGGCACGACGAATCCAATCTTCGAGGACAGATTCTGCGGTAGCCTTGTCGGGCTGATTCCAGATCTGTCGGAGATCCTCTTTGAGGTAGTAGGCACATGCCAGCGGTTCATTCAAACGCAGCGCCTCCTCCAAGCGTTCGCGTTCGTTTCGCTTATCGTTGAGATTTTCCGGATTTTTCAACAGGAGCCAGCGAATGCCCTTCAACACCTCCTTCTGAATCAGGTCGGTGATTTCCCGATACAGTTCACGCCGCAAGACCGTGAGTTTCTCGTTGAAGAGCTTGATGACATGAAAGTGATCGAAAACCAGGATCGCCTTGGGAAGATGAGTCCTCACCGCTTGGATGTAAGCCTTGGACATATCGATGGCTACGGCTTCTATCCTCTTCCTGGCTCTCTTGAGTCGTTTCCAGAAAGGATCCAAAGCGGCTGCGCTTTTGCCTTCACCGACGAAGACCGCGGCTCCGGTCTCCAGATCCAGCACAATAGTCAGGAATTTCCGTTTCTTGCCTACGTAAATCTCGTCGATTGCAATTCGTCTGAGATCCTTGAGCGGGGGACGAGAAAACTTGCGCTTGAGGTACCGCTTTTGAATATCCTTGACTACATCCCAACTCACCCCGAAATGATCAGCCACATCCTGGATGGTCATGTGGCCGGACAAGTCCAAGACGCACCGCTCAAACTGCCTGATGAAACGCCTATTCTCCTCGGCAAAGCCGACTTTGACCTGCCGTACCTTGTTGCACACATGACACTCGACCCGCTTGACCTCAAGCTTTATGACGATCCGCTTCAAGGCGAATCCAGGGGCCATGAACCTCCTCCAGATGCCACCGCGCTTTGTCACGTTCGGGGAACCGCAACACGAACATCGAAAAGTCTTCGGGTCTTGGTCGATGGTGAAAATGATCTCCCTTCCAACGTACTCAGTCTTCCGATACCGGTAGCCCACGATGTTGAGTGCGTGGTACAGTAGGCTTGTGGACATGCTTGCATCTCCTTCTCAGTCTCTTTCAAAACCAAGAAAGATCAAGCATGTCTGCCTTTACTTTTCAACTGTACGTACGCAAATACCGGATGAGCCAAAAAAAAGACCTTCCCGCACGGGATCTCGACTCACATAAGGATTGCGGTCCTTGAGGTCGTATGCGTCTCGTTGCCGGAGCGCTTCCGAGCAACTTCTTCCAATCCCCCTTGCCTACGGGGGGAGGGTGCGGAGCACCGGCCCTACAGGGGTGAGATGCGGTTCACCCCGCTCCTTAGCCGTGCCGAGAATCCTTCGAGGACTATGTCGGGTACGGAATGCTGCATGGAACAGGCCGCGTCGCTTGCAGAACCCTCATCAATATTGAGAGCCATTATCAGATAGTCCCGAATAATGCTTCGCCGAGCCAGGATCGTCTCGGCCATCCGTCTTCCTTTGGGAGTGAGGGTAACGGCACCGTATGGCTCGTAGAGCACCATGCCGCTCTCGGCCAAACTTCGCAACGCTGCGGTCACACTGGATCTACTGACTCTGATTCTCGCGGCGATTTCGCTCTGCTTGGCACAACCTTGATCTGCTTCAAGTGCCAAGATTTCAGCCAGATAGCATTGTCGGCTGAGGCTCAGACCGCTTACTTCTCTCACCGGAACTCCTTAGACTCAGGGAACGCACACAGATCGTTCTCTCTCTATTAGACATACCTACCTTAGGCAGGTCTCTCTAGTTCTGTCAAGGTCTTTCTTCTCGGAAATGTGTACTCCCTTCGGTCCGAACATGCGCCGGAAGCCTCTTCAGACCAAGCAGATGTGGAGGAGGTGTGCGTATTACAGCCGTCTGGAGCGCATATCGGCATCACCCGGGAGTAATGCAATACAGGTGAGTTGTCAGGTCAAATGAAAAGCCTCCCCGGCTTGACCACGGCCGGGTACACGATGGGGAGGCTTTGAAGTTCGCATGCGGTGGGATCGGCCCGGAAACGATTCATGCCGCCGGGCATCCCGCGTTCCGCGGGACCGCCATTAAAGATGACGGGCACGGAGGCCCGTCCCACGAAACAGGTCTGAGGCTTCGGGACAGCTCTTCGTAGCCCGGTCCCGCGTTCCGCGCGGGATGCCCGGAGATTCTTCTTTCCGTCACCTAACATGGCTGCAAGCCAAAATGTGTGACCGAGCTTATGAAATGACGCACTTAGGTAGGGCCGAGTGAAAGGCTTCCTATGAACATGAATAGGCCGAATACGGTAATGAAAAATGCCCCCAAGGCCGATACGACTACATATGCAGGCCTGAGGGCCTTGGTGAAACGGGAGCCTACTCTGCTCGCGGCATCTCGGAACCCGAGGGAGACGCAGGCCGCAACCGTAGTGGTTATGCCCATTCCGAAGGCCAATGCGATCATCCCCAGCAGACCAACCCAAAGGATGCCCAGGTTTAACGTAAACAACAGGATGAGGGCAGCGCCCGGGCACGGGATAATACCGGACACCAACGCGAGGGCGACAATGGCCCTCGAGTCGCTCTCTCTGCCGCTGCCGGCAATGGAGTGAGTCAGGCCCGTTCTCCTGTAGCCCAACAACGTTTTCATGAGCAGAACCAGGCCCGCCAAGGTGATTAAGAGGTAGCTCAACGGATAGATCTTGTCCGACAACGCGTTGAACGTAAGAAGACTCGAAGACTGAAAGAGAAAGGAAAGGGTAAGAACGATTATGACGGCCGACCCCACATGGAAAAACGCCGGGAGACTTCCGAAGAGCATGGCGCGTTTCAGGTCTCCTCCTCTTGCGACGAAATAGGCTAGGAGGGAAGCATTGAACGACCCGACCTAGCTGCTTTTCGCTCTGACTCAAGAGTCTATGGATCATTGCATGGTTTCCATGCGAAACCCAAACTATGCCGAATCTATCTAATGTTTCTTATAATGTCAACAGGGTAACCGTTGGATTAGTAAGCATATTTCATAAAGAGCTTGTCTCTTGGCCCGATCAAGGGGCCCCCTACCCTTTCACAACCCCCATTGGGCGTATCTTTGCCACTTTGCGGGCCAACCCGGCCCTTTGCACCACATCGACCACGAGACCGACATCTTTGTACGCTTCCGGAACTTCTTCCCGCAGAGTCTTCCTACCCACCCATCGGGCAAAGACATTATTATCCTGAAGTTCCCGTTCGACGGCTCTTCCCTTTGTCACTTTCAGCGCGGCACTTCTGGACAGGAGTCGTCCCGCGCCGTGGCACGCGGAGCCGAAGGTCTCCGCCATGGAGCCCTGTTCACCGGCAAGGACGTACGAGGCACGTCCCATGTCGCCAGGAATCAGCACAGGCTGACCCGTTGAACGGAACTTCATCGGTAGTGCCGGATGATGTGCGGGAAACGCGCGGGTCGCCCCCTTCCTATGAACGCAGACCTTCTTCGTCTCCCCGTCAATGGTGTGCTTTTCGATTTTGGCGATGTTGTGACACACGTCGTACAGGAGTCTGAACCGGAGTTCACGAGGCGACAAACCGAGGGATTTCTCCCATGCAGTACGGGCGAGATGCATGAGTATTTGTCGGTTGGCAAAGGCATAGTTCGCGGCTCCAGCCATTGCCGCGAGGTACTCTTCGGCGAGCGCAGTGTTGAGGCGAGTGCACGCCAGCTGCGTGTCGGGAAGCCGGAGTCCCTCCTTGCGAACATTCTTCACCATTCGGGCCAGGAAATCGTCGCAGACCTGATGACCGAATCCCCTGGATCCGCTGTGCACCATCATGGTCACCTGACCTTCCCACAAGCCCCATTGAGTTGCCGTCGCTTCGTCAAAGATCTCTTCGATGAATCCTATCTCAAGGAAATGGTTGCCTGAGCCAAGCGTACCGAGTTGGTCCTTGGCGCGGGCGAACGCCCGGTCGCTGATTGCGCCCGGATCGGCACCCGAAATGGTTCCCGCGTCTTCGATGGTTTCCAGGTCGGATATCTCTCCCATGCCACGGTTCACCGCCCACTCTGCGCCGACCCGGACCACACGGGACAATTCTTGTCGGTTAAGGCGTATTCCTCCTTTTGAACCGACCCCGCCGGGTACTGCGGCAAACAGGCCGTTTATGAGATCCTCAATCCGGCCGGCTACCGACTCCCGGTCAAGACCGGTCACGGCCAGACGCACTCCACAATTGATATCGTAACCAACGCCGCCGGGGGAGACCACTCCTTCGTCGAGATCGAAGGCCGCTACTCCGCCGATAGGGAAGCCATAGCCCCAGTGAACATCGGGCATGGCCATGGATCGGCCCACGATTCCGGGAAGATGAGCGACGTTGAATACCTGATCCGGACTCCGGTCTTTCTCAACATCGGGCAGTAATCTTTCATCGGTGAAGATCAGGCCGGGAACCCGCATTCCGCCTGACCGTGGTATTTCCCAACGGACCTCGTCGATCCTCTTTAATTTGTACGGCTTATCACGAGACATGATTCATTGCTCCCTGAACGGGAAAACGGAATCTGCGCAAGTAAGACCACAGATTCCGCATCCCTCGAGTCGGACGAACTCTCAACATAGCATAAGACACGTTAAATCTTTTGAAAGACCTGTGTATGAGAAAAGCGCGGAAAGGGAATATTCCCCGCCGACTAAGTGCACCGTTTCATAAGTTCGGTTACGTATTTATGAAACGGAGTACTAAGAACTTACCGTCAATCCTGCAACTTGGACGGATCTCCGCTGGGGAGGCCCAATTCCATGGCCCGAAGGGCCCTTCGGACGAGCTTTCCGGATCGGGTCTTAGGCAGTTCACCCAGAAACTCAATCTCTGAAATGGGTACTTCGGAAGACAGGTTGGTTTGTACGAAGGTCTTGATTTCATGGTTCAATCGTGCAGATGGAGTGTAGGTGGGATTGATGGTGACAAAGGCCTTCACGATGGGCGCAATTCCCTCCGAGATCTTTGAAATAACCGCAGCCTCGGCCACTGCCGGATGCTGACACAAGACCGACTCTATCTCATACGGCCCGACGAACTCCTGGCCTGCCTTGATCAGATCGTCGTTCCTCCCCTGATGGTAATAATGGCCGTCCTCATCCCTGATGACCATGTCCCCGGTCATAAACCAGTCACCGCGAAAATACTGAGCGTATCGGGGCGCATCTCTCCAAATGCTTTGCATCATTGCCGGCCAGCCCGCTTTCAATCCAAGCTCTCCCAAGGTAAGGATGGGCAACTGCTCGCCCTGGGAATCAAACACCGCGGCTTCGACGCCCGGGACCGGTTTCCCCATGGACCCGGGTTTGATCTGATGCGAAGGATAGTTGGCAATGCAGATCATGCCGGTCTCCGTCATCCACCATGTGTCGTGAGGAGAGTGATTCAGGTTCTGTCGCACCCAGTAGAAGAGTTCCGGGGGAAGCGTCTCGCCTACCGTTGCTATGTGACGCAAATGAGAGAAATCGTATCGGCCGGGAAGGTCGTCCCCGGCCTCCATGAGGTACTTGATCCTTCTGGGCGTGGTATACCATACCGTCACCTGGTGATGCTCGAGGGTGCGGTACCACGTCGAAGCCGAAAACCCGTCACCCTGCACCACGGAAGCCGCCCCGCAGATCCACGGAACGAACGCGCCGTAAACCGTGCCCGTAACCCATGCGGGACTTCCATCGGTCCAAAGGATGGAGTCTTCCCGCAGATCCAGCACGTAGCGGCCCGTCATAAGGTACCCCACCATGTCCCGGTGAGCATGAACCACACCTTTTGGCGGTCCGGTGGAACCGGAACTGTAGAGCAGAAACAGAGGAGTCTCCGGAGGTAGCCAGACCGTGTCAAAGTCTGGCGGCATGCGCTGGAGGACTTCCTCTACCGGGACCTCCCATGCAAAGAGGCCCGGCCGTTCACCGGAGGTGAGAAAGACGGTCTTCGATCCTTTCATGGCTTCCGTTGAGAGGGATTCCACCAGGTCGGCATTGGTGACCACACCTCTCGGTTCGGCATTCTCCAATCTCCATTGGAGCTCTTCGTACCCAAGGGTCGGGTACAAATTGCAGAAGATGACCCCTATCCGGGCACAACCGAGCATGGCAAGGTAGATCTCAGGACACGGCGGCAAGAAGATGAAGAGCCGATCGCCTTTCTGAAAACCGTGCCGGGCGAGAAGGTTGGCCCATTGGCACGACTGCTTCTTGATTTCCCGGAACGAGAACGTCTTCACGCCGCCGCTCTGTTCGAACATGAGGGCCGGCCTGTCCCTTCGCTCCGGGTCTGCAGCCCATCGATCCACGGCCTCGTGGACAATGTTGATCAGGTCTCCCTCGGCACGGTGGAACTCTTTCTCCATCTCGGACCATGAAAAACTCTTGTACGTCCGATAGTACGATTTGAGATTCGCATTCGGGTTTGCAGCTGGAATTCGAGCCTTTATCATCCGTTTTCCTTCAAAAATTTTCCGCACATCGGCACATGGGACGGTCGCCGGCGAACCGCCGTGATCTCTCGGTCACAACGGCCTATGAAAAACCACCCGAGATCCGGGCTCAAGTTCCCCCCTTAGAAAAAGGGGGGACAGGGGGGATTTTCAGGTAAACCGCCATGACCCGGTCTTCTATATTCTGGTTCCCAGGCTCTGCCCTGAGCTTTACCCATATCTTGGCTCGCCGGCAACCGTACTCGTGTCGCCTATTGACTCGCGCCCCGTCTCGATTGCGGAAAAATGGCTGGATTCCGGCAATCTGGGTGGAGAGCATTAAGACTTCTGCCCTGAAAGGGCATACCTTGAATAGCCATGGGTTTCAACCCATGGGACAGGTAGACAACATCCACCGTCTTGGACCCCGAAGGGGTCCACCAACGGTGCATCCACCTTGGTCCGCCCCTTCAGGGCCGTTCCCCAAATTGGGTGGATGCCCGTTTCCACGGGTTGAAACCCGTGGCTACTTTCAGTGAGCCCCTTCGGGGCACTGGCTGGTCAAAACCTCGAATCGGTTTGCCTATTGTCGGCCGATTCCTACGGTTGCCGGCGAAAAGATATGGCAACTTGTGCAACGGTGCACTAATCCGTCCAAACCCCGTATCCGCGGTGTATGCTCCGTGCTTGCTCCACCAATTGTGCCGCTTGCATCGTCTTTGTCAAAGGGATTCGTTCCAGACGTTCCTTGGAGGTGAACACTCTGAGAACTTCTCTCACGGACGCGGCAAGAGCGTAATTGTCGTATCCGCCTTCAAGGGCCAAGAGGATAGGAGGCTGCTTCACGGAATCGGCGGTCTGTAGCACGAGCTGGGTCAGCCACCGGTACGCTTGCTCGGTCAGGCGCGTTCTTCCCAGGGGATCACGGTAATGCGCATCAAAACCCGCTGCAATGAGAATCAGCTGCGGCTTGAACCTCCGCACCACGGGAACCAGCACTTCCCGATAGATATGCACGACATCCGCATCCGCCATCTCTTTGAAGACGGGCAGGTTGAGGTTATACCCTTCGCCGCGGCCCGTTCCCGTCTCCTCAAGTGCTCCGGTATGGGGATACCACCCCATGTAGTGCGATGAGAGATAGAATACGCTATCATCACCGTAAAACAACTCCTGAAGAGCGTTTCCGTGATGTATGTCCCAGTCGACAATGAGCACTCGTTTAAGCCCGTAGTATTCGAGAGCGTACTTGGCCGTAACGCCGAGATTGTTGAATATGCAGAATCCTCCCGCTCTATCCGCCAACGCGTGATGTCCCGGAGGCCTGACCAGACAGAAGCATGCTCGGCAACGACCCGTCATCAAAGCGTCGAGCCCTTTAATGCACCCGCCTACCGCGAGCCACGCGGCCCTGTAGGTCGTGGCGCACACGGGGGTATCGGGTGCGAGGCTGGTGTAACTCCTCTCCGCGGTACTCAGGATCTGTTTGACATACTGAGGCGTGTGGACCAGCTCCAATTGTTCGAGGGTGGTAAGCGCCGGCTCGATCATCTCCAGGCCGTTGGGAAAATCCTTGTCGAGCATCCGATAGATGCTTCTCAAACGATTGGGGCTCTCCGGATGGACGAGTCCCGGCTTGTGTTCCAGATATCCCGGGTCACGTACTATGCCGACACTGAACGACACTGTTCACCTCTTCGCACCATTCGCATGGCTGTTCATACCATATGAACTATCATGGCTTGGAGCTGCTCACAAGCCGCGACGAATCACGAAAGTCCTCGGCACTGATGGGCACTCCGGGGCTTCGCCTCGGAGATGGGGGATGAAGACCCCGCGGGACGCGGGGTACCATTGCGGGGGAGACCATCTCCCTCCCAAGCCCCCCATCGTGTACCCGACCAAGGTCGTATGCCGGAGGCCTTCCATATGAACCGTTCGTCTTCTCATCGTACGTGGAGAAGGAGACCCATGGAGTCTTCCCTTCCGCGCGACGGGTCACAGCCTCAACATCATGGTGCGTTCTCTCTCACCTTCATCGCAGAATTCGAAGCCAACCTTCTTATAAACCTTAATCGCCCGGAAGTTAAATGCCTCCACGGTCAGCCACATGGTGTGAAGCCCCTCACTTCCGGCCTTTCGCATAGCCATCTCGGTCAGCACGGTACCCAGCCCCTTGTTGCGGTAGGCCTGGAGCACAAAGACCACGTATTCTCCGTCCGCCTTCTCCAGGTCCGGAAGTACCGCCGCATGACCCACGATTGTGCCTTCTTGCCTGCACACAAAGTTCCATCCCGAATCCAGCAGCTTGCACACCCACCCTTTGAGATTGACATCGCTTGCCGGCGGGAGCCCCTGACTTATGGCCCTGGGGAAGAAATTCTCGTACATGCGCATGAGCTCGGACAGGCAGTCAACCCTTCGTTCTTCCACCTCAAAAAGACGGCCCTCTTTGTCGAAACACTTCACGATTCCACACGGACTCTTGTCGCAGTTCAATTGTTCGAGTCTCCGGTCTTTTACGTCACGGTCCTGTGAGGGTAAACGCCTGCGTAATTACCAATGTGACGGAAAACGGCGATCACGCGATTGTCTGAACGCGATTCCGGCTGCAATCCATGCGAGTACATTTTCCGCGATGCACTGAGCGTTGGTCAACATGTTTTCAAGTCGGGAGACCATGTCAATTGCGGACGACAAGACGCAGAGCACTAATTCCCTCTTTTACTTTGAGTCTCTTCACTAATTCGTCCGCTTGATTCTCCGAGGAAAAACTTCCCAAATAGAGACGGTAGATCACACCGGTTCTCGGCCTGGCAACGGGTCTAAGCGAAACCATGTACCCGCGCTCCTTCCATTTGAGGGCCCACTGCTTGGCGATACCCGGATTCGTGAACGCCCCCACCTGAACGGTATATCGCTTTTTGCCCGGTTTGGATTGCGGGAGTCTCAGGCTTCCGGAGGAACCTGACGATTCAGGCCCCGGGGTGCTTCTGCCTACCAATGAATGGGAGTTGTTCTTCTTGTCATTCTCGGTCTGTGTCGTACTCACCCCCTGAGGCGAATCACCCTGCGCGCCGGGGGGGGCGTCATCGGCACCTTCCGGAACGGACTGAGGATGCTCGTCCACTCTTTTGAGTTGCTCGTAAAAGGTGACTTGCGGCGGCACATCGCAAGCATCTATCTCGGTCACCGCACCTACCTCGGAACCTTCCGTCTGCGGTCTCGTCTCAGGACGGCTCGGAACTGAGGGGCCAAACGCTTTGCACGCAATTGAAGGGTCCCGAATCAAACGGAGGTTCACCGCGACCAACGCTACCATGATGATGAACGCCGCCGCTACGGCGAGGGTCAGCGGGCCGTTCTTTGGGGCGGTTTCATCTCCTACGGCCTGTCGACCGGCCGGCGGCCGGGTTTGCTCCCCGCCTTTATTCCGGAGAATGGCAAGAAGTCCCATCAGATACGTTCGCTTTCCGACTGATCTCAGCTTATTAAGCGGATGAATCCCGCACCTCACATCTTCTCGGGAGCAGAGACCCCCAGGATGTTGAGTCCGTTGGCCGTCACCCGCCGTACCGCCTCGACCAGGTAGAGACGAGCCTTCTTTGTATCCGATTCTTCGGTGAGCACTCGGTTGTCGTGATAGTACGCATGGAACAACTCGGCGAGATCAATAAGATAAAAGGTCACCCGGTGAGGCTCCAGAGCTTCGGCCGCTTCGGCCAGCATGTCCGGGAAGTCGGCCAGGTGTTTGATCAAACGCTGTTCTTCCGGAAGAGAAAGGGCCGAGAGATCCGGGTTGGTCATGTCCGCATCGATGTCCCGTTCCGCGGCTATGCGAAAGATGCTGCAGACGCGGGCGTGAACATACTGCACGTAGTATACGGGGTTGTCCCGGGACTGCTTCTTTGCCAGATCAAGGTCAAAATCCAGGTGGCTGTCGCATCTCTTACTCAGGAAAAAGAAACGGGCCGCGTCGGCACCGACCTCGTCCAGGACTTCCCGCAACGTAATGAACTCGCCGGACCGGGTGGACATGGAGATCTTCTCCCCTTCCCTTACGAGCGTCACGAACTGCACGAGAAGTACGCGTAACAGGTCCGGTGCGTATCCCAGGGCTTCCACTGCAGCTCTCACCCTTGGGATGTACCCATGATGGTCGGATCCCCAGATGTCCACGAGCAGGTCGTAGCCCCTGTTGAGCTTGTCTTTGTGATACGCCGCGTCGGCTGCGAAGTAGGTCGGTTCTCCCGTGGCACGGACCAGGACTCTGTCCTTTTCATCTTCGTCGCCCTCCATGATGAACCAGAGAGCCCCGTCCTTCTCTTCGGCTCTCCCCCTGGAGCGAAGTTCCTCCAGGGTGTCCTTAATCGCACCGGACTCGTGCAGTTTTTTCTCGCTGAAATACGCGTCGTACGTGACCCCGAAAACCGAGAGATCGTCCTTTATGCCGTCCAGTATCCTTTCCCGCGCGTATTGTGAGGCCGGTTCCAGGGCCTCCTCATCGGGCAATTCGGCCAAACGCTTACCAAGGTCCGTTCCCTCGAGTTCCGCGGCAAGGTCCTTGATGTAGTCGCCTTGATAGTGGTCCGCGGGAAACTCGATCTCGTGCCCCGCGATCTCCCTGTAACGGAGAAGAAGAGATCGCCCCAGGATTTTCATCTGGTTGCCGGCGTCGTTTACATAGTATTCGGTCGCGAGGTCGTACCCGCAGGCTCTCAGCAGCCGCGCCAGGGTATCGCCCACCGCGGCCCCTCTCCCGTGTCCCACGTGCAAGGGCCCGGTGGGGTTGGCGCTCACGAATTCAAGGAGGACCTTGGGCGATTCGGTCTTGTCGGATCGTCCATATGCCTCATTTTGGTTGTGGATCGTGTGGAGCACGTCTTCCCACACCTCACGGGCCAACGAGAAGTTGATGAACCCCGGTCCTGCGATCTCCACGGCTTCAAAGATCGAGGCATCGGCAGGCAGATTCTCCTTTATCAAGGCAGCGATATCCCGAGGCTTCATTCCCAGGGGTTTCGCGAGTGTCAGGGCAACATTCGTCGCGTAGTCACCGAAGCGTTGGTCCTTGCTTCGGGAGACTTCTATCTTGAGTGTATCCACTTCCGGAAGAGCTATCTGTTTCTTGTCCGCACAAGCGACCAAAGCTTGTTTCACAATTGATCGGATACGTTCCTTCATTGATCAGGCACCTCGAGAATCGTTCCGGGGAAGGCGGCCACGTGTCCCCGGTCGAAGCATTATAGTTGTAGGACTCGTTTTGTCTACAGCTGCAATGCCGCCGCCGGCAGGGATGAGAAGCAAAACAGGGCCCGGCACACCGTCGCTTGTCCAACGATTCAATACATTAATATTACTTACGATTCTTCGGATCTTCCTCTTCTTGGACCGGAGCTTTGAGCGTGAGATCCCGCGTGTATTCAAGGCACCTGGTGGTGGTCGTTCCATCCACCAGGAATTTCTTGTTGCAGGTTTGTCTCCAGGCGCACATGACACACAAGGTTTTCTCGCCTTCCATGAGCACACTCCTCTACGTGACATTGCTTTATCATTTCTTTATGTTAGAATCAAGATCTTTTAAATCACCTTAGCTTTTTACGATCCCGACCTCGGCGGAGCGGGAGCGAGACACGTCATGGAAAAATCCATCTGCACGGTTCCCGGTTTAGCCATGACCCTTTTCTGGAAATCCATGACATGTCGAACGTATTCCTCGGGTTTCTGGTCGTACGTATTATGCCCGCACCGCGGAAGAACCGCCAACTCGGCGTTGGGGAGATTGCGATAGATATGAATCGCCTGTTCCACTTCGAACAGTGCGCTCCTGTCCGGGTAGAGGACCAGTGTGGGGCAGGTAACGAAGGGGAGCCGAGGTCTCAGGTCAAACATCCCGACTCCGTACGCACCGCCACGTGTTCGAGCCATCTCATAGAATGGTTCCGCCCAGTTCGGTCCATGCCATTGAATCATCTTGTCCCGGATATTCAGGTCCAGCTCATGATAGGCTGCAGGAAAATGCGCACTGTTGAATTCGACTATGGTCGTTGTGCTGAAGCACAGCGTACTGGCAATCACCAGCGAGGAAACCCGGCCGGGGTACTTGCCGGCATACATCACTCCGATAACGCCTCCTTCGCATTGGCCCACGATGTGAAACGATTGCAGGTCGAGCATTTCGGCCAACGCGTGGAAATCTTCCACGCTCTCATCACAGAACCCGTCGCTCACGAAGAAGGTATCGAAATCGGATCCGGGTTCCGATTGCCCGTACCCTCTTCTGTCGAACAGGACTGTTCGGTAGCCCGCCTCAACGAACCTCGGATATATATCCTTAAACATCTTCGAACTGCCGAAGCCGTGGTGCATGAACACGACCGTCTCACCATCGCCGTGCGATTCGTAATAGATTGATCGTCCGTCTATCGTAGCGTAGGGCATTTGTAGCTCCTTGGTTATTCGTGATTGCTCGGGTTCGGTTTCCGCAATCAGGGTTGTCGATGCATGTTCGAGATCCGGTCTCATGCCGGTGCGCGTGCACATGAGCCCGATTGTGCGGGGCATGCCGGAATCTTGCAGGTATTGGTCTGAGTGCCGCGCGTCACGATATGATACTATATCAGAGCGGAGCCGATTTGCGATGCAGGATCTTGATTCTCCGGTAGAATGAGAATGGAGGACCTGACGGAAAGGAGATCCTATGCCGACCGTGACCATCAAGAACGTCCCAGACCGTTTATACGAGAAGCTCAAGAAGAGAGCGAAGGAGAACCGCCGAAGCATTGATAGCGAGGCTATCTTCTGCCTCAATCACGCGCTTCAAAGTGGTCGTGTTGATCCGGAAACCTTTCTTGCCGGAGTGGAGGCATTACAGCAACAAATTTGATTTCTGTCGGCAGAAGTGGTCCAATCTGCGGTCAACGAAGATTGACTGAAAATATCATGTCTAAAGGGAGGTTCTCCTATGGAGTCAATTGAACGATACTTGAATCAGGAAATCAGCACGTCAACGGGTTGGCAGTTCAAACTCAGGACCACCTGGACTGCACGAACCGGTTCCGGAACCCCGGGGTTCATCCAACTTTGAGTACGGGGGCTTGACTTCTTTTCTTATCCCGGTACCCTAAAATGGAAGATCTGTATGAGATTTCAGCGCCGAGATCCCCTGAAGGTCGAAGGAGACTTGCGCATGAAGAACGAGACACTCGAAGAGATCATTGAGAAAGTTGGTCTCCTGACTACCGAAGAGCAGCTAAGTTTGATCGCTACGTTAGCTGAAAAAGCACGAGCTGCTGCCATTGGCAAGTCTGAGTCACCGCTCAATTGGACGGACTTGAAGGGAATGTTGCCATATCCTGCTTTTGGAGAGGACGCTCAGGCATACATCTCTCGCTCCCGCCGTGAATCAGATGAAAAGCGGGTTGCAAGTACTGATCGGTGAATGAAAGTGAGCAGAGTCTTGGACGGAATCCGCCGGGTCTTTCTGGATTCGGCACCGGTGATTTATCTTGTCGAGCGACACCCCGTCTACTGTCCCATTCTTGAACCGCTCTTCAATCGACTCGTGGCAGGGGACCTTGTTTCGGTGACATCTCCCATCACCTTGGCAGAGTGTCTCGTTTCACCCATGAGGCTGGGCAAACTTGAGGTGGTCGAGGCATTTCTCACGGTTATAGGAGGAGATAGCTCTTCCATCTTCTTCCCTATACAAAGGGAAACAGCCCGTATGGCAGCCGACATTCGGTCCCGACACAATCTTGGCTTAGCGGACGCGTTTCAGGTCGCCGTAGCTCTTCAAAGTAATTGCGATGCGCTGCTTACCAACGACAGAGATCTATCGAAGGTGAAAGATCTCAAAGTCGTCCTCGTAGAAGAATTATCCATTTAGAATGGCATCGACCTCCTCGGAGTTCCGGGAGTTCCGGGTACACCATACTCAATTGTCTCTGCCCCTACAAGTTCCGTCCCCGGGTTCAGATCCTTCAGGTTGATCCGACTCACCGCGCGGGGATTGTCATGCGTTGTGCGTCACGGATAACCGTCACCATCGACTTCTCAAAACGCTCGGCCCTAACCTTTCCGGATGATGCGCCGACTTGACCCCGATCTCCATAGGGTTGCATTGGGTGGTATTCAGGGTTAATCTCCAGAAAAGGCAGCGGATCTCCCACATCCGGAGGGGTTCCGAGCGCAAGAATTCCAGGGATGCAGGTCCAGTGTCCTTCGGAGAAAATGTGCAATAATCGGGAATTGGATAAGGGCAGAAGGATGACTAGCAAATGAGCCCAACCGTGTTCCGGGAGCGCGGATTTCGCTTCCTGTTTTTTCTTCGTGAGGAGCCGCGGCTCCACGTTCATGTTCAGAGAGCGGACGGTGAGGCCAAGTTCTGAATCGAGCCGGCAATAGCACTGGCGAAGAACAAAGGTTTGTCCAACGCCGACCTGCGGGTGGTGGAAGACATCATAAGGGCACGTGAAGATGAAATCAGAACCGCTTGGCAGAGCCACTTTGGAAGTTGAGGTCACCAATATCTCTCGACACGGCCTCTGGGTACTGGTTCACGAGGAAGATCTGTTCCTCCCGTTTGACGAATTTCCTTGGTTTAAGGCCGCGTCCGTCTCGGCTGCATTGAACGTCGAACTTCAGGGGAGGGAGCATCTTTACTGGCCTGATCTCGATGTCGACCTGACCTTGGAGTCGATCAGGCATCCGGAACGGTTTCCGCTCGTCTCCAAGGCAAATGACCAAGGATTAGAACCTACGGAGTCATCGCATAAGTGAAATGCTTGGGCACTCGGAGTATTACACCGCTGCTTCGTCGTTGACACGTTAAGGGATCTGCAGCGGTCGCCCATGTTCTCAGGCATCCCAGCCGGTACCTCACAATACACGTCAGTCCGAAAACCATGGAGAATAAAGGGTGACTCTTCAGCAAGTAAGAGGTATTCTCTGCGGTTGACTGTGTCGTTCACATGGAAATAGGTGTTCAGAGCACGCCCGGGAGGATTTCATGAACAATCGACGTATTCTCGTGGTGGTGAGATACACGATGGCCTTGGTTATCATCCTGACGCTGTGGGAATGGGATTCGATCGCGAATAGTACGGCAACTCCCGGAGAGCATCTCACACAACCAACAAAGAGCGGCGGTCAGGCGGTCCCCGGAACCCCTTCGACGGAAAACAGGCCTGCCAACAAGAAGAGTGGCAGGGGCGAGAAACCTCGCCCCGGACCCCCTGCCGGCGAGAAGAGCAACGACGCCATCCGCATCGACAGGAAGACCATTCTCTTCAATGAGACCAACGACAGGAATGGAGACATAATCAACATCGACAACAAGTCGGAATCAAACCTGACATGCTGTCTGCATATATTTGCAGGGGCACCAATGGGGAGGTCAGATGGTTCTGTGCGCAACTTGGCCAAGATCTTTCAGGAACCTGGAGATTCTCCCCGCGTGGCATGTTTGGCGACTGCGCTTAGTCATTAATTTCCTTGACAAAGCGACCTCCCCGGTGGTAGGCTCCGATAAATCATTCCAGTACGATGAAGAGATACCCGAATTTCCTTGTAACAGCTTCCCTGATGACGTAAGTCCACAGAGGGGAAGTGCGTACCCACTTGCAATGGATCGTATCATGCCTTAAATTTGTTGCAAATTCTAAAGAGAGGTAGAAATGCCGCCTCAGTCGTTTAAGCACGGCGCAGTCACGATGGATATGGAAGCCTACGGTAGCCAATTGAGGAAACGTTTGCGGTCTCGAGAAGGAAAGGAAGAATTGGTGAGAATCCGGAGGTGTTCTGAGGCCGCAAGGAAGAAGTTTGAACGAGCCGAAATCCTCGACACACAACTGATGAAGAAGCCTATGACGTAGCGTAAGGCATTTGCTGTGCTGACCTACAAAGTGTACCATTACAAATTCGACAAGCTAGTCGCCCTGATGTGTGAGCACAAGGACACGAAAAGCGCTTGTGTCGAACGCAAAGACAATCTCAAGTACTTCAAGAAATACTTTGAAGAGGTGCAAGCGGGAACAATCGTCAAGGAGTTTCCGTACATTGATCGTGGGTTCATGGAGGACTACGCAGGTTATTACTCACGGTGTTTCCATCGTTATGTTACCGTCGATCCTGCACTCGTTTGCATTTCTTTGACCAACAAATTTCGACGGCAAGAATTAGGAATTTCCTGAAGACGTCCACGGCTAACCCTCCGGACGAGGAGGTCGCAGGACTGATAGATGATGCCTACATCGGTTTTATGGTAGTCAAGCCTCTGCCAGAAACCGTGATAGGAAGAACCTGTCTGAGGACTTACGTTCCCGAAGGTCGTAGGGAGTATCCGACAACACGATTATACACCGCAAACCTCTTTGGTCTGGATCTCGAAGTAAAGACCTTGGCGTTCCAAGAGCAAGACCAAACAGTCTCTGCCTGCGCTACCAGCTGCCTGTGGTCTCTCCTCCAGGGAACTTCGGTACTGTTTCAACATAAAGAATTGTCGCCCGTACAGATTACTACGGCGGCTTCAGCCCGAGTTCCGACCCAAACCCGATCTCTTCCCTCTGATGGCCTCACGTTCATCCAGATGGCTGATGTGATTCGCAGCGTGGGGTTGGAGTCTGTTGCGATCGAGGTGGAAGACGAGTTTGTCTTCAGAAGTACGGTATTCGCCTACCTTTACGCCGGCATTCCGGTAGCTATGTGCATTGGTGAAGGAGACACTGACGAAGAGCGTGAGACGAATCTACACGCCGTTACCGTAACCGGATTTAGCCTCGGAAGACAGATCACCAAGTGCAATTGCGGCGACACGAATTGTCGATTCCTTTTGAGGTCTTCACAGATTGACGAGCTCTATTCGCACGATGACCAAGTCGGACCTTTTGCGAAAATGGTTATACAACAAGGAAAAACCGATGGGAAATTGGAGTTCGTAACTCCCATCGGAGACGAAGATTCGGTTACTTCTCGTCCTTTCTTGATGATCATTCCCCTATATCACAAGATCCGGATTCTTTTCAAAGAGATCTTTGAAGCCATCCATGAGTTCGATCATTATTTCAGATTCTGTGCTCCCGAAAGTTTTGATAGAGATCTCGAATGGCAAATAGTGCTGGCAGAGGTCAATGAATTGAAGAGATCCATTTATTGGGAAAGAGATTTCTCTCCGATCAATCGTTCAGACGTTCTTCGGCGGCGTCTTTCGCGATATATGTGGCGAGCCTCCGCATATTACGACCAGCAACCGTTTCTGGAACTGCTATTTGATGCCACAGACATTGAACAGGGCAGGCTGTTCCTGGGACCAATCGAACATGATCCTGAGCTTGCTGCTGTGCTGTCCAAGATGGCTGAGACGCTGTTTGAGGCAAAGGGGCAGAGCTTTGGAGAGGAACCTGCTGGGACCATTTTCTCGTGGTACCTTAACAGGACATAGGTCATACTGGCAAACAACAATCGCCAACGAGGAAGTGGTAGTCTCATGATAACCAAAGAGCAGAAAGAGCAGTGGCCAGAGTTCAACCCGGAAAAACATTATCTCGTTCGCTCGTGTGCGGACTTCATTGTCTTTCTGGATGAGGATTTGGATGTTGACTGGCTTGTGGAAGATAGCTACACGGAATCTGAGAAATACGACGCAGCGATATCAAACAGAGTATTGGCCCATGCAGCTATAGTAGAAACGATCCCCAATAAGCACCTGATCACCGATTTTAGGCAGAGTTTCAAAAGAATGATCGGAGAGGCCTTAGCTTGCGGATTTGTCAAACGTTACGATGACGCTAGACGGCTTCTGGAAAACGCAGAGGTGTATGTACAGGAGCGAAATCGGGAAATTTCTAGATACTGGTTACTGAGTGCAGCGACAGTTGCTTGCCTTCTATTCCTAATTGTATTGGCACCTTACTGGCTGTTCAGATCTGTGATCATGTCTCTTTCTGGTCAATTGGCATTTTTTGTAGGTTTAGCGGCGGTCGCTGGTGCCACCGGCGCATGGCTATCCGTGTTCTTGCGGCTGGGACATGTAGATTTGGATGGTGCAGCGGGCCGCAAACTCCACTACGTAGAAGGGGCTCTCAAAATAGTGTGTGGAGCATTCGCAGCTGTACTGGTAGCGCTCGCAGTCAAGGCAGGTATCTTACTTCCCGTTTTTTCGAAGGTGGACGACACATATCTTGCGATGGTAATAGCGGGTTTTGTTGCCGGAGCAAGTGAGAGACTGGCTCCTTCGTTCATTGCGCGCGTCGAGGGGGAAAGTGAAACTCTGACAAAGGGCAAACCACCCAAAGGCCCTCAAGAGAATGCCAGTGCGAAGACGAAGTGAAGAGGAAAGCGATCATAATAGCCAATCCCGGTGACGAAGGAGAGGAAGACTTCCTTCCAGGGGTCGATTGTGATGTGGACAACTACCAGAGATTTCTTCTCAGCCCTCTGGGAGGTGCATGGAAGTCATCTGAACTCACGATTATGAGACAGCCGACCGTCAATGAACTCCGTCGAGAGATAAGGAGTCTGACTGCTGTGGACTACGCCATGGCGATATTTTCGGGCCATGGATGGTATTCCAGTCATGACCATTCGACTTTTATCGAACTTCGCCGCGACGAGGAAGTGAGCGAGGAAGAATTGTGGCAGGGAGCGCGCAAGCAGACCGTCATTTTGGATTGTTGCAGGGTCGTGCATTACGAGAAACCGGTCGCGAAGGGTCTGGAATTGGCTAAGAAGGCGGAGCAACTTCTAGATCCAGAGCAGTGTCGTGAGTATTACGACCAGAGCATTGCTGAGTGCCCTGGCCCTCTCGTGGTCATGTACTCGTGCGGTATTGGAGAGACATCGGCGGATGTGGAGGGACGAGGCGGCCTTTACTCTTTCCACCTTGTCGATCAGGCCTACAAATGGGGCGATACTCGACCAGCTACTTGTCGAAGCGGCGAAGCGTGGGAATGATGTACTCGTATGGGAACTTCTGGAAAAGGGCGCGAATGTCAACGCAAAGGACGGGCAAGGCAAGACGGCACTGATGTACGCTTCCAGGAAAGGCCATAACAAGGTCGTGGAGGTGCTGAAAGCGCATGGAGCCGGCGAATGAGAAATTCCGGGTTCCTCGGGAGATCCGCCCAGGCGTTGACTGCCGTCGGCAGGGAAAGGCTTTTGCCGCTGAACATGCCCTTCCCCTCTGGAAGATCTCTCATCACACAGATACCCGTACACTTCAGGGATTTCCTCTTTCCTTCCGAGGCAGCCGCCGGAAGATAGGGTCAGGAATCGAAGCAGCTAGAATCCTCCGGTTCGAATTATGTCATCGAACCGTTCAAGGATACCGGCTAGGCCGTCAAAACACTCGTGGCACGCCGACGGTTTCCCGCCCTGAACCGCCCTTCCTCTTGGCTTCACGTTCATTGACTTCCGGCAGTGTGTGTTGAAAGATATGATATGCTCGAGGCGCGTTTGAAAGTGCATTCGATTTGGACATTCAAGTTTCTCAGAACCGGTTCCTCAATTAGCTTACGGAGGAAACTCGTATGAAAGTTCTTAATCTCTATTTCTCAGCCACCGGAAATACCGAAAAAATCGCAAAACGTATCGAAGAAACCCTCCTCGAGATTGGTCATGAGGTAGACACGTTCAAGGTAACCAAGGACATGGACGTCGAGGTCCTCGAGTACGATGTGGTGTTCATAGGGTCCGGGGTCTACACATGGATGCCCGGAAAAGCCTTGGTCGAATTCATCGGAAAACAAAGGGACAAATACCGTTCGGGGGAGATAAAACCTGCATCGCCGAGAAGGCCGGGGAAGAAGGCCGTCATCTATTGCACATTCGGCGGAGGCCACACCGGAAGCAATGAGGCGGTTCCCGCATTGAAGTATATGGGTCAGTTGTTTGACCATCTCGGATACGACATCCTCGGCGAATGGTACATGGTGGGTGAGTTTCACGGGAAGCTGGAACACCTTAACGAGACCGGCCGGCTCGGCAACATTAACGGAAGACCGAATGAGGCCGATTTGCTGGAGGTCGCGGAAAAGGTAAAGGGCATACTGCGAGTTTGATCGCTCCGAGAACGGGTTTGCCGCCGAGAACGAGACAAAGATTGTTTGACGGGGACTATTCTCCGTCACCAGACCGATTCATTTGAAAGAAGGACTTAACGTTACCGACAACGATCCGGACGAAATGTCCGGCCCACCTATAGGGGTGTTCAAATGCCGGAAGAATTGATTACCGATTACGAAACCAAGCTATCGACCTCCGATTGTCATCCGGGCGCGGAGTGGTTTCGTGTGTTTGTCACATTGCACGACGACATCTCCGAAGTTCTCCCTTATTTGAATGCGGAACTGGACCAACCGACCGATTACCGTCACAGTGAGGGATTCCTCCTTTGGAAACACGGGAACAAGAACTATGCATTCAGGCCCACTGAAATTATCATCGCACCGGTCGCCGACAACGAGGAGGCCCTGGAATTAACAAAGAGCATCATCGGGACAATCAACGATATCTGGAAACGAAAAGACGCAATAACACCGGACGTTGAGGGCAGCAAGCCCCTTCCCAACGCCTTGGATTTGTTCAAGCTCCTACCGAGGACCAATTGCAGGGAGTGCGGATTCCCAACGTGCATGGCTTTCGCGGTGGAATTGAGGACCGATTTCACGAAATCGTCGTTGTGCCCGGATCTTTCGGAAGACGACTTCCAGGGGCTGGTAGGATCATAAGGGCCGGCAGCAGGACCCGTTTCCAGCCTCCCGGACTATCAGAAATAGAGGAGAAACTCGTTGAGCTTGGTTCGGGCCCGCCTGCTCAGGACGAACCAAAGAGGAGCCTCCTCGGTACTGATCCGGGCTATGCCTTGCATGCCCGGCCTGATGTTCGGTGGGTGGGACTCGAAGGTTGCCTTGACCCTGAAAACATTGCCCATCCGTTCCTTTGCTTCAGCACTGGGGGCGATGCTTTTCACCTTGAGTGGATAGCCCTCGCCGGGCTTGAAGTTGAAGAACACTTCCCCCGGCTGACCGGCTTTCACAAACCCCACGTCACTCTCCTGGACAAAAATATCCATCAGCAGGGACTTGGACGGAGCGATTGAGCACAAAGCTTCGCCGGCCTTGAACCGTTTGCCGATGAGGGTATCGATCTGCTCGGTCAGGATAATCCCCTCATTAGGGGCTTCGATCGTGAGGAATTGCTTCTGCCAATTGAGAAACTCCAACTGCTGCTGAGCCCGCCGGTATTTCAGGGTTACGAGCTGGCTCTCAGCAAGCTTCGCCGGGTCTTCAGCTCCCATATTACGAAGGATCTCTATTTCGGCCCTGTAGCTTTCCCGAGTTCTCTTGGCTTTTCGAATATTGTACTCGATCTCCTCAGCGTCGAGCTTGGCAATCAGTTGACCCTTCTTCACAAAGTCCCCTGACTTGAAGAGGACCTTTTCAATGATGCCGTCCATCTCGACAAATGCATAATACTCGTACTCAGGGGCCACTTGGGACTGACCGCCGACTCTCAGGTCCACGGGAATGGACAATCCCAGAACAATGGCCGCTACAACAACCGGTAGTGCAACGGCTTTGACCAGGAAAGACCTGCGCTTCCGCCCGGGACTACGGCCCTCGATTGCCGTAAGGAACGATTTGCGTACTCCTTTGCCGTGCTCAAGGTTCCATTTCTCACTCAGTGCCGATGAAAAGAAGGGAACCATGTTCATCAACGAAAGAGTCTCCACTTCTCCGGGCATCTCATTACCGAAGAACTCGAGTATCAGATGGCCGATGACATGGTCATACACGGAAAAGGGTATGACCACCATGCACGAACTCTTGGAATACTCAATATAGGATCTCAGCGCATCCGCTGTCTCCTCGGACACGTTTTGGGCCTTGAAGTCGTGGGAAAAAAGGATCAGCGCGTTTTGAACGGTCTTGAGAAACGGAGCAAGTCCGTCGGCCCTCTTCACGAAATCGGATTTGTGTTCGAGTTGGGGCTGGTTGTTTGTGGCTGCAAGGGCGGAATTGCCTTCAAAATGCAGGATGAGGAGGGACCTGTCAAACGGGAGAATGGCTCTCGTGTCGTTGACGAGAATGAACTGCAGTTCGTCCAGCGTTCTCGCCTTTACCGCGTTCTTCGCCAGCTCCATTGAGACGGCCAATGCTTGCCGTCGATAATCGGTCTTCTGCTCCACCTGCCCCGTTTCGGACACATGCCCATCCGTTGTACGGGCTGCGGGTTCTTGTTGGCCGTTGCTCATGAATAAGTAACCTTCAAAATGTCGCTCACTCCCTGCATCAGAACAGCATTTCTCTGCGAAATGTCCGGTGTGCGGCCTCGACTACTCGGTCGAGAATACTTCTCGGCGGGTGGTGGACGACGAGCCGGCCGGTCGTACCGAGACGCATTCCATGGCCCGGGGGAAGATCCATCTTGCACAGATAGTGCGATTCCAGCGGTGCGTCTTTGCGCCTTTGATCCTTCACTTCAGTGGCAATCTCGCCCCCGAGTCTGCTGGAGAAGGGGGATGCCTCAAGATCCTTGCGGTTGAACGGGCTGACTTCCTTGACCGTGAGCGTCCACGATTTTCCTCCACCGACCGGGAACCAAACATCGACTTCTTCTCCCCGTTGGATAGCCGAAATGTCCTCCTCAGGGATGAGCCCCAAAACCTCTGAATGCTCCAAGCTTGCAAGCTCTCCGACAATAGTCCCTCGGCCGGGACGGGCGCCGGGTTGGAGATCCTTGACAAGGTGAATGACCGAACCGTTAAACGGCGCTTTCCATTCCAGCTGCCCGAGGTCTTGCCGTATCTCTTTGATGACGTCGTTAATCTGTGACAGTTCGATGTACTTCATGGGAAGACCGGCAAGCTCCTCGCCCGTGTCTTCGATCATTGCTATCCTGCGCTTGACTAGAGCCGCTTCCATCTCTCTATCGGCCAACGAGTATTTGAGTATGGTCGGGTCGAGTTGAAATACGATTCGTCCCTCGGATAGCGTATCTCCCTGCCGGACAAAAACCCGACTCACCGGTGCTTCGTTGGGGATGACGATTTGCCGCACCAGAGTCGATTCAACATAGCAAGGATACAGCGAGTTCCCCGACCAGGGGCGGGTAACCATGAATACCAGAACTCCCAGAATGACGGAAAACACAAGAAGGCCCCAAGGGCGGAAGCGAAGTTCGGATCTCTTCTTCACAAGATTCACCGTACCGAGGGTCAGCGGCCTCACCACAAAGAGCAAGAATGCAAGCAAGCCTAGTATGGCGCCGACGGTTTTGTCGAATCGGTAGTAGACTCCCGCAACTATACCGGAATAGAGAAAGATGCGGTAAACAAACGCCGAGATACCGTAGGCGGTCAGAATGGCCCGCTCTTCACCGGCGACCTTTCCGACCTGCACCGAAGCCATTCCAAGGACCCTGTTGAAAAACAGATAACGAACACGGGCGAACGCTCGTTGCTGCAAATTGGGCATCCTCAGCCAGTCTATCAACACAAAGTACCCGTCAAACTTCATCAACGGGTTCCCGTTAAATAATAGAGAAGAGATGAGAGACACGGCCATCAAGAAAAAGGCCGTGGAATTGAGCAAACCGGGTTTGGTGAAATACCAAATGTATATGGAAGTCACGGCTACGACAACTTCCGACATAACTCCCGCCGCGGCAATGGACATCCGCTGCCTACGATCGGCCAACTGCCATGCAGCGGTGGTGTTGCAGTAGAGGCACGGAAAGAATATGAGAAACGCGATCCCCATTTCAGGTACGCGGAGGCCCAGATTCTTAGCGGTGTATGCGTGGGAAAACTCGTGTACGAGTTTCATGATTGCAATAGCTATCCAGAGAACCAGCACGTTCTGCAGGTTAAAAAAGAAACTGAATTGATTGGCGATCCGAGATACCCCGGAGATCAGTAGATACAATGCTCCGGGGATCAGCAATGCGAACAGGATCGCGGTGAACTTATTGACCGCGAGCCGCCACAACCATACGGTCCGTTCCAAGAAGCGATCCGGATTGACAATGGGAATGAACAGAAAGTAGAGCCTCACCAAGGATCGCTGTTTGGCCATGCCGGCGAGTCGCTTCTTGAGATCGAACTGGTATGCGGAACTACCGTACTGCGTTCCCAGAAGGAGTCCCGCCTTGGCGAACTGTTCCACCAGTGTCGTCGCATGCCCCGCACTAAAGTGGCGGCCGTGCAGCCTTACCCGCTCGACGGCTTCCTTGAGCGACCTCGTACCGTCCAGAACATTGAGAAGTTCGAATTCATAGGGCGAAATGCGGAAGAACTTGTTCGCAACCGGATCCTCAAGCACCATGGATCGTCCCCCGCCCTTTTCGTCGAACCAATGTCTTACGATGTCGGGTCTAAACTTGGGCCTAATTACTTTCTTCATTGTGAAAAAGTGCCGAGCAACAGGGCAGTCCGACCGTGAAAGCGGACAACCGAATATTCGTAAGAATCATTCCCGCTCGCCACGGCCTATCATTTTTCGTTTACGGAGACCGAGGAGACCTTGCTTCCATGGAGGATTTTCAGGCTTCCGGACATGCCGATCTCGAGATTGCCGTCAGAGTTGTCTATAAGTACGTGGATCCTCTTGCTCCGGGAGGCGGGATCAATGAGCTTGGATATTCTCTTTATTACCCCTTCGTAAGACTTACCTTCCCTAAAGAACACCGCCTTTCCATCAATTGCTATTTCAGTGAGCCTCTTTTCCGGCCAGTTGGCGCGGGCGTAGACCTTGTGCGTATCCACAAGTTCGAAAATCTTCTCCAGGTTATCAGCTGCTTCATATGGCTCACGATACAGAACTCCTATGATGCCGCTGAACGGCGCTTTGATCACGCAGGCCTTCACGTTGAGATCCGCCTGCTTCAACTTGTTTTCAGCCTCGTATTTCCGCGCTTCAAGTATACGTACTTCGGATTTTGCTTTCAACAAGTCCTGATAGGTCGCCGCCCTTCTCTCGTAGAGGCCCTCTTGAACCTCCAGAGCCTCCTTTGCCTGTTCCAACGCGCGGCATACGGCTTCGTAGTTCCCCTTGAACTCGCCGACGATATACGTATATCTATCCTTGGAAACCTCAGCCACCACATCGCCCTTCTTGACTGAATCGCCTTCCTGGTACTTCAACAGGTCCACGATCCCTCTCACCTCTGTCGACATGGTCGCGGACTGAAATGGATAGATAACCGCGTTGATTTCCCCCGGACGACGGATACCCGGGTCCGCATCAGGTCCCGCGGTGTCCACGGGGGACGTGGACTTGAGAACGTTGCTTTGTGAGGTCTCGCCTTCAGCGTGAACGTTCGGCGAGCCCTCCAACACTACGAAGGCTACCGTCACCATTAGAAAAAACCTAAGCACTTCCCTCATAACGAAACCCCACATTCATGTAGCGACACCAACTGGTTGGCCGTTTGTCTCAATCTTCCGCCGCTGGAACTCCGCACGATCCGCGCATTTGTTCCTTACGTCTTGCCGTAAGAGCACTCACCGCACCGTGCCGCCTGACGTATCGATCAATTGTCGCTGAATCATCCGCAGTACCCTCATTCACTCCAATCGGAACGAGGGCCCCAACATTCCTGAGAGCCGCTCGTTGCCGCCCCAAGCCTGCAGGACTCACTGCGTGGGCACCGATCGAGGTTTTGCCGGTTGCGGCTTCTGCTGCTGCTGAGTTTGGCGATTCAAAGAAGACAGGCTGCGTCCCAATGCCTCATATAAGGCTTTCGCCTGCAAATGTGACAGATAGACCTGTCGTTCGTAAACTTCCACCAGCGCAGTCTGGCCGGCCTGGTCCGTTGTAGGCCGCACTTTTCCGAACAGAACGGCGATATCGAACGGGGTAGTCTCAACCATACTGCAGTTGGAATAATAAGCTTCTTCTTTGAGAGCAATCCTCTTCTGCATAGGCTGTCGCTGTTCTTTCTGTTCCTGTTGGTCTTCTGCCATGAGCACATCTCCTTAGAGAATCTATAATTGCGTTGTGGACACATTCAGTAATAATACAAATCGACTAAAAACTCGACCCAAAAGAGTCGACCGAGGGGCCGACTCTTCAACTGCCGAGAATCCCATTCCCGGCGAATCCCTCTATAAGTCCAAAAGATCACTTACTTTCAGGCCTTCAAGGTCCAATTCGGCAACCTCTTCGATGGGGAAGAAATCGAAATTGAGGCGCTTCCCTGATTCGACTGCGGGTGCAAAGCCCTCGAGCGGCGTATCCGGGCTTTGACTACCGCCGATGTCCTCCGTGGGTTGCCGGAGGTCATTCCAGAGCTCAATTTCCTCAAGGTTGAAATCCAGCCGTCTACCGTTCAGACCGTCGGCGAGGAATCCCCAGAGTTTCGTTGGAGACACAACGGTTCCTCCCGGCTCCAAGGACGGTTGCACGAGTTTACCGCCTGCGTGCAACTGCTCAAGGATACTCCGGGATTCTTCACCGTTGCCGAGCAACTCCTCGACCAAGTCACCGGACGGAATCTTCAGCGGGATATTCTCGGGTATGAACTCCAGCTTAGGTTCCTTTGGCGGATTACCTTCATCGAGCGGGTTTTCCCCCTGATCCGGTCTTTCGGATCCATGGAAGTTACCGTAAGGAAACTTTGCCTCCCACGGGATATCCTGCACGGTAGCGTCGACAAGAATCATGAAGGACTGGAGGCCGTATCCGCCATTACCATCTTCCACCATGATGGTGATTTGGAATTCCTGACCTGCCAGGTAGGCCGGAGCAGTCCAGTCGATCATACCGGTCATGGGATCGATGGACATGCCGCTGGGACACGACGTCAAGGAGTAGGTCACCTGATCCCATCCGAGAGCGTCGTGTTGCGCTTCGTCGTCCGTCCCCGGGTCGTAGGTCAGGTTAAGTGTTGCCGGCACGATGATATAATCGGCAGGCGGATCGGTCATGAACTTCGGTGAATCGTTCAGTACCGTCACGTGGAATGTGTCGGTCGCAGTAGAGCCGTGGATATCGTCGTGGGTGACCACGAAGTTGTATTCGCCGACGTCACGGTTTGTCGTATCCCATATAATTTCACCGGTTTCCGGGTCAAAGAAGATGTCGGATCCTTCTCCGTTGCCTGCATTGTAATCGCCAACATCGACCAGAGGAGTGGTGGTACCGTCCGGGTAAACTCTCTCGATTTCCAGGGTGTAGAAAGCCCCTCCTACCCCTTCATCCTTGGCCGTGACACCGCCGTCTCCGATATTCAGCGCCATGCCGTCTTCCGTGACGGTCTGATCCGGAATGTCATTGATCGACGTAGGATCGTTATGAACGTTCACGATCATGATCTCAGTGTTCCAATCGCCGTTGGTATCGACCACCGTGATCTCGAATTCGTAACCGGTGCCGACGTCCGCATTGGTGGTCTGCCATTGGATCTCGCCACTCACCGGATCAAAGTAGATTGCACCACCCTCATCTCCATTGGGTCGGTAACCCGTCACGGCGTCTACGCCGTCGATCTTGAGGTAGTAAATAGCGCCCTGATCCTCATCTGAAGCTTCGATGGCCGAATCCGGCAACGTGTAATCCGCAGGATTCGTGTCGTCCTCAGTGAGATTCCACTCGGCAGGAACCGTCAGCGTTACCGGACTGTTCTGGACGGTTACCAGGAATGTCTCGCTGTCAGTGTCGCCGTGAGCATCGTTATGAACCAGCATGAACTCGTGCGTTCCCACGTCCGCGTTGTTGGGCGTCCATGTCAGTTCGCCCGTCAGGGTATTGAAGTCCGAAAGATCGATATCTTCCCCCAGACCGTTGTGCTCATTGTAATCGCTGATCGATTCAAAGGTGCCCGAATTGAACCGGTCGATGTACAGCGTGTAAAATGTGCCGGCACCAATCTGCTCATCAGTCGCATATGCGTACGGATCGCCGGCACTGTAACCGGCATCGCTCGTGTCGCCGAACAAGTGGAATTCCACATCTTCAGTAGCAGTCTGATCCGCGATGGGATCGATCACCGTCTCCGCGTTCTCCACGATGAAGTCCACATTGGCCCATTCCGAGTAATTGTTGCCGCTTGCCGTATTCCCGTCATTCGCCCGCACCACGATCTCGTACGGGCCGGTGTAATTCCCGTCGATGTCGTACGTCACATCCGCATTGGTCGTATGCCACACCACCCCGCCGTCCGTCGCAGTGGTAAACTCGAACGCTCCGCCTCCCGCATTGAACACGTGCCCGTCGAAGATCTGCGTCACCTCGCCGGCCTCAATAACTCCGTCGCCATCGTCCGCCCAGATCCCCCACTCATACGTCACGCCCACGCCTTCGTCACTCGACTCGATTTCAGACTCGTCCAGCGTATACTCATCCGCTGTCGTGGAGTCTTCAACCAGGACCTTCTGCGTAGGAGCGGTGATGGTCGGGGCCACGTTTTCCACTGTCACCGCAAAGGTGTCCGTCTTCGTGTCGCCATGGTTGTCATCATGCGTGATCTCGAATACGTAGCTGCCCACGTCAAGGTTATCGGGCGTCCAGTCGATCTGTCCCGTTACCGAATCAACGGACAGCACATTCGCACCCGTTCGACCGGCATTGAACGCGGCCAGATCCGCGTACCCCTGTACCGTCAAGGTGTAGAACCCGCCGCCGACGTTCTCGTCAAGCGCATCAACCGCCGCACCCGCAATCTGCCACGCAGTATCTTCCGTCAGCGTCTGATCCGCGATATCCGTGATGCTCGTCTCCGCATTGCTCACCGTTACCGTAAACGGCACCTGGGTAAACAGGCTGTCGACTCCATGATCGTCCGTCGCGGTTACCCGGAACTGATACGGCGCTGAAGCACTACCGTCCGGATTCGTCGTCACATCCGCATTGGTCGTCTCCCACGTGATGACGCCCGTGTCCGTGTCGTACGTGATCGTGCCGCCGCCCGCATTCGGCGTGTAGCCCTGTGCATCATGCCAGGAGCCTCCGTCGAAAATCTCGATTACGTAATCCACCCCGGCTACCAGTTCATCATGAGACCAGATATCGATCTGGTAACCCGTCACCGGGTCGCCGTCCGCTGCGTTCTCATCTTCGATCAGGTTCGTGTCCGCAGGCACCACCACTTCGGGGGCCTTGTTGTCTACTGTTACCGCGAAGGTGTCCGTCTTCGTGTCTCCATGGTTGTCATCATGGGTAATCTCGAACACGTAGTTGCCCACATCTGCGTCGGTCGGCGTCCAGTCGATCTGTCCCGTTACCGAATCAACGGTCAGCACATTCGCACCCGTTCGACCGGCATTGAACGCGGCCAGGTCCGCGTACCCCTGTACCGTCAAGGTGTAGAACCCGCCGCCGACGTTCTCGTCAAGCGCATCAACCGCCGCACCCGCAATCTGCCACGCAGTATCTTCCGTCAGCGTCTGATCCGCGATATCCGTGATGCTCGTCTCCGCATTGCTCACCGTTACCGTAAACGGCACCTGGGTAAACAGGCTGTCGACTCCATGATCGTCCGTCGCGGTTACCCGGAACTGATACGGCGCTGAAGCACTACCGTCCGGATTCGTCGTCACGTCCGCATTGGTCGTCTCCCACGTGATGATCCCCGTATCCGCATCATACGTGATCGTGCCGCCGCCCGCATTCGGCGTGTAGCCCTGTGCATCATGCCAGGAGCCTCCGTCGAAGATCTCGATTACGTAATCCACCCCGGCTACCAGTTCATCATGAGACCAGATATCGATCTGGTAACCCGTCACCGGGTCGCCGTCCGCTGCGTTCTCATCTTCGATCAGGTTCGTGTCCGCAGGCACCACCACTTCGGGGGCCTTGTTGTCTACTGTTACCGCGAAGGTGTCCGTCTTCGTGTCTCCATGGTTGTCATCATGGGTAATCTCGAACACGTAGTTGCCCACATCTGCGTCGGTCGGCGTCCAGTCGATCTGTCCCGTTACCGAATCAACGGTCAGCACATTCGCACCCGTTCGACCGGCATTGAACGCGGCCAGATCCGCGTACCCCTGTACCGTCAAGGTGTAGAACCCGCCGCCGACGTTCTCGTCAAGCGCATCAACCGCCGCACCCGCAATCTGCCACGCAGTATCTTCCGTCAGCGTCTGATCCGCGATATCCGTGATGCTCGTCTCCGCATTGCTCACCGTTACCGTAAACGGCACCTGGGTAAACAGGCTGTCGACTCCATGATCGTCCGTCGCGGTTACCCGGAACTGATACGGCGCTGAAGCACTACCGTCCGGATTCGTCGTCACATCCGCATTGGTCGTCTCCCACGTGATGACGCCCGTGTCCGTGTCGTACGTGATCGTGCCGCCGCCCGCATTCGGCGTGTAGCCCTGTGCATCATGCCAGGAGCCTCCGTCGAAAATCTCGATTACGTAATCCACCCCGGCTACCAGTTCATCATGAGACCAGATATCGATCTGGTAACCCGTCACCGGGTCGCCGTCCGCTGCGTTCTCATCTTCGATCAGGTTCGTGTCCGCAGGCACCACCACTTCGGGGGCCTTGTTGTCTACTGTTACCGCGAAGGTGTCCGTCTTCGTGTCTCCATGGTTGTCATCATGGGTAATCTCGAACACGTAGTTGCCCACATCTGCGTCGGTCGGCGTCCAGTCGATCTGTCCCGTTACCGAATCAACGGTCAGCACATTCGCACCCGTTCGACCGGCATTGAACGCGGCCAGGTCCGCGTACCCCTGTACCGTCAAGGTGTAGAACCCGCCGCCGACGTTCTCGTCAAGCGCATCAACCGCCGCACCCGCAATCTGCCACGCAGTATCTTCCGTCAGCGTCTGATCCGCGATATCCGTGATGCTCGTCTCCGCATTGCTCACCGTTACCGTAAACGGCACCTGGGTAAACAGGCTGTCGACTCCATGATCGTCCGTCGCGGTTACCCGGAACTGATACGGCGCTGAAGCACTACCGTCCGGATTCGTCGTCACGTCCGCATTGGTCGTCTCCCACGTGATGATCCCCGTATCCGCATCATACGTGATCGTGCCGCCGCCCGCATTCGGCGTGTAGCCCTGTGCATCATGCCAGGAGCCTCCGTCGAAGATCTCGATTACGTAATCCACCCCGGCTACCAGTTCATCATGAGACCAGATATCGATCTGGTAACCCGTCACCGGGTCGCCGTCCGCTGCGTTCTCATCTTCGATCAGGTTCGTGTCCGCAGGCACCACCACTTCGGGGGCCTTGTTGTCTACTGTTACCGCGAAGGTGTCCGTCTTCGTGTCTCCATGGTTGTCATCATGGGTAATCTCGAACACGTAGTTGCCCACATCTGCGTCGGTCGGCGTCCAGTCGATCTGTCCCGTTACCGAATCAACGGTCAGCACATTCGCACCCGTTCGACCGGCATTGAACGCGGCCAGATCCGCGTACCCCTGTACCGTCAAGGTGTAGAACCCGCCGCCGACGTTCTCGTCAAGCGCATCAACCGCCGCACCCGCAATCTGCCACGCAGTATCTTCCGTCAGCGTCTGATCCGCGATATCCGTGATGCTCGTCTCCGCATTGCTCACCGTTACCGTAAACGGCACCTGGGTAAACAGGCTGTCGACTCCATGATCGTCCGTCGCGGTTACCCGGAACTGATACGGCGCTGAAGCACTACCGTCCGGATTCGTCGTCACATCCGCATTGGTCGTCTCCCACGTGATGACGCCCGTGTCCGTGTCGTACGTGATCGTGCCGCCGCCCGCATTCGGCGTGTAGCCCTGTGCATCATGCCAGGAACCGCCGTCGAAAATCTCTATCAGGTAATCAACGCCCGCTACGACCTCATCATCGGATCCTATGTTTATCTGGTATCCCGTAACCGGGTCGCCGTCCGCCGCGTTCTCATCTTCAATCAGGTTCGTGTCGCCCGGCACCACGATCTGAGGGGCCCTGTTGTTCACCGTTACCGCAAAGGTGTCCGTCTTGGTGTCGCCATGGTTGTCATCATGCGTGATCTCGAACACGTAGTTGCCCACATCTGCGTCGGTCGGCGCCCAGTCGATCTGTCCCGTTACCGAATCAACGGACAGCACATTCGCACCCGTTCGACCGGCATTGAACGCGGCCAGATCCGCGTACCCCTGTACCGTCAAGGTGTAGAACCCGCCGCCGACGTTCTCGTCAAGCGCATCAACCGCCGCACCCGCAATCTGCCACGCAGTATCTTCCGTCAGCGTCTGATCCGCGATATCCGTGATGCTCGTCTCCGCATTGCTCACCGTTACCGTAAACGGCACCTGGGTAAACAGGCTGTCGACTCCATGATCGTCCGTCGCGGTTACCCGGAACTGATACGGTGCTGAAGCACTACCGTCCGGATTCGTCGTCACGTCCGCATTGGTCGTCTCCCACGTGATGACGCCCGTGTCCGTGTCATACGTGATCGTGCCGCCGCCCGCATTCGGTGTGTAGCCCTGTGCATCATGCCAGGAGCCTCCGTCGAAGATCTCGATTACGTAATCCACCCCGGCTACCAGTTCATCATGAGACCAGATATCGATCTGGTAACCCGTCACCGGGTCGCCGTCCGCTGCGTTCTCATCTTCGATCAGGTTCGTGTCCGCAGGCACCACCACTTCGGGGGCCTTGTTGTCTACTGTTACCGCGAAGGTGTCCGTCTTCGTGTCTCCATGGTTGTCATCATGGGTAATCTCGAACACGTAGTTGCCCACATCTGCGTCGGTCGGCGTCCAGTCGATCTGTCCCGTTACCGAATCAACGGTCAGCACATTCGCACCCGTTCGACCGGCATTGAACGCGGCCAGGTCCGCGTACCCCTGTACCGTCAAGGTGTAGAACCCGCCGCCGACGTTCTCGTCAAGCGCATCAACCGCCGCACCCGCAATCTGCCACGCAGTATCTTCCGTCAGCGTCTGATCCGCGATATCCGTGATGCTCGTCTCCGCATTGCTCACCGTTACCGTAAACGGCACCTGGGTAAACAGGCTGTCGACTCCATGATCGTCCGTCGCAGTCACTCGGAAGTCATACGGCGCTGAAGCACTACCGTCCGGATTCGTCGTCACGTCCGCGTTGGTCGTCTCCCACGTGATGATCCCCGTATCCGTGTCATACGTGATCGTGCCGCCGCCCGCATTCGGCGTGTAGCCCTGTGCGTCATGCCAGGAACCGCCGTCGAAAATCTCTATCAGGTAATCAACGCCCGCTACGACCTCATCATCGGATCCTATGTTTATCTGGTATCCCGTAACCGGGTCGCCGTCCGCTGCGTTCTCATCTTCGATCAGGTTCGTGTCGCCCGGCACCACGATCTGAGGGGCCCTGTTGTTCACCGTTACCGCAAAGGTGTCCGTCTTCGTGTCGCCATGGTTGTCATCATGGGTAATCTCGAACACGTAGTTGCCCACATCTGCGTCGGTCGGCGTCCAGTCGATCTGTCCCGTTACCGAATCAACGGTCAGCACATTCGCACCCGTTCGACCGGCATTGAACGCGGCCAGATCCGCGTACCCCTGTACCGTCAAGGTGTAGAACCCGCCGCCGACGTTCTCGTCAAGCGCATCAACCGCCGCACCCGCAATCTGCCACGCAGTATCTTCCGTCAGCGTCTGATCCGCGATATCCGTGATGCTCGTCTCCGCATTGCTCACCGTTACCGTAAACGGCACCTGGGTAAACAGGCTGTCGACTCCATGATCGTCCGTCGCGGTTACCCGGAACTGATACGGCGCTGAAGCACTACCGTCCGGATTCGTCGTCACGTCCGCATTGGTCGTCTCCCACGTGATGATCCCCGTATCCGCATCATACGTGATCGTGCCGCCGCCCGCATTCGGCGTGTAGCCCTGTGCATCATGCCAGGAGCCTCCGTCGAAGATCTCGATTACGTAATCCACCCCGGCTACCAGTTCATCATGAGACCAGATATCGATCTGGTAACCCGTCACCGGGTCGCCGTCCGCTGCGTTCTCATCTTCGATCAGGTTCGTGTCCGCAGGCACCACCACTTCGGGGGCCTTGTTGTCTACTGTTACCGCGAAGGTGTCCGTCTTCGTGTCTCCATGGTTGTCATCATGGGTAATCTCGAACACGTAGTTGCCCACATCTGCGTCGGTCGGCGTCCAGTCGATCTGTCCCGTTACCGAATCAACGGTCAGCACATTCGCACCCGTTCGACCGGCATTGAACGCGGCCAGGTCCGCGTACCCCTGTACCGTCAAGGTGTAGAACCCGCCGCCGACGTTCTCGTCAAGCGCATCAACCGCCGCACCCGCAATCTGCCACGCAGTATCTTCCGTCAGCGTCTGATCCGCGATATCCGTGATGCTCGTCTCCGCATTGCTCACCGTTACCGTAAACGGCACCTGGGTAAACAGGCTGTCGACTCCATGATCGTCCGTCGCAGTCACTCGGAAGTCATACGGCGCTGAAGCACTACCGTCCGGATTCGTCGTCACGTCCGCGTTGGTCGTCTCCCACGTGATGATCCCCGTATCCGTGTCATACGTGATCGTGCCGCCGCCCGCATTCGGCGTGTAACCCTGTGCATCATGCCAGGAGCCTCCGTCGAAAATCTCGATCACGTAGTCGACGCCCGCGATCACCTCATCGTCGGACCCTACGTCGATCTGGTAACCCGTAACCGGGTCGCCGTCCGCTGCGTTCTCATCTTCGATCAGGTTCGTGTCGCCCGGCACCACGATCTGAGGGGCCCTGTTGTTCACCGTTACCGCAAAGGTGTCCGTCTTCGTGTCGCCATGGTTGTCATCATGGGTAATCTCGAACACGTAGTTGCCCACATCTGCGTCGGTCGGCGTCCAGTCGATCTGTCCCGTTACCGAATCAACGGTCAGCACATTCGCACCCGTTCGACCGGCATTGAACGCGGCCAGATCCGCGTACCCCTGTACCGTCAAGGTGTAGAACCCGCCGCCGACGTTCTCGTCAAGCGCATCAACCGCCGCACCCGCAATCTGCCACGCAGTATCTTCCGTCAGCGTCTGATCCGCGATATCCGTGATGCTCGTCTCCGCATTGCTCACCGTTACCGTAAACGGCACCTGGGTAAACAGGCTGTCGACTCCATGATCGTCCGTCGCGGTTACCCGGAACTGATACGGCGCTGAAGCACTACCGTCCGGATTCGTCGTCACGTCCGCATTGGTCGTCTCCCACGTGATGATCCCCGTATCCGCATCATACGTGATCGTGCCGCCGCCCGCATTCGGCGTGTAGCCCTGTGCATCATGCCAGGAGCCTCCGTCGAAGATCTCGATTACGTAATCCACCCCGGCTACCAGTTCATCATGAGACCAGATATCGATCTGGTAACCCGTCACCGGGTCGCCGTCCGCTGCGTTCTCATCTTCGATCAGGTTCGTGTCCGCAGGCACCACCACTTCGGGGGCCTTGTTGTCTACTGTTACCGCGAAGGTGTCCGTCTTCGTGTCTCCATGGTTGTCATCATGGGTAATCTCGAACACGTAGTTGCCCACATCTGCGTCGGTCGGCGTCCAGTCGATCTGTCCCGTTACCGAATCAACGGTCAGCACATTCGCACCCGTTCGACCGGCATTGAACGCGGCCAGGTCCGCGTACCCCTGTACCGTCAAGGTGTAGAACCCGCCGCCGACGTTCTCGTCAAGCGCATCAACCGCCGCACCCGCAATCTGCCACGCAGTATCTTCCGTCAGCGTCTGATCCGCGATATCCGTGATGCTCGTCTCCGCATTGCTCACCGTTACCGTAAACGGCACCTGGGTAAACAGGCTGTCGACTCCATGATCGTCCGTCGCGGTTACCCGGAACTGATACGGCGCTGAAGCACTACCGTCCGGATTCGTCGTCACGTCCGCATTGGTCGTCTCCCACGTGATGATCCCCGTATCCGCATCATACGTGATCGTGCCGCCGCCCGCATTCGGCGTGTAGCCCTGTGCATCATGCCAGGAGCCTCCGTCGAAGATCTCGATCAGGTAATCAACGCCCGCGATCACCTCATCGTCGGACCCTATGTCTATCTGGTAACCCGTAACCGGGTCGCCGTCCGCTGCGTTCTCATCTTCGATCAGGTTCGTGTCGCCCGGCACCACGATCTGAGGGGCCCTGTTGTTCACCGTTACCGCAAAGGTGTCCGTCTTCGTGTCGCCATGGTTGTCATCATGGGTAATCTCGAACACGTAGTTGCCCACATCTGCGTCGGTCGGCGTCCAGTCGATCTGTCCCGTTACCGAATCAACGGTCAGCACATTCGCACCCGTTCGACCGGCATTGAACGCGGCCAGATCCGCGTACCCCTGTACCGTCAAGGTGTAGAACCCGCCGCCGACGTTCTCGTCAAGCGCATCAACCGCCGCACCCGCAATCTGCCACGCAGTATCTTCCGTCAGCGTCTGATCCGCGATATCCGTGATGCTCGTCTCCGCATTGCTCACCGTTACCGTAAACGGCACCTGGGTAAACAGGCTGTCGACTCCATGATCGTCCGTCGCGGTTACCCGGAACTGATACGGCGCTGAAGCACTACCGTCCGGATTCGTCGTCACGTCCGCATTGGTCGTCTCCCACGTGATGATCCCCGTATCCGCATCATACGTGATCGTGCCGCCGCCCGCATTCGGCGTGTAGCCCTGTGCATCATGCCAGGAGCCTCCGTCGAAGATCTCGATTACGTAATCCACCCCGGCTACCAGTTCATCATGAGACCAGATATCGATCTGGTAACCCGTCACCGGGTCGCCGTCCGCTGCGTTCTCATCTTCGATCAGGTTCGTGTCCGCAGGCACCACCACTTCGGGGGCCTTGTTGTCTACTGTTACCGCGAAGGTGTCCGTCTTCGTGTCGCCATGGTTGTCATCATGGGTAATCTCGAACACGTAGTTGCCCACATCTGCGTCGGTCGGCGTCCAGTCGATCTGTCCCGTTACCGAATCAACGGTCAGCACATTCGCACCCGTTCGACCGGCATTGAACGCGGCCAGGTCCGCGTACCCCTGTACCGTCAAGGTGTAGAACCCGCCGCCGACGTTCTCGTCAAGCGCATCAACCGCCGCACCCGCAATCTGCCACGCAGTATCTTCCGTCAGCGTCTGATCCGCGATATCCGTGATGCTCGTCTCCGCATTGCTCACCGTTACCGTAAACGGCACCTGGGTAAACAGGCTGTCGACTCCATGATCGTCCGTCGCGGTTACCCGGAACTGATACGGCGCTGAAGCACTACCGTCCGGATTCGTCGTCACGTCCGCATTGGTCGTCTCCCACGTGATGATCCCCGTATCCGCATCATACGTGATCGTGCCGCCGCCCGCATTCGGCGTGTAGCCCTGTGCATCATGCCAGGAGCCTCCGTCGAAGATCTCGATCAGGTAATCAACGCCCGCGATCACCTCATCGTCGGACCCTATGTCTATCTGGTATCCCGTAACCGGGTCGCCGTCAGCTGCGTTCTCATCTTCGATCAGGTTCGTGTCCGCAGGTACTACTACCTGAGGGGCTCTGTTGCCCACGTTCACCGTGAACGTTGTCTCGGCATCTTCTCCATGTCCGTCGTGGTGCACCACGCGGAACGCGTAGCTTCCCACGTCCGCGTCGTTGGCATCCCATGAGATGATTCCCGTGTCCGTGTCGAAGACCACCGCCGAGCCGCCGGCCGCAGTATTGGGACCTTCACCTTCCGACCAGAGGTCCTCCCCGGACCCCGCATCAATGTACAGGTCATAGTAGGCGTTGAAGGAAAACGTTGTGGACTCCACCTCTTCATCATTAGCCTGGATATCGAACTCATTGACGGTAATGGGCGTTACACCGTCCGGTACGGGATTTGGATCTTCCGTGATGTTCCAGACACCGCCCGCGGGAGTATTCGTGATCAAGGTCGTCACGTTCTCAACCGTCACCTCGAATTCCTGCCAACCGGAAAGATGGTCGTCCGTCGTGCCGTCGTCGTTGCCGTCATCCGCCTGAATCCGGAACAGGTACGGATCCCTTATCAATGCATTGCCGTCCGCGTCCGAAGCAATCGTGACGTCCGCGTTGGTCGTCTGCCAGACGATTTGGCCGTTCGTATCATCGAAGATGATTTCGCCGCCCTCGGTGCCATTGGGCTCATACCCGGTCGTGATCGTATTCCACTCCACCGCCTCGACCACCCCGTTGGCAGTGCCCCCGTTGCTCCCGTCGATCCAGTACTGCAGCTCGTAGGTAACACCGACGCCTTCATCGCTTGAATTCACGCCCGATTGATCCAGCGTGGAAGCGCCGGCGCCGGCGTCTTCAATCAACTCCCAGGGATTCGGTGAGATCGGATCCAGCGTGGGCTTCACATTATCCACGACCACATTGACCGTATCGACCGCAGTGCTGCCATGCTGATCGTTGTGGGTGAACTCAAAGACGTAATCTCCCACGTCAAGGTTATTGGCCGTCCACGTGAACTCTCCGGTGGTCGAATCGAACGTCAGGATGTTGGCTCCCGTCCGGCCGGTATTGAACTCCGAAAGTGTCTCCCAAGCGCCGCCCCCGGTCTGAATCCTCAGCATATAGTAGGATCCGTCCAAATCCTCGTCCCGAGATTCTACATTGTCTCCGGGAAGGGTGTAGGCGACATCTTCGGTAAGATCCAGCGTGGTGTGATCCACATTGGTACCCGGATCGTAGATCCGAATATCGGTCGGATCGTTACTCACGGTGACATCAAACATCGCCTGAGTGAACAGGCTGTCCCCGCCGTGCTCGTCCGTTGCCCTCACCCTGAACTCATACGGCGCTGAAGCACTACCGTCCGGGTTCGTCGTCACGTCCGCATTGGTCGTCTCCCACGTGATGATGCCCGTGTCCGTGTCATACGTGATCGTGCCGCCGCCAACATTCGGCGTGTAATTCTGCGCATCATGCCAGGAACCGCCGTCGAAGATCTCGATCACGTAATCCACGCCCGCGACGACCTCATCGTCGGACCAGATGTCGATCTGGTAACCCGTTACCGGGTCGCCGTCCGCGGCGTTCTCATCTTCGATCAGGTTCGTGTCCGCAGGTACTACTACCTGAGGGGCTCTGTTGTTCACCGTTACCGCGAACGTGTCCGTCTTCGTGTCGCCATGGTTGTCGTCATGGGTGATCTCAAACACGTAGTTGCCAAGATCTGCGTCGGTCGGCGTCCAGTCGATCTGACCCGTTACCGAATCAATAGTCAGCACGTTTGATCCCGTGCGGCCGGCATTGAACGCTGCAAGATCCGCATACCCCTGAACCGTCAAGGTGTAAAAGCCGCCGCCGACCGCCTCGTCGAGCGCATCCACGCTTGCACCGGGGATCTGCCAGGCCGTGTCTTCCGTCAACGTCTGATCCGCGATATCCGTGATGCTCGTCTCCGCATTGCTCACCGTCACAGAAAATGTGGCATCGCTGAGCAGGCTGTCACCGCCATGCTCGTCCGTCACCGTCACCCGGAACTGATACGGTGCGGATGCACTGCCGTCGGGATTCGTCGTCACGTCCGCGTTGGTCGTCTCCCACGTGATGACGCCCGTGTCCGTGTCATACGTGATCGTGCCGCCGCCCGCATTCGGCGTGTAGCCCTGTGCGTCATGCCAGGAACCGCCGTCGAAGATCTCGATTACGTAATCCACCCCGGCTACCAGTTCATCATGAGACCAGATATCGATCTGGTAACCCGTCGCCGGGTCCCCGTCCGCTGCATTCTCGTCTTCGATCAGGTTCGTGTCCGCAGGCACCACCACCTCGGGCACCTTGTTCTCAACCGTCACCGTGAAGGTGTCGGTCTTCGTGTCCCCGTGGTTGTCGTCATGCGTGACCACAAACGTGTGCAAGCCCACATCCGCATCGGTGGGCGTCCAATCGATTTGACCCGTCACGGCATCGATGGTCAGCACATTGGCGCCCGTTCGACCGGCATTGAACGCGGCCAGGTCGGCATACCCCTGAACGGTCAAGGTGTAGAACCCGCCGCCGACGTTCTCGTCAAGCGCATCCACGCTTGCACCCGGTATCTGCCACGCCGTGTCTTCCGTCAACGTCTGGTCAGCGATGTCCGTGATGCTCGTCTCCGCATTGCTCACCGTCACCGTAAACGGCACCTGCGTGTATAGGCTGTCCCCGCCGTGCTCGTCCGTCGCGGTTACCCGAAACTGATACGGCGCCGATGCGCTGCCGTCGGGATTCGTCGTCACGTCCGCGTTGGTCGTCTCCCACGTGATGATGCCCGTATCCGTGTCATACGTGATCGTGCCTCCGCCGGCATTCGGTACGTAGTTTTGCGCATCGTGCCACGAACCGCCGTCAAAGATCTCGATCAGATAATCGACACCTTCTATCACCTCATCGTCGGATCCAATATCGATCTGGTAACCCGTAACCGGGTCACCGTCGGCTGCGTTCTCATCTTCGATCAGGTTCGTGTCGCCCGGTACCACAATCTGAGGGGCCCTATTGTTCACCGTGACGGTGAACGTGGTGGAGGCCGAGCTGCCGTGACCGTCGTAATGAATCATCTCGAACGAGTAGCTTCCCTTGGTTACGTCGGCGTCATTTGGCGTCCACGTTATGATTCCGGCCTCCTTATCGAACGTGATTTCGCCGCCATCCACTGTGGGTGTAAAGTCGTAATACCGGTCCGATGGGTCATACGGCTCGGCAGTGAAAACCGATACTCCGTCAACCTTCAATTCAAAGTACGAGTCGTGCACAAGACCAAAGTCATCGAGATTACCGCTCTCCGTGCGTTGATCCTTGGATCCGAAATTCCACGAATAAGAGGTATCCTCCGTTATATCTCCGTCGGGTTGAGTGGGCAGATTCGACGGGGAGGTTATGTTCGTGGGGTCATTGTCGACCGTTACATCGAAAACATACGGGTTGGAGATCCAGGAGTCTCCCGAATTCGGAGTGTTATCATTTCCCGTGATGCGGAATTTGTAGGGAGCCAGGAATGCGCTGCCCGATTCGTCGATGGTCACATCCGCGTTGGTCGGGGTCCAGGTAAACGCCCCGGTCTCCGCGAAGTTTCCGGTGCTCAGGTCGAACTGTCCGCCCCTTGTATTGATCCGGTCGCCGTCATTGATGGTGACCCACTCGCTCTCCTGAACCGTGTCGTCGCCGTTGGCGTCTCTCCAGATCTGGAGGTAATACGTCAACCCTTGTCCCTCTTCAGACGAACCTATGTCTGCATCAGTGATCGACAAGGTGGTCGTATCTTCAACTAACGAGTAGGGATCGGGGAGGGTCGAAGGATCAGGGTCCAGCGTGGGCGTAACGTTGCCCAACTCCACGTAAAAGTGAATGAAGTCTTCCGACCCGTGCCCATCGATGTGCCTGATGACAAACTCATGATGGTAGTACGTGCCGGTTTCCGCATCCAGGATGTTGGGCACATCGAGGTTGCCGGGCGTCCACTGTATTTCACCGGTCTTTTCGTTAAAGGTGATCGCGGCGCCTCCGGTGCTAGCCGCCCAATCGTCCCATTTGATCAGCCCCGTGAGATCATCCAGACTCGCCTGGACAATCTGGTCGTTATCGTCGATCCAGAGTTCATACCGGTCGTCGGCCGGAAAATCCGTGTAGTCGTCGTATTCGTCATTCGCTTCGATGTAGGGATCCGTGGTCGCGTCGTCCTCTCCCAAGACGACAAAGAGCGAGTCCTGGGTGCCGGTTTGCGGGTTGTCCGGATCGGAACTGGGCGCATTCACCGTGTCTATCTCGGTGTCGGCGTTAACGACCTCTACATCAAACTCCTCCCATGAGGGATTGTTGTCGATGTACCCGTCGGTGGCTATGACCAGCATGCGATATGAAGGTCCCTGCGAGCCGTCCTCGTTATACGTGACATCTTCGTTGGTGGTCACCCACACCAGCTCCAGGGTAGAGGAGTCATAGGCCAACAATCCGCCGTCGGGCCCGTTCGGACGAATTCCCGTGTCGCCGTCGCTCAGATCGCCCACGGCTTCCCAGCCCGGGTCCAGATCGCCGTCGCCGTCTACGTCGATGGCACCTTGGCCGTCAAGATCGACCGTCGGCGACCAGAAGTAGAAAGCAAAGCTCTCGTCACCGGTATAACTGTCGTCATCCGACGTTATGTCGAGCGTTGAATTCTCAGTTGTGTCATCCTCGGTGAGGATCCAATTATTCCCGGACGGGAGATCCACGTCGGGAGGCACATTATCCACAGTAAACGCGAATGTTACCGAATCGTCGGTTCCGTGGCCATCATAGTGCGTTACCTGGAATTTGTATTCATCGGGATGAATCACATCCGCGTGATTCGGCGTCCATGCGAACTCTCCCGTGTGGAAATCGAACGTCATATCATCGCTTCTCAGCCCATTGGCCGCAAGATATGCATCCAGTTCCGTCTGGTTGGTGATATGCCAATCGTACCCGTCCGAGTCGTCTCCGTCGTCGTCTATATCGAGTTCGTAGTATGTGTAGCCGTTGTCGCCGGCAGAAACGCCCGAGGCTTCCGACAGTTCATCATTGGCCTGAAAATCAAACGTGAATTCGGAATCCTCGGTCACGGAGGTATTTGTCGGTGCCGACGGGACTTCATCGAACGCGGTCGTTACGTTCTGCACGGTCACGTCAAAGTAGTCCCAGGCCGAGTACCTGGAATCTGCAGCGCCCTCGGTCTCGTTGGGAGTTCCGTCGTCCGCCCGTATCCTGAAGGTGTACGGGGACTCCGTGACGTCCGCATTGGTTACCTGCCAAATGAGATCGCCGGTGTCATCGTCAAAGATGATGATGCCGCCTTCCGCGCCGTTGGGTTGGTCATCGTCGGTCCATTTGACGTACGTGATTCCATCGGAGCTCCATTCGAGTTCGTACGTGACTCCCACCTGCGTGGTGGTCATCCATTCGTCGGTATCCTGAGGATGAGTGGAGTCCCCAACATTGGCGTCTTCAACGAGGATCCAGTCATTCACATCACCGATTGTCGGAGAGACATTGACCACTTCCACGAAGAACCACGTTTCATCCATAGTGCCATGGCCGTCATAGTGCCGCACCACGAACCTGTGATGGTAATTGCCGTCCAATCCCAGGGTGTCCGGCACATCGGCGTTGGTGGGAGTCCAGATAATCTCACCGGTGGTCGTGTCAAACGTGATGTCCCCGCCGCCCCATGCGTCGTTGGAACTGTTATAGGTGCCGTTATCGACGCGTATCAGCCCTGCATTCTGGTAATCCAGATCAATGTACAATTCGTAATAATCGATGTCGTATCGAGCGAGATAGGCTGCGATATCGTCCGCATCCGTTAGATCTCCCGGCACTACGATATTGTTCACGTTGTACTCGTCGATCGCCTGGATAAACGTTTCTTCGATGGTTAAGGTGACTCCCTCGGTGAATGTCTGATCCGCAAGCGGAGTGGTCGGAAAATCCGTTTTGGAGTTGTTGATGGTAAGGGTAAAAAGTTGTTGCACGTTTTTCGTGCCGTCGAAGAAATTGATGATGAATTCATACACCCCGACCAGACTGTTGTCCGGCGAGCCCGCATTGGCTCCCGACTGGTTCTGGGTGTCCTCGACGTTAATGGCCATCTCGCCGGTCTTGGGATCGATGTACAGGAAGGAGATGTCGTCGCCCGTTTGAATCAGGGAGTACTCGATGACCGGAGTCGGCCGATCGTGGTCTTGATTGCCCGGTTCGTCGGTGGTATTCACGTCGAACGGGATGTCGGTGGAAAGATCCTCGTACCAAATAATGGCATTGGGAGTGGTGTATCTTGGTGCGGTGTTCTTGACGACAAGTGTGATCACCATTTCGGTCACGCCGCCCGGATTGCCGTCGTCAACAAAGATGCTGAACGTGTGCGTCCCCACATGTCGGTTCGTGGGGTTGATTTCCAGTATTCCGTCTTCCGCATCCGTAATGGTCACAAATTCCTGGACCAGGGCGGAAGCAGCGGGGTCGATGTAGTAGTAAACGTTCCCGGTGGACGGCGGGCTGTTCAAATTGTGTTGGCCCTCATCGTCGGTCAAGAGATCGAAGATGTTCCCCACCGTGTCTTCGGTTACGGTAATGGTATATGTCGAACCCGGAGGGTTCTGGAATTCGGGCGCCCGATTGGTGACCTCCAGCGTAAACGTGTCCGTGACGATGCCGCCGTGCTGGTCGTCCACGATGATGTCGAACTCGAACGTTCCCACGTTGGCGTTTGTGGGATGAGCGGTCAGGACTCCGGTGTCCTCGTCGATACTGATCCATGGATACGCCGCCGCGTCTGCCGGATCCAGCGAGTATGTGGTTCCGTCAACCCCTTCATCGTCGTACTGGAGGTTATAAGTCCACGAGCTATCCTCCTCGACGGTGTCGCTGAGTCCCGACTCCAGTTCCGGATCCCGGTTATGCACCGTGACCGTAATCGTCTCGGTCGTGTATCCGTCGATGCCGGACAGGCCGTAGTCATACTCGGCGTTGAGATCGTACTGAGTAACCTGGAACATGTAGGTCCCAACATGTTCGTTCGTCGGGTCCGCGGTGATCTCCCCCGTAATGGGATCCAGGGACATCCACTGAGGAGCCCCCGACCACGTGTAGTAGGTATCTCCCTGAAGTTCGTCGTCCCCCTGGAGGTTGATGGTGTCGCTCCCGTCATCCTCGTACATGTCGAATTCGGTCTCGGCGAATACGGGATCGCGGTTGGGAACGGTGAGCGTGATTGTTTGACTCGAACCTCCCTTCCCGTCATCTGCGCTTATGGTGAAGGTATATCGCCCCGGAATGGTGTTGTCCGGCGCAAATCCCCCATCCGTGGCGAACTCACCCGTCGAGGTGTCAAACGTATAGTGGCCTTCCAGCCAGGTGGGCACATCGGAGATGGAATACGTGACCGCGTAGTACGAGTCGTCGTCGGTGTCCGCATCGAATGTAAATGCGGTCGTGCTGTCCTCTTGCCAGGTAAAGGTGGATGCGTTGAGGAAGGTCAGCACATTCTCCACTACTACGGTGACGTCTTGATAGATCACTCCCCCGTGGCCATCGTCGAATTTCACCTGGATATTCCAGGTGCCCACGTCGTCGTTTCGCAACTTGTCTTCTGCATCCGTAATCTTGGCCGCATCCACGTAAATCCGACCGGTGTCGTCAATACTCAGCCAATAAGGAACCGAGTCGGTACCGTCCACCAAAGAGTACTCGGTCTCGTCGCCGTGCCCTTCGTCCGTGTTGTCAACGTTGTATGTGGGCTGGTCTCCCGCGGCCGTGTCTTCCGTAAACGTGACGGTAAGTGCGGGAGTCCCCCACCACGGCACCACATTCTGCACGTGGAGCGTGAAATGCTCGGTTGCCACCACGGCGTTGCCGTTATTGGCGTCAACAATATCAATGTCGAACGCGTAGCCGGTGCCGTCGATGGGGAGCGTAACATCATCGTTCGTGGGGCTCCAGGTAATCACTCCGGTAGCAGCATCTATGGTCAATCCTGCAGGCTGTGTTCCGTCAAGTCGGTATTCATAGCCGGCGGTCCCTTCATCGATATACTCGATGTCGAACTCCTGGTTTGGTTCGTCTTCGAGCATTGTCGTATTGTTCGCGGAGAAGAAGCCGGCCGTATGATCGGCACCGCCCGGCGGAGTATCGGTAATATAAAGCGTAAAGGACTGATCGATCCAGACGGAACCGTCGTAGAACTCGATGTCAAACGTGTAATCCCCTTGACCGCTCGAGACGCCGTCCCAGCTGATGACTCCCGTCTTCTCATCAATGCTGACGCCGGTCGGTGCACCGTCCAGCCGATAGGTATTCGCGTCTACCGGATATGAACTCGCGGGGTCTCTATCCGAATTCTCGTCGTCGGTGTGAACATCAAAGGTTTGGGTTCCTCCGTTGACATTGAAGTACGCCTCACCGGCCGTTACGAAAATCGGCGGGTCGTTGGTGACCGTCAAATGGAAGAGTTGACTGTCGACGGCGGTGTTCCCGTCATTAACCGTAATGGTGAATTCCCAGTATCCCACATGTTCGTTTTCCGGTACTAGAGACATCACGCCGGTGTTGACGTCGAAATTGACTCCCTCGATCAGCCAATCGGGTGCCCCCGCACCGAGGCTGTACGTCACCGACCCTTGGCCTTCGTCGTCGGATTCCACGTCAAAGGAGAAGTAACCCGCGTCCTCAACCCAGGTGACATTGTCCACGGAAGTGATATGTGGTTCGTAGTTCGTGACATCGATGGTGATGTCCTGAGTGATGACGCCGGTCTCGCCCAGGCTGGTTCCGTCATCGAACTGAATGGTGATCGTATGTTGGCCGACCTCTATGTTGCCGGCATTCACCGTGATCAAGCCGGTAGCAGAGTCGATGGAAACGCCGGCCAGGCCGCTCACGATCGAATACGTCGTGGTGCCGTCCCCTTCGTCATCGGTGTCTACTGTTGAAAATGTGGAGACATGGTCCTCTTGCACTAAGATGGTGGGTAGGCCGCTTCCCCCAACAGTCGGCAGATTTGTGAAAACCGGCGTGCTGTTGGTAACCTGGATCTCAAAGAACATAGTTGCCGTGCCGCCGTTGTGGTCATCCACTATGATGTTGAATACATACACGCCGCCCACATCAGCGTTCGTAGGATCGGGTATGGTGATGATCCCGGTGTTTTCGTCAATCTGAACCGTTCCCGAGCCGATTGACGGATTGCTCGAAATCGAGTAGGTCGCGCCCGGTTCCGCGTTCTGTAACAAGACCTGGAAGGTGTTCCCCGAAGTGTCTTCCTGAACGGTCGTCACGTCTGCCGAGACGATAACCGGCACGGTATTGACCACGGTGAGCATGAACTGCTGAACTATGGCCGGGTCTCCATGCCCCTCGTCTGCAAGAATGTCGAACGTGTATACGCCAACATACTCGTTGTCCGGCGTGACGAGCGCGGTGACCGTTCCGGTGGTTGCATCTATCTCAAACCAGTTGAGATCGAGCACGGGATGCCTATAAGTCAGCGGATTGCCGTCCCAGGCGACCAGCGGGTCCGTAATGTCGAGCGAATAGGTTACGCCGTCTCCCTCTTCGCTGGTATTCACCTCGAATGTCTGACCGGCCGCGTCCTCGACCCAGGTTGCCTGATCCGGAGAAGTGAAATACAGGTCAATGTTGTCGACATGTACTTCGAATCTCTCGTAGACCACTCCGCCGTTTCCGTCGTCAAACTTCACCCACACAAAGTGGTCGCCCACGTCCACGTTGGCCGGGTCACCGTGGACGATCCCCGTATCCCCGTCGATGGTCAGCCATCCGGGTATTGATGCCGGATTTTCGACCGGCGCGGACGGGTCAAACGTCGCGTCGTCAAACGCCACGAGAGTGTAACCGTCCAGACCGGCCGGAACCTCCTCGTCGCTTGTTTCAACATCGAAGGTCTGGTCCCCGCTGCTTTCTACAAGGTAGATGTCCTGCTCGACGTTGAGAAACTCCGGGTCGGTATTGTTCACGTACAGGGTAAACGTCTGTTGTTCCGACTCGACGACTCCGTCGTCCCGTTCAGCCAATACGGCAAAAACATAGCCTGCGGGGTTCACGTCGCTGTTGTCGGGGTTGCCGGTGATCACGCCGGTGTACTGATCAATGGAGAGCCAGGACGGAACCGATCCTGTGCCGTCCACCAGCGAATACTTGACCGCTATGCCCTCTTCCTCCGTGTCCGTGTCCACATCGAAGAGGAATGCATCGTCTTCGTCCACCGATGCGGAGTCAGCGGTGTCGAAGTCCATGGTGTTCTCGATGGTCAGTATGAAGGCCTGGTCTACATCACCGCTGCCCGTGCCGTCGTTGACTCGAACGAAGAACTCCCAAGTCCCAACTTGGGCGTCTGTCGGGGCGCCGGACGTCACTGAAATTACACCCGTGCTCGAATCGATTTCGAGCCAGTCGGTAACCGTATCGGGACCGTCCACAAGCGAGTACGTTACACCATAGATCTCGTCGGTCGAATCAACATCGAACGTTTGGCCCGATACATCTTCCGTGAACGTCGTCTCCGCGAGTGTCGTGATAATAGGCTGTACGTTGTTCACCGTAATCTCGGCAACTACTTGATCCGTATCGCCGGCTCCGTCGCCCGAGTTGATGATGAAATCGTACGTGCCCACATCACGGTTGTCCGGAGTCCACGTTAACTCACCGGTAGCCTGATCAAAAGTAATCTGCGACAACGCAGGGGTATCGGAGGTCCTTCGTACGTCTCCCACGTTATTATTGAAATCATCGAGGCTAACCGGGTCCTGGCCGACTCCGACTCCGTCAACATCTATCTCCAAGCTGTATTCAAAGCCGGCGTCACCCTCGCTTGGGGCTTCGACGTCGGCATCGCTCCACTGGAGTTGCTGGTCTTCATTCACGGTCTGATCTCCCGTGAATGCTATGGATGCATCGAGAACAACCCTTTCCTCCAATTGCTCGAAGATGTTGGTGGGCTCAATGAATTTTACGGGTCGTCGTCTCTTCCGCTTTATCATGGTCACGCCTCTTTCACGTGGAGAAATATCCGGAATAAAAGTGAAATCGTACGAGTTCGCTCTTAAGGCGCCGACTGATTCCCGTGCCGGATCTGTCTGTACGGATCGCCAATGATAATGACCGCTTGGTATCGATGCCATTCAAACGAACACCGGTAGACCGGCTTGCTCGAATGTAGTGTGTGGTGCCGTTATTCATTGGTTTCCGTCGTTCCTTTATTCGCTAGGGTTTTGGGAAGATGCATTTCTTGGGCCAAACCTACCACTCAGACAGAAAAACGAAACTCCTCCGTATTTCCGGTAGGTTACCTATACCGAAACGAAAACGAATCCCGTTCAGCGCTCGAACACTCACACGTCTTAACCCATAAACGAGTCAAGGTGACGCATGAAATCCGTTACACGACGATGTCTTCAGTGATTTTTGGAAAACCGATGAGTCAAAACTGATCATAGACGTCCAGCGGTGTGTCAATATGACTCACGCACCGGAATGTCCAGACCGCCCATCAAGAACGGCACCGAACATCTCAGGCACGTGCCCACCGCTCATTCCGCCGCTTCTCAAGAGAGGCCGGAAGTCCCCGATTGAGTTCCGTGAGCGGCATAATGCCATATTCGGCGCTCTGTGACGAGGGTCTCTTATGCGGGCAAACGACTGCACACCCACTGGACTTATGGTTCTTGCCGCTTACGTGCCGGGGGATTCGGAATGTGCTATATTGATTTGGGTGATTTGTGCCGTGACGGATGGAAGGAAACCGTGATTACCAATGGGATACTTGATTCTCGTAACAGGCGGCAGTCGAAGCGGAAAGAGCGACTACGCTCGCCTGCTCGCGGAGGCGTTGCCGGGCCCACGAGTCTTTGTGGCAACCTGCCCGGTCGTGGACGACGAAACTGCGGAACGGATAAGAAGACACCGTCTGGAGCGGGCGGAATCCCTATGGGACACCGTGGAAGAGCCCTTGCACCCGGCAGTGACAATTCGGGAATCGACACGGTATAACGTATTGCTCATTGACTGCCTCACCTTGTGGATCAACAACATTCTGTATCATGCCCTTCAATCGGGAACGAACATAAACGAAGACGACATCTCCGCACGAGCCGCTGAACTGGTCCATGCTTGTGCGGAGACGCAAGGAACGATTATAATCGTCACCAACGAAGTCGGATGCGGCATTGTCCCCGAGGACAAGATTACTCGGCTGTACCGCGACCTGGTCGGGCGATGCAACAGGCTCATAGCAAGGCATGCAGACGAGGTGACGTTGGTATCGTGCGGCATTCCGTTGCATCTAAAGAGACGCGGCAGCGAACAGCCATGAGCCTTGGTAGGGGCACTCACAAACGGGTGCCCGGGGCAGGCATCCCGCGTTCAGCGCGGGACCGCTGCGTATCAGCATAGGTATCACAGGGCTCCCCGAGTTCTGCGGAGAGACGGCGGGCACGGCCCGCCCTACGGCATTTCGTTCTAAGGGAGCACAATGCGTAACTCATGTCCAAGAATAGTGGTCGCCGGGGCCCACAGCGGTGTGGGCAAAACCACTACTACCCTCGCTCTGGTCAGGGCGTTGACCGAACGTGGCTTGAAGGTTCAGACGTTCAAGGTCGGTCCGGATTATCTGGACCCGTCGTACCTGCACGCAGCCTCGGGAGTGCCGTGCTACAATCTGGACAGCTGGATGACCGGAAAGGACTATGTTCTCGATCTGTTCACCGAAAAGGCACGCGACGCGGACATTGCCGTTATCGAGGGAGTTATGGGGCTGTTCGACGGGAGCGACCCGGTGGAGCCCGACGGCAGTACTGCCGAGATTGCCTCATGGCTCGACGCACCGGTGCTTCTCGTCATCAACGTTCATGGAATGGCGCGGACCGCGTCAGCCCTGGTGAAGGGATACTCGGAGTTCGAAAGAAACGTCAACGTGGCCGGTGTCGTTGCGAATCACTGCGGTTCGGAGCGGCACGCCTACTGGCTGGGGGAATCCTTCAAAGCCTACGGACTCCCCCCCGTTGTTGCGGCTGTCCCCAGAGGGGCGTATCCCGAACTCCCGAGCAGGCATTTGGGCCTCGTGACTGCGGACGAGCGAAACCTCTCTCGTGAAGTCTTGAACGAGCTTGGCGACGCGTTCGAACGACACGGTTCCGTAGACGACATACTGGCACTGGCCCGCGCCGCTCCGCCGCCGGCAGTCACCTCAACGGACAGGCGCAAACCGGCCGAACCGCCAAGGGTGAGGCTCGGGCTCGCGTTTGATGCAGCGTTCCACTTCTACTATCCCGACAACATCGAAGCCCTGGAAAGCCAAGGCTGCGAGGTGGTCCGTTTTTCTCCCCTGAGCGAACAGACCTTACCGGGTGGGCTTGACGGCATCTATTTGGGGGGAGGATACCCCGAGGTGTATGCCCAAGAGCTCTCGGCGAATCGTTCCATGCTCGACTCCTTGCGCGCATTCGCCCGGTCCGGACGGGCGATCTACGCGGAATGCGGCGGTCTCATGTACCTGTCCCGGGGCATTGAAACCGCGGACGGTAAGCGCTTTGACATGGCCGGTATCCTACCGGCTCGGACGAGGATGTTGAACCGATTAAAGACACTCGGTTACGTTGAGGTTACCCTGCTCAGAGACTCCCTTTTCGGCAAAGCGGGCACCAAGATGAGAGGTCATGAATTCCATTACTCAGAACTCGTGGGCGATCCCGCGGAGGACCCGAATTGGGACCACGTCTATGAGGTGAAGAAGGTTCGTCTGCCGACAAGTAGCCTGGAAGGTTACCAATACGGTCGCATCCTGGCGGGGTACGTGCACGCTCATTTTGCTTCAAGGCCCGACGCCGTGAAACACTTCGTCTCGATGTGTGCGCGAGATGCCTAACTGGAGCTTCTTATAATGCCCTCATCTTGACGTCTCAGAAAGATTGATCCATGAGTGAAGAACACATTACTCCGAATGCGGGCGCAAAGCCCTTGATCCATTCCCTCTATGAAAACCCCATGAGCGGCGAGGCCATAGAATCGCGCTCCTTTGCAATCATCGACAAGGAAGCGCAATCGGATCGTTTCTCTCGGGAACAGTGGCAGGTTGTTCGACGGATGCTGCACACAACCGCGGATTTCGGACTCATGGACATGGTGAAATTCTCGGACGATGCCATTGACTCCGCCGTGTCCGCCCTTCAAAGTGGTAGTCCGATCTATGCGGATTCGAACATGATCCGCACCGGCATTTCCTTGGCGCGGTTGAAGCAGGTCCGCCCTACGTACGCCGCGGACCATGTCGTCTGCTACGTGGCTGATCCGGGAGTTGCGCAAGAATCTAGAGAGAAGGGACTGCCCCGTTCGTTGTTTGCCGTACGCAAGGCCCGTCCCATTCTTCATGGGGGAATAGTCCTCTTCGGGAATGCCCCGGTGGCTTTGATGGAGTTGAACCGCATGATCATCGAGGAGGGTGTGAGACCCGCCCTGGTGGTTGCCATGCCGGTCGGTTTCGTGCACGTAACGGAGAGCAAGGATGAGCTGATGTCCCTCAACGTACCGTACGTGGCCATAACCGGCCGCAGAGGCGGCAGCCCCATCGCGGTGAGCGTAATCCATGCCTTGTGCTCGGTAGCCATGGAAAGGGAGTAAGTGTCGGCCGGACTGTATGAAGCAAGAAAAGTGTGAACCACAAAGACACCAAGACACGAAGGAAACCAATCCGGGCGAAAAGGAAAAGAATGAACCAACAAGTCAAGAATCGAGCCGACAATCAGTGGACGGCACCAAAGAGCTTACCTTTGTCTTCTTGGTGTCTTGGTGTCTTGGTGTCTTGGTGGTCTGATTTATTCCGGTAGCACTATGACCACACAACGAACCGGCTTCACAACAGGCACGTGTGCCGCGGCGGCGTCAAAGGCAGCGTTAATGGTTCTCACCGGGTGCTCGCCGCCTGAGCGGGTTGAGGTGGGACTACCCGACGGCGGACGAGTTGAGTTGGTAATCGCTTATGCATGCGGCGACGCGACTTGCGCAGAGGCGGCCGTGAAAAAGGATGCCGGTGACGACCCGGATGTGACGGACGGGTCCCTCATCTCGGCATCGGTAACCTGGGGGCACGGAGAGGACGTTACGTTCATCGCAGGGGAAGGCGTCGGAACGGTCACTAAACCCGGTCTTGCATTGCCTCCCGGTGAGCCTGCCATCAATCCGGTGCCACGGAGCATGATCAGAACCGCGGTGCGTGAAGTAACCGACGGAGGCGTGAACGTGACCATCTCCATCCCGGGAGGCAGGGAGCTTGCCGAAAAGACGTTCAATCCCAGGCTTGGGGTGGTGGGAGGCCTTTCCATCCTCGGCACGTCGGGCATCGTTCGACCGTTCAGTGGAGCCGCTCTTCGGGATTCGCTGAAATGCGCGTTGAGTGTTGCCGTCGCGTGTGGAGTGAGGAATCCGCTCTTCGTACCAGGTCGGATCGGTGAGCGAGCCGCGGAGAAGCTCTTCCGCTTCTCTCCGGAACAGCTGGTCGAGGTAAGCAACGAATGGGGATTCATGCTGGACGAGGCCGTCGGCAAGGACTTTGATCGCCTGCTGATCGTCGGTCACCCGGGAAAGCTGGCCAAACTGCCGGCGGGCCACTGGGACACGCACTCGTCAAGATCCCCGAGTGCCGTGCCTTACGTCGCGAATCTTGCGATTCGAATCTTGGGTAAGGCCGGCACGGACGCGTCAACCGTGGAAGGTCTTTTCAATGATCTGTCCCAAGAGGACCGCGGCCGGTTGGCCGGTGTTCTGGCGGCGGATATTCGCACCGCCGTTTCGGCTCGCATCGAGGAGAGGTTCCCCACCGCAGTCGTCCTTGTGAGTCTGTCCGGAGCCCTGCTCGGTGCCGATGGAGACGTGTCGCCGTGGAAGTAACCGAGGGCGTGATTACCATTGTCGGTTGCGGACCGGGGTCGTTGGATTATGTAACAAGGGCCGCGGAGAAGGCGGTTGCCCGTGCCGATGTCCTGGTGGGAGCGCAACGGCTGCTCGATCTGTTTCACAACAGAAGAGCCGAGCGCGTGGTTGTCGGCGGAAAGATTACCGATGCCCTGGACGCTGTTGAAGAGCGGTACCGTTCCCGGTCCGTTGCGGTCCTGGTAACCGGGGACCCGGGCTTGTTCAGCCTTGCCAGGCTCGTCATTAAACGCTTCGGCAGGGATCGTTGCAGGGTTATGCCCGGGATCAGCTCGGTCCAAGCGGCTTTTGCCCAAATTGGGCTGGATTGGGCCGACGCGAGGATGGTGAGTGCCCACAAACAGAACCCCCAGCCGGATCCTTCGTTACGTTCAGCGGAGAAGATTGCGGTGTTGGGCGGCCGTGAACAATCCCTCAAGTGGATTGCCGATCACCTCCTTGTGGATTCGGACGCAGACCGAAGGATCTTCGTGATGGAGAATCTCACCCTGGACAACGAAACGGTCCGCGAGGTAAACCGCGATGAGTTGGCAACCCTCTCCACCGTGCCGAGCACCGTTGTGGTGATCGTGAAGAAGGGCCTTCTTGAATGACAACACGAGAGAACCTAAGCGCTATGATTCATACGTTCGGTAACATATCCCGTGCCGTCCGGACCGCGGCATTTCTTGCGTCATGATGGTAATGAAACGTTTATTGGGAACACTTTACGGGATTGGTGTCGGGCCGGGAGACCCGGACCTCATGACGGTAAAGGGGGCTCGGCTTCTCGCGGAATGTCGACATGTATTCGTACCCCGAGGGCGCAGAGCAGCCGAGTGTCTCGCTCTCAACATCGCACGCACACACATGGATCCCCGATCGGTCGTTCACGAAGTCATCTTCCCCATGACGTCCGACCCGGAAGAGCTATCGAAAGAATGGGACGACCGAGTCGGTCCCATTGCGGAAATTCTTCGGCAAGGCACGGATGCATGCTACCTGACGCTCGGTGATACGCTCCTCTACTCGACGTACATCTATATGCTTCGAGCGTTACGCCGACGGTTGCCGGAGGCCAACGTCGTCACCATACCCGGCGTCACGGCCTTCAGCGCGGTTGCGGCCGCTTCCGGATTCCCTTTGGGAAGGGGGAGGGAGACGATAACCATTGTCCCCGGAACCGATGATCTTGAAGATCTCCGCCGGGCACTTACCGCCGGCGGCACGACGATTCTCATGAAGATCGGCAGGCGACTCAAATCGGTTTTGGATCTCTTGGATCAAGAGGGAGCGCTCGACCGAGCCGTCTTCGTCTCACGTGCAGGGCTCGAGAATGAGACCGTGGAAACGGATCTTCGCCGGCTAAAGGAACAAACCGAGGACGAAACGGGTAATCTTTCGGTGATCCTGGTCCCCGGCCGAGATCGTGCATAAGGATTGACGCAAAGGAAACGACTGAGGATGGAAAATACATGAAAGTCTACTTTGTCGGAGCAGGCCCGGGCGACCCGGAACTCATGACCGTTAAGGCCCGGAGGATACTCCGGGACTGTCGCATCTGTATCTATGCGGGTTCATTGGTCAGCCCGGAAGTGACGGACGTCATCCCCGCAGGCGCGGAGAAGCATGATTCGGCCACACTGGACCTCGATGAAATCGTCGCATTGTACCGTGACGCAAAGGAACGCAACGTTGACGTGGTGCGACTCCACTCGGGAGACCCTTCCATCTATGGAGCAACCAGAGAGCAAATGAATGAACTGGCGCGACTGGAGATCGACTACGAGGTCGTTCCCGGAGTCAGTTCGTTTCAGGCTTCAGCCGCGGCATTGCGGACCGAGTTGACTGCGCCGGAGATTTCCCAGACCATCATTCTCACCAGGACTTCAGGGCGAACCCCTATGCCGGAATCTCAAGAACTCGAAGCTTTGGCACGGACCCGAGCCACTCTTTGCATATTCCTGTCGATCCACAAGATGAAGGATGTAGCCGACCGTCTGGCACGGTGGTACGGCGCCGACTGCCCTGCAGCGGTGGTCTACCGAGCGTCCTGGCCGGATCAGCAAATCATTCGAGGCACGCTTGCCGACATAGCGGACAAGACTGCGGCCTCGGGAATCAAGAAGACCGCCATGATCGTTGTGGGCAAAGCACTCTCGCTTGACGTTCCCTCATCGAAGCTGTACGACCCGTCGTTCACGCACGAGTACCGTGTGGGAAAGCAGCCATGAACCCTCATGGCTTGCGGCTGCCAACAAGCCACAACGAGTCATGAACGTCCTCGGCATTGACAGGCGCTCCGGGGCTTCGCCTCGGAGATTAGGTACAAAGAGCGCACCATGCGCCATAATTGGGGGGGCTGCGAAGCAGCGTAATTGTCGCCGAAAGGTCGTAACACTGGGCACCTCGTCTGAGGCACCGAGATTTGATACGGCAATAAGGCTTGAGAAGTCTCTCGGCAGTTCAATCACTGTGCTTCCCCCCCAACCCCCCCCCCATCGTGCATCCGACCGGGGTCACATGTCGGAGGACTTACCTATGAAGCTAGCGGTGATTACTCTTTCCAACCAGGGGGCTCACCTTGCCGGTCGGTTGGCCGAGAGTCTCCCCGGGGCCGAAATCCATGCTCACAGAAGCGTTGAAACCGACGTCCCGACGCAAAGATTCGATCGAATCGTCGACTTGACCGCAGACATTTTTCGCCGGTACTCGGGCCTCGTGTACATTGCCCCGACCGGTGTGGTGGTCCGGGCTTTGGCACCGCACCTGGAACACAAACTAACGGATCCTGCGGTCGTGGCGGTCGATGTGGGCGGGCGCTGGGCCGTGAGCCTGCTCAGCGGCCACGAAGGCGGTGCAAATGACCTGGCAGTGGCCGTGAGCAACATACTGTCGGCGGAACCGGTGATATCCACTACCACCGAAGCTCTGAAGCGGCTCATCGTGGGGATCGGATGCCGAAGAGGAACGGATTCCGAAGGGATCGTCTCGGCAGTACGGACGGTACTGAAGGACGCGGATCTCGACATCGCTGAGGTGAGGTTGCTGGCATCCGCGGATATCAAGGCCGACGAGAACGGACTGTTGGGTGCTTCACGTGAACTCGGCGTTCCCATTCGTTTCATCTCATCCGAGGGGATCCGGAATTCAACGAGGGAATTCGAGCATTCCGAGTTCGTGAAAGGCAAGGTCAACCTTCCCGCAGTCGCGGAACCGTGTGCGCTGCTCGCGGGAAGGCGAACCACGTTGCTGGTCCCCAAGAAGAAGTTCGACGGAATAACCGTAGCGGTAGCCGGGGAAAGTTTCCTGTGGTCGGAAGAGATCCTCGCAGATAAGAAGAAATGAACCGGCAAGGCGCAAAGACACAAGGGAACCGATCCCGGATGAAGTAGGACAGGCATTCTGCCGGTCACACCGGCGGAACGCCGATCCTGGACACATACCGGCACGGAGGCCGGTCCTACTGAAGATATACCGGTAACATGCCGGTGCTACTGCTGAGAAATCACGGATACTCAAAACGACAGGCATTTCGACCCATGATCTTGCTCATTGGCGGAACAAGTGAAACCGCGCCGCTGGGACTTGCACTCGCTTCATCCGGGTGGAACGTTCTCGTTTCCACCGCGACCGACGTCCCCCTCGACGTGGGTAATCACCCTAATGTAGCCCATCGTTCCGGGAAACTCGACGAAAGTGCGATGGCGCAGCTGATGAAGGAACGCGGAATCAGCATCGTAGTGGACGCGTCCCACCCCTATGCTTCCACGGTACGTTCCACGGCGCGAAACGTCTCTCAACGGCTCGGCATTCCGTACCTGACGTATGTCCGTCCCGCGGTGGTAGAGGAGCAGGACTTCATTCATCGTGCGGCCGACCACGAGCATGCGGCACGTGAAGCCTTCACGTTCGGCCGACCGGTGTTGCTCACAACGGGTTCGCGCAATCTCACACCTTATGCATCGGAAGCTCGACGAACCGGCGTTCCCCTCATTGTGAGAGTGCTTCAGCACCCCGACTCGCTCGATGCGTGTCGCAGTGCGGGCATACCGGAAACCAACATAGTCACCGGTAGAGGCCCGTTTTCCACGCAAGACAATCGCTCCGTGATCCGACGTTTTTCCATAGGCTGCCTTGTGACCAAAGACAGCGGGGCAGCCGGCGGGGTCCCCGAAAAGATTGACGCTGCTCGGCAAGAAAATTGCCGTGTGGTAGTGATAGGCAGGCCGGAACTGTCAGGTGAGGCAACCTGCTCGACGTTCGACGAAGTGCTTGCCGCAGTGAGGAGTTTTGTGCGAGACAACACCGCCGGAAGTTGATAGCGACAATTGCGTGAAGGGCCTTAGTGCTCGTTGGCGTAAGTACGGTCGCACAACCTGAGTCGTCTTCCCGGCGTAGGCCGGGAACCAGTCTTCTTCTCCTGGACCCCGGCCTGCGCCGGGGAGACGGCGGGCAGGGACGCCCGTCCTTGAAGATGACGGGCACGGAGGCCCGTCCCACGAAACAGGTCTACGGCTTCGAGTCAGTCTTTCGTAGCCCGGGCCTCCGTGCCGGTACTCTTGGTTTTTCGCCCGGCAGCGACGCCGGGACGCTACTGAGCGTTCTCAAGAATACGTCACAGCATTTGCGCCATGGAGCACTTAGGAGTCGGTTTCATAAATATGGTCGCGATCTGAGTCCTAACCTGAGTGGTCTGCGGGATTGGCTATGGTGAAAATGAACGTGGATCCCACTCCGGGCTCGGATTCGCACCAAATATTTCCCCCGTGCCTTCGCACGAGAGTTCTCACGTAGGTGAGGCCCATCCCCTCACCCGGCACATCTGTTCTGCCGGCGCGTCTGAACAGGTCGAAAATCCGCTCTTGATCGGACTCATCCACTCCCACTCCGTTGTCCTCTATCCTAAAAACCGTTTCGTTTCCTGCCTGGGAGCCCGTCACTTCGATTCTGCCGGTACGCTCGGGATCAAGGTAATTGACCGAGTTGCTCACCAGATTGGAGAGGATTTGCTCCATTGACGCGCAATCCGCGGTTACGTCGGGAAGATCCCCCATCCTAACCTCTATTCCCCTGCTGTGTATCTCATGGCTGAACGATTTGAACGTTTCCGCTACAAGCTCATTCATGTTCAACCGTTCCATCCGGAGTTCCTTGTACCCGATGCGGGACAACTGCAGGATCCCGGCAACAAGCCTGTTCATTCGAGAAACGGAAGAGTCTATGAAATGGAGGGCTTCGGGAATATCGTCGTCTACCAGCCGCAAGATCTCCATACCCGTCTCGTCCGGAATCGAATCCGAAACCTCCCTGATCCTTGCCTCGATGGCGGCCAGCGACTCCACGAGCTCCCGGGTGAAGCCCTTTACGTTCGCCAATGGTGCCCGCAGATCATGCGATACGATGTAGGCAAACTGTTTGATCTCTTCTACAAGCTGCTGCTGGCGCTCCTCCTGCCGTTTGCGCGTCGTGATGTCTCTGGCCACATGGACCGCGCCGGACAACCTTCCCTCTGCATCGTGAAGCGGAGACAAGGTTATCTGAAACGCACAGCCCAGTCTCGGTTCAAAGAGTTCCGTTTCGTGCTCGATCCCGTCGGCGAGGAGCTTCTGATGAGGACAAAAGCTTGGAGGCTGGTCCGTACCATGAAAGATTTCATGGCAGTACCTTCCCAGCGCGTCTTCCTTCGTCAATCCCAGCCTCTGAGTCGTAGCGCGGTTCACTCTGAGAATCCGATGCCGATCGTCCAGTATCATAACCAAGTCCGGAACCGCGTCAAAGGTGCGTTCCCATTCCTCTTTGGCTCTGATGATCTCTGCTTCCCGCGCCTTTCTGTCCGAGACGTCACGAAAGATCCCCCTGACGCTCACCGGTCGACCGTTCTTGCGTCGACAGTTGACATTCCCTTCCACTGAGATGGCAGTGCCTCGTTTGGTCATGAAAACCATTTGAGCGTTGGAAATCGTCTCTCCGGAGACTACCCGATCGAGGATCTGCCTACTATAGGAAAGACTTTCCGGGTGAACTACGTCAAAGAAAGAAAGACCCGGAAGTTCGTCCTCCGAGTACCCGAGAGCTGCACGCCAACCCTGGTTCGTGTAGAGGAGACGGCCTCGGGTGTCGACGATCTGTATAAGATCATTCGCATGATCCAGAAAATCCTTCAGTTGTTCTTCGCTCTCGCGCAGTCTCCTTTCCGTCTTGTCTTTGTAAAGGGCCATCTCTATGGTGCTGCGCAATTCCCGTTCACCATAGGGTTTCACCAGGTATCCAAAGGGCTGTGTCAGCTTGGCTCGCTCAAGAGTCGCTTCATCCGCGTAAGCGGTGACATACACGACAGGTACGTCCAGACGTGACCGGATGAGCGTCGCGGCCTGGATTCCGTCCATTGATCCCCCCAGTCGAATGTCCATCAGTATGAGATCCGGGTGAAGATCCGGCGCTATTTCTACGGCCTCCTCACCCGTGGATGCCGTGCCCGCCACCTCGTACCCCAGTATGGTCAGGCGATCACACTGGGCCTTCCGGATCAAAATATCATCCTCAACAACCACTATCCGCGTTTTTCTCATATCCACATCTCCTCCACGGAACGCAGTGTGCTTTGAGGCGGGTCCCGGGATCTTTCCGCAGCGTAAGCTCCGACGTCGAGACCGGCTTGCCCCGATCGGAACCGGACCTCCCCTACCCCGGCCGCAATACATTTCGGAGCTCCAAGGTGCCCCCAATCTACAAGGAATGATTCTCTCCGAGAAAGTCTCACCGGAGAATAGAGGTTACTTCAAGCTGCAGCGGAATTCAATAAGAAAAATCAGCTTCTTGGCCGGTGACCACGAGTCGGCGGAAGGCGATTCCGTCATCATCCACCATGTACAGGGTCTTGTTGTCAAACCCTATCATTCCGGAAGCAGTTTCCTTATGCTTTGCCGACTGTTTTGTGCCGGAAAAACGAAAACCGTCTTGCCTGTCGATGGTTACGGTAAGGTCGAATTCCACGTGACGGTCTCTTCTCGCGTGGTAATGGGTTTTCGGGTAGGCCTCTTCGCTCTTATGGTGCTTCACTCCCTGCACTTTGATCACCTACGTACCTTTGACGTCGGGAATGTCCTAGCCGCCAAAGCCGACCTGGGACACTGTTATCACGAACAACACCGCCAAGAAAACGCTCAGTTTGCGCATGTCCTGCCTCCTTTTGAATGGTCCCCGGCGGTGGGTCCTGATGTTGTCGTGTACCGTATGGGGCAAGGATAAGTCGCTTAACGCCGCCAAACGCTTTCTCGAAAGGTGTTTGTTCGGTTCGTCCGATTCAGGCTCTAGGGCGGCCCTGTTTGCTTGCTTCTTTGATTCCCGGGGGGGCTTCCCTCTCCGGTTATTTCTCTGGAGGTCTTTTTCTCTTTCAAGCAATGGTAAGCCAAGGTAGGTACAGGAGACAAGAATTATTTTGTTCTTTTTCGGGAGAACACGATGTGGGCAGACCAAGCCATAGGTTTCTTCTATGCAAGAACGGCGCACACCAAGATTGTAACCTAGTGGAATTCGCCCGGCAGGCTCCACCGAAGCTCGGGGAATCGGGCATAATCGCGATCCAGCGTAATCCATTCACTACCTGATTCGATGGCCAGTGCCGCAAACCATGCGTCGGGAACGAGGTTGCCCCGCGCGTCCGCTTCGGTGCACAACCGAGTGAAAATTTCCCAGTGCCGGAGGCCCGGTTGAACAACTGCGCAATGGGGTTGCTCAAGGAGGAGGTTACAGAAACGCAGCACTTCAGCCGGGCCGCTGGGTTTCACGAAGACGAATCTGGGATGGGTGGTGACTCGCACCACGCCGCTCAGAACCTGAGGTGCCATTCCATACAGAGCCCGGCCGTTCACGACGCTCTCGAGCCATGTTCGGCAGAAGCCATGGTCGGGACTATCGGACCGGAAGGCATGAACAAGAACGTTGACGTCGGGTAGAATCACGGCTTGTTCATGACCTCTTCCAACTCGCATGATCGATTGAGATCGACCCCCGGGAGAATTCCGCCGGATGCCTTGGACACCGGCAATTGCACACGCTTCGACAGGGGTGGCTTGGCTTCGGCAAGCAACAGCTTCAGGCCATCTTCTATGAGGGTGGTCAGGGTGCACCCTTGCTCCGCTGCACGTTTCTTGGCCTTCTTAAGGAGGTCATCGCTTATTCTCACGGTTGTTCTCATACATCAAAGCATACGTTGGATGCATCAGTATGTCAACCTTGGTGCGGCGCGTTTCGCAATATTGATTATCCTTCCTCAAACTCGCGAAACAACGGGGCGCTCAGGCCCGCTGCCCTGATACGTGGTAGGTTTGTGCTAATATGACTCCGGATTGACGCGCTGCAATTGAATGGAGGGTGGGAATGAAGGTGTTCTTGATTGTCGTAGGAAGTGTCATCGCTCTTATTGTGCTGTTCATCGTATGGCGTTTGATCGCGACCTTTCGAGCCACAGGCACGCGAAACAGACTCATCGACGAGCAGATGGCTCCAATCGTTGAGAAGTTGAAGGCGGGAAGAGAACCGAATGAGAGCGAATTGCTGAGCTATGCGATACGCCCGGACACGAGGCGGGCCCTTCATGAAGCCCTGGTGGAACACGATAGGGAGTCGCTGTTTCCCAAGGAGTACATGACTCCTGAGGCCGCTGCAGAGGCGGACATGGTGTTTTGGCTCCTGCATCCCAACGAACTCGGTTCGGTGCCGGATTCGATTGAATTGACGACACGGGTGAAGAGGGAACGCGAAGGCATGGACCTGGAATACTTCGTGTATCGGTTCCGAATGAATGAGCCGCATTGGGCTGCCAAAGACGGATGGACCGTCGGTGTCTCCGGGCCGTACCTCAAGGACGCTCCTCTGTATTCCTGGGCTCCGGGTACGTTCAGCACCTTTGAGAAATATGATGAGAAAACCCCGGAAGAACATGTGAACCGGGTTCATGAGGCGATGGAAAAGAAAGGCATGTACACGAATCTCTGTGAGCGCACGTGAAGGGAAATAAAGAGCTTGCACCGCGATCTTAATGTGCCGAGGGCGCATACGACTTTAGCCGGGAGATTCACCCCTCGGAAAGAATGAGAGATTTCAAACGGGATTTCCGTCCCTTGAGGACGTTATAGATTGCACCGATTCAGAACTCACGAATAGCCGTGCGTTGGCGTTACGCAGATCTTGACACGGTCTTAATCAGGCTTTAAGGTAGCGGTTTGACGGCAGTACGTTACTGCCCGACGAAAGCAATGGGCGATACATGATTCATGATCGCCCGGACGGGGCGAGAGGGAAAACGGTGCAAATCCGTTGCGGACCCGCCGCCGTAACCGGGGACGAAAGCCGCGAAACCACTGTCGGTACCGATGGGAAGGGCGGCGAGTAGGCGGATCCGGAAGCCGGAAGACCTGCCCCGGAGCGAGTGAAATGGCATGCTCTTCGCGGAGAGGGAGCTTGCCGGCAGGGATGGAAAACGGCATCCTCGGGGTATCCCCGGGGATTTCTTTTGTCCTTTGCCCTCCTATCGTGTCATATTCCGGCTCCACGCGGTTGACCCGAATTCCCGCCGGCGAATGGCTGCAAACGAGAGTTCCGCATTTCACCTTTGTTTGAGTGCACTGGTTTACCGTACAAGGAGGCACGTTCTATGAACCTTTTGGCAGAAACCGTAACCCGAATCATTCCCCAGGATGAAACGTACCGCGGACGCGCGAAGGAGAGGCTCGATCAGCTCACCATGCCCCATTGGGCCCTCGGAAGGCTTATGGATCTGGCGGTCGATCTTGCGGGAATGACCCGATCCATGAACCCGCCGACGGAAAGGAAAGCGGTCGTTGTGATGGCCGGCGACCATGGCGTGGTTGCGGAGGGCGTGACCAAGTATCCTCAGGAAGTCACTCCCCAGATGGTGTTCAATTTCCTCAATGGAGGCGCGGGTATCAACGCCCTTGCCCAACTGACCAATGCCGCGGTATTCGTGGTAGACATGGGGGTGGCCGGAGACTTGAGCGCTGCAAAGGAGTCGAAGCTGTTCCTCGCTCGGCCCATAAGACCCGGGACCTCAAATATTGCCGCGGGCCCTGCCATGAGTCGTTCCGAAGCCGTTCAGGCCGTTGAGACGGGCATCAAGATCGCCGTTGACCTCGGGGAATCATACGACCTGCTGGGAACCGGGGACATGGGCATAGGAAACACGACCCCGAGCAGCGCGGTCATCGCCGCCTTCACCGGTGCCCCGCCCGCGGAGGTAACGGGCCGTGGGACCGGCATAGAGGAGGATCAGTTCAAACACAAGATCCGCGTGATCGAAAAGATATTGCAGACTAACAAACCCGATCCGAGCGACGCTCTGGACGTGCTGGCAAAGGTGGGCGGATTCGAGCTGGGGGGCATCGCCGGGTTGATAATCGGTGCGGCATCGTTGCAGAAGCCGATCCTGGTAGACGGCCTCATTTCCACGGCAGGTGCATTGATCGCATACGGATTGGCTCCCAATGCCGCGGACTACATGATTGCGGCCCACAGAAGCGTCGAGCAAGGGCACAAGGCTGCACTGGAATTCATCGGCAAGCGGCCGCTCCTGGACCTGGATCTCAGGTTGGGGGAAGGAACCGGCGCGGCGGTTGCCATGCCGCTGGTGGACGGGGCCGTCAAGATTTTGACTCAGGTTGCAACGTTTGAAGAGGCCGCAGTTTCAACCGCAGAAGAATAGTCGTACATTCGGTCAGAGTTGAGCAACGGCCGCGGCCGTTGCTTCAGGTTGGAGACACATACAATGAGAGATTTTAAGCACGGCGGGAACCTGGCCGATATCGCGGGCCTTGCCGGGCGGCCTGCGGAAGAAATACTCGACTTCTCCGCAAACTTGAATCCATTAGGACCGCCGGAGTGGTTAAGATCCGTGGTGAGTTCCACACTCGGGGCGCTGGTGCACTATCCCGACCCGGACGCATCCGGGTTGACCACCGCGGCAAGCCGACGGTACGGCGTGCCTGAGGAGCACATACTCGTCGGAAACGGTTCCACGGAGATTATCCACCTGCTTCCTCGTGCCTTGCGTGTGTCTAGAGTCGTTGTCGCTGTCCCGACCTATTCGGATTATCAAGCGTACGCCGAAGGCGCGGGCATGGTCGTTGATACCGTCCCTTTGCAGGAAAGTGCGGGATTTGATCTGGATTTCGCCGCTCTGGATGCCGAGCTTCACGGCGGCGAACTGGTCTTCCTCTGTCAACCCAACAATCCCACGGGCCTGGTTTTCGATACGCAAGCGTTTAGGCAGACGGCAGCGAATAACCCATCATCTCTCTTCGTCGTTGACGAGGCATTCCGTGATTTTGTGGAAGACCTGGACAGCCTTACCCATAACCGGCCGCCCAATGTGATCGTACTCCTCTCATTGACAAAGATTTTTGCCATTCCGGGCCTTCGGCTCGGGTGCGCTGTTGCGGATCCCGATGTCGTACGGTCGGTCCGTGACATTCAGCCCTTCTGGTCGGTCAATACCATAGCTCAAGCCGTGGGCGAGGCAGCGTTGAAAGACGCGGATTACGTAGAGCAAAGCCGGCAATTCGTCACGCAGCAGCGCGAACAGCTGAAGAATGAACTTGGGGCCATTGACGGTTTGACCGTCTATCCGGGGCGTGCGAACTATCTTCTCGTGCGTATCGACCGGACCGACTTGACCGCACAAACACTCTCGGACCGGATTCTCCGGGACGGAATGGCCATCAGGTTGTGCGCGAACTTCCAAGGATTGGACGATCGTTTCTTCCGTATGGCGGTGAGGACGCCGGACGAGAATCTCCGCTTCTGCGAATCCCTGAGACGTGCGCTCGGTAGACCGGCCGGGCGGGTATCGAAACGCCCAACGCCTGCGCTGATGTTTCAGGGCACCAGTTCCAACGCGGGGAAGAGCGTCATGACCGCGATCCTGTGCCGCATTCTGCTTCAAGACGGGTATGGGGTGGCGCCGTTCAAGGCGCAGAACATGTCCTTGAATTCCTTTGTCACCCGGGACGGCGGTGAGATGGGAAGGGCTCAAGTGGTGCAGGCGCAGGCCTGCCGGTTGGATCCGGACGTCCGCATGAACCCGGTCTTGCTCAAACCCAACACCGATACGGGCAGTCAGGTGATCGTCATGGGCAAACCCGTGGCAAACATGGACGTGTTCGATTACGTGCACTACAAGTCGATTGTCGTGGACAAGGTCAGGCAGGCGTACGATTCCTTGGCCGCGGACCACGACGTAATCGTCTTGGAGGGTGCGGGCAGTCCCGCGGAAGTGAACCTGAAGCATCACGATATCGTGAACATGAGCATGGCCCGGTACGCTCGGGCACCCGTACTGCTGGTGGGCGACATTGACCGCGGCGGCGTTTATGCGTCCTTCGTAGGCACCATGGAGGTTCTTGCGGAATGGGAGCGGGCCCTGGTGGCCGGATTCGTGGTGAACCGCTTCCGAGGCAATCAGGACCTCCTCCATGATGCACATGAGTATGTTCGTCGTCACACCGGCCGTCCGGTCATCGGAGTGGTGCCGTACTTTCACGACTTGGGACTTCCGGAAGAGGATTCGGTAAGCTTCAAGGAAGGTCTGTTCAAAGATCCGTCGAGATCGGAAGAGTGCGTCGAGATCGCGGTGGTGGATCTTCCTCACATCTCCAACTTCACCGACTTCGATGCATTCCTCATCGAGCCTGATGTGCGGCTGAAAAAGGTCCGCCGCGTGGAGGATCTCGACCATCCGGACGCGGTGATCATCCCCGGAAGTAAGAACGTCATCGGCGACCTCGAATATTTGAGAAAAAATGGTCTGGAAGCGAAGATACGGGAATTGACCGAGAACGGTCGCGCCGAGTTGGTGGGAATCTGCGGCGGATTTCAGATGATCGGTTCCCGCATAGCAGACCCTAACCGGCTGGAATCCGACGGCAAGACCCTGCCGGGGCTCGACTTCCTGCAGATGACGACGGTGCTGGAACTGGAGAAAACGCTGACCTTGGTCGGCGCAAAGCACCTGGAATCCGGCCTGACGGTTCGAGGATACGAAATCCATCACGGGCAGACCGAGGCAACCGGGCTTGCCCCGCTCCTGGAACATGAAACCGGCAGATCCATAGGGATAAGGTCGCAGGACGGCAGACTTTGGGGTACGTACATTCATGGTATATTCGACGCGGATGAATTCAGGCGCTGGTTCATTGACAGGCTGCGCTTACGCCGCGGACTCCCGGCCAAAGGACGAATCGTCGCAAAATACGACCTCGAACCCGCATTTGATCGGTTGGCCGACGCGGTTCGCCAGAGCTTGGACATGGACTTGGTCTATAAGATCATGGGGTTGTGACGACTGCACGCGAAGCGCGTGGTCGATTTGAATGATTTACAATCAGAGAACCGCTCTCCGAAAGTGAGGACTCATTGAACGACAATTCAGACTCCCGGGGCAAACCACGGAATGAGGACAGCGCCCCGGGAAAACTCTTCGTAGTGGGAATCGGACCCGGCGGTCCCTTGGACCGGACCCACCGGGCGGAACGGGCTATTGCCGACAGCGACGTGGTGGCGGGGTACACCAGGTACCTTGATCTCATAGCCGACTTGACCACCGGCAAGGAGTTGATTTCTTCAGGAATGACCAAGGAACGGGAACGGTGCCGGGCCGCGATTGAAAAGGCGAAAGAAGGTCGAACCGTTGCGCTCATATCTTCGGGTGACGCGGGTATCTACGGCATGGCCGGACTCGCAGTGGAGATGGCCGTGGCCGACGGGAATCCGGTTCCCATCGAGATCGTTCCCGGAATAACCGCGGCAGGAGCAACCGCCGCGAGGCTCGGCGCACCCTTGATGCTCGATTTCGCGTGTATCAGTCTCAGTGACTTGCTCGTTCCCTGGGAAACCATTCGACACAGGCTCAACGCGGTAGCCGCGGCAGATCTGGTGGTCGCACTGTACAATCCCAGGAGTAAAAAACGAACGGGTCAACTGGAAGAAGCCGCGGAAATCTTTCTCAGCAACAGAGACGGCAAGACTCCGGTGGGAATCGGCACCGCGGTGGGCTGTCCGGACGAACGCATCATCGTGGCCACATTGGACAATTTCCTGCATCTGGACATCAACATGCGGAGCATTGTCGTGATAGGGAACAGATCTTCCAAGATCATCGGTGGTTTCTTCGTAACCCCTCGCGGGTACAAGGTATGATGGGGAAAGCTCTCTCATACGAGTAAGCTTCAGTAGGACGGACCCGCGTGTCGCGGGACGGTTCGCTCCAAGACCAAAGAGTTGAATCCGCAGATTGCCGCAGGTTCAAGAGACCGACAAACGTGCGCAGCTGCAATGGAGGTGCACGAAGAAAAGCGCAATGAGCCTAATGAGATTGTCCGGAAGCAACGGCTCTTCCGTTTTCTCCGGATCGGCCCCTGATTTATGCTCGTTTCATTCGTGAACCGGGTACCCTGAAAGTCTATTTCAGAAGAGGAGGCTGCGAGTGCGTAAGGATCTTCATCTGTTTCTCCACGGTTCGCCTCCACTCTTCGTCCTTCCTTCTCTCTTCTTCTTTCTCTTGTTCCCGGCGTCGACGGTCACGCGCTGCTTCAAGTTCGCACTTACACTTCTCAAAGCATTTCTTTTCGGCTTCAGGCGATCCCCCCGGACATTTATGATGGCATTCGATGGAGTCTGAAACTGAATCAACAACCGAACGTGCGATGCTCGCACAGCCTGAAAGGAGGGGAAGAACAAAGACCGCGAGAATAGCGGCTCCACGCATGAGCTTTGATCCTCGATTTGATTGTGGCTTCGTCATCCGGACTCATGTCCCCTGCTCAGAGGCTGCAGCGAAACGCCGACCAACCCTGAACCATAAGTCTGCGTGAAGCGGAGTCTACTATGTTAACCGGAGAGGTTCAACAGGAGACTCGACAGGGGAATGCCTGTTTTTTGCTGGTTTCCGGTCTTGACATTGCCGTGGACCTACGGTAGCCTTCGTTTCGTTCAATTATGGAATCCCGAGGCATGGTCCTGCTATGAGATACGACGAAAACATGACTTCGCAGATCACTCTTACGGGCACTGTTCTGCTTAGCGTTGTCGTTGTCGTCGTTAGCCTCGTTCATACCGGTGCGCCGTAGCGGGATCCTCCTCTAACGAAAGAAAAAGCCCCCGTCGGCGCAGACCGGCGGGGGCTTTTTTTGTGCAGTTTCCCTACGCCGGTCGGATAACTCGGCGAGGCACACTGCAAAGGAGAACAAGCCGATGAACAGATTGACCGGAGCGCAGATCACCATTGAATTGCTTGAACGGCAAGGCGTCCGTGTGATCGCAGGAATTCCCGGCGGCGCTAATTTACCTCTTTACGACGCGCTGGCGCAAAGCGCCAAGATCAGGCACGTCCTTGCCCGGCATGAGCAAGGCGCAGGATTTATTGCTCAGGGCATGGCCCGAGTCACCGGACGCCCCCAGGTTTGCTTTGCCACTTCAGGGCCCGGGGCTACCAACGCCCTGACCGCCATAGCCGACGCGAAGCTCGACTCCATCCCGGTCATCTGTATTACCGGCCAAGTGTCGCAAGATCTCATCGGCACCGATGCGTTCCAAGAGGTTGATACATGCGGCTTGAGCACCCCCATCACGAAACGCAACTTCCTGGTCCGCTCCGCCGAACAACTCCTCCAAGTCATTCCCGACGCGTTCCGCATTGCCGCGTCCGGACGCCCCGGCCCGGTCCTCATCGACATACCCAAGGACGTCCAATGCGAGATCGTGGAATTCGAAGACTGGCCCGAACCGGCTCTTCCCGGTTCGCCTCCGGCATTTGACCTCGACGCGGTGCAACGCGCGGCCGATCTGATCAATGCCGCTCAACGGCCCATTCTCTACATCGGCGGCGGAGTTATCCAGTCTGGGGCAAGCCTCTTGGCCTTGCGGCTGGCCGAGAAATGCTCCATGCCGGTCACTATGACCTTGATGGGGCTTGGAGCCATACCGGCCAATCATCCATATTGTTTGGGCATGTTGGGAATGCATGCGGCACGCTACACCAACCTTGCGTTGGAGCAATGCGACTTGCTCGTCGCGGCCGGTGCACGGTTCGACGACCGCGCCACGGGCAAGGTCTCGGAGTTCTGTCCGGAATCGGGCATCATTCACATAGACATCGATCACAAGGAACTCGATAAGATCAAGACCGCGCATGTCGGGATCCTGGGCGACGTGGGCAAGGTGTTGCAGGCACTCATTCTGCTGGTCGAAGAGACACCACGGGCGGATTGGCTTGCCCATGTTTCGGATCTCAAGACGAGATACTCTCTCTTCACTCCCACGTCGAAAGATTTGCGCGTGCCCTATGAACTCATAGTCAGGACCGCGGAACTTCTGGACGAGGACACTATCGTTGCTACCGACGTGGGGCAGCACCAGATGTGGACGGCCCAGGTGTATCCCTTCCAAAGGCCGCGTCAGTGGCTCACCTCAGGTGCTTTGGGCACAATGGGTTTTGGTTTGCCCGCGGCAATCGGTGCGGCCCTGGCCTGCCCGGATCGGCGAGTGGTCTGCTTCAGCGGTGACGGCAGTTTCCTGATGAACGTTCAGGAACTGGCCACCGCTGTTGAGCAAAACGTGAACGTCAAAATAGTCTTGATGAACAATAGCTCGCTGGGCCTCGTGCATCAGCAGCAAGACCTCTTCTACGGGAAGCGATTCTTCGCATCGCGTTATGAAAAACAGGTCGATTTTGTGAGCATTGCCCGGGCATTCGGCATGAAAGCCTTTGACCTGGCCGCCGGCTGGGATCCTCTGAGAACTCTTGCACGTGCATTACGCCATGACGGACCGTGTCTCATCCACGCTCCCATCCATGAGAACGAGCAGGTCTATCCCATGGTTCCCCCCGGAGCAGCCAACAGGAACATGATCGAGAGTTCCGGATGTACCGATTCCGACGGTTTCGTGCGTTCGGCAGGAGCCGTGAGGTAGTATCCGCGAGGAGCCGCGCGGCGGAAGAATAATTTCACCACCAAGCGACACAAAGACACTAAGAAGACGGAAGAAGTCCCCAAGACGTGTCTCACGCTGAGTCGCGGAGAACGCAGAGAACAGGAGCCTGACTCTTTCTTTCGTCTTCTCCGCGCCTCCGCGTGAGAACTCTTCCTCAAACACTTGTAGGTCACACGGGCCGGTTGGGGGCACCGCATCTGTCGAGGCCTTCAAACGTCCGGCGATGCGTTTCGGAGGAACCTCGGCACATCCTACGGCTTATTGAGAACGGGGGCTATTCCAAGTTGGTGAGATCGCTTTTCACAATCAGCATAAATCGTCTAAGATTTCTTATACATGCCCCTTGATCTCGGGAAGATCGACGTTAACGGCATTCCAGATCTCCTGGAAGTCGATTCCGAAGTACTGATGAACCAAGACGTTTCGCATTGCGATGATGTCCGGCCAAGGGATGTGGGAATACCGATCTTGGATCGACAACGAAATATTTGCCGCGGCTTCTCCGATAATCTGAATGTGATGAACGCACCAGACCTGGATAAGTTCATCTTGCATGAACTCCGCCCTTCCTACGGCTGCACGGCTCTCAATCTTCTCTATTGCCTCCAGAATGTCGAGCAGCCTTTCTCTGTCTCCTCTCATAGAGGGGCTGCCTCCCGTAACACACGATCCCTGATCCTCGGACGCAAACCTCGCTCACTCACAACGTCTACTTTGCAGCCGAGCAGATCGCCGAGTTCTCGGATGAGCGCATTGTGCTGAAGCAAAGTTGTACTTTCGTCCAATTCGACAAGGAAGTCCACGTCACTATCCGGTCCCGCGTCTCCTCTGGCTACCGAGCCGAAGACCCGCACATTGCGGGCGCCACGGCTTTCCGCCGCCTCAAGGATTTGCTCTCTCTTTTCTTCAAGAAGGCTCCTGATGCTCACCATTCCACCTCGTCCCCTTACCGCACGGCCGCACCTGCTCCGATTCCACTATTACCCTACCGTGCCGGCCTCGGCAAGGAAAGTTGGTGATACCTACAGTTCAGTAATTTGGAAGTTTATGGGGATGGGGGTTCGGGGGAAGGGGACCTTTTACAAAAGGCCCCTTCCCCCGGATTCTTCTTGCCCCCTCTTTCCACCGCCCCTCTTACGTTCCAATATCCAACAACGACACTCAGCCGATCCTAACCGGAAGCTCGCGTGAATCCGCTCATTAACGTGGACCCCGCCGGCACGATCTGCTACCGTAAGCACTGCGTTTCAACCACTCCAACGGTTCGACTGCCCTAAGGGGGGTATGATGAGAACATTCGTCGCTTTCACACTGATTCTTTTTTCGTTCGTGTCGTATGCCCATGCGCTGGAGTCCTTTACCGCGTTCGGGTCGACAATTGACTATGCCCGCCCGGACCCTGCCAAATGGAATCTCGTCCGCAACGGCATTGACGAAAAGTCAAAGAAGTACCTCGTCATGTTCGACCACACTCCGATTAAGGATCCCCAGGGACGCAGCATAAAGCCGGTCATCGCAATTGTTTGCGAGGAGGTTCCCGATTCGGTGGACGTCATACGGTATTCCATCGCCAAACGCGCTCACACGCCGTTCAAAGTCAACAAAATGATGTCGCACCATGACGGGAGTTTCCAGTACCGGAATGCCGTGGGGTACGAAGGCGAATACACAAGGAAAGTCAAGCACAAGGTCTTCGTGGCGCATATGCGTCACGGCTCAACGGGACTTCAAGTCATTTGCGACTCGACGGCCGGAGTCTACGATAAGGTGGAAGCCGACATGAGGAGTTTCCTCCGGTCGATCACGTTCAAGGAGTGACTCGTCGGGAGCGGAGTGTCCCCCCGATCATACTCCGCGTCCCGCTAAGTCTTCGTAAGTATGATAGTTACGATCAAATACGCATCAACTCTCCTGTTTTCATGTAGTGCTGCAACCCGTACACAATTTTCTTGAAGAGCGGATCATCGTCGGGTATAGCCTCAATCATCTCGTTTCCCTGTTCGCTGACAGCAGTGAACTTGAGCGTCCACGTGCCTGTGCAGGTTCCGTTGCCATTGTCCTTGAGGTCTATTCTGAAATGTACCACCAGATTGTTGTCAATGATGCGCACGAGCTCCAGTAACTCACTGGGTTCGAGGCGGGTGAAAATCCATAACCCCGGCCCGATGATGTTCGAAGGCGGTGTGGTGAAGATGCAGTGGGGCTCGACGTAGCCCGTATCGGTATAGATGAGATCCGCTTCCCAGCCGTCGATCCAGTCCGTCTCCCGTGTGGGGCAGAATTGTCTGAAGACGTCTGCCGGCGGAGCCTGGAATACCTGTTCGGTGACCCGAACCGTCCGCTTGAAGGGGTGTCCCTTTGCAAGGAACTCCTTTGCCATAATTTCGGATTTGCTTGTGTTCATGAGTAACTCCTTCTTTGTTTGGATGTGGGCGTTTAGCGTTTAGTATCTAAACCATTTGGCCAAAAAAAATCACGCAAGTGATTTGAGAAATGCTTCCAGCCTGGCCAAAAAGCCCATGATCTTCTCATGCTCTTCCGAGGAAAGGCTTTCAAGATACGTGGTGAATTCTTGCCATTGGTCGGCATTAGCCCCTTCAAAGGCGTTGAGTGCCGCACTACCGAGGGGGGTGAGCGTTATCTTCAGCTCGTTCCTGTTCAGCGGATCGCTTTCTTTGCTGAGCACCCCTTTCTTCTCAAGTCGAGAGAGGGTCTGGGAGATCGCGCCTTTGGTCACGCCGAGTAGTTTGGCAATGCCGACGGCATTGAGATCAGGATAGAGCGCCACTGCTTGCATGAGATGGATTTCCGATGCATGAAGCTTGACGTCTCCATGCCGAAAGACCAGTCCTCGTTCGAGGGAGACAAACCTGTTCCCGACCCTTTGTATCTGAATAAGGAGACTTTTGTCTTCGGGTCTCATGGTTGAGAGTTTAGATACTAAACCTCTGCATGTCAAGACAAAAGATCATTTTCCTTAGTAGACCGTAGCATAAATGCGATGACGTATTCTTGAGATCACGCGGCAGCGCCCCGGCGCTGCCGGGCGCTCGTGGAGAAGATGCCGGCACGGAGGCCGGCGCTACCAAGATAGGGACGGTTTCCGTAAACGCGTCACCGTACTTACGCCGAGAAGTACTTAGTGCTCCGATTCGCAAGTCCGGACAGTTGTTGTCTTCATGGTCGCACTCCGGACAGTTGTAACGAAAGACATCCGGGCACGGAGGCCCGGGCTACGGAAGACTATATTGAGGTTCATTTCGTTACGTGGTGCATGCGTCCCGCCGGAACTTATCCCGCGGTTCGTCGGAGCGCCCCAACCGTCTCTCCGCATCACCTGACCGTGTAAGGGGCATGATGTGTCTGCCCTCATTTGCCCTCTAACCTATAACGTGTTACAAGCGATAGGTGTCGTCAAAACCGTTCCCGGGTGTCGTACAACGGCTTTGGGTAGTCCACGGTTGAGCGAGCTCATTCAGCGGTTGAACCGGTAATTCGCGGGGATCCCTCACCAACATGGTTGAGAGATCGGGGATCCCATGCACAGGAGATACACTATTGCCCGGCAGGCTTGCCATTGATTTTGGCACATCCAATACGCGAGTAGCCCTCTGGGATGAAGTCCTTGAAGAGGCCGGAACATTGGCCGTCCCGGATGTATCGGTGACGGCGCGATACGAAGGACCTGAAGGCAAGACCATAGAGGTTCCGTACGTGCCCTCGTTGATCAGTTACGCAGGGAAGCGGTTATGGATCGGCAAGCAGGTCGGAGACAAGGGACTGCTGGAAGCCGGGACGACATTCCGTTGGATGAAGCGTTACATATCCAACAGGCTGGAGATCCCCCGCAAGGTGGACGGCCGGTCGGTAAAGATCTCTGAAGCCGGTTCGGAGTTCCTGTCACGAGTCCTTGTGTACACGACCGAAGCCATCGACCTTGGCGATGAAGAAGTGGCTTTTACCGTTCCCGTGGAGTCTTTCGAGCATTACCAGGACTGGCTCATCGGGGTTTGTGAGTCCGCCGGCATACCGCGTTACCGGCTCATTGACGAAGCCTCCGCCGCTGCACTGGGTTACGGGCTGAAACTTAAGGCCGGTGATGCGTACATGGTCTTTGACTTTGGGGGCGGCACCCTTGACGTGTCCATTGTCCGCATGGAGAGGACCTCGGTCGGCGGAAGGCGATGCTCGGTTCTGGGCAAGGGGGGTGCCGAGATCGGAGGAACAACCATTGACAAATGGCTGTACCAGGATTTCCTTGCCAAGAACGGGAAGCTCCCGGAGGACGTGCGACATGTATCGGGTCTGCTGCTGCTGGAGTTGGAGCGGGCCAAAGAGGCTTTGACGGTGTCGGAGAGAGCCGACATCGTCGTTGCCGACCCGGATACCGGAGAAGTGCTCTCAGCTCACTACTCTCGAACGGCTTTTGAGGATCTGCTCGAGGAAAACGGCCTATTCGAGACGATCCACGCCACGATCAACCGAGCTCTTTCCGATGCACGAGAAAGGGGTTACGACAGCGATCACATTGCAGAAGTGCTCCTGGTGGGAGGTTCGAGCCTCATACCGAGTGTCCGCAGAGCCGTGCGACAGGTGTTCGGGCGGCGGGTCAGCTCTCATCGGCCTCTCGATGCAGTGGTCCTTGGAGCAGCGGCCTTTGTTCACGGGATGGACTTCTACGATCACGTGCAACATGAGTACGCACTGCGTTACTACAATAGGGAAAAGGGTGAACACGACTATCTCAGGATAGTACTCTCGGGAACGCCCTACCCCACGGACGGTCACATCCGGGAAGTGATGGTGAGCGCGTCGTACGACGACCAGGAATTCCTCGGGCTCGACATCTACGAAATCGGTAGGAAAGAGTGCTTCTCATTGGGAGACGGACCTCAGCTGGATCTCGTATTCGACCCGTCGGGTGCGGCTCGTTTCCAGAAGCGTGAAGAACCGGAGATTATGAGCCGGTTCTGGATAAACGAAAAATGCCCGACCTTCATAGAGGCTCACCCCAGGGCCAAGCGCGGGGACAAGCGATTCCCGGTACAGTTCTCCGTTGACGGCAACAAGCGGCTCTGCGTTACCGTACGAGACATTCGTTCCGGAAAGATACTGCTCGAACATCACCCGCTGGTGAAGTTAACGTAAATGGCGGTTGTTGTATGAGGCGGCGGTGAAAACAGCCTCCCAAATCCTCTGTGTCTTGGTGGTTAGCCACTTCTTGTTCAAGCGAGCGTGATGTCGCACTGAACGCTTACAGTGTAGGAGGATCCATATGTCGCATTTTACCACATTGAAGACGCAAATAGTCTCCAAAGACTATCTCAAGCAGGCTTTGGAAGACCTTGACATAGCCTTTGAAGAAGGCTCGCTGGAAATCAGAGGATATCAGGGAATTCATACCCCCGTGGAAATCAAGATACCCACAGCCAACCCCGACTACGACCTCGGCTTCCGTAGGAGCGGAGATACGTACGAACTCGTTGCCGATTGGTACGGAATCAAAGACATCAAGCAGCATGAATTCCTCGGACGGATAATGCAACGATACGCGTATCGTGTTGCCGTGGAGCAACTTGTACAACAGGATTTCAGCGTTGTTGAGGAAGAAATTCAGGCAGACAATACAATCCGCATTACGGTGCGCCGGATGACATGAACGGTTTGGATAATGAGAGACGGCCGGCAAGCCTGCCGGACCTTCCCCCCAATGAGCACATGAAACCGGTACAGCCGATGAGGAACCGATGAGCGAGATCCAAGAAATAGACGTCTTTGTGAAGCCCGACGGCACCGTGAAGGTCGAGGTGAGAGGTGTCAAAGGACGGAAATGTTTAGCACTAACCGAGAGTATTGAAGAGCTTCTGGGCGGAGCGGTAACCGAACGCGTTTTCACTGATGAACTCGAGCAGGAGGACGCGGAGCAGACCCTTGAAGATACTCTGGAACAACGTCGCACGTGAAGGATGCCGCATTTTTTCTCTTGTTTCCCTTTTGGGTAGTGCTAGACTTATAGAAATAATGGTAGGAGGGCACACCCATGCCGGAAAGAGAGGTGGCCGCAAGGGCGGTCCTTGATGACATCAAGGCCGGGCTGGACAATAATACCCTGAGACGGAAATACAGACTCTCCGCGGAAGGTCTGCAAAGAGTCTTTGATGATCTCGTCGCAACGGGCTTGCTGGAACTCGTCGACAATAAGTACGTCATTCCCGCTGTTCGTCGCCTCAGTGCGAAAAGCATCGTCAACGATATCCGTTCAGGAATGACAACCGCCGAATTGCTGGAGAAGTACGCGCTCAGTCCGCCTCAACTGAAGACTTCTTTCGATGTCCTCGTGGGGAGCAATGCCATCAATCCGGACGAGCTGCCCAATGATATCTCCCTGAAACCGGAGACGCTTGAGCCCCCGAACCAGCGAGACCTCGAGCGATACTTCATCGACTTTGAGCTCCCCATCGTTGAAATAGGCCCCCCGGAGATTGACGGAAGGGTACGAGACCTCACCGAAAAAGGCGTCGGAACCATCGGTATCCCTTCAAGAGTGGATGATATTAAGAGGTTTCTCGTTCTTCACGACGAGTTTGTTCTCATTGAGCCGTTCATGTTTGAAGCGCAATGCCGGTGGGCTCGGAATGAGCCGGACGGTGAGCACTACGCAGGATACCTGATCACGAGCATTGGCGAGAAAGATTTGCGAGACCTGCGGCAGCTCATACATCTGGTGACGTTTTACGCGTAACGGCAGTCGGAGATTCTGCCCCGATCCGGGCAGAAAACCGACGGTTCATCGTGGGGCTGTCGTCCGGCCTGTCGATGACGCGCAAGATGCCCGTCCCACTGAGGAAGGAAAATCTCCCCCCGTTGACGGGGGGATAAGAGGGGTCTTTCGTGCACGACGGAACTGAAACGTTGAATCCATCTACCGTCCACTCTGCCCGGAATACGCTGACGTATTTGTGAAACGGTGCATAAGCCCGTATGCACTGGGCGGCGACACTTCCTTGAACGCGAGTGGGTATCAATCACGCTTCCCCTTGAACAGCACCGAGAATGTCGTCCCGCCCGAATCCTTGCAGCCTCGTGCATCGGTCACGTGCGGACAGGAGGAAACCAACCCCGGACACGTGAACCGGTTGTTCGTCAAATACCGGCATCTCTGCGTTTCAAAGTGTATGTCGAAGGAACCGTCTTCAGCCAGGATCTTCAGGCTCATCAGTTCAAGTCCCTTCCCCCCCGCGTTGAAATCAAAAGGATTTTTCGTAGCGTACTGGTCGGTATCCTGAGTGTGATGAAATGCCTCGAAGACGAATTCCCGGTCTCCGGACGCTATGCCCACTCCGCTGTCCGAAACTTGGAGAAGGACCCCGCCGGTAGTGTTCTTCAGTGAGATGACGACTTCTCCTTGGTCCGGAGTGTTCTCGATTGCGTTCTTCACCAGGGTTCTGATGACGCGGGTGAAGACCTCGGGATCGATGATATCGGTTTCCAGGTTCTCCAAGTGGGTTATCAGCGCGATTGAGCGGTGAATGCTCCGTCGCCGTATATCCTCGACTACTTCTTCCATTGTGGAAACTATTGAGAAGTTCCTCGGCCGATAGGTGCGAGGGGCAACGATTTCTTGGACAATCTGCTGTATGTCTGAGAGGCGTCCCAGGCTGCGCTTGATCCGGTCGATCTTTCTCCTCTTGATCCGCAATGACGCGTCCTCGTCATCCAGATCCTTTAAAGACCCTTTGATGATGGCCAACGGAGTGTTCAACTCGTGCGACAAGTGGTGAACCGCCAGTCGTCTCGACCGCTCAATGGATTTGAATGCCGTAATGTCACGTGCTATATTCACCGATCCGAGCAGCAAGCCTTCTTCGTCCCGCAACGGCGAAACCCGCAAGTCAAAGACTCCGCCGAGACTTTCGTCATACACTTCCGCGGAAACTTCCTTTCCTTCGGCAAGCAGCCCGGTATCGGGACATAATACCGCAAGATTCTTCCCCGCAGTTCGTGCGACTTGGCAGTCTATTCCGATCAAGTGGTGCGGATCGACGTTCAGTCTATCCGCCACGGCCTTGTTGGCTCGCACGATTTCCTGCTTCGAGTTGAGGATGAGGATAAGGTCTGAGACGGAATTAAACGTCCGTTCCCACTGGTTTTTCGCCCTAAGAATCTCTTCCTGTGCCGTCACCTCCGCGGTGACGTCGAGAAACGTCGTTATCATCCTCTTATTGGGAAGCAGTACTGCCCGAAACGAAATCTTCTTAAATTGGCCGTCCTTGCATTTCACCGTGAAGATCCGCGGGCTTGCCTCGGTTCCAATGCCGTACTCCACCCTTATTTCCGATGTGTCTTCCCGCCAGATGGACGCCGCCTTTTGGCTGCTTCGTTCGCTGGGATATGCCCTGGCAAACCACGACATGGCGTCCTGGACGTCATCAATGGTGTACCCGAAGATCTCCGTAAACTTGGGGTTGATATATTCGGTGCGCTGGTCCGGTGCCAGCAACACCAGGCCGAACGGAGCCATCTCGGCAAGGGTTCTGAACCTTTCCTCACTCTCTTTAAGAGCGGCTTCGGCCTGTTTTCGATCGGTAATATCGCGAAGAGTGACAAGGATGCCCGCCGGGTTGCCTTGGTGATCGCGATAACGCGACGAACTGATACTGATGTTCAACAGGTTCCCCGATTTCGTATACCTCTTCGTCTCAAAGCCCATGCATGGGGTGCCCTCCTCAATCAACCCTCGGATTATCTTCATGGTGGCTTCACGTTCAAAGTCGGGAAGGAAGGGAATTCGCTTGCCCTCGAGTTCTTCCATGGTCCATCCGAATATCCGCGTGAATGACGGGCTCACATATTGCGCGCGGCCCTCCATGTCATAAATGACGATTGCGTCTGCCGAGGAATTGAGGAGCGAAACGTAAAGTTCCTCCCTTATCTTCTCCTCTTCATAGAGCTTCTTGTAACTCTCTTCCCTTTCCCTGAGCCTTTCCTGAGCCCGCTTACGGGTGATCTCGACCGCTGCAAGGTTACCAAGCAGCGATAAGGTGTCCAGATCGGGCTTGAAGAAAGGCGTCTTGGTTCTATTGAAGACGTACAGTACCCCCACATTGGTGCGGCCCATCTGAACCGGCACCGCGATACCGGAAAGCAATCCTTCTTTCCGGGCAATGTCATGGAATGCAGGCCCGATCTCCCTGAAATAGTCCTCCACCACGTAGAGCCGGCCTGTTTCCGCCACCTTACCGCCCAAGCCGACTCCAAACGGGATTCTCAGTCTCTTGAACTCCTCGGTAACGATTCCCGAGAGAGTGTGCATATAGAGGTCGCCTTCCCGTTCATCCCTCAGTGCAAGAAACGCTTTATCCGATCCCAGAAGCTGTCGGCTCTTTTCCACGATCAGCGCAAGGTTTTCATTGAGAGTACGCTCCGCGGACATTGCCAGTGCCAAATCGTAGAGCACTTGGAATTTCTTCAACTCGGCTGCAAGCTTTGCCTCTGCACGTTTGCGCGGAGTAATGTCGCGAAGGTGTACCACACTGCCGCTTGGCTCCCCGGACTTGTCGGGAAAAGTGGCTCCGCTGATGCTCACGTCGATAATTCGGCCGTCCTTGGTGTACCGTCTGGTTTCCGTATCGCTGAAGTCTTCCCCTTTGAGTACTTTGGCTATCATCGCACGGGTTTCAGGCCAGTTCTCTTCGGGAACAAAGTCGGTCCGTTTACCTTCCAGTTCCTCGAACGTCCACCCAAAAACCCGCGTAAACGCCGGGTTGGAGTATTTCGGAATCCCCGTCATGTCGTATACGATGATTGGATCGGGCGAAACATCGAGGAGCGTTCGGTAAAGTTGCCTCCTTCTTTCCGCTTCCTCGTAGAGCTCTCTGTATCTCTCCTCACTCTCCCGCAGTTTGGCTTCCGCCTGTTTGCGATCGGTAATGTCTCGGAGAATAGTAAGAAGGCCGGCCGGTCTGCCGTCGTGATCGTGATAGCGTGAAGCGCTGATGCTTATGTCGACCAAAGTTCCGGCCTTGGTAAGACGTTTGGTTTCGAAAATGCCGTACAGAGTTCCCTCCCTGAGTGTCTCCTCGATCTTGGCAAGAGATACTTCCCGCTCGGATTCCGGAAGAAACGGAATGCGCCGGCCCTGGACATCCTCTTGCGTCCATCCGAAGATTCGGGTGAAGGAGGGGTTCACGTACTGGGCCGACCCGTCCATGTCGTAGATCACAATGGCATCAGCCGATGACTTCAACAAGGAGTGATACAGTTCTTCACGGCGACTTGCTTCGTCATGAAGCCGACGATGATTCTCCTCAGGTTCGGCCCGGCGTCGCAGACGGTTAATTTCCTCAATGAGTTGGGCCTTGGTCTTGTCTTGGTCTCTCATCCGGAGTGCTCCCCAGGCGGTACCGAGGTCTCGCGGGACAACTATGGCGGGTTCTTTTCCAAAACGGCAATCCGTATTCAACTTTACGGCGTTCGGTCATCAAAGTCAAAGGAACATTCACGGGCGATTTCACCGCAATGAATCCGTGTAGTACTGTCCCCTCCTCTTGAATCTCCTTGACACAAAACTTTTGTCCACACTATAAGGAATGATCTCAACACAAGAAGCGAGGATCGAATCATGGCTGAGAGCGTTCTCATGGGCAAGCGAATGCTTGCCGTAGACGATGAGCCCGACATTCTCGAAATTCTGGGAGAAGAGCTCGACAAGTACGGCGTCAAGTTGGACAAAGCCTTGTCTTACGAAATCGGAATCCAGAAGCTGTCTTCCTTCACCTATGATCTTGTGATACTTGACATAATGGGGGTCAGGGGCTTCGAACTCCTCATGTCCGCCGCGGCAAGAAATTTGCCTGTAGTAATGCTCACAGCCCATGCGCTCAGCTCGGAATCGTTGAGGAAATCCATTGAACTGGGAGCGAGGGCGTACGTTCCCAAGGACGAAATCGATAACATAGCGCCGTTCCTCGAAGATGTCCTGAACCTGAGCTACGAGTCGGCTTGGAAATCGCTCTTCAACAGGCTCAGCTCGGTCTTTGGTAAACACTTCGGTCCTGAATGGAGAAAATCGGAAGAGGAATTCTGGACGGAATTCGAAGAACGACTCGAGGTGGAACACTCGACCATTATCAAGTCTTAGTATTTTCAATTCTTTAGGTAGGGGCGACCGGCCTTCGCGGGAGAGACGGCTCGGGAATCCGCGGCCGTATGTGGGAGCCGAAGCACTAAGGATGTGCTTCAGAAGAAGTAGTACGCGACATATCTTAACCCCAGACCTGTAATCAACAGCCCCAGCGCCGGTCTGATGACGGTACTCGGCACGTACCTCTGAGTGGCCGCACCGAGATACATTCCGACGAATCCTCCGATTCCGAAAAGGAAGCCAAGCAGCCAGTCGGGCGAGACCGTCTGACCGGATTCGGCTACGTATGGACCTATCAGCGCATAGAAAGCCACGCCCCCGGCAGAGGTGACGCAGGTTCCCAGGAGCGTGGCACCGGCAATGGTATGAATAGGAAGGCCAAAAAACGTCACAATGAACGGAGCCATGATGGCTCCTCCGCCGATTCCGTAGATTCCGCCGATCAACCCCACCACTAGTGCCAGAATGAAGAGACCTGTCGTGTGGAAAGTGAAACGCTCTCCCATAAAATCGTACTCGGTTCGCGAAAGTGACCAACTCACCGTCCTTACAACGAACTGGGACGATGATGCGGTCCGGTTCCAAGGGGCCGCTCCGTTCCCTCCTCTCATCTTGGCTTCGGCTTCCGAGGACGCTGTCTGTTTACCTATTCCGGAAACTTCCTGATACAGCATTCTACCGCCCATGTAGCAGAGGACGCCCCCGACGAAAAGCTTGAAACTGCGAGGATCCGGCAAATACATGATTCGGACGATGCCCCCCAAGAACAGACCGGGCAGCGTGCCCGCAATGATGTTCCATGCCAAAGGCCAGTTCATCCTTCCTTCGCGAAAGTAACGATAGGCTGCACTGGGAATGCCCACAACATTGAACACGAGGTTCGTGGAACTGACCGCGGGACTGGTGAACCCGAGCACGCTCACTTGGAAGGGCAAGATAAGAAACGCTCCTGAAATCCCTCCCATGGACGTGAAGAACGAGATAAACATGCCTACTAAGGGGGGTATCCAGAGTGCTGTTTCCACGCCCGACACGGGAAAGGTCATCACAGCCACCACTTGCCAAAGAGAAGAGGATCGTGTTGATTTAGTAGTCGGTTCCGCAAATACGGTCGCACATTCCCTGCAAGGCTTCCCTCTCGCTCCCAAGCTCCCGCCTGGGAACGTGAGTAGGACCGGCATCCTGCCGGTCTGACCGGCAAGATGCCGGTCCTACTTTCCAGGTGACGCCGCATTTGTGAACAGCAGCACTTAGGAGACAACTGCGCAAGACGGCACGGTCGTCTTAGGCTCCCGGATTTACGAAAACGACTACTCGGTCTGCGCGTCATAAGCCGATTTCGTGGAAAAAACTGCGTACCTCATCGACGAGTACATTGGGCGCACAGAAGGCCCCGAAATGGGCGTAAGGGCTCTCGAAGGAGGCAAATCGCGCTGCAGGCATTCGCTTTGCCGATTCCTCCGCGAGCTGCAACCTGAGCCAGAGATCGTTCTTGACATGCAAGACGAGCGCGGGGCATGTGATGCGGGGGAGGTGTTCGTCAATGTCAAAGTCAGCCTGGGATCGGTTGCGAACCAGTAGATCGTTGACATCCATTATCTTCGCAGTTTCCTTGAGGAATTTTCCGAAATCTTGCCGGGAATCCCAGGTAAAGACCTCCATCTTGACCTGATCCCACCCCTGCCTGATTCGGAAATCGAGATCCAGAAGGTTCAATCCCATGATCGACTGCCCGAACATCATTCCCTGGTTGGGGTGCCGATCTTTGGGGAGATGGTAATAGTCGCCCCGTGTCTCTCTCCAAACCGGATCGCTCATCATGGCTTCGCTCATGAGTTGAAACGTCCATTTGAGCACCGTGTTCTTCTGCGTCGAGGTAATCCCGGCAATCGGCATTATGGCCTCAACATAGCCGGGATGCAGGAGAGCCCATACGTAGCTCTGTATTGCGCCCATTGACACGCCTGTTGCGAGCTTAATCCGGTCAATCTTCAGTTCATCATGCAGCAGGCGATAGTTGGCTTGAACGGCGTCGAAAACGGTGTACTGAGGAAACTCCATTCCGAGTCCGTCGCTGGGCTTGCTCGCACCCCACAGTCCCAGGGCATCGAGAAATACTACGTAATACTTGTCCGTATCAATGAGTTTTCCCGGTCCTACTACCGATCCACGGGAGAAGTCGGCGCCCGGCTGCCCGTCGTACCAGTAGTAGTAACACCACGTGGAATCCCCCGAATAGTAGGAGCTTATGATCACGGCATTCGTGACCCGGCCGTTACCGTCCCGTTCGGGAGTCCCCACCGCAATGTACGCCGTCCTAAGCGGCTCTTGGCCCAATGACTCCAGGGTGACCCCTCCTTCTCCGCCGAATTCGAACGAAGATTCATTTCCGGGCCGATAGGTTCCGCCGAGCCTGAACCCGGGGATATGATAGAATTTCTTGAGATTTCCCAAAGCGGGAACGCCTGCCGGTCCCGTGACCGGCAAGATTTTCTTGCCCGTTTCAATGCCGAATTTCTCCATCCTCCATCAACCTCTCACGGCACATGGATAACCGAAAGGGCCCTCATGTCTTCACATGCACCGTCGAATTACAGGGGTGTACCCCCTCACACGTGGTGGATGATAGCAGCGCATCGAACCACATGCAACGACCGAAGCCGTCATTTCTTGGTGCGAACGGCACTTTGAGGTGAAACTCCACCTTTAATGATGGTAGACTACAAATGTGGGTTCTAGTGGTACGGAGTCTTATAGGAATGTGCTCTCAACAGCGTGAAGGAGGGGAGTCACCTTTGCAGCTGTTACCTGAGTTTCGTAAGACGCCGTATTTGTAGCGGAAGAGATCGGCCGCTAACTTCGGTAGAGCAATCGAACTTGTGTTGCTCGCATGAATGCACATTGGTATTCGTATCCGGGATGTTTTCGATGCCGATTATATCCCGTTTGAATCAGCCGGGGCAAATCGAATGAGCGATCCAAAGCATATTCTCGTAGTTGACGATGAACAACAGAACTTAGATCTCTTGGAAGCCATGCTGGAATCTCTCGGATATGAATCCGTGCCGGCCATGGACGGAAATGAAGCTCTCTCCAAGCTGACACCCGAGATCGACCTCGTGCTCTTGGATGTCATGTTGCCCGGAATTGACGGTTACCAAGTGGCCCATCGCATTCGAGAGCACCCTGACTACGGGCATATTCCCATAATCATGGTTACCGCCCTCAAGGAGAAGGAGGACAAGCTGCGCGCTGCGGAGGCCGGTGCAAATGACTTCATTTCAAAGCCAATCGAGAAGGTGGAACTGCGGATTCGCGTGGCATCACTGCTCAAGATGAAGGAAGCCCAAGATATCATTCGACAACACCGAGCCGAACTTGAAGAAACCGTGACCAGGCGTACTGCGGCCCTGCGGGAGAGCGAAGAACGATTTCGGACCGTATTCGAAGCCGCCCAAGACAGTATTTTTCTAAAGGACACGGACCTGAAATACACCCACGTCAACCCGGCCATGCTCAGGCTTCTTGAGAAGCCCATCCGTGACATCGTAGGAAAGACGGACAGTGACCTGTACCCCAAGGAATCTTCAAGCAAGATTCGGGACCTGGAACTCAGGGTGCTCGCAGGGCAAAGCATTGAGACCGAGCAGACCCTTATCGCGGACAAGGTGCCGATTACCATCAGCTGCGCGCGGGTGCCGATGCGTAACTCGTCCGGAGAAGTCACGGGGATCTGCGGCATTGCGCGAGACGTCACCGAGCGTAGACCACGGTATATGAAAAGAACCGATCAGGTGGACGAATACCCGTCTCCTGCCATGAGATCCACCTTGGAGCAAATCCGGTTGGCAGCCAGAACCGACGCACTGGTGCTGTTCTTGGGGGAAAGCGGGGCAGGGAAGGACTATCTTGCTCGATACCTCCACGATAACTCGAAGCGTGCCGACGGCCCGTTCTTCAGTATAAACTGTGCCGCCCTTGCCCCGGAGTTGGCCGAATCGGAACTCTTCGGCCATGAGTCGGGAGCGTTCACCGGTTCACGCGGCCAAAAGCGAGGACTGCTGGAGTTGGCGGAAGGCGGGACTCTTCTGCTCAATGAGATCGGAGATCTCTTGCCCCAACTTCAAGCCAAGCTCCTCACGTTTCTCGACACGCAATCCTTCACCCGGGTGGGCGGCGAAAAAAATGTTTCAGTGAGCGCCCGACTTGTTGCCGCAACAAACCGTGAGTTGGAAAGAGAGGTCGATCTCGGCAGTTTTCGCAAAGATCTTTTCTACCGGCTCAACGTTTTCTCCATTCGGGTCCCTTCCGTCAGGGAAAGAATAGAAGACTTGCCTTTGATCATCCAGGATTTGCTGGAATCTCTTGCGGAGAAAATGGGGATGAGCGAGATCCCCGTCATCGATGCCCAGGCCCTCGCGGCCCTGCGCAACTACCCCTGGCCGGGCAATATCAGGGAGTTGAGAAACGTCGTGGAAAGGGCTCTCATTCTATGCCGAAATGCAAGGATCACCCTGAAGGACATCGGCATGAGTCAGACGGTCGACCAATGCGAGGACGACGAACCCTCGGACGAGACCTCCTTCACCATCAGCCTCTCAGCCCGGATGTCAATGATGGATGCACTCCAGGAAGCCAAGACCTGGATGGTTGCCGAAGGGCTGCGACTTTCCGGCAATAGCGTAAAGGATGCGGCGTCGTTGCTCGGTATTTCCCGTGATCAAATGAAGTATCTTATGAAGACGCTGGCAATACGGAGGGAATAATTACCCACGGCGCATCTACGGATAGGGTAATTTTTACCTCATCCAACACCCCGCTTTCTTAGGTGTTTCTCCATTTCATCTACCCGAGGGTAATTTTTACCTGCCAAAGCCGGTGCGGCACGGAGTTGTCGCGGCTACCGCCTCCCATCCCCCCGCTGCCAAGTAACCGATTTCACTCGAAGTGACCTTTTTCTTGACGTCCAATCCATATTGGTACGCGACGTGCAGACAGTATTGGCAAATAGACACCCAATAATGTGCCTGCCGACAATGGCTTCGGCGGCGGAACACAGGCACGGATTTCCGTCTGAGAACTGAACCATGAAGAACGGCCTTTACCAATCCAAGATTCGCTCCCTGGTCGTGGCGGACTCTCCGTTCATGGGTATGCAAATCGCTGAAATCCTGAACGAAGACGATACGCTGGAGGTTATCGGCCGCGCTGCGAATAGTATTGAAGCGTTGAGAATAGCCAAAGAGCTTCGGCCGGACGTGATAGCCATGGATGTGGATATGCACAACACAGACGGAATCACGGTTCTCAAGCACATTATGGTGAAGCATCCCCTCCCCATAGTGGTAATCAGTTCCTTTGCGAATGAGGCCTCCGAACTTGCCTTCGACGCCCTCAGGTTCGGCGCGGTAGACGTAATCGCCAAGCCCTTTCTCAAAAAGAACTCGAGCCCGGAAAGCCAACGCGCTCTCATCGTCTCCAGCGTGAAGACGGCAGCGGCCACGCGAGTAGAAGGTATCTCTTACGGTCGCGAGAATGTATCTGCGACCGGACCCAAGAAGACCATGGGCGGAGTTCCGGATTCGCATACCCGTTACGTGTGCATCTGCGCGCTCACGAACGGATACTACTGTTTTCTGAGAATCATCCCAAGCCTGCCCGCGGGTTTTGCCGATGTTCTTATCGGGACTATCCCGGCGGCACCGAGAAACGTGGAGGCATATGTCAAGTACCTCGACAGGACTAGTGCGGTTCGTGTCAGGAACCTCCGAACAGCCAAGAAAGTCGTAAAGGGCGCTTGTTATCTCTGCTCCGCCGACTCGGGACTGTTCCTGGAAGGTGACGGAAAAGGCGAAATCCGTTTCCGATTTCACGATCTTCAGGACGGTGACGAATCTCGGTACGACTGTGATCGACTGATGTCGTCGCTTGCTCGCTTGGCCGGCCCACGCTCCGTCGGCCTTGTCATAGGCTATGGCGGCCTTGAAGGATTCGACGGCACCGAAGCGATCAGAAGGGCAGGCGGCATGGGGCTGGTCAGAGACATCACCGAATGGGAAGGCCCGTCACTTCTCAATGAAATCCTTTCGTGGAACACGGCAACGATTTCGTCATCGGATCGCATTCAACAAGAAGAGGGGGGAATACCCCATCAACTGGATCGCATGGTCATCGCCGGCCAAACACTCTCTGAGGAGGTTCCCGGTGATTTTGTTTCCGAGACTGATGAATTCGGAGCGTACGTCAGTGGAATAGACATCGTAGACTATTTTCGATTCGTGTTGTTGACCGGGAGACCCACAGTCTTGGAGGTCTTTTCGGACAATGGAGTAAGCGGTCGGATATACGTACGAAACGGCAAAGTGCTCCACGCACAATATGGTGATCTTCAGGGAGACCAGGCACTATATAGGTGCCTGGCCTCCCAGGGGGGGAGTTTCCTCAACCGACCATGGACGGAGCCCACCGATTTAACGATCAACAAACCGGGCGGGCTCGTGTTGGCGGAAGCCGCCCTGCGCAGAGATTCGACCCGCTGCGAATGGGCTAGATCGGCGAAGTGAAGCACTGAGATCCGCGGGTTGCAGGTCGACCCCGGGCATCGCCGCCGGCCTCTAATGATACTTACAAGTGAAGCGAAATTGTATGGAATGCCGGCATCAAGCATGGGTCAACTGAGGGGGGGGGGGGGGGGGGCCGAATTGCGTATCGGTAGCCCCTCGCGACTCTCAATTGCCATTGCCCCGACTCACTACCGGGGAGGGGGGATACGTAGGGGGGATTTTCAAGGGGGGGGCCGATATTGCACGTATCGGTAGCCCCTCGCGACTCTCAATTGCCATTGCCCCGACTCACTACCGGGGAGTTCCTTCGAGGGGGGATACGTAGGGGGGATTTTCAAGGGCGCTCGACAGAGCGCTCTTTTCTTTATTGGAGCAAGATGAAATGAAGTTTTCGTGGCCATTCGTTTGCAAAACTGCGATAATAAATGTTGACAATTTGCTGCGCCGGCCCGGATTACACTACCGACTTCACACTATGAAGAGTGATGAGGTGCGGTTGTAAGAAGGGGATTTCCGAAATACGTCGTTTGCCTTGAACTTCCCGAACCATATCGGGATCAGCTCCGAAACCGGGAGACGATGTGCCGCCCATGGATTCGCACATTTCGTTCCCATACTATTCGTTCGCACGCAGATCGGTACGAATCTTCCGCGTTCACGATTGGCGGAAGAGTTTCGCCGTGTTCACTACTTCGAGCCCATTGGACAGAAAACTCCGTTCCAATACTCAATCGCAATGACGGCAAATTTCGTTCCCATACTATTCGTTCGCACGCAGATCGGTACGAATCTTCCGCGTTCACGATTGGCGGAAGAGTTTCGCCGTGTTCACTACTTCGAGCCCATTGGACAGAAAACTCCGTTCCAATACTCAATCGCAATGACGGCAAAAGGCTTCGCGTGCCATGGGCACAGCAATTGCTCCATCTTGGCATTACTTGTTTGCGAGGGGTCAACGACATGGACTGGGACCATTTCGGAAAGACCAAAGACAATTCGGAAGACGCGAGAACTAATCAAATGCAACCCAAAGATGGGCATATAACAGATACGATCGACCTGACCCAAATGTTCTCGGTGAACTTGACGGGCTCGGGTTCGTTTGATCTCTCAAAAGTCCACGAAGAATCCTTTGGCAAGCTTCTCCAGTCGCTGTCGGTTCCCACACTGCTTATCGCAAGGTCTCATTCCGTTGCGTTTGCCAACGCGGCCTTTTCATCTGCATTCAAAGGCTGTTTTGACTTGAGAAACGTCACGTTCTCTTCGCTCTTTCGCAATCCCAAGGAGGCCCGTGAGGCCCAGCTGCTCTTGGAAAGAGTCTTCAAGGACAGAAAGCCCCGCGTCAAAGAGAGGATACTCCAGGTTTACGGGACCCGGATGTGGGCGCGGATACATTTACGAACCATCAGGTTGGCCGGCGAACAGCTGGTCATGGTTCAGTTGGAGAACCTCACTGCGCAGAAACAACTGCGAACAATTCAGAAGTATAAGAAACTTATGAACATTTTCCCCATAGGAATAGCGGAACTCGCTCTTCAAAGATCACTCGACTGTTCCCGGGGATTCGAGGAATTGCTTCAGGGCGTCCGAGCGGCCAAGGTAATTGACGGAAATGACGAATTTGCCCGAATGTACAACCGCGAGAAGATCGAAGATCTCATGGGAATCCCTCTCGGTACTCTTTTTCCGCCAAAGGGCAAGCGCAAGAGGATTTATGAAGAATGGATCCGGTCCGGTTTTCCCCTTCACTCTTTCGACTCCAAAGAGAAACTTCTCTCGGTTTCGTCCCAATATTTCGAGAACACGTTTATCGGCAATGTGACACAAGACCGTCTCTTGGGTTTCTGGTGGCTCAAGCGGGACATATCCGAAAAGAGGAAGGCTGAAGAAGACCTGCTGCGTGCCCAGAATCTTGAATCTCTCGGTTTGCTGGCAGGCGGGATCGCACACGACTTCAACAATTTGCTCACAGGGGTAATGGGAAACTTATCCTTGGCGCTGGAATATCTCGATCCCCACCATAGGGCCTCTCCCAGAATCGAGGCGGCCGTGGCGGCTTCCTCCCGTGCCGTGAAACTGACCCACCAGTTGCTGACCTTCTCCCAGGGCGGCGCCCCTGCCAAGAAGACCTCCTCAATCGGGGAGTTGCTCACGGACTCGGTCATGTTTGCCCTCCGGGGATCCAAGGCACTCTGTCGGTTCTCAATTCCCAAGGATCTGTGGCACAGCGACATGGACGTGGGGCAGATCCACCAAGTCATCAACAACTTGGTTGTCAATGCGATTCAGGCCATGCCCGACGGAGGGACCATAGAGGTTGAAGCGGAAAACATGACCGTCGAGGGAACGGATGGTCTGCCTCTGAATAATGGGCGGTACGTGAGAATTGCGATTGGTGACTCCGGCATTGGCATACCCCGGGAGTATCTCCAGAAAATATTCGATCCCTATTTCACCACCAAGGAGACGGGAACCGGTCTCGGACTGGCCACTTCGTACTCAATCATTCGAAAACACGGCGGATCCATGATCGTTCAATCCGAGGTCGGCGTAGGTTCCTCGTTCCGTTTCTATCTCCCTGCTTCACGCCAACTGCCTGATGTTCCTAACACAACGGTTGAGGGAGACTTATCCGGAAGCGGATACATACTCGTCATGGACGACGACGACTTGATCCGGGACCTTGCCGGAGAATTGCTCACCATGCTCGGGTATGAAACGGCCTTCGCCGAGGACGGCGATGAAGCGATACGCGCTTATGAAGAGGGCCTCGCTTCAGAACGTCCGTTCGACGCGATTATCATGGATCTGACGATTCCCGGCGGAATGGGGGGGAGAGAAACCATAACGAAACTCAAAGCAATAGACCCCCACGTCAAAGCCATTGTATCAAGCGGCTATTCCAATGATCCGATAATGTCCGAATACGAAGACCATGGATTCGTCGGCGTACTTCCCAAACCGTACGACGTGAATGAAGTGAGCAAATTGTTGCGGCGAGTGCTGAGCTAACCTGATTAGCGCGTTTCATAAATGCGGTCACGTATTACCCCCTCGTTCCCATCATGGCCGGCTGAAACGAGAAATCTCCCGGCACGGAAGCCCGGGCTACGGAAGAACTCACCGAGAGCCCAGAAGCCAGTGTGGGACGGGCGGCCCTGCCTTCGCCGGGAAGACGAAAGCCAATATGTGACCGTATTTACGCTACCATATACTCAGTCCAACTTGCTCCTCTCTCATAGGGGCACGGATATACCACCGTCCTTGCGGACTCCCCAGAAGTGCCGGCCCATAAACAGAACAATGAACCCGGGAAGCACGACTACATGCCAGGCATAGAGCCTGACAATCGACATATCGCTTACTTCGCCCGGCCCGAAAAGTATCGAAGCAGAAAACGGACCGATCAGCGGAATGCTTTCGGTCAGGTTTCGGGTAATGGTCCAGGCCCACAGTGCTCGATCATCCCAAATGAGAAGATAGCCGGTGAAATCTACCAGCAAGACGGCGAATAAAAGGAACAGGCCTATCAACCAGTTCATTCGACGCGGCGCGGCGTAGGAACCCGTGACAAAGACCCGTACCATGTGAAGGACTACCAGCACCACCATTAATTGACCGCTCCAGTAGTGAAGATTTCTCACGAAGAAACCGTATGGAGCAATGTGGGTAATATCCTGAATCGACGGGTACGCTTCGGAGAGTGTCGGAACATAGCGCAGCATGAGCACCACGCCGGTGATGCTCTCGATGAGAAACATCCAGACCGCCAAGCCGCCCAAGCACCAAGTGAAACGAACCTCGGATGACGCTTGAGGAATCGTGCGGGGATGTAGATGCAGCAATAACCGGGAAAAGGATCCGTCGGCTCCAAGCCGAGAAGTCTTGCCACGAAATGGAGGGATCGATCCGTCCGCCGTTTCGGTCCTAGACGAGTCCTCTCGTGCGGTATCGCGGGTTTCCGGGTTGGTCATTTCGACTCGTCGGGTTGAACTAAAAGATCGGCAACCTTTCGGATTCATTCAAGTTATGAGGCGGGAGGTTTGTCTACCAGTCGAACCGGGTCGCCTTCGGTAGACCCGAGATACAGTCGAGGCATTGGGCTTCCGGCAGGCCCCTGCCGTACGTTGCCGTCCAAATCGAAAATGCTCCCGTGACAGGGACACTCGAACCGGTTCGCCCGGGGGTTCCAGTTCTGACGGCAACCCAGGTGAGGGCAGCGGTCGTCAAACGCGACAATCCCTGCGTCCCGTTTAACGAGCCAAGCCCCCGCATCGGACACGTGAATGGGTTGGTCCGGCCTCAGATCGTCAATGATCCGTCGTGCAACTTCCCGTTTCCTTTTCTTGCCGTCCCCAATACCGGAAAATACGGCGATTCCCCAGGTCGCCATGCCTGAACCCACAGCGGTGAGACTCAGCAAAAGATATTTCATGAAAGAGCGTTTGGTCATGGGTTGGGCACTGGTCAAGCGGATTGTTCAGTGGGAATGGGAAGACGAATCCGTCTTCTTGAAATGGAGCGGCTTTCCCGTATTCGGACGGGCGGCACACGTCCGGGTGACCGACACCGCCCCTCCGTCTTCAATCCGATCCGTCAGCATCCTTCGTCAGGGGGCTTCACAGGCATCTTCTTGGGGCTCTGAGCTTTGCTTGCACTCCCCGCGGCCTGTTGCACGGCATTCTCCGCGTCCTTTTTGGTCTTGAAGGGTCCTTTGACAACCATCTTCGCGTCGGCGGGCTTCTTGTCCGTCACCGACAGTGCTTTCCCTGCAGCGTCCTTGACCACGTAGTACTCGGCGGCCACGGCCATCGTCGCAAGACCGAAGGCGACCAGAGCAATTGCAACCACCATTAGACGAACGATTCTACCCATCAATACGTACCTCCTTAGGTGAAATTAGACCAGTACTACCATGATCGACAGTGTCCCGGCCAGTCCTTTTGTCGTACGGTGCCCATTTCTCGCCCAGACCGGCGAGCCAAAAAGCCGCCAACGCCATTACAACGATCAGCGCGGCCATAACACTCATCGGGACGTTAAACACTTGCCAAAGCGTAAGTCGTCCCAGGTCCGCGCTCTTGTAGAAACCGCTCCATACCGGGAATCCAGCTGCGAAGACGTAGATGCCCACAATCATGCCGCCAAGGAAGACAATTGCGTCGACCTTGCCCGACGTTACCCCAACCATCGCCGTACCCGGGCAGTAGCCGCCTATCACGAATCCCAAGCCAAAGAGGATCCCGCCTACCAGTTGCGGCCACAAATAGGTTTTGAGAAGCGAATACTTCAGAAGAATTGAATAGTCAAACAATCCCAGCCAACTGAGGACTATCAGTCCGACCATGGCTGTGGTGAGTGCGGAAAACATCACACGGAGTACGCGCATGTCTCTGAAGTAGAAGATGTTGGTGAGTGTACGGGAATCGGCAAAGCCTGCCCTCTCCAGCACAAATCCGAATAAGACACCCGTGATCAGGGACACGATGAGGCTCGTGCCATGTCCAAATGCTCCAAAGAGATAAAGAGGTCCAGTCATGACCATTCCCTCCTGACGAAGTACGCTACTCCGAACGCCGTTGCGAAGACGACCATCATGAAGACCCAGCTCCCGGCCGCCATGGTCGCCCCCCCGCTCAAGGCTTGGCCGCTGGTACACCCCATCCCGAATCGAGTGCCCACTCCTCCGACAATTCCCCCGACAAATGCCAGGGAAAGTCTCAGGCCCACGCTTGCCGTAGGTCCCCTGCCCACTCCAGGTCTGAACCTTCGGGCGGTGAGTACCGCAATGATTCCCCCGAGGAAGACCCCCAACACCATGAAGACAATCCTGTTCATGAAGGGATGTTTCTTCCCAGGTTTGAAGAAAGACTTGAAGTATGCGTTCTGTTCTACCGTGTCCGGTGCCACTCCGTGGGCGACCACTGCAGCGGTTCGGACAAGGGCGCCCGACGCGCCGAGACCCGTTCCCATCAGGTAGAAGCTCATCAGGAGGACAAGGCCCAGAGCCACGCCGGCCACATATGGATTCCAAAATCCCTGTGCATAATCAGGTGGTTGCATCGGTCACTATCCTTTCCTAGATTCAAATTCGTATCGGTTATTCGGATTTCATGGAAGAGGGTTCCGTTTTCGCCGGCGATCCCTTCCAACTCGCTTGTTTCACGATATTTTCAGGGACCCCCAGGGGAGCGGACTTGTCTTCCTTGCTCGCCACATCCTTCCAAAGGATGGGCGCAGGATCGTTCACCGGCAGATCGCTCTGACATTTGATCAGCCAACCGGACGTGATCTGGAATATCCCCGCGACCGTCACCGCGATAACGGCCAGGATGACCGAGGCAATGAAGCCTGCGGCCACCATTCGGCCCCTCTTCTGCGCGACATGGTTATTCGTAATCTCCTCTCGGACCTGCGAGTCCGTCATCTCTTCCGCGGCCGGTGAATCGGCCTTGCCCACAGGCTCCCCTTGCCCCGAGGCGCCGGCTTCCGCCCCGTTGCCGGGTTCCAATTCTTTGCCTTGGTTCTTCGTCTCTTCAGCCATGGCAGTCTCCCAATTCTTGGATAGTGGTTATGTCATTTACCAGGCTCTCCACCGTACGGACCATTTCCTGCAGCACTGCTTCAATGCCTCTCGACGTCGCTTCACGACGAAGGTCCGGAAGCCAATCCAGGTGGTCCCTGCAAAAGGCCGCGGCTTCGCCGATCGATCGGTTCTCAATGAGAAATCCGAGGAACTCCAGCAGTACGGCAAGGTGGTCGGGCGACCTTGGATCTTCGGAACTCAGGGCCAATCCGAAGTTGTCGAGCATGGCGAGCACGTGTGCGGCAGGGTCGCCCCAGGCCAGTTCTTTGCGTCCGGCCAGAGGATGAGAACGATCCGTGGTCCATTCCTTGTAAAAGGACTCTTCCAGAGGCAACAGGTTGGGTAACCCCTTGAACAGGTCCCTCTGCCGGTTCCATGCGACGGCGAATCCCTCCGAATCGCCGTCATACTCCCCGAACCAACCTCCAGGCACCCTTCCGAGCAGATCGAGAGCCTCTTCGGCCTCGGCTTGCCCAAGCGGTTCCGCTGAACCTAAGAGTCTTGCCAGCATCCCGAGCGTTTGCACCGCTTCATCGAGATGCAAACTTTCACCTGGACTGCAAATGCACGCTGCGGTGGATTGGTGATTCATCATTCTTCCTCTGTTCGGCGAATTCTTGCACGTCACACAATCTGCGGGGGTTGCCCCGAATAGATGATGAGGGCGCGGAGGGACATTCCTCCCACAAGGACCAGAAGGTCCGCTCCGACTACCAGAAATTTGGGCATCTCACCGTACTCGGAGTATTCGAGGATACTGAGGATAAAGGGCACCAGAATACCCACAACGACCACCAGGGACCAGAAGTACGGACTCAGAAACCCTGATATGAGTATCTGTGCGGATGCCGCAGCCTCAGCGGACTTGGTGAGAGACATGAAGATGAGCAGCCCCAGGACAACACCTTCCACGGCCAGGAATATGACGTGTCCCAGAGCAAAATTTGACAGGGTCTTGATGGTGTTGATGTCGATAATGGCCGCTCCGATCATTGCCACCGCCAGACCTGTGGACATTGCCGAGGCCATGAAGAGTACCGGCATCAGCGGAGTGTTCCAAAAGGGCACACCGTTGATCACCGCTATGAGCACTCCGGTATAGCCCGCGGTGGCCACAGCCAACACGCTGCCTACAATCTCCAGATGAAGCAGGTACTTTTTGGCGATCTTGCCCACAAAGGTGATCTCATTGAGCGCAGCTGCGTAGAGGAACGCTATTGGAATAAAAACGGACAGGATCAGCACTCCCCAGGCGATCATGCTGCGCAGGTTTCCCACGAGAAAGATCTGACGCCATGGCTCCCAAAGCCCGGCTTCCAGGTCAAGGACCAGACATACCGTTCCTATTGCAACCAACGGCCCCGCTGCCAATGACCCGGCTCGGGCAAGCGATCGTGACCAGTCCGGAGCGAGTAGATCACAGGCAACTGCTGAGATGAACGCCCCGGCACCGGCGCCGGCCAGGAACAGATACGTAACAATCAGCCATCCCCACGCACTCTCAGGCATGATCAACTCCTTTTGTAGTAGATTCTCGGACCGGTATTCAGGTCCGCTCGCAGCGGTTGGGCTCGGTGTTCGGCTATGAACCGAGATATTTCGCTTCTCGGATCGTCGAGGTCTCCGAAAATTCTCACCTGAGTGGGACACGTCGACACACATGCCGGGGTTCCACCCTCACGCACCATCTCGATGCACAGCCGACATTTGACAACAATCCCCTTCGCGTGGTCCAGCGTCCGCATCTTGTAGGGGCAAGCTTCGATGCAGTATTTGCAGCCCACGCAGGTCTTGGGATTGACCAACACAACGCCCTCTTCCGTGGTATAGGTGGCCCCGGTGGGACAAACCCGTTGGCACGGGGCATTCTTGCAGTGATTACACTGCAGAGGGACGAACTCCTTTGAAAAGGATGGAAAGACGCCGCGCTCCCTTTCCACAATCCGGTTAAACTCCTCGTGCACCGGCAGATCGTTCTGGTTTTGGCAGGCGACCCGACATGCGTTACAGCCGATGCACTTGGTTGTGTCAATTGCTATTCCGTATCGAGGCATTTTCAGCTCCCTGGGAAATCGGAAGAGGAATCAGACCGTTTCCCACTTCTCACGCGTAGGTTTTCTCAACTTTCACGACGATTTCATTGACCATGGCGTGACCAAGCACCGGAGAAAAATAGGTAGGCAAGAAGTCGTTGTACGATATTCCGTACCCGAATCCTCCCTTCCCTCCGTCCTTCTTTGCATATGTCAGGTGCTTTGAGAAGACGCCGTAAGCGCTGGGCACGAAGAGGCAGTCAGGATGGACACCCTCCGTGATCCGGCAACGAGCCCTGCCCTTGCCCACCGAAGATCTGATCGTCATGCACTCTCCATCCTTTAGACCGAGAGCCTTTGCCCGATCCGGATGTATCCAGACCCGAGCCGCGTCGTTTATCTCCGTGATCCTCATCAGGTATGGTTGGTTACAGGTTCGCGTGTGCGTGTGATAGGCCTGCTTGCCGTGGATCATGCGAAACGAATGCGGATCCTTGGGATCCGGCATTACCAGGGGCTCTTCCCACGCGGGAACTGCAGGCAAGTTGTAGTCCCGGAGGATGGACGAAGCCAACTCCAACTTCCCGCTGGGAGTATTGAAATGGGGTTCGCCGGGTTTCCATTCGTGGCCCAGGTCCACTACCCCTTCCTTCTTCAACCGGTCCAGAGAGACGCCCAACGGCTTCAAACCAGCCGCGTTCAATTCATCGATTGTGAAATTGAAGTACTCTGCAATTCCCAGATGCTTAGCCATTCCGCTCAAGATTTCAACCAACGGCTTGGTGTCGTAAAGAGGCTTGATTGTCGGTTGGCGAATTGATACCTGTTGCGTCTTGATGGATTGGTTCGTGTAGATCACGTCATCGCGCTCGAGATAGAAAGACTCGGGGAGAATGTAGTCGCATACGCATGCAGTTTCCGACAGTACATAGTCAAATCCGACCAGTAGCTCGAGTTTCTTGTACCCCTCTATAACTCTCGCGGGGTTGGGCGCGGTTCGAAGCGGATTCGTATGATAGACGAACCCGGCTTTGAGCTTACCTTGGATTGCCAGTTCGGGAATAGCCTGTGTCATCCCCTGACCCTTGGGAAGCAGAGGATAGCGGTCCGCATCTCCGGAGCCGTCCGCCATGGGGCCGGGAACTTTGGCCGGAGCCGGGTACTTGGTTCTGTCGAGTTTCCCCAGTTTGGGCTTTGGCGAAAAGAACAGTCCGCCGTGCTGATTGAAGTTGCCCAGCAGTCCGCTGACACATCCAACCGCCCTAACCAGTTGCAGGCTGTTCCTGTACTGAGTTCCCATGGCTCCGTGATAACCACGATGAATGAGGGCCCTGGGAGCCGCCATTGCCAGTTCCTGCGCCAACGTAACGATGGTCTCTTTGGGCACGTCGGTCTTCTTCTCAGCCCATTCGGGAGTGTATTTCTTGACCTCTTCAGCGAATTCAGGAAAGCCCTCGGTGTACTTCTCAACGAACTCTTGCTGGTAAATACCTTCGGAGATCATAACATTTGCCACGGCCAGCATGAGAGCGAGGTCGGTCCCGGGACGTATGCGAATCCACTGATGGGCCAGTGATGCCGCCTCGCTGTACCGAGGATCGATCACGACGATCTTAGCCCCCCGGTCGCGGCCTTTGGTCACGTCCCGCAACTGCCCGAGATTCAATCCACCGGCAGGGTTGCGTCCCACGAAAACGATCATCCGGCTGTTTTCGAAATCCATGGCTGGTTTGGATTTTCCTACGGTGAGCCACCATCCGATGTTCCTGGGCATGAAGCAGGTGCTGCCGTGAGAAAAAATGTTGGGTGATCTCAAGGCCCGCATGAACTGGTGTGTCAACTTGACATTGGCCTGGGGGTGGCTCACCCAGAACAGAGATTCAGGACCATGTTTCCGGGAAATGGCTTGGATTCTTGCACCAATCTCCTTGTAAGCCTTTTCCCACGAGATCGGCTCAAACTTGTTGGGTCCCACACGTTTCAGGGGGGACTTGATGCGGTCGGGGTTGTAGACCTCGTGCAGGAAGCCGTGTCCCTTGGCGCACATTCTCCCTCGGTTATTGCCGGCAAGAGGGTTCCCTTCGGCTTTCCATATACGGCCTCCACGCGTGTGCACCTTGATTGCGCACCAGTTCCCGCAGGCATCGCAGAGAGTCGGGGTTACCTTCACGTCCCCCCGGACCTTCTCACGAGAAGCCCACGCGTCGAAATTCACGTATGAAGAGGCGATCAGGGAAGCACTTCCGGCAGCTGAACCGATGAGGAATTTTCTCCGGGTGATACCGCGCATTTTCCTTTCCCTCCATCGGGGCGTTGGATCAGACGTGGGCTGCCAAGAATCTTGCTCGTAACGCCGAGCGAGCACCGGATTTGGGCCGGCGTATTGCTTCCGTCACGAGGTCTGCTCATTGGCATCCGGTTAATATATGTATATAGCGTTTTTCATATGTTGTCAAGAAGTTTTTTCTCCCATACCCCCTTGAAAATTAGTATCCGGTATTATGTGGAAAAAGTCTCGCGGCCAATGATTGTACGTCATTTTTTGTTAACCTCGCAACTATCCCCCCGTTAGCCGGCGGAGGCACTAGGCCGATGGTCCGGGATTGAAATCCTCGGAGGAGACTGAGAAGAAGGCTCATCGAGCCCGGTCACTTGTCGCCCGGAAGCAATGAGCCTTCCTGTGAAGATCAACACATTGATATTACTTGTCTATCCTCTGTTCGTTTGCTATGATTCAGTACTGACGCCTTTTCGGACTGATTGCTGATTTAGGAGTAGGGAGCCGGCACTGATGAAGACAAACTCCCGGATCAAACTTGCCTTGTCCGGCAGGAACCTTTCGTGAAAGCGAGCATATGACTGTTAACACAGGTGATGCGCTTCGCAGGCAATTTGCCGCCGCGGATCCTTCAGGTTTCCCCACGGAATTGAGGCTCATTCTTAGCTGCCTTCATCTTTCGCCCAATGAACGTGATTCCGCGCAGATCAGGCAATTGAGCACTGAGTTGATTGATTGGGATCGTTTTCTGCTCTCGGTGGACCGGCATAAGGTTGCACCGCTTGTATATACGAACCTGCGACGATTCGCATGGAGGAGCCTTCCTCAGAGCGTTCGAGACAAACTTTCGGAGAGCTACAGGAGCAATACGCTGCGTAATATGGCCATAGCCGCGGAAACCGCACGTTTGACGAAGCTGTTGGAGACCAACGGCATTCCGGTTCTCGTTCTGAAGGGGCCTGCGCTGGCTTTACTTGTTTACGGTAACCTGTCACTACGCAGCGCGGGAGATATTGACCTGCTGATAGCCGAACGAAAGATGGACAGGGCCGAAAGACTCATCTGCGAAGAGGGATACCGCCGAACAAAGGACCGTTTTCCTCTACCCGATCTTAAGATGCTCGTTAAACAACTAATTCATCATAGGCGATACTCCCGCGCCGTGCAGGGGATGACACTCGAGCTTCATTGGCGCTTGAACAGATTCCAGTCCCTATTCGACGTCGACTTCGACCGAATCCGGGAACGGGCTCAAGAAGTGTACATTGGCAGCCTGCCGGTGCATGCCCTCGCAACTATTGACCTGTTACCTTATTTGCTTATGCACGGGGCTAACCACGGGTGGAAAAATCTGTTCTGGCTTTGCGATGTGGCTCAGATTCTAAGCATGAATCCCGGGCTTGATTGGCCTCATCTGCCGGGTCTCGCTAACGAACTCGGCATACTTCGGCATATTGCCCAGGGTGTGATCCTGTCGCATTTCTTGCTGGGCAGCCAACTGCCCGACCAGGTGAGAGCTTACGCGGAGCGGGATCGGGTGATGTCTCGTTTGGTTTCCCATGCGGTTCGTTCCATCCTTTCTGCGTCGCCGAAGCCCGCATCATTGAGAACGCGGATCCGAGAAAAGCAGTACATCCTCAGCCTGAACAAAGAGATCAGATACAAGGTCGAAGTAGTCGGACAGACACTCATTTGGAAAGGCTCCTTGTTTGCTCTGCGGCATGGTCTTCTCGCATCTGCCGAGCACTAGGGCTCCGGCCATTGCCGATGTGGTGACCGGCAAGAAGACGGGGAAGCTCCAAACTGCCGACACATGGATCGAAGCGTCATGAACGAAACGACACCTCCCGAAGCGGGAGTCTTCCGGCATTATGTGCGGACCCTGTTGGCTTATGCGCGCTTTGGAGCCCTTCCGGTCATGGCACTCATGATCTTTCTCGGGCTCACTGAAGGGGTCGGCCTTTTGATGCTGATTCCCCTTCTTCAATTGATCGGCCTGGATGACGCTGGGGCGCCGGGCGGTGTCGTCGGCTTAGTCGCAAGGGTTTGGAATACGATCGGTCTGAATCCCGATCTGCCGTCCGTCCTTTGCGTATATGCGGGAGTGGTCTCTTTCTATGCGCTCCTCCAGCGATGCTCGTCGATCCTGAACGCCGAAATGGTGCAGGGTTTCACACATCTTCTGCGCAATCAATTGTATGAAGCGCTGGCCCGAGCCGACTGGCCGACTTTCGTTCGGACAAAGTCTTCGGACGTGAGCCACGTCCTGACCGTCAATCTCAACATGGTAGGGTTCGGCACGCAACAACTCGCTCAATTGGTCGGCACCGGCTTCGTCGCAGCCGTGCATTGCTGTTTGGCCCTTACGCTTTCGGTTCCCTTGACCATGCTTGCTCTGGCCTGTGCGACCGGTCTGCTGTTTCTCTTGCGTCCTCTCAACGCCCATGCCCATCGTTCCGGGGAAGATCTGCAGAAAACCAGGAGCGCAATGTATCAGGCCATGACGGAATACCTTAATGGTATGAAAACCGCCAAGAGCTACGGAGCGGGTGACGACCACATGGAGAGGTTCTCTGCTTTGAGCGACAATGTAGCCTCCCAAGTTGTCCGCTTCGCCCGCGTCGCCTCAGCGACACGAATGTACAATCAGTTGGGCACGACAGCGGCCTTGGCGGTCTCCTTCTATGTGGCCGTGCGCATCATCAGTATCCCTGCCACCGATCTTATTATTATGGTTTTCATATTCGCTCGCCTTGTACCAAAGGTTTCCGCTATGCAACAATCGTGGCAACGCATCAGTAATATGTTGCCTTCTTACTCGGCCGCGCTGGAAATGCTGAAACGATTCGAAGCGGCAGCCGAGCCGCCGGTGCCCTCAACGGTGGCACCGATAGCGCTTGAGAAGCAAGCCGAGTTCCGGCGGGTTTCGTTCCGCTATGATGAGAATGGGGAAGTTGACGCTCTGCAGGAGGTCGATCTCGTTATTCCGGCAGGCAGCTTCACGGCTATTGTCGGACCGTCGGGAGCAGGCAAGACAACTCTAGCCGATCTCCTCATGGGATTGCTTGTGCCATACAGCGGCCAGGTATTGATCGACGGCCGGCCACTCACCGGCGAAACGCTGCATGCCTGGCGGGCTTCAACGGCGTATGTGCCTCAGGAGACATTTCTGTTCCACGACACGTTGCGCGCCAACTTGCTTTGGGCACGGCACGATGCAGAGGAGAAGGAGTTGTGGTACGCCCTGAAGAAGGCAGCGGCCGATCGGTTTGTTTCCAGCTTGCCGAAAGGGTTGGATACGGTGGTGAGGGATCGAGGTATGAGGCTCTCCGGAGGTGAACGACAGAGGATAGCGCTGGCGCGGGCATTACTGCGTAAGCCGACGCTCTTGCTGCTCGATGAGGCGACCAGCGTCCTGGACCTGGAGAACGAGCGCAAGATCCAAGAAGCTGTTGAGAAGCTTCGAGGAAACCTTACGATCGTAGCGATCGCTCACCGGCCGGCAACGATCCGCACAGCGGATCGGATAGTCGTTCTCAACCACGGGCGCGTTGCCCAAACCGGAACCTGGGAGGAATTGACGTGCAGTCCCCAAGGCCGTTTCAAGGCCATGGGCCTAATGGAAGAGCCGAGCCCGGCCCCATGACGTGAATGAGTGCTTCCAGGGATTCGACTTCCGTCGCTCAAGAAGCGCTCCATGCTAGGATCCAGTTGGGGTAGGCGTTGGCACTGTCATCGTCTCCTCGCACGACAATTCCGATAACACCGGCTTATGCCACGGCCGTCGGGATTGGGCTGAATCCACGTCTTTCGGTGAGGTTGCGTTTTCGTTTCGAGCAGAGTCCGTCAAATCTTGTTTCCGTTCCATTTCCAGCCTCTTTTCTTGGGAAAACGTCGGTTCTTGATCCGCACTGTTGGAGAGGCCCAGGCCTACAACTACTTTCGCGAGGATCATTATTCAACGCGGGGACGATTTCCCTGCCGGGCCATGCTGGGATTAATATCACCGGCACGGAGGCCGGCGCTACCGATTCTTGTTTGTAAGGGTAGACCCCTGTGACTGCGCGGGTGTCCACAGGGATGCCCCTATGGTTTTCTTATGTGGGCTGTGCACGGCGGGCGTTTATGATGCTGCCTCTAATCGGCTGCCGCTGTTTCGTTTCTCACTATGAATGAGCCTATCATGATTCCCCGCACCAACAAGCCCGGATTCACTACGGCTTTCCCCGAAGAACGCTCGCGTGATAGGATTCCTTCTACCGTGCGCAGCCGGGGTATGTCAAGATAGATTCCCGCTGGTTCCGAGGCCTCCAACCTGCTAAGCACCTGATCCGTTTCATCCCATCGCTCGGGGAGACGGTGAAATAGATCGGCTGTCTGTATGCCCCGCACGGTTCTCCACAACAGTTCCTCGGGCAAGCCCCCCATCATCGACCTGCGAGCCGGCTCAACGCTACCGGCCCTTCCCGCCATACGCCGGCCCCATCCGGCCCATAGTCCGAAAGCGCCCCCATCATGCGATCCAAGTCTTCCGGAGGCACGGGCTTGCCGTCCGGATGGTAGATGCCGCAGATCGCGCTCATTCTTCCGTCTCTGCGAATGTCGATACGACCGTGAACCGCTTATGGCCGCGGACGCCGGTGAGTATAGCGTCGCCGCTTCTCAGCCACGCGTGCGCGCACAGATTGTGCTTTCCATCCTTGGCCAACCCGAGGTAAAGGGTAGTGTGTGCACCTCGGCGCTTAAGCATCCATTTCGCGGCCATGGCCTGAACAAGACACTTACACTGCCACGGCAGGTTTCGGCTTGCGGTTCTCACCGCCCAGGAGACCTCATACGCAAGCTCGTCTTTTCCTTCTCGGCGGACTTCCGGGGATTGGGCCATGTGCTCACCGAGGTGAAGCGCAATCCATTTGAAAGGTAAGATAACGACCGCAAGACGCGCGGCCCCCAGCCACAAAACCGCCTCCAAGAGCATTCTGCGCCGAGCGCGGGGCAGTCTCATAAACCGTGCCGGCCAACTCATTCCGTCACCTTGATAAGCTTTTCCTTAATAAGTTCTTCCAGGAACTCGGTAACATCCCGCTCGCATTGGTCGGGCTCGACATCAAATTCCTCGAGTAGGATCGCGCAGAGCTGGGAAACGGATCGAGGTTGCTCGATGATTTCCCAGATTCGACTTCCTATCGAATCCATCCCAAAGTACTTGCCGTTTTCTATGCTCATCATGACCGTTTCCCCGTCCATATCCGCGGAAACTAGCCCTTCGTTACGCGTTACCATGCTATCGGAAGCAAAAACATTCCCTCGATTCATGTGTGCCTCCTCCAAGTTTTAGTAGACCGCTTCGCCTTCATCGGTGAGGTACCCGAAGCGATGCATAACTTCCCGGTGTTCTTGGATGATGCCGGCGACCTGCTCATCAGTCAGCGATTCCCGCCAGGATCCGACCTCACCCTTGCGGAAAAACGACTCGGCCCGCGGGCTCCTTTCTCGAAAGCCCGCCTCTTTCTCCTGACGCTGCAGTTCGTTGAAGTCACTGAATTTTAGGGCCTTTTCGATCAAGTCGGGAGCGTCAGGCAGTCCGGCAAAGCGGGCCGCGGCTGCAAAGGTCTCCGGCCCCGTAAGTTTCATGTCTTCATAGCGCATCACATGAACCTTCATGCCGGGAGCGTCAACCCAGCTCAGGACATGGTCGCTCCAGGTCAGAAGCCTCTGACGAAGTTGATTGTGCAGCCGGTCGGGCTTGGAGCACAAGGCATGATACGGATCGGCCATCCGCCGAATTGCGGCCTGTACGGTTGACGCGGAATGATGGGCCAACGATACGGCTACATCCAGCGGATTGCGAATGAAGTAAATCGTTCCCTTTGTCGCTTTTTCGGGAAAGAGCCGGCGACCCTCGGCCGTCCGGATGTACGCGTCATGCACTTTGAGAAACACGGTCTCTTCGGCTTCCGCAGCAATGAGCTCGTACACCCCCGGCCGAAACCTTTCGATCTCCTCCTGAGTCAGGTCCGAGGCCTCTATCCCTGCCGCATTATCGAACATGCTCCTGGAACTCGCTATGGGAGTGGAATGCAACTCATTGACATCGGCCGGTTCGTCAACGTCCCGAATAAGGTTGGTCAGGAACGAGCGAAACCAGGTGTTGCCCGACTTGGGATATGACGCCAACCAGATTATGCCGTTCAACTTGAAAAGTCACTTTCGACAAGGTCCGCCAACCGGTCCAGGAGGAAGCCGTAGCTGGGCCGTGTAACTCGGACCACCTTGACGTGTCTTCCCGACGCCGCGCAGTGCCTGAAGTGGTCGGTTCTCCCTCCCAATCCCTCCAAGAACCGCCTGCGGTATGTATTATGAAGGATGGGAGTGAGTTTATCCATCCCTTGCAGGGGTGTCAAGTCGAACTCCCGGGTGTTCGTTGTCTCAAGTGCATAAATACAGGTCAGGGGGAGAGGCTGCCGGCAGAACTTGTCCCCGAGGGGGCATGCGTATTTTTCAAGCCCATAGCGAGCCTTTAACAATAATGTTGTTTCCAGTCCAAGCTTACCGGCCGCATCCCGCCAGAGATTGAGCTGGGAATAACCGGGGATCGCCAGTGGAACTCCATCTTCTTGAACGGAAAGGGCACAAACGTCATCGGCAAGAATCTTGTAGCCTCGCTCGAGAAAGGCCGCGGCCAGAGTCGACTTTCCTGTCCCGGATGGCCCCAGGAAAGCCACACTACCGCCGTTCACGGCAATAGCACTTCCGTGCAACGGCAAGAGTCCTCGTTGATGCAACAGAGCTCCAAAAGCCGAACCAAGGAGAAATACCCTCACAGAGCGGTTCTCTGCCTCCCTAGCTCGTTCAATCACGATACGGTTGCCGTCGGTTACGAGATACCTGGCAACATTTCCAACGGAAAGGAGAAAAACCCCTGGCGCGGCCTGAAAGGCGACCCCCTTTGCTTTGGCGTTGTGCAGTGAATCCGGGACTTCACCTTGGCGGATGGTCACGTCAACAGGACCGGAAGAAGGCATTAGTTCCGGACAATCGAAACAACAGGATATCTTCAGTCCATAGCATTCGTACAAGAAGCTCATGGTAGTGTCGCCCGTATCCGGCGATGTGGAATGCTCCAGAAGAAAAGGGTCTGCCTCGCTCAGTCAAACGAGCTGCAACATAGACTTCTGCGCTGTGCCTAGTACTTCATCGAAACATACCTTTTGCCGGACCCCGCGGTCAAGAAACAAAAGCCTCAGGAGCCAATTTCAAGAAAAGCCGATCGAAAGGGGACGTCATAGGTGCGCTCACCTGAAATGATCCCAGCCTCCGGTTGCAACGGTCACCTCGCTGCCGTCGGATCTTCGGACCACGATACCGCTCCCCTCGACAAACTCTCCGATGGGATGGAGCTCGCAGCCTTGAGCCTTCATTGCAGCCGTGATGCCGTCAAGCATCTCCCGGCGAATGCCGGCCAGCAGAACGTAATCCTCTCCGCCGTTGAGTATCCATCCGAGAGGGTCCCGCCCCAGGGCTTGTGCAGCCTCGATAAGCTCGTCCGTGCGGGGAAGACGGTCTTCATAGATGAGCGCACCGACGCCTGAATCCTTGCACAGGTGTCCCAAGTCTGAGGACAAGCCGTCCGATACATCGATGGCGGCCGTGCAACAGCGGGATGATGGGAGCAACCGACCTTCTCTCACATGTGGTCGGGGGCTGCAGGTGGGACCGGACCAGTGCTTCAACAATACGTTGGGGCAATTGCAGCGAGTTCAAGAGAATTTCACAGCCGGCTCCGGAGGCGCCGATGGGTCCGGTCAACGCAACAACATCCCCGGCCCGGGCGGTATGCCGATACAGCACCTCGTCCCGGTTCACCAAGCCCGTGACGGCTATGTTGATGATCAGGTCACTCCGGGAGCCGGTTGTATCACCCCCGAGAAGGTTCACATCATGTTCTCGCGCCAGATGGGCCATTCCGCGGTAAAATCCGTCCAGCCACTCCACGTCGATGCGTTCGGGTATTGCCAGACTGATGAACGCGTCAATGGGACGTCCGCCGCAGGCGGCAATGTCGGACAGGTTGATCGCGAGCGCCTTGGCACCGATGATTTCCGGAGTGGTCCAGTCGATGAGGAAGTGAACCCTCTCCACCAATAGATCGGTAGTAACCAACAGGTACTCGGGGCCGTCGACTTCTATCACCGCGCAGTCGTCTCCTATGCCCTTCACAACGCCCTTGGATCGTATCGCTCCCATTGCGGCTATACGATCGATAAACCCGAACTCACCGATATCTTTAAGCTTCAATTAGGTCCCCTTCATGGAGCCATGAACGTTTACCTGAAAGTCTTTCGATAGGCGGCCCCGGTCTTGGCCGGGAAGCCGGCGGGCATAGCCCGTGCCGCCGTCCCTCTTGTGGGGGCACCCCCCTGTGGGTGCCCAAGACTTTCATGATTCGTTGTGGCTTGTCGGCAACTCCAGGGAATGGAGGTTCACATGTCGAATCCTCGCATCCGTGCCGCCTTCCCTGCCCTCACTTCTTCCAACAACCTGCGGACGGCTTGTTCGGGATTGTCGGCAGCGGTGACGGCCGTCACTACGGCCACGCAGTCGGCACCCGCTTCTATGACTTCTCGGGCGTTCTCCTGTTTCACCGATCCTATGGCAATGAGGGGCAAATCCGTCATGGTCCCGGCTTCTCGAATCCCCTCCAGGCCCCATGCCTTTTCGAGTTCCGTCTTGGTCGCAGTCAAGAACACCGGACTGATCCCCAGGTAATCCACATATTGAGTCTCGTGCGAAGTGACGTGCCTTGGTTCCTCGACGGATAGACCGATGATGCGATCGGGTCCGAGAAGCCTTCTCGCAACATCCGCGGGCATGTCGCTCCGGCCCAAGTGAACCCCCTCGGCATCGAGAGCCAATGCGATGTCTATCCTATCATTAATGATGAGAGGCACCCCCGCATCCTTCAGCAACGTGCGAATCGCGCGTCCCTCTGCCAGGAAACTCCGCGTATCGAGATCCTTTTCCCTGAGTTGCACCGCCGAGGCCCCGCCGCGAACCGCAGCCTCCACAATCTCGCGGGTGGACCGTCCCCGAGAGAATGTTCGATCCGTGACGAGGTACACTTCCCATGTTGACGGGTCTGTCATGCTTCACTAACCCTCGTCTTCGCTGCCAGATCGTCCGGAGTGATTGCATAGAGTTCATCGAGGACTCTGATCCAGAAACTTCCCGGCGCTTGTTCCCGGGCAGCGGCGCGCTCGCCGGCCAGCCCGAAGAATGCCAGTGCGGATGCGGTTGCCCTTACCGGGTCCTTTTCTTGTGCCAGAAAGGCACCGATGATCACACTCGCCGCACATCCGGTCCCGGTCACATAGCCCAGCAGAGGATGTCCGCCGGAGATTATGAGAGACCGCTCGCCGTCGGTAACGAGATCTCGTTCTCCCGTGACCGCTATGACGGTTCCTAGAGAACGCGCAATGGTCCCGGCAGCCTCAATGGCGTCCTCCATGGAGTGGATGGAATCTACGCCGCGGGTCGTCCCCCCTTGCGGCGATAAAGAGAGTATTTCAGATGCGTTACCGCGTATCACGGTGGGAAGCGACGAAGCGATCAGGCTCTTGGCGGTCTCGGTCCGTAGTTTGCTCGCTCCCGATCCCACAGGATCCAGCAGAAACGGCTTATTCATCCGAGCTGCCAGTCGGGCCGCCAGGTGCATGGACTCTATCCACGGTTTGGACAATGTGCCGATATTGATGACCAAAGAGCTCGATATGAGTGATAGGTCCTCCATTTCCTCCGGAGCGTGAGCCATTATTGGCGCCGCTCCCATTGCCAACAGGACATTTGCGGTCGAATTCATCACCACGTAATTGGTTATGCTGTGCACTACGGGTTTGGATTTCCTGATTCGGTCGAGTATCTCTCCTGCCGATTGCCCGTACTCGGTCATCCTTTTCTCCCTTTCCGATACCAAGACATAGCCCGTTGGGGACTTGATCTTTTATACGGGTAGGAATAATCTATAAAAAGAGTAATGACAACCCTCACCGGGCCGCGAATTGAGTACGAGTGCCGACCGTGACGTGAGGAACGTACAGAAAAAGAGGATATTCGCTACTACGGCTACGGGGAGAACCACCGGAAAGGAGGACGTGGCGGATGAAAGACAAGACTGTATTCTTCAACCCTTTTCGCCTGATCAGCCCGACGCTGAATTCCGAAGCCTCCAGGATCGAGGAACTCTATGAGACTCCACCCACGGATGTCACGTGTCTGGAAGAGGGCTTGTTGGTCATGTGCAGTAAGCTCATTGAAATGACGGACTGCGTCCGGAAGAGCTTGATCGTCACCGACCAGGAAAAAATGAGCAAGTGCGAGATGTTGGGTAGGGAGATTCATCAAGAGGAAAAAGGGCTCACAGGCGACCTTGTCTGTTACCCCGACACCAAGGGGGACGTGCTCAAGGCAATTGTGCTCTTTCCCGGACGTCTCGAGCGGGTCGGCGACCTCATCGAGAGCATTCTCAACGTAAGCAAGGTAAAGGCCTGTGACGGCGTTCCGTTTAGCGATAGGGCATTGCAGGAACTCACTGAGTTGTTCTCCTTATTCACCGAAACATTGAGGACCTTCCGCGACGTATTGTTGAACCGCAACCAGAACGTGCTCGAGAGCCTGTTGAAGCAACAGAACAAGTTGGCCCGGATGACCATTGATTTCGGGTTGGCCCACGAGGATCGTCTTCTGGAGGGACTGTGCTCTCCTAAGGCTTCTTCACTCTATCTTGATATATTGGATTCAGTGAAGAATGCAAATGCCCATATCAGGGAAATGAGCGAAATCCTCCTCCGACTGGCCAACACGCCCCAGGCTTCTCAGACCGGTTGAGGCAACAAGTCCGTCCGGCTCACTGAGTGCCTTGAAGGCACCGCAGAAACGAGCATCATCATCGGGCTTTCGGCGGACCCCGGAAGCTCGATGTGCTTATGCCTACCGACAGACTCTCTTCCAACGAGAAGTCAAGTCTCGGTATGACATCCAAGCTTTCTCTCATCATTCAATCCCCCGTCTCCGCAGTCCTCTCTCCCATAACATTTGCAATGTACTTGACACAGCGTTCATCGAGGTGTAGGTAGATAGTCACCGTCTGACTATTCAGATTGTGAAGACTTCCGCAAATCGGTCCGATTTCGGGCCACAACAGCTATTACGTGAGGTTGGTATGGATTTCAATCATAGATTTGGTGGACGAGCGTTTCTTATCATCGGACTCCTCGTTGTGAGCCTCGCCGCGGTCGTTCCCAACGGAGCGTCGGCCAAGCAACTGCATCTCCTCTGCGGCGCCGGCTTGAGGCAACCCGTGGACGAGTTAACCAAGGATTTCAAGGAAAAAACAGGGATTACGGTCGACACCGAATACAGCGGGTCGGGAAAGCTCATGGCCAGGTTGAAGGCCACCGGCATAGGCGACGTGTATATCCCCGGCTCTCATTTCTACGTAGACAAGCTCAAGAAGGAAGGCGAGATCCTGTCGTCTCATCCCGTGGTCCTGCACACGCCGGTAGTAGCGGTATGGAAAAAGACGAAGAAGACCATCGAGAAGTTCGCGGATTTGGCGGCCCCCGGGGTTCGGGTGGGCCTTGGCGATCCGCAGGCGATGGCTCTGGGGCGGACGGCAGAGGATATCCTTCGCAGCTCGGGCATAGGCGAAAAGATACTTCCCAACGTCGTGGTTCGTGGCGCGACGGTCAAACAACTTGCACTGTACGTGACGCGCGGCGATGTGGACGCGGGGATCGTAGGCAGAGCGGACGCTGTTCAGTCCCGAGACTCCGTGAGGATCATCGAGATCGACAAGGGCTGGTACAAACCGGAGATCATTACCGCGGCGGTATTGAAAACTTCTCGCAACCCCGAGGATGCCCGCAAGCTGGCGGTTTTCCTGAGCTCGCCTTCCGCGGTGAAGGTTTTCGGGAAATACGGATTCCTTCCCTTGGATACTTCGCGGTAGATCCGCCTTGGAGGACTGATTGGACAAGCTGGATCGGATGCTTGTTGTACCGCTTGCGATCGTGGTTCTCTTCGTCGTGGGCGTGCTGACGGCGTTGGTTTCACAGGTGTCCGGTCCGGAATTGCTTTCCGCACTGCGATCGTCCGAGACCGGATTCGCTCTGAAACTGTCACTGGCCTGTTCGTTAACCGCGGTCCTGGTAGCCTCGCTGATGGGCGTACCTGCGGCTTACTTCCTGGCGCGGCGTGAATTCCGGGGAAAAGGCGTATTCGACACGTTGCTGGATGTTCCGCTTGTCATGCCCCCCCTGGTTGCAGGCGTGGGACTTCTCTTCCTGTTGGGTAGAGGCATGCTGGGCGGACCGCTCGGAGACTTGGGCATACATCTTGTTCTATCGCCGTGGGGAGCCGTTATAGCTCAGACGTTTGTGGCCACACCGATCGTGATCAGGAGTTCGAAAGCCGCGTTCGAGTCCCTGAACCCCGGTTACGAGGCTGCGGCCTTGACATTGGGGCTGCCTCCTTGGAAGGTCTTCGCTAAAATCAACCTTCCGTTGGCAAGCCGAAGCATTGCGTCCGGGATTATCCTTGCATGGGCGCGTGCCCTGGGAGAATTCGGCGCGACGCTGATGGTGGCCGGAGCCACGCGTTTTCGCACGGAAACTCTTCCCATAGCCGTTTATCTGAACATCTCCAGCGGTCAGCTGGGTGTTGCGGTTTCGTGTGCGCTTGTACTGGTAGGGACGGCATTTCTCCTGCTGCTGGCGCTTAGGTTCGTCCGGCGGAACGGCCATGCCGGACTTTAGCCCCGAGAGGCGGTTAGAACCGCAACCAAATGGCGATCGCAGGCACCGACGTCACGTACGACCTTGGGTTTCGCAAGTACCATCGTACTACGCAAGGAATCCGGACTTTGCTCCGGGCTCCCAGGGGCCGGGCGCAACCAAACCGCAATGCAGGAGCCAATTTCCGAAGAAATCTTCGCGATACTACAAGAAAATGAGGACTAGTAGTACAGAGGTGATGGTGTCCGAACTTGAGCTTATCGACGTCCGCAACCGGTTTCTCAAGGACATCCGGTTACGGGTGTCCCAGGGTAAGACCTTTGTCATCGTGGGTCCTTCGGGTGCGGGTAAGACGAGTTTGCTCAGGGTGATCGCGGGACTTGCTCCTCACGAGGGCACGATCATGGTGGACGGTCGTGAGATTCAGCACCTACCGGCCCATCTGAGGCAAATCGGTTATGTGAGCCAGGATCTCGATCTCTTTCCTCACCTGACTCTGGAAGGAAACCTGCTCATCGCTATGGATCGCCTCAAGGTGCCGCGGTCCGGGAAGAAATGCCGAGCGCTGGAACTCATGGAGCTTCTGCGCATTTCACCGCTGGCCGAGCGCCTTCCTTCCATGCTGAGCGGTGGAGAAAAGCAGCGAGCAGCCTTGGCTCGGGTCTTGGCATCGGAACCAAGGCTTATTCTCCTGGACGAACCGTTGAGCAAGCTCGATTTTCGGACCGCTCGCTATCTTCGTTCCGAGTTGCGAGCCCTGCTTAGGCGTCTTGGCCTCACGGCGATTTACGTGACCCACAACATGGAAGAAGCCGGCGAGATGGGCGACGAGCTTGCCGTATTGAGCGACGGAATGCTCACTTTCCCCGGATGGTCGGCCAAGGTGCCGCCCACGGGTTCGTGCCCGAGCGATTCGTTCCTTGAGAGACCCAACATTATCTGTCCCGTTCTGAAAGAGTTCTCCGGGAATGGTCTTGTCAAGATCACATGGGCCGGCGCTCGCTGGTACGTTCCCGATGAAGGTAGAGAGTTTACCGAGGTCGCGGTGAGCCCCAGCCGCATAGAGATCAGAGCGGAGCCTCCGCCCGGGCCGTCCATCAATCGTTTCACCGCGATTGTACATTCGGTGGACCATTCCGACGACTCGATCCGTTTAACGGTTCACGTAAACGGAGAGGCGCTCAGGGTTGAGATCCCCGCTGAACAAGGAGAACAATTGAGACCGGTCCCCGGGGACTTGGTACACGGTCTGGTGAAGTTGACTGCATTCGAGATCGTGTGACCCGGTTAAGATTGATGCCTTGGGGTGGGGAACGATTATACAAAACATGAAGGAGTCATGGCATGGACTTTTATACAAAGATGAAATCGGAGCTCGCTCGAATGATTGACGAAAACGACTGGCACAACGCCCGCGTTCAAGTGAAGGTCAAAACACTGACCGCCGTGGAAGCAATCGGAAATACCGAGCATGACGACTATCCCCTGGTTAAGGGCAGAGAACGCATGATGGAAGCGGATTTCGAAGGCGCCAAAGGACAGGCCTTTACAGATCAATTCGGCAATTTCGACGGCACCATGGACATGGTCGCCGACCTGCCCCTTGAAAATTCCTTCCATCGCGCCGCCTTCATCGCAACGCTCAATGCCGTGATGCGCCGCCTGGGGCTTTGCGAAGGTACTGTACACTGTCGGGACGACGAGCCTCCTCGGTGCGCGAAGGAGCTTGTCAATTACATGGAGTCTCGGTACGGCAACCCCAAGATCGGTATGGTCGGCCTGCAGCCGCGCATGTTGGAGCATCTGAGCGCGCGCTTCCAAATCCGCGTCACCGACCTTGATGAAGACAACATCGGCACGGAAAAATTCGGGGTGCACATCGGCGGACCGGAAGAGACCAGTGCCAACTTACAATGGTGCGACGTGGCCTTCATAACGGGAAGCACCCTGTGCAATGACAGCCTCCAGAGCATAATTGGAGACAAGCCGACCGAGGTCTTCGGCGTGACCGTCGCCGGTCCGGCCGTACTCCTGAACCTCAACAGATTCTGTCCGTGCGGACACTGAGCCGGCTTCTTTGCCGGACGGGCGATACAAAAGGAAACGGCCCCTTTAGCGTTAACTTTAGGATCGCGATTTCCGGAGCGTTGAATCAATCTACCTGGAGGTGTTGCTGTGACGGAATCGGAAAGGCTAATGGCCGAAGACTGGACGGTGATTGAGGCAATGCTGCCTAAAGGGTGGGAACGGAAGGCGGAGGAGTTGGGCGCATGGGATCGAGTTCGGGGATTTCGAGGCAAGAAAGAGTTGTTACGCACGCTGCTCATCCATCTTGCACTTGGCTGTCCCTTGAAGGAGACTGCAGTTCGGGCCAGACAAGCCGATTTTGCCGACGTTTCCTCCGTTGCTTTGTTCAAGCGTCTGAGGAAATCCGGGGAGTGGTTGCGTTGGATGGCGTTCGGGGTGATGCAGAAATGGTTGGTGCCTTCGAGACAGGCTCCGTGGTCGATGGATCTTCCCTTGAAGGTCATCGACGGGGCGACTGTCCGGGAATCGGGAGCCAAAGGGACTACACGACGCGTTCATTACACCATAAATCTTCCTTCAATGACATGCGACGAGTTCAAGGTTACATCCCCTGCGGAAGGAGAATGGTTGCGCCATTTCACCTTGAAATCCGGGGATATTGTGTTGGGGGATAGCGCATATGCCTACCGTGGGCGGATTGCGGCCGTTGTCAACGGCGGCGGAGCCGTTGTAGTTAGGATGGGTCCGACCAATTTGCCGTCGTACGATAGCCGGGGGCGTCCCTTTAATGTCTTGGCGCGAGTAAGAAGGCTTAAGGATGGAAATGTTGGAGATTGGGATGTCTGGTTTGTGCACAAAGATACGGTGGTCAGGGGGCGAATCTGCGCTGTACGAAAAAGCTTGACTTCGAGAAAGGCCGCACGGGCCAGATATCTGCGGGAGTGCGGTCAGAATAGAACAAGGGCCAAGCCGGAGCCGCTGGAGGCGGCCGAGTACGTGATCGTTTTCACAACGCTCTGCAGGAGCGTCCCGGCAGAGAAGGTCGTGGAAATCTACCGTTGCCGCTGGCAGTTCGAACCGGCATTCAAAAGACTCAAGTCGATTCTCGGACTGGGGAATCTCAAGAAAATCGACCATGAAGGTGCCAAGGCATGGTTACACGGCAAACTCCTGGTTGCCGCATTGATTCAGGCTCTCATCTCTGCGGGGAGCACTTATTACCCCTGGGGCTTCCCCATCGGAAACAGTACCGGACACAGACCGGTCTATTTAGAGGGTACGCTCCCTCATGATGAAACCCTCTCCTCGGGCAATCATTCCGGGAACCGGGATTCCATGGTGCATACGAGACCGGCGGAACAGTTCACAAGAACTCGGAGACGCGCCCGGCCGGCGCGATTCCCGAGTCACGTAACGTGTGAACAGCCTTGGCCGTAGTGACTAAGTTAATACAGATAAAAAATGCCGCCCAGCGTGATTCCTTCCTGCCGCCGGCACGGTAGACCTTCACGGCTAAGCGGTCGGCAATACTAATTTGGAATTGCAGTCCTGTTTTCGCGAGATGCTTTGCGACTCCGATAGTAGTTTAGTCTGCGCCGGTAGGTCGACCAAATCCTCCTATAGGCTCCCGGGATTTCTCCACGATCTTGGAATCCTTCGATGATCCGGGCGGCAAGATCCGCCTTCTGCATCGAGGTCATGTCATCCTTCATTTTCTGGTATTGTCGTACCTCGGGATACATGACCATGGGAATGCAGCCGGTCGATGGTGCGGGGAACGACCTGCAAATCCGCTCATAGATTTCGGCGAAATCTTCTTCCTTGATGTTGCCGAACGAGATCTCGCTGACCTCACAGGGCTGCACATCGCCGGTCGAGGTCACGAAAAGGTATTCAAACCGGCATTGACAACCGAACGCTGGGTCCTTTTCGAGCCACGTGGACAAACCGCTCAGCGGAGGATGGTTGCGGTACGCGGGATCGTGGTAAAGGTCTTTCTGCAACTGTTCCAGTACCGGGCTGTGAGGCACCACGCCCCGGCATGCTTCCCTGCCTGAGGGTTTTTTCTCCATCACCCGGATCTCCGCAACGCCCAGGTCTTTAGTAAAGTCATAGAATTTCTTGAAGTTTTCAGGATCAAGCAAATCGTCGGGAGGTACCAAGGAGAGACACGTGTAGACTCCCGCCTTCTTGAAGTGCTCCACTGCCTTGCATGCATTCTCAAATGCGCGGGGATTGCCTCGGAGGCTGTTGTGAATCCCCGGGGTATGATGATCCAGGCTGACCCAGACTCCAAACAGCCCATTGTCCTTCAGCTCCCTCGCATTCTCGGCCGTTACGCCGTAACCCGTTGTGAACATCCACAAACAGGTCTCATCACTCACATGCTTAACCAACCTCAGAAATCGGTCGTACCGATACATGGGCTCGCCGCCGTGGAGGATGATCGTCGGCGTTCCCAGACTTTCGATGCGGGTGATCGTTTTCTTCAGCAATTCCTCATCCAGGTCGCTTTCGGTCTTCCGCTCGGCATTTGTGGAGCAAAATGCGCATGAATACGGGCAGCTATTGGTCGTAGATACGGAAACGATCCCCGACGGCAGTTCCATGAGATCCAAGTTGTTGAGATAATTGGAAAGCCTCTTGTCAAAAGCCGAGGATGGATACGGAGGAAACGTACTGTCGACAACTACCGAGCCGTTGAAGTTCACCATGTACCGGTATTTCAACATGGTATACTCAAGAAAAGAGAGCTTGATAAAGTTGAAAAAGGCATCCACCGGACTCACGCCCTTTTCCCGCCTGATTACCCGATTGCGCGAATCCAGCAGCAGTTTGAGAGCTTGCCAAAAAAACTTCGCGAAGTACGGGTAAACATCTCCTCCAATTATATTGGATGTCCGTGAATCCTGGCCTCTCATCATATGCTCCTAAGCACGCTTCTAATCTTCACAACAAGCTCCTCAAGGTGCCGGCGACTCGCTCTAGTGCCGAGATATTGTGGCCGGGAAGAAATGAATCCACATGGTCGAGCGCGGTTCTCATGCCCTTGCACGTCGGTTCGTATGAAGGCCCTCCCAAGAGCGGATTAATCCATAGAACCCGGTACGAACGACGCTGGATCTTTGCCATTTCTTCTTGCAGAAGCGATGACTCACCTCTGTCCCATCCGTCGGAATGGATGAGTACGATAGTGGAAGACCCAAGCATTCTGCTGCCTCTGAACGACGTGAACTCCTGCAGACACGATCCTATGCGAGTCCCCCCCGACCAATCCCGCACCGATCGAGCTACCTCTTCCATGGCCCTGGGAAAAGGCAGGCGAACCAGCAGTGGGGTGATACGGTGCAAATGGGTGGAGAAGACAAACGTCTCCACTTTTGCGGGAACCTGCTGAATCTCTTTTATGAATCTGAGCATGAACCGAAGATAGGGATTCATGGAGCCGCTGACATCGCAAAGGAAGACCAGCCTCCTGATCCTGCGCTTGGGCTTGAGCCTCGGCAGTTCAAAGATCTCCCCGCCGTAGCGGAGGTTCTTCCTCAATAACCGCCGAAAATCCAGTTCCAGGCCGGCTTCAACACGTCTCTTCCTTATTCCGGTTCGGCGCAACAGAGGCGTGAGAATCTCCTGTATCAAACGCTTCATTCTCTGGTCGGTACCGGAGGGAATGTCCTTGAAGTCCCGATCCCTAAGGCTCTCCTGGGGAGAGTAGACCACGTACGGCTGTGCGTCCGTCACATGTTGTTCCTCAAAATTCAACATGGCGGCCTCGGCAGGGACAAGATCATCTCCCTTGGGGGTTGCGTCGCCGGCAGGCGGGAGCTGTTGTTCACCCCCGCCCTCGTCGGGACACGCGAGATTCGCCAACGCACCGTCACTCCAGAACTCTCTGAACAGGCGGTCGAATATGGAATCCTCTTCGGCATGTGACAGGAATACCGCCTTCAATACGGTCTTGAAGTCTTCGGAATTCTCCACCCCCACGTAACGGACCCCACGGAGCGCGTCCATCGCCGAAGGCGGAGAAACCGCGATACCGTTTTCCTTGAGTAGTCGTCCGAACGAAATGATCGCTCCTGCGAGAGAATCGCTCGGCACGGTGGGACGGTTTGTTCCACGGCCGGAATGCCCCGAACCGACCGAAGCGGGGTCTGAAATACCATTGTTGTCACAAGAACACGTCATACGAAAGACCTCTGACATTCGACCACCGCCTTCGTCGGGGAGACGGCGTGCATGACCCGCCCTACGGTCATGATTTGTAGGGGTAGGCCCCTGTAGGTGCCCAGGGCAGGCACAGGGCTTTGCCCCGGAGTGGCCGGCAGTGCCGAGAACTTTCATGATTCGTTGTGCCTTGTTGCCGGCTCCAAGCAATGAATGCTCATTTGTTTGTGCGTTCCGATCAGCAGAGCTTCTCAATTACGTCACTCAACAAAGATTCTCTGAAATCCTCTCTCTTCCAGAGATCTTGGAATTGAAGGATATCCTCTCGGTATTTGAGAATGCAGCCGAGCGTTTCCTCAACGGTCCTTTCATCCAGCGAGGTCCGCTCAAGTGCGAGGAGAGCCGATGCCCAGTCCAGCGTTTCCGCCACCCCGGGTCGCTTCACGAAATCCTCGTTCCTCAGCCGTTGCATGAAGACCGCAACTTGCGACGCAAGATCCTCTGCAATGCCGGGGATCCTGGCCGCGATAATCTCCCGTTCCTTCTCGGGCGACGGATAGTCTATCCAGTGGTATAGGCATCTCCGTTTGAGCGCATCGTGAATGTCCCGCGTGCGGTTGGATGTCAAGATCACCAATGGTCGTCTCACGGCCTTGAGCGTGCCGATCTCGGGGATCGATACCTGGAAATCCGAGAGCACCTCCAGCAGGAGGGCCTCAAACTCTTCGTCCGACCGATCAACTTCGTCGATCAACAGTACGGGCGCGCGTTCCCGGGACGAAAGAATGGCCTGAAGAAGAGGCCTCTTGATCAGAAATTCCTCGGTAAAGATCGTTCGCCCCAGCCACTCAGGATCGGTCCCGCATTGCTCAGCCAACTTGATCTGAAGGATTTGCCTGGGGTAATTCCATTCATACAGGGCATGGTTTGCGTCCAGCCCCTCGTAACACTGGAGCCGAATGAGGTCCGTGCCCAAGGCACGCGCCATCACTGCGGCGGTCTCCGTCTTTCCCACTCCCGGTTCCCCCTCAAGGAAAAGCGGTTTTTTGAGCGACCAGGCAAGATAAAGCACCGTGGCCAGAGATCTTTCAGGAATGTACTGCCTGCTGAGCAGGCTCTTCTCTACAGATTCGATGGAATCGAACATCTCGTCATTTCCGTTTCCGTCTATTGTCATGTCACCGGCCGGGTTCATCGGCGCTTTCCATAGTGATTGCCACAAATTGAGTCCGACTCCGGATGGTGTGGGCCGTTTCCGGGAAAATCCCCCTGCGGCCGGATTTCAGAAACTGTCTAAAAAGTCGGTCCGTGATGCTGATCGTGGCACGATTGTTGGGCATGCTGCAACAAATCCCCCCTAACCCCCCTTTTTCTAAGGGGGGAACCTGCTCTTACCCCCCTTTGGCAAAGGGGGGCAGGGGGGATTTCCATTCGAATCCACTCCATCACGGCACGATTCACTTCGCTCCGACAGTTTTGAGACACTTTCTTCAAACCCGCCCTTCCGGGATCCGGAGGGGCCTCCGCTCAAAGCCCGGGAACTTGACCCGAAATATCAATCATTCTTTCCGATAATTGCTATGACGTCAACTATTTCCAACTTAACGGGATTCCTCGGGAATTGCATCCAGCGACTCTTTCACCACCTGAGCGGCACGCCGCAGATCCCTTTCCGTGTGATCGCTCATCAGGGTGAAGCGTAGCCTCGCAGTTCCCTCGGGAACCGTCGGGTATCGGATTCCGTGAGCAAAGACGCCTCGCTCAATGCAGTCGGCACTTATCCTCATGGTCCTTTCGGATTGTCCGATATGCACCGGAACTATGTGGCTCGGTTGAAGGCGATTGCGAAGGTGACCGTTCATCAGGTCGTGAAACATTGACGCGTTTTCCCTCAGGCGAGCCCTCCTCACCGCTCCCTCCTCAGAGGCGATGATTCTCAATGCGGCCGACGCGCCGCCCATCACCGAAGGAGGCAAGGCGGTAGTATAAATGAAAGACCTCGCCTTGTTGATGAGCAGGTCGATGAGCCCCCGTCGCCCGGCCACGTATGCTCCACTGGTTCCCGCAGCCTTGCCAAGGGTTCCCATTTGCATGTCCGGACTGATGCCGGCTTCCTCAGCCAATCCTTGCCCTCTCGAGCCGTGAACTCCCGCGGCATGGGCTTCATCGACCATGAGTAGTGCGCCGTATCGGGTACACAGATCGTACAATTCCCTCAAGGGAGCATGGTCTCCGTCCATGGAGAACACGGATTCCGTAACCACAAGTTTGCGCCGGAATCCGTTTGTCTTCAACGCGTCCTCCACCTGGTCGAGATCCAGGTGAGCATAGACTCTGACCTGTGCCCGCGACAGTCGGGAACCGTCAATGATGCTTGCGTGATTCAGCCGGTCGGAGACTATCAGGTCGGACGCACCCGCCAGAGACGACAGAAGACCGATGTTGGCCTGATAACCGCTTCCAAACACCAGTGCCGCTTCCGTTCCCTTCCATTGCGCTATGAACTCCTCCAACTTGCGATGAGCCTCACTGTTGCCTGCAATGAGTCTGGACGCGGTCGATCCGGCTCCATAACGTTGCACGGACTCGACAGTCGCCTGAATCACCTCCGGGTGTCCCGCCAAACCGAGGTAATTATTGCTTGAGAAATTGAGGACAGGTTTTCCATTGACGGTTCCGGTTCGTGCCGGAATTCCTTCCATCTTTGGCATGATCCGAAATAGTCCGCGCCGCGTCAACTCTTCGATCTCCTCACTCCAACCGTTGCTCGCTCGGGATTCCGTCGACATCCCACTTACTCCGACTCGTTTCCGGCCCATTCGTCTCGTCCGAACCGCTACGACAATGGGACCAAGGCCTTTCTCACGGGCGGCACGGCGGGTTGACGCTATCACGAATCCATGAGAGCATGGACCCGGAAAAACGATTTTTTGATGACGCAGCGGGCTCTCCCTGTTATGTTTGCAGAGCTCGGTGCGCCTAAGACCACGGGACTAGAGAATACCATGAAAATCACCTTTTGGGGGACAAGAGGATCAATTGCTTCACCAGGCCCCGACACCGTGCTCTACGGCGGAAATACGACTTGTCTGGAAATAACCTTATCTTCGGGGCGCACGGTCGTTATCGACGCGGGAACAGGGATACGCAATTTGGGCGACGCATTGCTGAAACACGACACTCCCCTGGACTTACACATGCTCATGACTCACGTTCATTGGGATCATCTCATGGGCATGCCGTTCTTCGGCCCACTGTTCCGGGACAACTGCCGCATCACGTTGGATGGGTGGGCCAAGGGCTTTGAAGGACTTAAAGCCGTATTTATCGGCAAGCACGTTGACGGAACATGGCCCATCGGATTCGACGCAATCAATGCCAGGGTTGAACAGAGGCAACGGCTGACCAATGGAGTTCTCGAGTTGGACGGGACGAAGGTGGAATCCCACCCTTTACAGCATCCGCAGGGCGGAATGGGATTCCGATTCTCCCAGAAGTCGGGGACCTTTGTCTTTCTCACCGATAATGAACTGATGGATGACGGTTGGAAGGGGTGCTGTTTTTCCGACTTTGTCGGTTTCTGCCGCGGTGCCGACGTGCTCGTTCACGATTGTCAGTATCTTCCCGAAGAGATGGAAATGCGCAGAGGATGGGGTCACTCGGACGTCCAATCGGTGGCCCGGCTGGCGGTGGAAGCCGAAGCACGCAAGTTGGTGCTCTTTCATCACGACCCATGGAGAACCGATGAAGCCGTTTCGGAGATGGTTGCCCGCTGCAGGGGAATGCTGGACGAACTCGGCGCGAAGGTCGAAGTAGACGCTGCCCGGGAAGGTACGACACTCACCGTGTGACAGGATGTGACCGTAGCGGCTTCGCCCTCGGCTGTCGTCTGCGCAATGACCAACCTGCCGTTAATAATAATGATGTACGCGCTCCTTTCAGTCCACGCGGCAAATCCTGTACACGTCGATTCTCCTTCACGAACCGGGCGAGATGGCAAGCCAAACGCCTTGGAAATACCATCTCTTATGCGCTGTTCCAGTCCAGATCCAGTATCTTTCCTTGCGCAGTGACACAACGGAATGGAGTCCGAGACAGAAAGCTCTGGACCGGTTTCTTGTCCGGCCCGAGGTCATTCACGTGGAGGCAAAGCACATCCGCAGGGGGAAGATTGTGCACGGACAGTACCTGGCTCCTTGCAAAATCGCTTGCCTTAAGAATCTGCCTAAGACTTCGGACACCGTGTCTCAGAGGCACGTGTATAAGGTAGGTGAGCAGTTCTTCCGAGATCTTCTTGATTCCACCGAGTGGCGAATCCTCATTGATTTCCTTGAGGAATCGGCGAATTATCAGAGCCCTCACCAGCTTGGCCGGGGCCGATGCCTCAGGATCATTCTGGACATCGGTTGTCATGTCAACCGACTCGGCCTGCAGGATGCTGCTCAAGCGACTGTGGAAGTCCGGACCCTTAGCCAACTTGCCATCTTGAGACTCCACAGCCCGCTGTCTGAATAGCTCCTCATTCTCAAAGACACCGCCAATGAATGCAAAAACGCACTTGCCTAGATCTTCTCGCCGTTTTCCGTCCATAAACTGTCCATCCTGCATCGGCATAAGGAAGTACTGCCACCACCCTCCTTGTTGGCCATTGAAGCTGGTGTCAAACTCGTCCCAGAGTACAAAAGGCATCTTGCCCTTCAATGTTACCGCCTGGATTTCCTGAAAGGCATCAGCAAGCCTTTCTACGGTGTCGAATTGTGAAAGGTTGCGCTCTACCTCTTCCAACTTTTTTCCGCTTGGATCTACTCCCGCGGCCAACTGCCTGGCTATGAAAGACTTCCCTGCCCCAGGTTTGCCCAGAATGGCAAACGACAACACTTCCTTTGTGTTGCCTTCCACATGGCTCTTGATACGACTCCTGAGTCGAAGCAGGGTCCGAGCCTCATCGGGATCGCAGGTCACCAAATTCCCCAAAGAGAATGCGGTGAGTCGCCGAAACTCCATTTCAGATGCAGTGACGAGTTTTATTGCGTTTTCGAACGTTCCCTCAGGCGGCTTAAGGTTACAATCAACAATATCGTACGGGAAATCCCACGCGGTGATCAGATTTGACCGTCTATTGTCTTTGGTCCACCGAGCAGGCCATTCCCCCTTCTCGTCCGGTTTCGGCCCGTGGTACCCGCTATCCCATTGGGCCCGGAGTCCTCGCAGGGCTTGTTCTACGTACGTCTCGAGTTTTTCAGGTTGGAAGAGCGCCTGGGCAAGAAACGAAGCGAAGACCAAGCCTCCTCCCAGTACCGTGCCGTAGCCTTTCATAAGGAAAGACTCCGGTTGATCGCCGGCAAAAATCTTCAAGGCGGGACTGCCATTCGACGGTCCGGGTCGAAAGATCAGTGCACCGTCGTACCAGATCAACACGACGATGGTGTGCTTCCACTCTCTGTTTTTCCTATCCCACAGCGTGTCATCATTTTGCAGGTAGGTTTCAACTCTGTCACAGACATCCTCCCAATTGCCTGCGAACTTCAGAGCTCCCTTGTCCAGGTCTTGAAGCGGAGAATACCAGATTCGATCGGGACCACCAGCCAGGACAGTCTTTCGGAGTTCCCTCCACTCTTCGGCGCACGGGTCATTGGTGCGTATGAGGTACCTCCGGTCTCGAAACAGAGACTTAAAGGCCGACCTGTGATCCTTGAAATTGTCTGATCGGAACCCTTGATTGTAATCCACGAGCAACACCGGTACCTCTTTCGGGGGCCATTTGTTTTGGTTGAGCTCACAAACCTTGTAGTGGGGCACGGTCTTCTCGCCGGTGATAACGTAGCGGCTGAGACGCCACTTCTCTTTCACGAGCTTCTGCTTCTTGGTAAGTTCCTCATTGCGGTCGATCTCCTCGCGTTCCTCCCTGGTCGTCTGCCTGGTCAGGATATAGATGGATTCAGCCAATTCAATGTCATGGTCCTCAAAGGGATCCTCAGCCGTGAATGGAAGAGCGTCGCATGCGTTTGTGTATTCGATGAGACATCCCGCACCGCCTGGTAGGCGAACGTTCCAGTACTTTCGTGCCTCTTCCCATGCTTCCAGGAAATTGGGCGGCTTATTACCCAAGGCCGTTGCATAAACCACTCTGTCCCAGCAGCGGTCACCTGTAACAATGAGTCTTTTCGGATCGCTCCCGCTCATAACCGTACCTCGTAGTTGATGTCTAGGAGTAAACATGGAATTTGCGTGGTCATCAAGGTCGAACGGATCCACATCAGTACGACCCGGATCATCTTGGGATTGGGGATCGGTGGCGGTTTCATCGTGCTGGCCAGTTTCAAGGCGCTTCCGCGAAAATGGGCGTAGGCCCAAGCTTCTCCTGATACCAGACCCAGGTCTCTCGAATGTGGGTTCGCTTTGGAAACAGTTGCATGAGGATATGTAGGGACAGCAGCGGGGTATAATGCTGATGTCGGAGAGGCTTTTCTTTCAACGCGTCCTCGTAATGGCCCCGTGCCGCGTGCGGCTCGTACATCAGGGTGATCAGGGCCATTGAGCGAACTCGGTCAGCAGAGCCATCTAAGACGCGAGCGGTGTCCAGTGCGTGCCGGTAGAGGTCCGTGGCTTCCTGCTTGAGTCCCTGTTTCTCTCGGATTACGCCTCGCCAAAAAGTGTTGTACGTTCTAGCGATTGGATCGTCCATGCAATTTGCAGGCCCCCTCTCAAGGTCGGTTAAAGCCTGGTCCAGGTTACCGGCTAGTGCATGGCACAGTGCTCGCCAGTGATAGTTGAGTGAATTGTCGGGCTGGAGATCCACTGCCGTTGTCAGATCCCGGGCTGCCTGGTCCGAGTGATTCATTTTCAAGTGGATGAGCCCCCGAACCTGGTGGCTCTTGGCATCGTTTGGGCTTTGTTCGATTATCTTGTCTGCTTCCGCAAGGGCCCTCTTGTAGTCACCCGCAAGCTCGAACAGATCTCGACGCCCGAAGACATCTTTGGCTACGGTGAAATCCTTGAAGGCAGCCCTATAGTGACCCAGTTGGAAGAATGCCCAGCCACGCCCGCTATGGTCATCGCCAACCGTATCCTTTCTGAGCCCAATTGCCTTACTGAACGATTTGAGTGCCTGTCTGTGGTCTTTCAGATCATAAAGGGTCCAACCGATCCAGTGAGCCGTTATCACGGAACGTCCGTGTTCCAGACGATCCGCCTCTCGCAAGTCTTTGAGTGCGGCTCTGAAACGTCCTAGCCTATGTTGGACCCTACCTTGCAGGCAGTACAGGTACCCGATTTCAGGACGCAGCCGGATTGCCTTCTCACAGTCCTGCAAAACTGATGAATCCGTCTGTCCTATCCAATCTGATGCGATCTCCGATCGCCAGGAGTAGAAATACCACGGTGGACAAGGTGTACGGTCGATTGCTCTCGTCAGTCGGGCCATTGCTCGCTCATAGTCCCTGATCGTAAACAAGAACCTGAAAGTCCTGGCAAAGCATGCCAATTCGTCTCTTGGTGGAACGACTGCATCGATCATTATCTCCAATGCATGGGACAATCTCAGTCGTTTCCCACGGGCGACGGGCAGGGTATCCATTTCGGGATCTTGATGCAGCAAGAGCATCTCTTCAACGAGAAGAGGATCCAAGTCTCCTTTTAGACCCTTTACCTTGGCCAAAGCGCACAACGCTTCCAGCCTGACCTGCATGCTGGCCGAAGTTCGAAGTCCTTCGAGTCGTCGCTCGACACACCCGTCAGCCCCGACGGCCGTATCTAAAATCTCGTGCAGGGCGGCCAGGGAAACTTCTTCTTGGGGATCATCGACCAAGTTGATAAGAACATCTACTGCCCGCTTGTTCTCCAGTCTCCCCAGAACTCGCACGATCTTCAGACGCTGTGTAATGGACCCAGACGCCTGGAATGCATCCAGTGCATCCACCGCCAAATTGCCAAAAAGATCGAAAACCCGGCAAACTTCGTAGGCGTGATTCTCCAGAAGACCGCTCCTGGTAGCTACGGCATCAATTATGGGCTCGAGAGATCGCGGGTCTTCGATCAGTCCCAAGGAGAGCATAGCGGCCCTCCTCATTTGTACGCTCTCGTCTTTCAGCAGTGGAATCAGAGCAACTACTGCTCTTGGGTCACCCAAATTACCCAACTGCCATGCGACCTCCTCCCGTACTTCCGAATCTTCGTCGTTCAGAAGCACGAGGAATTCCTCTAGAAGGCTTTGATCCTTGCTACCACCCAAAACCTCAACTGCCGACTTTCGCACACCGGCATCCCCATCTTTCAGCAGGTTAACCAGAGTGGCTCCAGCTCGCGATTCTCCCAAGAAGTTCAACATGATGGCTACGGAGAGGCGCACACGTGAATCCTCGTCTTTCAAGAGTCGACCGAGTGTATTGGAGAGAGCGGGATTTCGTTTCAGTTCGAGGGCCGCTGGGTTCGTCTGCAATACTTGGAGTGAAAAGGCCATACTTAAGACGGATGCCGCATAGACACGCATGTGGCTTTCCGACGCACCCAATTCCTCGATCAATGCATTTATGCCATCAAATCGCCCCAACGCGGCAAGCAAGATAGCCAGTCGTGCCCGTACCTGCCCTTCTTGGCCATTCAACATGTCGATCAGGCAGCCGGTCGCTTCCACCCGCACATTGCTTATCGCAAACATAAAATCACTGAGAGGTCGTACACACCTCCGCCTTGCCCTCCGGAAGGAGGCCTCAATTGGGTCACCAATTGTGTCCGCGAGTCGGGCAGCCGTAATCTCGCAAAGAAGCGCGACTGATCTTTCATCCCCGTAACGCGCAAGGACTGCCGCTGCTGAGAATTGAATATCTTTATCTGGGTCTTCCAGTGCCTCCCTGAGCGAATCCAGCGTCTTCCCAGAGGGGCTCCATTTGAAGGACACTGCTTCGTGCTTGGGAATGGAATGAGAGGTGCGGAAACCAGAAACAAATACGTCTCGCACATTGAAAGGTCCCAATTGGGCCATCTCATGGACTATCTGCTTTCGGATATGAGGGTATTCGTCATGCCTGAGAGTGGTGAGTGCGTTCCCAAGTTCTTCAAAAGCTCTAGGGTCAGTGGTGATAAGCTTGCCGAGCACGTCTACGGCAGACATTCTAGTGATGTCATGCCCACCGAAAATCGCCTGCTTGGCTCCCGAAAATGCGAGAAAATCCCGCAAGAGCAAGTGCGTGAACCGATATACTGCTCGCTGTTCATTAACAGGCAGAAGGACATGCATTCTTGTGGCCAACCCTACGAAATCCTGCCAATCCTCGTCGGGGCCCATGAGGTCGTCCAGTTCCTGCCATTTCACTCCGCCGCTCGGTTGGTATTGCGCCAAGTCACCTGCCGCAAGCTTCTGGAGTACTGTTTCTGTCCTGTCGAGGGAAAACGGCAGACTCTGATGCAATCGCTTGCTCTTCTGTTCCTCCCGCTCGTACCGACTTTTGATGTACTCATCGAATATTGTGTCTCTCACCTCCGCCGGGCTTAATCCCTCAGTCTCATGGAATCTGTCTTCCTTCTTGCCGTAAGCCTCTGTGAATAGCTTGAGCAGCAGGGGATTGCCTACAACTTCCAGGAGCTCCAGTTCTGATTCCAGAAGTGACCAGAGTTCACCTGCACCGGCTTCCTTAAGGTACAACTTGATCTGCGCCTTGGTCAGTTTGCTCAGACGCACTGCTCCTGGAAGCTCGAACTTCTCGCCGAAATCATGGTAGTCTTTCACTCGACAGCTTACGATCACTTGTGCCGAAACAGGAATCTCTCGAAGAAGACACTCCCTGAAAAGCTTGCGAGGGTCATAGGTCTTGGCTCCAGCGACTTTTGCCATCTGGCCCCCCCAACAGGATACAGCATGTGCACGTTTGCTGCAGTGGCGAACCCCAATTTCACTTTTCCTCTTCGATGACTTTGGGCTACCTCCCGCTTTTCGCCAAGTTCGTCGAGCCCGTCCAAGAGCAGCAGGACTTTGCCCTCCTCGATCAAGCGCTCTACCTCACTCTGCATTCCCTTGACGATTCCGCTCAACCACTCGACGAGACCTGGCGAAGGCGACGAGTCTTTGGTCACTTCCGGATCGTAGTCAGGTCGCCACATTACTATGGGGGACCAAATGGGAAGCGGTAACTGAGTGTTGGCCAGCCTTTCCAGGGCCATTTCTCGTGCAAGCGTCAGGAGGGTGACGCTCTTCCCCGAGCCTGGATCGCCCAACAAGAGGAGCCTTCCATTGTAATACCTAACGGCATCAAGGATGTTGGAGTAGACTCGCGGCTCCGGCTGCTCCCATTCTGAGGAATCTAGTCGATCACACGCGAAATAGTCCTCCATTGTGGTCGCCAAATCGTGCATCGAGACCTCCTCGGGAGCGTCGCCGGCTTCCAGGTCTATCAACTGATGCACGATTTTCTCAAGCTGGTCCGTTACCGTCTTGTACATGTTCCTCAAATAGGGCCCAAAAGAGTCATCAGTAGGAGATGGGATTCCTCTCCTGAAGGCGGACTTCTCGATCTCGCGGAAAAGCTGCTTCAAACAAGCGTCGTAAAGTGTATCGTCGCCTGCAGTGGTATCAAATCGGAGGGCAGTCAGGTCAGCAATCACACTGGGTTTCTCGGCTCCAGGGAACGCGACGGGAACAATGGGTTTCAGAGCAATATGCCTGGCGTAGAGAAGCTCGTGGCGGAACCAAGTCCTCTCTTCATAGGCGCTCGAGTGGGTAAGGCAGGGAACGACACAGGTGCGCTTGTCAATCTCTTTCTCGATCTCAAAGCCAAACCACCGGCCCTCAGTCCGGTTCCGTCGATCAAGCCACGTGTTGTAGCCGGCAGATGCCAGGCCGTCCGCCAACTTCTCGGCGCGTTCCAGACCGTCCTCCCAGCGATAGCTGATGAATACCCGTGGTTTTTCACCCATGATCACCGGCCTCAACCGCAACTCACTGGAATGATAGAGGAAAGATATGATGCTTGTATCAGCATACCTACTCGGCTACGCAAGCCCTTCATCGGGAGGCAGGTGATGAGGGAATAACACGCCGCCGTTCCCAGGCTCGACGAAAGGAAGCAGACTCACACCCCCGCATCTCGATTGAGTCTTTCCGCAAAGATGAAGTATAGTGCCAACCAAACTGCCCTGTCAATACCCTTTTGATGTCATCTCCGGAGCATAAGGGCCGGGTTCATTGACATCGCGTCCCTTGAGGTATATGTCCCGGGGTAACAATTGCCGGCCGATCTGTTCCATGTGGATAGGTCGTAAGCGTTCACCGCGATCCCCCCGGTTTGGCTCGAATCCGCAGTTTTGGATTTTTCCGAGCATTTGTAGTCGCGCGATATCGCGCACGTTTTTCGTACCCTATTGACAAGATATTTGAAATGGTTTTTGACACTTCCCCATGACGAGGGAAGAAGCCATTGCCATTGCTCACGGTGATCCTGAAACTATCGTCGAAATCCTTTTGCGGATGAGCGAGACGATCGACGAACTTCGTTTGCAGGTTGCAGAGCTTCAACGCAAGGTAGCTTCACTCACGACAGACTCCTCCAATTCCTCGAAACCTCCCTCATCCGATGGACCTGCTGCCAAGCCCAGGGCTCGACGTCCGATGAAGTGCAGGAAGCGCAAGCCAGGTGGCCAACGTTTGCAGGTTGCAGAGCTTCAACGCAAGGTAGCTTCACTCACGACAGACTCCTCCAATTCCTCGAAACCTCCCTCATCCGATGGACCTGCTGCCAAGCCCAGGGCTCGACGTCCGATGAAGTGCAGGAAGCGCAAGCCAGGTGGCCAACCCGGCCACAAAGGGAAAAACAGGGATTTGATACCCACCGAACAAGCCAAAGAAGTGATCCCTGTGTTTCCTGAATCGTGCGAACAGTGCGGTGAAGTCCTGACACCGCCACCGGACCAGACAGCCGGAAAATACTGGCGCCACCAGGTCGTGGATATTCCCGAGCCCAAGCCGGAGACCACCGAATACCAGCTCCATTGCATCCGATGCTCGTGTGGAGCAGAAACTTGGGCCAAAATTCCACAAGCGGCTCGGTCAGGTTTCGGACCCAGGCTCACTGCATTCCTTGCCCATCTAACGGGTCTGCACCGAGTAACTCGCCGAGGCTGTCAGGAAATCGCTAAGACAATTTTCGGGATCGACATCTGTCTCGGATCAGTCTGCAAGCTCCATCAGGAGGTCTCCGAATCCCTCGCACCCGTCCATGAAAAGGCAAATCAGTCGCTGCCGAAACAGCCGGTCCTCAACATCGACGAGACCGGATGGAAAAAGCAAGCGGAAAGGCGCTGGCTCTGGGTCGTCGTCACGCCTCTCATAGCGTACTACCATGTAGCCGCATCTCGGGGGGCAAAGGTCCTCAAAGAGATCCTGGGCAAGGAGTACAAGGGAATTCTGTGCTCGGACATGTACTCGGCCTATAAGGCGTTTCACAACGGCGTCCGGCAATTCTGCCGGGCGCATATCATCAGACCCATCAAGGGAATCAAGCATGCCTGCAGAAGCCCTGATGCGGTGAAATTTTCTACGTGGATGCTTTCCGAGACAGGCCGAATGTTCGCGCTCTGGCATGCGTTCAAGCGAGGAGATTTGGACAGGAAGACCCTCGTCTTGAAATCGGTCCCCGTCAGAGCTCGAATGAACAAGTGCCTCCAGCAGTACGTGCAGAGCTCCGATTATGATGTCAGGAAAGCCGCCAAAAGCCTATTGAACCACTGGGACGGCCTGTTCACGTTCATCGAGTACGAAGGAGTAGAACCAACCAACAACTCCGCAGAGCGAGCAGTTCGCCCTGCTGTACAGTGGCGAAAGATCTGCTTCGGAAACCAGTCCGACGAAGGAGAACTCCTGACCGCTCGACTCTTGACTGCCGAAAGAACCTGCATTCTCCAGAAGAGAAACCCCTTCCAATTCTTGATCCAATCGGTAGAAGCTCACCGAAACGGACTCCCGGCTCCGGTACTCGTATGAGCTTCCCGCTGAACGGTTACGATAGGTCTATGAATCAGTGGGGAGGTGCGCGTCCACGCCGGGCAGATCGTTTCATACCGAGGAGGCTACATGCCGAGAAACCTTCCCGACCCGAACCTGCACCTGAGGGAGAGCAGCGACTTCATTCTGAACAGCCGTCTCGGCAGGCTTGCCCTCCAGTCTGAGGCAATGCCCGGCTTGGCAGTCTTCCTCAGGGACCTTCTGGAAGAGATGCACAAACTGGCTCAGAGCTGCCACCTGCCTGAATTCACCGACCACGGGCTGCCACACGTGTGCAGCCTTGTGGACCGGATCAGCGAATGGACCTGTGTTTCTCAAGAGGGTGGTGCAACCCATCTCTGTGACTTGATCGCACAGGAAGAAGGGGCAGTACTGCTCCTGGCCACCATATTTCACGACATTGGAATGCTCAGCCAGAATCCGGAAGATATGCCGGACTCACGCCCGGATGATCTCGATCTGGAATTTCAGGACACCGCCTACTGGGTCCGGAAGACCCATGTCATGAGAATGAGAGGCCTCCTCCGGCGCCTCTTCGGGGATCACTCTCTCCACAACCGCTTGTTCACGAATATTGACGCGCAAGACCCCGTGGAACGGGCCTTCAAGGTCGCAGAAACCCACGACAAATGGCCGTGGGAGGAAGAAGGGTTATTGGCCCTTCCGCAGCGTGATCAAGGGTTGGCCGCGGTTTTGGCAGTAGCCGACCTGTTGGACGAAGACGCTACCCGATGCGATACGGATACGTTGCTTCATCACCGTCAAGACAGTATGCGGAGCATCGGACATTGGATCAGGCACGGTTTGACTCTGCACCGGGTCGGTATTTCAGAGGGGAAGGTCCGTGTGGACTTGGGACACCCCCGGAGCACGGACGCGGGATTCGACGTCGTCTATAGTGCTTTGCGAAATCATTATAGGCTTGTAGGTCTGTACAACAAAGCTCTGACGGGCATCGAGGCGGGAGAGCTTACGGTAGACCTCGTGCCGCAAACCGGCATCCCCGGGACCGAAGCAGGTGGTGTGAGGGACTGGCAGCGCCTGGACGGTTTGGCCACACAGGAGGCGCTGGTATTCCATCTGCTGAGCAGTTTCTGGGATTTCGCGCTCCTCCGCGGTAAGACAAAAGCGGAACTGGAACAGTTGGGGGCCGGGGAACTCGAAGAAATCGATCTCACGTTCCTTGATCATATCCATATTAAGGACGGCGTGGAAATGCGTTCATTTGACGAACAGTGCTTCTACGCACTTCTCGCTGATTTCGGGAAAGAGAGTGACACAACTTCGGAGACTGCGGAACCTCAAACCAAAGCCATTCTCCGGCGCGAGATTGCGCTGGACTTCCTCAAGAAACGTGCACTCAAGGCCCATCGCCGCGGGGAAGGCAATCAAGTGAATCTGTTCGTTGCGTTGGCGATTGAGCATGTGCATACCTGGCAGACCGAAACACCAAAAGAAGACTCGGTACGGCAGGCTTCGGTTTCTTTCGCTGATTGGTGCTGGAGCATAGTGCTGGGTTTGTACTGGCTCGTTGACAATCAGGTGCTTGCGCGGTTGAAAGAGACTCTGAGAAACAGCGCGCCCTCCTCGAAACAAGAAGAAGACCTCAAGCAAGTGTTGCAGGCGCTCATGGATCTTGTATGGGAACCGCTCTATGAAGGAAAGCATTTAACCGATACTCTCCGGAAATCCGAGCTATCGTGGATATGTGAGGAAAACAGTGAGGAAACCGAGGTGATGCTTGGATTTCTCATCGAGATGCTGTTCCGCCGAGACATCGTGAAAATGAAAAGTCGCTGGTCGGATTTGGCGCTTCATTGGCTTGGGATACTCGAAAACCGTCCTCAAGCCTCTCGAGTGCAGCGCGGACTCGAACGCATGCGCACCCGGCTGTCGGTGCAAGCAAAGGTCGTTTGGCCTGGAATAACTGGTCGCGACCCGGAATATCTTGACACTCTCCTTTCCCAGGACGAACTGAAGCTCTATCAAGCCTGGCAGGCGTTGCTGAACATGGAGTGGAAGAGTCTGGACTCTTTGCTGATGGACTTGACCCCGGCCCTATCCGTCGAGACGCCCCACAAGATTGCAGCGTACAGACTTCACAATACGACGCGTCTTCTCAGAGGTTTCAAAGGTGATCCGCAATCCATCGGAGTAATGAGATCGAGGCTCCACATCGGATTCGGCCTAATCCGATCCAAGGCACTGCGCGAGGCAGTGGAAGCATCGTGGGGAAAGACAGAGCCGGGAAAAGCGAATGAGAGGTTTCATGCGTTCCGCTTGGCATTGCTTGGTCAGATAGATGCTTTGCGTCACTGGGACTTGGTGACGTGGCTAGTCGTGGCTCAAGAACTCATGTGGATTAATCTTGAACTGATCAGACACGTAGGACCGAGTCCCGAATTCGCTGTGCAGGCCCTCTGGTGGGGAGTGCTCTCCTTGAATCTCAATGTGAAAGACAGCGGAGTCCGAAAGGCGGTTGGCATCCTCGAAGTCGCAGATGAGAAGTTCCGGAGTATGATTGTCCAGGCCCTGCTGCGAACAAGACCAATAGAATATGCAAAGGCGGCTACACTTTTCGGTCAGATGAGCGACGCGATCCCGGAAAATCTGTTGTGCGATGTTGCCGAATGGTATGTCCAGTACGTTCAATATCCTCAGAGAGGATACCAATTGGAGTTATTTCCCCTGTCCTTTTGGGCCGACATCCTGCCGGTTGTCGATGAAGCAATGGCGGCTGAGATCTGCCGGACCCTGGAACCAGCGATGAAGGTTTATTTCCAGATCCCTGCTGTGTGGGTACACGACGCGAAAGAGAAGAAGATGCTTACGCTATACCTGAAACATACTCCGTTGGATGTTGCGGTGAAGTCTGCCGTGGGCATGTTGCAGATGGCCGACGTACCCCCCGAGGCTGATGAAGTCAGATGGACTCTGGTGTACAACGCTACCAGAACTCGCAAAGAGTTCCGTGATAGGGTCAAAGACGAACTCTCCTCTTCAGCACACTACGCACATACCAAGTACTATGCACAGTTCCTGGAGGACAACGAAACTGGTCCACGGTCAGGCGAGCAATCTGAGCTCCGAGATTTCTGCAGAACAAGAATTCTCTCCTTCGCTGATGTTATTCTGAGCAGGAGTGATGGGCGGTCGATCAGCTTGGCTTCTGCGATACCTGCAAGCATTGTCGGGCAGGTCGAATGGAGGGATGAAGATCGGGATGTGATTGATCGTTTAATCCAGGTTGTGGACAAGGAACAATACTGCGCGCACCTTGAGAAAGAAGAAGCCATTGCAATCGTTGCGAAGATCGTTGCCAAGGGACCACAATCACTTGCCCACCGAGTCACCGGTCATCTCCTCCACTGGCTTAACCAACCTCCCGTAGGTCACTCGGCATTTGATACGTGGTCAGGTCCACTGTCTCCCATGCAATTTTCAGGACCCGGTCCCGATGACATCATTTCAAATCTCGCTTTTCTGGCTTCGGAAATGGTGACGAAGAGTCCCGATAACATCGTGGAGACAGTGGGTCGATGGGTAATGCGGCAACGCTTTTCAAGCAGTCCGAAAACATGGGCAGAAATCATATTTCTTGCAATGACAATTGCAAAGCACGGGCCGCCTTCACTGAATCTTCAGATGGCCGCATCGGCCCAGGTTGTACTTGCGAGAGCTTTGCAGAATGCCTTTACGTCCCCGGACGGAGACGCGGAGCTTATTCATGTGCTGAGTCAGATCAGGTCTCTCATGGACCAGAGTCAAACCACTTACAACATCTATTCAGGGATCGATAAGGATGCTCGAGACTGGTTCCTGTGGGCAGTAAAGGACGTCATTCAGCAGATCGTAAGCTACCCGAATCATGACGTCCGTGCGGCCGCAGCGCGCCTTCTCAGATTGTGGAAAGAACAGGGAAGTCTGCCGGATGAACTCAACGAGACCGTCACGAAGTTTGAGAGCGACGCACGGGGAATTGTCCGTTACCAGATTCGAGGATGGGCTTGATGAACCGATTGATCCAGCCGCCGGCCGATTGATACCTGCAGTCCATAGGATTTCTCCGTGCGTCTGATGACTCATGAGGAGGTCTCAACACTCTTGCATCTTGACGCCATTTCACGGTAGGTTCGAGAGTCTAGAGTGCTTCGGGTGACCCCTTACCCTGTAGGCGTATCTTGTAGACAAGTCTCCAAAGGCTGATTTGACACAGAAAGAGGACGAATCTATGGAAGAACCGGTGAAGGCGGGCATTTGCGGAGAAATAGCGGTCCTGACGCTTAACCGTCCCAAGGCGTTCAACGCATTTGACCTGGACTGCATCTCCGTGTTTACGGAGCACCTGATCAATATGGCCGTGGATGCCACGGTCCGTGGAGTGGTCATTACCGGGGAGGGAAAAGCCTTTTGCGCGGGAGGCGATCTGAAATGGGTCAACGGTTGGCCCGAAGGACCCTCTGCGGCATTTCACAACCTCGCGGCACGGTTTCACCAGGCGATCCTGGAAATCCGACGCATGAAGAAACCGGTCATTGCAGCGATCAACGGATTGGCTGCAGGAGGGGGATTCTCACTTGCCCTGGCCTGCGATTTTCGGGTTATGGAAGAATCCGCGGTGCTCCGGCAGGCATATACATCCAACGGGTTATCCATAGACGGGGGCGGTACATTCATGCTCCCCAGACTCCTGGGACTGGCCAAAGCACTCGAGATCGCAACATTCGACCAGCCGATAACATCTCAACAGGCCATGAAATGGGGACTGGCAACCAAGATGACGGAGGACGGAAGAAGTGCCGAAGAAGCCATGAACCTCGCCGAGGATCTTGCTCGGGGATCGCTGCTGTCTTTCGGTTACTCCAAACAATTGCTCAACGATTCGTTCAATAACTCATTTGAGAGACATCTCGAGATCGAAAGAGCGGCTCTTCGCTCGTGTGCGGCGCACGGCGAAGGCAAGGAGGGGATGGCGGCCTTCTTGGAAAAACGTAACCCCATATTCAATCGGTAGGCGGCGAAAGCAAACCGACCATGTGTGATCCGTGGGGGGAAATGTCCGGCGGTTCGTTGACTTATTGCGGGTGTTGGACTATACCGACGAGAACTTTGCCCGATGGCGAGGAGGAGCCGTATGCCGGATAAGAAGCGTAAAGATACGGAGAAAAAGGGACGATCTCTGGTGTTTTCGGCCGTCTTGTCCCTGGTGCTCCCCGGACTTGGACAGATGATCCGAGGACGCATCTTTGCCGGAGTCCTTTTTCTTTTCAATGTCGTGATCTACTTGGCTCCTCTGTTCGTGACCCAGCAGGCTGAATATGACGTGCAGACTCCTTCGCTGCTCATTGCCGTAGGGGTATGGCTCTGTTCGGCTCTGGACGCTTTTCTCTACAGAAGTTCCTTCCTTGTCATGGCTCTGTTGGTCTCCCTGTTCTGCTTCGGAATGGGCTTCTTCGGAGCGTTCTTCATTCTACCGCACCTGGACATTTGAAACCCGAGTGCGATTCAAACCGTTCGGTCTCAGTACTCTTGAGACTCTAATCCTGAAGGCATAAGACGAAAGAGATGACCAATCACCTTCTCGACATCCGCAGTTTACGGACGGCATTTCGGTCCGAGGCGGGTCTTGCGGTTGCCGTTGACGGGCTGGACCTGCATTTGGATCAGGGAGAGACACTTGGCCTCGTGGGAGAGTCGGGTTGTGGAAAGAGCGTCACCGCCCTTTCCATCATGCGCCTTGTCCCCTCCCCTCCGGGAGAGATTGTTGCCGGTGAGATTCTGTTCGAAGGGCGAGATCTGCTCAAACTGAACGAGTCCGAGATGCGGAAGATCCGTGGCGACGATATCTCCATGATATTCCAGGAACCTATGACTTCACTGAATCCGGTTTTCCGGATTGTGGATCAGATCGGCGAGGTCTTTCGTCTTCATCGCAACATGAATGGTGCGCAAGCGGCTGAAGCCTCCGTGGAAATGCTCGAAAAAGTGGGTATTCCGTCAGCGCGACAGAGAGCCAAGGACTACCCCCATCAGATGAGTGGAGGGATGCGACAGCGTGTTATGATTGCCATGGCCCTGGCCTGTGATCCCAAGCTCATGCTGGCCGATGAGCCGACCACGGCACTGGATGTTACCATACAGGCTCAGATCCTTGAATTGATGAATGAAATCAAGACATCGAAGGGAACCGGCATCATCTTGATCACGCATGACCTCGGAGTGGTAGCGGAAATGGCGGATCGTGTCGCCGTCATGTACACGGGCATGGTCGTTGAAGAGGCCGGGGTGAAGGATCTGTTTGCAAATCCCCGGCACCCCTATACTATGGGACTTCTCAACTCCATACCAAGGATTGACCGGCAACGCACCGGCAGGCAGGAGAGGCTGCACGTGATTGCCGGTATGGTACCCGATCTGCGTCATCTCCCACAGGGGTGCACGTTTCAGGATCGGTGCCCGGAAGTGCAGGATCAGTGCACGAATCCGCCGGTCTTGGAAGAAAAGCCGGCGGGACATCTTGTGCGTTGTTGGATGCGATGATTATATGGTTCATGTTAACCGAGCAAGAATTGCGAGGAGGATTTGATGACCGATTCCGGTATGCAAACGGAATTCATTGTTACTGACTCAAAGAGTTATGTGAAGATACGATACCACTGTCGTGTGGAAAACGGACCCATACTCAAGGGAGGAGAACAGCCGGAAGAGATGGACTTCGTGACCGGATACGGTCAAGTCATTCCCGGTCTTGAGAGACGCCTGGTGGGACGTTCAAAGGGCGATACGCTGTCGTTTACCGTACCAGCGGAAGAGGCGTTCGGTCCACGGAGGCAAGAATTCGTTATAGAGAAGCCGAAGGAAGAATTCAGCTTTCCACAGGGAATGGAACCATATCCCGGCATGCAGGTTCCCTTGATATCTCCCGGCACGGAAGCCCCGGATACGGTAATGATTAGAGAAGTCAGGGGAAACAGCATCGTCATCGATCTGAACCATCCGCTTTCCGGGTTGGCGCTGGCCTATGAGCTCGAGATCATTGAAGCAAGACCCGCCCAAGAGAAGGATATGTGCGCGGAATGGGACGAAACTTCCGCCACTGACGCCTGCGGCGGCTGCTCCCCGCATGAGATCGTTCTGGGCAAGCCTATTGGCGGCGACCCGGAAGCAAACTGATTCACAGCAGGCCCTCCGGGGCTTCACCTTGGAGACGGGGAATGACGACATTGAGGACCGCGGTGAATCGTGATTACCCGCCGGTCACTGCGAGGCTTGGGAGGTCGGTTCCAAGAAGCTGAAACCGTCTTGATCGGAGGCATGTTCAATGACCGGGATCCAGATGGTGAAGACAGTGCCCTCATCGTCCGATCTGACGGATATCGATCCAATGTGGTCTTCAACGATCTTGCGTGAAACGGCCAACCCAAGGCCGGTGCCGCGTTCCTTCGTGGTGAAAAAAGGGTTGAAAATGTTCTGAAGCGCTTCCGGGGGTATCACCGGACCCATATTCCGAATCTTCATCTCGAAGAATCCGGCGGAGTTGAGTTCCCCTATCTTGATTGCCTTGTCACTGGGTATCGACACTCCCGTCTCGATGGAGATCACTCCACCCTCGGGAGAAGCCTCAATGGCGTTGGACACCAGATTGAGCACCAACTGCTGGAAGCGTCCTGGATCAATTGGAATTTCACCTATTTCCGGCCCAAGATTCACTTCGGTTTCGATCTGTTTTTCTTTTAACCGCGTCTCGGTTACTTCCAGGATGTACTCAATCAGGTCATTTGGGTTCACTCGTTGTCTCAGGATCTTATCGCGTTTGGTGAAATCTATCAGCCCATCAAGTATTCGTTCCAGTCGATGTATCTCCGTGATGATTATGTCAATGTACTGGCGTTGCCGGTCAACCTCCGAGTCCTCCGGGGAATCGAGCTGTTTTGCGAGCCTACGTGCGAAACCTCCCACAATGGCAAGGGGCTGCCTGAGTTCATGAGCCACTTCGGCAGTATGCTCTTCGATGGCCTTGCATTTGTGGGACTGGACGATATGTTCGTAAAGTTCGTCAATGATCTTGATCTTTTCCACAAGCGCGGCCTTGGACGCTTTGAGGTCCTCCTCCAGTTTCCTCCTCACGGTTCTGTCACGCATCACCCCCTCGAACACCATACATTTTTCCACTTCGTTGAATGAGGCTTTGCACCGTATCCTTGCAAATTTCCTTTGACCCTTTGAGTCGATTATGCCTACCTCTTCGTCCCAAACGGCTTCAGGTTTCAGATGGAGAATCGTCTCGACGCGTTTCTTGTCTTCTTGAGCAGCATAGTCCTTTAGAGAGGTCTCCAAAACGTGTTGAACCCGGTATCCGAGAAAACCCTCAACCTGCGTGTTGACGAACGTGAACTTCCCCCAGCTGTCCAGCGAAAAGATGATGTCCGGCACCTGCTCCACGAGGTTGCGGTAGAGACGCTCCGAATCCTTTAGCCACTCTTCGGTCTGCTTTCGCTGAGTAACGTCGACAATCAGTTCGGCGGCTCCGACAACCTTCCCTTGGGCATCCTTGATGGAAGTTGCAGTGTGCTGAAGCCAGGTTGGTTTTCCAACCTTGTCGTATCTGAGTCTCTCAGAAACCGCCCGCTCCGCTCCATGGAAAACCCTTACGACGGGACAATTTTCGCACACGGTCTCACACCCCGACATGAACTCGTGACACCGTTTGCCTGTCGGATCACCAAAGACCGATTTGAAGAGGTCGTTTGCGTAGACTACCCTGAAGTTCCTATCCAATTCCCAGAACATCTGTCCGGCACTGTCAAGTAACCGGCCAAATCTCTCTGGTATGTGCGAGTCCGCCACCGTAAGTCCTCCAGCGTGGTACTTGGCCGTCGTCAGACCGCCTTCGATGTTGCAATTATTATCTCTAATCGAGCGGATGTCCAGTGGATTCGTTAGCGTCTGAGTGCGAAGCGAAGACTCAGGCCTTCCGAGCCGCTTTCTGCCGGGCATCCTATGTGATGGTCAATGGATCCGAACCGTCATTTGAGCCGTGACCGACCGTCGTGGAAGTCAATGGGCGTGAGATCTCGACAAAGACCTCAGTCTCGAAAGATTGACTCGAGGAATGTGGCCAAGGAGTGTTTCTTGAGGGCGTCATTCAGTTCGGTGTTATCTCGCAAGGTGAAGAGCAGGCTTTTCTCGTCGGTGAGATCCCGCTTAATGCGTTGAACGAATCTCTTCGGGTTGGTTTCCAGGGCCTTCTTTAGGTATTTGAAAACTTTTTCCTCCTCGTTGAGCGCCAGATACGAGTATGCCATGAGGTATACACCGAGACCGCGATCCTCCTCGGGCTCGTAGCGAGAAAGCCGGTTCTCCATCTCTTCCGCCTGTCGGAGGACTTTTCTTGCCCTTTCGTACTCGCCCAGCGCTACCCAAGTACGGGCAATGAAGATTAAGTAGATTGGATTCTTGCCGAACTCGGAGAATGCTTCCTTGTAGAGATCCAAAGCGGTCTGGGGCTTGTCGGCCGCGAAATAGAGGTTACCGATATTGGCGAGGATTTTTGCCTTCTCTTCCGAAACGGTAGCCAATTCAAGGGCTCTGTCGTAATTCTTCATTGCGCTGGGGAGATCTCCCATATTCTTGTAACAAACAGCCAGGGCATTGAATCCGAAATAGTCCTCCGGTTGCTCAACCACGAGATTCCGGAAGGCTTCAACCGCCTCCTCGTATTTCTTTTCTTTCGCCAGGCGAACCCCCTTCTCCCGCCAATTCTCCTCCACTGTGGGCGAAGCCTTCTCAAAGGCGAGCTTATCCAAACCGAACGGGATACCTCTCCGAACTTGCTTTTTGGAACAGCCGGCAGAAACGACGACACACCATATGCTCAAGAATATGAGAAGATTGCGGGTCATCGGAGAGTAAAGATGTTCGAAACTCACTTCAATCCCTAATCCAGTCAAAGGAAATATCCCGGCTTCGGGTCTGTTTGCCACAAAGTCGTGTTCGCATCAAGGATGGAAAACCCGTAACTACGATTCCGGTTCATATCCGCCGTGCCCTCCCCTCCGAATCCGCGGCTCCGCGTTCAGCGGGGGGCTTCATATTTCGGGCTCGATGCGGGCCCTCGTCGGGCGGGCCACTTCGAAGCGGGCAACACCATACCCAATCGTTCGATCCCTGGCAAGCCTCCGGATGTTGTGCAATCTTGACAAATTACAAGTTCTTCACTAAGATTGAGGTGAAGATTCGTGTCTGCATTAACGTTTGAAGATGCAAAATACTCTCCATGGCAGCTGTTGAAAAGAAAGTTGTGAAGGTCGGTGCGCGGTTGTCGAAGTTCATCGGCTCCAAGGCCACGCGAGAAAAGAAGATGCAAGCGGCGGCCATGCAGGCGGAATTCACACTCCACGACACCCTGATCATCCTCTGTTACCTGGGAAGGGACGCCGACCCTGAGATTGCATCTCAGGCACGCAAGAACCTTATTCCCGCGGCCAGGAATTGGTACGGCCGCCCGGACAGGCCTGAACTCCCGGAGCCGATTCATGAAATCGTCATGAAGGTCATTGAAAGGGTGGGCCTCGGCGAGAGCGCAGAAGAGATCAGCCCGGAGGACAGCTGCGTCAAGGGAAACATAGGCCTCCTGGGACTCGGTGAGATCATCCAGGCGATCGACCACAACAACCGGAGCGTAACATTGGTCCTCGACAATCATGGACAGAAGGCGGATATCTACACCGATAAGGGCAAAGTCGTCGGAGCCCTGTGCGACGAGATGGACGGATTGGACGCCCTTTACCGTGCCTTCAGCTGGGTAGATGCGTCATTTCAGTACACCCTTTCCGACCCCGGTCCATTTGAAAACCGAATCAATGTCAACACCTTTGCGCTTGTCATGGATGCCCTTGAACATGCTCCGGAAACGGATCCGTTCGATAGTGAAGCCAGCAGGACCTGGAATGTTGAGGGGCACCTCAAGGTAATGAATATCTTCGAAATCGCCGAAATTTTCGAAATGAATTCCAAACCCGCCGTTTGCAAACTCGCAAGGGATGAGAGTAAGGGGGAACTCTATTTCCGAAACGGGCGTATCTGCAATGCCCTTCTCGGAACCAAACAGGGCATGGATGCAGCGTGCAGTTTACTCGCGTGGCCGAATGCCAACTTCACTATTTCCCGTGGGGGGGAAGATGTCGATGAAGTGATCCACGTGGGAATGCAGAACCTTATCATAGAGGCGATGCGTCTACTGGACGAAGGTGTGACCGTTACCGACAAGATAGCCAATGAACTGAAACTGATAGACGAACTGTTCGAAGGACAAGATCTGGTTACTCTGCCGGTGCTCGACAAAGTCCGTATTGTGTTCGGCGAAGACGAGTTTGCTCGGGAAACTCTTGAATCCGACGGGAATCCGCTGGTCAGGAAGGCCATAAAAGTCAAGATTTCCAAGACCGTTCACAAGTTCCTCAATCCTGCCACGCAACATGAAATAAGACTCCAGGCGGCAAAGGGTAAAGCATCCTTGTCCACAACCGAAAAGCTGGTATTGCTGAGCTACCTGTCTCATGACGATAATCAGGAAATCAAAGAACAGGCTAAGCAGACCTTGGCGGCGCTCGACATACCGACATACCGTAAGGGCTTCGGTTCGGATCTCCATCCATCGGTAATGGATTTCCTTGTTAGAGAAACAATCCGAGAATCCAGCCTGATCAAGGTTGCAGCCGGTTGCGAAACCATTCTCGAGGAGACGGCGCTTCATATTCTCGACAACTGGTCCGACGAAGAGATTCTCACCACGATCATCGAAAACAGGAAACTCTTGGAAAGAAGCCCCTCGGTGACGGCTAAGCTGGCAGCGATTTCCCGGGACATGGAGGATATTAGGAAGCGAATAGACGCCTTCGAACAGGGCCTCCTCCAGGGACAGACCGACTTGAAAGTAGAGGGCGCCATGGATCTGTGCGGTCTCTCAGGCCTGCTCTCCGCCGCTCGACAAGGGGTACGATCCGGGACCATATCGATCGACGGCCCCGGCAAATCGGGTCGCGTCTTCTTCAAACGAGGAAAAGTCGTCGGAGCCGTCGCCGGCGAACTGGAGGGGTTGGATGGTTTAAGAGACCTGATGACCTGGAAAGACGCTCGATTCAGATACACATTGCGGACCCATTTTCATGCGGATAATCTGGATCCTCAGAAGGCATTGGAGTTTCTTGAATCCGACTCCGGCGGCTCAACCCGGCAACGTGAAGAGGACGGGGGCGCATTGAAGCTGATATCCGGAAGCTTAAAAGTGATGGATGCCTATGAAACATTGGCAAGTCTTGAAAAGAGCTCCGGTACCATTTTGACCAGCATGATTTGCGAGGAAGGTTCAGGGGAAGTGTATCAGAGGAACGGCCGTGTCATCCATGCCCACGTCGGCGGCAAGGATGATCCCTTGCATGCCATGGCCGCAATGTTGGCCTGGAACGGAGTCCGTTTCATTACTCGGTCGGCGGTTGGGGAGTGCCCCGTCACTATGGATAAGACACTGAGTGATTTCTTCACCGAATCCATGAAGCTGATTCCCGAGGAAATTATGAGGACCCCTCGACCCGGCGAATTGCCCGAATGGGAGCTTTCGGAAGAAGAGTCTGAGAGCTTGTACCACAGAATCCTGAACATGGGGGTGGCCGAAAAGGTCAAGCTTGCCTTCATGGGCAACAAGGAGGCTCGGAGCATTCTCGTCCGTGATCCGATAAAGCTGGTGGCAATTGCCGTGGTGAAGTCTCCCAAAATACGCGAGGACGAAATCGAAGCCATCTCCAAGTCAAAGCAGGTATGCGAAGATGTACTGCGGCAGATAGCCTCGACAAAGGAATGGAGCAAGTCGTACACCATCAAGCTCAATCTGGCCAACAACTCGAAGACTCCGCTCCCACTGTCCATGAAGTTTCTTTCCCATTTTCGAGAACCGGATCTACGCAAGCTGGCCAAGAGCAAGAACATACCCGCGGCGTTGGCCACTCAGGCCAGGCGGCTTGCAGAAGTCAAAGGTGACAGATAACGACATCGTCCAAGCATTGCGCTCGAGAGGCGGCTTGCTGCATGGCGAAGATCTGCGAGCCGACCACGGGGAATCTCGTCTGGTGAGCAAAAAGACCGGGACCGTAGGGTGATAACTCTCCCCAAATCGGTGTTTCTGTGTTAAGCTCGCACGTGGATTTGGTTCGGGCAGATTCAGGGTCGGAACCTGCCGATAGACTCTCCATCGGCTCCGTAAGCCGTCTGATTTCGACAGCACTGAATCAGCCGAATGGGTACTGTCCAAGACCCATACAGGAGACTTGAAACATAGACCTGATTCTTCGCATTAAAGGATTCAACGGAAATGACCTCACAAGATCAGGGCATCAATGATATTTTCAAAGGTGCCGCGGAGATTGAGATCTTCGGAAAGCTGCCGGCGCTATTGTGGGCATATATCGACTCCGCCCGAAGATTCGTGGACGGGTACAAGACCGGAGCAGAAGATACCTCCGTGCACGTGCACGACATGGGACGGATTCTCTCCGTGCTCACTTCCGCAGCAAATACCCTCGAGAATAGGGAACTCAAAGAGAGGCTCGGCGTGCACACGGAATTGCTGGCCACGTTTGCTTCGGAGACCACGATTCCGGATGAAGCCCTTCAATCTCTCTCCGCCGGAGTCGCTCGTCTCGAGGAAATTGCCGGTCCACGGCCCGAACACACCGGAGATACGCCGATGAGTAAGGAATGGGTCGACCTGGAAGTTGCCAAGGCGGAGCGTATCAAGACGGGACGAAGTGCCGACGTTGTTGTAAGCGTGGGCATTCTTGAGGACGTACGGGGCTATCTCTCCAAAGAGGTCATGACTGAGGGAATCTCGTCAATCCTCGTCATTGATAACGCAGGGTCCTTGATTGTCAACATCGGTGACAGAATTGAGTTGGACGTGATTTCCCTCGCCGCGGTCGCCGCTGCGAACTTTGCCGCAACTGAGCAGATTGCCAAGTTAATCGGAGAGCGTGATTTTGTGCTTCTTTTCTACAAGGGGCACTCGGAATCCTTCCATTTCAGTCGAGTGGGAACCGAATACATCATTGTAACCATATTTGACAATTCCCTTTCACTCGGCCTACTCAGGCTGAAGATTGCCGAAGTCTCTCAAGTGCTGGAGGCTAAACTCCCCAAGAGAGAGGGATAGATATGGCGTTTATCAACAAGAGCGCTAAAGAAATTCAAGTTAAGGTAGTGTACTACGGCCCGGGAAGATGTGGAAAGACCACGAACCTGCTCTACGTTAACCAGAAGATGAACGCGAAGTTCATGGGGAAGATGATATCCATCGATACCCGGGGTGACAAGACTCTCTTCTTCGATTTTCTCCCATTATCCTTGGGAAAGATTCGCGGCTTCAATATTCGTGTGCAGTTGTACACGGTTCCCGGTCAGGTCTTGTATAACGAGAGCCGTAAAATGGTCTTGAAGGGCGTCGACGGGGTCGTCTTCGTTGCCGATTCGATGGCCGTTCAGCAGGAACCGAACAAGGAAAGCCTACAGAACCTGCGGGAGAACCTGGCCGAAGACAACTTGGACATGGACGAACTCCCCCTGGTCATACAGCTCAACAAGCGAGATCTCGAAGGAAGTGTCATTCCCGTGCTGAGCAGGGACACCATGGAGCAGGATCTGAATTCCATGCTGAAGAACCCGGCACCCACAGTTCTTGCAAGTGCGCTGGCGGGACCGGGTGTCTTTGACACGTTGAGGGAAATAAGCAAGATCACCATCAAGTCGGTCCACCATAAGCTGAGGACTTGATCAACACGTGGGAAGGCCTATGGCCAAACTGGATGAAAACGAAGATCTGGACGCTCTCATAGACAAGGCGGTAGACACGTTCTTCGTGGAAGAGCCCGGACCGGATGAACTCGCCGATTGGGATACTTCCGGGGAGGCAGGAGCCGGCGAACCGGTTCCTGAAGCTGCAGGTTCTGTCGGGGGGGCTGGGCCCAGCCTCGATGAGGCAGTAGATACCCTATTCATGAGTTCATTTGAAGAAGAGCCTTCCCCGCAAGAAGATTTCGCACCTCCACAAGAAAGTCCAAGCGCCTCCTCAGCGACGCCTTCTAGCTCACCAGGTCTCTCGGCCCCCTCCTCGCTCAGGAGTGACCCTCCGTCGGCATCGGAAGCTCTTCCCGATTTCGCGACATCCACGATTATCTCCTCCGGCGACCCCGACACGGATCGGGCCATTGACATGGCGGTGGATACACTCTTTGTGGAAGAGCCGGAGACTCCGGCTCCGGAAACGACCCAACTGGAAGTAACGCCGTCCGAGCCGTTTGAACCGCCCCTTGAACAGCCTACGCTGCCCCCCAAAACTCCCACGGCAGCCCCCAAACCTCAGCCGTTACCCCGAAAGGCCCCCCGGAAAGCAGGGAACGCAGCGCACCGGAAACCTGCGTCTCCCTCGTCGCAGGGTCCGGATTACGACGAAGCCATGGCGCACGAGATTCAGCGCCACATGCATACGCTCTACAAGGAAGCATCGCATGATCAAACCGCTCCGGCACGACGCCCGGAAGCACCGAAACCGGCCCCTCGGAAAGCACCGGCCGCCGAGGCCGATGCGTTTCCTTTGAGGCAGTTGCAGGAAGCGATTCTCACCCTTGAATGGGAAATTTCCAGGCGATCCGTGACGGTTCTGGCCAACGAGCTTCGTAAGGTGCGCATCAGATTCAGAGACAACGTAACCGTTGATTTTGCCGCACTGTCAATGCGAGTGGTGCTGGATTATGTGGTCAAACGAATGTCCCGAGCGCATCCGGAATCGATCCGCTTTCTTCTGGATGTGACCGATTATTTAGGCAAAAGCATCGAATCTTCTTCGTCGGATCCCCTTACGGCTTTCCACGACATTCTCACCCGATATGAGAAGTACAAGTCTTCGGTAAGAAAAGCCGAAGGCATTCCGGATCGAAAACCGCCTATTCTCCGGGAACTTTCAATTGACGATCCGGACGCCTTCTCACATATGGTTCATGCTCAAGCCTTGGCACTCAAGCGGGCCGGTGAAGCGCTGGCGGACCGAATACACTCTTCACCGAATCCGGAGAACCTGATACGGTCGTTCAGGTTTCTGGTGAATCGAGTAGTCAGCAGGATTTTGGAAAGTACCCGACAAGGAGAAGTGGAGAAACCTGCAAAACGCAAGACGCGTAAGAAAGTCTAATTGTCGGCGACTGGCCATGACGATGCATTGTCTTGCACGGGATTGAATGTGTTGGCACCTAATGCTAAGAAATGGTGCGACGACACGGCACCGTCCTCCGGCATTGATCGGTGAACGCGAAGGAGACCTCCAGGAGGAGGAGATGAGTGGAGACAATCCGACGGGATCATGGGAAAACCGTCGAAAACACAAAAGAAGATATATGCTGTTCAAGATTCCCGCTTATGACGCTGAAACGAGAAGATTTCTTGGTCTTGTTCAGGATATTACGGAAGGGGGTATTCAACTCTTCGGTGTACAAGTGGACGCGGGTTCAACGGTGACTATAATTATTCAGGCGTCCGACTACATCAAGAGCACACCTCTCCACTTTGACGCAATCTGTCGGTGGACTGCGAGAGAGAATCCACACGGATATTTCGTATCCGGTTTTGAAATCGTCACCATTAGTGAAGAAGCCAAGAAGAGCCTGGCGAGGTTAATGGAATTCGTCGCACTGGGGTGACCGTTCACACTCTAATCGTTACCAATGATCCTCAAATCGTCCAATCGAAACATAGATAGAATGCGAGGGAACTACCGGCATCTTCACGTTTCAGGACGACAGTATCGTTTGTCGCCGTTAATATGTCAGTACCCAATGAGTCTTCCACTGACTCGCCGAGAGTGACCATGTTTCACCTTACGATAATCAGACCCGACGGCCAGGAAATTCATCAGGAATTCCTCGGCCATCAGACCACGGTGGGTCGTCATGAAAAATGCGACCTCTGCCTTGTCGACACGATGGTTTCGCGCAATCACTGTATCATTCTCAGAGAGGGCAAAGGATTCGTCGTCAAGGATCTGGAAAGCCGAAACGGCACCTGGATCAATGGTCGTCGGATAAAGAACAGACGCCGCGTCAAGGATGGAGACGTCATACAGATCGGTCCGTTCAGGCTCCAGTTCTACCCGGGAATCTCCGGCCAGATACCGCTCCACAACCAGACACTGGACATGAGCGAATTCCAACAGGAGCCGTTTATTCACAGGAATGAAGCCGAACAAGTTGTCAAACCAATTGGTATGATCAGCAACTACCTCTCCGAGACCGCCGGAGAGGTTGAGCGCATTCCAACCAAGGTTAGGAGAGAAAGGCTTAACCGTAACCTGCTTACGCTGTACCGCATCACCGAGGAACTGGTGGTGACCAAAGAACTGGACGAGATACTCGATTACATCATGGATCAAATATTCGAGATATTCGCTCCATCTCAAGCCACCATTCTGCTCAGGGATGCCGATGGTTTGCCCGCACCCAGGAAACAGAGATCCCAATACGGTGAGGGGATGGTAAGGCCGGTAAGTAATACAATCGTCGCGCGCATCCTGGAGGATCGTGTCGCGGTCTTGACGGACAACGCGCTTGAGGATCCCCGTTTCGAGATGGGCGACAGCGTTGTGATAGATGGAATCCGCTCGGTTATCGCCGCTCCGATCTGGGAGGATCGAGAGATTCTGGGCGTACTCTATATTGACAGGCTGGACATGGTTGCAGGTTACCAAACCGAGGACTTGGATCTCCTCACCGCCATTGGACATCAGGCCGCTCTTGCAATCCAACGCTGGAACCTCACCGAGCGTGTGCGTGAGCAAGCAGTAAGGGGCGCCATCATCCGCGAAAATCTGAGACGGTTCCATTCTTCTCAGGTAGTCGATCTCATTCTCAAGGGCGACGCGGACCTTGAAGTCAGAGAAACGGAAGCGACGATCTTCTTCTGCGACATCGTCGGGTTCACCTCCTTTTGCGAGACGGCCACGCCGGAACAACTCCGGAAGATACTTAACCTGTTTTGCAAGACCGTCAATGAGATCGTATTCAACGAGCAAGGCACGCTGGACAAGTTCATCGGAGATGCCGCCATGGCAATCTTCGGAGCTCCCCTCCTCCAAGAGGATCATCCCGCTAGGGCCATTCGATCCGCCATACGTATACGCGAGTCCCTTGCCGACGCCATCGTCTCGTTGCCGCCGGCGTTGCGTTTCAAGGTACGATACGGCATCAACACCGGCCAGGTGATCGTGGGCAATTTCGGTTCCGACGAGCGAATGGATTACACCGTACTTGGTCACGCCGTGAACCTTGCCTCTCGAATCTGCCAAACGGCCGAACCCGACAGCATTCTGATCGGTCTGGACACGTTCAGACAGATCGAGGGCTTGGGCGTTTTCGAAGCGCGCAGAATCGGATCGAGATCTCTTAAAGGCCTTCGGAGCCGGAAGAAGCTTTACGAGATTCGAGGTTTTTTGTCCGGACACTGAGACGGGACCGCGCACAATGGTTCCGACATATTGAAGTACTGACCGAAGTCTACCGTCACAATCAATCTATTGTAATAAAATGCAAATCATTGATCACTTCCTTGTGCACCTTTCATCTAATATGAAGTCATATCTGTGATTTTCAGGTATCATACATTTATTACTATTTCTTTTGATCAAAACTTTCGGTCGTGATATGGTGACCCTCATTTGGCGGGTGGTCAGGTATGAAGATGCGCTTACGTTACGGGATTTTTGTAGCCTACCTCGTGTACTTGTTGGTGCTCCTCCTTGAAGAAGTACTGAATATCCTTCCTGAAAAGGCGGTGTTCGCGTTTGGTCGATTTGTCGGGAGAATCGTGTACGTACTCTTTTCGGATCGTCGCGCTGCGGCTGTCGAGAATCTGACCATGGCATTCGGCCGTGAGCGATCCACACAATGGATTAAGCAAACGGCGCGAAAAAGCTTTGAGCATGTGGGGCTGCTCGCTGCAGAATTCTTTCTCATCCGTCGTTGGAGACAGAAGGACATGGCGGAAAAGATCGTCTTGGAAGGGAACCTCCCTTACGATCTTGCCATGATGCCGGGCAACGATGGAATTCTCCTGCTCAATTCCCACTTCGGATGCTTCGAAGTCACCGCCGCAACCACGAAGTTCCTCGGAATACGACTGAATTTGATAGCAACCCCGCTGAAGAATCCCTTTCTCTCACGCTATTTCGAGAGCCGAGCCGGAGGTGAGGAAGCCACAGGGATTCGCTTTTTCCCCCACAAAGGAAGCGCCTCGACCCTGATCGACCTCATGCGCGGTGGGAACTTGGTGGCGTGTCTGGCCGACCAACGAGGTGACGTGGAACGCGGGATATTGGTGGATTTCTTCGGCACCAAAGCTCCGGCCAATGAGATTTTTGCAAAGTTTGCCATTGACGGCCACGCCCGCGTGCTCCCTCTCTGCACGCTCCGTATGGATGATGGTCGCTACAAGAGTATTTTTGGCGATGAAATCCGTTTCAAGTTGACCGGGGATAACCGTGACGATCTCACGACCGTCAGTCAGCTGTTCCACGATCAGTTCGAACGGTGGCTGCGCATGAAACCGGAACAAGGCTTTTGGCTGCAACGGAAATGGAGGCGCAAACCTTCTCGCAGGCGATCACGAAACAACCTCAAGAACTGACGGAAATCGGTCAAAGGGCGCGCGGAGGCAGCTTAACCCGTCTTTTCTTCTCTCGGCTCTTCTTCCCCTTCCGGGACTCGGCCAGGCGCTTCTTCTTTTTGTCCGCGTCCGTCTTCAGTCCCGGAATGCCTTTGGCGGGTTCGACACGCCCTCGGGGATCTCCTGCCGATTGTATCCCAAACTGACCGAGAATCGCCTTGATCTCCCCTGCCAGTCTTTCAGCTATGAACCCGAGCCTCGGTAGAATCAGGGCTTCCTTCAGACAGTTGAGGGTGTCGGGATATATTCCACGAGCCGTCATGGGCGAGCATATACACTTTTCCTTTCCTGCAACGTCGAATCCCACTGCTCCGGCTGGTTCCCATATGGTGCCGAGCGCGAGAATGGAAAACACCACAGCGACAACGAAGGATCGCATCTGCCTTCTCCCGTTTATTCATGGATTCATTGTATTATATCGAAATTATGAAAAAAAATCCAGCGATTCCTGATCGGGTTGTCGGCGAGCCCGGTTCGTGGTACCTTGTCGAAGCCATCCCTCGTGCGTCTCTTTGTGAGACATGGCCGTCGATGCCCCCTCAGAGAGAGGAATCGGAAGCCGGTCGGGGCGGAAAGAGTATATGGCCGTATTCCAAGTAAGATCAGGCCCGTGGGCTTCTCACGCGGAACAGACGAGGACCCTATATGAGTGGTGAGTCCTACAAAGTGATCATTCAGGGAACCATTAGAGACGGATACGACCGCCGTGAGGTCGTGGCCGCCCTTGCAAGAACATTCAGGCAGGATGAGCACGTTACGGAAAGACTCATTTCAGGCCTGCCCAGGGTTATCAAGAAGGGGCTCGATCCGGTTACCGCCCGGAAGTATCAACAGACCCTCGAAAAAATGGGGGTTGTTTCCTTCATCGAAGCGGAAGCGCTTTCAGGACAAATCCCACTGGTGGAAGAACCTGCCCCGATCCCCGACGAGGTCCCGGATCAACCGAACCGCCGGTCCTGTCCCAGATGCGGATACGAGCCCAAGACGGACGACGACGTTCTATTGGTTCGAGGCGACTGTCCTAAGTGTGGACTCATTGTGAACACCCCCGAGGGCTCGGATCGCCCCGACGAAACGTTTATCCGGAGATCTGCAGGTGCCGATCTTGCAACCCCTGAAGATTATGCCGATCTGGAACCGGCGCCGTTAATGACGCGTGCCCTGGCTTCCGTGTACACATTCGGTGTATTCTCGCTCGTCTTTGTTTGCATGGTGATCGTGTTCATGCTCTTCTTCTTTCCCTTGATGGAGGTTCCCTATCAAATTGCTAAGAATTTTCTGGTGACCGCATACAGCAATTTTCCCATGTTGTTGGCGGCAGTGAGCATTCTCTTTGTGAACTTCCTGCTTCCCCTCATCACTGAGGGGAAAACCTGGGGGCAACGGGAATTCGGCATTGGAGTTCGCTTTACCGCGGAAGTGGAAACCGGCGGCCTGCTTCTCGCACTGATCTTTCGAACCGCTGCAATAGGCCTGCTCACCTTTTCCCCCGGTTTGCTCGCCATAAAGGTATGCAACCTCCTGGGGTACGCCGAATCTCTTGAACCGTATTACAAACTCATCATGGTGCTCATGGCCGTGCCGGCCTGGGCGGTCTCTTGGTTAGTCCCATTATTGGCCCCGAACAAGCGTGGAGTTCTTGATATCGCTGCCGGGACGATTCAGATCGAGGAACAAATTCTGCCGGTGAACGCGTTGATCAAGGCACTCAAGCCGCTCGCACCGGCACTTGGGTTCGTTCTCGTATTCGGGCTGCTCACGCCTCTCTTCTTCAGGTAACCCCCGGTCATAAGAGCGAGCTCGCTCATTCCGCCGGAGATTGAAGGATCCGTCTCAATACGTCATTGACCACCGAAACCTCTTCCTCCGGTATACCCATCAATAATTCGTCAATCATCAATAGTGCCAAGTCAATCAATGGCTGCTGAAGCTTCTTCCCCTCATGAGTGAGATATATTCGCAAAGTCCTTCGGTCGTCCGCGTCGGGGGTTCTTATGACCAGACCGTCTCTTTCCATTCGGTCCAACAATCCCGTCATGGTGGAGGTCTCCAACGCCGCCTCTCGAGCGAGGTCCACTACTTTGAGGCCATCCGAACGCCAGAGGCTCAACAGTGCCCACAGATACGCCGGTTTCACCTGCTTAAAACCTGCCTCCACAAGCATCCGCTTAAACCTGGTGCTCATTAAGAGCGCGGTCCGAGACACGAGGTAGTAAGGGCAGTCCAATGGATCGATCCACGTCATTTCCGTCGTCTCCTCATTGCGAAAACTGGGATCCTTTTGCAAGCGTGCGGCTTCTATGGCGTACAATCTGCCTGGAAGCGAGCACGGAGCATACAACAATTACGTAGCCGAACTAGTTTGTCAAGCTACGGGGTGTCTCTTCGCACTCCCTATGTCGGGTGTTCCCAATCCTCGGAGAGGGTTCTCCGTGCCAAATGATACCAGATTTCTTTGTTCTTGAGAGCAACGAATATGGTTCGACCGGGGGGCTTAGTGCTCCTTGGCGCAAATACGGTCACACATTAACGCACGCTGTCTATGCTTTGGCAGCGCCTGCCGCCGTGGCGGTCTCTTCTCCACGAACGCTCGGCAGGGACGCCGGGACGCTACCACGCGTACTCAAGAATACGCGACCTATTTCAGCAACGGAGCACTTCGTATTCCAATTCCCAAGTTCGGCCGCATGTCCTGTGCCGTCTTCCCCGCGAAGGTTTGGAACGGTCTCCCTTCTTCGGGGACACGGCGGCATGAACCGCCGTGCCGTCTCAAGAAATTGTCGCGGACTGCCGCCTTCGCAATGACTCCTTCGATGATGTCCTCGCGCAGAATGAAACTCTGCCTCCCGCTTGGAAGGAATGACATCTCTCCGGAATCAGTAACGGTATTCGATAGATTCTATACGAGGAGAGTTCGGCGATCTTTTTTTTCTTGACATAAGAGACTGTATCCCAAATACTCGTATCCCAGTATTGGTTATCCAACTTATCAGGATGCCCGGAAACTGTTCCGCGAGGTATTCCGACGTGTTGTGTTTCCCAATGCAACCAGAGAAGGATCAACAGAGTATTCGGTTCCGGATGTTCTCGAGCAGGACCCCGGCGGCCTCAGTCGCCGGCTCGCGCGTTGAAGGGTCGATAAGCTGCCTTAGAATCGGGGGACACCCTTTGTCTCGGAAATGTGAAGCCCGGTCGATCTCGGACAAAGCGGCTCCCCACAAGGGCAAGAAGCGAGGCTCTTCCGGCCGTTTGAGTTGAGTTGAACCCGGAAGCCTCTTAATCAACAGAAGCCCTGAATCACCCTTTCCTATGGATTAGGAGGAGAGACGCACATGCCAAACCAAAACACCGGATATATCGGGTTCACGTGCGCATACACGCCTTTGGCATTGATCCACGCGGCGGGATATACCCCTTATCGCATCCTACCGCTGGGCGACGCGCCGGAAAGACCCGGACAAGTCCTCAACGACAATCTGTGTGCACACGTGAAGCGAACTCTTGACCGAGCTTTCGACAATGATCTCCCCGACCTTGCCGGTTTGGTCTTTGTCGGCAGTTGCGATGCCATGCGACGCCTTGCGGACGCCTGGCCCAAAGTCAGGCCAAAGGACCGCATCGCGCTGCTTGACCTTCCGGCGACCGCGGACGATTCATCGATCTCATTCTTTTCGGACGAACTCTCTCGACTGGCAGACACGCTTCTGCAGTGGGGAGGAAGGCCGATGGCCGACTCGGATATCAAAAGGAGTGTCGGTCTTTACAATTCACTTTCTCGGCTTCTGGAAGACTTTCGAAGTATGCACTATCGTGGATCGTTGGACGGAGGCGCTGCAAAGCTTCAAGATTTATACAACAAGGCGTCCGCGTCGCCGGTTGACGAAATCATCGGTCTGCTCGAAGAGGAGACCGCCACACCCAAGATCTCGGATCCCAACAATAGTGCGGTACCCGTTTTCCTCTTCGGAAACGTACTTCCCGATCCAAGCGCGTCGGCACTCTTTGAGTCGTGCGGAGCCAACATCGTGGGAGAGGACCTGTGCACCGGCTCCAGAGTATTTCAGCCTTTGAAGGTTGACGGTCTCGAAGCCCCGTTTCGAGAGTTGGCAGCCGGCCTCCTCGGCCGGAGTCGGTGTTCCCGCACTCTTGATGCAAGCCGACCGGGAACGATTGCAGAGGAGGTCGTCGCTCGAGCCAAAGAGTGCGGCGCCCGCGGAGTGATCGCCCACACCGTGAAATTCTGCGACCCATACTTTGCCAGACTGCCTCTGATTAGGCAGGCCCTCAGGGATGCGGAACTGCCCTTGTTGATAATCGAAGGAGACTGCACCATGGGCTCCTTCGGACAGCAGAAGACTCGAATCGAGGCCTTCGTAGAAATGCTGAGGTGATTCATGAGCATGCACGATTTCTTTGTTAACAGAGTATCGGGAATCCAGGCAGCGATCATGGAAACTCCGGATCGTCCCAACGCCAATAAGAAATACGCCCTGGAACTGTCCGGATTGGGGCAACGTCTCTACTCCGATTCCGGCAAGGTTGTGTGGAGTGGAATCTGTACCCCTTTTGAGGTCCTCAACGCCATGGGGCTCACCGCCTGCTTTGTGGAGTTCATGGGAGGTACGGTGGCCTCAATGGGAACTGGGGAGATGATGCTGGAAGCAGCCGAACATGCCGGTTATCCCGCCGAGATGTGCGGATACCACAGAGCAGTCATGGGGGCGGTGAGCAAAGGTTTCATGCCGGAGCCCGCGTTTCTGATCGGAACAACAGGCTTTTGCACCGGCGGACTTTCAATCATTGAGATGCTGGCAAGAGAATACCATAAAGACCTGTTTGTACTGCATGTCCCTCAAGATTACACGCACGAGAATGTTCACTATCTGGCTTACCAGATCAGGAGAATGGTGGATTTTATCGGCGATCACACGGGAGAACGGCTCGAGCGGCAAAAGCTTGCCGAGGCCATAGATCTGTCCAACAGGGCAAGAGATATCATGGTGGAGGTATACAAGCTAGGCCATTCGGTTCCGACTCCCATTCGGGGTAAGGACCTTCGTAATTTCGGCATTCTCATGCCTCTGTTCCTGGGAACTGAGGCGGCAATCGATGTTGCCCGAGCTTTTAGGGACGAATTCATGACCAGGCCGGCGACAGGCGAGAGCAGAGTTTCCGAGGAACGGTTACGCCTCATGTGGCTTCAGACGAGAATCCAGTTCAATAATCCGGTGATCGACTGGTTGGAGAACCAGTTCGGAGCGGCAGTGGTCGCGGACGAACTCAATTATGTGCACTGGTCGCCCCTGGATCCTGATGATCCTTTTACGAGCTTGGCCCGCCGAATCATCACACACGGGTTTAATGGACCGACAAAACAAAGGATCAATATCTTGAAGAAGCTAGCCAAGGAATACCGTGTGGACGGTGCAATAAATCCGTGCCACTGGGGGTGCCGCCAAGGCACCGGCGCCAGAGGACTCGTTTACGAGGCGCTCAAGGAAATCGATGTGCCGGTCATTAATCTCGACGTCGACTGCGTTGATTCGAGGAATTTCGCGGAGGGCCAATTGAAGACAAGGATCGAGGCCTTTGCGGAAGTTCTCGAATCCCGTCGTCGATCGGCCTGCTGATACCGTGAAGGAGCTGAGACATGTACTACTTGGGAGTGGATTTGGGAAGCCTGTCATGTGACGCCGTGCTCATTGACGACAATGGGTCCGTGCTTTCGAGCTCGGTAGTCCCCACCGGCGCCCACAACCGCGATGCGGTATCCCGGGCTACGCAAATGGTACTGCATTCAGTCGGAATCTCGCAAGGGGATGTTCGCGCCACCGTGTCGACCGGATACGGGAGAGACCGGGTCGAAGACCGGCTCGATGCCGTAACCGAAATCACCTGCCACGCTCGCGGCATTGAAATGCTCGTGAGAGGAGCGGATGTTCTCATAGACATCGGAGGACAGGACAGTAAGGCAATACGTTTGAACGGCAAGGGGAAGGTACTGGAGTTCGCAATGAACGACAAATGCGCGGCCGGAACGGGACGCTTTCTCGAGGCCATGGCTCGCGCAGTGCAGGTGGACATCGAAGAACTCGGCGATTTGGACGATGGTGCCTCTGAAAACCTTACACTCAGCAGTATGTGTACGGTCTTTGCGGAAAGTGAGGTCGTGTCGCTGATTGCCAAAGGCGCCCCGATCAACGAAATAGTGAGTGGACTCAACAAGGCGGTCGCCACCCGAGTCGCAGGGCTGGTCAAACGTATCGCTTCCGATGTCGAAGGTCTATCCGTGGCCATGTCCGGCGGCGTGGCGCGCAATCGAGGGGTCGCTCGCTCTTTGGCCTCAGCGTTGAATGTGGAGGTTGCCGTGCCGGGAGAACCGGACACCGTGGGAGCTCTGGGGGCCGCCTTGATAGCTCGAGATCGCATTCGGCAAGAAGCGCGACCCGCCTAAGTGCTCGTTGGCGTAAGTGCGGTGACGTATTAACGGAAGCCGTCTCTGTTTTGGTAGCGCCGGCCTCCGTGCCGGTACTCTTGGTTTTTCGCCCGGCAGCGACGCCGGGACGCTACTGAACGGTCTCAAGAATACGTCACAGCATTTGTGCCGTAGAGTACTAAGATGTGTGGTAACAGTGCACCGGGACCATCATGGCCGGGCGCGGTACCCCGGTGAACCGTTACACTATGTGAAAGGAGAAATGTGCAGTGGAAATGGACACCAAACAATTGGTTGAATTGCTCAATAAGAATTGGATGACCCATGACGCCATGTGGTTTCTGCACTGCATGCAGGAATGCGGCATGGAGAAGACGAACAAGATCAACAAGGCCGCCGTGCGATCCATGGGAATGATTGAGGCAAAACGCCTCTCAAATGCATTGGGCATAGAGACAATAGAGAACTATCAAGACTTAAGGAGCTTCTTTGAGCGGGCGATGGGAGTGGTAATGCCCGATTTCATGAAGTTCACGTACACCTTCCGGGACGATTGCGTGATACACGCTGAGTGGCAATCCTGTTTCGCGCATGATGGAATGAAGAAGATCGGAATGATCGACCGCTATGAGTGTGGAATCTTTGAACGCATAAATGCCTGGTTGGACGCGCTCAAGATACGGTACACCGTGTCGCCCCGGGTTCAAGGTTGCATGATGCACACCGACGGCCGATGTTACAGGGACTACACGTTGCTTTTCACCGACTAACCCATTGGTATTCAAGCACCAATGGGAGGTTTTCCCAATATGAAGACCTGATGGAGCGATGATTATAGCCTCTCGAATTCTTGGCGGCAAGCCTGAAATACGGTTGAATGGGGACATTCTCTCCCGTAGTGACTGTCCCGAAATAACCATTGCACATGGGCGGTAGTTCCGCCGCGTAGGGGCACAGCGTGCTGTGCCCGCACAACGAGAAGGTTCCGCGAGATTGAACCGTTTATTCTGAGACGAACCCTTAGGGGGACTGCCGCCGCTCTTGTGCCGTTGCGTGGAGCGGCCCCCCGCGAACGTGTATCGAAAGAGCCTGCTTTCAAGCGCATCTTTTTACCATTTTCACTATCAGTAATCAAGCCTTGACATGTCTCCGGCTTTTTGACTATCATGGTACTCATGGGGAGCCCGGCCGCCGGAAGCCTATCCATAAAGGGAGACACGAGATCTCGGGTTATCGGTTGAACGGCTTGAAATGGGATTATACACGTTTATTACCGTTCTAAAGTGTTTCGTTTAGGTGAGGAGACTCGCCTTTGTACTCTCACATGGGGCATAACCGACTACCGGGGGAGGTGTATGATTTCGGAAATCGAACCGTTTCAGGAAATTCTTCACTCCCGCACCGTGTAGATGAGCGGGGCGGTTCGAGTCGTTCAGGGGAGGCCCGGAACGTAGATACGAATCATCGTTAAAGCAAAGAGAAAGTGTTGGAGCGGCGGAAATGTTGCCGTGAGGCAACGTTGTGTTGAAAGCTGATGGTGCGGACAACACGCGGCCGGTCAAGTACGCAACCGTTAACTGAACGGACACATTCCGTTATTCTACAATGACGTCTGTAGGTTAGCCTGGTCTGATGAGGCGGAGCTTTGTCTTATCGTTTGTTTTGTCGGCCGGGCTGTGAAGGAACTCACCGAGAGGCCGCAAGCCCTCAAGAGGGGGCACGTTGCCCGTCAACGACAGAGATTCAAAAAGGTCATGCCCTTTTCTTGGTGGGACAGGCATCTTGCCTGTCTCCTGGGGCAGGTGAGACACCTATCCCATGGGGAATACGATGCATACATCGACCCGGATAAGAAGATATTGGCCCTATATACTCAACATTCTCCTCGTCTGCACGCTGAGTTGCTTCATGAGCGCGCAGGCCCGGGGGGATCAGAATGACGGCGAGTGGCAGTACTACACGGCCGACGGGGTCTTCGAGTATCAAGAGCAGCAGGTCGTCGGTAACGGTACTTCGAGCATAACCTACCAGGATACGGTCGCCGTCGGATCGCTGCCGTACACATTCGAGTACGAAGACCTCGCGATCACCGGGTACCAGGAAAGGACCGCTGAGTACAGCCGGTACACGTTGGCGGATTCGTATACGTTAACGGCTCTCTACGATTGGACGAGGAAGATTGTCGGCACCGTGGATGCAGTGGTGCTCACGTACTGGGATCAGGTCCTCGTCGCGGAGGAACGTGAGTTCTCCTATTGGGACTGGACGCCGGCAGGAACAACCACGCACTACGCGGTCGTGACCGAGCAGAATCAAACGTTCGATCCCGCGTCGTTCACTTATTTGACGTGGGAGCAGGGCGCGGACGGTGTATGGCAGCAGGTCGAGAAACAGCAAAGCTATCAGATCGAACAATGGTACACGTCCGAGACCGAATTGCCCTATACCGTGCAGGAGTGGGAAAAGACCTTGAAAAAGGTCACGTACACCGTTCATCATACTGAATGGGTGAAGAAAGAGGTCATGGGGTCGTACCCGGTGTTTGAGCGGTACAAAATCTATTATGGGCAAACCAAGTACGTGTACGAGATGGAGTATGTGCCGGTCGATTACACGACCGCGCTGATATGCAAGGTCCTGAAAACCGTTGATTACTCGACCACGATCCTGGGAACCGAAACAAAGGAACTGACCTACGACACCCCGCTGATCGGCACGGTGACCAACCGGATTGAGTACGAGGTTATGGAACGGTGCCAAGGATGCCGAGACGAGTTCCCCTGGGACGAGTTCGGATCTTTCATGTCGCGGCTGACGGAATCGGTTTCTATTCCCGGTATCGAAGACCTGTTGGCCGATATATTGGATGGCCGCTCACTCGGAACACCCGAGTTGCAGGGCGGCAGTGGAAGTCCTTTATCGGAGACAAGCCCGTGGTTTGGTGACCAAACGTCCGATACGCCTCGGGCGATACGCTGTACCACCTTGCGGCCTTCATCTACCACCGGCACTTGGGGAGACGAACTCGTTTTGGCCGAGAGCGAAAATGCCGGCAGTGATAAGAGCGGTGACTCCCCAACCTTCGGCACAACCCTTTTCTATGAACAGACGGGTACAGAAGTGCCGACCGGGTGGACAACGGCTGACGACCAAAGCACGACGGCTTCCGGAGTTGGCGGTAGCGCGCCGATAGCTGTCAGCAGAAGCAGTACCGGCTCGTCCCCCGGCAGCCGTCCGACCGACCCTGCGTCAATCCTGTCTTGGCTGGGTTCCACGTTTGGATGGCTCAGGAAAGCACTGCTAGCATTTTCTACTCTGCTGTACATCATCTCGGACGTGATCTTCTGGATCGCATTAGCAGTTGCGCTATATTACGGGATACTCCTGGCGCTAGGGTTGGCGACTTTCTTCGTCATGCTGTCTATTCTCGGATGGCTACTCCTATTGTTTGCCGATATGTTCGATGTCTGCAAAGACCACCCCGTGCGGCTTCTCGGAGACACCTTGATAGAAATTGCCGAGGGGGCGCAAGAATTTCTCGGAGATTTGTGGCGAGAGGTCGTTGTACCGCTGCGCGACTTCTGGGTAGAACACTGTCGTACACTACTGCGCGGGTAACGGTAGTCGTTGCCATACCAGCATAAAATCCGGTTGTACACCCATAGGCCTCAGAGCAATCGAATGATCGTCCGTAAAGGGGCGTGCACCTGGATGGAAGGGTGATACCCAAAACGCTTTTCGAGAATCGGGGTTACGGGTATCTTCTTCCCAGCTCGGGTGGAACGAAAGGAGATGCAAAGGACAATGCACGTTCCCCAGATATGGCGGCAAGGCACATGAGACGCCGGCAGCATCTGGATACGCCACCGATGCCGAGAGCAAGCATGAAAGAAAGGAGATTTTCCGTGCATTATAGACGGTGATTTCAGATGAGCACATCCATCCATTGGTTTCGGTAGCGGGCCATGTGGAGACGAAGACCAATATCTCAGTCACCGAGTAGGAATAGGATTGAACGGCTACAGTGGTTTAGTCGCCATAGCAGGAGGGGTTTCTTCTGCAAAGCAGCTTGTGTTCAACGTTGGTCAGCGTGAAGGGAACAGGGCGGCTACTCTTCCGCGGGTAACCGGGACATACGAAGGTACTTGACTGCGGAAATTGACGGAGCGCGGCTCTACAATTGTGGGAGAATACATGCCTGAGAAAACGACAAACAAGAAGACATGGAGCTTAATGAAAGCATTGCCAAGAGCCGTTATCTTGACCGTGGGGCTCGTCTCGTGCCTGATTGGCTTACCGTGCGTCTATGCGGCCGCTTTGTCATTTACGAGGACTGACCTGGCCTACACCGCATCACAGAAGCTAGTAGGCGCCATTCTTGCGGGCATTTTTCCTCTGGTGGTCGGCATACTGCTCCTGTACTATTGGTTCCGAACTCGGCCGACTGTGCGAGAAGCAGATCGCGGAACGGTTTTGCAAGAGACGCTTTCCCGACCGGCCCACGGGTACGTCAATCTGCCTCCCAAGGAGGTGCTGCGCCTGCTCTTGGGTGCCGCATTGCTGTGGATGGGGCTTAGCGTGGTGCTGGCCTACCTGTATATTCCCAACCCGTTTACCGATCTTCCACAGCCCATTAACCCTGTGAATGGCGGTCTAATTCTCCTGTTCGTCGCTGCACGCACGTTCTGGAGAGTCGTGAAGAGGCAGAGAAACTCGTGAGCGTACAGTGGAAAGACGGCCATTCATGGCGGTTCAAAATAAAAGAACCGGAATGGGCGTTTTACGGGACAAGGCAGTGCTTGTGGGATCTGAGGCGGAGATTCGTTGAAGACAGGGAGGTTGAGGAGTAAAAGAAAACACGGTGCGATGACCCTGTAGTGAGCAGGATGGTTCAGCAAGAAAGGGAGTACTCAAGAAACAAGACCTGACCCCATGCTGTTGGGATCAGGTCCTCGTCGCGGAGGAACGTGAGTTCTCCTATTGGGACTGGACGCCGGCAGGAACAACCACGCACTACGCGGTCGTGACCGAGCAGAATCAAACGTTCGATCCCGCGTCGTTCACTTATTTGACGTGGGAGCAGGGCGCGGACGGTGTATGGCAGCAGGTCGAGAAACAGCAAAGCTATCAGATCGAACAATGGTACACGTCCGAGACCGAATTGCCCTATACCGTGCAGGAGTGGGAAAAGACCTTGAAAAAGGTCACGTACACCGTTCATCATACTGAATGGGTGAAGAAAGAGGTCATGGGGTCGTACCCGGTGTTTGAGCGGTACAAAATCTATTATGGGCAAACCAAGTACGTGTACGAGATGGAGTATGTGCCGGTCGATTACACGACCGCGCTGATAGGCAAGGTCCTGAAAACCGTTGATTACTCGACCACGATCCTGGGAACCGAAACAAAGGAACTGACCTACGATACCCCGCAGATCGCCACGGTCACCAACCAGCTTGAGTACGAGGTTACGGAACGCAGTCAGTGTGAAGAGTGTCCGAGTGACTGGTTTGAAGATCTACCACTTACTCTTTTCCAGGACCTCCCTGTCCCGGACCTACTGGACTTATTGTCGACAGAATCCGTACTACCGAACTTCTGGCAACCGACGTCAGGATGGGCTGGAGCAGAGGGAATTCCCTATTCAACCGATCATGACCTGAGTGAGTTCCTCTTATCGCTTGGGAGTTCTTCGTTTGGTAACACCATAACCGGGAGCCTGATAGGAGGGTGGCAACTCTCCGACAGTGATGGAGGTTCTTCCGGTACCGAGCCCATCGCGGAATCCGCAACCGGGAATCCGACTGCCACAGGAGAGTATCCCGGTACTCGATCGGGCGATGATGGTAATCGGTATCTCCTGTTGGGAGATTCAGGGGGAACCGGAGGTCGTACGGGACTCTCGGGAGGAACCGCAGGAAGAACAACTGCAACTCCCGGGGGTAACCGAGTAGTTAGTGTCATCGCCGGAATCTTGCGTATAGCCTTAGTAATGATCCTGGTAGCTCCCGCACTGATCTATCTTGTAGTCCGGGTAGCGCCCGCCATTCTACGGTTGTTGAACAGCTTGATTCAGATAGCCAAGATTATCTTCTATCTCTGGTTGATCCTTAGGGCATGGCTTAACCAGCCGACACCTTTTCCAATATTGGTCGAAGCCATGTTGCGGTTCTATCTGATAGCTCGTTTCGGCCTATCAATAATAGAGAAGATGCGGGCTTACATAAGGAGTCAACTGCGAGATCTCGAAGGGAAAGACGATCTGGTGTCATATTGCCGCCGTGCCGGGCTGCGGAAGCTGGACGAGTTTCTGGCGGAGCGCGAAAAAGAGCTGAGGAACAGCTTGAAGCGACTCAAGGATCTACTTGGTATAGATTTTGCCCAGCCGCTGGAGCAATCACCGCAATAGGTCATGCCAATGCGGTTTCAACCAGGTGACCATAATGGACAACAAATGGTAGACTAGGCGTCTCCCCCACCAAGAAGAGGGTACTACTTTCTTGAACTTGAGTTGGCATTGACAGGCATCCCGGAATGCTGCACTGCGTTTCAACTTTGCACCCCGAAGGTCCGTAATCCGGCCTTCAGGATCGAGGTCTGTGTGGATTCATGAGAGTCTTTCCCCATGTCATAGCGAATTGGCCAACGGCCAAGAGATGCGGAGCATTGGCCGGAATTGCCGTCCTGGTGGTGTGTGGCGTTGCAATGGGAGCGTTCGGCGGTTTCTTTTTGGCTTGTGACGCTCTCGAAGTCCTGCAAATTGGTTTAGGCCGCTTCACGTTGTCCCGTCTCGCTCTTGATTACATACTGATAGTTCCTCCGCTGGTGAACTGTATAGTGCTTTGCATGTTGGCTGTGAGAAAGGCACGTACCTTCTTGGGCTATCAGGAAGCCGACCCCGCCCGGCAGTACTCGAACGCCTTACCGATCTGGCGTCTGACACTGCTCTCGGTAGTCTCCGGCGGGTTGTATCAGCACTATTGGTTCTACCGAAACCGGCAATATCTCAACGAAGCTTGTGAGTTGGAGAGGAGCGCGGGTAAGGAAACGTGGCAACTGAGTAGAATCCTGTTGAATTTCAACGCAATATATGACCAGTTTTCGCAAATCAACTGTTTGGCCGCAGACACGTCCAAAGCCTCTTCTCTTTCCCCAAGACGTTTGAGCTACTGGTACACGATCCTCTACTTTCTCATGATTGGCGGTAGCCTGCTGGCATTTGCTGTTCCGAGTGGATTCGTCCGAACCCAACCAGTGTCGCTCTACTGGCTTGAGCCTGCGATTGCCATAACCGGGGTATTGGTAATCGTACAGACAACACTCAACGATATCTGGAAGATCCGCCAACCTGGGCTGCCCGTGAGGCAGAAGCTCACTGGCGGCGAGATAGTGATTGTTACGAACGGCACTGCCGTTTGGCTGTTAGTAGCTCCAGACATACTCAAGTTTCTTGGGGGTTGGTTGCCGCTTTGACCTTCCAAATGTTACCATCTCCGAGGATACGTTCAGCGCGGAGGCGGGGAATTTGCCGGGGAACGCCGTGACTGCCGGGGCCGACTACGTATCGTCGGGGAGCCGGTCTTCTTCGGCCCGGAGCGCGTCCTCCCAAGACGCAGCAGTCCCGCAGGCAACCAGCACCAATGTCGACGGTTGGCACCCCGACCCGACTTTCAAGGGATGGACCTGGAACGACCTCGCGTTCATTTCGGTCGTTTTTGCCCCCCTCCTGGCTTTCCTCGGACTCGAGGGTGCCTTTGCGGCCGCGTTTCAGGCGATAGGCAGGGCCCTGAGTGCGTTGTGGGCGGCATATGGATCGCTTGTCGCGGGACTGGTGACGGGCGGTTGGAGATGGTTGGAAAAGCCGGCATTAGGTTCGTATGGGGCATTCGGGCGAGCTTTGCGGCTGCTGAGAGGTCTGCTGGTCAATGCTTGGCGAACTTGGTCCGCATTCATCGAGAAGCTGGTTGCAGGGCTTTGGCGATTGTTGGAAAAGCTGGAAAGCCTCTACTCCAAGGTAGAGAAATGTTGGGCGTGGCTCGCTCCCTATCTCAAAGCCGTAATGGATAAGATTCGGGCTCTCATTGATGCGATGACGAAGTTGTGGAATATGCTGCGGCTGCTGAAAACAATCGTCGACGAAATCTCCCTCTACTTGTGGACGCACTCCCGAGCTTACCACGAGTGGGATAGAATCAAGTGGATGTTGTCCAATGCCGGCATACGGAACAGCATGTTCTTTTCAGCTATCCTGGAGTCCATTAAAGGCCTGATGAGGGCGGTAGCCTACCTGAAGGAACGCATCGACGCGTGGCGAAAGCAGCACGCGTCATGATTGCACGATGGCTTGCAGCCCTTGTAAGGAATAGCGAAAACGATTCTTGGTCGGATTGTTGAGGCCTCGACAGCATGCCATGTTGTCGAAGAAGCACGGGTATCAAAGTCCCTAAAGGCATTTCATCAAGAGCACTTGAATGATTTGCTCAAGAAGCACCGGGGAGTCCCGAGATGGGAATAGTCAGAGTTGTCTGGGAATGGATCATAGTAGTCCTTGGAGAATATGCGGCAGGCTTTCTGGGCTTCCTGGGCTTCCTCGCTCTCATTGCACTGGTTTTTTATACCGGAGAACTGTTGCTCTATTGCTTTGTAAGCGGTTACCGAATCCGGAAGAACCCTTTGACTGCGCAGCCTTTGCCGGAACACAAATGGCTCAGCGAAAACAGTTTCTTCATAGGTTTGCTCTTTTGGGTCCTTTTGTTGATTCTCCCGTACATACTTACCTGAATCTCGTGGAATAGGTCTGTTACTCAGGAGAGTTGCCATCATCGTTTGGCAAGATCCGCCGTTCCAGCCCTCCCATTTCAGGAGACCCACATGAAACGCTCATCTGACCTTCACGAACATCGTTCCGGATCTCTGATCGCGACCGTTATCCGATCATTAGTGATCCCCTTCACCCTGCTGCTTCTTGCCCATACCGTTGCCGGAGCGGAACAGCCCTCTGGGCCGGAGACTCCTGCGCAAACCGACAGGCAAGCCATAGAATGCCTGAAGCTCGGCCTGGACGCGCTCAAGGACGAAGATTTCGACAAGGCTGGGAAAGCTTTTGCCGCTTGCGTTGAGAAGCACCCGAAATCCGGCCTTGCCCGCTACTGGCTCGGAAAGGCATATTTTTACCAGGGCAAGCACGCCGAGGCCGCCGATGCGTTGAAGGAGGCGGTACGGCTGGAGCCCAACAATTACCGACCGCTCTACATGCTCGCCAGGGTGTACGGGCAGGATGAAACGAAGCTTTCGTTGGCTCAGGAAATACTGGAAAAGGTCGTTGCACGGAATCCTGAATTCAATGAGGCGCGACTTGCCCTGGCACATACCTTTGTCAAACAGGGAGACATCAAGAAGGCGTTCATCCAGTTCAACTTGATCTTTCGAAAAGAGCGCGACTTCGCCCGGTACCATACCGAACTCGGTCGTCTCCTCTCCGCTCTCGGGCGGAACAAGCAGGCAAGGGAACAGTTCGAGCGGGCACTGGTGCTCTCACCCGACTATGACAGGGCAAAAATGCACCTCGAGGAACTCCGGAACAAGCCGGAAGCAACGGCTCCCAAGCCTGGGAGCGGCAAGGCCGTGGAGTAGTGAGCGTCATGTGAAGACAGTCCCCGCCCCCTGCCTCCATCCCCAGGGGCTCACTACGGCGCATCTGAAGGCAGCCAAGTACGCGAATGCGGGATGCACACCGTATTCCGCATCCGAAACGCTGCGGTCTTAACGTGCCGAAGGCATCCCACGAGGAGTCAAACGCCGAATACGTCCTCTACCGACTGAGAGTGTTTTGAGCGGAGACGTGAACCTCCAGCGCGGTCACCACTCCATGGCATTTGCACGAGGTGGCCACGAGGTATGCGCCCGGCCGAATTCGGCGTTGCATACGTTGTAGGTCGTGCATCGAGTATCCCCCCACCCCCGGCAGGATTTGAAAGCTCCTTTGGACCAGCACCGTGAAGCCGGGAATCTCGATTCTCTCCAGGTCTTCGTAGAGCGGTTTCCTCGGCAACCCGGTCACGGTACACAAATCACCTTCCGGACAGTCGTCCGGACAGACAAAGTCCGCCCTGCTGCAACAGATGACGGTGCGGTTGAGTGGGAACGGATTCGGAACCAATGCGTCGAGTTCTTTGGGATAGGGCATCTCTTTGCACCCCTGCACCGACGAGACTATGAACGACGCGACCAGGTGAAAGGGAACCATGGGAACAATAATGTCGCTCGTTCGGACCTCTCCGGAATCGACCAAGAATGAGATTGCATCCTCGTTGAAGGGCGTAACACGAGGCGGAAGCTTGTCCTTCAATTTGGCTCCGTCCCGCTCCACCACGATTATGGAGCATTCCGGGTCATCGAGGAGAAGACGTTCCGTCGCCAAATGCCCAAATCTTCCGTAGCCCGTGATTAGGTATCTCATTAAACCCTCTGCCAAAGATCTCACCTACTCCCCTTGACCACTCTCGTTATCCCAGCAAGATCTCGAAACGTTTCAACTCGGCTCATCCCGGCCATATCACTCAGTATTTCTCCGACGGCATCCTCCTGCCCCTCCCCGATCTCAAGTATTATCGCTCCACCTTTTGCCAAATGGTGCTTGGATCCGATGACCAGCCGCCTAATGACGTCAAGACCGTCCGGGCCTCCTTCAAGAGCGAGCAGTGGTTCGAAGTCGCGTACTTCCGGGTCGAGTCCTGAGATGTCGCCGCTCGGAATGTACGGCGGGTTGGAGCAGATGACATCGAACTCCTTTCCCGGTCGCAATGCCTGAAAAAGGTCCATTGCAACCAGATCCAGAGCCCCTAACACACTGGCGCCCTCGGCATTGAGGCGAGTGACTTGGAGCGCGCGGGGGTTGAGATCGGTAGCGAGCATCCTGACTCCGGGACTCTCCTTGAGAACGGCTGTCGCCACGGCACCGGAACCGGTCCCGATTTCAAGGAGGAGCGGATCGGGCTTTCCCTTGATCTCGCGCAGGATGGCATCTACCAGCGTTTCGGTATCGGGCCTGGGAATAAGTACGCCCGGAACTACGCGAAACGGAATCGACCAGAATTCCTTGGTCCCGACGATTCGCGCCGTGGGTTCGCGCCGCGCTCGCCGCTGAATGAGTTCACGATATCTCGTTCGCTCGGAAGGCACGAGGGGACGGTCAAAGTTCAAGTACAGGTGGAGCCTGTCCGTCCCCAAGGAGTGAGCCAAGAGCACCTCTGCATCCAGCCGTGCGGTTTCGATGCCCTTGGTCTTGAAATAGTCTGCGGTCCACTCCAGGACGTCCTTCACGGTCCACCTGCTCTGCTTGTCTGAAAGCGGTTTCATCTCTTGCTCGCGTACATCCGTCGCCCTACCGGAGAAACCGGCTGTGCTTCGGGCTCTGCCGGATGGGCTATTCTTCCCTCCGTGTCGCCTCAAGTCAAGCCGGCCGGGCCCACTTACCATCAAGTATCCGGTTTCAATTCTGAGATGCCTCAGGATCGGATTCACGGAATTCTTCCATAGTACCGGGAACCCCGAGAGCGCCGGAGTGTCCTATTGATTATCCCACTTCCTACCCCTGACGAAATCCCGGTCGGCGTGACCGGGGTTTCGCCTTCCTCAAATCACCGGCATGGGGGGGAGGCATTTCTCCCCCATGCCCTGTTCTACTCGTCTCTCCGCCTTGATTACCTTGAATTCTTCTTACGTCTAAGAGTATTTTTTTCGGAACCTACCTCTCCGGTCCCGAACGGAGTCTTTCATGAACATCGTCGTTTTCGTCAAACAGGTGCTGAAGACCAGTGAAGTCCGTGCAGCCTGAGATCTATTTTGCCTGCGGGATTTCGGGTGCGGTTGGGCACGGGGCAGGTATGGACGGATGGAGATACATTGTTGGCATCAACAAGGATCCCGATGCTCCCATATTTGAGATCGCGGATTGTGCCGTCGTTGGAGATTTGCGAACCGACATTCACCGACGTGCGCGTACCTTGCGAGAACAGATCGGCGAAAGAAGGTCAGGGTGTAGGCAACCTGATGAGAATATTTGCCGTCATCCGCGTCATGACCGTCGCGCTTTCTCTCGGCTTGGCCCGCGCAGCTTTCGACCAATCGAGGCGCTATTCCCTTGAACGAAATCAGTTCAAGAAGAGGATCGGGAGCTGCAGGCTGATTCGGCAGAGAATCGGCAATGTGGCCACGGACATCCGGGCCTCGCACCTCATGACGTACAAAGCGGCTGAAACGATGGACAATGGGGAACGAGCCCTAAAGGAAGCGTCCATGGGGTGCTGCGCGAATCGGTTATTATTCGATATCACGCGGCTTGTTGAATCTCGTGCTCATGTTCCCGATTGATCTCAGTGTGAGTGTAGTTGGCATAGCGTCTTTTCTTTTCGCTGTCGGTTCTGAAATCCCAGAATTCTTCCCAAAGTTCGTCGATGAAGACGCCTCTGAGGCGAACCATCGCTTCAGCTCCGTCTACGGACCATGCCATGCCTGCGCCTTCCATTCGGTCCTTGATGAGATTGCCGCACGTAGACTCAATGATGCCCGAAGCTATGGGGAGTCCTCGTGCCAGATACTTATCATAGGCCATGCGCCGTCGATTGTTCTTGAAGTATCCAAGCACCTTGTGTTCAAGATCGTGAGCAGCGGCCTCGGAAAGGCGCCCATCTTGCGTCAACGTCGTGAACTCCTCGATCACCCAATCCAAATGTCCTTCAAGCAAGGCCTCTCCAGTTGCCCGGACGTATTCCTTTTCGGCACGGCTGCCGGGCTTGTAGAGCAACTGTGCGGTGAGCCGGAGTCTGTCTACCACGTGGGTGAAATCCAGGATCTCGGTCCAGCCGGGGAAGTGCTTTGCTGAGAGCTTCCACAGTATTTTCTCGCCATCCATGAGAACCACCTTCTCCTCGGTGCTCTCATGAATGCGTGGTTTGACCGCCTGGTCGCATTTGCCAAACAGATAGGACTTCGATTCGGTAAGCGACGCGATCGTCCTTCGATGGCAGGGTTTGCGATGCTTGCTCTTGTTCCGGGTGCGCCTTTCAGGAGGTTCGACGAAGGTGTCCATGATCTCTTTGGGTGTACGATCATACGGGTCGGTGCTGTAGCCTCGTGTCACGCACGCGGACCGCTTCTTGCCGGGGTTATCTTTCGTACGCACAGCGTCCGGATTCCGGTGCTTGGGGCACATGCGAATCCCCTTGCCGTCAGCCGACTGAACGAGTATAGATCCTTCCTCTTCAACAGCGGGAGGCTCAAGCGAATCAACGAATTGACCAACCGTATCGCTGGTGGACAGATTAATCCTCTGAACGGCTCGGTGAGGTATCTCAAGGCCCAAGATTTTCTTCACCCACCGCACGGTGTAACCAAAAGTCGTCTGCACGGCTTGATCGGCAAGCCAGTCCTGAAGGAGATACGAATACTTTGTGGCAGGAAGATTCAGATGCGCATCCAGCGGAAAGATCCCTTTTGCCCCTGGTCTCCCATAGTGCGCCCTCTCGATTAAAATCTGTCCAAATATCGACAGGTATTGCCTCGATGAGCACTTACGATACTGATAGACACGGCCGTCCCCATCCAGGACCGTCGGTCTAAGATCCCCATCTCCAACAGAGGCAACGAACAACTCAAGCAGGGTCCGTCCCAAGCTGAGAAGTCGCCGAAAGATACCGTGCTCCGCATCGTGAATCTCCAAGTCCCGCGATCTATCCGTCACATATTCCAGAAGTTCGTTGAATTCTTGCCCTGCTTGCATTAGTTTCTTCTCCATCCGAGGCCTCCTATAGCTTTGTTGGTTGTCAGCACACCTATCAAAGCACAAAGGGCCTCGGAGTACAACTAATATTATCAACTCCTTAGCAAAAACCAAAATGCGCGGCACCCGCGTCCATGGCCACGTACATCGTGTCGGAGGTTGCATGCCGTGCATCAGATGAGGCGACACGGATATTCGGCGCGTAGGGATACTCCTCCATGGAGTACGACGTCCAACGCTTCTACCGGGATTGCAGGTTCCTTATTGTTCGGTGGAGGAACGTCGGAAATTCTTCAGACCATCATTTCTCGTGAATGCGGAGTATTCTGACCGAAACGGCAAGTCAATGCGGCAAAGGCCCGCACTCATTTCTTCTTCTTTGTAATCTCCGTTTCCAGGAGTCCCTGCAACTCTTTCTTAATATGTTCCAACGGGACCAAGGTTGCCTTGCGAGACGTAGTAATAACCTTTCCGTTGACCAATCCGTATTCCACCGTTTGGGGGTAGTGGAAACGACGTTTGGATAAGCGCCTCTTGTCGATCCATGGAGCCTGGTGAATCGGCAAATAGAATGAAAAACGGAACGAATCAACGACCACATGAAAATGGTACAAATCGAAATACCCTTCCTCGAACTCCACCTTGCACTTGGAAGTCAGGTACATCCGAGTGTGATGCTTGTTGCTCCCGGTCTCCGATTCCCACTTCTTTCTGGCATCCGCGCTGAGATGGTAGATCTCTCTGTCTCCGCGTCTGACGTAGTTCACGGTAAGGCAGTTGTGTCCGCTCTTGAATATCTTTTCGAGCACGTTGTGTTTCAGAGGAAATAATTCCGAGCTGGTCTTGGTTTCATGAACGAGGAAGCAGAGGTAATAGCAAGACCGGGCGATCTCCTTTTCGGGGGACGGCATTGCGTCTATCAATTCAAGACTGGCATTGTGAAAACGCACCTTTTCGGGGATGACGGTCTTGGGCTCTTTGACTTTTCGCGATTTCTGTTTGGTAGGCTGCATCCCACCGAAACGAAACCCCCTGTTCTTAGGAAGAAAAGGTTTCAAGCCTCTGTCTTCTCTCTTGTAAACAATGATTGGGTCCCGTCGGGGAGGCTTCTTAGGCATTTTCTTCTCCTCAGGCCGGATAGTACACACTGACGCTGGGCGTGTCGCCATCTTCACGTCGCGGCTACGAATCGCGGCTTCAATTGATGTCCTCTCGGCAGTCCCATCAATACCGGTTGTCGGGCAATGAGATTCTCCGAAGGATGTCCACCACTCGCGTTCCAGAATGTCAACATCGGGGGCTAAATTGTGTCTTGAAATCTAACTACTCGTCAGCCCCTTTTGCATTCCATGCATTTGATTGGCTGGGTACACTTGCCAAGGTGGATTCTACACGTTTAGACAGCACGGTGAGGGATTTGTTGCACGCACCCCACCTCGCCGTCAACGTATCAATTCACCTCTAACCCTTTACTGCGAAGGAATCAAGAGAAATCGTACATCTTCAGATCCGCTTCAAGATCGGACCTCCTTTTTACCACGTTTCCAACAAGCGCTGTCAAGAGAGAACTTTCAAGAGGAGCATTCATTCGCTCGGGAAGGGCGTATTCGCCGGAGATGTCGGTGCGACTCAGTGCTTTGTCCGGAGGAAGCAATCTCAGAACGTGGAAAGCGGTATCTCCCGTCCGCAAGGAAGCGGAACTGCGCTCCTCGTAATGACATGCCGACACGGGCCGTCTCCCCCGAAAAATTCGCCGGTTACCTCTTGAGCTTGCATAACCCGTTTTCCAGAGGCTATAAAGGGATGCATATACGGAGGCAGAGAACATGGACCCAATTCGACACTTACTCGCTCAGGGCGGAAAAACGTTGTCCGAGCACGAATCAAAGCAGATCCTGGCCTCTTATGGCATACCTGCCACCAGGGAAGTACTCGTCAACGACCCTGCCGATCTCTTGGTCGCGTGCAAAGAGATAGGGTACCCCGTAGTGCTGAAAGCTTGCTCTCCGCAGCTCAGCCACAAAACGGAACGAGGCGCGGTCAGGGTGGACATCAGGACCGATGATGAGGCGCTCCAAGCTTTCACGGAAATCAAGAGGAGCATGGACACTCTAGAGGGCGGTGTCCTGGTTCAGGAACTTGTCCCGGGAAAACGTGAACTCTTGGTGGGCCTCACACGAGATGCCCAGTTTGGCCCTTGCGTCATGTTCGGTCTCGGCGGAATCTTCACCGAGATCCTCAAGGACGTCCAGTTTCGAGTCGCACCTTTGGAACTCCGAGACGCCATGGACATGATGACCCGGATCAGGGGGCGGCGAATTTTGGAAGCAACCCGCGGAATGCAGGCAGTTGATTTGGAAGCCATGGCCTCGATTCTCGTCACGGTAGGCCAAATCGGACTCGAGAATCCACGCATTCAGGAGATCGACATCAACCCGCTCATCATCCATAACGGCAGTCCGGTGGCCGTCGATGCGCTCGTGGTCCTAAACTGAGAAGGACTCCGGTTATTGACGCCGACGCGTGGTACGATTCTGCGCGTCGGCGGAACAAAAGGCTCCTTAGGGTTACGGAGTCCCTGGTGCTCCTTGCCGTAGATTCCGTGACATATTCTTGAGGACGCTTGCCGGGAAGCCTCGGCGCTGAGGCAGTTCGTGCATGGTAGGGGCCCGGCGTCCCTTGTATGTTGTATCCATGAAGTACTGAATCTTGGCACCGGTACCGAGCTGGGGGGAGGAGCAACCAAAGCACCTCGAATCCTGCGTCCCGCGGGACGGTTCGCTTCCCTCATCACATCCTAACAATGCTCGTCTTCCCCGCTGAGATTGCTTTCCCTCGGGACGCGGGATTTCACTCCTTACAAAGACACCGTCGAGGTTGTACGCACCGTGGAGACGCCGTAGGCGTGTATGACCTGATTTATGAATCGGACTACTGAGCCTGCCGTACAGTCTTCTACCATCCCCCCCCATCATGAATCCTCGCTGCTGGGGCCTCATTTCCGTGCATTCCACATAACAGTCAGTATTATCAGGCTGTTATACACTTCTCTTGATAATTCGGTTTTTTACGATCCCTTTTACGCGCTTCCCACACAATCGTCACACACCGAGGGAATAGGGGCATGAGGTTGAGCCCCCCGGGTCACCTTTCCAAATATACTCAAGTATTCCATAAGGATATGTCTGGGACCTCCGGTATAAAGACTTCGGATTGACTAATTCCTATAGTCTTTGAAGATAACATTCTCTTTGGGACAGCTACCCGTATGATCCAGTTTTCACAGGAGGATGACTCACTTCTATAAAAAAAAGCTTGACAAGAAATCCGTATCCTATTAGAAGTTGCCCACCTGCATCAGTCCTACCAAATATTCCTTCCATAGACTCCAGCCCAAGCGTCCCACCCGATGCCCCGGAGGGGGTCCCGCCTTTTGTACTGTATGAAATTCTAAGTAATTCCAGCATCAAGCATGTTTTTCTAAAGTATCAGGCAAGCATCGCCGTAACTGTAGAAGCGGTACCGCCCCCCCACCGCCCTTTTGTATGCGTACAGTACGCGTTCCGTGCCCGCGAACGCGCAGACGAGCATCAGCAACGTGGATCCCGGGAGATGAAAATTGGTGATCAGACCTTGGACTGCTCTGAAGCGGTGTCCGGGAAGTATGAACAGATCCGTTCTGCCTCTCCCCGGTCGAAATCGGCCCTTGGAAGTCATGGCCGACTCCAGGGTCCTCACGGTAGTGGTCCCCACGGCGATGACCCGGCGCCCTTCTTCCACAGCGGCTTGGATTACATTTGCCGCCTCTTGGGAGATCTCATAGTATTCGGATTCCATCGCGTGGCGCCTTACATCCTCTTCTCTCACCGGAGTGAACGTGCCGGGTCCCACGTGGAGCACGATACGGGCGATCTCGATACCGGTCCGCTTCAATTCTTCGAGAAGCGGTTCCGTGAAGTGGAGCCCCGCAGTGGGCGCTGCCACAGACCCGGAGAGCCGGGAGTACACGGTCTGGTACCGTTCCTTGTGAAAGGATTGGTCCTGGTCGCCCGGCTTGATATACGGTGGAAGCGGAGCACTCCCGTACCTTTCGAGGAAGGGGAGAACACCGTCCTCGTCAACGGGAAAACGAACGAGGACCCTCCCCGGGCCAAGGGTTTCTTCAACAATGAGCTTCGGGCCCGCCTCAAGGGCTAGGGTCGCCCCGGCCCGCAGCGGCTTGCTTGAGCCGGCAATGCACACCCGAGACGCCCAACGGACTGAATCGGTTTGGCGCCCTTGGCATACGGGGTCCAAAACCAGGAGGCTCACTCGTCCTCCGCTGGATTTCCGGGCAGCCAGTGCGCTCGGGGTGACACGGGTTTCGTTCAGCACGAGCAGGTCCGATGCTTCCAATAGGCGGGGCAGGTCCTTGAACCTGTAGTGATCGACTTCGCCGGTATCACGGTTGAGTCTCAGCAGCCGCGACGCGTCCCTCGCATGCGCCGGTTGCTGCGCAATGAGCTCGGGGGGCAGCTCGTACTGATACGTGGAGAGCTTGAACTTGGCGGATAGCGCTCGCTCGGTCTCAGGGACTTCTAAAGCGTTCGTATCTTCACCCGGATCCTTCCGACTCGAAGCTTCCGATTCATCATGTTCCCGTACCCGCACACTCACCTCTACAGGGAACCCAATGCGCTCCGCGCAACGTAAGCTATCAACAGTCCTATGATCATGATGGAAGCGCCGAAGATCCGCAGCGTTTTATCGTCCTGCTCCAGGATTACCAGCATGATCTGCTTCATTTTATCCGGGCAGAGAAAATACGGTATTCCCTCGACTACGAGCACCATTCCGATTACGCACAAAAAGAATTCCATCTCACATCACCAAGATAAGTTGCGGATCGTGCCAATAATTCGACCGACCCCGGAAGCGATCATGAAGGATGTATCGCATCTTCGTGAAGGTCGGCGCTCCGGGCACTCTTGACCAGTTCCCACACGCTCAGAATCAAGAGCCCCACATACAGCGTGAAGTAGAGTATGAAGGAGCCTGCCAATGACGTGCGCGCCATATTCAGGAACACATCCAGTAGTACGGGAGGGATCATGGCGAACGACGAGATCTTGAGCGCCCCACCGAAGGTAAGGTCTACGGAGTACGATCGCGCGCCGAAGTAGGGTATCATTCCCAGGATAAGAAGTTGTATCGGCTTGGCGAACAGGAAGTAGGCGATCACCAGAATCCACACCCACTGCACGACCATGGGCAAATACTGTTGAATGACGGCTCGGATCTCCGCGGAATTAACCGTCATGTCGGGAAGGTCTTTCAGGGGCAGGATCCTTATCTGTCTCTGGTTCTTCACCACCAGTGAATCCCGTGTCAGGACCAATCCGGTCTGCGCGTCCTTGAGATAGGTAAGCGCTTCCTTCTGCTTCCCCTCCCGCGTGTCGACCACAACCATCATGCCTTCTTGGGCCAATTCGTCGAAACGAAACGGTTGCTCCCGCCGAATCGACGCGTGTCCGTTTTTTATTGTTATTTCCGGCAAATATGTGTCGTACTGGTCGGCAATTCCATTCAACACTCGTTTGGCCTCGGGGACAAGTGCGGACATAAGGCTCCATGAGCTAACCCCGATGCACACCGTTACGATCAGCGCGGCCACGAGACCGTGCAACCGAACCATCGATCTTGCTATTCCCATACCGGATTCCCTTTTCTCCTAAAGCTCCCCTTAATGCCCATCCCCGCGCACGCCGCGAAGCATCATAATCTCCGTCAAGCCGGTAGGACGTCTCCACACGTTATATGTACGAGGCGCCCGTTGTCCTGCTCGAGGATGAGAGATCCATCCGCCTCAAGTCCTCGACCAATCCCGACGAAGCTCTCGTGAACAAGCTTGCGTCCCCGATGAGGCCACCGAAGTTCCCAGAGCCTCGAAATGAATCCGCAACCTTCGGACTTGACGCGGTCGTAGTGCACGGCAAGACTCTTGAGGATTCCTCGTGCCACATCTGCGAGATCCGATTCCTTCCCCGTGCACATGAGCAGCGAGGTAGCCGGCGTCCTCAGGTCGGGGGGAAAATCCGACCGACGGGAATTCACGTTCAACCCTATGCCCACAATCACAAAATCTATGTGCCCTTGGCTCACTACGGCCTCGGAAAGGATACCCGCGATTTTGCGGTCGCGCACAAGGACATCGTTGGGCCATCGCAATTGCGCCTCCGCCACACCTTCCTCTTCCACCGCTTCAGCCACGGCAATGGAGGCAAGAAAGCCGAGGAGCACTGCGTCGCGCGGCGACAAATGAGGCCGAAGAATGATCGACAACGCCAAGTTCTTCCCTGTTGGGGAAATCCAGGAACGTCCCATTCGCCCTCTTCCGCGCGTCTGGTTCAAGGCCATTACGGCCGTACCTTCAGGCTCTCCTGAAAGCGCCATGGCTTTGGCAAGATCCTGAGTGGACTCAGCTTCATTGTGGATTACCAGCCGACCCGTCATGGATCCTGCCCTTTCCGGCGCCACATCTCAGGAGTGTGAACCGCGGTCATGCTCCGGCGCCGTTCCTCAACACTGCCCTCTTGACTCCTCAAAATCTGCAATCACCAAATCTATCATCGATCAGGCTGCAAGACAATGCCGCCGAAAACAAGTCTTGCCGTATGATCCCGGCCGGAACACATCAAGAGAGGCTTCATGCAAGACCTGTTGGCAGGCCTTGTGCGGAGCCAAGACTGAGATGCCGTGGCAAACCCCTTCATGTCTTACGGACCGTGCGACACGAATGCGCAACACAGAGGGCCGCCTATTTTAGCTTGAGATCCGTACACGCCATTGAAGCTTAGTTCGGTTGTCGGAAAACGATTGCCGCACGACCTACTCGCCACGTTCATGGGCGTGCTTCACGCGCTGGATATCAGCAAACTTATCGCAAGTACTACCCTGAGGGCGGGTATCCGGCCCATAATCCTCGAACGATATGAAGTTGCCGTTCCCATTGAAATGCTGTAAAAAACAAGTGACAGTGGGGCAGGTGATTAACGTGTACCGGCGTGCAATGGACTTCGCCGTGGGGACGTAGCTGACGACTTAAGATGCACTTTTCCCGTATCGGCTGGAGATCCGCGAAAGAATGCCGGCATCAGGGATTGCGAAAAGGGGTTGGGGAATACCCGCCCCCCGGCGGCTTCGAGAAGATCTCTGCTCTAAGAACGGAGAGACGAAGTGTACAAAAGCTTTCGGGCCCAGAACTACCGGTGCTTTGAGGACTTAATCGTCGAACCTCTCGAACGAGTCAATCTCGTTGCCGGTAAGAACAATGTAGGGAAGACAGCCCTATTAGAAGCAGTATGGCTACACCACGAATATCACAATCCCACGCTAGCTTATGTGACAAACTTGGCTCGCGGCCTGACGAGATTCAAGCCAACGGAATTCTTGTGGGAACTGTTTCGCAAATTCGATCCTCGGGCAGAGATCAGGCTTTCGGCAACTTGTTTTGAAGGTCCCCCTAGCACTGTCACCATCGAGCTGCCACCCCGGCGACTCGGACATGAATTTGCCGATGCAAGCGCCTTCGTCAAGCTGGGCGATGACCAACGAGTACCCCAATCAACGGTTGCCGTCGTTCAATTCACTCATGAGGAGGGTTCAGACGGAAATAAAGAGGTGTACCGTGCCGAAGTAAGCCAAGATGGCGAAGTGCTCAATGCCCAACCGATGCGTGAGCCAACGGGTGCCTTCCTACCCGCCCACCAAGCGGAAACCATGGAGTGGCTGGCAGAGAGGATTAGTGACTTGGCTGCGAGGAGACAGGAGGCGCAACTAGTCAAGATTTTAAGGGTTATTGAACCAAGGCTCAAGGATTTGCGCGTCCTCCAGCAATCGGGTGCTCCTATGATCTGGGGTGACATAGAGCCCGACGATCGCCTTCCATTACCATCGCTCGGTGACGGCATGAGAAGATTATTGCGCATTTCGGTCGGTCTCCAGGTCAGCAAAGGGGGGCTGCTGGCAATTGATGAGATCGAAAACGGTTTTCACTATTCCGTGATGAAGAATGTGTGGAAGGCCATAGCAGCGGCAGCCGGAGACCTGGATGTTCAAGTCTTTGCCACTACGCACAGCGAAGAATGTATTCGCTCCGCACATGAGGCTTTTTCGGAGAGCGAGAATTACGATTTCCGACTTCACCGGCTGGAGTATGACAATGGTGTCATCAAGTCCGTCACTTACGACCAGGAAGCACTTGGGTTTGCCCTCAAGTCGGGCTGGGAGGTCAGGGGGTGAAAGAAAAGCCTATTTCAAAACCAAAGGTAATTCTGGTCGAGGGAAAAGATGAGGAACTCTTCTTCTCTTCAATGATTGAGAGGCTGGAGTTGACGCCGGAAATCGACGTGCGGCCGATTGATGGAAAAGACAACCTGTCTGCTGCTCTAAAGGCATTGAAGAATGATCCCGGCTACTTAATGCTAACGTCCATTGGGATAACACGCGACGCGGACAACGATGCCGACTTGGCCTTCCGAAACGTGTGCAGCGCATTGCTGAATGCACAGTTGCCGATTCCGAATGATGCACTTGAATCGACAGGCGGCAAACCAAGAGTCACGGTAATGATATTGCCTGTTGGAAGACCTACTGGAATGTTGGAAGACGTATTTCTGGACTCAGTTGCCCGTGATCCGGCCATGAAGTGTGTCAATTCGTATTTTCAGTGTCTTACCGAATGTCTCAACGAGTTGCCCGGGAACTTGTCGAAAGCCAAAGTCAGGGCCTTCCTGGTTTCACGAGAGGTGCTTGAGGATTCACATTTTGAATTTCTTCAAGAAAAGCTCGAAGAATGGATACCTGGTATGCCGTTGGCTCCATCGGCAGAGAAGGTGCAAGCATTCTTGGCTTCAAAGTACAAACCAACGCTCAATCTTGGAGTATCGGCGGCAGCCCAAAGGAAGGGAGAAGCCTATTGGCCGTTCGACCACGCTGCCTTTGATGCAATAAGAGAGTTTCTCGCGGCGCTGTAACGGCCCCGTGTTCCGGAGAGCCACCGGAACGACTTTGGCCCCTGATCGGTGCGCACGGCACCGTCTCAAAGCGGTTCATGCCTATACCGGAGATCGTCGCAGGAGAGAGATGAGAGCCGTAGTTCAAAGAGTCCGGTCGGCCTGCGTGTCGGTAGACGGCACAGAGGTAAGTTCCATAGGAGCCGGCATGCTTGTTCTCCTTGCCGCCGGCGTTGGAGACGGACCCGATCAAGTCAAATGGATGGCTGAAAAGCTGTGCGGTCTGAGAATCTTTTCCGATGAAGCCGGAAAGATGAATCTGAGTCTTACTCAGGTCCGCGGCGAGATGCTTGTGGTGTCCCAATTCACTCTGTACGGCAACTGCAGGAAGGGTAAGAGGCCTTCGTATACCGGTGCGGCGCCTCCGGAGCATGCCGAGCCCGTATACGACGACTTCATTGAGACGGTCCGAGACAAAGGCGTCACCGTTCAGGGAGGGGTTTTCGGAGCCATGATGATGGTTGAACTGGTGAATGACGGACCGGTCACGCTCATCGTGGATGCCCCATAGGAGACGACGCTTCCCCCAACGGCTGCTTGGACGGTTAATCGCTTGTAATCTGCAATCGTGTCGGCTCCCTTCGGGAAGGCAGCCGGCATTGTCCGCTCTTCGCTACCTTCAACTCCCGCTTCCTGGGGACTCGGACTTTGCCGAGTCGCCACCTCTCAGGAGACAGAAGCCATGTCATCGTCCGCCATTCCCACCCTCTGCAACATTTGCGATGAACACTGCGGCATTGTAGTTCATGATGACGGCAACACCACGAGCGTAACGGGAAACAGAGACCATCCCATAAGTAAAGGTTTCACCTGTTTCAAGGGCAAGCATTTCGGCGCAGTGCATCAATCGCAGGATCGCTTGACTCGCCCCATGCTCAGAACAAAAAGCGGCCGGCGCGAAATCGCTTTCGACGAGGCCGTTGACGTGATGGCCGAACATTTCTTGCGCTTCAAGCAGGAATCCGGCGCCGAAAGTGTGGCCTTCTACAAAGGCGAGGGACTCAAACACTTTGATGCCGCGCACTACATGCGGCATCTGACCAACGGGTTCGGGTCGCCGAACTACATTTCCGTGGGAAGTCTTTGCCATTTCTCTCAAACGCTGGGACATTCTCTCACGTACGGAGGCACGCCGAGCCCGGATTTTCAACGAATCGGTGTTGCCGTCATCTGGGGATCAAATCCGGCCGTCTCATACCCACGCACATTCAGCGAGATCAGGAAGGCCGTTCGAGAAGGCACCCGATTGGTTGTGATAGATCCCTCCAACACGGAGACATCCAATCACGCCACTGTTCATCTTAGGGTACGGCCGGGCTCCGACGGATTTCTGGCCCTGGCGTTCATAAAACATGCCGTCGAGGTTGAAGGCTTGAAGCCCCTGGATGACTTGAACACGGGCTGGGAAGACCTGGTGGAACTTGTTCAAGGTCTTTCCTACGACGACCTGCTCTCTAAAACCGACATTGGGCCGGAGGAGTTCCGGGAAAGTGCCCGCACGATCTTCGGTAATCGGCCCGGATGGACAAAGGTCGGGTTGGGGCTGGAGCATCGTCCGGGCGGCGTGCAAACGATCCGGGCTACTGCCTGTCTTCAGTCCTTGTTGGACCCTCTGAACCGGCCTTTCCCGACGTTGGCCAAGCTCAAGGCGCTCCCCGGCAGGGACAGGTATCCCGCCATGGCCAACCCCATCGGACGCTTCGAGTTTCCCCTGTTCACGGGTGCACGCCACGAGGGCCAAGGAATGTTGTTGACGCGTGCCATTCTGGAAAACGATCCGTATCCCATAAGAGGTCTTCTCTGCGCGGGGGGAAATCCCATGCTCACCTTCCCCTCCGTGCGCGGCCATGGGAGTGCTCTGGAGAAGCTCGACTTTCTCGTAGTATTCGATCTGTTCATGACTCCCACGGCGCGGCTGGCAGATTTGGTCTTTCCTTCCTCCGATCACCTCGACAGCACGGAACTGTTTGACTACGGAAGAACCGGGGTACCGTACCTGGGAATGATGCGACCCGCTACCAGAGCACCAAAGGGTTGGCCCACATGGAAACTTTGCTTTGAGCTGGCCGGACGTCTCGACCTCGAATACCTTTTCCCTTGGAAGGACAATCGGCAGGGGCTGGAGTATAGGCTCTCCGGTACCTCGGTCACACTTGAAGACCTGGAAGGCAGTGCCGGATCGACCGCGGCCTATCAGCCAACGCAGCGCACAAACGACAAGTGGCACACATCCGACGGGACGCTCCACTATCGATCCGTCAAGGTGGACTCCATTGGCGAGTCGGGAATACCGACACCCGATTCCTTGTCACTGCCCACAGAGGTAGACGAACGCTTTCCCTTTTGGTTGAGCACGGGTGATCGGATCTTCCCGTATCAGCACGGGAGGTTTCGGGAAGTCTCTGTCTATCGGGACAATTGTCCCGACCCGATTCTCACGGTTCATCCCAACGCGGCAAGACGAATGGGTATGAAATCCGGCGACTCGGTAGTTGTGTCTACCATACACGGATCCGCTGAACTCCTCGTCCACCTGAGTGAAATTGTCCGTGAAGACTGCCTCGCCATGACGCATGGATGGGAAGAAGCCAATGCCAACGAACTGACCGGGTTGGACCACCTCGACTCATTGTCCGGTTTTCCCTGGCTCAAGGCTTTGCCGGCGAGAATCGATCTCAAAACGGATTGACGCCGCCTTTATCCAACGGCCTTGTCTGGAGGAGATGCCGGAGTCCCCGTCATTACTGTTCGGAACCGGCATCCTCCTTCACTGGGGTCCGTTTTCCATTCAATTCCAAGAAGAAGTCGTTGCCTTCAGGATCCGAGTCTATGTGTCGGGCAATCTGATAATACGCGGGCCTGGAAAACCGCGCATGAAACGAGCCGTTTCGAATCCTGCAGTAAGGAACGTTTTCCTTTCCTATCCAGAAGCCGGCCGGGTCGAATGGCTCCGTGGTGCCGTCGTTCAATTGGACGCCAACGCTTCCGTCAGCCCCTTGGACGATGCCTTTGACAACAAACGGAGCATCCTCCACCTCCACGCCGCACACTTCCCTGCCCATGCGAACCTGATATCCGCCTGCAGGAGTTTTTTCGAGCATGGAGCAAAATTGACGATATATTGCCGTGTGGATAATTTCCTTGCCGTTCTGGAACCACCTTCCGTCCTTGTCGATGAACAGCTTTAGATACGGCGTCGCGTCAAAGATCTGCTTTCCGTCATCATTTCCCATTTGTGTCATTCGGCCTCCATTCCAGGATCGACTACCACAGCCCGGCAAGATCTTTCTTCCGATGGAGCATGCTGTACGCCCGGTAGCCGGCGAGAACCTTCTTGACGTACTGACGTGTCTCCAGGTACGGGATGTTCTCGATGAATACGTCCTGCGACATCTTACCGTTCTTTTTCACCCATCCACGGACTTTTCTGATGTCCGCATTGTACGAAGCGACGGCGGGAACAATTTGGCCCCTGAAGCTTCGGAGGTTGTCCGACAGAATACGAACGCCGTAAGCCACATTCTCCTCGGGATCCAGCAGCCTGGCTATTGCCCCGGCAGGTATTCTCCCGTGCCTTCCGACCACTCCGGCAGCCTTCGGAGTCACCTGCATCAGGCCGAGGGCTCCTGCAGGCGACACCGCGGAAGCGTCATAGAGGCTCTCCTGCCGAATGACCGCCCAAACCAGGTTGGGATCCACGGAATGCTTTTTCGCTGCCCTTGCCGTGGCCTTTCGATGCACCCGGGGAAACACCATGTCGATGAACTCGGCCGGGGCGTCCGCCGGAGGATTGGCCATAGAGGCTGCGAAGGCCCTGGAAAGAATGTCCCGTGCCTTTCGATACTGCTTCGCTCCGTACGCGGCCTTCGCTGTGAGAAACACGATTGCCGAGGAAGATTTCATGGATTCCGGGAGCGCTTCCAGGTTTGCAAGGGCCAACTCAGGAAGTCCGCATTCCATAAGCTTCCCCGCATCTGATACCTTGTGGTCGGTAAGTTCGGCGGTCGTGAGTTTCACATTCGGAAAAGATCGGTTCCCCGAAATCCGTTGCTTAACGGAAACTCCCATGGTGTCGAGCAGACTCGCCGACTCTTGACCATAGTACCCAAGCGGCGCGGATCGAACGATACGTCCGAGTAGGGTCTTTGCTTCACCGCTTCGGTTCAGGTGCATCAAGGATCGCGCCTGCCAATAGAGCGAAGCGTTTGTGATTCTCCCTCCGGGAGATTCGACCCTTGCTTGGCGGAAAGCCTCGGCCGCATCCTCGTATTTTCCGGTTCGGAACCTTATCCACCCTATTTTCCAGTGTACATCAGCTTTGACGGATCGTTTCGGAGTCATCTTGAGTACGCGTGAGAAACAAGCCAGCGACGTGTCGAACCGACCGCGCTCATAGGCGTTGGCTCCAAGGTTGAAAAGCACCCTCTCCTTCATGGACTGATCGCCCAAATCGAGAAGTTTCCCGCAACACTCCTCAAACCGTTTGTTCTTGTCTAGTCGCCAGTAAAGTCGGCTCATCATGTAGAGAGCTTCCGTTCGCTCCTTGACGGAAAGCTTGCCCTGGAGAGTTCCTCTGAGAATTCGCAACGCTTCTTGGTTCTCTCGCCCCTTGTACCGGCACTCCGCCAGTCGCAGCAGCAGACTCGTATTGCCGGGGTCTCTCTTAAGTAGATACTTGTAGGAATCGGCCGCCAAATCGAATCGCCCTCGCGCGAACAGCCTACGCGCCCTGGCCAGTTGTTCTTTTTCGGTAAATGTCGGTCTGGGGATCTTTCCGTGCACAACCATCCAGGCAAGGTCCTCGGAAGCGGCCAGGCCTTCGACGGAAGCGGGGTATTTTAGGAAGAGCTTGCGATAATGCTCCACCGCGTCGCCGTAGTTGCCGATCTGCCTGTGGAGCTTGGCCAGAAGAAACAACAGACGCGGCATGTCTTTGTCCCGAGACTTCTTCATCATCGCGGTCAATAGAGGCTCAGCCTCGGCCTTGCGCCTACGGCAAAGCACCTCGGCCAATATCCTTTTGGCCTGCTCCGAGTAGACCGTGTGGGGCCGGTCCTCAAGAAGCTCCTTGAGAAGTGTTTCACTCTGCGCGGGATCCCCGTTAACGCTATACGCATGAGCCAAGAGAAGGTATGCTGCGGGTCCGTAGAGCGCGTCCTGAAAGATCTTTTTCCAAACCCGACCGGCCGGATCGATCCTGCCAGCCAAGAGATGCTTGAGCCCTTCCTCAAACATGTACTGTTGAGCAGGCCCGCTCGTAACGGTTATACTAAGGGAATTGCCCGGCAAGACCACCAATGCCGTCAAGGCAGCCGAGCACACAATGATAAGTCTGAGCGACCGAGTCGAGGCGTTAAGCATGTGCGGTTGAGTTCCCCTCCTGTTTGTCCCCTTCGAGGACAAAGTCTTCTTTTTATATCTAGAATCTAAGTCGTCGGAGGTCAAGTGAGCCTTCCTAAGAATCGGCGATCTCTCTGCGATAAGATGACCCAAGACCGGGGTACATTATCACGAAGAGAACATTTTTGACATTTTCATGTTAATGTCCTACATTCTCGTATGGTCAAGGCCAAAGACTTGTTCAATGAGGAGAAGATGGAGAGTAGATTAGGACAACCACCCGTCAAGAGGGAACCCCGGGAACTCATGCTCCTATTCGAAGTCAGCAGGATCCTGGATCGGAGCATGGACCTTCGAGACGTAGCGAGCCCGGTGCTCGAGGCTATCGCGAAGCACATGGGTATGATGCGAGGCACGCTGACCCTGCTCAACAGGGCATCCGGCGAGATATTCATTGAAGCCGCTCACGGACTTTCCGACACCCAGATGCATCGAGGCAGGTACAGACCCGGTGAGGGGGTAACAGGGAAGGTCGTGGAGACCGGTCAACCGGTTGTGGTCCCTCACATTTCGGATGAACCCGAGTTCCTCGATCGCACTCGGGCGCGCAAGGCCTTTCAGAAGAAAGATATTTCCTTCATCTGTGTTCCGATCAAATTGGAGAACGAGGTCATAGGAGCGTTCAGCGCGGATCGGCTGTTCGAAGAGGGCGTCTCCTTCGAGGAAGACGTGCGGTTGCTTTCCATTTTAGCTTCGATGTTTGCCCAGGCCGTTCGGCTCAGGCAGTCGGTTCAGGAAGAGCGCCACCGACTGCTCGAAGAAAACAAGAGGCTCCAACACCAACTTGAGGAACGATTTAGGCCGGCGAACATTATTGGGAATTCAAAGGCCATGCAGGTCGTGTACGATCTCATCGCTCAAGTGACCAAAAGCGAAACCACGGTCCTCATTCGGGGTGAGAGCGGCACAGGGAAGGAACTCGTCGCTCAGGCGATCCATTTCAACAGTCTCCGATCTTCTAAGCCGTTCATCAAAGTCAACTGCGGCGCGCTTCCGGAAAGCGTCGTAGAGAGCGAATTGTTCGGCCATGAGAAGGGAGCCTTCACCGGCGCCATAGCTACGCGCAAGGGACGTTTCGAACTGGCGCACGGTGGGACCATTTTTCTGGATGAGGTCGGCGATCTCTCGCCCACCACGCAGATCAAACTGCTCCGAGTGCTTCAAGAACGTGAATTCGAGCGAGTCGGGGGCACCGTCACGATCAGGGCGGATGTCAGGGTACTTGCGGCCACCAATCGCGATCTCGAGCAACTCATTGAGGAGGGGATGTTCAGGCAGGATCTCTATTATCGGCTCAACGTCTTTCCCATCCATGTGCCCGCCTTGCGGGAGCGGAGGACCGACATACCTCTGCTTGCAGACTTCTTCGTGGAAAAGTACGGCAGGGCCAATCACAAGGACGTACTCCGGATTTCCACACCCGCCATCGACATGCTCATGAGTTATCATTGGCCGGGCAACGTGCGTGAGTTGGAGAATTGCATCGAGCGCGCCGTCCTGTTGAGTTCCGATTCCGTCATCCACAGCCATCATCTTCCGCCTACCCTCCAGACTGCAGAAGCCAGCGGGACGTCGTTGAAGGGTACCCTGGAAGCTACCTTGGAAAACGTGGAGCGCGACATGATCCTGGACGCGTTGAAAGCGGCGAGAGGCAACAGGGCCAAGGCTGCACGCGAACTGGGTATTACCGAACGAATTATCGGTCTCCGAGTGAAAAAATACGGGATAAAGCCCCGTCACTTCCGTACCCTAGCGTAACCTACCATGGGCATAACCTACCGTGAGGTATCTTTCGTTTTTGTAGCATTCCGGTAGGTCCCCCCTGCCCCCCACACAAACCATCTTGTATTCCAAAGCGTTATCACTTTCCCATTCCTCCTGCACCAATGTTGGCATCCTCATTGCTCAATAGACGGGAAACTCATAGTTCGGCTTTGCAACAGCCGACGTCTAAGTCGACAACCGGTCGAGCCTTCGTGACGGCATTGACGCTCGCTCGACCTCACGGCTTACGACAGAAAACAATCTTGGAGGTGGTCCAACAATGAATGCAGCGGACAATGCGTGGGTTCTCGCTTCCTCGGCATTGGTGCTTCTGATGACGCCGGGTCTGGCGATGTTTTACGGAGGCATGGCCAGGTCGAAGAACGTTCTTTCAACCATGATGCACAGCTTCTTCCTCATGGGGCTGGCGTCAATCGTGTGGATGTTTTGGGGCTTCAGTCTGGCCTTTGCTCCGGACGCGATCAAAGGATACGTAGGCGGACTGCAGTTCTTCGCGCTCTCGGGTATTGGCGGCAATGTGTGGCCTAATACTACCATTCCCTCGACAACGTTCATGATTTTCCAGTGCATGTTTGCGGTGATAACGCCGGCACTCATATCAGGTGCGTTTGCCGAGAGGATGAAGTTCAGCTCGTTCATCGTCTTCATGGTCCTCTGGCTGACCTTTGTTTACTCACCGGTTTGCCATTGGGTATGGGGTCCCGGTGGGTGGCTCGGCGGTTTGGGCGCGCTCGATTTCGCGGGCGGAACCGTTGTTCACATCAATTCAGCCGCAGCGGCGCTCGCCTGTGCGTTGATCATCGGAAAACGTAAGGGGTACGGCCACGCGCCCATGATGCCTCACAATCTCACTCTGACATTGCTGGGAGCCGGTCTGCTCTGGTTCGGATGGTTCGGTTTCAACGCCGGAAGCGCGCTTGCCGCCAACGAAGGTGCTGCAATGGCCTTTGTCGTCACCCATATGGCCACGGCCGCTGCGGCCATGTCCTGGGTCTTCGCGGAATGGATCCTTAAAGGCAAACCGACAACACTCGGTGTTGCATCCGGTGCGGTGGCAGGCTTGGTAGCGATCACTCCTGCAGCCGGTTTTGTGGGCCCGGTGTCGGCGGTCATCCTCGGGGCGGTTGCAGGGGTAATCTGTTATCTGGCGGTCTTGGCCAAGGCATCTCTCGGCTACGATGATTCCCTGGACGTCGTGGGTATCCACGGCGTAGGCGGGACCTGGGGCGCCATTGCGACAGGATTGTTCGCCTCCAAAGCCATAGGTGGTACAGACGGTCTGTTCTTCGGCAATGCCGCACAGATGGGTCCACAGATCATCGCGGTGCTGGCCACCATCGTGTACTCCTTCGTGGTATCGGCCATTATTCTTTACGTCATCAAGGCCGTCATGGGTCTGCGCGTGTCGGAAGAGGATGAAGAAGCCGGTGTGGACACGTCGGTTCACGGTGAGACCGGTTACAACCTGTAGAAGAGTCGGTTCGGGATGAGTCGGAAAACTACTTGTCCCGGAAAGAATCGTACACGATTGAATTTTACACCTAACAGACAGTGCCGGATAGGAGAAAACGAGGACAAGAATGAAAAAAGTCGAAGTAATCATTAAGCCTTTCAAACTCGACGATGTTAAAGAGGCGTTGAGTTCCATTGGAGTCCAGGGAATGACCGTCACCGAAGTAAAAGGTTTTGGTAGACAGAAAGGTCACAAGGAGATTTACCGAGGGGCCGAATACCTGGTCGATTTTCTTCCAAAGATCAAGATAGAAATGGTGGTCGTGGCGGACCTGGTCGATCAGGTCATAGAGAAGGTGGTCTCTGCAGCCCGTACGGGAACAATCGGAGACGGCAAGATCTTTGTAACACCGATCGAGACAGTGGTTCGCATTCGAACCGGAGAGAAGGACTCGGACGCAATCTGATGCCGGCAAACCTTGTTACGCCGGAAAGGCACCACGAATGATGGTGAACAGTGGTGAAAGCTGCACGAAAAGATCACCCCCCCCCCTGCCCCTCTCGTCAATCCCGCGTTTCGCGGGACTGACGGGATCGGGAAGGCCGAGAGGATTCATGATGAGATCCGGAAGCGCAATCTCCGATACGAAGCCGATTACGAGTCGATCTACCGGATCGTATGTGTTGATCGAGCTTCTGCAACATTCTCGAAGCATGTCGGGCGAAACACAGAGCGGTTAGAACCGCAACCAACCGGCGATTGCAGGCATCAGCGTGTCGCACGAGCTTGGGTTTCGCAAGTACCAGGGTACTTCGCAAGGGATCCGGACGATGCTCCCAGTTCCTAAGCGCCGGGCGCAACCAAACCCAAATTCAGGAGCCAATTTCCGAGGAAATCTGCGCGGTACTACAAGAAAATCAGGATGGTAGTACAGAAAGGAGGTTCGGGATCCTACAATAACGTCACATAGAGTTTCCCATTCCTACTTGTCGGTAAGATATTTTATCGGTTTCGGGGGAGTTGCGCACACTTCCAGGAAACCAACACCTTGTAATTTCAGTGATTAGTTTTTCAAGCTCTGTGTATCCTACGTTTTGGCATGCTGATTGCTCAGGCTTTCAAAAGCGTAACATTCCTCGGCCGAGGGTGCATACGCCTAAACCGGAACTGATGCCGGATACCAAGATTGGACGGTTCGGCTTCATCATGATCCGGGAAAGTCTCGTGTAGGAGTGGGAAAATATGAACGCGGCCGACACGGCATTTGTGATGGTGTGCGCAGCGCTGGTGCTTCTCATGACACCGGGCTTGGCCATCTTTTACGGAGGACTGACGCGATCGAAGAACGTCCTCTCGACCATGATGCACAGCTTTTTTCTCATGGGGCTGGCTTCAGTAATTTGGCTTATCTACGGATACAGTCTCTCTTTTGGGCAGGACGTGGGAGGATTTATCGGCAGCTTGAACCATTTGGCGGGACGAGGAGTCGGGGCGGAGGTCATGGAAGGCTTGACCATTCCCAGCTCCGTCTTCATGGCCTTTCAGGGAATGTTCGTGATCATTACGCCTGCGTTGATTTCCGGTGCGGTGGCTGAGCGAATGAAGTTCAGTGCGTACGTCATTTTCACCATTCTGTGGATTACCGTGGTGTATGCACCGATTTGTCATTGGGTCTGGGGAGGAGGATGGCTTCAGAAGTTGGGATGCCTGGATTTTGCAGGAGGCTTGGTGGTTCATCTTAACTGCGGTGTTGCCGCACTGGTGGCCGCCATTATCGTCGGAAAACGGAAGGGTTACGGTACTCGAGCCTTCATTCCGCACAATCTGACGCTGACCTTGCTCGGTATAGGCCTGCTCTGGTTCGGATGGTTCGGATTCAATGCGGGGAGCCGTCTTGCAGCAGACGGGGTAGCAGGTAACGCCTTCCTTGTTACGCACATGGCTGCGGCCACAGGCTCCCTCACGTGGGTCTTTGCCGAGTGGATTTTGAAGCAGAGGCCAACTACACTCGGCCTTGCATCCGGTGCCGTGGCGGGCTTGGGTTCCATCACGCCTGCATGCGGATTTGTCGGGACATCGGCCGCTCTGGTAATCGGAGGTGTTGCGGGTGTAATTTGCTATCTCGCAGTGCTTGGCAAAGACAAGCTGGGGTACGATGATTCCCTGGATGTCGTGGGTATCCATGGCGTTGGAGGTGTCTGGGGAACCCTGGCCACGGGTCTGTTTGCATCCAAGCTGATCAATGCGGACGGAGCCGACGGGTTGTTCTTCGGCAATGCGTCGCAGCTGGGCGTGCAGGCGGTCGGAGTGCTGGCCACCATACTCTATTGCGGGGTGGCGACGGTTATTATACTGTACGTGGTAAAGGCTATTGTAGGACTCCGTGTATCAGAGGAAGAGGAAGACGCCGGTGTGGACACGGCCGCCCATGGCGAAGTGGGCTACAATCTATAGCCGACCTTTCCACGGCGTGAGGAAACCCGGATATGTGAAACACCCAATCGAGCATAAGGGGGACTGAATGAAGAAGATAGAAGTCATTATAAAGCCCTTTAAACTGGACGACGTGAAGGAAGCGCTGAGCTCCCTGGGAGTTCATGGCATGACCGTCACGGAGGTCAAAGGCTTCGGTCGCCAAAAGGGGCACAAGGAAATCTACAGAGGGGCTGAATATCTTGTAGATTTTCTGCCCAAGATTAAGGTCGAGATGGTGGTCTCATCGGAACTCGTCGAGCAAGTGATCGAGAAGGTCATTGCAGCAGCGAGGACCGGGAGTATTGGAGACGGCAAGATCTTTGTCATGCCTGTTGAGACGGTGGTGAGAATCCGTACGGGCGAACGGGATCTGGACGCTCTCTAAAGATAAAGGCACCACAAAGCATGGAAGTTCTCCGCCGCCCGGAACTCCCCGCGGCTTAATCTCGGTGACAAGCCGGAAGGACGCCCCGCTCTCCATTATCGGAGAAGAGACCGATCCTTCATCGCACGTCCCCGGGCGTCGAACCGATGGGTGTTCGGATGAGAGAACATTCATACAAACATAGATTGAAAAGGAGTACTACATGGAGCCGAAAGAAGTAATTGAATTTGCAAAAAAGAACGGTTGCTTAATGGTCGACCTGAAGTTCATGGATTTTCCGGGCATGTGGCAGCATTTCAGCGTGCCGCTCCATGAACTGGAGGAGGACAGCTTTGAGGACGGCTTTGGATTCGATGGATCGTCGATCCGTGGCTGGCAACCCATTCATGCCTCAGACATGTTGGTCGTACCCGATCCGGAAACGGCAGCGATGGACCCATTTATGCAAGAAGCGACCCTGTCGCTTATCTGCAACATCGTGGACCCCGTCACAAAGGAGCGGTATACGAGAGATCCTCGCAATATTGCTCAGAAGGCCGAGGCGTATCTCAAGTACACCAAGATCGGTGACACGGCCTTCTTCGGCCCGGAGGCGGAGTTTTTCATCTTCGACGACGTGAAGTACAGCTATGGTTCAAACCACGGCTTTCACGAGGTGGACTCCGTAGAGGGATGGTGGAACACGGGCAGGGAGGAGAACCCCAACCTCGGTTACAAGCCGCGGCACAAGGAAGGGTATTTCCCTGTCTCGCCGAGTGACTCCCTGCAAGACATGCGAACCGAAATGGTGTTGACCCTGGAAAAACTCGGAATTGTCGTCGAAGCGCAACATCATGAAGTCGCTACCGCCGGCCAGGGTGAAATCGACATGAAGTTCGCTCCGCTGGTCACGATGGGCGACCAGCTGATGTGGTTCAAGTATGTTTTGAAGAATATCGCCAAACAGCACGGCAGGACGGTCACGTTTATGCCTAAGCCCTTGTTCGAGGACAACGGGTCCGGTATGCACACTCACGTGAGCATCTGGAAGGGCGGCGATCCCGTCTTTGCGGGCGACAAGTATGCCGGTCTGTCCCAGGAGGCTCTATGGGCCATTGCCGGAATACTCAAGCATGCCCCGGCTCTGTGCGCGATCTGCAATCCCACCACGAACTCCTATAAGAGACTTGTGCCCGGATTTGAGGCCCCCGTGAACCTGGCCTATTCGTCCCGGAATCGCTCGGCTTGTTGCCGGATCCCCATGTACAGCCCTTCACCCAAAGCAAAAAGGATCGAATACAGGACACCCGATCCCTCATGCAACGGCTATATGGCTTTCAGTGCACTGCTCATGGCATGCCTGGACGGTATTGAAAACAAGCTTGACCCGGGCGAGCCCCTGGACAAGGATATTTATGCCCTGTCCCCCGAGGAATTGAAGGATGTTCCTTCCACGCCGGGCAGCCTTGCCGAAGCTCTCAAGGCCCTGGAAGCGGATTATGAGTTTCTGCTTAAAGGGGACGTCTTCACCCGGGATGTCATAGATATGTGGATTGACTACAAGACCGATGCCGAACTCAACCCCGTGCGCATGCGGCCTCATCCGTACGAGTTCGCTCTCTACTTCGACTGCTAAGTACGCTGTGGCACAAATGCGGTGACGTATTCTTGATAACGCGCGGTAGCGTCCCGTGGGACGGGCATCTTGCCCGTCGACAGGCGGGGACGCCTGTCCCGCCAACCCTGCCGGGCGAAAAACCAAGAGTACCGGCACGGAGGCCGGCGCTGCCAAAACAGAGACGGTTTCCGTTAATACGTCACCGTACTTACGCCAACGAGCACTAAGGTCTGCATGCAGTTTCAAGCAGCCGAATATTGACAATCTCAATTTGATGCGTAACCATCAGCCGTCGACGCGTCCAAGGGGACGATCGACGGCTGATGACGTTTCGGGGCGTGCTTTTGCAGGCATAATAGCAATTACGAGAGGTAATCATGGCTGATTTGAGAATCTCGCTGGCTCAGATAAACCCCGTGTTGGGCGATTTTGAGGCCAATTTGGGCAAGATCGTTCACGCGATCGGCCTGGCTCGAGATGCATCGAGCGATATCGTGACCTTTCCCGAGCTTGCCCTGTGCGGGTATCCCCCGGAAGATCTCCTGCTGAGGGCCGGGTTCCTCGAGGATAACCGAATCGCCCTTGAGAGGCTTGTGCCGCACTGCAAGGGAATCAACGTCCTGGTGGGATTCGTAGACTCGGTGGGGGACCGGGTATATAACGCTGCGGCACTCCTCAGCCAAGGACGTTTGGTCGACGTGTATCACAAGGTTGAGCTTCCCAACTACGGAGTGTTCGACGAAAAACGCTATTTTGCTCAGGGCTCCGGATGCCTCATCTTTGATATCAACGGAGTGCGGTGCTCGGCCACCGTGTGTGAAGATATCTGGATTGCCGGCTCCATTACCGAAGATTACGCACGCCGCAACGGCGCTCATGTCGTTTTCAACATCGCTGCATCGCCGTTTCACGCGGGTAAGCCTCAAATGCGACAAAAGATATTCGCACGATTTGCCCGTGCCGCGAATGCCATGCTTTTCGTCAATAATCTCGTGGGAGGGCAGGACGAGCTTGTCTTTGACGGCGGCAGCTTTGTTCTGGATGCGCAGGGCGAGGTTGTCGCGAACGCGGCGCGTTTCGAAGAGGACATGCTTGTAACCGACATCAGGGTTGACGGCCCCGCGCCGACCACGCCTTCGTGGAACCTCAAAGGGGAGTTCCACACACTGGAACGCTCACAAACAGGGGAGCGCAAGTTCACTTCGCCTTGCAAGTCTCCGGATCCCGATCCCCTGAGCGATGTCTATAAGGCGCTCACATTGGGCACACGGGATTACGTGCTGAAGAACGGCTTCAAGCAGGTATGTTTGGGTATCAGCGGAGGGATCGACTCAGCGCTCACCGCGGCCATAGCAGTGGACGCCCTGGGAAAGGATAATGTCATCGGGGTCACCATGCCTTCCCGGTACACTTCCGACGGGACCCTCTCCGACGCGGGTCTTGTCGCACAGAACCTCGGCATACGATTGATTACCATTCCCGTGGAAGGCATCTTTCAGGCATATCTACGGGCTCTGGAAGAGCCTTTCCGAGAAGGCCGTCCGGGCATTGAGAGCGAGAACCTCCAGGCCCGTATCCGCGGCAATCTCCTCATGGCCCTCTCCAACAGATTCGGATGGTTGGTGCTGACCACAGGCAACAAGAGTGAAACTGCAGTCGGCTATTGCACCCTTTACGGCGACATGGCAGGCGGATTCGCCGTGGTTAAGGATGTGCCCAAGATGCTGGTGTATCAACTGTCTCGGTATGTGAATGAGCGAGCGGCCCGGGCGGTCATCCCCGAAAGTACTATCGACCGGGCTCCGTCGGCCGAACTCAGAGACGACCAGAAAGACGAGGATTCGTTACCGCCCTACAACCTCCTGGATGCGATCTTGAAGGAATACGTCGAGGAGGACAGGTCACCGGAGGACATCTCCGGCTTTGACCCAAACATGGTCACGGATGTGGTCCGGATGGTCGACCGGAATGAATACAAACGCAGGCAGGCTCCGCCCGGAGTGAAGATCACTCCTAAAGCATTCGGCAAAGATCGACGCATGCCTCTTACCAACCGATACCTGGAATTCAGAATAAAGGGCTGACCTCATGAGAGTGCTCGTAATCATGCATGTTGAATTCGAAGGGCCCGGTACATTGGGAACCTTCCTGGAATCAGTCGGTGCCCGTGTGCAAACCGTTCGGCTTCATGCCGGCGAGTCTTTGCCCCAAGCTTCTCTCGCCTACCATGCAGTCGTGAGCATGGGCGGTCCCATGAACGTCTACGAAGAGGAGACGTACCCCTACCTCAAGAGCGAAGCCGACTTTCTCAGGCAAGCTGTTCACGCCGGCATTCCCGCTCTCGGTATCTGTCTGGGATCTCAAATGATCGCCAAGGCCGCGGGTGCCCGAGTCGACCTTTCCGCGGCGGAGGAGATCGGCTGGGGCACGGTGCTACTCACGCGGGAAGGTACCGACGACATCCTTTTCCGGGGACTCCCCGGCACCATGGACGTGCTGCAGTGGCACAGCGACGTCTTTGACGTTCCTCAGGGGGGCACCTTACTCGCCCGCTCGGATCTCTGCCCGCATCAGGCATTCAGGTACAAGAACGCGTACGGTCTCCAATTTCACGTGGAAGTCACATCAAAGATCCTTACCGATTGGTTCTCGGACAGCCGAACGGTTGATCTATCGGGGATTCTTGGAACGTACGATGCCATACGGGCCGGCTTCGATGCCAACGCGCAGGCGCTGTACCGAAACTTCTGGTCCGTGGTTCAAGGGTACGCGGCCGACAAGAATGTATGAATTACCTGTATCAGCCCATACCAGGAGTTCATGGCGGCAGAATCTTCTCAGTCCCTGGGAAGGCCGTGACCGGTGGGGCAACCCGCGCGATGCCACTCCCAGAGGCCCCTCCTGACGAGGTATTTGTCCGCTACACGTCGAGACCTACCGAGGGTCACAGCGTTCAGCAAACCGAGGAATGCCACATTTAAGGCAAGGTTCGCCGTGAGCACTCTCTTGAGCAGGCTCATCGAACGTGCTCCGTAGTGTTTCCGGAAGAACAGGTATCGTGAGCGGTAGAACTCGATGCGGGCTCCCGTCTTGACCGTGTTTGCGGTCGCACCCTGGAGATGCACCGCGGAAGCCCTCGGTTCATGAACCACTTCCCATCCCGCGGAACGCATACGCACGGCCAAGTCGGTTTCTTCGAGGAAGAAGAAGTAGTCCTCGTCAAATCCGCCCAGTTGCTTCCACGCGGCTCTGCGAATCATCATTACCGCACCGATGAGCGCTTCCACCGGTATCGGCCCGGACAACCGCCGAGTCTTCCTCGGATAGCGGTGGGGAAGAAGCCGTTTGAGAAGGCTCCGATTCAGGGTCTCCGTGGCCAGGGTCGGTACCGCTTCATACGAAGTCTGAATGCTACCGTCGTCATTGAGCAACTGCGGTCCCGCCATTCCCACCCGCTGCCCTTGTCTCATAAGTTGCAGAAGTTTTCCCGCGCAATCGCGTTGCATCATGGCATCGGTATTTACCAGGACAAGAAATTCTCCGCGCGTCTGTTCGAAGGCTCTGTTGTTGGCTGCGGCAAAACCGAGATTCCTCCCGGCTTCGATGACCGTTGTGCGAGAATCAAGCCGCCTCACCCGTTCCACGGAATCGTCGCTCGAGCCGTTGTCCACCACGATGACCTCGAACTCCCCGTCGATTTCCGAGCGGTATATGTGGTCCAAGCACCGCACCAGCAGATCCGAAGTGTTTCTATTGACAACGATGAAGCTGAGGATTGTTTCAGAGGGGATGCTCATGGAAGGTTTTCACACTATGGATGCGGCTGGAATCTTGGAGGTCATTCTATTGTCTTCCGTAGGGGCAGCCCCCCTGCAGCTACCGCCATTACCGGCATGGAGGCCGGTGCTGCTGAAGATTGCCTCCGCGGGGCTCGGGGGCCTTGCCGCGCCGTATCGGTATGCCGCCGGGCGTCCGGACCGGTTATCTTCTCGTCATTGAACATCCCGAATTCAGCAACACTACTCCCGCAGTTCGGGGGTACATCCTGACTTCTTCAGTAGGACCGGCATCTTGCCGGTTCACCTTCAGTAGAGCCGGCATCTTGCCGGAGTTCCGGCGTTCCCGTCGGGCCGGTACATCATCCGCCTATCAGGTTCATCCCCTCTCCCATGGCACAGAGACGGGAGCTATGACCCACCGGTTTGGCATGAACCGCGGCCTGGATAATTCTCCCAATCTCGTCACGGGAAGCTCCGTTTCTCAGCGGTCCGCGCACGTCTATCTCCTGTCCGGACAGCAGACAGGGCCTGAGTGCCCCCCGCGCAGTCAGCCTGAGTCTGTTACACGTGCCGCAGAAGTGACCGGTAACCGGATCGATGATCCCTATCCGGCCTTTTGCGCCCTTGATCCGAAACATGGTCGCGGGTCCGTCCAGCGGTCCCCTCTTCTCGGGAAGGAGTTCTCCGACTTGCTCTCGAATCAGGTCCAACACCTTGAGGGAACTGAAGGAGTCCGGTGAATCGGGAACCGGGTCCGCGCCGAACGGCATTCGTTCGATGAAACGCACGTCAAGCGGCTTCTCCATGGTTAGGCGGGCAAAACCAGGGACGTCGGGCTCATTGATGCCTTGGAGAAGCACCACGTTGATTTTCACCGGGTCAAAACCGAGGTCGAGAGCCTTATGGATCCCTGCCAGCACCTCATCCAGGCGATCGCTCCGAGTAATGGATCGGAACGTATCTCGACGCAACGAATCCAAGCTTATGTTGACGCGTTTGAGTCCTGCAGCGCGAAGATTGCCGGCCATGCGGGCAAAGAATACGCCATTCGTGGTCAGTCCCACATCCTCAATGCCTTCCATCGCAGTCAGTTCCGACAAGAACCCCAGGGCCCCTCGCCGAACCAACGGCTCTCCCCCTGTCACCCTGATTTTCCGGATCCCCAGGTCCCGTGCGACGCTTATGACGGTAAGAATTTCCTCGTACCTGAGGATTTCATCGTGGGTGATCAATTGGACCCCTTCGGCAGGTCTGCAATAGACACATCTCAGGTTACACAGATCCGTAATCGAGACTCTTAGGTAATCAATGACGCGCTGATGAAGATCGTATAAGGGCACCTTGGTCATCCCTGTTCCGCGGTTTCAAACCGCAAAACGGTTTTGCCGGCACAGCGAGTTTCACGGCTCCGCCGGAATTGACGATCGGGCAAGCCCGTCTAAAGCCTTGCAATGAGATCCACGATTGAAGCGGGGTTGTGACTGAACAATCGTATCAACGGAACTTTGCCCACAGCGCCGCGGTCAAAGATCGCGTCGGGGACTTTACTGAGTTCCTCCATCACGTCCTGTACACCCCAGGCCAACGTGCTCCCTTCTTCTCGCTGAAGATCCGGCGGAGTGCGGCTTCGGTCAAACTCGGCCACACTGTACCCCAAAGACTTGATCCGCTTGACCAGCGTATCCGAATAGTGAATCGTCATGGCGGCGCGGCGCTCGGGATCGTAATCCATTGCTGCAAGCACCAGGTGGTGTATCTGCCGCGATGCCCCGAACCTAGCCGAGGCGAGCGTATCAACGCTGTTTCCCAGGCGGATGATTCGTCCCGGGAAAGAGGCCACGTCATTCACGGATTCCGCGTACGGGATGGCATAAGCCAGGTTGGACTGAACCTCGGGGACGATGTGTCCTATGTTTAACCGCTTCAGTCTGGCACAGCCCTTTTCCAGCTCTTCGATAACGTGAGTACGAGCTATCTCTCTGGTGATGGAAGCGAAATGGTTTGTGGGCCCTATTCCTTGGCCGATTCCCAGTGAGAAGCGCAATGCACGGTAAAGGTACCTCTTGGCCTTGTCGATGCATTCCAGGAGCGGAAGCCCTTTGGCAAGAAAAGTAGCCACCGCTGATGCCAGCGTGCAACCCGTTCCGTGAGTGTGGCGCGTTCGAACTCGTTGAATGCTGAATTCATAGTGTTGCGAACCGTCGTGCAGCACATCGACGGGCGTCTCGGCCAGATGCCCCCCTTTGATCAGGACATACTTGGGGCCCATGGTCAGGATCTCCTTGGCTGCACGAATCATATCGCCGATACCCGAGATGGTGAGGCCCGTCAAAACCTCAGCCTCCGGGATGTTGGGCGTTACAAGGTAGGACTTGGGAAAGAGGCACTCGACCAAGGCATCTCGCCCTTCGTCGTCGAGGAGTGTTGCCCCGCTCTTGGATTTCAAGACAGGATCCACGACCACTTTGTCCAGGCCGTATCGCGAAAGTCGTTCCGACACCACCTTGACGATTTCCGCATTCACCATCATTCCCGTCTTGATACAGTCAGCCCCTATATCGCTGAGAACCGATTCCATCTGCTGCCGCACAAAGCCCGGTTCTACGGGGAGAAGGCCCTGCACGCCAAGAGTATTCTGCGCCGTCACCCCCGTGAGGACACTCATTCCATAGCCTCCGAGGGATAGTATGGTCTTGATATCCGCTTGAATTCCGGCCCCACCGCTGGAGTCCGAACCTCCAATTGTCAGCACTTTGAACATCTGTATGCCGCCTACCCCGTTGCGAAAATTTCGCATCGGTATGAAGCCTTTGAGCGCATGGATGCTTGCACGTCATATTCTATGTTTACCATACCTTTACCGGCAACAGAACCTCTACGGCGTCGTACGGACGGAATTTGGCATCACCGATCCATTTGTCGTTCACGAGGAATCCATTGCCGGCGCGAGTATCCCATTGGACTCCCAACCCCTTCGGTGATTCGATTCACCAATTGTTTCATACCGGTGGGTTACATTGTCAAGGGGCGGCCGTCATTGGCTGCAGCGAGGCTGGAGGGATTTGTCCGGGAAGGACACGTACCTCTGCATTTCGGACAAGAACTTTCGGCAACTACTCTAAGAGGCGGACCTCCCGCCGGCCGAGCGATCGTTCATGCGCTGTGGTATCGTGTGGGATAATCCTTCTTTCGTTCATCGCGGAGATCATCCGCTGCGTCACCCGAGGGCTCCGACCAAGAAACTTCCAAACTCTCCGGGATTGCATACCGTCGCGTTTCCGCCTCCGGCAAAGCCTGAGACGGGTCAGTCTCATTCTCCGCCCCGGCGGCCGAAGAGGAATCAATGGGCTCAAACCACGTGACTTCAATCGTCTCGGGGAGATCGCCTTCATCGCTCACGGCGGGTGACTCTCCGAGGCCGACTTCAGCCTCCCCTTGCTCCGCGACCGGGGATTCCTCGGCCGCCTCGGACCACTTTGAACTTTCCTTCTCATCCTCGCGCAGGCTCGACGCGGGGCCGGTCGCCGGCACCTCGCATTCCAACGATTCGGATTCCGCAGAGTCCACCATACCGATCGGCACGTTGCGCGGAGTCCAGATGTCATAATCCGGGTAGTCTTGCCCCTCCGGCCGGCTCGAATCGTCGCAGTCGGATGCCTGCAAGGCAAAGGAACGTTGGTATTCCGTTGAGCGTTTGTCTTCCGACTCCCGGGCGTGGCAGGCAGGATTCGGTACAGCCGCCATTTCCGAGAGATGCACATGCCCGTCCGACGTAATTCGCCGGTAAAGACAAACAACGACGGCCAAAAGCAAAATCACCGCGACCAGGATGACGGGACCTTTGGAAAATAGTACTCTTGAGGGCTTGGCCAAATTTACAATCCAACCTGCCGTCTGCAAGGGAACCGCAGCAGTGTCACGGCCGTCCCACCAGGTGCCGAAAGACCCCGCTGCAGCACCGGCGCATCCCCCGGAATTCGCTTCTTTATCGGAGATCTTTGCGAGGCCGGCTGTCCACCGATCTCCTCCGGAAGACAGAATCTTCTTAATGGATTCGCGGGAAAACCTTGTTCGCGAATACCACACAGTCCCGTCTTTCGCCTCGAGCCTCACAGTGATGTAGAAATTGTTCGCCGCAGGATCGTCGTGAAATACTTGGCTTTGGCTCGACGCCGTATCCAGGGGTCTCTCCGCTCCGCCGATTCCCGAAAACCGCCGCGCCTGCGAAAGAGGCAACTCTCCTGCCATTGCAATTACTTCACCGTGGGGGTCAAGGACTTCCAAACTCAAAAAATCTCGAAACGACCGGCGAAATGTGTTCAAGAGGTTATCCAATGCCCCGGCCTCAGTCAGGCCGGCCTTCCCTATACCTCCCGCGGCTATACTCGTGGCGACTACTCTGACTTTCACGACCGAGTCAATATCTCGAGCCAATCCACGGGCCTCGAGATGGAGCAGCCTTTTCTCAAGTGGTCCCATTGACACGAGAAAAGCCACCAGTCCAAGTATCAAACCGGGAATGCACGCGATACAGACCCAGGCCGGTAAAGTCCTTTTCCGTCCGCCGAGAGCGAGCATTCTCCGCGTACCCGACGCTAAGAGATCAAATCCGGGATTTCCCTTCGATTGGAGGGATTGTTGAACAGAGTTGAAGGCTTCTCTCGTTCGATTCTTGCTCATTGCTCTACGTCCGTTCCGTGTGAGGACTACCAGGTCTTGACAACCCACCGGTCCTGTGAATATCCTAAGGTAAAGTGATAGACAATCCCCGCAAAGGGAAAGGAGGTTGCTTTGAAAAGGTTTATTGTTCCGCGCACAGCGCATTGCAGTGAAGGTTGCAGAATCCGGTCCTGAGCAGGACCTAAAAAGGCTCTAAGAGTTCCAACTCGGGCCGAGGGAGCACGGTAAGCCTCCTTCGGCCCGTCCTTATTCCGGACAAAGCCCTTTCCGTAGAATCCCGGCATCGCAGATTCTCGACCGATCTTCATCTCGTTCCAACTCGTCATGAACAATGGACTTACCAGTTCACACAAGGACTTCCGACATGCAACCACGGAGGGGTTGTATCAGACTATTTCCATTTTTTCAATGCTAATTTAAGCCATTAGAACCTTTTATGAATATTCTACATTAAATAATGGTCGGTGGGCAGGCACTTTGCTTTGCCCTGGACGAGCAGGCCTCAATGCGATATCTATGGGTGGCACATTTCGCCATACCGCAGCTCGTAGGTGATGGGCCTGTGAGTGCGACTTGCCTTGATCCCGGAGGTCGAGAATTGAACGAACGTGTTGTGTGGAAGATGAAACCTGCCCCCATTCTGGTGGCCGGCGACGTTATGGTTGATGAGTACATCTTGGGAGAAGTGGAACGTATCTCTCCCGAGGCGCCCGTTCCGGTGCTTGTGGCTCGTGATCGGCTTAGAAGGCTTGGCGGTGCGGGCAACGTTGTCCGAAACCTGGTCTCCATGGGGGGTAGGGTTGCGTTGTTCGCAACGGTGGGAAAGGATGATTCCGGTGAATGGTTTAAGCAACACTGTGAAGCCATGGCCGTTGACGCGTTCTGGTTGAAGGAAGACCCGTCTCGGCCGACCACGATCAAGACGCGCGTGGTGGCGAGGAATCAGCAGATCGTCCGAATTGATGAGGAGCATGTCGGAGAAATTGGACCTGACATTGAGAAGGCGGTGATCGAAGACGTGAGGAACGTGATTCCCCAAGTCAAGGCGGTCATAGTGTCCGACTATGGTAAGGGATTCTTGACCTCAACACTGCTGAAGGCACTCTTATCGATGGCAGGAGAATCGGGATTACCCGTTTTTGTCGATCCCAAGGGTATGGATTACACGAGATATCGCGGAGCCGCCTACATCACCCCGAACGTAAGGGAGGCCTCCTTGGCGTCGGGCGTGGAAATCCGCGACAAGGAAACGCTGACGAGAGCGGGCAAGACGCTCCTCGACCAGACCGGTGCCGAGGGAATAGTCATAACGCGTGGTCGAGAAGGCATCACTCTCGTTACTCGAGAAACCGACAAGGACTTCCCGGTTAAACCGGTTGAAATCGTGGACGTTACCGGTGCCGGCGACACGGTGATATCCGCATTGGCTCTTGCCGTTGCCAGTGGGCTGCCGATTGAAGAAGCGATCAAACTGGCGAATCTTGCGGCATCCTTGGTCGTTTCACGGTTTGGGGCGGCCTCGGTAACCTTGGAGCAGATGGCGGAGAGCCTGAGGGAACCCCTACAGAAAAGTAAAGCAGTAGAGGCCGACGAGGTCGCCGCGGTGCTCAGGAATCATAGAATTCAAGGCCACACCATTGTTTTCACCAATGGGTGTTTCGATCTGTTTCACGTGGGCCACCTGAAGATACTGCGTCAGGCGAAAGCATTGGGTGATGTACTCGTCGTCGGCGTCAACTCCGACGCGTCAACGGCGCGCATCAAGGGACCGGCGCGTCCCGTAGTCAAGGAATCTGAACGGGTTGATCTGATATCCGCCTTGAATTTCGTTGATTACGTCGTCGTGTTTGAGGAAGATACTCCCATTGATGTCATCCACAAAGTCCAGCCGGACGTACTGGTGAAGGGAGAAGACTGGAAGGGCAAGAAAGTGGTCGGCGAAAATCTGGTTAAGGCGAGAGGAGGAAGGGTTGCATTCGTGGAACACGTAACGGGGGTATCCACCAGTGAAATAATAAGGCGAATCAGGGAGAATTCAGGATCGTCGGGATAAGGAGGCCGGGTGGTCCGATCGCACCCGGCGATACATTGCTACCCGGTTCCCTCAACCCGCTCAAATACGAGTAATCCGTTCCAAACCGTAGGATGACAATTGCCGTGCGTCGTGACGTCGAGGAGGATGCTGTATTGATTGGAGCTTTGGGAAATGAAATCCAGGCTTGCGTTCCTTGGTTCCGGCCAATTCGTGTCATCGACGAGAACTACGCAGTTCTTCGAGAAAAAGGGCTCGGCAAGCTGCAGTCCCTTGAGTTGATCCTCGTACTCATGCCCGCCGTCGTAGATGTAGAATCCGATGGGATCTTGATGAACGGTTGAGAAATATTCCACGTAGTCCATGTCGTGGAAGGTGTGATTGTCGCTCCTGAGATCCTCGAACCGTTTCAGGAATTCGCTTCTGGGCCCCCCAAACTGGGAAAAATTGTCCACCCCAATGCATCTCTTGTCCGGATTGTCCAGAAGTCCGGCAAGGAACGTAAATCCGAACCAGACCCCGACATTGACGAAGACCGCATCTCGGTCCATCCGAGCTACGCCACGGTTGATGATGCCTGCTACGGCAAGAGTCGACATCTTGGGCACACCGGAGATGCGCCGCAACATTGTCTTCATCCGCGAGTCATTCTCCGGAAACACGGTATTGAGGTATTCGAGTCCGACGCCTATTTTCTCCGGCAGGCCGATGCGTCCCTTACTCAAGATCTTTTCAAGTCGCTTATCGTAATATGAGTCTCGGATCGGCATTGGAGTGCGGGGTTGTATGAAACGAAATGATATTCCTGAAACGTACTCGGCGTAATTCAGCATACGGGGTCTCTTGCTCCCACTGCCAAGACCTATCTCTCTTACTGCCCTGAAGGTCGGCCGGCGGCCGCAGACTTCCTCTGATTCCGTTGATCGATTTTGGATGAAATCGCGGCCAGTTGAGCTTCCAGCCGATTGAGTTTGGCCTGAAGCTGAGCATTAGTGCGTTCGTCAACAGGATTTGATTGTGCGCTGCCTCGGCCTCTCCCAATGGTTTGCTTGAGATCGCCGATTTCCCGGCGAATATCCTTGAGGCCTTTCACGAGAGCACGATCGTTGTCCAGGAACGACTGGGCGTAATTCTGAACCGTACGTTCCATGGAGGAGCCCCTGTTCTGTAGGTCGGAAATCATGCCGTTGGACTTGCGTTCCATTCGTTCGGCCACGGCCGCCATTCGGGCCGTGCTGTTGGCCATATACGGCATGTTGCAGGCCATAACTCCGGTGGAGTAAGCCATGCGATCCATGGTCGCCTGCATCCTTCCGAAATCAGGCAAACTTGCGCACCCGGAAACGCAAACCAATACAAGAGCCGGCAGCAGTATCCTCAACGTTCCTCTCACCATACCCTACCTACCATTCAAAACGATCACACATTGACAAGGTAGACCTGACGCATGCCGCGGCACCTAGTGCTACCGTCTCCACACGTACGTCCCGAAAGTCTTGGGATCCATGAGTTGTTCCGGCAACTCGATGCCGAATACCGCGTTTTCTTGTCTCACCCGGATCCGGGTATTCCGTCTTGGCACCACGATCTCTTCCTCTCGAGGGAATTCCGTTCCTTGGGTCGTCTTGAAAAATTCCAGGACAACCAGCTTTCTGTCTATTTTGCCTTTGGCATTGATATTCTCGGATTTGACCACGAGAAAACTGTCTTTCGAGACCCATACATAGCGAGATCCACTTCCTTCAGGAACCGAAACCTCGATCTTGTAGCATTTGCGACCTTGAATTTCTTCTTCTCCCACGATCTTGGACTTCTCGTCCCCTTTGAGATGGAAGACGTCAATATCCTCCATCGTAAGGCCCGTGCCGCCAAGATCCACTGACGGATCGTCCGCAGCCAACGGTATGGTGCGTCCTGTGGCGGGGAGATACATATAGGCTAAAGGCGCCTTGGCTTTGGCCAATATTATGAGAAATCTCAAACCTTTTGATTCTTCAGGCTCGTCAAAATCCAGGACGAAGTGCGAGGAGTCTTGACCCGTCTTGCCCATAAGCCACAAGGAGTGTCTAGATACGGCCTTCTTGCCTTTGAAGGTGTTGATTGTCAGAACAACACGAAAATTATCTCCGAGATTACGTTTTACAGCCTCTTCAAAAACCTCCCGAGCCGTGATTGCCCCAACGTCACTTGGGAAGTAAAGAAAAGAGAAGCCTGACACTACCAAACCAAGAAGAGCAATTGCAATTCTCATGAGTTTCCAACACATCTCCCTAGGCTTACTGTACGGTTCTTACTAAAGACCTCCGACATGCGACCCCGGCCGGGTACAACATGATGGGGAGGCTTGAAGGGGAGATGGTCTCCCCGATCACGGAAGTCTTCCCTCGGGATCCTTCCTTTTCGAAACCAGGACGGCACTCGGTTTGTGATATCACAAAAATGCATGATATGTCAATTGAATTGTCCAAAAGGGCGCTTCCAGAGTGCGTTGCCGCCAATCAGTCGTTTCTTCGGCGGAGCCGCCGCCGGAGAAGCCCCGCCTTCGAGGCGCGACTGCCTGACATACGAGCCTCTTCCGTAATTGTTCCATTGAAATTGCATGCGATTGCGCCTGTTTCCGAGCATGGTTGCCTACTTCCATATATACGGCTTCAAAAAGGATTCGTAGGTTTGACCCTTTGGCGACTCGCTGGTATAAATACGTTGACCGAGCCTACGTGGGGAGAAGACCAATGAGGACTATGGCAGTAGTGACGCTAATCATATCAGTTCTGGCGACGACTTTGCAGTGTGCCGAAGCTCAATGGCCGCTGGGCAGAGACGCCGTGCCGCTGACAAAAACCGAACCCGGGCCGACGGTGACGGTGAACGGAAGATTCCAGATCTTTACCTCACCCCACGAGAAGGGCGACACCTTCATGCTCGACACCGACACCGGAAGGGTATGGCTGCTCAAGAAGGATAAGACGTCCGGTGATTACACATTCAACCGGATACGGGTGGAGGAAGTGGATTCCGCTTCACCTGAGAAACCTGGTGAAACGCAATCCAAACGGAAGGACACGCAGCCCTCGAAGGACAATTAGAGACGCCGACGGGCCACACGGCCGGACTTCGGGATGAGAATACAAAAACTCTAAGGAATGGGAGTCGCTATGAAGAAAGATGGGTACAAAGTTGCGGTTGTAGGGGCTACTGGGGCTGTGGGCAACATGATGATCAACGTGCTCGAACGCCGTTCGTTCCCGGTCAGAGAGATCGTGCTGTTGGCTTCCGGTCGGTCCGCCGGAAAGACGCTCAAATTCAACGGCAAGGATCATCCTGTGCAGGAGTTGACCAATGGTTCGTTTGAAGGCGTAGAAATCGGTCTATTCTCCGCCGGGGGATCGATCAGCGCGGAGTTTGCTCCCATTGCTGCGCAGGCGGGCTGTGTGGTAATAGACAATACTGCACACTTTCGTATGGAGCCCGATATTCCGCTCGTAGTGCCGGAGGTAAACCCTGAAGCGGTTTCCGGGTACACGGCGAGAAACATCATAGCCAACCCCAACTGTTCGACAATTCAGATGGTGCTGGCCCTCAAGCCGCTTCATGATGAGGGATTCATCAAGCGTGTTGTAGTGTCCACGTATCAAGCGGTTTCCGGAACCGGCAAGGACGCTTTGGAAGAAATGCTGGTCCAGGCCGGCGAGATCGCTTCGTCCATCCAATGGACAAAAGATGATGGACTGGACAAGCTCCGGGAAGGCCTGACATCTTTCAGGACAATGGACACCAAGGTGTATCCCCATCGGATTGCCTTTGAATGCCTGCCCCACATCGACGTTTTCCTTGAGAACAGCTATTCCAAGGAAGAAATGAAGATGGTCTGGGAAACCAACAAGATCCTGGATCCTTCGATAAAGCTCACGGCCACAACGGTACGGGTACCGACGTTCTTCGGGCATTCGGAATCGATCAACGTTGAGACCATGAAAAAAATTACTCCGGAGCGGGCTCGAGAACTGCTGTCCCAGGCACCCGGACTGAAAATCTTGGACGAGCCGACCAAGAACCGGTACCCGTTGACCGCTCTGGCCGCAGGAGAGGATTTCACGCTGGTAGGACGAATCCGAGAGGATGAATCCGTAGCCAACGGTCTCAATCTTTGGGTCGTGTCGGACAACATCCTCAAGGGAGCAGCTCTAAACGCAGTGCAGATCGCCGAGATCCTCATTGAACGATACCTGTAAACGGGCGAATATCGCAACCGTCACCAGTGGTCCCGTCCTGTGAGTGATCCCTTACGGTCGGTAGTTTTGTTGGTAAGTGAATCGACAACCTCGGTCGAAAGCAAGTGCAATATCGAAAGGAGTCCGGATGAGCTCTAAGCGCGAAGCTGTAGTGGTGAGTGCGTGCCGTACGCCGTTGGGTGCCTTCAACGGGGGTCTCAGCGGGATCGGCGCCACTGAATTGGGAGGACGGGCCATTGAGGAAGCCGTGAAACGGGCCGGAATCGAAAAAAGTGACGTGGATGAAGTCATCATGGGCCAGGTGCTTCCTTGCGGTTACGGCCAAAACCCTGCTCGTCAAGCTTGTTTACGGGCAGGACTTCCCTTTGAAACGCAATGCTTTACCATCAACAAGGTGTGCGGTTCCGGTCTGAAAGCCGTAATGCTTGCCGCGCAGGCAATCCAATTGGGAGATTGCGACATCGCAGTGGCGGGCGGGATGGAAAACATGAGCGCCGCACCATATTACCTGGAAAAAGCTCGAGCTGGATACCGCATGGGAAACGGAACCCTGATCGACCACATGGTGCATGACGGGCTGTGGGATATCGTCAACGATTTTCACATGGGCATAAGTAATGACTTGTGCAGTGAGAAGTACCAAGTGTCGAGAGAAGACCAGGATCGCTACGCTGCTCTCAGCTATTCACGGGCTCTCGAGTCTATTGACCGGGGCCGTTTTAAGGAAGAGATTTTCCCCGTAACCATCCCGCAGCGGAAGGGCGATCCGAAAATCTTCGACACGGATGAATGCCCGAGAGACACCTCTTACGAAGCACTCAGCAAAATGAAGCCGGCCTTTCAGAAGGACGGATTCGCTACCGCGGGGAATTCGTCAATCATCTCCGACGGAGCGAGTGCCGTGTGCGTCATGGCGGAAGATATTGCTAAAGAGCGTGGGCTCACGATACTCTGCCGTGTTGGTGCGCAGGCAAGCGCCGGTCTGGACATGAAGTATGTCTTGATGGCACCCATACTTTCCATTCCCCGGTGCGCGAAGAAAGAAGGGGTGGATTACGGATCCATTGATCTCATGGAGGTCAACGAGGCGTTTGCCGGATCTACTGTGGCCGTCATGCGTGAACTGGGGCTGGATCAGGACAGGTGCAACGTGCATGGAGGATCCGTAGCTCTCGGACACCCGATAGGTGCCAGCGGCGCACGCGTGTTGACTACCCTCTTGTACGCTATGAAGAATCTTGACAAGAAGACGGGGATGGCGTCTTTATGCCTCGGAGGAGGGGAATCCGTATCGCTCTATGTTGACCGATAAACGGCACGGGGCCGGGAGGAGGCGCGGACTCGGCTGTTCGTTGCGCCGTGGTGCCCGTGTAATGAACGATAGGCGGGATAAAGGGAGGATTGGATGCTGATCAAGGACAACCCGACTTCTTTTCTTACCGGGAATGACGCTTTCTTGGAGCTTCGGCAGATTGAGAATTCCGGAAGTACGTACGCGGCTGAACTCGGCTTCGAACTTCATCACGAGGGCTTCATCGGAATCCCTCACGGCGGGTTACCTATGGGCTTGTGTCTGGATCTGTGGCGAAGAAGTCGAAATCCAACCTACCCCGTCCATATTCGGTTCAAGTTTGGCGGTTCGGGCATTTCAATAGGCGATACTGCATCTCTTACGGTCGAAAGCGCCTCCGAGGACCTCGGGCCCGGCATGCTGGTCAAAATCACCAAAGCTGGAGATAAGACGCCGTACCTGACCGCCCGCATAACGCCTTCTTCTGCAGTTGTTCCTTCGAACACGGCTGCTCGACCTCCCAATCCCGGCTTCCGCTTGCTTCCGTACTATCGGAACTGTTTCGTTTGCGGGCACCACCGAGCAGTGTTGGGACTCCAACGCAGATTCCGTTTGCACGAGGAGAACGGATCGCATGTGGTGACAACACCTTGGGGACATGATCATGAAGATCTCGACCGGGCCGATGCGTTTCTCATCGCTGCGGACGAGCTGCATCCCGCCGTATTGATATCCATTTTCGATGAAAACACTGCGTGGGGCGGATTCATGGACACAAGAACGGCAGGGCTCTCGGCACGCTTGGACTTCACACTTCTCAGACCTGTGGCGAAAACCGAGAAGTTGCTCTTCGTAGGCCGTCCTGCGGGTATTAGAGGCAACCCCAATGCTCCCCGATTCTTCAAGGCGGCAGGAGAGATCCTCTCACTTGCAGATCCGCAAGTCCCTCAACCGGTTGCATATGGCAGCGGGGAGTGGGTCGTCCTGAAGGCGTATACCGCGCAGATCAGGAGCAATCTGCTCCCGGAAGGTGACTGGAGTTGGATATTCTCTTCCGGAGAGGATGAATGATGATGCCAATATGTTTTCTGCACGCGACTCATGTCGCACCGCGTACCGCCCTATAACACCTGGTTAACGTTTCTGTGAGGGATTGTTCAACAATCTCGAACAGGCCACATTTCTCGCAGAGGAGAAGGCGTGATACAAAAAGTCATAGAAGGTATCCAGTGGATACCAGGTCGAGACCAGTTTATTCCCGATTCGCACGTGTATGTTGTGGGAAAGCCCGACGGGGAGGACTTTTCCCTGATCGACTGCGGACTCCTGGAAATGGGCTCTTACAAGCTGGAAGAACTGGACAAAGCCAACGTCCCTTTGGAACATGTCAAACGCATAATAATGACCCATACCCACCTGGATCATATTGGATGCCTGCCTGAACTACTGAAGGCAATACCCCATGCGGAAGTCTGGGTCCACCGGGAAGAGGCGCTTTACCTCGAACGAGGGGATGCCCGAATCGTCTACGGCAACTCCATGTTCGAATCAATGCTCCGGTCGCAATACAATTTTCCTCAGGATTACTTCACGTTCAAGGTCCACAGAAAGCTCGAAGACGGTGACGAATTGGACTTGGGCGGCATTCCCTTTGAGGTAATCCATGTTCCGGGACACAGTGCGGGAAGTATTGGTTTGTTCAACCGTGAACACAAACTCTTCATGTCGGGCGACACCATATATGCCGACGGGGCAATCGGACGCTACGACCTTGCATCTGCCGACCCGGCCGCACTCAAGATCTCCCTGGAGAGGATTGCGCAACTGCAGATCGACATTCTCCTGCCATGCCATAACAGAATCGTCAATGGCGGTGCCGATCCCATGGTGAAGAACACCGTTCGGCAATGGGCTGCCCTGTTAAGCGGATGATCTCGGGCGGAACTTTGGAAAATGCGCTCGCCGGGTGACCGTGCCGGCACCCGGCCGCGCATTTTCTGCAGATCCGGACGTCATCCTCTACACGCGCCGTCGCAACTCTTTGAGAGGAAGGGATCACGGCGGGAACACCGGCCGAGAAAATCATAAAAATCCACCTAGTCCATGGGAAAATGGAGCAGGGCCATGAAATCGGCATCAGAATCGACCATACCCTCCTGCAGGATGCCACCGGAACCGTGTCGCTGCGAACGTTTCCCAAGAACTTTGCGGGACGCAGCGGCACTGCAGACGATCAAGTGTGCCTCTGCTCTCCGGAGACCGCCGTGGCCGCTGCCCTATTCGGTAAGATCACCGATCCCCGAAAACTCGGTGAATTTCCCAGGGTATCCGATCCCGACAGGTATTCCACCAACGACGAGAACCTTATTTTTCCGCCTCACGATTCCTCAGATGTTGAGATCGTTATGGGGCCTAATATCCGACCGTTCCCCAAGTTTGGTCTCTTAGCCGATACGATGGAAGGGATGATCGTTTTCAAGGTAGGCGACACAACATCACTACCGACCACATCATGCCTGCCGGGGCCAACGTGCTGCCGCTGAGCAGCAATATTCAGGCCATCAGCGAGTTCGTCTACTACCGAATGGACCCGAACTTTCACGAGCGTGCGAAAGACGTCGCCGTGGGAATTGTCGTTGGAGGCGAGAGCTACGGCCGGGGGTCGTCGAGGGAACACGCGGCCCTTGCTCCTCGCTTTCTCGGCATACGCGCCAAGCTCGCTAAGAGCTTCGCGCGAATTTACACGGCAAACCTCGTCAATTTCGGCATCCTGCCGCTAACCTTTGTGAATCCTGAGGACTATGATTCCATCGAACAGGACGACACGATTCGCATCGAAGACCTTCGTGCGACCATCGAGGCCGGAACCGCCGATGAGGTGACGGCCCATTTAATAGCCAAGGGCAAGACGCTTCCGTTGTCGTTGAACGTCACAAGTCGGCAGCGTGCCGGCCTCCTTGCATGCGGCTTAATAAACACGGCCGTGGCCGGCTAGGTCTGTACTGTATCTCAGTCATATGTTCGCGGGTTCCCTCTCGCTCCCGGACACGCGCGGGCACAGCCGGCCCTACGGGCCGACAAGAGGACCTGGAAACCGCGGTGCCGCCCTCCATGCACCAAAATCATGCCTCTGCCACAGTGGCGGAAATAGGGGACGGCACAGTGCACCGGTGTACGTGATGCGCCGATTGCTCCGACGCTTCAACCCCTCCGCTCCAGGCATGCCCAAACACCTCATGCATGACCTTCAGCGACTGTTTTCTTGTCGATGCTTTTCTACCGGGAACGGTCAGGAAGGCTTCTTGGTCGGGCCCTTCTCTACTCGGTGCCGAATAAACACTTCTTCGGGCTCCTGCTCCTTCAGCGGAACAAGGTTACGCCCGCGATGGAGCTTCATTCGGTCCCGTTGTGTCTCCGTAACGAGAAATGTTACCGAAGCACCATTATCCCAAAATAACCGAAGCAGCGGGGCTTCGTAGGAAAAACCGCCCTGCCCCGCTCTGATCCATGGTTGCTGCGACTCTCCCCGAAAATCGGCCGAGAAAGTACCGTCGCTGCGGAGGTTCAATTTGATCAAACGCTCTGCGGCCGCCGATTCTTTCCCGTCCACCACTCTGGCCTTGAGGACCCACGTTCCGGCCAGACGCTCAGGTTCGCTGTTCTTCTCAACCTTGGATGGTTCCGTTGCGCATGCCCCAATGAGAAAAGCCACGACCAGGCAGGCGATCAACGGCTTGAGGAATGATGTGGTCCTAGAATCGTGCATTTCACCGACAAGCTGCGAGGGGATGTAAAGAAACGAGGCAATACAACCCGAGGATTGATCGCCTCGCCCATTTCGCTATCAATAAGAGACCGAAAAGGGTCGTCTTATTTAGAACCAGCCGCTGGAAGAGCTGCTGGCAGGCCAGTAGCCGCTGCTGGAGCTACTGGATGCAGGAACACAGTTGTAGCCGTAGCCGCTGCTGGAGCTACTGGATGCAGGAACACAGTTGTAGCCGTAGCCGCTGCTGGAACTGCTGGATGCAGGAACACAGCACACCGCCGCGCCGCTGCTGGAACTGGACGAACTCGCCGGCCAATAGCCGCTGCTGGATGAGCTTCCGTACCATCCGCTGCTGCTCGATGATGCGCCCCCCCAATTAGCATAGGGTGCCCATGCGAAGAATCCCACAGCGTAAGATGCGAACAACATAACCATACCGACGACCGCAAGCATCACTGCAAGTCTTTTCATTGAAACACTTACCTCCTCATGGAATTAAATCCCATTCTTCTGTTCTCTCAATCGAAAACAGTTATCCCCTCGGTAAAGCCAACTACTCTGTTTCCTAATCGCTACCACGATTACCCACTGTTGTCAACGTTTTTTTCTGTCGGCTTCGTTTCATCCTCTCGCAAATCCTTAGGAATCTTGGCACTCTTTCGAAAGTCCCTTGACTCACCAACATCGTCTGTTAGGATTCTCTCAAATCACATCTTTGTCAAGGAATTTTTCGCCATGCAGAGAAAAACGGCAGAACGACCTAACCTAGCACTGAGAGCGAGTTTAGGCTCAAGCAGCGTCTGTCTTCAAACCGTGATCCAGAGATTTTTTTTCATAATATCAATTACCTTATTATTTTTCTTTACGTTTTCGGTACTTTATTCTCATCCCGCGCTTGCAATTACATCGATAACCGCACGGTTTGACCTTCACAATACACTCCCGTGCTCCTCACCCCCCGCTGATGAGACTCCGGGCCCCACACTTGACGCTCGAAAATCTCTTAACAGCCCGGATTTCTTGCGCTTGGCGCAATCTTCGGCCGAAATGAAGGGAGAAGACACGGCACAGGATCGGACGGCGCGTCTTTCGGCAAAGGTTAAAAAGGCCGGAGAATTTCTTCAGGAGGGAGATCGAGTTCGAGCCAAAGAGGTTATAAGGGATGGGATCAGAGACTGTCAGAACTCGCGAGGAGACGTAAGGGACTGCGCTGCATGGCTTAGAGCGCTCCGCGGTTTGGACTCCGCACTGACCGGCAATGGGGAGCGAGTCGTTTTGAAGAACTCTATCGGCATGGACATGGTTCGGATTCCCGCCGGCGATTATATGATGGGAAGTTTGCGTCAGGAAATGGACTGGGTGAGGCTCACGTTCAAGTCAATCTGGCGTGACGGACACAAACAGTGGTTCCAGGACGAGCTTCCGCTTCATCCCGTTCGGATCACAAAAGCGTTCTACATGAGTGCTACCGAGGTCACGGTGGGCCAATTTCGCGAATTCGTGCGAAGTTCCGGCTACAAGACCGAGGCGGAAAAAGGGGACGGCGGAATGGTGTGGAGTTACGAGGAGTCCCGCTGGACACCGCGCAAGGGCATGGCGTGGAATTCGGCTCCCTGGAGGATTTCCGACGATCAGCCGGTGGTCTTTGTTTCGTGGAATGACGCCCAGGCTTTTTGCCGCTGGCTCGGGAGAAAGGAGAAGCGTACGTACCGGCTCCCAACCGAGGCGGAATGGGAAATGGCCTGTAGGGGCGGGGCTGCGTGGGTCAGATTTCCATGGGGCAACAAGCTTCCCGGCGACCGTGACACTAATTTCGGCGATGGAAGTCCCAAGCTCCCTGAAAGCCTTACGACGGTTAATGACGGTTATGAGTTCGTGTCCCCGGTAGGCGTGTATCCCCCTAATGCGTTTGGTCTCTACGACATGGCCGGCAACGTGATGGAATGGGTCCAGGATTTCTACGGGAGAAACTACTACGACGGTTCCCCTCTCGAGGACCCAAAGGGGCCTGATGTGGGAACCTCCAGGGTTAACAAAGGTGGAAACTGGTTTGCCAGCCCTGCTGATGGTCGTTGCGCGTTTCGCGGCTTTTCCGGCCCGGAGATGAGTTTCTGGAATCTCGGGTTTCGTGTGGTGATGGAGGAAAACGGGGACAAATGGGCGCGCTCGACCAAAACGGGAAACACCGATCGGTCCGCTCGCAGCGAATCGCAAGGGTCCGCCGATCTCCCGCCCACTTCCGAGGACGGCCTTCGCTTGTTCCGACAGGCAATGTTTGCCGCTCAACAGCAGCAATGGGACGATGCAGTGGAAGATTTGGAAGAGGCGCTAAAAATATACGAGAAGCGTCAGGATCCCATGTGGACTGCCCGGGTCAAAGCAACGCTGGCCGGTGTCTATGCGGAGCGGGGGAGAAGATACAAGAGCAAGGAACTCTACACGGAGGCCCTGGCAGGCTTCCGAAAGATTGGCGATACCGCTAGTGCGCGCATACTCCTCGCTCGCCTGAGGGAGTTGGAGACATCTCCCGGAGTTCGCGTAGTCAGGATTCGGAAGGGCGGCATTGCCGACAGGGCCGGCATTGTGGAAGGCGACACCATCATAGAGTACGCGGGGGAGACCGGGTTTCGCGTAGCGGGCTTCAAAAAGATTGTCGAGGACTTTGCGAACGCCGCTCAGGTAACCTTGAGCGTCGTCAATAACGACCAAATCACTACCACGGTTGTGCCGGGCGGGGAATTGGGAGTCGCTTTGGAAGATATTAAGAGAGCCCGGCGCCGTCCGCCTCCGACCCGTGATCAGCGGAGGTCGCGGCAGAGGGGTCGTGGGCAACAGCGCGGCAGTCGTTAGCTTACTTTCGCCTGCGAGTGGTAGTGCCGCCTCACGTGCGATTAAGGTGCGATTTCCCCCGGCCGGCCTCGTGGCTAAAGGATGGACGGCGTGCCCCCCCCCGCCCAAGCTTCCCCACGGAGCCCGGACCGTAGCGACAGCCAAGAAGTCTGTCGGTCTTGTGAGAATGCGCTTCGCCACTCTCACAAGCGCACATTCTGCAGGAACATCTCAGGCGGAAACGGACGAAGCCGCCGCGATTGAAGCTTGACAATACTGGTTCCCGACTTCAAACTAAACTAAGCCGTGCTGATTATTCTTCGTCACCAACGCCTTTCGTGCCGGTCAAGCAACGACTGAGAAAGAGGGGCCAAAGATGGACAAACCTCGTACGCTGAATTTTGAGCACTTGCAGGGTGATGAAGCTACCGAATCGATTGATTTCACGACCTGGGTTCCGAACCGTCTGACCTACACCGGCAGTTTTGACCTGAAAGACGCCAGACTAAGGTCGTTCACGAAGCTGCTCGAGGCAATCCCCATTCCTGTTTTTCTGGTTGACGGCGACTATTCCATTGTTTTTGGCAACGCGGCATGTGGCGTGGTGGGCGGGTATACGGAAAAAACCCCAACGGTGAAATTGAGCGGTCTATTTCCGATAGAGCATGAGGCCGGAATTGTCCGGATGCTGGTGGAAGAAACCTTCACTACGAGAAAACCACAAGTTACGGAGGCGACCGTCAGACTACGGGAGGAGGAACTCAGCGGCCGTATTCACCTACGTTCCCTCCGGTTGGGAGATGAGAGGTTCATCCTGACTTTGATTGAGGACCTGACCCTTGAGAAAAGACAACTCATGCTCAATCGGCACCATCAGCAAGAACTGATCAACGCCCGCAATGACCTTGAGAAGCGCGTCGAAGATCGTACCAGAGAGCTTACATTAACCAACACGCGGCTCCGCAAGGAAATCCTGGAACGTCGCCGAGCCGAGGAAGAACTGCGTGAGACCCACGACCAACTCGAGCAGCGGGTTCAGGAACGAACATCGGAACTCAGCGCGGCCAACGGTCGCCTGATCACCGAAATACTGCACCGCAGAGAAGCCGAGAAAGCACTCAAGAAATCAGAGGACAAGTTCCGAACCATCTTTCGTCATTCCTTGGATGTGATTCTCGTGATTAAAGGGGACGACGGCATTATTATTGATGGAAATGACGCGGTAAGGGATGTGCTGAACTACGAAATCGGCGATATCGTGGGCAGACATCTCTCAATTCTCTATCCTCAAGCAGATCAGTCCGCTGGATCCAATCCTCTCAAGGATATACGCCCCCACGGGTCCGTATTCGAGGCTCAGCAGGTCCTTTGTGCCGACGGCCGTGAGATTCCCATGGATCTCACCGCCACGATAATCCCCTGGGAAGGCGGAAAGGCCATTCTGGCAACTTTCAGAGACGTCAGTGACCGCGAAAGCGCTTTTGAAGCCCTGCGCGAAAGCGAAGAGCGTTACCGAACACTATTCGACCAGGCGGCTAATGCCATCTTTGTTGAGGATGAAAATGGAATGATTGTCGACGGCAACCGTGCAGCCGCCACATTGACCAGGTACGACACGAATGAAATCGTGTCCAAAAGGATGTCGGATCTGTGCCTGCCGGCCGTTGCCGGACTACCCGCGGATTCTTACGATGCAGTGCAAGGCAACAAACCGACCGAGATGCTTGTAATCCGCCGTGACGGTTCTAAAATCCCCGTCGAGGTAAGCCGGGCTCCCCTGAGGACGGGAAGCGGAACCCTTTTTCTTTCCATCGCGAGTGACATAACCGACCGCAAACGGGTCGAGCGCTTAACACTAGCCCAGCGTGATCTGAGCACACGTTTGAGTGCCGTCTCCAATATCGATGAAGCATTGCATCTCTTTGTCGACACGGCACTCGATGTGTCAAAGATGGACGCTGCGGGTATTTTCTTGGCCGCCGGCAACTCCGGATTCGATCTTGAGGCACTCCGAGGGCTGACCAAGGAACACCCGGTACGGGGGTATCATCTGGCCCCTGAATCGCCCCAAACCCGACGGATCATGGAAGGCCGACCGATTTATTCGGGCGGAGGCCGTGAATGTCCGAGTTTTTCTCCTTTCGATCGGAACGAGGCTTTTCGAGCAATGGCCGCGATACCGATTCACCACGAAGGTAAAATTGTCGCGTGTTTCGTCACTGCTTCCAGGACCATGAAGGAGGTTTCCCGTTCGGGTCGAAATGAGCTTGAGGCCATCACTGCTCAGATGGGAAGCGCCATCGCACGCTTAAAGGCCGAGGCAGCTCTCAGGGAGGCTCATCAGGAACTGGAAATACGGGTGGACATGAGGACCAAGGAACTCCTGGATGCCAACAGAAGGCTCGAACAAGAAATCGCGCAGCGCAAGACGGCTGAGGATCACATCAGGAAATCCCTCAAGGAAAAAGAAGCGTTACTCCAAGAGGTGCACCATCGCGTTAAGAACAACCTACAGATCATTTCAAGCCTGCTCGCCTTACAGGCGGCAAATGTCCAAGACGAAAAGACGCTGGGGGTGTTGAAGGACAGCCGAAGCCGCATTCGATCCATGGCCTTCATTCACGAGCATCTGTACCAATCACAAGACCTTGCCAGGATTGACTTCGCCGAGTACATGAAAGATCTTATGGGAGCGCTGTTCCAATCTTATTCCCATATGGGAGATCGCGTATCCTTGAAGCTGGACGTCGAACCGGTTTTCTTGGGAGTAGGGACCGCGCTTCCGTGCGGCCTGATCATGAACGAGCTGGTTTCCAACTGTCTCAGGCATGCCTTTCCTGGCGACCGAGAAGGAGAAATCCATGTTCGGCTCCGCAGCATTGGAGTTCACCACTACGAGCTGAGCGTTGTTGACAACGGATCAGGGCTCCCGGAGCAACTGGATTATAGACAGTCCAATTCTCTGGGCTTGCGGCTGGTTACCAATTTGACGGAGCTTCAGCTCCGCGGCAACCTTGAAGTCGTTTCGTGCAACGGCACGACGGTCAAAATCGAGTTCCAGGACCGAGAGCAGATAAGAAACGGGGAAAAGGACTAATGCACTCTTCGATAATGGTAGTTGAAGACGAGATCGTCGTCGCCATGGAGATCGAGGAAAAGCTCAGAGCCATCGGATATGATGTTGTTTCCATATGTTCGAACGGTGAAGAGGCAATCTCGGGTATAGAAGAGCGGAGACCGGATCTCGTGCTTATGGATATTCGACTCGACGGCAGACTTGACGGTATAGAGACTGCGGAACTGATCCGCAAACGCCATGACCTCCCGGTGGTTTACCTCACGGCATATGCCGATGACGCCACCTTGAATAGAGCCAAGCTGACCGAACCTTTCGGTTATTTGGTGAAGCCGTTTTCCCAAACCGACCTGCGGACCACCATCGAAGTAGCGCTCTACAAGCACGTGCAAGACTCGAAGACCAAGGAAAGCGCACACTGGTTTGCCTCGGCCGTCAGCGTTCTCGGCGCGGCGTTAATCGTGACCGACAAGGACGGCATTGTCAAACATCTCAACCACGTGGCTGAGTCTCTCACCGGATGGAGTCAAAGAGATGCAGTGGGGAGGCACTTCAATGAAGTGTACGTGCTGTTGGATCCGGAATCCGGAAAGACCATGGAGAACCCGGTATCCATGCCCTTGAAGATGGGCTTCAGTTCAGGCTCTCATCTTGGTATTCTCAGGTCCAAAGATGAGACCGAGATCGATGTCGAAACTACCGTGCTCCCCATCACCAACTCGGAAGGCGATTTCTCGGGGATCATCATTTCGTTTCAGGAGGTGTCGCGGGAAATTCTTCAGTGCGACGACTGGTTCAATCTCGCAGCAAACCTTTACCTTACCGCGACACTGTCATCCTCCGAGGGAGAGCATGCCAAGGCGGCATCATTTTACAAGAGAGCTCTCTTACTCTTCGAGAAACACCTTGGGAGCGACGATGAAAGAGTTGTCAATATAGTCCGTGACCTGTACGCGCTGTATACTGCCATGGGCAAGGCCGAAGACGCCGAGAAACTCAAGACGAGATTCTTCGGATGCGATTAACCTTTCTCCGAAATTATTGGTTCACCGGGATCCGGACGGCGAGTCGGCAAACAATTTCGATTCTCACGCGCAGCATCCCGGCCTGCTTGATTACTTCGTCGAATCGGTTCCGTGCCATACTTCGGCAATGCTTCGTATCAGAAGCACGGCAAAAGCCAGGAAGACTAGTCCCCTCACGATTGTAATTCCGTTGTCATAGTCTCCGGACTGAATCGCAGGAAGAAGGAAGTATCCCAAAACGAGCATGCCGATCAGGCAGAGGATTATCTTACCGATAGGATTTAAGAACTTCTTTCCGGCCATTGATACCTCCATGTAGTGAAGAGCTTAGCCGTGAACGGAGTGACCCGTCAAGTATCGGGAGCTTCTTGGGCGTGAAGGCCCGGGAGACGGCGACTGTTCGCAAGAATTCCGTCCCCCCCTGCATCCCTTTGCATCCGACCCGGCAACGCCGTTGTTCCAGGCTTCAGTGACCGGACTCTGCTGAAAAGGTCATCAAGAGCTTTTTCTCTCTCCTGAGAATTCTGGAATTCATTGTTTTTTCTTTGCAACACTGCTATAGTATGCAGACGGGAGCTTTAAAGCTTCGGTGCATGGATAAAGGCATTTTGTGACCCGCATAGGAGGAAAGCGGCTGAGGAGCGGAGAAAGCAAGAGGTTTCGTTCCTGCGTAAGCAAACCGTCCATCACGAGTGAGGTTGGCTAAGCGACCGGGATTATAAGGCGAACGAATTTGATATGCCGGCATGCGGATCCCGACCAAGTGGTTTTTTGGTCGGCATGTAGTCGGTGCTTGGCGTTGTCGCAGGAGATACACGCGTTTCCGTCGGATCGAGCGCAAGGACCTCGGGAGTTGCGCTACACGCCGGCAGGTGAAGCAATTCTCAAGCCCATATCGGCATGAGGCCTTCGGGGGCAGGAAGTGGTTGAGAATGTCAGGGTTCAGCGGTACGGTTACCAATGCGAGCCTTCACGATATAATACAACTCATTTGCATTGGACGTAACTCCTGTCGCATGTCGGTGAAAAGCCGAGAGAAGAGAGGAGTGATTTTTTTCAGAGACGGCGAGATAGTGCATGCGGAATGCGATGCCCTGAGAGGAGAGGAGGCCTTTTTTACTATTGTCTCGTGGGAACTGGGGCTGTTTGAATGTGATGTTGTTTCAGCGGAAGCGGAGACCATCCAAAAAAGTTGGGACTTCCTGTTGATGGAAAGTATGCGCCGACTTGACTCGCTGTACAGGGCCGGGTGACTTTCGAGGTCTTACATGCATGAGCGGGCTCGACCTACTCGCACTATTTGCAGGCTCATTTCCACGACACTGTTTGACTGAAGATCTCGAATGGTATACCAACGGACCGCAACCGAGGCGACATGAACAAGAGAGCGTCAGCCCAAATGCCGATTCCGTGTTGCTTCCACAAACGCGTTGTGGTGTTACGTCCGGACCTCTTACGGTCGTACCGGTTTAGCCGGCGCCAAACAAGGTATGGTCTTGCCGTGTGGCCGGCAGTAGGCGGGTCCTGCCGCATTTGAAGCGAGATTCAATGTTAGGGAATAGGCTCGTAGTGAGCCGACTAAGGGAACGATATGGCAGATCTTATCTTGACAAAACAGACCCTGGATCGGATCGACCAGGTACTCCAGTCGCTACTGACGGCCAGCGGGGCTCATACCGTTCTTCTGATCGACAAAGCAGGACAGCTTATCAGCTTTCAAGGCGCCATGGATCAGGAGAAAGTGGCATCTCTGGCGGCACTGACCGCAGCCAATTACGGGGCCACTACTGCAATTGCCCGTCTCTTCGGTGAGGAAGAATTCACATTGCTCTTCCACAAAGGGAAGGAGGAAAACATCCACTTTTCCAACGTAGGGGAAGAGTATCTTATGATCACGGTTTTCAACAACAACACACATCTGGGCCTGGTTCGGCTTGAGGTACGCAAAGGCCTGGAGCAAATAGAAGCAATGTTTGCGGAGAACTTGCGACAGTGGTTCAACACCTGAATCTGAGATCGAAGCACCTAACAGGATGATCTTTATGGCCATAATAAGTTTTCGTTCCGATGAAATCCACTGCAAGATTGTTTATTACGGCCCTGGAAGGGGTGGGAAAACCACCAACCTGATAACCATTCATAAAGCACTTGGACACCAGGTAAGAGGCGAGCTCCTTTCCATAGACACTGCAGGAGACCGGACTCTCTTTTTCGATTTCCTTCCCATGGATCTTGGCAGCATTGGAAAATTTAGAATCAAGATTTCTCTTTATACCGTACCGGGTCAAGTCAGGTACAATGATACGAGGAAGCTGGTGCTCAAGGGGGTGGATGGAATAGTCTTTGTGGCCGATTCTCTTGAGGCGAGGAGAAGCAACAACGCTGAGAGTCTCAAGAATCTGAGGGAAAACCTGGAGGAACAGGGGAAGAATATCACAGACCTCCCTGTGGTCCTCCAATACAACAAACGAGACTTGGCCGGAAGCAAAGTCGCCCTGCTGCCAGTCGAGGAGATGGAAGCGGATCTTAATGCCGGCGGTCAATACCCCTCGTTTCCGGCAAGTGCTTTGAAAGGGGACGGCGTTAGGGAGACCTTCAAAAAGATATGCATGATGACCGTGGTAGACGTTAGTGGACGATTGCTCAAGGACAAGGGCATGAGTCTAACCGGCTAGACGCGTCATCAGGGACCATGGAGAGAATCTGTGGCTGACCAGAACAGACACAAGACTCCCGAAGAGCTCGGTGAAGCCGTCGGGAAGAAGATTGAGGAGCTTTTCGGAGGCATGTTTGGGGATGAAGAACCTCAAGATGCGGGATCTCCGTCGGATGCTCCGCAAGTCGAGGTGCGTGGGACCGCTGCCCGGCAAGGACCTTCGGGTCCTGTCCTCCAGCCCGGATCTCCTATCGAGAGGAAGGAGCCGGCTCCTCCTCCAAGAACGTCTCCAATGTCGCCCGCTAAGCAAAGGCCTTTGGAAAGCCCTGCACCCCCAACGGCCCGAAAGAGGGCCGGCGAAACGTTCGACGACATAGTCGAGCAGATGGAGATACTCATCCTGAACCTGGAATGGGAAGTCTCCCCCGAATCCGTGGAAGGCTTAATCAAGAAGTTCAAAGAGTTGGAGAAGTGCTTTCCGGGAGCCGGCCAGGCAAGGACCATACTGGCAATGAATCGGCGAGGTCTTCGACGCTTCACCGGCCACGATGCGGTACCGCATCCCTCTTTGGTCAAGTTGGTCCAGGTCAGCCTCGCCGCACTCAAACAGATCAATTCGTCAAGAGGCAAACGCCCCCCAAGTGATGCGTTGATCGCCGGCCTCTCGGCAAGTTACCGAGAGATCATGGCAGCGACGCCCATGGATGACGGCTCCGAGGCTCCCAAACCCGCCGGAGCGGACGATGATCGTCGAGTCTTCACGGCACTGATGAAGAATATTGGAAATGCGATCCATTCCCTTCAGGAAGTCAGTCAGCGTCTCGCGCGTATACTGGGGGTCTTGCGTCAGGGCGGCGAGATGTCCAGTGAAGAGATAACGCGACGTCTGGGGACGCTCGAACACCTCTTGTCCGATAGGGTAGGTCAGCTCTCTTCGTTCCACAAAGAGCTGGCGAGGGTTCCCGTGGGGGTGGGCAACGGGCGGAATGGCGATGTAGGCAGCGACAGTCCCGGGACCTCTCCCGACGGTCTTCTCATACTTGCATGGGGAGGCATTAACCTAGCAGTTCCTTCATCCTCGGTAGCCGCCTTGTACCCCATTTCCAAGGCTCAGGCTCAACAGTTTCAAACGAAGCAATCCATAACCATTGGATCGCGTTCGATACCACGTTTGCCCTTGAAGAAGCCTAGGGGGGCCGGAGACGCAGGAAGTCCGCTCCCTGCATGGCTGGTGCACCTTTCCCACGCCGACAAGGAATTCTTTCTCCTGGTGGATAGGTCCATGGGATTTCGCGTTACCCCGAGCGGAATGGACATCAGCCGGCAGACCCGAATCAAGATCGGAACAGCATCCTTCGCCCTCCTCAACCTGGCGAATTTCCGCTAGCTGATTAGGCTTTTATCGGACAATGAATTCTCACGTAACAGGCCAGGCTTCCGGAAAGTTCAGGCAGAGGGTCTTCGAACCCCGAGTTTTCGGACGGTACTGCCTGATTGATCAGATCTCCAAGGGAGGCATGTCCGACATATATCTTGCCAAGCTCGTTGGAGAAACCGGCTTTCAGAAGCCTTTGGTCATCAAGAAGCTCATTCCCCGCTATGCCGCCAAATCCAGCTTCGTGAAGAGATTCCTCAATGAAGGCAAGACCCTTGCACGCTTGAACCATTCCAACATAGTTCAGGTCTTGGACATGGGAATCACCGACGATGAATACTATATTGCCCTTGAGTACATAGAAGGGAGAAATGTAGCCCACATTTCCTCAAAAGCAGCCAAGACAGGTCGATCCCCGTCGTTGGAATTCGTTCTGCACGTCATCATGGAAATCGCCAGGGGGCTCGCCTACTCTCACCGAAAGAAAGGCGAGACCGGTGAGAGTCTCATGCTCGTCCATCAGGACATCAATGCGTTCAATGTCATGGTCTCCTATGAAGCCGAGGTGAAGATAATCGATTTTGGAATTGCCCAGGTCTTCTTGGATAAGAAAGATACCGACAGTCTTCCCGTGGCCGGAAAGCTTCTCTATTTTTCTCCCGAGCAGCTTCAGAAAAAAACCGTAGATCGCAGGGTCGACATTTACGGGACCGGTGTGCTGATGTATGAAATGCTCGCCGGAGAAAGACTCGTGGAACATCAGGAAACTGTGGGTGATACCGTCAAAGCGATCTTGAAACTGGATGTCGCCGATAAGGTCAACAACAACGAGAGGATCGGCGATGAACTCAAACCGGTACTCATCAAAGCCATGGCCTTCGACCCTCACGACCGTTATCCATGGATGGAGGATATGATTCAAGACCTTCGAGGGGTAATCAGGACCTGCGGCATTGACACCGACGCAACCGAACTGGCGGTGTACATGAAGGAGCAGTTTCACCGTGAAATACTCCTCGATCGGAGGCGTTTGAGAAAGCTGACCTCCCACAAGATTCCCGGGCCCATCTCGGTTCCTCAAACCACACCGGTGTTCACGTCATCAGTGCCTCTCTCGCTCGATGGGGATTTCTTCGACGGCCGCATGGCACCCGATTCATGGCCATTCACCAAACAGGGTGAACCTCAAGACGAAAAGACGCACTCTCCCCTCAGGACAGTGTCCTTTGCCGCCGGCAACCTGATCTTCCGCCAAGGGGATCCCGGCACGGACTTGTACGTTATTCGCACCGGCACGGTAAAGCTCTTCCTCAAAATCGGCAACACGGAACAGACCATTGCCCTCCTGCAAGAAGGAGACTTTTTTGGGGAGAACACAGTGATGGATGAGTTCAACCGAGACGTCTCGGCTCGCGCTCAAGAGGATTGCGAACTGATCTGTTTGGACAGGGGAGCTTTCGCCCAACTGATTTCAGATAATTTTGCTCGGAGAATCATTGCAAACCTGTTGGAAAAACTCCGAGATTCCCGGTCTCTCTTGGAAGGCGTCCTCCTGGACGACTGTCTCAGTCGACTAATCTTTGCCCTTGTGTTTTATCAACGCAGACGGAATCGCCGCAACGGGAAAGATATCGACCTCACGGAATTGCGTGACTTGTTCCGGCTCGAAGACAACGAACTGGTGAAGAAGTACCTTACCAAATTGGAATCATTAAACATTCTTCAAGCTGACGACCAGGCCGTGCACATCAAGAATTCCGACACGCTCGAAAACATTCTTAACGTCTTGAGCGGCCAAGGCAGGTTTGTCCTGAAATTGTGACCCCGCAGCAAGCGGGATAACACTCCCGCCAACGGCATCGTCGAGGTGGTCGTTGCGAGGGTGGAGGAAACAGTATGAAGGCTATCGTTATTAATGCTGCTCCGCGTATGGAAGCGGGCAACACGCAAATGATACTCACTCCGTTTCTGGTTGGTTTGCGTCACGAGGGTGCCAAAGTCGACATTGCTTTGCTCGCCCGAAAGGAGATCAATCGTTGCGAGGGTTGTTTCACCTGTTACGCTGCAACACCGGGAGAGTGCGTACACCATGACGACATGGCGGCTCTCATCGAGAGAATCCGCAATGCCGACACCATGATTCTCGCCACCCCCATATATTTGGACGGCATGACATCTCTGGCCAAGATATTCATAGACAGATTGGTGACGTTCCTGGATCCACACTTCACGGCCGACGAGTCCGGCTTCAGACACCCGCTCCGCTGGAAATTTCCCAAGAGGCTTTTCCTGGTTTCAGTCTGCGGGTATCCCGGGATACACAATTTTGATCCGCTTGTTCTTCACATGAAACGCATCGCCGCGAACCTTCACACCGAGTTCTCGGGTGCGTTGCTTCGACCCGCCGTTTTTTCACTGCTCCTGAACAAGAAATATCCCGACAAGATCAGGAAGGTGATGGACGCCGGCCGATCCGCTGGCACGCAGTTCGTGCGAGACGGCAAAGTATCGCCTGAAACCCTCGCTGCGGCGGCGAGTGACATCTGCTCCGATCAAGAGTTGATGGCCACGGCAAACGCCTATTGGGATCGCGAATTGGAAAGGGCCGGCGACCAACCGGCATGAGAAGGGCAGTTGGGGGGGGGGGATTTCCTTCGCTCTCGTGACTCCGGGTGGGAAGGAGGGAATGGGAACCGATTCTAAACCGTTGATGTATATTCGCCAACTAGTGCTCGTGTTGTTGATCACGTTGCTTCCCATCGTCTGCCTCGGGGGCGGGATTTTCCACGTCTTTCCGCCTAGATTGGAGGACAGGGCATTTGCAGTAGCGCGACCGGCCCTGCTTGTCTCCAGAACCACGGTGACCGTTTCGGAAAACGGCATACATTGGCGGATCGATCAGACGTTTCTCAATGACAACGAATTTCCGTTGAAAGGTGTGTTCCTCCTGCCGCTGGAGAAACACACCCATCCCGTGAAACCGGACGTCAGAGTCGACGGCACTCTCGGCGCATTCAGCATAGTCTCCGCCGACGAGTTCTTTCCCACGCTGAAGCAACTCACTTTGTCCATGAGCGATCCATCGCTCCTAGGGCTGGCAGGTCTGGACATCCTCGTGGTTCGACCCGTAGGAATCGGAGTCGGCAGACAGAAGTCCTTTTCAATCCGGTATGAACTCCCCCTAAGCATCCGGAACGAGCAACTGGATCTTCGGCTTGCACTGGCAGGCGAGCGTTACTCTCTGTGGCCCGTTGGAGAATTTGAGATACGCGTCCGATTCACCATGTCACGGACCGTACGAACCGTCTTTTCACCTACTCATCATCTAGCGGTCTATAGAGAGGCTCCCCACCGATGCCTGGCAACGGCACGGAGCAGGGACGCCGGAATTCGTCATGATTTCAGACTGCTCACTACCTTCTCAGGAAAGGACCTGAATCTCCGGGCCTTTGCCCACAGATCTCCCGGCGGTCCGGGGGCTTTCATGGCTTTCATTGAACCTCCGCTCGTTCCTGACTCCGGGGAAGATCCCGCCCAAGACATCGTAGTGCTGCTGGATACTTCGGGAAGCATGGCCGGTGCCGGCTTCGAACGTGCCAAGGCCGTTGCCGTTGCCGCCTTGGAGCGTTTGCGTCCGGGCGACAGGTTCAATGTCATGACTCTGGGCACTCGGCCGGACCGATTCTCGGACCGGCTCATGTCTGTTTCCCGCGATCACGTGCTCGATGCGGTTCGGTTTGTGAACTCAACATCTTGCGGCGGAGGAACCGATCTGTACAACGGCCTTATAAGCGCCCTGGAATTATTCGTGTCCCGGAGCCGTTCCAATGTGGTTCTCTTGATCAGTGACGGAAAAGCGACTATCGGTATTACCGATGCACGCACCATCATTGAGCATATCGGCAAGAGCAATCATGGAAAACCAAGGATATTCGTAGCGGCCTCGGGGAACTCTGCGGACGTGGCTCTATTGGACCGTCTGGCTACTTCCACGAAAGGCGGCTCTATTCATCTTTCCACGGCCGACGATTTCGATTCGACGATGAAACGTTTTTTCTCCACGATCTCGCCCCCCAAGGTTTCGGATCTTTCTTTGGACCTTCAAGGGGCTGCAATAGAGGATGTCGTCCCGGCCCCCATACCCGACCTCTTCGGCAGTGAAAGCGCCATTGTATTGGGCCGATATGCGGGAAAAGCCGATGAAGAGTGTAGGGCGAATCTTCGCGGAAAAGTGGGAAATCGATTCATTACGATATCGAGACTGCTCCCCCTTCCCCACACGGCCCTCGAAAACCCGTACATAGCAGAGATCTGGGCAATGAGGCAACTGGCGCTTCTTGCCGGTAAACGCAGACTCAAAGGACCGTTGCCCGAGTTGGTCCAAAAAGCTGCAAATCTCTCCGAGGACTTCGGATTCATCAATCCCGTACCTATTGGTCGGGTCCCCAAGGCCGACCGTGCCGGCTCGGGCCTTACGCATCGGGCAAAGCTGCTGTGGCGCCTCAACACCTCCTTCGTACCTGCCGATGTGGCATCGGACGCCTTCAGAATCATAAATGGGAAGGTGTTCCGCAGGAATGACACGGAATGGATCGACACCGCGTACAAACATGACATTGCTTCGACCACCGTCCGCTTCTTGAGCGATGAGTACTTCTCCTTACTCAAGGCCGAGCCTCACCTGGGAGCGTACTTCGCTCTCGGACCACAATTAACCGTTGTCACGGGCAGACGTGCAATCCGGGTTGAACCGTGAAGAGCGAACCATCGTAGGGGTACGTCCCCCGTGCCTACCCGGGCACCCGCTGGGGGGTGCCCCTCATGATGGTTCGCGTACCGGGGGTTGGTAGACGTATCCGGGCACACAGGATTGGTGTAGGGGCGGCCCCCTGTGGCCGCCCGCATGCTTCAACCCCTCAACACCATGGACGACCGACGGATACGGATTTCGCACCCCGGCAAGGAAACACGCGGTCGCAGGATATTCATCAAGGGTACCCGCACGAGGGGAGGGGTGCCCCTACGTAAGGGGGGGTCTCATCAGGAGGGGCAGAGCCACACGGGCCGTCTCTGCGATCCGGGGCAACTCGAACTCCACTGCCTTGAGTTGACGGAGATGATCCGCTGCCCGAAGAATCAACATTGCAAGATCCCCTTCATCAGCGCCGACATGCTCGGCAAACTCCGTCCATTCCACTCCGTCTGCCCACAGGTATACCGCGGCTGCGGGCCAGAACATGATGGGCGGGGGATCGAATCCTCGTGAGACCATGAATTGGACCAACGGCTTGAGTCTCCGCATCGCGCGTCGGAACCGCTTCCACAATGGACGGGTCATGTCCCACAATTGTTTGCTGACAAGGATGTCCTTGTCCTTGTCCATGGCAAAGGGAGCCAAAAGAGCGGCAAGTTCCTCCGGAGTTAGGTTGTCCAGTTCCCCTCCCCGTATCATTTCAGCAATCAGGAGTGGTTGATCGAGTCGCAACCGCGCCGCCCAGCGGCCGTCATAGGTCGGCGTGCCGTCCGGATCCACGTACCCAAGCTCCTCCAATAGGTTGAATTGCTTACGAAAGTCCTTCAGGATCCTCATGTGCACCTTTTCAGCTCGTCGGGGGTTCTCGTGGAACGCTGCGAAGGACTGGCCGAGAAGGTCCTTTACACCGGCCGGATCGTGCGACAGCAAGAGATTGAGCACCATGGAGGAGTTCACCGATATCCTGGATTTAAGAGCCTCCGGTTCTGCCGGAATCAGATCGCGGATCAACGAAATGTCCAGGTGTTTTCCGGGAACCACCAGTATGAACCCGACCTTGTCCATACCGCGGCGCCCGGCTCTGCCGGACATCTGGTGAAGATCCGTGGCCGTCATGTCCACGAACCCGCGGCCGTTGAACCGGTCGCTTTGAACAATGGCAACGGTTCTCGCCGGAAAATTGACGCCGGCTGCCACCGTCGAGGTCGAAAAGATGACTTCCAGGTATCCGAGCGCCATCATCTTCTCTATCAGAAGTCGCCAAGCCGGGAGTTGTCCTGCGTGATGGGCGCCCGCTCGACACCTGAGAAAACGGTCAAGCTGCCGGTGATGCTCCAGTTCCGAATAGATCTCCAGATGTTGTTCAACCTCCCTGTAGAAGCCGTCTTCATCGGGAGATCTCGGTGAGGCCGGCAGCGCCTGCAAGGCCTTGTCACAGTCGGCCCGCGACTTGAGAAAGACGATTGACGGCAGAAGATCGAATTGTCGCAGGCTTTCGACTATCCCGTTCAGATCGGGAGTCGAGCGCAACGCACTATGCTTCTTCTGTTTGGCTGCCTTGGCATACTGAAGAACGCTTGGAAAAAGACGGTCACCGCGCAAAAACGGTGTGACGAGGCCGTTCGGGAGTCGAAACAACACGTGCAAAGGCACGGGCCTGTCCCTCGATAGCACTACGGAACAGGGAACGTCACGGATTTGTGACAGCCAACGTGCAATGTCGTACGCGTTGGAAATGGTGGCGGATAGGAGCAGCAGCCTCACCCTGCCCGGCAAATAGATCAAGACTTCTTCCCAGACCACCCCCCTGTCCTCGTCACCCAAGTAGTGAGCCTCGTCGAGGATCACCAAATGAATGTCCAGATCCTCGCCCAGTTCCATCGCATCGTACAGCTGATTTCGGAGTATTTCGGTCGTTCCCACAATCACCGGAGCATCCGGGTTCTCTTTGCGGTCTCCCGTGAGGATGCCGACGCGTTCCCGCCCCAGGGCCTGCCCGAACTCCTCGTACTTCGCGTTGGAAAGCGCTTTCAACGGTGTTGCGTACCAGATTCTGAGTCCTTTGGAGAGATAGCGTTTTGTCGCCTCAAGCGCTATCCACGTCTTTCCGGAGCCTGTGGGAGCACTCACCAGACAATCTTCCCGCGCCACGGTATGGACCGCCTGAATCTGAAAATCATCCGGCGTGAATGGGGTTGGATCGGGCTTACCCATGTCTACGAGAAGTCTCGCAGCGTCCTTGTGAAGCCGCGGGACGGTTGCATTGGGGGGAGGATCTGCCAGCCGTATCTTTCCCTTACGCTGAAGAGATGATCGCCTTCCGGGAATTTGCCGTTTTTGCTTTGGACGATATGTTGCCATAATTGCAGTCAAGCTACCCCAACCGGATCAAGATGACAAGCATTCTAGGTGAGGCAGCGTTCACCGGAGGGGATACGGTAGAACCATGGCTCTATAAGATAACTCCGCGGAACGCGGGGAGGCCGGCGCTGCCAAGACGGAAACCCACGTGACGCTGTGGACGCAGGCCCCCCTCTGTGGGTGCCCGATTCTGCTCAGGGCAGGCATTCCGGGTTCAGAGCGGACCCCTACTCGTGCAGCCGAGTAACAAGGGATACGCAATGAACCATTTGCTCTCATGGGATATCCTCTATATTATAGCCTTCCCTGGTGCGGGTGACGAGACGTTCCGGATCCCCGGACAACCTGTCTTTCTCGGTGAAGGAGAGCAGATGAATTGCGATGAAAAGCATGAGCCGCAGTCGATTGAACGCGACACGGTTGACGGATTCTCTGACGGATCCAACGAACCTCTCAAGCTCAAAATCCTCCTGATAGACGATGCGGATACGCTCCTTTTCATCCTCGAGAGCGCACTGAGCCAGAAAGGTCACGAAGTATTCACCACGCGCTCCGGCCTGGCAGGAATACGGCTGTTTGAAGCCAACCCTGTCGACGCGGTGATCTGCGACTTGGGCCTGGAGGACATTGACGGCAGGGACGTCGGCGGGAGAATCCGCGACATCTGTGAGGAAAGTAACCGAAACAAACCCCCTATAATACTCATGACAGGATTGCCTTTGGAAAACTCTGAGCACGAAGAGATCCTCTCCTCGGGGGTCGACATCATACTTGAGAAACCGGTCGAGCTCCCTGACCTGATTGAAGCACTGAACAATCTGACCCTGTAGGGACGGCCTATAAGAAGCTCTCTCAGAACGCTCTACCACGTAAATCACGCCACGATCCACCCGTTGGTACAACAGAGGGCGCGGGAGAATTCTCGTAACTCTTTGATATTCCATATTCTACCCACTTTTTTTCCCGGCCTGTCGATTTAATCCAAACGTAACATTCCTGTAACACATGCTTCCTAGACTCTGACAAAACACATTTCCAAGTTCCTTTTGTTCAGAAGTACCGGCTAACCACCCCGCTTGGGGGATGGTGTTGGTAGTACCGAATCGGAGACTGTGTTACGAGCGGTGAGTGGATAGGTTTGTCCTTCACCGATTGTAGTTAAGTGTTCTTTAATTCAGGAGGAAAAACGACATGAGACGGTTTGGATTTATTGCGATCGTTCTGCTGCTCCTTGCAGCCATGACGGTCCCCGCGTTCGCCTGGGAGATGAAGCTCAAGGGCGATACGGAGTGGCGCTTCCGCTACTGGACGAGGACGGGCGCCAAAGACATTTTCGGCCAAATGGATCCCACCGCGGTCAATCTTGGCGTGAATCACTTGGCAACGTTCCCAACGGGTGGAACTCAGAACTCGGGGAGCGGGACGTTTGGAGTACGGGCCGGTGAAAACAACTTTGGTTCGGACATGAGTTTCACCGATTACCGGATGACCATCTATCCCAAAATAAAGGTGAACAAGGCGATCTCGGTGAGCGCGTCGGTAAACTTGACATCCCTGGGGATTTACTCTGACGGACAGCCCTACGATTCCAGCGGCAACACCAATTACGGCTTTAACAACTCTCTCTATGTTCCCATATCGACCCGGCCGGCTGCCGCCAATGTTCCCAATACCTATGTTACCCTTCAATATCTCAAGACTTCCATACACACCCCGATGATGGACTTCAGCATCGGCTACAAGACCAGCGGCCTGGGAATGGGATTGTGGAAGCACAAGAGCACCCGTTCATCGGCTTCGTTTTCCGTCAGCACGAAATACGGGCCGTTCAAGTTCGGCTTCAGCCCATATTTCACCCGGCGTCAATCTCAATGGGAAGCTGCCACCTCCCGGAATGAAGGTGACGAGGCGCAGAGAAGGAAAGAAATGGTCCGTGATTATTTCCGGGCCCTTGAGGGAAGCATTCAATACAAGTGTGGTCCGATGGTTTGGACTTTTGTCTCCGACTCGTACAAGGAAGACCAGGCCCCGGATATATCCGCCCGAGGTGCGGCGCTGAATCCGGGGCGTCCATCGAGAGACACCCTTCGGTATCGGTTCCATCTCTCCTTCGACTACTTTGACGGAAGATTCTTCGCGGAGGGCGAGGCCGATTGGTTCAACCGTTGGCGAGCGGGCCGGGGCGCGGCAGATGGAACGACACCTACCAGTTTGTCCAGGGAAGGCAGCGACAACGATGCTTGGCTCTACGGCCTTCAGATGGGCACCATCGCGGGTCCCTCCAAGATAACGTTGAACTACTTCCGTGCAACGGGTGACGACATCACGACCAGGACCAACGAGGATGCCGCCGGAGGCGATGCCGGAATCAGTGCGGGGTACGTTAAGAACTGGGCCTACCTGATGTATTACCTGTACGGCACTGGTACCAACTTCAATGCAGACGGGTACGGACAGCCCACGAATATGCAACACCTTGGAGGCCGCATCGACTATGCCGTGGCAGCCAACATGAATTTCTGGGCGACCTACGCGTATGCATGGCGCGACCAGCCCCAAGCGTACCGGCTTGGCGGTGACTACCAGACGGGCCTTCACACATTTGACAACGACAACCTCTTAGCTGCACAACGGGGCGGGGACGACCGACCTGTTCCCGACAGTGCGAGAGAGATCGGTTGGGAAATCGACTTTGGAGCTAACTGGCAGATCCTGCAAAATCTTACCTGGAACGCCACGTTCGCGTACTGGCAGCCCGGTACGTGGTGGAGTTATGCGTACCCCAACACCGCGAATATCTATAGGCAGAACCCCGGGGCGGCCATTACCACGAATCGCGATGACGCCATCTTTGGGGCCGGCCGCGAGATCGACCCCTTGTTTCTCGCGGAAACGAGTTTGCTTATCAACTTCTAACATTTAAGGCTCATAGTCTGCGGGGAGCACGGCCGTCAAGACGAACCACCCTGCTGACCTCTTCGGAACTTGTAACGGGAGGCCGGCAGGGATGGGAATCTTCCTCCAAATCCACGGCCGACTCCCCGCCGTTGTTGTACGGGGTCCGGGTCCGGTATTCATTGTTTCGATCTGCATACCTTGATGGACCGTCGGATGAACCGCCGAGACACCAAGGCACTAAGGTAGCCGCCTCTTACCTTGTTCGTGACCTGTGTCAGGCACGGCTTTGAGTGATCAGGGCAGGCACGCAGGCCGGCCACTGCAAACGAATTAGAGGGTTTTCGCCCCGCGTTCCGTTGGCGGCGACGGACCGTAGAGAGATTGAGATACCGGCACGGAGGCCGGCGTAACCAAGACAGGATCCTGCGGAACGTAAATGATCGTAGGGACGCCCCCCTGTGGGTGCCCGTATCGGTTGTAAGTCGTCAAGGCAGGCAACGGAGCCTGCCTTCTACCAACCTATGGCAGGACCTGCCAAGGTCGCGTATAATCAGGACAGGCACAGGGGGACTGCCCCTACCAAATATTGGCTCATTGTTCCATTGCACGAGCAACGCTGGAAAGGGCCGCAATCCCATAGTGGGGTGAGTTTTCGACATGAAAAAAACAAAAATCTTGGTTGTTGACGATGAAGAGGACATACTCGAGCTTGTGAAGTATAACCTCGAAAAGGACGGATACCGCGTCACATGCGTAACCACGGGAGAGCACGCCCTGGAGAACATAAAATCAGAGATTCCCGATGCAATCGTATTGGATCTCATGCTTCCGGGACAGGACGGCTTGGATGTGTGCCGCAAGTTAAAGGGTTCACCGGAGACAAGTGCAGTCCCCATACTCATGCTTACGGCCAAGGGTGAAGACGCTGATATTGTGACCGGACTGGAACTGGGCGCGGATGACTACGTCACCAAGCCGTTCAGTCCGAGGGTACTTCTCGCGAGAATTCGCGCGGTCTTGCGGAGGCGCAACAAAGAAGGCGCCGACGAGAACACCGTCTTGTCGGTAGGGGAATTGACCATCGACCCGGCCCGTCACGAGGTAAAGGTTAACGGAGAACAGACGCTTCTCACGGCCACGGAATTCAGAATCCTTCAGTATCTGGCGCGCCGGCCCGGATGGGTTTTTAGCCGCGATCAGATTATTAGTGCCGTGAAGGGCGAAGACTACCCGGTCACGGAGCGGTCGGTTGACGTTCAGATTGTGAGCTTACGCAAGAAGCTGGGTGATTCCGGAAATCTGATCGAAACGGTCAGAGGTGTCGGTTACCGATTTAGGGAATAGCATGGCAAAGAGGCACAGACTGCTGTGGCAGTTGTACCCGTCCTATCTTATCATCATCATCGCCTCCATGGCGGCAATGACGTGGTACGCCGCCCGAGTGCTTACGGAACACAGCCGCGTAAAGGCTCTGTCGGAACTCAAGGCTCAAGCGTACCTTGTTGAGAAGATCGTCGGCCCGAGGCTGACCGATTCGTACTCTCCGCCCCTCGATGAACTCCTGAAAAACCTGGCACCCAAGACGTCGTCTCGAATCACTCTCCTGTCACCCACGGGTACGGTGATTGCCGACTCTCATGAGGACCCCGTCAGGATGGTGAATCACGCCCTGCGTCCGGAGATCAAAGAGGCCGGACACGGAAGGGTCGGCAGTTCCACTCGGTACAGTTACACCCTCAACGCTGAATTAACGTACTTGGCGCTTCCGATCATGCGGGAAGGGCGAATCGTGGGCATTGTCCGCATTGCAGAACCGGTTTCCAAACTCACGGCTTCGCTTATGCCCATTTATCGCGAATTCCTTGCTGCAGGTTTTGTCATTGTTCTGCTGGCCGCGGCATTCAGCCTCTACTTGGCACACCGAATCAACAAGCCCATCGCGGAGATGCAGCGCGGTGCGGCCAGATTTGCCGCCGGAGACTTGTCCTACAGGCTGGAATTGTCGCCCTCGGAGGAATTCCGAGCCTTGGCTCGGGCCATGAACTCCATGGCCTCTCAGTTACACAGCCGCATCCACACCGTAACTCAACAGCGCAACGAACTTGAAGCGGTCCTGACCGGTATGATCGAAGCAGTAATCGTTGTGGATACCGCTGAACGAATTCTGAGGACGAACCGAGCGGCGGAGGCGCTTTTTCAAATCAGGCACAACAACGTCAAGAATCGCTCCGTACAGGAAGCGATTCGCAATACGGACGTCAACCGCTTCGTAGCTGATGCACTTGCGTCCGAAAACCCCATTGAACGAGATATCGTTGTGGTCGGCGACTCAGACATATTCCTCCAGGCCCACGGGGCGAGGCTCAGGGATGCTCAGGGCAACTCCATCGGCGCTCTGGTCGTGCTGAACGACGTTACGAGACTCAAGGCCTTGCAGAAGATCAGGCGAGACTTCGTTGCAAACGTCTCCCACGAGTTGAAGACTCCCATCACGTCCATCAAGGGATTCCTTGAAACCCTTGAAGAGGGAGCTATTGACGATCCCGTAAATGCCCGGCATTTCTTGACCATCATCATGCGCCACACCGACCGCCTCATCTCGATCATTGAGGATCTCTTAAGCCTTTCCAGGATCGAGCAAGATACGGAGAAGGGGGGAATCGTCCTAGAGGAAGTTCCGATTCGGGATGTGTTCGATTCCGTGGACAAGGAGGTCAGAAGCAGGGCGAAGCATCACGGCATTACGCTGGACTATGAGGTGGATGACTCAATCGTTGCGAGAATAAATCCCTTGCTCCTCGAACAGGCCATCGTTAACCTTGTCGATAACGCACTGAAATACAGCGAACCGGACAGTACCGTGCAAATCGTGTCCCAAAGGAACGGCTCTGAAATACTTATCAGCGTCAAAGACCGGGGCAGTGGAATACCCAAGGAGCATCTGGCCAGAATATTCGAGCGGTTCTACCGTGTTGACAAGGCGAGGAGTAGAAAAGTCGGCGGAACCGGCTTGGGATTGGCGATCGTGAAACACATTGCCAACGCCCACGGCGGCCGTGTGGAAGTTGAGAGTTCCCCCGGAAAGGGAAGCACGTTCTCGATTCACCTGCCGGCAGCTTAACACCAAAGGAAGAACAACATGAGAGTCAGGCTCCAAAATGACATTGAGAGGCTCAAGAAACGAGTCGTAGCTCTGGGAACTCTGGTTGAAGAGCGGGTGCGTCTTGCCGTCAAGGCGATCGAATGCCGGGACGCCGCGCTCGCCGAGACGGTGATCGCCGGCGATATGGAAATCGACGACCTGGAGGTCGATCTTGAGGAAGAGTGTCTCAAAATCCTCGCGCTCCACCAACCCGTTGCCTATGATCTGAGGTATATCGTAGCGGTATTGAAGATGAACAATGACTTGGAACGCATAGGTGACTTGGCGGTCAATATCGCACAGCGAACGCAGATCATTTCTCGGCATCCGGAGATACAGGTCCCCTTCGACTATTTCACCATGGCGCAGAGCGCCCAGGAAATGCTCAAGAAGAGCCTTGACTCACTTGTGAATCAAGACCTCAACCTGGCGTACGAAGTATGCGCTCAGGACGATGACGTGGACTTCATGAAGAGCGCCATGCAAACCCTCTTCGGAACCCAGGTTCGCAAGACGCCTGATCAAGTGGAGCCCTTGGTAGACCTTTTTCTTGTGTCCCGCCATCTCGAACGCATTGCGGACCATGCCACCAATATTGCCGAGGACGTGATTTACATGATCAGCGGTCAGATCCATCGTCACCGAGGCGATGACTTCGATTGATGCGCGGTGCACCATAGCCGGTAAAACTGCCCCAACGTCTTGTTGGTGGGATCCCGGGCCCATGCCTTGCCTCCATGAACAGGGTAGGCACAGGGGCCTAGCCCTACAAACGAATGTGGTTTAGGGATCCGGTCTACCGTTGCGTACGCTGAGCCGGATCGTGGATTGATGGGAACACCGGCACGGAGGCCTGCGCTACCAAGACAGGAATGTAGGGGCACCCCCCTGTGGGTGCCCACGGACAGGCGTCCCGCCTGTCGATGACGGGCAAGATGCCCGTCCCACTGAAGAAGGAAGAACTTCCCCCCGTTGACGGGGGGATCAGAGGGGGGCTTCTTGTATCATGGATCTGAAACCTTGAAGCCGGCTATCCTCAAGGTGGTCCGAAATCTGCGACCTGCCGCACTTAGTCCGAGAGCCGCCCCCCCCCCTGTGGGTTGCCTGTTCCGAACGTCGTGCCTGGTGAGGGCGGCTACGGGGGGCCCCCTGCATTGGTTCGTTGTGTGCGACATCGGATTGACTCGTCTGCACGACAGCGGCCCTTGACAACTGCCGTGAAACGCCTTACTATTTTCCCGAATGGTGAAATATCGTGAGCAGCCTGCAAAGGCTGCTCGCAGACCACAATTCCATTCCACCCGCAAAATGGAGCTGTACCAGTGGATACACGCGAACGGGAAAGACTCAAGCTAAAGTCCGACGTCTTCAAGGCCATGGGCCATCCGATCCGACTTGGAGTCGTTGAATTTCTCCATGATCGAGAGATGTGCGTGTGCGACATTGTCGACCATGTTGGTACCGGTATGTCAAATGTTTCCAAGCATCTGTCCATCCTCAAGAAAGCAGGAATCATCGCGGACCGGAGGGATGGTCTGAAGATCATGTACCGGTTGACCATGCCTTGTGCGGTGGACTTCATGAAGTGCGTGGAAGGCGTTGTACTGGGGAGATTAGATGACCAGCGCGCCTTAATAACCGGCTAGAGGATTCTCCCGACGCCGGGAGAATTACCTTGCGAGGTCTACTCGGGTTCTTTCTCGTCGTATCGATTCGAGGCGGCGAGAAGGGCTTTTCTCTTTGTGTAATAGTTGTTTTCCCGTCAGATCATCGGAACGGACCTTGTTCAGGCAAATCGAATAGATTTTCGACGAATGAGTGATCTGAAAAAGAATCAGGTATCCGCGAAAAAAGGATTGACAACAGCGCCGCACTATTTTACCATTTGACGAAATAGGATACCTGGAAACGGATAACATCCCGGTTCCAAGCACCCGGAAACACAACACCGAACTTATGAGACGGTCACTTCGGTCAGGGCAATGATTCTTTGTTCGGTCAGTGGTTTCGTTAATTGACGAAATGATCAAAAAGAGAAAGAGGAAGCCATGTCGGGTGAAGACAAGGGATTTTCCGTAGAAGCTCAAACCATTCACAGACCTCAAGATCACTCCACAGGTGACGAGTCATCCACGTCGATAACCGGTCTGGTGCAGGCAGTCGGCCGGGGATTGAATCTCTCCTATTGGCGGGACGAGTGGAAGCCGCTTGCGCTCGTAACTGCCGTGTTCCTGGCCTGTTACTTCCTGCCGGCGGGGTCTGCTCGTTTTGTCAAGGCCGTTACGGAGGGCCTTCAATTAGTGAAGTGGTACGCACAGGAACACGTCCTCCTGTGCCTGATCCCGGCTTTTTTCATAGCAGGAGCCATCGCGGTATTTGTGAGTCAGGAAGGGGTGATGAAATACCTGGGACCGACGGCACCCAAGTACATCTGCTATCCGGTGGCTTCGGTCTCCGGTTCCATATTGGCCGTTTGTTCCTGCACGGTACTCCCGTTGTTCGCGGGCATTTGGAGCCGCGGAGCTGGACTGGGACCTGCTACGGCCTTTCTTTATTCCGGTCCGGCGATCAACGTCCTGGCCATTATACTCACGGCCCGTATCCTGGGACCCGAATTAGGCATTGCCCGCGCCGTGGGCGCCGTTGCGTTCAGCGTGGTCATCGGACTGCTCATGCACCTGATTTTCATGAAAGAAGAGCAGCAGAGGGCCGAATTGTCCATGGCCGCCGGTACCCCCGATGCGGAGGAAGACCGTCCACTCTGGAAGACTGCCGTGTATTTCTTTCTCATGGTGGCGATCCTCGTCTTTGCAAACTGGAGCAAACCGGACACGGCCGATGGACTATGGTTCTCCATCTACTCGTACAAGTGGATCATCACGAGTCTCCTCTCTGTGGCTTTTGGAGCGACATTGGTGACATGGTTCGACGTTCCTTGGTTGAAGACGGTCATTCTCGCAATCCCCGTGGCGGCTCTGGCTCTTGCCTTTCCGGACACTCCGTTGATTTCTTTCACCGCGGGGGTTGTAGCTTTGTCCATTCTCACAACGAGCGGCAACGATGAGGTTCAAGATTGGTTTAATGAGTCATGGGGATTCGCCAAGCAAATCCTCCCTCTGCTGCTCATAGGAGTATTGGTCGCAGGTTTTCTTCTGGGTAGACCCGACCAGGAAGGCCTGATACCGTCCGAGTGGGTGGCCTGGGCCTTGGGCGGCAACTCTGTTTGGTCAAATGCCCTCGCGTCCGTGGCAGGGGCTTTCATGTACTTCGCCACCTTGACCGAGGTGCCCATCGTAGAAGGACTGATCGGCAGCGGAATGGGAAAGGGGCCGGCCCTGGCTCTTCTCCTGGCAGGCCCGGCGCTTTCTCTTCCCAACATGCTTGTGATTAACAGTATTATGGGCCCCAAGAAGACGGCTGTCTTTGTGGTCCTGGTGTGCGTGATGGCAACCATCTCCGGGGTAATCTTCGGGGTAATCATCACTTGAGGAACAACAAACGAAAGGATGAGGTCAATGAAAGTGGAGATACTCGGCGTCGGATGCGCCAAATGCAACAAGCTCTATGATCTTGTGAATCGAGTAGTCGAGCGAGAGGGAGTAGAGGCTGAGGTGGTCAAGGTCGAGGACATCAAAATCTTTGCCGATTATGGAGTTTTCATGACTCCCGCTCTCGTAATCGACGGTGAGGTTAAGACCGCCGGCAAGGTTCCCAAGGAGAAGGAACTCCTCCAATGGCTCTCCTCGTGAGTGCCGGCATATCATGTACGGCACAAGCCTCAGGGCTTACACAAATGAGATTTTGACCAGGTAACCATGACTCAAACAAATGGTAAGCCGGGCGTTTCGAAGGTGATTATCGAGCGTGTGAACGTAAGGAGATATGATGACAATGAACCCACTCTACATAAGGGTAACCCTCACGATAATGACGGTGCTCCTTTTTCTGCTCCCGGGCAGCCCGGTAACTGCGGCGGGACAAATAGATCTCAAGGCGCTTGTAGCCAAGAAGATTCCCATACTCCTCGAATTCGGGCGAGGTTGGTGCATTCCGTGCAAGTACATGAAGCCCATTCTCAAGGATATGGAACAGGCATACGCGGGCAGGGCCATTGTGACCACCGTTGACATGGACGCGAACAAGGATCTTGTGCGCGCCTTCGGAATCAGAATGATGCCTACCCAGGTGTTCCTGGCTCCCGGCGGCAAGGAGTATTACAGAAACGAGGGGACTCTTGAACGAGAACAGATCGCTCAAGTTCTCGCGAAGATGGGACTGGCGCCGCCGACACGCGCTCCCGGACGGTCCGCCGTTCCTCAACCGCCGGCCCCTCAGGCACCCCGGTAGGCTCAGAAGCGCTGGTGGTGGTTCTTTGCAGTCAACTGCGTTGAAGCCTGTACGACGGATGACCCTCCCCCTACCCTTCTCCTCAATCCCGCATTCCGCGGGACCGGCGGGAAAAGGACAGAGAGAGGTTTGATGATCGGACACGGAAGCGCAACTTCCAATCCACCCGGCAGTAGAGATGGATCCACAATGCGTGAGATCGTCGGGTCGGCTGCTCATCCCGGTCCTGAGATTCGTCGTAACTCTTGAGGAGGTAATCATGGAGTCCGTTTTTTCACTCGTTCAACAGTGGGTGTCGTCCGGAAGTCTTGTATTCGCTGCGGCAGGCGCCTTTGTTGGAGGGGCCCTAACGGCAATGAATCCGTGTGTGTTGGTAATGGTCCCGCTCTTGATTGGGTTCATCGGAGGCATAAACGAGGAGATGACGACGAAGAAATCGTTTCTCTACACTGTGATCTTCGTCCTCGGATTCAGCGTGGAATTGGCCGTTCTCTTTACCGTAGGATTGGCCGCAGCGCCTTTCCTGCAGTCCGAGTACATGATCTACGTGGTTGCGGGGATCTGCCTTGTGCTGGGGCTGCACTTCATGGATCTGTTTCATATTCCTCTTCCCGTATCTCAGGACAAACTCCCCAAGGTCACCGGTTATGTCGGGGCTGCACTGTTCGGGTTTCTGTTCGGCCTCATATCATTACCCTGCACCGGCCCTGCCCTGCTCCTTATTGTCAGCGTGATTCCCGTGAAAGGTGCGATTTTCGGCGGAGTTATGATGTTGTTCTACGGAATCGGGCACTGCTTGCTGATTGTTGCGGTAGGCACCTCGGCAGGGGCCGCGAGGCATATTCTCGGCTCCACGCGGTTACACACGGCGAACCTCTATGTCAAGAGGGCGGCCGGTGCCCTATTGGGATGCGTAGGACTCTACATCGCCGTCGGGGCACTGTTTCCGAATCTTGGCTTCGCCTTCTAATGTCGTAATACTTATCGGTGATTCCGCTCTGTTGCGGCTGTCCCGATGAACTCTTGCTTCTCCGATGGGCTTTCAATGGTGTGAAAACGAGGAATGCCCAAAATCTCTGACGGCAAATAAGGAGCAGAATCATGACCGCAACGGAAGCGTCCATCACCAAAGAAGGCAAGGGATTGTCTCTTTTCGAGAGGTACCTTTCGGTTTGGGTGATCCTCTGCATTGTGGCCGGCATATTCCTGGGCCGCATTTCACCCGGGGTGTCTCAGTTCCTTGACGGGCTGGCAGTCTATGTGGACGACGCGCCGGTGGTATCCATCCCCATAGCGGTGTGCCTGTTCTTCATGATGTACCCCATCATGGTGAAAATAGACTTCGCCGAAGTACTTCTCGCCGGCAAGAACCTCAAGCCCGTGGGACTCACGCTTTTCGTCAACTGGGCAGTTAAGCCTTTCACCATGTACGCCATTTCATTGTTCTTCCTGGGGACTCTTTTCCTTGCGTTCATCGGGCCTGATGCGGTTGATTACGTGAAGATGCCGCTGGGGTTGGACTTACCTGTCGGCGGGTCGCACGGGGTGGGAAAGATCGTCATAGTCAAGGGCGTCAAGATGCTCGAAGTCCCGCTTTGGCGGAGCTATTTGGCGGGATGCATCCTCTTGGGCATCGCTCCGTGTACCGCAATGGTGCTCGTATGGGGATTTCTCGCCAAGGGAAATGACGGGCACACCCTTGTCATGGTAGCCATAAACTCCCTGGCCATGCTCTTCCTGTACGGACCGCTTGGGGGCTTTCTTCTCGGAGTCGGTCGTCTTCCGGTTCCCTGGCAGGCACTGCTCCTGTCCATAGGAATTTACGTAGCGTTGCCCTTGACGGCCGGGTACTTTTCTCGAAAGCTCATCATTCAAGCCAAGGGGGAGAGGTGGTTCAAGGAAAGATTCCTCCACATCCTGACTCCCATAACCATCATAGCCCTCCTGGTCACACTGGTTCTGCTCTTCTCTTTCAAGGGAGACGTAATTGTCTCCAACCCGCTCACCATCCTATGGATAGCAATCCCCCTGTTCATACAGACCACCATCATCTTTGGGTTCACCTATGGACTGGCCCGCTTGCTGAACCTCACGTACGAAGACGCGGCTCCGTCGGCAATGATCGGGGCATCAAATCATTTCGAGGTTGCCATCGCTACATCTACAATGCTCTTTGGATTGTCTTCGGGAGCATCGTTGGCTACGGTGGTGGGGGTGCTCATTGAGGTCCCGGTCATGCTGATGCTCGTCAAGGTCTGCTTGAAGACTACCCCTTGGTTTGGCTCTGCCGAGGGACCCGTTGCTCAGACGTGAACATTCACGACAAGGGGTCCGGCGCTTCGAACACCGACATGGTGCTCTGCGGCCTAAATACGGTGACGCATTTCCTGCGGTGGTGAGGAAATGTGCGGCTGAGGCCGCACGGAGGCTTGACCGTCTTCCCGGCGTGGGCCGGGAACCAGTCTTCTTTCGCTGGACTCCGGCCTTCGCCGGAGAGACGGAGTTCAGGAATGTCCGCCCCGGAAGATGACGGGCAGAGACGCCCGTCCCACGAAGATGGATGAGCCTTCCCGTAATCTTCCGTAGCCCGGGACTCCGACATGCGGACGGGAGAATAATACGCGAGCGTATTTGAGCAACGAAGCACTTAGTGGAACACGGAAAATGTATGGGCACTCTTTAGCGGGTGCCCATGGTGGTAGTATTTGGCCGGGGCAAGCGTCCCGCGTTCTGCGCGGGACGCCCCTAATGGTTCGGAAGGAAATAACGTTTCGTGGTCAGGATTTCAGGTCCTTCTTAATGGTTATGCCTTTGTCTTTCATCTCTTTCAGGGCCTTGGCAGTAGTATCGGGTGCCACGCCCTTGCACAAATCCTCGATCACCGTGACTTTGTATCCCGCATCAGCTGCATCAATGGCCGTTGCCTTGACACAATAGTCCGTGGCGATACCGTATACGACGAGTTCCTTTATTCCCTTTTCCTTAAGAATCTTGTCCATCTCCGTCTTTGCGCCGCCATCGTCTTTAAATCCTGAATAGCTGTCATATTTCTTGTCTTTCCCCTTCTTCACAACAGCTACGAACAGACCGTCGTCCAGGAGGATTTTGGCGTTCTCCGTACCCTGGATGCAGTGAGGCGGCCACAGCACCTGTTTCCGACCGTCTATCTCGATAAGCTCAAACGGTTTCTTGTCTTTGTGATTCGAGAAGAAGGAAACGTGATCCTTGGGATGCCAATCCTGTGTGGCAAACACCGGATGTCCCTTTTTCTTCAGAGTCTCGGTCGCCTTTGCAACCTTATCAACATAAGCCTTGTCGGTGCCGTTTACTGCAAGTGATCCGTTCTTCAGCTTGGTGAAGTCCCCCTGAAGATCCACGACGATAACCCCGGTTTCCTGTTGGGCGAACCCGGCAGGTACTCCCGTGAGTGAAATCATCGTGCCCAGAACGATCGCAAGGATAAAGATAACCGACCTTTTCATAGCCACACCTCCCTGAGAAGCTTGCTTGACGTTGCGTTTTCATTCGGCTTTAGACCTAAGTATCAGCATACTTCACCCCGGTCTCGCCCGTCAACACCCTCTTCACGAGGGTCATCGCCTTGCTTGACAGCCCCTCGTGTTGGCATTAGAGTGATCCAGCCTTGGTGATGGGCGTGGCACCGTTTATGCCGGCCCACATATTCTTTTGCCGCTGGAGCAACAATTGACGCCAAAACAGGTATCGGATGCCGGCGATGGCCTCCTTTCACCCGTAGGTCGGGATAGGACGGAGAACGATTCGGTTCGTGGTTCTTCAGGCGAAAAAACCGGCACTACCTACAAGCACGCGCTATGCCTTCATCCATACTTCAGGGACAGTCATTCAGGTTCACTCGGTTTGGCGGTCTTTCCACCCGTCGGACTGGAGTATGTGACCGCCGCGCTCAAGCCTCATGTAGAAAAGGTGACGTTCCTGGACCTCAGGCTTCCCGATCCTCTCCGTGAACCGGAACGTTTGCGCCGCTTCATCCGGAACGAGATTGACCTGCTGTGTGTGAGCATCAACTGGGAATACCATTTCGATGAAGTGTGCCGTCTCATTAATTCCCTCCCCCGGCATATAACCACCGTAGTGGGGGGAAAGCAGGCCGGGGATTACGTTGAGGAAGTCTTCTACGCCTGCCCCGGCGTTGACATCCTTGTAAGGGGAGAGGGAGAGCAGAGTATTGTGGATATCGCTCTCGGGAAAGACCCCAAGCAGATTCCCGGCATATCATTTCGAGATTGCGGCCGGGTGGTGCATAACGCAAACCGACCATTGCCGGACATCGATGCCTACGAGTTCCCCCAACGGCAACTTAGACGTCAGGCTTACCACATGAACGTGGGAGGCTTTGCTCTGAGGGGGGAAGAATTCGACATCATCCTCACCTCGCGGGGTTGCCCTTACAAGTGCAAGTTCTGCACGTTCAATCTCAATCCTCTGGGTCAGAAGCGCGAGTACTCCGTCCGGTCGATTGACTCGGTCATGGACGAGCTCCACCGGATATCCGCGGGCATCGTGCTCATCGCAGACGAGAACTTCTTTATCAACCCCCGGAGAGCAAAAAGGATCTGCGAGCGCATTGTCGAAGAGGGCATCCGGAAACGATTTCTCGTGCAATCACGTATCGAAATCTATGAGCACCCCGACGTGTTGGAGGCGGCGGAACGGGCCGGCATCAAGGTCTTTCTGTTGGGGATCGAGTCTGCTTACGATCACATTCTGGATCAACTCAACAAGGGGTTTGATACCGCCAAGTTGCGGGAAGCGTTCAAGACGCTGAGAAAATTCCCTTTTTACTACCACGGGTATTTCATTTACGGCAACGTGGGTGAAACCGAAGAGGAGATGATGCAGATCCCCGTATTTGCGAGGGAATTGGGGCTCGATTCCATAACGTATCAGAAGCTTCGCATTGAGAAATATTCTCCGCTGAAGGAACTGGTTGAATCTACTCCGGGTTACTTCATAGGCGACGATTCAATCGTATACTCCGAGATTCTCGGCAGGCCGGGATTGAAGCGCATCGCAAAGCAAATAACCAGGAACTTCTACACGCCGACTCAGTTGTACCGAACAACCCGGAAAGTGATGAACATCGGGCTTCTGAATCCCAAGAGCTTTCCTGCGGTGATCATGAGCCTCCCGGTGCTCCTGGCCAAAGCCGTCGGACGAAAGGTGTCGAAGAAGGTCAGGCGGTCGAATCTTTGGAGACTCGTATCTGCGGAACGGCCGGCTTCTTGAGTGCTCCGATTCAGGAAGACGGCGGGCACAGCCCGCCCTACGGTCCGGGGCTCGTAGTCTCCTGGTCATTGTGGTGAATCCCGGGTGCCTATTAGGATCCCGTAGGGCGGGCTGTGCCCGCCGATTCTTTGGAAAGGCGAAGCCCCGTAGGATCGTTGTTCGGATCCTTCCCAAGCTCAGGCCCGGAAACGACGACAAATGCTCGACCACTTTCATGTTATGGGAGACCGAGTCTCTTTCAACCTCAAGAACTGCCCGTACGCGTCCGACTTACGTACACCGTATCTTCTGCGAGCCTCGTCGGCCAGCTTCTTCCCTGAGTACCCTTCCTGCATGAGAGTTTTTACAACACCTTCCATGTCGACCTCATCCCCAAAGTTGCGACGTGCTTCAACCACTACGATGATTTCACCTTTCACGGATTCCCTGGTCTCCAAAGCACCGAGGATATCCGCCGGCGATCCGTGCAGCATTTCCTCATAGAGCTTCGTGAGTTCTCTCATCACCACCATGTGCGTATCGCCAAGGATCTCTGCAGCAACACGCAACGTATCCGGCAGGCGCCTCGGTGACTCAAAGAATATGCAGGTCCGTTCTTCGAGAAGGATTTCATTGAAGAAACGCTGTCTTTGTTCATCCTTTCGAGGCGCAAAACCCAGATACACAAAGGACGAGGTGTCCATACCCGACACCGAGAGGGCCGCGGTAATTGCAGAAGCCCCCGGTACGGGAGTGACGCGGTATCCCGCATCGAGGGCTGCTCGAACCAGTATGCTTCCCGGATCTGAGAGCGCCGGTGTTCCCGCGTCCGCAATCAATGCCACGTTCTCTCCCCGCTGCAATCGCCCCAGAATGGTTTGCGTCCTGCGCGTCTCGGAGAACTTGTGGAGACTCATGACCTTTGTGGTGATTTCCCACCGCTGGAACAGGCTCCGGCTCGTTCTCGTGTCTTCGCACGCGATGAGATCCACCGAGCGTAAGACCTCAACGGCTCTCTGGGTGATATCCGAGAGGTTGCCGATGGGGGTGGACACCACGTGCAGAATTCCTCCGACGGGTTCCGAACACGTTGAGTATGTCTTGAAGGACATGTCAACTAACCCTCTTGCTTCCTGAAGACTGCACTATGGCGGCCGGCTTTGGCATTACGGCAATTATGGACAAATCCCCGCTGCCCCCACAGGTGCGAACATTGACCGTTTGACGGATCAACTGATTTCCTCCTCTCCCTGCCCTCTCCCGCCAGGGGAGAGGGTTTTAGGAACCCCCTCCCTTGACGAGGGGGAAGGGGGAGGGTGATAACCGGCTGAAATACTTGACCGAGACACCGTAAGTTAGCGCCTATGCTCCCTATCCCCCCTTTAGAAAAGGGGGGATAGGGGGAATTTGCCCTCCAGGGCCTGCCGACCACGGGCTATTCATCCGTTTCCCTTGCCGTATCATTGTACAGATAAGAGTTCCGGTACGCCTCGGTTGCCGACACCAAGAGGACTTTGAGGACAGCCGTTACGGGAATGGCCACGAGCATGCCCACGAATCCGAAAAGGTTCGCTCCCACAATGAGAGCCAGGATGTATACCACCGGATGCAAGCCTAATGCTTCGCCCACTATTTTCGGCGTCAGGACGTATGATTCGAGCAGCTGCACTCCCGCTATCCAGAAGCACACATAGGCCACGTGGGCCAGGTCTCCGAACTGGGCCAACGCCATGGCCGACCCGGCGACAACGGCGATCAGAGTGCCCAAGTACGGGACAATCCAAAGAATTCCCGAGACAACGCCGATCACAAGAGCCAGATCAATGCCGATCACCACGAAACCGATGCTGTAGAGCACACCCAGAATTGCAGCTATGGTCAACTGGCCTCTTATGAATGAAGCCAACACCATGTCAATCTGGCGGAGTTTCTCTAGGATGGGTTCACGTGTGTACGGCGGGATCAAATCCGCAATTCCCCCCCGGATGTCCTCGAACGACACCAGGAGATAGTATGCGATCACCGGCACGAGAACCCCGTGTATCAAGGCGGACAACACGCTCATGGTGGATCTGAAGACCGAAGAGATGACCTGGGACACGATGCCGGTAGCCGATTTTGCGATATTGGGCAACATCTCTCTGCCCCGAGCGACGATTAGCTCGGTCACTTGGCTCCAGTTCTCCGGTATCTTGATGTCAAGTATTGCGGAGGCTTTCAGAATCAGATCGTGCAACGCTGCGAGATATCGAGGCGCCTCCGAGGCGAAACGTACAATCTCTCCGATGAGCGCGGGCAGCAGGGCAAGAAATGTCGCCACAATGCAAGCCACCCCGGTGAGAACGACAAGAAACGCGGCTACGGATCGGGGAATTCGCCATTGCTGCAAATAGTTGGTAACAGGATTGAGGATATACGCGAGGAAGAATCCCACCATTACCATGGTGGTCACCGACTCCAATGCGACCATCAACCATACCAACACTACGATAAAGGCCAGCGCTGCAACAAATCTGATCAGGGTTGTCCTCGTCCTGGGGGTCATGCTTATTTCCTCCGGGATATCGGCGTACGTCTCGGGAATCAGTCTACAGGAAAAACTCGATGAGTGTGAAGCAAGTTCTTCCTTCCTGCCCGGGCACCCACAGGGGGGTGCTGCGAATCGGCACCGTAGGGCGGGCTGTGCCCGCCGTCTTCACGGCGAAGCCACCCCGGCTTGATAAACCGGACTGCTCTTATACTGCCCCTGCGGGACGTTAATGCTTCCAAGCCCCGGCAGGGGCGGCCGACAGCAGGCCGGTACTTGGCTTGCGTTGGCGGCTGAAGCCCCACTTGGGGAAGTCCACGGCATTTCCCGGAGCTGCAAACGGTAGTATTCTGTGGTAATCTTTATATGTCATGAGGCTTGTACACGTACCGGCAAGAAACACGGAACAAGAGCGGATTGCAGGTTCCACCACTCCAGAGAGTGCGGGTACCTCGGTCGGAAATCTTCTCCTCGGAGCCCATATGTCCGTAGCCGGGGGGATTCACCGGGCAATCGCACGCGGGGAAGCCCTCGGTTGCACTGCAATTCAGATCTTCACGAAGAATGCGTCTCAGTGGAGAAGTCCTCCGCTCACAGAGGAGATCGTCCGAGAATTCAAACAGGAACGTCGGAGGACGGGCATCCCGGTAATCATCGCCCACGACGCGTACCTCATCAACCTCGCCTCTCCGGACACGTCCCTTCGAAACAGGTCGAGGGCAGCCTTTATTGACGAAATGGAACGCGCAGAACGGCTCGGGATCCCGTATCTGGTGATGCACCCGGGGGCTCACAAGGATGCAGGCGAAGACGCGGGGCTAAGGAACATTGTCGATTCCTTCGACGCCGTACTGAAACAGACATCGGGGTTGTGCGTGCAAGTGCTCGTGGAAAACACCGCCGGTCAGGGAACGGCGCTGGGGTATTCCTTCGAGCACCTGAGACGAATCTTGGAAGATACCGTGCATCCCGAACGTCTGGGGATCTGCTTCGACACATGCCATGCGTTTGCGGCCGGGCACGACCTTCGCGAAAGGTCGAGTTACGATCGGACCATGGCGGACCTGGAAGGCACCGTGGGCCTGGGACGCGTCAAGGTTCTCCACCTGAATGATTGCAGGAAAGGCCTCGGGCTCCGGGTGGATCGCCATGAACACGTCGGCCGCGGAAAGCTCGGCCTGGAATGTTTCAGGCTGATCATGAACGATCAACGATTTTGTACGGTTCCAAAGATTCTTGAAACACCCAAAAACCTGTACGGCAAGGATATGGATCCGGTGAACCTGGGTATTCTAAGGGATCTGGTGTCACCAAGGACGTGACCTGTTACCGTAACCGGTGTACTATGACTCAATAATCTCATGCCGAGGTCTCTGAGCCGGGAAATGTTTTGGACACGTTACAAAATCGTCCAACATGAAACCGAAAAAATCTGGTATTCTTTCCCAAGAATTACCATGTCTGCGAAGGCACATCAAAGCATGAAAGTCCTCGCCTGTTTTCGGCACTCCGGGGCTTGGCCTCGGAGACAGGATATGAAGAGTGCACGATGCGCAAGAGTTGGTGGGGGGGGGAGACTCATCACCCCCCACCCCCCATACGTGACCCCAGGCAGGTATGCTCCATGCAGGTTTGTTTCACGATAAATTCCCTGCATGAGACACACTTCATGGGAGAAGGCAGGACGACCGTGAAACCGGGAATGATCATTCTGAAAACCAAAAAGGAAATCGACATAATGCGAGAGGCCAACCGCATAGTGGCTCAGATACTTGAGCGGATTGGCGAGGCGGTTAAACCGGGAATCACCACAGGTGAACTGGACGCGATCGCAGAGAAGATGATTCGAAAGGCAAAGGCAAAAGCGGCATTCAAAGGCTACCAAATGCGTAACCAGACTCCCTACCCTGCTTGTGTTTGTTCGTCGGTGAACGATGAAATCGTCCACGGCATACCCGGACCCCGCATGCTGAACGAAGGAGACATAGTCAGCATAGACGTGGGAGTCGTTCACCAGGGTTTTGTGGGAGACGCGGCCAGAACGTATCCGGTAGCAAGTGTCTCCGAACGGGCCACTAAGTTGTTGACCGTCACTCGGGAATCTCTATACAAGGGCATTGAGCAAGCGGTTCCGGGAAACCGTCTTCATGACATATCGGATGCCGTCCAGAAACACGTCGAGTCCAATGGATTCTCAGTAGTGAGAGACTTCGTAGGACATGGGATCGGTCGCAACATGCATGAGCCGCCGCAGATACCCAACTATACGGGCGTGGGCTGGAACCCGCGACTCAAGACGGGAATGGTCCTGGCCTTGGAACCAATGGTGAATGAAGGGACATGGCGAATTAAGTTGCTCGACGATGAATGGACCGCGGTGACGGCCGACGGGAAGCTGTCGGCTCACTTTGAACATTCGATTGCCATTACCGACAACGGGCCGAGGATCCTGTCGGAACTATGATTCCGGGGGGCCGAGTACGGCTTTTCCCAATCTGAAACATTCGCAGACCAGCGGCGCACCCACGGCACATTGACTGTGCTCGGACTCAACATGTGACCATGAATAAAGAGAGTGATTCCGACAAACTAAAGAAACTCAAACGGTACGACATCGTTCGGCGGATCGGCGAAGGAGGAATGGGCAAAGTCTATTTGGCCACGGACAAAATCATCCGAAGGCCGGTTGCCATCAAGTTCTTTTCGTTTGATACGCTCCCCGGATTCTGGCCGCCGAAGGAGAAGGTCCTCAGGGACTTCTTCCTCGAGACCCAGACCGCCGGCTCTCTGCTGCATCCAAACATCGTAGTGATCTACGATGTCGGCAAGAAGCAGGACCTGCTGTATATCGTCATGGAGTTCGTGTACGGGAAGACCATGCTGGAACACCAGCGGAAATCGCCATTCAGCATTAAGAAAACCATTGAAATAGTCTACGAGCTTGCACTGGCACTGGATTACGCGCATTCTCAGGGGGTGGTACATCGGGACATCAAACCTGAAAACATCATCCTGTCCGCTCAAGGGGTGCCTAAGATCACCGACTTCGGCATCGCGAGATTTCGCAAGAACCTCAAAGGGCAACGCCCCACACTGGTCGGTTCCTCTCGGTTCATGGCTCCTGAGCAGGTTATGCGTCGTGAACAGGATCATCGGGTGGACATCTATCAGCTCGGGGTGGTCCTGTTCGAATTGCTTACCAAGCAGGCCCCTTTCAAAGGGGTATCCCCCGAGGAGACCTTGTCGAAAATCTGCACGGAGACCCCCCCGCCGCCGGGACGCATCAACCCGGAGGTTCCCGACAAGCTCGATTGGATCGTCGCTCGATGTTTGGAGAAATCTCCCGCCAGAAGGTTCCGCTCGGCAAAGGAGCTTGCCGATTCCCTCGCGGATTGTCTAAGATCGGGGATACATACGGGAATCACCCCGAACGGCGAATTGGTGCGTAGCCTGAAGAAGTTTGAGATGTTCGCCATGTTCACGGACCAGGAGATCAACGAACTGGCGAAGGTTGGGGAATTCATCACGTGCAAAGCCGGCCAAAACATCATTCACGAGAACGAGAGCGACTCCAATTTCTTCGTGCTTCTCGAAGGAAACGTGAAAATCATCAAACGATCCCGTATACTGTCCAACTTCCTTCCGGGGGCGTGCTTCGGAGAAATCGGGGCCTTCGCCAGGCAGAAGCGTTCGGCGGGCGTGGTTTGCCAGGTGGACTGCAAGCTCCTTCAGATAAACGCCATTCTCTTCAGGGAGCTTGACCCCCTTCTCCAACTCAAGATGCTTCAGATCGTAGTGAGGAACCTGGCAAGTCTCGTGATCTCGCTGGACTCGGAAATCATGAAGCTCACCAATGGAAAGCCTGAGAAGTTAAGCCCAACGACGTGCCCAATGTGCGGTTATGACAACAAGAGTCCCATTGAAGTGTGTCCTCAATGTGGGCAGATTGCCTCCTCCTTCGAGGCTACCCAACAGATTTCCCTGCCGAAGAACCTCGATCCGCAAGATGCTTCCTCCGGTCGGGATGCCTCCGACGTCCCGTGACCGATCGTCCGGACTCAAAGGCAATGCCTTTGTCTTGGTACCCTCATTCCCAAAGTCCAGTGGGACTCGGACCAAAATAGAACAACGCACTTGATCCCACAACCCTGCGACGCGATGATTGAACCAGTTTGTTTGAATGGGAGGTTTATCCAATGAGGATTGTGTTGCACTCGCTCTTGATGATCCTGGTTTTATCGTTAACCGCCGGCACCGTATCGGCCGATGACCAAGCGGCCGATGCTAAAGCGCTGGTTGAAAAGGCTGTGGCGATGGTAAAGGAGCAGGGACTGGATACCACGCTCAAGGCCATCAACGACCTCAAGGGCCCGCTTGTCAAAGGTAACCTGTACATCTTTGCCATGTCTCTGGACAATAAGAGACTGGCAGCGGGATCGGCGGTTAATCAGAAGCTTCTCGGCACCACGGCCAAGGCTTCGTTCAACCTCAAGATGGCCGAGACGGCCAAGAATCCCGGAGAAGGATGGGTCGAATACTCTTGGCCCAAACCCAATGAGAAGAAACCGTCTCCCAAGAGAGGTTATATCATGCGGGTACCCGGGCACGACGTGTACTTCGGCTGCGGTTTCTATACGAAATGAGGCCGGTGGTGCAAGCGGGCTGGAATCCAAGACCGTATTTGCAGATTCGACTACTTAGTCGATTTCATAAATGAGGTCGCATATCCTGAGGCGTCTTCCCGGCGTAGGCCGGGAACCAGTCTTCTTTTCCCGGGCCCCGGCCCACGCAGGGGAGACGGCGGGCAGGGACGCCCACCCCACGTTCAGAAGTGAGCTTCGTGAAAGTCTTTCGTGGCCGGGGCCTCCGTGCCGGTCTCTCCGCCGCTCGACAATATCCCGTTAAGGATGTGAAGCGGCGGGAGCACTCCACAAGCACTCAGGTACGGAACGTCATAGACGAACGTCGGCAAGGTTCCCGTATGGCGTTCGGGATCTCCGTGAAACTCATGTCTTACGTATTTCACAGTTCTGGGCTCGGCCATTGCTTACTCCGGCACCCCGCAAACGTGCACTTAAGTGCAATGAAAAGAGAGGACTATCACGTTGAATAGTGGAGTGCAACACTCCGGCGAGGTCGCTTGCCGGTGGAGCTATGAAATCATCACTCCAAGGGCTCTACCGCAGAAGAGAGGGCATTCCTCTTTTCTGTTGTTCGACACGCTCTTATGGTAACATGGGACCACGCCGAGGACCGCACGACCTTCCGGCGGTGAGATCTGTTGCGACGTGTTGAATCGTGGCAATGAACGCCAAGAGGTCTTTCATCAGGTCGACTTTGGGACTCGAATTCACGCTTCGGCCTCGCGGACGGCCAAGAATTCACCCGAAAAAGTAGCATGTCCCCTTTTCCTTTTTGGGGTTAACTGTGCGAAAACGAGGATCACCGCTGCGATTTAGTTGGGAGGACCTGGTCAACCTGACTGCGGAGGCCGAATGGGGAGGAGTTACTGACTTTGACAAACTCGGCCGGGTCTCTGCCAGGCTTTCCGAACAGTGGTTGCGGGGAGTAGTCGAGGCCCACTTTTTCGGATCGGGTCTAAGGGTCCTGCTGTTGGATCTCCATACAGACCATGATCTCGAAATAATGGCCTTGGAACCTGAGCCGATGGCGGGATTCGGCATGGCAATAGAGGGCCGCTGTGTCAAGACTTTCAAGGGCGGGAAGGGCCGGACTTTCGACCTGGCGCTTCATGCGGGTTTCAATGTTGCCGGGGGCAGCAACGCGGAAAAGACCAGCCTAATACTGGCCGGCGGTCAGCGGCACAGGATGATCAACGTCCGTCTCAAAAGAGCGAGCGTCCCGGAGTTGATTGCCGACTGGGATGCTCCCCTATCGGAACCGTTCAGTAAAATGCTCCTGCCGTCCGGTCCGGCCGTAATCGCGTTTGAGAAGGCAATGTCTCTTCCCCTGGAATCATCTGTCCGTCAAGTGTTGGCATGTCCGCATCGGGGACCGGCTCGCCGACTCTTCATGCAGTCCAAAGGTCTGGAGATTCTTGCGTACCAGCTTGGAGAATTCTCACAGGACGTCTCTGATAATAAGATTCACCTGAACCGGCAGGATACCGAACGCCTTTACCAAGCGCGCACGATACTCGAAAAGGAGTTCGTCGACCCACCGGCGTTGGCGGTTCTTTCCCGCCGGGCAGGCATCAACGATTTCAAGCTCAAGGGCGGCTTTCGGGAAATGTTTGGCACGACCGTCTTCGGTTATGTCCGTCATCTCCGCATGGAGAAGGCTCGACTCCTCCTGGAAACAAGCGACATGACAGTTACCGAAATAGCGCTGGCGGTCGGCTACACTTCACTGGGTCACTTCGCCGGAGCATTCAAGAGATCATTCGGCCTCGTACCCAGGGAATACCGGCTGTCACGGAAACGCGGCGTCGGCCCCATGATCCGGATCTCAGACCTAGAAACAGGCTAAAGCAGTGGTAGGAATTAGCTGTCCATCCGCAGGCAGCGGACAAATTGGATCACCGCGAAATTCACAGCGCTGCATTATATAGCAAGTGTCTGAAAAGATGGCCGATATTTCGAGTCTGGTTCCCAGGCTTTCAAAAGAGAAATCCCCTTTAATCCCCTTCTGCAAAGGGGGCTGGGGGGGATTTGCCTGGGAACGACAGACATACCCGAATTTCGTACAGAATCTGCGGCAATTGCTCTAACACCACCTCGGCCCGGTTCGAGACCTAGTCGCACGGGAAATATTGTCGGACATCCCGGAACCGAGGGCAACATAATCCTTTTAGGGACAACAATAATCCGGCCGGGAATAGACAGACAACACGGAATCTCTACGATGTACACGGTACAAGGGTCTGAAGGACGACACATCATCCGGGGCCCCTTTGTGGCGATCTGTTTGTTTGAGAGACCGTTGAGACGGCCGTGTCAAGCACGAATGCGGCTCACAGCTGAGAGGTCTGCGCATGAAGAGACAGAAATACAAGGTTTCCAGTGCCTTAGTAGTCATGTTCTCACGGGCGTGGGATAACTGTCACTCGCCTGATGCTCGGGTGTGCGACGACACCGTGGCCGTGAAGCTCGTCACGCCGGGCATACGCTTTTTTGCCAAGACGGGAATCGGTCGACGACTCGTTTTCAAGATGATGAATCCCATGCAAAGAGCCATTATGGGGTATGTTCCACTGCGCACTCGACTGATCGATGATTGCCTCCGGATGGCTCTGGAGGAAGGCCTTGAGCAGTTGGTCATTCTGGGATCGGGTTACGACACGAGAGCGTACCGCCTCGATGATTTGAGGAAACGGACCAAGGTCTTTGAAGTGGACCGTGCAGAAATGCAGTCTGAAAAGAAGGCCCGGGTCGAGAGGGCCTTCGGATCGGTTCCGGATCACGTGACCCACGTGCCTGTTGATTTCGAAAAGGATGTCGTCGCGGAATGTTTGCTCGCAAACGGATATGACGCGAACCGAAAGACTTTCTTCATCTGGGAGGGGGTTACCTATTTCATAGATGCTGAAGCGGTAGACCGGACCTTGGCTTTCACGGCTGAGAATTCCCGGCCGGGGAGTATCATCATGTTCGATTATGTGCCTCCGGATGTGGTGGAAGGGACCAATGAGAACCCAATGGCAGAGGACTTGCTCGATGCTGCGCGCCAAATGGGGGAACCATACAAATTCGGTATAGAACCGAAATCGATCACGACATTCCTCTCACAACGGGGCTTTTCCAACGTGGACGACTATTCCGTGCCCCAATTGGTCCGGCGTTATCACAATAAGGGCAATAAGGACAGATCGGTCATGGATGTGTACCATGTTGTTCGTGCCGTTGTCCGGCAGCGCTGAGAAGGCGCCGGCATCTGCCGCCGCAAGCTGATCAGGTGCCTTGTCGGGCCAAGGCCTCCCGCGGAAATCGAATTGAAATAGTCGGTTCAAAGAGATGATTGCCGATGTCTTCTACTCTTGTGCCCCTAACTATTGGGCTGATAACCAAAGAAGTGTATGTCCTTCCGGACAACAGCCTGAACGGATTTCTGAAATAGATCGCTATCGAGGGTTATGGAATATCCGAGAGTGGTGAAGAGAAAAGAGAGACGATTCGACCCGAATTCAATCGTTCGATCATGATGGATTTTCAGCGTTGCAGATTTCATTTCAACGAGCAGACCGTTTATCCGAAAGCCTGAATTAATAGATCGGCGGCAAAATGGTGACCTGAAGAAATCGAAATGTGTTTCTTGCAACAAATGCTTTGAGAGTTTTGCCATACGATCCCTCCGCTGCTACATGCAAAATCCTTTGGAAAATGATCAATAGCTCAACTCTCACGGATGAGGAATGTCGGAGGGGTCTTCTCTTGACTCGTGGGAGACGTCGGTCGATCGTCTCCACTTTCCTCCTCAAACTTCCGTCGTTCCCGATCCTTTGCTTGCCTGTTGACTTTTCCATTTTCCGGCGAGACTGTTCCGCTCACAATAGAATAATGGGGTCCCACATGCGCTGCGATGCCCTCTTGTGAACAGCTATGGTGCACATGAGGCTTGGTGCCGGCCCGACCTCGCTTTGATCTGAATTGCGCCGCAATAGCGGATGCCTGCCCGCTTCAACTCGATTCACATTGACACCGGTCGGGAATTCGGTGCATGTTCACGATCGAGAAGGAAGTTCCGCAGACTTCCCTCGCCTACGTTTCAGACAATGGAGAACCGCCTGTGTCAGATATCGCATCTATGCTGAGAGGCAAGAGGGTCACGGTCATGGGATTGGGGCTTCTGGGAAGAGGCCTCGGCGATACCCTGTTCCTGATTCGATGCGGAGCTCACGTAACGGTTACGGATTTGAAGACCCAAGATCAATTGGCTCCTTCAGTGGAAAAGCTCGCAGGCCTCCCGGTTCAACTCCGCCTCGGGCGCCATGACCCTGCCGACTTTGCCGAAGCCGACATGATCCTCAGAAACGCGGACGTGCCTCGGTCGTCGCGGTTTCTCAAGATAGCCCGTGAACACGGTGTACCTATCGAGATGGATGAAAGCCTGTTCTGCAAATATTTTCGAGGTCGGGTGATCGGTATTACCGGCACCCGGGGAAAGACCACGACGAGCACCCTGATTCACCGGATCCTATCGGTTCACCGTGACCGGGTCTTTCTCGCGGGCAACATCATGGGTAAAGCCACACTTCCGCTTCTCGAAGACGCCCGTCCGGACGACGTCGTAGTGCTGGAACTTTCCAGCTGGCAGCTCCAAGGATTTCACGATGCCAAGATCTCGCCCCATGCGTCCGTGTTTACCAACGTCTATCCCGATCATCTCAACCGTTACCGCGACATGACGGAATACATCCACGATAAGAAGGCGGTCTTTCTCTACCAGAAGGGTACCGATTTCTGCGTGTTCAATGGAGACCAACCGGAGACCACGGCCTTGTCCGAGGAGGCCGCTGCGGGAAAGTCCTTCTTTAGTAAGGCGGACGTGCCCGACGACTGGGAGGTCCTGCTTCAGGGCGTACACAATCGGGAAAACATTGCTGCAGCCGTCTGTCTCTGTACCAAGTTGGGTGTTCCGGTAAAGACCGTTCGCCAAGCAGTGGAGGAGTTCAGGGGCGTGGAGCACAGGCTTCAATGGCTTGGAGAAAAGAACGGCATTGGTTTTGTCAATGATTCCACCAGCACTACCCCTGTGTCGGGTTGTGCGGCGCTCGATGCGTTTGAGGGGAAAAGAATCTTCCTGATAGCCGGGGGAGCCGACAAGAAACTCGACCTCACGCCGTTTGCCCGAGCCGCAGCCGTTCAAACGGAGAAGATCGCCCTCCTCGCCGGTACTGCCACCGAGAGTCTTCGCCGAGGAATCGAGCAGGCCGGAGGAAAGACCAAACTACTCGGGCCGTTCAACGACCTAAAGAGCGCAGTGGAAGGGCTAATGGAGCATACGGTTGCAGGTGATGTGGTGCTCCTTTCCCCGGCATGCGCTTCGTTCGGGATGTTTCACAACGAGTTTCACCGGGGGGAGACTTTTGTCAACATCGTGAAGGCTATCGGTAGGGGGCGGGTTTCAAACCCGCCCTGATGGGGATTCAAGAAACCGGTAGGGGCGAGATTGAACCCCGCCCCTACTCTTCCTACAATTTCTCGGCCACGAGTTCCGAAAGGTCCATAACTTTCAGTTCTTCCGACTTGCCCATCACGTTGCAGGAATCTTCCAGCATGGTGATACAGTACGGGCATGAAGTCACAAGAGTCTTTGCACCGGCTTCCATGGCCTCGGTTATCCTCAGTTCCGCAAAGCGTTCACCCGCTGCGGTTTCCATCCATACTCGGCCCCCGCCTCCTCCACAGCACAGGCTGTTGTCGTGATGCCGGGCGAGTTCCCTGACCTCCGATCCCGGCATGGCCTCCATGATGTTGCGGGGCGGGTCGTATACCTCGCTGTGACGGCCGAGGTAGCACGGATCGTGCATCGCGATGGGACCTACATCGTCCCCGGAGAGACTCAGTTTACCGTCCGCGATGGCCTGGGAAAGTATTTCCGTGTAATGATAGACTTCGTACTCGCCTCCCAGTTCCGGATACTCGTTCTTGAACGTGTACAAGCAGTGAGGTGACGTGACGATAATCTTCTTCACGCCCTTGCTGTTGTACAGTTCAATATTTGACTGTGCGAGTTTCTGAAAAAGCTCTTCATCGCCCACCTTGCGGATGGACTCTCCGCAGCAGCTCTCTTCGTTGCCTATGATACCGAAGCTTATCCCCGCAGCCTGTAGAGCCTTGACCACGGAGCGGGCAATCTTCTGGCTCCTTACGTCGTAGCAAGAGGTACAGCAGACCGAAAGAAAATACTCCGTGTCCTCGGAGAAGACGGGCACTTCGACACCCTTCATCCACTCACCGCGTTTGTTTCTCTCGCCCGACCACGGATTTCCCTGGGCGTGCAGAGTTCCCGCGATGGGCTTGAGGCTCGGCGGGATGGTTCCCACCTCGGCCAGCATGCTGCGCATTCCTCTGATGTTGCCGATGATGTCCACGCCGCGCGGGCACCGATTCACGCAGGCCCTGCACGTGGTGCAAGCGAACAGGCAGTTTTCCGACTCAAAGCCTTCCAGACCGAGCTGCCCCAGTCGCTGCACCATCCGCACGTTGAATTCCTCCGAAGCCGCACCCGGGACCAATCTCCACGGGCATGTGCCGGTGCACAAGCCGCACTGCATGCACCAGTACAGCGTCTCTGCTCCAGAGAAAACGATCGCGTCGCTGACTTCCAGAAAAGGTGTTTGAACTTCCATTACTCTTCCTTCGCTGTTCTATACGAGCGGCCGTCTTCCTAATTGTGTAATAAACGGCCCGGCATTTCCGGCTTCCGCCCTACTTAATGCCCGCACGACCGTCCCACAGATCAGCCGCCATGTTGTCTCAATACTTGAGTACGCTCAATCCCGGTAAATGTTCCGGAATCCGGGGTCGGGTCTCAAGGGGATGTCCCCGGCCAAACCGGGGACACAAGAAACAAGTCTCAACACTAGAACCCTTTGTAGGGGTTCGGCCCGAGCCCTTCCAGTGTTTCGGTGAATTCCGTTACGATGCCCGGAATCTTATGATAATCGTCTATGGCCAACTGCTCCACTCTGATACGATCGGACTCGAGCATCAGCCTGTCCAATGTCTCCTTGATCTTCTCCATCCTCGTGTTGGCAAGTTCGCTTCCCTGGATGAAATGACACTGGTAATCGTCACCGAATCGGCACCCGAAAAGGAGTATGCCGTCAATACCCTTTGACAGAGCGTCGGCTATCCAGACCAAATTGAGCGATCCCAAACAGCGCAGAGGTATGAAGCGTACCCAAGGCGGATACTGCAGCCTGTGCAGGCCGGCCATGTCGAGGGCCGGAAATGAATCGTTCTCGCAAATGAGGCCAAGGATGCGGGGCTTCTCATCGTACTCGTCGGGCACATGGATCGACTTTATCATGGAACCGATCATGTCCACTGAGTAGTTGTTGAAGGAGATGATCCGCTCCGGACACGAGCCCATGCAGATACCGCACCGGCGGCACCGGGTCGGGTGAGGTAACGGAGTGCCCTTTTCATCCTCGTTGTACATTCCAACAGGACATTCTTCGGTGCACCGCTTGCACTGCGTGCATCGTGTAATGGCAAGCTCGGGGTAGGACATGTCCCCGGTTCTGGGATGCACCGCATGGCCATGCGAGGTGAGTTCCGCGCACTGGATGGCCTTGAGAGCGGCTCCGGTACCGTCATTGCCGGCCCTGGTCGCGGTCATGGGCTGTCTGACGCAGCCGGCGGCATAGATGCCGGTTCGCCGTGTCTCGTAGGGAAAGCAAACGAAGTGTGAATCAGGAAAGCCATACTTCAACTCGGGCAACGCGGGACCCTGGCGGTACTCCAGATTGAGAATCGGATCATCCAGAACCGCGGGTTGCATCCCCGTAGCCAACACCACAAGGTCCGCTTCCATTTGCACCGGACCTCCGAGGAGTTCATCCATGGCCTCGATGCTGAGTTTGAGTTCCTCACCTTCACCGATGGTTACCTTGGACGTGTCCGTCTTAATGAAAACGGTTCCATCCTTCTGGACTTTCTTGTAGAACTCCTCCAACTGTTCCGGCGACCGCATGTCTTTGTAGAACACGAGAACCTTGCTCTCTTCGTTCTGCTCTTTCACGTACACGGCCTGCTTAAGAGAGACACGGCAACAGACCGCACTGCAATAGGGAAGATGATCGGGATCCCTTGAGCCGGCGCATTGGATGAATGCCACCACGGACGGCTCCGACCCATCGGATGGGCAGGTGATCTTGCCGGCTTTTGCCATCTCTTCCATTTGCACGCTGGTGATGACATCAGGGTATTTGCCGTAGGAAAGGTGCTCCAACTTCTCAGGATCGTAGGGCTTCCATCCCGCGGCCAATACAATGGAACCGACCCGTTGAGTCCCGCCGCCGTTGTTGAAGGTGACATCGAACATCCCCGGAGCGCCGGCGATCTTCTCGATGGTGGTTCCGGTCTTGACCGTGATGTTTGAGTCGGCTTGTACCTGCTCTACGGTCTCATGAATGGTGACGTCGGCCAGGTCCTGGTAGGGAGGGCCCGTGGGAGTAGTCTTACGGCACTTGGCCATGAACCCGCCCAGTTCGGCTTCTTTCTCCACCAGCACGACGGTACGCCCGGCCGCGGCTGCGTCCAGGGAAGCCTGCAAACCTGCAGCGCCGCCGCCTATTACCAGGACGGTTTTATCAGTCTCCTCCAGGAAAGGAGTGGGCAGCTTGGACTTCTGAACTCTCACGATGCCCATGCGGAGATAGTCCTCGGCCAGCATCTGCGTATCTTCCTCTCCGGCAGGTTGACACCATACGACGTGCTCCCTGAGATTGACTCGCTCCGTTATGGTCGTCATGGGGTCGAAGGCAAACTCTTCAGTCTTGACTCTTCCCGAACACGCAGCAGCGACCACGCAGTTAACCTCGCCGGCATCAATATCCTTGCGAATCAGGTCGATTCCTTCCTGACCGCACAGCATGGCGTTCTTCTCGCATTTGGCTATGCCGAATTCGCCGGCCACTGCGGACAGGGCTTCCACGTCTATGGATTCTCCGATACCGCAGCCCGAACAAATATATACACCGATTTTCTGATCCATAAACATCACCTCCCCATCGTCCGCTGAATAGCTTTCAGTGCTGCAGCTGTGGAATCTTGCACAGATGCGGCCACTTCCATCGGCGCTTTGACGCATCCGGCCGGTACGATTCCCGAAGCGCCCGATGAAGTCACAAAACCAAAGTCGTCGTATTCCATATCGAGATTGGGTTTTACAGTAGCGGTCCCTGGTACCATGCCCACGGCCAGCACGGCCATATCCGCTACCTGTTTCACGAGGGCTCCTTTACTGATGTCTTCCCCTTCGAGGAGCACTCCGCCCGTTTCCGGATCCTCCGAAATACGGGCAATCTTGCTCTTGGTCAGGATCACGTTCTCGTCTGCATCCACCTTGGTATAGAAGTCTTCGTACTTGCCCATGGCCCGAACATCGATATAGAAGATGTAGGCTTTGCTGTCGGGCACTCGGTCTCGAACGTACGTGGCCTGTTTGAGAGACGCGAGGCAACAGATCCCCGAGCAGTACGGCAGGTGATTTTCATCCCTGGAGCCGGCACACTGAACGAACGCTACGCTGTCCACTTCCTTGCCGTCGGACGGCCGCAGGATTTTGCCGCCGGTGGGTCCGTTGGGAGCTGCCAACCGCTCGAACATGACACTCGTGATGACGTTCGGGATTCTTCCAAAGCCCAGGTAGTCGACATTGGCGACGTCGTACGGGTCCCAGCCCGTGGCCCAAACCACTGCTCCCACCTTGTACGTTATAGTGTACGCCTCCATATCCAGGTTGATCGCGCCGTACTCGCACGCGTCCGCGCATTTCTGAGCCTCGGGAGTTCCGATGATTTCCGGCGCCAAAACATACTGAAACGGGAAGGCCATCGGATGCGGCAGATAGGCGGCTTTTACCGTGTCCATTCCGTAGTTGACGGAATTGGGGATTTCAGTCTCACATACCTCACCGCACTTGCCGCAGGCAGTGCAGTTGTCATTGACATAGCGAGGATTCACCTTGACAGTCACTTCGTAATTTCCCGGAGACCCGGAAATTGACTCGACTTCCGCGAGCGTATGGCAACGAATGTTGGGATTGTTTTTGATGCGTCTGAAATTGATCTCCAGACCGCACGTAGGGGGACACAGCTTGGGAAAATACTGGTTCAGGGAGGCCACCCGCCCCCCGAGATAGGGATTCTTTTCCACAATGACTACTTCCGACCCCGTTTCGGCAGCCTCCACGGCAGCGGTCATACCGCTGGTCCCGCCTCCGACTACCAGGATTCTTCGCTCTTCATCACCCATGGACTACCTCCGTCTAGGTTCTCGGGTATTATTCTGTATGCCATGCGTGCCGTCCCGGCTTCCGCTCGGTTGCCGACCCGGGGGACGGCCGGATGATCGGGTCGCGGGACAGGTTCTATGGCATTCGGATGGATTGCACCTATCGCACCACCGACTCGCCGAGGGTGTTCCGCGACTTTTCGGGCAGACAGGGCCACCGGCCGGAGTCGATTTGGCTCCTTGGGTCGGGGTCACAGGCGGAACGCCCTTGAGCAGTGATCACTACAATGCTTGAGCCGGGAAACACTTTTGCGCGCGATGAGTCTCTTTTTCGGCGCAACCAGCTAATATTCTATTATCTTACGATCTTTGTCAACCAGGAATCTGCTCCCACGGCATCGATTCACTTTCGTGGACGGTGCCAAGAACTTTGACGATTCGCTGCGGCTCGTTCTCGGACCGAGACGACCTGTGAGTTGCCGGTAACCAACAAGAAGGCCGGAATCCGAGAAGAAATCCCGGGCCGACAGACAAACCCCAAGGCCTTCTCCTCACATCGAGACAAACAACAAAGTCATTGAGTAGTTCACCGGTCGGTACCACGGCAGGGGCTCCTGTCAACAATATTTCACGGCCGGCGGAGAGGATTCGTTACAACCTCTTGACATGGTGCCTCGTGGTTGCTATGTGAGGTAGTAAAATAGGCATTCGTGCCTGATCCCGGTTCTGCACTCCGTTAAGGACGACCATGACGGTCAAGGCACGAATCGAAAAAGGGGGTGTTCGTTTCGTTGGACGAACCTCAGTCTGAGAAACAAGGAATCTTTTTCCGCTGGTTGAGGAGCAAAATCGGACGGGAACCTATTTCAAAGACGGACATTCAACAAGTCATTGACGAAAGTGAAGAGCGCGGCCTCATCGATCAAGACGAAGGTGAAATGATTGACGGGATCTTTGAACTCAAGGAAACCGTCGCTCGTGAGATCATGATCCCCCGCACCCACATCACGGCCGTTTCCGCGAACAGCGGCATCGAAGAGCTTCTTCACACCATCATTGAGTCGGGCCATTCCAGAATCCCCGTCTACCAAGATAATCTTGACCAAATCACCGGCATCTTGAACGCTAAGGACTTGCTTCCCGTTTGGCTCAACGGAGGGGATCAATTCAGCGTGGAAGAGATTAGCCGCCCACCGTATTTTGTTCCCGAAACAAAGCGCATCAACGATCTACTCAACGAGTTGCGAAGTAAGAAATCTCACCTCGCCGTCATCGTAGACGAGTACGGCGGAACCTCCGGGATCGTCACCATTGAAGACATTGTAGAGGAAATCATTGGGGAAATTCGTGATGAACACGACATGGAAGAGGATGTTTTTATGCCTCAGGAAGACGGCTCGGTTCTCGTAAGTGCCAGAGCAGGTCTTGACGACTTCGAAGACAGATTTCATGTTGCGCTTCCCAGGGGAGGTTACGATACCCTCGGCGGTTTCATCATACATTCCCTGGGCAAGGTTCCCGTTAAAGGCGAAGAACTCGACTTTGAAGGGCTCTGCATGAAGATTAAGGGAGGCGACCAGAAACGTATCACCAGAGTTCTGGTCACTGTTGGTACCAAGCAAGAAACCGACTCCTCAACTCACCAACCTGAAACCGTTCCATGATATCCAACCTGATTGCAGCAGCCTGCGGAGGGGTGCTGCTGTCGCTCGCCTTTCCTCCGTTCAGTCTGGACGTCATCGCATGGGTCGCTTTTCTTCCCCTGTTCCGGGCGCTCGACCGTGAAAAGCATGTTGCCTGGGCTGCACTCTACGGTGCGGCGTTCGGACTTTCATTCTTCCTCCTCGACGTGAGATGGATTTACGGGACGCTCGTCATGCACGGCCATTTTGCCTCAATAACGGCCGTTCTGATTTTCGCGGGCATGGTAACCGTGCTCGGCATGTTTCCCGCGGGGTTCGCGCTGCTCCTGGCCCTATTCAAGAAGCGAAGCATCAATCCGTTTATCTTTGCGCCGTTTGCGTGGGTGGGAGTTGAATATGCCCGTGCAACCATATTGACCGGCTTCCCGTGGGACCTGGCAGGCTATTCACAGGCCGGAAATTTGATTCTGGTACAGATTTCGGATATCACCGGCATTTACGGTGTGTCGTTTCTCATCGTCACGGTCAATGTAGCTCTGTGGCAAATACTGAACTCCCTGGTGGGCAACAAGAGCATTCCGTGGCGAACCCTAACAACGGCGACATTACTCCTTGCGCTCACCGTGGGCTACGGGCACCTTAGTCTGAAGCGCTTTGCGCCTTCCAATCAATCCGACCGCGGTTTCTCCATCGGCATACTGCAGGGCAATATCGCCCAGGAGGTGAAATGGGAGGAGGCTGCACGGCCGTACACGTTTCTCATCTATGAGAAGCTCGGCAGGATCACGCTCAAGCAGGGGGCTCGGTTCCTTGTGTGGCCCGAAACCAGTGTGCCGGTGCTCTTCGGCAGCGACGACTCCGACTGGAAAGAGGCCGGACGTATTTCCGAAAAGCTCGGTGTTCCCATGCTGGTAGGCGCTCCGGCTTTCAAGCAAATAGCCGGCTCTACGCACTTCTACAACAGTGCATTCCTTCTCGACGGAAACACGATCCGCAGTCGATACGACAAGATGCATCTGGTGCCGTTCGGCGAGTACATGCCCCTCACCTGGCTGCTCCCGCTGGGCCCGGGGATCGCAGCGCGGGAAGCCGACTATTCCTCCGGAGAATCCATGACGGTGATGCAGGTAGACGGGAGTCCGCGATTCAGCGTGTTGATCTGTTATGAAGCGATCTTTCCCGAACTCGGTAGGCTCGCGGTGAACAGCGGTGCCCGCATGTTGATTAACATGACCAATGACGGGTGGTTCGGCAGGAGTGCGGCTCCTTATCAGCACTTTGCCATGGCCCGCATGCGCAGCATAGAGAATCGGGTGTGGCTATTACGAGCCGCCAATACCGGCATCAGCGCAGCCATCGATCCCGCAGGACGCGTTGTGTCCCACATCCCCTTGGAAGACGAGGGGGCCATCGTGGTCCGTGTTCCCACCTCTCCCCCGAATCGGACCTTTTACACGCGGTTCGGAGACGTATTCGCGTGGATCTGCATTGGGATTCTTGCCGCGGTTTTCCTGTCCTCCGGCAGGAGGCTGGGTTCAGGTCTTTCATCTTGATCTGATACACGGCGAGATCGGCTCATGACGAGACCGCCGACAATCGAGTTTCCGGAAGCGCTTTATCATCCGACAGTGCAAGGAAATGGCGGCTTCCTTATACACACGTCCTTCACATCAACCGGCAACAACCCACACAAACGGCCGGAGATTGGGGTCAGGTCTTTCATCTTGATCTGCTTCACGGTGAGGTCGGCTCAAGGCATGCCGGGGGGAGGTCTTGCTTTTTACATCGTTCCTTTCACGCTGAACTATCCCGCTCACCGTAGTTGAGTCTCACATGAGTCAGAAGTAGACCCCGTTGCTTCCTTGCTTCATTTAGTTCGGTGAGCCCGGGTTTTCTCCGAGAGTTGGTTCAAAGCGGCAAGACCATCGGGCCCGAGGAGGCATTAGCGAAGGGCGTTGTGGACGCACTGTACGAGTCGGCGGATCTAGGAGCGTGTCGCGAAAGTTAAGCCACGGCTTTCGGCAGTAGCACGACATCCAGGGACATGGCGTCCGTTGCCACCACACAGAGAATGGTGGCACATCGTCTCCAAAACTGAGAAAAGGCAAGTAAAAATTGCGGAAAATTGGTGCCAAACTGCTTCTTTCGGCCGAAAAAGGGCGCACCTGTCTTGTTGTCACGCCACACCTTTCTCCAGAGCTTCAGGATGTTGTGTGTGAGACAAATCAGTTTCCATTCGTCCTTGACCTGTTCAAGGCCTCTCAGCAAAAATCTACGGATACCTCTGGCATCTTTGATTTGCCCAAATACAGGCTCCACACTTGTTTTTCGTTTCGAGTAGATCCTTTTCCCCTCTTTGCTCTTGAGCTTCGCAAGCATGGTCTCCACCGGCGGCGAGTCGGCGGCAATGGGTTCATCGGGTACTGGTGGGGCGATGTCGGTGTGTTTGATGCGGTCTTTGGGAATGAAGGTATCTATCTGCCTTCCGGTGGAATACTCGACATTTCCCTCGCTGAAGTACCCCGCATCGGCAAGTACTGCCTCCGGAAGCATCCCGGTATTTCTCTCTACTTGCTCAATGAGAGGGATCAGTTCCCGCTTGTCGTTGGCATGTTGAGTGACGTCCGCGGCAACAATGATTTGGCTGTCACAATCAACCGCCGCCTGGGCGTTGTAGGCTTGGACAAACGATTTCTCGGCACCGTCTCGCATGATCCGGCTCTCGGAATCTGTGAAGTTTATTTGGTCCTTGGGTTTGGGGATGCCTGGCGGATTCTTGGGCGGTTTTCCGCGACCTCCCTTGGTCGGAGGCGGATTGCCATCCTCGTCGAGCTTGCCGGAATCGATCGCTTCGTGCCGAACCCGATCCTCAAGCTCCTTCTTGTAGCGCTTAATCTTTTCGAGTCGAGCCGTCTTGAACCGCAGATCTTCGGGAAGCTCATTACCCCTGTCGCTTTTGCCGTACTTCATATCCTGAGCTGCATCAAGCGCCTCAGCCTCAACAAGCAGTGCCTCGATTTCCACCTCAAGCTCTATTTCCTTGGTCCTCATTCGACCGTAACTCATCGCCTTATGCTTGGATGCATTCGCCTTCAGCTTTGTACCGTCCACAGCCAGACAACCAAGTCTTACCATTCCTGCAGCCTGACAGATCTCCAAGACCTGGAGAAACAACTGGCCAATGGCTTTGAGATGGCGCTTTCTGAAATCCGAAATCCTGCTGTGATCCGGATGCGCGTCACAAGAGAGGACCCTGAATGCGACGTCTTCATAAGTCTCCCGCTCGATGTCTCGGGAGGTCGTGATTCCTTTGCAATACCCATAGAACAGCAGCTTCACCATCATCGCCGGATGATAGGCCGGGTGTCCGCCGTTTTCATGAGCGTATTGATCCGTGATCTGAGACAAATCGAGGCTGTCCACCATATCACTGATGAAAAAAGCGAGGTGATCTTCGGGCAACCACTTCCGAATATCAGGTGGAAGCAGCAACGGTTTGTCCGGCTCGTAAGCAATGAATCGATGGTCTTTCATGGAAGACGTTCCTACGCGGTCTCCATGCGGATGTCAAGTTCCGCAACACGCTGCTAGGACGTACGTGACGCCGGTGCCGGCAATCGCCGGTTGGTTGCGGTTCTAACCGTTTCTTCATCGTATATCCGTCTCTCACTTCGATTCATGTCCCAGGCTGAAATGACACGAATAGTGTCGCCTGGTTTTCAAGACGACGGCTCCTTGGGAATTTGTGCACTGTGCCAGACCGCGACGACCCACACGGTTTCCCCCTTGATCCGGTAGAAGAAACGATACGGCGTGATGACCACCTCCCGGTACGGCAGCTCGGGGAGCTCGGGTACGACTCTTCCGGAGTTGGGAAATTCTTCGAGCCTTCGCAAAACCGTCCCGGTCCGGTGACGGAAATCGACTGCTGCCTTTGGGTTGTCCCGCCGTATGTAGGTGAGTGCGGAGAGGAACTGAGCTCTGGCGGAAGAGGTAAATCTGACTCTCATAATTACTCTTCCGAAAGAAGCGCATCGACTTCGGCGAGTACGGAATCCAGGTCATGGCCCTCGCCTGTTTCAATCTCCTTCTCGCCCTTGGCCAAAAGGCGCAGCAGTTCTTTGTCCCGTTCTGATTGCTCAAAGGCTTCCACGCTGAGCATTACTGCGGCCGCACGCCCTCTCTGTGTAATTACAATGGGTTTCCTTGATTCTTTCAGTTGTCTCAGAACTTTGGCGGCATCCTGCCGCATATCGCTCACCGGAATGATATTCGGTAGCTCTGTCATTTTGTACCTCCTACAGTTCTTTTAAGCGTACTACAGAAAATGCCGCTACGCAAGCGTCAGGCGAAATACACACGCAGGGGTCACCCATTAAAAGGCACGAGTCAGGTCTTTCATCTTGATCTGATTCACGGTGAGGCCGGCCCATGACGAGACCGCCGACAATCGGGTTTCCGGAAGCGCTTTATCATCCGACAGTGCGCGGAAATGGCGGGGCCGCCAACTTCCTTGACGGTTTTGACCCGACAGGAGATCTCAACGCATGCGGGACTCCATTACTCTACGGTGACAAGGATAGTTCCGCGGGAAAGAAGGACGCAAGATACAAGACCTGACCCCGGTCTCTGCAGACCAAGAAGAGAGCCTATTGCGTGAAATCGCTCCTATGTTACCGGTGCCCCTTGTCGTTCCGATGCCGAAAGAGCCTCTCTCGCCCGATTTCCGTCGCTTTGGCGGGCAAAAGTCCATAAAAAGGCGGTCTGAGAGTGATGTCGTCTAGCGTGACGGGGGAGGGAGGGGATTTTTGTTTGGGCCTCAAGGGAAAGCGGGGGTCGGGTCCGTAAGTTTACGGTAAATAGGGCTTCCTTATACACACGTCCTTCACATCAACCGGCAACAACCCACACAAACGGGAGCTTTGCTGGAAATCACACCGGGCTATGGCTATGAGTTGCTATGTCGTCACCGAGGCAACCTCAGAGGTATCCACCGGCACAAAACGAACCTCAACCCTGCGGTGAAGGACTGTGGCTATCTTGGAAGCCATGGAAAGAAAATCACCCTCGTAGTCAGCCTCTTCGATGTCCTCTATGATCGACGCCGACACCCCTATGAGGTCGGCTAACTGCTCGTGGGTCAGACCCGCTTGACAACGCAGATCATAGATGTCCCGAGCGATCGCTGACTTAGTCAGTTCTTCGTGAAAAGAAGCGACCCGCGCAGGGTCATCTTTGATATACCGACTGTAAATCAATTCAAACGCGTCGGTGCTGATCTTTTTCTCTTCCATCTTATCGCTCCCATTGGACGGTGTGGGATTCCGGGTCTGCTTCGAATCTCCTTCGTAGCGTCATAGCCATGTCGATCTCACTCGGAGGAACCCGTCGTTCTTTTATCAGTCCATGAGTTGAGAACTACCGCCTGGTTTCCGGAGAAGAAGTAGAGCATCCGGTAGTTGGCATGTAGGTATCTAACACGAAGTTCATAGATCCCGTCTCTGAGATAATCGGCTTCGGGGCGTCGGAGTTCATGACCCAACTCCATCAGCCTGTTGACCCGAGCCGCACATTTGTCCTGGACCTTGATGGGAAGTTGCTCGAGCCAGTCGAGGACGGGGACGGTTTCATCATCCTCTTTGTACAATACGACCTGTACCGGCGGCAATAGTTCATCCTCCACGTCTCTTATGAATGATTCCGAAGGAAGGGTCAAGGTTTGAAGAGTGGGAGGCGCTGACGAAAGCCGAAACTCTTATATAGGTACTGATGCAGCGAACAGTACTTAGTTAATTGGTACAGTACCTATTTCCGGGAGGCTTGGGTCACCCATTAAAAGGCACGAGTCAGGTCTTGTTTCTTGCGTGTTCCGTTTCCGCTGAACTATCCCGCTCACTGTAGTGGAGTCCCACATGAGCCAAGAGCAGACCTCTTACTGACTAGCGGATTCCGTGATAAGATCTTCGAAGAGGTTTGGATCATGACAGAGATCGACCAAGCCATTGATCCGATAATTCGAGAGATTGTGAAAGCCGTACTGGAGGCCGCCGACCCCGAGCGGATAGTCCTGTTCGGGTCCGTCGCCCGCGGAGAGGTGGGACCGGATTCGGACTTGGATCTCCTCGTCGTGGAGAAAGAATCTTCATTTCAAGGCGGCTCCCGGTGGGCCGAATCGAGCAGGATACGAAGAGCGCTCCGAGGAATTCCGGTGCCAATAGACATACTGCTCTTCACGCCGGAAGAGATCGAGAAATGGAAGGATTCCACGAATCACGTCATCGCCCGCTCCATGAGGGAAGGCAGGGTTCTTTATGAATCACCGCAAGTAATCGACTGCGCTGAGACAAATGAGTAGAATACCACCCGTGTTGAAGTTACGGGATTTGACTGAAGCACGCTGGATACGAAAAACCACAAAGATTCCGGGAATCGGGAGAGCAGTCATGGCAAAAGGTATTTGGATCTATTTTGAACTGGGCATTAGGGCGGATTATGAAGGTATGTACGCTTGGCTTGACAATCATGGCGCACATGAATGCGGCGAAAATCTTGCCTTCATCCGTTATGATTTCGAAGAAGATTTCTTTGAGGAACTAAAGGCCGACATCCTCAATCACGTAGACTTATCAAACAAAGACCGGATCTATATCGTATTTCGAGATGAGGAGAAAAAACTTAAGGGAAAGTTCTTGCATGGAAAACGCAGTCGAGCCCCTTGGACGGGTTATGGTTCCATTGAACAAGAGGATTTAGTAGATGAAGCGTAGCCTGCATCGCAGAGTGCTTGTAGACTCCGGATTTTGGATTGCGCTGCTTGACGAACGCGATCAACATCACCAGCAGGCCAAGACCAATGTCGGTCTCTTGCGAAATGCCGTTTACATCGTACCTTGGCCGACTCTGTACGAGACATTGAATACTCGCCTAATGCGAAGGCCGGGCCTTGTAAACAGGTTCGCAAAGGAGTTCTTAAGACGGTCTAATGCACGTATATTAGATGACCAACCTTACAGAGATGCTGCACTGGAGGACATACTCTCTGGAGAAAACCTAGGAAAGCGTAATTTTAGTCTTGTAGATAGCGTCTTAAGACACATTATCCTGGACCCAAACGTTGAGGTTAATTATCTTTTTACACCAAACGTTGTTGATTTCTCAGATGTATGTCAGAAGCGCTATGTAGAAATCATCTCATAGTCCGGCAATGCGAGAGTCTTGTATCTTGATCTGCTTCACGGTGAGGCCGGGTCATGACGAGACCGCTGACAATCGAGTTTCCGGGAGCGCTTTGTCATGCGACAGCGCGAGAAAATGGCTGGCTGCCAATTTCCTTGACGGTTTTGACCCCGCAGGAGATCGCAACACATGTGGGACTCCATTACTCTACGGTGACCGGGATCGTTCGGCGGGAAACGGAACACGCAAGAAACAAGACCTGACCCCATTGACTTCGGGACCGGTTCCTCCATCAAACAGAGTGTGATAATATTGACAACTCGTTGGAACGGGATGTCGTATCGCTCTGTTGCGGTAGACCGACGCGTTCCAACAGGATCGAACAAGCAACAAGGGGATCTGAAGATTGGCCAACAAAGACCGCGGCTCCGAGCAGAAAGCCGTCGCTCCGACCGAACTCCAATTCGAGTGCAAGGTCTACTACGAAGACACTGATTGCATGGGAGTCGTCTATCACGCGAACTACTTGAAATACCTGGAGCGGGCACGTACCGAATACGTCGCGGAACGGCTCACCGGGATCGAGAACTATCATGAACGAGGATACCTGTTCATGGTTCACAAGATCGAGATGGTGTTCCACGCTCCCGCCAGGCTGGGCGACCATTTGGTTGTGAGGTCGTGGGTCGAACATACGACGCGCTACAGGATCGTGGTGAAGCAGATCATCATTAAGAAGGGGGAGCCCAGAGATTACCTGGTCACGGCCACGGTGACGCTCGTTACCGTTACGCCGGAAGGTCAGATGATAGAGGTTCCGGGTGAGTTTCATGATCTTTGAGTCCGCGGGACGGTATCAGTAGCGTTGCTCTTACTTCGACGGTCCCCGGTGGAGATTGAATGAAGATATTGGAACGTACGCTCTCTGCGTTCGTTGTTGCGTTGATAACGTGCTCTGTGTGTTTCACTTCTCTCGCTCAGTGCGATGAGCTTGACCGGTTGATCGACGAGACATTGGATCGCTCCGGTCTGTCGAAACAGCTTGACATGTTGGCCGGTACCATGGTGGCCGCAGTGCCCGAGGACGCACTACCCAACGGCATGACCAGGAAAGAGGTCGGCCGGTTCGTGGAGAAATCCGCAAGTGAAGAGGCGCTTGCGTCCAAGGTTCGGGAATCCATTAGACTGGATTTCAATCCCGAAGCTTTGAAAAAGGTATTGGAGTTTTACCGGTCCGGGCTTGGTCGCAAGGTGGGACGTCTTCAAGGTCGGGCTTTGGTTCCATCCTCGATCCAAGACGTGAGAGAAGGGCGCAGCGTAACGGCTTCGCTGTCCGAATCCCGCGAGGCCACCCTGGGAAGAATCATCCGTGCACAACGCGTATACCGGACGAATTGCCGGCTTCTTCATCAAATGGTAAACGGACTGGCCGATGGATCGCTCGGCCGGGGTCATGTCGAGGCTGAAAGGATAAGAGACCGGTTCAAATCTTTGGTTGAAAAGGCCCGGGCTGCGAAAGAGCATACGGAGCGTTTGGCTTTGGCGGCCTATGCCCGCACGCTTCGTCACTTGAGCGACAAGGAACTGGAGGAACTCGCCGTTTTCCACGAATCGGAACCCGCAGAGTGGTTCCGCAGCAGAGTACAACAAGGCCTGAATGAGGCCGTGTATATGAGTGCAAGGGCCCTGGGCGAAGCAATCACGGAGACGAAAAGAACGGGATCTTCGGACGGATCCGGAGGTCGGTGACGTACTAAGTAATGAGGTTGCGTAAACAAGGTTGGGTATTCTTGGAGACCCTTCGCAGTCAGCCTCGGCCATGGTAGGGTCCCGGCGTCCCTGGCCGCCGTCTCCCCGGCGTAGGCCGGGGGCCAGGAGAAGAAGACTGGTTCCCGGCCTGCGCCGGGAAGACGGAACTCGGGGAGGCCTGTAACATCAATGCTGATTTGTGGGGGTCCCGCACCGAACGCGGGATGCCTGCCCTGGGCACCCACTGGGGGGTGCCCCTACAATGGCGGTAGCCTTTCCGCAACGGGCCCGGCGTCTCCGCCGGGGGCGTGGGCCAAAACGGAGGAAGGGACCGGCAAGATGCCGGTCCTACTTTCGTTCCCAGGCGGGAGCTTGGGAGCGAGAGGGACGACTTGCCGGAAACCTGCTACACCGCATTTACGAAATCGACGACTCTGCGCTCGAAGGCATACGTGAACCATGCAACAATCTATCATTCGTACTGTCGCAGCCTTCCTCTTGGCGGGCATCGGAACATTCTGTGTATGTCCCGACGGCTGGTGTATTGAGCCCGGATTCAAGCAGTATACCGACCCTTCTCGGCGTTTCATCCTCGACTATCCCGGAACCATGAAGGTGTCCGTACGAAAGCCGGACGAGGTGATATTCTCTCATCCCAAGGCGAGCCTCAGCATACGCATCGTCATCGAGAAACGGCCCCGGACCAAGGTCGCCGACGCAAATGCTCTCTTGCTGGCCTTCAAGACAAAACTGAAGGAAGAGAAGCGACACGCCGCAATTCTGGAGGAAGGAAAGCTGCCCGGCCTTGCCGGCTCTCAAGGCTATTTGATCTGCTCATTCAAGAACCGAAAAGACATTCGCGTCGTCCAATTGGTCCAGTACTACGTTGCGAAGAACCGTTTTCTCCTTCTGATCATTTCCGACCGACTCGAAGGATTCAAGAACCTTGCGCAAGTAATCCGCAAGATTCACAGGTCCCTCAGAATTATCGACCCGCAACTGAGAGACGGAAGCGGTTAGAACCGCAACCAACCGGCGATTGCAGGCACCGGCGTCACGTACGACCTCGGGTTTCGCAAGTACCATCGTACTACGCACGGGCTCCGGACGTTCCTCCTGGTTCCCGGGCGTCGGGGGCAACCAAGCCGAAGTGCAGGGATAAGCACTCAAGAAACTGTCCGGTGAAAGGCGGATTGCGATGTCGGAATTCAAACTTGTGTCGGAATACGTTCCCCGGGGGGATCAGCCGGCAGCCATCGATCAACTCGTACAAGGAGTTCACGACGGCTCCAGGCATCAAGTCTTGTTAGGGGTGACTGGTTCGGGTAAGACCTACACCATGGCCAACGTAATAGCCCGCGTGGGTAAACCCGCCCTGGTCCTGGCACCCAACAAAACACTCGCGGCCCAGCTGTTCGGCGAGTTTAGATCTCTCTTTCCTGAGAACGCCGTAGAGTACTTCGTCTCATACTATGACTACTACCAACCTGAAGCGTACATTCCTCAAAGCGATACGTACATAGAAAAGGACTCAAGCATCAACGAGGCAATAGACAAGATGCGGCATTCAGCCACCCGGTCGCTTCTGGAACGCAACGACGTCATCATCGTCGCGTCGGTTTCCTGCATTTACGGCCTCGGGTCTCCGGAAGCGTACCAGAACATGCTCGTGCACCTGATCCAACAGCAGGAAAGCGATCGAGACGAGGTATTGAGGAAGCTCGTGGAGATTCAGTATGAACGCAACGACATCGACTTCCACAGAGGCACGTTCAGAGTCAGAGGCGACGTGGTGGAGGTTTTCCCTGCTTATGAAGGAGAGGTTGCCGTACGGATCGAATTCTTCGGCGATACGGTGGAAGCAGTCTACGAAATCGACCCGTTGCGGGGCAAGGTGACCAGGGCTTTGAGCAAGGTCGCAATCTATCCGGCAAGTCACTACGTAACCGAGAAGTCGCGGCTGCTGGATTCCGCGGACCTTATCCTGGAGGAGATGAAAGAGCGAGTTGAACACTTCCGCTCGAACAACCAGCTCATTGAAGCCCAGCGGATAGAGGAACGAACCCGATTCGACGTGGAGATGCTCAAGGAACTGGGCTACTGCAACGGGATAGAGAACTATTCCAGATACTTGACCGGCCGCAATGAGGGCGACCCTCCTCCTACTCTGCTGGAATATTTTCCTAAGGACTCCCTGTTCTTCATTGATGAGTCACACGTCGCGGTTCCCCAGCTACGAGGAATGTTCCGCGGAGACCGTGCCAGAAAGCAGAACTTGGTGGAGTACGGCTTCAGACTCCCCAGCGCTCTGGACAATCGGCCTCTCCAGTTCGAGGAATTCCAGTCCCACGTCAACCAGGTGATCTATGTCTCGGCGACGCCGGGTCCCTACGAGTTGGAAAACGCGGGTGAGCGGATCGTGGAACAGATCATACGCCCGACCGGCCTCACGGATCCGATCATCGAGCTTCGCCCGGCTTCCGATCAAGTCGACGATCTCCTGCACGAAATACGCAGACGCGTGGAAATGGACCACCGTGTGCTGGTAACGACATTGACCAAGAAGATGTCGGAAGATCTCACGGAATACTACGGCAGCCTGGGCATACGGGTGAAGTATCTCCATTCGGAAATCAAGACCATTGAACGAATGGAAATCATCCGGGACCTGCGTCTGGGCGAGTTCGACGTCCTGATCGGTATCAACCTGCTCCGAGAAGGACTGGACATACCCGAAGTCTCGCTGGTCGCCATCCTTGATGCCGACAAGGAGGGCTTCCTCCGCTCGGAACGTTCCCTCATTCAGACTTCGGGCCGAGCCGCTCGAAATGTAGACGGGACGGTATTGTTCTACGCGGACGTCGTAACCGATTCGATCCGCAAAGCCATTGAAGAGACCGGTCGCAGGCGGACTCTGCAAATGGAATTCAACAAGGAGCACGGAATCACCCCGACAACTATTCGGAAGAACATCGAGGATATACTCTCCTCCATAGTCGAGCAGGACTACGTGACCGTGGAGACGCAACCGGCAACGCTCACTACCGATGTTCCGCCTGAAGATATCCCCAAACTTATCGAAAAACTGACCAAACAGATGTTTGAAGCCGCGCGTGACCTGGAATTTGAAAAAGCAGCCCAACTGAGAGACCGTATTCGAGAACTGGAAGGCGCTCAGTTACGCTACGCATGATCACGACCGGGCACGATGAAATCCCGAGATTTTACTGGAGAATAACGACAATTCTGTGGCATACTCCTCTATTAGGACGCTCGACATGCTGTTCCGGATTGTTTCGACGAGGGTAACAGTACTCCGCTTGATGACCATAGCGACCGACCGAGGGGATCGAGATGAAGACCGCCCGCCGAGGGCCTGCCTCAAGGCCGGTCAACCATTGTACATGAGGTAAATGAAATGCGTGTTGGAGTTATTGGTACAGGCTACGTTGGGTTGGTCACCGGAGCCTGTTTTGCGGAAATGGGGAACGACGTAACCCTGATGGACATAGACGAGGCCAAAATCCAGGCGCTTGTTCGAGGACAAGTTCCGATCTATGAGCCCGGCTTGGAACAAATGATTGTACGCAATGTGTCGGAGAAGCGTCTGCATTTCACCACGGATCTGAAATTCACCATTGAGAATTCCTTCATCAACTTCATCGCGGTCGGAACTCCCCCTGATGAAAGCGGTTGCGCAGACCTCAGCCAGGTGTTCACCGTAGCCGAGGACATAGGCAAGGCAATCAATACATATAAGATCATCGTCACCAAGAGCACCGTCCCGGTTGGGACCACTCACAGAGTTCGGGAAATCATCGGCGGGGTGACGGACAAGCCGTTCGACACGGCATCCAATCCGGAGTTTCTCAAAGAGGGCAACGCCATAGACGACTGCATGAAGCCGGACCGTGTGGTGATAGGAGTCGATGACATTCGGGTGGGAGAGATCCTCAAAGAGCTCTACGGCCCATTTGTCCGAACCGGTAATCCGATCATGGTGATGGACACGTGCTCTTCGGAGATGACCAAATACGCATCGAACGGTCTGTTGGCAACCAAGATCTCCTTCATGAACGATCTTGCTCGGCTCTGCGAGCGGGTGGGCGCAGACATTGAGATGGTCCGGTCGGGTGTTGGTTCGGATCCCCGTATTGGTCCCCAGTTCCTCTTTGCGGGAATCGGTTACGGCGGCTCGTGCTTTCCCAAGGATGTTGACGCGCTTACCAGGACGGGCGTCGAACACGGGGTCCAACTGAAGATCCTCGAATCGGTTCAAGAGGTGAACAAGATCCAGCGGGAACACTTCTTCCGGAAGATATTGGGCCATTACGAAGCCGAAACGCTTGAAGGAAGGCTCTTCGCGTTATGGGGGCTGAGCTTCAAGCCGAGAACCGATGATATCCGTGAAGCCCCTTCTTTGGATGTGATACGACTGCTACTCGAAAAGGGAGCCCGGGTCCGCGCCTTCGATCCGGTTGCCATGGAAAGCGCCGGCAGGATACTGGGCGACTCCATAGAGTACGCTCCCGGAAACTATGAGTGCCTGGAGGGTGCCGACGCCCTGATCATTGTCACCGAATGGAATGAGTTCAGATATCCGGACTTTGAAAAGATCAAGGAGTTGTTGGTGGAGCCCGTCATTTTCGACGGGAGGAACCTCTACAGACACGAGAAGATGATCGAGCGAGGCTTCAATTACTACAGTATAGGTAGGTCCAAAGTCGGCTGAGTCCTCTCATCGAACGGACAACGTTACCATGGCTAAGCGAACCCCAAAAACAAAACAGCTTGCTGAGGACGTGAAGTCCAACATGAGCAGGGCGGCTCTCATGCAGAAGTATGCTGTTTCGGGTTCGGAACTTTCTCTCATCCTCAAGAGGCTGCTCGAAACGGGATCACTTGAGCCCTCACTTGTGAATGCCCTACTGAGACAGGGTTCCGAACCCATCGATTATGCCTTCGAGTGCCCTGTTTGCGGAGCCAAGGACGTGGAGGATCTTGATCGGTGTCCGGTCTGCGATACAATTGTCTCCGCTCTCAAGGACGTGACGAAGAAGGAAGCGCGGCCGGAGGACATGGCTGGTTACCACCGGCTCATGACCGGCGAACCCGAGCACTTTGTAGCCACGGATGGAGGAGAAATAGCCCTGTATAGGGGTAACCTCCAGCGAACCGGAGCGTACGACGCGGAGGGGGTTCATTCGCTCGGAGGAGTGAGGTGGAGGTTCGCGACAGGGGGTTGGATATCTTCTTCGCCGGCTATCGCCTATGGCGCGACGTATTTTGGAAGCTGGGACGGGAGCTTCTACGCGGTGGACAGGATCAGCGGCGAACTACTGTGGACGTACCGAACGAGCGGCCCGATTTCGTGCTCCCCGGCCGTGGGTAACGCCAAGGTTCACTTTGGGACCGTGGACGGGCGTTTCCACGTCCTCGACGCAGCTTCCGGGAGTGAGGTGTGGAGCCTCGACACGCAAAGTCCCGTCTCGTCTTCCCCTGCCATCGTAGAAGGAGTCGTGTATCTGGGAGGGGTAAACGGAAGCGTCCTCGCCCTCGACTCCGTCACCGGAAATACACTTTGGAAATACGAATGCCCGGGATTCGTCGCCTCTTCACCGTCTGTGGCCGGCAGAGTGCTTTGCTTCGGCAGCTTCGACGGCTGTCTCTATGCATTGGACCGCGTAACGGGTGAGGAACTCTGGAGGTTCAATACCTCGTACCCGATTTCGGGATCCATTGCGCTCGAGGACAGGATCGCGTACTTCGGGAATTGGGGAGGCGCTGTTTTCGGAGTAGACATGAGATCCGGAAAAGAATGCTGGCGATTCGATTCAGGCTCAAGGATAACCTGCTCCCCGGCCGTCGGATACGGAAAGGTTTACGTAGGCAACTGGGATGGGAAACTCTTCGCCATAAACCGCGACTCGGGACGGCACGAATGGATCGTCAAGACCCATGGGGCCATTGCCTCCTCTCCGGCCATCGCCTACTTCAGCGTGTACGTGGGCAATGCCGACGGGCACCTGTACGTGCTTAACGTCCAAGACGGTAAAGAGCGGTGGAAATTCAAGACTCACGGTCCGGTAAATTCGGATCCCGCCGTTGACCGCAATATGGTCTATTTCGGCAGTGACGACGGGAATCTCTACGCAATCGGTTGAGCCTGCTACCAAATATGACCCGCAAGGCCGCTTGCTCACAAATCGTGCGTGACCGCGATCTTCTCAAACATCATTACAAGCCCGGCGGTAATCCTATAAATCGAATCAATGGTGAGATTATCTGCGGCAGTGTTGTCAAAGAAGACATTCACCGATGAATCCATGGTCCCGTCCGGCTTCCAATAGCAGACGAGCATCGGCAACTTGGGCAGCGGATGCAGGATCACCGCGATGTCGGAATCGAAGGCGTTGGGCGCCGGCTTTGCGTTGAAAATGTGAATCACGTGCTCGAACAGATCCGTGTGTGCGTCGGCCACCTGCTTCAACGGTTTTTCGCACCGCCGGCCGAAGAGGGGAGCCCGCGCGGCGCCGTCCTTCAGTTCACGAAAAGGAACCCAGTTTCCGGACGCGGGCTTGCCCGAACACGAGAGCACGTAGTTGAGAATGGGCACCGTGATCCACCCATGGACGTGGACGTCGGATGTCACGTTCCCTTGAGAGTCAACATGAAAGTCCTTGCCAAGGCATTTGATCGTCAGTGTTTCACCTGAAAACGTCGCGCCCAGCCGTTCCGCGGCTGAAGCGAGATCCAACTCCGAAACCTCCCGCTTCAACTCTCCAAGCATCCGTTCCTCTTCCAGTTCCAATGTCCTGGAATCGGAGTTCTCAACGCTGAACATCTGCAAGACGTCTCCACCGACATGGGGGCACTGCTCCAGCTTCTTCTCGCCCTTGAACACGGCGGCTGCGAAGGCCAGGCATGTTGGGATTCGGCAATCCCTGCAATTTGTCCTCGGCAATACTTTAAATATTTCCATAGCATTATTGAGTCGAATCATCTCTCTACCTTCATATCTCCGATCCATGTCGAGACCCTATGGTTGAAGTCGACACGGTAGCTCTTTTTGACAAGTCGGTGCAGATGCCCGGCCTTATTAGGCGAGGCACATGTATCCCAAACAACCCTATCCTAACATAATGTCCTTTTCGCGGACAGAATGCTTCAGCAGGCTCACTCTTGCGGGTCCGACTTCGCCGGTCCCTCCGAGTTTTCCTCCCGGAGCATCTCCAGGATCTTCCGCCGAAGGGCCGGAACATCATCAACGGCCGTTGCCCAGACGATATCCCATTGCACTGCAAAATAGGCATGGACTGCGAAGTTGCGAAACGCCACAATGTCACGCCAGTCGATCTGGGCGTGGGATTCACGAAATGTCTGAGGAATCCGGGCACTCGCCTCCCCAATTACTATGAGCTTCTGAAGAACGGCCGCCTTGTGGATCTCGCTGGAAAGAAACGTTGCCTCGTCCACCCCTTCCAGAAAGGACCGAATCATCGCACAGGCCTCAAGAATGTCCTGCAAATAGAGATGCTCACGCCGCATATACTACTCGTGCAGTTGCCAGCACATGATCACGAATGCCCGGTTTCAGGCCTTCCTTAGGCACTAGATCAACTCTTCGTCCGAACAGCGCTTCAAGCTCGCGTTGCATTCTCGCGAGAGTTACGAACGTGACCCGTGCCGTCGGCTGAAAGCTGACCAGAAGATCCAGATCGCTCTCCGAGCCGTGCTCTTCCCGGAGCACGGACCCGAACAGAGCGAGTTCCCGCACCTGGTAACGGCGGCAGACGCTTGCCACGTCTTCGGTGGGTATGTGGAGAAACGAGGCATCGCTCATGATCGTTCCCGTCCAACAACGCTCCCACATGTCAGTGGGAGTGAGTCTCAAAGATATCGGTCAATATAACACTTTCCGACGTCCGACGTGATAGCCGATTCTTACACACAAGCCTGGGTGGGCGAATGAAGGTTCGTCCGGTTTCTCCGGGACCTGCAGCTCACTCCGATTCTTCGGGCTCCGAGTCATCCTCCGTGGCGGGGACTGTTTCGTCTTCTTCTTCCGGCAACGTTTCGTTTTCCTCTTCCGGCAATGCTTCGATTTCAGGTAACGGCGGAAGAGACGCGAGATCCTCCAGGCCGAACACCTCGAGGAAGCGCTTGGACGTTCCGTAGAGCAGCGGTCTGCCGGGAATGTCCTTACGGCCTACCACGGTAATCAGGTCTCGTTCCACGAGGTTCCTGATCGTGCCGGCGGTTTCCACCCCTCTGATCTGTTCGATCCGACTGCGCGTTATGGGTTGGTTATAGGCCACTATGGCAAGAGTCTCCAGCCCTGCCCTGCTCAGACGAGCAGGCTTCATGCGCCTCATGTCGAGGATCCACGGCGCAATCGAGGGGAGAGACCGGAACTGGTACCCGCCGGCCAGTCTCGATAAGACAAATCCCCGGGACCGTTGCCCATACTCCTGTTCCAGTTCGTCCAGAACGCCTTGGATGTTCTGAAGTGAAGCATCCCGGACCACGCTTGCGATGGACTCCGCGCTCAAAGGCTCGGAATGGGAGAAGATGAGCCCCTCGACAATGGACTTGAGTAGATCGGGATTCAATCTCTGCTCCAATCGCGCCCCGGTCCGGGATTAAACCGCCGGGAAGGGCATGCAAAAAGGCCTCTACGGGGTTGATCCCCGGAACGGTTGTGATACAATGCGCTGCCAAGAGGACACATCGAGTGTGCCATAATGTGAGGAAATATTAAATGAAAAGCCAAGAGGAAAATCCACACGGCATCACTCAGGCCGACATTGTTGTGGGCATACCATCCTGCAACGAGGCGACTTCCATACCTTTTCCGACCCAACAGGCGGACAAGGGACTGCTCAAATACTATCCCGATTTCAAGGCCGTAATCATCAACTGCGACAACAACTCTCCGGACGACACCCGTCAGGCATTCCTGCAAACAGCCACGACCACGCCTAAGATCTACATATCCACAGATGAGGGCGTTCTGGGCAAGGGAAACAATCTGCGCAAGCTCTTTGAAAAGGCGTCCGAGCTCTCCGCCAAGGCGATCCTGGTAATTGATGCCGACGTCACGACGATCACGCCTTTGTGGATACACAACTTGTGTGAACCCCTTTTCGAGGACTTTGAGTTTGTCGCGCCTCTGTACGTTCGTCACAAATACGACGGGCCGTTTACGAGCAACTTGATTTATCCCCTCACCCGTGCCTTGTACGGACGTCGGGTCCGCCAGCCCATCGGCGGAGACGTGGGGATATCCGGAAGAGTGGCCCGGATGTACCTGGAGGCACCGTATTGGGATGAAGCCGTCGCAGGATTCGGCATAAACATTTGGATGACCGTTAACGCGATGCGGAACAAGATTCCCGTCATTCAGTCGTTCATGGGAAGACCGAGAGTTCATCGCGTCAGGGATACGCCGGCTTCCATGGATTCCATGTTCAAATCCGTGGCAGGTACCGCGTTCGAGCTCATGTGCCGCTTCGACTCGTTTTGGAAAGTCGTCAAATGGAGCCGTCCCACCGCCGTCTTCGGCTTCGGGGCCGGGGACGTTGAGATGGCCCCGCCGGTTGAAATCGACACGACAATCTTGTGGAACAAGATGGCGGAAGGGTTGCAGGCATATGGAGATTTCTACGGCCAATTCCTGAACGAGGAGAACCGGCTCAAGCTTGAGGAGGTGTCCGGACTCCCCCAGGACTATTTTGAGTTTCCGACAGGGCTGTGGGCCAAGATCATCTATGATTTCGGCGTGGAGTACAAGAGAGATGAAGCGGCGAGAGATCGACTGCTCGACGCATTGCTGCCGCTCCACTACGCCAAGACCCTGTCGTTCGTGTTGGAGACCAAGGACATGAACTCTCAGCAGGTCGAGGAATACATCGAGGATCAGTGCCTGCAGTTTGAGAAGTCCAAGCCGTATCTCTTGGAACGGTGGTTCTCAACATGATTCCAAGCTATTGCGACTGCCCCGATGAACATTTACGGCTTGGAGCTGTTAACAAGCTTCAGCGAATCATGAAAGGCCTCGGCAATGCCGGCCACTCTGGGCCCCCCTGTGGGTGCCCAGGCAGGTACGGGGGCCTGCCCCTACAGATCCGACCGTAGGGCGGGCAAAATAGCCCGCCGTTCCCCCGGCCAAGGCCGTGTTAGCCTGTCGGAGGTCTTTCATGTGAACTGTTACACATCCAAGTCTTTCAGCGGATGCATTTTCCCGGCACAGCCTATGAGGAGCCCGAGATGGCAAAGATACTGATCGTTGATGATGAAGAAGGAATCCGAATGCTCTATTCCATGGAGCTTCAGGACGAAGGATACGAAGTACTTACGCTGCCGGATGGAAAGGACTTGCTGACCGTGGTGGAAAAGGAGCAGCCGGACTGTGTCGTCCTGGACATTAAAATGCGTGAATATAACGGCCTGGATTTGCTCCAGCAGCTTCGGAAGAAGTACTATGATCTGCCCGTAATCCTCAATTCGGCCTATTCCAGCTTCAAGATAGATCTGAAAGCCGTTGCGGCCGACTACTACGTGGTGAAGAGTTCCGACCTCAGCGAACTCAAGGAGAAGTTAAAAGTCGCGCTGGAAACGCAAATTCCCGAGTAGCAAGTAACCGATATTTGAAGCCTGGTTCCCGGGCTTTGAATAGAGATGTCCGCCTAAACCCCACTTTGCCGAAGGGGGGATGGGGATTCGCCGTGGGAACGCCATGGATCCCCGCATTTCGGACAGAACTCTTGGCAACTACCATGATTCCCGTCCGCCTGTCCAAGGCCGCGCTCAAGCCCGATGAACCATTACCCGGAAGGAAAGCCTTTGCCATTGATTCTCATGGAACAGCTGGGAAAGGTATATACGGCAGGGACCGTTGAGGTCCCCGCGCTCGTATCGATTGACATTTCCGTTGCTCCCGGGGAGTTTCTCTCCATCATGGGACCCTCCGGTTCCGGGAAATCAACCCTGATGAACATCCTGGGCTGCCTCGACGCTCCCACGTCCGGTCGCTACCTACTTGACGGCGAGGATGTGTCTGGACTCGGCCGCGACGAGCGAGCGGACGTCCGCAACAGAAAACTCGGGTTCGTGTTCCAAGGGTTTAACCTGCTCCCCCGGGTTGACGCGCTTCACAATGTCGAACTCCCGTTGATCTATGGCAATGTTAAGGCGGGGACGCGGCGTAGATACGCGGAAGAAGCCCTTGAGTTGGTAGGCCTTGCGGACCGGACACATCATCTTCCCACGCAGCTGTCGGGGGGCCAACAGCAGCGGGTGGCCATTGCCAGGGCTCTGGTAAATCGGCCCGAGATTATCCTCGCGGACGAACCCACGGGGAACCTGGATACCCGGACCGGCGCGGAGATCGTGACCGTCTTTCGGAGGCTCAACCAAGAGCAGGGAATCACAGTCATCCTCGTCACCCATGATCCGGAAATGGGGGAACTGACGGAGCGGAAAATCGTCCTGCGGGACGGGCGTATCGAGCGGGATGAGAAGAGATGACTCGCAGCGGTTCGGCCTTCACCCTAACGAATCACAATAGCCGGCAGCCATGTTGCAAGCCCGGGTATGAAGAGCAGCAGAACAATCGCAATCAAATCCAGAATAATGAACGGCAATGCGGCTCGGTAAATCTGTTGAATGCTGATTTCCGCAGGCGCCACGCCTTTCATCACATAGAGCAGAAGGCCGAAGGGCGGGGTAGTGAAGCTGACCTCCATCACCAACAGCATAAGAACCCCGAGCCAGGGTAAATCTATCCCTTGAGCCTTGGCCAAGGGAATGAAGAAGGGGATGGTGATCATCAGCATGCTCACCTGATCCATGAAAGCCCCCAAGAAGAGCATGACCAGCAGCATGACCACCAGTACGACGAACGGCGAGAGGGTGAATTGATTCACCACATTGAGCATACCGTTCGTGGCCCCGGAAAAGGCCAGAATCTGTGAGAAGGTGATGGATGCACAGATGATGAAAAGGATCATCACCGACACTCTGGTTGTTTCCCGGAATGCAATGATGATATCGCGGATTCGAAGCTCCCTGTACAGCGCCACCACCAACACGGAGGCCGTGCATCCCAGGGCCGCGGACTCGGTAGGAGTGGCCAGGCCGTATATGATACTACCCACCACCACGAAAAATATGGCGAACAAAGGAACCACATAGATGAGGAAGGGGCGAATCCGTTCCCAGAGAGGAAGAGATCTCACATCATAGGCCGGCGCCAGATCTGGGTTCATGTGGCATCGTATTACCACATAGCCGATATAGAGGACGCTCATGAGCAAGCCCGGTATGATGGCTGCAATGAGCAGGGTCGCAATGGAGATGTTGGCCAGGCTTCCAAGTAGAACCGCCAGGGCAGAGGGCGGGATCAGCATGGCAATGCCGCCGGTCGCCATGATGGGCCCGATCGCGATGGAGGGATGATAGCCGCGTTTCAACATGTCGGGGATCAGCACACTGCCCAGGATTGCCGTGTTGGCAATGGTGGACCCCGACAGAGAGGCGAAGACCGTGCCCCCCAAGAGCGCTACAAGCGATAGGCGCCCGGGTACCCTGCTGATCAGTCTGTCAATGGCATCGATGGCTTTGAACGCGACGCCGGTATGAAACAGGATTTCACCCATCAACAGAAACAGGCTGATGGGGACAAGCGTGAAACTGGTGATGGAGGCCATGGCGTTTCGCGCCAACTGATTCAGACCGGCCTCTCCGCCCAGGAAAATAAACGCCCCGACGATGTTCACGCCGAAGAAGGCAAAGGCAACAGGTATCCCCATTGCCATAAACACACACAAGAGCCCCATCATCAGGAGAAGCGCCGATGTCCAATCCATGCTCTAGTCTCTCTCCTGAATTCGTCCGCCGGGAGCGTCGGCTTCGGGGTCCAATCCCATGCGACGCAGCATTCGTAAGACGAATTCCACGGTCAGCAAAAAACCGCAAACGGGGATCACCGACAGGAGCCACCACTCCGGAATCACCAGTTGCTTGTAGATCGTCCCGTTCAATCGAAAGGCCTCCCAGTCCGTACGTATCCCATAAAACAACAAGAACAGACATACGGCCAGGACAAGAACATCCCCTGCGGCCAGGACGACCCTGCTTGCCTTTTCGGGAAGCAAGCGAATGACCACATCCACACGGGTGTGGCCCTCTCTGTTCATCACCCATGGGGCCGCCAGGAAGGTTGACACGAACAAGATGTATTCCGAAACCTCAACCACCCACGGCAGGTTTCCCCACCTCAGATTCCGCAGGATTACGTCGGCCGACACCGCCACGGCCATGAAAGCCACCATGGAAGCGGACACAATCAGCCCGACGACCAGCAATTTCTCGTATATCCTGTTGATTGTTCGCATGGGAAACACCGCTCAGGGAAGTCTTACGGCAAGTGCCGTAAATTCAATCCGAAATTCGGCTGAGTCTGTCGTTCCAAGGCAAATCCCCCAGCCCCCGACAAAGGTCGGCTAGAGCCGCAGCCAAAGTTAGCTGCTGCAGGGTCGGCCCGCACGGACATCGAGGGCGGACAAACATCGTGCTACGATTCAAAAGCACTACCATGACGCTGCCGGGATCGCCTGACGATTTCTTCCCGAAATGAGAACAGATCCAACGTCATTAGTAAAGGGGGATTCAGGGGGATTTCTCTTGTCACCGCCTGGGAACCAGACTCGAAATATCGTCCCCTTTTTCCGACACTTGGTATACGAGTGTGATGCAGCCGAGGTCTTCCGAGAAGGTCCCGTGCACCCGCCGGCTACCCGATTGTACACTTGTTTATTTGCTCAAAAACTTCTTCAACTCGGGGCCGTATTTGGGACTCACCTTCATCACACTATCCCACCCGGCTTTGTACGCGGTGTCCAGATACTTCTTGCTCAGTTCGGGTGAAAACGTGATGGTTTTGATGCCTGCATCCGCCTGCCGCTTCGCTTCAGCCTTGTTGATATCGGAGTTTTCCGCGTTCAAACTCTCCAACCATGTGCCCATCTTGATGAGAAAAGCCTGTTGGTCGGCTGAAAGGGACTTCCACTTGTTCAGATTGACCAAGACATTGACGTCCACCTCATAGAAGCCCGGGTCTACACGGAATTTGGTGACCTCTTGCCAACCGAGGTCAAAGATACCCTGAATCGGCCAACCATAGCCGTCCACAACACCCCGTTCCAGGGCCGTGTACACTTCGCCGGGCGGAGTTCGGTTGACCGTTGCCCCCAGAGCTGCAAAAAATGCCCTATAGATCGGCGTCACGCGGATCTTGAGCCCGGTCAGATCGGGCTTGTCTATCTTCTTCGTCAGATAGAGTTGAAACGGAATGCCGTCGCCCGTCTTGGCCAAGAAATAGGAGTTCAGTTTCTCGTTGTGGAGTTTGTTGATAAGCTCCCAACCGCCGTTCTTCCGCAGTTCCTGTATGGTCCGCTGAGCCAGCTTCAGGGCATCGGCCTCAGGAAGCAAATTGGTGTAGAAGGCCCCGGTCACGTTCGCCATGTCCACCACACCACCGCGGACGGCATTGCCCACTTCAAAGGGATTCATTACTTTGCCGCCGCCGCCGATGTAGTTGATCTTGACCAATCCTTTGCCTTCGGCATTCACCTTTTTGACAAAGCGCTCAAAATTCTTGGAAAAGCGGGTTCCTTCTGCAAAGGAACTGACAGCCTTCAAGGTAACTTCCTCCGCGCAGACTTCCATTACGAAGCAGCACGCAAGAACCGCCACCAAGCCTCCGATCAAAAGCCTCTTCTTACTCATTAACCTACCCTCCTTTTGTAGCTGGTACAATCAACACGTTATCGACCGGCAGTAGAGATCTATACGTCTGAACGGACCGGGGTTCGACGGTCTTCCCGGCCGGCGCCGGCAACGGACAAGTCGGTGAAAGTTTTCGCCGCCTCAGTGAGATCGCCCTGCAACCATGCGGCACGCAATGATACGGGCCACTCAGAGCCTTAGGGCGGCATTTCATAAGTTCGGTCACATATTTTCGTCTCGCTGCCATTTTGGGTGCCGCCAAGAAGAATATCCGGGCACGGAGGCCCGGGCTACGAAAGACTGCCCCGAAGCTCAGTCCGGAATGTGGGGCGGGCGTCCCTGCCCGCCATCTCCCCGGCGTAGGCCGGGGTCCGGGAAAAGAAAACTGGTTCCCGGCCTACGCCGGGAAGACGGCTCAGGTTGTACGACCGTTTTTACGCCAACGAGCACTTGGCGGATTCTCAACGTGATGTGGAGATGTCTTCGTGTAAGCTCTGTTCGGTGAATCTCTTGAGCAACTCTACGTGACGATCCGTCGCGTCCTGAATATGTCCGACCTGCTCGCCGTCGAGATGGCGGAATTTTCCGATAAGAGAAAGATACTCCTTGACCGGTATGGGCTCATCCACCGACCGGGTGAACGATATCCTGTCGAGGTCAAGTTCGTATTCCCAGAGGGGCACGAGGTTGGCTTCAACGGCTTTTCGAGCGACCTCGATCAACAGTCCCGGTGAAAAACGCCAGCCGGTCGGACATGGAGAAAACACGTGAATGTATGCCATCCCGCGCTTCGACGCGGCAACGGCCTTGTCCAGTTTGGCATAGTAATCGTCCATGAACGCGGTTGAAGCAGTCGCCACATATTCGCAGTGGTGCATTGCCATGAGTAGGGCCATTGGTTTCGCGTCACGGCTCTTTCCTCGCATCTGCGATCCAACCGGAGTAGTAGAGGTCCAGGACCCGTACGGCGTCGTCCCTGAACGCTGAACACCGGTGTTCATGTACCCCTCATTGTCGACGCAGATGTATATCATCTGCTCGCCGCGTTCCGCCGCTCCTGAGAGTGATTGGAACCCCACGTCCGCGGTGCCTCCATCTCCGGCAATGGTGAGCATGGTTACGTCGCGGCCGATTCGGTTGTAGTACCTCCGGGCACCGGCCAGCATCGACGCCGTGTTGGTGAGAAGCGGGTGGAAGACTGGGACCTTGGTCGCGGTCCGCCCGTTGTATCCGACTGCGCCGACTCCCGCTATACAGCCGGGGGGGTTGCAAGCACGACGTTGGAGCCGATCCGCCGGAGTGTGTGGCGAAAGAGCAGTTCCGAGTTGCACCCCAAACACGAGGAAATCCCAGGTACCACGAGGTCTTCCAAATCACCCCATGTATTGTAGATCTCCGAAGAAGTCGTCAGTTCCAAGGCGCCGCGGTCGCATACCTCAACACAGGCGGGCTTGCCTTCGCACTGGTCGCATTTCATCACCTTGCCCGAAACCGGGTCCAAAGAAATGCCGCCATAGGGACACGCGAGGGTGCACAGCCCGCAGGCTACACATTTCTCCTCCGACCAGGTTACGACACCGGCCTCTTCGTCTCGGAGGAGAGCCCCTGAAGGACAACAGCTCACACATCGAGGATCCGCGCATTGGCGGCATACGGCCAACCCGAAGGAAGCTCGCTTCCCATCACCGGCAACCTTGATTCTTGATGCCTCCGGTCCGGGCGAACCGGTCTTGAGGGTGGCGCACGCCTCCACGCATTTCCCGCAACCGTCGCAACGCTCCCTGTGTACCGCTATCGTTTGATGTCCCCTACTCATGACCATTCTCCAGGGAGCCGTCTGTGAATGTCGGCCCCCAGGCGTTTAACGCCACCACCGTGACATGGCGAGACGTCCGGCTTCCGCCGGATTTTCCCGAAATTGTTCCCGGAGATTCCCCAGTTTCTGCCTGCGCACTACGAGCTGCCACATAATTCCGGGATCAAGGCCGCTATTTATGCCGGCCACTCCCTCGAGTACCTCTTCACGGAAAACGAGTTTCCAATAGCGAGCCTGACGCTCGTCTACGTGAGTCACGATTTCGTACTCGCCGTTCTCGCTCCGGATCATGCTCTTTCCCACGGCAAAAGCATGGTGGCCCGTGAACCTGAAGGTGTTCTGCGATACTGCGCCCTGATACGCCTGCACGTACGGATCATCGGCCATACCCATCCCCGCGATCCGACCTTGATCCACTGCATCCGGCAATATGGGGTTGAGAAGCTGCGAGGCACCGAAGAAATCCTCGGCCTCCGCGACATCGCCCGCCGCCCAGATATGCTCTTTATTGGTCTTCATGCCGTTGTCGACGACCACCCCTTCTCTTGTGTCGATCCCCGAACCGACCAGGAAGTCGATCCTCGGTGTGACGCCGGCGGTCACAAGGAGCATTCCGACCCTTACACTCGGGTGGTTCTCCAGGTTGAGAGCCACTCCGTCCCCATCCTTCACAACCTCTTCGACCCGGGCGGACGTCATCACCTGCACTCCGTGTTCACGAAAAGCGGATACGATGAAGCGTGCCGCAATGTCGTCGAAATACCCGGGCAAGAGAGAGGACTCCTGTTCCAGTACCGTGACGTCAAGGCCGTGTTCGGCAAAGCTCTCCGCGCAATGCAATCCTATGAGGCCGCCGCCGAGGACCGCGACCGTTTTGTGCCGCCCCAACTCGGATCGGATTCGGACGGCGTCATCGAGCGTTCGCAGCACATGGTACGGAACCGATGAAAGACCTTTGATTCGTGGGAGGAGTGGCCTCGCACCGGTTGCAAGAAGAAGCTTCTCGAATTGGATTCGGTCCCCTGATTCCAGGCTTACCGATCGCTCGTCGGGGTCGACTGATACGACGCGGGCGCCCCTGAGAAACGAGATGTCACGACGAGTAAAGTACTTGTCATCGCGCAGGAAAACGGTCTCCGGATCCGTTCGGCCCGATACCACATGGTACAGAATGGTGGGGGAGTACGGCAGTAAATCCTCTTGAGACACGAGGACCGTGGTGCCATGTTCATCATACGCGCGAATCGCTTCCAGAGCGCTGAGTCCAGCGTGTGATGCGCCGATAATGAGGTACTTGGTATAATCCATTGGGCAATGTTTCTTGCAGGGTAATGGTTCGGCAGGCTTGAGGCGGCTCGGCGCCCGGTGAACCGTTACTTTGCTAGTGGTTCTCGTTTAGCCAGATAGGCCCTTCTGCGACCTCTCCCCGCGCGGCTTTCGAAGTCGTGTCGATTACCCGCGAGAAGTGATCCTCCGTGAGGTCCGCGCCGGCCAGCCCGCCAATGAAACTGACCGCGGGAATCGTCCTGCCGCCGTGGTAGAGCGATCCCAGGATCTCCTGGAAAACGGGCCCACAGTTCCAACCGAAACTCACGGCCCTGTCTACCACCCCGACGGCAGCTACCTTGCCTAACGCTCTCGTCAGAGCCTTCAAGGGGAAGGGGCGAAAAGTCTTGATCTTGATCAGACCGGCTCTTTCTCCTCGATCCCGTGCCATGTCCACGGCATCTTTGGCGGCGCCCGTCATCCCGCCAATGGTGACAATCGCATAGTCCGCGTCGTCCAGTCGGTACTCTTCGATGAGCGGAGCGTGCCTTCTACCGAACTGATCGGCCCATTCCTCATGGACCTCAGTGATTATCCCGAGGGCATTCTGCATGGCTTGGCAGTTGCCTTTGCGATAACGGACGAACATGGCCGGCCCCGGTCCGGTTGCCCCCCCCGTCAGCGGGTCTACCCCCATGGGTCGATCGGGGTCCAGGGCGACGTGCCAGTTGACGTCCTTGACCCCGAGGAACTCGTCCACATCCGGCTGGTCGGGTAAATCCACCCGCTCAACACCGTAGGAGAGGTAATTCCCGTCATGGCACACGTTGACGGGCAACATCACGTCTCTATGTTCCGCTATCTTGTAGGCCATGACCGTAGTGTCGAGAATTTCCTGGGCGTTCTCACAGTACATCTGAATCCAGCCTACTTCACGCACCGTCATGGCGTCCTGTTGTCCCCCCCAGACACACTGGGGAGTGATCCCGTCTCTGGTCACGATTGCCATCACGATCGGTAGTCTGAGCGGTGGAGTTCGGAAATAGGGCTCGAACATGAAGGCCAGCCCCTGACCACAGCTCGCGGTATATGTGCGGGCCCCGGCGAGACAGGCGCCCTGAAGGGCCGATAATACGCTGTGCTCCCCTTCGACGTCCATGAGGTCCGCATCGAGCGTCCCGTCGCTCACGAATTTCGAGATATATTCGACGAGAGACGACTGGGGCGTAATGGGATATACCGCGCATACATCAGGTCTTGCCAGCACGACTCCCCTTGCCGCCGCCTCGTTCCCGTCACACACAATGGTCCTGGGCATAGCTATTCTCTCGATTCCTCTATCATGGCGACTGCCCCGTGCGGGCACTCACGTGCGCAGACACCACAGCCTTTGCAGATCTTCAAATCGGCCTCGAACCACTTCGATCGCTCGCGAATGCATTGACACGGGCAGAAAAGCCAGCACGTTGCACACTTGACGCATTTATCCCGATTGACCACCGGCCGCATGGCTCTCCAATCGCCGGTTTCGAGTTCCGAATATTCCGTGGCGATCGGACACAGATCGTTGGGGATGCTCGACTGATCAAAGGGCTCGCGGGATTGGCGTTTCATGCATACTCCTTCACGATCTATCGATTACCGTTGTCTGCTCGTACCCCCGCCGGACCGCGAGTACGTTCTTCTCGAGAGCCGCGTCTCGGAATTCCACTGATTCCATTCCCTTGCAAAGCGAATCCAATCCCACCAGTTCGGTTGTTCGGGCAAACGCGCCGAGCATGATCGTATTGGTAATGGGCGTGCCGAAGATCTCCAGGGCAAGACCCACCGCGTTGCAGAGACCGACTCGCGTCACCGGATCCGGGATGTCAATCTCATCGGGCGAATGCCTCGTCGCTTGAACCCAGACCCCGCCCCCCTTGAGATCCTCGAAGATGTTCACGGAACGGTGAAGACTCGGATCCATGCAGACGATACAGTCCGGTGTGTAGACGTTAGTGTTCCGGCGAATCAACTTCTCGTCGAACCGCAGGTAGGCCGCGACAGGCGCCCCGCGACGTTCAAACGCAAACGACGGGATCGCCTTCACGTACTTGCCTTCGTCCGCGAGGGCTTTTGCCAGGATTTTCGAGGCAAGGACAGCACCCTGTCCGCCTCTTCCGTGGAATCGAACTTCGTACATCGTCTCGCTCGGGCTCCGGATCTGCAGGTCCTACAATGAGGGAGTTTCTATTACGTGAAAACCAGCCGCTCACTCTCACGGAGCGATTCCAGTCTGGCTCGCTCAAGATAATCGACTATATCTCTCGTGGACGTTTCCAAATGGTCTTTTATCGTCTCATCGATCAAAGCCGGGTCCTTAGCTCGCATCGCCGCAACAATCGAACGATGTCCCTCCGCTGCTCGGCGGGCCACATCGGGAACGTGAATGCATGCGATACGAAACTTTAGGGTCTGATCGCTCAGCGACTGGCTGACGCTGTACATTTTCTTGCTTCGTGCCGCCCGGCAGATGGTGAGATGAAATTCCTGGTCCAGGTCGATCATTCTGTCCGTCTGCCCCGTTGAGATGATCCTCTCTGTCTCGTCAAGATTGAGATCCAGAAGCTCGAATTCTCTCGGGGTAATGTGATCCAGCGCCCATTTGGCGGCAATTTGCTCAATGGCGGTACGAACCGCATAGAGGTCACGAATATCGGCAGCGGAAAGGCTCTCGACAATATAACCCGCCCGGGGAATGGCTTGCACCATACCTTCCGAGACAAGCTTCCGGAGGGCCTCTCGAATGGGCGTCCGGCTCACCTCCATTTCCTGTGCCACCGCGTTTTCAAATAGCTGGGCGCCGCTGGGGATGTCCCCGACAATGATCCTTTTTCGGAGCTCTCGATAAACCCATTCCGTTTTCGATGCTCCTGCCGGTTTGCTCTTAAAAGCGGGTGTTTTCATAAACCACCCCGCCGATCCTTTCACGTGATCAAACGTCCACAAGTTGTATACATTCTGAATTCTTGGGGTGCCCGTTGTCAAGAAGAAAATCGCCATCCGGGATAAACGCCTCACGAGTGACCGTCGATAGTGTTGCGACACTCACCCGGAATGCTTCGTAATGGGATTCACGACTACGGCGGCGAATTCGTGTGGCGCTGAAGATTCGCCTCGCTGCCCTATGCACCGGGCGAGATGTCCGGTAAGATGGGGGCGAAGGATTATTACTGTTGGGGCGCACCTGCGTGCCCGCCCATGGTCCCGTAATTCACCCAAGAAAGGGCGCACCTGCGTGTGCGACCTTTCTTGGGTTGACCCGGAGGCGGTGGGTGCGGTACGCTCGGAAACACTAGTGAAGGTCCCTGTAGGCCGGGTAGCGACATTCTTGCCCATGTGGGGTCCGGTGGAAGGAGATCCCGGGACGTTGCGCCGGCCGGGAATCATTTCCGGGCCGGTCATGCTCCCGAACACAACCTAATGCGTAGATCGGTGTACCAAGATCGGATACGGATTGTTCACCTTTCCGATCTCCATTTCGGAACGATCCGACCGCAGCTGGTGGACCCCCTGTTGCGACTTACCGGAGATCTGCATCCTCGGGTCGTGGTGGTGTCGGGGGACCTCACACAGAGGGCTACCGGTTCACAGTTTCGTGCAGCGGCAGCCTTTTTGGACCGCATTCCTTTTCCGCAAGTAGTGGTACCTGGAAATCATGACGTTCCCTTACGGAACGTGATCCGGCGCTTCGCGTCCCCCTTGCTGAACTATTCCCGACACCTCGGGGATGACGTGGAACCTTCATACCGGGATGAACATGTGGCCGTCATGGGGGTTAATACCGCCCGTTCCTTGACTTGGAAGGGCGGACGCATATCGTGCCTGCAGATGGACCGGCTCGGAGACCGTCTGGCAGAGGTGCCTCCGAACGTCTTCAAGGTTGTCGTAATGCATCATCCAATCATCCGGCTTTCCCGGGGCATGGCTGTTCCGGCAGTGGGCCGGGACCGGAAGGCCCGCGTTGTCCTGGAGAGAGCGCAATTGGATATCGTTTTGTCCGGTCACGCTCATCATCGTTACGCGTGCCGCATCGGCCGGCAATCCGAGAAATCGGGGCATTCAATCGTGGTTGTACAGGCAGGTACCGCTCTGTCGCATCGGACACGGGGAATGCCCAACAGTTTCAACGTGGTGGAACTTGAGAGAGACGCGGTAAGCGTGACTCCCTACGAGTGGCTGGAGGAACGAAACGAGTTCAAAGCCGTCCCGAGGATTCGTTTTGAGGGGCGCGGTTGCTGGGAGCGGGCTACCGCGAGAAACGAAGATTAGACCACCGACATATACATGAAAACGGAGAACCAACGTGTCTACAGTAAGTTCAACCCCGACCGCCGTCAACGTTCATGTGGTGGCCAACATCAAGGCAGGGCTATTGCCCGGAGACAGTAGCCGGGACATCCTGGACTCCTTCTCGAGATACCCGTATGTAACCTGCCGGATTGACACCTGCCAAGAGCGTGGCGGCATTTCGGGGTGTATTGAGCGAGCCGTGGAAGCAGCCCCGCATATCGTAGTCGCAGCGGGCGGAGACGGAACAGTAAGTGCGGTTGCGAATCTCCTTGTGGGTAAAAACGTCGAGTTGGGCGTGCTGCCCATGGGCACGCTCAACCATTTTGCCAAGGACCTTGGAATTCCACTGGATTTGGACGGTGCCGTGGATACGATCTGCACCGGCACGACGGCCCGCATTGACGTCGGCGAGCTCAACGGCCGCTGTTTCGTCAATAATGTCAGTCTCGGAGCCTATCCCAAAACGGTTCAATTGCGCGATCTGTGGAGAAAGTTCATCGGAAAATGGCCTGCCATGACTGTGGCGATTGTAGCGGTCCTGTTGAGAATGCCTTGGTTCCGCGTACACATCGAATGGAGCGGCAATCGCATACGACGGTTTGTTCCGCTTCTTTTCGTGGGGAACAACCCCTATGAGACGAAGTGGCCCGAAGTCGGAAGTCGGTCGGTGATCAGCAAGGGTGTACTGTGGACTATGCTTCTCAAGGACAGGCGTTTTTTCGGCATGATACGCGCGGCGTTGTCGGCTCTGATGGGACGTGCATGGAGTGTCGAGGAACTGGAGATCCTGGAAACCACGGAACTCACGGTTCGTTCCTCACGACGCCGTTTGACCATTGCCATCGATGGTGAAACCCTACGGCTGCAGACGCCGTTGGTTTTTCGCTCACACCGTGCGGCTCTCCAGGTACGTGTACCGTTCAGCGAGGCCGGTGGTGAAAATCTCTGACGGACGGAAGCAAACGTCATTCGTGAAGTGCATTCTAACGCCGTTCACTAGAGATCGATCCATTGTACAGACACCTGGGAAAATCGCAGATTAGGCCATGAATGAATCCTTACCGACCATTCCGCATCATTACTTACACGGCTGGATACTTGGTCTGTTGTGGTTTATCTCCACGGATCCCGAGCCAAACACATCTGGAATGGACTCGCCGGCCGCAAAAAAATGGGAGGTAAGAGCCATGTTGGGTTTAGCAATAACATTTCTGGTAATAGCGCTGGTCGCCGGTCTGCTCGGGTTTGTGGGCATAGCCGGTGTCGCCGTAGAACTGGCGAAGATTGTTTTCGTTGTCTTTCTGGTACTGTTCGTGATTTCCCTATTCTTCGGTCGAAGACGTCTCGTTTAGCGCCCTGAGCTACCGACGGGCGCGGTAATCGGAGACGATGGTATGTCAGATCGACAGAGGAAGCTTGAATTTCGCCAATTTCTCATACGGGTCTCTCGTATCGATCCTTATCCCTGTGGTAACTACTGCGAGGAGCAGGAACGCTGGTACCTTTTGACCTGAGAGTCACTCTTGGAACAGCATGAACAGTGCATCAACGAGTGGTCCATAAAACCGTCGTCGGGAATAGAAGGTATGAACGGGTTGTCTTGGTTCCCAAAAAGATCGTCACCATCAACCATAGAGCGGCGGAGGCAGACCGTCGTCTGGACGAACGGGCCGCAAGGAGGATGAAGCCCACTTGGGCTGAATTCTCAGCGGTCTCGCATTCGGTCTCGTTTACTCCTGCCGGGGGCGAACAGAGAGCCTGACCCTATTGGTTGTGCTCAACGAGAGCTTCGGCCAAGGCGACGGCCTGCCGGCGGATCTCATCGGATATGGCGTCCGGCGTGGTACATAGAGGCACGACAAGATGCTCCGTCAAGGTTGCCTTGGCATACTGGGCCAGGCAGTCGAACTGCCGGACGAGCAGATCCGCGTTCCCTTCAACAGGCCCCTTTGCGGTCATCACGAGTGCCATTCGTTTGCCGTCGATGAGCGATCTCGGGTTCTCTGTGTCGATATCGGCAAAAAGGCAGAAATGGCGATCGATGAGAGCCTTCATCTGGGCCGGCCAGCTCCAGCTGAACAGAGGCGATGCATAGATGATGACATCTGCAGCCATCATTCTCTCAAGGATGCCGACTGCGTCATCCTGCTGAGGACAACCGGGCTCTTCAGACTTTTCCCGGCACGCGTAGCATTCCAAACAGCCGTTCACCACGTGGTCCACTACATTAATACGGTCTACACGGTGGCCTTCATTGTGCAGACCTTCTTCCACCCACCCGAGGACTTTTGCAGTGTTTCCCTTTGTCCGCGGACTTCCCAATAACGATACAATCTTCATAGTGGTCTCCTTTCTGTCCGGGGGCCTTATCCACGCCCCGTCCGATTTCTTTTTTTCAGTCGACGCTGCTCGCCGGCTCATCGTACCGGCATCCACATACCTTATCGAGGATGAATCCGACAGCCGGTTTGATCTCCGCGGTCAGACGCGATCACAGTACTTGTATCGGCTTCCGGGGTCTGCTCAAAGGAGGATTCTCTTTGCTCACAGAGGGATCTTTGCTCCGACCGGTTGAGTAGTCGTTTGACAGCCCGTTCGGGCCCCAAGTATACTCTCTCGGACGGGTCAATTCGTATATCGGCGGGGCTTCGCCGGTAACCTTGTTAGCCGGCAGGCGAGGACCATCAAGTCACAACGAAGCACTGCTTCAAGGGAGATCCGAATTTGGAAAGCCTCCAAAGACAGAAACTCCGTGAGGGGAGACATGTGGTCCAAGCACGAATCTTGGACAGGAACCTGGGAACAGAGTTGCCTTCCTTCGGTTCCCTATTCGGTAATTGCACTGAGTCGAATCTCCCTTTTCGCTCGTCGATTAAGGGACAAACGGTGCAAGGCGATCTGGAGATCTGCCATGTACGCCGAGGCATAACAATGTGGGCCGCAGATCTCAACGTGCGGGAGGATGCGGTATTTGACTGGAAAATGAGCAGGCCGGCAGTAGGCTTCTGTGTGATACTTTCCGGCAATTCGAGACACGCAGTGCCTAACGAGATCCGCGGCAAAAGAACAGTGGAGTGTAAGCCGGGACAAAACGCTATAGACATATACCGTACCGAGAGATCGCTCATTCATCTGACCGGGGGCCAAGAACACCGCGCAGTAGAAGTTCAGATTGACTGTGAAGAGACGTACTCGTTGCTTAACGAGTGGCAAGTTCCCCATTCCGGATCTTTCCGTCGTCTCCTGCAGAAACTTGCAGAACCACCGGCCGGCCTCGTCATGAATCTTAGTCCTATTCTGGAATCCGCCGCCTACCAGGTAATCAACTGCACCCTAACGGGGCCTTCTCGTCGCCTGTTCATGGAGAGCAAAGCCCTCGAGATCCTGGCCCATCATTTGGCGGCCTTTTCCGAAGAGGAAAATTCCGGTGACGGGGATGTTCCGAGAGGTGATCTCGGCCGACTGAATCAAGCCAGAGAGATCTTGACCCAGGAATACGCGGACCCTCCGTCTCTCATTCAGCTTGCACATCGAGTCGGCTTGAACGAATTCAAGCTCAAACGCGGTTTTCGAGGGGCCTTCGGAACCACGGTCTATGGATACGTGCGCAGTCAGCGGATGCACAAAGCCCGGGCACTCCTGGAAACAGGCGACGGAACCGTCACCGATGCGGCCATGGCCGTTGGATACAGCTGCTGTGGTCATTTCTCGGCAGCCTTTCGAAAACAGTTCGGGATCTTGCCGCGTGATGTGAAAAGAGCCGGATCGCAATCGAAATGATGTGCGAGCATTCGGTCTTACGGCCCGGGCTTTTGCAGCATTTTGAATTCAGAAACTCCAGATAAGCGGTATGAGCAGCACTGAGGCGCCTCCGATTACTACCGTGAGAGGGAGTCCGATGCGAAGAAAATCGGCAAATCTATATCCTCCGGCCGTGTACACCATCAGGTTGGTCTGATACCCGATGGGGGTGGCAAAACTTGCGGACGCCGCGACCATGATGGTCATCACAAATGGAAGCATGTCCACCTGAAGATCGTTCGCCGCACTGAGTGCAATGGGGAAGAGCAATACCACGGCCGCGTTGTTGGTTATGAGCGAAGTGAATACCGACGTCAACAGGTAGACAACGCCCAATGTGGCCCAGGGACTTCCTCCGACCAAGTTGATGAGGGTGTGCGCAATCGTGCCGGCGGCACCGGTGTTCAAGAGGGCCTGCCCGAAGCCGAAAGAAGCCGCGATGGTCAGCAAGACCTGCCAGTCCACACTCCTGCGGGCCTGAGTTCCGTTGACGCAACCGGTCATGATCATGGCTCCCCCGGCGAGCATTGCGGCCTCAAGCATGCTCAGCCAACGCATGGACACCACGAGGACCATGGACGCCAAAATCGCCAGTGCTACAAGAGCTCTTTCGTGCCTCGGGGGACCGGAGTCTTCGATTGGACTGACGAGAAAGAAGTCGAACTCGTTCCGCTGTTGCTCGACAAAGGAAGGCTGCGCCTCCAAAAGGAGCGTGTCGCCGGGGCGAAGAACCACATCTCCCATATTCTGTTTGAGTCGCTCTCCGTGCCGGGCCACCGCAATGACCACAGCGTTGTATCGGGATCGAAATCCGCCGGCTCGTATGGATCTGCCCACGAGAGAGCATCGATGAGACACTACGGCTTCCACGAGAACCCTTTCCGAACGCCGCGAATCAAGCTTGACAATCTCTTTGGTGGCCGGTGTGAGCCCTCGAATCTTCTGCAAGTCGACCACGCCGTCCACCAACCCGGAGAAGATCAACCGGTCGTTGGCCTCAAGAGGCTCCTGGGGCGTCACGGCAGCTAAGAGATGTCCGCCTCGTTCGATTTCGGCCAGGAACATGGAGGGAATGTGGCGCAAGCCGGCATCTTCCACGGTCTTATCGACCAGTGGGCCGTCCGGTTCAACAATCATTTCAATGGTGTACTCTCTTGGGTTAGCCCGGCAACTGATCGGTGGAACACGTTCCGGCAGCAACCAACGGCTGAACAGCACCACGAACACAATACCGATTACGGTGCACGGCAAGCCGACCCAGGCTATGTCAAAGAAGCCCAAAGGATCCAACTTGGTATGCGAACGGACCAGTCCGTTGACGATCAAATTGGTGCTTGTACCTATCAGGGTGCAGGTCCCACCAAGTATCGAGGCGTAACTCAACGGGATGAGCAGTGAGGATGCGTTCAGGCTGAACCGTCTTGACCAGTCGAGCACCGTGGGAATCATGATGGCAACTACGGGGGTGTTATTGAGGAACGCGCTGAGTGCGGCTACGGGAGTCATGAGTCTCAGTTGTGCGCCGGCTCGCCCGCGGGGGCGTCCAAGCATCCGGTGCATGATGAGATCCGTCCCGCCGGTTGCCCTGACGCCTGCAACCACCACGTACAATACCGCCACGGTGACCATGCCCTCATTTGAAAGGCCGGAGAGGGCTTCCGAAGGAGAGATAATCCCCGAAACCAGGAGCAGGGTAAGACCGCCCATGAGAACCGTGTCGGGGCCTATGGACGAAAAGACAAGCAGCCCAAGCATAAGCAAGACGACTGCGAGAGTGAATATGGCCGCTATGGACATTGGTTCCCGTCGAAAGGTTGGAAGGTCCCCTGTTTTCAGGGTGTCGAAGCCCCTTTGTTTTCACTGGCAACTGCCACATTGTTCAATCGGTTACGGAGTCGTTGCGCCTCTCCGGGGCAGGTTGACTACCAAGGCGGTGGACAGTTCCCTCGCCATTCTCTAGGATAATAAGGATCATTACACGACACGGTTGATCTATTCGACAATCCGAGGGTTGTCAAGACCCGAGGACTACGATCTGCGGTCGCCGTGGAGGACCGACAAATGCCGCTTTACGACGCTACCATGCCCATGCACAAGGGGATGATCACCTTTCCGGGCGATCCGCCGTTCGAGATGGAACCCTTCTTCCTCAGGAGCAAAGGAGACGCCTTCGATCTGGCGCGCCTCTCAATGGGAACGCACCTGGGCACCCACGTGGACCCGCCCGCTCACTACCTGGACGGAGGGATCACCGTGGACCGGGTACCACTTGACCGCCTCGTAGGGCCCGGGATCGTGCTCGACATGACCGGACGCAAAAAAGTGGATCGAGCGGCACTGGAAGACTCGGATCTTGGCGATCACACACGAATTCTCCTCAAGACCGATAATTCAGGCAGACTTCTTGAATCCACATTCCATGAGGATTACGTGCATCTGACCAAAGACGGTGCGGCCTACCTCGTGGAACGCGGTGTTTTGACGGTAGGGATCGATTACCTGTCCATTGAACGGTACGGGAATTCCGGAGCACCCGTGCATATAACCTTGCTCAAGGCCGGAGTGCTCATAGTGGAGGGCGCCTATCTGCTCCACGTACCGGCAGGGCCGTGCGAAATCTTTTGCCTGCCGTTGAAAATCCGTGGAGCAGACGGAGCGCCCTCCAGAGTGATCATCAGGACATAAGCCGAACCCCGACCGGATCAGGGGGGCGGAACGGCCGGAGGACCTCTCTTCCCGCTCAGATCATCGGCAAAATGAGAAACGCTATCGAGGTTATAATGAAATAAACAACGAAGACCAGGATCAGCCAACCCATGATCTCCCTGAACTCGAGTTTTGCCACGGCCAACATGGCGATTGCCCAGAACGGCTGTATCATATCGGTGAGCATATCCCCCCACGCATAGGCGAGGACCGTTTTGGGAATACTGACTCCCAGTTGCTGGGCCGCGGGGATCAGGTACGGAGCCGTTACGGCCCACTCCGATCCTCCGGAGGGAATAAGGTAGTTCAGAATTCCTGCGTACCAATAGATGATGAGCAGATATGTGGCGGGTGAACACGTGGCAACAAATGCCTTGGTCATCACCGTAGCCAGGGCGGTGAATTTAAACAGCCCGAAAATACCCGCGTAGAACGGGAACTGGATGATGATCCCCCAGACGGCCTTTGCCGCGTCTTCAGTTGCCTTTAGGAACGACCACGGCCTCCAGTGAAATAGGATCCCCAACATCAAGAAGAACAGGTTAATGTTGTCGAGGTTGATCGACTTTGCGAAGCCCTTTTCGGCTATGGCCATAACAAGCCAGACGAGTCCTGCGGCGGCAATGACAATGTTGAAGCCGGGCCACCAGTTCATCCATTGAGACGCTGATTCCATTGTGGAGGGTTTTTCAGGACCTTCGTACAGCTCGAGCTTTTCAAGCAATGCCTGATCGACCTTGTAAGCCTTCCCCTTGGGGGGATGCATTGCGGTCATGAGCGCGGTGACTACAATGATCACGAGGATGGCCAGGACTATGTTAAATCCGGTGAAGATCGTATCCGCGGTTGAGATGGTTGAAGTGAGGATCCCGGTTTTGATCAGGTAGTTTTCCGGAGTGTTCACGAGAAGGGTGGCCGATCCGGATAATCCCGAGTGCCAAGTGCAGCCCAGCCCGAGATAGGCGGACGCTACAAGCAATCGATAATCGGTATCGGGATTCCTGCGTATAAGGAACAGCGCAAACATCGCACTGCCAATGAGGCTTAAACCCCAATTGAGCCAAGCCGTAATCATTGAGAAAAGGCACATGGTCAATATGGCTTGCCATGGCTTCTCAGAATCGGGCAAACTTGAAAGACCGTCTAGGAGCCTCTTGACCGGTGGGGAGCAGGCCAGTATGTAACCGGTCATCATGATCAAGCACATTTGCATGCCGAATTTCAGAAGTACCCAGAATCCCTTTCCCCATGCCGTGATCGCCCCTTTGGGGGTCGTATCACCCCAGATAAGGGCCAAGATAAAGGTCAGAACGCTGAGGATCCAGACGATAACCAGCGCATCCGGAATCCATCGTTCAGTCCAACCGGTAAGCCCGTCACCCCATCTCTTGAGCACGGACTCGCTTACTTGGTTTGTCATTTCCTTTTCTCCTCTGTGGCGAGTTCAGGTTACCGAAAAAGCTAAACCGTGCCTCGACTCGAAAGACATGCACCTCCTCTCCCCGTTTGGAATCTTGCGGGTCCATAACGGATACTTTTCTGTTTCCAAATGGATAACGTAGTATTGAGTCATGTGGGCCGCCGGCCGCAAGTCGGCTCCGGCGACTCGCCATGACCCGATTTCGTTGTGCGGTTACTGCCGTGAGAGTTGGAATGAGACCGAAGTTTGAAAGGTATTAATCCAGGCCGTATCCGAACGACCGGCCCGAGGATTGTGACTCCGTCCACCGTCTGTGAGATACGGCTCCGAACAGGTCCATTGTGATGAAAGATGGCTTGTATCCTAAGTACAGGAATATGCCCAACAGCAATCCTTGTCAACCAAAAAACCGATCCGTTCTCTCCCGGGGATGTGAGGAGTTTCACAGGCATCGGCGACATCGTGTATCCGAGAAAGGCTTTTATATACGGGAAGGGATGGAGGAGCAGGCGGAAGGTTCGAAAAGGCGAGAGCCCATGTGGTCTTGGCTCGCCAGGGAACGGCCGAAAATACTCTCGTCCCTTCAAACACGGCTCGTTCCCTCTGAGCACGAGGGTCGGTAGGCACCATTTTGGGTGCCTTTTACATGGGCTCCGATTATTACGACACCTGCGGTAAGAGAAGGTTCCGCGGAATCCACCGTATGAACATTCATGGGTTGGGCAGTTCACTACTCACAACGAATCATGAAAGTCCTCGGCACTGCCTGGCACCTCGTGGCTTCACCTCGGAGATCGGAGTGTGAAGACCCCGCGGGACGCGCGGAAACATTGGGAGGCCTCCGGAGCGGCGTAAGTGTCGCGGAAAGGTCGAATCACCTCCTACCGTCTCTGAGGCACCGCCATTAGCACCCGCAATGAGGTTTGAGCAGTCTCTCGGCAGTTCAACCGGTATGCCCCCCGGGATATTTCCAAAATCTCCGCCACATGCGTCCCTGTTTTGGTGTAATATCAGCGCGGGCAAAGAGATGCCCTTGTCGCGTGAACTACCGGTCGACGACCCTCCCGAGGGGTCGGCGAAATCCGTCACTATATTCACATTAATATCCGAAAGGAGGTTCGGCATGAGATTCGATATCGTTGACGTACTGGCTCGTGAGATCCTTGACTCCAGGGGTAACCCCACCATCGAGGTGGACGTGCTCCTGGAAGAAGGCGGATCGGGCAGTGCGGCCATTCCTTCAGGCGCTTCCACCGGCGAGCATGAAGCGGTGGAACTCCGTGACGGAGACCCGAGTCGCTACGGAGGCAAAGGGGTCACCAAGGCGGTCGACAATGTTATGGGGCAGATTCGGCCCGCACTGCTCGGTGTGGACGCGTTCGATCAGCGGACTCTGGACTTGAGGCTGTTGGAGCTGGACGGGACCCCCAACAAGGCCAACCTGGGCGCGAATGCCATACTGGGCGTATCTCTCGCGGCAGCCAAGGCATGTGCCAACGAACTCGGCATGCCGCTCTATCGGTACTTCGGCGGCGTGGGTGCGCATCGGCTTCCCGTTCCCATGATGAACATCCTCAATGGCGGCGCACACGCGGACAACAACGTGGACATCCAGGAGTTCATGGTCATGCCCCTCGGCGCACCGACCTTCCGGGAAGGCCTGAGAATGGGCGCGGAGGTCTTCCATACGCTCAAGAAGGTGCTCAAGGGCAAGGGCTTGAACACCGCGGTGGGCGATGAAGGAGGTTTCGCACCGGACCTGAAATCCAACGAGGAAGCTCTGAGCGAGATCGTGCAGGCCATCACGGAAGCGGGCTATGAGCCCGGAAAAGATGTCTATATTGCGATCGACGCGGCCGCGAGTTCATTTTACAAGGACGGGATGTACGACCTGGTCGCGGAGGGCAGCAAGAAGACTGCCGCGGAAATGGTGGACTTCTACGTGGATCTTGTGGACCGTTATCCCATTGTGTCGCTTGAAGACGGTCTGGACGAGAACGACTGGGACGGATGGAAGATTCTGAACGAAAAGCTCGGATCCCGAATTCAGATTGTCGGCGACGACATATTCGTCACCAACATGGAACTCCTGCAAAAGGGGATCGACCTCAATGTGGCCAACTCCATCCTGATCAAGCTCAACCAGATCGGTTCACTCTCCGAGACCATCGACGCGGTGAATCTTGCATCGGCCAATGGATTCACATCGGTCGTCAGCCACAGAAGCGGTGAAACGGAAGACACCACCATCTCGGATCTCGTGGTCTCGCTGGGAACCGGGCAAATCAAGACCGGATCGGCTTCGCGTACGGACCGCATCGCGAAGTACAACCAGCTGTTGAGAATCGAAGAGGATCTCGGTGAAGCCGCGGTGTACGGCGCGCCGGGGTTGCTGCGGTGACGGGGTTGCGGATGCGGGTTGCGGGAACCGGCGGGGGCTCCGGGGTGTGAGCAGGAGTAATGAAGGAGCGGGGAGAAATGGATTCTCCCCGCGTTCTCTTCTTTGAGGGCATCATCCGTCGGGCGACTGACTAACCGCGCTGAAGCCCTTGCCCGAGAAGTGGTTGCTCTTGGTCTGTCGCACTGGCTCCGGAAAACATCGCTGCTATTGGTCCAAAGGCACAGCCTGTGAGGGGTATCATGAACTCGAGAACTATCCTGGCCGGCCTCATCTTGACTTCGTTCATTGCCGTGTTTTTTCCTTGCGTGACTGACGTAGCAGGAGCCGATGAAAACAGATCTACGGGCGAGAGGCGTGTATGCGATTCCGGGGGCCCCGCGGCTGAAACCGGCGAGCTTGTTCATAAGTCAACGGGCCGATCCCCGGACGAATCCGGTCGCAACGCTTACGCGGTGGTTTTCGATGTGTGCCGCGACGGAGTGAGTTCGAAGCTTTTCCATGGCCAACGCGAGATTGATACAGCATATCTGAAGATGCCTGTCTGCGACTTGGAGAAGGCGGTTCGAAAGTTTCGCCGCGCCTTTGAAAGAGGAACATATTCGTATCTTCCTGCGCTGCTCGCTTCGTTTGATGCGGACTTGGCGAACCGCCTTGGTCAGAAATTGTTGGGCAAGCTGATTTCGAGGATTCCCCGTAACAGCCATTTAGTCATTGTCCCGGACGGATGCTTGTCGGTGCTCCCATTCGAGGCTCTTTTGGTGGCGGGAACCCCCGATGCGACACGGGAAACTGATCTCTTCGGTGTAGTCACTTTTAAGGGGCTGACCTACTTGGGCGACAGGTACCGTATCAGTTACGCTGAATCGCTCAATGCGTACTTGCTTGCCGAACGGTCTCCAAACCAAACACGTGGGGGAGACCGTATGCTCGTCGTAGCTGACCCGGTTTACGGAGGGCGCCGTGACGACACTAGACTGCCTCAAGCAGCGGAAACAAGAACTTCGCTGAGTTTTCGTCGACTCCCACTCACCGGTGAATTCGCGAAGTACCTGACCGAACTGTTTCCGGGCAAGGTTGAGTCCCGGGTCGGTTTCGAAGCCACCAAGAATTACCTTGTGACAGCCGACTATTCGAAGTACGGCACTCTCGTCGTCGCCGGCTACTTGGCACGTCAAGTGTCTGCCGGTTCAGACGGTACACGGCCCTTCGTCGATGAGCCGGCGATGCTCTTAAGTCTTTTTCCTTGGGGAATCGACTGGTACCTGACAGCGAGCGAGATTGATGGCCTCAGTAGCCCCGTCGATCTCGTGTTTGTTCTGGGATGTCAACCACCTACGGACCCCATGATCCGTTCAAGAAGAGAGGTCACGCCCGTAGGATGGGCTTTCAGACACGCAGGAGCCAGGTCTGTTGTGGTTCCCCATTGGACTGTCTTTGAAAAGCCTTCAACCGAACTTGCCCGACATTTCTTCTATGCACTCAAGCAAGGCATGACAGAAACACAAGCCCTGCGGCATGCTCGACGGCAAATCCGGAAGAACGGGTACGATCACCCGTACTTCTGGGCTTCGTACATTCTCCTTGGGCAGGTTCGGTAAACTGGTCATGTCTTGTCAAACGTCACCTAACGGCGTTGAGGGGTAGAGGGGTCGCTCTGCTCTTGACTTCACGTTCACTGAACATTTCGTACAGGGCTCCACGCGACTATCGCCTCCACGGGATATGTGGGTGATCCCGAATTCAGGAACTCAAGTTGTTGTCGCCTTGACATGCGCGTAGTCACTATTTAAGCTTGTATGATGATTACGTAGACGTTTGGAGCGCAGCACATGACGGACGAACAGAAGAAAAAGATGAGAGAATAGGCGGAATTGCTGGCAATGGAAAGCAAGAACTCAGATCCCCACGTAGTCAAGGTATATTGGTTTCCCCATGAGAAAGAGGTCCATATAATTGAGATTAACGATAATACTACTCCCAGCGGCACGTCTGTTGCTCCTTTCTATTTTGGTCCGGTGCCGGAGGACGGGCTGCCGGCACCACCGGGTATTGCCATCATCAAACCCGAAGAGTATCGCATCTTGGACTTGCCCTCTGAATGGGGTACCTGAGGGATGACGGCGAAGATCTGGAAATTGCATGATTTGGCGAGAAGCATATTTTCAGCAGGCTTGGAGTGACTTCAAGGTCTATCAGGCCTTAAATGCCGGAGGCTGTGCACTCTGCCGGCAATTGCACTATCTTCAAATGGCAACAGAGAAGCCGGCAAAAGGATTCCAATGTTCTACTATCGGTGGAGGCGCCCTATCCCAAGACTCATTCTGCACTTGTCAAGTTCCTGCACCTTGTCAAGAAGGAGTCTGGCATCTATTCCAGGCGCCTCCGTTTCAGGAACAAGAGTCAGTTTTCCTCACATATATAGAGCTTGTTGCCAATTGCCGACTTGATCGAGAAACTCGCTCCGTCTGGTGGCGATTACGACAAGGTGAACCCTGAGTACCCGTGGGTAGATGGAGCAAACAATGTTTGCTGCCCCGTCTCGTACGGTTTTCCTGAGTTCAGGAGAAGACAAAGAGAATTGTTGATGATTCAGAAGCTATTGACCAGTCTCTTTCGTCTCGAAGGTTATTATTAGATCGGAGCTTCCGGGACCGTTGGTTCGGAAGCTACAATACGAACTGAGAAGGCACCCGGATGCCGGCCCAAAGATCAAAGGATCGGGAGGTCTTCGAAAGCTACGCTGGGGAATTCTCAGGCAGGTATTTGAGCTGCTCGACCACTTCGTCTACAGTTGATGTATCCACAGCGTCCACCTCGTCTCAACTTATCTTACACCAATTCCACGCGTTTTTGCACCCTGACAGGCACCGCTCACAATCCCCCCTGCGTCTCGGTTACGCCGTTATTGAGAGGGAATGAAGGTTCGACAATAGGTCGCGTTCGATGCTCCAGTTGGGTGCAGATGGAATTCTCTTGGGCATGTGTAAAATCTCATGTTGAGCCAAGACTAGACTTGCCTTCTCATGGTTAACCCATTCCATTCGAGTATCCCGAAACCCGATTGTCTCCGATCCCGGAAAGAGTTATGGTGGAATCATACCGAGGTTGTTCTACGTGAGCTTCGCAATGCCGACACAGGTAATCCCAAATCTTCACGAATGGGCATTCTTGCCTCTCAGAAACACTCTGGAAAAATCCCTCAAGGTGATGCGGTTAGGCGCGGCCGTCAAAGGGTACGCGCCGGAACTGATTTCTCAAAGAAAAGCGACTGAGCCGGCCGGGGTGAGTAAGGCGAAGTTTGTCTCCGCCCGGTCTCGCTACCGTGTGTCTCGGTTCCAAGAAACGCAAGAGCATTTAGAGCACATGGCTGATTCCATACGCGAGGTTCGGATATGACAACAGAGGTCTCGGAAGCAACGATTTCAAGAATCGTGGAGATCATCGTCGATGCCGCCGAACCGGAGAAAATTGTCCTGTTCGGATCTCGTGCATCGGGAGACAACCGGGAAGGCTCGGATATCGATTTGCTTATTGTGGATTCGGAGCCCTTTAACGAGAAAAGAAGCCGAAGAAAGGAACTGGCAAGGCTCTGGCGCCTGCTTGCGTCCGTCCCGGTGGCAAAGGACCTGCTTCTCTACAGTAGGGACGAGATGGACTACTGGAAGGATTCTCTGAATCATGTAGTAGGAAGAGCATTGAGGGAAGGCAAGGTCCTGTATGAGAGATCTTAGACAGGCAAGGTCCATGATCGGGATGGCGATCAAGGATTATCGGGCGTTGGGTGGTATGATGAACTCCGAAGTTTTCGCCGATGAAGTCTTTGGCTTCCACGTGCAGCAATCAGCCGAAAAAGCCATGAAAGCTTGGTTGGCTCTCTTGGGGAGCGAATATCCTCTTACGCACGATCTCAGCATCCTGCTGAGATCTCTTACGGATGCCGGTCAGGATGTGCAAGAATACTGGGATTTGGTGGAGTTCAACGCCTTTGCCGTGCAATTCAGATACGATTCTTTTGACAGCCCGGACGAGCCCCTGAATCGGGCTGATGCTCTGAACACGGTGCAACGTCTCGTGGAGCATGTGAGCAACCTTGTCGATACCGGTTCGGAGTAACATTCGAGGCAATATGCCCGACGGTATCCGTGTCTCTTGCCGTCCCTCGTAGTGGCGGTCACATCCCGTCAAGGACATTACGGACGGCACGGAGCATCTCGTTCATGTCGAAAGGCTTGGACACCATGCCTTTGGCTTCAGCGTCCAGAAACGCCTTTGTATTCCCTTTCACGGCAAAGCCGCTTGCGATGAGAGCCTTTACCTGCGGGTCGACCTTAAGGAGTTCCTCAAGGCATTGTTTGCCGCCCATCTCAGGCATGACCAGATCGAGGACGACGAGGGATATCTCTGATTTGTGACGTCCGTAGACCTCTATTCCCTCTTTCCCACTGCCCGCCGTAAGGACCGAGTATCCGGCCTTCTCCAGCATCCTCTTAGCCAGATCTCTAATCATCGGCTCGTCATCGACCACGAGAATCTTTTCCGATGCTCCCGCAACGGCCGCTGCCTCTTGTTCGTGCTCCATGTCGGGCGTGAATGCCTCTGCCGTAGGGAGATGGATTTGAAAAGTTGTCCCTTTGCCGACCTCGCTCTCACAAGTGATATGTCCTCCGTGCATCTTCAAGATGCCGAACGCAGTGGCCAGCCCCAGGCCGGTTCCGTCCGCAAGTCCTTTTGTGGTGAAGAACGGCTCAAAGATGTGCTCTCGAACGGCCTCCGACATGCCGTGACCTGTGTCGGAAACTCTGAGCAGGACATATCGGCCGGGCACAAGTTCCGCATGGCAACGGCAATGTTCCTCGTCAAGAAGCACATTCTCAGTCTCAATGGTCAGTCTGCCGCCCTCGGGCATGGCGTCTTTCGCGTTCACCGCCAGGTTGATAAGTACCTGCTCGATCAGCATGGAATCTGCCCGAACTCTTTCCAATCCCGGTTCGAGACGGAGTTCAATTTCGATCATTTTGGGTATTGTGCGGTTCAGGAGTCTTTCAGTGGTCTTCACTTCTTGATTGAGGTTGATGGATTCGAACTTTGAGTCTATTCTTCGGCTGAACGTGAGAATCTGTTTGATCAGGTCTGCGCCACGGCGGGCCGACTGACGAATCGCATCCAGCTCTCCGAATTTCAAATTCTTCTCGGCCAGATCCATCTCAAGCAGTTCTGCATGGCCTGCGATAATATGGAGAAGATTGTTGAAGTCATGGGCTATGCCGCCGGCAAGGGTCCCGATGGATTCCATCTTTTGTGCTTGAATCAGTTGCCTTTGCAGTAAGTTCTCGCCCGTGACGTCTCGCTTGACGGCCACGAAGTTGACTATGCGGTCGGCCTCATCCATGACGGGTGAAATCGTTGCAGTTTCCTCGTAGAGCGTTCCATCCTTCTTCCTATTCGTGAATTCTCCACGCCAGATATTCCTGCTAAGCAAAGTGTTCCACATCTGTTGGTAAAAGGCCTTGTCGTGTTTCCCGCTCCGCAGAATTCGCGGATTGCTCCCGATGGCTTCATGGCGTGCATAACCGGTGGTCTTTTCGAAGGCTGGGTTAACGTAGAGAATGGTACCTTCCGAATCGGTCACCAAGATTGACTCACCGGCATGCTCGACCGCGGTGAAAAGCCTGATGAGTTGCGCCTCAGCCCGCTTGCGCTGGGTGATGTCGGTAAACATCGCAAAGGAACCGTTGAAACGACCCTCATCATCGAAGATACCGGTTGCGGAAATGGAAGTCCACAGCGTCTCTCCGTCCTTACGACGGAAGCGGCGTTCATAGGTCTCAGATACTCCCCTGCAGCGACGCTCCCTCCTGGCCTCATGATCGGGTTTGTCATCGCCGAACATGAAGTCCGTCGCCGGCCGCCCGACCATCTCTTCTGCAGAATAGCCGAGCATTTCCGCCATCTTGGCGTTGACGAGCGTGGTCACGCCGTCAGGCCCAATCATCCAGATTCCTTCGCCGGCGGTGTCCACGATGCGGCGGTACTTTTCCTCGCTTCTCCGCAACGCCTCCTCGGCCCGCTCGCGCTCGGCAAGCTCGTGCTGAAGCCGTTGATTGGCGATCATCAGTTCTTCGGTTCTCTCGCTCACCTTTTGTTCCAGACGTTCGGTCAGATCCCGCAGACGCAGGTGGATTCCGACCCGGGACAGGACTTCTTCCGGCTGGAAAGGCTTGGTAATGAAGTCCACCGCACCTTCCTGAAGTCCTTTCACCTTGTCGAGTGCGTCTTCCAGAATACTGATAAAAATTACGGGGATGGCACGTGTCCTCTCATCCGCTTTGAGTCGTCGACAGACCTCATAGCCGTCCGTGCCCGGCATCCTGACGTCCAACAAAATGAGGTCGGGGAGGACCAACTGGACAAACCGGAGGGCAAGAGCACCGTCGGACGCGGGATGAACCGTGTAGCCTTGCTCCGTCAGCAGGCTCGTCAGAAGTTGAAGATCGGCCGTGGTATCGTCCACCACCAATATCCTGTCGCGGCGTGCGCCGGTGATTTCTTTGTTCATGTCACATCCTTCGGGCCGGTTTCACCATGAGCGGCACGAATCAACCCCAAAATCCTGCCGTATTGAAGATCCTTGGTCACAGCAGCAATTGCATCGGCCAGCGAGGCGTCATGGCTGCGTATCTCGTCAATCGCTCGGCTCATCGCGCCGGCGTCGATCCGAGAAACCGCTTGTTCCAGTCGATTGACCAACTCGTGGGGAAGCTCGGCCAGGGCCGCATCATCTAACTGCACGGCGGCATCGGGAGTCGTCTCTGCCTCGTAGACAAAACGTACGCCCAGGTTTCTCGTAAGGGCAGCGAGGATATCGGTATGTGCATAGGGTTTGCGGATGAAGTCATCACATCCCGCGGCCAGGATTTCGCTTCGTTCCTCTTCGAGGGCATGGGCGGTAATAGCAACGATCCTGGTGTCCGCACCCGCCGCGGCTTTCTTGATGCGGCGAGTTGCCTCCAAACCGTCCATGACCGGCATACGGATGTCCATCCAGATCAAATGTGGACGCCACTCTTCAAATACGGCAACAGCTTCCTGCCCGTTGACCGCTTCCCGGACTTCAAAACCCAGCGGTTCAATAAGCTTGCGAAGGAGCAGACGGTTCTCCGCCCGGTCTTCGGCAATGAGCACGCGATAGAGCGGCTGCCCTTCCTCAGGCCCAATGACGCGACCGCGCCGCGACTCAACGGGTATCGGCTCGGACGGAACTACCGTCACCGGAATCTCGAAGCGAAACACCGATCCTTCTCCCGGGTCATCTTCAATACTGATCGTTCCTCCCATAAGCTCCACATACTGCTTGCATATGGCCAACCCCAGACCGGTCCCCGGTTCCGTAGACGGTCGATCTCCCAATTGCACAAAAGGGGAAAAGATGCGTTCCCGGTCCTCCCGGCGGATGCCGGGTCCGGTATCCGCAACCTCAAAGGCCACACGCACCCGCCCGGCGGTATCCTTCCGTGTTGCCATGGCCCGAAGAGTCACTCCGCCCTGTTGTGTATACGCAATAGCATTTCCGATCAGATTGATCAGCACCTGCCGCAATTTGCCTCCGTCGACGGCAATATGGCGGGGGAGATCCCGGAGCTGCTCCAAAGTGAAGTCCAGTCCTTTTTCATGTGCCCGCACATACATCAACGATTTCATATCCTGCACCATCTGGTACAGATCGAGATGGGACTCTTCCAGTTCCGCTCGTCCCGACTCGATCTTGGATATGTCCAGCACGTTGTTGATCAGGTTCAGCAGGTGTTCACCGCTGCGGATAATGACGTTAAGGTTCTCCATCTGCTCAATCGTGATACCCGGAGAGGTCCTTATCAGTTGCGAGAATCCGAGCACTGCGTTCAGCGGAGTGCGCAGTTCGTGGCTCATGTTTGCCAAGAATACGCTCTTCGCACGGTTCGCTTTCTCCGCCTGCTCCTTGGCGGCCGTCAGCTCAAACGTTCGCTGCTTGACCAGTTCTTCAAGATGATCACGATGTGTTCTCAGTTCCTTCATCTGCGCTCTTATCGTCTCTCTCATACGTGCAAGAGTTCTTCCGAACGCCTGAAATTCCTTATAGGGAAGTTCCGGCATCGGCACATCGTAATTTCCGGAGGCATAGGGGCCGACTATCCTGTCGAGGATGTCTATGGGTTTTCTCAGAAATATGCGCACAAAGAGATAAGTGAGGATTACAAAAGAGAGCGAGACAATCAGCATGATCGCTGCAAAAGTGCTCAACAACCTGCGTCCGGCTTCTTTCGCGTATCGTTTCGTAAGAGATAGCTCGACCTCCCCCAACAATTCACCTCGGTGGTAGATCTTGCCCGCTCTCTTGAGCACATCCGGATCGTGCCTCTTTTCAAAGGAAGAAACAACCTCTCCGGAAGCCTCCTTAATTATGAGCCCCACTACAAGCTCGTTTTGAAGGAAGGTCCTGCCGATAGTGCCGATGGTGTTGTCGTCGTAGTTCCAAAGCGGGAGTTCAAGGGCACCAACAAGATAGTCCCTGTATTCGTCGGCCTTCCCCGCCAGATCGGTTTCCCGTTCACGGATTGCGCCGAAATAGATAATCGCAATCGTGACAACGGAGACCAGAACCGAGGAAGCAATCAGCCCTGCGACCAAACGCCCGGATATGGAGCGAGGCTTTGTTTCCCTTCCGACCGGCGATCTGCCGGCACGCTCACTTTCGCCGGCTCTTGAGCCGTTCATATGAGGTCCTCCGACACGTGACCCCGGTCGGGTAACCGATGGGGGGGCGTGGGGGGCATAGTGTTTGAACTGCCGAGAGACTCCTCAAACCTTGTTGGCGAAACGAATTTCGATGTCTCCGACGCGGTGCGAGGCTGTTTCGACCTTTCGGCGACAATCACGCTGATTCGCAGCCCCCCAAATATTCCGCATCGTGCGTTCTTCGTACCCAATCTCCGAGGCGAAGCCCCGGAGGGATAATGAAGACCGAAGATTTTCATGATTCGTTGTGGCTTGTCGACAGCCACAAGCCATGAGGGTTCATATCCGATCTCGTAATCAGAAAATCTCACACACTGAAAACCACGTTATCAAGAAGAAAAGACTCATTGCCGTTCATGTTGTCCGCATTCATTTTGGGCGCTAAGAACATCGGCCGGAGGAATCACTTGCAGGTCGGCCGGCGCCCATTCGACCGGAGCGCTGCCGACATGTGCATGCTCAGTATGTGGCTACGGCTGACTCGAAGAGTTTCTTCGTAACTGAAGGTATCTTTCCTGATCCATAGAATTTTTCCAGAATTTCTTTCCATCGGCCATTGCTCGCGATTGCTTTCATCCCGGCTTTCAACTTCGCTTCGACATAGGGGAAATCCGGGTGGCTATCGTTAAGGAGCAAGACGCTATCGATGCTCCAAAACGGCACCTCTTCATTAATGCCGAAGTCGGCAGCGCGGCCCTTAAACATATCTTGAAGCATGAGTGCGATCGAGAACTCGGAAGCGACGGCGAGATCATCTCGCTTGCCGGCCAATTTCTTGAACACCAGTTCGAGAGAGTAGGCCGGATCCACATCCAGGTTTTCCGCCGTACCGACGGTATCCGTAATGCCCCCGGCCAGCACTCCGATCCGGTAATTCTTCAGATCGGACAGTTTGTGGTAAGTGAATCCTTGGGGAAATCGGTCTTTCCGATAAAACACTAGAAATCGACTGACAAAGAATGGGTACTCCCGGATGTGTGGTCGCACGTCGGGATCGAAAGTATCTTTGACCCCTATATAGGCTAGGGATTTGTTTGAGGAGATCTGCTTGATCGCCCTTTTCACGGGAAGATATGTGACAGTGATGGATACCCCTTGAGAAGCGAAAGCGGCTCGAACCAACTCAACCAGTATCCCGTCCTTGGAGAAGCGGCTTTCTCCCATTACCGGGGGATAGTTGAACGTCAGCACTTCCAGGGGCTTGTCGGCAGCCGCCTCAACAAAGCCCCCTATTAACGCCGGCACGACTGTTACGCTCAACGCGATCCTGAGAACATTCGTGATCATACCCGTTCCTTCTTGGCATGATATCCACGGCGATCAATATCACTAGAGTTCGGGACACCTTAACCGAACCATACGAAAACGGGGCCGGTACGCCGCTCAGCAATTACAGGATGACCGAACCTGCAGAAAGAGCCAATTGATGCGCTCTGGACACGGCGAAGAGCATGAGCCAATCCGACGGGATCGTTCTCTACTGCGAACCGAAGGGCCGGCTCAGTCGGGCCCATTCACAAAGCGGCTTCAACTCGCGCCGGCGAATTCGTGATGCTTCTCGGCTCGGAAGATCTTTTTGTCCATGGCACTTAGTGGTCGATTTCACAGATACGGTCGCATAACTTGAGCCGTTCAAGACTGAGCTTCGTGACAGTCCTTCATACGCCGGGCCTCCGTGCCCGGATATTGTTCTTTCCGGCACCCAAGATGTGAGCGAGACGAAAATATGCGACCGAACTTATGAAATGCTGCACTCAGTGCTCTTTGGCGCAAATACGATGGCAAATTGACGGAAGCAGATCCTGTCTTCGTTGATTACGTCACCGTATTACTGCCGGTCAGCACTTAGACGATCGTCGCCTTTTTCTCGTCCCGAATCTCTTCATCTTCTCGACGCGTTCAGTGATCCGTCTCCCTCGGTATGGAATTACTTTCATTATAGCGAGAATAAGAGTCTAAGCCTAGGTCTTTCTTACTTATCGGGAGGATCTGCATAAGCACAGCGATTCAACTTTCCTTTGTTTGCCATTACGGTCGAAATTCATTCACGCGTCAATGGTGTCGCTCAAGTCGCGTGCCGCCCTATCCCCGGCGATGATCCTCCAGGAGTTTGCCTCTCCTATCAACGACCCTCAGTATGCAGGCGGTTGGAGCGGAGATTGCCTGTTCATCGGCCTTGGTGAGCGGCAAATGAACCGTAGTGTAGACTTTCAGGCCACCCGTATAGACTACGTCCCAACCATATTTGCCCACAAGGTACCGGCGCACACGCTCAAGGTAGCGTGCTTCCGTTTCACTCCGAACAGCCTTGCTCTCAGCGAGCACAATCTTCTCCGACTTGGCCTTTTCGTACTCTTCCTTCGTCAGTTTCCCTTTCTCGTACATTTTTCGCAAGACGAAATTGCGCCGGATCAAAGCTCTGTCCATGTTCCGTTTCGGTGAGAATTCTCGAGGACTTAACACCATCCCCGCAATCAGTGCACAATCGGAAGCCATCAACTTCTTGGCACTCTTGCCAAAATACGTTCGGGCAGCCGCTTCCACTCCGTAGGCATTGCTGCCAAGGTAGATCTGGTTCATGTGCAGGAAGAGTATTCTCTCTTCGGTAAGCTCTCTTCGAATACGACGGTGGAGCATGGCCTTCTTAAGACTTAGAATTAAACTTCCCTTATGAAACCACCACGGCCTCAAGAGCGGCCGCGCGTGAATGCGGAAAAGAGGCTTCCGTCCCGTGAACATGTTTCTTACGGCATTCAGAATTGCCTTGCCGTCTAGGCAGGGGGGTATCCAGAAATCGCGACCGTATCCAGCCACAAACGCATCCACAACGGCCTGTGGCATATCTTCCAGCGGCACAACGTAACGCCGTGCATGGTAGAATTCGCCGATCACTTCCTCATTGTCGGCGAAAACCTGCGTTACTATCGGAGGTTCGTAATTTTTCAGCTTCTCGAGGCTTGGAGGGTCCCGAGACGCGAGGAGATATCCCTGGACCGCAACTCCCGATCCGAAAGCTATGCAGGCAATAACCATCAAGATGAGAATACGCACCAAACTGATCAGGAACGATCTTTTCCCTGTGAATCGACGGGAACTCGAGCCCGTCCCGTTGGACGTGTCTTCGATCACGGGTTCTGCGGGCGGTGGGTGTGTCAAGCTCATGGTTCTTTCCCAAAATGCTAATGGGGTTTGGCCTTGTCGGGACCCGGTGGTCGATTCAATAGGAGGCCGGCACCTCGAGCCCTTCTTCTGCATTTCTATGTATGGCATTGTTGTAACCTGGGTCAAGCATGTCTTAGCTTTTTCCGCTACGCGCGGCACGGACATTTTATCCAGCCAAAACATAAGGGCGGTTGCCGAACCATTTGACCGGTGCTATCATAAGTACCATAAAAAGTCCAAGCCGGGAGGAACCGTGCCGCCAACCACCAAGTTTTCAGAGGACATCGTTCCGCTAAGCGATCTGAAAGTCAACCCCGGACGGGTTGTGAGCCAACTCGACAAAACACATAGACCGGTCCTGCTGACCAAAAGGGGACGCGGGGTGGCCGTTGTTCAATCACTTGAGGAATACGAAACTCAAACGGAAGAGTTGGCCTTTCTCCGCGGTGTGGTCCAAGGCCTCATGGATCTTGAAGAGGGGCGAGAAATCAGCCTTGCAGAGGTCAAGAAACGTTTCGGATTGAGCTGAACCGATGCCTCGGCGTTACGGAATTAGCTTTGCCGATTCCGCGGTGGGGGATCTTGAAGAAACACGTGCGTGGTACGCAAATCAGGGAATCCCTGATATAGGCGAGCGGCTGGTAGGTGAAATAGTATCGGCAGTGGAAAGGCTTGCGGACTTTCCCATGAGCGGCCGTGTTGTGCCCGAGTTTGGCATTGTCCATTTGAGAGAGATCATTCATCCGCCGTTTCGAGTGGTCTATCGTATCGATAAACAAGATGTTCGTGTCGTCCGAGTTTGGCGTAGCGAACGGCCCATCGAGATGCCCTGAGAGCCGGGAGCACCCGTTACCGGCAATCTCAGTTGCGCCTTCTCTTGATAGCCGACAGAGCTTTCTTGGCGATTTCGGAATACTTCTCCCGCGTCAGCCCCAGCAGCGTCACACACCGGGCCAACACATGTTTCTCCTGAGGATCCACCGAACCGTCGACTGCGGCGCAGATCATGGCCAGGAACAGGAGATTCTCCCTGAACACGGTCGATCGAGTCTTCACGTCCGCCAGAATGGTATCCAAGGACTGCTTGGAAGTCTCCGACAAAAGAGTGTTGAACTCCTCATCCGACATGGTCTCACTCCCGTCTGCGACAACCTGCCGGACAAACTTCCGCTCGCGTTTGTCCAAACCTCCCTCGGCGAGTCCGACCTTGATAAGGAATTTCACCGTGATTCTCGTATCTTCTGAGAAGCCGGGAAGCCGTTGCATTTCCTTGATTGCCGCAAGAGCATTCGTCGATATTGCAGCGAATCGTTCCCCGGATATATTCAGGTGCGGGCATGATTCCGCCAGGAGCTTCTTTTCGCTGATGTCGACCTTGCCGTCAATTGCCGCTGAAAGCATGCCCAGGAACAGCAGGTTCTCCTTGAATGACGCGGACTGATCCTCGAGCCCGCCGAGAATGTCCGCCAAAGATTGGCCGGCCGTCTCCTTTGCCAGCGTGCCGAACTGCTCGCGGGAAATTGTTTGCCCCATGTCTTGTGCGGTCTTTTTCACGAAGTCGATTTCCACTTTGTCCAGAGCGCCTTCCGATTGCCCCATCTTGATGAGGTACCTTACCACTCGGTCAACCCTGTCGGTAACCGGCGCAAAGTCGTCCATCAGGAAAGGGTTGTCCTCGTCCCGGTCGGTGTAACCCGTGGGCTCCCCGGAGAAATCCTCCTCGTCGTCGGGATTCATGTCCGGGAGTTCTCGGAACAAGGCGTCAGTCGCCTCGATTAACACGGACAGTTGCCTCAACTCGTTATTCGCATGCCCTATGAGTTCCTCGCCGCGGCCCTGACGGTAGATTGAGCGGCCGAAGCCCATGGGCTCCAGTACCAGTACTATTGGCGTGAGAAGAGAATCGAGACTGGGCGCCATCTCCATCAGCGCCCAGACCGCTGCGCCGATGGCCACCGATGCGCCCTGCTCCTGGTGGGCTTCAACAAACTCCAGGATCTTCTCCAATACGACCCGTCCCAGCTGGATGAGTTCCCCGCCGCATACCCGAGTTTCTGCCCAAAGATGATCGAAGCAGATCTGAAATTCTTGATTCAACCCCTGACATGACCATCGCCGATTGAACTCCCCCCGCGGCAAGTCCCTGGCTCGTGCAGTCAGAAGCATGAGTTCAAGGTGGGCCTTGGGAGCCGACATCTGCTGGTAATCGGTATACATGAGCTTTCCCCCTCTTCGTTAAACATGGGATGAGACCGAGATCTCGATTTCACAAATACGGTCGCGTGTTGTCAGCCAATCTCGTTCCCATGCTCCCGCCCCTGAGCATGTCCCATATCTCTTCGCCGGCGACCATGGGAATAGGTTGACGATTGGCCAATTGTTCGAGGTATTGGCCGGCCAGAGCCCCGAAGGGGCTAACCGTGAATAGCCACGGGTTTTCAACCCGTGGAAAACGGCATTCACCCATTTGCTGGGAACGGCCCTGAAGGGGCCGACCAATGCCGATGCCTCGATTGGTGGACCCCTCCAGGGTCCGGAGCTGTTGCCATACGCCGGTTCCATGGGTTGGAACCCATGGCGATTACTGGTGTGCCCCTTCAGGGCAAATGCATTCATAAGCTTCACCTATGTTGCGGAGCTGCTTTGCGCGGCCCCGTCCAGGCTGACAAATCCCCGCACGGTTCATTGTATGACACAAGCATCCGAATATTCAATGCATATCGGCTTTAGAACTCTCACGTATGAAGCCCGGTCACTCGGGCGCATCCTTATTCGGGAAGGGAAAACCACACACGAGTCTCGCCGTGGCACAGTTCCGCTCCCACCGAGCCATTGTGAGCTTCTATCAATTCCTTGACAATGGCCAACCCTATCCCCGCGCCGCCGTGTTCACGGGAACGCGATTTCTCCCCACGGTAAAAACGTTCAAACATAAACGGAAGATCCTGCTCGGCCAGGTCACCGCCGGAATTGGCGAAAACAGCTTTGATCGATCCGTCTGATCGTTCAACGGTAATGCGGAGGGTCCCGCCGGCGTCGGTGTATTGCACCGCGTTTTGGATAAAATTGTTGATCACCTGTGACAGCTTGGAGCGGTCGGCTCTCAATACGATATCCTCGTGGGCAAGGCGCCACTCTACAGAAATATGTTTGGCGTCAAGCTGAGTTCGGAACGTGTCAAGCACCTGGGTTATCATCTCCGCGACCCGGACGTCCGTCATCTGCAAATCCACCCTCGCCGCATCCGCCTTGGCCAGACGAAGAATGCTCTCCACCAGGTCGGCGAGCCGCAAGGTCTCCTCGTGCAGCAACAGGAAGTTTTCCTTTGACGCGGGCACCACTTCGTCCAAAAGGCCTTCCAGATACCCCTGAATGTTTGTCAACGGTGTGCGGAGCTCATGGGCCACGTTTATCATGAGGTTCTTGCGAAGGTTTTCGACGGCCCTGAGGCTCTCGGCCATGCCGTTGAATGCTTCGGCCAGCTGCCCCACCTCATCACGGGATCGTATCGGAACCCTGTTGGAGTAATCACCCTCGGCCAACCGTTGCGTTACTGCGGCCATATGGGTGAGAGGCCCCAGCACTCTCCTTGTCAGGAGGAAACTGAGCAAAACCGCCAGCAGGACGGCGGCAGAGGATGCCCAGATGAGGTATCTGTGAACCGAATCCACAAACATCCGGTGACTGGAAAGGGGAGAAATGTTGTATTTCTTCATCAAGGTAACAAAGTACTTTGCCGCCAGGAAGTCGATGGAAAGCCAGACAATCAGCATGGCAAAAGCAATGATCAGCATGTTGATCCCAAGGAGTTTCCACTTGAGGCTCAGCTTCACGGTCTGATCCTTCTTGATTATGGTTGCGCCTGTCTTCGTGAACCGTTACTCTTCTTCTCGAAGCTCAACACTTTCGGCAAAGCGATACCCGACTCCCTTTACGGTCACCACATACCTTGGATGCTGCGAATCCTTCTCGATCTTTTGCCTGAGCTTTCCAATGTGAACATCCACAACACGATCCACCACTGCGACTTCTCCCATGGGATACAGTCGGGAAAGAAGTTCGTCGCGTGTAAACACTTTTCCGGGAGTAGACATGAGGGTTTTCAGCAACACGAATTCGTGAGGGGTAAGCTTAACCGGGCGGCCGCTGAGCGTTACCTTTCGCTTTTCAACATCCAGCACCAGATCTCCCCGGGACAATACATCGGCATCGTGAAACCGTTCCAACCGGCCTCTTCTGAGAATCGCCTTGACCCGTGCAACCAATTCTCTTGGGCTGAACGGCTTCACCATGTAATCGTCCGCACCCAGTGTCAACCCGGAGACACGATCGATTTCATCCCCTCTCGCGGTGAGCATCAAGATGGGGACGTCCGATGTCTGCCTGAGTTCCCTACACACTTCCCAACCGTCGAGAAGCGGAAGCATCAGATCGAGAACCACAAACACGGGCTTATGGAGTCGAGCCAATTCCAGGGCCTGCCGCCCGTCATGAGCCACAACCGTCTGAAATCCCTCTTGTTCCAGATACATGGCCACAAGTCTTGCCGTCTTCTTATCGTCTTCGACTATGAGAACAGGTTGCATGGCTCCGTCCCGCCCTTCCTCTCTATTTTGCCGCAAGAGCGCCAAAGCTCTTTGCACTGCTTGCTCCACAAATGATAGACACGAGGACCGCCGAGACAAGCACTCTTCTATCACGAATTCCGGAATGAGCAGCCATCTTTACCAACTCTTTCAGGCGCCTTTAATCTTTCTTTACGTTCGGGAACTAGATTCATGATCATGGATTATGCGAAAATGGAGGCAAGACCATGACAACGAGAGTATTTCAGATAGTTATTCTGGGTGTTTTTCTTGCTACGCTTACGGCGGGCTTCGCACAAGCGGACAAGAGATACGAAACCGCGACCTTTGCCGGAGGGTGCTTCTGGTGCATGGAGCCGCCCTTTGAGAAGTTGAAGGGTGTAACCAAAGTGGTCGCGGGATACACCGGCGGGACCAAAGAGAACCCTACGTATGAGAACTACGGAAGATCCGGCCACGTTGAGGCAGTGCAGATCACCTACGATCCGACCGTAATATCCTACTCGAAACTCCTTGATGTCTTTTGGCGTCAAATAGATCCGACTGATGCGGGCGGACAATTTGTCGATAGAGGCCCGGAGTACAGGTCGGCCATCTTCTACCACAACCCCGAGCAGAAGAAGTTGGCTGAAGAGTCGAAAGAAAAGCTGGGAAAGTCAGGCAGATACGACAAGCCCATTGCAACTGAAATAATCAAGGCTTCGCGGTTTTTCAAGGCGGAAGAATATCACCAGGATTACTACCGAAAAAACCCCTTGCGTTACAAGTACTACCGATACCGATCCGGCAGGGACCAGTATTTGAAGAAGATATGGGCACGTGACGTGAAACGGGAGAATCCAATGAATGCCTCCTACGGGAATCAGCGTTTGAGTCGAGAAGAATTGAAGAAAAAACTAACTCCCCTTCAATACGAGGTGACGCAGGAAGAGGGAACCGAACCGGCGTTCCGAAATGAATACTGGAACAACAAGAAAGAAGGGATCTATGTGGACATCGTTTCAGGAGAGCCGCTTTTCAGTTCCAGCGACAAGTACGATTCCGGCACGGGATGGCCGAGCTTCACCAAGCCTATAGAGCCGAGCAATATCGTCGAACGAAAGGATACACGCCTTTTGATGGTCAGAACAGAGGTTCGGAGCAAGCAGGCCGACTCACACCTGGGTCACGTGTTCAACGACGGCCCAGCTCCCACGGGATTGCGTTACTGCATAAACTCCGCGGCACTCCGTTTTGTACCGAAGGAGGACCTGCACGAAGAAGGGTACGGACAGTACCGGGAGCGCTTCAGCAAATAGCCTCCGATCTTGTGAACGTTTCCGGGCCTTGAAAGGCCCGGCTCACATCGCGTGTCCCTCCGGGACGTTAAGGCTCCCAAGTCCCGGTACACAAGTCGTGGGATGCACTGTTTTCCGGCTTCGCAATTGCGCGATCTTAATGTGCTGAAGGCACTTACGAACTTAGCCGGGGGATTCATCCCCCGGAGAAATCGGACGTACTCACACCGGATTTCCGTCCCGTAGGGACGGCGCTCCCCGACTTCTACCAAGACGCGTCGTCAATATTCGTCCTCATGACGTTGCCGGGCCTTGAAAGGCTCGGCTAACAGCGTGTGTCCCTTCGGGACGTTAAGGCTCCTAAGCCCCTGCTGGGGCGGCTGAAAGTAGGCCGGTACTTCAGTGCCGAGTTCGGTGAAAAGAATGGTTGACGGAGGGACGGAGGGCAGGGTACGTTCAGCAAATGGATAATCTGGACGGTTTCGGGGTCAACGGGATGGGCCCTCTACTGAGCCAATGCCGGTGACTTAAGGGGATTTGATGTGGCGCAGGCTTTCCAGCTTGCGATTCAATTAGCTGAAAAAACGGCAGGCTAGAACTGTCCCAAAACCCGGGGAGCAGCGGAGATCGTGGCACGATTATAACGCATGTCGCAGTGAATCCCCCCTAACTCCCCTTTACTAAAGGGGTTGTTGGCAGATCAAGATCACAAAGGCCCACGAGGAAAGCCCCAACATCACGGAATCACGCCGGCTGGATACACACAGCACTCTCAATCCTACAGACCGGCCTTACTGAACCTGTCCATCAGGGCGCGTTTCCTGTCATGATCACGGTGTAGCGCTGCCATGCGCCGAGCGAATTCCGATTCGGCGCCTTTCATTCGGGCCAGGTCGTACAGATCCCTGAGAAGCAAAACAGCTTTGTCATAGGGTGCGGCACGTTTCTCCGCGATCAGCTCGTCGACCTCGGTCCACAAAGCGCTCTCCTTGCCGCGGAGTGATTCCAGGTGTCTCTTACGCGCTTCAGCCTCCGTTCGCTCACGCCGGGCCTTTTCTTGTGCCGCACGCTCGGTCTCACGCTTTTGCCTCTCTTGCTCGATTATCTCCCAGCGGGTGATGAGCTCTCCAACGGTTCGCAAGCCGCTCGTTTGTGGACCATTTCCGGACGTAGCACCGCCACGGAGATCCTTCAGCGCTTGGTGTTTGAGTTCCGTGGCGACGACACGTGGATCGTCGCCTTCGAGCAACCTGATGAGTACCGTGTCCTTGGTCTTCGAAGGCAATTTGGCCACCCATCCGGAAATCTCCTCCGATGACGGGCCACGGTCGGACTCCTTTCCACTCTTCTCCGCAGCCGATGCGATCAAATCGCGGTCGATGCGCAGGAATTCCGCGAGTGATTCAAGAGGTGCGGTCAGATTGCCAAGCCCGGGAGGCACGGGAGGTTCGAGAGTATCGTCATCGAACCCGGCATCCTGAAGGGCAAGCAGCCACCCAAGGTACAGGCAGCGATAGTCGCCGTTCATCAAGTCCGACCGCAGCTGCACCAAGGATCCCAACCATCCCTCTCCATCTTCCCAATCGGTATCCTCTTCCACTGAGGTGAATGAGAAAATAAGGTGATCGCCGGCCGTGTGAAACGAAAAGGCATCTCTCTCGCAATATGCGCGGGCGGTCTCGAGGTCGATCAGCTGCAAGGGAACGCGGAGCATGAGCGTGCGGGTACCCCAGTTGGCCACATAGAGAAACGCGTCGAAGTACTGTTCCATCCACTTTTCGGGATTGCCTTTGAAGCTGCCCCAGTTGTACTCGTTGACGAAGCTGTCGGACGAGATCCTGGCACGGGACGAATACTGCCGCAGTTCCTCCATCTGAACCCGAGTCAGCGGGCGATCTACGGTTCGGAACTCGTAGTACTGGTACTCGCTCATGAACGGCTTCCCTCCGGTTGCGTTTGTTCAGTCTTCTCCATTCCTCTGTCTTGAAGCTTCCCCTCGCGCTTGAGTGCTTTCTTTCGTTCCTTTAGCCTTATGAGCTCTGCGATGGACACGACCACGTCCGGGCGTTCCTTTCCGAAACGCTTGAAGTAGAGATGCTCGATGTACTGCCCAAGCGGCATCTTCCAAGGCTCTTGGTCATGGTTGTCCAACTTTCCGAGCTTGCCGGGATTCATCCCCAGTTCACGTGCCATGAGAACGTGAGCGTGCGATAGGCGACGGCGTTTTCGAGCGTCAATCCACGCCTGAAGCTTCTGATTCGTCTTTCCCTTGTTCTTTCCCATCCGATGCGAACTCCACAGGCCGGCTTATTCTTCGTGAACTCGGCCGAGTATCGCATCAAGCTGCCACGACGGGTTGGCAAGTGTCAAGGAGAAGAAGCACTGCGGTGTCACGGATTGGCCTCACAGCGGAAACAGTCTCTGCAGGACTGCATTGCGAAACATTTCTCGCGTTGTGATCGGTTCGTCGTCTTACTCCCCGCAAACTGATTCCCCTTGCTTGTCTTTGCGGGGGCCTCAGAGCATTCAAATTCCGCCACGCACTGTTTCGCTCAGCAAACCGCAATAGTACCAAGAAGTTATGCATTAACCTTGACCGGTCAAAATCGACTATGTTAATGTATGTGCAATGTCTCGGAGAACAATTCACTGAGACGGAGACCTGACCGACCAAACCAGTTGCCAACATATCCCCGCCCCGGTGCGGGAACCTCAAAATCAATGAGTGCGGAAGCTCGGCTGAAGCGGCGTGCTCTCGGCCAAAGTTTCCCATCCCCCCAATAACCCGGGATTTTCGGCGTCCGGCACTGCAGTGCGAGCCGCCGGGCAAGGTTTTACGGAGGGAGCAGGCCATGGTCATTGATTAACTTTAGCTGCGCGAGCCAACCGGTTCGGGTCTTTCTCTTATTCCCGTTGTCATCACATTTACTCCGGTTACGCCATTCGGGAGCGATTCGTGCGCTTTCAACCGGCAACGGACGCGGCCGTTTTTGTAAGAGCCCGGATGCATTTGGCCGTCGGGGTCGCAACCTTCACGGAAACAAACCACTGGAAGTAAGGAGGGAACGATGATCTCTATCAATGTCAACGGCAAGGACTACAGTGTCGATGTTCCTAAGGACACTCCCTTGCTCTGGGTAATCAGGGATGCACTGAAACTCACCGGAACAAAGTATGGCTGCGGTATCGGTGAGTGCGGGTCCTGTACGGTTCACATCGACGGCAAGGCTCAGAGATCGTGCACGATCCCGGTCGGAGACGTCAATGGTGCCAAGATTACAACCATCGAAGGCCTCAGCGAAGATCATCCGGTGAAGAAGGCCTGGATTCAGGAGCAGGTGGTTCAGTGCGGATATTGCCAGCCGGGTATCATAATGGAGGTGGCTTCCCTCATGGCCGAAGGTCCCAAACCTGATGCCGACAAGATCATCGGAACTCTGGACGACGTGATTTGCCGGTGCGGCACCCATCACCGCATCAAGAAAGGCGTTAAGAAGGCCGTAGAGATCATGGGCAAAGAGGGGAGGTAATCATGACAACATCCTTTTCACGCCGTGAGTTTCTGAAAGGCTCCCTGGCCGCCGGCGGTCTGACCATAGTCGCCATGCTGACTCCAGCGGGGGTGAAGCTGGCAAACGCTTCGGGCACGAAGGGGGAAGTGGCGGGGCTGCAGCCCTTCGCTTATTATGTGGTTACCCCGGAAAATGTCGTCAAAGTCATGGTCCCGAGTTCCGAAATGGGACAAGGGGTTCGAACTACCCTTCCCATGATCGTCGCGGATGAGCTTGAAGCTGACTGGGACAAGGTTCAAGTCTTGCAGGCACCTGCTGCCGACGCGTTCAAGAGCCCGATACTGCATATGCAAATGACCGTGGCCAGTGCGAGCACGCGAGGTTGGTACATGCCCTTGAGGAAGGCGGGAGCAGCCGGACGGGCCATGCTTACTGAGGCGGCCGCGAAGAAATGGAATGTGCCCGTATCGGAGTGCAAGGCTGAGAAAGGTGCGGTCCGGCACGCCAAGTCCAAGAAGAGCATGAGCTACGGTGAGTTGGCAAACGACGCGGCAAAGCTCCCCGTCCCCAAGGACGCTCCCCTCAAAAAGGAAACGGAATTCAGGTATATGGGCAAGTATATGCCAAGAGTGGACATCCCCGAGAAGGTGAGCGGCAAGGCGGTCTTCGGCTATGACGTAAATCTCCCGGACCTCCACTACGCAGTACTGGCCCGTCCCCCGGCGTACGGTGCCAAGCCGGAATCTTTCGATGAGAAAGCGGCCATGGCGATTGACGGCGTAGCCAAGGTTGTACCGACTCCATTCGGAGTCGCAGTGTGCGCCAAGAGCCTCTATGCCGCGCAAAAAGGACGTGACGCACTCAACGTGAAGTGGGGCCCGGGCTCAAATCCGGATTTGGATACCGCGTCCCTTGAAAAGAATCTTAGGGACCTTCTGGGCAAACCCGGAGTCAACGCCTTCACCAGGGGCGATCCTAAGAAGGCTCTGGGGGAAGCCAAAAAAGTCTTCGAGGCCGAGTACTACATCCCGTGCATCGCACATGCGACGATGGAGCCCATGGACTTCACGGCCCATGTGCAGAAAGACCGTTGCGATCTCTGGGGCCCGACCCAGGCACAGACAATAACTCAGGGCGTTGCGGCAAAAGTCTCGGGCCTGCCTCCGGACAAGATTTTCATCAACACCACGCTCCTTGGGTGCGGCTTGGGCCGCAGGGCTCGTCCGGAATTTGCCATTGAAGCGATTATCGCGTCCAAGGCTCTGGGCAAGCCGGTCAAGGTGCTCTACAGCCGGGAAGAGGACATCAAGCACGACTTCTTCCGAGCGCCCATGACTCACAGGATCAAGGCGGGACTGGACGACAAGGGTAACCTGACGGCCTGGGATCACAAAACCGCGAGCATCTCCATCTCGAAGGGCATGGGTATGCCGCTCAAGAACGGAGTCGACGGCTACCTCTTGTGGGGCCTTGTTGACAGCGATAAGTCGCCGTACAGATGCCCCATGGCATACACCATACCCAACTACTCGGTCGATCTGGTCCTCTCGGACCTGCCTGTGCCGGTCCAGCCCTGGCGTTCCGTCCAGAATGCTCCGAATGCCTTTGCAACCGAGTCTTTCATGGACGAACTGGCCCACCTGGCCGGGAAGGATCCGCTGGAGTTCCGGCTGCAGGTCCTGAAGGACAACGAGCGTGCGTCTCGAGTTCTCAAGACCTTGGCCCAGAAATCGAACTGGGGAAAACCGTTACCCAAGGGACGGGGACGCGGCGTCGCACAGCACTACTGCTTTGGAACATCCATTGCAGAGGTTGTTGAGCTATCCGTGGAAAAGGACGGCACGATAAAAGTTCACCGGGTGGACGCGGCCGTGGATTGCGGACCCGTGGTCAATCCCGACGCGCTGATAGCCCAGATCGAAGGCGCCGTGACCATGGCATTGAGCACTGCCTTGTTTGAGGAAGTGCAGTTTGCCAAGGGCGGTGTTGCTTCGGACAATTTCGGGGATTACCGAATCATTCGTATGAGTGAGGTTCCTGAGATCAACGTGTACATGATTGAGAACAACGATCCGGCCATCATCGGCGGGATTGGTGAACCCGGGGTTACTCCTCTTGCTCCGGCCGTGGCCAACGCGGTCTTCAACGCCACGGGAAAACGAGTACGGCGTATGCCGGTCAAACTGTAGAAGAACCGGCCCCCTGCCCCGCTCCCAGTGAGAGTGGGGGGCCGAGAAGAGAGTCCGTTCAGCTTACTCATTGCGATTACAGTCGCCTGTGCCTTCCAGTTTCCGGCCGGTCTTGGTAGGGGCGACCGGCGGTCGCCCTCGGGCAAATTCCTCTCACATATCCCAATAATTAGCAGGATTCCGGCGTTGAAGATTCTCCTCTCCCGCTGCCGTTGAGGATATCCACAACAAATATGTCGGGCCGGCAGTACGTTCTCACCATGGGATCGGCTACTCCAATGCCGCTTGAGACAAACAAGTGTGTTCCGTTCACTACGAAGTGGCCACGCTCGAAACGTCTGCCGTACACCGACGGGACAACGATTGGTCCCGCGAATGGGAGCCTGATCTGGCCCCCGTGGTAATGCCCTGAAAAAACGATGTCCGCGTTGGAATCGGCAAGTCTGTAGATGTTGTCCGGAGTATGGGAGAGCACGAGATTGACCGTGCCGTTTTGTGAGGGCTTGACGCCCCTGACTCGGGTGCCCCAAGGATAGTCGTACCCGGTGACCGTCACCTCACGGCCGCGGACCTTGACGGTCACCGATTCATTGGTGAGAAGCCGCAGCCCCTGATCTTTCACTACGTTGCCGATCATTTCCGGATTCGCCCAGTAGTCATGATTGCCCAGAACTGCGAAATTCTCAATGCCGGCAACAAAATCCCCCGTAAAAACGGCAAGGTCCGGCCGGGTTGCCTCCGCGGTTTCAAGCACGCGCCGATAGTACTCAGCGGGTAACCCGGGGTCGGCATGCAGATCCGTGAAATGAACGATGCGCAGGGGCTTGCCGCTCCATTTCGGGTGGTGCACTTCGAATCGCCGCGTGACCAGGTCCGTGGTGGTGATGGGATTGGATAATCCCGGTGAGGCGTGCGGAGTCGATTCAATGGGCTTACTCCCGGAACAAGCGCGCCGAACCAAAGCCTGGCGTGCTTCATCCGCCATGAGGAAGCACAGAATGGTCGCGGGAGCAAAGATCCAGGGGGATTGATGCAGCCACAGGCCGGCAGCGGCGGCGCCTCCGCACAACACAAGAAACGCTGCCAAGATTACCGGACGGATCTTTTCTGAGAATATTAGCGTAAGTCTGCGTAAACACGAAAGCAAGTGCCCAAAATGACTGCCATTTGTTAGCATGTAATGGAAGCTTTTGTGCTTGACAGAGCATGCGAGATGTGATATTAGGCTCGCATGTTTGTGCATACCGTCCCCAATCGCAATTCTCGCCCGGCCGTCTTACTTCGCGAAGGCTATCGAGAAGACGGCAAGATCAAGATGCGTACCATTGCCAACCTGAGCAAATGGGCACCCGAGCGCGTTGAAGCCCTCAAGAGATGTCTTAGGGGTGAGTTCGACGGTATCGTTGGCGATTTGGGCCCCACTACCGGTCGTACATTCGGTACGCTCTTTGTACTGGCGCAGATGGCGGATCGGCTCGAAATAACCAAGGCCCTGGGGCGTACGCGGTTTGGAAAACTTGCTCTGTTCCTTGTTCTGGCCAGGGTTTCAGACCAGCGATCTCGTCTGTCTGCGGTGCGTTGGGCAAAGGATCACTGTGTAGCCGAAATACTCGGTCTGGACGCTTTTGACGAGAAGGAACTCTACAGCACTCTTGATTGGGTGGCCAAACGCCAGGACAAGATAGAGAAAAAACTGTTCAAGGCACATGCGAGGAAGAAAGGTGCCCCCAATGTACTGGTGCTCTACGATGTGACGAGTTGTTACCTGGAAGGGGACTGCAATGAACTGGGAGCCTTTGGATACCCTCATGACAATATAAAAGGCAAGAAGCAAATCGTGGTGGGGCTCCTGACCGATGCCGAGGGTGAGCCTCTCTCCATACGAGTCTTCGAAGGTAATACCGCAGATCCCTCGACGGTCTCAACCCAGATTGAGACGTTGAAGAAGCGTTTCGGCGTTACGGATGTCGTGTTCGTGGGCGACCGGGGCATGATAAAGAGCAAAGGCAAAGCCGCACTTTCCGAGTCTGGTTTGAAGTACATCACAGCGCTGACAAACCCACAGGTGCGAAAGCTGATACGAAAAGGCATCATTCAACTGGGGCTGTTTGAAGAAACGGTTAGCGAGGTTCAAACAGGAGGGCTTCGGCTGGTTTTACGGCGGAACGAATTGGTCCGTCGTAAGGAACAAAGGCGACGAGAAGATAAGCTTGCCAAGCTGAGGCGCCTGGTGGACGAAAGGAACGCCTTCGTGGATAACTCTGATCGAGCCAAGCCCGAGGCAGGCAAGAGAAAGTTTACCGCGTGGGTCAAACGCCATAAACTGGGTTCTTTTTGCACCATAGAACTTCAGGCGCGTCGGCTCACGGTGAACGTCGATGCGGACAAAATGGCCGAGTCTGCGCTTCTGGACGGCTGTTACGTGATGGAAACCGATGTGTCGGCAGAGATGATGGATGCCAAGACCGTAGACGAGCGGTACCGGTCACTCCAGAAGGTGGAACGAAATTTCAGAACCCTCAAGAACGGCTTCTTGGAGATCCGCCCCATCTTTCTTCAGAAGGCCGCTCGGACGCAAGGACACGCGTTGATCTGCATGCTCGCTCTGAAGATCGTCAACGAGGCGACCCGCCTCCTCAAAGAAAACCTTCCCTCCGGCCCGGCGGCCGGCCAAGACAGATGCCTACTGGACACAGCCCTGCGGACCATGGGGCGTCTGACCTTCGACCGATACAATGTCAACGGCACCGAATTCCTTCGCCTCCCAAACCTCGATGAGAATCAGATTGCCGTCTGCAAAGCCCTGGGGATTCCGTCGATCACGCATCGTTCCCAAGCCGTTTGTTAGCAGACACTCGATTCCGAACTGCGGGGATTAACGTCAACTATTCAGACTAGTTGGTGGTATCTTATTAAGTTGTTTCCCGGGAAAGATCCGTCTGGCACGAACGATCCGGACAGTATTGTTGGTTGAGCACCTTCGCACACGGCTGAAAAAGCCGACCACAAGCACTGCAACGACGCCTTTTCACGACCATCTCCCAGGAACAATAAGGTTCCTGAGCGTCGCTCAATTCAAAGCCTCAGTCAAAGAGCCAGGAAAGGATTGGAAAGTCTCAGGTGGGGCAAAAACGGGAGCGTCCTCCCAGGCGGGTCAAAAATCTGAGCAGACAGACGGGTCAATTTTCAGAGCGTCGAAGCTTCATGGACCTGTCACCGGTACCGTCACGTACTCCCGGGCATACGTGAAGTAGAGGCCGACTTCCGAGACGTCCCGGCCGGTTATCTCTTTCCACGCGTCCGCATAGCTCAAAACCTGATGGGTGTACACATCGACGAGGTGTTGTACCTTGTCCTCCGGCACACGGTCGCTCTTGTAGTCTACGATGACCCAGCCGTCGGGTTCCTCGAACGCGAGGTCAATGACTCCCCGCAGGATCGTGTCGGTCGAGCCGGCATCTTCCCCACCCGGCAAGAGCCTTTGGAAAGGGACCTCCACAAGCCTGTTAGGGGACCGGCCGGCTCGTTTCCACAGATCCGAGCGGATCACCGATTCCACCGTTGCCGTTGCCTCTTCGGTCAAGGCCAAGTCCAGCCCCTGGTCGGCAATGACCGATTTCGCGAGCGCACGAATATCCGCATTGGGATCCACCATCGCAGTCTCGAGCAGCAGGTGAATCACCGTACCCCATTCAGTGCCGTGCTCACCGAGTGTATAGGTGAATCGTCCACGCTGAATCGTACTTGCCTTGGCGGCCGCCACGTCATACGTCTGAATTGCCGCATTCCGCACCCGTTCACCGATCTCCTCGGCAGCGGAGGCTACATCCTCTCCGGTTAAACTCACCTGCTGCGTTGAAGGGGGCATCTGGAATCCCGGATTCACAAGCAATCGGGATTTGTCAAGGTGCGGGTCAAAGAAACTCCAAGGGTCCCTGTTCTTGTACGATTGTCGAACCGTCACCGTCAGGCCGCATCCGGCACGGGTGGCGGCCACATAGAGCAATCGGAGTTCCTCGGCCTTCTGAAATTCCTCTTCGGTCGCGGAATATTCATCCCATCGCGGGGGATGCGCCAACAGCACGGTTCGCTCAGTCCCCGTGACGGTTCCCTCGATGGCAGCGTAGCCGCGGACCATGTCTGCAGTGCGGTCCACGTAGAGTTCCGCTGTATGTTTCTTCTTTCCCGTGGGATCGGCCAGGAAAACCACTGGAGCTTCGAGCCCCTTGACCTTGTGTAGGTTCATGAGCCGAACCACCGAGCCCTGGGGTGGACTCGCAGGAATGGCATCATGTTTCTCGTCTTCCGCCACGAGCTTTCCAAGATACTCCACCAGATCGGCAACGGACCAGAACTCCCGCTGAGCGCCACGGATCAACTCGAATGCCTTCAGGAAGCTCCCGGCCTGGACATCACCGCCAGCGGACGATGCGGCTCTTGCCGGTAAGCCCATGTCTTGGGCTATGCGCTCAAACGCTGAAACAGCCGGGTACCGGGTCATCCAGAGTGCATACTGCTTGAGCTTTGTGAACGCATCGGAGAATTGCTCCTCTATTGAGGAATCGAGGTTCTCCGGGATCGGCGAGGAGAAGGAGAAGCGCCCGGCTCGCCGGAACGCGAACAGGTCGGGATCGCTGATGCCGAAGAGTTCGCCCCGGAGAACCGCAACGAGGGCCACCGGGTTGTCGGGCTGAGTCACGGCCGTGAGCAAGGAATGGAGGAGCTTGAGTTCCCTGACCTGATTCAATGACTTGCCGCCGGTGACTTGATGCGGTATGCCCAACTCCTCGAGCTTGCGACTATACACATGCAGATTGCCGGTCTTTGGGGTGACGATGAGGAAATCACCGGGCTGAACTTCTTCCGGTACCCCGGCCTCGATCTCCGAAGGGCTTCTCGGGATCCTGAAGCCCCGATCGAGCGCGTACCGGATCGTCCCCGCAATGAGCGTGCCCTCATAGTCGCCTATTTGTTGATTGTTCTTGAGGTCTTTTGGAATGCGGACGGACCTGATGCCGGTGAGTTCTTTACCCGAGTCGTCCTCACGGACCGCGGCAAGGGGCACGTAATCCGGAGAGCAATCCGCTGAATGCTCCTGAAACTCATTCTCGAACGTCTTGTTGACCCAGTCGATAATCGGCCTGGTGGTACGGAAATTCGCACGCAATGTGACGACCTTTCCGCCGTTCCTCTGAATGATTTCCTTTACCTGGTTGTAGGTGACGATGTCCGCACGGCGAAACCGATAGATGGATTGCTTAGGATCGCCGACCACAAAAAGAGAGCCCGGAGCCGGCCTGCACTTCCGCCAGTCGGTTTCATCCGTATTCTCCGCGGCAAGGAGCATGATGACCTCTGCCTGAACAGGGTCTGTGTCCTGAAACTCGTCCACGAGAATGTGTGTGAAACGCCTTCGGAAATAGTCCCTCACCCGTGTTGCGGCTCCGTCCCGGAGGAGTCCGGCCGCCTTGATCAGCAGGTCCTGATAGTTGAGCTTCCCCGCGTCACTTCGCATCCGGTCGTAGATCTTTACGGCCGGGAGTATGGCCCCGAGGAGCGGTTCATACCGGTACTCCCGCCATGCCTTTACCAAGGGCTCGGCGGTCGATGTTCTGAAGTCGTCCCACAGGGCGAGTTCGGTCAGGGCCTGCTTCTTGCCGTAAGTCCAGTATTTCAGGGTCGGTTTCACCTCTCTGAACCGGGCCAGAATTTCCATGATCTCAAAGGTGCCGCCTCTCCTGCGAGCCTGGCGGAACATCATTGGAATGATTCGGTATTGGGGCATCAACGGATCGGTTCCCGTGGACTCGGGAAATGTGGCCGCCTCCTGCTCCATATGGCGTACGAGTTCCGCGAGCGCGACCTTCGCGTTGGTCACATCCGGCGCGGGCACACTTGGCGCAGGCCATTCGTCCACGTCGAGGTAATCCGCCATCTTGTGAAACGTACGGCCCAACTGACCGATCTCCACGCCGAGTTCTTCCAGTTCCTCAAGAACGGGATCGTTCGACGTATAGAGGCCATTGACGTAAGCCGCCCAGGCACGGGCTCGGAGGGCATCGTCCTCGACGTCGTCCATTTCCTCGAACTCGAGATCGACGCCGGCTTCCACCGGCCTCTCCCTCAGCATCCGGGCACAGAAGGAGTGGATCGTACCGATAAAACACCGCTCCATACCGTCCAATGCGACCCTCAACCGGGTTAGTGAAGATGGTTTTGCGTCTCGGCAGGCCTTTTCGAGCTCGATCTGAAAACGGGACCGAAGCTCCGCGGCGGCCTTTCTAGTGAATGTGACCGCGGCCAGGGTATCCACCAGGCATTTTCCTTCAGCAAGCAGGTTCACCATGCGGCTCACCATACCGGTTGTCTTGCCCGTGCCGGCTGCGGCCTCCACGAGTAATGTGGTGTCAAGTTCCGATCGGATGATGTTCCGTTGGTCCTCATCGGGCGGAACGATGCGAGGCTTAGTTTCCAATGTTCCTCAACTCCCTCATGGATTCCAAGTTGACGTTTTCATCGTTTTCCAGCTTGCGCTTCGATGCGGCCTCAACGGCTTCGAGGTCGTCGCAGATCATCGTGTAGTCGCAAAAGGTGCAGTCCTTCGATGCCTTGTTCGTTGCGATGAAGCAACCGTCCGCGACCGTCGTGCACAACCTCTCCATGATCCCCAAAGCAGTGTCGCGCTCATTGGGCATGCGGATTATGCGGACCCCGAAACTGCGGCTCCCCGGGAAGAAATACCCGAAATGTGAGACCTGCGCCGAGGGTGAGACTTTCCTTCTCAGTGCCCCGGCGACGACCTCCAGGTACAGCGCATGCTGTAGGACCCTCCCCTCCTGGAATGGATCGGGGTTATCGTATTTCATGGTACCGCCGCTCTTGTAATCCCATATTGCGAAGATTTGCTCGCCGCCGTCCCCGAGTATATCCACACGGTCGATCCTGGCCCGAACTCTCATGCCGGCCCCTCCGGGCAAGGTGATAGGAATCGGTTCCTCCATGTGCAGATCGCAGGGCTTGCCGTACGCCGGCATCCCGATGGATGCCTCAAGAAACACCGGCCAGCTGCTGTGGGCCGACAGTTCTTCTTCGACGAGGAACACCACTGCAGCCTGAATCAGCAGCAACAGCTGACGCCGAAAAGCGCTCGGTCCCGGCGGGGGGTAGCGGTCCGCGAAGCGCTCCACGTGTTTCATGAGGATCGCAAGCAGTTTTAACTTGTCCCGTTCGAATCGCGGTCGAACTCTTTTCTCGATGACATGGCTCATGAATTCGTAGAAGACTTCGTGCATGAGGTTGCCGTACTGGAGCGGATCCAGCCAGCGTTCCGGATCCAATTCAACTTCCTCAGGCGGTTCGATCTTGAGTACGTACTTGAAGAAATACCTCAAAGGACACTGGCCGATGGTTTCCAAGCGGCTCGAGGACATAACGGGGCCGGCCGGAGAGAACGGGTCCAGGTCTTCCGGAGGGTAGGGCAGCAGCCCGTCATAGATGGTGAACGCGTCGGAAGCTCTGGCCTGGGCTGCCTTTGCACCTCGACCCAAATGAGGATACGTGCGATGGAGAATGTCCTGCGCGTTGGAAACTCCCGCTAGGCACAGCTGATGAAGCCACCATTCGGTGAGATCCAGGGATCTTTCCGGAGTCTCGCCGGTAAACGAAGCCTGTGGGGGGAGCCAACGGATCATGTCCCCCTGGTCGCCTTCCCGGTTGTTGGAGAGTATCCGGTATGCGGAAAAGACCACGGAACTTGGGAACAGAGACCGGTCTTCGGCAAGGTCCAGACTGGGGAAACCCAACGTAATCTTGCCGCGTAATCCCGCGAACAACCGGGCAACCCCTTCCAGTTTCTTCCTGAGGTTCGAGGAGGCTTTCGAAGCTCCGCGGAAAGCCGTTCTCGTTCATGGTCCAATAGGAGCGGATCGTTGATGCCGGACCCGGGAAACCGGCCGTCGTCCAGGCCGATGATAAAGGTGTGTCTCCTGCCGGACCGGCCGCCGGAGAGAAGGTGATCCACGTGGAGCCGGCCCGGTCGGGGGCCGCTCCCGCCAACTCGAACGCTGCTCGAAAGCGTTGCCAGCCAGTCGGCCGCGTTGAGACTCATGGGCGCGGAGTCTTCTTCGACCCACCGTGCCAGTTCCCTGATCTGATCGAGCAGCGCCAAAGCGGCATAGTTGTCGAGCTCGTTTGCTTTGCGGGCAACCTCCTCGATGAACCGTTCTGCGGTGCGGAGAAGCTCGGCCGCCGGAATATCCGCTCCCGGTGAAACTGCAAGCACGCTGCGCACGAGATCGAAAAGCGTTTGCCGGTCTCCCGCCGGCTGCGGCTCCTCATTGGTCTCCTGCTCTTGTTCGGGGTTCCCGTCCGGAGAGGATTCGGCTTTCGAGTCATGGGATGCCGGCTTCCCGGTCGTGCCGGCCTCGAGCTTGGAAAGATACCCGTCGCAACCGGTACCGATAGGCGTTGCACGTAAAATACCGGCCAATCGTGAGAACGGAACAGCAACCGAGTCGGCAGGTATTTCGAGGAGACCGTCCTCGATCATCTTTGCCAATGTATCCCGGCGGAAATTTCCTTGCATCCACTCCATCCACGCGGCAAGCGCACGGCCGGGACGGGAGATAGGTCGACGGGATGCCTTCGGCGAACGTCACGGGAAGGCTCGCGTCGTCGAATTTGGGATCGCGGAGCACGTGCATGAGCGTCTCGTACACGAGCGGCACATACACTTCCCGATCCGTATGGAGCAACTCAATTTCGTCGAGCGCGGCAACCTGTGGACACGGCCCTGCGCAAGACCTCCCGGATTTCGTTGCACTCGCCCACCGCGTGGAAGATCTCAGCCGAGCCGTCTTGCCGGGCCTTGGGGGCCTCAGCCGGCTGCAGGATCCACGCGAGCAGGGACGCGTCCGGCAGGGGGACTTCCGGCTCTTCTGAAACGGTCTGTGCAGAGTCTACGGTCAGCGTTGCCAAAGTCTTCGGATCAAGGGCCTTCACTCAGCGATTTCTCCGGCAGCACCGAGGTCCATGTCCTCCGGTAGGAGGACCCGGACGTTCAGGCCGATCCCATCGGGGGTGTTCGTCACCCGGTCGGTTGCCAGTGCGAGCACTTCCGTATAATCCACCAGTTTCTTGTCTCGAAGCAAGTTGAGAAACTCAGTGAGACCGACCGCAACAATTTCCCGCCCTTTTTGCGGGGTTTCAAAGCTTTCGGGAGAGATCTGGTCGGCACTCATACCGGCCATTCTCAAGGCCTTGATCGCTGCGAACATGGTACGGGCGAGGCCCGGGCTTTGTGGGAAGTGATGCGAAGTAACTCGCCGGCTCGCCTCTCAAGCGGGTCAGAATCCGGTCCACGAGAACAGAGGCTCCCAGGTCGCGAGATCAGCGATACTCCCGTTTGAGCCATTGCGGGACCGGCCAGGTCGAGGGCCATACCCTTGAATGTCTTGATGCGTACGTTGAGCACGGGTACGGAATGTCGCGTGACCAGGTCGAGCAACTGGTGCCCCACCCGCAGGGAAGGGGAGATCAACCACTTCTCTCTCCAAAAGGTAATCACGACAAACCCTGCACAGATCTTGTGTGAAACGATTCACTCGAACCCCTCCCGCACTATTACGACATGGTAGAGGATGATTCTACACCAGAGATCCCGGGAAACAAGGCTTTTGTCGGCGAAATCAGCCAACGCGTCCAATAACAAATCAGTATGATGCCCCCCCTTAGATCCTTACACTGTCAATCCACCGGATTACGCCTGCGTTTGGTCGCTTGGCGACCAGTTCGGAAACAACGTTGGTATAGAGAAGGTATCTCATGGGGCAAAAACTTTCCTGACCGGACTTGAATCGCGAGTGGGATCCAGTTCAACGCCGACGAGCGGTGACTCCCAAAAGAAGTCGGAAAGTTTGCTCCGGAAGGCGAGCAACTTGCGATAGTCCTGCGTAGGACAACACAATGGCGGTTTCCACACCACTCTTGGTTATGAGCTGCGGTCCTTCGGCAAGCGCTGCATCAACAACCTCGCTGAACTTGGTTTCGGCTTGTTGGAATTACCAAACGTGGACCATCGGAAACCTCCTACAAAACTAGATAACACGAGGCGAAGTGTAGGAAAAAGGTTTCCCGGGCTTACCTGATACAACCAAGAATCAACTTCGTGAGCCGGGGAATGCGGGATTCCTGATTCCGGGGGCAAGACACTTTTTTTCGCGCGAGAGGGCTTTTGCCTGCTTTCGGATCGTCCTTCGCCCATGTCTCGGTCGGCCGGATTCTCGACCGGTGTGGTCCCGCTGCGGCACGACTACATCGCCCGCCGGCATCCATCGAGCGAAATCCACATAGCGTGACACGATGCGGATACCCGGGGTCCATGATACACTCCGGACGAGCGCTAGAGTGATGCTATGAGTGAGGAACCGCGGGTCAACGAGAAAGCGGTTTTCTCGGATGGCAGATGGTTGGCGAAATCATGTACGGAGTGCCGTGCGGCTGCCGGTGAGCAGGGTCTCGGGCAGTGGCCGCCCGGTCTTAAGAGGAGGAGTCTATATGGAGCGATTTTCTTACGATGTACTGGTTCTGGGGAGCGGCGCGGCAGGCCTGCGAGCGGCCATATCGTCCCGTGAGGCGGGCCTGCGGGTCTGTGTCGTATCGAAGGGACCCGTGGGGAAGTCAACCTGCACGTGGCTTAGTGCCGGGGGTAATGGCAGGCAGCGTAAATGCCTCCACACGTAACTCACATTTGGAGAACACCCTCCTTGCAGGTCGAGGGATCAACCAACGAGAACTGGTGGAGATTCTCGTGGAGGAGGCCCCTCGGAGATTGGATGAGCTGAAGCGGTGGGGGCATTAACGCGGAATTCAGGAAAGGATACCTTTTTGCCCAGGGCCGGCCGCCGGTTCAAGGCCAAGAAATCGTTCACTGCCTCCTGAAAAAGAATCAAGAGTTGGGCACCGAATTCATGGGCCGCGTCCTGGTAACCGATCTGATTATGGAGAACGGCGTCGGTGGAGTAGAAGCCTTTAGTCAGTCTTCCGGGGAATGGATAACGATTTCCGGAAGGGCCATTATTCTTGCCACTGGGGGCGCATCGGCACTCTATTCCCGTAATGATAACCCCAACCGAATGCTGGGGGACGGGTATCGTTTAGGTCTTGAGGCCGGAGCAGTCCTTCAGGGTATGGAATTCGTGCAGTTCTATCCTTTGTGTTTGTCCGGCCCGGGAGTGCCGCCCCTTGTGATTCCTCCAAAGCTCGCCGATCATGGACGACTTGTGAACGATCACGGCGAAGACATCCTTGAGAAGTATTCCATCCATGAGCGGCCGGCCGGGGAAAGGGCAAGGGATCTCCTGTCTCAAGCCCTCTTTCGGGAGATTGCTCGAAATGAACGGACGGTGTGGCTGGATCTTCGCGATGTGTCCGAGCAAGAATGGTGCGACGACCCGTTTTCAGCCTCGGTGGAACGAATTCTGGGGAACCTTTACGGAGCGAAAAGACCGGCCGGTACGAGTGGCTCCTGCCGCTCACCATACCATGGGAGGCGTGAAGATCAACGCGGATTGTGCGAGTTCGGTTCAGGGACTCTTCGGTGCAGGAGACGGTCACGGGAGGGCTTCATGGAGCAAATCGTATGGGCGGGAACGCCCTGAGCGAGACTCTTGTTTTCGGTGCGAGAGCAGGTGCTTCAGCTGCAGAATGGGCAAAAGGGGTCGGCGAGAGTTCTGGACAAACCCCCACTGGAACAACTGAATGACCGACCAAGTACTGGAAATAGGGAAATATCGATAGCCGATCTTCAAACAAGACTTCGAAAGATACTATGGCAAGACGGCGGTATTAATCAGAAATGAACAAGGGCTGATTCGAGCTGCGAAAGCCGTTGAAGAATTACGTGCAGAGGTGCTCGCGTTGCCTGCCGGATGTTCGACACAAGACCTGATAAATTTCATTGAACTCCGCTCTGCAACCAGAATTGCCGGTCTTATCCTGCAAGGTGCATTGAAAAGAAAAGAGAGTCGAGGATCTCATCTTCGAGAAGATTTTCCCAAGCAAGATGACGAAAAATGGCGTGGCCACCTCCAGGTCCGTTGCATAGACGGTGAAGATACCTGGGCCTTTCAACCGGATCTCACCAAGGAGTAGGTGGGCACTCGTTGGAACCATGTTGTTTCGGTCGCGGCATTCGAGTCAAAGAACGCAGGTGCACCCGGGGACTCGGAGAAACGTGTCGGAAGCCCTTGGCCGGGTTGAATATGGGGCTTTTCAGTGCGAGGATAGATTCCGGAACCACAACACCTTGTTTTGCAGCAGGAGCTTCCGCAACCTTCCCGGCCGTCTTTTGTTCCGGTACCGAACGGCTTCTGAACCGTTGCGTCCCGCTGCAGCAAGGCTTCATTCGCCCGCCGGCGCCCATCGAGCGAAATCCACACTGCATGACATGATGCGGATACGCGGGGTCCGCCTCAGACCGCGATACACGACAGACGAGCGGTAGAGTAATGCTATGCGTGAGGAGCCACGCGTCAAAGCGAAATAGGTACGATATCCTCCGAATTCCCATCACTCTTAATTCATTAATTTGGAAGCGTGACGTCGGGCAACAAATCCTAGGCGTAGAACAAGGGGGCAGACCAATGCCGTCCACGCAACCCTCCGGCAAAAAGGCCGAGTCTATATTGTGAAGAACTCACTTTCTTCAAAGAGACGCAGGGCATGATATAATAATTAACATGAGTATCACGGTTTTCCTGGCAGACGATCACAAAATGGTCAGGGAAGGCTTTCGGCTGCTCCTTGAGACGCTGGCCGATATCAAGGTAACCGGTGAGGCCGGCACCGGATGGGATACGGTGCGGGGGGGTGAAGACGCTGAAGCCGGAAGTGGTTCTCATGGATATCGCCATGCCGGAGCTTAACGGCATCGAGGCGACTCAACAGATATGCGAGGCATGTCCATCCACCAAGGTCATAATTTTGTCGATGTACTCAACATCGCAGCACATTTTTCGGGCTATCAAAGCCGGCGCTCGTGGGTACATCCTTAAGGAGTGTGCTGGAGATGATGTGATAGCTGCAGTCCGGACAGTCCACAGCGGACAAATCTTCCTATGCAGGGAGATCTCGGAGGCTGTTATGCACGACTATATTCAGAACCGCGAATATGACTGAATCACTCGGTCCCTTGGCAAGACTTAGCGACCGGGAGAGGCAAATCCTTCAGCTCCTCGTGGAGGGCACATCCAACTCAAAGATCGCTGAGCTTCTTTTCCTGTCCCCTAAAACGGTGGAAACATACCGAAGCCATCTGATGCAGAAACTGGGTATCAGAGGCCTTCCGGGCCTCGTGAAATTCGCGATCCAGCATGGGCTCACGTCGCTTGAATAGACGCTCAAATAGATGCCGATCATCCCTTTTCGTCGGGGTTGGCTCCACTCTATTCGTATCACTCTGTCTTTATCTTTTTCCCTTACCGGCGGCAGCAGTAAGCCCCCTACACAAGGTTTTGATCCTTAATTCGTATCATCGGGGCTACAAGTGGACCGACGATCAGAACGCCGGGATTCAAGCGGCCCTGAAGGGCGTCGTGAAGGAGAGCCACATCTATGTGGAATATATGGATGCGAGCAGAATGAATCATGGTGACCTCCTTCGCGACCGTTATTTTAGCTATAAGAGCAAATACCGCGGTATGGAGTTCGCTGTAATATGTGTCACCGATTCAGATGCCCTTAGCTTTATGCTCAGTTATGGTGATATGCTTTTTCCTGGGACGCCTGTTGTCCATTCAGGCATTAGCGCCATCAATGAAGGAGTCCTGAAGAATGCCCTCAATTTCAAGGGCATGAGTGCAAAGCCGGATCTCAAGGCAAATATCGATCTTATCCTCAGTCTGCATCCAAGAACACAGCGGGTGGTATTCATCAATGAGTGGACAGCCAACGGTCAGGTCCTTCACGAGGACCTCCTCAAGATCATCCCTCTTTTTGAGAAAACGCTGGAATTCCAGCTACTCGAAAACGTGGACACCAAGGAAGTGTTTCGCGTCCTGACCAAGCTTCCGCCTGATAGTGCCGTTCTTTATGGAGTTTTCAGTCGTGACAAAGTTGGGCGGACCTTCGACCACCGGGAAATCATTTACCTTTTTTCGCGGAACTCGAAGGCGCCTATATACAGCCCCTGGGATTTCAACCTGGGGTGCGGCATCGTTGGGGGTGTTATGAGCACAGGCTTTTCTCAAGGAGAGATGGCAGGTAAGCAGGCTCTGCAACTACTGCGAGGCGCCCGGGTCGAGAACATGCGGACGATAACAAGACCCCGTCGGCAGTATATGTTCGATTACAATCAATTGAAACGGTTCAACATTTACCGTGATCAGTTGCCCGCCGAATCCTTGGTTGTAAATTATCCGGAAACGCTCTACGGAAAGTACAGGCGGCTCATTAATGGGGTGATCGCCGTCATTGTCATCCTACTTATTGTTATCTCGGTGCTCCTCTGGAACATTCGCTTCAGGAGACGGGCTGAGAAAGATCTAATCGCTTCCAGGGAAAGGCTGCGCGCTTTGGGCCGACGTCTGGCCGAAATAGAAGATGAAGCCCGAAAGAACCTGTCACGGGAACTCCACGACGAGATCGGTCAGAATATGACGGTCCTCGGGGTCAACCTGAACATCCTTCGTTCCCAAATGACAAGAGGAGCACCAGAACTCGTAGAATCAAGGATAGTCGACTCGCTGTCGATCGTAAAACAGACGACGCAGAGAATCAGGCATCTGATGAGCAATCTCAGGTCTCCCGTGCTCGACGATTACGGATTGGTGGCGGCCCTGCAACTGTATGCAAAGCAGTGGGCCGACCGAACCGGTATTGCAGTGCAGGTTCGGGGACCTAAGACACGGCCTCAATTGGATCCTCATTCGGAGAGCGCCCTTTTCAGGATTGTCCAGGAATCATTAACCAACGTGCTCAAGCACGCGCGTGCCACTGAGGTGATCATTACCGTTTGTCTTGCGAACGGTAAATTGCATCTCTCCGTGGAGGACAACGGTATAGGCCTCGACGAGGCTCGGTATGAGGAACCGGGCGGGGAGCGGGGCTGGGGCCTGATTACCATGAGCGAACGAGCCCTGACGGCAGGGGGGGCCTTGCGGGTCCGTTCATTCCCGGGCCTCGGCACGCATATTATTGTGGAGGTACCGGCGTGATAGCAACTGCCGGACAGGCTTTCACCTACCTGCACCGAGCGCTGCCAAGTTAGATTCAAGCGCCGGGCACGCCAACTTCTTATCAAGCTTTTTTCCAAAAAACTCAAACTTTCCTGATTGGCGAGGATGAGCGATTAGGGTATTCCCAAATAGCAGTCCAAATCACTAATGGAGTGGCCAATCGATCAAAAGGAGGACACATTATGAGAAGTTTGTACCTTTCTTTTCTTACCGCATTTTCATGCCTTCTCCTGTTTGCATCCCTTTCCAGCGGGGCAAGTACGATCAAGGTGGGTATAGTAGACACTTATACGGGACCCGCATCGTTTTTTACGCTTGATGTGCTCAACGGTTTCATGCTTGCCGTTGACGAGGCCAACGCACAAGGCGGAGTCTTGGGCAAGAAGATCGAGGTCTTGACGCGCGATGACAATTTCAAGCCCGATATCGGCCTTACCATGGCAAAAGAGCTCGTCCTGAAAGAAGAAGTTGACGCCCTTGTGGGCACCATCAATAGCGCCGTTGCGCTGGCCATTTCGGATTTGGCCGGAAAAGAGAAAATCCCCTTCTTTGCTACCCATACGAAAAGCGCGGCGGTCACCGCAGAAAGAGGCCATAGGTATGTTTTCCACATGACCGACAATAGCGATATGGCTGGAAGGGTTGCAGGCACCGTCCTCGCCAAGAAATCATTTGTCAAATATTGGATTGCCGGAGACGACTACGAGTATGGCCACAATATCGCTGAGTCAGTCTGGAAACAACTGAAGGCACGTAATCCCAATGCACAGCTCCTCGGCCAATCATGGTGGAAGATGGGAGAAACTGACTTCATTCCTTACATCACTCAGATTTTGGCGGCAAAACCGGACTTCATTATCGCCGCCATGGCTGCCACAAGTGTGGCCGGCTTTCAGAAGGCGGCGAAGGCTACAGGCCTGGCGGGGAAAATTCCTTATTATGGCCAGACCGCGATCGATCACGGAGTGATTACCTCCCAGGGCAAAGCCGCGCCGGAAGGCGTATACGGAGGAGCAAGCTATCTCTGGTACTATCCGGATACCCCCTCAAATAGGGCTTTTGTGGATGAATATCGCAAGCGTTATAAAAAATACCCCACGGAGTCTTCGCTGGACGGATACATGGCTGCCCGCTTTATCATCGAAGGTTTCAAGAAGGCAGGCAAGATAGATAAGGAAGCCTTGATAGATGCTATCGAAGGTTTAAGCCTTGATAGTCCGATGGGGCCACTGGCGTTACGGGCTTGCGACCATCTGATCGAGCGTCCGGTGTACTTCGGGGTCACGAAAAAAAGCCCGAAATACGAGTTCCTCATCGCGGACGATATCCAGGTTGTACCTGCTAAAGAGTCTATGGCTCCATGCGAGGAAATTCTTCAACGTCGTAAGAAATAGTGGAGGGAGGCGGCAAAGTGGAAACCATCGGCTCGTTCATTTCACCGGTCTTCTTAAGTCAGCTTCTCGTAGGATTGAGCCGAGCGGTTATACTGTTCATTGTTGCCTCGGGCTTAAGCCTCATTATGGGGGGTACTTCGTATTCCCAACGTTGCTCATGGATCCCTCTATATGATCGGGGCCTTTATGGCTTGCACGGTTGCATCGGCGCTCGGCGGCGGAGCTACCGGTTTCTGGCCGGCCCTAATCGCTGCCCCCCTCGGGGTGGCCGTCCTAAGCCTTGCCATAGAAAGGAGCGTCTTTCAGTACCTTTACGAGAGGGAACACTTGACGCTCATTCTTGTTACCTTCGCATTCTCTCTCGTAATGGGCGATTTGGTCAAACTCGTTTGGGGCACGCAGTACAAGTCCATATCTCTCCCCCACGGGTTCGAGGGATTTGTGACGCTATTCGGTGGACTGCCCTTCCCTAAGTATAGCATGTTTCTACTTGCTATGGGTCCTTTGGTAGCGCTTGGCCTCTGGCTTCTTGTAAAGAAAACAAAGATGGGAAAAATAGCCCTCGCTGCGGCGGTAGACAGGGAAATGGTGGAAGCAGTGGGAGTGAACGTGAGCGTGGTCTTTGGCATGGTTTTTGTAATCGGGTGTCTTCTCGCAGGCTTAGGCGGAGCTTTGATAGCTCCCACAGTAAACGTGGCACTGGGAATGGATCATTCCCTTCTCATGGACGGCTTTCTTATAGTCATTATAGGCGGGCTGGGAAACATATGGGGAGCCCTGCTGGGAGCCCTCATTTTCGGTTTGGCCCAGTCTCTTGGCATCCTTATTTCGCCTCAATTCGGGGTTGTCTTCCCATACCTCTCGGTCATTATAGTCCTGCTTTCGAGGCCCAGAGGGCTTCTCAAATCCACTTGGTGAGGAGTGAACCATGCTGCGTAATATTTTGTCCGGAAAAGGCCATCTCTTGGCGTACATAGGGATTGCTTCGCTTCTCCTTCCGCCTTTTTTTGCACCGCGGTTCTATGTCTATCTTATGTCTCTCGTCCTTCTCTACGGCCTTTTTGCCACAAGTCTCAATGTCGTTTTGGGCTATGGCGGCATCTATCAGTTTGGGCACGCGATCTTCTTCGGCGCCGGTGCCTACGGTTCGGCATTAGTTATTACGAAGGCCGGTCTGTCACCGTGGCTCGGGTTCATTGCGGGGCCGATAGTCTCAGCCCTGTTAAGTCTCATTGTGGGACTAATCTGTATTCGCCTCTCCAAGCTATACTTTGGTATGTTACAGATATCGCTCAGTTTCCTTCTCTGGGTTATCATTTGCCGGTGGCAAGATTTTACCGGCGGTGACAACGGTATTATCGGCATACCGGTGCCGGACATCATCTCCTCACCCAACAATGCCTACTACTTCACGCTTCTCGCAACCGCTGCCTCCCTGTTCGTTGCCCATAGAATAATCAGATCACCCTTCGGCAGCCTTCTCCAGGGTACCAGGGATAATCCCGTGCGCTGCGAGATGATCGGAGTGAACGTACGGGCGCACCAATTCGCAGCCCTCATCGTTTCCGGCTTTTTCGCCGGTGTGGCCGGTGTGCTCTTTGTAGTGGTAAACAATGCGGTTTTCCCTGACATGCTTTTCTGGACCCTCGGCATGGAGGCAATGATCATGTGCCTTCTCGGAGGAATGCACACTTTTATGGGACCGATGCTTGGGGCAGGCCTGATCGTGGTGCTTCGTACGCTCATCACCAGCTATACGGTTTATTGGGGGCTGTGTCTCGGCATAGTGCTCATGGCTGTGATCTTTTTTCTTCCGGACGGCGTTCTCGGCCACTTCAATAAACCGGGCGGACGAAGACCGGATATGGTAACGGGGTGAGGCATGTTAGAGGTCAATACTCTCAGGAAGTCATTCAGTGGTTTCAGGGCAGTCAATGGGGCACAACTGGATGTGCAAAAGGGTGAGATCGTTGCAGTCATTGGACCAAACGGAGCAGGAAAAACCACGCTATTTAATTTGATTACCGGGATAATTAAACCGGATAGCGGCCAAGTGTTTTTCAAAGGAGAAGATATCACGGGATTCCCCCCCCATGTCATCTGCAGGAAACGGCTCACCCGTTCCTTTCAGGTGGTCAATATATTCCAAAGACTGAGCGCATTTGAGAACGTCCAGGGTTCGGTATTGGCCCGAGAGAGAAGAACATGGAACATGTTCACTCCTTCCCGAAAACTAGTGGTCGACGAGACCAATCGGATTCTCGAGAGTGTGGGACTTGCCGGCAAAGCACAACAGGTGGGCGGCGAACTGTCTCACGGGGATCGCAAGGTTCTCGAAATCGCCATGGCCCTTGCAGGAAACCCTGAATTCCTAATCCTCGATGAACCAACTGCCGGCATGTCTCTCGAAGAAACTCAGAGATGTATCGAGCTCATTAAGGACCTCTGGAAAGTGTTTGGCCTGACTATCCTCTTTTGTGAACACGATATGGAGCTTGTCTTTTCCATCTCCAACAGGATCATGGTGATGGTCCACGGCGCAACGGTTATTCAGGGGACCTGTGACGAGGTACGACGCAACCGGGAGGTCCAGAACGCCTACCTTGGAGGAAGTGACCCATGCTTGATGTAAGGAATATCAACACTTACTACGGACTGAGCCATATTCTCTTTGATGTATCCCTGTCCGTGGACAAAGGCGAAGTCGTGGGTCTCTTAGGCAGAAACGGTGCAGGCAAGAGCACGACGATGAGGAGCATTATGGGTCTTACGGCACCGAAAACAGGCAGCATCGTTTTTAACGGAGAGGAGATTACCGGGTGGAGGCCATTCAGCATTTTTCGCAAGGGGATCGGTTATGTACCCGATGATCGCCGCGTTTTCGCAGATCTCTCCATTGAGGACAACCTCGACATCGTTCATGCCGGGGGCGGGCAGTGGAACAAAGAGCGGGTCTATAGACTCTTCCCTGCACTCGTCCATATTAAAACGAGAAGGGCAGGCATTCTGTCCGGCGGCGAACAGCAGATGGTCACCATTGCAAGGGCTCTTATGGGAAGTCCCGATCTTCTTCTTCTTGATGAGCCGACGGAGGGGCTCGCACCCGTTGTGGCCAAGAGTGTGGAGGAACAGATTCCGGCACTCAAGGCCGCCGGGATATCGATCCTTCTTTCGGAACAGAACATCCGGTCCGCCTTGAAATTGGTCGACAGGGTTTACGTAATCGACAATGGGCGCATCCGCTTTTCCGGAGCCGTCAGAGAGCTAGAGGCAAATGAGGAGGTGAAAAAGCAGTACCTCATGGTGTGAGAGGGGCATCGCTACACTACTGCGTATGCTTCTGCAGCAGAGTGCGTGTACTACCCTACCGGGTGGATCAGTTTTGCAGAGAACCCGGTGATATCGTTGACACAATATGACATTATGACAAAGCGTTTAGGAAGGAGGAATATTCTATGGGCAAGAACACGGAAATTAACAGGACCCAAGTAGACGTAGGCTTTCCGTGGGGCAAACTGGAGTTCACGGACTGGATGGACGAGAGCATGTCCTGGAAAGAGACGTGTTACATCGGCGACTGGTCTTGGCTTGATGAGTTCCACGCGAAAGGGCCCGACGCCATAAAACTCTTTTCGGACCTCTGCGGCAGCAGCTTCGCCAAATTTGATATTGGTCAGGCCAAGCACGTCGTGATGTGCAGCAGGAAGGGCAAGGTCATCGGCGAAGGGATTCTCATGCGCTTCGCAGAAGATGAGGTTGAGTTCCAGACTCGTGGCCCGGGAACAACGTGGCTCGAATTCAACGTCAAGAAGGGCCGGTACAATGTGACGACCGATTGTACCATCAGCAAATTCAAGTTGCACGTTCAGGGCCCGAAATCGCCGGCGCTCCTCGAAAAACTAACCGGCGAGAGCTTACGGGATATAAAGTTCATGTACTTCCGAACGTCGCGTATCAAGGGACGGGATGTTTTTTTTCTACGTCAAGGCATGGCGGGCGAGATTGGCTACGAGCTTCAGGGTCCGAACTCAGACAAGGACACCGTTTTCGACGCTATTATGGAAGCGGGTAAGGAATTCGGGATCAGGCGGCTTGGCTCAAGGACCGCCATGATTAACCACCTCGAAGCATGTTTCCCGACAATCACCCACGACTACATACCAGCTGTCGCAGATGAACCGGAGTACTACGAGGCCTACAACGTGAAGGTGGACGACGACCGAAGCCCGCTTTGGTTCCGGAGCTTTGAGAGATGTACGAAGGTGAAGGGGAGCTTTGATGCAGACGATATCAGTGCCTGGCATCGGAGCCCTGTAGAACTTGGGTGGGCGAAAAACATCAAGTTTGATCACGATTTCCACGGCCGAGAAGCGCTTGAGGCGGAGGTGAGCAATCCCAAGCGGACCATCGTCACCCTCGTTTGGAACCTTGACGATGTCATGGATGTATGGGCGTCAGTCTTTCGTGACGACGTGCCTTACGACTTCATGGATATGCCCAGAGGTCAGTGGTTCGTTATGTACGCCAACTCGGTTATGAAAGGCGACCGGCTTGTCGGGGTTACATCGTCTCGCGGCTTCAGCCGTTACTTTCAGCAGATGCTCTCACTCTGCACCATCGATATCGAGCACAGCAAACCCGGCACGGAAGTTACCGTAGTCTGGGGAGATCCGGGTCATAGAAAGAAGCTCATCAGGGCGACCGTCGCCCCGGCACCATACAAGGAGGATAAGAGGAAGATCGATGTAAGCAAGGTTTAGCCGGAAGTTCCGTTAGGTGAAACTGACGAGACATCGGCACTATGAGCTGAAACAGGCGATTTGTGATTCGCTTGGGATTCCAGGACACAATACCGCTTTTTGCAGCGGAGGCTTCCGCAACCTTCCCGGCCGTTCCTTACTCTGGGACCGGCAGGCTTTTCGACCGTTGCGATCCAGTTCGAGCACGACTACATGGCCCACAGGCGGGCATCGAGCGAAATACACACTGCGTGACATGGGGAGAGCAAGCGGGCGCCATGCAACGCGATGGGGTGGCCGTAAAGAAATGCTATGAGGGAATGGTCGATGCGTCAACAATGAAGCGGTGTTGTGTCCTCCGAATGCGAAAGCATCTCATTCTTGCGATCAGTCCGGTGTTTCCGATTTATGGGCATTTACCCCGGAGACGAGCGGATATCGTCCCGGATGCCTGATCGACTCCAAGGAGGTCTACATCGAGATCCGGCCGGTATAGATGCTCCTTCCCCTGACGTTCGACGTTCAATACTGCCGAGACGGACGCTTCCTTGAACCAAGGGAATTCGTCAAACGGGAGAAAGAGTTCTTCCTCGTCCACCAGTAGCCGGAGGCCGTGTCGAGAGATGTCGGTGACCTCAACTTCCAAAGTGGCTCTGCCAAGCAGTCCTGATTTCATCCTCTGTTGATTTTCGTAGCGCTCGTTCCGCATCGATCGATTTTCTCGCGGCCACCCCCGCGCCGATTATTCAACCGTGACGGTGTCGCCGTCGATGCGTACTCGTTGGCCGGTTTCGATTACATCCAGTATGTTCTCCTCGAAGGAATCCAGCATGGGGATGTCTATGGTTATTGCGCATTCGCAGGTTATGGGCTCGCCCTTTCGGCAGAGTATGGCCGCGGGCGCAATATTTCGCTTGGCCGCTTCAAAGGCGATCCAGGGAGCGATGGTTCCCCCCTTGCCCGTTGGCATGACCAGGACTTTGCCTGCAATGCTCTCTCCTTCCAGAGCATGGCCGCCGAGCAGCAAACGACCGGTGTCCGCGTCAAAGTCGCCGATAAAGGAGAACGGCGTATCGAGGACCACGGCTTCGGCCGTAACCGATCCTGCATTGATGACTCTTCCCTTGAGTACCATGGTTGGCGGCTCCTTTCCTAGTCGAGAACTGCTTCCAGGCATTCCTGCAGGTCCGCGGTCCATACCTCGACGGCACCGCGGGTAAGCCTGGAAATGTAATGCGCGGCCTTGAACGAGTTGGTTGACACGGTTTTCACGGACGCGGGGATTGGAGGCTCCGGGATTGCAGACATGCACGCGCTTGCGAAAACGCCCCCGGCATCTTCAATGTCCTTGGCGAAGCCCATCAATACTGCCAAAGCATATGTCTGATGCCCGGTTCCAATCCAGAGGCGCTTTCCGGGCGTCAGCCGTTTGCCCTTAACAAGTCGTGCGATCACACCGAGTTCGGTAATGGTGCAGTGAGGACAGCCGAAAATGGTCAACTCCACGTCACGGTTCCCCCGGGCGTACAAAGACCGGGCTTCTTCCACCTGATCGGGGCCGACCGTTATAATTTCCTCCGGCGGCCGATTGCCCAGGGCCTGCTCAAGGCTCGCAGCCTCGGGCGTAACACCGACGATGTGACAGATCCCCACCGAACCCGTCACGGACAAGGGCGGCAAGAGATAGCGGAGCCGGTCCAAGTCCAGTTCGGGGAGGTTGCTGAAAACCACATTGCGTGACTCGGCCTTTGCCCCCACCCAGTAGCCGAGGGCGCCCCAATCAGCGCTGTCCATCCGGCCGACGTCGAGACTTTTCAGGTCAACCTGCACTTGGGCTTTTCGATTCTCGTCCTCGTAGAAGCCATAGTACGGAGCGCGGCCGGTTATGGCGCCGGCAAGGTTGACCACGGTGCCGTCCCTGTTGGTGCGAGCGCCCAGGATAGAGTTGGCCATGAGTTGGAGGCCGGTGCCGATCCACGATACTCGTTCCCCCGGGCGTGCAAGATTGCCCGCCAGCATGGGGAGACAGGTATAGGTTTCATAGAACCCCGCCTTCTTGTAGATCTCTTGCCTTTTCCGGTGTACCGACAACTCCCGTTCCGCAAAGTCCGGCGAGATGCCCATCTGTTCCCAATTACGTAAGGAGAACGCGGACATGGTAGGATGGATGGTGGTGAACGCGCCGAGTCGGTCAACCCCTTCGGTGAGATCCTCCAGAAGTTCCAGGGGCTCTTTGGGCATGGTATGCGCGGAGCGGATGGGTACCATGCGATCCGCGCCCATTGCTTCGCCGAACTTGGTAAGGAGTTCCATGCAGCGTCGCTTGCCGGGACCATGTTTGCCGGCAAGCATGTCCTCTTCGTATTGATCCAGTTTCATAGACCATCTGCTCCCATCCCCCCCGATTCATTACCGTGCCGTCGAGGGACGCCGGTGATTAGGCGTCGTTTTCCTGGCCGGGAAGGGGATTCCCGTTCCTGTCCAAGCACTTGTAGTCGTCGCGAACATTGTGAACGTGCACCCAGTCACCGGCCGCGATATCCTGTCGGGCCCGACCTATGGCTTCTCCATATTTGACTACGGGTGCGCCTTGCTTGATCGAGACGATGGCCACCTTATGACCGTACGGCACGTCCTGGTTGGCCGTGTAGGTGAATTCCTTGTCCTCAAGCTTCACGGTTATCCGGTCGCCGGCATTGCAGTCGGCCACAACCGTGATCACATTGTCATTCTCATGGATCAACTTCGCGTATTTGGTCATCGGCCTACCTCCCAGCCTCTAGATTACCGGTCCTTTGATGAGGATTTCCATGCTTTCGGTGCCGAGGATCTCGCACTTGGTCAATCGCCCGTTGGCTACTTCCAGAAGGTATTCGAGAGTCCTTTCCCCCGCTTGCTCTATGGTTTCCGTTTCCTCAATCACCGAGGCGACGTCCACATCGACGTGCTCGGCCATTGTGCGATTCGTGTTGGCGTTGCCGCAGATTTTCACTGTGGGCATGATGGGATGGCCCGTATCCGCGCCGCGTCCCGTGGTGAACAAATGGAGAATCGCGCCTCCCGCCGCGGATGCGGTCAGGTTTTCAAAACCATGGCCGGGGAAGTTCATGATGTAACGGCCCGGCTTGTCCGGGACCAACTCCGCGTAATCCAAGGCTGCTTCGATGGGCACGGAGCCGCCTTTCGCGTTGGCACCCAGAGCTTTTTCAACCAACGTGGTGAGACCGCCGGCCACATTTCCCACGGTCATCTGACAGCCGCGGGTATCGGCTCCCACCGACAGACCCCTCAGATACAAGTCGCGAACAAAGTCCACAATTCTCTCACCCTGTTCGGGATCCCTGGCGAGTCTCTTCAGAGCACGCTCGCCTCCCATAATGTCGCACACTTCACCCTGGATGAACTTGCCTCCGTTTTCCGTGATGAGACGACACACTTCACCCGCCACCAGGTTGGAGGACAGCCCGGAACTCGTGTCCGAGGAACCGCACTTAGTACCGACCACCAGCTGCTCGATACCCGCTCTCTCTCTTCTCACGCGGGTCGCTTCGGACACCAGGTTCACAAGTTTACGGGCCCCTTCTGCGAGGGTGTTTATCATTCCTCCTATTTGATGCATGACCACAAGATCTACCGGTTTCCCGCTCTCCTTAACGCCCTCGTAAATCTCCTCCACCTTGACCATCTCGCAACCGAGCCCGACCACGAGGACCGCGCCGATATTGGGATTCTTGCCCAAGTTGATCAGAGTACGGGTTACCTGCTCGGTGTCATGCGGGGGATGCAGGCATCCCTGGTCATGACGGATGGCTTTGGTACCCCTGACAAGCTTTTCCATGTACGAGCACAGGTTGTTTACGCAACCCGTACTTGGGAGAAGCCCAACGTAGTTGCGAGCCCCCACCTTTCCATCCGGTCTGGGATAACCATAGAATTCCATGATCTACTCCTTTCGGTCGGTCATCCTGCCTTAGAGCACTTGCCATAAATCTTGTCCGAAATTCGGGCACGTCCGTCGTTTCCAGGCAAATCCCTCCAGCCCCCTTTGCAAAGGAGGATTAAGGGGAATTTCTCTTTTCAAAGCCTGGGAACTAGACTCGAAATATCGGCCATTCTTTCTGACACTTGCCATTGAATCGTGTGTTTACCCGTTTTGGAACGTTTTTCGTAAGCGTTCACAGCGACATCGGCTCGCTTGAACAAGAAAATCCAACCACAAAGACTCCAACTTCCATGACTCTGACGGTCGCAACGAACGATGAAAAAGCCACGTTTTTCCGAGACGTAGTGTTTACATAGGAAGACACCAAAGAATTTGGGAGGCGGCTTATACGGCCGCCTTCTAGACTCATGGTGCGCAGGGATCGAAACACAGGCTCAAGCCGGACCTCGTAAAACGTTGCCCGGACTCCTCACGGATACGGCAAGCCCTGCACTGCTCTCTTTCTGTTGGTTTTTCTTGGTGCCTTTGTGTCTTGGCGGTTCATTCTCTTCTTCTTCGCTGTGACCTAAAACGTTTTCTCATCCGCCTGCGTCTTCCACTGATTGATCCGGCGTCTCTTGAACCTTCATCTTCAGGTGGTTGAGCGTCATATCCAAGTGTCTGACCAGAAGGTCTCGGGCGCGACCATATTCGCCCTTTTCGATGAGAGCCAATATGGATCCGTGATGCTTTATGGAATCTCTCCAACTGCCCGGTATCTTGAGATACATCACCTGACAGCGGGCTAGGTTTAGACTGATCACCCGGTAGAAATTCTGCAAGTAGGAGTTTTGGGAGCATTCCACCAACTTGAGATGGAAATCCGAAAAGGTTTTCCAGAATGTGAGCATCCCTTCCGCATCATCGGAAGCGGGGATGGTGATATCGGAAGCCGCGTGCAGCGTCTCCCGAACCGCATCGAGCCTCCTGATGTCCTTTTGAGCAAAGATCTCAATAGAGTAGCTTTCTATCATCCGTCGAGCCGCGTAAATCTCGTCGAAATGCTCTGCAGACAACGGGGTGACAAAGCTTCCCTTACGGGGAATGGATGTCACCAGGCGGTCCCGTTCCAACAGACGAAAAGCTTCTCGTAGAGGGGCGCGACTGATGCCGAAGGCTTCGGCCAATTGTATTTCGTTGAGACGTGCTCCGGATTCCAGTTCACCGAGGATGATTTTGTGTTGCAGTTGCCGAACTACGGCTTCGGTAACGCCGAGAATTTTCATGGAGAATGTCCGTTCACAGTTGTCGGTTGTTGGATTGTCGACAATCTAACAGCTGACCGGGGCCCTGTCAAGACATTTTCCCGCGAATCCGCGTTTCTGGCAAAAAGGACCGTCTAGACTGCCAAGTCCGTAGAGGAAAGGGGTTCCCGGAAAGTAAAGGATTCAAGGCCTCTGATCGGAAGCGTGAGCGGAGCGTGTCCCGTAGAGGCTCACCGTCGGTAATTCCGAGTCCCGCGGGATTTCAAACCGTGGAGAAGGGGCCGCCCACGGGACAACGAAGTTGGCCCTTGAAGCCGGGCTTCAATACGTAGCTTCACGTAACGGAGGTATCGTTCAGGATTTACCATATTGCCCAATCTAACGATGTATGATAAATCCATGCGCTATATCTTAATAGCCTGCTGAGCAGAGAAACTGCACCAGAGGCCATTTTCACTATTTCGTTACTTATGGCATCGTACCTGCTGTACCAAAACACCGGAGTCGGCGCGTCCGACCCCACGGGTTTTTCGAAAGGAGGCATCTATGACATCGAGAATCAACCGCTTTACACTCCTGATTATGGTCCTCTGCATATTCTGCGCAGGCAATCTGACGACGTGGGCCGACGAGCCGTACAAAGTCGGGGTTACCTATGCAATCACCGGCCCTGTGGCGTTTTTGGGCGAGCCGGCGAGAAACGCCGCGCTCATGATACAGAAGGACATCAACGCCAAAGGAGGCATCAACGGCCGGCCCCTGGAACTGGTGATTTACGACAATGAGGGGGACGCGACCAAGGCCGTCCTTACTGCGAAGAAGCTTATCCAAAAGGACAAAGTGCTTGCCATACTGGGAGCGAGCACCAGCGGGACCACCATGGCGATCATACCCATCGCGACGCAGGCAAAGGTGCCTCTGGTCGGTCAAGCGGCAAGCAGGAAGATCACATCACCCGTTGCCGAGCGCAAATGGATCTTCAAGGTGGTGCCAAGCGACGACCTCTGCGTGGAACTGATGTATCGCTTCATGAAGAAGAGGGGCATCAAGAAGGTGGCACTCCTGTCGGTATCCACCGGATATGGAATCAGCGGACGGGAGGCCCTTAAGCAGCTCGCTCCGAAATTCGGCATGGAAGTGGTTGCCGATGAGACGTACGGGCCCAAGGATACGGATCTATCCTCCCACCTAACCAAGGTCCGGGGCTCCGGCGCGGAAGCGATAGTGAACTGGTCGGTGGGGCCCACCCAAATCGTGGTCACCCGAAATTGGAAGCAGTTGGGGATCAAAATCCCGCTGTACCAGAGTTATGGATTCGGATCCCGGAAGAATCTGGAACTGGCGGGCAAAGCCGCAGAGGGCGTTATTTGTCCCGTTGCCAAGATCAGCGTGGCCGCTCAGCTGCCCGCGGACGATCCCCAGGCCAAAGTCGTGAAGCAATTCAAGAAGATGTACGAAGACGCGTATAAGAAGGAACCCGACACCTTTGCAGCCCATACCTGGGACGCTCTCGGTCAGGTGGTTTCGGCTCTCAAGGCCGTCGGCCCGGACAAGGCCAAGATAAGAGACTATCTGGAAAACCTCAAGGATTGGCCCGGGCAGAACGGTGTTTTCAATCGGACGCCCAAAGATCATGTCGGCTTGGCCTGGGATTGCTACGCGATGGTCGAGGTCAAGGACGGCGATTGGAAGCTTCTCAAGGAATAGACATTCATGGCTTGGGGCGTGGAACAAGCCATGAATGTTCATACGAAGACCTCCGATTGGCCGCCCCGCCCTTCGATTCTGATTTGTAGGGGCACCTCCCTGTGGGTGCCCGGGGCAGGCTCCGAGGCTTAGTGCTCATTGGCGCAAATACGGTGACGCATTCTGAAGCACGCCTCCCGGTAATTTTCGGCACGCCGGCAGCAACACCCAGTGGGGTCTCGACGTCTCCGGGCTTCAGTAGCGACCCGGCGTCTCTGCCGGGCGAAAAGAGTACCGGCACGGAGGCCGGCGCTACCAAGGCAGGATAGCTATCGATTCGCGACCGTATTTAAGCAACGACGCACTTAGCCCCGGAGTGCCCGGCAGCGCCGATGATCTTCACGATTCGTTCCGGCTTGGAAACAACTCCAAGCAATGATAGAAAAACCAAAGTATTTTCCATGGATGAAATAACCTTCAACAGCAGGCTTATTCAGTACATCCTGAGCGGGCTCACCGTAGGATGCATCTATGCCCTGATCGCTCTCGGATTCAACATCATTTACAATGTCACCGAAGTGATAAATTTCGCCCAAGGGGAATTCGCCGTCTGGGGAGGACTGGCCATGGCCCTGCTTGTACAGAGCCTCGATCTCCCTTTGATCGTGAATTTCGTGATCGCGGTTGCTGCAGTGAGCATAGTCGGGGCGCTGATCAATCTCCTCACCATCAGGCCGTTGAAGCGCCCAACCGTGCTCACAATGATCATGGTTACGATCGCTGTGGCCATCGTCCTCAAGGGTTTGGCCATGTTCATCTTCGGCAAGGACACCTTTGCACTCACTCCGTTTTCTCCGGGACCTCCATTCAGGCTCGGAGGTGCGTACGTTGTTCGGCAGAGTTTGTGGGTGCTTGGAATAACCCTTTCGCTCGTGGTGGTGCTGACCTATTTCTTCCAGAAGACGATTCTCGGAAAGGCCATGAGTGCTTGTTCGGACAATCCCATGGCCGCGGGGCTCGTGGGTATCAGCCACAAGAAGATGGTGCTCGTGTCGTTTGCGCTGAGCGCCGCTCTCGGAGCGGTGGGTGGAATCATCATGACTCCCATTACGCTGATGGAATTCGATAGAGGGCCCATGTTGGCGCTCAAGGGCTTCGGCGCTGCGATCATGGGAGGCCTCGGAAGCTTCTACGGCGCGGTGATTGCCGGCTTCATTCTCGGTCTGCTGGAGTCATTGAGCACGGGTTTCATTTCATCGTCGTACAAGGACGCCGTGGCGCTGGTCGTGCTGCTCCTGGTCTTGTTTGTGAAGCCTTCGGGTCTTTTCGGAGGCGCCGCCATACTGGGGAGCAAGAAACTGTAACCATGGGCACACGGAACAAGATAGGCGTGTTGGTCCTGATCGCGATCCTTATCCCTCTGCCGTTCATTCTGGGAGCATGGGAAGCGACATCCTACTACCCGGACGTGCTCGTGTTTGTGGCCATATTCAGCATCATCTCCACCGGTTTGTGTCTCCTGCTGGGTTTTGCGGGGCAGATTTCTTTGGGGCATGCCGCGTTCTACGGGATTGGTGCCTACACGTCCGGAATACTCACCACCAAATTGGGGATATCACCCTGGATCGCAATCGTCGCGGGTATGTTTCTCGCCGGGGTCACGGCATATGGTATCGGTGTTCCGTCTCTCCGTTTACGGGGCCATTATTTGGCCATGGCAACGTTGGGATTCGGAGTGATCGTATACATCGTATTCAACGAGTACGTATCTCTAACGGGCGGACCGTCGGGCTTCGGCGGCATTCCTCGGTTGAGTTTCTTCGGCGTACCCATCGATTCGACGATCAGGTTCTACTATGTGTCCTGGTTTGCCGCGATAGTCGTCCTCATTGTCTCGCTCAACGCGGTCCACTCGAGGGTGGGAAGAGCGCTGAGGGCAATCCACGGGAGCGAGATCGCTTCCAAAACGCTGGGAGTGGACGCGGCAAAGTACAAGGTGCAGATTTTCGTACTCAGTGCGGTGTTCGGTGCGCTTTCCGGAAGCTTGTACGCCCATTTTGTGACGTTCATCAATCCGCAGCCCTTTGACATATTCTTTTCGCTGAAACTCCTCATGATGGTCGTGATCGGCGGGACGGGCAACGTATGGGGCGCGTTCGCGGGGGCGGGCTTACTGACGTTTCTTCCCGAGTGGCTGACATTCCTGGAGGATTTGGACGTGCTTGCCTATGGGCTTCTGCTCCTGGTAATCGTCATGTTTTTTCCCGAGGGCATCATCGGCATCGTGGGCCGGGTGAATGCATTGGGACGCAAGCTTCTGGGAAAGGCGTGAGGAAACCATGGGCTACCTTCTCACACTCGAAGAGGTTTCCAAGAATTTTGAAGGCGTTCGGGCGATTTCGGAGCTTAGCTTCCAAGTGGCCGAGAACACCGTGATGTCCATCATCGGTCCCAATGGAGCAGGCAAGACCACGCTGATCAACATGATTACGGGGCTTCTTCCGCTTTCGTCGGGTAAGATCGTTTTCAAGGGGCGTTCGCTCGGCGAACTGAAGCCGCACGTCATTGCCGGACTGGGTATCGCGCGGACTTTTCAAACCGTTGAACTGTTTGAAGACATGACGGTTCTCGAGAATGTCATGGTAGGGCGCCATGTCCGTTCAAGAAAAGGTCTTACCAGCGTTGCTCTGCGTCTTCCCGGCGTGGCCCGTGAAGAAAAGGACATACTGGAGCATTCGCTGGAATACCTGGAACGAACGGGCATCGCGGAGTACAAGGACCGCACCGCGGGAAACGTTCCCTTGGGTGTTCAACGGCTGGTCGAGATCGCCCGCGCGTGGGCGTCGCAACCCAAGCTCCTTCTGTTGGACGAACCCGCTGCAGGGCTTAACGAAGCGGAAACCGCTTCCGCGTCCGGGCTGATCCGAAGGATATGCGATGCCGGTGTAACGGTGATCCTCGTGGAGCACGACATGAGAATGGTCATGTCCATTTCGGATGAGATACTCGTCATCAATTATGGGAGAGCGATTGCCGAGGGCACGCCTGCCGAGGTCAAGGCCGATCCCCGGGTGATCGAAGCTTATCTGGGAAAGAGCGCGGCTCATGCTTGAAATTCGTAACCTAAGAGCTTTCTACGGCAACATTCAAGCCTTGCGGGACGTTTCCCTCAATGTCGAAGAGGCTCGGATCGTATCCATTGTCGGGGCCAACGGCGCGGGCAAGTCCACGCTGCTCAACTCCATTGCAGGCGTTCTTACCTCCAAGGGCGGTACCATCAGCTTCCAGGGCCGGGAGATTTCCCGCATGGCACAGAAATCCATTGTAGAACTGGGCATTTCATTGGTCCCCGAAGGCCGTCAGCTCTTCACCCATTTAAGCGTATTGGACAACCTCCATCTCGGTGCATACACCTACCATCGGAGAAAGAATAAGAAGATCATCTCAGACACCATGGAGGATGTTTTTACCTTGTTTCCGCGGCTCCGCGAACGGGAGTTCCAAACGGCGGGAACTCTCTCCGGCGGTGAACAGCAGATGCTTTCCATAGGAAGGGCTTTGATGGCCCGCCCGCGTTTGCTCATGCTGGACGAACCGTCTCTCGGACTTGCACCGCTCATCGTGGAGGAGATCCTTAACACGATCGTCACCCTCAATGAGAACGGCACGACCATGCTCCTGGTGGAGCAGAACGCGCGGGAGGCTCTGCGGTTGTCTCACTACGCGTATGTTCTCGAGACCGGCCGAGTAGTGCACGAAGGAACCGGTAAGGCTCTCCTTGACGATACGGCCATAGAGGAAGCCTACCTGGGCGGCGTGTGATGCGGACACTGTCTCGAGACTTGTTCCTTGTGGAAAATGGTGGCACGATCCCGCCCGTTGGCAAAGGGGGCATGTGCGCCAACTTTCACCATTTGCTTGATCAACTGTTTTCTCCCCCTCCCTGCACTCTCCCGCTAGGGGAGGGGGCAATCGAAGAGGCAACCAAATCATCAAGGTTAGCGCCTATGGGGGCAGGGGGGATTTGTCCCGTAGGGAAGCGACACCCCGTGCCGAGTGGTCGCGAGTGCCGAACGGAACGTGAAACGAAACAATCCCACCCGGCGGAAATCCGTGACCAAACCTATGCCGCCGACTACCTTGTCCTCGATGCCCGCCATTTCATGACGGAGCGCACGGGTATTCCGACAGCCGCCAAGCCGCTCACCCCCGCGATCGCCCACAGCGACCAGAGGGGGAAGAGTGAGAAGATCTTCACGAGGAGGCGGTTCAGACGCCCTTGCCACACGCTTCGGACGGTCCTGGCGCTGTATTTGGTTATCTTGACGTATTTGAGGAATTTCGACGGCCCGGTCTTTTCAATGAGTCGATTTCCCCGGTTCCCATATTGGACCGCGGTATCCATGGCTTTGGCGGCCTGCTTGTCCCCGGGGAATTTCCGGAGGACTTTCAAGGGGCTCTCACCCCCCAGTTTCAAGAACTTCCCGGTCCTTTTCCCGTACACTTTGGCGGCCTTTTCCATCATCTTGATGTCGCTTACTTTGCGAGATCTCGACAGAATCAGCAAAAGGTCCCGCATCTTCAGGCCCTTGACCCGAGAAATGTTGTAGACTGACGTGCTCAACGGTTTTATTGCCTTGAGATTCCCGGCATGAGCAGCCTCCTTGAAGAGCTTTGTCAAAGACTTTCGGAGAGAAGCCGGGAGCTTCCCCATGCGCTCGGCCAGTTTCACGACCGAGACGGACACCTTTGCAGGCGTCCCGGTCCCGCCGGACGCATAGGTAATCCCCGAGGCCACGATGCCGACACCTGCGAGTGCCATGACAAACTCGTCCGTCTCTTGCCCGTAATAGTATTTGTCCAGTGCACCTCTCACCAGGTCGCGCACATCGCCTACGATGAAGAAGTCGGACACCGTGGCGGAGACGAGTGCCTCGGGGCATGCTCCCTTGCCCTTCCAAACTCCTTTGAAAATATCCTCGGCCATGAAGGAGTAGGAATCGCGCTTGGCCTTGATCTCGTCGTAGAGTTGCCGCGCCTTGGGATCGTTGCGAACATAATCGTAATCCATGAAGTAGTCCAGGTACTCCAGTGCCTCGCAGAACTCACCGGCTTCGTAGAACTTCCGGGCTTTGGGAATCGGGTCGATACGGTTCAGGGCATAGAATTGTTTTAACAATTCGATCTCATGTTGCTTCACGAGCACCGTGGCCGAGAGCGAGAACAGAACCAACGCGACGACATATGCGGTGAGCTTGATGAACAACCTTGTGAAATACATGCGTACGGCTCGCTGTTCGGGAAAGATTCTCCGTTGAGAATAGGGGATCGCCCGTTCCGTTTCGTTTTCGGCATTTCCTTACCCATAGTATATGACAATTCAGTTCCGAGAAATCATGGAAAAAATCAGTCAGGCGGGTAGAGCCTCTTTCGTCGTGGGACTTGACTATGGCCCCGAGCAACGTCATTATGTTTTCGATTTCGGTTGGTCTCACCGGTACCATCGACCAATCGTCGGAGAGTCGGTTCGGTGACACCGGCAGCCAATGCGTTCCCAATCATGGGTGGTGCGACGCCACGGACTGAATTTTCGATATCTCGTACGCAAGCTGGTCTTGTGCACGAGGAACCGATCCAAGATATGAATGGCGGTTTTTCAGGATTGCTTTCTTGTTTAACAGATTTTCCATGTCGAAAGGCCGACTCAGACCAGTCACGGTGAGGCCGGATCTCCCGACCGGTAAAGGATGCCGGCGGTTGTTGGACTGTTCCGTTGCCTGCGGGTTTTCTTGGTGTTTTCGTGTCTTGGCGGCGTCTTCGTCCCGTGTTCAGCGCGGGATTCATTCTCTCTTCTTCGCTGTGAACGGTTCCCGATCCAAAGGTATTTCCGGACATATGCGATCTCAGAGCCCCTTCTTGAGCAGAGGAAACGTACGGTACACCCGGGTCTTTCGGTTCGTTTCACTGGTGCTGCTTGCCCTGTACTCTCCGGCGTTGTGGGCCGGAGATGTCGTAGTGACGCGGGGCAAACCGGCGGAAATGAGACTTGCCCAGTCGCTCGCCACGGCGAATCCGCTGCCTCCGGACTGTCCAACCCTTCCGGCATGCCCGGGCGGCGAAGGGATTCCATTGGCTCCGTTTCTGGACGTTCGACCTAAGGCGGAGACGTCTTCAGCCAAGCCGGAAGTCGGCAACGTGACCAGGGGAAGGGGCAAGTATGCCGGCATGGTACTGATTCCGGCCGGGCCTTTCGATATGGGCAGTGAAGAAAATCAAGGCAGAGTCGATGAACGGCCGGTCCGCAGCGTACATCTGAAAAGCTTCTACATAGCGCAGCACGAAGTAACGGTTAAGGAGTACTGCGATTTCCTCAACGCAAAAGGGGGAGTTTCTCGAAACGGGATGCTTCGTGTCAAGCTCGATAGCCCGAATTGTCCGATCGAAAAGGATTCCAACTACTTTCAGCCCAAACCGGGTATGGCCGACAAGCCCATGGTGTGTGTGTCGTGGCATGGAGCCTCGGATTTCGCACAATGGGCCGGCGGGCGACTTCCCACCTCGGCCGAGTGGGAGAAGGCCGCGCTGTATACGTCGCCGTATCGCCCCGGAGACTATTTGACGTTGCTGTCACGGGCCGACAGCGTCCCGGTGATGATTGCATCTCCGGGGGTGAGCGGGGTAACCGGGATGCTTGGAAACGTGTGGGAATGGTGCTCCGACTGGTACTTAAAGGACGATTACGCCAAGAGCCCCGGCGTTGCCAACCCCGCCGGGCCGCCTCTGGGCAAGGAAAAGGTTATCAGAGGAGGCTCATGGGCTTCCCCGGAGGCGTCCAAGCGGATTCACAATCGGCACCGAGCGTCCCCTCGAGGTTACTTCCGTACCGTGGGCTTCCGCATAGTTAGAGATTGAAGCGCGGGAGGTTGGAACTAAGTGCTCCGTGGCAGACATGCGGTCGCACAACGTGAGCCGTCTTCCCGGCGTAGGCCGGGAACCAGTTCTCTTTTCCTGGACCCCGGCCTTCGCCGGGGAGACGGCGGGCGGCCCATCCTACAAGCCCGACACGTTTCTTGTAGGTTGGGCCTCCGTGCCCGACACGTTTCTTCGGGGATTATCCAAGATCGACGGGCAGAGACGCCCGTCCTACGAAAGAATGGGATTCCCACGCCACGTCGTAGGTTCGGCCTCCGTGCCAGGATCTTGTTCTTTCCGGCACCCGAAATGGCAGCGCGAAAATTTGGGACCGTATTTTGGGAACCGAGCACTTAGGCTTTCAGCAAGCCACAACGGAACATGAAAGTCCTCGGTATTGATGGGCACCCACAGGGGGGTGCCCCTACATGATGTTTCGTGTACCTGGGGTTGGTAGGTGTGTCCGGGCAAAGGGGATCGGTGTAGGGGCGGCCCCCTGTGGCCGCCCGCATGGTTCAACCCCTCAACACCCTGGCCGACCGACCAACGTTGCGCAGGATTACCGGCCTGCGGATTTGCCCGGCATTAGATCAGGCAGGCGAAACTGAATGGACACTTTCACGGCGAAGATCGGTGTCGCATCGGCGAGGACATTCAGGTAAACGATTTGAACAAGGTCAATCGAGCCGCGGGTCCCAGAATCAAGAGCTTTCCCGATCTGGTCCGCAAAGAGGTGCTTGCAGCCGGCATCGCCCTTGCCGCGGTGTGTCTCCTTTCCGCTCTGTTCGATGCTCCGCTTCAGGGGCCTGCCGATGTGGGCGGCTTGGCCGCGTCGGATGTGAAGGCACCGTGGATCTTTGTCGGCATCCAGCAGGTATTGAAGTTCCTCCCCGCACTCCTGGCCGGAGTGCTGCTCCCTTTGGCCGCGGTGCTGCTGGTCGGCGCGATTCCCTATCTACCTGAAAAGCGCCGGCTGCGTCCTCTTGTTTTTTTTGGAACCGCACTGGGCACGTTCGTCCTGACCATTTGGGGATACCTGTCGTGAGCAGCCGAATCTCATTCTTCAACATCGCACTCGTCACGGTATTGGCGGCAATCATCGGGGTGTTCGTCTACGTACAGCATCGGAGGAGCAATCCGGAATGGAAGGTGTATCAGCAACGAGGAATTGATCTTGCGGTGAAACGTATGCAAGAAGATCTTGCAAAGACGTCGGCTGCGGAGAAGCGAAAGAAGATCATCGCTGAAATGGAGACCCTCAAGAGTCGCAATCCTGAGGTCGTTGAAATCCGGCCTTTTGGGGGTAAACTCGGCCTCGAGCGGTGCCTGACCTGCCATTTCGGTATTGAAGACCTGTCCGCGTCTCACCCGAACTCGGTTTTCGGCTGCGTGTGCTGCCACGGAGGCAACGGTCCGGATCTGACGGCGCGAGGAGCACACTTGGGCCTGAGAGGCGGCCGTAACCCGGCAAGTCTCGACCTGGCCCCGGTTAGTTGCGGATCGACCGAAGCGATTGCCGGAACCTGCCACTCGCGCAGGAAACACCCGCTGCTCAATCGTGCTCGGAACGTACCCAGGTCTCTAATGGCCACCAATGGGGGCATCATCGGCATAATGCGATACCAATGGGGCCTCGACAAGGTTGAGAGGCCCGTGTATGCGGTGAGATCGGTGACGGACGGCACGGTTTCGCTGTCCCGCATCCCTCCGGAAAGGACCTCGGACGGCCGATTCGACCTGGCAAACAGTCATTTCAGGAAGTTCTGTGCCGCCTGCCATCTCTGGACCCCGAGGCATCGAGAGAAGATGGGGCGCCTCGAAGGTTGTGCCGCGTGCCATGCCCCGTACGAGGAGGGAGGACGATACAGGGGCGGGGACCCGACGGTGAATCGAAACGAGGTGGGGCATGCAGCGACCCACACGATTACCAACCTGATCCCGGATGAGCGCTGCCGGGCTTGCCATAACAGAAGCGGCAGGATAGGGCTGAATTATCATGGGCAGATGGAGAGCGCACAATACGGGACGCCGTTCGTACGGGGAGGCTTGAACGACGAAACCCTCAGCGACGGAAGGTTTTTCCTGCGTCTGACTCCGGACATCCACCATGAGAAGGGGATGGGGTGCATCGACTGCCACACGGGACAGGATACAATGGGTGACGGTCACATCCACGGGGAGATGAAGGACCAGATCGAAATACGGTGTGAGGATTGCCACGGGGGGTACACATCCGGACCCAAGACCGCTGTTGTCGAGAAAGACGACTCTCTTGTCCAAACGCTCATTCGCAGCCTGCAATTCTCCAAGCCGGCTGAAGGGGATACCATCCTGTTGACCTCGAAGGGACGGCCGTTGCCTCACGTTTCCCGGAAGGGCGACAAGTTCACGTTGACGAGCAAGCTCACCGGCAAGCAACATCCGGTACGCATCATCACGGGCAAGCGGAACGGTCACACCATCAAGGGGCACGAACGGCTCGAATGCGATTCCTGTCACAGTGCATGGAGCCCCCAGTGCTACGGGTGCCATCAGGTCCTGGATTTCGGACACAAGGGATTCGATCATCTCACCGGCAAAAGGACGGCCGGACGTTGGGCCGAAGGCCGCACCTATTTCCGGTTTGCGCGAAACATCCTCGGCATCAACTCGCGGGGCAGGGTGGGTATTCTCGTTCCGGGATGTCAGGTCTGGAACACGGTCGTGGACAAGCAGGGAAAGGTGATCCCTCCGTACGACTCCAAGATCATGAAGCTCAAGAGCGGACACACCTCCATCGCCATGGGACCGACGCACCCGCATACCACCCGCACAGTGGTTCCTCGCTGCGTTGACTGTCATCTCGATACCAAGGCTCTGGGCCTGGGGGAGGGGCGGCTCATCCGATCGAGGGATGACAAGAAGCTTGGCGCACTACCCGTCTACGACTCCAAGGACTCGGGCCTGAAGATCTCCTATCCCATCGACTCGGTGGTGGACGCGGATGGGACCATCCGGCAGGGCACGTCCCACGAACTCTCCCGGGGATTCAACTCGGAGGAGATCAAACGGATAGTCGACATCGGTCCATGCCTCGCGTGCCATGACCGGTACAACGACCCCGTCTGGGAGAAGCCCGGCCCGTACAAAGAGACTCCCGGGTGTTTGAAGGCGCTTCGGCGGATGGAAGGGACAGGGGCGGCTTCCGGGGAGTAGGGGATCTGTGTGTGTGAAATGCTCAGGCGCGATTCTACCGACTGAGGCAATGCGATAAGGAGATGATCCCATGAAAACGATCAAGAGGGTCTTGGCAACAACCATAGTGTTAATGCTTATATGTGCTACCAGTGCCTTTTGTTGCGATTGGGGCTTCTGCGATCGCGAATATGTTGATAATGCGAATCGGCTCTTAGCTCTCACGTCCGGTTCGGAGACGTGCTTCCGCTCCTTAAGAGATGAGTTGAGTGACTTATGCCATCTCTACGGTAGTCCTTTACACAATCTCTTCGGTCCAAGCTGTTGCTACCCCGATACTCACTGCGGCCAACGTTTTTTCCAAGACCTGAACGAGTTGCTCCAGATTCTGTGCAGAGTGCCGCGAGACACGAGGAATTTCACTCAACAAGTCCGGATCATATTCGGTATGATATGCGGAGACTCCGGAGTGTTTCCCCAGTGCAATGAGGACTATTTGAAAGACACCCGCAAACTCATGAAACTTATGTCATTACAGCAGGGCAGCATTACGTTGCTGGGAACATTCAAGGCCACCAAGGAGGGGCACAAAGGAGTCACAAGCAACCGGATTCTCGATACTTTGGGGCTGAGTTCGTATGATAGGTTCAAGACCATCAGGATGGCACTGGCTGCGGCACAGTTGGGACAAGCAGCATTGAGGAGTAACACGAGTCTGTTCATGCCGGCTTCCGCTATGGGAGAGGAGAAGACGGTAGAAGCTCTTGCCAAAGGGGAGAATGTGAACGCTCAAAACAAGACCGGAAGGACCGCGCTCATGTTTGCGGCCTCTGAAGGACATCCTGAGGTTGTGAAGACCCTGTTGGAAGCAGGTGCCGATCCGGTTCTGAAAGACAAGGACGGCCATACAGCGGCCAGTTTGGCAGAGAAGAAAGGCCATTACGATGTGGTGAAGATCCTGGAACAAGCATCCGTGAAGTGACAGAACAGTCTGTGATAGTGATTCAGTCATCAGAAAGGAAAGAACCAGGAAAGGCATCAAACCTATTGTGTCATGAGGAGGTTCGGAAAGCAAAAGGGATGATCGTGCTTGGAGGAGGTGCCGGATTTCTCGTCGTCACGAAGAGAATATCCCTGCGACTGGCACCGTGCCATGAACCGGGGAAGGCGACGCTGATGCATGACGTCAGGCTTCGAAAGCGAGCCGGCAGGGTGGAGTGGTAATTGAGAAAAACGCAAAACCAGACTTGACCCTTGTTTTGTTCCTTTGTTTTGTTGCTGCAAAAAAGAGCGTCGCGTTTGTCGAAAGAATGTGGTAGATTATAAGCAGACGGAGGTGATGGTCATGCCTGGTTCGTCGAAAAAAACATCCCGCACTCTCATGCTGGAAATTGACGGTCCTAGAATTACTGCAAATAAATTTAGGAAGAGTATTAATACCTTTCTGGACATAATTGACGAGGTAGTGAAGGATTTTTCTGGAAGTGCTCGATCAGTAAGATGGATTGTTTCGGTGCGCCCTGGAAGTGCAGTGATAATTCTTAGGGCTGAGTCGGCAAGTCCTCGCTTGCCGCCTAATGGGGTGCCAGTCCTTCTCGATATCATACATACGGGCTTTGATACCATTGAGAAGACTTCCATAAGACCTCCCTATTTCAGCGATTCCGCACTGAAGAAAACGAAGGACTTGGCTTCTATAGTAGATGGCGAGATAGATTCGATTAAGGTTAGACGCGATGACAAGACGAGCTCAGTAACCTCCTATACCTCGGCTAATGTGAGCGCACTTTTCGCGACCGGATACAAAGACTGGGGATCTATTGAAGGTCAGATCTCTGAGGTATCGAGTCGCGGCGTAAGCCACGTTTACGTCCATGACAGGCTGTTGAAAAAACATGTCAGATGTCATGTTACTGAAGACATGTTGCAGGAAATGGCGCCTTATTGGGGGAAAAGAGTAAGCGTTACGGGTTATATCCGATACTATCCCGGCGGGGAACCTAAAGATGTTGATGTAGAGAGATTCGAGGTTTTTCCAGATCCTCATATCCTTCCCGGTTTTAAAGAGGTATGTGGTCTTTTTAAGGATGCGGATTGAACTACGATCTGAGATATTGGGATTCAACATGTTTTCTTTGCTGGCTGAAGGATGAGCCGGAAAAAGATGTATGTAGGGGTGTCATCGAGGCGGCAAAAAGGGGGGATGTGCTTATAGTAACTTCCGCCCTAACATTGGCGGAAGTGATTAAACTGAAACACGGAACACCTATTCGTCGAGAACATGCAGACCGCGTCAAAGAGTTCTTCGAACGGTACGACCTGATCGAAGTTAGACAGGTCGATAGACGCACTGCAGAAGAAGCTAGGCAGTTGGTTTGGGATTATGGTATAGACCCAAAAGATGCTATTCATGTAGCTACCGCCTTGAAATACCACATTTACATTTTCGACACTTTTGACAAGCTACTTATAAAGCAGGACGGCAAAATGGGCAGTCCACCAATGAGAATCGGCAAGCCAGATATCGAACACCAACAAGAGATGTTTTCGCTGACAAATAGTGATACTATGTTGATGAAGGAAATCCTATTCCGGAAATTTGAGCCGATTTCACAGCGAGACAATCTACTGTTTCGGGAGTTCAAACCGGTATCGTGATGAGGGATAGTGTCACGTGAGAGTTGAAAAGAAACTAAACAAGAAGCGTCCCTGCCGAAAGCCGGAATTATATCGCTGAGGGAAAGAAAAGGGGGCATGATCCTTGGAGGATCTGTCGGATTTCTCGTCGGAACGAAGAGAATATCCCTCTGCCTGGTACCATGCGATGAACAGGGGAAGACGACGCTGATGCATGAGGTAAGGCTCCGAGTGCCGGCTGGCAGGGTGGAGTGATGATTGAGAAAGACTCAAAACCGGACTTGACCCCTATCCCTGGCCTATCTCTGGCTGCAGACGGGAGGTCTGGTTCGGCGGAGTTGTCAGTTGGTTCGACCCCTTCGCGTTCGAGAAAGGTGAACAGACCATGCCAGTGCTTGAGCAGACTTTGGGAGACTTTTCCGACGTCGTAATCCGGGCTTTGCACGTACCGGCGGAGGCACTTGTTCATTCGAGCCCTGACGGGAACCGATTTCAGCGGCTCCCCCGTCTGGGACAATGACATCTCTGAGTTTCCAAGAATCCCACCGGCCCCCACTGACGATCACCCAGGCTTGCGCTTCGGACGCAAAACCGCATCCTGCCCGTAGAAGCGGCTATCAGTCAGAAGGGTTGCCAACCGATCGGGAGTACCAGGCACGACCTGTACCAATCTGTCTGCTTCAAGATCATAAAGTTGTACTTCGAAGTTCTCGAGGAGCCATACAAGATCACTTGACGTGAGGTGAAGAATCTCAGCTAAAACTTCAAATCTTTCGATATCATCAAGCACTTGCATAGCCTCTCTGAGAATATTGACCTCTCGTCCCTCTACATCAATCTTTACCAACGCTCTAATGTTGGTCTGCCCATTCGCCCTGACAAGGAGTCCGGCCAGCGTGGTAGTGGGGATGGAAATCGGTTCCAACGTAGCTCCAGGCTCCAAATCTTCCGGTCCGGGAATACGACTTCTTCCAGACCAGTCGTGGTCTATCAAGAACGGTGCATTACCAGCGTGTTCCGCGACGGCACACCTGACGATCTCGGCTCTAATCCCTGCTTCGGTGAGTGTTCGCTCAAGATACGGAAGTACTCGGGGATTGGGCTCCACCGCGGTCACCTGAGCACCAGGTGGTAGATCTACGTTGACCAGCATCTCCCCATAGTTTGCTCCCACATCGATTATGTGCGTCCAGGATTCAGCGGCAATGAGGTGCTTCCACATTTTGAGGGCTGGCGGGTTAAAGTCACCATTGTGGAGGACTAGCTGCCGCCCGCGTTCATCCTCGGGATCAACATATATCGTAGTACCTTTCATGTGGACATGGTTTGACGGTACGTAAGCGGGAGCCGGCGGAAGGTCCGACGCCGAGTCTCGGAGTGGATATCTACTAAATAGTTGGAGTAACCGCCGATGCAACTGAAAAGTAACCGTCCAGTAACAGAGTTTGAGCCCGTGCCGAACGAACCGAGCAAGGCGAGGGTGGAGATGAGCATACTTGCTCAAGAGAGTTGCTATGCGCCAACTAGTGGAACCCAGAAGTGCTTCATACTGCCGCGCTTGCTCCGCCAGCGCCTGCTCATGCCGTCGCGCTTGCTCGACCATCGATTGTTCCAATCGTCTGATGTGAGCGACCGGGGGCATCAGTGAGTTTCCGGGACGGCGCATTCCCCTTTCGCCGGCACGGTCCTCGACGTGTGGCCAAGAGTGGAACCAGGAAAGATGATTGTCGATCTTCATAACATCCGGGGTCAAGCCCGCAAGCCGGAACGCTACATTGACGGAAAGCTGGTCGCGCCGAGAATAGCGGTGCACATGTGCCGTCCAGATCTCCAGCATTGCCTTTACCTTGGGATTTCTGTGGTCACGCAACATGATTGCCGTCCAGTATGGCTTCTCCGTCAGCACGTCTGGAAAGTCGACCGCATAATGGTTCAATTGCTCGAAGATCCGACTTTGGTCATCAAGACCAAGTCTCGCTACTTCCAAGAACTCATCGAGTATAGATTCACGGAAACTGTGTTCCGCAAGGAAAATACCGGAAGCTGGGAAGTGACGCTCGAACAACCATTCTGGAGGCCTGGCCAGAAGAACGCTGTTGTCAATATAGAGTGAAGAGTCAAACTCCGGCAGATACACATGTGGTCGGAGTTTCAGCTCACGCTGGCTTCGGACGGGGTCCATACCAAATATCGGGGACACATGTCTAATTTTCCAACTTTCACTCTTGAGATCAGGATCGTCGGTCAGACAGATAAAAGGCAGGGTCGACTGTGCAGCAATAGGCTGGTCATTGAGTCTTTCGTATCGGCCAATAAGCGTTGTGTAGACGCACCGCCCGTGATATCTTGTTCCAATCTCGGGTTCGGCCACCGGTTTGTGGGTCACGCACTGATCTCCGCAACTGCTCTTGTCACCGTTGGCCCGCCCTTAACAGAACACGACCTCAAGGCTGCAACTTCATCCGGACCGGCGGTTCGGGGGAATGTCCTTATATGGAATTATGCCGCTGTCTAGCCATTCTGCCCGTTTTTGCACCCGCTGGGGCTGGAAGGATTGGTCCGCCGACCCCAAAAAGGTGCAGGGGACTGTCCCATGCGAGCTGAAAGAGGCAAGACCGACGTCATGTCGAGGAAAAGGTGGGTCTTGACCTGAATCTGAGCGTACCTTACACTACGCCACTTTGTCAACCGTTTATTCCACCTATGCTCGTCACCCGTAATCGTTCACCGCGATCCCCCCGGTATGAGGGACGGATAGACTTCCTCTGAGTTTTCATCATTTTTAGCGGAGCGATATCGCGGATCTTTTTTTTGCTGTATTGACAAGAAAGCAAGAAAGAGAGAAAGGGGTCAAGAAAGGAAAGGGGTCAAACCTGATTTTACGTCATGAGGAGATCCGAAAGAAAAGGGGGCAGGTGCTTGGTGGAGGTTTCGAGTCTCTCGTTGTCGCGAAGAGAATGCCCCAGCGCCTGTTACGATGCATTAGACAGGGGAAGGCGACGCTGATGCATTACGTCAGGCTCCGAAAGCGATTGGCAGGGGGAGGCGAGAATTGAGAAAAACGCAATACCAGACCCCCCTATCTTCTATCTCCATCCTCTCATAGGATCTAGCTATTTCCACCGTGGGGAGTGTAGGAGAAAACAAAAAGAGCGGAACCCCGCTCCACTGCTAACCGGGAAGATGTTCCTCGCAGAATTTTGTCAGTCCAGACCTTCAAATAGTCCACTCACCGGAAGGGAGAACCCTGGAATAACATCCTCCCCGTCGAGGTTGTCCTCAACCGTCAGGGCCCTTTCCGATCCGTCCGGCAGTAGGACCGTCATGGTTCGACTATCCGGATCCACGATCCAGACGAGTCGGCAGCCGTTCTCGAAGTACTCGCGGGCCTTGTTCCTCATGGCGTCTACCGTGTTTGACGGGGAAAGGACCTTGATTGCCAAATCCGGGGCACCATGAAGGAACCCTTTCGGATCTCGGGTCATATACTCGAGCCGGTCCTTGCTCACGAAGGACACGTCGGGACATCGGAGATTGCCATTGTTCATCCAATATCCGAGGTTTGAGCCGTAGACACGACCCAAGCCGCTCCCTGTGACAAAGTTACCAAGCGACAGTATCGTATTGAAGACTAAATCCTCATGTTCACGGCCGGCAGCTACCACAACAAGCTCTCCTTCGATAAGTTCATACTTGCCGCCCACGTCGGGTAAAGACATGAGGTCGGCTTCGGTCCATGTCCTTTTCTCGGTTGCGAGGCTCATTGCAGGACCTCCTGGGTTTGTCAGGTTTATGATATCGTCTTCTTTTCTACGGCGTCAACCTGCTTAATGAGATGTCCGTATAGCTAGTTTTAGGTCCCGGAATGGTATCCAAGCGGATATAGGGACGCTCAGATTCGATCTGAAGATTCCGGGGACCCCATACTGATTTTGGTTGGGCGTTCGAGGATCTTGCCGACGCATCGCCCGGGCCCTTGAACTGGATATTTCATCCCGCTGTCTGCATCGCAACTTTTCCCGCCACTACAATCAAGCGACCGGACCCTGTTGCGAAAGGACGACCGTCCCAGTCTCCATACAAGGCCTGAATTCGAAGTCCGGCGATTTCGAGCAAGTCTCTCAATTCCGTGTAGCAGTATAATCTGAGAGAGAAAGGAGCGTCCGTGCGCCGTCCGTCTCTTATGTAAATCCGCTTGTTGAGGAGCCGCCCCGTTAGTGCATCGAAATGGTGGCGATCGATCATTAGATCTCCTGCCTTCTCAATCACGCTATATGGCGGTAGGTTCCGCACCAGTGAATCTCGGTTGGGCACATCAAGGCAACAGAGTCCTTCAGGCTTGAGTGCGCTCGCAATTCTCTTTAGAACCAAAAGGTTTTCCTTTTCCCCAAAGTATCCAAAGGACGTGAAGAGGAGAAGAACCCTATCGAATGCCGTCAAGGAAAAGGCTGTTCTCATGTCCTGTCTCAGGAATTGGACACTGAGATCACGTCCGGCCTTTCTCTTTTCCGCGGCAGAGAGAAGACCTTCATTTGTGTCTACGCCGACCACAGTGTGTCCTAACTCAGCCAACCTGAGCGAATGGCGTCCTTGACCGCACGCCAAATCAAGAATTCTCATGGACTTGTCAAGATGCAATTCCTTTACCAGGAAGTTCACCTCCTCGGCGGTCTCCTTTTCGTTCATATGTACGTCTTCGTAGAAATAGAGGTAGTTGTCTGCGTCAAACACGCTTTCAAAGTCGAACACATAATCCTCGGGCTGCTCTTTGTTACTCATGTTGACCTTTTCTTCCTCGTGATTCCCGTTGCCTCCCATTGAGGCATCAACCAACACTCCTTCCGTATGGAGCCGGCGGTCGTAGAACTGAGGCGGATCCCCAATATCGAAGCACAATGTATCGGAAATCCGGCAGCAGTGCAATTGTCCCGTCGATCTCAAGAATCCCGCTCAGTGAAGCATGTAGGACTGTTGCTCTGTGGAGTACATACGATCGCGCAACCTGAGCCGGGGAGACGGCGGTTTTCCTGCTGCAGATTTAGCATATGAATTGCCGCAGACATGTTATGATACCAAGCGTCTTTGCTTTTCAGCCATGAAGATTATTCGGCCGTAACGGATACGGTGAGACGTTTCATGTCCGGACCGGAAGGTACTCCGAACACCGCGGCAAGATGAGCCCGGTGTCCACGAATGGCGTATCGGTAATATTCGTCCTTGGTGAGAGCCATAATCTACCGACAAAGGGTGTAGAAAGGAGGAGGATAGCGGTGAAAACAATCATGATCTCCGTCTTGGCCTTGGTTTTTGGATTCCCATTCTTACCCTCTCTGGACAAGGCAAAGAACAAGCTGCAGGGGATTCGGCTGTACATGGAAGCGCAGCAACTGCACAAACGGGCAAAAACGGAGGCCGACCTCCTGCAGGCGATTCAGAAGTATCAGGATGCCGCCAAAGTTATGGACGATGAGAGTGATACGCGTCGGACAGTGGCGGCCTTTTCTCATTTGGCCAACCTCCACTGGTGGTTGAACCGTCGGTCTCACGGGAAAGGAAGATTCGGATTGACAGACGGAACATGGTGTGTACGATCAGATAGAGTGTAGGGGATGCCCTGTCGGCCGGTGCGAAAGGTTTTGGTCACGGCAGATTGTAGGAATTCTCTCAAGTGTCGGTTCCGGCTATGATCCTTTGGACTATACAGCCATCAGAGGTCTGGCGAATACTTCAAACAGATGGGGTGTTTCGTCCCGTTGGGAAGATCGTCGAACGGAACTCGTTCCTGGGAGATGAGGCCTGTTGGCGTTCTGCCTATTCTTGGATGATCGATCAGATGCGGAGCCGACTCACCCCTTCGCCCCCGAATGAAGATTCCTTTCCGGTATGGGCATGGGTCCAATGGATGAATGCCGGAAAACGTCGCCCCGATCTACGCTACCGACAGTACCGTTCCGTCGGCCTATGTGTTCGCATTGAGTTCGAGATCGATGATGATCTCGTGCTTCCGTCCGACTTCGAACTGTGGCATTTTGCATTGAACTATTGGTACTTACCCGTCTCAGAAAGAGACCATAACGATTTTGAGTCTGCTGCCCGGAAGCGGAAAGTGTATCCTTATGAACAGAAGCCGGTCCCTGACGAATACTGTCACAACAGGATTGTCAAAAGCTGGGAACGCATGTTCAAGCTTGACTGGACAGATGAATATATTGCTCATCCAAGGAGTGAGAAGAGTATTCAGGCAACCTTCTGGGAACTGAGACTCAATATGGTGAGAAGAATGAAACGTTTTGGGGTGATAGACCGCTTGCGAGGAACCGACTATAGTGCCGCTGCCTGAAATCTGCGGTCAGGTGAATCCGGCTACTGTAGTTCTCAGAGAGGCCGGATTACCCTGAAGGCGGTTGAATCTTCGAAAGAGTTCAGCGGCGAGTTCATCCGCTGTCGCGAAGTACCGATTGTGCGTTGTTAACCGCTTGACTTTGCGCCAGACGTATTCCGTTGCGTTGAGCTTCGGGGAATATTTTGGCAGAAAGTGAAGCCGGATTTTTTTGCCGTTGGTTTCAAGCCACTTCCTGACCGTGGGGCCTTTGTGGTAAGGGGCATTGTCGGTGATGAGGTGGACTTTCTTGTCCTTGTAATGACGAGTCAGTTGATCGAGCAGGCCTATGAAAGATTCTCCGTTAAACTTCTTTTTCTCAAAACGGAAGTGCCATTTGGGAAGTTCTCCGTCTACCCTGACGGCGCCAAAGGCTTTGACGCTCTTGCGAGTGGGAAAGCTCCTTACCTCGCACCCTTTCCCTTTAACGCACCATGTGTGGGTAAGTGTTCCTGATTGTTGGAAAGAGGCTTCATCCTCGTACAGCAAAGCGCCCTCATCGGATCTGACTTCTTTCCTTATTTCGGGAAGGTCCTTCTCAATCCATTCTTTCTGCTCCTCCGGGTCCTCTTTCGAAGGGACACGGCGAGGCACCTGGACCGAGAAACCGAGTTTTCGAAGAATACGCCGAACCTGAGAAAGACTGTAGGAAACACCAAACCGGGCCTTTATAAGAGACTTGACTATGACTGCCGTCCAAACTCCCGTCTCGTACCCGGCTTTTTCAGGCCCCGCCTCAATTATCTTGGCAAACTGCTTCTGTTGGTCCGATGTCAATCGAGACTGTTTGCCGGGATACGGGCCTTTGATAAGGCCGGACATCCCGGATTTGCGATATTGTTCTATCCACCATTCAAGGGTTCGCAACGCCACTGTGAGCGTATGGGCTACGTCTTTTTGTAAGCGGCCATCGCTAACCAAGAGTATACACGTGGTCTTGAGAAACAGATCGACATTGCTGTTCCTCCGAGCCAGATCACGTTCCTGCTCCAACATTTCGCGCTCATGGCGCGTCAGTAACAATCCTTTCATGTCTTATCATGAGACCTCCAGTTGTCTTAAACATCTACGCCGCGCTTATTCCGCGTTAAAGAGAATAGTTACGCTACCCGCGATTTTCAAGGCCTGGCACTATAGAATGGTTCCTTACAACGGTTACGTGGGCTCGATGCGGTTGAGCGCCGGCGGAGTTGTATGTTGACGACCATTTCTTACAACAGAGCAATTCGGAAGGAGACGAAGGATGAGAGACGAGGTACTTCGAGGCTACCTAATCGACTTCTCAGAGCAACACAAACTCAACACTACCGAGGAAGCAGCCCTCTTCGAGCTCTTTACTGCGTACTGCATCGTGTCCAGGGACTATCCGGATGTCGGAGACATCGAAGATCTAATCGTGGGCGGTTCCCACGACTGCGGAATAGACTCCGTTGCCCTTTTTGTAAACGGCCAACTGGTTCTCGAAAGTGACGCCATCGATTACTTGGCGAAGGGTGGCAACCTCCTTGATTGCCACTTCGTTTTCATTCAGTCAAAGACAAGCAGCAAGTTCAATGCTGGAGAGATAGCGACATTTCTGTTCGGGGTTAGGAGTTTTGTTGAAGACACCTCCGTGATACCTCAAAACGCGGCGTTAGCGGAATTCCGAAAATTGAAGGACCATCTATATTCTAAGTCGATCAAGTTCAGTCAGAATCCTCGCTGTTCTTTGTACTACGTGACTGCAGGAACCTGGACCGATGATGTTCACGTTAAAGGCCGGATTGATGCCGATCTGCAAGCGATCCGCTCGAAGAATCTGTTTTCCGAGGTGGAGTTCGTGCCGGTTGACGCTTCTCGCCTCCGCCTTCTGTATCAAGAGCTCCGAAGAAAAGTGGCCAAAGAAATCGAGTTTACGCAGCACGCCGTATTTCCGAAGATTGCTGGTGTCAGGCAGGCGTACATTGGTGTGCTACCGTGTAAGGAGTTCTTGAAGCTTATCACCGACTCCGAAGGTGAACTCCAACGCTCCCTCTTCTATGAAAACGTCAGAGATTTCCAAGGGGATAATCCGGTGAATCAGGAAATTCGTGCAACGCTTGCGTCAACTGTTGAACAGGATAAACTTCCGGTGCTAAATAACGGTGTCACCATCGTTGCCAGGTCCGTCAATCAGGTAGGAACGACCTTTCGTCTCCAGGACTACCAAATAGTGAATGGCTGTCAAACTAGTCATGTAATCTACAGAAACAAGAATAGGTTAAACGCAAATACGTACGTTCCCGTCAAACTTATAGAGGCCCTAGATTCCGAGCTAATAAACAAGATCATAATGGCCACTAACCGGCAAACTGAGGTCAAGGTCGAAGCTTTTGAGGCGTTGCGCTCGTTCCATAAAGATCTGGAGGAGTTCTATGCTCACGTAGACCTGGGCATGGATCTTCGCTTGTTTTACGAGCGCCGCAGCAGGCAATACTCCGGTACCGCCGTCTATCAGTACCAAATCGTGACCATGCCTTTCCAGCTTAAGTGCTTCGTAGCTGTGTTTCTCGAAGAACCACATAGTACGCATCGCTACTACGGTGAGATACTTGAAGCCTACAGAAGACGTGTTTTCCAAGAGAAGCACTCTCAGTGGCCTTATGTAGTCTCCACGTACGCTTACAAATGCGTCGAGGATGCGATAGCTAGAGGAGTCGTCTTTGCACGGCATAGCAAGTACAGGTACCAGCTTGCCTTTGCCCTCCGCAGGTCGTTTGGGCGTACCCCCGACTTGATGAACCGTAAGGCCACGGAGGAGTACTGTAGAAAGATTCTGGACTTTGTACGTAACCAAAGGAAATGCGATGAACGACTTGTCTCCATCGCTCGTATTCTTGATGGCGTGTGCAAGACCATGCTGAGAGCTGGCCAGTCGCAGCACAGTCTCAGAAGTTTGCGCAGTTTCACCATGGCTATTCATGATTCAGTCAGTTCTCGATTCTGATGCCTGCCGGGTGGTTAACGAAGGTGGGTATCACAGTGCCATGGCTTTGCCATTCGGGTCTCGTACAGAAGTCCCCCCATGGGGCATTTCGGCTCAATGACGTTGTGTTGCCGAAAACGATTGATATTCGGAAGAAACGAACGGACTTAGACACTCTGGTATGATTGGAAGGGGCTCATCTGCAACCGAATGACGGGGCAACGATCGACATCCTTGATTCTCAATTTGACGGGAGGCGTTACTGGATTTCACCGGTCTGCCCACAGATCTTAACGGCAGGCTACTTCCTGGCCAATGACACGCAGGGGAGACCGGTGACATCACGAAAGCAGTTCCAGAAAGCTCAGCGAGCTTGAGTCAAGCGCGAAACCGACCCTTTGCCGGCAGTGGAATAGTCTGGTGTTCTTAATCCTCAAAGGGTCTCCTGGTCGCATTGTACTCAGCTTGGCGTTCGTAATCTGTTGCCAATTGCCTCAGCGTGCCGGCCAGACGCAGAAAACCTGCCATCTCCACAGCCTCAGCTTGTTCCTGGTACTTCTCCGCGAGTGCTCGTTCCTTCTTTCCGGCCGTGAAGGCATGTAAACCGCGCGTGTTGCAAAGCGCCATATGAAATCCGGTTCGCATCTCTTCCGCATCTCCTGCGTCTAGCACCTTAGCGACGGCACGGTGAATCCACAACCCGTCCGGATCGGCGGGGGCATGAACGAGCACTTGTCCCGCTATCCACATAGCCTCTTCCAGGTGGCCTGTGGCTTTGCACTCTTCGGTGACAGCGTCGAGCCAAGCGGCCAGAACCTTGGCGTCAAAACTGCCGTCCTCGCTGAGCCCGGGAGGAATTCCCCACTGGTCCAGCAAGCAATATGCATCATATTTCTGAGAAGCCATAGTCTGCGCTTCTTCCGTTTCCGGCTGAGTCGGTTGCTCCTTGTTTTCGCGCCCGGAGGCTGTTCGTATCAGCTTGCAGAAGAATTGTGGTTCAGTAGCCATCCGACGCTCCAACCACATCGGAGAGGCATCGTCGTGCCGTCGTAGCACCGGCAAGTGTGCCCACTCGACTTGGCAAAGTTGATCCAGAGTGGCATCCGGATTATTCTGAAGTGCCTTGATGATCTCCAGGATCTCGAAGCTGTCCACCCTTTGAGCGCCATCTGACGAGCGGGCAACTGCCATTAGCGCACGAACCACTTGCTCGGGGTCCAAGTTCCGTTTGGCAAACTGCATGCTGTGAAGACAGCTGATTGCCGCATGTGCTCTGCCATGTTCAATTAAGCGATCTACGGCCTGCTCGAGACCTTCTTCGTCCCCGGAAGCGCGAGCGTAGGTCGTGGCCCAATACGAGGAGTCGTCCTCCCCCAAGAGCCGGGCCGAACGCTCCCACGCGTCGGACGTAAACGGCAGCAAAGCCAATAATTCTCCTATTTGTGTCGGGGTCCACAAGGACACGTCGATTTCATCGACCCACTGCCAACCTCGCGCACGGAATCTCCCCGAGACAAACCCCCCTGCGAATTGCGCGAGCTTCCCAATCTCCTTCTCCAGCAATTCAGGTAGAACCGCTTCATCGGCGGGGTTCTCTGCAACCTCTCCAAAGGCAATTCCGACGCGCCATGGTGACTCGACAGCTTCGGCAAATTCCAGAATCCCTCGAACACCATCGGTTGCGGAGATCTCGTCTACGGCCCCTCGTCGGCGCTCTTCCAGTTCTTTTCTTTGCTCATGATAGTTGTCGATTTCTTCATACAAAGCGAAATCATCTTCACTGAAGAGTCTCCGATACCGAAATCTTGGGGTCGTCGGTTCAATGGCTTTAGCAATGGCACCAATATCGTCCACCTGTTCGGGGTTCAGAGCCCACTTGGTATGAGCGAACTTCCTGTGCTTGACAACCAGTTCAAAAAGCTTAGTCCACAGCCCAAGCCGATCCGGTTCCGGTAGCTCCGTCACAACGGGGGATTCAAGGTGCGCAAGAAGCCCTTCACGGGCTGGAGGAGGCAGATTCTCAAAATGATCGATCAGTTCCATGAGTTTCGCTGGATCGGCCTTTGTGGTGCCTATTGCCAGGTCAGCGTACATACCGACTTGTTCCCAGTACTCGTCGAGCCAGACGTCGCCGGTCCAGTCTTCGGGAATCAGCTCTCTCCACGCGGGCCTACGCGTTCCGAATGAGCTCGAATGAGGTTCGTCAAGAAGGCTCAATAGAAGTGGCCAAGCTACGCTCGGAAACTCATCGAGTAATGTATTGACAGCCGCTTTCCGCTTGGCGATCATTGCGCACGTCTGCGGCCTCCATGGTAACAGAATGGTCCTAAGGGAGTTAGCCGGCCGATTAGCCCAATTTCCTCCGGGATCTCGCTCAGCGAGTTCCCCAAGAAGTAAGATCACTCGGCCGAGGTAGTTCGCATCCCAGGCTAGTGTTTCCAGTGCCCAGAGTAACCCGCTCAGCCAATTGGCACCTGTGATGCCGGAGATCTCCTGAGCAAACATTTCGTCGAACGGGCAAGGATCTGTCTTCAGTGCCCGCTCAACGGCGTCCAGAAACTCTTCGGGTGCCGCTTCCGCCAACAAGGGCAGCAATCTATCCAGGCCGGCCCAGTGCACCCAGTCCGCATTCTCCAAGGTCATGCCCACAACCCGAACCGCGATTATTTCGGCCTTACCGAACGTGCACGATGTCAATGCCCCGCGATGACTTCCAAGAAGAGCTAAGGTTTCCGCAAGACCTTTTCTCAGACAATCTGAATGCCGAAGCACTTTCCCCTGGACCTGTGACCCGAATCGTTCTTCCGGCGTCAGCTCGAACTTGGGATCCCTTTCCCGCAAGACAGTCACAGCTACCTTCTGAAACCGTTCCAAGTGATCGTCGAACACTCTTGGTCCCAACGCGTACCAGCCCTCATAGCGTGGCACAAACCTCCATATGCCGTCACGATGGGTCAAAGGAGGGTCCGGCCGGACCAAGACTTCACGTATCTTTCCGATCCATTCCGGGTAAGATTGTCCGGAAAGGCTCTCCACAGCGAGGATGTCCGCCTTTGATTTGTCATTCCAAGATCCGAGAAGCTCAGCAACGACGTGTTCAGCTGAGGAAGCCGCTTCAGCCCATTTCGGATTCTGAGAAAGGCCGAGGAGCAATCTAATCAAGGAGCCCAGGTCCCCCCCGCTCTTTGATGTTACATTTCGAGCTCTCTCCTCGCTGTAACCGCTGTGCTCTAAAGCGTCTCGGATTTGATGGTCCTTGGGGTTGACAATCTTTGCGCAATTCGGATGTGGGATGCCACCTGGTGCACCGCGGTACACGACGGCATGACCTGTCTGGAGGGACTTCTGAAGAAGCCTCGCTTCATCTGTCCCATCCGGGTCAAAGCCAGAGTCGACAATCAGAACATGTCGTTCTTTCTGGTCTGCGATGACGTTCCACGCGTCGCCGTCAGTAATGAACAGACATCGACTGACAGCATCAATCCGGCTCTCCTTGTCCATGGCAGCCAAATGGGCTGAAACGAAGTCGAACACTTGACCCGGAAAGTAAGTGTCCAGCTTGAGCTGTGCTGTAGTTCCGGAAAAGACGTCATTGACTTTGGCACAAGCTGTATCACGATTGGTTAGAAACAACTGGGGCTTCAGCTCTGGCGGCGCTCCAACGGCGCGGAGAAGCTCCCAGTGTTCCTCGGGTGTTTCCATCTGGTGTAGGGGCAAATCAATAATAGGCCCAAGCCAACGCTCTACGGCAGGAAAGCACTGCAGCCAATCGATCAATATTGTGCCGTCAATGACACGAACATCCCTCCATTGTCCGAGCTTGCGACGTTTGTCAACCCAAGCCGCCTGGTCATCTTTCTTCCTTGTACGAGGCCAATCTTTTCTGCCTGAGAGAGGCGTCACAAACACGAACGTTGCCTTGCGGCGAACTGCTTCGGGTGTCGCAGCGGTAAGCTTCTCGTAGTCCTCGGCGGCCTTCGTTTGGGCGCCCAAACCTGTGCCGATCTCCCAGAATGAGTGTCCTTCGGGAACGAACGGTTCAAATGAGATATCCACATACAATTCCCCATCGGGCCCGTGCTGCCCAATGCTATCGCCGAGCGGGAAGCGTCGGTATTTAGGTCTGGGACATGAAGCGGCAACTAGGCGCGAGACGAGTTCAACGATCACGCCCTGAGCATGTTCCGCATTACCTCGAACCCAATTATCGAGCCGATTCTCTGTAAGCAGCGTGTCGAAAGCCATGTGTATCCCCATTTGCCAGTGTGGAGGTTCTGTCAATACAAAACGAGGCATTCACTCCCGTGGCAGTTGAGTAACCGATCACCACGGTTTGTCTTTGACAGCACAGGATATCGGATGAGTCTCGATATGTCGCATATGTCCGAATTATGTGGCTTTCTCATCATTTCGGAGTTCTTGGCGCCAATGTCCCGCGCAAAACGACTCCAGGTTATGAAACGGCCTGCACTACTCCATACCATAGGACCCGAAAGGGACAGAAGCATCTTTACGCAAAAGAAAGAAAAAGAAAAGGGGGCCATGGTGTTTCTCGAATTCCGGCGAATTCCGAGGTCACAACTTGTCTCAGTGGGGCGTTCGTCGGGCTTCTGGGGCCGGGTTTTTTGCGTCGTATCGATCAGCCCAAGGGCGATTCCAACCTCGTAATGAAGTCATCATCTCCTAACGGTCTGCCTGTGCGATCATGCCGCCGAAGCGCTTCAGACTCGGGATCCGAACATACGGTCGAAAGAAAACTCATTCCGGTTTGGTACGGGCTCCAGCAGAGGCGCCGCCTGTGCCGACTCATCGTTCCGCCCAGTCGAATGAGCTGCAGCATTACTCGTTGGAAATATCTCCAGAGATTCGAGACGCCCCGTCCGGACCGGGGCAAGTTCCACGTATGGGACCGCGGCGGTGGAGAGATTCATTCAGAATCGAGCCTTTTCGCAATCACCGCGAACTCATGAGACTCGGGGTTGAAGTCAGCGCCCGCAACATCGCCCGGAAATTCCTCAACGACAAGGCCTCGGCCTTCCATCTCTTCCTTGAGCCCTTCGCGGTTGTAGTACTGAAGCCAGTTGTAGATGACGCGCGTTCGTGTCTCCTCGACAATGGTGTACTTGTCGAGCACGACCTTTTCCGCGTCGTACTTGAAGGTGTTGAGGAAGCCGAAGTACGGATTTGGAGACCAGAAGCCGGCCATGAAACCGGGAGCGTACGTGGCGCTCTCCTCCCTTTCATGAAAGGCGTGCAGAGAATAAACGTCGAGCAACAATTTTCCCCCGGGCTTGAGACAAGTGAGGAACTTGTCGAGCATGGTCCTCCGTTGATCCGGGCTGAGCGCACAAAAGTCGCACATGATCATGGTGATGAGGTCGAAAAGCTTGCCGGGCTCATACTCCAAGTAGTTGGCGTGTATGTACGCTACGGACGGCCCCTGACTTTCCGATAGGTTACGGGCATATCGAATCGAGCGGTCCGAGAAGTCGATCCCGGTGACGTCCGCGCCCGACGCGGCAAGACGCGAAGTGTACAGTCCCGGTCCGCAACCGAAGTCCGCGACGCTCTTCGACTCGTTGAGAGCGAAGCGGGAGACAATCCAATCCACAGACCGATCAATAAACTCAGTCCTTCTCGACGACAGGTCGACGGAACCGTTGAGATGGTATTCCAACATCTTCGATGATATGTGCTCGTCCGTCCAGAGGTCGGCCGCGGTGTAGTGCTCGTAGGGAGAGGGGCGGTTATTGATTTCCCGTAGCTGTCGGAACATGGTATCTCCTCTCGATTTCATGGAGGCCGAGTGCCCCCGCTCTGTGGCACTCTATCTTCTTCCATCGGCCTGCACTGCCCGAAGATCGCTCAAGACCTGTTCGGCGATTTCGTGAGTAATAGAAGGCATCACCCATTTATAGTCATTCTGTCAAGGAAGAAACACGGAAGTCGACTTGGGAGTCTTCAAAGTATAAGAAATCCGGTTCGCCCTTTGGCTGTTCGCAGCTTCAGAGACAAAGGGTTCGGGGGCGGATAAGGTGGAGCAAGCAGCGGCACGGCGGACCGTGTCGCGAAGGCGAAGAACTATTTTTGCAACCGTTTTTGCATGAGTATTTCCCCAAAGATGATATCATACGTCGAGTCTTCGCTCTTCAGCCATGAAGATTATTCGGCCGTAACGGATTCGGTGAGACCTTTCAGGCCCGGGCCGGAAGGTACTCCGAACACCGCGGCAAGATAAGCCCGGTGTCCACGAATGGCGTATCGGCAACATTCGTCCTCGGTGAGAGCCATAATCTGCCGACAAAGGGTGTAGAAAGGAGGATAGCGGTGAAAACAATCATGATCTCCGTCTTGGCCTTGGTTTTTGGATTCCCATTCTTACCCTCTCTGGACAAGGCAAAGAACAAGCTGCAGGGGATTCGGCTGTACATGGAAGCGCAGCAACTGCACAAACGGGCAAAAACGGAGGCCGACCTCCTGCAGGCGATTCAGAAGTATCAGGATGCCGCCAAAGTTATGGACGATGAGAGTGATACGCGTCGGAAAGCTGCGGCCTTCTCTAAGTTGGGGAGCATCTACTGGAGGTTGAGCCGCTATGACAACGCCTTGGAATCGTTGCAGAGATCGCTGGTTCTTTGTAGAAAGGGAGGGTTTACGGAACAGGAGGCAGGGGCTCTGAACAACATGGGGCTTATCTACAAGAACAAGGGAGACTATGATCGGGCTGAAGAACAGTACGCCAAAGCTCTTGAGATATACGATGAATTGGGCAAATCCAACGCTGCTGCGTACACGTACAGCAATCTTGGGAATATCCACACTCAGCGAGGGGACTATGATAAGTCTTTAAAAATGTTTCGTAAAGCATTGAAACTTGGTCGGGAGAGTCGGGACCTCGATGTCCAAGCGCAGGCTACCGGAAACATGGCAGCACTCTTTTACACCTATGGTGACTATGAAAAGGCGTTGGAATCGTTCAACGAAGCAATGGGGATTTTTGAAAAGCTCGGGGATGAGAGGCGGAAAGCAAAGACCGAGATGAACCTTGGCAAAGTCTACCGGTATCTGGGGGATTTCGATAGGGCGCTGGACCGACTCGCCGAGTCTCTGGCCGTATTCGAGAGAATTGGAGACGCGAGGAGCCGGGCGTCAACCTTGCTCGCCAAGGGAGAGATTCTTTGTGCTCTCAAGGACTACGGGAATGCCGAGAAGAGTCTCGTGGAAGCATTGCGAATATACGAGCGATTGGGAGTGTCCACTCGTGTGGCCAATGATCGCCTCGGCTACCTGTACCTGGACCTCGGCGACATGGAAAAGGCCGAGATCCATATCAAGAAGGCCGGATACGAGTCCTCCAGGGGGCGTCTCTGTTTGGTCAAGGGCGACTACCGGAAATCAGTGGACTGCTACACAAGGCTCCTGAAATCAGCTGAGAAAAGCAAGAACCCCCGTCACGTCTTTGCAGCGCTTACGGGACTTGGGTTAGCTCACGAAAAACTCGAGGAGTACGAGGAGGCGGAGAAGTACTTCGCCAAGGCGGTATCGTTGGTAGGAGAGAGCCGCTCTCGTCTGAAACCCGAGCACCAGAGCACCTTCTACGGAGCGAGGATCTTCGGTTTCCGTCGTTCGGAACCCGGAAAAGGGCTCGTGAGAGTCCGTGCCAAACTGAAAGACACCCAGGATCGTTCTCAGGTGCCTTAAATATTTGGGCAGTGCCCCCACACGATCGCACTCATGCGGCGCTCTGCTTTTTTCTGAACGCCCTCCTTCTGTCCGCTTCGGCAAGAAATTGTTTTCGAAGGCGCACATTCATGGGCGTGATTTCCAGGTACTCATCCTCCCCCATAATCTCCAACCCGCGCTCAATACCGATTTCCGATGCCGGAGTGAGCTGTATGGCATCATCCGCTCCTGCCGCGCGCATATTGGTCAGTTGCTTGCCCTTGATGGGATTCACCGTGAGGTCATCGCCCTTGGATGAACTGCCTATGACCATGCCTTCGTATACGTCCGTTCCCGGACCGATGTAAAGGGTTCCTCGTTCCTGAAGATTGTACAGGGAAAACGCCGAGGCCTTGCCCGAGACCTTGGAAATCATTGAACCCGTTAATCGTTTGCGTATTGCACCCGCGTGGGGTCTGAATCCGAGCACGCGGGAATACATGACCCCTTCCCCCCTGGTGTCGACAACGAGGTCGGTGCGATAGCCCAGAAGACCTCTCGTGGGGATTTCAAAGAGCATCTTCTTCTGGTTCCCATGGCTCTCCATGCTAATCAGAAGGCCCTTGCGGGTCCCGATTTTGTCAATCACGGCTCCCGCGTACATTTCCGGTACTTGAACGGTCAGCTCTTCAAAAGGCTCACATATGCGGCCGTCAATTTCCTTCATGATTACCTGAGGCTGTGAGACCTGGACCTCGTACCCCTCTCTTCGCATATTTTCCAGCAGTATAGCGATGTGCAGTTCACCTCTTCCGAACACGGTGTATACATCGGCCATGAAGTCGATTCTCAAACCGACATTGACCTCCAACTCCTTTTCAAGTCGTTCGCGAAGCTGCTTATTGGTTACATAATCTCCATCACGGCCGGCAAACGGGGAGCTATTGACCAAGAACATCACGCTTACGGTAGGTTCGTCCACGGTAATGGCAGGCAAAGCCTGCTGGTCGGCAGTCTCACACAGCGTCTCTCCGATATCAATATTCGAGAAGCCGGACACCATAACAATATCACCGGCGGAAGCCTCTTCAACGGCGAGCCTGTCCAATCCGTTGAACGTGAACAGCTTTGTCACCCGGCCGGTTGCCGACTCTCCGCCGAGCTTCTTGAGACACAGCGTGCTGCCGGCCTTCAGGGTTCCCTCGTATATCCTCCCGATGGCCAGGCGACCGAGAAAATTGTCGTACCCCAGATTAAAAACCTGTAGGCGCAGCGGCACATCAGTGCGTGCCGGGGCAGGCTGAACCTCTGATATGATCGCGTCCAAAAGGGGAGTCAGGTCACGAGACTCATCGCTCAGGTGCGTTTTCGCGATCCCATCCCTTCCTATGGCATATATGGTGGCAAAATCCAGCTGTTCGTCATTTGCTCCGAGGTCGTAGAAAAGCTCAAATACCTGTTCCTGGGCCAAGTCGGGATTAGCTGCGGATTTATCGATTTTATTGATGATGACCAGGGGCTTCAGACCAAGCTCCAGAGACTTGCTCAGGACAAACCTGGTCTGGGGCATGGGGCCTTCTTGCGCGTCGACCACCAACAGCACGCTGTCAATGGATCTCAGAACTCGTTCCACTTCGGAGCCGAAGTCGGCGTGTCCGGGCGTGTCAACGATGTTGATTTTCGTTCCCTTGTAGAAAACGGAAGCGTTCTTGGAATAGATGGTTATTCCCCGCTCCTTCTCCAGAGTATCTGAATCCATCGTGACGTTCTCATCATGGACCATGCCGGTCTGTCTCATGATGGCGTCGGTCAGGGTAGTTTTTCCATGATCTACGTGAGCAATTATCGCTATATTCCGAATTTCCATGGGTAGGGTCCGTCTTCCGTCCTCTCATTAAAATCAGGCCTGCGGCAAGAAATGTTGCCCCGGTCGACCGTAGCCGGTCGGTTCTCCGTTCGGTTCACTCATTGTCTTCCGACTTGATGGACATGAGGCAGGGGAGCCATCACGATCAGGAGGAGATGATGATCACCGCATCCCATTATAGTCGCAATCCGGATCTATGTAAACAAGTCTATATCGTGGCCGATCCACATACTGCACTCCTCGGTCGAGCGGGGTGTGGGCGGCGGCCGAGTACTGCCTTGCGTAAGTTCGGTCCGCGTATTCTCAACCATTCTCGTTCCCAGGCTCTGCCCTGAGCATTACCCATATCCTGAATCGCCGGCAACCGGGAACATGTCCCGTATCGACTTGATGCTCACCTTGATGCCGGCAAAGACTAACGTTGCCGGCAACATAGGTGTAGCATGTGAACGCACTTGCCCTGAAAGGGCACACCATGAAAACCCGTGGCGATTAAAGGTTAGCCCCTTCGGGGCTCTGGCCGGTCAACACCTCGAACCGATAGGCCAATCAACAACCTATTCCTACGGTGTCCAGCCAAAAGATATGGGACATGCTCAGGGCTCTGCCTCCCACGTCACCGACAAGATGCCGGTCCCGACAAATCGGCATACCGTAGGGCGGGCTGGAACGCCCACCCCACGTTTAAGAAAGAGTCTCGGAAGAGTTTTTCACAGCCTGGGCCTCCGTGCCCGGGACCCTGCCAATCCACCTTGAATCCCGCGTTCCGCGGGACGGTTTGCTTCGATTACCACGTCCCAAGGGATATGCCGCCGTACTTGCGCCGGAACGTACTAGGGGCGTGAAAAAATAGTTGATAGAGCGATTCTCAAGAATTCTCACCAAATAAGGAGGCAGTCTCGAGGCAATACCACGGCCTCAAGAACACGACGGGGCAGCTTGTGAGACCTCTCCTGTCCTGCGAAAGCAATTCACGAAAAAATTTGAAAATTGATACAAGTGGCTTACCACCCAAACAAGGCGCTCTGAATCCGCTTATTGACGTAGGCCATTTGCCGAGCCGTGAAGTACGCACCACGCACCCTGTGAGTCTCTCGCCGGTATTCTTTGACATGTTCTTCCGACCGGAAGAAAACGCTCTCCTTTCAAAACGCATCTATGATGCTGGGATCTTTCAGAGTCTGCAAGTTTACCTTTGGAACGAAAATCATGGGACTGCAGTCGTCGTCCTCACAGCTGCAATTCATGTCGCTGTCGATCTCCAAGCTCATGGGGAGCTTGCAGTGTGCACATTCGGAGACCACGCTGACGGACATTGATTCACCTCTGAGTCGCCCTTGCACGAAGGGCGTCGCGAATGCGTCCACCGCTCAAGCGGCATACAGTTGTTCTCCGGACTGAAAGGTTATCGAATGGGGCGTTTCTTCCACGGTCACCGGATAAGCCCAGATCACTCGTCCTTCCGAGTCCCTATACACGAAGGTCAGGTGCTTCTCCAAATCGTCCAGTATTTCCACAACACGCTCCGGTTTGAGGCCCAATTCCCGGGCCACAAGCTCCGGCGGCATGGGCTCACCGAGCCGCGGCAGCTCTCTGACTACAAAGTGGTGAACCAGCCTGTGTTCCGCGGACATGAACCCCGTGGAATGTATCGTTTTACGGACGGCTTTCTCAATCTGTTTCTCCCACAGAAACGGCGGGAAATCCAGGATGTAGCGCCATATTCCGGCCATCAGTTTGTTGCTCATCGTTACGCTCCTTGTTTTCTTTGGGGCTTGACGAGAAAAGCCCCCGAGGTGTGTTCAGATGCTAAAAACAGAAGACAAAAAAAGAGAACTATTCCAATTCTTTCAAGAAGTCCTCCATGTGTGAAATAAGGCCGTCGATTACCTCCGCTTCCTGCTCTGAGAGACCGGCCAGGTACTTGGCGAAAGACCTCGAAGCCGAGGCGCGTGCTTCCTCAAAGCGCTGGATGGCGGTTCTTCCGGACTCCGTGAAGACCGCGGTCACCCGGTTCTTGAGTGTCGGATCCTTAATCTTTGTAATGACCCCTTTCTTTTCAAGCCTGGCCAGGGTTTGGGACACCGCGCCGTTGCTCACGCCAAGCCTCTGCGCCATCTCGCCGGCGTTCAGGTCCGGCTGTTCCTTTATGACCAGCATCAAATGGATTTCCGAGGGGTGGAGCTTGAGCCTCCCCATTTGAAAAACGCTTCGTTTTTCCAAGAAGATCAGCCGGTTGGTCACACGGTTGAGTCGTTCACCCAAGTTCTTCTGTTCCATGGACATGTAGTGTATTTAGCATCTAAAATCAGATGGGTCAAGCACCATTCTTAAGCTCGGTTCGATTAATCTGCAGACTACTTTCGGACGATGTCTCCGGGCAGACATTCGAAGTGCTTTTTGAATGCCGCGGTGAATTGGCTCAAGCATTCTTACCTCCCACACTATCGGTATTCCCATCGGCATAGCCGTCAGTGAATTCTGATTTGAAAAGTTTGAGCGAACGTGCCAAAAAGAACCGTTCGGTGAAAGCTATATCCGATTGGAGGAACCGTTGAAGGAAATAACAAACGTAGCAATACTTGGGGCCGGCGCACTTGGAGCGGCTTACGCGGCCATGTTTACCGAAGCGTCCGGGTTTTCACCCGCATTTGTAGCGCGGGATCAACGACATGATCTAATAAAGGCACGAGGCGTGGTCGTCAATGGGAACCACTATTCGATTCCCGTCGCTCACCCCGACGACGGAACGACACCGGCGGATCTTGCCATAGTGGCCCTCAAGAACCACCACCTCCCGGAGGCCGGCCATGATCTGAAAAATCTGGTCGGCGACTACACCACCATCATTTCGGTCATGAATGGGCTCGACAGCGAAGATTACCTCGGGTCCATCTATGGCATGGACAAAGTGCTCTATGCCGTTGCCGTGGGCATTGACGCGATTCGTGAGGGCAACTCAGTCACCTATACCAATCCGGGAAAGATCTATTTTGGAGAGGCCGACAACACTGTTCCGAGTGAACGGGTCCTGACGGTCCGGAACGCGTTTGAGCGCGCGGGAATCGCATCCGATATACCGACCGACATGATGCGCATGCTGTGGTGGAAGTTCATGATCAACGTGGGGATCAATCAGGCATCCGCGGTCATGCGGGTACCCTACGGGGTCTTTCAGGCATCGCCTGACGCTCAGGCGTTGATGGAAACGCTGATGCGCGAGGTCATCGTGCTTGCTCGGCATGAAGGCGTTAACCTGGGTGAGGATGATCTCACCAGCTGGCTCGCGGTTCTGCATTCTTTGTCGGCCCAAGGCAAGACTTCGATGCTGCAGGATATTGAGGCGGGACGAAAGACCGAGGTTGAGATGTTCGCGGGAAAGGTGGTCGAACTGGGCAAGAAGAACGGCATCCCTACACCGGCCAACCAAATGCTGTTGAGCATTATCCACGTATTGGAGCAATCTCATTGAGCTTAATGACTGTCCCGAACTAAGCGTTGCAGCTGCGTGGGAGTTCCGCCTCCTAGGGGCACAGCGTGCTGTGCCCGCATAACGAGGGGGTTCCGCGAGATTGAACCGTTTATTCCGTGACATACCCTTAGTGCTCCATGGCACAAATGCGGTCGTGCCACCTGAGGCGTCTTCCCGGCGTAGGCCGGGTGCCGGTCTTCTCTTCCTGGACCCCGGCCTACGCCGGGGAGACGGCGGGCAGGGACGCCCGTCCTACGAAAGAATTAGATTCCCGTGCCGCGTTTTCGTAGGTTGGGCCTCCGTGCCCGACGGTTTCATGTAGGTTGGGCCTTTGTGCCCGGACATTCTTCTTACCGCACTCAACATGGCAGCAAGAAGAAAACATGTGATCGAGCTTCTGAAATGCAGTACTCAGTCGAGATGGGTGGCTTTCGAAGTGTCGGATACTATTTCATAAAGGAATTCCTGACAAATATGTCGGCACCACAGATATGGTCTCTTCTGCTTTACGGTTCTGCGGGGTTAGGTGTCTTCCTGGTCGTGCTCAACCGGTTTCTTATTTTGTTACCCATTGGAAGGGCGAAACTTCCGGCGGATCTTTCCCGGGAAACAACTTAATAAGATACCACCAACTAGTCTGAATAGTTGACGTTAATCCCCGCAGTTCGGAATCGAGTGTCTGCTAACAAACGGCTTGGGAACGATGCGTGATCGACGGAATCCCCAGGGCTTTGCAGACGGCAATCTGATTCTCATCGAGGTTTGGGAGGCGAAGGAATTCGGTGCCGTTGACATTGTATCGGTCGAAGGTCAGACGCCCCATGGTCCGCAGGGCTGTGTCCAGTAGGCATCTGTCTTGGCCGGCCGCCGGGCCGGAGGGAAGGTTTTCTTTGAGGAGGCGGGTCGCCTCGTTGACGATCTTCAGAGCGAGCATGCAGATCAACGCGTGTCCTTGCGTCCGAGCGGCCTTCTGAAGAAAGATGGGGCGGATCTCCAAGAAGCCGTTCTTGAGGGTTCTGAAATTTCGTTCCACCTTCTGGAGTGACCGGTACCGCTCGTCTACGGTCTTGGCATCCATCATCTCTGCCGACACATCGGTTTCCATCACGTAACAGCCGTCCAGAAGCGCAGACTCGGCCATTTTGTCCGCATCGACGTTCACCGTGAGCCGACGCGCCTGAAGTTCTATGGTGCAAAAAGAACCCAGTTTATGGCGTTTGACCCACGCGGTAAACTTTCTCTTGCCTGCCTCGGGCTTGGCTCGATCAGAGTTATCCACGAAGGCGTTCCTTTCGTCCACCAGGCGCCTCAGCTTGGCAAGCTTATCTTCTCGTCGCCTTTGTTCCTTACGACGGACCAATTCGTTCCGCCGTAAAACCAGCCGAAGCCCTCCTGTTTGAACCTCGCTAACCGTTTCTTCAAACAGCCCCAGTTGAATGATGCCTTTTCGTATCAGCTTTCGCACCTGTGGGTTTGTCAGCGCTGTGATGTACTTCAAACCAGACTCGGAAAGTGCGGCTTTGCCTTTGCTCTTTATCATGCCCCGGTCGCCCACGAACACGACATCCGTAACGCCGAAACGCTTCTTCAACGTCTCAATCTGGGTTGAGACCGTCGAGGGATCTGCGGTATTACCTTCGAAGACTCGTATGGAGAGAGGCTCACCCTCGGCATCGGTCAGGAGCCCCACCACGATTTGCTTCTTGCCTTTTATATTGTCATGAGGGTATCCAAAGGCTCCCAGTTCATTGCAGTCCCCTTCCAGGTAACAACTCGTCACATCGTAGAGCACCAGTACATTGGGGGCACCTTTCTTCCTCGCATGTGCCTTGAACAGTTTTTTCTCTATCTTGTCCTGGCGTTTGGCCACCCAATCAAGAGTGCTGTAGAGTTCCTTCTCGTCAAAAGCGTCCAGACCGAGTATTTCGGCTACACAGTGATCCTTTGCCCAACGCACCGCAGACAGACGAGATCGCTGGTCTGAAACCCTGGCCAGAACAAGGAACAGAGCAAGTTTTCCAAACCGCGTACGCCCCAGGGCCTTGGTTATTTCGAGCCGATCCGCCATCTGCGCCAGTACAAAGAGCGTACCGAATGTACGACCGGTAGTGGGGCCCAAATCGCCAACGATACCGTCGAACTCACCCCTAAGACATCTCTTGAGGGCTTCAACGCGCTCGGGTGCCCATTTGCTCAGGTTGGCAATGGTACGCATCTTGATCTTGCCGTCTTCTCGATAGCCTTCGCGAAGTAAGACGGCCGGGCGAGAATTGCGATTGGGGACGGTATGCACAAACATGCGAGCCTAATATCACATCTCGCATGCTCTGTCAAGCACAAAAGCTTCCATTACATGCTAACAAATGGCAGTCATTTTGGGCACTTGCTTTCGTGTTTACGCAGACTTACGCTAATATTCTCAGAAAAGATCCGCCTGAAGACCTTCTCAAGTCGGTTCTCGGCGGACACGTAAGCGCATGGTCTGCTTGTCGCATTATTGTGCCTTTGGCGCGCGCCAACAAGGGGCATGCCGAGAAACTCACGGAGCATCTAGCAGACAATCCTCTTTCCACGAGGGATTTGTCGGAGTTCTTCAAGCACTATCAACGGTCTCCGAGACGGATGCGGGAACGTATGGTCGAGGATCCCTGCCTGTTCATCAAGGCCCGTCAACAAACGCAGGAAAGAAGATCCTCGTGCTCACTAGAGCAGGGTCCTGAAGGCGCATGGATCGAAGACCTGCACATCGTCAAGAACGTGTTGCGTCGTGTCTTGAAGCATCTGCCCACAGTGATCTATGACGGCCAAGATGAATCGGACCGCCGCATGCTTGAGCGGGCATTCGACGATGCCGCCTCACTCATGGACGAGATCAAACGGAAGATTGCGAAAGTAACAGGACCATGATTGCCGAGGATACCAGACAAGCAATTGCCTCTTTGCATGAACGGGGCATGAAGATCAGGCAAATCAGCCGCACGTTGGGTGTTTCACGAAATACCGTGCGCAAGGTGGTACAAGGCAGGCATGAGGGGCATAGCCAATCCACAACCCCGTTCGAAGAACACCTGCCTCTGATCAAGGAAACCTACCTTATATGCCGGGGAAACGTTGTCCGGGTCCAGGAGATGCTCGCAGATCGGGGCATATCCATTGGGTACAGCACATTGACCCGTATTGCCAGAGAGCATGGTCTCAGGGAACCAAGCAAGCAAAGGGCGGGAGCATACACATTCGAGCCCGGCATCGAGATGCAGCACGACACCTCGCCCCATAGGCTGGTACTAGGCGGAAAGGCGATCACGGCTCAATGTGCGGCAATTGCCCTTGCATACAGCCGGAGGCTCTTCATCCGTTACTATCCACGGTTCACCAGGTTTGAGGCAAAGGTGTTCCTTGCCGATGCGTTCGCGTTCATGGACGGAGTCTGTGAGCGGGTCGTGATCGACAATACGAGCGTCATCGTTGCTTACGGCAGTGGTCCTGATGCTGAGATAGCTCCCGAGATGACGGCCTTCGGAAGGATCTATGGAATCAGATTCGTTCCCCATCGGATCGGTCATGCCAACAGGAAAGCCAGGATTGAGAGACCTTTTGACTATGTGGAGAGGAATTTCCTGGCAGGCAGGACCTTCACCGACTGGGACGACCTCAATGAACAGGCGCTGGGGTGGCTCAACCAGGTAGCGAACAAGAAGCCGAAACGTCGCCTGGGAACGAGCCCGGACGAAGCTTACGTCATGGAGAAGCCCCATCTGCGCCCCCTGCCTCCTCACATTCCTCCGATCTACCAGACGTTCCACCGGGTCGTTGATGTGGAAGCATACGTGCATCTGGACACCAACCGATACTCTGTACCGGAAAGGCTTATCGGCAAAAAGGTGCAGTTGCAAAAACACGCCGACCGGATTATTGTGATCTTTGACCACGCCCAGGTCGCTTCACACGCCCGAGTCATCGACAAACGAGACACCAGGGTCACCGATCCCGGACACCATCACCCCTTGCTGAAATATCGAGCGCATTCGGGGCCTTGTGCCGAAGAAAAGGCGCTCATTGGCGAGTCCGAGACCCTTGACCGGTACGTGAATGAACTCAAGAAAAGGTCTGTCGGCCGCGGCATGGTCAGATTGCGCAAGCTCCTCCAACTCAAACGCTCCCATCCTCGTGCGGCGTTTCTCTGGGCCGACTCCTTAGAGAATGGTAAGAGAAGTTCGAGATCACCTTCGCTGCTCTCGCCTTTGGTATGAACTATTTTGCATCTGATGTCGTAAATTAGATTTGCAACTGAATCACGCAAATCGGCACCCTTTGTGGCCAAAGAGATTTTTTGATCAGTTAAGCCTTTTTGCTTCTGTGCGAAAAAGCTTACTCGTTCTTCATCTTCCTCGAAGAAACTCCAGAGGTCAGACGGGCTTACACAAGCATTTAACGTTGCTTTTAGCTGAGACCGTTCATCTCCATATCCTCGCCCGGTTCCGGATACAACGGAAAGCAATTTTCCAATGTCAGCATCCCTGTCATATCTAAACGTGGGGTCCTTCAACATAGCCCTGATTCTCCGTCGAGCTTCTTCTTTTGAGTATGTTAAATAGTAATATTCTATTACTTGATAGAAAGCTAAAAATTGAAGCAGTGGCATCCCAGTCGCACTACGACCGTACCAATAAAGGGACATGGGAGCTTCGTCGAATTCTACCTTTGGGAACTCAAAATCGAGACTAACTTCCGGCCTACGTCTGCGAAATCTGAGATCAAGTCGCAAAAACCAAAATCTATCTCGAGCCAGAGACAAGGTTAGACCGGTCTTTAATTCGATTTGAAAGAACAACGAATCCGTAATGCGACGGAGCAATTCGAGGCTCTGATCGTGCTCAGTGATTCCAATGCCAGCGAGCTTGATGGATAGGGCATTTCTGCTTCTACCAGGCGGATTTGCAAGGAGCTTCAAGATCTCACTTGGATGGCTAATCTCAATCTGAGCTGATCTGCCGTCGTCCTCTTCAAGGCATATGCTCCGCAATATTTCCTCCTCTTCCGTTTCTTCCGGAAACAGGCTTAGTTGACGGAGTGCCGGAAAAACCGGTATTTGCGTACACAGGAAAAGTCAGACATGCTTGATCTGAGAAGTGAGATGCAGAGCATGTCCAGCAAACGGTACCACGCACTCAACATCGTGGTGTTCGGTATGGACATGGATAGTCCGTTGGAAGGGAGATCCTCTTCGCCATCGACCAAGACCCAAAGACTTTTCGATGTTCGTGTTGCGGTTCCCTGAAAGCGTGACAAAGATGGCACCTGGAAGGTTCATGGCCACTGGATTCGCCTTGAAGCCGATCGTCATAAAGCTTGAGGTCAAGCGGGTCGAGTGTCATGTGTGCGACAATGTACGGCAGGTCAAAGTCGGCTTTGCCGAGGAGAATATTCATCAGAGTTTGAGCGGTGCGTCTTGAGACTTGTCCTCACATGACCTTCGACAGGATTCCATCATTTCGGGGTGAGTTGGGATGTAGTCAAGGATATTCAACGAAGCGTACCTGGAGCGCAAGTTTTCTCGTCCGACGCATCAAGGATCTCAGAAGAATTGCGGCCGAGATTTACTAGGCAAGAAGACGCGCTACTGACTATTGTGCTGGATCTGGAAACCGAAGAACGCGGACTTCGTCGGTGAAGGCAAAAGCAAGCTGTGGATCCTTTCTGGAAACGACTCAAGAGTCCAGGAAGAGGATAGAAGCCGTCATCGACTGTCCAAGGGTTACATCCAAGCGGTCAAACTGATCGTTCCAAGGCGATCCTGGTTTTCGATCACTACCATGTCATCGAAGCACTTCAACTGAAAAACTCACTGAAGCTTGCTGCGTATTTCTGGGCGAATCACCGACCTGATTCAGACCCAGGTGATTGAAGGCATTCGCTGGCTCCTGTTGAACCATCCGGAAAATCTCGACGATAAGCGAAACGAACGCGCGCTTCTCGCGCTGCGTTCGAATGAACCGCTGGTATGTACCAATACTACCTCGAAGAGCATCTCGACAGATCTGGAATCAGGCAGCCAAGGCTACCGCAGAATCTGTCCCGAAGGTTATTCGCTGCCGAGGCGTCAGGAATCCGAATCAGTCAAGAAGTTCGCCCAAACCCTCGAATACCGGGCCGGGATTCTGGCATAGTTATCACCACCTTCAACCGGACCCTTGGAAGCCACGAACAACAAAGTCAAGACACTGCAGAGGCAGGCCTACGGTTTTCGAGATCAGGCAGTCTTCACACTCAAAATGGAGGCCATACACCTGGCCATGTACTCACTCGGATGAGCCGGAAAACCTGCCAAGGGTCGAATCAATGCCTCAATTACACAGTTCTCATAGCATGCAATTGCAACATAATCGGCAAGAAAGACGTATTTCTCAAAACCTAAGTCGAGTGCTCTTTCAATGACTTCATCTGACAAGAATGCTACGCGCCTTTTCTCACGACCGTTTGGCATCTCCGCCACTACATAGGTGCCTCTATCAGGGTACTTTTTAATCTTTGCTTCAATCCCGATTTCTTTACACTTGGCAACAAGTCTTTGTTGAAGATCCTCTCGCTCAACCCCGTCTTCCGTGTCCCCTGTACCATCGATATCACAGTCGCAGCCCATTTCTTGCCCTCCTTGTACAGCTCGTGGTGTATTCAGAAGCTTTAAATCCGATCAGTCCGAGATTGACCCGAATGGCTGGCGTCCCCACCTGCTCATTTCAGACACCAGGAATGCCTTTTAGCTGTCAACCAGATTAGCAAGGACATGATTCATCTGCAATCTCTAATTTTAGCCCTCTCACATGCTCTTTGCACTTGCTTCTGAGAACCGATTGGCCCATAAGCGATAGCTTCACGGCTCGGCGGGGTCCAGGGTGATCCTCGCACCTCCGGTCCTGTATTTGGGGAAACAATTGCTGAGATCAGGCGGTGCTGTGAAGTCAGATCAGTGGCCTCGGCAGCGGACGAGGAAACGAAGTGAACTCTACCGACTCGGGGGTGTTCTTAATGTACTTTTCATACAGCCGTTTGGCACCTACCGAGGCAAATTTAAGCTGTTCCAAGAAACATCTCCCCGCGATCTTGATCACACTTTGATCACATACTGAGAGAGCGCAAACGATCCAAAAGGCCAAGCGGCATCGAAAGGGACCTAGAGGAGTTTTCCGAATTCCTCTCGTGTCATTTCACAGTCGCTCATTATCTTACTTAACAACCCCGGCCCCAGGGTTTCACCTGAGTGCACGGCTACCACGGTCACTCGGCCGTCAGGATGTCTCAGGAAATAATGGCTGCCTCTGATTCTTGAGACTACGAAGCCGGCCTTGGCTAGGGCCGCTATCACGGTCTTCCCGTCGATGCGCGGGAGGCGTGTCATAACTGCACCGTGATGCGTTGCACGCCGACAAACTCAATCGACGAAACAGGAAGCCCCTGCTCCTCAATGCATAAGTCTATCGCCTCCTTGACTCGCTCCATCAGTGTATCCAACGACCGGGCCTGAGTGTGGCACCCTCGAAGTTCCGGAACCGTGGCAACGTAGAACCCTTCCTCGTCGCGTTCAACAATTACATTGAAATCCTTCTTCATGGGCTTGCCTCCTATCACCTCGGAAGATCTGTGGAAATGAAGACACGCACATTTCGAGCACTTCCTTTTTCCGCTATCTTGAGGATTTCCTCTTGCTTTTCTTCAAGAAGGCTCTTGATCCGCATGCTCTTACCTTTGTTACGTGCTGTGCTGACGCTTCCGACCCCAATTCACTATACGCGCACAAGGCCGATCTCTGCAAGGAAGGATGCACCTGACGCGGCAAGGTTCGGGCCGGCAGGAAGATACGTGGACATGATACCGATTCGTTGTCGACACCCCGGCCGGCCCCGCCGGCAACGGCGTATGATGTGGTGAATCCTGCAGGTCACGGGATTCACCACATCATACGGCCGTACACGGACGCGCTGGGGCCACATCACCGGCCGGCAGTATCCGAGCCCGGGCACTGCTTCACATACCCTCCGAAACATGTAACCGTGCCGGTGACGTCTCCTGCAGATCAGAGAATCACGTCCGTTTAGAATGCGCCCGTTTCTTCTCCGATTTCCTTATAAATTTTGGGGAATTGAGGCTCGAAGTTCTGGTAAAACGTGATGGGATAACGTGCGCCCAGCTTCTTGCCGGCTTCCTTCAATCCTTCCGCAAGCCGTTCCAGTTCGCCGCCCGGCAGGGAGAAGACCATCTCGTCGTCCTGCGTCATGGAAAAGATACGGTCGCCGCTGCCGGGGATTGCCACACGCGGCTTACCGCTCTTGAATGCAGCGATCAGGTATTCGGTACACTCGACTTTGCCGCCGAAGTTGCCGGAGACGCGTTCCCCGTCCGTGTATGCCCAAGCTTGGAGCAAGCGCATGATCTGCGCAGGATTGCCGTAAATCGCTACGGTGTCGGGCTCGAACAAGTCCTTCTCCAGCGGTGCGAGCGCAATCCCGGGGTATGCGCCGTTCTCCAGGAAACTCATGGATGAGGTCTCCGACTGCGCGGACTCTATTGTCGGAGCGAAGGTCACGTTACAAAACAGCTTGCCCACGCTCGCTGCTTGGTCCGCAGCACGGGTGAAGCCAAACGAGATCATGGCGGGGACGCATATCAGGTCCTTTTTGGTAAGGCCCATATTCCAGCCGTACACCCGAGCGAGAGTCACTGCCTGGCAAATGGTGATGCGTTTGCCGAGGACTTCCGACGGATACCGGGTTTTCTCCGGGAACCCTGAAACATCGGGAAGGAACTTGACGCCGATGGGGAGTGTTCTGAGCCGCAGGCTGTTGTGCAGAAATTCCGCCGCTTCTTTTCGAGTCATTATTGACCTCCTGAAGTTGAATGGGGCAATGGTGGACTGATCAAATGTGTGGGGCACCTTTCCACCACCATAACGTGCGGGCCGTTTATGCGTCCAGCCTTTTGTCGAAACCTATGACTGAGAGCGCCGTCCGAGCACTCGTTTGCATGAGTTCTTTCACTCGTTTCCCCTTGGATACCATACCGGCCATCGCTGTGTTCGTGCGGTAGTGACAATCAACTGCTGCAATCATGGACACTCCGTAATCGGGGGTTGTACGATGTTCTTCCCGCACCGAAGTACTGCGTTGCACAAGTGCGGTAACGAATCAAGAGCTACGAGTCCGGCCTTGCCTATACTACCAATCCTCATTCTCTTGTCGTACCGCGAAGATTTCTTCGGGAACCGGCTCCTGGATTTCGGGTTGGTTGCCTCCGGCCCCTGGGAACCAGGAACAACGTCCGTATCCCCTGTGTAGTACGACGGTACTTGCGAAGCCCATGGTCGTACGTGAGGTTGGAGCCTTCAATCGCCATTTGGTTGCGGTTCTAACCGCCTGTGCGTAGTATAATCCCCCGAGAGGCGAAGTTTCCCGGAAGCCCAAGGCTTCCATGTTTTCAGCGTACGCTTTGCCCGTGAAGCTTGGGATCGGATGATGAAACCAAACCTGCGACGTCTTATTCCCGAGAGAATTCCCTGGTTCGCGGCCAACCTCTACGACAGGATAGCTCAAGAAGCCATTGAGAGCTACTACGGGCCTGTTGCGAGAGAGATCGTTGCGGCCGTGAGCAGTGGTTTGATCCTTGACATCGGAACCGGCCCCGGATTCCTGCCGATAGAGATGGCCAAGATTGCCCCGGAATTGAAAATAGAAGCCGTTGATCTGAGCAGGCGGCTGATCGAGCTCGCCCGGAATCATGCAAGCAACGCCGGAGTATCGAACCGGATAACATTTCAGAGGGGTGACGGGAACCGGCTGAACTTCGGCGAGGCCTCATTCGACATGGTGATCAGTACCGGTTCGCTCCACAGCTGGACGAACCCGGTTCAGGTGTTGCGGGAATGCCACAGGGTCCTGAAGCCCGGCGCAGAAGCCTGGATCTACGATCCGGCCCACGTCGTTACGAAGCAAACGAAAGAGCGGCTGCGCCATGAACTCAGGGGCATGGACAGATTGGCATACGCGTGGGCCTCATGGAGCACGAGAACCGTTGAGCCGTTATCTCACGACCGAATCCGGAGCATTCTGGACCATCTCGATTTCAGTGAAAGGCGCATCGAAAAGGCCCGGTGGTTGCGGATCGTACTGAAAAAGGGCGAGCGCCGGTGAACGTAACGGGAGCGACGGGTATAACCCGTCTGCTCGGCTATGTCACAACAGACGCTTGATGGAACGAACCGTATCCAAGACCTCGGCATCCAGGACATTCGCCAGCGCGTAGGAAAGGCCGGCGCCTGCCAGCAGGCCCAGACAGGTCAGCTCGATGCTTGACGGAAAGCGGTCACGTGCCCCGCTGCGGAGGTTGGACAGGCCGGACATGGTCGGGGTCGGCTCCTGGAAGATCGCTCCTGAAGCGAGCAGTCTCACGGTCTTGATGTCCTCTGCCACGCGGTTGTATGCGTCATCCCAGCTGAGATTCGGCAGGACCGGATCAAAGATTAAATCCTCTCCGGACATACCCGCGGATAACGCCCGTTCCCTGAGGTCGATGGCGAGCGCGAGTTTTTCCTCCACAGTAGGGGGCGTGAACGAGCGTTCATCCATCAGGAGGATCACAAGCTTGGTGCCGTGTTCCACGGCCAAAGGGAGAATCTCTTGGAGCTTCCGAGGTTCCAGCGAAAGTGCGTTGAGAATCGGCTTGGATCGGCACACCGAGAGCCCCCCGGCCAACAGCCTGGGGTTCGGACTGTCCAGAACCAGGCCGGCGGAAGGTCGTTTCCTGAACGACCTCTACCAAGAACTCCATGCGATCTTCATTGTGACGTGAAAGGTACCCCGGATTAATGTCGATGAGTTCGGCCCCCGAGCTTTCGCACCGTCTGACCAGGTCCCGAATGGGCGCAGGATCCAAGCGTTGCATGGCGGAAGCTACCGTCGGATTGAGTCCGTGAAGATTGTCCGCAATCAGGTACACATCGTCTCCTCATTGAGTAGTCGGTTTGATGGATGAGAGCGCGGTTCACTGACCCTGCATCTCCCTGAGCGCCTCCGCTTTTCGCCTTTCCACCTCTTCGATGGCCGCAGCCCGTTCCATCAGGAGCTTGGCCTGCTTGTATATCGGTGTGTCCACCATTCTCCCGTCAAGGCTCAACTGCTGCCTTCCCTTGCTCGACCCCTTCCTCGAATGCCCGTACCGCCCGGTGGGCCCAGACCAGCTTTTCCGGCACGGGGGAGAAGACGCGGTTGAGACTTTGCACCTGTTTGGGATGGATGCACAGCGCTCCCGTACACCCAAGTTCGCGACCACGTTCGGCCGCTTGCTGAAAGCCTACCGTATCCTTGAAGTTTGCTACGCTCCCGACAATGCCCATGGGGGTTTATTCCTTCCGCCTTGCACATTATTACCATCATGGATAGAGGAAAGTACAGTTCGGATCCCTCTTCCGAGGGTTCAATGCCGAGACTCAGGCAGTAGTCGTCTACCCCGAGGCTCATGGACTCGGCCCGAGCACTCGCTACGGCAATTTCCTGAAGCCGAAGCAAACCGCGCGGGCTTTCGACGTGTAGCGAGAGCTTCACGTGCCCCGACTCGATTCTCCGGTCGTTTTCCAGCTTGGAAATCCGTTCCGCTACGGATGACACCTGGTTCCCGGTCTCCATCTTGGGCAAAAATATCCCGTGGAGCCCCGCATGCACGGAAGCCTCCAAGTCCGGATCAAGCATGCCGGGATCGTTGTTTATGCGTACGAATACGTCGGCACCGCCTCGGCCCGCCGCCACTATTGCGTCTCTTACCAACCTACGGGCCGGGTCCTTTTCCTTGGGAGGCACTGCGTCTTCGAGGTCCAAAACGATCGCGTCGGCTCCCCTCAGATATGCTTTCTCCACAAAAAGCGGATTATTGACCGGCAATATCAGCATTGACCTTTGAACTCGCGTACTCATAACCTCGCCTCCCAATGAGAACATAAAACTTGAAGAATATCATTTATACCAGTTTGAGCGGAGAATCTTAACAGGATTCGTATGCCGGCACGCTCGTGGGAAGGCTTGCCGGCCTCTCTAATTTGATGCCGTGAAGGCTCGCAGGTTGGAAAGACTGAGCCACATTTGCATGGAGCGGTTAGAACCGCAACCAAATGGCGATTGTAGGCATCGGCGTCACGAACCAGCTTGGGTTTCGCAAGTACTGGTACTACGCAGGGGATCCGGACGTTGTCCCTGCTTCCCAGAGGCCGGGGGTAACCAAACCAAAATCCAGGAGCCTATTTCCGAAGAAATCTTCACGGTACTACAAGAAAATGAGGATTAGTAGTACAGCGGACTCTTCCGCTCAATGGAATGTTTGACTTTTCCTTCCGTTCAGGCTTGACGCGCAACTCATCGAGAAGATACTCTCCGCGCCGGAGGCATCATGAGATTCATTCATACCGCGGACTGGCATCTTGGACGTTTGATGCACGGCGTCCACCTCACCGACGATCAAGCTCATATTCTCGCCCAACTCGTTGATATGGTTGACGAAAGTAGACCAGATGCGCTTCTGATTTCCGGGGACATATACGACCGCGCGGTGCCGCCGCCCGACGCCGTGGCCTTGTTGGACGATTTCCTCTCTCGGGTCGTGCTCGGTCTCGGAACCCCCGTACTGCTCATTGCAGGAAATCACGACAGTGCGCGCAGGCTGCAGTTCGGATCCAAAATGCTGGCGGAACAAGGCCTCCACGTATTCGGTACCCTCACTCGAGACATCTCCCCTGTGGTGCTTTCCGACGATGCGGGCCCGGTTCGTTTCTACGCGGTGCCGTTCGCGGAACCGGCCCTGGTTCGAGCCGAATTCTCCTGCGAATCCGTGCACGATCACGATGCGGCCTGGCGTGTCATCAGGGAGGGAATGATCGCGAGTCGGCCTCGGGAAGCGCGGTCCGTCATTGTGGCCCACGCGTTCGTTACCGGGGCAATAGAAAGTGAATCCGAACGTCCGCTTTCGGTGGGTGGTGCGGACATGGTCGATTCGTCGTGCTTCGCCGACTTCAGCTATGCCGCTCTGGGCCACCTCCACAGGCCTCAGTCGGTTGTCGTGGATCACGTGCGGTACGCTGGTTCGTTGCTGAAATACTCGTTCTCCGAGGTCGACCACCACAAGTCGGTCACACTGGTGGAGATGGATTCACAAGGGAAATGCCGGACCGAAGGCATCAGTCTAACCCCGCAAAAAGACGTGCGTTGCATCTCAGGACATTTAAAAGAACTACTCGAGGGTCCGGTATCCGGGGAAAGTCGTCACGATTACCTGAGTGTAACCTTGCTCGACACCGGTCCCATCCTCGACGCAATGGGCCGGCTGCGGGAGGTCTATCCCAACGCGCTGCATGTGGAACGCATCAGTCTTGCTCCGGGGACGCATCGCGGGGAGGAGGCGATGGATCACAGAACCCTCAATGATGCCGACCTGTTTGCCGCATTCTTCTCTCAGGTGACGGGAGATGAAATTTCCGAGGCCGAAGCGGAGGCCTACGCCGCGGTGGTGGACGACATGCGACGCCGGGAAAGAGAGGCCGTGCAACCATGAAACCGCTGAGACTTGTCACCGCCGCGCTGGGACCGTACTCGGGGGAACAGGAGCTTGACTTCCGCGAGTTGGGCGACCGGACCCTCTTCCTCATCCATGGACCTACCGGGTCGGGCAAGACAACCATATTGGATGCGATCTCCTTTGCACTCTACGGCGAATGCTCCGGAGGCGAACGAGAAATCAAGCGAATAAGAAGCGACCACGCGGATCCGGCAACGGCCACGGAAGTGACCTTGGACTTTCGACTGGGAAAGGATACCTACCGCGTGTACCGGCGCCCCGAGCAACAGAGGCCCAGAAGAAGAGGGCAAGGCATGGTCGTCGGTCGGGCGACGGCTACACTCTACAAAAGGACGGGCATTGAGGATGATTCGGCCGAGGGCGAGGTCATTGCTTCGCAATGGAGTAAGGTAACCGACTCAGTGGAACAACTTCTGGGATTTCGCAGCGATCAATTCCGCCAGGTGGTCATGCTCCCGCAGGGTCAGTTCCGGAGACTCCCTCATGGCCGACTCGAAGGAGCGTCAGGCAATTCTCGAGGTGCTTTTCCAAACCGAACTCTACCGGAGAATCGAAGACGTCTTGAAGACTGCATCCAAGGATTTGGAGAGTCAAGTCAAAGGCAAGCGGCAACACTTGAAGTTCCTCCTGGGGCAGGCGGAAATGGATAGCGTGGATCGCCTCACTGAGCAGCAAACCGAGATGGGCACCAAACTCGCCGAGCTTCAGAAAAGTCTTGAGGATCTCAAATCCCGTGAAAAGGACGCTCAGGAAAGGTTCAACGAAGGCCGCCGCACCGCGGAGAAGTTCGAGGAGCTGGCTCGGGCACGGAAGGAGCTTCTGGTCCTGGAGAGACGGATCGAAGCCGTCTTGAGGAAGAAAGGCGTTCTGGAGAAGGCTCGAAGGGCTCTCCCCATCGAGGCGGAGGAAAAGGCCCTGCAGAGGAGATCCGCAGAGGCCGATGAGGCAGGCAAGCAATTGGAAGCTGCCCGGGGGGCTATGAAATTGGCCCGTGACGCCAAGGAAACCGCCTTGCAAGTTTTTGATCGAGAGAACGCAAGACAGGAGGACCGTGAGGAGGCCCGCCGTTACCTTGGCCGTTTAAACGATCTCACGGAGAGAGTCGGGGATCTCGATGAAGCGGGGAAAAGGCTGACCGAAGCTCAAGCCCGCTCGACCGAAAGAATGGACGAGTTCCAGCATACCGTAAAGCAACTGGAGGGTTGCAAGAAACGAATCGACAAGAATAGTGTGGAACGTGAAAAGATACAAGACACCGGGGCTCAAGTCGACATGCTGCGACTCCGGTCTGAAGAAGCCAAGAAGGTTGCCGAACTCCACGAAAGGTTGCTCAAATTGGGCGATGAAGAAGCGGGAATCGCCCATCAACTACGAGGCACCCAAGAAAGACTGGATAGTGCCCTTCGCACATGGGAGAAGGAGTCTGCTCATCTCACTTCCCTCGAGACGGCATGGATCGAGGGCCAAGCGGCCATTCTCGCGCAGCAGCTCAAATCCGGTGATCCATGTCCCGTATGCGGGTCCCGGGACCATCCAGTGCCTGCGCACAGCGACGTGGAACTGACCGATGAAAGAAAGGTGACCGCCAAGCGAAAGAAGGTAGAGGGATGCAGAAAGGCCCTGGACGACATGCGGTCGGAAAAGGCTGATTTGGACAAGCGGATTTCTGAAGTCCGGGCTTCTGCATCGATGCTCCGGGAGAGCCTCGGCGACCCTCGCGGACAAGGATCGCGTCCATATGGAGGCCGAGAGGAAACGAATTCGAAAGGAACTCGCGGCTGCCGAGAGTGCCGGCAAGAAGCTCGAGACCCTGACCAAAGAGACGGAAAAGCTTCAGCATACTCTGGCCGCTGCACAGAAAAACCGCGACGGGGCGGAGGCGGCCCGGGCCGACGCTTTGGCTGAACTCAAGAGCGCGGAAGCCGAATTGCGGACTCGGAAGGAAGGTATTCCGGAAGAGTTCATTGACCTGGCAACGCTGAAGCGTGCCCAACAAAAGGCCCGGTCAATGGTCAGGAAATTGGATGAAGTTCTCGAAAGAGCTCGGAAACAGCTCTCCCTGGCCGGGGAAAAACTGGCATCTTGCGAAGCCGCGACGGCGGCGGCGGAAGACGCCTCGGCTCAAGCGAGCCAAAGAGTTCTCATTCAACGTCAAGGAGTTTGATCAGAGTCTCCGTGAAGCGGAATTCGTAGACACGGAAGACTACAAGTCCGCCAAGCGGACTTCAGCCGAGATTGCGGGAATGCAAAAGGAGATCGATGACTTTGATCACGCTCTCACATCCGCCCGGGACCGGGTTACACGGGCAATGGAAACCACCCAAGGACTGTCTGCGCCCGACTTGGATGCGCTCGAGTCCCAAGCGCAACGCATCAAGAATGATCTGGAGAAGGCCCTGCGGGACGAGGCTGCGCTGATCGCACGAATCAAACGTATTGCGGCACTGCTCGAAGACTACTCCAGGTCTTCGAGCGAGTTGGAAGCTCTGGAAGACCAATACGGCGTTTGTGGGAGGATAGCCGAGGTCGCCAACGGGAACAACCCCCAGGGCATTACCTTTCAGAGATTCGTGTTGGCCGCGTTGCTGGACGATGTCCTTCTTGCCGCGTCCAGGAGGCTTCAGATCATGAGTAACCGGCGATACACCCTGCAACGCAGATCGGAACGATCCGACCGAAGGACTTCCGGCGGGTTGGACCTGGAGGTGAACGACTCGTACACGGGAACCACTCGACCGGTTTCAACACTCTCCGGCGGCGAGAGTTTCCTAGCTTCTTTATCACTGGCTCTGGGCCTATCCGATGTGGTTCAGTCATACGCGGGGGGTATTCATCTCGATACCATCTTCGTCGACGAGGGATTCGGCAGCCTCGATCCGGAAGCACTCGACCTGGCATTCAGAGCGCTCGCAGATCTTCAACATGCCGGCCGTCTCGTGGGGATAATCTCACATGTGCCGGACCTGAGAGAACGCATCGACACACGCTTGGAAGTCACGGGAAATCGCTCCGGGAGCAAGGCACGATTCGTCGTATGAATGGTGAGGCCGTTCCGTCGCGGCGGGATCGCCTGCCGGAAGAGACGGCATTCCCGCGGGACGCGGGACCGGCCCACCAAGAAGAAGTTAATACGTTCTTGAACGCGAGTTGGTATCAGACGGTTTGAAGATAGACGGGCAGGATGCCGGTCTTACTCTCGCGCAGGGGGACGTCCGGATCATGGGAGGGAACACGGATGACCAGGGAAGAACTGCTGAAGAAACTGGCTGAAGACAAATTCAACCACTACGAGGCAATCGGCCTCCCGCCTTTCAAATGCCGGCAGCTTGTAAACGAGACAATGGAAGCCTGGAAAAAGATGCGTGAAGAGGATCTGGAGCAGTTGTTGGGTCAGGGCCAATATTGATGCGAAGTTCATGGCTTGGGACTGCTCGGTTCTTCTCAATCCGCTCGGCAGGCACGCCGGGTCGCTACCGAAGTTCGGGGATGAACCTCTTCAGTAGGACCGGCATCTTGCCGGTTATTTTTTTCGTGTAGGGGCGAATGGCATTCGCCCTGGGCGACCGCCGGTCGCCCCTACCAAGGCCGGCATTCTGCCGGACGTCTTCTTACTGTCTTCCCGGCGTAGGCCGGGAACC
>CAXXIU010000004.1:0-211686 GCA_963675835.2 Desulfomonilaceae bacterium
TCTCGCACGGTTTTTGACCGCTCATCAAAAAACCGAGTGACGGGCCGGCCGTCAACGAGAACTTGCAGCCTACTCCATGTGGCTTGCAGCTCCGGCCCTCTTGCACCAAGGGGATCTTCCCACTCAAATGCAATCTTGAAGTCAGTCATAGATAGAATCCAGGCCCTCCGGCCATTCTTTCTCGTTCAAGGGAACGCCTTTGTATTCCCCGAGTCCTGAGTTTACGAGTCGCGCTTCATAGACTCGCCTTCCTTGTGCCATGCGTATCGAGGAAAATCGCCTTCCCACATGCCTCCTACCGCCCCACGTTGGATTGCCGTCCTCAACCACTGAGTTACCAGTTCCAGGTCTTCGGACAAGTGTCTGTCGCAAATGGAGGCATCGGATCTCGGCCTCGGCAGGCCGGCAAACGACATCGTGTCTTTGTGTTCGGGGCTTCCCACGTACCTGGCTCGCCGGGCGATCTCGGCGAGATTCACCTCAGCCCCCGGATAGACCACACGTCGATGTGGAGGTCGTTTGCGTTTCGGTGCTCGCATCGTCAATGTCCCTCGGCCATTTGTTCAATTGCCCGGAGAGGCGTGCCGTTTGAGTGTAGCGATTCCGCCTTCCAAGCTACGACTACCACCGCCTACGGCGTGAGGATTCCTGTCCCTTTCTTCTTCGGGAAACACAACCTCTTCACCCAGTGCCTCATCTGCAATGGAGTGAGCACGTTGACTGCGGCCTCTGGGTCGCTTCCCATGTCTCCACTGCTTCATCACGATAAACATATAGCACATCGGAAATAAGAGTGCCAGAAACACGTCTATTCTCAGAAGCTTGTGCGCTGCTTGCACGTGAAGTCAGTTTCTTGGTCTTCTAAGCCCTAAGTCTACTATGTCGTGTTGGGGTCACCCATCAAAAGGCAGGAGTCAAGGGAAACGAGTACCCCGTGGCAACGAAATCGCTGTTTCCTTGCCGAGCTACGGTTCATTAGGTTACTGCGCCGGCCGAAGCCTCCTCTTCACCTTTGCCCGGATTTCGGGCATTCGTGTCGGTGAGGGATACTTCCCCGCTCCGGTCACCCACGCAAACGGGGTCATCGCAACGAGGAGGTCGTCGGCAGCGGACCTTTCTTTCGACCGTCTGTGCGGAGTCCGATTCCAGAGCGCATCGTCGTGCCCGGATATCCGCATCACCTCAGACCGCGTGGTGTTCGGTCGACGGAGTCTTGCAGGAACTGTCGAGAAGCTCACCGGCCGGGACCTGAGCAAGGGACGACCGGGGAGGCCCCGAAAGCGCCCTGTGTCAAAAACAGTGTTATGTCCCCAGAATTCTGTCCCCAGAATTCCGCACAGAATTCCGATGTCCCCAGAATTCCGCAGAATTCCGCAATAGGATTGTTCCATGGCTCGTCTGTCGCGCGTCGTCGTGCCCGGTGATCCGCATCATCTCACACAGCGTGGTGTTACGTCGACGGAGTCTTGTGTGAATGATGCGCTTGTGGTAATGCACGAGAAAATTCCCGGCCGGGACCTGACCAAGAGACGAGGAAACATGCCTCGAAAGAATCCATTGTGAGAAAGCGAGTTATATTCTACGAATTACCCCAACTACAATGCTGGGCGGCTTGATAAAGATGAGAATCGGTGATCGAGTCTTTCTGACCGGCGGATACGAAATGAAGCCCGAATGGCTGTCTGGTGGGGCCGGCTATCACGGTACGATCGAGAAGTTCATTCCCGGCCAAAATGATACGCGGGCCGCGGTCGTTCGATTTGAGCAACCCGTTGTTACAGGCGGACTTTCAGCCAACTACGCCGTCCTTGAACTGCGGTACGAAGGCGTCACGTGGAGCGGTCCACAGGAGACCGTTCATGTGGAACTGTGCGACTTCGTTCCGGATGACATCCCATGGCAGGATCGGCGCCAAGGGGCATGGGTTGAATCGCACGCAACCGTTATGGTAACTACGTAATCCGAGTTAAGGAAAGGGGTTCGAAAGGGAGACAAGTAGTCTCGTGACTTACGTTGATTTCGGGGAAACCATACACACTTCGTGATTTCGGCGAGAAGTCGTGGTATCTTAAGATCATGGCCGGCTCGGCACGAGCGGTAACTCCGGGAGTACCACGCCGTGTAACGCAACGCGGAGATCGTCGGAAGCGCGCGTTCTCTTATGATGAGGATTACGACGCCCACATCGGGCTCATGGCTGCGTGGTGTTGCCGTTCCGGCGTGGCGGTACGGGACCACTGGGAGACCCCTGGAAGATGATGACTTCATCACGGGGCCGGCGTCGACCTTGGGCGGATCGATACGCCGCCAAAAAACCGGCCCGAAAAGCTCGACGAACGTCCCGTCAAAATGATTATAAAACGCCACAACTTGATTGCGTCCTGTATCTTATCCTTCTCTTCAAGCTGGAAGCCATGCGTCGAGTTACGCTTGATGGATTCGCGGAAGATCTCGGCGTCGGTCAGGTATCATCGCGAACAAGTCGGCTATCATTCCGTAGACGTCCTGCACACGGTCAATTCACGCCGCTTACGAATCATCAAGCCAGGCTTCAGCCTCTTCAGCGTCGTAAAAGCTTTTTGACTTCATTCCGGTCTTCTTGTGCATATCATCGGCCTGCAGTTCCTTGAACGTCGGCTGGTCGTACACGCGTGCCGCCTTTTTGATTCCCGCATTTATGGCGTACCTCTGGCATTCCTCGATGACATCCATGATGATCACGGCTTCCATCTGTCTCACGTCGGCGAGAACCGTAAATCCGCGAGACAACTGACCGACGGCTTCTGCGTGATGTTTCACGAAATCCGGCACCTGAGCCAGCCTCTTCCAAAAACCTTTGTAATCCAGGTACATCCGATTCTTCGAGCGGTCAATTCTGATACGGTAAAAATCAGTCTCGGCTATCAACTCCATCCGCACCTCCATCAACAACGAGTTTTGCAGAATGAAGGAGAATTCCCCCACAGTCTATCCATATATATCTATATCAGACTGTTGCCGACAAGAACATGTATTTTAGTGTCATGCCGCCAAATAATCTTGTGTCGTATGGCGGGGTGAGGCTTGACATATTTATATTTGACGGTGAAAACTCTTAGGAATGGCACGGAGAGCACGCATTCGCTATCCGATGCCGTTTATTACGTGATGCTACGCGGGAACGCCGGCCGGTATTCATCTTTGACGAGTCGAACCGGCTTCGCTTGTACGATCTGTCGGCACGAAGATCACCTGTCTCTGACCGATCTCTGCACACGATTGGGCCGTGATCTGGGCAGCCTCAGTCAAGCGGTCAATCGTCTGCGGAAACGAATCCCGGTCCGGCGGCGGAACTTGAGAGAGTAAGAGATGGCCCGGCATAAATGCAAATATGTCAAGCCTGCCCGCGATTGCTATGGGAGCGTCACGGACACTTCCTTGCCAAGCTCCACGTTTACGTTTACGGCGCCAAGGGGAGTAAGCATGGTCGCCGTGCCGGACGAGCCTGAACCCAATTGCTTCATACTTCTCAGCCTGAGATGATATCGTCCCGGCCTGATTCCCTCCAGCGTCGCGGTTCTGCTCCGCTTTATCTTGGCGGCGACGCGGATATGATATGAGCCTTCAGGCGCGAGGCCCGGTACGAGCGGTTGACCGTCGTTGTTGATTGGCGCAACTGCAACCTCATAATCTCCCCTTCCCTTGCTTATGTTGACATGGACCGTACCCGTATGCTCATGGTCTACGACAAACTCCACATCGACCACGTCGTCATCCTTGCCGATTTCCACAACTTTCCAATCAAGGAAGTTGCCGTTCTTCACGGCTGTGAGATACTTCCCGATCGGCAGTTCCAGACACTGAAACGTGAATCCCGTGTCGGGACTCCATTTCACGCCTGTGCGCCTGGGGTCATTCGTTGTGCACCATACCCGAGACTCTCCCGGGCCGACAGTGAGTCCGGCCATGTCCGAGATCTGTTTACCTCCTTTGGTCAGCCCTTCGTAACTTATCCTCACTTCTCCGGACGGCTCCGGATGGAACCGAACCCTGCCCCGGATTTCCCCCGCGGTTGCGGACCCAACGATCAGCAAGAGTATCAACGGCGCTTTCCACATGACGACCTCCAATCCGCCGGCACAACTCAGCAACGATCCCTTACAATAGGGGCAGTGCGGGCTGAGTCGTGTCTCACATGAGGTATACACTGATTCATGCCGTCCGGGCTCCCAAAACTCGTTGGACAGGGTATGGCGGGAACTGAGAAAGGCTCACAAGCGGTGGGGTCATATTCTGTATTCTGACTCAAGAAGCAAGACCTGACCCCGCCGTGTTCACACTGTATTCTGACTCAAGAAGCAAGACCTGACCCCGCCGTGTTCACATTGGCACAACCTCTCCCGTTTGTTGAAGCTCGTTGCTGCAGTGCCTCGCCACCCGTTCGTCTCAATAGGGCAGGACGTGCACGCCGTTTGCCATTCGGCATCCAACGTAATCGTGAATGACCTCAAAGTACTCACGTCTGCCCCTCGTGCGGCGCTTAGCTACGAAATAGATGACCCCAATTACCTTGACGATAACGTCATTGGGAACCTCTTCCAGGTCCTCTTCGATCGCGGTCACGACCTTTTCGAAGCCTTCCATCAAGATCTCGTCGGTGGTCACAATGTCGGCATCCCCAAAGTGGTATCGATCAAGCAGCATCTCGACTACTCGGAGCGCTGATCCATCGTTCAGGCAGAAGTCGTGAAGTCTATCCCACAAAGCCAGGGTCCCTTCAATGCAGATGCTGTAACTCCCTAGCTCGATATTTCCGTCCATCTCTTCAACGGAAAACCGCGGAACCCTATCGTATCGTCGCAGTTCCTTGGCATCCCGAAAATAGCGGCATCCCAGGCAGTTGTCTTCAGTTCGTGTCCGTCCACAGCACTGACTGCAGACGACACCGCCGGCCTGCACACATTTCCGTTTGCCTTTCCGGTTACCACATATGGCGCATTTGGACATGGCGGCGCTCCTTCTTCAATGGACCGGCACAACGCTAATGGTCCGTAAGTCCCGGGTTAGTCCCTCCGGCTTCATCAGCCGCTACGAACCAGCATGATCGAAGACCGTAGGCTGATTCGTGGTCGTGTCATGCCCCCACTTCCAACTACCAAACAGTGCTCTGCAGCATGTGCAGAAGCTCTGGTTCCCTTTTCGGGTTGGTGTCGTATCACAAGTTGACGCACATGCATAGGGGAATTGATCGAAATGTGGTAGAATAGTTCAGAATCAGGCTTAGTAGTTGAGTTTCCAAGTGTACTCGATCAGTCCGATACGTTGCCCGAAGTCGTGAGTCCCAATTGGAAAGTCGGACAACGACGTATCCTCTTTGCCGGCTCCCGTGGGAATGATTATCCTAGACTAGTACGATGCCCGTACTTGCCACGGGGGCCGAGAAGAGGCTTAATGGAAATTGAGAGGGAGGATCAACATGAATCTCAACGATTACTTCGACAATGCAAAGGGTTCCGGTGTCCTTGCCACTGCCGACTCCTCGGGTAAGGTGAATGCGGCCGTGTACGCCAGGCCCCACTTCTTCGACGAGACCACCATCGCGTTCATCATGAGGGAGCGGTTGACGCATGAAAACCTCAAAACCAACCCTCATGCCACGTACCTCTTTATCGAGTCTAAACCGGGTTACTCGGGGAAGAGATTGTACCTCACGAAGCTTAGAGAAGAGTCCGATGAAGAGTTGGTGAAAAATATTTGCCGGCGGTGCGATTACACGATGTTTACCGACAAACTCACGCGGCACGTGGTATTCTTCACCATCGACAAGGTCTTGCCGTTGATCGGCACCGGGCCGCTAGAGCCGTAACCAAATGGCGATTGGCGGTTAGAACCGCAACCTAATGGCGATTGCAGGCATCCGCGTCAGGCACGACCTTGGGTTTCGCAAGTACCACCGTACTACGCTAGAAATCAAGACGTCGCTGCCGGCTCCCAGACGCTTGGCGCAACCAAACCCGAATTCAGGAGCCAATCTCCGAAGAAATCTTAGCGGCACGACAAGAATTTCAGGGATAGTAGTACAGGGGATACAGAAAAACCGTTCTTCGGTAGACGATCATGGATCCATGGACGGTCAAATACGGACTGCGTGAAACGATTTGGGGGGCAGCATGGCACACTCGTATGATTACGATGTGGTGGTGATAGGTGCGGGCATCGCGGGAATGGTGTCCGCAGTAACGGCCAACGGTCTGGGAAAACGTACGGCGGTCGTTGAGAAGAGGTTGGTAGGAGGCAACTGCACCAACTTCACGTGCATTCCCAGCAAGACGCTCATCCGGTTGAGCCATACCAATCGGGAGGTTTCCCGGCTGGTTTCGCTCGGCCTGCTCGCGGGTGAAACCACTGCCATTGATAGCCGCCGTGTCATGCCTCACATACGATCCGTGGTTCAAAAGGCCTATGCGAAAGATGTTCCCGAAACGTTTGAACAGATCGGCATCAGCATGCTTTCCGGGTCTGCGGCCTTTATCGACCGGCACCACATCAAGGTTGACGAACGAATCATCTCCGCGTCGTATTTCATCATAGCCGCAGGAACCCGCCCCTTGGTTCCGCCCATCTCAGGGATCAACGACGTTGACTACTTGACGAATGAGACACTGTACGAATTGGACGACCTCCCTAAATCGCTCATCATCCTTGGCGGAGGAGTTGATGGTCTGGAATATGGATCCGCATTTGGGAGGCTCGGGGTAGAAACCACCATCGTTGAAATGGGGTCAAGAATTCTCCCGCCGGCGGACCGTGAGTTGGTCAACCACCTGCTGCGGTCCCTGGAAGGCGACGGCATCAAGTTGATGCCCGGTACCAGGGCCGTGAGCTTGAGAAATCATCAGGGAAAGACGGTGCTAAGCTTTGAGAGGGAAACGGGCAATATTGGAGAGGTCGAGGCCGATCGCGTGCTCGTGGCGTTGGGGAGAAAAGCCGACCTGGAGGGGCTCGACCTTGCGAACGCAGGCGTCAATTTCACACCCCGAGGTGTCGTGACCGACAACACCCTTCGGACATCCGCTCCCAATATCTACGCGTGCGGCGATATCGTCGGTCCCGACCAGCTGGCATCCATGGCCGAGTACCAGGGTATCATTGCCGCGATAAACGCGGTTCTCCCGGTGAAACGGAAGGTCGACTACCGTAACGGCGTGTATGTTATATTCACCGAGCCTCCTCTGGCCTTTATCGGACTCACCGAAGCCCAAGCACATGCCAAGCATGGACACAAACTGAAGGTTTACAGGTTCGATTACACGGGCATGCGTCGGGCGTTAATTGACGGAACCACAACAGGGCTGGCGAAGTTTCTCTGCGACGGTCGAGGGCGCCTCATAGGCGCCCATATCCTGGGAGACGGCGCAGCGGAGGTCATTCATGAAGCTCAAGTTGTCAAGGCCTTGAAAAAGCCCCTCCGGAAGCTCAATCTCGTAACACACGCATACCCGACATATGCCCAGGCTCTGGTGGGAAGGGCAAGTCAGCTCGCGTTTCTCGACAAGATGGGGGACAACGTATTCATCAAGACGGCACTCAGGATCATTCCGGGATTGGAGAACAGGCTGAATCTCGCCCGGGATCGTCTTGCCGAAACGCATCCGGCACAGACGGAGAACAAAACCGCGGGCATCAATGTTGTTATCGAAGCTGAATCCAGGCCCGAAACACAATTCCGGATGAACGCGGTCTACAAGGACGCCGCAGCGTGTGTTCTCGATCTTCCCGAAGACCTCATGGACCACGATGAGCGGCCTATCATAGCCGCGCAGGCCTGGAATGGATCCGGAAATCCGAAACATGTGATTCTCAACTGTGCCCGAGTTCTCAACATGAACGGCCTTGGGGCGAGCATGCTGGTTACCCTTGCCGCACGTGCCGAAAGCAACGGACAGAAACTGTCGGCGTTTGGACTGAACAACGACCTGAAGCAAATCTTCAAGGTTACCGAACTTGATCGAGCGATAACGGTCCATGAGAATGAAAACGACGCGCTCTTGGCCGCAGGAATGGGAAAAGGACCGACATCGGTTCAGGATTCCCGCGCTCCTGAGGGCTCCATGAACATCGGAAACTGGGCCCCACGCGTTACCGAGTTGTACGTGCCCGTCATGCCCAAAGAAGCGAGAAATCTCAATGTCAACGGCCGTCGTGCCGTTGGTCCGGTAAGTGGTTTCGGTCGGCTGTGCCGGAAGGTCTTCCGTCTTCCTATCCGGGACCCAACGATATCACCGGAACAGGCCGTTACCGCGCTCAAAGAGAATTTCCCCGGCTTCCAACCATCTTTCAACAGATTCTATCCCTCTCCTGAAGGCATCCGGCCGGGAGAAATCGTCCTCATCGACTCGTCCACGCCCGGCGGCCCGGTCTCCACCGGGGTCATGGTCCTGTACGCCGATGAGCGTTCATTTACGTTCAATACGCCCCAAGGACATCCCGAATGCGGTTTCGTGAGCTTCAGTGCGTATGAAGGCGGAGCAGGAACCACAGTGCAAATCGTGGGACTGGCCAGAGCGAGCGATCCGGTTTATGAACTCGCGTTTCGGCTCATTGGCTCCAAGATTCAGACGAGAATATGGACCCACGTGCTTACATCGCTTGCGGTGCACCTTGGTGTTCCCGCTCACATAACCCTTGATCAAGAATGCGTGGACAAGTCGCTTCGATGGTCGCAAGTCGGAAACGTGTATGACAATGCGCAGATCAGAACCATCATCAACGAACCAAGACGGTGGTTCGGTTATGGTTGAGGCGTTTCCCCGGCACTCCCCTCTCATACCCCTAAACGGGGGGAAGTGCTCCCTCCCTGTTGACGGGGAAGGCTGGGGAGGAGTCTCTACTTTCGGCACCGCATTTATGCCAAGGAGTACTACATGACTTCTCGATCGCAATATGATGCAGTCGTGGTGGGTTCCGGGCCCAACGGATTGGCCGCGGCCATAACCATTGCGCGGGAAGGACGTTCCGTTCTCGTCCTCGAGGGAAAGGATACCCTCGGAGGCGGCAGCCGTACGGAAGAACTCACTCTACCGGGTGCACTCCATGACGTGTGCGCGGCCATACACCCTTTGGCGTTGACTTCGCCGTTCTTCCGCTCGCTCGATCTTGGAGCCCACGGGCTTGAGTGGATTCATCCGCCCGTTCCGCTCGCTCACCCATTGGAGGACGGACCTGCCGTGCTCATGCAGAGATCGCTTCAAGCAACCGCGCAAGATGTTGATGAGGACTCGGATTGCTATCAACGACTCATGGGCCCCCTCGTTCGAGATTGGGATCTGATTGCGCCGGAGTTGATGAAGCCGCTCGGCGTTCCCCGGAACATGCTTCCGCTATTACGTTTCGGCCTCCGAGCCATGCGGTCCGCAGTGGGGCTGGCTCGAGCTTGGTTCAACGGAATCAGGGCGCAAGCCCTTTTTGCCGGAAATTCAGCGCACGCGATCTTTCCCCTACAACACTTGTCGAGTGCCGGGTTTGGGCTCATGCTCGGCATGTCCGCTCACGCCGTTGGGTGGCCCATTGCCAAGGGCGGTTCCCGGTCAATTGCGGATGCCCTCGCCTCCCACTTTCTGTCTTTAGGGGGAGAGATTGAGCTTGGCACACCGGTATCGTCCATGGGTGACTTGCCGGAGGCCCAGTCGGTTCTTTTCGATGTGACACCGAGGCAAATGGCCCGGATCGTAGGCTCCCGGTTTCCGGCAGGTTATCTGAAAAGGCTCCAAAGCCGGCGCTACGGATCCGGGGTCTTCAAGATTGATTGGGCCCTTGACGGCCCTATTCCCTGGAGAGATCGGCGCTGCCTACAGGCAGGCACGCTTCACCTTGGAGGCACGCTCGAGGAAATCGCTGCCGCCGAACTCGATGTGTGGCGGGGTGTCGTTCCCGAGAAGCCGTTTGTCCTCTTGTCGCAACCCAGCCTTTTCGATTCGAGCCGGGCGCCCCGCGGACTGCACACGGCATGGGCGTACTGCCATGTTCCCAACGGGAGCGCCGTGGACGTGACCCAACAGATTGAACGGCAGGTCGAGCGTTTCGCACCCGGATTCCGAGATTGCGTGAAGGCAAGACACACCATGGCGCCTGCCGAGATGGAAGCGTATAACCCCAATTACGTCGGCGGCGACATTGCAGGTGGAGTGCAGAGTTTTCGACGGCTGTTCGTCCGGCCGCTGGGACGATGGAGCGCATACTCCACGCCGGTAAGAGGCTTGTATCTGTGCTCGTCCTCGATGCCGCCCGGCGGCGGTGTGCATGGGATGTGCGGGCACCTTGCAGCAAGGTTGGCACTCAAAGAAGTGCTTTCTTGAGCGGTACGCAGGATCATCCGATAATTACGATGCCCGCGCAGATTGACCATTTCCCAATAGGTATCGACGGGAATACATAGTCCATCGGGTACTACAACCCCGAACGGGACGGCATCAGGGTGATTCTGTTCTTGCCTGTTTAGGCAAAGACGCTACGTGCTTGAATTTTCTGGACATCCGCCTCCGGGTGGGGTATATACGGAGCCTTCGGACACTTCATTCCGAGGGTAACAGTATTGAACCTATCCAAAGTCCTCGTCCGGCGCGTCGGCCCGCTTGAAGAGCAACGTTTTCAGCAACTGATGCAAGAGCATCATTACCTCGGCGCACTTCCCAAGATCAGCGAAACCCTATGGTACATCGCCTCCTTTGATGACCAATGGGTTGCGCCTTTCGGCAGCAGCCAACGGGATCAATGGATCGGGTGGAGCTTTCGCCACCAGTTTGATCGTCTCAAATTGGTGACAAACAACAGCCGTTTTCTGATCCTGCCCAACTGCCATTTTCCCAGATTGAACGGCAGGTCGAGCGTTTCGCACCCGCAACGGTTCCAGGGATTCCGAGATTGCGTGAAGCGCAGGCTTCCGGCGGAGACACACCATGGCGCCTGCCGAGATGGAAGCGTATCAACCCCAATTACGTCGGCGGCGACATTGCAGGTGGAGTGCAGAGTTTTCGACGGCTGTTCGTCCGGCCGCTGGGACGATGGAGCGCATACTCCACTATGACGCCAGGATGAAAGTCTCGCCGGTAAGAGGCTTGTATCTGTGCTCGTCCTCGATGCCGCCCGGCGGCGGTGTGCATGGGATGTGCGGGCACCTTGCAGCAAGGTTGGCACTCAAAGAAGTGCTTTCTTGAGCGGTACGCAGTCATAAGATCATCCGATAATTACGATGCCCGCGCAGATTGACCATTTCCCAATAGGTATCGACGGGAATACATAGTCCATCGGGTACTACAACCCCGAACGGGACGGCATGCCCAAGGCCCTCGCCATATACCACCTGCTCGGTTCCGTTCCTCCTCTCGAATCTCCTTCAGCGCAAGTATCCTCTTCATTTAGTCGGCCATAATTCCGTAACATTCTGAAATCGCGATACGATGATGTATTTCTCGACAGCCGTTCCAAAGAGTGCGCACGACGGGGACAATGCAAACTCATTGAGATTGGGATGCTTTTCCAGGTACAGACCGAGAAGACAGCTCTTTTCCGGTTCCTGCACTTCGAGCGCTCTACCCAATGCTGTTACGGCTATTGCTTCTCCGAAATCTCGAACCTCGTTCGACCTGTTGTCAATAACCATGGCGACTTGCGAATCCGCCGAGAGGTTCCGGTATTTCCGGGTGGCTCTGCTCGTGACAAACAAGAGTGAGCAGAGATCTTCCGAGGATGCGAATGCTACAAGATTCCCGTAGGGGGCTCCGGAGGCGTGGGTAGCCAGGACCGCGAATTTCTGTGCTTCAAACAAAACCTTGACCCTTTTCTCCATTTCGTCGGCATCCGGTCGTGCCGGTGAAGCCTCCCCATGGTCCGGGTGAGAAGACAAGAACGGGTCGTGTGAGGCGGTGGGAGCACTTTCCAAATCAGGTTTCAAGTCATGCCCACTAATGAGGCGTCCGCCGCTCTTTTCTTCAGGGATCATGGCCATGAGGTCCCTCCTCGCATGGTGATGAAAGCGGCAATTATTATACAGCCATTCGGTTGTCTTCCACCAACAAGATCACTGCCGGCTCATTCATGGTCTCTCCCGACAATTGAGATGTTGTGGTGTTACGAGTCCCGCTATGCTGCGGGGAACTCGATAAGGAACTCACTGCCTTTGCCTACCACGGATTGCACCCGAATTCGCCCCCTGAGAGTCTCGACACACTTTCTTACTACGGCGAGCCCGATTCCCGTACCGGGGAATTCATCTTGACTATGTAGCCTTTGAAAGATGTTGAATATTTTTTCTTGGAATTCCGGTTCAATACCGATCCCATTATCAACAACTCGGATTAAGACGGTAGTCCCTTTGATCTCATGATTGATCGTCACTTCGGGCGGGACTCCTTCACGATGGTATGTGAGGGCATTGGCAAGGATATTGGAAAAGATCTGATGCAGAAGCGTCCGGTCGCCGAGTACGGAGGGAAGGTCTCGTGAAATGGTCAATGTGCCTCCGGTATTGTTCAAAAAATCCGTTAATCCTCTCAAGACCTGATCGACAACAGGTTCAAGCGGTACCGGCTGAAGAATTACGGCCTTACGTCCCAGGCGGGAGTACTCCAGCAAATCAGTTATGAGTCTGTCCATTTCAGCGCCGGCTCGGACAATATTGTCCAAATAATGTCGGCCTTCTTCGTTCAAAGCGGATTGGTGGTCTTCGATCAGAATCTGCGAGAAACCACTGATTGCCCGCAGAGGGGCCCTGAGGTCATGCGATACGGAATAGCTGAACGTCTCCAGTTCCTTATTAGCTTCTTCGAGCGCGGATGTTCTTTGTCGCACTCGATCCTCCAGCTCGACGTTGAGTTTCTGAATCTCCTCTTCAGCACGCTTGCGATCGGTGATGTCCTGGAGTATGCCCTTGACCTGCGTAACCCGGTTTCCATGCTTCACGGGTTGGCCGATCGTCCTCACCCACTTGTGGTTGCCCTTGGGAGTGACGATCTTCAGTTCCAGGTCGTACGGCGTACCGTGCTCAATGATCTCCGTTACGGCCGACTCGATGAGTGGGCGTGACTCGCCCTCAAACAAACCGATTCCAAACTCGACATCGGGGTTGAGGAGCTTGTGCCTGTCCTCCGGGCCCCGTTCGAAAATTGCGGCCACCTCATCGGTCCACGTTGATTTAAGGGTCACAGGGTCGAATCTCCAGCCGCCGATTTTTCCCATCCGACTCATTTCTCGTAACAGCGCGTCCCGCTCCCGGAGTTCCTCCTCGGCACGCTTGAGCTCGGTGACATCCAGGATAATACCCGCAAGTCTGGAAACCCGGCCGTCGGCATCGTGGATTGGCTCAACACGGCTGAAGAAATGCCTCACCGGTCCTTCGGTCGGATTCCATCTAAACTCAATATTGTCGGGTTGATCTGCTCGCCACATAAGTGCGGTATGGTCGGCCAGACTACGCCGATCTTCCGGATGCACCCTTTCCATGAACTCCTTCCGGAAATCGGGGGTGCCTGCAGATGGGTCGAATCCGGTCAGAAGAAACATCCCTGCCGACCAAGGGCCTGTTTCCGTGGTGAGATCCATTTCCCAACTTCCCATCTTGGCAATTTGCTGTGCCTTTGCAAGGCTCTCCTCACTGCGGCGCAGTTCTTCTTCGGCTCGCTTGCGGTCAGTGATGTCGTTTCCAATGCAAAGGATCTCCGTCACATTGCCTTCATGGTCGGTAATCGTTCGGACGGCCCACGAGACCCACATGCTTTCACTTTTACTACTCACAATCTCATTGACTTTGCTCGTGTACCGATCGGGGTTTTGCAATGCTTCTTTCACCATTGCTTTGAGATCTTCCCGGGCACAATCCACCTTGGATACTTCGGCCTCGGCGACCGGATTCTCCAGTAGTTCACCTTTTGAATAGCCGAAGAATCTCTGAGCGTACTCGTTGACGAAAATCAACCGTCCGCTGGGAGCAAGCCGTAAGACCATGCTGTTCGAGGCATGGACCAGTTGTCTGTAAATTTCTTCGCTTTCCTCAAGCGCTTGGTAGATGATTGTGCGTTCCAGCCGGCCTGCCAGAAGCTTCCCGAGGGCAATCGTTGCAATGGGAAACAAAATCATGACCGGAAGACTGATCTTTGAAAGCACGCGGATGCCGACCGGAGAGGGCAATGAAAGCATCCAAAGAAGCATAAACAGGTGCACCGAAACACCGAAGGCGAGCAATTCCAGGGGTGTAATCCTTTCGATCTCGGTCTTCCGGAGGCTTCGCCACAGCAACCCCACTCCTGCTGAAGTGACGATCACGGCGACCCCGGGCCATACACCGATTCCTCCTTGATAGAGTCGGTAAGCGCCCGTCAATAGTGCTGCCGTCACTGCCGGAACGAATCCGAAAAAGAGTGCACCAACACTGAGGAGAATAGAGCGAGCGTCAAACACAATCCCTGGTGCGAAACGCCAGGGATTCATCATGACTGCAATTCCAATCACTGCTATGATTGTGCCTGTGCCGATCCGTGCTGTTAGGCCTCTCGATGTGGTCCGTCCATTCAGAAGATCGTACAAGACCGCCAAAGCAAGCAACAAAGCCACGTTGTTTATCAATCCCGTGAACGGCGTCGATTCCATCAAATCACCCCGGATCAATGGTACAATTGCCTGTTCCCCCGTCCTTCATAATTCCAGTGGTCGCCGTAAATCCCGTCTAAGGCTTGTGGGGACCAAGACATGCGAAACAATTCTAATCGGATATTCCTGCCCGTTTTCCACGAAGAACAGCCTGGCCGCCGAAGGCCTCCTATTATACCTCTAAGTATCATATTGAAATATGATACCATGTTTTCCGAGAGTCGGTCAATCGAGACAGCCGTGCAAACCAATAGAAAGCACCAAAGTATCGCCGGCGTGTACCCGACTAGGGGTGTATATCGGAGGACTTCCATATGACCGATTAGACACCATCAAGAACCCTGCGCACGGATCGAAGCAGTTCCCTGATGTTGAAGGGTTTACTCACGTATCCCTTAGCGCCGGACTCAAGCGTGGCCCGTGTCTGTCCATTGACTGAGAAACCGCTTGCAATGAGCACCTTTGCTTGAGGATCAATCCTCAACAACTCTTCAAGACATTCCTTCCCACCCATTGCAGGCATTATGAGATCCAGGATAACCAAGGCTATCTCATTCTTTCGTTTCCGAAAGAGGTCCGCACACTCGCGTCCGTTGTCGGCGGTGATAACGGAGTACCCTGCACCTGAAAGTATCTTGCAGGCCAATTCTCTGATGAGTTCCTCATCGTCCGCCACGAGTATAGTTTCCGTTCCACCGCATGCCGTTTCTTGAGTTGTTGGTTCTTGGGGTCCTTTCTTTTTCTCCGCAGTCGGTAAGTAGATCCTGAACGTGGTTCCCTCCCCCGGTTCGCTATAGCACTTGATGTGACCTCCATGGAGTTTGACGATTCCGAATACCACGGACAACCCGAGCCCCGTACCCTTATCCGGGGTCTTGGTGGTGAAAAAGGGTTCAAAGGCCCTTTCCGCAACATGCTTCTCCATACCGCAGCCGGTATCCGAAACAGCCAGGAGCACATATTCCCCCGGCTTCGCCGATGGGTTGAGTCTGCAGTAAGCCTCATCCAAATTGGCGTTACCGGTCTCTATGAGCAACCGACCGCCGTCCGGCATCGCATCCCTGGAATTCAAAGCCAGATTAACGAGAACCTGTTCAATCTGGGAAATATCGCCGTTGATAAGTTTGAGATCTTCCGCCAGCTCAAGCTCGGTTTCGATCATCTTGGGAATGGTCCGATATAGGAGCCGTTCAACCTGTCGAATCTCATCGTTCAGGTCCATTGGCTCCAGCTTGGCTTCCACTCGCCTTCCGAACGTGAGCATCCTCTTAACAAGATCGCTTCCCCGCTTTGCCGCCGTGTGGATGGCCTCCAATTCCCCATGGCCGAGAGCGGTTGGGGGAGTATCCATGAGGAGTAGTTCCGAGTTCCCTGCTATAATTTGCAAGAGGTTGTTGAAGTCATGGGCGATACCTCCGGTGAGGGTTCCAATCGCCTGCATCTTTTGTGCTTCCCGGAGTTGTCTTTCAAGCAGGGCTTCTTGCGTCACGTCGCGTTTGACGGCAACGTAATTCACGATTTCCCCCTGCTCATTCTTCACCGGTGAAATAGTGGCTTCCTCTTCATAGATGTCGCCGTTCTTTGTTCTATTGATCAGATGCCCGGACCACGTGTTCCCGTTGAGCAGCGTAGCCCACATCACCTGGTAGAATTCCGGGCCATGCTCGCCGCTTTTTAACATTCTCGGATTCCGGCCGTATGCCGCTTCCTTGGAATATCCTGATGTGCGCTCAAATGCCGGGTTCACATAGACTATGGCACCCCGCGAATCCGTTATCATGACGCTTTCATCCGATTGTTCGATGGCCGTGGCGAGACGGATCAGCTCTTCCTCGGCATTCTTGCGGTCGGTGATGTCCTGAACGGTTCCCCACATTCCGATCGGGTTTCCTCCGTCGTCCAGTTTGACGTAGCCACGGATCCATGCGGTCTTGGTGTGTCCGGAACGGGTAACCACTCGGATCTCGTATTCGAACGGCTCCTTTGCTGATAGGCATTCCTTGATGGTTCGCTCATAATCCTCACGGTCTTCAGACGGTATGAAATTGAGATGGCCGTCGTAGTTAGGTTTGAATTGGTCGGGTGTTACCCCGAAAATTCTGTACGTACCGGCCGACCAGTAGACCTCGTTTGTCCGGGCATCCCATTCCCAGTTGCCGATTTTTGCAAGTCGCTCGGCTTCCGCCAATCGAGCCTCGCTTCGACGAAGATCCTGCTCGGCCTTCCTTCGTTTTACGATGTGATTCCACTCGCGCATTGCTCGCCAAGCTATGAGCGGCATTTGGGAAAAAGTAGATTCGGACTTGACAACATAGTCCAGAGCCCCCGCCTTCATAGCCTCCACGGCTATTTCTTGGGTTCCGTACGCGGTCATGACCAAAACCGGGAAGGTCTGGATCTCTTCGTCGTCAAATAGGAGATCCGTCCCCTTGCCGTCTGTAAGCATGAGATCGGTGATCACCAGATCGGGAGCTGAGACTTCCAAATGGGCACGGGCCTCACGGATGGAGGATGCCACTAGAAGTTGCACGCCGGCGCCGCCGGCCCTAAACGCCCTACTCACAGCCTTCGCGTGAGCCTCATCATCTTCCACCAGGAGAATCTTGAGTGTATCTTCATTCATGGCTTGTTACTCATCCCCCCGTCAATCGCCTTCATCGGGATTCCACGGGCTTGAGTTCCAGACCAACCAATAGAATCCCAGGTCATTCATCAAGCCGGCGAATTTCGCGAAGTCCAACGGCTTGACCAGATAACTGTTGGCATGGTAGTCGTAAGCCATGGCCTTATCCTGTTCGGCCTGGGAAGTCGTTAAAATGACTACGGGAATACGGTTCAACCGTTCGGATTCCTTGATCTCTTTGAGAACTCTCAATCCGTCGATCTTCGGCAAACGAAGATCCAAGAGAACAACGTCGGGGCGTGGGCTGGACTTTGGATCGGTGTAGTTACCTCGCCTGAAAAGGTAATCCAGTGCGGATTCCCCGTCCTGCACGTGGCGAACGACATTTGAGACCTGATGATTCTTGAGGCTGCGTTTCACGATCTTGGCATGATCCACGTTGTCTTCAACCAACAGGATCTGCGCAGGATTACCCTTCAGTCCTTTTTCTTCGGTCATGATTGAGTCGGAGCCTCCTGCGAGTTCAGGGTGAAGCAGAATGAACTGCCACAATTTCTCCCGTCGGATTCAACCCATACTCGCCCATTGTGAATCTCTATGATTCGTTTGACCAGTGCCAGGCCGATCCCGGTTCCGTCCGTATTCCCGTCAAGCTTATCAAAAAGCCCAAAAATCCTTTCGTGATACGTAGGATCAATACCGATGCCGTTATCCTTAACATAGAATACGGCTTCTCCCGAGCCGTTTCGGACGCCTATCTCTATCTCCGGATCAGGCTGATCACCCATAAATTGGATCGCGTTTTCGATGAGGTTCTGGAGCACCTCCACCAAGCGGCGGCGATCCACGGACACGACCGGAAGGTCGGGATCGACGGCAACCGCTACTCCCCGTTCCCTGAGGCTGCCTGAAAGGAGTTCCAAAGCCTCCTGTACCAATTCACCAAACGGTACTTCGGAGGGAGAGTCGAACAAGCGTCCTACGCGGGAAAGTTCCAGAAGGTCGTCCAATAAGTGGCCCATACTTGAAGCAGCCTTGGAAATCGTTTTCAAATCATCGGCGAGAGCCTCTGTGTCTCCTTGGGCCGAGTCTTCCTCGGCGAAGCCTGCGAAGCTCTTGATGGTGATGAGGGGACTCTTCAAATCGTGGGAGACCGTATACGTGAATCGCTCCAATTCCGCGTTCTTGGCTTCAAGTTCCGTTGTTCGGATTCTGACCTGTTTTTCAAGTTCCCATTGCCAATCTCGGATACGTTCGATCATTGAATTGAACGTCACAACAAGTCTTCTCACTTCCTCCGAACCCATTACCGGCGCCCGCACGTCCAGGTTACCCGCTTCAACTTCTTGAGCGGTCCGGCTCAGGTTTTGGATCGGCAGCGCAATCCTGTTGGCGAGCAAGACGGAAAGTCCCACTGCTCCCAGAACACCTGTGAAGCCTAGGAGCAGAAAGAATGACAGTCTTCTCCTCAAAGGGCGGAATACTTCCGACTCATCGCGTTTTACCACCATCCCCCAGCCCTTATTGTCGGTTACGCGAATGTGCCTATATGCCGAAAGAACCGGTACGTCCCTATAATCTCGACTAATAATGATTCCCTCGTTACCTTGTGCGGCAAGAGTTGCCGGTTCGGCCGTGATTCTATATTCCCGGACCTTGGCCTTGGTACCGTCTGCCAAGGGGTACTTCAGATCCACGAGGATCTTGCCTTCCTGATCGACAAGGACAATGTCGCCACTTTCTCCGAGCCCTCCGCCGGTGTGAAGCATCGGTTTAATGAAGCTGTCGGTATTGATGTATGCTACCAGTATCGGCCTTATTTGCGCCTTGCCGTCCTTCTGCATCGGTTGATCGTCAATAACGCGGGAAATGACCAAGTGCGTCCTCTTGTGGGAAGAGTCGGCAATGACGCGAACGGATGACTCACGGGCAAGATTCACGACACCGGCAGGTGTTTGTGGGTCGGAAAGGAACAACTTCCCTACCATGTTATCCGTTGACGCGAGAATGAGTCCGGTCTCCGAGTCAACAATCTGTATCTTCTCGTACACCTTGTAAGTATTCCGGATCATTCGCAAGAGCGCTACCAGTCTATTATAGCTTTCCTGACCGGATAGTGTTCTCCTTAGTTCGGCAGCCGATTCTCCGCGTTCTCTGGCATCGTGAGCCGTGTCGACGAGCCGTCTCGCCTGCTCTCGTAGGTTGGCGCTTCGGGCGAGTGCGGTTACGTCGTTCTTGCGCTCCTGAAGCCAAAGAAGCAAGCGATCCTTCTTCAGATCCGCTACCAGACTGAGATTCTTCAGAACTTGGGACCTTTCCTCGCCGTACAAGCCGTTATCTTTGGTAAAGGGAATCCCAAAGACACTGGCCAAGCCAATCAGTATCATCATTCCTACGAACAGTATCGAAAAACTGCCGGCCATTTCCAGGCGGAGCCCGAGCAATGGAGTCTTAAGACCACGTCGAGGCTGAGGAGTACGATTGTCATTCATGAGTCTTTCCGGTTCTACAGATTACTGAGTGTCATAATAAGCACTCGTCTCAAACCGATCGACGACGGAATGAGGCTCGAAGACATGATCCAAACATTTCAAAGAGAACGGAGTATCATTACGAATTCGAACACAATAAACACTGTACCTCGTATCGATCTTTCATCCGACAAGAAATGAGTTGTTCCTTCAGAGCAATCCCTCCTGAACGAGGTGGAAAGCGTGACGCTTCTTTCGGCTTCTTAGATCTCATTGAGCAATTGATGCACGGACCGGAGCAGTTCTTTCATGTTGAAAGGCTTACTTACCATGCCTTTGGCAGCCGAGTCGAGAAAGGCCTTTGTCTCGCCCGTGACGGCAAGCCCGCTGGCGATAAGGACCTTGACCTGTGGGTTGATCTTGAGGAGTTCCTCAAGACACTGCTTGCCCCCAATGCCCGGCATGATAAGGTCGAGAATGATGAGAGCGATGTGGGATTTGTGTTGGGAGTAGACATCAAGAGCTTCTTTCCCGCTCGTTGCAGTGAGAACCGAGTATCCCGCCTTTTCCAGGACTTTCTTGCCCAGATCTGCTATCAATGGTTCATCATCCACCACAAGGATCGTCTCACCGCCTCCTGCGTCCACAGCAACTTCCGGTATAGCGGCAATCACAGGTTTGGCCTCCTCTGCTGCCGGGAAGTATATGGAAAAGGCCGTCCCTTTCCCCACTTCACTGTCACAGATGATATGGCCTCCATGCATCTTCACGATGCCGAACACGGTGGCTAATCCCAAGCCCGTTCCATCGGCAAGTCCCTTCGTCGTAAAGAAGGGCTCGAAGATGTGCTCCAGGGCATCTTCCGGAATGCCCTGACCTGTATCGGTAATTTTGAGGAGAACATAGGGGCCGGTTCTGAAGGCCCCCAACTCTTGGCAATGCTCGGGGCGCAGGTCCATATTTCGGGTTTCGATCGTGAGCTTTCCGCCTTCGGGCATAGCGTCGTTCGAGTTGAGGGCCAGGTTTATGAGAATCTGTTCGACCTTGCCCGAATCAGCCATTACCGGCTTCAACTCCTCTTCCAACTTCAGTTCGATCTCGATCATCTTGGGGATCGTTCGATACAAGAGTCGTTCCGTCTTCTTCACGTCGTCATTGAGATTGATTGACTCGAACTTCGCATCAACTCTTCTGCTGAAAGTAAGAATCTGTTTGACGAGGTCTGCCCCCCTAGCGGATGCCTGACGTATCGCATCCAACTCGGAAAATCCCATACCCCTGCGGGCAAGTTCCGTCTCCAGGAGCTCGGCATGACCGGAAATAATGTGGAGGAGATTGTTGAAGTCGTGCGCAATGCCTCCGGCCAGTGTGCCCACCGCTTCCATTTTCTGAGATTCACGCAACTGTCCTTCGAGAATATCCTTTTCGCGCTCAGCGTTCTTTCGGTCCGTGATGTCTACCGCGGTAAAGACCAGACCCTTTGACCGGTCTTTCGGATCCACCACGCGGGTCGTCAAGAGAATGTCGTGCACGCCGCCGTCAACATGCATGAAGCGGGTTTCAACCGAACCCGTGCCCGTTGCATTGACTTGCGGTATCTTGACTGCTTCAACACGTTGGAATTCTCCCTTGTTCTCGTAGAAGATCCGTGCGCTTTTTCCAACGACTTCATCCGGTTGGCGACCCGTGATTTCAGCGAGTGTTTCGTTTATCCAGCCAAGCCGCCTCCCTTCAAAGACCTGTCCAATGCCGATCGGCGCCGCCTGCAGTAGTGCCCTAAGGGTGGCTTCATTTCTTTGGAGTTCGTTTTCTGCATGCTTCCTCTCGGTAATGTCGGATATGATTGTACGACAGCAATGAAATGCCCCCTCACCGTCCTGCATCACTGAAGCGTTCAATTGAGCGTGAAACGGCTCCGACTGTTTCTTGACCAGTTGGACATCGCAGGTCTTTGGTGCTTTTGTCTCGAACAGATCTCGCATGACCAAATAGTATTTGTCCTGGTCTTCCGGGCAGACGAAACGAGAAAACGGCCGGTTGATCAATGACTTTCGTTCAACCCCCAAGAGGCGGCAGGCTGTGAGGTTGGCTTCAAGAATCAGCCCCGTCTCTCCGACCGTCACGTACCCGGCAGGTGCAAAGTCATACAGATCCAGGTACTTGTCTTTGAGCATTTCCAGTTCGGTCTGAGCACGCCGCAGCTCCTCATTCTGCACCTCAAGTTCGATCTGATAGACTTGCAACTCATGGACAAGGACTTTGACTTCTTCACCGGTAAGGTTTAATAGAGCCTCCGGCGCCGGGAATCTCTCTTGAAGTCTTCTCTCCGCCCGCCCCCTAAGATCCGAGATCTCCCCTTCAGGTCTGTTGTCTTGCTTCATCTGCGCCCCCATCAACTGTGGAGAATCGTTGCAACGAACTTCCGAATTACCTTTGCCGTAATAGTTCCCCCATCGTAATTCCGCGCTGTTGCGGCTGTCCGGATGAACGCTTACCACGGATGGTTCCCCGGTAATCGACTCCCAAGACTTCCTCAATGGACCGTCCCTTGACGCTTTCATCAGGAAGGCCGCACCATCCCTCATAAGTTTTGTTGACAAATTGGAGCACCTCATCGGTGTTGACGTACACGACACCGACGGGAAGCGCGTTAATAACCAGGTCCGGCAGATCGCGGCTCTCCCTCAGTTCCCTTTTCATCCCATGCTTGTACAGAGCCGTTTCCACTGTCCGAACCAGTTCAAGAGGGGATATGGGCTTTGAAAGATACGCGTACGGCTCCGTGACCTTAGCTCGGTCGAACAGGTCCGACCTGTCGGAATAGCCCGTCAGGTACACTGTCGCAGTATCCACCTGCCGTTGTATGAGCCTTGCCGCCTCAATGCCGTCCATCGCGTCATTCAGTTTGATGTCCATCAGCACCAGGTCGGGTTTAGTCTCCTTAGCAATCTCAACGGCTTCTTCACCCGAGCCCGTTCTGCCCACAACCCGGTAACCCAGTGCCTTCAGGTGTCGTTCCATCTCCTTGGACAGGAGAATCTCGTCTTCCACGATGAGAATACGTGATTGACCTTCATGTGAGCTATTCCGCCGCCCCATCGGATGCCTCCCTTTTCAGAAGCGTAGCAATAACGGTTGGGAGGGATTACGGAAACCGTATTCGGTTTCAAAGCCATTCCGTCTTCCACCTGTTTCACCTTCATTGAGGTGTATCGTCCAACAAGTTCGGGCAAGATACTCTTGTGGCTCGGGTCCAAATGCTGAATCAGAACGAATGCTATCCCGGCGTCGGACGGCATATTGGTGAAGAACTGCTCAAACGCCTCCAACCCACCGGCGGAAGCTCCAATGCCGACTACGGGGAGATGCTCTTCGGTTTGCGTGCCGTCAATGGGTTCAGCAGTTCTCTTAGGGGTCTCCTTAGGGCCGTCGTCCGCTTGCTTCTTGGGCATGGTGATCTCTCCCGGCTACCGGAAGCCTTGAAGCCGAATGGTAAATGCATTCCAAACATTCACGCCCGAGTAGATTGTCCGGTCTCTTGTTCGATTCGCTTCATTAGTAAGTGAACGCTTTCAACACGTTAGTCCCTTTCAATATACAGCAAAGTCTTTGGCCGACGTAATTTCGTCTTCGACGATGAGTATCTAGGGGTGCATACGACGACTCCCGATAAGTTCTTCATGGCTCTCCCCTTCATTCTGAAAGCCGGCATTGGTAAGCTGCTTTTGTTGGATCGGGGCAAAGTATCTCTATTTTGAGTTTAGCCGGAACCGCGGGTGGAGTCAAATCGCCCACCCTTCGTCGACCCTCGGCATTGTAAAGAGTGATAACAAAGAATGGAGAGTTTGCAATGTCTCATCATGATGAGGAAAGCCGGAGAAAAAAAATGGTCGGCAAACCGTGAGCGAGGTTGCCGAAGAGGCCGACTCGTTGTCCGCGGATCACCCGGATAAGGTTGCCGGCGGTGGGGGTGATGCGGGATTTGCGCAGCCTCGCATGCCATGGAACGATGGGAGCTGAGGCTCGCGTTCCACACCCGCTGAAGCACGGATCTTGTAAACGTTCACCGCGACATCACGCTCGGTTGAACAAGAAGATCTAACCACAAGGACACCAAGACACAAAGGATTTTGGAGGCCGGCAACACGGTCGCCTTCTTGGCTCACGGCACATTAGGATCGAAACTCAGACTCAAACCGGACCTTGTGAACACGGTGCCCAGTCTCGTTCCGGATAATGCAAGCCCTGCACTGTTAGGTGTTTGGTGGATTTTCTTGGTGCCTTTGTGTCTTGGTGGTTCATTCTCTCTTTCTTCGCGGTGAACTCTTACCGAATCTTGGTATTCTTGGGGATTGTAACAAGTTCAGGGGGTCGTCTTCTCTAATGCCTTCAGAGCCTTGGGCACGGTGTCCAAGGGTTTGACCTTGTACCAGGCCTCGATGATCTTACCGCCTTCGTCGATAAGAAACGAAGATCGGATAATCCCTTCGTGCGTCTTCCCGTACATCTTCTTCTCTCCCCACGCTCCGTACGCCAGTGCCGTAACGTGGTCCGGATCTGAAAGCAGAGTGAACCCCAGGCCGTGCTTGTTATCGAACTTCTCGAGTTTCCCGGGTTTATCCGGGCTGATCCCAAGGGCGGTCACTCCGATGCCTGAGAGATCCGGCTCTGCGTCACGTATGTTGCAGGCCTGCTTGGTACACCCGGACGTGTCGGCCTTGGGATAAAAGTACACCAGAAGCTTCTTCCCTTTGAAATCGGACAGGGAGACGTCGCTTCCCCACTGATTGGGCAGTGCAAACTCAGGGGCCGTATCTCCCTGTTTTAGGCGTTCCATGACTCACCTCCCGTCAATTTGTTGGATTATAACCGAATCATACTCTGCGAGTTCTCGTTTGAAAGCATTCATTGAGCGTATCTCTCGAGATAGCGGGTGACTTTGAGTTTGCGTCTCGCGCTGTCCGACGACATATATCTGATCTTCCCGAAAATGGGCCTTTCCGGACCCCACGGACGGTCATAGCGGCCTAAAACCCAGAAGATGCCGCTGTACGAATTGGGGTTCCGACCGTCCAACGCGTATTTGTTGTTCAGCTCGATCATGCTTGCCAAGGCCTGTCCCGGAGACGGAGTCCATTCCAGGATCTTCTTGCCCCACAACATCCTCAGGTAGTTGTGGATGCGGCCTTCTCGCACCAGTTGCGTTTGTGCGGCGTTCCAGAGTTCATCGTGAGTGTCCGCGGCTTCGAGCTGATCGAGAGAATACCGGTACGGACGAGGATCGGCCCCATGGTCTTCCAACGTTTGCCGTGCCCAATCGGGGAGAGACTCATACAGGTCGTAGTCGGCCCGACCGGCGCACATGTTATACCCCAGCTCTCTCCAGGTAATCAGTTCATCGAGGAACGCCTCTGCACTCTCACTCGCACCCCACCACCCGGCCCGCTTTCCCGAGGCATTGGTGGAGAGCTTTTCAACCGACCAGTCTTCTCGTTCCATGAGATCGGCAAAAATCTGGTGAACGGAAATATGCCCGAAATGAAGATAAGGTGATAGACCGCTGGTGCAGTCGGCATCAGGGTGATTGCGCAGTTCTTCGTAGTCTCCCAATGAGGAATCCAAGAACGACCTGAGCCGCTCCGATGCAGCCCGGGAGCCGCCGATGACGGGAGCGGGACTCACCGCATGATCGATGGGAAAAGCGGCAAGGGACTCGCTCGTGATCTGAGAGAACCGTACATCCGCCGGAGGCCGATGATCGGTTATCCGAAGCGGAAGGCCCTCGATCGTCGTGGTCTCTACCTTGCTAACGGGTTCACGTTCCGGAAAAGCATGAAGATGCAGCTCGATATTTTTCTGAAGAAACCGCCTGAAACTGTATGCGGTGAGGAAGACCTTGTCGCTCCACCGCATCGGTATGATACCGTTTGAATCTACGGCTTCAAGGAGAACGGGCACCTGCCCGGCCGCGGAAGCAACCATGCGGGGAAGGAAGAAGCACGGGAAATCATCGGTCACCACGCAGCACGCGTGGGCGGCGAGATCCTTGAGCAGGCCTTTTCCCGCGCCTTCTTGCGGTTCCAGGTACGGGTAGTAAAGGACCCCCGATCCCGAAAAATCTGCTGCATTGTCCCTCATGCCCTCCATGATGAACGAGTGGAACCGGTCCGAAGCCCATTGGTAGCCGCATCTGAGCGCTTCAAATACCACAAGAGGCTTACCCAATTCCAGCGTCCACTCAACAGCGCGCTGCAGACTGAAGTTCCATCGGGTACGACGATTGGCGATCATCCAGTACAGAACAAAATCACCGTGCGCGTTTGGGGGAGCTTCGTTGCACTTTCGGATCCGGAATTCACTTACCCGCTGCATCTCGTTCCTCCGAGCCTGCTGATAAACGGAAACCGAGGTATTCCCTCTGTTGGCGGTCATGGTCCTATAAGATTGCCGGCCCCGGACTTACTCACTATAGTATAGTAGATCTGTTTATTGCGACCGGGAAAATTCTGAATTTCCGGAAAGGGGGAGCTCATATGGAAACGCCCATAGCACTCGGTGTGAGCGCGTGCCTTCTCGGCGAGAACGTTCGCTACAACGGCGGTCACAGCCGCGATCCCTTCATCTGCGACACGTTGTCACAGTATGTCCGCTTCATCCCCGTATGTCCCGAGGTGGAATGTGGTTTCCCCACTCCCAGGGAAGCCTTCCGACTCGTGGGGAATCCCGATTCGCCTCGCTTCGTGACCTCAAGGACGGGAGAAGACCATACGGACAGAATGGTGGACTGGTGTTCCAGGAAAGTCAAGGCGCTGGAAAACGAAGATCTCTGCGGATTCATATTCAAGAAGGGGTCTCCCAGCAGCGGCATGGAACGGGTCAGGGTGTACACTGAGAAAGGCATGCCGTCCAATCGGGGCGTGGGGATGTTTGCCCGCGCGTTCATGGAGCATTTCCCTCTCCTGCCCGTAGAGGAGGAGGGGCGGCTCCACGATCCCAAGCTGCGGGAGAACTTCGTCGAAGCGCTTTTCGTCATGAAGCGATGGAGGGAAACACTGGAGCCGAGTCCGACGCGACGGGCCTTCGTGGAATTCCATACACAACACAAGCTCCTTATTATGTGTCACAGTCCCAAACACATGAGACTCATGGGCAAGATGATCGCCGACATTAAAAGCCATTGCCTCGACAGCTTCCGCGTGCCGTATCAGACCATGCTGATGGAGGCGCTGAGACTGAAAACAACTCGAAAAAAAAACACGGACGTACTCCTCCACGTGATGGGTTTCTTCAAGAAGCGGATTACCGCGGACGAAAAGCAGGAACTCCTTGAGATAATAGAGAACTATCGAATGGGCTTTGTGCCGATCATCGTACCGGTGACATTGTTGTCTCACTATGTACGAAAGTACGAGCAACCCTATCTGGCGGAACAGTTCTTTCTGAATCCCCATCCAGCGGAGTTGCAGCTGAGGAATCACGCCTGACACGCTCAATCGGGAAAGGAGGACATCCGGCAGCAAACTTGAGACCTCGGCAGGGGAATTGCCCCGCAATTTCAGAGAGGGTTCCCGCATAATTCTTAAATCCGATTCGGAGGTCGACACCAAATGAGAGCATTAATCGTAGGAGGCAGCGGTTTTGTTGGGTCCCATCTCACTCAATTTCTCGTAAGAAAAGGCATTGACGTTACCATAATGGCTCGCAAACCGGAGCGCGGGCCCATTCTTGCGGAAAAGGTCGGTCTCGTATCCGCAGATGCAACAAGACCGGGCAAATGGCAAGATGAGGTCGGTAGACACGACGTCATCATTAACCTGGCAGGTGTGTCGGTGTTTCGCCGCTGGGACGAAAACTACAAGAGACTTCTCAAGGAGAGTCGGGTATTAACGACCGGAAACGTCGTCGATGCCATTCCCTCCGACACGGCGGAGAAGATCACCCTCCTGAACGCGTCGGGTGCCGGCTACTATGGTTTGACCGGGGATGATGAACTGGACGAGACTTCTCCGCAGGGGTCGGATTTTTTGGCCCGGTTGGCCCGTACATGGGAAGAAGAGGCAATCAAGGCCGAAAGAAAGGGAGCACGAGTTATCAGAGCCAGGCTCGGCATCGTGATGGGAAACGACGGCGGCGCACTGAGTCAAATGGTACTGCCGTTCCGATTTTTTGCCGGCGGGCCCGTTGGCAATGGTCGGCAGTGGATTTCCTGGATCCACCTACAAGACCTCTGTCGGGCGGCGCTATTCGCCATAGAAAACAAAGACATAAGCGGCCCCTTGAACTTCACTGCACCGGTACCGGTGAGGAATGCCGACTTGGCAAAAGCTATCGGTAAGACCATGAACAGGCCTTCATTCCTTCCCGCACCGGCCTTCATGATAAGACTCGTGCTGGGCGAATTTGGAGAGTACGTCCTGAACGGTCAAAGAGCAGTTCCCAAGGCCTTGCTTGATGCAGGCTTCACATTCGCGTTCGATACAATTGAGGAGGCGTTGCGCGATCTGCTTTAGCGAACACCGGCAAGCATACCGTTTCATAAGTTCGGTCGCATGTTTTGGCCGCGTGGCGGATGCATGGCTTCCACGTTCCTGATTGGTCATCCCCGAAAGCCCCCCTCCGATCCCCCCGTCAACGGGGGATTTCCTGCGATAGGCTGAACAATCGTGCTACGACTTGCGTCACTCACCGACTTTTGAGACCGTCTCATCTTGCCCGTCATCGACCGGTAGGAGCCTGGGAACGAGAATGGTTGAAAATACGCGACCGACTTTGCGCAACCGTGTACCAAGTCCGTCAGCCTTCAGTTCGGTGTTCCCTAAAAAGGCTTTCCAGTTTGGCCGTAAGCTCGTAGTTTGTCGGCTCGATAAGGATAGACTCGTCGGGAAAAACGATCACGGGGATGACCATTTTTCCGCCGTTAATCTTCTTCACAAAGTCCATCGCGTTGCCGTCTTCATCAACGTCGATCCAAGTGTAGTCCGTTTCGTGCTCGTCCAATAGTCGCCTCGCTCGGCGAGCGTCCGGGCACCACGACGCGCCGTAAACCACTATTCGTGGGGATTTGTTCATATGAAGTGCTCCTCCTACACGGATTTGCCGACAGAGCGTGCATGGCATCTCTGCAGAAGACCTTGTACCAGGTTACCATACCGTGATTGGTTTTGACATGGCCGCTTGACAGACTCACACGGCGACCTTACCTAAGAAAATGAGGACTAATGATCGTGAACAGATTATTACCAAGGTGTTTCAGAATCGAATTGATACGAGGATGGTATTGGATGAGGACAAGAAACGGCCGTCGAGAGAATGCGTGACGAACACGGTACGAGAACACGCCGGCCGGATATGTATTGAGTTTTCCTGCGATACGAACACCTTGGAAATGCTGATCCATTGAGTCCTGCTTCAGAAGAGCGATCTTAATAGTAGAAGGGAGAATCCAATGCCTCAAGGACACTCATGTCCACATTGTGGATCGGAAATGGATCCGATCCGGACCCCTCTCGACTCCAGTTGGGGTGGAGAGATCCATCACATTTGTTTCAACGACGACTGTTGCTATTTCGTGGGAAGTTGGAATGCCCTGGAGAACCAGGGGATCGAGAAGACGGGCTATCGCTGCAAGATGGACCCCCGCGGAGGCTGTGGACCGGCTCCGGTGTGGTCGGAGAGAGCACTGAAGGATATGGTCGTCAAGGAAGAGACGGATGAACCAACCAGTTCGGATCATTTCGGTGCTCATGCATTCGACAGAGATGACGAAACCCCTGACGGCGCTTTCTACACGAAACCCAGGTTCGTCGACCATCTGGACGGATGTGCACTGGAAACGGTTGAACAGCTGTATCGGCGTCTCATACCGGCCGGTTCAACAATTTTGGATCTTATGGCCGGGCCGGAATCACATCTGGGGGAAGTCGAACGTCCCGAGATGATCGTAGGCCTGGGGCTCAACAGAGAGGAACTGGTTTCCAATGCCGTATTGTTCGAGCATGTCATTCAGGACATCAACGGCGATCCGGTGCTGCCGTTTCCCGACAATCACTTTGACGTCGTGGTCAACACCGTGTCCGTGGACTATTTGACACGGCCGTTGGAGGTTTTCCGCGAGGTGTCGCGAGTGTTAAAGTCTGCCGGTCTATTTATCGTGGTTTTCTCAAACCGGATGTTTCCGCCCAAGGCAGCAAACATCTGGAAGGAGAGCACCGAAAAGCAGCGGGTGGAACTTGTACGCCGGTTCTTCTCCCTGTCCGGACGATTCGCTATTCAGGGCTACTATGAAAGCTTGGGAAAACCGCGTCCAAGGGATGACAAGTACTACGGTGCAGGGATTCCAAGCGATCCGATCTACGCAGTTTGGGGAAAACCCATAGGTAAATCGACTCAGTCAAAACAGTGATCCGAACCGCCTGGGAATGTTATCATGGTGCATGTCCGGTAAGAGATTCTCAGTGCAGATCCATCGTGTGTATCACTCACAAGATTGGTTGAAAGACTGATTCCTTGATCCGCCGAGTTGCAAAGAACCTCGGTCGCCGTTCGATTGATCGTGTCGCCGCATTCGATGCGGCGCATGATTTTCCTGCCTTAGCCGCAACACCTGAAACTGTCACCCTACGACAACTTTTCTTTGACAGTGTACCGATCTTTCGATAGAATGAATTAATAATTGCCTGCTTTGTACAATAACGTCCGAGACCGCTTCCGTCCGGTGTATGTCCCATTGCGTCTCCATAGTGTGGTCCGGAAGCAGGCCAATCGTTTCATATGAACTCTCATGGCTTGCAGCTGCCGACAAGCCGCAACAAATCATGAAAGTCCTCGGCCACTGTAAGGCGATGCGGGGCTTCGCCGAGGACTTACATCTGCCCCCCAATCGGACGGCCGACCTCGGAGGAGAGGAGTTTGGGTCCGAGTCACCGCCCAGCCGGAGGGAGCGCCCCTGCTCCGGAGCCTTTGTAATGTACGGGGTTCGTCTCGCGAGGCAATTGGGCGGGCAAAGAACCACAAACCACTGGATGAAAGGAGCATAGGGCAACACGCTCAGTTTTTGACCCGCAGCGCAAGAGAATGAACCGAAGCCTCCTCCGCGCAAGCTGCACTTCAACGTGACGACGGCTATTCCTGAGCAGGCAATTCGTCCGGAGTAAGGTCGCAGAGCACTCGTCGGACGCAAGTGCTCTTTGGCGCAAATACGGTGACGCATTCGTGTACGGCTGTGGAACCGGTTCAAAGCGCGTACTCAGAGACCGACAACGCGGTCTCCCTTCTCGATGATCCCGGCTCTAAAGCCTCGACTGATGCGGTTCATCCCGCCTCGCGGGATTCACCACATGCGAAGCCTGGAAGAAGGCTACACCATATTTGTGAAACTCAGCACTGAGTGACTGTCTACCGGCCTGAATCTTGCTCCGAAAAATTACACACTATCAACCGGACCTTCGGGAGACAAGGGGAAAGAATGTCATGGGCATGACCAGTTTGGAGCTGTTGGCGGGCGACGACCCGCACCGCTACGAAGACATGTTCGGGATGTTTCTGGAATCCATCCCTTCATCCGTTCTCTTGATTAATAGAGATCTTAGGGTCGTATTTGCGAACCGCAATTTCATTACCAAGAGTCGCCGAACCCAGCGGCATGTGATGGGACAGAAGCTGGATCAAGTGCTTCCGGAAGCCATTATCGAGCATATCGACATTGCGAGCAAGGTCCGTGAAGTGTTTGCCAAGAACGAAGCAATCAGAGGCGACAGGATGACATACCGTGCTCCGGGTATTCCCATTCGGACGTACTATTACAGCATCCTTCCTTTCGCGTGGCGCGGCGACGTAGAGAACATTATTCTGCTGATGGACGATGTTACCGAGCAGGTAAGATTGAGCGAAGAGGTCCGTCGAGTGGAGCGGCACCTGGCCAGTGTGGTGGAAAGTGCCAGAGATGTGGTCCTGTCGACGGATTCCGAGGGAATCGTGCTGACCTGGAACACCGCGGCCGAGCGTCTTACGCACTATCCTTCGTGGCAAGTAAAAGGAAGGTCCTTTTTTGAACGATGTGTGCCGGAAGCGAGTGAAGCTCTCAGGAAGGTTTTCAGCGAGCTGAGGGTTGTTGACAGCCCTCAAACGGGTGAGTGGGATCTCCTTACCAAGAGCGGAGCCGGTATTCCGATCAGTTGGGTCTTTTCCTCAATGGAAGATGAGCGGGGAGAACCCGTGGGAGTGGTGGCGGTAGGACGGGATCTGAGTGAACATCGAAAACTTGAGATGCAGCTTCTCCAATCGCAGAAGCTTGCAGCTCTGGGCGTGATGGCCGGGGGCATTGCTCACGAAATCAGGAATCCCCTCGCGGTATGCTCTTCAGCCGCACAGTTCCTGAAAAATCCTGAGATCCAGCAAGAGTTCCGACAAGAATGCGTCTCCAGAATTCTTGACGGCATCAACAAGGCGTCCTCCATAATAGAGAATCTGCTGAGATTTGCACGCCCGTCTTCCACTTCGGAAATGAATCCCATTGATATTGTGAATGTTGTCAAGGAGGCCCTTCAGCTTGTTTCCAATCAGGCAAAGATCGGAAAGATCGTAGTCAAGTCGGAGTTTTCCGACGTGCCAATGCCCGTCTATGGCAATGCGAATCTGCTTCAGCAGATGTTTGTCAATCTGTTCCTCAATGCGTTCAATTCAATGCCGGAGGGGGGGACGCTGACCGTTTCCGCCAGGGCCGACCAAGGAGGCGCATTTATTGCAGTTGAAGACTCAGGGTGTGGAATCTCACCCGACCATCTTGAAAAAGTATTCGATCCGTTTTTCACGCTTTCCCCCGTGGGCAAGGGCACGGGATTGGGGCTTTCAATATGCTACTCGATTGTAAAGGAGCATTTGGGAAACATCGAGGTCCAGAGTGTAGAGGGTGAAGGCACTATCTTCACCGTTTACTTACCGCTACTATAACCCTGAGGTCACTTGATATGGCAAGGAAACGGCCGCTTGTACTGATTGTGGATGACGAGCCCGACATGTGCTGGGTTCTGACGAATCTGATTGGAGAAGATCACTTCGAGTTGAAAGTTGCTCAAACCGGTGAAGCCGCATTGAGTCTGGTCCGGACCACCCGGTTCGATATTGTCCTCCTGGACGTCAAACTCCCGGACATGGATGGACTGGACTTGGCAAGAAAAATGAAGGCCATCGACGGTTCGGTGGATATCGTTATGATGTCGGGCTACTATTACACGGATGACGTAGATATTCGAGAAGCTCTAGACAATGAGTTCATACTGGCTTTCATCTCCAAACCGTTTGTTCACGAGGAAGTCACGGAGATCCTTCGAAAGATCGATTGTGACTGAACGGAGTTCTTTCAGACCGGCTTAGCGGCTGCAGGCCTTGGTCTTATTCTTCGCGGCAGGTAATGAAAAAATTGCCGTCGGCCAGTTCTAGTCCTCTGATAAGAATTTCTCGTTTCGTGGAACCCCGACATGTCATCGTGCAAGCCGCTGCGGCCGCACCCTCATCCATGGCTCGCTCTAAGCCGCGCAGCCACTCCCGCGATACTTCATCTCGGGAATCCTGATCGTCCCGGCAGCCGATTATCAGATCTTGGAGGTTTGGAACTTCGCTCAATTCATATCCGCAGAGTTCTTGGAATCCGGGATCGATAGACTGGAATTTCCCGTTCGGAGCCAGTACCGCGGTAGCCAACTCAGCTTGGTGAGCCAATATCCCGCATTTTTGCTTTTCCACCCTTAGGAGAACTTGAGTCTTCTGATGATCTGCAGTTTCATGCCTCAAACGCGCAGTCACGGTCGAAAGCTCCGAATTGGCCTTGTCAACCAGCGCCTCAAGGTCGCGGCGCAATTCTTCGGATTCCTTGTCTCGTCTTCTGTTCAGCTCCAGTTGCTTTTTCTCGTGGGTCACGTCATCAATAATCACCAGCACGTACCGTTCCGATGCAATCCGAACGGCTCTGAGATGCAGTCGCGCCCAAATTCTCTTCCTGTGGATTTCCAGGATGACCTCGGCGGTAAGAGGCTTTCTGGTCTTGAACACTCTGGCCAACAGGGCGAGAGTTTTGTCGGCAAGGGCCTGGGCTCTTTCCAGGTCGGACGGTCTCGGGACGAAGTCCAGAAACGAAACGCCGAACATGTCGTGGTAGTCTGAGGTGAGTTTTGCGCACCCATGATTCGAGAAGATCACTCGGTTTGACTCATCGATGAGAATGGCGGGCACGGGGAGTGCATCCAAGAGACGGCCAAAGGAGGTAGATGCCACGCTGAGATCAAATGTGCCCGAAGAATAGACCCCCGAGCTGAACAGGTTGCTCAGGTCAATAGTCTGGGTCGCTGAATTCGAATTCTCCAAGTAGTCGGGAACGGTTTCACACTCATCGAACGAATCGAAACTCGGCAGATCCTTTTCGGGCATTATCTCTTCTCCGGTTTGCGGGTTGAGGATAAGAGGAGTATCAAAACCGTTTGAATTCCAGAATCATGGGTTGCCGGGATCACGCTCGATGCCATGGGGGCCGCCGGCAATCGGGGACATGATCCGGTTTTGCGAACGGCGCTATGCGATCTCGCAAAACGCGGAATCAATTGCAAGGTTTGTTTTGGGACAGATACTAAGCCTCTATTGATTGTCTCTGAAAGGCCGGATTGTTGACCCACCAATCCAGGCCCATTTCTTTGGCTTTGTCCACGGAACAAACCACGAGTCTTATTTGAATCGTTAGGAGCTCCACATCCACGAGCTTGATCTTGATATCGCCTGCGATGACGATTCCCTTGTCCAATATTCTCTCGAGAAGATCGGCAAGATTCGTGCTCTCAATTGAATGACGAGCGGAACGTTGTATTGACATCATTGGCCTCCCTACAGAAGTTTTCCAAGCGGTCCGAGGTCGAGATTCAAGTCTTCTTCTTCCAGGCCGAAGTCTTTACGGAGTCGCTCTATTTCCTGCGCTTGCCGCATTAGAGTCACACCGAGCCTTTCTATCTGTTCATCGGAAAGGGAACCGAGTTCCATGCGACGGATGGCCTGACGCTCCAAGAGTTCATGGAGCAGTTTAACCACTGTCAACACCAGTTGGCCGAGCCCGTTCTTAATGCCTTCCGGATCGAGGTTGATTCGTGATCCTTCGTTTTCTCGCGGGGTGCGAGGTGTGCCTTTGAAGTTCATCACTTTGGCAAAGTCGTCCAGCGAATCGCTCTCGACACGGCTGCATTGCATGTTGTCCATAGATGAGTCTCCCCGGAGAGGGCTGCAGATGAGATTTCCCATACCAGCGGATTTTGTGACTGATTGGCCTGCTCCATGCCCCGTGCCCGATTCCTAAGAGGACTCGGGCATGCGCGGAAAAGACCGCCGAGAGTCTCCTCAAACCTGCGTAATCTCACCCTGCCATTGGCCTGATGCCGATGCCTTCATGGTGTGACAGGAGTCAATAGATGTCAGGACGAGTTGAAGGCCGAGGTAGATAAGGTCCACGTTCGCGACCGAGATGGTCACTTCACCCAGAACAACGGCTCCCTTGTTAAGAACACGGTCCAGAGCTTCGCAGAGCGTGACATGTTCTGCGTGATCCAAATCCATCTCCTTCATGACGATCTCCTCCTCACCAGGCATCTTGACCGGGCTCGAAAACAGCGGCCGATCCGGTGCCGCTCACGCTCATCACGGTCGAAGTCGTCTCCCGCCTCTATTCCGGGAGATCTCCGCCGTCCTGCATTTGATCGAGCTTGTCCAACAAAAACGTTTCCCGGCGATCGAATTCTTCCTCCGTGATTTGCCCTGTCTCCAATTCCGCGTAGAGTTGTTGGAGTTCCAGGGTAATGGAGTCGGCCTCTGCACGCATTTCCTGTTCAGCGGCTTCGTGAATCTCTCGAAAGATCCACAAGAGGCCGCTCATCGGAAACCTGACGATGTCATCTATCAGCAGCATGGTATGCTCCAATCTCGCTCCGTCCTAGACCTCGACTTCCATCTCTACAAAGTTGTGAGGCGCCCACGGACCGTTGTAATCGAAAGCGAAGTTGTCGTCGAAATACGCGGCAGCCTCGAGCACCCCGGCCTCGAACCCTCCGAGAGAGGTACGGTCGACAAGACAAGCCAGCTTCATCACATCCCGTTCGTCCCGGCACGGGTTTCGTTTGATTTCGGTGCATCGGGATTCCAGGACCTGCTCCACCAGGTCCGTGTACCGTGTCCTGTCCAACGCGAGCAGTTCCTCGAACAGTTGCCCTATGGCAATCTTGTCCTCATGGGAGACCCGGACTCCGAGGCTCACTAATCTGTCACGGGCTTCCGCGAGTTCGGGATGAACGTTAACCATATACTCAAAGATATTGGGAACGTCCCAGGCCACCTTCAGTCCCATTTCAACTTTGCCCGAGACACGATTCAACCGGCCGGCTATGGCCTTACGATTGCGTTTGAGAAGTCTCTTTACGGCCCCGGGTCCATCGGAGATGATGCCGAAGGACATGGGAAGTAAATCAAGATCTTCCATGACCTTTTTCAGCACTGTCTGGTGTGCCGCAAGGTGTCGACGCTCCGGACGAATCTTCTGATTTGCCACATCGCTCACAACCGCCGACAGTTCTCCATGAGAAATCGTATAAACCGTGCCCTTGTTAAGACCAATGCGACCGTAAGATTTTTCGCCGGAACCGGCAATTATGGCGTACAGATACCGCCCTTTTGTCCCATTCGGTTTGGTTTGTGTTTGCATCGGTCGTTCCGCCCACCTATGATGAGATTTGTAACGAGAGTCAGTTCGTTTGTAAGAACCCCACGGGTTTGGCATCCAACAGGTCTTGGCCGCGCCGGATCGGCCTCGGCCCCAGGACTGTCGTGGTATGCCTTGTCACAACAACGACGCACTGCCCGATTATGTCGGGCTGTTCCCGACCTGTTCCGCTTTGTGCCGTGAGTCCGGTGACAAGGTCGGCAGGTTGAGAGCTTGCAGTTTCCCTTCAGACATCTTGATCTCCATCAGTGCACCGCAAACGTAACACTTGATCAATCCTTCATAGTCCTCGTATGTCTCGTCCAAGGGCAAACCGTGACCGCAAGAGATGCAGATAACCTTCATCAGCGTCCTCCCGTCTGCGTTTGATACGTGAGCGTTCTCTACATTGCTCGGCGGTCACTTCCTGCTCGAACGAGCAGCTATTGCCGACCGAGTTCCCAACCAGATCTGATGCACATTGTGCTGGAGTCGCCGAGCCTCACCCGCTTGGACGCGCCCCCGATCCAGCATCCCTTGTGGAGCGGCCGTCGAATGTTTGCAGGATCGGAACCCCTTGATGCAGCTGCTCGTACGAAGTTGCCCGCAATTCTTTAGCCCGGACATGATCTCACCACGATCCTTTCCAGAGATATCAATACTTGACCCGGAATCCCTGCTTGCCTTCCTGCCGGGCAGGAGCGGATTTGTCACTCGCCGGTCTTCGGGTCGCCGTGTTCGTGCGCTCCCCGACACCTACCAGAAGAGCCTCCTTTTCGGCTTCAATCTCGGCCAGACGCTGGTCGATGTTGCCGATCCTCGCTTCCGCGCTGAACTTTTCCGTTTCGCGTCTCGCTTTTTCCATTTCGAGAGCACTGATCTTCATGTACGTCACATAAGGGACGCCGGCACTCTCTACTCTTCCCGAATGGGTGCGAATATCTCGAAGGCCTCGGATGGTAGATTTCTTGTGTATCCTCATAGCCGTCTCCCCTGCCGTCCGAGGCAGTAATCTGCTTGGCTTCAGGCATTGGTCCCCTATTTGCACACTTTTCTCATAATTTGGTCGACCTTCTTGGGCATGAGCGATTCGCCACCCTTTGTAACCTTCACCGTGTCCCTGGCAAGCACATCATGACAAATCCATCGAAAGATCGGATCGTCGGCATCGGTAGTGCCGCCGAGATGTGCCAGGACTTTGGCGATGGCTATACACGCTCTCACGGTGGGGCGATGGTTGTTCACGCCTATGTGCCTCAATTCTCTGATTATGTGCACAATCACTTCGGCATCGCGTCTGGAAAGCCCGGACTTCGCCATAGTGATTTCCACTTCGGTACCCCGATCGTAGTGGTCCACATTGATGGTAATGATTCGGTCGAGCAACGCGTCTTGAGTCTTGTGGACGCCGGCATATTCTTCGGGATTTGACGTAAAAATAGCCCTGAAAGACGGGTGTACCTCAAGATAACCTTCCCCGGTCCTACGCAGGCTGGGTAGGTTCAGTATCTTTTCCTCGAGAATGCTCAGGAGAACGTTGTTCGCCTCAGGTCTGGACCGGGTAAACTCATCGTAGATGAGCGTGTGACCGTCTCGACACGCGGTTGTCAGGCGGTTGTCGACCCAAAAGCTCCGCGTTTCCTCTTCGGTCCTGACTACCGAATGGATAAAATTATCCACGAGTCTGGATTTTCGGTAGCCTGCATCGCGACCGACCAGGTCCGAGCTCCCGAACTCGTCGTCGCCGTGAATGAGTACTACCGGTCGACCCAGTCTGGCCGCGACGTGAAATGCCAGAGTGGTTTTTCCCGTTCCCGCGGCTCCGGCAAAATGTACCGAATATCCCACGGCCAGGTATGCAGAAGCTCGGTCCGTGAGGTCCTTGACCTGAGGGGTCCAGACAAATTGTTCGCCTGCCTCGGGAACGATGTTATCACCGTCCGGCCCGATGGGCTCCGTTACCGCAACTGCGACATTCGATTTTTTGCCGTTCATGGTTATTCATTTCCTTATGATGAAGTTCTCTCCTCGGCGATTGAGAGGCTGGAAGGCATCTGTACTACGAATCCTCATTTTCTGTACCGCGAATCCCGCGCTTCGCGGGACTTCGGAAATTGGCTCCTGAATTTCGGTTTGGTTGCGCTCGGCACCGAGGAACCAGGAGCACCGTCCGGATCCCCTATGTGGTACAATGGTACTTGCGAAACCCAAGCTCGCGCCTGACGCCGATGCCTGCAATCGCCGGTTGGTTGCGGTTCTAACCGCTCTGCAATCCGGTCGGCATACGCTGGTTGATTTTCCCCACCGAGGTGGAACTTACTTGTCGGCCTTGATCACAAATCCTCTTCCTCTGCACTTCAGACACGGAAGCGACGGAGCGGACCCGTCGTCTCCGGACCCATTGCATTCGGGACAGACGGAGACGGGCTCGGCAGGGAGCGGCACAAAACCTTTTCCCATGCATACGGTGCAGGTAAAGGTCTTGACCGCTCCTGTCCCCTCACAGTGAGCGCATTTGGCGTACGGGCTCCGGATTCGAACCTTGCCGTTGCCACCGCACACACAGCACGTAGAGATCCAAGACAATATTCCGAAAGGATCCGTTCCCGTGCCGCTACAGAAGGAGCAGGTCACGTCCGCCATTTCCGTATGCCCGACCGTCGGTTCAGCCATTGTTGACCCCCGGGTTACGCTCACTCCGTTTTTGTTTCAGTCTTCGTCCTCTTCTTGGATTGTTCCTGTTTTTCTCTTTCGGCCGCTTCCTTTGCCTTGCGCTCGGCTTCGGCTTTTGCCTTACGCTCGACCTCGGCTTTCGCCTTCAGCTCCGCTTCTTCTTTGGCACGGCGCTCCGCATCCTGCTTGGCCTTTCTCACTTCAGGGGATAGACCGTTCCATGCCTGCCGTGCGCCGGCCAAATCCTCGGCGACCTCTTTCCTTATCCCTCTAACTGATTTCTCCAAATCCGAAATAAACCGGTTTCGCTCAGCCTGCGACGTCTTTGCCATCTTTGCCCTGGAATCGTGAAATCCGTTGAGCAGTCTGGAGATGTCTCGTCCATTGTCGGCGACGAAAGCCTGATTGTCCCTCTTCATCCGCCTCGCCATCTCTGTACGGGCTGTTTGAAAGCCGGTGACCAATCCGGATACTTGCGTTGCCATATCCGTCACGAATTTGACTTTTTCTCGCCTGGTTCGTGCAGCCATTTCGCGATGCGAATCATCAAATCCCTTGAGCATCCCGGATACTTCGGTCGTCATGCGTGAAACGAAATTTGCTTGTTCCGCCCTCGTGCGGGCGGCCATGTCGCCGTGTGCTCTGTGAAACTCCGCCAGCATACCTGAAACCCGGCCCTTGATGTCTCGATTTTCCTGGGCTAAATCCTCGACGAGGTCCTCACGAGATGCCCGCAAAGCCGTGATCTCTTCGCATAGCCGGGTCATGTCTTGAGTCAAGGTACCCATCAGTCCTCCTTTGCTTACTCGTCACCCCATCCGACCCATCGAGGCGACCAGTGACCTACACTCGGGGTCAGGCTTCCGAAAGTTTCGCCTGACTTGGGCCTGAGGGGGGCGGCACACGCCCCCCCGGTCCCTATAGGTGTCCAGAGGCTGGTGCGATTACGCAGGTGCGGCGGCACTGGCGGTCAGACCGATTGCTTCGGCATACTTCAGGTAGGTTTCAACGGAAGCGATAACCACCCTGGCCTCTACGGAGAGCAGCTCGATGCCGACCAACGAGACCTTGGCCCAGACATCGATCACGATACCTTTGTCCAGAATCCTGTCCACGACTTCCGCGAGACTGGATGAATCTGTTGACTTCGCTATCTTTGCCATCGTAATGTCCTCCATGTCTTAGAATCTGAATTTGTGGATTTCTTAGTCCCGGACTTGTTGCTTGGCATGCCGCATAAGCATGTTGCCAGATCCGTGCCACTTTGGTCATGAAGGGCTCAAGTCAATGATGAATCGGTCTCGGTGCCGCAGCCGTTCCGTTACGTGGGGCTCTCCCCGGCGATATTGAACGCTCACCGCTTCTTCTCGATTGCTCTGTGAGACTCGAACTGCCGGATCGTGAGGAGACGAAACCGGGAAACGGGAGTGGAGAGTAAGAGATTAGGGTGAGTTTCTATACAAACGTTTCCATATTGTATGGAATCAATTCCCTAATGAGACCTGCGTCAAATGGTGGTACCGAAGGGAACGCGCCGGAAGGAGAACGTCTTTGATGCACCGTTGCGTAGATGCGGTCGCGGATTCCATAAACGCGCGGTAGCGTTCCGGCGTCGCTGCCGGGCGTGTTTGTAGGGGCACCCCCCTGTGGGTGCCCATGGGTAGGCACAGGGGCCTACCCCTACCGGGTGCAGCGCGTTCTTGTTCAAATCTTAAGATGCCAGGCTGTCTGGAGCCAAAATCCCCCCTGCCCCCCTTTGCTAAAGGGGGGTTAGGGGGGATTTGCCGCATCTTGATTCACCCGAAACGGAAAAGCGCGACACCCACCCCTACCAATCCGGCACGGAGGCCGGCGCTACCAAAGCAGGGATAATTGCCATAAATGTGACACCGTACTTCTGCAACGGAGCACCAAGGTAGGTCCTCGTGCATCAGCGGGCGTATTTGAGCAACGAAGCGTTTGGTACGGTTGAACAAGGAAGAAGACTCAAGATGCGGGGAAGTTACTTGACGTGGGGATCATCCGGAAGGACAAAGTTGTACGGCGGCCACGGACCGCTGAGCAAGAGTTTTGATGAGTCCGGCGCCTCCAGAGAGTCAAACCGGTCGCGAAAAGGCAATAAGAGATCCTTGGGCACTAAGAAGTACAAAGAAACCAAGAAAGTCCGCGAATTACTCCCTTGTATCTCCAGCCTCGAAGCTTCGCTCCGGAATTCCTTGAACTTCCCTGCAAATAGGGCTCGAAACTTCTCCGAGACCTGTTCGTGCTTCTCGGCCAACAGCGACTCATCCGCATAGTGGGACTTACGATTCCACAAATAGAGGCTTCCCGGAGCGGAGGCCTCCGGCCGAGCGGCTGCGCCGGACTTGGAGGCTGTTTCGGTAACGGTTCCGCTTCCATCAACCATGGCTCTAATTCCCATCTCTACGCAACCGTCGAGCTTCCTGAGAATGTGTCTATAGTAGTCACCCCTCGTTTCCAGCAACATCTCTAAATCGGTGCGGTTTTCCAGGAGCGTTTCGAAGCGGAACGGTACGACGGTGAACCGGTCAAAAAGGAATTTGATTACACCATGATGCTGCATAGGTTTCGCTATGTCGTACGGTCCGGCGATATCTGAGACCTCTGAAAAGACAGCGCAGAGTCCGTTTCTTTCCACTGCCCGGACACCGGCTTCCTCGCCCGGCAAAGCATGGCTTCTCGTCCGGGATTGAGGCATCTCGAAGATGCAACAGAGTCGGAGTTTCATTCAGCGTCTTCCGTCCCGAGTGCAGGTGTGAAACTGTAAGGGGGCCACGGACCGGACACCTCAATGGCTAAGCCGATTTGGTTATGCTCCGCATTGGCCCGATCAATACGATTCCTAAAATCCTCCTCCGCCTCGCGATCTACGAGAAAGGCCCAGTTGGCTACTCGAGCTGGCTCTCCCTCTTCTTGAGAGCCAAGTATCTTCCTTTGCCGGCACCTGATAGAGCAGCGACCCAGATCGGCGGCGCAGGAAGCCAAAACATCTCTTAGCCGAGCGCCCACTTCTTTCTCCGCCGCCGTCCTGATCTGCCTCTCTTTGAAGTACCGCAGGCCCGGGTTCATTTCCTCAAGAGCTTCAGACTGACGGGCAAGTCTTTCGGCGAACAGCTTTTCCACCATTGAAGCCCTGGAGGAGAGGATCTTCACCGACCACTCGTCTTTGCCCGAAACGGTATCCAGAAAACTGTCGATTATGCTTGAGTTCGTCTCCACGAGGTGTTGCAGGCTTTCCACCGACGAAAAAAGCGTACCGAACCTTGAAGGGAGAACCGGAGAACAGCTTCGGACCGCCTCGATGATTTCCGCATGCCGAAGTGCCCGCGGTCCCAGCCAGGCCAAGTCTTGCAGATTGCCTTGCGCGGACTCGTCACAGTACTCGTTCAGAGGGACTTCACTCACAACCGCACAGATATTCGCGAAATCTACCGTTGAGACCGGAGTTCCGTCATTCAGGCCGTCCACATGCAGCTCGTCGGGCAACAAATCGGCCCGGGCCAGACAAAACAAGTATATGGCCTTTTCCATGGCCTTCCTCCACGTCGCAAGTACGGTAACGGATTACCGAAGCCGGCGCTACCAAAGTAGGTCTTGCTGCCTTGGATACGACACCGTATTTAGGAACCGAAGCACTTAGTAGTACAGAGTACTAATCCTCACTCAATTCGGCCAAGGCTGCATCAATGTCTTCCCGAGTAATGAGAACAGCGGCCTTTTCTTGCGGATGCTCCTTGAGAAATGCCACTGCCCGCCGAACCGCCATCAGTGCCGCTCTATTGCACACCGAGGCTATTTCCGCTCCACTGAATCCCTCGGTGCGCGAGGTAAGGTCTACCGTTTCAAGTCCATTTTCAAGAGGTTTATTCTTGAGATGTACACGGAATATTTGCTCACGGTCCTTCTCGTCCGGAATGGGGATTTCGATTATCTCGTCAAATCTGCCCGGCCTCAAAACCGCCGGATCAAGCATGTCCAACCGGTTGGTCGCGGCGAGCACGAGAACGCCCTTAAGCTCTTCAATACCGTCCAATTCCGCCAGGAATTGGCTCAGAACGCGCTCAGCGACATGGGATTCGGTGGTCCCCCCTCCCCGGGCGGGAACAAGAGCGTCTATTTCGTCGAAAAACACAATGCACGGCGAAGCCTGCCGCGCTTTTCGAAATACGTCGCGCACGGCTTGTTCGGATTCTCCGACGTATTTGGAAAGAAGAGACGGACCCTTGACCGAAATGAAGTTTACCTTGCTCTCATTGGCGATTGCCTTGGCCAACAGGGTTTTTCCACAACCGGGAGGACCCGACAACAGGATCCCTTTCGGGGGCCTGGTACCAGCCTCCTCGAAAATGTGAGAATAATGCAGGGGCCATTCAACGGCTTCGATGAGCCTGGCCTTAAGGGTCTCATGGCCACCTACATCCTCCCAGCGAACATCGGGTACTTCGACGAATACCTCCCTTATGGCCGATGGTTCCACCTCTTTGAGGGCCGTGACAAAATCATCCATATGGACTTCGAGGAGAGCAAGCTGCTCGTAAGGGATGCTTGCCACGTCAAAGTCAATTTCCGGCATGATCCTACGCAGGCAGATCATCGCGGATTCACGACACAGGGCCTCGAGATCCGCACCCACAAAGCCGTGGGTGATGTCCGACAAGTGGCCCATATTCACGTCATGGGCCAAAGGCATTCCCCGGCTATGAATCTCGAGAATTTCGAGGCGGCTGTTACGATCCGGTATGGGAATGGCGATTTCCCGGTCAAAACGTCCGGGCCTGCGGAGGGCCGGGTCGAGCGCATTGGGTATGTTGGTGGCGGCGATAACGATAAGGTGTTGACGTTTGGCTAGACCATCCATCAGAGCCAACAATTGGGCGACCACTCGCTTTTCGACGTCGCCTACCACCTTTTCCCTTGGAGGCGCGATGGCGTCGATCTCGTCGAGGAATACGATGCTGGGACCTTTCTTGGCTGCCTCGGCGAAAATTTGCCGGAGATGGGCCTCACTTTCTCCGTAAAACTTATGAATCACTTCGGGTCCGCTCACGGAATAGAAATTGGCTTCCGTCTCATGAGCAATTGCCCGGGCAATAAGTGTCTTGCCGCAACCGGGAGGACCATACAGGAGAACGCCCTTTGGCGCGTCGATTCCCAGGCGCTCGAATACCTCCGGATAGCGGAGGGGGAGCTCGATCATTTCCCGTATCCGATGAACCTGAGGTTTGAGTCCGCCGATGTCTTCATAAGACAGGGTACGGGCTTTCTCGGTGACCTCCGGCTTACCGATGACCAACTGAGTGGTGGGGTTGATCAATACGGCACCTTTCGGATTTGTGACCTCTATTTTGAAATCTGCGGAACGAGTTCCAAAGAGGGTGGCCCTGATCATGTCCCCCGCGGTGATCGGAATTCCATCCAAGAGGCTTCCAATGTACTTGAGATCCCGATCCGAGGGAGTAACGGTGGTGGGTGCGAGAACGGCGCGCTCGGCAGGACGACAGACCGTTTTGGACACTATGACACTTTCATCCAAACCCGCTTTCGCATTCTGCCGTGAAATGCCGTCCAGTTGGATCCGTCCCTGTCCTCTCATTTCCTTGTAGGCCGGCATTGCTTTGCACACGGTCGTCCTCTTCCCGGAGATTTCGAGAATGTCTCCAATGGCAACACCGAGCTTCTCCAGGTCTTCCGGATCCATGCGGGCATATGCCCGCCCCACGTCTTTGTTGATCGCTTCACTCACCCTCAGCCTGATTTTCGACCCGTTCCCCTTGGACATGTTGAACTCCAAAACTAGTTAAAGCATTTTATTTCGAGCATTCCGTTGTTACAGGTGAACTCAATTTTTTCCCTGTGATAACTGCTTGGCAGCAACACTTCCTTTTCGTATTTCCTCTCCCCTCGTTGGGCACGGATCGTCAACACGTCATCTTTGACTTCAAGCGCCACGTCATCGGATGCGATCCCGGGCATTTCAGCAACAATCAGAAGGTGGTCTTCCTCTTCAAATATGTCGACCATAGGTTCCCGAACCTCTTGAACCACGGTCTCGCCGGACTGCTCGTCCCGTTTTATGTTTCCGAAAGGCTGAACCTTGACTCGGTCTTCTCCCAGGCCGACCTTGACGTTAAATCCATACACTCCTTTGAGCTGTTTACCCACACCGAGATCCGAGAGATCGCCATGTCCGGAGATCTCCTTGGTCTTCTCCGCCAGTTCCCCGAGTCTTTCGACGATTTCAGTCAGGTTCCCCAAGAATCCGGCCACTCCTCCTTCGGAACCTTTGTCTTGTGCATTGCGCCTACTTTTCTTGCTCATCATCTACCTCCGAGTGAATGGCAATCCCGTAGCGTTTCACCTTGGTATGCATGGTCTTGTAATCCACCTGCAATAAACGAGCCGCTTCGGCCTTATTACCCCTCGTCTTTCGCAAAACACTGGTCAGAACCCGGCACTCCAATTCCTGGGTTCCGTGCTTGACAATTTCTTTAAGCGACAATCCTTCCCAGGTCGGACCAACGGTATGTTCGAAAATAGCGGTATCGGTTTCCCATGTGGGATTCTCCAATGACAGGTGTTCCGGTTGGATCACCTTATCGGCCTGCAGCACCGCCCGGCGCACGGTGGAACGGAGCTGGCGCACGTTTCCGGGCCAGGGATGATGGATCAAGAGGTCCAACGACCGGTCCGAAAAGCCTCTGATCTTCTTGTTCAGTTCCAGATTGGTGGCTTTGAGGAAACGGTTGGACAAATGTATGATGTCGGCTTTTCGCTCCTTCAACGAAGGAATCGAGACAGTGAACTCGCTCAGCCGGTAATAGAGATCCCGGCTGAATTGGCCGCGGGAGATGCTCGTACCAAGCTCCTGATTGGTCGCAACCAGCAACCGCACATTTACGGCGACGGGTTCCTTTCCCCCAACTCTGAAGAAAGTCCTTTCCTGAATGGCTCTCAGGAGTTTTGCCTGGCAATTGATCGGCATATTACCGATCTCGTCCAAGAACAGGGTACCGCCCTGAGCCAGCTCAAATTTCCCGGCACGGAGACTGACCGCACCGGTGAACGCACCCTTTTCGTACCCAAAGAGCTCGCTCTCGAACAGGGTTTCGGGAATAGCCCCGCAATCCAGGGGAACCATGCGAAACTCGGCTCTCTCACTCGCCTGATGGATGGCCCGAGCGACCAACTCCTTTCCCGTACCGGTTTCGCCCCGGATTATTACGGTGAAGTTGGAGGGAGCCACCACTGCGATGTCTTTAATGACCTTGCCTATTTCCTTGCTGGGGCCCATTATTTCCCGCAGGCGGAGACTGGCTGCATCCTCCTCGGAGTCGGATTCCTGAGATTCCGTCTTGAGAGGCTCGGCTAGTGAAATTGCGCGCGAGAGCTTCTCTACCAACGCCTCATTATCAAGCGGCTTGATGAGAAAGTCATAGGCTCCTTCCTTCATAGCCTCAACCGCGTCATCGATCCCGCCATAGGCCGTCATAAGGAGAAACGGGATTGCGGGCTTCATTGCCTTTGAACGTCTCAAGACTTCCATGCCGTCGATGCCGGGCATTCTGATGTCCAGCAGCACGGCATCCGGAAGACCTCTGCGGATCATGTCGAGAGCCGATTCACCGTTATGAGCGACCATAGGCTCAAAGCCTTCGGTCTTTAAAAGGACGAAAAGGATTTGGCAGAAATCTTCCTCATCGTCCACCACCAAAACCCTGCCCAAGGTTTGTCCCATATCCTTATTCCTCAGAAAGGATGATCGTCCGAAATTGGGTTGGCGGAAGCACCCACAGTCCGGAGGGAATGCGAAACTTTGCGAAGATCTCTTCGTGCCCTTGGAACCGCAATGCCCGGGACTCAGGCCTGCCGAACGCCCCTTGGTGCATCGTGGCGCAAATACGGTCGCACAACCTGAGCCCCGGATATTCTTCTCGCAGGCACCCAACATGGCAACGATACGACAATGTGTGACCGAACTTATGAAATGAAGCATTTCGTGCTTCGTTTCCCAAATACGGTGCCGTATTCTCGAGTATACGCGGTAGCGTCCGGGCGATCCCCCCCCTCAGTCCCCCCGTCAACGGGGGGAGGCAGGATTACCCCGCGGAACGCGGGGAGGCCCGGGCTGTGAAAGCCTGCCCCGAAGCTCAGCCTGGAAGACGACCGGCAGGATGCCGCTCCCACTGAAGAGGGCGTCCCTGCCCGCCGTCCCAGTGGGACGGGGTCCGGGAGAACAAGACCGGGCGGAGCCCGGAGGCTGGGCGTTACCAGGCAGAGCCTGGGAACGAGAAGATGGTTCCCGGCCTACGCCGGGAAGACGGCTCAGGTTGTGTCACCGCACTTGGGCGGTACCCCGCCTACTCGAGGGCTTTTTCCGGCATACCGCTCCGTAGGGATTCAACTCCATCGCAGTCTTCCCCATGCTTGCCCGGCTCCTGTTACCGGCAGGCGTACTGCCGTCAACACGTGCTTCCCGGTAGTGTTTCATCATAGCCGACCTTCAGAGGTGCGAATTCCGGCTTTCCGGGGACGCCCAATGGGATACACCACCCGGATGTCTTGGTCCAGCCACGGATCCAATGCGTGGAGCATTCCGAGAAAGACTATCCCTATGTCCCCCACTTCTAAGGTATGATTGATTCGCTCCGCAATGAATTTGTCTCGTCTCTCGAGCAGAGCGGTGCCTTCGGGATCGTCGGTTCCCGTCGCCTTTGACCGACGGTCGGCCGACAATCTCTGCTTTGCCAGTTCGTACTCTTCTAAGAGCAGTTCCGAAGATTCGGTCCCCATTAATCGCGCTCCCCGTTCCATGAGACGAAGAAGCAGCTGATGATTCCGGCTTCCAGACTTTGCCAGGTCCTTCACTATATCCTCCGCCTTGTCGGAGACCGGTAAACCGTCCTGGTAGATCCGGACCATGCGGCCTTCGATGTTCAGAGCGCCTAAGGCCGATTCGATGTCTTGCCACAGCTTTTCAATGACGTTCTGTTTTCGTTGCCAATTTTGCCTTCCGATTTTCCTGACGGAAGCCTGCTTTACCGATGCCCTGAGAGCGCCCATGTCGGCCATGTTGTGAACAATGGGTAAATGGATCAGCTTTCGGTGTCCGGATTTGGGGGCGCATGCTTCATCCATGGTCTTCTCCCGACGTTGCTCGGAGGTGACCGACTATGGAGTCTATTCCATAGTCAGTTTACCATATAGAATGGTTCTCTTTCCATAATCAAGTCTCTGGAGATCAAGGGCCCCCTCGATACCGGTCCCTTGAGGAGCACGGGTGAAAACGAGAAAGGACCTTCCCGACGGAAGGTGATCGGTTCACTATTCGACCACAAATTGCAAGGCTTATGCCACTGTTCCCATGCGTGGAGCTTCCCGGCGATTGCGAACGTCCCCATCCGCGTTGGCGGTCTCTTGCGAGGCGAGGCAGGAAAACCGGCGGATCCAACTCCGGACAACACCGCAGGGCAGGGGAAAATACGCAGCGGCCCCGGGACCCCCGGCAGTATACGCGCCACATATCCAAAACGCCCGGTTGAAGCCGATGACCGCTCGACCATCTCCTTATCATCCATCACTCGGGACATACCGCAGCACGCCAATAACCCGGCTCACCGCACATCGCCGGCATACGGATTGCACAAATACCACGTATACGAGAACGGTTGATTCAAGAGATGCGGGAGTCCCCATTCGATTCATGAGATCGGGCCGTTCTCTCCTATTGCCTTCACTCATCATGACACGCGACCTCTCAAGTAGAACGGCACCTACTTGCACATCCAAAGATTCGGTTCATATAGGGAGGATTGGGGTGAAAAAGATACTGATCGTCGACGACAGCCCGGAGATCAGGGATCTGTTGGAAAGGACTCTGGCGAGAGGGAGCTATGAGACCGTCTGTGCATGCAGCGGAGAAGAAGCACTGATGGAAGCACGGAACCACAAACCCGATCTCGTTCTGATGGACATGATGATGCCCGGGACTCTCAACGGAACGCAAGCCGCCAAAATGTTGAAATCCGATCCCGAAACCAAGTATTGTAAAGTAGTCATGCTCACCGGAGCTGAAGAAGCCACGGTCATGAACGATGCCCTGGATGCCGGTGCAGACGGCTTTCTTACCAAACCCTTCAGCCCGTCGGAGCTGCTCCGGCAGATCGAAGAGTTTCTTGAGCAGGCCGGTCGCCAACGAGGAACAATGTGAAAGACATCGTGCCGGAGAAAATGCCCGCTATCGAGGAACAAATCTCCTCCAAAGAACAGCTTCTGAAGTATGCCAACGATATTGCAAAGCTCTATGAGGAGGAACGCGCCCACCGCAAGGCTCTTCAGACTGCGAACTCGGAATTGCACAGAGAGATTCTCGAAAGGGTGCGCCTTCAGGCCGAGCTCCAGCGGAGAGAACGCGCATACCGTTCACTCTTTGAGGAATCCCAGGAAGCAATTTGTATTACCTCTCGAGAAGGAATCATTCTTGACGCCAATAATGCATTCTTCAAGCTTGTCGGTTATGAAAGAGAGGAACTGGTAGGGTCCGACATCCTAAAGACCTACGATGCCCCGTCCGTCCGAGCCGTCGTCCGGACATTGGCCGAAGACAATGACGGCTTGAAGGACTTTGAATTTCGGCTGCGCAGAAAAGACGGCATTGTTTGTGATTGCATGTTGGCCTGCTCGATTCGAAAAAGTCCAAACGGGAGCATTCTTGGATATCAAGAAATGATACGAGACGTGACCGCGCAAGAGCGAACCAGACGGATTCTGGAACTGGCTAGAAGAATGGAGGCCTTGGCCCATATGGCCGGCGGCGTTGCCCATGAGATCAGGAACCCGTTGGCCATTAGCTCGTCCGCCGCACAACTCCTTCAGAATTCCAGGCTGGAGCCCCATCTGCTCGAGGAATGCGTGGGAAAGGTGCTCTCGGGCATACACCGGGCATCGGCTATCATTGAGAATCTCCTTGTCTTCGCCAAGCCCTTGACCGATTATACCTTAACGCAAGTGAATCTCGTCGAGGTACTAACCGTCACGGCGAATCAATTGGCGTTGAGAGCCGTAAGTCAGAACGCTACCATAGTGTCGGACTTCACGTCCGAACCCCTACTCGTGAAAAGCAATGCCGAATTGCTTCATAGAGCCTTTCTCAACCTCTTCCTAAACGGATTTGCCGCCATGCCCCAGGGAGGATCTCTGACCGTCTCAGCTCACAAAAACGGTGTCTCGGCCTTAGTAGAGGTTACGGATTCAGGCAGGGGAATGTCGAAAGAGCAGTGCGATAGGGCTTTCGATCCTTTCTATAAAGACTATCCTGCAACCGGAGGCACCGGGCTTGGATTGTCGGTATCTTATTCAATCGTACGCGACCACGGTGGGACCATCCAGGTTGAAAGCGACCGGAATTGCGGATCGACCTTCCTCGTGACTTTGCCGTTGGGTGAGCCTGAAACCTCGGAGACTGAATGACCGCGGCATCTCAATGTTCACGCTGAACTCGATTAGGATCGACTGCATCACGTTTTATCGGCTAGAGCCGTCAACAATTGCAGCAGGGAAAAAGGTCTGTACGTCGCATATCGGAACTTCACACGTTGCCGGCCAAGCCGAGAGCGGATTCCACCTGAAGGTTGCACTTGATCGGGGAACTTCGGTGGCGGACGCTTAATTATATGACAAAACAGGCTTTCTCGGCCACGTAACGATGGCTTCACCACCGACAGGACCTTCAGAGAATCATACCGGCGGCTTGAAGAGTTCATGAGTACTATCCATCCTCCGATCAACTCTTCTGAACTTTCTGAACAGACGGGGCCGCCGCATCCCTACGGAAGAGCTAGAGGAAGGTGCATGCCGGAGCGAGGCACAACGAGATGAAATCATTTCCACACTGGCTAATCATTGCTTCGGTACTCGCCATGGCGGCCCTGATAGGAGGAGGCTCCTGGTTTTACCTACATCAAATGACAGAGCTGCGGAAGAATACCGAGGGCGATCTCCAAGCTGCCGTGCAGTTGAAGGTGAATCAGATAGCCGGGTGGCGAACCGAAAAGCTGCGGGATGCTGCAGCCATCATGGAAAGCTCCTTTCTGACCGACTCGGTGGAGCGATGGTTTGCGACAACCCGACCTGAGCCGCCCCCGGAGATCCTCACCCGCCTACGGGCCTTGCAGGAGCTTTTCCATTATCGTGATGTGATGGTTGTGGACAGTGAAGGGCGGATGCGACTCAGGCTCAGCGGCCGGGAAACTATGCTCCACGACAGCGTGAAACCTTTACTGACCAAAGCACTTCGAGAAGGTCGCCCCGCGTTGACGGACCTGCACCTTGGTACCGATGATGACATGCCTGCCCACTTTGACGTGATCGTACCTCTCTCATCCAAGAAGCGCACCACCAAAGAGGCCTTTGGTGCCATACTTGTTCGACTGGATGCTCGGCGGTTTCTCTATCCCCTCATTCAGTTCTGGCCCACACCCAGCCTCAGTGCCGAAACCCTCTTGGTGCGGAGGGACGGAGACGCGGTCCTTTTCCTCAACGAGTTGCGTCACCAGCGCGGAACGGCTCTCAAGCTGAGAATTCCCCTTACGAGGACGAATGTTACTGCGGTTATGGCCGTGTTGGGAAAGGAGGGCGTCGTCCATGGGAAGGATTACCGTGGGGTTGACGTGATATCGGTTGTGAAAGCCGTCCCGAATTCCCCTTGGTACATGGTTGCCAAAGTGGATGAGGCGGAAGCGCCGGCAGGTTGGCGATTCCGGTCTATCTTGATGGCATCTCTCGTTGTGCTTCTCCCGGCTTTCTTGGCCACTGCGGGATGCATGGCTTGGCAGAAGAAACGAAAAGCCCATTATAAGGAACTCTTTCTAGCCGAATCCGCACTCCGAAAGGCGGAAGAGGGGCATCGTACAACCCTGATGAGTGTAGGAGACGGAATCATCTCCACGGACATTCACGGGAAAGTGGAACTGCTCAACCCGGTTGCGGAGTTGCTCACCGGTTGGTGGCAAGAGGAAGCCCTCGGCAAGCCGTTGGAGGAGGTTTTTCGCATTCTCAACGAAGAAACGCGGAGATCGGTCGAAAACCCGGTCAGTAGGGTTCTGCGTGGGGAGGGCTTGTCCGGACTTGCGAACCGCAGCATCCTTATCGCACGAGACGGAACCGAGCGTCCCATCGCGGAAAGTGGAACGCCCATCAGAGACCAACGCGGTGCAGTCACCGGAGTGGTTCTGGTATTCCGGGACCAGACGGATGAACGCCTGCTCCAGCGCTTCATGGAGACCCGACTCGCTCTCATCGAATATGCCTCCGGCAGTACGCCGGCCGAACTCCTGACCCGTGCTCTGGACGAGGTGGCGGCATTCGTAGATAGCCCCATAGGGTTTTACCACTTTGTTGACCCCGATCAGAAGACCCTTTCCCTGCAGCAATGGTCCACTTCTACGCGGGAGCTATGCAGCCAAGAAAAGTTCGGGGGAACGCACTACGCCATTGATCGGGCAGGTGTCTGGGTGGACTGCGTGTACGAGAAAAAGCCGGTTATTCACAACGACTACGCATCACTTCCCCATAAGAAAGGAATGCCGGAAGGCCATCCCGAGGTAATACGGGATCTGGTGGTGCCGGTAATTCGGGAAGACAAGGTGGTAGCCATCCTGGGAGTAGGAAACAAGCCGACCGAATACACGCGAAAGGACGTGAAGATCGTTTCTTACCTGGCGGACGTGACCTGGGAAATAGTTCGGCAGAAGCTGGCGGAGGAAACCCTGCGCGAGAGCGAACAACGCTTCCGGAAATTATATTTGCAGTCGCCGGCACCATATCAGTCCCTAGATGCCGAGGGCAATCTTCTCGACGTGAATTACGCGTGGTTGGAGGCGCTGGGCTATGATCGACATGAAGTGGTTGGGAAATGGTTCGGCGAATTCCTTGTCGGTGACGCAGCCGCATTGTTCCCGGAGCGGTTCCGGCAGCTCATGACACGAGGTGCAAGCCACGGCGTCGAATACGAGATGAAACGCAAGGACGGGACCACAATAACGGTATCGTTCGAATCCAGAGTTGCCCGTAACGACAAGGGGGAGTTCCTGCAAACGCACTGTGTGTTTACCAACGTTACGGAAGTCAGGCGTGCCGAGGTGGAGCGAGAGCGTCTGGCATCGGCAATCGAGCAGGCTGCCGAGGTCGTGGTCATTACGGACGCCGGCGGAACGATCCGGTACGTCAACCCTGCCTTTGAGAGAATCACCGGCTACTTGCCCGAAGAAGCAATAGGTAAGACCCCCCGCATCCTGAAAAGCGGAGAACAGGATTCGAAGTTCTACGAGAGGTTGTGGGATACAATTAAAGGAGGCGACATCTGGTCGGGACAATTCATCAACAGAAGGAAGGACGGACAACTATATCATGAGGATGCCACGATCTCTCCGGTAAGAGATTCCTCAGGAAAAATAGTGAATTTCGTCGCGGTCAAGCGTGATATCAGCGAGCACTTGGAACTTTCCAAGCAGCTGTATCAAGCTCAGAAAATGGAGGCGGTCGGTACCTTGGCCGGCGGCGTAGCACACGATTTCAATAACATTTTGCAAATATCACTCGGATATTGTGAGTTGATTCTCGTCGATGAGGAGTTGCCCGTGCGTTACCGAGCCGATCTGCTGAAGATACATGCATCCGTGAAGCGTGGAGCCGATTTGGTTCGGCGACTGCTCATGTTCAGCAGGAAGACGGAGATCAAACCTCGGCCCCTGAACCTGAATCGGCGCATCACGGAATTACGGAAGATGTTGGAAAGGACAATCCCCAAGATGATCGACATTCAACTTATTCTTGGTGAAAACCTCTTTATCATCAACGCAGACCCAATTCAGATAGACCACGTCCTAATGAACCTCGCGGTGAATGCGCGCGACGCCATGCCCGAAGGAGGGATACTGACGGTTGAATCCGCCAACGTCGTCCTTGACGAGGAATATGCACGAACGCATGTCGAGGCCAATCCCGGCAACTACGTCCTTTTGAAGGTAACGGATACCGGGACGGGAATCGACGAATCCACCTTGGAGCATATCTTTGAGCCCTTCTACACCACTAAGGCGGCGGGCGAAGGAACGGGACTGGGCCTGTCAATGGTCCACGGAATCGTCCGCCGGCACGGGGGCTATATCAGGTGTTACAGTGAGCCGGGCAAATGGACCACGTTCAAGATCTATTTGCCTGCCTTGAGTTCAGACGAGGATATAGAGGTAGTACCGGTGGGACCAATGCCGAGTGGGGGTTCAGAGACGATCCTCCTCGTGGATGACGAAGAGGATATTCGCGACGTGGGTTCCAGGATTCTCGCAAAAGCCGGCTACGAGGTGATCACCGCGTCCAATGGAAGAGAGGCTCTGGAAGTATACGAACGCCGAGGCAGTGAAATCGCCCTGGTCCTTCTTGATCTCATCATGCCTCAAATGGGCGGCAAGCAGTGCCTTGAAGGGCTCCTGAGGCTCAATCCTTCAGCAAAGGTGGTAATTGCCGGCGGCAATTCGGACAACGGTCCCGCTGAGGATCCTCTCGGGATGGGTGCCGAAGCGTTTGTCATCAAGCCGTACGACATTCGGCAGGTCATGGAGGTTGTCAGAAAAGTCCTTGACGCGAATGGGTAGGACGATGGTTCTTTTCATCAGCGCATGCGCTCGCCGTGCATGGCACGGATGAATATCGACAATGTAGTTGTCTCTTGATCGGATGGATTCTTTGGTGCATGGCGGCATAAATACGGTAGCCTATCCTGAGCCGTATTCCCGGCGAACCGCCATGACCTCTCGGTCACAACGGAATATGAAAATCCCTCGAGCCGTCCGGGCCAAAGTTCCCCCCTTAGCAAACTGAGCATTACCCATATCCTGGGTCGCCGGCAACCGGGCACATGCCCTGAAAGGGCATAGGCGCTAAATTAGTGCAAGAACGCCTTTCCCCCGGCCTTTTGAAAGACCGGTCTACCGTCATACTGTCCCTACCGGGACGTTAAGGCTTCCAAGCCCCGATAGGGGCGGCCGAAAGTAGCCCGGTACTTCAGTGCCGGGAGCGGCCGGCGTGATCAAACTCCCGGGAATTGAAATACGTACCACGTCAAGCCGTGGCGGCAAGCATGTCGTCGACCTCACGGCCTTTCATGGCGTACCGCAGAAGAAACTCTTCGTCCGAAGTAGACCCCGGAAGGCCCATCTCACGTTTCAATTCTCCGACGGACGGCTGCGGGAAGTGCTGCTCACGGAGCTTTTTGGCCTTCGGCAGCTTGCTGATCTTTGCCGACACCTCTTCGTCAATGGGGGCCGGTGGTTCGCCGAAATAACCCACCACGTACTCGATAATGCCGTCGGGCACCATTTTGTATCGCTCACCCGAAACCACGTTCATGGTTGCCTGTGTTCCTACGAATTGCGAGAGTGGCGTAACCATGATGGGAAATCCAAGGTCCCTGCGCACTCGCACGATTTCTTCCAGAACTTCAGGCAACCGGCTCTCCATTCCGGCTTCCGACAGCTGGCGCTTCAATGTGCTCACCATACCGCCCGGCACCTGGTGCTCGTAGTACGAGGGATTGTATTCTTGAGGGGTTCCCACGGGCCTATTCTCTTTTTCGGCCAGGGCATACAATTTCTTGGATATGGGGGGCAGCAAGCTCTCGCTTACGGCGGGCTCGTGCCCCAACGTGCGCACATCTTCAATTACCCGAAAGACGGACGGCTGCGAAGTCCCGTCAGCCAAGGGCGGGATCGCTGTGTGGACCACGTTGACCCCCAATCTGACTGCATCACTATAAACTTGAGGTGCCAACCCTGTGGTACAGTGGGAATGGATCTCGAGCGATCTGCCGTTCAGGTGCTTCTGAATGGACGGTATCAGCGTGGTAATTCTGTCAGGGGTAAGCAACCCCCCTTGATCTTTCAGATAGATCGTGTTCACATCCGGACAGGCAGTGATTTCCCGAGTCTTGATCGCATAGTATTGGTCGGTGTGAACAGGGCTGATGGTGTAGGACAGTGCCGTCATGAAATCCTCTATGCCGGCTGCTTTTGCCATGCGGGCATTCTTGCGGATCACCTCCATCTCGTGAGCGGCGTCGATGAGCCAAACACGTCGTATACCGTTGGCGGCCATACATTGGTACACGAGGGCTAGTATCGAATCCGGACAGCGCTTGAACCCGATGAATCGTCGTCCGGTGGTGCCGAAGCTCAATGGAGTGTGAGGCATGGCCCGGGAAACCAGTTTCGTTTTCTCCCACGGGTTTTCCTTGTGGTACCGGACAGCTACGCCCATGTGGATGCTGCTGATGAAATCAACAGCCTTGAATCCTACCGCGTCCATCTGTTTTGCAACCGCAAGAATGGCTTCCGTAGTCAGGCCCGTGGCGTCCCAGAGGCTTTGGTTGCCGTCTCTCAATGTAGTATCCACAAATTGTACGGTCGTCATGATTACGTCTCCTCAAGCTTCTCACCGGGCGCCGTCACACAGCGAGCCGGTTCCGGCACGCGTAAGATAGAGTGCCCTCACAGTCCCATACGTACGCTGATTCACGCATTCGGTCACCTCTTTTCGGTAAGAGCCATAAATGCGCGTGTGGGGGAACTCGCCGTCGGCACCTTGGCTTTTTGTTCCCCCACGCTGCGCTTTGGGTGGCACTGCCGGAGTTGCGCCGGCCCCGACACCCACTTCCATGAGGTATTCCCGGTAGTGATAGATGAACTCACGGCATCCTGCCGGGATTAAGTAGTTTTCTCAGGATGCAGGCACAGCTTTCCCTAACGGGGTTGTTATTAGTTTACGATGACCGTGATTCGTCGCCCCGGAATCCAATTGGACGCTCTGGGGTTCCACTACCCTCCCGACTCAAGACCCGATATCGGTAAGCAAGGTGGTCGGCCGCACTTGACGGGTCTTACCCGGAAAAGCAGCAGAATGTCGTCCTGGTCAAAATGGTTGGTTAGTCGGTTAGTGGTTGCCAAAACGGACATGCAACCTGAGAAGTGCAGATCAAGATAACGTATGCTTGAACCGACAACCGCCCTCCGCCGGGGTGAGGAGCGAAATCTTGCAATATGAAGGCATTTCCTCTTGGAGACGAGATCGCCCCCACGAGGGATGTGTACCTCTCTGCGGAGTAGCGACTTCCTGTCGGTGCCTTTTACTATGGGACACGAGTTGCCAATTTGTCAACATCTTTTTTTTGCTTTCAGCAAACTTTCTTGAAGCGGGCTCGGTGTTCGGAAACGAGCGTTAACTCATTGTAGGCGACTCGGAGCGAGCACGAATTTGCGATTACCGCTAAAGGGACTCGCCCCACTTATTATACCCTGCTCATCACCCAAAGCGGTCAAGCGAAGCACCGTGCGCCCATTCAAATCGCAACGCGTTCCCGTGGCAGCGTGTAAGGCATATTTTCCGGATATGTCAATCTGTTATGTTAAGGAGAGCGAGACGAACCGCGGTGCTTGAACCCTGGGGCGGCATGATGAGAGGGTCACATTCAAAAGAGTCTTCAGGCGGCTCCGCGCGGACTCATGGTATCGAATAAATTTCCAAATAGAAAACTTCAGATGTTGACAATGAGGAAACACCACGATGCCCGGAGATCTCTCGGTCCCATTATGAGGCGTGGAAAAGAGGCGAAAATGCGTGATCGCGCCAGTCGCTAAGAACTTTTTGCGGCCGATTGAAGGCCGATGCGCCCGAAACGTGTGGCACCTCTTGACAAGAAGACCCTGTTTAGTGCTACGCTATCGGCCAGCGTGGCATTCGTCCGGGCCTCTTGGAGAACCGGACATACGACAATAGGGCACAATTCCGAGCTTCTGTTCCCTTCATCGGGCTGAACCGACGGAAGCTCTCAACGACACGGAGAAAATCATGATTCTCAAACCCTTTCTCAGAGAAGGCATCATGCCTCTTCCCGTTACCTTTATTTCCACGGTGAGCATGGACGGTATTCGGAACATTGCCCCTTGGTCATGCATAATGCCCATCTTGAGACCCTTGGACCTCATCTGCGCAGCTTCCGCTTATAAACGAGACACTCTGAAGAATATCCGAGAGACCGGAGAATTCGTCGTGAATCTTGCCGGAGCGGACCTCGTCGACAAGGTCATTCCAACGGCAAAACACGTGGCGCCGGATGTGGATGAATTCGAGCTCGCCGGCATTGATGAGAAGCCTTCGGAACTGATCACCGCGCCGGGAATGGCGGGAGGCTACGCGTGGATGGAGTGCAGGCTCCACAAGTTGTTTGATGAGGAGAAGTACGTTCTCATTGTGGGACAAGTTCTCAGGCTTGAGATCGCGGATCACGTCCTGGCCGAAGACGGGTCGCTCGACGTGAACAAGGCAAAGCCTCTTATGATGACGAGCCTCGGCACCGGGATGAATTTCTGCACACTTCAAGATATAAACAGCTTTGAGCCGTTTTCAGCCATGTTCGAAAATGGACGAGACCCATTTGCCAAGAAATATGAGGACAAGAAAGCCTCTCAGGCCGATTAACGTACTCGAGTGATACTCTCTTGGACTCTTCCTGCATCTCGAGAAAGGCATCGATCATATCCGGGTCGAAGTGAGAGAGCTCCCATGCCTTCGATGATGCCGGTCACGGTTTTGCAATGTGAATAAGGAGGCTCACAGACTTGCCGACTTGATCAAGATGTCAATCGTATCATCATTGAAAAAAGACGGGAACCGTCGGAAGGTTGACGAGGGTCTTGTCCTCCAATGAGTTAGCTCCGAGAGGGTAATCAAATGATGACCGGGCCGTAGCCACGTCACCCTAGGATGATCCAGTGATGAGAATGATCTACCGAAGCATCTTCCCGGCCAACGTGAAAAAGGCTTCTTCAACTTCTTCTCCGGTCTTCGCACTCGTTATCCTGATCTCCATGCCTGATTCGGAAAGCACATTCAAATCCTCCTGCTCCACCTCCCACGATTCCTTCAAGTCCGACTTGTTGATAAGGAGCAAGTGGGGGATTCTGCCGGCTTGCTCCTCCATGCGGTTCTTCAGGTCGATTGCCGCGGCAATGGTATCCCCGCGGGTCCCGTCGGCCACGAGGAAATAGCCTGAAGCTCCCCTGAGATAGGAGGTTTGGACCGTATGGTACACGTCCTGTCCCTCGATATCCCACAGGAGGAGCATGAGCTCTTGACCGTCCACACTGATCGTCTTTTTGTCGATCTTGACCCCGACCGTGGTCAGGTACTTCTCGTCGAAAATGGTGCTTACAAAACGCCTGACAAGGCTGGTCTTGCCCACGGCAAAGGCGCCGAGTATGCACATCTTTTTCTGGATCATCGTTTTCGGCTTTCCGCGTCTCGGTTTAAGACTTCCACGGTGAAGGTTATCCTCCTGTTCAGCGCTCGTTCCTGCTCGGAGGTCTCGCCGGTACGCGGCTCCGAGTTACCGACACCCTTAAAAAAGAACCGCATCCAACGTACCCCCTCATTGGTGAGCATGGAAACCACCTTCTTCGCCCGTTCCCCGCTGAGAGATCGATTCTTGGTCTCCGTGCCCATAGAGTCGGTGTGCCCTTTGACTTCGATGTACAGACTCTTGCCGAGGGTCGCTGCAAGCTTCTGCAGAGCAATCAGACGTTTTGTCAGTTCCGAAATCGCATCCTCTTGTCCCGGCGTAAGCTCTTCGGTGTTCCTTGAGAAGTAGAGCCTGAAGGAGTCTATCTCGGATCTCAGAGCATCAAATCGCTCCTGGTCCGTGTCCTTGAGGTCCTCTTCCGAATAGTCCTCCAGCTCCGGGAACCCGAGTACGGCCCTCCGTGCGTTCACAATCCACTGGTGGGGGGCGCGTCCTTTCGCGTGCAGGCGACCATCCTTGATCTTCAAGGTTACCGTATCCGGCGGGTCGAGGCGTTTCTTAATTCTTTCGAGCATTGGGCGATAGTCGATCCGCAGGTCCTTGTCCCGGTACCCCTCAATTCCGGGGATCAGTCTTACCATTCTCCTCGTATCCGCAATCCATTGTTTCGGTGCGGCACCACGAGCGGTGAGTACGCCGTTGTCGAATGAAAGGGTCACGCTCTTGGGAGGATCGAGCGTTCTGGTCAATCGTGATAGAAGCATGCCGTAGTCGATTTCCAGCTCTTGGTCACGGTACTCGGAGATCCCCGGAACGAGCTTGACCAGTTTTCGAGCGTCCGCGATCCATTGGTCCGGAGCCGTCCCTTTGGCGGTGAGCACGCCGTTCTTGAGTGAAAGGTCCACTGTACGGGGCGGGTTGAGTGCCTCCCGTACCCGGGTCATAACGAATTCCGGATCCATTGCCTGAAATGGTTCCCACCGTCCCGAGACTGCGGCAGGGTCAAGTCCGCCGGCTTTGACCAACTTGTCGGGATCCTCCGCAAGAGGGTCCCGCAACCCCGACACGGAATACTTCCCTCCGTGCTTGTCCGCTGAGATCACGACAATTCCTTTGCTCCCACTCAGTGCTTCCAGATAATCCTTCCAAATCCGTCCGGCCCGTACCTCAACCCAGACCCAGTAACCGACAATCGCAAGAATCACGATCAGGAGCACTGTTGCGTAAGGAAAGGTCTTTTTCTTTTCCGAGGCGTACCGGTCGAGAAAGCACTGCTCCAATTGGTCGGTTGCGGCGGCAAAAGGGGCCGCGTCTCCTTCGAACGACTCGAGTTGCCAAGCGAATTCCAGATGAATCGCCTCCAGGGCTTCTTTGAAAACGGTGCGCACCTCAGCGGGAGGGTTTCCTCGAATCACGCCGGCCAGGTATGCCAGAGGACCCTGTTCGACGAAGACCGTTAACTCGCCCATCTGCATGTTTTCCAGGTCCTCTTCTTGCGAGGCCTCAAAGGAGTCCCGAACGAAGTCCTGGATGGCGGTGAGCATGCCCGACACCATATGGGCATCCTGGAAGACAGCGAATTCGGACGTAGAGTGGAGAAGAAGCAGTCCTGTTTCCTTGTGGATCAGGAAGACCTGTTCGACGCGAAACACGAGGCTGTGTAGCAGAACGATCTCGGCGAAGGGCATGCCGGTTCGTAAGGACTCCAACCTCCATTTGAGTCCTTGCAAGGAGAAACTGTGCTGCAAAGCCTGATTCATCGACTGCAGCATGCCCCTGACGAATTCGGCGACCGACCTGCGGATGGCCGGCCCCATGACCGGGAAGAGGCAATCCACCATGGTCTTGGGGTCCCTCTTCACCGAGGTCTTCAGGATCTCTTCCACTGTGGGCATGAGTGCATGAATCATCCTGCCGTCTTTGCCCCCTCGTAAGGAAACCACGTCGGGAAGGATGCGAGCGATCTCTCGTGCCCGCTCCTCCGGATCGTCAAGTCGGTGGATGATTTTCGCGATTTGCGACTGTTCGTCCGAGAGCAACAGCCGTTTGAGTTCCGCGAGTTCATCCTTCTGCAGCGGAACCACCTTGGAGTTGCGCTGGGTCCGATCCCTGTCGCGGGCGTTCTTCATCGTTCTCTTCCTCCAGCTGCGGCACGACCTGACCGGCCAAGGCGTGATCGACGCGAACGGCCAACTCTGTGAACAACCGTGAGAGATTGGAGCGATCAATATGGTCGCTACGGATTTTGACCGCGGATTGCTCCATAATACGCAGGGCCTCTTCATGCTTCGCCGCTATGCCGTCGTTCAGGAGTTTCGTCTGGGTGAGGAGCTGCTCCCGCATCTCCCTGCCTCTGGTCTCGACCCTGTTGTCAAGTTCGCCGATCTTTCTCTCAAGGGTCTCCCCTGTCTCGCGGAGTTCCCCGGTGAGTTTCCTCAAGGCCTCGCCACGTTTGTCCTGGTCCGAATTAATCCTGTCGGAAAGGCTTTGAAGCTCGCTCCTCACAAAAGTCTCCAAGGATTCAAGGGTGTTGCGGGTCTCCTCACGAAATCCTGCCAGCTCCCTTAACAGCCGTTCCTCCGTAGCTTCCAACCTGCTATCGAAACCCCTCATCTGGGTTCCGAAGAGCAGATCCCGAATTCGTTCCAAATTTTCCGGCCCTTCCACCCGCGCCTGAATATGCGGATGAGCAGTCCTTGATTCGTTGCTCTCACGATCCTGAGTCAAGAGTCACCTCCTTACGGTACCTGTCGCCGTCCCCACGCGTTCGTGCCGGCCGATTCACAAAGCAAAAGGTTTGAGACGTAATACCACCGCTCATGTCCTCGAAGCGAAGAATCACTATGCATTTGCCGCCCGCTGATGATTTGCCTTGAGGCCTTATCTTAAAGATTGCCGTTTTCGTCCGGTATTGTCAATTTTTGCAACACCATACTACTCATGAACCCTAACTTAGGTATCCGGGCAGTCATTAGTCGGGTGTTCGGCTACTCACTTCGGTTGACCTGGGGGCGTTTGGTAGGGTACGCTCGGAGTATAAGGAAGGACTGTTACGGTAATTGCCGCACATCTTGTCCGAAATTCGGAGGTCTTGGTCGCCCCGGGGCGAATCTCCCCGGCCTCCTTAGGGTCGTGAACAGGACATCAGAGGTTCTTTTCGGGGCCCGGCTTACCTTCACTCCACCCGCCATGAGACCATGACGGCCGAAAGAGCAGGCCTACGATATAAGGACGGAGGCTAGGAAACGGAGAACAGGAATGCACAACGCGAAATGGCTGCAACGAGAGGCCGGTTTCAAGAGAAATACGCCGGCAAAGAATTGGGCCGAACCATTCGAGAAGATCACCGGCGGCAAGCACACGATCTACATAGACCCGGAGACTCCCTTCTGGTTTGTACCCAACGCAGCGGCAGAGGAACTCCTGGTCGGGGCGGGAGCCCACACGGGAGAATCGCCGGGCATCAACGGCAGGGACGATGCCGTTGCCTGCATGGACTTGGATGCCCTGATGCGGATGGTGGATGTTGCTCCCCAGCCTCCGTATACCGGCAGGAAGCATTTGCGTCTTCGGCGGCTCTCTGAGTTATGGTTTCACCTGACCGACGCGTGCAACTGTAGATGTCGACACTGCCTTTTCGGAGGCCGCAGCGGGCCTATTCGTTCGTTGTCCCCAAATGAAATCATGACGCTCGTAGACGAAGCCTATGACCTGGGCGTAAGTCTATTCTGCTTCACGGGCGGGGAGCCCTTCGCGTATCCCGATTTCATTGGCCTGCTGAAGAATGTCCTCCGCAGGGAAGACCTACGGGTTGCAGTGCTGACCAATGCCATGCTCCTCTACGAATGTCTACCGGATCTCGTCGCACTGGATGCGGAGCGGATGCACTTTCAGGTCAGTCTGGACGGTCCTGAATCGGTGCACGACGCGATTCGAGGCCAAGGATCCTTCGCAAAGACTTCGACCGCGGTGAGGGCAATGGTGGAATCCGGTATGACCTACAGCGTGGCCATGGCGGTCAATCGGGCCAACGTCGCCCATATGGCCGATGTGGTCGGCATCGCACATGAGTTGGGGGCCGGCGCCATCCATTTCATGTGGCATTTCAATCGGGGGTCGGGGAAGACAGTGAGTTTGCGCTCCGAGAAGAGGCTTCTGGAGAACTTCCGGATTGCCGCGTCCGTGGCCGGAACGCTCGGGTTGACCGTCGACAACCTGGAAGCCATGAAGGCCCAGGTCTTTTCTCATCCCGGCACGAGATTCGATTTTGGTAACGCTGGATGGGAATCTTTGGCCATCGGACCGGACGGGTCGGTTTACCCGACTCCAGCGATGGTGGACGTGGATCCGTTTAGAGCCGGCAATGTTCGGGACGGACTCGAGAAGATCTGGATGGGCAGCGAAGTCCTGGAACGGGTTCGGCGAGCATCTCTCACTGAAGTCGACGAGATGAAGTCCGATCCGTGGCGGTTGATCACGGGCGGCGGAGACCTGGATCACTGCGCGGTAGTCAACGGAGGCTCGTCAGGCAAGATAACCCTGGCCGACGATCCGTACCGAAGGATTTATCAGTTTATGGCCGAGCTGGTCATCCGGGAAGAGCTTCATGATATGCACATTCTCCATCGCCCCGGTTTGATTCTGCGCATGGGCGACATCACGACTGATTGCCCTTCCGGCGAGGAGGTGAATTTCACCCACTGCAATTGCCTCCTCTCAATGGGAGAAGGCGGAACGACCGCACTGGTTCGTGAATTCTACTCGGAAAGAGCGTCCGCACCGGATGAACTTATTCTGAATCCGGTTCAGCTTGCAGAGGAAGAGACCCTCTTTATACCTGAAGAAGCCAAGGCCCGTATGTACGGTTGCGGCAGCCCCGTGGGCGATGCCGGCCTAGAGGTCGGCGAAACGCTCGTTGATCTTGGCTCGGGGACCGGAGTCGAGTGCTTCATTGCGGCAAGGGACGTCGGTCCCACAGGAAAGGCCATTGGCGTAGACATGACCGATGCGATGCTCGAGATTGCTTCCAGGGCGAAGGAGCACGTTAACCGGGAGCTCGGTTATGCCAATATCGAGTTCAGGAAAGGATATCTCGAATCCTTACCTTTGAGCGATGGAACGGCGGATGCCGTGATATCCAATTGCGTGGTCAACCTGAGTCATAACAAACGGCGCGTGTTCAACGAGATATTTCGCATACTCAAACCCGAGGGAAGACTCATCATATCCGACGTTGTCTGCGAAAGTGACCCTCCTCTCAACGTGCGGGGTGATCATCAGCTCATCGGTGAGTGCATTGGCGGATCGCTGGTCCAGGATTACCTCTTCGCCTTGCTCAGGGATGTCGGATTTGTCAACGCAGCAGTTCTGAAGAGATTTCCCTATCGCGAAGTACAGGGGCATCAGTTCTACTCACTAACATTTCGAGCATATAAGCCGGCGCCCGATGAGGAGGCGGATGTTATCTATGCAGGCCCTTTCAGGGCCGTTATGAGCGATGACGGTCAGGTGCTTCGCAAGGGGCTTCGAACACGCGTGAACTTGGGACCCGGATGGGATGAAAATGCGATTGCCGGCTCAGGATTACTTACCGTCGACGCGGAATCGGGTGCGATTACCAACATTGACGCGGAATCGAGCTGCGCGTGTTTTGTTCCTCCCTCAACGGGTCTTATGGTGGTCCCCGACTCCACACCCGAGACGGGCTGCCTTGTATGCGGCGAGCCGCTCGTGTACGGGCCCGTGAACGTGGAACGCGCCTGTTCCGTGTGCGGCAAAGTGGACCGAACCCGGGCCCAATGCACTCACGGCCATTATGTTTGTGACGAGTGCCACATTCGAGAGCCGATCCAGGTCGCCAAGAACTTCTGCCTTGCCTCGGACGAGACCGACGCATATCGGCTCTTTTCCCGCATCGCGGCTCATCCCGTAATTCCGCTTCACGGACCGGAATACCACAGCATCGTTCCCGGGGTCATTCTAGCCGCGTACCGAAACGCAGGCGGCTCGGTGACCGACGAGCAGATCCTTGAAGGTATCGACCGAGGGAGTACGGTACCCGGGGGATCCTGCGCATTCATGGGCGTCTGCGGCGCCGCGATCGGCGTGGGGATTGCTTTCGGCATCATGCTCGAATCCAATCCGCTCACGCCCGGACCTCGGCAACACGTGCAACGTATCACGGCACGAACGTTGGAGCGGATTTCCTCCCTGAAGGCTGCCCGATGCTGTCGAAGGGAAGGTCATCTGGCTCTCCAAACTGCAGCGGAGGAATCGGTGAATCTGCTGCCTGTTCGGATCCGGGCCGAAGAATGGGAGTCGTGCGGCCGTCACAAGCTCAACATGGAATGCATCAAGCAGAGTTGTCCCTTTTTTCGTCGAGGGAAGAACTAAGTGCTCCGCGGCCTAAACACGGTGACGTAATTCCAGCCGTAGTGAGGAAATGTGCGACTGGGGCGGCACAGAGGCCCTTCCGTCTTCCCGGCGTAGGCCGGGAACCAGTCTTTTCTTTTCTGGACTCCGGCCTTCGCCGGAGAGACGGCGGGCAGTATTGCCGCCCCGGAAGATGTCGGGACGCCCGTCCCACGGAGATGGGCAGGCTTTTCCATAATCCTCCGTGCCCGGAGAAGGCTGTCTCCGGGTCTCCTACTCGCGACCGAGAGAAGAATTAGAGACCGCATTTGAGCAACGGAGCACTGATGGGGCATGATAGTTGTTCCCAACGTGCGCGGGCATCTGCGTTGGCATCATCGGTAAGGAAAGCATTGGGCCCACCGACGCGCCACACATATACCACGTCAGAATAGACCGTGGATTCCGGCCGAAAAAGGCGCTTGCCGTCTGCGTTTTTCGATGATATAATACGCCCGGTAACTTGTTATTTCTACTCTGTATTTGGTGACAGGTCACCACTGTTGAGGGGTCGAAGCTGATGGAAACGACAAAAGACGATCGATCCGGACAGGAGCTTAGCGGACAACACGGCGCTCTTGGCGAGGACAACACCCAACCGAGGTATTCAGAGCATCGGCACGGGCTCTCCGAAAAAGGTCGTCTCAATGAGAATCCTGACTCGGACCTCCTCCGGCAAACGCGTCTTGCGTTGCAAAAACTTCATCCGGAGGATTGGGAATCCTCAATTGACTTTTTACTGCGCAGAGATGCGGAAGCGCTTTGCGTGGACCGCGTGAGCTACTGGTCGGTGGAACCCGAGCCCGACCTAATCAGAAGCAAGAGACTCTTCACTCGGTCGAAAGCAGAATTTAGTACCGATGGTACTGCCTACGGCCGCGACCAATGCCTGCGCTTCATTGAAGCTTTGACCCAAGAGGGGGTGATTGCCTCGGAGCATGCCCTTTTCGACGAGAGGACCCAAGAACTGGTTGATGATTACGTGGCTCCACACGGGATTTCTTCGGTGCTGGCGGTTCCAATCTGGCACAATGGTTGCCTCAAAGGCATTCTCTTGCATGAGCAAACGGAAGCGGAGAGGGGTTGGAATCCTGAGGAAAGCGAGTTTGCACAATCCGTGGCTCAGATGATGGCACTGAGCATGGAGGCGGAGGACCGCAAGCATGCTGAAGATGTATTGAGGCAGATGGAAAAGGAGTACCGCACTTTCATGGAGGCCGTTCCCGATCCGATGGTCATGTACGATACGGACGGCAAGGTGACGTATCTGAACCCTGCTTTCACACGTGTATTTGGCTGGACTCTTGAGGAGCAGGTCGGCAAAAGGCTCGATTTCGTTCCTGAAGAAAACGTGGCCGAAACACTGGAAGCGGTCCGGCGTATACTTCGAGGAGAAACCGTGGTCTCGCTTGATACCAGAAGACTTACACGAGACGGACGGGTCCTGGATATACTGGGGAGCGCCACTTCTTTCAGGGGAGCCGACGGTGAAATGGTCGGCAGCATGGTAACGCTTCTGGACGTCACGGAAAAGCGGCAGATCGAAAGGGCTTTGCGTGAAAGCGAGGAGAAGTTCCGGCAGCTCTATCGCAAAGCGAACAGATCCAGTCTGCTGTATAAGCGACTCCTCGATGTATCTCCCGACCCGATCGTGGTGTACGATACCGGAGGTAATGTAACCTACGTCAACCCTGCATTCACCCGGGTATTCGGATGGACGTTCGATGAGTTCCAGGGAAAACAGGTTGACTTTGTGCCGGCAGAGAATTTGCCCGAAACCCGAGATATGGTCGAGAAACTCACCAAAGGGGAGGACTTTAGTCAGGTAGAGACCAGACGTTACACCAAGGACGGCCGAACCATCGATGTCAGCTTGAGCGGCGCGGCATTCTTTGATGAGAACGACCAAAATGCCGGTGGAGTTGTTCACATCAGAAACGTAACGGTCCGAAAGAAGGGTGAACAAGAGCTTCGCACGGCTCACGAAAAGTTGGAGGCTCGGGTCTCGGAAAGAACATCGGAGCTGGCTCAGGCAAATGAAGCCCTCGAAAAAGAAAACGAAGAGAGAATGAGGGCCGAGAGCGCTTTGGAGAAGAGCAGGCAAATGCTCGACAACATCCTCAATGCCTCGCCCGTGGCCATCGTCTATTACGAGGACGGAAAGCTTGCCTGGCTCAATAGAGCTATGGCTCGGATGTTCGGAGAGCAGCCGTACCAAGGTAGGCGTCCGGAACCCTTCTATGCCTCGGCGGAAGAATACGATCGTGTTCGCTTGCTCTTCCTTCAGAACCTCGATGAAGGCGGTTTGATGGAAACCGAGGCCGAGTTTAGACGCTCGGACGACTCGGTTTTCACCGGTCTATTACGTTTGAGCGCCCTGGATCGGAATCACCCGAGCAAAGGGAATATCGCCATCATCGTGGATCTCTCCGACAAGAAGCGTGCCGAGCTTGAGCGGCGAGAGACCGAAGAACGTTATCGAACACTCGTTGAAGACAGTTTCGACGGAATATTGGTCCACGACGGACGGACCATCACGTTTGCCAACTCTCGTCTGCATGAGATGCTGGGTTACGACGTCGGAGAACTCGTGGGCATGAAGTATTGGAAAGTCTTTCATCCCGATGAACGGTTGATGGTCCAGGAACGGACAAGGGCCCGTATAAGAGGAGAGGATGTGCCGTCCCAATCCGAGGTGATGCTCCAGAGAAAAGACGGCTCCTCATTTGACGTTGAACTCAATGCCCGAGCCTTGCGGCTTCAAGATCGAACGGGCGTACAGGTTTGGATCGAGGACATCTCTGAACGCAAGAGGGTCGAACGGGAACTTTTGGACAGCCGTCAAACGCTTACCAACATCCTGGCAGCGTCACCGGTGGGTATATCTAAGGCCGAGAACCGACAAATAGTATGGGGCAACAAGGCCTGGAAGGACATGTTCGGGTTTGAGGATAAATCGGATTACCTGGGAAAGAGCACATCCGTACTCTATGAATCCGACGAAGAATTCAGAAGAGTGGGCAGGGTTCTTTACGACAGACTACAGGCCGGTGACCATGGCGACGCCGACGCGGCCTTCAAACGCAAAGACGGGACCATCTTTGAAGGGCATATAACACTTGCGCCCACGGATCCCTTGAACCCCACCAAGGACGTGATAGCGGCAATCGCTGATATTTCCGAGAGAAAGAAGGCCGAAGAGTCTTTGCGACAAAGTGAAAAGACGGCACGTTCGCTTCTGAAGGCCACCCCGGACGCGGCTCTATTGCTCGACATTGAGGGGAGAGTCCTGGAAACAAACGGAGTGGCGGCGAGAATGCTGGGGACCCCGGTGGAAGAGATCGTGGGCCGGGCTTTGACGGACTTACTACCGGGCCGACTCTCCGAGGACCTGAGAGACCGAACCGGCGAGGTGATCAAGTGGGGGACGCCTTCCCGTTTTCTGGGGGAATTCGGAGATAGGGTCCTCGACAACACGCTCTATCCCCTGTTTGACCAGGAAGGGGCCGTCATACGTTTGGCGGTCTTTCTCAGAGACATAACCGATCAGAAGTTGGCCGAACAGGCCCTCAAGGATAGCGAGGAGCGTCACAAGAAACTTTATGAGGAATCCAAGAGAAACGAAGAACTCTACTGGTCGGTACTCAATTCGTCTGCCGATGCCGTGATGATTTGCGATACGGAAGGCAGAGCTACCTACATAAATTCTTCTTTTACCAGGATTTTTGGATGGAGTAAGGAGGAGGTCAAAGACCGGCGCATAGATTTCGTTCCCGCTACCGAAAGAGAGGCCACCACCGAAATGATCAGGAGCGTCGAGTGGGAAGGCAAGCCATGGAGTGACTTCGAGACGAAACGCTACACAAAAAACGGTGGAATCCTGGACGTGAGCGTCAGTGCGTCGCGTTACAACGACCACAACGGTAATCCTCTCGGAACCATGGTTATGCTCCGGGACATTTCGGAGCGTAAGAGGGCCGAAGCAGAGCTTGCCGAGGCGCTCCGGACCGCGAAAAACCTGCGGGCTGAGGCAGAGTCGGCGAGTATGGCCAAGAGCGATTTCGTCGCCAACATGAGCCACGAGGTCAGGACTCCGATGAACGCGATCATGGGACTGACCGAGTTGGCCCTGAGGAGTGAACCCTCGCCAAGGATGAGGGATTACCTGGCCAAAATCAGTTCCTCTTCACGCAATCTTCTGGGAATCATCAATGATATTTTGGACTTTTCCAAGATCGAAGCAGGAAAGCTCGATCTTGAGTCGGTGGACTTTGATCTGCGGGACGTTGTAGGCGGTCTGACCGACTTGCTCGGTGACGCTGCTTCCCGCAAGGGTCTTGAGCTCCTGGCACTCGTCGGTCCCGACGTGCCCTGCGCCCTGATCGGAGATCCGTTGAGACTGGGACAGGTCCTCACGAACCTGACCAACAATGCGCTCAAATTCACTGAAGAGGGAGAGATCGTAGTAAAGGCCTCCCTCGCAGAGAAGGATTCACAAAAAGCAACCATGGTTTTTTCGGTGAAGGATTCGGGAATCGGGATAGCTCCAGAGAAAATAGCCGGACTTTTCGAGTCCTTCACCCAGGCGGATGGATCGACCACGCGCAAATACGGTGGATCCGGTCTGGGGCTTACCATAAGCAAGCGACTGATAGAAATGATGGGTGGGCACATCAGGGTCGAGAGCGAGCCCGGCAAGGGATCCACTTTCATGTTCAGGCTTAAGTTCCTCAGGCAGCCGGCGGTTGAGGGCGGTATGTACAGACCGCTCCCAGATCTTGAGGGCCTCAAGGTCCTCGTGGCGGACGACAATAGGATGGCGCGGGAAATCCTGCTGGAAATGCTCAAGTCCTTCTCTTTCGAGGCCGTTGCCGTCAAATCCGGGGAAGAGGCGGTGGAAGAACTTGTGGCTGCGGCAAGCGACAGCCCGTATGATCTGGTGCTCATGGATTGGAACATGCCGGGCTTGAACGGAGTCGAAACTTCAATCCGTATTGACAACGATCCACGCCTCGAGCAACGAGTACCCAAAATAATCATGGTTACGGTCCATGGGACGGAAGGCGTAATGAAACAGGCTGAGGAAGCGGGCTTGGATGGTTTTCTCACAAAGCCGGTGAACCAGTCGCTGCTGTTTGACACGGTCATGGAGGTGTTTGGAAAGAAGGTCGAAAGAACCGGTTCCGTACGGAAGCGTTGGGAACCGGATCGCGAGTCCGGCGAACAAGTCAGGGGAGCGAGAATTCTCCTGGCTGAAGACAACGAGATCAATCAGCAGGTTGCCGTGGAGATTCTGGAAGGGGTCGGGGCGTATGTTCAAATTGCTCACAACGGTAGAGAGGCGATTCAGGCAGTAGCCGAGTCCGATTTCGACGCCGTGCTGATGGACATACAGATGCCGGAAATCGACGGATATGACGCGACCCGAAAGATCCGAGAGAATCCCCGCAACCGCAATCTGCCGATCATTGCGATGACGGCCCATGCCTTGAACAGAGATCGTGAGAAATGCCTTGAAGCGGGTATGGACGATCACCTTACAAAGCCCATTGGAATAGATGAATTGGTCTCAGTATTGGCCAAGTGGATACACAAGCGGCGGAACGCATTGGAGATGCCTGAATCCGGATCGACCGCCCGAAAGCCGGCCGAAAAGCAACAGCTTCCCGATTCTCTCCCCGGGCTGAAGATTCAGTCTACTATCCGTCGGTTCGGCGGCAATTCCGAGTTGTTCTTGAAGCTCGTACACGATTTCGCCGATGATTATGCAAACGTGACTGACGAGATCAAACAAGCGCTGACACAAGCCGACATGGAGCGGGCCAAAAGACTGGCTCACACGCTCAAAGGAGTGGCGGCGAACATCGGAGCTCATGATTTGACTGAAGCAGCCGGCAATCTTGAATCGAGTTTAGCGAGGGAGGGCATGGATCAGGCGGACGAATTCTGCTCACGAATTGCAGACGAGTTAGAGCAGGTCATCGATTCTGTAACGGATCTTGAGGTCAAGACGGGATTTCGGCCGGACGCGATCGTCGGTTTGGATACTGAAACATGCCGCGATACGGCGGAACTGAAACCGTTCTTCGTCGAATTGGACGAGCTGATTCGGCGAAGCCACTTCAGGGCGGCCCAGGCTGCACAGGCTCTTGGAAATAAGATAGGTCATGCCGGCCTGCAGGAAGAGATCGCGAGACTTCAGGGCAGTCTCGACAAGTTTGATTTCAGATCTGCCGGGGAGGCACTGCGATCTATTGCCGTTTCACTCGACATCGTTTTTTAGGAGGGATCTCCTTGGAAAACTCTTGCCGCAGGCAAACAGTGTTGATCGTTGATGATGCGCCGGAAAACATCCGGATCCTGGGGGAGGAGTTGGCGGCGGACTATGATCTGGTCGTGGCGACCAATGGAGAGGACGCTCTCGGCATCGCTTTTTCGGAGGCTCCCCCGGACCTCGTTCTCCTCGATATCGTTATGCCCGGCATGGACGGCTACGATGTCTGCAAGAGACTCAAGGCTGCCGAGGCAACCAGGCACATGCCCGTGATCTTTCTCACCGCGAAGAACAACGAGGCTGATGAGCAGAAAGGCCTGTCACTCGGCGCGGTAGACTACATCACGAAGCCCTTTAGCCTTGCCATAGTGAAGGCAAGAGTAAAGAACCATCTGGAGTTGAAGCTGCGTGGTGACATGCTGGAGGCCATGTCGTCTCGCGACCCTCTAACAGGATTGGCAAACCGTGGACGATTGGGTGAAGTCCTGCAACTGGAATGGCGCCGTTGCCTGAGGTCGGCCCGTGAACTGTCTCTGATCATGACCGACATCGATCACTTCAAGGCGTACAACGACAACTTGGGCCACGCGGCAGGTGACGAATGCATCAAATCCGTGGCACGAGCACTGGACGCGGCCACGAGACGCCCGGGTGATCTCGTAGCCCGGTACGGCGGAGAAGAGTTCACGGCGATCCTTCCCGATACGGAAGCCCAGGGGGCCGCCTTCGTCGCGGCGTCAATGAAAGAAACGGTAGAATCGCGGGCAATCAGCCACCCCAGATCTCCCATATCCGATAGGGTTACGATTAGCTGCGGCGTTGCCACCGCAACACCTGCCTCGCATCTCGCCCCCGAGGATCTACTGAGCGCTGCGGATAAGATGCTCTATCGGGCAAAAGAGAAGGGTCGCAATCGCGTTGAAACCGTGCTTCTGTGAACACGTTGTCTTCCTAGTGAAAGATTTCCCGGCAAACGGCTGTGAACGGATTCTTGCAGTACACGAAAGCAGTCGCATTGATTGCTTGTCGGAAGCAATGATTATGATGGGAGTTGACGCATGAAGGCCGGTGCAGATAGATCCACTGTGCTGATCGTCGATGACGCACCAGCGAACCTGCAGGTTCTGGGGCAAGCGCTTTCGGCGGATTACGAACTGACGATGGCGACCAGCGGCAGCGAAGCGTTACGGATAGTGTCTTCAGACGCACCTCCGGATCTGATCCTACTGGACATTATAATGCCTGAAATGGACGGTTACGAGGTTTGCAGGGCGCTCAAATCAAATGAAAAGACGCGGGATATTCCCATAATTTTCGTCACCGTGCGAAGCGAGGAGGAAGACGAGACCAAAGGGCTTGAACTGGGTGCCATTGACTACATTACCAAACCGTTTAGTCTGCCCATAGTAAAGGCACGGGTCAAAAACCACATCGAACTGAAACGGAATAGGGATTTGGCCGAATCGGCCGTCAGGGCAAGAAGCGAGTTCTTGGCCGCCATGAGTCATGAAATCCGGACTCCTCTGAATGCCATATTGGGCACCATCGAGGTTTTGCTCGGCACCGAATTGACGGTTTACCAGCGCGAGCGACTTCAGGTACTTGAGTTTGCCGGAGATGCCCTGATGGCTTTACTCAATGATGTCCTGGACCTGTCGAAAATTGAAGCCGGCGTATTTCACTTGGAAGAGAACGACTTTGAGATACGTGAGGTTCTTTCAAAAGCTTTGTACCTATTGCAGCTTCAAGCCCAAGACAAGAACTTGCTCCTGCGGAGTTCGGTCGGTAAAGGCGTTCCCGGAAAGCTGAGAGGCGACAAGAACAGGTTACGGCAAATCGTCATCAATCTTGTAGATAACGCCATAAAATTCACGGAACAGGGCGAGATTGTGGTGCGGGTGGATTTAGAAAACGAGTTCCCGGAGGAGTTGGTTGTTCGGTTCACGGTTTCGGATACAGGCATCGGAATCCCCCCTGAAGACAGGGAAGAAATATTCAAGCGCTTCAAGCAGGCCGGCGGATCGAGGAATCGAAAGAATAGAGGTGCAGGGCTTGGTCTGGCCATTTCCAGCCGGTTGACCGAGGCCATGGGGGGACGTATGTGGGTGGAAAGCGAGTTGGAAAAGGGCAGTACCTTCCATTTTACCGTCCGGCTCCAGCCGCCACACGCGGAAGATCGAGCCGAAACTCAGGACTCCCAAGTGTTGCGCGCGAGGTCCGATCTTGTTGGAACCTCCATTCTAGTGGTAGACGATAACCTCATTAATCAGGGCATCGCTACGACCATGCTCAGAAGCCTTGGATGCACGGTCCAGGTCGCGTCCAACGGAGTGGAAGCGGTCACCGCGTTCGACACTCAGGACTTTGACGTCATCTTGATGGACGGGCAAATGCCGGAGATGGACGGCCTCGAGGCCACCAGAATAATCAGAGATAGAGAGCGAAAACGCTCGGCAAAGTCGGTCGTAATTATCGGGCAGAGTGCTCACTCTTCCGGCGAGTACGAACGCCTCTGCCTTGCATCGGGCATGAACGACTACATTGCCAAACCGCTCAGAAAGCAGGATCTACATGCCAGGCTTCAGAAGCATCTAGCCGGTCGCCGTTTATGATAGTCGGCTGGAATGTCGGCAATGTGTCCCACCTGACGAGCAGCTATGGAGTGAGATTTTAACAGGTTGAAGGATTGTCACCGCAGCCTACAAACGGCCCTTGTCCAGTACTTTCCTAATGGCTCCCAGAATGTCCTTGGCATCGTATGGTTTGCTGATGAATCCTCCGGCTCCGGCCGGCTCTTCATCCGGAGCCAGGCCATTTGGGGAATATCCGCTTGAAACGAGGACTCTGATGTCCGGATCGAGACTGAGTAATTCCTTGAGACATCGTTCACCGCCCATTCCCGGCATAATGAGATCCAGGATGACGAGAGAAATCTCTTGCCCGCGATCGGCATATGCCTCGATGGCCTCTTCGCCGCTTCGGGCGGTAATGACCTGATAGCCGCCGATTTCGATCATTTGTTGTCCCATCTCTCGTAAACGGTCATCATCGTCCACCAGGAGAATGGTCTCTGTCCCGAATGCAGGCATTTCGCGTGTTTTGGCAACATCAGAGATCAACTCACTGCTTGAAACGGGGAAATAGATCTTGAAGGATGTCCCTCTCCCGGGTTCGCTGTAACATCTGATGTGGCCGCCGTGCTGGGAGACGATTCCATGTACCATGGACAGGCCGAGGCCGGTGCCTTCGCCGTTGGTCTTGGTAGTGAAAAAGGGGTCGAATATCCGGTCCAGCACGTCGGGTTCCATACCCGCACCGGTATCGGAGACGGTCAAGACGACGTAGTGACCGGGTTCCGCCCCTAAGTGGGTCCGTAGGTATTCGTCACTAAGCGACACATTGTCCGTTTCCAGAAGGAGTTGCCCCCCGTCCGGCATCGCATGCTGAGCGTTGACGGCCAGATTCAACAGCATCTGTTCCACTTGACCGGGGTCGGCATCTATGGTCCTGAGGTTGTCCGCGAGTACCGTCTTTATTTCGATCATCCGCGGGATTGTTCGCCGCAGTAGTCTCTTGGCCCTATGAATTTCCTCGTTCAGATCCATCGGGCGAGTCTTGGACTCAACCTTTCTACTGAACGTAAGTATTCTTGAAACCAGATCGGCCCCGTCTCGGGCAGCTTGTTGAATGATCTCCAAATACCGGCGCTCAGGCACGCCTTTATCCATTTCCGTAAGGAGAAGGTCGGAGGAACCCAAAATCGCCTGGAGCAGGTTGTTGAAGTCATGAGCTATTCCGCCTCCAAGCGTTCCAATGGCTTCCATCTTCTGCGCGTGGAGCAGTTGAGCCTGGAGCCTATTCTTTTCCTGCTCGGATCTCGTGATAATTGAGAGCTTTTCGTTCAGTTCTTGGGCATGATTTCGGACTTGCTCATAAAGCAGAGCATTTTTCAATCCTATGGTGATCTGTGTTGCGATGGCATCAAGAAAATCAATCTGCTTTGAAAAGTCTTGCTCCTCGCGGGAACCGAGGGCCAGAACACCGAGTACTTCCTCATCACTGCCCAAGGGAATCGCGGCCAAAGAATGGAGACCTGCCTCCTTGCATTCACTCCATGTGCATCTTGGATCGTTGAGAATGTCCTTGGATAGAATGGGACGCCTCTGCTCCACAGCCAAGCCGCACAGGCATTCTCCCACTCGATGCACCGGCAATGGATGAGGAGCGCTTGCGTCATTTACCGACAGTACCTGTTTCATGACCAGTTCTTCTTCTTCACGCAAGAAAAGCATGACAATATCGGGTTTCAAAATCGATGCTACTTCTTCAATTGCGCGCCGCAACGTAACTTCCTTGGAAAGCGACTTGGTAACCTGCAGCCCCAATCTGTTGAGAGCCTCAAGCTCTTTCTTCGCGGTCTGAAGATCGCTCGTCCGGCTCTGCACCTCCTTTTCCAGATTGCCATAGGCTTTTCGTAAGGCATCCTCCGCGTCTACTCGAGCGGTAATGTCTCTGGCTATGGCCTGAAAACCGATTATCTTGCTCCCCTCCATCATCAATTGAACATGCTGGCCGAGCCATACTATTCTCCCATCCCTGCCTACTGCAGGGAATTCATGATACTCGCTTAGACTCTTCTCATCGTATTGGCGTTTCAAGAAACGGGCCGTTCTTTCCCTGAAATCGGGTCGGATGAGCTCCAAGAAGTGTTTGCCGACAAGCTCGTCTTGAGAGTATGCCGAGAGCTTCACGGCAGTTGAGTTGACATATGTGAAGTACCCGTTTGGATCCGTGCGAAAGACCACGTCACTCGCATTCTCGATAATCTGCCTGTAACGCTTTTCACTCTCAATCAGCTTGTCTTCCGCCGCCTTGCGGCGGGCCATTTCCCTCCTCAACTGCTTCGATTGACTGGTTTGGAAGGTTATTTCTTTTCTTTCGGGAGTGAGATCCTCGAGCAGAACCAGTATGAACCGGCGGCGCTGAATTCGAATGGACCGGAAGCTCATCTTCCCCCAAAGGCTTCTACCGAAGATGTCCAGCCTGGCTTCGAGGACCCGAGCCTTTCTAGTGGAAAAGGCTCGTCCGATTGCCGACCGAACGGATTCCACGCCATAGGAACTGTGGAAAATCTCCCAAAACGGAGCATTGATCACCCGTTGATAGTCGGGACTGAGGCTTCCGCATGCCTCATTTGCTGCAACCACACTAAAAGAATCGTCAACAAGGAACGAAGGAATAGGCAGTGCCCTAAGAAGCTTTCCGAAGGTTGTTTTCCAGATCTCCCCCCGTATGGAGAAGCTCCCCGTGGAGGTCATATTTTCCTTGAACAGGGTACTGATGTCGATAGTTTCGGTCTTGGTAAAGGGATCTGAAGCCGTTGCCGGTTCTTCATCCGGCACAGTAGACTCTCCCTTACTCTGTGAGAGGTTTGGATCGTTCGCACGGACATCGACATTGTCCGATTCAGACTCCGAGGACTGCAAGCCCTGAGGTGTTAAAGAATCCTGCAGTATTTTCCCGTTCTTTTCTTTATTCTCCATTAGCACTCCGAGCCTTCTCAAGCAGCACGTCGAGATCAACTTCTTCCCGGGTCAACGACGAAACCCCGGCGCGGCCGGCAATGCCGAGGACTGTCATGATTCGTTTCGGCTTGTTGACAACCCCGGCAAAGAATCATCCTTGGTCAAAACGAGTCCTTTGGCCTCGGTTGATCGATCGGTCACTTCACGTTCCTTGCCTGGCCTTGAAGAAGAGTCTCCCGATCTCTTTGAGCAATTCCGGCCCTGCACCGGCTTGTGCATGACGTTCTTCACCCCCGACTCATCCAAGGTGTTGGTATCCGGTTGCCGATGTGCCGACGTACTTCACAGGATAAATGGCCGAGAATCCGCGGTCAAGCTTTACGTGATATGTGTCCGGACTCTCGGCGGGGAGACCCGTCCGAGGGATGTCAAGAAACGATCGATATTTCGATACCGGTTCGAGGAGGTTGGAAGGAGACGTCCCTCTTCCGGCAAATCCCGTGTTCAACGGGACCGGCCGGAAGAGCAGGGTGAGAGGGAAGTCGATTGGACCGCCAAACGGTTGAAGTTGGGGGGTGTGCCCCCCCCCATATGCGCTAACGTACGTGACTAGGGTCAATGATTTCAGATAGGTATCACCTTCCCCCTTGTCAAGGAAGGGCGGTCCTACCCCCCCTGGCGGGAGAGGGAGCCAATCAGGTGCGGATATTAGTCCCCTCGCCCTGAGGGAGCACGATTATTGCCGCTTTCGGAATTTTGAGACACTTTCATCTTGCCCGTCATCGACAGGCGACACGCCTGCCCCACTTTCCGTAATCAGCCCCGGCCGCGGTAGGGTCCGGGGTATTCAAGCGAAGGAGTGCTCAAAAAGCACGGAAACCTCCAAACCTCGGACAAGAATCGGTCGGTTGCTCTACGGTTCAGAGCTTCTCAACTATTGCGGCACAGGCCTTGTACTCCGCGGTCTCGCTGATGGGATCGAAGACCGGGTTCGTCAACCAGTTCGCGCAGGTCTCTCGGAAATGGAAGGCCATCCACACCATGCCGGGGGGCACGCGATCCGTCACCTTAGCCCTGAGAGTCACCTCGCCTCGCCGCGATCTCACGCGGACCATTTCCCCATGGGCTATGCTCAGCCTGCTCGCGTCCACGGGGGAGATGTCCGCGGTTTCCTCACCCAGGAGATCGTTCAAACCTGCGGCTCGTCCCGTCTGAGTGCGTGTGTGGTAATGGTATAGACGTCGACCGGTCGTCAGTACAAAGGGATACTCTTCATCCGGAACCTCCGCCGGCGGAGTCCAGTCGACGGCAATGAACCTCCCCAAACCGCAGGTGAAACACCCATCCTTATGCATGACGCAAGTGCCTGCATGATCCAGGTCGGGAACGGGCCATTGGAGCCCGTCCCCTTCGATGCGCGAGTATTTTATGCCTGCCATCTGAGGAGCTAGTACGGAGATTTCGTTGTCCCAGATTTCCCCGGCACTGTTTGATGACCACTCATGTCCCATGCGTCGGGCAATCTCTTTGAATATTTCCCAGTCCTGCATGGATAAGCCCGGCGGCTCACTGACCTTTCGCAATCTGCTGACTCGCCGTTCACTGTTGGTATACGTCCCGTCCTTTTCGCCCCATGCCGCTGCCGGGAGAATCACGTCGGCAAATCGGGTCGTCTCGTTGGGGAAGTTGTCCTGGCAAACCAGGAAATCAACGGCTTCGAGGCACTTTTCAACGTGCTTGATGTCGGGTTCCGTGTTGGCCAGGTTTTCACCGAAGATATAGAGAGACTTGATCTTACCTTCGAGCATGCCTTCCAACATGGACGGCAACATCAGTCCGGGGTTCATGGAAAGCCGTTCCACGCCCCAGGCGGCCCTGAACTTGGCCTCCGCATGCAGGTCGTCCACCCGCTGGTAACCCGGATAGACATTGGGAAGCGCCCCCATGTCGCAGGCACCCTGGACGTTGTTCTGTCCCCGAATGGGATTCACTCCGCCGCATTCAAATCCTACGTTGCCCAGGAGCATTTGAAGGTTGGCACAGGAAATCACATTATTGACGCCACAGGTGTGTTCGGTGATACCGAGACAATAGGCGAGCATGGCAGGCTTCACGGATGCCAGGCTTCGAGCCGTCTCCCTAATCGTGTCCGCAGGAATACCGCTGATCTCGGCCGCGCGCTCCGGCGGGTACTCCATGACCTTGTTCTTCAACTCCTCAAAGCCGGTGCAGCATCTTGCGACATAATCTTCATCGTATAGATTTTCGGCGATGAGGACGTACATAAGTCCGTTGAGAAGAGCTATGTCGCTTCCCACGTTTATTTGCAGATGCAGGTCGGCAAGATCGGCCAACTCGATGCGTCGAGGATCGGCAACAATGAGTTTCGAGCCGTTTCTGACCGCATTCTTCACAAACGTGGCGGCAACCGGGTGAGCCTCGGTCATATTCGTTCCAACGGCGAGAATCATCTTGGCCTTGGCGAAGTCCGCGAAGGAATTGGTCATGGCTCCGGAGCCAAAGGACATGTTCAGGCCTGCAACCGAAGGGGCGTGACAGGTTCGTGCGCAGTGATCGATGTTGTTGGTACCTATTACAGCGCGAAACAGCTTCTGCATGTTGTACGAGTCTTCATTGATGCTACGGGCGCAACTAACGCCTGCCAGCGCATCCGGACCGTGTTGAGTGGTGATTTCATTGAACTTACTTACTACCAGGTCCAAAGCCTCGTCCCAGGAAGCTTCACGGAATCCGCGGTTCTCTTTTATCAGCGGGGTCGTCAATCTGTCCTCGGAGTATATGAAATCATAGCCGAAACGACCCTTAACGCAGAGCCGTCCGTCATTGGGGGCCGCTCCATCGACCCCGGTCACTTTCGTGATGCGTCCGTTTTTGACGTGAAGCCACATCTGGCATCCAACGCCGCAGTACGTACACGTAGTACGAACCTTCCCGGTTTCCCACGACTGGGCCATGCCCACGGCTTTCTTCTCCGTGAGAGCGCCCACGGGGCACGCTTGCACGCATTCGCCGCAATAGACGCAATTGGAATCCTTGAGCGACGTGTTATTGAACGTGGTGATGACCGTATCCAACCCTCGGCCGCCGAAATCTATGACGCCGTTTCCTTGAATCGTGAGACAGGCCCTTACACACCTGCCGCAGAGGACACACTTGCCGTGATCTCTTATGATCATGGGATTGGTATCGTCCCTGGCCGCCGGTGTATGGTTAGTACTTGAAGTCACGGGTTGAATGCCGTGTTCGTACACCAGCTTCTGAAGCTCACAGTCACCTGAGGCCTCACAGAACAGGCAATTGTGATCTCCGTATGCAAGGAGGAGTTCCAGGACCGTCTTCCGAACCCGTACCACTCTTTCCGTGTGAGTATGTACCACCATGCCGTCGGCCGCAGGAGTGGTACAGGAAGGAGGAAGTCCTCTCATGTTCTCCACTTCTACAATGCACAGTCGACACCCTCCGTGCGGGGGCATCTTGGGGTGGTCGCATAGTGTAGGAATACTGATGTTGTTTGCCCGTAAGACTTGAAGGATGGTCTGTCCCTTTTCTCCTACGACTCTTTTGCTTTGGAAATCCTTACCGTTTACCGTCAGGGTAATAACCTGTTTTTCCATCTTTGTCTCTCTTCAAGCTATTTGCTCGCTTGATAATATGTTCGCACCGTCTCGGTGTAATTGTCAGTCGATTGCATTGAATTTGCACGCCTCGATGCAGGCGCGGCATTTCACACATTTGTCTCGGTCAATGTGTGCAGGATGTTTCTTTTCCCATGTTATTGCGCCGCTGGGACAAGCTTTGAAGCACGCCCCGCACTTCTTGCATGCCTCTTCGTTTACTTGGAACTTGACCAGATCGATGCAAACTCGAGCAGGACACTCCTTTTTCAGGATGTGGGCTTCGTATTCTTTTCTGAAATAACGGATGGTCGACAGAACCGGATTCGGCGCCGTCTGACCGAGTCCGCAAAGGGACCCGCTTTTGACGTCTTCGGCCAAAGCGATGAGCCGGTTGAGGTCTTCGAGAGAGGCTTCTCCCTTGGAAATCGCCGTAAGAATTTCCAGCATTCTCTTGGTGCCCAAGCGGCAGGGCACACACTTGCCGCAGGATTCTTTCTGAGTGAACCCTAGAAAGAACTTGGCAAGATCCACCATGCACGTGGTTTCGTCCAATATAACAAGACCGCCGCTACCCATGATCGAACCGATCCCGGCCAGGTTCTCGTAATCCATGGGGATGTCGAAGTGCTCGGCGGGAATGCAGCCGCCGGAAGGCCCACCGGTTTGGGCTGCTTTGAACTTGCGCTTGTTGGGCACACCCCTGCCGATGTCTTCGACAATTGTCCTCAACGGGGTGCCGATTGAGACTTCCACGAGTCCGCTGCAGGCTATTTTGCCCGCCAATGCGTAGACTTTGGTCCCCTTGCTCTTCTCCGTTCCGATTTGGGCAAAGCTTTCGCCGCCTTGCGTCAGGATGACCGGAACGTTTGCAAGGGTCTCCACATTGTTAATGTTGGTCGGTTTCCCGAACAATCCTTTTTCCGCGGGAAAGGGAGGCCGAGGAGTGGGCATCCCCCTTCTACCTTCAATGGATGCGATGAGAGCGGTTTCTTCACCGCATACAAACGCTCCCGCTCCCAGTTTGATTTCAACATCGAAGCTGAAATCGGATCCGAATATGCCCGAACCCAAAAAGCCCTTCTCGGCTAATTGCCGAATGGCTTTCAGTGATCGTTGATGCGCAAGAGCGTATTCCGCACGGACGTAAATGTAACCCTTGGTCGCGCCGATGGCGTAGCCGGCAATGAGCATACCTTCGATCACGCTGTGAGGATCGCCTTCGAGAATGGCCCGATCCATGAAAGCGCCCGGGTCTCCCTCATCGGCATTACATATGAGGTACTTCACATCGCCGGGAGAATCGGCGCAGATTCCCCATTTCGTACCCGTGGGAAATCCTCCGCCGCCGCGTCCTCTCAGGCCCGACCGTTTGACTTCCTCGATCACCCGGGCCGGGGTCAGGGTAAGGGCCTTCCGAATGCCCTCATACCCTCCGACCTCAAGATATTCTTCGATGCTTTCGGGATTGATGAAGCCGCAGTTGCGTAGGACCACGCGGCTTTGCGACTCAAAGAACTTGATCTCTTCGTAGGTGGCGGACTTCTCCTTTGTCTTGGCATCGGTGAACAGCAGCCGTTCGACCTTACCCCCATTGTTGATGTCCGTATCAACAATTTCCGAAGCGTCTTCAGGCTTCACATTGCAATAGAAGGTTCCCTCGGGTTCCACCAGGACCGTCGGCCCCATTTGGCAGAGTCCGCGGCACCCGGTGAAGGTCACTTCCGCCTTGTCGTCCAGGCCTGCCTTGTTTAATTCCTCCTGCAATGAGGAATAGAGGAGATACGCTTTTTGCGATTCGCAGGCTGTTCCTCGGCATACGAGTAGTTTACAATTGTTTTTTTTGGGCGTGCTAACCTTCTCGAGCTGCATTCAGGACCTCCTCTATATCCCGGGCCTTCACCGTTCCGTGAGTATCCCCGTCGATGACCATAGTGGGCGCGAGAGCACAAGCGCCGATGCAGGCTACCGTCTCAAGCGTGAACATACCGTCATCCGTCGTGTCGCCCGGCTGAACACCGAGTCGGTTCTTGATTTCTTCGAGTACTTGAGCCCCGCCCATAACGTGACACGCCGTGCCTTGACAAACCATTACCGTCTTTTTTCCGGCAGGATTAAACCTGAACTGGGCATAAAACGTAGCCGTGCCGTAGACCTCGACCGGGTGAACACCGCAATGCCTTGCGGCGGCTTCCATGGCTTCCGTTGTCAGGTATCCGGGATTTCCCTGAAACTCCTGCAGTATCGGCAGCAAGGATTCGCGCCTGCCGGGATAACGTGAAAGGATCGTATCCATCTTAGTCTTTGTCTCCATTTTCTTACCTCTTGGTAGGCTTTCCTGCAATTGCCGGAAACTTCGTCCGAAATTCGGGGGTATCAGTCGTTCCCAGGCAAATCCCCCCGAGCCCCCCTTTGACAAAGGGGGATTCAGGGGGATTTCTCCTTTCAAAGCCTGGGAACCGGACTCGAAATATCGGCCATTTTCTCTGACACTTGCTACACAGCCATAGGTTGAGATCCCGCGGATCGCGGGAATACTGACGATGCGCCCCTGTGGGCGCGGGATAGACGAGCCGTCTCACCACCCTCCATTGCTGGAAGAACAGTCGGCCTTATTGAGCAGTGCAGACGTCTCGAGTGTCTGTTTCAGTGATCAGAAAAGGCGGGTCGCCGGCCCCACTCTAAGCTCGCCAACCACGGGCGGCATGCTTTGAGCGTCTTCAGGTGAAGCCGGCGTGAACATACAGAGGGGTGTTTCGCAAGCAAACACAGGGCGATTGACGTAATCGATTGCGGGTTATGTTGAGGGTATTATGTGTGACCATACTTTATCGTTTCCGTGCCGGAAAAGGAGTCGGTGCTGCTTGCCTGCGGCGAATCGAACCTCCTTCCCGCCTATGAGAACGGGTCGACGGCTTTGCAGCGGGCGAGGCACTTGGCACCATTACCCCGAAACAGCTTTGAAGAAGTCTATGAGCTGGACTGAAAGGGGTCCTCGGATTGCGATGTAGTATGAGTATCGGCGGGAGGAGTCTTTCGGCCTAGCTCCGAGCTAACCAAACACGGGCAGCTTGTTGCACGCTGCGTCAGGTAAAGCCGAAAAACCGGTACATGAAGGTACTCCTAATCGGGAACTACAATACTAATGGTACGAATACCAGGGAATGTCCGATATGTCAAATCCAACTTTCCGATACGTGCTACCATTTGATTACGTGGGGAAAATGTCTTCTGGGAATGTCATTACAGGGAAGGAAGCGGGAAGCGATCTCATTGTCCCTCGCAGAGATCCATATCCCACTCGCCGAGGTCGCTTCGATACGCTCGCTACGACATGTCCCGGGAAGATGCTCTCTCAATGTAAATGAAGGCTTGGATGCACTGTTCTTTTCCCGTGTGGTACTTCTTGCTTGATGTCGGGCTCCGTGTTGGCCAAGTTTTCGCCGAAGACATAGAGAGACTTGATCCTACCGTCGAGCATGCCTTCCAACATGGACGGCAACATCAGCCCAGGCTTTTCGGACAGCCGCCCCACGCTCCAGGCGGCTCTGAACTTGGCCTGCGCATTCGGGTTGTCCACCCGTTGATAACCCGGATAGACATTGGGAAGCGCCCCCATGTCGCAGGCACCCTGAACGTTATTCTGGCCTCGAATGGGATTCACTCCCCCACACTCGAATCCTACGTTGCCCGGGAGCATTTGAAGCCACAGGCTGAATGCCGTTTTCGTGCACCGGCTTTTGCAGATCACAGTCACCTGAGGCCTCACAGAACAGGCAATTGTGATCTCCGTATGTCAGAAGGAGTTCCAGGACGGTCTTTCGAACCCGTATCACCTGCTCCGTGTGAGTATGAACCACCATGCCGTCGGCCGCAGGAGTGGTACGGCAAGGAGGAAGTCCTTTCATGTTTTCCACTTCTACTATGCACAAAGGTTTCAGCCTGCTGATCAAATCGGATGAAAGCTCGCCGGCACGATCGGACAATTCACCTCCGACAAGAAAGACTTCGAGAGGTTGCCGGGGAATCACCTTCTGGGAGCGGAGCTCCGAAATTGTACAGAGTAGAGAAGCCGATGCAGCCGAAGCACCGCATGGAATGTCCAACAAGGCAAATCGTCCGCCTGAAAAGGCATTGATAAGTACATTGGAGGCGTGTCCCAATTCATCCTTGGGGTCTAACAACTCCAATTTCCTGAAGGATCCCGTTCTTGTCAACGCACTCTTCCTGAAATCTCCCAAACGGATCGAAGCACTCGGACTCGTCCTAGTCCTAGTCCTAGTCCTCGCGTTGCTGATCCGGCGGCTTATGGAACGAACCATGCGCATGCACCCGGAAGAAACCGAATCCACCGTCGCAGGCTGGGACAACAGGCGGACATCGCGACCAACCTCCTTCATGATGACCACGAAGTTCAAAGGAATATTCTTCCTCACCTCGGCACGTGGGCGATCCTTGGCTCAGCCCTTAACCAGCGTTCAAATGGCTTATTTGGCCATTCTCGAAATCGTCCCCCAGGTCTTTGTGACACCACCCGGCTAAACCAGCGGGGGGAAGCCCAGAGGCGGGAGGTCGAAAAATACCCCTACGGATGACTGCTACCCTGCGGAATGTGTGTTTTATCATTTCTCCCTTAACTCAATACCTTATCAATTCCCATTCTCGATGACGTCGAACAGGTAAATTCGGCCGGTAACCATGATGGGGCCGAATCACAGGTACATAGTCAGCTGCCCGTGGAGGAATATCCCGCTGAGAATGACCTCACAAATGGGGGGGGCAGAAAGGCCAAAGCAGCTAGGCGGGCGGCCTGTTTGCGGAACCGCTTTTAAATATCGAGTTTCAGTTTGTCACGTAATAAACCGACTATTCCACCTCGGAAGCCCAGAACCACTGCCATGAACATCAATCCCATAAACAAGTTCCACATTTCAGTGTGAGCGCTTATAATATCCCTTAGCAAAATAATGAGAACCGCTCCGATGATCGGTCCCACAAGAGTGCCCATCCCCCCAGTGATTGTCATGACAGCGGCCTCTCCGGTAGTGGTCCAATACAGCGAACTCAGGGGTGCAAAACTCTGCAGCAACACGAACAATCCACCGGCAAGGCCCGTAAAGAATCCCGAAATTACAAATGCGAGGAGCCTGAACATGTTGACATTGTAGCCTATGCTCTCGGCACGATCCCGGTTCTCACGTATCGCTTGAAGAGCTTTTCCCAATGGCGAATTCACCACAAGAGCTATCACGGATATTCCGATGATTACAAACACCAGAATGAAATAGTAGAGATTGAGTTCCGACGCCAAGTCCACCGACCCAACTGTTGGTCTGGGAACCCCATGGAGCCCATCGCTTCCGCCGGTCAAGCTTGACCACTTAAAGGCTATGAAATAGATCATTTGTGCAAAGGCTAGGGTGACCATGGTGAAATAGATGCCCCTGCTGCGAATGCAGGCATATCCTATAAGTAGCGCAGCTACGGACGCGGTGACACACCCCGCCAAAAGGGCAATGAGCACCGAAGACGACAGCCGTAAGAGGACTATACCAACCGTGTAAGCGCCAATACCGAAAAAAGCCGCCTGGCCGAAGGAGAGCATGCCCGCATACCCTAACACCAGGTCATAGGCTACTGCAAAAAGAGCGAACACCAGAACTTCGCTGGCCAAAGCCTCGTAAGGTGAAAGATACGGAAGGAGTATCCCGAGTGCCAGGGCAATAGCAATCATGACGGCTTTTGTTCGATTCATGTGATGCTCAATCGTGAAACGCTTCCCGGCCGAAAAGGCCGCGGGGTCTGATCAAAAGAAAGGCTGCCATAAAGACATAGATGAGCGTGTGGGCCATGGGAGGCCAAACCATCACCCCCACTGCGATAATCATCCCGACTATAACTCCCCCGGCAATTGAGCCTCCGATGCTTCCCATCCCCCCGATCACCACAACCACAAAGCAGTCGATGAGAAAGTCCATTCCCATTAAAGGTCTGACATTGTGAATGGGCGCTGCCAACACCCCTGCCAACCCGGCCAAGCCAGTACCGAGAGCCACTACGAACGTGATTACCCTGGAGATGTTAATCCCTAGGGCGTTCACCATCTGACTGTTGTCCGTACCGGCTCTGATCATGGCCCCCAGTCTGGTTTTTGCTACGAAAAGCCAGACCCCCAAAGAGCAGACAGCGGTAATGCAAATCAGGAACAGGCGATATTTGGGATAATACATGAATCCGAAGTTCACTACGCCGGTAAGGGCATCCGGCGTGGCAAAGGGAACTCCCATGCTCCCGTACATGATCCTGATCACTTCTTGAATCACCATCATAAAACCGAACGTAAGCAACAGTACATAGAGAGAGGGAATACCATATAGGCGCCGCAACAGAACGACTTCAAAGAGGGCCCCAAACAAGGTCATGAGGGGAGGGACGCAGACGAGAGCCACCCAAAAGCTCGGATAGACCCATTTTGTGATCGAGTACGCGGCGTAGGCACCCAGCATAAAGAACGCGCCATGGGCGAAATTTATTATGCCCAGCATGCCGAATGTGATCGACAATCCCAGGGCAAGTAGAACGTACAACGAACCCATGATCAGCCCGTTAAACAACTGCATCATCATGATCTGGATGTCCATCCGTCGACCCCGGCAAGCAAGCTATTACGAGAATACCGGATGCGTATCAGCCACTTACAGGACGCGAACGCATCTGGTCAGTAAGCAAGAAATCGCGCAGTGGGTACGAGTTCAACAGTATTGAGGCAACCCTGTGCCCGACGAGCAAGTTGGGGGGACTCATGTCCCCCTCAAAACCTCCTCCATCGCTACTACTTCATCTTGCACCCCGTATCCTTTGGATCCATGAATGCTTTGGCTGCCGGCACCACGCCGACAATCTCAAAGAAGTCCCACGCTTCCTTGATTTCTTTGGGCTTTTTGGCTCGCACGATTAGAGCATCCTGGACCACCATATGATCCTCGGGTCGAATAACACCGGGACTGGCAAGAACCCCCTTGAAATTAAGGCCTTCCAGTTGTTTGATGACCGCGTCGGGATCTTTTGTGCCGGCCCGTTTCACCGCCTTGAGATACTCTAGTGTGCAAGTATAGGCCGTAGCATTCATCCAGTGAGGTGGTTTGCTGAATTTTTTCATCCATTTGCCTACAAACTCTTTGGAACCGGGGTTTTCACTCTTCCAGTACCACGGGGCAGTCGCGTAGTCACCAGCGTAGACCTCGGGGCCAACGGCCTTGATGCTGTCAACGAAGAAAACGGGATGAACTATCTTGGCATTCTTCTTGAGGCCGAATTCGACTGCGGCTTTAGTGGAATTCAATCCATCTTTGCCCGCGTTCAGTAGGGCCACTACGTCCGGTTTCGCTTGGAGGGCTTTCAGGATGTACGGACTGAAGTCGGAAGTTCCCAGGGCAACCAAATCCTCCCCGACCGATTCCCCGCCATTCTTGAGGACCACTGCTTTGAAATGTTTCAGGAGATCATGCCCCCATTCGTAGTCCGCTGCAATGAAATACCATTTCTTGCCAAGATTTTTGATTGCCCAGAGCCCACCTGCCGTGGCCAACATGTAGTCGTTATAGCCCCAGTCAAAGGTGTAGCGATTGCAGTCCGGACCTGTGTTGCGCGTGGTTCCCGATCCGATACTGAAAAACAACTTCTTGTGCTGATCGGCCTGGTGAGCAACGGCCAGGGCAGCCCCGCTGTTGGGGACATCAATGATGATATCCACCTTGTCTTTTTCGTACATCTCCTTGGCTTTCTGATTGGAGACGTCCGCTTTGGCTTGACCGTCCCGGATCACCAGCTCAATCTTCCGGCCCAACAGTTCCCCGCCGAAATCATCGATCGCCATTTTGACCGCTTCACGATTCGATCCTGATATTCCGGCATAATTCCCCGACAGGTCCGTCAAAACACCTACTCTGACGGGTTCCACCGCAAATGACGGAGAGAATGAGAAAACAATAAGTCCCGTGATTAGACTGAGAATAATGAGCGTTCGCTCGCGACTACCTTTTCGCCTCATCTTGATACCTCCCGACATTCCTGAGGGATAACCCGAAAGCGGATTCATCGAAAACGGTCCTTCCCGGGAAAGTCCCTGTGGTTTGTTAAGGCTGCTGTAAGGCCGTTGCCGGCATTCCTTTAGACCCCGAGGTACTTCTTTACCACCCCTTGATCTTGGCCGAATTGCTGTCCCGCACCCGTGTAGACGATTTTTCCGTTGTAGATGATGTGATTCGTATCAGCCACTTCTGTTGCGAAGCGCGTGTTCTGTTCCACTATGAGAATCGTGACCCCCTCCTTCCGTATTTCACGAATGAGTTGAGCAATATCTTGGACCAGACGCGGTGCCAGCCCCTCAGTCGGTTCGTCAAGGAGGATCAGCTTCAAGTCCATCGTTAGGACCCGTGCGATGGCCAGCATCTGCTGTTCACCCCCGGAGAGCTGAGACCCCATGTTATGTCTACGGGTTTCAAGTATGGGAAAGTGGGTGTAGATCTTTTTCAGGTCCCACAATCCTGGCCGGTGTTTCTTGGTCGAAAGAGTGAGGTTTTCGTACACGGTGAGGCTCGGAAAGATTGCTCGTTCCTCAGGAACGTATCCCACGCCCATCGAAGCGATCCTGTGAGGCGGCATCGCGGTTATCTCTTTCTTTCGGAAAATGATTTGCCCCTGCCTCGAGCGCACCAGGCCCATGATAGCCCTGAGAGTTGTAGTCTTCCCCGCACCGTTACGCCCGAGCAGAGATACGACCTGTGCATCGTTCACCTCGAGGTTAATCCCCTTGAGGATGTGGCTTTCACCGTAGTACGCATGAACTTCTTGGAGCGCCAACACTTCAATACCCTCCCAGGTAGGCTTTCTGAACTTGCTGGTCCGAACGAATTTCGGAAGGCGTTCCCTGAGACAGGACCGTTCCTTGATATAACACCGTGATTACATCCGAGATCGATAGAACGATATCGATGTTGTGTTCGATGATAATCATGGGTATCTGCTGCGATATCTCTTGCGTCAAATCGAGAATCCTGCCGATGTCTTCGATGCTCATTCCTGAGGTGGGCTCATCCAGCAGGATGAGCTGCGGATCCGTAGCCAGAGCAATGCCCATGTCAAGGCATCTCTGCAGTCCGTATGGAAGGGTTTTTCCCATTGTTCCTGCCCATTGGGATAATCCGACCTGCTCCAAGACCTTCTCCGTTTTTTCGGCAACACCCTTCAGACCGATGTAGGGTCTCAGAAAATTGTACGACGCTCGAAGCCTCGACTGGACCGCAATCCTGACATTCTCATAAACGGTCAAATCAGGAAAAATGCTGGTGATCTGGAAGGAACGAGCTAAACCCAAGTGAGATATGGCAAAGGGAGGTAGATCAGTGATCTCGTTGCCTTGGAAAAACACCTGACCCCTATCAGGCCGGAGGAACCCGGTTAGGAGGTTGAAAAGCGTGGTCTTGCCGGCCCCGTTCGGCCCTATTATGGAGTGAATTCCGCTACCTATCTTGAGGCTTACTCCGCCTATGGCCGTGAGCGCGCCGAAGCACTTGGTCAAGTCTCTGGTTTCGAGAACCGGTCCCTCATCGGCCGACTTCAAATCCATGACCTCCATATGGCGTCTACCGAGCCCTAAATCCGTACGAGTGTGCCGGGCTTGAGACGGTGCCGGGACCGGCGAGCATGCGAGGAGCGATACAGCTCCCCTCCAAACTTCTCACTTCGCTATTACGGCAGGTAAGACCGGGAATCATTCCTCAACCACCGGTTTCGGAGACTTCCAGGCCTGCGAGTGGCGGTCCAAAGGTCTCCGTCACTCCGAATTGCCGTCGACTCGTCCAAAGTGGCGTGCCTATGACGGGCATTCGCACATTTGTGCCGGATCAACGCCTCTTTTCCCAGATTCAGAGCGTACCACACCTCTCCTCCTCAATCAATGCCAATGTTGGGCACGCCTTCACCCAAATGCGTCCCGATAGTGATGGGCTCTTCGGAGGGCCGAAACTCCACTGACCGGAGCCGAGAGCACTTGACTTCTGTTCCTTGCTCACATGCTTCCGTACTTCCGCGTACTTCCGGGTACACCATACTTCGTACTTCCGGGTACACCATAATTAACAAGTGAGCCTTCGTACCCTCCGACGGGGGCCGCACTCAATTACCAACGGAGGAAGGAACCATGAATGGGAAGAAAGGAGTTGTTGAACACGGCTCAGCTCGCTGAGTGGGTGAATGTAAAAGAATCGACGATCAGGAAATGGACACATTACGGATTTATCCCGCACGTCAAGATCGGCAGGTGCGTGCGGTTTATGGAAAGTGAGATTGAAAAATGGTTACAGGAAAGATCCGAGAAAGGGCGCTCGTCCATGACCCCCGACATCAACTGGCAATAAATCATCATGGACACCGCGGGCCGAACTCGATAATCTGTAATCCAAGAAGGGAGGTGATATGAGGTTTTGTCCAACGGTGTCCTTTCGGAAGCGATTCCGAGAGGATGAAGAAATGGGAGTTTTCAAGAAACAAGGGAATTGGTGGATCGACTTTTACCACCAAGGCAAACGAGTAAGACGGAAGGTGGGACCTTCCAAGAAAGTGGCGGAGATGGCTTTGGCGGATATTCAGGTGAAAAAGTCCAAGAATGACTTTCTGGGCGTGTGCGATCCCAAACGCATCCTGTTCAAGGACTTCGCCGCCGAGTATCTGGAATATTCCAAGGCGAACTAAGCCCGTTCGAGTTATGAGAGAGACGTGTCCATAATCAAGTTGCACGTCCTGCCCGTGTGGGGCGACCTCGATTTGTCGAAGATCACTGCCCGCAGAATAGATGATTATAAGGTGCAACGGCTGGGGAGCGTTACTGCGGCCACCTTCAACCGAGAGTTCAACACGATCAAGAACATGTTTCGCAAGGCAGTGGAGTGGGTATACCTTCGGGAGAATCCTACTCAGACCGTGAAGTGGATCAAGATCGGACAGACAGGGTTCCGCTTCCTGTCCCGTGAGGAGATGAGCCTCCTTTTGCGGGCATGTTCGGACATCGGCAATCGTCAGTTTTTCGGAATAGTCCTCGTGGCATTGAACACGGGAATGCGGAAGGGCGAGATTCTCAGGTTAAAGTGGAAAGAGGTGGACCTCCGACGACGGCAGATACGCGTAGTCAGTAACGAGGACGGGAATACCAAGAATTACAAGACGCGGACCATCCCGCTGAATAGGGCCTTGGAGGAATTCCTCAACAAGCACCCTCGACGGTTGGATTCCCCTTACGTGTTTCAGGGGCCAAGTGGTGAGCCTTACACGAAGATCAACTACCACTTTACGAGAGCGATAAAGCGAGCAGGGATTCCCCATGCGAGGTTCCATGACCTGCGGCACACGTTTGCCAGTCATCTCGTGATGAAGGGCATTGACCTACGGACGGTGCAGGAACTTCTCGGCCACGGTGACATGAGGATGACCCTCAAGTACGCACATCTCGCACCCGACCATGTGAGAAAGGCAGTGGAGGTTCTCGATGACCCATTGGTACAATGTGATGAGGGAATTCTTGACAGTGACTATTTGGACACCAAGGTCCCAGCACAAGAGAATCAGGATGCCCTCTGTCAAGGTTAACATCCTGATTCCCTTACCGAATACGGTGGCAGTCCCAAGGGGTTTCGAACCCCTGTCTCCGCCGTGAGAGAACGACGATACAGCCAGTAATAACAAGGTCTTTCCCCAAAACCCCAGCAATTTCAATCCCTGTCACTCCTTTTCGATCTTTTTCGATCCCTGTCTGTCCTTCCTGGTGAGAGCAAAATGTGAGCATTCGAATGGCGGGATATCCGGTCGGCCGTTGTGGTTCGACCCCACCTACCGCTCAAGGTGTACCTTGCTCACCTTTCTGAAAATCCATCCTGAGTGATCCAACAAATGTCAACAGGTTCCGCCACGATACCGACTGGCACCGAGGCACAACAGCGGTGCGTCTGAAGACCGTCCGCTGAATACCAGAGAAGATTGAGGAGGATCGATCCATGTTAGAATTCCGAATACCTCGGGCATTATTCGACCTAGCCCGAGTTTCCTAGTTATGGAAAGTCAGAGCTATTTCGATTGTGTGTTCAGCTGGTTATAGCAGAAGTCTCCTTACCCTAAAAGGGGTATTTCATCTTTTTTAAGGCCAAGGATCTCCACGAGCTTGTCTTGGAGGTCCGAAGTCTTTGTCAATACGATCTGGGTTCTTCGTTTCTTCTGACCGCGCTTTTTGGGATAGATGGCGGCTACCTTTCGGATATCATCGAGTTCGGAGAGGAACCGAGGCATGGAGAGATTGATGCCGGCCTGTCTGACCCGGCGAAAGGCCAGGGCCCTCAACAACAGGGCGATCGAGCAGTACAAGCCATGAACCCTGATCTTTGAGTCGGTCCAGTGGTGAAGCGGCCACCAGCTTCCCGTCCGCCGATCCTTCATTTCCTTGAAGACGTCCTCGATCATGAACTGACTGCGATATGCCGATATGATCGCTTCATTGTCCCAGTCCTCCCGATCCGTGACGATGATGTTCTTGCCAAGGTAGGTTTGCGCCAGTTCGGCGAGGGCTTCAGAGTCAAGTTCATAAGACAACCGTGGCACACCGTCGCGTTGGATAACGCTCGTCTTGATGATACGGTTCATATGTTGTCGGCTCAAGGCGCTCTTGCATTGGGTCTCAACGGATTGCTTCGTGGGGGCCTTTCCTCCCCTGACAATGCCGTTGGCTCGATCTTCCAATCTTTGGCGCAAGATTGAGAGTTTCTCAAGGGCCTTTGAGATATCATTCTGAATCGTCAGCCATTGGCTGTCAAAGAGATTCTGATTGTAGGTGACAACCAGCACTCGCTCTTTTCCATACACCTTCTTCTTTACTCGGAACGCCTTGGTGCCTTCCATTGCTCCAGAGCGGCAGGGGACAAGTCGCGGGTCTTTGTTCGGGATCTGCACCAAGTCTTTGTGTTCATCCAATCTTACAGATCCCACATAGCTCAATTCCAAGGAATCGATCAAGGCGAAGTTTTCCTCGGAGTTGTTTCCCTTGTCGAAAATCAACGTTGTTTTCGGAACCTGGTATGGTCCTTCGGAAATTTCGTGAAGGAACTCATGAAAACGTTTTAGAATCATTGGAAACTGTTTGGCATCGTTGCGATTTCCTTCGTAGACGTCGTAGTAGAGCGGCACATGCCCATCAGCAGAGCAGAACAGGGCGTAACTGACTTGCCTGAGATTATTGCGTCCCTGCTTGTTCTTCCCCCGGCCGGCAATCGTGCAGCGTATGTTGAAGGTATCGATAAAGGTGTAAAAGTTTGTGCCGTCATAAGATATGGAAGACAGATCAATATCTCTGCTCTTTACAACCCCTTTGAGAATTCCCTTCCAGATAGACAAGGCCGTATCAGCCTCAATCTTGTCCATGTGGTCCCAGAACCGTTGGGACGCGAGTGCTGCTTTCGACGCCTGGGGAATATGACGCAGCAATACGGTTTGCGACAACCAGTCCCATATGGAGCGTTTGCTCTTGGGAGAAATAGCGCGATTCATGGCGGCAATGGCAAGATACTGACCAACGCTGAGCCCTTGGGCGCGTTTCGGGCATAGGGTGTCGGTTTCCTCCACCACCCTGCTGAGGGAACACTCCATCCACAGAGCAAAAGGCAGGCCCCATTGGAAGACCTCGGCATGGAGCGGCTGCGGTCCCCCACCTTGTACTGCCGCAGCGATGTCTGCCGGTTTTCCGAGGTATTTCTGCCAAACACGCCGGCACCTGCCGTCAACCCAGGCCCATTTGGAGTAGTAGTAATAGGTCTTTCCACCGATCTTCTTGGCTTCCAAGCGCTCCATAATCAGCCTCCCTTTCGGAGGCAGCTATTAGGGGATATGGCACCGGATGTCAAGCTTTATTATAAGGACTTATTGGCATACATACATAGGGGATATGGCTGATTTAAGTTAAAATACCATTATATTAAGTGGTTATCACTTGCTTATGAGCGTAACTAGGAAACTGAGGCTAGATCACAATCACCCTTTGAGGAACTCGTCGTAGGATGGCAAATTCGGACACCATAGTCCTTCAATTCGGAGTCCTTGCCGGCAGCCCAACCTAAAGCATGAATGAGCCGTTCCACGTTAGCGCATTGATTAATAATCTCGATGAAGTCTTCGTTGCTTTTCCCAATTACCGAACGGCGTTGAGGATCCGAATCTAAGCTGATGGTGATTCTTTTCATCCTGCTCGCCCAATTACCGTCTGACAACACAGTTTCCAATTGCGATCCCACTTGGGCACGGATCACGCAGGACTTTATGCGCTCATGTGCATCCTGAAGTTTGGATAGGCAGTCCTGAATTGATGTGTCTTCAATCTGATTAATCAGATGTGCGCTGACTCTTTTTCGAGCCATCATCGTCTCCTCTTCGAGAAATCAAGGAATGTCGCCACATTATTCTCTTCATCGTTCCAGGGGAAGAAGAGCATATCAAGATTGGCCTTGCAACCCACTTGTTCGGCTTTCGTTCCGGTGAGAACAGGGCCAAACCACAGGAAATGCCGTGGCGTAATCACCTCCCCGAGATTACCTGCCCTTGAATTGGCGGACATTCAGAGCTTTCCACTGAAGACCGGGGTGCCGATTGATCCGCTCCACAAGCCCCTCATCTTCCGTCAGCAAAGCCGGTTTGATTTCACCATAATCCAGGAGTCTGTCAAGGAATTCTGTCTCCGACTCCGTGAACGGAAGCAACGATTCCAGAACGTTCCTCGTCTCTTCCACGAGACGTTCAGCCCACCGAGTGATGGAGTCCAATTCCTGAGCGCTTCTTCTCAGCAAAGGTATCAGTTCTTTCTTCAGTTCACTCCCGGTGAAATCCACATCGGAGACCTGGACGGATCTCCAGTCCTTCCGGTTTATGGCTCCATAGATAACAAAAGCCAAACGCAATCGCCGTGGATCCAGACCGCTCCCCGTCAGCAGTGCATGGACATCGAACAAGTCCCGACCGGCTCGTCGGGCGAGCAGTGCCGCCAGTTTGCCGCCGGCAAGTTCGTGGATGTCAAGAACAGGAATCCGTCGTGCTTTAGACGGACCGATCCGCCGTGAGTCCATTTTGATTACAGACCAGAGGGGAACCCGGAACATAAAGTTCAGGTCAACCTTCAAATCTCCGCCGTGACCGAGAACACTGTCGTAGCGAAGAAAGAAGGTGTTGGCGGCATGCTCGGTCGTTGAACGGCGGACAATCAAGCCTTCTCTGCTGCAGACTACTCTCACTGCCTCCTCTATCGTGGGACGCTCCGACAGCATAGTCTGCCGATCAGGAGACCCGACATGGTTAAGATCAACGTCCACAGAGAGCCGCGGCAGATCGAACAGGAACAGATTCAGAGCCGTCCCTCCCTTGAGCGCCAGCCGGTCTTTGAGAAAGGGATGGCTATTGAAGTCATTCAGCAGACCAATGATGTGAAAGACTTTCTCCAGAATCTCCGGACGGAACCCCGTGGACTCTGTTGCGGCAAGGAGGGCCTCTTTGGAAGATTTCAAGTGATATCCTCCCAGGACCGATCAAGGACCTGTGAGGGAACCAGCAGATTCCACTCTTTTGCGAGACGGCCCCCGGCATTTCGAATCATGTAGGTTGGTCTTTTGGGTGCATGTCGCCGGAGACGGTCCAAATGGGAGTCGTCCACCATCAACTCCCGCCCGTGACTTTCAAGATAGAATCCCACCTTGGCTGCCGTGGTAGAGTTTGCCAGAAGGAGCGTGTAGCCTACGACCTTGTCTAGGTCAAAGAATTCCACTGACTCCAGAGACCTCCATATCTCCTCCCATCCTCCTCCCAGGTCGGGGCGATCCAGCACATCCACGAGGGTACGTTCCAGGCTTGTGACTCTCACCGAAATTCCTGCTCTTTCAGCGGTATTTACGGCAAAGAATTCTTGATCCTTTCTCACGAGTGCTTGTGGAAAGCGCACCCCCCGGAACTCGTAGCCTCGAAAACTCAATGGACGGATCGCCTTCCCGGTGACAAAGAGAAACTCTTCTCGGACTGAATGAGCCTTGCCATAGAATTCCAGAGCGGTATGGTATGCAAGCACGGCGTCATCGGACATCTTTCCAGCCAGGAGAAAGGTGTCTACGGGAAACGTGTCAGAGGAGGCACCAAACGGCACTGCGGCATATAGCCCTCGTCTCACACGAAGTATTCGTCCCGTCTTCGTATGGTGAGCAAGAAGCGAGTCTCGGGTCTTCACGCTTCGAGGGCCATCGGCATCGAGGAAAGATGCGAATTCCTCATAGGTGAAGACCGGGTGTCGAGCAAAGAAATCCAAGAGTTTCATGGCACGTGCCGACTTGACATCGTTAAGCAATACCTGCAAGGTTTTTAGGGGTTATGATTGTTGTTGTCAAGCAGAGTATTGGAGGAACTCGCTGTCAGCCCCGGCTGGTCTCCTTCCAACCTCAATGATGCAATAGATGCTTCACCAAGATGCGCAGCTTCTTGGGCCAGGTTCGCAGGTGCTCGTGATCTAGACCCTCCGGTATGCGCAGATTTCTGACACTCCTCCGAGGATGCTCACCCTTTTGATCATGACTAACTCCTGATGAATTCGTCGAGGAAGCCGGATTTCTCCTTGCTGCCAAGCTTTACCGGTTTGGAAGACTTTCATCCGGACAGGCTGCCGGTCTGTGCGGCAAGGGGCGGGTGGACTTCCTTCTTTGTCTGCCCCGAGTGGGCGTGTCCATCAGCAATCTGCGTCCGGAGACGCTGACTCGGAACTTGAGTTCTTGAGCAATGGTTTAGCACATTGTAATCAATACCGGTCCTTTGATTACGTTGGCCCGTAAAGCGTTGAAGTTTACCACATTCCACCGTACTTGATCCGGACAGGCCGGGGCCGCTACGTGGGTCAACTTGACCGGCCGCGCCGCATGCTGCTCCTGACCGGATTCGGCAGAAGCGGTCAATGATATGTCTCCGGAATCCCTGTACCCAAGAGATCGAACACCTAGATTTCGTAATCGTCGCCTTCACCGATTGCCGCTTTGGGCAACACAAAGAAGAAGGTAGCGCCTTGTCCCTCCGCGGATTCTACCCATATTCGTCCTTTATGACTTTCGACGATTTTTCTTGCGATGAACAGACCGAGCCCTGTTCCCCCCCTTGCGCAGGAAGAATCGGGTGATCTGAAGAAACGCTCAAAGATCTTGCCTTGATAGTGCGGTGCGATGCCCGTTCCATTGTCGGATACGGACGTCAACACGGATTCCTTCTCGCAGCGGCATGCAATCCGTATCGTGGGATTCGGTCCGGGCCCCATGTGAACAATGGCATTGACGAGAAGGTTGTCCAACACCTGAGTGAGCCGGTGCCTGCTCCCCACTATCGCCGGCAACTCGTGCTCTATGTCGATTTCAACGGCTATCCCCTGCTCGGCGATTTCGTGCTCGTGTTGCCGAACGACCTCGTCGATCATCGTGTCCAATCGGATCGGTTTCCAATCTTGGTCGCTTTGGGAAAGTGACAGACCGTCAAGTAACTCCTTCAGGAATCTTTCGATGGACTGTGCCCCGGATTCGATTTGACCCAGCAGTCTTTCTCTGGTGGGATCCGGCGGTAAAACGTCGGCGCTCGTTCGTAACCGGCGGGTCAGTCCGGCGATGGCTATCACCGGTGACTTGAGATCGTGGGCAACGGTTTGGATGAACGACTCCATGTCTTCTGTTTTCTCCCGGGCTTCGGCCGTCTTGATTTCAAGATTCCTGAGAGCCCTTTTTCGAAAACTGATGTCACGGATTATTGCCGAAAAAAAGACCTCTCCTTTGGATATCGAGCTTGACAGGCTCAGATCCAACGGGAATTTGTCTCCGTCCTTTCGGAGCCCTTTCATTTCCAGAGCACATCCTTGAGGTTTCGGCGACTCCGGTCCGCCGTCTTTCTCATTCGCATTGGGTTCACTCTGCTTGTGCAGATCCAGATGTGGGACAACCATGGATATCGGCCGGCCGAGAACATCTTGTTCAGGGTAACCGAACATGTTCTCTGCGCCTGAATTCCAGAATGTTATTTTATTTTGTGAACTTATGGAGATGATTGCGAATTCGGTAAATGCGGTGATCGCCTGAAATCGTATTTCCGAATCGCGCAACGCCTCCTTCACTTGCTCGAGTTCGGCTCTCAGGGCCTCAAATTCGTTGAGCCTCTCACGAAGACGCTTCACCTCTTCTGATAAGCGTTCCACTTTGTTTTGAGCATGCTCCATCGAACCACCTCTTGCCCACATGTATCTTCGCATAGAAACGGTAGTAGGTTCAATGGTTTCATGAGGAGCCGTGCGCCGGAAGTTACGGAGTGGACTCCGTCTCGATGATCTTTTCCAGGATCTGAATCGGAGCAGGAAGTGAAACTTTTGTTGTGTACCAGACCACGTTCAGGTCGATCTCGAAGTATGCATGAACGAGGCGGTTCCTCATACCGAGGATGGAACTCCAGGGAATTTCGGACAGAGACTCTGTACGTTCGGTCGATATGTTTGTCGCCGCTTCCCCTACAATCTCAAGACACTTCATCAATGCCAAAGCGAGCAACCGGTCACCGTCGAGGTCCGTTCTTGTTTTTCCCTCGGCAAACTGAACTGCTTCACGAGCGGCATCCAGCATGTGCCTTAATCGAATCCGGTCATCCTTTTGCATATTGGACCTCGGCCTCGGCCATGACTTCATCCCTGAAATAGCGGCTCAGCTCATGGGGGGTTCGTAGATCCGCCTTTCGGCCGCCAACGAGGTCGGACAGTTCCAGTTCCATGTCGGCAAGCTCAAAATAGCCGGGAGTGTGTCCTTCCTCAAACTCCACGAGGAAGTCGATGTCGCTCTCAGATCGGAAGTCCTCCCGCAAGTACGACCCAAAGACGGACAGTTTCCGGATATGATGCTTCCGGCAGAACTCTTCGATCAATTTCTTGGGAATATCGGGACGTCGGTTGTCCATGTCATCCCTCCGTTTTTCTTGTTGACGGCAGGTGCCGGAGTCAAAATGGTGTCGATATCTTGTGATTTTCTCGTTTCCAAAAGGGCTTCAGTCAGTATGGCGGTTGATAGTCCGCCTTGCCGTTGCACGGGTTACTGGGCTCCATTCGACAGCCGGACCACTTCAAAATTATACACCAACTTCTTTACCAGACCCAGCGGTTTCAATATTCTCGAGGACCGCGATTTCGGGACTTGCTGCTTGGAGGGATCCAAACGGTTTTGCGTCCCCGCACATCACGATGCGTGACATCATTGTTCGCTCGATGAGTTTACGTCTTTTCGTTCGCAGTTTGTAACGACTTTTCCCGGAAAATGGGTGAGGTAATCGTTTTTCCCGGGTAATAACGGTTGTTCCGATTGGGTCGGTTGTGACAAGCGCTGCGGAAATGTAATTGATATCCTTCGCGGTGAACGCTTACCCCGCCAGCTCTTTTCCAAGTCAACCACAAGCATTAGAAAGGTTTACCGATTCCGCGGACCTTGTGCTATACTGCGCCGTGCATCCCGGGTCGGCGTGGAGGAGTATTGTGCCGATGTCCAGGGGAAACGGACGGCGGTCTCGGGTCGTGTCCCATCCCGCTGAATTGAGCGGCTGCATAGTCTCATGTCGGGCCCAACGCAAAATCGAACAACCAGGAGCAGCTAAGCCTTGCCCAAGTTCCAAATAAAGCATAGGAAGACAGGTGAAGTCATCTTCAGTGGGAGAGCCGGCTCCTTCAAAGATCTGGTGGAATCAGCGGTTCAGCTGGGCGGTGCGTCGGTTCAACACACGCTTATGACAACGCTTCGCCTTAGAAAGGCCGGCAAGGCAAAGCTGTACGGAGCTGACCTTAAGAGTCAGGATCTTTCCGAAATCGACTTGACCGGGGCCGACCTCGTCGGGTCGGATCTGTCCAACGTCAACCTGACCGGAGCGTCTCTCAAGAAAGCACTTCTCTCGAGATGCGACTTCACCGGGGCAAATCTGACGAGAACCTCTTTGGGCGATGCAGACATGTCCGAATGCAACCTTTCTGCAGCCAGACTGACCAAAGCGGTTGTAGAGAACGTGAACCTGACGAAGGCCAATCTGAAGAATGCCGATTTCTCCAGCCTCAGGTTGACCAAGGCCGTTCTCACTGAGGCGAACATGCCGGGTATCATGCTGGTCTCCAGCGATTTGTCGAGGAACTCGATCAGCGGAAATAATCTGGCAGGTGCGAATCTGTCGTGGGGAATTTTTGTCAACACCCGCATGGACGACGCGGACCTTTCTCGGGTCAATTTGGAACACGCGGATCTCACCGGGGCGAAACTCAGCGGCAGCAACCTTTCCGGGGCCAACCTCACATCCGCGAATCTTCAGGGAGCGGATTTGGAGGGAGCCAACCTCGAAAAAGCCAAGATGAGCAGCGCGAATCTCAGTGGTGTCAATTTGAAAGGTGCCAATTTGAAAGGCGCGATCTTGGACGGTGCAAAGCTCATCGGTGCCAAAGCACCGCGATGCGATCTGACGGAGGCGGATCTCAGCGACACGGACATTACCAACGCGGTCTTCTCAGATGCCCGAATGGCGGGCGTAAAACTTCTCAGGGTCATTTCAACCGGAACGAACATGTCGGGAGCGGATATGAAAAACGCCGCCATGGTCAAGGCGACCCTTACGGGAGCAAACTTGAGCGGTGCCGAGATGCAGAATGCCGACTGCCGCAATGTGGTTATGGAAGAAGCCGACCTTTCCAACGCCGTGCTGTCTTCAGCAAATCTTGAGGACGCCATCATGAACAGATCCAAGCTCACGGGCGCGGATTTGACCGGGGCAAAGCTCACCAAGGCAGCTTTGGCAGACTCGAACTTGTCGGGAGTCCGGGCTTCAGGTGCCGACTTTACGGAAGCGGATCTCAAGAATGTCGTGCTGGAAAATGCCTACCTTTCCCAGTGTATCTTTGCGGAAACCAACATGACGGGAATTAAGATGACCGGAACGTCCGTCGAAGGTTCCGATCTCACCCGCACCGACTTTTCCTGGTCCGTATTGGAAAAATCCGATTTCACCGGCGTTAAACTGAACAAAACGAGTTTCAGAGGAGCCAAACTCAAAGAAGTGAGGGGGATCAAATTCAAGAAGAAGAATCCCTGACACGCCATGGTTCGAATGATGCCTTTCGGAAATGAGACCCCGGCCCGGAACGATGGGCTATTGCCGCCGAGAGTCCCCCGGAACGATTCGTGCCCCGGAGGCCGCCGCAGGTGCTAGGTCCGTCCATCATTGACCGATACGTGTTTCGAGAGATCGCCGTATCGTTTCTGTTCTGCTTCGCTGTCTTTCTCGTGACGGGTTTGATCGCAGGTTTTCTCCCGCTTGTTCAGAAAGCAATGGAGACGGGGCTGTCGCTCACCCTGATTCTCTTTCAGCTTCTTATCTTCACGCTCCCTACCACATTGGTAACCGTGCTTCCTCCATCGGTTCTGATCGGGGTCTTGTTGGGCCTGGGACGAATGGCGGCCGACAACGAGATTGCCGCAATTAAATCATCGGGAATTTCAGTGCTGCGTCTGTTTCCTCCGGTGTTCCTTCTCGGTTTGCTGGGCACGGGGCTGAGTATTTCCTGCACTTTGTACTTGGTTCCCAAGGGCGTGACCGAAGCAAAAGATCTCTCGCAACAGGCCTTGACGACCCGTCCGGATGCAGGAATCGAGGAGCGTACGTTTTTCGACCGTTTCGCACATCTCATTGTCTATGTCGAAGAAATAGATTCGTCGACCGGCACTATGAGTCGAGTATTCATCCGGGAATCATCCGACCCCGACGATGTAAGGACCATAGTGGCGAAGAAGGGCAAGGCCTATCCCGACCCCGAGGGTAAGGTGTTCATTCTTCACTTGCGTGAAGGGACCATCGTGAAAGCGGATCGACGTGGGAACACCACAGGTACGATCAGTTTCCCCAGCTTTGTCTTTCGGTATCCCGTGCATGGAGAGAAGTCGGTTTCGTTTGAGGAACTCTCAATATCGCAGATACGCAAGCGAGTCAGGGATGTCACGACGCCGAAGCCGGATGATACACCGAAAACACTGGCATACTATGGTCGAGTGCGCAACATCGCCGACATATTGATCACCCAACGGTTCACCCACCCCCTGGCGTGTCTTGCCCTTGCCGTCATGGCTTTTCCGCTCGCCGTTATAAGCATGGGGAGAAGCAGATTGAACAATGTAACGCTGGGTCTGCTCGTGATCTTCGTCTACTACACGCTCACTTTGGCCACGGAAAGAGTTGCCCGCTCGGAATTGGGACCCCCGGCACTGGTCTTACCCCTACCCTTTGTTGTTTTTTTGGTTGCCTCGGCTTATTTCAGCTGGTGTGCGCGCATGGAACGCCTTCCCTCTGCCGTTGGTCTGTTCCGCGACTTACTGTTCAGAATGAAGAGGCGGGCACAATGAGGTCCGTTCGACGGCTCAATCCGGCAAACCGGGTTCGGTTGGCCTTATCACTCAGCGAGATCGTCCCAAGAGACGGGCAAGAGCCTGTCCCACTGGGTAGAGTTGGATTTCTCTCGGCAATTTCAGAAGATTTACGTGAGGTTCCATGACATTCGACATCAGATCCGCCGGCGAATTCCCTAGGCCGCTGGCCGACGGCTTGTGGGTACTGGGAAACTATTTCTTCAACTTATACTATGTCCAAGGAGAGCAAGCCGGAGCCCTCATCGAGGTTGGAGTCTCCGCGGTTGTGGACGATGTGATCGGTCAGATGGAAACGATCGGAGTTGCTCCATCGTTTCTCGTGGTGACTCATCCCCATGCCGATCATGTGACGGGTCTGGCCGGACTCACTGTGAGGTACCCCCAAGCTTTGATTATCGCTACGGAGGAAGCGATTGATTTTCTTGCCCACCCAAAGGCCGCCGAAGGATTGCTCGTGGAAGACGGCCGTATCGCCGGCATGCTGGCATCTCATGGCTGCAAGCCGGGCCGCCCGCCGGTGCAGGAGCCTCCCAGCCTGCAGAATTGCCTCACTGCAAACGACGGTGACAAGATTGACCTCGGTGGGAAGACCCTGCACTTCATTCAGGTCAAGGGCCATTCCCCCGGTGCGATCGCGGTTCATGTTCCCGAGATCGACGCGCTTATGCTCTCGGATTCACTCGGATTCAGATACCCGGGGAGAGGAGTATTTCCGTTGTTCTTCACCGGTTACACGGAATACGTAGAGACTCTCGATCGCCTGGAAGCCCTCGAACCGGCCATAGTCGGTCCCGCGCATCAAGGGCCCCTCACCGGAAAACAGGTTGGTGAGGCATTCGAGGAGTCACGGCGGCTCGCCGTAGAATTCCGGGATAAGATACGGAAGGATACGAGAGACCCGGAAGAAATTGCTGCAGATATTTTCGAGACTTATTATAGAGACGAAATGACCATGTATACTGAAGAGAACATACGGAACTGCGCGAAACTGGTAGTGAAGCGCGCCCGAGAGTGAAGTTCCAAGTTCACGCACTCGAGGAACGGCCCATATCGGCTATCATGTCTGCGAACGAACAATAAAGGATGCACGAGCAGTGGACTTCAGAGCAATTCATATTCTGTGCATGACGGTGAGGACACTCGTCCGAGAGATACCGTGGGATACGTACGGGGGCCAGGAACTCCATACGCCGGTTATCACAACTGAAAATGAGTGCCATAACTTGGACCTTCTCATGGACGTTATGGGCACGCTTACGAGAATGATGGATACGCGCATCGCGTACGTGACCAGTGAAGGCAAAGTGATACGTGAGTGGATCGAAGCCATTCTCGAGGTCAGCGATCGTTACCGGCGGGAACTGGATATCCTGAAGCGGGTTGAAACGGAATCGTCGGTTATCGGCATGAAGCCCGATTAGTGCGTGTGTAAATAACCCTAAATCGTTCGGTGGAAATCCGGTAATTCCGCCCGTGGGCCGTGTGGGCGAAAGAATCGACCGGCAGAAGGCCGGTCCTACTGCGCGGGTTCTATTCCCGGACCGTGTTCCAGTTATTCCTCTTCTACCGGAACGCCCCCGGTGCTTCCCGCACATTCCTCCAGGTTCTTCGGAACTTCAGATTCCTTACACGATGTTCCGGACTCACGAGAGCTTGCTTGTCTTTCTCCGCCGTATTCTCCGTCGAACGTCGTCCAACTTTTCACCGGGATCCTCCTCCGGTTCTTCCTCCACCCCTCTTGCACCCGTTTGATGATTCTTTTCCCCGCTCGTACTTCTGTTTCTCGATCGGTACGCATACACCGCAAACAGCGTCAGGGCACCTCCAACGTACAGAAGCCGGCTCCAATCCACCGGCGGACTTCCCGATCCCAGCGCGTCCATGCCGATCAACACCACTGCGGCGAGGATCATGAACGTCGTTATCATCACGAAGGGTTTGAGAACGGCGACCCACTTCTTGGCTTGGAATGATCGGGTGGAATTCTTAGGCATCGAGCACATCCATTGTTACGGCTCCTCTTTGAGGCGAACCACGGTGGCGCCCCAACCGCCGGCCTCCAAGGGGGCCTCGCTGAAGCTCTCGACGCGGGAGTGCCTGGACAGAATCGCTTTCACCCTGTCCCTGAGAATGCCTTTTCCCTTGCCGTGGATGATTCGCAGGTCAAGGATGTTTCGGGCCAGGCATTCGCCGATGTAGTCGTCAAGAAGACCCGCCACTTCCTTGGGCGAGAAGGTATGGAGGTCCAATATACCGTCAATGGGTATCTCTATCGTATCATTCTCAGTCCAGGCGTCATCCGAACGATCAAATTCGTCGTGGTCTTCTCGTCTTTCGTTCAAGAGGGCGATCTCCTCTCGTCGCTGCCGAATTCGGCAAACCGTAGGTCACGGTTCTCCGGTTATGACACACAGATGGAATCGGCGCAACCGGCAAGACCGGGCAGAGTGCGGAGCAGGCGTTCCCAGGCCGGGTGCCCCGTCAACGGGGGCAAGTCCTTCCTCTCTCAGAGGGACGGGCATCTTGCCGAACATCGTAAGGATCGGCTGACAATTGGTCAATAGGTTCGAGTTGCCGGCCGGCCAGAGCCCCGAAGGGGCTGACCTTGAATAGCCACGGGTTTTCAACCCGTGGAAAGGGGCATCCACACAATTCTTTGGACCGGCCCTGAAGGGGCCGACCAACCACGGTGCCTCCCAATGCGGAGTCCTGTTAGGGGATCCCTTCAGGGTCCACTAACTATTTGTTATTGTTAACTGGTTCCATGGGTTGAAACCCATGGCTAGTGCGCCTGCGAGCGTACTTAATCAGAGAGGTGCAAGTCCTCTTCAGGTCAACGCTACAGCCTGTAGCCGCCTGTAACGCGTCGCTGTGAGGCGGGGTGGAGAGCAACAGGAGGCGAACGACCAGTCCGTAGGTTAACGAACCCGTTTCGGCAGGGTGATCTCGGCGAGCCTGCTAGCCATGTGCGAAGCCTAGACCTATTCTGACGATGGCCTGCGCTGATACAAAAGGCAAAAGGTCTTGAGATAGGAGACCTGTCGCGCTGAGAACAACGTAGCGGGTGTAAAGCGGCGACAGGGGGACACCAGGTGGTTGGGGATGGAATGGTCAGGACGGTTGAGTACGTTAAGCGGGGAGACCTGTGCGGGATGGAGACTCGCACAGGAGTCAGAGCCTCCATAGTAGCGCTGAAACGCCGTAATGGGCGTGGAGCAAAGGGAGGCAGGAAGGTGGATGCATGATGGACAGACAACGGGAAGACAAACCGGCTACAGTGTCCTTCGGGGCTAGACGGGCCGGAGCGATACGGGACCGCTGGTCCTGGGTCGAACCCACAGTCTGGACAGACCGCATGTTGACAGCCCTGGAACACGGGGTGAAAGGAGGTACGTGGTACAGCTTGATGGACAAGGTCCATACTCCTGCGAATCTTCGGTCTGCCTTTGCGCGTGTGAAGGCCAACCGTGGGAGTGCGGGGGTGGATCATGTGACGGTCCGGCACTTCGAGACGCAGCTTGAGGGTAACCTCGAAAAGCTTGCAGCGGAACTCCGGTCCGGCACCTACCGGCCACAACCCATCAGACGCGTGTGGATACCCAAACCCGGCAAGAAAGAGCGCCGTCCACTGGGGATTCCCACGGTACGAGATCGAGTCGTGCAGGCCGCGCTGCGCCAGGTCCTTGAACCTATCTTCGAGCGGGATTTTGCCGAACATAGTTACGGTTTCCGACCGAGGCGAGGCTGTAAGGACGCGCTTCGTCGCGTCGGTGCACTCCTGAGACAAGGCTTCACGTACGTGGTGGATGCCGACCTCAAATCCTACTTCGACACGATAGGGCACGATGAGTTGCTCGGCCGTGTCGCCCTGAAGATTAGCGATCAGAGTATCCTCCGCCTTGTTCAGAGCTTTCTTCAACAGCAAATCCTGGACACTGCTCAGGGCTGGACCCCCGAGTTTGGCACCCCTCAAGGTGCGGTCATAAGTCCACTGTTGTCGAATATCTATCTCGATCCCTTGGATCATCTGATGGCTCGCTCTGGTTTGGCCATGGTACGCTATGCTGACGACTTTGTGATTCTGTGCCGCAGCAAGGCCGAAGCGCAATCCGCTCTCGGTCTGGTCCAGGGCTGGACCCAATCTACGGGACTGACCCTCCATCCGGAGAAGACGCACATTGTCGATGCTACGAGTCGTGGTGGTTTCGACTTTCTTGGGTACCACTTTGAGCGCGGCTATCGTTGGCCCCGTTCCAAAAGCCTGCAGAAGTTGAAGGATACCATTCGCGGCAAAACGAAGCGCACCAACGGCTTTAGCCTTTCGGTAATCATTGCGAGAGTCAACCGGACCCTTGCGGGCTGGTTTGTGTACTTCAAACACAGTCATTACACCACGTTTCGTCCTTTGGACCAGTGGATCCGGATGCGGCTTCGCAGCATCCTTCGCCGCCGTTCCAAGCGTCGTGGTCGCGGCAGGGGCAAGGACCATCAACGCCGGCCGAATTCCTTCTTTGCCAAGCAGGGGCTGTTCTCCGTAGTTGCAGCCCATGCAGCGGCTCGTCAATCCTCTCGGAGGTAAGACCACCGACCGGAGAGCCGTATGCGGGAAAACCGCACGTACGGTTCGGAGGGAGGAGCGGCCGGGTAAACAACCGGTTGTTCCTACCCCTATTTAACAGTTTGCCCTTTCAGGGCATGTGCCCGGTGTTCAGCGACCCAGGATATGGGTAAAGCTCAGGACAGAGCCTGGGAACGAGGAAACGGGAAACTCATGCCAAACCGTTGCCGTATTTCCGCCGTGCTGTATGAGAGGGCCGGGGTGGGGGCTCTCCATTCGTTACCGTCCTTGTGCAACGGAGCACTACCGCTCCGTTGCCTTTTCCGCAATGTCATGGTAGAGCCTAGGCGTGGCCATAATGCCTCGCCCGGCTTCACAGGCTCCAAGGAAGAGTAGACCAATGGCTCCTCAATCGACACGTCCGGACTCGACATCCTGCCCTGAAATGGTGGGTCCCGCTTCGATTGCCGCGGGATCGAGCAACGTTGAGAAACACGGAATCAAAAACCTCGGATTCCTCGATCTTAGTCGCGTAATAGACATCATCAATCCCATACGGGTTAAGGGTCCCGTCCGTGGCTCGGTGTCCGGTGTGGCCATTGATACTCGGAAATCCATCGGTGAGGATTACCTATTCTGGGCCATCAAAGGCCGGCACTTCAACGGCAATGATTTTGCCGAAGAAGCACTCAGGAAGGGCGTGAGGGCCGCTGTGGTCAACCGTGAGGATCTCTTTGAGGAGCCGCTGCCGGATGGAACCACGCTCATACAGGTCAAGGACACGTTATCCGCGCTGCAGGATTTGGCCGCAACGTACCGGAGCGGGTTTTCCTGTCCCGTGCTGGGCGTTACGGGTAGTAACGGCAAGACGCTGGTCAAGGAGATGCTCGCTTCCATCCTCTGCCTGGAGCGCAAGACGTACAGATCGCCTCTTTCCTATAACACGCAGGTGGGAGCAGCACTCGGACTGCTCGGCATCAGGCCCGAGCATGAGGTCGCTGTTATTGAGGCCGGAATCAGCCTCCCCGGTGAAATGGATCGTTTGGAAAAAATGATCAAGCCGGATCACGGCATTCTCACGGTGATCAGTAAGGCACATATCGGTGGGTTGGGCAGCCTGGAACAAACCCTGGAAGAAAAACGTAAGCTCTTCAAGAACCTTCACGGCGAAGATTCTTTTCTGCTGCTCAACGCGGACGATGCACTGAGTATGAGTGTTCTCGGCCGATTTCCGGCGCGGGTCATAACATTCGGCTTTTCCAAATGGGCCGACGTGAGGGCCGAACACATAGAATCACTCCCCGGTGGAGGGCACCGGTTCACCATGAGGTTGTTCGACCGGAATCTTGACGTAGTGATTCCCGTGCAAGGCCGATTCAACGTGCTCAATGCATTGGCCGCGTCCGCGGCCGCGACGCTTCTCGGGGCATCTCCCCAGGCGATTATCAAAGGTCTGGAGGGTTTTCATCCTTCCCCCATGAGGCTCGAGACGCACACCACCGTCACCGGTGTTACGCTGATCAACGACACTTATAATTCCGACCCGGCATCCATGAAAGGTGCTCTCGACGTGCTGGCCAAAGTGGGCAAGGGACGACGGAAGATAGCAATTCTCAGCGAAATGCTTGACCTCGGTTTGCACAGCCGAGAAGAACATCTTGCCGTGGGCAAGGATGTTGTTCGAACCGGGGTCGACCGCCTCATCACGGTGGGTCTAGCAGCCGCGCTCATCGGGCAATCGGCCGTGCTGGAGGGCATGAAGCCGGAAAGTGTCACCAATACGCGCAGCAACAATGAAGCCGCAATCGAGCTCGAGAAGATCATGAATCGCGACGACGTGGTGCTCTTCAAAGGATCTCGTTGGTTCCGTTTGGAACGAATCGCCAAGGAGTTGGTAGGTTCCATGGGACCCACAAGGCTCCTGGTCAATCTCGATGCCATTGCGGCAAACGTCAAGGCGGTTCGGGGGATTGTCGGCGAGGATGTCGACATGATGACCGTGGTGAAGAGCTTCGGGTACGGCAATGACTCCATACGAACCTCCAAGGTCGCGTTGGAGAACGGCGTGAGTTACCTGGCCGTGGCGTTCCCGGATGAAGGTACGACGCTCCGTGAAAACAAGATCGACGCGCCGATTCTCGTTTTCAACGTCCTGGTCGAAGAAGTGGACAAGATCGTCCGATACGGTTTGAGCGCGGTGGTCTCGTCGCCTGCACTGGCCGAAGCGCTGAACGACGCTTCAGAGAGAGGGTCCAGGATTCCCGTTCACATCAAGATCGACACCGGTATGGGAAGGTCCGGCGTCTGGGTGGATGAGGCTTTGCCATTCATCGAGCAGGTCCTTCACATGCCGAATCTGGATGTTGAGGGCATCATGACCCATTTCTCGAGCGCGGACGATCCGGCCTCCGATGACTATACCAAGCAGCAGATCGACTCGTTCAATTGGCTGCTCGATGAAATGGAGCGAAGAGGCCGGCGGTTCCGCTACGTCCACGCGGCCAACACCGCGGCATTGGTCCGTTTCCCCGCGACTCACTACAACATGGTGCGTCCCGGTCTGGGAATCTACGGAATGTACCCGTCGGAGGCAGTCCGGTCCCTGATACACCTGGAGCAGGTTGTCACGTTCTGCACCAAAATTGCGCAAATCAAGGAACATCCCCCGGGCCGCTGCATTTCGTACAATCGCAGCTTCGTAACGTCCAGAGCCTGCCGAATTGCCACCTTGCACGTGGGGTACAATGACGGGTACCCGAGATTTCAATCCAACATCGGCGAAGTGCTCGTTCAAGGCCGAAGAGCACCGGTGGTGGGGACCGTCTGTATGGATACCATCATGATCGACGTGACCGACATCCCGGACGCCCGAGTCGGCGATGAGGTGGTACTCATCGGCCGGCAAGGCGACGACGAAATCTCTGCCGATGAAATTGCAGCCAACGGCAACACCATCAATTACGAAATCGTATGCAAGATATCCCCCCGAGTCACGAGAGTGTTTATCCAGACGTGAGCCTTGGGGCGGAAGAGGTGCGTCATCCTCTCCGACGAGACGGTGCCCCCCTAAGTGCCGCTAAGCTCAAGCGTCATATGAAAAGACCTCTAAGGGCCAACAAGGTCGGAAACACGATGTGGGGGATTGGGGGGGGGAAATGGTCTCCCCCCCAATCCAGGCGCGGCGATGCGCTCTTTGAACTCCAATCTCCGAGGCGAAGCCCCGGAGTGTCCGGCGGCGCTGCGGTCTTTCATGATTCGTTGTGGCTTGTCAGCAGCTCCAAGCCATGAATGTTCATGGGCGTCACGCACTTCTATGGCCCGGAAAAGGCCAATGCACCCCTAAGGCCCAGGAAGAATCCGTCAATACCGATATCGGACTGATCGTTCGCGCCGATCTGGGAATCTACGTCGTCGTAAAACTCATAGGTACTCACGGCATTGAAGTAGTTCCGAACTTCATAGCCGAAATCAATGCCGAAAAGCCCCCAATCGCTCTGCCGGTCATAACGCACTCCCAGTTTCATGCCGACTGCCGGGACAATACGAGTACCGTACGGAAGATCAACGTCTACGCGTCGCACCGAGGATGATCCGTAAGGGTAATCGGTTTGGTTCACCTGGCCGCCCACATCGCCGACCAGCATGGCCGCGGCGATTTGACCGTACAAGTTTACCCCGCGCACATCCCAGCTGGTTCCTAAGGCGAAACGGGGGCCGAATCCCGAAAGGGTGTTCCTTCTGTTTACGATCACTTGATTCGATGAAGTCGCCGAAAGCTGCTGAATGTATTTGATTGTAAACTCCTGCCGCAAACGCGTGTACTGGATGCCGCCGGAAAGAGTGAGATTTCCGCCGGAATCGAACCGGAACGACACCCGGGAACCAAAATTACCCTCGTTAAGATTGAAGGACGTGGTCGCAATGAGATTGGTCACGTTGTCATCATCGATTGTGGAATTGGGATGCAGTAGGAGGCCCCATATGCTGCTGCTCGTTCCACGTGCCGCTGCAGCCTCCTGACTTGAGTTGAAATGCTCGTACGCCGCTTCCAGGCCCGAACCGTTTCTGCTCATCCGAGACGCGCAGGTCAGCCGTAACGCGAAATCCCTTTTGTGTGCAAGGCCCTCCAGTTTGCCCAGTACTCGGCTGTTACTGCGGCGCGGATCGAGCACCGCGTACAACAGCTTTGTGCTGGTTGGCCGCAGCCACAGCAGATCGAGACCGAGGCTGTAAGGCGGATCGTTGCCGGGAGTGCGGACCGCGTCGTCCGAAACAACGGGTCCTGAAGGGACGATGTTCTGGGCGCAACCGACTGAACACATGCCCAGGAATGAACATACGAGAAAAAGCAAAACAATATATTTCGAACAGCAGAACATACCTTACCACCCCGCAAGTTGTACTCGTTCGAAAAGACGAGTAGCGAACATTATTGAAACCACTCGCCTCAGAGCCTACAAACCGTAGATCTTCGACCTCTTTGGTGAGCTATTTTACCAATACAAGCAGTACAATACCTAGCATGATCAGTGCGTACAGTCAAGTACGTTGGAGAGGTACGAGCAAGCCGTCAAGCACTTTGATGTTTCGAGGTTTTCTGCAGGAAAGGGATCGTTTCTTCTCGTGAGTCTTTCGGAAATGCCCAGTGCGCTTTCAACCAAGTGTACACAATAACTGACAAATAATTGCGTGGGGCGGGCTTTTCAACCCTCCCCACATATACTTATGTCATTTGTTTGAAGCGTCAAACTTGTCCGACATCAGTTGCTGCAATTTGAATTTCTGCGTTTTGCCGATGCTCGTTGTAGGGAATTCGTCCATGACGACCACCTCGTTCGGCACCTTGTAATTCGCCAAACGTTGTTTGCAGAAGGCCACAACTTCCTGACGCTCAATGCTCTTGGAGGGCAAAGGGATCACGCAGGCAACAATCCGCTCACCCATTACCGCATCGGGAACGCCCATAACAGCCACGTTTTCCACGCCGTCTATCAGCCGGATTTGTTCTTCGACCTCGGCCGGATACACATTAAAGCCGCCTCGTACAATGAGTTCTTTCTTTCGTCCCGCGATAACGAGATGCCCATTCTCGAGTTTCTTTCCCAAGTCACCCGAGTAGAAGAATCCCTCATCGTCAAAACACGACTTGGTGATTTCAGGTTGCTCAAAATACCCTGAGAACAGATTCGGGCCGTGAATCGCTATTTCGCCCACGACTCCCGTGGGCACTTCCTTGCGGTCCGGATCCGCGATCTTTATCGTGCATCCTCTAATCGGCGGTCCCACGGTTTCGCTCTTGACTTCCGTGTCTTCATCAAGATCGGTAATCGTGCAACATCCGTTTTCGCTCATGCCGTACGTACAGCTGATGGCCAGGTTCATCCTTGACGTAACGGCAAGTACGAGGTCCTTGGGACAAAATGCACCGCCCATGTACCCGGCACGACTACTTGACAGGTCGAATTTCTCGAAGTCGGGGTGGTTAAGCATCATATGAAACATGGTAGGAACGCCGTACACAGCGGTGACCTTCTCGGCCTCCCACAGGCGGAGCGTCTCCCCGGGTTCGAAGCTCTCCACAATGACGATCCGAGCACGAGTAATGAGCCCATGCACAAACTCCATGAAAGCACAGAGAGTATGGGAGCACGGGACGATCATGAGTAGGACGTCATCCGGGCCGACTCTCAGTCTCTCACTGACGCGCACGGCGTTGAATAGAAGGGCACGGTGAGACATCATGACGCCCTTAGGCGTTCCCGTACTCCCCGAAGTGTAGAGGATCGAAGCAATATCCTCAGGAACCGGGGAATCCTGAGTCAAGACCGCGTCGTTCTCGCCGGCTCCCGAACCGAGAACTTCTTCGTATGACCGACACCCTTCCGGAATGGACTTCCCTGAAACTACAACGAACTCAAGTTTGGGAAGATCACCCCGAATTTTCTCGAAAATGCTCGTGAAATCGACGCCCATATACTCGTCCACCGTGAAAACACACTTGGCGCCGGCATGCTTGAGCATGTAATTCAATTCATATTCTTTGTACCGGGTCGAAAGCAATACGTAGATGCCTCCGATGTATAAAACGGCCTGTTGGAGCACAAAGAATTCAGGGCAGTTCGGAAACAGAGCCGCGACGCGGTCGCCCTTGTTTATTCCCATCCGTTTGAGCGCCTTTGCCATTTGCCGCACTCTCTTGTAAAAGGTGCCGTAAGAGATGCGCTGGTCCTTAAATGTCAGAAATTCCTTTTCGCTCACTTCCTGCGCCACGAGATCCAGGGCTTGCGGAAAGGTCAAGCCCAAGATTTGATCGAAATCCACTACCTCGCGTCGTTTGGCAATCATTGTTTCTTCTCCCGACCTATGAAATCGAACCACGTTTGTCTCGTCAGTCTTTGCTTACATGCCTACCGTGTCTGTACCGCTAAGCGAGAGGGCACGAGTCATTCTCTCCTTACCATTTTGAGAACACTTCCCTCCAGAAGTCATATATTTTGGCGTATCCCGACCTGTGCATCATTCTAATGAGGGGATGGAGCCGGCCCTTCTCCGGGCCAAGTTCTCTCATGGAATCTTCTTCCGAAGCAATCAAGAGTGCCCATCCGCCCGCATAGTCCCATACCTCGAGCGGACCCGCGGGCAATCCCATACCCAGTTTCATGGCTCGGTCAATGTCCTCCGGAGAAGCCGCTCGCTCCCAGACCATCTGCACAGCCTCGTTCACCATTCCCATGTAGGCTCTATTAGCCAAGAATCCGTAGCTCGAATCCCGACAAACAATCGGTTCCTTGCCCAAAGTGCGTGCCAACTCACTAACGGCCTCGACCGTCTCAGGGGACGTTCGCGAACCCCGGACAACCTCAACCAATTTCATCAATGATACCGGGTTGAAGAAATGCATCCCCACAACTTGTTCTTGGCGTTTCGTAACGGAAGCGATTTCCGTAATGTTCTGGAACGAAGTGTTGGAGGCCAGGATGGCATGCGACGGGGCGTGCTTATCCAGAATCGTAAAGATGCTCTTCTTGAGAGACGTATCCTCTTTCACGGCCTCGCTGACAAAATCCGCTTCCTCAACGGCTTTCTCCACGTCGACATATCCGTTGATGCGGCTCACAATGTCGGCCTTTTCCTCAGCCGAAATCCTTCCCTTTGACACGAAGAAGCGGTCCAACCTATCACCGATAAGCTGAATCCCGGCCTGTACGAGCTGTTCATTCACATCCACGAGGCGAACCTCGCAGTTTCCCCTCATAGAAAAGACCTCGGCAATCTGAGAGCCCATAATGCCCGCGCCGATGACCGCTATTGTCCTTATTCCCTGGCTTGTCATAGTACTTTCATTTCCTCCGTAATCAGGAACGACCGATTATGTGTTCCGAAACTGTTTAAGATTCTTGCCTGAGAGCAGAAACGACAATGCTCCTCCAATGCCCATGGAAAGAGCTCCCGCTAAAAACCCGCCCCAATATTCCTTTGTCGAATCGAAGATGAGGCCGGCCAACGTTGGGCCGATCGTACCGCCGACGGTGGCTCCCAGAAGAATCAAGCCAAAAATTGCTCCAAATGCTTTGACGCCAAAGATCTCCGACGTAACCAACGGGAAAACGGACGCCAACCCTCCATAGGAAAATCCGAACAGAACGGTAAAAACCCACAACATCCACTCCGAATGACTCGGAATGAGCCATAGCATGGCAAGTGCCTGAAACCATATCAAAGTGACAAACGAGACCCAGGGGCTCATGCGTTCCGTTAGAGCTCCCAAGAAGACACGCCCTAAAACGCTCGCGCCTCCCAATAGCGCTTGCATCAAAGCGGCACGACTTGTCGTCACTCCCAGGTCGGTTGCGTAGGGCACCAAATGGACCAACGGAATGGTCATCCCGAGAACCCAGAATCCATGAATAGCAAAGAGTATCCAGAGCTTAGCATTTCGCATTGCAGCAGCGAGACTGAAGGACTGTGGAATCGAGGCGGCGCGGGGACGGTCTGTACTCTTTTCGGCCCTATCTTCTTCCTTTCCCGAAGGCCGTGAGTCGGCACCCAACGGTTTCAGGCCGAGCTCCTGCGGGTCTCGTCGAATGACATAAGCGCCCCCCAAGTAGACGGTCCAAATGATGAGTCCGAGGACAAGAGATGCGTTGCGCCAATCGAGTGAACCGATAAGAAGGCCCGAGAAGGGGGCAAACGCCACGGTTCCGAGCCCCAACCCGGAAACGACGATGCCCATGGCCACCCCTCTTCGTTCTACAAACCACCGAGGGATCAGAGCTGCCGTGGGCGCATATGATGTGCCGACCCCAATGCCCACCATGACCCCAAACGTCAAATAGAGTAGCCGGCCATTGTCGATCACGCCCGTAAGGAGGCACCCGGCCCCCATAATGAGACCGCCGAGTGTCAGAGTAATGCGAGGGCCGTAACGGTCGCTCAAGAGTCCCATTCCGAACGAAGCAATACCGTAGCTTAGGAACGCGAGCGAGAAGACTCCCGAAAGGAGGCCTCGAGACATGGACCATTCCGCGACCCATTCCTTGAAAAAGATTCCGAAGGAGTAAAGAACTCCAAACCCCGTCGAGGTTATACAGAGGCCGGCGACTGCGACGTACCAGCCGTAAAATACTTTGGGACGTTCGGCGGAAGATTTCAGCATTGCCTTCCCACGCAAGACTTGCCCCGGTTCATCCCAGTTGAACGAGCATTCATATGAAGTCCTCCGAGATGTGACTCCGGTCTTCGCCGTGAAGACTTCGGGCATCCCGCGTTCCGCGGGACCCTACGGCCTTGATTTGTAAGGGCACCCCCCTGTGGGTGCCCGGGCAGGCACAGGGGCCTGCCCCTATGGTTCGCCGTGCCTTCACGGGAGTGATAGTCGGCATCACAGCCCACAGCGTTCTTTCACCTCGTTGCTGTTCAAGAGAAACTCGCTGGTTCCCTCACATCTGACAACTCCCTTTTCAAGGACATATCCTCGTTGAGCCATCTGCAGGGCCAATCGTGCCTTCTGCTCCACCAAAAGGATGGCCATTCTCCCTTCCCGGCAGAGTCGCATGATAATGTCCATCAGTTCCTTGATAACCAACGGTGCCAGTCCTTCGAACGGCTCGTCCAAGAGCATCAGTCGAGGATCCCCCATTAACCCCCTAGCTATGGTGAGCATCTGCTGTTGGCCGCCCGAAAGAGTGCTGCCTCTCTGTTGCCCGCGCATTTTGAGGAGGGGGAAATATTCATAAATCCTCTCCAGGGTGGAATTCTTTTCGATCGAGCTCGTGGGACGCGCATTCTTCAGGCCCAGGATCAGATTTTCCTTCACCGTCAGGAGAGGAAACACTCTCCGGTCCTCGGGCACATAGCTGATTCCCAACCGGGAAATTTCGTGGGGGAGACGTCCTTGAACCTCCTGCTCACAGAAGACCACCCGTCCTTGCCGAGGAGGAGTCAATCCAATGATGGATTTTAGGGTGGTTGATTTGCCCACTCCATTGCGGCCCAGCAGAGACACGATTTCTCTCTCATCCACTTTGATCTGAATCCCCTGGAGAATGTGACTTCTGCCGTAGAAGGTATGTAAATCAAAGACCTCCAGCATCATACTTCTTCCCCGAAATAAGCTTTTTGGGCCTCCTGATTGGCTTTCACCTCATCAGGAAGGCCTTCCGCCAGTACACTTCCGTAGTTCATCACAACAATACGGTCGGAAAGCGCGAATACGAGATCGATATCATGTTCGATCAGGAGAATCGTGATTTCTCCTTTCAACCGTTTGACCATCTCGATTGTTGCACGAGTTTCCATGGGCGTCATTCCCGCGGTCGGTTCATCGAGAAGAAGCATCTTGGGCCGACCCGCCAGTGCGATACCCATCTCAAGGTATCGCTGGTCGCCATGGGAAAGGTTGCCCGCAATCTCATCACGAATATCCCAGAGACCCAGGAGATTCAATATTCTCTCTGCCTCTTCCGTCGGTCGGACCAAGCGAGAGATCGATGACAAAAAGTAAAACCCTCCGCTCCGTCCCTGGCTCGCAAGACGTATATTCTCCAGCACCGTCAATCCCTGAAAAATGTTGGTGATCTGAAAGGATCTCGTCAGCCCCAAACGGCAAAGCTTATGGGGCGGCATCCCGGTAATCTCACGTTCCTTGAAGAAGATATCCCCGCGGTCCGGAGAGATCACACCGGTTATCAGGTTGAACAACGTCGTCTTGCCTGCTCCGTTCGGACCAATCACCGATACGAGCTGCCCTTCCTCCACGACCAAGGAAACGCCCCTGACCGCCATGAGAGCACCAAATGCTTTCTCCAAGTGTTTGATCTCAAAAAACAAGGGCTATCTCCTGTTCCGCAAGTCCGAGAAGAGTCCGAAAATCCCTCCCGGTAAAAAGATGACGACCAGAACAAACATCGTTCCAATGACGATCGAGTGGGCGTGAAAGTAGGTAGAAGCAACGCTTTCAACTACGGTCAGCAATACGGCCCCCAGCATGGGGCCCAACAGGGTTCCCATCCCCCCGATCAGGGCCATGACAATGACTTTGCCCGACAGCAGAAAGTTAAGCTGCTCCGTATCGGCGAAGGTCTTGAAAAGGGAAAACAGTGCCCCGCTCCACCCCGCGAAAACGCCGGAAATAACGAAGACAATTACCTTGTACTGCTTCACGTTGAAACCCAGGAACGACACCCTGTTTTCATTATCCCGAATGCCTTTGAGAACTCTCCCAAAAGGCGATTCGACCAATCGATAGCAAACCCTGTACGAAATATAGGCAAAGGCTACGGCTAAGTAATAGAAATGGAGTGTCTTCGTCAAATCGACTTTCAGAAAAATTAGGTTCAAGGCCGGGACCGGAATGCCGATCAAGCCATCGGACCCCCCCAAGGCGTACGTATGAAAAACAACTCTGTATAGAACCTCCGCGAACGCCAACGTCAGAATGGCGAAGTAGATCCCCTTGGCTCGGATGGAAGTGACGCCGATCAGGAAAGCCAAAACGCCGGAAAGAAATCCCGCGGCGAGAAAGGCGGGCCAAATGGAGGGCCACCAGAACATCAGGACGGCTCCCAATGTGTATCCACCGAGTCCGAAGTAGGCTGCATGTCCAAAGGACGCCATTCCGGCGTACCCCATGATCAGGTCGAGGCTCATCGCGAAAACAGCTAAGCATATCGCTTCAACAGCCAGTTTCTGGTAAAAAGGAGGAATGCAGAATGGTATGATGCACACCACTCCGAGTACGATTCCATGGACTAACACGTTTTGCAAGCTCTTGAAACGGGAATCCAAATTGACCACCTTGCTATCTTTCCGCCTTCCCAAAAAGACCACTCGGTTTGACAACCAGGGTGATGATCAGCGCGACGAAAACCAGCGTTTCCGCCCAAGTGGGGGAAATCCAGAGGGAGGCTAGAGACTCTATTTCTCCAATCATAATGCTCGCTACCAAAGCTCCGAGCAGACTTCCCATCCCGCCTACGATGACCACCACAAACGCGCGCAGGATGACGTCAATCCCCATAGTTGGATATACAAAGTAAATCGGGCTCATCAGGCACCCGGCAAAGCCGGCCAGAGCAACACCTGTTGCGAAAACCAAGGTATAGACTCTCGGGACATTGATCCCCAACGCCCAGGACATCTGCCTGTCCTGAGAGGCGGCGCGAATAGTCGCACCGCTCGCCGTCTTGGCAAGAATGTACCAAATAGCAATCAACACAAGGGCGCCGATCACCAATATGGCGAGTCTATACACCGGGTACATCATTCCAAGGAATTCTATTGTCGAGGACACGGGGAGATCCACTCGTCTGGTTTCGCCGCCCCAGATGAGCAACGCCGCTTCCCTGAAAATCATGCCGATACCAAAGGTCAACAGAAGATGAAAGATCGGATCCCGGCCATACAGGCGGCGCAGCATCAGCACCTCGATCAACACCCCCAAGAGCCCTACGGCAACCGCAGCCAAAGCCAGAGAGATCCAGAAGTTGTTTGTCACGAAGCTAATGGAATAGCCGAAAAACGCCCCCAGCATATAGAATTCGCCGTGGGCAAAATTGACGATATCCATCAGCCCGAAGATGATTGTCAGTCCTAAGGCGATGAAAGCAATCACCATACCCCACACGAGACCGTGGAGTACCTGGGGCAGCAGAATGTAAACGAGATACTCAGTCAAGATAGTCTCCATCTTGAATCCCCGGCGCTCCTTTACGGAGCGCCGGGGGGATCATGATTTCTCAGTTCGTCTTTGCAAATATCTTCTGAATCCCGTCATCGATCCGAATCATGTAGACCGTGAGGGAAGTCTGATGGTGCTCCGGATCCATAGTCTTCACGCCCTGAGGACCGTGATACGTGGACCCTTCCATTGCGGCTATAATCTTGTCCGTGTCCAGAGAGCCCGCCTTCTTAATGGCTTGAGCCGCCCACATGACCGCTTCATAAGAGCTGACGGAAAACTTGCTTGGTTTGGCGCCGGCTAATTTCATATACTCTTTCTTCCAGGCATTGTGTTCGGGGGTATCCAGAGTCTCGCAGTAGTAGTCCGCGGTAATGATCCCATTTGCCGCGTCCGCCATTGCCGGGAGAACATCGGATGATACCAGGGATCCGTCGCCGCAGATTTTCATCAACTTTGTGAGGCCGTATTGCTTAGCCTGGGTAACCGCTGAGACGGCATCATTGCCGCCCGCCGTGATGAAAAGAACGTCGGGCTTTGCCGCTTTGATTTTGCCGAAATACGGTGCAAAGTCTTTGGTCTTGAGTGGGAAGAAGGTTTCGCCGACAATTTCGGCCCCCATCTTTTTGAGCAGTTTGTGGTATTCTTTGGAGGTGGAACGTCCCCAAGCATAGTCTACCGTCAACAGGTAATACTTTTTCCCCAGATTCTTCGTCATCCACGTAACGAGAGCTTTGGAAGTAATCGACGGATTTGCGCACACGCGAAAAGTCTGTTTGTTCCTGTTTTCGCCCGTGACTTTCACGGACTGTGACATGGGAACCAGCAGCAATTTGTTGTATTTCTTGGCAATCGGCATGATGGCGAGCGTCGAAGCGGAAGACACCGGAGCGACCAGGATATCCGCTTTCTCCTCCAAAATGAGGCGCTCTATCTTGCGGGTGGCAATGGAGGGGCTTGTCTGAGTATCCTCGTGGATCACTTTTACCTTTCTACCCAGTAGCCCCCCTTTTTCGTTAATCTCCTTCACCGCCATGTCGACCGCATCCTTTTGCATCTTGGACATGGCGGCATAGGTTCCCGTGAAATCGGCCATATTCCCGATTATGATCGGGCCGTCTTTGGCGACGCCTTGATTTGGGCATAGCGCTGCGACGAGCATTAAGCAGCCGACTAAGAGACTGATGTACTTCATGATGGTACCCTCCTGTGGAATTGACTTTGCGACCTCCATTTCACTGAAGCCCGACAAAGCCTTGTCTCACTCGTCAAGTCCCGGAGTGAGTGCTATACGATCTTCAGGGAAGGCAAAATCCTTCCCCGGACACGCCGGCGCCGGCCATGAAACGGCTCAGGGCCTTTGTGGGCGAGCGCCAATTCCTACGCGCTTTCGTGCCGTCACCGCAGACCGGAGTCCTGCGTTGTCTCCGACACTCGATCACCTCCGCTAAGAGCGGCAAATCCCGACACCTCTCCGCAGACTTACCTCAAGCGGCACGCCGGCGAGTCGGGTCTACAACGGCGCATAGACGAGTCCCGACCGTGGGAGCAACAAAGTCCCGGATCGGCCCACGTATCCCTGCTCAGCCTTTTCGCCGAGTCATGGCAATAGGGGTAACGGTTCTGAAACTTTCTCTGCACACATAAAGGGTACTTGCCGTCGAGATGCCTATGCTGAAACTGCATCCTGTCCCGACAGCCATACCGCTAAATCAAAGAAACCGATGTTCACTGTAGGCTTGTGAACAGAGCAGGCTACGATAGTTCATTGCGCCAAGAACCCCCCGTCCACGGCAACAATCGATCCCGTCATGTAGCTCGAAGCAGGAGATGCCAAAAGCAGCACGGTTCCAAGCATCTCTTGGGGCTTGGCAAATCTCTTCAACGGTATTTGACCGACAATGTATTCGTACACTTTGTCATGCGCCTTGAGCCCTTGGGTCATCTCGGTTTCCAGATAATGCGGGGCGATGGCATTGACCCGGATGTTGTATTTGGCCCATTCGAGCCCCAGGCTCTTGGTCAGCGCAACGACCCCCGCCTTGGAGGCGGAGTATGCCGGTGCCCTCGCTACGCCATTGAATCCTGCGGTGGACGCTATATTGATGATGCTCCCGCCGCCCGCCGCAATCATCTCCTTACCGACATATCTGCTGCACAGGAACGTACCTCTGAGATTAACCCGGATCACTTTGTCCCACTCCTCGACCGGAGTATCCGTCGTCCGCGTGGCACCGGATTGGGTTATTCCCGCGTTATTAATCAGAATATCTATTTTCCCGAATTCAGATACGGCCGTTTGTACCATGTTCCTTACGGCCGTTTCATCCGACACGTCTACTTGTATCGAGACGCAACGAGCCCCGGTCGCTTCGACGCATGTTGCCGTTTCTTGTGACGAAGCGACATCCGCCAATATCAGTGAAACGCCCTGTTCGGCGAGGCAAACAGCGATCTCTCGACCTAGACCCTTACTGCTCCCGGTGACTATTGCCTTCTTGTCGTTAAGTTGGAAAAACTCCGATAAAACCATTCTTGATCCTCTTCCATCAACTTATTGTATCTTCCGGATGGAACAGAGCTGGGATTTCATCTGCGGATAACCCATGATGGGCTCGCGGCAATGTACGTCCGTGAGGCGGTTGACATTGGCTTCCCCCGGCCATCCGTGGGGGATGCTGACGACTCCTTCCCTCATTTCATCCGTCACATGCGCCTTTATCTTGATATGCCCTCGGTTTGATTCAACTATTGTCCAGTCGCCCTCCTCAATGTCAAATCGCCCCGCAGTTTTTGGGTGTATTTCGGCAAAAGGCTCCGGGCTCTGCTCTCTCAAGACGCGAACATTTCTATGCTGGCCGTGGGTGTAGTGCATGTTGCGGGCACCCGTCGTCAGAATGAGGGGATACTTCCCGAACATTTCCGAATCCCCCAGAGGGCTCTGCTCGGGCTCCAGATACGTGGGGAGGGGATCGAACCCCGCTTTCTCCATAGTGTCGGAGTAGATCTCCATAAGCTTGGACGGCGTGTTGAATCCTCTCACTTCGTAGGCATCCATTCCGTATTGCTTGTCCATGTAGAAGGCGCCGTTGACCTTCTCCTCCTTCAACTCCGTGTAGCTCAGACCCGACGGCTCCATCTCTTGCCGGATAACATCTTCATCCGTTTTCCATGGAAAAAGCTCTTCCATGCCCATCCTCTTGGCCAGTTCCGTCCAGAACGTCACCTCTGACCAGCTTTCGTGCAACGGCTCGATGGCTTGCTTTCTCAGCATGAGATACGGCATCCCGTGACACACGTTGTAGCTGTACGCAAGGCCGTTTTTTTCGAGATGAGTGCACGCGGGAAGAACAAAATGCGCCAATTCCGCGGTCTCCGTCATGAAAAGGTCATGAACCACCAACAAGTCCAGCTTCTTGAACGCCTCACGGAAAGCGTTGCTATCGGGCATGCTGATTACTGGATTTCCTCCGGTTACTATCAATGCCTTCACGGGGTCGGGGACACTGTCGGTGAAACACATCACCTGCCCGTACGGGCTCTTCCGTCCCCAGACTTCGTAAAAGAGCGGATACTCTTCCGCGCCGATGGGCGTTCCTTCCGACGGTAGTCCGATGCTGCCGAGCCTAAGTCTCGGACTCACAACCCACCCTCCGGGGTTGTTGATATTTCCGGTGATAATTTGAAGGATGGAAAATGCGCGGCTGTTTTGCGTTCCGTTGGCGGTCTGGTCCTGGGTGTTCGTGCCTTGAAAAATGCTCGCACCCTCGGCTTTGGCGAAAAGCCGGGCGAGTTTCCTGATGTCTTCGGCAGGAACCCATGTGATTTGCTCGGCCCATTCAGGCGTATAGGATTCCACGTGAGGGACCAGTTTCTCAAACCCGTAGGCCCACCGTTCCACAAAATCCTTGTCGTAGAGATCTTCCTTGATGATGACGTGAATCAAGGCAAGGGCAAGGGCGCCGTCGGTCCCGGGCCGAATCGGCAGATACAGTTCCGCTTCGTCGGCAAGAGAAATCCGCTTGGGATCGATCACCACGAGCTTGGAACCCTTCTTGAGGTTCTCCTCTATGGCAAGTTGGAGAGGAAAATCCGAGTGTGCCGGATTATGGCCCCACAGGACATACAACTTCGTATCCATTTCCTCCACCGGATATTTCCCGAACGTAATCTGTCTTGAGCGAATCCGCATCCGGTAACAGATCCCCTCCACGGAAATGAAGTTGGGTGTTCCGAAGGCCCCCTTGAAACGCTGAGCCATTTCCATCATCTCGAGGTTTTCCACCCCGATTGACCCCGAAAAAATGCTCAGAATTTCCGGTCCAAACTCTTCTTTCAGCCTTTGCAGCTTGTCTGCAATTTCTGAAAGCGCCTCATCCCAGGTAACTCGATCCCATCGACCGTTTACCCTTTTCTGCGGATATTTCAGGCGCTCGGGGTGATAGACAAGGTCGATGGCATTTTCACCCTTAGGGCAAAGCCTACCCTTGTTGAGGGGATGATCCTTCAACCCATCAACTTTGGTTATCCGGCCGTCCTCGATCAAAACGTTCATCCCGCAACTGTGATAGCAGATCGTACAGTCCGTTGCGACCCACTTTGATTCAGAAACGTGCATGCTGCTCATCCTTTCCGGATCATCCGATTTCAGCAATTATCCGGGATCGCTTATCCCATGGATCACCAGCTCGGTAGCTTCTCGATAATATTGCATCAAATCATAGTCTTCACCTTTGAGGAGCCACCGAGTCACCATATGTTCTAAAAGGCCCAGTAATAGTTCCCGGATAAGGTAAACATTTACATCCTTCCGGATAGCGCCCTCTTCCTGACCTTCCTTTATGATCTCCAACGCCTTGCTGGTGAACTCTCTCAGGGAGCTGTAAGTTCTTGACTTGGTGAAACCTTTGCTCACCCGCATTTCAAGCATGAGAGTTCGGGCGTACTCTGGATTTTCCTGAAAAAAATAGAGGTAGTACCAGATAAACTTCCTCATTTTGTTGACCGATCCCGTAATTCCTTGAAGGTGGAGTTCCAGTTCCCGGCAGAATTCTCTTGTCTTCTCAGCGGGAATGGCAAAAAAGAGATCCTCCTTGTTCTTGAAATATTGATAAATGGTGCCATCGGCCACATCCGCTTTTCTAGCGATCTCCGCGATACTGGAGTTCTGAAATCCGTTTTTTCCGAAAACCTCGATGGCCGCCTGAATGATCTTCTGTCTTGTAATGGCTTTCTTTGACATGGCAACTCGCTGAATTGAAGTTCATTCATATTATCCCCGGCGACATGGGTGTCAAGCATTCTTATCCCGTTTTTTCTATGAACCCCAGGGACTTGAATAAAATTCAGATCCCAGCCGTTGCACGGCCTCGCCGTGCTTCTGTCGGGAAGGCGCCGTGAGCGTGCCGCCCGTCGAGCGGGAATGCTCCTAAGGGTTCACCGGGTGAGAAGGCCCGATGAACCGTTACAACGGCGTTGAACCTGTTTCAATCGGCCGTCATGCCTTCCTGATACGGCACAGCTGCGATTTCATCTGGGGATAACCCATGATGGGCTCGCGGAGCCGGATGTCCGTCAGGATGTTGACATTGGCGTCTCCCGACCAGCCGAAAGGAATGCCGACAACTCCTTCCCTCATGTCCTCGGTCACGTTCGCTTTCACTCTGACTTGCCCGCGGGTTGATTCAACGATGATCCAGTCATCGTGCTCAATGCCGTATTGCGCCGCAGTCTTCGGATGCACGTCGGCCAGCGGATCCGGGCATTGCTCTCTCAAGGACGGGATGTTTCGGTGCTGCCCGCCGCTGAAATAGAGGATACGGGCTCCCGTGGTGAGCACAAGGGGATACTGCTCGAACAGCTCCGGATCGGAGATAGGGCTCTGGTCGGGCTCCCTGTACGTCGGGAGCGGATCGAATCCGGCCTCCTCCAAGGTGTCGGAGTAGATCTCGATCAGCTTGGACGGGGTGGAGAAGCCCTTTGTTTCGTATGCCTCCATTCCGTACTGCTTCTGCATGTAGATAATCGCCATTGGCCTTAATCCCCTTCAATTCCTCGAAGTCCAGGCCCGACGGCTCAAGCTCGAGCCGAACCAGATCCTCATCCGTCCTCCAGGGAAACGTCTCTTCCATGCCCATTTTCTTCGCCAACTCCGTCCACAAAGTAAACTCGGAACAGCTTTCGTACAAAGGCTCAATTACCTTTTTCTTCAGCATCAGGTAGGGCACGCCGTGGCACACGTTGTAACTGTACGCAAGACCGTTCTTTTCGAGATGAGTGCACGCGGGAAGCACGAAATGGGCTTCGTCGGCGGTCTCCGTCATATAGAGTTCATGAACGACGAGCAGGTCCAGCTTCCTGACGGCCTCACGAAAGGCCTGTGAATCCGGGAGGGTAACAAGGGGATTTCCTCCGGTTACTACCAATGCCCTGATCGGATCCGGCACGCTGTCGGGGAAAGACATTACCTGCCCGTAAGGGCTCTTCCGCCCCCAAATTTCGTAGAAGAGCGGATAATCGTCCACTCCGATGGGGGTCTTATCCGAAGGAAGCCCAATTCCCGTAAGCTTGAGCCTCGGACTGACCACCCAGCCGCCCGGATTATTGACATTCCCCGTAATTATCTGAAGGATGGAAAAGGCCCGACTGTTCTGCGTCCCGTTGGCCGTCTGGTCCTGAGTGCTGGTCCCTTGGAAGATACTCGCACTCTCCGCCTGCGCGAAAAGCCGAGCCAGTTTCCGAATATCATCGGCCGGGACCCATGTGATGTTCTCCGCCCATTCGGGCGTGTAGGGCTCGACGTGGGGAACCAGTTTTTCGAAACCATGAGTCCAGCGGTCCACGAACTCCTTGTCGTAAAGGTTTTCCTTGATGATGACGTGCATCATGGCAAGAGCGAGGGCGCCGTCCGTCCCCGGCCGAATCGGCAGATACATGTCCGCCTTTTGTGCAAAACGAATCCTCTTGGGATCGATGACCACAAGCTTGGATCCCTTTTCCAGGTTCCTCTCCAGGGCCCGGCTGAGAGGAAAATCGGATGCATCCGGATTATGTCCCCAGAGAATATAGAGCGGCGTGTCCATCTCCTCCACGGGATATTTTCCAAACGTGATCTGCCTTGAACGGATTCGCAGCCGATAGCAGATCCCCTCTACCGAGATGAAGTTCGGGCTTCCGAAGGCTCCTTTGAACCGTTGAGCCAACTGGACCATCTCGAAGTTTTCCACCCCCACCGACCCCGCAAAGGCGGCGAAGCATTCGGGTCCGAACTCTTCTTTCAGTCTGAGAAGTTTGTCGGCAATCTCCGAGAGAGCATCATCCCAGGACACTCTCTCCCATTTTCCGTTCACCTTTTTCTGGGGATATTTTATGCGATCGGGGTGATACACAAAATCGACGGCGCTTTCGCCTTTGGGGCACAGCTTCCCTCTGTTGATCGGATGTTCCTCCAGCCCTTCGACCTCGGTTATCCGACCGTTTTCGACCAAAACCTTTGTCCCGCAGCTGTGATAACAGATCGAACAGTCCGTTGCGATCCACTTTTTTTCAGTATCTTGCATAATAGTCACCTTTCTCGATCGTCGGGTTTCTGTCTATAGTCGGAATACCATTTTCCGATAGGATCGGCGGTTCAATCGCCTTGAGGTCATCAAATCGCGGTGTTTCCCCTGGAGCAGCCAGGCAAGTCCGCGTGCCGGTGCGCACGATAACGAAGGCCGGACGAAACCGCCGGTTTCTCTATCGGCTTGAATCGGCATTGTAGTGAAGAAGCCGGTACACCCCTGATGCAGAATCCCATCCTCTCACGGAGGAACGTCGCCTTCATCACTTGAAGGCTTCAAAGGACGCTCCCTGATCTCAGGTTACCGGCAGGGCGTTTCATCAGTCGAGCCCGACTTTTTCGCAACTCCGGAGATACCGAATTCTCAAAGACGGTGCCTTCCGGGGTGCGTCGATGCCGCCCCAAATAAGTTCAAATTCTTTGATACGTAATCTCACGAGTCAATATCCGTTACTGAATGACATTCAATACCCACTTGGCATTGGTTTGTCAAGCCATTTTTTCATTATTATTCTCGGATCTTCTGATAATTGAGGGATGTTCAGTTTTCGAGCCGTCCCCCTTGTCCACAAAGTCTCCGCCGCGGCCGGCAGTTCGCTCCCTGTGTTATGCTCTGCGAAAATCGTTCCACTTGCGATCCCGGTCTCGTGCACGATGGGGTAACTTGAGGGGAGCATGCCGGTTGGACTGCCGAGAGACTTTTCAAGCCTTGTTGTCCCGCCTTAAGCTATTCTCACCGGGCAGGCATCAAAACCGTAGGGAGGTTTATGAAAAAGGTAACCCACTCATCGTCATGAGTGGGTCTCTAAGATCTCCGATATACGCGATCGTCGGTACGGCCGTTTCAACCCACGGGTACGAAGGTCTCAGGATGACAAGCTTGTTCGGTTACAAATCCCGAATCAGAACTCTGCGGCAAGTCCCGCGGCCCGACCGATCAACTCATCTCTTCGTTGTACCGCCAAGGCCGGGTTCATCAAGGTCGGTTCCACCACAAAGGGCCGGATGTCGGTGAACCCGATGAACTTCAGTATGAGATCCACGTACTTTGTCTGGAGGTCATACGCCTCGTAGTCCGTTCCCGGCGGGTATTCTCCCCCTCGGGCATAGAACACCGCGATCGGTTTGCCGAGAACCAGTCCCTTATAGCCCTCTTCCGGCGAGAAGGAAAACGTGTAGCCCGGTTGCAAAATGATGTCCAAATAGTGTTTCAGCCTGTATGGAATCCCGAAATTCCACATAGGGGTCGACAGAACGTACTTGTCCGCGGATTTGAACTCGGCAATGAGGTTTTCCACCGACCGCCATGCCTCTCGATGTTCCGGGGTGTGTTTCTCGCCGTGTAGAATGACGTATTTGGCTTCGACGGCAAGCCCGTCGAAGGCCGGCAACTCTGTTTTGAAAAGATCCAGCGTGACGATTTCGTCGTCCGGATGTTGCTCCTCGTATGCGGTTACGAAAGCCTCCGCGGCCGCACTGGAATAGGATCGGTCCCCGCGGGGAGATGCCTTGAGATAGAGAAGTTTGGCCATTGCCGCCTCCTTAGAGAGTGCTATCCAGCTTTGTACCTCTAATTTTGGTCATGCTCGAGTGTCTTAGCAACCCTCTGTACTACTAAGCGTGAGTTTCTTGCCGTACCGCGAAGATTTCGTGGGAAATTGGCTCCTGAATTTGGGTTTGGTTGCGGCTCTAGCCGCTCTGTGCTCCTTCATACTCTGATTCATTCGTTCAGTCGCATACTTGTGCCGTCGTTCCCAGGCCGCAACGTGGGGCGAGCGTACCGCCTATCCTGTATAACGAGGCCTCGATTTGTTGTCCTCCTGCTCGTCGAGGGCCTCTGCCTCCGCAAGAAGATGTTCCACTTGGCCGGCATGCTCAGGCTCCCGCTTCACCATGCGATCATAACTCATGGCTTTGTGTTTTGAGGCATCGGCCTCGACCTTCGTCCCGTCCAGGGCTACATGGCCGAGCTTCACCAGCCCGGACTCCTTGCACATCTCCAGCACCTGAACAAACAGCCGGAAAATAGTGGGCAAATGACGCTTCCTGAAATCGGAAATCCGCCGTGGTCCGGATGCGTGTCGCTGGAAAGGACGCGAAAGGCCACATCGCTTATGAACAGCGCAAGGTGATCGTCCGGCAACCACGTGCGCGTATCCGGCGGAAGTAATAATGGCTTCTTCGGCTCGTAAGGAAGGAATCGATAATCTCCCATGGAATCCTCCTTCAAAGCTTCTCAGCCAAAATATAAGCACCTAAGCGACAGAGTGAGAGAGGTCTGTCGGCTTTTCCGGATCCGTCGGCCATCTCGGGATGGCTCGACCCTGTTGAGAAATCCCGTCAGCTCTCTCTTGCGAGGGCTATCCCGAGTGACCGCCATCTCGGTTATTCCGGCGGTGGTAGGGCCTTTTCTACTATCCTGCTGAAATAGCTCGCGCCGACCACTAGTGCATTATCATTGAAGTCAAAGGCCGCGTGATGGAGCGGATAGGAATCCTCCCCATTGCCGATGAAGGCAAAGACTCCGGGAATCTCCTTCAGAAAGAACGCGAAATCCTCACCTCCCATTATGGGTGATCCCACAATCACGTTTGAGGATCCGACCAGATCCTGCGCCACGTTCACGGCAAACCTGCATTCTTTTTCGGGATTCACCAGAGGAGGACATCCCTTTACGTACTCGAATGAGGCTCTTACTTCGTGAGCCGCGGCCAGGCCTTGCACCAGAGACCTGGCCTTTTCGGGCAAGTCATCCTCGTATTTTGTGTCCATGTATCGCAGAGTGCCTTTTATTTCGACTGCTCCGGGGATGACATTGTGGGTTTTTGAATCGGAGTGAAAACTCGTGACGGAGATTACTACGCCATCGAGGGGGTCGACCCGTCGGGATACGATGGACTGCAGTCCGGTAACGATGGCGGCTCCCGCGACGATGGGATCACGTGCAAGGTGCGGAACACCCGCGTGACCGCCGTGTCCGGTTATTGTGATCGTGAAATTGTTCACGGATGCCAAAACAGTGCCGGGAGTAATGCTTATGCTGTTAACGGGTAACCCCGCGAAACTGTGCAGGGAGTAGATGGATTCGATTCCGTGCTTCTTCAGAAACCCGTCTGCCAGCATGCACAACGCACCGGTTGCCACCTCCTCCGCGGGTTGAAACACGAACACCACCGTTCCACGGAATCTCCGTCTTTCAGCCAGGTACTTTGCCGTCCCCAGGAGCATTGCCGTGTGGCCGTCATGTCCACACGCGTGGGTCACACCTTCATGCTCAGAACGGTGATCGTGTTCACCGGCATCGGTGACGGCCAAGGCGTCCATATCCGCTCGAAGCCCGATCACCGGACCATGGCCGTTTCTCAGTATCCCGAGTACCCCCGTGGTCCCCACCTCCTCCTGGATTTCGTTCAGGCCGAAGGATTCGAGCAGATCGGCAACCTTCCGTGCAGTGCGCTTCTCCTGGTGACACAATTCAGGATGTCTGTGCAGATCTCGGCGCCATTGGATCATATCCTCGTGGAATGCCGTGATATCCTGTATGAGATTCATGCCTCTCCCCGTGGTATGTTCGGTTGTCCGTGCGGTTATACTACACCGGTAGGCTTCCTTTGTCCCAACAATTCACCGGGCCGGACGCAACAGCCCGGAATCACGCCGGGGGAACCGGTACCTATCGTCCGGTTTCTTGATTCGCCAAAGATACATGTGGGTTTCACCGTATCCGCCGATGCGCACGGCACGGCGATCCGACCCCAACCGACTTGTGCCGAAAACGATATATCTTTCAACCTGTCCGCGCGGACGATACGATGCGGGAAGCAGTAACGGCCAGTTTTTTGGGTGTTTTGATCGAGTGTTTTGGACGGCAAAGTCGAGGCCGGACTTATAGATCTGTACGATCACTCCGGCTTCCACCGACCATTGGGACCAGTCAAAGAGAATTACGGGTCTTTTGATATCGTTGTCTCGAAGATAGTCTACCAGGGCACGAGACAGCATTCTCACTTTGACGGAGTCCCCGAGAGATCGCCGAGACACTTGGACGAAACCGGGAATCTGCACCGCCACCATTGCGGTAACCGTGATTACTGCCGCCGCCTCGGCTGCTCTGGACTTTATCTTCTTCCGTGTGTCACTCACAATGAGTTTCCCGTCAACGTACTCGATGCACGCGGTCCCTATCACGGCCCAGTTGACCAATCCAATTGCCGACATCCAGGCGATGAGGTACGGGAAGATGTCTCCCTGAATTCTCAGGACAGACCACATTCCCGCCAAGACTCCGACTCCCCCCAAAGCCGCCAGACATGCACGAAAACAAAGGTCCTTCCTCACTGCGTTTCGCACTACAAGCGGGAGAAACAGCACTTGCAGAACGGTCAGGAACTCGGCCAACAGATCGTATTCAAACGCGGGTATTCCTATGCGCATCTTCTTGATCATATACAAAGGGAACCATGAAACCTGCTTTGCCAATGCGGTGAACGCATCGGAGAAGGTGTTCCCTCCATTCGGGGCAAGAAAGAACGTTATCAATTTCGAAAAGTTCCCCGGGCTGTTACGGATTTCTTCCGCGAGCGGAAGGCTCCACATGAGGACGAACAGCACAATGGACAGCACTATCCACGCGAGGTTGCCCCCGGCGAATACATCATGTGGCCGGATACCTGTTCGCCGGGAAAACACGATGAAAAGAGTAAGGCTTGCCGCACAAAGTGCCAGAGCACACGGGACCATCCCTACATGGGTTTGGGTCAGAAACGACCCCAGGAACACCATAACCGGCAAGAACGCTAAGCGGCCCGTCGAAAAGGAGGCGAGAGAGAAGACGAATGCTCCGAAAGACAGGATGACGATCCACGGATTCCATGGATTCCCAAGAAGGTCGGGGCCTAACCGGTCGAGATAGAATGAGAGGAGAACGACGGTCCAGATTGCCAATATCCGATCATTCCTTCTGGAGAGTCCCGTGACCGTAAATGCAAGAAACGCGAAACAGGCAAGGTTGATGATTCGCGCCGTCAAGAAGAGACTTGAGGCACATTGTGAGAATAATTTGTACAAAGGCACCATGAGATAGAAGTAAGACGGCCCTGGGTGGTTCCATCCGAATCTCGAGTAAGGCCCTAGGTACTGCTCCCCATGTGACGCATGAATCGTGTACAACTCCAGCATGGACATATCGACGTCCAGACATCGATCCGGCGACCCGGCTTTGGAAAGAAATATGACCACCGCGCAGAACAGCGGCAGAGTCGATACGACCGCCAATAGAATAAGCCACGTCGGTGAATCCTTCAGGAGTGTGGCTGCGGCAGTCTTCTTAGCATCGGTCATCGCATGTCCAATGTGGGGCTCACCATCTGAAAGCCATCATACTATCGACTCAAGTTCGTACACGGTTATGGCTCTTTCCACACCTTTGACCTTGATGGTCTGGGGTTCCTTGCATGTGAGGCATTCCTTGGCGAGAGAACAGGTTCGTGCCGAGAGGAGCACGCCGCCGGGAGGAGCCACTTGTTGAAGTCTGCTTGCCACATTCGCAGCCGATCCGATGATGGTGTATTCCATTCTTCTTTGGGAGCCGACATTACCCACAACAACGATTCCGGTATTGATTCCGATCCTGATCTCAATCCCTCCGGCAAATTCGCTGATACCTGCGGTCGACCATCTTCTGTTCAGTTTCGCCATTTCCTGCTGCATTTGTACGGCCGAGCGTACGGCCGCCAGAGCATGGTTGTCCAATTCCACGGGATCACCAAAAAACGCCATGAGTCCGTCTCCCAAGAACTTGTCCACGGTTCCGTGATTGTCGAAGACTGCGCGGGTCATGGCATCGAGGAACTCGTTGAGAAAACTCTCGAGATACCCTACTTCCAAGGTTTCGGATATGGTGGAAAAGCCTTTGATATCCACAAAAAGGATGGAGAGTTCTTTCCGCCGTGTGGAGAGGTCTATTTCGTAATCATGCTCTGCAATGAAATTCAGCATTTGGGGCGACAGATACCGTTCCAACGCCCCGGAAATCCGATCCGCCTTCGACTCCATTGAGATCGCCCGGGCCACCAGGAACGTCGTGGCGGAAACCGCGAAGAGGATCATGGGAGCCGCGCTCGGGATATCATACGACCAGAAGATGAATCCGATCAGGACGAAAAGACCGTATAGCGCGCAAATCACAAGCTCCAACATGATGCCGTACCGATGCCGTATGCGAATACACACAAAGGCGAAAACGACGGACGCGACACCCGCCAACGGCACCACATAGGGGAATTCGTGAACTTGTTTCAGGAATTGTCCGGTCAACATCGTATTCAAGGCGCCGGAATGGATTCTGCTCATCAGGAAGCTGTTGTCCAGCGGATTAACACCTATGTCCGTAGTCCCTGTTGCCGAATACGCGATGATGACAATCTTGTCCTTGTACCGATCCTCCAGGAGCGCTTCGCTTTCTTCGACCAACAGGTCCGAAACGGGATTCCAGGGAAAACTCTTATGCGGCCAGTTGATCGCCATACTCCCGTCGGATTCCACCGGGATATTGAGCACACCCGCCCCGTATTCGATTGACACGTACCCGGATTCTTTGAGCGATACTTTCCTCGGATCCGCGCCAAGGCATGACACGAGGGTTGCGAGACTCAAACCGGGCAAACAACGGTCCTCGAATCGGACGAGCAGCGGAATTCTCCTGTGGACACCATCACGGTCCGGAGTGGAGACGATATGCCCCACGTACTGCGAATCCTCGATGACCGGAACCAACGGCACTTTCGCATCCGGAAGGTCGCAAATCCACCACAAGTCGAAATCTTCAGACACCGGCACCGGCCATGTCTTGCGGCACAGTGCCCGCCTCTTCTCGTCGTTCCCGAAACGAATCTTTTCCGGATCGCCGCTATGGGTTATCACAAGCCCCGTCGCCGATATGACCCGTTTGGATGCGGCTATTGACGCAAAGAACTTGGCGTCCCCGGATTGACTCTTGCCGGCGGACGGGAAGAATATGTCGAAGACAATAGCCTTTGCGCCCAGCCGGGTCAGCCTGTCCACAATCCGTGCACCCATTTCACGGTCCCAGGGCCACGTGCCGAATTTCATTACCGAGCGATCGTCCACGTCGAGATGGACGATGCGCGGATCAATGGCTATTGGCCCCCGGATTGCAAGTTTCGCGTCATAGATCTTAGCGTCAATCGCGTCAAACGGTTCCGGCAGGAAGTATATGATTGCGGGGAACACGGCCAAGCTCAAAGCCGTGCAAATATAGAGTCCCACAGGAAGGCGTCTCCACATTGTATCTCCCATGGGTCTGGGATCAACGCCGCCCGTATTGAGCAAGCGTGGTCCGGGCCGGGTATGGGGGAAGCTGGGGCGTAGAAGAGTCTCCCCCCCTAATATGAGGCATAGGGAGCCCTTCACCTCCCATCTCCAAGGCGAAGCCCCGAAGACTTGGACTGGGGCCGCAAAACGTCATTCTCGGTTGTGCATTTGGAGACATGAATGTAGAGAGGTTGTCCAAGTTCACCGAGCCTTTTCCGCGTCTTTGATTTCTTCGGCTCGACCCCGCGTACCTGTCACGTCGCCAAGTTTGTCGCCCGACTTTCCCCGCCGAACACCCTTGGGGGGACGGACACCCATGAGTCTGAGGCCCGACTTACTCTTGGGCTTATTCTTGATGGAAAGTACCGTTCGGTTGAACCCCTTCATTTTGGAAGCCTTTTCAATATTGTTTCTCAGGGTCTTGAGATCTTCCGTCGATGAAGCGGGAATAACTATGGCCACGTTGTTGTGGGAAATCTTTAAGGGTGCAAGGTCGATCTGTTGGGGACTTGCGTAGAACAGCAGTCTGGCTCCCGAAATACCCTTGCCGAAAACGAGTTTCAGCCTGGAATCCTTACCGAACAACGTATACTCTTTTCCTCCCTCTACGCGGTTGTTCGGTCGCTCCCTGTTCGGGAAGATTATCGTAACGGAACCCGTGGACGATACAGTGGCCACGACCACGTAACAATCCCGATCCGCTTTGAAATGAATGACGATCCGTTCTCCGACTTTCGCTGCACGACCCTCGGGCATGTTCGTCCAGACTTTCAACGGAATCGAATCAGGTCCGGTCTTGCCGATCGACAAGAGGGCGGCGACATCTCCGGACTTCTCAGTTGCCGCTCCGAGCGTTGGCGAAACCGCCATTGGATTGAGTCCTAGCAACAGAACGAGTGTTCCAAGTAGACTTGCGATTGTCTTTGCCATTGTCTTCCCCTTTGTCCCGGTTACGGCCGCTTACGGACCGCCCCGTCAGGACTTCTTAATCAATTCTAGCAAGAAGTCGCGGGTACTTACAAGCCAATTCTGGTCGCTTCGAGCCGGCCGAACTGGGTCTTCAAACCTGAAGCGTGGGTGAATTCTGCAGGGTCGATATCCCAAATCAGGTGGTCGGGAATGGATTCGCGAATACCGCGCTCGGTCTATCCTGCTGCTATTCTTCCTTAATAGTGTTTTTTGTCGACAACCTATTCAGCCAAAATCGGAACAAAGGAAGGAAGAAGAATGAGCGTAGCAGTGCAGACTCAGCTCGATTCGGGGCTGAGCACTTTGGAAACCGTCCAGGCTGAGTTGGCGGAACTCAAAAAAAAAGGTAAGCGTTCACCGCGATCCCCCCGGTTTGGCTCGAATCCGCAGTTTTGGATTTTTCCGAGCATTTGTAGTCGCGCGATATCGCGCACGTTTTTCGTACCCTATTGACAAGATATTTGAAATGGTTTTTGACACTTCCCCATGACGAGGGAAGAAGCCATTGCCATTGCTCACGGTGATCCTGAAACTATCGTCGAAATCCTTTTGCGGATGAGCGAGACGATCGACGAACTTCGTTTGCAGGTTGCAGAGCTTCAACGCAAGGTAGCTTCACTCACGACAGACTCCTCCAATTCCTCGAAACCTCCCTCATCCGATGGACCTGCTGCCAAGCCCAGGGCTCGACGTCCGATGAAGTGCAGGAAGCGCAAGCCAGGTGGCCAACCCGGCCACAAAGGGAAAAACAGGGATTTGATACCCACCGAACAAGCCAAAGAAGTGATCCCTGTGTTTCCTGAATCGTGCGAACAGTGCGGTGAAGTCCTGACACCGCCACCGGACCAGACAGCCGGAAAATGCTGGCGCCACCAGGTCGTGGATATTCCCGAGCCCAAGCCGGAGACCACCGAATACCAGCTCCATTGCATCCGATGCTCGTGTGGAGCAGAAACTTGGGCCAAAATTCCACAAGCGGCTCGGTCAGGTTTCGGACCCAGGCTCACTGCATTCCTTGCCCATCTAACGGGTCTGCACCGAGTAACTCGCCGAGGCTGTCAGGAAATCGCTAAGACAATTTTCGGGATCGACATCTGTCTCGGATCAGTCTGCAAGCTCCATCAGGAGGTCTCCGAATCCCTCGCACCCGTCCATGAAAAGGCAAATCAGTCGCTGCCGAAACAGCCGGTCCTCAACATCGACGAGACCGGATGGAAAAAGCAAGCGGAAAGGCGCTGGCTCTGGGTCGTCGTCACGCCTCTCATAGCGTACTACCATGTAGCCGCATCTCGGGGGGCAAAGGTCCTCAAAGAGATCCTGGGCAAGGAGTACAAGGGAATTCTGTGCTCGGACATGTACTCGGCCTATAAGGCGTTTCACAACGGCGTCCGGCAATTCTGCTGGGCGCATATCATCAGACCCATCAAGGGAATCAAGCATGCCTGCAGAAGCCCTGATGCGGTGAAATTTTCTACGTGGATGCTTTCCGAGACAGGCCGAATGTTCGCGCTCTGGCATGCGTTCAAGCGAGGAGATTTGGACAGGAAGACCCTCGTCTTGAGATCGGTCCCCGTCAGAGCTCGAATGAACAAGTGCCTCCAGCAGTACGTGCAGAGCTCCGATTATGATGTCAGGAAAGCCGCCAAAAGCCTATTGAACCACTGGGACGGCCTGTTCACGTTCATCGAGTACGAAGGAGTAGAACCAACCAACAACTCCGCAGAGCGAGCAGTTCGCCCTGCTGTACAGTGGCGAAAGATCTGCTTCGGAAACCAGTCCGACGAAGGAGAACTCCTGACCGCTCGACTCTTGACTGCCGAAAGAACCTGCATTCTCCAGAAGAGAAACCCCTTCCAATTCTTGATCCAATCGGTAGAAGCTCACCGAAACGGACTCCCGGCTCCGGTACTCGTATGAGCTTCCCGCTGAACGGTTACAAAAAAAGAGTTGAGGCGCTGGAACCGGGTCAGGAGAACAAGCTGTCAATGATCGTGTTCTCGGGAGAACTGGACAAACTTCTCGCGTCCATGATCATTGCCGCCGGTGCGGCTGCGATGGGCATGAAGGTCGTGCTTTTCTTCACCTTTTGGGGGACGGCCGCCCTCCGTAAACCCGAGGCGAGTGTCCGCGGCAAGGATTTCATGGCCAAGATGTTCGGCTGGATGCGTTCCCCAAGGGCCGCAACCAGCTCAAACTTTCCAAGATGAATATGGGCGGCATGGTCACGGCAATGTTAAAAGGCCTTATGAAGAAGAACGCGCCCAGTTTGGACCATCTCTTTGACATGGCCGCTCAGCTCGGGGTGGAAATTAAGGTCTGCGAGATGTCCATGGACCTCATGGGTTTCAAACGTGAGGAGATCATTGATTACCCCAATATCGAGTATGTCGGTGTGGCAACTTTTCTCGCTCACGCGGGTGAATCCAAGAACCAATTGTTTCTCTAAGCCGTAAAACCACGAGGAGTATCAAAATGTTTGATCATTCAATTGCGAGAGTGACCTATCATGATCCCTGCCGGATCGCACGGAACGGCGGAGTGTATGAAGCTCCACGGTACATCCTCCGGCAACTGACCGACGACTATGTGGACCCAATCCCACCAAGTCGGTCAATTGGTGTTGCGGCGGAGGCGGAGGTCTGGTAGTGGTCGGCGACAAGGACTTCCGCATGATGTCCGCAACGGTGAAAGCCGACCAAGTAAGGGCAACCGGAGCCAAAATCCTTGCGACGGGTTGCGAGAACTGTCATTCCCAGCTTTCCGACGTGAACGAGCATTACCAACTCCCTATGAGCGTAGAATTTATCTCAAGCATGACGGCAAACGCGCTGGTACGTGAGCAATAGCCCAAACCCTTTAGCCTGAATTTTGCGAGCGCCCTTTTGGTGCAAGCGTGACGGCTTCCACGTTTCAATCGGGGAAGTGGTCAAGTTTAGCCATGGGTCGGCGGAGTTCGGGATTGGGGCCTTCAGCGAACGCCGGCACATTAGGGATGCAAGAGAACGCCACCCTATTGGGTCGCGTGATTCCGACTGGTATCAGGTGTTGCTGTGGACAAAGTACTTTAACGGCATGTTTTTCTTCAACGCCGAGTATGCGTGGGAGAATAGCGATCACCGGGTCAACTCGGACCAGTACGAATTCAACCATCCTACATATACTGAAGGATACCATGCGCTTGTCGACACCGGGGCAATTGCGGGTCAGTCAAACTGTCGTTCATGTTCGCTCAGGCTTCCGGGCCGGATAGAGGCACGAGAGACCAAAACCCGACCAAGATCTATGCAGCGTTTCCCATCAACCATCAAGCGTTGGAACCGTACAACCACCTGATGTTCCATACGTACGGCGGGGGCACCCTCGGAAACCCCAATCTCAACAATTGGTTCGGGAACTCGGCACATCCGGACGGCACGGGCCAAATGACCGTTGCTACAGATCTTGCCTGCCGGATCGACTACGCGTTGGCCACGAATCTGAACATCTGGGGATCGTACATGTGGGCTCAGCGCCTAGAGAAAAACGGGTATTGGGCCGGACAATTCGGAGCGGGGAATTGGTACGGATACGACCAGGTATCGAACGGATTTCCGGGCAACGAGAGTGCAGCGGCAGCCCGGGCTTGGAAGCAACTTGTCTGGGACGGAGCCGGACCCTACAATCCTTATGTGGACGGCGGCTTCATCGGCTGGGAGATGGGTTGCGGCTTGGGCTGGAAGTTCCTGGAGGGTCTCACATTCAGAGCGCGATATGCTTACCGGCAGCCGGGTGACTGGTTTGACCAGGCGTTCTTTGCAGTCACGAACAGCTTCCACGGCTTACAGGCACGCGGTCGGATGACCGGCCGCAGTCCTAATCACGCTACCGCTACCTCATTCTTGGTGAATTTTTAGATCCGGATCCTGCGAGTGACCGAGCGTATTGGGAACAGCAGGAATCACTGCACCGGGAAATTGAAGTACGTGTCGGGGTACGGTTCATTCTCCAGTGTGAAGTGCCACCACTCCTTGTCATATGGCTTGAAGCCGTATTTGGTCATGACGGATCGAAGGAGCAGTCGGTGGGCACGGGCATCCGGAGGGATGGAGAGATCGTCCGGCCACGATTTGGGACTGAAAAAGTCGAAAGGCGTTCCCATGTCCAACTCGGTGCCTCGGTTGGGACACGTCAGGGAGACGAGGGTTAAGTCTATGGTGCTGCCCCGCGAATGGCCGGATCGCGCGGCTATGTAACCCTTGCTGAACAGGTCCCGTTTGTTCACGTCCGGATAGTGCTGCTTCTTCATGGCCGTGTCTTTGAGGTCCTCTGCCCAGCGCACAAAGTTGTCCACTGCCCGCTGCGGCCGATATGCATCAAAAATCTTCAGCCCAAAACCGAATCTCGTCAGCTCGTCCTGCACCTGTCTCAATGCGTTCGCGGCTCCACGGGTGAGAATGCACTTTTGTGCACGGTACCCGTCGATGGGACGGCCGATGAAGTTGTTGTCCGTGGCGTATCTCAAGTCCACCTGAATGGTGGGGATCACCTCTTTCACATAGACAAAACCTTCGGGCAGTTTGTCGCCGGCAATCACCGGCATCGCAACGGCCTGGAACGCGCAGATGAGAAGGGTCAATACGGCGAACCGCTTATGAAGGGGCATTGTGTGTCCGGATTGATTCAACCTGCAGGACCAACTCACCGTTTGGACGCGAAGCCCTTTTCCCTTTTCTCCGGGCGATCCGAACCCATTTGGACGAATGCACATAGAGGCTCCTTTTCTTAACATAAGTAGATGCTTTGTGCCCTGATGCACCTTCCTCGGTACCCCCATTTTGTCTTACCCTGTGACCTCTTTTGTTGTCTACCAAATTGTGCAGACCGCGGGATACCATAAAGCGAGTACACGGGTCACGTGTCATCATCAGGGGCAAGGAGAAACCCCAGCTCGTTTGGTCGAGGCACTGGAAAGGGTGACACGGAACAGGTTGGAGCAGAGGTGTTTCCGGAGGTGTCCGCTGAAGGGTCTTGACTTCTGAGAAGGCCGACTTCACAGTTGAAGGCACGGAAAGGCAGGCATTCAGAACACAAGCCGGAGGTTTTCGATGAAAGATCTGATACTTAGAGGTATCGTAGCGTGGTGGCTGCCTGCGAAGTCGGAGGTCAACTGGAATTGGTGAACCTGGATCTTGCGTACACCGCGAAAGTTGAAGCAAAAACCCGATAAGTTTACTTTTCGAACTCCCCTGAACGGATAGGATTCTGGTTATTTAAAGGCCGGAATCTATCCGATGGACAGGGGACTTGGGAAGTATGAAGAAACAGCAGAAGTGTGGCAAAGGCAAAAGTACTCGAAGAATCAATCCGAAGGCTCGTTTTTCGGAAAATCGGTTGACGAGCCGAGCAGGGCTCATTCCCATGGGACGCTTTATCGACAAGCCGGGAATCCCGGGGATGATCTTGAAGGCGATTAGTCTCGGGGTGATTTCCGGTTGCCGCCATTTGTCGGGTGTCGTGCGGCTGGGCATGGATGAAGCGTTGACGAAGACACAAGGCTGGGAGCGCTTTCCGGTGCTCAGTTCCATTACTCGGGTATTGAACCGTTTTGAGTTCCGAAACCGTATTGAGCTTGGCGAAATTGAGAAGAAGGGTCCGTCAAAGGGTCTGGAACAAAAAGTGGTATGGACGGATCACTCCGGACTTGGATTCCTCATCCAAGAGTGCATACGGCCACCAGGAAGGAGTGGCCGGGGGGGCACAATAGCGAACGCTCGCACAAGCCCATGCTCAACCCCGCGTTTGCGTTCATTGCCCGGACCGGCTCAGGTCGGAACAGGCGACGCCACGCCGTCTTGTACGGTGAACCTTGGCAAAATCTTGGGGAACTCGGGTCTCCGTGCCCGGGGATCTTTTGCTCCTCGTTACCGTCGCGGCGACAAGGACATATTGGTTGACAGAGGGATGTAAGGTGAAGTACGCTCGACAATACGAAGAAAGAGCTCCTTCAGCAACGTATGGACGTCCTTTGCGGGTATCGGACCTTCCGGGGGACCACAAGAGTCTTGCTCGGCGCAGGGGGAGCGTCTCGGGGCCGGATTCAGGGGCAAATACGCCGTAAGAAGCAAGACCGCGGCATTATTCCGGTTCGCAACGAGGATTGGGACAAATCATGAAAGAGTTTCAATGCAGTCCTGATGTGGAAGTGATGGGATTGCCAATCCGTTCATTCGTCAAGGCCCTTCCGGAATCCGCACGAGGAATGGTGAAGGGGATGCTGGAAAAACACGGTCTGGTACTGGCCGACATCCGACCAAATCTGTTCTACTCCTTCCAGGCCTACCTCTCTGCGATGAGAGACGTTGAAGATCTGCTGGGAAGATTCACGCTGACCCAGATAGGTGAAAGGGTTGTTTTTGATATCCCGTTCCCTCCCCAATGGAAGACTCTGGAGGATGTATTGGAGAATATGGATGCCGGGTATCAAATGCTTCATAGAGGCGGAAACCCCGGCCGCTATATCCCTGAGCCGATAAAATCGGCCGGCCGCATGACGGGCGCAAAGGTCATATGCGACAATCCTCATGCCTGTTCCTTCAACCGAGGAACCCTGATAGGTTTGACTAAGAAATTCAAAACCAAAGAGGGAGGAAGGGTTTTCGTGATCCATGATGATTCGGCCCCGTGCAAGTCGAAAGGAGGCGAGTCCTGCACGTTTATAATGAACTGGGGCTAGTTTATTCTTACCGGCCGTGTCTCCGACACGTGCGCCGGTATCACTTTGCGAAGCGAACCCGGGGTGTCCATGTTAGCTCATACCGGCGTGGGTAAGCTGCTCATCCAGTTGAGTTTCCCGACTCGTTACGGGGGTTCCGTAGTAGTTCCAGCCTTCTTTACCAAGTATCCGAGACCAACGACCGCACGTTCCAGCGAATCAAGTTCTTCGTACAGTCGTGCCGTGAGTTCTCCGACTTTCTTGACGTCACGTTGTTGTGCAGCTCCTTCCGTCTCTTGTGCGGTATCTCTCAACGAAGCGGCGCCGAATGTGGCAAATGCGCCTTTCAAAGTGTGGGACTGGCTAACCAGTTTTTCCCAATCGTTGTCTTGCTCTGCGGTCCGCAGTTCGTCCAGCATGAGTGGAGCCTGTGCGAAGAAGAGGTCCACCATCTCTCTGAGGCTCTCTTCATCTCCACCCAGAGATTCCAGAAGTACCGTAAGATCGAATTGGTTCTTACCATCTCGTTTTGGGGATTCCGTTGATTTGTCGGAGGATTGAGCGGAGCGGTTTTCGAGAGAGCGACCTGTCCCCGAAGTGAATCTCCGGAGACAACGTAACAAATCCGAAGTCTGGATGGGCTTGGAGACGTAGTCGTCCATACCGGCTTCCAGGCATCGTGGGCGGTCTTCGGCAAAGGCATGGGCGGTCTGGGCAATAATCGGAATTCTCCGGGATGTTTCCTTGGCTCGTATGATCCTTGTTGCGTCAAGTCCGTCCATCTCGGGCATTTGAATGTCCATAAGAATGACGTCGAAGTGTTGCGCAGCACAAGCTTGGACGGCTTCCCTCCCGTCGACGGCCAAGACTACCTCGCACCCGAGTTTCTCCAATACTTCCAGGGCGACGGCCTGATTGAACGCGTTGTCTTCGGCCAGAAGCACGCTCATGCCCCGAAGTTCACCCAGTGCCTCCATTTCTTGCGTAATTTCGTGGTCGGGCAGTGCGACGGCGTTTCCCAATTGCAGCGGCACGGTGAAGTGAAATGTGCTTCCGGCACCCAGTTCGCTTTCAACCCACAAGTCTCCTCCCATGGCCCTGGCGAGCTGCCTGGATATGGGCAAACCAAGGCCTGTCCCCCCTTCTTTGCGGGTGGTGGAAGAATCCGCTTGAGAGAAACGATCAAATATCAACTCAATCTTATCTTGAGGAATGCCTATCCCGGTATCCGCCACGGTAAAGGCGAGAACTACTTTCTCATCGACTTGTTCCTGAAGATCCACGCGAACGAGCACCTTTCCGTCGTTGGTGAACTTGATCGCGTTACTTGTCAGGTTGAGCACGATCTGATTGATACGATTCGGGTCCCCTCTGAGGTTATCCGGAACCCGATCGTCGACTTGGAATTCGAGAACCAAATTCTTATGCCGTGAGCTGCTTTTGAGCACGGAGACCTTGGCGGACAGGCTGCGCCGAATACTGAAATCCGTTACCTCAAGATCGATCTTACCCGCCTCGATTTTCGAGAAATCGAGGATATCGTTTATCAGTGAGAGCAGAGTGTCCGCTGCGGACTTTGCAATCCTTAGCCGTTCACGCTGCCGCCCCGTCAGTCCGTCGTCCATCACCAAATCGATCATCCCCAATATTGCATTCAACGGTGTACGTATTTCGTGACTGATGTTTGCAACAAACACGCTCTTGGCCCGATTGGCTTCTTCAGCCACCAGCATGGCGTTTTGGAGCTCATACTGTTCCCTTTTGAGGCCTTCGCTTTCTTCCCTCATCAGCCGAATTCGGTCGGCCAAGGCAAGGGCCAAGAAGATCGATTCCAAGGCCGCGGCGATCAACATTGCGCTTCGGGTAAGAAACGTGTGCGGGAGAATGCCGGCATTGCGTGCCAGAAAGATGACGACTCCGCTCACGAGAATTGTCCACGCTATCAGAAAGTAGCGAGCGGGCCGGAAGCCGCTGCGCAGGCCGGCCGCCCCCGCGGAGATGATTACTACGCACATCCACGTTCCGACGGCTTGCGTCAGAATATTGGCCTCGAATCGCAAATGTACCGTGGCCAAGAACAGGCACGCCAGTATGACCGGAATCGTCAATCGGAGAAGCAGATCGTGGCGTGGGGCGTACCGAGGGGTGATCAGGAAAGAACGAGTGAACATCAGGGCGAAAAGCGCCATGCAGCAAGACAATACATGAATGTTCGATTCGAACAGGTATGCGCACTCTTTGTTCACCAGTCCCACAAACCCGACAAAACCCATTTGCGCAAGGAGTTGGAACGTGATGTAGCAGACATAATACAAATAGGTCCTGTCGCGCAAGACGAAGAAAACGGCCAGGTTATACAGAATCATGACGGCCATGGCCCCGAGAGCGATACTGGTCACCGCGATTATGGACCAACTGAGACGCTCGAAGGCCTGCCCTGAGAGCACACGTACTGCGAAGATCGAGGTGTATGAAGTCTGTACGCGAAGAAAGAAGAACCGCTGTTCATTGAAAGTCGCGGGGAGACGAAAAACCGGAAAAAGGAACCGGACATCCCGGCTGTCCACGACTTGCCCCCAACCGCTTCGAAGGACCTTGAAGCGTCGTTCTCCGTCACCTCCAACAGGGATGTACAGGGCCACATGTTCCAGATTCGGGTTATCAACCGTCAGTACAAACCGGCTCGAACCGGCTGTCGAAACTCGGCGGCCGTCCTCTATCCTGAACTTGATCCAATGCACGGCCCTGGAAAACCCCAGGTTGAACGTGTGGGAAGTATGAGAACGGAACTTGTTCTCATAGGCTTCGGAAGCCACCTGCTCGATGGTAGCGTTCCCCGATTGGTCTCCGAAATACTCCGAGACAGGACCTATGTCCTTAGCGGAAGCCCTCGGTCCGGTCTCAACAGCCGCGGCTACAGTGCACATTGCCATGGATAGAATAAACGTCCAGCGCAGAATTGACGCCAAACCGTGCAATGGAATACGCATCCTGAGAATTTCGGTCACATCGTCTCCCACCGGCCGGGAAAAAAACGAAACATCAGCATTTCCGTGTTGATGGATACAGTGGGCCGACTACTTGTCAGGGGATGGAAAGATTGCCGTACGAAGGAATTTTGGATCAACTTCCGTCCTTGGTCGCCTAGATGGGCACTTCAGCTTTCGAGAAAAGCAAATCCGCTTGCTTCGAACTTAACGCACATTGGGCCCGAGAGTCAACGGCCGGCTGAAGCGTCTGCCTTCACCGCGAAATCTTGCCTGTCACTACGCTCCAAACCAAAGAATGCAGTTGTCGTTGTAGCTTGTTGTCGGTTCCGGCCCATGGAAGTTCATATGGATCAGGCTTCCGGGAACAAGAGGCGGGAAACGCCGGTTACTTAATAGGTAGAGACAAAGAATGTGAAAACGCTTGGGCTTCCGATCACGGGAAGTCCGGGCGAATAGTTGAACAACAGCAGAGAATTCTTTCCATAGTCAATCGAGCCTTTTCTATGATCTTCAAATAGTCTCCTGATCGGCCGGCCCGCGTTCTGCACGTGATTCCGGGCTCTGCCCGGTCTCGGTAGAGGGACCGAGCGTCTCTCCTACAGATCTCCGTGGGGCGCCAAGTCCCATCGAACGTCCGCCCTGCCGTGAGCCTCCGGAGAAGTGTTCTCAATTCATCCAACTACTTTCCAAGGGGGTTGAGGTTTGCGTGAAGTATTGTCAACCACCCTTTGTTTGTCTTGCCCCAGACACTTGCTCTCGGGGCTGCTTGTCTTTGGATGCGTTTTCCGTCTATGGTCTCCGCGATGTTTACCATGTAAGCAGGGTCCGTCCCACGCTGAGAAGTTGTTGAAAATACTCGTGCTCCGCATCGTGAATCTCCAAGTCCCGCGATCTGATCCGTCACATATTCCAGAAGTTCGTTGAATTCTTGGCATAGCGTGCATTAGTTTCTTCTCCATCCGCTGCCTCGGTATAGCTTTGAAATGTCAGCACATTCTATCAAAGCACAAAGCCTCGGAGTACGACTGAATTATCAACTCTGAGGCAAAAACCAAAATGCGCTTCAGCTCCGTCTACGGTCTCCGCGATGTTTACCATGCCTAAGTTATAACTGCCGTAGAACCACTTTCGGTAACCTTGAAATCGCTCAAGGTGAAATCACTCAGATTCATCTTCGTCAAGGCCTCCAGCGCTTCCTTCAGACCGACTGCCTTGTGCTGATCCACGTACTGATAACCGGGCGCGAATCGGGCCTTGAGCTCGTCCCACTTCTTGTCTTTGGCATAGTTCCACCCTTCAGTCTCCAGCTTGGCAAAGTCCACCTCTTCCGCCAAAGCCGCACCACCAAGTAGAATGACGGTCAAGATCGTCGAATAGAGAATAGGCTTCCTCATGATAGGACTCCTTTCATTCGTCAATCACCACCCCGTCGCCGGAGGGCGTATAAGCCCCATGCGGTTATTGTTTCACCAGTGCCGGCGTGCTCAATCGCACGACCTTGGAACGGCAGCCCCCGGCAACCATCTCTCGGTACACGGACTCCCGACCCCGCTTGGTCACAGCCGTTTCATGTCGAAAGATAGTATGACAGGTCTGGTGAGACAAAAACCTACCGGCCCAGTGGGAGGCGGGCTGATACAGGGTATTCTTGGTCGCTATGCGGTTTGATTTTCCGGGTGCACCACACGATTTCAATTCGTGTCGGAAGAACGCCCTTGAGGGACTCTACCTGGAAACGGCCGACTTTGGGACCTGAAACCAGTATGCTTACCGCGGTCTGTTCGGCGGTTCCGGCTGCAGCATGGGAACTGGAACGTACGGATATGCAATCGGATACACCGGCGAACTCATGTAATGGCCGAAACCGCCATAGGCTTCACACTGCGCATAATGGGGCGCCGTGTAGGGCACGCCTGCTGGAATGGTGAACCGGACGCTTCCGTCTGGAAGCATCCCGCCTCCCGGGACAATGAAGTATTGCGCAAGCGCGGGAGTCCCCAACAGTACGACAAAGATCAAACCCAGAATAACCGTTCTCATTGGCCCTTCCTCAAACTACTCGTATCGTTTTGCAGGCGTAGGTCAACGCCGCGGATCATACCCCATGTCGGTGGCTTGTGTCAAAACCAATGACGAAGAGGAGTGGTTGTTCATAGCAGTTGCCGGAGATTCTCACGAATTGGCGGGCTGGAAATCCCGCCCCGCAGTGGGGAGTTTCACCGGATTCGGAAATTGCTTTCGAGAACCGGCATAACTCGCGACTCGCGGGATTCACAGCCGGTGCCGCGTCTCGAGATCGACTGCCGGCTTCTGAATACTGCCTCCGGTTGGAATGCCGGGACATCAGCTTGCCAAATCCAGAAGACTCATCTTGCTGAGATCGAACACCCGTGTAATGCCCTGTGCGGGGTTTGGACGTGCCACGGTGAGCTTTGCCTGCAGATCGTCTTCCGATCCCGATGAGAGGATATCGGCCATTCTGATTTCGTCAAGATCAAAGACCAGCGTCTTGGCCTGGAGCCACGGCTTCACCAAACCGGCCGAACCGACCGGTTCAGTATGGTAGTCATCGTTCAGCCTTTCGTAGAAGGTTCTCAGCGAATCGAACCATTCGGCAAGGTTGATCTCGCCCGCGTTGAAACCCAGGCGGATGGTGTCATGATCCTCACCGATTCTCAACCCTCTCAGTCTTGCGAGGAACTCCTCCAGGCCAAGCACCTGCTCAGGGTTCACTCGTCTTGTTAACTCATCTACAAACTCGGACATGCCGCCCGGGGCGCGGCTCGTATCCTCACCGTAGTGCCTTGAGATCTCCTCAAAGAATAGGCTCTCCAATTGACGTAAAGGCGCACGTTCATGCTCGTCTGAGTTTCCGACGTGGTCATCATTGAGGATCCCTTTACCTATCGGATACGAAACCGCGGAACCGGATGCGTAGGACTCTCCGTAAAGAGGGGAAGACTCGGAGAATGGAAACGATGTCGAAGTCGGATGATAATCGATCGAACTCCGAGGATTAGACTGATCCGGTATTGGATCGCCGGGAGGTTGATATGGAGGCTGCGAATAGTCCGGAGGATTCACCGTCAACGTAAATGCCTGCCAGCTGCAGCACTGATAGCCATCGTTGGCTCTCACCTGCACAACGACGGATCCGGTGGAGGTGGGATCGTTTGTGAAGGTGACCAGGCCGGTAACAGGATCCACGTCTATACCGGTGAGGATAAGCCCATTAATATAGGTTAAAGTGCCCAGCTCGAACGTCAGGGCCGGGCCGTCAACATCCCAGAAAAACGACGAGATGTCGTAGCCGAAGAAACCAAAGCCCTGATTTTGGGGCGTTGGATCAGGCACTCCCGAAGACATGGGGGAATCGTTGACCGCTTGTAACGTCAGGGTAATTGTGGCATTCGCGCTTGTATTCACGCCGCCTTGTTCAGTTCCTCCGTTATCCGTGACCGTGTAGGTGAAGGAGGTGCTGCCGTTCCAGTCTGCTGAACCGAGAAAGACCACTCGACCTGCCAAGGCTTCCGACCACGCCACCGTATCGTTGACCCCCAACTGAGTTTCAAACGTGCCATTGTTGTCCGAATCATAGTACAGGGCGCCATTGGCCGGCAGTGAAGTGATGGTCACGTAGTCCGCTCCGTCGTCCGGAGAATCATTCGAGTCGGAGAAAGCGCTTGGCCCCCAGGTCACCACAACGGGTTGATCTTCCAGCCCGCCAACGACGATGTCTCCGGCTGCCGGGGCATCGTTCACAGGATCGACCGTAATCGCTACCACGGCCTCTTCGCCTTCCGTCGTACCGTCGTTGGCAGCGTAGGTGAAGGAATCGATACCGTTGAAGTTCGCGTTCGGCGTATAGGTGAAGGAACCATCGGAATTCAGCGTCAAGGTCCCATGAACGGGACCGCTTACAAGAACCGCACTGAGGGAATCTCCGTCCACGTCGTCGTCGCCGTGGAGCACGCCGTTTGTCGCATCCACGAGTAGCGTCTCGTCCTCGTTGACCGTATACGCATCGTCGTCTGCAATCGGGGCATCGTTCTCGGGATCAATGGTGATCGTCACCACGGCTGCAACGCCTTCCATCGTACCGTCGTTGGCAGCGTAGGTGAAGGAATCGATACCGTTGAAGTTCGCGTATGGCGTATAGGTGAAGGAACCATCGGAATTCAGCGTCAATGTCCCGTGACTGGGGCCGCTTACAAGCACCGCAGTGACAGAATCTCCCTCCACATCGACATCTCCGTTGAGTACTCCGTTCGTGGCATCCACGAGCAGCGTCTCGTCCTCGTTCACCGTATAAGTATCGTCATCTGCAGTCGGGGCATCGTTCACCGGATCAACCGTGATCGTCACCACGGCCTCTGCGCCGGACATCGTACCGTCATTTGCCGAGTACGTAAACGAGTCGGTACCGCTGAAGTTCGAATCCGCGGTATAGCTGAACGAACCATCGGAATTCAGCGTCAATGTCCCATGGGATGGACCGCTCACCAGAACGGCACTGAGAGAATCTCCATCCACATCGTCGTCTCCGTTGAGCACGCCGTTCGTCGCATCCACAATCAGCGTCTCGTCCTCGTTCACCGTATACGCATCGTCGTCTGCGGTAGGTGCATCGTTCAACGGATCAACGGTGATGGTGCTCGTTTGGGCCGGCGAGTCCGCATCGCCGTCATTCACCGTCCAGGTAACGGTCCGGTCCGCGGTGTCCGGATCCTCGCTGATGTCGGCGTACGTGACGTGCTCCAGCATGGCCTCGTATTCCGCTACGGTCGCGCTGCCGTTAAGGGTCAGGGTTCCGGTCGCGGCATCCCATGAACGGCTTATTCCCGAGGCAAGATAAGCCGCATCGATGGACAGCATGTCCTCGCCGATCCGATAGCCTCCGGTGATGCGAATGGTTGCGCTCTCAAGATGCGTATCGTCCACATCGGTCAAAGCAATGGTCCCGTCTATGACCTTGGCGCCGTCGTCCTCAGTATAGGTGAGCGTGCCTCCGACATCGGACAGATCCGGCGCGTCATTCACCGGGGTGACGCTGATGGAAACGGTACGATCCGTCGAAGACACGCTCCCCAAATTGTTGTTGGTCCAGAGCCTGAGTTCTTCATTGCCGGAATCCACTACGAGTATGTCGAGCCGGCCGTCTCCGTTCACATCTCCCATTACCGTATCGGACGATCCTCCGGTATCCCCGGTGATGTCGCTTTCAGTGAATGTCCCGTCCCCGTTGTTCAGCCACAGTCGATTCTGGCCGCCATTGGCTACGTAGATATCAAGATAACCGTCTCCGTTCACATCTCCCATCACCGCGGCGTGCGAGGTGCCGACATCCCCGGTAAGGTTGATTTCGGTGAACGTCCCGTCTCCGTTGCCCAGCCACAGCCGATTCTGACCGGAATTCGCCACGTAGATATCGAGATAACCATCCCCGTTCACGTCTCCCATCACCGCACCGTACGAGGTACCGGTATCGCCGCTGATATTGCTTTGGGTGAACGTCCCGTCCCCGTTGTTCAGCCACAGCCGGTTTTGACCCGAATTGGCTACGTAGATATCAAGGTAACCGTTGCCGTCGACGTCACCCATCGCAGCCGCCCACGACTCCTCGGTATCGCCGGTGATGTTGCTTGGGGTGAACGTCCCGTCCGCGTTGTTGATCCACAGATAGTTTTGGTCCGTGGCGGAGGGCCACTCGTCATGGTTGACCACATAGATGTCCAACAGGCCGTCGCCGTTCACGTCTCCCATCACCGCGTCGAAGGAAGTTACGCTGGTGTCGCCGGTGATTTTCCCCCAGGTAAAGGTCCCGTCCCCGTTGTTGATCCACAGACCGTTGTTCTCGCAATAGTCGGCCAGGTAGATGTCCAACCAACCGTCGCCGTTCACGTCGCCCATGACCCCAGCCGGCGACGTAAAGTCATCCCCGCTGATGTCGCTTTGGGTGAACGTCCCGTCTCCGTTGTTAATGAACAGATAGTTCTGCACGGGGCCTGCCGGGCCGTCGTCCTGGGTGGTTACATAGATATCCAAATCTCCGTCATTGTCGAGGTCCCCAGTCACCACGCCGGAGAGATCGTGAAGAATGGAGCCGATCGTGCTCAGCGAAAAAGGGCTGTCTACGTTCAGGGTCACGCGCGTCTCGGAGACGCCGGAAATGGAAAAGCCGCCCGACCAGGTATCGTCCACCGCCCGGATGGTCAGTTCCCCGGGATCCCCGCAGTAGTCCGAAACCGGAAGAAACCGTATCAGCCTGTCCGCTGCGATCAACAAGGCATCGTCGGAACTCACCGTCCCCACGTCGGCCCAGGTAGCCCCATTGTCGGAGCTGTACTGCCATACCCCCTCGGTCACGGCGTCGGCCGCATTGCCCACAATGGCTATCCCGCCGAGGGTGCCGTCCGTATCGCTGAAAATACCCGCCACGAAGTCCGAAACCAACTCGCCGGCAGGCACGGAGTCTTCCGCTATGGCCGTAAGGGCGACATCCCCGCTCAGAATCGGTTGATCGTTGACGGAAAGGACCGTGATGGTGCTCGTTTGCGGTGCCGAGTCCTCGTCTCCGTCATTCACCGTCCAGGTGACGATCCGGTCCGCGGTGTCCGGCTCGTTGCTGATGTCGGCGTACGTGACGTGCTCCAGCATGGCCTCGTATTCCGCTACGGTCGCGCTGCCGTTAAGGGTCAGGGTTCCGGTCGCGGCATCCCATGAACGGCTTATTCCCGAGGCAAGATAAGCCGCATCGATGGACAGCATGTCCTCGCCGATCCGATAGCCTCCGGTGATGCGAATGGTTGCGCTCTCAAGATGCGTATCGTCCACATCGGTCAAAGCAATGGTCCCGTCTATGACCTTGGCGCCGTCGTCCTCAGTATAGGTGAGCGTGCCTCCGACATCGGACAGATCCGGCGCGTCATTCACCGGGGTGACGCTGATGGAAACGGTACGATCCGTCGAAGACACGCTCCCCAAATTGTTGTTGGTCCAGAGCCTGAGTTCTTCATTGCCGGAATCCACTACGAGTATGTCGAGCCGGCCGTCTCCGTTCACATCTCCCATTACCGTATCGGACGATCCTCCGGTATCCCCGGTGATGTCGCTTTCAGTGAATGTCCCGTCCCCGTTGTTCAGCCACAGTCGATTCTGGCCGCCATTGGCTACGTAGATATCAAGATAACCGTCTCCGTTCACATCTCCCATCACCGCGGCGTGCGAGGTGCCGACATCCCCGGTAAGGTTGATTTCGGTGAACGTCCCGTCTCCGTTGCCCAGCCACAGCCGATTCTGACCGGAATTCGCCACGTAGATATCGAGATAACCATCCCCGTTCACGTCTCCCATCACCGCACCGTACGAGGTACCGGTATCGCCGCTGATATTGCTTTGGGTGAACGTCCCGTCCCCGTTGTTCAGCCACAGCCGGTTTTGACCCGAATTGGCTACGTAGATATCAAGGTAACCGTTGCCGTCGACGTCACCCATCGCAGCCGCCCACGACTCCTCGGTATCGCCGGTGATGTTGCTTGGGGTGAACGTCCCGTCCGCGTTGTTGATCCACAGATAGTTTTGGTCCGTGGCGGAGGGCCACTCGTCATGGTTGACCACATAGATGTCCAACAGGCCGTCGCCGTTCACGTCTCCCATCACCGCGTCGAAGGAAGTTACGCTGGTGTCGCCGGTGATTTTCCCCCAGGTAAAGGTCCCGTCCCCGTTGTTGATCCACAGACCGTTGTTCTCGCAATAGTCGGCCAGGTAGATGTCCAACCAACCGTCGCCGTTCACGTCGCCCATGACCCCAGCCGGCGACGTAAAGTCATCCCCGCTGATGTCGCTTTGGGTGAACGTCCCGTCTCCGTTGTTAATGAACAGATAGTTCTGCACGGGGCCTGCCGGGCCGTCGTCCTGGGTGGTTACATAGATATCCAAATCTCCGTCATTGTCGAGGTCCCCAGTCACCACGCCGGAGAGATCGTGAAGAATGGAGCCGATCGTGCTCAGCGAAAAAGGGCTGTCTACGTTCAGGGTCACGCGCGTCTCGGAGACGCCGGAAATGGAAAAGCCGCCCGACCAGGTATCGTCCACCGCCCGGATGGTCAGTTCCCCGGGATCCCCGCAGTAGTCCGAAACCGGAAGAAACCGTATCAGCCCGTCCGCTGCGATCAACAAGGCATCGTCGGAACTCACCGTCCCCACGTCGGCCCAGGTAGCCCCATTGTCGGAGCTGTACTGCCATACCCCCTCGGTCACGGCGTCGGCCGCATTGCCCACAATGGCTATCCCGCCGAGGGTGCCGTCCGTATCGCTGAAAATACCCGCCACGAAGTCCGAAACCAACTCGCCGGCAGGCACGGAGTCTTCCGCTATGGCCGTAAGGGCGACATCCCCGCTCAGAATCGGTTGATCGTTGGCAGTTGCGTCATTCCCCCCATCCAGCAGGATCGAAGTGTCGGCCAGACTCTCCGTATCCAAAAGTCCATCCCTACCAGCGGCACCGCTCTGAGTTTCCAACTCCCAGTCCGCGTCGCCCACATTGCCCGTGGCATCGTCGCTCGCCCAGACCACGGCTCCGGTTGCGGATGCCAACGTTTCTACAAACAAGGCACCGGCTTCCCCCTGTCCGATGTCACAAGCGTACAGATCGATCCGCGCGTCTTCGGTAAGCAGAGAGCCAAGGCTGTTCCACTGCTCCGAGCCGGCAGTTACGGTCGAAATGGTCCACACTTCCCCGTCGCCGAGGGTGAGCACGCCGGCATCTCCATGGGACACCACGGCCAGATGGCTGATTTGGCTGCCGTTGCTCTCCGTCAATTCCTCCAGCATGTCGATGATGTCCGCCAGACCGTCCTCCTCAGCGTCGTACACGATGACCTGCGCATGCTCCACCGCCGAGTCGGAGAGGGCCTCGATTTGATCGAGCGCGTTGGAGATCAGCACCACGTTAAGATCCTGTCCGAAGACCACATTGAGTGCATCTTGATCTCCGTCCGAGGTCGAATCCTCTGGCTGAGAGTCGGCAGATGCCGCGGGATTCGTCGTGTCCGGGTTCTGCCCATCAATGGTCTGATCGGCATTATCGGCCGCTTGGTCGGCGGCAGGCGCAACAGCTGCATCAAAGACGATGCGCTCTTCGAGTTGCTCGAACGTGATGACCCGACGATAGAACTTGGGTCTTCGAAAAAATCTTGCAAACATCTCAAGTCTCCTGATTCTCGGAATCACGGGCGATGCGTTGCTTTGGTACGGCACGGCGGCCGAGAGATTCCGTGGCGTAGGAATGCTCCGGAGCGGGGTCGGCCTCTGCGGGTCCGGCGCGGTTGTCCTTGACCCGGACGTTTATCAGTCCCGGTTTCCGACGAAAGCCGAGTGACTTGCATCCCATGTGAATCTCATCCTCGATCATTTGAGGGTCGGTAGGCGACATCAGCGAAAAGGACCGTTTGAGCACCCCCGCGATTCGGAGGTTGGTAAGCACGTTTCGTGCCGGAAGCTTGAGAAAGAGAGGATGTATCAGCTAACCTGCTGAACAAACACATGAATTGTCGTCGAATAATTTGATTGGGGCAGGATGATGGGGAACGCGCGGACGAGCCGAACCGGCGCGGAAACGCCATGATGTTTGCCGATCATGGCATAGGGCTGAAAAATCAGAATGTTAACAATGGCGTGATCGCGCCGACAGTTCCTCTTTTCGGCTCGTTGGCGCCGTGAAAAAAGTGCCGATTCCCCGTCAGGTGATATCGAGATACTTCATCTGAGTCCGCAGACTTCCACGAGGCATGCCAAGCAACCGCGCCGCTGCGGACACGTTGCCGTCACAGCGGCCCAGCGCTTCCCCAATGAGGGAGCGCCTCGCGGCCTGAAACGCGTCTTGAAATGAAGTGCCCGGAGAAATATGCAACTGAAAACTCAGTTCGTCCTCCTTGGGCGGACGAGAAGCACGTGTGCCGGTTTCACCCAGGCTGAGTGCCCTGATGGTAATTCTCGACCCTTTGGTAAGAATCAAAGCTCGTTCGAGGACGTTGCGCAATTCCCTGACGTTTCCCGGCCACTCGTACCGTTGTATTGCCTCCATAGCTTGGGCATCGGGCATTGAAACTTCGGAGAACCCCATCCTTTCGCCAAGCTGTTTCAGAAGCCTGCCGGCAAGAGCAGGAATATCCTCGGTTCTGTTCCGTAATGGTGGAACATGAACATGAAACACATTAAGACGATGATAGAGGTCCTCGCGGAAGAGCCCTTCCTTGACTGCACCTCGCAGGTCACGATTGGTCGCTGCGAGAACCCTGGAATCCACCGTAATGCTCTTCTCTCCCCCAAGCCGCGTAAAGGACTGTGTGTCAAGAAACGTCAACAGCTTGCTCTGAAGCGGAAGGGGCATTTCTCCTATCTCATTGAGCAGGAGCGTTCCACCTTCGGCCAGTTCGAGCAAACCGCGCTTGCCGGCATGTGCACCCGTGAATGCTCCTCGCTCGTGGCCGAAAAGTTCCGACTCCACAAGCTCCGAATTCAATGCAGCGCAGTTGATGGAGAAGAACGGGCTCCCGGCTCTTCTCGAGTGATCATGGAGATAGCGGGCCCAATGGTCTTTCCCGCTGCCGCTTTCCCCAAGGAAGAGGACGATACCGTCGCTTTGTGCCGCGAGAAGGATCTGCCCCACGGTGTCCACCATCGCAGAGGAATGGTACTCTTGATTACGGGAGGTCGGCTCCTGCACGATCTGTTTGCGTTCGGTGACATCTCGGCAGATCCCACACAACCCCACAACACGGCCGGATCGGTCCTTCATGGGAAACCTGATGCAGTTGAGCGTGAACGGCTGCTCGTCTATGGTCAGCGTATGTTCCGTTTCGATGCTTGCCCCTTTAAGAACCCGTTCTTCAACTCTCCCGGCGAAACGGGCATACTCCGGGTCGAAAAGATCGTCATCCGTTTTGCCCACAATCGTCTCGGGGGACTCGCCCAACAGGTTAAGCATGAAGGGGTTTGCCTGCTGGTACTTAAGTACCCTGTCCTTGATGAACATGAAGTCACGGGCCGCTTCAAAGACCGTCCGGAATCGTTCCTCGCTTATGAAGCATTCCCTGGCGCTTTCTTCCAGTCGAAAGTGGGCTTCTTCCAGCAGTTTCTCGGTCCGAATCCGCTCTTGGATTTCCTGCTTGAGCTGCTCGTTCGATTCGGCCAACTCGGCAGTACGCTCTTCCACTCTCACTTCCATTAGGTCGCGATTCTTCCGAAGTTCAGACAACGCCTCACCGAGGTCCTTAGTCCGACGTTCCACTTCCCGTTCAAGAGAACTGCTATATTCGCTCTGCAATAATCTGTACCGGTTCGCAAGAACTCCCGCGACCAGCACCCATGTGACCACCAGGCCGAGCCTGACCAGATGGTTGAGCCCCGTGCTATAACCTCCCGGTCCTGCAAGTGCCATGGTCCAAACAAGGAGGCCGACCAGCAGCACAATGTACGCGAGCAGAAACGTGAGAGCAGGTTTGTATCCCTTAAGATAAGCCCTTACGCTGAGGATTGGGGTGAGAGCACACCAGGCCGTGCTGACTGCGATTGCAGAACCGACGGACAGCCTATGGGCAGGGTATGCCAGAACCGAAACCAGTATGGCGCCATACATGACCGCTTTCGCGGCCTTGTCCAGTGTCGGCGCGTATTCCTTGCTCCTTACGAAACTCCTCACGAAGCCCATGAGAGAGTATATCGTTATGCCTGAAAATACCGTAAGCGCCGCGGTATTCCATGGGGGGAGGGAGGGCCAAACGTATTGATAGGCCAATCCTGTAAAGACTGCGCTTGTTATCGTGAGGCTTGCGATCGACAGTACGTAGTATAGGTGGGTGTTATCCCTGAGGGCCAACCATAAAAAGACCCCGTATATGACGATAATAGCGGTTGCGCCGAAGAACAGGCCCGACCACATTTGTTCCCGCCGGGCATGAGATTCGAAGGCCCGAAAGGTTCTGAGGAACAGGGGGACCCTTATGAGACCGGAACTTTCGAGCCGCAGCAGGCAGACCTTACGCTCTCCCGGAGGTACGGTAAGCCGAAATGCCGGCGAGCTGTAATCGATTTCCCACTTCTTGAAAGGGATGAAATCGCCTGCGGTTCGTTCCCGGAAATCGCCGCCGGTAGCGGAATAGTAAACATTGATCTTATCTATGGTAGGTGACTGCAGTTCGAGCACCCAATCACGGGAGGGGTTATTCCGGTTTACCAAGGCGAATCGGATCCAGTGAACCGAGGAATCGAAACCGAAGCTGGGAGATTGCCTTCGACTCGGAGTGAAACGCTTGGACACCGCAGGCCTCATGACATCCTCAATCGTGAGCCTCCCGTCAGGATCATTGAGAATGTCAATGTGCAACCCCAGCGGATAGGAGTTGCTTTCCGAAGTGAGCGTCACCGGTCCCGCCGCTTGATCTGCAAGAGCCGACAAGCCCAACATTAATAGGGCTAACGACACTAAGGACGCTGAAAACCTCTTCATGAGGGCCCTCCGCGAATGGCCGACACGTTGCCCACAAACCTGAATTCTTGTTTCCGAGAATCAGGACTAAAGACCATGATTGCTAAACAGTTGAACAAAGCACGCTGTACGTGGGCAACGGTTAAACCGGACTGCTGAAACCAAGAGGAATCAACAAGGGGAGGAGGTCCAGAGAAAAGGTTGCTTGGTAGCCTAAGCCCCCGTTTCATAAATTTGGCCGCGGATACTCAACCGCCATCGTTCCCGGTTTCGGAAGAGGCGACACCTACGCCCTCTCCTACAGACCTCCGTTGGGCCGCCAAACCCGGCATTTGGAGCGGCCCGACGGGTATGCCGCCGCTCGGCTGCCACAACCCGCCCTACGGCATCGTGGAACCGGCCTATCGCCGGATCAAAAACACATTACTGTTCAAGGCCGTGTCGGCAAGCCGGGAGTCCCGGTAGGGCAACCAACGTTCACGATCTGAGGTCGGAACGGCCTCATCCGATGCCCGCTCTCTTTGCCGCGTCGAGGAAGACCTGCTCGGTCCGGCGCGCCATTCCCTCGAGCGAGTATTCCCTGATTGCCTTTTCCCGTGCGTTCAAGCCCATTTCCCGGCATTTGTCATCATTTGACAACACCTTGATCACGGCCTCTGCAAGAGCTTCGGGACTCTGAGGGTCGACCATGAATCCGGTTTCGTAATCCTTGATCAGTTCGGGCACCCCATCGACTCTCGTGGATACGATGGGAAGACCGCCGGCCATTGCTTCCATGACCACATTGGGCGAGCCTTCGAACACCGAGGGAAGCACAAAGGCCCATGCCTCCCGGAGGTACGGTCTTATGTCGTCGGTGCCATTGCACACCCGAACGGATGAATCCAAGGAATTCTTTTGCAGGAACTCGTCAATCGCAGGCCTCAGATGACCATTTCCCAGCATTACCAACGTGGCCGACGGGAGCTCTTTTGCGACCAGCCTGAAGGCGTTCAACAGGGTGAAAGGGTCCTTCTGCTCAACCAGGCGCCCCACATAGATCAGTGACGGGTGCGCCGACCGTCGGGAGGGATCCGGGGCAAAGTACTCGGTATCGACTCCGTTGGGAATTACCGCAACACGATTCGGGTCAACGGCAAAATCCTCCGCCAAGAGGTGTTTCAGTGATTCCGCGTTTACGATCATGCAATCGCTTAACCGCCACAGCCACCTGTCGAACTGCTTGGCTACCCTGTTGCGGAGACTTCCGATGACAACGGGGACGCGCACTGCAGATCCTAAGATCCGTCCCCATATGTTGGGCACCACCGTCAAGGTGTAGAGAATCTGAGGTCGTGAACGGAGTAAATGCATCATCAGACGGTAGACCGCTTTGGGCCCCATGGAGAGGTCCTCGGAAAACCTCACGATCCTGGTACCCGTGGCTTCTGCGAGCGGAACCATGTCATTACCGCCTCGGAGAACCCAGAGTTCCGGGTCGAAGCGGTCTCTGTCCAGGTGTTTCAAGAGATTGATTGCGTATCTCTGCGTGCCGCCGAATTCCAGATCTTGCAGCAGCAGTGCCAAATGAATTCGCGTGTCGGTCATAGTGCCGTTCCGGACGGGGGGCTTGTCCCAATCCTCTCCCATGTTGAAATGACGTGATGCATCCGAGTGGTACCACAGGGCGGCCGGCGCCGCAACCAAAGTTCGCATCCGCCGAATCGGCCCGCCCTACCCCTTGCTCGCGTTACTCCGGCCGGAGAGACCGGCGGCCTCCATCTGGCGCCTGAGGATGTGGCGAGTAACGCCCAAGAGACGAGCCGCTTCGTTTTTCTTGCCGCCGGTCCTTACCAAGGCCTCTTGAATTACCGATCTCTTGAGACTTTTCACGAGATCGTTGAGCGGCAGCCGAGGAGGGAAGCTCGTATTCCACGACCAGTCAGGAGAACCGTTTTGATTCTGCGCAAGGGAATCGAAACGCATGGGTCCCGATCCGGAGATGATCAATGCTCGTTCGAGCACGTTTCGAAGTTCGCGGACATTGCCGGGCCATGCATAGCGAGTAAGTCGAGTCATGTTGGCCGGATCGATCTGCGGTGGTGCCGGCAGCTGCAATTCAACGGCGATTTGCGAAAAAATTTGGTTCACAAGAATCGGGATGTCCTCAATCCTCTCACGAAGCGGTGGGACTCGAATTCGCAGCACGTTCAAACGATAGAACAGATCTACTCGAAATCGGGCCTTCGCGACTTCTTCTTCCAATTCCCTATTTGTTGCCGCCAAGAGACGGGCATTGACGGTAACGGTTCTCTCTCCGCCCACTCGCGTAAACGCCCGTGTGTCCATGAAGGTGAGCAGTTTCGCCTGCATTCCCAGAGAAAGCTCGCCGATCTCATTGAGCAAAAGGGTTCCGCCTTCAGCCAGCTCGAGCAATCCCCGTTTACCTCGACTCGCGCCGGTGAAGGCCCCGGCCTCATGGCCGAACAGCTCCGACTCGGCCAATTCCGGCGGCAGGGCGGCACAGTTGATGGAATAGAATGGGCCCGTGCTTCTCCTGGACCTTTCATGAATGTAGCGTGCAAGATAGTCTTTCCCGCAACCGCTTTCCCCTGTGAGAAGAGTTACGGTCTCGCTTTGGGCAGCCGATAATGCCTTGTCCAGGGTGTCCTTCATAGCCTGGGAAGGATACTCAGAGTCGTCCGAACGTGCAATAACCTGGGTTCTTCTTCGCTCCGTAATGTTGCGGGAGATGCCACATACTCCAATGGTAGTGCCGAAGTTGTCCCGCATCGGCGCCCTGACATCGAGAAAGGTGGTGGAAGTCCCCTTAACGGGCCTGGTGTGTTCCTCTTCAATGAACTCCCCCTTCAAAACTCTCTCGTCGACGGCCTTGAGATGTTCTCCCGCTTCCTTACCAAACAGATCGTGGTCCGTTCGACCGATGATCTTCGAACTCGGGAGCGAGAGGAGCTGCTCCATCGCGGGATTGACCACCACATACTCCAGGTACGTATTCTTGATGAATATGCAGTCGATTGCCGTATCAAAGATGGCTCTGAAACGCTGTTCACTACTCGTCAGTGCTTCTTGGGCACGAGCCTTCCGGGCTATTTCGCGACGGAGCTGATCGTTGGATTCCGCAAGTTCGGCCGTTCGTTCGGCAACCCGGATTTCCAGGGTGGTCTTGGCTTTTTCGAGCGCCTCTTGTGTACGCTTGAGATCCGTAATGTCTACGGCGATGCCTCGAAGGCCGACTATCTGGTCGTGTCGGATGATCGGAGTGGCATAGATTGCTACAGGAAAGACGGAACCATCTCTCCGGAGGGATGAGTATTCGTTTCCGGCAAGAGTCTCCCCTGTGAAGACTTTTTCTATGTCTTGAGCCAATCGCGCTCGGTGTTCGGCAATCACGGCATAGAGCGGGGTTCCCCCGTAAGGCGTCACGTCAAGCTGATAACCAAGAGTTTCCAGGCCATTTCTGTTCACAAAGGTGATATTTTTCTCCAAGTCAAGCTCGAACACTATTCCGGGGAGTAGTTCCGCAAGGTGACGATACTTCTCTTCGCTCTCCTTGAGATCCTGCTGAACCCGCACCCGTTCGCTCACATCTCTGTACGTAACCAACATCGCGTCGCCGGCCTCCCAGGGGATCACCGTGGCCGTGATCTCGGCAGGAAAGAGCGAGCCGTCGGCCCGCACAAGATACTGCCCCTCCAACACGGAATCGTATACCGCTATTCTGTCAAGGAATTCCTCCCGAGGGGCATCTCGTTCAGGCGGATAGAGGACCGAACAGTGCTTTCCGACAAGGTCTTCGTTACTACATTTCAAGATCCGTTCGACTGCTTTGTTGGCCTTAATGATATTGCCCGACTCGATGTCGAGAATCAACTGGATGTCCGGTGAGTTCAGAAACATGGCCGAGAAGGCGTCGTCCGGAGTTCTCCGTCTGCCGGCCGATTGCTTATCTCTCGCGATTTGTGCTTCCAATTCAGCCACTTTCTTTCGCAGCTGAGTCAGTTCGCGTACATCTATACGATGCCTTTTTTCGCGCTCTTTCATGAGGCCTTGCCCTTGGATCCTCGTTTCAAACGTTCCCGCGCAGTTTACTCACACTCTAAGGTTAAAGATGATAATGGCAGCACTACACGTAAGTCAATGGTCTCGCCGCGAATGATTTGCGTATCCCCCGGTTCACCGACGAATAGGCTCCCGTGATTGAACGGCCGATCATGCGGACACCTCTTGGAGCTACACGGGTATGCCTTGCTTTCCCCAAATCGCGTATCAAAAAAAGTGAAAAACCTCGTTGTTCTTGAGAGATCAAGAGGATAGAATGGTTTTGAGAGAACGATTCTATCACCAACGAGGTGCAAGCCATTATGAATCAAGGCGTTCTTCCTTACAAGTACGAAGAAGAAAAAGAGAGCGGGGGGATGACCGCATTTGCCGGATTGCCACCATACCTTGATCTTGCGTACGTTATGGGGCTGGGGAAATCCATCGAAGATCACTTGAAGATCCGGAGTGGTGACCAAGGGTACACTGACGCTGAGATTGTGATGGCTCTTGTCCTTTTGAATCTGACTGCTGGTGAGAGTGTTAATGACATACGGATCTTGGAAGGGGACGACGGACTGTGCAGGATTCTCGATAGGATGAAAGCACAGGGTAAGACCCGTCCAGAGCGCCGAGCGCTTGAACGTAGATGGCGCAAAGATCGTAGGCGGGCATTTCCGTCGCCTACGGTGATATTGAGATACTTGGAGGCGTTTCACGATCGTGAACAAGAGAAGTTGCGGGTTCCGGCCACTTCGTTCATTCCAGAGCCCAATGAGTGTTTGCGTGCTCTGACAAAGCTCATTGCGAGTTTTGTGGCTCGTGTTTACAGTCGTGATCCGAAGCCCGAGGCTACCTTGGACATGGATGCCACATTGGTCCCTACCAACAAGGCCGAGGCTCTGCATTGCTATAAAGGCTTCAAGGCATACCAACCTTTGAACACGTACTGGTTCGAGCTAGATCAGGTGCTCCATTCGGAGTTTCGAGATGGTAACGTTTATGCTGGATTTGAACAGAAGCGAGTCTTTGAGGAGGCGTTGGGTCTCTTGCCTGCGGGAGTGAAGAAGGTATTTTTGAGATCGGACACTGCGGGGTACCAACACGACCTCATGAGCTATTGTGCTGAAGTGAAAAACAAGCGCTTCGGGGTCATAGAATTCGCCATCGGTGCCAAGATGAGCGACCCATTCAAGTATGAAATCAGTTTGATGGAGGAGCCCGATTGGCATCGGATCTATCGTAAGGTAGACGACGAATTGGTAGATACGGGACAAGAGTATGCCGAGATCTGTTACGTGCCCAGCGAGCTTACCAAGAAGAAGGATGGTCCGTCATATCGGTACATTGCTATTCGAGAGCCTCTCTCCCAGCCGGATCTCCCTGAGATGGATCTCCAACAGAGTTTTCCTTTTCCGACTATGGACTTTGGTCGTACCAAATACAAAGTAACCGGTATCGTGACAAACCGTGACATAGCGGCTGATGAGCTGATCTGGTGGTATCGTCAGCGGTGCGGTAAGAGTGAAGAAGTACATTCAGTGATGAAAGAGGATTTGGCCGGCGGCAGACTTCCTTCGGGCAAGTTTGGAGCCAATGCCGCTTGGTGGCAGATAATGATTCTGGCATTGAATCTCAACTCTGCAATGAAGCATCTGGTTCTTGGAGGAAATTGGGTAAACAAGCGTTTGAAGGCGGTTCGGTTCTGGCTGATAAACCTGCCGGGTCGTGTGGCCAAGGGCGGGAGAGGATTGATCATTCGCCTAATCGGGGGACATCCGTCCAATGAAACGCTCATTGCGGCCAGGGAGAAGATGGTGAGTCTCTATGATACAGCTTAATTCGCACCCACGACTCATCAGATGGGGAGTCAGTCCATGGGGGCGGGGGCATCCGGCAGCCTCAAGGGGAAGGTGTTGCCGAAAACCAGGGGGTGTGCATACGTTCTGACATAGCGTGCTACAGACCGTTTGGGGACCGAGCCTGACAAGGTAGAATCTGGAAAAATCGTCCAACACGGTCATTCAACACCACTCCGCGAAAATGAGGTGGTGGATTTTGGAAGTGATCGGAGCTTGATTTTAACCGTCATTCGTGGTACACTATTAAGATTCGAATAGTCTGGATACGGGAGTGAGCATGAACCTTAGCGAGATCGTCGATCGCTTTGCGGACGATATGCCGGACCACCCTGCGTTGGTTTTCGAGGAATCCACAATAACCTATGCAGATCTTCTACGAACCATCAATCGGCTTTCCAACGCGCTCGTGAAAGCAGGGGTCCAAAAAGGAGATCGAATAGTGACGCTTATGGGCAATCGGCCCGAGTTGGTCGCAGCCTACTTTGCCAGCGCGCGAATAGGGGCCATTGCCGTCACACTCAACCCGTTGTCCACGGTTTACGAGTTGACGAACTACCTGGCAGATTGCAGGCCCGCTGCCATTCTGTGTAAGGGCGACCAGATCTCCAAGATAGAAAGTCTGAGAGAGAGGGCTGAGTACGTAAAGATTGTGATCAGTACGGAAGCGGTCGACGGAGCAGTCCCTTTCGAGGAGATCGAGAAGGATTTCTCGGATGATTTTCAGGCCATGGATATGGATCCGAATGACCCGGCCGTTATCATATTCACTGCGGGGCTTCTGGGAAAAGCGCTTGGCGCGACTCTTAGTCACAGGAACCTTGATACAAATTCAAACCTGCTCAGAGATGTTGCCCGTCGCGGACCGGAAACCCACGGCCTGGCGCTGATCCCTCTTTTCCACGCGTTTGGCGCTTCAGTCAATCTCCTGGGCACGATGAAGGCGGGGGGAACCGTCTATCTCGTTGAACGGGTCGACTTTCCGAAACTAATCCCCTGGTTGCAGGAGGCCCGGGTCACGTATACGGGTCTGGTTCCTATGGTCTACTACGGGCTCCTCTACCATCCGTCCTGCAAGAACCTCGACTTATCCAGTCTTGAAATAGCAATTAGCGGCGGCGCTCCTCTGTCGTCGGAGATCTACGAGAAATTCTGCAATCGGTACGGGATTGATGTGTATCACGGCTATGGTCTGACCGAAGCGACTCCGGTGGTTTCGTGGAACAATGTCAACGTTCCGAACAAACCCGAGACGGTGGGCCCCCCCATACCGGATGTCACCATTGCCATTCATGACGACGACGGTAATCCTTTAACCGTGGGCACGCAAGGAGAAGTGGTTGTCCAAGGACCGAATGTCATGCTGGGCTATTTCGGCAGACCGACGGAGACCCAGACCGTTATACGAAATGGATGGCTTTATACCGGTGATATCGGCTTCCTGGACAGTGACGGGTACCTAACGCTGACGGGTTTGAAGAAGGACCTCATCATAACATCGGGGTTCAATGTGTATTGCCAGGAGGTTGAAGAGATCTTGATCCGCCACCCTCAAGTGGCCGATGTTGCACTTATCGGCGTTGAAGATCTGATGCGGGGGCAGGTTATTCACGCTCTTGTGGTTCAGGAACCGGGTATTCGGCCTGAAGAGCGTGAGATTATTCGGTTCTGCAAACAGTACCTTTCTCGGTACAAATGTCCCCGAAAGGTCATCCTCGTCAGTGAGATCGTCCGAGATGCTCACGGCAAACCTACCAGATGGAGTTAGAGGCCCTCGTAGAATAATGGTTTCAACCGCGTTCAATCAGCGGATGCCGGCTGGTATGAAACGTTAGGGGAGTCACAGTAAAACTCCAATTGCCGGCAAATGTGGGGAAGCGTTTCGACAGGGAGGCTTCCGTATGAATATGATCTCGCGCATCATCAATGCCGCTATACCCCAAGAGCCGAAAAGCGGACGGGACATGCGAAGGCGGGTCGAGTGGCTTATGCTGCTCCGATTGATGGTGACGACCTTCCTGCTTGGGGCTACTCTATTCTTTCAGCTACAGGAGAGCGGGTCGATATTCGTCGATGCCGCCATTCCACTGTACGTTCTCATCGGCGCCACTTTTCTTCTCAGTCTAATCTATGCGTTGAGCCTGCCCGTGATTCCCAACCTGGGGGCTTTCTCGTTCTTCCAAATTATGGTGGACGTGGTCTACATCACGGTTTTGATCTATTTTACCGGCGGAGCCTCAAGCGTCTTCACGATGTTGTACGTGTTCACCATCGTCTCTGCAGGCATTTTGCACTTCAGGCGGGGAGCACTTTTTATCGCCTCTGTTTCGGCCATACTCTTCGGGCTCCTCATTACCTTTCAATTCCATGGTGTCTTGCCGCCGAGTGACTGGCCATGGGAAAGCCCATGGGGAAAATTTACACCGGGTTACCTCCTGTGGGTTCTCGTTGTACACTTGACCATCTTTCTCATTGTGGCCTTTGCGTCCAGCTCGGTTGCCGAACAGTTACAACGAACCAGGATCTCGCTTAGTAGGCGAGAACTCGATTATCAGAAGCTGTCGGAGTTGCATACGAACATTGTCCGTTCCATCCCAAGCGGTATCATCACCACGGACGAACGAGACCGAATAACCTACGTCAACAATCGGGGATGCTCATTGATTGGAAGGTCTCTGTCCGAACTCATTAGTGTACCGTTGAAGCAGGTCTTTCCGGTGATCGAAGACGGGACGGCAACGAGCGGGGTGAGGCGGGAGACGTATCGAACAGTGAGAGGCAGTGGGGAAAGACAACTGCATATGGAACTGACGGTTTCAGATCTCACGGAAGAGGACGGCACGCCGCGGGGCCGATTGGTAGTGTTTAACGACGTAACGCAGATGAGAAAAATGGAGGAGCGAGTCAGACTGAGCGAGAAGCAGTCGGCTTTTGTGAGGATCACCGCGGGCATGGCTCATGAAATACGTAATCCGCTGGCATCCCTGAGAGGGGCGGCTGAATTACTTTCCAACTGTTCACCCACGCTGGACAGCGAAAAACGACTGCTCGGAATTATCATTCGGGAGGCGGATCGACTTAATTCTCTGCTGAGCGATTTCCTCGTCACGGTAACGAGTCGTAGGTCTCAGAAGAAGCGCTTGCTGCTGAGCGAGCTTACCGAAGAGGCGGTGGCCCAGTTCACGGGAGAGTACGGATCCCTAAGAAACATAGCCATAGAAACACTGATTAACCAAGGGGTCGAGATTGAAGGGGAGCGTGCTCAGATCAAGCAGGCCTTCTGGAACCTCCTCTCCAACGCGGCAGACGCCACACCGGATGGCGGTGTAATCCACGCCGTGTTGGAATCGGACCCGAAATCCGGTTTTGCTACGTTCAAAGTGCAGGATTCGGGTCCGGGAATCCCTCCCGAAATCAGAGACAGGATTTTCGAGCCTTTCACCACCACCAAGGAAAGGGGTACGGGAATAGGATTGTCTCTCGTGCTGAGCGTAATCGAAGCCCATGAGGGTACCGTGGAGGTCCGGACCGCTCCGACCACTGGTACACTCTTCACGATTCAGCTTCCCCTGGCCCCACAACAAACGGAGCTGGAGCATGCCCGAACGTCTACTCGTCGTCGATGATGAACCGAGCATGAGAGAATTCCTGGAAATCATGCTCTCTCAGGAAGGCTATCACGTCAGAACCGCTTCGGACGGAGTTCAAGGACTGAAGTCGTATAAGCTGGAGGAGCCTGATCTCGTCCTGACCGATGTCAAGATGCCGGTGATGAACGGCCTCGACCTGATAAGGGAAATCCATAATCTGGATCCCGAGATTCCCATCATAGCGATCACAGCGTATGCCAGCGTGGATGATGCGTTGCGTGCCGTCAAAGAAGGTGCGTACGATTATGTGTCTAAGCCGTTTGAAATAGAAGACCTTCGCATCATCATTCGGAACGCGCTTGAAACCCGACGACTCCGTAGGGAGAATGTTGAACTGCGGAGGTCCATTGAAGCCAAGTACCATTTTGGTGAGATCATAGGAAAATCCCCCCACATGGCCGAGGTCTTCAACCTCATCTCACAAGTGGCTCCCACGAAGGCAGGGATTCTCGTAATAGGAGAATCGGGAACAGGAAAGGAACTGGTTGCCAAAGCCCTTCATTACAACTCTCCGAGACGGAATAAACCGTTTGTTACGATCAATTGTACGGCTATTCCGGAGAACCTGCTCGAAGCGGAAATGTTTGGCTACGTGAAGGGATCCTTTACGGGAGCCGTTTCCAACAAACCGGGCCTCGTCGAAACCGCTCATACCGGCACGCTGTTTCTCGATGAAGTGGGCGAAATTCCGCTGTCCATTCAAGCAAAGCTCTTGCGGTTCCTGCAAGAAAGTGAATTCAGGCGAGTTGGTGATACCGACGGAAAGAAGATCGACGTGAGGATCATTGCGGCGACGAATAAGGTGCTGGAAGAAGAGATGGAGAGTGGCGCCTTTCGAGAAGACCTGTACTACCGTCTCAACGTGATCCGCATTCGGCTCCCTCCCCTGAGGGAGCGGGACGAGGACATCCCGTTGCTCGTTGACCACTTTCTCAAGAAGTACGCCGCAGAACAGGGTAAACGGATCACCAAGACCTCCTCTCTGGCAATGCGTGTGCTGTGCAACTACAACTACCCCGGTAACGTACGGGAACTGGAAAACGTTATCGAACGCTGCGTGACTCTCGAACAGTCCGATCAGCTCACCGCGGAGAATCTGCCGCCGAAGCTGGTTGAATCCGGCGCCACGCCCAAGCAGACAGGTGATTTGGACATCCCCCCGGAGGGTATAGACCTCAACAAGACACTGGAAACATTAGAAAGAAAGCTCATCAGCAGGGTCCTGGAAATAACCGGCTGGAACAGGTCCAGGGCCGCCACGCTGCTCGGAATATCATTCAGGTCACTTCGATACCGACTGTTGAAGCTCGGCATGGATCGGGAAGACATCGGTGAATGATCTCCCACGGACCGGCAGTGGGGCATCCTTGGTAGGAATACTCATGAAAGACTATGCAATCATTTTAGCCGCAGACCTTCCGGACTCCGATGAAGTCGCCGGCGTCGTCAAGCAAGTGGGCGGGATTGTGGACGGCATCAAGATCGGGGTGACGACCCTGTTGGAGTCAGGGGTCGAGATCCTCAGGCGAATACGCGATGAAATCGAGAATCGGCCTCTACTGGTGGACTTGAAGATAGCGGATATCGGATTTCGAGGCAGCGCCGGCTGGCAAGGCACCAACGCGAAGATCATCCGAGGACTCACCGATTCCGGCGCAACCCATGTTACGGTGCACGGCTTCCCGGGGGCTGTATCCATTGCCGAAGCGGTGAACGCGGCGCGTGAATCCCACATGGGAGTCCTACTCCTACCTCTGATGAGTCACGCAGGGGCGTCCATGTTCTTTTCACGGCCCATCAAACGCGGTGATCTCATTGCCGGCAATGAGGAATCCGAATTGTCTGTGAGCATACCGGGCGACGTGCCCTGCAACGATGTGACCGACGGCATTCTTCATCTGGGTGAGGCACTGGGTGTGGCCGGATACATCGGTCCCGCAACGAGACCTTACGACCTTGAGAGATATCGGACAATTACTCGCAAACCCATCTGGTGTCCCGGATTCGGCAGGCAGGACAGACTGGGACGAAGCCTCGAAGAGCAGTTCCGACAGTGGTCTCAAATCGTCGGCCCCGCTTCCGCGGCAATCGTCGGGTCGGCTATTTTTGGCGCACGAGATCGCCGTGCCGCGGCCCACGAAATTATTGAATTACGAAACATGGTTACCTGTGAGAAATGATATGTCAATTTTTGAATAGGATACAACCAGTTAAACTTGTTTGGGAAGTTATCCATACGCGGTTCGGATTGAGCCAAAAGCAAACGTGACTTCATTTTCTGAAAGATTAACTCTTGACAGCTCGATTCTGTCGTGGCATTTTTTTGCGGAGAGAAAACGATTTCTGCTCACAAAAAACATAGCGAGCGCGCCTTGAGTAAGCCAATCAAAGATGCTGCGGGCAAGACTCGTTATTCTTACCTCGTGCCTGCAGTGGAACAGGCTGCACGAATCCTTGCCACACTTGCACGTCACGATTCGGGAAGAATGACCCTGACCGAGATTTGTCAGACAGTCGGCATCCATAACAGCAAAGGGTTCTCCATCTTGAATACGTTGAAGAGGTTCGCTCTCGTTCAGAAAGACCCCACGAGCAAGACGTATTCGCTCGGAATGGGGCTTATCTTCTTGTCACAAAGAGTCCTGGACGGCCTGGACTTGCGCCAAGCAGCGAAACCCTTTCTCCGCAAGCTCGCCGAACAAACCGACGGCATGGCTTTTCTGGGACTTATAGCGGAAGACCATCTGTACGTGGCGGCCAAGGAGCAGGGAACTCAGCTGGGCGGTCTAAGCTTCAGGCTTGGGCAGCGATTTCCACTGTTTTGGGGCGCTCACGGTAAGGCGATACTCGCCTTGTTGACTGATGAAGAACGACAGTCTCTCAGAGATAACGATGGACTTGCCTCCAATGACCTCAGATTACGATACGGCTCCCATAAGTTTGAAAGGGAACTGGCTTCATGCCGAAAGAATGGGTACAGCACGTCCGGGGACGATGTACACATCGGCATTCGAGCCGTGGCTGCTTGCGTTTCCGGCCCTACTGCAAAGCTCATCGGCGCGTTCGTGGTGATCGGCCCGTTTCCGGCGGAAATGACGGACGAGTACGGTAAGAGTGTCCTCAGGGAGGCACGGGAATTCTCACGCAAACTGCTCGGATCCTATGACGCGACTGAAAAAGATGGTTCGGAATGAACCGAGAGAAGTCATGCTGTTTCATCGGAGACTCCGCGGAGGATAGGGTGTGAGGCACGTCAAGGCGGGCGGAGTCATGAAAATCCGGGATATCTTGAAGAGAGCGGCCGAAAATCGGCAGCCGGCGACTGAGGCGCCCTTAACGTACTGAGGTTCCGGCCCGGGGCTTTCGGCGGTTCACGTCTTCACGGGGACTGTTCTATGCTTGTCGACCCGAGGTATTAGCTTGACAACACGGGAGCCGAGTACGGCTCTAAGCATATCCTTACTCTTCGGCACCGAGGAGCAGAATAGGAAGCGCTTGTAACTAATCTGTTTCAGAGAGCCGGCTTACGCCGTCGGCCGCACGGAGCTGAACAGGGCGTCGAAGGATGCCTTCGTAAGCTTCTTAAGAATTCGTGCGAGTCCCCTGGAAAACGTAACTTTGTATCATCATCGGCTCGAAGTACTGTGTCGGAAAAAGTGTAACCAGTACGAAATTCGGAGTCGCAGAGCCTGACATGTGAGTCTTTGTCGGAGGCCGACACACGGCCTCCTTATGAAGCAGCGACCGGGGTGACTCCTTGCCCCGTAGCGCTTCCAATGGGTGACCCCGTTGGATAGTATGCAATGTGGAGGTTGATCATGAAACGGACAGGAATGATAGCCATTTCTCTGCTTATTGCCGTGGGTTTTGCACTTCTCGGGTGCGTGACCTCGGCCAAAGCCGAGACCATCGAACTGAAATTTACGTCGAGCTTTTCCCCCAGGCACACTATGCAGGTAAAGGTGTTCGAGCCGTGGGCCAAGAAGATCAGTGAACTAACCGGGAAAAAGATCAAGATGACATTCTTCCCCGGCGGTGCCCTTGCAAAGGCGCCCGAGACGTATAACGTCGTGGAAAAGGGTATCGCGGATATAGGATACTATCTGCACGATTATACGCCCGGTCGCTTCCCCCTGACCACGGTCTTCGAACTTCCCTTCATGGTGCCGAACTCCGAGAAACTGTCCGAGGCCATGTGGAAGACCTATGATAAGATCCCGGCTTTTAAGAAGGAATACGGTAAGGTCAAGCTCTTGGCGCTCTTCGGACATCCCGGAGGACATTTCTGTACCACCAAGAAGCCCATCAAGAACGTCGCTGATTTCAAGGGACTCAAGATCCGCACGGTTAGCCCCGCGGTCACCGCGGCCCTCAAGATATTCGGCGCGGCTCCGGTGAGCATGCCCATCACCGAGACCTACGCCGCCTTGGAGCGGGGCGTTGTAGACGGAACGGTTGTTCCCTGGGAAGGCATCGCCATCTTCAAGTTGGATGACCTTGTCAAGTATGTAACGGTTACCGATTTCTATACGGTGACCATGGCCGTAGTCATGAACAAAAGGAAATGGGATTCCCTGCCGGACGACGTTAAGAAGGTCATGGCGGAACATTCCGGCATAGCGCTTTCACTTGCCTGCGGGAAGGCCTATGACGCAGCCGAGATCTATATGAAAAAGAAGTGCCTCAAAAAGGGCTTGGAAGAGCTCAAGTTCTCCGATGCGGGCATGCAGAAACTCAAGGATATGACCATGCCCCTGAGGGGACAATGGGTGAAGGATATGGACGCCAAGGGACTGCCCGGACAGAAAACGCTTGATACCGCGCTGGAATACCTTGGTCTCAGCAAGTAACATCTGCCGATAGACCAGCTTGGCTGTCCTAGAAGTGCGTTTGTCGTGAGAGGAGGAGGCCGATCAAGGATGCGCCTCCTCTCCCCACCCCACCAGAGCAACCAAGAGCCTGGCAAGAAGGGGTTTATACAATGGATTTTGAAACGAGTTGGCGAAAGCTGGGTGTGATAAGCCGGATGTTTGCCAGGTTGGGTGCTCTCGCGCTCTTTGCGATGATGATGCTCACCACTACCGATGTGGTCTGTCGCTATGCGCTCAATTCTCCCATTATCGGCGCCTTTGAGATCACCGAATTCCTGGTGTTGATCCTGATCTTTTCCTTCATCGGCTTTACGCAGTCACAGAACGGCCATATCGCCGTGGACATTCTCTTCACCAGATTTCCCAAACGGGTTCAGCTTGTGGTGGGATTCGTCAACCATCTGGTCTGCTTATTACTCATGGGATTGATTGCCTGGATGGGGGTAATGACGGGCCTCGAACTCTGGGAAGTCGGCGAGAAATCCTCCAATCTACACATCCCCAAGTACCCCTTTGCCTTCTTTCTGGCGCTGGGTTGCGTCGTAGCATGCATAGAGTACGTCAGGGACTTGATGGAACTGGCGATGTCTTCCAAAGAGCGGGAGGAATGATGAGTTCAGAGTTGATCGGCGTTCTTGGGATTGTATCCCTCTTCGTACTTCTGGCCCTTAGAATGTACATCGGCATGGGCATGGCCTTGTTGGGGTTTGTGGGAGTGGGTTATCTGTGCGGAATCTCTTCCGGAACCTACATTCTAGGTATCGTCCCCATGGCCGAAGGCTCGTCGTACACGCTCACCGTAATCCCCCTATTCGTACTCATGGGACAATTCGCCTTTCTTTCCGGGGTGAGCAGAGACCTTTATGACACGGCCTACGCCTGGATGGGGCATTTCCGGGGGGGGCTTGCCATGGCCACCATTCTGGCTTGCGGCGGATTCGCCGCCATTTGCGGTTCGTCCCTGGCAACCGGTGCAACCATGGCGATGGTGGCCATCCCTGAAATGGATAAGTACAAATATGACCCGAGACTCTCCACAGGATGCATAGCCGCAGGAGGGACCCTGGGCATTCTCATTCCTCCCAGCATCGGGTTTGTCATCTACGGCATCCTGACGGAACAGTCCATCGGGAAGCTCTTCATGGCCGGATTCATGCCCGGATTTATGCTTGGAGGCCTCTTCCTCCTCGCCATCTATCTCCAGTGTCGGCTGAATCCTGCAATGGGCCCCAGCGGAACACCCACCAGCTGGAAAACCAAAATCACCTCGCTCAAAGGCACCTGGGGTATGCTGATTCTCTTCCTGATCGTCATGGGCGGCATATACCTCGGGATCTTCACGCCGACCGAAGCGGCCGGCATCGGGGCCTTCGGTGCCATGCTGTTCGCCCTGTGTCGCGGGAAACTCAACTTGCCGACTCTCATCCAAGCTCTGCTGGACACGGGCAAGACAACTGCCATGATTTTCCTGATCATCATTGGAGCGAACATATTCTCCGCGTTCCTCGGGCTGACCCAACTGCCCACGCACTTGGCCAATTTCGTCGCCGGCCTTGCCCTCCCCAAGGTCTTGGTCCTGGCGATTATCATCGTGATCTACGTAGCTCTGGGCTGTGTTATGGATTGTTATGCCATCATGATACTCACCGTTCCGATCCTTTTCCCCGTCATCGAGGCGTTGCGGATCGATCCCATCTGGTTCGGCGTGTTGATGGTCATCGTGCTCGAGGTGGGGTTGATCACCCCCCCGGTTGGTCTCAATGTGTTCGTCATAAAAGGAGCTGCTCCCGACGTGCCGCTGACAACGATTTTTCAAGGAATCTGGCCTTTCTTGCTTGCCGCGGTACTGGCTATCGTCCTGCTGACGGCCTTTCCCCAAATCGCCACCTTCTTGCCCGAAAAGATGTTGGGCACCTGAGCACGTGAGGGCATGGAGATGAGTAGTCCTTCGACCGAACTTGCCGAGCAGAATTATGCCGCTGAAGGTTAGCGCCCCTGCGGGAGATGCGACGGCCCATGCGAAGCAAGACGATTCGGCACAACGAACGCTCTCAACACTGCAATAACGACGGCGACGGTTCTCGTATCCCCCGAAGAGTTTGGGAATTCCGCTCGCACGGCAGTTGTGAGCCAAGAGCCTATCAAGGAATGGAAAACGGTTATGAATGTCTCTCATGTTATAGACCGGGCGGCCTCGTGTTTCCCTGATAAGCCCGCATTTGTCTGCAACCGACGAAGCTATACGTACGGAGAACTCCTCAAGAGTATTGACCGCGTAGCCTCATTACTGCTCGAATTGGGTGTGCGCCCGGGCGACCGAGTAGCCTTGTATGCGCCCAATAGCCCCGAGTGGGTCGCAGCGTACTATGGCATTATTCGGGCAGGCGCAGTGGTGTTGTGTCTCAATGCCGCGTACAAGAAATTTGAAATCGAGCGTCTCCTGCAGGACTCCCTTCCTCGAGTGCTTATGAGCAGTGAAAAACTCGCCCGCCAGGTACCGGAACAGGCTTCAGTGCCCGGCCTTCAGTCGGCCCTAACATTCGAATCTCATCCGGTTCTTTCCACCATGTTCACCGGCGGCGAGAGTGAAGCGCTCACACCCGTTTCCGTACCAACCGACGCCGACGACCCATGCGTGATCCTCTATACGGGAGGCACGACCGGTACTCCCAAAGGCGCGATGCTGACGCACAGGAACATTCTCTTCACATCGCAGAATGTCTGCTATCACGAACGGAGCGTGCCCCAAGACAGAGCCCTCTGTTTTATGCCCCTCAATCATGTATTTGGGGGCAATCACATCATGAACGGCACCTTCTATGGTTGTGGAACCCTCGTCCTGCACGACGGCTTTGACATGGACAGTATCATTGCATCGGTGAAAGAAAATGAGGTGTCTCGCTTCTATTCAGTGCCGACCGTGTTTGTCAGGCTGCTGGCCGACCCCACATTGAAGCGACACTTCTCAAGCGTTCGCTACTGTTTCTCTGCAGCTACAAGCATGGCCTCCGAGATCGTACGGAAGTGGAACGAAGAGTACGGCATGACCATTCACGAGGCTTACGGTATGACCGAAACGTCGTCGCTGGTAACCTATAACCACATGTACCGGCACCGGATCGGCGCGGTTGGAACCCCTGCCGGCATCGTGGAGGTAGGAATCGTCGACCCGGAGGGGACTCCGGTTCCGGCAGGAGAGACCGGTGAAATAGTCATACGAGGCCCCAATGTCATGAAAGGCTATCTGGGTAAGATTGAAGAAACCGAGCACGTTCTTCGGGATGGATGGCTTCACTCGGGCGACGTCGGCCGGATTGACCGTGACGGCTATCTGTTCATCGTAGACCGGATAAAGGACGTCATCATTACCGGAGGATATAATGTCTATCCTACCGAAGTGGAGGAGGTTCTCTACACGCACCCTTGTACGAGCGAGTGCGCCGTCGTCGGCAGGGAACACCCCGAATACGGAGAAGCCGTAACGGCGTACATCGTATTCAAAGAAGGCCGTTCCGCCGGCAATGAGGAACTGATCGCATTCTGCAAGGAGCATCTGGCATCCTACAAAGTGCCCAAAGAGTTCACGAGCGTCGAGGAACTTCCCAAGTCCAGTACCGGCAAGATACTGAGGCGCAAGTTAAGAGAGAACGACTGAAATGATGTGATACCTGGTGGCGCAAGGGCTTGAATTCCAAGACGATACCGAGAGGAGACACATCGAAATGAAAGAGAGATGGCTGGAGGTAGCGCCGGAAGCCGACGAACGGCAGGAGACCCAGTTTGAGAACTGGGTATCCGGCCGTGGTATTTCGTTCGTGGATGCAGAAGCTGAGAAGGCTTACACACAGAGAGCGACCCTCATCAAGGATGCAATCCAACTGAAGAAGGAACCTGAACGCATACCGATTTGTCCTTCAGCAGGTTTTTTTCCCATATCCTATGCGGGCCACACCATGTACGAGGCCATGTACGATTACGACGTCCTGACGAAAGCGTGGGAGAAATACTGCTTCGACTTCGCTCCCGATGCGTACAACGCTCCAATGCCAATCGTCCCGGGGAGGGTGTTGGATATTCTTGACGTGGCATTCGTACGGTGGCCGGGGCACGGCGTACCCGATTATTCGGAATACCAATACGTGGAAAAGGAGTACATGAAGCCGGAGGAGTATCAGGATCTCATTGACGATCCCACCGGCTATTTCCTGAACGTGTGGTTCCCACGAGTTCTCGCCGCGGCGCAACCCCTGGAGAGAGTACCGCTGCTTCCGCCCGTCAACGAAGTCATAGCCATCCCGCCCGCAATGATCGGTTTCGGAACCCCTGAGGTTCAGTCGGCATTGAAGAAGCTGATGGAAGCAGGGGACGAGGCGATCAAATGGATCGGCGCCGTGCGCGGCATTAACGCATCGGTTATGGGCACAGGATTCCCGTCTTTCTCCGGAGGGTTTACCAAGGCGCCTTTTGATGTCATCGGCGATACCCTCAGAGGCACAACCGGAATTCTCATGGACCTGTACCGCCGGCCCGAAGAAGTCATTGAGGCCTGCGAGAGAATCACTCCCTTCATGATCAAGGCGGGTGTGGCTTCCTGTAAGGCCTCCGGTCACATAATGCCTTTTATTCCGCTCCACAAAGGTGCGGACGGCTTCATGTCCAACGACCAGTTTAAGACCTTCTACTGGCCGACGCTCAGAAAGCTTATCATCGGCCTGGTCAACGAAGGAATCGTTCCCCAACTATTTGCCGAAGGCGGGTACAATTCGCGCCTCGAGATCATCTCCGATGTGCCCAAGGGCAAGACGGTTTGGTGGTTCGACGCGACGGATATGGGGCGGGCCAAGGAAACCGTCGGCCAAACGGCCTGCATAGCCGGTAACGTTCCTGTTTCCGTGTTGGCTACCGGAACCTACGATGACGTGAAAAACTGTTGCACATTCCTCATGGAAACGGCCGGCAAGAACGGCGGCTTTCTCTTCTCTACCGGGGCGGGCATGCAGGGATCCAAGGTGGATAATGTGAAGGCCATGATGGATATCGCTAGAGAATTGACCCGACATAAGTGATTCAGAGTGAAAGACATTCCCTAAGCGAGCATTACCCCGTCTCTGACGGGCCGGCCAAGCGCTACACGGCGCCCCTTTCCGGGGGGCTGCCTCGTGCTCCGCGGACAAGGAGATCCCGAAGTGAAAACCAAGGTATCAACTGCCAAGAAAGAGGTGATAATCAGTCACGACGGGCCTACCATACTGATAGGCGAACGGATTAACCCCACTGGAAGAAAGAAACTGCTCGAAGCCCTACAGGCAGGGAATTTCGACGTAGTAACCGAGGAAGCCGAATCACAGGTAAACGCGGGCGCGGACATCTTGGACGTAAATGTGGCGGGAACCGGTATAGAAGAGCGTACCGTTCTTCCAAAGGTTGTTGAGGCGGTAATGGGCCGTGTTGATGTGCCCATTTGTATTGATTTTAACGACATTGCCGCACTGGAAGCAACCCTCAGGATATATGAAGGAAAGCCTATAGTAAACTCGGTGACCGCTGAAGAAAAATCCATGAAGGAGGTTCTTCCGTTGGTGAAGGAATACGGTGCAGCTGTGATAGGCTTGGCACTTGATGATGAGGGAATACCGAAAACCTCGGATCGCCGCATAGCCAACGCCGCCAAGATTGTCGAACGAGCGGAATCCATGGGCATTCCTCGAGAAGACGTTATCATTGACGGTCTGGCCTTGACCATAGGGTCGGACGACAAAGCCGCACAGGTGACATTGGAAACCGTGAGTGCCGTCAAGCGGAGTCTCGGGGTAAACCAGACTCTGGGAGCGAGCAATATCTCCTTTGGGTTGCCCAATCGCATACTTCTCAATCAGATTTTCTTGGCCATTGCCATCAGTGTCGGGCTGACCTGCCCCACCGTGGACGCTGCAAAAATGCGCTCCACTGCGGCGGCTTCAGATTTATGCATGGGGCGAGATCGATATGCCCTGCGCTATATCCAAGATTACCGGAGGGCTGCGCAGGCTTGACAAGAGTGCTCAGCCAAACCGGTACCATGATCTCATATGCGGCATGTCCCCGGATCTCGATGAGGTTTTGCCGACTCTTACTCAGCACATAAGCATTGATCATCACGTGCTGCAATGCGAGAATGTTCTCAGAGGCAATGGTTGCGTGGAACCGCAGAGCCGGGTCGTCTCCATTCCCGGGGGACCAAGGCCGTGCTTGTTCCTCGTGCAACGTAGAAAAGCGCTAATAGTATGGAGGGGACGCAATGTACGAGATCAGCGAGACCAAGTACGGGCTGCGAATTGTCATGCAGGGCTTCTTGGGGAAGGACGAGCTGAAAACCATGTCTCGAGAAGCGGGCCGGGTCGTGAAAAAGATGAAGAAAGATTTTGGCGTCCTGCATGACATGCGCGGAATGCTGACGCTCCCGGCGGAAGCCCGTGAGATCATGAAACTCAACATGGAGAGTGCCAAACAAGCCGGTATGGGAAGATCGGCACAAATCCTGGACGATGCCATCATCACCCTTCAATTCAAGAGACTGGCCAGGGAGGTCGAGATCTCTGATACGATGCGACAAATAGACGCCGGCAACGTGCCGGATTGCGAGCGCGTTGCCATGGATTGGATTGTGAAAGGCATCGATCCTGATACGTGACGGTTCCTCCCGGGCCGCAACTCGTTCACCCTACCGTGTGGGCAACGAATGGAAGAAATCGGAGGAATAGACTGTTAGTCGAAAGTTATCGATGCCATCGCGAGCGTCAGAGATCGGGACACCCCGAATCTTGCCGACGAGATGGTGAAAGCGGGCGAGGATTGATTCGAGATCCGCACTCCCGCAGCACTGTGGAGATACCGTCTCGCATGCAAGAGGGGGGCGCGACGATCTGGGAGGAGACTCAATGTACGACGTCAGCCGGACCGATTACGGGGTGCGGATTGTTGCCGAAGGCTTTGTCGGGAAGGATGAACTGAAGGAGATGATGAGGGAAGCGGCCAAGGTAACAAGTGAATTGGAAACGGGCTTTGGGCTCCTTTTCGACGCACGGGGGATGTTTGCGCTCCCGCCGGAAGCTGCCGAGGTCCTGAAGCACAGCATGGCAACGGCCAAGCAGAACGGTATGGGAAGATCGGCACAGATCCTTGAGGATGCCATCAACACCCTCCAATTCAACAGATTGGCCAGGGAAGCGGGAATTTCGGACACCATGCGACAAATAGACCCCGCAGGGGGCCCGGATTGCGAGCGCGTTGCCATGGATTGGATTGTGAAAGGAATCGATCCTGAAAAGTAACTGCTTCGCACGGGCAAGGAGTCACGAAGCACGTAGAATCACATGGTCCGAACTAACCGGAGGAAGGGAATGAGTAACCAATTAACGGAAGCCATTGCAAATATAAGAGAACAGGAAGCCCTGGATCTCGCGGAAAAGATGCTGAAGGCCGGTGAGGATACGATCAAGCTTCTCGATTACTGCCGGGAAGGCGTGGAGATCGTCGGAAAGCGGTTTGAAGAAGGAACATATTTCCTCCCGGAGCTGATCTTGGCCGGCGACGTCTTGAAGAAAATATCCAAAATGGCCGAACCTTATCTGGGAAAAGGCTCCGAGGATAAGAAGGAACGTCTGGGAAAGGTCGTCATCGGCACCGTGGAAGGGGACATACACGATATCGGTAAAGATATCGTGGTCTTTTTACTCGACGTGAACGGATTTGAGGTCCATGACCTTGGGGTCGACGTACCCCGTGGAAAGTTCGTCGATGCCATTCGGGAGATTCAGCCGCAAGTGGTGGCAATGAGCGCTCTATTGACCACGGCCTTCGACGCCCTGAAGGCTACGGTAGATGCCATTCAAGAATCGGGCTTACGGGATCAAGTGAAGATCATGGTCGGCGGAGGAGCCGTTGACCAGGGCGTCAAGAAATTCTCCGGAGCCGATGCGTACGGAGAGGATGCCGTGGCTGCCGTCACTCTTGCAAAGAACTGGGTGAAGGCCGGATGACACGGATATGGGCTCGGCCTCACTGAGGCCGGAACGCCGGAGAAGCACGTACTGAAGGTGGGAGGCCTATCTCTTGACTGAACAATACATTTTGAAGGAACTGAGCCGGTATCAGTTGGGGACCTTTGCAGATGTCATCTACAGGAATGCGATCCTGTATCCCGACATGGAAGCATTTGTGTGGGGGCCGGAGAGGGTGAGTTTCCAGGACTTTAATGGGAGGGTGAACAGGCTCGTCCATGGACTTCTGGACATGGGGATCCGCAAGGATGACGTCATCGGAGTCCTTTCGTGGAACCGGCTGGAATATTCCACGGCGTTTGGTGCAGCCATGAAGGGCGGCTACATCCTGGCACATTTCAGCCCCCGTCTCAACACCGAAGAGCTCATCGGCGTCATAAACGACTCCGAGGCAAAGGTCGTCTTCCTCGAAACCGAGTTCGCACAGACTCTGCACGAGGTTCGCGATCGACTTGTCCATGTTCGGCATTTCGTTGTCTTGGGCCAAGCCCCGCAGGATTTGGATGCCTACGATGATGTCGTGAACGGCCAATCCGAGGATGAGCCGGAAGTGCAGGTCGGTGAAGACGATCCGTTGACCATCTTTTACACAAGCGGTACAACCGGGGTTCCCCGCGGCGGTCTCTATACGCACGCACAGAAATTGGAAAACGCTATTATCAAATCAATGGACATAGGACTGCAATTCGGCGACCGGCATCTCGTGGTCCTACCCATGTTCCACATTGGCGGGGACAGCCATATCTGGCCGTTTTTTCTCAACGGCGGGTGCAATGTAATCAGTCCCAAACGGACCTTCGACCCCGTCGAAATGCTACAGACCATTCGCGGGGAGCGGATTACGGACGTCCACATAGTGCCGACACAACTCGTTGCACTTCTCGGCCTTCCCGATCTGGAAAAATGGGATCTGCCGACTCTCAAGAGGATATGGTACGCGGCTTCGCCAATGCCGGTGGAAGTACTGAAGCGCGGCCTTTCGGTGTTCGGGCCCGTTTTCCTCCAGGGTTACGGACAAACCGAATCCGGCCCGCATACAACCGTGCTCAGAAACCGGGACCATCGCCGGTTCATGGAGTCCCCCGAGGATTCGAACATACTTGCCTCATGCGGCCAACCGTGCCTCGGCGTGCACATGCGCATCATCGATGACGAGGGCCGTGATGTCCAACCGGGCACCATCGGAGAGATCCTCATACGCAGCAAGAGAATCATGAGCGGGTACTGGCGTAGAGAGGAGGAGACCTCTCGAACAATCAAGGACGGATGGCTCGGCACGGGGGACATGGGGTATTACGACGATAAGGGATACGTTTACATAGCGGACCGGAAGAAGGACATGATCATCACCGGGGGGGAGAATGTGTTCCCCAAGGAAGTGGAGGAGATCCTCTACCGGCATCCCTCGGTTGAAGAAGCAGCGGTGATCGGAATTCCGGATCAGTACTGGATCGAGAAAGTACATGCCGTGATAGCTCTCAAGAAAGGGGCATCCCCGGACGCGGAAGACGTGATCCGCTTCTGCCGGGAACATCTTGCTCGATACAAGGCGCCCAAGTCGGTCGAGTTCGTGGAAGCCTTGCCCAAGAGCCCCCAGGGGAAGATCCTCAAGAAGGAGATTCGGTCCAAGTATTGGAAGGAGTCGGAATAACCCGTTAGCGGTCGGTTTCAGAAATATGAGCGAAACTTCGTTGCCGCCTCATAGGCCCACCTCACGTTCTCGGGCCGCATTTGGGCGAATAGGCCGCTGCTTGTTCCGAATATGAATCCTCCTCCGGGGAAACCTGTGGTCATGACACGCCGGACCTGCCGTTCTATTTCTTCCCGGTCCGTGGAATGGACGAGATGCATGGGATCCAGGTTCCCCCACAAGCAGAGTTCCGGTCCGTAATCTCGCTTCAACGCGGCCAGATCCATACCGGCCGCTTCTTCGAGCCCTTGCAGGCCGGTGAATCCCGCTGCGACGATTGAACCGGGCACGGTTCTCAGGTCACCGTCCGAGTGGAAGAAAACGGGCACATCAAGTTCCTTCATTTCCCTCAGCAGAGCACCCAGGGTGGAGAAGTAACGGTCATCCAGCATGGAGACCGGAACGAATGTTCCGCCATTGTACGCGATATCGTCGGCAAGGAGGATGGCGTGGGCTCCCTGTTCCACGGCCATGCGAGCCAACCGAACGTTGACTTCCGCTGCCTTGCGAAAGACCGTCTTAACGGTCTCGTCCCCGCGGAAGAGCGCGATCATGAAGTCCTGAAAGCCCATGGCTACAGTGGCCCAAAAGAAGCCGCCGTTCAGCATTGCAAATACAAAAGCCCCGCTCTCGGTGCGCCATCGTTCCAGGTCAATCCACTCGTGGGGCGCATGCGGCGGGTGATCGTTCATGAGGTCCTCTATCGGCATTGACGGAGGCGGGAGGCAGATCAGATCGAGTCCAAGGATTTCCACGAACTCCCGCTGATCGGAAAAGCCCACCTCGGACCGGCCGAAAAGGCGACCGACAAGCTCATTATCGATACAAAGCTCTCCAAGGGGAGGCCGGTCAACGGGTTTGCGATCGATGGCCCTCAGCACGCGCTCTGTTGAGCCCAAATCCGGAACCCGGGTCTTACGCCCGGAAATGTCATCCATCTTGATTGTCACTCCTCAGAAAGGGGGCTCAGGCTCAAAGTCCGTGGCCGTTTTCGTAACATCCTGGAGAGTTTCTACTCAGTCGCGGTTTGAGCGAGGCCAACCGCCGCGCGGGCATGAGAGTTCAGGATAGTTGAAAGCCGATTGATCGGCAGCCGGACCCACACTCTTCACAGTCGCCTGTCCGGCACGAAAGCCCAATACCATACCCGGTGAAGATTTACCACCGTTTCGACCTGATAATGAAGGGGTTTTCAATCAAGTCATGATGATTCGCTTTGGGACGTTAAGTCTGCCGGCGGCACGCCTGATGATCCGACCGCCTGCAAAAATTGTCCAAGCTCTTGGTCTACTTTCTGAATGTGGTCTGTAAACCAGGAATGAAGTTCGGTAGTGAAGTCCACGAGCCGGCCGGTTCGAAAAGGCTCTCGGAGAACGTGGTTCCTCATTACCTCTATTTTCTTTGCCAATTCCTGGTGGGCAATCTTGTGATCCTCATAGCCCGGGTAGGAATGCTCCCGCATGAGCGTTTCTTCGTCCCCAAAATGGATACGAGCATAATCGGCCAGAAAATCGACGAATTCTGAAAGTTCGTCCTTTTCAATCCCTGACCAGATAGATTTGCAGAGTTCCGTCACTCTTCCGCACCACACCCGATGCTGCTCATCGATTCGTTCCACATGAACTGACATGTCCGTATTCCAAATGAACCTGAAAAAGGGCGCTTTAAGACCATCGCTCAATATTGCTGAAAGCTCCTGCGCCGGAATGGGACGGCTGAAATGGAATCCCTGCCACTCATCACAATCGAGTGACCACAGATGGCCCAGCTGGTCCCGGGTTTCTATTCCTTCGGCGAGTACTCTTAGGTTCAGACTATGCCCCATTGCCACGATTGCCGCCACTATTGCTTTGTTGGTGGAATCCGAAGCTATATCCTGCACGAAGGCTCTATCCACTTTCAGTTTGTCTACCGCAAGACGTTTGAGGTAGCTCAGAGAGGAATATCCCGTGCCGAAATCATCAACTGAAACCCGTATGCCATGCGCTCTCAATGCTCGAAAAGCCTCGTCTGTCCTCTCCATATTACTCATGGCCACGCTTTCCGTCAGCTCCAGTTCGAGCAGCGAGGGATTCAGTTGCGTATCGTTCAGTATCTGAATGACCTCCTCGACGAATGCCGCCCGACTCAGTTGATGACCGGAGACGTTTACCGCAACACTCAAAGGAAACCCCTCTTGCTGCCACTGACTACCTTGTTCGCAGGCATGTCGGAGAACCCACTCTCCTATCGAGAGTATCAGCCCCGTTTGTTCTGCGAGGCGGATGATCTTCTCGGGCGGGATCCAACCGAGTTGTGGATGCCGCCATCTGAGCAACGCTTCAGTACTGACTATACAACCCGTATCAAAATCGATTATTGGCTGATAGAAGAGCTGAAGCTCGTTATGCTCAAGTGCCGCACGCAAGGCCAGTTCCAGTTCCGTTTTTTCCACGAGATCTCGATTCATTTCCTCGGAGAAAAACTGGAAGTTGTTCTTTCCCTGATCTTTTGCGCGATACAGAGCGGTGTCTGCGTTCTGCAACAGTTTGTCTACATCCTCCCCATCGGCCGGCCATATGGTAATTCCCATACTCGTGGAAATGAATACATTACGACCACTTGTTTGGAAAGGCTGTTCGAGAGATCGCAGTATCCGTTTGGCTATGCCGTTCACCTCATAGGTGTCCTCGAGTCCCGGTAAGACTACCGTGAACTCATCACCTCCCAGTCTGCCAACCGTGTCGCTCTCCCGCACGCATTCGGTGAGCCGATGGGCAACCGTGGTGAGTACTTGGTCCCCTGCGGGGTGACCGAGGGTGTCGTTAATCTCCTTGAATCTATCAAGGTCGAGCAGCATCAAAGCAATCGATCTTCCAGTACGTCGCCCCTGAGCAATAGCTCTTTCCAGCCTGTCCCGAAACAAGATTCGATTGGCCAAGCCGGTCAACTGATCGTAGTGGGCTAAGTGCAGCAACTTCTCTTCAGTCTGTTTAATCTTTGTAATATCCGTTGAAAAGCCTACGTAATGACTAATATCTCCTGAGTCGTCCTTGATGGCGCTGATGGAAAGTAATTTGGGGTAGAGTTCGCCATTCTTGCGTCGACCCCATATCTCACCCTGCCATTCTCCCGTCGTCAGCAGATTAGTCCACATTCTTTCATAGAACTCAGACCCGTGTTTTCCGGACTTGAGAAGTCGGGGATTCCGGCCGATCAATTCGTCCCTTGCATACCCGCACTGTCTGCAGAAGGCCGCGTTCACGTCTATGATGGTTGCGTTGGAATCGGTTACTACTATGGCTTCGTTGCCGCCTTCGATGATTCTCTTGGCCAGAGTAAGTCTTTTCTCGGTCCTCCTTCTCTCCTCGATTTCTCTTGTCAAGTCCTCGTTGGATCTGACCAACTCGGCCGTGCGTTCTTTGACGCGTTCCTCCAGTTGCGTATGAGCCCTCTTCAGCGCCTCCTCGGCCAGTTCCCTCCGCGAGATTTCCGCCCTTAATTCTTTGGTGTGCTTTTTCTGGAGTTGTATTTGTCTCTTTTCCGCAGTCAAGTCCTCAATCAGAACCATTATGTGACGTTCGGACACTATGCGGATTGACCGGAAGGTAATCCTTCCCCAAATACGGCTACCGCCGATCTGAAGGATTCCCTCACTTACCTGAGGCTTTCTCGTGTCAAGTATCTTCTCCAGTATCAAACCGGCCTTCTTGGCCGCTGCAGGATCACGAAAAAGCTCATGAAAATCTGATTCAACGGTGAGTTCGTAGTCCTTGCTGATTCGACCGCATGCCTGATTCGCTGCAACTATTCTCTTGGAGCGATCCACCAGAAATGCCGGAATGGGAAGAGCCTGAATCAATTTGCCGAAGGTTGTTGCCCAAATGCCGCTACGTATGTCGAAACTGCCGGAGGAAGTCACATCCCTGGTGAAAAGGTTGTGGATGTCAATGGTAGCTGTAGGCTCATTCTCCAATTGCAGAAAATTCGGAAACTCCGACTGCTCATCAGAAACGCCGGTGCCGGGGATGTCCTTGTCTTTCATTGTTTGTTCAAAACTGCTTTCCGCATCCGGTGAGAATGATGCGGCCGGATTTGGACCATCCATTGTTACGGTTTAGATCCTTTCCAACGCTGCGGCTTGTCATCGCAAACCTCACCGGATTCTCGTTTAGCGTTTGAAATTGGGGTCACATAGTACTTGTCCTTGGGTTACCGTGATTGATCGTCACAGGAGGAACCAATCCTCCAGGTAAATATTCTTTCGTGATTTCAACGACAGTTAGGATGCGGTCCGGTGGTTTCACGAGTAATTCAAGAATTTTTCTTCGTCAAATATAATCAGAAACTCAGGTTACATCGTTTCCGTTTCGTAATTTCAAAGGAACCAAATACACCTTCGCCTTCCGGATTATCTACACGGTTGCGAACGCCTGCCCAAATTGCAAGCAAATTAGATGCCAACTTCAGCCGGAATACGACATCATCCAACCCATTGTAATCATATACTAATCCATCATCGGCTTAGAAGCTGGTTCTGAACAATACCCCCTGTGGTAACATGATGAGTGGGATTCACTCTTGGTGTCTGGGGTCGGGTCAAACTGACTCAAGTCCTGATACGTCTGGTTCCTTTCGTGATTCATTCCGTTGAAGTAGTCCCGACCGGCCTTCGCCGGGACGACACTTGAATTCCGGTTTCCATCGGCATGACGGCATCGAATACATGACCGCAATTAAGCCGCCATGTACTTTGGTATTCCTTCACCGGCCGGGAACCAAATCCATAATGACGATTTCCGGGCGGCAAAGAAATCGCATTGGGGGAGCGTTTCCCCGCTCCATGCCCACTCCTCGGGAAACGATCAGTGTCTTGTCCGGTGCGAGCCTTGTCAGTCCGCTTGCCCACGACCGAGGCACCCGAGACAACGTCAAAACCGGCCCCACATACGGCAACCTCACCTGCCCTCCATGCGTGTGCCCTGCCAACAGCAAATCGCCGTGCACCTTGCCCAGACTGAAATTGGGATGGTGTCCGAAAACGATATGGTACTTCTTATGAGGCGGTACGGACAGTCGTTTGTTCAACGAGTCCTCCCACGACAAGCCGGTCAGGACCAGCGGCCCCAGGTCCCTTGTTCGCGTTCGTTCAAAACTCTTCACATCAAGGCCTGAGAAATACCAACGCATGATCCCGGTCCGGTCCACGTTGCCTCTCACCGCATGCACCCCCAGCGGTGCTTGCAGATTCACCTCATGAAGCATTGTGTTGAATGCCTTGCAGGCCGCGGTGTATCGACTTCGTCCCGTCGCCTGGATGTAATCCCCCAGCCACAGAATGAGATCCGGCTTTTGTGCCTGAACTTCGCGTAGGGCTTCCTCTTCATAAGGGCCGGGGTATTCCGTTTGAATGTCGGAGATCACGGCAATCCGGACAGGGACCTTCAGCTTTGCGGATCGAATGGTGACATGAGTTGTTTCCAGCCAACGAGGTTCCACAAGAAACGAGTATATCCCTATCGATACCATTACCAAAGCCGCAAAGGTGCAGACGAGGGCCGTGCCTCTACGCGGCTTGAACAGCACACAGGCACTTCCCAGGAGGAAAAGCGGGCCGTGGAGAAATACCGCCCACGCGAGCAATTGCAGTTTGCCGAACGGATCGATCCGGCTGAAAAGAGCTCCGAGGAAACCCAAGCCCGCGAGACCCAGTGCGAGGATGATCATTGCCGTTACGGGCAGCCGTGATCTGCATGCCGACAACACCGGAAGTGCGGCCAAAACAGCTATCAACCCGAGAATGTTGTATTGGATAACCGCCCAATGGTGCTGTAGCATAGCGCCCTCCTCAACGGTCTTGCCGCCATCTGAACATACCACGGCCCCATTACGAATCCTGTCATTCGAGCCGTATGTGTCACGACGTCCACCTCACGTGCTGATTCGGAATGTGAGTCCGTGCCGAAAAGGGTATCAAGAGGATATGCAATAAAGATGGAATGCGAGAGGAAAAGGCTTGACGATTTTGTGCAGTAATTGTGCAGAATATCGAAGTCTGCTTAATTGGGTGCTGCACGAGGCACGCAGCTCACGGATGTGTGGATGTTTCCTTTCCAAGAAATTACTTCGTTTCCGGCGCAGGAGCTTGAATTTTCCCCGATTCTATTTTTCGGATTAGCAGCAGGAAGGTCGAGTGATTAGATTCCGCAGAAGTTCAAGGGCATCGAGCAGAATTCTAACGACGCCATATGTTCTTGTTATCAAAGACTTCAGTTCCGGTAAGATCGCTAATCGAGTGTCCGTCCACGAATTACTCACCGCTGCCGGCGGAGGGCGGATTTCCCGGGCCGCCGGGACCTCCCATGGGTTTCCCTTCTCCCAGGCCCATGAGGCTATCGGCCTTGCGTCTGAATTCCCGAGCTTTTCTCAAGGAGTCTTCAGGAGATTCACTCCATCCCATGCGGCTGTCCCGAAAATGGGTTACGCCAAGCATCCTGTGGACTCGCACGGATTTCGGATGACGTTCAAGGATGCTTTCAAGCATTTGCCGTGCTTCGGCATTTGCTTCCTTGGTCATGCGGCGCATGAGAACGGCAGCCTCCCGGATTTCTTCCGCGGCAGGGTGTGTGGAAAACGGAGTTCCGGCCGATAAAGCGGGTGCCGATTCGAGAGGACGCTCGGGAACGGCGACGGGTGTCGATGCGGGTGCTTTGCCCTTATCGGAGGGCATGTCCCCGGCCCCTCGGTCCGAACTTCGTAAGAGGAGCAAGCCTCCGACGACTCCGACCGCCAGGAACACCACCGCAACAAGTGGTAGAACCCAACCCGGTCGGCGTTTAGACTTCGTGTCCGTTTCTCGCTGCTCATCGCCCTCTTGACCAGTCGACCCCATCTTGACTTTGAAGGCACGCACCGGATGGGCGATGTTTTTGACCGACTGTTCCCCCAGCGAGTAATACCCAAGGTCCATCTTGTTCCTGATCTGATCGTACACGGTCCCTGAGATACAGATTCCACCCGCCTCAGCCACACCCTCCAGGCGCGCGGCAATATTCACCCCATCGCCGTAGATCTGACCGTTTTCTTCAATGACATCGCCGACATTGATACCGAGACGGAACTCCATCTTTCTGTCGTCGGGAAGCTCGGAGTTTCGAACATCGATTTCCTGTTGAAACTCTACGGCAAATTCCACGGCGTTTACCGCACTGGCAAACTCGCAAAGAAAACCGTCGCCGGCAGTGTCCACCAGGCGTCCTCCGTGTAGTTGAACCAGCCCGATCAACACGTCCCGGTACGCCGACAGCATGCGGACGGTCCCCTCTTCGTCAACGCCCATGAGGGCACTGTAACCTTTGACATCCGCGTGAACCACCGCGGCCAGCTTACGCTTTACGCCCCGTGTACTCATGGCGCTCCTCCCGAATGCATGGAAACGCGTTTTTGACGGAAGATCTTTTTGCTCATCACATCGAAACTCTTTTCCTACCGTGGAGAAGTTGGTGCGGAATCCATTTATGATGTTAGGTTTACCGGTGAATCATGCCACATCTCGTGAAAGAAGTCTTTGCAGGAGTTCCGGTTCCGGCCAACGGCCGCATCTTAACAATACCCCCGTAAATCCAGGCTAAGCCGGTTGCGTCTTCATTGTCAAGCACGGATTTTCTACTCACTTTTCAAGCAGGTATGGCGGCGTGTTCATTGGTGAGCGTTCATTTAGGAGGGAAGCCGGCACGAGGCATACCGATCATGTGCAAAGCTCAAGGGGGATTGGGGAGTGCCGTAAGCGGAGTTCGACAAGATGGCGGTGAACTGGTATTCTCTGTTTGTGACGACGGGATGGGCCTTGAAAGCACACAGTTGAAGTCTTTGGCGGACGTATCAAGATGGAATGTGGAGATCATGGGTGAGCCTCCGCATTCTGTTCCGCTTTGGCTGTTGGTTGCCCGACTGCCCGAAGGGAAGATGACGCGACCATGAACGGTGAGCCATTGAGGATATTGCTCGTGGAAGGTGAAAAAACTCACGCTGAAGCCGTCCGTGGTGCGTTTAAACTTCACGGTGATCGTTCTGAGATCAAGGTGGTTTCCACTCTGCGTGAAGCAAGGGAGATCCTGCAAGAATCCACGTATGACCTGGTCATCGTCGACTGGATGCTTCGCGACGGCAAAGGAATAGATCTGTTGCCAACCAACCAAGATGATTTGCGCTTTCCTATGGTCGTGCTTACCGGCCTCGGCAATGAGCAACTTGCCGTTGATGCCATGAAGGCGGGAGCTCTGGACTATGTGGTGAAGTCGCCACAGACATTTGCCGATATGCCGCACATCGCCCGGCGAGCACTGCGCGAGTGGCGTCACCTGATTGGACGTAAGAGAGCCGATCAGAAAACTCATGAGAGTGAAGAGAGATTGAGACTGGCTCTGGAAAGTGCCGGTGAAGGCATTTGGGAGTGGAACCGTGTCACGGGGACCGTCCATTTTGATCAGCGCGCGTTGGAAATGCTCGGGTATCGTCCAGGAGAACTCAAGGCTGGATTCGAATTCTGGATGGGTGAGATCCATCCGGAGGACAGACTTCCTACGGAGAGAGCTTTGCGAGATTATCTGGAAGATCGGACGGAGCGATACTCCTTAGAATTTAGGCTGCGAACCAAGGACGGAAAATGGAAGTGGATCGCTTCCCACGGGAAAGCGATCAAGTACACCCCTGACGGTGAACCACATATCATGGTAGGGGTCCACCGCGACATATCTGAACGAAAGCAGACGGAGGAAGCTCTTCGTACCAGCGAAGAACGGTTCCGCGCCATTTTCGAGGGAGCAAGCGAGGCTATGTTCCTCAAGGACCACAACCTCGGGTACACTCATACGAACCCTGCGTTTTACAATCTGCTGGGTGTCCATCCATCCGAGCTCCTAGGCAAACGCGCCACGGACATCTACGGAGAAGATGTGGGAAAGCACATAGAGGAACGCGATTCCCGCGTCTTGACCGGAGAACGAATCGAAATGGAGCATACGAGGCCTGTCCAGGGAACGCTCATGACTTTTCACGATACAATCGTCCCGCTGCGTGACTCCAGGAACGACATTGTGGGAATCTGCGGAATATCTCGCGACATCACGGCGCGGACGAAGTTGGCGCCACAACACCGGGTTTCCTCCGATTCCTCTCTTTCCCCCGTCATGCAGAGTGCCTTAGAGACAGCTCGCATTGCCGCCGGCACGGACAGTATTGTCTTGCTCCAAGGTGAGAGCGGAAGCGGCAAAGACCATCTGGCACTTTGGATACATGAGCACTCCCGAAGGGCAAGCGGACCTTTTTTTGCCGTAAACTGTGCAGCCATAGCAAAGGAACTGGCGGAATCCGAACTGTTCGGACACGAACGCGGAGCCTTCACGGGGGCAATGGGGCGAAAGAAGGGAATGTTTGAGATGGCGGAGGGGGGCACGATTCTTCTCAACGAGATAGGGGAGCTTGAACCATCTTTGCAGTCAAAGCTGCTGGCATTCCTCGATACGCAATCGTTCCTTCGGGTGGGCGGTGAGAGGCACGTTCAGGTCGACGCGAGGCTTATTGCAGCAACGCATCGCAACCTGGAGACTGAGGTCGCGGAGGGACGGTTCTTGGAACCCCTTTTCTATCGCTTGAGCGTTTTTCCCGTGCATGTCCCTCCACTACGAGAAAGGATTGAAGACATACCTGATCTGGTCGTAACGATCCTGTCAAGACTGGCGCAGGAAATGCACCTCACCGAGATGCCGATCATAAGACCTCAACACATAGACGCACTCTCCCAATACTCCTGGCCGGGAAACGTTCGCGAGCTATGCAACGTCCTTGAACGGTCCCTGATGCTCTGGGGAGGAGAAGAATTTGAAACGGCGATACCGATCTCAAAGGCGGCGGATGAGGATCGGTCTTTCACCGTGCGATATATTCCGGGAAAGACCGTCCGAGATGTCACTAATGAGGTCAAGACCTTCATGTGTTCGGCAGCAATGAAGGCCTGCCACGGAAACAAGAGAAACGCGGCAAAGCTGCTGGGCATATCACGCGACGCTTTCTATCGACATATCAATAGAATACCTAAATATCCTCGTAAAAAGACACTGAAAGAGTAAAGTGTCCTATTATCAGGACACTCCGGGCTGCCGTAGGTTACTGATATTGGCTGTTTTCTGAAGTTTTGTGTCCGTTTTTGAGGACACCGCGCTTCCATGTGCATGAGCCCCCATTAGGCTTCCTCACCATCACTCCATTACTCTAACTACCTAATATATCGACCCTATCCCACAGATATCGTGCTCGCCGACTGTGTTGGCACGGAACGTGTAATAGTGTTTGCCCGGATGTAGCCGAGCGTGGACTCGCTACGAAAATTCTACGTTTGCGAAGGGGCTCCGGTGAGCCGTAACGACTCTTCGGTAACCCCGAGGGCCGGCCGGGTTTGAGTCTGCGCATAGATGCCCCCGAGATTGAAGATGATGCACGTGGAAAAGCTCATCGCTGAAGCAATGAACGGAAATCTAGCGAGACTGCGCGAACTGATTTCCAAAGGCGCCGACGTCAATGCCGCCAACAGGCTCGGCGTCACCGCCCTAATGGTGGCTTGTCAATGGAACCGACCGGAAATAGTAAGATTTCTACTTGACAAGGGTGCAGACCTTGAGATCAGCGGACGCTCTTGTGGGCATAATGCCCTTATGTACGCCTGTCTCTCAGGAAATCCTCAACTGGTGCGGCTTATCTTGGACGGGAAAGCACGGATTGACTGCACGGACTGCACCGGGAGAACCCCGCTCATGATGGCTGCCACCGTCGGCAACCGCGAAATCGTGAAGTTGCTTGTCGGAAGCGGCGCGAAGAAGAGTCTCAGGGACAACTACGGGAAAAGTGCTCAAGACTGGGCCTCCGGTGAGGGTCACCGAGACATTGTGGAGTTCCTCCGTGCACAAGATTCCAAGGAGACTACTGCCGGAACCGAATTGCAAAGGACGAAAGCGCGGTAAGTGTGGATCATAGGGAGGTAAATAAGGTGGTTAAGAAGCAACTCGATGCCTTGATTCAGGCTGGCCGGCGGGTATTTGAACACGATTTTGATCAAACGGCTTTCCTGCGTTGGAGGAAGCAGGCCCATGACTGTGTGAGTCTCTTAGTCGGAGCAGATCATCCCTACGCAGAGCATTTGAGACTCAACATCCGGGAGGCGGATCCCCCGCGTCTCCCTACTGATGTCGGCGTCGTGACTGCTGCAAAACTTCGGCGATTCCAGGGCGTCAAGTCGTGTACGGCAAATGGAACCAAAGGCGTGGGGCAGGCAGGATCAAAGGCATCGTTTGATAGTGACGCCGCCCCGTTCTGCCATCTGAGAATGGGCAATCTCTCATAAACCCCAATGTTCGTGGAACACAATGCAATGAGCAGTAAATCATTGCGCCCCGTTGCCCGCTCATCTGAGCTTGCGTTTCCAACAAGCGCCGCTCAAAAGGTGAAAAGATATGTCTCAGGCACGAACAAATCTCCAAAGAGAGTCGACAAAACAGGACCGGGTTGCACCTCAAAGAGGATCTGAAGGATCGGACAAGTTCGCCGATGACATGGTGTCCGCCACCGTGTCTCTGATCAAGCATCGTATCGTCGTCATGAGCGGAAAAGGCGGAGTGGGCAAATCTACAGTGGCCGTGAATCTCGCTTCATCTTTGGCTAACGCAGGGTACCAAGTGGGAGTGCTGGACGGAGATGTACACGGTCCCGACGTTCCCCTGATGTTTGGATTACAGGGCCGGATTCCTGAGTCTGCAACAGGTTATCTTCTGCCCGTGATCGCACAGGGGAATATCAAGGTGATGTCCATGGGTTTCTTGCTGGATGACAGAGATACCCCGGTAGCTTGGCGAGGCCCCTTGAAGCACAGTCTATTCCGGCAGTTCCTCTCCGAAGTTGAGTGGGGACCATTGGACTACCTCGTGGTCGATCTACCTCCCGGCACGGGGGACGAACCTCTGAGCATCGCCCAATTGCTCGGAAAACCGTTATGGGCTGTGATCGTCACCACTCCCCAGGATGTGGCCCTCTTGGACTCACGGAAGGCCGTGGTTTTTGCCGGGGAGATGGAGATGAATGTGTTGGGAATCGTGGAAAACATGAGCGGCCTCCAATGTCCCCATTGTGGGAAAGAAATTGATCTCTTCAAGGTGGGGGGCGGTGAAAAGGCGGCGCAAGAACTTGGGATCCCGTTTCTCGGAAGAATCCCTATCGATCCGGATGTGGTCGTCGGTGGAGACAAAGGGGCTCCGATTGTGCTGAAAAAGCCTGATTCCCGGGTTGCTCACGCCTTCAAAGAGGTAGTCGGCAGTATCCTGGAAGCCACGAGGAACACTAAGTCAGCGAGCCTAAAGGGTTCCGTTTGATGTTCTTCTTACCATAAACGGCAATTACTCAGCAAGACTGAGACCCGGAGGGAAGGCATCCGGGCAACCTCGGTCCGATGAAGGAGACAACGATGAGAATAGCAATAACCACAACAGGAAACAATTTGGACTCGGAGATCGACCCTCGTTTTGGGCGTGCTCAGTTCATCCTGGTGGTTGATCGTGACGGCACACTGCTGGAGGTGATCGACAACGCAGAAAACCGAGCGGCTATGGGCGGAGCCGGGATTCAAGCGGCAAAGGTGCTGGCAGACAATAAGGTGAACGTACTTCTCACCGGTGCATGCGGGCCAAACGCCCGTGAAGCATTGAAAGCATCGGGCATAGAGTTTCGGCAAGTCCAATCCGGCACTGCCGGGGATGCCTTAGACCGCTTCAATCGGGGTGAAATCCCCAGCGTGAACGATGTTGGTCCTGGTGCGAATGCTGCCGGCCAAGGCATGGGCCAAGGTAAAGGTCGAGGTATGGGCGGAGGTCGAGGTATGGGCGGAGGCCGAGGTATGGGCGGAGGCGGAGGTATGGGCGGAGGCGGAGGTATGGGCGGAGGCCGAGGTATGGGCGGAGGCGGACGGTCGGGGCAGTGATAGTCGGTCGGATTCGAGGGCTCTCAGTAGCGCGTGAAAAGGGAGGAATTGACAATGAGCGAGAGACCATTCTATGACAATCCATTTGATGTTTCGAGCCCACATGTGGACGCCGAAGTCCGCCGCCTCAAAGAGTTGAACCAGAGGCGCGGGGCAGAGTCGTCAACCTTTCAGGAAGGCTTGCTGAAAATGCTTGGCAGCCTCATAGAGATGAACGGACTCTTATCCATGTGCTTCGTGACACAAGATAGATCCCGGATGGAGAGATGCGAGCGACTCGCTAAGGAGGTCCATGAAAAGGAGAAGGCTCTTACGAGCTATCTGCTGAGTAAAGGAGTATCGGGAGAGATGTTTGAGGGCGTGATTAGATTCCCGTACCGCCTGGAGCGCATCGGCGACATGCTCGAGACCATTTTGCATTGTTGCCGAGTCAAGGTTGATCATGACCTTCATTTCAGTAGTACGGCCGATGAGGAAGTGCGACAACTTTTTCTCGTGCTTGACGTTATGCTGACCAACCTCCGTGATGTCTTACCATGCCCTGACAGAGGTAGTCTCGAAGCAATGCTCAACGAAGGGAAAAGACTTTCTCAGATGCTCGGCGATTTCACGTCTGCTCACTGGGATCGACTGGAAAAGGGCGAGATCCCTCCGGAGGCATCGTCCATATACAGGGAGATACTGGATGCCGTCACGTGGGCTAACGATTACCTGGAGAAGATGTGGACGAGCCTTCTTACAATCAACGACCTGACCCAAGGTCCCAAAACAGTAATGTGAGATGAACACAATGAACCTGGGAATGCCTGGGAAAACGGTTGGCCGGCCTCGATGGCCAAATTCCGCCGGACATTCCGATGTGACGGAGGTCTTATAAGAATTTGAGGCAACTTCGCTCGGGCTTCGGAAGACTCTCGCTCACGGCCGGCTCGAACGTGTCGGCATGGGGAGCAAGGATTAGTCCATAAGGTGCCCTGCGTAGGGCTCGACGAACCAGGTGCGGTCGTTGCAGCAGCGATCATTTTAGACGAGGTGAACCTATGAAGACCAAACCCCATGAAGATTGTACCAGCGGGTCTTTCTATGCCGGAGGTTCCTTCGACATACCGGGTTCACTAGGCTCCTTGGAGGCTCCATATCCGAGACAGTATGAGAGACACATATTCTCCGGTAACGGCACTCTGCTCCTGATCCGACCCATCAAGCCTCAGGACGCCCCGCTGTTGGAGGACTTTTTGAAGTGCCTGTCGCCGGAGACCGTTTTCCACCGATTCATGACCTATCTGAGGACCCTTTCACCGGAGTGGGTGGAGCATTTCACACGAATCGATTACGACCGCGACGTGTCGTTGGTAGCAGTTGAAGAGTCCACTTCCCGGGAGGGAATTGTCGGCGTCTGCCGGATCATGAGAAGCCCCGGGTCACTGAAAGGGGAGGTGGCGGTTGTAGTGGGTGATCCCTGGCAAGGAGACGGCATAGGATCGACACTGTTGGAGGAATGCATCCGGATTGCGAGAGATCTGGGAATGAGGTCGCTGTGGGGATTGACGTCCGCCGAAAACACTAAGGCTCTGGCCCTTGCCAAAAAATACGGGTTCTCTGTGAAAGCGCATCCCGAACTGGGCGCCACGGAACTGGAGATGACTCTCTAAATCGGCCGTTTATGATGGAAGGCCCAATGCATGATTAAAACCCTTGGTGGTCTGCAATGGATCTGTTCTCGTACATCATGGCGCCTTCCCTCGACTGGATTCAAGTGGAAGTGACGTCTCACTGTAACGCGTCATGCGTATACTGTCCCCACACGGTATACGCTGAGACTTGGCTCGGGGAACACATGGCCATGGATACCTTTGAGAGGCTCATCCCCTGTTTCCAAGAAACAGGGCTCGTGTATCTCCAGGGGTGGGGAGAGCCTCTTTTGCATCCTGACTTCTTCAAGATGGTACGCAAGACCAAACAGAAAGGATGTCGCATTGGCACGACGACCAACGGGAGCCTTTTCACTGAGGAAACCGCTGAGAGGATGGTCGAAGAAGGTGTAGACTTTGTGGGATTCTCTCTCGCAGGAACCACTGAGGATCAGAACCTCTTCCGTAAAGGCACTGAGCTGAGAGATGTCCTCCATGCCGTAAAGGCACTAAACAAAATCAAGCAACGGCGGAGGTCAGCCGTACCTGCGGTTCACTTGGCTTACATGGTGCTCCGTAGCCAATTGAACGAGGTGCTGAACATGCCCGCTTTTCTTAACGGCTTGGGTGTGAGCCAGGTGGTTCTCAGCACGCTGGATTTCCTCCCGTCGCCCGACTTGTCCAAAGAGGTCATCTTGCCAAAAGATGAGTCCGAGGAAGATTACGTGTACTCGCTTTTCTCAGATGTCGCAAATACGGCGGAAAGGATCGGTACAAAAGTCCATTTTCGGATGCCGTCTATCCGGACAACGGGTCGGACCTGCACGGAGAATGTCTCCAAATCACTATTTGTTTCTGCCCGTGGGCAAGTCTCACCGTGTGTATTCAAGAATCTTCCCATAGCAAGGTTAGACGGCGTGGGTGATGACAGTGGCACGCTCGACCAAGGCCTGAACTTCGGCAACGTCAATGAGCTCCCGCTGTGGCGCATCTGGCGAAGCAAAGCCTATCGGCGTTTCCGACTGTCCCACAAGATGGGCCGGCCCCCTTATCCGTGCGCAAATTGTGCCAAGCTTCGTCTGATCGATCCCGAAACCAGAGCCTTGGAAAAGATCAAGACGGAAAGTGCGGAGGTGTTGAAATGAGCCGAGAATCCATGCTGGAAGCATCAGTGGGTAAATGGCTGGATGCCGCCGGGCTGATGGTAATGAAAGTGGATCCGGACCACACTGTGACATATGCGAACTCAGCACTCAAAAGCCGTTTCGGGGACCCCGAAGGCCGAGCATTCTATCGATACTTGTGCGGTAAGGAAGTGCTCTGCGAGGAGTGTCCGGTTCAACAGGTTCTCATTGGAAGCTCGCAGGCTCGGACTCACCTTGAATGTCTCGACCGAGGCGGTCAGCAGGTGTTTCTCGATGCAACGGCTATCCCGATTGAGGATAGCGCAGGTGAGATTGCGGGGGCCGAAGTTCTGCTGATGGATGTATCCCGAACCCATCGTATGGAGGAAATGGTAAAAACCTCAAACCTGCGATATCAAAAGCTTGTGGACCAACTGCCCGACGTTGTTTTCTCCCTCAATGATCGAGGCGAGTTCACCTTTGTGAACTCTCAGGTTGAAGAACTGCTCGCATACCAAAGGCGGCAGATTATAGGAAGACCTTTGTGGGACCTCATTGATTCCGAGGATGCGATAAGTGCCCGGACACTTATGGAAGCTACTCCCGAGACGGTCTGGGACCAGGAACTCAGTGTTCGTGATGCAACCGACGTGAAAAAGCACGTCCGCATTCGCTGCAACCCTCGCCTCGATGATCAGGGAAATCTGTCGGGCTTCGATGGGATCATGCGAGACAGAACGGCTCAGTGGGAGCTGGAACAGGAAGTCCAAGCCTGTCAGACATCTCTGACAGAGTCGGAACACCGATACTGGAGCCTGGTGGAGGAGATACCGGACGTTGTTTTTGATCTTGATTCCCCAGGTCGCTTTGTTTTTGTCAGCCCGCAATCCGAGACATTTCTCGGGTATTCATCTCAGCAGATGCTGGGAAAGTCCTTGTCCGAATACGTTGACATCGAACATCGATGTGTGGTCGACGCGATCTTGGCGCTTCAGCCGAAGGAAGTACTGGATGAGGAAGTGGTGATTGTAGATGCCCGAGGGAAAAGGAAATGGATTCGGATGAGATGCAAGTCTTCATTGGACTCCTCAGGAGCAGTAATCGGATTCGAGGGCATAATGGCTGACAGGACAGTAAGGAAAAGCCTTGAGGAAGAACTCAAGGCTTCACGAAAAGCCGTTCTGGACAAGATGGAGATCATTGACGAGCTTCGTTTCCGCAGAGCCGACTGGGAGCGATCAAAGGCCATCAAGGAGCACGCAGCGGAATTCGCTCACGAGCTCAAACAGCCGCTAACCATTATCGGGGGATTTGTCCACCGGATGGCCAAGAAGTTGGGTATTTACCAGGAACTTGGTCCCGACAAGCAGCCCGAGTGCTACTACGTCATCATGAGAGAAGTGAAGAGATTGGAGATGATGCTCCAAGATCTTGCGGATTTTGCAAGACCTGAATCCCTTCATTTGGAAAGTGTAGACCCGAAGAACCTTATCGAAGAGGTGGTCCGCGTCAATGAAGAACGGCTACGCGAGAAAGACCTGCAGGTCGACATTGATGTCACCGAAGAGGTGGGACGGATGTTCCTTGATCCGGGCCGTTTTCAACATGTGCTTCGCAATATGGTGACAAACGCCATCGAGGCATCGCCACGTAACGAGATCATAGGGCTGGATATTGGGATTTTCGTACCTGGGGTCGAGGCTCGAAAGCTCCAAGGGCTGGATTCCGAAACCTACTTTGAAATGAGGATTCGGAACGCCGGGGAACCCATACCGCCTGAAGCGATTCAGCAGGTCTTTGATCCCTTCTATACCACCAAGAATCAGGGCACCGGGATCGGCTTGGCGATATCAAAGAAAATAATCGAAGCGCATCATGGCACGATTTCTGCCCAATCCGGCCAAGATGGAACAGTCTTTACGGTACGGATTCCCGTAGAGGTTCGAAACAAGAAGCTTCCTACGAAAGAATGAGTGATAGAAAGGAATAGTGAAATGGCTTTCTCGCAAATCATCAAGTCTGAGAAAGAAGAAGGAAGGGAAAAGCATGTCCCACATATCGAGTTGGACAAGGGACACAAAAGTGGGAAAGACATAGCGCGGATCGTGGTAGGGCACGGGGTTGCTCACCCTAACACGGTGGAACATCACATTGTCTGGATCGAATTCTATGGAGTACGAAAGGAAGATGAGCAGGTTGTCAACATCGGCCGGGCAAGCTGTGTCCCCGTTTACTCCAACCCGAATGTTCGTTTCCAGATCAACCGGATTGAGGAGTTCAAGTCGTTTCATGCTCTGGCTTACTGCAACCTGCACGGGCTTTGGGCAAATTCATTGAACGTCAATCAATCAGACAATGATGCCGGATGAACCGACATGTCAACTCCATTTGACACGAACGCAGAACGTTATGATCGCTGGTTTGAATCTCAGGAAGGCAAGACAATCTTTGAGATCGAGATCAGTTGCCTGCGGGAAACGAAATGGATCATGCGAGGACGCCGGCTTGAGGTAGGTGTAGGAACGGGACGTTTCGCAGACTCACTCGGTATCTCGGAAGGCATTGATCCCTCTTCACAAATGTTGGCCTTTGCAGCTCGGCGCGGCATTCATGCCGTGAGAGCGGTTGCCGAAGAGTTGCCATATCCCGACTCATCGTTCTTGGGAGTGGTCATGGTTACCACACTGTGCTTTCTTCAGGACCCCATACGAGCCATTGAGGAGTCTTTTCGCGTACTAGAGATCCATGGAAGTCTTCTCGTGGGAATGGTGCCGGGTAAGAGCCCGTGGGGAAAACTGTATATAGCCAAAGGACGGGAAGGTCACACCCTGTATTCCCATGGAAAATTCCGTACCTGTGAACGGATGATCCTTATGTGCAAAAGCATAGGATTCGACCTGAAAGACGTTGTCAGTGGTCTTCTGTCTGCGCCGGGGGAGCCCTTGATCTCCACGACACGCTGCCGAATCGACGAGAATGCCGGGTTTGTGGCGATGCGATTCGCAAAAGAGGCGTTGACTACCCGCGTGAAACAACGCTTATGAGGCAGATTGTTTGTCATGGACGCGGAACCGGGCATATGGTTTATACCCGCTTATGCGGCAAGAAATATCCGACAATCCAATGGAATAACGGGAACCGGCAGCAATATGGGACAAATGAAGAAAGATGTAGCGATTCTTTGGACTGTAGATTTTCACGTAGGTTTGCATGGCTAATCAGAGCAGTTGTCCGTGTTGAAGGTAGAGAGGCACACACGTTATGGAAGTCCTTGACCTGTTAAACCAAGCAGTACTGATAAGCTTTTTGGTCTTCGTAATGATGCTGCTCGTGGACTTCGTGGATCATGTCACCCGGAGACGCATTTCCACTGCTATCCAAGGAGGTTGCCTGCGCCAGTATGCTTTGGCATCATTCCTGGGTTCTACGCCGGGTTGCCTGGGTGCATTCATGAACGTGAGCCTCTATATCCACGGTATCATTTCCTTTGGAGCCATCGTCGGTGGAATGATCGCCACCTCCGGTGATGAGGCTTTTGTGATGCTGGTTCAGTTTCCGCGGACTGCTCTGGTTCTTTTTTCATTGCTGTTTGCCTGCGGCGTGGTTTTTGCCTGGATCGCCGACAGGATGGTACTGTTTCTCCGTTTGACGCCGGCCGCCTACTGCACGGATCATCAATGTGAACAGTGCCTATCGGTCCGGGAGCAACAAGTGATCAGTGACGCTTTTTCGGCCGCGAGCATTTTTGACCGTTTCCGCAGGCCATCCTTACCGCGGTTGGTTCTGCTCTCACTAGTGGCCGGTTTGCTCATTCTCCTTATGACAGGGACAATTGGACCGCCTTCCTGGAATTGGAAGCGTGTCGCATTTACGGTTCTAGGACTTTGTGCTTTGTACATAACGGTGTGCTGCTCAGAGCATTATCTCCGAGCCCATATCTGGAAACACATAATCAAGTCGCATCTATGTCGTGTGTTTCTCTGGACTCTTGGCGCCCTCATTCTCGTCAAGTGGGGCCTGACGTTATGGAATCTCGAAGCCGTTATTCAAGAGCACATGGGGCTCGTACTGATAATCGCAGCCATTCTGGGGATTATCCCTGAATCGGGGCCGCATCTCATATTTGTGATGATGTACGCACAAGGATTGATCCCCTTTTCGGTGCTCTTCACCGCATCATTCGTCCAGGATGGTCATGGGATGCTCCCTATGTTGTCGTTCAGTCTGAAGGATTCTCTGCTCATCAAAGGTTTCAATCTTGCTTTCGGACTGGCCGTCGGTAGATTACTGTTTGCCCTGGGTTTGTAATATGATCGGCCTCCGACCGAACAGGAACCTTTTGGAAGCGAGTTCGCGCTGGGAGGCTGCTGCTCTTGGACGCAGAGGCATCGAGCCTTACGAAAAGAGAGGAAGAAATGGAAGAAAAACAAGAAAAATGGGTGTGTGCCCACTGTGGCTACACGGCTTCGGGGAAATTCCTGGGCGACATCTGTCCCGGATGCGGTTTGACCTACTGGAAATGCGCTAAATGCGGATTCCTCATAACGGCACCCGTCCCGCCGGATGTCTGTCCGGAATGTGGAGAGAGGTGCGATTTCATAAATGTCACCTGTTATCTCCCAGAGTGTGGAGGACCCGGCAATATTGATCCTCGTCTGTAAGTTAGGTTTTTCGAAGATGAACACGGGTCGTTTGCAGAATGGAACCTCCTCACGGATGAACAGTTGAAGCGCTGTCTGTGACGGGTCCATTCTCCCCAAGGAGGCAAAGAGATGTTGATTCAAGATTGGATGCACAAACACGTAATCACGGTTGATGTCAACGACACCGTTGAGCGGGCACTTGGGATCTTCCGGGAGCACAACACAAGTATGCTGCCCGTTACCGGCGAAGGCAAGCTGTTGGGAATACTTACGCCTCGCGATCTTAAAAAAGTCTCGTCAGAAAATGATTCCCCGCCGGATCTGAGGAGTATCCCTGATGAAGTCCTCAGGCTCAAAGTGAGTTCCATGATGAGCAGAGATCCGCTCGCTGTTCCCCCTGATTTCACAGTGGAGGAGACAGCCGAACTCTTGTTGGATAAAAGAATACCCGGTTGTCCGGTAGTAGACCATCAAGGGCGTATTGTGGGCATTGTAACCAAGCGGGATCTGTTACAGGCTTTTGTTTCCGCGAGCGGTATCGGGAAGGTGGGAATCCTCTTTGGATTCATGGTAAAGGATCAGCCCAACTGTGTTGGATATTTGTACGATGTGATACGTAAATATGATGCTCGCTGCTGCTCAATCATGAGCTGTTATGCAAACGCCCCCGAAGGTTATCGATATGTCCAGATAAGAGCATTCAATATAGACAGGGGAAAACTAGAGGACATCAAAAAAGAGTTACAGGAAAAGGCAAAAGTTCTTTACATTGTGGATCGTCGGGAAAACAAGCGTGAGGTCCGCTAATGCGCATGAAATGTGGCCCCTTCAGATCAGTGGCCGTAAGCGAGGTCGGATAGGGAATACCGTACTGAGACATGAAGCAATCGGAATGCTCCTACATTCGGCACATCGATCTGCGATGCTTCAAGGCGGCCATTTGGTCTAACCCCGCCAAGCTTAGGAGAAGACAATGGGCAGTGGACAATGCAGAGGAACCTCGGCCATTGAGGCTCATCGACCTATATGTTATGGACCGGTCCCATCGAGACGTCTAGGACGCAGTCTTGGGATCAACAATATCCCTCCCAAGGTCTGCACGTATTCTTGCGCGTATTGTCAGGTAGGCCGTACCTCTAAGTTGCAGATCGACCGTCAGACCTTCTACGAGCCGGTGCGGATCTTGAAAGACGTGGAGCAAAAAATAGAGAAAACGGTACAGGCCGGCGAATCGGTCGACTACCTTTCATTTGTGCCCGACGGAGAGCCCACTCTTGATGTCAATCTCGGGCGTGAGATCGATCTATTACGATCTCTGGGAATCAAGATTGCGGTCATCACCAATGCGTCGACTTTATGGCATGAGTCAGTTCGAGATGATCTCAAGAAGGCTGATTGGGTATCGATAAAAGTAGACTCGGCGGAAGAGGACGTATGGCGCAAGCTTAATGGCCCCCATCCAAAGCTGGAACTATCCTCGGTCCTGGACGGAATCGTTGAGTTTTCAGAATACTATGACAAAGAGCTTGTGACTGAGACGATGCTGGTGCAAGGCATGAACGATGACCGCAATTCGGCAGTTGAAATTGCCGACTTTCTTGCTCAGGTGAATGCCTCCATAGCTTACCTTGCTGTCCCGGCAAGGCCCCCTGCCCATAAATGGGTACGGATTCCAAGTGAGAAAGCGGTCAACCGCTCCTACCAAATCTTCAGGGACAGACTGGACTGCGTAGAGCTGCTGACGGGTTACGAAGGAAATTCCTTCTCGCAAACCGGAGAAGTTCGGACAGATCTGTTGGCTATCACTGCCGTGCATCCGATGAGGGCTGAGGCGGTTAGGGAGTTCTTGGAAAAAGCTAAAACGGATTGGGCGACTGTGGACCGCATGGTCAGAGACGGACTCCTCGTAGAGACAGAGTATAACGGGAGCAAATTCTACATGAGGAAGTTTGGCGAAGGGTGTCGCAGATAAGAAAGATTCAGGAGGGACGCAGAACCTCCAAAGTCGCGGCCGTGTCGGTAAGTCCTGCGGTAACAATGTCAATGATTCTTCGACCCACCATTTCCCGAACCGGGAACCCCATTACTTGCTCAATGCCCTTTTCAGAAGAAGAATACGGCTTTCTCCATCCGCTACGCAGAGGGCATCCTGCGAGTTTTCAATCATGCCCGGCAAAGCGGGAAGCCCTCTATCTCCTCATGCGAAACCCGACATGCACAAGACCTTAGGCACCCTCCGGAAAAAGCCCATTCTATTAAGGTCTTCAGGATGCCCCGCGGCAGGTCCGCGGGGCATCCAAAATGCTTTCCGCAGGACCAAGCCGAAGCTTGTCGGTATTGATTGCTCTTACCGGAGGTTTGTTGGGCCGATCGCTTCGTCGCCTCCTTTCCCGAGGGGGCCGGGGGCCTATCTCTTTGGCTGATACCCCTTAACGAGGATTGCCTTCAAGATTTCAATGGGGAAAAGGTTGTTGCGGATGGCTGCCGTCTTGAGACTCTCATCCTCCCTCACGACTATTCCCATCTTCTCCAAACGGACCCGTGTCTTCCTGAGATCCAACCCCATGGCCGTTGTCACATCCGAGAGGCTCTTCCTTCCGATCCCGGAACCGGCAAACTTCTCTTCCACCATCCGGGGGGTGAGTTGCTCTTCAGACGGCGGAGGTGCGATTTGCGGTTCCAGGTGCTGAATAACGGAGTAGACTTCCATCGGCGATTGCCGATTGTTCTGAGCGATCTCAGCGAGAGAGAGTTCCCCACTTCCAAGCTTAATCCCTTTTGCTTTGAGTTCTGCGACGGCTTGATCCACGGGAATCTTCTGTTTTCCGCACAAGGCTTTCAGGGATAGCAGCTCTGCATGTCCAAAAGGTGGCTCGGACTCCTTTGTAGGAACCCATGCCCGCTTGATGTATCCGTTCAAATCGAGGAGGTAGTTCAAAGGGGGAATTTGCGAAATCCCGCCGATGACAACCAATAGTCCGATGAGAAGCGCTGTGAAGAGTTCGCTCTTGAGCTTCGCGCCCTGTTGAACTCTGGAGGAAATGTGTCTCAACAGCGGATTCCAGTTGAAATAGATGTGAAAACAAGCTGCTATGAGAAAAAGGATCCCCGCGAGGATGTGAATATCGCCCCATTGATTCTTGCTGAGCCCGAGGAGCCGCCAGTCAGTCCAGTAGGCGACGCGGCCGTGTGGAACGATGTAGGCCACCAAACCGCTCAAGACCATGAGCACGAACCCGACGGCCGTAAGCAACGACGTAAAAACTCTGTTGCTCCATTTCTCGATTTTCATTGACACCCTTCTCCTGAAGTACTCCCGGCGATTCTCCGTCGGCCATGGTCGGTAGATCAAGGCCTCAACCTAAAAGGATACAATAATTGTCACGAATATTGTCCAAATTTCGGAGAAGGGCGTCAAACAGCATGCCAACCCCGCAATCCTTCCTTTGGGACAGGCGTCTCGCCTATGGACGACGTGCGAGATGAAACTGTCTCAAAACCGTCGGATCGAAGTGAATCGTGCCACGATTTTGGATGCACCGTGAGTTTTGAGACACTCTCAGATGCCCGTCCCACTGAGGGAGGGAGAACTTCCCCCCCGTTGACGGGGGGACCGGAGGGAGGCTACCGGGGGACGAATCCCCCGGCTCAATTCGCACGTGCCTTAAGGCATGTACGGTGTTACAATTCTCCCGCGGTCATTCCGGCTTCCATTCCTTCCAGACTTTTCCTACAAGCTCGGGACCCGGCTTCAACGTGGGCTTTCCCGGGGCCCAACCTGCGGGAGTCGCCTCGGTTCCTTCAGTATTTCTCACATGTTGAAATGCCATAATTTGGCGGATCAATTCACTCACGTTCCGCCCGACAGGAGGTGCCATGACTTCCATTGCCTGAACGATCCCATCGGGATCGATCAGAAATCTTCCTCGTATGTCCACTCCCGCTTCTTCGTCATAGACGCCGTAGACCTTACCTATTTCACCACCAGCGTCGGAGAGCATGGCAAACGGAACGCCGCCGGGAACCATCTTGGAGAGTTCCTCTTCTTGCCAGATCTTGTGGATGAAACGACTGTCCGTGCTCATGGAAAGAACCTGAACATCCAATTCCTGGAATTTCGAATGCTGCGCGGCAACTGCCGCCAGTTCCGTAGGTCACACAAACGTGAAATCTCCGGGGTAAAAGCAAAGCACAACCCATTTCCCTTTAAACTCCGACAGGTTGACCTTCCTAAAGCCCCCATCGACATACGCGGACGCTTCGAAATCCGGCGCAGGCTTGCCGACTCTCGCGATCATCTTCATCGTCTCCTTTCCTTTTTGAGTTTCATTCACGTTACTTCCCATGGTCTCTTGCGGAAGTATGGGACCTTTTGCCGCCTTCACACAAGAATCCTTTGGTTCTTCCATGGTCTGTTCCTCCTTTTCATTCTGAACGTGGTCGGATCAAGATCAGGTTCATGTGGCACACTTCGGGAAAATCATCCTAAAATCCTTTCTCGAGCATACGATGTGGAACCATCGTGATTACGGTCTGTTCTTGCCGCGACACGTGACAATATGCGATCACCCAAGCCGTTATGGGAAACCTTGCAACCTCCCTGCAAGACTGCGCACATGGGTAAATTCTTCCTCTTGGGGGAAGCCGGCAGCGATATTTCCACGATAACCGACCCCGACCCCGCATATCACTATTACTTCTTCGTCTCTTGGGACGTCTACCCCTTCAAAGAGTATATGCGTAAGAGAAAAATGTCGAGCCGGCTTCAGATGGCCTCCATTCCATTCAACCTTGGTCCTCACATCGAGGATGTGGACGAAGTCTTTGCCACATTCTTTCGGTCACTTCCCGCGGTGAAATTTGGGACGGTCTCTACATGGGAAAAGTTTGAAGCACATGGGGATTACTGAGCCGATCACGAAAACGTCACCTCAATTAAAGCCGGAAAACCGTTTTGTAAGTGCCCCGCTACCTGCAACATGAGGCGAATTCGCCTACGCCGGTGACACTCGCTATGGCGACTGTAAAGGGATCATATGCTTGAGGCTTCATTCTCATACTCGACTTCGAATAGATCTTGACTGCCTTCCAAACCTTTCAAACAGACCTCCAATTTTCCACTGACGCTGATTCTGCCGGCCAGCTTGTCATAGGTCTGGGCCGAAACAATGATCTTTCCTCCCTTGGCAATGGACTCCAGGCGTTGAGTAAAATTGACCGGAGACCCGACAATTCCGTATTTTGCCCTCCTCTCGGACCCGACGTTACCCACTACGACTTTGCCCGTATGCACGCCTATTCCCATGTTTAGTTCAGGCAGCCCTATGGACCGGTTTTCATCTGATAGGCGCCTGAGCGCTCGCTGCATCTCGATAGCGCATTTTACTGCGTCTGCAGCCCTCCTGGAGATGCTCTGTTCTGTGCCGTCAAAGAATGCGAGGATGCCGTCACCGTAGAAATCAACAATGATTCCCCTTTGATCCTCGATAATCACTATCATGGCGGAAAGATAGCGATTTAGTAGCGTGATCACCTCACTGGGCCGGAGCTTATCTGCTATAGGTGTAAAACCCCTCAAGTCAGCCATGAGAATGGTCACTGTCTTTTCCCGACCGCCCAAGGCAAGGGCTTCAGGAGATCTGATCAATTCCGTAGCGATGCTTTTGTCCACGTAGCGACCAAAGGTCTGTTGAATCAAGTCCCTTTGACGAAGTCCATCAGTCATCTTGTTGAAACTTCGTTGCAATTGCCCGATTTCGTCGGATCTGTCGTCCGGCAGTCTCGCATTGTAATCTCCTTGTTCTACTCTCTCTGCGGAGTTCGCGATCTGCCTAATGGATCCGGCTACCGAACGCGTGACAAGCAGAATGACACCAAGTATGACCGCGAGCGATGCGATATTGCCGAGGGTAAACAGAAAACGGAACCGCAACATCGGTCGGCATATCTCACATCCTTTCGAATAGAGGACGAGATACCAGTTCGTGGATGGAATTCTGTGGAACCCCATTACAAGGTCAGGAGGACGTCCCTCTCCGAAGAAGGTTCCTGAATCCCGCTTTTTCATCTCCTCCAGAATCTTCTTTTCAAGTGGATGGCCGGACTTCCCAAGAGTCTGATTTACCCATTTGGGATCCGTGTGCGCCAGGCATAGCCCCTGAGAGTTCACAAGCAAGGCCTTACACCCTTTCCAGAGTTCCAGTTTCTTGATCTCTTCAATGAGGGAACTGAAATCGACAACTACAGTGATACGTTTTGAGACAGGTGGGTCCTTGACATGATAGATACTAACGATATCAAGAAAATCATGATCGGTATTGACCCGAAGCTCCGACCGAGCCTCGCCCCCGGGAACGGTCGCTTCTCCTTCCGATCGTTCTCCCTGAAAGCGGGGAAGGCCGGCCTTTGCATTAGCCGATTTCCTGTCGCTCCATTCACTCTTGACCCGTTCAATGTTGACGAATTTGACGCCCTTCATGTTCGACAGACGCTGCGCCAGGAATGCCTGCATGATAGTGCCGTGCGGAATGGTCTCAGCTTTTGCTATGGCATCAACCAGTCTCAGCTTCTCTTTCAGTCGGCACCCTATTTCCCGGGCTGCGTTTTCGAGGTTGGCGTTCGCCTTTCCGATCCATTGTTGAATAAGGCTCTCCCTGGCGTAAACAAATCCGTACACGACAGTAGCCAGGCTGATCAAAGCTACCGGAAGAAGAAGGAAAAGCAGTAACCTGCCTTGCAGCGATAATCTCATCGGATCCCCTGATTATACCGACAGGACCAATCTAACGTTTCCACTACGGTTGTTGGCCTAGTAGGGCTAAAATCAGCTCACTTCGCAGGTTCTTCTTCCGAGAGTTTCTCCAAAGCCTCTTTGGAGAGAATCAACTTCTCAAACTGACTTCGGGAAAGGGGCGTTCCGAAGCCCACATAGTGAGGCTCGGGTTGAGACGGATTCTCAGTCGGAACCCATTCTCCGTTCCGATAATCTTGGTAGGCATTCTTGTAGCGAACGCCTTCAACCACGGGAATAACCCCTTTCAGATTCGTAAATTTGCCGTTCTCAATCCATGTCAAAGTCAGCTTCCCTTTCTTAATTTCCCTTGCGATCTTGGTCCCGTGGCAGCTTTCGCATTTCCGTCCGGGCTTCATAACGGAGTGGGTGAACTGGGGAGCAAGCATAAGGAATGTCTTATTGCCTTCAACTACAAAGGTCTGCATGTTTGCCGAAGTTACCTTACCCCGGTAATTCATGAGAAAGACCCAGTCGGAGACCGGGATGAAGCGCTTCTTCTTTTCTTTGAGGAGTGAGTCAAAATGACAGTTGGCGCAGGAGACCACATGACGAACATGGCAAGACTTGCACTCAAGTTTTCCCTTGTGAATGGTATGTGACTTACTCTCGGGGATCTGGTCGTGGCAGTTCTCGCACTTGGCGTCCATGGCGCCTGCCTGCTTCATGGAAACGTATGGGATGCCGTCGCCGTGCATCTCTCGCGTGGTGTGGCAATCGACGCATTCCATCCCCTGACTGAAATGGACGTCCAATTGATTGCGTGATTTGTCAATTTTTCTGGTGATCGCTTCCCTGCTATGACATTCCAGGCACATGGCCTGACGCCGAGAGGCCGCTGCCGAATAGAAGGCCTTGGGCGACTTTCCCGCAACGTGACAGCGACAGCACGAGGATACGTGACAGTTCTTGCATCCGAGTTTTGAATAGGGGATATTCGTAAGAGTCTCCAGCCCTCCACGATCTTTGTCGTACCAATATGCCATTCCTCTCGTAGTATGGTGTAGACTCGATGGGAACGGACAGACTGCATTCTTGCTCTCTCCGGCCGAGGAGCCTTTGCCCCGGCCCATAAACACCAGGCCGGACACCAAGAGGATTACTACCAAGGTCTTTTTCATTGCCGTCTCCGCTACATGTTGTGCTTGAGTCTCGACGAAATGAACACTCCCCGTCATATCCCCGGGGCCATCCTGAAACGAGGTCCACTATTTGGTCATGTAAAATTGCTCAGGATGGATGGGGCCGGGGTTCGGATACATCCAGCTTGGGTAATCATGACTCGGAACGTTGTGGAAGTCGGTTCCGACGACGTAGTAGGTCCGGTGGGCCGTGTACAAGCCCTATTACCCGCAGGTTACGCTCATTTTGCAGGGGGAATTCAGCTTCTGAGTGATCTCAAATACACTCTTCGGTTTGTTGCCAATGGCCCTTGTCTTCCCTGTTTTTCTTACACGACGCGCAAATGGGGGGTAGGCCGCCCAATCGTTTGACTTGAGCCAGGGCCCCTTGCAGATCGGCCGCCAACTTCTCTTTCTCCTCCTGCGCTCGTTTCCTCGCCGTAATGTCTCTAGCTATTCCTGTTGTCCCAATGACGATCCCAAGGTCATTGCAAATAGGGGACTTGATCGTTTCCATCCAGATAGGCTCACCCTTGGAACGGACCAACGTTTCTTCGATGCGCTTTGCTTTTCCGGATCTCATAACCTCTATATCATCACGTAGATATCTCCGCGCCAACTC
>CAXXIU010000005.1:0-740026 GCA_963675835.2 Desulfomonilaceae bacterium
GCGAGCAAGAAACTCAGGTATTCCTCTCCGGGAATTTCGTAATTTGCCAAGAACCCCACGGCCCCCAACACGACTCGAATGACAAACAGCCCGACGACCACAATCCATATGGGCATCGTATCCAGAACGAATCTCAGCACACTGGAACGATCCACTTTGCGGTGATGGCCTTCGGAATTGGGAACGGCCCTCAAGATAAAGAACGACCCCGCGGCAACCGCTCCCAGGGTCAGTGGAAACTGGCATGCGATCATTTTCCAGGGTTCAACGGCAAAGACTGATATCGCGAGGATGACGCCGGGATACAGCGGCCACCAGTATTCCCAAATATGGCGAAACCAGTAGTTGACCGCGACCTTGAGATCGGGCTTGACCGAGCTGTTTTTCAAGGCCGTTTCAACCATTGGCGCTGAGAACAGAGCTCCGCCGGGCATGGGCAACAGCCCGATCAGGGCCGGCATGGCCGCCGTGGTGAAGCGACTGCTTGGAGAGATCGCTTCGAATGATTCGGATATCCTGTCCATCTGCTTGCTCTTCGTGAGCAGCCGGCTAAGGAACAGGATGAGTACGATGATGCAGGAAAGCCAGAGTGACGTGGGCGACGTGAATTCCCCCCACATCACCGTGACGATACGAGGCAGGTCCAGGCCCATCCATAAACCGATCATGATGCTGCCGATCAACAGCGACCCGAACATGGGCAGCAATCGGTTGAAGGCCATTACCGCGACCAATACGACCAATATCTTAACAATAGCAGGTAACGAAATCAGTTCAACGGTCCTTCCGGAAGCTTTTTTCATGCAGACGTGCTTACTGCACGGATACGCAATTAATCGGACGATCCTACACCAACACTCGGTGATTCCCAAGGCAATTGCACCACCGTCGCACGCCGAAGGTCCTGTCAAACGGGAACATCACCTGCCGAGTTTGACGACCTCGCCTCTGTTCCGAACCATCCCTCATGTCATTTCCGGAAAATGCTTAGTGCTCATTGGCGTAAATACGGTCGCACAACCTGAGCCGTCTTCCCGGCGTAGGCCGGGAACCAGGCTTCTTTTCATGTCCCCCGGCCTGCGGCCGGGGAGACGGCGGGCAGAGCCCGCCCCGGAATATGACGGGCAGTGACCAAGCCGATTATGTTAGCGCCTATGGGAGACAGGGGGATTTTCGGGCAATCTCGAGCGGAATTCATTGTCAGTCTGTCAAGATTCCTGACATGGTTCCCAAGATCGGCAACATCTGCCGCAGAATGGAAGTTTCTTCCTTTTTCACCGCCTCAAGCATCCTGACTCCCCCGTGAAATCTTCAGATAACGGTAAATCGGCAATCCTTAAATGACCGGGGCATTATCCGCTAAGTGCTCCACGAAAGTGACGGATACGTCCGGCACGCAAATTGCTTCTCATCGGCTGGTCCCGGTATCCGGCGGCCAATATGCTCATTAAATTCGATTCGAGGTATAGGAGATGAAGAACTCACTTATATCGTGCGCTTTCATCGCATTGTTTGCGCTTGGAATCGCAGTCACGGCCGAGTCTCAACAGACCCGAGAGAAAACCATCGTTCGAGTTCGCGGCTCCGACAGCATGGCCGGGAGGATTGACGCTCTCGGGAAAATCTTCATGAAAGACAATCCACACGTGAATATCGTAGTCAGCGGCGGATCGCAATTGAACCCCGACATCCTGAAAGGTAACGGCTGCCAAGTGGCCATGCTTTCATGCAAAATGACCGGCGATCAACAGCAAGGTCTGAAAGCCTCCGGTGTGTCCGTTGTCGAACGCCTCATAGGCACTGGCGGAATCGTCATCATCACCCATCCCACCAACACGGTCGACGAACTGACCGTTGACCAGGTCCGAGCCGTCCTTAAGGGCAATTACAGCACGTGGGATCAGCTTGGCGGCGGGAATGGGCCGATAAAGGTCTTCACTATCAGTACGAAACATTCCGGAACCTTGGGATTCATGCAAGGCGATTTTCTCAAAGCCCCCGTCACCAACCGGGCCGAGATTCTCTCGTATTTTCCGAGTGTCGTGAGAAAGGTCGCGGCCACGCCGGGTGCGATCGCTTTCACGAGAGTCAGGGACGTGTTCGAATCTCCCGTTGCCGATACGGTTGCCTGCAAGGTGGTGAAAATCAAGAATGGGCCTGAATCTCCCGGAATGCTTCCCACAAGAAACAACATTGCCAACAGAACGTATCCCATCAGACGTCCTTTCTTTCTCTATACGAAGTCCGATGCGAGTCAAGAAACCAGGAGGTTCGTGGAGTTCATAGCGTCAAAGGGTTGGGGACCGCAGTCCTTGGCCGCGCTGTCAACCCGATGACCAACTGTTAAGAGAACACATTCCATACGTCTTGTGCCGTGGGTCGGTACCCGAAAGCTACGTTCAAGCTCAAAGAGTGCCGGCCCAATCCGGCCAAGGTGCTCACGAGTATCCGGAGGCAAATGAAATGAAAAACTTACTGGTATCATCCACTTTCGTCGCTTTGTTTGCGCTTGGAATCGTAGGCTCGGCCGAGTCTCAACAACCCCGGGAGAAGACCATCATTCGAGTTCGCGGCTCCGACAGTATGGCCGGGAGGATTGACGCTCTCGCTAAGGTCTTCATGAAAAACAACCCCCACGTGAATATCGTTGTCAGCGGCGGATCGCGGTTGAACCCGGGCATCCTGAAAGGAAACGGCTGCCAAGTGGCCATGTTTTCATACAAAATGACCGATGACGAAAAGCGTAGTCTGAGAGCATCCGGCGTTTCCCCCGTGGAACACCTGGTAGGGAGTGGAGGAATCGTCTTCATTACCCACCCATCCAACACGGTTGACGAACTGACGGTCGAGCAAATCAGAAAGATCTTTACGGGCGACTACGGATCGTGGGATCAGGTTGGTGGGAAGCCGCGACCGATAAGGATCCTCACTGTAAGGGATCGGCATCCCGGAACCTTGAAGTTCGTGCAAACCGATCTACTCGAATCTCCCATCACGAACAGAGCAGAGATTTTATCGTCTTTTCGAAGTGTTGCCCTGAAAGTTGCAGCCACACCGGATGCAATCGCATTCACGAGAGTCAGAGACGTGTTCGAATCCGCCATTTCCGAGATGGTTGCCCTGAAGGTGTTTAAGATCAAGAGCGGACCGGAATCCCCGGGGGTACTCCCTACAAGAGAAAATATTGCGAATAAGAGCTATCCCATCAGGCGCCCATTCTTTCTCTATACGAAGTCAGTTGCGGATCCGGAAACCAGGATGTTCGTGGAGTTCATCGTAGCCAAAGGTTGGGGACCGCAGTCCGTGGCCGCGGCGTCAATCCGCTGAGAAACGGTGAATATGAGGTCTGTACCACCGACCATGGGCAGTGGGCCGGTAATCGAAAGCCGTGTGGAAAACCCGTTGTCTCCCTCCGGATCGTACCACGCCGGCTCCATGCCCCCTCAACCGGGCCTCCGATCGAGCGTCCTGTATTGGATGGCCTCGGCCACATGAGGAGGCATGATACCGGTGCTCTTGTCCAGGTCGGCAATGGTCCGGGCGATCTTGAGCACCCGGTGATACGCTCGCGCAGAGAGTCCCAGCTTGTCCACGGCTCGTTCGAGGACCCGCATGGAATCCGAACCGAGCGTGCAGTGCTTCTTGATCAGCGCTGAGCCCATTTGCGCATTGCAGTAGATGCGGGCTTTACTCAGACGGTCCAGCTGGATTCGTCGTGCGCTGTTGATGCGCTCCCGAATGTCATGGGAGGGTTCCCCGTCGGGCGATGCGGTGAGGTCCCGCCAGGCCACGGACGGGACTTCAACGTGAATGTCTATTCTGTCCATCAGGGGACCGGAAATCCTTCCCCAGTATCGCTGGATCGCGAGCGGCGCACAGTTGCACCGGTGTTTGGGATCGCCGCGGTATCCGCACGGGCAGGGATTCATCGCGGCCACGAGCATGAAGCGCGCCGGAAACGTCAGCGCCATCTGAGCCCGTGATATGGTCACGTGACCATCTTCAAGGGGTTGTCGTAGGACCTCCAGCACGTTCTTGCGAAACTCCGGGAGTTCGTCGAGAAAGAGCACTCCGTTGTGGGCAAGCGATACCTCGCCCGGCCTGGGTATCGCGCCTCCTCCGATAAGCCCCGCATCTGAAACGGTATGGTGCGGCGACCGAAACGGCCGTGTCCTAACAAGGGAACCGTTCCGGCCGAGAAGTCCCGCCGCGGAATAGATCTTGGTGGTTTCCACGGCCTCCTGAAAGACCGTTTCGGGGAGAATGGTAGGAATCCTCTGTGAAATCATAGTCTTTCCCGACCCGGGAGGACCGATCATAAGCACGTTGTGACCACCGGCCGCGGCTACTTCAACAGCCCTCTTCGCGTATTCCTGCCCCTTGATCTCCTTGAAATCAACCAGATACTCCTTTTCGCCGGCCGCATGACCGGTTTCCGGGGGCCGGGCGGGCTCGACAGCGACGCGTCCCATGAGAAAACCCGTTGTGGTGAGAAGATTCGAGACGCCGATCACCTCTAAGCCGGCCACCACTGCGGCTTCGGCTGCATTCGTCTCAGGGAGTATCAATCCCTTGAACCCCATCTCCTTGGCCATGAGCGCAAGCGAGAGGGCACCTCGAATCGCTTTGACGCTGCCGTCCAACGACAACTCGCCCATGATGACGTAGTCCTTGAGTCGATCCCCGGGAAGAAACTCCAGAGCGGCAAGCATGCCTACGGCAATGGGAAGGTCAAACCCGGAGCCCTCCTTCTTGAGGCCTGCCGGAGCGAGATTCACGGTCATGCGGCGAGAGGGAAAGGGATATCCGCTGTTGATGATCGCAGACTTGACACGGGCCGCGCTCTCTTTGACCGCACTGTCCGGGAGTCCCACTACCACCACTGAAGGAAGACCGGGAAAGACGTCGATTTCGACCTCGACGGCATGCCCGTCGATACCGATAAGAGAGCCGGAATGTACGCGCGCAAGCACTACACTACCTCCCCGGAGCAAATTGGAACGGCACGAATGGATGCACATGAACTCTACCACAGCGGGTATAGTACTGGCAACGCGCCATGGTCAAGGATTTGCCTGAAACGGACGCCGGCCCCACCTTGAAGAGAGCAATTGGGTACAATCTTCGTACCCCGGTGCTCTTGTGCCAGGGTGATTCTGTTCTTGCCTGTTTAGGCAAAGACGCTACGTGCTTAGTGAATTTTCTGGACATCCGCCTCCGGGTGGGGTATATACGGAGCCTTCGGACACTTCATTCCGAGGGTAACAGTATTGAACCTATCCAAAGTCCTCGTCCGGCGCGTCGGCCCGCTTGAAGAGCAACGTTTTCAGCAACTGATGCAAGAGCATCATTACCTCGGCGCACTTCCCAAGATCAGCGAAACCCTATGGTACATCGCCTCCTTTGATGACCAATGGGTTGCGCTTATGAGCTTCTCGGCAGCAGCCTTGAAGTGCTCTGCACGGGATCAATGGATCGGGTGGAGCTTTCGCCACCAGTTTGATCGTCTCAAATTGGTGACAAACAACAGCCGTTTTCTGATCCTGCCCAACTGCCATTTTCCCAATTTAGCCTCCCGCATTCTCGCAGCGTGTCATAAGAGATTAACGGCCGATTGGCGGTCGATTTTCGGTCATCCAATTGTGCTGCTTGAGACCTTCGTGGACCCGCAACGGTTCCAGGGAACCATCTACAAAGCGGCGAACTGGATATATGTGGGCGACACCAAAGGCTTCCGGCGGACCCGTCAAGGCTACAGCGCCACGGCAGACTCACCAAAAATGGTTTTTGTCAAACCGTTAACCTCCGATGCCCAAGCATTGTTATCCGGTCCTATCCTCGACCCGGCTTATCGTACAAGAGGTCCAAGAATCATGCTCAGTGCACTACATATGCAATCTTTGCCCGACTTTTTTTGCCGATATTCCCGATCCGCGGCGTGCACAAGGACGACGCCATCGATTGTCCACTGTGTTGGCAATTGCCGCCGGCGCTACCCTGTGTGGGATGCGCGGCTATCAGGCCATCTCGGATTGGGCCGACGACCTTGGACAAAAAGCCCGAAAACGTTTCCGTTGCCGATACGAAAACAGACGCTACGTCGTACCGAGCCTGTCGATCATCCGTGATGTACTGATCCGCGTGGACCCAGTGCATCTTGACCATGCGCTACAGCGTTGGAGCCAAGCCTATGGCCGCCAGGATGAAAGTCTGGCCATTGATGGAAAAACCATGTGCAACGCCGTCGACGATCAAGGCTACCAAACGCATATCATGAGCGCCATCGGTCATCAGAGCAAAACCTGCTACACCCAAAAAAAGTAGGCGATTTGCCCGTAGAGGATGACAAAGTCAAACGCACCAACGAAATCAAAACCGCCATCCCGCTCCTTGACGCCATTGATATTGAGGGCAAGGATATTACCGCCGATGCCCTTTTGACCCAGCGTAAGATCGCCGAGTATCTGGTCCGGGAGCGGAAAGCTCATTACCACTTCACCGTAAAAAACAACCAGCCCGGCCTTTTTGAAGATATCGCATTCTATTTCCAGGATCGGCAGGACCCCGATTTTATCCATTGCGAGCCACCTGATCACGGCCGGATCGAAACCCGCAAAATTTGGATCACTACCGAACTCAACGACTATCTGAACTTCCCTCACGTTGGACAAGCCTTTCTCATACAACGCGAGTCCACAAATAAGAAAACCGGTAAGTATTCCAGTGAAATCGCCTATGGCGTTACCAGCCGACCTCCTGAACAGGCTGATCCTCAACGCGTACTTGCCACCAACCGCGGCCACTGGGCTATCGAAAACAGTTGCCATTACATCATTGACTGGAACTACGACGAAGACCGCAGCCGAATAAGAACCGGCCATGGACCGGAAAACATCACACGACTGCGCCGTCTTGCCGTTAGCATCATCAAGCTCAAACGCGCACGCAGCGTAGCCCAAAGAATGCGGCAGCTTTGTCGGAACACTCGCTTGGTCTTTGACTACCTCAGAATGACCGAAAACTCGTCTGCAGCCGCTCCGTGACCTAGAACAAATTCACCGTGGCTCTTGTGCCCTAGAGCTTGCGTTTCGGGGAGTTGGAATGCCGTCGTGATGAAAATCTCTCGCTGAAATCGTGAAAACGAGTACTGAGGCTGTCTTAAACAGGAGGATTGTCAGCCTGTAGCTGTTTCAGTGTCGTCAATAGATGAGAAGTTCGTAATCTTTACCGCGCCCTCGGGGAAACGAGCTACGATGTCGAGAGTCCCGCCCATTGCCTCGATGGTCGAGCGCAGTGTCGAGATGTAAACATCGGTGCGTTTCTCCAGCTTGGCAACGTTGGGTTGTTTGATGTGCAGTGCCTCTGCGAGCTTCTCCTGAGAAATCCCCCGGGCACGCCGCAATTCGTGTAACGCCATCTCCGCAATCATTTCCCGATAACGCTCATCGGAACGGGCGATTGATTCAGTAGACATTTTGGCTTCCAGTTCAGCAAACTTACGAGCCATCCGTCAGCCTCTCCTTCCGCAAGGTTTCCAAGTGTTCATTATAGAGCCGATCTGCAATAGGCACGTATTCTTCGTACCAGCGATCCTTTCCTGTCTTCCCCCCACCGATCGGCAAAATTGCGCACCGGCGAGGGTCGAAAGCATAGAGGACACGATAAGGTCGACCGGCGTGCTGAATGCGCAGTTCACGCCGAGATTATACCTCACAAGATATATGCCGTCAAGGGTATGGGTTGGCTTGCGCCCGTCGTCTGGGAACCGGGAGCAACGTCCGGATCCCCGGCGTAGTACGATGGTACTTGCGAAGCCCAAGGACGTACGTGACGCCGATGCCTGTAATCGCCATTAGGTTGCGGTCCTGACCGCTCTGTACTACTAATCCTCGTTTTCTTGTCGTACCGCGAAGATTTCTTCGGAGATTGGTTCCTGAGCTTGGATTTGCTTGCGCACGTCGTCTGGGAACCGGGAGCAACGTCCGGATCCCCGGCGTAGTACGATGGTACTTGCGAAGCCCAAGGAAGTACGTGACGCCGATGCCTGCAATCGCCATTAGGTTGCGGTCCTGACCGCTCTGTGGAATGAGGATTTCTTTGCCCGGGTGGACATAGACCACAAATTCAAGGGGATCTTGTGGCCCGGCGAACTCGACGTTTGTATCGATTGGTTGGGGGCTGAAATCGAGCGGCAAAGACCTCGGGTCAAGTTCGCTTGACCTCCAAGGAAGAACAAGTGATTCAAGAAAACAGGAATGATGCAAGAAACAAGACCTGACCCCTCCTTTTTTGTAAAGATGCGGGACCCGGATTTTGGTTGCCAGGTGGACCAGTTCATGAGAAGAATGGTCCGAGCTATCGTACTGTAGAAAGGAGAATGAGGGTATGGTTAAGAAATCCGCCCTAATCTTTACAATCCTTGCAGTGCTGGTCTTTGGAGCTTGCACCTGCTGGGGCTATACGGTCAGCCAGTGGCCGGTAGCCGGTATATCGAACACCGTTTTCAGTCCTGGTCCCTTCATGACTGGCCATTATCAAGCGTATCCTACCCAGACTCCCTTGTACGCCCGTTGGTACAACCACGGGTCGCCACCAATGTACGCTCCCGGGTACAACTACGGGACGCCATCGAATGTCAACCCTTACACCGGCAGGGGCCTTCGGTAGTCGTTAGCCCCGACGGTATTGATCCCGAGAGAACCAGCCGAGGACTTTTCCGTACATGTCTTGGGCGATTGGTTCGATTTCGACTGTTTTCCCAAAGACGAAGCGGCTCTTAAACTGCTTCGCCCGCTTCGAGTAAGGCTGATTCTTCTCGGGACAATCAATGCTCGCCAAGCAAACCTTTACCTCCTGCCCGGCCCGACAGCCCGATGGTACACTTCCGGGCCGTAACGTTTCCTCAGTCCATTGTCGTCGAGCGTGCTGGAGAATTCAATGACCTTTCCCGTACAATCCAAGAAGGTTAACGAGTTTCAATCACTCCGTAATCTATTGGCGCAAGAGCGTGTTCAGGGTTTGTCCTTGATGACTGAAGGTGATTTACTTCCAGGATGAGAATCCAAAAACGGCGGATTTTGGCGCCCGGCGGGATTGTTCAAGCGGCTGAGCGTTGCCTTATTCAATGACATAACGCCGGCACGTTGTGACCGCCCGCAGCTGCAACCTCGACAGCCCTTTTTGCGTATTCCTGCCCCTTTATCTCTTTGAAATCAACCGGATACTCCTTTTCACCGGCCGCATGACCAGTTTCCGGAGACAAGGTGGGGTCAATCGCGACGCGTCCCATGAGAAATCCCGTTGTGGCGAGAAGGTTCGAAACGCCGATCACCTCTGAGCCGGCCACCACTGCGGCTTCGGCTGCATTCGTCTCCGGGAGTATCAGTCCCTTGAACCCCATCTCCTTGGCCATGAGCGCAAGCGAAAGGGCGCCCCGAATCGCTTTGACGCTGCCGTCCAACGACAACTCGCCCATGATGACGTAATCTTTGAGTCGATCCGCAGGAAGGAACTCCAGAGCGGAGAGCATGCCGACGGCAATGGGAAGGTCAAACCCGGAGCCTTCCTTCTTGAGGCCCGCGGGAGCGAGATTCACGGTCATACGGCGAGAGGGAAAGGGATATCCGCTGTTGATGCCGGCCGACTTGACACGAGCCGCGCTCTCTTTGACCGCACTGTCCGGGAGTCCCACCACCACGACCGAAGGAAGACCGGGGAAAACGTCTATGTCGACCTCGACGGCATGCCCGTCGATACCGATGAGAGAGCCGGAATGTACGCGCGCAAGCAAACTCTTTCCTCCGTCAGAGGTCTATTTTCACGGAGCCCAGTCCCACCGTCTTCCACAGGTAACGAGAAAACATGAGAGGGACTTTCCCATTTTCCGACATTCTCCGAAATAATGGCAAGGTCTTCCTGGATTCGTCAAGCCGGTTTTAGTGCACACGGGTTGACACGATCGGCTCAGCAGCCTCAGAGCGTGCTTTCTCTAAGGACACAGTTCCACAAGGCCATATGCCCCAACAACATTGCGGGTGCTTATTCCTTAGTTACGGAAAGAACAAATGGGAGATCAGCCACGCCTTGCTGACCAAACACTCGAATTCCGATAGCATATGAACTTCCTATGGTGACAGTACGTGTTTTCATGTCATCAAAGAGGAATGTAAATGATTTCCATGAACCTGGAGTCATGATTACTCCTTCCCTTTCAACTATTAGAGTCCTTTTGTCGGGTTGTTTGATAACATCAACATCACCAACCTGCATTCTAGCCTCTACTAGATCATTTACTAGGAGTCCCATTCGAACTGTTGCTTCCTTTATCTGATTCCTTAATGGATTGTAGACGTCTATTTTGACAATCAACTCACCATAGTCATGCATAGCCATGTTAACAGGCACTTTAATCTCTGAGTTGGGCAAGATGCGTTGCCCGTTCACATAGAATTCCAAACTCTCGTGTAGGGTTTCATGCTTAGACTGCTTAATAGCCCAACTGATGGCGGCTTCCAATTGCGGTATCAGGTCACTAATTCGTCCTCCATGAATTATGTGCTTGTAATGCCTCAGATCAAAAGGAATGTCGTCCGCTGTCTTGGTAAGCAGGATCACCGTTTTCCCTAGAGCGTGTGCATAGCCAGTCTCATAGAACACATTAGGGTTCCTTCCAGTCATATCAGAGACTATGACATCAGCTTTCGATATTTGATTGTAGATTCGATCAAGAATACTTTCAGTAAATATCTGCTCGTCGACCCTTTCAGCATATGCCCCTGACTTATCACAGGCAGGCTTAATGCCTACCTTATATATATCGTCAAATTCCGTATCAAATGGCATAAGCACGAAGACAAATGGCCTGGGCATTGTGGTATCCATCGGAATGACCTCTTACGAATCTGACATGCTGTCCAGTCTACATGACTGATTTCATCAAGCAAAGACATAACGCCGGCGAGATACACCCACCATCTCGCTTTCCTGGAACGTCCACCGAGCCAAATACTTTGAAGAGTTACTTATCCGCATGCTCATCATGTCCGCCAAACACGTATCTGAATAAGCAGCAGAATAAGAAGGAAGCGAATACGAACTCCGCGATCCAACGCACTGCCTCGCCAATGCCGCAATTTCTCAAAAGTTCATGAAACCCTGTAAACAGAACCCCATAGAGAAGAGCCGCTTTCCATAAGCGAGATTCACCTCGCCGGAATCTCCTTGTCTTCTTGGTGAATTTCATAATATCAAGTTCCATCCCTCCGGCTTCATTTGGTCGGGCAAGTCGTAATATCCGCACGCCCTACAGAAGGCTTGTGTTCTTTTTCAGCCATTCCAGCCTCCGGTCTTTGTCTGGGCTATGCATTCGGCAGTTGAAACCATTGACTCATCCTCCGAAGTTGTTTCGTTACATCGATCAAACCACTATATCCAGTTGAGTCAGGTGCTTATACATCATAGCATGTGGCATTATGATAGGACATAACGCCGGTACGTTGTGACCGCCGGCCGTTGCAACCTCAACGGCCCTTTTGGCGTATTCCTGCCCCTTTATCTCCTTGAAATCAACCAGATACTCCTTTTCATCGGCAGCATGACCAGTTTCCGGAGACAAGGTGGAGTCGATACCGACGCGTCTCATGAGAAAACCCGTTGTGGTGGGAAGGGTCGAAACTCCGAGTACTTCTATGCCGTCCACCACTGCGGCTTCAGCTGCATTCGTCTCCGGGAGCATCAACCCCTTGAACCCCATCTCCTTGGTCATGAGCGCAAAGATGAGACCGGACCGGAGTCTTGCCGTTCTGCCGGCGGGAACACAAAACCCTCTTCGGCTCTCAATTTGCCGCCGAAGGCTCGTCGCCTACTTCCTCCGCGTTTGCCGCGATCTCCCGCTCGAGCAGTCTCCTAATCGAGGGAAACGTGAGAATGAGCGACGGCAAGAAGACCAGATCTCCCCATAGCGCTACGACAATCGCCGCGGCTCCGAGAAAACCGAAATAGATGGCGGGCAGCGTAGGCGTGGCCGAGAGCATCAGGAATCCGAAGAAGAGTGTAGCAGAGGTGGCAATGAGGGTCTTTCCGATGTGCCCGTATGAGTTTTCGAGGATCTCTTTGATGGTCTGCTTGGTGGAAACGGACCCGGCAAGGTCTCTCTTGAGTTGAGCAAGATAGTGCATGGTATCGTCAACCGCCAGCCCTATGGCGACGGCCACGGCGAAGACCGTGACGTTGTCCAGAGGAATCCCCATCCATCCCATGAGTCCGATGATCACGGCTACCGGCGGAAGATTCGGAAAGATGCTCAGCACCCCGAGGGTCCATGAACGAAGTTGGATCATGATCAACAAGGTGATACCGCAGAGTGCGAGAATTAGGGAGAATACCTGAGAGCGCACCACTTCCGAAGCCTGGGCTGCGAAAACCGCCTGCTCCCCCGTAACGGCTACTTGTGCCGAATTCCCCATTACGTCACGGGCGGTTGCCTCAACCCTCTCGATGATCCGGCTCACCGGAGTGGGATCGGTGCTCCACGTGCGAACCGAGATGTGAATCCTTCCGTATTTGCTGTCCAAATACCTATGAAGTAACTGTTTGCCGTCCCTGCTGAACGTGATTACGGAAATCAGTTGTGCAGCGAGCCCCTTCTTCTCATAGACGGCATCCCGCCTCGTCCTCGGACCGGCAAGTTGAGAATGAAGATACTTAATCAAAGGCAAAAGGGAATCCACACTGTAGATTTCGGGCATCTCGACAAGACGTTTCTGAAGTTCCGCCACTCTTTTCCACGTTTCGTGCCGCTTGAATGCCCGATCCTCCAGTTGAACCGTCAGTTCCAGTGTTCTGACCGGCGTGAGGCTGCTTTCGACACGGCGAATGTCGTTGAGTTCTTGGCTGGAATCGACGAAGAGCCGGAGAATCTGGGTATCTATCCTGATGAACGGAGCTCCCGCGATCATCACGAGGCAGAAAACAATGCCGGTGGCCGCACAAAACCGGTAACGGCGAAATACAACGGCTGAAATCCCTTTGAAGGCTCGTGTGACCAAATCCTGGGCCATTCTCTCGTGCGTACGCTCCCGAACGGGTTTCATGATTATGAGGAACGCGGGAGTGAGAATCATCGCCAGAACAAAAGAAATCAGCACCCCCAAGGAGACTACCAGACCAAGCTGCCGCACCATGGGAATCGTGCTCACCATGATAGTGGCAAAGGCCACGGAGGTGGTGAGCGAACACATCAGGCAAGGCCTCCCAACCGTCGCGAGGGCTCCCCTTACGGCCTCCACCCTGTCCTCGACCGATTCGGCCGTTTCATAGTAGTGGCTCACGACATGAATCACCGTTGCCACGCTTACCACGAGCACCAGTCCGAAGGAGAGACTTGTCGTCGCATTGAGCGGTATCCCGAGGATCGACATCACCCCCATTACCCAGTACACCGCTACCCCGACGACCACCATGGCAATGGCAGCCACTCGAAGGCTTTTGAAAATATATAGAGTCACCAGGGCTATGACCAACGCACAGAGGATTCCGAACGTCAGAGCGGTCCTCACGGTAAGTTGCTGAACCGCCTCCCTCAGCACCGGAGCCCCGACAAGTCGTACGTCGGAACCGGCGGGAGCATTGGTCTTCGCGGTTTCCGATATTCTCCCAAGCAGCGTTCCCATTTCAGGATGGAAACGCCAGTCCTCCTTGAGCCGCACGACGACCCCTGCGGACTTCAGATCCTTTGACAGGAGGAAATCCATCACAGGGAGCGCTCTCCTGATCTCTTCCAGTCTACCGGCGTCAGGGAGTTTCATTTCCCCGGTCTGTTGCCCCAGGAGCGGGTAGTTGCCGAAAATGCCCTTGCGCTCACGAAACACCTTGAGATTGGAGAGGCTAATGACCTGCTCGATCTGCGGGAATTGCTCCAACTGCGTGCTTATGGCGGCTAAGGCTTTGAGAAAGACAGGATTGGCCACGCCCCCATCATTTATGATTGCAACAAGGATGAATTCGTCATTCCCGAAGACCTTGAGGAACTCCTCGTACACGCCATATGCTTCAGATGAGGTAACATATGCGGATTTCAGGGTGCGATCCAGTCGAAGTCCCAAAACAAAGGGGACTATTGCGGCACTGATAAGAACCACGAGCAGTACCAGGAGCCTTCGGTGTCTTATGATCCGGTCCGCGAACATGTCGCACCCTCCGGTTGTGAACTGCCTGCAAGTTCATGAGGCTATCGGCTTGAACACCGAGCCGCGCCCGTGCCGGCCCGTCGAGGGAGGGGGGAGGATTCATGATCGGAATCAAGAACGCATTGTTCAATCCGCTTCACCATAGTACGTAAGCTCCCCCGGGTAAACCGGCAAATGCGGACGTCCTCGCTCTGAACGGCGTTGCCCCCCAAGTTTAGCCGCGGCGAAGTGCCTCGCCGAGATACGTCACACGATGTTAGCAACGATTCTGCCGTAGTCAATGAGAATTGTGTTAGGGACGAAATCAATCCGCCTCGCGTAAGTACGTGTCCCCGCAACCATGCCCCTGTACTACGAATCCTCGTTTTGTTGGCGTACCGCGAAGAATCTTGGCATTCCGGGGACACGATCCCGATTTGTGGCCCTCCGCTGCGCTCCGGCAAATCGGGTCATGTCCCCGGAACGCATGCCCCCGAGCAATTCGGGGACATAACCCAATTTCGATCCGTGACAACGGGGAGAAACTTGGGATTGTGTCCCCGGAATTGCGGAATTTCGGTTTGGTCGTGCCCGGCGCCTGGAAACCAGAAGCAACGTCCGGATCCCCTGCGTAGTACGATGGTACTTGCGAAACCCGAAGTAGTAAGTGACGCCGGTGCCTGCAATCGCCGGTTGGTTGCGGTTCTAACCGCCGCCGTGCGTTGGGGAATGGATGCCGACCGAGGAGGAATTTCATTGACATCCGTGGTGTCGGATCTTACGGTTTAGTTGACTGAATCATTATGTGTGAGGCGTGAGCTTCAATTAGTTCCCCGAATTGAGGATGCGGAGCCCTACGAAACCCTGTCATGACCGTACGTAATTTCCCACCTGTTTCCCCTGCGTCCACACGCTCCGACCTGGAGGTCCGTCGGCATTCCCATGCACCGGCCGGAAATGGCAGCCTATCATGAAAGCGCTGATTATTCTCGCATTAGCATTTGCACCCGGGCTGTTCTGGCTGTGGTACTTCTTCAAGCGAGACAAATACGAACCGGAGCCGTTGCACCGGATCAGGAACTGTTTCATTCTCGGTATGGCGATCGTGTTGCCGGCCGGCCTGGCAGAGGTCCCCTTCTCCCTGTTATCGACACGTGTCGCGGTCGTGATTGGGGCACCGATTGTGGAGGAACTGGCCAAATTTCTGGTCGTCCGTTACACGGTATTCAGAAGTGCCGAATTCGACGAACCCATGGACGGAGTGGTCTATGCCGCAGCAGTGGCACTTGGGTTTGCCTCACTCGAAAATGCCTATTTCCTCTTCGATGAGTACCGTAACGGTGCGCAATCCTTCGCACTCGTGACGGTATTTCGGGCAATGCTCAGCGTTCCGGGACATGCACTCTGGTCGAGCATGTGGGGCTATGCCTTGGGATTTGCCAAATTTTCCGACGAAGAGTTCCAAAAGAAACTCATTATGGAGGGCTTAATACTCTCCATGGCGATGCACGCCCTATTCAACTTCCTCTGTCTGGCAGGTCCGATCTGGCCCATCGGCATGCTCATAGTGGTTCCGGTGATGTGGCGGATGACCTCTCAGCGAATCGAGAGGGCTCTCGAAGCATCGCCGCACGTTCATATCGGCGCGGACCGAACGGCCGAATCGGTCCGAGGTGACGCCGTGGTCCACGGGAAGAGTGACAGCCTCTGATAATACCGCAGTTCCGGTGGGCCACCATGGGAAGGCTTAAGCGAAGATCCGCTTGACAATCGCCGGTGATTACCCAAATATGAGATTATGGTTGATTTATCACGCGGGGGGCGGCGAAAATCTCGCACCGACGTGAAGATCACGAAAGATTCCCTGAACCGGATCTAAGGAGAAATACTGGTGATACCTCGTGCGATCCCCTTTGTCGCAGTCACGATACTGTTGCTGACCGCCGTGCCGCGACCGGCCCTCGCTTATATAGACCCCGGGGCGGGCAGCTATATGCTCCAACTGCTGTTGGCGGGAGCCATCAGCGCACTATTTGCCGTCAAAGTTTTCTGGGGAAAAATCAAAGATTTTTTCAAAGGACAGCCGGGCAAGAAAGGAGACAATTGACGGCCGTGTCCCCTCCACAGGCAAGTGCACGGGCAACGAGCTTGGCGGCTTCCTTCAGAGATCCCAGCGGTTTTGTCTTCCTCAAAGATGGTCGTGTGTATCGCTGGATACACGCCTCCTACACAGACAACTACAGGCATTTGATGGACTCGGGTCTCTACGATGAGCTTGTCAAGCGGCAACTCTTGATACCTCATGAAGAAACGGAATCGGGTACGCGTGATTCTCCCGACCACTATTCGACAATCCTCCCGGAACAGATTCCTTTTGTTTCCTACCCGTACGAATGGTGCTTCAGCCAACTCAAGGCCGCAGCGGCCGCAACGCTGGAGATTCAGAACACGTGCCTCGAGTACGGCATGTCCCTTAAGGATGCCGGCGCCTATAACATACAGTTCATAAGGGGCAAACCGGTACTCATCGACACGCTGTCGTTCGATCGGTATGTCGAAGGTCATCCGTGGGTTGCTTATCGTCAATTCTGCCAACACTTCCTCGCACCCTTGGCCCTGATAAGTTACAAGGATGTACGGGTCAACCAGATCTCAAGGTCATTCATTGACGGGTGCCCGTTGGATCTGGCCGCCACCCTTCTACCGCTCCGTACATGGTCTCGCCTGTCCCTTCTCTTCCACATTCATCTGCACGCACGGAGTCAAAGCTACTTCTCTGCAGGTGTCGAGCGGCACGGCGGAGACGCGACCCGTGAGGGTGCATCGAGGCGCGGAATGAGTCGTAGGGCGCTCCTCGGCCTCGTCGATCAGCTTCTGACAGGGGTTCGCAAGCTCAAATGGAAGCCGCCGGGTACTGAATGGGCCGATTACTATGGCGAGACGAACTACTCCGACAATGCGTTTGAGCAGAAACAGGAGATAGTTCGCAGACTATTGGAAGGAACCGGTCCGGGGACGGTCTGGGACCTTGGTGCCAATACCGGCCTCTTCAGCAGAATAGCGAGCGGACTTGGGCACCAGACCGTTGCCTTTGACATGGACCCCGTTGCGGTGGAACGCAACTACTTGGAATGTCTCAGGACCGACGAGAGTCGATTACTCCCGCTCATCATGGATTTGAGCAACCCGAGCCCGAATACGGGGTGGGAAAACCGGGAGAGGATGACCCTTGCGGAACGAGGTCCGGCCAATACGGTTATGGCCCTGGCTCTGGTTCACCACCTGGCGATTTCCAACAATGTGCCGTTCAATAGAATCGCAGGCTTTTTCAGCAGGCTCTGTACAAGGTTGATCATTGAGTTCGTTCCGAAAAGCGACTCACAGGTGCAACGGCTTCTTGCCGCCAGAGAAGATGTGTTCCCCGCATACACTCGTGACGATTTCGAGAAGGAATTTTCCCGTTATTTTCTCATCGAACAAACGGTTCCCCTATCGGAGAGCGGGAGGGTCATATACTCAATGACCGTGAAGCAAGGCTCGTCTCAGCCGACATGATGGAGCGGCATATCGCACTTCTTCGCACTCTCCGGGGCCCAGCCATGAAATTCGGCTGCAACCGCGGCAATTCTTGTCCGAATCTCGGATTATCCACTCGCTTGGTGCACTTATAGCGGTACGATGACGCCAACGCAATTTCGTGCTATACACGTCATCAGTTGGGTCGGCTCGCACGCCGGTCGGTTAACGCGTGGCCGGCGAGTGGTCTTTGCTCATGGGCACTGCTTTGTTACGAGCAGAGCATCGAAAAGAAAAAAGCAATTCGAGGAGACCGATTTCGTGTTTTCCACTACCAGCATACGTGTCGGATCGTCGTATACGGATTCCGAACGCAGAATCGCAGTTACTGACGCTCACACCCTGAGTTGGGATGATCCCCGACGGCATAGTGCCGCACCCTCACCTGTTGACCCGTTCCAAGGTCTCGACTTGGCCCCGAAAAACGATCCCGACCCGGACGACGAGTCGAATGATGAGGAATGGGACGACGACGAGGACCTCGATGACGAAGAAGAGGACAATTGGAACACCGAAGACGACGATTGGGAGGAGGACGAGGATTGGGACGACGACGAGGATGATTGGGAGGATGAGGACGACGAAGACGACGGTTGGGACGACGAGAAAGATGACCTCGATGACGAGGATGACTGGGAGGATGAGGACGATGACGAGGATGACTGAGCCCGACTCCGCGTGCAAACCTCAATACAAGCCCGCGTTCACACTGTAACTTATTGGCCCGAATCCTCATACGTGAATTGAAGAGCTTCCCAAGCGGTAATCACCGTGAAAGCAAACCAGAGGGGCGTCTCAAAGGACGCCCTTTTTGAATTTTGATTTTCCGAAGCACTGAAGGTCTCAGCCGTAAGGACTGACTATATGAGCCTCACAAAGAATATACTGACTCGTTTCGCACACCTGCTTTCAGCTCAAGCCGTTGACGGTCTGCTGACCACTGGTTGGTCTCTGTACATGGCGTGGTATGACGCCACGGTGTACGGAACAATCATGTTCGCTTTGGCGGGGGGAGCAATCGTCACGAGAGTGGTCCAATTCGGGTTGTATTATGCCCTGGTGGGCTACCTGTCTCGCGTGGACCGTGAAGAGATCCCGGGAATCCTCCATTCAGTTAATATTATCAAGGTGTTATTACTGCTTCCCACCATGGTCGTTGTATGGGGGTTGGCGCTCTACCAACAATTATCGTTTGACGTCGCGTGGGCGCTGTTCTTCGTGTGCCTCGGTTTTGGTCTGGAGGTGATCGCAGACACCTTTTTTGCGGACATGAGAGTGCGCGGCCGTCAAGATGAAGAGGCCCGAATACGCATGATCAGTTCGGTCGCCTCTCTCGTGTACGCGTTCCTTGCCACCGCCCTGGGGCTTGGGGCCGTGTTCATATCCCTGTTCAAGCTGGTTTCCGCGGTGATACGCATCGCACTCGTTGCGATCAATCATATGAGAACCTATTCCGGAGCCCTATGGAGAATCACTCACTGGGCCGGGGTCTGGGGCTTGTTCACCGGCGCCGCCGTCTTCGCTCTTATTCAGATCTTGGGCCTGTTCTACAACCGGACCAATGTCTTCTTCCTCGAGCGGGTAACGGGCGTAAAGGGCGTCGCTCTCTACAGTGCAGCGTACAATCTGGTGGACCCGGTATCCGGCCTCGCTTCGGAACAGCTCCTCGGCTGGGTGATATTCCCTCTGCTGGCCTTCTTGTGGCGTGATAAGAGGGAGGATATAGGACCAGTGGTTCGCACCAGCGCCCGGTGGCTTCTGGTCATTGCATTTCCCGTCATGTTCTTTCTCGGAATCATGGGTCAAACGATTGCGGACATCATTTACCCTCCCGACCTCAGGCTATGCGGGTGGATGTTGCCATATCTGGTTTGGACCATTGTTTTGTCGTTTGAGGTCAACCTCTTCAACTATGTCATGATGGTTTCGGGAGCCCAAAGAATCCTCCTGGCCTTCGCATGTGTGGTCACCGTATGCAATCTCTTGTTCAACGTGACGCTGGTGGAGTCTTACGGTCTGCTTGGAGGGTGCCTGGTCATCATTCTCACCAAGCTCGTCATGACGATTCTCACTCTGACCTATTGCCAAGTGCGGTTCCGCTTCTTCGCCGCCGCGGACATTGTCTACCCTGTCCTGCTGCCGGCCTTATCGGTGGGCCTTTATGTTCTGCTCGAACCTTTCATCACGAGCATTCCCGCGCTTGCAATAGCTCTGGCCTTTTACGGGCTCGTTCTGCTGAAGACCGGCCCCAAGTACATCGGGGATCTTCCCAAGGCCCCGCCGACTCGGGAGCAGGCCGATCAGCTTTGAGACCGAGGTAGGCCCCGGGCGTCCCAGGCCCCACGGTCCGGCTACTACGCAGAGAATGACATTTGACCACAGGGCACTCTTCTCTTACCATATTTTCAGTATATCTGCAGGGGACGGCGTATGGACAGGCACTCTGTTCGTCAAAACGTCACGTTCACCTGAGATGCCGAGAAGGCTCAAATCAATCTTTGTTATCCTGCCCGGCCATATGCATGAAGGACGGCCGATTACTCCAAATGCGGGCCGGGAAAGATCGTCAGGAAATGCTAACCCACATAGGCCGCCCATTTAGAACGGCTCAGGTAAGATGCGACGACCAAGGCTAAGCACGTCCTTGGCGTGATTCCATCGTTATGTGCGAACGAATTGAATCCGGCCGGCCAAGGCCGTCGCAAACGTCATTCACCGGGGGTTGGAACGTCACAGAGCGGTTAGAACCGCAACCAACCGGCGATGGCAGGCATCGACGTCACGCAGAAACTTGAGTTTCGCAAGTACCACCGCACTACGCAGGGGATCCGGACGTCGCTCCCGGTTCCCTGGCGCCGGGCGCAACCAAACCAAAATTCAGGATTCGCAGTACAGACCTACTACCTACGTGGATAAGTGCGAGCAACTCTATCTCCACCGACTACTGTGAGGGTGTCGTTTGAGCCATCGCAGATGAGCGTCGTACGAGCGTCACGCCACAGCTTCTCCACTGAATATTCCTTGGTAATCCCGTTGCCTCCCAGGATCTGAATCGCATCACTGGTAATTTCCAAAGCTGCTTGAGTTGCAAAGGTCTTGGCTGCCATCGCATACTCTATGCGTCGTTTTTCAGGGTTCATCGGAAATGACCAGTTATGGACGAAAGCAGATCGGCAGAGCTGCCTTGAGGCCTCTAATTTCCTGAACATATCAAAGAGTTTCACTTTTATATTGGCATGTTCGATCAGAAGTTTCCCGCCTTGTACCCGCTCACGGGCATAGGCCAAAGACTCATCAAAGGCTGCTCGAGCCAAACCGGTAGCCCAAGTTCCCACCATAGGGAGAGTTATGCACAGGTGTCCCTCCAAGGCCGCCTCATATCCGTCCGGCCCAACAACGAGATATTTCTTGGGAATACGAACTTCATCGAAATAGATCTCGCCCTGGCAGAGGTCTCTTGCCCCGACTTTGTATACCGGCTTACCCTTTGTGATTCCGGGGTAATCTGCACTGAATACAAAGATGCCTCCGCCGGCATGTCCCATGGAGGGCTCTATTTGGCACATCAGCAAGATATGAGTGGCCACGGGTCCATTGGACACCCACGCGGACTTCTGACCTGTAATTACGTAGTCGTCTCCGTCCGATCTGGCTCGACACTGAGCCCCTATGCCGGGATCTCTAAAGCTCGCATACCCCGGGATCACGGTATCGGAACCGTGGTCGGGCTCCGTAATGGCCCAGCACCCTATGTAAGATGCGTCCGTGCAACGGCAGTACGGGATGGTGAACTCCTCAACGAGATCTTCGGCCCCTTCCATCGCCCACACTGCATCCAGACTGGTATTGAGCGCCAATGTCAGGCCAAAACTGCCCCAGGCCAACTCCTCCATCACAAGCTGAGTCTGTAGAGGAGTCATTCCCAGCCCGCCAACCTCTTCCGGAAAAGGCAGCTTGTGGTACCCCAATTCATATGCTTTTTTCAGAAAGTCCCAGTACGGGGAACCCGGCGCGTACGCTTCCTCAGCAGGCATGCGGTCGATCAGCAGTGCAGCCGGCCGCATGACCTCCCTGGCAAACTTCGCTGCAGCCTCCCGCAAGGCAATGTCATCCGACGACAAGTTGAAGTTAAGATCAAAGTATTCCACTGTGCTTCCTCCTTCTCAAAAGTACTTGAAGTGAGATCAGCCGAATCTACACGGCCTATCACCAGCTTCCCGTAACCTTAGACCCAAATTGCACGGACTTGCCTGGGACGACCTGAGGCCGACGGGAGGTGTCTGGGAGTCTGCTGCGTAATCCCAATTATGATGCCTGAAGCGCTGCTCAGGGTCTCATATGAGCAGCTTCGGAACGCTTGGAAGACTCCCGGAATCCGACAGTTAAACGCCCGTGAGTTGACCGGCTCACCGAAACATGAAGTCGTTCGTCTTGGCAACGCACACTCAAACGCGTAAGGTGCGAGAGTGCGGTGGAGAATCAACCGTCAACATGCCGTGTTTTCGCGCACTCCACCTTGGTGCTCCGTTTCCTAAGTACGGTCGCACATTCTCAACCATTCTCGTTCTCAGGCTCTGCCTGGAAACGCCTACCGGGAGGCTCTGCCTCCCACGTGACCGGCAAGATGCCGGTCCTACTTTCAGTAATCGGCATACAATGGGGCGGGCTGTGCCCGCCGTCTCCCCGGCGCAGGCCGGGGTCCGGGAGAAGAAGACTGGTTCCCGGCCTACGCCGGAAGACGGCTCAGTTTGTGCGATCGAATTTGCGCCATGAAACACTTAGCCGGTCACAAAAATCAGAATCGGCGCTGTCGACCTTCGTTGTGGTAGAAGCATTACGTTACGCAACGGACGCTTCGTCGCCGTCATTCGCGTGAGGATTTACTTACATTTCGCTTGGTTGTGTTCTTATTCGGATCTGCCTCCGACCGCCCCGAAGGACTGTCGGAAGGCTCGTCTGTTGAGCGCTCTCGGAGTTTCAGCGATCAGGCCTATTTCCGCTGAACGCTGTAAGGAACTCTCATGTGGTCTTGTTTGGGCTCTATTATCTCCGTCAAAACGCCAAGGTTTCCCGAAGGGTGAATAAACGCGGCTTTGAACTCTTTGGTATCGGCTTCTGATATGACTCTCAGCCCTTTGGTTTTCAGATCCCTCAGAGTATCGTCAAACTGATCCACCTGGAGGGAGACATGATGAATACCTTCTCCTCTCTTACCGACGAACTTGGCGATCAGGCCGGAAGAGTCCGTACCGGCAAGCAACTCAATGCGTGCCCCGCCGACGCGAACCAATGCCGACTCAAACCTTTCGCTCTCGTAAACCGTACGGGATATAAGCACCCCGCCGTAAACGTTTTGGAGAAACGCAACCGCATCGTCCAAATTCTTAACGGCGACGCCAACGTGGTTGATTCCTTGGATCATTATGAAACCTTGCCTTTTCTTTGTCCTCAGCGGCCAAATGTCTGCGTGAGCTGGAGTCCTTCGGAACCCGACCTTCTATCGTCCCAAAATGTGAATGCCGGCAGTTACTCCGTGTTCAAGTCCCGTTACCAATCCTCCAAGCATCTGCGCCAGTCCGATCTTGGCGTTGGGTGTTTGCCTTTCACCCGCCTGCCCGCGCAGATGCAATACTACTTCGCATACCGTGCGTACACCGGACGCACTCAGGGGATGGCCCAACGAGAGAAGGCCTCCACTCGGGTTAACCGGTATGCTTCCACCTATCGTTGTCGCCCCGGATCTGAGCAGCCCCAAACCTTCCCCTCGTTCACAGAGCATAAGGTCCTCGTACCGAATGATTTCCTCGTTGGCGAACGCATCGTGCATCTCCACGAGATCAATGTCTCTCGGGTCGACTCCGGCCATCTCGTAGGCCATTTTTGCCGCCTCTGTCCCTACCGGCGATGCACAGATATCATCATGCAGGTACTTGTAGTCCCCGGATAATAATGCGGATGCAAGCACCTTTATGGGTTGGGTGGTATATCTTCTCGCCACATCCATGGAGCAAAGAATCGCTGCAGCCGCCCCGTCGGTATTCGGGCAACACATAAGGAGCGTTATGGGATCGCAAATCATCCTGGAGTTCAGTACCTCTTCTACGGTAACCTCTTTCCTGTATTGGGCTTTGGGATTCAGGCATCCATGACGGTGATTCTTCACCGACACCATTGCAAAGTCTTCCGGCGTGGCTCCGTGTTCCTCCATTTGCCTTCTGGCTACCATGGCGAACATACCGGGCATGGTCAGGCCCAGTTGTCCCTCCAAATCGTCCTTCTCAGGAGGAATAAGTTTCCCGGCAATAGGACTTGTGGTCATAGACTCCACCCCTATTGCTATACCTACGTCGTGGCGGCCGTCCGCTATTTCCTTCCAGACTCCCCGGAAGGCGGTGGAACCCCCTGCGCACGCGTTTTCCACGTTGATCATTTCCAGGGCCCGAATACCAACCTCTTTGAGTACGCTCTGAGCCGTACAATTCGTATCGTAATTTCGCGCGGCGTACGCTACGTGAATATCCTTTGGGGGGATACCACAATCGTCGAGTGCGGCAGCCACCGCTTCGCCGCCAAGCGACGCAGCGCTTCTGTTGGGGAATTTCCCGAATTCGCTCTGGCCTATCCCTATAACTGCGACTTCTCTCATAACCATCTTTCTCCTCGTGCAGGCAAGAGTCTTGTGGGCTGTCCGTCGACTCTTCTCGTACAGAACTCCGGTGTCCTATGCAGGCGTAAATTTGTACCCGATTACGACTTTGCCGTCTTCCTGCCAGAGATCTTCCAGCACAATTTTCATTTCCATTCCTATGTGAAGGGGTCGATCTGCCGTACACTTCAGCGGTGCAAACACCCTTATTCCTTCCGGCAGGTCCACCAGTCCTATGGTATAGGGCGGCTGTAAACGTGTTGAGGCCATATGCCCAGTGGTGTAGGAGTAGAGTTTCCCTCGCCTGCTCAAAGGCACTTTTTCCATATTCCTACTGAAACACTCGAAGCAGAAGCTCGCTTGTGGAAAATAGATCCGACCACAGGAGAGACACTTGTTACCTATTAGTCTTCCACCGTCTACATCGTCAAATAGCCCTTCCCTCACATGAACGGCATTAACCATATTCTCCTCCTCGCAGCTGCGAGCTGACTATTTCTTCACTTTGTACCCGACTTTTTCTCGATCCCAGGTGCCGTCGGTAACACCCGAATCCCGGAGCTTGACTTTTTCTACTTTATCGGTCGGCGTCTTCGGCAATTGTTCCACATACTCTACATATCGGGGGACAGCGAAATAGGGCATCCTTTCCTCACAAAAGGCCAGCAGTTCTTCGGGTGGGAGTTCTTCGCCGGGTTTCAGCACTACTACAATTTTGACTTCATCCTCTGCCTCTTCCGAATGAACGCCTATTGCAGCAGATTCGACGACCTTGGGATGAGCATTCACGGCCCGTTCGACCTCGAACGAAGAGATGTTTTCCCCGCGTCGCCTGATATAGTCCTTTATGCGGTCCACAAAGAACAAGTATCCTTCTTCGTCCAGGTATCCGGCATCTCCTGTGTGATAGAAGTGGTTGGACGTAAGCTCTACGGTCTTCCCGGGCATGTTGTAATAGCCCAAAGACGTGACCCACGGCATTTTCCCTCGCGCTACGATTTCCCCCACCGTACCGGCAGGTACGGGAAAGTCATCCTCGTCCACTATCCTTATCTCGAAACTGCCGGTTGCTTTGCCGCAGGATCCAATCTTTGGGCTATCGTATGGATTATAGCTGATAATCGCCAATTCCGTCAGTCCGTATCCCTCTACCACCTTTAGATTGTACCTCTTCTCAAAATCCTCATATATTGCAGGAGGCATGGGATAGGCACCGCATACTCGAACGGGATTGTCGGAGTCGTCAGGTCTCCTCGGTCGGCTGTATATGAAATTGGCCGTGGCACCCAGCGAGTTGAAAACCGTGGCTTTCGCTTTTCTTATTTGGTCCCAGAACCGGCCGGCGCTGAACCTCTCGTAGATCACAACCTTTGTGCCGAGAAGGAGAGCCGGATATATGCTTAAAATCCGCGCATTTGCGTGAAAAAGAGGCAGGCACGTGAAAAAGACATCGTCGACGGTGACCCGCATTGCCTCAATATATTCGCGTGCACTCGCATAGATCATGCTGTGCGGTTCCATACAACCTTTTGCCGGACCCGTGGTTCCGGATGTATATATGATCATCTGCGGTTCACCGGCCTTCACGGCAACGTCGGGTTTTTCGGCCGTGTTCCGGAGCAGTTGTTCATATGTGCTTACATCGAATCTCAGAGCCGGAATATCCCGTTGCATGTCGTTCTTGTTCCAAAGGATAACCTTCTCGACGTTCGGCAATTCGTCTTCAATTAACTTCAGCCTGTCAATGAGGGAACCGTCGATCACGACGACTTTCGAGTCCGAATTATTGATGATGTAAGAAAGGAAGGTTCCTTTGTTGGCGAGGTTAATGGGCACATCTACAAGCCCGGCTTTGGAAATTCCGAACCAGAGAAAAGCGGCCTCCAAGCTATTCGGCAGCATGCAGGCCACCTTGTCTCCTTTCTTGAGCCCGAGCTTAAGAAGGCCCTGTGCAATCCTATTCGCTATCTCGTTAGCTTGTGAAAAAGTTATTTCTTCTCCCTCTTCATACTTGAGAAACACCTTGTCCCCGCACGTCCGTGCCTTGTCCTCCAGTATATAAGCCAATGTTTGCTCGTTAAACGGATAGTGTTTCATAAATCCCTCCAATGCAATCGATTGCCGCGGTTATGCCTCGGCTACACGGCAGTCCATTCCATATCTTCCGTCTCGCCTCACGGCATGAGTTCGGCCGACTGCCACGCTTACGTGGCGGTTTCAGACCATCTCTTGTTCTATTGAACCAGCCATCCTCGGGCAGACTGGTGTCGGCTTTCGTCAAGCGCCTTGAAATGGGCTGCAGTCCGGACGTCGATCACGGCCTAACCGGCCGGCGCCGTGCGAGCGCCTCCTTAGCTCGTGTGCCGGAAGCTTATCATTCGCAACAAGGTGGGCGGTTTTATTTGCCTGAAGCCATTCCTCACGGTTGCAGCTCATCGCAATGGGGTGCACTGTAAGCGTCCATCGCTTACCCCCTATTCACTATACAATCATGCTCCTCTGCTATTCCTTCGAGCATCCGCGACCGACAACAAGGGTCCTAGGAGACCGACATTCGGTGCTTTTTGGGGTCGAGAAGACCTCGGCCGATATCAGTCTCACACTACGCCGGCACGGCACCTTACAGCAAAGCACTGCGCCGCACGACCGCCTCTCAGACGGTCTCAAGAAAGCCGGTGTCCGACTCTATTTCAGGACCTTCGGCACCGGCTCGAAACCAGGTTACCGGCCTGAGGTGGCGGGCGACCAGCCCCTTCTGTCCAAATTTCGGATAACCTAAGCAAACGGCTGTCTGGACCGTCCACGGATCTTCATATCCCAGCTTTCCAATCAGCTCCGGAATGTAGTTTACACCCGCAGCGAAATTGGACCAGCAGCTGCCAAGTCCCAGAGCTGATGCCGCCAGGGTCATGTTCTGTCCGGTGATTCCCGCATGCGTCTCCGGGCCGGCCATCTTCCTATTCGTACCTATGAAGATGACAACGGGTGCTTGAAAGAAGACTGAGAGTTCTTTCGTTGCTATACACCGCACGCCGTATTGGACGCGTGGATCAAAAACACCCGTGGGAACCGTCTTGACCAAATTCATGACTTGCTCGTCACTGGTGAACATGCCGTACATCCCTTCCCAGAGTGCCTGACATGCCGCCTCCATTTCCTCAATGAACCGGGGATCCGTTACTACAACGAACTTCCACGGCTGATGGTTTCCTCCGCTCGGAGCAAATCGCCCTGCCTCCAGAACACGGCGAATCAACGGCTCTGACACCGGGTCTTTCTTGAAGTTTCGCACGCTGCGACGGTTCATAATGACCTGTTCCACTTCGGTCCAATCAGCAGGATTCCCTTCCGCGTCCTTGGGTGCGACAGGCCTCTTGAAGGCCGGGAATTCCGTATCATAAAAAGCATTGTCGACGCTAAACGTCCGGACCACGGACACTGCGTTCACCGGACAAGCGACGACGCAATTGAAGCAAGAAAAACAGATGTACTGTTCCTTCATTACAGGGACTTCGTTTTCGTTCAATTCCCAACATTTAAACGGACAGTTCTTCATGCACAGGCCGCAATGGGTGCATTTGTCGGGATCAACCTGCATTATTCCATTGTTCACCCCTCCCGGCCTAAGCATGGGTTTGAGATCCTCGAATGTTGTTGCCGGGTCGGCCAGCATTTCTTCCAATGTCTGCATTGTGTAGTCCTTCATGATCCATCTCCTCTTATTGTCGCTCGACAGTGAGCGGGCCTTACGGCTTTCCTTGCGATGTACACGAGCATAGGCGAACCCACGACCAACGAGGTCAAAACAGCCACGGAAGCGGCCGCTGCTTCTGCTCCGGCCTCCAGTCTTTTCAGCAGGCTTGCATGAAATGGCAGCAGCTACCTTCAACGATGTTCCAGGAGACAAACAAAACCGACGCGTCGGTTTTGTTTGTCTCCGTAACTATGCTTTAGATCATTCCGCTGAAACTCAGTTCGCAGTCTCGGTATCGGCCTTCGAGTCTACGGCGTTACGAGCCTGATCTTTCCTACAATAATCTTGTATATAAGCCTTGCCAGTCCTTCAGGTTTGACCGAGCCGTGAGGATCGAACCATCTGTAAGGCCAGCTCAACATGGCCATCAAGGAATAGGCAATCACGGTTATATTCAGGGGGGTTCTTTCTTCTTCCGCCAAGACATTCCCAATCACGGTCCGCAGCAGCAGCATGAAAGGTCTTTCCTTGCTCTTGATAATATCAAGATACTCTTGCGGCAGATTCCCTCTTTCGTTTAGTGCCAGACGCGACTCCATCTGGTTTTCTTGGTAGTTCATTATGAAGGACTCTATGAAGGCATAGAGCTGATCATGGGGAGTGTCGGCAGATTCTACTTTCTTTTCCAGCCTTTCCAGCGCTTCGTCCAAGTGCCGGCACAAGATGACGAGAAGTATATCTTCTTTAGCGGAGAAATAATGATAGATAGCTCCCTTGGATCCTCCAATTGCAGCAGCGACATCCTCAAGAGTGGCTGAAAAATAACCTTTTTCGTAAAATACCTTAACTGCTGCGCCACAAATCTCTGCTATCTTCTTTCTTCCTTTGGCAGTGAAGTCCTGGTATTTCGCCAATTGGGGAATGTCGCTTTTCACCGCCGCCCGCTCCTGGTTGTTGAAATTCAATACTGATCGCACGCGGGTTCTATCCACTTAGTCGATGACTTTTTTTCCGTAAGACAATCCGAGGATGTGAGGTCCGCGTCTTCGACAGACACGAATGATGCCGTATTCGACCCAACCAGAACAAACCGCCTCGTCGGTTTGTTCTTGGTAACACTGTAATTAACAATTGTCAAGAAAAAAGTATGCGGCCGTCAAGCATTGTCTGAAAAAGAGTGTTCAGGTAGGGAGATCGGCTTTCAGCGCCATCCTACCGTGAACCGATACGCCGGCCTCCGTAGGTCACGTCCGATCAGCCTGCGGAACGTGAGGACTTGGCTTGTTGAAAGGCCGACGCGCTCTCTTCGGTGCGCAGATTGAAGGGAACCTGCAAATCCTCCAGTCCGGGAATGACATACACATCCGATCCCGGGTCCACTGCCATGGCGCCTTCCCGGTCAAACCCTCTCCGACTGGAGCAGTACGAACAGTACGGGAAATAGGGGGTGTCCGAGTCGAGGGTGCTGCGGATCTTTCTCAGGGTCTCCCCGCGCCATACGGACTCCCAACCTTCATCCCAGAACCCCACTCGCTGTCTCCAAGACCTACCGCAGAAACGAATCGAGCCGTCGGTGTCAATCCGCATTGCCTGCCACGGATGCAGGCATCTCCGTGTCTGCTTTTTGGGGCTCATGAGCGGAGGCAGTTCAAGTTCCACACCGAATTTCCCGGCCAGGTCTTTCGCTCTGCCAAACAGATCTTCGCAGAGCTGCCTGTGGAAGTACATGGACTCCTGCAGGTCCAAGGTATTGGCCACAATGAGATACTGAATCTGAACGCGCTCGAACCCGTGCTTGTCACAGAGCTCGAACAGTTCCAGCAACTCCTCAGCGTTCGATCTCATGATCGAAAAGCGGAGCGACAGTCTAGGGTACCGTACGCCGTTCTCATCTCTCAAAGATGTGAGGTACTTGATATTACCAAGGATCTTCTCGTACGAGGCTCCACGCCTGATTCGCTCCAATGTTTCTTTTCGTGCCCCGTCAAAGGAAATCCTCAAGTCATTGAGCGTCTGATCCTCCACCAACCATTGAGCGACTTCCTCGCCGATCAACATGCCGTTGCTGGTCACGTCGGTCACGTTCCGGGCGCGCCGAGCGATTGCAAGCGCATCCCTAATCTTCGCGTAGAGAAACGGTTCACCGCCGCTACAGAATTCAACCTTGAGCGATGTGTGGAACAAGGCCGCGGCGATACGCTCGAAAAGGTCGAACGGCAACCAGCGTGAGTCCTTGGCGGATCCATAGGAAATGCATTGGACGCACCTCAGATTACACGCCTTTGTAAGGGCAATGTCCACTGTTCTCGGAAGGCTTATTGGTACAGGTCTTCGCAGTACCTCTTCGCAGCAATTTACCAGCGCGTTGACAAGGGCTACGGCATTCACATCTCTTACCACGTTCAACGCCCGGTCCAGTGTGTGATCATATTCGGAAACCTCGCCTTTTCTCAGAACAGTCGGCATCTTACCCGGATCTGACAGGATATGCAACTGCCGCGACAATGAAGCAGAGCCATGGAACCAGATCCAAAGGTCGCACCCGCCCCCCGGTACCATGATATCGCCCATCGTTCTTGAACACTGCGGAAGCAGAATGTATAAGAGATTGCGAGCACGGAGCCGGGAACCGTCGGCGCGTCGGTTCGAATGAATCACTTTTCTCGCATCCCGGTGTGCGAAATAGCCGGAAGAGGTTTGTCCATGGATGGACATTTCCGCAAGCAATCGGGCGGCAGACCCGACCTGAAGAGAGAAGCGGAAGTATGCCGCCCTTTGACGCAGCATCACCGGCGTTGGAGCCCGCGATTGTCCACACGCCTCACGGCCTCGCCGCCCTCCCCTCCGATCCTTCTTGCACTTTCCCTTTGCCTTCTCCTAATAACGTTTTCCGCTCTTCACGGCACCATATGTTCGGCTGAAACCGGGAAGTCTGCGCAGCCCGTACAAGAGAAACGTCTCAAAGAGGTGCCGCGGCTGATCGAGCGGATTGCGGAAGCCGATACGAGTGTGAACAACAAGTCGGCGAATTCCCCAACGGACGGTGAAGCGCTGCGGCAATCCGTTGAACGCACCCTGAAACGAGCGATTTCTCGGCAACCGGCCGATGTGCGCGTCCTTGATCCGGTGTTTGCCGCGGCAACCGGAGGAACCCCGAGCCAACGCAAGGCAGCGATAGAGATTCTCGGATCGCTGAAGGAGCCTCTCGCTGAACCGCTCCTCGTTCGAATTGCGGGCGAATCCGATAACCCACTGAACGAAACTGCGGCGCAGGGATTGAGCCGGATTCGATCAACGGCAATTACAACCTCTCAGAGCCGTCTCACGCGGTATTTTCAGATCGTCCTGATGGTGGGAAGCATACTCATAGCTTGCGGCCTTATTACGGCCGGCATATGGAAATTACGCACGAATGGGAACTTCGGGCAGGGCGCCTTATTGCTGCTCTGCGGAGTGCTGACCGTGTGGTTCTTCGGCATCATCGCCTCGGACTATTTCGTGTCCGGCGTCACGGCCCAAGAGGTTGATGAGACGATCCGGGAGAAACATCTCTTCGCTTTGGCAAAGAAGATCAACTTCGAGTGGTCCGGCTACCCCGGGGACTCATATGTCGCGCGGTACCTCGTGTCAAAAGGGGATCCCGGCATCATACCTCTGCTCACGCAAGTCAAAACGGAGACGCCGGCCTCTATTCGGTATCAGGATTACTGGAACAAACGCCTGGAACGACGCATAGACTGGACCATAGCCCGACTAAAAGAAATGGAGAAAAAGTCTGCCGGATCTCAGGGATCAGCAAAGGATTGACCGGCTAAATGCCGGCCCATCGTATTCACGACAGCCGGCGCTTCCAAAACACCGAGAACCTACGCGCCCACACGACCGTGGGGTCCCGCGGAACGCGGGATGCCGCCGTCTCCCCGGCGAAGCGCCATGACATCTCGGTCTCAACGGAATACGAAAATCTCTCGAACGGTCCCGGGCCAAAGTTCCACCCTTAGAAAAAAAAAGGGGGGGGGGGGGGGCGAAAGACGGCTCAGGACGTCCGACCGTATTTTGTGACGCGAAGTAGTTAGTCTGCACCGCTACCCGCGGCGTGGAGAAATTCCCCGGGATGCTTAGGGCTCACGACTACCTTCCCGATATCCGATTCCACCACCACCAGATACCTGGTTTTTGATGAGGTAACATACGCCCTGAAGAAACCAAATGTCTTATTCCAGAACAGGCCGGAGCCGGCGAACAGGCCGCCGTTACCCCACACGCGCAGGGTCATGGGAATTCGCCCATGCCATTGGCTGTATTCAAGAATCTTGCCGCACTTTTTCCGTCCCACGTGAAAGACTATGGTGAGATTCCCGTGAGAGACGTCGTACGCTACCGGGGTGTACAGATAGCAAATGACCGTAGTGACTCCAACAATTGCAGTCACGAGAAAGAGAAGCGTGTAGTACAGCGACGCTATGAATACTGCAACGAAGACAACCAGCATTACCGTGGTGATGACCTTTATATCTGTTGACATGGGTGCCGGTGTAAGTTGCATCGTTTGGTTCCTTTCCGGGTACTCTGGTTTCACATATTTGGTCGAGCACTATCTCCTCGTTCGCATGTTGTAGAGTTGGAACGACAGATATCCGCGTTAAGCGCTCACGCTCGAGTCGCGTATGGATGAAACGATTGTCGCCTTCCTAGGCGGGGCGATTGATCCTGATCAGTTTGCCCGCCGGTGATTCCGAGCACTCCAAGACCTCATGAATGCGATGTGCTTGATCTGTGAAATCAGGATCGACCGAACAGACAATGATGCCGAAATGCTCGCTGTTGACGAAGTGCAATCGGAGAAGTGCTTCCCGTTCAACGTTATCAGGATGCGCCTTTCCGCTACGGCCGTGGCCAAAACAGCCTCATCGGGCAGAGCTTTGCCGGCATTGCCTGCATCAACAGTGGTGAGCACATTATGGCCAAGCCGTCTCAGTTCCTCAACCACCGGAAACGGAAAATTCTCATTGGCATACAGACGGGCCATGATGGTCATGCGGCCTCATTTTCTTTGATTTCATAGTCGATTTCGCTGCGATGCGTACGATAATACCCCCAGGCGTTGGCCAGATCTTCCGCACACAGGGTTGGATAAGACCTGAGTATGTCGGCCTCGCTCATCCCGAGATTTCGAGCCCGAACCAAAACCCACAGCGGAATACGAGTGCGCACAATGCAGGGTTCGCCGCCGCAGACGAGTTGATTGGTGTCGATGCCCGGGAAAGAGTCACCGAGATCCCGGACAATCCACTGGAGCAACAAGGCCTTTTCCGCACGGCTCATGGCCGAAAGCAGGTGCTCCCAGTCCTGATGAATGGTCATGACGTTTTCTCCCGATTTCTCCACCTCGACCACTTCCATTCCGGGGGGCTTGAACCCGCCGGTTTTGGTCAAGGGCCCCGGTCGAGCTTTTCTTGATAGTTGCCGATGAACTCCTCCGGATCCCGCGGTCTTGAGTGTGCCCTTGTCTTGGAGGCTATTTCTTGAGTCCTGTAGCCGACACAAAAAGTTCCGACTCCGGCTCTCAGAAGTCATCATGCCGGCCGGGACGTACCGGAGGTCCGGTGCGTATGCGGCGCTCTTACTTGTCAGGTTTGGCCAACTGAAAACTGAGAGCGGGCCTGTCGTAGAAGTTGTATAGCACAAAATCCATCATTCGGTCTCGGTCGTATCCCCTCTCCTTCATGTCGCGCTCGAACAGTACCAATAGCTCACCGTCGCAACGCGCCGTGATTTCCGCCTGCCGGGTAACCTGTTCGCGGCTGCCGAACACCGTTCGAGGCTGAGGTGGTGCCACCAATTCCCGCATCGCAGCCTGCGGACTTGGTATGCGGTCAATCGGCACCGAAGCCGTTCCAGCCGATGCATGTTCGGACGGTCCTCCCGTGGAAGGTGAGAACGCACCTCCACGTCCCCGCTCCAACTGCTCGATTCTCGCCTGGAGAGCCGCTATCTGATCCTCCATGTGAACGATCTGCACATTGTGGTAGTCCATGATGGCCGCGTTGACGGTTACCCGTACAGCGGCCAACATGTCTTCGCCGGCCGCATCGGGAACATGGGATTGAAGATTTCCCGGCTCACCGCAACAGACGCCGTCGCCGGCACCGCGACAAAGCAACGAGTCGAGATGGAATGCGGCCTGCGACTCATTGTCGGGCATGCGCTCCTCCCTCTCCGCATTCGTTATCGGCCACAATCCCCTCTCTCTCCACACCTTCATCTTGGTCTCCCGGTGCGGGTCCGGGTTCATGAGTTCAGCCAAAGCTTCATCTTCCGGAATTCCGGCTTTGACAAGTTCGTCCATTTTGAGTCGGGTCTCCCAGGTTTGGTCCGCCATCTTCTTTGTGAGATCGACAGGCATCGGCATCCATCCTCCACGTCATCCTTTTGGAGTGTGATATACCATTTCCCGGTACGGCCGACCAGATCACATTGCCGTCATTTGCCGTTATCACGGCATGTACGCTATATTTTAGAACGGAGAAGGAAGCGAAGCCTTTGATTTCGGACTCCCTCGAGGTTGAAACAACTGCCCAAAGGACCTGCCGATTACGGAGAAGAAGCAGATGACCGCTCGAGAACTCGTCATGCTTGCATCGCAATACCCATGGCACCTTGCTGCGTTTTTCACGGTTCTACCGCTCGTGTCGGGAATCATGGGAATAGTCCTCGGGCGCGGGAGGGGTAGTCTTTCGCCCTGGAAGTATCTCTACTCCCTCCTTGTTCATCTGGCTTGCATCCCCGGAATTCTCGCGTCCATTTTGACCGGGTACGCGCTGTTCTTCACCAAAGAAAATCTGTTGGATGCAAACCTCTTTGTGTACATTCTTCCGATCGTCTCGATGGTCCTCACCCTCGTCCTTATTCAACGCACCGTATCCTTTGACGACATCCCCGGATTCGATCGCCTTTCGGGACTTATGATACTCCTCGCAGTCACGTTCGTTCTGGTGCTGGGAATTCAGCGTACGCGAATCTGGATTATCTTCGGATCGTCCATCTATGCGCTCTTGGTTCTGGTCGCGGTTTTGTTCGTATTGCTCAAGTGGGGTGCGTACCTACTCTTCCGACGGAGGCGTGAATCCCGGACGGAACCGCGCTCGTTCGATCTCCGGCAATAGGTTTGTGGCCCTCTTTCAAGGATCTTAGTGCTCCTTGGCGTAAATTCGGTCGCACAACCTGAGCGGAGAGAAGAAGAGGGAAGAATCTCACCACAGAGGCACGGAGAACACGGAGAAGACCAAGTCCTCGCGATTATGTCCCCGGAATGCACTCAGTGGGACGGGCATCTTGCCCGTCGACAGTCCCGCGTCTCGCGGGACTGTCCCACCAAGAGGAAGGCATAACTTTCTTGAACGAGCATTGGTATGAGCACCTGCCGCAACCATATCCGTGGAACGGCGGCTTGACCATGACGAACAACCATCCCGGTACGATGAAACAAACGAGAATGGGCAAGAAAACCGCAAGGAGGACTTTGCCCAAAACAAAAAGGGCGAAGTCATATGACTTCGCCCCGTTGGCCTACCTAAATCCGAATCCGGCTACCAGTTGAACACCGTGTCCAGGTCCTCATCTTTTACTTTGAACTTGATATTGTGCGGTGCCAGTTCCTCATTTGTGAAGTACTCGGGAAGCCGGTCATGTGCACTGGTGAAACCAGCCGCCTTGTTGAACTCCCTTTCATTCGTGAGAATGGACTTGCCCAGAGCGGCAACGTCGTCACCAGTCAGGCTCAGACCATGGAATGCGTTGATCATGTCGATGAGAGCCTGGAACGTCTCGGGTTGATCAAGGGCCGGGAATGCCACAAAGAGACACATTCCCGTCGAATCAACCGCCGCGGTGGTTATCTGGAGGTTTCGCGAAAGGTCAACCTGCCCGTCAGCCTTAAGCGGGTCCACCGAGCCTCCTATATTCATAATGTTGGCGGCCACCGCGTACCCGGCCGTGTGGTCCGCTCCCATTGTAGTGGTCGCGTAGGTCACGCCCATTCCCTGGACCGCACGTGGATCGTATGCCGGCATTGCCTGGCCTTTGACAACCGGTACTCTTTCCACTCCGAATGCCTTACCGGTCACCGCCGCTCCGTTCCCAAGAATTCGCCCCAGGGGGGACCCTTTTCCAACTTCTTTGACAAGATTGATTGCTGCCTCTGCGTCGCCGAACTTTGCCAATCCGGCTTCCATGGCTACTCCGACCGTCGCACCCATCTCGATGGTGTCAACGCCGTAGTCGTCGTCCAGGCGGTCCAGCTGAGCTATCACGTCCAAGTCGCTGATTCCGCAGTTCCCACCATGAGCCCAAACAGTCTCATATTCAGGTTGCTTGGTCAGGTAGTTGCCGTTCTTGTCGTTGTAGATCCCGGAACACTGGATAACGCAGCCACGGTGACAACCGTGCGTCGCCGATCCCCCGCGTTCCGTTTCGAGAGCGGCCTGTGTCTCACCGCTGATCTTCTCGTGGCCTGCGAACCGGCCCGTCGAGAAGTTGTGGGTTGGATATCCGCCGGCTTCGTTCAGGACATTGGTCAACACGTTCGTGCCGAAAGCCGGCAGCCCTTCACCGCTTACCGGATGCTTCCTGAGGCCTGCGACCCATTCCTTGTTGGCTTCCTTGAATTTGTCCGGATCCTTGGGTGTCCTCATGCCCATTCCGGAGTCGTCCAGGACGATGGCCTTGACTCCCTTGGCACCCATGACCGCGCCGACACCTCCACGGCCTGCATGCCTGGTGGGGCGTCCCTCCATGTCAGTACAGGCAACGGAAGCAGCACTCAATTTCATCTCACCTGCCTGACCGATGGAAATGCACGCGACTTTTTCGCCAAATTCCTCAAAAAGCTTGGCAACCGTGTCGTAATTACCCAACATTCTGAGTTCATTAGCTTCTGTGATCTTGACGCCGTCCTTGTTGACGAAAACCTTATAAAGCGCATCAGCCTTGGGTTTACCTTCCAGAATAATGGCAGCGTAACCCAAACGTCCCAGCACCTGGGACGCCTGTCCACCGGCATTGGCTTCCTTGATCCCTCCGGTCAGCGGGCTCTTGCAACCCACAGAAAGACGTCCGGACATGGCGGCTATGGTTCCACTCAGCAATCCGGGGGCTATAACGAGCTTGTTGTCCGCGCCGAGTGCATGGCACAGCGGTGGAACTTCCTTGGCAACGACTGCGGAAGTGAGGGCCCTTCCTCCCATGCCGGCATATTCTCCGACAGGAGCTTCGGTAACTGAGGGGCCACCATCGGCCCCCATGTTGATTCTCAAGATTTTGTCCATAGGTCCTTCTCCCTTCGTCTGGGTTGGTATCGTCTTAGTTGGTGAATGGTTCTCGAGACCGAGCCTCTGCATCATGGGGCGAGAGTTTCGCTTGTGGGGGAAAGATCTCTCGACTACAGGTATATGGTAGCCCCCGCCCGGGTGGTCAGTCAAGAACAAAAAGCCCATTTCGGCAATAATATTTAATGGTTATGTCATTTTGGACATAATGAAGCAACCGCATCTTGCCTACCACCGGCCACTCTGGTAAAGTGTGTCTTCGGGTGAGGCCGATAGGTCTCGGCCGACCGCTCGGCCGATGCGGCTGCTTCATCATGAGTGTGCACCGGCACTCTCCCATTCCTCAATTTACCCAGTCTCAGTTTGGAGCGGAGATCGTGAGAACAATAACCATACGGGCTATTGAGGCGGTGAAGTGTATCAGGTCCGGGATGACCGACGCGGCTCTCATGGATGAGTTCCAGGTCTCCACGCGGGGACTTCAAATCCTCTTCTCCCAACTGATCAAGGCGGGCATACTCACCCCGGACGAATTGGAGGATCGAGTAGGACTGTCACATGGTTCGGTGGACGTCGATCTGAAGCTGGAAAGGTTCCCTGTAGCGCAGGTTAAGAAGCCGGTGATCGACGCTGCCGACGCTCTGAACTGTATCAGGTCCGGGATGGACGACGCGACTCTGATGAAGCGATATAACCTCTCCGCCAAAGGGATTCAGAGCCTGATGGGGAAACTGGTAGCGACCGGGATACTCAGCCGGTCGGATGTGGACCGCCGCAACCCGGCAAACAACAAATCCTTTGTTCTCGACGAGGAAGCGAAACGACCTCCCCTCGACAGTGAAGAGGGGGTCAACGTCGACACCACCGAAATCTTGAACCGACTCCGTTCAGGGACGCCACAGGAGTCGATTCTTGAAGGCTATGGTTTATCCTTATCGGAACTGGACGGCTTGCTCGACGGTCTCGTGACCGAGGGAGTTCTCACCAAACAAGAGTTGATCGACACACTCCGCCGTCCCTTCAAGAAGCATGAAATCAAGAATCGATTCACCGACCAAATCATTTATTCGGGAGAATATCCGTCCATTGCCGCGCTGGTCGAGCAGGCGGTTAGAGCGGGAGTCGATTTGACGGATGCGTCTCTGCCGGGCGTGAATCTGGCCGGGGCCGTTCTTTCGGGGGCCAGGCTCATCAGAGCCGACTTGCGAAGAGTGAGCCTGGTCAGAGCAGATCTGACCGGGGCCAAGTTGACCGATGCTACCCTCTCCTCAGCGGACATGACCGGAGCTATTCTCTACAAAGCGAATCTCGCCGGCGCCGACTTGTCCGACGCGAACATGTCCATGATCTACGCTGTCTGGGTCTTTCTGGCCGGTGCGAATCTATCGGAAACGAATCTTTCGAATGCGGATCTTTCCGGCGCCAATCTCGGCGGCACCCAAATGTTCGAAACCATTCTGGACGGAACCAACCTGCGTGGTGCCTACCTGAGGAGTTCCGACTCCTAAGCACACCGTGGCTCAAATACGGTCGCGAATTCTTTCTCCCGTTCGCGTTGGAGACCTGGAAACAGACTTCTCCGGGCACGGAGGCCCGGGCTACGAAAGACTTACACGAAGCTGACTTCTGAACGTGGGGCGGGCGTCCCTGCCCGCCGTCTCCCCGGCGAAGGCCGGAGTCCGGAAAAAGAAGACTGGTTTCCGGCCTACGCCGGGAAGACGGCTCAGGTTGTACGACCGTATTTACGCCACGAAGCACTAAGTACGCCGTTTCATTGATTCGGTTACGTATTGTCCCCTCGATCTTGGTTGCGGCCGCCCGAAACGATTTCGGCAATGGAAAACCAGTCATCCCCGTCCGAGTGCCACCGAGCGATGCTCAAGCCGGCGTCTTGAATCATGCGGACAGCGGAATCACGGGAAAACTTCCTCGATATTTCGGTGAGAATGGTTTCCCCGGCCTCAAAGGTGACGGTCATTTCCAGATCCGTAATCTCCACCCGGAGTGGTCGGGTTGCTTTGAGATGCATCTCCACGCGTTCCAACTCCGAGTTGTAGAAGGCAAGGTGCTCGAATTCATCCGTATCGAAATCAGCGCCGAGTTCACGGTTGATCACATGCAGCAGGTTCTTGTTGAATTCCTCCGTCACCCCTTGTGAGTCATTATACGCAGCGTTGAGGACCTCTACCGGTTTGATCATATCGAGCCCAAGAATAAACCGATCATCCGGACCGAGCGTGAACGCAACCTCCGTTAAGAATGATCGGCTTTCCTCGGCAGACAGGTTCCCTATGGTGCTCCCAAAGAAGAGGATTAGCTTCATCCGTCCTCCGGGCAGTTGCGGGAGGTGTTTGGTGAAATCACCCACGATGCCGAAGACGGTGAGTTCGGGGTAAAGTCTCAGAAGATCTTTGGAAGCGGCAACCAACGCGGTTTGACTGACATCTACCGGCACGTATCTGGTCCGTGAACGCTGCGCCCGTCCCATGCCCTCAAGGAGTGTTCGGATCTTCCAGTTGGCGCCCGATCCCAGTTCCACCAAATCCCCGTCTCTTAGGTCCTGGGTCAGGACTCCCGCATTGTCGCTGAGAAGGGACAGTTCGAGGCGGGTCTGATAGTACTCGGGGAGCCCGCAGATTTCCTCAAACAGACGGGATCCGTGAGCGTCGTAGAAATACTTGCTGGGAAGTGTTTTCCTACGCGCCGAAAGCCCGCGCCTGACGTCATCGGCAATCTGCTTCTCCGACCTTGCTCCCAAATGGTTGTGCACTACGAGTCTGGTGTCGGCTTCAGCCGTTGCAGGCAACATCAATTACCCCTTTTTGGCTTCTTCCCGAAAATCCCTCCCGGCCTCCTTTTTCAAGGAAGGCAACTTCGGCCCGGAGCGCCTGTGGATTTTCATAGTCCATTGCAACCGAGAGGTCATGGCAGTTCGCCGGTTTCCGGACCGCTATACACGCGGACAAGACATCCGGCCCACTCATGCCCGCCCAATCCGAGCCCCAGGGCATCCTAGCGGCAAGGGACGAATCGAACGGTCGCCGACTCGTCATGGACCAGCCGCTTAAGAATGCCCACCATACGGTCAATCTCTTCAACGGTGTTCGCCGGCCCGAGGGAGAATCTCAGTGCACAGTGAGCTTCCTCTTCGGACAACCCCATGGCCAGCAGTGCATGGGAGGGTTCGGGGGAGCCCGCCCTGCAGGCCGACCCTGAAGACAGCGCGACTCCCTGCCGGTCCAATTCCAACACCATGGATTCTCCGCGCAGGCCGGGCAACGTTATATTCAGTGTGTTGGGCAAACGGTCCTCCCGATGTCCGTTCAATCTTACTCCGGGGAGCACGTCGCGAATACCCTCTTCCAGACGATCTCTGAGGTTCCGGATTTCGGCAATCGTCGGCAATCGACGCACGGCGAGTTCCGATGCCTTGCCGAGGCCCGAAATACCCGCCGTGTTCTCAGTACCGGCTCTGAGTCCGTGTTCCTGCTTCCCGCCGTGGATCAATGCGTCCAGCGAGACGCCTTGACGAACGTACAAGGCTCCCACTCCCCGCGGTCCGTGGAGCTTGTGTCCGGAAAGGGTCAACAGATCCACTCCCAATTCGTTCACATCTATGGGTATTTTTCCCACTGCCTGAACCGCATCCGTGTGAAAGAGCACCCCTCGGGCTCGGGCGATTTGAGCCAATTCCTGTACCGGTTGTATCACCCCGGTTTCGTTGTTGGCCGTCATCACGCTGACGAGAACCGTTTCCGATGTGACGGCTCGTTCAAGGTCGTGCGGATCGACCTTGCCGTCCCGGTCTACGGGGAGATACGTCACCGACCAGCCGAAATGCTCCAGCCATCGGCAGCTTGACAGCACGGCAGGATGTTCGATACTCGAAGTGACGATGTGTTTCCCGCTGTTTCGCAGAGCGAAGGCTACTCCTTTTATGGCTAGATTGTCGGCCTCCGAACCGCCTCCGGTAAACACGATCCTCCTGGCCGTGCAGTTGAGCAGTTGAGATACGCACCGCCTGGCCGATTCCACTACGGCCCGAGCCTCGTTGCCCGGTGCGTGGATGCTCGACGCGTTGCCGTGCACGTCCTCCAGTCGGCGTACAACCTCGGCCAACACCTCGGGATCAATAGGCGCCGTGGCGTTATGATCGAGGTAAATGCGGCGGCCGGCCGTTTCCGGCGGGCCCCCCACGAATCCGGTATCCGGCATTTCCCTGACCGAATCACTCATCGCCCGACCGACTCCCGTTTCCACCTTGCTCACTTCGCCAAGCAGTGCCTTGTACACGGGAAACCCCGAAATCGGGTCGTGATTGCCCAGGTCGGTCAACCGGTTCACATTACAGCGTTGCCAAGCCTCGGGACCGAGAGGACCGCCGCCTCCCATGTCGGCATCGATGGACCCGCACATGATCTTGTCCGTGACCTGAGCCCGAAACACGGCATGACCGCGCGGGGTCCTCACGTCAACCAGGTCGCCGTGAGAGATGTCCCGCTCTTGAGCATCCACAGGGTTAATCGTCACGGTCGGTTCGGGCCGCGCTTCGTTGAGGCTCGGAATGTTGTGAAATTGAGATCGGAAATCCGTCGTTACTCGTGACCCGGACATGAATGTCAGCGGGAACCGGGATGCCAGTTGAGGCTGCGACAACGGTCCCTCGCTCGGTTCGGTGTAGACCGGCAATGCATCGTAGCCATGTTCCTCGAGGATGACGGACGCGATTTCAAACTTCCCGGTGGGTGTGTTGAACCCCGGTTCTCCGTCTTCCCGGAGGAGTCCTTTTTCCCATTTCTTGTACTGCATCATCACTCCGGGCAACCGCACCATCCCCCCGGCGGCACGCACCTCCTCGAGGGTGAACCCTGAGCCCGTCAACGCGTGCCGGAGTAATTCCTCCTCATTTTGGGGGTACAAGTGCCCGTACCCGAGGCGATCGGCCAATTCCGCCAAGATGAAGAAACCGTGGCGAGATTCCCCCTGCGGTTCGATTATCCTGTCCCGGATCCTGAAGATCGGCCCGTACCTCATGTACGATTCGATCTCATAATACGTAGTCGCGGGAAGCACGATGTCCGCGTACGCGCAATCGGCCGTCATAAAACGGTCTATGCACACGAGGAAGTCAAGTGCCGCGAATGTCTTCCGCCACACGTCCGGTTGCGGCCACGCGGTAATGATTGACCCACCCTCGATGATGAGCGATTTGACGGGATACGGCTTTTCATCGAGCACCGCGTCGGGAAGCACTATGGCGTGAGATTCGCCCCTGTATGCGCTGTAAACAGGAAACCGATCCCGCCCGAGGGCCTTGCGAAGATCGGGATTTGCAATGTGTCCCTCTCTGTTCATGGGAAACAGGTTTTCACTCATGCCGAAACAGCGCCCGCCCGGGACATCCAATTGGCCGGCCAGAGCCCAGAGAACCATTGTGGCCCGAATGGATTGTACACCGCCGTCGCTATACTCAAGCCCGCTGTACATTACCGGGGACGCTCCGGCGGCCGAGGCGATTTGTCGTGCCAGTTTCGGCACGATCTCAGACGGCACTCCCGTTATCTTTTCAACAAGTTCGGGCCGAAAGTGTTGAACGTATCGTGAGAAATCATCGAAACCGTGGGTCCAATCCCGGGCAAACGTCTCGTCGTAGAGTTCTTCTTCGATCAGGATGTTGCACATCCCCAGAGCCAACGCCCCGTCGGTGCCGGGACGAATTGGTATCCATTCGGCGTCCGCAGCCGTTGCGATACCCGTTTGACGAGGGTCTATCACCACTACCCGAGCACCACGCCGGCGGGCCTTCATGATGCGCCCGAAATCAACCGGCGGACAATCCGTTGCCGGGTTTGCTCCCCAAACGACGATAAGATCGGCATTCTCCAAATCGGAGAACATGGTCGTGAGCATTCCCCCCATGGTTACGTGAGGTGCGATCATGGCAAAGGACACGTAGCACAATGCCCCCACGCCCAGGGTATTGGGAGATCCGAACGGAAACAGAACACTGGAAGCCGAAGAAACTTCGACTCCCTTTGGCTGGAACACGTCGCATTCGGCAAGTTCGAAACTGCCTCTCCCCGTATAGATGGCCGCGGCTTCCGGACCGTGCTCGGCCTTAATTGACATAAGCCGGTCTACGATAACCGAGTACGCCTCATCCCATGAGATACGAGCGAACTCGTATGTCCCCTTGGGACCGACCCTTCGCAGAGGATGACGCAACCGGTCCCGGGAATAGACAATTTCTCGTGAGTGGGTCCCCAGCTTGCAGATCATCCCCAGATCGGAGTCCGAATCGGCTTTCACCTCAGAGAGCCTACCCGATGAATCGTAAGAAACTCGGACCCAGCAACCCGCTGGACAAATACCACAAAGAGCTCGTCTCCAGTGGATTTGAGATTCATCCGCCGCGGCTCTGCGCATAAATGCCTCCCGTAGGGGTCAGGTTTGGGTTGGAATTACATTGTGGAATAGACGTCGACGCGCGGCCGGTTTCACATATACATTAACCTGGAGGCAAGGCCGGAGAATACCGGTCTCTTGCCCAATCTTCCGGTGGAGCAGTTCAGCGTGCCGCCGTATTGCCTACCGTAACGGGCAGGGTGCCTGTCCAACCATGAACCTGCCCTCCTTAACAGCATCCGCCTCCCCGAGTCGCGGAGTCTCCAAATGCCCGGCAAGTGGTCTCAATAGCTCTGCATCAGCCGGTAAATTGAACGATTCAAACCTAACCATCCAAAACCCTCTTGTCAAGCCCCTCGTAGAAGACGGATTGTGAGAATGCCCGACGGGGAGCATCTACCGTGCCGCTGTAGGCACGGGCCGATTCGGATCGGTTGACAGGAACACTATAAATAGTATAATGCACTAACATTAAAAGAATAAATGCGTTGTTGAGGATAAGAAACCGCTCGTAAATGTTGCTCGGTGCCCCTTTCGTAATCGCCACGAATGACCTAATAATGCCGACTCGCGAAACTTGTTTCGAGCATTGTGCGCCCACCCGAGTGAACGGGTAACGCTGATGACCGAGTAAAGGAAGATTGTTCAATCCGGCGCGGCCAAACGGCAATTGTGGCTTGGCGTCGGTAAGGTAATGCTCGAAGTCCGTTTCTTCCGCAACGCCTATGTACCGTTCGCACAGAGGGTAACCCGGTGGGAAGAAATGGATCTTTGACGCGCAGGATGCCTGCAATTGGAAGGCGAAATCCCTCAGTCGTCAAGACCGTGTTCAGAATGGAATACCGCCACAGGATGGGAATCGGACTCGACCGCCGATTCCGCCCCGGACGGAGCGCGCCGCCGACCAACATGTCGTTATGCCTTTCCATGAGGTGTAACCTCAACTGCGTCATGTGCCGTCAGAATCGACATTCGGAAAGTGTCCCCGTGAACCGGTCCTGGTTCTCTAGAGATCGGGAACTCCCTTTGGAGGCATGGGTATCGGTTCTGGACCAGGCGGTCTCGTTTAGACCGTGGCTGTTTGTTACCGGAGGCGAACCGATCCTTTACCCGCATTTCAGGGAGTTCATCGAAGCAGCGAAGAAAAGACGATTCGTGGTTCACCTCCAGACCAACGGAACCCTACTCGCCAAGGAAGCCGACTTCATCATCGAAATGGGAGTCGAAGCAGTTACCATTTCACTCGACGGCACGCCGGAGATTCACGACAGGATCAGGGGAAAGAAAGGTACCTTTAGTTTGGTGGAGAAGGGAGTGAAAGCGCTCACTGAAGCTCGACTTCGGGCCGACAGTCCGGGGCCGATCCTGTCCTTCAATTTCACCATTTCCAAACGGAACCTGGAGGCCCTGGAGGAAATTGTCCCGTTGGCGGACGATCTGGGGGCGGATATGCTTCAGATTCAGCACACCATGTTCAATAGCGAAAGCAAGGTAGCCCGTCACAACAGGCTTTTCGGCGACGCCATGTCCCGCCAACTCGGGGTGGATATCGCGGAGCCGTCCATCAGCGATGATGAATACTACCGAAACGAACTGCAACCGGAAGATGTGCGCTCACTGATTTCAGGATTGCATGCAGCCAAGAAGCAGGCCAAAGACCGAATCAGGGTTCACTGCATGCCTAACCTGCCCGACACACTAATCGCCCCGTACTACCTCGACCTGGACCATCCCTTTTACCAAGGATGCGACACGTTCTGGAAGACGATGCGTATCCTGTCCGATGGTACGTTCTCCCCCTGCCTGAACCTACTGGTTGGAAACATCACGGAGAAACCGCTTATGGAACTGTGGAACGGTCCTGAGATGAGCAATCTCCGCAGGCTCTTCACCGATAGGCTGTTTCCCGGATGCTCCCGGTGCTGCCAGCGTCACTACACAAAAGGCAGCCGGGCCTTCTAGAAAACGGCTCAAGCTTGTTTCCTCGTCCATATCACGGCACTCCCCCCTGTTTGGCAGAGTGCGGCTGAAGCCGCAACCAAAGTTCTCAGCAGCCGGGTCGGCCGGCACCGACACGAAGGCGGGCACCACTCCTAAGTCCCAATGCTCGGACTTACGCCGGCCTGAAAGTTTCTTCACGCCTTCCATGAAGTCTCCTACGTTAACCAGCCTTGGTTGAGCCAAGCACCGCCACCCGCTATCACTATCCACAGCTTTTGTCTTTTATTTCAGTCTGTTACTTACAAACCATTAAGTTAAGTCTAGAGAATCCGAGTGATCCGGCTCTATAAAACCGCCCAATATCTAAATCGAATTCTAGTTATTTGTAATAAATCTTTGATCAGATTTGATTTTTTGCTTGACAAAAAGTTTCCTAAGTTTAATCATCTGATCTCAACAAGCTAGCGCCTTTAGGGAGGGTGTTATGTTAGGACACACTAGGAAGTACTTGTTTTTACTGTTGTTGCTTATCGCAACAACCTGCAGCGCCGCATGGGCTCAACAGGGGGATCCCGGCGCTCAGGCTCAACCAACCAACACAAAGAAGCCCATCTACAAGGTGAAACCCTGCGCTCCTGAGGTCTTCAAGGTCAAACCCGACCGCTACCTCTCCGGGATCTCACGGTTCAACCCCTTTGCATGGGGATTCGATTGCTGCCTACCCACGACGGCCCAAAGGCAGTTCGAAGCGGGTCCCAGCGTCTGGTTTGCCAGATTGCAGGGTGAAGTGAGCAAGGGAGGACGGTTCGTAGGCATTGAAGATTTCAGTGTGATTGACTTCGACGATGACTTGGGCTTCTCCAAGAACGGAAATTTGCTCTGGAGCGTGGATGCCCGCTATCAGATTCTCCCGAGATGGGGAATTCGATACTCGTTCAGTCCCTTCACCACGGAAGCGACCAATCAACCAAGCAGGAGCTTTACCTTCAAGGGCCAATCCTTTACGGCAGGCACGTCGGTCCGGTCCCGTTGGGATCGCTACCAACACCGTGCGGGACTCTCCTTTGACGTATTACGCACTGCCAACAGTGTCGCCAGAGCGTATGCGGACTGGATGTATATCCAGGACAAGTTGACTCTTCGACAGACCTTCGGCGCAACCCAAACCCTCGCTTGGGATGACGACAAGAGCCTCGCCGTCCTGGGATTGGAACTCAACAAGTGCCTGAAGAATTTTCGAGGAAACACACTCGCCATCAACTGTAAGGCCGGCGTGGCATTTCTCGATGACAACACCGGGTACGAACTCGAGGCCGGGTTGAGCTACATCATTCCCATCAGGACGGGCCGGTTCGGATTCCTCAAGGGTGGGTATCGTTTTGCCCACCTGAAGAAGGACCGGGATTACGAACTGTTCAAGACCACAATGGATGGAGCCTTTGTTCAGGCCGGCTTCATCTTCTAGCCCAGCCCTTGTTTGCCGGTAGAATTCCCATTACCTCCCCCGATTTCCATCCGCCCGACTGAAATCTGTGAACTCAGATTTTGTCGGGCGATTGGATGGAAACTTTGCACTCCCTCTTCTCTATTCTCACCTACAAGTACCGTTCGTCGGAAATCTTTCGATGCATGTGCCCGACTCTCCGCTTGCAATGACCGCAGGCACGAGTTATCAGATGGTCTATGCAGTGAGGCACGTGTCGGCCGACGGATATATCGGCCATCACGTCCGCCGGGCAAGAGATGGAAGGTCCGTGGCCCTACGCGTTGGGTGAGAGTTCGAGCATGCACATCATCATCATCGGTAATCCGGCGGCGGGAAGGGGAAGGACGCACGGAAAGATACGCGAGTTCCGACGAACCTTGGAACGCAGAGGACATGTTGTTGAGACATACATTACGGAGCAACGCGGTGATGCCGGCCACCGAGCATCGCAGGTTGACCATGAAGTCGATCGTCTTGTCATTGCCGGCGGCGACGGCACGGTCAATGAAGTGCTCAACGGCCTTTCCGATCCCTCGAGAATCCCGCTCTTTCACCTGCCTACGGGAACAGCCAATATGCTGGCATGGGACCTGAGACTACCCGGAAATACAGAGGACTTGGTCGACGTCCTGGAGACCGGGACAGTGCGAAAACTGGACATGGGACTGATCGATGAGCACCGCTTTCTCCTTGTGGTAAGTTCCGGATTCGACGCGGCCGTGACGAAGGAAATCAGGAATCACAGAGGGAAAAGGCTGGGATATCGGGGATACGTCGAACCGGTGCTCAGAGTTCTGAGCCGCTATCGTTCGGCCCAATTGGAGGTAATAGTCGACGAGCGACACAGGGTCACCGGGCGACACGTAATGGTGCTCAATGTTCGTCATTACGGCGGCATCTTTGTGTTTTGGAAAAACGCCCGGCCCGATTCGGGAACGTTTGACATCTGCGTTTTCCGCAAAGAGTCTCGAGTCTCACTTGTACGGTACGGACTGGCGGGATTCCTCAGACTCATCCATAAACTCCCCGACGTGACGCACATGACCGGCCGTCGGGTTTGCATCCAATCAAGAGAATCGAGTCCGGTACAGGTTGACGGTGACTACTTCGGCGAGACTCCCCGGGTAGTCGACCTTCATCCGTCCATTGTGCCGGTAATCGTTCCGCGGTGAAAAGCCTGAAACGTGGGGAACGCGTCTTTACTGCGTGAAGAGACGGGCGGGACACCCGGCCTCTGGTGAAATCAGCGTCAGTGATATGTTCTATGTGCCGCCGGAGGGATTGTCGAGCGGCTGGCGGGTTTGGGGTAGAGGATCCCGTCAACCATTCGATAAGGAACCAGCACCGCCAGGTACGGGATCAACAATACGCTCGCCGCCAACGAGTTCTCTTCGTGGACGAGATTGGACCAGTACGATGAATCGGAGAAATTGCCGGAACCTTGCGTCCACCCCGCCAGAGGCGTAAGGATAAGGACGAGGCAAATGATTAGGGCTCCAATCTTCTTGTTCATGTTTCCTCTTCGGGGATCACGGCATCCGGAGGCCATGGAGGATCCCTTTTCCTTGACCGGTTCTCTCTCACTGCCGTCACTCGGCAAGACCGCGCTTCCCCTCACGTCAAACGGCGTACATCACCCTCTTGAAGCTACAACTTCTCATAACCGGCGCCGGATGTCAAGAATAGGATCAACCATCCCAGGGGATGGAATTGAGACGGCTATCGAGCTTCCTCAGATACGATCGTGTTTTCCACTTGGCCCCATGTTTGATCCGGGCGTTTTCTCCCATCCACAAGTCGCCGACAACGGCGAAAGGGGTCTCCCCAAAGCGTTCACGATGGGCCTTTAACACGGCCTTGTGGAAGTCCGTATAGATGTAGTGAGGCGACTTTTCCAGCAGGAACGCGTCGAAGATCGCTTCGCGCGGTGCTGACGGAAAAATGGCGGTTGCCGCTTGAAGCGTCCGGGAATCTTGTTCCAAGGGTTCACCCGCTTCGTCATAATGAAGGAAATCGCCGTCAAGAGGTATCTTCATTCCTGAAAGATCCCGAAATCTGATCTGTTCCATCATGTTGCGACTCGAAAAGGGACCGTAGTGATAGTCCATGCCCACAAGAAAGAGCCACGAGAGATCGCCCGGTACGGCATACCGTGCAGCGTACTGCACGAACATGGGTTTGAGAGCAGCCGTGCCCACATCCACGCCGCCGTTGATCGTATACATGTAATCCGTAAGTTCTTCCGGGGAATATTTCTCTCCACGCTGCTCCATCATCTCAAGGGCACGAGGGAAATTCAGTTGCATGGACCCTTTGGACCTGACAACATTCTTGATTTTGTCGATTTCCTTGAAAATGATCCTCTTGAGAAAATCCGGAAATGATTGCGCGTCGGTCTTGAGATCCCGGACGATGCTGCGTGCCACGACTTCTACATCACGTTCCGTTTTGCAGGCCGTGAGTTTGGGATAGTATCTCCCCCGGTATAGTTGATAGACCTGTGGCACGGGAGGCACCGACATCACTGAGCCCATTTTGTCGAAGAGATCTTTTTCCGCTCGTTCCAGAACCGCGGTCATGTCACCCCCCCGCGAGCGGTCCACGGCCGGCGGGTTTTCACGAAATCCCGACTCGATGGACACAATGGAAGCCAACAGGGCCACGATCTCCTTACAGATAGGCAGGTCGTTGCGTTCCACGGCTGAAATGAAGGCCTCGATCCAAGCATCTTGGCTGCTCAGCGGACAATTGAAAGGCGGAGAAGAAACGAAGCGTTTCATCCACCGGACCGCTTCGTCTCGGTCAATGATCTTTAGCACCTTGAGCATGAGGTCCGTTTCTTCCTGCCGTGCCGCGTTATAGTCGGCGCGCAGTTTGTTGCGGCGTTTGGCAAGGTCGCTTACCTGTCGATGCCCTAACGAACCGTGCATGCTTTCCGACGAAGCGTCTTTCCTTTCCTCGGGGATAGTGTTCTCCGTCCCCGCCGGCGTTTCAACACTCTCCGCGGGCCTCTCCTGATCCGGGAACACGCGCATTTCGCCCACCACGGCGGAATCCGCGCAACGGGGGAGCCACGCGAGGAGCACAATACCCGCCATTGCCGCGAAAATAAGGATGCGTGCAGGACCTTGCCGGACGCAGGATTTGGTGTCGGTCTTCATATTGTTGTCCGTGATAAACCTGCAGACGTGGAATGTCAACACGAACGAAGGAGTCTCGTTCGGCGGGGAATACCGGTCACTCTAATGCAATGTGGCATCGATCGGGTGACGTGCCGGTCGGCGGGACAACGTTGCGGGGGGCCGGGAACAGGTGCTTCGACTGCGCCCACTGTTCCCTTCTAGTGATGGGTTACCTGAAAGTCCTCCGACATGGGACCTCGGCCGGGTACACGATGGGTGGGCTGGGGGTGGGAAGCATAGCGGTTAAACTGCCGAGAGACTTCCCAAACCTCTTTTCCCAAGCGAGTCGATGAGACCAAAAGCAGTGCGAGGTGATTGGACCTCTCGGCTATACTTGGCCGGTCCTAATGTCGTTCCCAGGCTTGGAAGTGAGAGCGACGACCGGTAGAAATGTGCGACTGAATTTAGGAAACCAACTACATAGGCGGCTCTGCAGCCGGTGGACTATTCCCCGTCAGGCAGGGAGCGCGGCGTGAGCCGATGCAAGCGATTCTTCTCGCCGAAGCTTGCCCAGGGCGCGCTTTTCCAACTGCCGCACACGTTCACGACTCGTTCCGAAGTGGTCCCCCAGTTTCTGAAGCGTCCAAGGGGTTTCGTCCATAAATCGTTTGGACACGATGAACCGTTCTCTGGGATCGAGCTTCTTCAAAGCCTTACGTGTGGTACGGGACAGTTCGTCTTCCGCTTCACGATCAATCATCTGCTGCTCCTGGTCTAGAGAACCGTCAACCAGAAGGTCAATGGCCGAAAGATCGTTGTCATCTCCCATGACGTCATTGAGAGACCATTCCCGAGCCTTGACTCTGGCTTCCACCTCGATGACCTCATCGGTCTTGACATTCAGTTCCTTGGCCAGTTCCTTGATACGCGCGTCTCTGGACTCCCGGTCAAAATGCTCGCCGATGTCTCCGATTCGGAAAAAGAGTTTTCGCTGTGCCTGAGTCGTTCCCAGCTTAACGAGGTTCCACGATTTCAGGATGTAATTCTTAATGTAGGCCTTTATCCACCACACTGCAAAAGACACCAAGCGGAACCCCTTGTACGGGTCGAACCGCTTTACCGCCTTCATTAACCCTATGGTACCTTCCTGGATGAGGTCCGCTACGGGAATCATGTAGTGTCGATACTGGAATGCCGTCTTCACCACGAACGGAAGGTGGGACACCACCATTTCCTGGGCCGCCTCCACATCGCGAGTCTCAACGTACCTAACCGCCAGTTCGAACTCCCTCTCCGGACTCAACGGCTTAACCGATCTCACCTGGGCCAAAAACTGATCCAAATTGCCGGACGGAACCGGATAATTCATTCATTCTCTCCTGCCCTGCCGAACGGAATGCCCGTTCGACTCGGAACACAATTCAGCAATACAATATTTAACGATATTCATCAACGATGGAATCGTCAACCCTCCCCGGCAACGTTTATCCGAAATTGTTCGACCGTATTACCGTCAAGTCCCCGCCCATCGGGCTACAGGGAATTCGAGAAACTTTTTCACGTTAACCCCCGGATATGGGGATCTTCCGGGGGACTGCTTTCGCGGCCTTAGGAAGCGCCAGTGACAGTACTCCGTCGGACAGAACAGCCTTAATCCCGGCCCGATCCACGGCATCGCTGATTCGGAAGGTTCTATAGTAGCTGCCTACTCGATACTCGGAGAGGAGTTCAACTCCCTCATCGTCGACCGCCCCTACCCGTCCCACTATGGTGAGTTCATCGTCGTTGAGATCGACGTCGAGATCTCCCGGTTCCACACCCGGCATATCGGCCAGTAGAACGATCTCGTCCCCGGTCTCGTAAATGTCAACTGCCGGTGTGAAGTACGAGCCTTCATGTGTCGGTTCCCCCGCGTGACGGGGGATTTGATCTTTCTGAGAAGCCGTAATATTATCCTCGGCCATTTCCGCACCTCCTTGTATTGGAAGCCGTCACTCGGACGAAATCTTGACTTCCTTGGGCAAAGCATTCTTTTCCTTCGTAAGCTTCACCGTGAGCACTCCATGTCTGTAGGTCGCGGTTACCTTATCCTTGTCGACCTTTCCGGGAAGGGTCAGACTGCGTTGGAAGGCACCCGTGACTCTCTCGCGACGATGAAAGCTCGCCTCATCCTGCACTTCATCCGGTGTTCTCTCACCTCGGAGACTCAGGGTTTCGCCCTCAATCTTAATCTCGAGGTCTTCCCTTCTCATTCCGGGTATCTCAGAGGACACGGTGAACGAATCCGAGGTTTCCCGGACGTTCAACAATGGAAACAGCCGCGTCTCTCGCCATGGTGACCTCATCCATGGTTTGCGACCACCGGCAAACGCGCTGAACGCGTCATCCATGTCTCTGCGAAGCCTGTCGAGTTCTCCTCCCAAGTGACCTCTTCCCGTACGCCATAGGTACATCGTTCACTCCTCCCGGTGAGCGAGTATTCTCACCTCACTGCGACCCGTCCGCATCCTGAGGTCAAGGTCTTTCAAGATGCCTTCTGCTGTTGCCGAGACGTGCGAATCGAGATGTTCGGCCCTTGTACCGGACATCGATATTCCGTCGTCACGTACTTGTGCATGATTCCGATCTTGTCAAGATCAGCTCGACAATCTTGAGCATAGCTCTGGATTTCTCGGAGCTGTTCGATGTATAAGAAAGAGTTTGGTGGAGGTATTTTTGCAATGACACAGGAAGACGTATCATACACGGAACTGATTGATCTGGTTGAATCGAAGGTTCTTGCCGGGGGAGAGATCCTCCGCAATGAAGCCGACGTACTTCTCGCCGCGCCCGATGCAGCCGTAATGAGGCTTGCAGCGGCCGCAGACGCCATCAGGATCCATTTCAAAGGCAACCGGTTCGACGCGTGCTCACTCATAAACGCCCGCTCGGGGCGGTGCTCGGAAGACTGTGCGTTTTGCGCGCAGTCCGCCCGTCATGAGGCACATGCCGACGTCTATGGACTCCGGCCGTCGGAAGACATTCTCGCCGCAGCTCACGCGGCACAAGTCGCCGGAGCTTCCCGATTCTGCACCGTTACCAGCGGCGGCGCGCTTTCCGACAAGGATTTCGCCTCGTTGGTCCAATCCCTCAAAAGAGTCCGTGGGGAAGTGAACATCGCACTCGATGCGTCGCTGGGATTTCTGGACGACGACAGGGCGGCACAGCTCTCGGCCGTGGGAGTCACCAGGTACAATCACAATCTTGAGACATCTCGGGAGCACTATCCGGCAATCTGCTCAACTCATTCGTTCGACCAGCGAGTCGAAACGGTGCGGACGGCAATGCAGTCGGGCTTCTCCGCGTGCAGCGGGGGCATCATCGGTCTCGGAGAAACTCCTTCACAGAGGTTGGACCTGGCTTTCACCCTCGCGGAACTCGGAGTGGACTGCGTTCCCATCAACATTCTGGACCCTCGACCTGGGACCCCCCTGGAGCATTCCGTAGCGTTGGAGCCGCTGGAAATTGTCCGAACCATTTCTCTCTTTCGCATGATATTACCGAAAGCGACCATCAAGATCGCCGGCGGAAGAGAGAGAAATCTCGGCGATTTTCAGGCATTGGCGTTACGTTCCGGTGCCAACGGAATGATTATCGGCGGCTACCTTACGACCGCGGGCCGTTCGCTGGAGACGGACCTCAAGTTGATCCAACACGCGGGGTTCCACTTGTAGTTACCGGCACCGAAGCACGATACGGCCTCAGGCCGAACCCCTGAGCCCCCCGGAAGCACTCAATGCCGGCAACGGTCACATGAAAGACTCCCGTTGAGCGTCCCCGGCCTTTGCCTGAAAGTCCTCTTAGCGAGAGACTTTCAGGGTGGGTTGTGATCCGCGGATCATGGCGGTTCGCCGGGGAGACGGCGGGCATAGCTCGCCCTACGGTTCTGGTTTGTAGGGGCCGGTGAACTCTCTGAAATTGCCCGGCCAAGCCGAGGACTTTCAAGATTCGTGGCAGCTTGTGGACGGCCCCAAGCCATGAGAGTTCAGATCGGAAGCCCCAGAGATTTCAGGCCGTCGATCAGACTCTGCTTGTCCCGAAAATGGATGACCTGAAAACCGAGGTCGGCCGCTCTGGTGACGTGACCCTCATTATCGTCGATGAAGAGGATTCGTTCATGAGGTACCCCGAGATCTCTTGAGACGTCTTCAAAGAGCGAGGGGTCCCGTTTGCCTTTGCCGACATGGTACGAATTGAAGACGCTGTGGAACTCCTTGAAGAAATCGTCCCGTTTGTCGAGTTCATCCAACCAGTTCGACTGATCACTCAGAATCGCCACCCGCAACCCGGAATCCCGCAATCGCCGAACGATATCGAAAACCCACGGTCTCAGCACAAAGCGATCGAGGATTTCCTTGCGGAGTTTTTCGTCGGACCCTTCAATTCCCAAACGGTCCCGAAGCTCAGCCCAGTATGAGGACTCCTCTATACGGCCGGTGACATATCCCGTTTCGTACACTGCCTCGGCAGCCTGCTCGAAGAACGCATCCGGAGAGAGACCGTTCATGCGTCCGATTTCCGTGAGCCCTTCTCGGAACCCCTCTTCCGCTATGACGCCCCCGTAGTCAAAGAGGACGACCCGTATATCGCGGGCAACCACCGTATTCATCGTTTCTTTTCCCTTCCGTATATACGCAACCGTGCACTTGGAAACCGTTAACACCGGAAAACCTACTTCCCCTTGATCTCCGCCGCACGAGCCTTGAGGATGTTTGCCTCGTCGGCCCTCCCCAGTCCTTCGTAGAAATCTGCAAGGTTTTCCAATCCGGTTGCAGCGCAGGGGTGCCTTTCTCCGAAGTTGGTTTCCAGGATCTTCTGGGCCCTGAGCATGAGAGACTCGGCCTCTTCGTATTTCTTCAAACCGGTGAGGGTTACTGCGAGGTTTCCCAGTGACGCAGCCACATGAGGATGATACGGGCCGAACGTCTTCTCTGCTATATCGACGGATCGACGGTAGAGTGGCTCTGCGTCGGCGTATCTCTGCTGAGATTCATAGAGGCCGGCTAGGTCGTTGAGAACGACCCCGACATTGGGGCTGTCGGAACCGGAGGCTTTCTCGAGAATTCTCAACGCCTTTTCGTACAGGGGCTTTGCAGCGGGATACTTGCCGACGGCGCGATTGAAAGCGGCCATGTTGGACAAACATGCCGCCAGGTCGGGATGATCGGGCCCCAAGGCCTTTTCAAGGATCCTCAGGGATCTCCTGAACAAAGGCTCCGCCTCATCGAACCTGTCCTGTTCGAAGTATGCTCCTGCTATGTTGTTCAGCGTAACGGCCACATCCGGATGGTCCTTTCCGAGTGTCTTCTCCCTGATCTCGAGCGCCCGTCTCCATAATGGCTCTGCGTCGGAATATCTCGCCCGGGCCCGATGCATTTCCGCAAGGTTGTTCAGTGATCGTGCCACGCGTTGATCGTCCGGGCCGAAGGTCTTCTCCGCCTCGGCAAGTGCTTTCTTGCCCATATCCAACGCTTCGTCGTATTTGCCGTTCTGGAAAAGTTCCACGGCTGTTCGATTCATTTGCTCCCACATGGTAAGCTCCTTAGAGAGTGTGCCGAAAATGGTTTCCGAACCGGTAGGGTCAACGAAATGCATAGACTGTATCTATGCACGGCAACGTGTACTGTCAACGTGACTTCTCCGGCGTACGTGATCGCATGACCGGTCCGGTCTTGCACAAACCGCCTCGGAAGCCCTGGAAGGGCCGAAATCACGGTAGGTGCAACAAATCGGGGCTTGTGTGAACGGATCTCACCCGGGGGGGTGCAAGTCTGGCCGTGTAATTTCCAATGGTTGCCGGAATACCCCCTAGTCCGCATAGACGCCGGCTTAGAACTGTTGGTCCGTCCTGATCCCGAATGATTTGAAACGTCCCGAAAGGACATGCGATGTTAGCCGGACCTTTCAAGGCCCGGGAACCCCACGGCCAAACATTGACGACGGTTCGCAAAAGGACCTTGAAGGGGCAGGAACAGGGAGGTGCCCTACGGTGCCGGTAATCTTTCGAAAATGGTCCATCGGGGACTCCGGGGCCCTAACATGGCCGAGGCTGAGAAGTGCGTCCAAAGATATGGGAGCGTATTTGCGCTACCACCCACCAAGTCTTCCGTTCCGGAAGTTCGACCACGCTTTTCCTCCTTTTCAACACGGCGGCCAGGTGAAAAGAAAGATTTCCGGGCACGGAGGCCCGGGCTACGAAAAAACCTTACCGAGACTCATTCTTCAACGAGGGGCAGGCCTCCCTGCCCTGCGGGATGCAGGGTCATCTTCCATTTCGCTCTGAACCTCAGGCCCGGCACCGCGAACAAATTCTCGACCGTACGGGTGAAACAGACTACTATGGAGGCCCGTGCTGCGATTTCGAGGGCTAGACGCGTTCCGACACGTTTTTTTTAGACTCGATGGCCGGATGGTACGAATCGTCCGGTCTCAAGAACTACGGTGACTGACGTGGATGTTCAATGACTGTAAGTCGATTTCACCGGTTGTAATTTTTCCCGCGTGTCGGGGTATTTTTCGCGTGCATGGATTTTTTTTGGAGAGAGAACAATCGTAACAGAGAGCCGCTCAATTTCCTACTGATTCAATAAGCAAACTTTTTTCTTGAGATATTCGATTGGAGGATGTTTAATCATAGAGCAAACCAGCGATTTAGCAGGCACGCCTCCGCGTCTTTCCGGCAACCAAGCCATGAATGTTCACAGGAAACAACGTACGCAACGCTCAATGCAGGCGCAACAGATTGCACATGACATTTAACAACGATACTGCCAACTCATTTCAACAGCCAAGGAGGGGTAAGACCAATGGCCAATCTTCTCGTTGACGAGCGCGATGTAAAATTCGTGCTTTATGAACAGCTCAATGTTGAGGAACTCTGCGAATCGGAGCAGTACGCGGAGTTCTCGCGAGAGATGTTCGACATGGTTCTCGACGCGGCCACCAAGCTGGCAGAGAAGGAATTAGCTCCCACAAACGCGGATGGAGACCGGAACGGAGTCGTGCTGGAGAATGGCAACGTGAAAGTACCCGAATCGTTCCACCGCGCGTATCAACTTTACTGTGAGGGCGGCTGGGCAGCTCTTCCCGTATCCGAGGAGCATGGGGGCCAAGGATTTCCGCACTCGATCTACGGTGTAACAATGGAGTTGTTCGTTGCCGCAAACCAGGCGCTCATGATGTACCCCGGTTTGACCGTGGGCGCGGCAAGGCTTGTGGAGAAGTACGGCACCGAGGAGCAACAGCGGCTATACATGGACAAGATGTATACCGGCGAGTGGACCGGCACCATGTGTCTGACGGAGCCCCAGGCGGGAAGCGATGTGGGTGCTCTGAGGACCAAGGCGGTCAGAAATCCCGACGGCACCTATTCGATAACGGGAAACAAGATTTTCATCTCGGCCGGCGACCATGACCTCACGGAAAATATCATTCACATGGTTCTGGCGAGAGTCGAAGGAGCACCTCCGGGAACCAAGGGAATCAGCATCTTCATCGTTCCGAAGAAGAGGATCGACGTCGGCGAGGCGGTGGACAACGACGTGACCACCATGGCTATCGAGAAGAAGCTCGGAATTCATGCCTCGGCAACGTGTGCACTGAACTTCGGCGAAAAGGACGGTTGCATCGGGTATCTGCTCGGCGAAGAGAACCAGGGCATGAGAATCATGTTCAACATGATGAATGAAGCCCGCCTCGCCGTGGGGTTCCAGGGTTTGGCACAGGCAAGCGCAGCATACATGTATGCGCTGCGGTACGCTAAAGAACGGTTTCAGGGCCCGGAAATCAGTACGATGAAAGACCCGGTCGCGCCAAAGGTACCCATTATTGAACACCCCGACGTCCGACGGATGCTTATGTGGATGAAAAGCGTGACGGAGGGTATCCGCGCTCTGCTCTATTATGCATGCTACTGCCAGGATAGAATCAACACGGCCAAGACCGACGATGATGCCGCCATGTTTCAAGGTTTTCTGGACATCCTGATTCCCGTGTGCAAATCGTACAGTTCGGACATGGGATTTCGCGTCACGGAACTGGCTGTTCAGATCCACGGCGGGTACGGCTACTGCCGTGAATACCCGGTGGAACAGTTCCTGCGGGATTGCAAGATCGCGTCCATCTATGAAGGAACCAACGGCATCCAGGCCCTCGACCTGGTGGGGCGTAAGCTGGGTTTTCAACGGGGTGCTCTTTTCAAGAGCATTGCTGCGGAAACCGGAAATCTGCTCAAAACCGCCCAGAAGAACTTTCGCCTCAAAGACATCGTGGAACCCTTTGAGCAAGCTCGAAGTCAGTTGATCGAGGTCACCAGGTACTTCGGCCTGAAGAGCATCACAGAGGACTTCATGACTCCCATCCTCTATGCAACTCCCTATCAAGAGTTGTTCGGTGACGTGGCGGTGGGTTTCATGCTTCTCTGGCAGGCGGTCATAGCAGACCGCCGCTTGGAGGAACTCTACAGCGACGCAAAGGCGGACACGGCCGAGAAGAAGGCGGAGGTCCTCAAGACCAACCGAAGCGCCGCATTCTACCGCGGAAAGGTTGCCTCCGCGGAGTTCTTTGCCAACTCCGTACTCTCACTGGCCAAGGGCAAAGCTCGGGCGATCATGAGCGGTGAACGCTCGGCCATTGACCTTCCCGAAGAATCGTTTGCACTATTTTGATTCTGATTGGAGTCACTCATGAAAGCGAGAAAAGTTGTCTTGGTGGACGCAATTCGGACCGCATTCGGAAGAGCCGGAGAGAAAGGCATCTTCTGGAATACGAGAGCGGACGACATGGTTATCAAGATCATCCGTGAACTGATGAGGAGAAATCCTCAGGTCAAACCCGAAATGGTGGAAGAGAATGCCTGGGGCGCATTCTGCCAGGAAAAAGACCAAGGAACCACCTTGGGAAGGTTAACCGTGCTTCTTGCCGGACTGCCCGAAACCACGGCCGGTTATTCCATCGACCGCATGTGCGCCGGCGGCATGAGCGCCATTACCTCGGCGGCTTCGGAGATTGCGTTGGGGGCATGCGACGTGGCAATTGCCGGCGGAGTGGAACATATGGGCCACCACCCCATGGGCTCCACGGCCGACCCCAACCCGCGATTCCTTACCGACGGACTCGTGGATGAGAGCGCCATGTCCATGGGTGCCACCGCAGAAAACCTCCACGACATGTTTCCGGAAATCACCAAGGAAATGGCCGACGAGTACGCGTTGCTTTGTCAGCAGAAGGCCGATAACGCCCTAAGATCAGGGAAGATCGGTGAAATGATCGTGCCCATGACCGTGTACACAAAGGACGGCTGGGTCGTGGCGGACAAGGACGAGCAACCGCGCCCCAATACGACTCTGGAGGGTTTGGCCCAACTGCGCACTCCCTTTCGAGTTATGGGAAAGGTCACCCCGGGGAACTCCTCCGGATTGAACGACGGCGCGGCCGGCTGCCTGCTCATGTCCAAGGACAAAGCAGAGGAGTTGGGCATTCAACCCAAGATGGAACTCAAGGGGTTTGCCTATGCCGGCGTGAAACCCGAGGTCATGGGGATCGGCCCCATTCCCGCGACCAAGAAGGCTCTCAAGGTTGCGGACCTGAAAATCGAAGACATCGGCCTGATCGAGCTCAATGAGGCCTTTGCCGTTCAGGCCGTGGCCTTCATGAATGAATTCGGCCTCACGTACCCGGACGACCCGCGAATGAACATCTACGGCGGCGCCATCGCGTTCGGCCATCCCCTCGCCTCCTCAGGGGTCAGGCTTGCCTGCCATCTCATGCATGGTTTCGCGGAGCACCCCGAGGTGAAATACGGTCTCACCACGATGTGCGTGGGACTCGGGCAGGGTGGCACGGTGGTCTGGAAGAATCTTCAGAGGAACGGCGACAAAGCTGAGAAGAAAGAGAAAGAAAAGGCCGAGAAAAAAGAAAAGAAGGAAAAAGAGAAGGAGAAATAGGGCCGGCATGAGCATTCTTCCCGGCGGGACAAAGGCTCTCTGAAACATACCGAGACGAGTGTCCCGGCCGGCATCCCGGAGCGGCCTTGGAGCCGGTCATGGACTTCCCGCATGGAACACGACAAACGGCAACCGGTATGATTCAGGTCGCGGACTTACTCATACGCGATTATGGGCAATCAACGGCGCTTTCATAGTAGCTTGAATGGAAAGGAATCGTCATGGCTACACCACCGACTTTATTTCATACGAATTTCTATGCGTCACGAGTTGGAAAGATAGCAATCGTCACCATGGACAACGGTGCGGACTATAAAACCCCTAACACCTTTGACGAGAAGGCTTTGGACTCACTGCACAAAGCCATGGACGGAATTGAGCGGGGAAAAGACCTGAAAGGCCTGATGCTCTGCGGTAAGCATTACATTTATGCCGCCGGTGCGGACCTCACTCAGGTGCCGTTCATCAACACGTTCGAGCAGGGCCGCCAGATAGGAGCAGCCGGCCATGCGGCCATGAAGCGGATCATGGACCTCAAGGTTCCTACCCTTGCAGCCGTCAACGGCGCGGCTTTGGGAGGCGGCCTGGAGATTTCCATGTATTGCGACTACCGTACCGTCTCCAAGGCCGTTCCTGCCATTGCCTTTCCCGAGTGCTTTCTGGGTTTGGTGCCGGGATGGGGTGGATCATCCCTCACCCCGAGGCTGATAGGCCCGGAGAAGGCGTTGGAACTCATCATCTACAATTCCCTGAACCAGAACCGCATGCTCAAGGGCCCTCAGGCATTTGAAATGGGACTCGCGGACAGGCTGTTCGAAGCCGTGGAGTTTTTTGACGAATCATTGGCGTTTCTCGAGCGCATCATTGACGGAACGGAGAAGATCGAGCGAAAACCGCCCGATGTCTCCAAGTTGAAGTCACAGATCGACTCCGCTCGTGCCTTTGTTGACATGAAGGTTCACGGTGCGGCCCCCGCACCCTACCGGGCCATTGAACTGATCCAGGCCGCGTGCGATATGAACAGAAGCATCGAAGAGTGCTTTGCCGAGGAGGACAAAGCTCTCGGCGATCTCATCAAGAGCCGCCAGTGCAAGGCCGGTGTGTACAGTTTCGACCTGGTACAGCGCCGTGCCAAGAAGCCCGTGGGCAGGCCGAAAGATGTGAAGCCCCGTAAAATCAAAAAGATCGGCATCATCGGTGCGGGCTTGATGGCATCACAACTTGCCCTGCTCTTCTTGAGACGGTACGGCGTGCCGGTTGTCATGAAGGACATCAAGCAGGAGTTCCTCGACAAGGGCCTCGGATATGTGAAAGGCGAGTTAACCGTCCAGGTGAGCAAAGGCAAAATGCCCCAGGCGAAGGCCGATCACCTGTTTCACATCCTCACCGGCACTCTGGACTGGAACGACTTCGCGGATTGTGATTTCGTCATCGAGGCGGTGTTCGAGGAGATGCCCATCAAACAGCAGGTGTTCGCGGACGCGGAGGCGGTCGTATCACCGGAGTGCATTCTTGCCACCAACACGTCGAGCCTCTCCATCACCGAGATGGCCTCCAAGCTCAAGAACCCCGAACGAGTCGTGGGTTTTCACTTCTTCAACCCTGTGGCCATCCTTCCGCTGTTGGAACTGATCAAGGGTGAAGAGACCGACGACGTTACACTGGCCACCGCATTCGAGGTCGCCAAAAAGATCAGGAAGAACGCCATCCTGGTTAAGGATTCACCGGCATTCCTGGTGAACAGACTCCTTACCAAGCTCATGAACGACTGCTTTCAGATGGTTGACGAGGGGGCCACCTTCGATCAGGTGGATGAAGCGGCACTGTCTCTGGGAATGCCCATGGCTCCGTTCGACCTGCTCGGCTTCGTCGGCCCTGCCGTGGCGATGCACGTTGGGGGGACCCTGCACAAGGCCTGGCCGGATCGCTTCGGGCTCAGCGAACGACTGCAGAAAATGGTCGACGCCAAGATTCCCTCTCTATTCAAGGGGATTGGCCCGGGGAGACAGATCGATCCTCGAGTCGCCGAGATTTGGAGCGATACCGGTGACAAAGAGTTTGTCAAAGAAGAGATCCTCGACCGGCTTCTGACGAACCTTACCATTGAGATCGATCACATCCTGAACGAGAAAGTCGTGTCCGACCCAAAGGACATCGACACTGCCATGCTCCTCGGCGCAGGCTGGCCGTTCTTCAATGGCGGCATCACGCTCTACCTGGACGTTGTTGGATACACTCCGAAAGTCCTGCAGAAGGTTTTCTTCAGTATCTAGAGATTGATCGGAGATGGGATCTGTATACTGCGGCATCCCATCTCCCCCCCTGCCCTCCCGCCGCGATTGCCTCCGGAAAGGTCCGGCAAAAGACGGTAACGATGACTCGGAGGAGAACCTATGACACTTACCAACACCGAGTTTGAAACTATTCTCCAAGATGAGTCAAAGCGGATAGCGGGTGACTTGCTTTGGTCGGAGGACGAAGATCACTCCCCGTCGGTAGAGTTTCGCGCTGAAGTCATTTCGGACGCCGGTTGGCCTCTCTTTGTCCGAGGCAGCTACAATCCATTGATTCCGGCATTATCGTATGTGATGATACTGAAGACCGCCGGTAGGGTGTACGGACTGGACTTGGGCAAAGACCACCACAACCCGCTGTGCGATCAGGTGGGCGAAAGACACAAGCACCGATGGACCGAACAATTCCGGGACAAGGAAGCGTATGTTCCCGGTGATATAACGGCCCCGGCAACCGACCCCGCCGAAGCATGGCGTCAGTTCTGCTTGGAGGCGAAGTTGACGCACGAGGGCGAGCTAAAGCCTCCGCCTTTGCGACAAGGAGATTTGTTCACATGAATCAAATGTCTATTTGTAGCAGTATGCAGGAGGGATTGGGGGGTCTATTCAGTTGCAGTGATCATGGCGAATACGTCCGAATACGCACGCCCTACCTTTACCCGGACGGTGATACCATCGACCTGTTCTGTAGGATCGAAAGTGACATCGTGACGATTTCGGACTTGGGCGAGACGAGCCGGTGGTTGCGAATGCAGACCGTGTCGCCCGGACGCTCACCGAAACAAAAGGCGCTCATCGAAGACGCCTGCCTGACCCATGGCGTGGAATTCTACAGGGGAATGTTGCACGCCCGGTGCCGACCCGGCGACTCACTCGCCGCCGTGGCATTACGTGTTGCACAAGCCGCATTGCGTGTGTCCGACCTCTGGTTCACCTTCCGGACTCGGGCGGTGGAATCCGTGGTGGATGAAGTGTCCGACTTCCTGACGGAGCGGGATCTCCCATTCGCTCGCGGCGAGAAACTGGCCGGCCGCTCGGGAAAGGTCTGGACACCCGACTTTCACGTCCGCTCTTTGCACCGCAGTTCGCTTGTCTACGTTCTTTCCACCGGAAGCAAATCAGCGGCCCGCTCTATCGTAAACCACGTTCACACGGCGTGGTATGATCTGAACCACTTGGCGGCCGGACCGGAAGCTCTCAAGTTTGTCTCGTTGTTCGACGATACGGCCGATATCTGGAGTGACGAAGATTTTAGACTTGCAGAGCAGCTTTCTACTGTCACCAGGTGGTCCCGCCCGGATGAATTCTCCGAGGTCCTGGCCGATGCCGCATAGAGAGGAGACATGCGGACCGATAGCAAGAAAGATGGGAATCCGGGAACACTTTCGTCGAAGCTCACCTGTGTCGCCTGTTACCTTATGCTAGGGCATCCGGGTACACCATTCCTAATTGCCTTTGCTCTTCTTCTTGGGTCGCTGTTTTTATCTGCCGGCCTCCGGCCGGCTATCTTTTCGAGATGGGCTGTGAACTCATTGCAGCCAAGCGGTCTGCCGGTTCGCTCTGCAATCCGAAGGAAGGGCCCTCCTGCGCTGTCGTTTCTTCTCCCTATCATGAAAAATTACGTATAGTGTACCCGGAATCCGCCGGAATCCGGAATCTTAAGAGATGACCCGACATAAATGCCAATATATCGAGCCTGACCCCACAACACACGGACCTTGACGAACCCGGCCTTTTTCCCGTAAGATGCGAATCGGACTTATCCCGGCTACCTGATTTTCACACGTTCCAAGAAGTACAACGGCTGATTTCATAGGAACCGGATTCCCTTGCCCCCCTGATGAGAGTCACGCCTTCGTGGTGACTCACGGCACATTGTCCACACACACGTGCGTCTTATGAAACTGAGATCAAAACTGAATCTCCTCTCTATTACCGTTCTCACGGCTCTGACGGCCTCCATCGTGGTCGCCGGCCTGCTTGCCATCGATGACGTCATTGTCGAAATGAACGGCCGTCTTTTGCGAAACGATCTCGCCAATCTTCTCCGCCGGCTTCCGCGGGAATCCGATTACCCCGGCGAATCGAACCGAACTGCGGGTGAAGGGGGCATCCCCCGCCCCCTAAGCAAGCTTCGCGATCATCTCACCTCGCGGGGAATCGACAGTGACGGAACCCTCTTCGTTCTTCAGCGGCCGAACAGACTCCTCTTCAAGGCGGGCAACTCTCTTGATGCGTCACCCGACTCCTCCGACGTGGCCGAGATGTTTGCTCGCAAACAAGGCATCATGGAGTTGACACTTGGCGGCACCCCGTATCTTGCTGCATTTGAGGTGGTCTCAGATGGGAATTGGCTGGTAGTCCAGTCGGCATCACTCGCCCAAATGTTCAGGAAAAAGACCCGGTACCTGGGACGCGTCGGACTCGGAGCCCTGGGCCTCATGGGTTTGTTCGTGGTGATCTCCACCTTGTTTGTCGGACGGCTGGCGGCGCGGATCGAGAGAACGCTGGACTGTGTTCACACCGTGGAACAAGGTGATCTGGGGCGACGGATTACCCCTATTGTGTCTCAGGACGAGATAGGTAACCTGCAGCGCAGCCTCAACTCGATGATCGGCACCATCGAGAAACGAACTGCCGAGCAGCAGAAAGACCGTGAAGCCCTGCTCGCGAGCGAAGAGAAATACCGAAGCATATTCGAGAATGCGATTGAAGGAATATACCAGTCCTCTCCAGAAGGACGATTCTTGAGCGTGAATCCTGCAATGGCGAGAATCCTTGGTTTCGACGGTCCGCAGGAGGTTCTGGAAGCCTACACGGACATCCGCTCACAACTGTATGTCGAGCCTCGAGACCGTGACAAACTGCAGGCCTTGTTCCACAACGAAGGCCGGGCCGAGCGCTTCGAGACTCGGATGTACCGCCGAGACGGCGCGGTGATTTGGGCCTCAATCACCGCGTCCACCGTATGGAACGAGCACGGCCGTCCGCTTTACTACGAAGGTATCCTCGAAGACATCACCGAAAGGAAACGAGTCCAGGATGCTCTGCAAAACGAAAAACGGTTTATTGAAGGAGCAATGGACACCCTGACGGACGCGTTTCTCGTCTTTGACCTGGAAGGGAAATTACTTCGCTGGAACAAGACGGTTTCAGCGGCAAGCGGGTATAGTGACAAAGAAATCGTACCCATGTTTGCAGCACAGTTCTTCCCGGCCGACGAGCACCCTAAACTCATCGATGCTCTGAAACGGATTGTCGCACAGGGACACGCGACGTTGGAGGCATCACTCCTGACCAGGTATGGCGGACGTATATCCTATGAATTCACTGGGGATCTCCTCAAAGACCTGGCAGGAAATCCATCCCACATATGCGTGGTAGGCCGTGACATTACCGAGCGGAAGAGAGCGGAACTGGAAATTCGCAGACTAAACGAGAGACTTGAGCAGAGAGTGACGGAGCGTACAGCCGAGTTGGAGTCTGCAAATCGAGAGTTGAAGGATTTTGCCTACGCTGTATCGCACGACCTCAAGGCACCGCTGAGGGCGATCAACCAGTTGGCCGGATGGATCAGTATGGATTATGGTGAGGAACTCGGTGAGGACGGCAAGGAGCAGATCGATCTGCTCATGGGCCGAGTTCGACGGATGCACGGACTTATAGAGGGTATACTTCAGTACTCCCGCATCGGCCGCGTCAGGGAAAAGGCAAGAGAAGTGGACCTGGACTCTCTGGCCCGAGAAGTGATCGACCTCGTATCTCCACCACAACACATTACTATTCGTATTGAAAATGAGCTACCCGTCGTAGTGGGAGAGCCTACTCGACTCACCCAAGTGTTTCAGAACCTCCTGGACAACGCAATAAAATATATGGACAAGGAGAACGGCAAGGTTATAATCAGTTGTCTGAACCAAGACGATCAGTGGACGTTCCGGATTTCCGACAATGGCTCCGGGATTGAGGAGAAGTACTACGACAAGATCTTCCAGATCTTCCAAACCCTGGCACCCCGTGATGAATCGGAAAGCACGGGAATAGGATTGGCCCTCGTGAAGAGAATCGTGGAGATGGGCGGAGGGAAAATTTGGGTGGAATCGGAATTGGGGAACGGGAGCACTTTCAGCTTCACAATCCCGAACCGAAGGGAGAGTAAATGAAAGATCCAAGGCCGATCCTCCTCGCCGAAGACGACACGGTTGATGCCATGACCGTGAAGCGCGCCTTCAAGGACCTACACCTTGCAAACGAACTCATCGTTGTGGGAAACGGTGAAGAAGCTCTGCACTATTTGAGAGATTCGCGCAATCACAAGCCGAGCATCATTCTTCTCGATCTCAACATGCCGAGGATGAATGGGATAGAGTTTCTGAATATCGCGAAGCAGGATATCGAACTCAGACGCATTCCCGTGGTGGTGCTGACGACATCTAAGGAAGAGCAGGACAAGGTGGACAGTTTCAATCTTGGGATCGCCGGGTACATCATCAAACCGGTGGATTACCTGCAATTCGTAGAGGTTGTCAGGACCATAGATGTCTACTGGACACTCAGTGAAATTCCTCGGGAGGCGTAGCGCGTGGAAGACTCCAGGATCAGAGTTCTTTTGATCGAAGACGACCGGGTCGACCGGATGGCCTTCCGACGGTTTGTCCTGAGTGAAGGTTTGCCGTACGACTATGCCTGTGCGGGGTCGGTTGCTGAGGCAAAAGTACGGATAGGATCCGACGCGTACGACGTCATTGTCATGGACTTCGTCCTCGGGGACGGCACTGCATTCGATCTTTTCGAACATGTTCCGAACGACATTCCCATCGTTGTGGTTACCGGGGGAGGCGACGAAGAAACTGCGGTTCAGGCCATGAAGGCGGGTGCCTCCGACTACGTGATTAAGGACCCGGAGGGCAACTACCTCAAGATCCTTCCCATGACGGTATCAAATGCAATCAAAGCCAAGAACGCGGAAATCGCGCTGCAAAAGGCCAGAGATGAACTGGAGAAGCGAGTCGATGAACGTACCGCCGAACTGAAACGGGTTAACGAGCAACTTAGGCAAGAAGTCACGGAACGGAGAAATGCCGAAGAGAAGTATCGAGGCATATTTGAAAACGCAGTGGAAGGGCTCTTCCAAACTACCCCTGAAGGCAACTTTGTGAATGCCAACCCTGCCGCTGCGCAAATCCTCGGCTACCGGTCGCCCCAAGAGTTGATTGCTCAAGTGACCGATGTCCGACGCCAAGTTTACGTTTGCCCGGAGAGCCGTGAAGAATTTGTCGCTCGAATGCGTGAACACAAGTCCGTCCCCACCTTTGAAACGCAGATGTACCGCAAGGACGGCACCAAGATCTGGGTGTCGATTCACGCTCGGCCGGTATACGCGGATAATGGGGATCTGAATCTCATTGAAGGCATACTGGAAGACATTACGGCGCGAAAACAGGCTGAAGAAGCTATCTGGAGGAGTGAACAGAAGTACCGGTCGTTGGTGGACAATGCCCCCATAGGGATTCTGTCCGTCGATGCCGACGGACAAATCCTGGAAGTGAATCATAAGTTACTGGAAATACTTGGCTCTCCAAAGGCCGAGTACACCAAGACGTTTAATATGCTCTCGTTTCCCGCTCTCGAGGCGGCTGGGATTTCCAATCTTTTTGAGAAATGCCTCAACGAGAAACGGGTGGTCATCGAGGAACTGCCCTACCGAAGCGCCTGGGGTAAGAATATTTATGTGAGGGTCATCGCTGCGCCGATACTCCTCATGGATGAAGCAACGTACGGGTGTCAGGCCGCCGTGGAGGACATCACCGAGCGCAAGACCGCGGAGGCGGCGTTACTGGAAAGCCGCAAGAGGTACAGACAACTCTATAACGAAGCGAAGCGAGCGGAAGAACTCTACCGGTCGCTGCTGGATTCCACGCCCGACGCAGTGGTGGTCTACGACCTCGAAGGGCATGTCCAGTATCTAAACGAGTCTTTTGCTCACCTATTCGGTTGGACCCGACAAGAGGTGAAAGCCAGCCGCATTCCCTATGTCCCCGATTTTGACCGAGAAAAGACCATAGGTGCCCTCCAAGAGGTACTCGATAGCGGTGTGCCGTGTAGAGGCTTGGAGACCCAAAGGTACACCAAGGACGGCCGCGTTCTCGAAATAAGTCTCAGCGCCTCTCGCTACCTCGACCACGAGGGCAAGCCGGCCGGTTTGATCGTGATCATGAGCGACATAACCGAGCAGAAGCGGCTGCAGGATCAGCTTCGCCAGGCATCAAAGATGGAAGCCATCGGTCAGTTGGCAGGCGGTGTGGCGCACGATTTCAACAATTTGCTGACAGCCATGATGGGCTATTCCAACATTTTGCTCCACAAGATTCCCAAGGAGGCCGGCTACCGTGAACAGGTCTATCAGATCGGCAGGGCAGCGGAGCGCGCAGCCTCTCTCACCCGGCAGTTGCTGGCCTTTGGTCGAAAACAGAACCTGGAACTCAAGGTCATCGACGTCAATGACGCAATCTCGGAGTTCTCCAAGATCTTGGGACGGCTGATCGGCGAAAACATCGAACTCGTTTTGAGACTGGATGAGTCATTGGCGTTGGTCGAGGCCGACCCGAGCCAAATCGAACAGATCCTCATGAACCTGGCAGTGAACGCTCGGGACGCCATGCCCGGCGTCGGGTACCTGACCTTGGAGACGGCAAACGCGGTGCTCGACGAAGAGTATGCACGAAGTCGACCCGAAGTGACCGCGGGCAAGTACGTGCGAATCGCCATTAGTGACAATGGATGCGGCATGGATAGTGCCACGGTCTGTCGAATCTTCGACCCGTTCTTCACGACTAAGGAAAAGGGGCTCGGGACCGGGCTTGGGCTCTCAACGGTATATGGTATCGTGAAACAGCATCACGGCCACCTTGCGGTGTACAGCGAACCCGGGACAGGCACCACTTTCAAGATCTACCTGCCCGCAGTGGATCTGCCCGCTGAGGTGATCTCGGAAACAACGCCGGCCCGTTCCGAGCGACATGGAGCAGAAACGGTACTCTTGGTTGAAGACGAAGAAATCGTTCGGAGCCTTGCTTCGGAAGTTCTCGAAATGCTTGGGTATCGTGTGCTATCCGCTTCGGATCCGGATGAAGCGCTCAAAGTATCGCGAGAATTCATCGGTCATATCGATCTCCTCCTGACGGACGTCATCCTTCCGAGAATGGACGGCAAGACGCTCTACACACATTTGTCGCCGGAACGGCCCGATATGGCCGTTCTATACGTGTCGGGCTACACTGAGGGTTTCATCGTTCAGCACGGAGTACTCCTGCCGGGAGTGCATTTTCTTCAAAAACCCTTCACGGTTACCAGCCTCTCCGCCAAAGTACGAGAGGTGCTGGACCAGCCTCGAAGGACTTTCAACTGATACCGGCTACCTGCGATCATTCCAGCTTCTTGATTTCCCTCTTCATCTGATTGATTGACTTGGTTACGGGAATTTCTTTGGGGCAAACCCGTGTGCATTCGAAGTGATTCTCACATGCCCATACGCCGTCCGCATAATCCAGTTGTCTCAACCGTTCCTCTCGTTCCTCGTCACGCGTATCAAAGATCCTCCGAAACGCCTGAACCAGAGGAGCAGGTCCGAGGAACCTTTCGTTTTCGTTCGTAACCGGGCACTGACCTACGCAACACGCACATAGGATGCACCGGATGGCCTCCCCCATTTTGTGCCTGTCTTGCTGCGATTGGAGACGTTCCTTTTCCGGCGGATCAGAGGCAATCAGATATGGCCGTACCAGCTCAACCTTTTCGAAGAATGGGGCCAGGTCCACCACAAGGTCCTTGAGAACCGTGAAAGTCGGAAGCGGCTCGACAAGGACTTCGTCCTCCTCCAGGTCTTTTACGAGTTTCTGGCATGCAAGAGCACACCGCCCGTTGATTTTCATCGCGTCGGAACCGCACACTCCGTGAGCGCACGACATGCGAAAACTCAAGGTACCGTCCTGGTCCCATCTAATCCTGTTGAGGCAATCCAGGACACGCTCACCTCGGTCCGCTTCGACGGTGTAGCTCTTGTAATGCGGTTCTGCGTCTTTCTCGGGGTCAAAACGAAATATCTTGAACTTAACCTTCATCAATATGTCCTCGCCTTTGGTTCGAAACGGGTAATACTGACGGGTTTGTAAAAAATATCCATACCGTCATCGGTATTCCGGATGAGCGTGTGTTTGAGCCATTCTTTGTCGTCCCGCTCCGGATAGTCTTCACGGAAATGCGCGCCTCTGCTCTCTCGCCGGTTCAACGCGGAGAGGAGGATCGTTTCCCCTAGACCCAAGAGCGATTCAAGCTCAATAGCCTCAACGAGGTCCGAATTGAACGACGATCCTCTGTTATCCACTGTTACCCACGCGTAGCGTTCCTTGAGCGTCTCCACATGAGAAAGTGCTTCTTTGAGTCCGCCTTCTGTTCTGTACACGGAACAGTCCTCGGTCATCAATCGCTGCAGCTCGCTCCGGAGAAAAGATGCCCGCTCACCGTCACGCCTCGTCTTGATACGTTCGATCCTCTCCAGCGTCCTATCGGCCGGTTCACTTGCCGGCTTCGGCCATTGGAGGCCGGTCAAGTCCTTCCGGATCTCCTTGCCTGCTCGTCGGCCGAACACCACCAGATCCACGAGGGAGTTGCATCCCAGGCGATTTGCCCCGTGAACCGACACGCATGCACACTCCCCGGCTGCGTATAGTCCGGTAATGGGTTCAAGGTTCGCACCGAGAACTCGGCCGTCCAGATCCGTTGGAATTCCGCCCATCATGTAGTGACATGTGGGACTCACCGGAATCGGATCGTCCGCCGCATCGATTCCGAGATAGATTTTGGCAAAGGATGAAATGTCGGAAAGTTTTTCCGCAAGACGTTCCCTACCGATGTGCGTGAGGTCGAGATGAACGTAGTCGAGCCCGTCAATCCCCCTTCCGTTGCGTATCTCGGTGACGATCGCCCGAGACACCATGTCCCGTGGAGCCAGATCCTTGATGGTGGGAGCGTATTCTTCCATGAAACGCCGACCGTCTCGGTTGCGCAAGATGCCGCCCTCGCCTCGTGCGGCCTCACTGATGAGCACTCCCAAGCCGTAGATGCCGGTGGGATGGAATTGGACGAATTCCATGTCCTGAAGCGGAATGCCGGACCGGTACGAATAGTAGACTCCGTCACCCGTGTTGGCGAAGCAGTTGGAAGTCGTCTTGAAGACCTTGCCGAACCCTCCCACGGCAAGCATCACGGCACGGGCTCGGACGGTGTGGACACGTCCGTTCGCGATCTCGTACAACACCACCCCCGAGACCGCGCCGTTCTCCATAACCAGGTCCATCAGCTGATATTCCGCATAGACCTTGATGCCTCTCTTCACCGCCTCCCCGAAAAGCGTATCGAGAATGACTCGGCCTGTTCTATCCGCTGCATGGCAGGCTCGTTTGATCGCGGCCTCTCCGAAGTTCTTGGTGTGTCCTCCAAAAGCCCTTTGCGCGATTCTGCCTTCAGACGTCCTGTTGAAGGGAACCCCCAGGTGCTCCAGTTCATACACGGCACGGGAGGCATCCTTGGCCAGGACCTCTGCGGCATCCTGATCGGTCAGATAATCGCCTCCCTTCACCGTATCGTACATATGCCATTCCCACGAGTCGGGCTCTTCATTCCCCAAGGCCGCACCGATTCCTCCTTGTGCAGCCCCCGAATGCGATCTCGTGGGAAACACTTTGCTTACGAGGGCCACGTCCGCTTCACCGGCTACCTCCAACGCGGCCTGGAGGCCGGCCAGTCCGGACCCGACGATTACGACATCGTGTTGGAATTTCATGGTGTCTTCCGTTGGTAAGGGACCTATCCCGCAGCCCTGTTATCCGTATCCTCGTATTCACAGCCCATCAAGCCGCAGTAATTCCCGACGTATTCCGCGGTAGGTCTGTACAGCGCAGGCTTATCCTGTGCTTCAGCGAATTTCTCCTCAATGACGTGGCTGCACCATCCCGCGATTCGTGAAATGGCAAAGATTGCGGTAAACAGATCCAATGGAATGCCCATCATGAAATAGACCGGAGCACTGAAGAAGTCCACATTGGGTCGGATCTCCGTCTTTCCGCGTCTGTCGAATTCCTCCATGGCGATCTTCTCGAGCGACTTGGCAAGATCGTCCCATTTCTCCATACCTTTGTTCTTTCCCAGCCTCGTAGCCATGGTCTTGAGATAGCTCGCTCTGGGGTCCATGGTCTTGTACACCGCGTGCCCCATGCCCATGATTCGCTCTCCACCGTCAATACGTCGCTTCACCCATGCAGCCAGGTCCTTCTCCTTCTCGATCTCCAGAAGCATTTTCATGACCCTGGTATTGGCACCGCCGTGCAGGCTTCCGGAAAGTGCACCGACACCCGCGGCCACGGCCGCGTACATGTGGGCCCTCGTTGAACAGACTTCCCGGCACGCGAAGGTCGAGGCATTGAACGTATGGTCGGCATGGAGAATAAGGCAGCAATCAAGGTCCTTCGCCGTCTCCTCGTCCGGTTTCGTGCCGTTGATCTGCCACAGGAAATTTGCTGCATGTGAAAGAGACGGGTCCGGTGGAAGCGGCTTCTTTCCGTTACGGATTCGCTGCCAGGCTGCAACCGTCGCCGGCATCCGAGCTATGAGCCTCTTAGCCATTCGCACGTTGGCGTCTCGATCCTCGCTTCCGGTATCCGGATCGGCCATGGCCAACATCGGCACTGCGGCCTGGAGCATGTCCATAGGATCGGCGTCCTTGGGAAATTCTTGCAAACATGCATAGATATGATCCGGCAAATCCCTGGAACCGCGCACATCGCTCTCAAATGCATCCAGTTGCGCTCTGCTGGGCAACTCCCCGTTCAGGACCAGGAATGCCGTCTCCATGAAGGTTGACCGTTCCGCCAACTCCTCGATTCGATACCCCCGGTAGATGAGAACTCCCTTTACGCCGTCGATGAAGCTCACCTTGGTATCCGCGACGGTCACGCCTCGCAGCCCGGTGTTCTTGACAGTGACAACTTCGCTCATGCTGACCTCACAGGTGTTCTGGTATGGGTATGTGCTTACCCCGGCTGGAGAAGCCTTGACAACTATAGTCCAAATCGAAGCGGAAAGCCGATCTTTCCTGGGATTCCGAGATCGTCACACCGTGCCTAAAGGTGGTTCAGGCGTATATCAACTCGCGTTCAACCCAATATGAGCCTCTTCTCAGGTGGACAGGCATCGTGCCTGTTTCTTCGGACATGCGAGACTCCCGCGCCGCTATTGCTTATCCGTAAGGGTCACCTGGTTGAAAACGCATTAGTATTACTGGGTATGGGGCCCACAGCCGACGCTGCCGCGCTGTTGCGTGCCGTGCGGCTCCGTGCAAATGAGTGCTTCATCCACCAACAACTCGGCCGACCGCTTCCACCGGCCCGTACGGAAATCCGGAGGCGGCATCCCGGCCGGCCCCGTACTCCCGGACTCACAATGTGTACCGATACCTGTGCGTGCAGCCGTTCGGGTTCACCACTCAATCAACTTTGAAGAACGACTCTCTCTTCGCTCCACAGACGGGGCACTTGTCCGGAGCAGCCTCTGAAATAGTATAACCACACCTGTCGCAAACGTAATAGTCGACATCCGGCAGATCGTTCCCGCCCTGGAGGGTTTGTATCGCATTCTCGTAGAGTTGTCCGTGCACCTTTTCCACTTCATTTGCCCAGTGGAAGCTCTTGCGCGCACCGCTGTGCTTTTCTTCCTTGGCCTTCTCCAAGAATGCGGGGTACATTTGGGTGAACTCGTAATGTTCCCCGCTAAAGGCCGTTTTCAGGTTCTCCAAGGTCGACCTGACTCCGCCCAACTCCTCCAAATGGCTGTGCGCATGAATCGTCTCGGCAGCGGCAGCGGCCTTGAACAATTTGGCTATCCCCTTGTGGCCTTCAGCTTCCGCCTTCTTGGCAAATGCCAGGTACTTCCGGTTGGCTTGAGATTCGCCGGCAAACGCTTCCTGCAAGTTCTTTTCACTCTCGCTCATTGTCTCGGTCCTCTCCTCTCATAATTAGGTTATCATCTCTTCGGACACCGATACCGCTCGAACCTCGGCTTCGCCGCCTTACATTCATCGGGTTAATCAGTGCCGTGGAGCTTCCATCGACGATCCGTCACCAAATAAAGGACAATTCATCATACCACGTCCGACTCACACAAAGAACATGTTGATAGGGGATACCCTTGATTTGTGAGGGTGAGGGTGAGGGTGAGGGTGAATGCGCGGGGGGTGAGAGAAATCGAGGGCACGGCATTCCGTGCCCTCAGTCGTCTTTTCCCTTATGCCGCCGAAGAGAGGATGGAGTACCTATCCTTTGATGATTCTCGGAAGCATCATCTGATGGTGCGGACATATGGAATCAGGATTCTGGTAGGCGCAACCCGCAAACGCCTTCATATACGTACGCAATTCAGGGAACGAGACGATCTCGTCCAAGAAGCCTCTCTTTGCACAATAGATTGGACGGGACTGATCGTAGTATTGCTTGGCGAGTGCGTTCATCTTGTCTATGACCGGTTCCAGCGGGCGGTTGGCATCCTTTTCCTTGACGAGACGTCGAGCGAATGAAGCAGCCGAAGCGGTTTCTCCATGCATCACGTAGATCTCCGAACTCGGCGTCCCCAAACTGAAGGCACAATGATTGTTGGCGGTCGGTCCTCCCATGATGTAGTGAGCCGCTGCAGTCCCTTTTCTCAGCACGACCAGCATCATGGGGACATCGGTTTGTTCTATGGAATAAATGAGCGACTGCCCCAGTCCCAACAGCTCGGCCTTCTCCGCTATGTCTCCCACGTCTATGCCGGAGGTATCCTGGAACCAGACGATGGGAACCCTGTCTCTACCGCACAGCGTGACGAATTCGTTCATCTTGATCAGGCCCTGGCGATAGAGTTTCCCCCCTATACCCGGATACGGAGCGTATTCAGGATATTTCATTCCGAGGAATCCTTGTTTGTTCCCGATGACTCCCACGAGAAAACCGTCGAGCTTGACCAGCCCCGTATAGGCCTCAGGACCATAGTCCGGCCTGAACTCCATGTGTTCGCCGGCGTCGACAAGTCGCGACAGCACCTCATCGAAGCTGTAGACCATCTTCTGATTCAAGGGGACAATACGATTCAAGTCTTCGGGATCGAGTCGCGGTTCCGCGGGTTCCGCCACCCTGAAGAATTTTGGATTGTACGCGGGAATGTACGTCATGTACTCCTTGATGGCGTCGAGCACTCCCTCTTCGGTTTCGAACACGCTCTTGAAAAAACCGGTACTGTCGTGGTGTATGCCTACGCTGCCCGGTGGAACTTCCTTGAAGTGCCGTGTGGCTTCAATGAGTTGCTCGGCCCCTTCCACATCAAAATAGCCTTTGGGGGTCATTCCGCTCACGATTCCGCCGCCGCCTACCGCGATGTTGCAGTCCTTGTGTGCCAGAAGAATGGTCGGGCTGATGCCGTGATATCCGCCCCCGGCAGGGTTGGTCCCGTATATGGCGGCCAAGACCGGAATGCCGAGTTTCTCAAGTTCTGCGTGGCGGAAGAAGGTGGTTCCCCCTCCGCGTCTGTCGGGGTATACCTCCTCTTGCTCGGTAAGCTTCACTCCGGAACAATTGACCAACCACACCAAGGGAACGCGAAGCCGCTTGGCCAGGTCGGTCACTCGCAGGATGTTTTCGGCCTGTCCCGACACCCACGCGCCGGCCATGACCTTGTTATCGGAGCCGATGACAACGGCCCAGCGTCCGCCGATCTTGGCCAATCCGTCAACGACGCCGGTGGAGCCTTCTTCATTGTCTTTCGGGTTGAAGATTGAATGAAGAGGCGTCCAGGTACCCGGATCCAGAAGGTAGTCCAAACGCTGCCAGACGGTCAGTTGTCCCCTCTTGTTGATCTTTTCCGTTGGGAGCCCGGCCGCCTTGACCTTCTCCACACTTTCTTCTATTTCTTTCATTACGGCCAAGGCCTGGGCCACATTCTCATCGGTATCCTTCTTCTTGGATTCCGGAAGCGGCTTTCCAAACTCCGCCATTTTCTCAAAATACGGTCTCATCCAATTCCCTCCGTATCGGTAATTTCATACGTTCATGTCAAGGTACGGCAGAATACCAAGATGGCGCGCCCTTTTCAACCATGACTGCCTTTTCATGCCAAATTCGACCCAAAAGGCCGGGGAGTCGGCTGCATGGATTCATGATCGTGAACTCCACGCCTTTGGGACGCGGAAGTGACGGGCAAGCCCGCCATACGCGGGCCTGCCTCGCCAATGAAATGGCATGAACATTTTGATTTGTGGCTGTTAACAAGCCACAAGGAATCATGAAAGTCCTCGCTTCTGTCGAACCCTCCGTGGCTTCGCCTCGGATCCTGGAGTATGAAGACCCAGCGGAACGCGGAGGCTGGATTTGGAGGGGAGACCGTCTCCCCTCCAAGCCTCCCAATCGTGTACCCGACCGCTGTAGCATGTCGGAGGTCTTTCATATGTTCAGTGGTGCCGTGTTAGAAGCTCTGACCGTCGTCTTCGTCATGCCGGTGCGATTCTTCCCTAAGCTCATCGGGCGAGAAGTCGATTTTTTTTGGCGGGATACTCCTCAATGCCGGGAACAAGCCTTTGAACCCCGGTGAATGTCTCTCCATTCGGTCAGGTGCATGATGGGACCAGTAAGGAGTAGAATCTTCCTCTTCAATCAAAACGGTGAGCAGTAGTGCAGGATACCGATACCGGGGATTGTTTCCGAGGAAAGTCAGCGTCTCTCTTCCCCGCAGATACTCTCCCCGCCGTCGATTGATTTCACCGAGCATGTAGATGTTCATCCCGGGGTCACCTTTGGTCAGACCGCGACGCAGGGCATCATCGAGATACTTATCGGCAAGCGCAAGGAGTTCCGCCTCGGTTTCCAGGCTCCCGAGTTCCCTCGCAACCCACGATCCTTTCAAGCTCAGGATCCCCAGATCCCTGGGATTGAGGCGCTTTGCATCGAGGATGGATATGAGGGCGATCCAACTTCGCGCCGCAACGTCCTCGCCACGCTTAGACGTAAAGACATTGATGTAGTCCTTGGTGCGGACCAACTCTTTCACGTGACCGGGGACACTCCCATTGGTGTCCTGGACCCTGGACGTGTACAGACACTCCGGGCAGGTCACCACGTCGGAAGAAACATTACAGTCACGAGGAACGAGGCGAAAATCCAAACCATATCCGAAGACCGCGGTATCACGGCCTACCTTTCTACGGGAATGAGAAAAATGATTGTGACAAAGGGGGCAAGCTACCACCTGTGCTGAATTGTTCACACAATCCTCCTTCGAACTCTCTCAACTGAATTGTACCTCCCCCACAATTCGAGCGACGAAGTTACCATATCACAAATGACGGCTTTTAGCCACGCTTTTCTTGAAAAGACACTTTTTCTCTTTCCAAAAACACGCTAGAATGATTAATCTTAACGGAAAGCACATTATGAAGACGTTACAAACGAGTTACATTGATTATGAGGCGGATCTCAACCCTGCTCAGGCTGATGCGGTAACCGCCCCCGGCGGCCCGATTCTCGTCATAGCAGGAGCAGGTTCCGGGAAGACTCGCACGGTGGTTTACCGGGTTGCCTGGCTCATTGAACAGGGAGTAGACCCCTCCTCCATCCTGCTGCTGACCTTCACGAGGAAGGCGGCTGAAGAAATGCTGTCAAGGGCGGCTTTGCTTCTCGACTCCAGGGCATCCCGCGTCGCCGGAGGAACCTTCCATTCCACGGGAAACCTCCTCCTGCGAAGATATGCGCCCCTGCTGGGCTATGATTCCGCGTTCTCCATCATGGACCAGGGTGACACCCACGAAGCCATCGATCTGGCCAAGAAAAGCCTTTCGCCCCCCCCCCGGAGATCTCAAGGGCTTTCCCAAGAACCGCACCGTAGCCGAAGTTTTGAGCCGATCCGTCGGCGGGGGAGGAACCACGGCCGACGTACTCATGGACCGGTATCCCCATCTTGCCGGGTACGCGTCGGACGTGGAGAGGATCCGGATTCTCTACGAAGAGCACAAAAGGACCAACAACCTGATGGACTATGACGATCTCCTGGTCAACACCATCCGTCTACTGGAGGAACAAGATCATGTGCGGGAAGAAGTCTCCAATCGGTGGAGGCATGTGCTGGTGGACGAGTACCAGGACACCAACCTGCTTCAAGCCCGTATCGTGCGGCTGCTGGCCTCGACGCACGACAACGTCATGGCGGTTGGGGACGATTCACAGAGCATCTACTCCTTCAGAGGAGCTGATTTCACAAACATCATGGAATTTCCCCAAGTCTTTGCCGGCACGAAGATGGTGAAGCTCGAGGAGAACTACCGCAGTACGGATCAGATCCTCAAGGTTACGAACAGCATTATCCAACGCGCCTCCACGGGTTATCCCAAGAACCTGTTCACCCGCAAGGAGGATGGACCAAAGCCCATGGCCGCCAGACCCATGACGGAGAGAGATCAAAGCCGATTTGCCATTCAATGCGTCAAGGAACTCAACGAGCACGGCATTCGCCTCAAGGACATTGCCGTCCTCTTCCGCGCCGGATTCCATTCATTCGATCTTGAAGGCGAACTCACGCGAAGCGGGATCCCTTACGTGAAATACGGCGGTTTCAAGTTCCTCGAGAGCTTACACATCAAAGACGTCCTGTCACACCTGAAGGTGATCAACAACGCCAAAGACCGACTAAGCTGGTTGCGCATTCTCCAGCTGCTCCCGGGAGTAGGCGCAAAGACGGCTATGAAACTCGCGGTCCAAATTGCGGAAGGCGGCGTTCCTCAGGAGCCGTCGCATCTGGTCCCGGCCGGCCGAAAATATGCGCCGGCGGTAGAGAAATTGCTCTCGCTCTTCCATGAATTGAGAAACTCGCAAGGAACCATAGCCGACAAGGTCGAACTGATCAACGAGTACTACGCTCCTTTTCTCAAAGAGAAGTTCGACAACTACCCCAAACGCATGAGCGACTTGGAGCATCTGGCGAATCTGACGGTACCCTACCGAAGCCTGAACCGATTTCTCAACGACATGGCGTTGGAACCGCCCGATGATGACGGAGCGAGATCCGGTGGTCCCCGCGATTCCCTGGTGCTCTCCACAATTCATTCCTCAAAGGGGCTGGAGTGGCACACCGTGATACTTCTCTGGGCTGCCGAAGGCCGCATCCCGTCTCCCCTGGCGGAACGCTCGCCGGAGGACCTCGAAGAAGAGCGACGGCTCGTCTATGTGGCAACCACCCGAGCAATGCACAACCTGGTGGTGCTTGCTCCTCGGACCTTCTTCGACAGGAGGATCGGTCAAATTCCCATGAATGTGTCGCGATTCTTTCAAGAGGTCCCACAGGAGTTCTTTCGCGTCCCCGCCGGGATCTAGGATATGAAAAGCCTTGACATCCCGACTGCGTGCCAATAAGCTGTATATACTAGCTGAAGCGGAGAGATGACCGAGCGGCTGAAGGTGCTCGCCTGCTAAGCGAGTGTAGGGTGTTGAGCCTTACCGAGGGTTCGAATCCCTCTCTCTCCGCCACTTACTCCTCACCGAAATAAAGGCACCGGCCGGGACGTCGGAGCTTTTTCAGTTAACCGACCCTCTCTTGCAACCGCACCTAAGTGCGGCATTTCATAAGTTTGGTCACATATTTTCGTCTCGCTGCCATGTTGGGTGCCGGCAAGAAGAATATCCGGGCACGGAGGCCGGCGATGCCAAAGCAGGTTTTACTGCCTTGGATACGACACCGTATTTAGGAAACGGAGCACTAAGTTCCACGGCGAACGACCTTCAACCGAAAAATAGACGACACACGATGACGGCTGCGATGAGCCCTGCAGCGTCCGCGATCAACCCGGCGTGGAGCGCATAACGAACCCGGCTGACCGAGACCGCTCCAAAGTAAACCGCCGCAACGTACAGAGTCGTTTCAGTACTCCCGCTCATCACCGCTCCGAGCCGCGCCTGGTACGAGTCTGCGCCGTGCGAGGCGACGATCTCGCCGAGAATGCCCAGGCTTGCCGCTCCCGACAAAGGACGCATCAGTGCAAGGCTGAGCACTTCCGGAGTCAGTCCCAGCGATTTCATGCATTCGGGGATACGGTCGGACAGCATTGCCAACGCGCCGGAAGCCCTAAACATCCCGATTGCCACGAGAATGGCCACCAGGTAGGGGATAATGCGAACCGCCGTCTCGAATCCTTCTTTGGCCCCTTCCACAAAGGATTCGTAGACCTTAACTCCCTTGACGAAGCCGTAACAGGGAATCCCCACAAGGAATGCCAGGAATATGAGATTGGAAAGCGTCGCGGAAAAATCAGGTAGTCCCTTCATCCGTTGGACCTCCATGGATTTCTTTCCGGAAGCGCTTCATCTTAGAGAGTAAACGCGCTGCAACGATGCCGACGACGGTGGAAGCCGCGGTGGCCGCCAAGGCCGGAAAGACTATGGCCGTCGGATCGGACGCCCCGCCGGAGGCCAGCAGAGCAATCGCACCGGCAGGAATGATCTGAATGCTCGACGTGTTTATGGTGAGAAACATGCACATGTCGTCAGTAGCCGTCCCCTTGTTCCGGTTCAGAGTGTCCAGGTCTTTCATGGCCTTGAGCCCCAAGGGGGTCGCCGCGTTGTTGAGTCCGAACACGTTTGCCACGATGTTCATGGCCATGCTCCCCATAGCGGGATGCCCCCGCGGAATCCCCCTGAACAAGATCCCCATGGCCGGGCGAATGAGTGAAGTGAAACGGTCTACCAATCCGCTGTCTTGCGCGATCCGCATGATTCCGAGCCAAAGAGCCATGATCCCGGTGAACCCCAGAGCCAGCTTGAATGCCGCTTCCGCTCCGGCCGTGACGGAAACCACGACATCCCTAAGATGACCGGTTGCCAGAGCTATTGCGACAGATGCAACGAGAAGCCCAAGCCAGATAATATTGAGCATCGCAGACGTACCCCCTGAGCGTAATCCGCCCTCCCTCTTTCCCTTGTTCGGATTGTTTTCGGACTTGTCTTATGTAACCGCACTCTTGATGAAGGATATACTCGTCAAAGGAATGGTGTAGAGGTCCTCACCTGATTCCACCCCGATAAGCCCGTTTTCGTTCCAGATGAGAATTCCGTTTATGGTGTTCCCGGAACCGAGCAGAGAGATTTCCACCTCCGTCCGTGACGAAGACAACTGTTCCAGGACACTGCTTGAAGCAGTCACGGCTGTCAGACGGCGTTCAGCGCCGGCTGAATAAGCCCTCGCGGAGTGATATGCCGGCTCGGCTTGCGGTATTTCCGGTGTATCCGGCGACGGTGTTTGTGAGATAATAGGGGCGTCGCCGGAAGTGGTAGGGACATCAGCAACAACGCTGCCCGTCATGGAAATGTCGTCGATGAGTTCATCAATAATGGTCTCATCGAGTACAAGTGAATCATCAACCGTCTGGGCCGATACGGCACCGGGTACGGGAGCATCCTCGGTTTCGTCATTGAAGGTGGGAATCTCCTGTGAAACGGGTCGGTGAGGAGCGGCCTCGGACGCTGCGGCATGAGATGGAGGAGCCACTACCCTTTGTCCAAGATTCTCGAAATCCTGAAGACTGTAGCGAAAGTTGGGATTGATGAACTTCACATCGCAGTTGACCGGCTTTCCCGGAATCTTCGTGTTTACGGTTTCCGGGAGCCTCAGTACGGTGTCCAGGTTTGGGTCCGTATCGCATTGCAGATGCTCGCTGATATTTCCGAGGAGTTTCTCGATTTTCTCAGGGTCGGTGATCTCCGTCACTTCTTTCAAGAGCCAGTACAGATGCGCCCCCCTGCCGGACTCAACGATTATTGACGGTGCTCTTGGAAAGCTCCTGATGGCTTTGGCAGCCTGCTGCGGACCTTCGAAGAAGACCTTCTTGTCCTCGTGTCCCTCTGGGCCAATGTCCAAATCGGCCCACAATGCCAGCATGTAGTGCACGTGTTCCTTCTCGGCCTTCATGCGCTCCCGCGGACAAATCCCGAAATAGACGTCCCTTTCCTCCCCGTAGTGCTCCTTCGCGAGGATCTCGATATTGGGGAAATACCTGGTACTCATCTTCGGGTCGCCCCGTTTGAAGCTCTTAACTAAGATGAACCCCCTGTGTTCCTTATAGTATTGGGCAAAGATGGCATCCAGGAAGTCTTTGCGCGTGAACTTTGCAATCATGAGTTAACCCTGCCGGCATTGATAAGGGGAAGGATCTTATCCACGTATTCTATTATTGGTTCTCCTGAATGTCAACGACAGGTTGAATTGACTGGTGTTTGCGCTTTGTAAGGACCTCGTCGATTCACGGTGTGCCGGTTCGATGAACCGACATCCGAGCGATTCGGCCCGTCCGGACCCCCAACATCGGACCGAACTACGCCGGAGCGGTATCATTTGGAACCGGCAAGCGTCCTGATTCACGCAATCGGCACCGCCCGGACTCAACCTGAATTCCGATTTTTCTTCTCTTTGGTATTCTTCTTGGCCTTACGAGAAATCTTTTCTCTCGCTCGGGCGAGGTTCTCCTGAATCACCTTGTGGCCGGGGTACAGCTTGGCCGCCTTGCTCAGGTACTTCAGTTCGTTCCTTTCGTCGCCCTTCTTGCCCAAACTCACGGCATAGTCATTATAGGCCAGGGCAAGGTCCGACTTGACCCGAGCGTTGGAGGCGTCGCTCTTGAGAGCCATCTTGAGCAGCTTAATTTCCGCCGGGTGCCTTCCCTGATCTCCTTTTTTCAAAGCTTCATTGTGGTAGATGGCTCCAAGGTTCTTCTTCACCATACTATTCTTGGGATCCAGTCTCAAAGCCTCTTTCAACATACTGATCGCCTTGTCTATGGAACCGTTCCCGGCCTCCTTTACAGCCTCTTTTGCCAACAGGTTGCACAAGTTGGCTACCGTAGCCTTGTTCTTGGGGTCAAGCTTCAGGGAATCCTTCAGCTTAGCTATCCGGTCGGCCGTACGCATCCGACCATCCTCCGATACCGCCAGGTTGTTAAGAGCTGCAGCCAGGTTTTTCTTGGTAATCGGATCGGTGGGGATAATCTTCAGTGATTCCCGTAAGAGTGAAATCTGGGTCTTCGAGTCTCCCTCTTTGCCCTTCACCACGGCGAGGTCGGACAGCGCTCCGGCCAGTCGCTTCTTGATCATCTCGTCCTTTGGACACAGTTGCCCGGCTTTTCTCAGAAGATCCGCCTCTTCGTCAACTGCTCCGGACTTCCCCCTTTTCAGCGCCAGGTTGTAGTAAGCCGTTGCAAGGTTCGCCTTAATTTCCCGGTTTCCCGGCTCAAGAGCATACGCTTCTTCCATATGAGCGACTTCATCTTCAAAACCGCCTCTTCTCCCCCGACCCACTCCGAAATTGTTCAACTGTGCGGCCAGAGCTTTTCGGCACTGGGCGTTGTCCGGATCGATCTCCAGCGCCTTTTTGAGAACAGCGATCTTGTCCGTGGTGCTCATCTTGCCGGGTGGAAGTGCCAAGGCCTGTAAGACCGCGACAACGAAATTCGACCGTATGTCTCCGTCGTCGGGAGCCAGTCCGACAGCCTTGCCGAGAGCCTCGACTCCATCCTTGACTTTCCCGTCGCTCGCACTTTGCAGACCGAAGTTATTGTATGCTACGGCAAGGACCTGCTTGTACTTGGCATTATCCGGGTCCAACCGGACCGCTTTCTCAAGTGCTTCCAGAGCCTCGGACAATTTATCCTGGGACAGTAGGTGGCTCCCTCTGAAAAACTCGGTTTCCGCTTGCGAACCGTTCGTAACCTCATCAGCTAAAACGTTTACCGCAAAAACACAGGAAATCAGAGCTATCCATACGATCTTCAAAGCCGGGCCGCCATGACTGATTCTTAACGCCATCGGTCGTCTCTCATCCTCTTTGCCGATCCGCTGAACTTCAAAAGCCGTCTCGAAGAGCCGACTCGTGAGTACAGACATATCATGAGGCTGCGGGCCGGTCAATGTCAACCTCGCCACTTCGGTTGATAATTCAGGGAAATAGTGTCACTTTGAACATAAAATCGAAGCACTCTCGGATAACCCTTCACTACCGATAATGGTTTTTGCATTCAGGATTCATTCAAGGTGCATTCGCGCCGCCGGACCTTAAGGTACGAACAACTTGACAAACCCTGAGTTATGGGTAAAACGAGGTGTTTGAATATCGGACTGAAGGAGGTTGGCCGATGATCGAAGTTGACGGTCTGACCAAGTACTACGGAAATTTCCCGGCCATACGTGATGTCACTTTTCGAGTCGAAACAGGAGAAATCGTTGGCTTCCTCGGTCCCAATGGGGCGGGCAAGACAACTACCATGAGAATCCTCACATGTTTTTCCCCCGCGACTTCGGGAACGGCGCGTATCCTGGGAATGGATGTTCGCACCGATTCGCTCAAGATCCGCGAAAAGGTCGGATACTTGCCCGAGAACGTTCCCCTCTATGACTGGATGAGGGTCGGCAAGTACCTGGAGTTCGTCGCTCGAGCCAAGCGCATCGGTTCGGACAAACGTAAAGCGGAAATAGACAGAGTGGCCAAATCGGCCGGAGTTGATCAGGTGATGGGGAAAATCATTCGATCCCTCTCCAAAGGCTATCGTCAGCGAGTGGGTCTGGCGCAAGCGCTCATAGGGGATCCGCCAATTCTGGTCCTGGATGAACCCACCATCGGACTGGATCCGAAACAGATACGGGAAATACGGGACCTGATTAGAGGATTCACCAAGAATCGAACAGTGATCCTTTCCTCTCACATCCTGCCCGAGGTCAGCCAGGTGTGCGGCAGAGTCGTGATTATAAATAATGGCTCCATCGTGGCGGAGGACACTCCCGAGAATCTTATCGGCGGGTACGATAGATCAAGAAAGTCCCGTGTCACGGTTAGGGCTCAGGAGAGTGATCTCCTTCAATTGCTCGCCTCGGTTCAGGGGGTTGCTTCCGTCGATTCGGTCGGCGCGGCGAACGGCAAAGAAACTACGGTGATTGTCGAGACAAAGCCGGAAACCGACGTGCGACCTGAACTGGCACGCGCCGTCATAGAGAAGGGATGGGACCTGATGGAACTGAGACCGCTCGAAGTGAGCTTGGAAGACGTCTTCATCGATCTGGTTACGGAAGAGAACCAAGATCCGGACGTCGGCAAAGTTGAAGCACCGGCGGAGGTGGCATAATGAGAGGATGGTACGCGGTATTTTGCAAAGAGACTGCCAACTTCTTCGTGTCGCCCATTGCCTACGCGGTGATTGCCGTTTTTTCTACTCATTTCCGGCTTCTTCTTCTGGGCCAACATGTCCCTGTTGAGCATGGTGAGCCTTCAGGCCGCGAGTAACCCCGCCTTTGCAGGACGCATCAACATTACCGATTTTGTGGCGCGGCCGCTGATCCAGAATATGAGCATCATTCTGCTCTTCGTGATTCCGTTGCTCAGCATGCGGCTCTTTTCCGAGGAAAAGAGGTCGGGGAGCATCGAACTGCTCCTTACGTACCCCATTACCGACGCAGGAGTGATTACGGGGAAATTCCTCGCGGCAATGGTCGTTGTGTTGGTGATGCTCGCAGGAACCTTTTCAATGCCTCTTCTCATGTTTTCGCTCAGCGATCCCGATTCCGGTCAACTCTTGACCGGTTATCTCGGCATGCTCCTCATGGCCGCGTCGTTTATGGCCCTCGGTATGTTCATCTCATGCATGACGGAGAATCAGATTGTAGCCGCGGCGGTCTCATTTGCCGTCGCTCTGTTGTTCTGGGTGATGAGTTGGAGTTCGTCTCTGGCCGGGGATACGTTGGCAACCATTATCCGTCAACTAACGGTGCTGGAGCACCTCGATTCGTTCCAGAAGGGGGTATTGTCATTATCCGACATTTCCTTCTTTGTCCTATTCACCGCATTCTGTCTGTTCTTGACACTCCGGACTTTGGAAACTTACAGGTGGAGGGGGTAGAGAATGAATCAAAGCAGTTCACTACGGAAGTTCTTTCTTGGCGGCGGAACAGCGGCCGGGATTATCATTTTTCTCGGTATCGTGACGGCAATTCAGTACATCGCCGTAAAGAATCCCAAGAGATGGGACCTGACGCGCATTGGGGAACATACTCTGGCTCCCCAAAGCGTGAAGATTCTCGAAACCTTCAAAGAGGAGAACAGACCCATCCACGTTCTGGCATTCTACGCAACAGGGGAAGCGCCTCAGCGCCGGGCGGCCCGCGATCTGTTCGACAAATACCGGGACGTTGACTCCGACTTCACTTACTCATTCATCGATCCCGATATGGAAAGAGCTACGGCCCATAAGCACAAAGTCGATTCCTATCCTACTCTGATCGTGAAGACCGGCAAGAAAGAGGAGAGGATAGAGAAGGCTACCGAGGAAGATGTTACCAATGCACTGGCGAGACTCCTCCGGACAAAGGTCAAGAAAGCGTATTTCCTCAAAGGGCACGGAGAACTATCGCCGAACGTCACCGAACCCGACGGGTTGAGCATAGCCAGGCAACAGATTGAAAAGCAGAATTACCAAACAGCGGATCTACTGCTCTTGCAGAAGAGCTCCGTTCCGAACGACGCTACGATCCTTATTATCGCGGGCCCAAGGATCGACCTGCTCCAATCGGAACTCGAGGCCGTCCGCGAACACCTGAACAAGGGTAGAGCGCTCATGGTGTTGTTAAATCCGTTTGAAACTCCCAAGCTTGCCGAATTCCTCAAAACCTACGGGTTGGATGCCGGTAACGGCATCGTCGTGGACCGTATGAGCCGAGCCCTTGGCGGAGACTACCTCATACCGGTCATCATGCAGTATAAACGGTCTCCCATCACCAAGGATTTCAAGCTCGCCTCATTCTTCCCCGAAACCCGTTCCATTCGGGTACCCAAGAAGGCCGTGCCGCGAGTGATCGCAAAGGAAATCGCTCTGACGAGCCAGGCATCATGGACGATCAGCAAGACACAGCTCGATTCGGGCGACGCTAATTTCGATCCCAAAAGCGGAACGAGAGGTCCCGTTCCCGTGATGGCGGTATCCACGTATACGCACTACGAGTCTTTGAACAAGTCGCAAGAGAAGCAAGAAAAGCGGAAGGACAAGGAGGGTTCCGAGGGAACGCCTCCTGATGAGGCAAAAGGATCCGAAAAAGACGCTGCGCCGGACAAGAAGGCTTCTGAGGAAAACCCGGACATGACCGGGCCGGTCAAGGCACGAATAGCGGCCTTCGGGAGTTCCCAGTTCGCGTCCAACAAGTTCTACAACCTGTCCGGCAACAGAGATCTCTTTCTCAACACGGTCTCGTGGTTGGCGGCAGACGAGAACCTCATCGCCATCCGTCCCAAATCCCGTTCCGGAAAGCCTTTGGTACTTACCGGAAAGGAATCCTGGGCAGTGGTGTTGATTCCCGTGGTTTTCTTACCCCTTGCATGGGTCTTCGCGGGATTTCTCGTCTATATCTTCCGTAAGCGAACCACGGTTGTATGAGAGGCCGATTCGAGAGAGGAACCGGCCCCGCCGGCACCGACCGTTACCACAACCTTACTACTGGGGAGTTACCATGAAGCTCAGCAAGGTACTGATATATCTGATTATCTTTGTCGCTCTCGCCGCCTATGTCTACTTTGTTGAGATACGGCACAAGGAGAAGCTGGAGGCGCAGAAGGCCGAAGCCGAGAAGATCGTCAAGCTCGACAAGGACAAGGTGACGCACATAGAACTAAAATCCAAGGCCGGCCGTGTGATCGGTCTCAAGAAAGCCGAAGGAACCTGGGTTCTGACTCGGCCTGTTGCAGTAAAGGCCGACCCATCAGCCATTCGCTCGTTGCTCAATACCATCTCCGATGCTCAGTACGAGAAGGTTCTCAAGGAAAAGGACGTGAAATGGGATGAATACGGTCTGGACAAACCCGCATTCACCGTGTCGGTCAATACGAGGGACGATTCGTACCATCTGTTCTTCGGAGCATCCAATCCTGCCGAGACATCTTACTATTTGCGAGCGAAAGGCGACCCGAGACTCTTGCTCGTGGCGGATACCCTCAAGAATGCGCTCGACAAATCGACCTACGATGTCCGCGACAAGACGGTCTTTGCACTGGCTCCCGACGACATTGACCGGGTCTTGATAGGCAAGGACGGAACCGAGACGGAACTCAAGAAAGAGGCCCAAGACAAGTGGGTGATGCTCAAGCCGGAGCGGATGAGAGTAAAAGCCGCGGACGTTAGGCGGGATTTAATCGACCTGACGAACCTCCAGGCAAAAGAAATCATCGACGAACCCAAGAAGGACGGTGACCCGTACGGCCTGGAGAGCCCCGCGGAAAGGATCGAGCTTGCAGGGAAGAAACGGTCGCAGACACTCCTAATCGGAAAGGCCAAGGGAGACCGGAAAAAACAAGCCCGCTCCAATCCCGATCTTTACGCGAAAATGAATGGGATGGAGATGGTGTATCTGATTGACGGGCGCACCCTGGCAAATGTGAAAACCGACCCAAAGGATCTGCAAGATAAGTATCTGCTCCATTTCAAGCCGGACCGGATTGACAAGCTGGAGGTGACTCTGGACGGCAAGACATGGTTGGCCGTCCGTTCAAAGGACACGAAATGGACGCTGGAAAAGCCTGAAAAGAAGAAAGACATGGACGCCTGGTCCATCACTGGGCTTCTCTGGGGACTAAAGAACCTGGAATGGAAGGACCTTACAAAACCGGCGCCCAGCGACCTTGCCGCAGTGAACCTTGATGCACCCCGTTTGGTCGTTTCACTCTGGCGGAAGGACGACAAGGAACCGATGGTCCTCAAGGCCGGTTGGAAGGATAGGCCGGCGGAGAAGACCGAGGCGAGCGCAAAGGACGACTCGGGGAGTGCCTCCAAGGCCGATTCCAAACCTGCAGCCGCCAAGGGCAAGACCGCACCTGCGGCGGACGCCGCCAAGAAGCCCGTAAGTGCCGATCCAAATCCGGACAAACTCCCGGAACAGGTGTCGGTCATGGTGCGGCCTCACGATGAGAAGAACGCTGTGTTCACCATAGAGGGTACGTATATCGGGCGGCTTAGGGATGACCTGAAGCGCCTCACCGAGGAGAACAAGTAGCGGCGATTCAGTCGGCAACCAGCGGGAGAGACAAGCCGGCCTGCAGGGTTCTCAGGTGTGGGGCCGGCTTTCCGACAAACGGGGGGAGGTCCATCTCCGTTACTTGGAACGCACGCTCACCATGAGGGCCGTAAGCGCAGCAGGGGTTATTCCGGGAACACGTGACACCTGGCCCAGTGATCTGGGACGAAGGAGCTTGAGCTTCTCCCTCATTTCGCGAGAGAGGCCTTGAACCGAGTCGAAGTCCAGATCTTCGGGTATCAACGCCTTCTCCATTTTTCGGAATTGACCGGCTTCACGGCGCTGTCGATCAATATAACCCTCGTATTTCAGATGGATCTCCATCTTGGAGATCACTTCACAGTCCAAGTCTTTGTCCAGGATTCCCAGAGCGATCAGATCGTCCGCCCTCACTTCGGGCCTTTTGAGGAGTCTTGCCGCCGAAATGGCTTCCCGGAGTTCAGTGGCGCCCCGCGACCGGATCAGGTCGTTGACGAGATTGGGGCTGACGGGCGTTGACTCGACAAACTCAATCTGTTGCCGAAGCGCTTCCATCCTTTCCTCGAGTTCCCGCACGCAACGGGCGGCAACCAACCCAAGTGCATGGCCTTTCTTCAGGAGACGCTCCGGAGCATTGTCCTCCCGAAGCAGCAGCCGATACTCCGCACGTGAAGTAAACATGCGGTAGGGTTCGGATACTCCTCTGGTTACCAGGTCGTCCACCATCACCCCCATGTAAGCCTCCGACCTGTCGAGAATGAACGGTTCCTTCCCCATGACCGATAGCGCAGCGTTGATGCCTGCCCAAAGCCCTTGAGCCGCAGCCTCTTCGTACCCTGAAGTCCCGTTGATCTGGCCGGCACAGTAGAGGCCGGGGACCGCTCTGGTCTCGAGCGTGGGTTTGAGGCCCGTCGGATCGATGTAGTCATACTCGATTGCATAAGCGGGTCGGATGATTTCCGCCGCTTCGAGTCCGGGGACGGACCGGACCAACTCGTGCTGGAGTTCCGCGGGCAATGAATTACCCAGCCCCTTGAGATAAAGTTCCGTCGTATGAAGTCCCTCGGGTTCGACTACCACGGCATGGCGTTCCCTATCCGGAAACCGGGCTATCTTGTCTTCCAGGGAGGGGCAATACCGGGCGGGCGTCCCCTGTATCGCGCCGGAATAGAGAGGGGATTTGGTGAGATTTCGGCGAATGATGTCGTGCGTGAGTGGTGAGGTATGCGTCCGGTAACAGGGCCGCGTGGGGCGTGATATCGACGGCGAGTGTAGCGAGAAGGGCCTCATGAACGGGCTGCCGGGGTCTTCGGTCATCACTTCCCTGTTCACCGTAGAGCCTTTTACACGAGGCGGAGTCCCGGTCTTGAAACGTCCGGACTTCAGACCGAGTTTCTTCAACTGAGATGCCAAAGCGACCGAAGAAAACTCTCCCGATCTACCGGCGGCGTACGAAACCGCCCCCACATGGATCATTCCATCGAGAAAGGTCCCCGTAGCCAGTATTACCGCCTTGGAATGCACCTCGTACCCGCTTCTCTCCCTTACCCCGACACAGACGCCATGGTTGACGATCAGGGCGTCAATCATTTCTTGGCGAACAAGAATATCAACTTCATTCTCGACAGCGGACCGCATAGCCCCTGAGTATCTCTGCCTGTCGCACTGCATCCTCGAACCCTGAACCGCCGGGCCCTTGCTGGTCCCCAGAATCTTGTACTGAATGCACGACGCGTCCGCGGCTCGTCCCATCTCGCCGCCCAAAGCATCGATCTCCTTCACCAGGTGCCCCTTGCCCAGTCCCCCGATGGACGGGTTGCAGGGCATCAGGCCGATGGTGTCGGCGTTCAACGTGTACAACCAAACCGAGAGCCCCATCCGTGCCGAAGCGAGAGCGGCCTCGCAACCGGCATGTCCGGCTCCCACCACTACTATGTCCACATCTTGTGCACTCATGAATACCTATGAGCCCTACGCTCGAGTGATTTCCACATGCCCGATGTTTACAACACTTGGCCGGCGTGCTATGCATACGGGCGCTCATCATCCGGCTGTTGCCTGTTTGAGCCGCAGCGGTTATAATATGCGCTGGTGAACAAAGATGCAACGCCTTGCCAGGGAGTGATTCACCGTGAAATTTGTAGATCACATCTCAATGTGCTGGAATCTGGTTCTTAGGAATAGGCGACGATATAAGGCGGTGATAGCGGCAATAGCGTTCGGTACGGCGGGCTTCATCGTCGTGCGCACCATGGGAAGTTCAGTTGAAAGGAACCTCGGCGAGCATCTCGAACTCCTGGGTGAGGCCACCGTGATGCGGGTTCACTGGGATGCTTACGAGGATACGTTTCATCCGGGAAAATATTACATTCGGGATGTGCTGCGCATCAAGCGAATTCCGGACGTCATGGCCGTGGCGCCGGTCGTCACGTTGCCGGCTATCAAGGCCTATGTGGGGACCACGGAATGGGCTCCGAGTATAACCGGAGTGGACCAGTCCTACTGGAGCACGCAAACGCCCTACCTTCTGCAGGGACGCCTCATCGGCCCGTCCGACGTGGTAGGACGCAGGAGAGTCTGCGTTTTGGGACAGGACGTTGTCAAGTACCTCTTCGACAAGTCCGATCCCGTCGGACAGAAGCTGCAAGTGGGTCAGATCACCTTTACTGTGGTAGGCGTTCTCGGAGGCATCCAGCATACGGAAATCCGCCGATCCATCTTCGTTCCAATTACAACGGGTCAGGACTTGTTTCACGGACTTTACTGGATAAAAGAGATGTACGTCCGGGCCGCGAACTGGGACCGAGTGGAGACGGTTCGCAACAATGTGCTTCAGATGCTCAAAGCTTCTCACAAAGGCTATGAGCGAGGAATCCGCGTCGAACACTACCCCCGTAGAATCCAAATGGTTACCACGACCGTGTACATTGTGAAACTGTTCATCTACGCCTCCATTGCGGTGACTTTTCTCCTGGGAAAAGTAGGTCTGACGAGCGTCATGCAAGCCGCCGTGCAGGACAGGACTCGCGAAATCGGACTCCGCAAGGCATTGGGAGCCCAGGAAGAAGTCATCATGGCGCAGTTTCTGACGGAATCGGTGTTCATAAGCCTCCTGGCCGGCTTCGTGGGAGTGGCAATCGGATTGGCCTCGGTACATCTCCTCAAAGGACCGCTCGGCGTAGAGGTCTCCGGATACGCCATGTCGTCAAGCATCGTCCTCGACCTGGCATTCACGATTACCATCGGAGTCGTTTCCGGCATGTATCCCTCTCTGAAGGCAAGCCGCTTGGATCCGGTCACGGCCATGCGATTCGAGTAATCGCTCACCTCCTCCAGACTTCACCATCGTGCACCCGACCGAGTTAGGATGTCGGACGGTTTCCAGATAAACCTTCACTGTGGAGGTACGGATCGAGCCGGCCGCCCCCCGCAAGACATGGTCGACGCGCCGGTTACGGCGCGTCCGGCTCGCGGACCACAGGCGACAAAAATATCATAAATTAGTTTAGCTATTCAATACAACCATCGTAACTTAATAATTGTTTTTCAGCAGTGTATTAATATCGGCACGTACGTTGCGTGCAGCGAAGCCTTACAAGCCGCGTGATTTAGTATGCCTATCATGCCAAATCCATTGACATTTGATTGACTCTTACGTAACCACATGATAGTATACTTTCATTATTTTATTGATTGATCAGATTTGATTTGTTTTTTTTGTAATGGTTCGCCATCGTAATTCCGTGTGGGTGCGCCTGTCCCGGTGGACTATTACTTCTGTTTGGAGTGTAGGTATGGGTTTACGTACTATAGGTCTCGTCTTGGGGTTTGGTTTGTTCGCAACACTCATCAATTCCGTATCACTTGCGGCTCAGTACGGTTCGGAAGGGCATACGGTTCCTCTCAGGGTGCCTGTGTGCAGACCTTCCGCTACCCGATCTGAAGCGAGCTTTTCGCAGGTGCCTCGGGGTGTTCATCCCGGCGCCGTCCAGGGCAATGTTCATCCTCTGTACAATAGCCCTCCGGCGGTGCCCCGACCCTCACGTCGAGCATCCGATTCGCGTTCGGCCGGTCCTCTTTCCGCACTCTATTCGCTTGTTTCCTACCCAATTAGGATGTTGAGCGGGGCGGACTCCAGGCAATCCCGCTACGAGCCGCCCGTTAGCCCGCCACCTGTGTGTGTGCCGATGAAACCGCCTTCGGGCGGTCCGGAGTACATGCCGTCTGCGGCAAAACGTTGGCCCGACGGACTGCACAAGTCCGCATACGGCTACTCTCCACGACACCATTGACGTCAATGAGTGCAGACAAGGACCGGCGTCAGGGCGCTTGAAAATAGCGCCCTTTTTCTTTTGGAGCGATCGGGAATGTCGGCCTTGAGGGTCAGAGTATAACGATTCTCTTGATGATCGACACAGCGGCCTCCGGATCATCCACGATCTGAAACAGTTCCATATCATCCGGACGTATCATGCCGTTGGTGAGCATGGTTTTCTTGATCCAGGAAATCAGATCCTTCCAATAAGACTTTCCTATGAGAACAACGGGGAACGGCTTGATCCGATGGGTTTGGATGAGCGTCAGTGACTCGAAGAGTTCGTCCATGGTGCCGAATCCTCCCGGAAGAATGACATAGGCCACGGCGTACTTGACAAACATCACTTTGCGGATGAAGAAGTACCGAAAGTCGACTCTCAGATTAACATATGGATTGCACTGTTGTTCCTTGGGAAGTTGAATGCACAAGCCGATGGATTTTCCTCCGGCCTCGTTCGCACCACGATTGGCGGATTCCATCGCGCCGGGTCCTCCTCCGGTAATCACGGTGAAACCGTTTTCCGCGAGCAAGCGGCCGACGTTGCGGCCCAGCGCGTAAACCGGACTGGCCTCATTAATGGAAGCGGATCCGAAAACCGACACACCGGGAAATACATCGCTCAGGGTCTCGAATCCATCGACGAACTCGGAAATGATCCGAAACATTCGCCAGCTGTCTTGAATATTGAAGTCGTCAATGACGTACTGCCTCTCGTTCATTCGCTGTTACCTTTCTGGAAGAGACGGCTATGGCAACCATCATGCCTGCGAAGGCATGAATGTCGATAAGAGGGGCGACTTCACAGGCAAAAGAGATTCTAGGACCGGGGCCCGAAGCTGTCAAGCAATTGCGATTCTCTCGTTTTCGCGATTGATTCCCCGGGCATTTGGTAGTATACTCGTGATTGATCGGCAAGGCTCGGAGAGTCGTGCCACGTGCTCGGATGGCGGAATTGGTAGACGCAGTGGACTCAAAATCCACCGCCCTTACGGGTGTGCGAGTTCGACTCTCGCTCCGAGCACCACGAAATCAAAGGGTTATGGCATCATTGCCGTGGCCCTTTTCTTGTTTGGTCATGGAAGGCGGCGGGCAAACTTAGTAATCCGATTCATTATATCGTTCCGTATTGCCCTTTCGTTCCCAATTCCGGCCGTCTGAGACGAGAAATCTCCGGACACGGAGGCCCGGTTACGAAAGACTGTCACGAAGCTCGCTCCTGAACGTGGGACAAGCGTCTCTGCCCGCCGTCTCCTCGGCGCAGGCCGGGGTCCGGGAGAAGAAGACTCGTTCCCGACCTGTGCGGGAAGACGGAACTCAATTTGCGACAGTATTTGTGAAACAGCAATTTTGTACCAACGGGATTTCAGTCAAATAACCATAACGGACAACAAATTGTAAGCCCGGCCTCTCGTTTCCCCGAAGAGACAGGCAAGATGCCTGTCCCACCAAGAAAAAGCAATTACTTACTTGAACGCGCATTGGTATTTGGCTCCGTCACTCCTCGGCAATCCCGTGCACAATCTTCATAACGCCTTTGGTTGAACCCTTACATCCCTTGGAGGCCATCGTCTTTGGAGATGCCGTTCCGAGCGTAGCGAAGCAATCCCGGCTTATGCGATATGGATCTGTTCCAAGGACATTGAGATTGCTTTCCCGCTGAACGCGGGATTCCTCGCAGTGACGGACCAGCAACATTCTGTCCCCCGCGTAAGTGAATGCTTATCGGTTTCGTGTTCATTTTTTGTTGACAACCCGAGCACGTGGATGGTAAGAGTTGTCTTGTTCATCTCTTACGAACCGTAGTTCGCTCTACAGAACCATGAAAAAGCCCAAGAAAGACAAGACTACAGATAAATACCTCGTGCCCGCCGTGGAGCAGGCGCTCCGTGTGCTCTTCCACATGGCAAAGGCCGAATCGGCTCACATGAGCTTGACCGAGATCTGTGAAAAGCTGGAAATGCACAAGAGCACCGCCTTCTGTACGCTCTACACCCTCCAGAAGTTTGGCATCGTTCAGACGGCCGGCAGAGGAAAAGGCTACACCCTCGGCCCGGGTCTGATCGGTCTGTCACGAAGATTTCTCGATACGCTCAGCCTTCCAAGACTTGCCGAGCCCCTGCTGGCGGATCTGGCACGAACGGCCAGGGCAACCGCCGCGCTTGGGTTGATCGCTGAAAAGAACGTCTTTGTCGCAGCCAAACACGAGGGTGAAGGGATACTCGGCATCACCATGCGCGTCGGCCATCGTTTCCCGTTAACATACGGTTGCCACGGCAAGGCAATCGCGGCGTTCCTGCCGGAAAAGGAGCTCGAGGACCTGCTGACGGACGACAAACTCTATTTCCATGGAGACCCGAGCAATTACGACGATGAAAAGCTTCGTGAGGAGATGAACAGGTGTCGTCGCGACTGGTACGCCGAGGACTTGGAGGAGATGGTACCCGGACTCAACGTCGTTGCATCGCCCGTTCTCGCCCCTGGTGAACGTCCGATCGGATACTTGGCAGTACTTGGGCTGGCCTCTGCGGCTGCCGCCGAACAGTGCGGACCTCTTGTTGCGAAAGCGGCGAAAACGCTGTCACGACAGTTGGGAGCGGGGATTGAAACTTGAACGGTTGGTCCCTAAGGGACGTACGATGTTGGCCGGGCCTTTCCAGGCCGGATTGCAGGGCTCTTGCCCTGAGTCGTCACTATGGGGTTACGGAGGGTTTCTTAGCCCCACGCGCCCATGATGGAAACCCACGGCACCTGGAAACTCTTCGATCCAGAGTCGGGAGGAGACATGACGAAGAGACTGATACTGAAGGAACTGAGCCGATACCGGATAGACACGTATGCGGATGTCATCTACAGGAACGCACTCCTCAATGGTGACAAGGAGGCCTTCATATACGGAGATGAACGGATAACCTTTGCCCGATTTAACGAGCGTGTGAACAGCCTCGTCCACGGGCTGTATTCCATGGGGCTGTCCAAGGGCGACGGAATCGGGATACTCTCCTGGAATTGTCTCGAGTGCACCGAGGTGAACGCCGCTGCCATGAAAGGGGGCTTCATCGTTTCGCCCTTCAACCCCAGAATGCAAACCCATGAGCTTGACTACATAATCAACTATTCGGAAGTCAAGACCCTCTTCGTGGGACCCGAACTCATGGAGGAAGCCGACAAACTGCGGGAGCGCCTGCCCAACGTCATGCATTACATTTCATTCGAAGGCTCGGCGCCGGACATGACGTCGCATCGCAGCTTGATCGAGTCTTTCTCGTCGGACGAGCCGGGAGTCGACGTCAAGGAAGACGATCGTTTCATCATTTTCTATACAAGCGGCACCACCGGCGTTCCCCGAGGCGCTGTTTATACCAACGCCGCGAAACTTCGAGAGGGAACAAACAAAGCATTGCAGGTCGGTCTGAGGCCGACCGACCGGCACGTGATGATTCTGCCCCTCTTCCACATCGGAGGCTGGTCCCATTTCTGGGCCTTCTTCTGCGTGGGTGCATGCAATGTCATCATGCCCAAAGGATCTTTCGATCCTCACGCGACGTTTCAGGCCATCCAGGATGAGAAGGCCACGGACATCCATATCGTGCCTACTCACCTAGTGGGTATGTTGGCCCACTCCGACGTGGACCGATACGATCTCTCCAGCCTGGAGAGGATGTGGTACGCGGCCTCGCCCATGCCTACCGAACTGCTCAGAAAGGGCATCGATACTTTCGGGGACATCTTCGCCCAAGGGTACGGGCAGTCCGAGTCGGGTCCGGACATCTCGATCCTTTCGAGAGAGTCGCACCGGGTCATCGACAAATCCCCTGAAGATCAAAAGGTGCTGGCGTCCTGCGGCAGGCCGTGTTCGGGGGTACACGCACGGGTTGTCGACCTGGACGGCAACGATGTTGAACCCGGCATTGTCGGGGAGATCGTGGTCCAAAGCAAATCGCTCATGGCCGAATATTGGAAGAAGCCCGAAGAGACTCTCGGGACCATCGTCGCCGGCTGGCTCCACACCGGCGACATGGGCTATTACGATGAGACCGGCTTCATATACATCGTCGATCGCAAAAAGGACATGATTATCAGCGGTGGGGAGAACATCTACCCGCGTGAGGTGGAAGAAATCCTCTATCGTCACCCTGCGGTCTCGGAGGCCGCGGTCATCGGCTTGCCCGACGAGACATGGGTGGAACGGGTACACGCAGTCATTTCGTTGAAGGAGGGGTGGAAGGTCGATGCGGATGAGATCATTGCCTTGTGCAAGGAGCATCTCGCTCGTTACAAGGCGCCAAGGTCGGTCGAGTTCGTCGAGTCTCTGCCCAAGAATCCACAGGGGAAAATCCTCAAGAAAGAGCTCCGAGAAAAATATCGGAAAGGGAGGTGAGGAAACACAAAGGCTGTTAGAACCGCAACCAAATGGCGATTGCAGGCACCGACGTCATGCACGACATAGGGTTTCGCAAGTACCATCGTACTACTTAGCGCGGCTTTCGGCCGCAACCAAAAGAGAATCAGCACAGAGGCACAGCGAACACCGAGAATGCCAAGTTCTCGCAATTCCGGGGACATGACCCGATTTGCCGGAGCGCAGCGGAGGGCCACAAATCGGGGTCGTGTCCCCGGAATGCAAAGATTCTTCACGGTACGACAAGAAGATGAGGATTTGGTAATACAGAATAGAGAAACCATGGTGCGCGACAAGGATGTCCGATCGAAAAACCCAGTCAAGTCGATGACCGGAAATCAAGGAAGGGGATCGTTATGAAGAGATCTATCTTTGCAGGATGCCTCATTGTCATGTTTCTTCTGTCCGTGTGTCTTATGCCGGCCGGTACGTATGCCGCGGACAAAGTCATAAAACTCAGGTTTGCGCATTTCGTTCCGTCCACGACCCTCGAAGGCAAGACCATGCAGGCCTGGGCCGACGAGGTGAACAAGAGGACGAACGGAAGAGTTAAGGTGACGATCTACCCGGGTGCGACCCTCATACCCGTTCAACAGACATACGACGGAATAACCAAAGAAGTCGCCGACATCGGCTATGGCATCTTCGCGTATCACCGCGGACGATTCCCCCTCATGGAAGTGATGGATCTTCCTCTGGGGTATAAGGATCCCGCGGTGCCCACGAAGCTTATCAACGCGCTCTACAAGAAATTCAAACCCAAGGAACTCGATGACGTGAAAGTGCTCTTCCTCGAGGCCCATGGCCCGGGAATCCTGAGCTCAAAGAAGCCGGTCACCAAGATTGAAGACCTCAAGGGAATGAAGTTAAGGGCACACGGCGTTTCGGCCAGGATCCTAACAGCCCTTGGAGCAACCCCCATCGGTCTGCCCATTACGGACACCTATGACGCCCTATCAAAAGGCGTTGTGGAAGGGCTGATGCTCGACTGGGGAGGTGTCTACAACTGGAAACTGGGCGATGTGGTCACGAACCATGTCGACTGCCCGGGCATTGCCTATACAACAAGCTTCTATACGGTGATGAACAAGGACAAGTGGAATAGCCTTCCCCCGGATGTGAAAAAGATCATTGACGAACTCAATGAAGAATGGATCGGGAGGGTGGAGAAGAAATGGGTCGACTGGCAGGCCATGGGTAAGACGAAGCTCAAAGAAAAGGGGAACAACATAATCGTTCTATCACCGGAAGAGAATGCCCGCTGGTCGGGAAAGATGCAGAAGGTTCTCGATGAGTGGGCGGAAGGCAAGAAGGCAAAGGGCGTGCCGGCAGACGAGGCGTTGAAATTCTGCCAAGATTATCTCAAGACTCACGACAAATAGAGCCTATCGAGGGAAACGTTTGCTTCGATTGGTCAATGCGAGGTGAAAAATGAGTCGATTCCTAAGCCTTGCCTCTTCACTGGCAAAGCTCATGGACATCGTTGCAGGGCTTGCGCTGGTCGGGATCATGCTCCTTACGTCCCTGGACGTCATACTGCGCTATTTCGGGAGACCGATTCAGGGCGCCTATGACATCGTCTCGATGGCCGCGGTTTTCATTATCGGTTTTGCTCTTCCGCGGACCTCATGGGACAGGGCCCACGTGACGGTCGATATCCTGGTGGACAATTTCCCGGCGATAAGACGTGCTTTTTGGGTGGGTACCAGGATTCTTGCACTCTTCTTGTTTGCCCTTCTTGCATGGAACCTCATCAAGTTGGGACTCGATTTCTCGGAAACCGGAGAGAGTACATTGACCCTTGCCCTCCCCCTCTATCCCGTGGCGTTTGCGCTGGGTATGTGCGCTGTTGTCCAGTGCGTGGTGCTTGTGGCCGACTTTGCGAGGACGGGCAACGAAGGGGGAGAGCATGAATGAAGTAACCATCGGGATCCTGGCTATCGTTGTCCTGCTGTTTCTGTTCTTGACGGGAATCGAGCTCGCATATGCCATGGCCCTCGTCGGCTTTATCGGCTACATCATCTTGGTTTCTTTCAAGGGTGCGATGACGGTAATGGCCAAAGACTTCTTCGGAACCTTTTCTTCTTACGGCCTTACCGTCATCCCCCTCTTCGTCCTCATGGGGCAGATCGCGTTCAATGCAGGTATAGCGAAGCGTCTGTATGACGGCGCAAACAAGATCATGGGGCACATACCGGGAGGACTTGCGCTCGCCACGGTTGCGGGAGTAACGGTTTTCAAGGCCATTTGCGGTTCCTCCGCAGCCACAACGGCTACGTTTGCCGGGGTTGCGGTGCCGGAAATGGACCGGTTCGGGTACGCGAAGAAATTCTCGACAGGCATTGTCGCAGTTGCAGGCACTCTCGGGATACTTTTGCCCCCCAGCGTCGTCCTCATAATCTTCGGCATGATCACCGAGCAGTCCGTCGGAAAGCTTTTCCTGGCCGGCTTTGTTCCGGGACTTCTCCTCGCTGTTCTGTTTGCCTCGGTGATCGTCGGCTGGTGCGGGATCAACCCTCGCGTCGGTCCCAAAGGCGAGCGTCACACCTGGAAAGAGGCAACCGAAACTCTTCCGGAAATTGTGTGGCCCGTCGTGATATTCGTGCTGATGGTGGGCGGGCTCATGGGCGGAATTTTCACGCCTACCGAGGCCGGCAGCGTGGGTGCGTTCGCTGTTCTCCTCCTCACTCTGTTCAAAAAAGATCTGGATTTCAGGAAGTTCGTGAAATCCATCCGCGAATCTCTTCGCACCTCGTGTATGGTGCTCATGCTGATTGCGAGTTCCACCATTCTCGGACATTTCATCGCGGTGACGACCATACCGGCGATTCTGGCCGATTGGGTAGTTCAACTGCCCATCCATCGCTGCGTGATCATGGTGTTGATCACCATCATCTATCTGCTGGGCGGCTCTTTCATCGATGACCTGGCTTTCATGATACTTGCTACGCCGATCTTTTTCCCGGTCATCCTCAAGCTCGGGTACGATCCTCTGTGGGCGGGAATCATGATCTGTCTCACGGTCATGATAGGAGGGGTGATCCCTCCCGTAGCGATGAACGTTTTCATTGTGAAGAATATTACGAAGACACCGGTAGGCATCATCTACAGTGGGGTCTATCCGTTTCTGATATCCATGGCGGCTCTGGCGGTATTACTCTTCGTGTTTCCCCAGGTCGCTCTCTTTCTACCGAACGCACTCATGAATTAGGAGCCTGTTGCGTAACGTAATGCTTTTGAACAAACACGGCACGATCGGTCAATCCTGGACACCGGTCTTCGCCGTGAAGACGGCGGGCATCCCGCGTTCCGCGGGACCCTACGGCTGGAGCTTGCGCGATCTTAATGTGCTGAAGGCACATACGAATTTAGCCGGGGGATTCATCCCCCGGAAAGAACGGAGAATTCAAACAGGATTTCCGTCCCGAAGGGGCGGCGCACTCCGGCGTCCCTTCAGGACGCTTCGTAGGTGGTCGGCTGTACCGTTTCCGGGCTTTGAAAGGCCCGGCTAACATCTCGCGTCCCTTCGGGACGCCGTAATGGTAATAGTCAGATCGTCCCGACCGGCTTTGATTTGTAGAAGCACCCCCTGTGGGTTGCCCGGGCAGGCACAGCGGTTTGCCTCAAGGCTGCCGAGGATTTTCTGGAAAATCCTTTTTGCCGGAACAAGCTGCCGGCCCGGATTGAAGAATAACACCCTATTGATGGAGAGACTGAAATGACGGATATACAAACCGATAGGAATACTTTCACACCGCCCGAAGTCCTTACCGTGGGCTTCACGGTTAACGGACAATATCACCGGTTCAACGTGGGGACGGAAGCCCACGAGATTTCCCCGACCCATACCTTGTCCTGGACGCTCAGAGAGACCCTGGGCCTCACGGGCACCAAAGTGTCCTGCGACCAGGGCGCATGCGGCTGTTGCACGGTCATCATGGACGGAAAGGCCGTTCTTTCCTGCAAGATTCTGACAATCGAGTGCGATGGGAAGACAATTACAACCATCGAAGGGCTCAAGGAGCGGACATCCGGCGCGCTCGATCCCATTCAGCAAGCCTTTATCGACCACAACGCATTTCAGTGCGGCTACTGCACCCCGGGAATGATCATGACGACCAAGGCATTGCTGGACGAAAAATCGCACCCCACGGAACAAGAAATTAAGGAAGCTCTTTCCGGCAATTTCTGCAGATGCATAAGCCATTACCAGGTGATTACGGCCGTCCTGTCGGTGGTGGAGAGTAGGAAATAACCATGGACGATACGTACCGATATATAGGAAAGCCCATACCGCGAAGAGATGCCGCGGCAATCGTCACAGGGGCCGCCGTATTCTTGGATGATCTGAGATTCGACAATCTCCTCCATGGAAAAGTACTGCGAAGCCCTCATGCCCATGCACGGATCAACAGGATCGACAAGAGCAAGGCTGAGGCGCTTCCGGGGGTGAAGGCGGTACTCACCTGGGAAGACATTCCCGATTGGAGAGGCGGCACACCGCGCACAGTACGCGTCCTTGACGAAAAAGTGAGATACGTTGGTGACGCAACGGCCCTCGTCGCGGCAACGACCCCCGAGATAGCGGAAGAAGCATTGGATCTCATCGAGGTAGATTACAAGGTTCTGCCGGCGGTCATCGACATGGATTCGGCCCTTAAACCCGGTGCTCCACTCGTTTACGATGAGTTTCCCGGCAACATCGTACCCGGAGGTACCATCATATACGGGCCCAATTGCCTCAAGGGGGTGGAGAGGGGAGATGTCGCCAAAGGGTTCGCAGAGGCGGACGTCATTACCGAAGGCACCTTTGGGTACGAGAACATACCGAACGCTCTTCCGCCTGAATCGGTAGGAGCGGTAGCCCAATGGGAGGAACCCGACAAGGTTACCGTGTGGGCCACGAGCCAAGCCCCGTATATGGACAAGGTAACCCTCTTCCATGTTTTCAACAGGCAGGTGGAGATACGAAGCATCGGAAACCATGTGGGCGGCAGTTTCGGTACCAAGATCATGTGTTGGCAGGTTCAGGCCTACGCGGTGCTTCTGAGCCGAGCCACGGGAAGGCCGGTGAAGGTTGTATTCACAAAGGAAGAGCATTTGGCCGCATTCACTCTGAGGGTAGCCTCCCGGCTGCAGGCCAAGGTCGGGATTAAGAATGACGGCACATTAACGGCCATTCAAGGCACATGGTATGTCGACACCGGTTACTACTCCTTCACCACTCAGGCCCAAGTTGCGGTGGGATCGGGCGAGCTGATGATCATGGCTCAGTGCCCGAACTGGGATCTCAAGAATTTCATCGTGACCACGAATCGCAACGCTTCGGGCAGCACAAGGGGTTTCGGAGGCCAGGAATTAAAGTCATCGTTTATACCTCTTCTTTCTCTTGCCATGGAAAAGGCGGACCTCGATCCATTCGAAGTGCTCAAGAAGAATTTCGTCAAGCCCGGCGGAGGCTATTTCTGGCGTGACGGCGAGTGGTACGATTACCGTGGCATAGACTATTCCAAGGCCATGGACACCGGTGCCGAACGATTCGGCTGGAAGGAGAAATGGAAAGGCTGGCTCAAACCCACATCGGTGGACGGTCCAAAACGGACGGGAATCGGTGTGGGAGTTCATGGAAACGCTGACATTGGCGAAGACGCGGCAGAGGCGTACGTGCAGATCGATTACAACGGTACCGCGACGATCTTTCTGTGTGTGGCGGAACATGGGACCGGCCAGAAGAGCAACTATGTCAGGATGGCTGCAGAGGTGCTTCAAATACCGCTCGATCGCATTGCCATGAGCCCTGCGGATTCGCTGGTAACGCCCTTCGAATTCGGACCGGTTGGTTCCAGAGGCACCTACGCCATTGGAAGCGCTGTGATCAACGCGGCCGAAGATGCCAAACAGAAGCTCTTCGATCTGTTCGCCCCGAAACTTGGGGCGGACCCTGAGGATCTGGAGACGGCCGACGGGGTTGTCACCGTCAAAGGGCATCCGGAGAAGAGCCTGAAATGGCGAGCATTGGGAAATGACCGTACCGTTCTGGGGTACGGGCGTTTCGAATCGGATTTCACCCTATGCAACTGCATGATGAGCTTTGTGGAGGCGGGGGTGGATACAGAGACGGGAAAGGTAAGCTTGGAGAGCGTAGTGCTTGCCACGGATGTAGGTCGGATCATAGACCCGTTGGGTATCGAAGGACAGCTCAACGGGTGTATCGGTTCTGCGGGCATCGACACCGCGGTCTTCGAAGAAACGATCCTCAATCCCTCTTCGGGTCACATGCTCAATCCGAACCTGATCGACTACAAATGGCGGACTTTTGAGGAGTTGCCCCCCATCGAGCACGTAGTGCTCGAGACTCCCATTCCCTCCCACCGCTTCAACGCGGTGGGCGTCGGGGAAATTTCTACGGCCCCCGGCCCCTCGGCCGTCCTCATGGCTGTTTCCAATGCCGTGGGCACCTGGTTTCATGAGTATCCCGTCACACCCCAAAAGGTGCTCAAGGCTCTGGGGAAGATAGACACCGAGCGAAGAGGAGGTTCGAGATGAAGCGGTTTGAGCACCACAATGCACGCTCGATTGAGGAAGCGATCGAGATCCTGGGCTACTATAAGGGAAACGCAAAGGTCAATGCGGGCGGCACCGATCTCTTGGGAGCCCTCAGGGACAGAGCTCTGCCCGAATACCCGGACGCGGTGATCAACATAAAGACCATTGGAGGGCTCGACTACATCGAGAAAGACCAAACGGGCTTGAAGATCGGAGCCTTGGCCAAATTGGACGATATCACCCGCTCCCCTGTGATCAAAGAGGAACACAAGCTTCTCGCCGACGCTGCGTACTCGGTTGCAACGCCCCAGATACGCACAATGGCCACCATCGGGGGAAATCTCGCTCAAGATGTACGCTGCTGGTTTTACCGGTACCCTCCCCGGATCGGCGGCCCCATGGTGTGTCTCCGGAAAGGAGGCAAGTTCTGCAGTGCCTTGGCCGGCGACAACCGGTACCATTCGATCTTCGGCCCCGCCCCGCTCGTCGAATACCCCGACGAGGGCGACATTCCCGGCCAACCCGCCCTTCCCTCCCATCCCCACAGGTCCCGGAAGGGCTGCTTTGCCGTAGGGCCGTCGGACTTAGCCGTTGCCCTTGTCGCACTGGACGCGGGCATAGTCACCACAAAACGGACCGTGTCTGCGGAAGCATTTTTCAATGCTACCGCGTTGAAATCAACCCTCCTGGAAGCGGATGAACTCATAACGGAGATTCAGGTGCCCAAGCTTCCTGCGGCCGCCACACAGAGATACGACAAATTCACCCTGCGTAAACCGATCGATTTCGCAGTTGTGAGTACGGCATCGGTCCTGACGGTAGACCGTGGGGTCTGCACGGACGCACGGATAGTGCTCGGCGCGGTGGCTCCGGAGCCTGTGAGGGTACGTAACGCGGAGGAGGTATTAAAGGGACGACACATCGATGAGGAGACTGCGGAAGAAGCGGCTGAACTGGCCCTTGCAGGCTCGACCCCTCTCAAAATGAACGGCTACAAGGTGGAAATCGCCAAGGTGCTCGTGAAACGCGCTATTTTGGGGTGACCCTGCCGATATTCTTCTCTGACATTAGATTGTTACGATACTTTTCCACGATTACCGCGATGGCAAGGAGCGCGCAGAAGAAGATGTACAGGTTCACGTAATGATACGCGGAGAAAAAGCGGTGGACAAACGATCCAAACATGCCTGCAAAGATCCCGAGCGCCGTGATAAAGACCATCGAATCGGAGGCTTTCAACCCCCTCCACAGCTTGACCACCATGGCGAGGAGCATTCCGTAGTAGAGCAGGAACCCCATGATACCGGTCTCGGCCAACCGGTACAGGTACTCGACATGAACAACGTAATGCCACGAGTACCGAAGCTTTGCGGGCAAATACTCCTTGAGCACCTCTTGGTAGTTGTTGATGCCGACACCCGTTAACCAATGGTCCCAGAACATGTTTGCCGCGGTATATGCAAGTGGTAGTCGAGCCTCACCCCACGTACCTTTCGCAAACCTCGCGTACGAAATCGGCAAGAACAACCCCAGCACAATTAATCCTAAAAGGGAAAAAGCTACCGCAGTCCGCAAAGGGATCCGGTTTCTCTTATAACTGATGATGACCACAACCATGCTGGACAGGACTACGGCTCCCGCCGTAGCCCGTACTTTTGTGCACATCATGGCTATGATGACCAACACGATGGATGTCGCTGCAAACAACCTCAAACTACGATTCCTATTCACAAGTAGAACACCGAGAAGGATGGGCAACACCAGTGACATCATTGCGGAGGCCGAATCGGGGCTTCCGAAGAACCCCACGGACCGGAAACCCTCGGGGCCGACATATGTCTGGAGATCACCGTGAATCGTGTAGTTCAATCCCGTAACGTACTGTCCGATTATGTACACCGCCTGAGCAACGGCCCCTGCAAAAAGCCCGGCAACGATGACCTTGAGGTCTTCTTTGGTCTTCGTGTTGTTAATCAGGTAGAAGTAGAGCACAAATCCTTTGAAGAGGACCACAATTTCAAAAACGCTGTACTTCAGTACCTTGGACAGCCAGAAGCTGGAAAAGAGACAGAATAGAATCCATGCGAGAAGCAGCCCCCCCACGGGATTCCCCAATGTGATTCCCGATAACCGCTTCGTGCTTGAGAGAAGCAGAGCCCAATGGGCATAGAGCAGCAGGAGGATGACATCGACGCTGTCTATGGCTATTCCCGAGGCGAACGGCTGGACCTCGGAGTCTACCAGTGGAATATGAATAACGTGGTAGCCGAATTGGAGCGGTATGCCGAACAACGCTGCAAACACAAGAAATTGCCTGATTTCTCCCGCGAACAGGGCACATCCCAAGAAAAAGAATAGGCCGCCGAAAAAAAGAACAACTGCCCGGTACCCCACATTGAAGGATTCAACGTACAGGTAGGAGGCCACGAGTGCGAGGATCGTAGCCGGGACGATAATCCGTAGGCCCTTCTGCAGAAACGGGGTATCTCGTATCATTCGTTAGCCTCCACGCCGAAGCAAAGACTCGCAATTAAAGCCGTGCCGAGACACGTTGCGGTCGCTTACGCGCGTCATCGGCCCACGTCCCACTCATGGCGTATGGTATGCTAAGCACTTGAAACGTCTTTGTCAAAGAAAACAGTCCGGTAAACCGGTTAGTTCGAACCGATGCGAGTTCGTTCCGAGAAGACCCGGATACCGTATGCCGCAAGAACGCAGAAAATCGGCATGACGGGCAGCCTGAACCGCGCAAATCCAATGCACGTTGCAGCCGCAGCCAGAATGAAGTAGGCGCACACGCCCACTAGGCACGCGACCCTGGGATCTTTGAGAACTCCCCGATGCACTACGGCAAGACCTGAGAAGACGTAGTACCCTACGAGCAGCAGCGCGCACAGTCCTTTGAGGATCACCGAGACCCGCCGGCCCCACTTGGACGTGGACTGAATGTTGAACAGCAACAGGTACAAGGTTGCCGCAGTGTCTCGAATTGCCCAATAGGCTGCATCCAGCGCCAAAAGAGCGTACGTCCGCGGATGCTGCGTGATCGCCTTGATACCTTCCCATCTGCGCCATTGAGCGATTTGAGCCTGACTCCAGCCGCGTTGCTCGGGATGCAGGCTGAAATAGAGATCCTGATCGGCGAACCCCATGCCGTATTGAACATCCTCGAACGGGAGTCCGGCCTCGTGCGCCAGGATGGCGGCCTGGACGGAGAAGTGGAGATTGTGGTCCGATATTGCGGAGAACCCAAAGTATCCCGTTTGAACGCGGTTGCGAATCTGCCACGGCACAACCAACATCACGAAGACGGCCACGACGGTTACTGCATGAATCACGGACCTTCGGCTCAATTGACCCTTAAGAGCCGCCAGGAGAATCAGCCCTCCGGCGATAGCGAACGGCAGAAACATCGAAATGGGCCGCACATATGCGGCTGCAGCGAAAAATCCCCCGGACACGACGGCGTCCGACGATTTCCCTGACGTAAGGTTTTTCATTAGAAACAGAAGTGCCGCGGTCAAGAGTGCCGTGAAAAACGCTTCGGTAAAAAGAAAACTTGCATACGTTATCGAAAGGGGTTCCACCGTATATAGAGCTGCTGCGGTTATCGCGACACGGTGGTTGTCCCACATGACGAAAGCGATTCGGTACACGAGAAGTACGGTGAACACACTGAGCAGTACCTGAAGCAGGATGGTAACCAACTCAAGTTTGCCCAGGAGGATGCCGGGTATGAGCAGAATGAAGTATCCGGGAGTACGAACAATTTCCGGGACGCCCCCCACGGAGTATGACCCGGCTGAAAGAAGGCTTTTCGCGGGGAGCAGGTATTCCACGGTGTCGGGGTTGTGGAATACCTCGGTGTCGCCGGCAATCGCGTACGCAACCAATGCAACCGCCGCCCTGACCAGCAACGCAAAAGCCAGGATCCAAACCAGGGTCTTGTCTCCGTTACAGGTTCGTACGGTAGTGAAACACCCGTTCACGTCTAACCCTCGCGCTCCCTCCTGATGAACATCGCCTTTTGGAACAGGCTCTCCCCGTCGTCGCCCATCGAAAGGCTCTCGATGAATCCGCAGAACATGAAGTCCTTGCGCAGAAGGTCAAAGATCTCCTCAAAGGCGGATTCCCCTTCAAACAGCCCATAGTTGACCATTGCTATGAGTACCTTGGTCTTCTCGAAAACCGTTCTTCGGGCTCCGAGGAGAACGTTGTACTCGAAGCCTTCGACATTGATGTGCGTCAGCAGGTTACACCCCATTTCCAAGGGCTCCTCGGCAAGAAAATCATCGAGCGTGAAGACCTCCACCTCTTGCTCGACCGTTTTCGCCTCCCATGGGCGCTCCGCTTTGTGAGTCGGTGTAAACGTGAGGAAAGACGCGGTCTCCGCACTTGGCGCTACCGCAGGTACCTTGATCTTCCTACGTTCGGATCGGCTTCCGAGCCCGACCTTGAAACAGTGAACGTTAGGAAATCTCCGACAGTTATTCTCCAGTTGGAGATACGTTGCCGACACCGGCTCAAAGGCAATGACCGGAATCGAGTCATCAAAGTACGCTCGGGCTCCCACTGTGGTGTCGCCCGTGTTGGCCCCGCAGTCCAGATACCCCGAGATTGAATGCCGCGCAGCATTTAGTTTGCGCAACACACCGTACTCTTGAGCGCACCGCACTGCAAAATGCCTTCCTCCCGTCTTTTGCGCCCTCTGCAGAATTCGCCGTACCCGTGGGTTCATGCCGGGTCCGGCCTTTTCGTACAGCATCAGCGAGACGGTATCGAGGAATCCCAACTTAGCGGACACGTCGGCGAATGGAGCATTTTCGATGGCTAATTTCGCCGTTGTTTCCAGGAATCGGGACGCTCGGCCGAGAATCCCTTTCGATTGAGATAGGTCCGTCTTCATTCGGTGGATGTCCTTTTCCACGGGTTGAAACCCGCGGCTACTCATAGTGGGCCCCTCCAGGGCACACGTTTTTCATGACCTCCGATCTGTCGGCCCAACGTCGGCCGATTCCAACGGTTGCAGACAAATAGATGTAGGACCACCTCAGAAACCGCCTTGAAGAAGGGTTGGGCAGACTCTCCTACTCCCGACCTTCGACGGAGACCCATGAGCCGCCTGCAAGGGACCGATAGGCCGCTTCCACCACCTGCACCGAGGCGAGGGCATCTTCCGGCTTGGGAGACAACTCGCCCTCTCCGCGGGCGGCATGAACGAAGTTTTCGATCTGCCCGACAAAGGCCCTGACCTTGTTGTACCCGTCGCCGAATGTAATCGGCTCGCTTGCCGACTTCAACCGGTAATTGGATTCCTTCCACCCTACGGAGAGCACCCCTTCACTCCCGTGCAGGGTGATGAAGGTCGGGGAGTCGGGATCCCGGCTCCACGAAAGTTCGATTCTCCCCTGAATCCCGTCCGCAGTCTGCGCTTCGATTGTCACGCTTTCTTCCACCTTCAGCCCCTGGGTCCGATCCCCCTCCGAGACTTTGACCTTGGAAAGCGGACCGCACAAGTAGCGCATCAGATCCACGGAATGGGCACCGTTGTCCATGATCACTCCTCCGCCGCCGATTGTGGGATCCGAATTCCACCGTCCGGCCATGTCGACGTTACCCATGAACGCGTTTTCGAACTTCTGCACTTTTCCGAGGGCACCGGACGACACAAGCTCCTTTGCCTTGATCACATCGGGAACAAACCGGTACTTGGCTGCCATGGTGACCAAAACGCCGGCATCCCGAGCCGCTGCCAGCATACCCTCGGCCTGATCCACTGTGAAGCTGAACGGCTTCTCACAGAGTACGTGCACTCCCGCCTTGACCAGATCGGTGCAAATCCCGGCATGACTCGACGGAGGGGTGCACACAATTACCGCGTCGAGATCCGACCCGGCAATCATCGCCTGGTGCGAATCGAAGCTCTCACATCCGCAGGTTGCCCCCACCTCCGCTGCCGCCTCTTTACGTGCATCCGCCACGGCTGCCAAGAGCGCCGGTTTACTTTGTTGCAGAGCCTGAATGTGAGTCTGTGCAATGTAGCCGACCCCGACTATTCCGAACCTCATCGGACGTTTGTTCATTGCCTTTGTCTCCTATTCCCGTCCGACCGCGCGACGTATCGATGCTGCAATGTAGTTGACGTGTTCATCGGTATATTTCTCGTTCCACGGCAATACGAGGATTCTCTCCAAGCCCTCGAAGGCCCCGGGGTATTTCGACTCGGAATAATCTACGGCCTCGGGTCGGGCGAGATCAAACGGGAAGTTGCTCTTTCCGAATGTCTTCTGTTCGGCAAAGATTTGGCACCTGAAGGCAGGCTTCTGGATGTACCTCGGCGCGGATTGAACGCCAAGGTCCTTCAAACGTGACGCCAAACCCACGGCACCATCCGGGATGATTGCCGGGTCCACCCGCAGGCAGTATTTCCAGTATGAATGGACTCCTTCCGGATGTGACCACGGAGTCTCTATCCCCGGCAAATCCGACAGCAAAGCGGTAAGCTTGGCCGCACTCGCGATTCTCCGGCCGACCACTTCATCGAGCTTCGCAAGTTGGGCCAGAGCCACGGCCCCCTGAAGTTCACTCATGCGGTAGTTCGGCGCGAGAAAGTAGTGGTCCGGTCGCTCATCTCCATACCCCCACGCCTTATTGATGAACAGGAACATCCGTCGGGCCAGGTCGTCGTCATCGGTGACCGTCAAGCCGCCTTCACCGCACGTGATGTGCTTGCCCTGCTGAAGGCTGAAGCAACCTATAGATGCCGGCGTACCCGCAGGTTTCCCTTTGTACGTAGCTCCAAGCGCCTGGGCTGCATCTTCGATCACCGGAATCCCTCTCGTACGAGCCATCTCAAGAATCGGCTCGGTGTCGCATGGATTACCGAACAGATGCGTAATGACAATGGCCTTTGTTCGCTCACTGAGACACGGTTCAATGGTCGCAGCGGTCACGTTCCACGTACGCGGGTCCACATCGGCAAAGACCGGTATGGCACTCTGGTATACAATTGCCGTCAAAGCCCCCATGTCCGTGATGGGCGTGGTAACGATCTCATCGCCCGGACTTGGATCGACCGCCGCGACTGCGGCATGCACTGCCGCAGAGCCCGAGGAACACGCAAATGCGTGTCGCACTCCCAGTTTCTCGGCAAATGCCTTTTCAAGCGATTTCACTGCAGTGCCCTTCACGCTGAAGAGCATCCCACTCTCAATGACTTGTCTCAGTTCCTCAAGTTCCTCTGCTCCGAGGGTTCGTCCCGACGCATCCTGGTCCGACGGAAGGACGAGGGTCCCCGATTCCTTGGAGCCGCTCTCACCAAGTGCTTTGCCTGATGCCATGCCCATGCCTCCGGTTAACTCAGTTAGATGGGAATAACAAGTATCCCCGTTCGTATAATATGGAGGGTACAACGTATCATGCAAGTCGTGCCTCCCCCCTGTATCGTCATCATATGAAAGATCTCCGATAAGCGCCCCCGGCCTTCCTTCGTCGGGGAAACGGCGGGCACAGCCCGCCCTACGGTCCGGATCTGCAGGGGTCCCGCGCTGAACGCGGGATGCCTGCCCCCTTTGCCAAAGGGGGGTGACAGCCAGTCCCCCCCTTTAATAAAGGGGGGCTAGGGGGGATTTCGGTTGGAATCCACTTCATCGTGTCACGATTCACTTTGATCTGCCGGTTCTTAGACAGTTTCCAGGGGCCTGCCCCTGAGATGCCGAGCATTTTCATGATTCGTTGTGCCTTGCGAACACCCCAAGCCATGAATGTTCATGTAGACTATCCAATCCTGTTGCCCAAAATACCGGACATCCGGTTCAAAAGCCTGGACAAGAGAGCCGTCGCGTCGCTCAGTCGGCGAGGCATGTGGTAAACGAGATAGTTCACGACCTCCCCCCATACCGGACCTGGACCGATCGTCACGGAGTCGACCTCTTTGAGGCGATCCACAACATCCCCGGCCGCAGATCGGGCCCACACAATAGGATCATGGCGGTTTTCGCGTTCATCGCCGCATAAATGATCCGGAAAAACACAGATCCGTTTGGTCCTACGGGACACGTCGGAGCATAACACGGCCGGACAACCAGCCGACTTGAGTCCGTCCGCCAGGTTTTCAGTCCTGCGCGAATGGTAATGTACCGGAGCCCACCACGAACGAACTCGCTCGGGAATCTTGGAATCCGCGTCATCCGGCGCGTCTTTCTCATCCCAACGGTACAGTATGGAGACAGACTCCCGTGGAACTCTCTCCGGGAACCTCACTTCAGACAACGGGACCGACTCGAGATCCAAGTGCTCGGTGAGCCGACGAAGCAACCTTCTCGTTGCGTCGATTTGACTGCCGGCTCCGTCCTTGAACGGATGCATCAGCACCGACACATGACCGTGGCCCTCCCGAACGGAGGTCTTCCGGGCGCTCTCCACCATGGCATCGACCTCGTGCCGCTCCATGCCGTATGTTTCAACGCTCACCGGGATGAAAACGACGTCTCCCGAAGGGGTTCTCATCACGCGGGACCGGCACGATGCGTCCATGCAGCGCGTCCGGTGAAACAGGTGTTTCCTGAACAACACGAAATACTCGAGTCCCGAACGGCATATGGCATCGGGTGAATTGGCATCCATCCGAAAGATGTAGTTCGCTCCCTTCACCTCTCCGAAGGTTCCCAACAAGTCGGCCTGCCCTCCGATCAACCGCGTCTGTTGATCCGTAGAGAGACCCTGCAGGCACTCGTGGACTGCGCCGTGCACGCCGATCTCGTGTCCGCCGTCGACAATCCGACGTATGAGGCCGGGATAGATCTCGGCAATGAATCCGGTGACAAAAAAGGTGGCGCGGATTCCGCACGATTCCAGCAGCGGGAGCAGTCTCGGCATGGCGAATCGGGCGCCGCCCAGCTGTTCGAGGTCGAAGATGACGGAAAACGTTCCACGTCCCTTTTTCCGGCTCGTGCCCCCGCGTTGAGGTCTCGGCAGATCAATGTCCCCGTGGCGTGCGAGAAGATCGGCCAAGCAAGCCCTTGTTTGCTGTTCCTGAACGTCCGTGTCGATGGCCGACACCGTGGTGTACCCTTTACGAAGCGTGTCGAGAAGCCGACCGATGGGGGGCTCGCCGGGCATATCCTCGTTCCGGGTAAAGATGATTGCCTGCGGATCACGTTCCCGGATCTCTCTCATGAGGCCGGGATCCGAACCGATCCTGTCATAACGAACTTGCCGGCAGGCCATCCCAAGTGATTCGAAATCCGAAACATGCAAACCAAAACGGTCCCGGTCTTCCGGGTCCCAAAGGAGGAGCGTGTGCGTCCAGTCAATCGTTGTCATGGCTTCGAACCGGCCTACTTTCGTACAAGGCTCCTCACGACGGCGGCGAAACGATCTCCCACATGCCTCCACGAAAAGTGCTCCTGAGCCATGATTCCGGCACGGTGTCCCATATCCGCCAATTGGCGTTCAGGCAACGCTGCCGCTTCTTTCATCACCTGAGCCATGGCCGTCGGCGTCGGCTCGGAGACAAAGCCGCAGTCATATTTCCTTATAAAATCAGCCGACTCATCCACATCGTTGACCATGATGGGACGTCCCAGGGCGGCATACTCGGCAAACTTGGTCGAAAACGTGTTGCGAATGGCCGGATGATCGGGTCTGGGAATGACAAGAATCGCCGCCGAACCGAGCAATTCGATAAGGGTCTTCCGGTCGGTTCTGTCAACCAATTCCACACGAGAACCAAACTTCTCTGTAAATCGCTGTTTAACCTCGCGGTCACTATCTCGAAAACCGATCACCAACAATCGAGCGTCACGATTCTCGAGGAGAGCGAAGGCGTCTATGAGATTGTCGATTCCTTGCCACGGCTGGAATTCTCCCGCGTACGCAAAGGTATACGTTGGAGGGCTTGGAAACGGAAGTTCTGTGAACAGGTCCAGGTCCACCCCCATGCGTAAGATGCTGATTCTCTCCTCGGAAAAACCGGCTGCAATCAACTTCGACACGTGTGCCGGCGCTTCCGTTATCAGATGATCCGCCGACCGCAGGGCCAACCACGAAACGACCCGGACCCGTAAGGACGGACCGGCATTCTTTGAGCCGGTTCGGATCTGCCGGTCGAGGGCGGACTGTGCTATGGGATCTCCATGAAAATCGTAAATAATCGGGACGTTCAAGAAAGGGCGAGCGAGGAACAGTGCGTGCGCGGCTTCCTCGGCGCCCGTATAGACAAAATCGTAACGTTTCAGGGTGCCGAGCCAAAGCGGCATGAACAGAGGACTTGTGGTGATCGTTGACAAGAGTGCATGGTCCGCCATGTGGAAAAAATCCGTCTCAATCCCATGCTCGGACAGGCATTCGGCAAGTTTCTTGATTCTAAACGTATACGCCGAACCGTCGGAAGCGCCCTCCGCAGATACCATAAGACCCCTTATCGTCATGGTCGATTGCTTTCCTTTACTGATCAGGTCCCAGTCTTGGACCGAATGTGCTCAATTCTTGAAACGCTTCGGCAGGGTGCCTTTGTGAGCCGCCCCACCACGCCTACCCAGAATACACCCCGCACGCCATATGAAAGACCTCCGATAGACCGCCCCGGTCGGGTACTCGATGGGGGGTTTGGGGGAGAGATGGTCTCCCCCCCCAAACGGGCCTGATTTGTAGGGGCACCCCCCCGTGGGTGCCCACGAATAACGAGGACTTTCATGATTCGTTGCGGCTTGGAAACAGCTCCGAGCCATGATGGTTCAGAAGTCACAAATGGTAAGTAACCGAATAACACTTTGAAGGTTGTTTCTATCTCTTCTCGAAAGATCCGTAATCTCGAACCCCGCCACGTATGATCCCTCGGATTGGTCCCAGTTCCCCCAACGGCATTGCGCTGCGAAGCTGCAATCCAGCGCGTCTCCCGGGTAACCCTCCGCCTCTACTCGAAACCTTCTTGTCTCACCGACTTGGCACTTGATGCCACGGACCCTGCAACCTTCTTCCGTCAGATCGAGCACCTCACCATGGACTCCCCTGTCCAGCAGATCGACCACACGCACATCCGAAACAAGATAGCATCGAGGAAGTCTTCTGGAGTCCTTGTCCGAGTCTGCGTCCCCACCATGGACGATTCGGCCCTCGAAATGACGTTCGTCGACTGCCCTGACCCCTTTGAGCTTCTGAAGTATATCCATGTACTCGGCCGGCCGAATACCGTATTTTTCCATAATCGGAACATCGCCCAATCCCGACTCTATGTCTCTGATAATATCGCCCAACCTGATCCTTATCACCAACTTCAGGTCCTCCTTTCCCGGCACCGACCATAAGAACATTCATGGCTTGGATCTGTCAACAAGCCACGACGAATCATGAAAGTCTTCGGCACTGCCGGCCACTCCACGGCTGCGCCTCGGAAATGTGGGGAATAAAGAGCGCACGACGCGCAATGAACTGGAAAGGGGTGCGAAGCAGCGTAATTGTCGCCGAAAGGTCGAAGCCCAACACACCTTGTCTGAGGCACCGAGATTTGATACGGCAACAAGGGTTGAGAAGTCTCTCGGCAGTTCAATCACCGTGATCCCTCCGGCCCCCCCCATCGTGTATCGGGCCGTATTAGACTGTCGGAGGACTTTCATACGGACTCCTGATCGCCGCTTGTGTTGAGGCCGACCGTTGTGCGGTTTACAAAGCGACCGTCATGAACTGAATCAGATTGTTCAGTTGATCCCTACCTGCCGAAGAAATACCGGTTATCCGAAAGCCCGCAAGCCTTCTCCCCGCACTCCCCTCGTTGGACACCCACTGACAACGAGCATCGAAACTGATCGGCGTGAAATCCTCGAGACCGTCGGGTACGATCAACAACTTCATCAACGCCCCCTGCGTGGTCTTGAGTCCGCTCACTTTCAGGCCTTTCTCGGTTAAATCACGAATCCACCCACTGTTGTTGCCGTCATCGACATCTACCACCGGCAGTTCGAACACGACATAATTTCGCTCCATCAAGCGGCTGTCTACAACTTCACAGGTATCTTCGTAATCGGGAGATCGGCCGCTAATCTCTTCGTAGCCGATCGCCTTCATCGCAACCAGCTTACGGAAGGCGCTCTGCAGACCTCGAGAGGAAAGACCGTATTTGTTCATGAGATCATGTTCGGCCATACCGGCACGGACATCGTGGACGATATCCTTGATCTTGATTCGTATTTTTTGCTTCTCGGACATGTTGAGATCCTCATCAGTAATTGCAGCCGAGCGTTACTCTACCGCACGATGGTCTCAATTTTCCCTCCTCGACATGGAGAGTACGCGTTTGCCGGGACATCCGCTACGGTAAGAAAACACGCCGGCGTATTGTCCCCACTCCATCCCTCTCCAAAGCCGGTAAAGGCTTCAGAAGACTGGGACTGATGAATGACACTCCTCTGAGGGCCGCCTCAAGCCCTTTAACCTATTACCATATAATAAAAGGCGTGGGTATCACGCGTGCACGACACGGCGCAAATTTCCTCGCTCTCCGGAAAAAGATCAAGGGGCTGTCTTTGCTTTGTACACGGACGGCTCACCATAAGTTCCACCAGAAGCTAGTTCCAATTTTATCAATTAGTTGTCATTTCTTATTGCCGAGAGATTAGACTTATTTCATACAACTAATTAATAGTATTGACATAAACTGTCAGATACGATATAAGTAATCAGATTCGTTTTACTCTTAGGTGGTTGAGGATGTCCTCTTATCAGGAGATAGGAAATGATCCATAAGGCACTGTATTATATCGTCGTTATCGGGGTATTTATCGGCGGACTCTGTATCCCGGCCGTCATGGCATTCCCCTGCGGCCCTCCTACCGCATGCTACGGGCCGATAGTGGTCCACCCTAAGCCCCGGGTGGCGCCAATCGTGCGCGACTGTTCCCCATCCGCCCTGTTTCCTCCTCCGCCCCCGCTTGTGGATCCCATCGTGGCATGCGCGGTTCCGTCTTTTTGCGCTCCCATGATGCCGCGGCCCATGAAAGTCCGCCCAGTGCCTCATGGGGCCCCTCCCCCCCGGGCCTACATGGTCCCAATGGAGCCGAACGGGTATCAGCCGATGCGATAACAAGCCCCAGGTAATTCAAGCACAAACCGAACTTTGGTCATCCCCCGAGGGCCGTACGGTCACGCGCGTTCTTGCCCCAATGCTTCGCAAATGCGATCCACCGTCTTCCGAGCGACCTTGCGGCCCAGATCTCCGATCCGTGTGCTCGCTTTCTTGTAGGTTCCCTCGGACAACCTGTTCAGCGCGTCTCGGACAAGATCGGTATTCCTCCCCACCAGTTCCGACGTCCCCTCTTCGAGATAGATCGGTCGCTCAGTGTTCTCCCTACACACAAGGCAAGGGACATCGAAGAAGCTCGCTTCCGATTGAACCGACCCCGAGTCCGAGAAGGTCAGATCGGCGCCTTCCAACAGTGAGAGGAAATCCACATATGGTTGCGGCGGCACCAACCGGATGTGTTCGCACCTGGTAATCCTTTCCATAAGGCCCCATTCGTTCAGTCGAGCTTGGGTTCGGGGATGCACGGGAAAGAGTACGGGTCGGCTGAACAGAGAGAGAATGTCAATGATCTCATTCAGTGCTTGGGGAGTGTCCACGTTCGACGGCCGGTGTATGGTCGTGAGAGCGTATGAGCCTTTTGAGAGCCCGAACGACTCCCATTTCTTCAGCGACTTGATGGTGGGCAAGAAGGTCTGGAGGGTTTCGAGCATGATGTCTCCCACGAGGTGCACACGATCCATATCAATACCTTCCCTGCCGAGATTCTCCAATCCGGCCGGTTCCGACACAAACAGCAGGTTGGATAGGCAGTCGGTCAACCGCCGGTTCAACTCCTCGGGCATGGTCTCATCGAACGATCTCAGACCGGCTTCCACGTGGGCCACGGGAATAAACAGCTTCCTCGCTACCAGTGCCGCGGCTATGGTGGAATTCACGTCGCCCACCACAACCACCATGTCCGGTTTGATATCCACGCAGATCTTCTCGAATTCAATCATGATTTTGCCGGTCATCTCGCCATGGCGTCCGGACCCTACACCCAGGTGAAATTCGGGGTCCGGCAGGCCGAGTTGATCGAAAAACACCGCGCTCATCTCAGGGTTATAGTGTTGGCCCGTGTGAACAATGAGATGTCTCACGTTCTCATACCGGGAAAACTCCCGTTCCAAGGGAGCAACCTTCATGAAGTTGGGACGTGCGCCCACCACGCTGACAACCGTACTGTGCATCGAGGCTTTCCTTTCTGCCATGAATTGTGCCGGCTTACCTGTGTCATGTATCCGGAATAGTCAAAATACTTCTTGTGAGAGCCCCAGCGTGCAAGCTGGTCGGATCCTCGATGGGGGGGCTTGGGGGGATCACGGTGATTGAACTGCCGAGAGACTTCTCAACCCTTGCTGCCGTATCAAATCTCGGTGCCTCAGACAAGGTGCGTCGGGCTTCGACCTTTCGGCGACAATTACGCTGCTTCGCAGCCCTCCAATTCATTGCGCATGGTGCGCTTTTCGAACCCAATCTCCGAGGCGAAGCTCCGGAGTACCTGCCAATGCCGAGGGCTTTCATGATTCGTTTTGGCTTGCTGAAATCCGAAGCTAAGAAGCCCTATTTGAAAGAAAAGCCTCTAGTGCATCAACAATGCGGACGGAAGCACGGCCGTCGCCGAAGGGGCTCTCGTCCACCTGCATAGACGCGTAGTGCTCCGGGTTTTCGAGCAGTCTCGCAGCCTCTCTCACGATTCTGCTCCGGTCGGTACCCACCAACATGGCCGCTCCCGCTTCCACCGCCTCGGGTCGTTCGGTAACGTTTCGTACTACCAGCACGGGTTTACGCAGCGAGGGAGCTTCCTCTTGAATGCCTCCGGAGTCCGTAATGATGAAGTACGCTTCACGCATCAACGCCACGAATCCGAAATAGTCCGGCGGTGAAATGATTCTGATTCGGGACCGGTCTCTGAGAATATTTTCTACCTGTCTGCGCACATTGGGATTCGGGTGCAACGAGTATACGACGGTTACGTCCGGGAATCGGTCGGCCAGATCCACCAACGCCCGCGACAACTCGGCGAGGCCTCCGTCAAAGTTCTCCCTCCTGTGGCCGGTCACCAGAATAATTCTTCCCCGAGGAAGCACCTGCTCACCTTCGCCGACCGATGCCGTCGAACGGGTCTCCAATCTCTGGACGGTGCTCAGGAGCGCATCGATGACGGTGTTTCCCGTAACCCGGATGGACAGTTCCGAAATCCGTTCACGGCGAAGGTTGTCGGCGGCCCGTTCGGTGGGACACAGATTGAGGTCGGCCATGTGGGAAATGAAAGTCCTGTTGGCCTCTTCGGGAAAAGGCTGAAATCTGTCGTATGAGCGAAGCCCGGCCTCCACATGGGCTATGGGAATCTTGAGATGAAACGCAGCGAGCGCTGAGGCGAATGCCGAGGTTGTGTCCCCCTGGACCGCCAACAGGTGCGGTTCTTCCTTGAGAAGAATATCGGTCATTCCTTGCAGCACGCTCGCCGCCACATAGGACAGGGATTGGTTCTCCTTGAGGATCTTCAGATCGTAGTCGGGGCGGACATCAAAGAATCGGAGAAACGGGTCCAGAATGTCTCGATGCTGTCCCGTTACACAGCAGAGCACCTCGATCCTCTCGTGTCGCGAACGAAGCTCTCCGTACACCGGGGCTAATTTGATGGCTTCGGGTCTGGTTCCGAATGCCAGTAATACCTTAGGCATAGGCTCCCCCTGGGATTCCGAGTCAATCGTGAGCAGGCAGTATTATAGCAGTGTTTCTCCGAATGCCAAACTTCTCATGGGAGGCGTACCTTACACTCGGTTTGTCCGTGTCACGGCCCAATCGCGGGATCCGACGCAACTCTCCCGACCGGGGCGGACGTGCACGAGGCTTCGAATTCACTCTCCACCCTGACTTCCGTTGAGCCGCTCTTGGACCCCATTTATCTGATTGACAACAGCGGAAACCACACGTACACTGAAGCATAATGTTGCGGGGAGGGATACGATGTTACGAAAGATAATATCCGCCTTCATACCGGCATTGATTATGGTTGTCGGATGCGTCGGCGTGAGCTGTGGTCAGGCCGTCCTGCAGGAACTGGACGTCCTACAGGATTACGGCCCGGAACAGGTCCTCAAGGACGCAAATTTCTACATAGAGGGGCGTCCGAACTACAAGGGTGCTCAGTGGATCTTCGACCAGTACACCAATAACTTGATCGGGTATGCCCCCTGGGATCCGGTGAAGCGAAGGTGGACCCTGTTCGACCTGAAAGGGGAGTACTACGGCTTCATTCAGGCCATTGTCGGCCAGTTTCAGCATCCGCCCCACTACCTTCAGTATCTCTGGTATGATAAGGACAACAGGTATAAAGGCTTTTTCGTCAGGGGCCTGGGCGGCAGACCGGTGACGCCGGATCTTCCTTTTGGCGAATTGGGCGGCCAAATGCACGTCTACCTGTTCGGAGATCTTCCTCTGGATTTTCCCGAATATACGATTCAGACGGATCCCTTGAAGCAGTTCCCGCCTGGTGTGGACGTTTCACCCGTCCAGAGAGAGGACTAAGAATACATTGCGGGAAGTCGAGCGCTACTCGGATACAGGCTCTTACAGTGCAAGAATGATTCCTATGAATCATCCCGTATTACGAGAGATGATTTCGTGAATGGTTTAAGCGTATCGCCGGCGTCAAAGAAGAGGATCTTTAAGAATACTCTGGCTCTGTCGATTCCAAGCGTGCTGAACCCGGTGATTTCATTTGTTCTCGTCTTGGTAATTTCCCGGTACCTTGGCGTACAGGGGCTGGGGCAGTACTCGTTGGTACTGGCATACCAAGGGATATTTGCCACCCTTGCGATACTGGGACTCGATCACCTGGTCGTCAGGGAAGCCGCCAAGCGCCCCGAAGACATTCACGTAATCTTTTTCAACGCCGGGCTCTTCGGGACCGCTTCATCCGTTGTGTCCCTTCTCGCCATGAACCTTATCATTGTCGCCATGGGTTACGAGAGGGAGGTTGTCCAAGCCGGGTTCGTCTGTTCCCTTTCACTTGCGGCTTCCACAGGGATCGGGTACATGGAAGCAATATTCAGGTCAGTGGAGAAAGCCGAGTACGTTACCTTCACGTACGTGCCCGAAAACCTGTTGCGAGTGGCTTTATGCGTAACGCTGATCCTCTCGGGGTACGGCATCGTTGCGCTCTTCGCGGCGATACTGGGGAGCCGCATCTTTGCAGCGTTGCTGATGTTCGTTTTCTACGTGAAGGTTCTCGGGCGACCCGGATCGCGGTTTGATTGGGGTGTCTGGCGTCTACTGGCTGCGGAAGCCCCCACGTTTGCCAGTATCGCCATCTTCTCCACGATCCATTTGAGCCTCGATCAGATAATGCTCTCCAAGTTGCAGAATGTTGACGCCGTGGGTGTTTATTCAGCTGCGGACAGACTACTGACCATTTGCAGGACGACTCCCGTGGCATTTGCCGCCGCGTTGCTGCCGGTCCTTACGAGGGAGTATCTTGGGGGCGTCCGGCAACTCCGCAAGCTCACCGCAGACTCCCTAAGATACCTTTTCATAATGACGATACCCATCGCTGTTGGGACCGCAATCCTCGCCGACCAGATCATCACATTGATCTACGGAGCCAAGTTCTCCGACTCCATTTCAGTCTTGAGGCTGCACATATTCTCTCTCGTTCCGTTCAGCATGGCGTTCGTGCTCGCCCAAGTCCTCATCGCCACCAACAACCAGAGAGTGGACCTCGCGACCAACATTGCGGCCGCACTCATCAATTTCTCGCTGAACCTTGTGTTCATACCCATGTGGAGCGGCTGGGGAGCCGCTCTGGCCACGCTGATAACCATCGTCATCTTCAATCAACTGCAATACTTGTTCATTCGCCAAAGACTGTTTCGTGTGGCCTTCACCGGGTTGTTCTTCAAACCGCTGTCGGCGGTTGCGGTCATGGCGTGTGCGACGTATTTTCTGAGGGATTGGAACGTCTTTCTCAATGTGACTCTTTCGGCCGCGGTGTATTTTGCCGCGTTGATCGCCATGCGCGGGTTTTCCGCTGAGGATACCGCGTTTCTCCGGCAATTGATCGGACGCGGACAGCCACGGGGTTAATATGAGAGCGTTTCTGAAGAAAATGATGAGTAAGGCCCCCGAACCGGTAGTGGAACTTGCGAAGGTGCTCTATGACCTCGCTCCGCCGGAGACGAGGTACGGCAAACCTTACGTGGACGCATTGGGACTTCTGGCAGCCGCCGAGCAGTGGAGTTCGGATGAACTTGCCGCCTACCAAGATGAGTGTTTGGTGCAACTGATCGGGCACTGTTACGCCGGCGTTCCCTACTATAAGGAATTGTTCCGCACGCTGGACATCGTTCCGTCGGACATCAAGGGGACGGCCGACATCGAGAAACTTCCGTTCCTCACGAAACAGATTGTGCGAGAGCGGAGGCAGGATCTCATTGCAGAGGATTTCCCGTACCTGCAACAGGATCACGAGCACACGAGCGGCTCCACGGGAGCTCCCCTGGATTTCTACCTCGATCGGAAGACGCGAGCCATGGAAATGGCATTGGCGCTGCGGATCTTGCTCTGGCTCGGGTACAAAAAAGGGGACCGCATCGCTGAGTTCAAGGAAGACCGGTTCGCAGACCCACACAGGATTTGCCGCTATTTCCCGGGATCTCGGCACCTGAAATTTTCGTTCTTCACTGTGGATGACGAGAAATTGGATAGGATGGTAAAGGAACTACAACGGTTTCGACCGGTCTTCATTAAAGCTTTTCCCTCGTCGATTCTAGTCCTTGCACGCTGGATGGAAAGGAACGGTCGGGAGATTCCTCCACCCAGGTACATTCTCACCTCTTCGGAAAACCTGTATCCTTCCATACGGGAACAGGCGGAACGAGTGTTTCAGGCCCCGGTAATTGACTACTATGGCCAAAACGAGCAGGTAGCCACGGCATTTCAGTGTTCCCTGGCCGATGGATACCACGTTCAGATGGAGGAAGCCGTAGTCGAAATGATCCCTTCGAGGGGAGAGCAATGCGAGATCGTGGGGACGTCCCTGATGTCATTCGGCATGCCTTTCATCCGATATCGTACCGGCGACCTTGCCCTGCCGGGGTCGGGATCGTGCCCCTGCGGGAGAAGTCATCCTCTCATATCGCGTATCGTAGGACGAGAATGCGACATCATCATCACACCGGAAGGTAATATCGTAGCCCCCGTAGCCATGGACTATGCATTCTATCATTTGGAGGAGATCCGAGAAGCCCAGATCATTCAAGAGTCCGTAGACACCCTGAGAGTCAAGATCATAGCATGGGATGCATTGTCCGACTCAACCCGTGCCGCGCTGGGCGAGGAAATCGACTCATATCTTCAGTCTCCGGCCATGAAGTTGCTCTGGGAAGAGGTGGAAGAGATTCCCAGGACCCGTGGAGGGAAACGACCGTTTGTCGTTTCCAAGATCAACGTAGACGATTTTCTCTGAGGTTGCCGATGTTGCAGAAAATTCTCGTGGTGGGTCCCGTGCCTCCACCATTCGGAGGAATTGCATCCCTGATGGATGACATCATTAAATCAAGTATCGCGGACAAGTACGCTTTTGAAGTATTCCCCAGGTCGGCAGGTTTCCCTCCGGAGATACGTGGAGCAGTCGGGCGCAACCTTTTTCGGCTCAAGAGATTCTTTGCTTTCTTCAAACAGGTGTGGACCAATTCGTATGCATTGGTTCACATCCATTCCGCGGATCCGGTCTTCCTCGGCACGTCGATCTTCATGGCTTTGGCGCGCGCTGCAGGCGTGACGATTCTCCTTCACATGCACGGCACCGACTGGGGGGATTTCTATTCAAACGCCTCAACTTTCAGAAGGCTCTACACGAGACTCGGACTGATGTTGCCTCAGCATATCGTGGTACTCTATCCCCTCTGGGAGCACAAGATACGGGAACTTGTCCCTCGAAGTGACGTCAGAACACTGAGAAATTTCATACGAAGGAGGCCCCTTCCGAACCCGGATGAAGTGATGAGTACGAGGGAGAGTCTTGGCCTGAAGGATGAAGAGTTCATGGTCCTGACCACGGGAGCGGTGGGGTGGAGAAAAGGCAGTTTCGATACTGTCGAAGCGGTTTCACATGTAGCGACTCAGGACAAGAAGATCCGGTTCGTCTTGGTAGGTGGGGAGGAAAAGCACGGTGAAAGGGAACAGGTACTGGATCGGATCGAAAGACATCACGTGCATCAATGGATCACTTTGACGGGGGAAGTGAGAAGAGACGGGATACCGTCGTTCCTGGCTGCAGCGGACGTGTTCCTGCTCCCCTCGTTTATAGAAGGTATGCCCATCTCCATTCTGGAAGCAATGGAGATGGGGCTGCCCGTCATTTCAACAAAGGTGAACGCCATTCCCGACATGATAGAGGACGGAGTGTCGGGTTTGCTCATCGATCCCGGATCGCCGGACCAAATCGCGGGGGCGGTGATGCGCCTGCGCAGGGAGGACGATCTTTACGAAAGGCTATCCAAAGGCGCTCGAAAAGCCTTCGAAGACAAATTCGAATATTCCAAGGGAATCCAACGAATACGGACCCTTTTGAACGACATCCTCGGGGACGTTCAATGTTGAATTCGATTGACTTCTGATTTCCGCTCCCCGATTTGAAAGGATCGGTTGGCGTGATCGGCCCACGCACGGCAAAGAATCGTTGTCAGGCGGAAAGAGGATGGGAGCCGGCCGGGCACTTGAAGTGAGGTAAGTACCGCTTTGTTCAACCAGTATCGTGGCTACAAACTGTTCCTTATGTTGATGGACGCACTCTTGCCGTTACTTGTACTGGCATTCATGGTCAAGCTGAGGCCGTCTTTGCCGGGGAGATTCCTATACCCCGAGCAGGTACTTACCAGTCCTGCGTTGTACGTTATTGTCGTACTGATATGGCACGTTGTGTTTTCAATTACCGGTGTGTATGATCTCAGCAAGATATTCAGTTTTCCCAACCAGATAGGCTCAGTCACCCTGGCTCATAGCGTTGCGGTTCTTACCCTGGCCGGTGTTCTCTATTTTTCGTTCAGACAAACTTCTCGAATGCTCGTGATCTACCATTCGTTGGTAACGTACCTTGTACTCCTGATCGTTCGATATTGCCTCACCATATATCTCGCTCGAGGAATGAACGGACACAAGCGACACCGCGTTCTCATCGTCGGAGTGTCCCAGGCAGCCTTGAGCATTGCCGAGACGATTCGGGGCAATCACAAGGAGTCCATGGAAGTGGTCGGATTCGTAAATGACCGGCCCAACGATGCCGATTTGCCGGCCCCATTCATTGGAGATACCGGAGAAATGGCGCGGACGATCAGAGAGAACCGAATTGAAACGGTAGTGGTGGCGCTCGCTGGAGAACAGGCTCATGAACTGGAGTCGATTGTATACCAGTTGGATAGTCTACCGGTGAGAGTGTACCTGGTTCCGGATCTTCTTCAAATGAGTTTTATCAGTGCCTCGGCCGAGCGGTTCGGCGACCTCATCGTGATCGGCATTCGTGAACCCGTAATTCAGGGGCACAGACGAGTCACGAAACGTGTCATGGACATATTCTTGTCGACGATCGGTCTCGCCGTACTCTCCCCGCTGTTGATTCTCATCTGGATAGCCGTGAAACTTGATTCGCCGGGTCCGGGGATATTCGTGACCGAGAGAATAGGAGAAAACGGCACCATTTTCCGCATGTACAAGTTTCGTACGATGGTACGGGATGCACCCGAGCTTCAGCATTCGGTCGTTGATGAAGACATGGAAGGTCGCACGGTGTACAAAGTCAAGGACGATCCGAGGGTTACGCACCTGGGCAAGTGGCTCCGCCGTGCGTCCTTGGACGAACTGCCTCAACTAATAAACATTCTGAAGGGCGAGATGTCGCTGGTCGGCCCGCGCCCCGAACAGCCCTTCATCACAAAGAAATACGATCACTGGCAATGGGAGAGGCTTTCGGTCCCGCCGGGTCTGACCGGGTGGTGGCAGGTTTCAGGGCGGAGTGACGTTCCCATGAATCTGAACACCCAGTATGACATCTACTACGTAAGAAACTACTCATTGGCTTTGGATCTGAAGATACTGTTGAAGACTCTGGGTACGGTGATATCGGGTAAAGGGGCTTATTGAGAGATCACATGATTCACCGAAAGCGGGTTCCGGTTCCGGTAACCAAGGCTGCACCCCTCCGTGGAAAACTCCACACGATTGGCTGCGAAGCGGTATTCGTACTCCGTTGCGCAGGTACGGTAAGGAATCGAGAGCCCACAGCCCGGCCCTCCCCGGTAGGACAGGCGTCTCGGGTGTCGATAACGAGCAAGATGCCCGCACCACTAAGGCACAGATTCCCCCCGTTGACGGGAGGATCAGAGGGGGGGCCGGAGACAATGGATCGGAAACGTCAAATCCATGCCTCCCCTGCCGAGATCGGAATCCGAGACCGCATTTATCAGATGGTATGCTTGGTGATCGCGGTACTCCTGTTGAGTTCAAGCTCGACCTCCGCGCGCACCTTCCATGTTGATGTGGCGAGAGGAGACGACCACGGTGTTGGAACACCGGAACAGCCGTTCCGGACAATCGTCAAGGCGTCGGAGGTTCTCGAACCGGGAGACCGGGTGCTCATACATCCGGGTGTCTATCACGAACAGATCATGGCCGGCAAATCGGGGACTGAACATGCACCTATCGTGTACGAAGGAGTAGATCGCGATAGGGTAATCCTCCGTGGAAGCGTACATGTGACTGATTGGCAGAAGGTCGGCCGCTATTGGGTGAAGCGCGGCCTGACCCCCTATACCAAAATTAACTCATTCGTTATGATTGATGGGAAACGTCTTCTCAAGCGGTTGGAATCGGCAGACAACCTTTCGGAGAATCACTTCCACCTTGACGATCAAGGGGTGTACACCATCAGAATGAAGAATGGCGACAACCCGAATCGCCATCACCGTGTGGAGGTCTATGAGCTGGACTTTGCCTTTAACTCCGGAGATCGATGGGGAGGTACCGCAAAGAAATGGATCGTTATCCGCAACATGACGATTGAGAAGTATGGTTGCAACGCGGTCTCCACCGACAAACAGAAGCCGGCGGACAATTCGCACTGGGAATTGGACCGGGTGACGGTGAGATACAACGGGGCGGAAGGAGTCTTTCACTGTCTTGACGACTGGTATGTCCATGACTGCTTGTTCACGAGAAATGGTTGTCACGGGTGTCAACTCAATGGGGCGCGCGTCCTTTTCGTGAACAACATCTGCTCGGAGAACGAATGGTTCGGCGTGAATCACGACGGGGGCTGCGGCCTGCTCATCGGGCCCGACGAGACGGCTCACTCGTGCGTTGTCACGGGCAACCTGTTCAAGGACAACGGGGATCCCAACGGCTACGGATGCGGAGTGTACTTGGAGGGAAGATCGTATGACAACCGGATTGAGGGCAATACCATCGTGAGAGGAACAGCATCCGGAATCTGCTTCTTCGGATCCTCCCGCAACAAGGTATACAACAACGTGCTAAGGAACGTTGCCGTGGAACGAGACTGGAAATGGTCGGCGGCATTTGTGGTTGGTCACAGCTTCGAGGGCCCGCCTACGCAATCAGTGGGCAATGTCGTCGCTCACAATACGGTGAAGGGATGCCGATCGCCTGTGGCCGTCCACGTCCCCAAAATCGCTATTCACGGCGACCGCCTCAACAGGTTCGTCAACAATGTCTTCAGCGGCTGTCTGACACTTGGTCCGCTTCCCCGTGATCCTGTAATAACGATGGAAGGAAACATCCGGCATTCATGTCCCCGGCAAAGTGCCGGCACCATGGAGTCGATTCGGATGTGGTTTGGCCGCGCTCGGGGCCTTGCGGAATTCCCCCGACAATCGGACACGGAACGAGAGATGGAAATTGTGACCGATCCCGGTTTTGTTGCGCCGGAGAAGGGCGACTTCCACCTGAGGGGGGATTCTCCCTTGGTCGATGCAGGAATTCCGTTCTCGGATGTTGCGACGGACGCGTCCGGTCGCCGCAGGGCCGTTGGAAGGCTTCCCGATGTGGGCGCGTATGAATATCGTCACGAGTAGGGCTCCGAGGCCGTTCCAATTACTCGTTTTCATAAGTTCGGTTGCGCATTTCTCGCGTTGAGACTGCTTCGTCGCTCCGCTCCTCGCAAAGACATATTGATGGTTGTCATGGCGACCCCGGACTTGATCCGGGGCAAGCGATCTCAGCACGTCGGAATCCGCTGCCGTGTTTATGAAATCCACAACTTTGATTGACTGAGGGACTTCAGATGATGTACGCTCACTAACGGCGAAAAAGAGCCTCCATTAGCTAATTCTACGACGGTTTTGCCGTCCGCCTGCCTCGGGGGGAACCATAACGGGGGACGTCTTGGAATCGGGAAGCCATAGCGTGACCTGATTGCCGGTAAGCACCCGTTTCTTTGGAAGGCGCACCATTTCTTCGAATCAAAGGATAATTGATGCGAGCATATCTGAAAACCTTGATCAAGAATGGGCCTCCGCCGTTGGTACGGTGGGGACACGTTCTCTACGATCTGTTGCCGCCGGCACTAAGATACGGCAAGCCGTGGAAAGAAGCCCTCACCCTCGTGAAGGAAAGCGAGAAGTGGGACAAGCGGAGACTTATACAATACCAGGAAGAGCGCCTGGAGTGTCTTCTCCGCCACTGTTATGAAAATGTTCCGTACTACCGCCAAGTGTTTCAGGACCGAGACATGAAGCCTGAGGACATTCAGAGCATCGACGACCTCAAAAAATTTCCCACGCTCACCAAGGAAACCGTTCGTAAGAGAAAGAACGACCTTCTGGCGACCAACATATCGGTTCTTGGGAGAAATCCCGCGCACACCAGCGGCAGTTCCGGCACCCCTCTCGATTTCTTCATGGATAAGACCACCCGGCCTCTGGACAGGGTTTTGATACTGCGTCATCTCCTGTTGCTCGGATACGAAAAGGGGGACAGGCTCGCGTTTTTCAACGGCCTTCCCCTGGCGGACCCCAATATGCTCTCGCTCTATTTGCCGGGATCCAAAGAACTCAGGCTCACCTTTCACCAAGTCGACGACCGGCGTCTCGAAATGATGGTGGACCGGCTTGAGCAGTTCAAACCGGCTTTCATCAACGCATGGCCTTCTTGTCTTTACATTCTTGCCAAGTGGATGGAGAGAAACGGACGGTCGATTCCGCCTCCAAAATACATCGTAACGTCTTCGGAGACGCAGTATCCGCACATCCGGGAAAAAGTGGAGAGCGTTTTTCAATCTCGCATCATCGACTGGTACGGCCAAGAGGAATCGTGTGCCGTCGCAGTGCAGTGCCCCCTTGCGCAGGGATACCACATTCAGATGGAAATGAGCATCATTGAAATGCTTCCCGGAGCAGGCGACCGCCGACAGATTGCCGGTACGTGCCTTCACAACGCGGCGATGCCCTTTGTTCGCTACGAGACGGGCGACCTGGCGGTCGAAGGGAACGGACACTGTCCATGCGGACTACCTCACCCAACGATCAAAGAGATTATAGGGAGACAAGCCGACTTCGTCGTCACTCCCGAAGGGAGCATCATTTCACCTCTCATACTGCATTTCTCCTTTTACAATCTTGATGAAATTCGAGAGACGCAAATCATCCAGGAAGACCTGAACACCTTGCGAATATTGATTGTGCCATGGGACCGTATTACTACCGAAACGAAAGAGAAGATCCTTCACGAGATGCGTTCCCGTCTTCAATCACCGGGAATGCAGCTTATCATTCAGGAGGTGGACGGCATTGCGTGTGAACCTAATCGTTTCAAGAAGCCGTTTCTCGTGTCGCGTGTTCCATTGGACGATCGTTTCCCGCACTCCGGCCTTTGAGGAGCATCCGTGCTCCTCAACGTGAATACGGTAAGTATCGGACCACACCGGTAGACCGGGACACAACGCACCGTTGAGATTGCCGCGGGAATCCCTGACTGAATTTACGCAATGTGCACTGAGTTGGTTTCATCGAGCCCCGCCGAAGTCGGCCGCGCAATGAATGCGCCGCTAATCGACCCTCCTGTCAATGCTTGTCGCTCCTCGGACGATGTTATATTCCCCCGGCCCAATGCGACAAGAAAGTTGGCGCTTATGATCATATCACCCTTGTTTCTGAACTGTATGCCACGTATAACATTGTCAGGAAAGTGCGGATAGTAGGGCGGAAATCTTCAAGAACCGTGAAACGGATCGTTTCTTGAGCACTCAAATGGTCGTCATTACCGAAAAAAGTACTACAATATATGATAAATATGGTAGTAATACCCCCATCGCGGCCGTGCGCCGGAAAGAAAGCGCAGGTGAATCATGAAGGATGACCAGAAAATGTCTCTCAGAGACACGCTCAACATCATCTACCGCCGTATCTTCGTGCTCAAGTTCGTCCTGGTGGCATTACCTCTCGGCACACTTCTCGTCTGCTACTTGGTGACACCCCTGTACGAATCCACTGCAAAGGTGATCGTTACGGCAAAGAAGGAGACGGCTACACTGCTTCAGGGTCCTACGGATACCGGTTCATCGGCCTTTATCAATCTCAATGTGGACGAAACCGACCTTAACAGCGAAAGCGAGCTGCTTCGGAGTTTGGAACTGTGGATGAGGACGGTTCAGAAGCTCGGGCTGAGTTATTTCGATAGGCAGGAAAAGGGCCTGCTGGACTCATGGAAGGCAGACATATCGAAAACCGTTAAGTCATGGGTCGGCACATCGACCGCCGATGCAGGAACCAAGAGTTCGGATGCCGTTGCGGTCAGGACAGTAGCCAAATCGCTTCTGGGGGACTTCAAGGTGACGCCGGCGCCCAAATCCAAAATCCTGGATCTCACATTTCGTTATTCCGACCCCAACATGGCCCGGAAGATACTCGCGACCCATCTTGATATGTACATTCCTTACCACCTTGAGGTCTATTCGCTTCCCAATGCCCAAGGCTTCTTCTCCGGACAAGGGGAAATCTACAAGAAGAAGCTTGATGAGGCGGAAGCCGCGTTGAATGCCTTCAAGAGAAAATGGGGCATTTCCTTTGCCGAACGACAGAAGACGGAGTCGATAGCGCAGATCAAACAGATGCAAGACTCCCTAGTGGAACTGCAGTCGAACTTGAGCCAGTACGACGAGATGCAGACTGCATTGAAAGAAGGTATGTTGCCCACTGGTCAACTTTCTCCGTCTATGCAGCGGGGCACCGAGAACACGGTCATTAACGTGATTGTGACCCAACTGCTGCGGGCTAAGCAACGGAGGATGAAGATAGCCGATGCATACTCAGCGGACAGTCGGGAGGCTCGCAATGCCCTTGAAATGGAAGAAGCATTGCGCAAACAGCTCCAGGACGCCGTAAATAATGAGGTGGCCATCATCAAAGCGAAGCGGGTAAGTCTTCGGGAGAGTCTCAAGCAGGAACAGGCCAAACTGAAGGATCTTGAAGGGAAGGCGGAGGAAGCGCGGTCGCTTCAGCTCGCAGCCAATTTGGCCAAGGAGCGTTATTTGCAATACGTAGCCAAGGAGGAGGAAGCAAGGCTGGAGAACCTCAAGGGAGGCAATAAGCTCGTTTCGGTGCGGGTGGTAAGCAAGCCGTTTAAGCCCACTGCACCGTATTTTCCCAAGACGCTGTTGTATGTCATCGGTGCATTTGTCGCAGCCTTTCCGCTTGGTTTGGGATTGATCCTTCTGGCCAATTTCTTTGACCACACATTCTACGATCAGCAGGAGGTTGAGGCTGAAACCGGTTACAGAGTGCTGGCAACTGTTGGACGGATTGGAAAAGATGTCCCGAAGAAGTGACTTACGTGACACAATTCACTTGAGATGTTTCGTGCCGGCACTGGTGTTTTGTCTCCTGTTGGGGGTCTGCCCCGATTCCCAAGCACAGAAGGCCGTGTTTGAAGATGCAAGCATCACTGCCATTGCGGGGGGGTACATTCACGTTAGCGCCCAGAGCGGCGACTTCGTGCTGGAACCCATCAAACCGTGCTTCTGGTGCACTGTCGGTATGGAAGTAGTCCTTTCCCTTAAAGGATACACCACCGCCAAATTGGAACCAAAGCGCAAGCGGGCGGTTCGCGTCAGGCCCCTGCGTGCCTTCATTGTGAAAGATGGTCGGAACAAAGAGTGACCCCTGTGAGTTGTTAGCCCGGTCAGAAGTTCTCAAGTGCGAACGCTACCCGGTCGGACAAGCTTCCAAGGCTGGTTCGATATCGCTCGACCGTATCAAGCCGATTCAGTAATCCCGATCTATTGGCGATTTGAATATTCAAACCGGGCCGGGCGTTTAGTTCAAGGACGAGAGGGCCTTTATCCTTGTCAAGAACAATGTCTACGCCCTGGTACCCAAGCCCTGTCATGTCATGACATCTGGCCGCCAGTTCGAGCAGAGGCACCCAATTGGGTATGGACACACCAATGACGGGATTGCCCGTGTCCGGATGCTCCTCGATGTTGTCATTTTCCAGGACGGCCGACACCGTCCTACCTGTTGCCATGTCAATTCCGGCACCCACGGCCCCTTGGTGGAGATTGGCCTTTCCATCGGACATTCGAGTGGGCAGACGAACCATCGACATGACCGGAACTCCGAGAAACACAATGATGCGGATGTCGGGGACTCCCAGATAGCTGATGTGTTCAAACGTGGGATCGAATCGTACTCGATACTCAATGATTGCCTTGTCCGGTTGCCCCCCCAGGCTATAGAGGCCGCCAAGCGTGTTGAAGACATGATGGTTGAGTTCTTCTCTGCCGATAATGGTTCCGGCCGCCCTGCGGAACTTCCCGTTTGTTCGTCCGGAGATCACGAGAATCCCTTCTCCGCCGCTTCCATGAGCGGGCTTGATAACGAAATCCTGGTAATCTCGCACAATCTCGGGTATCTGCCGGACCTGGCCCTCCACTTCGATGACCCCGTACAGAGGAGGGACACCTATGCCGTTCTCAAGAGCAAGCTGCTTGGTGCGTAACTTGTCGTCCACCAGCGGATACAGGCGTCGGGGATTGTACTTCAAGGTGTAATCCGCATTGCGCTTGTTTATGGCAAGTATGCCTTGTCTCTTGAGTTCTCTCAATATCCGCAGCATTAACCTAGCCCCCTGCCAAAGCTTTGAACCGGTAGATGTCCATGAGGCGGTATCCCGTGTATCGACCCAGCAGAAGTGTGGCGGCCAGCAATACGAGCAATAACTCGGGAAAGACAAACACGAGATGTTCGATATCCTTCACGTTCATGACCAAGTATGCCAACGACGCGCACAGGATGCTCCCCAGTCCGGACGTGAGAGCTTCTCCGAAACCTCTTTCTTCCACGACGATGGACATCCTCTCGATAGTCATGGTCAGGATGACCATGGGGAACAGAGCTACTGAAATGCCCGTATTTCCGCCCAGTGATTTGGTCATAACACTGAGCATGGCCATAAGCCCCACTACCACGATCAGAACCGCAGCGAGGCGAGGCACCAGGAGCAACTTCAGCCGTTCCAGCCAGAACCTCACGACAAGGCCGAGCGCCACAAGCAAGACGAAAATGAAAATGCCTCTGAGTAGACCGGTTTCTCGGAAAGATAGGGCGATGAGCACGGGCATGAAGGTTCCGAAGGTCTTAATTCCTACCACATTCCTAAGCAGCACCAGAAGGAACGCCCCCAGGGGAACGAGGAGTATCACCCGGTAAACCGCTTGAGTACTCACCGGCAGGCTGAACAGAGAGAACCTTAAAAGAAAGGGATGAGAAACTTCTGCCCTGTTCAGAGCCGCACTCAGTGCTTTCTCCACCATCGGACGCACAGAGAAGACGGTCCGCAAGTTGTCTCCCCCTTCAACACTCGCGGGAGAGCCGTCACCAATGTACCAACGAAACCAGTGGTCGGGCACGGGAGATTTCCCGGTGACCGGATCAAAAGAAACCCACCCTTTTCCGTTGTGGACCTCCAACCAATGGATAAGGGCCGTCTTCTTGGAAAAATCCTGCACCGTTCCGCGCAGGCGAATCCCGCCGGCCACTCTGGCCGGAACTCCCATATGATTAAGGATGCGCACTGCGACCGTCACTCGTTTCTTCCGAGTGGGTTTCGGACCGAGGAGCAGTTTGACATTGTCGTGGGGGTCCTTACGATTCAGCTGCGTAATGAGCTCGGCAACCATGCCGGCTTTGTCCGCCGACCGTTTCTTCACCTCTTTCATAAGAGACTTGGCGGCTTGGAGAGAAGTGCCTTCCAACACCGTTCCCCCGGTCTTTGGAGGAAGAGACTCAGCCGCCGGACGACTGTTCCCCGCCAACTCGATCGTTGCCTGATAGTACAGGGTTTGTCTCCCCGTTGCCTTTCGAATGGACCACGTCGCTTGCCGGTTTTCTTTTTCCGTAGTGGTTACAATTCCATAACCGCTTGAGATAAAAGTCTCGTGAAAAACAACGAAGCCCTTGACCTGCTCCGGCAGGAGGAGGGACGCTTTCACCGGTTTGCCGGTTGCAACAAACTTCAGTCGAGCTTCCACCTTCCATGTCGTCGATTCGGTCTTGTGGCTCATGGGAAAACCCACAAGGCATGCTTTGTACAGAAAAAGCCCCATGCCGGCGAGGGTCAGGGCCCCGGCCAAAAGGTACAATTGTACTCTGTTCAACTTACCTGTGCCTCCAAGGCCAAAGGGTTCGATCAGACCATGATCGTCCTGTTGACAACCAGGTGAACCGGAAAGATCCGTAACCGAACCCCGTCCGTTCTTTTCGGTACTGTTCCTTGCCCGGCCCTACTCTTTCCGCCAACTACAACGGAACATAACTTCCGGAAATCACCGTACCAAATAAGATCAGGCATCCTTACGCCCAGGCAAACGGAAAGTCAAGAGGCGCGGAAGGCGAGAACAGCCGAACATGAATCGGATCCGGGTCGCCCCTGCAAACGCACGTCGGCGCCAGTTACGAACCGCTGCGGAGACTTGACAATGGATCGAATCGAACACTATTAATAACCATGCCGGTGTGCGGCATCCGGCACAAGGAGGTGACTTGAAGCGATTCCCTATTCTTGCGGCGATCATCGCCGCCCTGTTGTGCGCTCATCCGTCGGCTGCGGAAAAGCTGGTGGTAGGGTGGATTGAGGAGATCTCGATTCGACCGGGAGGTCCGGTACTTGCCGCCAAAGTTGACACCGGTGCGGACAACACCTCCATAGACGCTCGCAACATCACGGTCATGGAGCGAGACGGGAGGAAGTTTCTTCGATTCCGGGTGGACAACCGAAACGGCCATACCGTTGAAATCGAACGAGAACAGGTCGGCATAGAGATAGTGCCCCGACATGATGGACAATTCGAGGAACGACCGTTGGTCGTACTGGAGATCTGCCTTGGGAACGAGTGCCGGAACACGCTGGTTAACCTGGCAGACCGATCACGGCTCAAATACGCGATGCTTCTGGGGCGAAGTTTCATGTTGGATCGCGTTGTCGTCAACCCCTCGCTGCACTACACCGCCAAGCCGCGAAAATAGGACGGCAACCGGGCCCGTCCGATCAATTGCAGCGGTTCCTGGAGGCCTTATGAAGCCGTTCTTATTCGCTCTAATGACTATTGTCCCAATTGTTTCAGCGATTCAGGTTATGGCGTCCGAGCCGATGAAAACCGTGGGGCTCATTGAGAACGTTCGGGTGGACCCGGGCGGACTCATCTTCAGTGCGAAACTGGATACGGGTGCGGACCACTCGTCGGTGAACGCGCACGCGGTTCACCGGTTCAAGCGGAGAGGTGTACGCTGGGTGCGCTTTCAACTGATTTCCGGTGACGGCAAAACCGTTTCGCTCGAACGGGAACTGGTTCGATTGGCCTCAATAAAGAGACCCGGGGGGAAGAAGCAAAAGCGGCCGGTCGTGATGCTCACGATTTGCCTGGGCAACGTCTCACGGGAAGTGCAGGTGAATCTGGTGGACCGAAGTAGGTTCAACTACAAAATGCTTATTGGGCGCAGCTTCATGAGAGACGCCCTCCTCGTGGACCCTTCGCTGAAGTTCACTGTGGAACCGCAATGTCCGCAACGGCAAACCGAATGAAGATCCAGGCGGGATACTTGTCGATTGCGAATCAGCTACACGATGCACTGCGGCCTGCAGCAATTCAGCTAAGGGAAAGAACGATCATCCGGATTGGCCTGCTCCGCACCGACACGCTCAAGAGCCCGCTTCAAATTCATTTCAGCTTCGATGAAATCCGGTTTGAGACTGAGAGCCTTCCGGCAATGATGAACGGCCTTGTCGTACCGTGAAATGATTATGAACACGGATGCCAAGTCATTGTGAGCCCCATAGTTCTTGGGGTCAACCTGCAGGACCCGTTGAAACTGGACTATCGACTCGGGATAACGCCTAAGCTTGAACAGAGCCTTGGCCAACTGGATTCTCGCATCGTTGAATGTTGGTATGAGACGCAGTGCCCGCTCGTACGACTCAACCGCTCGAACCGTATCGCCTGAGCGTTCCCACGCGATTCCCATCTGCAGATAAGCGCCGGCCAGCCTTGGATTGATCTGCACGGCGTTGTTGAGGTGTACAATGGCTTCAGAAAAGAGACCGAGATTCACCAGAGTAATGCCGAGATTCGCTTGAGCCTTGGCATGCCTCGGGTTCACACGTACAGCCTCTTGGAAGACTTTTCTCGCTTTTTCGTACTCCCCGGAGTTCGCGTAAGCCGCTCCAAGATTGACGTACGGTTGAACCCTCGTAGGCTGAAGCTTGATCGCTCTCCTGAAGGCCGCAATGGCGTCCGGAATTTCGTCGGCAGCGAGCAGAGCGTTTCCCAGATTGTTGAAAGCCCCTACGGATTCAGGCTGTAGTCTCACGGCCTTCCGGAACTCGACGATGGCCTCACGTACGCGCCCCCGATGAAGCAACGCCAGCCCGAGGGTGTCGTGAAGTTCAAGAGCGTTGGGATACAAAGCCAAAGCCTCTCTAGACAGTCTCTCCGCACCGGCCATGTCACCTCCGCGCGCCAGTAGCCCCGCCAAATTGGAGACGATGTCCAGATACGGCTTCTTTTCAATCAATGCTCGTTCCGGAGGAAGCCTTTCGTATGCATCCTTCCAGAAAGACAAGGGATTCCATGAGACGGCTTGAGAATAGGTTACCGCAAAGAGCCCGGTGAGAACAAGTGCCGAAACGCCGCCTAAGATGGCCCGTGAAGCCCTGACGCCGCTTCCGGCACGTTCACCGTCCAGTATCCGAAGCATGACCTCGCCGAGAATCATCAGGACCCCTGCCATGGGCAGAATGGCCCGGTATCCGAAGAACAAGTATGGAGGGATAAGAGTGCTCTCAGGAATGAGACTGATCACGAAAAAGAGTATGCCAAATGCCGCTATGGGGCGCCTACGGATGAGAAATACGGCAAGTCCCGTCAGACCCGCCCCCCCTGCGCACGCCGCAAGAGTAACCGGCGGACCGAGCAGAGATCGGGAGACGGTCATCGCCTTGATGAGAGCGATACTTCCCGGAACCGGGAACACTATCGTGGCCAAATACGCAAAGAACACCCGACTCTCGGTCAACAACACCTCGGCAAGCGACAACCCGGCATGCTCATAATAACCGGTCAGCCGCTTAACAACACTCTGCAACTCCCTGCTTTCGGAGCCGGCGAAATGGTTGGCCGCCGCAAAATACAGAAACAGCGGTACAATGACGATCGCACTTATTCGTACGATACTTCGTCCCAGATCCTTGAGATTTCCCCGCAGCAGAGTAGCTTCCGCCAGGAACAGCACGGCCGGCACCGTAACTGTGTTCTCCTTGCACAGCATCCCGGCAAGAAACAATACGGCGGTCAGTCCGTATCCCAGTGTAGCGCTTCGGTAACGTCCGGATCGGGCGGCCAGGTACACGGCCACGGTTGAGAAGTAGAACAAACAAGCCAGGATTGCTTCACGCTGCCAGATGTACAACGTTACGAGAGTCTGGAGGGGATGAATGGCGAACACGAACCCGAGAAACAGGCTTATTTCGAGTCTACGCCTGGATGGGGAGCCGTTTCCGGCTCCTCCGACTTCGAGAACAAGAAAAATCAGCAAAGCAAGTGCCGTTCCCGCCCCTGCCTGCAAAACGATGTTCACCAGGCGAAAGTACAAAGGATCCATTCCCGTTGTCAGGTAATTGACGTACAGGGTGACCATGAAGAGCGGTCGGATAGGTGTAATGCTTAACGTATCCCACAAGCCCGACCTGAACAGATTGGATTTCGCCGCTATAAAACCCTGGGAATCGTAGATCATCGGAGCTTTCAGCGCAGGATGGTTGAGCACCAGCAAGGTCAACACCGAAAGCGCAAATGCGAGCCCGGCCCACCACCATTGAATCGTGGTCTTCGCTGTGTATTCGTGACGCCGACCGGTTCCGTCCTCCGGCAAATTCGACTCTTTCCGGACCTGCTCTACCGTGTCCACTTTCGTCCTCCGGGTCTCGAGAATAGCATCTTGTCAGGTGCCGGGCAACAGACCCCTCAGAGAACCTCCTGCTATGCCGTGCAGTTGAGTGACGTCTTATGCCCGTATTTCCGGACAAGCCCCTGCCCAACTCCCGGAAGCATTGCTCGTTACCACCGGAATATACTACACTAAAAATTTTGCGATGAAACGACCCGGTTCGCACCCGATTCACGGCAGGTTCCGCGGCTCCGTTGATATTGTAAGGCACAACAAGAACGCAATCACCTTCCGGACAAGGACTTGTTCATGTATGGAGGGATCTTGACCGATGTTTTCGCTTCCAGAAGGCAAACAGGAGAATCACGTATCGTCCGATCGCTCCCCGCAAGCACAACTACAGATCGGGGCCCCATCCCGTGAATCATAAAATCAAGTAACACTCTTTCCGTATCGGTCGCGGATCGTCTTTAAATAGGTAAGAAAGGCTTCAGAAATTTCTGCGCCTCTTTGAATTCATTTCATACCGTCGCCGCGAATCACGACCGGTACGGTTCTCAGCATTATTATCACATCGAGAAAAAGGCTTTGGTGCTTCAGATAGAACAGGTCGTACTCAATTCGTTTAGCCAGCGAAAGATCCCCTCTACAGACCACCTGTTGGTATCCGGTGATTCCCGGTCTTGCCTTTAGTCTGCGCCTTTGCCAGGGATCGTACCGCTCTACCAACTCCACTTGTTCGGGCCGGGGTCCCACGATACTCATTTGCCCCAACAACACGTTCAACAATTGGGGAATCTCGTCCAGACCGAACCGACGCAAGATCTTACCGACGGGAGTGATCCGAGGATCATTCCTGAGCTTGAAGACCGGCTCTTTGAGCTTGTCGAAATCAATCATGCCATCGAGCCGCTCCTCAGCGTCCTCAACCATTGAGCGAAATTTGTACATTTTGAACGGCTTGCCGTGCATACCGGCTCTCTTCTGAATATAGAGCACCGGTCCCTTGGAGGTAGCCTTGACAAGCAGAGCAATGGCCAACCATACCGGCGAGCCGATGACAAGCATCGTGGAAGCGAAGATGACATCTGAAGCCCTCTTCACCCAGGCATAGACCGGATGAAGAGAAGAGTCCATGAGACGCATCAGCGGGATTCCGGAAAAGTTGCCGAGTTCCCTGCGACTCACCATGACGTCCATGAAGTCGGGAACCATATAAAATGAGACGCCGTGTTCTTCACAGAAGTTAAGAGCGTGCACCATGGCTTCACGCTGAGTACTGCTCTTGGGATCCAGTCCCTGCCCTTCCGAGACGACAATGAGCTGGTCGAAAGGCGTCTCATGGTAGATGTCGTCGATATCTCCTGCGACGCCGAGAAGCGGTATATGATCGCCGTTCCCGATGATCCGGTCCGACTTGAGTCCCCAACCAAGCCGGCCGATCACGTGTGTGCAGTTGTTCTGCTTGTAAATCCGATCCAACAGGGCTTCAGCGTTGCGATTCCACCCCAGGAGAAGTACGCGATACACGGTGACGCATTGATGGTCCAGGCGTCGGTCAATAAGTCGAAAACAGATTCTCACGAGAATCATCAGCGTGCACGCCGACGCAAACCCCGTCAAATAGACGATACGAGACAGAAGCAGATATCTGAACATGAACGACATGACCATCAGAAAGACCATCGAGTAGAAACCCGAGATCAGAACGATCCGTATCCTGTAGGCCAGAGAAGTGGCGAAATGCAACTCGTCCCTGTACATTTGCTCGCGCTTCATCAAGAAAATCCACAGAGTCGAAGTAAGAAACGTTGCTTTGAGATACGGGTCCAACGCAGGCGTAGAGGGGAACGTAGGCAGTATGCTGGTGGCCATAAAATCAACGTGGAATCGGAGATAGTAGCACCCAATAAAGGAGATGAGGCATATCACTACATCCAGAGCCAGCAGGAGCCACCCCCGCCGCCTCCACAGACGGGCGAATGCACCTGATTCAGTCGCTCCCCTGTATGACCTCGCTACGGTTCGAGATTCCGACTCATAGTTCGGAATTTCCCCCACCGTCCTCAAATGACTCACCACGTTCCTCCAGAAGACATGAGAACCAAGCATTACAATGTTCAAACGGTCCGCAGAGACCCACCACTAGAGCGGATCTCTTCCTAACCCGCTCCAGAAAGGGAATATCGCACCTATCTTTATATCAATTCCTCGAAGGGACGTCCAGTTTTTTCAGTAACCCCATCTCTTCCGTACTCAATCAACGTGTAAGCGAAGGCGCGGGTCCCCGAGTCCTCTTGCATCATAACAGCTGCCAATACTTGAACGTCCACTAACGGGAGACGCTCTTCCGGCAGCCTGTCCGTTTATGAACCGAAATACCCGTATCCTACGGAGGGACATCTCAGTCGGTGGACCAACATGCCGAGGACGTCCGAAAGCGTCTTCATCACGTGCACGCCGGTCCGGGGATTCTCTTTGCCGGTGTTCACCTCGTCATGTTTCTCGTGTTGCCGTTCATGCCGGGGAGGGGTCTGTTCATTCGTCACCGCAATTGCGCTGCCGTGCACTCAGCGGGGAGTTCGTTGCAAACTCGTGAGGTGCTCTCCGTGCAGGCAAGCGTCAGCCGTACCGTCCGGATACTTCATATCCCGGCATACAATACTCGGCCGTTACCTCAATGGAGATTCCGCCCCGCGGATTCATGAACCCCTTGACCCTGGCCCAACGAGGCGCGCACGCTGCTACCAAGTCATCAAGGATACGGTTGGTGATCTCTTCGTGAAACATCCCCACGTTTCTGAAAGATCCCAGGTAGAACTTTAGTGACTTGGATTCCACGCATCTGAGATGAGGAATGTAGGTAATGATAATTGTTGCGAAGTCGGGCTGCTTGGTGAGAGGGCATAAGCTCGTGAATTCAGGACAGTTGAATTCAATGGAATAATCTCTCTTCGGATACCTGTTGGGAAAACTCTCAAGAGCGGCGTCTTCAGGTTTGGTCGGCGGGGGGGTCGGCCCGGCACCCAACAAAGAAAGGTCTTTGAACTCCTCGTTTGACATGTTCACGCACGCTGCCCCATCGAGATAAACAGGATCAAGGTCCCGTACATGTACACATCAGATTACCACACAACGCGGAAATGAGGTATAACGGACCGGAACCATAATCCATGGAGCCGTACGTTCGCCGTCATGAAAACCGACATACTACTAGGCGGATATCTCCCTTCAGACTCTGTTCTGCACGGACTCGATCCGCGCACTAAGCTCGTTGGGCTCATCGCGCTCCTCGCTGCAGTCTTCCGGTCGCCTGTCGTATCCGGCGTAGCCATGGCCGCACTACCGGCGATTATTCTCGCCGTCCTCAGTCGATCGGGATGGAAGATCTGGTTGTTCTGGTTTCGCCGTTTTTCGTTGATGTTGGCGGTTGTGGCGGCACTCAATGTCTTTTTCAGAACTCAAGGGAGACCCGTCTTCATTCTGCAGTGGGAATTGCCGTTCACCTGGGAGGGGCTGGAAACCGGATTCATTTTCACTTTTCAGATCGTACTGGCAATCATCGCTGCTCTGGTCCTGACATTCACAACGTCCCCTACGGAACTGAGCAGAGGAATCGGACTGCTCTTGAGCCCCCTGAAAAGATTGAAGGTCCCTGTCGAAGACCTGGTTATGATTCTCCTCCTTGCAATGAGATTCGTGCCTCTATTGCAGCAGGAGTTGTACGGAACCATCGATGCCCAGAAATCCCGAGGCGTGGAATTCGGAAAGGGGCGGCTTTCGACCCGGGCCGGTAATCTGGTCGCCGTACTCTCTCCTGCGCTGACGGGAGCTCTGAGACGAGCCGATCTGCTTGCACTGGCGATGACTGCCCGAGGTTTCCAGCCCGGCGGCTCACGCACGCAGTTCAGGCCTCTGAAGTTTCGCCGTGCCGACGGCTTGGCATTCTCTGCGATCCTGCTCTTCACCGCCGGCCGCTTGGCTCTGTTTCCTTGAATCCGGGTTGCGTCAACTAGATCGTACCGGTAAAACGAAGACCGGTTTACAGACATGTGCCACGGAACTTGAATGGTCAGGTAAGGAACTCCGATAAACAACCCGGGTCTTGGCCGAAGAGACGGCGGGCGTGGCCCGCCCTACGGCTCTGATTTGTAGAGACCGCTCCCCGTGCCTCGCTCCGGAGTGCCCGGCTGTGCCGAGGACTTTCATATTCGTAGTGGCTTGTCGGCAGTTCGGAGCCAAGAATATTCACACGGAAGGATTGTCCGTCATGAAAAAGGAATCTCCCTGGGCGGATTGGGTACTGGAAGCCATGGAGCCCGGATCCGTTACGTTTGCCTGGGATGATCGAGAAGTGGAAACCATCTCGGTTCCGGAAGGCACGTTGTCCACAATGGCGTCCGCCTGGGAATGGATTAGTGCTCGCTTGATCGAATTCGAGCGTGAACGAAGCAAACCTCGAATGGTTTGTTTCAGACTCGACAGCGGGGAGTTCAGAGGTCTAAGATTTCCTGACTGGAATCCCGGCGCTCCTCCGGAGTGATTTCACCATCAGAGATACCGGAGGCGCACCGAGCCCACGACACTGAATGCTTCCGCACATACCAAGATAACTATTGTGCTTATCGACTGTTGTGATATAAGAAGGCTCCGATACGGACTGATGTGCCTATTTTAAGCCTAATTTCAAATAGATCGGCAACAAACATGCAGTCCGGAAGGAGGTAATGCGTGAAAACCAACGGAAAGATCGGTGCATCTCTGGTCGGTGCAATGGCTGCGGTGCTTGTGGCTGCGGCTCCGTTATTCGCAGAGGATTTGGCGGCAAAGAGTTGTGCGGAACTCGTGAGAATGGCTCAGTCTTACCAGCAAGACCTCAATACCGTGGACACGGTTCTCGGCTCAGCAATAGACGCGGGCAACCTGGACAGAATCCGATCCTACAAACTGAGAAAAGATACGGTCAAGAGGCATCTCAAGTCATTGCTGCAAACCATCGATCTCAAGGGATGTCGGGCGTCCCGTTAGTGTTCGCGTCCGGAGGCCCCAACGCAGCGAGAGAGCGGTGCCGCCGCACCCCGGTTAGCCGCTCATAATACCCGCATCCATGACCGTCACCGGCCGGGCCGCATGTTCAGCGTAGGGCCTTTGTTCGGGCCGGCAATTGGCGTACCCGATAGACGACAGGTCGAATTACGCGAAACACGTTAATCTCGCACCGAGTTGTCGGCAGCAGGACCGGTCTCACCGCCCCGACGTCGAACTCTTTGAAGTCTTCCTTGTTTCTCAGGTAAATCCTGGAAAGCTGCCCGTCCGAAATGAGACAGAATAACTCCTGCGCCTCGTTTTCTATCCAGTCAATCACGTTTTCATCGTGAGCACGAAGTCTTGGCCCTAGAACCGCTTCCGCATAGCGAGTTGCCTTCGCGCCCTCAACTCCCAAATGACGGATGACTTCCGCCAGTCTCATTATTACCACGTCCGCCACGGCAAAGAGCGGCCCGTCCGGTACTACTTGGGCGGGCTTGATTTCCTCTCTGTCCATAGCTTCCAGGATCCGGGCAGGCTCCTGAAGATCCAGGATATACGCAGCGTCATTCGCTCCGATCAGTTCGGTGAACATCTCTCCTCCGCGGCTTTCACTTGTTGCCGGGGATGCCGGCGGACCGATTCACTGCAGGTGCAAAGGCCTTCCCCGGAACCGCGCAAACATCACACAATCACGAAACAAGTATTCGATAACACGGGAACGCGAGCGGGTCAAGAAGACTTTGCGTCACTGGAAGCCCTGCGACGTCGGGCAATCCTAGCCTCAAAAAGGGTCGCTCCTCGGATTGAGCAACTGCCGGATCGGCCGTATGATGCCTAAGGTTCATTGGGCTTCATTCTCCACTGAATATCAGAGTTTAATAGTATAATATCAGGATATTAGATCTATAACAGGTGAGATATTATTGAAATTAATGGTTAACTGTCTTGTTTTGAAGAATTTTATTGACAAGGGCTTACATATTTGATATATTACTCTCGTCACTTTGACCAATTACTGGATTTAATTGACAAAGGATCTTACTCTCCTAAGGAAGGAGTCGGGGATGGCAAGAATATCTCTAATCAGTGCGTTTGTAGTCCTCATAGCGGCAGCGGCGTTCTCCGTTGCCAACGCCTACTACCCAATGCAACCGGGCCCCGGTGGTCCCGGCATGGCCGGCGGTGTTTGCCCTCCGTCGGGATGCCCGACAATGGCAATGCCCATGGGAACTCCGGCATATCAGCATCCAATGCCTGCCCGGATCACCAAGTGTAAACCTCAACAGGCGCAATATTGTGCGCCTCCACCCTGTATGCCGCCGACCTGTGGACCGGTCTGCATGCCGGTTTGCAAACCGCCGGTCAAGTGGTACTAAGACTCATATCCTTCCTTTCCTACGTGTTCGGGGATCAGGATGATGCGCTTTTCCGATCTCCGAACGCGTTTTTCCTTCTGCGCCCTTCCCTCCATCCATCCATCTGTCCGTCCATCCCGCACATCGGTTCGAAATTACCTTTACTTCTCTTGAGGCGCCGAGTCCGCTTCCCCCCTCCGCCTCCTCTCCTCCTCCGGCAAGTCTCGGTTTGAGGGCATTGATGAATCGCGGTGCCATCAGTCCGACATGATCAGGATCTGAACAACCGTATCAAGTTTCTGGAATCTTCCTTCACAGGTACTTCCCGGTGGATGGGATTGTCCAACCGGTCATCGATTGGCTTGAGGGCCGCCCAAAGACCGGGAGTTAGGGCGGCCGGGGAGCGATCTGCGGCTGAGAGGTAGGTTTTTTTCCGGACGAATCTTGGCCGCGACCGGCCGAAACGTGGAGGATGCCGGCACGGGTTGACGAAGGTGCGGGATCGTAAGTTTCTCCGAGCGGATGACCGAAAAGTCCTTGACATATGTATATGACTAGAGGAGGATATATTTCATGGGAGGTCACGGCCATGATCGTCATTGGTGAAAAAATCAACGGAACACGAAAACACGTGCTCCAGGCAATACAGCACCTTGATGCCGACTTCATCCGAGACCTGGCCAAACGTCAGTTCGAAAACGGCGCAACCTATCTCGACATTAACGCGGGGACGCTGCCCGATCGCGAGCCCGAGGACATGGCGTGGCTGGTGGAAACAGTTCAGGAGGCAGTTCCGGAGGCAGTTCCGTGTCTGGACAGCGCCAATGATCGAGCACTTCTGGCCGGCATCCGCAGAGCGGTCAAGACTCCCATGCTCAATTCCCTGAGCGGGGAGCAATTTCGCATCGACGGAGTGTTGCCTTTGGCATGCGAATTCAAGACCGAACTGATCGTGCTCGCATTGGACGATAACGGTATCCCGCGCACCAGCGAGGGAAGGCTGGAGATCGTCCGACGCCTCGTAGCCATGACCCGTGCAGGTGGACTGCCGGACGAAAAACTGTTTATCGATCCACTCGTCATGGCGATTGCCACCGGAATCGAGAACGGGAAGACCACCCTGGAGACCTGCCGGAACATCCGAGAGGAATTCCCTAACGCGCATCTCACGTGTGGCTTATCCAATATATCGTTCGGCATGCCTCTTCGCTCGGTCCTGAATCAGGCCTTCATGGCGCTGCTCGTCGAGGCGGGGATGGACAGTGTCATCATCAACCCCGAAGAACGGGATCTCCGAGGGATCACCATGGCAGCGGAAACCGTCCTGGGAAAAGACCGTCACTGCATGAACTTCAACCGCGCTTTTCGCGCCGGGAAGATCGGGCCGCAAAAGGATGTCTAAAGTAATTCCGGTCCGGCCGTAGCGGGACGTTGATGAGCGGATCCCATGGAGCGGATGCCGGCTGAGACCGATTTACAAACACTCCCAATCGTGAAGGGAGAGCACTCCCCTGCAAGCCGCCGGCGGCCTGCGTATTTTTGAAGTCCGATTACCTATTGACCGATCGACTGGAAGGGTCTTGCCGATGCAAGGCACGTTTATATCTCGGGCGAGCCGGAACGGCACTGCAGAATGTTGGAGGAGGTACACAATGAAAGATCTTGTGGATGGGATAGCGGAAATGATGGAAGAGGAGGCTCTGAGACTTACGAAGCAGTATCTGGACCAGGGGGCGTCTCCCGTGGAAATCCTTGGTGCTTATAGGGAAGCCCTGGAAATAGTGGGAAAGCGCTTCGAAGAAGGGATTTACTTTGTGCCGGAACTGATCATGGCCGGTGAGATGATGAAGGTAGCGACGGAACTGATTAAGCCGCACATGTCCGGTTCCGAAGAAGGCTCCGGAGTGAAAAAAGTGGGCAGACTTCTGCTCGGAACGGTCGCAGGGGATATCCACGACATCGGCAAGGACATGGTCCACATGCTCATGGACATCAACGGGTTCGAGGTGAGGGACCTGGGTGTGGACGTGCCGGCCCGGCGTTTCTGCGAAGAATATGAGGGTTTTCAACCGGATATCATTGGCTTGAGCGGTCTTCTCACCCTATCATATGACTCCATGAAGGCCGTAGTGGACGGTCTCAAAGAGATCGGAGTACGGGACAAGGTGAAGGTGATCATCGGCGGCGGGCAGGTGGATGAGCACGCGTGTAAGTACGTGGGAGCCGACGCGTGGGTTACCGATGCAGTGGCCGGAGTGAAGTATGCGCTTCAGTGGATGGATAGTTAAGCAAACGGGAGGGTAAGTATGAGCAACGCGCAGGACCTGCTGAGGGAAAGGACAAAGCGTATCGAGGACGCGGTAGCGCTCAAGAAACCGGATCGGGTGCCGATTGCATCCATGTGGGAGTTTTTCCCCGCTCGCTGGAAGGGCGTTACGGTGAAAGAAGTAATGTACGACCCCCAACTCATGTTCGACTGTTGGGTAGAGTGCCTTGAGCATTTCAAGCCGGATATAGGAGAGAATCCCTACGGCTTGCGAGGCTTCGCGCGCAGTGGCCGGAGTGAAGTATGCGCTTCACTGGATGGATAGTTAAGCAAACGGGAGGGTAAGTATGAGCAACGCGCAGGACCTGCTGAGCTTCTCGGGAAAGGACAAAGCGTATCGAGGACGCGGTAGCGCTCAAGAAACCAGTTCGGGTGCCGGATTGCATCCATGTGGGAAGTTTTTCCCCGCTCGCTGGAATGGGCGTTACGGTGAAAGAAGTAATGTACGACCCCCAACTCATGTTCGACTGTGTTGGGTAGAGTGCCTTGAGCATTTCAAGCCGGATATAGGAGAGAATCCCTACGCTTGCGAGGCTTCGCGCGCGTCCTGGAAGCACTGGATTTCCAGCAACTGTTGTGGGCGGGGCACGGCCTCGAGGACGATAGGTCCTACCAGTTCGTGGAATTGGAAGCGATGAAGCCGGAAGAATACGATCACTTCCTGTCCGAGCCACCAACCGCGGCCACTGGGCGGAAAACAGTTGCCATTACATCATTGACTGGAACTACGACGAAGACCGCAGCCGAATAAGAACCGGCCATGGACCGGAAAACATCACACGACTGCGCCGTCTTGCCGTTAGCATCATCAAGTCAAACGCGCACGCAGCGTAGCCCAAAGAATGCGGCAGCTTTGTCGGAACACTCGCTTGGTCTTTGACTACCTCAGAATGACCGAAAACTCGTCTGCAGCCGCTCCGTGACCTAGAACAAATTCACCGTGCCGGAAGAATACGATCACTTCCTGTCCGATACCACCGATTTCATGATTCGCAGATTTTGGCCCCGGGTGAACAAGGCCTTGGCTCCGTTTGAGAATCTACCCCCCCTTAACCAGATTATCTCATACATGTTTGGTATCTATGCCGGGGTACTCCTCCTGACTCCTGAAATGGAAGCGGCTCGGAATGCAATGATCGAAGCAGGCAAGGCTTCGGCCGAAGTCCTTAAATGGGCCGGCGCGTTCTCGGGAAAACTGACCGAACTGGGATACCCGCTCCCGACTGCCGGCCTGGCCCAAGTGCCGTTCGACACTCTGGGAGATTTTTTCCGCGGCACCAAGGGCATCATGGTGGATCTGTACCGGCGCCCCGACCAGGTCATGGCAGCGTGCGACAAATTGCTTCCCATCATGATTGATTCGGCCCTTGCCTCAGTGAAACGCACCGGTATTCCAAAGATATTCATTCCTCTTCACAAGGGCCTGGACAATTTCATGTCTCCCCAGCAGTTTCACAAATTCTATTGGCCTCACATGAAAGAACTACTGGAGGCCCTCATCCGTGAAGGAATCACCCCCTGGGTGCTTGTTGAAGGCGTCTGTAACAAACGACTGGAGGCGTTCCGGGATGTGACCCCCGGCAAAGTAATGTACCATTTTGAAGGCACCGACATCAAACTTGCCAAGAAAATGATGCGAGACCGCTGCTGTATCCGGGGCAATGTTCCCACAAGTCTTCTGACAGTGGGGACTCCGGAGGACGTGAAGGCCTACTGCAAGGAGTTGATGGACACATGCGCGGTGGACGGAGGTTTCATTCTGGATGCATCTGCTCCTCTCACGGATGCAACCCCCGAGAACGTGCAAGCCATGTACGATTTCGCCCGCGAATACGGGGCGACTGTCTGATACTGCGCACGCGACCGGTGTAGAAGTCTGCCGGTCCCCAGGGGCCGGGGGCCGGCAAGAATTTCGGAAAGCTTGAAGGCTTAACCTTTCCTCTCATGAAGGATCGCCAAGGATGGATCTACTTTCCCAGACTATCCAGTATGCCGTTTCCGGAGTGACCGGCGGAAGCATTTACGCGGTCATCGGAATATGCTGGAGCCTAGTGTATCTTATCACCAGAGTTCTCAACTTCGCCACCGGTGAGTTTGTGATGCTGGGGGGCATGCTGACATGGGCCTTCAGCAGCATGGGATTCGGCATTCTCCCGTCGGCATTCTTGGCCGTGGCCTGTACTGTTGCCATATCCATGCTGTTGGAACGCCTGGTTATCCGCCCTATCCGGCTTCCGACCGAAATGACGTATATGATGATTACCATTGCATCCGCGTCGGTTATCAAGGGGTTGGTCCTGTTGCAGTGGGGCTCGGAATCTCGGCGCATCGAACCCTTCTTCGGAACGGGCGTGATCCACATTTTAGGTGCGGGTGTGACACCGCAAGTCATCTGCGTCGTTGTATTGATGGCGTTGATTACATTTGGACTACACCTGTTCCTGAATCACACCCTCTTAGGCACCGCCCTGCGTGCATCAGCCGTTAATCTCACCGGCGCCCGGCTTATAGGCATTGACATCGGCAGGTTTAGACTCTTCTGTTTCGGACTGGCAGGCGGACTTGGGGCGATTACGGGGATCGTCACCGCTCCCATCACGTTCACCGGCTACGAAATCGGTCTCCTCACCGGGCTCAAGGGCTTGGTAGCCGCGATTGCCGGTGGATGGAGTATGGCCGGAACCGTCGTCGCCGGCCTCGCACTTGGTCTTCTGGAAGGCTTCGGAGCGGGATTCATTGCATCGGGATTGAAAGACGTTTTCGCTCTGGTGGTGATGATCCTTTTTCTGATTGTGCGCACGATCACCATCCCCGGGATCAAGAGGAGAACATGAAAAGCAACCGTCGCTTCCACCTGTTGTGGGTCTTTGTCGTTGCCGGACTAGCGCTGGTCCCTTTTGTCACCTCCGGCACGTACATAACCGGTGTTATGTGTTTCGTAGCGTTTTACGCGACGCTTGCCTGCGGAATGGCACTGCTCCTCCATCAGGCCGGTCTTTTCTCGCTCGCCCATCCCACATTTTTCGGACTCGGGGCTTACACGGCGGGGATACTTGCAGCACGGGATCTGTTGCCGCCGTGGGCCGGAATCATCGCTGCCGCCCTCGTGGTTGCCATCGTCGCGTATGTCATCGGCGCGCCGCTCTTAAGACTCAGCGGTTACTATCTCGCCTGCGCTACGTTCGGGCTTCTCTTCATCGTGGAGATCACGCTGGGTCAGCTAGGCCCCATTACGGGAGGCCATGACGGCCTCATGGACATTCCGCCCCTGTCGTTTTTCGGGTTCACCCTTCAGGGAGATTTCCACTATTATTATGTTGCGTGGGGACTCTGCCTCGGGTGTCTCTGGTTCTTTTCAAACATCATGAACTCCCGGATCGGCCGCGCGATCAAGGCCCAGCACGACAGTGAGACGGCCGCAAGTTGCGTTGGCATCAACGTTCCACGCTGCAAACTACACGTCTTCGTTCTTACGGCCGTGACCGCGAGTATGGCGGGCAGCCTCTACTGCTTCTACCTTGAATTTGCCGCGCCGAGCATGTTTGGTTTTCCCTTGCTTGTCGAACTCTTCACCATAGTGGTCATCGGTGGAGCGGCGACTTTGTACGGCCCCATCCTCGGTAGTATAGCCCTCATGTCCATTCGTGAGGCCATCCACGTACATCTCAAGGGTGTGCTGCCCAAAATGACGGCCGAGGTTGATGCCGTATTCTTCGGGGTGCTCATTGTGGCGATTCTGATCTTCATGCCCGAGGGACTGGTCGGCACGCTGGATCGTCTCGCGCATGCGGGAAGGAGGTTCCTTGGCAAATCAACCTGATTCCGTGCAGATCAATGTGCAGGGTCTGAGCCGATCCTTTGCAGGGATCCGTGCACTGAGCCTTGTGAGCTTCTCGGTAAAACGGGGAACGATCATGTCTCTTATCGGCCCCAACGGCGCAGGTAAGAGCACGCTCATCAATGTCATCACCGGGGTTCACGCGCCTAATTCCGGTCGAATACACTTTGACGGAGAAGACATAGCGGGACTCTCGGCTCATGTGATTGCTTCCAAAGGCATTGCGCGGACCTTTCAACTTGAAGAGCTTTTCGGAAGCATGACGGTGCTCGAGAACGCCATGACGGGCTGTTATGGTCGGAGCAAATCGGGTGTGATAGCAAGCGGATTCAGGTTCCCTTCCACCCGTCGAGAGGAGGAACGGGTCCGCAAGGAAGGGATGGACGGCCTTGCCATGGTCGGTCTCGACGCAAAAGCAACCGAACCGATTTCTCGTCTCCCTCTGGGAGAGCGAAAACTCGTAGGCATAGCACGGGCGCTCTGCATGAAGCCGAGCTTCCTAATGCTCGACGAGCCTGCCGGAGGTCTTGCCGCTCACGAAGTGAATAGGCTCGTCGATCTGATTCATGTTCTGCTCGGGCAGGGCCTGACCATCCTTCTTGTCGAGCACAACATGCCCTTTGTCATGTCACTCTCCGAGAAAATCATTGTCCTGGACGCGGGGGTCAAGATAGCCGAGGGAAGTCCTGACGAAGTCAGAAATAACGAGCGGGTCGTCAAGGCTTATCTGGGGGAGGAGTAAGAGCCAATGGGAAATGCCTACGATACGGATGCGTGCCGGGTGAGCGAGCGGCGCAGTGACCACGCCCGGCTTCAGATTGACGGCATCGAGACTTACTACGGCGAAGCTCAGGTGCTGAAGCGGGTTTCGCTGCATGTTCAACCGAAAGAGGTCGTGGCGATTCTCGGAAGCAACGGAGCAGGCAAGAGTACGCTGGTTAGAACGCTGACGGGGCTCGTGCCTGCCGGACAGGGAAGGATTTTGCTTAACGGAGAGTCGATACAAAACCTGGAGGCTCACGAAATAGTCAGAAGGGGGATCGCTTGCGTGCCGGAAGACAGGGAACTCTTCGGTACGCTCACCGTGAGAGAGAATCTCGATCTGGGCACCTTTTGTCTCTCGCCGTCGGTTCGTAAGAAAGTATCGGCCCGGCGACTCGAAATGGTCTTCTCTCTGTTTCCTGTTTTGAAAAACAGGTTGAGACAGAAGGCGCAGACCCTGTCCGGGGGAGAGCAGCAAATGCTTGCAATGGGGAGGGCGCTCATGTCGAACCCCATCCTGCTCGCTTCGGACGAGCCCTCACTCGGATTAGCCCCCCTCCTGGTTGCAGAAATGATGAAGACGTTGAGACGAATCTGTGATGACTGGGGAGTATCTCTCCTTCTTGCCGAACAGAATGCACGGGCGGCTCTGAAGATCGCCGACTACGTATATGTGCTGGAGCGCGGCGAGATGGTACTGGAGGGTACGTGCGATGAAGTCATTGCAAGTCCAACCATTCAGGCGGCCTATCTAGGTGGATGATAGGTCGGATATTAAGAAAAGGAGTGTGAGTGCATGAAGAGATTAGGGATGATCCTTGTTGTGATCTGTATGGGCATTTTCTTTCTTCTGACCGAGCAGAGCAGTGCGCAAAAAGCTCCCTACGTGATCGGCAACGTGATCGACCTCACGGGCCGCTTTTCGAGCATCGGTACGGGCGCCAAGAAGGGGCTCAACATTACCATTAAGACGATCAACGATGCCGGGGGAGTGAACGGCCGGCAACTGAAGCTCGTCTCTTACGACACCGAGAGCGACACGGCCAGGGCCGTGATCAGTGCCAAGAGGCTGATTGAAGTCGACAAGGCGGTGGTCCTGGTTGGTTCCACGGCATCGCCGACCTCCTTGGCTTGCATCCGGACTGTTCAAACGAGAAAGACTCCCCTGGTCGCTTCGGCCCCCAATGACAAAATCTGGATACCCACAAAGAAATGGGTTTTCAACGTGGTTCCTCGTCAAAAGGAGGCCTCCGTCCCAATGCTCCTTGAAAACCTTTTGCAGAGAGGCGCCAAGAAGATCGCCTACGCGTATATCGATAATGTTTACGGACAGATAGGGAAGGCTACTTTCGAGGAGGCTTGTAAGAAAAAGAACGTCAAGCCTGCGATCATTGAGAAATACGCCCCCGGAAGCACGGACTTGGGGCCTCTGGTTACCCACATCAAGGCGGCAGGGGCGGACAGTCTTCTGATTTCCGGCTATGTTCCCGATGTGGCAATGGTCGTGAAGAATGCACGGGAACTTGGCTTCACCGGGATGATCGCGAGCGATTACGCGATCGTGGGACCGGAGTTCATCAAACTTGCCGGCAAAGACGGAGAAGGGATCGTGTCCACATCGCTGAAGACACTTGTGGCAAAGGATCTACCGGAGAACGATCCTCAGAAGAAGATCGCCATGGACTTCTATACCAAGTATACCAAGCAATACGGCGATTTCAGCCTCTATGCGGGGCACAGCTGGGACGCCGTCCACATCGTTGTTGAGGCTCTGAAAAAAACAGACCCCAAGCTCGATCCGTCCAAGGATAGCGATCTTGTAAAGATTCGGGCACAGATCCGAGATAACATTGAGCAGATCAAGGGTTTCCTCGGACAAAACGGGGTGTTCAATTACTCCAAAGACAACCACAACGGTCTCGGGCCGGATTGTTACGTTCCCGTTGTGATAGAGAAGGGGCAGTGGAAACTGTACACGAGTAACTGATAGGCGCTTATACCATTAAAGGTCGGGAGCATGCCCTAAACGGGTTCGCACGGGCTTGCCCCCCGACCTTGTCAATTGAGAGAAACTGTGGTACACGCGATGATAACCCGTACAGAGATCGGGAAGCGAGCGTAGCTGACAATGGCAGACCGTATCCGAAAAGACCGCTTTGAGCCGGCCTACGCCCAGTTAGCAACGATCCTTCGCCGGCAAATTGCGGAAGGCGTCTATCCCCAGGGGACGAAAATCCCGTCCGAAACCTCGATGGGAAAAAAGTACGGCCTTGCAACCAGGACGGTACGCCAAGCGATCGGCGTACTCACGGACCAGGGGCTGCTGGAGCGTGTTCAAGGTTCCGGTACTTTCGTCAAGCCGCTGAACTTGAGCGAATCCCGTTTTGGCTTGGACAGTCTCCGGGAGATCTTTCATGACCCGCAGAAAACACAAGTCAAAGTATTGCAGATCAGCCTTATTAAGGCCGATCCAAAAACGGCTGAAATCCTTCAGCTCGCTCAGAACGCTAGGACAATTCTCATACGTCGCCTTCTTCTGCGTGCCGGTCGCCCCATCATGTTTCATGAAGGGCATATCCGGTGCGATCCCAGGAAACCGGTAGTGGAGGCCGAATTGGACCTAGGGCCCTTGTGTGACTTGTTTAACGGTCAACACGGCGGAAACGCGAAAAAGGGCGACATAGCGGTGGTGCCGGTGGTACTGAGCCGGGAACACGCCGAGCTGCTCGACCAGCCGATAGGCGCACCCGCATTCAGCCTGGAATATGTGGTCTATGACTTCGACGATGTGCCTTTTGGCCGGGGACGGTTCAGCATTCCGCCGGACGTCATGAGACTGGAGACGAGGTTGGGACTATGGGAGGAATGGTAGAGGGTAAGGGCAGCGTTGAACGGAAACCGACCGAAGACCTATTGGCTCGGGATATGGGGAAGCTGGTGCGACTGGTCACTGATCTGCGAGTGGAAGAGGTCCTCCCGGAGATTGATCGACATCTCGCGTCCGGCGTATCCGCTGAAGAAATTCTCGCCGCGTGTCAAAGAGGGATGCGCGTCGTGGGTTCAATGTACGGGAAGGGTGAGTACTTCATCGCCGGACTTATCATGGCCGGAGAGATCATGCGTCAGGCCGTGGATGTGCTTCGGCCTATCATGACTGAGAAACGTTCCGAGGAGGACCGCGGTCGGATACTTATCGGAACCATTGCGGGCGACATTCACGATATCGGAAAGAACCTTTTCAAAGATCTGTTGGAATGCCATGGGTTTACCGTCATGGATCTCGGAGTTGACGTCTCGCCTGCTGATTTCCTTCTCGCCAACGTCAAGTTTAGACCCCAGTTGATTGCAGTGTCGCTTATGATCACTGAAAGTCTCCGCCACCTAAGGGAACTGGTGGAGTCCTTCGAGGCTTCCACCCAGGGACAGGATGAACGTCCGCTCATTCTTATCGGCGGGGGACAGGTGGATGATCGGATTTACCGCATGTCCGGCTCCGACTTCTGGGCGCTGGATGCATTTTCCGGCGTGCAGCTGTGTCAACGCCTTACCGCGGACGGCGGGAAGCGGACTCTGGAAATGCAGGCCGGCACGAGCACAAGACCTCCCGACCAGCTTCCTTCCTGATCACCGCCATGTTCACCACGGCCTTGGTCTTCCGGACGAATCGAAGGAGGATGTCCCGCAGGCCGTAGGCACTATCGCAACATCCTTCGTGTTTCCCAAGACACCTTCACTTGTCTAGTAATACTGCCGGCCGGCTTCGCTCATTTGAGGAAATGAGAAATCATGACATCAGGCACACGGAGGCACGAAACGTCGGTCCTGAAAGCGTTATGGCCTTGAACCCCGCCTCTGATACTTTCGTCCCCTCCGGATACGAGTTCTTGTCCGGTCGGCAGCGGATCTTGAGTTTGCTCCTCGTCGTTGTGCCGGGATCGAATTGGCAATAACTTCTTGACTTATCGGGAGTTTTCCCTGCCGGCATTTCTTGATAAAGGAACAAAGTCCGTGCTCGATTCCGTCTCATTTGATCTCTCACACTCTTCTTTCGCGCCCCTGCCAGTAATCTTCTCGGATTACTCTCTTGAGGATTTTTCCAGTGGGACTTCTTGGTAGGTGCTTCACGAATTCGACTGACTTGGGCTTCTTATAGCTCGCGATACTTTCTTTGCAGAGATCGATGATTTCCGCTTCAGTCGCTTGCATTCCACCTTTCAAGACTACGAGGGCCTTGACTGCTTCTCCCCAGTAATCATCGGGAACCCCTATGACCGCAGCCTCCAAAACTGCGTCATGGGTGTAAATGACCTCCTCGATTTCCCTAGGATAGATGTTCTTGCCTCCGCTGCAGATCATGTCGTGCTTTCGATCCACCAGATACACGTATTTCTCTTCGTCGAATTTCCCGTAGTCACCGGTGTAGAGCCACCCATCCCTAATGGTTGCGGCGGTTTCTTCCGGAAGGTTCCAGTACCCGGACGTCATGGCTTCACTGCGCACGATGATTTCACCTACTTCACCAATCGAAACATCTTCGCCGTCTTTGTCGACAATTCTCAGCTCATAATCCACGAGAGGGCGCCCTGCTGAAGCCAGCCTCGCAAACTGCGCGTCGGATCCCTCAACCACGTGATCCTCAGGCCTGAGCACTGTAGTGGCCGGGCCGGTTTCGGTCTGACCATACAGTTGAAAGAACTTGCACTCGAACTTGTTCATTGCTCTCTTCAACAGTTCCACCGGCATAGGAGACGCTGCATACAAGAGGTATCTGAACCTGCCGAGATCATAGTTTTCCACGCTGTCCACCTGGAGCATCGCATTGACCATGGTCGGCACGAACTGACACATGGTAATCCCCTCCGACGAGAGGAGTTCCAGCACTTCCGGCGGATTGAACGCCCCTTCTTTTCTGATAACGATGGTGTTGCTCATAAGAACATGTCGCAGATTGTCGGTAAACGTTATGTGATAAAAGGGAAAAAGTAGCAAAGCGCTATCATCGTGCGTAAGCCCCAACTCGATGGCGGAGCTCATCATATTCATTTTGTCGTGACCGTGGGTTCGCATTGCCCCCTTGGGCCGCCCCGTAGTCCCCGAGGTCAGGAAGATATTTACCAGATCGTCATTGGAAATGCTTATGTCCGGTTCGGTACTGTTCCCTTGTGTGACCAGATTCTCGTATAGATGCCCCTGTGCCGAATCGTCGCCGAGCGTGAAAAAGAATTCCGTTGAGGTCAACTCGCTCGCGTCCGCTTGAACGCTTGCGCTGAAATCCTTGTCGACAAACAGAAAGCGAGGCTCAATATAATCAAATAACTGCAGCAACTCTCTTGATCTGAGAAGATTATTGATAGGAACAAAGACTCCTCCGCACTTGGCACACGCGAAGTACAGTTCGAAGAACGCCGGGCAATTGTGTAAGAGCCCGGCCACCCTGTCGCCTTTTTTGAGCCCCATGTCCAACAGGCCGTTTGCAACGCAATTGACTCGGCGATTCATCTCGGCATACGTCATACGCTGATTCTGAAAAACCAGCGCAATCTTATCGGGGTAGTTGAATGCGCTTCTTCGCAGGACACTTCCAACACTCATCGGCATCGCCTCCTCTGGGAGTTCATGTTGACGGTTGAACGGCTCGAAAAGACAGCATCTTTGTGCTGAACATAAAAAAGAAAAACCTTCGCGGACGCACCATCCGGCAATACGCCGTTCGGAAATGTTCGCCGGGCCGGGGCGAACCCTCTGCACGAAGCCCGTGATCAATCGTGCCCCAAAGATGCCGTTGACGCAGAAATCAAGATTTGGACGGTGAGGCGCATCACGGCGCACCAAATTCCGCCTCATGAACCCCATGAAGCCTTGTCGCTACGTCCGGCAGTGTTCGTTCTAACGGTTAAGCCCTGGATTGCGGCCGGCGCTCAGAATCACAATTGCCCTTGCGGGGAGGATCTTTAACACCTAAGTAGCTTACGTTTTGATCGTTAATATGTTAACTACTCTATCCAAAGTAACCGCACATGGAAAATCTGTCAAGTCTTTTTCAAGACAGAAGCATGAAAAAAAGCGAAGCCGACCAGGAAACCGACGTACCAATTTCGTCATCTGCCGTTTCGATTTACCGTTCTGCGTCTTGAACGCCTCGACCGCCGGGCCGAAGTCCGTGGCTTTCCCCCACTCCTGACTGCGGTCTTCCTATCGGTCTTGATCTCGGACTTCTTCTCCTCGGACAGTTTCTTCGCCGGCGGGGGCTCGGTAACTCTCATCCTTCCAAGTTGATCCGAAAAGGCGCGCCACGACGTGGCGTATTCTCCCGCCTGCTCGCGTACCGTCTCGAGTGCCCGCCGAGTGCTGAGAAATTTCTTGAGAGCCTTCAACTCTCGGGACATGTCAATCGTCCACGATGCGTCAGGTTCTGCGCGAATGAGTCGAACAAGCCTGACCCCACCCTTGAGGGTCCTCACCTGGAGAAGCGCTGAATCCGCTTCAGCTTGTGTGACCAACGGCGGCGTCACCGGATCGAGAACATTGAGCAGCGCGAGATTCTCCGGCGCTTCTCTGAGCTTGAACTCTCCGGTCAGTTTGGCGGACAAGGCTCTTGATTCTTCCGATAGCAGTTGCCTCGCGTCTTTCAGCTTCTCTGTCTTCATACGGTCCCGGTAGAGGACAAAGACTGCCTCGGGCCTGCTTGGTACCAAATCGCACCCGAACATAAGCAACGCTGCGAGCAAACCGCCGACTGAGATCAAGCGGCGAAACGACCACGATGTCATGCCCTTGCCTCGGGCATCTTGGAAGTTGCCATCTGTTGTGCACGGCTTGCAGATAATCGCTCGCTGCTCCCTGGATCTGGAAGCGCATGGGGATAAGCGCTCCGTTTTCGACCGGCGGCACCTCGCTCGGCCGGGACCGACACACCGGCGGTTACGCCAAAGCTCGTAAATGGCGTATTCCCGACACCCGAGACCATTCAACCTTTGTTGTAAATTCTCGGACATCATAGCCCAACTGAGGCGGCTTGCCGAAAATCCCTTCCTACCAATTAGCACGCGGGATTGTGCACGTCAATTTTTCAGGACAAGCACGACCTTTGCAAGGATGGGTAAATGAATCAACAGTCATGGTTTGGGGCCCGCTCAAGTTGAGCATGGGGAACGTGAGACAAACCGGACATCGCCACCTCGCGTGCCGATTCAACGAGATCGCACACGGCGTTCCGTAACTGACCTTAACGTCCACCCGTAGCGCACTTCAGTCTTTCTCCGGAGCATGGGGATGGGGAACCATCCATGGAGAGATCTCCGTTCTCCGGGGCCTCCATAGCGGGAAACCAGGCTCTCATTGTGGTTCCGTTCTTAGTTGTCTCGTCAATATGCAGTGTCCCGCCATGAAGCTGCACAATCTCCTTGCAGATGGACAGTCCGAGTCCGGTTCCTCGTTCACCTTCCGTACCGTCTGCCGTAAATCGCCCGAAACGCTGGAAGACACGCCCGCGGTCCTCGGGTCTAATGCCTATCCCCGTGTCCGCTATCGCCAGTTCCACGCCTTTTCTTCCCGAACGTTCGGCGCATTGGCTCGTCACCACAATATGTCCGCCGCCGGAAGTAAACTTGATGGCGTTGGTCATCAGATTGTTGATCAGTTGTGAGATCCGGGCAAGGTCCGCCTCGATCCGGGGGGGCTTCTCCTCCAAACGAACGGCAACCGAAATCCCTTTTTTTTCGGCAAGAACGCGTAACCCTTGAACAGTCTGGTTAATGGGCAGGTTGATATCAACAATGCGACGACGCAGACCTGAAGCCCCGGATTCGAGTCGCAGCAACTCCAACAACGAGTTGATGAATGCCAACTGGGCGCCGGCGCATTGGTGGAGAGTTTCAACCTTATCGGACAAGTCCGGCGGCATTTGCCCCTTTCTGAGAAGCTCTATGGTGCCGAGCAGAACTTGAAACGGAGCACGAACATCGTGCGACAGAACTGAAAGCAGATCCGCCAGCCGCTTTGTCAGATCTTCCGTCTTTCGCTTGAGGCGGTTCCGCTCCACGAGATTCTCGATCATGAGCACGATCTTTCTGGGATCAAGACTGAGCAATTCGCGCTTCTCCAGGTATCCGTCGGCTCCTGCCTGAAACGCGTCATTCCATGCGTCGACACTCTCCATCGAGGAACTGATGACCACGGTGCAGTGAGGATCTCTTTGTTTGATTTCACTGCAGATTTCTATACCGTTGCCGTCGGGAAAAACGATGTCAAGCACGATCGCGTCGTAACCGTTCGCCGAAGTGTCTCGAGCAGCCTGCGCCGTGCCTGCCTCGTCCACACGAAACGCATCGCCGATCATCATGCGCAATCTCTGCCTAATGATCGGCTCATCGTCGGCGAGGAGAACGGACAATCGCCGGTCCATCTATGCCTCCAATGCCATGGGTAAACGAAACACGAAGCATGCCCCCGTGCCGCTGTTGTTCTTCACGTCGATTCGTCCGCGATGTGCGACGGCTATCCGCCGAGCAAGGTAGAGTCCCCTACCCGTTCCCTCCGTAGTGAAGCCCAATTTAAAAATCTTACCGAGGTTCTCCGAAGGAATTCCGGGCCCCCGGTCCTTGACTCGAACGAATGCCTCCATATTCTCGTTTCCAACGAACACCTCGATCTCGGAATCCGAACCGGTGAACTTGACTGCGTTGCGTATGAGATTGTCCAGAGCTCTCATGAGGTAGCGCTCTTCCCCTCTTACCATTACTGCGTCAACGTGCAAGTGGTTGGAGGAGATGACGACCCCCTTGGCCGATGCAGCCTCTCGATAATTGCCGACACACTTGTCCACCACCAGGTTGAGATTCAGCAGTGACGGCCGTATTTGGAAAACATCCGAGTGAAGGCGGATGAAATCCATCTTCTCTTCAAGCATGGAGAACAGGTCTGCTCGCTTTTGCTCAACCTGGTCGAGGAATTCGAGGCTCTCTTCACGGCGCGACTCCTTGACCATCTGCTTGGCGCCGGCCAAGCCCACTCCCATGACGTCCAGAGCCGCCTTGAGTTCGTGGCGATAAAGTCTGCCGATCTCCTTGTCTATGAGAAATTGGTCGGTGGTGTCCCGGATGAGAATAACCTGCCGGCCCAGCTCGACCTCATACCGTCTTCCAACACTCGACAGAGTGACCCTGTCGCCGAAAATCTCCGTTGGGTCCTCGCACTCAGACGACGGCGCTGTGAGACGTGACAGCACAGTACTGGGCGAGTACCTCCTAAAAGCCTGTTCAAGGGAGTCAGTACCGAAAAGACGCTCCCTGAGATGGTTGTTTTCCTTGAGAATTTTCTCACAAGCCGGGTTCATGTAGTAGAGCAGTCCGGTCTTGTCGACGCAGATGATTCCGTCCGGCACCATCTCCAGTGCCAGCCGGTCGAGTTCGCTGTTTCGCACCTTGCGCTTTCGCTCCTCGTTGAGCCTCTCCGTAGCTTGGCGATGGACCAATTCCTTTGCCGGACCGTAAGACTCATAGAGAAACGCTCTCACCATGGTCTGCTTGGTTGCCTCGGGTGAAAGACCGACTCCCCCGTTGCAGGGCTCAAGGATTCTCGCCATGAGCAGTCTTTCAAAATAGAGATCGTCCGTTCGGCTGAGGAGCAACGACCTCCATTCTTTTTCGGGAAGAGGTACATAAAAGAGGGTCGTCAAGTACACGGTGCGGGTGAGTGAAGACAATTCCTTCATATCGTGGACGGACCGAACCATCTGATGGAAATCGACATTTCCGTGCCGCTGCGAACGTTTCATAGGTACATGACGGCCCGGAATGCCGGGTCGCCATTGGTTGAGTATCTCCACACTCGGATACCTGGAACGCAATGCGTTTACCAGATCCGGGGCGACACCGGTATCCAGGAGTCGGAGTACGCAGAGCCGAGAAGCTGCCCGAAGCTCTTCCGGAATCTCCGTTCGCGCGAGAAAATTCTCGATGAGAAAGGGAACGGCACGATCCGGATCGGTCTCCTTCAACAGAAGAATTTGCATGAACGCCATCTCCGGGGAGGGGTAATTGTGGAAGAATTCGTCCACATTTCCCCGAAGCTGCCTATGGGCCCACAGGCACGACGGAGTAAGGAAGCTCCGTTTCTGAATGGTCTTTCTCAGCGCCACTCGCTGAGCCGACGTCGACCAGTACACCCCCGCCTGCACGGCAATGCTCTGATAGGAGGGCTCTCCATTCTCGAGAAAGCTCACCAGATGTGAAAAAGCCTCGTCCGAGAACTTGTGTTGTCTCGTACCGTCAATAGTGAACAGATCGCTGAAGCGCGCGACCAAGCCATCGACGGCACTATGCTTTTCCAGTTCATTGAGAAACTTCTTTAGCATGCCGGACTAATTATTCAAAATAACGGCAAATGTCAAGCGATAATCTGCGCAACGACACATGCTGCAAGCCAGCCGGAATGCCACACGATGCGTGCAGCGACGGACACCCCGCACCGGGAGACTCAATGATTCCAGATCGCGCGTACGGCTTGCGACAATTCTTCCACTAGTTCAGGACCGATCGTTTCCAACTGGGATCTCCAGCGACCCACCTTGGCAATCACTTCTTCTTCCCAGGGCAGCCAATCGCATTGATCCTTTGTTCTGATGTACTGTTCAACGTCGGGGGGAACGGGAGGGGTAAGCACTTGGTCGAAGCGTTTGAGGACACTCCGGACGATCTGATCTCGTTTCCTCAACAGATCGTCCGTTTGATCTGCGAACTGCTCCACGGGTGGAATCTTGTTAACGAGATCCGCGATACTCACGAGCCGACCGTTCACTCCTGCCTGACCAAGCAACTCCTTAATATTGCCTGAGTTTGAGCTTGCACAGTCCATTTGGGCGGGGTCCGCGACTTGAAGCGACAGAGCCTTTTCCATGAATCTAACCCCCTATCTCACGACATGGAATAAAAAAAGAGCAAATAGAAAAATGAACCGGATATGATTCCCACCTGGGGAGAGCACGATTTCAACCTGTCATCGCCCCAGGTTACCGCTAATAAGCTGTAATCACGAGGGTCCCTATATTTAGGTTTTTCTCCATTGTCAAGGTCTTTCTTGAGTTACGGAGTGGACCGGTTCGAAACGTCTTGGCATAATCGGTCGATCCGGTTAACCTTGATGAGAAGCCAATGCCGACCATGGCTATTGGCCAACGGATTTGGACTTCAGTATCCCGTTTTACGAATACTAGGACGAATTCTGCGCACCGAGTGCATGGCTGCGCTCGCAATGACAGCCGGCGGGACCGTCTTTGCAAGAAGTGAAATCCCGTGTCCCGCGGGAAAGCAATCTCAGCGGGCGAATCGCGTAACCGAACTTGTGAACCGGAGTACTCCGTGACAAGTTGCCAACAGATCCATATTTAGGTACTCGCGACGAGAGAGATCATAGTACTGTAATGGTAAGGAGGAAATTTCGTTGGACACTCAGGAGAAGAATTACGGCTTCAGCACGTTGGCCATTCATTCGGGACAGGTCCCGGATCCCACCACCTTGGCTCGTGCCGTCCCTGTGCACAGGACGTCATCTTACGTGTTCAAGGACGCGAAACATGCAGCAAATCTCTTTGCGCTTAGGGAATCGGGAAACATCTATTCGAGATTGATGAACCCCACAAATGATGTCCTCGAAAAGAGAATGGCAGCGCTGGAGGGGGGAGCAGGCGCGCTGGCATTTGCATCGGGAACCAGCGGCATCTTCTCTTCGATCGTCAACATCCTGGAATCCGGGGACGAATTCGTGTCGACCAGTAACCTGTACGGCGGTACGTATACGATGTTCAACGACATACTCCCACGATTCGGCATTACCGTCAGGTTCACGGACTATCGTTATCCCAAGCAAATCCGGGACGCGCTCAACTCTAAGACAAAGGCGATCTTTCTCGAGACCATCGGGAATCCCAAACTTGGCGTTCCCGACTTCGAAGCGGTGTCCGAGATTGCCCGCGACGCCCACATACCTCTCATCGTGGATTCCACATTTACTACGCCGTATCTCTGCAGGGTCATTGATTTCGGTGCGGATGTGGTCGTGCACTCCCTCACCAAATGGATCGGAGGGCACGGCACGGGCATCGGCGGGATCGTAACGGATTCGGGAAAATTCGACTGGACCGATCCCAAGTTTCGTCTGTTCAACGAGCCCGAGCCGTCGTACGCGAATCTGAGGTTCGGCCATGACTTGGGAGATCTGCAATCTCAGGCCTTCATACTGAGAATGAGACTTGTTGCAATGCGTAACCTTGGCCCCTGTTTAAGCCCCGATAATGCTTGGATATTCATTCAGGGGCTGGAAACCCTGGCATTGAGAATGGAGCGCCACAGCACGAACGCTCTGGCCGTGGCACGGTTTCTCGAACAACACAAGGAAGTGGATTGGGTGCGTCACCCTGCCCTGGAATCCGACCCGTCCTATCAACTTGCCCGGCGTTATTTCAGAAACGGCATGGGAGGAGGAATGGTGGTTTTTGGAATGAAGGGAGATCCCGTTCGCGCAGAGCGATTCATCGATCACTTGAGACTGTTCTCGCACTTGGCAAATGTGGGCGATGCGAAAAGCTTGGCCATTCATCCCGCGAGTACGACGCACTCGCAGTTGACGCCGGAGCAGCAGTTGGCCGCCGGAGTGCCACCCGAACTCATTCGGCTGTCGGTCGGCGTAGAGGATATTGAGGACATAATCGAGGACTTGGAGCAGGCCTTCGCCGCTACGGCGTCACGGAATCATTGATCGTCGGGATCTTCGAGAAAGAATCCCTATGGGCGCTCTCACCCCTCGGAAGATATCCGGCTCACCCTAAGGGTCTGTCACCAAATAAGCCCATCATCCCTCGGACCTCTCGGTCTAGTGGTATGGCCGAGGGGGCCGGCGGCAATCGGGGGACATGATCCGATTTCGCGAACGGCGCCATGCGACCTCGCAAAACTCGGAATCGTGTCCCCCGATTGCTCAAGGTTTGTTTTGGGACAGACACTAAGTGCCCAGTGGCGTAAATTCGGTCGCACAAGCTGAACCGTCTTCCCCGCGTAGGCCGGGAACCAGTTTCTTCTTCCTGGGCCCCGGCCTGCGCCGGGGAGACGGCGGGCAGCGCCCGCGCTTGAAGATGACGGGCACGGAGGCCCGTCCCACGAAACAGGTCTAAGGCTTCATGACAGTCCTTCGTAGCCCGGGCCTCCGTGCCCGGATCTTGTTCTTGCCGGCACCCGAGCCGGCTGCGAGACGAAAATGTGCGACCGTACTTAGGAAACGGGGCACTAACCCTCTCCCCGAAACGGGGGAGAGGGCTGGGGTGAGGGCTCTTTGGATGAGCGGCTCGGAACGGATTCGCGCAGCACACATCGAAGTAATTGGGCATGCCCACGCTTCTTGGTTCATTCCTCGTGAGAATGGTCGTGTGTATGGTCGTGTGCGTGAGAGTGCCCGCTTCCGTGACTGTGAGAATGGGAATGGGAATGAGCGACGTGATTGTTTCCGGTCGCCTTGGAGATTTCCGACAGCGCTTTCGTAAATTCGCTGTTGGCCTCCTCGATAAGGCGAATACCTTGTCTGATTTTCTCCGCAGCCGAATCAACGCCCTCTGCCTCAAGCGTTGCCGCCACTTCGCTATATCCCCGCAGATGATCCAGGTTGTGGTCTATCCAGTGAGTCAGGCGAATTCTGCTTTTCTCCAAGTTATCCATAATGGCTCCTTATATCGTGGTCGTTGAACGAGACTGTTTGTAGAAACCGGAACTCAAACCATGCCGGAACCGAAATTCCGCCGATCCTCCAAATAGGAAGTCTAGGACCGCCCGCCTCGAAGCCGTCCTTGATCAACGGAATGGCGCAACCGATTTCAACGAAAAGGACTTGACCACCGGTTGACGGGATGCTCTTCTCCACCATTCCCATTGTGTTATTGTGAGTGCGCGGTTTGTTCCTTGTCCATTGGACCGGTGACTCAGACAAAGCCGACTATCACTACCGCGCTCGCCGAAGGTGTTGATCCTCTCCTCACCGGGCACCCGAGCCCGACTTGTGCTCAATGACCATGGTCAGGAAATTCGCGAGGAGCATGCGGCCGGCCGGCAACATCCGACTCGTACCATCGGAGCCGGGTAGACCTCGCTCAGGGTGGAAAGCCATACCGTAAACGGAGAGAGCGGGAATCCGGATCAGCTGCGCTTCGGACCGATCACTGACTGCAAGGTTGATAAAAGGCCTCGGCACCGATTTCACTTCTTCGTAGTGGCTCTCAATGACGTAGAACGATCCGGGAAAGGGTGCCACGCCTTTGAAGATCGGATCGTCCCTCAGGGTCTGCAATCGAACTCTCCCACGTTCCGCCACGGCATCGGACGGATAGCGCTCAGGGTACTTGCCTTGGAACCGGGGGTCAATGAAATCCACGGTTCCTCCAAACGCGAGCGCCAGGAACTGATGCCCGCCGCACACCCCGAGAACCGGCTTCTTATGGTTCAAAATAAGCGCTCTGAGGTCCGTCTTGAGAAGATCGAGCTTCGTACCCGCATCTCCCCGGTACTGGTACCACGGTGTGCCTTGCGGGCTCAAAAGAATGAAATCAATCCCATGGGAATTGAGTCGATCTCCGGTTGCGGACATAAAGTGGACGTAATCCAGACGCACATCCGCTAGCCTCAGTTGCGCAACATCTTCGGAAAGCTTATGGGTAAACGCGTCTCGCAGATCCCTGTAACGGTCGGGATCGGGATCGCTTAGTTCCAAGTCTATGAGCAGGCCCGTCAATTCAAGCTTCCGGGAGAGTTCCCCGACGATCAGCACAACTCCTACCACGAGGACACAGACAAGGCAGAGAACCGTCAAGATTCTCCGCGGATCACCGACTTCCAATCCTTTCATGGGGTCAAATCACTTACCACGTCCCATAGGGCATTCCCCAATATGGGTAAGGTCTGTGAAGGAACACCTTGAACGTGTCTCCATCAACAGATCGGAACAAGCCGCGGATCGTTCCGTCGGGGTAAAGGTATCCCTGGAACGTGTGCCCGTCCTTGGTGCCGAATATCTGGTTTCCCCTGACCTTGCCCGTTATCCCGAATTTGGCCGTGCCAAAAATGTTCCCGCCTTCGACGATGCCCTGAATGTCTTCACCGCGCTGATCGAAAATGTTCACGCTGCCCTTGGCTCCGAAGATAGTTCCGCTTGCCGACCCTACCCACGGTCCCCGGATGTCCGAGGCATCGCACGTTTGGTCCTGGAAAACCACCAACCAACCCAACACAAAAGCGAAAAGCCAATATCCGAACCACATTCTCTTAATCATCGTTCAATTCTACCATATTTCATTTGGTGAAGACAGGCAAATAATTGAGTTGTGAGGAAACGTTCAAGTTCAATCTCATTACTTCGGCACGCATTTCACCACTTGCCGACGGGCCGCATCCCGGACTGCGGAGTCAGAAAATGCCGGGCTCTCGAAACTCGCCGAACACTTCCCTGAATATCCCCGCCATCTCTCCAACGGTGGCGTAAGCTTTACAGCAGCCGACCAGCGCCGGCATGACGTTTCGCTTCGCTCGGGTGTCCTTCCCCAGTTGATTCAGTGCTCGGGATACTTCGGCATCGCTGCGCTCGGCTTTCACTTTCCGGAGGTTCTCAATCTGGCGTTCCCGGGTCCGGGGATCGTATTCGTGGAGTTCCACCTCAGGTTCGTCTTCGTCCACGTACTTGTTCACGCCGATCTTGACGTAATCTCCTTCCTTGAGTCCTCGTTCCCATTCGTACGCCTGCTTGGCCACCAACTTCTGCGCGAATCCCGAAGAGACCGCCTCGACCATGCCTCCCACTTCTTGGATGATCCGCCGAGACTCCTCTATCTTCTCCTCCATTTGCTTGGTAAGTGTTTCGATGAAATACGAACCCGCGAGAGGATCCACAGTGTCCCTAAGGCCGATTTCTTCCATGAGCAGTTCACAGGTGCGCAGGGAGAGAAGAGCCGCCCGCGGAGTAGGAATGGTAAAGGCTTCGTCAAAGGAGCACAGTGCCGTGGTTTGAGCCCCGGCAAGGGCTGCGGCAAGCGCATAGTAGGAACTCCTCATGATGTTGTTCTCCGGTTGCGCCTTTGTGAGCCCGAAACCTCCGCCCCCAAAAAGTCCTCGGAGGTGCATGGATTTGGGATTTTCCGCGCCGAACTCCTCTTTGAGCATTCTTGCCCAGAGTTTGCGCGCTGCTCGAAACTTCGCAACCTGCTCCCAGAGATTGCCGAAGATGTTGAAGTTAAATGTAATCCTCCGAGCAATGTCGTCTACGGAGAGTCCCCGGGATTCGGCTTCGGCTATGTACGCAGCAGCGATTTCCAGTGCGAACCCGATCTCCTGTGCAGGGTTGGCACCCGATTCCCTCAAGTGGTATCCACATACCGACACCGGATTACAGCGCGGCAATGTGGTGATCGAATACTCTATCGTGTCGCCGATCAGGCGGACTGCGTCATGGACAGGATAGATCCACGCACCCCGCCCAATCATTTCCTTAAGGATATCATTCTGCGGTGTAGCACTGATTCGAGTGATATCGAACCCGCGTTTTTCCGCCATGGCCTGATACATAGCAAGCATGATGGAGGCGACGGCATTGATGGTAAGTCCGGAACCGATACGGTCCAATTGGATATCGGCAAAAGCGATTTCAAAGTCCCTCAGGGTGTCCACGGCCATTCCGACACGCCCCACTTCCCCTTCGACCATGGGATCGTCCGAATCGTATCCCATCTGGGTGGGGAGGTCGAATGCGACATTCAGTCCTGATTGGCCATGTGAAATGAGAAGCTTGAAACGCTCGTTGGTCTCCAGCGGGGTGCCGAATCCCGAGTATTGGCGAGTGGTCCAAGCCCTTGAGCGATATCCCTGCGGATGGATGCCGCGGGTGAATGGGTAACGCCCTGCACCGGCAAGGTCCTTTTCGTAGTCGAATCCGACGTCTTCAAGATCACGGGGTCCGTACTCTGTCTTCACCTTGATCCCGGACTGGAGAATGACTTCTTCGATCGCATCCTTTTCGTTCTTCACATATTTGGCTACACCCATGGTTTGTCATCCTATGAAATCACAGTGATGCCGGCACGAATGCCGGCGGAGCCAACGTAAGGTAACGTCCTGCAAGGCCGAGGCCGGTGCCGCCGACTCAGATAACCCCATCCGTCTTGAGCGCGGCGATCTCATCTGTGGACAATGCCAATTCCATCGGTCCTATTCTCCTTACGGCGCGGACAATGATGTTGACAGTGATTCTCTGAGTGCCTATGATGGGAGTCTGGAGTAAATACTAATCTTTCTGCAACTTAATCCGAACAGAAGCGCCGTGTCAAGAGCGTACGGAAGCAGAATTAGTCTCGGCTATTGTAAGATGGAGACAACGGATCTTCTATTCTGAGGAATCCGGAAATCTGACTCCTGAGGAGTACACATGCGCTTGCCGCAATTCGATTATCATGCACCGGAAACGTTGGACGAGGCGTTGAAACTCAAGGGGGAACTCGGTTCGGCGGCCCCGATTCTGGCGGGTGGGACTGACCTTGTGGTCAACCTGAAGCATCGACTGTCCTCGCCTGCAGCGATCATTAGCCTACGAAATATCAAGGAGATGAGAGGGATCGAGGTCAAGCCCGACGCTTTGGTGATTCGAGCCGGTACGTCGCTCGTGGAGACTGTCGGAAACGCAGCCGTCAGAGAGCATTTTCCCATCCTGGTCAAGGCCGTCGAATCTCTCGGCGCAATGGGAATACAGCACTACCGAGGAACCATTGGAGGAAATCTTTGTCTGACGCCGCGATGCCTGTTGTACAATCAGTCGCATTTCTGGAGAACCGGAAAGGGAAGCTGCCACAGGACGGGAGGCAGAGAATGCTTGGCTCTCGAGGGCTCCGAATCGTGCCAGGCAATATGTTCGGGAGACACGGTTCCGGTCTTCGTCGCTCTGTCGGCTCAGCTCACCTTGGCCGGCCCCGGCGGCAAGCGGATGGTGCCTATCTCGGATTTCTACACGGGAAAGGGTGAGAGCCCGTTCACCATTGCACCGGACGAAATCCTTACCGATATCCGGGTTCCCATTCCGTGGGGACCTCTCTCCTGGTCGTACCGGCGTATCGGCATCCGAGCGGCAGTGGACTTTCCCCTTATTAACGCTGCGTGCACGGCAATCCCGGATAAGGGCGTCATCGGGAGTTTTCGCCTCGTGCTGGGGGCGGCCGGCCCGTCACCGGTGATCATGAGAGAGGCCGAGACTGCGTTCAAGGGTAAGGAACCGGACCCGACGATGGTGACCATGGCCGGTGAAATGGCAAAACGAGCCGTGGAGGGGATCATCGTGGAAAACGCCTCCGCATCGAAGGACTATCGCGTGAAAATGGCCGCCGTGGCGGCACGTCGAGCCGTCCAGGAGGCTCTCGCGTTATCATGACAGCCGCCCCGGCCGTTGGAGGCCGGGCGGGTAACTCTCACCATAAAGGCAAGGAATGAAGAAACATCTGCTCAGTATGACCGTTAACGGTGACGTCGTGGATGTGGCCGTAGAGCCGAATACGACCCTTCTTGAGGTTCTCAGGGACGACATGGCACTTCTCGGCGTCAAGGAAGGATGTTCGGAAGGCGTATGCGGTGCCTGTACGGTGCTTATGAACGGAAACCCGATACGTTCTTGTCTAACGCCCGCCCTTGAGGCCGATGGGACGGAAATACTCACCATCGAAGGATTGGCTTCGGACGGGAAGTTGCACCCCGTTCAAGAGGCGTTCGTCAAATCGGGAGCAATCCAGTGCGGCTTCTGCACTCCGGGAATGATCCTTTCTACCAAGGCATTGTTGGATAGGACTCCCAGTCCCTCAGATGAAGAGATTAAGAACGCTCTTGCCGGTAACTTCTGCCGGTGCACAGGATACACCAAGATTCTCGATGCAGTACGTGCAGCCTCGAACGGCGGTTCCGCGAAGGTAGACGTTCACCGCAAGGAATAGGGAATCGACCGCCGAGACACAAGGGAAACCGATCTCTAACGATATTCGGACAAGATTTCCGACGATCGGGGACTGCAGCATTTCTTGAGATCACGGTGTCTTGGCGACTTTTTGGCGTGATTTTCCGGACCCGGCCCTACGGGGCACTGGGAACCGTGAGCATGAAATATTGAACGAATTTGGGCGGCGCACGAGAACGTAGACAATTACGCGTCCATTGGAGGAAAGCACATTGCCTCAAGAATCATACTCTCTTATCGGGAAGAGTCTTCCCAGAGTGGACTCCCACTCGAAAGCCACGGGAGAGGCCGTTTTCACTGCAGACATTCAATTACCGAGAATGCTGGTCGGAAAGATCCTTCGAAGCCCCTACCCTCATGCACGGATCGTCTCTATTGACACGTCCAAGGCGGCCGCACTTCGCGGAGTCCATGCCGTGGTCACCGGCAAGGACACGGCAGGAGAGAAATGGGGAGTATTCAGATACACTCGTGATCAACAGTTGCTCTGCGTAGACAAGGTTCGCTACGTGGGCGATGAAGTGGCCGCAGTGGCCGCAACCGACGAAGACACCGCCATGGAGGCGCTCAGCCTCATTCAAGTCGAATACGAGGAACTGCCCGCGGTCTTTGACTGTCGGTCGGCTCTGGTACCTGATGCCCAGCTGATTCATGACGATTACCCCCGCAACGTCAATGTTGCCGTGAAGATTGACGTGGGCGACGTGGATTCCGCGTTCAAAGAGTGCGCGCTTATCCGGGAGGACACCTTTGTTGCCGAAGAGGACTCGTACTTCATGACCGAACCGTACGCGGTAGTTGCCAACTGCCATGCGGACGGTTCCGTCGAGGTATGGATGCCCAACGCATCTCCTCACACCAAGGCCAAGTCCCTTTCCAATGCCCTCAAGATTCCCCTGTCAAAGGTCAATGTCCGCAAGATAACCATCGGTGGTGCCTTTGGCGGCCGTTCCGATGTCTTTCCGGCGGAATTCATCACATGCCTGCTCTCGATCCGTTCCCGAAGGCCGGTCAAACTCGTGTACACCCGGGAAGAGAACTCCATCGCAACCAGGATGGGGCATGCGATGACCACAACCATCAAGACGGGAGTGGATAAGGACGGGAAGGTCTTGGCACGGGACATTGTCTCCTATCTCGACGGAGGCGCATATTCCAGCACCGGTCCCATTGCTACGTCCGTTCCATTTCTCTGTCACGAGCAGACCTACCGCATGGACAATGTTCGGTTCAATGGGTATCGCATATACACCAACAAACCCGTGCGGGGGATGATCCGGATCCACGGCCGCTCGTTCGCCTGTGGGATCGATACCCAACTGGACATGATCGCCGAGGAATTGGGGATAGACCCCGTGACCATTCGGGTGAGAAACGCTCGTCGCCCGGGAGAGACAACTCCCACCGGGTCGCACGTGGCGAGTTGCGGACTGCTCGAGTGTATCGAGAAAACCGTTGAAAGCAGCGGTTTCTTGGACAAATGGAAGAGCGGATCTGAGGGCAAGGGAATCGGTATGGGGATTAACTCGGTCCAGACCGGTTTTCCTCTCGGGATTCGAGGAGGTTCACAGGCATTCATCAAGTTCCATGAAGACGGCGGAGCCACGGTCGTCTCGGGAGTCGTGGACAACGGTCAGGGAAACGACAACATGTTGGTCCAGATCGCAGCTGAAGAGCTTGGGCTGCCAATGGAGGACATTCGGCTCATATCGGCCGACACCGAGGTCACGCCCACCGACGCGGGTTCGTATTCAATGATTTCCACCTTCGCCGGCGGAAACGCAGTGAAGACCGCGGCAAGCGATGCCAGGGCACAACTGTTCGAGGTTGCCTCCGACATGCTGGAAGCCGACCCCGCAGATCTCGTGGCACGGGACCGAAAGATATTCGTTCGAGGCGCGCCCGATGCGGCAATTCCCATCACGAAGATCGTGCGCAAGGCGTTGATTTTGGGCCGGCCCATCATGGGGCGCGGGGCGTTTGCGCCTCAGGTTGATCAGCGGAGAGAGTGGATAACCAACCCGCGAGGCCAACTTTCTCAGGCATTCTCCTTCGGGGCCACGGTTACGGAAGTGGATGTGGACCCGGAAACGGGTATGGTGACGGCCAACAAGGTTACCTGTGCCCAGGATTGCGGTTTTGCTCTTAACCCCATGGTCGTGGAGGGTCAGTTCGAGGGAGGAGTAGCCATGGGCGGTCATGGAGGAATGCTCACCGAAGAGCACCGATGGCACAAGGGCCACCTGCTCAATCCGTCCATGTTGGAATACAAGATACCCTCGATCAAAGACATGCCTGAAATTGAGTCGATTATCGTCGAAACCATTGACCCGGCCGGACCGTACGGAGCCAAGGAGGCCGGGATGTCGATCGCAATGTCTGCGGCTCAAGCCTACTGCAACGCAGTAGGACACGCACTGGGCATCTACTTCAATCACTACCCCTTGACTCCGGAACGGATACTCTCAGCCATTGAGAATAAGAAACCCGGTATCAGGACGGCGTTCGAGTTCGAACCGGCGAGACCGATCGAAATTCAAAGCAAGACCTGATCGTACCGAATCCGTGAACCGCTCCGGGCTTATTTGGCGCATTCTGGATGAATTCATAATTCGAGGAGGACTGCATGACGATAAGCAAATGGATTCACATGGGAACAGTCTTGAGCCGCCAGGCCGAGCAGTGTCCTGATAAACTCGGATGTCAAGACAAGAACAAGGACCTCACGTTCAAAGAATGGAACGAGCGCAGTTGCCGTTTGGGCAATGCTTTGAACGACATGGGATGCGGACACGGCGACCGGTTTGCCGTCATTGCCTTCAATCGGGTCGAGTGGATGGAGATATATGCGGGCTGTGCGAAGGGCGGACAAATAGCCGTGCCGATCATGTTCAGACTTGCCGGACCGGAAATCGAATACATTACGGGTGACGCGGGATGCAAGGCATTCATCGTCGAGAAGGCGTTCGTGGAACTCATAGACAGTATTCGGGCCGACCTTCCCGTTCCCAAGGAGAATTACGTTTATCTCGGAGACCCCGGAGACACTGTCCCGAATGGTTATGTCGAGTACGAGGCCTGGTTGGCCGCGGCATCGCCCCAAGAGCCCGACGTGATGGTGGACGCGGCGGATACCTGGACTTTCATGTACACGTCCGGAACCACGGGAAAACCCAAAGGGGTCGTGCGAACCCACGAAAGCTATTTGGCGGAATACTATCTGAACATCGCCAACATGGGGCTCCGCTCAACCGATAAGGTCCTCATAGTTATGCCCATGTGCCACGTCAACTCCATCTTCTACTCGTTCTGTTACACACTTGTTTCCGCAGCCGTGAGCGTGTACAACGAAGCGAGTTTCAATCCCCAGGACTTTCTTGCCACTCTGTCATCGCAAAGAATTACCTTTGTTTCCCTGGTACCGACACATTACATAATGATTCTTTCCCTGCCCGACGATATCAAGAGCAAATACGACGTCTCATATGTAAGGCAACTACTCGTATCGTCGGCTCCCGCGCGGAAAGACACCAAGGTGGCCATTCTCGACTTCTTCAAGAACGCCGAGTTGTGGGAAGCCTACGGATCCACGGAGGCGGGCCTGGTGACACTCTGCCGTCCCGAAGACCAACTGCGGAAACTTGGGACCATTGGACGGGAAGTCTTTGGAGTGGACCGTATCAAGGTCCTCGATGAAGAAGGCAATGAGGTTCCCGACGGACAAGTGGGCGAGCTCTATGCGAGAACTCCCGCGCTCTTCAAGGAGTACTGGAACCTCCCCGAGAAAACCAAGGAAGTGTTCGAGGGCGAATGGTTCACCGCCGGAGACATGTGTTACCGCGACCCCGACGGCTTCTACGTTCTCGTTGACCGCAAGGCCAATATGATCATTAGCGGCGGGGAGAATGTCTATCCTTCGGAGGTCGAGGACGCGGTGGGATCCCACCCCGATGTCAAGGATGTTGCCGTAATCGGCGTCCCACATGATAAGTGGGGAGAATCCGTTCACGCAGTGGTCATCTTGAACGAAGATAAAGAGGTTACCGACGGACTGAAGACCGAAATCCAGCGATTCGCCGGCAACAAGATCGCGCGATACAAGGTGCCAAAGACCATGGACTTCATTGATGAGGATGAGATGCCGAGGACCGGTACCGGCAAAATCCTCCACCGAGTTCTCAGAGAGAAATACGGCACGTGGAGCGACAAGAAATAGGCACCGAACCCGAGCCGGCCTGCCGCGGCTTTGCTTTAACAAACGCTTAAGACTGATTGATTTCATTAAGACTATATGGTAGCATGGCACAAGACGAATCGGGACAATCTTGACCGATTCCCTCTTTCCGAATCATAGTAGGCCGCGGAGTAGTAATATGAAACATTGCCCTTCCATACTTGCAGCCTTGTGGGTCTTGTGCCTGCTCTTCACCTGCGTAACCGCTCACGCCCAACCGGAGACACGCCGTGACCGCGACACATCCAATCAGTGGCTCAGCCACCAGATGAACCAACCTCCCCCGGGAGCAACCAGAATTACCGGCACTTCACAGGACCGCTTGGACGACATTCGCCAACTCTACGAACTCGCTAAGAGAGAAGCCCAAGCCGGCTCTCAAAGGAGTGCCGCAGGCCCCAGGTAGGGCTGAGGAGCGGGTAGGATGTTGGGGTAGTTTTCGAGGTCAAGAAGCGACTTCCGAGCTCAACTGATGTCTGACGCAGGAGGCTTGTCATGCGTATCGACTCCCTCAATATCATGAATTTCAAAGGATTTACGGATCGGACCTTTTTGTTCAATCCCGAGTTCAACCTTATCGTCGGGGATAATGGTACGGGCAAGACTTCACTGCTGGATGCTCTATCCATAGCCTTGGGGGGGTGGCTTCTCGGCATAAGAGGCTATGATTCTCGCCACATACGCCCTCACGAAGTCCGGCTCGAAGGTTTTGGAGGACAAACCACCGACGACGATACGGAGCAGCACATCAGCATCAACTGGGAACCTCAGTATCCCTGTGTCATCGAAGCTTCAGGCGAAGTTCTCGGGGAAATGCTTTCCTGGTCCCGCGCACTAAACACTTCCAGCGGTCGCACAACTTACATTGGAGCCCGAAACATCAAAGAATTGGCAGGACGCACGGATGCCGAAGTGAGTTCGGGCAAGAACGTCTTGCTCCCTTTGATATCCTACTACGGTACGGGGCGGCTGTGGAACGTTCCTCGCGAAACGGCCCAGGTGAAAAGCGAAGCGGCCATCACTGAAAAGACGAAAGTCTCCCGCCGTGAAGCCTACCGTAACAGCATTGATCCTCGCATCTCGGTCAGTGATCTTGTACGATGGATTGCCAGGCAATCGTGGATCACGTATCAGAAGGGCGGCAAAGTGCCGCCTATCTACGTCGCGGTTCGTGATGCCGTCGTGAGCTGCTTGGAAGGCGCACAGGACATGCGATTCGATGCGGAATACGGCGAAGTGTTTGTGTTAGGTGACCAAGTGATGCAACCGTTCAACAATTTGAGCGACGGTCTCCGCTGTATGTTGGCCATGGTCGGTGACATAGCTCGGAAGGCCGCAACGTTAAATCCTCATTTAGGCCCCAATGTGCTGACGGAAACGCCTGGTGTCGTACTTATAGACGAGTTGGACCTTCATTTGCACCCGACATGGCAGCGCCATGTGATCGAAGATCTCCGCACAACCTTCCCCAAGATTCAATTCTTTGCAGCCACACATTCCCCATTCCTCATCCAGTCGTTGAGATCGGGAGAGGAACTCTCGGTATTGGACGGGTACTCTCCTGCTCAGCTTGGGGACAAGCCACTTGAGGAGATCGCACGTGCAATCATGAAGGTAACCAATCCGCAAGTCAGTGCACGCTATGCAGAAATGAAGACCGTGGCACGCCACTACCTCGAAACCCTCGAGGAGGCTCGGAATTCGCCCAAAGAAAAGCTGGCCGCCTACAAAGAGGAACTGGCCAAATCGATTTCAATGTATGCAGACAACCCGGCGTTTCAAGCCTTCTTGGAAATGAAACGGGCCGCGAAATTGGGAGAATGACCTGATGCGTCCCGTACGCCGCGGCCCATCACCACAGGCACACGATTTCGATCCCTACCGAGAAGCTTTTCCGTACCTGGTCAGCCGCCTCGGAACCTACTGCAGCTACTGTGAACGACGAATTGCGACAGTGCTCGATGTCGAGCATATCCAGCCTAAGGGGGGCGACTATGCTCGGCCACATCTTGCAGGGCGGTGGGACAACTTTCTGTTGGCCTGTCGGAACTGTAATTCCTCCAAGAAGGATAAAGACGTAATCCTCGGTGACGTACTCTTACCGGACCGGGACAACACCTTTGTCGCTTTCGTTTACTCTCCGGATGGCGGCATCGGGCCTGCCGACGGTTTGCCGCCTGCTATTGCCGGCATGGCACGAGCCATTTTGAGACTTACTGGACTCGACAAGAGACCGAGCGTCACTCTCGACGAGAATGACCGAATTGTGGCGACCGAACGAGTTTCTCAGCGCATGGAAGCCTGGCTGGAAGCCGAAGAAGCAAAGGCTGATGTTGACGCCGATCCGGGCAATCTTGCCATCAAGAGGCGCGTGGTAAAGCATGCTCTCGCCCTAGGTTTTTTCAGTATCTGGATGACCGTCTTCAATGACGATGTGGACATGCGTAACCGCCTCATAGACGCGTTTCAAGGAACTCGTGATAGCGGCTGTTTTGATGTGGCGACAACCCTCCCGGTTTCACCTGCGCCCAATCTCGATGGCCTTGCAGACGGCGGCAAGGTATGAGCGGACACCGTCGACCGTAGCAGTGGCCGGCGGACGTGGTACGGTTGTTGAGACACGGAGGCCCTTTCATAGCATTTTTCCGTGGCTCGGCCTTTGCAAATAGTGGTTTCCAGCTATCCGCATCACATCGCACAAACTAACGTTCGCTTTGCGGAGGCCGGCGTATTGCAGAGTCGTACTGCAGCTGGGTCGCAGCGGTCGAAAAGCTGGTCGAGCCGAGCTTGAGCACGAGGCAATTCGGAAGGCAGCGAGGTCACTTACTCTGAAAAGAAGCATTATGTTCTCCGCCACCGTCCAACTTATGGGATGATCGTTCACCGAATTTTCGTTGTGGTAAATATCATCACAGCCGCCACGGTCTACCCTTTCAGAATCGCCAATAATTCCATAGTGCGTAACGGCTATGCCCTGCACAGAAGTGAGTCTAAGACCACGAGAACCCTACACATTGGTGAAATCAGTTACTCCATTGAATAGCGGCGTCCCACAAGTCCATGGTAAGAAAGGTCCGCTGCAAAGGGGAACATTTGGGTTGTCATGCTTGTACCAGGCTTTGTCTTTCCAAAGGGTCACCCTCTACCTGAATACTCCTTCCAACCGGGTGGCAAATTCAAATGCTCGCGGCCAACCGGCTCGCAAGTATCGGTCAGTGATCTGAACGATGTTCGAAAGCACTTCCTCGGATCTTAGATCCAGGCTCTGATCAGCAATCAGTGTCTCGAGGATCTCGACGGTGTCGTTCATGGCAGCACTTTCGAGTGTGATTCCGTATGCTTCTGCAGCCTGGGTTATGCGCTCCAGCCAGGGCAGAACTCTCTCCGGAACGACACGAACCAGTTCTTTGAGTCCGTGTATTAGAAGATAGGAAACTGGAGTGTAGGGTTGCCCAATTAGGATTTCTATCACAGGCTGAACTCGATCTAGCCATTCCGAGGCCTCCAACCTCGTGACCTCCTGCGTGCTGACCTCTGCCGCTCCGGAGGCGTCTTCGGCATGACCAGCGATAATAGCTGCCACGTGCTCGGAGAGATGAGCTGCTTCTCGTACCCATTCAGGCTGGGGGGAGTCCGAACCTGACTGATCGCTCGTCTCTCGACTGTGAAAGTATTCTGCAATCGCACGTTGAGTCGCTCCTAGGCAGAGGCGTAAAGCTTCAGAAGCTCTCTCAAACACATCATCGCTGCACGAGTCCCAGGAAATACTTAGACAGGTTCTGGCCGCTTCACTGACGATACCGTTAAGCTCAGCCAGATTGTCGACTACCGACTTTGTGACTTCGGAAATCCTCTGCCAGGCCCACTCCTCACCCAAGTAGACATACAATCTGCCAATGAATCTGCCGCAATTCTCGCGGAGACTCACAGACCCTCTGCTGTGAGCGGCATCGTAGAATTGCTCGGCAAGTCGATCCGCCCGTTCCGTGTCGTTGTTCCGGAGCTCCCGGAATGTCTCTCCGAAAATCGTCATCGCTACAAGTGCAAGCGTTCCGGGGCCTTCGCAAGCTTCGCGAACCCATTGTTCGACGGTCTCGAAGACGAACACCGGACAACAAACGACCAGGGTTCGGAACGCTTCCACCAGCTGAATGCGAACCTCCGGACGAGGGTGAGCCGCCACTCGTCTGAGGAGATCGAATTGCGCAGCATCGACCAGACTACTCCTCGTTACAAGGCCTAAGAAACCTCTTGTCGATGCCACCAATAGATCTGGCTCTCCCCACGTAGGCGAGTCGTCGAAAGCCTCAAGCTCAAGGTCGGACGGCTTTTCACAAGGAGCAACCAGCCAGCTTTGGAACATCGTGAACAGGTCCTGCAAGGGGAGCGCTTCGTCCGACACACCGCTGTTTGAAACCGAAGCCAGAGCGCGCAAGCACCAATGCCGGAGTGGTACCCCCTGGTGCCTTATCTCGTCATTGGCTGATTCCTCGGAACGATAGATTTCCAGGATTCGACCCACGATCTCGTCCACGTTCCCCTTTGTGATCTCACCAGGATTCAGATCCTCAAGGAATGCGCCCTCTGGAACAGCTATCCCAGCCCCCTCCGACGGATCTGTCGACATCCTTCTTCTGACTTCTGCAGAGACGCCCTCGTAAATTCTATCGGAATCCCTCTCTCTATCTTCAGAGAGCCTTACCAATTCCTGGTCGCACGCGGCCAAGAACTCCTGGACCTCTACAGTCCGGGATTCTCGCGAGATTGCACAGAGCGCGCGAACCTTGTGTTCTTGGAGCCACTCTTCGTTCAACGGGGTGTCGCTTCCCGGGCAGCTATATTCCGTGGTTCTCAGCACCACTGTCTGGATACCGTTCAAATGGTGAGAATCGAGGTGTGGTGCAAAACGCCTGATACAATTCACGGCGAAGGTTCTCGTCCCTGGGCCAAATATGATACGGGTAGAGAGCAACAGGGGGGCTAGTCTCACTGCAAAGAACTCCGGTGATTCGCAAGCAGCCTTTAAGAGCGAGCGCCAGACGCATGCAGATTCGTTTTCCGCACAAAGGACCATAGCGACTGAATCCCATAGCTCATCTGCCGCGGGCCCGTGCGGGAGCTTTCCAACAAAATCCTCCCAACTGGACAGCATTTTCCTTTCGTCGTCTTCAGGCATCGGTTGCTCGAACCAGACACCTTCCGTATCGTTGTCGATACGGCATTGCTTTCCCAACCACGTGAAAGTCTCTGTGAAGCGAGCGCTTGCCGTCCGAGGAAGCCTCTCCCCGAGCGACTTCATGATTCGGCAGATCGCTCTAGATGCGCGTGCAGGATGGGCATGAAGGAAGTTGGGGAACTCTTCCCGGAGTCGGTAGCGACCTATCTGATAGTCATCGCGTCGAGTGCTGGAGATCCTCATGATTGCGCTACTGCCCCAGAGAACCTCGGAGTTGTCCTCTTCCTGGAAGGAGAAAATCGCTTGGTACGCATCGACAGCGAGAGAGGAATCGAAATGCCAAATGACTTTGATATGACTTGCCAGGGCTGGGGCCTGAATGTACCCCACCGATTGGAGTTGCTCTTGCGACAATATTGCGTTGATTAATTCCTTAGATGCGTGTGGACAGGCCGCAATAGTGAGGCAGATCCAACCGATTGGCTGAGCCGTGTCGTGCTCCCAGCCTGGAGTTCTCTGGCAATAGTAGAACAGGTCCCGGCTCCCTCGATTGAGCAGCTTTCGTGCGGACTCAGACAACGTAGCGCATGACTCGGCTGCATAGGCCAGAATCATACGGCCGGCATGTACGAGACTAGCCTCACCGATACCGATCAACTCTGTGGCCAATTCCAGCCAGCAGTCTCCTCTTGCACGCATGAACTGATCGCCAAGAGAATGATAGCGAGCGGTAGTTACTATTCTTTGGACAAGCGCAGGATGATTCGACCAACGCGTTGCCTCCAGCATAGGCCGCAGGTCATCAATGCTTACCGCTTCGGTTGCGACGGCAAGACAAGCGGGAACCTTGTGGAAAAACATGACCGAATCTGTTTCCAAACGAGAAATCAATTCCCAGAAATCCTCTCTACCTTCTGTCCAAGCATATCGAAAGAATAATGTGAGGCTGGGGCGAAGGAACAAGGCCCAATTGATGGACCCGACCAACTCGCGTTCCAAGTAACCCTGCCGGCTCTCCACAAAGAGTTTCATTGCTGCATGATCGAAGAGGTAGTGGTGCCTAAATGCTACCTGGTCAGATCTTCTCAACCGATTTGTTGCACGATGGGGCTCGACTAGAACTCCCGAACTGAACAGATGATTCTTGACCTCGGTCGCCCACTGGTTGAAGGAGACAGAAAGGATCCGTTGATCGATCATCGTTTCCACTATGGACCGAAGGGTTCCGATGCATTCCTCTCGCCGTGCATCTGAGAGAACTATGTGTTCCCACCATCTATCAAAAAGTTCCGCACGTGATCTGATCTCTGCTAGTGGCACCATCGGAGAGTCACTCTCTGATAATTCACAGAGAAGACTCAGAAAAAAAAGGTTGCTGCATACTTCCTTGAGAAGATCTGAGGAATCCAGGTAGTGGCTCACCTCCGGCAGAGTGGTCGTCACCTGAGCAAGTTCGTCCTCATCCAGATCGCGCACTGCGAAGTGCTTTACGTCTTTGAGAGCGGTTTCAGTGAAGGCATCGCACAGAGGACCGCTGGTTGCTCTGAAAAGCTTTCGCAGCTCGAAGGAATAGTGCAGATCGAATGTACGGATAGATGCTATCACTTTGAGGCCGTGTTTGAGGGCAAGAGCAATGAGCTCTCGATACGCTTTTGAAGCCTGGCTGTCACGCAAACCATCGAGTCCGTCAATGAGCAGAGTCGACTCAATTCCGGAGGATGAGTCTTGGAGTAGTTCATCCCATCTATGTTCAAGTGAGGCATCTTCTCGAATTTGCTGCAAGGACTTGAAGAATGGATTGGTAGCACAATACCACACTCGGCACCCGGCCGACTTGAGCTGCTTCGCAAGGGCCAACAGGCAACCGGTTTTTCCAGTCCCCGCCTCTCCCACAACCAGGAACGAATCCGACATGGCCGCCTGCTGCATTGCCGGTACGATGGGCCTCCTGATGGTGAGCTGCCGGCCTGCGACGCTCAACTTGTCTCTTCCTTGCGCTTGTTCTGCGGCTACCGCATCCTGACTCCATACATCGAGTCTGCCAAAATCAGCTCGGAAGTCGATGCTGTCCTGGAGTTCAACCCCCAACCCTTGCAAACGCTTCCGCAGGGCAACTCTGTCGGTAGAGCCATGAGTCTCGATTAATTCGTCTCCGAGTTCGTGCAACGATCTCACTACCAGGTGTATCTGCTCCGGTCGAGCGAGCAAGGCACTGCGGAGCGAATCGACTAGACCCAGATAGTGTACCTCCCCCGGCGAAACAGCGAGTTGCATTACGTGGATTCGACGTAAGACAGTTTCCCGGTGTCTGTCCATTTCGCGCAGGTCGGGCAACGCTAACAGGGAATTCAGTAGTGCGTTTAGTTCGGCGACGATAGTCAAATCCTCTTTGGTTTTGACTGCTTCATCGAGAGTGCTTCCTTCGGACAAGCCTCTGTAACGGTCGAGTATCCTCCGCAACCGATCAAGAGGGCCACTGTGTCTTTCGTAAAACAGCACGTTTCGTTGCTCCCGCGGACTGGCCAAGCACTTTGCGGTTTCTTCAATGAACTGCAAGAACACTTTTCCAAATATGGTCTCAGGGCCCTTTGATCTCTGCAAACTTCTCTTGCACTGCCCGAAGACTGAAGAACCGTCTGAAAGGTCGATCCTGATGTCGTCGACACTATCGCCCGTCTCGCAAGATAATCGGACGGCGATCGCCGTTGCAGGAAGATCAAAGCGCTGCACTACTTCCGGGGTTTGGAGAAGGATGCGGGCAGCCCACCACGCGGTCACTTGTGCCTGGTACCGAAAGCCTCCTCCGGCAGCTGCTCCAGCTGACGAACCGCCGGATCCGTCGCGACCATTTGGTCGAGGCGTCTTCATTTCACGGGTTCCTCGTGTCCTTCTTACTCTTCGAAACTTGCATAAAGCCCCACCCAAGTGATTTCGAGGCCGCGCCACCCACCGCGCCAATCATGTCGACAGGCTTAGGGATATAGTATCATGCCACAAGTCCCGTCGACTTACACTGTTCCGTGTGATGCCCGAGTCAATCTTGAGGTGACTAGATAGAAAGATCGTCGCAATAGACAGAACGGGCTTGCGTTTTGGATGATACGTCTGCACAGAGCGGTTAGAACCGCAACCAAATGGCGATTGCAGGCATCCGCGCCACGCACGAGCTTGGGTTTCGCAAGTACCATCGTACTACGCTTGGCATCCAGACGTTGCTCCCAGTTCCCCGGCGCCGTACGCAACTGAAGCGAAATCCAGGAGGCAATTTCCCAAGAAATCTTCGCGGTGCGACAAGAAAACGGACATTAGTAGTGCAGATCTCCTCGGCGACTACCGCGAGTCTATGCGGACGAATCCCGTGAGACTTCTCCTACCGCCTTGGTTCATACCCATACATGGAGAGGCCAGGGCGGCTCGAAATAACTGATTTGACGGGGACATCAAAACGAAGCGTAAGCGTTCACCGCGATCCCCCCGGTTTGGCTCGAATCCGCAGTTTTGGATTTTTCCGAGCATTTGTAGTCGCGCGATATCGCGCACGTTTTTCGTACCCTATTGACAAGATATTTGAAATGGTTTTTGACACTTCCCCATGACGAGGGAAGAAGCCATTGCCATTGCTCACGGTGATCCTGAAACTATCGTCGAAATCCTTTTGCGGATGAGCGAGACGATCGACGAACTTCGTTTGCAGGTTGCAGAGCTTCAACGCAAGGTAGCTTCACTCACGACAGACTCCTCCAATTCCTCGAAACCTCCCTCATCCGATGGACCTGCTGCCAAGCCCAGGGCTCGACGTCCGATGAAGTGCAGGAAGCGCAAGCCAGGTGGCCAACCCGGCCACAAAGGGAAAAACAGGGATTTGATACCCACCGAACAAGCCAAAGAAGTGATCCCTGTGTTTCCTGAATCGTGCGAACAGTGCGGTGAAGTCCTGACACCGCCACCGGACCAGACAGCCGGAAAATACTGGCGCCACCAGGTCGTGGATATTCCCGAGCCCAAGCCGGAGACCACCGAATACCAGCTCCATTGCATCCGATGCTCGTGTGGAGCAGAAACTTGGGCCAAAATTCCACAAGCGGCTCGGTCAGGTTTCGGACCCAGGCTCACTGCATTCCTTGCCCATCTAACGGGTCTGCACCGAGTAACTCGCCGAGGCTGTCAGGAAATCGCTAAGACAATTTTCGGGATCGACATCTGTCTCGGATCAGTCTGCAAGCTCCATCAGGAGGTCTCCGAATCCCTCGCACCCGTCCATGAAAAGGCAAATCAGTCGCTGCCGAAACAGCCGGTCCTCAACATCGACGAGACCGGATGGAAAAAGCAAGCGGAAAGGCGCTGGCTCTGGGTCGTCGTCACGCCTCTCATAGCGTACTACCATGTAGCCGCATCTCGGGGGGCAAAGGTCCTCAAAGAGATCCTGGGCAAGGAGTACAAGGGAATTCTGTGCTCGGACATGTACTCGGCCTATAAGGCGTTTCACAACGGCGTCCGGCAATTCTGCTGGGCGCATATCATCAGACCCATCAAGGGAATCAAGCATGCCTGCAGAAGCCCTGATGCGGTGAAATTTTCTACGTGGATGCTTTCCGAGACAGGCCGAATGTTCGCGCTCTGGCATGCGTTCAAGCGAGGAGATTTGGACAGGAAGACCCTCGTCTTGAAATCGGTCCCCGTCAGAGCTCGAATGAACAAGTGCCTCCAGCAGTACGTGCAGAGCTCCGATTATGATGTCAGGAAAGCCGCCAAAAGCCTATTGAACCACTGGGACGGCCTGTTCACGTTCATCGAGTACGAAGGAGTAGAACCAACCAACAACTCCGCAGAGCGAGCAGTTCGCCCTGCTGTACAGTGGCGAAAGATCTGCTTCGGAAACCAGTCCGACGAAGGAGAACTCCTGACCGCTCGACTCTTGACTGCCGAAAGAACCTGCATTCTCCAGAAGAGAAACCCCTTCCAATTCTTGATCCAATCGGTAGAAGCTCACCGAAACGGACTCCCGGCTCCGGTACTCGTATGAGCTTCCCGCTGAACGGTTACAACGAAGCAATAGATCAAGCATGCTTGGACGAGAGAATAATGTACACTTTTTCTTACACCCCACCACCCGATGGTTTCTAGACTCGAACCGACAAGAATGTTCCGATCGAAACAGGAGCGGAAGGACTCTTTGAATCGCCTTGAAGTACTGCTGTGGTAAAGACAAACGCCTTACTCTGCCTGGGCCCCGTTCCCTCATCATGCACGCATTTTTGTCAGATCGTGCGCACGAGAATGATGCCCGTTTCTGCACCCACGGAAGAAATTCTTTGCGCTATAATGGTGATCGTTATAATACGAGTTTATGATAAAGAAGTTCAACTGCAATGAAACGTGGAAGATCTTCAATCGTGAGTTCTCAAGGAAGCTAATGCAAGACCTACAACAGCTGTAATGGGCGCCAACCAGCCATCATCGCGGCAACCGCGACGGGGCCAATTGATACGTACTTGGCGGGGATCTTGCAACCAAGGAGCCGGATCATGCTGATTAAGCATCTGAGAGTGTCGGGTCTGCTGTCCTTTGGGCCTGTGGGCATCGATCCGGCACTGAATAAACTGAATGTGCTCATCGGACCGAACGCCTCCGGGAAGTCGAATCTCTTGGAGGTTCTGGCATTGTTGAAGTCGGCTCCTACCAATCTGCCCGAATCGGTCAAAGAAATAATTTTCGACCGACCATGAGTATCCACCTGAAAAACGGCTGCCTCCCAGGTATGTGATCGAAGACGCGTGCGACTTTGCGCACCCTCTCGGGATACTCAACCCCGGGAAAGAGCCCCGCCGACATCGCCGGTATGGAAAAGAAGGTCCGGAGAACGTTTAGGGAGAGTTTGATCTCCACCGTCTCAAAAAGGTGGTCAGGAAACATCTCCGAGAAGAACGACTGCAGATCATCGAGCCTGACGGGTTTTCTGAGGCTTACGCCCTCCCCCGCCGTCCGATCCGCCTCCGCAATGAGGTTACGGCCGTCCGCATCGAACACTCCATCCATGAAGGTGAGCCCAACGGCACCGTTGGCTTTCAGAAGAGATCGCGCTTGATTAAGGCTCTCCCGAAAGTCGGGCACGAGAAACACCGATGCACTGTACACCACGGCGTCGAACCGATCTTCAAAGTAATCTGCCAGCCGGGACGCGTCACCCTCCACGAGGATGAGTCTCTCGGATTCTCCGATGGTAGACCGAGCCTGCTCCAACATGGCGGGTGAGATGTCCAGCCCTTGGACGCGACACACGGGAACGGCGTCGAGGATCTGCAGGCAACTCGCTCCCGTTCCACAACCTACGTCGAGGATGTCTGCTCCGGGCGGTAGATTCATGAGACGTAGAAGCCGCTCGTTCAATTTCCCAAAGAAGCCGTGTTCGTCTTCGAATTTCTGATAAAGGTCCGGGCTCTCATCGAAGTTGCCTTTCACCGCGGCCTTAATCTTGTCGATCTTCTTCTGTTCCATCCTCAGCACTCTGCTCTCTATTTTTCCAGTGAATTCATATAAATGCCGTCATGTCAAAGAACTCACAATTTCTCCTTGCTCTCATTTCAGAGAGTTGGAACGAAAGACATCCGGGCACGGAGGCCCAAGCTACGGAAAACTGTATTGAGGTACATTCCATCCCGCGGAACGCAGGACACGCAGGGCCGACTTCCGTTTCGTTCCCTAGCCGGAGTCCGGGTCACGAGAACCAATCTGTGACCGTGTTTATGACATCGGATACGAATCCGCTACAAATGCCCCTTGCAAAGGCCCTCCAGTGCGGGTCACTTGTCCTTGGACTCCGCGGAAACCTCCCAGGGAAGGATAACCCGCCTCTGCATTGCTTTCTTCAGGCTCGATTCACTATGGTCATCCCCATGCTTCCATTCTCGGAGAAGTGCCTTGGCTTGCTTCTTGTCAATCCCCAGAATCTCCCGTATTTGCCCCAGGGTAATACATTCACGATCGTACACGTAGCGTGCAAGGATTTCCAAAGGGACTTCGAGGATCTGTTCCAATGGAATCTTTATACCTGCGGTAGTAAGGAAGGATTGGAATTTCTTATACTTATCCTCGTCTTCTTGCGTTGCGTCCCCGCTCGATCCGGTTCGGTCCAAGTAGGTTTCGGATTCAGAAATGAAATCCTCGCGAATCGGAGAGAAGAGGTCAATTGCCGTAGCTCCTTCCGGACCGACTTCCACACCGTGGGGAACCGAAGGGGGAATCACGAGCATGTCCCCGGGGCCCAACGTGACATCCTCGGCATCGGGAAACTTCAGCGTTACCGTCCCCTCCCGGACCATCGTAACTTGCTCGGAGACATGGTCGTGAACGGGAAAAACAATGTTGGGCTTCAGTTCCCATTTCGTCACCATGATGTTCTCTCCCCAGATCATCTTGCGAGAAATGTTCTCGTTGATTCTCTTTTCCTCAACCGTGTCCCACGTCCGTTTTTCCATGCCCTAATCTCCGTTCTTGGCTATTGCCACACGTTGTGTCCGAAATGAGGAGGTCTTTCTTGCCCGGGCCAATCCTCCGCGTGCGTTAATGAAACCCGCTCCCGCCCGGGAGCGACAGGGACGTCTTGCCGGAAAAGTACGACCGTATTCGTGAAACGGAGTACCGAGTATCCCGTTGCGTAAATTCGGTCACGTATTCTTGAGGACGTTTGCCTGTCGGCCCAGCCCTCAGGAAGCACGTTGCCGGTAGGGTCCCGGCATCGCCGCCGGGCCCGGGAAAAGAAGACTGGTTCCCGGCCTACGCCGGGAAGACGGCTCAGGTTGTGAGACCGTATTTGCGCCAACGAGCACGAAGTTTCCGTGAACCGATCCCCTCCGCCCCGCCGGTCACATTTGCAGGGCCGCGGCTACTACTTCGCCGCGTCATTCAGTTGCTTGTATTTTCTCTTATTGTCTATCCCAATGGGACGTTCCTCGAATTCGCGCAAGTCTTCCCCCGTCTTTGACAAGCCGTCCTCAAGCCGATCAGAGCCTCGGTAGAGAAAGAAGAAGACCGAATTATGCAGACTCGAAAGCGCGGAGATTCCCAGAACTGAATCAATGTGCCCGAAAATGGAGTCACCTCCAATCGAAAACGCTCCTCCGACGAATATCACTCCGAGGACGACTACCAAAACAACGATAAACACTCTCATGCTTTACCCCCATGCCGGTGCACCGCGGATCAACCATGCGGTCAGGTTCTGTTGCTCCCGGCTACCCAATCATTGCGCATTGTGCGCTCTTCATATCCTGTCTCCGAGGCGAAGCCCCGGAGTGCCCGTCACCACCGATGACTTTCATGATTCGCTGCGGCTTGCTGCCGGCACCCAAGCCATGAATGTTCAATCGATGATCGGTCTGTTTCGAGACGAATCCTAATGGTATTTCTCCCAGTCTTCCAGGTCGGGCCGGTGCGGATCGATCACCGTGACTTTGGAATTCTTCAGAGCCAACCACTTGCCGCACTTTTCGCACTGGATTCTGACTCCGGTCTTCTTGACGATCTTGTCTACCGGAATCCGGCAGTCGTCACAAATGATCTCCGCCGTTTCGAGTGAGTCCAAGGCGTAAGCCTCCCAAATTTGACCGCTTGCCGATTCTATTTCCACGAGTTGCTTAACCGCTTCAACCATCGAGGCTGCGTCCGATGCCGTGAACGTGTCCTTGGCACAGGTCTTCTCGACAGTCTCCACCAGCGACTTGAAGTCCTTGCTCCGTTGGAATTTGGGTTTCAATCGGACAACCTTGGAACCGTCCCGCCGAGACCGTTTCATCTTAAACGCGTGCTTCGGAAAGATCCCTTTGACCTTTTCCGGGTAGTTCCTGACATACCAGATCAGGAATATGCATACCCAAATACCAACACCTATAATACCTGTGATGATCTCAATCGTCATCGTTCTCGCGCCTGAAATCCGGGCGTGTCAAATCCCGGGATTATCGGTCTTACGGCCGGCCACAATCCTTAATTCTCTCAACAACGATTCAACCTGCTCTCGGGTTTGCTGCAGTGAACCCGACAGATTACCGGCACACTCAGATGTTGAAAAAGACTGCTTACGGTACTCTTACCCGATGCAATGCCTCCGGTCAATCCAACCACCAGTATAGAATTCCATCACCTCCCAAGAGACTTGTTGAGGAGATCGCGATTCATATCAACATCCATGGCTTGGGGTCGGCAACAAGCCGCAACGAATTATGAATGTCCTCGGCACTGTAAGGCGCTCCGGGGCGAAGCCCGGAGTGCCCTAACCGTAGGGGCAGGCCCCTGTACCTGCCCTGGGCACCCACGGGGGGATGCCCCTACAAATCAGGATCGTAGGGCGGGGTATGCCCGCCGTCTTCCCGGCGAAGACCGGGGGCGGCTTATCGGAGGTCCTTCTAAGAAATCCGCCCACGTGCATGGTGAATGGAAGGAAGGGCTCCGGCGATCCCTCGATCATTACGACAACATCGGGAACTAATCTTTCTTCTTCAGTTCGTTCCAAGCCGCGTCGACGGCTCGGTCGATCCTTTTTCCCGTTTGTTCCATGGCATCCAAAAAAACCGACCACTGGCTCTTGAAGGCCTTGGCCATCTGCTCGGTTTGTTCCTGAACGGCATTGATCGACCCTTCCCTGAGCGGGCCCAGGGCGTTCCACTGTTTGTCGAGGGCGTCTCTCGCTTGATTCACGCAGAGCTCGAACGTCTCCTTGGATATGTCCCCCATGGCGTTCAACCGTGCCGTGAGCTCTTTGCGAAAGGTGTCCCACTCAAGATCCTCGTCGTGGTCCAAGAGCGACCAGGACTTCTTGATCTTCTCTGCGGCTCGTTCGATGTCGTCCACCGCCGTCTTTCCCGACTGTTTCATTATTCCTGCCGTATGATCCACTGCTTCCATGAATTCCTCTCTGGATGCCCCCCAGCTCTTGTTGAGGAATGCGCGCGACTCGCGCAGCATGAAGCCTCCTATCGTTCCCAGGTTCTCCATGAGTTCGGATAGGGCTTCTTTCGCGTCGGGTTTCTTCTGATCCATGGTCACCTCCGCGTGTCTTGTGCAAATGCTTGCACAACATGGCAATGGCCGGGCCGGTTAATCAGAGTATCACGAAATCGTGCATTCCGAGAATACGGATCATCGGCGTTTCTCACGGGATCCCCAATCAAACGTGGACGTTTGACCGATCCCTCCGGTTAAGGTACCACGCAGCGCGAGTTGAGGCAACCAGTATTAGGATGGGACGCCGCACCGATCCGTCTTCCTTACGGGTACAGAGAAAGATTTCCGTTCAAACATCTTGACATGATCCGTCATGTCGAATACAAGCCCATTGTTAAATAGGTGAGATTCGGATGCGTCACGGGGGCTTTCCGAGACAACGGAAGAGCAGTTGTGACGATCCCCTTGATTGCTCTTTTTCCTCATACAGCGCCTTGACGCCGGGCATGAAAGGAGTGCCGACGGAACGTCCGGAAAGGATACCGCTTACCCATGCAAAATAGCTCGTACAAGCCTCTTGAGGTAGCACGGATGTTGGGACTTTCCAAGGAGCTGCTTTTGAGTTACGAGCGGGATGGGAGCATACCGCCTTCCAGGCGTGACGAAAAAGAAAATCGCTACTACACCCATGAAGACATTGACATAATTCGGGCCGCCGTCGGCGTGCGTCCCAAATTGAACAGTCCGCCGGTTGTTGTCGCCGTCTTCAACATGAAGGGGGGAGTGGGGAAAAGTACGCTCTCCTCCAATCTGGCCTGGAGAACTGCGGAGATAGGATTTCGGACACTCGCCATTGATGCCGATCCCCAGGGGCATATGACCACGTCTCTCGGTCGGGAGCCCAGCAGTTTCCAGAGAACGCTGCTTCAGATGCTTATACCGGACCTGACCCGCCACACTGCTTCCGGCTCTGAGGTACGGTGCGAGATAACCCCGAACCTGGATCTGATTCCCGGTAATCTCTCCATGTGTTCCCTGAACTTGCTGCTCTTCCAGCAACCCGAACGTGAGTATCGGCTCAGACGATGCATTGACGAGATCCGCAGTCAGGGAATCTATGACCTCATTGTCATTGATTCCCCGCCGTCGTATGATCTGACCAGCCTGAACATCCTGCTGGCGGCGGATTTCCTGCTGGCGCCGGTAAAACTTGATGGGAACTCGTTTTACGGCCTGGAGTACCTTTTCGATTCAATTCACGACATCAGCATGACCTACCGCTACAGCATTCCAATGGTTGCCATAACGGCCAACCACTATAATACCAGTTACTCGGTGAGCAGGCAGATACTGGACGGCTTGCAGCACAACTATGCTCCGTACATCACCCGAACCGTGGTGCGGCAGGACGTCAATTTCGACAAGGCCAACGCCTTGAGGCAGCCCATATTCGTCGCATCACCGTCAGCCAAAGGCAGTAGAGATATGGAGAGTCTGACCGCTGAAATCCTGGAGATGATTCTCCGCCAAAGTCAAGAGGGTAAACCGCAGCATGAGCAAGAATAAGCCGGACTATACCAAATTCATGAAACGACCGGCTCCCCTTCAGATGAGTCCGCCGACGGAACGAGATCATAGCGGCACGTACAAGGGGCCGGTTCGTGAGGAAAACATACCGTGGGCTGAGATCGTGGAAGTCCATGATCCGGGAATCGTTGTTACCCCTGTGCCGGAAGAATCAACCTTCAGGTTGGAGACCGGCCCGCGCCGACAAGCACAAACACTCACATCACGTCTTTGGCACACGACCTACGGTTTGGCACTGAAGTCGGCTCACGCAGTCCGTGTCGCAGGATCCGCACCGGCCTCGGAAGCGCCCCCGCTTCCCGTACTTGTCTTGGCTCTCCTGTTGTTTCTCCTCATGCTGTAGCTCAGTGACCGCTCGGGACTGCACTTCTCAGATGAAATCTATCCCTCGGAGATTGACCGGACATCAACCCCTCTTCCGACCACCACCAGCTTGTCTCCAGGATTGATCACGAAGTTCGGCTCAGGAACCAAAACGAAAGACTTCGGCTGCCGCCTGACGATGGCCACTATGAGGACGCCATAGCGTTTTCGGACGTCCAGAACCTCGAGTGATTTCCCGTTGAATGACTCGGGCGCAACGATCTCCATGACGTCATAGCCGTCGGCCAACGGTATGAAGTCCACAAAGTTCGGGTTCACTATCCCGGCGGCTAGTCTTCTCGCCGTTTCTCGCTCCGGGAAGATGATGTCCGTAGCCCCGACTGCGGTGAGAACCTCTGCATGTTCTTCACTGATCGCCTTGGCATAAATCCGTTTTACCCCCAATTTATGCAGGTGGAGCGTACACAGAATGCCGGCCTCCACGCTTTCACCGAGGCTTACCACCACGGCGTCGATGTCCGGCGATATGAGCGAACGAATAACGGCGAGATCCTTTGCATCGGCAATAAGAGCCCGGTCGATTTCATCAGCGATGGCATTTACCCTGTCTTGATCTTTGTCGAGCGCAAGGACTTCACAAGTCTTCGCAGCCGACAGGGCCAGTTCACTTCCGAACTGTCCCAGCCCTATGACACAAATCTGCTTGGTGTGGTTCTTCATCCTATCATCACCGAGGTCTGAGGATACCTCACCGGTAACGTATCCGGTGGGAACATCCAGAGCACTACCGTCAGGGGTCCGACTCTCCCCACGAACATCGTCGCACACAGCCAAAGCTTGCTCGTGGTAGATAGTTCGGGCGTCAACCCGGTGGACAGACCGACGGTACCGAAAGCGGAGAACTGTTCAAATATGAGATTCAGCGGGGTATTGGCCGGCCCCGACTCAGTATTCAGCAAGACGAAAACCCCTATCAGATTCCAGAAGACCGCCAACCCCATGACAAGATCCGCTCGGCTCACTTGTGCAACGGAAAGGCTGCGCCCCAGGAGATTGGCTTCGGTCTTGCCGTATAGGCTCGCACGCAATCGGGCAAGCCATATGGCCATGGTAGTGGTCTTAACCCCGCCGGCACACGAGGCGGGGGATCCGCCAACAAACATGAGCATTATGAGAACGGCCAGAGATGCCGGAGGGAAACGGCTCAAATCGGCCGTGTTGAATCCCGCCGTCCTGGATGAGATCGAGTGGAAGAAAGCGGTCAGAAGTCGTTCTCCTACACTTGTCTCACGGCCCAAAGCTCCGAACATGAATAAGGCCCCCGTTCCTCCCACTATGAGGATCGAAGAGACCCCAAGAACCAGTCTTGCGTGTGTGGACAGCCGGCGTTTACCTTTATCGTGTCCCAATTTCAACCAGTTCAGTGCCCGAGACCAGACCTCAAGGAGCACGGCGTACCCAAGACCGCCCATCACGATCAACACCATTATGATGATCAGGAAGGGAAAACAGTCCTTCAATCCCGCGAGATTGTCGCTCCTCGTAGAAAAGCCGGCATTGCAAAAGGCTGAGACCGAATGAAAAACAGATGAGAAGAGAGACGCGCCCGTCGGGGAGTCCTTTGGGATGAAAATGAAGAGCAGCAAAGCTCCCGCTGATTCCATTGCCATCGTCATCAGGAGTATGGTCTTGAATGTGCTGCGGAGTTCAGTTGCAACATTGGTCTGAAAAAGCGAGTCACTCAACAATGCCTGGGATTGCATCGACATCCGTACGCCGACCAGGCGAAATGCCACGGCCGCAAGGCTCATGATGCCCAGCCCGCCAACCTGGATGAGCAGTAGAATGACACATTGACCAAACGGCGAGAAATCCGATCCCGTGTCAACTACCGTCAAGCCGGTCACACAAACGGCCGACGCGGACGTGAAGAGTGCCTCGATTAGACCTATTCGCTCTGTTTGATGCGAGAAAGGCAGCATAAGCAACACGGTCCCTGCCAGGATGGTAAGCCCAAAACCGCCCACAATGGTCTTCTGCGGGGATCGCAATGCCCATGCAATATTCTTCTGCCGAAAAGAGATCGATTGCCCGAAACGCGTCATCGGTGGGCCTTTCCCTCTCAGATTCCTGCCCGTTCGCATACGCGATGCATTGTAACATCCTGCGCCGGAATCAGCGAGAAATCACGGCACACCAACGGCTCGGCTCCTGTCGGATCGATTTGGAGAAACTCGCTAAGTCCTCAGAAGCATTATCGCAATGAGTATTCCGGCTACAACGGTCAACCCCATAAACAGCCATTCAGGCCAGTATTCTCCAAGTGCGTTAAGTGGCGCTTCCCCCGTACGGACCCGATCCTTGGTCTTAGGCGGAGCAACTCGCGGAGGTACTACACGATCTCGAACCGTTTCTTCCGATGCCAATTGCATGGCCCGCTCCTATTGTCTGCACGTTTCTACGGGTCATCGCTCCCGACTCTTTCGCCGGACGGAAGCCGTACCCGTTCCTGCGTTATTCCCAGGCATGTTTCGTGCCAACAGCGCGGCGAGACCTGGAATTTAATTGCTTGTGATATCAACTAATTAAGAGATGCAAGAAACGCTAATTCGGAGGACGTTTCGGCCACTCCGTAGAGGAATTGCACGATATCGTTACAACCGCAAGGCCACGGCGCCGGAAGTGCTCTGAGTCTCATGGTTCACGTTTCAGGATCGCTCATTCCTCTTTTTATCTGTTTCATATTCGCGCAACAGGTGAAAGCGTTTCATGAGCCGATAAAGAGCGGTGCGAGAAATGCCGAGCATACGCGATGCCTCCACACGATTGCCCTTGCACTGCCGCAGAGCTTCGGTACACAAGTGTTGGGTAACCATATCGGTGACCTCGTGAAGATTCCGGCCCTGTGTGGAGGAAAACGCGAACGGCAAATCGTTGGACCGTGGAACGTCATGGGGGAGCGATACTTTGAGGTCGGGGCCTTCCGAGGTCATAAGGGCCCTCTCCAGGACATTTCGGAGTTCCCTGACGTTACCGGGCCAACGGTAGGCTTGGAGTCGCATCATTGTCTCATCGCTCACCCGAGGCTCCGCATCGATGTTCATGTCCGTGCAGAGTTGCGGCAACAGTTCCCGTACAAGGACGGGAATGTCATCCCTTCGTTCACGAAGGGCCGGCACTGCTATGGAAAAGACGTTCAATCTGTACCAAAGAGGCTTGAGGAAGCGACCGCCGGAAGTCTCGAGTTCCAGATCCCGGTGCGTCGCTGCAATTATGCGGGCATTGACCGATACGGATTTCTCCCCGCCTACTCGCAAGAATGACCTGGTATCGAGAAAACTCAAGAGCTTTGACTGCAAAGGCAGAGTGAGCTCGCCTATTTCGTTCAGCAAGAGTGTACCGCCTTCCGCCAGTTCCAAGAGCCCTCGCCGGCGGTTTCGCGCTCCGGTGAAAGCTCCCGCCTCGTGACCGAACAGCTCCGATTCGGCCAACTCTCCCGGTATGGCGGCGCAGTTCACGGAAAAAAAAGGCCCGTGAGCCCTTTTGGAATGGTTGTGAATCCAGCGAGCGAAATGATCCTTTCCGCTTCCGCTCTCCCCGAGTAACACAATAATGGTGTCGGTGTCTGCGGCTCGACGTGCCTCAGCCTGCACCTTCCGGATGGCGTCGGACGGGAATTCGATTCCGACCGGGGCATGCGTAAGGCGAGCCTTCTTGATCTCACTAATATTCCGAGAGATTCCACACACTCCGACGATAATGCCTGCAGCGTTACGCAGCGGCACTCGGATGTCGTGAAAGGTGACAGGTACTCCCTTGACGGGCCTGGTGTGCTCTTCTTCGACGCATTCGCCGGAAAGCACGCGCAGGTCAACCTCTCTGATGTGGGCCCCCGCCATGGGACCAAAGATGTCATCGGCGCGTTTTCCCCGGACCTTACCTACAGGACGGTCCAACAGTCTTTCCATTGCCGGATTCACATGAGTGAATCTGAGTTCCGCGTCCTTCAGATATATGTAGTCTTGGGCCGCCTGGAACACCGCCTGCAAACGCTCCTCGCTCTCCTTGAGAGCACGGTGGTCGCGTACGCGATCACTGATGTCCACAATTATGAGCAAAAGGTAACGAAACTGCTCCACATCGGAAGGGATTCTCATTTCGACAAGCACATCGAGCGCGGTTCCGTCCAAAGTGTTGATCACCGCCTCGGTCCTGAATCTGTCTTTCCCTTCTGCGATCGCGAGAAGTTCTTCTTGGAAGGCCTCTTCAGATTCCGGCAGCAGGACCCGGATCTCGGAATTCAACAGATCGTTCTTGCTCCCGGCACGATACAGGCTTACCGCCTCATCATTTACGTTGGTTACGGTAATCATTTTGGCCGCGGCGCGCAGAAAATCCGGATGTTCGAGCAGGTATTTTCGAAAATCCGTCACTCCCTGGTTGCGAAGTCGATCCAAAGCCCCCTTCAGTTCCAGGACGTCTTCCTCCCAGATGGCGACGGGCACGAAATCGAACAACTGCCGATACTTTTCCGGGGATTCACCATCTTCTTTGCGGGCCGGGCCCTTCACTCCATGCGCCCGTTCAAACCGGGCCACTTGCTTGCGAAGATCGGCCGGTTCATCCAGGATGTTGCGAGGCGTCTTCGGCGAATCGGTCATCGGTTTCTTACCTTTCTTTTAGAGCGACCCCGTCGAGGGTTATTTTGACTATATCGCCGGCAAATGAAAAGATTTCCGGCAGGTTTTCCGCAATCTGCCAAGTACCGGCAAGTGCGGAGCTTGTTTTCGCCATCAAAGGAGTGGTTCGGCTTTCTTGCGCCAAGTGCCTGACAAGCCCTCTGTACTACTAATCCTCACTTTCTTGTAGTACTGCGAAGATTTCTTCGGAAATTGCCTCCTGAATTTGTGCTTGGTTGAGCCCGGCGCCTCGGAATGAGTAGCAACGTCAGGATCCGCTGCGTCGTACGATGGTACTTGCGAAACCCAAGGTCGTACGTAACGCCGGTGCCTGCAATCGCCATTTGGTTGCGGTTCTAACCGCCTCTGTGAAACACTCCTGCTCAGGTCGGCTCGGGCTTGCTATAATACGTCTCAGGGGGTATGCGGTCTGTGCCGTACATATCCCGGAAATCTTATGATTTCATGATCCTCGGAGGTTTTTTCCAAAGTAACCGCCGGCGTACGGCACGGTTCCGGCATGCCGTGACTGCACTGGGATGTCCCCGGTCCGTTTGGGCGGATCGTCGCTTACTCGATGGGAACATCGGGAATGTGAAGAGGAAACACTTCTCATGGCTCAACAAGTGAAAAGAATACACCTTGATCGACACTGGTTGGAGAGACGGTTTCTCATTCCGGTGCTGTTTGCGATCTTCTATGCTTTGGCTGTGACAACCACGCACGGTGCGCAACTGAGCGTGCATGGAGAGGTGGTGGGAAAATCGGGAGCGCCGGTGGCCGACGCCGAGGTGGAACTCTACCTCAATGGACGGCCGTACGAGGGTGGAAGGACCTCGGAAACCAAAGATCGGCCGCAGGCAAAGCATATTTCGGGGCGAAACGGCTTGTTCACAGTCCGAGTAGAAGCTCCTACCGATATCATAGAGAAGGGTCAATGGGCGCTTAGAGTTACGAAACCGGGCCTCCGATCTTCGAAACCGTGGGTCTTACCCCAACCGAGACCTCCGGAATCAGGTCACTCGTACGGTCTCCAGTACGTAACGGTTGCGACGGTAACTCTTCATCGAGAATATGGAGCCGCCTTCTGGCTGTCTCTGGGGGTGCTTCTGACGGTCTACGTCCTCATCGCGACGGAATTGGTGCATCGGACCACCAGCGCCCTTGTGGGAGCCGCTCTGATTCTCGGGATCACGCATACTGCCGGCACCTTCTCGGACTCATTCTCCATACTCACCTGGAGTCAGGCAATCCGCGCTATAGACTGGAACGTCATTTTCTTGCTCATGGGTATGATGATCATCGTTGCCGCACTGAAGGCTTCCGGGATCTTTCAGTGGCTTGCCTATAAGACTTTCCATCTGGCAAGAGGCCGGATCCTTATTCTGGCGGGCCTCCTGGTCTTTGTTACCGCTCTACTGAGCGCTTTGCTCGACAACGTGACGACAATGCTTCTGTTGGCACCGGTAACCATGGAGTTGGCGGTAGTCCTGAGGATCTCTCCTTTAGCCTTGCTCATGCCTCAAATCCTCGCCTCGAATTTCGGCGGGACCGCAACACTTATTGGCGATCCTCCAAATATTATGATCGGGTCGTATGCGGCACTGAGTTTCAATGACTTTCTCATCGCCCTGGGCCCCGTTTGTCTCGTGACCCTCATAGTCCATCTCGTCTACAGCAAGTGGTACTACCAGTACAAGCCGGCCGAGGACGGTCTCGACGATCTCGACGAAACGCTTGAACAACTCAGAAAGAAGTACCGTATAACCGACAGAAGGCTTCTCACTATTTCGGGGTCGGTACTCCTTGTAGTAATAGGATTATTCGTCTTTCATGCGGTTCTTGACATGGAAGTGAGTGTGGCCGCCCTCATAGGTGCCGCGGCCGTACTGATTCTAACCGGAAGCGACGTGACGCAAATACTCGAGCATGAGGTGGAATGGACCGCCCTCATCTTCTTTGTCATGCTGTTCATTGTGGTCGGAGCGGCTAAGGAAACCGGCTTGCTGGAACTCATCGCCGTCTGGATTCAGAGAGTCTGTGCGGGGAATTTGATGTTGGCGATTCTTGTGATCCTCTGGGCCTCGGGAATCCTTTCCGCAATCGTGGACAATATCCCGTTTACGGCAACCATGCTCCCCATAATTGCCTATCTGAACCACACGGTTCCGGGCGCCGAGAGCGGCGTGCTGTGGTGGGCCCTCGCTTTGGGTGCCTGTTTTGGAGGAAACGGAACCCTAGTGGGGGCATCGGCAAACGTTGTCACGGCGAGTATTGCCGAACGAGCAGGACACGAAATCACCTTTACATCATTCTTGAAGTACGGAGCACCTATGACGTTTTTCAGCCTGGTTCTGTGCAGTATCTACTTGATTGTCTTCCGGTAGAAAAGGGAGCGGCTCGGAAATCCGTTGAAGCGTTCGGCATTGAGCCTGCGTTTCCGGAGTACGGAACATTGTCGGCTGTTGGCTAAGAAAACGTCCGATATTTGAAATCGAGTTCCCGGAGCCTTCAATGGAGCCCCCCACACACACCCTCCCCTTTTTGCAGGAGGACCGAGGGGAATTTGTCGGGGAACGAACTTCTGCATTTCGGACAAGGCTTCCCGTAGCGACGATAGGTTCCGGAGAGTTCCCGGACCGACGGAAGAGACCGGCAAGGTCAAGACTGTTTTTCAACATCAGCGGAGCAGCACATGTCGGACAAGAAGACTTCTCGCACGGAATATTTCATCGACCTTCTGGTAGATCGCCGCCGCATCCTGGTCGGCGTTCTCGTTGCAGCAACAGTTGTGTTGGGAGCTTCCGTTCCGTGGCTCCAAGGGGACCCCACCCTAAAATCCGCCGTGGACACGCGGTCGGAAATATACAGAGAATACTTGCGCTTTGCAGAGCTTTTTGGCGACGAAGAGTACTTGCTCGCAGCCATATCCAACAAGGCAAAGGCAGACGATCCTCAAGTGTTGAGGCGACTGGAATTGATTACCGCGGAACTTGGCCGCGTCGACCACGTTACCCAAGTAATCAGTATCACCAATTTCAAGTCATTTATGCGGAGAAACGGCCGATTCGGCGTCTTTCCGCTGGTCAAACAGACGGCCGGCGGGCCGACAGTGATCGAGAATTATGACCTGAATCGGATGCGTGAAGCCCTTCCGGTCCTGAAATTGCTCCTTTCCCCGGACATGAAAACCGTGGGCATCCTCATTCAAGTAGACAAGCAATTCAGCTTTGACATTCCCGTGATCGAGAGACTTCTCGAATCCTTTCGGACTATCCTTGACAAAGACGCTCCCCCGACCTCGCGATACGTTATTATCGGACCGCACGTGATACGTGTCGCCATACAGAAGTACAATGTACAGACCGCATTGGTTTTCGGGATACTCTGCCTGGTCATATCGACTCTCGTGTCGGCTTACATATTCAAGAGCCTACGGGTGACCTTTATTGCGTTCACCGTCGTGGGGATTTCCGTGGTATGGATTCTGGCTTTCATGTCCCTGTCGGGCATTCCGTTGAATTCAACCACCGGCCTGTCATTCGGGTTGGTGCTGGTGGTAAGCGCTGCAACCGTCATCAGAATTGTAACCCATTTCAACGAGATGTACGCTCACGAGCAAGATAAGACTCAAGCATGTCGACAGGCTTTGCAAGTCGTATTCATGCCCTGTTTGATGTGTTCCGCAACAACTGCGGTCGGCTTCGCCACCATAATGGTTTCTTCCATCCCTATGGTTTTCCAGTTGGGTTTGATCATGTCGCTGGGCGTCATGCTCTCGTTCGGTTTGGCCGTCATTCTGACCCCGGCCTTCCTCATCTTCTTCAAGCCTCTGCCTCAGTCTTCCTACAGACGCATGGCCGATGACTGGATTGCAGTAGCCTTATCTCGAATCGAACAGATGATCTTCCGTCATTACCGGATCGTGGTCGTTTTTGGGTTGGGTCTCACCCTGGTCTTGTTCGCCGGTGTGTTCCGCGTGGTCAGTGACACCCAACTCCTCAGAATGCTGTCCGATTCTACACCGGAAATGAAGGACCTTCATTTCGTTGAACAACATTTGGCCCCTGTTCACACTGTGGAAATCCTCGTAGAAGCGAAGGAGGGCGCCTTCCGGCACTACGAACCTTGGGGAAAAATTGCGGAACTGGGGCAAAGGCTCAAAGAGGTTCCCGAGGTGGTGGAAACCGATTCGTTACTCCCCCTGCTCACACACCTCGCCGGGGTGCTTCAGGAAGAAACGATCTCCAACCCCGGAATCTTGAACAAGCCGGGCGTAATTCCGGAACTTCTTGGTCTCATGTCATTCAGTGAGGAGGGGAGACAGATCATAGGGAGGTATTTGGACGAAAGTCGCGGAAAAGTTCGGATCTCGGTCAGGATTGCAAACTCGCCGACAGTTCCCATATCCGAGACTATAAACGCTATTCGGTCGAGGGCCGGCGAGGTGATGGGCGCTGTGGGCAACGTCGTTGTCACCGGCGAACTTGCCGTCTTCGCTGATCACGGGGAGAGACTGGTGAAATCCCAACTCCTTTCGCTGATTCTGGCATTCCTCCTTATCACCACGTTGTTGATGGTTCAGCTTGGATCGCCATTACTGGGGCTCATAAGCCTCATTCCGAACATTCCGCCTGTGGCGGCCGTGTTCGGCATCATGGGCTGGATGGGGATTTCACTCGATACGGTGACCGTATTCGCAGCCACCGTAGCCCTTGGCTTGGCGGTGGACGACACCATTCACTATCTGGCGCAATTGCAGAAGGATATCAGAGCGGGGGGATCGGTGAAAACGACTGAACAATGCGTTCGCAACGCCTTTGAAGTGACGGCAAAGGCGATGTTGTCCACTTCGGCCATTCTGTTTGCAGGATTCGCCGTCCTGGTGATCTCACCGTTTCGGCCGGTTGTCTCATTCGGTATTCTCGGCTCCGCCGCGATACTTATAGCCAACCTGAGCGATGTGATATTACTTCCCTCGGTAATCTTGGCATCCTCGAACATCCGGCGACTCATTGAACGCCGAATGAGGGCAAGATAATCCGTCCGATTGCTCGAACACGGTGATTACGTCCATCGCGCACGCGCTCATGTGCGATGGACGGCTCATGTCCCGGTGATCCTTCCGGCCGGGTGAGCGCACCGACGGTCGGCGTTCAATCACTTCATCAGTCCTTGGGGCAAACGGGTGCGGCAATATGTCCGGGAGAGAAGACCACGCTACCCTTGCATCACCAGGTAAGTCACGTATCCCCCATAGCAGAGCACCAGGAACAGTCCCTGAGCCCGTGTTATGGTGTTATCCCTTTGCATGAACAACCAGGGAAGGATGCCGGCGGCCAACATGCCGAGATAATCGATCATGAGGCCGCTCGCGATGAATCCACCCGGGATGACGATGGGTTTGATCAGCGAGGCCAATCCCAGCACCGCGAGAATGTTGAATACATTGCTCCCCACCACGTTTCCGATACTCAGGTCCATCTCCTTGCGTAATGCCGCAACCACGGAGGTTGCCAACTCGGGCAGGGATGTCCCGAACGCCACAATGGTCAGTCCGATGAACTTCTCGCCGACGCCGAGGATCTTCATTACGGCCACTGCGGACTCCACGACAAGGTGGGAACCGCCGATCACGCCGGCGAGCCCCAATACGATCAACGCGATCTGCCTGCGCCGGGACTCTATGAACCCGGCTTCTTCCTCCTGCGGCTCGGAGTTGCCGTCCGCTCCGCCGATTACCACGTTGGCTTCCCTGCGAGCAATACGATAGTTAAACAAGGTGTACGCTATTATTCCCGTAAACAGCATGGCTCCATCGATTCTACCGAGCCTGGAGTCAAGTGTGAGTGCAATTGCCGCCAGGGAAAGGCCTATCATGATGGGGATGTCGCGCCGAATCACGGATCTGTGACACATGAGCGGCTGAAATACCGCCGCAAGTCCCAAGATGAGGGTCATGTTGCAGATGTTGCTCCCCACCGCGTTTCCCACCGCGATCATGCTGTTCCCCTTGAAAGAGGCAATCGCGCTGACCACCAACTCCGGCATTGATGTTCCAAAGGCCACCACCGTCAATCCGATGACGATACGTGAAACTCCGAGACTGCGGGCCAGGCTGGAGGATCCCTTCACCAGCCATTCCGCACTGAAATACAACAAGACGAATCCGACAAGACATGACACAAGATCCAGGGCCATGACCTGCCCTCCTTCCAACGAACCTCGGGTTCACCGCTGCTCGCAGCGGTCGCCCTTTCCCGACGGAAAAACTTTCCGGAAACTATCATGTCTGCCGAGGCAAACAAAGAAGTATAGAAGCCCTTGCCCGCTGTCTGGCCTCCGGAGCTTCGGCTCGATGATTATGAATGAGATTACTTGGGCTTCGTTGGCGCAAATAGGGTCGCATATTCTTGAAGACTCTCACCGGTCAGCCCGGGACCCAGGCAGCACGTCCATGGTAGGGTCCCGGCGTCCCTGCCGGGCCCGGAAAGAGTACCGGCACGGAGGCCGGCGCTACCAAGGAAGCGAGAGCCTTGATGCATACGTCACCATATTTATGCAATGGAGCACTTAGGCTTCCCGTCCCCGGACTCCAGGCATCGCATCCCCCATGGTTGAGCTGCGGTCTTTTCAATCTCGTCCGTTGAGTCGGAAACCGGGATATAGCCGCTTGGCACATTCCGGACATAATCCGTGGCTGAATTCGACCTCGGAATGGTCGCGGATGTACGCCTCGATTTGTTCCCAGTATCCTTCGTCGTTACGTATCTTCTTACAGGACGCACATATGGGAAGCATCCCGCTCAGTTTTTTGACCTGTGCAAGCGCTTCCTGCAAATCCTCAATGAGCTTTTCATTTGCCTGTTGCACTCGCCTGCGCTCAGTAACCTCGGCCTCCAGATCGTCCTTTGCCCGACGAATACTCTCAAAAAGACTTTGGATGCCCAAAACCCCGATCAAGAAAAGGGCGCTCGTGCCGAATGCGATGAGTTCCTCGGCCAGATCGTAGGCACCGAAGGAGGCCCCGGTGAAAACACCGTTCAGAACGGCAATCCTCCGAAACACCATTAGCAGCAAGGCTACGCAAATGACTACCCAAGCAGGCCGGCGCCCCGTTATTCGGATGAGCCTCCACCCCAAAACGGCTACCACTATCTGGGTGACTACCGCAGCTACAACGACCAGCCCTATGGCAGTACTCATGGTTCATCACCTCGATCGACTTGGGGGGGGGCTTTATAGATACCCGTCGCTTGATTCGTCATGACTCACTAAGGTGAAAGCCGTCGCTTACATCGCAGCATAGGGCGCGCCAACTTCTGAGTCAATGCCGGTCAAAGGCAGCTTTTCACGACGGCGGTGTCTATGATCATATCTCCTTGGTATCACATAGATATCTTAGAAGGAGATCTTCTATACCTGATAAACAACTTGCACTTGTTCCTTAATCCTTGCGTTTCAATTAAGATTTGATATCATATCTTTCCAGAACTGGTCCAGGAGGATTCCTTATGAGGCCTCAGCCGAGCCTTGTCATCATAGCATTCATTGTGGTGGGTACCGCCTTATGGGGCTGCACCGATGGAACGGTTGAACTCAAGCAGAAAATTGCCGAACTCGAAAAGAAAATTGACAAGCAACAGAAGGAATTCGGCGATTTTGTCGGCCGATTCGCCCCCCCAAAGGATTTCAGCGCGGACATCCAAAGAATCGAAGATCAACAGGACCGAATCTCTCAGATCTTTAAGACGCAAGTCGAGCCGATTAACAGTCGACTCGAGGAGTTTCGCGACTGGGCCCAAGAAGCTCAAAAAGAGCGTGAAGAGGTACGCCAACGGCTGAAGGCCTTGGGACAGTCTGTTGCCGAAACGGAAAAACTGGTTCCGGCACTGAAGAAAGAGGTCGAACGCGTTACCAAAATTTCGGTCCTTAACAACCGGAAGGTAAAGACAATTGCCCGAAGTTTCGACAACGCTTCAAAAGAAGTCAAACAGATGAAGAAGGAGGTTCTCGACAGCAACAGCAAGCTCTTCGCTGCCGTTAAGAAGACGTTGCCCAGAGTACGTGATTCTGCCGTGGAGAAACTCACCGGCCGCCTGGAACCATTGGAGAAGCAGGTGACGAGCCTTTCCGCCGCCCTCACCAACGACCGTAAGGTAATCGAAGCGTTGAGGACCAAGAAACCGGTTGCCGGCTCAGGGAAAGAGGTCGATATCTTGACGAAAAGGCTTGCGGATCTCGAGGAAATCCTCACATCCCAGAAAGCTTATCTCCTAGAACTCGGTGCAAAAGTGCACCAAATGGAATCCCAGTACAGGTAAGGACCTCGTGTGTCGTGACTGTTTGGTACTCGTTCCCAGGCGAAGCTTGGAAACGAGAGCAACAATACGTCACGGATTTCGACCTGCCGGGCTTACTGCCGGATTTCGTCGATGGCTTCCTTGAATCCATTCAGCGATCCCTCGATGGTATCGTCCGACACGCAGTAGGATATACGAAAATGACCCGGGCCGCCAAAACCCGTGCCCGGGACAACGAGAATGAGCTTCTTCTGAAGGTACGCGACGAACTGCACGTCGTCTTCGATGGGAGATTTGGGGAAAAGATAGAAAGCCCCTTCCGGCTTGACACACTCGTACCCGAATTCCATCAATGCCCCGTACAGTCGGTCCCTGCGCCGTTGATATACGGACACGTCGACGATATTCCGCATCACGTCCTTGACCGCCCTTTGCATGAGCCCCGGAGCGTTCACAAATCCTAGAATCCTGTTCGCCAGTACCAGTCCGTTCATGGTCAATGACGGATTGTCGATTCTCGGATTCATGGCGATGTATCCAAGCCGCTCGCCCGCGAGGGAAAGGTCCTTGGAGAAGGAAGTGACTACGATGCTGTTGGCGTACGCCTTGAGAATGCTCGGAACGGTCGCTCCGTCATAGATTATTCCACGATAGGGTTCGTCGGAGATAAGGACCACCGTGCGACCGATGTCCTTGCTCTTTTTTTCCAGAAGGTCCGCCAGCCCCCGGATCTCAGCCTCGGTGTACACCTTGCCTGTGGGGTTATTCGGTGAGTTGATCAATACCGCCGCCGTCTTGGGGGTGATCGCTTGCTCCACGGCATCCAGATCCAAGGAGAAATCGGGCCGTGTGGGCACCTGCACCGCGGTTCCCCCGTGATTGTCCGCGTAAAACACATACTCTACGAAAAAGGGCTTGGGACAAATTACCTCGTCCCCGGGATTGAGAATCGTCTTCAACACGACGTTAAGTCCGCCGCCCGCTCCCACGGTCATCACAATCTCATTACCGGTGATTTCAAGATCCTCATCCTCAACGATCTTCTTTGCCACCGAAGCCCGCACGTCCGGAAATCCGGCATTCGGCATGTAGCCGTGAATCGCCGGCGTGGGGTCCGACGCTGCGTTGACCATGGCCTCTACCACACTCTTGGGTGGTTCCAAATTGGGGTTTCCAAGGCTGAAATCAAAGACGTTCGCAGCTCCATGCTCTTTCTTGAGCTGAGCGCCCTCCTCGAACATCTTCCTGATCCACGATGACCGTTCGATGAATCCCACAACCTTTTCCGATGCCGGCATGTTGGCCTCCTCCCTTTCTCGATCGTACAAACGAAAGCCCGGCCATCAAATCTGCATCCAGGTGAATTGCCGGGCTCTCGACCTTGCATCAGCCCTGTTTTTTCAGGGTTCCTAATCATATCACACTGAGAAATCACATGTCAATGTATATCGCTGCGGAAGAAACGGAAAGGATTAGGCTACAAGCCGCATAACCGTGGAACGGTTCGAGATGTCCTTGACACTATCTCTAAGAAATATGGGACATCAACTCGAAGTTACTGAACAAAACAGCCAAAACCCAATCCTTTCCCCCCGCTTTCACACTCGGTGTGATATACTATGTTGTGGTCCTCATACGCAAGAGATCCCCCTCGGGTCGGTTCGATAAATCGAGACCGCGGTCTTCCGGCAGCTGCCGCGGTCATTGTGGCCCCTGCTTCGTGTTGCCTTGGACATGCCCATGTTACGGGCCATATGCCCCGTAAGAAATCCGGAAGTGACTGTTCATGAGACGCAATTGCCGGCATTCTTCCATCGCAGTTATCGTAGCGGTGCTCCTCTTCGCCTGCACACCTGATATGTGGGCCGCCAATGAGGTCGAACGGGGACTCGAAGCCGTCAGATCCGGCGACGTAAACCGGGCGATTCAACTCTGGACAACCGCCATCAACAGGAACCCGAAATCTTATGCGGCCTACGTCAATAGAGGCAGTGCATACATACAGAGCGGATATGTCTTCAAGGGCGTCATGGATTGGCATCAAGCACGGAAACTGTCGCCGATATTTGCCTTCGGTCTGTACGCCGGCGGGTACATCAGGCAGGCTTCGGGAAATGCCTCGATGCTGAACTATGCGGCACCGCTGGAGTTGGACCCCGATTATATCCCGTCGGTGATCATGACGGGAGTCACGTACTTGGATCTGGGACTCGATGGAATGGCAGTGGATCTGTACCGAAAATCGAAGGAACTTACCAAGAACCCCCTTCTGAAGAACCACTTGGAACATTGGATCGAGACTCTGGAACAGTAGAAACCGCGGGCAAGCGTTTAGCTTCCGGGACTTAGGAATTAACCAAGAGGGCCCGTCGTCTCGGCAAAGTCTTCCTCCCGGAGTACGTGCCGCGATTCTGAGGACTCGTTTTCCGTTGACATAGTTCCCCCACGGGTCTATCTTTATAAGTTGCCTAAATCGGACAGGGAGAAACACAGTGAAAGGCCGAATCGAAATCGACAGAGAGCGGTGCAAGGGGTGCGGCCTCTGCATCACCGTTTGTCCAAAGAAACAGATCGAAATTTCGGAAGAATTGAACGCCAAGGGATACTATCCTGCCAGGTTCAAAGAGGAAGACGTCAAGGATAGAGATGTCATCAAGTGCACCGCCTGCTCGCTGTGTGCCGTCACCTGTCCGGATGTCGCCATCGAGGTATATCGAGAGTCCAAAGACGAATCAGGAGAACCTACAGACGATTCAAAGGAAGGTTAATATGGGTCTCAAAGTCCTCATGCGCGGGACGCACGTCCTCGGCGAAGGAGCGATCCGTGCAGGGTGTCGAGCATATTTCGGATATCCGATCACCCCTCAGAACGAACTTCCTGAATACATGGCCTCGCAGTTTGCCAAAATGGAAGACGCAGTGTTCGTCCAGGCTGAGAGCGAGCTGGCGTCCATCAATATGGTCATTGGCGCGAGCGTGGCCGGTGCCCGTGTCATGACGTCCTCGTCCAGCCCGGGCATAAGCCTCAAACAGGAAGGCATCTCTTACCTGGCTGCCATGGAACTTCCCGCGGTGATTGTGAACATGATGCGCGGAGGTCCCGGCCTCGGGAATATCGCACCGGCTCAGGGAGACTACTTCCAGGCAACCAAGGGAGGCGGTCACGGCGACTACCGCACCATTGTTCTGGCGCCCGCATACGGCCAGGAAATCGCCGACATGGCTCGACAGGCTTTTGAGCTTGCGGACCATTATTGCACACCCGTTATGATCCTTGGTGACGGCATGATGGGCCAAATGATGGAACCCGTGGTTTTCCCCGAGCCCATAGACCCGGCGTCGCTTCCCAAGAAAAAGTGGGTCTTGGACGGCGCCAAGGGGAGACCGAGCAAAATTGTCCGCTCCCTGTGGTTGGACCCCTTGCTCGAAGAGGAGGTTAATTGGCGGCTGTTCAGGAAGTACCAAGTCATTCAACGTGAAGTTCCCGATCAGGAAATGTATCTCACGGACGATGCCGACATGATCGTAGTTGCTTACGGCACCGCGGCACGCATCGCCAAGGGCGGGGTACACAGAGTGCGAGACATGGGTCTCAAGGTCGGTCTGTACAGGCCCAAGACTCTCTGGCCGTTCCCGTCCGAGTCCCTTACGCAATTGAGTCGACGCGTAGGGAGTACGCTTGTGTTCGAGATGAGTACGGGGCAAATGCTCGAAGACGTGAAACTGGCAGTGGAAGGTCGCTGCGCGGTGTCCTTTTACGGACGTCCCGGAGGAGTAGTCTCCACACCGGAGGAACTCGCGCGAGTGATCACATTCGAGTACCGCAAAATGGATTCTTCAGGTCGGACCGTCGCCGAAGCGAGTCATGAACCGGAAGACAAGGCCGCGCGTTTTGCGTGAAAACGGGGGAACAACCCATAGGCGCCAACTTAAATCGAAGGTGGCTTGGTCCCTTAAATTCCCCCCTTAGAAAAAGGGGGGTTAGGGGGGATTTTTCCGATCCATAAATCCCCCTAGCCCCCTTTTTCTAAGGGGGAACAAGAGGAAATGCCCCATAGGATGTTCTGGTCCGTGACCAATGACACCAAAGTTAGTTAGAAACACCCTCCGTTGAGCACCGGAGAAGGAGCGGATCAAGTGAAGAAGATCTTTACCCGACCGAAGTCTCTAAAAGAGACTCAGTTCCATTACTGCCCCGGTTGCGGCCACAGCATCATACATAGACTTGTGGCCGAAGTCATAGATGAACTGGGGATTCAGGACCGCACCATAGGCGTTCCCCCGGCGGGATGCGCGGTCCTGGCTTACAACTACTTCGACGTCGACATGGTTGAAGCCCCCCACGGACGCGCTGCAGCGGTAGCAACCGGCGTCAAGCGGATACTTCCCGACAGGGTGGTATTCACGTATCAAGGCGACGGGGATATTGCCGCCATCGGAACCGCTGAAACCATCCATGCGGCCAATCGCGGCGAGCGCATCACCGCGGTCTTCGTCAACAACGCGGTCTACGGCATGACCGGCGGACAGATGGCTCCAACCACCATACCCGGACAGGTTACGACAACCTCCCCCGGCGGGCGCGTTCCCCTGCGTGACGGCAATCCCCTGGATCTCAGCCAGATGCTGGCCACCGCCGCAGGAAGCGTTTACATTGAAAGGACTTCGGTTTCTCGACCCAAGTTCATCCTCAAGACCAAGAAGGCCTTGAAAAAGGCCTTTCAAGTTCAGATCGACGGCCTGGGCTTCTCCATGGTGGAGATACTCTCCCCCTGCCCCACCAACTGGAAGATGAGTCCGCAGGACGCCATAAAATGGGTTGACGACACAATGACCCAATACTTCCCGCTCAAGGTGATCAAGGATGTTGCTTAAGACGGTGTTTTCAGGTTTTGGCGGTCAGGGAGTGCTCATGATGGGCTACGTCCTGGCATTCGCAGGGATGGGGGAAGACAAGCATGTCACCTTCCTGCCCGCATACGGTGCTGAAGTCCGAGGCGGTACGGCCAATTGCACGGTGGTGGTCTCCGATAAGGAAATCGCGTCTCCCGTGGCTTCGTCTCCCGAGTTCGTCGTGGCCATGAACTACCCGTCCATGGTCAAATACCGAAACATGCTCAAAGCCGGCGGGGCAATGTTTCTCAACAGCGACCTGATATCGGAAACTCTGCCGCGCAACGATGTGCGAGTTGTCCTAGTACCGGCCAACTCACTCGCCCACGAAATGGGGAACGATCGGAGCCTCAACATGATCATGCTGGGAGCAGTGGTCGAGGTGACGGGAATCGTTTCCGCCGAGTCGCTGGAAGATGCGGTCGGAATGGTATTGGAGGGGAAGAAGCAGAGTCTCATCGACGCGAATCGGCAGGCCCTGCGTCGCGGAGCGCAGTACATCTCGTCCGGCAAATGAATCCGTTCGTGAACCGCATCGGTATTCCACTCGGTAATGAGACGCGCCGTACCGGTCGAACATAGTCTGGAGGTATTGATGAACGTGGTCAAAGAGATCTCGGTGAAACTTGAGAACAGGCCGGGAGCCCTTTCGGAACTGAACGGGCTGCTCTCGGCTGACGGAATAAGTATTCCGGCGCTGACGGTGAGACCCGGAACCGGCGAGGCCATGCTGAGTTTTCTCGCAACGGATCCCGAACGGGCGGCCAATATCCTGGAGAGCGGCGGTTACGCTCCGAGCGAACGAGAGGTGCTTGCCGTGGAATTGCCTCACCACCCGGGAGGGCTCAACGCCATCCTTAAGTCTCTGAAACAGGCCGGGGTCAACATAGAGTACCTCTATTCATGCCTGGGTCCCCACGGGGCAGGTGCCGGCACCGTGATCGTATTGGCGGTGGACAATACGGCAGCGGCCCACGACGCGTTGTCGGGAGAATGGATTCGGCTCTACGGTGAGGAACTGTACCGATTCTGAACGGAGGGTTCCGTCCATGAGTTGATATCAATGACATTTCAACCGAGTGACCGTAACGGATAACAAATGGTAAGACCTGCGTCTCGCCTGCCCAAAGAGACAGGCAAGATGCGCGTCCCTTCCGGAAGAAGGCATCACTCCCTTCGTACGAAAGACCTCCCTGCTGAAACACCGATCCTTGCCGTGAAGACGGCGGGCACGGCCCGCCCTACGGCTCCGATTTGAAGAGGCGCCCCTCGGTGAGTGCCCTCGATGAATATCCTACCACGGCGGGTTTCCTTTTCGGCGTGCGTATGCCGTAGCCGTCGGTCGTCCATGGCGTTGATGGGTTGATATTCACGGCAATTTTAATGTGCTGAAGGCACATACAAACTTAGCCGGGGGGATTCATCTCCCGGAAACAAGGCGAGCAGTCATGCGGGATTTCGGTTCCGGGGGGGACCGCACTCTCGCGAAGACGTTCAGCATACAGAACATTCCGGCGTCCCTTCGGGACGCTACGAAAAACCGTGAACCGGACGCGTACACGCTAATGTTGGCGCCTATGGGGGTACCCGTGTAGGTGCCCGGCCCGTAGTATGTGGTGAGCGAAGCGGCTCGGGCGGGCGGATCAAAGATGCGGCCGTTCTTCTCGGAATGACTCGCAACTCCATAGCCCACCACATCCGACGTCTCGGAATCCCGACGTGACCCGTCAATCTCCGTTGATTCCTCGGCACCGGGTAACATTTACCCACGAAGTATTGTAAAACAATATCCGTTGACTCCTCGCCAAAGGGTAAATTTCACCCACGGAAGTGTTGTAAAACAATGGGGACTATCTTCCGATATGTTCGGCACTTAGAGATATCGCTGTTCTTTGGTGTTGTTTTACAATCATTTCCTCTCGAACCCGTCTCATTGTAAGCACCCTCCTGACTGCCACTTTCCCTCAACATCTCGGCTAGTTGAGTTGCTTCACTCTTTCCGGTGCCTGCGTGGCATCAAAATTGCTACAAATCACCACGCCGGCCCGGCCCGCGCTAGGCGTGAAACAGCAGTGCCGGCACGCAGGCCGGCGGCGCCCTAAGAGGTGCACGGTGCTGATATCACCTGGTTATCACCGGGGCCTTCACTGGGACAGGCATCTTGCCTGTCGTCTTCCGGCCACCGGAGGGAGCCCGGGGCCGGCGAGACCGGACAAAACGCAAAGACTACGGTCACAACCGCGTGTCCCATCCCGGCACGCGTGGTCATGAACCGTACGATCAGTGCTTCGAATGGATAGAGAGAGAGACACCAATGAGAAACAGGTCTGGAAAGGTCTTCATCGGCAAGCGTCAATTCCTACTGGAGCAGCTTGAGGAACGGATCGTATTCGACGCGGCCGGCTCGGCCGACGCGAACCAGGAAAACAGCGATACGCACGATACCTCGGCCGCGACGGATACCGGGGAGAGCGATCCTCTGCAGGCGGACGACGCGGCTGCAGCCGCTGATGCGTCCTCGGAATCCGTGGATCCCCTTGGAGACGTTTTTGACCAGCACCTGAATGAGGTGCTGATCACCAACGTGTCCGACGTTATTGAAAGCGCAACCGACACGCAGGCCCAGGAGGCCGTGAACGTTCTGGTGATCTCCTCATCCGTGGAGAACGCGGATCAACTGGCCTCGGCAGCGCAGGACGACGTGGTCACCATTGTGTACGACGGGTCCGAGGACACGCCCGACGCGATTCTCGCGGCCGTTCAAGAAGCACTGGACGGCCGGGAAGCGCTGAGCATCGCGTTCGCTGTGCATGATCTCGGTGAGGGATGTTTCCATTTGACCAGTGGGTATACCGTGAGCCCGAGCACCATCCTAAGCGACTCGGAACTCCAGGACTTCTGGGCGGGCGTCGGCTACCTTCTCACGGATGACGGCCGCATCGATATTATGGCCTGCGACCTGGCCTCCACGGATGCCGGCGATGTTTTGGTCTCCCAACTGGAAAATCTCACGGGCCGCGATGTGGCCGCGTCGGACGATCCCACGGGTAATCCGGCCGGCGGAGGGGACTGGATCCTTGAAACCGACGATGTGGATCTCGCGTCCATCTATTTCGTGCAGAGCGCACTGGACGACTTTGACGGTACCCTGGCCGCGGAGGACAAGCTCACGGCAGACGACGGTGCGTCAGACGACTATTTCGGGTATTCCGTCGCCGTAGACGGCAACTATTGCATTGTCGGTGCGTACGGTGACGGCGACTGCGACGGCGACGTCGAGGACTGGACTGACGAGGCCGGTGCCGTGTACATCTACGAGCTTCTTGCCGACGGCACCTGGGGCAACGAGTTCAAGATCACGGCAAGTGATGGCGCGCGCTACGACGAATTCGGCTGGTCAGTTTCCATAAGCGGTGACTACTGCATTGTCGGAGCGTGGGGTGACGACGACGACGACATCGGCCAAATTTGCGGTTCCGTGTATATCTATGAGCACCTTGCCGACGGCACCTGGGGCAATGAGCAGAAGATCACCGCAAGTGATGCGCGGGAGGGGGATCTGTTCGGCCAGTCAGTGTCCATAGACGGAGACTACTGCATTGTCGGCGCGTACGGCGACGACAACAGCAGAGGTTCCGTGTACATCTATGAGCATCTTGCGGACGGCACCTGGGGAAATGAGCAGAAGATCACCGCAAGTCATAGAGGGACTTACGACTATTTCGGATATTCCGTGTCCATAGACGGGGATTATTGCATTGTCGGCGCCTATCAAGACGACGATAACGGCGACGAATCCGGTTCCGTGTACATCTATGAGCATCTTGCGGACGGCACCTGGGGAAATGAGGTCAAGATCACAGCAGGTGATGGTGCAAAGTCAGACTATTTCGGGAAGTCCGTGTCCATAGACGGAGACTATTGCATTGTCGGCGCGTGGGGGGACGACGACGACAAGGGGTCCGTGTACATCTATGAGCTGGACGAGGACACCGGGATCTGGGGCAATGAGGTCAAGCTCACCGCAAGTGATGGGGCGGCAGAAGACTATTTCGGGTACTCCGTGTCCATAGACGGGGATTATTGCATTGTCGCCGCGTATCTTGACGACGACAACGGCTCCAACTCCGGGTCCGTGTACATCTATGAGCTTCTTGCCGACGGCACCTGGGGAAATGAGGTCAAGATCACAGCAAGTGATGGTGCAAAGTCAGACTTATTCGGGTATTCCGTGTCCATAGAAGGGGACTATTGCATTGTCGGCGCGTACTATGATGACGACAACGGCTCCGACTCCGGGTCCGCGTACGTTTATGACCTCACCGTGCCGACACTCGATTTGGACGCGTCAAGCACGGGCACCGACTATGCTGTGACGTTCACGGCCGGCGGAGCTGCGGTGGACATCGCAGACGATGACATGTTTGTTCTGGATTCGGACAGCACTTCTCTGGTGTCGGCCAAAGTGACGCTGACCAACCGTCCCGACGGAGAGGAGGAGAGTTTGTCGCTCTCCGGAGCGTTGCCCGGTTCGCTCACCCTTACCGACTACGATCCCTCGACCGGCGTGCTCGTCATCAGCGGTACCGGTACCAAGGCAGAGTACGAGGCCGCGATCGAGTTGATTCAGTACAACAACACTACGCAGTATGCGCACTCGGAGGACCGCGTCATCGAAGTGCAGGTGAATGACGGTTCCAACTCAAGCAATATAGCAGTCTCCACAATAACCGTGGAAGTAGTGAACTACGATCCCACCGCGGTGGACGATGACTCGGGTGTGGGAATTTCAACCGAAAGAGACACGAGCACAACGTTCGACACCTCGGTGATCCTCGCCAATGACGAGGACCTGAACCCCTCCGACACCGTGTCGGTGACGAGCGTGAGCGGTACGAGCGCGGCCGGGGCCCTGATTACCCTGGACACCGCAACCAAGGAGATCACCTATGACCCCAACGGACAATTCGACTATCTTGCCTGGGGAGAATCAGCGGTCGACACCTTCACGTACACCATCACCGACGGCAACGGCGGAACCGCCACCGCGACGGTAACGGTGACCGTCACCGGATCCAACTACGATCCCGTTGCGGAGGACGATGATGCCGAAGTGGGAATCACTACAGACGAGGACACGAGCACAACGTTCAACACCTCGGTGATCCTTGCCAATGACCACGACCCGGACGTAACCGAGGGGGACGCCTTTTCGGTTACGAGTGTGAGCGCTACGAGCACGGCCGGGGCCCTGATTACCCTGGACACCGCAACCAAGGAGATCACCTATGATCCCAACGGACAATTCGACTATCTTACCTGGGGAGAATCAGCGGTCGACACCTTCACGTACACCATCACCGACGGCTACGGCGCAACAGATACCGCTACGGTGACGGTGACCGTCACAGCAGCGAACCATGATCCCACCGCGGTGGATGATGATTCTGGCGTCATAGTCTCGACCGACGAGGAAACGACCGCTACGTTCAGTACATCGCTGATCCTTGCCAACGACGGTGATGCGGATGGAGACACCGTGTCGGTGACGAGCGTGAGCAGTACGAGTGCGGCCGGGGGCCTTGTTACCTGGGACACGGCAACCAATAAGATCACCTATGATACCAACGGGAAGTTCGACGATCTTGCCGAGGGAGAGACTGCCGGCGACACCTTCACCTACACCATTACCGACGGGCACGGCGGTTACGATACCGCGACGGTCACGGTGACCATTACCAACACGAACCACAATGTCGCGTCCGCAGATGAATCCAAGCTCACCGCGGACGACGGAACTATGTATGACGAATACGGCTATTCAGTCTCCATCGACGGCAAGTATGCCATAGTGGGTGCGCTCAAATACGGCAGCTATTCAGGTTCGGTGTACATCTATGAGATCGACGCGGACGGCACCTGGGGCAATGAGCAGAAGATCACCGCAAGCGATGCAGATACATGGGACTATTTTGGATGCTCCGTGTGCATCAGTGGTGACTATCTAATTGTCGGCGCGTACTTGAATGACGACGATAACGGCTCCTCGTCCGGTTCAGTGTATATCTATGAGCATCTTGCGGACGGCACCTGGGGAAATGAGGTCAAGATCATCGCAAGTGACGGGAGTTCGTGGGACTATTTCGGGTACTCCGTGTCCATAGACGGGGAGTACTGCATTGTCGGCACTGAGTATTACGATAGAGTGTACATCTATGAGCTTCAATCCGACGGCACCTGGGATAACGAGGCAACTATCACTGGAAGCGGCTGCTTTTCCGTGTCCATCGACGGGAACTATGCCATTGTCGGTGCGTACGGCGACGACGACAACGGTGGAGACTCAGGTGCCGTGTACATCTATGAGTTGGACTCGGACACCGGCACCTGGGAATATGTGACTAAAATCACCGCAAGCGACGGTGCGGCCGGCGACTATTTCGGCGCCTCAGTGTCCATCGACGGGGACTACGTGGTGGTCGGCGCGTACAAGAACGATGACGATGGTTCCGACTCCGGTTCCGTATACATCTATGAGCTTCTTTCGGACGGAACCTGGGGCAATGAGGTCAAGATCATCGCAAGTGACGGGAGTTCGGGCGACTATTTCGGGTATTCCGTGTCCATCGACGGGGATTATGTGGTTGTCGGCGCGTACGGCGACGACGACAACGGCTCCAAGTCGGGCTCCGTGTACATCTACGAGCTTCAAGCGGACGGCACCTGGGGCGATGAGACCAAATGGACGCCGGATGATGGGGCCGCGGACGACTATTTCGGGTGCTCGGTGTCCATAAGCGGAGACTATGCCCTTGTGGGAGCGTACGGCGACGACGATAAGGGGGACGAGGCCGGTTCCGCGTATATTTTCTACTTCCCGGAGCCCCCCACGCTGGATTTGGACGCGTCAACCGACGGTACCGGCTATACGGGCACCTTCACAGCGGGCTGCGGCGCGGTGAACATTGCCGGCGATGACGTTTCGATCACGGATCAGGGGGACCCGTATCTGGAATCGGTCGTGGTGACGCTCACGAATCCTCTCGACGGGGAGGACGAGGGGTTGTCGCTCTCGGGGACCCTGCCCGGTTCCCTCACCGTTACGGACTACGATCCCGCGACCGGCGTGCTCGTCATCAGCGGCACCGGAACCGTGGCCGAGTACGAGGCCGCGATTGAACTGATTCAATACTATAATACGACTGATTTTCCCGACGCGGAGGACCGCGTTATCAATGTGGAGTTGAGCAACGGTCACGATACGAGCAACATTGCGGTCTGCACGGTTGTGATCGACGCGGATGAGACCAAGGTCATCGCGGGCGACGGAGGGGCGGATGACCGGTTCGGGTATTCTGTATCCGTTGACGGCAAGTATGCCGTTGTCGGTGCATACGGCGACGACGACAACGGTGAAGACTCAGGTTCCACGTACATCTATGAGATCGACGCGGACGGGAATTGGACCAATGAGATCGAGCTCACGGAAACCGGTCTTTCGGCCGGCGACTATTTTGGGTTTTCGGTTTCCATAAGCGGCGATTATCTCGTTATCGGAGCTTACGGCGACGACGACAACGGTACCGACTCAGGCGCGGTGTATATCTATGAGCTTCAAGCGGACGGCACCTGGGGCAATGAGGTCAAACTGACTGCCGGTGACGGTGCGCAAGACGACCATTTCGGCAGTTCGGTTTCCATGAGCGGCGATTATGTCATTATCGGAGCGTACGGCGACGACGACAACGGGAACAACTCAGGTTCAGTCTATATCTACGGGCGCGACGCAGACGGTAACTGGACCATAGAGACCAAACTGATCGCAAGCGACGGGGCGGCAGGAGATGGATTCGGCTATTCGGTTGCCATCGACGGTGATTACGCGATTGTCGGAGCGTACGAGGACGACGACAACGGTACCAACTCAGGTTCGGTCTACATCTATGAGCGCGACGCAGACGGTAACTGGACGATAGAGACCAAGCTCACGGCAAGCGACGGCGAGGAATACGACTACTTTGGAAGATCTGTTGCCATAGACGGTAATTACGCGGTTGTCGGTGCACACGGGGACGACGACAACGGTGGAAACTCCGGTTCGGTCTACATTTATGAACGCGGCTCGGACGGCACCTGGGGCAACAAGGTCAAGCTGATCGCAACCGACGGGAGTTCGAACGACCGTTTCGGCATTTCCGTGTCCATAGACGGGGACTATTGTATTGTCGGTGCGCACGGCGACGACGACAACGGCAACAACTCCGGTTCGGTCTATATCTATGCGCACCTTGCCGACGGCACCTGGGGCGATGAGAGCAAATGGACCGCGGCAGACGGCGCGGCGGGGGACTATTTCGGGTATTCGGTTTCCATAAGCCAAGGCCATGCGGCCGTAGGTGCGTTCGGGGACGACGGCGTCGGGGATGAGACCGGTTCCGCATACATCATTTCCTTCCTTGACGAGCCCGTGTTGGATCTGGACGCGTCGGCCGAAGGGACCGGGTACACGACAACCTTCACAGCCGGCGGCGGAGCGGTGGACATCGCGGACGACGACGTGTCGATCCTCAGCCCGGACAGGGCGTACCTGGAGTCGGTGGTGGTGACACTGACGAACCCTCTCGACGGAGAGGAGGAGGGGCTATGGCTCTCGGGGACCCTAGCCGACGGTCTGACGCTTACGGACTACGACCCCGAGACCGGCGTGCTCGTCATCAGCGGCACCGGGACCGAGGCCGAGTACGAGGCGGCCATTGAACTGATTCAGTACCACAACACGGCCGATTATCCCGATGGGGAGGACCGGGTTATCACCGTCGCGGTGGATGACGGTTACAATACCAGTGAGATTGCGGTCTCCACGATAGAGATCGACCCCGGGGACGAAGTCAAGCTCATCGCGGACGACGGTGACAACGCCGACCGGTACGGGTACTCGGTGTCCATAGACGGGAATTATGCCATTGTCGGTGCGTATCGATCCAATAACGAATACACCGACGACGGCTGTGTATACATCTACGAGATCGACGCGGACGGCAATTGGACCAATGGAATCAAGCTGACCGCAACCGACGGCTGGGCATCCGACTATTACGGGTACTCGGTGTGCATCAGCGGGGATTATGCCGTTGTCGGCGCATACGGCGACGACGACAAGGGCGGCGCGTCCGGTTCGGTCTATATCTATGAGCGCAACGCGGACGGCATTTGGGAATATGCGGCCAAATTGACGGCGAGCGACGGAGAGGCGGGGGACACGTTCGGGTATTCGGTCTCCATAGACGGCGATCATGTGATTGTCGGCTCATACTACGACGACAACGGATCCGGTTCCGTGTACATTTATGAACGCAGTGCCGACGGCATTTGGGGCAATGAGATCAAGCTGACCGCAACCGATCCCGACGATTACGACTATTTCGGGCATTCGGTTTCCATAAGCGGCAACTACGCGATTGTCGGAGCGTACGGTAACGACGACGACGGCAGCCTGTCCGGTTCCGTGTATATCTATGAACTGGACGCGGACACCGGCACCTGGGGAAATGAGATCAAGCTGACGGCAACCGATGCCGCGGCCGGCGACTATTTCGGTTGTTCGGTTTCCATAGACGGGAACTACGCGGTGGTCGGTGCGTTCGGCGATGACGACAACGGGGGCGACTCCGGGTCCGTGTATATCTATGAGCTGGACGCGGACACCGGCACCTGGGGCAACGTGACCAAGATCACGGCAAGCGACGGTTCGGGTGGAGACCAGTTCGGCCGGTCGGTGTCCGTGGACGACGGTTATGTCGTTGTCGGTTCAAACCGGGACGACGACAACGGGGGCGACTCCGGGTCCGTGTATATCTACGGGCTCGATGCGGACGGAAACTGGACCAACGAGACCAAGTGGACGCCAAAGGACGGCGCGGCCGGGGACTATTGCGGGTACTCGGTTTCCATAAGCGGGGACTATGCCCTTGTGGGCGCATATGGCGACGACGACAACGGTTCCGAATCCGGTTCCGCGTATCTCATCCATTGGACGTCACCCACGGTTGATTTGGACGAGTCGGGTGACGGAACGGGTTGGCAGGTCACCTTTGCCGTGGGCTACGGTGCGGTGGACATCGCGGACGACGACGTGTTGATTACGGATGGGGACAGTACCGTCCTGGAGTCGGTGGTGGTAACGCTTACGAACCGTCCGGACTGTGCCGAGGAAGGTCTGTCGCTCTCCGGAGATCTGCCCGGTACGCTCACCGTCACGGAATACGACCCCGACACCGGCAGGCTCGTGATCTCCGGAACGGGCACCCTGGCCGAATATCAGGCCGCCATTGCGCTCATCCAGTACAACAACGGCGCGACTTCTCCCGACACGGCCGACCGCTTCATCGAAGTGACGGTAAGCGACGGTCAAAACGAGAGCAATATCGCGATCTGCACGGTGGGGATTGACCCGGGGAATGAAACAAAGCTGAACGCGGACGACAGCGGGGACGGAGACCATTACGGGTACTCGGTGTCCATAGACGGGAAGTATGTCATTGTCGGTGCGAATCAATCCGATAACGAATACACGAACGACGGTTGTGTATACATCTACGAGATCGACGCGTACGGCAATTGGACCAATGAGATCAAGCTGACGGCGAGTGACGGCGAGGCATACGACTATTTCGGATACTCCGTGTCCATCAGCGGGGACTACTGCATTGTGGGCGCTTACGGCGACGACGACAACGGATCCTTCAGCGGTTCCGTGTATATCTATGAGCTCGATCCGGACACCGGCACCTGGGGCAATGAGGTCAAGATCACCGCAACCGATGCAGCGGCAAACGACTATTTCGGATACTCCGTGTCCATCAGCGGGGACTACGCCATAGTCGGTTCGTGCGGAGAGAACGACGAAGCCGGTTCGGTCTATATCTATGAGTTGGACGCGGACACCGGCACGTGGGGCAACGAGGTCAAGATCACCGCAACTGATGCAGCGGACGGCGAGTTTTTCGGATATTCCGTGTCCATCAGCGGGGACTATTGCATTGTCGGTCGGTGGCAGGACGACGGCTCCGAGGACTCCGGTTCCGTGTATATCTATGAGTTGGACGCGGACACCGGCACTTGGGGCAATGAGGTGAAGGTCACCGCAACCGATGGAGCGCCGGCAGACCATTTCGGTTCTTCAGTTTCGATAGACGGGAACTACGCGATCGTGGGAGCGTGGGGCGACGACGACAACGGCGACGAATCCGGGTCGGTCTATATCTATGAGTTGGACGCGGACACCGGCACGTGGGGCAACGAGGTCAAGCTCGCGACTAGTGACGGTTCGGGCGACGACCGGTACGGCTATTCGGTGTCCATGGACGGCGAGTATGTCATTGTCGGCGCCAGGTATGACGACGACAACGGTGAAAACTCCGGGTCGGTATATATTTACGGGCTCAATGCGGACGGCACCTGGGGCAACGAGATCAAGCTCACGGCAAGTGATGGTTCGGCAGGCGACTATTTCGGATGCTCCGTGTCCATAAGCGGGGACTATGCCCTTGTGGGTGCGTACGGCGACGACGACAACGGTACCGACTCCGGTTCCGCGTATCTGATTGGCTGGAAGGCGCCCAGAGTTGATTTGGACGAGTCGGGAGACGGAACGGGTTATGACGTGACGTTCGAGGTGGGCGGAGCGGCAGTGGACATTGCGGACGACGACGTGTTGATTACGGATACGGACAGCACCATCCTGGAATCGGCCGTGGTCGCTCTTGCGAACCGTCCGGACGGTGCCGATGAAGGTCTGTCGCTCACCGGAGATCTGCCCGGGAGCCTCACGGTCACGGACTACGACCCCGAGACCGGCAGGCTGGTGATAAGCGGCACCGGCACCCTGGCGGAATACCAGGCCGCCATTGAGCTGATTCAGTACAACAACACCGCAGCTTCTCCCGACATGGCCGACCGCACCATCCAAGTGACGGTGAGCGACGGCCAACACTGGAGCAATGTTGCAGTCTCGGTGGTGAGCTTTGTCGTTGCCAGTGACGATCCCATTGCCGAGGATGACTCGGGAGCAATCACCGAACCCGAGACGACCTATACGACCGATGTACTGATCACGGACACGGATACCGATTACGCGGACCTTTCCGTGGAGATCACGGGCACGCCGTCGGGTACGGGAACCCTGTCGCACAATGGCGACGGAACATTCACGTACACCTACACCGGAGGCGAACTTTCCCAAGGCCAGGTGGTCAACGAGAGCTTCACCTATACGGTTGAGGACATCGACGGCTCTACTGTCGGCGGAACCGTTACCGTGACCGTCACCGGTGTCAACGACGATCCCGTTGCAGCCGACGATGCGTACAACGTGACTGAGGACTCGCCTGTGAGCGGCAATGTCATCTCCGACACCGCGGGACCAGACTCGGATGTTGACGGAGATTCCCTGACCGCAACGCTGGTGAGCGGCCCCGCATACGGCACATTGACGGAGTTCAATTCCGACGGCTCCTTCACCTACGTCGCGGACGACGCTCACTGGGATACTCTGGCGGCCGATGAGACCGAGGACGTCACCTTCACCTATCAAATCTCCGACGGCAAGGGCGGAACCGACACCGCAACGGTCACCATCACCGTCACCGGGACCAACGACGATCCCGCCGCGGCCGACGATGCGTACGACGTTACCGAGGACTCGTCGGTGAGCGGAAATGTCATTACCCACTTGACCGGGCAAGACTCGGACGTTGAAGGCGATTCCCTGACCGCGACGCTGGTGACCGGCCCCGCGTACGGGACCCTGACCGAATTCAACTCCGACGGCTCCTTCACCTATGTCGCGGACGATGATCACTGGGATACTCTCGCGGCCGGAGCGACCGAGGACGTTACCTTTACCTATGAAATCTCCGACGGCAAGGGTGGAACCGATACCGCGACGGTCACCATCACCGTCACCGGGACCAACGACGACCCGACCGCCGAGGATGACGACGGTACCATCGCCAAGCCTACGACGACCTATACCACCGGGGTATTGATCGACGACGTGGATACGGATCTCGCGGATCTCACGGTTACGGTCCCAGGGAGCCCGTCGGCTACGGGAACACTGACGTACAACGATGACGGAACATTCACGTACACCTACACCGGGCCGGAACTTTCCGAAGGCGAGCAGGTCGACGAAACATTCACGTACACCGTAAAGGACACAGAGGGTGCAACCGACAACGGAACCATTACCGTGACCGTCACCGGCGATAATCTCGATCCGAGCGCGGCCGATGACTCGGGTGCCATCACCGAACCCGAGACGACCTACAGCACGGGCGTACTGATCACCGACCCGGATACGGATTTCGCAGATCTCGTAGTTGCCATCGGGGGCTCGTCGAGTACGGGAACCCTGTCTTACAACGGCGACGGGACGTTCACGTACACCTACACGGGAGGCGAACTTGCCCAAGGCCAGGTAGTCAACGAGAGCTTCACCTATACGGTGACGGACACCGACAACGATACCGCCGTTGGAACCATTACCGTGACCGTCACCGGCGTCAACGACGATCCCGAAGCGGCCAATGATGCGTACAACGTAACTGAAGACTCGTCGGTGAGCGGCAATGTCATTACCGACACGGACGGACAAGACTCGGACGTCGAGGGAGATTCACTCACCGCAACACTGGTGAGCGGCCCCGCGTACGGCACCCTGACCGAGTTCAACTCCGACGGCTCCTTCACCTACGTCGCGGACGACCCACACTGGGATTCACTGGCAGTCGGAGCGACCGAGGACGTCACCTTCACCTATGAGATCTCCGACGGCCACGGCGGAACAGACACCGCAACCGTCACCATCACCGTGACCGGGACCAATGACGATCCCGTTGCGGCCGATGATGCGTACAACGTGACCGAGGACTCGTCGATGAGCGGCAATGTAGTCACCGACACCGCGGGGCAGGATTCGGATGTTGACGGCGATTCCCTGACCGCGACTCTGCTGACCGGCCCCACGTACGGCACCCTGACCGAGTTCAATTCCGACGGGTCCTTCACCTATGTCGCGGATGACGCTCACTGGGATACGCTGGCGGCCGGCGAGACCGAGGACGTTACCTTCACCTACACTCTTTCCGACGGCAAAGGCGGAACCGATACAGCGACGGTCACCATCACCGTTACGGGGACCAACGACTATCCCGTTGCGGCCGATGATGCGTACAACGTGACGGAAGACTTATCGGTCAGCGGTAATGTCATCACCGACACCGCGGACTCGGATATTGACGGAGATTCCCTGACCGCAACGCTGGTGAGCGGTCCCGCGTACGGGACTCTGACCGAGTTCAATTCCGATGGTTCCTTCACCTACGTTGCGGACGACGCACATTGGGATACCCTGGCACAGGATGCGACCGAGGACGTCACCTTTACCTATCAAATCTCCGACGGCCACGGCGGAACAGACACCGCGGAGGTCACCATCACCGTCACCGGGACCAACGACGATCCCGCTGCGGACGACGATGCGTACAACGTGACTGAGGCCTCGTCGGTGAGCGGTAATGTGATCACCGACACGGACGGACAAGATTCCGACATTGACGGAGATTCCCTGACCGCAACTCTGGTGGGTGGCCCCACGTACGGCACGCTGACCTCGTTCAACTCGGACGGCTCCTTCACCTACGTCGCTGACGGCGCATACTTGGACTCCCTGGCCGAAGGGGCGACCGAGGACGTCACCTTCACGTATCAAGTCTCCGACGGCAAGGGCGGTTACGACACCGCGGAGGTGACCATCACCGTCACCGGCGTAAACGACGATCCCGTTGCGGCCGATGATGCGTACAACGTGACCGAGGACTCGTCGGTGAGCGGTAATGTCATCATCGACACAGCGGGACAAGATTCGGATGTTGACGGAGATTCCCTGACCGCTACGCTGGTGAGCGGCCCCGCGTACGGCACATTGACCGAGTTCAATTCCGACGGCTCCTTCACCTACGTCGCGGACGACGATCACTGGGATACTCTGGCGGAGGGTGAGACCGAGGACATCACCTTCACCTATGAGGTCTCCGACGGCCACGGCGGAACAGATACCGCGGAGGTGACCATTACCGTCACCGGGACCAACGACGACCCGACGGCCGAGGATGACGACGGTACCATTGCCAAGCCCACAAAGACGTATACCACCGGCGTACTGATAGCGGACCCGGATACGGATTTCGCGAATCTCACTGTTGCCATCACCGGCACGTCGGCCACGGGAACCCTGACTTATAATGGCGACGGAACATTCACGTATACCTACGACGGGCCCGAGCTTTCCGAGGGCGAGCAGGTCAACGAGACGTTCACCTATACCGTTGAGGATACAGAGGGCGCGACCGACAACGGTACCATTACCGTCACGGTGAAGGGAACCAATGAAGACCCCACGGCCTCGGACGACACGGGAGCAATCACCGAACCCGACACGACGTACAGCACCGGTGTGCTGATTACCGACCCGGATACCGATTACGCTGATCTCTCGGTGGTTATCGCGGGGAACCCGTCGGGTACCGGAACCCTGTCTTACAACGGCGACGGGACATTCACGTACACCTACACCGGAGGTGAGCTTTCCCAAGACCAGGTGGTTAAGGAGACCTTCACCTATACCGTTGAGGACACCGACGGCGCCGAAGCCGGCGGAACCATTACCATGACCGTTACCGGAGTCAACGACGCCCCCACCGCTGCGGATGACTCGGCCGGCATCACCGAACCCGACACCACGTATACCACCGGCGTGCTGATTACCGACCCGGATACCGCTTACGCGGATCTGGCGGTCACCATCGGGAGCTCGTCGGCTACCGGCGAGCTGACCTACAACGGCGACGGGACATTCACGTACACCTACGACGGAGGCGAGCTTCTGCAGGGCCAGACGGTGAACGAGACATTCACCTATACGGTGAAGGACACGGACGGTGCCGAGACCGGTGGAACCGTTACCGTGACCGTGACGGGCGTCAATGACGACCCGACGGCTGAGGACGATGCGGGAACAATCACCGAACCCGACACCACGTATACCACCGACGTAGTGATTTCCGACCCGGATACCTCATACGCACTCCTATCGGTCGACGTCACGGGGAGCCCGTCCAGTACCGGCGAGCTGACGTACAACGACAACGGGACGTTCACATACACCTACACAGGAGGCGAGCTTGCCGCAGGCCAAACCGTCAACGAGACATTCACCTATACCGTGGAGGACACCGACGGAGCGACGAACAACGGAACCATTACCGTAACCGTTACCGGGGTGAACGACGATCCCACGGCAGCGGATGACGGGGCAGGTGTGGGTATTTCGACCGATCAGGACACGGCCGGCACGTTCGACACGTCGGTGATCCTGGCCAATGACACCGAAGTAGACCCGGGAGATACCTTCGCTGTCACCGGCGTAAGCGGTACGAGTTCCGCCGGCGGTTTGGTTACGTTGAACACCTCAACCAACGAGATCACGTACGATCCAAACGGGAAGTTTGATTACCTTGATGCGGGAGAGACTGCAACCGACACCTTTACCTATACCATTACCGACGGCCACGGCGGAACAGACACAGCGACGGTAACCGTGACCATTACCGGGTTCAACGACGCCCCGACGGCTGAGGACAGTACGGTCAGCACCGACGAGGATGTCGCGTACACGTTCCAGGTAAGCGATTTCGGCTTCAATGATGTGGATGCCGGGGACACGATGCAGTCGGTGATCGTCACCGATCTACCGGACGAGGGTACTCTCTATTGGAACAATGCCGTAGTGCAACTCAATGACGTGATTCCCATCGCGGACATCCAAAACGGCGGGCTCGTCTTTGAAGCGCCGCAGGACGCCAATGGAGTGTCGTACGACGGCTTTGCGTTCAGGGTGTCCGACGGTACGGCCGACAGTGCGGCTTCTTACACCATGACCGTCGACTTGGATGCGGTCAACGATGCGCCGACAATGACGGCCCCATCGAGTGTGACCCTGCTCGAAGACACATCCGCGGACATCACCGGCATTTGCGTCGGCGACGTTGATATGGACGAGAGCACCGGCGAGGTCCGAGTAACGCTCGGCGTGGATCATGGGATCCTGTCGCTTTCGCAAACGAGCGGCCTCACCTTTGATTCGGGTTCCAACGGATCGTCCGCAATGACGATCACGGGAACCGTCGACGACATCAATTCAGCGCTGGCCGTGGTGACATACACTCCGCAGACCAACTACTGCGGCAACGATTGCTTCCTGTTGGCCACGGACGATCTGGGCAACACCGGGACAGGCGGCTCATGCGTGGTTTGCGGACAAATCGACGTCACGGTGCTAGACGTTCCCGAGTTGGATGAGTCCGCAAAACCTTATCAGGACGATCCTTCGGGTCTGCCCGACGGTAGCGGTACTGAGTACGGCCCCTTGAGCACCGTGGACTCAACGGAAATCATTGAAGGGCTTTTCGGGAGCCTCTTCGAGTCGGGCTTGCTGCCGGCGGAATTGACCTTTGGTTGGGAACCGGGTTCGCCCGGTCAGTCGGAAACATTAGGTCAGTTCAAGATACTCGTGCACGAGGCCCTCTTCGGTGTGAGCAGCGAGGTACAGGAGGAAGCCTGGAACAGCCTGATGGCCTTTGTCTCCGGCAAGGCCAAGGAAGGCGGCGAGCAATGGGTAGACCTGGAAGGATTCTTCCGGATATTGAATGAATCGCAGGCAACCGACCCGCTGGACAAAATCCTCCTGGTGTTCGATGCCTATGAGATCAAGCTTGCCGAGCAGTTTCTTGCGTTCGTACCCTTCGACGCTGTTCCGGGGCCGGCTCAAGGTGCCGACGCGGCCGCTCTGACCGAACCGTCGCACGAACCGACCACGGCCGTGTCGTTGGTGCTCGATCCGAGCAAGATCACTGCGTTAGACCTGTTGGCTGCGGAAGAGGGTATTGATTACCTGAAGGAGCTTGCCGGCCGACCGGCGGAATCCACGCCCGTTTGCATGGTCTTTGACCTCGACAGGATGAGCCTGGTGGACGCGTTGGCAAGTTGACGGTCGGCCCGGGGCACAGACGGCGGGCACAGCCCGCCCTACGGGTACTGCCGTCTTCAGTAGGACCGGCATCTTGCCGGTCGGCCACCAGGTACCGCCCTCTTCAGTGGAACAGGCATCTTGCCTGTCGTCTTCCTCCAACCGGGCAGAGCCCGGAAGACCGGCATTCCCAGGCGGGAGCCTGGGAACGAGAGGAAAGAGGGCCTGTGTAGGGGCACCCCCCTGTGGGTGCCCTATCGGCCTCGAGCCACGGTAGCGATCCTGCGTCTGCCTGGCCTTAAGGCAGAAGATACCGGCACGGAGAGACTGTCTCAAAATCCAGTGGGAATTCAAAATCGTGGCACGATCATAAGGCATGTCGCAGTAAATCCCCCCTAACCCCCCTTTTTCTAAGGGGGGAATCGGCTGTTACCCCCCAAAGGGGGGCATAGGCGCTAACCTTCCAGACTTGGGGCGGTTATTGCAGCATGTTATCACCCTCCCCCTTCCCCCTCCCGTCAAGCTGACTGTAACCCACACTTGACGCCGTCAACGTAGTGGGTTATAGAGGGGGGCATGAGGTTATGTGGCCAGGCAATAGGTTCGGAGGTTATTGATGGGATCAAGGCTACGTTGGAAGCTGATCCGCAGATTTCTCGTCGTAGGTTGTCCCGCCGAGTATGTGAGTGGCTCGACTGGCGCGGGCCCAGCGGTAAGCTGCAAGACGGGAGCTGTCGCAAACTCTTGTTGGAGTTGGATAGGCGGGAAATTGTTCGGCTTCCAGAGATTGATCCTGTTCCCGGGTTTGGGACGAATCCCAGGACCACACCGTACGAATTGCCTGCGATTTCCGAGGTTGAGTGCGAACTGCATGAATTGGGCAAGATTGATTTCCTTCCGATTGTGAATTCACGAAGCGAGGAGGCGCGTATATGGAAAGCACTGATGGAGGAATTTCACTATCTCGGTAGTGGACCGCTGTGCGGGCCACGGATCCGCTACCTCGTTCGAAGCAGAAAGTTCGGATGGTTAGCCGCACTGAGTTTTTCCGGGGCCACCAAACGGATGAAGCAACGAGATAAATGGATCGGCTGGACTGAAAAGGCCCGATATGCCAATGTTCACCGAGTGGTCTGCAATAGTCGATTTCTGATACTTCCGCAGATACGGGTAAAATACCTTGCGTCCCATGTTCTGAGCCGGACCATGGCGCGGCTGGGCAACGATTGGAATGATGAATATGGGTACATTCCGGTCCTGGCAGAAACCTTTGTCGACCCTGCGCGTTTCAACGGAACATGTTATCATGCATCCAATTGGACCTACGTAGGCGACACCGCAGGACGGTCAAGGCAGTTTCCTAACGGTAAAACCTCCACCGGCAAGAAGAAGATTTTCTTGCATCCTTTGAGGCGTAACTGGCGGGAAATCCTCTGTGCGGAGGCGCCAAGGCGTCTTGAGATGACAGACGGGCCCGACCATTTCAAGAGTTGGGCCGATGAGGAGTTTGGAGCACTGGATCTATTTGACCGACGACTCACGGCAAGGTTGCTGGAAATCGCCGAGGACTTTTTCGCTCAGCCCGGGGCATTGATTCCGCAGGCCTGTAACGGCTCCACTGCCAAGGCCAAGGGGGCATATCGTTTCTTCGACAACCGACAGATTGATATGCAAGTCATTCTCAAGCCTCACGTGGAAGCTTCGGCCCGACGGATCAAAGAGCATGAGGTCGTGTTGGCGGTGCAGGACACCACAACGTTGAACTACACATCGCACCCGAACACGCAAGGCATCGGCCCGATCGGCACGAAGAAGCAGAAGGGTAAGGGACTGCTGTTACACGATACCATGGCATTCACGCCGGAAGGCACGCCTCTTGGGCTTTTGGATGTGCAATGCTGGGCTCGCGACCCTGCTGAGGCCGGTAAGAAATATCGACGCAAGGAATTACCAATAGAGGAAAAGGAAAGCGTCAAATGGCTCAAGAGCTACCGTGCCGTGGCAGAGGTCCAAGCCCTTTGCCCTGATACGAAGCTGGTGAGCGTGGGAGATCGGGAGTCGGACATCTACGAGCTCTTCTATGAGGCGCAGATTGATGAGGCAGGACCGGATCTGCTGGTCAGGGCGGAGAAGACCAGGAACAGACAGGTCGAGCAGGAACATCTTTGGACCAGGATGGGTAACTTGCCCGTAGCCGGCGGCCTGGTAATCCAGGTACCTCGGAGGGAATCCCGTGCTGCTCGCCGCGCTCGGCTGGAGGTGCGTTATGCTCCTGTGGAGCTTCAAGCGCCCAAGGGAAAGAAGCTTCCTTCGGTGAAGGTTTGGGCGGTTTACGCTCGGGAGATAGGAGTTCCTAGTGATGCGGAGCCGGTTGAGTGGATGCTTCTGACCACGGTAGAAGTAACTTCCTTTGAACACGCCCTCAAGATATTGCGTTGGTACGAAATCCGCTGGAACATTGAGATTTACCATCGCATTCTGAAAAGCGGATGTCGTATTGAGGATCGAAGGCTCAACACTGCCGACCGCCTCGAGGCATGTTTAGCCATAGATATGGTTGTGGGTTGGCGGGTATTTCGTCTGGTAATGCAAGGGCGTGAAACGCCCAATCTCCCCTGCGACGTCATTCTGAGCGAGGACGAATGGAAGGTATTGTGGGCCGTTGACAAGCAACGGCCGCATCCGGAGGAGGTGCCTTGCTTGATCTGGGCGGTTATCGCCATAGCGACTCTCGGGGGCTTCTTGAACCGAAAAGGGGACGGAGATCCCGGCCCCACAACCGTTTGGCGCGGTCTGGAGCGACTCTTGGACATGGTTCTGTTCTATAAGATCGGAATGCCTGCATTCGTTCAGAGAGAGTGACCATAATGACGGCGTCACGTACGGGGCAGAGTCAGCCCGTCAAGGGGGGGTCCTAAAACCCTCGCCCCTGGGGGGAGAAGGTAGGGACGGGGGATTTTCCTTGGAATCCTCTTCATTTGCCCGCCCAGACAGGCAAGATGCCTGTCCCACGAAGAAAAGGGGACTACTCTCTTGAACGCGATTTGACGTCAGATCCCGAAACCCACCCATCCGAGACAGATGCGGTTCATCCCGCTTGGCGGGGATTCACCACATCCTACGAGAAGAGGGGACACCGACGGGGATCGGCGTGCATGGCCCGTCCTGCGGCCCCGATTTGTTGGGACACCGGCCCGTTCCTCTTCCATGGCGCCGGCCTTCCCGCCTGTTTCGGCTCCATCAGGTTCTCAAGCTATGAATCAGGGAACGGAGGAATAAACAGTGCTACCTGCAGGGAAAGGCCAGAGTGTTTCTAAGGAAGCAGACCAACCGCTCAAAGGCATCCAGAAGGGCCGGCTTCATGAAACGGTTTTCCCCTTTCCTCAAGTCGTAGAAAATATTGAACATATGCTTCCGGCCCGGATAGATGTTCAATTCATAGCACCGCATGTTTGACTTGAGGTTCAGAGCGAGTCGGCGTGCGTACTTAACATCGTAGACTTCGTCATTCTCTCCATGGAATATCTGAACCGGGGGAAGGCGCAATGGCTCATAGGGCATTACCCACGGCCAACCGCCGTAATTCCATACCACGGATTTGATGCGAGGATCTTTGCAGGCATAGGTAAGGACGGCATTGGCCGGTTGAGAGTGTCCGGATAGGGCGATGCGATAGCGGTCTACGAAGGGCTGATGACAAAGATAGTCCACGGCGGCCTTGATTCCGTCCAAGTACCAGTGGACCCCCAAGAACAAGCGACCGGCCACGATCCCTTGGTTAATGCTCCCCTGGATATACCCAACCCCCCGGTCCCACGAGTAGGGTCCCGGGAAGAGCTCTTCCGGATAATTCGACGGGTCGATTAAGATAACGGCGAAACTTCGATTCGCTAGTTGCCGACAATGTTCATGATACTGAGGGACGAGATGCCCTCCGACGCCCACAGCCACCACCACGCCGGGTATCGGATGCTTGGCGCCTTGTTGCGGCAAGAAGACAAATGCAGGCAGGGCATCGCCGGTCGGTAGCGGAAGCAGGACTCGAAAGCAGTGCGCGGAAGTCGGTAAGGAACTGAGCAGAAGCACAATGGCGGCACAAATCGCAACGTGTAGGCCCCATGCCAATCGGCCCAATGAATACGCCCTCCATACCTCAACAGATACGCCGTCTCACGTACGGCTCATTTCACTGATGATCGGTGTCCGGCGGCACTCGGACTCTCCCGCATCCGGCGGGAAAACCACGGGTGTTCCCGAGACACGATATCGTCCTTTTCGCCTATTGTGACGAGTTTTCTCTCAATACCAAAATGAGACCCGTCAAATCGGCAAGGAGTTTCCCGGACTCCATCGGTCGACGCTCATCAAGAAAATGTAGAACAGACAATAAATATAGCATTTTAGGGGCTTCCGGTCAAGGCTTTCGCATCATTGCCGGGTAGGGAAATATGTGGGAGCGGACAGAGCAACGTTGGAGACATGCTTCCCCAGGTTTGGACGCATGTCTCCGTGAACCCGTGTCGCGTCGCCGACGGCGAATCGGCTTCTTGTGCTCCGATGGACGGGCCGGCATTCATGAGACGAGATCCTCCGCAAGAGGTGTTTCAGGTTCCGATTTCCCAGGAAGAGAGATACTTCTCTTGCTCCGCCGTCAATGAATCTATTTGAATCCCCATGGCTTCCAGCTTCAGACGGGCGATTTCATCGTCGATTTCAGCCGGCAGCCGATGCACTTGTTTGGAAAGACCGGTACCGAACTTGACGAGGTGCTCGGCGGCCAGAGCCTGATTGGCGAAACTCATGTCCATCACGGAAGCGGGATGTCCCTCTGCCGCCGCCAAATTGATCAAGCGCCCCTCGCCCAGCAGGATAATCCGACGGCCGTCCGGCAAGGAGAACTCCTCAACGAAGTCCCTGATAATTCTTCGTGATACGGCCATCCCTTCCAATGCTTCGATATCTATCTCCACATTGAAATGGCCTGAATTGCACACAATGGCTCCATCTTTCATGTGCTCGAAGTGTTCCTTGCGAATGACGCTCCTATCACCGGTAACCGTGCAGAAGAAGTCTGCCTTGGGTACGGCCTCCGCCATGGGCATCACCAGATAGCCGTCCATTGCAGCCTCGAGAGCCCTCAGCGCATCGACTTCCGTCACTACCACACGTGCACCCATTCCCGCAGCGCGGGCGGCGAGTCCGCGGCCGCACCACCCGTATCCACTCACCACGAAGACACTGCCGGCTATGAGGCGGTTCGTAGCCCTGAGAATCCCGTCGATGGTGCTCTGGCCTGTCCCGTAGCGATTGTCAAAGAAGTGCTTGGTGTCCGAATCGTTTACCGCTATCACGGGAAAGAGCAGAACTCCCTTGGCGGCCATGCTCTTGAGCCTTATCACGCCGGTCGTGGTCTCTTCAGTGCCGCCCAGAAGGCTCTCCGCCAAGTGCTGTCTCTCCGCGTGAATCGTACTCACGAGGTCGGCTCCGTCATCCATGGTGATCTTTGGGCCCGGCTCAAGGCATGCGTTGATGTGCTTGTAATATGTCTCGGTATCCTCACCTTTGATCGCATACACACGATACCCGTCCGAGACCAACGCGGCTGCAACGTCATCCTGCGTGGAGAGGGGATTGGACGCGCATACATAAACTTCCGCGCCTCCGGCGGCAAGCGTATGGACCAGAGCCGCCGTTTCAGTGGTTACGTGAAGACATGCCGCCAGAATAACTCCATTGAGCGGCTTTTCCTTCCTGAACCGTTCGCGTATCATCCGTAGGACCGGCATGGTCCGTTCAGCCCATTCGATTCGGTTTTTTCCCGCTTCGGCGAGTGAAAGGTCCTTAATATCGTGATTCATGTAAACTCCTTACGTGTTGGTGATGCTGCCCACATCACTGTCCAAAAGGTTCCAAGCAACCTCAGCGGAATGTCAAGCTCCGGCACGCTCTTTGATTTCAGCGGCCCGATGAACGCTTTCCCAAGTAAAATCAGGGTCTTCACGACCAAAGTGTCCGTTGGCGGAAGTCTTGTGATAGATCGGTCTGAGCAGATCAAGATATTCAATAATCGCTGCAGGCTTGAAACTGAAGAGTTCCGAGACCAACTTGGACAACTTGTCTTCGTCGATCTTGCCGGTTCCGTACGTGTTGACCATGAGCGACACCGGTTCCGGATACCCTATGGCATAAGCGACTTGCAGAAGGCATTTGTCCGCCAACCCTGCGGCGACGATATTCTTCGCAACATGGCGCGCCATGTACGATGCCGAGCGGTCGACCTTTGAAGGGTCTTTTCCGCTGAATGCACCGCCTCCATGCGCTCCCTGTCCGCCATAGGTGTCCACAATGATCTTTCTGCCGGTCAATCCACAGTCGCCCAGGGGACCGCCGACTACGAAACGGCCGGTGGCGTTGATCAGGAACCTGGTATCCGCGGTGAGGAATTCGCTCGGTACGACCTTCTTGACGACCTCATCCACGATACCGTCCCTAATCTGGTCGTACGTCACGTCCGGGGTGTGCTGGGCCGCAATAACGATGGTGTCTATTGATTTCGGTTTGCCGTTCTCGTATCGCACCGTCACCTGGGACTTCCCGTCAGGTCGGAGAAAACGGAGGATTCCTTCCTTGCGCACCTTTGTTAGCCGCTCGGTCAACCTGTGGGCAAAGCTGATCGGCATCGGCATGAGTTCGGGAGTTTCGTTGCAGGCGTATCCGAACATGAGTCCCTGATCTCCGGCACCCTGCTCCTGAAACATGCCCTCTCCTTCGGTTACGCCCATTGCAATATCCGGAGACTGCTTGTCCAGTGTCACGATGACCGCACAGGTTTCGCTGTCAAATCCCATGGCGGCGTCAGTGTAGCCGATATTGCGAACAGTCCTTCGTACGGTTCTCGGGATATCTACCACGGCCTGCGTGGTGATTTCCCCGGCCACAAATACCAGTCCTGTCGTAACGAGTGTCTCACAGGCCACTCTTGACCTGGGATCTTGCTCCACCATTTGGTCGAGGATGGAGTCGGATATTCGGTCGGCAACCTTGTCGGGATGACCTTCAGTAACCGATTCAGATGAAAATAGATAATCTAGAGCCCCCATGGCGAGCCTCCTTTCGAGCCAGTCGGTAAGCGTATGGTTAAACAGAATTTTATAGCACACGGCGTTTCAGCGGTCAAGCACGCAGTGAAGCAAATTCCCCCCGTTTCACTTTCCGAAAACCATAACTCTATAATATATCATCCGATTATTTCATCAATTGCACAATCGTCGGGTACCGACCCGCGCCAAATTGTCTTGACATTGCCCTAACCTAAATCTATAAATATACATTCTTTTCAATGGCCTCACAGTTTGGGAAGCACGAAACCACCGGATGGTCCGTCTGACGACCACAACGAGAGAGGAATCAAGGAAGTTCCTTGAACCGAGGCCCCGGATCTGCCCCGGCCTGTTCGAGTGTATCCAACACGGGTCTCTCGGCCGCACTCATCCTTCCCGGAGAAAGAGCGGAACCACCGATACTTGAGTCGGTTCACTTGACCAATGTCCGAAATTTAGGAGGTGTTGCCTATGAACAAATCTGATCTCGTAAAAGCTTTGGCCAAGGAGATGGACCTGCCGATTCGCAAGTCTGAAGAGATCGTGGATATGGTTTTCAACACGATGTCCTCGGCCTTGCAGCAAGGTAACCGGATCGAAGTGCGCGGATTCGGATCTTTTGTCGTCAAGGAATATGAGGGATACACCGGACGAAACCCCAAGACCGGCGAGCAAATAGTGGTTAAGAGCAAGCACCTCCCTTTCTTCAAGGCCGGCAAAGAACTCAAGGAGAAACTCAACGGCTGAGTACGCTGCGGTTCCAAATGTATTGGGCGCAACAGACCGCGCCCTGTTGGGGAGACGGGCTTGCAAGCCTCTCCTGCATGAGCTAACCTGATCCGTCATGGACACGAGAAGACGAAACGCAGGCAAGGAAGTGTGCAAGCGGTCGGAGGGCCTGTTGTGGACAGCCGTGGTACTCCTATTTGGAATCGGATTGAGTTTCCCCGGTTCGTCCCCGGCCGGATCCTATTCCCGAGCACATTACATTTTCCCTCCACAAGTCAAAGAAAAGGGATTCAAGTTCGCCGGTGTACCAATTCCACTGGACCGCCGGGAAGTCGCTGAGCGCGTCGTGGACCAGATCAACTACCTGCTCATGGACAGGCGAGCCGGAATGATGCAGATGTTTGATCGAATGGCTGTTTACGGCCCCATGATGAAGAAGATTCTGCTCGATGACAAGGTCCCGCCCGACCTGATCTATCTTTCGGCATTGTTGAGCAATCTGTTTCCCAATGCAACGACTCGATCCGGAGGTGTCGGTTGGTGGGCGCTCGGGTCGCTCAAACAGAAAAGCGGTTCATCGGCCGGGCAATGGATCGTAACCAACGACTGGGATGATCGACGGGATCCCGTTCTGTCCACGAGAATTGCGTCTACGATCATGCAGGGACTCAGGAAAAGGAATCGGCATACCGACTGGTTACTCGCCATTGCAGCATTTGTGGACGGAGCCGACGCGATAGACGCGGTTGCCGACAAGGCGCGGGGGTTCGCCTACTGGGACATGGTGATGCCCCCTTACTCGGATGTCCTGATCCCCCGCCTGATCGCGCTGAAACTCATCGACACACATCGGAAATTCTATGGTGTAGACGTTCCCCCGCTGCACCCGCTTCAATACGACTTCCTCGACAGGCTTAAGTTGGTGAAGGACTTGCCTCTTCACGTCGCTGCAAAATGGTGCGGAACCAACCCCCGGTCCATATGGGAGCTCAACCCCGGCGTCGATCCATCCTCCGGAGTCCTCCCCAAGGCTGACAAGAGGAGTCCCTCGGGATTTCCCCTCAGAGTTCCCAAGGGGAAGGGTACGACGGTTCGACGCATGCTGACTCGGAACGGCTACCTATCCAAATAGCCTTTCCTGATGCTTCCGGACTCCCAATGCGTCATTGATACGGATTCCCCCTGCTACCACCCCTTCCCGTTACGGTCTCTTGCAGTAAATTCTCGTGCTTGGCGACTCGTATGTGAGAGTTTGAAGTAAGCGGTTGCCTTTCAGTCCGTCGGAGGGGTCCGTCGCTGCAAACATGTCATTGCGGGGAGCGAAATCGTCGTCTTCTCGTTAAGACATTTTCCTGGTATACTCCCTTGTCGAGCAGATATCGACTCTGAGACTACGCGGCACGGAACAGTGACATTTACCAGGGAAAAAGACTTCGCCGCCTTTACAGTCGTCGCGCACCTCTCTCGAATTGAAGACAAGCAGCAGCGAAGCTATGCGCTTGCCAAACGCATCAATGAGTTGGATTCGGAGACCGCCGTCGACGTCATCAAAACGATCCGAGAAAAGGCTCTGAAAGGTGATGCGGATGCCGTGCGGATCTATAATGGATTGATCGTTCGGAACACCCTGTTGAAAGTTCTGGGCCAATCAAAGATGTCGGACTTGGTTAAGACGGCACGGGAGCGAGGTGAGTTTGACGTAGTAGCCGTCATCGCAGACCTCCCTGATGAAAGCAAAGGAGATAGACCGCATCAGCCGTATCTCGATTCTTCGCTGAAGGAAATACCTCTGGGGATGAGGAAGACACTTGCGAAAACACCTGATTTCAAACTCATTCAGCGCATTGCGAAGGATCAAGACCACAGAGTCATTGAACACCTTTTGGACAATCCGAGACTCACCGAAAGGGACGTCGTACGAATCGGCTCCACCAGGCCGACCTCACCGAAGGTCCTTGAGGCCATCTACAATCATACGCGATGGATTTCTCGCTATGCCGTCAAGAAGACCATTGTGTGCAATCCATATGCGCCGCTTTCACTCTCGCTCAGGCTGCTGACGTTCCTCAACCTGCAAGACTTGGAATTGTTGTGCTCTATGACCGAACTTGACCCCCTCCTCATTGGTGAGGCCGAGAAAGTTCTGGGGAATAAGCAGGGAAGCCACGCGGCCGAGTACTGGCTGGAATGACCGGGAGTTCCATATGGTGCAATACGTTTTCAGCGTGGCGGTGATTATCCTCATCTACGTGTGCTTCTTCATCGTCCTTTTCTCACCGACCATTTACGCTTTCTGGATCTATGCGGTGAGCAGGAAGGTAAATCTCAAAAAGAAGGGACTGCTCAGGACGGCCGTCACGACCCTGTGCATCAATTTGGTTCTGGCGTACTTTCTTTTCCATCTGGCCTTTGATTACTTCCTCGTATCCAAAGTGGCGGAAAAGGACGCCCTGGCAGAAAAAGCCTTACGGAGCGCCGTGCTGACCCAAAAGAAGTATTTCGACTCCCACGGCAGGTACTATTCGGTAGGACCCGTACGCGGCCCCTATCAGGGCCCTCACGGCCTCACCGTACAGGAAGACGTGATCGTGATGGTCGAGCCCCGCTGGGACAAAATCCGGAAGAAAGAGACTTTCCAAGCATATGCCCTTCACGTCTGGGGGCGAGATCTCGTCGCCGCCACTCAAGAAGGCAAGGTCGGCCGGCTGCCCGAAACCTCCCGGGAATCAACATCCGTGCGCTCCAAGCTCATCAACAGCACAAAATAAGATTAACGAGGAATGAATTCGGGCCTTGAAGCTTGAGACTCGATCCACTATAATCCGGCACAAATCCGGATCGTCGTTTTGCACTGAGACCCGATAGATGAAACAGTTCCTTGAAAAGTATCTGAAGATTTATGTCCACGAGTCCTCCCGGTTCCTGTGGTTGGCATCGATCTTCTTTGTGATCTTTTTCGTCACCGCGGTTTTCCGCAACTACGTCGACGCCGCCTTCCTCAAACGATACGGTCCCCAATACATCCCTTGGATGCTCGTTATCAACGCTCTGCTCACATTCGTCGTCTTTGCCGTGGCAGAGAGGCTTGGTCGGCGCTTTGTGGACCACTATCTGCTTTCCGGCTTTCTCCTGATCTATGCTGCATCCGTGATCATTCTGTTCTTCATGGTTAAGGCCGGCATCTCAATTGCTTATCCCATTCTGTATCAACTCTTGTACCTGTTGGATTCGGTCCTGCTGGTCTACTTGTGGAACATCGCCGGTGACCTCTTCGATGCTCGCCAAGGTAAGCGTATCTTCCCGTTGGTCACATCGAGTCAAGTGCTTGGAACGACTCTCGGGAGCTTCGGAACAAAGCCCATCACGATTCTGATCGGAGACGATCCGACGTTGATCCTGTTCGGGGTAGTATGCCTTCTCACGGCATTATTTCTCGCCAAGACGGGAACGCGAACCGTCGGGAAAGCCGCGCCGAAAGCCGCCGGTGCGAAAGTCGCGTCCAAGAAACTCAGGGAAGTTCCGGGGCTTATGGCAAAGTACCCAATCGTTCGATACTTGATTGTCACCGGCATTGCACCGAACTTCCTGTTACCTATATTCTTCTATCAATTCAGCATCATAGCCAATAACACCTTCGCTTCGGAGCAGTCTCTCATTTCCTTCCTGAGTGTCTTTCGAGGCATGACGACCTTAACTACCTTTATTCTCCTGTTCTTCGTCGGGAGGCTGTACCAGTCGGTTGGACTTACGAATGCCTCCCTTTTTCATCCATTGAATTTCTCATTGATTTTTGCTTCGCTGACCGCGTTTTTCAACGTCTATGTCGCGTGTTACGGCCAGTTCACGGTAATCCTCATCCAGAGAGCCATAGCCGGCCCCGTGAACAAGGTGCTCTTCAACATCATACCTTCCGAACTGGCCGTCTGGAGTCGCACGTTTATCCGGGGAACCGTGCTTAAGATAGGCATGTTAGCCGGCTCTGTAATGATGATCGTCCTCAAACCGGTTTTGAGCGCTCAGTATTTTTCCATCATTGCTTTCGCAATCGCAGTGTACTGGGTGATAGAGACCCTGATCTTCAGAAAGCACTACAAGCGAATACTCAAACAGGTGATTGTCGAGAAGCAGATCGACTTCGATCAGGTTGAATCCGTCCGGACCTTTGACAGCGGCGGCGCGGCCATGGAATTGGGGCCCGTCTCCGTTGAGGACAGAGAAGAGGAGAGATCCCCGGTCAGTTCCAGAAAGCTGCCGGAGATCGAACCCGACGTCGCCCTGAAGTTGCTTGACGACCCCAACCCCGCTACACGAGCCGAGGCTGCTGCAGCGTTCATAGCAAACCATGATATCCGGGCAGTTGCCAAGCTCGTTCAATGCCTGGAGGATTCCGACGGCGATGTTCGAGAGGCGGCTATGGAGGCGTTGATGGGGTACAAGGAGAGGATCCTTCCGTTCTTGGAAGCTTCTCTGATTGAGGCGCCCACCAGAACCAAGCAAGGGATTCTCGAGGTAATCAGGCTTGCCGGTCTCAAGGAATTCGAGATGATACCGTTTCTCGGCAAGGAACTGGCACGCGCTTATGCCAATCTGGCCGCCCTCCGGAGGCTGGACAACATGACGCCCAGCGAAAGCGTGGTATTGCTCAAACAGCACATCAAGGAGTTGAACGAGGAGACGCTGAGCCTGGTATTCTACGCCCTATGGGTATCCGTGGCGGACATGAGACTTATGTACCTGGCCTTGAAGTCTGAAACGGCCTCCATCGCCGTTGAACTTGTCGAGAACTCCATATCCAGAGAGATGTCGCAATATTTGATACCTCTCATTGAGGACGTTCCGCTGAGTGAGAAGATTGAGAAAGGCAAGGAAGTCTTTCCCCTGATGCGTAAGGAAACCGACGAACGAATACTCACGTACCTGGTTGGTTCCGAAGATCCACTTGCACGAATGCTTGCGCTCTTCGTAATTGCGGAAGACGGGGATGGGGAATCCTATGTCCCGATTATCGAGTCAAGGCTGAACGATAGGACGGGCTATGTGCGGGAACTTGCCCAGTACGCCATGAAGCGGAGCATGAGCGAGGTAGTTGACATGCCAGACGTAATATCCAGGATCAATACGTTAAAAGACTTCGGAATCTTTGAGGGAATGGGAATCCGAGAATTGCATGCCATAGCGTCGGTGGTAAACGTTGAGATATTCAGACCCGGCGACGTCATGATACGCGAAGGCGAGGAGAACTCTTCGATCTATCTCGTTGTGAACGGCCAAGTCACCATATTCACGGGCTACGGGACCGAAAACCAGAAGGAGAAAGTAACCATAGGCAGCGGGTCCTTTCTGGGAGAATTGAGCCTTTTCACGCGTCTTCCGCCAAATGCCACATGTGTGGCTGCGCAGGACACCGAAGCCTACGTGCTGCGCCACCATCAATTCCAGGAGATCATGAGGGTCTATCCTCAGATCGGCATCAATTTGTGCCGGTTCTTCACCATGAAACTAAGACAAACTTCCTACTGACGGTTCGCCTCAGACGGGACGGGTGCCGCTGAATGACACGCGTCCCAAAACGGTCTTAAAAGACCCCGCGTAAGCCGAAGTACTGCATTTCATAAATTCGGGTGACAACCTGCCCGCCGAGACAGGCAATCCCGCGGGACGCGGGACTGTCCCACAAAGAAGAGCGTACCACTTCCTTGGATGCGAGTTCCTATGAAAGTTCTCCGGAAAGCAACCCCCCTTCGGGTACTCGATGGGGGGGCTCGGGGGGGAGATGGTCTCCCCCCTAGTATTCCGCATTGTGCGCTCTTCTTACCCAATTTCCGAGGCGAAGCCCCGGAGGGATCCCGAATAGCGAGGACTTTCATGATTCGTTGTGGCTTGTCGACAGCCGCAAGCCATGATGGTTGGTATCAGCTGTTACTGTACCGTGCACGCAGCGTCGAGAAACTCCTTCCCGAACGGGGAAAGCTTCCTAAGAAAGTCTATAATTCCCGGCAGTTCCTCTATCACGTAGGCAATTTCCTCGTCGGTGTTGTACCGGGACAACGAGAAGCGTATCGACCCGTGAACTGCGGTAAAGGGGACGCCCATTGCGCGCAGGACGTGGGAAGGCTCCAGCGAGCCGGAAGTGCATGCCGAGCCGGAAGAAGCACAGATCCCTTTGTCGTCCATTCTCATCAGGATCGCCTCGCCTTCTACGAATTCGAACGCTATATTAAGGGTGTTGGGGAGTCTCGAGTCGGTCTTGCCGTTTACGCGTGCCGAGGAAATCTTCTGCAGGAGGCCTGCTTGAAGCCGGTCCCGCATTGCTCCGACTCGTTCGTTCTCTTCATGGAGGTTGGCAAGTGCAAGACGAGCCGCCTCACCAATGCCGACCACGCCCGGTACATTCGTCGTTCCTCCGCGACGGTCCGATTCCTGATGCCCCCCTATCACGAACGGGGAGAACCTTGTACCCTTTTTCACATAGAGGGCTCCAATGCCTTTCGGGCCGTGGAACTTGTGACCGGAGATCGCGAGGAAATTCAAGTCCGTTGATGTCAAATCCACAGGGAGTTTTCCCACTACCTGAACCGCGTCGCTGTGCATTAACGCGCCGCGTTCGGCAGCTATCTCTGCGATGTCCTGAACGGGAAATATCACGCCGGTCTCGTTGTTCGCCCACATGACGGAGACTATTGCAGTTCGGTCGCTGATCTTGTCGCGCACCTCGTCCATGTCCGGCAGGCCGTCCTTATCCACTGAAAGCCATCGTACCGTGTACCCCTTGGAACGTGCGAGATGCTTGCATAAATTCAGAACGGCCGGATGCTCAACTCGAGTCGTAACAATCTCCCTGCGATCCGGCATTGTTGCCAAGGCACTGAGAATCCCCGTAGAATCGGCTTCGGTGCCGCCCGACGTAAAGACGATCTCTTGAGGGCTTGCTCCCAACAATGCCGCAAGGTTCTCTCGCGCCCGAGCGACCTCGCGGGCCACGGATCCCCCAAAGGAATGCATGCTGGACGGATTGCCATAGCGCTCAGTGAAGAAAGGTACCATGGCCTCGAAGACTTCGGGGGCCACCATTGTTGTCGCATTATTGTCCATATACACGGTCTTCATCCGGACACCTCCTCCACGATGAGATCGGGGTGAACCAATTCCTTCAGTTTGGACTCAATACCGGATTTCGTAAGTCCGGAACTGGGGCAGGACGTACACATTCCCCTCAAGGCAACCGACACCCTGTTGCCGTCGACATCGACCAGTTCCACGTCTCCGCCGTCACGCTGGAGTGAAGGGCGGATCTCGGCCTCCATAACTTCCTGGATCTTCGCTATCTTCTGAAGATTGGTCATCGTCCTGACCGGTGTTTTCTCGCCGGTCCGTTCCTTCTTGAGCTGCCCGCGAACTTCGGCAATCAGTTCCTCGATCTTCTCGTGACAAAGACCGCAACCGCCCCCAGCCTTCGTGTAGTGCGTCACCTGCTCTACCGTGGCAAGATTGTTCTCCCTCACCTCGTTACGAATCTGTTCGTCGGTAACCCCAAAGCATTCACAGACCAGTTCACCTTCCAGCTGTTCCCTCGGGGCCGGCTCGTCTCGGTAGCATGCAACCGCGGCATGGAACGCGTCCCGGCCCATCACGGAGCAGTGCATCTTCTCCTCGGGCAACCCCCCTAGAAAATCTGCAATATCCCGGTTCGTAATCTTCAAGGCTTCGTCGACGGTCTTCCCTTTGACCATTTCCGTAAGCGCACTGCTCGATGCGATCGCGCTTCCGCAACCAAATGTCTGAAATCTTGCGTCCACGATTCTGTCGGATTCGGGATCAATCTTGAGAAAGAGCTTGAGAGCGTCCCCGCAAGCCAAGGACCCAACTTCCCCAACAGCGTCATAATCTTGAAGCTCCCCGACATTGCGGGGATTGAAGAAATGGTCTTTGAGCTTTTCACTGTATTCCCACATGAGGCACCTCTCATCCATGAGTCTTGGTTACGCGAACCGTGGTTAGGAGCAGACAACCTCCGCATCGCCCTCGTCATCCCTTACTGCCTTACTTAGTCTAAAAGATGCACACACGGCACAAAAGGTTCAAGTCATTGCTTAGTATTTTGCCCCGTAAATTCAGTCGCATATTCTTCTCACGCAAGATCGGGTGTTTTCCGTTGATGCAAAGACCGCCTTGTCGGCCGGCATGAATGCGTGATAATATTAATAGCTTGTGACCGGCCTGGAACTTCCGATAAGTTCCATGCCGCCGTCAAGCACGATAGTTGGAACCATAGCTAATTTCATGGGTATCGGCCTCATCAAAATCGTGAGAACAACGCTTCGGACAATCGTCACGCCGATGACACTGATGTTTGTCATGGCATGTTCCTCATCCGTTCCGTTCAAACAGGCCAATCTGGACGGCCTCATGGAAGATATGGAGCGCAAGGCCTATCTGGTAAGGCAATTCCAGGTACGGTTTGTCAAGACTCGCTCCGTACCGGCATTTAACAGAGAACTCAAGGTCAAGGGCAGGTTGGTCTTTCAGAAGCCTGCCAAGATGTGGCTCAGGTTGACGGGCGATGTCAATGTGGAGCTTCTCTCCGACGGCCGGTTTATCAAGATCGTTCACGACAACACCGATGAGGAGACCTTCAAGCTCCGCGGAGACCGCGATATGACCAAGTTCGCGGACCCCTTGATGCTCCTGATAAACAGCGTCGGCAATGGGGGGCTTCGAGATCTGACTATCTTGAAGACCGTCGAGGGTGTTGAGTCGACGATGGTGGAAATCGATCCTTCAAACGAGAGTCGCTTTGAACGCATTCAAAGCATCTTCTTGTGGTTGTCTCATTACGGCGAGATAGGCAGAGTCCGTATCCTGTTCACGGACGGCGGTACTGACGACACTGTTTTCGAGTCGTGGTCCGTGCTGTCGGATGACGCACCGGAGATCCGAGAACTCAAAAAAAAGCTAAGAACCGTATCGACCCGGCCCTCGCGGGGGGAGAAGCGCGGTGATAGAGGAAAAACCCGTCGTGCACTGGTAAGAGAAGACCCCTTGCCGGAACAACTTGGTCAAAGCAAGCCTCTTGTGGCGGTCGATTTTGGCGGGCCGCCGGCACACGTATTCCCGGATGTGGTGAGCGAAGCGAACCGTCCCTGAGGGCGAGCTATTCGAGGCGCATCGGCGGCGCCGGCCTACCCGAATTCCGTGAGGAGACGACGGGCACGGCCTGCCCCACGCTAAGGAGTGCCACCGGGAAAAATCTTTCGTAGCCCGGTACCCCTCCACGGAAATTTCTCGTTCCAAATCTCCACCGTTATGACAAGAAAAATCCGGTCCTCAGGCATGATCGGGGAGGTATTGCACGGCGAGATCCATATTAACAAACCTCCACGAGGTCCCCGCGAATACGGCGCATTCCCACCCGGCATGCTCGGACCTTGCCCAGACTCCTTGTCTCGGAACCTCCAGTTCTCCGGTGTCCGGAAAGGCCTCGCCCTTGCGAAAGAACCGTGCTTCCCACTTCTCGCCATTCAGATTGTAGAAACGGCTTTCTATCATACGTCACACCGAACGTTTCTTATGCCAAGGCAGCTTGGGGCCTGAATTGATGTGACTGCCGTTAAGAATGAGACGGACGATCCATGGAGACGCTATGACGAGGGAAACGAGCGAGAGAATGAAGACGATCGCGGCCACCGGAATCATTGCAGCCAGAAAGCACACGGTTCTGAGCCGGGGGGCCGCCGAAGACCAGTCGGGAATCCTCACCATGTGTTCTTGGACCTCGGTTCCGAAAAATCGAACGACCCGTTCACCGCGCTGCCCTTTGTTCATTCAGGGAACGTCCAAACGGACGGTCCCGGTAAACCATCGAACGGCTTGACGAACCACACGTCCGGCAGCCGTTGAATCTCCCACGACCAAGGCGGCGAAACGTCCTTGTCCGTTCTTCGCAATGACCAGGTCGGCCGCAACATCTTTTGATTCTCCCGACCTGTCCAATCGCACCGAACCGTTGTCCAGAAAAACGACGGACTCGGGATCCCGTTCCGCTATTGCCATTGCAATGGTTTGTACGAGCCCGAGAAGAAGATGTCTGTCGGGTCTGGGGTGACCTTCCGCAGGAAACACTTCCGGAAGGCGGTCCTCACCAATCAGGATGACGATGTCCAACCGGTCGTTGAACAACGGATTCGACGGGTTTGGGGATATGCTGAGTTTCATTGAATTTAGACCGACTATGATCGTTTGGTCCCGGGGTGAACAGCCATGCGCCGGCGGAGGCACTCGGCCAACAGGACTGCAGCTGCCTGAGCCACGTTCAGTGATTGAATGGACCCAACCGTCGGTATGGAGACACTGAGATCACACGTTTCCCGTACCAGTCGTCTCAGTCCCTTACCTTCCGAACCGAGTACCAGAGCTATCTTCCCGCTAAGATCCACGGAGTAGCAGCTTTCACCCCTGCCGGAATCCGCAGCGTAGATCCAGAATCCTATTTCTTTCAGTTGTCCTATGGTTCGGGCCAGGTTCACAACTCTCGCCACCGCCACATGGGCCGATGCGCCGGCGGATGCCTTTTCCGCCAACGGCGAAATGGGAGCGGCACGATCCTTGGTGAGGATTACCCCTTGCGCTCCAAGGCATTCGGCGCTCCGGAGAATCGATCCAATGTTGGCCGGGTCCTGCACTTCATCCAACACAACGACGGGCCCCGTTCCGTGGACCGATTCCTCCAATAGGTTCTCTAAATCTACATACGGAAAGGGTCCCACACGAGCGGCGACCCCCTGGTGACGCAACGTCCCCGTCAGGGAACGCATTTGGTCGGCCGACACACGGCTCACCGAGAGTGCCGAATCCGACAAGCCGTCCTTGAGGTCCGAAGGAATTGAGGGTCCTCTAGCCAGATAGACCTCATGAACCGGCCTTTTGCCGGCTCTGATAGTCTCTAGAACAGGGTGAACGCCATAGATGACGAACCGGTCGTGCTCGGGAGTTTTCTTCCTAATCAAGATGACTTGGAGTCTGCAACTACCTCAGGCCCCTCCTCCGGAACTTCCCGAGTCGGTTCTCTCGCCGTAACCAGTCCTCTGGATATTTCTCTGAGTGCCATGACCACTTCCCTGTTATCCCTGTCATGGACCATTAGGGGAGCCCCACGCTTGAGTTCCTTGGTTCTCTTGGAAGCGAGGATCACCAGTGCAAATCGATTCTCAACTTTGTCCAGACAGTCTTCAACCGTTACACGTGCCATTTCAAGTGTCTTTCGTTTATTCGATGTTTTGAGTTTGTTCTCGGATCTTCTCCAGTTCGGCCTTAATGCTCACGACTCTTCCGGCAATATCCGTAGAAGCCGACTTCGATCCAACGGTATTAGCCTCTCTATTCAGTTCTTGCAAGAGAAAATCAAGTTTTCTTCCCATGGGGGATCCTTCCTCACCGAAAGAAAGAAATTGATCGATATGACTGTCGAGCCGAATGAGCTCTTCGGTAACGTCCGAGCGGTCGGCAATGAGAGCCACTTCTTGCAGAAGTCTGTCCTCGTCGAGATCCGTTCCTCCGGTCAAGTCTTTCACCCTCTTCTCAAGTCGTTCTTTGGCCGCCGCAGTCACCTGGTCCACCAGTGGTGCTATGCCGTTAGCCGTCCGTCGAATCGTGGACAGCATTTCCTCAATGTTACGCCACAGGGCAGCGCCTTCAGCCGTTCTCATCCCGTCCAGAGCGACAAGGGCGTCGGTAAGACTAGCTTCCAATAGCGGCCATTCTTCCTCGACAGCCTCCTCTTTTTCAGTGGGTACAACGATTTCCTTCAGCGTCAGCATGTCGGATACGGTGATCGTACCGCCCAAACCCAACGATTCTTTGAGCTGAGACAGGCATCCGTAATAACCCGTCGCAAGATCCACGTCGAGCGTGACGTCCATGACCCCGGACTTGCCCCCGACTCTCGTCACCATGAGATCCACCTTTCCGCGGTGGATTCCATCGGCGACCAGCCGCCGCACCTTGGGTTCGAGGCAGCCGTACATCCTCGGCAATCTAAGAGAAATATCCAGAAATCGGTGGTTGACGGTTTTGATTTCACTGACTATTTCCACGTCACCGGCTGTCCGGCGTCCACGACCAAAGCCGGTCATGCTCTTCACGCACCCGCCGGCTCGGACTTGTTCATCAATCTGCATTTGTACCTCTCTCTCAAGGCGTTCAGTATGTCGATGAGCTGCAGGTCGGCGTAATCCGGGTACGTCCACGGGAGGGGTCGGTACGTCCCTGAACGATAGATGAGCGTCAGGTCCGCAAAAATTCCTTTTCCCAGGTAAATCCTGTGGGCATTGTTCTTACCGGTTGCCAGCACGAAATTGCCTAAGGTCATCAGCCCGGGATCGAGATTGAAAGTCCTCCTACCGGCCGTGGAATGTGCTTGCTCCAATTCATTGACAAACAGTTTAATACTCGGCAGATCCGAACCTTCCACAAGATCTGCAAAAACCCATAACCAACGCTTGATACCCGTCCCCAGCTCCTCGTCGTAATAGGATGTATAATCAAAGGGTAAGGGGCCGATCTCTTCCTCGAGGCCCCCGAACCGCTCGATGAGCGTCGCCCGCGCAGCCTCCAACGGCATCCGTTCCGAGGCCAGCACACTGACGATCAGTCGAGCAGGTTCAGGTATTCGAGGGATACTCATCGCCTCGTTCTCAACTCCCGCATGCCCGCATTTTGGAGTCGCTCCGAGGCCGACGGACGCGGCAATACCCGGGATTTGATCGAAATGCCCGAGATTTAGTCCAACGGGCTTTCAAAATCCTCTTCCGGGTTAGCTTTCAGCCCCCTAAGCATTGACTTGGGAACTCTGCTCGCAGCTGCCTCAAAAACTTTGGGGGCTTGCTCTCCCCTCCTTCTTATGACCTTAAGAAGCTTGGGAGCATTAGGCACGGCGGCGGGCTTCACTTCGACGCCGGGGGATGCGTTCCGGACTTTCCCGGCTGCGAGATTGACCTTTTCGAGGGGTCCGACGTGCTGTTTGTGTCGGCGGGGGGGCCGAGGATGATGGTCTTCCCCGTCCGAAGCCGTTATGGCCTTATCCTCCGCTGAAGCCGCCAGACGGTCTTCCAAGAGTGCGGAGACCATCGAACGTTCTTCCGATGGAACCACGTTCGGTGACGATTTTCTCGCCGGGCCCGAACCCTCCGAGACCTCTTCAGCCTTGACTGGAACAGGTAAACGCTTTTCCAGCAGAATTGACACGATTGAAGGCTTCTCCGCCGGTTCCGGGGCCGCCGAACGCTTTGGGTCGAAAGAAGAAGCAGTTGATGGTTTTTCCGGCGGTCCCGGAGCCATTGAGCGCTTACGCTCCGGAGAAGAAGCAGACAAAGGTTTTTCCGTTCGATCCGAAGCCGCCGAACCCTTTGGGTCGGAAGAAGAAGCAGTTGATGGTTTTTTCGGCGGTCCCGGAGCCATTGAGCGCTTACGCTCCGGAGAAGAAGCAGATAAAGGCTTTTCCGTTCGATCCGAAGCCGCCGAACCCTTCTGCCCCGGAACGCAAACAGAAAAAACCCTTTCCTCATCCCAAGGCTCGACGAAATCTACGGGTCCTACGAAATCCTCAGAGTCACCGGTAATCCTTGGTACCCTTCCCTTCTTCGTGACTTTGGTATTAATCAAACGCGGTATTCTTAATGGTGCCAAGTTTGTTGGCCTCTTGATCTCTTGCACACAAATTCCTCCTGCATCCGAACAGTTTGAAGGGTCTTTCAAAGGTCTCCGACAGATGGACCGCATTGACGGCTTGCTGCCGACGATGACACCGGAGGCTTCACTGAAACGGGGTCGGACGGAACACCTCCGTAATGCCGGCTCTCAGATAAGCAAGTCTCCTCCGAGAGCCTCTATTTGAAGATCAACGCATGTCTAATCGAGACAGTTTCCCTTCTTATTTCTTGCGTCTAGTAATTATATCCCACACGTGAAACCTTTTCAACGTGCTGAAAAGCAAGCTCCGCATTTCTTCAAGAGAATTGATCTCCGTCCCTTGAATGTCATGCATGCATAAACGATGACCCGTGTCATACTTTTCGAATCTTTTCCTCTTCTTCCTCCGACTTCTTGCATTCAATGCAATGAGTCGTTACCGGACGAGCCTCGAGCCTCTTGAATTCTATCGGTTCACCGCACACTTCGCAAAAGCCGAAAGAACCGTCTTCGATCTTCTCCAATGCTTTGGAAATCTTGTTTATCAGCTTCCGTTCCCGATCTCGTATTCTCAGCTCGAAATTCCTGTCCGACTCCATTGACGCCCGGTCCGTCGGGTCCGGAAAAACAGCCTTTCCTTCGGATCCCGTCATGTCTTCCACCGTCTTACCGGCACCCTTTACAAGGTCATCCAAATGCTTCTGCAGGATGCCCTGAAAATACTCCAAATCTTCCTTCTTCATCTTCATCGTTATCCTCCGTGCACCTAAATACGTGCCGCTCGGGAACGTATCGGTACTCGATGCCCCCAACTCTCCGGATAGTGCAAAAGAAACAGCGACAAAAAACGACGCTCTGTTCAAATGTTCCTTTTCTCCATCTCAGGCTTCACCTGAGCAGTCCTCAAAGAGCGAAGCGAACCTGCCCTCGACCGAGGAGGTCATGAAGGTGAATAATACCCACGAGTCTATTCGCTTCATCTACCACGGCCAACGCGGTGATGAGTTTGAGTTCCATGATCTCCAAGGCCTCGGCGGCGGTTCTATCGTCACGAATGGTCAGCGGATTTCGGGTCATGAGATCCTTGGAGGTGCAGCTGTAGATATCATTGCGTCCTTCCAAGGACCTTCTCAGGTCACCGTCGGTAATGATCCCCAACAGTCTGTCGTCGGCCGTTACCAGGGTGAAGCCCAGATTTTGCCGATTGATGCTCGCTATTACCTGGCTGAGTGTGGCTTCTGAAGTTACTCTCGGAATCGCCTGATCGTCCAGCATCATGTCTCGCACTTTCAAACTGAGCCGTTCACCCAAACTTCCTGCAGGGTGATGTCTCAGAAAGTCTTCCCTGCCGAATCCTCTTCGCACCATCAAGGCAATGGCCAATGCGTCCCCGAGGGACAGCACCGCGGTTGTACTGGCTGTAGGAGCCATATTTATGGGGCAAGCTTCTCTCTCCACACGGCAATCGAGAACCAGGTCGGCCATCCGTGCCAGCGTTGATGACGCCCCTCCCGTCATGCCCACGACGAGCGTCCCCCGCTTCTTGATGGTGGCCGTCAGAGATGTTATTTCCGTTGTTTCACCGCTGTTGGATATCGCTATGAGGGCATCATCCCGACTAACAATACCCAGATCGCCATGGAGTCCTTCCACGGGGTGTACGAAGAGTGCCGGAGAACCGGTACTGGTCATGGTGGCGGCAATCTTGCGACCGACAATGCCGGACTTGCCTACGCCGGTTATGATAATGCGACCGCGAAGGGAGTAGAGAAGATCGACGCATTCGTCGAAGCGTTCGTCGAGTCGATCCATTACGGAACGAATTCCTTCGATTTCAATGTTCAGAACCAGTCGAGCGATCTCCCCGGCCCGTCCCTTCAAGTCAGAGATTTCTGGATATTGCATCTGCCACCATCTCGACGACTTGCTTGACTTCATCCTGGTTGTCTCCTTCCGCCATCACCCGACATATCATCTGCGTGCCGGAATAACGGACCAGAAGACGCCCCGTATTCCCCAACCGAGTTCCGCACTCGCGCATAACCGCGCTTACTTCAGGCACTTGGTCAAGATTCTTCCTGGCATGGACTTCAACATTCTTAAGCACTTGGGGACGCTTTTCTACGATCTCAGCCAACTTGGACAACGGCTTACCCGTATCGCTCATCACTTTCAGCACCTGGAGCGCTGAAAGGATTCCGTCCCCGGAAGTGTTCCGATCCAGAAAGATCAAGTGACCGGATTGCTCACCGCCGAAATTGTACCCACCGGACAGCATCTCCTCAACAACGTAGCGGTCGCCCACGGGTGTGCGGACCAACGTGCCGCCCATCTCTCTCATGGCCGTTTCCAGGCCGATGTTGCTCATAACCGTGGCAACCAGTGTGTTGTGTTTGAGTTCTCCCTTCTTGATCATTTCATGGGCAATGAGCCCCATGATCTGATCGCCGTCCAGTTCATTGCCGTTTTCATCGGAAAAGATTGCTCGGTCGGCGTCCCCGTCAAGTGCGACCCCCAAGTCCGCCGAAGTTCGCCGCACCTCCCTGCACATGGCCTGGGGGTTTAACGAGCCGCAATCCTTATTAATATTCGTACCGTCAGGGCTTGTTGCCAGTGACGTGACGTTTGCTCCAAGTTCCTCAAACACGATTGGCGCAGCTTTGTATGCCGCGCCGTTCGCGCAATCCAGCACCATGTTGATACCGTCGAGAGTCATCGTGCGGGGAAACGCATTCTTCACAAAGACGACATAACGTCCCAGCGCGTCCTCAATGCGAACGGCCTTACCTATTTTGTCGTCCGTGGGACGTATCCGTTCGAGAGCGCTTGAGAAGATCAACTCCTCAATTCTCTCTTCCTCCTCATCGGAGAGCTTGAAGCCTTCACGAGAGAAGAACTTGATTCCATTGTCTTCGAACGGATTGTGGGAGGCAGAAATGACCGCGCCGGCGTCACATCTCATGTTTGTCGTGAGGAATGCGATTCCGGGAGTGGGCATCGGCCCGACGAGAAGCGCATCGGCACCCATGGAGCAAACGCCCGCAGTGAGGGCGGTCTCCAACATGTACCCCGAGGCTCGCGTGTCCTTGCCCACAAGTACTCTGTGACGTTTACCCGGGCGTTCCAACGCGAAGTACGCGATGGCTCGGCCCAGTTTGAGGGCAGTCTCCGCGGTCATGGGCTCTCTGTTGGCCACACCTCTCACACCGTCGGTACCGAAAAGTTTCTTCGTCATGCGTGTCACGTCGTGATGAGCGTGAGATCCGTTTCCGTACACGACCGAGGGATACTGCAGCTGCTGCTTCCCCCGGGCGATCAAAATTTTCAGAAACAAAAAGTTTACCACGATCCAAGTAATTCGTCAATTTTTTTGGACATGAATACCAGGTACACCAGAGAACAACTACGGTTACCCATTGGGTTCCGTCTTCCCGGTGAACCGCCATGGACTCTCGGTCACAAAGGAATATGAAAATCCACCCGAACTCCGGGCCAAAGTTCCGCTCCCCGGAGAAAAGTGTGACAACGGGAATAGACGCTAAATTAGGGTAGGAACCCCTCCGGCCCGTTAAGGCTTCCAAGCCCCGGCAGGGGCGGCCGAATGTGGGGACGGGTCCAAAGCCGGAGTGAGCAAACCGCATATGTTGGCGTCTATGGGGGATCAAGGGGGGATTTTAAGGCGGGTACAGCCGGCCCTACGGTCTTCCTTCCCTGCAGTACTCTCAGGTTGAGAGGCTGCTGCTCGTGACGGTCATTCCAACTCAAAACCCGTGTTCAACAAGGCCGTCAGCGCATCGACCGCATCGTCGTCATAGAGTCTGCCCTTGAATTCCTCAAGCTCTTGCAAGGCCTTGACCCGTCCAATTGCGGGGCGATACGGCCGGTGAAAAGACATGGCTTCGAAGACATCGGCCACGGCCAGGATCCGTGCCTCGAGGAGAATCTCGCCTCCTTCCAGTCCATTCGGATAACCCGTACCATCTAATCTTTCGTGGTGTTGATGTACGATTTCCGCCACAGGCCAGTGGAACTCTATGCCTTTCAGGATGTCGTAGCCGGCCGTCGGATGAGCCTTGATCAAGTCGCGTTCCGGTCCGGTAAGGTCGCCCGGTTTGCTCAGGATCTCCGCCGGCACGCACAGCTTGCCTATGTCATGCAGAGTTCCGGAAACCCAAACGCAGCGGATCGTATCCTCCGACAATCGCATCTGATCTGCTATTAAGCTTCCCAGTTTTGCAACTCGTCGCTGATGACCGGCGATATATGGGTCTCTCTTCTCAGCCGCGGCGGCCAACGCCGTTCCTGTCTGTTCCAATACGGTTTCAAGTCTATGGAAGCTTCTCTTGAGTTCCTCTTCGGCGCTCCGCCGCTGTTCGACTTCCCTTCTCAACCGAGCGTTGGCTTCCACGAGTTTTGTTCTCTGCTCTCTGTTCAGGATCAGTTGCTTCCTGGCCAGTGTCAGATCCTCGATGAGCAGCAGCATCAGTTTGTGTACGCCTATTCTAATGGCACGAAAGTTGATGCGACCCCACACCCGGGTACCGTTAACCTTCAACAGCGCTTCCACGGCCTGCTGTCTACTGGTTAGGAACGCCTCTTCCAACAATGTGCAAGCCTGGACGGCATGCTCGCCGTGAGGGAACAAGCAAGTAAGAGGCTTGCCCTGAATATGTTCATACTTTGATGAGATGTTCCTCCACGCCCGATTGGCAAAGGCTATGTTCCGGGCTTGGTCAATAAGCAAGGCGGGAATCGGAATGGCCTGAAGAAGCTGACCAAAAGAGGTGGCGTGAATTCCTCGGAAATCAAAGGTTCCCGAATCGGAAACTTCCTGCTCAATGAGATCCTCTAGATTTATGGTTCCGACCTCGAACCCCTTGGTATCCAGGAACCCGGAAGACGACGATTCATCGTCAACAAAGATGGTATTGATTTGCCTATCACCCATAATGAGTTGTCAACCTTACCGATCATCATGCCGTCGCAGTGCGCCACACTATGGGATGTGCTTCGTACCGGCGTGCGAGAAAGCAGACGGAACTCAACATTTCTTCCATTCCCAGTTTGGAACGTGACGGCACGGGAGATGACGTTACAGACTTTCATTTGTACCAGGTTTCGACTCATCAGACAAGTGTGCATTTCGTTTGCCGGCGATGACGGTTTGCCTGAAAGTCCGTGGACATGTCACCCCGGTCGGGCACTCGATGCGGGGGGCTTGGGGGGATCACGGTGATTGAACTGCCGAGAGACTTCTCAACCCTTGTTGCCGTATCAAATCTCGGTGCCTCAGACAAGGTGCGTTGGGCTTCGACCATTCGGCGACAATTACGCTGCTTCGCAGCCCCTCCAATTCATTGCGCATCGTGCGCTCTTGGTACCCTGCCTCCGAGGCGAAGCCCCGGAGTGCCCGGCAGTGCCGAGGACTTTCATGATTCGTTGTGGGTTGGAAACAGATCCGAGCCATGTTAGTTGCTATGAAAGACCTCCGCTGAGCGACCCCGCCCCCTCCCCTGTGGGTCAGGCGCCTCGCCCGTCGAGGACGAGCAAGATACCCATCCCACTGAGAAATGACGTGCTCCCCCCGTCAACGGGGGAGCAGAGGGGGTCGGGGACGCCGGCTCTGAAACGTCGAATCCATCTATCCCCCACTAGGTCCGGAACCGGCAACCGTATTTTCGCGCCGTGTACAAGTGCACCGTGATTCGGAAACGTTGAGTTTTACTTGGCCCATTTTCCCTTCATGTCGGAATACCTGGGCATTGCCATGAATTCTTTGGGACTCCATTGCCAGAATTGGCTGAGAGCCGGATACGACTGGATGGGGGCATTGTGCCACTTGCCGTCGACCATCTGTACTTTCCGAATGCTGTAGTCCTGAATAGGTGCCCCGTATTGGTCAAACTTTATGATTCCTCGGGGCGCGTTCAATTGAAGTGAGCGCACGGTTCTTACAAAATCCTTGCCCTTAACTTGGCCGCCGGACTTCATGAGGGCTTGCGCTATGGCCATGCCCGTTACGTAGCCTTGCTCTGCATACTGACTGGGGGCTCTTCCGAATTTCTTGGCGAATGCCGATTTGAACCGGTTGTTTTGGGGATTGTCCAGAAGGTAGGACCAGTGTGACTCACTGAAAATCCCTTCGGTGCCCTTTCCCACTTTGGTCAACACGTGATTATCCATCAGGGACGCGCCCGCGACGATAGGAATCCTTGCTTTGAGGCCGGATTCGTCGTACTGCTTAACGAACCGAAGCGCGTCGCCCCCGGCAAAGAAGACCAGCACGACATCGGCATCGGGTTTGATTTTGGAGATCAACGGCTTGAAATCCTGAGTCCCGAGACGGGTCCAGAGTTCCTGAATCACCTGCCCGCCCATTTTTTCAAAAGTTCTGCACATCCCGCCGACGTGCTCATAACCTGCCGCGTTGGCCGGGCCTATAGCCACGGCCTTGCGAAAACCTTGTTCGTATGCCCATGCTCCGAGAGCATGGGAACCGCCGCTATTGCAGAAAGAGACGCGCACAACGATTGGGTCGGCCTGTCTCTGGGTCAGGTCGTCCGCGCCGGCATTCGATATGATGAAAGGTACTTGCTTCTCTGAAGCGAACTTAGCGAGCCGGTAAGCGCACCCGGAATCCACGACCCCCGCCAGGATGTCGACGTTGTCTTTCTCCACAAGTTGATAAGCCATATCCAAAGCCAACGTTACCTTGTTGCTTTGGATGTTCTTCACAATAACCTTTATGTCACGACCGCCCGCCTTGTAGCCGATCTGCTCCATATAGAGTTCAAACCCGTCTCTCAGATCCATACCGATCGACTTATAGACGCCGGACAAGGAGGTCAAGAAACCGATCTTGACGGGTTCCGCCGACGAGGTCGTCGTGAAAAAAACGCTCAGGGCAATCAAAATGGTGATAGTGAAGCACCACAAGGTGCTTCCAGGTTTGTTCCTCATGACTTTCGCTCCTCGATTTCTTTCTCCGGCCTCTCCACAGCTCACCTTCGCAATCGATTCTTGGGATTCCGGCGACCTTACGGCAATTGTCACGAATCTTGTCCGCAATTCGGAGGTCTCGGGCGTTCCCGGGCAACTCCCCCAAAGGGCGAGTTCGACACCCGTCCCCGGCGCGGCTTGGGGGAAGCTCTTCTCTCAAGACCCGGAAAGCCGCAATAAAAAGATCGGTGACTTTTTCCGACAATAGCCACATCTCTTACATTTCGAGGCTGTCATTAAGCTTTTTCACCAAGGCTTCCCCATACAATGGGAATGCAATTGTGCCATAAGCTCTACGCAGCCAACCTATCGTTATCTCACCGCAATTTTCGATCCATAAGTGTGCCGGGTCAACAGTAAGCCCGGTACCGAAGCTCAGGATCGCGCAGAGTGCCGTGCTTATATGATAGCACAAAATCTATTTGGCAAGGGGAGTGTGAGGTCGGTGTTTTGGCAACTTTCGACTGGGAAGATCCGATACCGTATTACGGACGCCGTAACAAACCACGCCCTCCCGGGCCGGGACATGTCTGACGCAGACCATCATGCTTGGGAAGGCATCACGAAACATGAAAGTACTTGCACGCCGTAGGCCGTCCGGGGCTAAGTACTCTGTGGCGCAAGTACGGTTGCGTATTTTCGGCACTGGCGGCACAAGCATCGTACCCATCCAAGAATGGCAGTACGGTGTTTCTCGGGGCTGTCCTGTCGGGCCGTAGGGCCGGCTGTGCCGGCATCCTCGCTTTCAACGGAGGGGCCGCCTGCGTCACGGCTCATGGCCGGGGATCCAGCGCGGAGCACGCGACGGGGACCTACCATGGATGCGCTGCCTGAGTACCGAGGCCGACAGGCAAACGTCCTTTAGAATCAGCGACCGTAGTCTCGCAACCATGAACTAGTGCATCATGATTCCGATACGTTGAGGTTTACTTGGTCCACTTCCCCTTCATTTCGGTGTATCTCGGCATCGCCATGAATTCTTCGGGGCTCCACTCCCAGAATTGGCTCAGTGCGGGATACGACTGGATGATGACATTCTGCCACTTGCCGCCGACGAATTGTACTTTGCGGATGTGGTAATCCTGAATGGGGGCGCCGTATCGGTCAAACCTTATTGTTCCTCGCGGGGCGTTCAGTTTGAGCGAGCGCATGATTCGCACGAAATCCTTGCCTTTTACCCGCCCTCCTGATTTCTTGAGTGCTTCCGCTATCGCCATACCCGTTACGTATCCTTGCTCCGCATAGAGACTCGGCGGTCTTCCGTACTTCTTAGCGAAGGCCGACTTGAACTTGTTGTTCCACGGATTGTCGACGAGGAGAGACCAATGTGACACGCTGACAATCCCTTCGGCGTTCTTTCGTTGTTTGAACAACACGTTTTCGTCCACCAGAAATCCTTTGCCGACCACGGGGACTCTTCCTTTGAGTTTGGATTGGGCGTATTGTTCAACGAATCGAAGCGCATCGCCTCCGGCAAAGAACACCATGATGACATCAGCATCGGGTTTGATTTGGGCAATCAACGGCTTAAAGTCCTGAGTACCGAGACGCGTCCACAACTCCTGAATCACCTTTCCACCCATTTTCTGAAAGGTTCTGCACATTCCACCGACTTGTTCACATCCTGCCGCGTTTCCCGGACCCATGGCCACTGCCTTGCGGTAACCTTGCTCGAAAGCCCACGCTCCGAGAACGTGGGAATCGCCGCTGTTGCTGAAGGAGACGCGGGCAACGAATGGGCCGGCTTGTCTTTTCGTAAGGTCATCTGCGCCGGCGTTGGATATGACGAAAGGTAGTTGATGCTCTGAAGCGAGTGTCGCAAGACGATACGCGCACCCGGAATCCACGACCCCTGCCAGGATGTCTATCTTGTTTTTCTCCACGAGCTGGTAAGCTACATCCAATGCCAATGTTATCTTGTTGCTTTGGATATTCTTGACGATAATCTCTACGTCACGGCCGCCCGCCTTGTGGCCTATCTGTTCCATGTACAGGTTTAGCCCGTCTCTCATATCAGTCCCGAGAAACTTATAGACACCTGACAACGATGTCAGGAAGCCGATCTTGACCGGTTCCGCGAGGGAAGTCTTTGTGAAGATTAGGCTGAGTGCGAACACAGTGGAGAAAATGAAAAAACACAGGCTGAGTCTCGGTTTGACCTTCATGATTCCGGCTCCTTTCTTCCGTCTTTGGCATCTCTTCGCTGAGATTCAACGCCGTTTGTTGGAATTCCGGCAACATTGCCTTTGGCTGGACCCTTTCGACACTTTCATATGGGCTTTGCGCAATGGGCTCCCCCTGCTGCTGCAGGAACGCTGATGCCCCACAAGCCCGACATACATCATCGAATTGTAATCACGAAGGAAAGTCTTTTACCGACGAGTATCACGTTGCGCCAATGGAGTCCCTTTCCGGCGACCACCACTCGCACCGATTGCCCACCGCATAGAATACCACAGACTCAGACCAGAATCACGGTCCAAGTGCTGCCCACGGCATCCCTCACTAACGCATGGACGGTCTCTCCACACTCAGTTACCCATGTGGCGGTCTGATGAAGTATGGAGTATTCCCCTCCATGCTCGGCGCTTCGGCGCAGAGCCGCCTCAAGGCGAATGAACAATTACTCATACTTCACCGCTTCATGGGGGCGCTGAAGTTCGACGTTGCCGAGACTGCTTTCAGCAGTGCAACGTGAATAGACGGCAACAAGCAGATATGCAGGAAAGATGCCACCTGACTGTTTCGCTCACCAGCATTTAGCTTATCGGGTTGTTTTCAAAAGCTATTTACTATGACTCTGTGGAATCGCTCCGTACGGAGACTGGCACTTCAGTGGAAAGTTCGTTTCCGGTCCCGGCAAGCTTTATTTTCCACTCATTGCCCTGAGACGTAAGTGCACCGTGACATTTCAGCGTCCCATCCGATGCGCCGGCTGGGATCGGATCATGATCCGAGAATTGGTTGCCTCGGGCCCATCCATGGTGTATAAATGTGCGACCCAAATCCATGTTCCGAAAGATCCGGTTAATGAGAGCGCTGTGGACCAACTGTGCGGTGTATTACATATTTGTCGTTGGATTGTCGTTATGGTTGGCGAGCGCCGACCTCTGCGCGGCACAGGGAGAGACAAACCGGGCCGAACCGGCCCACAAGGCTCCTCGCCCGTGGCTCATGGTGAGTTTGACGCCGAATGGAACAAACGGTTCCAGGCAGGTCATCTCCGTCGTCAAGAAGCTCAGCGGGAATTCCAATGTCGTCGTACGGCACTTCGGGACGGTCACGCCGGAGTTCATTGATGAGCTACAACCGGAATTCGTGGTGCTGAGCCCGCAGGGTACGCCGTGGTGCAGGTACACCGGCGGAAGAGGCGTTGCACTTCAGAATTTCCTCTGGCTCATTCCCATGCTTGCCGAGGACATGAACATCCCCATCCTTGGAATCTGTGGAGGCCATCAGGCCTTGGCCATCGCGTTTGGGGGAAGAGTAGGACCCATTCGGGGCGCCGAACATGATTGCCTACCTTACACGAAAGATCGCCAGCGTGGCGTGGTGCCGCTCCGGGTCATCGCGCCCGATCCGATTTTTCGGGGCATCGACGGGGAGCTTCGCATCGTGGAAAGCCATTACGATGAGGTCAAGGTTCTCCCCCCCGGGTTTGTTCTTCTTGCGTCCGAGAAGCAGAGCCCTTATCAGATCATGCGCCACCCCACGCGTCCCGTGTACGGTATTCAAGGTCATCCCGAGCACTTCCACAGCAACAGGCCCGACGGCGGCATCCTCATTCGCAACTTCCTCAAAATAGCCGGCACGTATAATGCCACGGTAAGGGGACTCAAGACACACCTGCCAAGATTGCTTTCCTTTCAGCGTGGAGCGGCAACCTCCCCGAGCAACTGACACCCAACGCCATGATATCCGCCCCACCGTGATCCCGCGCCGGTGTTTGTCTCCCGGTGAACCGTCACCAAACATCATGTCGCCGGAGGCACCGAGAAAGCATGGGAGCAACCTTCACCGACCAATTTCGGACAGCACTCGCCACAATTGCCATACGTGGCGGATAACCGGATCTTGCTCACGGGGCGACGTCGATCCACCCGCCCGGCCAGGAACGGCTCTTCAGGAATCCGTTGAGCGTCGCACCAACTCCCTTGAGGTAAGCGGCCACCTGGGGATGCCCCTCGAAATAGGCCTCCATAAGGGCCGTCCATCCGTAATCGTTCGTTGCGTTGATGTCAACGCCTTGATTCACCAGGAATTCCACGGCCGCCGAGTGCCCCGCAGCCGCCGCCACCATGAGGGGGGTCTTCCCGTCTCGTGCTCGAACTCCGGGGTCCGAGCCGTGGGCAAGGAGTAGCTCCATGATGCCGGGGTTTCCGTTGCGTGCCGCCCAGAAAAAGGGCGTATTGCCGAACTTGTTTCTTGTGTGAACGTTGGCTCCTCGTTCCAACAGTAATTCGATGACCTTCTCGTGTCCCTTGAGACAAGCCCAGAACAAGGGGGTACTGCCGTAGTCTTCGTCTCGCGCATTGACATCGGCCCCTCCCCCGAGCATGAGGTCGACCATCTCCGGATATGGCCGGCGGGAAGCTTCCACGAGAGCGCGGTCCATACTCCGACTCTCCTTGCCGTTTGCCGCGCCGGCTGAGAGAAGGCGCTCCGCGATTTCCAAATACCCGTGTCTGAAGACGTAATGCAGCGCGGTCCGTCCCTGTTTCCCAACAGCGTTCACATCCGCGCCGTGAAGGATCAGGAGATCGACCGTCTCGATACTCCCGGCGTTCACCGCAGCGATAAGAGGCGTGTTACCGCCATTGTTGGACGAGTTCGGATTCGCTCCTGCAGCCAACAAGAGTTCCGCGACCGTCGAATGTCCCTTGTAAGCCGCCCAGAACAGAGCGGTGTTGCCGAACCGTCTGTCTCTGGATTCCACATCGGCCCCTCCGGATATGAGCACCTCCGCTACGGAACCGTGGCCCCTGAAAGCCGCCAGGCCGATGGGGTTGACTCCGCGTCGGTTATACGTGTCTACCGAGGCTCCTCTTGCCAGGAGTATCCGGGCAAGCCTCGCGTGGTTCCGGCCTGCGGCCCACATCAGTCCCGTGCACCCTTGATTGTTTCGAGCATTGGGATCCGCGCCCCGTTTCAGCAGAAGCTCCGAGGTTAAGACATGTCCCGCTCGTGTTGCCCATAACAGCGGAGTGTTCCCTGACTTGTCTCCGGCATTGGGATCGGCCCTGGCGCGCAGAAGCACCTCAACGGACTCCGAATGTCCCTTCAATGCAGCCCAAAACAGGGCCGTGCTGCGGTACTGCTTGTCCCGGGCATCGACTCGGATTCCCCTCCTGGTCAGAATGTCGGCAACCTCCGCGTTGCCGTTGAAGACACCCCAGAACAGGGCCGTATGACCAACATTGTTTGTCAGATTAACGTCCGCCCCTTGTGCGGTGAGTATCCGTACTACCGGTGCGTGTCCCATGTATGCCGCCCAGAATAGGCTTGAATTGCCGTGATTGCTCCGAGCATCGGCATCGGCTCCGCGCTGCAGGAGCAATCTCACCATCGGGAGTTCCCCACTGCCGGCGGCATAGATAAGGGCCGTCTTACCTTTCTTGTCTTGTGCGTTGATATCGGCACCGGCATCCAACAAGATTTTCACGATTCGGGTCTTACCCGCCCGGGCGGCAAGCATCAGAGGAGTCAAACCGGCTTCACAACGAGCGTTGACGTCAGCCTTATATTGGATCAACAACCTGACTACGTCTTCGTGAGCCCGAAAGCACGGCCAGAAGAGCGCGGTGTACCCGGACTTGCTCCTCGCGGCAATATCGGCCCCGTGATCGAGCAAGAAGCGGACTGCGTCATTGTGACCGTAAAAGGCCGCCCAGAACAACGGTGTGCCCCAGTGGCGATCGTCTCCTACAGTGAGGTCGGCCCCTCTCTCCAGGAGCAGTTCGATGACATCGGGGTCACCCGACTTGGCCGCCTCAATCAGCGGGATTCTGCCGACGGAATCCTGCCCGTCGGCCTCTGCCCCGGCGTCCATCAACATTTCGACCAGTTCGGGACGACCCGAGCCGGAGGCCAGAATAAGGGCCGTCCTATTGCCGACATCGTCGGTTTGAACGCGCGCTCCCTTGCGAAGGAGAGCCTCCACCACTTCTACGTGACCCTGCCGGATCGCCCATGCAAGGGCCGTCCGGCCTTCCTTGTCCGATGCGTGAAGATCCGTGCCGTGTCTGCACAGTAGTTCGACCGTTTCAGCGTGTCCCCACACCGCAGCACGGATCAACGCGGTGTCCCCCTCCCGGTTTTTCGCGTTGGGATCGGCTCCCTGGGTTAGGAGAAGTTGCACCGACTGGATCCGCCCCGCCAGCGAAGCCTCCATGAGCGCGGTATTTCCCGAAACGTCAGTCATGTTCACTGCAGATCCCGCCTTCAGGAGCAGTTTCAGCGTTTCCACATGGCCGCCCAGTGAAGCCGCAATCAGCGGAGTTCCCTCGGTTGTCGCCATATTCGGGTCCGCACCTTGTCCGATTAGTTCCGCAACCCTGTCGCCGGCTCCTACACCGGCCGCCTTTACCAGTTCCTCTTGGATCATCCTTTTTGTCCTACCAAAAAGCCGGAAGGGGTTAAGATAATAGGTGGTTGCAGTGCCGAGTCATTACACCGGGAATGACATTGGGGCGAATCGTTGAGGCCGCTTGCGCGGATGTCTCCTCAACCACGGAGGGTGAGAAGTAAGATTCCGCAAAAAAAGAACAGAATTCCGCAAAAGAAGATAAAAACCTCAACAATTAGCCTCCGATCAACGGCACTACTGCTTTTAGCTTTTAGTCTAGTATACCATATTTCTTTCTTTTTTTACAGAGTTGAGATGCCGGTAATTGACAAGGTCGCGTTTCCGTCTCCCCGCGCTTGAGAAACCGGCCTCCCTCATTTCGTCCTTCCGGGACGTTAAGGCTTCCAAACCCCTGCAGCAAAGGCCTTATGTAGCGGCGGATTTATAACCCGCCCTCGGCAGGTTACAAACCTAAACTATTATCTGTTAAAGTATAGATATTCGGACGGAAGCCGTGATGGGACCGCCGGCAATCAATTGACCGACTACCCTCTTATTTCGAGTCACCTCAATACTGCGCAAGGAGGGGACCGTCCACGGAAATGAGTGAGCACATTATTCCATGGAGCTTCAGCAATGGGAAAACAGGCCAAGAGAAAGATTAGTGCCAAGGCCATCCGTGAAGACATCCGATCCAAGATGGACGATGAAGCCCTTAAGAAGAAATACGGATTGTCCGAAGAAGAATTCCGGGTCGTACTTCGGAAGCTGGTGATTGCGGGTATTGTGAACCAAGCCGACCTCGATGCACGGGTTACTCGGCCGCGTGATGAAAAAGTCGACGGGGGGGTGGAAATCGGAACGTCTCCTCATCCCTCCCTTGAGCCCGAGAATGAAAGAACAGAGGAACCGGTCTCGGAACCGAGACGGGACGAGTCGGATGAGAAGATTCCCTCGGCTGAGACCGTTTCTACGGTACAAGCTCCTCGTAGGGCATCCAAGGCCGTTGTCGCTCTAGGCGGCGTCTTCGCCGTGCTCGGGATAGCTGTAGCCGGAGTGTATGTATTTTTTCCCGATCTTCTCCACCGAGTCACGCTGGCCAAGATCGGCGACGATCACGTGAGGCCTGCTTCCGGAGTTGTCGGCCGTAAGGATCCTCGCACGAAGCGCAGTTCCGTTCCTAAGGCCAAGCCAGGATCAGATGCCGTTCAACTTACTGAGGCCGTAGAAAACGGCGATGTCGATGCGGTGAAACGAATCGTCGAGAGCGGCGCGGACGTCAACCATCGCTACCAGGAGGGAGTGACCCCCCTTATGATAGCCGCGAAGACCGGTCGTACGGATGTGGTGAAGTTCCTCTTGCAAAAAGGAGCCGATGTGCACGCCAAAGCTTCTCAAGGATGGACCCCTATTCTCTATGCGGCATTTGGAGGAGATCCTGAGACGATAAGCCTGTTGCTCGATCGGGGCGCGGAGATCGAGACGAAGAGCGAAAAGGGCTGGACGCCCCTCATGACGGCCTCGTCCAGGGGACACAAGGACGCAACAGCGCTTCTGTTATCCAAGGGCGCCGATGTGCACGCGAGCAACAGCAAAGGCTGGACCCCGTTGATTTGCGCTGCTCGAAAGGGGAAGGTCGACGTCATGCGACTCCTGCTGGACAAGGGAGCAGACGTGAACGCCAAGAGCAAGATCGACATGACGGCACTGACGGTAGCAGCAGGAGGCGGACACAAGGAGACGGTCGATCTGCTCATGCAAAAGGGAGCAGACCCGGACGTCAAGGACTCCGTCATAGGGTTGAGTGCACTGACACGGGCAATGAAGAAACGGGACGGGCATATCGTCCAAACATTGCTGCAAAACGGAGCGCGGTTTGACCCTCGGGGCAAGGAAGAACGTGCGTACCTGGTTGCCGTTGCGGGAGAGGGACACCTGGAACTTGCCAAGCTCCTTCTCCAGAAGGGATTTGACATCGGCGCACGCGGCCCCCGCGAGGAGAACCCACTGTTGGCTGCGGCATGCAAAGGACACACCGATATGGTGAGACTCCTTCTCGAAAACGGTGCCGATGTCAACGCCGGGGGAGTCGGAAGAGAGACCCCCCTCACCTGCGCATGCAATTACCGTCACTCGGAAGTCGTCGACCTTCTCATAGCCCGTGGAGCAAAGGTGAACGTGAAAAGCTCAGGCGGCGACCCTCTACTCGTTTCCGCCGCCTATAACTCGGACGCGCACCTCACTGAGCTGCTGCTCCGAGCCGGCGCCGATGTCAATGCCGTTGAGTCGTTCGGAAGAACCGCCCTGGACATTGCGTGCAGCAAGAGCGCCCTCAAGGTCATCGAAGCACTGGCGAAACATGGAGCCGACCTGAACAGAAAGAATACGAAGGACGGCGGCACCGCGCTCATGTCCGCGGCCGCCAACGGCCGCCTCGAGGTCGTTGAACTCCTCCTTCAACTCGGAGCAGACCCTAATATCACCGATGACAGAGGCTTCACCGCACTCAAGTACGCAACGATCCGGAAGAAAGAACCTGTGGCCGATCTATTGAAGGCCCGAGGAGGCCGGTAGGTCCCTACTACACCGTTGCAGACATGCGGCCGTTTACCTGTCGGTTACCGGCAACATGTCTGCCGAACCAGTGCCGGGAATCCGTAGCCGTATTCGGAAAAAGAAGCAGTTAGTGCTTTATGGCGCAAATACGGTCTCACAAGCTGAGCCGTCTTCCCGGCGTAGGCCGGGAACCAGTCTTTATTTCCTGGACCCCGGCCTACGCCGGGGAGACGGCGGGCAGGGACGCCCGCCCCACGTACCTGATTTGTAGGGGCACCCCCCTGTGGGTGCCCAGACAGTCCTTCGTAGCGTCCCGGCCTCCGTGCCGGTCTCTTCTCCACGAGCGCCCGGCAGGGTTAGTGGGACAGGCGTCTCGCCTGTCGACGGGCAAGATGCCCGTCCCACTGGGACGCTACCGCGTGGTCTCAAGAATGTGGGACCGTATTCAGGAAACCGAGCACCCAGCATTTAAGTCAACCTCACCTCGGCGGTTGAAATAGATTCGGCCAAGGCTGCTGCGTTCTCTCAGGTGTTCTGACCCTTGGGTCCCGCTGCGGCCTTTCCGGTCTGCGTGGAACGCACCTCACTCGACCACCGCCGAGTTGCTGACAATTCATGCCGCGCTCCCTGCACTGCGCACATGGATCACCTCCACCCGATCCGGATCCGCCCCGAGGAACGCACCTCACTCGACCACCGCCGAGTTGCTGACAATTCATGCCGCGCTCCCTGCACTGCGCACATGGATCACCACCGTCTGAACCGGATCCGCCCCGAGGAACGCACTGCACTCGTCCGCGACCAACACGCTTGCAATCCATGCCGCGCTCCCTGCACTGCGCACAGGGATCACCACCGTCTGAACCGGATCCGCCCCGAGGAACGCACTGCACTCGTCCGCGACCAACACGCTTGCAATCCATGCCGCGCTCCCTGCACTGCGCACAGGGATCCTGTTGGTCTCTCCGGCACTGCTGGAAGCAGCCTCGACGGTCAAGTTCCGGAGTCCCGCCACGGGCCTTGCAGCGAGCTATCTTGCTCGAATTGTCCCGGGGACACTCACCCCCGTGACCCGGCTTGCAACGTAAGAAGCAACCACTCCGATCAAGTTCCGGACTACCTCCTCGAGCCTTGCAGCGAGCTATCTTGCTCGAATTGTCCCGGGGACACTCACCCCCGTGACCAGGCTTGCAACGTAAGAAGCAACCACTCCGATCAAGTTCCGGAGTACCGCCTCGAGCCTTGCAACGAGCTATCTTGCTCGAATTGTCCCGGGGACACTCACCCCCGTGACCAGGCTTGCAACGCCGGAAGCAACCACTCCGGTCAAGTTCCGGAGTACCGCCTCGAGCCTTGCAGCGAGCTATCTTGCTCGAATTGTCCCGTGGACATTCCCCCCCGTGACCAGGCTTGCAACGCTGGAAGCAACCACTCCGGTCAAGTTCCGGAGTACCGCCTCGAGCCTTGCAGCGAGCTATCTTGCTCGAATTGTCCCGTGGACATTCCCCCCCGTGACCAGGCTTGCAACGCTGGAAGCAACCACTCCGGTCAAGTTCCGGAGTACCGCCTCGAGCCTTGCAGCGAGCTATCTTGCTCGAATTGTCCCGTGGACACTCACCCCCGTGGCCAGGCTTGCAACGCTGGAAGCAACCACTCCGGTCCACTTCGGGAGTACCGCCTTGCCTCACACATCTTCGAATCTTTCTCGCATTGTCGGGCGGGCATCCATGATCCTCGCATTCACATGACGGCGGACCGACGCGGCACTTGCGCTTTGGTCCGCACGTGCCGTCGATACAACACGGCAATCGCCCGCGGGTCTTTCTCATGCATTCCGCGTGGGACCGGCATGCTTCGTCGCGACACTCGCATCGGAAAGTCCCGTCGGGACATCTGATCATCGGCCGGCATTGGTGGGTATTCTCGTCGCAGCACGAAGTGCCTTCGAATCTCCTGCAATCGGAGTGATTGCGGCAGGGGGCGACGTCGTGAACGCACTCGCACGTTCGCGGATCGAGCCGGTGGTGCGGAGGGCAATCCTTGCGAAAGCACTTGCCTCTTCTCCAGTCGCAACAGGCGTTTTCATCCTGAAGGATTCTCTTGCACTCACGATGAGAACGGCACCGGGGAGGGGGCGGTGGAGGCGGTGGAATGCATCTGCAGGTTTCGGGATCCAGCCTATGGCCGGGAGGACATTCCTTTACGAAGCACTTGCCGGTTGCCTCGTCGCAGCACGCGTTTTCATCTTGAAGGAGTCTCTTGCACTTTTCATGCGAGCGGCAGCGGCCGAGAGGCGGTGGGGGTGGTGGAATGCAATTGCAGGTTTCAGGATCCAACCTATGGCCGGGAGGACATTCCTGTACAATGCACTCCCCCTGCATGCAGCACGCATTGGGATCCTTGAGTTTCTCCCGGCACTTCTGATGAGTTTCGCACTTTTCTTTGACATCAACACATTCACAAAAATATTTCAGGTAGGCGCGTCTGCTCTTACCGGCCTTGCCCTTGGGTGCCTTCACCTCCGACTTCTTCGGTACGGCCCCCCCCGTTGGAGGCTTTGATTTGACTCTCGTCGTTACGCGGCGCACCCGTCCCTCGGGGCAAGCCGGCAAGTCTACACACTTGCCTCCCTTACACTCTTTGCAGACGCCCCCTTCGGAGCACGGGGTGCCGTCGTCGGCGGGAACGCATTCCAGTTTTCCCTTCCTGTACGTGGGTTTCCGACAGGGGGGACACGCAAGCATTTTCGCAGCCTTGGAACAGCAGGCCTTGACAACCTTCCCCGCTTTGGCCTGAGAGCGTTTGGCCCCCTCATCGAGCGCAGCCCGCATGGCGGCCGTGCCGGTGACTTTGGCCGTTCGGCCCAAAGGAGCGGCGTCAACAGCGTCGGAAGTCATGAGGATGGCAACTGCCGGGCGAATTCTTGCACTGAAGAAGAATCCCGGAAACGGATCATCCGACGGATCCAGTCGCTTTGACTGTGCCATGCGCGTGAGCCCGTCCCTCCACAACGGCGGATTCAAGGTCCAGCACGGGATGTTGGGAATACACATGAAACAGGGCCATCCGGGTATAAACGTGCGCGCACGCCAGAGCCCGCCTCTTGCCGCACACGTCCCCGGAGAGATACACCAGCCGCCGTCCGGAAAACCGCATCCGAAAAAGTCGGGGCCGTTGCCCGGTGGTGGGAGCAAGTTTATTCCGCAACCGAAGGCATCACACTCGCAACAGAGGGCGCACGGTAATCCGGAGACTGCCGGGGGCAGCACATTTACGCCGGGGTTGGTGCACGGAGCGCAAGGCACTTGCTGACCGGGGCCGGGCCCCGGGCACGGATTAGGACCTCCGGGGGGGCCGGGGCTTGCCGCAAAGCACGGCGGCACGTTGAGATCCGGGCAACAGTCGCAGCACGGGCATCCGTCGGCAGGAAGAGTTCCCGGCACGGGGGACGGAGCCGTAGGAACCGGTGTCAGGCTGGAACAAATCGGTGTACAACCGCCGAGGAATTCATCCCACACCTGTCCGAATGGGCAGCAGTAGCACGAGCACGTCTCCCAATCGTAATAGGAACATTCCGCGCACGGCAGGCAGTCACCGGTGAAGGGATCTTCCGCGAATCCCGGAGGGCACGGGCAGTCGTAGTGAATCCAATCGGGCTGGGTTTCGCAAATGGGCACGTCCTCCGGGAGAGTACCCGGGATCGTGGTCGCCTCAATCAGTCGCCGGTATTCTTCCGGCGGCACCCCGTGGGGCTTCGTCGGGGGCTTTTCCTGATCGACGTACACGCCTTGGCATGCCCTGACCTTCTGCTCCTCCGGGATATCTTCGGAGATGTTCTTAACGGTTATCACTCCACTAAGAACCGCCACGTAGGTCTGTCCGGTATTGAGTATATCGACGACAAAATCCGTAAGTTCCTCTCCGGGCTCTACCATGATGACGGCCGTGGGAGTGGTGATTACGTATGTCGAAGGGGGATTCGTTGGGGGAAGCTTCTTGCGAAATCGCGCGATCCCCTTGTCGAGCCATCCGTTGAAAAAGGTAATCCCGTCGACTTCTTCCAGATCGTTCACATTGTACGAGGTTGATTCTCCGAGGGAGTTATCGCTTTCGTCGATGAGACGAATGTAACACTTGCTCTCCTTTTCAGTCTCGACCACGTCCCCCACATTAGCGGGATCGCCCCGGGAGAGGGGCGCGAAGTCGGTTGCTTCGGCAGGCCTCAGTTGGGTCGTCCCCTCAACAGCCTCAGTAGTTCCCGCAGTCTGAGCGTACCCCGATGGGACGCACAGTAGTGAAATAATGAGGACTAAGACCAATCCTATTGCCTGGTTTAACCGTGTAGAGCTTGCTGCAGATCGCACACGGTCGCCGTGCCCTCCCAAGGAACCCGGACGGGCGCTGGTGACACAAGACATCGGAAGCCTCCCACATACCCCAAGAAGAAACGGAAGTGACAAGAACTCGGTGTCAGCCCGGCAGAGACCGAAATATTAATGGAATACTGCAAATTGGAAGCATATTGACGGCCGGGCCGCCGGCACATGAACCGTATTTCGGTTGAATACAAACATATTCCAGCCTTGGGAAGGTATTGTCAAGGCAAATAGTCGTTGAAAATCTTGACATGCCCCGCCCCTTCGAATACTCTTGTAGTTTGATAGGTGCCGTATACGCTTAATAGGGAAGCCGGTGAAAAGCCGGCGCGGTCCCGCCGCTGTAACCGGGGACGACGGCCCGTGCAATACCACTGCTTGGACAAACCAAGTGGGAAGGTTCGGGCCGGTAGAATGATCCGGGAGCCAGAAGACCTGCCTATCGAATACGCGCTGCGACCGACAGCCGAAACATATTCAGGGAAGAAGTAAACTGGGTGCATTCCCGAGTCTCATATGGCTCGGGTTTTTTTGTGTACCTGCCGGACTTTTCGAAACGCCGGCCATTCCATGAGGAACAAATCATGCTGGATTTCTTCTACCGTGGCGGACCCGTCATGTATCCATTGTTGCTCAGTTCGGTTCTCGCCACTGCAATCTTCTTGGAACGCCTCTGGTCTCTTCGTGAATCCAAGATCATACCCCAACCGTTCACATCGCAAGTGTTGGCCGCTTGTTCCTTTGGCGACGTAGAACAGGCACTTCATGAATGCGAAGACTCCGCAGAGACCCCCATGGGTAGAATCGTGAAGGCGGGTCTGCTCCACCTCGGCTCGGGAGTGGAGACCATCCGGTTCATGATCACCGAAAACGGGAATCAGGAATCGGCACGTCTGGAGAAATATCAAAGAATCCTTGGCACGGTTGCCTATATTGCGCCTCTTCTCGGCTTGCTGGGAACCGTATCGGGAATGATCAAGGCCTTTGAGACCATAGCGGCTCACTCTGTGGGCGATCCCTCCATGCTTGCAGCCGGGATATCCGAAGCGCTCATCACCACCGCGGCCGGGCTCTCCATTGCCATTCCCGTGGTGATCATGCACCGATATATCCAAGGAAAAGGCGCCCGGCTCTCGCTCATCTTGGAGAAAGAGGCGGTGGTGCTCACCGAACATCTCATGAGAATCGAGTCCGGGACGTGTTCAGTACCCGGTAAGGCCGAATCGGGACCGAGGGCTCTGTCAGCGGTCGACCCCACCATCTCATAGGGCGGGAATTTATATGTGGAGCAATCGCAAGAAAGCCGAAGAGTCAACGCTGGACATGACGCCCCTCGTGGATGTGGTGTTTCTCCTCATTATCTTTTTCATGCTGTCGACCACGTTTATCGTGCTCCCGGGGATCAATGTCGATCTTCCCAAAGCATCTTCGGAAAAGATTACCGTTGAGCGGGAAGAGATTGTGGTCTCTGTGGACGAGCAAGGAGCATTCCACTTCAACAAGGATCCCGTAGACGACGAGATCATGAAACAGCGGCTTAGTATCGCCGGAGCCGGCAACAAGGACGTTCAAATCCTCTTGAAAGGCGATGCCGGCTGCAATTACGGCCGCGTGGTCAAGTTGCTGGACATGGTCCGCGCATGTAAGCTCCACCGGGTAGCCATACTGACGACTCAGAAGAAGGACGACTCAAAACATCGGCCCGAGGGTTCACAATGATCCGTCTTGCTCCGTTCGTCATTGTTTCAATGTTCATGCATGGAATCCTCCTGGTTGCCGGGGTTCCGTGGAGCAATCCGCTTACGCTTCCCGGTCTGCCGGAAGGATCGGAAGAACTCCTTTTCGTTGAAGTAGTGGCGGAGAAGGAGCTGATAGCATCTGCGCCGACCCCGGCTGCCATCGACGCGGCCGCGTCGCAGGCATCACAACCGGAAGAGGAAGCACGGACCGAGCCGGAGAAACCGGAGCCCCCCCCTCCGGAGCCCGAGGAACCGGTAGAGGAACCCGACCTGGAGGAAAGTGCCCTGCCGCAACCGGTTCTTGCAACACCCTGTGAGGAACCCAAGGCCGACTTCGTCACGTCCGATCAGGAGGCTCCGGATCCTCCCGAACCGGTTGAAAAGCTGAAAGAACCTCCAATAACCGAGGACAAGCCGAAACCGGAAGAACAAGAGGAACCGGTTGAAACGAAGAGAGAGGAGGAAAAGAAGGAAGAAGAGAAGGAGGCAGCGCGGGAAGCCCCCAAGGCCGTAGCTTCCATTCCTCAGGTTGCGAGCCGTCAGAGCATGTTCCGAGCCTCCCGCGGACACGACATGGCCGATTTCAAGTCAAAGGTGCTGGCTGCCATCAAGAAGGCTTCCTACTATCCCCGGAAGGCTGCAAGAAAGAGAAAGCGAGGTGAAGTGCTCGTCCGCTTCAAGATATGGAAGGACGGACGAGTGGACGGCATCGAAGTGGCGCATTCATCCGGCTCGAAGATTCTGGATAAGGCTGCCGTGGAGATCCTGCAAGAGGCCGGCGCAGCCTTCCCACGCGTCCCGGATTTCTTTCGAGGAAAACACGTGATGTACGCGGTCCCCATCGTCTTCCGAGGCAAGCTCAAGGTCAGAAATTGAAAAATCTTTATTCCGGTTCCCGGATTCTGCCTTGGAACCCCTGTATGCCGGGTTCTGCCCGGCCGGTGACGAGTTCCCGGTGAGCAATGGATTCACCGCTCCTGTTGGGACGCACCCAGCGGAACGCGGGGCAGGCGCGCATTCCCGCCAGAGCCTGGGAACGAGAGAGAGAGACGCTTGGTCTCGTTGGGACGGTTACAGGCGAGGAGCAGCCTCCAAAAAACACTTGACAGGCCTGAAGTGCTTTTGTTAGGCTGCCGTTACAAAATTTGAATCTTGAGCAGAGCCTTTTTTATTGCGGAAGACGGTGGAATTCCGTCGCTGCCCCGCAGCTGTAACCGGCGACGAAATCCGCGGTGAGACCACTGCCTCGTGTGACGAGGTGGGAAGGTGCGGAGAGTAGGGAGACCCGGGAGCCAGAACACGCAGATGAGCTCTGTAACCCGATGAAGTACCTGCGAGGGCGGGTCAGGGAAGAACTTGATTATTGCCCTCGCACTGCCCAGTGGGAGGTTTTTTATTCCCAAGAGCACAATAGCATGAACGGAATTTGATGAGAGGAGCCCCGGCAGAGTTGGCGGACTCGCACCGGGGCCGGTGGGATTTGTTACATGTCATCCCTTGTCCTGCCATTATCCTCTGTCATTGATTCCAAGTCAACCGAAGAGATGATTCTTTCGAGAAGCGTGCATTCTCGTTTGATTGAGGTGCGTCCTCACGTCTTTCGCAGCCAATGGGCTTGTCTTGTCACGGCCATTGGACGCACTCGACCGGACGCTCGTCAACTGTGTTGTATGGAGGAATATGATGAAACGCATTTTCGTGTGTTTAGTGGGTATGGCGATCTTGACGATAATTCCCGGAGTTTCGGGATGGGCTCAACAGATGGGGCCTTGCGGGCCTGCCGTTTGTCCGCCGCATCCGTTACCGCCGAGGGCCATAGAACGGACGGTAAATGTTTCCGTCCCTGTACCGACGCCGCTTCCTGTTGCATGCAAGATGCCGCCGAGGTACGGATATGCCTGTCCGCCTCCGGTGAACTGCCGGCCGCCCAGGCCTGGCCGGGTTCCCGTTCGCGTCAACGTATCGGTAACTCCGCAAGGTCCTGAAAACAGGAGAATGGTTCCGGTGGTCTACTGTTCCTCCGGTCCCATCAAACCCATAGTGAAGAATACCGTCGGCCTGGCCGGTTCCATTGTGGCCCTGCCGTTCAGAGTGGCGGACATGTTCCTTCCCGCCTATCACCCTGCCGTTTCGTTGCAGAGAAGGCGTGGATGCGGGCAAGCAAACGGGTGTCGCGGACCCGTACCGTACCCGTGCGGACCTCCCCCGGCCTGCGGACCGCCTCCCCCCCGCATGCCCATGGCGTGCGCACCGCCGCGGCCCTGTCGCATACCGATGAAGTGTGCTCCATCGGGCCCGTCGGTTGCACCTTTGCCGAGACCTGCATATCCGCAGCCATGCCGGCCGTACCTGCCTCCACGCATGACTGAGGACGCGGACCTCCCCTGCCTCGAACCCTCCGGACTCCTCAGCGGACTGGTGAACCTTCCCTTCCGAGTTCTCCAGGGGGCGCGTGTGCTGGGCGATATGAACGTTCACGGCTTTGGCTGTCATTGAGGCAAAACAAATCATGAAAGTCTTCGGTATTGATGGACACTCCGGGGCTTCGCCTCGGAGATTGGAGTGCGAAGAGCGCCTCGCTGCGCCCGGATTTGGGAGGGAGACCATCTCCCCCCCAAGCCCCCCCATCGTGTACACGACCATGGTTGGCTGTCGGAGGTCTTTCATATGAACCATTCCCGCCCCGGCGGTCCCTGTGTTCGGTGAGTGCTTCAATGAAATCCACAGGATTCCGTATGGGGTTATGCCCGCATCCAAAGCGGGCTTGCAGATGGAGAGGCAGGATGAATATAACACGAAGGTATATACGGTTAGTTGCTGTCATCGTGGTAACGGGGTTCACGGGGTTGCTGCCCTGGGTCCAATACCCGGCCCTCAGCCAGGCGCAGGGCGACGCCGGTACCGGCCAAAGTATGGAGACGCTTTCGCCCGTCGAGGTTGAAGCTCCCGAAGAAACTCAGCGTCGCACAAGTGCGCAGACCGGCACGACCTCCGACGGCTTCGGTGCCGATCGTCCGACACCACAGGGATTCGCGGGATCGGATTTCCCTTTAACCCCCGGAGAAGTAGTCTCGCCGACCAGGACGGCTACCAATATCTCTCGGGTTAACTCAGCGGTGAGTGTTATTGAGAACAGAGGTGTGGAGTCCGTCGGATATCGAGGAGTTCCGGACATGCTCCAAGGCACGGTGGGACTGTATACTTCAGGCTATTCCGCTACCCCCTTTGATTCCGCACCCGTGATCCGGGGATTCTCCAATGAACAGTCCAACCGAGTATCGTTGCTTTATGACGGCAGAAGCCTCAACATTGCTCGCCAGTCGGTGAACTATATGTTCCTGTTCCCGGAGCTGATCGATCGAATAGAGGTGCTTCGGGGAGACGGCACGGTACAGTTCGGCAACAAGGCCATTGCGGGCGCGGTCAATGTCATTCCCAAGAGGCCCCGTCAAAACCCCGGCGTCTTCGGCGGAGCCGAAGTGGGATCGTGGCAATCGGATAAGGAATGGCTCGGTTACAACTACGTGAAAGGCCCCATTGCAGCGGGAGTCTTCCTCGGCCGCTACTATTCGGAAGGATTCCGCGTCTATCAGGGAAACGGTATGGACGAAGAATTCATGCCCCGTCCCGGCCCCTGGGCGCTGTACAATTTCCAGGGAAGCTTCAACTGGAAAATCACGCCCCGTCTTACGTTTGACGTTTCGCAGCTTCTCTCCGACCAACGCACCGGTAACGCCACGTATATACTTAGACCCGAATGGGAACGGCGAGATACCCGTGACGTAAAGATTTTCGAATCTTGGGGCTTCTACTATTCACCGGTATGGGACGGCCCCACCGAGACATGGGACGCGCTCACGATCGGTCGGCTCATCTATGACGGAGACCGCCTCGGACAGTTGGAACTCATAGGGAGCTACCGTCGCGAGTACCAGCGTATAAACGGAATCAGCTACAACGGCTTGTCCGACAACCGGTGGATAGACCAGGGGCTGACTCTCCAGTATACCCGTAACGACACCTACGGCTTTTTCAACAATGTGCTGACATGGGGCATAGACTGGTATGACGGGCAATTCGGCCGTGAATCTCGTTCGTTCGACAGTTCCACGGGCGTACTCAGCCATTCCGGCGAGCAGTCCGGGTATCGAGAATCGCTCAGTTATTACATCCTGAACACGGCTACGCTTTGGGATCGCCTCACATTCGGCTTCGGGTGGAGATTCGAGAACTACGATCTCAAGGATCTCTATGCCAATGACGCGTCAAGGAACATAACGAACGCTCAGCGGCTGGGCCGAGACAAGAGCGCTACCCAATGGAGCCTGGGTCTCATAACCGACCGGGATCTGGGATCGAGCATCTACTATCGTCATGCACGGACGTACCGCTTCCCCAATTTTGACGACATGATGAACTACAGCTACTTCGGGCCGGCCAATCCTCCGTTCTGGATGCTCGACCCCGACGAGGGAACCCTCGACGAAGTCGGTATTCGCCACTGGCTGACCCGCAACATCTACCTCGGCCTGACGTACTATGAAATGGATATGGACAACGAGATACTCTACGGTCAGGACGACCTTGGAAATCAACGCAACGTCAATGTACCGGGCGTATCCCATCAAGGCCTCGAGTTTGAAGGACTCGTCAAAATCACCCCGCGGTGGACGCTCAAGGGAAACTGGACCCGGCAAAAGGTTCTGGTGCTCCCGAACATCTACCCGAGCATGGCTCCTCAGACCACTGAAGACAAAGAGCTCTATCAGACTCCCCGGGACCTGGGCAACCTTGTGTTGGTGTACAACAACCAGGACTGGGGCTTTTCGGCTGATCTCAAGTATCACTACGTCGGCAGCCGATACCGCATCAATGATGTGTTCAACATTGCTGAAGAGCTGCCGGCGGCCCAATGGGGAGATATCGCGTTTGAACAGAAGATCCTTGGGGACGAAGCGTCCATATACTTTGGGGTCAACAACGTTTCCGATCTCCAATATGCCTTGTGGGGAACTCGATCGTCGCCTTCCATTTACGGTATTTCGGTCGATGCCGCGTGGTACCCAAATGAAGGCCGGACGTACTACGGCGGCGTCAAGTCCGGGTTGGACTTCAACAAGATGAAGCTGCCTACGGTATCCGATCTTGAGCGGATGCAACGACGGCTCTATGGATCGCTCAACGACGGACTCAACAGCTTCACGGGCATGGGCAGTTGGATACGAAACACGCTTCCGCTTCCCTGGCTTTCACGTCGTTAAGCCGGTGACGGAGATGGTTGGAAAAAGACCGACTTTTCGAGTCCGGTTACCGGGCTTTGATTGGACAAATCCCCCACCCCTCGGCAGGGGCGGGCTTATGGCCCGCTCCTGGGGGATTTGCCCGAAACCAACCGCGACTCCCAGTGCTTGGACGAAAATCACGGCAATTGTCATGACCTTGCGTCATACGTTAAGCGGAGTATAAGCATGATGCACAAAACGATTATTTTAACGGGCGTTTTTCTCCTTACGGCCGGGCTCATGGCCGGCAATCTGCAGGCGGGGCCTCCCTTAACCCCCTGCACCCTGGATCGACCGCACCCGCAGTGTTCAACCGGTCGGACGGACTCTCAGCCGCGGTGCGGTATCGAGCTCACCTGCACGGACAAACCGGTACTGCTGGGTTACTCCGACGGCGTCTGCTTCCGGGCGTCCTGCCCGGGGATCTGGGCGGTACTTCACAAGCGCGCGGATCAGGCGTCATTTCGCAAGAGAATCTGGACGTACCGTCACTACACATTCAAGGGCTATTGGGAACTCAAGGACCAGGGTGCGGTTCAGTCCGGGCCCGTGGAATTGAGAGAGATGTTCCTCGTGCTCCCGGACGACCTCATTGAATTCCGGCTCAAAGACTGTGACAAGTATGCGCGGGTCGAGTTGCGGAACCTCGGATACGTCAAGCGCGGCGACCTGTGCGAACTGAAGAAATGGCTTGCCGAGCAGTCGTACCAGGATGGACCTGCGCTCATTCGGGCGGCCAAGGATCGAGCGGGCAAAGATCGTAACTGCGGACCGGAAGCGGGATGCTACCCCGCCCTGTTCGGTGCCCGGATCTTCTCCGGCTTGTCATCGGCGTGCAGGCGCATCGGGCTTCCGTTCTAATGAACGGGAGGGGCCAAGGCAATCGTTTCAGAGCGATGTCCTAAAGACACGAAGAATTTAGGATGCGATTCTGTGGGATCGGCGTTTGAACACATGGGGCTTTCGGGCGGAAAGGTAGTAGGCACCACCCAATGGCGGGAAAGCCGGATGCCCTGAACGGTCACGGGCCCGGCCGTGGTCCGCTCCGTTCCGTTCCATATTGTTTTACTTGGTGTCTTCGTGTCTTGGTGGTTCATTCTTTCTTCTTAAGCGGTCAACGTTCACGGACCCGACAGTCTCAAGATATTAACGATTTCCCTGGAAAGCGCCACCTTCCGGGAAATGCGGGCAGCGTCCTCCGTTGCTCCTTACGGGCGACCTACGTACAGGTCGCTCTTTTTTTGTCGCCCCTCCTGAGAGCTTCCTCTCTTCGGAATGGTACCATATACGGACCGTCTCCCCGGCGATGACCTGGGTCCCGGTTCGTTCCGTATCCCTCGCGTTCAACACTAACATCCCAGCGATTCGGCCCTACACTTCTGAACCCGGTCCGGTCCATATCCGCACCGAAAATCGTGCTTGCGTTGATCGGGAACGGCGAGTTATACTCGGTCATAAGAGGGTAGAAGTTTCTTTCCCGGTAATTCAACACTTTCCATCTGCAAGATGGGGGAGACCCGTGAAGCAGGCGGGTACCAGAAGCAATTCAGCACAAGCCGGACAGTCGCGTCACAGCGAATCCGCGGTCCACGGTAAACCGAAGCTCTTGGGTAAGGTGCGCGCAGCACCTTTTTCGCTTCTCCGCAGCCACAGAAAGCCACAAATGTATCGTGGTTCTCGAAAATTTTCACGAAATAAGGAAGCAGTTTCGAGGCAGTACCACAGCCCCCAAAACACGATGGGGTGGCTTGGAGGGGAGATGGTCTCCCCTCCAAATCTAGGCGCAACGTGCGCTCTTTATCACCTGTCCAAGGCGAAGCCATGGAGTGGCGGTCAGTGAAACCTCTCCAGTTCTGCGAAAGCAATTCGCTGAAACTTTTGAGAACCGATATATGTGATGGGGGCAAGCAGTTCAACCTGTACGGCCACGTGTGCCGGCCGGCTTCACCTCAGAGAGGATGCGGCATATCTTGAAGAGGTCCCATGATGAAGAAGGCAGACGTTAAGATCGAGAAATTGAGCCCTTGGGATGAGTACGCAGACGCGAGCCCGGACAAAGCGTTGCCCGAAATTTACGAGCACGCAAAGGAAACTTCCAGCGTAGCGCGGGAATGGTACTGGAAGAGTATTAAGGCGAAGCGCACGATGTCCATGGCCATTCGTCTCCTGAGTTTTCTTCTCCTAATTTGCGGAGCCGTATTGCCTATTCTGGCCGCACTTTCAAGCGACGTCTCCACACGGCTGTGTTTTACTCAGTTCGGTGTGGCGGCCCTTGCCGTTGCCGGCCTCTTGCAGGCTGCCGACAAGGTGTTTGGTTGGTCGAGCGGATGGCTGCGGTACATGACCACTGTCACCGCGATGGAAGCCACAACCAGGGAATTCGAGCTCGGCTGGGCCGACTACATGATCAACAAGGCCGGGCCCATGGGTGACGATGATAAGCGGCCGTTATTCGAGTTGGCCAAGCGGTTGGAGGATGATATCCGCAAGCTGCAGAGCGACGAGACTGAAAAATGGTGCGCGGAATTCAATAGTAGCCTCGCCCTTCTCAACGATCTCATTAGATCGCAGCGAGAATCCGCGGAAAGAACTGCCGAGGCGGCCCGCTCGGCTGCCGCGGCGCGAGAAAAAGGGCAACAACACGGCGGCATCGAGCTGGCAATTGTCCACAAAGGTGCCCCTATACCCGTCAAAGTGAGTATCGACGGCAGTGTTGAAGAATCCTTCACGGGTACCGTCTGGTCCAAGGTTCAGGTGCCGCCGGGTCTCCATACCGTGCAGGTGACCAGCGATGCGCCGGCGGAGCAGACGATTCAAAGGATTGCGGAAGTGCCCGCGGGCGGCATCGCGCGTGTGGAAGTGAAACTTGGTTAAGATAGGGTTTACCGACACCTTGTCCGATTGAATGCCGGGTGAAAGCTGAACGACTCAGGTTTTGGGATCATCAAGGGAGGAAGATGTTAGGATCAAGGCGGCTTTGGTTGGCGCGGCAAGACGTCAAGTGCCCATTTTAGCCCGCGAAAATGGCTCGAGGTTAGCTAAAATCTAACCCTGCACGAGAAATAGCCGCGAGGAAGATCGCGCTTGCGTTGGCTATGAGCGGTGAGCTATACGCGGTTATAGAAGGGTAGAGGATTCTTTCCGACTGGGGATTCAACCGGTTTCCATCCGCAAGGTGGGGGAGCCCGTGGTGGGGAGACAGATAGTCGTACTCAATTCGGCATAGGGTTCCACAACCTACCGACGTAGTAAGAAACCAAGGGGATGCAAAGGTCTGAGTGCGCCTTTGGCAGTGGCTCCAATAGCTTGTTATTCGGTCCTGGGACCGAGACACAGTGTCTTGTGGAGGTCAATCTAGTTATTGGTAGCGACATGAGACCTCATCGGGGACAAAGCAAGCGGTATGACCAAATCATCAAACACGACAAGAGTGGAGGTGAAACCATGAAGTACTTTGTGAAGAATAACAAGATCCACAAACACCCAGTTCCCTCAAGGTGCAAAGTCAAGTACACCGGTGAAAAGCTCCACGATTCTCCGCCATCTGGGTACGAAAAATGCGATGACTGTTTCAATCTACCCCGCTAGTTCGAAGCAGTGATCTTGACAGGCACTGTTTCCCCGAGGTGCCTGCCATTTTTCGGCGGATGACGGAAATATGACGTATTGACAACGCAATGGAACGTTCTCAATTACTCCAGCGGATTCGAGATCGTAAACCTTTACTCATCGTTACAGGAGGCTAAGCAAGACCGGGTTTTGTTCCGGTGGCATCTTGCGAACTGGTAGCTGCAATGGTGATCAAGAGTTGGTACCAAGGAGCTATGCCAGATTACTTGAACAAATTGTCCCATTAGTTTCATAGTAGGTGGGATCCACCCATGAAGAATGTTCTGGTCATGCTCACAATAACTTGCTGCCTGCTTTCATGTACATCCGACCGGAGTCATGATCTCTGCGGCAAATGGATCAGCGGACCAACGAACGGTTCTCTTGGGATGTTCATCACCCTGTGCCGGGATGGCACCTTTGCCATGGGCGACGCGGATGGGGACAAAGAATTCTCCGGGATTTCCGGAACCTGGACGGCAAACAAAGATCGTGTTGTTTTGAAGTGCAAGAAAAGCGAATCTTGCAAAGTGAAAGAAGGCCAGGTAATAGCGTTTGCGTATCGACTGCTCGGCGACCGGGAGTTGGAAATCTCAAAGCCCGGTTTCAGAGCAGATACGCGAAAATTCAAGAGATCCACCCAACCCGGTGTTTCAACAGCCGCGGACAAGCCGCACTCGTGAAGCCTGACGTTGAGACAATGTGACTCGCTTGAAAGCACGTTGGTATGAGTCCTTCTCGCTGTGATCCCTCACTGTTTGACACGAGAAAACGGCCACGGATGAATAGACGCGTAAACACCATGAATTCGGAGATCTCTGTGATACACTCTCGCGGCTCAAGACACTGCATCGCAGAGTAACGGCCCGCGGCGACGGAGGGCATTATGAAAGTCGTTCTCCTGGCAACCCTGATCGGCGCAATCCTCATCGTTCTCATACTGAGGAGCAGAAAGTCTCGACCAGCCGTCGCACATGCGAACCACGCGGCCGAGCCCGGAAAGATCACGTCTCGGTACGCGGACGCACCCGATGTTGTGATCGATCCCATGAAGGTGCCCGAGGACTTGCGAGATCTCCTGCCCCTGGCCGAGAAATGGGCTATAGGAGATGACGTGGAAAGAGCTCACTTCCGGAACTCTGTTCCCGCCACGGAACGAAGGGAGCTTATCGATATGGTCTCGCCCAAATGGGACCGCTTGGAGCAGTATTGTGCCGAGAGAAGGGACGAGGTTCCCGTGCCGGATGAAGTCGTCCTTTTCGACATGACGGCAGAAGCAGCTGCAGAGATATGGCCGGAGTTCCCGGACGAATGAGGAGAGCAACAATAATCGGACGTTTTGCGATTCCTCGAGCCGATCAAGCTACATATTGACTTCCTTCACACTGACGATCCCATAAGCCTCCATCTGAAAAGGCAGGCCCTCGAAATCCGAAGGGGAAGCCGGGGTTGGAGGCCCTCCTCCGGCGGCGAAAAAGCTCAAACGATATCGGTGGCTCTCAGTGTAGTCACGCGAAGTATTGATACTCCGGGTAGTACATGAGTGAACCGACGTAGGATTCCAAATCGTCGGGTTTCTCGTTCCGGGCCAAGCCTCGCCGGTAGGCCAGATCCGCGACCTCTATCGCTATCGCCTTGGAAACCTCCCTGATTTTGGGTAGCGGTGGGTAGACTCGCCCTTGAGACAGGTCGGCATAGGAAACATGCTGTGCCAGAATTCGCGCGGCCGCCAGGAACATTTCGTGGGTGACGTGTGCGGCGCAGGATGCGATGACGCCCAATCCAACGCCCGGAAAGATGTACACGTTGTTACCCTGAGCGGGTACAAATGTGTGGTCGTGGATGGTGACGGGATCAAAGGGACTGCCGCCGGCAAAAATCGCCCGTCCTTCCGTCCAGGTGTACGCCTCTTGCGCGGTGCACTCCGTGTTTGATGTAGGATTGGAAAGTGCGAAAACGATGGGCCTGTCGTTGATGCGAGCCATGGCTTCGAGCACATCTCGTGAAAACATGTGAGGTTTCCCGGAGACCCCTATGATCGCGGTAGGCTTGAGCGCTTCCACACACGTGAGGAATTCTTTCATGAATTCATGGTCATGTGCATAGATCTGTTTATGCTCGCCCAGATCGGACCGACCCTTCACCACGAGGCCCTTGGAATCCACAAACCAGCAGCGCTCCTTCGCCTCCTGCTCGGAAAGCCCCTCGTCCGTCAATGCCGAAACCATCAAATCACCGGTACCAAGGCCTGCCTCACCAGCGCCCAGAAACAGGAACTTCTGGTCCTTGAGCCCTTCTCTCTTGATGCGCATCGCCGCATACATGCCGGCCAGTGCCACGGCGGCCGTTCCTTGGATGTCGTCATTGAAGCAACAAATCCTGTTCCGATATTTCTTCAAGAGACGAAACGCATTGCGATTGGCAAAATCCTCAAACTGGATAAGCGCCCCCGGAAACACCTCCTCTACCGCAGAGACAAACTCGTCCATAAATCGGTCGTACGGCTCCCCGCACAGACGATGCTGCTTGAGACCTATATAGAGCGGGTCACTGAGCAACGTCTCGTTTTCCGTGCCAATGTCGATGGTCACGGGAAGCGTTTGAAAAGGGTGAATACCACCGCACGCGGTATAGAGGGCAAGCTTCCCCGCCGGGATCCCCATGCCGTCGGCTCCAACGTCTCCGAGGCCGAGTATGCGCTCCCCGTCTGTGACCACAATGATGCGAACATCATGAATCCGAGCGTTGCGGAGAAGTTGAGCAACGTTTCCGGTATCCTTTGCCGAAACGAAAATACCGTGCGGTCTTCGGAGGATGTAGCTGTATTCCAAGCATGCCTGTCCGACCGTGGGGGTGTACACAATGGGCATCAGTTCCTCCAGGTTTTCCAGGAGAAGTCGATAGAACAATGTCATGTTGCGGTCCTGAAGGCCTGCGAGAAAGATGTACTTGTCCAGATTGTTGGGCTTTCTCCTCAGATTTCCGAGAGCCCTGTTGAGCTGCTGCTCCATACTAATGACGCGGGGCGGCAGCAGGCCTTCAATGCCCAACGCCTCACGCTCTTCTTCAGTGAAGGCGGAGCCTTTGTTAAAAGCTGGGTCTCTCAGCACTGCAACGCCCAGAGGGAGCCGTATCTTAATATTCTTCTTGTCTCTTTTCCTACTCATCGAGTAATTACCGCCTCCGAACAAAATCATCGGGTCCAATATCCCCTTACTAGACCTTTGGAGAACCAAATGCAAGGGATCGCAAAGAGGCTTGAGCGAGCCTGTTGACATCATGGTTACGGTCCATACATTCCGAGTGATTGACGGTGATGCTTCCGCCAATGCAACTTGGTATTAGTCTCTCGTCAGGCCCAGCTCGGGAAGCAGCGACGCCACAGCGGAAATCGGCGCATCTTCTTATTCACTTTACGGCCCACAATGTGTCCCAGCAGGATGGGGAGACTCAGCAGGAAGGGAACAAGGCTCCGGGGGTGCATGAGCCGGATACGGAAAAGCTTGCCGACAATCTTGATCAACTGATCGGGAGTGTAGAACGCGCTGGTGATCCGGCTGCTGATTCGTTTCAGTCCCGGTCGCCCTATGCCTTCTCTGTACACGATCCGATCGTCGCCAATATAATAGCCCGGAGTTGCCTCGACCAATTCCTTCAAAGGCGAGTATTTCTCTATTCGCAATTTCTGGTATGTGATGGAATGCAGACCCAACTCCTTAGCAAACACGGGGATCTGCATCATTTCGTCGTCCGTCTCGGTAACGTTGCCGTACATGAAATAGCCGTGATAGTAGAACTGGGGGTAGCGCCGAAAGATATCGAACGCTTCGCGGAGCTTTGCCGTATCGAATCCTTTATTGAGCTGGTCGAGAATGCGATCGGTGGGGGACTCGATGCCGAAGAAGAATATCTTGATCCCGGCACGGGCCGCGGACTCCAGAACGTCGGGATGCTCGAAGATCTCGATACGAGCCTGGACTCCAAATCTCTTTTTAATTCCTTCCTCCACGATCCTGTCGCAGATTTGCTTGGCCCTCTTGGGGTTGATAAAGAAGTTCTCATCCGCGATGTAGATTACTCCCGCGGACATCTCCCCAAGTTCCTGAATAACCGAATCGATGGAACGTGCCGAATAGTTCCGCTTCTGGCCCCACGGATTGAGATTGAACGTGCAGAACTTGCAATTGTACGGACACCCCCGAGACGTGAGGATGATGTCGAACTCTTCCCCGCGTAGGGCAAAGCCGCCAATGTTGAAGTTGTACTTTAGTTTTCTGAGTGATCGGTCGGGGTAACGATAGCTTTCCACATCCCCGAGAGCACGCTGTTCGTTGTGAATCACTCGGGTCCCGTTTCGGTAGGATATTCCGAGGACATCCTTCAGAGGCACTCCTTGCGCTATCTCCTGAATGGGCCCCTCACCTTCTCCACGGACCACTACATCCACACCGGGGCAGGTTTCGAGGACTTCTTCCACATTGTCGGTTGCCTGCTTTCCACCCACAATCGTGGTTACTTCCTTTGGAAGTTCGTTGACAAGATCGCACACCTCCCGGAAATGGTACTCCCAGTTGATACTGATGCACAACAGATCGATCTCTTCTCGGATGAATCGTTTCAAATTCTCGATGTTCCGCAGAGGCCCGGCGAGCCGCAGGTCCAGCAGAGTAACCTTATCCACGTGGGGCTGAAGCGCGGACGCCACATATTCCAGTCCGATCGGAGGAAAAATTGCGATCCCTACCGAACCGGAATGACTGTCTCGAAAATATGGGTGAATACAAAGAACGTGCTTGTAGACAGAACTCAAAAGGGTCTCCTCTCACACGGGACATCAGGCCGCCTGCCGTCTCTTTTTAGAGTCCGGTGGGGCCGGAATTTGCCTGACCTACCCCCCCATTCAAGTCCATCTTATACTACACTTAACCCGGTTTGGCCGGCACCCATCATGCGTCTCCCCGGCAGTGCGGCATGCACTTCACGCATCCCCGGTGTATGGTTGCCGTGGCGTAGGGAATGAACATCAGGTTTCCTCGCCAAGAATCACTTTAGTCTGCCGTTCGAGACCGGGCAATCCTTCTTCGATTGCCGACCAGACGATTTCCAGTTTAATCGTGAAATATCCATGAGCCAGTACATTGCGAAATCCAACGATTTCAGCCAATTCGATATCATGATAGAGAGCTTTGATTTCGTTGGGCAAGTGACTGACCGCTTCACCGATGATCTCGAAATTTCTCATGACTGCATCTTGCATCATGACGTCTTGTTTGAATTCCTGGAAAGACACACCCGCCGTGAACTGTCGGATCTTTCGGCAGGATTCAAGAACATCATCCATATAGAGCCTATAGTCCCTCGGCATAGACTGTTTCCTCCAGAATCGTGTTGCGAATCCGCGGCTTAATGGTGTCGTGAAAGACCAAGTCCACCTGACAATCAAAGAGTTTTTCCAAGAAGAACTTGAGGCCGAAATAGTTCTTGAAGGTGGGACGCTCAAACTCCACAAGAAAATCCATGTCACTTGTTTCCGTTTGCTCACCTCGGCAGTACGAACCAAATATGCCGAGGCGTTGAACGCCGAAGCCCTTGATGGTTTCACGATTCTCTTCCAGTTTCTTAAGGATTTCATCGCGAGTCATCGTCCGGTTCCTTCTCAGACGGATTCAGCGCCGTCAAAGCATCTCTTTGCGCCGTCTCTAAACGTACTCGGCATCATCATCCGACAGTCCTTACACCCAAATAATACCGCCTCAATCGCCGCTTGGATCCGAAGGCTTTCCCGTGAGAGACCGGCGCGTTCGGATCGATTCTTGGAGGAAGCAGATTACGAAGGAGACTTCCTCGCTATGGTTCCCCGGCCGGCAACAGACTGGACGCTATCGCCTTATTCACCGCGAACAGAATCAGCGCAACAACCTTACCATAATTTCATCCCCATGGGATAAGCAGCGGCTGTCGGGAGGAGTTTCATTCAGTCCGGGGGGCACGGCTCTGCTTGATTCACAACGAATATCGAGAGTCTTCTGCCGGCCTTGGGTGCCGAGTTAAGCGAGGGCCGGGGATCAAGAGTGCGGATGTATCTCAAAGGGGTTCGTGCTGTTTTTCACCGTCCGCATCGACGGAAAGAGGCCGGCGAAGGCGCTCTCAAATCAATGAGGCGTTTCTTGACGGCAGCAGGAGTTCGGGCCGAGGAGTAATACCCATGCTGACATACAAAGGATTCACGGGACATGTCGAATACGATGATTCCGCGGGTATCTTTCACGGGGAGGTGCTCGATCTGAAAGATGTCGTCACCTTCCAGGGGACGAGCGTTGAAGAGATAGAACAGGTTTTCCGAGAGTCTATTGACGACTACCTGGAGTTTTGCGAGCAAAAGGGTGAAGCCCCCGACAAACCGTTCTCCGGGCGGTTGATGGTCCGCTTGCCGTCGGCCTTGCACCGTAAGGTGTATGTCAGTGCCCTTCGTGAGGGTAAAAGCCTGAATCAATGGATTATGGAGAGGCTTGAGCAGACCAGCTAAGAGGCGGTTGGGTGCCGACGCCCGACCATGCAGGACGTAACCGTCACCCCGACGAAGGCCGGGGTCCAGCCTATTCACCTCGGCAGGAATGACGGCACCCCGTCTGGGACAGAATTTGCGAAACAGAGTAATCGGAATAGGCCATATCCCCTTGTCAGACCCGTTCTCTTGACTCCTGAATTGCCTCGAGTATCTCCTGTCGGCTTAGATTCTTGCCCAAACCGGGAACATCGAATGGGGAGCGGCGAGCCCGGCCGGACTTCGGGACAATGGCAAACATGTCGCCTGCGCGCCGTCGAATAATCACCTCTTCGGTCTTGGACTCCCCGAGGATACGAGCAAGCTTCTGCCTGGCTTCCGAATATGTGTATATTTTCATGGGATTACCTTACCACGTTTATTCCTTTTCCCTCGCGGTGAACGATTACCATTTCCGAATGCAACTTGTCATTAATCCCCCGTCAGGCCCAGGTGGGGGAAGCAACGACGCCACATATTCCAGCCAGTTCGGAGGAAAAATTGCAATCCCTACCGAACCGGAATGACTGTCTCGAAAATATGGGTGAATACAAAGAACGTGCTTGTAGACAGGACTCAACAGAGTCTCCTCTCACATGAGAAATCAGACCTCCTCCTTTTCCGTAAGTCCGGTGGGGCCGGAGTTCGCCTGACCTATCCCCCCATTAAAGTCCACCTTATAGAACACTTGACCCGATTTGACCGGCACGAGGGTTCGTCCCGATCTTCATTACTCATTATAAAACTACCTACGATATCTTTATTTCATAATATTTATGGAGTATAATTTCCAGAGCAGTGAAGCTTAAAGGTATTGTATGATGGCTGATTACAGTCATACCAAAGGATTAAGCCTTCTCCGGGAATTGGCCCATGAGGGGCTTTTCATCTTCACGGTTGCGGATGCCAAAGCACAGGCGTCAAAGGTCGGGGTTTCCGAGAACTACCTGTCTCAGATTTTATCCCATCTCGAAAAGGCAGGGTGGATCCTGAGGCTGCGTCGCGGTCTCTACGCCGGAACAGGATCTCTACCGGGCGTTATCGGAGTGCATCCGTTCGCAATTGCCACCCGCCTGGTGGAGCCGTCCGCTATCAGCCACTGGTCCGCAATGAGCCATCACGGTCTTACCGATCAGATACCCCATGTCGTAACGGCATTCACCCCCCGGAAGGTCGTGACCCCGACAATGAGAGAGACTACGGGCAGATTGCGAGGGAAGCACGCGTGGGAGGCAGTTGGTGTGCGGTATGAATATGTGTCCGTGATAGAGGATCATTTCTTTGGGATAGAAGAAATATGGGTTGACGAATATTTCAGAGTTCCTATCACTGATAGGGAGCGGACCGTTCTCGAAACTTTCGTCTCTCCCCGGCTATTCGGAGGAATCGGAGAGGCATTGCAAACTCTTGAAGAGCACCTCGACGAAATAAACCTCGAAAAACTGACGGGATATGCAGTTCGTTACGGCAAGGTATCTGTTGCCAAGCGGCTGGGCTGGGCACTGGAACGATTGGATGCTCCGGCAAGGATCCTGGGCTATTTGGAGGACATTCCGATCAAGGGATACCGGTTACTTGATCCGACGCGTCCACGGCGGGGCCCCTATGAAAAGCGATGGATGATTCAGAATAACCTCTTGGTTGAAGAGCAAGTCAAATGAAGCCCCTTGGCGTACGACTTAGAGAATCAGCGAAACGCAATCGAATCCTTCTCGACGTAATCGAAAAGGATTATGCTCAGAGCTACGTATTGGCCGGACTTATGTCGCAGCCTACCCTTAAGGACGCACTGGTCTTCAAGGGGGGAACAGCGCTGAAGAAGATGTTCTTCGGATCTTACCGCTTCTCTGAAGACTTGGATTTCTCGGCCGTCCGGGCTCCAGGTAGAAAGGAACTGGAAGAAATCATCGGTCGGTCTGCGGAAGAAACACAAAGACTTCTGCAAGACTACGGTCGCTTCAGGGTCGAGGTAAAGCGCCTCCGGGAGACAAGACCGCATCCCAAAGGGCAGGACGCATTCAAGATATCGGTGCGTTTCCCCTGGTACGGTGAAAAGGTCTGTTCAATCAAGGTGGAGATAACTCGTGATGAGCCGGTATTACTCCATCCGTTGACAAGGCCCATCATCCATGAATATGAAGAAGACTTAAATGTCCCCGTGCCCTGCTACCGCCTGGAAGAGATCGTAACGGAGAAGATGCGCTCTCTGCTCCAAAGCCGAGACAGATTGGTTGCAGGAAAGTGGTCCCGTCCCCGCGCTCGTGACTACTATGATTTGTGGCGTCTTGTAAGCGAGTTCGGGACGGAAATGGATACCGCCAAGCTGTCTTCTCTTCTGGAGAGAAAGTGTGATCACCGAGGAGTCTCGTATCAACAACTGACTGATTTCTTCTCCGACGAGCTCATTCTGGACGCCCGCACCAACTGGGACAGGAACCTTGGGCCTTTTGTGCCGAATCTTCCGCCGTGCGAAGAGGTCTTGAGTTCGTTGAGAAAGACCCTGCCGAGGTTCTTTCCTGAGATTGCATGAACCGTCAAGCGTAGTCACCGACGACCGAAAACTGCGGCTCCGATCAGCCGGCACCCCATCGAAGAAGGGTTCACACAAGGGTCACTCATTATCAGCATCAGGGCCATGGACCAACAGGCGGTAGTGATTCGGCATCAGGCAAAGCGCGGCAAGTTCCATCATTCGGACGTCGAGTTGGTGGTACGTGTTTATCTTGCCCCGGATGTGGCCGACTTCATGAGAGAACTCTCAGAAAGAAAAGGAACTGAGATCGAGACCATCGTAAACGAATGGCTTAGAAGGAACATTGATTTGGTGCAGAGCACGAAATAGAACTCACGGGTCGATTGCCGGACGTCATACCCGTTCTCTTGATTCCTGAATTGCCTCGAGTATCTCCTGTCTGCTCGGGCTCTTGCCCAAATCGGGAACATCGAATGGGGATCGGCGAGCCCGGCCGGATTTGGGAACAATGGCAAACATGTCGCCTGCGCGCCGTCGAATAATCACCTCTTCAGTCTTGGACTCCTCGAGAATACGAGCAAGCTTCTGCCTGGCCTCAGAATATGTGTATATTTTCATGGGATTACCTTACCAGGTTAATTCCTTTTCCGTCGCGGTGAACGATTACAACCAAGCCAAATACCAGAAACCAAAGCGTTACTCAACACACGCAAAACGCCGTCACCCACACACAACAGCGAAGAGCCTGTTTATTTCGAGTCGCTTGTGGTGAACACTTATTTCATTTCGACAGCAATAGGCCGAGCTTCTCCAACGTCTCTAATACGGTTTTCTCCGGCAATGCGCATATGGGTTCTGCATTTCGGGCACGCCAGTCCAAGCTTTTCACTTGGTCGGACAGAATCGCGCCGCTGACCGGCAACCCCGATGGCAGAAGCACCTCAAAAGGATAGCCCTTGATTTGATTGGTTATGGGACACAAGACGGCCAGCCCTACCCTTCCATTATAGCTTGCCGGAGATAGTACCACGGCAGGACGACGCCCCGCTTGTGCATGACCTGCTTGAGTATTCAAGCCGTCAATTTGGACTTCCTTTCTGCAACATGGTGTCATATAATGACACCATGAGCCTGAGCAGCAAGCACCTTAGAACGCTACGTGCCGTATTTGAAGATCCGATCCGTTCCGATGTCGAATGGACGGACATCGAGAATCTTCTCCTCGCTTTAGGATCTGAATTGAGCGAGGGTCGGGGCTCGAGAGTGCGCATATACCTTAAAGGGGTTCGGGCTGTTTTTCACCGACCGCATCCACGGAAAGAGGCCGGCAAAGGGTCGCTCAAGTCAATGAGGCGGTTTCTGACGGCAGCAGGAGTTCGGGCCGAGGAGTAATACCCATGCTGACATACAAAGGATATACGGGACATGTCGAATATGATGATTCGGCGGGTATCTTTCACGGGGAGGTGCTTGATCTCAAGGATGTCGTCACCTTCCAAGGAAAGAGCGTTGAAGAGATAGAACAGGCTTTCCGAGAGTCTGTTGACGACTACCTCGAGTTTTGCGGGCAAAAGGGTGAAGAACCCGACAAACCGTTCTCCGGACGGTTGATGCTCCGGTTGCCGTCGGCCTTGCACCGTAAGGTGTACGTCAGTGCTCTTCGTGAGGGTAAAAGCCTGAATCAATGGATCGCAGAGAGGCTCGAGAAAGCCTGTTGAGAGGCAGTAGAGGAACGAGATCCATGAAAAATGATTACGACTTCTCCAGAGGCGAGCGCAACAAGTTCCATCGTAATGTTCACTGCGAAGAAAAAGAGAATGAACCACCAGGCACCAAGGAAAACCAGGGGAAAGAGAGCAGTCCGGGGCTTGGTATGTACGTGACGAGTCTGGGGACAGTGTTCACGAGGTCCGGCTTGTTTCTGCATTTGGATCCGGAAGAGCCATGAGTCAAGAAGACGGTCATGAAAACCGCGTCCCAATTCGCTCGTGACTTGGCGCCCTTGTGGTGGGATTTTCTTGTTCAAGCGAGCGTGATGTCGCGGTGAACACCTATTTCATTTCGACAGCAATAGGCCGAACTTCTCCAACGTCTCTAATATGATTTTCTCCGGCCATGCGCATATGGATTCTGCATTTCGAGCACGCCAATCAAGGCTTTTCACCTGATCGGAGAGAATAGCGCCCGCTACCGGCAAACCTTTGGGCAAGAGCACCTCAAATGGATAGCCCTTGATTTGATTGGTTATGGGACACAAGACGGCCAACCCTACCCTTCCATTATAGCTTGCCGGAGATAGTACCACGGCAGGACGACGCCCCGCGTATTCAGGACCTGCTTGCGGATTCAAGGAAATCCACACTGCATCCCCTCGTTTTGGAACATAGCTTGCCGGAGTCACCATGTTTCTCGTCCGGTAGCCGGGCTCGTATCAATCTCATGATGCACATTGTCCTCCGTAACCTGCTCCAGGAGATCCTGCAAGGTCACCTCCGGTTCGTTCATAGGCGCAATAACGAGTTTTCTATCGGCCACCGACAGATCGACCGACGATTCATTCCGGAGCCCCACTTCCGCGGCAAAGGACTTGGGGATGCGTAAGGCAAGGCTGTTGCCCCATTTCTGAACCCGGGATTTCATACCAAGCCTCCGTGGATTGTTTACACATAGAAGAAACATCGATTTGCCGACCGGCGCCAAGCCTTAACGTTCAGCGGAACCTCCGCGGTTGGTTCCCCATTCCCCACCGCAGCCTCTGCCTGCCGGACCTTACCGTTCGCGCCTGCTTCTCAGGATAAGGCCAAGACCGGCCAGTGCGATGATGACTATGACAAAGGCAAAGGCGTACCATTGCGCACCGGATGAGGGAAGCTGAGATGTTTCATCTTCGGACTGCATCTCTTCCATCTTGTATCCCTCCACTTCCTTGGCCGAGGTCTTGTCCGAGGCCTTTTCCTCGTTTTGGGGCTTCTCCGGTGAAACGTCCTTTTGGAATCCGTCCATTACCTTCTTGTGCATCTCACGCATGGACTTGGTTTGGTCTTCGAGCTTCTTCTTCGTGGCCTGCTCCACGGCCAGTTTGAACTGTTCCGCCATTTCCGGACTCATCACTCCCGGAATGGATATAATGCTTACAACCATCTGATTCAGAGCAGGATTGTTGCATGTGTGGTCGCAGCACGCAATTCCCCGCTGCACCACATTTGCCGCATATTCCGCGGCAAGCTTGCGCCGCACCTTCTCATCGGCCTTCCAGTACCCCTTCCTGATGGACTCGAGCATGCGTGCGGTCATCGACTGATAGGCCCAGGGGTTGCTTTTCGAGAAGAACTCCTTGAGTTCCATTCCATATTTGTCTTCGACGTACACTTCGTACGTCTCTCGCCATTTGGCTTCATCAACTGCAAACGGCGTGGTAACCTGCCATCCCCAAAGGTAGTCGACAAAATTGGACATTTCTCGCGCGCCCGCGTAGTCTTCCTTCTTCATGCCGTCAATCCATTTGGGATTCAGGTAGCGTGTGCGCAATTCGCGTCCAACCGTCTTGCCAAGATCCTCTATTTTTATTTCATTCGGGCGCCGCTGCATGCTCACGACCGTGTCCGGAGCTTCTCCGCGCTCTTTGCGGATCGCAAGCGACAGCCCGCCCAGGTACTGAAACATATCGTCATTATCCATGGTTCCGTATACCGTGGAGGATATGGAATGTGCGGCTATATCGGAGTCTTTAAGATTCCACTTCAATGCATCGCCCGCCCGGACGCCCCATTTACCCTGGCCGTAAGCATAACCGGTGTGCTTGCAAAACGCGTCAGCGATCTCCTTGTCGGATTCCCAGAACCCCGAAGCGCCGGTGATTTCCACCACTCTGTTGCCGTAATTACCCGGCCTTTCGGAGAATATCCGCATGCGTGACATGGTTTCCGCGTCTTCCTCGGACATGCCCGAATCCATCATCTTCTGTTTCATCTTGAGGCTGTTCTTCCTCACGAGATTTTCCACGTCGGTGAGTACCGAGGCCTTCTGAACCGCGTCATCCAGATACTCCAGCATGTTGGGAAACAAGTCGCGATACAAACCTGATGCGTCCACCACCACATCGATGCGGGGTCGCTTCAACAGGGCGCCGGGAATGGGAACCACTCCCTTAACCCGTCCGTTCTTGTCCCACCGCGGTTTCATGCCGAGCAGATGCAGAATCGTAGCTTCGTTGATGCCCTCGTTGCGGATGGTCTCCGTGGCCCAGAGCACCATGGCGACCTTTTCGGGGTAACGCTTCTTCTGTTCCAGGCTTCGACGGATCATTTGATCCGCGGCTCGCACACCGAGTTCGTACGCTTCCTTGGAAGGCACACGGGCAGGATCGAAGCCGTAGAAGTTCTTGCCCGTGGGAATGGCCTTGGGGTTGCGGAACGGGTCGTTCCCCTGGCCGGGCGGCACGTATCGACCGTTGAGTCCATGCACGAGGCGATCGATCTCGTTGGGGCCGGAGAGCTTCAGCTTGTCGGTAATGTCTTTCCCTTCACGATCCGGATGCATCTTGAGGATGAAGGTAACCGTACCGGAAAGTGCCTCACCCGTGGGAGACATGCCGAACGTATGGAGACCGTACGGCATGAAATTCGTTTGCATCTCGACGAGATACGCTTCAATCCTCCTGAGACCGTCTTCATTGAACTCATTGAGCGATATGTCCTTGTCGATACCCAATTTCTTGGCGAGGTCCACGACGGATTCCAGCCGAACATCGCTAGTATCTCCGCCTCCGGCCCGTGCCCCGTAGTACCGGCTGATCATGCCGTACAGCTTACTGTACTCCTCGTACAGACCGCCTTCCTTCACAGCGGGAATCAAGTGATCCACCACTGCTGCACGGCCGCGGCGCTTGGCTTGAATGCCCTCGCCCACGTCATCCACGATGTACGGGTAAAGGCTGGGTATATCGGTGATAAGGGCATCCGGCGGACAGGCCGGGCTCAAACCCGCCTGTTTCCCCGGCAGCCACTCGTGAGTGCCGTGTGTCCCGAGATGAATCTGAGCATCAGCGTTAAAGACGTGTTTCATCCACAAGTATGCCGCTACGTACTGATGATGGGGAAACAGCGTCGGCGAATGATACAGTTTCATGGGATCCGCGTTATATCCTCGGGAAGGTTCGGGCATAAGCATCACGTTGCCGACTTGGATACAGGGAATAATGAACGCCCCGTCCCGGATCATGATGTCGGATTCCTCCACCGAACCCCATTGTTCGATGACGCCTACTCTGAACATCTCGGGGAGTCTTGCGAACCATTCTTTGTACGTCTTCACGGGTAAGCGAACGATTGCCTCGTCTCGGAGCATGTCTTCCAGTTCACCCGGAGCCCAGTTGCCGATGTTTCTGCCGGACTTGAGTATCAGGTCGCGTATTGATTCATGGGTCAATTCACGATCTGATTCGACTCGATACCCCTCCCGGGACAATCGCCGAAGGATACGACTCAAGCTATTGAACACATTAAGATAGCTTGCCCCCAGATTCTGTTTGCCGGGACTGTTGTTATAGAAGAGAATCACGACCCGCTTGTCTTTGTTGGGTTTGCTCTGCAGATCGATCCATTCCGCCATCCGGGGGATCAGAACATCGAGGTTTGCTTCGACGGCTTTGTGAATGAAAACTTCCCGCCTCCTGTCGGGATCGCTTTTCCTCTCCTTGCCCGAAACAACGGAGGGTTCAATCAACCCGGACAACTCGGGGTTCGAGACCGCCCATCCTACCTCCAAGGGCTTAAGTCCTGCCGGGTCCGATTTCCATTCCATGATGGTGCTGTAGTGCAGGTTGAGCAGATTGAAGATCGGCACGTCAAGTTCACGAAGCGTGGAGAATACGCGTTCATCCAGAGCTGACTGGAATTTCAGCGAAAAGGCAAGGATCGCGTTCATCCGGGGCCGTCCCTGTTTGTCCTTCATGAGTGTGGACAGCACATCCGGATCCCATCCGAACGGGACCATCACATTGAATCCGGCCTGTTCAAGTCTTCGGATCACTGCGTCGATATGCTCTATTTGTCCCGGACGGGCCCCGGCCGCATAGGTCATCACCGCTATGGTCGGCGCATCCGGCCGGAACGATCTTTGTTTTCGATACCATCGAAAATACCCGGCCGTATCAGTGAAGACGTCCGTTGCATCCGGATGATACAGCCCGAGCTTGGGCCTGACCTTCACCTTTTCGGAAAGGATGAATCCGTCGAATTCTTTTTGTGCGACCTTGAGAACGAGATTGCGGATATTTGACGCCCTTAAATGACGGTAGAACTCCAGGATTTCATCGTCGAAAACTATCCCTCTCTTGCGCAAGGCATCGTCATCCCGCGAACCTCGGACCGCATAGACGCGTTTCTTCTTGATATCAACGTTATTCAGAAGAAAATCCGTTAGCTCATCGATCATCACGTCGATCACGATCACGTCCGCATTGGCTGCCTGCGCACGTGCCGCCTCGGAAGTCTCCAATTGGTGAGAAGAGTACATTGCCGCTTGCAGACCCTGGGGCGCTTTGAGTTCCTTGAGCCCATTGGACACGACAAGCGTGTCCGAATCGGATACCAGCAAGGCTATTTGTTCCGAAAACACGGGCAGGGGCAAGACGAACAGAACTGCAGCTACACAGGTGAAAATGAATCGTTTCATCGACGGGTATTCATGCCGCTGCGGTCATTTCGATTCGCGGTTCAGCAAACCGTTAATCAGTGCGTCAAAGGCCATGCGAACCACTTTGGGCGCTGCTTCGGGCTTGATGAATTGCTTCATGGAATCGACCTTGGTCCCGGCAATCTGCCCGGCCATCAGTTTGCAGTATGCCTCAAACGAAGCGGCATTGCAGACCAGGCCCTTCTCATAAGCCGGGCTGAGTGCGAACGCGGATTCAATGAAACCTGCGTACTTCGGTTGAAGCAGGAGACCCTCGAGTTTCTTCGACATACGCTCGGCCTTCCCGGGCGGTAGCTGCATACACTTATTGGTAATACCTAAGACGTCGATCTTGCGCTCACGCATGCGCTTGAAGACGTTGCGCCGTGCCGTGAGCCCGTTCTGCTCGACCACGGCCTCTTTGACGCCCGCATACACGGCTTTGGCAACAAGCTCGCCCAACTTGGAATGACCGCCGGCATTATCGACCCCGGCTCCACGCCCCTCAACCACAATGATGTTGTCCGTGCCCGTGCCCGTAGCCTGTGCCGTCGGCGTGTACGTACTTCTGATGTCGAGGTCCTGCAAGGCCGCGGTCTTGCCTTCCGTCGCACCTATGATGCACCGTGTCATCGCCCTCGGAGTCAACCGCAGGTTCGTAAGAATGAGGATGTTGATGGTGCCGGGCCTTGGTTCGTAGAAATTGCCCACATCGACCCCGGCTCTCATTGCGTTGGCTTCCACGCCGGCCGTAACCAATGCGTAGACGACCATATCTTTGAACTGCCGCTTCTGAACGGAAAGATGGTCCATTTCAGCACCGGTGAAGAGCACACTCGTCTTACCCGGTTCCCTACCAAGGATCTTGCATACCAAGGCTTTCAGGTCCTTGAGTTGCATCGCATGGCCGAGGTTCCATGCCGGAGGGGGCAGATGGTGGTTCCCAATCGACTCCACCGCGGTGACGGCCCCTTCAAGGGAACTGACTGCGGCCATGGGTTCCTTAAGGTCGATGAGCAGGGTTTGGTGAGGAAAATCACGAATCATGCTTGTGACGATCCGCGCGGATTCCACGTAATCAAGGTCAAGTTTCAGATCCTTGGAACCTATTGGTTCTTCTTTCGTGACGTTGGCCTTCTCGTCATGGAACACGTCGGGATAGACGGTCGCGGCAAGCCATGCTATGAAATCTCCCATATACACCGAAGCACGGCACGTCAGTTCGCAGGGAAACCGGTGAAAGTTCTTGTTTCGCACTGCATCCACGTCACGCCACCCCGGTTTGTCAAAGTACTTCTTTGAAAGCTCCCACTCCCGGCCGCAATAGTAAACGACCTGCGGATTGAACTCTTGCCACTCCTCTTTCGTCATGGTTGCTACCGGACCGCTCTTCCCCAACTTGGGAGGTATGCCGCCTGCCGCCCGGATGAACTCGTTTTGGAACGAGTCGTCTCCCGGCGTCATGACATGCTTCAGGCCCATGAGTCGCATCACCCGTTTGCGTTCCGACTCGGGAATCCGAGCCGTCTTTTTTGCCACCTTGGCTACCTGAGCTTTGATTCGTGCAATGATTTCCGCGGCCTTCTCTTCTTGGTTGAAGACCTTTCCCAGCATCTCAATGGTCCGGTACCCGTCATCCATCGAGCGGTTGTTAATTTGGATAAGCACCGTCCCGGACTTTCGGAAATGCCCTTCCACATCCTTCTGTATGTCGGAGAAGAATATGACGTCCGGCTTGAGTTCGGCGATTCTCTCGACGCACGGCCGAAAGAATCCGCCGACTACCGTTTTGTCGTTGACCCCGGCCGGATAGGTAGAATGGTACGTTACACCAACCAAGCTATCCTGGGCTCCAAGTGCATAGATTATGTCCGTTGCGGTAGGCACCAATGAGACGACGTGCCGAGGTTTCTCCTTTACAACGATAACGTGGTTACCCGAGTCTTTCATCGAAACGGGGTAACCGTCCCCCGTGTCGCGGTGCTCGCGACCGACCGCGCCTCCGGGGAGTGCGACGAGAGCCAAGGTTAGCGTGATGACAGCGTAGAATGATGCCTTACATGAACGGTTCATATGAAGTCCTCCCAGATGCGACCAGGGGCTTCACCGGGGAAACGGCGGGCACAGCCCGCCCTACGGCCCCGATTTGTAGGTGTGTGTCCTCCGGGCTTCGTCCCGGAGTGCACAATAACCCCGAAGCCTTTCAGAATTCCTTGTGGCTTGTGAACAGCGTAAGCCATGACAGATCATATCATATGAAAGATCTCCTCATTAATCCGGCACGTACACCATGGTTCCGTCTTGCAGACGATACGCAGTACCCAATCGTTCGCCTCCGCCTTTCGCCTTGGACTTGGTTACCTTCATTGCCTTGATGCGCGTGCCCTTTTTCGTGATGATTTGCAGCTCATCGGATTCCGTCTTCTTGATGATCGTCATGTCCGATTTCTCACTAAACAGGTCCTGCAACCGGTACGCGGAGAACAATGTCATCAGCAACCCTACGATGAACACGAGGCCTACGTCGAAGAGATTGGCGATCCCCGCCATGGGGTCATCGCCGCCGAACTCATCGTCCGACTGAAGCCTTCTCCGCTTCATGAACCGCATGGGGGCCCTCCCTTTCCGTGATCTGAGCAACAAGAAGTTCGGTAAGAAATTCCATCCGTCGAATATCTTCTTCAACCCATCGCTTCCTTTTCCAATAGAAGAAGTACGCGGTGAGTCCGACGGCAAGGCCCACCACCGTCGTGGTAAATGCGATCACCAAATCCGATGAGAGTTTTGTGATATCGCCTTGTCCCAATGCGGCAAGCCCCGTCCCCATGGGTATGAGGGTTCCGATCAATCCCAGGCCGGGGCCGATGCGGACAAGCATCCTGACATGATCCAACGACTTCCACAACCGGGCACTCTTCTCCTGGAGCAGATCTTCCAGAACGGCCTCACGCGAAGCTTCGCGGGATTGAAGCGTCTGTAAAGCCTCGGCTACATACCCCCGCACGTGGTAAGAGCATACGTCGGACAGATCTCCGCTTAAATCCCTGCGGGAAAGTTCTCGTCCCGAGATGCTACGAAGCCCGGCTCGTGACAGGCTTTCTCCGATAAAGGAACCTGAGAATACCAGAATCCACAGAACGAGAGCCGTAAGCAGCAGGATCGTCGGGTAGAGAAGCGAACTGGAAATGATGTAGATAAAAGACTTCAGCACGGCCCCAACGTCGATCATAGCGGGGTCCTCCGTCTCAACCTTTGCGAGAGGAATCCTGCAGAGACAGCTATGACCGCGGGTATCAGCACGCTTGCAAGCCCTTTGGCATCCGGCGACGCGTGGGTGGAATGGAACGCGGCGAGGCGGTATACCTTATCAACCTCACTGAAATGAGGCACCAGGAGTATTGATAAGACGAAGTACGAAGCAATGAACAGCATGCCGTAGCCCAGCATGTCCTCGGATTGCCGAAACGCAAACCGCGAGACAAATGAGAGCGTGCCGATTGTGACGATCATGATAAACGCAAACAAGGCATACGTTGCCAAGACTGCTCTCAAAGAATCATCCGGAAAGAAGTTCACCAGGAATCCGGTTGTGAAGAAGACGACGGAGCCGCAAATAGGGCAAGGGATCACTAGGGAGAGCCATCCCCAGGACCCGTTTCCGGCTTCATCGGCATTCCTGCGCAACAGGGCCCATCCCCAGATGAACATCCCCAGTGCAACCATAACGTGAAGCGTCATGCCTGATTGGAACGGAATTCGCAGCTTATTGAAGTAGAAAACCACGTCAACATGGGAGCATACGTACCACGAGAAAAGGAAGAGAATGACGTAGGCTGCCGAGATGCCGACCAAAACTCCAACTTTTCGCCGCGCTGTTCCGCGTTGGGCTACAAAATACGTGAGGCCGGCACCCGTCTTCACTGCAAACACGCCCACTGCAAAGACAAGACCCAATACAAGACTCTTCAGTTCAAGCATGGGCCGCCCCGCACTTTGTGGGAACCGGCTTAAAGGAGAAATGATGGGATCGTGACGTGCAGGATAGAGATCCTACGATCTCACCACGTGTCGGGAAAAATGACCGATGCAGACCGGACAAAACAAAACCCTCCCGCTGAATGAGCGGCAGGGTACGAAATAGATCATCCGTTCCCTGCCCGCGCAGGTATATCGGATCCGAAAACCGCCGGGTCTTCCGGCTCCCGCTTCGTCCTATTCTCCGCGCCTTCCCGGAGCATTACTCCAGTGACATAATTGCGGATTTCGTCAGCGGTTACGGCTGCGGGGCAGCACCGGATTTTCACCGGTTTCCCCGACGGCTTCCAATTACTTCTATGGTTCCAGGGCCGGGTGCAATAATGGATCACATGGGGCCGGAAGTCAAGACCATAAGGCGGGATCCCCCCTGGAAGGTTTCTTGGAGAAGCAGCTAAGCCGTGTTCAAGGCTCGAACGATGATTTCGGTTCCGTCGGCGGGACGGAATCGTCCGCTTCTCCATTCCGGTTCTTAAGGTCCTCCAGGTAGGCCTTGAATTGATCCTCGGAGAACATCAGCTGAGAGACACTGTCTCGTTCTTTTTCAGCACGCAGGTAATGGATGATCCGGTAGACCATCCAGCCCACTCCGAGGGCCATAATAACGAGATATGTTATGGTGAGTATGTTCATGGTACGTCGGTGAATACATGTTTAGATGCCGGCGTAATTCAACGGGCAACGACCGTTTTCAATTCTCAAAGTCAGCCATATTCAGGGGGCAATCTCATCGAACCGACCGGATGCATTGCCCGTTGCGGCCTCGATGCGGGAATCAAGACCTGTACATATGCAAGCGGCCTCCTCCACCCCGTACCCGGGCTGGAGATGACCGCTCATGAGTGTGGTGTGACCGTCCGCCGGCTATGGTACCGCCGTTTCTTTGCTCTTCCCGTCATCGGCTGCCGAACCGCTCCTCCTTGTAGAGCCGGCACTCTTCCGGGCCGGGCTCTTTTGGCCGGCGTCCGCCTTGACTTCCGGATCCTTTTCAAGAGCTATCTTGAGCACTTCGTCCATGTGACTGACAAACTTGAACTCAAGCTTGCGGCGGATATGTTTGGGGATCTCAACAAGGTCTTTTTCATTTTGTTCTGGTGCAATCACGGTGTAAATTTTGGCACGAAGGGCAGCGAGAGACTTTTCCCTGAGTCCTCCTATGGGGAGTACCCTACCCCTCAACGTGATTTCACCGGTCATGGCCACATCGGCCCTCACGGGAATGCCGGTTAGGGCGCTCACCAGGGCAGTGGCCATGGTGACTCCCGCTGACGGTCCGTCCTTGGGGATGGCACCGGCGGGAACGTGGATGTGAATATCCTTGGAGAAGTAGAATTTTTCTTTCATACCATAGAGGGCCGCCCGGGAGCGAAAATATGAAAGGGCCGCCTGCCCGGATTCTTTCATGACATCGCCCAGCTGTCCCGTGAGAAGCAGGTTACCCTTCCCCTCCAGCGGAGTGGCCTCTATGTGGAGAACATCACCCCCGTATGGAGTCCACGCCAAACCGGTTGCCACACCGACTTCCGAATCACGTCTCTCCTGATCGGCCAGGAACCTTGGAACCCCCAAGAATTTGTTGAGATTCTTGGCCGTTATCCGAGGAATCTTCTTCTCGCCTTCGGCAATTTTCCGTGCGATCTTTCTGCACAGATTCGCGATCTCACGCTCAAGGTTTCGTAGTCCGGCTTCACGGGTATACTGATTGATTATGCCGAGCAGCCCCTCATCCGTTATGTTGAAATCCCTGTCTTTGATTCCATTCTCTTTGACCTGCCTGGGGATGAGGTAATGCCTGGAAATCTTGAGCTTTTCTTCATCCACGTAACCGGAAAGCTCAATGAGTTCCATCCTGTCCTTGAGCGCGGGAATGATCGGATCCGCCACGTTCGCGGTAGTGATGAACATGACTTTGGACAGATCAAACGGCACGTTCAGGTAGTGGTCACTGAACGCATGATTCTGTTCCGGGTCCAACACTTCGAGCAATGCCGCGGAAGGGTCGCCCCTGAAATCCGCGCCGACCTTGTCGATTTCGTCAAGCATGAACACGGGGTTATTCGATCCTGCGGTCTTCAAACCCTGTATGATACGGCCCGGGAGTGCCCCGATATAGGTACGGCGATGCCCCCGGATTTCCGCCTCGTCCCGCACGCCGCCGAGGGATATGCGGGTGAACTTGCGTCCCAGAGCGCGGGCAATGGACCTTCCCAGGGAAGTTTTTCCCACTCCGGGAGGTCCCACAAAACAGAGAATCGGGCCCTTCATCTGCTTGTTGAGCTTCCGAACGCCGAGGTACTCCAATATCCTGTCCTTTACCTTCTCCAGATTGTAGTGGTCTTCATCCAGGATCTTCTTGGCGTTCTTGATGTCCAGCCTGTCCCGCGTCGATTTCGACCAAGGCAGTTCCACCATCCAGTCCAGATAAGTGCGTATGATCGAAGCTTCAGCCGCGTCTGGATGCATCTGCCCCAGACGGCTCAGCTGCTTTTCCGCCTCCTTCTCGACGTCCTTGGGTATCTTCGCCTTTGCAATCTTGGAGCGGAACTCTTCAATTTCCTTGGTTTTTTCGTCAATCTCGCCGAGTTCCGACTGTATGGCCTTCAATTGCTCCCTCAAGAAGTATTCCCGATGGGTCTTGCCCATTTCTTCCTTTGCCTGGGTCTGAATCTTGGCCTGCATGGCCGAGAGTTCCAGTTCCTTGGAGAGCAATTCGTTGACTCGCTTCAGCCTTTCCAGCGGATCGACCACTTCGAGAATGGCTTGCGATTCGTCAACTCGCAGCTTGAGGTTCGAGGCCACCAGATCCGCCAGGCGGCCCGGTTCCTCAATGGAATCGAGGATGGCCACGGCGTCCGGGGATATGATTCCCCTCAACTGGAGAATCTTCTCGGAACTTTCCTTGACCGACCTCATCAACGCCTCAATCTCAATGGTGACCTTGACGGGCTTTGGCTCGGGAATCTTGTGCAAACGCACGGTGAAGTACTCCGGCGAATCCAGGTACTCCTCTATCCGCGCTTTCGCCAACCCCTGCACGAGGATTTTCACTCGTCCGTCGGGGAGTTTCAGCATCTTGACCACCATGGCCACAGTGCCGATTTCGAAAATATCGTCGGATTCGGGATCCTCATCCGTAGAATTCTTCTGTGCAGCCAGGAAAATAAGCCGGTCTTTTTCCAATGCCTGCTCTACGGCCTTGATGGATTTCTCCCGACCGACCATGAGGGGAAGAATCATGTACGAATATATCACCACATCCCGTACCGGAAGCATGGGCATGACATCGGGGATGTCCGAGAACTCAACCTGTTGGGCCCTCGGCGGCTCCTCTTCGCCAAATTCGTCTACCCTGTCTATCTCGTCGGCCATTATCGCTCTCCAGTGTATCTGTATACGTCGTTACCGTCGCAAAACCGATCAATTTTCAATCTAAGGGCCTCTTGCACCTTCGCATCTCCGGAAAAAGTTGGTCATAAGTACAGATATATGCGATGTACCCCCTCTGTCAAGCCAAGATCTTGCTTTTTTCCATATACAAACCGCTATTATTTGTTTTTACCCAAGATCACCCAAAAGAATACCCTGTCGGTTCTTTTTATTGTATTGTTTTTTCTCCGACCATCCCGGCCCCGTGCGCCGATAAGAGGTCTCGGCCGGCCCCCCCGGTTTCCGCACCGGTATTGTCTTGAAAGGTGAACACATGGACTCGCGGGACAGAGCGCTACTCAACGAAATTCAGGCACAGTTTCCGGTGGAGCCCCACCCCTACAAGGTAATCGGAGAGAAGATCGGCATGGACGAGCAGGAAGTGCTCGCACGTATAGGGAAGCTCAAGCGGGAGGGAATCATCCGGCGAGTCGGTGCTTCCATCAATTCCAGGAGGATCGGCTTCGTGAGTACACTGCTGGCGGCCAAGGTCCCTCCGGACAAGTTCGACTCCTTTGTGAAGACCGTGAACGCCTGCCCCGGTGTTACTCACAATTACGAAAGAAAACATGAGTATAATGTGTGGTTTACCCTCATCGCGGAAACTCGGGAGGAAAAGCATCGCATACTCCAGGACTTGATGAAGCGGACCGGGGTTGAAATCGAGGAGTTCCCCGCGGAGAAGATCTTCAAGATTCGGGTGGATTTTCGCTTCTGAACCTGTGGCCTCTCATCCGGCCGTTCTTCGAGGGGAGCCCCCTCAGACCATTGTTCCAAGCAAAGAAAATATCAACCACCAAGACACAAACCAGCATGGCTTGCGGCCGGCGACAAGCCGTAACGAATCATGAAAGTCCTCGGTATTCAGGATCCCTCCGGGGCTTCGCCTCGGAGATTGGGTACGAAGAGCGCACAATGCGGAATATTTGGGGGGGAGACCATCTCCCCCCCAACCCCCCCCATCGAGTACCCGAAAGGGGCTGCTTGCCGGACAACTTTCATAGGAAGCCAACAAGCAAGAACGTCTGAGCATTATCCAAGGTGCTTGCCAAACCCCGGACCAATGCCTCATATTGACTCGAAGTAAGGGCGATTACGCATAAGCCCTTGACCCGGCACTGAAGTACCGGCCTACTTTCGGCCGCCCCTGCCGGGGCTTGAAATCTCTCACGTCCCGGAGGGACAGTATTACAGTAGACCGGTCTTTCAAGGCCGGGTTGAAGGCATTCTCGCCCGGAGTTAACGCCCTTGGGGGCTAGTGATATTTCCCTCGTTCCCGGGCTCTGCCCGGGAACGCCTATCGGGAGGCTCCGCCTCCCTTCAAGAACGCTGAATCTCTCACGCAGCCGGAACCGGAATATTGCCCAGTTTCTTGTGCTGAGCAGTACGAGGAGCCTCATGAATATCAAAGAACGTCTTTCCGACGTGTGGGCGGCCGTACGCGGCAAACCCACGTCGGGTGAACATGCGGTTCAAGCGCATGTGGTATCGCTCAAGAAAGAAATCGGTGAACTTGGCCTGGAACTTGCGGAATCCCGAGAGATACTGGTCGCTCAACGCTCTCGCCTGGAGGAAATCACCAGTCGGGAAAACAATCGTCCGGCCGAAGATCTGAAGGACCTCTTCACCGGCCTTGCCGCCCCACTCTCGCAGTTGCGCATGCAGGCATCGCTGCTGGAGACAGGCAAGGATATTACCGGCCGGAGTGTCATGGCACTTGCGGGCCAGGTTGCCGCACTGCTGGAATCTGCCGGCCTGGAGCCTGTAGGCGTGACGGGCCAAGAGATCCCTTTCGATCCTCAAACATGCGAGCCCATGGCCTCGGGCGGATCGTTTCAACCGGGGGAAGCGGTGTTGGTACGATTCATAGGGTACACGTATCAGGGTCCGGTGGTGCGGAAGGCCATCGTTGATAGGACCGGGCACTGAGGAATGCGTGGGTAGGGTTTACAGGCACGCGTTCAGAGCGAGGAACTAGGTAGTTGTAAGAGAGACACGACTCACCGGTCCAAGCCGGCGAGTATGGAATGCTCTTCTTAAGACGCTTCTGTTTACCCGCTGTGAGCAACACATTGAGCTTGACAGTTAGGCCGAGGGCAATGCATACTTGTTCTTGGCTGAGAAGGAACCTTTTCGGCCAAGAATGGGGAGCGGGCCGTCTATGCCGTCCTGAGCCATAAGGCCCCGATTTCTTCGCGATGGGACCATCACCAAGCGGCCTGCCACATGGTCGTTTTTTCGGCACCGTCCGATGCGAGTGCCGCATTACCTTGAACAGCGAAACTCATGGGAAGGGAGGGGCGGTATGGACCCAATAACAGCCAGTGTGGTCGCGGCCATCGCAGTCGGTGCGAACATGGTTGCTGCGGAGGTGGGGAAGCAGGTTATCGTCGATACGTACAAGAGCTTGAAAGATCTTATCAAATCCAAATTCGGCACGGACAACAAAGTCTCCCGAGCCATCACCGACCTGGAGGAGGATCATCAATCCAAGGGACGTCAAATGGTATTGGCTGAACAGATGGAGCTACAAGAGGCCGACAAAAATCCGGATATCGTGAACTTGGCAATGAAACTGAGGGAAGCTTTGCAGACAACCGACGAGGGCAGGCAGGCTGTTGCCAAATATGTGATCGACGCTAAAGGAGCCCAAATCGGGGTCATGGGCGATCACTCGCATGTGGAGGACGGCATCCACTTTGGAGATCCCAAGAGATGACTCCAGCGGACCAAATCGGCACACTCGGTGATCACTCGCATGTGGAGGGCGGCATCCACTTTCACAATATTCAACAGATCTACCGCATGTCGCCTCCTCAGCCCGTCGATAAAGTCTTACTGGCGGAGGCACGGCAACGTCTTGAGGAAATGCCTGTGGATGACATCCCGGAACCGTCCAGCCTGCCCCCGGGTTCGCGAATACCCTTCGGCCTAAATCCACTTTTCGTTGGGAGGGGGGATGACCTGCAGTGGCTTGCAAAGGTCCTGAAAGAAGGCAAGACAGCGGCTGTGGGGCAAATTGCCGCGGCCACGGGATTAGGCGGCGTCGGCAAAACACAACTTGCGGTCGAATTCGTGCACCGGTACGGTCAATACTTTGCCGGCGGCGTGCACTGGGTGAGTTTCGCCGATCCTGCAGCCATTCCAAGTGAAATCGTCGCATGCGGGCTCCCGGGCCAGGGGGGCTTGAGTCTCGAACAGCAATTGCAGCTGGTTCTCTCCGCTTGGCAGAGCCCGGTACCGAGGCTGCTGGTCTTTGACAACTGCGAGGAAGGGGAACTGCTTGCTCAATGGCGTCCGAAGACTGGAGGCAGCCGGGTCCTGGTGACGAGCCGAAAGGGCAGCTGGGACGATACCGCCGGCATTGCGGCCCGGCAGATAGGGGTGCTGAGTAGAGTAGAAAGCATAGCTCTGCTGAAGAAGTTTCGACCAACCATGAACGACAATGATGCAGGAGCGATTGCCGAAGAGTTGGGAGACCTGCCGCTGGCTTTGCATTTGGCAGGGAGCTTCCTGAAACGCTACGAAGTGGCTCCTGATGACTATCTTCGGCAGTTGCTTGACCGAAACTTGCTCGATCACCCATCGCTCCGAGGCCGAGGCCTGAAGATGTCGCCTACGGGCCACGAGACCCACGTGGGCCGTACCTTTGCCCTGAGCTACGGCCGTCTTGCCCCCAAGGACCGGATAGATCGATTAGCAATTTCTCTCTTGAATCGCGCGGCATGTTTCGCCCCCGGCATTCCCATCCCGCAAGCGTTGTTGCTCAAGACTCTAAGACCTGCCGATCAAAATGAAGCCCTCGATCATATGGATGCCTGCAATCGGCTGGTTGACCTGGGGCTGCTTGAGAGAAATGCTGAAGACGCTCTGGTGCTCCACCGCCTTCTCGCCCACTTCGTTCTGACTGATGCTGAAGATTCGGAAGCTCTCGAAGCCGTGGAGCATACTCTCATTGAAGAAGCAAGAATCATCAACGATTCTGGCACACCAGGTCCGCTCATAGAATGGCAAGCCCACCTGCGCTGGGTGACGGATAAGACGAAGAAACGTCTTGATAAGCAGGCAGCGCTTCTGGGTCACAGTCTCGGATTTCATCTCCACACCATTGGTGATTACGAAGGCGCCAAATCATATTTAGAGCGTGCTGTTGAAGTCGGCGAGATTGCTTTCGGGCTCAACCACCCGAGTACGGCTGCCGTAATCAATGACCTGGGCTACCTGTTGCACTCCATGGGCAACTACGAAAACTCAAAGCGCCTTCTTGAACGGGCCTTGGCAATCTGCGAGAAGTCCTTAGGGTCGGACAGCCGGGATACCGCTAACTGCCTCAACAACCTGGGGCACCTGCTGCATTCCATGGGCGATTACGACAGCGCAAGAGTATACACTAAGCGAGCCTTGGTCATGCGGGAGAGAGTCCTGGGAACGAAACATCCGGACACGGCCGTCAGCCTTAACAACTTGGGCGGGTTGTTATTTTCTCTTGGCGATGACGCAGGTGCAAAGAAATATTATGAACGAGCCTTAGCGATCCGGCGGAACGTCCTTGGACCGGACCATCCGCATACGGCAACCAGCATCAACAACTTAGGCGGACTGCTGTTCTCAGTGGATGATTACGAAGGAGCCCGACCTTACTGTGAACAGGCCCTGGAAATCTATAAAAAGACCTTGGGGCCCGAACATCCGACTTATGCCACCAGCCTCAACAACCTGGGTGCGTTGCTGATGCAGATGGGCGATTTGCAAGACGCCAGACCATACTATGAGCAGGGCTTGAAAATCCGTGACAAGGTTCTGGGACCGGAACATCCGGACACAGCGGCCAGCCTTAACAACCTAGGCCGGTTGTTGACTTTAATGGGCGATTACAAAGGAGCAAAGCCTTTACTTGAAAGGGCCTTGGCAATATGGGAGAATGTCTTGGGGCCCAACCATCCCAGCACCGCCCTAGCCCTCAACAACCTCGGTATGCTGTTGTCATCATGTGGAAATCATGAAGACGCACGGTTATTACTTCAGCGTGCGTTGGCGATTTACAGCGAAGCCTTCGGACCCGAGCGTCCGGAAACCAAGAAAGTGCTGAAGAATCTGCACGATCTGGAACTTTCCGGTACCTAATAGGTCCTTCAGGTTCCGGACTGCACCATGAGACCAAAGGGATGAAACAACCAATGATGGGGAACGGCTGCAGCATCCTCCCGGAAAGGGCACGGACAGAACCCGCCGAAACCCTCGATGCGGACAGAGGAGTCCATCCCGAATACATGATCGACGCCAATGATGCCAAGATAGGTGTAATCGGCGACCATACCCGTATTGGAAGCATGCATTTGGGCAACATTCAACAGGTCTACCAAATATCGCCGCCTCCGCCGGTCGACAAGAACGTCCTGTCCGAGGCACGGCAACGTCTTGAGGAAATACCTGTGGATGACATCCCGGAACCGTCCAGCCTGCCCCCAGGTTCGCGAATACCCTTCGGCCTAAATCCACTTTTCGTCGGAAGGAGGGAGGATCTGCTGTGGCTCGCAAGAAACCTCAAAGAGGGCCAAACCGCGGCAATCGGACAGATTGCAGCGGCTACGGGTCTGGGCGGCATCGGCAAGACACAACTTGCCGTTGAATTCGCCCACAGGTACGGTCCATACTTTGCCGGCGGCGTGCACTGGTTGAGTCTTGCCGATCCTGCAGCCATACCTGCTGAAATTGTCGCATGTGGCCTCCCCGGACATGGGGGTTTAGATTTTCAGGACCAGCTTCGCCTTGTACTGTCCGCTTGGCAGAGCCCTCTGCCCAGGCTTCTGGTCTTTGACAATTGTGAGGATGAGCAGCTTCTCTGTCAATGGCGGCCAACAACTGGTGGCAGCCGGGTCCTGGTGACAAGCCGAAAGGGTACCTGGGACGATACTGCCGGCATTGCAGCCCGACAGATAGGGGTGCTGAGCCGACAAGAAAGCATAGCCCTGCTGAAGAAGTTTCGACCGACTGTGAGCGACGACGATGCAGGAACGATCGCCGAAGAATTGGGGGACCTACCACTGGCTTTGCATTTGGCCGGCAGTTTCTTGAAGCGTTACCAAATGGCTCCTGACGACTATCGCCGGCAGCTGCGTGACCAGAGCTTGCTCGACCACCCATCGCTTCAGGGCCGAGGCCTGAAGATCTCTCCTACGGATCACGAGTCTCACGTCGGCCGTACCTTTGCCCTGAGCTACGGTGGCCTTGATCCAGCCGAACCGATAGATCAAATGGCAATAGCGCTTCTGAAACGAGCGGCATGTTTCGCACCCGGCATTCCCATTCCGCAGGCGTTGTTGCTCAAAACCCTTGGGACCGCCGATCCGGATGAAACCCTCGATCATATTGATGCCTGCAATCGCTTGATTGATCTTGGTCTTATTGAGATGGAAGCAGAAGAAGCACTAACGCTGCACCGACTTCTCGCCGACTTTGTGCTGACCAAAGCCGAAGATTCCGAAGCACGTGAAGCCGTGGAGCAAACGCTGATTGAAGAGGCTGGCATCATCAACGACTTAGGTGTTCGGGCCCCCACTGTGGCATGGCAAGCCCATCTACGATGGATGGCAAAGAGTGCTCAGGAGCGTTACGACGAGAAGGCAGCAGCCATATGCAATGCCCTTGGATTTCACCTTAACACCATCGGCGACTATGAAGGTGCAAAGCCGTTATTTGAGAAAGCTCTGACAATCCTTGACAAGATACAGGGACCGGACCATTTGGACACCGTCCGGAGTCTCAACAACTTAGGCATGTTGATGCATTCAATGGGGAATTACGAATTGGCAAGATGTTTACTCGAACGGGCCCTGACGACAAGGGAGAAGGTCCTGGGCCCGGACCATCCTCTTACCGCTGGTAGCCTGAACAACCTGGGCCATCTGCTATCAACAGTGGGCGATTATCTTAACGCAAAGCGTGTTTATGAGCGGGCTTTGGCCATTAGAGAGAAGACTTTAGGGCCAGAGCATCCCGATACTGCCTCAAGCCTTAACAATTTGGGCATACTACTGAAACAGATGGGTGATTACCAATGCGTCAAGCCATATTATGAGCGGGCCTTGGCTATCTACGAAAAGGCCTTGGGACCGGAACATCCGGATACTGCCTCATGTCTTAACAATTTTGGCATGTTGCTTCACTCGATAGGGGACTACCGCAACGCAAGACCACATTATGAACGTGCCCTCATGATTCGGGAAAAAGTACTGGGATCTGAGCACCCGGATACGGCTCTCAGTCTCAACAACCTGGGAGGTCTGATGTATGCCATGGGGGACTACAAAGGAGCGAAGCCACACTATGAACGTGCCCTCACAATCCGGGAAAAGGTTCTGGGGCCAAACCATCCGTATACTGCTCAAAGTCTAACGAATTTTGGTATGTTAATGTTTTCAATGGGAGATCATAAAGGCGCACGGCCCTTGCTCGAACGAGCGTTGGCAGTTCACGAAAAGGCCTTGGGGCCGGAACATCCCACTACTGCTGACAGTCTCAATAATATTGGCCTGTTGCTGTCTTCAATGGGCGACTACGAAAGTGCACTACCGTGCTATGAGCGAGCCCTGGCGATTTACGAGAAGGCGTTAGGGCTATACCATCCGAATACTGCCTTCATCCTTAACAACTTGGGCATGTTGCTGCACTCGATGGGTGATTACCAAGGCGCTTGCACTCTGCTTGAGCGGGTCTTGAAGGTCTCCCAGAAGGCCTGGGGTCCAGACCACCCGGTTACGGCCTCCAGCTTTAATAGCCTTGGCATGGTAATGCACTCGATGGGCGACTACGTAGGCGCAAAGCAAAACTATGAGAGGGCAGCATCAATCCACGAGAAGGCCCTCGGACCGGACCATCCGGATACGGCCTCGAACTTGAACAACCGAGGCATGCTGATGAAGGAAATGGGAGATTGCGAATGCGCAAGACGCTTGCTCCAGCGAGCGCTGACAATCTGCGTTGGGGCCTTCGGACCCGAGCATACCGAGACAAAGAAGGTGAGCAAGAATCTGGATGCTCTCATCTCTTCTTGCACCGAGTAGCTCCTCCAAGTTCCGGCCGCAACTCATTGACAACGCGGATGACACGATTGTGAAAGAAGTTCGCCGCTGCGCGTTCAGATGGTAGGATGCAGAAAGTGAGAATGAGACAGGATTCATGACAACCCGGTGAGGTTGGACATACTCAGGATACACCAGTCACAGTCACCGCTGCCAAACACGTCGCTTCACTGCCCTGAAGGGGCAGACCGTGAGTAGCCGTAGGTTTCAACCTGCGGTAATACGTCACGTAGGAGAAAGCCCCCAACAGAGGCCACCATGAGCGTTGGTCGACCCCTTCGGGGTCGTTGTCGAATTTAGATAGATCACCGTTTCCACGGGTTGAAACCCATGGCTACTCATAGTGCGCCCCTGTAGGGCGCTTGCTTTGCTGTCCCGCAAGGCACACTTAAAGTAGTCCCACGATACTCAACGTAATCAATTAATAAAAAAAAAGAATCCAGACCCTGAATGGTCCACCGCTAGGGCAAGGAGGTGCTGCACCTTGTCAACCTACACGCAGATCTATTACCACATCGTTTTCTCAACCAGGCAAAGAGATCCCGTACTCCATGAGAGCGCTCGTGAAAGCTTATTTCGGTACACGTGGGGCATTATCAAAGAGAGAAATTGCCACCTCTATCGCGTCAATGGGACATCGGATCATTTGCACATTCTGACCAGTCTGCATTCCACTGTCTCGCTGGCAAATCTCGTAAAAGATATCAAGGGAGGTCTTTCTTACTGGATCAAGGCAAACAGAGTATTCCCGGATTTTGACAGATGGCAGAATGGATACGGTGCGTTTACGCATTCCAGGAGGGATAAGGACAGGCTAATCAACTATATCAAGAACCAGGAAGAGCATCACAAGGAAGTGTCCTTTGTCGATGAATTCAGGGCTCTACTGCTCGAAGCCGGCGTGGAGTTTAGTGAAAAGCAGCTGTGGTTAGAGGAAAGATGATCCGGAAAATAACAAACGCCGTGTCACACAATCGGGGCAGTTACGCTGCCGCGTTCCCCCCGCAACACAATACGCCTAATTGCACACCCTACCGAACCGTCACATGCACCATGTGAGTCGAGCACGAGATGCACGGATCGTACGCCCGGACCAACATTTCCAACTGATGGGTGACGTACTCCTCTGTTCCATGGACAATCTGAGGGGCGTATCCACGCATGTCGGCTTCCAGGTTCGCAAGGTTTTGTGCGGTAGGGATCACGTGGTTTGTCGAAGTGCACGTGCCGTTTTCATCGTACCCGTACTCGTGGAACAAAATCCCGCGAGGTGCTTCCACCACCCCGACGCCTACTCCGGCCTTGGGGAGAACCTCCACAGTCTCATTGGTAGCGGCGAGGCCGTTACTTAGTATCGCGTCGATGAGGTCCACGCTGTCTTCCAGGCAATGCACGGTTTCCACTACCTGCGCCGCGGTGATCATAAAGGGGTTGTGACACGGCACCTTGAGGCCGAGATCACGGGCCGCTTGTTGCGCCGCGGGTCTCAGCAGATTGAAATTGTTGTTGACCCTGGCCAATGCCCCTACCATGTATTCCGGTCGATTCCATTTCGCATGCTTGGCCGTGGAATGGGGAACCACGTACTCTCGGATTGCGGTCCGATAATCCGCGGCGGAGATGGTACGGCCTTCGCTGGAATGGACCTCGCCTTCATAGAACGGATAGCGGCTCGGATGGGTCAACGAAACGTATTCCGTCTCCCTCTGGAACTGCGGGAATTCGATGCCCTTGAAAAGCGTCACCGTTTCCTTCATGTCCTCCAGGCCTCGGACGATCCGCTCACGTAGGTCGATGAGTTTCTCTTCAGAATGGAAGAAGGTGAATCCGCCGACGATCATCCCCACGGGATGGGTGTGTCTTCCGGCAACAACGTCGCACATATCATAACCGAGACGCTTCAGACGCATTCCCCTGAGCACCGAGTCCTTGTGGGTCTTTGCCAGAGGCAATACGCTCGGTGCATTCAGGAAATCAGGCAGTGCCAAGAAGTATGCATGCAAAATGTGACTGCCGACGACCTCGCCGTTGAAGGCCAGGAGCCTGAGAAGCCTGGTCTGTTCGGAGATCTCCACGGATAGGGCCGATTCGGTAGCCTTCAGGGCCGCACTCTTGTGCGACACGGAACATATCCCGCATATCCTGGGGGCAATATGAACCACCTCTTCGTACGACTGCCCCTGAAGAAAACACTCGAAGAACCGAGGTGCTTCCACAACCGCGAATTTCACGTCCTTGAGGCGCCCGTCTCGAATCTCGGCCACAATGTCGCCGTGCCCCTCCACGCGGGTTAGATGGTGAACATTGATCTTGGCGTCACTCACCATGAGCAGTGCCCTCCTCCAGCTTCAATCCGGGCCAGTTGTTGTACACTGCGATCTTCCGTCGGATCTCCTCGCGTGTAGGCCGGTGCTTCTTGGCAACCCGATCCATGATGGGGTGAAGTTTCTCCGTCTCCGTGAGCACCTTGACTGCGGCCATGAGATTCGCGTTCTCTACGAGCCCTCGGCAACCGTGGCACGCATCACCGTACGAAGTGCAGATTGCGTTGCAACCGCATCTGGTAACGGGCCCAAGGCAGATCATGCCTTTCTCGTACACGCACAGGGTGTCGTTGAGCTTGCACTCCACACAGACGGGCTGATTGGGCGGGTAGTATTTCTTACCGGTAAGAATGTGTTTGAATACCGTGACGAACTCGGACAGGCTGATGGGACATCCGAGGACTTGGTAATCCACCGGGACCACGGCCGTGATCGGACGTGCCGGAATCGCGTCTTCAACCAGGTCCTTCGTGCCGTACACGTGTGCCTGGAGTTTCGCCGCAGGCCATGCATTGCGCATGGCATTGTGACAACCAATGCCCGCGCACGAACCCAGCGTCACGAGAACGCTCGCCGTTTCTCGAATCCCCTTGATGCGCTCCACATCACGCGCTCTCGTGATGCTGCCCTCACAGAATGCCACATCGTAGGACGCGCTGTCGCCGGTCATTACCTCACGCCAGGTTACGACTTCCACGTGCTCGAGCAACTCCAGCAGCGTCTCATCGAGTTGGAGAACCGTCAGCTGGCAGCCTTCACAGCACGCGAAATCAAAGAAGGCCACTCTGGGTTTGGGTCTGCTTGTCATTGTGAGCCTATTCCTTCACGATGTTCCTACCGATCCTCTTCCGGCGCCCACACTTCCATGGCTTCAGAGCGGCCGAGCAGCTCCGAATACCGAAAGACCGGGCCGTCCTTACAGACGTACAGATCGTTCACCTGGCAGTGTCCGCACTTGCCGATACCGCATTTGAAGCGCCGTTCCAAAGAAAAGATGATGTGATCCTCGGTCAGTCCTTTGTGAAAAAGCTCCATGGCTACAAAACGGTACATGACGGGCGGCCCCACTACCACCGCATTCAGCGAGGTCGGGGATCGAAGATCCAGACCCCTGATAATCGACGTTACGACACCCGATCTTCCCGTCCACGTTTCGTCCGGCGTGTCCACCGTTACGTACAGATCTATGCCTTCGTCTTGGGACCAAAGCTCGAGATCTTCCTTGAAAAGAATGGCATCAGGACTCTTTGCACCGTACACGATGATAACCCGTTCGTACTGCGGTCGGTTGTCGCTAACGTAGTCAATGAGCGATCTCAACGGAGCCAGCCCGATTCCGCCCGCCACAATGAGTATGTCCTTCCCTTCCAGTTCCGCGACCGGGAAACCTCGACCGTACGGGCCCCGAATGCCGATCCAATCACCCGGCGCCAGGTCGTGAATCGCGTTGCTGACGGTACCTGCTGCTCTGACACAGAGTTCAAAAGCTTCTCTCCGGGTGGGTGACGAACAAATCGAAATCGGAGCTTCCCCGTATCCGAATACGGACAGTTGAACGAACTGCCCAGGCTGATGGCCCAGGATCTCCCCGGTACCCATCCGAAGTGTCAAGAGTCTCTCGGACTGCGTCAGCCGGTCTACGCGAAGCACCTGCGCCAATGAAGGCCGATAGAACACGTCGCTGAAACGGCCTGAACCGCTCACCCGACTATCAGGCATGGTCGGCCCCCTTCCCGGCGTGCGCCGTCAGCATATTGGTTACGTCGACCAGATTGATGTCGGCAGGGCACGCCCGGCTGCAGCGACCGCACCCGGTGCAGTACGCCCGTCCCAGCCTTCTGAAAAGATAAAGGAACTTTCGATGCCAGCGATGTCTCACCCGTTGCCAACGTTCCTGTCGAAAGTTGTGCCTGCCTGCGACCAAGGCGAATTCCAGTAACTGACACGAATCCCATGTGCGCCTGCGGGTGCCGTGCTTGAGGGAAAGGTCGAACTCGTCGTACGTATTGAAGCAGAAGCATGCCGGGCATGTGGTATTGCACGAGCCGCAGCTGTAGCAGCGTTGAGCGACATCTTTCCAGATATGCGTATGTCCCCCGGCTTCCAAGATGTCCGCAATCTGCGCCACGTCCGCGTCCAGGTGCGTGCGCATAAGGTCTATTTTGTCTCGGCGCCATTGCTCGGCACTCCTGAGATCCTCTTCGTCGGGCTCCCACGTGCGTACCTTGGTAAGGATCGTTTCACCGGCCGGCGTATAGACTTCGGCCAAGTAGCCGCGATCTACCTTGGTAACAAACAAATCGCAGCCCGTGCGGGTGCCTTGGGTGCCCAATGATGAACAAAAGCAGTAATCGTCCGGTTTGCAGTCAATACCCACCACCGTTGCGAGCTTCCTGTCCGAGGACCACCTTACTTCCGCAGGAGGTTGCGAGTAGGCTACATCCAACGCGTCCAGTCCCGAGAGGTCGCACGGATGAACGCCGGCAAGCACGAAACGTTGAGTGTCGCTGACCAGTTCGAGTTCGGGCGGCTGATCCAACGTAAATCTAAACAGGGTCTCCGACGGCTGGAAAAAGGCAGTCTTGGGCGGAAGAGTCGTGGTGACATAATCCGGTACAAAATCCTCTGCTCGTCGGAGTTTGGTGAAGTGATAAAACCCCGGCTGGTCTTCCCTCTCCGTGGGACCTATGACGGGCTGATCCTTCATTGCTTCCCGCAACATATCGTAGAGTCCGTCGGAGGACAATACGTGCATGAGTGGAGCCATTTTCACCCCCCCTCCCCGCCGCAGACATCCGTACTTCCCAGATCGTTTCTCAGAGCCAGCAATCGGCGGATGTGGGAATGCTCTTCCACTATGACCCGCTCGATTACGTCTCTGTCGGACTCGCGGACGACCTGCTTCATTGCGGAATAAAACAGGATCGAACGTTGCTCGAATCCAATCGCCGTATCGATAACCTGAACCGTATCACTGAGCGGAAGGGTCTTCGGCCCATCTTCGGGAGCAAGAAATACCTTATCCTTCACGAAACTGTCCACGTACGCCTGCATCTCTCCCGGATACGATTCGGGAAGCTCATAGTGCTCCAGGCCTGTCTTCATCCGAGTGAAGACCTCTACGTGTCTGCCTTCCTCTTTCGCCATAAACTCAAGAGCTTCCCTCACCTGTGGATGCTCGGCATACACCAGGCACGTTTCATAGAACTCCAGACCCTGACGCTCGATCCGTACGGCCATGTCAAGGAGTTCTGCGGCGCGAAATACCGGATTCTCCATTGTTCACCACACCTGCCACAGTGAATGATGCTTATCAGGATATCGAGACGGAAACAGTAAGGCAAGCCATTTGTCCCGGATTCCGGGTTACGAATTAGTTGGTTCCATGGTCCGGAGAATGATGTAAGATGAAACATAGGCTTGAGTGGGGGTCGATGGAAATGGAAACTTTTGCCGTTTTACAGCTTTCCGGTTGCGCAGGTTGCGAGGTGGGGCTTCTCGACGCGGATGCATGGATCGATGAGTACGATCTGGCCTACATGCCGCTGGTAACTTCCACCTACGGCGTACCCCAAGTGGACATACTCCTCGTGAGCGGCGGCGTACGAACCGAGGAGGATCTCTACCGATTGCGACGGACCACCCGAAGGGCGGGCCACGTGATCGCGGTCGGGACGTGCTCCATCTCAGGGGGCATCGCATCCCTGGGTGACCGCGAAGAGGTCCGTGCTCTGTTCATCGCAGAGGACGGCCGCCATCATGTTCCACACCTGCTTCCCAAGTGTCGTCCCATCGACGCGTTTGTCGCCGTGGATCGTTACCTGCCGGGCTGCCCTCCAACTCCCCATCTGTTCATGGCGGCACTGTCTCGGTCCCAAGACTTCGACACTCACCGAATCGTCTGTGCCGAATGCGGCCGCAAGAAGGTCAAAAGCCTCCGGCCGAAACAGGCCCTGGGCTTCAGACAAGGTGAGGTGAAATCAGATATCTGCTTGATCAATCAGGGATTTCTGTGCATCGGTTCCTCCACGCGCAACGGATGCGGTGCGCCGTGCCCCAAAGCGGGTTTTCCGTGCGTAGGCTGCCGCGGGCCGTCAAACGCGCTGATAGAAAAGGAATCGAGTGCGTGGTTACAGAGCATCGAACGAGTCTTCGCCGCGTTGACGGACATTCCGCCTGCGGAAATCAGATCCGCCCTCCGCTCTCCGCAAATGGCGCTCTTTCTGTTCCAATTCTCGGACTACTCGGCCAAAGGTCGGGCCCCGCGGCCCAAGGAGAAGGTGCTTTAGAAGTAGCTTTCGCCACAATTACTTATGGAGTAGAGAATGCCTACCTTGACGTTTCCATTGAGCCGTATCGAAGGTCATGCACAAGTCGTGATCGAGGTGCGCGAAAGTAAGGTTGTGTCCGCACACTTCCAGGCGACGGAATTTCGCGGGTTCGAGCACTTCGTTTCAGGAGTACCGGCCGAGCAGATGGTGGTTATCGTTCCGAGAATTTGCGGCGTATGTTCCACCGCGCATCATGTGGCCGCAGTCAAAGGTCTGGAGGATGCGTTCGGCGTTACTCCCCCTCCCCTGGCGCACAAAATCCGCGAACTGCTCCTTCTGGGGCAGCTCATTCAGAACCAGGCAACATCCCTGTTCATATTCACCATGCCCGATCGGTTGGGGAGCTACAGCATACTGCAACACGAAGGCACCGGCGCCTCCAAAGCAGATTTGGCTTCGCTGGCCAAGCGAGCACTCCAGGTGCGCAGCACAGGCACTGATCTACTGAAGACTGCGGGCGGCCAATTCATTCATCCGATCAAAGTGGTGATCGGCGGGGTCACGGGAGGCATCTCGCCGGATGAGGCTCAAGCAGCACGTACCGAAGTGGACCGTGCTCTTCCCTTAGCCCGGGACTTATTCGAACAGTACTGGGAAATGTCCGCCGCGCTTTCGGATCGCATCGGCTCGTGGGGCGACGACAGTCCGGCGTGTTACCTGGCTGCGGTCGAAGACGAGCGGCCGGATTACACGGGAGGCGCTCTGCGTGTGATGAATTCCCAAGGAGTAATCGAGGATACGTTCCACGCTCGGGATTTTCGCTCCTACTTCACGTTCGCCGAGACCGACTACAGCTACGCGAACAAGACCTCGTACAAGGGAGAGATGATGCGGGCCAACAGCCTGGCACGAGTGAACATGGCTTCCCGGATGGGCACTCCCTTGGCCGACCAGTACTTGGAACGCTTCAGAGAGACTTTCGGACGCCCGGCACACGCGATACTGCTGTTCGACTTGGCCCGTGGCATCGAGCTCGTCTATGCACTGGAACGCGCGCGCGAGATCCTGTCGGAGTCGTTGGACAATGACGAGATTGAGGTGGGATACGAAGTGCGCGATGGTGAAGCGTACGGCATCGTAGAAGCTCCCCGAGGTCCGCTGATTCACCACTACACCATTGAAAAGGGACTCATTGCCCAGGCGGCGTTCATCATCCCCACCGTGCACAACATTGCCGCCATAGAGCATGCACTGCTTCACGCAGCGAACCGATACGTGACTCCTGCAGGAATCGATATGGAACTCGAAAGCGCGGTGGGAAGAGTTGTCCGCGCGTTCGATCCGTGTGTTGCGTGTGCTACCCATTGAGAACCGAAGTTCACAAATACCGTGTCTCCTGGAGGGTAGGACCGGCATCTTTCCTGATTGCCCGTAATCCGGTGAAACGCATGTCCCGCCAACGAGGGATTGAGGGGAGATGCCGACACGACGTAGGGGCATGGCGTGCCGTGCCCACGGTGGAATCAGCACCTGGTATCAACAGACAAGAGGCGAATGGTATTCGCCCGGGGGCGACCGTCGGTCGCCCCTACAAGGCCGGTTTACCCCCAAAAATGAGAGGTCTTCCTATGTAAGTTAATGGATACGAGTTGAGAGCTGTTTTACTTGACATGTTCTCCGGCATGGTTCATGATAGAAAATATTTGTTCCCCCCGGAGAATATCTACCGTGCCCGGCAATAGAAACTCACAGTTCAAGAGAGTCCCCGCCGTAGACAAGTGCGTTGCCATTTTGGATCTCCTGGCCCAGGCCAAAGGTCCCTTACGCATCCAAGAGATTTCCACCGAACTTGGCCTGAACAAAAGCACTGTCTTTAATATGGTATACACGCTGGCCGACCTGCAGGTTCTGGAACACCGACCGAACGGCAAGTTCGCTTTCGGTACTCGCCTGTATCTCTTGGGCAAGGCCGCCGGCAGCAAGGCCGAATTGATCCGAACAGTTCATTCATACCTGCAGGAAATTGCCGAACAGACATATTTTTCCGCCTTTCTCGGCGTTCGTTTAGGCCGAAAAGCCGTCATCATAGACAAAGTCGATGCCGGAGAAGGAATAAAAGTGTCCTCGGAAGTGGGCATGCGGTTGCCGCTCATTGCAGGAGCAAGTGGGAAGGCCCTCCTGTCGCAACTTCCGGAGTCCAAGCTGGATGAGTTACTTTCCGCCAACGGGCTGATGAAGTTCACACCATATACCTGCGTCGATCGTCGCAAATTCAAGGAATCAATCTTGAAGGTCCGTCAGGACGGCGTGGCCGTGGATCTGGAGGAATATCTTGAAGGGATCGTTGCAGCTGCGGTTCCCGTCAATGTCCACAGGAAAGGTGTTCAGGCCGCCATCTGGGCTGTAGGATTGAAGCGCCGGGATTCGGATGCGGAGTTGTCCATGCTTTGTGAACGCTTGAAGCGCATCGCATCCGATCTGGACGTGCGATTTGGAAGCTTATGAAATCAAGTCCCGCATGGAGCCTTAACAACAGAAGAGTCTCGCATCACGGACTCGTCTCCGTGTCCGTAAATAGGCGTGATGAAGAACAACTCCATGGAACCTACCATGTGATTGAGGGCCGACGGGCTGTCCGAGAAGACCTTACGGCCCAATGGCCGGTCCAATGTATCGAAGGGGGTACGGCAAATGGCAAACGGCAGGACTCGGTACTGGAATCCCCATTTGGAGACGTTGCCGAGAGAGAAACTTATCGGGATTCAACTCAAGCGCTTCAGAGAAATTCTCGCATACGCAAAAACACACTCCGCTCTTTATCAACACCGACACAACGACATTGACCCGAACGACATCCGGACCCTTGATGACGTGAAGAAGCTTCCCCTCATCGACAAGGATGACTTGAGAAAAGCTCAGGATGACAAGGAGCCTTTTCCCTTCGGCGAAATGCTGGGTGTTCCTTCCGAGGAGGTTTCAACCTTTCGGCAGACATCCGGAACGACCGGCAAGCCCGTGTACGTTCCGGAGAGCTGGGAGAGTTGGCAATGGCGAGTTGAGGTTTGGTGCCACATTCTCTGGATGGCCGGCTTCCGGGAGACGGATCGAGTTTTCATACCGTTTGGGTACAACGTATATGTAGCTTTCTGGGAAGGACATTTTTCCGCGGAAAAGTTGGGCTGCATGGTTGTGCCGGGAGGCGCCCTGGATACCAAAGGGCGAATAAACAAGATCCGTGAAGTGAAGGCTACGGCTCTTCTCAACACTCCTACGTACGGTCTTCACATGGCCGAAGAAGCTGAAAAGATGGGCCTTATACCGGCGGATCTCGGGATCAGGAGAATGGTGTGTGCCGGCGAACCCCTACCTCAGGCCACTCGAAAAAGGCTCGAGGAAACCTGGGGAGCGGAAGTCTACGATCACATAGGCGGCACCGAGCCCTGCGCCTGGGCCGGCATGTGCAGCGAGCGACAGGGGCTGCACATTATGGAACCCTTCTTTCTCGTGGAGTTTCTCGACTTGGAGACCTTGAGCAGAGAGGTTGACACGGGAGAACTGGGAGTGGCCGTGGTGACGCCCCTTGGCAGGCGTTCATTCCCGCTTATCAGGTTCAATACTCAAGACGTGGTTAGGAAGGGCAGCGACGGTTGCAGCTGCGGAAGGACCTCAATGAAGATTGAGGAAGTGACCGGCAGAGCAGACCACCTGACCAAGGTTCGAGGAGTGCTCTTCACTCCGGTATCTGTGGAAGACCTTGTAAGGGCCGAGTTCCCTGAAATCGTCGAGTACGAAATCATTGTCGAGAAGAAGGGAATCATGGATGAGATCTCCCTGAAGATCGAGCCCGCCCGGAAAATGGATGAGGCAACTACCAAGGAAATGGCGGCAAGGCTCTCCGAAAGGCTGAAGATCAAGACCAACCTGAGATTCCTCATCATACCCGTTTCACAAGGCGAACTGCCGAGGTACACACTTAAATCAAAACGGTTCAAGGATCTCAGGTAAAAGAAAAGAGGTGACGGCTATGCTTTCAGGAGATCTTGACACGCTGCGAAAGATGAAGGAAACAATCGAGCGGATAGAGGAACATGCACGGCATCTGAGAAGCCTGGGTAAGGAAATCCCCGCGGTGGAGAAGAACGCGAGAAATATACTCAGCACGGTCTCACTCTTGAAGTTCGGTGTTTCCGACATCGTTGACATCCAAGACGCTTAAGGGGACCCATAGAGCGTTTTCTGCAAGATATAATCGAGATTCCTTCGTTCCGGGTCTCTGCCCGGCGGAAACGAGTTTCTTGTGAGTAATGGATACACCGCTGCTTCCGGGAAGCGACTTGCGGAATGCCGGCCGGTGAGCATCCCGCCTCAGGGCCTGGGAACGAAGGACGAAAACCGATTCTAAACCGTTGATCCATATTCGCCAACTGCCGGTGGTTACCTATTCACCCCGATCGAATCATGCGGTCCCGAGCAAGAGACCACAAGATACGTCCGGGTGCTCGCGTTTGACAACAGGGAGGAATAGGCTGATAAAGGTGAAACTCCTTTATTCGTCGTACGCAGGGGGTTGTCGTGAAAGATCGGTACAAGACGGTTGGGCAGCTCATCAGGGAACTTCAAGAGCAACGGGACGAGATCGCCGCCCTTGAGAGATCCGCAGCGGAACTCAAACAATCTCGGAAAAGCTTGGTGGAGCTCCTGGAAATCCACGAACTCCTTACCGAACTGTGCATGGAATTTGTCGATTTCCCCAATGACAAAGTGGACGGCAGAATCGAATACTCACTGAAGCGCCTTGGGGAAGTGTTGGGTCATGATAGGACCAGTCTGCGTCGATACGTTCAGGAAGGATCGCAGCTTGTAGCCACCCATTGGTGGGCTGCGGACGGGATCAAGTTTCCTCCTAAGGCCCTCCGGAACAGTAAGGTCCCGTACCTGATCCAAACATTGATGTGCGGCAAAGTGTTTGTGTTTTCAACACTTAAAGACCTACCTACCAACGCGCGTGCCGACAGGGAGTGGTTTGAAACCATAGGACAAAAGTCGGCTTTGGCCGTTCCTTTACGCTGCGCAGGATCGATAATCGGGGGGATGACGTTCGGTTGCTTCGCGACTGAAAGGAATTGGTCTCATCCGCTTATTCGACGACTCGAGCTCTTTGGAAAAATCGTCGCCAACGCGATCGCCCAGAGAGACGCCGCTCAGGAAATCGGCAAAGGACACCGGCAAAGGCAAACTCCGCGGACCCCGCACCATGACGAGGTCGGCCTTCCTTCACACGAATACCGTTCGAAAAAGCGCTCGACGGAGATTGTCGGCACGAGCCGGGCAATCAGCCGAGTTCTAGAGGTCGCCGAGCAGGTGGCCAGGACCGACGCGACCGTACTCATCACCGGTGAAACGGGCACGGGAAAAGGGTTGCTGGCCGAGGCGATCCACGCTCTGAGCTCGCGAAACAATCGGCGAATGGTGACGGTCAATTGCTCTGCGCTCCCCTCAACCCTCATTGAGAGTGAGCTTTTTGGGCGTGAGAGAGGCGCATTTACCGGAGCATTTTCCAAGGAAATCGGTCGCTTTGAACTGGCGGATGGTTCCACACTCTTCCTCGACGAGATAGGTGATTTACCGTTGGAACAGCAATCGCGGCTGCTGAGGGTGATCCAGGACGGTAGATTCGAGAGGATTGGGAGTCCAAGAACAGTGGAGGTGGATGCCAGGATAATAGCCGCCACAAACAAGGACCTGGCCAAGGCGGCAACAGCGGGAGCGTTTCGGAAGGATCTCTATTACCGATTGAACGTCTTTCCCATTGTCTTGCCGCCCCTGCGCAGCCGTACCGAAGACATTCCGGATCTCGTCTGGACATTCGTCAAAGAATTCGAACTCAAAATGGGCAAGCGAATCGACCATATCCCTCCGGCATCCATGAAGAATCTCCAACAGTACCATTGGCCGGGAAACATCAGGGAACTACGGAACACGATCGAACGGGCGATGATACTTAGTATCGGGCCCACTTTGAACGTGGCGCCGCCCGGGGTCTCGGAGTCCGAATCTCCGCAAGAGGACTTCGAGGAACTGGCCATGGAAGAAATGGAGAAGAAGCATATTCTCAGGGTCTTGGCGACCACCGGCGGACGAGTGAAGGGGAGTGGAGGAGCGGCCGAAATCCTGCAAATAAACCCGTCGACGCTTTTCTCACGGATGCGCAAGCTCGGAATCAACCCTACACCATTGCGTGTGATATCTCGCACCGGGTGCGATATGTCACACGACCTTTCCGAGAATGCTCCTTCCTCTCAAAGATCCGATCAACATATCTTCAACAATTCTTAGCAATTGAATGCCGATTCAAGACGGATGTACCTTGGCACGCATGTTGCTTTATATCGTTGGATGAGGGCAAACACCCTCACAACAATTCCAGCGGACGGCACTGAAGTTATCGCTGTACCGCTGTCCCTATAGGCGCTTGCCATTACAGAATCGGCGTGCAAATCATTAAAACCCCTATCATTTAGTTATTCACTTCCTCAATACTGAAAAAGGCCTCGCACCGTCATGGTGCGGCCCGGCGTCAGTTTCAGATAGACGAGAGGTGAGAGTCGTCGGCGAGATGCCGACTGGGCACTAACCCGTTCACTTTAGGAGGTTGCGAGATGGCCGATTTACAGTTCCCCGATCCTCACGAGGTAGAAACTATCTCCGGAACCGAGGGATGGCAGCGGATGTACCCCTACAACTACGCGTTCAGCAATGAAAATCCCGAGCGGGCCGCGTACGAAAAAAACATGTTCTGGTTCTACGACGGCCTGCACTATCCTGAACCGATGTATCCCTTTGACATCATTTGGGATGAAGCTTGGTTCCTGGCGCTATCTCAGTACAACAACCGCATTTTCATCGTTCCTCCGGCCAAGGGCATCGATCACCGCATCTGCAACGGATATATCTACATAACCCCTCTACCGGTAACCGACCCCGACGACATCCCCAAGCGTGCCGAACAGTTTATGAAGAGGGCCGGCTATTACTACGAAAACTGGAAGGACCTTGAGAAAACGTGGGAAGGCAAGATGCGTGACATCATCAAGCAGCTTGTCGACCTAGAGATCCCGACTCTGCCTGAAATGGAGGATGAGTCCGTAGTCTTCGAAGGTAAGGGTCAGTCCACCGGATACAGGCTTCTCAACGCGTACGACAAGCTCATAGACCTCGGCATCCTTTGCTGGCAGTACCATTTCGAGTTTCTGAACCTGGGTTATGCGGCCTATGTTTTCTTCATGGACTTCTGCCAGAAGGCTTTCCCGGACGTTGCCCCTCAAAAGATCACCCAGATGGTGAGCGGGATCGACGTTATCATGTACAGGCCTGATGATGAACTGAAGAAATTGGCAAAACTCGCCGTCGAATTGGGAGTTGACGGTATCTGCCTCAAGGGTGATAAGGAGACGGTTTTCAAGGAGATGGAAGCATCTCCAAACGGCAAGAAATGGCTCGGGGCCTTCGAGGCTGCCCGCGATCCGTGGTTCTACGTTTCTTCGGGGACCGGTTGGTATCACACCGATTATTCCTGGAACGATGATTTAAACCTCCCCATCTCCTTCATAAACATCTACATCGAGAAGCTCAAGGCAGGAGAAAACATCGACCGCCCCATGGAGGAGGTTCGGAAGGAACGCGACCGATTGACCGAAGGCTACCGGTCACGGCTCCAGACCGACGAAGACCGACAAGCATTCAATCAGATGTTGACTCAGGCCAGAACAGTTTTCCCCTACGTTGAGAACCATCTGTTCTACGTGGAGCATTGGTTCCACAGCATCTTCTGGAACAGAATGCGTGATGTGGCCAAAATCCTGGCGGACTCCAAGTTTATCGAAGACTCCGAGGACATGTGGTACCTGACCCGCGCCGAGATCAAGGACGCACTGTGGGATGTGGTCACAGCCTGGGCCACGGGCAGCAACCCACGCGGACCTCTTGTGTGGCCCAAAGAGGTTGCCTGGCGGAAAGAGTGTATGGAGAAATTCCGGCAGTGGAGTCCTCCTTCCGCTATGGGCACGGTTCCGGACACGATTAATGAGCCATTTACCATCCTCCTCTGGGGTATCACTTCAGAATCGATGGCGAACTGGGCAAAACTTAAGGATGTAGCCGAAGGCGATCTCTCCAAAATCTACGGATTCGCCGGATCGCCGGGAGTTGTCGAGGGTACCGCCCGTGTGTGCCGCAACATAGGCGAGATCACCGAACTCCGGGAAGGCGAAATACTCATTTCTACTACGACCTCACCGAGTTGGGCGCCTGCCTTCCAAAAGATCAAGGCCGCGGTCACCGACGTGGGTGGAGTCATGTGCCACGCTTCGATCGTATGCCGCGAGTACGGTCTGCCGGCCGTTGTGGGGACAGGTTCCGCCACATCGAGAATCAAGACCGGCCAGAAAATTCGTGTCGACGGCACGTCTGGTGTGATCGAGATCCTCTAACAAACGGTATCGGTGAACCTCTCAATAAACGGCCCAGACCGTCCTTGACGAGAGGTTCACCGATGACAGTCCGCACCATTGAGATCTCCATGAGGCTCGTACGATCGGAGCGAATCTCACCTCATAGGGGACCTCACCAGTCACTCTTTAGGATACTTCCATGAAGACTTCAGAATACGTGATTCCATTTGAGGAGTGTGACATCGGTATGGTCAGCCGCGTGGGCGGAAAATGTGCCAGCCTGGGCGAGCTCATGAAGGCCCAAATACGTGTTCCGCCCGGTTTCGCCATCACGACGGATGCATATCTCCGCTTTATGGAAGACAACGGCTTAACGGACAAAGTGCTGCAAAGGCTGGAGGGCCTGGATGAATCTATGGTCGAGCAAACAGATCAGGCCTCCAAGGATATCCGCGGCTGGATCGAGACCGGGACCGTCAGCGAGCAGATCGAAGACATGATCGCAGATAACTATCGCTTGCTCTCGAGACGGGCTCGTTGCCCTGCCTCTCCAGTGGCGGTTCGATCCTCTGCCACGGCGGAAGACCTTCCGGATGCGAGCTTCGCCGGTCAGCAGGATACATTCCTGTGGATTCGAGGCGTGGACGATCTTCTCGACCGCGTGCGACGGTGTTGGTCGAGCCTGTTTACTGCCCGGGCAATTTCTTACAGGATCAGAATGGGGTTCGACCATTCCCAGGTACTCATCAGCGTGGCGGTCCAGAAGATGGTTCGCTCCTTTACGGCCGGGGTCATGTTCACATTGAATCCCGCGACCGGCGATACCACAACGATAGTCATCGACTCGAATTGGGGCTACGGCGAAAGCGTGGTGTCGGGCGAGGTGACTCCGGATCAATTCCAAGTGAACAAAATTACAATGGAAATCATCAAGAAGACTATCTCCGACAAGGCGATCTACTACACAACGGACCCTGAGACGGATGAAGTCAAAAAACTCGAAGTGGACGCGGAGCGCCGCGAATCCCAGAGCCTCTTGGACCGTGAGATACTCGAGTTGGCCGAACTATCCAACAGGATAGAGAAGCATTACGGAAAGCATATGGATATTGAATGGGCAACGGAAACGTCTCTTCCGTACAAGGGTGAGACTTATATCCTCCAGAGCCGTCCCGAAACGGTCTGGAGCCGGAAAAAGGTGAAGCCTATTGTGGAGCCCAAAGCCAGCGCTGTAGAGCACATCGTCGCCGGCCTTATCAAAGGACGAAAGCTCAAGTGAAAGAGTAGTCATATGGCCGTCTTCGCACCGCATTGAGTGGGCGGTCTCACGTGATCTCGAAGGACAAGACCTCTTTTTGGTGTCTTTGCGGAGAACGGGGATTTGCCCCCCGAGACACTCCGAATATTACGATAAGGGAGATTAGAACATGAACTGTATGGGTGATTTTGTAAACAAATGCGAACAAGAAGGTGAACTGCACCGTATTAAGAAGGAGGTGGACTGGTACTTGGAGCTGGGCACCATCGCAAAACTGAGCGAGGAGCGAAAGGGCCCCGCCCTCCTCTTCGAGAACGTAAAGGGCTTCGACATACCTGTTTTGACAAGTGCGTTCACAACGACGAAGCGGTTTGCCATCGCACTCGATATGCCGCTTGAGTCCACCATTTGCGATATGGCCAAGGAATGGATGCAGCTCTCCACGAAGAAACCGGTCCAGGCAAAGATCGTGGACTCCGGGCCCGTCTTTGAAACGGTTATTGAAGGCGACGACGTGGATATCGAGGCCTTGCCCGCACCGCACTACAATCCGCTGGACGGCGGCCGCTTTATCGGGACCGCGGTTTACCTTGTAAGCCAAGACAAGGAGACCGGATGGACCAACTGCGGAACCTACCGGATGCAGATCCACGACCGTAATCACTGCGGCGTCCAGATCATCAAAGGCAAGCACGCCGACTTCCACTTCAACCAGCACAAGAAAGACGGCACGAAGATGCCGGCTGCTGCGGTAATCGGAACGGACGCGGTTCATTTTCTCGTCTCCTCGACCCTGGTTTCGGCGCAAATGGATGAGTACGACCTCATCAGCACGCTCCGCCAGGAGCCCTGTGAGATATTCGTCAGTGACCTTACCGGCCTCAAGCTCCCTGCGCACGCTGAAATCATCCTCGAGGGATGGATCGATCCCGCAGATATGCGCGATGAAGGGCCCTTCGGCGAGTATACCGGGTACTATTCCGGCGCCAAGGGCGAAGAATGGCCCAAGCAGGTATTGCATATTCAGCGCATACTCCGACGCAAGAAGCCCATATTCTGGGGTACCACCGTGGGAAAACCCATCACGGACACGCATATGATTCAGTCCCTTAATCGTACCGCCACCCTGTGGACCGATCTGGAAGTCATGAGAGTTCCGGGAATTCAGTCCTGTTACTTCCTTCCGGAATCCACGGGACGCTATTGGTGCGTGGTTTCAGTGGAACAGAAATATCCGGGGCATTCCAACCATGTCGCCAACGCGGTAATTGGTTCGACTACGGGCCATTACGGAGTCAAAGGGGTGATCACCGTCGACCACGACATACCCGCGGATGATTGGGACAGAGTCATGTGGGCGCTTTCGGTCCGGTTCGATCCGAAGCGTTCTGCACAAATCATCGATCGAGGGCGCTCCACGCCGCTCGATCCCGGGCTGCCCATCGATGCGCGGCAGATCACCTCAAGGATCCTCCTGGATGCCTGCACTCCGTTCGAGTGGGAGCGGAAGCCCACGGAAATCTTTCTTGACGAGAACATGAAGAAAAAAGTTCTGTCCCAATGGAAGGATTACGGCTTCGAGGAGTAGAGACAAGCGGCCCGCTGATGCTCACCGACGTCTGCCGGGCGAGGAAACGAATTGAAGATTGCGGGGGAGCGACCGCTCGGAGGAGCAGGACGCCCTCCTTGAATCTTCACTCATCTCAATTCGATACCGCTTCAGAGTAGGAGAAGAACGAGGTTTATCCACCCATGAAACCAATTCGATATACAGACAGGATGATAAAAGAATTCAGATCCGCAGGATACTGGACCGATGAGACGTTCACCGATTTCTGGCTGAAGAACGCCAAGGAGAGGCCCGAAAAGGAAGCGCTGGTGGATTCTTCAATGCGGATCACGTGGGCGGAGGCGGCCAAGCTCATGGACCGTTTTGCCCTCGCTTGGATAGACTTGGGACTTGAAAAGGACGACCGAGTGATCCTTCAGTCTCCAAACTGCGCGTACGGATTCCTGGCGAGGATCGCGTCCGAACGGGCCGGACTCATCAATATCACGGTAATGCCCTATCTGCGTCACAAGGAACTTACCCACATCATAGGCAAAATCGATCCGCGTGCCATCATCGTCCCGGGAGTCTACAGAAAGTTCAACTACTTGGAGATGGTGGAAGATCTCAAGAAAGAGAATCCGAACCTGAAGTACACGTTCCTCCTTGACGATACCATTCCCGGACCGTACCCGGAGAATACGTATTCGTTGATGGAGATTGCCAAAGAGCCGTGGGAGGAGAAGAAGGATCCCGCACTCTTGCAAGCCCGGAGATTCGATCCCACGGGTGATGTGGGCGCACTCACGAGCACCAGCGGCACGACCGGCGTGCCCAAAATAGTGGAATGGCCTCTTGCCCCGCGCTTGATGACCTCCAAGAGCCGGTGTGAAATTTGGGGCCTGTCCGGTGACGACACGGCTATGGCCGTAGCTCCCTTCGCAGGTGGAGCCGCGGGCACTCTCACTTATTTTGCCGCTCCGTTGGTCGGAGCAAAGGTCGTGCTTCTCGAGGATTTCACTCCCAACGGCGCCCTGGCCATGATCGAAAAGGAAAAGGCGACGTGTATCGGCGTAGTCCCAACGCACATAATCCGTATGTTGGAGGAGGACCTGTCCAAGTACGATCTTTCTTCTCTGAGGTTCATCCGTTCCGCAGGCGGATATCTACCCCCAAAGGTGGCAATGGAAGCTGAAGAAAAGTTGGGAGGCCGCATCACGTCGGACTTGGGCACCCAGGATGTCGGTTCGGTATCGGGCTGCTTCATAGACGATCCTCCCGATGTGCGGCGTCGAACCGTCGGAAAGCCTTTGCCGGGCAACAAGATAAAACTGTTGGATGAAGAAGGCAATGAAGTGCCTGATGGACAGCCGGGAATACTCTACCTCCGGGGTCCCCACTCGCCTGCCGGATATTGGCGTGATCCCGAGACAACCAAGGATGTGTTCGACGACGACAACTGGACCACAACCGGTGACATCGTGGCTCTGGAAGAGGGTCGAGTCTGGATAATGGGACGTCAGAAGGACGTCATCATTCGCGGCGGTCAGAACATCTATCCTGCAGAGATCGAGGGACTACTCAACGAACATCCCAAGGTCTCAGCGATAGCAATCGTAGCCATGCCGGATCCGGAATTCGTCGAGAAGTGCTGCGCATATGTGGTCCCGAAATCGGGTGAGAACTTCACGTTCGATGAAATGGTCTCTTTCCTGAAGGGAAAGAAGCTTGCAATGTACAAGCTCCCCGAACGGCTTGAGATCATTGACGCCATGCCCACGGTAGGAGATTCGGGCAAGATCGATAAGAAGGTTCTTAAGAAGACGATCGAGGAAGCCGTCGCGGCAGAAGGAAAAGCTTGATGGAACGTGTCATTCTACTCGTGTCCACATTGGACACCAAAGGCCCGGAGACCCTGTACTTGCGGGATCAAATCCGTGACCGAGGCGGCAATCCGGTGATTCTCGACATCAGTATGTCGGGGGAAACCACCGGAGCCGACATTCCCCCGTCGGAAGTCGCCAAGGCGGGCGGCACAAGCATCGAGGAAATACGTTCGTCCCGCGAACGCAAGAAGATCACCCGCACAATGATCCAGGGAGCCGTGAAGCTGGCTCGGGATCTCCTCGACAAAGATCGACTTGCAGGCGTGATCGGCCTTGGCGGCTCAACAGGCAGTCTGATGGCCACGGATGTGATGAGATCGCTGCCGTTTGGCCTCCCCAAGATGATGGTGTCGTCCACTGCGGCTCTGCCCGGCCTTGCCACGAGGTACATTGGAACCGGCGACATAGCTGTGCTTCATACGGTGATTGAGATTGCCGGACTCTCGATACCACTCCGGAACGTTTTGGATCGCGCCGCCGCGGCGATTGCAGGCATGGCTCAAGTTGCCCCGTTGACCGTGGAATCTGCTCGTAAAGACGGGAAGCCTCTTGTGGCGATCTCCATGTTCGGACCGACCGAGCAGTGCTGCAGTTATGTCCAGCAAAGGCTGGAAAAGAAAGGATTTCAGGTCATCGGGTTCTCCGCCGCGGGAGTGTGTGATCGTGCAATGGAAGAAATGATCCGAATGAAGTTTTTCGACGGTGTTGTAGACCTCACTCCCGGCGGCGTCGGAGAAGAACTGCTCGGAGGCATGAGAGCCGCGGGTCCCAATCGCATGACCGAGGCGGGAAAGCTGGGAATACCGCAAGTGGTGGCGCCCGGAGGAGTGAACCTGACGAGCCAGCGCAAGTCCCGCTACAAGCCGGAACACCACGAGCGAAGAAAGTACGAGCTGGACGAACTACGGACATTCCTCCGTGTGTCCGATCAGGAGATGGAACTGATCGCCGGGGCTTTCGCAGAGAAGCTCAAGGCCGCCCGGGGCCCGGTGGTCTTCGTGTTTCCCACACAAGGATGGTCGGCCGCGGATCCCCCTTCCGGCCACATGTACGACCGGGATCAGGACCAGCTGTTCCTTAGATTGTTCAAGGACGGCGTCGGGGAGTCGGTTCCCGTTCGTGAGGTCGAGGCCAATCTGGAAGATCAGGCCTTTGCCGAGGAGGTCGTCAAGGCTTGCCTGGAAATCTTTCCCAAGCCCAAGCGAGCCTAACCGACAGCACCCTTCATGCGGATGAACAGCCGAACACGGCATTTGAACTCGTACGGAGACGATCATGATTGTGAAAAACTGGATGCTTCCCCATCAGTATTCCATATCGAGCGACGCGCTTGCCGTCGAGGCGGCAATGCTGATCGCCAAGCACAACCTGAAGATGATCCCGGTGGTCGATGAAGGCGGCTTAAGAGGGGTGGTTCATCGCAGGGATCTGAGCGAGGCCGCCATGTGTGTGAGCGAAAGCGGCGATGCCTGCGAGATGAACTACTTCTGCAACAAGCTCAAGGTAAAGGATCTCATGGTTCGGATGCCGGTCACTGTGAGTGTCGACGATTCGGTGGAGGATATTCTCATCAAGGGAAGAGACCTCACCATGAGCACCTTTCCCGTCCTCGACGAGGAACAGGTAGTCGGGGTCGTTTCAGACCGAGAGATATTCGTCACCTTATTCAAGCTGCTGGAAGCGGGCTCCGACCTGTTTCGCGCTACTCTTGTCGATGTTACCCTCGAAGAGGGGACTCTGTCGGACATACTCAAGATGGTTGACGAGACCGGGGGAAAGGCAAGATCCGTCTTCACCGTACCGGAGGGCGCCAATGACAAAGTTAGAGTGGTCCTTCATGCGGAAGCCCCCAACCCCGATGCTATTCGTACCGCCCTGGAAAAAAGGGGATTCAACATTCTCGAGATCAGTTCTTAATGCCGCTGCGATGCCTCATTAGGAATCGCATTCACCATATACCATTACTCCCGGGAAGCACCTACCTACTCTCCCGGGTCTACGGCACCTCACGGCAGCACCAAACGAACCGTTGGGGCGCCGTTGGCCCGGGAACCATAGTGTGCGCTTTGATTTCAGACAAGAAACTTCAATGTTCATCATCAGTAACCGAATCGATACGAACCGGGAGGGGCAGGAATTACGATTGACCGGCAGGCGTGACTCCACCGGATGACTTGACCGTAGTGAAAGAGTTTCTTTCCGCAGCCTTACCACGGAAGTCTCTCCAACTTGCTTTCATTGCCGCCGCAAGTGCGGCCATTTCAAAGTAGGGAGGTACTCGTGATGGAAGACCAGAAAGTGGGGATCGGCCCAGCTGGTCCGGAAGCCGGGCTCATTCAGTTCATCGTTCTCGCGGTGGTCGGAGTCGTCATCTTCGTCTACGCAATCCCTGTTGGGCTCATTGTCCTGAAGATCATACCCGCAACCCTCATTATGCTCGTCGCTCTCGGTTGCCTTGCTCTCCTTGGCGACAATTACCCGATGGCCCCTCCGGGAGGACAGTGGTGGAATCCTGAGAAATCGCGCTTCACGGCGGGGATCGTGATGAGCATTTTGTGGGTGATTTTCACCTTCGTCGTCCTACTCTTCATGAGGTACGTCTATCCGGGATGGCCCGTGGGACCATTGTATCTCTGGTTCGGTGTGATTGCTTTCTGGCTCACACTTCTCTACGGAACCGTCTGGAACGGTTGGCCTTTCAAAGGGAAAGTCCATCCCTGGGTAACCATGGCGGCAGGATTTGTCATCATCATGGTTCTTGCCATTCTCATCTGGAACCTCCTGACCAATCTCGGCGGCACCCCCTTCGCCGATACTCCCATTGATCACAAAGGGCCCTGGAACGTGAACTGGCTGACCGGACTCCTTGTCTGGTGCATCGCCTGGTTTTTCGTATTCAGTCCCGTATTCGTAACCCAGGGGTGGCCCTTCGGCAAATTGGGGCATCCCGGTATGGCCGTAGCTCAGACCATCCTGGCTCATATCCTGGGCTATATTTGCTGGAATGGGAGTCTGGCTCTGGGCATGAGCCCCACCTTTTCTTTTGCCGCGGTGGCCTCATCCATCATCTTCTGGTCTTTGGTCTATTCATGGCATCTGCAATTCTGGGGTATCACCAAACTCACCCACTTCAACCGCGCACTTGCCGCATTCATTGTGGTGTGCGTCGTGTCCGCGGTATGGATTGTCCTGCTGAAAGTGATTCTCGCGCCCGCCGCGGCACAGATTGCAGCTGCAAAGTTGCCGGCCGACGTGAATATCCTCATCATCTACGTTAATCTATGCATTGTAGGTCCGGCCCTGATCCCTCACAATGCTTTCTGGTTGCGATGGCCCTTGACGTTGCCGGCTCCTCCCGGAACTCCGCCGCCCGATCAAGCCGTATGAGCGGAGCCGTTCACAAGCACGGCGTCAGCTGAAAAGAAGGATCACGCGATACGCGGGGTCCTTCTCTCGTTCCCAAGTGGGGGCTCTGAGCATTTCCCATATCCTGGGTGGCCGGCAACCGGGAGCGTGTGCCTTGTCGACGCGAGACTCAACTCGATTACGAAAAAACATAAGAATTCCGCCCGCCAAAGTAGAGCCCATGAACTCTCTTTGCCCTGAAAGGGCATACCTTAAATAGCCATGGGTTTCAACCCATGGAAACGGTGTGCAATAATAAACAGTTATGGACCCCGAAGGGGTCCACCAAGGGGACAACGACTGCATCAGTGAAGCCTTCGCATAATGGGGGCATCGTGATTGGTCGGCCCCTTCAGGGCCGTTCCAGACAATTGGGTGGATGCCCTTTTCCACGGGTTGAAACCCGTGGCTACTCATGGTGAGCCCCTGCGGGGCACTGGCCGGCAGGCACCTCAAATCGATTGCCCTATTGTCTAACGGTTCCTACGGTTGCCGGCAAAAAAAGGGGACATGCTCAGGCGGGAGCTTGGGAACGAGAGGGACGCCTTGCAGGAAATGTACTACCGTACTTGTGAAATAGGACACGAAGCCGAGACGGCACCCCACCTTTGAACGTGTATCCAATTCAAACAAACGTTTGATTGAATTCCGTACATCTGCTATACCAGTGTTGTTTCAAGGGTGCAGATGTTTCTTGCCTCCGTTTGCCGGGAACACCGGAATTCCTCGTTGCAACCGGCCGGAAAGGCTGAAAGCGCGGTTACGGCAAATGGGTTCCGGATCGGCCTGCTCAATTGGTTGACAAGTCACCTTCGCATCCGTGACGCGCGACGGCTCCCCCGCCGGGAGCGATGCGAGACGGAAAGACAAGAGGTATGCTCACGGACGATCCACGTAAGCGACTCATCGACGCGGCTCTCGACCTTTTTGGTCGGTACAGCTTTGACGGAGTGAGCACCCGTATGCTTGCAGAAAGGGCAGAGGTCAATCTCGCCGCCATCAAATACTATTTCGGCAGCAAGGAAGGGCTCTACGTGGCTGTCGCGGAACACATCGTCGAGCAAGTAAATATATTGCTCGGCCGGCGACTTGAGAAAATCAGCGAAGCCTTGAAAAAAAATGCACTCTCCAGGGAACAGAGCTTCCATCTCCTGTGTGAGTTGCTGGAATTCCTCATCACCCGTTTACTCGGTCTTCCGCAGACCGACAAGTGGCTCAGTATCATTATTCGTGAACAACTTTGCCCGACTAAGGCCTTCGATACTCTCTTTGAAGGTTTCATGAAACCTTTGGACCACGTTTTTTTTGGTCTGACGGCACGAATCACGGGGCTGGACTGCAACGATCAAGAGGTCAAGCTTCGAGTCTTTGCGCTTGTGGGTCAAATCATGATGTTCCACATTGCACCGAGCGGAATTAGGAGGACTCTCGGCTGGGAACAATACGGGCCGGAGAATCTGGATGCGATCCGCTCGGTCATCATGAACCATCTCGAAGGGATCTTCTCGATGTTCCTTACTGGTGAGCCTTCCGGCTCCGACCCGGAGAACGGACACTGAAACAATGGATATGGCCAAGCAGCGTTGTGGTGAACGTGATTTTGCCGAAGGACCTGAGGATTCAGTCCGCACCTTACCGAGATTTATGAGGTTTCTCATGAACGTCTTTGAAACCGCCAGCAGAAAACTTAAATGGAATATGGTCTTGACTGCTCTGCCGGCAGTCCTTTTACTGTGTGGGTGCGACCGCCCGCAGCAGTCCCGGCCACGCCCCGTTCCGGAAGTAACTACGATAACGGTCCAACCGCAGAAACTCGTTCTGACGACTGAATTGCCGGGCCGCACGTCGGCGTACCTGGTCGCTGAAATCCGCCCCCAGGTGAACGGTATTATTCAGAAACGCCTGTTCGAGGAAGGATCCGATGTCAAGGCAGGCCAAGTTCTTTATCAGATCGATCCCGCCCCCTTTCAGGCGGCGCTCGACAGTGCGAAGGCGTCCCTGGCCAAATCGGAGGCCAACCTTCCTGCGGTAAGATCCAGAGCCGAGCGATACCGGGCACTACTGGCCGAAAAGGCAGTCAGCCAGGAAGACTATGACACGAGGGAGGCCTCCTTGAAACAGGCCGAGGCCGACATAGAGTACTGGAAAGCCGCGGTTCAGACGGCCCGCATCAACCTGGGGTATACGCGTGTCACGGCACCAATCTCCGGACGCATCGGCAAGTCCAGCGTGACCGACGGCGCTCTGGTTACGGCGTATCAGCCCAAAGCCCTGGCGACCATTCAGCAAATGGACCCAATTTACGTGGATGTGCCCCAATCCACGGCCGAACTGTTGAGACTGAAGCGCCGACTGGCAAACGGCCGTCTCAATCAGAACGGAACAAACCAGAGCAAGGTCAAACTCGTCCTAGAGGACGGCACGAAGTATCCACAGGAAGGCACACTTCAGTTTCGCGACGTCACGGTAGATCCGACAACCGGTTCGGTCGTCCTGAGGGTTGTCTTTCCCAATCCGGAGTCTGTTCTTCTACCGGGCATGTTCGTCAGGGCAATCGTGAAAGAAGGCACCAATGAGCGAGCCATCGTCGTGCCTCAACAGGCAGTCTCACGCGATCCAAAAGGTAACCCCACGGCACTGATCGTAGACGGTGAGGACAAAATTCAACTGCGGAGGCTCACTCTCGATCGCGCCATTGACGACAAGTGGTTAGTATCGTCAGGTCTCGAATCCGATGACCGTGTTGTCGTCGAGGGACTGCAAAAAGTTCGGCCCGGCACCTCCGTGAAGGCCCTTCCCTTTGACGCCGGTCGGAAAGGCGTAACGCCGCCCGGGACTACGGCCGGACAGGCCGGAAAAGTGAATTAACGGAGGCGGTTTATGTTGTCGAGATTCTTTCTGGCTCGTCCGGTCTTTGCCTGGGTCATCGCTATCATAATGATGGTGGCAGGCTGTCTGGCGATTTACAATTTGCCCATATCACAGTACCCGCCTATCGCCCCGCCTTCCATCGCCATTGAGTCCTTTTATGCGGGGGCATCCGCGGAAACGGTCGAAAACAGCGTCACGCAGATCATCGAGCAGAAAATGACCGGGTTTGACAAGATGCTGTACATGACCGCCAGCAGTGATTCCGCCGGTAACTCACGCATCGAGTTGACCTTTGCAGCGGGGACCGATCCCGACCTTGCCTGGGCTCAAGTGCAGAACAAGCTCCAGCTCGCCATGGCGAGCCTACCGGACGCAGTGCAGCGCCAGGGTGTCAAGGTCAGCAAATCCACCCACAACTATTTGATCATAGTAGGACTCATCTCAGAAGACGGGAGCATGGATGGAGATGACCTGAGAGATTACGCCCAATCGAATCTCGAGAAGGTGCTGGCACGGGTACCGGGTGTGGGCGAGGTCGAGAACTTCGGCTCCCAGTACGCGATGCAAATCTGGCTGAACCCCGACAAGTTGACCAGTTACAACCTGACGGTCGAAGATGTCATCACCGCGCTTAAGGCTTACAACGTGGAAGTGTCCGCCGGCCAGTTCGGCGGTGCTCCCGCGGTGGAAGGCCAACGTTTGAACGCTTCGATCGTGGTCCAGAACCTCCTCAAGACACCTGCCGAGTTTGCCGCCATCCCCATCCGTACGAATCCGGACGGCTCCGTGGTGCGGATCAAAGATGTGGGACGAACGGAATTGGGTACCGAGCAGTATGATGTTGTGTCTCACTACAACGGCAAGCCTGGAGCCGCCTTGGCCATCCGGCAAGCCGCCGGTGCCAACGCATTGGATACCGCGGATGCCGTCAAGGCAAAACTGAGAGAGATGAGCCGCTATTTCCCGCCGGGAATGAAGGTCGTCTACCCGTACGACACGACCCCCTTCATCAGCGTGGCAATCGAAGAGGTGGTGAAAACTCTTTTCGAGGCGATCCTACTGGTTTTCCTGGTAATGTATCTATTCCTCGGAAACATCCGGGCCACCTTGATTCCGACTATCGCTGTACCCGTGGTACTCCTGGGCACCTTCGCCGTCCTGGGACTTTTCGGGTTCTCCATCAACATGTTGACCATGTTCGCGATGGTGCTGGCCATAGGACTTCTAGTGGACGACGCCATTGTAGTGGTGGAAAACGTGGAACGCATCATGCGGGACGAAGGGCTCTCGCCCAGGCAAGCCACTGCCAAATCCATGGAAGAAATTACCAGCGCGCTGATCGGAATAGGGTTGGTGCTGTCCGCGGTATTCGGTCCCATGGCGTTTTTTGGCGGTTCTACGGGCGTTATCTACCGCCAGTTCTCCGTGACCATTATCGCCTCTATGCTTCTTTCAGTCCTCGTGGCCTTGATCCTAACGCCGGTTCTCTGCGCATCGCTTCTCAAACCGGTTGCAGTGGGGCATGAACCGTCGGAAAACGCCATCTTCTTCTTGCGTCCGTTCTTTCGATGGTTCAATCGGTTCTTCTACCAAGGCAGAAACGTGTACTTAAGGCTCGTAAGCAATTCCGTTGCCCGGAAAGGCCGTTACCTATTGGTTTTCCTTCTGATCACGACAGCCATGGTCGTCTTGTTCCAACGGATGCCGTCGGCTTATCTCCCTGATGAAGACCAGGGCGTCCTCTTCGTCCAGGCAATGCTGCCGGCGAACTCGACCCTGGAACAGACCGGGAAAATCCTGGACGAAGTCAGGGACCATTTTCTGATGAAAGAAAAAGACTCCGTGGAATCGGTATTCACGGTTGTCGGCTATAGCTTTTCCGGTATGGGCCAGAATGTGGGGCTGGCATTTGTCAAGCTCAAGGATTGGAAGCTCAGAGATCGGCCGGATTTGAAGGTAGATGCGGTGGTGGGAAGGGCCATGGGTTCTTTCTCACAGATCCGCAATGCAATGGTGTTCGCCTTTCCGCCGCCTGCGGTAATCGAAATGGGTCGGGCCAAGGGGTTTGATCTTCAGTTGCAGGACCGCGGCGGACTGGGCCACGCAAAACTGATGAAGGCCCGGGACCAGCTCATGGGCATGGCCATGAAGGACGCAAGATTGACCAGGGTTCGGCCCAACGCTTTGGAGGACGTTCCCGAATACCGCATTGATGTGGATTGGGAAAAGGCAGGCGCTTTGGGGCTCCCCATTACCTCGATTCACAATACCATATCCGCGTCCTTCGGAAGTGCTTATGTAAACGACTTCATTCAAGGCGGACGAGTGAAGCGCGTGTATGTGAGGGCGGACGCTCCATACCGCATGTTGCCCAAGGATCTGGAAAAGCTGTACGCACGCAACAACGCGGGCACGATGGTTCCGTTTTCTTCTTTTGCTTCCGGACATTGGACTTCCGGGTCTCCCAAACTGGAACGTTACAACGCGTTTCCGTCCATAAACATCTGGGGCGAGCCGGCACCCGGACGGAGTTCCGGGGAGTCGATGCGCGCCATGGAAGAGTTCATCGCGAAACTGCCTAAAGGGATCGGCTTCGACTGGAGCGGGATCTCCTTTCAGGAACGCCTGGCCGGCACTCAGGCAACTGCTCTCTACGCATTCTCCATGCTCGTTATCTTCCTCGTCCTGGCAGCTCTCTACGAGAGTTGGACGGTGCCCATTTCGATCATGATGGCGTTTCCTCTTGGGGTCCTCGGCGGGGTGATCGCTTCATCGTTAAGGGGGCTGCCCAATGATGTATATTTTCAGATCGGGCTTCTCACTACGTTAGGCTTGACCACCAAGAACGCGATCCTGATCGTCATATTCGCCAAGTCCAAACTGGAAGAAGAGGGGATGGGCGTGATCGAGGCAACTCTGGAAGGGGCGAAATTGCGATTTCGCCCGATTGTCATGACCTCGCTGGCCTTCGGGTTCGGCGTCCTGCCCCTTGCCCTGGCCACGGGCGCGGGAGCCGGCGCTCAAAAGGCAATTGGTACCAGCGTCCTTGGCGGGATGATCACCGCAACATCCCTCGCTATTTTCTTCATTCCGCTCTTTTATGTGGTGATTTACCGGGTATTTGGAAAGAAGAAGCCCAGGCAGACCGAAACGACCGAGCCGAGTGACGTGAATCCCCAAGAGACACACTGAGATGAACCTAATTACTCTGAAAGATGCGCGGCAGGAAGCTGAATATATACGGTTAGAACGTTTGCAGTAGACTCAGCGACAAACCCATAACCGCCGAGATTTGCCTGTCGGGGTTGACTCCCCAATTGGGAGCTTCGCGGTTTGCAACACTCTTGTCCACACACGCGTAGCTGAACCATTTTCCCGGCTGCCAATATGCGTACCTAATACTCACCCGTGAACCGGAAAGAATCTCCCAGTCCATTCCCGCGGTAAACTCCCACCCGAGGTCCGTGTCGGGGATGTTGGGGCATTGATATCAAACGCGTTTATCCGTCTCCCACTGACTTCATCCGTGTTCCTCAGCAAGACCTGCCCGAAATTCGGATTCCTTATCTGCAGGGGTACGCCGCCGACGTTCGCGCCGCCGGGGTCGGGGATGGTCTCGCGATCGTCAAGGTCGATAAAGCCCCAGCCATAGCCGTGACCGGCTCTGTCGGCCTTGAGAAACGTGGCATACAGATTCAAGTTCGCCGCAGCGGCATAATCAACCCGGACGGCCTTCACGATAGCGTCGTTCAGGAATCCGTAGCCGTTCAGGTCAAAGGCACCGACACCCGCGCCATACGCATATCCAAGCAGATAAGAGTACGGGATAAAAACATTGTATCCCGTCTTCGTAAGAAACGCCTGCTTGTGAATCAGTACTCCGTCTCTCCGGTCGGCTCCGGGTAAGTACGCATAAAAAAAGCTCATCATACCGGGTCCCGCAGTTGCCCCGAACTCGGCTGCGTAGCGCAACGATTCGATGTAATCGGTACTGAACCTGCTGCCTCTTCCGTCCTGCGCATCCGGTACATTCGTATTCTGCAGCCGGCGAATACAGTAATCATCGTAGACCGCCTCGGCATTGAAGAAGAACCGTCCGTTGAAGTACTTCACGTATGCGTCGTAGGTCGCATTCACTCGATCTGTTGCAACGACGGTCTTGGTTCCCCCCGGGGCGAGTTGGCCTTCGCCTCCCTGGTGAGTGTACTCGACGTCCGCTTCAAAACCGACTTCCAGATCGCCGCTTCTGTACGTAAGAAAGGTTTCGAAGTTATTCTGACGCATGTTGTTCTTATCATCGGGATTCCAGTACTCGAGATCCGCCCGTCGCGACAGGTAAATCCCTCCGCCCATCCGAAAAGGCCCACAGTGGGTCACCAACAAAAGCGTCTCCGTGGTCGTGTCCCCTCCGTTACCGCTGGACGCCAGGCCCATTCCGAACGCTTTGGGACGCTTTCCGAATGCAACGGTGCCGACCGGCAGTTGTCCGGTCACCCACCACATGGTCCACTGGCCGTCCGAAGCTGCAACCCGAGTTCCCGGCCTTGTGCCGATCCTGTACCCTGAATTTTCGCCCCTGAGAAACTCCCCTAAATGGTAGTGCCCTCTGAACCTTACGGCAGGGTTGATGCGAATATTGGTGTGTACATCAAAATACTGATACTGGGTAGTGCCGTCGCCTCCTGAAGCCGTTGTAGCGGCCAAACGGTGCCCCAAATACGAGTTCACGGACGCGAGTCGTCCCCCGGCGAACTGGTTGTCCACGTCGGCCTGCCCAAAAAAACCCCCCATATCGGTGGCTTGGCCATATTGCTCGAATATCTGCTGGAATTGGCCGTGCATTTCCAGTTCCCACGCGTGCAATAAACCGGGAAAACTGCAAACACAATCAGGAGAAACTTTACTTGAAAAGGCCACCGTACCATGCCGGCCCTCCCGTAAATCTCGTGAAACGATTTAAGTTACCGGTACCCCGTGGGCCACACATCGTTGAGACTCAAACGGGTATCCGGTACAGTCCGTGTTTCGCCTAGAAGTGCAGCGCCACTTTGGCGCCATACGTGTACATGATGCGCCTGTAGATGAGATCGTAATTCTCTTCTTGAGGCGGTGCCCCCGTGACCGAGCGGCGCGTGAGGTCGGCGTTGGACATCAATGCCATTGTGGTCATTTTCAGGAAGCCTCCAAGCGTGATCTCACCGGTTACACGCACGCCGCCTTCCACAAAGAGTTCAGCCCAATATCCTCGGGGTACGTCAAACGGGAACCATCCCTCATCTCGCACACCAAGTCCGCCGAAGGTTTCGGAGTGTTTCAGACCTCCAAACACAATGGGCGTACCTATCATCCTGACCGCTAAATCGTATCCCCGCGCATCACGGCCGACCTGCACCCCAATGTATGGTACGAGCAGATGAGCGGCCATCTGCATTTCGTCCCCGTCCGAAGCAATGTTCCGTCCGCGGGCCAACGACTGCCGCAGGGACCTGTAGTAACTATCGTAACGGCCTCCACAAACCAACCCAAGTCCGCGTCCGTAGCCCCCCAACCCGGGGTTTACCGTGAGGAACAGGTCCAAGAACCACGCATCGGTCTTGGGAGACCATTCTCGCCAGAAGTCCATGGCATCGGGCAGATCGCCCAAAGTCGGCGGATCGAGATTGTTCATATAGGTGCCGTACACTGCATGCCGAACAGGGAGAAGAGTCCAGCCCTCCATGTTCAATCCGATACCGTCACTCAGCGAAGTCTTCCACGCCGTTCCCAGCCAAAACCCGTACTGTGAACCGATATAGTTGACGTGTCTGATGAGTGGGACTGTGGTACCGGTACTTTCCAACTCGTACCGGAAGTGCCGTGCCATGCTGTGGATCTTCCCGACGTAGATCGTCCACGCGGTACCCTGGAGGTACTGACCGCAGGACCCCACGTACGGGAGACCTCGGAAGACATCTGCAACACTCGAATTGAGGAAGCCGTCGGTCATCCTGCCGGGTCGAAGCTCACGGGCCGACTGTGCGGAAACGGCGCCGGCAAATAGCAATGAGATAAGGACGAGCCCCAGGACAAGCACCGAGGAACGAACCTTGGCGGTAATTCCGGCCGCCCGAACACCAGCCATCCACAGCGTACCCCTCATAACGCATTCCCAAATCAGAAGAACGATTCTAACGAATCGACAAAAAGCATTGAACAGCAATCGCCTGGTCGCACATCCCCTGCAAGCCATACCGAACGACAGACCGTTGCGTGCGTAACACCAAGCACACCGCCCCCGAGGCTTCCATCCGGATGACTGAGTGCACGGCCTGCAACAGCCGTCTAACACTCCATCACTTCAGATGAGCCGTCATCTCCATTGCTTCCTGCGGAGTGCCGCCCGCATTATCGGCCTCGACGATACCGATAACCTGCGGAAAAGCGATCCGCCTTCGGAGTACAATAACCGTGTAAGATTGTATCACCGTACTGTTTTCTTTGGCCGAAGTCAAAGCAAATCTACCCGTAACGTGACGGCCCTTTTGAACAAAGGCCAAGGGCGCCAAGCCCGGCACCAGAATTGCCGCTGCAATGACACATCATGTTCCTCAGATTCGGTTGCGTGTTCCTTCCGATGAGATTGCTTCACTGCGGTCGCTACGACACGGTGCATGCGTTCTCTTTGCGACGAGTGAAGGTGCCGGGGGCCGGATCACTGCAAAGACTTTCATGCCACGGTGAGCCTGTTTCAGGCACGATGTTCGGTTTCATATGCTCAAGAATTCGGCCGGTTGCCGATACACTATGCCGGCCACCACGGCAATGAGAAATCCTATCCAGACAATGAGCGCCGCGATAACGGCTATGTTGGCTCTTTGTGTTTCGTCCCAACGTCCGGGTCTGATACCCTCAAAGAGGAACGTGACGACGGCGGAGAGGTTCACGCAAATGAGATTCGTAAGGAAGAGAAAGGTTGGGGGCACCGCTTGAGAGTATTTCCCGGTTCCGACGAGCAAACCTGAGGTGGCCAGGGGAGGCAACAGGGCTACGGCGACCATTACTCCTACCAAGGCAGCGGAAAGCCTGCCGGCGAATCCCAGAACTCCCGCCGTACCTGACGCCAAAGCCAGTGCGACATCGGTAAAGGTAAGCGTTGTACGGAGCTCGGGCGTCCAAGAAGCGTCCACGGCATTCAAGAACAGACCAATCGCCACAGCCACCACATACGATAGCCCTATACCCAGAGCATTGGCTTTTAGAGCAGGTCGAATGAGATTTATGTCTCCAAGAGCGGTTCCCAGGGCGAGTGCTATACTGGGTCCCAGTAGGGGTGCTATCACCATGGCCCCTATGACGATGGCCATGTTGTCCCGGAGCACACCTATCGCAGCTACCAGAGATGACAGGATTACCAGGGCGATAAAAGAATTCGTAGGATATGCCGCCTCACCGACCGCAACATAAAGTTCTTCGCGACTCATCCTGTTGGATCTGCCTTTGCCGGCCGGTTCGTAGACGCGCCCCTGTGAGTCCGATATGATGCGTGAGTCCGTCCGAAAGCGCGGGAGGGTAGCTTCTACCGGCAGCACCACTGCCCTAAATTCCTCCAAATCTCCGTACTTTTCGGTCAGGAAATCCATGACCGACTCTACCTCACGGCCGACCACAAGCAGTCGTATCATGGAGAGATCGTCGGCGAGCTTCTGTGACCAAATCCCAAGGATGTTTACGTCCTTGAGTCGGTCGTACGCGAAGGATTCCGCGTCCTGTCCGATGGTCATTTCTATTAACTTCAGTGCCATGGTCGTCTCCCACGGTTCCGGCATGAACATCGAGGAACCGGCAGAGTATGTGGCTCTGGAGCAATACCCAGCGGCAGAAACCGGCAAATACCGGATTTCGCAACTACGGTCGCTAATTCCGCAGCACTTGCCATTGCTTCCAGCGGGAAAGCAATCTCAAAACGTGAAATGCACGGCCGAATTATTCTATCGAAATACAAAGGTACTCTGATTCATGAGTTCGGTCACGAAATTTCTTCCAATGGACATTGCTTGGCCGCCCGACACGACATGTGATTCCTCCCTATGTCACTCCCGTTGCCTTTCTCAGGACGTCCGGCGTGAAACGTGGGACGAAGCAATCTCGTCTCACTGAAATCTTGGACCGCATCCCAAGAACAGCCGATAGTCACGCGTTGAATCGGTTCTAGGGCTAACGGAAAGCTTGCTTGACCGGCCGGCTGTGCAGTGAGTAATCTTGTCGGAGTCGGCATAGAGGGCCTTTTTCAATGCGGTGAAGACATGGTGCATGTGGGAGCTGAAATAGGGCCTGCTAGAGGGCTTGGAAACCATAAGCTTAACCGGACTTCGGCCCTGCGAGCAGGAAAGCGGCTACACGGCCCCACATTACCTGCCGGCATCTAGGCGATATTGTTTTGAAACCGGAGCACGGCTCCACAAGGTCGAATTGTAGGAGTGTTGCATGAACAGATATCCAGTCGTATTCGGATGTGCAGTCTTGGCCTTTTTCAGCACCGTCTGCCTGGTCGGTGCTCAGTTCGACCCGCCGAAAGAGGAAAAGAAGCAAACCACGCTGGGCAAATACGTGAACGCCAAGCAGGCGTACGAAATGTGGGAGAAGGATCCCAAAGCGGTTAAGATTCTGGATGCCCGCAGCGTTGCGGAATACGTCTTCGTAGGGCATGCCCCCATGGCGGTGAACATTCCCGCGGAATTCTGGACCGGCACCTGGAACCCGGGAAAGAATAAGTATCCGTTCAGACCGAATCCTACATTCGAGGAACACGTTAAGGCAAAATACAAGGCGGACGATACGATCCTCGTATTGTGCCGATCGGGAGGCAGATCCGCCAGGGCCGTGAATCGTCTGGCAAAGGTCGGATTCACCAACGTTTACAGCGTGGTGGACGGTACTGAAGGCGACAAGGTAAAGGACGCACTAAGCTATTACAACGGAAAGCGCATGCGTAACGGCTGGAAGAACTCCGGTGCGCCTTGGACCTACAAACTGAACCCCGAACTGGTGTACATCCAGCCCAAGTAGGAGATCCATATTCCGTTCAGGCACCGGCGATACCGGGCGTGAGTCTTTCCCTCGGAAGATGAGCGCCCGGTCGGTTCAATGCTCCTAACCCGCAGCATCCGCCGGAAATAGCTCTGTTTCACGATCCCGGTCAATCACGGCCTCGGCGGGCTTGGGAAAACCAAGATACGGCTTGAACCTGCTTCGGTCGCGCTTCGGCCCGCCAAAGATCTCGAGGATTCGACGACGATTTGCGTAGGTCCGAACCGTTAGCCCAAAGAGCCCTCGAAAATGAACTCCACAACGCCCGACAACGTGTCGTCCTCGTAGAAAGGAACATTGACGATGGTGAGTTTGCCTTCAGGTCCGTCCATGGTGTAGTAGTCCAGCTTCCTTTTGTGCTCCTCGTAGTCTTGAAACAACGTCTTGAGTTTATCCATGGTTTCGGGCTTATGACATTCAGCCATGTTTCGTCCCACGAAGTTCTCTACGTTGAGAAGCGTCTTGAACACCTCCTTGCACTTGGGGTTCGCGTAGAGGACGTTGAATTCAGAATCACAAGCAACGACTGCAGTGTTCAATCTCTCAATCATCTCCGCTGCGATCATTTCACACCTCCCGGTCGGCATCATTGACGGTTTACGAACCAGTGTTCGGCGGCTAATCGCCGATGCCATGACGCATGCAAGTATCCCGGTTCATCATTACGGTCGCACATTGTCGGCAAAGCGTCGCTTTCACTCGAAATCTCCCTCCTCGGAACGAGAGTCCCACCCCGCGGGATGCGGGGTCCTACTTTCCGGATGACGCCGCATTTGTGAACTGCCGCACCAAGTGAATACCTTCTGCCCAATGGCCCGCTACTTCGCGACGGCAATCCTCGGCTCCCGCGCAAGTCTGTCGCTCGGACCTTCGCTGGGCCCTCAGCCGTGTCGGCATTGCAGATAAGCCGGGTAACTAGTTTTCCTCGGCCAAGCGGGCCAAGTACTCGAGACCGTCCCGATTCACCGTATACCTCACGAGGACCTTGCCGTCTTCACGCTCCGCCCTCTTCTTGTCCAGAAGTCCCAATTCAACAAGTTTGCGAAGGCGAGTCTTAGCTCCGGAAGAAGAGATCTTCAGAATGCCGGCGATGCCGTGGCAGTGGAGTTCGCCGGGTTTGCGGTGCTCGCATGTGCCGACGCAAACAGTCGAACCCGTCTCACGTATGAGTTTCAGTAATGCAGTCAAGTCGCCCTTCAATTCCGGTTGAGTCATGCTCATGACCCCTTACGCTTAATTGGTTTACATTGCAGTATACCCCGGAAACAGGGCTTCGTCGAGCCCATGCGGCATGAGAAAGTTGACAGGATTTGCACGGGAAGATATGCTTTAGCAGGGCAGGAGTCAAGTCCCCTTGCCGCCGGCCGGCCCGATTCTTGTCGCTCGACGGCAATGGTTCGTAAGGGGCGAGGCTGTCCGCACGCGGACAACAACATGAGAGGGCCCCCCCCCAATACTCGGTGCCCCTCCATGTTCACGTTGGGGAGGGGGGTCCCGCAAGAGAAGCGCCGCAAGATATGAGGACTGGAGGGCAAAGGATACCGCTGCCCGGCCTTGACCGAAATATTGCCGACTGAATGATCGTTAATGGTATGAATATGGTGGAAGAACCCGAAAAAAATCGCATTCGGGAAATAGTTGATGTCGTTGAGCAAGCAATGGCAGGCGATCTTTCCTTACGCATCGAAAAGTCCGGCAAGAATGATGACACGGACCGCTTGGCCGATGCAATCAACCGACTGCTTCATATGACGGACGATCTCATTTCAGGGGGAAGAGAGACCGAATCGGCGCTCTGGGCCTGCAAAGAAAGATATCGCCGTCTAAAGGCAAATATTCCCGGCATGGTATACTTGTTCGCAATGCATCCGGACGGGACTTTTTCTTTCCCTTACGTAAACGACGCTTCAAAACAATTGTTCGACATTTCTCCGGACGACCTCATGCGCGATGTGACACGTATCACCAGGCTTATACACCCGGACGATCGTGAAAAATGCGAGTTGTCCGTAAAGCGTTCGGCTGAAAAGCTACTGCCCTGGCGAGAAGTATTGCGGCATATTGTAAACGGCGAGGTGCGCTGGTATGACTGCATGTCCCGTCCGGAGGTACAACGCAACGGTGATATTCTGTGGGATGGAATCATCCTGGAAATCACTGAGCGAAAAAGGGCTGAAGCCGCGTTAAAGGAAAGCGAACGTCGTTTCCGAGAACTGGTTGAAAACTTGAATGATATCATCTTCTCGGTTGATGTGGCGGGACTGATCGGTTACGTCAGTCCTCCGGTCGAAGGGATTCTCGGTTACCGGGTTTCGGAATTGGTCGGTCGGCACTTCCAGTCCTTAGTTCATTCGGATGACCTTCATAGGGTTGAGGAGAGCTTTCAAGTTATCTTAGAGAACCAGGCGGTTGTAAGCGAGTTTCGTTTCCAAGCCAAGTCCGGACATTACGTTTGGATGAGTGCTTCGGGCCGTCCGATTCTCCAGGGAGAGCGCGTGGTGGGCATCTCCGGCGTGGCTACGGACATAACCGAACGGAAACTGGCGGAAACGGCTCTCAAAGACAGTGAGTTGAGACTTCGCACGGTCGTGGAAAGCATGCCCGTTCTCATGGATGCCTTTGACGACGACGGCAATGTTGTCGTATGGAACAAAGAATGCGAACGAGTTACCGGTTACTTACAAGAAGAGATGCTGCAGAACCCTGATGCACTGAGACTTCTCTATCCTGACGAGGATTATCGACACCGTGTCGAGAGCACACTTGAGCGCAATGCAAAAGACTTCAAGAATGTGGAATTCTTGCTCACATCAAAAGATGGGAGAGAACGGATCATAAGCTGGTCCAATATATCAACCGACATCCCGATTCCCCGGTGGGCTTCCTGGGCTATTGGAATAGATGTCACGGACGAAAAGTTGATGGAGGAGGCTTTACAGGCCGAACGTAGTCAACTTCTCTCCATCTTCGACAGTATTGACGCCTTGATCTACGTAGTCGACCCAATGACGTACGAACTGGTCTTCATGAACAAATATGCACAAGAACTCTTCGGACGGGACCCCGTTGGAAAGTCGTGCTACAAGGTATTGCACGGACTCACCGATCCCTGCGATTTCTGCTTGGAACAAACAAACATGCAGTTACAGGGCCGGCCTTACAAGCGTGAACATCATTCGGAGATTCTCAATAGGTATCTGATCACGACCAATCGCATGATCAAATGGCCGGATGGACGAGATGTGAAGCTCGGAATCTCGTTCGATATTACGGAACGAAAGGCCCTCGAAGATCAATTGCTCAAGGCGCAAAAAATTGAAGCCGTCGGCACTCTTGCCGGCGGTATCGCTCACGATTTCAACAACCTGCTCCAGGTCATACAAGGGTGTGCGGACCTTGGGCTTCTCAACCTCAGAAGCGGTCAGACCGGCCATTCGGAACTCATGGAAGTGAAGAAAGCCGTTAAGCAAGCGGCGGAACTGACGACCGGTCTGCTCACCTTCAGTCGAAAAGTTGAAGGCAAACTGCGGCCGGTGGATCTGAACCGGGAACTGGTACAGATATCGAAGATACTTGAACGAACGATTCCAAAAATGATCGCGATAGATCTGAGGCTCGCCGGCGACCTCAGATCCGTAAAGGCCGATCCCGGTCAATTGCATCAGACAGTAATGAATCTGGCCGTTAACGCGAGAGATGCAATGCCCCAAGGCGGCAAACTTGTCATCGAAACCGCCAACGTCCATTTGGATCCGGAATACTGCAGATCGCACCTTGGAGCAAAACCGGGGATTTATGTTCTCATGTCGGTTTCCGATACCGGCTGCGGGATGGACAAGGAAACTCAGCACAAGGTATTCGATCCTTTTTTCACTACCAAAGCGGTGGGGAAAGGGACCGGACTGGGGCTTTCCATAGTCTTCGGTATAGTCAAGAGCCACGATGCACACATCACCTGTTACAGCGAACCGGGCGTAGGAACGTCGTTCAAGATCCATTTTCCCGCAATCAATGAGGCCCGGGAGGACCTGGAGGAGGTTGAGTCGGACCGTCTGGTTGGAGGAACCGAAACCATATTGTTGGTTGACGATGAGGACGCAGTGAGGAGGTTCGGTGAGACCATGTTACAAACATTCGGCTATTCGGTCTTGACGGCATCCAACGGGATCGAAGCTTTGGAGGTTTTCCGGGAGCAACAAGAGGAGATCTCCTTGGTAATCCTGGACCTCATCATGCCGAAAATGGGCGGCAGAGAATGCCTGAGGGAAATCCTCAAAATTCATCCTACCGTCAAGGTATTGATAGCCGGCGGCTACGGCGCCGATGGGCAGATTGATGATGCGCTCCATGAGGGGGCAAAGACCTCGATAAGAAAACCTTATGAAGCGCGTGAACTGCTGAAAACCGTTCGAGAGGTGTTGGACGGCAACCGAACTTGAAATGTGAGATTCACGTACATCGCATCAGTCGGATAATGCTTATCCGAGGGTTACCCTCCGGCAGAAGTCACATTCCCCCCCATCTTCCGGCAGGGCTCTGCCACACCGGGGACAGTTCAAGACATGAACGGGTTCGTGAGAAAGCGCTCGAGCAACTGCGCTTTCACTGAGATCGGTCCGTTCGTAGTACTGTAGCTCGGTCATCAGCCCTGATTCGACCAATCGCTTTAGGACGTACCGTAGCGCCTTTTCCGTAATCCCGTACTTCTCCATCAGATCTACGGCGCTCATGCCGGCTTTTAGATCGGCGATCACCTGCCTGGCGCTTATTCTGCGTTTCTCCATAACGCCCCCGGAATGTGTTTAAGGCTGTTTCAGAAAATTCCCTCTCTTCAAGATCTCGGTCCGCATCGAATCAGAAGTGGGAACGTGGCAGAGATTCCAATGTCACGGAGCTCTCAATCCTTGTCAATCATCCTCAATAATGGGGATGGTGAACGTGAACGTACTGCCCTTCCCCGTACCTTGACTCTTAACCCGGATCTTTCCGCCGTGGAGTTCAACGAGCTTGCGGGTCAGAGCAAGGCCGAGTCCCGTTCCCGGAGTTCGACGAGCAAATGAAGCATCAACCTGTTCGAAAGCCTTGAAGATGCGCTCTTGGTCTGCATAGTCTATACCTATGCCGCTGTCAACCACTCTTACGATGACATTCGCCCCTTTGACTTGGGCTTCGACCCGTACTCCTCCCCCTTTGGGAGTAAAATTCACTGCATTTGACAGAAGGTTGTACATGATCTGTCGAAATTTCACCTTGTCTGCTCGAACCTGCACCCCGACAATCGAGTCGTCAATATGTTGCTCAAGCTCAAGTGAGCCTCTCAAAGCCTTCTCCCTGATCATCGACAGACTGTCTTCAAGAAGGTGAACCAAGTCCACCTCCTCAAGCTCAAGCATCATTTTTCCCGACTCAACTTTTGCAAGATCCAGAACCTCGTCTATCAATTGCAGTAAGTGGCGGCCGCTTTCCAGTATGAATCGGTTGAACTGAAGTTGCTTTTCATTCAAGAGGCCGTAGACCTGGTCTTGAAGAATCTCAGAGAACCCTATAACGGCATTCAGCGGAGTTCGCATCTCATGGCTCATGCCGGCCAAGAAGCTGCTCTTCGCCGTGTTTGCAGTCTCTGCTTCTTCGCGGAGGCGCAACGAGATCTCTAATGCACGTTTGAGGTCTTCTTCTGCTCGCTTGCGTTTCGTAACGTCTTCACACGTCATGAAGTGTTCTCCCGTGTCCAATTGAACAGGCCGGAAATGTATCTCCTTGGCCGATCCATCCTTACTTCTGACACGAAAGACCCGCGGTCTCAGTTCCCCTGCCCCGACTTCCTCCAAATCCTTCTTCCAAAGGGAAATGACTTCACGTCGGTAATCAGGGTCCGGAAAAGCGAGCCTGCAGAATTCCCGGCCGCTTGGTATCTCATCCGGATCATATCCGAAGATCTCCGAAAATTTGGGGTTAACATACGAATATGTTCCATCCTCACTGATCGTCACCAGTCCGAAAGGGGCATAACGGGCCAACATTTCGAATCGCTTTTGCTGCAATTCAAGGCTCAGCTGCGATTCCCTGAGCTCGGAAATGTCGTGTCCGACGGCGATCACGTTGCCGTCGGGTAGGCGAAAGTTCGCCCACAACTGAGTGCGCGGGGATCCACTCTTGTCTAACACCGTGTATTCACGAAATCGTCCATCCGCCCGCGCAATATCCTCCTTGACATCCTGCAATTGTCCAGGGTCGGGATAGATCCGGGCAAGAACATCGACCGATTGTGCTTCCTCCTTGGTCCAACCAAGCCTCCTTTCGATCTCGCGATTCCACAACAGGAGTTTGCCGTCAGGCGTAAAGGCGTCTATCATGACCGGAGCGTTCTCATAAATCGCTCGGAACTGCTCCTCACTCTTCCTCAGGGCCTGCTCCGCCTGCTTCCTGGTTGATATGTCTGAAATAGTTGCAACCGTCCTTTTCGTTGGGGTCTTTGGATCCGGCGCACTGATCCTTACGTGGCCATGAAAGACCGAACCGTCCTTTCTTCTGAATAGGGCATCGGTTCTTCCGCCCTCGCCGGATTTGAGCCCCTGGTATACCGCCCTACCGACACGGTTGTATTCTTCGTCGGACGCATACAGAATTCTCGTGCTCTTACCCAAATAATCCTCTTCGCTTTTGAAACCGAACATTTCGATCATCATCCGGTTTCCCCAGTTCAGCCTCCTATCCTCGACATATCCTATGCCCACCGGCGAGGCGTCCAAAATGATTCTCAGAAGTTCTTCCCGTTCGCGTGACTGCTGTTCGACACGCTTACTTTCACTCATGTCCCGCATCGCCGCCGCCCGGACTGTCTTCCCCTTGAAATCCCACGACCTTACTTTCACTTCCACCGGGAAGCGAGATCCATCCTTTCTCATGCCTTCGGCTTCGTACGGCTCCGGTCCGTCACATTCGATGTGCCGCCTGACAAGATCACGGGATTCCGGCGCAACAATAAGTGGAACCGCATACTTGCCGATCAGTTCGTGTGGTTCAAATCCGAACATTTTGAAGAACTGCGAATTCGCCTCCAGAATCCTTCCCCCTTCATGTATCGCTATGGCTTCAAAAGCTACTTCCGATAGGTTTCGGTACCTTGCTTCACTCTCCCGCAGATCCTCTTCAGGAAGCTTCAGAAAGCTCACATCCGTATTGTCCAGCACGCATTCCACCACGTTACTGGGACGGTCGACGACGGGATACGCGCGTGACACCATTGGAGTGGTCTTACCCTCAGCACTCACGAACGTGATTTCCAAACCTGAGAATGATTTTCCTTTGAATACGGCCGCAACGGTTCTTCGCAAGAGATGGATTTGGGTCGATTCGAGACATGAGGAGTTGAATTCCTTGCCGATGGCTTCCCCCGCGGAAATGCCCGTCATTTTCTCGCAAGACCGATTCCAGGAGAGGACGGTCAGTTGTTCGTCCAGACTGAAGATTGCACCCGGTAAATCTTCTAATACCTGTCCAAGTCGACTATCTAATCGTTCAGGTGAATCATGCTCCTTCTTGAGACGGGTCTGCGTCTGTTCAAGCATGCCAACCCTTTGACGCAACTCTTCAATCTCACGGATGAGTTCCTCCCGAGTTCTCTCCCGGTCTTTCATCTGGGTCGTCACTCCTTTGACGGGTTTACTCATTGTCGTCATGCTTAGCAGGGAGTGGTGGGATGAGTACCCCATCTCGATCATTGACATCACGAAGCCAATGACTTCATACGGTACGAATCTCTCTCAAGCACGTCATTCCTGATCCAGCACCGCCCTGACCTTCCGCGCTACGCTGTCCAGAGTAAACGGTTTCGGCAGGAAACTCACATCAGGGTCCAGAATACCCCGGTGTACAATAAAATTCTCCGTGTAACCAGATACATAGAGCACCTTCATCTCCGGTCGCTCTGTTACGAGCGTAACATACAGCGTCTTTCCGTCCATCCGGGGTAACACCACGTCCGTGAGAAGGAGATGAATCCGGCCGCAATGGTTGGCGGAAATTTCGAAGGCTTCCGTCGGCGAAGACGCCTTCAGTACACGATAGCCCAACATTTCGAGAGCTTCTGCAGCCAGATCGCACACGGCCTCCTCATCCTCCACAAGCAGGATGGTCTCGGTTCCACGGGATCTTCTTTCCGGCTCCACGCTTGGGAATTGTCTGTTCAGAGACGCCTCGACGCGCGGAAGGTAGATCTTGAAAATAGTACCGGTACCTGCCTCGCTATATACGGCAATGTGTCCTCCATGCTGCTTTATGATCCCGTACACGGTGGACAGTCCCAATCCCGTACCGCGTCCCTTCTCTTTCGTGGTAAAGAACGGATCGAATACTCGGTTGCAGGTCTCCGGCGTCATGCCGTCTCCCGTATCGCCGATGGAAAGCAGCACATACTCTCCCGGCTTGACCTCCGTATGAGTAATGCAATAGCCCTCTTCGAGCACTACGTCACTCGTCTCAACGGTGAGAGTTCCTCCCCCCGGCATGGCGTCTCTCGCGTTTACCGCGAGGTTCACGACAACCTGCTCCAACTGGGTTTGATCGGCCTTTACGTTACCGACTCCTTGCCTCAAGTCGGTGATCAGTTCAATGTCCTCCCCGATGAGCCGTCTCAGCATGCTTTCGATGTCTCCGATCAGGTTGTTGAAGTTGACTACGCTTACCTCAAGGAGCTGTTTCCGGCTGAAGGCAAGGAGCTGCTTTGTCAGATCCGCCGCTCTGGCTGCAGTTCGATTGATCTGATCGAGTTTCCTCTGAATGCTTATCTCTTTCGGCATCTCAAGACTCAGCATACTCGTGTAGCCCATGATGGCCGTCAACAAGTTATTGAAGTCGTGAGCTATTCCTCCTGCCAGCCTTCCAATGGCTTCCATTTTCACGGCCTGTCGAAGTTGTTCCTCCAAATGCCTGCGCTCGGTAATATCTCTGAAGATACCGCGGAATCCTGCCGGGGTTCCGGCCGAGTCCCTGATGAGAGCTATTGACAAGGAGACGTCACGTCTTGTACCGTCCTTTCGGAATGCTTGGTAAGAAAACTCCGGATTGGAGACGCCGGTGCGGTAAACTTCGTTGTAAGCTTGGAAGGTCAGTTGCGCATTGTGCTCGTCCATGAGATTCCGATAATTCATTCCAATGAGTTCCTCACGAGAGTATCCAAGGATCTCGCACATGGAATCATTTACAAGGGTTAAGTTTCCCGCCAAATCCGCCTCGTGGTATCCGTCTGCAATGGTCTCCAAGATCTTCCTGTATTTCTCTTCCGATTGTCGCAGGGCCATCTCCGCGGACTTGCGCGTCGTGATGTCCAAATGCGTCCCTACCGCCCTGAGCGGCTTGCCTTGCGGGTCACGGTTCACCACTTTTCCGCGAGCCAAGACCCACAACCAGTCTCCTGACTTAGTCCTCAGTCTGTGTTCCGTTTCGTAGGCAGGAATCGGTCCGTTCAGATGGGAATCGAGGGCATGCATCACTGTAGGGACGTCTTCGGGGTGGAGAAGTTTCTCCCAAGAACGAACATGTGGTTCCACTTCTTCCGGAACGAATCCCAGCATTTCCGCCCATCGCCTGTTGAAAACAGCCTCACCCGTCTGCACGTTCCAGTCCCACAAGCCAAGATCCGCCCCGGTAAGTGCGAGTTCCAGTCTTTGTTCGCTTTCCCTAAGAGCATCCTGAGTCTTCCTCCAATCTTCGATGTCTCTAGTGACCGAGAGAAGGTGAGGCTCCCCGTCCAAGGACATGACCTTTGCAGACACCAATGCCGTTCCGATGCTGCCGTCCTTGCGGCGAAACTTGGTTTCCAGGTTCTTGACGTAACCCGCCTCTTTCAGTCCGGCCACCAACCTCTCCCGATCTGTTGGATCGTGCCATAGGTTAATATCAAAAGCCGATTTTCCGATTACGTCTTCTCTGGTGTAACCACTTATAGCGGTAAATCCTTCATTGATGTCCGTGTAAACACCGTCATCCAGCCTGCTGATGTTGATGGAGTCCGGACTGGTGTGAAAGGCGGTCCGAAAACGCTTCTCGCTCTCTCTGAAGGCTGCCTCGGCCAGAGTACGATCTCTTATCTGCTGTCTGAGTTCGTTGCTCGTCTCGACCAACTCTGCGGTACGCTCTTGGACTCGCCGTTCAAGCTCGTCGTGAGCCCTTTGCAAGGCCTCCTGTGTCTGCTTCTGTTTGGTTACGTCGCGAACGATCCCGCGAAACCCGCAGGTCTTGCCCCCTGAATCTCTTACCGGCGTTACGGACGCCTGAACGTTTCCGACGGTCCCCTCCTTGGTCGTAAAATCCCATTCCGCGTCTCTTACGGGCTTTCCGGCGAAAAGGACCGAGTCGAATGTCTTCGATACCTTCATGGCGTTGGCTTCATCCATGAAACTCCGATAGTGCATCCCAAGCATTTCATTCTGACCGTATCCCAGTATCCTGCCGAGAGCGTCATTGCAGAATGTAATATTGCCGGCCAAATCAACCTCGTAGCAACCTTCTTCCATGTTGTCTACAATGGACCGATACTTCTCCTCACTCTCCCGCAGCTCTTCCGTGCGCCTTTGGACTATTGTCTCCAGCTCGGTTCGATGTCGCTTCACTTCATCCTGGGATTCCTTCATTTTCAGAAGAGATTCCATGCGAACCCGCAATTCCACTTTGTCAATGGGTTTGGAAACGAAATCGTTGGCTCCGGCCTCCACAGCTCGAAGACGGTCCTCCTTTCCGGTCAGAACAGTTGCCATGATAATCGGTACGTCGGAACACTCTGAGCTTTTTCGGATCCGACGGGCCGTTTCATAACCATCCATTCCCGGCATACGAACATCCAACAGAACCAAGTCGGTGCTTTTGTCAAGCCTTGCGACGGCCTCAAATCCATCACGGGCAAGTTCGCACTCGTAGCCGAAAGACCTCACGATTACGTGCAACAAGTGCCGATTCAGTTCCTCGTCATCCACCACAAGAATGCGTTTGGGGTCGGTCATTTTCCCACCGTTTGATTGATTTACCGAGAACTGTCTGATCACTGGAATCACTCAGCGAGACGATCCATAACGCCTTCACTTCCCAACGCCGACTCTGCCCAATTCCACGGCCGGCCTCCATTATTAAGCAATCCTTAGACCGGTAACACCTCTTAGGATGTGACGGCGACAAACGTAATTCCCCAACTGCGAGGGACAATTTTCGCCGGTCTCGGAGTCATGTCCCCCGTCGTTCACACTCGACAATAGGAATACCGACCCGGATACTGCTCCCCTTCCCCGTCGTTCGTTTCCTCATGGTATGCTCCCTCCGTGATCTCGAGACTATCTTAACGGAGTCTTTGTAGGATTCCAACCGAAGAGGAAAAAAAAAGAAGAAGCCGCGTGATGGCCACTACCATGCCGGGGAAGGCGCAAGAAATCACGAAAATCCTTGTCCGCTTCCAGGCCCGCCGGGGTTTCCCCTTGACAACATAGTTAAGCCGCTTTACTATTGGACATATGGAAACGAAGCAAGACCTCATCAAGATCGTAACCCGGCAACTTATGCGCATCCTCAACAAGCATTCGCGTATGGAAAAACACTCCATTCGTTTTGATGAGGGTGTGGAAATGTCCCCCAAGGAGATCCATACCATCCAGGCAATCGGCGAGCATGAGCAGATCAACATCACGGGCGTTGCCGCCCATTTCGGCATCACTAAGAGCGCTGCTTCGCAAATGGTTGCCAAGTTGGCGGAAAAGGGGTTCGTGAAAAAGGGGCCGGCCGTTCACAGCGGCAAGGAATTGCAACTATCCCTCACCGATTTGGGACGGCGGGCCTTTCATGCTCACGAGCGGCTTCACGGAGCACATATGGCGGATCTGATGAATCGTCTCGGCGCATTTACGCTGCAACAGGTTGCATCGACCTCGGCATTGCTGGAGGTCATTGAAAGCGTCGTGGACGATCGGTTGGCCGACAGCTCGCTTTTCCGGATAGATGATTCAGGACCTTAACTATTATGGTTCCGTTTCCCGGCAGTTTAAGGGAGGTCCGCTGTGCGGATGACTCTCATAGGCGTGCCCCGCATATTCGGTTGCGGAGAAAGACAATGAAAAGAAGATACGGAGTAATCTTTGCACTTCTTGCGGGAACTGCAGGATTCATCGGTATGGGCGTGGTCGCCCGGCAGGGGGCGTCTTGCGGCAAGCTCAACTCCGAAAAAGAGTCATCACCGTTGCCGGCCGTCGTGCGACCTGTTCCCACCGCTTTGGTTCACCGGTTGTCGGCTGCCGACATTCGTACGTTCCCCGGAACCGTGCGAGCGAATCGCCGCGTGGATCTGGCCTTTTCGGTATCCGGTCTGTTAAAGGAGTTAAACGCCCAAGAGGGTCGATGCTTACGGAGAGGCGACGTGCTGGCCAAGCTGGATCCCCGAGATTTCCAATATGCGGCGGAGGTGGCCGGGGCCAAATATTCAGACGCAGTGAGCGCTTTCGAACGAGTTCGATCCTTGCATGAAAAGGGAGTTCTTCCGCAGGCGGATTACGACAAAGCCAAAGCCGCCCATGACGCCGCCAAGGCTGAGTTACGCATTCGTGAGAAAGCCTTGGAGGACTGCGTCTTGCTTGCGCCTTTTGACGGCCTGGTCGCCAAACGCTACGTCGAAAACCATGAGCACGTGGATACTGGACGACCCGTCGTTTCATTTCAAGACATCTCTTTGATCGAGGTAGTCATACAAGAGCCGGAGCGCCTTATCGCTCGCACCGGCCGGCCAGGTCTCCGAAATGTCAAAGTCCGCTTTGATGCGGACGAGAACCGTTGGTTCGATGCCTCCGTGCTGGAATCCAGGGCACAATCCGACTCCGTAACCGGCACTTACGATGTGGTGGTGGGGCTGACGCCGCCGGACGATCTACGAGTGTTGCCCGGTATGACAGCCACGGTGATGGCCGAAACGGGGAATCCCGTAGAAGCTTCCCCGTCGACCACACGGGCTACGGTGGCGCCTGCAGAAGCCGTTTGGAACGGCAGCGACGGAAAGTCATATGTCTGGATCGTACAACCTGATGGGGGGGCTCTGGTGAAGCGGCAAGTCGAGGTGGGCGCCTATTGTGAAGATGGCATTGAGATCCTTTCAGGCCTGGAACCCGGGGACCGCGTGGCAACGGCGGGCGTGCACAAATTGCGGGAGAACATGCTGGTTCGGCCCATCAGAGAGGGGAGAGAGGGACTTGACGGATGAATTTTGCCGGATATGCAATACGAAACAATGCCGTCACACTTATCGTCATTTTCCTCGTTACAATTGGAGGAATAGTGGCGTATGGCAAAATCGGCCGTCTGGAAGACCCGGAGTTCACGATCAAAGAAGCGGTGATTACTACCGAGTACCCCGGAACTACTGCGGAAGAAGTAGAATTGGAGGTCACCGAACGGCTGGAAACGGCAGTTCAACAATTGAAACAGCTGAAGGAGGTGCGGTCCATCTCCCGCCCGGGCCTATCAATCATATTTGCCGAGATGAAAGAGACCTACGACAAGGAGACTCTTCCTCAGGTGTGGGACGAGCTCCGACGGAAGGTCGGCGCTGCGGAGAGTCAATTGCCTCCAGGCTGCCGGGCACCAGTGGTCAACGATGATTTCGGCGACGTGTACGGGGTCATCTTTGCCATCACGGGCGACGGGTACTCTCAGCATGATCTCAAAGAAATTGCGGACGATTTGCGACGGGAACTCTTGACGTGCAAAGACGTAGGGCGCATCGAGTTCTGGGGGCTGCAAACTGAAGTCGTCTACGTTGAAATAGACCGGGCCAAGCTCGCCCAACTCGGGATTCCACCGGAAGCAATCTTCGATGTAATCAGCCAACAAAACGCGGTTACGGAAGCGGGTAGAGTGAAGGTGGGAACCGCAGATGTCCGCCTGCGCGTTACCGGCGACTATTCCTGTGTACCGGATTTGCGGGAGCAGTTGATTGAGGGTGGGTCGGAAGGGCGCATGATCCGTCTGAAGGATGTTGCCCGGGTCACGCGGGGATATCTCGATCCGCCCACAGAGATCCTGCGCTGGAACGGACTCCCTGCGGTCGCACTCGGTATCTCGACGGTTTCCGGGGGCAATGTCATCGCCATGGGCGATGCGGTTGACGAGAAGCTTGCGCAGTTACGATCGCGCATCCCCGTAGGCATTCAAATCAGTGCCATTGTCCATCAGTCTGAAACCGTACGAAAGGCGGTACACGGGTTCGTATTGAATCTCGTCTCGGCAGTGGCAATAGTGATTCTGCTCCTGGTAGTATTCATGGGACTTCGGGAAGGTTTCATCATCGGCACCGGCCTTCTATTGACCATTCTGGGCACGCTCATGGCCATGCAGGCTCTTGGAATAACTCTCCAGCGTATCTCGCTGGGGGCGCTCATCATTGCCTTGGGAATGCTGGTCGACAATGCTATTGTGGTGGCCGAGGGAATCGTTATCAAATTACGTCAGGGGATACCCCCTACAGAAGCGGCCGAGCAGACGGTGCAGGAAACTCGTTGGCCGCTGCTGGGAGCGACCGGCATTGCCATCCTCGCCTTTGCCGCCATAACCCTTTCAGAGGATATGACCGGCGAGTGGCTCAAGAGCCTCTTCCAGGTCATTTGCTTGTCCTTGGGACTCAGTTGGGTGCTCGCTATCACCGTTACTCCTTACCTGTGTATAAGGCTGATGCCCAAAGAGACGAAGTGCAAAAAATTCCACGACAACCTCTTCTACCGCCTATACAAGCGCTTTGTGGGGGCGTGCATCGATCATCGCCGGATTTCATTGACAGTGGTCACAACGGTGCTGATCATTGGCTTCTGGGGTTTTGGGCACGTCAAACAGGACTTCATGCCGGACATGAACCGTCCCCAGTTCACCGTGGACATCTGGTTGCCTGAAGGTACGCGCATTGAGCACACGGCCGAAGAAACTGCCTTAATAGAAAAGCATATTGCCGCGCAGAAGGGCGTGACGGCAGTGACAACCTTTATTGGACGCGGCTCACTGCGATTCCTCTTAACCTATTCCCCGGAAATGACCAATAGTGCGTATGCTCAATTATTGGTCAGTGTTGATGACTTTCGTAATATCCCGCACCTCATTTCCGGAATTGCCGAGTTCTTGGAGAGCCGTCATCCCAACGTCACCGCAAGCCTGGACAGGTTCAAACTGGGGCCGGGCGGCGGGGCGGTAGTTGCGCGGCTCAGCGGACCGGAGACCCATGTTCTGCGCGATCTGGCCGACCGGGTAAAGGATGTCATGTGGTCACACGACAATACCCGGAGCATAAGAACGGATTGGGGAAACCGGGTAAAGAGTGTGTCAATGCGCATGGCCGAAGCCCGTTGCCGCGAAATCGGTGTTACCCGGTCGGACATAGCCAAAGCTCTTGCGATGAACTACTCCGGTTCACAGGTCGGGCGTTACCGCCGAGAGGATGATCTGTTGCCGATAGTGCTTCGTCCTCCACCGCAACAGCGCAGCTGCATCGAGAATGTGAACAGTGTTCAAGTCCGGAGCGTTTCCGGAAAACGGTGGATTCCCATTGAGCAGGTCACCGACGGTGGAACGGTGCTGTGGGAGGATCCGGTTATCCACCGATTAGATCGTATCCGGACCATTTCCGTATCGTGCAAGCAGGTGACGGGCACGACCGACGCCCTTTATCGGCAGTTACGCCGGCCGATTGAAAGCATAGCATTGCCGGCCGGGTACCGGCTCGAATGGGGTGGGGAGCACGAGGAACAAGTCGAAGCAAACAGCAAGCTCATGTCCAATGTTCCGATAGCATTCACCGCAATGTTCCTCATTTCGGTCGTATTGTTCAATACGCTGCGTCACCCGCTCATCATTTTCCTCGGTCTGCCGCCGGCTGTGGTAGGCGTCGCAGCCGGATTGCTGCTCTCGGACAAGCCTTTCGGCTTCATGGCAATGTTGGGTTTTTTAAGCTTGTCCGGCATGCTGATGAAGAACGAAATCGTCCTGCTGGACCGGATAAACCTTGAGCTCGCCGAGGGAAAAGCACCATCCCAAGCGGTCCTGGATTCCGCGGTAAGCCGCGTACGGCCTGTGTGCATGGCAGCCTTCACCACCGTTCTTGGCATGACACCCCTTCTGTGGGATGCCTTCTTCGCCCCAATGGCCGTCACCATCATGGGAGGCTTGACGTTTGCCACCGTCTTGACGCTTGTCGTCGTCCCGGTTTTGTATTGCACGTTCTTCGGTTTCCGCAGAAGAGCATCTTAACCGAAGTGTGACTCCAAAATGTGTACTCATAGGAGCTGATATGAAAGCCATACCTCAACTACCGCAAGAAAGCGTGGAACCACTGTATGACATGGCCCGCTACGCGATGAGTTTTTCTCTGGTCCGCACTGCGATTGATCTCCACGTCCATGATTCTTTTGACGAGCAGCGGACGGCACAGGATTTCTCCGACGAGATCCATGTGGATTCCGAGTTGATCGAGAAGTTTCTGAACGCTCTGACGGCAATTGGGCTCCTGGAAAAAAACGGCTTCACGTACTCCAACTCCCCACTGGCATCAACCTATCTGGTGAACAATAAGCCGTTTTTTGTAGGGAACATCCTCAAACTGATGTACCAGAGCTTGACCCAACGCTGGGATAATCTCGGTCAGGCTCTAAAGGATGGGCGTTTCCAAACAAACAGCGTGGGCCATTCCTTCGACAGAGATTTTACTGCGTCAGTGGCTCAGTGGGCTCTCAGTGGCGGCCTTCATCGAACTGTTGAAATCATGGCTGCGCTTCCCGAATTCTACAACGCCCGCAGGCTTCTTGATATTGGAGGCGGACATGGTCTCTACGCCATCGCATTTTCTCAGGAAAATCCTGAACTGAAAAGTGTGGTCCTGGACCTAGCCCAGGTCATAGAGAACGCAGACAAGTATATCGCGCAGTATGAAATGCAAGGCCGGGTAAGTACACTCGCAGGAGATTATGTCACGGATGATTGGGGCGGGATGTACGACATCATATTTGCTTCCGACGTTTTCTTCAGGGCAAAGGAGCACATGGCTCCCATCGTCCGAAAGATCAGAGATTCTCTGAACAAAGGCGGAGTTTTCGTGTCCAAGCATCAGAAAATGGACGAAACGCTCACTTCGCCGGTGCAGACTGTCTTCCATGACCTGCTGTTGTTCCTCATGAGACCCTTTCCACCCCACACATATACCACTGAGGAATTCGCAGACCTTTTCCGGGAAGGCGGCTTTGACGTTGAAACGTTCGATGTAGCCGTCCCGAACTCTCCGTCCGGGATAATGATCTGCAGGAAGACGGAAAGCTAAATTACCCTATCGACTCTCTAATATGTTCCGGCAAGAGGAACCGCAAATTTGAGGAACAGTATATGGAAAAACACGGCAATCAGCAGAATTTCAGCGGGGCAGAGCCGGGCGGCGTAATACTCCGGATGGTGGGAATCATAAGAAGCCGAATCAAAGAACCGCTCCTGGCAGCCGACGCCGAAGGCATAAAACTGCAGTCTTCGATGGACCACGCCAGGGAGGAAATCCGGGAAACACGCCGAGGTATTTCAGAAATTATTATTAACGACGACCTGATGGATATTCTGGACGGCATCGAAGACTATTCCCATCTCGTCGTCCTCTATTGGGCACACAAAGTCCCGGAACAGAGCCGCTCCTTGACAAGAGTTCATCCCATGGGCAGAAAAGACATTTCACCGGTGGGAATTTTCTGCACCTGCAGCCCTGCACGGCCAAACCCGTTACTCATGACTGTTGTGAGACTGAGCGCTCGAAATGGCAGGATATTGGAGGTTGCCGGGCTTGACGCGGTTGATGGCAGCCCGGTCTTGGACATCAAGCCCTATGTCGGAGAGTTCTACCCGCGGGAGGAAGTGATAATTCCTGAATGGATGCAGCGGCTACTGAATGAAGTGCGGGAATAAAAGCAATGAATGTTCCAATGTGCGTCAGATGTGCTCCAAGGTTACCCTGGGCATGGGTGGTAACGGTCTTGTTGGCCAATAGTTCATCATTATTGCGCGTTCCGGCGGCTGTCCGGATTATGGCCCACCTCGCCGGAATGCGAAGGCAGGACTTCATTCGGCCACGTGCCTGATGGGGCCGTGGAGCAAAGGAGGCGCAAGATGGGCAATGCGGAAGAATTCAGCCACGACCACGGAAACTCTCATCGGAAGGCCGCACATGGTCCGAGCAGCTTCGCAATGCATGACTCAGATCTGGTCTTCAGCGCGTTGGGACTCAAGGAAGGGGACACTTTCCTTGATATGGGTTGTGGGCCTGGAGACTACGCGATTCAGGCTTCTAAGATCGTGGGAAACTCCGGAGCGATATATGCGATAGACAAATGGAGATACTTGATTCATGCCCTCCTTACGGAAGCTGATTGTCAAGAATTGAGGAATATCACGGCCGTGGTGTCCGACATTACTCAACCGCTACCTATCGGAGACAAGCGTGTGGATGTGTGCTTACTTGCTACCGTACTCCATACGCTTAACATGGTTGAGAACGGAATGGCCATGTTGAGAGAAATCCACCGGGTGCTCAAACCCGGAGGCCGTCTGGCCGTCATCAATTGTAAGAAAGAGGATCAGCCTTTTGGTCCGCCCATCCAAATCCGTTGGTCTCCGGAAGAAGTCGAAGCTCTACTAACGCAACACGGATTCAGAAAAGCGGGTTTTCGAGATCTGGGATTCACGTACATGATCCAATTTGTTGGCCATAAGGAATCCGATTAACCGATACCGTCTTCCGGCCGGCTTGCACCTCGGCTTCTTATGCGCTAGACTTGGAAACGGCAACCAAGCCTGGAAGAAGGGAATTGCGTCGACAAACCAGGGTCTGCCCGCCATTCCCGATTCTCCAGTCGAACTAGGGCTCCTCAGGGGGTGTCAGGAATGATTGATGAGATGGACAAATCAGCACCGTTTAATTGTGAAGAACAGGGAATGCGGCAGATCGTCGAGAGACTTGAACGAGCCGAAGAGGAGTTGAAAAGATCTCAAGAGCTTTTTCATGGTCTCTTGAATGCCATCAACTCATCGGCGGACGCAATCATCGTTTACGACTTGAACGGAAACACACAATACGTAAGTGATTCGTTCAGCAAGCTGTTCGGTTGGACCAAAGAGGAGCTTCTCGGCAAACGGATACCGTTCATGCCCGAATCGGAACAGGAAGTCTCGCTTTCCCGCATCGATGGACTGATTCGTGATGGAAAACCTGTGAGCGGTTTCGAGACAAGGAGAAGAACAAAGCACGGAACCCTTCTGGACGTCAGCATCAGTTCTTCGCTCTATCTTGACCACCATGGAGAACCGGCCGGCATTCTGGTTATCCTCCGCGACATAACCGCGTGGAAATCCATGCAAAGGGCTAGACAACGCGCTGTGAGCCATCTTTCTCATGAACTGACCACACCGCTCGCCATCATAAACGCGTCGCTGCCGAAGCTGTCAAGGCCGGACCTTTTGCCCGAAGATCGAAAGAAAAGCCTGAGCAGGATCAGGAGAAACTTGAACCGATTGGTAGAGGTTCAGCGGATAGTACAAGGTATCGTTACCCCAAGGAAATACGAGCCCCGATCCTTTCCTTTCATCCCGTTTGTACTCGACGCCCTGGACACTCTCAGGAAGCGAAGTTCGACCCGGTCGGTGGCACTTCTCCAAACGTTGCAGCCTCTTGATTCCTCGGTAATCGATCCGGACGTGCTCAAGAAAGTTCTGGATACGTTGGTTAAGAACGCCATTGAAAACACTCCGGATGGAGGAACGGTGACGGTCATTGTAGACAACACCCCGTCGGGCCCGCTGCTGCATGTCAAGGATCGCGGGGTCGGCATTTCACGGGAGGATCAGTCGTTCATTTTTGAGGCCTTTCATCACACACAGGATACCGAGCACTACTCAACAAAGAATCCGTTCGATTTCAACGCAGGCGGCAAAGGGCTTGAGTTGATGCAACTGAAGATGTATGCCGACGAAGGATTCATTGACATTCGATTCGAAAGCGCCAGATGCAGATACCTTTCTACTCAGCGAGATCGCTGTCCGGGCAGCATTTCCCTGTGCGAACATGTCAAAGACGAGCAAGGCTGCAGGGACTCCGGAGGCAGCACTTTCTCCGTCTTATTTAGAGAATCGAATGACCTGGGCTCCTAACATGTTGCGGTGGCACGCCTTGATGAGATCCTGAGACGATTCCTATTGCTGTGACTCAGAAATAGTTGTGATCGAGGATGTGTCGTTGTATCCTTAAATGCTGCCTGGAAGGAAAGTGCGTGGATTCCACCAAGGAAACATGCGAGATGAAGAAGGGGATGGTCGTCAAATCTTGTGCCGACTGCAAGCCTTTGCCCCCCAAAGCCAAATAGACGTACACGAACCGGGTTTTCGTGAGGACTTGCGGGAGGTTACTGAAGGGTCGTTGGTGTGATACTTCTTGACAGTGCCCTCACGGCAGTTTACAACATGGCATCATTCTCTCAAGGAGGGGTTCATGAGAAGGATCGCAGTGTTGGGGATCGCCGTCCTGGCGGGCTTGGTCGTATGCGTAAGCCTCGCGTGCGCGGACAAGCCGGGGGACTGCAAAGCCGTGGTCGAAAAGGGCGCCGCCATGTTCAAGTCCAAGGGTAAAGATGCAGCCATCAAGGCCATTAACGATCCAAAGGGACCGTTCGTCAAGGGTGATCTGTATATCTTTGCCGTGGACATGAACAACAAGGTCCTCGCGCATCCGATGAAACAGAGCCTTGTGGGGAAGGACGTGTCAAAGGTCAAGGACCCCAAAGGCAAGCTCCTTTTCGCCGAGTTTCTCAAAACGGCCAAAGGCAAGGGGGCGGGATGGGTTGAATATATGTGGCCCAAACCCGGAGCAAAGGACCCCTCCGCCAAAAGAAGCTACATTATGAGAATCCCGGGAGAGAACGTGTACATTGGAGCAGGATACTACAAATAGTCGCTGTTCCCTGGTTGTCGGAGAAGCCGCCCGCTCCAACAGTGCCTGGCGGCTTTTCTTATCGGCGGCATTCCTAATACCCCACACCGGCCTTGGTTGATGATTTGGCATTCGCAACGGCTACGGTGGGGGGATAACTGTTTGGCGATATCCGGAAGACAGCGAAGCGACTTGGAATACCGTATCAGCGTCGACGGGATCTTCCGTGCCTGCTTTCCGAACCCCGAACCCCTTGAGATAGACCACCTGGTCCTTATAAACGACGACAATTGCCATACCCGGCACGCCGGTTCTCCTTAACGTTTGTCGGGCGAGTTTGCTCAGTTTGGGCAGCGCTTCCGCGACCCGCTGAGGGGTCACTTCCGGCCCCGGCCCTGCTTGGACTGCGCCGGCGATTACCGCGATCAGTCCTGCTGCAATCAGCCGATTAACCGTTTTCATCGTATACTCCCCAATAGTTTGCCCGAATCACGTGGTAAGGCGATAACAACCCGGTTTCATAAATTTTTTAGCATATCTCTCCATAGTGCCTTCCGTCAATCACGATCATCCGGAATGATTAATCAAACTGACAAACCAGTAGCGTTCAATTGCAGACAATGTGGAACCCCTCTCCCGACGGGAATGGGAAAGGGGCCGGCGGATTTGGCTCATCGAGACAATGAAAAGCCTATTATGAACCGATTCCTAGAGGCAATGGACGGCATCGGGATCGAATGCTACGAACGCGTCCATACCCCTTTTCAGGCCGATGTCGGGCAAAACGCTCTCGGTGAGAAACGCCCGGAATTCGATACCGTCGGATTGCGCGGTCACTTCGCAGTATGGGCCCACGTTCCAGGCACTCGTTATCGTGGCGGGAATGACATTACCGTTCACTGCGGCGGGCCGATCCCGCGTCACACGAATGTGCTCGGGTCGAATACATACGAATTGCCGGCCCACGGTATCCCGTTCACCAAGGTGAATCGACAAGTCGTTGACCTGTGCCGTGCCCCGTTCAAACGTTGCAGGCCACAGATTCTTCATACCTACGAATTCGGCAACGAAACGTGTTCGCGGCTTACGGAAAATGTCTTGCACCTCCCCCACCTGCTCCAATCGCCCCGCGTTCAGTATGGCCGCCCTCTGGGCAAGAAACATGACGTGGGAGAATTCGTGGGTTACCATGAGAAAGGTGGTTTGCAGGTTTTCGTGCAAGTCCTTGAGAAGCATTAACACTTCGTCTCGCTTGTTCACATCGAGTGACGACAGAGGCTCGTCGAGCAACACCAGTGAGGGGTTGACGGCCAGGCATCGGGCCAGAGCGATCCGCTGTTTTTCGCCGCCGCTGAGATTGTGCACCGATCTTTTCAGAAGATGATTCAGACCAAGCAGCTCGACCAGGCGGTCAACACGTTCCGATTGACTTGCACGGGAATCTGCGTCCCGATGATACCGGAGTCCGTACCGAATGTTGTCCAATGCATTCAGGTGGGGAAAAAGCCCCAAATCCTGGTATACGATTCCGATTCCTCTGTCTTCCGGAGGCAGGCCGGTTACGTCTTTGCCTCGGACGGTGATCCTTCCGCGTGTCACGGAGGCGACACCGGCTATGGCCTCCAGGACGAGGGTCTTGCCTGCGCCTGTCGGTCCAAGCAGGGCAAAGAATTCTCCCTCGGCCACACGCAGATTGATATCGCGCACCGCGAAGTCGGCAAACTCGATGTTCAGGTTGCTTAGTTCTATCATTGTGTCATCGTTATAATCCGAGGCATAAGGCCGTTTCGTTTGAACGGTATCGGATCCTATTCTTTAATCGGTCTGGACATGATTCTGAGGAGGAGAAACAGAACCAGACAGACCAGTATGAGCCAGACTGCGACCGGCTGTGAATAAGCCAGTCCATAAGCCGTGAATCGTTCGTAAATCATCACCGGAGCCGTCATGGGGTGATACGCTACGATGATCACCGCGCCGAATTCGCTGATGGCACGAGCCGCGCACATGATCATCCCTACGACCATGGAACGCCAGGCAAGCGGCCCGGTGAGGCGCACAAAGGTTTGCCCCAGGGACGCGCCCAAGCTCCGGGAAACATGCTCCATTCGTGCCGGTATGGCCTCGAAGCCGGCCTTGACCGTGTTGACGTAGAATGGAAGCCCCACATAGGTAAGCACCACAATGATACCCGTAACCGACCCCATGATGCGTATGCCGAGCATGTTGGCCAAATCGCCCAGCCAATGGCCCTTTCCGGCCAGGCTGAGGATGGCGATTCCGATGACGGGATGGGGGATCATGATGGGAAGGTCGATGAGACTTTCAACGAACTTCTTTCCAATGAAGGAACGCCTGGCCAGAAGATACGCCAGAGGCGTTCCCAGGATCAAAGCAATAAATGCGGCCATACCCGCGCAATAGACGCTGAGCCAAATGGATCTCAGCACGTCCTTATCGCGCGCGGTTTCAAGCAAACTCCCCAGGCTGGGCTGGGAAATCATCTCCAGCAGCGGGATCACGATGAACGCGGCGATCACCAGGCTGCTGGAGAATGCCAGTGCATAAAATGGTGTGATGGAACGGATCATGGCATTGGGTGAGCCGTGCCCGCAGGTTCGGTTCTCACTGCTTGACCTCGACAAATCCCTGCAATTGAGCCGGGAGTTTCTTTTTCATCTCCTCCGACGGAACCCGAGCGGGAACGAACGGCGGTTGACCCATCTCCTTCAAGATCTTCAGGCCATGATCCGGGCCGAGCATGTACTGCAGGAATGCGATGGCCGCAACCTTGTTCGGAGCGTCTTTGATAAGCGTCACGCCGTACGTGCAGGATTTTCCGACGCGGGTTATGGTTGTGCCGGGCTTTTTCCCCGCAACTTTCACGGTTGCCTGCTTATAAAAAGCATCGTCCTTGTAGTTCCCGAGATTAATCTTGTCCGGTAATTTCAAATACTTCAACTTATGTTGCACGGCTACGGACAGGTATTCCCACGCATAGTCGAGGTGACCGGTCTGGAGCAACGAGACGAGTTCAACGGATTTCGGTCTCACGTTTTCTTTGGGCCGGTTTGCCTCCAGTTTCTTGTAAAGGCCGGGCTTATTGTAAAAGATCTCGGCAAGTTTCAGCACCATGAGGCTGCGGTATCCGCAGGGGTCGAGATTCGGGTCTGAATGTCCCCATTGGACACCTTTCTTGCCAAGTATTTCGTACCAGTTCTTGTCGTTGATCTTGTCCGCAAACTTGCTCTTATCCGTATAGCAGAGGACCAACTGATTGGTGGCAAACCGTATGTTCCACGACGCAAATTTGGGGATCAGACCCTTGTCGATGACCATGTAATCCGCGGAAGCCATGATGTCCGCGGGCTTTCCGAGTTCGGAAATCATCCGGGCCATCTTTGTGCTGCCTCCGGCTTCTCTTTTGATGTCTACCTCGGGATATTTCGCCTCGAATTCCTTTTCCATCTTGGCCAGAGGAACGGTCAGGCTGCCGGCGTGAAAGATGATGACGTCGCCCTTTAGCGAAGAATCGGCCGGTACGTGAGCAGCCGTAACCAGAAATATTGCCGTCACAAGGCAGAAGCAAATGCTGCAACGAAAGATCTTGATCATGGAATTCCTACCTCCTTAAGGTAATGACGGGCCTACCGCACGAGTGCGGAGTTGCGTAAGCCTCGGCAAAGCCGTGGGAACACCGATAAGCCCCCGGACGAAAGCTCGGTTCATTAACGCGGGTTGAGCCGCGCCAAGCCCATGCCTATTTATGGTAGCACACCAGTCTGAATCTCCGCAAGCCTGCGTGGTTTTCTTATGAAATCTACGGTAACGTGTCGGTGAATGCCAAATCCGGCAGATCTCTCTTACCATTACGCCCCCCCAACGGTTCACTCAGCGCGGACGATATGCACGCAATCCTCAACATGAGGTCGTATAATCAGCGACTTCCCGTGTGCTCTGCTCGAGGGATCACGCACCACAGTCGGAGAAAGGGCTCAGGTGAATTCCAAGTTTCCGTATTCGTTGACACCGGGGATTCCGTCGTTCTACTATGAGGCGCGTGAAAGGGTTGTCATCCATTGCTCTGCACATTTCCCGTTGTCTTCGGCGACGTTTTCCTCGCGGGAACGACCCCATGAGAAGCGAGCGGGAAGAGTGCTTTTTCCATGCGGCGAATGGATTCAAGGTCTCTCGGAAATCCGGCCGCAGATTCGTCTCCGGTTTGAACTGGAAGAAGGGTAGGATAATGCCGTGAAGAGAACGAACGGGGTACCGGTGATTCTGTTGATGGCTGCGCTGAGCTTTGTTGCTCTCGGCATGTGTGACATGGCGACCGCACAATCAGCGCAAAAGGGCACGTCCGAGGATGCGGCCGACCGCTTGGTGGACATCAGCGCGTGTATCGACTACTTGGAAAAGACGGGAAAACTGGTCCGGATCAAGTCGGAAGTCGACCCCAAGTTTGAACTGGCCGGGATTGCCAAGAAGTTTGAAGGCAAGAAGTGCGTGCTCTTTGAGCGGGTAAAGGGAAATAAATACCCGCTCTTCATAGGCTTGCTCTGGAATCGCGGGATAGTGGGCGACCTCTTCGGCGTTCCCAAGGAGCAGGTCCCCTTCAAGATCGGCAGGGCCTTAGGTGCGTGGAAGAAGAATAAGGAGGCCATGGATTCTCCTATTGTGGAAAAAGGGCCGGCCAATGAAGTGGTTGAAAAGGAAGTGGACCTTTACAAGCTCCCCATTCCGATTCACGCTCTCAAGGATGGAGGACCATACCTCGACTGTTCAGTCGTGATCGCCAAGAATCCTGAGACCGGGGTTCCGAATATCTCCATTCACCGGATAATGGTTACCGGCAAGGATCGCGCCACGTTTCTGATAGATCCGGGTAGGCATCTGGGCAAGTACCTGGAAGTGATGGAGAAGAAGAACAAGCCTCTGGAAGTGACGATAAATAACGGCATAGGCCTCGCCCCCTGGTTAACTTCCGCCGTTCCTCGTCAAGGAGACGGCAAATACAAGATCGCCAATCACATCATCGGTCGTCCCATCAAATTCATTAAGGCCCGGACCGTGGATGTTCCCGCATACGCGGACGCGCAGTTCGTGATCGAGGCGGAGATCCTTCCCAATGCCAGGGAGGAAGAAGGCCCCTTTGCCGAGGTCACCGGGTACTATGCCAAGCGGGACAAGCGTTGGGTAATGCGGATCAAGGCAATAACTCACCGCAAGACCCCTGTCTTCCACAGCCTGCTTTCAGGGCAGGAAGTCTGGAACGCGGTCGGGTTCACCGCCGAGGCCAAGATCTTCGCAACGGTCACGAAGACGGTTCCCCAACTCAAGGCCGTTTACCTGACGCCGGGCGGATGCGGCTTCTACGGCGCAGTTGTCCAGGTTGAGAAGGACGGCCCGAACACGGGTATGGACGCCGTCAAAGAGACCTTTAAGGCGTTCAAGCCTCTGCAACGAGTGGTGGCCGTTGATTCCGACGTAAACCTGTACGACTCCATCGACGTCAACTGGGCCCTGACCACTCGATTCAATCCCGACACGGACCTACTGGTTATGCCGAAACAGTGGGGACACATCTTGAACCCCATGGTCAAGATCAACCCGGACGGGAAAGGCGGCACGGTGACCAAGATTGGAATGGACGCCACCGCGCCGTTCCCTAAGGATAAGCAATTTGAACGGGTGACCTTCAAGGACGTCAACCTGAAAGACTATAGAATTGAGGATTAATCCAATCCGGACCGAACCGCGGTTCACTAAGTGCGGCATTTCATAAGTTCGGTCGCGTATTTTCGTCTCGCCGGCACGTTGGGTGCCGGCAAGAAGAATATCCGGGCACGGAGGCCCGGGCTACAAAGGATTACGGAAAGGCTGGTCCATCTTCGTGGGACGGGCGTCCCGCCTTCTCCCCGGCGCACGCCGGGGTCCGGGAACAAAAGACTGGTTCCCGGCCTACGCCGGGAAGACGGCTCAGCTTGTGCAACCGTATTTCTCTGAAAATACTCCCGTCCGGGTACAACGGATGTCATACGGTCGGGATTTCGAACGCGCGGCGGATCACGCGATTTCTTCTGAAGGTCGGGCTTGTTCATCGTTCTATGAGACTCCCGGAGTTTGGGGAGGTCAGCGGAGAGGTAGAATATTTGTCTACGTGGTCCCACGGGGGCCTACAGTCTGTTGTGCTCGCTGACGTTTGACCATGTTTACGGCGCACTCGGAGGCTTCATTTACGGATCGGCCTTTGGTTGATGGTGGCCCGGTAGGGGCCGTGTTAATCTTCACTGAACAACGGGGGCACAGGGCCTATGGGTACCAGCTCGTATCCGATCACCTTGGCTTCTCGGCTGAGGTAGATGTATCTCCTCTCGGCGTGGAGCAGAGAGAGGTAATCCTTGCCGAGTTCCTTATAGGTTGCTCCATGCTTGATGATGTGAAACAGGGCCTTGGCGATTCGGTGGGCAATCGCGACAATTGCTTTCTTTGGTCCCAGACGTGCCTTGAGGCGAAAGTACTTGTCTCGGTAATAGGAATCTTTCTTCTTGATGGCGGCCCAGGCCACTTCGATGAGGAGGGTCTTGAATATCTTCTTGTGTACAGGGCTTTTTCCGCTCATTCTCTTGCCCGCGCTTTCGTGGTTTCCCGGACAAACCCCGCACCAAGAGGTGAACGCTTGCACGGTTGGGAAGGTCTTGAGATCGGTGCCTACCTCGGCGACGATGGCGGCTGCCGCGACGACGTCGATTCCCGGGACAGCGTCCAAGCGTTCGAGCAGATCATTGTACGGAGCAAGAATGATGCTGAGGCGCTCCTGGATGAGGGCAATCTCCTTCTCATGAAGATCAATGACTCTGAGGAAGGGTTTCAAAACCTCGCGTTCATGGGGGCCAAAGTACCCTTCAATTGCTTCGTAGAGTTCCTGGGTCTTCTGCTTCTGTTGCTTTTTCCCCGCCAGGGCACCTCTCAAACACTGCCGGACGTCGTTCAACGTGATGGGTTCTTCGCGAAAAAGCAGTTGGATGAGATTCCGACCAGTTGCACCGAAAAGGTCGGAGAGGACGGAATCGACCTTAATGTTTGCCATCTCGAGCATCCTGTGAACGCGTCGCTTGAAGTCACCCAACGAACGGACCAAGACCTTTCGTTGCCGGCACCAGTCTCGCCATTGGCGAACCTCCTTGCGAGGAATGAAGCTTCCCCTTAGCAGCCCATGTCTCAAAAGCCCGGCGAGCCATTTACTGTCGGATATGTCCGTTTTGCGACCGGGCACATGCTTGGTGTGGCGTGCATTGACAAGGATCACCTGGACCGAGTCTTCGAGAACATTGAAGACGGGACGCCAGTAGACGCCAGTACTCTCCATGGCCACGATCGGGCATTCGTTGTCGAGCAACCATTCTTTGAGAGCCCTCAAATTGTGGGTAAAGGCGCCGAATTCGCGGTGCTCAACGCTCTCGTCGGTACCTGTCCCTATGATCAAACAGCAGGTGATCTTCTCTTTGTGAACGTCCAAACCGCAGCAAACCGGGTGCAAAACCTGCAATACTCTGGTATCTTCTTTCTTGGCCATGGCAACCTCCTCTTCGATTTCTTGGTTTTTACTTGCGAGGATGCCATGGTCTTTTCCAAAAGGGTATTTTCATCTTCAGTTGTGGTCGCCCCGATCATGGGGGTTTACGCCATAAAGCACTTGGGCACGGCAACTCAGGCAATTCGCGTAATCACCGCACCATTTCTCTTGACAGGCTTCCAGATTGCGATTATATTTTGGACTACCAGTCCACAGTGGTATAAGCGTATGGCTCATCGGAGTTATCCGAACCGGAGCCGCCGGAACGGGAATGGGTACCAAAGAACGAAGACAGCGGGAGTTGGAAGACAGACGGCGACTGATTCTTGAGAAGAGCCGAGATCTTTTCTTCGAGAAAGGGTACGACAACGTGTCTGTCCAGGATATATGCGACGCGGTGGAATATGGCCGCAGTTCGGTGTACGCTCTCTTTGCCGGCAAGGAAGAGATCTACTCGTACATCTATGTGGAAGCCATGAGGATCCTTGCCGATATGTTTCAATCCATTGATCCGACCGGCGCGGATTTCGACCGGGAGTTCCTCAAGTCCGGCGAAATAATGTTCGATTTTTACCGGTACCACCGCAACTATTTCAATGCTCTGTTCCACTTCAGTACCAGTACTGTGGCCCATTCAAAGATTCCGCCGCATGTGCTTACACTGAAGGAGGCCGAGTTGGCCCGTGCCGCCCTGCCGATCATAGCCTTGTTCAGGCGTGGAATCGATTCCGGGTATCTGCGGGAGGTCGACATTGAGGCTACGCTCTACATCTGCTGGACATCACTGGTGGGAATCATCATGAGCTTCATCAAAAAGGAAGAAGAAGCAGAGGAAGAAACGATGCGCAGGTACTGCCTCTTGTGTACCGAAACATACCTGGAGGGACTCAAGGCGAGGTAAGCGGGATATTTTTTTGCCTTGCATGGACTAATAGTCCGTTCTGGACATTTAGTCTTGAGTTTAAAGGAGATCCTTGCCATGCGTCATACACCAACCAACAAACTCCTTATGCTCAGAGTCTATCTCGGGCTGCTCGGAACCTTTACCCTCTTCTGGCGGTCCCTTTCTCACTGGTTCTACCCCGAATGGTACCATTGGCTCCTCGCTTTCGAAAGCTTTGACCCGTCTCTGGTTACCATCATCGGAACCACGGGGCTCATCGCGGTCTTGAACATCTTTTTCGCAGCGCTCGACCCAGTTCGTAACCGAGCGATGATGACCGTACTCATCGTCTTCAGCGTCGCCATGGCCGCAACGTACCTTTTCCTCATCCAGACGAAAGGCTTTCCCGAGCGTGAGTACGCGAACATGACCCTGTTGATCGTTAACACGATAGTCCTGATCGCATTGTATCCCCGTCCGACAAAAGTGGCAGGGGCATAAGTTCCAAGGAGGATTGAACATGATTGAACTGCGAGTAAACAATACGACGCACCGTCTCGACTTGGACCCGGAGACTCCGCTGCTGTGGGTACTCAGGGAGGATCTCGGGTTGCTCGGCACCAAATACTCGTGCGGCATCGGCGAGTGCGGGGCCTGCGTGGTCCACGTTGACGGCGAAGCCGTCAGATCCTGTGTAACCCCCGTGAGCGAGGTAACGGGAAAGGAGATCACCACCATCGAAGGGCTCGACGGTCCCATTGCCGAAGCCCTTCGCGATGCATGGATCGAGGGAGATGTTCCTCAGTGCGGGTACTGTCAACCCGGTCAGCTTATGACCGCCACCGAGTTGTTGGCAAACAACCCGCACCCCTCCGATTCAGACATTGATGAAGCCATGACGGGGGTATTGTGCCGCTGCGGGACATACCAGGGAATCCGGCAAGCCATTCACCGGGCATCGGGGAGATCATCAAAATGACGCACGCACGATCCGAGATGGAAAGAAGACAGTTCCTACAGGTGAGTTGCCTGGCCGGAGTCGGCCTCCTGGTGGGCTGTTCGCTTCAGGCCGTTGCGGCCCCCGCGAGAGGGCCGCAACCAACATCCGGAAGCAACGCACAGGAGATCGCACCCAACGCGTGGATCAGGATCGGCCGGGACGATTCCGTAACGGTCATTGTCAATCATTCGGAAATGGGTCAGGGAATCCACAGTGGCTTGGCCATGATCGTGGCCGAAGAATTGGAAGCAGATTGGGAGAAGATACGGACCGAGCACGCATCCATGGATCCCGTGTACGCCAATCCCAAATTCGGGGTGCAAGCGACAGGCGGAAGCACCAGCGTGAACACGTGTTGGGACACTCTCAGGAAAGCCGGCGCGAGCACTCGGGAGTTGCTGGTTGCCGCGGCCGCGGCAACGTGGCGGGTTCACCCGAGAGAGTGCAGCGCTGTGAAGGGAACTGTGGTTCACGAACCTACGAAACGCTCGCTGCGCTACGGTCAACTCGTGGACACGGCCGCCGGCATGCCGATCCCGAAAGACGTTCGACTCAAAAAGCCGAAAGACTTCAACATGATCGGCAAACGCATGGGTCGGCTGGATAGTCGAGCGAAGACACTGGGAACCGCGGTATTCGGCATCGATGTGAAAGTGGACGGCATGCTCACGGCAGCGGTTGTTCATCCGCCCACGTTGGGAGGCCGGTTGAAGTCACTCGACTCCTCCAAGGCCAAGTCCATGCCGGGCATACGGCACGTCCTCTCGATTTCTTCGGGAGTAGCGGTGGTGGCTGATAGGTTTTGGCAAGCTCAAAAAACCGCGGCCGCGCTCAGAATCGAGTGGGACAAAGGGCCGCTCGCGGGGCTGAGTTCTGAGAAGATCAGTGCCCGGTGGAAGCAAATGGCCGAAGAATCGGGCGAAGAAATCCGTGATGACGGCAACGTGGATGCAGCATTCAAGAACGCCGCCAAGGTCGTTGAAGCTGTGTACGAACTCCCGTACCAGGCCCATGCCTGTCCCGAACCAATGAACTGCACGGCCCACGTCCGTGAGGATGGATGCGATGTCTGGGTCCCAACTCAGAACCAGGGCGGCGTCCAGGAAATCGCGGCAGCGTTGGCCGGATTGGACTTGGACCAGGTCCGGGTGCACACGACGTTTCTTGGCGGCGGCTTCGGACGGCGGGGCGACGTGGACTTCGTTATTGAAGCCGTGGAGATCTCCAAGGAGATCAAGAAGCCGGTAAAGGTAGTCTGGACACGAGAACAGGACGTACGAAACGACCACTTCCGCCCCGCTGCGTACCAACTCGTCAGGGCCGCAGTGGACGCAGAAGGGGCTCTCACGGCATTCGACCATAGTATCGTCTGTCCGTCATACATGGATGCCATGATCGACACCTTGGCACCCGCAGTCATGCCGCGATGGTTGCCCCGACCGTTGAAGAACGTCGCAGCGAGTGTGGCAGCGCCTATCGTAAAGCGTTCAAGGAGCGGCAAAGCCGCAGCAGGGGGAGCATCGGACATTCCCTACGCCATAGACAACTTCAGGGTACGGTTCATCAAGGATGACCCGGGGATTCCCGTCGGCGCGTGGCGCTCGGTTGCCAACTCGAGGAACGCGTTTGTGGTGGAGTCTTTTGTGGACGAACTTGCCGTTCGCTCCGGCAAAGACCCGGTCCAATATCGCTGCGACTTGCTCGGAAAATCTCCTCGGCATCGGAAGGTGCTTGAACTTGCCGCAAAAAAGGCCGGATGGGAGAAGAGGCTCCCCGGAGGCATCCACCGAGGCGTTGCCCTGCACGACTTTCACCACACCGCCGTGGCAATGGTTGCAGAGGTATCCGTAGACGACAACGGATCCGTGCGAGTCCATCGGGTCGTCTGCGCGGTTGATTGCGGCACGGTAATCAATCCCAAGAACGTGGAGGCGCAGATAGCAAGCGGGGTAGCGTTCGGCCTCACCGCGACGTTGAAGGGTGAGATCACCATAAAAGACGGGCGGGCCGAGCAGAGCAACTTCGATGACTTCCCCCTGCTCACAATTGCTGAAATGCCTGTGGTGCAGGTCCACATCGTGCCGAGCACCGCGCCGCCGACCGGTATCGGAGAAGTGGGTGTTCCGCCCGTTGCGCCGGCTGTTGCCAACGCAGTGTTCGCTGCAACAGGCAAGCGGATCCGGAAGATTCCCATCACGCGGAAGGATCTGGTGGGGTAGCACCCTGTTTCCTTCTCGGTTACTATTCGGGGTAACATATTCCCGAAATTGGTTCGTCATGCCGGCGGGTCATGGATTGCTGAAATGAGGTGAAGAGCCTGCTTCACCAATGGTGAGGATAAAGGGGAGATACCGGTACTGTGTAGGAGCGAATGGTATTCGCCCTGGGAGACCGCCGGTCGCCCCTACCAAATCCGGGCCGAGCCTGAAGACAGACATCTCTCGTTCCCAGGCTCCTGCCTGGGAATGCCTATTCACCGGGCTCTGCCCGGTCTTACCGGCACGGAACGCCGGGCAAAGACGGCGGGCACAGCCCGCCCTACGGGTAGTGCCGTCTTCAGTGGGACCCCGCGTTCCGCAGGACCGGGCTACGAAGAACTGTCCCGAAGCCTTAGACCTGTTTCGTGGGACGGGCCTCCGTGCCCGTCATTTTCAAGGGCGGTCCCGCAGAACGCCGGATGCCCTCCGTCTCCCCCGCGCAGGTTGTGCGACCGTAATCACGCCACAAGGCACTTAGGTGGAAATATCCCCATATATTGTGTAAGATCATGACAACGTAGGCAGTGTCTGAATGGTTGATGTACGGCGTTTTCTCTGTACTACTAATCCTCGTCTTCTTGTCGTACGGCGAAGATTTTTCGGAGATTGGCTCCTGAATTTCAGCTTGGTCACACCCGACGCCTGGGAACCAGGAGGAACGTCCGGATGCCCTGCGTATTACGATGGTACTTGCGACACCCAAGGTCGTGCGTGACGCCGGTGCCTGCAATCGCCATTTGGTTGCGGTTCTAACCGCCTCAGTGAGGACGAGTGAAGAAGCTTGCCATAATCGTGGTGGTCATAGCCGTCCTAGGGACGCTCTATTGGAAGTTTGGTGCGTCAAGCAAAGAAGAACCCGAGAAGCAGTACATTACGGTTCCCGTCAGGCAGGGGTCCCTCAGATCTGAGATCACATGCACGGGAACGTTGAGCCCACGGGTGGAAGTCCTTGTGGGGAGCCAGGTTTCCGGTACGATCAAGGCACTGTACGCGGATTTCGAATCCAAGGTGAAGAATGGGCAGATCATTGCTCTCATAGACCCGGACAAGTTCCGTGCAAAGGCTGAGCAAGCTCGTGCGGACCTTTCCGCGGCCAAGGCGTCTCAGGCCAAAGCCGAAGTCACCTTGGCCAACAAATTCCGGGAGTTGCGACGCAGCGAAGGTTTGATACGAAAAGATTCCGTCAGCCGCAGCGAGTACGATAAGGCCAAGACGGAAGCCGACGCGGCAGAGGCACAGGTGGTTTTGGAGCAGGCCAAGGTAGCGCAAATGGAGGCCAAGCTCAAGGAAGCCGAACTGGAGTTGCAGTACACGCGTATTGTTGCACCGGTTGACGGCGTGGTGGTCGCCAGAAGCATGGACGTGGGCCAGACCGTCACGGCAAGCTTTCAGACCCCCGTTCTCTTCAAGATTGCTGAAGACCTCAAGCGAATGCAGGTCAACACCAATGTGGACGAAGCCGATATTGGTCGGGTAAAGGTCGGGCAACAAGCCGTATTTACGGTTCCGGCATTTCCCGACAAGATGTTCAAGGCATCGGTGACCCAGATCCGCAATGAGCCGAAAATCGAGCAGAATGTCGTTACCTACAACGTGGTCTTGAACGTGAACAACGACGATCTTGACCTCAGGCCCGGTATGACGGCCAATGTTCAGATACTCATTACCGAAGTGAAAGGTGCTATGATTGTACCGGAGCAGGCCTTTCGGTTCTTCCCCAAGAAGGTCTCAACGCAAAAGGATGATAAGCAATTGCCTCCCCTGAAGCCGGGTTTCCGGAAAGTCTGGAAACTCGGGAACATGAACCGGCTTAGGGCCGTCATTGTGAAGGCCGGGATCTCGGGTACCGAGGGGGTTCAGGTGTTTTCGGATGAGTTGAAGCCGGGAGACCCCTTGGTGGTTGAGAGAATCGCCGAAGGGACCAAGGGGCCGCAGATTCGCGGACTCCGGCTGAGATTTTGATGTGTGTCGTGCTTCTGCGTTTGGGGTTTGCAGGTCATAATACATCATGAAAGTCCTCGGTGTTGACGGGCACCCACAGGGAGAGTGTCTCAAAACTGTCGGAGCGAAGTGAATCGTGCCGTGATGGAGCGGATTCGAATGGAAATCCCCCCTGCCCCCCTTTGCCAAAGGGGGGTAAGAGCCGGTTCCCCCCTCAGAAAAAGAGGGGTTAGGGGGGATTTTTGTCCGGACTCGCCTCATCGTGCCACGATTAGCATGACGTACCGACTCTTGAGACAGTTTCTTCATCCCCCGGACAGGACGCATGAAATCAAACAGGATTTTCGTCCCGAAGTCACCGATCCTCGGTTCAATGCTTCCGGGCCTTGAAAGGCCCGGCTAACATCGCGTGTCCCTTCGGGACGTCAAGAAGGATGCTGAACCAGACCGCCGGGCGGGCTATGCCCGCCGGCTCTTCGGCGAACCGCAATGATCTCTCGGTCACTACGGCCTATGAAAATCCACCCGAGATCCGGGCTAAAGTTCCCCCCTTAGAAAAAGGGGGGACAGGGGGGATTTTCAGGAAGAAGCCGGGATCGCTTATCGGAGGACCTCATATGAACGAAACTCATCACCATCCGTCAAAGACCGGCACACAAGAGCGAGTCGTGGTGAAGGACGTCAGCTACTCAACGGATCCGGCGGACTTCGCCTACATGAGTCTCAACGTCCCCTGCCAGAGCGCATGCCCTGCGTATACCAATATTCCGGCGTACATACGCGCCCTGTACGAGGGAGAATACGGCACTTCATACGAGCTCAACCGCATGGTGAATGTTCTCCCCGGGGTCTTGGGCCGTATCTGTTCTCGCCCGTGTGAGGAGGTCTGCCGGCACGGTGAACCCGAGTTGGGAAAACCGGTGAACATCTGCCACATTAAGCGCGCGGCTTCGGACTTCAAAACCGCGGGTCACATCTACCTTGAGAAGTTCTTCGCCCCTCAGGGCAAGCGAGTTTGCATCGTAGGGGCAGGCCCGGCCGGTTTGGCCGCTGCTCACGACCTCACCACCATCGGCATCGAGGTAACCTTACTCGAGGCGTTCGACGAGCCCGGCGGCATGCTCAGGTACGGCATCCCCGAGTTCAGACTTCCCCGAGAGATTCTGAACGCAGAGATCGGAAGCATCGTGAGGCTTGGCGTCACCATGGAGACGGGCGTCCGGGTAGGCAGCGACGTATCCGTGGAAGATCTTCTGAACCGGTATGACGCGGTATTGATGGCAGCCGGTTGCTATGTGGCGAAAGAACTTGAGATCCCGGGAGATACGCTTTCCGGAGTCATCCCCGGCCTGGACTTCGTCATGGACGTTACTACCGGCGGCACACCGGAAATCGGCAAGAACGTCCTGGTAATCGGCGCGGGCTTCACCGCGTTCGACTGTGCTCGAATGGCCTTGAGACTGGGAGCCGATGATGTGGCCATCTGTATCAGGGCCACGGAGGAAGAACTTAGGGTTACCCAAGACGAGATACTGGAAGCCAAGCGTGAAGGAGTCCAAATCAAAGGGCTGATGGCATCCCGACGTGTTGTCGGTCGGGACAACGTAGAGGGCGTGGAGTTTCTCCGAACCCGTCTCGGCGATCGACTGCCCAATGGGAAGCGCAAGATCGTTCCCATTGAAGGCAGTCAATTCATACTCCCGGCCGATTCGGTCCTCACGGCCATCGGACAGGGCGCGGAGCCGATCGTCTCCCCTGGAGAAAAAGACCGGAGAGGCGTACTCAAGGGCGATCCCATGACCTTTCTCACTTCAGTGCCGAATCTCTACGTGACCGGTGACTTCATGACCGGTCCCTCGACGGTAATCGAATCCATTGCAGGCGGCCGCAGAGCCGCCGAGAGGATAGCGGAGGATTTGACCGGCAAGAAATTCCGTGAATGGGCAGTGAGAATCGAAGAGGCACAAGTAACCGACAGGCAAAGGGAATGGGATTATATACCAAGATCCGAGATGCCCACGGTGTTGCCCGTACAAGACCGCTTCAAAACGGGCAACATCGAAGTCGAGAAGGGTTTTTCCCCTGAGCGGAGTCACATCGAGTCCCAACGCTGCTACCTCTGTTACCTGCACTATGAGATAGACATCAGCCGCTGCATCTACTGCCGCTACTGTATCGATGTGGCGCCTCGAGACTGCATCAAGTTGGTCAATGAGGTCGTGACCGACGAAAACGGCGCGGTCACGGGCTTCGTTGAGACGACCAGCTGGGAGGATGTAAACGCGGTTGTCATCGACAATTCGCGGTGCATCCGGTGCGGTGAGTGCCTGAGAGTATGTCCGACGGACTGCATCTCCGTTTCCAAAGTGGAACTGGTGGAACGCATGCTTCAAACAGGGAGGGACTGATGGCTCAAGAGCACTGTGTCATTATCGGCAACGGTCCCGCGGCCAATGCTGCAGCGTTTACGCTGAGGGAAAACGATTCGGATGTGCGCATCACCGTGATTGGTGAGGAATGCGACCACCAGTACAGGCCCGATCTTCTTCCGGATTATATTGCCGGTACGGTTGCCGAGGAGGACTTGTTCATCGGCAGGTCCGAACCGTACAAACAGTGTGATATCAAGCTCAGGCTCGGGCAACGTGTCGTCAACGTGGATTTTCAGAGCAGGGAACTCGTGTTGGAACACAACGAGATGATCCGCTTCACCGGCCTAATTATTGCCTGTGGGGCAAAACCTCGCATCCCCGAGCCGCTCGAAGTCTTCGAAGATCTGATGCTTACCCTCAAAACGCCGGCCGACGCACGAGACTGGATCGATCGGCTTGCCCATGTGGACGACGTGCTCATCGTCGGCGGCGATCTCACGTCGTTGAGTCTGACTAGGGCTCTGCTTCATCTTGGCAAGCGGGTTACGTTCCTGATCAACGGAGGCTCTTTTTGGCCCGTGCCGTTCAGCTCGGAATTACGTGATGAAGTTGCACGAAGACTTATCGAACGAGGAATCGAGGTCACCGAGTGCAGCAAGATCCGACGCATGGTCAAGGTTTCCGACCACGCGGTTGAGGTCAGGACGGATTGCAGAACCATGACCGTGGGAATTCTGGGGGCTTTTTTCGGCCTGGTACCCAACGTGAAGTTTCTCGCCCGCAGCGGCCTTGACATCGAGCGAGGGGTGCTCGTGGACGAGTATCTGAAAACGAGTGTCGACAATGTCTATGCCGCGGGGGACTGCGCTCAGGTGTACCATCCCGGGATTCACGACTACTGGGTCTCCATCGGTTATGCAAATGCCGTGGAACTCGGCAAGACCGCGGCATTGAATCTCCTGGGAGACATGGTACCGGTGAACGTGGAACGAGAAAGCATTCTCAAAATAGATGGAATCAATGTAAACACGAGCTGGTGGACGGAGTTCTGACATGCCTGGAGTTGATGTCACTGTGGAAGTTTGCGGCATGGCCGGTGACGGCACCATAGCCGCGGGTGGATTGATTAACGAGGCCATGTCGGCCGGAGGCTTTTCCGTCCTCGGCTTTGACTCGTACCCCGCGGAGATTCGGGGCTTCGGACGCTGCGTGACACGCTCACGCATCGGCGATGAAGAGATCCTCGCAATGGAAGATGAGACCCACGTGCTCATCTCGCTCAACGACCAGCAGTCCATCTCGAGGGTGCCGGTTCTTGCCAAGGATTCCGCACTTTTTTTCGACAACAACCCGCCGACATATGTCACGGAAGAAAAATCTCTGGCTGCCGAAGTGGATCCTGAAACCATGCTCTTCGGGATGCCGTTCAGCGACCTCGCCGTCGAAGCCGCGGGAACGGACAGGGGACGAAACCTTACCGCACTGGGAGGATTCGCCGCGGTTTGCGGAGTCCCGCCTGATTTCTTTCGCCGGGTTATCACCAAGAAATTCAAACCCAAAGGAGAAAAGGTCCTTGATGCAAACCTGAAGAGCTTTGACGCGGGATACGATTATGCAAAGGAGCATTTCGCCGCACGGCTCAAGACCATGTTCGTTGAGCCTGAGCGATTCGAAGGCCGGGAACGAGTCATGCTGTCGGGCAACCTCGCCATAGGGAAAGGCGCCCTGGATGCAGGTCTCAAACTCTATTTCGGGTACCCCATCACTCCGGCCACGCCGATCATGGAGTACCTGGCAAAAATGCTTCCCGAGCGAGGGGGCGCGGTCATCCAGATGGAGGACGAGATCTCTTCTATCGGTGCCGTCCTGGGGGCCGGTTTCGCTGGTGCACGATCCATGACCGCTACTTCGGGGCCGGGATTTGCCCTTATGACCGAGCTCATAACCCATGGCGTCATGGCTGAGATACCCGCGGTGATTCTCAACGCGCAGCGGGGCGGGCCATCGACCGGTCTGCCCACGAAGACCGAGCAATCGGACCTACAAGCAGCCGTGTTCGGCGGACCCGGTGACTCGGGCCGCATCGTCATTGCTCCGACCAATGTCGCCGAGTGTTACGCCTTCACGGTGAAGAGCTTCCAGCTTGCCGAAAAGTACCAGACCCCCGTGGTAGTCCTCACGGATTTCTTCCTCGATAATCGAGTGGAAAACCTGCCCATGCCCGAAGCTGCCGAGGACGACATTGCAGGCGGCAACATCTTCCCGGACGATTCCGCCAAGGGCTCATACAGGCGGTATCTCGACACGGAGACGGGCATCTCTCCTCGCTCCGTACCAGGCATGGAAGGATTCACCTTTTCAGCCACGGGACTGGAACATACGGAACGAGGGACGCCGGATTATTCACCGGATAACCACATGAAAATGTCCGACAAGCGACACAGAAAAATACAGGGCGCGCTTGCCGATCTACCTGAGCCGAGAGAATTCTCTCCGGGAGGCAAACTGGACGTGGGTGTCGTCGGCTGGGGCTCAACCTTTGGATCGATACTGGAAGCGGTGAACACTGCGCAATCGCGGGGGCTCAAGGTGGGTGCTCTCAAGATCACCGCGATCTTTCCGTATCACGGGGATGTCATCGGTGAGTTCATGTCACGGTGTTCCAGGATTCTCATCCCCGAACTCAACCATTCAGGACAATTGGCCAATCTCATTAGTCACTTGAGAGGGAACGACGTGGTTCGCTTGAACCTGGCCACGGGTATGCCGTTTCCGCCGTCGGCCATCCTCTCGAGGATTGAAGAGCTTGTTAAGGCAGGTGCGTGATGAAGACTCCGGGCAGAGATCTCGCCAAGAAAGTTGCAGATATCAAGAGCGCGAAAACGTTCGACGTCAGATCCTCCGCGTTGCCCACCTGGTGTCCGGGATGCGGCTATTTCGGGATCCACCAGGGGCTGAACGCATGTATCCGCGAGTTGGGCTTGCCGCTCCATCAGGTGATGACGGTCTCGGGAATAGGCTGTGCGGGACGTTACCCGTTCTTCACGAAAACCTACGGGCTGCACACGGTCCATGGAAGGGCGCTGCCCGTCGCTACGGGAGTGAAAATGGCCAATCCGGATCTGACCGTGTACGTGGTTGGAGGGGACGGTGACGGCCTGGCGATAGGGGGCGGACACTTGCCCCACGTGGCCAGACGGGACGTGAACGTCAATTATCTCCTGTTCGACAACTCCATATACGGGCTGACAAAGGGCCAGCCCTCTCCGAGCAGCCCGGTGGGCATGAAGAGCAAGGCCAGCCCGTTTGGCACGAGCGATAAGCCATTGAATGCCACACTTCTCGCATTGACATATGGCGCCTCTTTCGTGGCCCGGCTTTTCGCGGGGGACCCGAGGGCATCACCCGAGCCCTCATTGAAGGCACCAGGCATCCGGGCTTTGCGATCTTCCACATCTACTCCCCGTGCGTGACCTTTGACAAGACGTTCAAGACGTGGTCCAACTTGAAGCAATGGGTTCATCCCCTACCCCGCGACTACGATCCTACGGACCACAGACAGGCCTTTGACCGCGTGCTCGAGGACGATTTCAGCACCGGGATTATTTATAGGGGGGGGGGGGGGGGGATAGGGGGTAGCAGTAGCAAGGCTGCCGGTGCCTCAGCCGTTTCGCCGCCTGCTGCAGGGGAATGCCTATCGTCCGCTTGGTTCTCCGCGGCTCCGCGTGAAGCCCTTCCGCTTCTTTCTCTTCCGCTTTCATCCTTCCGCCTTTGTCCTTACTCTTGTGATTTCCCCTAACGGGCAGATCTGTCCAGCCAATCGTTGAGCGCGGACTTGTCCGGGAAATCCAGAAGGTCTTCTCCGAGTCGCTCCACCTCTTCCAACGGCAACTGGCGGATGCGTTCCTCTGTGGCTGCATCTAACTCGCCAAAGCGCCGAGTGAGCAGACGTATGGTCAGCGATGCCTCTCCCACATGTCTGCCCTGTTGCAGGCCCTGCTGCAGACCCTGCTGCATGCCCTGTTGAAGACCTTTCTCGATACCTTCGTTCATCCATTTATCCAGTAAGCTCTCCATATAGATCTCTCCTTTATCGCCGAGTGCCTCTTTCAGTGCTGCCCCCACCTCCTCCGGCTTCACTCGTTCCGCCGCAGCGCCCAGATACCGAAACGCGGCTTCAACAAATTTCAGCGCGGTTTGTTGGGGCATTTTGTCGACCAACTCAAAATACTCCTTCAGTCGCTTTTTCCGTCCTTGAAGTCCACCTGATACAGCAGGTCCGAATGGTGCTCTTTCAGCCGCTCGTCAACGAACGATTCTTTGCTCGGCCGAAACGTTTTGGGCTTTACGTGTTCCGTCACATTCGGCGGCAGGAAGTTCAAGACAAAGGTTTCTGCCACCTCGGGCCGGGAAAAGACCTCTTTGAAGAACAGATCGTGGGGTTTAGTGATTTCGGTCATCGCAGTCCTCGGGATTCTTTCCGGTCGCGGGACGTGAGTATAGCATTGACCGCAGGAGGCGGGAAGTGAGATTACGGATGGTGGCCGCAATCGAATGGGCGCATTGCGATACATCACGTATCTCAGGTCCCGGAATTCCGCGGTATCGCCTGCCGGACAATCCATCACCGGAAATGCAAGTCATTTGAGCCATGGTGCGGGAATGGCACAAGACCCGGTCATATCGACCGAATTGACCTTTGATTTCTTTGCGTCCTGGTGAGTTCGTGGTTGGGTTTATACCGTTTCTTCGTGTCCTGGTGTCCTTGTGGTTCAATTCTCCGGCTTCACATTCTCTACATCCGTGGCATCCCCGGAAATTTCTTGACAGGCGCGCACCGTCCCGATATACACTGGGTCTGTGGTCTCATCGTTTGCGGGCCTTGGACACCGCACTCTCACGGCGGAGAGAGGGGGTCGAAACCTTTTGGGACTGCCAGCCTAACCAAGCGATATCACAGGCACAACTTCACCTTCAGACTGTCAAGCAGTTTATCAAGTGGGCGTTTGAGAGCGCTCAAAGAGCCTTCTAAGGAAGAGAAATGTGATTACAGGGGCGGGGTATTCTAGGTGGTCTGGATTCTTCCACTTTCGACTCGTCGAGTCTCATGCGGTCAAGAGCGTAGCGGTTGCAAGGGGAGATGCGCGTAGCTGCGAAGGGGAGTCAGATGCCAGGTTGAGACGGCTTCTGGACGGATGTTACGCAATGCAAGCTGTGGCCAAAGCCCACAAAGGAACGCAATTGCGTATGGTGTACCCGGAACTTCGCGCATACCTCTAAATAGACTTCACCAGAGGTTCACAGAGCGGTTAGAACCGCAACCAAACGGCGATTTCAGGCATCGGCGTCACGCAGGAGCTTGGGTTTCGCAAGCACCGTGGTACTACGCTGGCAATCCAGACGTTGCTCCCGGGTCCCAGACGCCGGGCGCAAACAAACCGAAATTCAGGAGCCGATTTCCGATAGAATCTTCGCGGTACTACAAGAAAATGAAGATTAGTAGTACAGGGGAGCAAGGTTAAGAATGTTGCCACCGGAAACGAGGGCCGCTCTGAGAAGGAATAGGGTTTTGAGGTGCTGGCCGGGTGCATACTGTCCGGAAAGTCTGCGACCTGATAAATCAAGAGGTCCAACTTCGTCTCCTCCAGTTAATCTTGCCTCGGGATAGAATTCATGCGACCGATCCTGAAATAACGGTTGGTTGGACGGGGGAACTTAAGACCTTTCCGACAAAACGCGGACAGATCGACAAGGTCACGAGGAGGTGACGACAGATGAAGATGCTGATTGAGAGAATTCTTGGTGCAGGCATAAATAGGTGGCCATTACAGATTATCCAGCATTGCCTTGCATTGCACTCGTACGTCCCACTACGCATATGGGACTGGGATACTAAGGTGGAAAGGAAGCTCGCCTTCGGCAGAGAGGGTTTGGAGTCCAATTGGGTGGGAGAACTTAGCAACGGCACCGGTTTGGATTCCATGCCACCGCTTCTAGTCGAGGACTACGCAGATCGCAACAATACCCGCTGGCTGACGATCACGTGCAATCGTCTCCCTCTCGAGGACTATCTCCGCAGAGAAAAGCGATGGAGGGGATGGCAAAACTACGCCGTCGGAAAATGGCTTCAAGATCCGCGACTGTGTGCGTATGGATGTGGGGATCTGTGTCAAGAGTCCCTCCCTTCAGACCCAGAGCTGTACGTGCAGGACTTTGTTACCGACGGTATGAAGATCGTCGCGTATCCCCTCCGTGTACCTGAAGGGAGCCGGAGATTCCTCGTCGTCGGCCCGCTGTTCTTACTTCCTGAAAAGTCTCTTGACGAGAGAACTGTCTGTAACGACTCAACTGATGCCAGGTTTCCCGACACAAAACCACCCGGAAGCGAAAACCATGACGGAGATCGCCAAAGCGAATTCGAGAAATTAGTCCTTAGCTTTGTCGAAAGGATTCAGAAGCACATCCCCGACTCCGGCAACGTGAACGCGTTACGAGGGGAGGACATGCGACTTGAGGGTGGTGCGCGCGGATGGATCAGGCAGAACTGCTTGTGTAAAAAGGCTTTTGTCCTGGGGCAGACCCTCGATGCGATCTTTCGTATTGAATGCGAAGCGCTTCCGGAAGATTTTATCATCAGGAACTCAGCTTACAGTTCCTTGGCACGCTTGGTGTACCTGCTCCACCAAGAGCTTGCGGCAAAAGACAATCCCCGTGCTGAATTTGCCCATTTGAAGGAGGTCTCATTCGAGGTCGACCACAGGCGAGGGCATGAACTCAGACTCACTGCAACGAGGAGAACCGATGAGTGGGAGTTGGCTTTGCGTAAGCCCACGGCGGACGAAGTCCCACGAGTTGTCGTCTCGCTGAATCCAGGACACGAAGGCACTGCTAAAGATGTTCAGGACACGGTCACGTGGCTACGCGATGAGACTGGTCTGGCCTTTTCTAATCAGTACCACGGGTACAGCACCTATCGCCTGACACTGCTCTCGAGATGGCTGAACGAGAAATTTGACGTCGTGTCGGAGGATGAGGCAACGTCGAATCACGATCTGTTGGATCTCCTCACTAAGCGGATCTTGCAACTGACCATGGCCGATATCGTAACCATATTTGTATACAACCACTACGAAGGATCTCTGATCGCAGAACATGTCCGCTTTCAACAAAAATACGGATCAGAGCAAGAAACCGTGTGGAGAGAGCTTGAAAAGGAGCTGATGATAAGGGCATCCGAGAACCCTGTTAAGAGCATCTCCTACCGGGCGGTGCGCAAGGGAAATGCCCGCTTCTGCCGCTCTTGGAACGTCGCCCCCGAGAAATGCGACCCCAGCGGAGAAGAAGTACTCAATCCCTCAGACGAACTCTTTGCCGAGGTATTGGAACATCTCAAGACGAAACATAAATGGCCCGAGGACCGGACGTCAAGAATCGGCAAGTACGTACGGAATAGTGCGATGGCTATGCCCCTCATAGTCCGAGGTCTCTTTTACGGTGTGCTGGAAATCGACGGCTTCTGCCCTCATCAGTTTCGGTTCGACACTTTTCTCCTCGCACAGCATATTGCGGACATCGTCGGCCCGTTTCTCTATCAGCGTGACATTCTCACCCGGCTTTTCGGGTTAAGCAATTTTGTCCTAAACCCGGCTCGAACCGCATCTGAAAAGTACGATAAGATTTGTCGAGAAATGGCACACATCTTCATGGCAGAAGCAGCGATCCTTTTCGTCCCGAGCGCTGACGATTGGAAGCTCTATGATCTGGTAGGAGTGTTCAATCTACCTAGGATCGAGGACTTGGACTCAAGCAAGAAACAAGATCTGCGTAAAGCCGATCAAGAGCTTTTTTCTGAAGAACCGGACAAGGCGGGGGTGGCTTACGCTGCGCAGACTAGTCATAATACAAGGCGTCTCTTCAGGTGTTATGATATTGAAGACAAACTCAAAGACCCAGAATGGACGGGTCCAAGAGCACTTCCACACAGGAAAGCGATTATCGCGAAATATGGGGAGGGCGGTATGGGGATGGTCATTCCCGTGATGAATCCTACCAAGAGCATGAAGTTATGCCGACTCTCTTTGTATTATGGGACATACAAGCCATTGAGTGATGAATGGAATGCCACGGTTCACTTCGTCACCTATTACCTCGTCATGCTCGTGATGACAATTCGTGGACTCACTCCGTTGACACAATTGCTTGAAGATCCAGGACTCCAAGAGGCACTGTCGCGGGACAAAGAAATGGAGGGGGGGCTTGAGCGAGCTCATGCTGAGCTGCGAATAATAGGCGATGGGTTCAACCGTGGACTTCAAGGAAAACCCTCACGCGGTGAAAAAATCAAGCATCTCCACGATGAATACATGAAAAGAAAATTGGTGGTAGTTTTAGGCGCAGGTGCATCGAAGGCGTACGGGATCCCAGATTGGAATGGACTTTTGCAGCAAGTACTCATTCGGAGTTTCGGCCATCAGACGAGAGTCTACGGATGGATTTACAACCTTGTTCTGCGATTGCTATCAGGATTCCTTGCAAAGAAGCACCCTCTAGTGTCTGCACGCCATTTACGGGCGCGCTACAAACAGTGCCCTGCAAAGTTCGTGGCGGATGTACGTGAAGTGATCTACGATTCGGTCGCGAAGAATGAGCAAGAATATCCAAGGAATGCCTTTCTCCGTGAGCTGGCCGATCTGTGGCCATCCAAACCCGATACCCACCAGGGCCCACGCAGAGGCTCTAGATCCAATATATCCCCCGGTTTGGATAGCGTGATAACGCTAAACTATGATGATTTGCTCGAATGGACTCTCACTACCCACGGAAACACGAAGAAAAGAGAGCCATACCATTCGATATACTTGAGGGAGCTTCCCCAAGAGATAAGTGGTATTCCAATCTACCACGTTCACGGATACCTACCGGAGACAGGAACGGTTGGGACAGAGAACATGCTGACACTGTTGTTTTTCACACTAGATTGACTTCCTGTATCTGAATATTTGGGACGGCGTGACGAGTTGTTCATATTGGGTGGACCGGGAGGAAGCGGTTGCCGATCCCTCCCGGTCGTTGAAGGTTCAGAAGATTTCTGTTGAGGCCAGTCTGACGTGCTCGGATGTGATGTTGGGTGATTTCTCGGATGCGGCGGCAACGAGAGATCCTCTGGCGAGGTGATTTGCCTTTCGGAAGAATCCGCCGGAGCCTTGATGTATGGCGGTGACGGCCGCATCGTCAAAGATTGGGTTTTTGATGCCGGTCAAGGCGAGATGGTGTGTCAGATAACATTCCATACCGTTGCGGTCGACGGGTTCAAGATGGGCCCTTGCCACGACTCTGGAGGCAAGCGGCCTGGATGCGGGATAGTAGAGTTTTTCCGCAAGGTCGGTCCTGCCTACAAACATGATGGGGAGCCAAGGACGTGAATCATGGTCGAACTGGGTAATGGTGTGGAGTTCGGCGAATACTTCGAGCCTGAGCATGGACGCCTCGTCGACTACGAGCAGGACTTTGCGTTTCTTGGCCAGGACGAGCTCTTTGATCTCCCTCTGGAGCAGCCGGATCATGACGGCTCTGGACGAGCTGTGTTTGTCGATGTTGAGTTCGGCCAGAAACAGGCGATAGAATTCCAAGATGGAGCCTGAGCAGGCCGTGATGGAGATGACCTGATACTCTGACGGATGAAGCCTTGAAAGAACGTATCTGATTGCGGTGGATTTTCCGCTTCCAACCTCGCCGGTGACCAAGCCTATGGCTCCAATGGCCAAGACGTAATCAAGACGCTCTTTCACCTGACGGATGTCGTCCGTCTCCAGGATGTCTTTGAGAGCCGGGTCTTGAGGGAAAGCCTCGCGGGTCATCCCGAAGAAGGTGCGATAATTAGCGGTCATCGTCTCTGCTCCTTCCCCAGAGGCTGCCCCCTTTGTAGCTCCGCCCTTGATCGGTTGAGATGAGTTGCGGGTTGTTGTTCTTGTCCCGCTTGACCCGACAGTTGACGTGGATGTCCAGAGGACTGAGCACCCCGTATGTCTGCCCGTTGAGGAAGATCTCCACCTGGAGCGGGTCTTCATCGTGATACATCAGGGAGACCTGTTTGCCGACCAGGGCCACCGGAGCCTCGAAGATTCTGCCGCCCAAGCTGATTGTCCTATCTCTTGCCACCTTCCTCCGGGCAGTCTTTCGGAAATAGTCCTTGAGGTTTCTTGGAGCTTGTCTGATGCACTCCATATGTGCGGTAAACCGTTCAAAGGGACTTTGACCGGTGGATGAGTGAATCCTCTGGTGGTAGATGTCGCCCAGCCAGATGTGAAGTGCCAGGTTGAGATCGTCAAGGGTGTCGCCTTTGAATCCGGTGAGAAAATCGCCTCTCACCGTGCGAAAGAACCTCTCGATCTTCCCCTTGCCTTGGGGCTTGTACGGTCTGGCATGGACCAGAGCAATACCCAGACCCGCAGTGATGTATTCCAGGTGATGGGACCGGAATGCCGCACCGTTGTCCGTGTACAGTTTCCGGGGCAGTCCTCTTGTGGCGACGGCACCCTCAAAAGCCTTTAGATAGCAGTTCAGCGATTCGGACAAGAAGAATTCGGCATAGGGAATAAGCCTTGAGTGATCGTCGATGAAGGCAAGGAGGTAGGTCTTGCGACGTTTGCCTTCGTGTTCTACTGCGGGTCCGTGCATGCAGTCGGATTGCCACAAATCGTTGGGCAACTCCGCCTCGAACTTGCGTCGGTCTTCGGGTACCGGAGCATCCGGCTTGAGCATTCCGTGTTGTTTCAGGAAGCGCCACACGGTGGCTGGAGCCAACGAGGAGCCCGGTGAGACGATCTTTCGGCTCTCCATGGTCTTAATAAGCCGAGCAACGGTGGCTTTGGGAAACTCCTGCCTGACCCGTATCAAGGCCAAACCGGTCTCCCGGTCGATTACTCGGCTGCACCCCCGGTCGGAGCGCGGTTGATTCACCAGAGCGTCCAGTTGACCGCCGGATTCCTTGTAGAGCTTCACCCACCTGAGGATGGTGCTGCGGGTGAGCCTCGTTTTGGAGGAGAACGGGATGTGCCATTTGCGCTCGCACTTCTCTCGGATGAGTCGCTCTTGCTCTCCCGGCGACAGTTCTGCGTTCCCCACCAGGTCGCCAATGACCTGGAATCTGAAGACCGCAACCCTTTGTCTGTTTTCTTGGTCCATGGAGGTCCCTCCTGTTTGTAAGATGGCGGACCTCCTATCTCAGCCGTGCAATCGTCACAACGACACTCTTGGGTAGGGTACGTCTCACCCGCCGGCAACTTCGCTTTGAATGAACGGCTTACGGGAATCTCCCCCTTGCAAATCAGACGGTCAAACGCTTCTTCGAGACGATACAACAGCCCCGTCAGGCCCAGAAAAGCCAGAGCTTTCTTCTGGAGCGACCTGAGCCAATGCCCCTGCCTTTGACGCGATAAGCCGGAAAGCCACCGGCCCGTAGTCAGACGCCGTACAATACAGGCACGTATAACGACAACCGATGCTTGAAATCGCTTGAAGTAACCGGCCGGTCGCATCCTGTGAACCGCTCTGCAGTCCGGACATCGAACCCGCCTCAGCCAAACCGCCACGGTGAATCCATCGAAGAAGGCCGATACAAAGCCGTGAAACCAGAGCCGTGGGCCTCCGCATTGGGGGCAACGGTCGGGTCGGGGCCAAGAAAAATCCCGCTCCTTCTCCACAATTTCATTGATCGAAACACACACAACCACTATCATCGGGGCACCTTTTGGATGGGTCGATCACGGCCCGTACACACTTCGGGCGGTCGCTCCCTTAAGCCACCGCCCGCTTCATATCACAGGTCAACACCACATCCGATACCGAGTCCGCCTAAATCGAAAACTTCCCCCGACAGCCCAGTCCATTCTGAAAAAAGTCCTCCCTCTCCGACCATTCAATTCGCGGCCCTACAACACTTTCCGAAGAGGTCTATCACAAACAGTATAGCGAACCCTATAGCTGGAACAATCTCACTCAAATCGGAAAATTCATGGACAAGACGTGTCTTTTCATAGGCCTTTCCTTCACTGATCCCAATCTGAGGCGTCTCCTGGATGTAGCGACTGCACAGAAGACAGACAAGAAGCTGCAACACTATGTCATCGCCTACAAAGAGAATCGGGTGGACGAGGTCAGCGTAGGATATGCGTTGGAAGGCGTGCTCTCGCGAATCAACGGTGGAGCCAACGATCTTAAGACTATTTCCAAGGCCGAGGCGGCTGAACTCTTTGAGATCGTGGGTGAAATATCGGAAATCATATCAAACTCCGAAACCCAGGATCTCCAATCTTTCGGTGTGCACACCATTGAGATAGAGGACTGGCCTGAAATAAGGGATATTCTCAAGGCCATCAAGACCGGCAAGTGGAAGGAGAACTCCCCTGCGTCGTTCCAGACCTAAGCAGGGATCTGCACAGCGGGAGCTTTCGGATCGCGCTCCGCCGCACAAAAGTTCAGGTGAATTCGAACCACAGAGGTCGAGGAACACGTCGGTGTCGGGGTCACCCATTAAAAGGCACGAGTCAAGGAAGAATAGTACCCTATAGCAACGAAACCGCTGTTTCATTGACGAGCTGCGGTTCATAAGGTTGCTGCGCCAGCCGAAGCGTGCTCTTCACCTATGCCGGGATTTCGGGCATTCGGACATCCGGGGTCGCGGACATCCGGGGTCGCGTCTTGTTTCTTGGACATCCGCATCCGGGGTCGCGTCTTGTTTCTTGAATATTGGAATGTTCATTAGGAAATCTGACCCATGATCGTCCATTGTTATCTGGTGACATACACCCCGTTTTTTATTACAATCATTGAGATTTTCTTGCAGCATGACACAATGGCTCGTCTGTAGCGCATAGTGGTCCCCGGATATCCGCACCACGTCACCCAGCGTGGTGTTCGGTCTATGAACGTGTTTCATGAAGAATCGGACCGTCGTGAGTATCTTGGAATGCTGGGACAAGAAATCGCCCGGCACGGGGTTTCGGTACTTGTTTGGTGTCTCATGACCAACCATGTCCACTTTGTCGCAGTACCGCACCGAGAGGACGCGCTGGCAAAGAGCTTTGGCCGGGCTCACTGGAGATACACACGTATGAAGAACTTCGCCGCAGGGGTCCGCCTTTACCTGTTCCAGGGAAGATTCAGCTCGTGTGTTCTGGACGAGGGTCACCTATTGGCGGCAGCGCGTTACGTGGAACACAATCCAGTACGGGCCAGTATGACGAAAGTACCATGGGATTATCCCCGGTCGAGTGCGCGATTTCACATGGGCATCAGCATGCACGACCCGCTTGTCACGGATCGAACCCTGCTGGGACTTGTCCAGGATTGGGAGCGATTGCTGCTCTCCTCTGACGAAGGTCGGTTGAGCTCGCTGCGAAAACGGACTCGGACTGGTCGCCCGGCCGGAGATACAGCGTTTGTGGCAAGGGTCGAGACGATCACCGGTCGAGACCTGAGCAAAGGAAAACCCGGAAGACCTCGTAAGCGTCCATCTTAGAAAAAACAAGGTGTGTGTCCCCAGATATCACAAGGGCGCAGAGTGTTTCAGAAGACGGTATGCGCCTGCGTAGTGCAACTCTGCATTCCCCCTTACCGATCACCATGTGGAAACTCGGTGATGCCCGGGAAAGCGATGAGGCCTTTAGGGTGATGAGCTGCGGCGCACAAGGAAATATCGTAGTAATCGGTGGTTGGAACATGGAAGTCGGTTTAGAGATAAAGACTTTATGGCTCGGGATTTTGGATGAGATTTGGACTCATATGGTGCAGGGGGAAAAGCCAGCACTGTGGCACTAGAATTGAAGTTCGTGTCTCGGACAACCCGGGCGTAGACGACGAAAGCTCCTGTCTTGAGTTCCGTCAGACGAGGGGAAATCCAGAGTATGGTGATTGAAACGCACGGTTGGAGGCCTGGTATGGGGGCATAAAGACAGCACGGTACACATGCCGGCCAGGCGACCTATACATATACAATGGCGGAACTGTTTTATTCATCTTAGATTGAATGACATGGAGGAGGAGTGTATGGGCAAGACAAGCAACCGAGCAAGAATCTTTATCAGTTGTGGTCAGGCTAGTAACGAAGAGAGAGACCTTGCCACTTCCATTAAGGAGGATGTCGAAAAACTGGGATTCGACGGCTATGTAGCCGTACGGGACAACACTTTACGCGGGTTAAAGGAAAACATTTTCCAGCAGCTTCAAGAGGCAGAATACTATCTCTTCATTGACTTCAAACGCGAACAAATCGTGGAACCCTCCAAGGAGGGTGATTGGCCATTCCGACAACGTCATACCGCGGTTCGCTGTTCACCAATCAGGAACTTGCTTTGGCCTCGTACCTCGATATCGACGGGATTGGGTTTCAGGAGGTCGGCGTGAGAAGATGCGATGGCATCATGGCGACTGTGCAGATCAACTGCGCGACATTTGAAAAACGGAGTGACCTGCGGTGCCTAGTCCATGACAAGATCAAAGAACTCCTCAGAACCCAGTTATGGGACCCGCATTGGAAGAAGCTACTACGTTTCCGCCGGAGCGACGATGACTTCAGGAGGCGTAAACCTCAGGACCCTTACATCTTTCATATAAGCGTCGAAAATCCTCATAGAAGAAAGACGGCAATCAGTTGTGTCGCCTATATAGAAGAGGTTCTCCATCTCCCGGACAGAACTCGGATTCCCTTCTCGCCTTTCGAACTCAAATGGGCCGGTACCACGGTGCCCTTTAAAAAGATTCGACCAGGGGACGCTGCACGAGGGTTTGATGCTTTTGAAATTCCTAAGGACAAGCCGACTAAGCTCCGATGGGATTTGGCTTATACGGACACGGAGGAAGTATGGCCGCGGGTCGAGGGACCCGGTGAGTATGAAATCACCTACTTTGTCGCTTCCTACAACTTTCCACCGTTAAGAGCAATGTTCAAACTTGTCCTGAAGGCCCATCCGGAGGAGACTCGGCTAGACTTGCTCGACTCGGAATTATAGTCCTTGTCTGAGTGTCGGGGTCGCGCTTGAATTCCAGGGATTTCCGTGCTTTCCGGGGACACACACTCGTTTTTTGTTGACAATCGTGACATCTTCTTGCAGCATGACACAATGGCTCGTCTGTCGCGCATAGTGGTCCCCGGATATCCGCACCACGTCACCCAGCGTGGTGTTCGGTCTATGGACGTGTTTCATGAAGAATCGGACCGTCGTGAGTATCTTGGAATGCCGGGACAAGAAATCGCCCGGCACGGGGTTTCGGTACTTGTTTGGTGTCTCATGACCAACCATGTCCACTTTGTCGCAGTACCGCACCGAGAGGACGCGCTGGCAAAGAGCTTTGGCCGGGCTCACTGGAGATACACACGTATGAAGAACTTCGCCGCAGAGGTCCGCGGTTACCTGTTCCAGGGACGATTCAGCTCGTGTGTTCCGGACGAGGGTCACCTATTGGCGGCAGCGCGTTATGTGGAACAGAATCCGGTGCGGGCCGGTATGGCAAACGTACCATGGGATTATCCCTGGTCGAGTGCGCGATTTCACATGGGGATTACCGTGCACGACCCGCTCGTCACAGATCGAACCCTACTGGGGCTTGTCGAGGATTGGGAGCGATTGCTGCTCTCCTCTGACGAAGGTCGGTTGAGCACGCTGTATTTAAATTCGGGGGACACATATCAGATTTCGTCTTGACAGTTGGGCGGTCCTCTCATATTGGGACTCCACGGTACATCTGTCGCGGTCCGTGGTACCCGGTCATCCGCACCATGTCACACATGGCGGTGTTCACTCAATGGACGTTTGTGGGGATAAAGCTCTTGTGGTAACGGTCGAGAATGGTACCGGCCGAGATCTGAGCGAGGATGACCGAGGAAAAAATGGGAGCAACCTCTAGATGCCAGCGTCATCTCCCCCGAAAACTCAGCCAAGTTAATTGTGAGGTTCAGGCAATTGACGAGTCATACCACCGATAGAGACGTCAAACCGTGGATAACCTTGCGTCATGTGGCTGAAGACGGTCAAAAGGCAGATATTGTCCCGAGGTCATTCAAGCCTCTGACATATTCCGACGCCATACAACGACACAATAGGTACCGCATAGAGGGTTCTGGTGGCGGGACGATCTGGAAAACGAGCATTCCCGAAAAAGTATCGGGCACTTTTTCCATGAACATAGAGTTTTATAGAAAAGTCCACGTCTACGCTTTGGTCAAAGGAGGCTGGTTGCCTGTCCCGTTTGTTCCGCGAGGCATCTTCCTGATCGACCAGAACGTCCTTAGCACGCTCACCAAAATCGGGGATGGCCGAATTCAACCAGACTACCGGGACATTTGGCTCAATTTCCTTGACAGTCCACGCTTGGTCATCAATCCGGTATTTTGTGCGTGGGAAGGAACTTCCCGGAGAACTCCCACGTACTCAGAATTTCGTGACGGGTTCGACGCAGCATCATCGCGGATATCTGCTGTTCTTCCAAAGGCAAATGTGATCAGATTCGAGAGGGTCCATTATGATGCAGCATACACATCAATCAGAGATTCGGTTGAACCCCAAGAGAAAGAAACAGAATTCTTGTTCTACGCAGTCCCTTTGATCCGAGAGAGGACGTCCGCGGCAAAGCTTAAGGAATATCAGAGGAGTCTGGTGAGTAAGGCCAAGGAATTAGGCCTCAATGACCGTTCATTGGTGGTGATCGCAGTATTCTCGTGCCTATTCGAAAAGCCGGGTGATCGGTCTCTCCCAGGACGCAAGATTTTGAAACCTAAGCAGCGCTACACCGAACAGGATGCGTATAATGCATTGTGCGACCTGAGATACTTGGAGTTGTATATGTGCTCGCGTATTATCGAGGAACCGATGATTTTATGTACTCGCGACCGTGCGATGACTGCATTCTGGTGCCTTATCGGACCGCATTCGGTTCGGTGGGAAAATGGGAAGTTTACCTATTCACTTGAGTTCAGCGAGCACCTGTTTCCGCGATTATCAGCGGAGGGCCGTGAAGCATTTCTGCGTGATCTCCTCGGCTAGTGTCGGGGTGTCGGGGTCAGGCCTGACATATCTGTATTTGAGTGTATGTGAGGCTTATGGCACGGAGAGGTCGCATTCGCTACCCGGCCGCTGCGTATCATGTGATGCTACGCGGGAACGGCGGCCAAGCCATACTCTTTTACGAGTCGTACCGGATTCGTTTCTACGATCTGTTGGAGGAATGAGTCAAGCGATTCGATGTTCGCTTCCCATGCCGAACTGCTCCGAAGTCCGGGCAGTGAGGGCCCTTCTCGTTTGGTATGAAGATCACCTTGCCTTGACCGACCTATAATCTGGATTTGGCCGTGATAGGAGCGGCCTCAGTCAGGCGGTCAATCGTCTGCGCACACGCACAGAAACGAATTCCCGTTCGGCGGCAGAACTTGAGAGGATGAGAGAAGACCTAGCCAAATGCATATATGTCAAGCTTGACCCCATCCTCAACACGGAATTGGTGCGGAATTGCCCTATTTCTTGAGGGCGTCCCGAGTACACTCGATAGAAGCTTGTGGGGGTGACGGAATTCCGGGTACACCATACCTAATTCTCAACGGAATTCGAAAGAAGACGCTACCTGAACTGAACTCATGAAATCACCTTTTGGCGTATGCGTTGACAACTCGGAACATCCCGCTTCGCTAGAGGTCCACAAGGTGTACCGCGTGATTCCGGATCAAGAAGCGGAGCAGGACTGGGATGTACGCATCGTTGATGAAAGCGGCGAAGACTATCTGTATCCGGAAAATTACTTTGTGGCCGGAGACCTGCCGCAAGAAACGGAACGTGCTCTCATGGATTCGTTTGACAGGATCCAGCTGGTTTTATGATGGCTGAGTCAAGACGAATCCCGGCCAGTCTTGCTCCAGGAGCTTGAGGAGGAAACTGCAGGCGATTAAGCGAGGACTTGACTTCTTGTACTTTTCAGAATTTCGTCTTCTGCTTGACACAGGCGAGTTTATAGACGCATTATAAGTATGAGTCGACTTGGCGTACAGGTTACATCCGCATAGTTCGGGTTATTCTCCAGGCCATTCCATTGAGGCCCTACGGGGTAATGTTTTCATGAAAACACCCCAATAGAGATAATCCGGGTTGAGGAGAAATTAGCAATCACTGAGCGAATTCCTGACGAAGCTTTGGTGGTTAGAGGCGGACGTAACAGGCCGGAAGATCTTGCCCGAGCGATAGGCGTTCACCCAAGCGGTGTGACAGGGATATCTGTGGAATGTGCAAGAGGATTAACTGTAATGGAATTGGCAAAGCTGATACCTCATGGACATGTCGGGGTCACTACGGTTGGTGAAATAAGGAAGAAAGGTGGTGATGTCATCCGCACCGCAGGCAGGAGTCCTCATCACGCTACCATAACAGGCCTCTCACCGGAGCAGGCAAGCTTTCTTCTTACGCCTACGATGCCCAATCCGGCGCGAGGCAAGTGAGCAAAGGAGACAATCTGTGGACAAGGTAAGAGTGTACGCCGATTTTAACAATGCCGATCCGCAAGGCCGCTTGCGTTTGAATTCCGTCGGTACGGCGCAGGATTTAGCGCTCCGGCCAATCAAACTTCAAGAGGGTTTAGAGCTCACGCTCTATGGCGAGGGCCTGGAGGTCGAAGGCCAAGTTGAATACTCACACGAAGAAAATCTGTGGGTGGCTGTCATCGATTGGGAAGCGATACGGGAAGTGGAGCCAAAATCGAGCGTCACCGAAGACCATGCGGCATAATTCTGTGAGACCGCCTCACAGCACGCGCTACCAAACACAGGGAAATTCCGGGCACACCATACCTAATTCTTGACGGCAAACCCTCATCCAGGACTACCCTCACTTCGTCAACCCCATCTCCGTCTCGCCTGAAGGAGGTGTCCCATGTCAACCAGGGCTTGGTATGAATATTACGTGCTCCAATCAGAAACCGGACATGCCGCTTTGTCAATGCAGTTCTACAAATGGGGAGACGCTACACCGGAAAACGCCCTGGCAGAGCTGCTGTTCTTCAAGGAGATCCGAGAAAAGATCGGAGGCGTCTTTCCCGTACATCTACTGGATGACATGCTGCAAGAACAACTGGGGCCGGCGCATGAGGAACTCCCCTCCGGCTTTTCAACAGCATGTTACTTGTTCCTGCTCCAGCGTGCAGCCGAAGAACTGAGATGGTGGAAGGCCAATCGACATCGGGACATTCCTAAGGAAGAGCGTCCGGACTACAAGTACGCATTTGAAATCGGGCGCGCAATGAAACTCCGCGGTTTTCCTATCGATGACCATAACGACAAATTCATCGGTTTGGCGAATGCCTTTGTTGCGTCCGGAAAATACGTAAGGCCGTGGGCTCACTACTGCCTGAGATTCAATGTCCTCCAATGGATCCAAATCCTGACGCAAGACACCATGGAATTGGATATGAGCTCAATCGCCCAGTCCTTCAAAGCGCCGGGCGACATCAGTTTTATCCACCGCTATTTCATTTTCGTTTCTCATAAACGCGCTCCACGGAGCATCGAAGATATCAGACTCCAGGTGTGTGACGACACAGAGATCGATGTGTTTTCCGATGAAGCGCTCAAGAAATGGACTGCCGGCTACGGAGACAAGTGGTTTCGTGATATGAGAGCCGACTTGATTCAGCAATTCGAGAAAGCCGAGGAACAGCCCTACTCCCTGAAGGAAGCCGTTAAGACGTACCAAATTGAGCGGAGTTCTTTTTGGGGATGAGTTCCGGTCACGTGGCGTGGGGCATCCCGAAGGGGAAAGCTTCTCCGGCGGTGCTCATTACCGCTTGCAGGCCGGATGCTCAGCGATGGACCAATGATTTCCTCAGGAGACGGAAATGAACTCTCATGGCTTGCGCTGTTTACAGGCCACAACGAATCATGAAAGTCCCCGGTATTTCGGGGCACTCCGGGCTTCGCCTCGGAGATGGGGTAAGAAAAGCGCACCGCTGCGCCTGATTTCCGGATTTCCGGGGACACACACTAGTTTTTTGTTGACAATCGTGACATCTTCTTGCAGCATGACACAATGGCTCGTCTGTCGCGCATAGTGGTCCCCGGATATCCGCACCACGTCACCCAGCGTGGTGTTCGGTCTATGAACGTGTTTCATGAAGAATCGGACCGTCGTGAGTATCTTGGAATGCTGGGAGAAGAAATCGCCCGGCACGGGGTTTCGGTACTTGCTTGGTGTCTCATGACCAACCATGTCCACTTTGTCGCAGTACCGCACCGAGAGGACGCGCTGGCAAAGAGCTTTGGCCGGGCTCACTGGAGATACACACGTATGAAGAACTTCGCCGCAGGGGTCCGCGGTTACCTGTTCCAGGGACGATTCAGCTCGTGTGTTCTGGACGAGGGTCACCTATTGGCGGCAGCGCGTTATGTCGAACAGAATCCGGTGCGGGCCGGTATGGCAAACGTACCATGGGATTATCCCTGGTCGAGTGCGCGATTTCACATGGGGATTACCGTGCACGACCCGCTCGTCACAGATCGAACCCTACTGGGGCTTGTCGAGGATTGGGAGCGATTGCTGCTCTCCTCTGACGAAGGTCGGTTGAGCACGCTGCGAAAACGGACTCGGACTGGTCGCCCGGCCGGAGATACGGCGTTTGTGGCAAGGGTCGAGACGATCACCGGTCGAGACCTGAGCAAAGGAAAACCCGGAAGACCTCGCAAGCGTCCATCTTAGAAAAAACAAGGTGTGTGTCCACAGATATCCCCCTTAGGAAAAGGGGGTTAGGGGGGATTTACTCTTCATCGCGCACTGGCCCCCGGCCTCCGCCGGGGAGACGCAAGGAATGGTGCCGGTTCTGGTAGGGGCGACCGGCGGTCGCCCCTACACAAAAGAAATGGCCGGCACGGAGGCCGGTCCTACTGAAGAGGGTGCCTCCCCGGGGTATTGGCGGTCGCCCTGCAGAATCCGGGCAGAGCCTGGAAACGAGAGGAGAGGGTGTGATCGACCTCGATCATGCTCGGCTGTTCTCGGTAGTCCTTGCCTACAACGTCCTGCACATGCTCCGGCAATTCCGCCTTGCGGAAGAAAACGCCAAGCGGTCCATGGAATGGCTTATCAAGCGTCTGGTCACGGGTGGGCCGACATCTGCTTATCATGATCGGAGGTGGCAGGTTCATGTGGCTTCGGCCTTTCCATTGGCCCATTCCAATCTGGCAGTGTCTAGGTGAAGGGCCCCGCTCAAGATTCTGTTTGACCTGGATGCCGAGGGAAAGGTAAGCTCGAATCCAAGAAAATGTGCCCCTGACCTAACATGACCGTGGGAATTAGGGTCTCCTGACCATTTTCGGAACCACGTCGGCGCCGATACGGTAGTCGAAATTCATCAGACAGCGGAATCTTGGCCCAAAGGACGGTTATTGGGGAGATCGCGGAATGATTCCAGATGAAGACAACAACCCAGGAGATCGCTCATGACGGCCCTGCGTTTATGCCTCGTTCTGTTGCTCGTCTTGAGCTCTTACGCCTACGGTGAACCCGCGCTGAAGTTCCTCTTTTCTGTTCGTCCTCATGACCTATCTGCAAAGGGACGGGAGATGCGCTGCCTGGGCGATCCCTTTGAGCCCGGGCTCAATGTAGTCCTGGTGAGGGACAATGGTACTTGTGCTGCAACTATCGCAGGACCATGCGACTACCATGAGTTGCACTATCGACACCGCAACGGATCCCGATTGGTTGTGGACGACAAGTGCTGGAGGCACGGGTTCACGCTCGCTGTTGTCGGTGTAGACTATAGGGATGTTCGTGTAATCCGAACTAGGGTAGACAAATCTCCCCTACCCAAGGGTATCGAATCAAGGGCGCGGCAGAGTCTTCAGGAATACCTCGGCGCTATCTACCAGTTGCTCCCTTTGCCTCCCAGTGTTGTCCGCGTTGAGTCGGCTAAACTTGTTACCTTTAAGTATCGAGGGATGTATCCTGACCTCCCTCTGAGTCACGCACCCGTGTTGATCATGGGGAATCATGTCTTTCCATTGGCGGGAACGATAGGGCATTTGTTCTTCTCCGTCAACGGCCGCCTTCACCTTGCCTGCCGCGATTCAGGTGTAATCCGTGCTCAGCCTGTTCCTTACATACTGATATGGGATCTCTCCGATGAGACTCCCAAGCTTGTGTTTTACGAGGCCGATCGCTTACGGCGTCGCTGAGATTGTTCCGTCTCCGTGCGAGTTCCGGGTACACCATACGTAATTGTTGACGCGAAGATCTGATCGGCATATGAGAGGCTGCATAGGAAACGTTGCACGAGCGATTGTTCCAGGCTATCCGCACCATGTCATGCAGAGAGGGAATCGCAGACACAGTAGACCTTCTTTTGTAGTAGGGTCAGGCTTGACTTATTGGTATCTGAGTCCATAACGGTCTGATGCCACGGAGAGCACGCATTCACTACCCGGCCGCTGTGTATCATGTGACGCTACGTGGGAGCGGTGGCCAGGATACTCTCTTCGACGAGTCGGCCGCATACGTTTCTCCTATATGGTGAAAGGGGGCCAAATCACGGGAAATGAGCAAAATCCAATGTTCATGCGGTGCGGAACGTCCCTTTGAGGTCTTTGACAACTCAGTTTCTTGAGCGTATCCGGCGATTCGCATCAGAATCAGTTTGCTTTTTTGGCATCACGGATTAGACTGGTATTAGACTGGTTTGTATCGAGGTGTCTTATGGAAACAGTCGGAGCCTATGAGGCGAAAACTCACCTCACCCAACTCCTGGACCGTGTCGCCAAGGGTGAGAAAATAACAATTACAAGGCACGGCGTGCCTGTGGCGACCCTACAACCCGCCGATTCATCCAAAAGGATGCCCGTGCGCGACGTCATCGATCAATTGAAACGGTTTCGCCGCGGCCGTCGCCTCGACAAGCTTTCCATCCGCGACATGATCGAGGAAGGAAGGCGCTGATGCCCACACGGTTTGTGGTCGACAATTCCGTCGTCATGTCGTGGTGTTTTGAGGACGAGGGAGACAGCTACGCGGAGGCCGTCCTCGAAAGCCTCGAATACGGTGAGGCCTATGTGCCCGCAATTTGGCCTCTCGAAGTGGGCAATGTCCTGCTTGTAGCGGAAAGGCGAAAGCGTCTCAGCCAAGCTTCGGTCGTCCGCTTTCTCGCTCTCTTGGGCGGCTTGCCCATAACCGTGGAACAAGAAACCCCTGAGCGGATGCTTAAGGAAATTCTCTCGCTCGCGCGGGAACACCGGCTTTCAACCTATGACGCTTCATACCTGGACCTGGCCATGAGGCTCGATCTTCCCCTTGCCACACAGGACACATCCCTCGTGCGAACCGCAAGAGAATGCAAGGTCCCGGCTTTTGATCCGGAACGCGCCCGCTGAAGGCATCAAACCGAGCGAATGACAGAGCAGTCGTTGTTGAGGAGAATTCCGGGAATTCCGGCCACACCATACCTAATTCTTAACAGTAATCCCTCATCCAGGACTACCCTCACTTCGTCAACTCTATCTCCGTCTCGCCTGAATGAGGTGTCCCATGTCAACCAGGGCTTGGTATGAATATTACCTGCTCGATTCAGAAACCGGAAATGCCGCTTTGTCAATGCAATTCTACAAATAGGGAGACGCTACACCGGAAAACGCCCTGGCAGAGCTGCTCTTGTTCAAGGAGATCCGAGAAAAGACCGGAGGCATCTTTCCGGCATATCTACTGGATGACATGCTGCAAGAACAACTGGGGGATCCGCGGTCGGGTCTTGTTTCTTGAATATTGGAATGTTCATTAGGAAATCTGACCCATGATCATCAATAATATCAGACTGCTAGAGTAGATCTGGCTTCAAAGGCGGCTTTTCCGATCTGGTTTGCATGGCCCCACTCCCCGATGGGCCGATTGCACCGATGTCGCCGAGCATTCCTCCGCCGGCACTCCAATGACATTGACTGAGCTACAGGCTCCGGGCAATCAGCCCTGTACCCGTGTCTCGCCGTCTCGCCAATATCGAACTTCATCAGATCAGTTGCCCGGATCAGATCGTCGCCGCCGGGTGTAAGGCAAAGACTCTGCAAAGGTTATCCGGTCCCTATGGGACAACCGAATTGAGAATTCTCCGGGAATCTATTAAACTGATGCGAATGAGACAGTCTCGAGACCCGAGAGAAAGGATGTGATCCCTTTTACGTTAGAGGATCTCAGAGCGGCTAGAACCGCAACCAAATGGCGATTGCAGGCATCGACGCATACGAGTTTGGGGTTCGCAAGTACCATCTTACTACGCTGGGGTTCCGGCGGTTGCTGCCGGTTCCCGGTTGCCGAGTGTAACCAACCCAAACTCAGGAGCCAATTACCGAAGAAATCTTTCCGGTACGGCAAGAAAACGAGGATTGGTAGTACAGAAAATGACTAGAATCGAAGAACTGGAGGTGGCAATAGATTCCCTCACGTCCGAGGAATACAACCGATTACGGCGTTGGTTCCTGGATCGGGATTGGCAGAAATGGGATCGAGAAATTGAAGAAGATTCCGAGGCCGGTCGGCTCGATTTTCTTGTTCGTGAAGCCGCCGAAGCGAAGCATTGCAAGAAACTCAGAGATCTCTGATGCACCGAACCACCGACCAATTCTGGGAGAGGTACCGTGCCCTGCCGGAAGATGTGCGAAAGGCAGCCGATAAGAGCTTTCAACTTCTGAAAGATGACGCACGACATCCGTCGCTTCAGTTAAAGAGGGTGGGAAATTTCTGGTCCGCAAGGGTCGGTCTTGCCCACCGCGCCCTTGCGCTGGAAGATGAGGACGGTTTCGTATGGGTGTGGATAGGTAGCCACGCCGACTACGAGAGAATAACCAAGAGGGCCTAAAATGCGAATTGTCTTCAAGCAAAGGGCGGCCATGACCTGCCGTCGAGTCCGGAATCTGCAAATCACTTGACACAAGTCGCGGACCATGGCGCAGGTAACTACCGGCGTTTCTCCGCAATCACCTCTTTCCCCGTATCTCCGTCTCGCCAATATCAGACTTCATCAGATCAATTGCCTTGATCAGATCGTCGTCGCTGAGCGTGAGGTTCTGTAAGGCTTTCTTCTTGTCTCCGTGCCCCAAGCTGGCGTCGGCAATGTGGGGATCGGAATTCCGCGGAATTCCGGGTACACCATACCCAATTTCCCATCCTCTTCTTCTTTGGTCCCGGTTTCTCTCTTCTGAGCCTCCGGCCGGTCATCTTCACAAGGTGGGCTATGAACTCCCCGCTACCGAGCGGTCTGGCGGTTCGCCTCGTGCAACCGGAACAGATCGGCCTCCTCGGCAGTCGTTCCTCGCTGAAGAAAGGGCGGCCCAGTCGCCGATCATTTCCAACAAACTATCATGGCTTGAGAAGTCTCTCGGCAGTTCCATCACTATGCTGCCCCCCAAGCCCTACACCGTGTACCCGGCCGTGTTTACATGTCCGCGCCCGTGCAATCTGTAGCATATCCCACTCTATACTACTATCCCTCGTTTTCTTGTCCCACCGCGAAGATTTCTTCGGAAATTGGCTGCTGGATATCGGTTCGGTTGCATTCGACGTCTGGGAACCAGGAGCAACGTCCGGATTTCCTGCGTAGTACGATGGTACTTGCGAAACTCAAGATCGTACGTGACGCCGGTGCCTGCAATCGCCATTTGGTTGCGGTTCTAACCGCCTCTGTGCTCTTCCTGCCCCTCATCATCAATAATTCAGTATGGTGTACCCGGAATTCCGGAATTGCCCTATTCTTTGGCGGCGTCCCGAGTACACTCGATAGACGCTTGTGGGGGTGACGGATTTGTGGTACCGATTAGGAAGCCGTCCGGCCGGGACCTAAGCTGGAGACGCCTCCGGCGGACGAGAAAGCGAGTGCTGCAGAGAATGGTGTCGCATCCCCGGAATTTGCAGCACTATTGCTGGAGGCTCTGTAGCGTGCGAACTCTCTCAGATTCCGTGGTCGGATTTCTATACCAGAGCCCGCAAGCAGGGCCATTCCCTCAGAAAGGTGCCCCCTCATGTCCATGTCCTTGGCTGTTGAGCCGATTCCCCTGACGCTTGGTCCCGACGAAGTGATCCGCGTAGGTCACACCCGCGTCACCTTGGATACCGTGGTCTTCTCTTTCCAGGAAGGATCGACTCCGGAGGAGATCGCGCAGCAGTATCCGTCTCTCGATCTGGCGGATCTCTATGCCGTAATTGCCTATTATCTCCGGCATCGGTCTACGGTGGAATCATACTTGAGGAAACGTCGGGACCAGGCGGTGGGCATACGCCGGGAAAACGAAGAGCGATTTGATCCGGAGGGAATCAGGGACCGTTTGGCGGCACGCAGGCTTTGGAAGGAGTAGTGGTGTTACGCTTTGCCGCGGATGAGAACTTCAATAATGACATTATTCGCGGCCTGCTCCGACGAATCCCGGCTTTGGATATCGTACGCGTCCAGGACGTGGGTTTGTCGGGCAAGGATGATCCCACCGTGTTGGAGTGGGCGGCCCAGGATGGCAGGGTGTTCCTTACCCATGATGTTGCTACGATCACGCGCTACGCCTATGAGCGGGTCCAATCCGGCAAGCCTATGCCCGGCATATTTGAAGTGAGTCGGAAGGTAGCCATAGGGGTAGCCATCGAGGATCTTCTTCTCCTGGCCGAGTGCAGTGAGGAGGGCGAATGGGAAGGACAAGTCCGTTACTTGCCGTTGCGCTGAGCAGTCACCACATAGCGTCGGATCCGGCAGCTTGATTTGATGTACGGCCAATATCCCACGTGCAAGCAGGGGGTCAGGACTTGTTTCTTATCCGAGTAAGCGAGTAAGGCTCAAATCTGGTTTTGGAATTCCGGGTCCACCCTACCTAATTGCCCATACTCTTCTTCTTTGCTCCCGGTTTCCCTCTTCTGAGCCTCCGGTGGGTCATCTTCTCACGGTGGGCTATGAACTCCCCGCCAACGAGCGGTCTGCCGGTTCGTCCGTGCAAACGGAACGGATCGGCCTCCTCGGCAGTCGTTCCTATCTGTGTTGGTGTTGGGGTCAGGTTGGGGGCAGGCTTAACATATTGGTATCTGCGGAACGGAAATCCGGCGGAAATCCGGGGACACAATACTGATATTCTATTTTGGAATGAAATCGGGGGACACATGAAATCGGGGGACACAGCGCCAATTTCGTTGACAGGGGCACCGCTCTCCCATAGCATCACGGCATGGCATGTCTGTGTGCATCGTAGACCACCGTTATCAGCACGATGTGAAGCAGCGTGGTGATAGCTCGGTGCACGTGCTTCATTTCGGAAACCTATAGGCCGTAGATGAGCGAAACATTCCTAAGGATTGTCAGTCTGATACGGAAAGGAGATGTAAAGGTCTCAGACCATGGCTATGACGAGTTGACGGAAGACGGATTATTCGCCCGGGACGTATTGGTCTTTGCGACGGATGGAATAGTCGTGGAGTGTACTGGTTCAGCGGGAATTGGACAGACGCCTCTTTTTCTTAGACAGTCTGAGTTGATAAATGGACGTTCTGTTCCGCCCTTCGGGCGGGGATTTTCTGAGGCATGCCAGGGTCTATCGTCCGATGGATGGATGTGAGGACGGGCGTAGGAACCGGTTCCCAGCGCCCGATCCATCGGCTCGACGAGCCCTGGCCGAGCTATCCCTCGACAGGTTGCTTCCCAGCAGAGCCTGTGTCCGTTTCACTCGGCGATTTCAGTATAGCATGCTGACCTGGGTCTTGTCGCGTTTCATGTTCATGACGGGTTTTACGGCGCAGTTTGCGCTGCTCCCTTGCCTGGTCGAGTTTGCGATCCCGCTGAACAAAGATTTCCCTGTCCCGGCCTTCGAGCTTGTCCTTGGGGGCGACGTAGCCTATGGCGCTGTGCAGACGAGCATTGTTGTAATAGTCCACATACCGGCCCACGATGCGCCGGGCTTGATCAAGGGACAATGGAGTACCCGGCCGAATGCACTCACGCTTGAGCGACTGATGCCACCTCTCGATCTTCCCGTTGCTCTGTGGGTAGTGGGGCGATGTCCTGACGTGCGTCATATCGCTGACCCTGATAAATTCCTTGAAATCCTTGGCGATGAACTGCGGACCGTTATCGGAGATGATCCTGGGTCTTGCCTGCGGCATCCTTTCCTTCGCTTTTTGCAGAATGATCTCCACATCAGCCTCCCTCATAGACTCCCGGATATCCCAGTGCACGATATACCGGCTGAATCCGTCCAGAACGCTGCACAGATAATAGAAGGTCCCACAGATGTTGATATGAGATACGTCCATGTGCCAGTGTTGATGGGCTCTCAAGGGCTGATGAAAGCCCGTTCCTTTTTTCGACGCCTTGACATTCCACCGACGAAGAAGTCCTTCCCTGTTGAGCAGTCGCCAAACGGTGGCAGGGCTCACTGCAACCACGTCCCGGTCCAGCATCATGAAGGTCAATCGCCGGTAACCCTCCTTGGGATGCGCATGGTAAAACCGGATGATCGCTTTCTTTTCCCAATCCTCAAGCCAGAAGTCCCGCGGAATACGCCCATTGTGCTCGTTGACCATGCCATATCGGGATCTCCAGTCGTAAAATTTGCTCTTAGAGATCCCCAACCAGAGCACAAAACACACGACAGTGATTCCCGTCATATCAGCCCATCGGTTGACAAAATCTACTACGGTATCCCTGACGTCGTGAGGAACCCAACCGGCTCTCAGATCTCCCCAAGACTTTTTTTTAGCGCAACATGCTCTTCCATGAGTTCAGCCAATACCTCATCCTTGCGCTTGATCTTGCCTTCAAGGGCTTCTATCCGACGCTGATACCAGCGCTCCTTGCCGTTGCCCTGACGCTCAAATGCGGCCGCACCGTGCTCAAAAAACTCCTTCTGCCATCGATAGAACACAGTCGGCTGCAGCCCCAGTTCATCACACAGATCAGATACCGGCACCTGATCTATAAGGTGCTTTCGGAGAATCCGAACCTTCTCCTCTCCGGTGTAATGCTTTCGCCTCCTCATGGTACTCCCTCCGTTGTCTTGTGACTATCTTAGCGGAGGCTTTGTCCATTTCCAACTGAGGCAAAACAGGAGGATTACCCGGACTACCACAAGGGACCTTGTGTATTGGTCCTTCAGAAGGACCGAAAAGGAAAGCCCATTCACGTGGTATGGGGCATCCCGAAGGGAAAAGCTTCTCCGGCGGTGCTCATTACCGCTTACAGGCCGGATGCTCAGAGATGGACCAATGATTTCCTCAGGAGACGGAAATGAACGTGAAACAATGCACGAAACTCGTAAGGGAGGGGGACTATCTGGCGGAAATAGATGTGGAGTTGATTTATTCAGATGAGGGTTGGTCACCTTACTTATCAATGGAAGACTCCTGCAAATTGGACGACGTGAGAGAAGCGTTGCAGCGTGGAGACGTGAAGACTGCCGCACACCTTGCTCGGATCTTTGCATTGACACCAGTGGCGGTGTAAACCAGCTCGAGTTGGAGGAGTTCATCGTTCCTGTGGGATGGGAGACGCCCTTAAATAACTACGTAACTGGGTTCTAAGTTGCAGTGATTCTACCGAGGGTTGGCCTGTCCCCTACCCACGGCATACCCCATGCCCGGAACACTCCTTTTCACCCAGCGGGCCAATTCGGCTTGGGCCGGCCCCAATCGCCTCACCGCCCGAAAGCAGACGGGACTTCCGGAAATAGCCTCCTCGTTGCCGGCTCCTCTATGAGAGCACAGGGGTCGAATCCGGCTTTACGTCACGTGGAGGTCCGTGGTATGGTGCTTAGAAGAGGTGCCAAATGTCTCGTACATTACAAATAGAGTATCCCGGCCCTTGTCCGGTGAAACACCGGCACGTATCGCAAGAGAGTTCCATCTCTCCAATAACGGCAGCGTGAGCAGCCTCTTGTCTCGTATGCAGAAGACACTGACGCATGACCGGGGGCTCTGAAAGAGCGTTGAGAGGATGGAGCGACAACCTGGAAAAACCCTAAAACAGACCTGACCCCACTGTATAATTAATGGGCATTGACCCTTTTGCTTCGAGGCGACAGCGCGGGAATCCAACCAAAAGAAATGAAGCCGACGGTATACATTGAGACCACGGTCATCAGCTATCTTACTGCAAGACCGAGCCGCGATTTGATCATCGCTGCTCACCAGCAGATCACACATGAGTGGTGGAATACAGCGCTACCAAATTTTGAGCCCTTCATTTCTCCGGTCGTGCTGGAAGAGATTTCAAAAGGGGATACCAATGCGATATCTTTAAGGCTCGAGAGCGTATCAGCTTTTCCTATCTTGGAGGTCTTGCCTGAGGTACGCGATCTTGCAGAATCATACTTTTCTGCAATAGAAATCCCTGAAAAAGCAAGAGCAGATTCGTATCATCTGAGTTTGGCCTCATGGCACGGTATGGATTTCATGATATCCTGGAATTGTTCCCATATTGTAAGTGGTAGAGTAAGAAAGATAATCGAGCAGATTAACTCCGTGCGTCGGATAAGAACGCCGATAATCTGTACTCCGGAAGAACTCATGGAGGTCTGACATGTTAAGAGATCCCATTGTAGAAGAAGTGCGGCGAATTCGGCACAAGATTGAAGCCGGCTGCCAAAATGACCCCCATAAATACTATGAACATCTTGAGCAGGTTCAAGCACAATACAGAAAGCGACTTGTTCGGCGCAAGCCACAGCCTGCGCTGACGGAACAGCAATTGGCAAGCTAGTGCCAACCGGCTGCTTCACGAAGTCCACGATTTTAATAGAATTGGGGTCACCCATTAAAAGGCACGAGTCAAGGGAACATAGTACCCTGTGGCAACGAAATCGGTGTTTCCTTGCCGCGGAGTTCCGGGTACACCATACCTAATTGCCCATGCTCTTCTTCTTTGGTCCCGGTTTCTCTCTTCTGAGCCTCCGGCCGGTCATCTTCTCAAGGCGGGCTGTGAACTCCACGCTACCGAGCGGTCTGCCGGTTCGCCCGTGCAAACGGAACAGATCGGCCGCCTCGGCAGTCGTTCCTTGCTGAACGGAACTCCGGGGACACAGTACTGATATTCTGGAATGAAATCGGGGGACACATTACCAATTTCGTTGACAGGGCGACCGCTCTCTCATAGCATCGCGCCATGGCACGTCTGTGCGCATCATAGGCCGCCGCTATCACCACTATGTGAAGCAGCGTGGTGATCACTCGGTGGATGTGTTTCATTCGGAGGTCCTAAGAAAGAAACGAGCAGGGATGCCGTGGAAGCGTCCCGAGAAAAGAACGGTAGTATGTCCCCAAAATTCTAAAATCATGATTATCACTGAGGATAGATAAGATCAAGAGCCACCATCAATGCTTCATTCAACTCCATAAGCTTGCCGGATGACAACGAGCCCACGAAATCGGTAAGCAGACTTTTCGGCACGCTTACCAATTCGTCGCAGTGGATGCTGCTCTCATGCTTCAAGCCTTCCTCGATTCCGACGGACACTTGTGACGCTAGTTCATCGTACCTCGAGTAGATCGGGGCATATATGAGACTCGAGAACCGCGATTCGATAAGCGCCTGACGACTTACGACTACGAACACCCGGGATCGCTTGGGATCGGGGGGAATGGACTTATGCACTCGATAGAGATCGCCTCGCTTCACAATAAGTCAACCTGATAGGACAGGACGTCCTCCGCCTCCCGGTTCAGTTCTTCAGCATTCTTATTAATAATATCGAGATCCTTTGCGTCCCGGATCTCTTTTGCTCGTCCGGCCAAATACTCACGTAAGGCGACTTCGATCAGTTCTGAACGGTCCCGGTGTTGGTCTACCAGCCTATCGAGGTCCCTGAGCACATCTTCGGAAAGTATCACTGATGTCTTGATTTTCATGTGAGGCATGGCGTCATCCTTTTCCCAATGCGGATTTCGACATTACTCCCTATAATAAGGGCATTGCGACAGAGAAGCAAGAAACCGCTCTTAAACTCCACCGGATGATCGTGCCGGGGACAGGGGACGCCCTTAGATAACGAAGTAACTAACTTCACCAAGTTGCAGTGATTTTTCCGAGGGATGGTCTGTCTCCTACCTACGGCATACCCCATGCCCGGAACACTCGTTTCCACCCCGCGGGCCAATTCGGCTGGGGCCGGCCCCAATCGCCGCACCGCCCGAAACCAGACGGGGCTTCCGGAAATCGCCTCCTCGTTGCCGGCTCCTCTTTGACAAGATTTCTTCCGGGGAGCACCGGGAAGTCGATTCTTGCTCTGCTTGCTCGGTATACACAGCCCCTTACATGACTTTGACCGGACAACTTTGTGTCTTGAGGGTATCCAGCGATTCGCGTCGGAATCAGCTTGCCTTTTTGGCCTCTTAGTTTAGGCTGGTTTGTCTCGAGGTGTCTTATGGAAACAGTCGGAGTCTATTAGGCGAAAACTCACCTCACCCAACTCCCGGACCGGGTCGCAAAGGGTGAGAAAATAACAATCACAAGCCACGGCGTGCCTGTGGCGACCCTACGACCCGCCGATTTCTCGAAAAGGATGCCCGTGCGCGACGTCATCGATCAATTGAAACGGTTTCGCAGCGACCACCGCCTCGACATGCTTTCCATCCGCGACATGATCGAGGAAGGAAGGCGGTGATTCCACATGGTTTGTGGTCGACAATTCCGTCGTCATGTCGTGGTGTTTCGACGACGAGGGAAACAGCTACCCCGAGAGTGGCGAAGCCCATTCGTACAAGCGCCTATTCGTTAGACGCTATGCAGTTTTTCCATTACCCATTTCCGGATTAGTGCCATATGTCCAATTCCCTTTGCCTGGGCCGGCCGTTTGACGACCTCTACCTCCGCTGCAGGCAAGTGTATCGTCACTGTCTCTTGTTGGGGACGCTCGAAGACCGCCTCGTGGACATCTTCTAACTCGTCTTCGAAATCGGTAAGGTCGTGGGTCTCCCAAAACGCTGCCAGTTCTGAAATTGAATCCGTGTTGGGAATCTTTGTCGCGTTCATGTGTTTCTCCATTGATTGAATCGCCGCTGTTCCTGCCCTTTCATGGGGCGCGCTGTCACAGGAACCCCTTTGTTGTTCGGAAACTATATGACAACGCAGAACAGATATCGGCCTGCTGCCGTCCGGCCGAGGACATACTACACTGGATTGACTCCCTCCGACTTGGTGCGCCTCACCCATGCACCGCCAAAGCACACTTTTTCGACCTCTTCACGGGTCACTCCGTGACGGGCAATGTTTTCAATACGGTCTTCCGGCCAGATTAGCTCTTGAATTCTCATGAAGCCGATTGTATGTCATGGGTTCGCGTAACACAACACTCCGGGGAGCAATGCGCCCGTTGGCAGCACAATTCTTGCGTGTCGGTGTCGGTGTCGGTGTCGGGGTAAGGCTTGACATATTTGGATCTGACGGTTCAAATTCCTGAGAATTGCTCGGGGAGCAAGCACTCACTACCCGGGCGCCGGCCATCATCTGATGCTACGGGGGAACAGTGGCCGGCATTTCAGATCTCTTGAAGAGCCCAGGCTTTTCCGTGCTCCGTGCAGCTATTTCTACCCGAGAAGTTTGTCATATTCGGAATGGCTGCCAATCCAGAACCAAAGCAACCCATCTTCCACTTCCACGGCCGGCGGGCGGTAATGGAGACCTACAGGGAACCGGGGAGCACAACGAAGAAAGGCGGCACGGATGTGCCGCCTTTCTTGCTTCATTGGACCGTATCCTGATCTTAGGAAACTCGGAACTTGTAAACCTCGTTGGTGTGAGGATCGATCACATGCACCGCGCACGCGATACACGGGTCGAAAGAGTGCACCGTACGGAGGATCTCAAGAGGCTTCTTGGGATCGGCCACCGGGGTTCCGATGAGCGCGTTCTCCACCGGGCCCTTCTGACCTTTTGCGTCCGCAGGACCGAGGTTCCACGTGGAAGGAACCACCTGCTGGTAGTTCTTGATCTTACCCTTTTCGATATTCACCCAATGGCCCAGGGAACCACGAGCCACATCGTTCAAGCCCATCCCCTGACCGTTGGTGCTCTCGTCCAGTTTGTAGCTGGTGAAAGTCTTGAGATCGCCGCTCTTGATGTTGGCGATCAGATCGCCGCACCATTTCTCCGCTATCTTCGCGTTGACGTAGCATTTGATGCCGCGTGCGGCGATTCGACCCAGCGTTGAGAACAACGCGGCCGGTTGAGCATTCAGTTTCTTAAGGACCATGTCCACCGTGGCCTTGATCTCCTTGTTGCCGCCCACGTAGGAGACGAGGCACTGAGCCAGCGGACCGACTTCCATGACCTTGTCGTCGTACCTGGGGGCCTTGATCCAGGAGTACTTGCCGTCTTTATCCTTGGTGTTGGGCACCGCGCCGCCGAGTGCATCGCCGGACAGAGGCTTTGTCACTCCAGTGGCAGGATACATTGGATCGCTCTTCTCGTACCACGCATGGGTGACGTCCTCTGTGATTTTGCCGGGATCGACCTTTACCAGCTTGAGCTTCTTATCCATGACCATGCCCCTGGGGAAGTAGAAGCTCTCCGGTTCCTGGTCGCTCTCCGGGAAATCTCCGTACGCGAGGAAGTTGTCGTTGCCGCCGTACTTTGTCCAATCCTTGTAGAAGGAGGCCACGGCCAGCACATCGGGAATATAGACTTCCTCGATAAACTTGATTTGCTCTTTGAGCAGGTACATGTACTGAGAAATCCGGTCTGCATTGAGCTGTTCGATGACGGTAACGCCGCCCGGAAGGTGCCCCTGCAAATGAGGGTTCTTCGCGCCCCAAATTGCGGTCATCTGAGCGGCAAAAACTTGCTGGCGGAGGTTGTCCAGATAGTGGCCGACAGCCATCAAGTTGGCCTCCGGCGGAAGCTTGTATGCCGGATGGCCCCAGTACGCGTTGGCAAAGGGTCCCAGCTGGCCTGACTTGACGAAGGCATCAAGTTTCCCTTTTAAGCCCTCGTAGTATTTCTTGGTCTGGGGACGGCCGCTCACTGCTGCAGACAAGTCCGCTGTCTTCTTGGGGTCGGCTTTCAGAGCGGAAACCACATCCACCCAGTCTAGAGCACACAGTTGATAGAAATGGACGGAATGGTCATGCATATTTTGCGCTGCGTGGGTAAGATTGCGCACGATTCTCGCGTTGGGCGGAATCTTGACCTTAAGAGCGTCTTCGACGGCCCTGACCGACGCAAGAGAATGAACCAAGGTGCACACCCCGCAGGAACGCTGGGTCAGAAGATGGGCATCACGGGGATCACGTCCCTGAAGAATGATCTCAAGACCCCTGAAGAGCGTTCCGCTGCTCCAAGCGTCTTTCACCTTTCCGTTCTGTATCTCTACTTCAATGCGCAGGTGACCCTCGATCCTCGGAATGGGGTCAACGACGACTCTTGCCATTGTATTGCTCCTTATTGAAAAGCTTGCCGCGTGGGGTTACGTTTCATTACCGCGTCTGTCACATCACTATTTCTCAACGTAAAACGGACTCATTTCATCCCAAAACTGCGGCTGGCTACATCCAATGCACGGATGGCCGGCGCCGATTGGCCAATTGGTTCCCTGGTTCCACTTGATCTTCGAGCAATTGTTGCTGGTCTCCGGCCCTCTACAGCCTACCTTATACAAACACCAACCGAGGGCCGCTCCTTCATCGCCGAATTCCTGAACGAATTCGTCGTTTTCAAAATGACCCCTTCGCGGGCAGTTGTCGTGGATCAGGTAGCCATAGGCAAAGAGGGGGCGACCGAGGTCATCAACCGGCGGCAGCTTGCCCAAAACGAGGAAATGCACGAGCGTGGCCACCATGTTATCCGCGTTGGGCGGACATCCCGAAATGTTTACGGTCTTCACGCCGGTAACTTCTGAAACACTCTTCGCTTCGGTGGGATTGGGAGAGGCCGCTTGAACTCCGCCGAAACATGCGCAGTTGCCCACACAGATGGTGGCTGCGGCGTTTTTGGTCACGTGCTTCGCGATTTCCGCGAACGTCTTGCCGTGGATCTTTCCGTAGACTCCTCCGTCCTTGGTGGGAATGGCGCCTTCCGCGATACAGATATACTTCCCCTTCTCCTTCTTGACGGTGTCCTCGAGGATCTGCTCGGCCTGATCTCCTGCGGCGGCCTGAATCGTCTCCAGGTACGCAACATTGACGATATCCAGCACGATGTCCGCTGCCCACGGATGCGCCGTGCGGATAAATGATTCCGTGCAGCCGGTGCACTCGGCGAAGTGCAGCCAGACCACGGTGGGGCGTTTCTTCGCTACGGCTTCGGCGATCCGCGGGGCGAAGGACATCGGCAGGCCCAAAACGGTTGCCATCAGGCCGCAGAACTTCATAAAGTCCCGCCGGGAAACGCCCTTTTGAGCCAACCTTTCGGGTACATCAATAGACTTGTCCATTAGTAACCTCCTTGCATGGACTTTACTCATCCGTCCTGTCTTGCTTGCATGGACTCTTACAGACTGTTCACCGTACATGCACAAATCACGACCCGTTACGGCAACGCCGTCATCAACCGACGGAACTACTCCCGAAATCCGTAATTCCCATGGAACTACTCAGATTCTTCGCCAATCATTCAATGTACTGCAAATGAAAATACGGGGTTGGTTAGGTTTCAGAAGTTTCACATTACCGAGATAGTAACCGTGCATACATATGACACTACTTGGGTCCAAGCGGAAAATCAAGTCGAATTCATCAGTAATTCCAGCGTGCTACATCTTATTTGAACGTGCCACAGACGTATTCACCCCCTGATTCGTTAGAGGCTCTTCCTCATCGCTTCCAGGGTCATCTCAATGTCTTGCTCGCCGTGAGCGGCGCTCACGAACCACGCCTCGAAAGGTGACGGGGCCAGGTAAACGCCGTTGTCCAACATGCGTCCAAAAAAAGCTCCGAATGCCTCTTTATCGGCCTGAGCAGCTTCCTCATAGCAGGTCACCGGTCCCTCTTGAAAGAAGACTGACAGAAGGGAACCAATCCTGTTCACGGTGTGAGGGACTCCCTTCTCGGTGAAGATCTCCTGAATGCCGGCGGCCAATCGTGCGGATTGTCTTTCCAGGCGGGGATACGGGTTGTCTCTCCGAAGGATATTGAGTGTTGTCAATCCTGCAGAGACGGCCAGGGGATTCCCCGAAAGCGTGCCGGCCTGGTACACCCCTCCCACGGGCGCGAGACGCTCCATGATGGATCTTGGCCCCCCGAAGGCTCCAACCGGCAAGCCGCCGCCAATGACCTTTCCAAGGCAGGTCAAATCCGGCATTACGCGGTAAAGCTCCTGGGCTCCGCCCGCGGCAACTCTGAAGCCCGTTATGACTTCGTCGAAAATCAGTAGTGCTTCATTCAGGGTACACAGATTCCTGAGCCCCTGAAGAAAGCCGTCCTTGGGCGGTACAACCCCCATGTTGCCGGCGATCGGCTCCACAATAACCGCGGCCAATCGACCGGCACATTCGTTTGCCTTTGCCTCGGCTGATTCCAGGTCATTGTATGGTACCACTATCGTATTTTCCACAACGCCTGCCGGGACCCCCCGGGAGTCGGGAACGGCAAAGGTCGCGGCCCCGGATCCCGCTTTGGCCAGAAGGCCGTCGCTGTGGCCATGGTAACAACCGGAGAACTTGAGGATCAGATCTTTGCCCGTAAATCCGCGGGCAAGACGAATTGCGCTCATGGTAGCTTCAGTGCCCGAGTTCACCAATCTGACCATCTCCATGGAGGGCACCATTTCCGTTATGGTCCGGGCCATCTCCACTTCGCGCCTGGTCGGGGCCCCAAAGGACGTGCCGTTCTGCATCGTCTCTCCCACGGCTGCAAGGACTTCCGGGTGCGCGTGCCCAAGAATCAACGGTCCCCACGAGCCCACATAGTCGATGAATTCGTTCCCGTCCTCATCAACGATCCGGCAACCCTTCCCCGACTTGATGAACCTCGGCGGCAGCCCCACGGATTTGAACGCCCGTACGGGAGAATTCACGCCGCCCGGAATAAATCCGGCCGCTTCCGCCAAGAGAACTTCGGACTTCGCACTACTTTTCATCATCCACCACCTGATCCTGATTCATGAATGGGCCGATCACGAGATTTCGTTGAAGTATGTCATGCTGACTTTCTTCAGTTCTTTTTTACTGAAGAGGATCTCATAGTCGTAAACTTTGGTCTCCTCGGACATTCTCCCGACTACCTCAAGGCATCCCTCCTCGGAAGAGGAATGAACCATGGTAAACAGCGTTCCGCCCAATCTCCCGAACGGCGGCCGCAGGTAGCAGTGGGTCACTTCCGGGAAGCTTGCCAGCTTCAGGCCGACCTCATCAATTCTCTCCGGCTCGACTTTCCAGACGACCATCCCGTTGAACTCGATCCCCGCCTCCATGTGCCTGATCATGGCCCCAAGTCTTCGAATGACGCCCTCGTCCAACATGCCGCGTATGCGCCGGAGGACTTCAGACTCTGAGATTCCCAGCGGTTCCGCTATGAGAGCGTACGGTTCGCGCGACTCAACGAGGTCGCCCTGGAGAGCAAGCAGGATCTTCTTGTCAACGGAATCGAGTTCTGCACTGGACATGGTTCCGGCCATCCATCTATAATTCGTTCACTATATACTCCAGTGGTAATGATGAACAGAAAAAATCGAGGACCCTGTATCGTCTTTCCCATGGGTTTGGAAGCCTATCCTTTCCTCCGACGCGTCGAGGTAACCCACCGGAGCCGTATCGGCAAAGCGGTTTACCGGGAAGCCTTCTTCGAAGGGAAGACGTTCTCTATCGTCAGAAGCGGCATCGGACCCGACAGAGCGGCAGAGGCAATGAGAAATCTCCAGGTCAGGCCCTCGGCTGTCATTTCCGTGGGAACCGCCGGGGGACTCGTGGCGGACTTGCGGTTTGGACACGTCATTGTTTCGTCGGAAACCGTATCCGCCGATTCACCCGACACACCGCTGGCGTCCACGGACTGGCTCATTGACGCGTGCATTCATGCCTGTAGGAAGGAAGGCACTCCTTTCAAAACGGCCCGCCTCGCCATGGTACGCAAACCGGTCTTCCGGCGTGAGGACCGAGAAAGGCTCCACAGAATTGCCGGGGCGCACGCTGTCGATATGGAGAGCCATGCCGTGGCTCTGGAAGCCCTGCGGCTCGGGATACCCCGTGTCTCGCTCAGGGTGATCTCCGATGATGTTGATTCGCCCCCTCTGGGCGACCGACGCGGTTTTAAACGCATCCTGCGCGACCCGCAGGAGTTCCCCAAGAGACTCAATGCGGCGATCCGTTGGTGGAGATTCGTCAAGAAGTTCAAACGAGCCGTGGATTTGCTTCATCCCGTACTCGTCACATTCCTCCGAGAAGCGAACGGGCCGACCTTTTTCCCGGGCGAATCAAACCAAACAATCTCAAAACGTTCTTGACAGGTCAGTCCTCGATAGGATATGATAATCCGGCTAGCCTTGCAATCGCCCGGCGGAACGACCGTATCCTCCTTACTTTGGAGCCATACCCTTTTGTCACCTCCGTCGGGCTTCTTTTTGGCGGATACCAGTCCGTCCCGCCGCGAAATGCGCTCCGGCATATTCATGGCCCGGCCGGCAGAACACATGTGAGCAGCCCATATGACCCATACCCCCAACTCTCCGCAACACGTGCGCCCGCCCTCCCCCGCGTATCCGGAGGCCAAAGCTCGCCTCGACCGCGCTAATCACGCGGACCTGGTGCTCTTGTTCGGAATCCTCTCTCTCTTTCTCTGCGGTCCTCTCGGGATCATTGCGTGGATCATGGGCAGTGCGGACCTGCACAAGATCCGCTCGGGCATCTTACCGCCGGTGAAGGTCGGCTCCTTGAAAGTAGGTCGAGCGCTGGGGATAACGGGCACGATCCTTTTCGCCGTGGCCCTTGTCCTGGGGGTTTTCGCCGTGAAACACGGTCTCCAGTTTCCAAACTGGGGCTCAAGAGGGATTGACGGTTTCAGTCGCCCCGATCCTCTTCCCTTGGCGTACATAGCCTTCGCCGGAGAGTGGTACGGAAACCGAGGCACCGTGCTCAGGATTCGTCCCGACGGCACCGGTGATTTCAAGAGTCTGCACACCTCCGTAACCGGCGGCCGGGTCAACATCGGCAACGATTCACTCTCCATCGGATTGTTCGGCCTTGCCAAAACCTGGCACATTGACCAACGTCCCTTCTTGAAAGGCAGAGTGTGGATCATGAAACTCGATGGCGAGGAATTTGCCAGAAAGGCCGAGGGACTTATGGTTCTCTTGCCTTGGCCTCGGGCCGGTACTGCGTAAGGCTGCATCTCGCAAGTATGCAGACGTATTCACGGCAGATCCTTCCACCTTTGTAGCACCGGCCTCACAGCGTTCCGCGGGGTACTCTTCCGGTGCCGGGCGGGGTTCATGGGCGTCTCGCGTGTTGTTTTCGGCAGGCGAGATGAGACTGTCTCATAATTGGCTGTGGGAGCATGATCTTGGGGTTCGGAAATCTAGCGTGCATTCTCGTCGTCGCAAGTCACTGCCCGCAACCAACCCGGTTGGAATGAAGAATCTTCAGTCTCGAACAGGTATCTCACGGCATCTTTGAAATCACCGATCACTTGTGGACCGAGATATCGTTTCCACGAAGGCTTGCGCTCACCCTGATGCCACGCGAGGTGAGCGAGCACATAGCCGTACATAGGGGGGCTCATGTATTCGGGTTTGTTGAATTGCGTGCCCGGCCACTTGGTAAACTGACTCGTCCATACCCGCGGCGAATTCGCCATGAAGATTGCGAACCCCAGAAAGCACGTAGTAAGATCGGTGAGCAATTCCTCATCGAAACGATCCGGCCTTATTCTTCGTTCGCCGCGAAGACGAGCGTGAGCGAGTTCATGGGCCATAGTCGGCACAAGGTCCCCGGGGTCATAGATCTGACTAGTACTCAGAGTGATGACGTGCTTACCCCAAGAGGATGAATACATGCCCGCAGGTTGACTCGGCACGTAGTCACCGTCATCATTTACCAGCAGCAGAGGGCGACGAGAGCCGTCCCACATCAGAATGGGAACGGGATCTTCTTTCTCGAATTTGAGGCTTACACGATCTCCGGATACCCCCATTAGGCGGAAAATCCGGGCAAACAGTGCTTTGGCAGCCTCTTTGGAGGGTTCGTACGCGGAAAAGAACTCTTGGGTCGGTAACACGAGCGGACGATTGGTGAAAATGTTGGACGGAAATTGTCGCGAGAGCCACGTGAGACGTCGCTCGATCCAGTCTTTGGCACTAGGATCGACTGGGCAGTATGGCTTGGATAACCAATCGAACATGCAAGAGACTCCTTTCTGAGCGTACCTCACGCTCCGCCGTTCCGTCAAGCATCTTTCCACTTTGATCACCGAAAACACAGTGCGGCAATATCGAGTCAATGGAGGCCAACCGACAGGAATAGAGTGCCCGCGAAAGTCAGGGAGGCCGACACTGCCGGAGTACCTGGAAAATAGCGTCCTGAGGACGCGCAGCAGTGTGAAAGAGCTTGACGCGTCGCCAGTTGCCTAGTAGTATAGGTAACTATGAAACTAGCTGTCATGCGCAGCAGCCCGCTCAGCGTTAAGGATCAGATCAAACGTCAAATTCGGATCATGATTGACGATAAGGAACTGATGCCGGGGCAGGCATTGCCGTCCGCGAAAGACTTGGCCGATATCTTGAACGTCAACAGGAATACCGTAGCAGGTGCGTACCGGGAATTGGCGGCAGAGAGAATTCTCAAAACAGTGGTTGGATCCGGGACTTTTGTGCGGGAGGATATTGTGACTACTTCAACCGATGCGCTGAGGGAGATCTTCGATGAAGCGTTCGACAAGGCAGTTGCTGCGGGATTCTCTCCCGACGGCATCACGGATTTCCTGCTCGGCGCCGTCACGACGCGTTTTGGAAGTATTGCCGCTGCTCGCGTGCTCGTTGTGGAATGCAACCAACCCGGGCTCGAGACGATTTCGAGGGCATTGAGAACCGAGTTCTCGGTCAAGACGACGGACGTCCTTATCCAGCACCTGGAAACCAGTCCTCAAATCCTCGCGGAGTTACTTTCCGAGGCGGACCTAATCGTGTGCGGACTCAATCATGTGGAGGATCTGAGAAAGATAATTCCCGTCATTGACGTGGAAATAGTCGGAGTCCTTTTCAAGCCCCATATCCAGGTAATGAACGCGTTCCTTCGGCTGCCGCAGGGAACCAAAGTCGGGCTCACCTGCGTCAATCAGCGCTCCACGGAGAGCTTCTTCAAGGAGATCATTTTCTCCGGAGGGTCATCGCTCACCAAGATGTGGGCAGGGCAAGACAATGTCGAGAGGTTGATGAAACTCGTTGAACAGTGTCAGGTAATTTTCGCCACCAACTTCGTATACGACCGGATCGTCTTGATGGCCCGGCCCGGTACACGAGTGGTAAAGGTTGACTTGAGCCTGGATCGCGCAAATCTCGACCTCGTCCGGGAACGACTGCTGTTGGCCGTGTGCAGGCGGACGCGAGGAGAATCAGTGCAAGGGAGAATGCCGTGAGAGACCTGTCACGGGACAAGTTCCCGGCAAAGAGATCGAACGACTACGACCAATGGCTCGAGGAGGGAAAAATCCCGTATTCATCCAAGGTGATCCCGGTCAACCAGTCACTGTCTGCGGATCACTGGGTCATGCCTTCCGAGCAGGTACTGGAATTCCTTCGCAATGCTCGCTCGTTCGCGGTGGCGGACTGCATTTGCCGAGCCCACTGTCAACGATGTGACAAACCGTTGGAGTTCACCATCACTGATGGCCTTTCGTATTTGTTTGGCGACTTTCTCGGACACGCGTTCCATTCGTATGGCACTGAAGATGGAACGTTCGGGCGGGTCTTCCTTGCTGTTCATATAAGGCTGGGTACGGCATTTCAACACGTCTGTCAAGTTACTTCCAAATCACCAACCAAACAACTTGACAACTATCCAGCATGTAGTATGGTCAGACCAATTAGCCATTTTAGAGATGCGGCCTAATGGACGAAAAACAGCCTTGTGCCGATGGGAACGTATGATCCTGGCGAAGGTCGGACCGGCACGGCGGAAATCCATATGAGGGAGGATTCAATGAGGGACCTATCACAGGACGAGTTCTTGGCTAAGAGATCAAGCGACTACGACGAATGGCTCAAGGACGGGAAAATCCCCTATTCATCCAAAGTCATCCCGGTCAACCAATCGTTTTCAGCAGATCATTGGATCATGCCTTCCGAGCAAGTACTCGAATTCCTTCGCAACGCTCGGTCGTTCGCGGTAGCAGACTGCCTTTGCCGAACTCATTACAAACGATGCGACAAACCTCTGGAGGTCTGTTTCTATCTCAATGATTTTGCCGACAAGGTCGTGGCATCAGGACGAGCTCGAACCATATCCCTTCAGGAAGCTGCAGAGCGATTGAAGATGGCGGACGAGCATGGCATGGTCCATACGACGCTCAACCGGCCGGATCAATATTCCTACGCCATATGCAGCTGCTGTTCCTGCTGCTGTCATGACTTACAGCTGATGCTGGAGTACGGCAGAGACGATCTCGTGGTACAGTCAACCTATCGTGCCCGTACCGACATGAGCAGATGCACCCACTGCGGTGCATGCGTTGAACGGTGTTTTTTTCAGGCTCGCGGGATGGATGGCGAGAGAATGAGTTACTCTCCCGAAAAATGCTACGGATGCGGCCTCTGCGTAAGCGTCTGCCCCGAAGAAGCTACGGTGATGGAATTAAGGGTCTGTCCTGAAACGAACCTTGCAGGCTGATTCCGCCATGGCTATAACATTAAACCGAGAGGCCCGGAGCACCTTAATCGTAGGTGCAGGCCTCTGGAAACTGTCTCAAAAGTCGGTTCGTGATGCTAGTCGTGGCACGATCGTTGGACATGCTGCAACAAATCCCCCCTAACCCCCCTTTTTCTAAGGGGGGAACCGGCGCTTACCCCCCCTTTGGCAAAGGGGGGCAGGGGAGATTTCCATTCGAATCCACTCCATCGTGGCACGATTCCGAATGCACTGATAGTTTTGAGACAGTTTCCAGGGGGGTGCTACAAGTTGGCACCGTGGGGCGAGCGTACCTGCCCGCCGTCTCCCCGGCGCAGGCCGGGGTCAGGGAAAAAGAGACTGGTTCCCGGCCTACGCCGGGAAGACGGTTCAGGATGTGCGAGCTAATTTACGCCGTGGAGCACTCAGTTTCTTTGAGCTTCCGAGCCTTGGCGTTCCGGGTTGAGCAGACGGCGATACTCGAACGCGGAAGACAGCAGCGGATAGAAGAATCGGCGGAGATCTCTGTCCGATACCGTTCTCCTGCATTGGACCATGCGCCGATCGTTCAACAATTTTCGCAGGTTGATCAGGGTTTCGACATACCCTCTGAGCAGCATTTTGAGCAGATCTCCTCGTTTCAGAAGGATGTACCGGGCGGACCGAACCGTATCGTATGCGAGTGAAACAAGGAGAGCCAAAACCAGCGTTCTCGGCCCCATGTTCTTGATGATGTTTGCAAGTCTGTTCTTCTGACACAGGTAGGCCTTCCAGGGATTCTCAATGCTCTGGATCGTTCCCCCTCCGAGGTGATGATAAACGATGGATTCCGGAACATACATGACGGAATACCCGAACAACCGCATCTTCCAGCAAAGGTCCACGTCCTCATGGTAGATTATGTAATCAGGATCAAACCCGCCCACCTCGATATAGACCTTGCGTTTTATTAACAACGAGCATCCGCATCCAAACCCCATCTCTGTTGGAATATTGTTGTCACCCCGATCCCTGGTCCACTTGCCCAAGTCGTGCCCGGATCCTATGAGCGTCAGCATACCGCCGGCATGATCGATGATCGTCTTGTCCCACATAGTCAAAATTTTGGATCCGCAGGCAGCCGTCCGGCCGCGGCCGGCCGCAACCGTATAGAGCGCGGAGAGCCATTTCTCATCAACTTTTGTGTCGTTGTTGAGAAGCACTACGTAATCATGATCCAGATCACGGATCACCCGGTCATAGGCGCCTGCAAAACCATAGTTCCTTTCGTTCTCAATGATGTTGACCGTCGGATAGTTGGCGCGGGTATGGCGTACGGACGAATCGGTGGAATGATTATCGATCAGGTAAATGTCGAAACGAGGAGCCGTGATTCTCAGAAGAGATTGGAAACAATCGTCCAGAAAGTGCACACCGTTGAGATTCAAGACGAGCACTGCAATGCTGGGGGTAGTGCCGGCAGAAGATGTCACCGGTTACCCCTTCACCCAACTCGGCGGCAGGTTCTTCTCGATCTCGATATTCTCAAATTCCTTGCTCGCCCTCGCACCGACGGTCTTCGCCCACTCCACCATCCGGCGGACCCCCTCTTCCAGGGGAGTTGCAGCCCGGGCACCGAAGTCCCTTGCGGCCTTGTCGTGGCTGGAAAACGCATGCTGAACTTCGTTTCGCGCGTCCAAATGTCGTACGATGCATTCCCTGCCCATGGCTTGCGCCGTCACTTGGGCAAGATAGTTCACGGTATAAGGCTTATCCGCACCAACGTTGTACACCTGGTTGTAAGCCGCGGGAGTATCCACGCTCTTGGCTATTACGGGGGCCACGTCTCCAATGTACGAAAACGCTCTGGTTTGTTCACCGTCCCCGAAAACCGTCATCGGCTGATCCTGCATCAGTTGATTGATAAAAATACCTATAACATTTCGATACTTATCTCCGATGTTCTGCTTTTCCCCGTACACATTGTGAGGTCTAAATATGACATAGTTGAGCCCGAACATTTCGTGACTGGATTTGAGATCGAGTTCCACGGCGTACTTGGCCACGCCGTACGAGTCCTCGGGCATTGGAACGGTTTCCTCGGTCATGGGCAGTTGCGCAGTACCGTAAACCGCGATCGAAGAGGTGAATACAAAGCATTTGATTCCGAAGTTCACCGAGGCGTTGATAAGGTTAATGGACCCGATGAGATTGTTCTCATAGTTGAACTTCTTAATGAAATGACTCAACCCTTCGGCAGCGTACGCGGCAAGATGAAACACGTAATCGAAGCGATGCGTCTCAAAGAGTTTGTTGACCAGATGGTGATCGGTAATGGAGCCTTCGACGAATCGTGCGGAGCCGGGAACGTTGTCCGTAAAGCCTCCGCTTAGGTCGTCCAGGACCACCACCTCGTGACCTTTTTGAAGAAGTTCATCGGCTATGTGAGCACCCATGAAGCCTGCCCCACCGGTTACCAAAATTGTATTTCCCATCTGTTAACCCCTCTGTAAGTGAAGTCTGTTCCCCGACGTGAGACGCGGCAATACAAGAATAGGAGCGCCGTAGAAACTCGATTGTCGTTTCAGGGCAACGTTCTCTGCAGGCCAACCCATATCAGACAAACGCTGTACGCTGAAGTATGGAATATAGCATGTTCACAGGTTGTCCAGCCTGTTCTTGACGATGACCCGGCCGGCGGCCAGCACGCTCTTGAGAAACTCACCGAACGGTAATCGCCGGTACTGAACGTACAAGTGATCTACATATCCGAAGCCCTTTCTCGACGTTGGTACGAGCAGAAAATCCCCGTCTTCCGAGCGTTTCCTCTTTCTGGGATTGCGACAGAAATCGGCGAGCGGTTCGATCACCCGGTCGTATACCAAGTTATCTCGGACGAGGCTGCGAGCGTTCTCCGAGGCTCGAAGCACCTCATCGGGATCGTCTTCAATACGCTTGATAACTTCAGAAAGCGCCTGACGGTCAGTGGGATCCACGAGCCAACCGGCACCGTATTCTCTGATGAGATCACTAAGCTCTGCGTAATCATTGTAGATAACCGGCAGCCCCGCCCAGAGGAACTCCACAGTGCGGGTAGTAAATGCCATTTCTCGCTCGGCACAACGCGGCATGAGCTCGAATGCCGCGTAACCCGTACGGTATCTTTCGAGGACTTCCGCCCTGGAGACAAATCCGTGAAAGGTCACGAACGGATTGCGGGACATTTCTTCCCGGAATGACTCGAACTCCTTCTTGTCTTCGGGATTGGTCTCATGGCTTCCACCGTAGATATCGAGATGCCCCTTACCGTTGTTCAGGAGTTCTTCGGCCAAGGCTTGCAAAGCGGGGATGGGGTTCAGCCAGGGATAGAATCCTCCCGAGAATATGATGGACTTTCGTTCGAGATCGGGTTGGTGGTCGGGGAGATCCGGGGACAGAGCCACGGGCATGTAGTGAACGTCCAGATCCGAAATGGCTATCCCTGAAAGTACGAGAAACGCCAAGAAATAGTACCGCTGTCTCTTACCCGCGCATGTGAAGAAATCCCCATGGGAAATATTCTGCAGTTTCCGTGTAGCCACGGTGTACCGAGCACCGGGAATGAACATCGCAGCCATCTGCTCGAATTCTATCAAGTCGGGACCGTGAAAGTCTATTGCAAGAGGAATGTCATGATCTTTGTGCCATTTCTTGGTTGCCGGTTTCACACAGACGATCACGTCCGGCTTCTCTCTCTCGATTATCTCGTCCTGATTGGAGTCGGTCCACAACCTCTGCCGAGCTTCCTGCGGGATGGCATCCGAGTATTTGCGGCGCAGAAACCGGTTCCAAGGCATGGAGTACACGACCTCAAAACCTTTCGACTCAAGTCCCCGGATGATCTGCCAACTCCGCAACCCTCCGCCGGACGTCGCCAATCCCTTAAGAGGAACGATATCCGAACAGAAGACCAATATCTTATTCATGGAAAGTCCACCTGCCGTTCCGGTTGTGACCGGGAAGCCACCCGGCCGGAATCACACGATCTCGGTTCTCTTTCGCCGTTCGTAGTAATCCTTCAGAAAGTGATACGTCATCCTTGCCGTCGGCACGAATCCGTGTCTACGAAAATACTGCACGCCCCTGTTGATCAAGCGACGCTGCAAGTCTCTCGAAGGATACGAGTAGAGATCCTCACCCGGGAACAGGCGCACGCCCACGTTGAGCCTGCCGTTTCCGTGATAACTATAAACTTGGTCGACACACAGGCAATTCTTGCAGGGAAGCATCCATTGGTCACGGGGCTCGTCATACTTACCATACAAGAACTTCCGAACTTCCTGAACCATGGGCGTATTGTACAATTCGCCAAAAGACACCTCTTTGAGATTGCCGAAGACAAACGTGGAACAGCTCCCGCAACTTTCCCATTTGATCCAGTCCTTGCCGTCGAACTCCGTGGTAGGGGGCTTGAAGAACGGTCGCGTGAAGAATTCGCACACCCCGACACGAGACCCGTCGTCTGCTAGGATGCTCGTAACCCTCATGTCGTTGCTCCAGATGTACCCATCCTCCAGTTGCTCCTTATTGCCGAAGATATCACCCTGCCGTACCTCATCGGAATATTTCTCGTACCCCGTGTTATCGGCTCTTGGCTGCGTATCCGCTATTTCCTTGGATCTCTCCACGGACGTCTGATCAATCCAGGTGCCATTCTTCCTGGGCATCCTGGTGAATGCGAGGCGCAACCGATACTTCTTCTTGACACAATGATCGACCAGTTCGTCCACCAACTGATTCACTTTGTCGGGAATGTCCCAATAAAACTCCTCCACCATCGGCTCATTGGAATAGTTGAGGCACATGATCTCCATGTCGTCCACACCGATCTCCTCAAAAACGAAGTCGGCGTATTCCTTGAGATGGAAAAGATTGCTCCTGGTAAGTACCAGTCCTAGGCGAAACCATGGATACGGGTCCATGCGATCCCGAGATTTTGAAAAACTCTTCAGGTTTTTCACGACCGTATTGAAATTCCTGTTCAAGTATAGTCTTTCGTAAATTTCCTCGTTGTGCGCATCAAAGCTGCATTTTAGCCAGTCGGTCACTCCGTCGATCAGGTCTATTTTCTCGTCCGTTAGGAGCGAGCCATTGGTAGTAGGCCGGTAATAGACTCCGTATTTGCGGTACAGTGCCATCAGCCTCTTGAATTGGGGGGAAAGAAAAGGCTCTCCCAAAAGCGTGCTCTCCGTGTACCGCATGGTGGGAAAGACCTCGTCCGCCAACCGCTCGACGTCTTCCCAAGGCCATTCGGGTAACTGCACTGCAGAGAAGTTTTTTCCGCGGTCGAGCGAGGAATAGGTGCACTTCTTACATGTGTAGTTGCATCTCCATGAAAGCTCAAAAGTGCAACGCGGGGGCAATGCGCTCAAAACGGGCTTCTTTGCCTTGATCTCAGCAATTAGAGTTCTTTCGTTGTCCTCTTTGAGTGAAAGAAAAGGTCTGGACATACGTGTCCTCCTTATATACTCTCGGTCGTCTCACTCCGACGGGCGGTTCAAGGATAAATTCCACACGACGGTTGGAGACCTTAGAAACCGATCGCTGTGCGGTAAGTAGGTAACGGTCAACAAATCGTCTTGCAGGCGATTGCCGGAAATCCCATTCGATTGCCCGGTTACGGCCGGAACGGCCGACAACCATATCCGGAGATCAATCGAACACTCTTCCCTCCAATTCATTTAGTATACTACACTCTTTGACGCCGACAAAGGTTCAAGACCTCGGCCGTTTCGGACCATGACTCGGAAGGGCTCGATGAGGGCACGAGTCTCACGAACAATCCTTGAACTCTCCGGGCGGTTAGAACCGCAACCAAATGGCGATTGCAGGCACAGGCGTTACGTACGACCTCGGGGTTCGCAAATGCCATCGTACGACGCAGGGCATCCGAGCGTTGCTCCTGGTTCCCAGGCGCCGGGGGCAACCCAACCGAAATCTAGGAGCCGATGTCCGAAAAAATCTTCACGGTACGACAAGAAAACGAGGATTCTTAGTGCCGGGGATAGCTTTCCGGTTTCACCGTGCCGAGACTCGATTAACCGTGAATTCCGGGTTGCCCCCATTCCCGTCGGCATGGTATGCTTGAAGATGCCTTTATTGATATAATTGTGATGTTTCTGCCGTGTCCCTATAACGTTGAGCAAAGCCGAGTTACGCAGGACAACGAATCACGGTTACGGAAGAATTCCCGGCCCCGATAAGGGTCCGGCGGCGGGAGCGAACGAACGGAACGAGACGGTTTCATACTTAGTACTCTTTAGTAGTCAATTTCACAAATACGGTGCCGGATGACGACGCCATAGGCGCAAGATAATCCGCCATCACCCCTTTGTAAGGGGGGCAACGGATTTCGGTCGGAATGATCAAGGATGAGTCGTGCACCGGAGGCAGCGTGCAATGCCGGACGTAAAAAAGATCCTTGCGGTAGATGACGATGGTATCAGTCTGAAGACCATTGAGAAATTGTTGACCTCGTTCGGATACGACGTCGTCACTGCTACCGGCGGTCCCGAAGCCCTTGGGAAGCTATCGGAAGACATCCAGATGGTGCTCCTGGACGTAGTAATGCCGGATATGGACGGGCTTGAGACGGCAAGGCAAATTCGAAAGCATCCCGAGTTTGGGGACATTCCCATCATTATGGTCACGGGGCTGACGCGAAAAGAAGATCGTCTTGCCGCATTGCAGGCCGGCGCCAATGACTTCGTATCCAAGCCCTTGGACAGGGTCGAACTGGAAATCAGAGTCGCGTCTCACCTGAAACTCAAAGAAGCCCAGGACAAACGCCGGGAGAGTGACGCACGGTACCGCATGCTGGTGGAGAAGTCGCCCGTCGGAATCCTCTGCTGCAGCCGGTCGGGAGAGATCTCAGAGATCAACCCGGCAGCGGCTTCCTTGTTCGAGATACCCCTTGATGAACAGAACGGCCCTCACAATGTCTTTGAAAATCCTGAATTGAGCCGCACCGGCGTCTCGGATCTCGTGAGAGATTGCTTGGAATCCGGCGAAATGATTGTCAAAGAGGCTGCCGTATCCAAGCACGGCGACAAGCACGCCCGTCTTTACGTTGTTCCCGTTCATGAGAAGGGAGGCGGCATATCGGGTTTTCAGATTGTGGCTGAGGACATATCGGATCAGAAGAGGGCGGAAGAGCTTACTCGGAGAAGAACCCGTCTGAGGGCCCTTGCCGAAATGGCCATGGGATCGGTGAAGCACTTTTCCGAAAGCTTGAAGGAAATCGAAGAGCAGGTGGTCAATACCGGACTCGCAACCGTGCAGACGACAGGAGATTCAGACATCACACCGTCGCTGAATAAAATACGGACTTCCCTTCATAGGGCATCACAAACCTTGCGCCTTCTGGAAAAATTCGCCCGAGGCTATGCGAAACGGGATACCCCGGCAGAGTCTGCCTTCAACTTCTCCGACGCCGTTCGAGAAGCCCTGGAATCGACCAAACCAACGTGGAAGGATGAACCTTCGAGGAACGCCGTAAAGATCGATCTTCAATGCGATCTTGTAGAGGAGTGCTTCGTTGAAGGCGAACGAGCCGATGTGGTTGAAGTCGTAGCCAATTTGATCAGGAATGCGGCGGAGGCCATGCCGCATGGCGGCAAATTGAGGATCGTCACCCATCGCGATGCGGATCAAGTCGTCCTCGATGTGCAAGACGAGGGAACCGGCATGACCGAGGCACAAGTAAAGCGCCTCGGATCGCCATTCTTGACGTCAAAAGAATCGCACGTGGGGCTGGGGCTTGCCGTAAGCCTCGGAATAATCAGACGGCACCGCGGGAGCTTTTCTATCACCAGCAAGCAGGGCCGGGGAACCACTATCTCGGTGAAGTTCCTTTTGACTGTGAGAAGACGAGAAGAGGGAGGAGAATATACGCTGGAGATTCCGTTATCCAATCCCAAGATTCTCTTCGTCGACCCCGACGACGGCATCAAGACCAAGTTCTCAGGTGAAGCTCAAGCCCAGGGCCCGATCTATTTTGTACGGTCCGCGGTGGAGGCCGTACAGATGGTGCATGAGAAAAACATTGATGCCATTGTGTGCAGTGAAGCGATCCCCGCAACAAGAGTTGCAGACTTGAGCAAAGCGGTGATCGCATTTTGTGCCGGCAAGGGAACCGTAAGGCCGCCGTTTATCGTGTTGGTACCGGATGCCGAATTCGAACAATCCGGCAATAGCCTATCGGATGTCTGCGCGGATAAGATTCTCCGGAAATCTGTCGAGCTTCCGGATCTTATGCAGATCATCCTTCAAGAAGTCCGATCCGCCGTCAGTGGGCCGCGCATGGCAGGTAGTCTGGGACACGTAGACATTCTTGATGTGGTCCAGATGATGCTGCTCTCCGGCCAACAACTTGTTCTGGAAGTGATTTCCCCGGAGGGGAACAGAGGCCTGCTGTATATTTCGAACGGACAGATATGCCACGCAAGGCGCGGCGCGTTGGACGGAGAAGAAGCCGCATACTGGGCCCTTGGCTTACGGTCGGGGTTCTTCGCCGCGGTCGCGTGGTCTGAACCGGAACGAACCTCGGTTAACAAGCCGGGAGAAACGGTTCTTATGGAGGCGGCGCGTAGAAGAGATGAAGACGGCCCCCGTGCAGGCGTCGACCCGGACTCTTCCTTTTGAAGTCCTTGAAAAGATTCCCCGGGAAACCTCTTGAAATGCGGCCGGCCCCATCAGGCCGAATCTTCCATGATCATGCCGATAGTGTTCACAAGCTCATTGATATCGATAGGCTTTTCCAGAATAGCATCCACGCCCGATTCGGACACCTGTGTTTCGTCAAAAGACTTGTTTCCCCACGCGGTCAGAAGGATGAACCGGGGGCCTGGATCTTGTCTATGCTCACGCAAAAGGCGTATGCGCCGTCCCACTTCCCAACCGTTCATACCGGGCATCGCCAGGTCGCACAACACGAGGTCAATTGGGTTCTTCCGAACTATCTCCAACGCCTCCTCACCCGACTGCGCGGTGAAGACCTTGTGGTGGAATCCCTCCAGCCCCAACCGCAATACCATCAGGGTCGAAGCCATATCATCGACCGATAAGATGTTAAGCTTCCGATGAACGGTCGGAGCGGCCGAGGGTTCGATCTGCGGCGGACCAGGTGCCTGGGGCAGTTTGACCCAGAAGGCGGTCCCCTTGCCTTGAGCACTCTTGACGTTTATCGTTCCCCCGTGTGCATCTATGATGCCGCGACTCGTCGCGAGACCGAGACCCGTGCCGGTTTCCGCTTTGGTCGTGAAGAACGGCGTGAACAGGCGGGGCATATTGTCTTCGTGTATTCCCAGACCCGTGTCACGAACGGAGAAGACCACCCGACCGTTGTCGGCGGACACGGAGACGGCGATCTTTCCCCCTTCGATCACTGCTTCCGCCGCATTCTTGATCAAATTGACCAACACCTCGAAAATCTGGGCTTGGTCGCCCCTGACAAAGCACCCATCGATCAGGTCCGTCTTGAGATCGACCTTGATTCCTTTGCTCTGAGGGTAGGTCTGCCAGAAAGGCTTGGTCAGTTCTACGGCCTGCCTCACGAGTTCCGACATATCGAAGACCCTGTCATTGATACGGAAGCCTTCCTCTCGTATCCCGGCAAAATCTTGCAGCCGCCTCACCGTTTTCGATCCGTGCTGCAGACATTCTTCAATGCTCTCCAATTCCTTGCGAACACCGGGAAGATTGCCCCAATCCAGTTCGTTCATTGCATTATGATATAATCCCAAGACCATCTGGATGAGGTTGTTGATGTTGTGCGCAACTCCGGCCGACATCTCTCCTACCGCCCTCAGTCGCTCGCTTTGGACGAGTTTGTCCTCAGCCTTCTTTCGTTCGGCCATCTCCTTCTGCAGGCGCGTATTGGCCTCCGTCAGTTCCGCGGTGCGTTGTTCTACCCGTGCTTCGAGATCCTCTTCATGCTTTCGGCCCAACAGAAGCAGCCTTCTCTCGTTGGAGAGATCTTCCACAAGAACCAGCACAAAGCGTGTATGGACAATTCGAATAGAGCGAAATGTGAGTCTTCCCCATATCTTGTTCTTGCCCATCTGTAAGATGCCTTGCATGGTTCCCGGCTTCCTCGAACGGAAGACCTCTTTCAGGAGATCAGAGGCTCTTGCGGCATCCGGTTGGTTCGGGAACAAAACGGTAAGAGGCGGGCTCCCGCTCAGCTTGAACTCCGGATCGATCCGTGTGCATGCTTGATTGCCGACAAGAAGATTGTGATCCCCGTCCACGAGAAATGCCGGTACGGGCAAAGACTGGAGAAGCTTGCCGAACGTACTGGCCCATATGCCCCCCCGTATGTCGAAACTTCCGGACGAAGTAACGTCACTTGTGAAGAGCGTACTGAGATTGATCGATTCGGTTCTTTCCGCCTCTAACCGGAAAAGCCGATCCGGGTCTCGCCTTTTTTCCGAATCGTTGTCCGGTAAGCGTTTGTCGGTCATATAGCCCACCTCGCACAAATCGTGACTCGATATTAGTCTCGGACCAAATCAAGCCGGATATCCCTATCATTCCAGCTTTAGCGTAATCCTCCAACGCCGTTCACTATGATCGCCCCCCGGCATTCCCGGGGCCTCAAGGCCTATGCATGCCGAATCGGCCGTGATCTCACCCCCCGGGCGATCGCCCTCGGATGAGTTCTTCAACCAACGCAAGAAGTCTTTCGGGGTCGAGGGGTTTTTCCACAACTACATCCACCCCGGATTCCTCCATCTTGCCTTTCTTGGCCGACTGGCCGCCCCATCCCGTCAGCAGAATGAAGGGCACTTTCGGTATGCGCCGCTCTTCACAAATCAATTTCACTTGCTTGCCGACTTCCCAACCGTTCATCTTCGGCATTCCGAGGTCACTGATCACCAAATCTACGGGTTGTTCGTTAAATATCTGAATCGCATCTTCTCCGGATAATGCCATCAAGACTTCGTGACCGAACACCCCAAGCAAATCCGACAGCATCATGGTTATGGGTTCCACGTCATCGACTGCGAGTATCCGCAACGGCGCTCCCATAGGGTAAGGGCGAGCGGCTTCGGTGTCGGCCGGTTCCTTCATGCTCCTCGGGATGCCGACGGTGAAGACGGCCCCTTGTCCCGGTTCACTTTCAACGGAAATGGTCCCGCCGTGGCTTTTCAAAATTCCATAACACGTAGGCAGCCCCATCCCCACCTGCTGAAATCCTTTAGTCGTGAAAAACGGTTCAAAAATCTTTCCAAGGTTCTCTTGGGGGACGCCGCCCCCCGTATCCGCCACCCTCAAAATCACGTCCCCCCCGGATGTGCAGGTTTCAACTCGAAGCTCGCCGCCTTGGGGCATTGCTTCAACAGCGTTTCGAATGAGATTGGTGATTACCTCGAATAATTCACTTTCCTTGCCTTCAACGATACAACCGGCGGGGAGGTTCGGTACAAGGCGGATGCAAAGCCCCCGGTTCTCAGCCCCGGTCTTCCACTGTCTCCGTGTCGTTTCGATGGCCTGCAACGCGGTATTGCTCAAATCGAAGGTCGCCAAGGAGTCGGTTTCCCCGGTTCCGATCTTCACGAATTCTTGCAGCCGACGTACCGTCTGCGAACCGAACCGGGAACTCTCAATGATCTGATGAAGAATGTCCTCCACGGCGTCGCCGTCTCCTTGATTCGATCTGGTCAATGCGACTGAAGCTCCACCCATGATCACCTGCAGCATATTGTTGAAATGGTGAGCCACACCTGCAGCCAAATCGGCCACGGCGGCGAGGCGTTCCATCTTAACCAAAGCATCTTGTGCCCGCTTTCGTTCCACTTGGGTCTTCACTCGAGCTTTGACTACCGTCAGGCTGAAAGGCTTGGTGATATAGTCAACCGCGCCTATGGTAAGTCCATGGGTTTCGTCCAAGGCGTCGTTCTTGGCCGTCAGGAAGATGATGGGAATGCCGGTGGATGTCTTGTCACTCTTGATCTGCCTGCAGACTTCGTATCCATCCATCAAAGGCATCATTATGTCCAAGAGAATCAGATCGGGAGGGTTGTCGGACTTGGCCAGTTCCAAAGCGTCTTTCCCGTTTGTCGCTACGCTGAGTTTGTAGTCGTGCTCCAAACCGCTTATGAGGACCTTGATGTTCTCAGGCACATCATCGACGATCAGTATTCTCGGTTTCTGACTTTGTTCCATTATTCCGTTTCCCGGTCCAATGCTACATCGAGCATGCGGGCAAGCTTGGCCAACTCTTGCCGAGCCCCTTGAAAATCGAAACGTTCAAGACGAGTCTTCAGGTCTCTCAGTGGTCGCAAGCCGCCCGTATCATTCAGTTCGTCTTCGAGGGACCGAACCATGACAAAGGATTCCGTATCGTGACATTGGAGGAGTCGTGACAGTTTCCCAAGAATCTCGGAAATGGCGACGGACGCGGAGGACGTTGACTCGGCAGATGCGGCCTCACGGTCTCCAACCTGAGATTGTGAAATGGCACTTAGGCCGTCAATGGCCTGAAGCACCTCGTCCAGCGGTCCTTTCAAACGATCGAGCAAACGCAGGAAGTTGTCCTCGTCGCGCTCTTCCAGACCCTCTTCCAGATCGATCGCTGCTTGATGCACATCGGCGATGGACAGATTGCCTGCAACCCCCTTCGTGGAGTGAACGAGACGATGGAGCGCGGTGTAGTCTCGACTCTCCCATGCGACCAGGATCTCTGCGGAAATGTTTCGGAACTTCCGGGCAAATTCCAGGAAAAGCTCTTTCAAGAAATCCTCGTCCCCACCACACCTATCCGCTGCGGATTTCCAGTCTACTCCCGGTAGAGCGTCAAGCTTCCCTCCGTTATGAACCGCTGACAGACCGTCCACCCCTTCTTCCACCGCATGCTCGATTGCCCGGGAGAATCCTTCGATGGCGGCGAATAGCTGCTCAACCCGTATGGGCTTGGCAAGGTATCCGTCCATCCCGGCTTTGAGCAATCTTTCTCTGTCTCCGGCCAAGGCATGGGCGGTCATCGCTATGATGGGCACGTGAACGCCGGTGTTTCTCTCTCGTTCCCTTATGATTCCGGTTGCTTCTATCCCGTCCACCTCCGGCATCTCCACATCCATGAGGATCAGGTCGAAACCACCTTTCCTGTGGAGAGACAATACCTGTTCGCCGTCGGTAGCGATCATCACCTGATGTCCCATTTTCCGGAGCATGATCTGCGCCAACTGCCTATTGATATCCTGGTCTTCCGCCAAAAGAACATTGAGAGGTTGCTCGCTGATCGGAAAGTCGAGGCGAGTCCTCACGGGTTGGTCCGAGGCCGTTGGTGCGACTCCGGCCAATATCCTGCTGATGGCCTTCATGAGTTCCGACGGATTCACCGGTTTGGGAAGAATACTTGAGATTCCCAATCTCTCCCGTAGGTCGGTGTCGGATTGCCTGCGAGCAAAGCCAAGAATGATGACCGGTGTTTCCTGAAAATCGGTTACGCCCCTCATGGATTCGACGACCTGGAACCCGTCCATTTCGGCCATGGCGACGTCAAGGAGTGCAATGTCAAAAGGTCTCCCCTCCTTTACCGCCTCATGCAATGCGTCCACGGCCGCCGTCCCGCTTTCCACAACCGTCGGCTGCATTCCGCCGCCGACCAGCACTGCGTCCAAGACATTCCTGCTCGTCGCATTGTTGTCTGCGACCAGTACCTTCAAGCCGCCCAACCCCGAAATCTCGGGAGCCCACTGGTAATGCACCGCAGGGCTCCTGAGACCAAGACGAACGGTGAAGTGAAAGGTACTTCCTCCTCCTGTTTCGGTATCAACCCAGATGTGCCCGTGCATCATCTGGACGAGCTGCTTGCAAATGGCCAGTCCGAGCCCCGTGCCTCCAAATCTTCTCGCATTCGAACCTTCGGCCTGCTCAAAGGGGTCAAAGATCCGTTCTCGGTCCCTAGGCGGCACCCCAATGCCGGAGTCTCGAACCGAGAAGTGCACCACAACATCCTCACGCGACCTTGAATCCGCCCTCACCTCGACAAAAACCTCTCCATTATCGGTGAACTTGATCGCATTGGACACGAGATTCGTGATGATCTGGTTCAAGCGGGTCATGTCTCCCAGCACGGCGTCGGGAACGTTCGGCGAGACGTGACACACGAGTTCCAATCCTTTGTTGCCTGCATGAGACGAATGGGGCTCCATAGCGCCGAACACACAGTCCCTCAAACTAAATTCCGTGCTTACAATATTGAGTTTTCCCGCCTCAATGCGGGAAAAATCCAATATGTCGTCGATCAACCTAAGCAAGTTGTCGGCCGAGAGGGACACCGCCTCGAGGTAACTGACCTGCTCGGCCGTCAGACCCGTGGCGAGAGCAAGGTCGGTCATTCCCGTAATCCCGTTTATGGGCGTACGAATCTCATGGCTCATTCTTGCGAGGAATTGGCTTTTCGCAAGGTTCGCCGCCTCGGCTGCTTCCTTGGCCTCCTTCAAATCGATTTGCCCCTGTCTGCTTTCGGTAACGTCTCGGAAAACGGCAAGAAAGTCATCCTCCATGGCAATCCCGGAAATCTCTACGAGACGCATGGTGCCGTCTCGGCAGGCCACTTCGCACTCAATGGGCTCGACATCCGTTTCTTGTTCCGCCGCGCGTTTCACGGCCGCGTGCCAGGTATCGAGCACCCACTGTCGATAGTGTTCATCAGGGCATGCCAGGTGCCACCATTCCTTAACCGTCCGGATGTCTTCGAGCGTGTAACCGAACATCCTGACAAAACGGTCGTTGAAGTGAACTAAGACGCCGTCTTTATCTACGAAACACAAAGGTACCGGCGCCAATTTGATGAGGCGTCGGAATTTTTCCTCACTTTCCCTAAGTGCTTCCTCGGCAATTTTGCGATCGGTAATATCTTTTGTAACATTAAGAACATAGTCTATTCCGTCCACGTTGATGAGTGAGGCCGACATAAGTCCATATCGAACACTTCCATTCTTGGTCCGAAACCGAGTTTCGTATGCGTAGACTCTTCCTTGAGTCTTGAGTGCCTTAGTCACCTTCTTCCTGTCTTCATCATGCCGCCATAGACCAAGTTCCAGAACACTCGTACCGATGAGTTCGTCTTCCCGATAGCCAATGAGATCCATACATGCTTCATTGACGGAAACAATTGTTCCGTCGGCAAATCTCGTCATAACAATGGGATCGGGACTCAACATGAATGCTTGGCTGAATTTCTCCTCACTCAGTCTCAGCGCATCGGCCGCCCTCCTACGCTCAATATCGCTCCTGTCTCTCTCCAACCGCGCATTCAACACGGGCGCAATGAACTCGGCCATTCCTTCCAGGAAATCCTTTTCGGTTTCACCGTACCCTCCCTTCTTGTTCGCCACGGTGAAATGGCCGACGGCCTCGGCCCGATACATTATGGGCACGACTATAACGTTCTCGATGGGAACATGCCCTTGGGGAACTTGCCCCGGTTCGTTCTTCCACAGAGTGCGTTTCTCGATCATCGCCCTGGTCCAGATACCGTTCGCTAGGGTTTCCCTTGGAAATACGCGAGTCTTGCCGGGTACCCGACACTTTTCCCAGACATCTTTTGTCATTGACGGTGTAACAGTCGCCCCGTCTTCATTCACATAGGCAAATACCCCGTACTCGCTCTTCATGGCATTGAGGATGACCTGAAGGACTTCCCCGTACATATCGTCATCATCCGTGGTGAGAAGGATCTGTGCTATTGCGTTTCTGATGGATTGTTCACGCTCGGATGACCTCAAATCCTCTTCGTCCCGTTTGAGGTCGCTAATGTCCGTTACAACGGTTCGGCATCGATTGAACCGCCCGGCATCGTCTTTTTTCGCAACGGAGTCCAGTTGAGCAAAGAGGTGTGTCCCGTTCTTTCTTACAAGTTTGATTTGACAGGTCTGCTTGGTCCGGGTCTCAAAGAGATGTCTCAAATGTAAGCCGTAGGCAACCTTGTACTTCTGAGGGACGAAGCGGGAAAAGAACGTGTTCGTCAAGCTTCGCTTGTCCCACCCCAGGATTTGTCCGGCCGTGTAGTTGGTTTCCAGAATGAGCCCTTTATCACTCAAAGTTAAACAGCCGTTGGGCGCAGAATCGTAGAGGTCCTGGTAGGCTTCTTTCAGATCTTCCAATTCCAGCTGAGCCTTGCGCAAATCCTCATTCTGCATCTCCAGTTCGTCGTTTTGGATTCGCAGTTCATGGGCCAGTCGTTGGAGCTCTTCGAAAGAAAGTGCGGCTAAGTCTTCCCGGACCGATAGCTTACTTTTGACCATCTCCTCAGCACATGAACTCAGTCCGGAGATCTCGCTCACCGGATTCTTCTCCTGTGCCATGTCCTCCCTCACATTGCTCCCGTCGTCCTCCGGTTCATTCATATGTGCAAAATTTCGACGCGGTGAACAACCGCATGAGTTTCTCATGCAATTTGGAATGACGTACGTCGTCGCACCGTCGCCCCACGGGACCGGCGTCGGGAACACGTCTCATATCCGCATCCGAACCGGCGGTTTCTCACAGCCGCTGAGTCCGGAACACGCTACCGAGTCTGCAAAATGGTAAACTCGACAGCGAACCCATACAAGATCTTTGACGGCGATCCGACCGGTGTAGAAGATCGTCACCGTGTGACCGATTTTCAGTAAGACGTTATCAACGTATCAATTTTCCACCCCTTTCTCCTTCGACAGACCGTCCGCAAAAAAGTTCGCACATCTCATCATTATGACTCTAACGCTTTTCTCCTTTAGCAGAAACAGTTTCCGTATTCATTCAGCCTCGCGGGTGAGAGATTCTCTTCAGGCATGTCATTGCGAAGCTTGAAGTCCAAGAGTCGGCCGGTGGGGACGCCCAATGTGGGTAGGCAGAATACCGGGGGGTTAGGTTAGGTCTGTTCTTGTTCCCCAAGTATCTTACGCAAGAGCTTACGGATGTCGTCCGCCCCGTAAGGCTTGGGAAGTACTGCCGTGAATCCGTATCGGGCGAAATCCGCCATGACCGGAGCGTTTGAATAACCGCTTGAAACGACGGCTTTTACGGCAGGATCAATCTTCATAATATTCTGCAATGCTTCCTCACCGTCACGGCTCACAGCGACTTCATACCCGACTTCCGTAAGCAATTCGCCGGCCATTTCACGAATGATTTCATCATCATTCATCACCAGGATCCTCAGCGAGGGGGGCCGCCAAGTTCTCCAGTTGTAGGAGGACGGGTCTGTCCTGCGCCGGTGTAATGGTTCGTACGTGAATCCGGGCCCGGATTCTTCTCCGATGAATCCCAAGCGTTTTTTCCGTGACTCCGGGCTTGCGATGCCGGAGAACCCGCTCGACCATGCGACCTATCGCCCGCGCATGCTCCGGGTCCGAGAACACCGCGGCAAGCGGCCGGCCAACGACTCTGGAAGCATCCTCGAAAATAGCCGTCAAAGCCTCATTTGCAAATTCTATTCTGTACGATTTGTCAATGAGGAGCGTCGGGACCGACAGGGCTTGCAGGAACTCTCCAAAAGACCCCGATGAGGTCGTCTCGTTCGCGAACAGCGAGCCCAGGTCGATAGTCTGAGTTTGCTCCCCGTCGTTAACCTGGAATTTCAGTAACTTCGGGTCGTGCACCTCGTCTGGCGGGCCTGGACGGTTCTCTTGCTTCATAGGCACGTATGATTCCTATGACAGCGCCATGGTCGGACTGAAAGAGCGTTTAGTCGTCGTTATCACACCGACCACCCTCCCGGTGAATACCATGAGCTTTTAGGAGTTCCAAGATTTCAGGATGTTGTCCTCGGAATGCCTGTGTGAAAGCCGTTCGTCCTCTTCGGTCACACAAATGGACATTCGCGCCGTTTTCAAGGAGAAGAGCGGCCACCTCTTTGTGGTTGCCGATGCAAGCCATCATTAATGCGCTCCGGCCCTCGTTGTTCACGGCATTCACATCAACGCCGCGTCGTACGAGAAGTCTCACAACTCGGACTTGTCCTTTGAGGCAGGCCCTCATCAATGCCGTGTTGCCTTTGTTCGTCCTACTGTCCGGAGACGCTCCGTGATCGAGCAGGAGATTGACTACCTCTAAGTGCCCTGAGGCACACGCTCTCATCAGAGCGGTCTTCCCTATCTTGGTCTTGGCATTGACGGCGGCCCCTCGTGCCAACAGTTCCGCCACGACTGCCGACCGCCCCCAACGTGCAGCTGCAATAAGAGCACCGTTCCAATTGGGATCGTGCCCGTTGAACTTCGGCCCCGTATCCAGGATTGACTTGACGAGCGTGAGTCGCCCATCCTGCGATGCGTTCACGAGGGCCGATACGCGTACGACTTCATTGCCGAAACCCGTGCCGGCCGCAAGAAGGAATTCGACAACTTTGTGGTGTCGCTTGAAGACGGCTTCCGTGAGGGCCCTCTTCTGGCTCTCATCTACCGCAGCCTCTGCATGGCCCAACGCAGGTAGGTTACCGACGATTTCGGCACGGCTTCGGCAGGCAGTCTCCGACAGGGACTCGTCTCCAGGTCCGCAAGCGCTTCTCTCTTCCGAATGCACAAGTAGTTCCACCACTTCGATGTGCCCTGCTGAAGCAGCCTTGATCAACGCCGTCTTTCCGTTTTCGTTGCCGACATGGATGCGAGCACCGGCTTTCAGCAAGCGTGCTGCGACCGAATGATGCCCTTGCGCGCACGCCTTCATTAGGGCGGTGTCACCGAAATGGTCCTGAATGTCTACGTCGGTTCCTGCGTCGAGGAGCAATCCCACGGTTTCAAGAAATCCTTTGTAGGACGCGAAAAACAAGGCAGTGTACCCGTAACGGTTTCGCTCATTGACATCCGAACCGGCCCGGACGAGCGCTTCCACCATGGAAGCGTGTCCTTTGTAGCTCGCTCTCATGAGGGCGGTGTTACCAAACCTATTCTTTGCATGGATACTCGCCCCGCTTGTCTCAAGCAGTTGAACCATCCGATCATGACCATTCGACGCGGCCTTGATGAGCGGAGTGTCACCCGACCGGTCTGTCGCGTTTGGGTCGGCTCCGTGAGCAATCAGGAATGCGGCCAACTCAAGATGATTCACTGCGGCCGCCACGTGCAAGGCAGTATTGCCGAACTCATCCGAGGAACTGAAGCCGGCCCCTCTGTGCACCATCACACGTACCGCGTCCACTCTTCCCAGGGAGAATGCCTCCAAGAGTAACGAGTCCCTTACAGATCGATCACCGCCCTGCTGCACAACCGCATCTGCAAGCAATTCAAGAACAACCGGATCATGCTTCTGCAACGCCCAGTACAAACATGAGTGTCCCGCTTCGTCCACAGCAAGGACGTCGGCACCGCGTGCCAGCAGGAGACTCACCAAGTTCGAGTCCCCGTTTGCAGCTGCTACGGACAACACGCACCGGCCTCCGTTATCTCGTGCATTGACGTCGGCGCCACAATCCAGAAGCCTTCTTGCATTCTTCGTGTTCCCCCCGAGACATGCTTCTGTCAATGCCGTGTTGCCGTACTTGTTCCTTGAAGTCAGGTCGGCCCCATGCTTGAGAAGCAAGTCGACAACATCCGTGTGACCTCTGTACGAGCTCCGCATAAGAGATGAGTTGCCGTAACGAGTACGGTGATTGATGTCTGCATTGTTCTTGAGTAACAACTCGACCACATCCGAGTGACCTTCGCAGCTTGCACATGTGAGTGCCGAATCTCCCATGTGGTTTGTCGTGTTGATGTTCCCCCCGTATGCAAGGAGCAATTTCACCATTTCAGTCTGGCCTGCGGACGCAGCCTTCAGGAGAGCAGAATTTCCCTCGTGGTCTTGAATCTCCGGATCGGCGCTGCTTACCAGCAGGAGTGAGGCAGCGTTGTGGTGTCCGGCGACGCAGGCATTCATCAAGGGCGTTGCACCGGTACTGCTCGCAAGATTGGGCTGAGCCCCGGCATCCAAGAGGGTCGCCAGCAATCCGTAATGTCCGCGACTTGCTGCCCAATGCGGCGCGGCGAACCCATAGCGGTCCTTGCGATTCGGGTCACTGCCGTGATGCATAAGTAGTTCAACAATACCCGCATGGCCCCAAAAGGCCGCCTCAATAAGTGGTGTTCTGTCGTCCTTGTCAAGGTGCTCCACTGATGCCCCTGCTTTGAGCAAAGTGAGCACCACGTCACGGCGGTTCCATCGACAGGCTTCCAACAGGGGGGTTCTGCCCAGAGCGTCGACGCAGTTCACGTCCACCCCCTGCTCTGCCAGTCGTTCCACCACCGTGTTCCAACCCTTTGCCGCTGCTTGAAACAGGGCCGCACCAACTGCTTCGTCCCCGGCGGCCGTACTCCCTGTTCCGGCAAGAATGGACCGCACCGCTTCTATGTGACCCCTCCTCGAAACGCTTACCGCAACAGTGTCTCTGAACGGATCCACACAATAGGGCTGCCTTACCATTATCTTTCGAGCCTCACAGATCAATATGCCGATGCCCTCGGTTCCTGCGCTCCCCCGGAACTCCCAATTGTGCCGACTCACCGGTGTCCGTTACTCCCGGAACTCACCCGGTCAACCCATTCACCCTGGACCGGAACGAAAAACACCCTTCGTACTCCGCTCCGGATTCGTATAACACGTAAGGAAAAGGGGTTGGGGTCACGCCGTATATTATGGACTTTTCACAGTCCGCCCCGTCGCAGGTATCACATCCCCCCTACGACGCGGGTCACGCTGCCTCCACGGCCGATTTGGACCGTTCTCCCTCGGCGTCGAAGTCTATAGCTAGCAAGAAACGGGCCACTCAGCACAGAGAACCGTACCCCGGCCATATTCTGATTATATATTAGAAAGTTATAGATATCGGCAACAATTGGATCGTCAGAGGACGTGAGAGAGAGGGACTTCGTAGAGGGAAAAAGACGAACATACACGTGTCATTTTGACACACGAATTAAACGGCACACTAAAATCGTAATCAAATTAAAACCATAACTCATTTGCCTCAGCTGGGGAGATTCCCCGGCATGGGTAAATTTTACCCGCCGTTGGAACGATGCCCTCACCCCAAACTTGTCCCAGGGGGCGAAGGTGTATGGAGAGTCGGCGCCTTGAGAAATGTGAAGCCGATACCGAACCGATGCACTAGGCGAGAAACGAAACCACATGCCTAGAAAAAACGCAGCGTCCAGACGTTAGCCTAGCCGTCCCCATGGTCGCTGTGCAATCTTGCGAGGAAGGCCGTGCAGAGCGGCGACATCTGTCGATTCCTTCGCTGGATGAGATACAACGGCCGTGAAAAACGAATGCTCTCAATGTCCACAATCGCCAAGAGCCCGTGTTCGATGTCCTCATCCACTGCAGAGCGCGATAAGATAGAAACTCCTATCTTGGACTTGATCCCCTGGCGAACCGACTCGGTGCTGCCCATTTCCGCGACAACGGAAATCTTGGAGAGCTCGAAACCGTTCTCCTCCAGTATGCGTCTCATAACCATCCTGGTTCCGGACCCCTCTTCCCGAAGAATGAATGGCTCACCTTCCAAGTCTTTCAGCTTGATCCGTCTCTTCGAAGCCCACGGATGTTCGGGAAATACGGCAAGAACGAGTTCGTCGGTAGAAATCTCTTCCATGAGAAGGCGACGGTCACTCCACTTGGACCCCACGAGTCCCGCCTCCACATCGCCTTCGATGACGTGCGCCACAACCTGGGCCGTGTCGGCAATTCGCAAGGTGATCTGAATTGCCGGGTGGGCCGACTTGAATTCTCCGATAATCCTCGGCAACAGATAGGTTCCCGGAATCGTACTTGCGCCCAGGACCAGTTTGCCGGCAAGGTTGCCCCTGAATTGCTCCAGCGCTTGAACGGCTTCGTCCCGCATTTGGACGATGTTGCGAGCGTACTGGTAGAAGACCCTTCCGGCGGGGGTGGCAAGCACCTCACGCCCCAAACGGTCGAGAAGCCTTTCATTCACTATCTCTTCCAGCGTCCGAATGTGCTCGCTCACCGTTGGTTGGGACAGAGACATGGCCTTTGCCGCCAAAGTAAAACTTCTGAGTTCCACCACCTTGCAGAATACTTCCAGCCGTCGCATGTCCATCGTTTTCGCCCCTCTAGTGAAGCTAAGTGCCGCAGTGCATAAATACGGTTACGTATTACGGACCGAGTGGAGGCCGGCCGGCTTCAACGTTTCACATCCATCATGCACGAATCCCCCCTCTGATCCCCCCGTCAACGGGGGGAAGTTCTCCCTCCCTGTTGACGGGGAGGGCTGGGGAGGGGTCTCTTCATTCGGCACCGAATTTACGCCATTGAGCACTAAGTGTACCGTGCTTCGTTGCTCCTATACCGTTGCCAGAAATAGAGCATACCGTACAAGCCTGCCCCGAGAACATAAGAAAAATACTTGTGAGGGAGCCCCAACCAAGATTCGGGCAATCCGGGCCTCAGCATTATGACGGTAACCGCGAGAAAGAGCGGAACCTCGTAGAAGCGATTCGATGTCACAAACCATCCCTGAGTCGCGGAAACGAAAGCCCAAGCACCTATTATGGAGGCCGCCAGGATGAGCGCTCCCTGAAACACGCCGGTTACGCCGATCAGTAGCAACTCATGGTTGAAAATGAACATAAAGGGCAATATCGCTGTTCGGATATCGTAAAGGAAGCTCTGTAAGCCCGTAGGAATTGGGTCGGAACGTGCTATGGCCGCGGCAGTGTAGGAAGCGAGCCCCACGGGCGGAGTGTCGTCTGCAAGGATGCCGAAGTAGAAACAGAACAGGTGGGCCGCAATCAGGGGGACGACCAGTCCGTTCGCCTCCCCGAGTGCGACCAGGGCCGGAGCGGTCAGGGAGGCCATGACGATGTACGTTGCAGTGGTAGGAAGCCCCATGCCGATTATGAGACACGCAACAGCCGTAATGAGCAACATGGCGTATAGGTTACCGGCGCTGAGTTGGTCGATGATTTCGGTGACCAACCCTCCCAGTCCCAGGGTGACGATCCCCACGATAATCCCCGCACAGGCCGTTGCTATGGCGACTCCAACCATATTGCGTCCCCCTGCGGCCATGCTCTCAATCAGGAAGATTCCGACACGCTTCATGCCAAGCAAAACCGAGGAGCCTTCCCTTATCGACTCCAGGGAGTACTGAATCATCATGACCAGCACGAGCACCACAATGGCCCGAAACACGGACATCTGAGGAGAGTGTCTGAAGTAAATGAGTTCAACGAGCAACACTGCGATGGGAATCAGGAATTGAAGGCCGGACGGGAAGACTTTCCGGAATCGGGGGACCTCCTCCGGACTCATGCCTTCAATGCCCAGTTTGCATGCCTCCACATGGGTAATGAAGAGCAACGCCATGTAGGACACAACGGCCGGAATAAACGCCGCCTTGATCACGGCCACGTAAGGCACGTTCACATATTCCGCGATGATGAACGCGGCCGCCCCCATCACCGGAGGCATCAACTGCCCGTCGGTGCTGGCCGCGACCTCGATGGCCGCCGCCTTTTTCGCCGGGTAGCCCACCTTCTTCATCAAGGGAATCGTGAATGTACCGGTTGTAACGACATTGGCAATACACGATCCCGACACCATCCCCGTCAGGCCGCTGCCGAGAACCGCAGCTTTGGCGGGACCTCCTCTGAAGCGGCCCAAAAGAGACAGAGCCAGCTCAATGAAGTATTGGCCTGCGCCGGCCTTCTCCAGCATGGCTCCGAATAAGACAAAGAGGAAGACCACATTAGCTGAAACATCCAGCGGAATGCCGTAGATTCCTTCGGTGGACATGGTCATCTGACCGATGAGACGGTCCGGAGACACCCCTTTGAATGCCAAGAAATCGGGTAAATGGTTACCGAAAAGAGCGTACAGCAAAAAAACGATTGAGATGATGGGAAGGGCCGGTCCCACAACCCGTCGAGCTGCTTCCAAGAGAAGCACCAGCAGGAGTATCCCCACGACGGTATCCCGAGCCGACGGATCGCCCTGCCGCAGACTCAAGCCTTCGTAATCGAGGAATATATAGATCGCCGACAAGAAGGCGAGAATGGCGATGATCGCGTCAAAAACATGAATGCGATCAGGATCTGAGAGCCTTGAGAGAATCCCCCCGAGGCGTGTCTTCAGTGCGGGATACGCGAGGAACGTGATGAGCATGGCGAATCCTAGGTGGATCGCCCTGATCGCCACACTGTCAAGAATGAGAAAACTTGCAAGAGACAGCTGAAATGCCGACCAGCACACGGCTATCAATCCAATGACACGGTGACTCCACACCTTTCCTTGGGATGCGCCCTGCTCGCCGGCGGCCGAGACTGTAGGGCCCGGGTGTGGAGCCCCGTCTTCCGACACGTTGGTCCTAAGAATCATGCCGGATTTACTTCTCGGAGACATATGTGGCCAGACCAGCCTCTTTGTAGTACTTTAGGGCACCCGGATGAACCGGTATCGGAAGCCCTTTGAGCATCGCTTCCTTGTCCAGTTTCTCCAACGCCGGGTGCAATTTGCGGAATGTTTCCAGATTCTCGAACAGTTCTTTGGTGACCGCGTACACAACCTCGTCGGCTACCTTGTCCGTACACACGAAGCATGCCTTTACGCCGAACGTGGGAACATCTTCCTTGTTTTCGGCGCCGTCATAAAGACGGATTGGGATGACTCCCTTGCTATAAAACGGGTGCTTCTTGAGAAGCTCGTCGAGATTCGTTATGGGGATGAAGCGCACCTGAGTTCCGCCTGAAACGGCTTCCTTAATCGACCCATTTGGATGCCCCACGGTGTAGAAGTACGCGTCGAGACGACCGTCCTGAAGAAGTCCTGCTGCTTCAGCGGCCTTTAATCCTTCGGCTTTGGCCAGATCGTCGAAAGTCAACCCGCAGGTCGAAAGGGCATCGAGGGAATTGTCGCGGGTGCCGGATCCCGGATTGCCGACTGCAACGATTTTGCCCTTGAGATCGGCACAGGACTTGATACCGCTGTCGACCGACGCTATGAGGCATACCGTCTCCGTCTGGAAAGTGCAAATACCTCGTAGCTCCTTCTGAGGTCCCCGTTCCTTCCAGTCTCGAATACCTTCCCAGGCCTGAGTGACCCTGTCCGATTGAGCAAGAGCGAAATCCATGTCTCCCTGTGCGAGGGCGTTGATATTGAAGACCGAGCCGCCGGTAGCCTCTGCCGTTACCTTAAGCCCATAGACTCTTTTCTTCTTGTTCATCAATTTGGCGATCGCACCGCCAACCGGATAGTACACTCCGGTGACCCCTCCGGTGCCTATGGAGGTGAACTTGGTACGCGCAGAAGACGGATCCGCCGGCACGAGTAGGAACGGAATGATCAGAAGAAACGCCAACAGCTTGTACATGATTCCTCCTGCTTCTGGTTGATCAGGCCAACGCGCTCACAGAGTAACATAGGATGGGCCATGTGGTTAAGGAGGATCGGTGCAAAATTCACCGAATCATCTTCGTCGTTGGTTTCCCAAGATGACAGTAAAGGATTCGGCAGACTTGTCAAGGTGCTCCTTGATCTGCCGATCTATGATCTATGGTATGCTCCCGACTGATATTCCGCTGAGAAAGGGGATTGAGTGGAAAGGAGTTGAGCCTCGGCCGGGCGCTGAAGTTGCATATTCCGCAAGAGGAGGTTAGCGTGCATCCTATTGAAATCATGGAAGATCTATTTTTCATCCAAAGGGGTTATCTCAACGGAAACCATTTCGCGTTGCGTTCCGATGAACCCGTGCTCATCGACACCGGGTACGTTTCACATTTCTCGGCTACGCAGCGCATACTGGCGGACCTGGGCATTGACCTATCGCGAACTCGTCTCATCATCAATACCCATTGTCACTGCGACCACATCGGTGGAAACAAAGTCATCCAGGCCGCCTCGCAATGTGCCGTAGCCATGCACGAGATAGGAAAGCATTTCATCGACACTCGGAACGATTGGGCCACGTGGTGGAAGTATTTCGACCAAGAGGCGGATTTTTTCGATTGTGCAATCGGTCTGCGTACAGGCGACAGTATCACCGCGGGGTCTCACGATTTTGAGGTGATCCACACTCCGGGGCATGCATCGGACGGCATCGTGTTGTACAACAGAGCATCCAAGGTGCTCATCTCTTCCGATACGCTGTGGGAAAACGACATGGCGGTCATGAACATTCGCGTTGAAGGAAGCGCTGCGTGTTTTCGGATGCTTGAGTCGCTCCGCCGGCTGGAAACTCTGGACGTTCAAATGGTGTATCCCGGGCACGGCAGTCCCTTTGCCGATATGCCCGAAGCGATTGCCAAGACAAGAAGACGGATCGAGTCTTTCATCGGTGATGGAAAGAAGATTGGAAACGATCTTCTGAAGAAGATTATCGTGTACACGCTCATGATGAAAGAGGAGGTTGATGAAGCATCTTTCTTTGAGTTTCTGAGAAAGACTTACTGGTTCAAAGAGACGGTGGATCTCTATTTTGACGGCGATTATGCGGGAAAATACGACGCAATCATGAAAGGGCTTCTTGGTCGGGGCATTGTCAAGAACCGGCGGAATAGGTTGGTCACAACCGTGAAGCCGTGACGAAAGTGGTGAAGAAATGGACGATATGAACAAATGTGTGGTCCTCCTGTCGGGAGGAATCGACTCGGCAACTTGCTTGGCCATCGCCAAGGCTGAAGGCTTTGAGGCTTATGCTTTGAGCTTCAACTACCAGCAACGGCATCGCATCGAAATCGAGGCTGCCGGACGAGTGGCCGACTCGCAGGGCGTCGCGGGACACTTGACCCTTGACCTTCCTCTCGGGAGCATAGGGGGGTCCGCTTTGACCGATGACTGGGATGTACCCAAAGATTGTCTTGTGGAGGATATCTCGAGTCGGATACCCGTGACCTACGTTCCCGCTCGAAACACGATCTTTCTGGCTCTTGCCCTAGCCTGGGCTGAAGTATTGGAAGCGCGGGACATCTTTATCGGGGTCAACGTACTGGACTATTCCGGGTATCCTGATTGCCGGCCGGAATACATTGAGGCCTTTCAGCGAATGGCCAATCTTGCTACCCGGATGGCCGTGGAGCGGAGAGCCGGCGTCACCGTTCACACCCCTCTCATAAAACTTACCAAATCTGAAATCATCTCAAAGGGAGCCGAACTCGGTGTCGACTATGGCCTGACCCACTCATGTTACGATCCGGATCCCGAGGGGGCGGCCTGCGGACGATGCGACAGCTGTATATTGCGAAGGAAGGGATTCCAGGAAGCGGGAATCGAGGATCCCACGGTGTACGTGGCGCTGTAAATGAGACTCAAATGCCCTCAAGCTCACTCGTGTCCACGCTCCTGGCCAAGCGGCGGCGGATATTATCCAACGATCCCCCGACGTACAGATTGATGGCCGGGGTCGGAGTATGCAGCGCCGCCAGGAAGGTGTCGTTTCGGCAATGGAGCAAGACCAACCGCGCCTTCCCCGAAATCCTCATGCCGTCGGCATCGAAGTTCGCTGCATAAGCCCGCTTCTCCAGATATGCGGCCCATCCGTGGCGAGTGATGAATTCCATGGCTTCTTCTCGCCTACCCTTAGTCCCCGGCTTGGGTGCAGACACTGATTCCAGCATCTTCACCGCGCCCCGGAAGAGGAGCCTTTCCACGACAAAGGCATATTTCTTCCCGTGAAGAGTCACCTTGAACTGCGCACCCGACATGCGTTCTCGCTTAGTGGAAAAGAGTTGGAGAGCCCAAGAGTTATTCTTTTCGGGATCTTTGATGACAAAGGTTTCGACAGTTCCGTGACCCTTTTGAGGGGCACGGGAAGCCGGGTGGTTAGGTTTTGCGGGCGATTCCGGCGGTTCCGGCCGGACAGGTGAGCGTGATTTCCACGCCCTGAACTCCTCCTTGGTGAACAAACCTTTCCGTATCAGGTTCTTCAGTATACCTTCGAACTCGGCCATGGAAATCCCGTACTTGGCCAGAAAGCCTTTTGTTCGAATTCCTGCGCGCAAATCCTGCAGGATTTCTTCAATGCTTATCTTCTTGCCTGGTGACACGGATTCACCCGGTCCTGATTCCTTCACCGATCTTCCTGTGCCTTTACCCGATTTCATGAGGGACAAGAAGCATCCGACCGACGGGTAGAATCCTGAGGCATTCCAGGGTTCGCATTCGACCCCAACATTCTATCACCATTGGTTCTCAATGTCCTTCTAAGTCCGTATGCGCCGAGCCGGGTTTGAAGCGTTCCTCCCGGCGAGGGTAGATAGGATGCTCACGTACGGGACTTCCCTTGAATTGTGAGTGCTTCGAGACAGGCCGTCAAGCGCAAAGTCTTGCGATCCCAATGAACCGACACGGCCGGCTCCATATACCCTTCCGTCACACTGCTACGTCACAGGCCATGCCTGCAAAAAAGCGATCAGGGCTTCTCCCGGAACTACTTCTCCGGCCGCAGCGCATATGATACCACAAAACAGCCGTGCACGGACAGAGAAAACTCAAGCAATCTGCAAAGCTAACCGGAGAATGTCAAACTCTATCTCGGGGATCAAGTTCTCAATTCCTGCGCCTCCGTATTGCCGCGAATGAAGAATCGGTGTATCATAACGCAAGGTAGTAGGAGGGGAGCACGCATGCATATCTCGGATTTGCCTCACATGCGGCAAGATTTCCTGACACGAACGGCGGAGTCTTGGACTCGTCTTTCAGGTGCGTGGACGGATACGGTGCGGGGTTTGCTCGAAGGTACCAAGCCTGCCGACCATACCGATATTGTTCCCGGATGGATGAACCCGTGGGCTTTCCGGAGCATCGTGGAATCTCCGTCCACGGTATCGCTATTTCAAGAAATGATCGATTCCGCTGCAAGAGATCTACCGGAATTGCCGGCCCATGGAACCGATGAAAGAACGGTTAAGAATGTAAAGGACAAATGGTTACGGTCGTATCGAAATGTCGTGGGCGAGATGTTTGGAATTCCACGTCGGTCTGAAGCCCAACGTTTTCCCGATCAGTGGCGGACATACGCCGATGCTGTTTCCGGCTCCGGATCGGCCTTCCGCAGAGGGCTATTTCCGGACTTCTCGGCAATGATGTCCTCGATGAAGTTGCTTCCCGAGTCCGGATCAGGCGCTCTCGACATCTGGATCACGAGTTACAACAAGATGCTCGACCGGCTTTTCCGGTCCTCTTGCGATCGTCGTTCCGGGGAGTGCGAAGACCGATACAATCGGGCAATCTGCGCTCAGGATAGGTTCTTCAAGGCTCTTTCCGAATTTCAGGAACAGATTGTCTCTGCCGGCGGCCGGCGGTTCGCCTTGGAGTATTCCGAGCAAGAAAGATCTTGAGGCCGTGAATGAGGAAGTTCGTGCGTTGAGAGAGCATGTCGGAAGACTGGAAGAGGAAATTCGGGCCCTGAAGGTCGAACTCATGAGAATCGGAAACGGCCGTGACAACACGCGGCCGGGTTCCTAAGTGTTGCAACAAGGCCTTGACTGAACCGAGACTATGCTCTAAGACGAGCCGTGCCGTGCTATTACCGAGAAACCAACCGAGATGTCTCGGAAAGAGTGCCCGTCCCCATATGGCCTGCGGACACGGACCTTCGTGTTTCGTTGTGCCTTGACAAGATTCATGGCGGTATGGGCTTTCGCTGAGCAATTCCGTTGCACCGGCGACTCTTGGTGACGTAGGATTCCCACTTAGGTTCCATGCATCGGAGAGGTGCCATCAATGAAGAACTATTTCGATGACAATGCGGAAGCTGTTGGACGCACGCCCTTGGTGCGTCTTAACAAGATTTGCGGTAACGGCAAGGCCGTTGTCTTGGCGAAAATCGAAGGTCGTAACCCTGCCTATTCCATAAAGGATCGTATCGGCGTATACATGATCAGGGATGCGGAAGAAAAGGGGCTCCTGGGAAAGGGGATGGAGATCGTTGAACCGACCAGTGGTAATACGGGCATAGCACTTGCCTATGTCTGTGCGCTCAAAGGATACTCCTTGACGCTGACGATGCCGGAAACCATGAGTGTGGAGCGGCGTATGGTGTTGAAAATGTTTGGGGCCAAGCTCCTGCTTACCGATGGGGCCAAAGGCATGAAAGGCGCTGTTCAGGCTGCGGAAGATGTCGTTGCGAGCGATCCCGAACATTACCATATGCCGCAGCAGTTCAAGAATCCTGCCAATATTAAGGCCCATTATGAGACCACCGGACCGGAGATCTGGGAAGGGACCAACGGTGAAATAGACGTACTGATATCCGGAGTCGGTACGGGCGGAACCATTACCGGAGTTTCGCATTACATCGAAAAGGCGAAGGGCAAGGAAATCGTTTCCGTTGCCGTAGAACCGATTGAGAGCCCGGTCATCACTCAGACGTTGCAGGGACGAGAGCCGATTCCCGGTCCCCACAAGATCCAGGGAATCGGCGCGGGATTTGTACCCGACATCCTCGATCTTTCCGCGATCGACGAGGTAGAACAGGTATCCAGCGAAGAGGCGGTGGCCTTCAGCCGTCGATTGGCTCGCGAGGAGGGCATGCTCAGCGGCATTTCATCGGGGGCCGCTGCGTGCGCTGCCGCAAGACTCGCACAGAGAAAAGAGTATCAGAACAAGACCATTGTCGCCATCCTTCCCAGCGCGGGTGAGAGGTACCTGAGTTCAGTCCTGTTCGAAGGTTTAAAGGATTGAGCGGATAAGCGTCACCGGGAAGGTAAACGGAGTGTACGCGTATCACGCGGGCCGCAGATCTTTTGTCAAACGAAAGGTGTCCTAACGAATGAAGACCTCCGAAGACTGCATCTTTTGCAAAATAGTTGCCGGGCAAGTGCCGAGCACGAAGATTTACGAAGATGAGACCATCCTCGCCTTCATGGACATCATGCCATTGAATAAGGGCCATCTTCTCGTCATTCCTAAGGAACACCTGGAGAACATTGTTGAGGCGGATCCCGACCTCTACGGACATCTGGCGTCCGTGATCTGCAGAATCGCCAAGGCCGTCGATGCAGCAGTGGAGCCTGACGGGATGAATGTGCTCCAGCTCAATGGTGAGGCGGCAAACCAGGTGATTCCCCACCTTCACATGCACATTGTTCCCCGATGGAACGAGGACGGGTTGACGATTTCAGCCTGGGATCCGGTTATGGGCGACGGCAAAGAGATCTCGGCAACTGCGGAGTTGATCAAGCAGAGGCTGGCCGAGTAACGTTTCCATGCCGAAGTCCGGCAGGGCAAGGACAAGAGCAAGAGGTGGCCGCCCTACGGCTTCAGGCGGGCCGTTCATGATCCGGTGGTGAGGCATACCTCTGATTGATGTGGGTGTGGGTTGGCCTGAAAGTCCTCCGGTATGCGACCATGACCTGCGCCGGGGAGACGGCGGGCATAGCCCGCCCTACGATGCTGATTTGTAGTGGTTCCGCGCTGAACGCGGGATGCATGCTCCGGGTACCCACTGGTGGTGCCCCTACGGTGCCGATAGGCTTTCATGATTCGTTGCGGCTTGCCGACGGCACCCAAGCCCTGAATGTTCATAGGAGTGGAGTAATAGCTGTGACAACGACACTTTCTCCACCGGTACGGTAATGGCGTCTCAACCTCAACAATTTCCGGGCGACGGGACGGGAGGCTTCAAGTCCAAACCTCCCAAGGACTTCCTGAACTACTTCGGCAAAGAACGCTGGATACACGCCCTGTTGGCGGAGAAGCGTACCAGACTCATTTCTGTTGTGGTGCCCCCGCTCAACAGGCTCGGTCTTGTTCCCGATACGATATCGTATGTGGGTATCGCGTTTCTTGCCGGAGTGATCCTTTATTTCGTCCGTGCCCCCGTGATTGCCGTCCTCTTCTTGGCGGGCCACGTTGTTTGTGACGGCGTTGACGGCGCATACGCCAGACACACCGGAAAGCCCTCACAGTCCGGAGCGTTTACCGATCTGGTGTGCGACCAGTTCGGCATGGTCGTAGTGGCCATGATGGCCATTCTCCATCACATGACGTCTCCTTTACTGGGCACCGTGTACATAGCTCTCTACCTCATCGTGGTGGTTTTCGGCGTCATTATCAATGTTCTGGGAATTGGAGCTCGGGTTACGATCACGAGCAAGTATTTTCTCTACACGGTCTTCGCCATATGGGCGATCTGGGGAAAGAACTTCTTTCCTCAACTCATGTATTTTTTTTCCGGAATCATGACCGTGGAAGTGGTCATCGGATATCTGCGGCTCAAGAGAGGCATCAGACGCAAATTCGATACCGAGGTCCGATTCACTGAAGGCGACCCTTATTCGGGGCATCTCAACTACGCTCTCAACGTGGCCGTTCCCGTCACGGTGCTGGCCGTCATTTTGGTTTGGGCGAACGTCATTCCCCTACGAGCCACGTTCGATGGTCCCAAGGTCATGGTCAAATGGAACAAGGGACCAAATATCCTCAGCAATAACGGCCGCCTGAAGGCCTTGTCCTTCGGGGTCAGGGATGGAGCGTTTCTCGTGCTGGTTCGACTCCCGGATGATACGCTGGAACTAAGACGCGTCACTCCCGGTCGAACTTCCATTGACGAATCGTTTGTGGTGCCCGGTTACGTGTGTCCGGCGTTCAGCACACTGCCGGTTGACGGAAACGTTATGTTGATGGTGGACCGTTCGACGCGTTTGCTCATGGGGATCGATCTGGAGGCCTCATTTGCACGGAATTACGCGGTAACGGTAATGAATCTTCCGGTTCGTTACCTTTCGGTCACGGCCGCGGCGGTGGCCACGTGGAAGGGGACCAGGGTCTGGCTTGCAGCGAACCGCTTGGATACGCGAAAAACGTATGTTGTGGATCCCAACCAAGCTTTGAGACAGGGATACATACTGGGCGGAGTGGTAACTTCATACACCAATGGAGCGTTTCCTTCAGGAATAACCGTTCACGGGGACACGGTATTCGACTTCAACAAGTCCCCATTGGAAGCCTTGATCTACCAGTCTTCATTAAAGAAGCTGGTGGCCGGGAAGAATCTCTTGGATGCCGGTAAGGTGTCCTTCTTACCGCCCGACAGGGACGCCTTGGGTCCCGTCTCGGAGAAAGATCGGCTTTTCATGCTGTCACCCAATGGACAAGTCTATTGGCTTTCAATAGCGTCTTTGCGGGAAACGAAGGCTTCACCAAAATGATGAGCGCGTGGTGAAGGGGCGATTTCGGAACTTACTATTCGTTGGCGAATATGGATCAACGGTTTGGAATCGGTTCCCATTCACTGGTTCCCATGCTCTGCCCGGGAACCGGAATATTGCATAGTTTCTTGTGCCGAGCAGTACCAGGTTGCGTGTCGATTGCCCGAACGGCTATCCTTTCGATTGTGTGACAAACGTTTATCATTTGACCCGCCGACCTCCGCACATCTTGAACAACAGAGTTTTCAGCTTTACAATGCAGCCTGCCTGAAAACGCTTTTCCGGATTTTTCTGCTCGGGCACATATCGGGAGCCAAGGGAAAAGGATCGGTGAGGATTTAACGGCCGTGGCCGGCACGAGGACTGCCGTCTCACGTATATCATAATCTTTGAAGCAGTCTTTCCGACTCCATCGGAGTGTTCGCATGAAGCATATTAGGAATTTCGGCATTATTGCCCACATTGACCACGGTAAATCTACCCTTGCCGACCGGCTCCTCCAATTGACCGGGGTTGTCGGCTCTCATGAGTTTCGGGACCAGATGCTCGACACTATGGATATCGAACGAGAACGGGGGATTACCATCAAGAGCCAGACCGTCGCGCTCCCCTATGTTGCTCATGACGGAAAGGAGTACATCCTGAACCTCATCGACACGCCGGGACATGCGGACTTCTCGTACGAGGTATCCCGTGCGCTGGTTGCATGTGAAGGGGCTCTATTGGTGATCGACGCGTGTCAGGGAGTTCAGGCACAGACCGTTGCCAATTACTACATGGCATTGGAGCAGGATCTGGAGGTAATCCCGGTAATCAACAAAATCGACCTGCCGTCCGCGGATGTGGACCGCGTAAAGACCCAAATTGAAAAGGATCTCGGACTGGACCCCGACGCGGCAGTGAGCATTTCGGCCAAGGAGGGAATCGGGATCGAAGAAGTGCTCGAGGCGGTAGTCGAACACATCCCTCCGCCAAAGGGCAACCCCGACGAACCGCTGAAAGCCTTGATCTTCGACTCTCACTGGGACCCATATCGCGGAACAATAGTCAATCTTCGCGTGTTTGACGGCAAGCTCAAGCCCGGTGACACAATTCGATTCTGGTGGAATCGGGCCACGCATAGAGTCGAGGAGACGGGCATCTTTCTCATCGATCGCAGCCCCCGCCAATCGTTGAGTGCAGGGGAAGTAGGGTACATCATTGCCGGCATCAAGACCGTGAGTGATACAAGGATCGGTGATACCGTCACCCTGGATGATCGCCCCTGCAGCCAAGCACTAAAGGGCTTTCAACTGGTGAAGCCGGTGGTCTTCTCGTCCTTCTATCCGATCTCCTCGGATGACTACGAGGATCTGGCGGCGGCACTTGAAAAGTTGAAGCTCAACGACGCATCGTTGACGTTTGAGAAGGATCACTCCACAGCCCTGGGGCATGGCTTCAGATGCGGATTCCTCGGCCTGCTCCATCTCGAGGTAATCCAGGAACGGTTGGAACGGGAATTCGGCCTCTCCTTGATCTTGACCGCCCCTTCCGTGCAATATTCACTGCAACTCAGGGACGGCAATGAGATCATCATCGACAACCCCGCCAAGTATCCCGATCCGATGTCGATCGAGGAATCCAGAGAGCCGTTCATTCGTGCTTCCATTATACTGCCCGAACAGCATCTCGGCAGTGTCATCACACTGTGTATCGACAGAAGAGGAGTTCAGAAGGACATGAACTACCTTGATTCCAATAGGGTTGAGCTGACCTTCGATCTGCCGCTCGCGGAAGTGCTGTTCGATTTCTACGATAGGCTGAAATCCGTGTCACGGGGGTACGCGTCCTTCGACTACGACTTCCTTGAGTATCGCAAGACCGACCTCGCCAAAGTCGACATTCTTGTTGCCGGCGAAAGAGTGGATGCCCTCTCAATGCTCGTACACACGGACCGGGCGCATCAAAGAGCGCGCCGCGCCTGCGAGAGGCTCAAGAAGGAAATCCCCCGCCAACAGTTCAAGGTACCCATTCAAGGAGCCATCGGAGGAAAGATCATTTCGCGGGAGACAGTCTCCGCGTTGAGAAAAGACGTCACCGCCAAATGCTATGGCGGTGACATCACTCGGAAGAAGAAGCTGCTTGAAAAACAAAAGGAAGGCAAAAAGCGAATGAAACAGGTTGGGGGCGTTGTCATCCCGCAATCCGCGTTCCTGGCGGTGTTGAAATCGGATGAAGACGAGTAGGCACCCTTCGGCACCTGACTGCACGCCGGCCTGATATGTCCATTGGTTCGTCACGGTGAGGCGGTTTTCGGCCGGCGCTTCGAAATCCACCAGACGTACGGCACGTGCTCCCCGTTGCGGCCGAAAGGTATGGTCTTCTCGCCCCGCAGCCAAGACATGGAGTTTTCGTTGGCCAGCACCAAGCCATCTGCTTGCACAGAGAGGATGCACGCACGCAGATTATAAATGACTTCATCTGCCCGGTCGGGCTGAGCCGTGATTTCGGGGTTGAGCCGGATCAACGCCTCGCGAATCCAGGGCTCCACTGTCACATCGTCGAGCCGACGAGGAAGACCGGCGGCGGGCACGTAATCCCAATGGGCAGGGAGCACTTCGCCGCTACGCTTGGTGGAAGTATCAAGAACCATCTGCTCGACGATGTTCGCTTCCGAAAACATCAGTTCCTCCCGAGTACCCCGCCTGCATTTCACACCTCAATGGATACTGGAACGGCAATGCCGACCTGGATTGCAACCGGTGTGTAAATGTCAACGGTTTCGTCCGGTGTTGTAATCGAAACCACGAGTGAATATCGGGTTTGGCGGCTCCACCTGTTCAAATGTGCCCGTTCCCGCCACCAGCCAATACGGGGTGTAACGGCGACCATATTCGAATCTGCCAGTTCAGCCGGTGTTCCCTGCCAGACATCAGAATGAATTGATCCTTTATCTCTCGCCTGAGAGCCTATTAGCCAATGGTCCGAGGCACTTTGTGTTCCCGGATGGCCTGCTTCCTCATTCCTGGCAGCGGCATTGATTCTCCGAATAAACTCGTCCTTGGATTCTCCAGGGGAGTTGAGATCAAACCGCAAAACATGAGAAGCATACCTGTATCTATCGCGCCAACCTACCTCTCCGGGGCCGGGTTCAACAAAATAGGAAAGCGTAATCCGCATCTCGACGTCCGTATGGTCCGGCAAATCCAGCAAAGCCTCCTTCGGCCACGGCAGTTCATAGAGATGCATGTCTTTCGTTCTGTATCCGCTACCTACTTCTTTCCTGTCATAGGGTTGGATCTCGGATTGTGATATCAGTGTAAGAGAATTACTTGCACTATACAGAGCCCGGCCAAGATCCGGCACTCCATAGCCGGCTATACGAAGCAATTTCTTCAAAGATCCTTTTGAATTATTCTCAAGAAACTGTTGTTTCAACGTCTCTGTCCACTCCGCAGAGTGCACCATGAGCGCCCGAATTGTTTCGGGCCAGAATTCAGGGTAGGACGCTTGAATTTGGGCTGCGAACCATCCGGCCTGGGCTGCTGCCGCACTTGTCATGCTAAAAGGAAAGAAATGGCTTTGCTGTGGAAGGTGAAAGGTGGAAAGCAAAGATAGATCATCGCACTCTGTAACAAATCCATAGCCATCATGCGCCACGTTACCGCCTTCCATAACAATGTCCGGCTTGTTTGGCCATTTATCCTCCCAGACACACGAAGTGGTTGTAAATGGCGACAGGCCTTCTTTCGGAGCAACAGGCTTATATTGGGACAAGGCCGGGTCTATTATATTATCCATAGCCGTATAGGCGCCAACACTCAAAGCATTCCATGATTGAGCCGGGTCATGAGCGGAATCTGCCAGTTGAGCATTTGGATAATCCTGAGCCGCATTAATGTCGGTAAGATTTCCTGCACTCACAATAATTAATCTCCGTGTGCCATCGGCGCTGTCTACGCCTGCAGCTAACTGATCCAGCTCCGCCGACCAAGAGCTGGGACGGCCCTGGTCGCGAGTATCGTCGGAAGTCACGGCCATACATACAATACGCCTCCTTTCCGGGGCTTGGATTTCCGCTCGACTGATTGCTTGTGCCGTTATGTAACCCCACAATTCAGGTTCAGTCTCATTCGGAGGAACAGGAAGAATTTTCACCGATTCTAAGCAGTGTTGCAACGTCACAGACCATTATTCAACAGGTATTTCATCAAATCGCCGTATCCGGCTACCCCAATTGCAGTTCCATGTCCTCTATGATCATGAATGCGTCCCCCATTCGGGCTTGACAGCAGTCCGCATCCGCAGTATGCAGTGGGTGACCGTTGTTTAATCCAGTAGCATACCATTTCTTATCAATCTGAAGACGATCAAGCAAACTCTTGACCCAGTCCGCCTGATCCCGATTCTCCAAATCCGTCCAAAATGCAGCGGTATCCTTCGCACGACGAAACTGCTATGTCGTCGGATTCGCGAGAAAGCTGTTCTAATTGGCTTCTATTGGACTTTCGCTCGGGGAATCGAACATCCTGATTTTGTTTTTATCCTGCTCTTCAAGGAGAGTTTCAAAGCGGATAATAGTTTCCTCGGAGTCACTGCTAAGCCAGACTTCGCACCATTCAGGTTCGGACGTCGGGATTAACGATATTGTATCCAGCCAAAATGATTCGACATCTAGAGCCTTTCTAAGATCTGCAATGCTGTTTGCTAGATTATAATTCTTTGGTTTTCCAGAAATGGTGACTTCATTTGCATATCGTTCGATTTGGTCAAAGAAATACTTCCTCTTACTGTGTGGAACAAAAACGGTAGCATAGCTTGTTGCGACTACTTCCTCTTCACCGGTGTCAGGAGTCGTGTTTATGGCATCTTCTGAGCGGATATTTAGAAGGCGTATCCAGTGATCAGAATCCCTTGATCGCCTATTCTCGAGACTTTTTGTGACGAGATCATAGCCTTGCTCACCCTTAAATTCGAGGTATATGCCCTTGCGAGTTACATGATATACAGCCTGTTCATTTTCGCATTGACTCCATGCTTCCTGAAGTTTACTCTGCAGAAAAGCCCCGTGCGCTCCCGGATCTCGTTCGCGAACTTGGTAATTGTCGCGACCGCTACTCGTGCTGGTGAAGATATTGTGCTCGGCCAAGTCTGTCAGGACAATGTGTTGAAGCCTCTCTGTCACCATTGAAGTTACCTCCGCAGTCCTTTATGCGTAGCCTGCCTTTCCTTCAACGTTTGAAGAAGTCGAGCAGCCGTAATCTTCGTCCGATCCGCTAGAATGGTATTCTTAATGGCATCCAAACAGGCGTGGTCGATCTCTGCATGACTCAAGCCCTCACTTTCAGATAACACTTTGGACCAGGCAAAACGTGCACTCAAGAAAATCCCGAGCACATTTCCAATTAAGCGCTTACGTTCTCCCAATTGGGGAGGTTCATAATAGAGCACATCCTCAAAGCGGCGGAACAAGGCATTGTCTAATAGTTTCGGATTATTAGTTGCTGCCACAATCAGGCTGTCAGAATTGTCTTGCTCAATAAATTGAAGAAACGCATTTAACACTCTGCGCATTTCTCCCACATCATTCTCCATTGAGCGTTCACCGCCAATGGCATCAAATTCATCGAACAGATAAACACCATGTTCCCTCCGGATCTGATCAAAAATTTGTCGTAATTTTGCGCTGGTTTCACCCATAAATTTGGTCACCAATCTGTCAACCTGAATCGTGTGGAGCAGCAAATGCAATTCCCTCGCCAAGACTTTGGCTGTCATTGTTTTTCCGGTTCCCGGAGGACCGATGAGTAGAATCTTCCGCCGATGCTTTAATCCATGTGACTTCAATTTGTTCTGTTGCCTGTATTCATGAATAATGCGGTCAATGCGGCTACTTAAGATAGAAGGAATCACTAGTGCCGACCTCAGCGTTTGCGGATCTTCAGTCAACACTAATCCATGTAAATCTTGCGCAAAGGGAATAACCTTTGGCACCCTTTTCTTACGTTCTCTGTCGACAATGTCACGGATATCACGTGCCAGGGCGAGGTGTCCGTGCTTGGCTTCATGGGCAGCCACCTGAAGTGCAACTGTGCAGAATCGGTCCATATCGTCGGTGAAATGGGATCTGATCAAAGTCTTAATTTGGTCTGCTCTTGCCATTCACCACCCTCATGACAATGCCCGTATCAGTGCTTTAAGCATATTCATTACTGCCGTGTGATTTGATAGAAGCTCCGCCCGGGCCGATTCGAGTTTGTCGGCGGCTCCAACAAAACGCTGTTGCTCCCTCAGTGAAGGAAGTTGAAAAAGAAATGCTTTCACTTGTGTTGAGTTGATACACGCTAGATTGGACGTCTTTTTCGCGCAACCAAGAAAGTAACGTTTGGCGTACGGACTGCTAAGCTGCAGAGCGAGAAATTCGGGCATGAGAGCCGACCTATCGGCACGAAGACAAAAAACATGGTTCTGATGTAGACATTCTGGAATCTGATTACGCCAAATCGTTCCGCGTCCCACCTTATCGAAATCACCTCCTTCACAGATGACAACATCACCATCATGGAGCAAGTATCGCTCTTTGTTAGTCTTAGGAATATCTATAGTTTTCATCTCCGAAAGGTCGAGATAGCCGTCTTGTACATTTGCTACCCGCAAATACGGTAGCTTGATAGTCGGTAATCCGGTCGGATAAGTCTTCCCTTTGGCAATGCCGGTTCGGATACAGGCGATTTCGCTCAACGGTTTTGTGGGAAAATAATTCTTGCGACCGTTCCCCGTGGGCCTCAGTGTGTGCGCTAAACGTGCGTTGATGGCTTCACGACATGATCGTTCAGAGTCCTCATGCGCAATAAGCACTTCATCCACCGCCCAAAGGATTTCCGCGATGCGGCGTTGCTGGTCGAGCGGCGGCAGGGCGAACTCGAACTTCGCCAAGTGACCCCAATTTGTGCGGGGCGACATCGAGCCGGAGGAAGTCTCAACAGCGAACTGAAAGAATCGCTCGGATGAACAGATGAACGGTAGAAGCTCGGGCAATAGCCGGTCGTTTTTCGGTCTGAGCACGTAGATGTCGCCGGAAACGACAGCATCGAACTCTGACAAGGCCACCTTGCGCCGGTAGCCGCGGCGCTTGCCGAAAAGCACCTGTCCAGGGCTACAGCGTCGAGTGACTGTGGTTCCATCTGCGACATTACCCCACGCCCGAATGTGAAGCGACCCCGGCTCCAGATGCTCCAGCCCAATGAATCGTTCGATGCCCGCCGCGTTCGGATAGCGCTCGGTCTCGTTGACGTTTTCCACCACGTCACCGAAACGCACCGACTTCCACTCGGAACGGTTAAAGATAGGGAGCTTGGCCCAGTCGGGATTGAGACTCGGTGCGTTCACGCGGTGCCCTCGTTTGACCAGCGGTAAAATACCTTAAGACCGTTCCCGTGAGATTTGTGCAACGCGCCGTCATGCTGCAACCGTCCCACTACGATTCCCGGAGCGATACCGATCCGGCGGGCAAATGCCTCGATTTGAGCATTGGATCGATTCCATTTGGCGAGAAAACGACGTAACGCGGCCGGAGGGATCAGTCTGTCGCGTGCGAAGGCATTGGCTTCCTCTTCCTTCTCTCCATCCAGGCCGTTCCCTTCGACGAATACCTCCTTGCGACCATGCTTGATGATGTGGCCCGCTTCATGAAAGAAGGTGAACCACAGATGGTCGTTGCTCTTGTACCGCAAGCTCAACTGTATGACCGCCTTCTCGCCCAGCCAACGGGTGGCCCCGTAAACCCCCGACTTGGGAAGCTCGGGAACGAAGACCACGGCTACCCCCGCTGAAGCGCACAGTTCCACCAAGCGGGGACGGAATCCCTGAGGTGTCTCCCGCGTAAGCCCGCGAATTTCCTCAAGCGTCGTCTGGAAACGTTTCTTGTCGAACGGTGCGCATTGGATCTTCCGAGCTTCAATCTCACCTTTGCGAAGCCACGCGGAAACGGACTCGGCGCACGTTTCGAATCTCTGAGTCTGGCGATACGCGATCTGATGCTCCAACCAAACGGTTTCCCACTGCTCGGGCGACGCGACGCCGAAGAAACGTAGCACCTCTTCGAGCTGAGAAATCTTGTCCGGTCTCTTGGTAATCCACCCCAGCTTTGCCATGGCGTTCACCGGAACCTTCTTCAGCCAATCGAGGCGCGATTGAAGGCGGTCCTTCTCGGCAAGGCGTGTGCGGTCTTCTTGGAATTGCCGTTCCAAGTTGTTCCAGAAGTGGGCCGGGCGGCCGAGGGAGCGTTCCAGCTTCAGCGCGGTCTCCGGAGTAATCGGAGCTTTTCCCTTGATGATCTCGTTAATGGTCTTCTTGGCTAGACCGGTCCGCGTAGCCAATTCTGCCTGGGTCATCCCGTAGGTCTCAAGGTATTCCTCCAGCACTTCTCCGGGGGTAACCAAGTAATCCGGAACATATTGATCTTGCACAGGCTCAGCCATGAGTGTCCTCCACCCCCAGAATTATGACCGCGGTAACCTGGGACCAGTCCAGCCCGCCGTCTTTGAGCGTTGGGAACGGGTCATGGTCCGGAATGAAAATCAGGCGATAGGGATGGTCCAGGTCCATGGACAGTCGGCCGGATCTTTGCCCCTCGGTTAGTTCGTGGCACCTTTCCGGTCCAGTCTTAGGAGGCCGGAAATCCTTCAGACTCTTGGCGGCCCTCAGGGCTTTCATACGGCTCCGGATCTTCTTGGCCCGCAAAGATCCATGAGTTTTCTCAAGCTGCGCTCCTTCGTTGAAGGATTTCGCCACTTTCTTATTCTTAAATGATATGTCCACGGACCTGCCCTGTCAAGACTTTTATGCACCCATGGGGTTAACCATTTTATGATTTTCAGTACCTCGGAGAGACGTTTGAAGAACAGAAGCGGAAACACGTAGGTCTTGAAGTCGGCCGCGTCTACCGGCCCGCGGAGTATGTTGGCCGCTTCCCAGAGGTGGGATTCGAGACGGCTCGGATTGGCGACGTCGTTGTTCATGGTCGGTCTATTCTCGTCCCGCAGCACTTCATTTCACAGGTACAGTGTCGCGGCAACCGTGAATGCTCCGGCAGCGGCGGTCTCCCCGCGTTCCGCGGGATTTGTTCTCCCTGATCGCCCGGGACGCCGGAACGCCACGGGCCGTCAGAGAAATACCTGACAATATTTATGAAATGCTGTACTTAGCTTGGTTCGTGCAGATGCGACGCATTCTCTTCCCGCTCATAGGCCGGGTAAGCGTGCTTAAGGTATAAGGAACTTGAGCGCATGGTCAAATGTTTTCGAGCAGTTTCCGGATATTATCCGGTCGAACAAAGGACCGGCAGGCAAACGTCACAACTGCCGGCACCTTCCATCATTGCAATAAAGCGGTCTCGCTCTCGCAAACTCCACGGAATGGCTTACACTTTCTTGACTAGCGATGAGAGTTTCTATGATATATACAATCGCGATTCCACGTTCAGCGCGGCCCCCTCCCTGCAATGACAACCTCGAAGATGTCTTTGCGAGGTGCGAAACGACGAAGCAATGTCCGCGCGAAAACTACTTAACCGAACTTGCGCCACAGAGTACTAGAACAGCCATTTGATGGCGAGACTGGCAACGACAATAACCGCCGCGCTGAAGATGAGATAGGGTGCCGCGCCGATTTCTTCGGCATTCTTTTCTTCAGTCTTTCGTGCCGTGCATCCGGTGTTTTGTGAGCACGCTCCACAATTGTGATCCAGGGTCATGGTTCTCCTCCGTACTTCGTGTGTAAACATTACTCATTTTGTCGGAAAAAGGAAGCCCCCCTGATGCAGACGAAATGCTTCTTTGAAAGGCCAAGAACATGGAAGGCAAGAAAGTCAGTGAAACAAGCTCCACAATCGTATACCAGATGCTCCCCGAAGACGCGAACCCGGCCGGAAACGTTCACGGCGGCGTCATAATGAAACACGTAGACACGTGTGCCGGCGTCGTGGCGATTCGTCACGCTCGGGGAAACGCGGTTACCGCTTCCATCGACAGACTGGATTTTCACAGTCCGGTATTCATTGGGGACCTCCTTATCGTCAAAGCAAGCCTGAACATGGTCGGAAGGACTTCAATGGAGGTGGGGGTACGTGTGGCAGCCGAGAACCTCTTTACCGGTGAAATACGACACACCGCCTCAGCCTATCTCACTTTCGTAGCTCTGGATAAGAACGGTTCTCCGGTCGCGGTAGCGCCGCTAATTCTGGAAACCGACGAGGACATTCGCCGCAACAGGGAGGCCAAGAAAAGGAGCGAAGTACGACTGGCCGAAAAGGCCCGCGAAAGAGCCTCGGGGGTGCAACGATAACAACCCCGGTACCCCCTGTGGGACGCGCGAGGGATTGTCGGCTAAAGGGTACCGATTGCGAATGCCCCGGAGCGACGCAAGGTAAACGAGCCACGGCAACGTCGTTCGCTGATTGAACTCGGTTGTGGCCGGCTGGGTGTGTCGGGTCGCACGCCGGCCCGTCATGTCCATGCAGTGCGCTCTAACGGCCGGCATCGGCGTTTATTATATATGCCTTCACTGCCTTGGTGACATACTCGGAGAACGCAATGCTCCCGCGGTGTTCATCGATGGCCTCTATGACGCTGACGGGGAAACTGACGGCTTTCAGTCTCATGATCTCTTTTGCTATCTCAGTTCCCACCACGGATTCGGCCTCCCGGCCTTTGTCTCTGACGGACTGCGCGAACTCGAGCGGCGCAGCGGCCGTGTCGGTGAAGTAATGCTCCAGCACGCGGAATTCTTCCTCCGTCAAGGAGAGGTGACCGAACCCCACCATGCACTGACCCGTTTCCTGGTCCATTTCGACCCAGTCGATCTGACCGTGACACGTCATCTTCTTCTTGCCGTCGGCAAAGACCATTCGGAGCTTCATGCTGCGGCCTTCCGTGAATCCGGAATAGTGGCCGGGTTCAATGTTGCAGGGAACCCGGATGCCGCATTTCAAGGCAAGCTCCGAATTGATGACCGGCGGAGACGAGGCATACCGAGAATAGACCGTTCCGTTGATGCTCCTGTAATCCATCGCACACTCCTTTCTCTGGTGCTGCGTCGCACGGCCGGCCTGATGCCGGGGCGCGTTCATGCGAACGACATGAGATCAACTTGTCTTAGGCCGTTTGCCGCGAAGCTCCTCCCCTACGACCTACTCTCATTATTGCCCGGTGAACGAAAAAATTGAACCCCAATGAGCACATTCACTCATGAGATTACCTCTTGTGAACGAAGTAATTCCATCCGCTCCTTGGTCATTCCCAACCGGGAGAGAATTTCCTCGGTGTGTTCTCCCAGTTCCGGAGCGGGTTCATCCGCCGACCGAGGAGAATCGGACATTCTAAGCGGAAACCCCAGGACGCGTCCTCCACGTTCCGTGGTGTTGACCATTCCCCTTGCCTCCGCCAGGGAAGAGCGGGAGGCTTCATCCAGGCTCCTCACCGGTTCACAGCATGCGTCGGTCGACCCCATCAACTCCGTCCATTCGTCTCTCGTTTTTGTCGCGAAGATCTCTTCCAATTCCGCCGTGACTTCGGGTCCTCCGAATTGCTCTCCTAGAAGGTCGTCTCTTCCTATGGCCGAGCAGAAGTTGCGCCAGAACTTGGGCTCCAGCGCGCCGAGTGACATGTGGCCGCCGTCCTTGGTGCCGTACAGCCCGTAGCAGGGAACTGCACCGTTCAGGAGCATCTTGCCCGGTCCGGGGACTTCCAACCCCGCTTCGACCCCCGCAAAGACCAATGTGGCCAGAGACAGAGATCCGTCGAACATGGCTGCATCGATGAATTGCCCCCGACCGGTCCGTTGGCGTTGAATGATCGCTGCGAGCAATCCCGTCAGAGCCAAGTAACTGCCGCCGGCCAGATCGGCTATCTGAATACCGGCAATACCGAGCCGGCCGTCCCGCGATCCCGTCATTCCTATAATGCCTGCAAGGGAAAGGTAATTGAGGTCGTGTCCGGCACGATCCCGATAGGGACTGTCGTGCCCGTAACCGGTAATGGACACATGAATCAAGCGAGGGTTGCGCGCACTGGTAGTCTCGTATCCTAACTCCAAACGCTCCATGGTGCCGGGCCTGAATCCCTCGACGAGAATATCGAAGCCGTCAAGTAGATCCAATACTATCCGACGACCCTCCGGATGCTTCAGGTTGAGCGCCACGCTCTTCTTGTTCCGATTGACTGCCGCAAAATATGGAGATCCCGCGCTTCCTCCAAGGGATCGAGCGTAGTCGCCCCCGTCGGGATTTTCCACTTTCACCACCTCGGCTCCCAGTTGGGCTAGGAACCATGTCATGTAAGGACCCGGCAAGTTCATGCTCAGGTCGAGTACTTTCAGACCGTCAAGTGCCTTGGACATATTGTGAACTCCTGTAAGAAATACCGAATATCACCACCATCAATGCTGTTGCCGAATGCCCTCAGATTAAGGACGAATCGAGTCCGCACGCGAGCAGGAAATCGAATTCCGGGGCCGGGGTAAGAGCCGGCATGGCGAATTTCTCTCTGAGATCTTCCAACCTGGCCTTGATTACGCCAATGCCTCTGCGGCTCGCGTATCTGGCCGGCCCATGAAGGCAGTCGGGAAAACCTATGCCGAGCGTAGCTCCCAACTCCATACCATAGTAGTCACGGAGTATTCCATCGCTGAGGCACCAGAAGGCTTCGTTGATCATGCCGAGAAGGAGAACGTCCTCCGCTTCCTCGGGGGTTGGTAATGGAGCGCCGTTAACCGTAAACAGATGTTGGAGAACCGACTCATCGCGGGTCATCATCATGTTATCAAGATAGAAACAGGGTTGCCCCACCCCAACGTATCCCGCTTTGTGAAGCCGCATCAGGCTCTCGGGCAAGCCGATTCGACCCGGAAACGCCTCGGACAAAAGTTGGGAAGCATGATGGATCACATTCCCTCCCGTCGTACCGTAGACGTGCAAAGGCCCCTGCGCGAACCCTGCGCGCAACGCGGTCATATCAACTTCCCACGGAGACATGCCCAGTTCAACCAGACGGATTCCGTTCAACACGTAGCTTCCAAAGGTGCGGCTGGTATAGAACCCCGGCCCGTCTCCAACGAGAATGACGGTCTTTCCCATTGCCCGGCCGGCTGCAACGGCAACGGCAACGGCATCCCGGCTCGTTGCCTCGCCTCGAACCACCTCCAACAAGGGCATGAGCGGCACAGGTGAAAAGAAGTGCATTCCAACTACGTTCTCGGGCCTTGAGGAGTCCCGGGAAATCTTGGCCATGGGGATTGTGCTGGTGTTCGATGCAAAGATTGCGTCGGGATTGACCTTCAGGACGCCGGCTAAAACCTGTTGCTTGAGATCAAGGTCTTCGAAGACGCATTCGATGACAAGGGGGATGCCTTCGAGGTCCGAGTAATCCGTAGCCGTGTGGAGGCAAGACATTGCCTTCTCTTTTCGATCCTCCGGCCACTTGCCCCTCGAGACAAGGGCGTCAAGAGTTCGCTCTATGGTTTCAACGGACGCCAGGGCCGTCTTCTCGTCAATGTCGAGCACGGTAGTCTCGATTCCTCTATCCACTGCTATTTGTGCAATTCCCTGCCCCATGAGTCCCGCGCCGATCACCGCAATACGTTTGACTTCCACGTTCTTCTCAGCATCAACCTTGACGAGCTTGGGGCCGATGCCGGTTGACAAGTAGAACAGATCAATCTTGTTACGGGTATAGTCGTTGAACACAAGCGGGACAAAGAGATCGGTTTCGTTTGCGGTCGCGTCGTCGAAAGAACGTGTGAGACCAGCCTCTACGGCATCCAAAGCGGCCTTGTGATAAGGGCGGTACGGGCTGACCGTGAACCTTAACCGGGCCCCCTCCAGCATCCTCTGCTTCTCTTCATCGGAGAGAGGATGTGGATCTCGATACTCCGGATCGTAGTTGCGATTGACCGCCCCCTGGTGCTCGTTGATCCACTCAAGGGCTCGCCGGCTGAGATCCTCACTCGGACAAACCGTAAAGACGTCGGGGTTGTTCAGACGGTTGGGAGCTCCGACGCGGGCATTGAGTATCATGTCCAGTGCGGATTCCAAACCTACCACGCGGGGCAGTGTTTGCGTGCCTCCCCCGCAGGGGAACAATCCCAGACTGGTTTCAGGAAACCCCATCCGTGAGGTGGGCGTGGTGAAAACGTGATCGCAAGCCCACAAGAGAAGCTCAAAACCGCCGCCCAGCGCTGTTTGGCCGTCAAGGAGCGCCAACACGGGAAAGCCTGCCTTAGCGAGAGACGCCAAAGCACCATGCCATCGTGCCAAGAAGAGACGTACGACTTGGGGAGTTTCGTAGGCCAGTAGTTCCTTCAGATTCACTCCGTCGAGGAAACTCCGTTTCTTCCCCGATACCAGTATCAGACCTTGCGGCTCATCTTGAACCGCCCTCTCTATGGCCCTCTCAAAATCCATCATGAACTGATTGTCGACGGCATTGACCGGGCCCTCCGTATCAATCGCCAGGACGGCCACACGCGTATCGGCCTCCAAATTATATGTGACTTCCGGCATGACACCTCCCTCCATCCTAAGCAACCGCTTGCCAATCACTGTTCAACGAGGCGACGCTAAGCCTTTAGGATGATCGCCTCTCCCTGAGTCAGACCACCGCAAATCGCGGCCACTCCCGTCCCGCCTCCGCGTCGGCGAAGCTCGTACATCATGGTCATCAGAATTCTGAGACCGGAAGCTCCCACGGGATGACCGACGGCGATTGCTCCACCGTTGACGTTGGTTCTCCTAAGCAGTCCGAGCCATTCGTCGTTGTCGTCGGCCGCGAGGATCTTAGTGGCGACCAACGGCATTGCGGCGAAGGCCTCGTTAATCTCGATAAGATCCATTTGATACGGTTCGAGTTCGTTTCGGGCCAGTGCCTTGCGTATGGTAAGTGCAGGGATCCATGAGATGCCGTTAGGCCTGTCGGTTTCCCCCGCCACGTCCACAATGGTTGCGAGAATCTCCAACCCGAGTAATACGGCCCTCTTCTCTGTCATTATCACTACTGCGGCCGCCCCGTCGTTCAGTCCCGGAGCGTTGCCGGCCGTCGTCGTCTCGGCACCGAATACGGTTGGGAGTTCTTGCATGGCGGCTAGATTGCCGTTCGGTCGGGGACACTCGTCCGCAGCAAACAGGAACCGCCCTCCCCTTCTAGAGACCGTCAAGGGAGCGAGTTCATCTCTGAAGAGTCCCGCTTCCTGGGCGCGTGCCCACTTGGCGTGGGATCCCATGGCCCATGTGTCCAACATCAATCGAGAAATCCCGTACTTCGACGCGCCGTCGGAAGCATCCACTGCAACGGGGTTGTGGCCCGGATAGCAGATCGGGAAGATCTGATCCTTCAGCACCACTTCCCCGGCCCGAACGCCGGTTCTCAATTGCCTGCTCATGTGAGGCACCCGGCTCATGGACTCTACTCCGATAATGAGCGCACTGGAGATCTCTCCCAATCGGAGTCCCCATAACGCCGTCCTGAGAGCCGTCAGAGGAGAGCAACATGCCGTGTCCAGGGTGGTTGCAAACGTGTTCAACCCAAGTTCCAGAGAGATCTGCCGGCCCACCACCGACCCGGTCTCGAACGATGCCTGAATACAATTCCCCACAAAGACTTGATCAATACTCTCGGTAAGATCCTGTCCTTGATGGGTGAGAGCCGCTCGTCCGGCGTGAACTGCTATGTCCAGCGGTTCCATTTCCGAAAGCGAGCCCAGGTACTTGCCAAACGGTGTTCTCTTTGCTCCCACGATGACGAATCTGTCTGCCATGGTGTCCTCCAGCCTCTCCATGACGCTGTGCGTGAGGCTCATATTAGCACTTATATCCGCGACGGCACAACGATGGGCGAAAAAGCGGCACGGAAAGCTCAGCCATTCTCTAAGGAAACAGTCTCAGAACTCATTACTTCGTCGATGGCAGGCCCCCCCTTCCGGCAAAGGGAGAGACAGTGTCATTACTTGTCGTGCATTTCAGAAAATATGGCGAGACAATTATGAGGGCTTCACGCAAGTATGCGGTCTCGCAGGCGCTTGGGTTGCCGCAAATATGTCATTGCGAGGAACGAGGTGGCTAAGCGGTTGATTTCATAAATGCGGTCGGATGTCCTGAGCCGCCTCCCACGCGCTGAGATTGCTTTCTCCGGATCAAGTCCGAGGTCGCAATGACATGTGCAGGATAACGCCATCCCCATGTTACGGAGAGGTAACGAACTTCGCTCAAGCGGATTACCTATTGGGAAACATCTTCGCACCCGTCTTTTCTTCAATTGGAAAGAGCGGCTCCAGCAGCCCACGGGAAACAGCCTGCGAATTTTTTTCGCAGCCCCCCTCAAGAATCGGCAAGAACTGTGAAGTAATTGCTCACATCACTCGCCGCACTTGCCGTGGTCGGTTCTTATATTCCTAGTCATATCAATGCCTATTCAGCGGTGGCATCATCATTGCATATAGAAGAGGCACAGAAGAAACCTAACCATATCCTCTTAGCAATCCTCCTTATGGGTTGCTTTTTTTTTGCCGAACAAACTTGTTTGGAGCAGCCCGGCAGTCCGCGTCCCGAGACAAAGACAGCGGTGGCAAGGGCACATGTTGCCGGTCCGACACTCAAATGGTGATCGGCATAGCACTCCCTTCCAACCCCCGGTGATCGAGACCAAGCGTTGCTCGTACGATGGCCGTTTGGCGGGCGTAGGGTGAGTAAGAATCGTTTCCGGCGTTTCCTCGCAGTGAGGGAGTCATAACCGGAGAGAAATTCGCCTTACGGACTATTTCGGAGAGATATCAAACCCCGCATTCCAGATCACATCCAGCATCTCCTTCGCTTTCTTGCGGTAGTGCTCCTTCCTGCGTTTGGCCATGCGTATGAACTGCGGCATGGTTTCCTCATCGTAAAGGTGAAGCTCATCAGCATGGTGTTTCTTGAAAGCATTCCACCATAGCTGCTCAGCCAGGGCATCTACCATTGTGGGATCGTAGTCGTTCATAGTCAGCCTCTTCTTGATGAAATTCTTCTCAGCGTGGAAGCACGGGGCTGTCCCTCCCAGTGGTGCGGCAACCTCGGACATCATCATTGAACCGTTTCGTACTGATTGCCGATTCCACTTAAAGGGTGAAGTGCCGGCATGTCCGGCGAACCACTGCAAATTCTGCGCCAACAGCGGATTTGGTACTTACATACAGGAATTCTCCTCCATTTTCAAGTAGATAAAATGGAGCCGGTTCTCCTGGAGAAAGAATCGCGCACCCCAGGATGAGCCAAACTGACTCACTCATATTATCTTTCCCGTTATTGTTCTGCAATATCCATGGCTTTATCCGAGTATCCTCATGTAAGCAACACCGCCCATTGGCTGTGTATTTTTTGCACACTCAACGCTATGTGACTCGTCTCCTTTTTCAGGCTTGACACCGCCGATCAATGGTGGGACAATTCATGGATGCCGAAGTGGCGGAAGTGGTAGACGCGCCAGGTTCAGGGTCTGGTGGGCGTAAGCCTGTAGGAGTTCGAGTCTCCTCTTCGGCACCAAAGTTAACAATGCCCGGCAATATGTTGCCGGGTTTTTTCGTTTGTGCCGCGCGAGTTTCGGATTCGCCATGAGAGGTCTCCTTCACCGGAAAGCCTCGGACAACCTATCGGGTCTTCCTCGGATGGGCAGTAAAGCCGGGACCGGCGTAGGAAGGAAGTCCTCAGGGAGTACCGGCCGTCCGCTGAACAGATGTGTGAAAAGCCCGCAACGACTCATCCAGGTCATCTTTGTTGAACACCTCAAGAGTCACCACCCCATCGAAATCCCCCTGAAGGCGACCTACTACTCCATCGAGTTTCTCCTGTGGAACCAGGGACAGTCGCTTATGATCTCGGCTTCCTACCCCATGAAGGTGGACCGTTCTCGATCGCGGAAGCCAACGGTCGAGACATGGAAACGGGTCGAGGCCTTGTTTCCAGAGGTGCCCCACATCTACGCAACATGAAACGCCGATTCGTTCCAAGACGCTGTCCATCCGTTTAGGGTTTTGATCCTCCAGATTCTCCGCGCAGAGCATCTCAGCGTCCGTGACCTCCTCCGTGAGGATTTCCAGAGACCGCAGGCAGTTCTCCGTCCAACGGGGCAGACTCAGGGCTTCCCCCCCCCCGGCTCCGTCCAGGTGCACAATGAATCCATGAGGCGAAAGAGGCATCGTGCAGCGTATCACACGCACCGCTTTGTCGATCAGCGGGTCTTCATCGGCCAACCGGAGGTCGAGCGGCAGGTGAACGGTGTACGTCATGTCGTATTTCGTCCCCAGATGAATCAACTCTTCGATCGTTTCTTTGTCGGGAAGATTGGTTCCGTACTCGTCACACTCGAAAATCACGAGTTCTATGTCCATTACGGTCCCGGCCAACCGGCGTACATTCGTCAGTATGTCTGCCGGATAGATGTAGGAGGTTGTTCCCAAACGCATCGTTCTCACCATCTCACACAGAATGTCAAAAGGACAAGAGTTTCACTTAACTCGCACATCGCTCCGATCACATCCCCGTTAACGGCCCCGAGACCTGATTCGGCGAAGCGCCTGAACGCCAAAGCACCCAGGTAAGCCAGACCGATCGACACAAGCCCAATCAATCCGGCCGACAGGCCGACGATGATCATCAGTATCCACGCCCGGCCGACAGACCGCTGGTCCATACCCGAAAGGAACAGCGCGGCCATACCGTCCTCCCCGTGACGAGAGCCGTATGACGCCGTAACCATCATTGCCCGTCCGACCACTGGTGCCACAAAGAGGGCTGCAACGGGGAAGTCCGGGCCGGCAATGGTCGTGATCTTCAACCCAAGGAGTAACATCAGTCCCAGAGCGCCGAAGGATCCGAGCCGCGAATCTTTCAGTATCTCCCCGCGGCGTTCCCGAGATACCGGGGCGGCGAGCGAATCCCAACAGTCGGTCCAACCGTCAAGGTGGAGCCCTCCGGTCAAGACCACCCATACGATCACGACCAAGAGTGCACGTACTGCTCCGGGGAAGTGATCCCCGACCAGCAAGTGGACGACGAGAAGAATTACTCCCATCAGTGCGCCGACGACAGGGAAGGCCCAGGCCGATCTACCTATTTCATCCAGGGTGGGAACCGGTCGGATATCCATTTTGATTACCGTGAGGAACCCAAGGACGATTCGAATGGATCTCGTCATGGATTACGTTGATAGCACGGGCGTTGGACGGTTACAAGCACGACGATTCTGGTCCGCAATCTTCATAAAACCGGGGGAGAAACTGGGTGCAAACTGAAATGTATGAGCGCCGTTCACGGTGCCCTCTGCACCAATTTGCCGTGTTCTTCGGGCTCTCGCCTTCTTTCCTCATGCCTCCCCGGGAAAAGAGCATGAAGAATGAACCCGATCTGGACTGCTCTTTCCGGTATTCTCCGGTGGGGAGGTTCGGTATTTCGAGTCACACATTCACTCACGGCATGCTACTTGCTTGAGTGAAGAATCAAACGGAGAACGGTTCTGCTCCTTGTTTCCCCTGGCGCCAGTGAGAGGGTGCCAGGGGTATTTTTGTTTGAGGTACATGGCCTCAAGCTGAGTGAGAACCGGAAGACCTCCCAACATGAACTTCCCTTACATTCGGTCGAACGCAGAAAGCGATCATGAAAAGACCGGGCTGCCTTGTTCGCACCCTGCGATGTAGAACCTTTGGTAGGATTTCGGGTCCATGTAACATTCGATGATGGAATGAAAAGGGGAATCGACGTTCAGCCCTACCTGGAGGGTCCAATATTCAAACCGGTCGGTAACGACCGCCACGTGCTCCACTCCGTCAGGATCGAGGGACACGCCATGGGATGGAAGAAAGGGGCCGACATAGCCCCGATGTCCTAAACCGTGGCCGCCGGCCTGCTTGCAGGGAGAAGAACGAGGTCCCATCCGGTTAGTGCCCGGGGCACGCATCCCGCGTTCAGAGCGGCCCCCTACGAATCAGCATCGGGATCGCAAGCCTCCCCGTTTTCCGCGGGGACACGGTACCTCTATACCTCACCGCAATTGCGCGGCCGGCCCCCCCGTTCCACAGCTCAGCCTGGAAACAATCTGTCCCAATCGAGCATGGTTGCAAATCGCGACTTGACCCAAAACTGCCGGCGGATATCACCCCCGAACGACCTGTGCCGTAAACATTGCAGTCTCGGCATGTGATGCGGTATGGTGTCGCAGGACCAACGGCACCGAGATCAGGCCTTCTTTCAGTTAACATTCAGATTCAGGGGAGGGACCGCTCATGTACGGAAGATCGGCAAACTTTGAGGTTCTCACACCGGTGAGTTTCCTGGAACGGACGGCCAAGGTATACCCGGGCAAGGATGCCGTTATCCACGGAGGCCGGAGGTATACCTATGCAGAGTTTCAATGCAGAGTGCACCGACTCGCCCAAGGCTTGAAGAAAGCCGGAATTGGGAAAGGCGACAAGGTGGCTTTCATCTGCGCAAATACGCCGCACATGCTTGAGGCGCACTTTGCGGTTCCTCTGATCGGCGCCGTCCTCGTCCCGGTCAATTTCCGACTATCGGCTCCGGAGGTGGCCTACATCATCAACCACTCGGAATCCAAGGCTGTTTTCGTGGACAATGAGTTCGCCGACTTGGTGAAAACCAAGATCCCCGAGATGCCGAGACTGGGCTTTTCCGTAAATATCTGCGACATCGACAACGACACGCCGCTGGACGGCATGGAATACGAAGAGTTCCTCTCTGCCGCCTCCGACGAGCCTGTGGAGTGCGAGGTCGACGATGAGCGGGGAGTACTATCCATCAACTATACCAGTGGAACCACGGGCAAACCGAAAGGTGTGATGTATCACCATAGGGGAGCTTATCTCAACGCCCTGGGGGAGGCATTGGAATTCAACATGAATTTCGAGTCGGTGTACCTTTGGACCCTTCCCATGTTCCACTGCAACGGCTGGTGTTTTCCGTGGGCCGTGACCGCGGTGGGGGCCGTTCACGTATGTTTGCGCAAGGCAACGCCCGGCGAGATCTTCCGTCTGATTCAGGAGGAAAACGTGTCCCATCTCTGCGGAGCACCGACGGTCTTGATCACCATGACCGGTTTTTCGGGTGCCTCGGACATCAAGCTGAAACGCAAGCTTAGTGTGATTACCGCGGCCGCCCCCCCTGCCCCTACGGTGATCGAGAACATCGAGGCTCTCGGTGCGGAAGTTCAACATGTCTATGGTCTTACGGAGGTCTACGGTCCACACAGCATTTGTGCCGACCAGCCTCATTGGAAAGAATTACCGGCCGCGGAACGGGCAAGTCTGAAAGCACGTCAAGGAGTACCCTATGTGGTCACCCAATACATGGACGTGGTGGATCCGGACACCATGACTCCAGTGCCTCGGGACGGTGAGACTCTCGGAGAAATCGTCATTCGTGGAAATAACGTGATGTTGGGCTACTACAGGCAGCATGAGGCTACGGAAGAAGCCTTCAGGGGCGGGTGGTTCCATAGTGGAGATCTTGCCGTGGCGCACCCCGACGGGTACGCGGAGATCAAGGATCGGGCCAAGGACATCATCATCAGCGGAGGGGAGAACATCTCCAGTGTTGAGGTTGAACGCGTCATCTATCGGCATCCCGAAGTACTTGAGGCGGCGGTGATCGGAGTGCCTCACGAGAAGTGGGGTGAAGTTCCCAAGGCGTTTGTGGTCCCCAAACCGGGCACGAACCCTTCCGAGGAAGCCATCATGGCCTTCTGCCGAGAGAGCCTGGCACGCTTCAAGGTTCCTAAGAGCATTGAATTCGGAGACTTGCCCAAAACCGCCACGGGCAAGATCATGAAGAACGAATTGAGGAACCGTGAGTGGGCCGGGAGAGACAAGAAGATATAATAAACTTTCATGCTTTGTGGTGCTCTTGTAGATTTGATAGGTGGGATTAGGATAAATCAATTGTGTGGAGGAGACATGCTATGTTGGCGGAACTGAGCGTATTCCCGCTGGACAAAGGCGGACAAGGCCTAAGCCGATTCGTGGCGGGATCCATAAGGATCATTGAAGACAGTGGGTTGGACTACGAGATGCATGCCCTGGGAACACTTATTGAAGGGCCGGCGGACAAGGTTTTTGAGGTCATCCGAAAGTGTCATGAAAACATGGCTGCCCAGAGCGACCGAGTCGTCACCTATGTGAAGATTGACGACCGGAAAGGACACGAAGGAGCCATCAAGAAGAAGGTCGAGTCCGTCCGGGAGAAACTGAACGAAGGGCAATAACAAGACGGCCAATGTCGATCAGGGCAAACCGTCAAGATACCGGTAACATAAGTGGAAGGCATGAGCGCTCTTGCCCTGAAAGGGTACACTATCACCAGCCATGGGTTTCAACCCATGGGAACGGCAGACTACCTCCACAGTCTTGGACCCTGACGGGGTCCACCAAAGGGACTCGAGGTAACGGAGGTGTGATGATTGGTCGGCCCCTTCAGGGCCGATCCAGACAATTGGGTAGATACCCTTTTCCACGGGTTGAAACCCGTGGCTACTCACGGTGAGCCCCTGCGGGGCACTGGCTGGTCGCCACCTCGAATCGGTTGACCAATTGTCGTCCGACTCCCACGGTTACCGGCAAAATGATATGGGACATGTCCAAGGCGGAGCCTGAGAACGAGAAGAGAGGGTGCCGTTGGGCCTAATGTACGCAACCGACAATGAGATTCTCGAAATCGTAAATGAACAAGACGAAGTAATCGGCACGGCAACGCGGATGGAGATTCATCGACGAGGACTCATGCACCGTGCCGTGCACATCTTCGTCTTCAATGCGCTCGGGGAGATCTACGTCCAGCGCCGTTCGAACTCCAAGGACAGGCATCCCCTCAAGCTTGACAGTTCGGCAGCCGGCCATGTGGATCCCGGGGAGACGTACAAGCAGACCGCAATTCGGGAACTGCAGGAAGAATTGGGAATAGAAGCCGATCTCGAGGAAGTCCTTCGTCTGCCGGCATCAAAGGAGACCGACCGGGAACACGTTGCGCTGTTCAAAACGGTTACCGGTCAGGATCCTGTTCCCAGTTCCGACGAAATCGTGTGGGGCGGGTTCATGTCTCCCGAACGCCTGTCCGAGCTCATGAGCGACGATCCGGGCGACTTCGTGCCGGCGTTCGTCATCCTTTGGAGAGCAACGGCCTGTACTTGGACAGCCGCCCAAAGACCTTTTAAACATTGACAAATTCGGCATTTAGCGCTACAGAAAGAGGGTTCGAGAACCCGAAACTTCGGATCACGGACGATGAGGCGAGTTGAGAAGCCTGTATTACTGATCCTCATTTTCTTGTCGTACTACGAAGATTTCTTCGGAAATTGGCTCCTGAATATCGGTTTGGTTGCGCCCAGCCGCCGGGAACCGGAGCAACTTCCGGATCCCCTGCGTGGTACGATGGTTCTTGCGAAACTCAAGGTCGTGCGTGACGCCGGTGCCTCCAATCGTCATTAGGTTGCGGTTCCAACCGCCCGGTGATCCTACCCGGCACACGCTTCAGCAATCGGCGACTCGCAGTTCAGGATGATAATCTCGTGGCCGTAAACCATCATACAGCCCCGGCCCTCGTACGAACATCAGGAGTGAACGCGTTCACTCCGGTTGGGGCAATCATCGTGGTAATCATTGCGTTTCTCGCCTTGTTCCCTGAACGGAGCGGTGCGGGATCGGTCGGAAAATTTCCGGAATTCCCCGCGGGAGAGCCATTAGGAACCTGTCACTTCGCCGGGTATCCCAGGAACAAGTCAATGGTGGAGGGTCGTGCCGGGTACCTCTGGGGAGTGAACGCGCTGTGGCTGCGCGACGGCGACAATGATAATCTGCCGGCCGGTAAGAAAGAAGTGAGTCTTGAGAGTCCGATCTTCGGAATCCAAGGTGAGACGCGTGCCGTCTCGGATGACTTGGCGCTCCGGGTTCAGGGCTGGATAAACCTTCCCCAGACGACCAGAGGCGACTTCATGCTGGATCGTACTCAGCGTACCCTTACGGCCCGATCCTGGGAAACGGAGTCTCGATACCTGGCGACGGATATTGCGGCGATCTATCACCTGGGCCCCTTCGGGTCTCACGTTAACCGATTGAGAAGCATCGGAATGCCTTACACGGCCGGTTTGGTCGCGGGGTACCGGTACATCAATTTCGACTACCGATCCACCAGGAGTGCTCCACCGACGGGCACGTTTCACGACCACTTTCACATTCATATACCGTACATAGGAGTGCATTACGCGCATGAGGAATTTGTCGGGTCTCTCGTGAGGCTCGACATCAATGCTTCGCCCTTCACGCTGTCGAGAGTCGATGCGGAGCGACATCTTACCGGGGTCATCACCCAAATCGAAGGACAATCGGTAACCGGATTCTGGTTCGAATCGCTCTTCTCCTGGTCGAAGCCGGTATCCGACGGAGCGTTCGTCGGCATATTCGTCAACTATAACTACCTCGAACTCTCCGGTGGTGCGACGGTCGACAGCGCACAGGACGGTGTTTTCAGATCGACCAGGTTCTCCATGGACTCGATCGGTCACCTCGTCACTGTGGGAATTACCGGGGTCCTGACCTTCTGACAATGGGGTCAGATCTGCTCTTGGCTCACCAAGCATGTCACACCGCTGCGTCGTGTGAGTGAAGAGCAGACCTGACCCCATTTGAGACTTGACTCAATTGTGCGGAACGACTATCTCTAATGCATGGAGTTAAGAATTTGGGAGGAATAATGACGGAAAATCGTTCCGATGTAGATACGTCCGGACCGGCCGACGACGACAAGCTTGCAGGAGCCGAGCAAGCAACGGCCTCACTGCCTGATGCGGCAAACGCGCACTACAATCTTGGTCTGGAGCTTTCTCGACGTGGAGATCGTGACCGAAGCAAAGAGGAATTCCGCACGGCACTCAAACTCAAACCAGGCATGCTGGAGGCGAGAATCAATCTCGCTGCAATCCTCCTGCATGAAGGGGATTTCGACGGCTGTATAAACGAGAGCCTCAAGGCCCTTGAGTTTCGTCCCGACCTGGTCGAGGGCTGCGTTAATATCGGCATCGCCTACCTGCAGAAGGGCATGACGGAGCCGGCATTGGAGAGTTTTCACAAGGCACTGAAGATCGATCCCCGGTCGTTGCCTGCCCATCTCAACCTGGGAAACGCCTATCTGGCATTGGGGGAAATCGACCGAAGCATTGAGCATAACACCAAGGCAATCGAGATCAACCCCCGGTTCGCCATGGCTCACAACAATCTGGCCGCAGCCTATCACCAAAAAGGCGACAACGAAAAAGCACGTGAGCACGTGAATCAAGCCGCGAACCTCGGTTACGAGGTTCATCCCGATTTCATTAAGCTGTTGAACGAGTAGTCCGGCAGTGTTACGGCTACAGCCGTTTACCGGGCAAGTCATCGACAAGCGTCAACAACGCGCGCTCCAGATCGGCCGCGTTCGAGCATGCTTGTGAATCCCCGTCGGCACATCGCTCGGTGCTCTTACCGAAACGGGACAACATGTCGCGGCTCTCAGCTGTCATTTTTTCGACCAGATGGTCATATTTCCGTTTCAGGTCGGCAAGCCGGCCGGCTCGATCCGATCCCGTAAACCCCTTGCAGATGGATGTGTACGCGTTGATGTAATTCTTCATCGCCTCGTAGTTGTCGCTCAATCCCATGACTGGAGACACACACAAGACCGTTCCCATAAGAGCCAAACATAGCGGGACAAACCACCCGCATCCATGCTTCATGTTGTTTTCCCCTTTTCTCCGGCTCTGTTACAAGAGTGCCGGGTTGTTCTACCAATGGGCTTTCGGGTGTCCATCATGGGGTTGAGGTCTGCACGGTCGTTCGGGGGAGATTCGCCCGAGAACGACCGACACCACTGATCTCGTTCAAAATCTGCGGCGATTGCACTCAGCCGGTGGAAGACGTCACTTCTCCAAGCACGCCGGGGGCGCTACGCGATCACGCACATATCGTCTCCCAGTCTATGATACTCTTGCAGCGAAGTGACCCGGAAGGGCTCTCCTCTATGCAGTGAGCGGAGACCAAGGGACAGCGCATTGGCACCGGCCAACGTAGTGAAATACGGGACGTTGTGGTTCAGGGCGGCTACTCTGATATGGAACGAATCCTTTAGTGACTGCTTGTCCGAAGATGTGTTGATCACGAGCACTATTTCGTTCTTCTTGATGAGGTCGATGACGTCCGAATCTCCCTCCTCGTGCACCTTTCCGACCACGGTGGAGGAAATACCGACCTCTTCGAGCGCCGCACCCGTCCCCTCGGTACAGACAAAGGTGAAGCCGAACTCGGTGAGCCGGCGTGCAACGATGACTGCCAGGCCTTTGTCCCGTCCGGCAACGCTCAAGAAAACCTTCCCCCCCCTGGGAATGGGAAAGTCCGTACTGTATTGAGATTTCAGGAACGCGGGACCGAACTCGCAGTCGATCCCCATGACCTCACCGGTAGACTTCATTTCAGGGCCAAGCAGGACATCGACTCCCGGGAACTTAATGAAGGGAAACACCGCTTCCTTTACGCTTACATGCGCGGGTATTACCTCCCGGGTGAATCCCAGTTCCCTAAGCTTCTTCCCGGCCATCACCCGGGCTCCCACTTTGGCCAGAGGTACCCCAATCGCCTTGGACACGAATGGAATGGTCCTGGAAGCCCGGGGGTTGACTTCCAACACGTAGATCTCGCCGTCCTTGAGAGCAAGCTGGAGATTCATCAGTCCCTTGACCCCCAACTCCCTAGCGATAAGCTTGGTGATTCTCCTGATCTCGTCCAGATGATAACGACCGAGGCTGTACGGCGGCAGGGAACACGATGAATCACCAGAGTGGATACCGGCCTCCTCAATGTGTTCCATGATTCCACCGATGACTACCTCCTCACCATCGGCCACCGCGTCGACGTCGATTTCCACGGCACCGGTGAGATACCCGTCCACCAGTATGGGGTGTTCCGGAGAGGCCTGTACCACGGCCCTGAGGTACTCCGTCAGGTCGTCTTCCTGGTGAACGATCTCCATGGCCCGGCCGCCAAGTACGTACGATGGACGCACAACCAGTGGGTATCCAATGCGTCGAGCCACATCGATCACCTCGGCGTACGAATGGGCAATATCATTGGGCGGCTGGTTGAGTCCAAGTTTGAGGAGCATGTCCTTGAAACGCTTACGGTCTTCCGCTCGGTCAATGGCATCGGGAGAGGTACCGATGATCGGAACACCCGCGTTCCAGAGGGAAACGGCGAGCTTCAAAGGGGTCTGTCCGCCGAATTGAACGATGACTCCTTCGGGCTTTTCTCTGTCGACGATCTCGAGCACGTCCTCGAGTGTGAGCGGCTCGAAGTAGAGCCTGTCCGCAGTGTCGTAATCAGTGCTCACGGTCTCCGGGTTGCAATTGACCATGATGGTCTCGTATCCGTCTTCCTTGAGAGCAAACACTCCGTGGACACAGCAATAGTCGAACTCGATTCCCTGGCCGATCCGGTTCGGTCCGCCGCCGAGTATCATGATCTTACGTTTGTCTGTTGTACCGGATTCGTCTTCCTCTTCGTACGACGAGTAGAGATACGGAGTGAACGCCTCGAATTCCGCGGCGCACGTGTCTACACGCTTGAACACGGGGCGCACGCCCAATGATCTGCGCAGGTCACGGATTTCGGATTCCGTCTTATTTGCAAGGGTTGCCAGCCGAATGTCCGAGAAGCCGTACGCTTTGGCCCGCGCAAGATTTTCCTTTCCATCGTCACCGGTCAGGAATCCGTCTCTGCCAATGTCTGCTTCCATCTCAATAATTTGTTGCATCTGGTACAGGAACCACGGGTCGACTGCTGACGCCTGACAAATTTCTTCTATCCCGACTCCCTGCCTCAGTGCGTCCGCGATGTACCAGAGCCTGTCGGGAGTGGGAGTCTTCAAACGGTTCAGAACCTCACTTTGCGATATCCCGTCTCCAAGCCTCGGCTCCAGCCCATAGACATCGATCTCCAGGGATCGGATAGCCTTCTGCAGGGACTCCTTGAACGTTCTCCCGATCGCCATCACCTCCCCCACTGATTTCATTTGTGTGGTGAGGGTGTTGTCCGCGCTGGGAAACTTCTCAAAGGTGAACCTGGGGATCTTGGTAACAACGTAGTCAATGGTCGGCTCGAACGAGGCAGGCGTCTTGAGCGTAATATCGTTGGGTATCTCATCGAGCGTGTACCCCACGGCCAGCTTGGCGGCGATCTTGGCAATCGGGAAGCCGGTAGCCTTTGAAGCCAAGGCACTGGAACGGCTCACTCTCGGATTCATCTCAATGACCACAACGCGTCCGGTATCGGGATGGACAGCGAACTGAATGTTTGAACCGCCGGTATCGACACCGATTTCTCGAATAATGGCAATGGCCTGATCTCTGAGAATCTGATATTCCTTGTCGGTCAGAGTCTGCGCAGGAGCTACGGTGATTGAATCGCCCGTGTGGACTCCCATGGCATCGAAATTCTCGATGGAACAGATGATGACCACGTTGTCCGAACCGTCCCGCATGACCTCGAGTTCGAATTCTTTCCACCCCAGTACGGATTCCTCGATCAGCACGCGGCGCACGGGAGAGATATCCAGGCCCCATTTGGCCAGGTGTTCGAACTGGTCCTCGGTAAAGGCGACGCTGCCTCCGGTTCCTCCCAAGGTGAACGAGGGGCGGATGACGTTGGGGAAGCCGAGATCCCGTGCAATCTCCCAAGCATGGTCCAGTGATTCCGCATAACCGCTCCGGGGAAGATCCAGCCCGATGTTGCTCATGGCCTTCTTGAACAGATAGCGGTCTTCCGCCTTGTTGATGGCGTCTATGCCCGCGCCGATCAACTCCACGCCGTATTTTTGGAGCACGCCGTGTTCATGGAGCTCAACTGCACGATTCAGGGCCGTCTGGCCGCCCAACGTGGGAAGCAGGGCGTCGGGGCGCTCCTTCTCTATGATGGTGGTAAGTATATCGACCTTGAGCGGCTCAATGTAAGTGGCATCGGCGAATTCAGGATCCGTCATGATGGTCGCTGGGTTCGAATTAACCAGTACGACTCGGTACCCTTCTTCTTTGAGGGCTTTCAGAGCCTGGGTGCCGGAGTAATCAAACTCGCACGCCTGACCGATAACGATCGGCCCGGATCCAATGAGCAGAATTGACTTGAGATCGGTTCTTTTCGGCATAACGACTTTCTTTTCTCTCAATTAGTGAACAATATCGAAACAAAGGCCTCCGCTTCGGCTAATCCCTGCGGTAAGGCCTCTGAGACTATAGGTTCACTCAGGCAAAAATTCAAGGGAAACTCCCGGAGTCTCCCGGATGAGTTTGCCTTAGGCAACGCTCGAAAAGGTAACGCAATGGTGCTATGCTCACCCCGGCTCAGGCGCCGGATGAATATCGAATCAGATTGGGATTGATGACGCTTAATCATTCCAACATAAATGAAGTCAGGCGGTTCTTGGCGGAATCGTGGTCCATGGGATGGCCCATGATTCTGATCATGTTCTTCCATTTCTCAATCGGGATGGCGGACGTCTATGTGGCCGGTTACCTGGGAACGAATGTCATGGCCGCGGTGGGCTATGTCGGACAGCTCTACTGGACCTTGTTGATTCTGGCCAACGGCATCACGGTCGGAACCGTCTCCATGATTTCACAGGCTTACGGGGCCAATTCCCGTGAGGGGGTAAGCAGCGTAACGGCTCAATCCCTCGTCCTTGGGATAGCCCTTTCCGGGGGCCTGACCATCTTTGCTTTGGCCTTCCCCGCCTCAATAGTTCACGTTGCAGGCATGCCAATAGAAATCCGCGATATCGCCGAGGATTTCATTCGCATCTTCTCTCTCGTGCTGATTCCCACGTATGTCATGATCATCACCAGCGGGGTGCTTAGAGCTTCGGGGCGGATCCGCATCACCATGATTAACAGTCTCGTAGCGTCCCTGGTCAACATAGCGGGCGATCTCGTTCTCGGTTTCGGATGGGGACCGATCCCGGCCTTGGGTTACAAGGGAATCGCGTGGGCCACGGCCGGCGGCACAACGCTGGGAATGATGCTGAACCTCATCTTCATTCTTAGGGGGCCGGGCAGTCTCAGACTTTCCTGTATCATGAGTCCGTTTTCACGCTGTATGAGAAACCTTGCCAAGTTGGGGCTCCCCTCCGCACTCCAGCAAACAGCGTGGAATGCCGGGACTCTTGTAATCTACTTTCTCGTGGGAGGGCTTCAGGGCAGTGAAGTCACAGCGTTGGCAGCCATGACCGCAGGAGTACGCATCGAAGCAATAATTTTTCTCCCGATTTTTGCTCTCAACATGGCCTGTGCCGTCCTGACAGGCAACAAATTGGGCACGGGAGACGAGGCCGGTGCCCGGTACGGCGCAAAAGTGACCGCATTACTGAGTCTTGCGATAATCCTTCTTCCAATCGTTGCCATTTTCACCTTTGCTCCCAACATCTCATCGTGGCTTACACGGGATCGGGCCGTGCTGGAAGAGATGGTCAGGTATCTGCGCATCAATATGCTTGGAATGCCGTTCCTCGCCATTGGAATCTCCTTGTCGGGCGCACTCCAGGGCGCGGGTGACACCATGGCCACCATGCGAATCGTATTCACCGGCATGTGGCTGGTGAGGATACCTTTCATCCTTGCCGTCATTCACGTTTTCAAGACAAGCGCGACCGGTATATGGTGGGCCATGGCAATTTCCATGATTATCATGTGCATTCTCTTGATCAACAGGTTTAGGGGGGATGCGTGGGTCGGGGCCGCCGTCGACAAACAGAACAACACCATGCTCTGGGAGGCGTGCGTGCCGAGTAAGCCCGCGGGATAAGACTGCACGGATGAAGGATCCAATATTCCCCGAATCAAGAGCAGAGCCAACCTCGATTGAGGCTCTTCAGCTCGTCGGCACCACTCCTTGCTCAGGAACAGCATCCTCGCCGCTCTCGGCAAACCGGACCTTGTCGTAGACATCTCGCAAAACGAGATCGCAGCCGATGGATTCGAGCCTAACCGTCGCATCGAGAGCGCTTGCTTCGGAGAGGATCCACCGGGCGCCTTGCCGCACGTACGACTCGATCCGGACTCTGGCCTGTGACACGAGAACGTACTCTTGCAATGACTCGAGCCGCCGGTAATGGGCGAATTTCTCCCCGCGATCATAGGCTTCGGTCGAGGGAGAGAGAACTTCGACAATCACGGTGGGATTAAGCAGCGTATCAGTATGCTCGTCCTCAAAAAAGATCTCACCGCAGACCGCGACGAGATCGGGGTACGTATAGAGTCCCGCAGGGCTCACCCTGACGCGCATATCGCTCACGTAGGCTTCGCAAGGCCGTCCGACCAGCTGCGGGCCCAACCCGCGAGCGAGGTTAAATACAATCAGGCTGTGTGATCGGCTCGCTCCTGCCAGGGCAATGATCATGCCGTCCACATATTCGCTCTTGTACTCTGCTTTTCGTTCCAGAGCGAGGTACTCCTCCGCAGTGTAGTGGGGCTGTTGAGAGACAAGCGGCATGGCTTCCTCCTCGGGAAAAGGTCCTTTTCGCGGCCCTCATGTGCCGTTGCGACCTGGCGTACCGTTCGAGGGAATACAAATCACTACTAAAGTACTTTACTCAATTCCGAGGTCGCAGCGCAAGGGCTCCTGCCGGGTAGGCGGGCATTCCCCGGCAGGAGCCTGGGAACGAGAATGAAATACGATCGCGAATTTCCCCTTGTCGCCACGGCGGCAACTCGGAACGAGGGATTTCCGGGCACGGAGGCCCAGGCTATCCCGCGTCCCTCGGGACCGAGTCAACTCTTCAACGTTGGGCGGGCGTCCCGTCATCTTCAAGAGGTGTTTCCGCCTCGGCGATCTCCCCGCTTCACCAACGACACGAGTTTGCGCCACAAGACGGCGACTCCAACGGCCACTTTGATGAAAAACGTGCCAAGATCGTTGCCGGCAACCAAATGTGCATGGAGATGGAAGACGCGCTGCCCTCCCCCACGATTCACATTGATGAAGAAACGATAGCCCGACTCGGCGACGCCCAGATCCCCGGCGATCTTTTGAGCAACTTGGCCCAGGCGGCACAACAGAGCGTCTTCTTCGGTGAGATCGTTCAGCGTGGGGATGTGCCTCTTGGGCACAATAAGGATGTGGATGGGAGAGGCGGGATTCGAGTCCCGGAACGCCATGGTCAAATCGTCCTCGTAGACTATTTGGGCCGGCAGCTTTCCTTCAATGATCTTGCAGAAAACACAGTCGTTTGCCGAGTCGGTCATTTGCTCGTCCGCCCTCCGGGGTTTCTTCCCATATCGGGATTGCTCCTGGAAACGACGTGGACATGCAGATGAAAGATCACCTGGCCCCCGCCGTGATTCACATTGATGAGAAACCGGTAGCCGCTTTCCGCAACCCCGAACATCTCGGCGATCTTCGCGGCCGTCTGCCCGCAATGTGAGATAATATCACTGCCCTCGGGCACGTCGTTGAGCGTTGCGATATGTTCGCGCGGTACTACCAGAATGTGAAGGGGAGCCGCAGGATTAGCATCCCGAAAGGCTACTACGCGATCGTCTTCGTATACGATGTCCGCGGGACTCTTGCCGTTCACGATCCTACAAAACACACAGTCATCCTGCATCGGGGCCATTCCATCCTTTCGGTTCATGTAATGGTGTACTATTACATGAACCGAATACCTCGTGCACGAAGTTTTCACGGCCCCTTAATGCTTTACAAACATTCGAGGTGCAAAAAGATACGTGATGGAGGGACACGGTAACTCTGCACGACGGTTATTGAAGGAACGCCGTCGTCCGATTTGATAGCATCCGACAAGGAGTAGGAGATGCCATATTATGTGCATGAAGTGCCGGGCAGATTGAGAATTAAGATCCCAACCTTGAAAAGAAATGTTGAAGAAGCCCGAAGGATCGAAGCGTTGCTCGGACTGATGCAAGGAGTATCCGCCGTATCCGTCAATCATATGACGGGAAGCATGTTGATCAATTATGATACGTCCGTTACACATAGTGCCGCAATACTCGGACTGCTGAATCGAAGCGGATATATAGACGCGGAAAAGGTAACCCCGAGCGTCAAGAAAATTGACCACGACCTTAAGAAAGTCGGCCGAGCGGCTTCCAAGGCATTGGTAGGTATTGTATTGGACCGAGCCCTCCAGGGGAGTCCACTTTCGATTCTGACCGTATTCATCTAACCTTCCATGAATCTATCTCATATCCAATCCGGTTTCTCTGAGAGGCGGCCACGAGGTAAGGTCCTCGTACGGCACTCAAAAAACGCCTCTTTCCTGTAGTCTTTTCCTTCTGCATGCAAGTGAAATATGCTGTATAGTGTGACCGAGATACCGACGACCGACATGCGATGAAGGGCTCAGGCGTGTCCTGATCTCGATAGATCCATCTCCACCCCAGCCGTAGGAGCCCCCTCAAGAGGATACTTCTGCGCCGGTGGCGGTCCGCTTTACCGCACGAGAGTTGCAAAGGCGTTTCGTGTGTCACCGAGTCCGAAATCAGGCGGCGGTACCGGTATTAGATGAGTTTACTGAGGAGACACACGGCTTGCCGGAAGTCATATTCGTGTTCAAGAAGATCGTTATCAGGCTTCTTTTTCCGGTTTGCATCGCACTCCTGTTGGGAATCTTAGGGGTTATCTTCCGACGAAGGAAGAACTGGTCATATGCGTTGTTTACAGCCGGAGTCTCTTGGTTACTGATCTTTTCTTTTCCCGTCACCGGACTGGAACTGATTCGGACACTTGAGGCAAAGGCCGGTCCATATGCCGATCCCCTCGTTCTTGCCGGAGACGGCGTGAAATTTATCGTAGTCCTTTCCGGAGGCTTCCGCCATGGAAACCTCTCCCCATCCGATCGACTCGACTCATCCGTACTGCGATTGATAGAGGGGATTCGGCTCCGGCGCGCGATACCGACGGCGAAACTCGTGCTCACCGGCGGCAAAACGCCGGGCTTGAGCCCTGACATGAGCCTTGCACAAGCGCTCTGTGATATGGCCGTTGAAATGGGAGTGCCCAAGGATGCAATCATCCTGGAGGCCGCGTCGTGGACTACCGAGGATCAGGCGGCATTCACTCGTCCCATAGTCGGCAAGGAACCGTTTGCCCTTGTAACCTCGGCTTATCACTTGCCCAGATCGCTCCTCCTGTTCAAGCTTGCCGGATTGCACCCTGTGCCGGCACCGTGCGATTTCTTGGCCCGAAAATACTACTGTGGTTACGAGACTCTTATACCTCAGGCATGGGGCCTGATGCTGAGCCAAATCGCAACAAAAGAGTACCTCGCAACGTGGTGGGCCCGGATCAAGGCCGGATTTTCCGGCAACTCGGCGGAGGATCGAACCGTCGGGAGTAAGACGGCCCCATATGATTCGCGTGATCGTACATCGGCAAAGCCGAATCGAGTCGCTTACGTTTCTTTTTCGGAGACATTTGAATGGCGAAGAATGACAAACACGATGATGAAGCTGAAAGACGTAGGCTTCAAGAATACATATTCAGTCTTGAAGAGACCCAGGAAAGAGCGAAGATATTGTTCGCCGAACACGCGAGACTCAAAGACTCCCACAAGGAGTTCGCGAAACACGTTCCTCTGGGTTTCTTGACGATTGACAGAGCCGGACGGATCCTGGAGGTCAATCACACCTTGTTGGAAATCCTTGGCTCTTCGGAAGCCCAAATCGCCGAATCCATCAATGTCCTGGAGCATCCTCCACTGATCGAGGCCGGTGTTTCCGATCTTCTCAGGCGCTGCATGGAAACAGGCCGGGTGATAAGCGCAGAGGGCCCGTACTCCAGTGAATGGGGGGAATCATTATACTTGAGGGAATTCGTGATGCCCGTGTTGGACGCGGAAGGTAAGGTCTGTGGATGCCGGGCCGCCGTACAGGATATATCCAACGAGATGCATGCCGAGGAGGCGTTGCGTGAAAGCGAGGAGCGGTACCGCCTGCTGACGCAGAATTCATTGACGGGCATATTCCTTCTCCAGGACGGAGCTTTCTCCTTTGTGAACGAACGTATGGCACAAATGTTCGGATACACTCCTAAAGAGATGATAGGGCGGGCATTTGAAGAATTGATTCATCCCGAAGAACGACGGAAATGGCCGGACCGAGATCTTTCGGATTTTCCGACCGGCGATACCGAACCGGCGTGCGAATTTCGGGGTGTGTGCAAGGACGAGACCACAAAATGGTTCCACGTATTGGCATCGGCAATCCCCTTGGGCCACGGCAACGCAGTAATAGGAAATGTTGCGGACATCACGCTGCGCAAGTTGGCTGAACAGGAACTAAAAGAGAGCCGGCAGAAGTACAAAGAGTTATACAAGGAAGCGAAAAAGAGTGAAGACCTCTACCGTTCCTTGCTTGATGCATCTCCTGATGCGGTGATCGTGTATGACTTGCAGGGACGGGTTCAGTATGCCAACAATTCATTCACACGGATTTTTGGATGGACTCTAGACGAGGTTCGATGCAGACGCACGCCGTTCGTTCCCGATTCCGAACGAGAGGCCACACGTTCCGCCATTAAGAGCGTTGTTCGGGACGACATTCCCTGTAACAATTTCGAGACGAGAAGGTTCACCAAAGACGGGCGTGTTCTCGACGTTTCAATCAGTGGGTATCGGTATCACGACCATCAAGGAAATCCTCTCGGAATGCTCGTCGTCATCTCGGACGTCACGGAGCGTAAGCGTCTCGAGGACCAACTTCGGCAGGCGGCAAAGATGGAGGCCATCGGGAGACTTGCCGGAGGAATCGCGCATGATTTCAACAATCTCTTAACGGCAATCATCGGGTATGCCAACCTTCTCAAGCAAAGCATACCGGAAAGGGACGCGAACAGTGCGAAAGTGCTCCAGATCGGCCGAGCTGCCGAGCACGCTGCAGGCCTGACGAGACAGCTTCTTGCGTTCAGCCGAAAGCAGATGCTCGAAGTTAAGACCCTGGATCTGAACAAGGTCATCGAGGGTTTTGAGGACGTGCTGCGACGCCTCATCGGTGAGCGGATCGAGTTTGTCACCGTCTTCCGTTCGCATCTCGGCAAAGTTAACGCCGACCCCGGTCAGATTGAACAAGTATTAATGAATCTGGTGATCAATGCCCGCGATGCAATGCCCGACGGCGGCACGCTCACGGTAGAGACGGCCAATATGTTCCTGGACGAGCAAGGCGTCCGAAGCCGTTCCGAACTACGGCCCGGACCATATGTCTTGGTTTCCGTTTCCGACACCGGACTGGGGATGGACTCTCGCACGATTTCACGGGTGTTTGATCCATTCTTCACCACAAAGGACAAGAGTTCGAGCACCGGCTTAGGTCTCTCAACGGTGTATGGTATTGTGAAACAGCACGGGGGGCACGTTGAAGTGATATCGGAACCCGGAGCGGGAACGACGTTCCACGTCTACCTGCAAGAAGCGGCGGAGGTTTTGGAATCGAATGAGGCCGCCGGTCCTCCCCCATCACAACCCAAGGGTACGGAAACGGTACTCGTCGTTGAGGATGAGGACATGGTCAGGGACCTTGCATGCGAGGTGCTCAAAATCCTCGGATATGAAACGCTCAACGCGAGTAATCCCAGCGATGCGTTGACCGTGTGCGAACGGCACGAGGGAAAGATTCACCTGCTCCTAACGGACGTGGTGCTCCCACAGATGGACGGCAGGGCCCTCTTCCACCACGTTTCTTCCACGATGCCCGACATCAAAGTACTCTACATGTCCGGCTACACCGATGACGCCATAGGAGAACACGGCGTATTGGGACGGGATGTGCATTTCTTGCAAAAACCATTCACCCTGGATGTCCTCGCCCAAAAGGTGCGAGAAGTACTTGACACGCAGGACCATGTACCTATCTGATATCACAGCCGATATCCCCGGATAATCCGTTTCGATGCGATGGCTGTAACAGCGCTTGGCGGGCATACGAAACTAAGACGGCCCGACCAAACTGCTTATGTTCGCGCTCATGCCTGGCCGGAGTGTTTCCCTTAATCGCACTCTCTCCCCTCAACAGCGGCGAGCCATCTCTTGAGGCTGCCTTCGAGGATTCTTGCAGCGCGGGACTCATCGAGCAGCAGAGTTTCCGGAATGAAGGAAAGGTCTATGACGTAGATATCGTTCCATTTGGTCAGGAACGGACAGGCCGTCAGATCTTCGTCACTCAGTTGAGACAGGTAGTAGCAGACTCGATTCATTACTGTCTTGCATCGTTTGACCTTGCCCCCTTGAAGCGCGTAGTTGTTGCCGAACAGCCTGAAGGGCCCTAAGGCCTGTCCGGGAGAGAATTCGGAAAGATTCTTCAGATCGCGTTTCAGGAAAAAGAACGGCGCGGTGAGCGCGCAACTGAAGCGATCCCCGACGCGCACCCGAAAGTGATTCGCCATCTCCCTTAACGTCTCGGAGACGTCCATCTCTCGGGGATCGAAAATCCACAACCGCTGTTGCCGTTTCAAAGCCGGGAATCGATCCGCAAGCTCTTTTCCCGCGGCCGCAGGGACCAGGAAATACGACCCGTTGGCATTCCAGAACTCATCGTCGGGACCAAGCGCGTCCAACTCCCACAACGCTTTCGTGTAGACTACATTGAAATGAGGTTGGTTGGTTTCCGAGAGTTCCGGAAAGACACTTGCAATCCGGCGGCCATGAGGAATCAGGCTCGTCTCAGTCGCCGTGAGTACCTCATCATTGATCAAGGCAATCTCGGCGGCCTGCGCAATGTGGTCGACCGCGACAATCTGAAGAATGTGTTTCTCCGCATCAAACGCTTCATGTGGTCCCTTCCATTGGTCGTAATCGAGAACCTGAAGCTCTTGCTTGAGCGCATCGGACAGCCTTTCGATTCCCTCGGCACCATGAAGATTTTCCTTGGGGATGATCACCGTCTTGCACCCCGCGTCGTACGCGGTTTCCAATTTGACATCGAGGCCGCTGATTCTCGTGATCCTTCCCTGGGTATCGATTTCACCGGTCATCGCGACATCTCGTCGAATTTTCCGGCCGGAAAGCACTGAAGCCAAGGCGAGTGCAATGGCCGCTCCCGCGGAAGGGCCGTCCTTAGGCGTGGAGCCCCCCATGAAGTGAAGGTGTATGGGTGCTTCGGCACGCTGAAGATCGATTTGCAGAGCCTCTGCACAGTGGAGTATGGCGGTTGCCGCAACCTTTCGACTCTCGTCCATGATATGTGCAATGTTTCCCGTTGCATGAACCATGCTCAGGTACCCCTTGCCATTCCCCGTGCCGTTCCCCGATCGCACCGGGGTGGCTTGAACGGGGATAATCGCCCCTAAGCCTCGTTCCACGTTGACTCCGAGTGCCGTCATTTCCCCCACCCGGTCTTCTTCATTGATGACCCGAGGACGAGGAGGAGGTTCGAGAAATTCTTTCACTCGTTCCCGGGTAATGGTCACGGGAGGACTGTCCTGACCCAGGATTTCTTTCCGCATGATCCTAAGAAACAAGGTCCGAATGACCCGCTCCAGTTCCCTCACTCCCGGCTCATGGGTATACGTCTTGATGATGTGCCTGAGCAGACTCCCTTCTTCACCAGGGTCTATTCCAATGAGGTCTTCCGTGATGGAGTATCGTTTGCGAACCCTATCAATGAGATGCTCACGGGCAATACTGACCTTTTCATCAACGCTGTATCGGTCGAGTTGGACAACCTCGCACCGGTTGACCACGGGCGGGGGAACCGTATCAAGGGTGTTGGCCGTGAGGATGAAGTGGCAGTTGGATAGATCGATGTCTACGGTAGATTGGGTGAATTTGTCGTGAAACAAATGGTTCTGCTCGGGGTCAAGGATCTCCAACAGCGTTGCAATGGCGAACTTCTCGGTCTTGTCCGCCTCATCCATGATGAACATTCCGTTGACGACCTCCATCTTGATGAGCCCCTGGACGATGGCACCGGGCTTCGATCCCTCATAAGTGAAGCCGTGTCCGCGCAGATCGGCTTCATCCCTCATGCCGCCGAGCGACAGTTTGTGATAAGGAATCTCCAGGTTCTCCGCAATGGAAATGGCCAGCGACGTCTTGCCGACACCCGGAGGGCCGACGAAGAGAAACGCGCTGCCGCTCTTCCTCACATGGACTGCATCTCCTTCCGTGAACTGCTGATACCTCCAAATGAGGTTGCTGAAAAAGTCACAGATGATTTCTTTGGGTCTCTTGAGCCCATAGTGGGAAAGGTCAAGTCCCTTTTCGAAAGCTTCCGGCGTCACTCTTATTTTCCGAGTCCTTCCCCACGGTATGGCGAGGAGTGTCTCAATCAGTTCGCTGTACTTGGCGCCGCTGTGGCCCACGGCATTGAGTTTGTTCTTGTCAATGACCTCCATGACCTGTTGAGGAAACGCGGCATCGTTTCTCGCATCCTCAATTCTGTCCTTGAGGCTCTTGAGCGGAGCGGGAGCAGCGGCGGGCTTGGAAGGAGTTGCAGACGGCTCGGATCGCTTACTCGGGAAGATCCCTTCGGTCTCATCGGAGAACTCCTTCAGTGCTCTCCGGAACAAATCAAAGAGCTGCCTGGAGTCCTTGTCTTCCACACTGGTCTCCGGAACGCCCAACTCATGGAGGAGATAGACAAGCCCCCAACGCTCTTTGAATGCGTTCAACACGACTTCGGCCCGGCCCGCATTGGTGTCGACCAGACGGTCGAATACCTTCAGGAGCTTTCTGAGCGAAGAGGTTCTCTTTATCAGCGAATACGTGGTGTCTCTGCTGCGTTTGTAACATGTTCCGAGAACCTTGCTCTGGAGTTCCGTATGTAGGTCCGGAAACACCTCTTCGAGGATGTGCAAGGGCAAGTCGGCCAACGTAACGCCGTAACTGTTAAGGATTTCGCTTACTATTCCGTCATTGGGAGCATCTTGCTCGGCAGCGTCGAAGAGTTCGAGATAGCGTCGGCCTTTGAGTCCGTTCATCTCGTCCGACAGGGCGCTTCGCAGCTCCCGGTAAAATGTGGGATCGTCGGCTCGCTTGTCCATGGCGAAGGCCGCGTCGGATTTGACCACATCTCGCTCGGTGCTGAGAGGATAGAGCATGTGTTCGACCTCGTGACGCAACAGGAACTCGGAAAATGCAAGCATCTTCCTTTCATCCGGCGTGCCGTCGCCCAACCTGGATTCCGGTTTGGTGGGGATCACGAACGCGAGATAATCGAATACGCGTTCATGAATGGAAAGAACCCATTTTCCATCCTTATGCGAAATAACGTCCGGACAGCGGATTCTTTTTCCCGAATCCTCCAGCCGCTCGATTTCCAGACTCTCAGTTACGCGTGATGCTGCTATGGCATCAGTTCCCCTGGTCTTCTTGAAGTACTGCATTACCCGCCGAAGGACTATTGCCCTGAGAATCGAGGTCACTCTCTTGACATCGTCCTCTGTGGGCCACGGGAGACTTTCCAAAACCGCGTGATCGAATTCAAAGGGAAGCATGGCGCAACCTCCGGCGTGTTCTCCTTACGCTGCCTTCATATATTGAGAGCGAGCAGGAATCAAGATGGTTCCCGCCGAGATTCAAGGATAGCTGTGAAAGAGGGTCTGATTTCACCTCATGAGGAGATCCGTGTCATGGTGCTGGGAGAAAGGCTCAAATGTCTCGTCCGTATCATTGGTGCGGGAATGGTTGCCGGCAAGCGGTTGCGGGAGGGACACAACGCCGTCTTAGATCAGCCAATTCAGAACACGCAGATTCCCAATACGTCGAAAGTGGGCTTCGTTGTTCGTTACTACAGCCAACCCATGCGAAATGGCTGTGGCCGCAATCAAGATATCGGCATCGCCTATCAGTTCACCTCGTCGATGAAGCTCGGCATACACTGTTGCTGCCTCCACAATTATTGGATCGGTTACGGCCAAAACGCTGCTCATGCCACATAGTTGATCAAATGCCGCAAGCTGCTTTGCCGCCCCTTTGGCAAGCAGACCACGCAGCACCTCGTATCGAGTAATAACGGAGAAAGTGAACCGCCCATGGGCTTCCAAGTAAGAGCGTGCCCGTTGGGTAACCGAGGGATTCCGGCGCATGATCGCCGACAGAATGTCAGTGTCCAGTAAGGCCGGTGGCGGCAGAGGAGTCATGTGGTCGGCCCTTCGCCAAAGAAGTTCCCACGCCGCCGACTATGTAGCTCAATAGAATCGATCTGTTCGTCACTGAATCCCTCGTAAACTTGAGCTGCCAGTGCAAGTATATCGTCCGGCTTTTCGATTGGCTCGACCACCAGACGCACTTTCTGGCCCTCCGCAAGATTGATCTCCTGCGGGAGGGCAATAGGGCGGAAGTTACCGTGTTCGTAAACGGCTTCGATCGTTTCGGTTGCCATAAGATCCCTCCTTCGCACCACGGCCTCTGCGGAATATATCCATTCCGTTGGCATAGTAACAGATTTCGGGCTGTCTGTCCCGATTTGTGGAGGCTCAGTGGACATAACACCGTCGTATCAAAACGCGCGCCTTTGCGGCATTCCCGGCATTATTCTTCTTGTTTTCCAAGCGGCTTTCTGTGATATCATGAACGCAGGTATTGGCTGCTTCGTTGAATGGCATGAGGAGGGTTTTCCTGAAGACCTCCTGAGCGAAAGCGCTTGCGAGGCTACTCGTAAGCATGGCTTCGTCAAGGCGGGCGCATCGACCGGTAAGCAACTCTTCCATAACGCCACTACTCTCCGCCCGACGGGGGGCTTAGTGCTCCATGGCGTAAATTCGGTCCCACATTTTCGTCTCGCTGCCATGTCGGGTGCCGGCAAGAACAAGATCCGGGCACGGAGGCCAACCTACCTCGAGGCATGGGAATCCCATTCTTTCGTAGGACGGGCGTCCCTGCCCGTCATCTTCAAGGGCGGGCTGTAGTGCAACCGTATTTCTCTGAAAATACTCCCGTCCGGGTACAACGGATGTCATACGGTCGGGATTTCGAACGCGCGGCGGATCACGCGATTTCTTCTGAAGGTCGGGCTTGTTCATCGTTCTATGAGACTCCCGGAGTTTGGGGAGGTCAGCGGAGAGGTAGAATATTTGTCTACGTGGTCCCACGGGGGCCTACAGTCTGTTGTGCTCGCTGACGTTTGACCATGTTTACGGCGCACTCGGAGGCTTCATTTACGGATCGGCCTTTGGTTGATGGTGGCCCGGTAGGGGCCGTGTTAATCTTCACTGAACAACGGGGGCACAGGGCCTATGGGTACCAGCTCGTATCCGATCACCTTGGCTTCTCGGCTGAGGTAGATGTATCTCCTCTCGGCGTGGAGCAGAGAGAGGTAATCCTTGCCGAGTTCCTTATAGGTTGCTCCATGCTTGATGATGTGAAACAGGGCCTTGGCGATTCGGTGGGCAATCGCGACAATTGCTTTCTTTGGTCCCAGACGTGCCTTGAGGCGAAAGTACTTGTCTCGGTAATAGGAATCTTTCTTCTTGATGGCGGCCCAGGCCACTTCGATGAGGAGGGTCTTGAATATCTTCTTGTGTACAGGGCTTTTTCCGCTCATTCTCTTGCCCGCGCTTTCGTGGTTTCCCGGACAAACCCCGCACCAAGAGGTGAACGCTTGCACGGTTGGGAAGGTCTTGAGATCGGTGCCTACCTCGGCGACGATGGCGGCTGCCGCGACGACGTCGATTCCCGGGACAGCGTCCAAGCGTTCGAGCAGATCATTGTACGGAGCAAGAATGATGCTGAGGCGCTCCTGGATGAGGGCAATCTCCTTCTCATGAAGATCAATGACTCTGAGGAAGGGTTTCAAAACCTCGCGTTCATGGGGGCCAAAGTACCCTTCAATTGCTTCGTAGAGTTCCTGGGTCTTCTGCTTCTGTTGCTTTTTCCCCGCCAGGGCACCTCTCAAACACTGCCGGACGTCGTTCAACGTGATGGGTTCTTCGCGAAAAAGCAGTTGGATGAGATTCCGACCAGTTGCACCGAAAAGGTCGGAGAGGACGGAATCGACCTTAATGTTTGCCATCTCGAGCATCCTGTGAACGCGTCGCTTGAAGTCACCCAACGAACGGACCAAGACCTTTCGTTGCCGGCACCAGTCTCGCCATTGGCGAACCTCCTTGCGAGGAATGAAGCTTCCCCTTAGCAGCCCATGTCTCAAAAGCCCGGCGAGCCATTTACTGTCGGATATGTCCGTTTTGCGACCGGGCACATGCTTGGTGTGGCGTGCATTGACAAGGATCACCTGGACCGAGTCTTCGAGAACATTGAAGACGGGACGCCAGTAGACGCCAGTACTCTCCATGGCCACGATCGGGCATTCGTTGTCGAGCAACCATTCTTTGAGAGCCCTCAAATTGTGGGTAAAGGCGCCGAATTCGCGGTGCTCAACGCTCTCGTCGGTACCTGTCCCTATGATCAAACAGCAGGTGATCTTCTCTTTGTGAACGTCCAAACCGCAGCAAACCGGGTGCAAAACCTGCAATACTCTGGTATCTTCTTTCTTGGCCATGGCAACCTCCTCTTCGATTTCTTGGTTTTTACTTGCGAGGATGCCATGGTCTTTTCCAAAAGGGTATTTTCATCTTCAGTTGTGGTCGCCCCGATCATGGGGGTTTACGCCATAAAGCACTTAGTTCCAGAGGGCGGCAACGAGGGGACGCGAGATTACACGTCGGTGGGCCGCCATGAGGCTGGTTGAGGGAGGAAGTCGCGGTTTTCGGTTTCCGAAAAAAGGTCCGGGGCGAAAAAAAGTCCGGCGACTTTGACCTTGGATGACACAGAGGATCAATATAATGGGGGCAGCACGCTGAAAGCGGGGTGGCAGAGATGCGCATGAGACCGCACCTGATCCTTCGCCGCGCCCTGGCCTTGCCCGTGAGCTGCTTCGGTTGGAGTGGCATAAACACCGACGATAAATCGTATGATGCTATAATGCTTGACTATTCCCATATCATGATTCATAAAGGATGCGGAGGATGAACCATTGCCGCCTGTGAGGGTCGTATTCTACAGAGAGGAAGACGGAACCGTTCCGATGGAGGAATGGCTGAAGGATCTTCGATCACAGCCTAAGCATAGGACTAAATGCATCAAGTACCTGACAGAGCTTCGGAATCATGGACATGATCTGGGCAGACCAACTGTTGGCACACTCAGGGACGGCATCTATGAACTTCGTGTTTCGGCTAGTTTTGAAAACTATCGCATGTTGTTCTTCTTTTATGGAAGCGAGCAAGAAGGAACCGAACGAGCGGTAGTTACTCATGCAATCACCAAACATCAGGACAAGGTGCCTCCAAAAGAAATCGACAAGGCCGTGAGATTATCGACCGAGTATGAGAGAGATCCAGAATCTCATACCTTTAACTGGGAGCCATGAGATGGAAGAGACGAAACTGAGCAATGATGCAGTTGAGTGGGCGTACAACCGGTACGTCAAAGGTGATCCAGAACAGGAAGCATACTTTGATGAATTGGGAGTCCAAATGGGGATCGCCCAGCAGATTTATGATATTCGGGAAAGCCTCCGTATGACCCATGAAAACCTTGCTGAGTTCTCAGGATTGCCAGTGGAGACTATCCAGAACCTGGAAGAAACAAACTACGATGGTGACTGGGACGAAGCGATAGAGAAGATCAACGTAGCCTTTACTGCATGGGTCACCAAGGTGCTAGTGCCGACATACAAGACGGAGCCTCCTAGAGATTATCAGGTTCAACCGCAAGCAGTAAGTGCCTAAGCGCCCGTCACAAAATAACCCCGCCAGCTTTAGGGGCTTCTTGGTGAAATTGTATAGTTCCACTCACCATGAAACTCGTTCTTGGCGATGTTGACTTCTCTGAGTTCCTTGTCCTTGATCTTCAGACCCTTTGGGTAAGAACCGTTGTCCAGTTCGCAGCGAACCGTGAGCCCTTTTTCGGTCCGCGTGGATGCTATCAGATTTACGATCACTTCGTGACTGATGAGGGGCCTTCCGCGCCAATTCTGGGTTATGAAGGAGAAGAGTCTGTGTTCGATCTTGTTCCATTTGCTGGTTCCCGGTGGAAAGTGGCACACCGATATTTCCAAATCGGTCTCATTCGACAGTTTCTGGATCTCGGTTTTCCAAAGTCTCAGGCGCGCTCCATTACTGCCTCCTGAATCGGCGGTGATGAGAAGGGTCTTGGCATTTGGATAGGTCTGCTGCCCCATGGATCTCCACCACCGGCGGATTGTTTCCACTGCGAACGCAGCAGTGTCGTGGTCTGTTCCGACACTCACCCATCCTTCATTCGCGCCTTGATCATATACACCGTATGGGCTGACTTTGCCCAACTCCGGGTCGGGGAAGTCATGATCGTTCACTTCCTCTGGATTGCCTTTGGGACGGTACTGTCGTGAGAGAGGAATTGTCATGAAGGAAGAAATGTTCGAGGAACTTCTCGAAAGTGTTCGGCAAGCCGGCGAAAAAGTCGATCCAGACGGTTGTATCGACAAGCACCATCAATTACGCGCCTCCCGCCACTCGCTAAGGTCCCCCTCCCATTTGATGGCGCCCTTCAGTTCAAGTAAGCGCCTCTGACGACCACGGCGACGCACCTCATGCAGCGCGTAGTCAATGAGAGCACGATGTGTGCGAATTCCGGTCAGTTCTTTACATTCCTTGACCAGATCATCGTCAATCACCACATTTATTCTTCCCATGTGATCACCTCGAATCGCGTATACACATAATAGATATACTCTTTGTGTATTTCAAGAGATGTTGTGCAGGATGCCTACTACGAATTGAGCGGCGAGCAACCACGCGGGAAGGAGTTTCATAGTGCCCGGACGGTTTCCCCCCGGCGTCAAGTTCATTCCAGGAGCGCTTGCCTCGTTCGGGCGTAACGCACCAACGCTCCCAACGCTCTTACCGCTCTTTCAGGACTGGGGAGTAGAGGGAAATCTCGATCATGAAGCTCCCGAACGAAGAGTTCGGATCGGCTGTAGTACGAAGCGCCGACCACGGGCTTACCGTACTTCTCGGAGAGCGACTCGAGAATTACACATTGCCCTCTGATATACTCGTTTGCCAGATCTGCCGCCCTGTCGTTGGGGGTCTGGCTTGAGATCACCGACATAATGACTCTCTGATCGGGGATCAGGCAATAGATGAAGAGGCCGGCTACAGCCGGATCATCCAGAAGGATCTGTGGGAGTCTTCCGAAGTAGTCGCCGGGATTCTTGGAAAACGTGAGGTCAACCGGGTTCTTGACACTTGCCGTGCCCGGAACGAGCTTCGTCAACGCAGTCACCGTCACCGGGGAGAGTTCGGCAAGCTTCAAACCGCACCGGTCCGCGGCATCGGCCGCGGCGGCTCCGGGCCCCCCCGAGTTTGTAAGAACCGCAATGTGGTTCCCATTGGGGAGCGGCTGAGTTCCCAGTACCCAGCAGAAGTCGAACAGCTCTTCAATGCTGCTCGCCCGAATAATGCCACACTGATCGAAAACGCCGTCATAAAGAGAATCCGGACCGGCAAGAGCCCCGGTATGGGAAAGCCCGGCCTTGCTCCCGGCTTCCGAACCTCCAACATAAAACGCTACGATAGGCTTCTTCTTGGAAACTTCCTTGGCAACCCGCATAAAATCCCGGCCTCGTCTGATGCCCTCTATGTAGAGACCGATTACTCTGGTGTCCGGGCACTGCCCCAGGTATTCGAGGCAGTCCGTGATGTCCGTGACGGCTTCATTCCCCACGCTGAACCCCTGACTGAAGCCCAAGCCTATGTTTGCAAGATACGAAAACATCTGGGTAACGAAGCTCCCGCTCTGTGAGGCCATTCCCACGAAACCCGGTTTTGTCTCGTACGGAAAGAAAGTCGTATTGAGCTTAATGTGAGGATTCACCACTCCGATGCAGTTGGGGCCGACGAAACAGATATCGTATTTCTTCGCAATCTCCACTATGCGACTCTGGAGGACTTTACCCTCCGGTCCTACTTCACCGAATCCGGCGGATACGACGACCGCGCTTCTTATCCCGGCTTCCCCACACTCTTCGAGTATCTCGGGAACGATTCGAGTAGGGAGTACCAGCACGGCCAGATCCACGGGACCCGGTACGTCCTTGACGGCGGGATATGCATCGAGACCTAAAATCTTTGTTTCCGTGGGGTGAATAGGGTACACGGGACCCTCAAAACCCAATTGGAGAAGCTGGGACAATTGGATGGTTCCCATCCCCATAAAGTTGGTGGAAGCACCCCAAAAAGCCACGCTCCTCGGGTGAGTGATCCGATGCAGCGGATTATCCTCGTAGCCATTCATTCCGTACACCTCCGCACTGGGGACCCGGCGACTCTTGAGCCGAAAGTTCAGTGCTCTTCAAAGTAATTATTCCGGGTGGTCATCTCTTGCGCTACCGGCGCACCCGTCGCCGGGATCTCGGGGTCTTGCGGCCGACTTCTCGTCTAACCCCACAAGACTCAGAAAAAACATTACGAGCCACCATACGGCGTATCCGACCATCACCGCAACGGCGGCCACCGGCCCCAGAGCAATGGAGACGAAGATCAATCGTTCTTCATCGGGGAATAGACCGCCGAATATGAGCAGCCACATCGAAGCGCAAAACACGACGACTGCCGTCACCGCCCCGGCAACCAGGGCTATGGTCTGTGTGATCGTCATTCTGGATATGTTATCATTGTTTGCGTATCGAATGTTATCGTTTATATTCATTGAACGAATCCGCGACCGTATTTATGAAATAGGATACGAGGAATACTACGATGCCCCTCGCAAGGAGATGAATCCGTCACTCATGACTAACCGATTATTATCCAACGAACACTGCTCGGAGCATTTGTTCCCGGCAATCCAAGATGCCGACCTTCTCGCCCGTGTTGAAAAACCTGCCCGATACGTGGGTATGGAAGTCAACAAGGTGACCAAAGACCCCGCCGCGGTGAAACTGCACATGGCCCTCGCATTCCCCGACGTCTACGAAGTGGGAATGTCCCACCTCGGACTGAAGATACTTTACTCGGTGGTAAACGCCCGTCCCGATCTGTATGCCGAGCGGGTATTTGCCCCTTGGCCCGACATGGAGACCCTGTTGAGACAGGAAAGTAGGCCCCTGAGGTCCCTCGAAACCGGAACTCCTCTGGGTGTCTTGGATTTCATCGGGTTCTCTCTGCAGTACGAACTGTGCGCGACAAATGTCCTTCAAATGCTCGAATTGGGAATGATCCCTCTTGAAGCCCGAAACAGGACGCGGACTCATCCCTTGATCGTTGGAGGAGGTCCGGGATCGCTCAATCCCACGCCCCTTTCGCGGTTCTTCGATGCATTCGTGATCGGCGACGGGGAAGAGGTCATCCTCGAACTCGCTGAGGCTCAGGTCCTGTGGAAGGAAACAAACGGCTCGCGAGACGACCTGTTGGCCGAATGGAAGAGAATTCCCGGAGTCTATGTCCCGTCTCGTTTCAAGAAAGGCGAGCAAATTTCCCGGCGCATTGTCGCCGACCTCGACCACGCTTCCTTTCCCGATCGGCCTGTCGTGCCGTTCTGCGAGACGGTTCACGACCGAATCGGTTTGGAGATCGCCCGAGGCTGCACCAGAGGATGCCGTTTCTGTCAAGCCGGAATGGTCTACCGACCGGTACGGGAAAGGCAACCCAAGACAATCATTGACCTCGCTCATTCCTGCGTATCGACCACAGGGTGGGATGAGATAGCACTCCTGTCTCTTTCCTCGGGAGATTACACCTGCATCAACGAACTCATCAAGAAAATCACCCGTGACTTCGCCGACGAGAAGGTGGCTCTCTCTCTCCCCTCACTGAGGACCGACAGTTTTGATTCCGACATGGCCGAACAAATACGCAAGGTGCGAAAGACCGGGTTCACCCTTGCCCCCGAAGCCGGCACGGAAAGGCTTCGGCGGATCATCAACAAAGGAAATACCGAGGACGATCTCGAACGGGCCGTGAAGACCGCGTTTGACCGTGGATGGAGAGCCGTGAAACTCTACTTCATGATCGGTCTTCCCTACGAGACCGACGAAGACCTGGACGGTATCGTGGGACTGATTCGAAAGGCCTCGAAGTGGTCTAAAGGGGGGCGGATCACCGCATCCGTCTCCACGTTCGTTCCAAAATCACATACTCCTTTCCAATGGAACGAACAAATCTCTATTGAGGAAACCATCCGGAGACAGCGCTATATAAGGCGTTACTTCCAGAAGGGAAGGACGCGCGTCAAGTTCCACGATCCGCGGGTCTCGTTTCTGGAGGGGGTCATCGCCCGAGGTGACGAACGACTTGGCGGCGTAATCGAGTGCGCGTACCGGAAAGGGGCCCGCTTTGACGGATGGGATGAGCATTTGAAGTTCGACATTTGGATGGAAGCGTTCAACGAAGAGGGGATCAATCCGGAAAATTTCCTCGAGAGCAGGAGTCTTGAGGACCCGTTGCCCTGGCACTTCATCAACAGCGGTGTCGCCAAGGATTTCCTTCTGCAGGAATGGGCAAGAGCAGAGGCTGTGGAAACGACTGCCGACTGTCGCAATTCAGCGTGCGCGGGATGCGGAGTCTGCGACTTCGAGGAGGTGCTGCCCCGATTAGCCGCACCGGAAGCACCGGAGCTTGGCATGTCTGTTGAGGAAGTCTGCGATGACGCGCACCCCGCGATCCGTCGATTCCGTGTACGATACGCAAAACTCGGTCCGATGCGTTTTCTCGGTCATCATGACGTCATCCGATTGTTTCACCGGGCGTTCCGTCGGATGGCTTTGAGACTGGATTATTCCAAAGGCTTTCATCCTCATCCGCGAATGCGGTTTTCTCCGCCGCTGGGTCTGGGTATCGAAAGCCTGGCCGAGTACGTGGACTTTGATCTGGTCAATTGTTCTCTGCAGGGGCGGCGACATCATGGCCGCACTGCAAGGCGCTTTGCCGTCCGGCATGCAACCGTTGGAGATCGAAGAAAGACTATTGAATGAGAATTTCGTTTCTGGTACACTAAGGCGGGTTACCTATGAACTGACGTTTCCGGAATCCGTAGCACGCGGAGACCTGATGGAAAAGGTTAGGCAGTTCGAGTCTTCCCGCGCGTTTGAGATCACGAAACTGCACAAGGGTAGGTCCAAGACCAGAGATCTGAAAGAGTGGGTGTGCCGACTGGATCTCCATGAGTCCATCATGAGAATAGATTTCAGGTCGGGTCCGTCAGGGTCGGTTCACCCGTATGATGCAATCTCCGCCATTCTTGGAATCAGCAGGGATTCGATTAAAACAATGAGGCTCATTAAGACTTCCGTCGGGTTCGAGACCTCCTGCAACTAATACGGGGACCCTCACATGGCAAGTGAGATCCTGATGAACAGCACCGAACGAGAGACACGCTTGGCACTCGTCGAAGATAGTCAAGTTGTCGAGCTGCATATCGAGCGGAAAGGTGAGCGCGGAATCGTAGGCAATATCTACAAAGGCCGCGTGATCAAGGTCCTTCCGGGAATGCAGGCGGCCTTCGTTGACATAGGCCTTTCGAGAGCTGCTTTTCTCTACGTAGGCGACATACACCACCACGTCCATGACCTACAACTTATGGTCAACGACGAGGACGACGATGAGCAGGAGGAAGAGGACGACGAAATCAGGGACCAATTCCACCATCCCATACCTCCATACTCACCCATTGAGGACCTCATACAGGAAGGAGAGGACGTTCTCGTCCAGATTTCCAAAGAACCTCTCGGAAGCAAGGGAGCGAGAATTACCTCACACATATCCATACCCGGCAGACATCTCGTCTTCATGCCCACGGTCGACCACGTGGGAGTCTCCAGGCGCATCGAAAACGAAGCCGAACGACAGCGGCTCAAGGAGATTATTTCCCAGATTAAGCCTCCCTCCTGTGGGATAATAGTCCGAACCGTCAGCGAACACGAAAATTCCGACAAACTCAAAGCCGATTTGACTTTCCTCCAGGGCACCTGGGAGAGAATTCTACAGAAAGAGAGCCGTGTCCCGGCCGCTTCTCTCATCTACGAAGATCTGGATCTCTGCCTGAGAGGCGTGCGGGATCTGTTCACGGAGGACGTTACCCGCCTGATTGTAGACACCTCGGAAAACCATGAACGGATCCTCGATTTCATGGATATGTTCATGCCGTCTTTGAAGCCTTGTGTCGAACTGTATGAGGGAGACGAACCGGTTTTCGACCATTACGGCATCGAAATCGAACTGAACAAGGCATTGGGCAGAAAAGTTTGGCTCAAATCAGGCGGTTACATCAACATAGACTTCACGGAAGCCTTGGTTGCCATTGACGTAAACACCGGCAGGTACGTGGGCAAACGCAATCTTCAGGAGACCATCCTCAAGACTAATCTGGAGGCGGCCAAGGAGATTGCGTACCAACTCAGACTTCGCAACATCGGTGGGATCATTATCGTCGACTTCATCGACATGGATCGCCCGGCGGACAGAGAGAAGGTCAGCAATGCTCTTCAGGATGCCCTGAAAAGGGACAAGCAGAAGACAAACATCCTCAAGATCTCCGAATTGGGGCTCGTTCAGATGACCAGAAAACGGACGCGGGAGAGCCTGACCCGTACCCTGTGCGAGCAGTGCCCGTACTGCGAAGGGAAAGGTTTCATTAAGTCCGAGACCACCATGTGCTACGAAATCCTGCGCGCTATCTCAAGGCACATCTCCGACGATGGTTCCCCCTGCATCAAAGTGACCGCTCACCCCGAAGTGGTAAAGCTCTTATTCGAGGAGGAGAGCGAACAGATCGACGACATCCAGCGGAGGCATAACATCAAGATACAGCTCAGTGCCGACCCCAACCTTTACCAGGAACAATACGAAATCGTAAGCGGCGGATGATTATTCACCTAAATTTAGACTTCGTAGAAATATCCGCCTGATATCATACCATAAAATCATCATGCTTTCTTGTTGACTTCTACCCGACCTTCCACTATGGTTCTCGGGCCCATGAGAAGTTCACGACCCTTCCGGCTGGGAACCATAATGGATCATCCAGACCAAGAGATTACTACTCAGATTCTCATCCAAATACGAGACGAGATGCGATCCATGGGGTCGCGCTTCCAAGGGGGGCTTGACAGGCTGGAGGTGCACCTTGAGGACTTCAAGAAGCGCTTTGACTCTCTTGAAGCCCGTATGGACTCCCTCGAAGGTCGGTTGGATTCCCTCGAAGCCCGCATGGACTCCTTGGAAGATCGTATGGACTCTCTGGAATCGCGCATGATCTCGCTTAAGGTAGCGCTGGTCGCAATTGAGTCTAAGCACGAGGCCCATCACCACCAATTTCTCAGACGGCTCGACCAGATTGACGGGGACTTGAAGAGATTTGTCGGTCTTGTAAATGATACGATCCTCCATTATGCTGATGAGATGGATTCCGTCAGGCAGCGTCTCGACATTCTCGAAAAGAGGGTCGGCATCCTCCCTGCCTCCGAATAATTACCGTTCGCGTCAATTGGGAAAGCGCTTATGAATCTGGCCGATCACCTCCGGCGGTACATGGAACTCACAGCCCAAGCCGACGATCTGTTCCGAACCGTGGAAAGAGTGCACGGGGAACTGATGCCGTGTAAGCCCGGATGTAACGACTGCTGCTCGGTCTACTTTGAACTGAGTCTCATTGAAGCATTCACCTTGAGTTCAATATTTCGCCAAAACCTGTCACCGGAAACTCAATCCCGCGTGCTCTCCAGGGCGCAGATGGTTGAACCCCTGTTTGTCGATGCCAAGACGATGCTTCAATCCATTGGCACCGGCGACTCCACCGATGGAGGAGATCGCATTGATGCGGCGTCGAGGCTGAAGATTCCATGCCCGCTCAATGAGGATGGAGCTTGTGTCCTGTACGAGCATCGCCCCATCACGTGCAGGCTCTATGGAACCCCTCAGAACATAGGCGACCGCGTTGTATCGTGTCCCAAGACCGGCTTCAAGCAGGGGCTCAAGTACCATACGGTGAATGTTCACGAGATCCAGAGCAAGCTCCTCACGTTTTCCGGTGAGTTTCTCTCCGATCTGCTCGGCTTAACCGCGCCTGTTCCGCACGGCCCGTTGTTTCTTGTCCCGGTTGCTTTGCGCACCCACTTCGGCAAGGAGTTCTTTCTCACCCTTGGACAAACGCTTGAAAAATCGTAAGCGCGATATCGACCGATGGTGGATGGGTAAGGTTCGGTCCCTTGACATCGGTGAGCGGCTCAGGCTCGTTCCCTTCTGGGAGAGAGGCATTGACATATCGGATCGCACGCGCGTGATCATCGATCCCGGACCCTCTTTCGGGGCGGGCGATCATCCCACCACGATCATGGCCCTGGAACTGATGGAAGAGACTTTGAAGCATCGGTCTCAGGGCAATTGCGCCCCGACGTTGCTCGATGTGGGCACCGGCACGGGCGTGTTGGCAATCGCCGGCAAGACCCTGGGAACGGGATTCACTGTGGGGCTGGACATAGACTCGGCTTCGGTTTTCACTGCGCGACGCAACGTGGAACTCAACGGCTTGGATCTCCCGGACGCAGACCTCGACAGCGGAGTACAGCTGGTCGTCGGCGACGCGGGATGCATGAAGAGCTCATTTCACATTGTAACCGTGAATCTCGTCGCGCCCGTGCTGTTGAGACTCAAGGAAGATCTGATCGACAAGATCGGAAAAACCCTCATTCTCTCGGGAATGGCGGACGTAATGGTGGATGAGGTGCTGACGGCGTTCAGTTCAGGCGACCTGCGCATTACGAAGATCAAGAGCAGGGAGGGCTGGAACGCTGCTCTCTTGCGAAAAAGCTCCGCTTAAGCCGTCATTTCGGATACACCGTTCCACGGAGCTTCCGGCTTGTCGGTCATACGTCCATACGAAAAGGAGGGAGGCTCCATATGGGCCTCCCTCCTCACTGATGGGACAAAGGGTCCGGCTATTTAATTCCTTCCGGAATGAGCACGCTAATCGTCTTCCTGATGCTGCTTACCCATACCCTTCAGGCCTATGAGAGTCGTGCTTCCACTTGACCAATACTCAAGCTTGCCCTCCATGACCATCTTGTTGACCAAGTTCTTCACCTGCCGGCTCTTCATGTCCGGTATCATGGCGTAGAAGTCTTTGAGGTAAAACTTTGACTTGGACTTGGACTTCTTTTCAAGTGTGTCGAGTATGACCTGTTTTGCTTCCTCGTCGGTCATGATAACTCCTTATTCGACCACCTAGAACTTGAACTGAGTTGACTGCCGCCAAGTAGTATAAGCGAAACGATAGTCGTCGATCAAGTGGTGGGTAAACGGAAGGTTGGTTTTTTCAAAGAATCTCTCCCAACCGATTCTCGCGGCCCAGTCGCCCAGACGTTCGTACTTCCGGGCATCCTTGGCATAGACTTCCACGATGTTCTTGATGCACGCGACCGTGTCATCCCATCGCGGGGGCTGGTTGGGAATGAAAGGAACAACAACCTTGGAGAATTTCGGCTTGCTAATCCTGTTGGAGAGCTTGCCTCCCACGAGAATCGCGACTCCGCTGCCATCCTCGTCTGCCAGAGGCATGGCGGCGCACATGGTGTAGCAGTTTCCACAGAACATGCAACGTTCCGCCTTGACTTCCAGGGACTTGAGACCACTTTCGGTCTTTGCGGGCTTAATCGCCGCAGTGGGGCAGGCTGCGATGGCGAGAGGCAACTCGCACAATTTGTCTATCCACTCATGGTCGATCATGGGCGGTTTGCGGTGGATTCCGAGAATGGCGATGTCGGAACAGTGAACCGCACCACACATATTCAGGCAGCAGGCCAGGGAAACTCTCACCGGCGCGGGCATGCGCATGCTGCCGAACTCGTCGTAAATGCCGTCCATAACCGCCTTGACTACACCGGAAGCATCGATGGCCGGCGTATGGCAATGGGCCCAACCCTGCGTATGGACGATATTGGTGATGCCTGCTCCCGTCCCGCCGATGGGGAACTTGTTGGAGCCTTTGTCGAACTTTCTGCTCTTCAGGTCATCCATCAAAGGCTTGACCTTGTCCTTGCCGTCCACCATGAACTCGACGTTGTTCCTGGTGGTGAACCGCAAGTACCCGTCACAGTGTTTGTCGGCGATTTCACAGATTTCCCGGATATGCTCGATGCTCATAAGTCTGCAGCCGCCAACCCGCACGGTGTAAACCTCGTCTCCGGACTCGGCAACATGAACGAGAACGCCGGGCTCGAGGATCTCGTGATAGAGCCACTTACCCTTATTGTTCTTGATGACTGGGGGCAGAAACTCTTCATAATATCTCGGACCAATATCGGTAATTCTATCTTTCAACGGCTCGCTGGGATCGTATGGCATGTTTCTAACCTCCTACTACCTCTGGTGTTTCTCGCGGAAAGCATTGATGTCACGTGTCCAGCCGCCCTCAACTTCGTCTTCTCTCCAGAAGATGTACGGGTTTGATCTGGGCTCGTCTACCATCCTGGGATCCGCCTCGAGCTCGGTAACCTCGAGGAACTTCTGCCAGCTCGCCCGCTGGATCAGTTCACCGAGCCGTTCGCGGTTCTTACCCTCTTCCGACCACCAATCCCAGACTTTCTCCACCAGTTCTTTCATTTCGTCGAACGGCGCTTCCACCTTCATGAAAGGAACCGTCAGCGTCGACATCTGGGCACCTTCAAGAATCGGAGCCTTCGCACCGAACAGTATGGCAGCGCCTCTGTCCTCACCAATCCTCAGGGCTCTGGGCATGGTGTTCAGGCAGTGCATGCACTTGGTGCATTCTTTGTCATTGATCTCCAGTTTGCTTCCATCCCAGCTCATGCACTCCGTCGGGCACAGATTGATGACCTCTTTCTGGATATCGAAAGCGCCCCAGTCTCTGCTCCCGTGTGCACCTGCATTCGGAATGAGTTCTCCGCCCACATAGGCCTTGACCGCTGCCTGGTCGATGCGGATCTCATCCCGCCATATTCCGATAATCGACATGTCCGATCTGGCGATGGAGGCTACGCATCCGTTCGGGCATCCATCGAACTTAAACTTGAACTTGTAAGGAAAAGCCGGCCGGTGAAGTTCGTCCTGATATTCGTTCGTGAACTGATGACAAATCTCCTGAGTGTCATAACATGCAAACTCGCAACGGGACATGCCGAGGCAGCATGCGGGAGTCCTCAGGTTGGAGCCGGACCCGCCGAGATCCTGGTTCAGTTCGTGAGTCAAGTCGTAGAAGAGTGGTTCCAGGTGATCCGTCGTTGTGCCGAGAAAGATGATGTCTCCCGTAGAGCCGTGCATATTGGTAAGACCGCTTCCGTGTCGTTCCCACATGTCGCAGAGCTCGCCCAGGAATTTGGTCGTATAATATTTGCTGGAAGGTTGATTTACGCGGATAGTGTGGAAATGTGCAACACCAGGAAACTGCTGCGGCTGGTCACAGTATCTTCCAATAATGCCGCCACCGTATCCGAACACCCCGACGATTCCGCCGTGTTTCCAATGGGTAACTTTGTCCTCGTAGGACAGTTCGAGAACTCCGAGCAGATCCCCGGGGGCATCTTTCAAGATTTGTTTGCCCTTTTCCGCCTGCTGCTTGATATCAGAAACGAAACTGGGCCAAGGACCGCTTTCCAGTTCATCAAGCATAGGGGTGTCGTGCTTTGCCATTAAGACTTCCTCCTCTCTCTACTTAAGGGTTCCTCATTCCGAATGTGCTCTTCATCGAGAAATTGTTAAGCTTTCTACTTCGCGCTCGGCCCGTAGAAATGCAATGATACCTTGGGGAAGCCCCTCCTAGGCTGCTTTCCCTGGCGGCCAAGGCTAAGATTTCGTGGCGGGTTCTGTGAACGTGACAGGTTCAAGCCACCCAAAATAAGATTCAAAAGACTTTAATTCAAGTCGCCGGAGCAAGTCAAGAAAAAATATCCGGAAATCTAAATAAATATCGCCGCTCTGCCCCGAATCATTCCTCCCTTGGACAGCGCTCGCAGCAACCGTCGCACCGGAGATCACGCGGGGTCGGGAGAGGTGTGTCGAACTCCCTTGAGATGACGCTTGACAAGACATTCAAGGGCAGTTACCTTGTCCTTGACGTAAACGTTAGCTTGAGTACCCTCTCACGTAGGTCGGTTTCCTCAAATGCCGCACGAAAAAAATTATTCCATATCTGAGTTGGCCAACGAATTCGACATCAGTCCACGTACCATTAGATTCTATGAAGAGAAGCGACTGATTTCCCCCAAACGCAGCAAAGGAAACTACCGAATCTACAGCCGTAAGGACCGAACGAGATTGAAACTCATTCTTCGCGGAAAACGCTTCGGGTACACGCTTGAGGAAATTGCGGAAATGATCGGAATGACCGATGTGGACATGAGTGAGATCGCTCAAATTGAAAGGAGCCTTGCCTATGGGGAGAAGAAACTGAAGGAAATTCGCGGGCGGATCGAAGAACTCAGACTATTGGAGCAGGACTTACTCAACGTAGGGGAGAAACTGGCCGGCCGGTTGAAGGACCTCAGAAGGCGGGAATCGACTTCACCCGATCCGGATCCGGATGATGCGACCGAGTAATCCTACGCATTTAATCGAGAATTCTCGACCAGAGTCCGGAAACGCCGGCCGGAAAGGAGGCAAATACGACCATGAAATCAATGGATACCGGACAGTTGAGCCAGTTGATGAACAAGTGTTGGATGACCTATGACGGCATGTGGTTCTTTCATTGTCTTGAAAAATTGGGCATTCAGCAAACCAACAGGCTCAACAAAGCTGCAATTCGATCTTTGGCTCCCATAGAAATGAAGAGACTGCAGAAGGCTTTCGGCCTGGACCGGATGGACGGATTTGAGCAGATCAAGACCTCATCGATGCTGCGGAGGAGGTCTTCATCCCGGACTCCATGGGCTACGAGACTACATTCCTTACCGATGACTACATGCGCATGGACGCGCAGAAGTGTTTCGCGTATGAGGGTATCAGCCTCATTGGTGCAATCGATCGGTATGAATGCGGTATTTTTCACCGGATTGAAGGCTGGTTTAATGCCTTGGGAATCGCCTATGCGTGATTCCCAAGGCCGAGAGTTGCATAATGCATTCAGAAGGTAACCGTTGGAGAGAATACAGATTTTCATTCAAATGAGTCTCCGTCGTGCAGAACACCTCCGTTGTGCCCCAAGAGACATGAATACCGGTGCAGTCTTACCCCAAACCTAATCAAGGAGGACAAAACATGTGGGAAGCATTGCTCACTCCAGCCCAAAGGGACCTCAGAGGCGAGGTCCGTGACTTTGCAAAGAGCGTGCCCAGGCAGTTGCTGCTGGACATGGATGCGGATAAGGTCACGTTTCCTCGAGAGTACCTGGTTGAGGCGGGAAGGAGGAATCTTCTGGGGCTCAGATTCTCGACGGAATACGGCGGCAGGGGCCTGAGGTGGGTCGACGAAATTGTCGCCTTGGAAGAGATCGGAGTTCTGGGAGCTTCACTTGCGTGCCTATACTCCCTTGTAAGTATCGTCGGAGAGGCGATACACTTCTTTGGAACCGAGGCTCAGAAAAAGAAATACCTCCAACCCATTCTTCGGGGAGAACTCTACTGTGCGGAAGCCTTGACCGAACCCAGGGGCGGTTCCGATTTCTTCGGCGCAACAGCGACCGCCCGAAAGGAAGGCAACCATTACATCCTCAACGGTCAGAAACGATTCGTGGTAGGAGCCGAAGGTGCCGACGTTTTTCTCGTTTACGTCAGGACCGGCGACCGAACTGCTCCGGGCAAGTCCATCAGCGCGTTTATCGTGGAACGGGACATGGGCGTAGACGCGAAATACATCTACGGACTTATGGGGACCCGCGGAGGCGGGGCCGGCAGAATCGTGTTCAAGGACACCAAAGTACCGGCCGAGAACCTCATTCTCGGCGAGAACAGGGGAGCCGACGTCTTCAATCAGATGATGATTCCCGAACGAATGACCTCCGCCGCAGGCGCGTTGGGAGGCGCTCGAAACGCACTGGAAATCGCTTGTCGTTACAGCGACAGGAGAAAGGCTTTCGGTGCCAAGATTCGAGACTTCCAGGGCGTGAGCTTCAAGGTTGCGGATTCCGTCACTGCCCTGGATGCTTCGAGGGCCCTTTGTCACGCGACAGCGGTGACCGTAGACGCCCAGGGGAGCACGAACCATTCCCGGAGACTCGTTTCTCAGTCCAAGAAGTTCTGCACCGATTCTTCCTGGAATATCATTAACAACGCAATGCAGATCATGGGCGGAATCGGATACACCAACGTCTATCCGATTGAGAGACACCTCAGAGATGCCCGATTGATGCAGATATGGACGGGGACCAACGAAATCATGAATCTTATCATTCAGCACGAGTACTACCGTGAAGTCCTCAAAGGCTCACCGGAGGTTCGGGACACGGAAAGCGACGCGGCCGAGGCGTTTGCGGAAGATGAGAAAATTTTCGAATGATCCTCTTGGGGAGGAGGATCCCACAGCCGGATGTTTTCTGAATGCTGCCATGCACAAGTTTGGTTACGTATTGGGTTCCGTCTTCCCGCCGGAGGCCGGGATCCAGTCTTCTTCCCCCAGACGCCGGCATTTACCTGAAAATTCCCCCTGGCCCCCATCGGCGCTAAATTAGGGCAAGAATGCCTCCAACCCGGCCTTGAAAGACCGGTCTACTGTCATACTGTCCCTCCGGGACGTCAAGGCTTTCCAGCCCCGACGCGGGTGGCCGAAAGTAGCCCGGTGCTTCAGTCTGTCGAGATTACCGCGGGCTACCGTCCTCGCAAGACATTTCCGAAAGAAGACGCCCTACGCATTTAACAGGCCGCCCACTGATTCCAGACTCCGCGGGACGGATCGGTTAACGTATGCTATATTCTCACCCGTACGGTAATTTGGCCCCTTGAAAGGTTTTCGATTTGATGAAGCTGCCCACGGTACCGCGTTTCCGATTTCTGCATTCGTCTTTAAAAGGTCGCATCCCATTCGGGGAGAGCGAACTCCTAAGTCCCATTCCACAGTCCCGCCCCATCGAAGGCGAACGGACTTCATCCCCGATGACCTACGGGACCTATCTAGGCGCAGTAAAGCGCTTCCTGGAGGATAACTGGGATCAATTCGCCCATCTGTTGCATGAGTGCGTTTCCACTGACGGTGAATCCGTCTCACATATCGACATTGTGGCGGAGAAGCACGGCAGTGAGTACCATCCCGCTCGGGTAATGGCCGAGGGTACGGACTGGACTGCTTCGTTTGTCGTGAACGTGGCCATCAACGACAGAGGCAAGAACCGGTTAACAAAGGATTTTCAGCTACTGCGGGAACTCGGCTCACGGTTTCCCCGGACTTTCGTGCCCGCTGCCTATTTCACCGGTGATGTTTCCGTTCCGGGAGACGATGATTCGCCGGTCGACCTCTCCATGTTCGTGGGCGAATGGCTCGAAGGATTCTATGAGTTTCACCTTTCCCGTAATGAAGCGAACGGGTCTTTGGCTACCGTCGTGTGGGACACGGATCTCGGATATGAGATTTTGCCCATCGGCGAAAGTGAGTCCCTGTACAAGCAAGCTGCCTTTATACTCACATATTATTACGACCCGAACAGATTCAGGGAAGTCTTCCCGTGGCATCACGCGGCGGGAGACTTCGTTGTTTCCCGGCTCAACGGCGGGCTTCGAGTCAAACTGATCACTGCGCGACAGTATGCCCCCCGCCTGATAATTGAACAGGCCCCCTTGGAGAATCGGTTACAGGCTCTCATGCTTTTCATAGCCAACCTGACGGTCAGAATGAGGCTCGACAGATTGGACGGAGTGGGGGAAATCGCGTGGGCGAACGACCATTGCGTCAACGCGACCATCCTGGGAACTTTGGACGGACTAAAGGCGAAGATTCATGACGAGATGTGCGAACCGGGTTTGCTTGACGCGTTTCTTGCCGCCGCGCCCCGTATGTCCCCGGACGATGTGACCCGCCTCATGATGGAGGTCGTCGAATGCTATGACGAAGATGCGCCCGACATGCCAGTCATACGCAGGCATTTGGCGGATCACACTCTGGTGGTTTACCGTAATTTCCAGAATCTTTCATCCAGTCCGTAAGCAGGAACCCATGCCGTCCCGCGCTCCTTTGAAATTGTCCCCCCCCCGAGTCATTACCGCCGCACTCAGCGGTGGGGCCGGAAAAACATTAATCACTGTGGGGCTTATTGCATCACTGAAGCGTCGAGGAATGCTCGTTGGGGCCTTCAAGAAAGGTCCCGACTACATTGATGCAGGCTGGCTCGGTCTGGCGTCCCGGGAGGTCTGCTACAATCTTGATACCTATCTGTTCCCCCAAGATGTGGTGACGACGTCCTTTGTCCGACGATCCCTGGGAAAGCAGATCTCCGTCGTGGAAGGGAACCGCGGGCTCTTTGACGGAGTAGACAAAGAAGGCGCATACAGCACTGCTGAATTGGCCAAGCTTCTGAAAGCGCCGGTAGTTCTTATTGTGGATGCCACGAAAATGACCCGCACCGCAGCGGCACTCGTCCTGGGTTGCCGACAATTCGATAAGGACCTGAACGTTGGAGCGGTAATTCTGAATCGTGTGGCGGGACATCGGCACGAACAGATTCTCCGCCGCTCCATTGAAGAAGCCGTATCGGTACCGGTGATCGGATCGGTGAGAAAACTAGCGCTCCGGAACTTTCCCCAGAGGCACCTGGGACTGCTCCCCTTGCATGAGCACCCCGGAGCCCTTGAATTCATTGACGACGCTGCGAATATCGTTGAAGAATCCATCGATGTGGAGAGTCTGATAGCACTCGCGTCACGAGCCAAGGCGTTGGAGTCGTTCAGGACACATCCCGTGGAACACCTCGAAGCCGACTCGACTAAGCCCTCGGTAAGAATTGGCGTCGTGAGGGATTCGGCGTTCCAATTCTACTACCCGGAGAATCTCGAGGCTCTCTCCGAGGCCGGTGCCGAACTGGTAGAGGTAAGCGCTCTGGCAGAGGAACCACTGCCTCGCCTTGACGCTCTCTACATAGGGGGAGGTTTTCCGGAAACCCATGCGGACAGGTTGGCCGGGAATCGGATCTTTAAGCAATCCGTGCTTGACGAGATAAAAGGCGGTCTTCCGGTCTATGCGGAGTGTGGAGGACTCATGTACCTGTCCAGGAGGCTCCTCATCGATGGGACCGCCTATCCAATGGTAGGGGCGTTTACCATGGATACAATCCTCGAACGAAGACCGCAGGGGCTGGGTTACATCCATGTTGAAGTGACGGCTCCCAATCCATTCTATCCGTGCGGCGCGAAACTGACGGGGCATGAGTTTCATTACTCATCGGTTCGGGTACCGGACAACTCCTCGGCGTCCTGTGCGTTCCGGGTGTTGAGGGGTCATGGAATTGACGGCAACAGGGACGGTGTATGTTATCTTAACGCTTTTGGTACGTACGTGCATGTTCACGCGCTCGGGGAGCCCCTCTGGGCCAAAGGAATGATAAACGCGGCACTGGAGTATCACTCAACCCGAAGCAACCGGGCGGCCGCCATGCAAGGAAGGTTCGGGTAAGACGAATCCAACTTGTCTCGGCGTATAGCCGACCAGCCGGGAGTTTCCGACCATCCTCAAACTTTGGTATCGTAGACAAGGCGGTAGTCGATCACATGTCAGAAATTCTTCCCATTCCACGAGCAGTCATTGCAGCCCTGAAAGGCGGGGCGGGCAAGACATTCATCACAGTGGGTCTCGTAGCGGCCCTCAAGGCCCGAGGCCTATCCATCGGGGTTTTCAAGAAAGGGCCCGATTACATTGATGCGGGCTGGTTAGGACTGTCTGCCGGTACCGGTTGCCATAATCTCGACTCGTATCTGTTCAGCGAGGAAATTGTCTACAAGTCGTTCCTACAAAGGTCGATTGGACACGACATCGCCATAATCGAGGGAAACCGCGGCCTGTATGACGGCGTCGACTCGCAGGGCGGTTACAGCACCGCAGAACTGGCCAAGCTCGTTAAGGCCCCGGTCGTTCTCATCGTTGACGCCACGAAGATGACCAGAACCGCTGCCGCTCTCGTGGTAGGATGCAAGGCCCTGGACCCGGCCGTGGAGATCAAGGCGGTTATCCTCAACCGTGTTGCGGGAACTCGCCACGAAAACGTGCTAAGGGAGTCTATTGAGGAGGCGACTTCAGTACCGGTCATCGGCTCTGTTAGGAAAATGCCCCTGGAGGACTTTCCTCAGAGACATCTTGGACTGCTTTCCTTGTACGAGCATCCCAAGGCCACGGAATTTGTGGAATCCGCTGCGCGAATTGTCGAAGGATCCATCAATCTGGATCGTCTCATCCGGATCGCCTCGTCAGCCGAACATCTTGAAATACCGGATAATATCAACCAACGGTTGCCGGCGCGCCTGGACAGCGGATCCAGGTTGCGAATCGGCGTATTAAGAGACTCTGCGTTTCAGTTCTATTATCCGGAGAACCTCGAGGCGTTACGGGTCACAGGCGCCGAACTGGTGGAGATCAGTGCGCTGGAACCGGTTGAACTTCCGGATCTGGACTGCCTGTACATAGGCGGAGGCTTTCCGGAAACCCATAGCGATGTCCTCGCAGACAACGTCGTTTTCAAGGACTCCTTACGAAAGGCCGTTAAGGCGGGACTCCCGGTCTACGCAGAATGCGGCGGGCTCATGTACCTTTCCAAGAATCTCCTTGTGGACGACAATACGTATCCCATGGTGGGCATCTTTCCCGTTGACACGGTTCTAGAGCGTAGGCCACAGGGTCATGGCTATATACGGGCGGAAGTTACGGCACCCAATCCGTTTTACCCGTTGGGAACAATAGTGACGGGACACGAGTTCCACTATTCCTATGTCACCGGAATGCACGCCGATACCGCCAGGTATGCGTTCAAGGTCCTGAGGGGCCACGGAATCGACGGCAAGAAGGACGGTATCTGTACATCCAATGTCTTGGGGACCTACATCCATGTGCATGCGCTCGGGACACCGCTCTGGGCTCAGGGCCTTCTTGCCGGTGCAGCTGCGTACCACTCGACCCGCACTGTCATAGGTTCCGGCGAAAGCCGAGTCAACGATTTGCAGGTCCTCCCATGAACATTCATGGCTTGTACCGACAAGCCACGACGAATCATGAAAGACCTGAGCACTGACGGGCCCTCCGGGGCTTCGCCTCGGAGATGCTCAAGAAGAGCGCACGATGCGGAATGTTTGGGAGGGAGCACGGAGAGTAGAACTGCCGAGAAGCTTTTCCAGCGCTGTTGTCGAGTCGAATCACCGTGCCTCACACACTGTACGAGATTACACGACCTTCCGGCGACAATTGGCCTGCTTCGCAGCCCCCCACCCCCCCCCATCGTGTACCCGACCGGGGTCACATATCGGAGGACTTACATATAGACTATCATGGCCATGAACTACCGTGAACAGATAGACCGCATTCTCGGACCCAACGGTATGCTTGCCCGCTCCATGTCGGGATACGAGCATCGCGAGCAACAGGTCCGTATGGCGGTAGAGGTCTTCGAGGCCCTCGAATCGGGCGACCGACTGGTTATCGAAGCTCCTACGGGGACGGGAAAAACTCTGGCATACCTCATTGCCGCGTCTCTGAGCAGAAAGAAGACGGCAATCTCCACAGGTACGAAGAATCTTCAGGAACAGTTGTTCTATAAGGATGTACCGTTTGTAAAAGAACATGTGTTCTCGGATCTAAAGGTCGCACTGCTCAAGGGGAGAGGAAACTTCGTGTGCCACGCCAGATTCCTACGGTACGTCAGACAACCCTCCCTGGCAGGAATTACGGAGACGGGAACACTTCAGGAGATCGTGAAGTGGTACCGACGGACAAGGCAGTCCGGAGAGGGCGACCGAGCGGAACTCGAAAATCTACCCGACGATGATCCGATCTGGCCGGAAATCTGTTCCACTACCGAAACGTGCGCGGGAAAGAAATGCCCGGACAAGGATGAGTGCTTCGTTTCGAAGATGAGAGCCCGGGCTGCCGAAGCGGACTTGATGATCGTGAACCATCATCTGCTCACGTCGGACCTTTCGGTGAAGGAATCCGGCTACGGCGAGGTCATACCGCGCTACGAAGCACTCATTGTCGATGAAGCCCACGGCTTGGAGGACGCTGCCACACAACACTTCGGCTTTCATTTGAGCCATTTTCGGATTGCACGATTCGCGCGGGATACCCGCTCGGAAATCCAAGAATCAGGTTTGGACGCACAGAAGTTCCACACGGCCCTGGCCGACGTGGAGGATCACGCGCGGCGTCTGTTCTCGCAATTCAGTGATATTTCCGGCCTGCGGGAACGATTCGGCCCCATTGACCCAAGTGTTGGGGAATCACGTGATGCGCTGCGCAGGGCATTGGAATCACTGTCTTCGATGCTCTCCAACGTGCCCGATGCATCCGAGGAGTTACGATTGCTGGCACGCCGTGCTCTTGAGATCGGCTCGGAACTTGGAATCATACTTCGCGACCAATCGGACGACCGGGAGGGTGAATATGCCTGTTGGGCGGAGCGCCGCGAGCGTACCGTGATTCTCCACGCGTCGCCCGTAGAGGTAGGAGAAAAGCTTCGGCAACTACTCTATGAAAAGGTCCCGGCAGTCGTGTTCACGTCCGCTACCCTGTCTTCGGGAGGCAACTTCGACTACTTCAAATCCCGGCTTGGCCTTCAGGAAGACGTGGAACCTTCTGAAACCATTCTGGATTCTCCGTTTGACTATTCACGGCAAACCATGCTCTACATACCGCGGTCGCTGCCCGAGCCCAATGCTCCCGGGTTCACGGACTCTCTCGTCCCGGTGCTGGAGCAAGTTCTCTTGAGAACCCGAGGCAGGGCCTTTGTGCTCTTCACTTCGTATCGCAATATGGACACTGTTTTCAGAAAGATGGAGGGCCGTGTCCCCTTTCCCCTGCTTATCCAGGGGTCTAAGCCCAAGGGGCGACTGCTGGCCGAATTCCGCCGTCGTACCGGCTCCGTCCTTTTTGCCACCTCGTCGTTTTGGGAAGGGGTCGATGTGCAGGGTGACGCCCTTTCCTGTGTGATGGTGGACCGTCTCCCCTTTGCTCCTCCCAATGATCCGATCGTCTCGGCCAGACTGGAAAAGCTACGCAAAGAGGGCAAGGAACACTTCTACTCTTTCCAGGTCCCCATGGCCGTGATCGCATTGAAGCAGGGGCTGGGGAGGCTCATCCGAACGCGCTCGGATCGCGGCATTCTCTGCATACTGGACCTGCGCATTCTCACAAAAAGATACGGGAAAGTGTTTCGAGAGAGTCTATATGGGAGTCCCCTCCGCAGAGATCCGCAAGATATAGAGTCCTTCTTTTCGACATACCCCGATTCCGCCGGGACGGCCGCCAAGAATCCTGAATAGCAGAGTCGGCTTGCCTAACAACTCCATATGAGCTAAACCTTTTCAGGGCTGGAAGTCCGGCCTGAGGTAGGGTGCCGACGCCATGCAAACCTGCAATTGCGAGGCATTCGGAGTCTTCGTGAGGAATCATGGAAACCACTTGAAATGATTGACAAAGAAGACCAGGCCGACAAAACGAAAACTGCCGGCGACCCGCTGGGCGAATCCTCGGAGGCCCCGGGGAAAAGCTATTCCGTCCGTGAGGAAGACCGGCATTTCGATGAGGTCCGCATATACGTCTCCGGGATCGTATCCATTGATAATGCGGAATACCTGCGCCGTGATCTCGATCATGTCATAAAGTCGCAACCCATGAAGAATGTCTTGATCGACCTGGGCAGCGTGGAGTACTTCGACAGCTCGGGTGCGGCAATTCTGCTGGACATGTTCCGAACAACCGATGAACTCCACACGAGCCTGAAACTTATAAACGTTCCTGAGAGGATACAGAGTATCCGCGATCTCATGGAACTTGACCGCGACATTGAGGCAGGAATTCTGCAACCGCGGCCGGAACCTAACCTGCTCATTCAGATCGGGGAAGGCGTCGTCCAATTGCACCGCAACGCCGTTGACATATTAACCTTCATCGGGGCCGCAGTTGAAGCTCTGACTCACGATATTGCGAGGCCGGGAGAACTCAAATGGGACCGGTTGTGGAAGCTGATAGACAAAGCAGGCTCCGATGCAGTTCCAATCGTCACCATGCTCAGCTTCTTGATGGGGTGTATTCTGGCGTTTCAGGCTGCCTTGCAACTCCGTAAATTCGGGGCCAACATTTTTGTGGCCGACCTGGTCAGCGTATCGATCTGCCTGGAAATGGGGCCACTCCTGACGGGTCTCATAGTAGCGGGCCGTTCCGGAGCCGCATATGCCGCTCACATCGGTACCATGCAGGTCAACGAGGAAGTGGATGCCCTCAGAGTGATGGGAATCGATCCCATCCGGTACCTGGTTTCGCCTCGAATTCTTGCAGTGGCCTTTGCACTCCCGTGTCTGACCCTGATGGCCGACCTGGCAGGAGTGGTGGGCGGCTGCCTCGTCGCAGCCTTCTCCCTGGATATTACGCCTACGGGATATTTCAATCAGGTGCACAAGGTGCTCGAATTCTCGGATGTCGTGAAAGGTCTCACAAAGAGTTTTGTTTTTGGGATTGAAATCGCAATGATCGGGTGCTTACGTGGAATCCAGGTGAAAGGGGGGGCGGAAGGCGTCGGATCCGCTACAACGTCCTCGGTCGTCACGTGTATCTTCATCCTCACCGTGACGGATGCGGTGTTCGCAGTGCTGTTCTACTACGGCCCTTCCTTCTGACGGGCCATGGAAAGTTCGGAAAGCAATGGGCGAGGATTCACAATCGAACAATACCCAGGGCTCACCGATGATATCGGTACGGAATCTCACCGTGGGGTATGGCACCACGACCGTAATCCGGGACGTCTCCTTCGATGTTCGTCCGGGTGAGATACTCGCCATATTGGGGCGTTCGGGCTGCGGCAAGAGTACGCTCTTCAAGGCCATGGTCGGGCTTATCGAGCCATTCGGCGGGGAAGTTTACATAGACGGTGAAAAGGTATTGCCGGTACTGGGCGGCACTTCGGAGAAGCTTCTGAGAAAGATCGGCGTGCTCTTCCAGTCCGGAGCTTTGTTCAGTTCCATGACCTTGGCGGAGAACGTGGCTCTTCCCCTGAGGCTGTTCACCACCCTCGCGGAGCGGATCATTGAACGATTGGTCCTGTTCAAGCTTGCCGAAGTCGGATTGGTCGGGAAAGAACGTTTGCTTCCCTCCGAGCTGAGCGGAGGAATGCAGAAGCGAGCGGCCTTGGCAAGAGCGATGGCTCTGGATCCCAAAATTCTCTTCTTCGACGAGCCGTCGGCCGGGCTGGATCCGGTGACCAGTGCGGAGATCGATCAGACGATTCTCAAGATCAATTCTTCGCTGGGGACGACCATCGTAATCGTTACCCATGAATTGCAGAGCATCCTCACTGTTGCAGACAGGGCCATTATGTTGGATAAAGATGAGCAGAACATCGTTGCCCAAGGTCGGCCATGGGAGATGAAAGAGAACCCACGGGATCCGCGCGTAGCGGATTTCTTCAATCGTTCACCGGCACTTAATGGAAGAGCCGTGAAGGGCCGAGGAGAGGGAGATGTCAAGCCAGGAACAGAAATTTAAGATAGGTCTATTCGTGCTGGTAAGTCTGTCGCTGGCAATTGGCATTACTATCTGGTTGGGAGCCTCCCGTTACTTGGAGGTTTCCCAGACGGCGGTGGCCTATTTCATCGAGAGCGTGCAAGGCCTTGAGGCCGACAGTCCCGTCAAGTTCAGGGGGGTGCCCGTGGGGAGAATCAAAAGCATCCGTTTGGCGCCTGATGGGAAGTTGATCGAGGTAGTACTGAGCCTGAATAAAAATTTCGATATCAGGGAGGGGTTGGGAATAAAGATCAACCTTCTCGGATTGACGGGTCTGAAGTACCTCGAAATTGATACCTTTAAACCCGAACAGATAAGAGAGCCCATCAAGCTTTCCTTCAAGCCCGACTATCCGGTGATCCCGACCTACCCGTCGGACATTCGGGAAATCGGCACTGCTCTGGAAAAAGTCTTTCAAAAAGTGCAGAACGTCGATGTGGCAAACATCTCCTACCACCTCCTCCGGGTCACCGCGAAACTGGACAAGATTCTGTCGGATCCCGGTCTTGATAATATCGGGGCGGATCTTGCGATTGCCGTTTCAGAAATGAAGGACACCGCAAGAAAGTTAAACCAAGAAATCACACGTGTACAACGGTCCAAAGCCATAACTCGCAACTTGGACAAGACTTCGGATCTATTGGCCGAAAGCACGGAGACCGTGAGAAGCGCGAACAAACTGATCAGCAGAACAGATAACAATATAAACCGATTGAGCCGAAAGCTCGATGTCAGCGCGGAGAATCTCGTCGACCTCACCAGGCAATGGAAGAAGAATCCCTTTAAAGCCTTCTTCTGGGGCAGTGAAACGGAGAAAAAACGTAGAGAGTAATAGTTCCCCTTTGTGATTCCAAGCGGTTGCGCCTGCCCCGGTGAACTGTTACCGTTGAGATCGTTTGCATTCATTCAAGTGGGGCTCGCAATGGGACGAACGAACGGCAAGCGATACGTATGAACATTCATGGCTTGGAGCAGCTGACAAGCCACAACGAATTATGAAAGTCCTCGGCACTGTAGGGCACTCCGGCGGCTTCGCCTCGGAGATTGGGTAGCAAGAGCGCACCGTGCGCAATCATTGGGGGGGCTGCGGAGCAGCGTAAGTGTCGCCGAAAGGTCGAATCACTTCGCACTGCGTCTGAGGCACCGAGATTCGCTTCGGCAATAAGGTTTGAGATGTCTCTCGGGAATTCAATCGCTGACTTCCCCCCAAGCCCCCCCATCGAGTACCAGACCGTGGTCGCTTGTCGGAGGTCTTTCATATGAACGCCAACTCTTGAAACAAGAACATGGGAAGAATCATCGGATACGGAGAAACCTCGTTTGCATCAGAGGGTCAATGGACTCCCAATGGTAACTCACTGTCCGCTTCGGGCGTGTTTTTGAGCCGTTTTCGAACCGTGTTTGCGTTGGCTGTCCTCTCTGTTCTCTCCGGATGCGCAATATGGACCGGAAACGTGGTTCGTCAACATATCATAGACTATCCTACCCCCAAGAAGCAGTCTGAATCGCCCGATGCCCGGACACGCTCATGGTTTACCGGTTCCTCTTGTCCGACACCGTAGATATTCACCATTTGATTGTGACCTCTACCGACGAGGGGGACCAGACCGTCACGATGCAGCAGTGGGAGTTCGACCCCTCCGACATGGTGACGGAACTCATACAGCGGGACCTGGAAGCATCCGGTCTGTTCAAGAAGACGGTCGATCAATGGAGCAACGCGAGTTACCGGTACGCCCTGGAAGGAACGATCAAAAAGCTGGAGGGAGTCCTCAAGAACGGCAAGGCCGCTGCCGTGCTGAACGTGGATGTCAAGCTGATCGACTTCGAATCGCCGCTCAGTGCACGAAAGAACCTTATGACGAAGAAATACACCATAGAGGTGCCCAGCGTCGACCCCAAGCCGGTTTCCATCGTCCGTGCCGTGAATCTCGCCGTACGCAAGCTTTCCGAGCAAATAAGGGCCGACATTGCCGCTGCTCTGACCAAGGAAGAATACGGCAACGGCGGTGCCGACAACCCTGATACCGGTAACGACCTTCATGCTTCGTTGTAACCTTGCATACAAGGATAACGGCATCGTGATGTGCAACGCGGAAAAATCGGAAAAGAGTTGCTCTTTTGCGTCTCCGTTGGTAGTTTTTTTGTGAACGTGATTTCCCGGGGGACCTTTCTGCAAAGAACACACGTAGGAGAAGCATCCCGGCGGCATCCAAGAAATTTGAGACCTGTTACATTTCTGTTGAGGTTTTTCTTATAGGTGTTCACTCCGAGGAGCCGGCGTTCATCCGACAGTTAGGAACTCCAACTATACGCCGTCGACACGATTAGGGCACAGGAACACGCTATTGGACATGCCCCGGCAACGCGGGGTTGAGGCAAATCATGAAGAGAATTTTATTGGTAGACGACGAAAGGCACATAAGGGAGCTTTACAGAAGCGAACTTGAGGATGAAGGGTATTTGGTGGTTCTTGCAGAGTCCGGCAACGAAGCGTTGTCCGAGGTGCAGACCAACCCTCCGGACCTCATCGTATTGGACATCCAAATGCCGGGCATGGACGGGATTGAAACCCTGGAAAAAATCCTAGGACAGGACAAGGGTATCCCCATCATTTTGAACACGGCCTACAGCCACTATAAGGAGGACTTCACAACCTGGGGAGCGGACGCCTATGTGGTGAAATCATCGGACACGTCCAAACTCATAAAAGAGATCAAGAGGTTGCTGGGAGAATGAGCCTTCGAGACCAAATGAAGAATACTCTTTGCATACTGATGGCAGGCGGCAAGGGTGAGCGCTTGTATCCGCTGACCAAGCACATCGCGAAACCGTCCGTCAGGTTTGGCGGCATCTATCGTATAATCGACTTCACACTCTCAAACTGTCTCAACTCGGATATTCGAAGGATCTACGTGCTGACACAATATCGGTCGGTCTCACTTGACCGGCATATCCGACTGGGCTGGGAGTATCTTCAGCCATGAACTGGACGAGTTCGTCGAGTGCATTCCTCCTCAACAACGCAACGTGGATCGCTGGTATCGAGGGACGGCCGACAGCATCTATCAGAACATCTATCTCCTCCAAACCGAGCGGCCCGAGCGCGTTCTGATCCTGTCCGGCGACCACGTGTACAAGATGAACTATAACGAGATGCTGGCCTACCATATTGAGAAGAACGCCGAACTAACCGTGGCCGGTGTGGAAGTACCTCGTGCCGAGGCGACCGCTTTCGGAGTCATCGGATGTGACGACGACTTTCGCATCACCAACTGGGAAGAGAAACCTTCAGAGCCTAAGACCGTGCCCGGCAAACCCGATACTTCGTTCGTTTCCATGGGAGTGTACATCTTCAATACCGATGTGCTGGTTAAGAAGGGTTATCGAAGACGCCAAAGATTTGGAATCCGACCATGATTTCGGAAAGAACGTCGTCCCCAAGATGGTTGAATCCAATCGGGTGTACGTTCACGGTTTTACCGAGGCTCACAACTCCGTAAGCCGTTATTGGAGGGACATAGGAACTCTCGATGCCTATTGGGAAGCCAATATGGACTTGTGTTTGGACGAACCCCAGTGCAATCTTTCCGACAAGAAATGGCCGATTCGTACCTTTCAGGAACAAGTTCCGCCCGCACGGATTGTTCGGCCACGACTCCCGGACACCGACGGCGAGGACGATTTCAGGGTAGTCAATTCCATTCTCTCGGGTGGGTGCGTGATTTCCGGTGCACATGTGGAGCATTCCGTGCTTTCACACGATGTCCGGGTTAATCAGGGAGCAGCGGTCTCCGAAAGCGTGATCCTGGATGGGGTCACGATCGGTCATGGCGCGAGAATCAAGAAGGCCATCATTGACGAGCACGTTGCCGTTCCCGCGCGATGCACCATAGGCTACGACGAGGAGTTCGACAGGAGTCGCTTCGCTATCCTCGCCCGGCGGAGTTGCCATAGTCCCCGACCGGCATCAGTCTGGAATGATGACCGGAGGCTTTCCTTCATCGGAAAAGTATTGTCGTGGAGGAGTATGACCATGCCTGACGTGTCTGTTCGAGGGCGACGGCTCGCTTATGGAGTTCAGCCTTTGGAGTTCGACCGGTCCGACCCCGCAGTGGTGTTCATACACGGCTCAGGAGGAGATCGAGAAGACTGGAGGGCCCAACTGGACGGACTCTCGTCCGCGCTTACCGCCATTGCTTTGGAACTTCCGGCCATGGGGAGTCGGATCCTCCCGGCGAAGCCTCGGGTCCCAGGCCCTACACCGACTGGGTTGTGGATTTCATCGAGGCCCTGGGCCTGCAACGCACGGCATTGGTGGGCTGCTCACTTGGCAGCGCCATCACGCAACAGGCAGCGCTGTCCCCCCCGACCATGGTTAAAGGCCATAGGGCTGGTGGGGGCCGGAGCACGTCTGAAGGTCCTTCCTGCATTACTTCAAGGACTGCTTAGTGAACCAGAGTCAACCATGAGGATGATCGGGGAATTTTGTCTTTCTCAGTCGGCGCCCCGCTTCCATGCGGCAGGAAATGAAGGAGAGACTCGCGGCTACATCTGCGGATCTGATTCATAAAGATTTCTCCGCATGCGACGGTTTCGATGTTATGGCAAGCGTTCACGAAATCCGACTTACCCGCCGTGCATTATTGTAGGCGAGGATGACAGGCTTACTCCGGTCAAGTACTCGCAGTTCCTCGAGAACAAGATCACCGGATCCCGGCTTCATGTCATTCCGGGAGCCGGGCATTTGGTTATGGTTGAGAAACCGGATGATTTCAATCGGTACTTGGAGGATTTTTCCGGAATAATGGATTGACCGCCCATTGATGCGTCGAATTGTCGACGGGAATCAGCCTGCGCCACGGCCGGAATCCGCGACCGTATTAGTGAACCTTCGGTACCCAGTTCAATGATCTCCATGCGGTTGGTGCTGCCGCTGTGCCGGACGGTACCTTCCGTCATTCACCACAGGTCCGTCGGGGACGGGAAGTTTAACGGCCTTCGATCGAACATAGGTTGACCAGCTGGCCGGCGGGTTGGGCTCCAAGAGAGGATAGACTCCGAAGGAGAACTGAAGCGCTTGGCAGGTAGACTCGTTGGGGCTGATCGCCACCACCCAGACGGGAAGACGAAATCTCGCAACCCGGCGAGCGGTGGACCCGCTTTCCGTTGGAGTAATCACGGCTACGGGGACAAGACGCCGCACGGTATGGTACACGCTGAGTGAAATCAATTCTTCCACGCGCTTTTCCCGTGAGGCAACGGAAGCTTGTATGGTCTCCACAACCGTATGTGCTCTGATGTGACCTTCCGTGGCCACAGCTATACTCGCCAGCATCTGAACGGCCGGAATGGGATAATCGCCTATGGCGGACTCCTCGGAAAGCATCACCGCAATCAGTACCGTCTAGAATGGCATTGGCGACATCCGTGGCTTCCGCTCGCGTCGGTCGCGGTACGTTAATCATCGACTCCAGCATCTGGCGTTGCGGTAATCACCGGCTTACCGTACACGTTGGCCGTGTGAATAATCCTCTTCTGTGTCACCGCTATCCGTTCGATGGGGATCTCGACTCCCAGATCGCCCCGAGCCACCATAATGCCGTCCGCCGCAGCGATGATGGAATCAATGTCTTCGAGAGCCCGGGAACGCTCGATCTTCGCGATCACGAATGGGTTGTAACCGAGAGATCGCGTGAAGTCGCGCAGCGCGATAATATCCTGATCGCCTTGGACAAACGATACTCCAAGCGCGTCCACTCCCTGCTCCAAGGCAAACTTCGCACATTTTCGATCGAACTCGGTAACCGCACTGATCCCGAGTTCGATCCCCGGGATGTTGACTCCCTTGTGGGAACGCAACTCACCGCCGGCAATCACCATGCAGTGAATCCGGCAACCTTCCGACGCGTTCAACCTCCAACTGGATCAACCCGTCATTGAGGAATATCTTGTCGCCCGGTTTCACCGCGTCTCCGAGGCACTGGAGCGACACCGATGCTGCGTGCTCGTCACCCGTGATATCTTCGTCCGTGTCCAGGAGAAAGGGTTGGCCCTTCACCAAATTAACCGTCTCCGAAGCCAGTTCGCCGATCCGAATCTTGGGCCCGGGGAGATCGGCAAGTATTGCAACGCGTTTACCGACATTCCCTGCTGCCGTACGTATGTTCTCAATGACTTCTTTGTGGCCTGAGAACTCCCCGTGGGAGAAATTCACGCGAGCCACATCCATCCCGCTTCGTATCATGGTTTCCAGGACGTCGACAGACTGGGAAGCAGGGCCGATGGTGCATACGATCTTCGTCTTCTTGAATGGCAATTCCATGGTAACGGTTCTCCTGTACTCTTAGCGGTCCTATTCCTAAGTGCGGCATTTCATAAGTTCGGTCAAATACTTTCGTCTCGCTGCCATGTTGGGTGGCGGCAAGAAGAATATCCGGGCACGGAGGCACGGAGGACCTGAACCGTAGGGGCACCCACAGGGAAACTGTCTCAAAAGTGGGTACGTGATGCTAGTCGTGCCACGATTGTTGGGGATGCTGCAACAAATCCCCCCTAACCCCCTTTTTCTAAGGGGGGAACCGGCTCTTACCCCCCTTTGGCAAAGGGGGGCAGGGGGGATTTCCATTCGAATCCACTCCTTCGTGGCACGATTCACTTCGCTCCGACAGTTTTGAGACACTCTCCAGGGGGGTGCCCCTACAAATCAGGACCGTGGGGCGGGCGTCCCTGCCCGCCGTCTCCCCGGCGCAGGCCGGGGTCCGGGAAAACAAGACTGGTTCCCGGCCTACGCCGGGGAAGACGGCTCAGGTTGTGCGACCGTATTTGTAAAACGGTGCACCAAAATTCGTGGAACACCGAAAGTCAAGGAGACATTTGCACTCCCTTGTTAAGGTCTTGTAGGAAATTATCCTTAGATCCGGTTAATTACGGGAGTGCTCTCACCAACACGTCCACGGACGACGAATCGATGAAACCTCTCCGAAACGCGGGCCGAACCTACGACGTCTCGACAACTTCCGGTGAAGACCCGACGATCTTACTTTGGTTCCGATCCACCCTGAATCCTTTTTCCTCATTGTGCATCTCAATGATCATACTATCAAGAATGTTCGGTGATACCGGCAAACAATGAATACAGCCCGGTCCGAGCACCGGGTGTGACGATACGAGGTAGAGACCATGGCAGACAATCATGAAGTGCGAAAAGGATATTTTGAAGAATTCGGCGTCGAATCGGTCGCCCCGGACGATGACTTTGCATACTGGGTCACCCTGAAAAGGGCGGAAAAGGACAGGCGGAGACGGGAACAATTGTCCGGAGAAAACGCCGACGGATAAGATTCCGGTAAGCGGACAGGCTATGTGAGATGCGCCCTCGCCAAGTCGAGGGCGTACGTATTCTCCCGCTGTGAGGTTCCGTTGCCGTGCGAAGCCCCGCGTCACCATACGGAACGACTTCCGAACTCAACGTTTCGTCAATTGCTTCAAAGCAGTATCCATCTTCCGGGGAACCGAAGCCTTTCAAAGATGACTTACTTTAGAGTGTCGGTTCCCCGAAGAAGATTTCGACCGAAAGCCCGAATCAGTTCATCGACAATGATATACACGGCGACGGACAAGAGGGGGGTACATTACTCGGAAACGAGGAGAAGCGATGGAAGACCTTGTAGGCAACTTGGAACTCTACCTTCAGGCCTCTGTTGTCATGGCTTTTGTAGCGGCCTTTCTCGGGGGAGTATTGGCGAGCTTCACCCCTTGCGTGTACCCCATGATTCCCATAACCTCAGGATACGTGGGAAGCCGAAACCTTGGCGGCTCGAAATCTCGAGGTTTTGTTCTGTCGCTGTTCTACGTGCTGGGCATCTTCATGATAGGCTTGGGTGAGTATTTCTTGATCCGAATGGGTACATTGATGATCTGAACGGTGGAGTATTCTTACTTAGTACGAACGGGAGATATTTATGAAAAACGCTCTGATTGCGGTCACTGTGATATGTGCAGTGGTGGTGTTCTTTTCGGCAAACGTTGCGGCGGTGAAGATTGGCGACAAGGCCCCGACCGTGGAGGCAACGACTCTGGCCGGCAAGAAAGTCAGCTTGGAGGATCTTTCGGACGGCCAAGCCCTGCTACTGTTTTTCTGGGCCACGTGGTGTCCCTACTGCGTCAATGAGATCCCCAAGCTCAAAGATGCATTCGCCGGGTACGGCTCAAAAGGACTGAAATTCCTCGCCGTCAATCCCGGAATAAACGATTCCCGCGAGAAGATTGAACGCTACATTGAGAAGTACAAGATCCCCTACCCTGTTGTGTTCGACAAGGGGGCAAAGATCACCAAAAGCTTCGCGGTCAGGGGAGCGCCGACGTATGTCATCGTGGACAAGGACGGCATCGTTCAGTATAGTGGAAATAAGATGCCTCAGGACCTCGCTGAACGCGTGAAGAAAATGACCAAGAAGTCGAACTAGTACCGTAGATTCCCATTGGTTCCCCGGTTCTGTCCCGAGCATTATCCATATCCTTGGTTGCTGGACACCGGACAACATTTTCGATAGTATCCTCGGCAGTGTCCATCCGGCAGATCCTGATGAGCTTCCAGTGGATAGGCTTGCCTCGCGCATTCTCTGGTGTTTCCTGATCGAAAACGGCCCGGACGTTTAGCGGGGGCTTGTTGCGATCAAGCGTTCTTTTCGGGAGATTAACCTGACAACCTTACCTTTGATCTTCCACGAATAATTTAAGGCTTACGTCATATACCAAAAAAAGCTTGACTTGCGTCTAAGTGAAGTGGTATTTACTCACCAGTAGGTATAGGATTTAAGCGGGGAAGACATTATGCACACTAAGCCAGACACCATCGACGTCAGTGTGCCCATCCTGCGCCTTCCCCGAATTGATGTTCAAGGCAAATATCGATTGCCTCTCTCATAAAGATACGGCACGGCTACACGGGCCTTTTTCCGGGCTCACCCCAGAGGGCTTGGGCTTGCCCGAAGGCCGCTTCGCAACGGTCAAAAATATGACCCTCACGACTCACAGCGGCACTCATCTCGACGCTTACCAGCTTTACGGCCCCATGTCCGAGGACAAACCTGCCAAAGGCATTGACGAGATACTGCGTGCGTCCCGTTACGGTGACAGTATGGTTCTTGATTCTACTCATAGGAACCTCCACGGCTTGCGCTGTTCACCAGCCACAACGAGTCATGAAAGCCCACGGTGCTGATTGGTACTCCGGGGCTAGGCCTCGGAGATTGGGTCCATTACCCCGCAGGACGCGGGGCATGATTGGGGAGAAACCATCTCCCCCCACCCCCCATCCAGTTTCCGAGCATGGTGGCTCGCCGGAAGTCTTTCAGACAAAGACGGGGGAAGGCAACGATGTCGTTGATGTAGAAAGATCGTTAGAGAAAGACCAAGATAGCCTGAAGCCGTTGGACATCGTGCTCTTTAATGCAGGGGCATTATCATACTACGTGCACCCTGGTTACATGCAGATCCATCCAGGAGCAACCCGTGATTCAACGTTATGGCGGACGGACAACGGTATCAGGGTAAGTGACACGGATGCCTGGGGCTGGGACAGACCCGTCGATGCGGTAGTGCACGAACCAGAACCGGGCGTCAATGGCAAAGTCCGGGAGGCCATCCAGGGCCTCGAAGACGCGGTGAACCTATGATTCGCGGAGAAGAATGATCTGCACGAGTGACAGGAGAAAGGTCGGCCCTTGGGGAGTCACGCAGCATCATCACGAAATGGGCTAATCCGCATCAACCAGTTTTAGGGCACCCCTGGATCTGTTCACTTCCGGTCGCCACAGCTCCCCACGATCCCCAGGTGTGGAAGGAGATTACGGGTCGCTCGTTATTCACCAAGAGGTAGCTGCACAGAGACCTTGTTGTGCATACAACGAGTTCAACTTTTTCGTTGGAGGCCTGCCTGCCAAGGATGCAATTGAACGTATTGGGACAGCGTTTGTGCCAATACGGATGGACCAGTCTTCACTTGAAGTGACCGGACAGAATGAATGACGAGCTCATTGTGCCGGCTGTGAACGTCTTCCTGTTGACGGTCAAGGATGTCATAGCGGGTTAGGTCCCCGCACGACGGGACATAAGGTCATTCCCGGTGAAAAACCGAGCCCCGACGTTACGCAGCCGTTGCACGTGCGTGCTGAGTCTGCGGAGAGAATGGAGAACCTGGAATCGCTCAAAGAGGAGACCGGGCGCGAATTGAGAGACCGTGTCATGTTCAAAGGCGCCGCGGAACTCGTCCCGCACGTTGCTTCGCTTTGGTACGAAATGAAGGCCGAATTCATGAGGAAACTGTACGAAGAAAAGGAACCCTGTTGAGAAGGCCAACTGCGATTGCGGACGGGTCACAAAATATCAACCTAACTCAGGAGGAGATTCGATGAAGAGGCAGACTGTACACGTGTCGATGCTTTTGTGTTTCCTGTTAATCATGGCTCTCCCCGTTCCAGCTCTATCCGCGGAAGGGGACACGGTGACGTTGAAGTACACAAACTTTTTCCCACCCGTCCACCCAATCAGCGCGCTTTCGGAAGAATGGTGTAAAGCGGTGGAGAAGGGGACCCAGGGCCGGGTAAAGGTGAACTTCTATCCCGGCAACAGCTTGACGCGGCCCACAGAAACCTATGACGCCGTGCTCAAGGGAATAGCAGATGTCGGGCTGAGTTTCTGTGCATACACCCGGGGCAGGTTTCCGCTTAGTCAGGTAGTTGATCTCCCGCTCGGTTACAAGAATGCCACTACTGCCACCAGGATGGCCAACGCCTACTACAAGAAATTCAAGCCCAAGGAGTTCGATGATGTGAAAGTGGTTTACCTCCATGCTTCGCCACCCCATCGACTCTTCACAAACAAGGAAGTGAAGAAACTGGAGGATGTCAAGGGCCTCAAGATTCGCTCCACCGGCACCAGCGCAAAAGTGGTAAATGCGTTGGGAGGGGTTGCAGTGGCGATGCCGATGAGCGCAGCCTATGACGCACTGAAAAAAGGAGTTGCTGAGGGAATAGTCGGACCCTTTGAACCAATGGTGGGATTCAAGTTGATCGACGTAGTCAGCAACTGCACGCTTTTTGACGCCGCATACACAAATTTGGCATATGTGGTAATGAATAAGGAGAAGTGGAACAATTTGTCGCCCGAGGACAAAAAAACCATCGATCAGATTAACGAACAATTCATGGAGAAACAGGCAAAGCTCTGGGATACCTTGGAGGCAAATGCCCGCGGCGTGTACGAAAAAAAGGGTAAGAAGATCATCACCCTTTCGCCCGAGGAAAACGAGCGTTGGACGAAACTGCTCATACCAATCAGAGACGAGTACCAGAAAGCAATGGCGGAAAAAGGCCTGCCGGGAAAGGAAGCCTTGGAGTTCTGCCTCAACTATTTGAAAGACCACCAGAAGTAGGCTACCTGAGTCGAGCCGTATCTTCCCCACCGCCCCGATAGCTATGCGCTATGACGGCCATATGGGCCACAGGCCGTCTCGTTTACATGGCGGCACTCCCGCGGATTATGAATGTGAGGCACGGCGTTCATGGCATGGATATTGAGCCGTTTGTCTTTTCTGCTGAATTGGATCGCGGCATGGTGTCTGGTCGGCATGTTGGTGTTGACCTGCGCAGATATCGTGCTGCGCCTATTCAGACACCCGATTCTGGGAACCTATGAAGTGGTCGGCCTTCTCGGAGCGATCGCAGCGGCCTTCGCCCTAGCCCAAACTACAATCAAGGGTGGGCACGTTGCCGTGCAGATCCTGGTTCGAAAGCTCCCTCGTGTACTGCAGAAAGCTATATTTCTGGTTACCCAGATCATGGGCATGGTCTTGTTCGCTCTGCTTTCCTGGGAAAGCGTTCGATACGGAGCCGACCTGAAAAAAGCAGGTGAAGTTTCCATGACCCTGGAGATACCCTTTTACCCAGTGCTTTACGGCATAGCGGCATGTGCAGCTCTTACGTGCCTGGTGCTCGGCCTTGACCTGCTGCGGGTGGCGACCGGCCGGGCGGAACCATGGCCGGAATGGGAGAGCTGATACACTAGGCGATCACACTTCGCCATGGCCTACTGCACCCTTGGAAGCGGTCCGGTCTTTTGCGGGACAGCGAGGAATTATATTGTGGATCCCATAACCGCTGGAATCGTCGGACTAATCGTTCTTATCGCCCTTCTTTTCACCCGGATGCCTGTCGGCTTCGTAATGGCATTTGTCGGGCTTCTCGGATTCTCGTATCTTGCAACCTTTGACGCGGGATTGCGGGTTCTGGCCAAGGATTTCTTCGCCATTTTCGGCTCGTACAATCTCACGGTGGTTCCACTCTTCATTCTGATGGGCCAGATTGCTTTCCACTCGGGTATCAGCGGCAGGCTCTATAGAACGGCGTACATGTTTCTGGGGCATCTCCCGGGAGGTCTGGCCGTTGCCACCATCGGGGCGTGCGCGGGATTTGCCGCCATCTGCGGGTCGACCAATGCCGCCGCTGCTACCATGGCCACTGTGGCACTGCCTGAAATGAAGAAATACAACTACGATATGGAATTGGCCACCGGCGCCGTGGCAGCGGGCGGCAGTTTGGGAATCCTTATCCCGCCGAGTGTGATCCTTATCATTTACGGAATACTGACGGAGCAGTCCATAGGTAAGCTCTTCGCTGCGGGCATCTTACCGGGGATTCTACTTGCCGCACTCTTCGTTGTTACAATCTATTTCCGGGTCCGGCTGCGGCCGGAAATGGGGCCTCCCGGTCCACGGCGAACATTTCCGGAAAAGATACGCTCTCTCTCAGGGGCTGCAGAGATGCTCTTACTCTTTGCATTGGTCATGGGCGGTCTCTTCATGGGCTTCTTCACCCCAACCGAAGCCGGCGCGGCAGGAGCCGGTTTTACTCTTCTGCTTGCGGCAGCGCGGAGGCAACTGGAGTGGAGACAATTTTTGACCGCCATCATCGAGACGGTCCGTACATCATGCATGGTATTTGTGATCGTTGCAGGAGCCCTGGTCTTTGGACATTTTCTGGCTGTGACAAGAATCCCATTCGCACTGGCCGACTGGGTGGGAGGGCTGCCTCTGCCACCATGGGCAATCATGCTGGTGATTGTCTCGATCTATCTCGCGGGCGGCTGTTTCATGGACGCTCTTGGAATGATACTGCTCACCATTCCCATATTCTTCCCAGTGGCCGTAAGCCTCGGGTACGATCCGATCTGGTTTGGGGTTGTCATTGTGCTTATCACCGAGATGGGAGTGATCACACCACCGGTAGGCATCAACGTGTACGTGGTCAGCGGTGTGGCCAAAGACGTTCCGTTGGAGGTCATATTCAAGGGGATCTTTCCGTTTCTCATTGCCCTCATCATCTGCAACGCAATCCTTATCACGTTCCCGGAAATTGCGCTTTGGCTCCCCAATCTGATGGAATGACCAAATCGACAACCAACCAGGAGCCTACAGGGAGAGAGCGCGGTACGTCATGGCGGCATTCATGAAAACCGGTCAACAGCGTTTGGCCCTGACCTTCTCCGCGAAAAGTCTTGCGTGGGGAGTTCTAAAACGTACTTCCACGGTTCCGGACATGTCGTCGCTGAAATCTCCCGACTCAAACGAGAAATACAGGCAGGTATCGTCTTCAGCCGTGCAATTGAGCCTCTCCACCCGGGGATCGTCGAACGGTACATTGATGATTTGTCGGGAGTAGGCGAACGCAATGACGCGCTTGTTGGTAAACGCCACCGAACCCGAGAACCAACTCTTGCGCCAAGAGTGACGCCTGCCGGGTGCCTTGAATTTTCGCAAAATAACCGAACCGCCGATTCCTTCGTCGAAGAGAACAAGTCCCTCCGACTCGAGTACGGCTCGATGATCCTTGGGTATACGCCCTATTCCGAAGAGGCGATAGAGTATGGTTTTTTCCATTGAGTCATGCTCGCAATGATGTCCCCGAGGAAGACGCTCCGTAAGACCAATGCCTGCCGACCGGCCTCAAATCTCCTTGACGATGAACGGTTGCCCTGCTATCCTTGATTCGATTATTCACCGATAGCCGTCGGGGGTGTGGTTTGACGAAACTGGTCGTCAGAGTTGTTGTTATAGTCTTGGCTCTCTCAATTCCCGTGATGTGCCTTGCAGGAGGCCCGGGAGACCGGCGAATGCCTCCGTTGGACCCTGCACTCATGGGGTTTCTTGAGCAAGGGGTGTGGTATTTCCCATGCACGGCCCCAGAGTATCTGTTTCGGATTGCGCCGCGCTTCCAAACCTATGGTCCTCCTCCGCCGCCGTGCTGCCCGGTTCCGTGCGCTCCCGTGCGTCCGCCGGTTAAGCTGAAACGGTGAACACCCGGAAGAGTGGATAAGCCCGCGCCCGGGAGAGCACGAAGTTGTCTGCCGGCAGGTCGTTTCTTAAAGACTCTCGACCCGGCCCTCTCCCAGAGGCGAAGGAGCAAGCCGACTTGGCTCCTTGAGAAATGCTAACGCAATTATGATCCGATGTACCGTTTCTTGGCCGCTTCCAAGACGGATGTGGTCGATTTCGGATGTCGGTGGAACGGAACCATGAAAATCAGGATACTCGTCGTCATGCTGGCCATATCAATGCTCTGTCCGTCCTTTTCGCACGGATTCGGACTGCTCCGGTACGTGTTTGACGGTATTTCCAATCAGCTGGGACTCGACCGCGGGCCCATACCCAAGGTTCCCCCCGCACCTAAGATTCCGCCGTGCGGTCCCAACGGTCAACCGCTCGGGAAGAATGTCGACCCGGGAAGGATTTACATCCAGGCGGAAGGCTTCTGAAGGCAGGCTCCCTCTAGTCAAAAAACTCCTTTATCTTTAATATGATATAGCTTTTCTGCGGTTCCGTGAGTTCCGGATATATAGGCAGAGCCAATACCGTCCGTGTCGCTTCGTCGCTGACGGGAAAGGTAGCGTGTGTGTCGACAAGGTCAGCGACGCATTCCTGTCGGTTCAACGATAGGGGATAATAGATTTCCGTATCGATTCCGTTCCGAGAGAGGAAGCCCCTGAGGCCGTCGCGGTCCTGCGTCCGGATCACATACTGGTTGAATATGTGGCGCTCATGCCGAATGGGAGGCGGTACGACTCTTGGATTCGTCGGCCATAATTCGCGGAGTTTGTTCGTGTAGAATTCTGCGTTGGCACGCCTCATTTCAGACCAACCGTCGAGGTACTTGAGCTTCACTCTCAAGACTGCGGCCTGAACCGCGTCAAGACGAAAGTTTCCCCCGATCACCTTGTGGTAATACTTGGGTTCCGCGCCCTGGTTCCTCAATATCTTCATTTTCTCGGCCACTTCGGCGTCATTGGTGGTAACCATGCCGCCATCTCCGAACGCGCCCAGGTTTTTCGACGGAAAAAACGAAAAACAGCCCGCGGTTCCCATGCTCCCGGCTCTCCTATCTACATATTCCGATCCGATGGCCTGAGCCGCGTCCTCAATGATGTGCAGCCCATAGTCTCCTGCAATCTCGATCAAAGGATCCATGTCTGCGCATTGGCCGAAGAGGTGGACCGGCAATAGGGCTTTGGTCCTCGGTCCCACCACCTTCGGCACGAGATCGGGATTCAAGTTGAACGTGTCCGGGTCTATGTCGACGAAAACGGGTCTTGCCCCGACTCTCAGGATGGCTCCGGCAGTGGCGAAGAACGAAAACGGCGTGGTGATCACTTCATCACCTTCACCGATTCCCAGGGCCATGAGTGACACTAAAAGGGCATCGGTCCCCGAAGAAACTCCCACGGCATGCCGACACCCTGAGTATTCGGCTATTTCTCGCTCCAAGGCCTCCACTTCCGGCCCTAGTATAAACCTTTGGCTCTCAAAGACTCGATCGACGGCCTCCTTGATCTCGTCCCGGATCTGCGCGTACTGGATCCTAAGGTCCAGCAGAGGTACTCGATTAATGTCTTCTCCTTTGGTCCGGTCTTCTGCGGATCCTTTACCGGCTTCTCCCTGACCGACTTTCACGTGGCTTCCTCCGTTGGCATTATGGTCCGGATTTGTGCACCCACTTGTTAGCATTGTCCGAAAAGATTTCAAAGAGAAAAGCAGGAGGGAGGGCAATCATTCAGTCTCACGGGGGATGCCTCTTCAGGCATGTCATCGTATGTGCATCATCGTACGGAATTCGTTATGCATTGCCGCGATGTTCTTCCCCCGAAACACCCGGCCGCCTCGGGAATCGTGCCGTGCACACGGTCCCTTGCTCCGACGCGCGTTGAATCGTAAGAGTACCTCCATGAGCTTTGACGATGCCGTACGTACTTGCGCGTCCCATCCCCGTGCACCAGGTGCCCTTGGAAGTGAAGAACGGCTGAAAGACCTTTCCACGATACTCTTCCGGGGTTCCTATGCCGGTGTCCGCCACCCGAAGTATCGTGTGACCGCCTTCCACGGAGGTCGAGACGGTGAGATCTCCTCCCAGCGGCATGGCTTCAATGGCGTTTCTCACGAGCGCGATCACCAAACGAACTATTTCGCTCTCGTCTCCCCTCATGATGCAGCCCGGGGCCAACCTCAGATCGACGTTGATCGTCAACCCCTGCATCTCGGGCATGGTCTTCCTCCACATTTCGATCATCCTCAGAGCTTTGCTCACACTACCGGACAGATCGACATCCACTCCTTGGGAACCGTCGGAATAACACGGAGGAAGGGCAAATGTGCGGAGGTGTTTCAGCGTATCCGATCCTTTGCGGGAGCATTCAACGATTCGTGTGAGGTTCGCGTGAACCCCCGCGTAGTCTCCCAGCTTGAGCTTCAGCAGGGCCTGCTCGGCGCCTCCCATGATCGCATGGAGCAATTCGCCGAATCCGTAGGTCACTCCCGCGGCCAAATCCGCCACCGCCCCAAGCCTTTCAGTTCGCCGGGAGATCGCTTCCGCGTTCTTGCGCCGTGAGATGTCCCGGAACACCACGATTGCCGTAGCATCGCCCCCCAAGGGGGCGGCAGCAACCTCAACCTCTACCACGGTCCCGTCGGCACGCGTGAATATCGCTTCAACAAAAGTAGACATTCTTCTCCTGTACGAAAGACCACGCTTCATCTCAATTACCGGGCCTTGGCTCGACGGATGAATCCACCGACCGACTTCGGTGCCGATAAGCTTATCCGGGCCCGTCACCCCCAGTACGTCGGCTGCGGCTTTGTTGGCAAACACGAATCGCTCGTTGACTACCATGCAGATGCCGTCGGGGGAGAATTCCACGAACTGCCGATACTTCTCTTCATCGGCAAGTACGGCGTACCGAACGTCACATTCTTCTTCACCCGCGACTCTGTTGCCCAGCACCTCTTCGATCATCACCGGGAGCAAATCCAGATACCTTAGGTCCGCGTCCTTGATTACGTAGTCAATGGCGCCCAGCTTGATTGCTTCTACGGCAATGTCTTCGTTGCCTGCCGCGGTAATCATGATGGTGGGAAGCAGAGTTCCCCTCGCAGCCAAGGCTTGAATGACTTCGAGACCGGTGCGCCGCGGCATCTTGTGGTCCACGGCAAGGAAATCATAGTCGCGATCATTCAACATGGCGAGGCCTTGTTCACCGTCGTGGGCCACATCCACTTCATAGCCATGCTTATGCATGTGTCTCTGAAAAAGCCGGGCCAAGCCTTCGTCGTCTTCCAGGTATGCAATCCGGATCTGTCTTGACAATTTCATAACACGCTCTCAGCAATAAGTAGTACCGGATGCGAAAGAGATCGCATCTTGTCCGAACGGTTCCAGTCCACGTCAATAATACATAATTCATCAAGGGTACTCTCAGTATGCAATCAATGATCCCTCGATGCAGGCGGCGACTCCTCCCGCTTCATCCGGATTATGGAAGGTAAGAGGTACCGCCTCGTGATTCATTATCTCAGTTCTCTCCGTCCTTTTCAACGATTCAAAGCAGAGTTTTCCGCAACACCGGGTACTTTGCCGAAAAGTTTGGCCATATCCGGGCCCGCGGATTGCGCCAGATCACGCGCGGTGAGTCCTTCCCGGTCTTCCGCCACTGCGGTCGCTCCTCCTTCCAGGAGGAGTTTGGCCACTTCTGCACGGTTGTTCTTCACGGCCAGTATCAAGGCCGTTGTTCCATCCTGATCTTGAATGTCCACAGTTGCCCCCTTTGCGAGCAGTCTTGCAACAATACCCGCATGTCCTGCCGCAGAGGCCGACATGAGCGCATTTCGTCCTTCATTGTCAATGGCCTTCACGCTCGCCTCTTTGGACAGAAGCGATTCCACCGTCTCGGTATGGCCGTTCCTTGCCGCAAGCATCAACGCGGTAGTACCGTAGTCCGATGCGGCATTGACTTGGGCCCCGAGTTTCAGGAGATCATCGACGATTTTCGTGTGACCGTATTCCGATGCCAGGATCAGTGCCGTATTGCCGCTGTTGGATCTCGTGTGTATGTCGGCATTGCGGTCGGTCAGAATCCGGACGATGTCGCTGTGTCCGTTTTGCGAAGCGTACATCAACGGAGTCGCCCCTGCCTTGTCTCGGACATTGACCCGAGCCCCCCGATCGAGGAGGACACGTACCGTGTCCCCAAATCCGTTCATTGCAGCCCACTTCAGCGGCGTCGACCGAAAACTCGCGGCTTTGTTGACATCCGCGCCCGAATCGAGCAGGGTTCTTACCACGTCGGCATACCCGAGACCTGCGGCGAGAGTAAGCGGCTCGTCACCGGCCCTTGTCAAGGCTTTCAAGGTGGCGCCCTGTTTGAGAAGTTCCCGAGTCTTCTGCACGTCGCCGAGTAAGACCGTGCGCAGGAGATTCCGATCCAGGGTCGAATCCGATTCATCGAAATCCACTTCTGCTCCGTTGCGCAAGAGGAGCTTGACGATTTCCGGGTGGCCGAATCTGGCAGCCAGGCTCAAAGCCGACCGGTGTTTCTTGTCCACGGCATTCGTCTCCGAACCGTGCTGCAGAAGAAGTCCTACTATGGGGGTGTGCCCGAAGCGCGAAGCGAGGATCAGAGCTGTGCTTCCGAGGTTATTTCGCGCCTTGACATTGGCCCTGGCGGCCAGAAGCCTTTCCACGACGTCCGCATGGCCGTTTCGTGCGGCAAGGGTGAGGGCTTTCTCACCGTTTCGGTTCGGTTTGTTGACCGAGGCCCCATGGTTCAGCAGTCGATCCACCGTCTTACAACGACCATTTTCAGCCGCCGACATCACGGCGCTGTTCCCCTCGCTGTTGGTTTCGTCTACCTTGGCTCCCTTCTTGAGGAGGAACTCCACAACCTTGATCCGTCCGTACCTGGCGGCCAGAATCAGGGGAGTGTCGTTGGTCGCACCATCGCGGCAGTTGATATAAACTCGGTCTTCGAGCAACCCCATGACCATATTGAGGTTGTCCGACTTCGCCGCCAGGAGCAGAAGCTTTTCCAGATCTCCTTCAAGGTCACGCCCCTCGGTCACGGCTATGGGAAACGACCCGACGATTCCGGGAGCCCTTCCATAGGGCTCCTGGGTTCCGTTTGTCCGTTCCTTGGTCAGACGCCAGGCATACTGATAGGCCTCGTAAAAGGTCACCATGCCGTCTCCGTTCACATCGGCCTTTCCCCTGAGTCCTTTGAGTAAATAGTGGGTAAATACGCTGTTCCTCATGGGCGGGAGGTGCCAGGACGTCTGATCCGGCTTGGAAGAAAAAAGTGCCGCGATGCCGGCTGATGCCTCCATTTCTTCTATGAATCTCGTCAGCGCCAATGCACGAGTTCCCCGGGCTTTTGCCTGAGGTCCGCTCATTTCGGAGAGAAAGCCCCCGGAATGGCACGAATCCGCAATCAGCAGGACGCGTTTCGCCTTATACTGGTTCACGAGGCTGAGAAAACCGCTCATGCGCACGGCTGTTTGAGCCAAATGTTGAGGTCGTACGTCCCAAGGTAGAAAATAAAAGGTGTTTGCCGAGTGGAGATCAGGCTCCCCGTGGCCGCTGAGGAAAATCACAATGGTGTCCGACTCCTTCGTCCCCTTGAGCCATGACTGGAGAAGGATGTCGATTTCCATCTTTGTAGCTTTCTCGTTGGTCAGCAGCCTGACATGTTGCTCTTTGAAGACCTTTTTCTGCCCCTGCAGAAACTCGGCAAAATCCCGGGCGTCAATCGCGGCACTCCCTATCCTGTTTATGTTCTTGTCTTTATAGTCTGAAATCCCGATCACGACGGCATAGAGATCGCCGACTCTCAAATCTCCCATGGAGGGCCCGGGCATGGAGTCCGTCGATACCGCGTTCTCTTGGGAAACCGCCCATGAAGCGTTGGCTACCACCATCCCGGTAATGATGATCGTCAGGAACGCAACGAAGACGAGCGCGGTAGTGCGCCCCTGTTGTTCCCGTGTATCATATCCCTTTTCGAATCCCATGTGCCGGTCCTACTTTTCAGTTGACGGCGTATTTGTGACCTGCCGCAGCCTACTCGTGGATCGGCGCGTCAAGGATAGGCACCGGTCTCGCGGAATTGTCGTCGCCGCCTTCACCGCCGAACGCTCCGAAAGGGGCGGTGAGTATCAGGGCTGCCAGCGTTACGAGTATCAGTATCTTAATCTTCATCGTTCACTCTCCCAGTCTACCTCTCAAGCTTTCCGGGTAGGATCGGCTTGATAACGGCCGTTGAAGACTTATAGGTTGACAGGCAAGTCCCCATTATGTTCCCGCTAATAGTTTACCTGAAAGTCCTCCGACAAGCGACCCCGGTCTTCGCGGCGGAGATGGCGGACATAGCCCGCCCTACGGTCTTGATTTGTAGGGGCTCCCCTCTGTGGGTGCCCAGGGCAGGTACTCCGGGTTGCGCCCCGGAGTGCCCGGCGGTGCCGAGGACTCTCATGATTCGTTGTGGCTTGTTAACGGCACCCAGACTATGAAGATTCACCGGTTCGTGCAATATGCCTTCAGTCTTTTCTTGTAGCTCGTAATGCTCTTCACGAACGCGCCGGTCCCTTCCGTACTATCGCGCAAGGACACATCGGTATATGTATCATAGTCCAGATCATCGCCGATGCCGATGATCTCGTTCACTTCAGGAAAGGCGGCATATCGGTTCACCGAGTTCTTCAAATCGGCATATGCCCGCTGCATTCGACTCTGAGCTTGCACGCCGTCCGTCAAGCGCAGACTCTCGTCCACGGAGCGAATATACGTTTCAATGGCTTCGCAGACCGTTGATCTCACTTGGGCCTCAGTCTGCCCTTTGATCGGCTTATCGTCGGAGTCTTTTGCCGTGCCGGCTGCAAGTGAACCGCTGAGGGCCTTGACCGCGGCTTTGAGTTCCGCCACCGATTTCGCCAACCCGTTCACCTGGTCCTTGATCGCCGCGAGTTCTTCATGAATCGCCTTGACCTCGCCATTCCGGTCCGTCGCAACGGCGACCGGCGGGCCGCACAACGAACCGTACGCCGCCAGACATATGACGACCATGGCCCTTATAAACCCGTTCATCTGTCCCTCCTTCAATTAGGAACTGCAATCAGGCATTGAAACGTACTTGCCCAGGTCATGTTATCCAAGCGTCAACATCTGCATCAGGTTTCGGAGGCGAGCCAACGATTCCTTCGATATGGAGGTAATCTGATACCCACTGATCCTTTGCCCCGTCCCCGGCTTGACATTCGCCCAGAGGCACTCTGCTCGAAAGTCAATCCGGTCGGCACTCATGAATTCCTTGCAGGGGATGACAAAAAACTTCTCTTCCCCAATCCTTGCTTGAATACCGATTACGGTCAACCCCCGCTCAGTGACCTCATGAAGCCTGCCTTTGATCTCCGGTTTGTCCGCCTCGTAGATCGGAGCCGTAACGGTAAGAAAATGCTTCTGAATCAGTGTCATATCATCGATGATGACGGTATCGGTATCGTCATCAGTGGATCTCGGCTGACCGTACACCTCTTCCACAGTGAGAATTCGATTGTTGATGAGCTTTGTAAAGGCGCTCTGGAGCCCTTTTGAAGACAGACGGTATTTGGTCATGAGTTGCTTGTCGCTCATACCGGCCCGTATGTCGTCAACAATGTCCTTTGCATTCACTACTCTCTTGGCCGACATATGGGTAACCTCTACAACAGGTCAGCTTACGGCAATTGATACGTTTTATTGTTCGAAATCCGACTACACGCTCACGACACGACCTCATGGCAAGACCTGGAATAACAACCCTTGTAAAGGACGGACGGCGTGGACATTCATGGCACCATAAAACCATACTCCGTAGGTAGGTCCGGCCGTCCCAAGAATAAGTGTAACAGCGGCAAGGCATACGATCAAGACGGTCGCCCTGTGGGAGTACCGTACCGACCGAACCGCCCCCAAATAGGCCATCAGAACCGCAAAAGGTACAAAATCATAATAGTACCGCAGAGCGGTAATGGGAACCAACGAAACGACCATGACCTGAAGTGCGAAGAGACCGAATAGAACCCAATAGTCCGCGCCAATCTCATCCTGCGAACCGAGAAGCCGGCAGAGGACCGGGACGAACATGAACAGGAGTATCGGCATGAGAACGAACACGGAAACCGACAGTTCGTTTCGGTACAACAGATGATAGGGAAGAAATTGGACGGAATCCACATTTATCGTGTACACGGGGAGTGCGATGAAGGGGAAATCAGCGACGATAAGGGGCATTTTGAAGAAAAAGGACCAAAGGTTGAAAGGCATATGCTCGTAACGAAGAGAACCATATTCTCGATGATACTCCCCGAAGAGATTGGAGACCAGATGGTTCATCCCCGTATCAAAGAACGAACCGTAGCACACGTAATTCTGGAGAAGCAGTAGGATGACGGCCGTGCCGGCGATTGCCGTCACGACGGCCAGGGACATAAGCGGCTTGGTCTTTCGCTCCGATCTCCACGCACGGAACGTGCCCGCCGCGAGCACTATGCCGAGAAATAGCGCCGCCGGAGCATATGAGAGCCGACTGCCCAGGGAAAGAGCCAATGACAGTCCGAGGAGACCCGCTATCGAGAGAGAAGTACAGTAACCGCCTTGCCGCGTTCGGGACAACAAATACACCGCGGCCATGAGGAAGAACATTCCCGATGCCCTGGTCTCATGGTGGAAAGACGGCACGCTGACCATGAAAAGACTTACGCCGTTGAAGATCATCACCACGACAAACAGTACGGCTATGAGGGACCTTGAGGGAGTTGAGTCCCACTCCCCGATCATCGGCAGCATCATAATAAAGAGTACGTTGACCCCCGCGCAAAACAGCACAATCATAAGCCCGGTGGGTACCCCCCGGTCGAAGAGCAGCACAAAGGGAAGTCTGAGAAGAGCGGGGACGGGTCCGGTGACCATGTAGGCTTTGCCGTTGACGCGGGCGTAGTCTTCCGAACCGGTCTCATCCAGGTGGATCTGACCCTTGGCGTAGGCACGTGCCGGCATGTTGTGGTTCGGCCAACCCGTGCATTCGGCAAATCTGAACGTGCCGCCGGTCATCCAGAACGTATAAAAGAGGCACAAGATCACAAAAACAAGGAGCAGTTTCAACCAATTAGGCACTCAATCTTTCTCCTCATTACACTCATGTCAATGCCTGTTTTTTACGCCTTACGATCTCCCCTTCGAATGGAAATACCGAACCAGCGCGTCAATCACTCCGTCAATGGTGTACTCCAAAGCCTCCACGTGGACGGTCAAACCCAGATCTTTCGCGGTCTGGGAGGTCACCGGCCCAATGGAGGTCACCGTAACATTGGTCAGCAACGACGAGATATTTGCGGTCCCGAGCATCTCCACGAAGTGGGTAACGGTGGAAGATGAGGTGAAGGTCACTGCATCCACTTCTCTCTTTTCCAACATGCCTCGGGCCTTCTCGATGGCGGAATCCGCGGGCATCCCGGTTTGGTACACCGACACGACGTGTACCTCCCCGCCCATTTCCTCGATTCCCCGGGGGAGTATCTCCCTCGCCTTCTCGGCCCGTGGGATGAGAAAGCGCTTGCCGCGCGCCTCTTCCTTTGACAACCGAGCCAGCAATCCCTCGGCGACGAACTCCTTTGCAAGGAGGTCTACCTTGATCCCTCGATTCCGAATGGAAGACGCCGTGACCGGGCCGATTGCTCCGATGCGCGGCCCGGCCATGTCGCGGATGTCATCCCGTATCTCGAAAAAGCGCTCGAAGAACCTTTCCACTCCGTTGACCGAGGTGAAGATCACCCAATCGAATTCACCGATTCGTCCAATGCTCTCGTCAAGTTCGCGGAAATCATCCGGCGGCCGGATCTCAATCGTCGGGAAGAGGATCGGGACTCCGCCGTGTTTCGAGATCGCATCAGCCATCCTCTTGGATTGGGCACGGCTTCGTGTAACGAGTATCTTCCTTCCCAACAGCGGCTTGTTTTCGAACCATGCCAGCTTGTCGTGCAGGGAAGCCACCGAGCCCACGACCAGGACCGCCGGAGCCTTGATTCCTCTCTGCTCGGCTTCGGCGGGAATGTCTGCAAGCGTTGAGACGAGAGAAACCTGCTGCGGCGTGGTGCCCCATCGTACAAGGGCTGCCGGAGTGTCCGCGGGTTTGCCGCATTCGACGAGTGAGCGAGAAATATTGGAAAGATTCTTCACTCCCATGAGAAACACCAGAGTGCCCGGGTTCCGCGCCAGGATGTCCCAGTCAATGGCGGACTCCTCCTTGTCCGGGTTCTCGTGTCCGGTGATGAAGGTCACCACGGATGCGTGATCTCGATGCGTTACGGGGATGCCTGCATAGGCGGGCGCGGCCACGGCGGAGGTCACTCCGGGCACGACTTCAAAGGGGATTCCCGCATCGACCAGATCTTCAGCCTCCTCCCCTCCCCTGCCGAACACGTACGGATCGCCGCCCTTCAATCGTGCGACACTCTTGCCCTCTCGCGCCTTCTCAACGAGCAGTGCATTGATGTCGATCTGTTCCAGCGTGTGGTCTCTCCCCTTCTTGCCCACATAGATAAGCTCCGCATCGGACCGTGCCTCTTCGGCAAAACGACTGCCCGCGAGGTAATCGTATACGATGACATCCGCGGTACGGATGATTTCCAGTGCCCGTAAGGTCAGCAGACCGGGGTCCCCGGGTCCGGCTCCCACAAGGAATACCGTGCCCGGACGGGAATTGTCGCGCTTGTTTTCCGTTTCGCCTATCGGCATTCGTCCATCCCTCCCTAGGTTGCCGCTCCCGGCACCCAGTCCGCGCCGAGTACGGATTTGAGGATCTCGCCTGCACCCTGAGCGATCAATGTGTCCGCCAGTCGCGTCCCCACTGAAGGATCTCCGTCCGGGCCTTGGTACCGATCCGAGACCATGGGGGAACCGTCGGGTTGTACCACCGCGGCCATCACGTCAATCGAGTCTCCCATTGCAAGACAATGGGCAGCCATGGGGACCTGACACCCCCCGCCCATGCGTCTCAGGAAAGCCCGTTCCACGGCTACACATCGTTCGGTCTGCTCGTGATTGAGATGAGCAATCACCGCGTGCGTCTCGGGATCGTTCACACGGGTCTCTATTGCAAGGGCTCCCTGCCCGATGGCCGGTATCATCGCCCCGGGCGCCAGGTACGAGGTGATGCGATCGGCGAACCCCATCCTGATGATGCCCGCGGCGGCCAGGATTGCCCCGGCCAGGCCTTCCGTCTCGATCTTCCGCAGACGCGTGTCCACATTTCCCCGAATGGACACCACTTCAAGGTGAGGATACCGATTAAGGAGGAACGCCCTCCGTCGCAGACTCGATGTCCCGATTCGAGCCCCGGCATCCAGTTCATCCAAGCCTCTTCCATCGCGGGAAATGAACACATCCCTGGGATCTTCCCGCCGCATGGTCGCTGCAAGGTGAAGCCCCTCGGGGAGTTCGGTGGGTAAATCCTTCATGGAATGGACCGCAAGATCTACCGTGCCGGCAAGAAGTGCGTCTTCTATTTCCTTGGTGAACAGACCCTTGGTACCGATCACGGCCAGCGGCGTATCCAGTATCTTGTCCCCCCGGGTCTTTATCGTGACGAGGTCCACTCGCGTTCCCGGTCGGTTCTTCTCGATCTCGGCCGCAACGTGGCGTGCCTGCCACAGCGCCAATGGGCTTCCTCTCGTGCCTATGGTAACTTTCATGTTTCCGGAGATTCTCCGCCCGGTGCTTCGTCATCGGCTTTGAGCCCGTTTATATTGAACAGCCGCTGGGCGATGTCGAGATAGGTCTTGCCCCTGGATCTCATACCCGCCTTCTTCAGAAACGAGATCGGATCGTGGGCTATCTTGTTGATAATGGATCGGGTTATCATTTCAACCGCTTCGCGTTCCGCAGGAGTCAGTTCAGAGAGTTTGCCGTTGATTCGTGCCAGTTCACCCGTACGGATTGCCTCGAGTTTCTCTCTCAGTGCGATGATCGTGGGAGCGGAATCCAGCGTCTTCGTCCAATCCAGGAACTTGTTCACCTCTTCGGCCACGATGGTTTCGGCACGCAAAGCCTCCTGACGACGCTCGCCTACGTTTTCCTCCACCACTGCCTGCAAGTCGTCGATGTTGTAGAGGTACACCCCGTCAATGTCGTTGACTCCGGGTTCAATGTCCCGCGGGATGGCAATGTCGATCAGGAAGATGGGTCTGTGCCGTCTCACTCTCATGACCCGCTTCATCTGTTGAGGCGCGATCAGGGCATCACAACTCCCCGTGGAGGTTATGACCACGTCGGCATCCGCCAGGCCGTCCTCCAGTTGGTCCATTGCGGCCGCGCACCCTCTGAACTGTCCGGCCAGGTTGCAGGCGGTTTCGAACGTACGATTGACCACGAGGAGAGGTTTGTCCACCTGGCTCACCAGATGACGCGCGGCAAGTTCCGCCATCTCGCCCGCGCCTATCAAGAGAACCGACTTGTCCTTGAGATCACCGAGGATCTTCTCGGCCAACTCCACCGCCACATATGCAACCGAAACCGCGGCCATTCCCACGCCGGTCTCGTTCCGTACTCGTTTCGCGGTGAAGAACGCCCTGTGCATCAGGCGGTTGAGTATGGGACCCGTAGCGTTTACCGTCGCAGCGCGGCGGTATCCGTCTTTGACCTGCCCAAGTATCTGGGGTTCCCCGACTACCATGGAGTCCAGGCTCGACGAGACCCGGAAAACGTGGCGTACCGCTTCACCGTCTTGTTTGATGTACAGGTAATCCTCAAAGGATCGGGGTTCCACGCCGTGTATTTCACCGACCACGGCAACGAGGCGCTCCACCGTGGACGCGGCATCGTCGGTCATGGCAATGATCTCCGCACGGTTGCACGTAGAGAGGATAACCGCCTCTTCCACTCCTTCGATGTCCGTCAAGCGCCGCGTGACCTCACCGTCGTGGTCGCCGGGGAACGTGATCTTCTCTCGGATTTCCACCGGAGCGGTAACGTGATTGAGTCCTACTACGAGTACCGTGGAGTTCATGTGAACCTCCATGGCTTGGATCTGTTAACAAACCACAACGAATCATGAAAGTCCTCGGTACTTCCGGCCACTCCGGGGCTTCGCCTCGGAGACCGGGTACGAAGAGCGCACCATGCGCCATAATTGGGGGGGAGACCATCTCCCCCCCAAGCCCCCCCATCGTGTACCTGAAGGGGATTGCTTGTCGGAAGACTTACATATGAAGACCTCATATGAACATTCATGGCTTGGGCTGTTCGCAAGCCATGATGGTTCATAAGCGGCCGCCCCCCCATGCGTGCGCCTTCAAGAGCGTGGTGGCCTCCCAGCAGGGCGTTGACCCCCAGAAACGTGAACATGACGAGACAGAACCCGAAGAGAGCCAGCATGGCCGCGCGCTTTCCGCGCCACCCCAGAACCACTCTCTGGTGAACCATCCCCGCGTAAACGAACCACGTTATTAGACTCCAGGTCTCTTTTGGGTCCCAACTCCAATAGTTTCCCCATGCACTGCCGGCCCATAGCGCTCCTGAGATGATTCCGAGCGTGAGAAAAAAGAATCCCAGCGGCAGACCTTTTCTGTTGATTGCGTCCAACGTGTCGAGCGACGGGAGAAGCTTGTAGAACCTGCCGATCCGCTTGGTCTTGATCAGTCGCTCCTGAAAAATGTACATCAGACCGCCGATGGCCATCAGCGTAAATACGGCATTTCCCGCGATTGCCAGAACCACGTGTATGGGGAGCCACCAACTCCGGAGTATCGGCACCAGCGGTTCCTTGATCTGGTACGAGAGGGTGGAACCCACGAGCATCAGCACCGCGGCCATGGGAATACCTATGGCTCCGAACATGGGGCTCGGATATCTGAACCTGACGAGGATAAACAGTCCCACGATCAGCCATGCGAAGAATGAAAGGGCATCGAACGTGGTTCCCAAAGGAACGAAACCGGAGAAAATTGCTCGGTGAAGAATCGATAGGGTGTGGGCTGCAAAGCCGGCTACCGCGCACCAAAAGCCCAACGGGGCCTCGTCGGAACCGGACCTGAGTAGGAAAACCAAATAGCCGAGCGACGCCCCCAGGTAGCACGCCAAGGCTATTTTGAAGAATATGAGATCCACTGTTTCGTCCGTTGCATCATATGAACTTCCATGGCTTCAGGCCTTCAGCAAGCCACAACGAATAATGAAAGCCCTCGGCATTAACAGGCACCCCGGGGCTAAGCCCGGAGCGCCTGAACCGTAGAGGTCCCGCGCTGAACGCGGGATGCCTGCCCGGGCACCCACAGGGGGGTGCCCCTACGAATTGGGGCCGTAGGACGGGCTGTGTCCGCCGTCTTCACGGAGAAAACCAGTGTCGCATCGATGAGATCTTTCATATAAACATTCATGGCTTGGAGCTTTCTACAAGCCCATAATATTCAAATCAGGCGAGATTCATCTATCGCGTTCTCCGCGTCGACCTCGTGAGGGAGTATTGCCCGGAGTATTGCCAGTGCGCTCTCTCGATCCTTTTGGCGCAATGCGGTGAGAATCTCTGAATCCACCAGATCCAAGAAAACCTTCTTGTTTTCATCGGACGTGCTGCCCGTCTCAAGGATCCTTTTTCTCAGGTCCCCGAGAAGTTGCGTCATCGCGGCATACTCCGGTCCGTACTGCGTCTGCAAATCCTCTCGAATTCGGCGGGCAAGGGCCGGCGAGGATCCTCCGGTGCTCACCGCGATCATCAAATCGCCTTGCGTGATCACGGCCGGCACGATGAAGGTGCAGAGGTCCGGCACGTCGGCAATATTACAGGGAATCTTTCTCTTGACCGCTGCAGCGTGGATTGCCGTGTTGACGTCACGGTTGTCCGTCGTACCGAATACGAGAACTGCATCGGGGTAACGGTCGAGAAGTTCGTCTCGGAACGGTTCCGGTATCCATGTAACCCCATCCCGGCCGGCGAGATCCTTCAGTTCATCTTCGACTTCCGGCGATATCATGATGACTCGGGCTCCCGCGGACAGGAGGCTCTTGATCTTCCTCAGGGCTACTCGGCCCCCGCCCGCGACAATAACCGGTTTTGCTTCAAGGTTCATCATTACGGGGTAGGGCTTCACGCGAACTCCTCCTGGTAAAGTCATTAATTGTACACTCAATATCAGGCGCGGTCAATGCCGTGCCGGCAAGCGGAACCACGGAGGGATGCGGTTGCGGACACGAATGTTTTTCGGAAGAGAAGGGAATTTAACAAGGACTGAATTACGCTGAACAGAGTCCCTCGGGGACATCTTCCGTAGCCCGGACCCTCGTGCAGACGACTGCCGTATTAACCTCTGCCGCCCTCACAAAGTGCCCAGCAATCGATCTCATCGAGATTGAACACCAAAGACTTGCCGGCTTTGATACCGTCGAGATACGAACTCAGTCCCGTCACGCCTCCCGCGCCGCCCGTCGGCCCTTGGTGGCCGGCCAGGACCAACGGGGTGCACAGATCGGTACAGTGTACGTTATCAAGGTTGAACACGAGTGCCCCACCCTTCAGCACATGCTCGTAGTACCCCGGGAGGCCGGTGAGTATGTTTGCGCCGGGCACGGGAGGCGTTGAAGGCCCTGAATCGCCGTCTCCCGTTTCTTCCGGCGGCTCATGGGACGGCGACGACCCGCCGGTGGGCGTTGCCGGCTGCTCTCCACCGGGCTGCTGCGCGGGACGAGTTGGGGGAAGTTCCTCCGCCTCAATCGACGACGGCCCGCCCGCGAACACCGGCTCATTGTAATATGAACCCACGGGAGGCTCTTCCTCCTGCGGCTCCACTCCTTGCGGCCCCTCCGTTCCAAGCGGTTCGTATCCCATGGGTTCCCCCGAGGGATCTGACTTCGCAGTAACGGTGAAGCTCAACGAACGACTCCCACCGTCGCCATCGTGTGCCGTTACAGTAACCGTGTAGTCACCTGGATTGTCGTACTGCACGCAGAAGTTTGCCGGATCGGATACGGCGCCGGCGTTCCCGTTTCCGTCGTCATAGGTGAAACTCAAGGGCAAATCACCGAGAACATCGCTGAAACACTTATGCAGATTTACACCGGGACCCGCCTCGCCTTCCTCCATGGTGCAGTCGCTGATTGGAACCGTCAGACCGGGTGCGACGTTTTTCACGGTGACTGTGAAGACATTGGACCCCATCCCCCCCCCGTCGTCATCCGCGGCCCGGACCACCACGTTATGCGTTCCATCATCACCGAAGACGAGGCCAAAGGCCGTCGAAGCTCCCAAGTCAACCCAGGTTCCGCCGTCAACCTGATAAGCAAACGTCAGCGTGTCGCCGGCTACGTCGCTGAACATGCCCGTGAAATCCACGGTTGCAGTACCGCCCTCGTCAATGCTCTGATCGCCGATCGTACCGGTGAAGACCGGATCGAGGTTGGTCACCGTGACGTTCGTCGTGTCGGTACCGCTCCCTCCCTCGTCATCCTTCACCGTGGCAGTGATGGTGTAGGTATCGTCCGCATCATCGTCCAGGTACTGATGAGTTGCACTGAACGTACTGTCGGCGTTGTACGACACATCCGTGTCTTGGTTCCCGTCGCCCCAATCGATGTCCAGGGTGAGCGTATCGAGGGTCCCCACATCCGCGATCGTGCCCGTCAACGTTGCGACACCGTTCTCAATGATCGCAGAAACATTGTCCAGTGCGACGGTCGGATCTGCGTTCGTGACGGTGACATTCGTCGTCTCGGTACCGCTTCCTCCGTCGTCGTCCGTTACCGTGGCGGTGATGGTGTAGCTATCGTCCGCGTCATCGTCCAGGTACTGATGAGTTGCACTGAACGTACCGTCGGCGTTGTACGACACATCCGTGTCTTGGTTCCCGTCGCCCCAATCGATGTCCAGGGTGAGCGTATCGAGGGTCCCCACATCCGCGATCGTGCCCGTCAACGTTGCCGTACCGTTCTCAACCACCGAAGTCACATTGTTCAGCGTGACCGTTGGGTCTACGTTGGTAATGGTGGTTGTGGTGCTTCCCGCGGCCGAGCCCGTGTCGTCATCGGTCAGGGTCACCCCGATGGTATACGTGTCGGATGCTGTTCCCGTTGGGTTGTCGTCCAGGTACAGGTGAGTGATGTCAAAGGTCCCGCCGATCACGGCTACCGTCTCCGGCGAGCCCTCGCCCCAGTTGATGGTAAGGGTGTGGGTGTCCCCGGTACCGGGGTCGCTGTACGTCCCTGTCAGGTGAACCACTCCGTCCTCGTCCACCGATGTGGCCGACAGGGCGACGATGCTCGGGTCCACGTTGGTCACCGTCACCGTGAACTCATTCGAGGTGACGCTCCCTCCGTCATCATCCACGGCACGCACAACCACGCCATACGTTCCATCGTCACCCAAGGTGAGGCCAAAAGTCGTGGGAGTGCCCAGGTCTACCCAAGTCCCTCCGTCAATCGAGTAAGCATAGGTCAGCGTGTCTGCAGGAACATCGCCGAACATACCCGTGAAGTCGATGGATGCGGTCCCGCCCTCGGCAATGGTCTGATTGCCAATGGTGCCGCTGAACACAGGATCGAGGTTGGTGACCGTCACGTCCGTGGTTTGTGTCCCGACGCCGCCATCGTCGTCGGTGGCCGTTGCGGTGATCGTGTACGTATCGTCCGCGTCATCATCCAGGTACCGATGAGTTGCGGTGAACGTGCCGTCGGAATTGTAGGACACGTTCGTATCCGTGTTGCCGTCGCCCCAGTCGATGTCTAATGTGAAGGTGTCCAGTGTTCCCACATCCGAGATGGCCCCCGTCAGGGTTGCAGTGCCGTTCTCAACAATAGCGGCCACGCCGGCAAGGTTTACCGTAGGATCTGCGTTCGTGAAGGTGACCGTGAAGACATTGGAGGTGGTGCTCCCCGAGTCATCATCCTCGGCCCTCACCACAACGTTATATGTTCCATCGTCTCCCAAAGTAAGACCAAATGTCGTGGAAGCGCCGAGATCAACCCAGGTGCCTCCGTCAACCTGGTAAGCAAACGTCACCGTGTCCGCGGGAACATCGGTGAACATGCCGGTGAAGTCGATGGATGCAGTGCCGCCCTCGGCGATCGTCTGATCTGCGATGGTGCCGCTGAACACCGGCGCAATATTGTTGACCTGTACCATTGTAGAGCCGGAACTGCCGTCGAAATCATCGTCGGTTACCACTGCGTCGATGATATAGGTGTCCGAGGCAGTAGAAGAGGGATTGTCGTCGACATACCGGTGAGTCAAGGTGAAGGTTTGGCTGCCCACGGCGCTTGCGCCGAACGTGTACTGTTCCACGTTGTCCGGGCTGAGCGGGTCGCCCCAGTTGATCTGCAGAGTAAAGGTATCCGTGGTATCCGAATCAACAATCGTGCCCGTCACGGTGGCGATTCCAGTCTCTTCGATAGCGGTGACCGCGTCAAGGGTGACCGTTGGAGCCCCGGCCTTGGGATCCACCGTGATGGTGCTCGAAGCCGGCTCGGAACCGTACCCGTCGCTGTCGGTCACCGTCCACGCAACCATCATGGCATTGGTGTCCGGGTCATCGCTCGTGTTGGTATAGGTCACCCCTTCGAGCATACTCTCGTAGTCTGTTTGTGATGCTTCACCGTTCAACGTCAGCACGCCGTTGAAGGAATCCCAATCAACGGTAACACTGAGATAGGCGGCCAAGGCCGCTGCACTCGAGGTCAAACCGAGTTCGTCTTCCCCTTCCAGGTACCCCGCGCTGATCTCGATCTCAGCGCTCTGCATGTCCGAGCTGTCAGTGTCCGTCAGCGTGATGTCCGCATCGATCACCCGGGCCCCATCGTCCTCGGTATACGCCAACGTTCCCCCAAGATCCGACAGAGCCGGAGCATCGTACACGTGGATCGCGACCGTGCGGTCCATTGCGGAAAGACTGTCCGTACCGGTTGTGCCGACATCCAGAGTCTCGCGGACCTCGGCAGTGCCTGAAACGGAGTACGTGCCGCCGTAGGTGTCATCCAAAGCTCTTATGCCCAGCGGCCCCGGATCGCAGCCTGCCACCGGCAGGAAACGAAGAAGGCCGTCCTTGGCGATCAACAACGCGCTGCTTGAACTCACCGAGCCGATGTCCGACCAGGTCGCCCCATCGTCCGAACTGTACTGCCAAACGCCTTCCGTTGCAGCGTCGGCAGTGTTGGCTACCACCGCGATTCCTTCAAGCTCGCCGTCCGGATCGCTGAACACGCCTGCCAACAGCGCGGAGACTTGCTCCTCGGCAGGAGGTGAGTCTTTTTCAGCATCGGCGAGCGCCATATCGCCGCTAAGGGTTGGGCTATCGTTCACCGACACGACCAGGATGTCTTTTGTCACCGGATCCGACCCGTATTCACCGTCGTTCACCGCAAAGGTGACGGTTCTCTGAGCGGTGTCCGGGTCATCGCTCGTGTTGGTATAGGTCACCCCTTCGAGCATACTCTCGTAGTCGGCCTGAGAGGCAGTTCCCGTCAGGGTCAGCACGCCGTTGAAGGAATCCCAATCCACATTCACACCGACAGACCCGGCCAGGGTGGACGCGGCAGCGGTCAAACCGAGTTCATCTTCACCGTCATGGTACCCTGCGGTGATCTCCACTGTCGCACTCGACATCTCCGCGCTGTCCTTGTCCGTGAGCGTGATGTCCGCATCAATCACCAGCGCGCCGTCGCCCTCGGTATACGCCAACGTTCCGCCAAGATCCGACAGTTCCGGTGCCTCGTACACGTGGATGGAAACCGTGCGGTCCACTGCGGAGAAACTATGACCTATGTTAATCCACAGCTTGTTCTGCTGTCCATAGTTTGCAACGTAGATATCCAGGTACCCGTCGCCGTCCACATCCCCCATCACCGCACCCCTGGAATCGCCCGTATCCCCGGCGATGTCCTGCGCCGAGAAGCTCCCAGTCCCGTCGTTGATCCAAAGCTTATTCTGCTCACCCCAGTAATTTGCGACGTAGATATCCAGGTACCCGTCACCATCTACGTCTCCCATCGCTGCACCTTCGGAAGATCCCGTATCCCCGGCGATGTCCTGCGCCGAGAAGCTCCCAGTCCCGTCGTTGATCCAAAGCTTATTCTGCTCGTCAACGTAATTTGCGACGTAGATATCCAGGCACCCGTCGCCGTCCACGTCGCCCATTACTGCGCCATAGGAGGATCCGGTATCACCGGAGATATCTTGCGCCGAGAAGTTCCCAAACCCGTCGTTGATCCAAAGCTTGTTCTGCTGTCCATAGTTTGCAACGTAGATATCCAGGTCACCGTCACCGTCCACATCCCCCATCACCGCACCCCTGGAATCGCCCGTATCCCCGGCGATGTCCTGCGCCGAGAAGCTCCCAGTCCCGTCGTTGATCCAAAGCTTGTTCTGCTGTCCATAGTTTGCAACGTAGATATCCAGGTCACCGTCACCGTCCACATCCCCCATCACCGCACCAGTGAAATTGTCCGAATCGCCGCCGATGCCCTGCGCCGAGAAGCTTCCTGACCCGTCGTTGATCCAAAGCTTGTTCTGCCCACCGTTTGCGACATAGATATCCAGGTCGCCGTCGCCGTCCACATCCCCCATCACCGCACCAGCGGAATATTGCGTATCGCCGCCGATGTCCTGGGCCAAGAAGGTCCCAGACCCGTCGTTGATCCAGAGCTTATTCTGCTCATGCCAGTAATTTGCGACGTAAATATCCAGGTCGCGGTCACCATCTACGTCTCCCGCCACAGCCCCCCAGGAGTATCCCGCATCGCCGGAAATGTCGTTTGCACTGAACGGGCTGCCCACATCCAGGGTCTCTCTGATCTCAACCGATCCGGAAACCGAGTACGCTCCTCCGTACGTGTCATCCAATGCCCTGATGCTCAACGAACCCGGATCGCCCCCGTCCACGGGCACAAAGCGAAGGAGGCCGTCCTTTCCGATCAACAACGCGCCGGCCGAGCTTACCGGGCCAATGTCCGACCAGGTCGCACCACCGTCCGAGCTATACTGCCAGATACCTTCCGTGCCGGCGTCAGCGGTATTGGCGACCACCGCGATCCCTTGCAGCTCGCCATCCGGGTCGCTGAACACCCCGGCCAACAGGTCGGAGACCGGCTCCCCTGAGGAGATTTCGTCCTCCGCTATGGGTGTGAGAGTAATGTCGCCGCTGAGGATGGGGCTGTCGTTCACCGGGCTGATGACGATATCCTTTGTCACCGGATCCGAGTCGTATTCGCCGTCATTCACCGTAAACGTGACGGTGCGGTCAGTGTTGGTCGGGTCATCGCTCGTATTGGTATAGGTCACCCCCTCGAGCATACTCTCGTACTCCGCTTTTGGCGCACTGCCCGACAAGGTGAGCACCCCCGTTCCGGCATTCCAATGCACGGCAAGACCCAGGGAATCGGCCAAACTCATCGTGGCCGTAGTGAGACCAAGCTCGTCCAAACCGTTCTCATATCCGCTGCTGATTTGAACAGTCGCACCCAGCATGTCGGCGCTGTCTTTGTCCGTCAGCGAGATGTCGGTGTCGATTGCCTGTGCCCCGGATCCTTCAGTATAGGTGAAAGTGCCCTCCAGACCGTACAAATCAGGCGCATCGTACACATGGATGGAGACCGTGCGGTCCACGCGGGAAAGACCCCCAATCATGTTGTTAATCCAGAGCCTGTTTTGCACGTTGTATTCGTTTGCGACGTAGATATCAAGGTAGCCGTCACCGTCGACGTCGCCCATCGCCGCGCCTCCGGAGTATCTTATATCACCGGAGATGTCGTTCGCCGAAAAGTTCCCAAACCCGTCGTTGACCCAAAGATTATTCTGGCCGAAGTTTCCCACGTAGATATCAAGGTCGCCGTCATCGTCCACGTCGCCCATTACGACGCCATAGGAGGCTACGGTATCACCGGAGATATCTTGCGCCGAAAAGTTCCCCGACCCGTCGTTGACCCACAGCTTGTTCTGCTCACCCCGGTAATTTGCAACGTAGATATCGAGATCCCCATCATTGTCCACGTCGCCCATTACGGCGCCATAGGAGGATCCGGTATCATCGGAGATATTTTGCGCCGAGAAGCTCCCCGACCCGTCGTTGAGCCACAACTTGTTCTGCTGGTTATAGTCGTTGGCGACGTAGATATCAAGATCCCCATCATTGTCCACGTCGCCCATAACCTGGCCGGTGGAGAATCCGGTATCACCGGAGATATCTTGCGCCGAAAAGTTCCCCAACCCGTCGTTGATCCAAAGCTTGTTCTGGTGGCCGGAAAAGTTTGCGACGTATATATCCAGGTCGCCGTCTCCATCGACATCTCCCATGACCGCGCCATAGGAAGAGTCAGTATCACCAGAGATGTCTTGCGCCGAAAAGTTCCCCGACCCGTCGTTGATCCACAGCTTGTTCTGCTGGTTGTCGGAGTTTGCAACGTAGATATCAAGGTCGCCGTCTCCATCTACGTCGCCCATCGAGGCACTTTTGGAACTTCCCCCATCGCCGGTGATGTCGTGCGCCGAGAAGTTCCCCGACCCGTCGTTGATCCACAGCTTGTTCTGCTGGTTGTCGGAGTTTGCAACGTAGATATCAAGGTCGCCGTCTCCATCGATGTCCCCCATGACTGACGTTTCGGAATATCCGGTATCACCGGAAATGTCCTTTGCCGTGAACATGTTGACCAAATCCAGGGTCTCTCGAATCTCGTCGGCTCCGGAAACGGAGTATGTGCAGCCGCAGCTGTCATCCAAAGCTCTTATGCTCAGCGGGCCCGGATCGCCGCCATCTACGGGCAGAAAGCGAAGAAGGCTGTCCCTGCCGATCAGCAGCGCGCTGCTTGAGCTGACCGAACCGATGTCCGACCACGTCGTCCCATCGTCCGAACTATACTGCCAAATCCCCTCGGTTGCGGCGTCGGCAGTGTTGGCGACCACAGCGATCCCTTCCAGTTCGTCGTCCGGATCGCTGAATACCCCGACCAGCAGGTCGGAGACCGCCTCACCCGAGGAGAGTTCGTTCTCCGCGATGGGTGTGAGGGTAATGTCGTCATGGAGGTAGGGTCCATCGTGCAGCCCCTTGATGATGATGTCTTTTGTCACAGGATCAGATTCGTATTCACCGTCATTCACCATAAACGTGACAATGCGTAGATTGGTGTACGGGGTATCGCTCGTGTTGGTATACGTCACCCCTTCTAGGATAGACTCGTAGTCCGCCTGAGAGGCACTGCCCGTCAAGGCCAGGACGCCTGTCCCGGAATCCCAATTGACGGTGACGCCTCGCGTGTCGGCCAGTGCGGACGCGTCATCGGTCAAGCCGAGTTCGTCTCGGCCGCTGCGGTAACCCGTGGTGATCTCAATGGTCGCTCTCGCCATTTCCGCGCTGTCGTGGTCCACAAGCGTAACAGTGCCGTCAATTACCAAGGTCCCATCGCCTGCGGTATAGACGAGCGCACCCCCAAGATCGTACACATCCGGCGAATCGTACACGTGGATCGAGACCGTGCGGTCCACAGCCGAAAGACTGTCGGAACCGTCCGTATCGACATCCAGAGTCTCTCGGATCTCCGCAGATCCGGAAACGGAGTACGCTCCCTGGTACATGTCATCCAACGCCCTGATGCTCAAGGGGGCCGGATCGCCGCCGTCTACGGGCGAGAAGCGAAGCAGGCCGTCCTTATGGATCAGCAACGCGCTGCTCGAACTCACCGAGCCGATGTCCGACCACGTTGTTCCCCCGTCCGAACTGTACTGCCAGCTGCCCTCGCTCGCTGCGTCCGCTGTATTGGCGTCAACGGCAATCCCCGACAGATCCCCGTCCGGATCGCTGAACACTCCGGCCAACAGGTCGGAAACAGTCTCGCCCGAGGAAATTTCGTTCTCGGCAACGGGTGTGAGTACAATATCGCCGTTGAGTACCGGCCTGTCGTTCGCCCCCTCGATAACGATGTCTTTTGTAACCTGATCCGAGTCGTATTCACCGTCACTCACCGTAAACGTGACAGTGCGGTGATTTGTGTTCGGGTCATCGCTGGTGTTGGTATACGTCACCCCTTCTAGGATAGACTCGTAGTCCGCCTTTGGCGCACTGCCCGCCAAGGTGAGCACCCCCGTATCGGTATTCCAATGCACGGTAAGCCCCAGGGAATCGGCCAGGCTCATAGCGGCCGTAGTCAAACCAAGCTCGTCCGGACCGTTCTCATAGCCGCTGCCGATCGCAATGGTCGCACCTAACATGTCGGCGCTGTCCTTGTCCGTCACCGAAATGTCGACGTCGATCACCTGGGCACCGGATCCCACGTTGTATGTGAACGTGTCCTCCAGACCGTACAGATCGGGCGCGTCATGCACGTGGATCGAGACCGTGCGGTCCACAGCGGAAAGGCTATCCGAACTGTCTGTTGCGACATCCAGGGTCTCTCGGATCTCAGCAGAGCCGGAAACGGAGTATGTTCCCCCGTAGGTGTCATCCAATGCCCTGATGCTCAACGAGGCCGGGTCGCCCCCGTCCACGGGCACAAAGCGAAGGATGCCGTCCTTTCCGATCAGCAACGCGCAGCTTGAACCGACCGAGCCGATGTCCGACCAGGTCGCACCACCATCCGAACTGTACTGCCACACACCTTCCGTGGCCGCGTCCGCGGTATTGGCCAACACCACGATCCCTCCCAGCTCGCTATCCGGGTCGCTGAATACCCCGGCCAGTAAGTCGGAGACAGTCTCGCCCGAGGAGATTTCGTTCTCGGCAACGGGTGCAAGGGCAATATCGCCGCTGAGGATGGGCCTGTCGTTCACTCCCTCGATAACGATGTCCTTTGTCACCGGCTCCGAGCCGTATACGCCGTCATTCACCGCAAACGTGACGGTGCGATCAGTATTGGTCGGGTCATCGCTTGTGTTGATATACGTCACGCCTTCCAGCATACTCTCGTAGTCCGCCGTCGGCGCGCTGCCCGTCAAGGCCAGAACTCCGTTGGAGGAATCCCAGCCTACGGCAACACTGAGAGATGCTGCCAGGTCGGATGCGGCCGAGGACAAACCAAGCTCGTCAAAACCGTTTTCATAGCCGCTGCTGATTTGAACGGTCGCACCCAGCATGTCGGCGCTGTCTTTGTCCGTCAGCGAGATGTCGGTGTCGATCGTTTGGGCCCCGGACCCTTCGGTATACGTGAAAGTGCCCTCCAGACCGGACAAATCAGGCGCATCATATACGTGGATGGAGACCGAGCGGTCCACCGCGGATAGACTCCCGGGGCTGTTGATCCAGAGCCGGTTTTGCGCGTTCTGGTTTGCGACATAGATATCCAGGTCGCCGTCGCCGTCCACATCTCCCATGACCGCGCCCCGGGAGCTCCCGGTATCACCCGAGATGTAATGCGCGGAGAAGTTCCCTGCCCCGTCGTTGAGCCACAGCCGGTTTTGGCCGGAGTATCTCACATATATATCCAGGTCGCCGTCGTCGTCGACGTCGCCCATGACCGCGCCGAAGGAACTTCCCGTATCGCCCGGGATATTGTTTGCAGTGAAGTTCCCGCTGCCGTCGTTCATCCACAGCTTGTTCTGCCCTCCATCGTCCACGGCGTAGATGTCGAGGTCGCCGTCGTCGTCGACATCTCCCATCACCGCGTCGGTGGAGTATACGACATCGCCGGGAATATCGTTTTCAGTGAAGTACCCGTTGCCGTCGTTCATCCACAGCCTGTTCACCCGGTCAAGGTTCGTGACATAGATGTCCAGGTCGCCGTCACCATCTACGTCTCCCATGACCGCGCCATACGAGTATGCCGTATCCCCGGAGATGTCCCGGGCCGAGAAGTTCCCGGAACCGTCGTTGATCCACAGACGGTTCGGCTGGTCAGAGTTTGTGACGTAGATATCCAGGTCGCCGTCACCGTCTACGTCTCCCATGGCCGTACCACGGGAGTCTCCCGTATCTCCCGGGATGTCCCGGGCCAAGAAGCTCCCGGAACCGTCGTTGATCCACAGACGGTTCTGCCCGTCATAGTAGTTTGTGACGTAGATATCCAAGTCGCCGTCGCCGTCTACGTCTCCCATCACGGCACCTTCGGAGAATCCCGTATCGCCCGGGATGTCCCGGGCCGAGAAGCTGCCGGACCCGTCGTTGATCCACAGCAGGTTCTGCCCTACATAGTCTGCGACGTAAATATCCAGGTCGCCGTCACCATCTACGTCTCCCATCGCGGCACCTTGGGAAGGTCCCGTATCCCCGGTGATGTCCATCGCCCAGAATGGAACGGCCACATCAAGGGTCTCTCGGACCTCAACAGTTCCGGAAGCAGAGTACGTTCCCCCGTAGGTGTCATCCAACGCCCTGATGCCCAACGGCCCGGGATCGCCGGAATCCACCGCAGCGAAGCGTAGAAGGCCGTCCCTGCCGATCAACAACGCGCTGCTTGAACTCACCGTGCCGATGTCCGACCAGGTTGTTCCATTGTCTGTGCTATACTGCCACGCACCTTCCGTGGCCGCGTCCGCGGTATTGGCCGTTACCGCGATCCCTTGCAACTCCCCATCCGGGTCGCTAAAGACCCCGGCCAGCAGGTCGGAAACCAGCTCGCCTGCAGTGCTGTCGTACTCGCCGATGGGTGCAAGGGTAATGTCGCCGCTGAGAGACGGTGGCTCGTTTTCCCCGTCCAGGATGCCGGCGAATTCCGTCAGCTTCACCGCGTCGAAGTAAGTGGAGACAAGATCCACATCCCCTGTTTCCAGCATCCAGTCACCGCCATACTCCGAACTTCCCGTCGGATCATCGGAGGCCGCGACCGTTCCATCGGTCAACTCTTCAATTTGACGGACAACGAAGTTCCCGCCGGCGGACGCGGTGAGATCGCAGGCGAGTATGTCGACCCGACCGCCGTCGGACAAGAGATCGCCGATATTCTCCCAAAACGATTGAAGCTCGCTGTTCGTCAGGATTGACCCGGAGGTAACCGTGTATTCTTCGGTGAGTTGGAAGCCGCCCTCCCCCTGCTCATGGGTCGCAAATGCGATGCTCGTCGCCAACTTACCATCAAGAGCGGCTTCAACGGCGGAACCTATAGCGTCGAGAGTGTCGGCGCCGGCATCGTACACGACCGTGATGACATCATCCCGGGCAGCGTCCGCTAATTCATCGGCACCGGCCACAGCCGACGAGACAACGAGGACCCTCACGTCATCTTGTGACCCCGGCTCCGACACTGCCTCGATGTCGGCGACTTGGTTGGATATCAGTACTTGGCTGAGATCTTGATTGAATATTTCCCCAAGAGGATCCGGTGCCTCAACGGCTCCTGCGGACTGAGCCTCACCCGCCTGCTCAAGGTTGGCCGCGCCCTCCTCTGCCTGCGGATCATGCCCCTGTTGGTCCTGCTGGTCATTGTTGGCATCAGCCACTGCGGCATCAAAGACGATGCGCTCTTCCAGAGCCTCCAGCAGAAATCTCCGGGTGTAAGTCCTCGGCCTCCTGAAAAAACGTGAAAACATCGCAGGCCCTCCTTGTGATATCAGACCGCCGCACAGGGGAATCGGCGGAGTGGTTGCTCGTTGTTTTGCCGAGAAATGTAAAGGCTAAGACCCCGGCGATGGCTCGGGTACCCCGGCTCAGGGCTCTGATCGGAGTCAACGTGACTCCGGTCGGGGTCCACCTGCGCGTCGTCATGAACGGCAGCGTCAGTGCGATACGCTTTCCAAAGCGTTCAAAGATGTTCTTGCGTTGGACGAGCAGCGGCTATTTGACCCGTTTATCCCACATTATCGACACGTTAGGCGTTTCCGGGGATGTAACGGAGCACTTCGGGGAATAAGATCAGCAATTTTCGGGCCAACAGGGCCATTTCACCCAACAAAGTTGCAACAGCATGAAATGACAGCCGAAAGGTGATTCTTCTTGGGGGAAGGATTGGTAATTTTGGAGGACTCGTCGGCCGAGGTGTCATGAAAAAGTCATGACGCCTCGGGCCTACAGGGCGTAAGGTAAGGATATGCGGGCATGTTTACGTCATGAATTTTTCATGACACCCTGTGTCGTTTTGACGCCTTCTTGAGTGCGTTGGGATGATGGAGTTCACTCGCGCAATCCGAGACTGCGAATATGATAGTCGATCGAGTTGCGTTTCATGCCGAGAAAGACGGCTGCGTCCTTTATGCTTCCGCTGGAGTGCTTCAGGGCGTTGGTGATCAGCAACCGCTTCGTTTCGTTTACGATTTCCTGAAAGCTGCCGCCTCGGGACAGAAGAGTCTGAAGCTCTGCGGTGGGAAAAGAGGGGCTGCCGCCTGTGCAGGATTCATTCAGCGCGAGGTCCTCAGCGCGTATCCGTTCCCCGCGGCGCAGAATGAGAGCCCTCTCCAGAACGTTCCGCAACTCTCTGACGTTTCCCGGCCACTGATAGGCCAACAGCCTGTCCAGTGCTTCGGAATCGATGGAGGAAGGGCCGGGGAGCCCCAATTTCTCACTGAGGCCGTGCAGCAGATCCTCGACCAGAATAGAAAGATCCTCGATCCGATCCCTCAGAGGAGGCGTGGTGATCGTGAGTACGGCGAGTCTGTAGTACAGGTCTTGACGGAATCGCCCCTTGTCAACTTCACCAGCCAAATCACGGTTGGTTGCGGCAAGAATCCTGGTATCGACCGTGATGCTTTTCTCTGCGCCCACCCGCGTGATAGTCTGTGTATCGAGAAAGGTGAGGAGCTTTGCCTGTATAGGCATTGGCATCTCCCCAATTTCATTGAGAAGAAGAGTTCCGCCTTCCGCGAGTTCAAGGAGTCCGCGCTTGCGGCCCCTTGCCCCGGTAAATGCGCCTGCCGTATGCCCGAACAGTTCAGACTCGACCAGTTCCGGGCTGAGGGCCGCACAGTTTATACCGAAGAACGGCCGCCGGCCCGGTTGGACTGATCATGGAGATATCGGGCCCAGTAATCCTTACCGGCGCCACTCTCACCGAGAAAAAGGACCGTGCTTTCGCTCTGTGCCGAGAGTGCCACCCGCTTGATGGTTTCCTGAATCGCGGAAGAGATATACGCGTGAGGCGGCTCAACCGCCAAGACCGGCTGCAGTGAAGTGCGGTCGCTCACATCGCGGGCCACGCCGCAAACAGCGAAAATTTCTCCCGATGAGGCACGCAGAGGAAACCTGTTGATGTTCAATGAAAGGGGCGAGCCTTTCCACATTAACGTGTGCTCGGTCTCGAGGGTCTCACCTTGGAGGACCCGAGTCTCCAGACGCTTCGCATGTGCGGCATAATGCGAGTCGATCGAGAGCGCGTGATCGTCCGCGCCGATGATCACATCAGGCGGCCTATCCAGGAGCTTGATGTATGCCGGATTGACGTGCGTATACTCAAGTTCCGTGTTCTTGATGAAGATGTAGTCTTCCGTTGTCTCGACGACGGCTCTGAATCGTTCTTCACTCGCTCGCAGGGACCGTTCGGTCTCCTTCCTTTTGTCGATTTCACGGCCAAGTTCCACGTTCTTCTTTCTCAACTCTTTAGCAGCCCGGGCTTCTTGTATCAGGCGCCGTTCGAGTTCCTCCCTCTTTCGGTCCGTAATATCGATCAATGAGGCAATGGTCTGAGTCGTTCCGGGAAAAATGTCCGCGGTAAGAAGCACGTGCCTAAGGTTGCGCCCTTTATCCACCATCGTAAATTCATATTGTCTTGGTGCCTCCTCAGGGCGCGTCAGTCTCAGCTGATTGACCTCTCTGACTCGCTCTACATCCTCTTTCGCGACAATCTGCGTCCAAGTCATCTTTCCTTCGATTTCTTCTTTGGAATAACCGCTGTATTCAAGGAATTTCGTGTTCACGAGAGAGAGCGTTGTGTCGAGTTCACCGATTGCAATGGCGGTTCCCGTGGTTTCAAAGATGGTCCGGTACCTGGTCTCGCTTTCCTGGAGCCGCTCCTCTCTTTCGGCCAAGGTTTGCATCATCCCGGCAATGCTGCGGCTCAAGTACTCGAACTCCTCGACGCCCCGGTACTTGGGTGCCGTGCCCCTGTGGAGATCTTGGATAATACCGTCCACAGGCCTTCGAAGGAGGCGGTTCTCAAGTATGACGAGTCCCAGCGCCATGCCCAGAAGAAGGATGCCCGTCATCCAGTAAAGCTGCCTGATTGTAGCAGCCGGCCCGGCGTAGGCCGCGGTTTCGCGAAGAAGGACGATCTTCCAGCGCCAAGGCTGAAAATCCAGACCATAGGCAAAGTACGGCTTTCCGCCTGACTGAACCGTAAACAGCCGGTGACTCTTTGTGTTCTCGCCCGGATTCGTTCCGGCCTCGCTCGAATCGACAGTCCGCATTATCGCCTTTTGATTGGGACGCTCTCCTTCGTAAACAACCCCCAGGAGTTTGAACTTCTGCAACACCTCTTCCAGCGTTTCCAGGGCCAGGGCTTTTCTGATGAGGATCTCCTTAGGGTCATTGATCCGGCCGGACTGTATCAGCACGTCAAAACTCATATTGAGAGTGTTCAAGATCTCGCGGGATATTGAAGTGAGATCTTCCCGGGCGCGATCGTGGGCGAATTCCTTGATGGTTCGGGCTACGAAGACGTAGAGAAAGCCCCACAGAAGCACGGTCACTGCAACAATCGGAGCGATCAGGCGGAAACTCAGTTTGTTTTGGATGCTCATCGGTACTACTCCGGCCTGTACTGGAGTTGGCCATTGCACATGGACCCGGGCGAAAGAACCTTCTTCTTTCCATCCTGCCATTGGATGATGAGCGGCCGTTGGCGCAACTGTCGTCCATTGGTATCGACCCCATAACAACCGACGACCGTTGCCATATCAAGCACGCTCAATTCTTTCCGAACCGTCTCCCGGTCGATTGTTCCTGCTGCGGCGATGGCGCCCGCGAGAACCTCGCCGGCTGCAAATCCCATGGCCGCGTGGTAAGAAGGCGTCCGACCATATTCTCTCCGGAATTGCTCGACGAACTGTTTTCCCCCAGGGAAACAATACGCGATAGAAGGTTCCCACACGGAAGTGCCCACGGTATAGTCGGCCAGGGGACCAAGAATCCGGTGGTATTCGGAGAGCGACGGGCCTATCTGGGAGAAGTACACCCTGGGATACCAGCCTACTGCGTCCAGGGCTTCTCTGACTCGTACCGCATTGGCAATGTACCCCCAATGGATGACGGCCTGCACTCCCAAATCCCTGGCCTGCCGGACCTGTTTCTCCACATCCCGGACATTCAAGGTTTCGTTCATCAAGACAGACTGGTTCAAGCGTCGTGCCCACTTGTCCAGCCCTTTGGGCATGCCCATGCGAACGAATGTCTTATCCATCAGTATCCCTATTTTGTCGATTCCCTGCCGGGCGAGAAAGATCAGAATCGCCGATACCCAACGCTGCTCCGAAGTGTGCATGCCGAAAACATACCGGGGCCTTCCGGCCCATATGGCATCGGCTGCACTCAGGAGCAGAGTGGGAAAACGGTGTTCCTCGACGATAGGCGCAATCTCCTTGCCAATCGTGCTGGAATATGGGCCCAGCACAAAATCAACCCGTTCCTCGGTCAGCATCCGTTGATAGATCTCACGGGCCTTCTGAGAAGAGCTTCGGTCATCATAAATCAGCAGGCGCACCGGCCGCCCCAGAACGCCTCCTTTGGCATTAATGTCCTTTTCCCAAAGCCGGAGGCCATCCGCGTACATGTTCGCCATGGGAGCGTACCGGCCGGACAGCGCTATGGAGACGCCAATGCGAATGGGTTGCGCGGCGTCGGCCGACCCCATGATGCTGAGAAAAAACAGAAAGAGGAAAACAACAAACGTTCTGTGCACGCAACACATATCAGTCCTCCGAGAGATGCTTCTTGCTCAGTCCGAATAACCTGGTTGCATAGTACCACTTACCAGATGAATTGGTTCCCGATTCCGCCCAGTCCTCCCGCTATGCCCATTCCCGGGGGACTATTCTATAATGGGTCGGAGCAGAACGCCCTGAGCGTGTGAAGATTTCGGGCAAGGCGGTCCGGTTTACCGACGAGGCCGGCGTGAATTCGTTGAAGCAGCAGACGAACGAGTGGGAATTTCGGATCAGACGAAGCCAACATGCCGTATGTACGGCATCTTCCCCTCAATCCCAAAGGAAAGGAGGTACCTGCCACATTTCGAAGGAACCTTCCTCCGGCCTCCGTTTCTCATGCTCACAATTATGAAAATCCCGACATAACGGAATCAACCTTGCCTCCACCAAAAGCCATGAATCGGGAAAGGACATACTGCCCGGCATAACCGGACGCCGCCCCCACTTTCATTCAAGAAGACATACGCAGAAGACAATTGGACAAGGTGATACGGATGGTAGTACCTCTTCCGGGTTCCGAGTCAACGTTGATTCTCCCCATATGTTCCTGAACGATCCTGTCTACAATGGCCAACCCCATGCCGGACGATTCCGTCCGGGTGGAGAAGAACGGATCGAAGAGGTACTCCAGGTATTCCGGTTCGATCCCCACGCCCGAGTCCGTTACCTCCACCACCGTCTCTTCTTCACGACGGAGCAGGAAAACTAGGACCCGAGCGCCTTGGGGCGAGAAGTCGACGGCGTTGTCGAGAAGTTCCACCAGTGCTCTCCCCATCAAGATCGGGTCGAACACGCAGCGCCGCCCGTCGAGGTTGTTGACTATTTCCAGTGTGATGCTTTTCACCTGCGCCCGGGCCGTCACCGCCCCGACCGCGTCCTCGACCGTCAATGAGATGTCCCCCTCGGTTGCCTTGAATTCAGGCAGGTCGCAGTATTGTTGAACCTGATCGACCAACCGTTCAAGCCTTCCCGCGTCTTGGAATATCCGTTCAGCCTGATGCCTGGTATCTTCCCGGTTCATGTGGTCTCTCATGATCCTCGCGGCAAATCCCCCGATGGTTACCACGGGATTCCGAATCTCGTGGGCGACACCCATGGCCAGCCTGTGCAGGCTTCTCGCCTTTTCCTGCTCCACTCGCTGCTTTTCACGGAGCAGATCCTGCTCCTTTACGCGAAGATTGAACACTTCGGTTACGTCTTTGAACAAGAGTACGAAGCCGACCAGAATGCTCTCGTGTCGGCCGTCGGCCAGGAGATAGGAAGTTGTTGCCGCCAGCCGCTTGAGGTTGCCGCTCGGGTGGAGGTAAGTCACTTCCCGGTACCCGCCGGCGCACCTCTTCTCTACTATATCGGCGAATATTTCATTGAAATCGTGGTTCTCATGATTCCCTGAAACGAGATCCTCGAGCCCTTTCTCCCTGAAATCCTGCAAAGAAAACCCGAGAATTTCCTGAACGGCTTTGTTCGCGTAGAGCACGTCGCCCTGTGCGCCCATCACCATCAGGCCGTCACTCATGCTGTTGAGGACGCCGGCTATGATGACGCTGTCCACGGAGCCCGGCATACCGAGGGATAGAGCCTCCGCAAACTCGGTGAGGTATTTCATTGAGGTTACCCTCCGGGCGAAACGGCCGCTCCGGTTTCAGATGAGGGCGAAGCATCGGAGAAGACGCTCCCGGGGCGACGCTCGGCCGACAAGGACAAATCACGTTCCGAAGAACCGGGCGGGATCTGCGAGAAAACTCTCGTAGAATGCATACGAGCCCGTATCTTGATACTCCACGGATCGAATGGGCGGAGTGTCAAACGCGAGAATTTGACTGTCGGGACAGCCCAAAATAATGGGAGAATGGGTCGCTATAATATACTGCTTCGATCCGTTCTTGACTGCGTCGAGAATGATGCGGACGAACTCCACCTGATTCTGCGGCGACAGTGCGGCCTCTGGTTCATCCAGCAGATACAGGCCGTCGAGTTGAAAGCTATACCCCCTGAAAAAAGCGAGAAACGACTCCCCATGCGAGAGCACGTTCAGTGATCCCCCACCATAATATTCGTCTCTCCCCGGATCCTCCAGGAGAATATCATCCAAGGAACCTGCGAAGTTGAAGAACGCTTCCGCACGGAAATGAAACCCGTACGGATGTCGAGGATCAAACTTCAGCTTCATGAAGTTGGCGAGTTGCGTTTCATAGGGATTGTGGTGCGCGCGGTGAATCTTGCTGCCGCCCCATGGGAGAAATCCTCCTTTTCGTGCAATAGCGTCAAGAAAGGCCGATTTACCCGACCCGTTCTGACCCGTCAGAAACGTCACCGGAGACGTGAAATCCACCCTCTGGGTTTGTTGAAAGATCCGTAAGTTGAAGGGGAATTGGTCGTAAACGGGGAATCGTTCGCTATCGATGCTCAGAGATTTCAGGTACATGATCCTTCACTTTTCATCGGGGGAAGTCGTTGGTCGGCTCGATGCCGACAACCTTCAAATTGGCTACAGTTTGAAGATGCCGGTGTCCAGGAGAGTTCCAAACATATCTTCAGCTTTCGCGAAGCCACGAAATTCCTTGGTGTATTCCGCCTCGGTCTTGAACCCGACTTCAACGAACTTGTTGATGGTGATGAAGAACGCATACTGTATGGTCGGAGAGGACTCTCCCGAGGAATCCCGATTCTTGTCCACGTGCAGATTGATAATATCAATCTGCGGAAGATCGGGGGTCTCTTCCCCTTGATCCTTGAGGCTCAGCCTTTCGTGAAGATTCTTTGTCGCGACCCAATCCTTGGACAGTACCATGGCAACGTCAAGATCGTATTCCAGGTCGCCGCCTCCCACGCAGTTGTGCATTGTGGGCCGGGCGTAGTAGGTCGTTGAGAACTCATCATACGACGGCGGCTTTTCGTCCAGCTTGCATCCTTCCTTGTCCATGGACGATATGGCGAAAACCGGACACTCCAGTTCCAGGCTCAGGTCGGCCAGTTGAGCCGAGGCTTCGTTCACCTGGCCCTTGATGTCTTCGTACTGTCTCTGGAGCGGGATTTTCTGCAGGTAGTCAAAAAAGATCGCGATATCGTTGGTGCGGTATTCGTGCATAACATTGTAGGCTTGCGCCTTGATGCGTTCAATGGTGTCTTTTCTTCCCGCTTCGATGACAAAAAGCTTGTTGCTGTACGCTGCGGATCGTTCAATCACCTTCTTGACGAGCGAATAACGTTGCGTCTCTTCAGGATTAACCTCAGTAAGAAGCTTTACCGGATTGATGTAACATTCTCGACCGAGTAGTCGTGCGGCAAGGGTCTTGCGGGTCTGTTCCCAGGTATAAAACAGCACCGGGAATTCGTTGTTTTCGGCCAGTCTCGAGGCCAGATCCAAGGTAAAGGTGGTCTTGCCTCGACGCGGAGGCCCCGCCACGCCGTAGTAGAACCCCTTTCTGACCCCTGAGAGCACGTGTTCCAGGCGTTCGAACGGACTGATCGAGTAACCGAGTAAATTCTTCTCTCCGGTGTCGTGCCGATTCGTCAAATCCTTGATTTCCTGGATTGTCTCCTTGAGCGGCGAGATCCGCTTCTTGACCTTTTGCTTCTGCATTTCGATAAGCGTTTGAATGATGCGGCTGCTGAACTCAATGTAATCTTGATCTTTGTACTGCCCCTTGTGTTGGCAATAGTTGGACATCACCTTCGAGAGCTTGAACATCTTATCCCGTAAGCTCTGATCTTTGAGAATCTCAATGTAGGCCATCAGCTGATCGGCCTGGGGAATTTCCTCGGTCTTCACCATCGCCAGCGCTTGGTCTACCTCCGGGGTAAACCATTCCTTCTTCTTCAGCGTGTCTTCAATGGTAATCCAGTCGATGATCTGTCCGGGGATCTGGCTCATGTCCCAGACGGTCTTAAAGATGATGCGAAGGCTGTTATCACTGAAGACATCAGGATTGAAGCCGTCGCTCATGACGCGACTGAGAAGGTAGCGATCGTTCAGCAAGGACCCTAGAACTTTGGCCTCAACTTCTTGTGCCATGTGTTTCCCCTGCCCGGCCGGCAGGAACGGCCATTCAGTGCCTGCCGGCTCCTCGATTTATTGTAAAAGTATCACCGGTTTGATGAGCCTGTCAAGACAGCTAAGACAACCGGCAAAATGCCGGTCCTACTAGAGAGGGAATCCCGGACGCCGGGTGAAGCATTGGCAAACCCTGCACTCCGGTATGAATAACAGGATGGGCCGGTTCGCCCTCGCATCATACCGTGAATCGCCATTGGCAGAACCGCTCGGGCGGATGCGGGTCCGGCGGAGCGTGCAGGCATTCGACTTTGATCCGGGGATCGATCTCGGAGGCGAAGTTAACGAACTCGCCTCGATGCATCTCTTTGCAATCATACTCCCCGAGATTGCGACGGATGCGGGCTATCTGTGTGGGACACTCCGGGACGGTGATGAGAACTTCGTCGGGCCGTTGCTCGATCGTGTACCCGACCAGGATGGACCACGGGAACAACTTGATTGCCTTGGCAAAACCGTCCAATCCGGTCTCAGTGATATTGAACCGTTTCTTGATGTCTCGTGCGGCCATGGGTGCCACCCGTGCCCAGACCTTTTCATTGAAGCGATTGGCAGTATCCTGACCGTGTTCTTCTTCAAGGTGAATGTACCAGAACGCGTCGACAACCCGATAGTGCCAGAGCAGAAAATCGAGGTAGTTGCGCAGTTCGTTCTCTTTCATACCGTCGAAGATCATGATTGCCGCCTTTGCACTGATTCGGAGGATGGAATTCGAATCTTGGAACAATAAGTGGAACAAGTCAATCGTTTATGGACATGAATCTGCGCGGCCCGGAGCTGCCGACAAGCCATGAGAGTTCATATGTAAGTCCTCCGACATATGACCCCGGTCTTCGCCGAGAAGACGGCGGGCACAGCCCGCCCTACGGCGCCGATTTGTAGGGGCACCCCCCTGTGGGTGCCCGGGCAGGCCCCTACTCAGGGCTATGCCCCGGAGTGCCCGTCAGTGCCGGAGGACTTTCATGGTCCTTTGTGACCGGCCCCCAGGCATGGTTGTTCATGCGACCGGATCAGACTTTTCGCCCTTTTCCTTTTCTGCAGAGTGCATACCCAAAGAGTGAGGCGCCGGCCGCGCCGGCAAGTTGGGTATCCCATTTGGCCTTCAGCGGCTCCAGGCCGACCTTCTTCTTCAATCTGTCGATTACGCCGCGGTTCTTGGCCATTCCGCCGGTTACGGCGAATTCAGGCTCAATGCCCACACGTTCCAAAAGAAAGTAGATTCTCTCAGCCATGGCCGCACAATAGGCTGCAAGGACTTCGTTGGTTTTGAGTCCCTTGCGAAGGAGGCCCGTGGCCTCGGACTTTGCATAGACCACGCAGGTACTGGAAACCGGAGGTATTTCCTTCTCGATATCAAACGACCGGACACCCACCTCACCGATGGGAACCGAGAGAAGATCGGAAAAGACTTCCATGCCGCGACCGGTGCCGGCGGCACACTTGTCGTTCATGAGGAAGTTCTTGACCTTTCCTTTCGCGTCGCACCGTATCACCTTAATGTCCTGCCCGCCGACATCGAGGACCGTCCGCACCGTGTCGCCAAAAATGAAGTTGGCTCCCCTGGCGTGGCACGCGATCTCCGTAACGCTCCTGTCGGCCATGGGAACATTGACTCGACCGTAACCGGTACCAATGCAGTAATTCACCATTTCCACGGTGAGGTCCGTATTCTCCAAGGCAAAATTCAGTGCGTTTGTAGCCGAGTTTGGGCTGTCCGACCCGGTTCTCATATTACCGTAGCAATAGAACTCGCCGTCCGCCATCACCACCGCCTGGGAACTCACCGAACCGACGTCGATCCCCACGGTGATGAACTCGGCGTCTTTCCAGTTCATATCGGGGTTGATCCAGTTGCTCTCCGCCCACCTCCAGAATTCCTGTTTATTCTCCTCCACCATCCCTATGTCCTCCCATTCCTCGTTCCGAAGCTCTGCCCTGATCATGTCGCACATTTTTTTTGCTCGACACCGTAAGAATCGGCCGACAATGGGCCGACCGATTGGAGATAGTGACCCGGCAGTGCCCCGAAGGGGCTCACCTTGAATAGCCACGGGTTTTCAACCCGTGGGAAAGGGTGTCTACCCAATTATCAGGAGCGGCCCTAAAGGGGCCGACCAATGACGATGCTCCGTTGCCGGCCCTCGTCAGGGTCTGGAACTGTGAATGTGGTTTACCGTTCCCATGGGTTCGAATCCAGCGGGGTGCCTCCATTCGAAGCATCGAATCCCTTCCTCGTTGGGATCTCGTTTCCGGCCGGCAGAGCCTGGGAACCGGAATGCTGCTAAGTAGTCGATTTCATAAATACGGTCGCATATCCCAAGCCGTCTTCCCGGCGTAGGCCGGGAACCGGTCTAGTTTTCCTGGACCCCGGCCTACGCCGGGGAGACGGCGGGCAGGGACGCCCGCCCCACGTTCAAGAGTGAGCTTACCTAATGTCTTTCGTAACCCGGGCCTCCGTGCCCGGAGATTTCTCGTCTCCGGCGGCCGAAATTGGAAACGAGGGGACAATACGTAACCGAACTTATGAAACGGTGTACTAAGTTTCTTCTGCTCAGCTACACGAGGCACCCGGTCTACTTTCCCGAATTCGCAGCCGCCGCCAGCGCGGCCCCCAGGGCTGCAGCGTATTCCGGTTCTTCCGGGACATAGACTTCCTCTATACCCAGATCCTTCTCAAGAGCCGTGACGAATCCCGGATTGTAGGCAACGCCCCCGATCATCACGATATCGGGATTCACGCCGATACGGCGGATCATGGACACGATTCTGCCGGCCATGGCGTCGTGGATCGCCTTGCTGATGTCCTGCTTTGCGGTCTTGGCGTGAATCAGGCCAACCACTTCGGATTCCGCGAAGATCGTGCACTGAGCGTTCACAGCGACGGCATTATTCGAAGAAAGAGCCAATCGACCCATCTCTTCCAGAGGAGTCTCCAACGCACGGCTCATGGCTTCGATGAATGCGCCGGCGCCGGCCGCACACTTTTCATTGATGACAAAGTCAACCACGTTACCGTTTTCGTCACACTTGGCAGCTCTGCTCTCTTCGGCACCCACGTCCACGACGGTCCGAGCGTTCGGGAAGAAATACACTGCGGCCATGCACATCGCCTTGATGTCGTTGACCTTTACGTCGGTTTCGGTAACGGCATCGGTTCCCGAACCGGTCCCACAGATAAGTTCCAGGTCGCGCCGGGAGATGCCGGCTTCTTTCAATGCCGTTTCCACGGATTCCTTCACGGCGCGGGACTGATCGAACCTCGTCGGGACTATTCCTCTCCCTACTATTGTGCCGTCCCTCAGAATAACCGTCTTCGTGTTCTTGGCACCACAGTCGATTCCTGCAGTGATCATGTTAACATCCTCCTTGCGGTTCGGGGGCCATGTCACTCCCGGGTTCACCCGCACTTATATGGTGGGTTGGCCGGAAATTTTCAAGCAGAGAATCTCCGCGAAGATGTCAATTCCGCTCTGGGCGGCATTTTGGGCGAACTCACGCTCGGCACCCATGTGGCCTTCGCATGTCATGACTAAAACTTGTTTTTCCATTCTTACTGAAGCTGACTTACCTGAAGTCAGTGTCGAAGGTTTTCATCATCCCCTTCCCTGTTTTGTGGTGTATCCGGTAACAATCTATTTTTCATAACTTTTCCTTGCGAGGTTTTCCCCGGCCTCCCAACCCGAGTGACGGTAACATTGTAATCCGCCTCGTTGCCGATTCCAAATTCCCGGTTCCCTGTTAAGCCGGCGTATACTCTTTTTGCGTCGTTCGTGTTCACGTGTGTTCAAGGTCGAGTACTCCTTACCGCCAAGATTTGCTTGACAATTATATTGCATAAGTGATATTCGGTTTATCGATAAACATCAGTGTGGGTCGGTCCCACCGACGGGAGTACGATGGCGGAATCCTTGCCCAAATCCAACGGGAAGAATGCTCAACCCAGGCGACGCAACTCTCTTGCCGGTAAGAAACGCAAGCTCATCTTGGAATCAGCGGAAAAGATGTTTGCCTCCCGCGGGTTTCATCAGACGACCATTGCCGACATATCCGCAGACTGCGGTGTTCATGAAGCGTCGATCTTTCAGTACTTCGGCACCAAGGAGAACTTGCTCGTAGCGGTGCCGGAACGGCACCTCAAGGGGACGCTGGCCGGAATCACCGAGCATTTGCAGGGGATGAAGGGAACCGAGCCCAAAATGCTCAAGCTCATGTGGCACCAGTTGCGGGATCTCTCATTAAATCGTAACTACACATCCATTCTGTTGCGCGATCTCAGGACGCTGCCCGCCTTCTACGATTCCCCGGCCTACGAGATGATTCGTAAATACAGTTCATTTGCTTCCGAGACTCTCCGGGAGGGAATCCGTGACGGCGACCTGGATCCGCAGGTGGAACCGATTCTGGTCCTGGAAATGATCTTCGGGGCCATTGACTCCGTGGTCCTGCGTTGGCTGTTCTTCGATGTGCAGTACGACCCCGTCCATGTAGCGGATGAACTCTGCTCGCTCGTGAAGGCTGCGATCTGGAAACGTCCGGACAAGCGCTCGGACGAAAACCGCGACGAACCGTCCCGCGGTGAAATCACGCGGCACAAGATCCTGGACGCGGCATCGGAGGTCTTCGGCAACAAGGGCTTCAGCGGAGCCACCATAGCAGAGATCGCCGGCAAGGCCGGAGTCGCGGAGGCATCCATCTACCAGTATTTCAAGAGCAAAGAGGATCTCCTCCTGTCCGTACCGGGCAACTGGTTCGACGAACTCGCAATGGAATTGGAACGCGTCTTCGCAGGCGAACTCACACCGTACGAGCGTCTCCTCTATCTCTTACGGCGATGGGCCCTGGATTTCCAGACACGGGAATGGGAAACCCGCATACTGATTCTCGAACTCTATCGGAATCCCGCGTTCTATAATTCACAGGCGTATCGCAATACCCACCGGTTCTGGAAACTGGTGCGGCAGACCGTTGAGGAGGGCCGTAAAACCGGTGATTTTCGGGACGATTTCCGCACCGATTTCTACCTGCATCTCATCCAGGGAACGTTTGAGCATGAGGCCCTGGCACGGATGATGCTCCATCGGAAGAAGCCGACCCCGGTCAACATCGAACAGATGATCGGCCTGCTGCTCAGGGCGATACGAGCATAAAAGAGGTTCGGGTCTGTTGCCGGCCCGAGTAGGACTTATGCGAAGACCGGTGACTGCCTCTCCCCTTCGTCTGCCAATCGTGATTACTTGCCCTTCCACGTCGGCGTACGCTTCTCCAGAAAAGCTGTTATGCCGTTTTGCGCATCTTCGGCCAAGAGATTGAGCGTGATGGTTTCGCTCGCGTACGCGTAAGCACGAGACTCATCCAGTTCAATCTGATTGTAGAAGGCCCGCTTGCCGATTTCCAGCACGAGGGGACTGGCTTCCGCTATCGACTCGGCCATCTCCATGACTGTCTTGTCCAGATTCTCAAATGGAACCACCGTGTTGACCAGCCCAAATCGTTCCGCTTCCTCCGCGGGAACGAGCCTGCCGGTCATAAGCATCTCCATGGCCTTCTTACGACCCACGGCCCTGCTCAAGGGCACCATGGGCGTGGTGCAGAACAACCCGATCTTCACGCCGGGGGTACCGAACCGAGCATTTTCTTCGGCTACCACAAGATCGCACGCCGCCGTGAACTGACATCCCGCGGCGGTTGCCACTCCATGCACCTGAGCAATGACGATCTGCGGAATCTCATGAATCAGCTGCATCATTCGTGAGCACTGGTCGAAGATGAACTTGTACTCGGAGCGGTCACCGTTGACCATTTCCGTCAGGTTGTGCCCGGAACAGAAATGGTTTCCGTTGGCCTTGATGATGAGTACCTTGAGCGAGCGATCGCCGCGAACGATCTCCAAGGCTTGTGTGATCTCGCCGATCATTCTTTTGGACAGGGCATTGATCGTCTTGGGCGAGTTGAGTGTTATCGTCGCAATGGCATCGTGTTTCTCGAAAAGAATGTCCTGAAACTCCATGGACGGCACCTCTCATTGGGATGATTCCGGGCCAAGGCCTTGGGCCGAGATCATATCCCATTGGCTGAGCATGTGTCCACTTCCGCATGAAGAATCCGTCGGAACCTTGGGTGGTGGGTGTCAACTGCCTCATCTCGATTTTCCACGCCATATCTACCCGACGCATCCTCGCGGTAATGGGCCAATTCAAGGGATACGCGGAAGAAATCCTCGATGTGGCCTCGCCGGCCAAAATCGAAGGACAATCCTTAATTCGTGAGTGGGATGTGCGTCTGTGGTATTCTCAGACTTCGGCAGGTGCGGGTACACCATCGGACAGAGAGCAGGGCCGCCATGATTCCGCGCCCTGACGCTCATAATCTTGTTTACGCACAACCTTTCGACAGTGGGGCTGTTAACTATAACATACTGTCATGGTTGGTTGTTTCTATTTAAGCCTTTACCTTGGTGATGCGGAAAAGCCAATGAAAACAAAAGAGATGGCGTTGATCTACTCCTTGACCGGGGGAGCTTTGATGTATTTGTTTTGGTTAGTAATCGATTCATCAGGCTTTTCTTGGATGAAGGGTCTCTTGGCCGTCGCTCTTGGCGTTGGTGCAATCAGCTGTTTCTTGTGTGCAATGGAAAGTTCCGGGGCGAAGTCGGTATCCAAACGTGACGGTGGGGATGGGGGTGAATCTTGAGTAGGCGGCTTTGAGAATATCTTTATTGAGTATGGGCTCCCGGACTTTTGGGTCCCAAAGCAGCGCCCTTCCCTTGAAGGCTTATGGCTACATCTGGTAAAATTGTGGCATGCCGATATCCGATGCTTTTCTCACTGCTGCGCTCAAGACAATCTCGGACCCGATCTCTATTATTTCGCCGTCTTATCGGATCATATGGGCAAACGACGCTACACTCTCTCTTTTCAGTGTGGGTCTTGATGAGTTAACCGGTTCGCTTTGCCACGAAGTGTATCTGGGCAAGACAAGAATATGCCCCGGGTGTCCCCTGGAACCGGTTTTTGACTCGGGCGAACCCCACACGACCGAGAAGTTCTTCCTCAAAGATACCGGATCGCTTGTTTGGAGAGAAATCAGGGCGTACCCGATACGGGATCATGAAGGGAACATGATTGCCGCGATACGAATAGGCTTTGACATCACGCAGAGAAAGCTGATCCAGGGTCGGCAGTTGAGACGCATCGACGCTTTTGAGCAGGCCTTGCATGAATTGTCGGGAGACACCGGCAACAACGAAGAGGACCGGAGGACAGACTCGGATCAATTCCCTCTTACTCGCCGCGAAATGCAGGTCTTGAGGCTCCTGGCGAACGGACTCACCAATCGAGAGATCAGCGGAATCCTCCGAATAAGTCCTCATACCGTCAAGAGTCATGTGAATCATCTATTCAACAAGCTGGCCGTAAGCAGGCGTTCCGAGGCCGGTGCGGCCGCGGTTCGGCTCGGCCTGATTTGACCGTTCGACCGGCCGAACTTCCCTGCCCGGCAGGCCTTCAAAACCCGCTCTGCCGGCGCACCGCCCTCCGATGTCGTAAACGCCGCCGTTCCCTCACAGAGGCGGCCGGTTCGCATGTGTTGCCGCCAATCCCCCAAATGGGGGATGTCTTTGGTTTCCCAAGGATGTCTCATATGGCAAGTGTCAGAAAAAAATGACCGATATTTCGAGTCTAGTTCCCAGGCTTTGAAAAGAGAAATCCCCCTTAATCCGCCTTTGCCAAAGGAAGCTGGGGGGGATTTGCCTTGGAACGGCAGACACACCGGAATTTCGGACACCACCAGATTGGAGGATGCGCCAATGCAACAACCGACTGCAATGGACATCTTGAGACGCCTGCCGAAAAACAACTGTCGTGAATGCGGCTTGCCGACATGTCTGGCCTTCGCGGCAATGATTCTGCAAGGCAACGTGGAATTTTCGCAATGCCCTTACATCGATCCCGAGGCGATCAGCCTCATGGGCGGTCAGATCGGCCAACAAGCAAGGTCGGCCGAGGCGCAGCGCGATGAACTCATGGAGATGATGAAGGCGGAAATTGAGAAGGTCGACTTCCAGGAAGCAGCCCTCCGACTGGGCGCGTCGGTCTCGGACGGCCGCCTCGTGGTACGCTGCCTCGGCAAGATCTTCGAGTTGGACAAGGACGGCAATTTGCATTCGGATTGCCACATCAATCCTTGGATCCATTCTCCCATCCTCAACTACACGGTTCGCTCTGCCGGCCGGGATATAACAGGCACATGGGTCACGTTCGGTGAGTTGAAGAATTCCGAGGACTGGCGGCGATTCTATTCCCATCGCTGTGAAAAGGGGATGCAGGATATCGCAGAGAAAGACCCGGATCTGTTCTTCGACGTTATGGACCTGTTCGGGTCCGGGCCCCCTGAAGCTACGGCGGGTGAAGCTTTTGCAACTGCGGACTATGCGACGGTACTGTTCCCGCTTCCCAAGGTACCGATTCTCATCGCTTACTGGAAAGCGGAAGACCGGTTCGACGCAAGGCTTACGCTGCTGTTCGACCGTTCCGCGGAAGACAATCTCGGAGCTGAATCCATATATCTGTTGGTGATGGGAATGCTGGAAATGCTCAAGCGCATCACGGCCCGACACGGAGTTCATGAATAACGATCATTTGAGCGAGCCTTGTTGACAAATTGAGCTTATTCATGTAAGCTTCCGATTGTATTGTAAAATAAATTGTGGTTTCTGAAGTGGAATGATGCGGCTCGTGACACAGTATCCCGTCTCGCTCGTGGTGTTTCTCGCAGTGCTTCTCACAATGGGATTTGGGGGTCCGCTCGAAGCCCAGGTGTCGAGGTCCCGCGTCGCTGCATTAGGAACCAAGGACGCTAATCACTACCTTGCCCGCGGCAGGAAGCTCATGAGCAAGGGACTCTACGCGGGAGCCGTACGGTCATTATCGCTGGCCCTCAAGAAGAGACCGGGCTCCGCGGAAGCTTATCTCCTGCGGGGCAGCGCCTATGATAGAATGGGCAGGCCGGACAAAGCCATTGAGGATCTCAGCCGGTACATCCAAAAAAGACCCTCCGACCCGACCGGTTACATTCGCCGGGGTGATGCCAAGAATTTCAATTCCATGCATCGGGAGGCGGTGGACGACTACACGATCGCGATTCAGCTTGCTCCGTCATCGGTACCCGCGTACCTGGGGAGGGGACTGGCTCACGCGGGCATGGAGAAGTACGAGAACGCCATAAAAGACTACTATTGGGTCCTCAGACTCGACCCGAAGAACCGGGAGGCTCTCGGCAACATGGGAATCGCGTGCATGTTGGCGAATAGGCCCCTCCAGGCGGTCGGTTACTTTGAACAGGCACTGGCCGTGGAGACGGATCCCAGGTGGCGTAGGCGCATCAACGAGTTGATGGAGAAGATCGTCCGCCACCCGGGCGAGAAGATAAGCCCCGGGCGAGTCCCAACCCGGGGTCCCGTACGTCGTCCTCGCCCCATGTGGTAGTTGATGGTTCAGCGCTACCCGGCGTTTCATTGCACTCCAACCCGGAAAATCAGACCACGAAGTCACCAAGACACAGAGCGGTTAGAACCGCAACCAAATGGCGATTGCAGGCACCGACGTCATGCTCAAGTTTGGGGTTCGCAAGCACCATCGTACTACGCAAGGGATCTGAACGTAGCTCCTGGTTCCCAGGCGCCGCGTGTAACTAAACCGAAATCCAGGAGCCAATCCCCGAAGAAATCTTCGCGGTACGACAAGAACATGAGGATTAGTAGTACAGAGCGGTTAGAACCGCAACCAAATGGCGATTGCAGGCACCGACGTCACGCACGAGCTTGGGGTTCGCAAGCACCATCGTGCTACGCAGGGGATCTGAACGTAGCTCCTGGTTCCCAGGCGCCGCGTGTAACTAAACCGAAATCCAGGAGCCAATCCCCGAAGAAATCTTCGCGGTACGACAAGAACATGAGGATTAGTAGTACAGAGAAATCACAAGACATTTGACCTGCAAATCTCCCCATCTCCGAAGCGAAGCCCCGGAGTGGCCGACAGTGCCGAAGGCTTTCATGGTTCGTTGTGGCTTGTTGCCGGCCCCAAGCCATGGATGCTCATTCCTTGCCTACGCGGCGGTCTCGCTTGACGGATGCATAGAGAAACATTGCGTTTCACGGTCATCTTGAAGTATCCTTAATCTTACATGTGACAGAGTCAGCGCGGAGTGAATTGACCTTCCGGTGAGCAGTACGGCTTTGCAGTCCGTTTGCATAAGAGTGAACCGGCACATGGGTCGCGTGCAATTGCAGTGTAACAAGAACAGCCGCTCTTTCCCGGCTTTCGAGCAGTGACCGGGCGGCACACGTGGAGTTGGAGGTCGGCCATGGCGGACGGAGAAAAGAAGGGACTGTTCGGAAAACTGTTTCGGCGTAAGGGGGAAGAGCAGGAGACCACTCCAAGCGAGCTGGAAGAAGTGAAAAAGGAAAAGGCATCGCCTGAGCCCACGCGCCCTGAGACGGTTGAGGATCTTGACCGCGAGGCCCCTCCGGGCCCTTTCGACGACCTTCCTCCTCTGGACCCGCCTTCGGTTTCCGGGACAAAGACCGATATAGTCGAACTTGAGATGGACATTCCGGAAGATGAAATATCCACGGTCGCACTATCGCTCGATGATCTTGAAGCAGCCAGGGCTCTGAGCGCATCCCGGGGTGATACGTCGGCAGATGAAGAGCCGGATGACGGATCGTTCCCGGACATCCAGTTGGAGACCGCTGAAATCGAAGACATAACCGAGATCAAACTGGACAAGGCCGAAATCCCGTCCGCCGTCAATCTTGAGGCGCCGGCCGCTGAAATCCCGTCCGACTCCGATACGACGGAAGAACTTGAGACAATAGGACCGGCTCAGGTCCCGGTCAGCCTTGAAGACGTTGAGGCCGAATTGTCCGCGGAGGATCGCGGTATGGGTGCAGTATCTGAGAGCGAAATTGACGTCGACGAAGACAGGGAGCCCGCTCTGCCCCAAACCGGAGAAGTCACGGCAGACCGGGAGGAAGCCGACCAAGTCGTGCCCGACGAAACTCCCGTCACTGCTCGGGATCCCTCCCCTGAGGGACCTCAAGTGCTTGACGGGGACAGGGAGATCATCATAGAGGATGACGAGGATCCCGATTTCGACATCACCCCGGATGAAAAACAACCGGCGTCGACTCCGAGCGAGCCGGCCGTTGGGACGGCTTCTCCCGAGTTTGTCGTTCCACAGCAGGCTCCCCTTGAACCGGTGGAGGCACCTGTGGAGGCACCGGAGCACGGCGATGAGTCCCCGCCCCCCGAGGAGGTCTCCGAGGTCGGTGCAACGCCGGATGTCGGCGGTGGAGAGACGGAGGACACCCTCCAACAAACATCCGATCCGGCCGGTGAGGAAGACCTTTTTTCCAACTACGTCGCGGCCCTGTCAAGATTCGTGATGAACCGCGAAACCCCATTGAGCGTCTCCATTCAGGGTGATAGCGGGTCCGGCAAGACCGTACTCATGCACCGGATCGCAGACGATCTGGACGACTCCCAGTACGTGAAGACATGGTTCCCGTCACGGGACTATTCCCGATTCAACGATAGGAACGAAGTACCTGCCCTTCTCATCAGGCGCGTGCTCTATTCAGTCGAGAGAAGCGTCCCTCATGACAAAGTCTGGATCGTCAGGCAGATGATCGACGACGCGTTGCCTCTCATGAACAGGCTGTGGAAAACGGGCTTTCTCGCAGAAACAAGAGGCACGGCCACCATTGAGATCGATGACAGTGCGGAGGCCCATGCAGCCAATGGTGAGAGCGATACCATAGCCGGACTCAAACTCAAGCTTAGGGAGATTGTCCACCAGGGTCTGGAATCCGCCGACAAGAAGCGGATCGTTGTTTTCGTGGACGACATGGACCGCATCGATCCCTCTTTGGGGTTGGATCTGCTGGAAACGATCGTCACGTTCCTGATGATCGAGCGTAGCGTCTTCGTTGTTGCCTGCGGTCCGGCCGGCATTGAACGAGGGATTCGTGCGACCCCTTCATCCGTAAGTACCGCGGACACTCCCCAATCGTATTTCGATAGAGTCTTCCAACTTACCGTCAGTCTTCCCTCCTCTGCCGACCGGCTCGAAGAATTCGTAAGCGACCTGTTGAGGTCGACCGGTTTTGACTACTCGGAACGCACCTTGGATTCCGTCCTCCCTCTGTTCCGGTATTCGGTGGGCGTGAACCCCCGCAGAATAAAGCGCATTGAGGACAGACTCGTCTTCGCAGCTGCTATGAACCCGGAGTTCTGTTTCGCGAGCGACGGTGAACCTCTGCCGCGGTATCGGAATCAGAAGTTGCTTCTGGCGCTCGGGTGTCTGGACACCGAATTCGGCCCCGTATTCAGGCTTCTGTTGAGTAAGAGAAATGATGACGGAGAGTTAACGAACCTCATTGACGAGCGACTCAGAGATGATGGACGGATAGGCGACCTGGACAAGGAGTATGGACTGCTCGGCGGGGCTTTGAACACGGGCCGACTCAATCGCTTGATCGCATTCATGGATCTGTTCTCCGATCTCGTGCACGCCGGCGATCCCTACGGAAAACTCGGCCGTGAAGACATTTCGCTGCTCAAACGGGCAATAGATCTGATCGCTCTTACATCGACCATGGCCCCGGAACCTTCCTACGAAGAGTCGGAGCGGAGCGCCCTGACTGAATTCTGCACGCGAGTGAAAAGGCGATTGAACAAACTTCTTCCCGATCTTGCTCCGGACGGTTCAGTTGAATCCATCCGGAATTGGCCATCCCCTAGGCCCTGGTTCGGACTCTGGTATACGGATACCGCAGCAAAAAAAGTCTGGGGCCAAGGTAGGGTCTACTATGAAGTGAGCTTTGACGCGGCGAACAGGAATACGGTATCTGTCGGCCTGAAATGCAACACGGCAAGGTTGGATGATTTTGGGGTCGATCGCGGTGCCGTGGATCGGTTGAAGAACCTGCCAATCGTAAGTCAAGACCGTTATCGGGTCGACGAGCACGATTCCGGCTGGTTGGAGATTGTCAAAGTACTTGCCGATTGCACGTGCGGTGACGTGGACGAGGTGAACGACGCGGAGGTGGAGACCATTGCCAAAGAGTTGAAGGAACTTGTCCGGGCTACTCACGACATCTTCGATGCGCGGACCCGGGCAAAAGTGCTTCGGCCGGACAAACGGCAAGCCGTCAAGCGCCCTCTCCCCTCGTGCAAGGTCTGCGGCTCGGAGCTTCAACCGGTAACCACCAAAGACGGTGATACCGGCTTCAAGTGCGAGAAGTGCCGCAAGATTTACAAGCCCAAGAGTTCAAAAGCAAGCGAGCAACCGATCACCGCTACAAAAGGGAATGAACCGCCGGAAGACCCGAAGACACCAAGCTAAATACACGGTTGCATATTGGGTTCCGTCTTCCCGGCTTAGGCCCGTTCTTGTTCCCAGCTCCTGCCTGGGAATGTCTGCCTTCCGGGCTCTGCCCGGTCTCGGTAGAGGTGACCGATGCTCTCTCCTGCAGACCTCCGTGGGGCCGCCCAACCCGGCCTTCGGAGCAGCGACGAGCATACCTTCCGGCGGGCACGGCCCCCCCTACGGTCGTGTATGCGCGTAAGCGCTCGGTGCTTTGGCAGCGCCGACCGATAACCTCGCATGATTACAATCCTCAGCATCATCGTTCCGGTCATCATATTTGTCGTTGTGTTGTGGACCGTGGCGATCGTTCAGAAACACTGGTTCGGCATAGAGCATACCAAATCGGAACAAACCGCAGCCCGGGAACGGGCGGCACACCGACCCGAGCCGCGCGTTTGCGAAAAATGCGGAGCTGCGGGTTCGGATACGGTGTTCATCAATCGGTTGTGCTTGAATTGTTACGAAGCGCAGAGGGAAAATAGGCAATCAGCGGATCATGATCTGACAAGGGACGAGACCTCGAAGGAAACGGCTCAATACTACCGCATACTGGGATGCTCGGAAAGCGACTCGGACCGAGAGGTGAAGAGACAATACCACCGTAAGGCAAAGGAGATGCATCCGGATTCGTTCCAGGGACGGAATCTTCCCGAGGAACTCATCAAGTTACATACCGCTGAGTTTCAGAAACTCCAAGAGGCTTACACCAAGATACTTGAACAACGGGCGAAACGGGGTTAGGTCGTAAGTGGAAGTGAGTACACGAGGAGATCGGAAATGAATTTGGTAGGCGACGCTTTGGAGCGTTTCATCGAGAGCGCGATATTCTATCCCGACACGTTCATGATGCATTCCCCTTCAGACTACAACCTTAATTATGAGGACATATGGTTTGAGACCGCCGATGGGGTTCGGCTTCACGGGTGGATGATTCCGGCCGACTCACCAGAGGGACTGATGCTGTTCTGTCATGGAAACGCCGGCAACATATCCCACAGGCTGGACAATATTTCACGGTTGCATAGCGTCAACATCAGCGTATTCATCTTCGATTACAGAGGGTACGGACGCAGCGGAGGGTTCATAAGCGAAGCCGGGCTCTACACCGATATGGAGGCCGCATATCGAGAGGCTCACGGCCATGCGAGCCGGCACAACCTCAAACTGGTCGTTTTCGGCCGCTCTCTCGGAGGGGTGGCCGCCGTGCATGTAGCTTCGGCCCACCGGTGTTCAGGCGTGATACTCGAGTCAACGTTCACCAATTTGGCGGCCATGGCCCGGACGCACTTCCCCTTGCCATTTGTGGACGGGCTTCTGAGGGATCGTTTCAATTCCCTGGGCAAGATCCCAAACGTCAAAGATCCCCTCCTGTTCTTTCACGGCGACCACGATGAGATCGTCCCGTACCGCTACGGCTTGGAGCTTTACGAAGCGGCCCCCGAACCAAAGGAATTCGTGCCCCTAAAGGGAGCTGGGCACAACGACACGTATCTGGTAGGAGGCGAGGCATACTTCGAGAAGTTGAGGGGTTTTGTTGAGAAGCTGCCATAGTTGTTGCAGGGAATGTCGTTTATTCAAGTCCTGAAGATTACCCGAGGGCACGCCGGTGCTACTCAAGACTGTGTTGCAACCTGACAGTAGGACCGGCATTCTGCCGGTCATTCCTGCCCTTGGTGTTCCGTGCCTGGTTGAAGAAAGCTACCGGCGAGGACGCCGGTCACCGTATTCATGCCACAGTGTACCGGGGAGGCGGGTCCCCGGCCTTGACCGGACTCCTGAAATGGATCTATAATGTAATTACATTCCGGTTGGAGGGATTGTCTTATGAGAACGCGTTTGATTCGTATCGGCAATTCGCGCGGTATTCGTCTGCCCAAGTCCTTAATTGCCCAAGCCGGTTTGAGCGATGAAGTGGAATTGCAAGTTCGAGACGGCGCCATCATTCTCGAACGTGTCACAAGTACTCGATCAGGATGGGCAGAGGCAGCTGAAGAAATGCGTGAGCATGGGGAGGATGCGTTGCTCGATTCTCCCACTTCCACCCGTTTTGATGAGAAAGAATGGGAGTGGTAATGGCCGAGACAGTCCGCCGCGGTGATGTCTTCCTGGTCAGTCTCGACCCGACTCGTGGGGGAGAGATTCAAAAGACCCGTCCCTGCGTCATAGTCTCTCCCGATGAACTGAATGCCCACTTGCGGACTTTCATCGTAGCGCCTCTCACGACCGGCAGTCATTCCTATCCTTTCCGCGTAGCATGCGTCTTTGAAGGCCGCTCCGGCCATATAGTCCTTGACCAAATTCGCACTGTAGACCGCGAGCGCCTGGTGCGTAGGCTTGGAAAACTGCCGGCACCTGCGTTGCAGAATAGTCTGGTAATATTGCAGGAAATGTTCGCAACATAGTTACCGAGGGTGTTGCAACCTGACAGGTCATTCCTGCCCTTGGTGTTCCTTGGCTGGTTGAACAAAGCTACCGGCGGGGACGCCGGTGCTACTCAAGAAGATGTTGCAACCTGACAGTAGGACCGGCATTCTGCCGGTCATTCCTGCCCTTAGTGTTCCTTGGCTGGTTGAACAAAGCTACCGGCGGGGACGCAGGTGCTACTCAAGACGGTGTTGCACTCAGACAGTAGGACCGGCATCCTGCCGGTCATTCCTGCCCTTGGTGTTCCTTGGCTGGTTGAACAAAGCTACCGGCGAGGACGCCGGTGCTAAGGAAGCTGGTAAAGATCACCGTATTTCTTTTCAAGGTAATCAATGAGATAGTCCGGATTCATCTCCCCATTGGTTACCGAGCGCATCAAATCCCGAGGCCTGTAACGGCTCCCCTGGGAATGGATCTTTTCCCGTAACCAGCCGAGGAGCACTCCGAATTCCCCGTTCTCCAACAAGGCATCCATGTCTCCCAACTCTTGGGAGGCCTGCCGGAAGAACTGAGCCGCGTTGATGTTCCCCAGCGTATACGTGGGGAAGTACCCAATGGATCCGGCCGCCCAGTGGACGTCCTGCAAAACTCCCGTAGCGTACTCCGCTGGAGTGATGCCAAGATAGCGGCGCATCTTGCCGTTCCATGCCTCGGGGAGATCGTCGACTTCCAGATCGCCGCGAATCAGCATCACCTCCAGCTCGAAACGAAGCAGCACGTGAAGATTGTACGTGACTTCGTCCGCTTCCACACGAATGAAACTTGGCTTTACCTCGTTGACGGACAGGTAGAAGTCCTCGAGCGCTACGTCGCGCAACGCGGCAAAACGTTCCTGCGCCCGGGGATAGAAGTGCTTCCAGAAAGGAAGCGATCCGGCAACGAAGTTTTCCCACATTCTGGACTGGGATTCATTGATGCCGAGGGAGACCGGCATGCATAGGGGCGTTCCCCAGTGTTCCAGTGGAAGGCCTTGGTGGTACATTGCGTGGCCTGCCTCATGGACGACAGCGAAGAAGCCGTCCCCGAAAGAGTCTTCACGATATCGGGTCGTGATGCGGACGTCCCCCGGGCCGACTCCCTGGGTGAAGGGATGCACGGATACATCCAGCCTCCCGCCTTCGAAATCGTAACCCAGCCTCCCGGCCACCTCAACGGCGAATTCTTCTTGATCGGTAATAGGGAAGTGTCTGTGACGAATCGAGGCATCCACGCGTCTCGGACTCTCCCGGATCCTCTTCAGAAGATCCGTAAGCGCAGTGCGAAGGGTCTCAAAAACCGTTTCAAGATGCCGAGCGGTCTCCCCGTGTTCGTAATAGTCCAGCAGCGCATCATACGGCTCGTGCTCGTACCCGAGCGCTTCAGCCTGTTCTCTCTTGAGGAATACCATGTTCGCAAGATAAGGTTTGAACATGCTCCAATCGTTCCTTCGCCGCGCCTCCTCCCAAACCGGCTGTGACTCCGCTCTCGCTGCGGCCAGCATCACAGCGAGGCTTTCCGGGATCTTCACGGCTCGATCATGCAACCTCCTCCATTCACGAACATTAACCGCTTCGGGCGACAAGGGATCCCCGGTGAGTTCCGAACCCTCGACCAGATCCAGCCACTCCCCGATAAGCGGGTCCGTAATCATCCCGTGCTTCATTCTCGCAAGAGCACTCAACTGATTGGCTCGGTGCCCATGTCCCTTGCGCGGGATATGCGTGCTCTGATCCCAGTCCAAAACCTTGATCGTGGAATCGAGATACGACGTATCCCTACTCCTTCCCGAAAGCCGTTCATACGCTTCTTGCGGGGTCATTCCCTTTACTCCTGTACTACTAATCCTCATTTTCTTGTCGTACTGCGAAGATTTCTCCGAAAAGTAGCTCCTGCATTGCGGTTTGGTTCCACTCGGCGTCTGGGAACCAGGAGCAACGTGCGGATTCCCTGCGTAGTACGGCGGTACTTGCGAATCTCAAGGTCGTGCATGACGCCGATGCCGGCAATCGCCATTCGGTTGCGGTTCTAACCGCCTCTGTGAGCCAACCGCCGGGTGGTTACCTTATGTGGACTATTGCCGACGCGGAGTTTACATCTTCCATGCTCTCCCCACAAAGGGAAAGTTCCCGGGGGCGGCTAACATGATAAAAAACCTTTAATTCCCGGCATACTGAAATGAAAAACAGACAAACCATCGAATTATGTGGTCATATTCATTGGTTTTCCTTGACAATATATCGAAAGAGCCGTTATAATCAGGGCAGCCGATTCGTGCAAAGGGCCTCTGTATATGCCCTTATCTTCAGCGTCCCGGAGAGGTGACAGGAACATGCGCTCCTTACCGTACGGCAGGGTCGTCCTTGTAAGTCTGTTGGTGCTTTTCCAGGGATGCGGAAGCGCCCCCGTCGACAAACCCAAGCGTGTAGAAGATCCGGCAAAGAGACTCATATCAGGATTGGAATCCCAACTCGCGGACGTGCGGCAGGACCTCGCGCGTCAACGAGAGCAGAACACGGAGCTTATCGGTCGCGTCCAAACACTCATGGAGAAGCTGGCTCAAAAGGACGGCCAATTGGAGAAACTCATCGCACAAACCTCCGCCAAGAAGCCGGACCGCTCAAGGGCATTGTCGGGAAAGGGTACGAAGGACCCGAGTCGAATCCAATTGATGGGAGCCAAGGCAATAGCGGAACACAAGGCCGAACAATTGAGCGCCCGGCTGGACGAGTTGACTAAAGACCTCGACCGGAAAGAACGCGATCTCAATACCATCAGGCAACGCGCACGACAAAAGGATGTGGAAGTCAAAGATCTGACGAACAAGATCACTGAACTTCAGGCTCAAAATGACGTGCGTACGAATCAGTTGAGCGCCAAGATGGAAAAGTTGGCCAAGGATTTGAAGGAGCGGTCCACGGCTCTTGAGAGGTTCAAGGAGGACCTGGCCGACAAGGCGGAACTCCTGAACACGTTCAAGAATGCGGTTTCCGATGCCACCAGACTCAAGGAAAACGCTCAAGAGGAAGTGGTGCGTCTGACCAAGGCGTTGTCGGAGACAAACAAGCAGTTGCAGGCTTCCCGCCAAGAAGCCGCGAACCAGCGAGAAACTCTGTCGGAACTCAAGACCGAGACGGATCGCGTCCGCCGGGATTCCCTTGCGTGGAGCTCGGAAGCCAAGCGGCTAAAGGGTGAAGCCAAGAAGATGCGGGACGATCTCGCCAAGTTTCGGGACCAGACCCAGCAGCTCCAAGCGAAGCTCCAGAAGGCACGGGAGTCCGCTGAGCGCTCCGCACAGCAAGCGGAACAGTACCGTGTTGAGGGAGAGGAATTTCGAAAAGAAGCCGTGCAACTTCGAGTTGACCTGAAGACCTCCGTCCGGGACCTCCAAGGTCTCAAGGATCGCACGGTAGAGCTTGCTTCAAGAGTGAAGGAACTTGAGAGCCTCCCTCCGGTGGAGGACGAAGAGACGCAATCCAATGTTGACAAAATCATGAGCACGGCCGTGGTGACGCAAAAAGACGACTCGGCATCCCAACCGCAAGCCACCCCCCCTCCCCCGCCCAAACCGCGGGAGGCGGCTTCTCCGCCTACCCCCAAACAAGAAGTTCTTCCCCCTGTCGTGGAAGAACAACCGTACGAAGCCCCCACCTTTGAAGGTCTCGATTCCTTGGGCCCGTCCGTCACGGAACGGACCCCCGACAAACCTGAACCTTCCAAGCCTCAAGCCGCAAAGCCGACACCGGACAGGACCGCTTCGCCTTTTTCGTCGGGGCTTTACTAGTAGTCCACGCCGGTAGTACGGTGACGTATTTACGGAAACCGTCCCTGTCTTGGTAGCACCGGCCTCCGTGCCGGTAATCTTTTCGCGCCCGGCAGAGACGCCGGGTCGCTACTGAAGACCGGCAGGCTTGGAACCCGTTGCCTCGGGCTTGTTCCGGAGTTCCTCGAGGTGTTTCTTGGCCCTGTCATAGTCTGGGAAGAGCACCAGTGCCCGCTCAAACTGCTCCTTTGCGTGCCTGTTCTGCCCGAGCGCGGCGAGGAGACGGCCGAGTTCGGTATGGTACCGGGCGAAGTCCCGCTCCTTTCGAAAGATCAAGTTGAAGTGGATGAACGCCTTCTTGATGTCTCCCTGCTTTACGAAGGTGTGTGCCAGGGCAAGCCGCGCCTCATTGAATTGAGGATTCCGTGCCGTAACCTTTTCCAGTATTTCCTGAGCCAACGAAAGCTTCGTTTCATCCTGCGCATACACTCTGGCGAGCATGTAGAGCGGTCGATAATTGTTGGGCTCCAACCGTACCGCCTCCTTCAACTCGCCTGCAGCCTTGGCATGCTTTCCCTGATAGAAGTACGTCTTTCCCAGCCAAAATCGGGCAAGCCCGGATTTCGGGTGCTTCTCGACGCAGTTCTGGAGAGCTTTCGCAGCCTCATCGAAGTCTTCGTCCTTGAGTGCTTCCAGGCCGGGTCTCAGGCATTCTACGGCTTTCCTGTCGGCACTGGGCGCGGCTACCTCTCCCCGGATCTGCTTTTCTGCAACCGCAACATGGCCCATAGCCGCCGGCAAGAGGATGAGCACCAGTGACAGAAGGATGGGCATGACCAGAGATCCGGAACGTTGTTGGTGAAGGTTAGACCAGCGTTTCATGTGGGTCTCCTGTGATAAGGGCAGGCTCGGGACGGCGGAGCTTGCCAAACGATGACGAAACTCCTCCTCATGTGCCGCATACCTGTTGCGAGAGTCTCAGAGAAGTACATACACGAGAATGAGCAAGAGGATCCAGAAGAGCAAACCGATGAGGGAGCTGTACTCGCTGAGCCGCTTGTGCTCCGGCAACGGCTCCGCAGTAAAAGGGTTTCTTCGTATACGGTAGCCGCGCACAACACAACGGAGCACTCAGGGTCAGGTCTTGTTTCTTGAGTCCTCTTTTTTCCGCTGAACCAGCCTGCTCACTACAGGGGCATCGCACCGGATCGTCATGAAAGTAATCATTGACGGATTCAAGATAAAAGACGTGACCCCTCATTCACTTCTCTCAACAATCCGGCTTCAGAGCCTTCCAAACTAAGCGAGTGCCTGTGACCATTGTGGTGATCAAGACAAGAGCCAACTGAACCGGAAGCGAAAGATCGCCCAAACTTTCACCGCCCCAAAGGACCAGGGAAGATACAGTGAGACCGGTCCAGTAGGACACGAGTCCGAAGACGAACCACAAGAATTTCCGTGGCCGTAACCGCGACAAACGCCGAACGATTGTGCCGGAACACAAATCGGCCGGCAGAGCGTTCATTGATTCAGCAGTGGTGCCCGGACGGCATATGGAGTAGCCGCAGAGCAGTGTTCCGATGGCCATGAAGATGAAGCCGGCAAAAACACCCAGAGTGAATGCCTTTGATATCTCAATGAAATCTACGCTAGGAACAGATAGGACGGAAATCAGATGAGGAATCGCAAGCATGATCAGGAATTGCCCTGCATAGACCAGAATGAATCCGACCACGAACCCACATGCCCTCTGTGCCGTCGGCATCCATCGTTGTCTCGCCGGCATCGCGTGACAAGGGACCTCTTTCTCTCCTTGCCTTGGCTGTCCGGCAAAGGCGGTATCGGTCTGCGCGGAACGTATGAGCAAGATGCCGCCGGCGAGCAAAACCACATAGAATAACGGAGCCAAAAGGATTGCGCACTCAAAAGGGGTGCCGGTCACATGCAGCACTGCGAGAAGGGCCCAGGAGTATACGACAAGAGCAAGTAAGACGGCCAAGATTCCGCCCACAAGACGTATTACCAAAACGCACCTCCCTGCGTTGCGCCACTACATGGTTTGCTGGACTGGATTTTCCCGTTCCGAATAGTGAGTAAACGGGTTTCCCATCAAGACATTCGACAATCGGGCATCGTCTGCACGATCCCAATATTGGGACATCCTCTGTGGATTCTACATTAAGTCAGCATTGGGCTTCCAACGAAAGCTACGGCGCGCCCCTCGCATTGCACCCAAAACGGTGCTGCGGCATGCCGCCCCAAGCAGTTCCTGTGAGTCCACAGACGGCCACGAGATGCTTACTGATACTTGTTTCCATGAGGGAGACGTATGCAGCAGGCACGCAGCTATCAGGAATCTTTGCGTTCCATGCAACGCTTCTGGAATGGTCCGGTTCCATCATTTAGACGCCGGCTCAAACATGTCTCGCAGCCATTGAAGGAACCCTTTCAGAGCCTCGATGAATATCTCAGCACCAAGCGTATAGCCGTCCATACAAGTCTTCATGAACTGGCGAAAGAATTCGGCTTTCCTTCTCAATGCCTTTGCCAGTTCTTGACAGTACCCGTATTCTTCCGCCAGTTCTTCCAGGTAGCGGGCTGCCTCTTCAAGCAATTCCGAAAGCTTCCAGAGGACCCATATAATCGTACCGTAGACAAGCAGTCTAGCAATTATTGCAAGAATAAAGGATCCATATCTCGCGATTATTATGCCAACGACGATAGCTATCAGTGCACCAAAGAGTATCTGAAATAGGTGATTGCTTATCCAATCAACCCATCCAGTGGCCTTCCCCGAACCGCTTCCGGAACGGCTGCTCCCCGTAGACCCTCCTGAAGCATTGGTACCCCGCTGTACGTTCCCTCGCTCAGGTGTGCCACTTCCAGAGACATCCCGCGTTCCGTACTCATTTGTCTGACTGGTCCAGTCGTTCTCCGTGGAGCCGCCCAGGCCTGTGATCAGGTAAATTGGGGACGATTCCGGCGAAAAGGCAATTGGGTCTATGCTGCCTTCCGTGGTGTACCACTTTTCTTGCCACAGGTTTTCCGACCCTGTACTCCGCCCATTGGAGTGTGGTCCAGAGCCTCCGTATGTAGGTTCAGAAGACGACCAGGGATTCAGGCCCAGCAACAGTTCCTCGAAACGCGACGATGCTGCCGAGGTGTCAAAAACGGCCTCCATCTGACCGATAATGTTGTCAACACGATCACGCAGCATGTCTTCCACGATTCGGTACACTTCCGGGTCGCAGTCCTCACATTCACTGCGTTCCGTAACATCGTACTCAATCCGGTTGGTCACCGTGCCGATCAGCGGGGTATCGTAGTTGAGTTCCTTTGCTTCGGTCCCCAGGATCGTGGTCGAGTAATCAACGGTTTTCAGGACCTTGCCTATCAGCGCGGTCGTGTAATCGACCGGCACATACTCCGTCTCGTACACGTACTTGGTTTGGCCATAGTAGATCTTGTACCGCTCAAACACCGGGTACGTCCCCATGACCTCCTTCTTCACCCATTCAGTATGATGAACCTCGTACGTGACCTTTTTCAAGGTCTTTTCCCACTCCTGCACGGTGTAGGGCAATTCCGTCTCGGACGTGTACCACTGTTCGATCTGATAGCTTTGCTCTTTCTCGACCTGCTGCCATTCTCCGTCCGCGCCTTGCTCCCACGTCAAATAGGTGAACGACGCAAGATCGAACGTCTGATTCTGCTCGGTCACGAGCGCGTCGTGCGTGGTTGTTCCTGCCGGCGTCCAGTCCCAATAGGAGAACTCACGTTCCTCCGCGATGAGGACCTGATCCCAGCTACAGCCTAGGGTCAGGTCTTGTTTCTTGAGTCTTCCTTTTCCCGCTGAACCATCCCGCTCACAACACGGTGCTCCAACCGGATCGTCATGAATGTAATCATGAATGGATTCAAGATAAAAGACCTGACCCCTGATTTGTGACCCCTGATTTGTGAATGGATTCAAGATAAAAGACCTGACCCCTGATTTGTGACCCCTGATTTGTGAATGGATTCAAGATAAAAGACCTGACCCCTGATTTGTTCTGATTTGTTTGCCGGCCTGCAGTGGCGGCATTCGCTATGGAGCCCTATCCGGGCCAGTATGCGGCCAGGTACTTCACCAGAGCGCCCCACATCAGCCAACCGCAGACCACGACCGACCATTGGTCCTTGGAGAAGCTGTCTCTCACTGGCAGGCCCAGATGTTCCTTGAGCCAAATGGCGTTGAGGGTGTTTTGAACAACAGCGAGCAAACACGTCCCGGCGAACACCAGTGCCACTAGGCTTGCCCAAATGACCCACGCCGCACTATGCCATTGGAAGACCAGAACGTAGATTACGCCGACGTATACCAGGGTGTACCAAGCGGTCAGCACAAGCGGTGAAAACCTCATTCCGACACCGGCTCTTTGAGCCACCCTGTCAATGAGCTTGAATTGTTGGTAGGCGAGAATGGAGTTGCAGACAGGGAAGATCAGGCCCAATGACTGCCAGCCCGGCCGCAGTTTCACATGCAGAGTCTTCTTCAGCTGCTCTAAAACGTCTGCAAACCACTGAAGGTGATAGATACCGCTCGTAATGAGACTCATTACCACCATCCGCCAAATGGGCAGATAGTTCGAATACGTCACGGTATCCTCCCATCCGATCGGCAATCGGCCTTTCTTGACGGCAAGGATGCAACGGCGGACTCCGGCCACAATTAGAAGGGTGACAACCACAACGAAAGATACAGCGTTCCTTGGCATGGACGCGAGACTGGGATACATGAAGTAGAGGAAGACAGAGACGAGTAATCCAAACCCAAACCAGATGTAAACGACACCGAGGACGAAGCTGATGATGGCGTACGGATTGATGTGAAGCCACGGCGGAGCAATGTAACTGCTCGGGGGAATGGAAGTCGTCTCTGATTTCCGTTTAATGGGTATCAGCGGCCATTTGAGACCATACCAGCACAAGATCGTTCCAGTAAGAAACGGGAAGACAACTAGCCAAACAAGAATTTCAACAAGAATTGCCACGTCGACGAGCAAATCGATCCGGGGCGCAGCGCTGGGGCGTCCAAATAGGAGCGGATACGAGACGCAGAGTCCCAGAGCGAAGAAAGCCAACGCGTACATCAGCATCCCGCATCGAATAAAGACGACCTCTCGACCGGATAATTCCTTGGATTCATCCGGTTTCTCTGACTCCTGAATGCTGTTGACCTTGTCGATGTCACCCATTCTCGGATTCTCGCTGAACAACCTAGTCTCGCGTGGTCTAGCACTGTCAACAATCCCGCGATCCTTGGGGAAACGGGAGGCACTATACCGTGGGCGCAGGAATGTGACACCCGGTTGATAACAGAGGAGAACTTACAGTACAATCATTTGACGCTTACGGGCAATGGCCGGGACCATATGGGGCTTGGTCACGCCAAGCATCGTCAAGTTGCCGCAAACAGGGTCAGGTCTTGTTTCTTGAGTCCTCTTTTTCCCGCTGAACCATCCTGCTCACTACAGGGGCATCGCACCGGATCATCTTGAAGGCAATCATGAACGGATTCACGATGAAAGACCCGACCCCATGTTCTTGGAGGAATTGCGGTCAGGGCCCGGACAGACTCGGCAGCCCGAGTACATCCCAGTATTCGTAGAGGATGAAGATAGCAATCCAGATACCGATTGCCGGCAGATTCACTTCGAATTCCGAGTAGCGGGAACGCATGGGGAGGCCGGGCTGCACCTTTGTCCAAAACGCGTTGAGAGTTCGCTGAACCGTGGCGATGAGCAAAGACATCAGTACGATCAGAACCATGAACATCGATAGCTTGAGCAGTCCCGGGATTCGGTCGGCAAAGAACAGGAGATACAACGATCCCCCGTACGTCAGAACGGCCCCCGCCGTGAGCCAAAAGGGTGAATATCGTTCCTCGACGCGTTCAGCATCCGCAATCTTTCGAACGTAGGCCAACTGACGATAAATCACCACGAAGTTGTAAATGGGAACGAGCAACCCAAGGGTGCGCAGTGCAGGACGTATCTTCAGTTCCGAGAATGCCGCGAGCTCCTTCCAATTCCGGTAGAACCAGTAAACCGCGTATAATCCCGCAGACAGAACAAAAAAAATGACAAACTGCCAAACGGATCGGGCGTTTGAAGTGCGCAGAACCTCACGCTCATATGCCTGCTGATAAGGGCTCGCTTGTCCCTTGAGACCGCGTCTGCAATCCTGGATGCCCCACCAGAAGGGCATAATGCAGAAAAACACGACCGTTATCACCGGCGGCAGGGCCGAGAGGGGTCCTGAAATGCTCCAATTCGCATCGCACAGTATGAGGCCCGTCACGTATGGACCCGCATAGACGAACACTGCTCCATAGAAGAAACGAAACAAGCCGCTTTCAGGTAGGCAAAGCCAGTTCGGTACTCCGGGTCGAGCCACACCGCCGGTCCATTTCACCGAATACCAACAAAGTGCCGGTCCCCAAAGTACGGGAAGAAATCCAACCAACAACGTGTCGATAACCCTTGCGCAAGCCGATTCTCCCGGTGCAAAATCCTTGTTCAGCCCCAGTATTCCAAGCAAGACGATTAGTCCTATCCATGTCGCGACCATACCGACTACGAATATGATCACCCGTGTCCATAAGGCACGGCGAGCAAACACCGCGATTTGACTCTCGGTCGGCGGGACAGCTCGATTGCTCGCAGAGAGGTGTTTGACCGTCAGACTTTTGAAGGACGCCCAGCAGAGCACGATCCCCGCTGTGAGTGGCAAGATACCGAAAAGGACAAAAAGAAGCACCAGGAACCGGAAGGAAATACCTTCCGGCATAGGCTGCTGACTTGCTGCGTAAAAACAGGCCAGGCAGAACATCACAGAACCAGCACCAACGACAATGCTGATAAGACCTGCCGCAAGGAATAACACCCTCAAAACTCAACTCCCAGAAATACCGACCAGCCCTTGTGTGCCGCGACAACCGAAAGATCGCAACCTGCCGGATCAACAGCAACAAAAGATTGAAGCACGCTCGGGATGCTGCGGCAAATCGAACCCGAGAGTAATCCTCTGGAGTCCGTCGATGCGGTACCCCAAGCACACTTTTTGTCCCTCATTGCTTCTGCATCTTCCCCGTGACCACAAAGTCACCACACATCGGGACTCCAGTTGATCCTTATTTCCCAAGAGGCTCAAACGTCCAATGAAACCGTCATCTTTTGCGTGCTTCTCGGGGCCGGAGGAGGCGTTCCAACCATGCCCCTGCATTTCTCATCGCCTCTAGGCACTCCTCTGCAAACTCCACAACACCCAAGACAACTCGGTTAACTACCGTAGCCAAAATCCCCATTTGACTGAACTGTCTCTGCAGTTTGCCCCAGATACTCATGTGAAATCCGTACGCGGCTGCGATGGCCGCGGCCCATAGTGCCTCGGCCAAATTCGCCAACCTGTTGATCAGAGATTCCATTGCTTCCATGAGTTTCTTGAGCGCGCTCATCAACGGATCGAGACGGGCAAGCAACCACGGCCAACACTTTGCGACTTTGGCGTAGAGGCCTTCCAGCGCGGTGTAGAGGCTTTCCAGCTTTTCCAACAATCGCCAAAGCCCTGCAACCAGCTTCTCGATGAATGCGGACCAAGCTCGCCAAGCATTGACCAGCAGACCTCTCAGCAGCCCCAAAGCTCGCCCGAATGCCCCATACGAACCTAATGCCAGCTTTTCCAACCATCTCCAACCGCCCGTCACGAGTCCGGCGACAAGCGATCCATATGCCGCCCACAGTGCACTCAAAGCGCTCCCAATCGCCTGCCGCGCGGCCGCAAAGGCAGCCCCGAGGCCGAAGTAGGCCAGAAGAGGGGCAAAAACGACCGAAATGAACGCGAGGTCGTTCCGACTCCATCCCTTGAAATTCGGGTCGGGGTGCCAACCGTCGACATTGGTGCTGGTTGCCTGCGGGACTGCTGCGTCTTGGGAGGACGCGCTCCCGTCCGAAGAAGACCCGCTCCCCGACGACCCGGTTCCGGCCACGGATTCAGTCCCGTACGTCGTGCCGCCGCCGGAGGAGAAGGTAGTTGCCGCAACCGATCCAAGCCCTGCCGCAGTGGTGTACGCGCTTTCGGATGAAACCGCATCCGAGGAGTACGTCCCCTCGGTAAGGACCGGTGCGGTGGTGCCCCCTGTTCCCGTCCAACTCTCGGCTGAAGACGAACCGCGCGAGGCCTCCAAATATTCAGCCACCACGGTCGCCGGCGAATCACTTGAGCCGGAAACCACAGGATCGCTCGAACCCCAGGGCACCTCCTGGGACCCGCTTCCCAAGTTCGGACCCCACCCGCCCAAACCGGACGGATTCGTTCCGCCGAACAATGAATTCAGGCCGAGCGACTCTACCTGACCAATCAGGTTGAGCACCTCTTCGAGAACAGCGGGGTCACAGTCTTCACACTGACTGCGTTCCGTAACATCATACTCAATCCGGTTGGTCACCGTGCCGATCAGCGGGGTGTCGTAGTTGAGTTCCTTTGCTTCGGTCCCCAGGATCGTGGTGGAGTAATCCACGGTTTTCAGGACCTTGCCGATCAGCGTAGTAGTGTAATCGACCGGCACATACTCCGTCTCGTACACGTACTTGGTTTGCCCGTAATAGATCTTGTACCGCTCAAACACCGGGTACGACCCCATGACCTCCTTCTTCACCCATTCGGTATGATGAACGGTGTACGTGACCTTTTTCAAGGTCTTTTCCCACTCCTGCACGGTATAGGGCAATTCCGTCTCGGACGTGTACCACTGTTCGATCTGATAGCTTTGCTGTTTCTCGACCTGCTGCCATACACCGTCCGCGCCCTGCTCCCACGTCAAATAGGTGAACGACGCGGGATCGAACGTCTGATTCTGTTCGGTCACGACCGCGTAGTGCGTGGTGGTGCCTGCCGGAGTCCAGTCCCAATAGGAGAACTCACGTTCCTCTGCAACGAGGACCTGATCCCAGTACGTGAACACCACCGCGTCCACATAGCCTACAATCTTCCTCGTCCAATCGTAGAGAACCTTCAGTGTATACGAATCCGCCAACGTGTACCGGGCGTACTCCGCGGTCCTTTCCTGGTACCCGGTGATCGAGAGGTCTTCGTACTCGAACACGTGAGGTAGCGCCCCCACCGCGACCGTATCCTGGTAGGTTATGCTCGAAGTACCGTTACCGACGACCTGCTGCTCTTGATACTCGTAGACCTCGGTAGCCGTGTAGTAGTTCCATTCTCCGTCATTCTGATCCCCCCGGGCCTGCGCGCTCATGAAGCAACTCAGCGCGCAGACAAGGAGACCGCTGAGTATGAAGGGCCAAAGGGTTCTTATCCGGGTCGATGTATTCACGCTCTCCCCCGTTGCACCAATGTGCCTTCAAACAAGCCACCCCGGCTGTCCCTCCGGGACGTTAAGGATTCCAAGCAAAATCCCCCCTGCCCCCCTTTGCCAAAGGGGGGTAAGAGCCGGCCCCCCCTATTAGTAAAGCTGACTCTGCCCCGTACGTGACGCCGTCATTATGGTCACTCTCTCTGAACGAATGCAGGCATTCCGATCTTATAGAACAGAACCATGTCCAAGAGTCGCTCCAGACCGCGCCAAACGGTTGTGGGGCCGGGATCTCCGTCCCCTTTTCGGTTCAAGAAGCCCCCGAGAGTCGCTATGGCGATAACCGCCCAGATCAAGCAAGGCACCTCCTCCGGATGCGGCCGTTGCTTGTCAACGGCCCACAATACCTTCCATTCGTCCTCGCTCAGAATGACGTCGCAGGGGAGATTGGGCGTTTCACGCCCTTGCATTACCAGACGAAATACCCGCCAACCCACAACCATATCTATGGCTAAACATGCCTCGAGGCGGTCGGCAGTGTTGAGCCTTCGATCCTCAATACGACATCCGCTTTTCAGAATGCGATGGTAAATCTCAATGTTCCAGCGGATTTCGTACCAACGCAATATCTTGAGGGCGTGTTCAAAGGAAGTTACTTCTACCGTGGTCAGAAGCATCCACTCAACCGGCTCCGCATCACTAGGAACTCCTATCTCCCGAGCGTAAACCGCCCAAACCTTCACCGAAGGAAGCTTCTTTCCCTTGGGCGCTTGAAGCTCCACAGGAGCATAACGCACCTCCAGCCGAGCGCGGCGAGCAGCACGGGATTCCCTCCGAGGTACCTGGATTACCAGGCCGCCGGCTACGGGCAAGTTACCCATCCTGGTCCAAAGATGTTCCTGCTCGACCTGTCTGTTCCTGGTCTTCTCCGCCCTGACCAGCAGATCCGGTCCTGCCTCATCAATCTGCGCCTCATAGAAGAGCTCGTAGATGTCCGACTCCCGATCTCCCACGCTCACCAGCTTCGTATCAGGGCAAAGGGCTTGGACCTCTGCCACGGCACGGTAGCTCTTGAGCCATTTGACGCTTTCCTTTTCCTCTATTGGTAATTCCTTGCGTCGATATTTCTTACCGGCCTCAGCAGGGTCGCGAGCCCAGCATTGCACATCCAAACCGTGAGCCCAAGAGGCGTGCCTTCCGGCGTGAATGCCATGGTATCGTGTAACAGCAGTCCCTTACCCTTCTGCTTCTTCGTGCCGATCGGGCCGATGCCTTGCGTGTTCGGGTGCGATGTGTAGTTCAACGTTGTGGTGTCCTGCACCGCCAACACGACCTCATGCTCTTTGATCCGTCGGGCCGAAGCTTCCACGTGAGGCTTGAGAATGACTTGCATATCAATCTGTCGGTTGTCGAAGAAACGATATGCCCCCTTGGCCTTGGCAGTGGAGCCGTTACAGGCCTGCGGAATCAATGCCCCGGGCTGAGCGAAAAAGTCCTCGGCGATTTCCAGCAACCTTGCCGTGAGTCGTCGGTCAAATAGATCCAGTGCTCCAAACTCCTCATCGGCCCAACTCTTGAAATGGTCGGGCCCGTCTGTCATCTCAAGACGCCTTGGCGCCTCCGCACAGAGGATTTCCCGCCAGTTACGCCTCAAAGGATGCAAGAAAATCTTCTTCTTGCCGGTGGAGGTTTTACCGTTAGGAAACTGCCTTGACCGTCCTGCGGTGTCGCCTACGTAGGTCCAATTGGATGCATGATAACATGTTCCGTTGAAACGCGCAGGGTCGACAAAGGTTTCTGCCAGGACCGGAATGTACCCATATTCATCATTCCAATCGTTGCCCAGCCGCGCCATGGTCCGGCTCAGAACATGGGACGCAAGGTATTTTACCCGTATCTGCGGAAGTATCAGAAATCGACTATTGCAGACCACTCGGTGAACATTGGCATATCGGGCCTTTTCAGTCCAGCCGATCCATTTATCTCGTTGCTTCATCCGTTTGGTGGCCCCGGAAAAACTCAGTGCGGCTAACCATCCGAACTTTCTGCTTCGAACGAGGTAGCGGATCCGTGGCCCGCACAGCGGTCCACTACCGAGATAGTGAAATTCCTCCATCAGTGCTTTCCATATACGCGCCTCCTCGCTTCGTGAATTCACAATCGGAAGGAAATCAATCTTGCCCAATTCATGCAGTTCGCACTCAACCTCGGAAATCGCAGGCAATTCGTACGGTGTGGTCCTGGGATTCGTCCCAAACCCGGGAACAGGATCAATCTCTGGAAGCCGAACAATTTCCCGCCTATCCAACTCCAACAAGAGTTTGCGACAGCTCCCGTCTTGCAGCTTACCGCTGGGCCCGCGCCAGTCGAGCCACTCACATACTCGGCGGGACAACCTACGACGAGAAATCTGCGGATCAGCTTCCAACGTAGCCTTGATCCCATCAATAACCTCCGAACCTATTGCCTGGCCACATAACCTCATGCCCCCCTCTATAACCTACTACGTTGACGGCGTCAAGTGTGGGTTACAGTCAGTTAGAAAAAGGGGGGGTTAGGGGGGATTTGCCGCGACATGCAGTGCAATCGTGCCACGAATAGCATCGCGCACCGGCTTCTGAAACAGTTTCCGGAGGACTGGGTTACGGAAGACCCCACAGAGAGCACAAAACCCATTGTGGGACGGGCGTCTCTGCCCGTCATCTTTAGGGACGGTCACACCACGACCGGGCAGAGCCCGGAGGATAGTCATTCCCGGGCGGGGCCCGGGAACGAGAGGTCTGTACATGTACTGGTCTTTACGACATCCCGTCTCGGTCATACCCCTGTTCGCGGTCGTGGTAGTGGGCGGGCTGCTTTCTTGGCCTTCGCTTCCCGTTGATCTGTTGCCGAGTTTCTCCTATCCCCGGCTGACGATCGTGACATCCTTCGGGCAGGCATCCCCCGAGGAAACAGAGGCACTGATCACCCGGCCGGTGGAATCCGCGGTGGGGACCATCGCCGGGCTCCGAGCAATGGAGTCGGTCTCCTCCGCCGGGATCTCTTCGGTCGTGTTGCTCTTCGACTGGGGTGAAGACATGCATTCAGCAGCCGCGGAAGTCCGAGAGAAGTTGGATCTGATTGCCGATGAACTCCCCCGGGATGTGAAGCCCCCGTTGGTACTGCACTACAATCCTGCGGAGGCTCCCGTGGCGGTCATGGCGTTGTACGGACCCACGGCGGACTCAACCGAGTTGCGCACTCTGGCTGAGACGGCTCTTAAGCCCGATCTGGAGACCGTGCCCGGGGTGGCTGCGGTGAGGGTCACCGGAGGACTCGTCCGGGAAATCCAGGTGCGAGCCGACCGCGGGAGGCTTGCAGCCCACAGGACGGACTTACGCACCTTGGTTGAGAAAATCGAGAACGCCAACATCAACTTCCCCGGTGGAAAGATCGTTCGCGGAACAATTGAGTTCTCGCTTCGCACGGTAGGAAGGTTCAAGACACTCGAAGAGATACGTAACCTGCCGGTGGGTGCGGGATCCACCGGCACGGTCGTCAGGCTCGCGGATGTTGCCGACGTGGTGGAAACCCACCACGACCGCACGGCCATAAGCCGGGTGAACGGCCGCCCGGCAGTGCTCATCGGTATCGTGAAGGAACCCGACGCCAACACCGTGCAGGTCAACGCCGAGGTCGGAGAACGATTGACCGGGTTGCGCCGAACCCTTCCGCAAGGCGCCCGACTTGAAATCGCCGAGCAGTTCGGGCCCTTCATTGAAAACGCTCTGACTGACTTGCGGAACATGGTGCTGGGCGGTAGCGTGCTCGCTTTCGTCGTACTGCTCGTGAGTCTGCGCAACACCCGGAGCGCTGTTCTGATTGTGCTCTCCATACCGGTATCGGTGGTTTCGACGCTTGGGTTCATGGGCCTGTTCCGCGTGAGCCTGAATTTCATGTCAATCGGAGGCCTTGCTCTGGGAGTGGGCATGTTGGTCGACAGTTCCATCGTGGTCCTGGAAAGCATCCACCGGAAACGGGCATCCATTCCGGACATCGTGGAAGCCTCGGCCCACGGTATCCGCGAGGTCGGGTCGAGTGTGATTTCGGGGACCGCGACCACGCTCGTAGTGCTCGTGCCCATACTGTTCATGACGGGGCTCGGCAGGCGACTCTTCCAGGATTTTGCGTTTACGCTCGCCGCCGCTCTGCTGATATCGCTCGCCGCATCATTGGTGTTGTTGCCGGCACTGCTGGTCCTGACTCATCGCGGGTTGCCGGGCGAGCCTGCGGATGCGGATTCACGAACAGCCGTTTCCGGGAACGACACGGACCTCTGCAGTTTGGATGAAACCCTTGACAACTCCTCTATGCAAACGGCTTACGGCCGAGTGCTCCAATGGGGCCTTCGGCATCGCGTTGCCTGTATCGTCCTGTTTGCCGTCGTGCTCTCGGTAAGCGTTTGGGCCATGGGCCGTCTGGGCTTTGAAGTTCTGCCCGACGTCGAGCAGGGCACGTTTACCGTGAGGCTGGTCTTGCCGCCGGATAGCAGCCTGAGCGTCATGGAAAGGGCAATCGAAAAAGCGGAAGCCATGATACGAAAACATCCCGGGGTGCTGCGGTACGTGTCCAAGGCCGGCACGGAACCCAAGCGAACTCAGGGGGATGTCGATCAAGTGGGAAAGCCCAACGAAGCTGAGATAACCGTTACGTTGAAACCCTCCATGAGCGGCAAAACCGGCGTACGGGACCGTATCGTGGAGACATTGCGATGCGGATTCGCCGACTAGCCCGAAGTCTCCGTGAATCTGATGCTCCGTAAGAACTTCCTCGCCTCGAATCTTGGCGGAACGGGTATCCCTGAAATCCTGAGAGTGGTGGGGGACGACGGGGAGGTGCTCTGCACCCTGGCAGATCGGCTGACTCGGCGGCTCGGGGAACTCGATTGTCTGAGAGACATCACAGCGGAGGGCAATGTCCGGGTGAAACAGGAGCAGGTAGTGGTCGACCGTTACCAGGCCGCGGCAATGCGGCTCACGGTTGACGACGCGGCCGAAACCGTGGGGACGGCCATTGAAGGGAAAGTTGCCGGTAAGTTCATCCGAAAGGGACGTGAGATCGACATTCGGGTCAGGCTTGCCCGAGAGTATCTTCGCGATGTCCACGACCTCGATTCCCTGCCGTTGGTCCATTCCTCGCCCGTGTCGTCCGGGGAAAGATTCGGCGAGGATGACACGCTCCGCCGGGAATCGGACATCGCAAAGGCTGAAGAGCAACAAAGGGCCATGGTGATACCGTTGTGCAGGGTGGCACATATCAAGAGCGCAAGGGGTCCCAGGGAGATCGTGAGAACCGATCGGAGGAAGAGCGTCCTTATCCGGGCAAACGTGGTGGGTCGGGCGTTTAGTCAGGGCCAGGCAATGGCGTTTCGGAAAGCCGAAGGCGTCCCTCTGCCCGAAGGATACGAGGTGCGATCCGGATCGGCCGCATTCGAATTGGTCTCGTCGTTGAGCAGTCTTGGATCGGGTTTGGGACTCGCGGTCTTGCTCATCTATGTCGTACTGGTGGTGCAGTTCGAATCTCTCACGTGGCCGCTGTTGATTCTGACAACCATACCCACAACCATCGCCGGCCCATCTCTGGTTGTGTGCTGCGCGAATCGGTATTCGACTGGTGTTACGCAACCATACGCATATCATCTTCATATAACGGCTCTTTTGTCATGAAGTCTTGTCCGGTGTAAAGCACCTTCTTCTCCCGTTCGGTTCGGAAGGTCCAGAAGTCATGCCATAGGTCGCATAAGTGCACCGAGCGAAGCTGGAGGATTGCCTCTGCACCTTCAGGAGACCACCGCATACCCGAGCGTTCCATCCGGTCATTGATGAGATTCTTGCAGGTGCCTTCGATGACGCCGCTGCCTATGGGGAGTCCCATCGCCATGAACTTATCGTACCGCATGCGCTCCCGGTTGTTGACAAAATATCCGAGAACCCGGCGCCTGAGGGTGTCGGCTTTCTTGGGGGATAGTGTCCCATCTTCTACGGCAATACGAAAATCTTCAATGACCATGTCGACTTCTCCCGTCAAGTCCTTCTTTTACGTACTCTTTTACGCAAGGCCTTTCCTGCTTGTAGTAAAGATGGGCTGCAAGCCGCAATTTGTCTCGCACATGAATGATGTCCAGGACCTGCACCCAGCCGGGAAACAGATCATAGGCAAACTTCCAGATCGCCTTCTCTCCGTCGCCAAGCACGGCAGTGAGTTCGGTATGCGGGTGAATCCTCTTCATGGCAGCCGCTTGCCCTTTGTCCATTACATCGCCTCTCTTGGTAAGAGAGGCGATGATTCTCTTATGATGAGGTTTGGCACGCCGACTCTTTTTCGAGCAGCGGGTTTTGAGCCCTTCGTTGGCCAATCTGTCCGCGATCTCTTCAGCGGGCTGGTGCTCATAGGGGGCGACGCTCATGGTGGCCGTCACCAATGCCATCTTCTTTTTCCCCTGCTTGTCGGCAGTCTTCGGCTGATCAAGGTCCGGTTTGCACATGGGTATCCCTTTGGTCAAGGGTCTCGATGAGAATGGGACCTTCTTCTTCCGCGTCGGGCTCTTCCAGCGAGTCAATGAACTCCTCTACGACAGGCGTCAGGTCGCGAGTCACCCGCTGGATAGGTCGATGAGCGATCCAATCCCAGGAAATCTTCCACAAACTCCACAGCCCCCTTATAAGTTGTCTTGAGTCATCCACTTCGAATACATCCGCTTGGGAAGATTAAGTTGAGCCTCAAGGGGAAGATGCCTCTACCGCCGTCTTTGAGATAATACGGTCGCTGAATCTCGACCTCACCGAAAATCGCAAGATATTTCCTGGGAGATCGCCGATAACGAAGGACCGAACCATCCTCCGTGGTGAGGGTGGTCCTGTGCCGACGCTGCACAGCATCAAAAGAACCAGTCCCATTTTCAACAGCCTCCGAAAAAGCTCCCCTTCGACGCTATGAAGCTCCCACGTGAGGGCCGTAACGAAGTCAATGATCCGGTTGAATTCTCCTTCGCATCCAGTACCATCTCTTCCATCCGGGGCCTCCTTGCTCAATGAATGAATTCCTCTTCAACCCATTAAGCATAGATCGGTCCCGGAGAACACTCTTTTCTTCCTACCGAGAACCAAAAAGCGCGGCACACTCTCTGGTTCTCACACTCGGCGGATTTCCGGTAAGCCTTCTCGTGCTCTTCGGTGCGCTCGTACTCGTCGGTATCGTGGTGAACAATGCTATCCTCATGGTGACGTCCATTAATTTATTGAGGGTAGACGGCATACCCTGCATGGAAGCCATTATTCAAGGTGCTCAAGTGCGCCCGAGGCCCGTCGTAGTGAGCACGGCAACCACTATCGTGGGAGCCCTCCCCGTTTGCCTCGGCTGGGGCAATGCAGCCGCTCTGCGCCGGCCGTTGGCGCTCACGGTGACCTCCGGCCTTGCCGCCTCGCTGTTGTTTACGTTGCTCCTTATCCCTGTTCTCTACAGTGTATTGGCAACCGTATTGGGGCCGCGTGAAGGGTAAGTTGGGTACTCGATATCGCAAATACGGTCGCGAATTCTTGGAGACACTCATAGGCCGGCCTTGGCCATGGTGGGACAAGATTACCGGCACGGAGGCCGGCGCTACCATGGCAGATTCTCACGGCCGCAAAGCGGTCTAAACCGGCGGGCACACCCCGCCGTCTCCCCGGCGAAGGCCGGGGGCCAGGAGAAGAAGACCGGCCCGGGGGGGCTGCCTCAAAATCCCCCCTGTCCCCCCTTTTCCTAAGGGGGGAACTCCGGCCCGGAGTGTCGGTTGCTTCTCGGATTCCGTTGTGACCGAGAGGTCATGGCGGGACGACGTCACAGGATCTGTGGCCGAACCTGTGAATCGGAAATTTGAGATGTTGGAGACACTGATCGTGTTGCGGTTCCTTCTTATTCAAAGACCGCTGGGCGGGCTCGTAATATGCATCTGTGCGGCTGTTCTGGGAGGCTTTGCCCTTTCGGGAATGAAGGTCAATCTCCTTCCCGACACCAGGTACCCGTTTATCACCGTCACCACCGTCCTATCGGGAACCGGCCCGGAAGAGATCGAAGCCCTCGTCACCCGGAAGATCGAACAAGCGGTAACGGATGTTCCCGGGCTGAAGGAGCTTCGGTCAACCTCCAGGGAAGGCGAATCCGAAGTCACGCTCCAGTTTCACCTCGGACGAGACGTCTCAAAAGCCGCCTCGGAAGTTCGGAGCCGCATACGGAGACTGCGGCCTTCACTCCCGCGGGACACACGGTTCCCCGTGATTACCCGGTTCAATCCCTCGGACAGCCCCGTGGCGGTTTTGGGCGTAACAGGAAAGCAACCACTTCCGGAGATCGCTCAATGGGTCCGCGGCACATTGAAACCCGAATTGAACCGGATCAAGGGGGTCGCTGCAGTCCGCATCGCGGGAGCGCCGGAAATTGAAATCATAGTCGATTGCCGGCCGGAGAAGCTCAAGTCTCTGGAGATGACTGTCCACGACGTGAGCAGGGCGATAAACCGCGGACACAAAAGCCTGTCCGGCGGTTCTCTCGTTGTAGACGGGAAGATCTTGCCCGTGCGGACCGCAGGCAATCTGGAGAGTCCTGATGAGATAGCCCGGCAACCGTTGACCGTCTCGGGTCACGGCGGGCTCGTGAACGTTCGGACCGTAGCGGAGGTGCGAACGGTACCCGTACCGCCCCGGGAGTCCACGCGCCATAACGGCAAACCACTCGTTTCCGTCGCGGTATTTCGGGCGGGCGGAGCCGACTTGCGGACCCTGTGGAAAAACGTACGTCGCACGCTCGACAGGACAAGGACCCAATCACCGTCCTCACCGGACGTGGAAGTGATCTACAGTCAGGCCGAAGAGTTGGAAAAGGCGCTTTCCCGCCTAAAAGGGATACTGGTCCTTTCCGCGGGAGCCGCGGGAGTCATACTGTTCCTGTTCCTGGGTTCCTTGTCGTCAACCGCCGTTGTCGTGGCCTCGGTTCCATTCTCGCTGCTCACGGCTGTTCTGTTCATGTACGTGCTGCGGATTCCGCTCGACCTCCTTTCCATGAGCGGATTAGTGCTCGCCGCGGGCATGCTGGTGGACAATGCCGTGGTCGTCGTCGAGTCGGTGTCCCGGCGGCGTGCCGGAAGTGCCGTCGAATCGGTAGCGGCCGGCGTCAGGGAGACCGCGGTCCCTGTGCTGTTCTCCACACTCACCACGGTAATGGTGTTCTTCCCGCTGGTCTTCGTGTCCCGAGAGATACGAATGTACTACGCAGGTCTCACCTGGTCCGTTTGCCTTGGGCTGACTGCGTCGCTGACGGCCGCGTTGGTGTTGGTGCCCCTTCTGTTGCGTTACGCGCCTGCGCCGACGAAAGCGCCTCTCAAATGGTTTTCGGAAACCGCAGTCCTGAATCGTGCGTACGACTCGATTCTCCGTTTCAGCATGGGCAAACCTTGGGCGGTTATCGGCGCGGTGTTGGTTCTGTTGGCCGCGGCCGGCATGGTTGCACCCGGTCTTTCGTTCCGGTCCGGAGGGGGATTGGAAGAGCGAGCGTTCCGTATTGCCGTGGTCATGCCTCCGGGAACACTGAAGTCCGTTACCGAAGCCGGGACGTCCGAGCTCGAAAAGACGGCTATGCGCCTTGCCGGAGTGCAACGCGTCCACAGCAAGGTATGGGCGAATCAGGCCCGGATCACGGTGACCCTGAAGGACAAGAAAGAGTTTCCGGATTCGAGCGCGGATGTGCGCAAGCGCCTGAAACAACTGCTTCCCGCAGCCGAGGCAGCCCAGATTCACGTACTGCCCATGGGACGAAGCGGGCAAGACCTGGTCGTCTCACTGATACTGTCCGGATCGCGTACGGCCCGGCTTGCGTCATACGCCAAAGCGCTGTTCAAGGACTTGTCGAAGCTCCCCGGTGTCGAGAACGTACTCGTTCACCAGGGCGACCCGATCCCGACGTTGGAGTTCATCGTGCGTCACGACAAGGTGGGGTACCACGGAGTCGATGCGAAGCGCCTCGCGGACCACCTGAGGGGGCATTTCACAGGCCCGGTGGCCGCACGAGTTTTCTCGCGCGAGCGGGAAGTCCTGGTGCGCGTCCGAGGATTGCGAAGCGAAGAAGAGGGATTTGCTCCGGTGAGGAAGACATTCGTTCGCAACCTCAGGGACCGCATGATTCCATTGACAGCGCTTGTTCAGACGAGAACTCGCCGGGTTCCAAGCGAAATCCAAAGGCTGAACCACAGGAGAATAGTCAGAATCTCCGTGTACTTTGGAGACGTCAATGCCCTGAAGATTGCGGAGGATCTCAACCAATTGGTTTCGCGAACCAAGCTTGAACCAGGTTACGGCCTGAAGCTTGGCGGAGAGATTGAGAAGATTCTCAAGACCCGGCGGGAAATGATCTATGCAGCGGCCATTGCGGTTCTACTCACCTACCTGCTTCTCGTGTCCGCGACCGAATCGTTCCTGTTGCCTCTCGTCATCACGGCAGCGGTTCCGTTCGCCGCAGCCGGCGTTGTCATGGCCCACAGCTTGATGGGCTTGTCCGTCTCGCGCCCGGTGTACATGGCGTTGATCATTCTCTGCGGACTGGTAATAAACGTGGCAACAGGGTCAGGTCTTGTTTCTTGAGTCCTCCTTTTCTCGCTGAACCATCCTGCTCACTGAGGGGTGATCGCACCGGATCGTCATGAATGTGATCATGAACGGATTCAAGATCAAAGACCTGACCCCATATTCCATATTGGGATCGAGGCGTACCGCCTCCGTCAACTCCCCGGCCGCCTCGGCATGCTTTCCCTGATGGAAGTGGACCTTTCCGAGCCGGTAACGGGCAAGCCCGGATTTCGGGTCTTGAAAGGCGTGGCCGGCAGCGCTTCTATTAGAAGCCTATCCTCCGCCTCAATCCAGGTCCACAGGTTCTTTACAGCTTCGGCAGCGCTTCGTGCCACGAAAGAGCTTGTGTCCGCAATGGGGACAAAGGTACCGAGCCTCTTCCTGTTCGACCCATTTCTCGGTGCCGATCTCCCGGCGCACCGGCGTGGCACGGAGGATGACCTTCTTTCCCACAGGAACTGGAAAGTCGTCGATGAAGCTGCACGGAAAGTCTTCGCACTGGTGGCAGCCTTCCAACCCTTTCTCTTCCGTGCACGAGCGTATCGAGCACGACCGGCAGAATGTGAAGCGCGTGTCCGAAAGACAACCGTTGCATGCGATTTCTTCGGGCAAGACACCGTAAAAGGACGACAACCGCTCCTTGAGTGTCACGTTGTTCTCACGATGTGCCTTCAGAATGCCGCACACGCCGCAATAGAGATTGCACGGAGCCAGTAGTTCTCTTTCCATCAATGGTTTCCTCCCTGTTGTTGGGGTAGATCTTCCTTGCCGACGAGGCACATTGGACGTTGTCGGCCATACATTATACCGACCATTTGGTCTATTTTATTGCCCCCCGTGTCCCCGGCTCTGTTCCCTATGCCACTATTTCACCCTCAGGCCGGACAAGACTCCTTTCAATGCCTCCCGAGTCCTGGCGTATACAGCCGGGTCTTGAGAAGCCTTGAACAGGATCAGTGAACCTTCAAAGGAACTCACAATCAGGTGACCGAGTGCCTCCCCGTCCTGGTATTGGTCGACAAGCCCCTTGCTCTTCGCCTCATCGAACAGGCCGGAGAGCATGTTAATCCACGCTTCGAAGAACCTGTGGGAAGCTTGGCCGAGTATGCGGTGAGCGTCACCCGCCTCCTGAGCGATGTTCCCGAACAAGCAGCTCGCTTTGGACCCGCGAGACTCGTAGTACGCGAAAACACCGTCCATCATCAGCTCGATCTTTCGCAAGGGGTCGTCCTCATCCTGCATGAGCGTCTCGAAAAACGGGATGTACCTGCCGGCTGCGTCGTCGACAGCTGCACAGGCGATCTCTTCCTTGTTCTTGAAATGGAAGTAGAGGTTTCCCCTTGTTACGCCCGATTCCTTGCAGATCTCCTCGATGCTCGTGTTGGCATATCCTTTCAATCGGAGGAGTTTGCGTGCGGTTTGGATAATCTTGTTCTTGGTAGCCTCGCCCTTTGATCCCATGCCTTCATTCTTTACCGGCCGACTGATCGGTCTATTTTGCCGGCACTCACTACGTTTGTCAATGCCAATTTCTCACCCACCCTAATGCGGCATTTCATAAGTTCGGTCACATATTTTCGTCTCGCTGCCATATTGGGAGCCGGCAAGAAAAATGTCCGGGCACGGAGGCCCGGGCTACGAAAGACTGCCTCGAAGCTCAGTCTTGAACGTGGGGCGGGCCTCCGTGCCCGTCATCTTCAAGGGCGGGCGTCACTGCCCGCCGTCTCCCCGGCGCAGGCCGGAGTCCGGGAAGAGAAGACAGGTTCCCGGCCTACGCCGGGAAGACGGCTCAGGTTGTGCGACCCTATTTGGGAAACGGAGCACTAAGGGTTTGTCGCAAAATAGGCCTATCATTTCTACGGGCTTCTCGGGAGAATGGTGTAGTCATGGGGGCCGACGACAGGCCTTTTCCGTAGTGCACTCTCCGGCTTCTCACTCGGGCGACTCCTTCGCATCCATTCCGGGAAACCACATTCGTTGCATACGCCCGAAATGTTTGCGCCATCTCTTGGCCTGTGCCGGGTTCAGCACCACCGCTACGCCCTCTCTGGTTCGCTTCAGTTCCCCCCGCAGTTGAGGGGTTATTTCCCGAAAAATGGAGGTAATGGCCTTTTCCCGGTCAATCAATATTGTCCGGACTTCTTCAGTCTGCTGCTCCGAAAGTCCGAGCTTCCATCGCAAGCGCTTGGTGATTTTCTCCGCTGCTGCGCCGGGCGTCTGAATAATGTGGAGCATCTTCCAGCAATAGACTGCCGAGGCCCCGGCCCCCAGGAGAAAGCCGCTGACCAGTATGACCAACCCGAGCACAATAGCGCGCCACCTTCTCTTCTTCCTCACGGGCGGTTTGGGAGTGATCGGTTCGGGGCTTTGCGGATTGCATTCCGTCATAGCAGTATGCCTCCAAAAGGGGAGAAGAACTCACGTAAGGGATCGGACATGATTTCCAGTGCCTGGACCGCCAGTATGGTCGCCGGTACCGCCGCAGCTGCGGAAAGACCGGCAATCCATGCCAGGTACCGATTCATCTCGTCCTCGGGTGTACCGATGCACGCAAGCACCCGTTGGCACACATCCACGCGGGGAACATCTTCCCTGCGGGATGCCGAGGAGAGTTTTTTCAGGATCTCAAGTTCATTCATCGTTCCAACTCCATGCCGGCGTCTTCGAGGAGCTTGCGTAGCTTCTTCCTCGCTCGCCACGATTGCACCTTTACCATTGTCTGCGTCCAGCCGGTCAGGCCGGCGGTCTCCTCAACACTTCGCTCTTCAACGTATCGGAGGACCAGCACCAGGCGATCGCGAGGAGGCAACATGTCCATCAGTTGGTGGAGTGTTGCTCCGGCCTGTTGTGCATCCACGTCCCGTGAATCCGATGAGAGCAGATGCTCCAAATCCTCGATGGGGACCGACTGGATTGTACGATCACGTGCATTGATCTTCCAGAAGCGATAGCCGACTCTGGTGGCGATGCGTGCAAGCCAATGTTCAAATGGTGCATCGCCACGATAGTTTTTGAGTCCCAGGAAAGCCTGTACGAAAACCTCTTGGACCAGGTCCTCGTGGTCGGCTGCGTCCCTTGAGAATTTCCACATCCGGGTTGCCACTCGGGGCTGGTGTCTGCGCACCAACCGGGCATAGGCGTGTTCGTCCCCATTAAGGCCGGCTCCGATATCCTCGATGTCCTCGTCAGGCACCACAGGCCTCATTGAATGCACTCTCTCGGGCACGTCCGCTATTAAGGCCGTCAGCGCCGCACAATCCGGATCCAACGGCTGAACTCCAGACTCCATTCACAACTCTCTCTCCAATGTGCACATTGGCGTTCACGGATGCGGCGGAGCCTGATCCGTCAGGCCCCGCGCATCCGGGAGAATGCTCACTTCTTGCCTAGTTGATTGAGCCAATCCGTCGTAGCATTGTCAAGGCTTATCCTGAAATCCTTGATGAGCTTCACCTGACGCGAAGTGAAGATGGGGCGTGCCTCGGCAACGATTCTCGAGGTAAGCACCGATGCGTCCCCAATTGATTTTCCCAATGCCTCGGCCGCGGAGCGTATCTCCTTCTCGTCGGGATTTTCTTCCATGACGGCTTGCCGGAGAGCGCGGCGCTTGCCGATGACGTCTTGGGCCACGGGAATGATCTCGCCCAGGCGGCTCCCAATAATGCCTGCGGTTTTCTTCTTCTGCTCATCCGTGACGTCAAGCTGCGATTTCAGGACGAGAATCCTCCCCACTTGACCGATAATGAGCCTCTTGAGGGAACCATCGAAGGGGCCGTTGCCCGTGGACAGGGCTCCCGACTCGGTTCCCCACGCGGTCAGAGAAGCGGTGAGCACCAGGGAGCAGATTATGCCGATAATGGCGATCCTTTTTCCGGTCATGTTCGTACCTCCATCGGTATTCGGGATTGTCGGATCGTGCGGACTCTAAGTCCGGCCGGTTCCGCATTTGGTTTCGGTCTGCATGTGATGATTGCCGACATTGGTTGTTCCTTCCATTGAGAAGGGTTGGTACGGTTCGGACCGGTGATCGATCTCCGGGGCCTTTAGTCTGCCAGTGACGTGAAGCACGCTTGTGGTTACAGCTCATCAAGTTTTTTCGGTTGTGTTCTCTTCAGTGACGCTTCGCTCTGCGGCTTCCAACCTGTTCATTCTTTGTTCCTTCCCGGTGCGCCATCACATCCGGCCAAGCAATTTGTTGACCGTATTGAAAGGTTTTCTGTAGAGTAACCGGTGGGAATCCTTTTAAATCCTTAGAGCCATTCCGAGTCCCTTTCCGGAGCCAGGAGAAATCCCCTGATGGACGACCGACAGAGAAGTGCGGAAGAACTATTGGCCGATCTGCAATCACTGCGCGTACGAGTTGCCGATCTGGAACGCGAAAAAACTCCGGGGAATTCCCCTGAGCCTTATGGTCGTACTCACGAGCCGATGCTTTATTCAGATAAGGAAGACGGATTCCGGTTCCTCTTCGACCAGTCGACGGACGTCATTTTCATCGAAAACGAGAACGGCCGGATTGTTGATGTCAACAGGTCGTTTGTAGAGAGAATCGGCTACTCCCGAGAAGAAGCAATAGGAATGGATGCTGCGCGGATCTGGGCAAACCCCGCCGACAGAGCCGGATGGAAAGAAGAAATGGCAAGAAACGCTTCCGTCGGTAACTATGGGTGGAAGATTCGACGAAAGGACGGTTCATTCAGAGAATGTCTGCTCTCGTCCAGCGTTCGGAGGCTATCAGACGGATCGAAAGCGTATCTGACGATCTGTCGAGACGTGAGCGGCGAAATGGCTGCCGAGCAAGCATTAAAGAAGAGTGAGGCAAGATACCGCGAACTTTTCGAGAATGCGATCGACGCGATGTACACCGAGAATCTCTGCGGAGACTTCACCTCGGCAAACAAGGCGGCCCTAAGGCTTATTGGGGTTGACCGTGCGCAGCTGCTCTCCATGAATCTTCGAGACATCGTTGCGCCCGAGCATTTGGCCGAGATGATGAAGAGCATGAACAGGAGGATTCAAGACGGCACGGACGACTCAAAACCGAATGAGATCCGGATTCATCGCCCCGACGGTGAAGAGAGATGGGTTGAAGTTGCCTGCCGCATTGTTCGGGAAGAGGGGCGGCCTGTCGAAATTCAGTGTATGGCCCGTGACGTTACCGACCGGAGGCTCGCGCGGGAAGCCTTAGGGCAAAGCGAGGAGAAGTTTCGTGATCTCGTGGAATTGCTTCCTCAGCCTGTCTTTGAGGTGGACAAATCGGGAATACTGACCTTTACGAACTCAAAGGGATTGGAGGATTTCGGATACCTACGTGAGGACCTGGAGGATGGAGTATATGTCGGCGAGTTCATCGCACCTGAGGGGAGATCAAGAGCGCTGGACTATCTCCGCAGAGTTCTCTCGGGGGAGGCGGCCGGGGGACGCGAATTCGAAGCGCTACGAAAAGACGGCTCCACCTTTCCTGCATTGGTTCACGCCATTCCCGTCAAGCAGGGAGAGGAAGCGACCGGAGTCCGTGGGGTTATGGTCGATCTATCGGCCCACAAACAAGCTGCTGAAGCGCTCCGCGAAAGTGAGAGACGCCTTAGGATGGCCTGGGAAACGACTCCGGATGGGTTCAGCATCAGCCGGCTGGACGACGCGGTCTATATTGACGTGAATCAGGGGTTTTCCGAGCTCACCGGTTATGGCCGCGAGGAAGTGGTCGGCAAATCCGCTCTGGACATACCGCTCTGGCCCGACCCCTCCGACAGATTACCACTTGTGGCCGGACTCAAACAGAACGGATATGTAAAGAATTTCGAAAGCAAGGTCCGCCGAAAAAATGGGGAACTGAGATCGGTATTACTGTCGGCGGGACTCATGATGCTCCACGGGGAGCCCCATTTGCTTGCACTCACGAAGGATGTGGAGGAATTGAAGCAGGCACAGGAGGCAGTGGCCCGCAGCGAAGAGATCTTTCGAAAATGCTTCGAACTGGGGCTCGTGGGAATGGCCCTCATCTCTCCCGACATGAACTGGGTGTACGCCAACAATCGCATTTGTCGGATTCTTGGGTACTCTCAGGACGAGCTGCACCAAACCAAATGGTGGGATCTCACCCATACCGAAGATCTGGAGTCCGATCTTGGGCAATTCAATCGACTTTTGGAAGGCAACATCGACGGATATGTAATCGACAAGCGTTTCATCCGGAAAGATGGTTCCGCTGTCCACACCACGTCTCATGTGGGTTGTATCCGGCGACCCGATGGAGAGGTGGAGCACATCGTTGCGCACGTCCACGACATCACCGACAGAAAGCATCTGGAGGAACAGCTTCTCCACGCGGGTAAAATGGAGGCCATAGGTCAATTGGCCGGGGGCTTGGCTCATGATTTCAACAACATTCTCACGGCCATCCTCGGTTATTGCAGCTTGCTCAGTCAAGAGATCCCCAGGCAGGAACCCGCGTCCGACAAAATACACCAGATCAAGCTCGCCGCGCGAAAAGCCGCGGATCTAACGAGACAGCTCCTCGCGTTCAGCCGCAAGCAGGTACTTGACGTAAGAACAATCTATCTCAACGAGATCGTCTCGGATACCGGGGACCTCCTCAGGAGACTCATCTCGGAAGATGTGGAGTTGGAAATCGTTTTGGATCCTTTGGCGGGACCGGTCCAGGCCGACCAGGTCCAGGTCCAACAGATCCTCATGAATCTGGTTGTCAATGCACGAGACGCCATGTCGAAAGGAGGAAAACTGACTATTGAGACTTCAAATACGGTGTTGGACGAGGGCTACGCGCGGACGCATCCGGAGGTCCGGCCGGGTAAATATGTAATGGTTGCCGTGTGTGACTCCGGTCGGGGTATGGACCCTCACATTGTGTCGCGGATTTTCGAGCCCTTCTTCACCACCAAGGCCAAGGGCGTGGGCACCGGCCTGGGGCTTTCCACCGTATATGGTATCGTCAAGCAGCATCAGGGGCACATCGCGGTGTACAGCGAATCCGGTCACGGAACCACATTCAAAGTCTACTTTCCTTACACGGAAGCCGTGCCCGATGAAAAAGCACGCTCGGGGGATGTGGGGCCGGGGCCTTCGGGACGGGAGACGATCCTTGTCGTTGAAGACGAGGAGTCCGTGCGCAAACTTGTATGCGAGGCACTCAAGGCCCTGGGATACCGCACGCTCTCCGCGTCCGATCCCGGCGAAGCCATTGAGATCTGCCGATCACACGACGATCAGATCGAACTCCTTCTGACGGACGTGGTGCTCCCCGGCATAGACGGTCGGACTCTGTTCAACACCCTTACAGCGGTGCGATCGGATCTCAAGGTCTTGTACGTTTCAGGTTACACCGAGAATTTCATCGTTCACCACGGCGTCCTGGAAAAGGGCGTACATTTCCTCCACAAACCATTCGACGTCGACAGTCTGGCACGCATGATCCGAAAGGTCATAGACGAAGCGTGATGAACCGCATCTATCGAGCCCGGCGAAAGGAGGAAAGGCTAACCGCCAAGTCACCAAGGCAGACAAGAATCCACCCACAGATTTCGCCGATTTGCACGGATTCAAAGCTCAAGAAAATCAGTAAGGCGTGTTCTCGGCGATTTCTTCATCTGTACTACTAATCCTCGTTTTCTTGTCGTACCGCGAAGATTTCTTCGGAAATTGGCTCCTGAATTTCGGTTTGGTTGCTTCCAGCGCCTTGGAACCAGGAGCAACGTCCGGATACCCTGCGTAGTACGATGGTACTTGCGAAACCCAAGGTCGTACGTGACGCCGGTGCCTGCAATCGCCATTTGGTTGCGGTTCTAACCGCCGGCTGCGTAATCTGTGAGGAAGTCTCTGAGTATCTCTTTGAGTTTTTCTTGATCCTTTGTTTCACACTCCCACACAATGAGGATCTTCCACCCGTCCTTCCTCAACGCTTGCTGATTCCGCGCGTCGCGCTCCATGTTGCCGGAGAGCTTACGGTTCCAGAACTCCGTGTTACTGGAAGGTCGAGCGGATCGCCGGCACCCCTGGTGTCCGTGCCAGAAACATCCGTGTACGAAAATAACCTTCCCGTGCTTCTTGAGGACCAGGTCGGGACAACCGGGCAAGTCTTTGCGATGCAGTCTGAATCGGAATCCCATCCGGTGTACCAGAGAACGTACGAGGAGTTCGGGACGGGTATCCGTGCCTTTGACGCGGGCCATGATTCGTCTCCGCTTCTCAGGCGTGAACACGTCCGTCATAATTGTCCTCGATCAATGAACTTGTCCATGAGGCAAGCTCGAAGCGCCGGCCTTTATCGCTGTCACGATCATCTGGTGCCCATAGAGAGTGAACCGGATTGTCTCATCGATAAGCTTACGGAAGGGCCGCATGAGCGGGAACTTCGGGGAAAGATCCATTGGGGGATGGTAGAGTTTTCTCCTCATATTGAAGGAGCGGGTAGATACATGAATGTTCGAAAAACCGTGTTCCGAAAGCAGGCGCGTGATGGTTCGCGGCTCGAAAAGGAAAATGTGGTCCGCTCCGTTGAGATACACCCATTCAGGCCCATTGATCCACCGCGAGAGAGAGGCGAAGTTGGTCGTCGACAACCGCACGAGCCCACCGGGCCTGAGAGCTTGCCTAATCCTCTTCACGGCCTTTCGCGGTGATTCCAGGTGTTCGATAACGTCCCACATCCTGACGACGTCCATGACTCCCGGTTCGGCCTGAAACGACTCAGCCGGTTCGACGACAATACGGTCGATCCCACGCGATCTGAGATGGGCCAGAGCGCTTTCATTTATCTCGAGAGCACACGTTTGCCACCCATGCTTCGACGCCTGCTCCAGAAACCACCCTCGCCCCGCCCCGATTTCAAGCATGCGGTTATGCTTTCGAAACGGCTCCATTGACGTCAATTCACGCCGCAGGCGCCTGATCTGTCCCGGAGTCAGGCGCTCTTCACCCATGGTGCCGGTTCCTTCCGATCTTTGCTGTTCCCCATGGCCTGCGAGACGTGGGTTCACAAAGACCATCCCGCAGTCCCGGCACCGGACATGTGGGAAGCCCTCCTTTTCAAAAAGGAGATCATGGCTTTGGCCGCCGCAGAGATCGCAGTCGACATGGATGAACTGTTCTTCGCTTTGCAATTGTCTCGCCGCGTGTGCCGAATGAGTCAAGTACGAGAATTTCTCGAGGAGCAGCGTGAGGATGCCTCGGACCGTCTCCACGTTTTCCGCTCCGATCATGTCAAAATACTCCAGCTTTTTCCGCAAGGCAATGGCAGCAACGGCATCCTTGAATTCCACCTTAAACGGCCCTAAGATTCCATCCTTATCCCCGCGCACATAGCACCATCTCGGTCTCTGCAATTGGACCCTACACCAATGCACCATTTAGTGGTATAATATCCATGAGGTAGGAGTACACAACCGATGTCGCAACCGTACAACAGCCGCTTTTTGGAATTCATGAAGTCCTTTGCACTCATAGGAAAAGATTCCCGACTATTCCCCAAGAAATGCGTGACCTGCGGCAAGGAGTATCGGAGTTTTCCCGAATTCATCCACGACACATCCCCGGTCCGTCACTGCCTGGAGGATTGCAGAGACGTCTCCGATGCCTTGGCGACCCTGCAGTATCGCAACTGTCCGTGCGGCAGTACCCTTGTGTTGATCTTGACGCGAGACATCTATCCCATGCTCGACGTTTTCTGGGAGATGATGGAAAAAGAAGCCGCAGAAAGGAACAAACCCCTTCCGGAAGTAGTCTCGGAGTTCCGGGAGCAATGCAACAGATTCATTCTGGAACATCAGGCACAGAGCGGTTAGAACCGCAAGCAACCGGCGATTGCAGGCATCGACGTCACGCACGGCCCTGGATTTCGCAGGTACCGGCGTACTACGCGCGGGATCCGGACGTTGCTCCTAGTTCCCAAGCGCCGGGCACAACCAAAACGAAATTCAGGAGCCAATTTCCGAAAAAATCTTCGCAGTACGACAAGAAGATGAGGATTAGTAGTACAGTACCTCCAAGCCGCGGAGTGACGGTCCCGTTTCCCGCCCATCAGTCTCTCCGGCGGCCCGCGTCAATACTCTTCCGCACGGCCAACAGAATCTCTTTCAAATCGAATGGTTTGCCGATGAAGCCGGCGGCTCCGTTTTGCAGAGCATCCTTTGTAGGCCCGTTGGCGGAGTACCCGCTTGCAATAAGTATCTTCACCTCGGGGTCCATTTTGAGGAGTTCTTCAATACACGTTTTCCCGCTCATTTCAGGCATGACCAGATCCAGAATAACCAAGGATATTTGATCCTTATTTCGATCATAAACGTGCAGGGCTTCGCGTCCGTTTTCCGCGGTCAGCACGATATATCCCGCCAGTTCCAGCATTTCCGCTCCGAGCGTTCGCACGGCTTCCTCATCGTCTACGAGCAAGAGGGTCTCGGTTCCTCCCGCAGGCATCTCGACGGTATCTTCAACTGCGGCAGGCAGTTCCGTTTCAGCCACAGGAAAATAGATCTTGAAGGTCGTGCCGATGCCGACTTCGCTATAGCAGTTGATGTGCCCGCCATGGTTCTTCACAATACCGAAAACCATTGAAAGGCCTAAACCGGTTCCTTGCCCAACCTGCTTAGTCGTGAAGAACGGTTCAAAGATGCGATCCAGTGCCTGTGTCTCGATTCCTTTCCCATTGTCCGATACGCTCAGCATCACATACTTGCCCGGTTTCACTTCTGCGTGCGTCTGACAGTATTCCTCACGAATGGTAGTATTCCGTGTTTCAAACACGAGCCTTCCACCGTCCGGCATTGCATCCGTGGCGTTGACCGCCAAATTGAGCAATATCTGCTCGAGCTGAGAAGAGTCGGCATGTATGACGCGTAGGTTCTCCTGCAAAGAGAATTCTATGCCGATCATTCTCGGGATGGTGCGTCGGAGGAGTTCCCGCACCCGCCGGACTTCATCGCTGAGGTTGATTGGGCGCATCTCCGGTTCGGCCTTTCTCCCGAACATGAGAATCCTCTTGACCAACTCTGCGCCGTTGCGCGCGGCTTTTCCAATGGCTTTGACGGATTCACGAGACTTTGTGTCCAGTGCACCGCGCTGAAGAAGCATGTCGGATTGTCCCAGGACAATCTGAAGCAGATTGTTCACATCATGCGCTATCCCGCCGGCCAACGTCCCCATGGCTTCCATCTTCTGAGCATGAATGAGTTGCTTCGACAATGCCAAGTGGTCGCTGATGTCCCGTTTCATTCCAACGAAATTGGTGATCGTCCCCGTCGCATCTCGAACCGGAGAGATCGTAGCCTCCTCCGTGTAGAGGGTATCGTCCTTTCTCTTGTTGACGAATCTCCCCATCCAAATCCGCCCGCTGGTTATGGTTTCCCATAACTCTTCGTAGAATGCCGAACTCTGTTCTCCGCTCTTGAGTAATCTGGGATTCGTGCCGATGAGTTCTTCCCTCTTGTATCCGGTCATTGTCTCCAAGGACGGATTGACGTACTGGATCACCCCATTGACATCGGTTATGACTACGCCTTCCGCCGCATGCTCCAGAGCGGTTGCCAGTCTTCGCTGGACCAATTCGGAGCGCCGGCCTTCCGAAATCCTCCATACCGAATCCATAAGCAAAGAAAGCTGCCGTACATCACTCTCGTCATAGGGAGAGTCCTTGTTGGCGGCTCCTACCACCGCAACTATCTTCTCACCAACCAGGACGGGGATCGTCATGAAATTGTTCAATTCAACATGACCTTCCGGATAACCTCTTTTCAATGGATTCGGGGACTTGAAATCATTGACGACAATGGGTCTTCGCCGGCGCACGGCTTCCCCCCAAATCCCTGTTTTATCCAGATCGTACAACGTCTCCGGTTTGAAAACCTCACACTGCTTCATGACTTCCTTTGACCACGTATTCAGTTCGAAGACTCGTCCCTCTTCATCATAGTGATAGATGTATCCCACCTTGCTTCCCGTCAGCCTTATCGCTTCATTAAGCGCAAAATCCAGAAAGTCCTGGAGGCTGTCGGCCTTGTATTGCGATATGTTGTAGAGACTTTGCAGCCTTGCTTCATTGAGCCTGAGTTGCTCGGCTGAACGGTTCCGCTCGGTTACGTCCGCCACGTTGCCCATAAAGGCGGTCCGACCCTGGTACATGATGTCCGCGGTGAGCACCTCAAAAAACTTCGTGTCGCCGTTCTTGCAGGTAACTCGAAAACACACCGTAGGATCGCTGCGTTCCCCCTTTGACATGGAGATTCCCTCCATTCGAACCTTGTGCCGGTCTGCCGGATGAATGAAGTCCCAGAATCGCTTACCGACGATTTCACCTATCGAATATCCCATCATTTTGGCAAGTTGCTCATTAGTGTACACGAAAACGCCGTCTTGGTGGATGTAGATGCCGCTCATGGAATTCCCCGCAAGCTGTCGATAACGGTCTTCACTCTCCCTGAGCGCTTCCTCGGCAATCCCGGTCTGAACTACTTGGGCTGTTGTATTGGCAAGACTTTCCAGAAGCGCATCTTCATCGGTCCTGATTGGATGCTTGGAAAACAGACCTAGTACACCCACTGGTTGCCCGTTGTTTGAAAGAAGCCTGTATCCGGCAAAGGATACCAGTCCGAGTTTCGTGGCCCAGGCACGATCATGGACATTGGAATCTACCGAGACCTCATTCGTCACGAATTTCGGAATCTCTCCCGATGCCACCCTGCCGATCTTGTAGCAACCGAATGGGACGCGCCGGTGAATCGATCCGTACAGGTGGGTGTACCTCCCTGAACTTGACACCAGATGGAGACAACGGTCACGATTTCGGCAAACATGGGGTCCCTCGGTAACGACGGCGTGAACACAGCCTGAATTGCATCGGTCCCCGGGTCTGACAATCCATATACGTGCGAAGTCGGCACCGAAAACCGCCACAACTCCGTCGGTAATCCGCTTGAGCTTCGTCTCGAGGTCGGCAACGGTCAGCAGATATCCCTTTATGAGATTCAAACCGGCCAGCCGCCTATTGCCTTTCTTCTGGTCCGTGATATCGCGGCCTTCGGGAATCAACAGAGTCACGTTGCCTTGATCATCTTTCACCGGATTGATTGATACGTCCATATTATGGAGACCCCCGTCCGGCCCCGGATGAAAAGCCTCGAAGCGGACAAAGTCACCTGCAGCCGATTTTCTCACCGCCTCTCGGAGCCTTTCTTGTTGATCTATTGAATGCGTCCACCAAGGCGTCTCCCAGAATGGCATGCCAATGACCTCCGATTCCGTCAACCCATAGAAATCCAGAGCCGCTCGATTGGCCTCGATCAAAATTCCGTCCGTGGTCATCAGACCGATGAATTGAGATGTCCGGTCGAGCATTGCCCGAAGCCGCTTCTCACGATCCTTCAGTGCTTTCTCCGCTTTCCTGAGGTCGGCTATCTCCCGCTCCAGTTCGCGATTACGTTGTACGAGTTCCAACCCGCTTAGATCTTTGCGTTCCCCAACGAGATCTTCCTTTGTTTCATTTTCGTCACCCATGACAGCCTCCGGCGGCACGGCGCGTATTCGAGAGTGAAGCGCCGGTCGAAAGGACGGCCGGCACGTGAGTTCGCACCTCGCATTCCCGTTTGTCCACCCACCAGTTCATGCCTGGCAGTGTGAAGAGCGTATGTACCGAGTAAGAAGAAGGCTTGATTCACTGAAACAAGCCTTATGCTGCTGATTCGCCTCGTAAGGTCGAGCCGGTCCCGCTCAGTGCGGTTAGGTGTTGGAAGAAACTACCCGGCAAAAACCCCGAGACGATGGTGAAGAAGGAGAAGAGTGACCTGATTGCGCCTCACGACCTTCGATGATTGTCCTCAAAGAACCTTCACCCTGCCGTATTGCTGAATGATTCGTCACCCACCCTTGATACCTGACAAGAATCATGATAGTCAAGCCGAGACCCATTCATTTCGGGAGAGGATTGCGATTTGGAACTGAAAAAAATTGCCGATTTCCTTTTCGAGGTGGGCATGCTCAAGCGGACCCCCCGATCGGGATTTCAGTTTCTCGGTACAGGCAAAGAAACCGTTGCCGAACACAGTCTGCGTTGCGCGGCGATAGGATTCGTCTTGGCCCGTATGTCGGGCCAATTGGCTACGGACCGGGTTGTTTACATGTGCCTGTTTCACGATCTGGTCGAAGCGAGGACCGGCGATTTGAATTACGTGAACAAGCGATACGTGAAGGCCGACGAGGAAACTGCGGTTCGGGACATGACTTCGGGGCTCCCGTTCGGCGAGGAGATACGTCGGTTGACTGAAGAATTCAACGGGCGTTCCACCCCCGAGGCTGAAGCGGCAAACGACGCCGATCAGATCGAAATGATACTGCAACTCAAGGAGTTGGGAGATCTTGGAAATCGCTATGCACGCGACTGGATTGCGTCTGCGGTGAAGAGATTGCGAACCGAGGACGGCAAACGGCTGGCCAGGAGCATACTCAATACGGATTTCTCCGCCTGGTGGTTCAAGGAGAAGGACGACGAGTGGTGGGTGAATGGCGGCCGAATCGAACCCAGCGAGAAGTGAGTCAGCCATGACGGCCGCTCCGAGGAGAAGCCCCGGAGAGTCCGGCGACAGGCAAGGGCTTTCATGATTCGTTGTGGCTTCCTGAAAGCCTAAGGCCATGGATGTTTGCCTGAAAGTCCTCCCCGATACGACACCGATCTTCGCCGTGAAGACGGCGGGCATCCCGCGTTCCGCGGGACCCTACAGCCCCGATTTGTAGGGGCACCCCCCAGTGGGTGCCCTCAATGAACAGCCTACGACCGCATGTTTCCTTGCCGGTGTGCGTATTCCGTATCCGTCGGTCGTGCATGGTGTTGAGGGGTTGAGCCATGCGGGCGGCCACAGGGGACCGCCCCTACACCAATCCTGTGTGCCCGGATACACCTACCAACCCCCGGTACATGAACCATCATGTAGGGGCACCCCCCCTGTGGGTGCCCATCAACGCCGAGGGCTTTCATGTTTCGTTGTGGCTTGCTGAAAGCCTAAAGCCATGGAGGTTCATATGAAAATACCCGGAATCACCAAATGTCTGAGGAAGCACTCGGGTTCGCTCATGGTTCTTGCGGTTATCCTGTTTTCCGGCTGCATATCTCCCGTACCGGCCACGGGAAAACCGTCCGAGTCAGCCGGCGGCACCCCTAAAAGGCTTGAACGGGAACAAGTCCGCATGGCGCAGGACTCGAAAAACTACCGCTGGCTATTCCGTGAACGACAAGCCGATGAGATCCCTACCCCCGCGGCCAAGACCACAGGATTGGAACAGCTCGACCGGGAGATCAAAGAGGCAAGAAAGCTCTACCTGTCCGGTGAAACCGACAACGCAATACTGAAATACCGAAGCGCTATAGACCGCTTCGAGTCCATGGTCAATGACACTCCGCCCGGCGACCCGGTGCTCAACTCGCTGGAAGAGCGTTTTCCCATTTACGACGAATTAGCGACGAAGATCCTGGGTCCTCTCCACCTGGAGCCCAAGAACGAATCAACGGGACAAGTGTTCCATCTCATGGAGAAGCGCCGCATCTGCAGGCGAAATATCGCATTGAAGAAAGCAGGAGTTCAGAGTTTCGCGGATGTTGCTGATCGTCTGCTGGATGAAGAGTCGGATATTCTAAGAAAGCTTAGTCGTTTACGATCCGATCTCTCCAACACGGGTAAGCGCGGGCTCGTGTCGGAACTGAAATCCAAACTCGCTCAGGTGCGAGGGTCTCTCCGGAAAAGTTCCAAGCGTTTCGAGATGTTGAGGCGTGGTGTCCCTCCTTCACTCGACCAGGTTCGCAACGAACTTCTTCGAGATGATGAGATGATCTTGGATTTCAATCTCCTCCAGGATCGGCTGGTCATTGGAGTTATTACCAAGGCAAAGGCTGTCTACCATCAGCTCGCCGAGAAGCGAGCGGACGTCGACACCGCGGTGTTCAATTTGCAGGATAAGTTGAGGGAATTCACGTACGGTACAAGATCGACTTTCATGGGACATGCTTGGAAGGAGCCGTGTCGCCGAATCTACAGGGCACTGTTGGGGAAACTTCCTCCACTACCGCGTGATAAACCTTCCGTGCTGGTCATTCCCGATCGTTCCCTGTGGTATCTTCCCATGTCCGTCATGTTGGATCCCGAAGACCGCCCCTTCGGTGCCGATCACCTCATATCGTTAATACCGTCGGCGGACATGCTGAGATTCATCCGAACTTCAGGTCACTCATACACCAGGTCCGTGTTCGGGACTGATCTGCTTGTTTTCGAATCCATTCCATGGGTTGCGGAGGAGGAGGTTCGGGAGGGGAATACAGGGAAAAAGGCTTCCGGCACGAAGACTGAAGGGGAAAAGATCGAGCAACTCATCATGACCAACCCGGTCTATCCAAAACCATCAGAGGTCGTCGTAAAAGTACAGAAGATGTTCAAGAAGTTCGCCGTGTGGGTGGGACCGACCGCCACGGTTGACAGACTTCTCGAATATACTCAGCGCACCGTGCAGATTTCCCTGTTCGCCGTGCCGCTGGCCGTTACCGATTCGGTCCAACCCGACCGTCAACCCTGTTTCTTCTTCTCCCCCGACAAACGGGGTCGTCGCCGGTTCGAGACCAGGCGTCTGTTCGCTCATCCTCTCCAGTCGGGACTTCTGGTGTTGCCGATCTCGTGGTTCGACATGGCGGACAGAGAGAACCCTCTCGGCGAAGGCCCTATTCTGCTGACCACCGCGATGTTCTATTCCGGGGTCAACGTGGGGATGATCAACTATTCAGACCCGAATTGGGGTTCGGACGAACCTTTTCTTCTTTCGGTTCTCAAGAAAGTCTCAGAGAAAATACCGTTGAAGAAGGCACTACGCGACTACGGACGTGAATTGCCGGCGGGCCTCGATTCCTCGTTCCAGGGGAAGCCGCCGTCCTGGACAGGGTGGATTCTCTTGGGCGATCCCGGTGGGTGATGGATCGGGTGATCGGGGCAGGCCCATTGCCTTACTCTACCAACACGGCGCGAGCGATCCGGCCCGCCTTCCCGATTTCCGGGCACGGAGGCCTGGGCTACGGAAGAACTCAGCGACATCCGACGGTCAATGTGGGACGGGCGTCGCTGCCCGTCATCGATCCCGCATACACGCGGGGTCCCACCGGCGTACATCCGAGATCTGAAGCGTGGAGGCAGAAAAAATCGGAAATGTTGGTATAAGGGGCGGGTACCGGGGGGAACGGCACGCCGACGGCCGGACGCGTTTCTCCCGTCAAAACGATTCAAGCACGCCATGCAGACCGTTTCAGGCTGTTGGAAGCCTTTTGGAGAGACGAGCAATAGTTCGGGAAGCCGTATTCTTGTGAAAAATGCCCTTGGACACGCCTTTGTGGAGAAGAGACGTCGCAGACCTCAGCAGAGCCCCCGCTTCTTCAGACTTTGATTCCGACGCGCTGAGGAACCTTTTTACCACGTTTTTCACTTTGGACTTGAAAGACATATTGCGAACGCGCCTTTCTTCATTCTGGCGCATTCTCTTAAGCGCTGACGCATGATTGGCCATGTGGGGTCTCCTCGAAAAAGATGTTGCCTAATGGGTGTCATTCCCCTATCACGTCGATTACCCCGACCGCTTCGGGCGGAAGTCATCGCGTTCATCTTAGGAATTTTTCTTTATGACAGAAAACTCAACTCAAAGTCAAATCTTTTCTCATCCAAGCGACACCGACGATCGTTTTGAAAAGAGGGCGACGACCCGAGCCGCCGGCGTAGTCGGATTCTGGACCATGCTCAGTCGAGTCATGGGGTTCGTGCGCGACCTGGTAATCGCACACTTCCTCGGGGCTAGTACCGGTGCCGATGCGTTTTTTGTGGCGTTCCGCATCCCCAATCTACTCAGACGACTGTTCGCGGAAGGGGCATTGTCCGCGGCTTTCGTTCCCACGTACGTGGAAACACTCAGACGAGACGGCCTCACGGAAGGAGAGCGCCTGGCAAGGGTCACATTCACGTTTACGGCAATTGTCCTGTTCCTCGTTACCGTTGCCGGAATCGCTTTCAGTCCCTGGATCGTGCGAATCATTGCTCCCGGTTTCGTCAAGAATCCCGACCAATTCCTCCTAACCGTCGGCTTGAACCGCATCATGTTCCCGTACATTTTCTTCATTTCACTCACCATATTGGCCTCCGGGGTCCTCAACTCCATGGGACGTTTCGGGGCACCGGCAGCGGCTCCGATCATCCTCAACGTATGCATGATCACTGCGGTGGCCATTTCTTGCTCATTCTTCAACGTGGGTCCCAACTACGCGCTGGCATGGGGGGTGACGGCTGCGGGCATCCTCCAACTGGCACTTCAGATTCCCTTCATGTCGGCCTGCGGCATACGAATTCGTCCCAATTTCGACTTCCGGCACCCCGCGCTTCGTAGAATCGGGAAGCTGTTCGTGCCGGTGGCACTTGGCGGCGCGGTCTACCAGGTAAACGTGATGATCAGCACGATACTTGCCTCCATGCTCGCCGCCGGCGGGGTATCGTATCTGTACTATGCGGACCGGCTCGTCGAATTACCCCTGGGAGTATTTGCCATTGCCCTCGGAACTGCCGTGCTCCCGTCCATGTCCCGCCAGGCGGCCGACGGAAACATCGCCGGACTGCGGGAAACCGTTTCCTATTCGCTCCGGTTGATAGCGTTCTTCACCATTCCCGCGTCGGTTGCTCTGATCGTGCTCAGAGTACCGATCATTGCCGTACTCTTCCAGCGGGGTGCGTTCGGCGTCACTGATACCATCGAGACTGCATACGCGTTGTTTTGGTATACGGTGGGTCTCTGGGCCTACTCCGGACTCAAGGTCGTCAACCAGGCATTTTTCTCCATGAAGGACACCAGAACCCCGGTTTACGCTTCCATTGGAGCATTGATCGTTAATCTCGCCGGGGGACTCCTTCTCATGGGCCCCATGAGGCAGGGGGGGCTCGCACTCGCTACTTCAATCGCTGCGGCAGTGAATCTCCTCATCCTCTTCATCATATTGACCAGGCGGCTTGGCGGCCCTCCGGACGGTGGATTGGTTAGCTCTTTGCTGAAGTTCTCCACAGCCGCGGCAGTCATGGGGGCCCTGCTCGCCTATATGCGAACTCTCGGCTCTTGGGAACAGGGACTGACGCCGTGGAACTTACTGGTCCTTCTGGGCAGCGTTGTCGGAGGCCTCGCCGTGTTCGTGGGATGTGCTTACCTGCTCAAGTCACGTGAAATCCCATCACTGGTGCAGTTTGTGCGACGGGGCGGACGCTGAACCCGTGGGAACGGGCGTCCCTGCCATTCCCGATTTCCGGGCACAGAGGCCCGGGCTACGAAAGAACTAACCGACAGCACAAAAGCCTTTGTGGGACGGGCGTCCCTGCCCGTCGTCTTACCGTGGGACGGGCGTCTCTGCCCGTCGTCTTCCGGATCTCTCGCACCCGCCGGCCTTCTCGATTTCCTGGCACGGAGGCCCGGGCTACGGAAGATCTCACGTACCCCCCAACAAGACGTTACACAAACGCGTTCTCTTGTTTCTCCCGCGCTACGGTCGACGTGGGCGTCGGTCCATAATGGTGGCCGGGAAGAACAACCGTGTCGTCCGGCAAGGTGAAAAGCCGTTGGTGTATGGAATCCTTCAGCACCTGGAACGAGCCCCCGGGCAAGTCGGTGCGGCCGACGCCGCCGACGAACAATGTGTCCCCGGTAATGACATATCCGGGCCAATAGAGGCATATGCCGCCGGTGGTATGCCCCGGAGTATGTATTACTTCAACGGATTGACTTCCGAAGGTAATCTTCTCCCCATCCTTGAGGAGACGCTTGGGGTCGGGAGACTTCTCCGCCCCGAACATAGCCAGCATGGCCTGGTTGGGATTGGACAGACCGTGAGCTTCCGCCTCCTGGATGGCTATGGGAGCTCCGGTGGCCTTGTGCATTGCATCGTTTCCGGACACATGATCCACGTGGGAGTGCGTATTCACGATAAGGACAATCTTGTCTACGCCCTTTTCTTTGGCTCTCGCAAGGATCTGGTCGGCCGGACCTCCGGGATCCACCACGATCCCCTCGCCGGTATCAGGGTCGCCGAGCACGTAACAGAATATGTCGAAGCCGCCAATGAGTATCTGTTCAATGATCATCTATTCCTCCAGAATAGGAAAAAGAGCCGAGGGTATCGGCTCGGGCTACCTTTGCATTGATCGCGGCCGGTATGCACAATAGGGTTCTTCACTCATGTAGTTCCCGGTGGCCTCGTAAGCCCTTGCCCGGCATCCGCCACAGAACCGCAGATAGTCACACTTGCCGCACTTGCCTTCCAACAGGCTGAATGTGCGGAGATTCCTGAAGAGTTCGGCGTTCTCCCAGAGTTCCCCGAACTCGACCTCACGCACGCTCCCGGCCTGAACGTCAAAGTATCCGCAGGGTTGCAATTCACCTCTGTGCGAAACGAACACGAACGAGAGGCCTCCCAGGCATCCCCTGGTCCGGGCGTTCAGTCCGAACGTATCGGTGTTCACTTCAAGGCCCTCGTTCTTTGCCTGCTGCCGAAGTATCCGGTAGTACTGCGGTGCACACGTGGCCTTAGTCTCCATCTTCGATGACCGACCGAGGCGGTAGAATTCCTCCAGGGACTCCTCGTATTCATCGGGCCCCATCTCTTCTCCGGACATTCCCTTGGCGCGGCCCGTGGGAACCAACAAGAATACGTGAAACGCCTCGGCACCGATGCCTTGGGCGAGACTCATAATTCGGGCCAATTGTCCCCGATTCCGCCGAGTGAGCGTGGTGTTGATCTGCACCGGTACTCCGGCCGCCCGGAGATTCTCTATTCCGGTCATGGACGATTCGAACGCGCCCCGGACCTTACGGAAGGCGTCATGATCCTCTGCGGTCGGACCGTCGATACTGATGCTGACCCGTGGAATTCCGACGGCCGCTATCTCCTTAGCCGTTGCCGGAGATACCAGACAGCCGTTTGTGGCAAGAACCGCACGCAGCCCGGCATCCATCGCGTACCGCGCCAGGTCGAAAAGATCGGGCCGCATCAGCGGCTCGCCTCCGGTCATTATCAGAATGGGCTTTCCGACCTTTGCTATCCCGTCGATCAGTTCCCGTCCCTCAGCGGTGGTCAGTTCTTCCGGGGACGGCTCCATGCACGCACTGGCCCGACAGTGTACGCACGCCAAGTTACAGGCCTGCGTCATTTCCCAGGCAACGAGTCTCAATTCGAATTGTTTCACTTGATACCCTTGGGACGATCTCCCTGAAGAATACGGACTGCCTCCAGCGCATGGTACGATATGATGAGATCGGCACCGGCACGTTTGATGGAGGTCAACGCTTCCATCATGCAGCGATCGTGGTCAATCCAACCGTTTTGTGCCGCTGCCTTGATCATGGCAAATTCACCGCTGACGTTGTACGCGGCAAGAGGAAGATCATAGGTGTTCCGTACACGCCATATCACATCAAGATAAGGCAAAGCAGGCTTCACCATGACGATGTCGGCCCCTTCATCCACATCCATGCCGACTTCTCGAACCGCTTCGTCGGAGTTGGCCGGATCCATCTGGTAGGAACGGCGATCGCCGAATTGCGGAGCGGAACCGGCAGCATCCCGAAACGGGCCGTAAAACGCGGACGCATATTTGGCGGCGTACGACATAATCGGCACGTTTTCGTACCCATTTTCATCGAGCGCTTCCCGGATTGCCGCAACCCGACCGTCCATCATGTCGCTGGGAGCCACCATGTCCGCGCCTGCCTTGACATGGGAGATCGACATCTTTGCCAGCAGATCGAGCGTGGGGTCATTATCCACATCGCCTTTGTGAATGACCCCGCAGTGACCGTGATCGGTATACTCGCAAAGGCATACGTCGGTTATGACCACCAGGTCCGGATACGCATCCTTGATTGCCTTAACCGCCTGTTGTACGACGCCCTTATCGGAATAGCCCTCCTTGCCGAGAGGATCTTTCTTCTCAGGGATGCCGAACAGGAGTATGGCCGGGATGCCCCGACGGACAGGCTCATCGAGTTCCTTCAACAGCTGATCCGTAGACAATTGAAAATTCCCCGGCATTCCGTCGATGGGATTTCTCACCCCCTTGCCGTGAATGACAAAAAACGGCAGAATGAAGTCACATGTGTTCAGCTGTATCTCTCGCACCATGCTGCGGAGAGTTTCCGTTCGCCTGAGCCTTCTGGCCCTGTATTCCGGAAAGCGCATCTGGCCTCCAATGTTTTTGCCGGCATCTGGACAATGTTTCTGTTATAATATTCCCGGGAGGTTATGTCAACGTCATGAGCGAGACTCGGTGCCATCGATGCGGTCGCGACCTGAAGGAAGGGGCACTCAAGTACGAAGTCGAGGTAAAGGTTCGATCGATGTTCGACGGAATTATTGCAGAACCTGAGGAGCGAGCCGATGAATCGGAGATCGAACGGCTCATCAAGGACATTTCCGCCTGTAGCGAAGAAGAGATGAACCGCCAAGTGTACGAAGACGATGTCTTCGTCATGTGCCCGGAATGCAAGGAAGCGTTCATGGAAAACATCTATTCTCACCTCAATCCCCAAGACTCCCCGGACCATGGTCGCGCACACCTGATCCAGTGACCGGAAACAGTACCCTCCTTCGGGGATCCCTCTACGGTTGGGCGATTATTCCCGATTCCCGCCGGGAGCGGCACGTACTTTTCATAAGATTGCCTCATGAAGTTTGACACGAGCGCCTCATATCTCTTCCTTTTTGCACATCCCGACGATGACGCCTTCATCTGCGGGACTATGAAGATGCTCCTGCACGAAGGTGCACGAGTCCACGCAGCGTGGTTGACGTCCGGAGATTACTTCGGCCAAGGTGAACTGCGGGAAGCCGAACTTGCCAAAGCCGCCGGCATCATTGGCCTGCAGGATACGAACGTCCATCTCTTGAGACAACCCGACCTCGGGCTCGTATCCGGGATGGTAAAAGCTGCCGAATCACTCACCGAGCTACTCGCAACCCTGAACCCCGACATTCTCTTCGTCACGGCGTTCGAAGGCGGGCATCCCGACCACGATTCAGCCAACTTCCTTGCGTATGAATGCTCTGAGCGCGCGGGCATACGGCCCCGCATGTACGAGTTTCCTCTCTACAACGGTTCCGGTCCCGTGCGACACTGGAAATGGCGAATCAACGGGTTTCCCCCCGGCGGGCCTGAAATACTCTACCGGCCGTTGGATGACAAGGCCGTTGACTGCAAGTATCAGATGATGCGGACATACTCGAGTCAATGGATGTACATGGTTCCGGCAAGGCTCGCCTCCTCACGATCCAAGCTGAAAGAACGCGGGGAACCATACCGTGCCTGTCCATCCGACAGGGACCACACAATCCCTCCGCATCCAGGATTGCTCAACTGGGAAAGATGGTTCAATTATTTTATCAAGATCACGTTTGCAGACTATGCCGATGCGGTACGAAAGACTCGAACTCGAGGGCATCCGAATAGGTAGGGGTTCGCTGAGCCCGGCAGACCGTCATGCCAATGCGGCTCAGGCGTTCCAGGTTGTGGATTTTTCCGGTCTTGGATCAGGCCAGGCTGAAAAGCCTGCCCCAATGGCATTGCTTTTGTTGACATATGAGCCGGTTCCTGATAGATTGAACAGATATTCCAGATCCATACGAGTGATCATTCATTTGGCGGAGCGAACGCGGCAGACCCGCAGTGAGGCGATGGGGGCGGATTCCTCACCGACAACTGCGGTCGGTGCGAAAGCTTCCCGGATGCAACTTCTCCCGCACAGGCCTCATCGAGGCAAGATCGGCAAGTTTCCGTACCTGGTGCCGACCACAGACTGCAACAAAGGAGGAACAGGCGTTGAAGGTTCTCGTATCCGACAACCTTTCCGAACTGGGAGTTCAGATCTTTCGCGATGCCCCGGGTATCGAAGTCGATGTAAAGGTCGGTCTCAGCCCCGATGAACTTAAGGAAATCATCGGACAGTATCATGGGCTGGCTGTCCGTGGAGCCACAAAGGTTACCGCCGACGTCATAGCCGTCGCGGACAACCTGAAAGTTGTAGGCCGTGCAGGTACCGGGCTTGACAACGTGGACATTCGCGCCGCCTCCAAGAGAGGCATTGTCGTGATGAACACTCCCGGCGGGAATACGGTCACGACCGCGGAACACACCCTGTCCATGATGATGGCATTGGCCCGAAACATTCCCCAAGCCTGCGCTTCAATGAAGGAAGGAAAGTGGGAGAAAAAGAAGTTCGGCGGAACTGAAGTGCTGAACAAGACACTCGGCGTAGTGGGCCTCGGCAAGATCGGAGCGGTTGTTGCGGATCGGGCCTCCGGACTGGGGATGAACGTCATGGCTTACGATCCTTTCCTCTCGGAGGACCAGGCGAAACAGATGGGTATCCACTTGGCGACGCTTGATGAAGTATTCAAAGAGTCTGATTTCATTACCTTTCATGTTCCTCTGACGGACGACACCCGGGGTTTGATCAATGCCAAGAACATTGCGAAAATGCGTGACGGCGTTCGCATTATCAATTGTTCTCGCGGCCCCGTGGTGAATGAAGACGACTTGGCGGACGCTATTGAATCGGGAAAAGTGGCCGGGGCTGCAGTGGACGTCTATGCAACGGAACCTCCGGGGCTCACGAGGCTCGTGGGATTGGACCGTGTCATCTGCACCCCGCATCTGGGAGCTTCTACCAAAGAGGCTCAGGAAAACGTCGCCACGGCGGTTGCCGATCAGATAAAGGACTACCTTCTCAACGGTACCATTAGGAACGCAGTCAATGCACCCGCGGTTGCCGGCGAGGCTCTGGAAACCTTGCGTCCATACCTGGATCTGTCCCAAAGACTGGGACAGTTCCTGGGACAAATTGTCGAGACCGGCATCAAGAGTGTGGAAGCACAGTATTCCGGGGATGTCGCAGAACTGGACCTGAAGCCCATCACCACTTCGTTCCTCACAGGTCTGCTCACGCCGATCATGAAAGAGGACGTCAATCAGGTCAACGCTCCGATGGTCGCGGAAGAGAGAGGAATCGTCGTCTCGGAGACACGAGTGAGCCGGGCGGAAGACTTCCTTTCATTGCTGCGCTACAAGGTCGTCACCGAGGCTCGGGAGCAGGTCGTGGAAGGCACGCTGTTCGGCAAGTCGGAACCTCGAATGGTCCGATACGGTGCTTTTCGCGGTGAATTCGATCTCTCGGGCGACCTACTCATGATTCGCGGCAAAGACAAACCCGGCGTCATCGGACAGGTGGGAACCGCTTTGGGCAGTTGCGGGATCAACATCTCGCACTTTCAGTTCGCTCGGCAGGAGGTAGGCGGTGAGGCTCTGCTGTTCCTGAACACGGACTCCCAGGCCGATTTTCCGTGCGTGGCCTCCATCGAAGATCTGGAACACGTGGTCAGTGTGAGAAGATTGACCATTTGAGGTGTTGGGGAGGGCTCGTGCATTGGGTCCTTCCCTCGCATTTCCGGCCGTTCGCCGGCGATCAGGGCAGACACAGGGGCTGCCCCTACACGCGATGAGCCCCTGAGAACCAATTACACAGTCCAGCATCCCCAACCCAAATACTTTTTCTCACTACGGACCGAAATCATGCTCAACATCAAAGACCTGTCCCGTCCGGAACTCCCTACACAGGACAACTACGAACAAGCTCTCAAGATAGGACTGGAGATCTTCGCCAGGAAAGACCCCGGCCGAGCGGCCGAAAAAGCCCGAGCGGAAATGATGGGCCGTTCCCTGATCATTCCTCATCTCGACAGGAGCATCGTGCTGAACGTCGACACCCACCGGTTCACGATCAGGGAGACCGGCGAAGAAGCACCCATCTGGCTGGCCATCCTGACGCTTCATTACCTTAACAGTGCCGATGGCAGGCACCCCACATCGAAACTGAAACATTTCCGGGAATTCAAAGACGGACACTTCTATGAACCTGCGTTCAACCGCAGAACCAAGGACGTATTGATCCGGGTCTTCGGCGAAGACCCAGCCCCCATGATCCCCGCGGCAGAGAAACTCAAAGGCAAAATCCTTCAGACCGGTGACGCTTCCGTGGAACTTCCCTATTTCCCCTGCGTGCCCGTCACGTGCATAGTCTGGAGGGGTGATGAGGAGTTTCCTGCCGAGGCGAGCGTTCTCTTCGACGAAACCGCGGATCTGTTCTTCAGCGCGGAGGACATGGCCGTAGCAGGACAAATGGCTGTCCTGGAATTGCTTAGGGCGGCCAACATATGAGGTCTCATGGCTTGCACAGTTTACAAGCCACAGAGAATCATGAAAGTCCTTGGCACTGGCGGACCCTCCGGGGCTTCGCCTCGGAGATTGGGTTCGAAGAACGCACGATGCGGAATATTTGGAGGGGAGACCATGTCCCCTCCAAACCTCCCCATCGAGTACCCGACCGGGGTCACACATCGGAGGACTCACATATGACCTTCTTTTTCCTGACGGGAATGAGCAATTATATAGTGTATTGAGATCGCCAATTTTCGTTGAACGAGGAAGACCATGAAAATAGCAGTGTCGGGAAAAGGCGGAGTTGGTAAGACAACATTGAGCAGCTTGCTCGCGCGGTACTGGGCGCGGGAGGGTTATAGAGTACTGGCGGTTGATGCGGATCCTGATGCGAATTTGGGCTCGGCCCTTGGCATTGATACCACCGGACTCATCCCGGTCGCGAAAATGGAAGAGTTGATTACCGAACGCACAGGGTTGCGACCGGGCACCGTGGGCGGTTTCTTCAAGATGAACCCCAAGGTGGATGACCTCCCGGAATCGTTGGGCCGTGAGAAGGACGGTGTCAGGGTCCTGGTCATGGGAACCGTGAAGAAGGGCGGCGGGGGCTGCGTTTGCCCTGAAAGCGTGCTCCTCAAGGCGCTTATCAGCCACTTGGTGCTTTATGAAAAGGATGCCGTCATCATGGACATGGAGGCCGGCATCGAGCATCTCGGCCGTGGTACGGCTCAGGGGGTCGACCGTCTGGTGATCGTGGTTGAACCCGGGCGCAGGAGCATTGAGACTGCAGCCAAGGTTCGCCAACTCACCGAGGACATCGGACTCCAAAAGATCGCAGCGGTGGGGAGCAAGGTCCACAATAAAAAGGAAGAGGATTTCCTCAATGCCAACCTGGACGGAATTCCTCTGGTAGGAATACTCCCCTACTCCGAGGAGATTGCCAACGCGGACCTGGAAAACCGCCCTCCGAATCTCGACGATCCGGAGATCGCCGCGGCCGTTAAGAAAATTGCCGCGGCCCTGGAAGAATGAGCTGATTTGCACTTTGACATCTTGGTTTCTTTGTGGCTTTGTAGTTAAATCTTTCGTGCTCAATCTTGCCGAGCGCGGGCATCAGTTCTATTGAAATCCCCGCATGCGGGATTGTTTTCTTGACAAAGAGTGTTAACGGGCTGTCACTACGTTTTTGAATCATCGCAGAAAAAAGGAGGATTGCATGTCGGCTAAGATAATTAGCGGAAATGAAGTATCACAGCAACTCAAGGACGAGATGAAGGAAGAAGTCCTCGGTCTGAAGGCCCAAGGACTGGAACCCTGCCTTGCAGTTATTCTGGTGGGTGAAGATCCCGCGTCCAAGGTGTATGTGAACAACAAGAAGAAGGCATGCGAGTACATCGGCATCAGGTCCCTGGAGTCCAAACTCCCTGCGGACGCAACAACCGAACAGTTGCTCGACGTGATCGACGGGTACAACAAAGACAAGAGCGTCCACGGCATCCTGTGCCAGCTCCCCCTGCCCAAGCACATACCCGAGGCCACGATCTTGCGGTCGATACTCCCTGAAAAGGATGTGGACTGCTTCCACCCGTTCAACGTGGGCCTCATCAGCATCGGCGAAGTCCGGTTTCTCCCCTGCACCCCCGCGGGAGTTATCGAGCTCATCAAGAGGGGCGGATTCGAGACATCCGGTAAGGACGTGGTGATTGTCGGCCGCAGCAATATCGTGGGCCGGCCGCTCTCCAACATGCTCGATCAGCGTGACATGAACGCGACGGTCTCCATGTGCCACACCAAGACCAAGGACCTCAAGGGCCGCACCGCCGCCGCAGACATCGTCATCGCGGCAATCGGCGTACCCGAGTTCGTCAAGGGTGACATGGTGAAAGAAGGCGCAGTGGTCATCGATGTGGGCATTAACCGTGTCGATGCTCCCGATAGGCCCAAGGGCTTCAAACTCGTAGGCGACGTGGCCTTCGACGAAGTCAAGGAAAAGGCCGCAGCCATTACTCCGGTTCCCGGTGGTGTCGGCCCCATGACCATCGCCATGCTCATGAAGAACACCCTGACCGCCGCCAAAGAAACCATGAAGTAGATCAACCGACCGGGGGCCCGCAAGGGCTCCCGGATTCCCGCCCGACGGCTGCCTCCATTCTTGGCGGGCAGAAGAACCACCCCGGCTGAAACGTGGACCGACCTTGCGAATCGGCGAACAGACCTCTCTCGGAACAGCACCGATCCGGCTACGAAACGCACCCACCTTTCTCAAGACCGGACCACTCCGGCCCGGGAATTTGGACCCTGCTTGACGGAAGCCTCGTCGCAATGGGGGTGGCAGCCGCCTTATTCGGCGTGCGAGGATATCCGACCACGAGAACTTATGAACGCATTCTTTCGCAGAAGGTCTCAAGCATTATCTCAAATCTGCAAGCTTCTTCGTAGGTCCGCACTCCAAAGCCCTGCACGTTGCGAGTTACTAGCGGAACGCCCAACGAAAGGCCGATGCCGCAATAATTGCGTCCGGAAGTCTTATCGCATGATTACGGCGGATCCTGATGGTCGTCCCGACAATTCCCGCTGAACCTGTACACAACGTGATATATGCTCTTGCCGGGAACCTTTTTGTCGGTGTATTGACAAATCATAGACAGAGGGTCGCTATGGGGCCGACGGTTGAGAGACGGGAACGCTATGGACTCTTCGAGTGGGATTCCGACAAGGAGGCTTCCAATGAGCAAAAGCATGGAATCAGTTTTGAGGACGCCTGCGCAGTCTTCACCGACCCGTTCCACGTCATGGGGGATGCGTCGGACAAGAATGAGGAAAGATCTGGAATCATCGGCCACGCTCTCTCAATCCATCCGGACCATCCGCTTTACGTAGTGGCCAAAGATCTGGGAGAGAACCATTGGCGAATCGTATCGGCCGGACGCGCCACGAAGAAAGAGAGACGGCGCTATGAAGAAGAAGCTTACTAAGAATGCCGAGCGTAAGACCATGATGGTATCGCTGAGGATGCCCGTAGATGTGGTGGAGGATCTTAAGCGTGTGGCTCCCATCAAGGGCATGACCGGATACCAAGCCCTGATTAAGTACTACGTGGGCATGGGACTACGGCGAGATCTTGAGACGCTGTGGCTTCGAGAAGTGCCTGACCGGATTGAAGGTATTCTCGAAAAGCATGGAATCGCAGATGATGTCCGGAATGATCTCCACGAGAAGCTGTTGGGGATTGTGCCGCACCAGCGGATTGTAGAGAAAGAAGAAAACCGCCAAGCTGCTACTTCATGAAACTGATCTGATATTCCGGGGTCTCTCCTCTTATCCGGCGCCCTTGGAAGGTTAGCCGGCCGGCAAGGGTGCAACCTGATGTTACCTGATGAGGAGACCCTGCACTCTCATACATCATAACCTCCGTGGGGAATTTCCGTAACCAGGTCGGAAACGTTGTCCACGCCGTGTCTCTCAAAAAGCTCGGTCAACTCGTCTGCCGGAACCTTACTCAAGAGACTCAGAAGGCGCTCCGTTGATCGCGGTGTACTCTCCATATCCCCCTCCCGCAGTGGAAATCGAGTGGCAAACTGGCCGGAATTTCTACCCTTCCCCACCTCCAGGCACCCTTGCGAAACATCCGTCCCGATTCATCCCGAAGCGCGACGGAGGCAATCTCTCACATCTTGCGAGAGATCCCGGTAAACCCTGCGACCTCCGAACAAGATTCGAGAGTCTACCCACCGGAGATCGGCGAGAATTTCCGTTGCCACAGAGGCGGCGCCGTCGTCTTTGCTTCCGCAGATGGATCAGCAGCGCCGCCCCAGGGAGAAGACTTCTCCCCTAAAGCCTGTTCCGCGAGATAGGTGCCCAACTTCCAGCCTCCCCAGACGGCGAGTCCTACCGCGGCGGCCCCCATCAAGATTCTGACTGACGCAAGCGAAATTCTTAACATCCGATCTTCCTCCATTCTGCAGCGGATGCTGCAAAGGGTTCGGTGCGCTTTTCGCACCGGACGGTTTTCACACATCGATAGTTTCACGTTGACCGGTCGACGCCTTCTTGTCAAGATAACCAAGGACCTACCCCGCGACGGTCACGGCGTCAAGCCAACCCGCGATGGGAATGAAATCGGGGACCGCATCAATAGGGGAAAACAGGAGACATGATATTGATTCATTCTTTGATTCTTTGGCCTGACTCCCGTAACGTGAACGAAGACCTTGTTGTCGTTCATTGTGTCCCCGGGTGTCCGCCAAGACGTCATCTCCGGAAGATGGTATGATGTTCCCCCAAGAATGGCGAGGATTGCCATGAAGAAAATCGATGCGGCGATTCCAAAACGCATGTATTGGTCGGATAGCGTCAAAGGCTCGTCCCGCTGCCCGAAGTGCCGCAGTAAACTTGAGAATCATTCCCAGGTCTATGTCATGGCTGTTCGAGATGAGTACGACGTGTATTCGTATGTCGTCGGCAACGATGCCGGCTATTTCTGTCTTGAATGTCCGACGGTAGTCCTGGACAGAGAAGAATTCACGGATTTCGCTGTCAGGACTGTCGGAAGCAACCCCAGAGCCCAGTTCGCCGTGCTCGGGATTGTGAATCTTGACGCAGTCCCCGAGGAGAAAAAATCCGAACCGTTTGATGAGGATGATAACCCCGTACCGCTCGTCAAGTTCACCAACTATTCGGGGTCCGACAGGAAAGGACAGAGTACGACCGCAGCCAAAAGAAAGAGACGACGGAAGAGGAAAGGGAAAAACGGCTGAGCCCCGGCTGTCGGCCTCCGTCGGTTGAAGGCCGTGAGCGTCCGGCCTCCGTAGGTTGGTACGGCCTATCCGTCTCCGCAAGGGCAAATGCTCGACGGTCGTCCCATGCGGACCGATAACCCGGACTCTGCATATCATGCGGATCACTTCAATCATGGTCGTGCGAACGTGAACCCGTCGAGTTAATACTTCAGGAAGGACGCATGCTATGACGACAAATCCCGATTTCATTTCTCCGTGCGGTCTCTATTGCGGAGTCTGTGCGATTCACATCGCACACCGCGACAATAACATCAAACTCAAGGAGCGGCTGGTAAATCTCTACAAGGGAGGAACTCCCGGCAAGGGCACACTGCCCAACAGCGAGTCCCTCTCTACAGAGGACATTCGGTGCCGTGGCTGCTTATCGGATGAACAATTCATGCATTGTCGCCAGTGTGAGATCAGGGACTGCACGCAAGAAAAAGGGTACGAGGGGTGTCACCAGTGCGATGAGTTTCCCTGCAGCCACATTGACAATTTCTCCATGGCCGTGGGCAAGAAAGTTATTCTCCGGTCAGTCCCGTATCGACGAGAGTTCGGTACGGAAAAATGGATTCGAGACGAAGAGGCCCGCTATGTCTGTCCCGATTGCGGCAACATTGTATTTCGTGGCGCCATGAGATGTAATCAATGCAAAGTGCAGTTGGATCTGGACTGATCCATTGATAACAGACAAGGGATCGGAAGCCTTGAGGTGAACCTGCCGGTCATTCACCCCCTCCCATCTGAATCTCTGTTCAATGATGCACGTATGAGTGTCCAAGGCAGGGCAACAAGTTCTCGGAGGTGATAGTACCACCACTTGAGGGTACTATTGGCCTCCTTACCTCCCCTCGCCTCGCTTCCGACGGCCTTCATGCCGAACAAGCGAAACAGCAATGTAGCTCTGAAGAGGTGATAAGAGTCCGACACCACAACGGCACCATTCCAATCGTTTTCACGCATTATGCGAACACACTTCATTACGCTGGTGAGCGTTGTCGTTCCTTCCTCCTCAACTACGACCTTACTTTCAGGAATTCCCTCATCCGTCGCAAGCTGCTTCATAACACTCGCCTCCGTGGGAGGGTATTTGCCGAGCCCTCCGGTAACAAGAAGATAGTCCGCTTTTCCTTCCTTCATCAGAGCCGTTCCATGTAACAGACGACGCCTGAGCGCCGGGCTCGGTCGGCCTCCTTTCCAAACAGCCGCCCCTAAGACGACAATTACATCCGGACGTTCATCAGGTTTGCGGTGAGCGCATCCCATCGGCTTACCTTAGGCCCTTCGGGGCTAGTGATCATAAGAAAGAGCGGCTTGTTCTGCGACGTCCTGCGATGGGCTCCAAGCATACAAGTCCGTGAATGAGAGCCTCCGTTTCCGAGTCTTATACCAGGACGCAGTCGGTTCCACAAGGCGACCGGCTCCGCAACCGGAATTCTTTGAGCGCCCTTCATTGGACTCGTACCAAACCCTCAAGAAAGCGGCAAGGACTGCGCGTCAATGGCCGGCATCAATGAATGAATGAATGCGCCCCATCAAACGGAAACGTGTCAGAGCATTACAGATCCGTGATCAGCGTGCTTTGTCGCATGAAGCAAAGAATCGTGAGCGACAGGAGCTTGAGGATGAAAGTGGAGGTGATCGAGGGATATATGAGTCAAGAGCGGACTTGACCCCTTTCTCTTTCTGACCCCTCGATGAGTAACGAGACGCTCTGCTGTGAGCCGCGGAAAACGTCATGCTTGACCGGCGCCCTTCGGTAAGGTACGATCGGGAGTGGAAAAATGCAGGCTTTTTCGCCGACAGGGCGACGGCCTTGTCTCTATCCGGTCTCCCGGGAGGAGCCACAGCGACATGTTCGGCTTCGGAGAATCTCCGCTCGACTCTTTGTCCCCCGGACCTCCAGGATGGCAAGACCGCCTCGGAATTGCGGCTGTAATCTCAAAGGAGTCGTTCTTGATTCGCTTCGCTGCGAACCGGTGGTTTTGACCACGTGTAGGAAAACGAGGGAGCGGGTAAACAATGGATGCCACGACATTGTTTCTGGGAGTGATTTTCAGCTCGTTAGGTATGGGGTACATTATCTACGGGAGGAAACAACGAAGAGGGATAGCCTTGCTTTCAGGCTTGCTCCTGTGCGGACTACCGTTTTTCGTATCCAATATCTTAGTGCTCGTAACGGCGAGTATCGCCGCGGCAGCATTGCCGTTTATTTTCCCATACTGAACGCATCGACGTGAACTGTCAAGAGAAAAGTGATCACCCATTAAAGGGTTGATTTTGAGCCGGACGTCAGGCGTCAGTGTCTTCTTCATGCGAGTCACAACGCTGCTCACGCAGCCGTAGTTGTCGAGATGGGACTCCTTTCCGATACGTGCCGGTGATTCTCCGGACAGGCGCCGGGGGCAACCAAACCGAAATTCAGGAGCCGATTTCCGAAGGAATCTTCGGGTAAGACAAGAATACGAGGATTAGTAGTACAGAGGAGGGAGGCACGATGACTGCTGCGAAATCTCGTTCGAATCGAAAAGGCCGCAAGAAACGCGTCGACGTAGTACGCCGGAAACTGGAAAGCATGAGCAGAGATCAGCTCATGGCATTCGTGATCGATCTGATCGGCCAATACCCGGAGATAGGCCGAAAAATCGAGGAAGCGGAGGCACTCAAGACGGGCAACATCAGCAAGATCGTCGGTTCAATCAGAGACGAAATAGAAGAGATTGCATCCGAACCGGACTGGTGCGACTCCTGGTCGGACGACGAAAACATTCCCGATTATTCTCGGGTGCATGAGCGACTCCAATCGCTCTTGGAAGCCGGCTACGCGGATGCGGTGGTCGAGTTGGGCAATGATCTTTGGCGTCTGGGCTTGGAGCAGGTGGAATCTGCCCACGACGACGGTGAAACGGGGGCGGAGATCTCCGAGTGTATGGAGGTGGTTCTTCAGGCCCTGCCACTCTCTTCGTTGGCACCTCGGGACAAGATTTTGTGGATTGTCGACGCGTTTCTTTCTGATGATTACGGCCTCCTCTATGGTTCCGAAAAGTACCTGGCCCCACTCAATGATGCCGTCGCATGGAGTGACGCGGCCGACGTCTTGCTTGAGCGTCTGGACGGTACGAAGCGGGGCTCGAAGAATATGGATTTCTCGGCTAACTACATGAGAAAGGAGATCATGAAGTGGGCCATCGAGGCGCTTGAACAATCACGGAGGAAAGAAGAGGTCATTCCTCTCCTTGAGCGTGAGGCTCCCATAACACAATGCTACGGCACACTCGTGGAACACCTGTTTTCTGCGGGACGTAGAACTGAAGCCAAATCCGCGGCGGCAAGCGGTTTCCAGCGGACAATCGGCAGCGCAGCCGGAATAGCATGGGATCTTGAGGCGAAACTGTGCAAGATGACTGAACTAGAGAAAGATCTTCCGTTGGCTGCAGCGTATCGTGCACTGGAATTCTTCGAGCGCCCTTCATTGGACTCGTACAAAAACCTCAAGAAAGCGGCAAAAGCTGCACGCAAGTGGCCGGCCGTACGAGAAGCCGTAACAGCGTTTCTCGAAACAGGAAAACGACCCGATTCCCAGGAGACGACTACCGGCGCCAAGCGGGCACCCAAGCAGGCAAAGCCATGGCCGCTGCCCCGCACGGAAATCTCAGTGCCTTCTACAAAGGCGTATCGTCATCGGTTCCCGGACGCGGACACACTGACCCGAATCGCTATTCATGAAAAGGACACCGATACAATCTTGCGGTGGTACGAGGCGGCCTCAAAACAGACATTCTACGCCGGCTCCTTAAATAACGAAGTGGCCGGCGCTGTAAGAAACTCGCACCCGCACGTATCCCTCGAAATATGGCGGAAGCTCGCAGAAGGCCGGATAAAGCAGGTCAAGCCGGCGGCCTATGAGGTCGCGGCAAGATATTTGCGAAAAATGCGGGAAGTCTATGAGCAGACCCAACGTCTTGACGAATGGACCGCCTTGGTGAAGAGTATTCGAACCACCCACAAGCCCAAGCGTTCTCTGATGAAGATCCTGGATACTCTTGAAGCCAAGAAGATTATTGACACCTGAGTCCGCCGGCACTCCACGACCACGTTCTTCTTCGTTTGAGCCAAGGCTGATGCATTCGGTTCCGACCAAGGCCGGCATCAATGGATGAATGCGTCCCATCAAACGGAAACGGGTCGAAGCATCGCGGCAGTGCCGGCACCGTCGTTTGTCGCATGGAGCAAAGAATCGCAAACGACGGTAGCTTGAGGAGGAAAGTGGAGGCGATCAAGCGATGTATGGGTCAAGAGAAGACTTGACCCCTTTCTTAACGTCTGGAAGTGCCAACAGAAGACAAGCGGAACCATAAGAATCTGCGCCCCTAGAAGTATTATGGAGCTTTCTTATCTCATTGCTCGTCGACTTCCTTTTGGCAGGAACCAAAGTAGAAAAGCTGGTCTTCAGGTTTGTTCCCTGGGTCGATTGCAATCCTAATCTTGTCTAAGAATCCGTGGTAGCCAAGTACAATGGGGCCGCCCCATTCCTCCGAGACTAACGCCAATCCTTGCCTTATAACCAGATTCTCGCCGCCCTCAGCAATCAGAGTCATGTCCAATTTCACAAGTCTACCCTCAAGTTGCCCTTCCCAGGTCTCGCATCCTCCTTCCCCACAATCAGTAAGCAAGTGCCCTATCGGTTGAACGACTTCTTTGCTAATGACGGTATAAGTGGATCCAGTGTCCAACCTCGCTTGCTCTGTCGTCTCCAAACCATGTATCTTGCATTTTACATATATCTTTGAACGCCGGTAACCATCTTGAGAAAAGGCTGCGAACCCGATACTCCAAACCTCATACCCCCCGCCGTTCGTTGCCTTGACTAGGTTCCCCACTGATCATTCCTCAACTTTAAAAAACGTGGCCCCCTCCAATGCGCCTGATTGCTCTAATTCTTGCTGCAAGGCAAGACGACTCTTATGGCTACCCAGCATCTCGCCGTCTCTAACCGCTATCCACAGGCCTCTATATTGTCTTGAATTTTGTTCTATGCACGAAAAATCCTTCCTGAAGTCTTTTCCAGAGGCGGGCCCTCCGCTGGTGACTATTGGATCGGTAACTGCCCGTCTCCACTTGTCTATCAATCCTGAACGACCGACAGGAACATCGGAGATGATCTTTTTGGCGTCCGTCAAGTTCCCATTCTTGAACAAATCTCCAATCTGCTTTTCCAAAACGAAGTATTTCTTCTCAGTTTCAAGTTGTTCTTCAGCTTCAAGTCCAGCGATTAGATCTTCCAGATACCGATCTCCCTCTCGTTTCGATGCGCCTAGAGCCTCTATCAACTCCTGAACGGGTTCACCACCTTCATCCTGAATGAAAGCCCCTCTCCCTGGGAAATCGCCGAAATATTGTGCCATCCAAGCGCATTCTTGCCTCAATGTCTGCAATCGGTCAGCGTTGCGAAAATACTTCTCCATGGTTACCTCATTCCGTTTTCAAGAACGGGACCTTAGCCGCGTCAAGAAGTTTTCTCAGTCCTTTTTCTTTAGATATCGCTCGCTTGAGCGTTGAAATCAGAGCTTCCACATCTTTGGAACTCATTGCAACATAGATGCCTTTCCTTTTCCCATTCTTGTGATAAGAAATTGAGAGCGTATGAATGATCGCCGCTGCCTCGGGTAGCGACTCTGTGTCTGTCCCAAAGATAGGCCTACTGTCAGTCAACACATGGGCACCCAAGAAAACACAATCATGATCAGTTGTGATGCCGACTGCCTTCGCAAGAAGCTCAAGAGAGTTGACCTTGAGCAAACGGGTCAGACGTTCACTGAAATTCTCGCATTCTTCGCCGGTGCGTTTCAAATCTTCGTTTGTGCTTCGTTCCATAGCGTTACAGATAAGTGGCACCATATCATCGGGAGTCACGTCAAGCTGCTGTCTTGCGTGAGTAAGGCCAATGAGCGTCCTCATCATCTCTTTGAGGTCTTGTTTAGATATGGATTTCACCTGAGGGTTAAGAATCTCAGCTATCTCGTCCAACTCGACAGAGACAGGCACATCGGGCAGAGCTTGCACCAATTCTTGGATAAGCTGGTCCTTTAGTGCTCCAATCTTGACCAGACCATCCTGGTATGGTTTGGGAATTTCCAGTGTGGGTGTTGCTACAGCCATATACATATCTCACTGTTCTTGATTGCTAAATAACGCCGGAAGACAAAACTCCGAAAAGTTCACCCTTACGACTTCAGACTCACTAATCTGATTTCTGTTTCAAAAAGAGAATAGAAACTTCTTGACAAATAATCGAGTTTGTTGCAAGCATGTTCTTTCGCGAAAGAGCCTCTTTCGTCAGAAAGTATACTAATCTTCAAGGTGTTACATGTCAAGCATCAAGTCCTTTACCCGGATTGATGCCAACATACCACTTTAACACGTTATTACATATAGTTATGTCGGGCTTCCCCATTTTCGGGGCGCTTTGGCATGTTTTTTGTGAACGTTGACTGTCCGCGTTGGGGGGGACTGAGCGGTAGGATTTGCCAACAATCTGCTTTTCACAGATCGCTCAAAAGCCACCACACCACATACGCTCCCCCACCGTCCTTCGTCTGCCTCCCTCCCGGTCAACGCCTTCCCTTCACCCCCGAGCCCCCGGTCACCCTTCGCCATGAGAAGCCGCCGAGGTTCATGGAATCCTCCGCGAGTTCCGGGTACACCATACCTAATTGTCCTTGCTCTTGTGCATGTTCTTTGGTCCCGGTTTCTCTCTTCGGAGCCTCCAGCCGGTCATCTTCTCTCGGCGGGTTATGAGTTCCTCGCTACCGAGCGGTCTGCCGGTTCGCCCGTGCAAACGGAACAGAGCGGTCTCGCCGGCAGTCGTTTCTTGCTGAAGAAACGCGGCCCAGTTGCCGATCATCCCTAATAAAGGCGCCATGTTGACCGGATCATCGTCGATGCCGAGGAGATGGACTCGCTTCGCCTTCCTCGGTTCATTGCATGGTACCAGGCGCCCGGACATTCTATTCCTAATGGACGAGACATCTCACGCCTCCTCCAAGCACCATGAAACGGATCTTCTGATGATGCAAGATCTGATTTGATGGGTGACCGGTGCGGTGAAGTATCCATCACCGACACGAATGCCCGAAATCCAGGCAAAGGTGAACCAGAGGCATCGGCCGGCGCAGTACTCGAATGAACCGTAGGTCGGCGAGGAAACATTGGTTTCGTAGCGACGGGGTACTGCTTTTCCTTGACTCGCGCCTTTTAATGGGTGACTCTTCTCCCGGTCTAAAGCGTGCCTTCTATCGGAAACGTCTCCTCCAGAGCACTTAGGGAAGTGAGGTGCAATCAATGAAGACTACCATTGATATGCCCATCAAAATAGCGGGCGCCCGAGTCTTGCTGCGCTCACCCAGCCAAGAGTTTCGCGGATCGTTGTTGAAGTTCTTTCTCACCAATCGAGAATTCTTTGAGATGAATCAACCCGGACGCGGCGACGCCTTCTACACCGATGCTCATACGCGCACCTACATAGAGGACCAACTCGAACAAATTGAGAATGACAAAGGATGCCTATTCCTGGTCTTTCTAAAGGAGAACGATCGCTGCGTGATCGGTACGATTAATTTCTTCAGCTTCATACGCGGAGGCTTTCAGGCCTGTTATCTCGGTTTCCAAATCAGCGAGGCCCATCAAGGTGAGGGACTGATGTCTGAAGCTTTGAGACTCGGTATCGACTATGTTTTCACAGAGATGAATCTGCACCGTATAATGGCCAACGTTAGACCCGAAAACACACGTGGAGTGAAGTTGCTGCATAAGCTTGGCTTCGAGTTTGAGGGTCACGCCAGGGAATATCTCCGAGTGAAGGGTAAGTGGGAGGCTTACGACAACACCGCGCTTACTAACCCCGATTGGGCGGAGCGGCTGGAGTAACAAATTCACGCCGGCGGCATAGCACTCATTCGAGAGGCATATTGGCGATTGGTCTTAGACGGCTTGAGGTGACCCTTTACTTTGGATCTGTGGCCGTAGGACGCGAGGCATTCTACAGAGCTTGGCAGAAGGATGTGATGTATAGGGATCTGGTCGCCTCCACTAATCTGCGACCGCATTTCGAAGGAAAAGGGGGCAAGTCGTCTCTTGACTCATCTTGGACATTGTGCGAGCACACGGTACGTGTCAGGGCCGCGACACATCCAGTATCCGCTGCTTGGTGTCGAGTGATGAACAGGGGCAAAATCCGCAAAATGATTGATTTATCCCCTGCGGCAGGATGTCTACGATTCGTAAAGATCCCGCTCAACAGCCCCTCCATGTCGAATGTCAGGATTGCAGCTGTTTGCCTTCTCGCCGAAGCACCAACCGTTATTGTCCGGAGTCCAGAGACAGATCTTTCGCTGTTCATCGGAAGTGTGGACGGCCGTCGCATTCCGCTCTATGTGCGGGCTACGGCATCGATAGGACTGATCAGCCGGGGAGCACAAGAGAAACGAGCAATGAGGCGGCAAACGTGCCTCTCTTACCGAGCCACCGGCCGGTCCAACGCTTGCAACCTCAGGGGAGGCCTTTGCACCGGCCCGTTGCGGCACCGTGCCCAGCGTGGTTCGTCGTGCCAAACAACGGACACGAACTTGAGGAGAGGCGCTAAGGCGATCGAGCTACGTGTGAGTCAGAGGGGATTTGCCCTCTTTCCTATCCTCGGAAACCGTCCCCACCGGTCATACGGCGATCTGATCAGAATTCGGTCTGCGGGAGCTACCGATAGGAAAATAGTCGGTAAGATTCGTCTGCCGTGGCCTCGGGCTGAGATTCCGGAGAAACGGCCTCTCAATCGAGGCATTAGCCTGGGCTGAGACGCAACCTTAACGGTCCTCATTCTCGCCGGTCATGCCGATTCCGGTTGACAGCCGGACGCCGGCCGATTACAAGATGCTTCCGAAGTATGGTTTGGCACTTTCCTGAGCATCTCGGGAACACGGTCGGTAGTCCGGTGTTTTTGGAAACAACACCTCCGACGGAGACAGAAGAAGAATCAGGCCGGCACAGTTCAGGTCTTTCGGGTCTATCTTGCCCTCCATCTCAATCGCCGCAGCTCTTGCACGATTAGAGGACCGCTCCATGACTCCGTTGTACATTCGCGACCCGATCCACGGATTCATAGTGCTCGATGAATGGGAACAGGAGATAATCAACCATCCCGTCTTCCAACGACTGCGCCGAATCAGGCAACTGGCCTGGACGGATATGGTGTATCCAGGCGCATCTCATACTCGATTTGAGCACTCAATTGGCGTGATGCACGTTGTCACGCGAATGTTCAAGAATATTCGGCTTCGGAGCGAGGACATTCTGAAGAACGATCTCAATTACACGGACGGCGGATTAGACCGAGTATTGGCCCTTGTCCGTATCTGCAGCCTTATGCACGATATCGGACACGGCCCGTTCTCTCATGCAGCCGAAGAGGTCATGCCTACTTGCGAGGCATCGGGTGAAGCATACCAGCATGAATCTTACTCGGCAGAAGCCGTTGCCCTAATGGAAGACGTTATCAATCACCCCACGAATGAAAAAAACTACGGAATAACCGTTCAGGACATCAAGGACTTCTTGAACGGGGAGGTCTCTGACGAAAACCGACTGTTATGGAGAAATCTCCTCTCCAGCCAGCTCGACGCCGACCGGGCCGACTATTTGTTGCGTGATTCTCATCATATAGGAGTGGCCTATGGACACTATGACCTGGACAGATTGGTCTCCGCCTTGATGGTCGCCATTGATCCGGAGACGGACGTTCCCGTGTTGGCAGTTGCAGAAGGCGGATGGCACGCGTCGGAAGGATTCATTCTTGCCCGTTATATGATGTTCACTCAAGTCTATTTTCATAAGACCAGGCGAGCTTATGATCTTCATCTCTCCGAAACGATGAAGTCTCTCCTTAGAGAAGAAGCCCATACGGAATGTCGGATCGAGGAGCATTTCCCGCCTCCAACAAGTGCAGACAACCTAAGAGCCTATCTTCAGTGGACTGACTGGCGAGTCCTTGGGCTTCTCCACCAAGGCAAGGGCGGCGATCACGGGGCAATTATCCGCGAACGAAAGCATTTCAGGAAGGTCTTTGAAACAAGGGAGGTTCCGGATAAGGCCGACCTGGAGTTTTCCGAAGAAGTCTGTGAGCGCATGGGAGATAAGGTGGGATTTGTAGATAAAGCGGAAAAATCGTGGTACAAATTCCAGGATAAGGACATCCCTGTGCTCCAAGGAATCAAAGGCCCCAAGAAACTCCTCACTCCGCTCTCACATTTGTCCAGTGTGGTACAGGGGTTGAAGTCCGTGAGCCAGATAAGAATTTACGTGTCCGAGGAAGAACGGAAAGAAGCCGAAGAAACGATCCAAGCTTTAAGAGAGGCCCATAAAGGAAACTAACGATGGGTAGCAAGATCAATACTCCGTGGCACAGATATGCCTTGATAGCGGAGCTGGCTCTGAGCCTTGAGGGCAAGTCTCACCAGTTTGGTAAGACGTCACTTCAGAAGTTGGTTTATCTCTTGCAAGAATTGAAAGGGGTTCCGACCCATTACCGGTTCTCTCTCTACACTCACGGTCCGTTCACTGCTCAACTCTTGGGTGATTTGGACCTTGTTGAGGCGCTTGGCGCCGTAAGAGTCGAGTACGTCCTTTCCGGGTACGGAGGATACCAGATTTCACCAGACCGTGAACTGGCGCCGATTCGAGGCAAGGCTTCAGAATTCTTAAACGAAAACAAGACCTCGATTGACCGGGTAGTCGAAGAGTTCGGAGCCTTCTCGGCAAAGGATCTCGAATTAAGGTCAACCATTGTCTATCTGGATCGAGACGTGAAGCGGTCAAAGAAGGACTTGGACCGAGACGATTTCGTAGGGTTGGTGAAGAAAGTCAAGCCCAGATTCACCGAAGATGCTATTGCAGAGGCATTGGGAGAACTTGAAAACAAGGGCTATGTGGAAACGCGCACAACATAAGAACCCTATTACGGAATTATCGTAACACAAAATGATCACGTTCGGTACCATGTGATGAACAGGGGCAGACGTCATGAAGTGATGTTTGCCTTGCGGAAGGATTGTCGGCAATTCGCGGAGATCGCGCAGCAGAGTTCCCTCCCTGTGGAAGATCAGGATTACTGCATTTTGCTTCATGCCGAAACACCGCTCGTTTTCGCCCCGACTCCGGAGACAGACCTCTTGCCGTCAATGGGACTTGTGGACGGCCGCCGGATTCCGCCCTACCCGCGGGCTACGTCATCGATCGAACTCATCTGCCGGCGAGAACAAGACAAATGAGCAATGAGCCGGCAAACGTACCTATCTTTCCGGGTGCGCCCAATTTCCTTCCTTGAGTGCCGCTGCCGGCTTGCCCGGCAATGCGCTTCCGTTCCGTGACAATTTTCGAGGACCACTCCGGACCTGCCGTAACACAGCCTTGGTGGCACGCCACTGAACAATGTGCCACAAATGCCTTGACCCGGTTGCTCGTGGCATGTATTCTAGCCGTGTGCCACCGCTCGGAGGCCATCGGCACGGCGTGAGTACGCGGCATTCTCACGAATCGTACTCGAAATCCTGTACGAAGTTCCCTGCTGCGGATCTTCCATTTTCATTCGATTCCAAGAGGGAGATCGTGGATTGAATCTTCAGAAGGCACGGTTTTTCGACACCCAGGCCCATACGTCCTGGGCGGCAGCAGACTATACGGGCCCGGAGCTGCAGAAGATTGATCGAATGATCCGATCTTCGGGTCTGAAGAAGGGAATGCGGGTCCTGGAGCCTGGTTGCGGCACGGGACGATTGACCCGAATCCTCTCCGATGTTGTAGGACCGTCCGGAAGCGTTGTGGCGTTGGACGGCAGTGCTGCAATGGCCGCATCATGTGCCTGCCGTGTGCGACACAAGACGAACGTGCGGGTGGTAAAAGCCGCGCTCGAAGACTATCCTCTACCGGAAGACTCCTTTGACGTTGCCGTATGTCACAATGTCTTTCCTCAATTCGACGACAAACTCAGGGCGGCGGAGATCCTCGCGGATCTCCTCACCGAATCCGGCAAACTCATCATCTATCACTTCCTCAACTTTGACCAGATCAACGATCCTGCCAGAAAGATCAGCCGTGTGGTCATGCACGATATTCTTCCTCGTCATCCGACGATGCGGGCAATCTTGAAATCCGCAGGGTTGGTCATTGAAAGACTCACCGATGATTCCAACGGATATTTGCTCAGCGCACGCATCTCGGAACGAGCGGTCACGGAACGCCGGGTCAGGTCTTGTTTCTTGCCTCTTCCCATTTCCGCTTAGAGCTCCGTGGCGTAAATACGGTCGCACTACCTGAGCGGAGAAAAGAAGAGGGAAGAATCTCACCACAAAGGCACCAAGGCACTAAGAAGAGAAAAGAGACGGAATCATCCACAGATAACGCAGATTAGCACAGATCAAGAAATGATCAGAATCAATGAGGTCTTTATTCTCTTCTCATATGGGAGAGAGTCGGCAGGGGAAACGAAGACCGGACCCCGGCCTTCGCCGGGGAGACGGCGGGCACAGCCCGCCCTACGGTATGCCGATTTGTAGAGGCACCCCCCTGTGGGTGCCCTGGGCAGGCATCTTGCCGGTCACGTGGGAGGCAAAGCCTCCCGGTAGGCGTTTCCAGGCAGAGCCTGGGAACGAGAATGGTTGAGAATGTGCGACCGTATTTGGGAAACGGAGCTTTCCCGCCCACTGTAGTGTAATTTATACAAGCATAACACGCGATTTCCTGTTGCGAATCTCCACCATGCAAATAAGCCCCGGCCATTGCCCGGTCCCGTTTCGATCGGGACCGATCTTCAAGGTGCAATACGTTTTGGTGGGTGGTTCCTCGCTCGAGCCAACGGACTCGAACTAGAGGAGAAGAGAGAAGGCGATCAGCCCCCTTCCCCCCTTCTTGCCCAACCTTGCGGGGGCATGCTCTCCCTTCCGTATTGCACTCTTTAGCGGTTTGGTCACTATCTTAACGGAAGCTTCGTCCTTTTCCGACCGAGACAGGACAGATCATGACTCGTCCTTGTACTCACGCAACTTTCGCGCTAGGGACTCTTCCGTCCGACGGACTTCCCCCCCGGCCTCGTCAAGTTTGGCACGGAGCTCGGCCAGTCGTTCTTCATTGGCGGCCAATGCGGCAACCCACTTGGCCCTCAACTCCTGTTCCTTGGGCAGGGTTGATCGCAGCGCATGAAGATTGGAACGTAACCGTTTCTGCCCATCGTCGAGCCGGTTGGACTGTTGAGTCCATTCGGAGATGCGCCTCTGCAAAGCAGCCTTCTGTGCCATGAGTTTCCCGAGTTCTTTCATAAAGGCCTTGGCGCCCGAAGACAAATAGGGTTGGGAGAGGAAAAAACGGATCTGCTCCTCAGAACTGTTGGCCAAGCGCACCTGCTCCAGCACTTCCCGCGTTTCTTCAACAACGAAGTTCACCGTCTCGCCGGCCTTCAACGGCACCTCGAACCGGTAATCCTTCCCCACCTCCTTGAGCGGTTTCTTGGGCTTGCTGAGCCGGTAATTAGCGTTCTTCGGTTGATGAAGCCACAAAACGGCCGACTCTCTTCCGCTGTTAATGATCTTCCACGTATTGGTCAGAGTCTCCATCGCGGCCAGAGTGAGGATGCCGTCAGCGAGGCGGGCTCTGAAATGTGGCGCCCGACGGCTCTTCTTCTCGGGGGTCACGTCCACCGAGGCGTCTAGGGCATAAGGGATCACCGATTGGCTGCCGGGCGGAAGAGTAGCTCCCAAAATCCCCTCTCCGAGCGATGTACCGCCGGCGAAGAAGCTCACCGCTCCGGCTTCCAGAGTCAAGTCGGTATTGTTCCGTAACACAAAAGCGTTGGCGACTCTGGGAGAGAACGATGCCTTGTAATAGAGGACTCGCCGCCCGTTGATCCGTTTCGAAACGATGGGGATCATGGCGGCTTGCCCTCTGGGTATGGAAATCTTCTCATTGGGTTCGTAACTGAAGAGAGGACCGACCTTCGTACCCTTTGCAGCGCCTTGATAGCCGGCCGCCAGGAGATCGCCCAGGGGAACGGCGGGAGCACGCGGGACTGCCGGCCCCGGTTTCGCAGACAGAGCGGTTTCGCCGTCGGCGTCGCCTTGCAGATCCATGCTCTGGCGTAACGCCCCCACCGCGGCCGGCAGCCTTGCGGCTCGCCGGGGCCGGCCGGACTCATCAACCCTACGCACAACAAGATCCTTACTGATGATATGACGCGGCGACGCCTCGCTCCAACGCACGGCAGTGTCCTGTAAACCCGGGATGGGCACCTGGGTGCGCTTGACGTAATAGGGCGAGTAGAGATCCATAACATAGGACATTGGATTGCCTGCAACGAATGAAATCTTCACGTCCTTCCAATCGTCCTCGGTGTTGTTTTCTGCAAGGGCCCATCCCTGGAGCAACGGAGAGTCGTCTTTCTTCTTTTCATCGAATATGACGCGGTACGAACACTTCCAGATCGGCATTTCGATGAGATACCCCATACGGAGATCCCGCTCACCCTTCCCTATTGCGGTCAGCGTAAGCTTCTTCCGGTTGGCGTACTTGCCGTCCAGCGAGAGATCCAGGAGTCGGCTAAGGTCACGCTGGAGCGCCTCGTCGGCCAGAGAGAACTCAGTGATCGAGAAAAGGTCCAGGGATCGTATCGGGCCGGCATCGGTCAGCAGCACCACACGGTAGCCGGTCTTGATCTCCCTGTCATTCACCACTTGGGTAATCGGTTCGACACCGAGGATGCGGCCTTCGATGGATTCCCCGGTCGCTTTGGCGGAGAGCCGAGCCCCTTTGAGTTGCATGAGAAACTTGCTGAGCGCCGCTTCCTCCGGAACCTTGATGAGAATCTCCTCAAGTTGTTTTGAGACCGGGTCGCTGGTCTCGTACCGCACCGAGGATATCTTGCCGCCCCCAAGATCCACTGCGAAGAAGCTGGTCAGGAGATCCTTCATCTGATCGGCACGGAATGCCAGCGAGAGCATCGCGTTACCGTTAATCTTTCCCTGTCGCTCCAGGTACCCCATGCCGTGCTTGTACATCACCACCTTGGTCACGGGCGGTGCCTCGCCGGATGCATGGGTGAGTTCTCCGACGGCAAGGAATGCCGCGAAAAAAACTACGACCAACGCCATAAAGTTCCTTATCATTCCAATCCCCCTGTAGTGCGGGCGAATCTGATACTTCGACGGCCAATGTACACCATTTCTCGGAAGAAAACGAGGAGTCGGCTCAAGATGCGAGCCTGACGGGAATGATTCTCGGAAGAACCCGATTCCGTATGCAATGTAGCTGAATTTCCATACTATTTGGCCTCGTTGTCCTCCGAGGGTAAGATTTCTTTGTCATCTTTCTTGTCCCCATGATAAGAAGCGTACACGCGTCTTCGCGTGCTATTTTCGGCCCAGGTGAATCACGGAGCGGTTCGAACCGCAACCAACCGGCGATTGCAGGCATCGGCCTTACGCACGAGCTTGGGTTTCGCACATACCATCGTATTACGCTGGGAACGAGGGCATTGCTCCCGGTGCCAAGGCGTCGGGTGCAACCAAACCTGACTTCAGGAGCCAATTTCCAAAGAAATCTGCGCGGTACTACAAGAAGACGAGCATTAGTAGTACAGAGATCTTCGAACCCTGAACTGCCGGCCTCTTGCCGGGGAGGTCTGAGAGAGACAGCATGCATTTCATTGATTTGAGAAGCGACACGGTAACCAAACCGTCGACCGAAATGCGGGCCGCCATGGCGGATGCCGAGGTCGGTGATGATGTGTATGGAGAGGATCCGACGATTAATCGTTTGGAGTCTCTGGCCGCGGAAATCTCGGGAAAGGAATCGGCTCTTTTCGTTTCCAGCGGGACCCAGAGCAACCTCCTGGCACTATTGACCCACTGCCAAAGGGGAGACGAGTACGTGGCCGGACAACAGGCCCACACCTACAAATTCGAAGCGGGAGGAGCCGCGGTCCTTGGGAGCATACAACCGCAACCCTTGGAGTTCAGGAATGACGGCACCTTGGATCTCGGCGAGGTTGCAGGAGTCATCAAACCCGACGATTTCCATTTCGCTCGTACCCGTCTACTCTGCCTTGAAAACACACAAGCCGGTAAGGTGCTGCCGATGGATTATCTGCACGATGTGTCGGCCTTCGTTCGCGAGCATGAGTTGAAGACCCATCTGGACGGCGCGCGCATTTTCAATGCATCGGTGAAGCTTGGGGTATCCTGTGAAGAGATTTCGCGTCCTTTTGACTCCGTTGCCTTCTGCTTGTCAAAAAGTCTTGGCGCGCCGGTGGGTTCGCTCCTCTGTGCCGGGCGAGAACAAATCCGAACGGCAAGAAAGTGGCGCAAGATGTTGGGCGGGGGTATGCGTCAGGCGGGCATACTGGCCTCGGCGGGTATCTACGCTCTTGAAAACAACATTCACAGACTGGCGGAAGACCATGCCAACGCGACTCTGTTGGCCGAAGCTCTGTCCGGGATCGAGGAACTGAGCATCGATCCGTACTGCGTTCAGACCAACATGGTCCATGTGCGGGTGAACACAACTACTGCGGCGGGGTTGTCGGCCTTTCTCAGGAAGCGGGGCATTCTTATCGCGGGACGAGAGAGCATCCGACTTGTCACCCACATGGACGTGACGGAGCAAGATGTCCGCACGGTCACGGAAGCTTTCAAGGAATATTTCCGCAGCTCAAATTGAGCTGTTCGGAGAGGCTCCGGCCAATGGAGGGGGAAGCACTTCATCCCATGAGGAATGACGCTGCGTTCCGGGCGTACAACGCGCTTGGGAGAGGCGAGGTGTTATGATTGTAGCGATGGAGACAACGACGGGGCGGCGTACATGCGGAATCCCGTCCTTCGCCTCGCAGGCGGACGCCATTGCAGTCGACTATGTACCGGCACGGCACCAGGCTATGACCCCGGGCCGCTCAAGCCCCTGGAGCGGAAATCCAGCCTCAAATGCTGTAGCGAAGGGCACTTGACCGGCCAAGGGGTTCGGAAGGCAGTCTCAGTTGACCTTCGTTCGAGGTGCCTTACCTGCCAGAGGATTATACAGCTTCGTAATGGCTACCTTCATGATGTCGGTGACCTTGTGCTGAACCACAAGGTCGAACAGCTGTTGATCCCCCTCGGTCGGAAGCGAGCAGGTGTTCGATTCATCGGCTTCCAGGTCGGAAAATCCCTTGCAAAGCTTCTTGAAGTCCTTCTTGCCCAACGGGACCTGAATCACCTTTTGGCCACCCTGCTCCTGGATTTCCCCGGCAAGACCGACCTCTTGCAGCTTTTTCTCCCGTTCTTCGTCAATCGGCACGTTCAGATAGTAATCAGCCATGCGGCACCTCCGTACATGTGCTTTCGCGTCGTTAAGAATCCAACAACCCGATGCTTTGATTCGTTACGACTATGGTATTGGCCTTCTTCCAGTTGTCAAGTGATTTCTCTTGCAGGGACTGCCAAAAAGGACGGAGTACATCATTGACCTGTTTGGACAAGAAAAAGCTCGACATCAGTATGACGTCTACAATGGTCTTCTACCACGCCCGGAGGCCATACGGAAACACGTAGACCGAGGGGAGGAGGTTGCAACGGGGTCTGCTCTTGACTCACATTGGACATCGTCATAGATCGGTCCATGTCCCGGTCCTTACGCATTCACTATCCGGACGCTTGGTACCACGTGATGAACAGGGGCGGACGCGGTGAAGTGATTTTCCCCGGGCGGGAGGATTGTCGGCACTTCGTAGAGATCTTGCAGGAGTGCTCCATCATGGGGAATGCCGGGATTGCCGCGTTTTGCTTCATGCCGAATCACTGCCGCCTGTTGTCCACACGCCGGATTCCAACCGTTCTCAATTCACGAAACATGCAGAAGGGATATCACGGCAACACGATCCGTCCCTTATCCCAACGGTTGTCTTGACCGTACGGACCGAGCCGGCCTCCTTTTCTTTTTGTCTCGAAAGGGATATGAACAGAAGGTAACCCTTGCGAGGGCTGCCGAACATCATTTAACGTGCCTCGCGCTCAGTGAGGCATTACGTTTTCCTCGGGGGTACCCTCGTGATATACGACCGCTTTTCATTAAGGAGCAGATTGTCATGAGCTTAACCTTACTCGTGATCGGCGGCGTTGCCGGCGGAGCCACCGCTGCAGCGAGAGCACGGAGATTGGATGAACGAGCACGGATAGTGCTCTTCGAAAGAGGTGAGCACATATCTTTTGCGAATTGCGGATTGCCCTACTACATAGGAGGCGTGATCGAGAAGCGGGATAACCTGCTGGTGACGACAAGGCAAGCATTCATGGAGCGTTACGACATCGACGTAAGGATTATGTCGGAGGTGACGGCGATTCATAGAAACAGGAAGCGGGTCGAAGTTCTCAACATTGCGTCAGGGAGGACCTACGAGGAATCGTACGACAAGATAATCCTTGCACCGGGGGCGGAACCCGTTAGACCGAGAATCCCGGGCATTGACTTGGAAGGCATTTTTCATCTCCGAACCATTGAGGACTCGGACCGCATCAAGGAGATCGTAGATAAGAGTAAGCCTCAATCAGCGGTCGTCGTAGGCGGCGGCTATATCGGATTGGAGATGGCCGAGAACCTTCATCTCAAGGGAATACGTACAACCGTCGTGGAAATGGCCCCGCAGGTAATGGCACCCCTTGACCCGGAAATGGCGGCACTCGTTCATGCTCATTGCAAAGAGCAGGGCACGGCCCTGGAATTGGGACAGAAGGTCGAGGCATTTGAGAAAAGGGAAGACCGAATCCGCGTTGTCACAGCACAGGGAAGGGAATTCGAGTGCGACCTGGTGATATCTGCGATCGGCATCACTCCTGAGAACAAACTGGCAAAGGATGCCGGTTTGGCTCTGGGGCCACGCGGCCACATAACAGTAGACGCAGCCATGACGACTTCGGACCCCGACATTTACGCAGTGGGCGATTCCGTTGAGGTCAGGCATCGAGTGACCGGGCTGCCGACAAACATAGCCCTGGCAGGTCCGGCGAACAAACAAGGCAGGATTGCAGCGGACAACGCCGTGGGTCGTCGGTCGCTGTATCGAGGTGCTCTGGGGACGTCAATCGTTCAGGCGTTTGGATTGACGGTAGCGGGCACGGGGGCCAACGAGAAGAATCTTATAGAGCACGGTCTTCCTTTTGAAGTAAGTTATACGCATTCGGGTTCACACGCATCATACTACCCGGGTGCGACGACCATGGCCATTAAGCTCATTTTCTCGCCCGGAACCGGAAGAATACTGGGAGCGCAGATCGTCGGTCAGGAGGGAACGGACAAGCGAATCGACGTCATTGCTACCGCGATACAGGCCGATATGACCGTATTCGATCTTGAGGAACTCGAATTGGCCTATGCGCCGCCCTACTCTTCAGCAAAGGATCCGATCAACATGGCCGGCTTTGTTGCCGCCAATATCGTCCGGGGCGACATGGACATCATCCACTGGAAGGATCGTGAAGAGCTTGAGAGCGATGACACGGTACTGATCGACCTGCGGAGCGCCAAGGAGATCGAGACTGCGGGTGCAATCCCCGGATCGCTCCACATTCCGCTAAATAAGTTGAGGGCTTTTTTGGACAAGCTCGACAAGGGCAAAGACTATATAGCCTATTGTGCGGTCGGCATGCGCGGATATTTGGCTCACCGCATTCTGGTGCAACATGGATTCAAGTCCAGGAACCTGAGTGGAGGTTACCGCACGTTCGTGGGAGCCGTCGAAGAGCTTATGAGAGAATCTCCGGACGCGAAGCTCTGGTTGAGCGAGTAATTTCACCTTCTTTCCGCATGGCGACCGAGAGGGAACGGCCGGACCGGCAAAAGGTGAAGTAGACTATGAAAATCGTTATCCCCTTTGGTCTTCGTCAAAGATCTGTACTACTAATCCTCGTTTTCTTGTCGTACCGCGAAGATCTTTTCGGAAATTGCTCCTGAATCTCGTGAATTTCGATTTGGTTGCGCCCGGCGCCTGGGCACCGGGAGCAACGTCAGGATTGCCGGCGTAGTACGATCGTACTTGCGAAACACAAGCTGGTTCGTGACGCCGGTGCCTGCAATCGCCGGTTGGTTGCGGTTCTAACCCCTCTGTGTACAATGGGTCTCACGCGTGAAAAACAGCAGCACAAACCCCAGAGCCAACCAGGCAAGCATGAGGGAGAATCCTGCCTGGTATGCAGCAAGGGGATAAACCCGGACGCCGGCAACCGCTTGTCCCTCCCAATAGTGATCCAACAGCCTGCCGACAGCCGGTTGCAGGATCATCGGCCCCATCATAACCCCCATGTTCACGACGCCGGAAACCGTACCCGCCAACTCAAGAGGCACCGACTCCTTGGCAAAGGCAAAGTTGATAATCATGCAGCCGGAACAAAAACCCGTAAGCACAACCAAACCTGTGAGCACGGGAATCGGGAGGTTGTTCAAAAAGAGCAAACCGGCCCATCCGGCCAGGGCCAGTCCACATCCCAGAAGGTACAGCGGTTTTCGCCGATGATGGAGGTCCGTAAACCAACCGAAGACAGGCCCGCCGATTGCCCAGGAAACCATTAAGGCAGATGCCAGGACGGAAGCCCCGGTGGTGGTCAGATGATGGTGTGTGGCCAGGTAGGGCACTCCCCAGAGGCCGGAAAATGTGAGTACACAGCCTACGATTCCTCCGGGAATAACAAACAGAAGCCATGTATTAGGATATCGGAACACTTCTACAATCCCGCCGATAATACCGTGCCGGGTATTTCCCTGCTGCGTATTTCCCTGCTGCGGAAAGTCCGCGTAACCTTTCTCGTGCGGGGTGTCCCGGACAAAAGCCCAGATGCCCGCGCTGACCAGGAAGGCGAAGACAGCCGACCCGGCCATGATACTCCGCCAGTCGTACCAGTTCATCAGCAGTCTCAATGGAGGACCGGCACAAACGGCACCTACGATTCCGCTGAAAAGGGTAAGGCCTGAAACCAGGGCGAAGAGCCGGGGCGGGAACCATTGGCTGGTAACTTTCAAGAGGCCCACAAAGCCCACGGCAACACTCCCGCCGATGAGCAATCGACCCACTCCGGCCCACAGCATGCCGTCGGCAAGGGCAAACAGCAGTGTGCCCAGACCCGCGACAAAAGCTCCCGCTGCCAGCAGGCGCCGCGGACCCAACCGATCCGCAAGTACGCCGGTGGGAACCTGCATGGCAACGTAGCTATAGAAATAGAATGCAGAGAGGCTGCCAAGCCCTGCGGCATTTACCCGGAAGTCGCTCATGAGTTCACCCGTCATAACGGCAGGGGCCACCCGCTGGAAGAATCCCACGAGGTATAAGAGGGCTCCCAGCCCCCAAACCAGAGAGGCAGCGCTTAGAGGCGGTGTAGTTTTTGTGGTCATGTATCCGATTGTTTCCTTTCCATAACCGTGCGAGTTGCATTTTTTCGGGCATCCGGCGTCATATGTCGCGGATCTTTGCAATACAGGTCTCACCCCCGTTCTGAACGAGGTACTTCGTGAGCACGGTCGACCGACCGTTACATGATGCGAGCATCGTGTGTAATTACCCGGGCCAGTATAGCATGAGAGCCGTATTCATGTGTCTTTGTACTACTAATCCTCATCTTCTTGTCGTACCGCGAAAATCTTTTCGGAAATCGGCTCCTGAATCTCGTGAATTTCGATTTGGTTGCTCCCCGGCGTAGTACGATGGTACTTGCGAAACACAAGCTCGTGCGCGACGCGGATGCCTGCAATCGCCGGTTGGTTGCGGTTCCGGCATTCCGGGGACATAACCCAATTTCGATCCGTGACAGCGGGGAGAAACTTGGGATTGTGTCCCCGGAATTGCGAGAACTTGGTCTTCTCCGTGTTCTCTGTGCCTCTGTGGTGATTCTCTTCCGGTTGCGGCCGAATGCTGCGCCGGGGTTTCATACTCCGGCAATCAAGAGCCTTTTTCTTGACCTCTGTTAGGCAATGTTGTAACGCGTTTCGACATGTCATCCGGGCTCGAATACAATTTGCACTTGCCTAGACAGCCAACAACCCGCCATAATGTCGGCCTCCGGGATTAGTGTGGTTGCGAAAGATGCGGAGCCCGTCAGTTCTTGGAAAGCAATTCCGATAGGTTACCCTACTCTCTCCTCAGAATCTACGTCTGAATCGAAGAGACGGGGCCTGCGCCGTAGCCACGCGGAATCAGGATTGGGCTCGTTTTCAATTTTTCAAGTCGTGGAAAGTGAACTGCGCAAATGATCGATGATGAAGGAAAAGGCAGCAACTCCAAGCTGCTCAAATTCAGCTCTCGGAAAGGGAGGGGCTGGATTGATGTAGGGCGAACCCGCATGTGCCTTTTGGACATTCCCGGCGGTTGGCTTAGTCTCTTACGGTCAACTACTTTATTCGCGGGAGAGGACACCTCGAAAAGGGTACTTTTCGAGGCCGGATTAGGGGAGACTTTTTCCACGGACGCCTTGGAAGCGGGGTTTCTGAGCGAGACTCCCCAGGGTTTCATAGATGCGGTGGATACCTATTCCGAGGCGGGGTTCGGGAACTTCGTCGTAAGAGAATTACGGTTCTCGCAAGGCTATGCAAGAATTACATGTGATGATGCTTTCGAGGCGTGGGCCTTGCTCCGCAAAGAAAAGGGCGTTGATTCAAAGGTCTGTTTCTACTCGACAGGGGTTCTGCTGTCTTTCATGAGGCAGTTGACGGGGAAAACGGACCTTGTGGCCGACGAAATACGGTGTATGGGAAGGGGAGATGACGAATGCGAGTTCGCAATAGGCTCGAAAGAACAATTGTCCCAAATGGGAATAGTTCTGCCTCAATGGGGCATGACTATCAAGCAAAAGGCGGAATTCCTTGAAAACCTTCTGGAAGAAAAGAAAAAAGTGGAAAAGGAGATCAGGAGAAAGAATGCCGAGTTGGCCTCGCTGAATAAGATTTCCAGTACAGTCAGTCAATCTCTGGACCTGAAAGAGATCTCGAATCTTGCGGTTAGTGAAGTTGGAAAAATCGTCGGGGATAAGGCCGTTGTCATTTATTTGATCGATACTCAAAAGGATGAGCTGGCCGTAATAGCCCAGGAAGGGCTCTCACCGGAGTTTCTTGCAAGCATTGAGAAATTGCCCGTGGGAGAAGGGTTGAGCGGCACGGTTGCCCGTGAGCAAATCCCCATGGCTTACGACGATTACACGCTGCACCCTCGGCCGATCCGCGCTGCCATAGAACTGGAAAAGATCAAGTCTATTCTGTCTGTTCCTCTCATGGCAAAAGATGTAATCGTGGGGGTTCTGACTATCGCAAGCAAATCGCCATACCATTTCACGGAAGAAGAAATAGGGCTTATTACTCATATCGGCAATCAATTGGGTATGGCCATAGAAAATGCCCGGCTGCACCAAGAAATCAAGGCATCGGAGAGAAAATACAAGACATTGCTGGAGGACATTAACGACGGGTATTTCGTGTCCCAAAAGGGCAAGGTTGTCTTCGCAAATAATGCTTTTCTTGCCATGAACGGGTATCGGAGCAATGACGCCCTGGGCTCGGATCTCACAGTGTTTATCTCCGATGAGTCCGTTGGGAACGTGGAAACAACAATAGCGAACAGAGTGATGGACAAATTAGTTCCCGGCCATTTGGAATTCCTGAGAAGACATAAGGACGGAAGAGTGTTGCCGACCGAACTGAAAGTCGATTTGTCCGAATTTGACGGCAAGCCCGCGGTCATAGGCATATTCCGAGACATAAGCGAACGCAAGAGACTGGAACAAAAGATTCTGGAAAACGAGAGACTGGCGTCCATCGGGCAAATGGCGTCAAGCATAGCTCACGAAATCAGAAATCCCCTTGCAGCCATCAAAATGAATATTCAAATCCTTTCGAAGACCCTGAAGGTTGAAAAGTTTGACAAAGAGCGACTCGAAATCGCGGAAACGGAAATAAAGCGACTGGATCGTTTCTTGCAAGACATGCTGCATTTCGCACGGCCCGTTAAGATGGAGACACATGCCAACTTCGTTTGGGATATATTGGATGAATGCACGGCATTACTCTCCGACAAACTTGAGGACGCCAACATCAAAGTCATCTGCAACAAGGCCGTGGAAGTGAGGAAGATACCTCTGGACTTCGCAAAAATGGAAGAAGTCTTCCTGAACATAATGATCAACTCCATAGACGCCATGCCTCGCGGAGGCGAAATAGACATTTCCGTCAGCGAGGACCAGGGTTCAGACGAATCGGTCATACTGGTCGAAATCAGAGACAATGGATTAGGGATAGCGTCAAATCAATTGCCCATGATCTTTGAGCCTTTCTTCAGCACCAAGACCGAGGGCGTCGGTCTTGGCCTGTCCAACGTCAAGAAGATAATCGAGGCCCATCGCGGAGCCATTGAAGTGGAAAGTCGGATCAATTGCGGCACGTCGTTCAAAATCACCCTGCCGGTGAGGTAAAACACAGTTGTGAAAATCTTGATCATTGATGATGAAAAGTCCATTCGCAGGTCCCTCGAAATGTTCCTCGAAAAGAAAGGATATGTCGTACTCACGGCCGAAGACGGCGAGAAGGGGCTGGTAATCCTCGAAAACGAACGGCCTGAAATACTGATTTTGGATATTCGACTCCCCGGCATGGACGGACTGGAGGTTTTACGCGCGGTGAGGTCACGGCAGCCTACGGTAGGCGTCATCATGATAACCGCGTATCACGATATGGATACGACTATCCAGGCAATGAAACTGGGTGCGTATGAATACATCCACAAGCCGATTGATATAGATGAACTGGAAATCGTTATCGAAAAGGTCGCCGGGAACATCAAGTTGAGCGGACGGCTGGATGACCTGATTACCGAGATTTCCCGAGATTACAAGGTCCATAACATCGTTGGCCGGACTCCGCCCATGCAAGAAATCTTCAAGACTATCGGCCTGGTGTCCGAAAATAGAGCCACGGTTTTGATCCGAGGCGAAACCGGTACGGGCAAGGAGCTGATAGCCAAGACCATTCATTACAATAGTGCGTTTGCCAAGGAGCCTTTTGTCCCCGTGAATTGCTCAACGCTTGTTGAAAACCTGTTCGAAAGCGAGATGTTCGGCCATGAAAAGGGGGCATTCACCGGGGCCGCATATCAAAAGAAAGGCAAGGTCGAAGTGGCCCAAAACGGCACGGTTCTCTTTGATGAAATCGGAGACATTTCATCTGCGGTTCAGGTCAAGTTGCTGAGATTTCTGCAGGAACGGCAGTTCGAGCGAGTTGGAGGAACGGAGCGACTACACTTCGGTGCGCGAGTTATTGCCGCCACCAACAGAGATCTTCCTCAGCTCGTTGAAGAAGGTACGTTCAGGGAGGATCTGTATTTCAGGCTCAATGTCGTCGAAATCCAGGTGCCGCCGCTGCGCGACCGAAGGAGTGATATTCCGCTGCTGATCGAACATCTGTTGAACAAAATCAATCTGGACTTGCACAAGAACGTAACGAAAATCCCGAGAAAGGTCATGAACTGCTTGACGAATTATCACTGGCCCGGGAATGTCAGAGAACTGGAAAATCTTCTGACGCGAGCAGTGGTGCTTTCCAAAGGCGATGTTCTGTCTCCGGACCAGTTCTCGGATTTTCTTTCTCACGATGAATGCGCTTCCGAGCCTCCCGAGTCCAACCGTCTGGACGACATAGTGAAGGAGCATGTTGCAGCGATACTGGAACAAACCGGCTGGCACAAGGGCAAAACCTGCGAGATGCTGGGCATCTCCAGGCCTACCTTGCGGGACATGATACGGAAGTTCAACCTCTCCCCAAGCGCCGGCGAATAGCCCTATTGGGTACGTTTCCCGGTAGCGACCTACGATTGAAAGAAACCTTCACATTTCCGCGGTCGACTTAAGGGTTTCTTTCAAACTGCTGCCCGCAAGCCTCCCATCCGGAATGCAACACTTCTGATTCGGAAAGACGGCGCCGAAGCAAAGCAGAGTCAGAGACCTCCGGCTTTGCCGGAGGTCTCTGACTGACTTACAGTCATCCATTAGAGGTCAAAGGCACCCGACATGGTAACGAGTTCTGAAGCCGGCAGAGCGCTGAGAAGCAGCTGGAGATCTATCCGTGGACATCCCTCCTTACCCCCGGACCAAGAACTGTCGTGAAAAGTCCAAGCTCTCCCAACCGTCCCCTATCACAGGGGTCTCTAAAGGGTACCGAACCTCTTGGCCGCCACACTTACCGTTGCGACTTTCAACCGGCGTTTATACTTCAACAGGTTTCTTTAGTCTAGATTTTCTAAAGTAACCAGATAGTTTTTTTAGCTTGACTGCTTCTATAGTTTTAGCCAAAGTTGAGGAGAAATAGGATTGCCAAGACGTAGAGACTTCCGGGAATAATCCGGCTTTTTCCAAGGTCAAGGAGTCCCCTGAGATGAGCGCCGGAAATATTGAGGTGGTGGTGGTTGGTGCAGGACCCGCAGGCTGTGCCGCGGCAAAACGATGTGCGGAAGCAGGCTTGGAAACGGTTCTGCTCGAAAGAAAAATGCTGCCCAGAGATAAGGTGTGCTCCGGGTTGATCAGCGGACCGACGGCAAAAAGACTGGTCAAGGACGAATTCGGCGCCATACCCCGGGAGGTGTTGGCCCATCCCTGTTACTATTCAGGGGCTATGATTCATGTCCCGGGGGCCAAGCCTCGTGTCATTGAGGAGCATATGCCGATAGGATGGCGCCGGGATATCGACTTCTGGATGACCCAAAAGGCCATGGAGGCCGGGAGTCAGGTCAGGGACGGCTGCCTGATCACTGATCTCCGGTTAAAGAAAGGGCAAATCGAGGTCAAGTTCTTGAACGGTGAAGAGAGGTCTTCTTTCATGGCCTCTTATCTGGTTGGGGGAGATGGTGCCCGTTCCGTGGTGCGGCGAATGATCTTTCCTGAATTGAAGGCCGGTTACCAACAGGAAGTCAGGGAATGTTATGAAGGGAGTTTCCCTCTGGAACGGGATTACTTTCACGGTTTTTTCCTTCCAGGAAAATTTTGGTTCGACATCAATCACAAAGGGCCTCTTTTTTGTCTGGAAGTTTCCGGGAAACCGCGAGAATTGAAGAAGCGGCTCTCTCAGGCCAAAGAAATACTCCGGAAGGAATACGGGTTCGATCCGGCCACAAGGCCCATCCGCCGCGACGGATGTCTGGAACCGAGAATATATGAACAACTGATAAACGGCACCTTCCTGCCGGCCAAGGAAAATGTCCTGCTGACAGGTGACGCCGCCGGATTTCAGCTCCCTAACAGTATGGGGATTGGGACCGCCCTCTTGAGCGGATTCATGGCCGGGGAGAGCATTCTCGAGTCCATCAAGAAAGGAATACCGGCCGAATCTCTGTACTTACAAAGGACAAAACAAATTGTCGAGGTCATTAAGACCCAATGGGTCCGTGCCTTGAACAGCCGTTATTCGCAAATGAGCGGCGGAGAAGAAGCCGCCTCGAAAATCACTTCATTTTTTATAGAAACAGCTTTTTAGTTCGCTGCTCGTTTTCTAAGGGTCTGGGTGAACTCTATGGATGAGATAAAAACGGATCGATTATTGGACCTCTCAGGCCGGGTAACGCTGATCACCGGCGGGCACCGAGGACTGGGAAAAACCATGTGCCGGGCCGTGGCTGAATGCGGCTCCGACGTGGTGATCAATTACCCTTTTGAAGAAGAGAAGAGTCAGGCCGAGGAGACGGCCGGGCACCTGTCCGGACTTGGAATTCGTGTGCGGATTATCAAGGCGGATGTTACCCGGGTTCGGCAGGTGGAGGCCATGTTCGAGGATGCCCGGGCGGCCTTCAACCGATTGGATGTCCTCATTAATAATGCCGGGATAACCTCGGCGCCGAACAGGATTCATGAAATGCCGGTGGAGGACTGGGACAGGGTAACGGCAGTCAACCTCCGGGGACCGTTCTTATGTATGAAGGCGGCTCTCCCCATCATGATGAAACAAAACAAAGGATGCGTCATCAATGTCGCTTCAGTGGCCGCCCTCCGGGCAACGGATACCCGCTTTCTTTCCATCACCAATTATAGCGCTTCCAAGGCCGGAGTTCTGGCCTTAACCCGGCAGGCAGCGGCCGACTATGCCGGTTATGGCATCCGCGTCAATGCCGTTGCCCTGGGCTTCCACGGTCGTACCAAGCTGACCGCTGAATGGAAAAAGGCTTGGTCCGAAGAAATGCTCATGGAGTATGCCAAACAGTCTCTCCAGAGGACACCTATGGGAAGACGGGGAGAAGAATCCGAAGTGAAAGGCCTGATTGCCTTCCTGGCTTCCGACGCATCAAGTTACATCACCGGACAAACCATCATCCAAGATGGAGGCATATCCTTATAAGGCGCCCTCCATCTGGAAACAGACCTTAGTCATTACAAGGAGACTGCGCATGTCCAACCTGTCGGAGAATGTCGTCGGAAAGGTCGTCGAGGAAAAGGCCCGTATCCATAAGAATCGCCCCTTCTTGTTTTTCAAGGATCAAATAGTCACGTTTGAGCAATTGGACCTTGTTTCCAATCAGTTTGCCCGGGGTTTCATGAATATGGGTATACAAAAAGGGGATAAAATTGCCATTCTGATGGAGAACCATCCGGATTTTCTTTACGCCTGGTTCGGGGCCGCTAAGGCCGGTGCGTTGGAAGTCCCTATCAACATCTATTACAAAGGGAATTCTTTAAACCATGTCGTCAGTAATTCCGATTCTAAACTCCTGGTTATCGATTCCGCACTGATGGAACGGCTTCAAACAGTTCCTTTCGATCAGACCGGACTCGAAGGGATCATCTACCGGGGGAAAATGGATGAGACGATCTCCGGTGCCGTCCCCCTGCCGATGACCCCGATAGATGAACTATACAAGTGTTCCTCCGACCCCGTGGAAGTCCATGTCCGCCCATCGGACCCGGCCTCAATCATGTACACCTCAGGCACCACGGGGCTTTCCAAGGGGGTAGTCAGCCCCCATAATTGCTCTATCCATAATGCCCGGTTGATGGCCAAAATTCGTCGGGCCACTCCCGACGATAGACTCTATACCTTCTTCCCTCTCTTTCATGCCAATGCCCAGATTCTGACCATCTTGACGGCGCTCGTGACCGATGCCCAGGTTGTCCTGAGCGATCGTTTCAGTGCCACTGATTTTTGGGATGAAATCAGGAAATATGGCGCTACGCAGTTCAATTACCTGGGCGCAGTCATGCCCATCCTGGCCAAGCAGGCCCCGAAGGCCAATGATGGCGACAATCCCGTCCGGATAGCCGTCGGCGCCGCCTGCCCGCCTGATGTGATGAAACAGATGGAGGAACGATTCGGCTTCATTTGCCTGGAGGGGTTTGGAATGAGTGAAACGGGCATGGTGATGCACTGGACCGTGGAGGACAGGAAGATCGGCTCCTGCGGCAAGGTGCTCCAGGACCTGTTTCAGGTGGTGCTGGTGGATGATGACGACCGCGAGGTTGCCGTTGGCCGGGTAGGTGAAATCGCGGTTAGACCCGGAAAGCCGTACATCATGATGTCGGAATATTACGGGATGCCGGAGAAGACCCTGGAGTCCTTCCGTAACCTCTGGTTCCATACCGGCGATTATGCCAGGCAGGATGAGGAGGGATACTTTTATTTTGTGGACCGCAAGAAAGATTCCTTGCGCCGACGGGGAGAGAACATTTCCTCTTTTGAGGTGGAAACGGTGATCAACTCCCATCCCAACGTCATGGAATCCGCCGTGTTTGCCGTTCCCTCCGAACTGAGCGAGGATGAAATAATGGCCGCAATTGTCCTGGCTCCCGATGAGACCCTGGCCCCGGAAGACCTCATTCGATACTGCAACGAGAGGATGGCCTATTTTGCCGTTCCCCGATATGTCGAGTACGTCCCGGCTCTGCCCAAAACCCCGACCAATCGGGTGGAAAAATATCGCTTGCGGGAAGTAGGCGTCACGGAGAATACGTGGGATCGGGAAAAGGCCGGCATCAAATTGGTTCGATAGTCGACAGGCTGAATATTGAACATTTCCGAGACAACGAACATCAATGCCGTCACATGCCGTACTACGTTGTCCGCCGACGATGCGTTTAGGAGAAACCGATGGAAGGCAAGAAACTGACATTTGTCGATCAGACTCTCCGGGATGCCCAGCAGAGTCTCTGGGGCTTTACCATGAGGACCGATCATATAGTTCCTATTGCAGAGGTGATGGACCGGGTTGGATTCGAGGCCGTGGGAACTGTCGGGGGGAATGGTTTTACTATTCAAGCTCGTGCCCTCGACGAGGATCCCTGGGAGAGGATCCGGCAGCTTTCAAAGTTGATGCCGAGGACTCCGCTGGAGACATCGTACATGACCGCGAGTCTTGCTTCATTTGACATTGATACTCCTCGTGACGTCATCGCTCTCTGGATCAAACGGTGTGTTGCCAATGGAATAAAGCGCTTCTGGTGCTGCGATAACCAGACCGATATGGATGCCTCTCGTTACTTTGGAGAGATAGTTAAGAACGAAGGAGCTGAGAACGTAACGTGTCTCGGCTATAATTTCAGCCCTTTTCACGACAGCGAGCACTGGGCACGAAAAACCAAAATGATTGCCGAGGTGAAGGAGGTTATTGACTCCATCAGAATAGAGGATCCGTTCGGCACTATTACTCCTGAACAGACCCGTGAACTGCTCTCCACGGTCTTCCAAAACTGTGACGGCATCCCTATCGAGTTTCACTCCCACTGCAGCACCGGGCTTGCGCCTTTTTCTTATCTGGAGGCCATCAAAGCAGGGGTGACCACCCTACATACTGCTGTAGCCCCTCTCGCCAATGGTACGTCCTTGCCTGCATTGGAGTCCATTTTGCGTAATGCCAAGAGAATGGGTTTTACATCGGACATTGACGAAGACGCACTAACCAAGATGTCCGCTCATTTTCGTCGGATTGCCGAAAAGGAGGGTCTCCCCGTCGGCGTTCCTATGGAGTATGACCTCTTCTCCGTCGAGCACCAAGTACCGGGCGGAATGATGACCAATCTCCAACGTCAACTTAAAGAGGTAGGGATGGAGGAACTTCTCCCGCGCGTACTTGAAGAGATCATCCAGGTTCGCAAAGATCTGGGGTATCCAATCATGGGAACCCCATATTCCCAGGTGGTTGGGGCCCAAGCACTGGAGAACGTTGTGTCCGGTGAGCGGTACAAACGTGTCACAGATGAGGTGATCAAGTATGTTTTGGGCTTCTATGGAGAGCCTGCCGGTCCCATCGACCAGAACGTCAAAGACAAAATCATGTCCGCGCCCCGGGCAAAAGTATTAGCCGACTGGCAGCCTCAAGGGAGATTTAGGCCGCTGGAAGAAATCCGAAACGAAATCGGCCCCGACCTCTCGGATGACGAACTCCTCCTCAAGATCATGGTTCCGGGAAGACGTCTCAAGCCTATCGACCGGGACAAAAAATCTGCCGCCCCCTCACGGAAAGCCATTGGACCTGTCGCCCCCTCTGCCGAATTTCCCACGGAGTTTGTCGTGGATGTGGATGGGGAAGTGTTCAACGTGAAGATCTCGCCCAAGTGGGATGGGGCAGGCGCTGCGGTGGGGATCGTTGGGGCCGAGAGAGTTGAAGAGCCCAAGAAGCCGAAGGATCTGCCCCCCGGCGCTCTGCTTTGCTGCGCAGCGGGCTTGGTCCTCTCCATAGAAGCCAAGGTGGGCGGTTCCATCCGGGAGGGGGACGTAGTGGCCACTATCGAGGCGATGAAAATGGTGAGGCATATCACGTCGCCCCGGAGCGGCGTGGTCAAGGAGATTTGTGCTCAAGAAGGGGAGATGGTCACTTCCGAAGACCTCTTGATGGTGGTGGAATGATAAGAAAGGTTCTTGTAGCAAATCGAGGCGAAATAGCCGTTAGAGTCATGCGAGCCTGCCGGGAAATGGGGATTGCCGCCGTTGCCGCTTACTCGGAAGCGGACAAGGAGGCGCTGTTCGTGAAATATGCGGACGAGGCCTTCCTGTTAGGACCTGCGCCGGCACGGGCGAGCTATCTTAACATCGAAAAAGTGATCGATACCGCAAAACGATGCGGCGCCGACGCGATCCATCCCGGTTACGGCTTTCTTGCGGAGAATCCGAAGTTCGCCGGAGCCTGCGAAGAACAAGGCCTGAAGTTCATCGGACCGTCGAGCCGCGTGCTTGAACTCATGGGCGACAAAATAATGGCTCGCCGGGAGATGAAAAAAGCCGGTGTTCCCCTGTTGCCGGGCACCCAAGAATGCGTGACGGACCTCGATCAAGCAGCGGATTTGGCCAAAGACATAGGATACCCCGTGATCATAAAACCTTCCGGAGGGGGAGGCGGTATCGGCATGACCATTGTCTCCGGCGAACGGGAATTGGCGAATGCGCTGAAATCTACTCAGGCCATTGCAGAAACCACCTTCGGTCTCTGTGATGTTTACATAGAGAAGTACTTGCCCCATCCCCGCCACATCGAGTTCCAGTTGTTGGGGGACTCAAAGGGCAATGCCATTCACCTGGGCGAACGGGAGTGCTCGATCCAGCGAAGGCATCAGAAGTTGATCGAGGAATCTCCCTCCCCCGCCGTGACCTCTGAGATGCGCGCCGAAATGGGTGCCATCGCCGCAAAGGCCGCCCGGCTTGTCGGCTATGAGGGAGCGGGAACCATGGAGTTCCTTTTCTGCGACGGAAAGTTCTACTTCCTGGAAGTGAATGCTCGAGTCCAGGTTGAGCACCCGGTCACGGAGATGGTGACCGGCGTGGATATCGTGAAGGAGCAACTGCGCATCGCCTCGGGGCTTCCGTTGAGCCTTAAGCAGGAAGACGTGCGCATAAACGGCTCGGCCATGGAGTGCCGCATCAATGCCGAGGACCCCCTAAACGACTTCATCCCCACGCCCGGCAAGATCAAGAGCTACCATTCCCCGGGGGGGATTGGAGTCCGGGTGGATAGCGGGGTCTATACGTCTTACGCCATACCGCCCTTCTATGACCCGATGATATCAAAGCTCATCGTTTGGGGCAGGGACCGCAGCGAGTCCATCGGGAGAATGCGGCGAGCCCTTTACGAATACGTCATTGTCGGGATTAAGAATAATATCCCTTTCCACAAGGCGGTCATGGAAAATCTGCGTTTCATCAAGGGTGAACTGGGAACACATTTCATCGAGCGTGAAACCGCGCTGATGGAAGATATGAAGCGGATTATTGAGCGGGAGAAACCGTTGGAAGAAAAGCTGTCTCATCTCTTCGATGAGAAAAAGAGAATAGCCGCTGTTGCGACCGTCGCTGCCGTCAGCCGGATGGCTCGCAAAGAACGGAAGATAAACGTGTAAAGGGTCCTGTTACACGAGAAGGAGGAACAATGGAACATTTTGATGTCATCATTTTAGGGGCCGGGCCGAATGGTCTAACCGCCGGGTCATATCTTTCCAAGGCCGGTCTCAAGGTCCTTGTTCTGGAAAAGAGACATGAAGCCGGGGGAGGCCTGGCCACCGAAGAGGTGACCCTACCCGGTTTTCTTCACAACACCCATGCCATTTATATGCCCATGATTGATTATGCCCCCTTGGTTCAAGATCTGGAATTAACCCCTGATAAAGTCCAATGGGTCGGGCCCGATCCGGTGTTGACCATGCACTTCTCCGATGGGCACGCCATAAGCATTTATCAGGATCATAAACGGACGAGTGAATCGATCCGGCCCTTTTCCGCCCGGGATGCCAACACCTACCTGGAGATGGCTCCACTTTTCGATGAAATGATGGATAAATTCTTAGGACCGGCCACCTACAAGGCCCCGGATCCTGCCATGGAGGCCCTGGTGAAGATGCTCTCCCACGAAGTTGGGAGAAAAGTCCATGAATATTCCGAAAAGACCCCCAAAGAGATCGTCTTCAATCTCTTTGAGAATGCCCGGGTGCGGTCCCTTTTTCTCTATGCCGCCGGTATGTGGGGGCTGGATTGGGATGTGGAAGGTGTCGGTTATCTGGTACCATTGCTCCTCAATCGAGCGAGCCGGTATCGCCTGACCCTGGGGGGATCACACCGTATGGCGCATTGGATCTATAAAACCATGTACAAGTTGGGCGGCCGGGTCTGGACCAGCCAGCTGATCAAGAGGATCATCGTGGAAAACAATCAGGCCTCCGGTGTGGAGCTTGATGACGGGACCATCCTCAAATCGAAGATCGTGGTGAGCAGTTTGGATCCATATCAGACCTTTTTCAAGTATATCGGGGAAGAAAAGCTGGATCCCCTGTTCGCGACCCGCCTGAAGGATTACCAATGGGAATCTCAGTCCCATTTTACCTATCACATGGCCTTGGATCGGGCCCCTGAGTTTGCCCTAGCCGAAAGATATCCGGATGTTCCGAAGTCTTTTATCCACGTCATGGGTTTTGATACTCCCGAGGATCTCATGGCCCATTGGGACGGCAATAAGAGGGGGGAGTTGGGAACGGGGGGATTCAACTGCTGTTTCTATTCCTTGCACGATCCCAGTGTGGTACCCGAGGGCAAGCACATCGGGCTGATATCCCAGCACGCCCCTTATACCATCCGGGGAGGGGATGAGGACAGTTGGTACCGTGAGAAGAGGACCCACGTTGAGCGCTGTCTGGGTGTCCTTGAAAAATTTGTGCCCAATATCAGGGAGATCATTGTAGGAGATTATGTATCGACGCCTTTAGACATTGAAAACAAGTTTTGGGACATGGGGAAGGGTTCCATCAAGCAGGGGGCTTACCATCCGCTCCAGATGGGATACCTTCGGCCCAACGAATATTGTTCCAATTACGCCACGCCGGTCAAGGGACTTTATCTGTGCGGGGCTTCAGTATACCCGGGAGGGTTGATCACTTTGGGGTGCGGATACAATGCCGCCAACAGGATCGTTGAGGATCTGGGTCTTGCCAAACCCTGGCCCAAGCCGGAGAAAGTAGCTCAGGCCGAGGCGTCGGGATTACTCTGATGAATGTTCTCACCCAAATGAGGTGTTCACTGCGAAAAGGAGAAGATAATGGCAGATAAAACTTTCGATGCGGTAATAATTGGCGGGGGACAGCATGGGCTGATTATGGGAAATTATCTCGCCCGCAACGGAATGAGCGTCGGGATTTTTGAACGCCGCTATGAAATAGGCGGAGGCCTGGCCACGGAAGAACTCCCCATGCCGGGGTGGACCATGAATACCCACGCCACATTTATCCGATTTTTTATGGCCCCGGCCTATAAGGACTTCAAATTATGGGAGAAGGGGCTTCATCTGATCTTTCCGCCGGGGGCAAGCAATTCCTGTTTATGGCCCGATGGAACGGCCATGGCCATCAAGCCCGCCTTTGAAGGCAAAGAGCACGGAACGGTCTGGACCTCCAGTCCAGAGAACGTGGAATACAATGTCAAGCAGATTGCCGCCTTTTCCAAGAAAGATGCCGACACCTGTCTCCAGTTGGCGGAAAAGTATGTTTCTACCTGGAAGGGATATGTAGATCGTTGGCTTTATAATCCGCCTCCCCCCCAGGGGGAGAAGGATTTAGATCAGATCCTGATTGATGAGGGACTGGCCAAACCGGAATGGGGTTCCTCGGACGTGGGATCGGTGGCTTATGATGTCTTTGAAAGTCCGCAGATGCGGGAATACTTCATGCGCTTGGCCCAGGGCCATATCGGAATTTATCCTGATCAACCTCAACACCTGATGCTGAGCATCCACACTCTCGGTTCCATGTTGGGGGGGTTACCCATCAGCATCGCCGCTGGGGGAACGCATAATATCGCCCATGCCCTCCAAAGGGCGGTCTCCGAACAAGGTGGGGAATTCTATGTTCGATCGGAAGTGGAAAAGATCCTTCTTGAACATGGACGGGCGGTCGGCATCAGGCTCACCGACGGCACCGAGGTGGAGGCAAGAAAACTGGTCGTTTGTGATACCCACGTCGATCAGGTGGTTCAAAAATTTATTGGTGAGGAGAACACCCCTCCGTCCATTGTGGAAAAGGTGAAAAAACTCAAAGGCGATTCCGGGGGCTGGTGGATCTATTTCTGCCTGCATGAAGTCCCTCACTATAGACACCTGGCCGAACATCCGGATTGCTTGACGCAACGTCAGTATCTGATGCCCTTAGATCCGGACTACCTGCGTTTCAGACAAAAGGAAGAGTTGGAGAGAGGCGATTACCCGACCCATCACTATCACCACATGACCCATGATTCGCTCTTTGATCCGAGGTATGCGCCGAAGGGAAAACATTGCAGCCTGGTCGAGGTGTATGGTCCTAAACAGGCCGTGCATCCCAATCGATCCTGGTGGGAAAATTCCAAAGCGGAAATCGTGGACCGGGTCCTGAAAGAATGGCAAATTTATGCCCCCAATATGACCTGGGACAATGTCATCGATTACTGTTGCCACACTCCAAATGAAATAGCAGACCGGCTGATCGACATGCACGGCACCTGGACCATGATTGACATGACCAACGATCAGATGGGACAAAGACGGCCTTTTGTCGAATATTCCCGGTATAGAACCCATGTGGACAATGTATACATCTGTTCTTCCGTCATGCATCCGGGAGGGGCCACCCATGGGCTGTGCGGGTATAATTGCTATAAACGGATCGTTGAAGATCATGGACTGGAAAAGGTCTGGGAGACGGAAGGAAGGAAATTTTAGGCCCATTCGGTTTTGGGAGGAACCATCATGAGAGACGTCTACGTGATCGGCGTGGGGCACACTCCTTTCGGAAAGTTCCTGGAACGCAGCATCAAGTCTTTGTCACAGGAAGCGGTTGCCGCCGCCTTGAACGATGCGCGGATTGAAAGGAAAGATCTGGAGGCCGTGTTTTTCGGCAATGCCATGCAGGGGCTGGTTACCGGCCAGGAAATGGTCAGGGGACAGGTGGCTCTGCGTCCCCTGGGTATTGACGGGCTTCCGGTCGTCAACTGCGAAAACGCCTGTGCCACCGGAGCCACGGCCTTCCATCTGGCCTGGCAGTCTATTTCAGGGGGGCAGGCTGAACTCGCCCTAGCGGTGGGCGTGGAAAAGTTGAACATAGAGGATCCGAAAAAGGCCTGGCAGATTTTTGATGCCGGCATGGATGTGGAAATCCTGGAAACCCTTCGGTCCCGATGGGCCGAGGAGGCCGGAAAACAGCCTCAAGGGAGCACGTCGAACCTGCCGCGGAGCTTTGCCATGGACATGTACGCCAGTACCTGTCGGGCTCATATGGAATGCTTCGGAACGACCCAGGAGGACTTGGCCGTTGTGGCTTCAAAGAATCACAATCATAGTGTAACCAGTCCCTATGCCCACTATCGAAGGCCTATGACCGTGGAGGAGGTCCTGGCCGGCAGGCCCGTAGTTTATCCACTCACCGCACCCATGTGCGCCCCGGTCAGTGATGGCGCCGCCGCCGCCGCTCTTTGTTCGTCGGACTATTTGAAACGGTTGAAGGACCCGCGCCCGGTTAAGGTTTTGGCCTCTGTCCTGGGATCGGGCACGGAAAGACCGGCCGGCTTCGGCCCCGACCACATCTCTGTTCGATTGAGTAGATTAGGCTATAACCAAGCCGGAGTCGGACCGGAGGACATAGATGTCATCGAGCTTCACGATGCCACTTCCATGGGAGAGATCATTCAATTTGCCGGGCTCGGCTTTTGCGACTGGGACAAGGCGGCGGCAATGGCCGGATCCGGGGCCACCTCTTTAGGGGGCCGGATACCGGTGAACCCCAGTGGAGGCCTTGTTTCCAAAGGACACCCCCTGGGGGCCACCGGCATAGGACAAATTGCGGAAATCGTCCATCAATTGCGCGGAGAAGCCGGGAAAAGGCAAGTAGACGGCGCCCGATTGGGGATGACGGAAAATGGCGGTGGATTTGTGGGGGTTGAGGAGGCCGCCATGGTGTTACACATTCTTGAAAGGTTATAAGGTTTTTAAAGGGACGGTGAACTATGGCTTCCATGATTGCTGAAAACGAGCTGATGGACGAGGAAATCGAACCCTCTCGATTTCCGGTATTGTGGGCCACACAAGCCGGCGAAGTCGGAACTCCTTTTGCCTTTTCCTGCTGCTGTCCTGTTTGGGAACTCGCCTCCCTCAAGGCAGCGGAAGAATTGCAGCTGCCCCCCAACCGCGGGATGACGATACTCGGAAAAAATGGGGTGGGCTATTTTTGCGGCGTCCCGGTGAAAGATAAGGAGGATGTGGCCAAAAGGGAAAAAACGTTCCGGAAAATCATGAGAAAAGTGATGCAGGATCCGATTGGGTATTGGGCGGGATTCAAGAACGAGATGCAAGTCAATCTGAACTATCTTCACAATTTTGACTTGGACAAGGCCACCAATCTGGAACTTGTGGAACACATGGAAAAGACCTGGACCATTGCGGAAAGGCATTTGAAAATTCATTTTCTGGTCATGTACCCTTTCTTGGCGGCCTATATCATGCTGGAGCAGATGTGTCAGGAGATATTCAAGATAGACGAGAATAGTCCGGACTTCATCAAGCTCATGAGAGGCTTTGATTCTCTTGTTTTTGCCATAGACCGAAAATTGTGGGAGTTGGCCGGGAGGGCCAAAAAACTCGGCCTGGATCCCGTTTTCAAGAATGCGGCAGGAAAGGCCTTGCTCGATGAACTAAAGAAAACTGAGAAGGGCCGAGTATGGTGTGAAGAATTTAAATCGTTCTTGAGAGAATACGGATTTCGCAACGAATCCTTCACCGATTCCTCCTATCCCAGTTGGATCGAGGACCCAAGCCCACCTCTTATCCATATCAAAGGATTCTTAACCCGGACTGATGCATTCGATCTTGACAAGATCAGGAAAAGACAAATCCGGGAGAGGAAAAAGGTGGAAAAGGATTTTATCTCAAAGGTTCCCAAGGGAAAAGAACCAATGGGATTTATGGATTTTCTGGGGGCAATCATTCTTTCCTGGCGATTCAAGACCTGGGTGAAGAACAAGGAGGCCTTGAAGTTTGCCGCCCTTCTGGGGACAGGACAACAATTCGGGGTGTTTAATGAAGAGCATAATCTATATATTGAACAAAGTTTTACGGTAGGTTTCCGAATGATCGCCAAAGAGACGGGGAAAAGGCTGGTCAAGGCCGGGGCCTTGGATAATCCGGGAGACGTCTTTTACCTCCGCTACCAGGAGGTGAAGCGCTACCTTCTTAAAGCCGAGTGGCATGATTGTCGTCCTCTGGCCGCCAAACGTCGGGCCGAGTACAAACCCGGAGGCGCGCCGTACATCGGTGATCCGACGGCAGTGGAAATGGATTTGGCCCTATCCAAAATAGTGGGCGTTGTTGCCCGCGGGGATGTGACGTCCGACCCGGAGGATGCGGATCTTTTCGGCATCGCCGCCTGTCCGGGGGTATCCGAAGGACCGGCCAGATTGGTCTTTGAGATTTCCGAATTGAACACCGTTCAAGAAGGGGAAATTCTGGTGGTGGACACGGTTTGGACAACTTGGACGCCGGTTTTTTCAAGGATAAAGGGGCTGGTGACCAATATCGGCGGGACCTTGTCCCATGCGGCCATCATAGCCCGGGAATATGACGTCCCGGCAGTTCTGGCCACGAGAAATGCCACAAAAAAAGTCCGGACCGGCCAATGGCTGCGTGTGGATGGCGCCCGAGGGACGGTAAAGATATTTCCTGAGGGTCCTGACAAGTCCTGACTGAGATACCTAAGTTCTGGAATACGGAATCCGCGAGCCGGGGTTCTGAATGAGCGCGAAGTGTCGAGAACTTGCAAAGGAATAAGAAGATGAATAAAGTGGTCCTGGTAGGAACCCTGGATACTAAATCGGAGGAAGCCCTTTTCATCAAGAGATGTCTGGAGGAGCGGGCAATAGAAGTCACGACTATTGATATGGGGACAGGCCTGAGAGGTAAACCGGTCTTTGTCCCGGACTATGTGGCGGAGGAGGTTGCCCGGGCTGCGGGAACGACCTTGTCCGAGCTGTTGGAGATCGGCCGAAATGCCCGGGAATTGGCCGTCATGGAGAAAATGGTTTCGGGCGCCTCCACTATTGTCACCAGGCTTTACAGTCAAGGCGATATCCAGGGCATTATTTCCCTCGGTGGTACGATGGGGACGAATATGGGGACGGCGATTATGCGCTCTCTGCCTTTCGGGGTACCAAAGGTCATGCTTTCCACCGCCGCCTCAGGAGACACGAGGCATTGGGTTGGTACCAAGGACATCACCATGATGCCCTCCGTGGCCGACATCGCGGGGTTAAACCGGATTACCAGGGTTTCGCTGCGTAATGCGGCCGGTGCCCTGGCCGGTATGGTCTTATCCGAGGAGGAACCCGTGGCCGACAGACCCCTTGTGGGGGTAACCACTTTGGGCAACACGACCGAATGCGCGCTCAAATTCAGGAACCGGCTCGAAGAAAAGGGCTATGAAGTGGCCGTTTTTCACGCCATCGGCACGGGCGGAATGGCCCTGGAAGAGTTGATCGCCGATGGTAAGATTCAAGGAGTTTTCGATCTGTCCACCAATGAACTCCTCGATCACCTATACGGCGGACTGACCGATGCCGGGCCTAAGCGTTTGGAGGCGGCAGGGGCCCGTGGGATTCCCCATCTGGTAGTCCCCGGCAACCTGGATCATCTCCTCTATGCCTCGCCGGAGCGCATTCCTGATCGGTTCAAAGGCAGAAAAGTTCATGCCCACGGCCCAACCGTTCATCTAATGCGCAGCGGAAAGGCCGAGATGGAAGAAGTGGGTAAGGTCATGGCCGAGAAGCTCAATAGAGCCAAGGGCCCGGTGCGAATCCTTTTCCCTCTCAAGGGGTTTTCCATTTTAAGTCTCGTGAACAGAAGAGAATTTGAAGACCCCGAGGCGGACGGAATCCTGTTGGAGACCCTCAGAAAAAACCTTCGGCCGGACATCGGCATCATTGAGTGCGATATGCACATTAACGATGAGGCCTTTGCTTTTCGAGCGGCCGAGGTTTATCTGGGCATCCATGGCGCGAAGGGGCAATAAACCGATGCCCATTTCGCTCAATCATTCCAGTCCATTCCCGGTGGTGTCGAGAAGTTGGACATTGAACGAATAGAAACAAGCCTTGGGCTTGACGGAGTAAGGACCGGTGTTACCAAAAAAGTGGCTGTATCCGTTTCATAAGATTGGGCAGAAACATAACAACCTGGTGGGGAAGAAATGTGCCAACCTGGGGGAAATGACCAAAATGGGCCTGCAGGTTCCTCCGGGTTTTGCGATCTCCTTGGAAGGATTCGAACTATTCATCAAGGAAACCGGCATCGGTGACAGAATCCAAAAGATTCTCGATCATAGCGGAAATCATCTGGAGGAACAATCGTCGGAAGTCAGTGAAGCCATACTGGAAGTATTTGAAGCCACACCGATACCGCCCAAGATGGAAAAGAAGATTCACAATGAATATCAAAAACTCTGCAAACTGACCAGAGTCCAAGATGTCGGCGTTGCCGTGAGATCGAGCGGTGCAATGAGTATGCCCGGTCAGATGGATACCTTTCTGAACGTTCGAGGGGCTGAAGCGGTTATTCGAAATATTCGGTCCGTTTGGGCAAGCAGCTTTAGCCAGAGGGCAATCGTTTTCAGAATGCAGAAGGGCATTCCCGTGATCAGGGCTCCTATTGGGGTGGCCGTACTGAAGATGGTCAATGCCCGAAGTGCCGGCGTGCTCCTAACCGTCATACCTACCTCAGGTGATCGAAGTAAGGTTGTTATTGACGGCAATTGGGGATTAGGAGAGATCGTTGTCGCCGGTGATTCCACCCCGGACACCTTTATAGTCGATAAGGCGACGTTCGAATGTGACTTGAATGTGAATCCTAAACAAAAAAGGGTGGTTTTTGCGGGTCAAGGGACCGCTTTGGAGGATGTGCCTGTGGATCAGCAGAATATGCCTTGTCTCAGGGCGGAAGAGGTCCAAAAACTGGCCGAAACCGGATGTTTTGTGGAGCACTACTTCGGAGAACCACAGGACATGGAGTGGGCCATAGACGCATCCTTGCCCTTCCCGGACAATATCTTTTGGCTGCAAACAAGACCTGCGAAATGGGTAAACAAAGAGGGAGCCAAAGGGTATTTTACTGACTTGATGGGCAGTGTCTTTAAATGATTTAGAGATTTTCGGATTGTGGGAATTAGGAGAATCCCTCTCAGGTTTCGTGCCGCCCTTGTGGGAACCTCTAATCCTGCACCTTAGGCCCTAATCCCCTTAGGGATTCTATTGAGGGCCGTCAAAATCGAATCCAGGGGATAAGAAACGGACAAAGGTCCTCGCCGCAGGAGAAAGGTATTTTCGTTTCTTAATCAGTAATCCATAATGCGAGTACCCAAGAACATCGGACATCGGCTTTAGACACAAGCTTCTTCGATCTTTCGGCTGAATGGACAGCTCGGGGATTACGGAAACACCAAATCCCATGGCTACATATTTCTTGACCACTTCCCATCCGGCGGCCTCAACCGTCACTTTGAGATTCGGATTGTAGTCTCGCAAGACCCTATCGAGGGCTCCCCCTTGTGTCCCTTCCTTGTCCGGGATGACCAGAGGGTACTGGGAAATTTGCTCCACAGTTAAACTCCTCTTTTGGGAGAGCGGATGACCGTGAGGAGCAATAAAATACCTTTCAGAACGCCATAGCTCTTTTCCTTCGATTCCCATAGGCAAATTCTCTACCGAGCCGACACCGAAGTCCACTTCTCCTTTTAATACCAGGGCACGGATCTGTTTCCCGGGAACATTGAAAAGGCGCAGATCACAGTCGGGATATCGGGTTTTGAATTCTTCCAGATACTTGGGAAGAGTATAAAGCAGGATATCTTCGAAAGAGGCAATTTTGACGCTTCCGACGATCCTCCCTGTTCTTTCTTTGAATTCACTGGCGACGTTGTCTATCTTCTCAACAATCGGAGAAATGATGGAGAATAGAATCGATCCGTCAGGGGTCAAATTAACCTGTCGGTTGGATCTTTCAAAAAGAACCTTTTCCAAGCGAGACTCCAGGTCCTTTATCTGCTGGCTGACCGCCCCGTCCGTAACTGAGAGGGCCTGGGCCGCGGTCTTGAAGTTTCTATTGATAGCCACATAATAAAAGGTTTTCAGCCGAGTATAGGGAATTTCGACGTTCATGGCAGCCTCCATTATGGGTGTCCCTATCGGGAATGGTTAAACCCCTCCCCTCCAAACGAAGAAAGATTCGGCGAAATGACCACGTGAGTGGCCATGAGCCCAGTTTCTTGAGCGCAATGCATAGGCCCGCCGCAAATCGCGGCGGGTGGCGGTCGAAACGTGCGGCACCGGCGTTATGAATACCTTCAGGGATAATGTTAGTCAAGATCTCCCTCCTTGCCGGAGTCTGTAGCTTTCCCCGTTTGCTTCGATGATGTGTATCTGTGGGTGGTTGAGGCGATCCAAGAGGGTCCCTGTAAGGCGCTCACTTCCGAGGACCTCGGTCCGGGCCTCGAAAGGGAGGTTGCCGGTCACCATGAGGTTCCGGAGTTCATAGGCTCGGGTTACCACCTCGAAGAGCAGTTCGGCTCCGGTCTTGGAAAAGGGAACGTACCCCGGCTCGTCGAGCACCGGGAGGTGGTCGAAAAAAGCTCCGGATTTCCCGAACACCCGTTGTCACATGAGGCCTTAGGGGTACCGCAACCTTGGACCGCCCCACTCACCGGGGCGGTTTTCAACCGGCTTGTATAGCGCAGAAGCTTCAGTGGACTTAACATCGACGGAGAATCCATTGCGAAGGTGTTGTCTAGGCATTTTCTACCCTGAGCCCCTCGCCTTGCAGACGAGGGGCTCAGCTAATCTAAACTATATATTCAATTTTATTAGTTTGACTATACATCAACTCGGTAATATCATTTTGCCAAGTACAATACTTAGTATCCACCTTCGGATTGGAGGAACCAGAGATGAAGGTAAATTCCACAGGTCTTGGAAAGACCACGATGGTCGCGGATTTCGGTGCTTTTGACACCGTTGTCGAGGATAAAATTGCCGGTCAGTACAACGGAAAGGAGGGGGATTATGTGGTGCTTTCCGTGAATGCCTTTGAACCCGTTCATTGGAATATTAAGATCACCCTGGGCGGAAAAGACTTGCGCAGGTGTCTCTTGAAGGCCATGAAACCCCGAATTGCCTTCAGGATGCTATGGCTGTTGCTTCGGGGGAACGACCTCGATAAAGCTTAGGAGGAGGAAATTGGGTTTTGTTTTGATTGGAAACCCTAAATCGAAGGAGGGCTGAAGAGGATGGAGTATCCAATATTGGCAGGGAAAAAGATTCTGATCGTGGATGATGAGCCCGACATACTGGATTTGCTGGAAGAGATGCTCAATGATTGTCTAATAGACAAAGCCTCTGATTTTTCTGAGGCAAAAAAGCTCCTTAATAAAACTGTTTATGATGTGGCGATTTTTGACATTATGGGCGTACGAGGGTACGACCTATTGGAAATCGCCAACAAGAAGAAAATCTCGGCCATCATGCTGACGGCCAATGCCCTCAGTGCCGAAGATATGGTTAAGAGCATTAGAGGGGGGGCCCAAGTCTATGTGCCCAAGGACAGAATTGAGGAAATCCCTGCCTGTTTGGCGGGTATCCTTACGTGTCGTGAAGCGGAAAGCCGCAAGGACAAGGAATGGTTTACGAGGCTGAAGCCCTATTTTGAAGGGAAATTTGGATCGGATTGGCAAGAAAAAGATAAGGCCTTCTGGGACGGCTTCGGTGCCTCAAAATCGAAGAAATAAGGTTCTTGTTCTTGTGGGAGCAGACCGAGGCATCAGGGGTGGCACCAGGGTAGCAAGCGTCTTCTAAGAGAAAAGGCCAGGCATACGCCTGACCTTGATACTGATGATTTCCGTTAGTTAGGTGGGTCCTCCTATGCCTTCCTCATCCGGGATTTTCCTTCAACTCGGGCCCGTCTTTCTTGCAGTCGGCTCTTGTCTCCACGTTCTCCCCGGGCCTTGCGGTGAATCCCTCTTCCTCCCGACGGGCTATCCACATTTCCTTGTGGCGACCTGCAATTGAAAGAAACCTTCACATTCCCGTGGTCGACTTGAGGGATTCTTTCAAACTGCCGGCCCGCAGGAACCCCCTCCGGAGTAGAACACTCCCAATTCGGGAAGACGGCGACGAAGCGAAGCAGAATTAGGCCAGAGGCTCGTTTTCAATTCCGCAAGTCGCGGAAAATGACCTGTGCAAATGATTGATGATGACGGAAAATGCAAGGACTCCACACTGCTCAAATTCAGGACATGGAAAGAGATGGGCTGGATTGATGTGGGGTGAACCCGAGTGTGCCTTTCTGCCATTCCCGGCGAACGTCGAACTCGACGCTTAGCAGTTATGCCGGGTTTGCACTGGGGAGAAGAAGCCGAGAGCGCATATCGGAAGATAGTGACCGAAGGACCGAGAAAACCGGCTGATCTTGTTCAAGCCTCACGAAGTTTCCTTTCGAGGTCATCTTAAATTGTTACCGTGAGGCCATAGACCAAGCACTTTTGGTCGAACGCGGGACAGACCGCAACAAGCCGAAATTCATCTTCGCTCGCTCACCGCGCCGACCTGACCGTCAGGAAAGGGCAAGACTGTAGTTACTATTCGTCACCACCTAACCAGTCGCCAACCATGAGCAATTCTTTTTCGAGGAGGCTCAAGGCCACTTCATTTTTACCAGCAATGATTGCATCGAGTATTTTCTTGTGATGCTTTATAGCTGTTTTTGATCGATTAAGACTTAAGTTCGCAGGAATCGTTCGGAAATCTGAATAAAGCGTAAGAACAAGTTCTGCTTGGATGATGTAGATATAATTTTTGGAGGCCTTCGCTAACAACCTGTGAAAATTAATGTTGTCATCGTAGGCAACATTGCCTTTTGCCAATTTTTGCTCTGCCTTGGCAATATTTTCTCTAAGATCCGAAATGTCCTGATCATCGATATTCTTAACTACTTCATGGAGAATCATCTTTTCAGTTTCACAGCGAGCCAATTTTAGTTCATCTTTTGAGATGTCCTGGAACCGGACTAGATCCACTAACAGGTTGCTTATCCTATTTAAACTTGTATCCGCAATTAATGGTCCGCCTTTTCCACCCCTTTTTACCTTGACAAAGCCGGATAACTCAAGGACACGCAATGCTTCCCGAATTGTGTTCCGTCCCACATTGAACTGACGTGCGATCTCTGCTTCTGGTGGTAGGCGGTCGCCGGGTTTCAGCTCGCCTTGGGCAATCAGTTCCTTTATTTTGTTCGCAATTTCTTCAAAGGCCCTCTTTTTTTCATATGGGCTATCTACTAGTTGCTTTAAAGCCTCCATAATCTTCCCTTTCTTCTATACCTAATTTCGCACTCCGCACCCTTTCCAGATCAGTTTTGGGTATTTTCGGTTAGGGTTAACCGGTTGATATTACCCACCAAACCTCCCGTGGACGTGGTTTGCAGATTGTGTGGATAGGCTCGTCTTGCCACCAATGAGGTAACCTTCATCCAAGGTGTCGTGTCAATGAGCCCTGCCAGACCACTTTGCTTCCCTCCCTTTGGCTCAATCGGGAACCCCTGTCCGAGACAGCTCTATCTGGGTGCCTGACAATCTGAACTATTGTATATTCAGATCCCCGTGGCAATCGGCGAAAACACGAAAATCGCGGCTTCAAAGGCTGCGAAACGTGCGCCTATTATCCAATAAGACAATTGTAGGATATTTGTCAACAATAATTTTCGGTTCATCCGACAAGTGCGTACTTGGTCTCATGTAGCGCATAGAATTTGAGCACGAAGAACTATTAGTCTAGAAAGCCATTGGCCTGTCTTTGCATCGTCTTTCTCGTGTTGTTGTTCCCTCGAGGGGACCTGTGGAGGTCCGATAGTCTTAGTATGCGAGTATTCCGGCTCTGTAGGTCCTGAGAGTCCGGCCAAAGGAGTTGGGTTGAGATCCCGGAAGCTTCGGCTCGTGCAATCCAGTCGTTGAGATGAAGCTCGGCCTTCTGGTTGGTGTCCTCGTTCCAGAGCCCCCCAGAGATCCACTTCCAGATAACAGGCGGTAGAGAGAGGCTCGTTCACGCTAACGTCTCCCCCAGGCGTTCTCGCTCGATTTATTCCGGGTCGAGAATTCTACCTTTCGGACAAGGAAGTCAAGCGGCAGATGGAATGTGTCAGCATGCGCTTGATCGAGGTCGGGGTGAAAGTCACGTATCATGATCGGAAGTGCTAAGTTCATGTGGCGTCAGCGTTGCCGTTGGTCCATCACTATCGGGCCGTGTTTAGGTGAGGGCACCCACTCAAGATTGCGTTTAACCGGGGAGCCAAGGGAGTGGTATGTTCAAATCCTAGGAAAAGAGCCACTGATCCGGCAGCAAGGTCGGAATTCGGATCGCCTCACGACATACGCCCTCAATATCAATGAAGCGCGGCGAAGCCGATTCGGGGATCGAGAAAGGAAAGGAGTCGGCTCTGGAAAGAGTAAAGAGTCAGTGTGGGTCTTTCTCGGTGGTCGCTCCACCCTTTCAACGCTCTTTCGGAGCCTCCGGTCATGCATCAGTGTCTGCTTCATACGAGACACAAGCTTGTTCGGGCTAGGATGATCTCCGAGACGTAACTCCTTTCCGAACGTGCCGGGGGTTCGTCGAACAAGCGCCGGGACAATCCATTCACAATGGACGAGACATTTGACAGTCCCAAAAGATTTCGCTATGACGCAAAGCCGGATGTGACCCCTTGATTGAGACTTGACCTTGACCTTGATCTTGATCCTCGTACGCAATTGACGAATGAGCCTTTCTTTTTCTCCTATATGAGCCTATGCTCAACCCAAAAAGAACATTTCACAAATAGCAACAAGTCAACATCGCTCACTTCGGTTCTGATTGAAGAATAATCACCCTGAACAGAATTATAAGGATAGGTAACGAAATAACAAGGATTATAAGAAAAATGTAAGGATGGGTGACATGATAACTCCGGTTCCCAAGATATGATAAGGCTCCTCCATAAACAACCAATATAGTCCACAGTCCATATTCAATACCGTTGTTTTTCATAATAACCTCATTATTTATCATCTTTTCAAGATGTTATGGGAGGAAATCTTATGCCGCCATCGTCTCCACGCCGACGCCTTTTTTCCTAAGTTTTTGAGATAAAATGACAATTCCTAGTATCAGAAGTGCAGTCAAGTCGGTTGTTATTCCTGATTTAACCAACATGATTGCTGTTGCTATTAGAAGAATATTCTCGAATATATTCGTATTCTTGATAAATCGACCGGACACCGCAGCTGCAAAACATATAATACCCAAGGAAGCAGAGACCACAGCCAGACAAATTTCAAACGGGGAACCTATTAATAATAGCTCAGGGCTGTATGCAAACATGAAAGGGATAATCATGACAGGTAGACCAATCTTGAATGCTGTAACTCCAGTTTGGAAAGGTTTGCTTTTTGCTATCCCAGCTGCGGTATATGCAACGAGAGCAACCGGGGGTGTAATTCCGGAAATGACTGCATAAAAAAATACAAAAAGATGCGCCGCAATAATGTTTACACCCATTTGAGTAACTGCGGGTATTACCATCAGTGCTAAAGATATATATACCAACATGACAGGTAGACCAATCTTGAATGCTGTAACTCCAGTTTGGAAAGGTTTGCTTTTTGCTATCCCAGCTGCGGTATATGCAACGAGAGCAACCGGGGGTGTAATTCCGGAAATGACTGCATAAAAAAATACAAAAAGATGCGCCGAGTTTACACCCATTTGAGCTGCGGGTATTACCATCAGTGCTAAAGATATATATACCAACAGAGGAGGCATCCCCATTCCAAGTATTATAGATGCAATCATGCAAAAAATCAAGGCAGGTAGCAGATGGCCGCCTGCTTGACCGATTACAAAGGATGAGAACTTAAATCCGAGCCCTGAGATCCCTATAGACCCAAGAATAATACCGATTGTAGCGCAGGCCACGCCGATTGGCGCGGCAGTTATTGTACAACTTTCAAGAACCGAAACAAGACCAACTGCGTTAAGTCTTGTCTCCTTTTTTACAAAAGAAAGAAGGAACATCGAAAAGACCCCCCAGAGGCAAGCGCGCAATGGTGTATAACCAACAATCAACATGTAGGACAAAACGAAAAAAGGGATAAGCAAATGGGCCCCCTCTTTCAAAACCGTTTTCGCATCGGGCAATTGTTCCTTCGGGATTCCTATCAGATTATCTTTCTTGGATTTGAAATGGACAACAAAATACAATGATAAATAATAAAGGCACGCTGGAACAAGGGCACTAATGCAGATTTTGACATAACTTACACCGATGATTGAGGCCATCACAAAAGCTGTCACACCCATGATGGGCGGCATGATTTGACCACCCGTTGACGCCACAGCTTCAACACCACCAGCATACTGAGCGGTCAGTCCGGATCTTTTCATTAGAGGTATGGTAACTGTCCCAGTTGTTGCGACGTTGGCGACGCCTGCTCCAGTGATGGTGGCCATGAATCCGCTTGACAAGACGGCGATCTTAGCCGGTCCTCCCTGCGTTTTCCCCATAACGGCGGTCGCCAAAGAATTGAAAAAGGCTCCTGCTCCTGTTTCTTTGACCAAAGCTCCAAACAACATGAAAACAATAATAAATGTTAAAAACACTCCTATCGCCAGGCCATTGATACCATTAGAGCTGATGAAGACCTCATCAATTAGATTCGACAAAGAGCAAGAAGAAACACAAAAAAAGCCTGGAAAATAATTGCCAAAGAGAGTATGAATAATGAAAAAGGCTCCCAGCAATGTAAGAGCGATCCCAAAGCATCTTCTAGTGCCCTCCAGGATAAGAACCATCAATGTGATACCCATTGCTTGGTCTAAGAAGCCTAGGTCATATACACCTTCGGCCCACCTCTCAATATTAAAAAAAACATATATCTGCACGGCAATGGTAAGGAGAACACAACAAACATCTATGGCCAGGACCAAAGTTCCCCTTTCTTGCCAAGAGCCGCCATTTAGGGGTTTAAACAGAAAGGCCCAGCAAAGAACGAGTGTCACTACAAGAGAGCGCGTGAAATGAGCTTCTCCTGTGCCGAAAAGCCCCAAGTATACGGCGTAAAGAGGAAGCATCAAGGAAAAGGTGCTTATAATGATCGCTAAAGCGAGTATTCGTGAATTGCCTCTGATATTCAAAGCATTATATAACGGCCTAACATCCTGCTCTTCTTCCTCCAGCGAACCCCAGTCTATCCCTTTCCCTGTCTGCTTCTCGTTCATGGTCAAAATCCCGCCTCTCTTATTATACTTGATTATGGCACTCTTTTCAGGTTTTTATTGAGCCTTCTGTACGGATCCTACTCGACGAAGATTGAGCCTCATTAAGGAAGAGGAAATTCAACTTTGACTAAAAACCAGATCTGTTAGCGAAGAATATTGAAGCCCAGTAAGGGGTAGTCCAACTAAATTGACCATTTAATCTGCCAATGGCAAAGCAACTATCTACTTTACCACGCTTTTTTGCTTGAAATATTTTGCCGCTCCCGGGTGCACGGGAATATTCGAATATTTCAGCCCATCTTTCAGAAGGACTCCCTTCCACGTTGGGCCAACAGCATGGATCTCCTCCACGTGATCATAAACAGCCGACAGAATTTTGTACACTGTGTCTTGCGGAATATCTTTATGTATAACCATATTAAATCCCGCTCCTATGACTTTAATATCCTTTGGTTCATTCTTATAGGTTCCACCTTTAATGACTACAGGAAAGAATGCTTTTGGAAGAAGTGATAGCGTTTTTTCTATGTGGGCATCATCAGGCTTCAAAATTTTCAACCCTATGGTCGTCTCAAGAGGAAGCATGTATCCTTCGATAGTCTTGAGACCACTTGTTGCACACATTGCATCCAGAGTTTTATCTTGAAGCATTTTAACCGCGTCCGAACTCCCAAGCTGAAAAGTAGCTCCACCATTTTTCTTGATTTCTTCTTTCGTCAGGCCATATGCTTCCAAAATGGCTTTTGCAACCTTCCCACCTACATAACCCTTTGGGCTCAATTGGACTTTTTTATTAGAAAGTTCACTTATGGATTTAAGCTCGCTATCAGCCCGAACAAAAGGCACAGATGTAGCCACGGTGACCACGTGCATCAGAAATCTTATATCCGGGCAAGGGTTTTTCTTGTATTTTGCTGCACCTTCATAAGCCCATTGTTGAAACGCTACCCCTGTAAAGCCGAGATCCACATCCTTTTTTTGAACTCTTAGTGGATTTTTTGTGCTTGAACTGGTCGTTACGGTACAATTCACTCCCTCAACATAACGATCGATGATATCCGCCAACTTGGCACAAAACATTTGCGCACCTGCAGCAGGCGCCATTCCTCCAACCTTGAGAGAGATGTTCTTGCTTTCTGCAGAAGCGATGTTTACGCTAAAAAGCAGGATTAATGTCGCTATGCCGTAATGGATAATCTGTTTTCTCGATCTTCTCATGGTCGGCGTCCTCCTTGATCTAAAGGTTAATGTGGTGGTGATTTCCTCAACTCTTTGATCATCGGGAAAAGCTTCACTGCGTTCCCGGAAAATATCTTTTCCTTTTCGTCTTGTGTTAATCCATAATTTTCAATACCTTCTATTGCCTCTTTTGCTCTAAAATCACCGGTATAGGGATAGTCTGTACCGAACAGGACGTTCTCCACACCCGCTAAGTCCAGAGTGCATCTCAAGGAGGAAGGATAATATGCCAATGCAGTATCGTAATATAACTTCTTGAGATAATAACTGGGTGGATTTGGTAATCTTCTGAGCGGATGAGAATCAGGCCTGGATCTATATGACATTTCCCAACGCGGATAGAGGAAGGGTATCGATCCACCCGAATGAGGAAGTATGAATGCAAGATTCTTATATTTCTCAAAAATGCCCTTGAAAATCAGTTGAGCAATTGTCCTTGTGGTTTCAAAGATAAATCCTACATTTGATGGAATGGTTAGCTTTATATCCACATCACTGAAGTGTTCGTCTCCTATTGCTTTCATCGGATGCAAAGCCACTGGGATCTTTCGTCTATCGATTTCTTCAAGAAATGGTTCGAAATGATCCTCGGCGAGAGATTCTCCACACCCGCTTATTAATATTTGTACCGAGGACAACTCCAACCAAATTGAGTCCATCGATTGCTCTATTCAACTCATCTATAGCATCGTATACATTACCCAAGGGAACACTGGCGAGCCCCAGAAAGCGATCCGGATGCTTTTTGCAAGTTTCAGATATTAACTCGTTGGTCATTTGAGAAATGTCCTTGCTGAGTTCTTGATCTTTGAAGTAGACATTCGGTGCGGACAAACCCAAGATTTGCATAGTCACACCAAGAGCATCCATCTCCTCGATTCTTTCTGAATCACTTGTCCATTCCGGTATTTTTATCCCTATACCACCTTCATCATCCTTTCCCATTTTTCTAAGTGCATCCACATAGGGCTTCGGATAGCAATGAGCATGAACATCGACAATCATAGAAAACCTCCATATACGATGCGGTGACACCGAACCCAGAAGATGCAAGTGATCTTTGGAAACATGACCTTTTATGATCTCCCCCGATCAGATCCCTGACATGGTGCGCCGCCTCTGCGTGAAGAGGGGACTTGCGGCCTTTGGTGATCACCCCAAATGGAGCTTGATGTCATAGAAGGCGTGCGAGGTTTTGGGGTAGTGCTGCATAAGGCCGCAACCTACTAGAGTCTTCGCCTAAAGGCGGGGGTTTTTCTTCCATTCCCCGAATGGGAGGATAAACCAATTGTAGGATATTTGTCAAGGCTTATTTTTGTTTTTGAGAGCAGACTAAAGTCCATATGATAATCATGTATTAAGGTAGAATCTTAGACAACATACTAACATTTATTTTTGGCAGTGCACTTCTTGGGCAGTTTAAAGTAGTTGAAATAATGTCCTATCCTATACTCTTTCTATTTTTCAGGGGTGATATGAGGAGAACCGCGATATTTGGTTGATGGCTTTGGCGTTCCCGCGATATCCCTATTCGGGAAAACTGTCGGCAAGAAAGGAACGCCGTTGGCAAAAGGAATCTGCCGGACCCATTCCAGATTGACAAGGTCCGTTTTCGGAATTGCTTCACTGCACCTAGTCTGAGCTGTCCGACACCGATATCGACGCTGCTGATGAGCAGACCGTCAACAGGGTCTCTCACCGGTGGAGCATCTAAATAACGAACGGGGGGACCAAGCACCTCCTTGGGGGTGCCCTGAGTCGTTGCGAGAACTCCATGTGCAGGACTCCTTTGATGGCCTATTGCAGTTACCGTTTAGTCGTCGTATGGTTCGTCGATCAGCTTCAAAAGGGGAAGGACTTCCTCTTCAGGAGAGCACCGTGGTACCCCAAGAAGAATATCTCCTTCTCGCATGTGCTCGCTGCGGCAAGACGAAGTTGTTTCTCTATACGGTCCTCCTATGCCTTCCTCATCCGGGATTTTCCTTCAACTCGGGCCGGTCCTTCTTGGGGTCGGCTCTTGTCTCCACGTTCTCCCCGGGCCTTGCGGTGAATCCCTCTTCCTGCCGACGGGCTATCCACATTTCCTTGTGGCGACCTGCAATTGAAAGAAACCTTCACATTCCCGTGGTCGACTTGAGGGATTCTTTCAAACTGCCGGTCCTCACGAACCTCGTCCACGAGAGGCCATCTCCGATATGCCATAATTACGCCTAGTTACACACATCGCCTCCTTTGGCACGGTTCTTGTTACTCTTTTTCGCGGTTATTGCGCGCTCGTCTCTCAGTGCACGAATCCGCAAATACGGTCACGTATTCCGGAAGTCACCTCGCTGTCAGCCTCGGGCATGGTAGGGTCCCGCGGGTCGGGCATCTTGCCCGCCGACAGGCGAGGACGCCTGTCCCACCAACCTTGTTGCCGGCCTTCAGTAGCGACCCGACGTCTCTGCCGGCGCGAAAAGATTACCGGCACGGAGGCCGGCGCTGCCAAGACAGGGATAGCTTCCGTTAGTACGTCACCGTACTTCCGCCGCTGAGTACTCGGTTCACTACCTTTATCCGCTTGCGGTGTCCATATCGGACAAGATACTGGCACTCGCAATGTTAGTTTTTCGCGCCTCTTTGTCGTCGGGAAGCAGCGCTCCAACAACAGAGTTCCCTCTTCATACCGTGAAGAGAGGTCCGCGCCGGAGTGGTTATGGGATCCGCAAGCACAGCACGGGATTTCCTGACCGGTCATCGTTCACGATAACACCAGGAGGGCACTATGACGGCTGTAAGACAACAGTTTCCCAAACTGACGGCACCCGGAAGAATCGGGAACATGACCGTGAAAAACCGGGTTGTTTCAGCTCCCATGGTTACCGGATACGCCACGCGTGACGGAATGGTCACCGAACGGATGCTCAGATTTTACGCGGAGAAGGCCAAAGGCGGAACGGGTCTGATCATAGTCGAGTATACATACATAGATCAGGAAGCCAGCAAGTCGGCCTATTGTCAACTGGGAGTCTACGATGACGAATGTATCATCGGACTCGCGCAGTTGGCGGAATCCATCCAGGAAAACGGCGCTAAGGCATGCTTACAAATCGAGCATTGCGGCAGGCAGAAATTCATCGGGACTTACCCCATGGTCGCGCCGTCTCGTGTTCCCTGGGAGGCTATACTGCAAATGGGTGCAGTAATCCCAACCGAACTCGGCATCGATGAAATCCGAAACATAGTGGAATCTTTCGGCGATGCCGCCCGCAGGACAAAGCAGGCCGGTTTTGACATGGTCGAAATACACGGGGCTCACGGGTATTTGATCACCAATTTTCTCTCCCCTCACACCAACAGACGCACGGACATGTATGGCGGCAGCCCCAAAGAGCGGATGAGATTCGGACTTGAGGCGGCTGAAAACGTGAGGAAAAAGGTGGGACCCGATTACCCGGTTTGTGTGAGGTTGAGCGGGACGGAATACATCGAAGACGGCGTGATGATCGAGGATACCATAGCCTTTGCCAAGGCGCTGGAGGACATCGGCATCACTGTTTTTCACGTCTCCGGGGGGAATCACCACACAATGCATTGCCAGGTGGTCCCGTCCAACCAACCGCTCGCGTTCAACGCATGGGCTGCGGAGGCCGTGAAGAGGGAGGTGCAAGCCCCTGTAATCGCATCCGGTTCAATCACCAGCCCTGAACTCGCGGAAAGCATACTTGAGGAAGGCAAAGGAGATTTCGTATCTCTTGGCAGACCTCTTCTAGCCGACCCGTATTTCGCAAAAAAGGCCCAACAGGGCAGACCTGAAGAGATACGTCGCTGCATCAGGTGCAATCAGGGGTGTCTGCACAAGGGGATCATGTCCGGGAAAAGCCTCATGTGTTCGGTTAATGTGGCCATCGGCCGGGAGGATCGCTTCGCGCGTCTGCAATACGACGAGAACGATCCGGCACCTGAGGCAAAAAAAGTCCTCGTGGTCGGCGGCGGTCCCGGTGGGATGGAGGCGGCCCGGGTAGCCGCCCTCAGAGGGCACGAAGTCGCACTTTTTGAAAAGCGAGACCAATTGGGAGGCGCCCTCATCGAGGCGTCCGTTCCTGAGTTCAAACATGAACTCAAGAGCTTGGTGAATTATCTTTCCGGTCAACTGAAAAGATTGAATGTGTCCGTCCATCTCAATACCGAAATCACCGCGGCCCGGATTCTTGAAAACACCCCTGACGCAGTCATTGTGGCTGCAGGCGGCAAACCATCCATGCCGGACATTCCCGGAATCGACAGCGACAAATGCGTCAACGGGCTGGATGTCTATAGAGGAAAGGAGGTCGGCGACACGGTGGCGGTAATAGGCGGCGGCATGCTCGGGTGCGAGCTCGCCCTTCACCTTGCGGACCAAGGAAAGAAGGTGATCCTCACGACACGGCAGGAAAAGATCGCCTATGACATGGAGACGGCTCATTACATCGTATTTATGGAAAGGCTTCTCGGCTCGGGGGTCCAGGTCCACACCGGCAAGATGGTGTCCCGGGTTACTCCCGAGGGAGTCGATATGCTGGATCTTGTGAGGCTTGGAGAAAGACTGGAAATCAAAGCAGACACCGTCATAGTCATGGGCGGCTTTCAGCCCGATCAAGATTTGTCCGAACAGATCGGCGGCAACGGTCCGGAGGTCATCTCCATAGGTGACTGCGTCAGACCGCGGGGTATACACGAGGCCGTCTATGAGGGCCACTTGGCGGCCAGGTCCATTTGACGAAAAGCAACAACGTACAAGGAGCGTGCAAAAATGAAATATGTGGTCGGAGTTGACATAGGAGGAACATTTACCGATCTGGTCTGTGTCGATGAGGTCGGAGAGACCACTATCACAAAAACCCCTTCAACACCGGAAGATCCATCCATCGCAGTGTTGAACGCTCTCGAGAGGGCCGCAACCGAACTGGGGGCGGACTACGGCTCATTTCTGACCGACATCACACGAATATGTCATGGGACCACGGTGAGCACCAATACCGTGCTCACTTGGACGGGTGCAAAGGTCGGACTCCTGACCACAAAAGGATTCAGGGACATTTTGGGGATTCGCTTCGGCGTCAGAGAGACACCGTACGATTACACCGTCCCCAAGCCGAGATCACTATCGCGTCGGTATCTGCGAGTGCCCATTGAGGAACGTGTCAAATGGAACGGCGAAGTGATGATTCCGTTGAACGAAGACGAGGTCAGAACAGCATGTAGGTATCTAAAACAACAGGGAATACAGGCGGTGGTTGTGGGGTTTCTCTGGTCTTTCAAGAATCGGGCCCACGAAAACCGCGCGGTGGAAATCTGTCGAGAAGAGCTTCCTGATGTGTACATTTGCTCATCATGTGACATTCAACCCGAGATTCGAGAATACTGGCGCATCAGCACCGCGGTGCTCAGCGCTTATGTTGGACCGAATCTTTCCGGGTACATACGGAATCTGGTCAAGTCTCTTGACGGCGCCGGCTTCAACGGCGAGCTGCTTATCACTCAATCAAATGCGGGGATGATTTCGCCCGAGATTGCAGTCGAGCAGGCAGTGCGCACAGTTCTTTCAGGCCCGGCAAGCGGTCCGGCGGCCGCGGCCTATTTATCATCTCCCATGAACATAAAGGACCTCATAACAGTGGACATGGGTGGTACGAGCTTTGACGTATGTCTGATCAAGGACGGACAGCCGGCCACAACTCTGGAGACGGCCGTTGGCGGAGTGTACCACATGCGGCTTCCCATGATCGATGTTCACACCATCGGTGCCGGCGGCGGCAGCGTAGCCTGGTTGGACAAAATGAACGTGTTGCATGTGGGGCCAAAGAGCGCCGGTTCCCTTCCGGGCCCGGCGTGTTACGGCCGAGGTGGTACCGAACCTACCAGCACCGACGCGGACCTCATTCTCGGCTATCTCAACCCCGAGTTCTTCAATGGCGGCGAAATGCTTCTCGATGTGAACCTGGCCGAAAAGGCCATCAAGGAGAAGATTGCGGATCCTTTGGGAATAAGTGTGGTGGAAGCGGCCAAAGCTATTAGAAAGATTATCGATCACAATATGTCCGATGCCATATCAACGGTGTCCGTGGAACGAGGGGAAGATCCCAGAAGATTTACCTTGGTGGCTGCCGGTGGTGCAGGTCCGGTCCATGTGACTGATCTTGCCAATAAACTGGGAATCGAACAGATCATTATCTCGAGAAATTCATCCATATTCTGCGCCATGGGGAGCATTATCGCCGACCTAAGGCACGATTTCGTCACCTCCGTGGTGACGAAGACCAACGCGGCCGATTTGGATGCCCTCAACAAAGCCTATTTGGAGATGCGGGATGAGGGAGACCAATACCTTTCCCGAGAGGGCATTGACGAGATCGACAGGTATTATGAAAAATCAGTTGACATTAGATACAAAGGGCAATTCCATGAGGTTGAGCTTCCCTTGCCCAAGGGCCCGCTCAGCGATGCCATGAGACAATACATTGTGCAGGAATTTCACAAAAAACACCTGGAACTCTATGGATATAACGACGAAGTAGAGACGGAGATCATCAACCTCCGCAGATCCTGCTACGGCAAAGTCGTAGCCCCGGAGAGGAAATCTCTGCCTTGGTCGTCTCCTGATGCGAGAAAGTTCGTAAAAGGCAAAAGAGAAGTCCATTTTGAGGAAGAATTCGGCTTCGTCCCAACCACGATATACGACGGGGATCAAATGCAGCCCGGAAACGTTGTTGAAGGCCCGGCAATAGTCGAACAGAAGACTACCACCGTGGTGGTTCCCCCGAAAGCCAGACTCGAGGTCACCAGCTATGGCGATTATCTATTGAAATTGAAAGCCGTTGGCTAATCTCTTTGTTACGGAGGAAATAACATGACTCAGCAAGATAAGTTCACTCTTAGGAGCGATGCCGCTGATTTTTCAATACTGACCTCGGCCATGTTTACTATTGCCAGAGAAATGGGCAAGAACATGGAGCGCACGGCCCGATCACCCATCTATTTCGCTGCTCACGACTTCGTAACCACAATAATTACCCGGGATGGTGAGTTGCTTGCCCTCGCGGAATACATTCCCGTGCTCATAGGCACCACGCCTTTTGCGGTCAAGGCAATCGAGAAGTATTTCGATGCGGACATCAATGAGGGGGACGTGTTCCTCTGTAACGACCCTTACACGCTTGACGGCGGAGGCCAATTGGCCGACTGGTGCATCGTGTATCCGGTCTTCCGGCAGGGCAAGCAAGTCTTGTGGATAGCCAACAAGGCCCATCAACAGGACACCGGCGGCGGAGCACCGGGCGGTTATAATCCGGCTGCAATCGACGTATACGCGGAGGGTCTCAGGATTCCTCCCATCAAGATCTTTGAAAAGGGAAAAGAGCGCAAGGACGTCTTCAACCTGATCATGACCAATGTCCGTATTCCCGACACACAGCGCGGCGATCTATTATCCATGATCGGTTCCGCGAGAATAGGGGAACGACGAATCGGCGCGCTTTATGACACGTACGGCGAAGACAAAATCGAGACATTCATTACCGATCTCCAAAATTACGGCGAATTCATGATGAGAGAAGAGATCGCCAAGATCCCTGACGGCGTCTATCACAGCGAGATTATCGGCAATGACGAGGCATCTCCGGTGGTGTGCGACATGACCGTCGCCGGAAGTGAGATCACGGTCGATTTCAGTCACAGCGGACCCATGTCCAAGCAATACATCAACAGCCCGTTGGCAAATACTTTCAGCTGCGTCTACATGGCCCTGATGACGTCCATAGGCAAGAAGATCCAGTATCGATGCGGCGGATGTTACCGCCCCATAAAGATCGTCACCAAGCCTGGAACGATCACCCACGCTACGTATCCGGTCACTCAGGGGAATTGCACCAACTTCATCGCCAAGCAGATCATTGAAGCATTCTGGAGTTCTCTCAGTCAGGCCGTCCCGGAAGAGGTCCCTGCCGGGTGGGGCTCGATCAATTACTGGGTATTCGCCGGCCTGGATCCCAGGCGTATGGAAGGTTACGGCAGCCCGGATTTTCAAGGCTGCTCGAGCGGAGCCGGGGCAATTTGGGGTGTTGACGGGTGGCCCACCAACGGCCCGCAGATATGCAGTGGTACGCTCTACTATCCTGAAATAGAAGTGGTCGAGGGGCTGTACCCGGTCATCTGGGAGAAATGGGAATGGGCTACGGACTCCGGAGGCCCGGGCAAATGGCGCGGCGGATCGGGAGTGAACAACGTCTGGGTTTGTGATTCGGATCCCCAACCCCTGCATCTGGCGTACGCGGCGGATCCGTGTGACTACTCCCCCGCACCCGCTATCGCCGGCGGAAAACTCCCCGTTGGAAACTCAAAGAGTCTTGTCCTTGCGGATGGAACGGTGGAAACACCCGAAGACGTTCGCACCAAAATGATCTACATGCTGCACTCCGGCGACAAGGCCGTTGATGTTGTCCAAGGAGGCGCCGGCGTGGGCGATCCTTTGGAGAGAGACATTGAAGTCGTCGTCGAAGATGTACGCGACGAGTTGGTGTCTGTGGAAAGTGCAGGAAATGATTACGGAGTGGTGATCGATCCTGCGACCCTGGAAGTCGACACGGCGGCCACGGAAAAACTGAGGAAGCAACTAGTTGCATCCCGACGTTAATAGGGGTGATTTCAGAAGCGGGGCATGGTCTGCTTTGGCAGTGCCCCGCAAGCCTGCCCTGGGCACCCACAGGGGGGTGCCCCTACAAATCAGAATCGTGGGGCGGGCGTCCCAGCCCGCCGTCTCCCCGGCGCAGGCCGGGGTCCGGGAAAGGAAGGCTGATTCCCGCCCTACGCTGAGAAGACGATCTAGGTTGTGCGACCGTATTCATGCAATCGACCTCTTACTGAGATACCGGTAACCAACAGGAGAGCGTTATGGTAGTCGGAGATGAATTGAGGAGGAACTTCGAGAATTATCCGGACAAGCTTGCCCTAAAGGATATGTATGGCAAGCATTTTCCGGAAGGTTCCAGTTACACGTATCGTGAGCTTTATGAGTCCGCCAATCGCCTGGCCAATAGCCTTATCGGCCTGGGGCTGAAAAAGGGAGACAGAGTGGCCGTGCAGACCGGGACCGGCGTAGGACACGTTCTTACGTTGCTTGCCGCGGCCAAGGCGGGATTGGCTCTGACGCCGATTGACAGAAACAACATGGCCGACGAAATATCCTACCTGATTGGGGACAGCGGCGCTCGCGCCCTGATAGTGGATGCGGACATATATACCGGCAAGATTCAGCCGATCGTCGATCGTTTGAGCACCGTAGATTTCTTCATCGGCATAGGCGGCGAAAAACCGTGCGCTTATGATTTTGAATCGCTTGTCGCTCAGGGATCACCGGATGAACCACGGGTGAAGGTGAATGAGGATGATTTAATCACCCTCATATACACGAGCGGTACGACAGGGAAGCCCAAAGGTGTCCCGTTGACCCACGGACACTGGACATTCAGCGCGTACATGTGGTCCGCGGAACTGGGCGTGCATCCCGGAACGAAATGGTTGCTGCTCCTGCCCTTGCATACGTCGGGCGGAACCGGCTTGACTCTGGCATCCCTGGTCAGGGGCTGCTCCTTGATTGTCTCCAATCCCGATCCAAAGAAGATCCTGGATCTCATTCCCAAGGAAGGCATCACCTTTACCCAATTCAGCCCTACCCTGCTTGCCAATGTTGTCAGGCATCCGGACGCGAAGCATTGTGATTTTTCCACCATAGAGCACTGGTTTACGTCAGCCGCGCCCATTTCCGCAGATCTGTTGCGCGAGGGAGCACAGTACCTGGGCGAGAAATTCATTCAGCTTTTCGGTACAACGGAAACCGGGCTTCTTGGAACCGTTTTGCGCCGTGACGAGGTCGCTGTGGACGGCCCCTTATCCAAGAGGCTCACCTCTATCGGCCGGGCCTGTCTCGGTTACGAGACAAAGGTACTTGACGACGACGGCAATGAGGTCAAGGCCGGCGGGACCGGGGAGCTGCTCGTCAAAGGCGGCGCGGTCCCCGATTCGTACTGGAACAAACCCGAGGCGCAAGACTTCAAGGACGGGTGGTGGCACTCGGGCGACATCGTAAGAATTGACGAAGACGGATTCTATTACGTGATCGATCGGAAGAAGGAGATGATCCTTTCCGGCGGGATGAACGTCTATCCTCGCGAAGTGGAGGAAGTGATAGCCGCCCACCCCGCAGTCCATCTGGTAAGCGTCGTAGGTGTCCCCGACGAGAAATGGGGTGAGAGCGTCAAAGCCGTGGTGGTGCTCAAGGAGGGTGTCCAAGCCGTTGAGCAGGACATCATTGAGTACTGTAAGGAACGATTGGCTGCATATAAGAAACCCAAGTCGGTAGATTTCGTAGATATTTCCGAAGTGCCCATGATGGGCGGCGGTTACAAGATAAGAAAGAGAGAACTTAGAGAAAGATACAGAAAAGAATTTTCGGAACGAAAGAAAACCAAGATCGATAGCTGGGGCGCAGTCTCGTGACGTCCCATGATAATCGTTCACTGCGAAGAAGAAAGAATGAATCCCGCACGGAACGCGGGACCGGGCTACGAAGGACTGTCATGATGCTGAGTCCTGAACGTGGGGCGGGCGTCCCTGCCCGCCGTCTCTGTTTTGGTAGCGCCGGCCTCCGTGCCGGTCTCTTCTCCACGAGCGCTCGGCAGGGTTGTCGGGACGGGCGTCTCGCCTGCCGACGGGCAAGATGCCCGTCCCACTGCAACTAGGAGTAACAAATGGATTTTGAATTTACGGAAGATCAACGGGAGTTTCAGAAACACATCTCCCGTTACGTTGACGAACGAGTAATCCCCGTGGCGGAGTCTCTCGATGATACGGAAGACTTCCCCCGTGATATCGTGAAGGAATTGGGAGACCTGGGTTACCTGGGCATCAAATATCCCCAGGAGTACGGCGGCAGCGGACTGGAGAATGCCAATGTGTTTCACTGCATCTTCTGCGAAGAATTGGCCCGGGGATCATTGGGTGTTGCAAGTGTTCTCGGCATGCACACCTCGACGGCAACGCATACGGTTTACGAGTGGGGCACGGAAGACCTCAAACAGAAGTACCTGGTCCCTGCTTTGGCAGGTGACAAGATAGCCGCATTCGGGTTGACCGAACCGGGCGCGGGATCCGACGCGGCCGCGATTCGAACCAGAGCCGTTAAGACCTCGAACGGCTGGCGTTTGAACGGCACGAAAATCTTCATAAGCAACGGGACCGTGGCCGATTTCGTGACCATTGCGGCCAAGACCGACCCGGAAAAGGGCGTACACGGAATTTCCCTGTTTCTGGTTGATACAAAGACTCCGGGGTTTACCGTGGGACGACGCCTGGAGAAATTCAGCAACAAGTCTTCCGATACTGCGGAACTGGTCCTGGAAGATCTTGAAGTACCCGCGGATTGTCTCCTGGGAGAGGAGAACAAGGGATTCACCAATGTGTACCTGTCCCTCGCGGTAGATCGTATCATGACGGCCGCTCTGGCTCTGGGATTAGCCAAGGCCGCATATCAGGCTGCCTACCAGTACTCCAAGGAGAGGGAACAGTTCGGGCGCCCGATATACAAATTCCAGGCAGTACAGTTCAGACTGGCGGAAATGCTGGCACTGCTGAAGTCGGCGGAACTCCACACATACTATTCCGCGTGGGTTGCGGACGGCGACGAAAACCCGGTAGCAGCAGCGGCAATGGCCAAGCTGGTTGCCACGGAGGCGGCGAATTCCATCTGCAACATGGCCGTTTCGATTTTCGGAGGCTATGGCCTGATGAAGGAATTCCCGGTCCAGCGGTACCTGAGGGATTCGTACTTTCCTCTCGTTGCCGGCGGCACCAATGACATCATGAAGTTGGTCATAGCCAAACAGAATGGCCTTTAGTCGCTGTCTCGGAAAGGGGAAGATACCTGAGAGGAGCCATACGACCAGGGCCGTAACTACGCCCCTCGTCCAGCCGAGGCCGCCTGTAAGAACTCAGCCCAAAGCCCTGCCGGCAGTGCGGTCCGTCGCATGAAGCAGAGAATTGAGAAGGAAAGGTGTCTGAGCGCGGAGGCGGAGGCGATTGCGTTGGGTATGAGTCAAGAGAAGATCGGCCCTTGGCTTCTTCACATTTCAGGCAAGGACTCCGCCACATCAAGGATTGCGACGCCCAGTACCTGAAGATAGGTGAGATTTGAGTGAAACGGCGGCTCAGGCCCAGATCACCGGAACTCCGTACTGCTCGAAGACGGAATCGCGTGTCAAAATCGTCATTCTCTCCACCTTTGCCTGGGCAACCAGAATTCTGTCGAATGGATCGCGATGGTGCATCGGTAGATCTGCTATTGCATGAGCGTGGTCGACTGAAATCGGCAACTCAATAAAGGGCTGACCGGTGAGAACCTCCTGGAAATCTGCGGGGATTTCCAATTTGCCCAAGGCCTGTTTGATGCGGATTTCCCAAACGACGGCAGCACTAAGAAACACTAGATTGTCACCGGCGGCAATGAGCGACCGTGGTGTTTCCGGCAAAGATGGATCATCGGCAAGCCACCACAGGAGGGCGTGCGTATCCAGCAAGAGCTTCATGGCTGCAGAGCCCCCAAAGCTTCGGCTATGTCTTTGGGGAGTTCCTCGAAGTCGTCGTGGATTCTGATCTTTCCTCTCAGGGCTCCCGGCTGGCGCGGTAGGTTGCCTCGCTCGTAAGGGACCAGTCTGGCAACGGGCTTGCCGGCCTTCCCAATGATCACTTCCTCACCCGCCATCACCCTCTCTATGAGGGCCGACAAATGGGCCTCTGCCTCGGAAATGTTGGTAATATTCACGATTCTTAGCCTCTTCACCTACTCTGTCCCGGTGAGACCGGAATGTCAAGCCGCATTGGATCGACCTCGATCTTCTTGGCAGCTAAATGTCCGCGAGCCTCCGCCGGTTGTCTCTCGTAGGGTTGCGATCTCACGGAACGCTTGGTCATTGATTCTCGATTCCTGGGCGTGAACCTCGGTCTCTTGCTGCGTCCACCTTACGTCGAGGCAGTTCCGCAAGTAAGAGTTTGGGTCAGGTCTACTCTTGACTCACATCGGGCACACTAGCATCACCGATCCATATCACTGCCATTACGTATTCAATAGCAGACGGTTGATAACCGATGGTGAACGGGGGCAGACGCCGGCAACCTTCGGTGATGCCTTTCAATTGGATCTTACCGGTAGCCTCAGCAACGGGGTTTGCCGCGGGAAGCAAAGGATCGCGAGTGAAGGACGTTTCAGGAGGATAAGCGAGCCGATTAAGAGAACTATGAGTCAAAAGCCGACTTGCCTCCTTCTCTTCTTCTGAGGCCGGCCGTCACGTCAAGTCACCGGATAGAGCCTTGGAAACCATCGCTCTACGGCATCAATCGGGAATGCCGGCATGAGCGGGCTGCGGGTGGACTCGGATTTAAGGTACCCCTTTTTCAGGAGATCGGAGACGACGTTTCGCGCCATGCGCTCTCCGTACCCGGTGATCTCTCCGGCACGGCCGCGGGGGACTGCTCCCGTGAGTAGGGCTTCGCGTAGTATCGGGAATGACCCTTTGCGCAGATTCCCTGCCTGCACTTCCTCTTCGATATGAAGACGCATTCGGCGTAGGAGCCCGCTTGTCTCCAGCAATGAAGCCATGAAATCAATCTGGTCGATGCAGACGGTCAGGAAAAACTCACAAAACTTGATTAGAGCCTGCGTGGATAGATTCCCCCGTCCGTCAAGGTCTCCGCGTCGGGGCTCATCGGCGGCCATGAGCAGGGCTTTGTACTCTCCGACATTCCGCGCAAGCCCTCTTGCCGCGGACCAGAGGCTGCTCCCTACCCCGCACCGTTGCAGAGACGCGTGAGACATAAGTCGTGCGACCCGTCCATTGCCGTCATAGAAGGGATGTATCCAAAGCAGGCGATGATGCGCCGCGCCAAGAGCGATGATCTGCCGCACTTTGGACAATCGTGTTCTATCATAGGCCTCGGCAAACCGGCCCAGAAAACGAGGAAGCCCTTCGGCCTCCGGTGGAACATGACTTCCAACCTGCACCGATCCTGTTCGCAGTTCCCCCGGGATCACGAGCAGCCGTTCGCCTGTGTCCGGATTTTGAACCCAAAGCAATTCTTCCGGCAGGCGCCGGCAGAACTCACGATGCAACCAAATGAGGTAGTCAACGCTCGTGGTCTCAACCTGCAAATCTTCGTTATGATCGATGAGCCGCTGAACTTCTATGTGGGCAACCGCTTCCCGTTGGAGCGCCCTCTTCTGCGGATCGGTTGAATAGTCGGCCTGGGACAGGGCGCGGTCAATATCGCGGGGGTGCGTATCGTGTCCTTCTATCAGGTTTGAGTAATAGCAGTTCATTGACCGGACAAGATCGCCCATGCTCCTTTGCACGGGCAGGGGCAATCGGCTCGCCAACCCGGCTGCCTTAGCCGCCACATCAACGGCGAGGTCTTCCAGTTTGCTCTCACCTTCCGGCGGCAGCATCGGTTCCATCAATGTAATGCTCGCTGTACTACTAATCTTCATTTGCTTGTCTTATCGCGAAGATTTGTTCGGAAATTGGCTCCTGGGTTTCGGTTTGGTTGCACCAGACGCCCGGGAACCAAGAGCAACGCCCGGATCCCCAGCGTAATACGGTGGTATTTGCGAACCCCAAGCTCGCGCGTGACGCCGGTGCCTGCAATCGCCATTTGGTTGCGGTTCTAACCGCTGTGTGGTTTCCCTACGATGCGGTCTGTCTTTCTATTGCCGGTAGCTTCTTGGGTTTTAGTCATTATAAATCACTACGTTGGTAACGCCAATGACAAGATTATTGCCGGTTCGGCCGAAAGACGTTTTGCCCCTCCATCTGATTGTGGAAGAATCGGGCTCATCGGATATATGCGTACGCGAGGTGGAAAAGTAAGGACGGATACGCGTGGTCATTCTTGGTCTTTGAAAGCAACGATGGAAGATCAAGACGATAGGTCTATGCTTGCCTTGCAGACCCTTTTGATGTGCCGACTACCGGGCCGCAATCAGTTCATCAACTGTGATCCCGATGTCTTTCGCTATCCGCCTCAGGAGAACCGGTGAAATATCGCGGCCCCAATGAACCGGCACCGTAGTGAACCTCCCATCCTCGTGCCGGTACTGTTTGTGAGAGCCGCGTTATCGGACTTCTCTAAATCCGAGAGTTTCCAGGAAAGCTGTCACTTGTTGCGGGCGCAAAACCGGAATGTTGCCCATGCTACGGCACCATCACCTGTTGGACGCCCACGAATTCGGTATCAAGATGCGGTTCGCCATCCTCCAGGAGCATTTCGATCACCTCTCGCAAGTTGCGATAAAGCTCGTCAAGGCTTTCTCCCTGTGAGTGCGCCCCGGAAAAACCCGGCACGTACCCGACATAAAGTCCGGTGTCCGGGCATCTTTCAATAACGGCTGTAAAACCTCTCATGCGTTTCCTCGTCGCCCTGCCTTCGACACTTCGACACTCAGCCCTATCCGGCGAAGAAAGTACTCAGCAAGCCGCCACAGGAGGCCGTGAGTATCCGGCAAGAGCTTCATGGCTGCACGGCCCCCAAAGCTTCGGCGATATCTTTGGGGAGTTCTTCGAAGTCGTCGTGGATCCTGATTTTTCCTTTCAAGGCTCCCGGCCGACGCGCCAAATTGCCTCGCTCGTAAGGGACCAGTCCGGCAAAGGGCTTGCCGGCCTTCTCAATGATCACTTCCTCGCCCGCCGGCACGTTCTTTATGAGGGCCGACAAGTGTGTCTCCTCCTCGGAGATATTGGCAATATTCATGATTCTTAAGCCTCTTCGCACACTCTCTCCCGGTGAGACCGGAATGTCAAGCGGCCTGGGAGCCAGGGCCCTGTCTGCCCCACCCGTCCGGCGGCAGCATCGGTTCCATCAATGTTAGGCTCTGTGTAATTTCCATACGATGCTTTCTTTTCTATATTGCCGGTAGTTTCTTGTGTTTTAATCATTATACATCAATAAGTTGTTACCGCCAAGAACAAGATTATTGCCGGTTCGGTTGCCGGTTCCGGTGGAAGACTTTTCGACCTCTCTATTAGACGCTCAAGCAATCCGGCTCATCGAATAATTGCGTACGCGAGGTTGAAAAGCATCCCGGTTCTCGCAGGTTCTCATGAATTGGCAGGCCGCCGGGCCTGTCCCACGATGGGGATTCTCCCCGAGTCAGAAGCCGACTTGACTCCGTTAGACCCCGTTAAAGGTTTTCCTACAAGGGCGACCGGACAGGTGCGATATGCACCCTGTTTTCGCTTGGCATGGTGCCTTATGCACCAGCATGGAGTGTTGGACTCGGGGTGGTCGGAAATCTCTTCGCGCGGTTCTCTGGTTACAGTGAGTCCTCCTCAATCTTACCACCCAATCCTGCTTCATATGGCACGAGAAATGCAAGTACGGGACAAGGGTGAAGTTTACCCGCGCGTGCCGCGGTTACAGAGAAACCTTCCAAACTACATACGGATGTGAACGCCATGGCTTTGAGTGGAGCCCCGACTTGATAAAGGGTTCCGTGGAGTACAGGGCTCTTTATCCCGGCCTGCGGGACATTCGGTTGGTATGAAGTCGTGGCCAAAGAGCCGCTGATAGCAGTGCGCCTTCACGAAAGTGACTCAGTGCTGGTGCGGTATCTTTCCCAAGCGAAGCCGGGCCGAGCCGCACATGGTACTTCTTTGAACCCTAAGCCGTAGAGCGCCGGGCCAAGCCCGGCAGCGCCGCTAAAACACATACAGCCGGCCCCACGCAAGGGGGAGCTTCGACATACACACAACGGTGGCAGGAGTGGGCGAGGAAATACGCCGAGAGAAAATGGGTGCAGTCGCCTGGCCTGGCTCAAATCTCAAATCGCTCTTCAAGGCCACGTGAGTGCCCCAAACCAATCTGCTGTGAACAGGGCTGACAACCCGCAGAGTGCTGGTCGTACGATCATCAAGTAAGGAGGCACTATGAGGAAGGAAGTCTTCGGAGCGCTGGCGTTGGCCGTTTTTGTCTTGGCAGGAGGGGTCCGGCTGGTTGGCGCCGGTCCTCCGGCAACGGTGGCGGGCGAGGAGTGTTTTTACCTGAAGAGTCTTCATTTTACCACCAAAGGAATGGAGTACTGGTACAGCAAAGAGAACGGAGGCCTCGAAACCATTTCGGGGATACCGTATTCCAAGCTCGGATGCAAGAAATGCCACGTGGGGGGGTGTGACCGCTGCCACCGCACTGAGCGGGGTAAGCGACTGTCATACACACTCAAAGCTGCCGAAAAGCCAAGCATGTGCATGCAATGTCATGGCAGGGAAAAAGCCATGATAAGGATCGACCATGCTGCAAAGACCGAAGACGTGCATATTTCCAAAGGAATGACATGCGTGGATTGTCACTCGAAGCGGGAGATGCACGGGGACGGCACGGAATATATATCCCTGAAACAACCGGGTGCAATGGACACCCGTTGCGAGAAGTGTCACGATTCCATCAAACCGACTGATGCACATACGACGCACGAGGGAAAACTTGATTGCAAGGCCTGTCACATCCGTCATGTGGTCAGTTGTACCAACTGCCATTTCGATTACCTGGTGAAGCAAGGAAAGCGCAAGGCCATTCCGGTTAGTGGGTGGGTCTTTCTCATGAACTATAGAGGGAAAGTATCCTCGGCGAGCATGCAGACGTTCCTGGTCCGACCCAACAAGACCTTCTTGATGTTTGCCCCGCACATGAGTCACTCGATCATGAAGAAGGGGCGAAACTGTGACGAGTGCCACGGGACGCAAACCATGCTGAAGGTCAAGAAGGAGAAGAAGCTGAGCCTGACCTGGCTTGAGGATGGGAAAGTGAAGAACCTGAAAGGTGTCATTCCTGTCGTCAAGGGTGTGCAATACGAATGCGCATATCAGGATTTGCGGGACGGGAAATGGGTACCGGTCAAAAATCCAGCCAAGCCGGGCCTACAATATGCCGCATTTGGTGAACCGCTCACCCAAGGGCAGCTTGAAGCTTTGGCTGAGGTTCAGGAAGTGGCCGCCCCCAAAATGGAGCCTGAAGAGAAGAAGTAGATACCCGTCGAGACGCTAACAACAGGGCTCATCACGTAGGTGTGCCCATCACATCTCATGCAAATCCGGAGAGGCTTGGAAGAGAAGGGATGCGCGGCGTGAGGCTCGGCAGTTTGATCGGTGAGTCGTTCATGTTTCCCCGTGGCTCCCCCCGCCTTCACCTTTTTCTTCCAACCGTCCGGATCCATACCGATTGACCACGCCACCCGTCGGGGACTCTACGCCTTCGGCGTTCCTCCTGTGATAATGCCGTTGGCTCGATCTCTCAGTCTGCCCTCACCGTCCGACGGCAGCATCGGTTCCATCAATGTTATCCTCCGTGTGGTCTTCATACGATGGGGCCCATCTTTCTGTTGCCGGTAGTCTATTGTGTTTTAGTCATTATAAATCAATACGTTGTTAACGCAAGGAACAAGATTATTGCCGGTTATAGTGCCGGTTCGGCTGAAAGACTTTTTAACCTCTCTATCACACGCTCGAGGATGGGGCTCATCGGATACTTGCGTAAGCGAGGTTGAAAAACGAAGCCGGACACGCTTGGTGCCGAGTGGTGAACAGGGGCGGACGTCCTGAAGCGATTCTTCCCGGGAGCAAGTATTGTCGGCGATTCGTGGAATTTCGCGAGGGCTCCTCCATGCAGAATGCTAAGATTGCTGCTCTTCGCTTGGTGCCGAATCACCGCCGGCTCTTGTTCCGCACTACGCCCGCCGACCTTTCTCGGTTCATGAGACGGGTCGACCGGGGTTTGTTCACAACAATTCACCCGGTCCCGCACGTGCGACGGCTCTCGTCTCCGAGGTCGTCACAAGTGCTTTGTCATGGAGCCACAATTCTGAATCTCGTCGGCTCGCTCTATTTTCCTTTGTATTCTGCCGGCCTCTTCTCGAAAAAGGCTCTCGGGCCTTCCTTTGCATCTTCGGATTGAACAATAGGCTCCGCCAACAATTGCTCCAGTCGCAATCCCTCGGAAAGAGGAAGGACCATACCTCGGTAAACCGCCTCTTTGGCGGCCTGTACGGCAAGCGGCGCATTCCGGCAGATCCGTTCAGCCAGTTTCATGGCTTCAGGGAGCAATTGATCGGGCGGCACAACCTTGTTGACAAGCCCGAGCCGATGGGCTTCCTGTGCATCAATGCTATCTCCGGTTAGGATCATCTCCAGGCTCTTGCCTACAGGGATGACCCTGGGGAGCCTCTGGGTCCCGCCGGCCCCCGGTATGATTCCACGGCTTACTTCGGGGAGTCCGAAGGTAGCGGTTTCGGAGGCGATTCGGATGTCACAGGCCAGGGCCATTTCCAGGCCGCCTGCCAGGCAATACCCGTTGATCGCGGCTATGATGGGCTTCCATATCTCCAGGTTGCGAGTGATCCCTCCCATCCCGGGTTCCGTGTCGGCCTTTAACTTCCGCTCGATAGCGGTCTTGCTCCGGTGGTACTTGGCCAAGTACTTGATGTCTGCTCCGGCACAAAAGGCCTTGCCGCCGGCCCCGGTGACAATGGCCACCCAGAGCTCTGGATTGTCGCGAAAATCGATCCAGGCCTTGTTCAGCGAATCCAGGATCTCCTCATCGAGAGCGTTCATGGCCAGCGGTCGACTGATGGTAAGGATCGCTATTCTCTCCGTTGTCTCAAACTTGACCGGCATGGTCAATGGCCTCCTTTCTCGTCGTTCTTCACATGGGATGGAAGTGCATGATGTCAAGAATGTGCGCTCTCCGCTTCTTGCAACAGATCTCTCGAACTCGTATCCTTTCGACCGTCGCGGCCGGATCGCCCGTATGAACTTGGCGGCTCATGTCGTTATCAACTCCGTCAAGGCGAATGACGCCATCCAACAACTGATCTACAGAGGGATGATGGGGATTGGACCTCCGTCCCCCCGGAATTACGTGGCGGTCTTGCCGGCTTGGAAGTTGTGGGGTCGCAGAACGGTTGCGGGTTGGTTCCTCCGACCCGAAAAAGACTGTTGCACTTCCTTGCAAGACCCAAGAACAGCAATTCCGAGGTCATGTTAATGAAAAAGCCCTACTATCCTATTTTCAGCGTACCTCACCGAACGCCCGTCCGTCAATTAGAATTCCGTTGAATAGGGCCGGCTTTGGACCGGCGCATCAAAACAGTACCGGCAGCGTGGTTTGTCGAATGAAGCAAAGGATCGGGAACGATAGGAGCTTGAGAAGGAAAGTGGAGTCGATCGAGCGGCGTGTCTCCTGAGTCAAGGGCAGACGCGACCCTGGCCGCGGGCCCGGATCACCGGACCTCCCTTTTCCGCTGCACAGGCTTTGAGACAATCTCGTCATTATTGTTTTTCATGCGGATTCAATTCCGGCATGCTAAGCAACTCGTCAGGCGAACACACCGGTATCGTTGCCCGCCTGAAGCCCTTGGAATCCCGGGTAACCAGACCTTGGGCGCCGGCATGTATTGAAGCCTCATGAATCACCGCGTCCTCAAAATCCTTGAAGTCCGATTGCAGGGCCCCTTCCAGAACAGCACGGTTCACCGGTGCAATCTCAAAAAGGGACAACAGGCTTCCAACATGCTTCCGGGCTTGGCGAATCCCCAATGCTTTGCAGACCAAGTAATGGATTGTGGTGATAGTAGTTGCACAGAGGCATCCGAACAGTTCGCCTCTCTCAACCTTGGAAAACAGCAGTGCCGCGGGGGTTGCGAACGGCTCCCGGTCCAGCAGCACATCCAGAACAATGTTCGTGTCAAAAACGACCTTCACAGGTGTCGTTCCTCAAGATGTCGGCGATAATCCTCGACATCTGCATCAATCCCACGCAATGTCCCCTTCAGGGAGCGAACGATCGGAGTAAGATCCCCGCTGAGTTCCTCCGGCTTCCGGTCCAATGAGGCGAAGTAGTGGGCCACAATCTGAGAAACCGACGTGCCTCTCTTCTTAGCGAATGCCTTGGCTCGCTGAATCAGTTCCTCCTCCAGTCGCAATGTCAACTTTGTCTGCATAGGCCCTCCCTGGTTGCCGGTGCCGTATACTCTTATAAGAACTATACGTCCATCACGCTTGTGAGTCAAGTTCCGTGCGATTGCCCCGAGGTTTGCTACGGGGCGTACCGTATCCGTGACGAATCCGGGCACCGTCTTCACGAACCGACATCATGTGACGTTTTTGGCTGCCAACCTCTCTTCTGCATAAGTTGATGCAGTTGCCGCTCATCCAAAGGGATTTCTACTTGCAAGGAATCCCCCAACATAGCCGCAAGTATCGCAACGGTTCCATTGTGGGTGACGATGTCCACAACTCTCCCCTTCATTGCTCCGTCGGGTCGGGATCGATCGGTCTGAAAGGCTTGGAAGGGCAGGCCCTCGAAAGCGACACGGCCTTCCTTTATGGTGAAGACTCGATCGGCAAGGCGACATATCTCGGACCGGTCATGTGAAACGAGTAGAGTGGTAAGCTCCAGTTCATGATGCAAGCGCAAGATTTCATCTTGAAGCTTCTCTCTCATCTCGGCATCCAGCGCGGAAAGGGGCTCGTCAAGAAGAAGGATCTTAGGTTTTCGCATCAATGCCCTTGCCAGAGCCACTCTTTGCTGCTGGCCGCCGGAGAGTTCTTCGGGATATCTATTCTGCAATTTCTCGAGTTCGGCCATCTTCAGAAGCATGTTCACGCGAGGGCCGTTGCGGCGACCTGCCGCGAATTCCAGATTCCGTCTCACCGTCATGGACGGAAACAGCGCATAATTCTGGAAGACAAAACCGATGCTCCGCTCTTGGGGGGGCACGCAGATTTTCCTTGCAGGGTCGAACCAGGTCTGACCGTCCACTTCGATCCGGCCGTCAGACGGGCGGTCGAGCCCTGCCAACATGCGCAATAGTGTGGTCTTACCGGCTCCGGATACTCCGTACAGCACCGCCAGTTCGTTTGCCGGAACGGCAAGACTTACGTTCAGTTCAAAGGGACCCTTTGAACCGATCAGACGCTTTCTCACTCGCAGTTCAATCAAGAAGTGCCTCTCTCTTTGCCCTGGGATACCCTCACTCCGGGCTTGTACTCCATATCTTCTTTACCGCCGAGACAGGCCCCACATGGCCCGGCCGGGGAGAGCGCCGGTTGACTGCACGTTGATCCCGTGCCGGTGAAGCCGGTGACACAATCCTTTGACTCTGCATCCGCATCAGCTTCACGGCGAAATCTCTTGTCAGCTCTGACCACAACGGCACTATCCGCTCGTTTCGTGAACCAGCCGGCGCTTTGAACCTCCCGATTGTCGAATTGGGGGACGAATGGCTTGATGTCGAGAAGCGGAGTGCCGTCAAGTATATCCACATCTTCAATGTCGAGAATCGCTCCGCTGATACCGGTCAGTCTGACCACGGAAATCCCGATGCCATTGGGACGACTGGGAACTCTTGTAGCAAAAACTCCATGCGGTGTGCGGTCCAGAAAAGGAAGCACATGTAGCGAACAACCGTTGGACAGGTGAAAATAGTAAAACAGCATGACATGGGAAAAGCCGTCCAGGTCCTTGAGACCGGGCTCCAAATCTGCGTTCAGTCTCACCTCTCCCTTCACGCCTCGTGCTCCCATCGGCTGTACAGGCATACCTTCCACATCATCAAACGGCGAGTGTATTACTCCTATCGGCTTAAAGACTATTTCTTCCATCGGCTATAACCACCTTTTCTATTCGAAAGCCCAATTCGTGAAAGGCTTTCCGAAGGAGAGATTTACCTGCTCCAAACTGCATTCTCCATGATAGAACCGTTCGTAAAACATTCTCGCCTCTGCGGTCACATCAAAATCAAAGAGTTCCGGGTGGATGGTATTCGCAATATGCATGAGGCCAAGAATCCATCGAGGGCTCCCGAAATCCGAAACCGGCATGGGATGGCAATGCACGCGGAAATCCCGCGTCGCACGGACTTGGATCCCCTTTCTCGTACACTCCGCATAGAAGTCTTCAGGAGAACTTGTGAAAAACGCAGAAATGAAAATGATTTCGGGGTCAAGACGATTAAGCCTATGCGGCGTGATTTCCGTGCCCGGTCTGCCGGTGCCCTCAATCGATCGGTTCAAGCTCCGACCGCCGGCAAATTCAACGAGGTTGTTTTCCATACGGTTCGCGTTTATGCAAAACCACGGTTTTCCCATGGCATAGTACACGGTTGGTCGCCTTTTTGCCCGTCGAACGCCGTCACTTATGAATTCCAGCCTTTCTCTCAGATACGCTATGAGCGTTTCGGCTTCTTGGCTCCGCCCTACAAGGCGGCCCAGATCGGCCGTCAGGTCGAGATAGCTCCCGGGTACCTGTATTGCCTCATGCAGGCGCGGGAATACATAAGAACTGAGGACCCGATCCCACGCTCTCACCAGGTCTCGTCTCCGCCTCACGCCAATAGTGATAAGTATGGCTTCAAGGATTTCCAACGCTCTTGTAAATGGATACCCTCCTTCGAACATCTGTTCTCGAAAAGGTATTCTGCCGAATTCCCCACGAATCCCGACGGGAGTCCCACACGAAGGACACGAGCCGGGGGCGGCCGACGTGGTGCGATTCGGTTTGAGCTTTGCCCCCATAGGCCCATAAAACTCTCGTTTGAGCACGATCTCACCGCAGGAAGGACACATTGTGCTCAAAAACTCCGTTCCGGGGCTGTTAAAAAGGTACACACGGCTTAGCGACTTCCTGAGGCAAGAACAGAGTTCTTCCGACTCTCGTATGGACGGTTCTTCGTCCCGAGAGGCTTGCTCCAATGGAACGAAGCGCATCACGTGGAAGGGAATGTCCCGTGAAATTTCGCGGATGTGCCGAGCCGTTTCCTCTACCTCGTGGTCTTTGCCCCGCTTGTGGACACACGAGACCTCCACGTGAACCCCGTGTTCTTTCAAGATTCGTGTATTCCTAAGCACCGGCACCATGCTTCGTGCTCCGCATTCCGCGTATGCGGCATCCGAGCACCCCTTGAATCCCACGTGAATGAAATCCAGAAAAGGAAGCAGTGAGGCCAATGCATCTTCCGTAAAATAAGCGTTGGAAGCGCACCCGACCATAAGACGATGCTCCTTGGCCCTCTGTGCAACCCTGACAAAAGTGTGAAGAGTCGCCAGGGGATCGTTCATAAGAAACGCTATGCCTTTACATGCATGCTTTTCAGCTTCCCCAATGATCGTCTCCGGCGAAATCAGCCGTACGGCCCGGCACGAGGGATCCATTTCTTTGACCACCACGGTGGATATGCATCCGGGACAGTCGAAATTGCACCCTATGGTGCTGATCTGTAAGAACTTGGAAGCAGGGTGGAAATGAAGCATCGGCATGGTCTCAACCGAAATCGGACATACCATCAAATAACGGTCCGGATAGATTTCTTCCACCACTCCCCCCGCGTTGCGGTACATCCCGCACGCGCCGGTTGAAAAGTCGGGAAGGCGACATCCTCTTTCACATATGGGGCATAGCATGGGGCACTTCTTTGATCGTTTTGTCCGGAGCAATTCCTTCTCGGACTCGTCCGGCGAGACGTGGACTATCCTGTGGGAGCCTCAACGGATCTCATTCCTCTTCGTCGGAGCCGGCTTCCGTCCGATACCACACTGTCATGGTCAATGCCGGGGGGACCGCGTCTTGGCCGTTTCCTCATAAGACATGTGGGTTTTTTCGGCTCCGCTGCATTTATTCGCATAACGACTAGTCATCTTGTGACTACTATACCATTTAACAGCGCCCCTGCAAGAGAATTTCCGCCGGTTGTTCCCAAAAAAAGAACAAGCCGCCTGCCGTCCCCTCTCGCTCAAATTGCACCGGCACGACCGGGCCTTACGACCGTCGCCATGTAAATTGGAGCTGATGGTTCAGCATTTACCCATGCGAACCGGTGATTTGTAATAAATGTTGGGATCCGCCCTCACTTCAATCGAGGCCGGGGCCTCGGCAACATGTTGCCGGGGCCCCGCGTTGCGGAACAAAAATGGCAAATGCCGGAAATTCCGGCCGCAAATCGTGTGTGTGCGTCGTTCCCGGACGAATTCCCTCACCTCCCCTCTGCAAAGGAGGATTCAGGAAGATCCCTCAGTTCTAAGCCCGGGAACCGGACTCGAAATATCGGTCATTTTTTCCGACACTTGCCATAAGTCCTAATCTTTGGCCAAGATGACGTTCGTCGCCTTAACCAGGACGTTAATTTCATCTCCTGCCTTCAGGTCCAAGTCCTTCACGGCATCCATGGTCACAACGGATGTGACGGAGTTTCCGCCGCCGATATCAACCTTGATGGTCGCAACAGCCATACCCTCTGTTACGGACGTGATTTTTCCTGAGAACACATTCCTTACGCTGAGTTTCATAAACTATTCTCCTTATGACGTACTTTCGTTCCCTAAATAGGAACAAACGGAGAGCAGTCAAGTCAATTGTTCATTTGCTCGGCACTTCCCAAGGTAATCTCACATGGGATATTCACACCGTGCATAGCCAATTGGCGATTAATAAACATCAGCACGTCTGCAAACGCTTCATATGACTAGTCTGAGCACAATACTAATCGATTGACTGAACTATTTGCAACAAAAATTGCACAAGCCAATATACAGAGTCGCCGAAATCGTAAAGAAGTGCTGCTTTAGTTGCTACTGGAGCCGGCTGGAAAGAATCTGAATCAATAGGAAAAACGGTTGGCGGGTCCGATTTGTCCACGGCCGGGCCCCCCATGGTCTCCATGCGCGCATGGATTCAAGAAGCGAGACCTGCCCCACAACCGTTCCTAATTTTGATTCCTGCATACAGGTCGCTTGCGTCTTCGACGGCTTGAGTGATTATATTTTGTAATTCGACACGATGCCCCGGTGATTCCAGTAAGACCACATTAGCTGCCGCAATTGCTTCGGCACCTCTCGCTACCGCCCAAAGAAGCTCGACAGAGACCTGAAGATCGGGAACAAGATAGTCTCGGCATTCCTTGACGACTTCTGAAATGAGTTCTAATCCTTTAATGGAAACCTGAATCATCTGCACGGGCACCATTGCTGCTCCCTTCACGGCCTCAACTATGACTTCGGCCTCAGAACCCTGAGCCCTGGCCCTCGACATTCTTGCATAAGCTCGCCCATCCTCTTGGGTCAGGGTTCGAAATCTTGCCGATAAATCGGTGACTCGGCTCAACCGGCCGTTCCAGACTATTGAGGCGGGAGTGCGCACCTCGCTCCCTTTGATTTCAAGTCTTACGACTTTTTCTACCAGCGCAAGGGCGAGTGCACCGACATGTGCTGCGGCAGAGCCTCCCCCGGGAAAGGGTCGAGGTTGGCTGAGCTGTTCCAGGAAGGGTGATGACATAGAGGTGTTATGGTCTTTTTTTGTCTCGCTGTGCAAGAGCAAAAGACCGAGGGGGGACCCATTATTTTCTTTGCGGGGCCTGATGTGGAACGGTATCAACCGTATTTCCGTTGACTCCTTGGGGTCTTGGTGACTTTGTGGTTAGCTTCTAACGCTTCAAGCCGCATAGACCAGTACCCTCAATGCTGCGATTCCTTCCTTGAAATACGGATTCTTGATCGCACTCGTCATGAGCAAGTCAATTGGACGCTGAAAAAACTCCTCCAGATCCTCCAGGAGACCAAAGTAGGCATCTGCATGCTCACCCCTCGACAATTCGAACTCCACGAGGAAATCCAGGTCGCTGGTCTGAGGCTTGAATCCGCCGCCGGAAGCTGCGGAGCCGAAGAGTTCGAGCTTCCGGACACTGTGCCGCCTGCAGAGCGCATTGAGCTGATCCAGTTTCTCCTTCACGAGACGATTCATGGTCGATTCTCCTTCTGCGGCACGATCACTTCTGCGGCGCCATGAGGTGGTATCGTCTCTTCATCCCTCTCCATGCAAAATACGACTCGGACCTCAGGCATCAGTTCACTCCTCACCTGATTTATCATTGATCCTGGGATAAAGGTCAAGCACGAGGAGTGGGGGCCGCCTCGCTTCTTACGACGATCGAGGTCTCGTTAGCGGGCTTGAGAGGGCAACCGGGTTGCCGAAAGACGGAATTGCCGTATCAACGGAGTCGGCGACGCTACCCTGAAGCTTCAAGCCCGGTTATCTACACTCACCTGAGTGAGTTCCGCCTGGCGGAAGCTCTCCGCATACGGGTACGCGAAGGAACCCGATCCTCCCGCTCGTTCAAGAACATGCTCATCTGAAGCACCTGACCCTCGAACTCAATGCCGGCGCCGATCAAGTCTTTCGAATCCAACCGGATATCCTCACCCAGGGCAACGGATTTCCGCCGCTGAACGGAAGCGCCGCGTACCGCCTCCAGGGTTTTCATCGCGGTGGTCTTGGATGGTTCTCGTCGGGTTGTCTCGCGGGGCGGGGCTGTCTCCAGTGCATCCATCACGTAGCTGCTCACCATCTTCCCGTGCGTCTTCCTGAACGCATCGAACTTTGCCAGGATTTCGATTCCCGCCGGTCTGCCGTCAATGAAGACCGCGATTCCGATCTGGTTGTCCACCGGATGAAACGCTTTCACATACTCTTTCGTGCGATCCTCCTGCGATTCATACAGATCGGCCATTGCGCCCGTTTGAGATGCCGGCACGGCCATTCGTTCATACTTGGCATCGATTTCGTCCCACACCATGCTCTGATCCGATGCGTACGAACCCTCCATGTCCAGATTGACGGTCACCGATTCGGTCTTCCTCCGCTTGAGACGTGGGCTCATGGCACGGGCTTCGCTGCGGAACTCGTTGCTTCGGTACGACCACCTCCCCTGTTCCACACACGATACCGGGATGACGGTTTCAGTTTTGGGACCGATGAGAACCGTGACATTGAGGACTCGATTTTGTTTTGCCCCCACCAGTTCCTCACCGTCGAGCAGAAGCACGTTCTGATGAGACTTGTTGGCAACCCTGAGTTCGGGCACATTCCCTGCTTCATCGGTTTCGGTAATGCTCAGGCTCCCCTTTTCCAGAGCCTCGTCCAAAGTGACGAACCCCGTCTCGGCTTCATGCGCGGCCAATAGGCAAAACAGAGTCATGTTCTTGTGGCTCTGCTTGGCCCCGACTTTGATACCTTCCATAAATCGTTGGATATTTTCGTCCATGACACGCTCCTTCCCGGGTGATGCCCCCCAGTATACGGAGCCTCTGTGTCATCTCAGGTCAAAGTTGTCGGAACTTTTTTCTTCACTCTCGACTTTTTCTCAGACTGAACCTCGTGGTGGTAAGGGGCACACGCGGCATCAAGCTTCCGGGCTGTCCGCTCCTTCAAGTCTGTTTTCTATAGACTCGTTCACCATTTCCTTTAAGGAATTCAACACTCCCACGAATATTGTCCGGTGAAGGGAGTCCACGATGCTCAAGTACCGTCCTTTGTCCAAGGAAACACCGATGTGAAGGCGCTTGGCCTCAAAGCTTCGATCCGGAAATTCCTCGTACGGAATACATCCAACACTCTTCTCGGTACTACCAAGAAGCCATCGTTCGCGGAAAGGTGATACGTAGCCCGTGTCCTTGAAGAACATGGCCGTTGATCCAAACAACACGACCGTGCGACATCCAGCCCCCTCTAATCCCCTTGAGGTCTCAACATACCCGATGACTCGTTCGCCGTCCGGAACCTTGGCCCAGTTTTTCGCGCGACCAAGCCGATCAAGGGGAATGTTGGGGTGAAGATAGAACAGGAAATTTGCATGGAGTTTGTATCGATGCATATCGAGTGTGGACGTGACTTCCTTGTCAAACGACGGGGCGCAAACAAAACCCGGCTTTCCCATTGAAGCCTCGTCGGGCAGCGGGATCTTCTTACGGCAGGTTGGACACACTTCACTGCCACTTGGAATCGGCTCTGAGCAGAATGGACAGAGAAACAAGCGAAACCTCTCTAAAAGTCTAACATAGTCCGTTATTGAAACGATGTTCGCATCTTGGGCCGCTCCTAATGTTAACCATCAGACTGAATCTCCTTAGTCGTCAAGATCGCTGCATTTTTCTTCAACGAAGCACGAGGGCAAGGTAGCGGGTCCAGCTTAGCATATTGGTATTTTGGCTTCGGAAGAAGCGAATTTACTCCGAAGCCGGGGCCGTGATCTGTCCGGCCGGCGCTCTTGACAGGCTGAGAACAAACCGCGCCGATATCTCCATAAGTCAAGCCGGACCCTATTCCCAAGGCGACTGTTAGTCGGTGCGGAAGCCGCGTGTATAGGCTATGGTGGAGTGTCGCTGGTCGCTCTTACTCAATTATAGGCGCCAGCCTCGCCAACACTTCTTCCATGATCTCGTCGGGAACTTTTTCCAGTCTTTTCCCGTTGCGCGCGGCGAGATCCAGTGCCCGGGGCTGGTCGCACCGGACAACGCCCTTGGTTTTGGTGCCGGCTTCCGCCAGAGATACTGCAAATCCGGCGGTCCGTGCAAAACTGCCGCCGGTGGTAATAGGAAGAACTACCGGTACCTTGGTCAATCGATTAAACGCTTCGGGCGACACGATCACCACCGGGCGCCGGCCTTTCTGTTCGTGCCCTGCCCCGGGGTCAAGCCCAACCAGCCAGATTTCACCCCGCTTCATTAGATCAGCTCTCTGCCAACCGCTTCGTCATTGAGCCACTCAAGCTCTTCTGTTGTGCGGGGGGCATCCGGCTCGCACTGAGCAAGGAGCTCCTCCAGGGTGTAACGGGGGCGTTTCCGAGGCTCCACTATCAATCGCCCGCTCTCGACCGCAATGTCCAGCTTGGCTCCGGGCCCTAAGCGAAGAAGGTCGAGCAAAGCGGGCGGGACGGCCAACATAATCGAGCCGCCAACCTTTCGCAAATGCGTTGTATACATGGTGCAACCTCCGTTGTTATATTTCAATATAACATTCTGCCGGAGAATTCGCAAGCGCCTTGGCGCGTTGGGTTTGAGCTTAAGTGCCACTCCCCGGAATTTCAGAATTTAACGAAGAACGGGGTTCATCAGGGAAGATCCATTCAACAAGCGATTTCAAGCATGAGTTGAGGCTACAACATCGCTTCAGGCTTCCGATCGAATCCTGCCTGCGTGAAATGCTTGTCAAAAGTGAGAGCCGTTCGGATTCGAAGTCGTTTCATCACGACGAAAGAGGCACAATCCGTGAGAGAATACGATTTGTCCGAGTGCCGGACAAAGTAGCGCCACGCTTCGTGAAAGAGAGCTTCGTCAATGTGTACCATTTTGACCGAAATGCTTTCCAACAGGGTATTTCCAATTTCCACAGCCTTAATGTGACGATGTCTACTGTTGAAGAAGGTAACCACCTCGTCGAAAACATAGCTGGTTGTTACCAGTAGAGGTAGTGGTTTATCCAGATTCTTCCACTGATCCAATGCTTTCTCATGGTGTTCGTCATCCGATGCTGCCGGCGCTATGAGGAAGCCGGTATCCAAGAACAGCCTTCTCATGACCTGGAACCATAAAGATAGTAGTCATGATGTTCGGATGCATCGGATACGCCGCATTCCACCGGGTGTTTACCGAGTTCAAGGACGGGGTCGCTCTCAATCAGCGGTGAGACAACAACCCGATGATTCTCCTTTCGAATCTCTACCTCTTCGGCGCCGGAAAGCATTTCTTTGGGAATGAGAACACCGCGTTTGGTCACTTTGGCTTTCATAGGTTTCTTCTCGCCGCGTGTTTTCTTACACAATACCTTTGAGACAATTGGAGGGCAAGGCTCGACCTATGTGCATTTCTCCCAGGTCTTGATTTCCCCTTTCAACACCGTCATCCAGAGACGGGATACAGCTCCGTACGCCTGCGCAAACGATTGACCGCTCGACTGCGGCCGGCAAGATCGCGGCCCAGTTGCGTACCGAGTTTGGTGAGTGACCGACGATCTTCGCGCCAAAACGGCAGAGCCATGATTGGGCGGGCTTTGGAGCAATTGAGGTTCTTGACGGGACCGAAATACCAACATGTCAAGCCTGACCCCAGGTCATTTGACAATCACCCGAATGGCGTGTTACACGAGCAGGAAGCCGGGAACCTGCATCTTGCACACATTAGTCTGACGTTGGTTGGAAGCAAAGGAAACGTGCTTATGACTATCAGGTTGGACGGAAACTGGAAGAAGGGGTTCGCTTACGACGTCCATACACTTGATAGCGTTTACCTTGGTGCTGACGAACTCGGATATGATCGTTGGAAAAACACTCGTAGCGAGATGGGGGAGCTTGTCTACCGACTGAAGTATCAGGCTGACTTTGAAGCTCTCGCAAAGATAGTTGACCTTGTGGGCATATTCAAAGGAATTGAGACAATGGATTACATCGTCCCGATACCGGCTACTAATCCTCAACGGCGTTTCCAACCTGTCACCGCGATAGCTCATGAACTTGGCAAGAGAACGGGCGTAAGGGTGGTGCCCAACTTGCTGGAAAAGAGACGCGGTGGCAGGCAGCTCAAGAACGTGGACGACCCGCAAGAGAGGCACCGACTCCTCGTGGAATCAATGCGTTTAGCAGAAGACCTTGATGTATCGAACAAGAATATACTGTTGGTTGACGATCTTTACAGGTCCGGTGCTACGCTCACCGTGGCTACAGAGCTCTTGTATGACAAGGGACACGTGAAGGATGTTTATGTCTTGACCATGACGAAGACTCGGAGCTCAAAATGAATACCATATTCTTGGCCGGTTCAAGAAGCCTTTATCGGCTCAATGACTCAATCAAAAACCGACTGGACAATATTCTCAGTCAGCGGTTTCGAGTGGTTGTCGGAGATGCGAACGGCGCCGACAAGGCCATGCAGAAGTATCTTGCCGACTTAGGCTATGAGGATGTGATCGTGTACTGCTCCGGACGCCTGTGCAGAAACAATCTTGGGCAGTGGCAGACCATCAATGTACCGGTAGATCCTTTGACGAAAGGGCGAGAATTCTATGCGAAGAAGGATAGGAGAATGGCGGATGATGCAGATTACGGTTTCATGCTGTGGGATGGGAAGAGTTCGGGCACTATCAACAATGTCCTGGAGCTGCTCAAGAGGCGGAAGAAAGCCTTGGTGTATGTGGCCCCAGAGCGAACGTTTCATACCGTCACCGGGATTTCGGACGCCCGGCAATTGCTAACCAGGTGCGACTCGAAGTCCGTTGCGTCGATTCAAAAGAAGATTGACCTCAATCGGTCATTAAGAGAATTGGAGGGATCTGTTCAAGAAGCCCTTAGCTTCTGACTGAGTGCAGCGACTTTGTGTCAGGAATCATGCGGCAGCCTTTGCCGCTTCCATGGCAAGCATCAAGACACGGCTGTCCTCGATTATGAAGAGGCTCTTAAGATAGAGCGTATACGAAATGAGTCCTTTGCTCACGTCATGAGGTTATTCAAGAAACTGAATGTGTTGAATGAATCCGACCGACAGGACATTCCATAAGTTCGCCGACTCTGTGACTTCCACCTTACTGCGGTGAAGAGGACCACGATTTCGGAACTGGTAAACCGCACGCGCCGTTCAAAGCTCAAGGCCCGCAGTGTCATTGTCGTCGATCTGATTATTGACGGCACCGACCTGCCTGATAGCCAATCTCATAGTCGCTGCCAATACGGTTTGCGAAGAAAAGTCCGGTACAAAGGCCCGACCTATGTGCATTTCTCCCAGGTCTTGATTTCCCCTGTCAACAGCGTCATCCAGAGACGGGATACGGCTCCGTACGCCTGCGCAAACGATTGACCGCTCGACTGCGGCCGGCAAGATCGCGGCCCAGTTGCGTACCGAGTTTGGTGAGTAACCGACGATCTTCGCGCCAAAACGGCAGAGCCATGATTGGGCGGGCTTTGGAGCAATTGAGGTTCTTGACGGGACCGAAATACCAACTTGGCAAACCTGCCCCCAGATACATGCCAACTTGGCCATCATCCGAGAATACCGGAGGTCCTCGTCATAATCCCGAATTATGTATGGTGTCCCCGGAGTTCGCGCATCAAACGGGTCAATTCCTTTGAGCCCCAAGCCCATCTGGGGTAAAGTCCAAGAATCTGTTCACCATGGCCCATGAATGGTGACGATGGCTCCCCTGGCGTCACTAATTAATATTGAGTGGAAATTCTCCAGCCCTTGGAGCTTTCCGACACATTTACGGTAAACGTTGAGATCCATGAAACGTGACAAGTCGGGCAGAAGAAGAATTCGTTTCGATGTCAGATCTTTCAGCTTGTCGGACTTTTCGGATATCTCGTCGAGCGTTCTTTCGATTTGCCTGGCTGGTTCTTCCGCCATGTCTCGAAGTGACTCCACCAACTTGATCTTCAGGTCAGCGAACTTTGGCTGAGCATCTCGGACTATTTGGTCAAGGGTTCTTCTGAGTTCCGTGGGCAGCTTCGCTCGCAACTCAGATCTGCACCTCTCCTTAAGCTTCTTTCCTCCGTAAAGAACTTGCCAGACGGCCGCTATAGCTACTATGAGCCAACCAATCGGCCCCGCTATTAATCCATAGAGGTAGGCAGAAAAGCCCCCCAAAGCGACAAGCAGCATCTCGCGTACTGCTAAGCCGAGTCCTGCGCCCAGCGCCGCGTTCCCTATCAACTTTGCGTAATCCGCGGGATCTGCCGCATCGGGGATCTTCATGAGCCTGATAGTCTGGCAACCAATTCGTCATGCGTCTGGTACCAGGCGTCTCGGTGTACTGCCCTGATCAGACCCATCAGGTGCTGATTGTGGTCGTCCTTTCCCCCTCTGGATAGTTACATGCTCGACCTGGAGAGGGCTCGCACTGCCTGTATCGGGATCGTTTTCATGGTCAAAGTCAATCAGACGACGTTTGATACCGGTCCAGCTTTTTTTTTGAGCCAATCCAGTTTCCACCTTGAGCCCGTCCTATCTCGATGCTCATTGTGTTGTTGATTACTCCTTTTCCCGCTGCATCTCTTCCAGAGCCTGCTTCTTCCACTTCGTTATCTGGGGTCCCTTCGCTCACCCCTGATGGCTTCCAGGTCGAGCATATCCGGACTTCCAAGGCCTTGCGAGTTTTTCGGGGTCCCATTATACCGAGTCCTCGACCTCATCTCGAATGGTCTCTTTCAAGAACGGCTCGAATTCCTCTCTTGGCCACGTTCGCATTTCCCAAAGAACAGAGGCAAAATTATTCTGCAAGAAATCGTCAAGCTTTTTGACAGCTTTTTCCTCAATTGAACGATCAAGAAGGGGAATGTCCCTCGACAAAACAATCACGGTGGAATCGTAGTGTTTCTCGAAGTTGAGCAGGGTCTTCTCAGCCTCTTCCAGCACCTTTTTCAGTTCGAACCTTACTAATTCCGACTCTTCCTTCGTCTGCTCGATCTTTCTTGCCAGTTCCTCTACGGGAGCAATCGACGTGGGACAGTTGGTCCTCAACCTGACGGAGTTCCGTTTCCACCAGAATTTTGAGGCGCTGCTGCCAATTCACCAGCATCTCGGCAGCTCGCTCGCCCTGGAAAAAGAATTCTCGCAGCCTGGTTTCAAAATCCGGTAAACCGCTCTCTTCATCAGTCCACGTGGCCTGCGATGCACGCCCAGTACGATTGAGAAACGCCTGCTTGCCCGACAGAGAAAAGATTTCAACTTCGTGGTCTCGTTGGGGTTCTGTCAGATTGCCATAATACTCCAAGAACGTTTGTCGGATCTGCTTCCGAGCCCAATCGACGACGACTTGAATTTGATCTTTAGAATCCAGCGAATCGATCTGGTTGACGACGACGAATAGCTTGTTAAGGCGCCCTCTCTTGAGTTGTTTCTTCAGGAAACGCTTGTCATAGTACCGGTGAAAACCATCTTGGCAGGCAGCAACCATAGGAGCATGTGGCAACGTGGTAGAAATATTTGTTCTGTAACGTGTTCCCTCAAACGAATCGGGTCGTTTAATCCAGGCGTGTCCTACTATGCCTGATGTTTTCTTTACAGATATCGAGGTCTGTGAAGATCTCGACTTCTCGCACGAGGCGCGCCAAGCTTCCCTGTGCATTGGCCGACGTATACTTGGCAAGTTCATCCAGTCCTATACCGTCTTCTGAACGCCCATCAGGTGTTACGAATTCGTCAAAACGGCTTCCAAGAGTTTCTCGTATCTCCCTGGTCATTCGGGTTATCTCAGAAGGTTTGTCACCATCGTCTTCGCTTCTTCCTTGGACTTCTATCTGACGCCACTGCTCAGCACTCCAATAATGAACGGTTGCCCGTTCCGTTTCCCCCCGAATTTCAAAGAGGTAATAGCGGCGGTTTCCGGTAGAATATGGTAGTCAAGAACGTTCTTGCGCATTAAAGCATTGAGAAGCATTGATTTGCCGGTGTTGAAAACGCCTACCACCCCAACTATAAAGCTTTCGGTATCGACTATTTCTTCTATAGTGGCCAGATCTTGCTGAAACACCCCCTTTTCGTCTCGAAGAGTCTCTCTGACCGAGGCCTTGGGCAGGTCTCTCACATCGGAGATTATCGCCTTTACCTCTGACTTAATGTCGTGAAATCCCATCTACCACCTCCAGCAAGCAACGAATTGATTCTTCAAAGCAATAGGAGGAAAAAAACTCCCGCTTGGTCGCTCTGCGATGTTCTTGTGGCTGATCTGTTTCTAAGGCTTGGCCGTTGCTCTTAGTCGCGCAAGGACATGTTCATCAGAAGCACCTGAAAGTCGAGCAGAGCACGTTCTGATGAGACTTGTTGGCAAACCCTCAGATCGGGCACACGTTCCCGGCTTCATCGGTTTCGGTAATACTCAGGCTCCCCCTTTTCCAGGGCTTCGTTTAGGGTGACAAACTCCGTGCCGGCTTCATGCGCGACCAGAAGGCAAAACAGAGTCATGTTCTTGTGGCTCTGGATGGCCCCCGCATCGACACCTCCCACTAATCGTGGGATATTTTCGTCCGTGACACGCTCCTCTCCGTGTCATCCCCCCCAGTATACTATAATGGACCCCGAAAACTGGACAGGGGGTTAAGGTTGAGAAGCCTACCTTGGAGGTGTAGAACACCGGGGGGAAATTCAAGGAGGCTTGGAAGTCGGATATGCGAAAGAGGTATGACGCCCAGTTTAAGGCGCGAGTAGCGCTGGAAGCCATCAGGGGTGAGCGAACGCTTGCGGAGCTCGCCAGTGCATACGAGGTTCATGCGACCCAGATAACGAAGTGGAAGAAGCAGGCTCTGGAAGAGATGCCGAAAGTATTCTCCGGGTCCCGGGAAAGGAGTAATCAACAACACAATGAGCTGGTAGCCGAGCTGTATCAGCAGATAGGACGGCTCAAGGTGGAACTGGATTGGCTCAAAAAAAAAGCTGGACTTGTCGGTTGATCAACGTCGGGATCTGATTGACTTTGACCATGAAACGATCCCGGTATACAGGCAGTGCGAGCTTCTGGGACTCTCCAGGTCGAGCCTGTACTACCGATCCAGAGGGGGAAAGGACGACCACAATCAGCACCTGATGGGTCTGATAGACAGGCAGTACACCGAGACGCCTTTCTATGGTACCAGACGCATGACGGCTTGGCTGAGAAGCCAAGGATATGCGGTCAACCGAAAGAGGGTGTCCAGGCTCATGAACCTTATGGGCATTGAGGGCCATCTACCCGAAGAAGCGACTGAGCCTGGCGGATGCTCAGGCGAGGAAGTATCCGTACCCTGTTGAAGGGTGTAGCCATCGAGCGACCGGATCACGTGTGGGCCACGGACATAACGTACATTCGCATGAGGCAGGGGTTCGTCTACCTCGTGGCGATCATGGACTGGTTCAGTCGATACGTGGTGGCTTGGGCCGTTTCGATAACCATGGAGGCAGACTTCTGCATCGAGGCACTCCAAAGAGCTTTGGAAGGGAGAAAACCGGAGATATTCAACTCCGATCAAGGCTCTCAGTTCACGTGTACGGGGTTCACCGGTGTGCTGCAGGCCGCGGGGATCCGGATAAGTATGGATGGTCGAGGCCGTGCTTTCGACAACATCTTTGTCGAGCGTCTGTGGCGCTCCGTAAAATACGAGGAGGTGTATCTCAAAGACTATGCGACGGTGAAAGAGGCTATCGGGTCCCTGGGGGCATACTTCAGATTCTACAATGAAAGACGCCCTCATC
>CAXXIU010000006.1:0-58566 GCA_963675835.2 Desulfomonilaceae bacterium
ATGGACCATGAGTCGCGGACACAGGCACGCCCTCCGAATGTGTGTCGGCCAAAGCTTCATGATCATTTGCCCTTCTTGAGGAAGTAAATCGGCGGGGTAACCGTCAAACAACCGAATAGCGCCGAATGCTCTCCAATCAGCTCTGCCAATCGGTCCTTATCAGGAGCCTTCTTCATCTTCTTTTCCAAGCGCGAGTGAACATGCTCCAAAGTGAACTTAAACGGAGGTTTTCCCAGTATGGTTGAAATGTTGTCGACGACTTTGAGATCGTCCGGCTCCGGGGGAGGGGGCTCAGGGGGAATTTCTGTCTTAGTTCCCCCAGCTTTCCCCGGCTCCTTGGACAAGAATGCCCGTTCCAAATCGTTCACAAAATCCGACTGGAACCTCTCTCTGATGAACTGTTGCAGGTGGGCGAGCTCGACTGATTTGAGAGCACCGGTATGTGATGTGGCGTAGGAGAGGTCTTTCGAGCCGATCTTGTCGGCAGTGTATACCAAAGCGTAAAGGTCCGCCAAATGCGGATAATCGATGTAGTGTGCGTACCCGCCCAGTTCCCGGAACTTCTCGAGACGTTTCACCGTTTGCGGCATTCTTCCCTTTTTCGGAGGGATCTTATGACGTGCATCCCTGATGAAGATTGCGGATCCCACTTCGCGCGCCCGGATACGCTGAGACAGGTAATCAAGGCTCTTCTGAAGCGGTTTCCAATGGGCGGCTGTCTCGAACAGCAACTCAACCGGCTTCGGATCTTCTTCGTTCCGCAATTTGATGTCCATTCGGAGGTCCGAGTTCCCACCCACTTCCATCTGATTTACTTCGTACGTGCAGCTGTCCCCTCTATTCGAGAAACAGAGCCTCAATCCTTCCACTACGGTCTCTCTTCTGGGGGGCTGCTTGGTTTGGGCGGACAAGATCATTTCCCGTTCAGCTTCGTACGCCGTGAAAACGACATCGATCGGATCGTCAGGGGGCACGGATCCCAACATCCGGTTTGCTACGGAGAGCACTTCCCGCGGGTTTGAAACGCCTAGCAAGTTCTCCGAGAGGGTAGCCAGGTCAAGAGGGTAGTACTCACTGGGCCTGTGCCCGGTAACACCGTCGAAGGCCCAATCCAGCCTGGCCTTCACAAGTTCTAGCGCCTGGTCGGGGCTGCACCCTTGCAGTGAATAGACGTTGCCCTCGATTCTCGCCCGTGCGGCCACATCCAAGTGTTTCTTGAAATCCTCGTCCCAGCGTTCAGGCCGAACGAAAGAGATGGGAAGAATATTTTCGGTTCGGTTTACAATATCCTGGACAAGAGTTCCAAATCCCCTGAGCAACTTGGGCTCATTCAAGTTCTCCAGCTGATCGAAGCAGATGATCATGGGGTGGTAGAATTTCAGCAATTTTCCCATCGTGACAAGTATCTCCCTTGAACGTTCTTCTTGTGATTCAACGCTCAAGTCGCCTTCGTTGAACCGGATGCCGAGTGCCTTACACTCTTCATCGTCGGGAATGTGCCCGCTCAGAAGCGTACGGACTGCTTCACGCTTCTCCGCGTCCAGGTAATGGAATAGAGCTTTGACAGTCTCTTTTGCCATAGGGCTCACCAGCGTGGAACTCTTGCGCAGAAACTCCCTTGTGCGGTCGAGCAGCTCTCCCCACTTCTTCGATTTGATGAAGGACAGGATTGATAACGGGTTCTTCTTGATCGTCTTCAGAAAAGTCTTCCCGGGATCATCAGGATTTCTTTCAAGATATTGCTCAAATGCGGCCGAGATTACATTGGTTACAATCACGTCCAGCTGGGTGACGTGTTCCGGACCTTCATATCCGGGCATTGGGCTTTCCAGGTTCGTCGCTACCGTTTCCATGAGACGGGTGAACATTCGGCGATGGTCTTTCATGGGGTGAACATAGACGAAGACAAGTTCCACGTCTTTGTTGTTCATCAGTCTCTTGATCAGGTGCGTCTTGCCGCTGCCAGCGGAACCGAAGACCAAGGCGGCAACATTGGGAGTCTTGGGCAGGCTTCGTGTCAAACTTAGGAGACTCTGGAAGACCTCGGCGTTTATGCCGGCAACGTCCGGTTCGTTGGATGTCCACGGGTCGCCTACTACACTATCGGCAAAAGGATTGAACGGAAGCTGCGGTTTTGCCTTTGTCATCTCTTCCTCCATCGCATCCGGAAGTAGGTCCGTCCACCGCGTTGAACCGAATCGGCCTGTTGGTCTTCTGTGTAGTCGTGGGGATCTCCCTCGTGAAGTTCCACAACGGGATCTTGTCTCTCGTTCAATTCCTTCAAGAACGTGTCAAAACGGCTTCTCGTCCATCCCAGCGAACGCCGGACCTTGAAGATGGGCACGAAACCGCCGGCATGGTCGCCAAAATGCCTCTCGTACGCTGCCCGCAAGTCTTCCGTCTCTTTGCCGCGTTGAACAACGTCATCTCCTGTTGCAGATGAACACACGCTGGGAAACTTGACCCTTGCGGCGTTCATATCCCAGATCCGGGGGACTTGCTGTCTACCTCGGGGCGGTTCAAGAAACACCAGTCCTTCGATCCACATCTGGTACACGAAATCCCTGATGTGAGTAGCACCGGCCTTACTCGCGGAACACTTGACGAGCTTGGCGAGAGATTTCTTCCAAGGATCTTTGCACTCTTTCCCCAAGGCAGTGGAGGTCAGTCCTTGTGCCTTGCCATGTTTCTCAAGAACATCCAACAGATGCTTTCTTAAATCCGCTGTCGATACTGTCTGGTGTGACTTCGCCATTTCCCGAGTCCTTTCTTCTACATGAGTGCGAGCAATAAAGCCTCGGCACGCGGCTAGTCGGCGGGTTCTTTCAAGGCACCTGGCAAACGCTCAACGAATGTTGCATGTCCGCGCACATGACGGCTTTCACTATCCCAGCCCCAGTCGATTCTTTCTCCCGCCTTAGGAATCGAAGATTACATGGAGCAGCTGCTTCCTACGGAGAAGGCCGCGCCCTTATAGATGTTTTGAATTGATCCAAAATGTAGCGCTGTTCCTATTCAAAGGCAATTCTTTTTGCCTTACCGGCCCATTTCGTACCATCCAACCATCCAAGTTGTTCGCCGTCTTTCCAATATCGCGCCGTTCTGTGTCAAATGAGGACATTCGTGGAATACCACTTTGTGACTGAAGTCTAACACAATAGATTCGCGTGTCATGGGAGGCAGTCGCGACATCAGAAAGCAAGAATGTAGTGCGTGAATAAGAAACCCTGACAAGCGCGAGATGACGCGGGTTTAGAATGCCTCCGAGAACGAGGCATGTGCCGATGACGACGGACGTTGATGTACCCGAAGGATTCGAAAGAGCGTTGGAGGTGTTCCGACCCCATTTGGGAGCCCCAGCCTTTGAGCACTTCCAGGATTTGTATCCACGACGTTCGCAGAAGCGGACTATTGAGGAGGTTTGTTCTTCATCCAGACCCAAAAAGAGGAGCTTTGTTTTCAACTGCCTCAACCCAGCGTCAGCAGAATCAGCTCGGAAGGATGAATCGATATAGGTACTGACAGATGGTTCAGTGCCTATTGAATAGGTATAGTACCTATTTCCGTCTCCACAGGGCATTCGTTCCCCTACCCAGACACTCCAAGCCTCCTGCCTGCCGCTCTTTTCTCATGACCCGTCGGATCAGGTCTATTCCCACGTGGGGACATCGTTCCTGGATGTCCCTAACTGAAAAGTCTCCGACCACTTTACTCAGCACATCCATAACCATTGCCGTCTTCGCCCCCTTGGTGCTTTGCATCAGCGTCATTCTATCTTCCAACTGCCTGTATGCGCGGAGCATCATCACCCCAAGGAAATATTCCCACCATGGCATTCCGGGGACACGATCCCGATTTGTGGCCCTCCGCTGCGCTCCGGCAAATCGGGTCATGTCCCCGGAATTGCGAGAACTTGGCATTCTCGGTGTTCGCTGTGCCTCTGTGGTGATTTTCTATTGGTTGCGGCCGAAGGCTGCGCTGCGTCCTTGGGAGCCCTGTGGTCAATTCGAGAAGGGACCCAATAGCCCTCAATCCTTGGCAAACTGGGGATACAGCTTCTTCATGCATTCAGGGCAAATCCCGTGGCTGAACTCTGCTTCAGAATGGTCCCGGATGTAGGCTTCTATCTGTTGCCAGTATCCTTTGTCGTCGCGTATTTTCTTGCAAGAGGCGCAGATGGGAAGGAGGCCGCTCAGCTTCTTGACATGGGCCAGGGCCTCTTTGAGTTCGACAATCACGTTCACTTTCTCCTGCTCGGCTCGTTCACGTTCCGCAACTTCCTTTTTCAGTTCCTCATTTGCCATCCGCAACTGGGCGGTCCTTCGCTCCACTCTCTCTTCCAGTTCGATCCTGAGTGTTTCGTTCACGCGAAGTTGTACGATTTCTCGGGTGAGATCTTCAAGGAGGACGAGCACAAACCGCTCCATCATTATCCTGATCGGACGAAAGGTTACACGGGCCCAGACCGAGGAATTGTCTATCTTGATAGCACCTTCTCCAACTCGGGGTTTCCTGTCCGAAAAGACGTGCTCCAGAATTGACTTCGCTCGCTCCGCAGCAGCCGGTCCCGCCAGGAGATTCACAAACGGTTTTCCTTGGATCTTCTCATAGCCTGGTGCCAACCTTCCGCAAGCCTGATTGGCAACCGTCACATGAAGCGATTCTTCCACCAGTAGTGTGGGTATAGGGAGAGCTTGGATCACCTTACCGAAAGTCGTGGCCCATATCCCGCTCCTGACATCGAAACTGCCGGAACTGGTAACATCCCGGGACAGGAGTGACTTCAGCTCTATTGACTCCGTTGTCTCGAATCCACCACGATTCACCGACGTGACGAGATCCAATTCACGGAAAGAATCAAGCGGTAATGTCTCGGTACCACTGATGTCGGAAGTCGGCACATGAGGCGCCTCGCCTGCCGGTTCGACTTCCGGTTGAACGAGTCGCTCTCGCGGTTTTCCCGGATCTTTGAAGATCTCCATTGTCGACTTATCATTGGAGTCCATGGCAACCCCTCTATCCCCAACAAGAGAACTATATGATTTGTAAGACAGCTAACCAGTCGGAATGTTGCCGGAATCTAGTTGGTTATGGAGAATGGCATTGTTTTCAGGTGGTTCCCTGAGACTGGACGGCAAAATGGTGGGACGGGAAGTTTGCTCAACAAGATAAGGCCCCCTTTCGGGAGCCCATCTGCCCACGACCGCAACCGTGTGCGTGATTGCATGTTGTGGAGAGGGCCGGGCCCTCTCCACACATGAATTCATGCGGCCTTCGGCAGGCCGCGGGAATCGAATTAGTACATGCCGCCGCCGGGCATACCGCCGCCGGGCATGGGAGGCATGGCATCCTTTTCCTTCGGCTTTTCGGCTATCATGACTTCCGTTGTCAGCATCAGACCTGCAACGGAAGCGGCATTCTGCAAAGCGAGTCGGGTCACCTTGGCAGGGTCGATAACGCCGTTTTCCATGAGGTCTTCGTAGATTTCCTTGTAGGCGTTGAAACCATGGCCTGCGGTGGAATTCTTCACCTTGTCCACGATGATCGAGCCGTCATGGCCGGCGTTGATAGCGATCTGCCGGATGGGCTCTTCAAGCGCCCGAAGGATGATCTTGGCTCCTGTGGCCTGGTCGCCCTCGAGATTCAGGTCCTGGATCGCGTCGAGGCACCTCAGGTAGGCAACGCCGCCACCTGGTACGACACCCTCTTCAACTGCAGCGCGCGTAGCGTTGAGAGCATCCTCCACGCGGGCCTTCTTCTCCTTCATCTCAGTTTCCGTGGCAGCGCCGACGTTAATCACGGCAACTCCGCCAACGAGCTTGGCCAGCCGTTCCTGAAGTTTTTCACGGTCGTAGTCGGACGTGGTTTCGTCGATCTGGGTGCGGATCTGACGGACACGGCCCTCGATCTGTTCTTTTGCTCCGGCACCGTCGACGATGGTGGTGTTGTCTTTGTCAATGGTCACGCGCTTGCAGCGTCCCAGGTCGTTCAGCGTGACACTCTCCAGTTTCAGACCCAGATCCTCGGAAATGGCCTGACCGCCGGTGAGGATCGCGATATCCTCGAGCATGGCTTTGCGTCTGTCGCCAAAACCGGGTGCTTTCACTGCGCATGCCGTGAGAGTTCCTCTAAGTTTGTTGACCACCAATGTAGCCAGGGCTTCGCCTTCGACATCTTCTGCAACGATGAGCAGAGGACGGCCCATCTTGGCCACCTGCTCCAGCAACGGAAGCATGTCGCGCATGTTGGAGATCTTCTTCTCGTGAATGAGGATGTACGGCTCTTCCAGGGAAACTTCCATACGCTCGGGATCCGTCACGAAGTAGGGCGACAGGTAACCGCGGTCGAACTGCATGCCTTCCACGACCTCCAAAGACGTCTCCATGGCTTTGGCTTCCTCGACCGTGATGACTCCCTCTTTGCCTACTTTTTCCATGGCTTCGGCAATGATGTTGCCGATGGTGGGATCATTGTTCGCGGAAATGGTGCCGACCTGTGCGATCTCTTTCTTGTCCTTGGTGGGCTTGGAAAGCTCCACGAGCTTGGATACGACGGCTTCAACGGCCAAGTCGATTCCTCTCTTGAGATCCATCGGTGAAGCACCGGCAACCACCATCTTGATGCCCTCGCGGTAGATTGCCTGGGCCAAAACCGTCGCCGTGGTAGTGCCGTCACCGGCCACGTCCGAGGTCTTGGACGCAACTTCCTTGAGCATCTGTGCACCCAAGTTCTCGAATTTGTCTTCCAACTCAATCTCTTTGGCTACGGTGACGCCGTCTTTGGTCACATTGGGAGCGCCCCAGGATTTCTCAAGGATGGCGTTTCGTCCTCTCGGACCGAGTGTGGACTTGACCGCGTCAGCCATAATGTTGACGCCCTTGAGAATCTTGTCCCGTGCCTGTTGTTCGAACATAATTATTTTGGCGGCCATCTATTTACTCCTTCGTCAGACTGTGTTCTATTTGGGATCAACCGTGTTTTGGTTTCTTGGCAGGTATGGGGCTTACTCCACTAGGCCCAGCACGTCATCCTCTTTCATAATGAGGTATTCGTTTCCTTCAATTTTGATCTCGGAACCAGAGTATTTTCCGAAGAGAATGGTGTCGCCTTCTTTGACTTCCAAGGGGATTACATTGCCGTCATCGGTTCGCCGCCCCTGTCCCACGGCGATGATCTTGCCCTGCTGGGGCTTTTCTTTTGCGGTCTCGGGCAATATGATGCCACCCTTGGTCACTTCCTCCGATTCTACCCTCTCGACGAGGATGCGATCATATAGAGGACGAAATTTCATCTTGGTACCTCCTGGCGATTATGGTTGGAGCGTGCGCGGTTTTACCGTGTTAGCACTCTCCTTATGTGAGTGCCAACAAGACGCCTGAATGTCAACCCCTTTTGGGGAAAAAATGTGATACTCATGGATTTTTGACGTCGAACACGAGGAACAACAGCGATGAGCAAGAGCATAGATTGTCCCCATTGCGGTCAACCGGTTCTTATCTACAGAAATCCTGTCCCTACGGTTGACATCATTATCCGTGCCGAGGGCGGAGTGGTACTCATCGAAAGGAGAAACCCTCCCTTCGGATGGGCTCTTCCAGGCGGATTCATCGACTACGGCGAGAGCGCGGAGAACGCTGCAGCTCGGGAAGCCAAGGAAGAAACGTCTCTGGACGTCAAGGAACTGAGACTGTTCGGGGTCTACTCGGATCCGGATCGTGATCCCCGTCACCACACACTTACCGTGGTCTTCACCGGCCGCGGGGAAGGGCAACCCAAGGCGGCCGATGACGCACTGCGGCTTGGGGTTTTCGGTCCGGAGAATCTCCCCGAGAACATCGCATTCGATCACGCGAAGATCCTCAGGGATTTTTTTTCGTCGCACAGAGATTGATCTCGGCCCGGAACAGTTCGTCGGGACCGCCCAAACGGTTGGGTATCGCGATGAGTGAGATTTCCTTAGCTGAGCGGCGCGGAAGCATTTCGGGGGTCGAACACCGCATCATTGTTCGCTCTGTGTTTCGTCGTATGGTTGCATGTCCGCGGGATCGGGGTTACTTTAGTGGAGACTAGGTGCTCCGACATGCGATACTGGTTTTCGCCGCGAAGGCGGCCGGCACTTGCGCGATCTTAGTGTGCTGAAGGCACATACGAATTTAGCCGGGGGATTTATCCCCCGGAAACAACGGAAGATTCAAACAGGATTTCCGTCCCGAAACCGTTTCCGGGCCTTGAAAGGCCCGGCTAACATAGCGTGTCCCTTCGGGACGTAGTCATAGCAAGGACGGCGGGCCACAGCCCGACCCTAGAGATGACGGGCAGGGACGCCCGTCCCACGTTCCTAATTTGTAGGGCCACCCCCCTGTGTGTGCCCTGGGCAGAAGACGACCGGCCGGAAATCTGCGACCGTATTTACGGCACAGAGCACAAAGGTCACGAGAGGTATCTCATGATTGGTATTTCAAAACTGTATTGCGGAGCGGTGGAGGCATCCGACCCCTTGAGATATGGAAGGGATTCCAAGAGCTTGCCGTCTCATCTCTTGCAGTTTTCCAAAGATAAGAAGCCCGTGGTGGTATGGAACGTTACACGGCGGTGCAATTTGAAATGCGTACACTGCTACTCCCATTCCGAAGATCGCAACTATAAGGACGAGTTGTCTCTTGATGAGGGCAAAGCACTCATTGAAGATCTTGCGGCATTCGGCTCCCCGGTTATGCTCTTTTCCGGCGGGGAACCTCTGATCCGTAAGGATATCTTGGACTTGATCCGTTACGCTGCTAGGTGCGGCATGAGAGCGGTCGTATCCACCAACGGGACGCTGATCGACGGATCCATGGCCGAGCGACTCAAAGAGATCGGTCTGTCGTACGTAGGAATCAGCCTGGACGGCCTCGAGGAAGTTCACGATTCGTTTCGCGGCTATGCAGGGACCTTTGCCCGAGTCATGGCAGCCATTGAGAACTGCCAAACCGCCGGCCTGAAGGTTGGGCTCAGATTCACCATCAATAAGCGCAACGTCCAGGACATCCCGGGGATCTTCGATCTTGTGGAGGAGAGACGAATTCCACGGATCTGTTTCTATCATCTCGTATACGCCGGCCGAGGGACGGATCTGATTAACGAAGACCTCGATCACGTTGAGACCAGGGAACTCGTGGACCTGATCCTGGATCGCACGAAGGCATTGCACGACAAGGGCTTACCTGTGGAGGTGCTTACCGTTGATAATCATGCGGACGGTCCTTACACGTACCTGCGTCTGGCACGGGAAGATCCGGAACGTGCGAAGGAGGTCCTGAAGCTTCTCGAGATGAACGAAGGAAACAACTCGGGCCGAGGGATCGGTTGCGTGTCATGGGACGGAGCGGTACATGCGGATCAGTTCTGGAGACATCACAGCTTCGGGAACATACGCAGGCGGCCCTTTAGCCGGATATGGACCGATTCGTCCGACGAGTTCCTCATGAAGCTCAAAGAGAAGAAGAAGCACATAACCGGCCGATGTGCACAATGCCGTTGGCTGGACATATGCGGAGGAAACTTTCGGGTCCGTGCCGAAGCCGTGCACGGTGACGTCTGGGCACCCGATCCGGCCTGCTATTTGACCGACGATGAGATAGGGGGCCGGTAACGGGCACGGACTTTCATGCTCCGTCGTACCTTTGAAGATATAACTATAAGGAAACGTTCCATGATCTATGGAGCCACCGTCAAAGCCGTCGAGGATATAGCCCTATTGAGGGATCTCGGCCTCGGCTTGGGAGAAATCGTCTTCAGAAATGCCGACATGTGCGACTTCTGGGTCCAATCGGGCGTGAGAAACAATTTTGGGCCCGGTTTCCTTCTCATCGCCCACGCCCCGAAAGAAGGTCCTCCCAATGACCCGGCCAATATTTGGGACAACTATATGCCCGCGCTGGAGCATACCATCCGAACGTGCGAAGCAATGGGAATTCATTTTCTCACGATCCACTTCTGGTTGGACGCGCGGTTCGTGAGACCGGATGTCCGGGAACAGAAGATCGCCGCATTAGGAGAAATCTTGGCGTTCGGCAAGTCACGACGGGTAACGGTGGCCCTGGAAAACCTGTCCGAACAGGCACAAGATTTTGCAAAGATACGGGAGGCGGTGCACGAACTCGCGATCACTCTCGATCTGGGACACGCGCAGCTCCTCAGCGAGGTCAACACATCGTTCGAGATCATTGCTCAAATGGGTGACGCCATCAAGCACCTGCACCTGCACGACAACCACGGGGGAAACGGTGTTCATGACGATCTTCACCTTGCCGTCGGCCGGGGAGTCGTCGATTTTCCCCGGATACTGAAAGCTCTGGTCGGAAAGGGATACGACGGAACGGTCACCCTTGAAGTGGAGAAGGAAGACCTGGTCACGTCCTGGGACAGGGTAAGACGGATCTTGTCGGAAATCGAATTGTAGATGCGCCGGTAATGCGGACGGCATTCCTCCCTCCACATTCCTCCGGGAGCGCGGTCCTCAACAACCCATTCTCGGCCAACACTTCCAAGACATCAAGTGAAGGATGCCCAGGAGCGTCGGCATCTCTGCTCAACAAACCAATCCGGCTTCGGGCTATCTACGCAAACGATTCCGTGAACCTGCTTTGCGCATTCATAAGTATCAGCAAACGGATCCCCCGAGTTCTTGGTTAGACGGCATATTCATAAACACCCCGTCCCGTCTTTCTGCCCAGCCGCCCGGCCTTCACCAGCTTTACCAGAAGAGGAGCCGGCCTGTACTTCTCTCCCAGCTCTCGGTGAAAGGTCTGCATGCAAGGCAGGAGTATGTCCAACCCGAAGGCGTCCGCTGCGGCGAGGGGTCCCAACGGAAATGCCAAACCTTTGGTACAGCATCCGTCAATTTCCTCGGCACCGGCAAGCCCCGTCTCCAGAGCGAAAAATGCCTCGTTAATCAGGGGCAAGTACAGCCGGTTTATGACGAAGCCGGGGGAATCCGATACCGTGACGGTTTCCTTTCCGCATTTCTTCAGGAAATCCAAAACGGCATCATGGGTCTCGTCCGACGTTTCCGTGCCTCTCACAACCTCTACGAGCGGTGTAAGAGCGGCCGGAATCAGGAAATGAGTACCAATACACCGATCACTGCGCCCTGTAGCGGCGGCCAGTTCGGTGATCCAGAAAGTGGACGTGTTGCTGGAGAAGATCGTTGACTCTGGAGAGGCCTCATCCAGCAATATGAAAACGCTCTTTTTTGCCTCTATGTCCTCGAAAACCGCCTCGATCACCAGATCAGCTTCTGCAACGGCCTCTGATACATCCGTACCTATGGAGATCAGTGAATGGACGCGATCGGTTTCTCCCCGACTTAGCTTGCTCGTCTTCGCTTGCCGGTCGAGAAAAGAGCTTATGATGGAGATCCCCTTCTTCACCCGTTCGCCGGAGGTGTCGACCATAAACGTAGGAAATCCCGCGCGTGCGCTCACGATTCCGATTTGGCTCCCCATGGTACCCATGCCTATGACGCTCACTCGCTTGATTTGCATGTCTCTCTCCTTGCAGACGAAATATAATGGCTTGTGCTGTTTCCAAGCCACAACGAATCATGAAAGCCCTCGGCATTGACAGGTCCTCCGGGGCTTCGCCTCGGAGATTGGGCATGAAGAGCGCACCATGCGCCATAATTGGGAGGGAGACCATCTCCCCCCCAAGCCCCCCCATCGTGTACCCGGCCGTGTCTACATGTCCAAGGACTTTCAGGTAGAATATACACTTGAACCGGTCAAAGGTGTGGACACATGGAGACGCACCTGACGCACGTATACCAGGAGTGATCGTCTACTCCCGTAACATGGTTTATCATCTGTATGTCATCAGCCGGTGGTCTAAGCGTTCTCATCAAATGGGAAAAGATGGGGCTTTTCATGGAATGCTTGAGGCATGCAACTCGGTCAACCTTTCCGCTCTGTTCAATAGCCTTTGCGGGGCACTGTTCTTGGCAGGCCCTGCAGTCCGCGGGACATCCTTTGTCATCCTTCTCCGGGAAGCTGATCGGAGTTAAGGATGCCGTCGTAACGACTCCACCGAGAAGCAGGCGAGGGCCGTATCTGGAATTGAAGAGTAATCCGTTTCTTCCCAATTTGCCGATGCCGACGGCCTCACCCGCTTTCACCAGACTCATATACCCCCGGAAGTCGCCCCACCCGGGGATATCGTAGGGGAAACATCCGTAGATCGGCACGGCAGTCTCACCCTGTTCTTCAATCACGGTGGCCGCCTGCATCACAAGTGCGTCAATATGGCGATAATAAACAGCCGCAGCCCGCCAGTACATTGCTTCCGTTCTTTCGGGGCATAGAAAAATGCCCTTTGAGAAGGGCCTTCCCAGGCATAGGATGCTTCTTGCCCCCGGAAGGACATCCGAAGGTCTGTAGCCCGATGGTTCGTCTTCAAGTGACGAGGATTGGGCGATTCCATACACACCGACGTTGTTGCTCAAGAAAAACGCCTTGATGTTCTCCGTGATCTCATTCACGAGACAGTCTCCTTTCTGGAACCCGTTCGGTTTTCTTGTCCTTTGGCCATTCTTAGGCTCGTTCCCGCCGCATGGTTTGTTGCGCCTTCAGGCAGGCCGGGTCGGTACTTTCCGGCATGCTTTTGGGCGTCGCCTCGGATCTCTCATCCAGAGGGCATTTCCGAGCACCAGGTCCTTGTCTTCGAGTCAAGACGTCCCGGTTCCCGAAGATCTTGAACTCCGGTTCCGTGAAGGAACGGCTGCCGCTCACGTCCCTTTGAACTGATTCAACAACTCACCGATCACGCGTCTAAAGCCTTCAAGCTCGTGTTCATGGCATGCGGATTTGATTGCCTCATTGACTTGCCGGATTACGGGTTTGGCTCGGTCCGCCTCTTCCAGTCCGGCAGGTGTGGCGCAGATGAGCAGGGCACGACGATCATCAGGATCTGCCCGGCGGGTGACAAAACCGGCTTTCTCGAGACGATCGATCAGGCCGGTCATCCCGGAATTCTCAATGCCGAGAGCCTTTCCAATCGCGGACATACTCCGTCCGTCCTGCTGTTTCAGCAGGAAGAGGACGCCGGACTGCGCAAGCGTCAATCGTACGCCCTCTGCGGTCAATGCCTTGTTCACGTGGTTCCTTACTGCCTGATGCGCAACGGAAAGCAGAAAGATCAGTCTGTCGTCTCTTTTCATAAAGGGCGTTTTCCTCGAGGAGGTGTTAATGTAGTGGAATATACGCTAACGGAATATAACCTAGTGTATAATCTGCAACCATACCAATGTCAAGCCTTTTTCTGAGCCTTGGAGCGGATGCTTGTCGGGAAAGAGGCGAACTGCAAAGAAGAGATGGATCTATGTCAGTACTACCGAGTAGCGGCAAGACTGCCGCATAAGTAGTTTGATATTAAATGTGATTAGGTGATTCGGCAGAGTTGGGCTAGTCGAGGAAGTCCTTGAGGCCTGCCGGCTCAATGCGAAAGGGGCTTCCCTTTCCCTGGAAGAAACCATGTTCCCGGATCATATGCCAGGCCAAGATTGTGTACCTCAAGGTTCTCCCCGTCTTGAGGTTGACCGCTTCGACGACGGCTTTCGGCGCGGGGAAATGGTCTCTGAACGGGCAGGCCAGGATGCCGCGATCCTCCCGGACCGACACCTCGAAAATGTCGTCGACTCTCACCGGATCGCCCAGTCCCTTGCGCCCCTCATCGTAGAGTCGCTTCATCAGCGAGGTAATCGCCTCCAGATCCATGTTTAAACGTGCAACCTCGGCCGCGTCGTCGTCGAGGATGCGGCGCAATGGCCGGTCGTCGCCTTTGAGGTAATTGCCTTTGCGCAGAACGGATTCGATCTTTGCAAAAAGAGGATCACCGGTGGACGGGGCCGGCATGTCACGCGAACTTGTCATAATAGATTCGCTCCTCAGGAATCCCCTGTGATACAAGCACTTCCACGCAGGCATTGAGCAGACCGGGGCTTCCGCACAAATAACCTTCGCATTGGGAAAAGTCCCGCACATGCCTGGATATGACGTCGGTAATTCTTCCCGTCTCTCCGGTCCAATCGTCGTCGGGTTCCGGAGACGAGAGGGCCGGTACAAACGTGAAGCCCTTGTTCGTTCTTTCCATTTCGCGCCATTCCTCGACCATGAACAGGTCCCGCCTTGACCGGGCCCCGAAGAAAAAGATCGGTTGCCGCTGTTCTATCTCTTGGCTCGTCATTCCCATCATGATCGACCGGATCGGCGCCATTCCGGAACCGCCGGCCACGCAGATCACGCGTCGGTCGGTATCGCGCAGGTAGAAATCACCAAAGGGCCCGGTGAAAACGACCTCTTCCCCAACCTTGAGATGGTCGAACAAGTACGTGGTCGCAATCCCCTCGGGTACGCGGCGAACCATGAGCTCGATGTGATCCTTGTCCTCGCAACGGCTGCACATGGAGTAAGCCCGGTAGACCGGCTCCGATACCTCGCCGTACTCCGGAGACCTGAACTGAATGTATTGTCCCGCCTTGTAATCAATGTGAGCGGGTTCGATCAACTTGAACCGGAACAACCGTATGTCGTACGTCAGATCTCTCATGAGCTCGTAGGTCGCACGGTACTCCTTGATCCTGAACAATTCCTCGGGGATCTCGATTGCCGCTTCATTCTTGACTTTTATCTGGCATGAGAGACGAACGTTGGCCTCGATCTCCTCTTTGGTCAGTAGAGGGATTTCCGTAGGCAACACTTCGCTGAATCCGGACACGGCCTTGACCTTGCAATAGGCACAGGTGGCTCGTCCGCCGCATGCGGAAGGAATGAACACCTTCTGCTCTTTCAGGGTGTTGAGAAGAGTATTCCCTCCTTTGACATGAAATGTCTTGTCATTGACGTGGAGGTCTACCTCTCCGTAATCCATGAGGTAACGTTCGGCGATCAGGATGATGATCGCCAGAACAGTAGTTAAACCGGCAATCGAGAGGGCCGGAATAAGGAAAGCGTTCATTGCGTTGCTGGTCCCTTCCAGGATCTTCGGTCTTCTTCGGTCCTCAGTTGATCTGGACCATCCCGCTGAACCCAATGAACCCCAGCGCGATGATTCCCGTAACGATCAGCACAATACCCGGGCCTTCAAGGGCCGGTATGACCTTTGAGCGCCTTGCCATCTTGCTGCGAATTCCCGCTAGAGCCATAATGGCCGTGAGCCAGCCTATGCCGCTGCCCAATCCGAATGCAAGCGACTGAAACAAGTCGTACTTTCGGATCACCAGGAAAAGGGACGATCCGAGAATCGCGCAGTTGACCGTGATGAGCGGCAGAAATATGCCCAGCGCGGCATACAGACGATCTGACACGCGATCCACTATCATTTCAACCAACTGAACGAGCGCAGCGATGACTACAATGAATGCTATGTACTGAAGGTATTCCAGCTTCAACGGCACCAGCAGGTAGTAGTAGACAAAATAGTTCGCCACCGATGTCACGGTCATGACGAAAACAACGGCAATACCGAGTCCCCACGCTGTTTTCAATTCTCGGGACACGGACAGATACGAACACATCCCCAGGAAATTGGTCAAGAGTATGTTGCTGGTGAAGATCGACGCGAAGAATATGACGAAAATTCCGAGCTGTTCCATGGTCAGACTCTCACTTTTTGGCACTTCCCGCAACAGGTTCCGAATCGGCTTGCAGCCAACGTGAGACCCAGACTACCAGAGCGAGCATGAAAAACGCGCCGGGTGCTACGACCATAATCGTCCACTTGGTGAACTCGAAGGGAAGGGGGAAGCCGGCTATGGTCCCAAACCCAAGGGCCTCTCTGAATACCGCGATGGTGAGCAGAACCACCGAGTAGCCGATGCCCGAGGCCGCTCCGTCGAGAAACGACAACCATGGCTTGTTTTGGCTCGCAAACGCCTCGACACGGCCCAGCACGATGCAGTTGGTGATGATCAGTCCCACATAGGGACCCAACTGGGCGCTGACCTCGGGGAGAAAGGCCATGAGGAAGTTGTGAAGCACAATGACATACGCGGCAATGATCAATGTCGAGGAGATAATTCGCAGACGGAACGGCGTGACATTCCTGAAGATGGACGCAGTGATGCTTGAAAGGGATTGCGTGTATATGAGTCCTATGCACATGACAAGCGTGTTGACGACGAGGTTGGTAACAGCGAGCGCGGAACAGATCCCCAGCACCTGTCTGAAAACGGGGTTGTTTCCCCAGATACCTTCCTTGGTCACTTTTTTCGGGGAGACTGCCATCCTATCCTCCGGATCTCGTCCTTCTCAGCAAGTATTCTCTGGATGTCCTCGTTGAGAAACTTCTCCACCAGGGAGGACGTCATGGTCGCACCAGTGATCGCATCCACACGATTCCTTTGCTTTGCATCCTTCTTTGAGACAGTAACGTAATTTTCCTTGCCTCGCTCTTGGGGAAGCTTGATATCTTGAAACTGGTCCTGAAACCATTTTTCGGTGATCCTCGCTCCCAAGCCGGGAGTCTCCACGTTCTTGGTGAACACGATTCCCTTGATTTCGGTGAGATTATTGTTCAGGGCCAGAAGACCTTCAATCCTCCCCCAGAAACCTTTTCCACCTATGGGAAACGCATACGCCGTCGGGTTGCCCTCATCGTCGTAAGCCCGATAGACGTGTTCTCCGTTCAGTTCCGCCACGGCTACGTGATTCTCTTCAATGTTCCTCAATTGGAGGGCATCGGCAGTTTTTGGGAAGGGGATTCCCAGGGCGGTCAACAAGTACTCCGTTTGTCGGGTCTCCTCGTTGAGATCTATGCGCGGTGAGAGTATGAGGTTGGCTCCGGCCGTAAGGCCCGCAAAGAAAAACGCGATCAGGAAAATGAACGAAACTTCCTTGAAGAATTTCATGACTCACCTAAGCTTTGACTCGAGCCTGTTTCTTCTGCTCATACATGATCACGGCCTCATCGAAGAGGGGGCCAAAGGTGTTACCCAAGAGTATTGCGAATGCCGTGGCCTCAGGGAAGGCGGAGAACGAGCGGATAACCATCCACAGACAGCCGATAAGAAATCCGTATACCCATTTGGCCTGAAGCTTTGCACATCCGGAAACCGGTTCCGTCACCATGAAAAACGCACCGAAGAGCAGACTGCCTGCCGCCAGATTCCTCACCGGGTCCATCACGCCCTGCACGCCCGCCAAATAGAGCGCGGTGTTGAGGCTCATGGCTCCCAGCAAACATGAGGCCGGATATCGCCAGTCCGCGGCCTTCTTGTAGATGATGTACGCTCCTCCAAGGAGAATCGCCGGCACGCAGGTTTCTCCAATGGAACCCGATATGCTGCCCAGGAAAAGGTCCTGGATCTGCGTCAAGGCACCCGTCTGTTTGAACGCTATCAGAGGCGATGCCGACGTCATGGCATCCACGTTTGAATACGAGGCGAGTCTCCCCCAGGGCCACGAACCCGGTGCCATCCACTGCGAGGTTATCTGGAGGGGAAAACAGACGTACAGGAAACACCGTCCCACAATTGCAGGATTGAAGACGTTCTTCCCAAAACCACCGAACACCTGTTTCCCGAAGACGACGCCGAAAACCGTCCCAACTGCTGCGATCCACAGAGGGGTGTACGGAGGCAGGCTCAACCCGAGCAACGCGCCGGATACCATGATGCTTTCTGTGGCAGTCCCGCCTCTATACGACTCGAAGATGACTTCGGTGATGAAAGCAACCAAGCAACAGAAGACGACCAACGTCAAGGACCGCCACCCAAAGAAGTAGATTGCGGCCATGATGCAAGGAGTCAGGCCGATCAACATGGCTCGCATGGGCTTCTGAGCTCGTATGGAGAAATTTAGCTTCTTATTCAAAAAGGACTCCCCACCCTCCTTCCGCACCGGGTAGAAGATCTCGTCGTCCCGCCGAGAAGGGGGACCGGACAAACGACAACGCTACCTTGTTCATAATAGTGCCGGACTCTGAAGGGCCGATGACTCAACGAAGCCACCATAGCAATTCATCCGACGTTGTGCAAGATTTCCGGCGGGGATGGGGTGCCTATGGGGGGAGAGGGGGGGGGTTCAGGCGAGGGCCAAGGTCCGGCAAAAGAAGACCGAATTCCGGCCTCCGCCGGGAAGACGGAACCCAATATGTGACCGTATTGGTGAACTGGAGCACTTAGGCAGGAGAGGAGAGGAGAGGAGAGGAGAGGAGAGGAGAGGAGAGGAGAGTGCCTGGCGTACTCCCCCTGATCCTCCCGCGTCAGGCGAAGATATCATTGGGCTTGTACGGGTGGGCCCCTTCGATGACCTCGATTCCCGACTTGGCCTTGATTTTGTTGACAATGGTCTCCTTATGCGGGCAGTGATCCATGATACACGGCCCGACATGAATCTTCGTGGGTTTTTCACCCATGGGAGCGTTCCACAGGCTGACCTGCGCGAGGCGCGTCACAATTGTGGCCCCGGGGCAATCACCGCAATTGAGCAGCCCAAGAATCTCAGCGTCCTGGTTCTTATAACGTGCGAATTCTCCTTCTCGACGGTTGAAACCCACCATACAGCGGGAGCATCCTATGCAAACGTCGTCCATTGCCGTCTTGCATCCCACTATTAAGATCTTTTCCATGGTTGCCTCCTCTTTCCCTCCGGCCGGCGAAGCCGGCACACCAAGAAGCGTGTACCTCCACGGCCCTCCTCACACGAGAACCTGCCTATTTGTCCCATTTGATTGCCATAACGGCTCAGGCGTCACTGCCGGCTCGGCCGGTCGGTTTCGGCGTACCAACCCGTTTTCGACGACGGACCCCAAACTCATTGAGGGGCATTGAGTGCCACAAACTTGTCTAACAACTTTTCGAGCGCATCCGTGTCCGTGGGTGTCCGTATATGGCCCAAAATTCCAAGGCCCTCCGCTCGATCGTGGACATGCTCCTCATCGGCATCGGTTATGAGAATAGTTCCTGTGGCCCAGGAAATCCGAACGAGATGGTTGAGGAACACGGTTCCGGACATAGATCTCAACGGATCCTGTACGATGGCCAAGTCTGGGGGGGCTTCTCGGCAGAGGCTCAAGGCTTCCTCCGGGTCCGTAAGAACGTTCATGTCAATTTCCCGTTTCGAGAGGCTTTCTTTGATGGCCTCAACTCGATCCGGTTCATTGATGACAACCAGTGCTCTCAGCTTCTTGCTCTTCTTCTTGATCACGCTTGACCCTCAATGGCCATGGCCGGCGCTGTGCGCCCCACGGTTCGTCAACAACTCTCGTTGAATTGATTCCACAACTTGAACACGGCCCTCGGCTGCCGTCCTCGCCATGAAAACTCAAAGATATCCTTGCCGGAAGTGAAATCCCGCTTCCCGCAAGAAAGCAATCTCAGCGCGCCTAAATCCGCGACCGTGCAGCCTTGTAATTGGCATCCTGTTTCTAAATGTGGTCGCACATGGCCGGCAAGGCGTACTTCTCGTTCCCAAGCTCACGCCCGGGAACGAAAGCAGTCCGTCCGGCTGCCGGTCCTACGTCCCCGGCTTCACCGTATTCGTGAACTGCGTCTGTTGGTGGGACTGATGAGCGCGTGCCCTATCCTATCGCCACGTTCCATTTCGTGACAAAGGGCTTGAACTGACGAGTGCCTCCACCTTCGCTCACCACTTGAAGTATCCCGTCGCCGTTCTGCACGGATATGCCTGAAAGGTATGTGACCGGCGTGCCCTGGAACGCGTCCGGGAGCAACGGCGTCGTAGACCCGAGGAGTACGACCTCCCGGCAACCTTGTGCAGCATCAAGCAGTCCGTCCAGCGTGTCGTTGACGATCGTAACGGATGAGATCAGAGCAACCTGAGCATCAGAGAGTTTTTTCGCCGCGTCTTCGGCCGGCAGGAGGTCCGACGCCCGATCAAGATCTTCTTCGAAGATATCCAGCCGTGCCACGCGAGGTCGCAAGGGAGCTATGAGAGGACCGAAGTACCCTATCATGGCTACGGTATCCGAAGGCCGAAACTCCACCGCGTCGAGAACATCCCCCGGAAGGGCATCGAACGGACGCGAATTGACCAGTGCATTTGCTGTTGCCAACCCGAGAGCGACCTCGAGAGTATCATCCGATTCGAGAAACTTCAGGAGGTTGCTCGCCGAACTGCCCGCCAACGGCCGCAGCCCTTGGAAAACGGCGCAGCCCTGGTGGTTGTCCCGGCTCACGGTATATGCCACTCCCGTACGGAAGTCCTGCAACCTCACAGCCGTATAGCCCAAGCCGATTCGGACATCCGCCACCGGTGCCCGTTCATCGTCCTGCCCGATAATCTCCCTTATGCGATGCCGAATGCCCATTGGTACACCCTTCCAGGGTTCATGTTCATTGTGAATCGTGACGGCCTACGTATGCTTTGCCGACTGCAATTTCTCCAGAGCGCCCCGCAGGGTGTTCACCGCCAGGTCCGCGCAGTGGGTATGTTCGATGGGCAAACCGCCAAGATACTCAATGAGATCTTTGCTGTTGAGCTTCATGGCCTCTTCCACAAGCCGTCCCTCCACCATGCACGTTGCCGCGCTGGAACAGGCGATGGTGGGGCCGCATCCATTGGTCACAAAGCCGATACGGTTGATTTTGCCGTCCTGCAGACCGACAAACATGCCTACCGTGTCACCGCAGATACCGCTCATGAATGTTGCAGAGTCGGCATTTTCAATTACCCCCAGGTTACGAGGATTTGTGAACAGCTCTATCACTTTCTCCGAGTAGACCTTCCTAGCTTCCATCAGGGTCAGTCCCTCAATGTCGTCAAAAACGTCGGTTCCTTGTGTCATATTGAACAAACCTTAAATACAATGTCTGGGTGAATGTATAGTGAACAGCTTTGGGGACTGCCAAAAAAAATACCCGTTCCACCTGCCTACACGGCAAGGGCCATTTCAAACCTTTTCTCTCGGTGGGAAAGGGACGCGTACGGGGACACCAGCAATTCCCTAGCGCAGTCTCCAAATGCGCTTCACCACAATACCCATCCGGCGAATCAGGCATTCTTCGCTGCCCGCGTCGTCGAAATGCTAGGTCGCGCCGCAACAGCTCCCGGGGACACAACCCATGCTCGACGGATTCGAACCGCAGCAGGTAGATCCTGCCGGCTCCGGCGGTCCGTTGTTCACGGAAATGGCCGAGGCGGACATAAGCTTTTCCAGCTTGGATCCGCCGCATGAACGACATACCAGTTCGTCGGAATTACGACCGATGCCTACGATGAGCTCATTTACTTCACCGCACTGAGAACATCGATATTCGTGTATGGGCATTAATCTATCTCTCTTTTCTCTCTCTTTGTCAACGGTTCAAAACGGCTTCCAGATGCTCGGCTCTCTGGAAGTTTTCTACTTTGATGTTTACCGATGTGACCTTTTCGAGGGCTCCGACTTTCTTCTTAATAGAGTCGGCAAGTGGATACGCCATGGGACACACGGGTGATGCGGGACGAAACACCAATGATACTTCTCCCGAGTCTCTCACCTCAAGGTTGTGTACGATCTCCATTCGCATAATGCTGAGGCCCGTCTCAGGGTCTATGACCTCGGCCAACGCTTCCTCGATCTGTTCGTGCAGTGCGCGATTCTTCATAGGGACACCGAAACCCGTAAAGGGCATCAAGAATATCGGAAGTTGAAGTCCGTCTCCGTTCGAGGAGAATCCTCGAACGGAGACGGTTACCCTGACCAACGTTCATGTGTGCAAAGGCACCACGAAACATAGAAGTCCATGCCCGTTGCCGGCCTCTCTACGACTCGGACTCTGAGACATGAAAAGTAGCCCGCGCCGGGTGAGGGCACGCTTGTGGGGGGGGGGGGGCATCCCCCACAAACAGCCTCGACGTGCCCGGTGAAGGCCTCTCCTGAAGGAATATCCAGGCACTATGTCCTCTTGACCTTCACGCGAGGATTCAGGAGGTAGTCTGTGAAATGAGATTCTCCCATATCCTCTTTATAGCTTCGGACACCTCGCCGTTTTCGAACTCCACGACGCAGCGGCCATGTACCATGGCTTTGGTGACGGCAGCGTCGTACGGTATGAGGCCGAGTACGGGAGTTTGTTTTTCCAAGCACCACTGTTGGATTCGTTGACCCATTTCCGGAGCAATGTCGTACTTGTTGATAATCACCGACGCGGGGATGTTGAACCCTTGCACGAGTTCCAGGGCGCGCTTCATGTCATGCATTCCCGATAGGGTCGGTTCGGTGACTACCACCACGTGGTCGGCTCCGGTAACCGAAGAAATGACCGGACAGCCCACACCCGGCGCACCATCCACTAGGACGAGCGTTTTTCCTGACTTTCCGGTCAAGACCTTTGCTTGATTGCGAACCAACGCAACAAGCTTACCCGAATTCTCTTCTCCCGGCCGCAGTTCAGCGTGAACCATTGGCCCGAAACGGGATTCAGAGATAAACCATCTTCCATTCAGACTCTCTTCCAGGATAACGGCTTCCGATGGGCAGACGTGGAAGCATACGGAACAGCCTTCACAGGACAGAGGATCCACCACGAAGTCGTCGGAAATCGCGCCGTATCGACAAGCTTCCGTGCATTTTCCGCATTGCGTGCATTTCGTTGAGTCGATTGCAGCCTTCACTCCTCCGTGGAAGGCCTCTTCGTGGAGCACCTTGGGTGCGGCAAGGAGGTGCAGGTCCGCGGCGTCAACGTCGCAGTCTGCGATAACACAGTCCTGTGCAAGGTACGCGAACGATGCAGTGAGCGAAGTTTTTCCCGTGCCGCCCTTTCCGCTGATTATGACGATCTCTTTCACGATGTTGCCTCGATGGGTCGATCATTGGGTTGAAAAGCCAAATCTCGGATTCCGTTCAGCAGATCGACGAAGCGCTCACGGTACCGGGGCGCGGCATGCACGAGCAGTTCTCCGCGTGCGTAACCCTCCGCAATGGTCCGATCATGTGGTATTTCCATGAGAAGCGGTAGGCCCTGCTCGTCGCAGTAATGTTGCACATCGCGGGTACCGATGTCGGCCCGATTCAAAATCACCCCCATGGGTACACCCAAGGCCGACACGGCTTCAACTGCGATGCGCAGATCATGAAGGCCGAAGGGGGTCGGTTCGGTGACCAGGATGATGAAGTCCGCTCCCTTGACCGTAGCAATGACCGGACAAGAGGCACCGGGAGGTGCGTCAATGATGGTTGTTTTTTCCGGCTTGATTCTTTTTTTGACTTCTTTTATGAGAGGCGGCGACATAGCCTCACCCACTCTGAGCCGTCCATGAACGAATTCCACCGGGCCGGCGAACCCTGATTCCAGAACCCCCAGCGCGCGTACTCCTTCAGTGATTGCATCTTCCGGACACAGCAGCGTGCATCCTCCGCAACCGTGGCACATTTCCGGGAACGTCATCACCTCGTCGCCAATCAGGAGTATTGCGCTAAAGCGGCAAACATCACCGCACGTTCCGCACCTGGAGCACCTGGACATATCAACCACGGGGACGGGAAGGTTGACCGTAACACTGGTATGCAATTCGGGATTCATGAAAATGTGGCAATTGGGTTCTTCCACATCGCAATCCAGAAGCTGTCCAGCCGGTCCCAGCACTGATGCCAAACTCGTTGCAACAGTCGTCTTCCCCGTCCCGCCTTTTCCGCTGGCAACGGCGATGACCATTTATTATCCTTTCTCAAATTGGTAGGAGGCTTCGTACGATCGTGACGCCTACCAGTGACCCTCCACATTGGGGGAACTCGCGAATTTCACCTCTGTTCGGTTGAAGCTTTCCAGTGCTTCTCTTACGGTTCCTCGGAGTTCCACTCCCACCTTGATTCCCGCTGCGTTCAACGTTTTGAACGCGTTTGGGCCGCAATGCCCCGTAAGGAGGACATCCACCTTCTTGTCGGCCAGGACTTTTCCGGCCTGTATACCGGCACCCTGCATAGCGTTGATGTTGGTGCTGTTGTCTATGACTTCCTCGATGCTGCCGTTCGGTTCTACGATCAGGAAGTACAAGGCTCTTCCAAATCGCGGATCCAAGTCAGCGTCAAGGTCCTTTCCCATGGCTGTAACCGCAATTCTCATCGTGACCTCCTCGCCTCACATCTGGCCGCCGCCTCCGCCACAGACCTGGTTATCTGAGATCAGGGCCAGTCTTCCCTGCAGCAGAAAGTTCAGCACGGATCCGACCGTCTCTCCTTCCGGTCCGAAATAGACGTCGATTCCCACCTGCCGAAACCCCATGAGCGGTCGCATTCCTATGCCGCCGACAATCAGGGCATCGGCTCCGCTTTGATGGAGGAGGTTCACCGGCGCGGCACACCCTCCTTGAGCATGAGGCGCGTTGTCAACTATAGAAACATCCTGAATTTCGCCATTCTCCACCTTGACCAGAGTGAAAAAGTCGCAGTGACCGAAATGTCCCGACCTCATGGCCTCGAGACCACCCGGTGCCATGGAAGGAATTGCTACTGTTTTCGACTGCATGTATGGTTCTCCTCTCAATAAAAATGCTGTGTAGATGCCCGCCGGCACTTCTCGGAATTATGTATTCTCGTTTCCGGACGATGGACACAGTGAGAGTCCTCTCTCCGCTCAACCGCTGCTTTGGGGGTCTTAGCCGGCTTAGAGGCCGCCGTCACGGTCTATTTCACCGTTTCACCGGTGACTGTCCGGCATATCCCGTCCGCGACATTTTGAATTGCATTCGCAGCGGCCGAAGAATTCGTCTCGTTGTCCAAAGACTTACCTGCATCGCCGCACAGGACGATTTGCGGGTCCAGGGGAATCGCGCCGAGAAATGGTACCATCAAATCGCGCGATGCTCGTTCACCGCCGCCACGCTTGAAAAGATCTATCGTTTCACCGCACTTGGGGCAGACGAATCCGCTCATGTTCTCCACAATACCCACTACGTTCATGTCCACACTCCGTGCGAAGACCACGGATTTGCGGGAATCCAGAAGGGCAACGTCTTGGGGAGTGGTCACAATGACCGCCCAGAGAGGATTTCCAAGTATCTGGGCAATACTCATGGGCTCATCTCCCGTGCCCGGGGGAAGATCTACAACGAGAAAGTCCAGGTCTCCCCAGTCGACATCCGAAAGGAACTGCTGAAACAGGTTATGCTTCATCGGTCCGCGCCAGGCTACCGGCGTATCCGGGGTATCGAGAAGAAGAGCCATGGAAATGACCTTCACGTTGTCGCGTGAGGTAACCGGAGTCAATCCCTGCGAGGACATCGCCGGACGTACTTTGTCCACTCCGAGTAGAATCGGCACATTAGGGCCATGGACGTCGCCATCGAGTATCCCCACGCTGTATCCCTTACGGGCAAGCGCCACAGAGAGATTTACAGCGACCGTGGATTTTCCCACGCCGCCCTTTCCGCTCATTACGACCACACGGTACTTTATCTTCGAGAGCTTTTCCTTGAGTAGTTCTTCCGTATGGATACGTTGCGTGTTCGCATCGCAACCGGTCGAACTTTCGCATGTTCCACACGAACCGTCGCTCGCACATCTTTCTTGATCAGACATAATTGTACCTATAACCATTCTCGTTTCCAGAGACAAGTCTATGCATGAAAGTCTCCATCAGTTGTCGGTCTCTCCTGAGGCTTCGCCCTGAGATGCACTATGAAGGCCCGGCCGAACGCAGGCCACGGCTTGGGAGGATTTCTTTCCTCACCGCCCCCTCCATACCAAGACCCGGTGTTGTATTAACCGGGCGGCAAATTCCTCCGTCTCTTGCGCGATCGCGCTGCGCACCCTCCCTTTTCTTGGGAGAGTTGTTCTCGGCGACACGAACCGGAAAATTTTTCGAGGTGCTTTGCCCTTCCTCTTCGGAATCCTGCGCAACCCGGCATGGCATACTGAGGTTCCGTGACTCGTCCCATTCGGAAGGCTTCCAGGATCTCCGACACTTCACCGGCCAACCAAGGCATGGTTTGAATACCCTGAAAGCTTAACTGACTCTCCATCCAGCCGCTTAGTCCTCCGCACAGCAATATCTCGACGCCGAGCTCTTTGAGTCGTGCCGGACGCTGATGTCGACCGGTGGTCGACCAGTCTTCAAGCCCAAGCGGTACTTGGCCGTCCGCGTCCTGGGAAAAGATCAGGACACGTCGGCACGTATCGAATACTGGTGCAACCCGGCCTTGGTGTTCAGGAATCGCGACTTTCATTTTTTCAATCCCCACTTCCTTCATGCATTTGCCGTGCCACGTCACCTAGAAGCTTGAAAGATACAATCAAAAAAAGGTTCTGAGAGGCCGTATTCTGAACGAGCCGGTCATCCTTGCAGCGTTGCACCATTGCGCTTTCCACGAGTAAGGGTGAATCCAATCGGATTTGCCGTTTGCGGTGAACCGCCGGCGTTACGGGTGAAGAGTCCCGTGGTGATTTGGAGCCCCTATGCAGGCCGCAGCAGTTCAGCGTGTAACCTCATTGAGACGGCATCGACCGGAAACTCACAGGTCGGCGAAAAATGCACCACGGCATTGCTTGTCAGGTTGCACTTTGCAGCACATTACAATCAATCCGGTTTTAATGTTTGCTTTTCGCCCCAAAATGGTACGTTCTGTAGGGATTCGTTTTTCGGTATCATAACATTCTCGGAGAGATCTATGGCAAAGAAGAGTGGAAGGCTCATGCTGGTGACCGGTGGAGCCGGATTCATCGGGAGTCATATCGTAGAAGCTCTCGTCTTGAGGGGGGATCAGGTCAGAGTACTCGACAATTTCAGCACCGGTAAGATGGGGAACCTCGATGGTCTGGGAAATGGCTCTCTGGTACCGGGCGGTGATTTTGAAGTGATTTATGGAGACATACGAAACTATAAGGATGTCGAGAAGGCAGCGTCCGGAGTGGAAGGCATTTTTCACGAGGCTGCCGTCGGCAGCGTCCCCCGGTCCATCGAGGATCCGATCACGACCCAAAACGTCAATGCGGACGGTACCCTCAATGTCTTCACTGCAGCGCGGAACCGGGGAGTCCGCCGGGTGGTTTACGCGTCGTCGTCATCAGTCTATGGAGATTCCGAAACCCTGCCCAAGCGTGAAGGAAGTGAGGGGAAGCCGCTGTCGCCTTACGCCCTGACGAAGAAGGTGAACGAAGAATTCGGTCGCCTGTTCTGGGATCTTTACGGCCTTGAGACCATCGGGTTGCGCTATTTCAACGTGTACGGTCCGCGTCAGGATCCGGAGGGCCCGTACGCCGCCGTTATCCCTCGCTTTGTCTCGGCTCTGCTGTCCGGTCGGAGACCCGTGATTTATGGAACCGGAAGGCAAAGTCGCGATTTCACCTTCGTCAGAGACGTCGTAGAAGCGAACCTCCTAGCCATGGAGGCTTCTTCGGACGCATGCGGATTGGCGTACAACGTGGGTCGAGGAGACCGCACCACCGTGCTGGACTTGCTCGGCACCATCCATGACGTGTTGGGAGGCGGAATCGATCCTCGCTTTGAAGAGGCCCGGCCCGGTGACGTGAAGCACTCGTCCGCGGATACGTCAAGTGCGCGCAAAGCGCTCAAGTTCTCCGCTACCAGTGATTTGAGAACCGGCCTGGGGCAGAGCCTTGAATGGTACCGCGCGAATCTTCAGAGAGAATGACCGATTCTCCGGGGGGATCGTTGGTTGGACGATGTGTAGCAAATCATAAATGAAAACCCGGAGCCGGGTCAGGAAGGGTGCGCCGGGTTTTCGACCATGCACAGCGCGAAGCTGGTAGGTTCATATATAATTACAAGCACATATATTCAATGTCAAGATTTTTTGTGAGAATTGTGCCTTTTAAAGAACCATCATGGCTCGGATCTGTTCCAAGCCGCACCGAATCATGAAAGTCCGGGGCAGACATCCGGCGTTCACCGGGGACCCCTACAGATCCGGCCGTAGGGCGGGCTATGCCCGCCGTTTCCCCTGAAACCAAAAATACTCAAGTGCCGAAACCGGAATCACTTGAGTCATAAGCTGCGGTCCCAAAAACAAGGAAGAGTCCGACCCTAACCCCTATACCCTCAGCCGGACTCCATAGTCGAGACACACGCTCGACATAAACACCAACAAATGAATTTAATGAACACAAAATACACTTGAGCGTCCCTTTTTGTCAAACTCTAAACTACTTTAAAGAGACTTAGCTCAATAATCCCGAAGACTAGGAGATAGAAGCTTCATGTGGATTCTCGGTATTTGGGGACCGACCAAGCGGACATTACAATTTGGAAAAGTCCGACGGATATGGTATACGGTATACACAACGGGTCTTCTTGTGCCACGGTGATCGGAATGTCCGCCCGATCGGAACCGTCTCCGCACCGGCCGTTCACCGGACGGTAGTCCATGGCTCCTCGAAGGTGTTTTCTGAAAAGTGCCGGATCTCCACCCTCTCACCTCGGCTTGGAGATTCGGTAATACCGGAGCCATGGGGCAAGCCCCAAGAGATCTCGGATACCGTGTCCGCAGGATTCGGTTAAATTGGCCCGGAACTATCTCCGAAAGAGATTCCCCCATGAGGAGGTCTTTGTGAGAACCTTTGATTATCTCAAGCCCACCTCGATAGAAGACGCTCTGCAGCTACTTTCCCTATACGGCGAAGGAGCCAAGGTCGTAGCGGGCGGTACGGATCTGATGATTCAGTGTAAGAAGCGTCTTGTATCACCTAATTGTCTAATTTCCCTTAGAAATGTGTCTGATCTGAACTTCATGGACCACTCGGAGGGCCTCAGGATCGGTAGTGCGGTGACACACCGCACCTTGGAACTCTCGGCAGAGATCAAGGGATCCTTTCCGGTGCTCCATGATGCGGTAAGCAACCTTGGATCCGTTCAGGTGAGAAATTCCGGCACCATCGGAGGCAACCTCTGTAACGCTGCACCATCAGCGGATACGGCTCCCCCGATGCTCGTCTTGGACGCCGAGGCGAAGATCGTGTCTGCCGAAGGCGAGCGGCGCGTGCCTCTCACACAATTTTTCAAAGGGCCCGGGAGGACTATTCTGAAACCGGGAGAGATCGTCACGGAGTTTCTTGTCCCGCCCCCCCTGCCCAACACGGGCATGGCTTACTCGAAGCACACTCGCAGGCAAGCCATGGATTTGCCTATCCTCGGCGTGGCCGTACTCTTGTCCTTTGAGGCTGACCTAAAGACCTGCGTCAGAGCGAGAATCGGCCTTGGGGTAGCAGCGCCGACCCCCATGAGAGCCGAGAAGGCGGAAGCCTTTCTCGAAGGCAAGATCATTGATGATGCATCGCTCGGCAAAGCCGGGAAGATTGCAGCGGAAGAAGCCTCTCCTCGTACCACCATTCGGGGATCCGAATGGTACCGCAGGGATATGATAGGGGTGCTGGTGAAACGAACCGGCTTGATTTGTCTGGAACGAGCGCAACGGTAAGGAGAAACGTAGAAATGAAACGGCCAATACGATTCACCGTTAACGGAGATGTCGTCGAAGTGGAAGTGCATCCCCACTGGAACTTGCTTCGTGTTCTCAGGGACGAGCTGGAACTGACGGGTGCGAAGCAAGGCTGTGGAGAAGGTGAATGCGGAGCTTGCACGGTGCTGGTTGACGGTGCCCCGATCAATAGTTGCATATATCCGATTCTGGAGGTCGAAGGGAGAGACGTGCTCACCGTGGAGGGATTAATGAGTCCCGAAGCCGGTCTCCATCCCATCCAGGAGGCCTTCCTGGAGAAAGCGGGCGTTCAGTGCGGTTTCTGCACTCCCGGAATGATCATGTCTTCGAAAGCTCTGCTGGATCACAATCCGAAACCATCGGAAGAAGAGATCAGGCATGCCATAGCGGGTAACATGTGCCGTTGCACGGGTTACGTTCAGATCGTGGAATCCGTTATGGCTGCAGCTGAGAAGATGTCTCGTGACGACTAACGACCGGCTTCAAGGAGCGCAAGATGGGCGAACTGTTTGTAGGCAAATCTTACCCCAGAATGGATATTGAAAAGGTCACCGGCCAAGCCGCGTACATAAACGATATAAGACTTCCCAGAATGCTCTACGGAAAAATTCTGTACAGCGCCCGGCCCCACGCGGTCATCAAGAGCATCGATACGTCGAAGGCGGAGAAACTTCACGGCGTCCGAGCGGTCCTCACGGGGTACAATACCCCGGAAGTGCGCGTCGGATTCCTGGGTGACCAAACCCCGTTGAAGAAAGGCAAAGTTCGACAGTTTCGGGACGAAGTAGCCGCAGTGGCCGCAATCGACGAAGATACGGCAGAGGAGGCGATTCGACTCATTGAGGTGGAGTATGAGGACCTCCCGGCCGTTTTCGATCCCATTGAGGCCATGGGAAAGGATGCTCCCCTCGTACACGAGTTTGACGCACGAGGCAAGCCGAGGAGAAATAACATTCTGCCCCTTCCCTGGAAGTTTACGGCCGGCAACGTGGAAGAGGCCAGAGAGAAGTCTGCACACGTCGTGAAGGCCGACTTCAGCACTCAATGGGTTCATCAGACGTGCATGGGCACCAGTGGAGGAATCGCGGAGTTCGACGTCAACCACAATCTGATCTTCAGGAGTGTGACCAACGTGCCGTTTGGGGGCAAGGACCGACTCGACATGTTCCTCAAGGGGCTTGGAATCAAGGGACGGACACGGGTACTCACCCCATACGTGGCAGGCAGTTTCGGCAGCAAGCTGGATACGGACATCTATGAGTTCATTCTCGTCCTATTGGCATGGAAGACGAGATGTCCGGTCAAGATACTCTTCACGAGGAACGAGGAGTTCACGGCAAGCCCCCCGCGCCAACCCACCCTGGCGACGGTGGAGCAAGGATGCGACAAGGACGGTAAGCTGACGTTCAGAAAGGTGGACATGATTCTGGACAATGGGGCTTACACGTCATGGGGAGCGACGACTCCTTCGGTCATGATGATACCCATATCGACGCTGTATCGCGTGGCCAACATCGAATTCCAGGCAACGTGCGTGTACACGAACAATATCTATGCCCAGGCCATGCGGGGGTACGGTAATCCTCAGGCGACCTTCGTGGTGGAACAATCCATGGATCAGCTTGCGCTGGAAGCGGGCATAGACCCGCTGGATTTCCGAAAGATCAATGCCAACGTGCCGTACGAGGAATCCCCGTTGGGGCTGAAGATCACTACGTGCCCCATGACCGAATGCCTGGATGCGGTACGCACGAAGCTCGATTGGAAGAACAAAGTCGGAAAGAGATCAGGACGAGGAGTGGGAGTCGCGTCTTTTCTCCACGTAGGCGGAGGTGCGCGAGTCTACCTGTCGGATGCGCAGGGCATCATTCTGAAAGTCGATGACGAAGGAAAGGTGACGATCATTACAGGCGGCACCGACCAGGGGCAAGGCTCGGAAACCATTATCCGCCAGATGGTGGCCGAAGCGACGGGATTCAGGCCGGAGGACGTGTCCATCTTCTTGGGGGATACGGAGGTCTGCCCGTGGGATGTCGGTACTCATGCAAGCCGTCACGCCTTCATGGTGGGACATGCCTCGCTGATCGCAGGGGCGGAGGTGAGGACCAAGGTTCTGGAACTGGCGTCCAAATGGATGGGAAACCTCATTAATCAGGATTTCAAGAAAAAAGCCCGGAGAGACCCCGACTTCAAGCCTCCCCAACTTGACATGTCAATCCTGTCCGATCCGGCCAACCTGGAGCTACGTAACGGTCAAGTGTTCGTCAGGGACGATCCCGAGAATCCCTATTTCAGAATGCCTGCAGCCCGAATCCTTCGCAAGGCTCACATGGTTGGAACGGGAAAAGGGGAAATGGTAACCGCCGAAGCCTTTTACGATCCGCCGAACGAAATGCCGGGCCCGGACGGAAAGGGCAATGTGTCGTGTTGCTATACCTTCGGCACTCACGGTGTGGAGGTGGAAGTCGACAAAGAGACCGGCCGAATAGAAATCCTCAACTACGTGGCGGCCCATGACGTGGGGCGGGCCATCAACCCGATGCTCGTCCAAGGCCAGATCTATGGTGCAACCGTCATGGGAGTCGGCTACGGACTGAGCGAAGAGATGCAGGTCAACCACGGCAGGGTCATGAACGCCAATCTTCTTGACTACAAGGTGCTTACGGCTAAGGATAAGGTCCCCATCGACGCGGTTATCATTGAGCCATTCGAACCCGAAGGCCCCTTCGGAGCCAAGGGTATCGGAGAGCCTGCGTGTGTGCCGACTGCTCCGGCCATTGCCAACGCGGTTTATGACGCGGTGGGCGTGAGAATTACCGACTTGCCTTTGACACCGGAGAAGGTTCTGGCCGCACTCAAGAAGAAGGGAGACCGCTAGAGGCACGGCCGGAGCGGCCATGGATTGATGACCGGGGCACGTAGATACGGACCTATGCCTGCACCGGGGCAAGGGCACGGCACGCCGTGCCCTTGTGGTTTGGGAACGTGTCCCGAGCGTTCCCGGGATTACGGGTAAGAGACGCAGAGGATAAACGTGAAGAGACTGAGGATACTGGTTCTCACCACGTCATTCCCGTCCGATGAGAGAGATTGGTCCGGCATATTCATTGCCAAACTCCTCCAGGCCGTTTCCGGGCGCGGCCATCGCGTGGTGGTGGCGGCTCCGTCGGATGGAGTCTTCCACGGGCGGCGCGTCGTGTACGACGTCGAAACGGTGAGATTCGGATACTTCTTGCCGAGATCCCTTGAGAAACTTACCAAGGGGGGCGGAGGCATTCCCGAGAACTTGTCGAAGAGCCTGCTTGCCAAGCTTCAGGTGATACCGATGATGCTTGTGTTCGCCTCTGTGGCGCTGAAATACGCGCGGAACTCGGATGTCATCTATGCCAACTGGATCGGCGCGGGGGTTGTCGGTGGGCTTGTAAACGCGCTCACGGGGAAACCTTTGATCGTATCCTTCCGAGGCGACGACGGATACCTGGCCCGTGATCGGTTGCTTTGGAGAGTGTTCACCAAATGGGTGATAAGGAGATCCTCGGTGGTTGCTCCGGTCAGTGCGGAGTTAAGGGAGATCATGCGCGCTCTGGGGACTCCGGAATCCAAGTTGGAGATGCCTCGATTCGGTGTGGACACCGACATGTTTCGGCCCGGAGATACTTCACGAGCGGACGAGCAGACCGTACGGCTACTCTATGTGGGGGCCCTCGTACCGAAAAAGGGCCTCCAGACGCTCTTGGAAGCTCTGGAAGATCGCGAATTCCTCAACGTCCGATTGCTCGTTGTGGGCGAGGGATATTATGCCTCGGAATTGAAGACCATCTGCAATACCATGGGATTGGGTGAACGGACGCGTTGGACGGGCAGCTTGCCGCCTGCAGAGGTAGCTGAAATGATGCGTAATTCGGACATACTTTGCCTACCAAGTTTCACTGAGGGCAGCCCAAACGTAATTAAGGAGGCAATGGCTACGGGACTCGCCGTGCTGGCCACGAGAGTCGGCGGTATCCCGGATCTGGTCGACCATGGAACTACCGGCCTGCTCTTTGAACCGGGGAATGTGTCCAACCTTCGAGAGTGTTTGACGTTACTTGTGCGGGATCGCCGGCTGAGGGAGAGCATGGGGACGGCGGGTTTGAAGTCGCTGAGAACCGCGGGCCTGAATTGGGATGCGACCGCAGAGGATTTCGATCATATCTTCCGCCGAGCCATGATGTGACAATTCAGGGCTCCGAGGAGATCAGGCCGTTCCTGCAAAATCCTTTTCGGAATCCAATACGTGACCGTACTCTTGGCTCAAAGGAGTTAGCGGGGCAGGCACCTGCCTGCCGGGCATGACAGGCGAGACGCTCTCTCCGGCAGTGGTTATCCTATGAGCCGGCGAATGCCGAACGTGGTACAAGCGAGCAAACCAGAGTGAAGAACTTGAATAAACAGATCTATATGGATAACGCTGCGACTTCCTATCCGAAACCTCCTGAAGTCACCGAGGCGATGGTTAACTTCATGCAAAATATCGGTGCCAATCCCGGGAGATCCGGGCACGACCGGTCGCTGGAGGCCTCCGAGGTGGTGGAAGGCACTCGAAAAAAGCTTGCCGTTCTCTTCAACGTGCCCGACCCGCGGCGCATCGTCTTTACGCTCAACGCGACGGAAGCCCTGAACACGGTGATAAACGGGTTCTTGAATCCCGGAGATCATGTGGTGATAACCGAGATGGAACATAACTCGGTGATACGGCCCGTGAGATTCTTGGAGCGCGCAGGGATCGTTTCCGTAACGGTCGCTCCGTGTGACAGGATGGGGATTCTCGACGTTGAGTCCCTCAAACGCGTGCTCCGACCCAATACGGCTCTGATAGCGCTGAATCATGCATCGAATGTCTGCGGAACCATTCAGGACGTGCTCGCGGTTCGGGAAGCGACCGGCGAGATTCCCTTACTCCTTGATGCCGCGCAAACAGCCGGCGCTATTCCCATTGATGTGCAGGCCATGGGAATTGACTTTCTGGCATTTGCCGGACACAAAGGGCTTTACGGACCGCAGGGGACGGGCGGGCTGTATGTCCGTGAGGGGCTGTCAATCCGGCCGTTGAAACGCGGCGGAACGGGAAGTGTTTCGGAAAGTCAGGATCAACCCGAGTTTTTTCCCGACGCCCTGGAAAGCGGGACAAGGAACAACGTGGGAATCGCCGGTTTGTCCGCGGGGGTGGATTTCATCCTTGCCGTGGGGCAGGAGACCATCCGGCGACACGAAATGGAACTCTTGGACGCGTTCATCCTCGGTCTGTCGGACGTTCCGGGAATCGTACTCTATGGACCTCTCAAACCCGAGATCCAGGTACCCATACTGTCGGTAACCTTTGATGGAGCCCTGCCCGATGGACTTCGCGTTTCATTTGGAGGCTGTGGAGGTCGATCGATTCCAGCCGCGTTCGAGAGTATTCATCCCGAGGAAGCGGGCACGATGCTGAAGACGAGTTACGACATTGCGGTGAGGGCCGGGCTCCACTGTGCACCTTTGGCTCATCGTGCACTGGGGTCCCTGCCCGACGGCACGGTGAGGTTCAGCCTCGGCTGTTTCAATACCCTGGAAGAAGTGGAGATCGCAGTCCAAGCCGTCAAGTCCATTGCGGAAAAGACGGATTATTTGGAGGACTGAGGCCTGCATTGTGCGCCTCACGTCAGTTATGCCTATGGGCGAAATATCGGCGAGAACATCAAGCTCAAGGGTTCGGTGAAAATAGACGTGACCGGTACACAAAGAGAGACGGCAAGGTTATTGGAGACCTGCGAAAACGGGACTGATTGCCCGATGGTGAGTATTGAAGGGGCAACCGAAAGTTGCCCCTGATGGTACGCATGAGTTTTCTTATCGGCTTGGTGCTCGCAGCGAACCGCTGCAGAGTGCTATCCTCAGGAGAAGCCGCCCGAAGAGCCTCCGGAGGATGCTGAACCACACGACCCGGCAAGACTCCTCTCTATGCCGGAGCACGAAAAGACGGAGAATTCTTTCGTGGTTTCAGTGCTTCCACACGCCGGGCACACCACATCATTTTCTTCCGAGGCGAAAACGAGTTTCTCGAACTCATTCTCACATTTCTTGCACTTGAATTCAAATATAGGCATCCTTACCCCCTAGCAACTGCAGCCTCCGGCACAGGCGCCGGCCAGTTCGGCTACGGGGCCGAATATGGAATGCTTGATGGTTAACCCTCCGGAATCTTTAATGACCTTGTGTGCAAAGGGATCCATTATGAGGGACAGCCCTTCCAACTGATAGGTCTCATCTCCGTCCCGGGGCTCATCCAGAGCCAAGCCCATACTGGGACCGCCTCAGCCGTAGCCGCCGAAGAAGATGCGCAGCGCCTGATTATCGGCGATCTTGTCCTTGAAATAGCTTTGACTTTCCTGATCAATACTAAACATTGGGCACCTCTTTGTTCATGGCATTCCGATTCTTTAAATTTATATTATGCATATATGGTCATATAGTCAAGCGCTTTTCGCCCCGAAGCTCACTTGGTAGGGCAGAACAGCGCACCGGTCGGGCACGACTGCTTCGCACCCGTATCTTTGCTCGCCGTCTCAGAACCGGACACGGCTCTGTACGCGGTCGACAGTCAAGTACACGAGGCCGGCATGAGAACCAATGCCAGAAGCACAGCCGGCAGTCGGAGGCGTTTCATAACTTTCCCTACTATCGGAAGGTTCCATTAAGAAAATTCACGGCTTCGGGCTGCCGGCAAGCCACAAGGAATCATGATATTTGCCGGTACAGACGGCCATTCCGGGGCTTCGCCTCGGAGACTGGAGCATGAAGAGCGCACGATGCGCAATGATTAGGGGGAGACCATCTCCCCCCAGGCCCCCCCCATCGTGTGCCCAACCGGCGTCACTTAACGAAGGTGTCCTATGAAGATTCACAGCCATCCGCCAACGAATTTCCTGATTCTGTCCCATTCCTCGCCAATGGTTGGCGGTCGTCCTGTTTTCTCACACTCGCATCTCGATGGATCCGTCGTAGGTTTGCGTTTAGACGCACGAGATTCTGCAGGCCTGCCGCCGCTTCGACCGGGGCCGAGATAGGGCAGGGGAGAGCCTCCTGAATCCGCGAGTCGCCTGATGATGGGCTCGAGTCGAGAGGTGATGACGTCTTCACCCATCAAGATCGTGTCACCGATAAGTATCAACGGTACGGCAAACTTCTGTTCCGAATGAATCGCCTCAAGTCTAACCATAAGGTCGTAATGTGATTGCTTGCCGATGTCGAAATTTTTAACCTTGATCGGGTACACGCTCCTCATCTCCCGAATGAGTTGCTTGACAACCTTACACTTCGAACACTCTCTTGAGGAGAACAATACCAGCCAGACCGCAGCCGTCTTTCCTTTGGCCCTCGCGTGCACGCCGGTCACCATCAACGCCGGCAGGAGTATGATAAGTGCGGCTGCGATGAACCGGCTTCCGTTCAGGCCGGACGCCCCGGGAAGAATCATGCGTTGAGGAGCCTGATCCGCGCGGGGATCGGGTAGTGCATGTGCACATTGCGATGGGTCCGAAAGCCACAAGCTTCTCTCTGTATGAGGAGCCATCTCAAAGCATCCTCCGCCCTTTCAATGAGAGCGTTGTATTCGCGAATGGAGTCATTGACCTGCGTGACATCAGGCCGGCCGGATATGGACAACCCGTTCCCATAGCGCATGATGAGGTCTCCAGCGCGCTCCCGGGCTTCGGCCGCCTTGACCAATAGGTCGTCCAGTCTTAGACCAGTGCTTCCGAGGCCTTCGGCCATTTCCTTGACAATATCTATCTCTGCATCCGAGGAGTCTCGGAACATTCCCATGGCAAACCTCCTCATGGATTTGATAACATAGAGGTCGGTCGAAGACAAGCGGCGGTATTTTCGATTTTGGCCTGGTAGAAATAATTGTATAACCGGTAAATAATACAATTTACTTTGTAATCTACTTGACTTTTTAGGGCTAACCTAATATGTTCGTTCCACTTTGAGCTACCGGTTTCCGGAAGATCCCCAGATCGTCCTGAGAACGAGCGAATCCTTACCCCCCCCAGCGAGGAGGTTCCCCATGTTTGGGAAGTTTTCTGTTTCTGCCTGGGTTGCAGTATTATCAGCGGCCCTAATTGCCGTTTGTTTGGCCGAGTCGCCTGCATCCGCATACAGGCTATGCACTTTCAAAGGTACGGTTGTGGACCACGGCTGGCGAACCATGACCGTGAAATCCGGAGGACAGTGTGCGGAAGTCAATGTGGGTTGGAGGACCAAGTATGTTCCCAACAAGCGTCCTTGCCTGGGCGAGCGGGTGGCGGTAGATTTCATTCTGGAAGACGGCTACATGAAGGCAACCAAGGTCGTGAGCCTCACTCCGCCTTCTCCCTCGGTTCAGTGTTACCCGCCGCCCCCACCGAGAACCGCGGTGTGTCGAACCGTTGGGGGTACGGAGAAGGCGTACGATGCCGATGAATGTCCGAGACCCGGGGCCGTATGTTCTTCCAGGCCGCCGTCATACGTAACGGACCCATCGTGGTCTCCCAAGAAGAGATCGATCCGTCCGCGGCGTCTCAAGGCGAGAGCAGCCAGAAGGGTTGCAAGCAAACCTAAGGAAACGAAGCCGGAGACGACTGCCCCGGCTCCTACTCCTACTCCTACTCCTACACCTACTCCAACGCCGTCGCCCGCTACCAACATGCTGACCGGAGAGGTGGTTGCCTCGTCGCCGAAGACCCTGAACTTGAGGGTAATGGAGGAGGGCCAGGCCGCAGAGATCGTGAGTGTAAGAGTGGGACTGAAAACGAAATTCATACCGTTCCGCAGGCCGTCGGTCGGCGAAAAAGTGCAGGTGGAGTATCGTCAGGAAAACGGCGACAAATTTGGATATACGGTTAAGGTCATTCAGTAATTGCGCCTGGGTCTGCATGGAGCGACCGATCCGGTGACCGGTACGTTATGGGAGGGATTCTCTCTATGAGGATCCCTCATTTGTTGTCTCACCGGACCGTATCGGCCAAGTCACGAATTCACACGCGCCTTTCCCGGGCAACCGGATCCCCTTCCTCCCCTTCCGAAAGACCGGAGAAATGTGGCTTCCAGAGTTGGCGACATCTGGGTGTTACGTCTCTTCTCCAAGCCCGAGGTCACGACGTACTCTTTCCAAGAAGGCGCCGTAAAGACCCTCAAGCTCCGTAGCCTCGTCCGAACTTGCCTGTTCAAACCCAACCAAGAAGTAGTAGACCGCTCGGTCGAAAAAGAGTGCCGTCCTGTTGTTCAGGGCCACGATTGAGCGCACATCAAAAGGTTGTCCTGCAAAGTTGCTGTCCTGAAAAAACAGCCAGATATGACGCTTCAGCAGAATAAAGGCCCTCACAATCTCGGAGTAGCTTAATCTCTCTTCGCAGCATCGTATACCGAGACGCACGTACTTGTCTGCTATCTCTTCCACCGGGGTACGCTTGTCTATGTTCTTGGTGAACTCGGGGACAACATTGTCGGCGAGGTCCTCGAGCATTTCTCGGCCAAGTTGATAGTGTGAGAGGATTTCTCGCTTGTGAAAGGTATCTTCGATGAATGCCTCTTTGATCTGCTCATGGAAACGTTCAATGAATTTCGCGAATTCCAGTTCAAAGGTGCGAGTAGCCATAAATGCCTCCCCGATTCAAATAGACCGCGTGGTTCATCCTTCCGGTGCAGAACGGATCTCTTCGGTGTCACATACGGATTTACTATCAGCCTAACTTTCGGGGGCCGTGTTGTCAACCTGCCTTTCAGGCTTTTGCGCTTCGATTACGGCTGCGGTGGTGCAAAGCTTCCCTGCCCGTATCGCAATCTGCGGTGCGTGGAGCGCTATCCGTCCCTAATCCCAGGCAAACGGGCTTTCCCGAGTGAAATCGGGAATCCCCGTATCCGTGGAATTCATGTCCTGAATGAAGACGTTTTCGAATCCCATCTCCCAAGCCAAGTCAATGGCATCTTCGTACTCTTGCGGAGTAAGTTTGCGGTTCAGTTCGGTAATATGCGCGCTTCCGTGCAAGGGGGAATATTGGGCCATGAGGGAGAGGGTGACCGTAATGGGAAGGTTGTCACGAATCCAACCGAGGGTCGCTTCAGTACCGGCGGCCCCGTTGGGCAGGATGAGGTGCCTGAGTATCATTCCACGGACAGCTGTTCCGTGGACGTCGACGACGAGATTTCCCACGTGGGAATGCATCCTGAGAATAGCCGACCTGGCGATTTGCACGTAGTCTTCAGCATCCGAATACAGACGGGCGCGATTCGGGTCGGCATATTTGAGGTCCGGCAGGTACACGTCGACGATTCCCTCGAGCAGGTCAAGGGTCTCCGACGTCTCGTATGCGTTGGTGTTGTACACGACGGGAATGTGGAGACCTTGTTCCTTGGCAAGTGCCAGAGCCTCCAACAGCCCCGGCAAATGGTGGGAGGGCGAAATCGGTTCCAGTGTTGCACAGCCTTGCCCTTGGAGTCTCAGCATGTGGGCGGAAAGGGCGGCCGGAGCTAAAGGCGATCCTATGGAACCCTGGCTGATCTGGTGATTCTGGCAATAAACGCATCGAAGATTACATCGTGACAGAAAGATGGTCCCCGAACCGCCTTCTCCACAGAGCGGAGGTTCTTCGCCGAAGTGCGCGAGGACGGCAGCCACAGTGGGGGCCGGACCGGCTCCGCAATAGCCGTGATCTCCGGCAATCCGGTCCACACCACATTTGCGGGGGCACAATCTGCAGGACGCGGCAAGTCTTCGCGCCTCTCGTGCGCGCTCTCGAATTTCTTCCGGTCTGATGTTTGCCGTCATGTCCGTTCCAGACTACCACTCATTGGCGGACGCGCACAACGAGGACTTACTCGCGGCGTTGTGCAAACCGGTCATGCAATTGATCGGAAGATCACGCGCAAAACCATCTTGATCCCGACGGAATCTCTGGGTTACATTCGGCAGGTGCCCATTCAGGGCAATGGAATACTGCGCGTCGGGAATTCGGGCCCGCGCGAGGAGTGGTTGAATGAACCCGTCATGGTACCGAGACCGGTTGCGGACGGACGGATGAGTGGGCGTCAGGGGCCGTCACGGAAAGACCGGGGCAGTGCGTACGGCAACTTCTTATACCAAGAAACTCCCGGTCACTCTCGGCCCGGCCGGCAGCGGCACCACGGTCCGGTATCCCACTGAATTGAGGAGATTGCCGAACAGCGGACCGTGATATTGACCCGGGCACTAGAGCCCCAAGCCGGAGGCTTCAAAGGAACCGATCAATGAAAATGTCGAGACTCTTCGCTCCAACTTTGAAAGAGGACCCCGCCGATGCTGAAGTGATCAGCCACAAACTCCTGCTTAGGGCGGGCATGATCCGAAAACTGACGGCGGGAGTCTATTCCTACTTGCCGTTGGGATATCGTTCGTTGAGAAAGGTGGAGCAGATCACCAGGGAAGAAATGGACGCTGCCGGGGCTCAGGAGGTCTTCCTGCCGGCTGTCCAGCCGTCGGAACTCTGGAAGGAATCGGGAAGATGGGACGTGTACGGACCGGAACTTCTCCGCTTAAAGGACAGGCACGATCGGGAATGTTGCTTCGGACCTACGCACGAAGAAGTCATAACCGACCTGGTTAGGCGTGACGTCCGCTCTTACAGGGATTTGCCGCTCAATCTCTACCAGATACAGACCAAGTTTCGTGACGAGATTCGTCCCCGTTTCGGTCTTATGCGCGGACGCGAATTCATCATGAAGGACGCGTATTCATTCGACGCCACCGAGGATGGAGCCGAGGAGTCGTATCGGGCGATGTGGGACGCGTACAGTAGGATTTTCGCTCGTTGCGGCTTGCTGTTCCGGCCCGTGGAGGCGGATTCGGGTCCCATCGGCGGCAGCTTTTCGCACGAGTTCATGGTGCTGGCGGCCACCGGGGAAGATACCATTGTCTCCTGCGACACGTGCGACTACGCGGCAAATATGGAGAAGGCGCAGGTGAGAGCGTGCGAGCCCGCCGAATCCAAGGTGCCGGGAACAATGAAAAGAGTAACGACTCCGGGCATGACCTCCATAGAGCAGGTGTCGGAGTTCCTCAACGTCGCGCCCCAAGACCTGATCAAAACACTGATCTTGCGAACCGAATCCGGGCCTGTAGCCGTACTGCTGCGGGGAGATCACGATCTGAACGAGGTCAAAGTCAGGAACTTGCTCAACGTAGGCGATGTGGAACTCGCGGACGAGTGGACGATTGAAGAGGTGACCGGCGGACCGCTGGGGTTTTCGGGTCCGGTCGGACTCCAAGGCATCACCGTGGTGGCGGATCAGACAATTCGAGGTCTTACCTCCGTTGTTGTCGGCGGAAACGAGGCCGACGTGCATATCGTGGACGTGAATCCACACGTAGACTTCCAAGTGGATCGTTACGGTGACCTGCGGTCCGTGGTTCAAGGCGATCCCTGTCCCCGCTGTGGCGGTACCCTGAGGCTCAACAAGGGAATAGAAGTCGGTCATGTATTTAAGCTCGGGGTTAAATACTCCGAGGCAATGAACGCGAAGTTCCTTGACTCGGACGGAAATGAGAAGCCCATGATCATGGGATGTTATGGCATAGGGGTAAGCAGGACCATTGCCGCTGCCATCGAGCAGAATCACGACGACGACGGAATCATTTTCCCTCCGCCAATAGCGCCCTTCTCGGCAATTGTTACTCCGGTCGGTGCCAAGGACACCGAAATCGAGAAGACCGCGGAAAACGTGTACCGTGACCTCTGGGCCCATGGAATTGACGTCCTTCTGGACGATCGCGACGAGAGGCCGGGCGTAAAATTCAAGGACGCCGACCTCATCGGTGTACCGTTTAGAGTTACCGTAGGGAAGAAGTCGTTGGCTCAGGGGAAAGTGGAACTCAGAGACAGGCAAACCAAGGAGGTCGAATTGGTTGAGGTCTCAAGAATTGTTGGTGCGGTGAAGAAGGGCCTGGAGAGTTGGAAGCCGATTCCAAGATAGACGGAGAGACGCCGACCGTAGGGGGAAGTCCCGGGTAATGATCACCCTCCCCCGTGCCTTAGGAGAGTCCGGCATTACCGGATTGGGCGGCATCCTCCGGCTAGTGGCCGTAGTAGTAACTGTACGGGTTACCTGAGAAGCCCCGCTGAGGGGCCGGCTGACCGCCCTGCATGTTGCCGTAGGAGCCGTATCCGTAGTAGTCATAACCACCGTATCCGTATCCATAATACGGATTCCGATACCCGTAAGGATTATAGTAGCGCGGAGGTTCAGGCGTGGGTGCCCATTGGTTCGGATAGTGGTTCATGGGCGCGGACCATTTGATCGGGTCATTGGCCCACACGGACACACAGAGAACAAGCAATACGGAAATGATGGCCACTGACATAATTAAGTGGCTTCTCATTGAAGACCTCCTCCTGACATCACCTTCGAGCGGCAGCGCGCTTGTTGTCAAAACATGGCCATGTTAGGATACCGCAAATGGAAATGGTATTCAACTACAAATCACGCCCTGTTTCCTAAGTGATACCGACAATTCTCTAAGCATCGCCTTATGTAACGACGAATCGAGATTTATGAGCCGTTCAAGAAGACGCAAGAGACGACCGGGAAAGAATCCGGGGGAGGCTTCGGACGTGAGCCTGCCAAGGGCCGGAAGCGAGACTGCCGGCGGCGCTCGGCGTTCCACATTGAAGGATGCGATTCTCGGCATTACGGTGAGCCTTTTCCTCTTGATTTTGTTGGAAGGGGCACTCAGGATTTTTGGCGGGCCTTCCGTTGATTCGAGTGAAGATCCGTACGTGGGGTTCTCTCGAACCAAACCGCTTTTCCAATTGCATGAGGGGGTCGTGTCAACGGTGCCCGGAAGGATCAAGTACTTCAACCGGGTGTCCTTTCAATCTCCAAAGCCTGCAAACACGTTCAGAATCTTCTGTTTTGGAGGTTCCACAACCTATGGTCGTCCCTTTGACGGCCGGACCTCCTTCTCGCGATGGCTGCAAGATCTGCTCAACGCTTCGGAACCCGAGGCCGTGTTCGAGGTGATCAACGCCGGGGGAATTTCCTACGCGTCATACAGGATCGTGCCCCTCATCAAGGAGGCTCTTCAGTATCAGCCGGATCTTGTGATCATCTACACCGGCCACAACGAGTTTCTTGAACGCCGCACGTACGCCGGACTCTTCTCTCAAGGGGCGGGGCTCATCACGATCCGTTCGGTCCTCGAGAATCTGTATATCTATCAGGCATTGAAACGCGTGATCGAGCCGTTGTTGCCGGCAGGACCGACCGATGCAGGGAACGAGCGCGGGAGGCGGGGAACGACCATGGATGGAAGCGGCGGATCGAATCGCAGTGCTTCCTCAACGGGCAAGTCGATCCTCAAAGATGACGTGACGGCCATACTTGACCGGAGCGCCGGTTTGGATCGCTATCACCGGGACGAAAAGTTCGCCCGCGGAGTGATCCAACACTTCGCCCGCAATATCGAGACCATGATTTACGTGTGCAAGCGAGCCGGAATCCCGGTCATTATGGTAGAACCCGCTTCGAACCTCAAGGACTTCTCACCCTTCAAGTCTGAACATCGAAAAGACCTGACATCCTCGGAGAAGTCCGAGTTGGATGGGAAAATCGAGCAGGCCGCCAAGCTCGTGAGACAAGGCCGCTATGAGGAATCTCTAGGGGGCCTGGATGAGGCGATCAAGAAGGATCCCCTGTACGCCGCGGCATACTTCCGCCGCGGTAAGGCCATGCTTGGAATGGGTAGATACGCCCAAGCACGCAATGACTTCGTGAAGGCAAGAGACCTCGACGTCTGCCCATTGAGATGCATCACCCAGCTGGAAGAAAAGATACGACACATCTCGGAGAAAGAACACGTTCCGCTCATCCGTTTTCAGCACGCGCTCGTGAAGGCGAACAACGGCAAGGACGCTGCGTCGGATCTCCCGGGAAACGAGAGTTTCCTGGACCATGTCCACCCCACGGTCGAGGGACATCAGCTGCTTGCGGAACTGATCATGGACGAGATGATCAGGACAAGACTCGTGCGTCCCAAGCGTGTACTCTCTCGCGAAGAGAAGGACTCGATTTACGTGACAGGCATGAAGGGGCTTGATCCCGAATTCTTTGTTACCAAAGACCTGAATCTTGCGAAAGTGCTCAGGTGGGCGGGTAAGAAGGACGAGGCTCGACAGGTGTTGATGAAGACCAAGGAGAAGTTGAGTGACAACCCCGAGGTCCACAAGATGTTGGGAAGCTTTCTCTTGGAAGACGGACGGCATGGGCAAGCGATAGAAGAATATAGAAAAGCCGTCCAATTGTCCGCGGGAGACCCCGTTTTGCGGTTCTCTCTGGCCAACGCCTATTACAAGGCGGGGCTGCAATCAAAATCGCAAGAGATATACGAGAAGCTGTTGGCTGAGAGCGGCCCCATGCCGGATGCATGTGCGAATCTCGCCATGATTCATTTGGAGGCGGGCAGGATCGATCGATCTCTGGCCGTCCTGGAGAAGGGACTTGCCGCGACCCCCGATGCAGAGTCGCTCTTCGGCCCATATGCGCTGGCCCTGGCGATTTCGGGCAATCCTTCGAAGGCCGTTGCGTGGATGGTAAGAGCTGTTGAGGCGGACCCGGGGGATGCCGGCCACCTCTACAACCTTGCCGGAATGTATGCGCTCTCCGGGAAGCCGCAAGACGCGTTGCGCACACTGAATGAGGCCGTGGACAAGGGATACGCCGATGCGGACAAGATGGTAAGGGATTCGGTCTTTGCGTCGATAAGAGAACTCCCGGAGTTTTCAAGGATCGTGAACCGCATTCGATAAGCAAGACTAAGCGCCGGAAAACGGTCTTGATTCCATTCTTTCTCCTGTGGTAAACTACTCATTTGTGATTTCTCAGAACGGTCCTTCGTTCTATTCCATAAAGCCTAAGGAATAAATCACGGTTTTTTAATGCCCTAGGAGGTTCGCTAGATGTTCGAAATCCTCGAAAAAGAGCGGATAGGCCCTGGAGTCAACAGGGCGGTTATTTCCGCACCGGCTGTTGCCGCGGCACATAAGCCCGGGCAGTTCATTATTTTGAGATGTCATGAAGACGGTGAGAGAATTCCGCTTACCGTTGCCGACAAAGACGTTGAGAAGGGAACCATAACACTGGTTTGGCAGGAAGTGGGAGTGACCACGTACTACATGTCTACATTGTGTGTCGGCGATAAATTGGTTGACGTCGTCGGCCCGCTGGGAACACCCACCCACGTCGAAAACCTCGGCACCGTAGTCTGCGTAGGCGGCGGAATCGGTGTTGCGCCGTTGTATCCCATTACGAAGGGGATGTATGAAGCGGGCAACCATGTGATCAATATCATCGGTGCCCGAACCGAAGGCTTGCTCATCATGACGGAAGACCTGAAGAGGGTGAGTACCGAGCAACTGATCGCTACGGATGACGGCTCTTTCGGAATTCACGGTTTTGTTACGCAGGTCCTTCAGGATCTCATCGACAAGGGGACCAAGATCGATCTCGTCGTCGCCATCGGCCCCGTTCCCATGATGAAGGCAGTGGTGAACGTGACCAAACCTGCGGGGCTTCCCACAGTGGTGAGTCTGAACCCCATCATGGTAGACGGTACCGGCATGTGCGGTGCATGCCGCGTCGAAGTGGGCGGTCAAACGAAGTTTGGGTGTGTCGACGGCCCCGAATTCGACGGTCATGAAGTCGATTTCGATCTGCTTACCAAGAGACTGGCCATGTACAAGGGGTCAGAGCTGGTAGCGCTCAACAAATTCCGCGAAACACCTCGTGGGTGTGAATGCTCGTTTCCGGAGGCGAAGTAATGAGTGAACAAGAAGAAAAAAAAGTCGTCAAACCCAAAAAGCCCAAGACCCCCAGGCAGAAGATGCCGGAACAGGACCCTCTTGAAAGGGCTCACAATTTTTACGAGGTGGCTCTGGGTTACGACAATGATCTTGCCCTCCTGGAGGCGAGCCGCTGCCTGAAATGCAAGAAGCCGTATTGTATATCGGGCTGCCCGGTTGAAGTCGATATACCGGATTTCATAGAGATGGTGAAAGCAGGCGACCTGATGGGTGCGGCTTGGAAAATCAAAGAGAAGAACAGCCTTCCGAGGATCGCCGGGAGGGTGTGCCCGCAGGAGAGCCAGTGCGAGTCCAAATGCGTGTTGTATAAGAAAGGGAAGGGCGAAGCCTGTGCAATCGGCCGTCTCGAGCGGTACGTTACAGACTGGGCGGCAGTACACGGCGAAGGCAAGATGCCGCAACTCCCCAAACCTACCGGCTTGAAGGTGGGTGTGGTCGGTTCAGGTCCCGCGGGCTTGACGCTGGCCGGGGCATTGATCAAGAAAGGTGTTGCCGTCACCGTATTTGAAGCCTTGCACGAACTGGGCGGAGTCCTGGTCTATGGTATCCCGGAATTCCGTCTTCCCAAGGCCATAGTCCGCTCCGAGGTGGATGAACTGAGACAACTGGGAGTCGAGTTCAAGACGAACTGGGTCGTCGGTCGCACACAGACGGTGGACGATCTACTCGAGAAAGAGAAGTACGACGGCGTCTTCATCGGCAGCGGTGCCGGTGCTCCGCTCTTCCTGAAGATCCCCGGAGAGAATCTCAACGGAGTGTATTCGGCCAATGAGTTTCTGACACGAGCCAATCTGATGAAGGCATACCAGTTTCCGCAGGCCGATACTCCCATAGCCAAGGGCAGGAGAGTCGTCGTCTTCGGAGGCGGCAACGTGGCCATGGACTCAGCCAGAACGGCTCTAAGACTGGGCGCGGAAGAAGTAACCATCGTTTATCGACGTACCATGGACGAACTCCCCGCCAGGTCCGAGGAAGTGCACCACGCGGTGGAAGAAGGGATTAAGTTCGAACTCTTGGCCTCACCGTTGGAGATCCTCGGAAACGACGCCGGATGGGCCGTTGGAATACACTGTCAGAAAATGGAGCTGGGAGAGGCGGATGCTTCGGGCAGGAGGCGACCGGTCCCCATCTCCGGGCAAACCTTCGACATCGAGTGCGATACGGCGATCATAGCGATAGGCAATGCCGCCAACCCGCTGGTTCCCAGCACCACCAGGGGGCTGGAAACGAACAAGTGGGGCAACATCGTGGCCGATCCGGAAACTGGAAAGACGACCAAGGATCGTGTCTGGGCAGGCGGCGATATCGTCACCGGCGCGGCAACCGTTATTCTGGCCATGGGGGCGGGACGCAAGTCCGCTCTTTGCATGATGGACGCTTTCGGGATCAGCTAATTTGTGATCATTCATGGCTTGGTGCTGCCGACAAGCCACAACGAATCATGAAAAACCTCGGCACTGTAGGGGCACCCACAGGGGGTGCCCCTACAAATCAGAATCGTACGGCAGGCTATGCTCGCCGTTCCCCTGCCGACGAACGCGGTCGTTTGTCGGAGGTTTTAACATATGAACCAACGGAGAGTTCCCGGTCCCAGGTCCTATTCCGGGGGCTCGAGTCTCCTCCCGATGAGTACGTATCATTGAATCGGAAACGGCGCATTCCGGCGGTCCACCTGTTCTTCGCAGTCATCCTTCTGATGCTTGCGGCTCAATCCTATGCCGCACCGATTCAGAGAATTCAAGGCGTCATATCGGAAGTGGGGGAGGGCTTTTTGATGCTCGAACCCGACGACCATTCAGGCCCCCGCAGGTTCATTCTTCGCTGGAAGGCTCGGTTTAGGCCGCCCAAACTTCCCATAAAGGGAGATCGCGTCCTGATTTTGTACAAAGACAAGGACCAGGGTTCAGTGATCTACGGTGTCAACTACCTGGCTCATCCCCGCGGCCATGGGAAAACTGAGGAGACGAAGAGTGCCGAGTGAGCGAGGTAGAGAGGTGCAGGTAACTTCCAAATGGACTTTTCCGTCATCCTGAAGGCCGGATTCATGGGGTTTGCCCTGTCCCTGGGCGCTCTGTTGCTCGTCTTCTACATAGCCGGAGTAGTGCTGAAGGTCTCCGAGAAGTATTTTGTGCGGGTATTCATTCTTGCGTGCATTGCCGCCTTCATAGCGGTGGATGCCTATCTGTATTACAAAATCCGTGTCTCACTCGCCAAACAGACTCAGTTCTTCCTGGTCGGGTGCATTGGCGGATGGTTGGGGGGCATGCTGTTCAGTGTGACCAACCTGCGGCAATTCCTGAGGCGGACCTTGCGATAAGCGAGCAAATGCCTCGATACGCCAAACGACCACAGATGTTCCGGTACAGGGAAAGGTCAATCTTCATGTGCAGCGTCGGGGAGATCTCCGGGAATTGGTTCACCGGGCGCACCGCCCGAGGGGGGTGAGCCCGGTGGACTGCACGGAAGAACACTACAAGTCTTGAGGACCCCATCCTTTTTTCACCAGATAATCAGCGAACTTGACCGCTTCAGGTTTAGCCGTGGAAAGATAATAGATCAGGTATGGTCTCACAAGGCAATAAGACTGATCCGCCACCGTTTGCCGGTTCGGCATGACCGGAACCGTAGACGCCGATCTGCTAATGGGAACCACTTTCACTCGGGGATTCTTCTTTACTACTCGAGATTCGGAGGCTTCTCGAATACGCACGTAACCAATGGCTCCGGAAGTATCCGCTACCGTTGCTGCTACGGACGGGAACGAGCTTACGACAATCGCCTTGGGGGTGAAATTCTTCTGCAGAAAGTCACGCTGCAGAAAAGCAAGAGTACCCGGATGTCTCGCGTCGGTCCTGACCACCTTTACCGGAACGTCGGCTCCGCCGACCTGTTCCCAATTGTCGTACTCTCCAGTCATAAGTTTCTTGACGTCATCCAGGGAAAGGCTATCTACCCCTGCTTCCGAATTGACGATGATCGTGATGCCGCCATAGCCGATCAAACGCTCGACCAGTTTCACGTGTTTCTCTGCCGCCAGCTTGTCCTCCTCGGGCAGGAGCACGCAGGAGGACATGGCCAAGTCCGCCTGCCCATCGATCAGCGCTCGGATCCCTGAATCCATGGTTCCACCCTGGGAAACATCTATCTTGATCGACGGGTTGGCTTTTGTGAACAGTTTTGCGCGGAGCCTCACCCGGAAAAACATGCTGTCGGCCCCTGCCACTCGAACGATTGTTTGGCCGCTCTTGGTTTCCGACCATGAACCGGTGGAAGAAGCGACGATCAAAGCGATGGTGCCCAAAAGGGCAAAAAGTTTCTTCATACCAGACCTCCCGACTGATGCTCGACTTTCTGAATAGGTCCCACTGTCAAGAACAATCACTCATTTAGACGGTCTATTCATCCAGTCATATAGTTCGACTACTTCCCCATTGCGTGTCAAGGAAAAAATGAGAAGCTTCCGAAGGCCTTATGCCTACCTCATGACAGACCCCGAAAACCAATACGTCCGCCGTTCCCCGGCATCTTCTCTCGGAGTGCGAATTCTTGTTCCGTTTATCCCTGGATTAGGGTGCGGTATTGTCTTCGTTACCCCCGGACCGGGTTTGGGTGTTCGAGATTTTTCCGGCAGGTTGTCCGTTTGGGATACATAGTACCCGGACCGTGATCCTGTGCCGCCAAACGGTGCTTCACCAATAAAGGAATCCCATGGCAGCCGGTTAACATCGGTTCACCGGCCGCCGTGGGGTCTGAGAGAGTCGGAGTCGCGACCTGGGGGGGATCTTCGGAGGAGTTATTGAGGGCTCTTACCCCAAGCCGTAGATGCTCTCCGGACGAATGTGGACCCTGATACCTTTGACTCCGGCCATGCCTTCTACCGCTCCGTTGTATTTCTCAATCAAGTTGCCTTCCCAGAGCAAGGGTGCTTCCACGTCGACGGTGAAGTATCCGTCCTGGTATCCGATGACGTCGCAGGGATACACGTCTCTGCGGAGTCTGGATTCGATTTGTGCAGCGAGAATCAGTTCGTTGGCTTCCGTCGTAGGCAGCAGGTCCGGGCTTTGATTCATATCCTTCAACTCTTGGGTCTCGATGAAGACCGGGGGAATCCTCTGCTCTCTGATCCGGCCGTATTCTTGGGTTCTCATGGTCGTTACTCCTTTCAAGATTTCTATATTTCGTGACATCTGGAATTCGGATTTGGCGTTTACATTCACGCTCTTGCCTTTGAAGTAATCCAATATCCGTGCCAATTACCCAAAAGCTGGAAATGTATTGAATATCCGGCATGTTATTGCAAGAATACCCTGAATGGTCTTTTCTCAGAAGTGTTGCAAGTCGTAACGGGAAAGGGTGGGCGGATATGGAGTGCCGGCAACGACGGCTTCAACCGGCTTTCTTGGGCCGCCCGACAGGTGTTGCGATGCGTAACGAGTGCTGCAATAGTCAGTCGGGAGTGCACGCCGAGGTTCGGTGCGCGCAGTGAACCTTTGTGGGTTGGGACGGCAATAAGCCCTGACGCATCAGGAGAACATCGGTGCGCGCCCGAATGTCGGGACTCGTGCTTCGACAGGCCGTTATCGTTTACCGGCGAGCGGTTTGTTCCGGACGCCGCCTCGGCGTTCCATTCTTTTTTGCCATGGTGTTGACCGACGCACTGCCGGTGAGTATGCTGCGGTACCCGTAGGTGCGCTCGCCCGGGCGCAGCCGGTTTTGCTTGTGGTGTGTCCCGGCGTCGCTTCAGGACTTCGGGGAGGAACTACTTTCGGGAAGAAAGGAGAGGGCCCATGCAGACAATCCAGTCGGGAGACCGGGTAGTCAGTGTCACGGCGGATGGTGAGACAATTGAAGTCTATACGGTAGCCAAGGTGTCGGCAGACGGAGTTCAAGTGGAGGGTACTTCCGGCAGGCTCTCCAAGGCGGGGTTACGCGTCTACGACGAAAACACGGTGAACACGATAATGGAGAAGGAGACCCAAGTCAAAGCCCTCAAGCGGGAGATCAGAATGCTCTACGAATCGCTGGGGCCGGTGAAGTGAGCGCCGGCCCAATAACCGTCTCCAAACCGACGTCTCCCCGGTTTAAGTCGGGGTCCACTTCGTTAAATTTGGAAATATTCCCTGACGGCCGGAAGGTTTCCGGGACGCAAGGAGTCGGCATACGCGGACTTGAGCGAACGAATCCTGACCAGGGATTCTCGAATTCTGGACTCCGTGATCTCCCCGGCCTTCAGTGCTCGTAGGATTGCATCTCGTGCGGCCAACGCCTTCTCCGCCGATTGACAGACAAGCAAGATGTCTACCCCGGCCTTGATTGCCGCCACCGCACATTCCTCGGTAGAGAAGCAATTCGTAACTGCTCCCATGTCCAAATCGTCGGTGATCGCCACGCCGGTATAGGCTAGGGATTGCCGGAGGATTCCGCTAATGATCGTGTGTGATAGGGTTGCCGGATACATGGGGTCGAGGGACCGGTACAGAATATGCGCGGTCATCAGCATTTCCAAACCATTGGTCGTCGCTCTGCGAAAAGGAATGAGATCGGACTGCTCCAGGGACTCGATGGGACGATCGTCCACTGGAAGTTCCACATGAGAATCCATCGTTGTCCCGCCGTGTCCCGGGAAGTGTTTGCCGCAGGGGATGACCCCGCCGGTTCGCATGGTATCCGTTACGATGTCTCCCAATTGCGATACGGTACGAGGATCGAAGCCGTAGGACCTGTCGCCTATAACCGACGAATCAAGGTTGTCGGCGTATCCCAGAACATCCAGGACGGGAACAAAGTCGAGGTTGAATCCAACCAGTCGGATTTCACGGGCAGTGACTCGTGCAAATTCCCGGACAGCCTGTTCAGGCTCGTTCTTGGAAGCCAGGTCAAGGGCTGCGGGAAAGCTTCTGAATGGATCCTGCAAGCGTCGCACTCGACCACCCTCCTGGTCGACTCCAATGAAGAGGCCTTGCGAGGCGCGCTGCAGCGCGTACCGCTGCAAGTCGCTGTTGAGTTCCGCAGTCTGAACGGGATGTTCGATATTTCTTGAGAAGAGTACCACTCCACAGGGATTCAGGGCGTCGATCAGATCTCGGACCTCGGACGAAAAGCTCGTTCCTGAGATGCCGATCATGAAAAGGTTTCCGATCTCGCTAAGATCCATAGTTCCTTCTCGATCCGAAGGTCACAGGTGCGGCGGTTCACCGCGGACCGCCGTCTTTCCCCTTCTTGGCGCTTTCGTTGACGCTAGAAGTAGCTGTGGAGGCCCGGGAGATAGTTCACACCGAAGTACGTGAAGAGCACGGCCCCGAATCCTATTACCGAAAGCATAGCGGTTCTTTGCCCCGTCCAATTTCTCGCCAGCCGGGCATGGAGGAATGCGGAGTAGACCAGCCAAGTAATCAACGACCAGGTTTCCTTTGGGTCCCACGACCAATAGCTCCCCCAAGCGTAGTCGGCCCAAGCCGCACCAGTGATTATTCCAACGGTAAGCATTGGGAATCCCACTAATACTGCGCGATAAATTATCTCGTCAAGGAGTTGTGTCCCAGGGAGGAACTTACTGATGGGGGGGAATCCTTTTGCAAGCAAGTAAAGTGCCGCGGCAACGAACGAAACCGCGAAGCCCGCGTAGCCGAGGAAGCAAGTGAACACGTGAATAGTCAACCAATTGGATTGAAGTGCCGGTATTAGAGGCTTGATGCTCTGATCCAGGAAGAACGTGTAGGCCATGATGACCATGCTCAGCGGAAGACCGACGAGGACTACAATATCGGCTTTGTACCGAAGCCTCACAATGATAAGCGCCAGCACGATACTCCAGGAAAAGGCCACCAGAGACTCATAGAGGTTTGACAGCGGAGCGTGACCAATACCCATCTGGTGGGATTCAATCCACCTCAAGCCGATGCTTGCAGTGTTTAGGCCCCATACGATGAGAAGCGTGGCCAGCATGGTCTTGCGGGCGGTCGATCCGGGCGGAGTCGCCGTGCAGGCCGTCAGATAGCCAAACCAACAAGCAAAATACAAAAAGACTACATACGTTGTCAGTTCCAAACTAGTCATGAGATCTTCCAGTAAGTCTTTATGATCATCTCAAAATGCAGATAAGCCTATCAAGCTATGATCAGCCGAGGCTCTTACGGACTTCCGTCTCGATCCTCTCGCGAAACTCCGCTCGATCCCGGCGGCTTCGTCCGGAAATCTCAATCAGTGTCTTCTCGGCGTCGGGCTTGAGCCTCGCAGTGACGCTCCGGAGATTCGTGAAGAGGGTAAGACAGAAGCCGGCTATCAATAGAGCGCATCCGAACCAGACCACATTGGTTCCCGGGTCGTATCCGATCTGCAGTCCTGTAGCGTAGAGCGGTTCGTAACCCAAGAACTCGATCTTCACTCCACCGATCGCAAGGGGTTTGGAATCGTTACGGGACACCTTGACCCGCTTCGGCCGTTCACCAGGCTTGGAAACGGTCAGGTCGGCCCCCGGCCCTTGTTTCGTGGATCCTGGATCCACGCTGGTGACCCGTATCGTGTAGTCGGTCCCGGGCAGTTCGGTTGATCCGGGAGGTCGAACGACGAGTTCCGATGTCTTTCCTTCGGCATCGACAAGCCGGAGCCTTACCAGCTTGACGCCAATCAGATCGTAATTGGCCTGATAAAGGGATATGCCTGCATAAGTCATGGGCTGGTTAACCAAAATCGAGCCCTTGTCTACCTCTTTGCCGTCTTGGAGCAACCTCACGTCACTGCGGAATTCCTTGGGCTGACCCGTGGGGTAGCGTTTGAGGGTGAATTTGTCTACGGCAATGCTGAATGGGAGTGTATCCACTTCCCCGATGGGAAAAGAACGAATTCCCGTCCGGTTTCTCCCTCCTGGATGCGAATGTTGCCGCGCATGCCGTAAAACAGTCCGATGACTCCACCCAAAAGGATGGCGATGATGGCCGTGTGAATGAGAGGAAAAGCCAGGAGGAAGAACCGATGCTTCACCCATTTTACGCTCACTGACTCGCCGTCCTCCGTTACTGAAGGAGATGAGCCGATGAGTTTGCTCAGGGCGGGGATCAGTATTGCCTGCACCTCGCTTATCCTTCGTGCGTCGGAAAACGTGAACCGTATGGATCCTTTTTTCGGTGCTTCCCTCCATTCTCCGGGAATGCGAGGCAGCCTTTGGAGAAGACATCCGAGGAGATTGGCCGCCAGCACGAGGAGGAGTAGAATGAACCACCAACTCCGGTACATGTTGTGAAGATCCAAGATCATCACCAACCGGTAATAGAATGGCGAAGCAACTCGGCGAAACTGATCGAGATCCACGTTCTGTGGGATGAGTGTCCCGAAAATCGAAGCTGCGGCCAGGATGCACAGAACCACGATCGTGGTTCGTACTGAAGTGAAAAACGTTATGAGTTCAGAAGCTAAGGAGGCTTGCTTCTTAAAGCCGGTATCCGCTCTATTTGAGCCGGTCATCGAATACTCTCTCCACGGCCGCGATGTGTGCGGACCGAGCTTTCATAAGGTATCATGCCCCGGATCGGATGCATGTCTCCAATCGAATGAAGGTAGATTTCTTGCGTGCACGAGATCGGATCCGGGAGATATCACGACAAGGAATCAAAGTTTACATCATATCAGCGGCAAATTCAATGATCCGGTATCGACGAAATGGCCTGGAAGGGCTTTGCTGATCGGGGCTTGACGGCTGCGAGATCCGGTCGATGAGATTGCAGCGTCCTACGCGTTGGAATTGGCAATAGCGTAGTCGTTGATGAATTCCTCCAAAAACTTGCCCAAGGATTCGCGTACTTTTTCGTGAAGATTCTGCATTCCAACAAAGCCGACGGAACCAATCTCCCACGTAGCCGAACTGGTGACAATTGACGGTTGACGACGGAGGCTGACCTCTTGTTTGAGTTGCAGATCGAGGGAGAAGAAGTAACCGGTAGGGTACTTGATCGTGTTCACACTCACATAGAGCCACGGTCGTCCCCCGGTTTCTCTCCATTGTTCATGAGGTATAATGGGTATGGCGGCCTTGCTCAGCCGGAGTTCAACGTCCTGTTGCAACTCGTCGGTGTTCAGACCTGCCGCCTCTGCATCCTCCCTCACGTTTTCTACGATCACCATTACCCCCGGTAATCCCCGCAGGGTAATTCTCGTGAACTCTCTCAAATCCATAACGAGATTCCTCCGGCCATTTTCGCTCCGGTATGAGGCGGCCATGGAAAAGACAAAACCCGGGACGGTCCAGGGTTCCGTCTTCGTCCGTATGCCGACTGCCGTGTCAACGCTGAGAACCACCGTGGGTATACTCTCCAAAGACCTGTCTGAGCACACCGCAGATCTCGCCTAGGGTCACGTTCTTCTTAACCGCGTCAAGAATCGGAGGCATTATGTTGTCTGTTCCTTCCGCCGCTTTCTTGAGTTCCGCCAGTGCGGTGTTCACTGCGTCGGCGTCGCGCTGAGAGCGAATCTTTTCCAGTTTCTTCATCTGGGCATCCCTGACGGTGGGATCCACCCTGAGGAGGCCGGACGGCAACTTCTCCTCCACCTGAAATTGGTTCACCCCCACGATGATCTGGTCGCCTGCTTCAACGGCCTTTTGGAAAACGATACGCCGGAATCTTGAATCTCGTCCTCTATGAAGCCGGACTCTACGGCTCTGACTGCTCCTCCCATTTCGTCTATCTGTTTGATGTAGGCAAACGCCTTGGATTCGATCTCATTGGTTAATGCTTCGATGTAGTACGATCCCGCCAACGGATCCACGGTATCCGCCGCCCCGCTCTCATGAGCTATTAACCTGCTGGGTCCTCAGTGCAATCTGGACCGACTCCTGAGAAGGAAGGGCAAGGGCCTCATCTCGTGAATTGGTATGCAGAGACTGTGTTCCGCCCAGTACCGCGGACAGTGCCTGAAACGCCACCCGAACCACATTATTGTCGGGTTGTTGCGCAGTGAGCGTACACCCCGCAGTCTGAGTGTGGAAGCGGAGCATCATGGCTTTGGGGTTCGTCGTCGCCCGAAACGCTCCTTCATAATTCGGGCCCACATGCGACGCGCCGCCCTGAATTTCGCCACTTCCTCGAGGAAATCCTGATGAGAGTTGAAAAAAGAAGCTCAGCCTCGCTCCAAAACTATTGACATCCAAGCCGGCATCTATTGCCGCCTGGACGTACGCGATACCGTTGGCCAGCGTGAAAGCGACTTCCTGGACCGCTGTTGAACCGGCCTCGCGGATATGATACCCGCTGATGCTGATGGTGTTCCATAGAGGCACATGCCGGTTGCAGAATGCAAAAATATTGGTGATGATTCTCATGCTGGGGGCCGGGGGGAAGATGTACGTGCCTCTGGCGGGATACTCCTTGAGAATGTCGTTCTGTATGGTTCCCCGCAACTTGGAGATGTCCGCACCCTGCCGTTCCGCCACGGCAAGGTACATGGCGAGAAGGATTGCCGCGGGAGAGTTGATTGTCATCGACGTACTGACGGTCGAAAGATCTATTCCGTAAAAAAGTTGAGCCAGATCTTCGACGGAGTCGATGGCGACGCCGACCTTTCCCACTTCGCCGGCCGCCAGTTCGTGGTCGGAGTCATAGCCGATTTGTGTGGGCAAGTCAAACGCTACGGATAGTCCCGTCTGTCCCTGTTGAATCAGATATTTGAATCGCCGATTCGTTTCCTCGGCGCTTCCGAATCCGGCGTACTGCCGCATGGTCCACAGTCGGCCGCGATACATGTTAGGCTGAACGCCCCGAGTGAAGGGGTACGATCCCGGGATCCCCAAATCCTCATCCGGATGAAAGTCCTCCGCGTCCCACGGCCAATAGGCGCGCTTGATGGGGAGTTCCGATACCGTTGAGAACACGCTCTTGCGTTCGGGCCGTTTCGCGAGTTTGGCCTCGACGTCACTGTTCCATTTGCCTACGCTCTCTTTGAAGTCATCCAACACGTTTCACCTCCCGTGATTGCCGAAAAAAAAGAAGACTGGTTCTGCGCACAAGCGGATCCCCGACCAGGTTCCATCCCTGCAGCGAGGCGCGGTTTGCATTCTGCGGGAAAAACGCGGCAAAAGCAACTTCCATGGCGGAAGAGCACAACGAAGCATTACGGTTATTGCCAATCGGCACGCCGGTCTTGGCTTCGACAACGGAGATGGGTAAGGAGAGCGCATGTACGTCTTGGAAGGGGCGACTCATCCCAACCCAGCCCTCCGTGAGGTGCTCAAGACAGGCACATTCCATACACACGGCACTCGATGGAGCGGCAGCGGACGCGCGTATTCGAAACACTCCGAGTGAAGCCTCGGCGGCAATCCCCCTGCCTCCTCCTGGGGTGGAGTCGATACTCGAATGTGGTGTGCCCAAAGCGGGGCTCTCGGACCCCGTATCAGGTGGGATAAACCGCAGCTTACGGCGGATTTCGACGAAGACTCGATCAGCCTCCAACCCTGCTGCCATAGGCAGAAGTGACGTCGCTCCCATCAGGAATGCAGGCGCCGGATTAAATGTATTTCGGAGGTCCCTCCGATCAAATCCTCGTTGCAGCGCGGGAAGGTTACGGGAGCAAGACTCTGCGGTGCCGGCAATTCACCGTGATTGTTCAGGGAACTTGCCGGGCGACCGACAATCAGCGTCGGTCCTCTGAGGCCGTTGCCGGCGGAATACGAGATCTGTTCCAAGGACCATGGCCGCACGCGAAAAAAAACCGCCCGGTGAGGTCGGCGGAAGGGACGGGTGGAATTGCCGAGACACGTTATAAGCCCTGTTTCCGCATAAAATACGGTGTCCCGGGAACTGCCCGATTAGCCCCGACCTTTCGGTTAGGCCTGAGCTTCTCTGCAGTCTTCCTTACCTCCAAACCTTCCTGCCGTGTTTCCTCGCCGTTGCGGCTTCCTCGCTGCATGCTCATCCACGGAGTCTCCTAAAAAGCTCCACAGGGACGAACGTTTATTCAACCACCAACAAAACGTCACCGACTTGGTAGGATTCTCCCACCTTTGCCTTCACTTCCTTAACGGTTCCCGAAACCTCGGAAACCACCGGCAGTTCCATTTTCATGGCTTCTATGATGACCACCTCGGCATCTTCCTGGATGCCGTCACCCGCCGCCACCTTCACGTCAATCACCTTGCCGTTCATGGGCATTACCACGTCAGCCATATGTCGAACCTCCTCAAGCTTGTTCAGCGATTACACATCCGCTTGTCCTCTGACAAGCTGCAAGTCAATCAGGTCAATGCTGCGGCCCACAGGGTAGGCCCGGGATCCTTAATACAAAAGTACGATTGCACTTTGGTACCAGGAAAGCGAATACGT
>CAXXIU010000007.1:0-462790 GCA_963675835.2 Desulfomonilaceae bacterium
GGTTTGAAACAATGAGAGGTATTAAAAGACTATCAATTCTGCCGGCCATAACGTGTCTCTGCTTGACCGTTTCACAAGGCCCCGCTCTGGCCTCAGGGAGACTCAATCTTCAAACCACTTTGTCAAAGCGGGTACCCGTGCTTCTCGAATTCGGTCGCGGTTGGTGCAAACCCTGCAAATACATGAAGCCGATTCTCGATGATATGGGGAAGTTCTACGCAGGCAGAGCCATCGTCACAACCGTAGACATGGACGCAAATAGCGACCTGGTGAGGTCTTTTGGCATACGGATGATGCCCACCCAGATTTTTTTGACACCTGACGGGAAAGAATTCTTCCGACATGAGGGTATCTTGGAGAGAGAGCAAATCGCCCAAATATTCACCCGAATGGGCTTGGCGCCTCCGAGAGGAGCCCACGCACCCGGTGCGGGATCTCCGGTGGCTCGATTCCAACAGGGACAGACAACGGCCTCGAGATAGGCTCAGTATTTTTCCAAAATCGACCTAGCCGGGAACACGTCCGGCAGGTTAGGCTGATTGAGAAATCAGGAGGTACTAGACGATGGAATCGATTTTCGCTATGGTACAGCAATGGGTGTCCTCCGGGAGTCTTGTCCTGGCAGCGACCGGCTCGTTTGTTGGCGGAGCCCTTACGGCGCTGAATCCCTGCGTTCTCGTAATGGTCCCCCTTTTGATAGGGTTCATAGGCGGTATGGGGGAAGAGATGACGACAAAGAAGTCTTTTCTCTTTACGGTCGTTTTCGTCCTCGGGTTCAGCCTCGAGCTGGCGATACTCTTCTCCGTCGGCCTGGCGGCCGCGCCATTTCTCCAATCGAAGTACATGATCTACGTGGTGGCGGGCATTTGTATTCTGTTGGGGCTCCATTTCATGGATCTGTTCCATATTCCGCTCCCCATATCGCAGGATAAGCTTCCCAAGCATACCGGTTATGTCGGTGCCGCGCTTTTCGGGTTCATGTTCGGGTTGGTATCCCTGCCCTGCACTGGACCGGCCTTGTTGCTCATCGTGAGTGTGATACCGTTGAAGGGGCCTCTTTTCGGCGGGATCATGATGCTCTTCTATGGAATCGGGCACAGCTTGCTCATCGTAGCGGTGGGTACATCCGCAGGTGCTGCACGCCACATCCTCGGATCGACAAGACTCCACACCGCAAACCTGGTGGTCAAACGAGCTGCGGGTGCCCTTCTCGGAGCCGTAGGCATATACATTGCGGTGGGCGCACTATTCCCCTCACTGGGATTTGCGTTCTGAGCCATGCTGATCCGGCAATTTTACGGCAGGAGCATGGCAGAGATTCCTTTCCAACCGAGATTAACGTTGCAGCGATAAGATTGTTGAATCGGTATTGTTACCGGCAGCGGTGACGTTGGTCTTTCCTCCCACCTACTCGGGGACTCCTCCAACAGGGAGAGGAGTCCCCCTTTTCTTCCGTCTCGATACGAGCAGCACCTGTGTTGGATTTGATAACACTGCGCTCTGCGAGGAGGTTATGGATGACTTTTTCATTGCAGAAGCGATTTTCACTCTTTGTGCTTCTTCCGGTCGGCGTGATTCTTGCTGGTACCGGGATCGGATCATTTCTTTATGCGAGCTACTATTTGGTGGATCAGTGGCGTTCGACTGCGGTGCTTAAGTTGGAGAAAACCGCCCACCAAATCCAGATGAGGTTGGACGATAAGCTACGATTGATCGAATTGTTTGCAGAGTCAGAAGAGACTCGTCACGGCAACGAAACCAAGGCGTTCCTCATCGAGCAATTGAGAAGACAGGCCGGGGTCCGCTCGGTGGAGATTGAGCCAGGCGGCTCGGGTCGAGGAAATCCGCCCCAAGAGAGAGACTATAACGGCGTAAACACTCGGTCGCCTTCGAACGGACTTGTTTGTCTCGTCTACAATGGTGAGAAACGGCTTTACGTCAGCGACCCTTCCGACTCCATGGAGGAGTCCGTCATTCCACTGAATGGCTGCAAGGCCACAGGGGGCTTCTGCTACATCAAGACCAAATCGCACGGTAAGAAAGGAACTCTGACCATAATCAAGCAATTATGCGGGGGCGGGGTGGAACCGGCCGGCAGGCTTGTGGTAAGTGTCGACTTTCAGTCCTTGATGCACAATCTGTTGGTCGAGGGCCGGTGGCACGGTAGCTCAGCCTATCTGGTTGCTTCCGACGGTACGTACCTCGCCGGCACCACCCATTCCGAAGGCCTGGTCGGTAAGAAACTCGGAGGGTCCGGAAGTAATCTTGAAAAGAAAATATTGCATGAAATTAACACTAAGGATTTCGGAACGCTTGTCGGGGACACCTGCAATCCGGACATCGTGGCCGGATTTTTCAGAGTGCCCAACACTGACTGGTTCCTGGTGCTCTTTTCATGGGGCCACGTAGTACTCGCTCCAATACTCAGGTTCCAGTGGCATTTACTGATAGCCGGAGTAGTGACACTCGTGCTTTGCCTTCTCTTGATAAGACAAGGAACCAAAGCAGTAACACGCCGAATAGAGATGGTCTCGGATGCCGCGGAATTGGTTGAGCACGGCGACTATTCAGTGAATTTGGATGATTCCCGTTCAGACGAAATAGGTCGCTTGGTCAGGCGGTTCAACTCAATGGCGGCAGGTCTGAGGCAACGAGATTTCATCCATCAGACATTCGGACGGTATGTCGATAAGACATTCGTCGAACAGTTGATGAGTAAGCCGGAGACGTTGAACCTTGGCGGACAGAACCGAGTTGTCACCATTCTGATGGCCGATATTCGGGGGTTTACCGAATTGGCCGAGAAACTCCCTCCCCAGCAAGTCACTCATATATTGAATAGGCACTTTTCGCGGGTGATACCGGTTATCGAGAAATATGAGGGCATCATCGTGGATTTTGTAGGAGACTCCGTATTAGCTTTCTTTAACGGGCTTGACAGATCGGTTGCTGAAAGGGCCCTCGATGCCGTAAAATGCGGATCGGAAATCCTGGCCGCCGTAGAACAAACTTCCGAAGAGAATCAAAGACTTGGGTTACCACATTTATCCGTGGGGATCGGAATACACACGGGGGAAGTCGTGGTTGGAAACATAGGTTCTGAAAGCAGAGCAAAATACGGAATCGTCGGATCCGCAGTAAACGAGACTCACCGAATACAATCGTGTGCAGATGGCGGAACCATTCTCGTTTCAGAAGAGACCCGTCGTGCCATTGGGGAGCGATTAGAGTATGTCCGAAAAACCAGTGCGACTTTCAAGGGACTCACCGGCCCCAGGGACTTGTCCGAGATACGTTCGGAGGATTTGAACGAAAGACCGCTGCGAGACCAAACCTCAGCCGGATCTCGGATTATGGTCCGTCAAATTGAGGAAGAATTTGCCGACCACTGCATGAGCGAAGCCGAAACTATAAGAGTAGTGAACCCTTGTACAAAGGGAAACAAACCAGTCAAGCCGGATGAAGCCGCTGCAGGGAGGGCAGTTGAATAGTGTGGAAAATCGTGATTGACCCCAGAAAGAGAATAATGACCCATCAGCGCCGGATCTTGATCCGATCCGTCGAAGATTCAGAGGAAGACTATGAGCAAAGCCCTTTGGCAGGTAGAGAGAGGCAGGCGAAGTATGTTGTTTGACGTCAGGCACGGGAGAACTCTGAGCCAGCTCCTGTTCCTCAGCCTGACCACATGGATCGCCTATCAGATGATCAACGGCGTACGAGGAGCGACCATAGAGAAGTATTGCCCATTTGGCGGCGTAGAGACACTGATCCCTTGGTTGAACAAAACCGGGACTCTCTGCAGCCTCTCAACAACGAACATTTCAGTGCTTGCCGGAGTCCTACTCATCACGTTTCTCTACAAGCGCGTATTTTGCAGCCATATCTGCCCCATTGGGTCTCTGTCAGAGTGGATTGGAAGTCTTGGTCGCCGTTATGTCATCAAATCCAGGCGCATGCCCAAGAAGCTGGACCAAAGGCTCATGTGGCTGAAGTACGGTGTCCTTGGATTGATCATTTGGGGGACCGTCACTTACAGCGAGCTGATTTTCCGGGAAGCTTGTCCCTACTATGTCCTACTCACTCTTGGATCGGGCCACGGGATCTTGGAAGGAGTCATCGGGATAGGCCGTTACAGCCTGCCCGTCATCTTGGCCGTACTCGCCCTCGGTTTGGTAGCTCCGTTTGCCTTCTGCAAATATTTGTGTCCTTTCGCAGCATGCTTAAACCCATTCTCAAGAATCGGATTGATACGAATCCATAGGACACCTGACACGTGCGTGGACTGCAAACGGTGCGATGAGGCTTGCGAGTGGGGTGTCAAAGTGTCGGAAGCTTCTCGTGTTACCAATGCTGAGTGCACCAATTGTCAAAACTGTGTGCGCAGGTGTCCTGTTCCCGAAACCCTTTCACTGGGCATTGGAGGAGTCCGATCATGAAGATTCCAGCCTTTCTACTGGCTCCTGCAGTGGTTGTGTCGTTCTTCGGCGTCGTTTTTGCTGCCAATCTCTGGGATCTGCCCACTCAGCAGAGCAAGATTGCAGAAGCCTCTGCCAAGACAACGGAAATCAATGTTATCGTAAACGGCCTTTTCTGCCGAGGAAAGTCGAATTTCTTGGTCAACATGTTGTCACAAGTGCCTGGATTGGTCAACGTTGACACTTATGTTCAGGAGCAACGCGCAGTTATCGTCTTCGATCCTACCAAGATTTCCCAGATCCGGATTCGACAGATTATCGAGACTCGTTTTCGCCTCAGCGACGGCCGTATCGTGCAACCGTTTTCGGTCCGTGAGGTAAGGGAGTAGTCCGAGTACTGTGTTGTGGATCGATAGTATACCCGAGGAGTCATGTCTTTCGGGATGCGGCAACAGGTTGGGGAAAGTCGCAAGCGTCTCTGTGTTTCCGATGTCCCCATAAGCATCTGCAAAAGCGCCTTCCCCCGAAGAAGGCGGGCCGGGTTAATACCGTTCCAGATAGGGGGAAATATTCTTCTTGACAAGAGAACATTTTCTGTCGATAAGGCTACACATGTCGACATATGCACCAGACGAATTGGAAGAATTCGCCGAGATCTTTAAGGCTCTGTCCACCCCTAATCGGTTGGCGATCTTTTTGCGCCTGATTTCCCGGTGTCCGCCCGGAACCTCTTGTGCCTATGATGAGGAGATAAGGGAGTGCGTCGGGGATGTCGGCAAAGACCTCGGAATTTCCCGCACTACCGCGTCGCATCACGTCAAGGAGCTTCGAAGAGCGGGGCTCCTTCGAGTTGAAAGACGCGGCCGAAAGATTGAGTGCTGGGTGGATGGTGATACCGTGCTTTTCCCGGCAGACTTACTGACCGGGCGACTGCGTCCTAAAACGAACTGCGAGAATCCCATGTGTGAGGCCTGAGGCCGATGACGCATTCCGGGAAATGAACCCGGCTGACAGTGATACGGCAGAGTCAACCTAGCCGGTATACTCAGACGCTAAGCGAAAAGAGACCGCCGCCCTAATGCGTTGACGTCGATTGAATGCAAAAAGAACAGTAAGTCCACTCAAAAGGTTTTAGGAGGACGCTCGATGGCCAAGGGAAAGATGGCGGGAGCGGCAAGAGCACTCTGTTGCTCATTCCGGGAGGAGTGCCGTCCCCTTTGGCGGGGCAGGTCATGATGGAAGATCAGCGGATTTACTCTCTCAACCGGGATGAGAGGGCTCAAATGAGAAGAGAAAACATCGGTTTTGTTTTTCAGACCTTTAATCTGGTGCCCTACCTTTCAGCCCTGGAGAACGTCCAGATCCCACTCTTCCCGGCTGGAGCGGACGATGCCCTTCAGAAGGATACGGCGTCCGCTCTCCTCGAACGTGTGGGGCTCGCTGAACGGCTTGACCATAAGCCCTCCGAACTGAGCATCGGCCAACGGCAGCGTGTGGCCTTGGCACGGATGCCGGGAAACGACCCGAAGGTCATACACGCCGATGAACCCACAGGAAACCTCGATCCTTCCATGAGTCGGGAGATCGTCCGGTTTCTTCTTGAGATGAACGGACAAGGGTGAACCATCGTCATGGTAACTCACTCTCCGGAGGCTGCAAAAAGCGCTAAGAGATCTTTGAGATTTGAGGAAGGAGTCGTGTATGAGTGATGTCGTTGGTGTCTTAACATCTCGTCAATTAGGCCGGCAATCAGGTTGCCGAGCGACGCTGGATCGATTCCATTCGGTGAGGGGTATATGAAAAAGATCTTGGTTTTCCTCGTTATCGTGACCGCATTCTTCGCCGGCGAGATCGGCCTTTACTCCCGGGAAGCCAAGATACCGTGCTGCCGTCCTTCCTGCACCTGCAACCCGAAGGTCGTCACGTGCGACTTCAAGACGATTGAAGAATGCCAAGAACTTGGCGGCTGGGAAGTGATGGACTGCCGCGACTGCGTGGGCCGTGAGGAACGGGACTGAAGAGAGCCCGTGTCCGTCGGGTGAGGTGGACCCCTCTGTCAAGACAAAATTTGAACTTTTTTAAGGTTGAAAAGTACACCTCGGCACTAGGACAATGTCCTTGGTTTCCAGCTCCTGGGTACGGGTACCCGTGTACAGGTGGTACGGGGTTTGGTACCCGAGGGCTTGATGAGGGCGTCTTTCATTGTAGAATCTGAAGTATGCCCCCAGGGACCCGATAGCCTCTTTCACCGTCGCATAGTCTTTGAGATACACCTCCTCGTATTTTACGGAGCGCCACAGACGCTCGACAAAGATGTTGTCGAAAGCACGGCCTCGACCATCCATACTTATCCGGATCCCCGCGGCCTGCAGCACACCGGTGAACCCCGTACACGTGAACTGAGAGCCTTGATCGGAGTTGAATATCTCCGGTTTTCTCCCTTCCAAAGCTCTTTGGAGTGCCTCGATGCAGAAGTCTGCCTCCATGGTTATCGAAACGGCCCAAGCCACCACGTATCGACTGAACCAGTCCATGATCGCCACGAGGTAGACGAACCCCTGCCTCATGCGAATGTACGTTATGTCCGTGGCCCACACGTGATCCGGTCGCTCGATGGCTACACCCTTCAACAGGTACGGATACTTCCTCGCCTGAGCATCCGCCAGGCTCAGTCGCTTCTTCGGGTAGATGGCCTCAATGCCCATAAGGTTCATGAGCCTGGACACCCTCTTTCGGTTGACCGCATATCCTTGGCTTCTCAGCCAAGCCGTCATGCGTCTGGTACCATAGAAAGGCGTCTCGGTGTACTGCCTGTCTATCAGACCCATCAGGTGCTGATTGTGGTCGTCCTTTCCCCCTCTGGATCGGTAGTACAGGCTCGACCTGGAGAGTCCCAGAAGCTCGCACTGCCTGTATACCGGGATCGTTTCATGGTCAAAGTCAATCAGATCCCGACGTTGATCAACCGACAAGTCCAGCTTTTTTTTTGAGCCAATCCAGTTCCACCTTGAGCCGTCCTATCTGCTGATACAGCTCGGCTACCAGCTCATTGTGTTGTTGATTACTCCTTTCCCGGGACCCGGAGAATACTTTCGGCATCTCTTCCAGAGCCTGCTTCTTCCACTTCGTTATCTGGGTCGCATGAACCTCGTATGCACTGGCGAGCTCCGCAAGCGTTCGCTCACCCCTGATGGCTTCCAGCGCTACTCGCGCCTTAAACTGGGCGTCATACCTCTTTCGCATATCCGACTTCCAAGCCTCCTTGAATTTCCCCCCGGTGTTCTACACCTCCATGGTAGGCTTCTCAACCTTAACCCCCTGTCCAGTTTTCGGGGTCCATTATAGACACCATACTTAATTCGTAACGCGGACAAGGCTCTGTACCATCGTCGAGGATGTGGCCGGATTGGCTCGTATTATCGCTTCGGGCCGCACCACGCACTTCGGCACCCTCGGACGAGCCTATTGGCGGACACTTGAGGGACGACCGGTTGTTCCCGAGACTCGAATCGCATTCACAGCGTCTGATGCGACGACGGAGAATGTGTCCGAAGGGTCCGAAAACTCCTTACCAAATTACGAGAATTCCGGGTACACCATACCTAATTCCTTACCAACACGTGTAGTCCTCCGTGTTACCGTCATGGGTCAAGTCGCACGAATAGGAGCTCCGCGGAAATTCGGAAACAAAACACTGTATTTGATGACGCGTGCGGGCACACCCGAGAGACACGGTGTTATGTCCCTCGATGTCCGTCGATTTCCGAAGGCTCCGCTGCGACACCGGAAAAGCTTTCGCGCCTGCGTGACTGAATGGTCACCCGCACCCTCACGATTTTCCATGACAGGCATGGCTTGTTTCTGTAATAATCTTTGGCTGGAGTCCTTTCTCGCTGGGGTGCGGTGGAGTGCAGCAGCGTATCATGTCGATGGAGGTCGGTTCCGTGGAACCTTGGGCCGTTGCCTACCTGCAAGCAGTGCTCAATGACGTCGATTTTCAAGAAGCACTTTGCAGGTATATCCCCACCGCGATTTAGGAAGCCAGTGCGTTCCTGCGGGCATGTTCGAAAGCACCCTGAGTTTGTTTCAAGAGCGCTGCGCCTCGGACCCTCCCACGCCGCCGTCAGGACGGCTTCCCGATCCTGACCGGCCTCCCGGATGAAGACCGGTTCTAGGGGGAAGGCCTCCAAGACCCGGCTCACTGTGTAGCAGATTTCCGACACTCCGGTTGGGTGACTGATACCGTTCACTGATCAAGATCGTGGCTGGACGGGTATCTCACGAAGCCGGTTGACGGTGTGGAGAGTATCGGGATATCATATCCTCACGAACTACCAGGAGGTCCCTGTTATGGAACCCGTAACCGAACAATGGACAGAAGCTCAGATCATGCGCCTACCCGACGTACCGGGTAAATATGAACTCGTTGAAGGAGAGCTTGTCGTGGTAGCAGCCGGCCGTGAACATGAAGACGTGATCTCTAACGTGAGTCTTGCACTCGGTAACTTTGTGAAGAAGCACAAATTAGGTCGCGTCTACACTTCAGGTATCGGTTATTGGATGGACAATGGTAATCTCCGATGTCCCGATGTCTCATTTGTGGCCAAGAAACATCTTGACGACATGACCCGAGATCCAAAAGGTTTTCTCCATGGCAGTCCTGACCTGGCAATTGAGGTCCTCTCCCCGTCGAATAGAATTAGAGCCATGAAGAAGAAGGCCATCGAGTATTTCGAGTCCGGTTCACGACTCGTCTGGTTCGTCGTTCCTGATGATCGAACCGTGACAGTCCTAAGTCCTGACGGAGTCGAGACTACGGTCACTGATACTCTCACCGGAGAGGATGTTATTCCGGGATTCTCGCTTGATGTTACGGAGTTGTTTGAGGATTGGGCATAGTCCCCGGTACCACGAACCGCATACGAATTCTTGATAATTCCTGAATAGTGCTACGATGAGGTACTCGAGGTCTCGGCGCCGGCGCGGATGTGCACGTGGTTATGGGGGGCGGAACGGGGGGCGTGCTACACACTTCTCGTCAGTGGAGAGTGCTGTCCCCATCGTCATCGCCGAGTCCGACTACCATGGGAGTGGTGCCCGGTGAATCATTGTGCGAAAAAACGGTTGACCGAGTGACGGGGGGTGAAGTACGCTGAAAGACATGCAATAAGAGGTTTTCCGGGCAATATGCGACGGTTCTGCCTCTTTCGGGTCCCGTGGGACACCCCACAGAGTCCATCGTGGGGCCGGCGGGGGAACCTCCCTGCCCCAAAAGGTCCGAAAAACTGCCAAAATGACAAGACCGCCGCATAATTCGGGCCAGGCCTTAATTGCTCCGTGGGGATGCGTGAGCAGGCCGTTTTGCGGCCCGCTATCAACCCATGTTTCCCACGTTTCCTACCTGGAAGAAGGAGTCGGCTATGAGCATTACTCGCAGGGAGTTTCTCATTACGACAGGTTGCTATAGGAGCCGGTCTTGCTCCGGCGTCTTTGGGGCTCGATCTCGGACCGGTAAAGGCTTATGCCAATGTAAAAGCGGCCGGCAACGAGGGTAGCAATCCTGTTTACCAACGGGACGATCTACATAGATGCCGACAAAAAGGCCCGGAATCTCCTTGTCGAAAACGGTAAAGTCGCCGGCTGGAATGTTCCGTCGGAAAAGCACCCTACTGCGGTTATCGTGGATCTCAAAGGCGCAGCGGCGTACCCGGGTTTTATAGACAGCCACGTTCACTTGATGGAGGCTGGGACCTTCCTTCGACTCGGAGTTGACCTCATGGGTTGTAAGGATGTCGAGTCGATAGTGAAAGAACTGACAAAGAAAGTGAAAACAACTCCGGAGAACGGGGTTGTGCTCGGTGTTGGCTTCTCACTTAAAGATTACGACAAATGGTCGCTTGCAGATCTTGCAAAGATAGACAAAGTCACGGGAGATAAGCCGGCTTTCCTGGTCGATCAGCTCGGTCACAATGCCGTCATGAATACCGCCACCATGAAACTGGCGGGGCTTACCCCGGCAACCCCCCGTGCCTCTCGGGGGAACGGCGATAGTTGAAAATGGCAAGCTTACCGGCATGGTTCGCGAAAGCGCCCCCCCCCCCCCCCCCCCCCATGACCTTGCCGTGGGACGCAGTGTCTCGTCGCCTGGATTCGCAAGGGATCAAAGAAGGCACGCTGCAGATGCTCAAGCATTGGGCATCGATCGGTTACGCGGGAGCAGTGGATCTGATGGGTGCTCCCGGCCTGAGATTTATGAGGCCGGACCTTTTTGTTGAGTTGGAAAAAGAGGGTGCCTCTCCCCATGCGGATCAATTACTGCTACACGATCTTTGGCCTGAGCGATGTAGATAAAGCGGCCGAGTATCGGGGCCGTGACACTGACTTGGTCAGGTTCCTCGGTTGCAAGATCTTCGTGGACGGCGCTTATGGCCGGGGGCGAGGCTTGGACCAGTTGGAAGAACTTGCAGGGCAATCACGGCCTGCAAGAGGTATATGCCGACGACTCTCATGGAAAGGAACACGATATCAACGCCATTGTCGCCAAAGTCGACGATTATGGGATGAATATGCACTACCACGTTCAAGGAGACATGGCTATCGGTGTTGTACTCGGAGCACTGGAGAAGGTGTGGGCCAAAAAAGGCAAGCTTTCCGGGACACATACCCTGATACACCTGGCATTCCCCACCGACGAACAGATCCGGAAAATGAAGCAGTTCGACGGTCAAGTAGTTACCACGGTGCAGCCGGGCTTCTGGCCTGTGGAGAGTGATACCGTGCATTACTACGGCGAGCGGGCCAAAGGGTGCTATCCGATCAAGAACCTCGTTGATAGTGGCCTCTCCGTAGGTATAAGCACCGACTTCAGTGTGTCGCCGCTTGCTTATGCTCCTGCCACAGTAGTCATGGGGGTGGCGGCCACAGGAGGGGGGGACCCCAAGTCGCATCCGCCGGTCAGCGTACGAGGACGTGATTCACGGGCTGACGGTTGGCAGCACCAGAACGACCGGGAAGAACGATACCGGCAAACTGGACAAGGGATACAAAGCCGACATGGTGGTCTATGACAAGGACTTGTATACGGTGGCTCCGGAAAAATTCACCAAGGACAGTCCGAAAGTGCTCTCAACCTGGGTAGGTGGGAAGAAGACGTACGCAGCGGCAAAGTGAGCACAGGTTCCGATAGACCGCAATGCAGATCTTTTCGGGATTCGATCAGGTGAGCGGATTTTTCCACTTCAGTCTTGGGAAACGTGCAAAATCAGCATCTGTGGAAGCCGGAACACACCCGTGTTCAATGGCCAGAGTTGCGACACGCGCGTCTGTTGCCAGGTTGGCTACGGCTTGACCATCGGAACCCCGAGAGGAAGCCGATAATTCGGAGTGTTTGCTTGGCAAACCGGTATGGATATCCCGAAATATGTACACCCCGAGAACTCATGGGAGTATATGAAAATGGCCGATGAAATCATTGAGGAATTTTGGAAAATCACAGGGATGACATCGCACATGAATGTGGATACGATGTGAAAGCGCTTGTCGCCCGTTTGAAAGATAAGAAACACGTCGGTGAGAGGCCAGTTGTTGACCTTCGCGCTATCAGGCAAACCGCCGACCAGGAAGTGAATGCGGTCCCGAACCACTTCGACGCGATTTAGCAGGTGCGAGAGGCCCATTACCGTTACACACGGCACTTGGATTTTCGAGCTAGGGGGATCGAGTTGCCTCTTGGCTTATGGTGGGTTTCCTTCGTCCCCTCCACTTTCCTCTTCAAGCTCTCTGTGGTTCGCGATCCTCAGCTTCATGCGAGAAGCTGCACTGCTCACGCCGCTGTAATGCTCCAGTTCAAAGGCTTCCCCAAGGTTGTCGGCGTCCGACCGGAAGAGCAGTTGAGGAAACGCTTGAAAAGGTAATTTGGGTTAAGCGCTCCACTAGCGACACAACCTGAGTCATGCTATGATGATTTCGAATCCGGGATGCGAGGAGCACTTGCTTTTCCAGAATATTCGCACCAAAGAAACTTCCCCAGTGAGGCCGAAATGAACGAATTGACAATACGTATTCCCGAAGAGAAAACTGCCAGGCTCAGGGAAAAAGCCTCCGCATGCGGCGTCAGCGCTGAAGAGCTGGTGCGCGCCGGTATAGATCGCTTGCTCGCAGGTCCTGAAGAGGATTTCGAGACGGCAGCGAGGTACGTACTCAAGAAAAACGAAGAACTGTACAGAAGACTGGCCTGATGCGTTTCTTATCGTTGCACGAAGTAATCCAACTTCATAAGTGGGTTATCGAGCAATCCGGCGGCGCCGGCGGCACCCTCGGACCTTGGATTGCTGGAATCGGCTCTAGGGCAGTGCAAGATAACTTTCGGAGGCCAAGATATATATCCCTCTCTCGCAGAGAAGGCAGCAGCACTCTGCTTCTCGCTCGTTCGCAATCACCCGTTTGTCGATGGAAACAAGCGAACAGGACACGCCGCCCATGGAAGTCTTTCTCGTGCTGAACGGGTACGAAATTGACGCGGGCGTCGATGAAACAGAGACCATCATTCTCCGTCTGACGTCCGGAGCAATTGGACGTGATGATTTCGTCGATTGGGTTCAGGCTCATCTTAAGGCTCTATGATCAGGAATGCGACAACGCAATTCCGCGGAATTCAAATCAGGAGCAAATCAGGGGACATAATACCATTTTTCGGAGTGATCGCTTTCGTGGTTTCCGCACGGTCCTTTGTTCAGATCCCCGCCGGTGAGCCCCTCAAGAGGTGTTACAAGTGTATCTCCGCAGCCCAACGCCACACCGAAGAGGAAGACGCATTCCGAAGGAATACCACGGCATATGACGCGGTACAGATAGGCAGCCGCCGTGATGTATGGTAGGCCGACCAAGGAGCCATGCCGGGAGAGAGGGGCCGCTTGCCAAAAAAAGCAGTATTATGTCCCCCGAAGTCATTTCCCAAAACCAGATGTGACCCCTTCTCCCTCTTCTCGAGGCCGAACGCCTCGTGTGGGAGGAATCTCGCGGCCGGCGGCCGTGGACGGTCTCAGTGATTCGGTGTGAGGGGATATGCCGGATTCTCGTGCTGCTTCATTCCACCCGCACGAGGCATGACTTCCTCATTGATTCTCTCAACGAGCCGCGAGTCTTCAGCAACATCCAAATCATAGTCATCTTGAAGTCCAATCCAGAACTGAACGGACGTCCCGAAATGCCGAGCCAAGCGAAGGGCGGTATCCACGGTAATCCCCCTGTTGCCGTGGACGATCTCGTTGATTCGCCTTGGAGGCACTCTCAGTGCTCTTGCAAGAGCGTTCTGAGAGATTCCCATTGGTTTCATGAACTCTTCCAAGAGAACCTCACCAGGGTGAACCGGTGGTATTTTCTCAGCCTTCATTGGAGCCATTCCTTAATGATAGTCAACGATTTCGACGTGATGAGCGTTGTTGTCTTCAGACCAAACAAAGCAGATCCGGAACTGATCGTTAACCCGAATACTATGTTGACCCTGCCGGTCGTCCTTGAGAGCTTCAAGCCTATTGGCCGGCGGAATCCTCAGATCGTCCAACCTTGCAGCTCGATTGAGCATCCGGAGCTTCCGGAGAGCAATGAACTGGATGTCATGGGGTAGCTTCCCGGAGAACTCACGATTGAATATTTTCCGGGTTTCCTTGCACTTGAAGCTCCGTATCATAAGCACATACTATAACGATCTCCGTTACAGCGCAATGGATTTCTTGAGTGGTTCCGGAGATTGAGGAGGCAGTAGAGGGTGTCTCCAGCCGGTCATTATCTCCAGGCGGGCTAAGAACTCATCGCTTCCGAGCGGTCTGTTGGTCCGCTCGTGGAAACGGAACATATCGGCCTCTTGCGAAGTCGTTTCTCGCCGAAGAAAGGCGGCCCATTCTCCCATGCCGCACGCTGTTGCATGAACTCGCCCACCGTAGTACATTTCCCCACAAGACGGTGAAGTCAAAATCTTGTTTTGAGATGGTTTCCGGATCACATGGAGCTCCCGACCTCGTTTATCATCCCCAAGGACACGACCGCGGACCGGGCGGATAAGGCGATTGCCGACTGCATTCCGGGCGGGTTGAGCCGCTCCGCAGCAGCCAAGCTCATCCGTCGGGGAAGAGTTCTCAAGGAGGGGCAACCCGTACGCCCCGCGACGGTGATAGAGCCGGGAGACCGGATCACGCTCCTTCCCGAGGAAGTCCCGGCGGAGTCGGTGTCGGCTCTGCAAGCTCCTCCATTCACCATTCTCCATGAAGACCGGTACCTCATCGTTGTTGACAAGCCTGCCGGGCTTGTCGTTCATCCCGGGGCAGGACGTCCTTCAGGCACCCTTGTGGACGCGTTGGTTTCGACGAGATCTGAGATGCTTACCGTCGGAGAACCGGGTCGCTGGGGAGTTGTCCATCGGCTCGACCGGGACACATCCGGGGTGATGGTCGTCGCGAAGACTCAGGCCGCTCATGCGGCGCTCTCCCTGCAATTCAAGGAGCATACGGTTCACAGGATCTATCTGGCATTGGTCAGAGGGAATCCCGGAAAAGACACGGGAACGGTGGACGCTCCGCTGGGCAGGCACGTCAAGGACAGGAAGAGAATGTCCACATCCACCAACAAGTCGCGGCGTGCAGTCACCAACTGGGCCGTCCGCCGCCGTTTCGGGAGCGTGACACTGGTCGAAGTGCGCCCGGAGACGGGCCGAACCCACCAGATCCGGGTGCACCTGGCGTCAATAGGTCTTCCCGTGCTGGGGGATCAGGTCTATGGCAAGCCCCGCAAAACAGGTACGTTTCCGGACCCTGTGCTCCTCAAGGCCTCCAAGCTGCTCAAACGGCAGGCTCTCCACGCTGCAGTGCTCGGATTCACGCATCCCACGGGCCTGGGTTATGTGGAGTTTGCATCCGACCTGCCGGAAGACATCGCGGACGTCGCGTCGCTGTTGGGCGAGGAACATGATGACACCGATGGGCGATGAACCCTCCCGGGAAGGACTTTATTCAGTGATGCCCCTGACTTCATAGAGGTCTCGTACGCCCTCGAGCCCTTTCAAGCAAGCCTGACACTTGGGGCCCACGTCTACATTACCCGCGACAAGCGCATACGTCTGCTCGGAGATAATTATGGAGCCGCCTTGAGCAGTGGACTGGATGCGATCCGTTTCATTGACCGCGGAGCCTACGATTCCGTATTTTGCCCGTGATTCCGAACCGATGTTGCCGACAACCACCTCACCGGTATGGATCCCGATGCCCATTTCCAGAGGGGGGAGTCCTTCCTCCTGATTCTCTTGTGAAACGACGGCCAGTTGTTGCTGCATTTCCGCCGCGCATCGTACGGCATCCGACGCGCGTTCCGAGAGCCGGGCATCCAGTCCGTTGAAGAATACCAGGACAGAGTCTCCGTAAAAATCCACGATAATGCCCCGGTACCGGTCTATGATTGCTATCATCCGTGCAAAGTACCGGTTGAGCATGCCAATGACCACTTCGGGTGCCATCTTTTCAGAAGCTTGGGTGAATCCTCTCAGATCGGCCATGAGAATCGTTACCGTTCGCTTCTCCCCGCCCATGTGAAGAGCCTCCGGTCTGCTCATCAATTCCTGAGCGATGTTCTTGTCCATGTACCGCCCAAAGGTTCGTTCAATCAGGTCTCGTTGTCTCAACCCTTCTATCATTTTGTTGAAGCGGCGTTTCAAACGGCCTATTTCATCAGACCGGTTTTCTCGCACCGTAACCGAGTAATCACCGTTTTCGACCTTTTCTGCGGCTTCGGAGATTTCCGTAACCGAGCGGGCCACCGGGCGTGTGTTCCACCAGATGAGTAATCCGACGCATATCAACGATGCGATCCCGGCCAGAGCGTAGTTGAAACGAAACTGAACCATGGGGTCCAAGACGACATGCCCCCGCGACGAAAGAATCAGGTACCAGTCGGTGGTGGGCACCTTGTAGAAGCCTACCACCCAGTCCGGAGGATGACCTTCGCCGAAAACCGTCCCGAAGTGTCTCTCCTTCATCTTTTTTAGGACCTGCCTTTTGATAGGATCTCCCGTCTCCCCCAGTTTTCTGGACATGTACATGGTGGGGTCGGTGTGCGCGAGATATTTCCCTGGGAATTCACCAGACACGCGAAACTCCCTTCCCACTGTCCCACACCGAGGATGTTCTTGATGAAAGACTCGAAGCTCACTCTCACGGTTATCTTCTTCTTGGGCTTGCCGTCGGTGCCTCCGAACTCCTTCACGAGGGACAGAAAATTCCCGCTCTCATCCAATGACACGGACATGCCTCTGTGACTCATCATACCAAAAGAACTTGAAGGCATAGGTGAACCGGCTCCTTGCATCATCCGATGATGTTCCCGCATGCGGGCCGGCATGCCCCCCGCCGGCCCCCGATCGAGCCGGCCTCTGCTGAATCGAAGCCGCTGCTGCTCCTGTGGATTAAGAGTGGTGCTTCCGCCTACAGTTTCGATGTCCACAAACCCCACTCCCGGTTGATCGGAGAGCTTCTGCGCAAGATATGCACGGGTAACGGCTGCATCAGGGATGTCTTCGGTGTTCACGATGAGTTCGATCAATTCCCGCTTTTGATCAAGCCTTGCCTGGATTTCCCGACCCATGTTTTCAAGGTGCATTTTGGCTGCGGAAGTCCATTGATCGATCAAATAAGATCGTGCGTACATGAATGACGCGGTTCCGGTGACCACAAGAAGCAGCGTCACGGGAAGCAAGAGGAAAAAAAAGAACCTCTTCTGAAGCGAAAAGACCATGGTGGATTCCTCCGCCGTATCTGACCGGCAAACGCGGGATCGAAAATTCCGCACTCGTCGCGGATCTCGGGGACACCGGCGGCCCCTCGGCACCTCTTCGATGCTCCATTCTCCGGACGAATTCCTACGAGTCGACTCAGCAGCCCCAGACCGTAGGGCGGGCTGTGCCCGCCTCACGTTCAAGAGCGAGCCTCTTGAAAGTCTTTCTTAGCCCGGGCCTCCGTGGCCGGAGATCTTTCGTTTCAGGCCGCCGTAATTGGGAACGAGGGGCCGATACGTAACCGAACTTATGAATCGGAGTACTCAGTATAAAGGAAAAGCCCCCGCGTGAGCGAGAGCTCCCTTGAATTGATTCCCACAGCGGAAATCGACCCGCCGAGAATTACCATCCCCAACCGCGTCCATAGCCCATACCGCGACCACCACCACGGCCCCGGCCCCACATTCCGTGCATACCGCGACCATAGCCGTAACCAGCGCGATAGCCGCGGGAATACGCACCGGGATTCGATCCTGCCGGAGGTGTTCCGTAATCACTCCAGAAGCTTCCGTTGTGCATCCATCCTTGTCCGCTTCCGTATCCCCAGCATCCACCGTTCCATGCGTAGGCTCCGACACCGGCTACCGACACAACGAGCAACGCAGCAAGTGCAACGACCACTATTGTCTTCATAGACTTCCTCCTGTTTTGAACGTCTATTTAGCAATACAACCGAATCCCTGAGATCCCGCGAAAAATGTGATCTTTCTTGTCGACACCTGGCTGCAAACTGACTGGGAGCGCCGCGGTTTGACACTGCCTCGGTGATTCATCTCGTGGCAGGCCTTGGCCATGAACCGGGCATGCTAGGACTTCCAGACGATTACACGCCTCCCTCGCGTTTTGTTCGTGCCGCGGTGTTCAGTCATACGGCAACGCCTCAGGCTACGGCGAAAGAGGGCGTGAACATGGCGCTGCACATCATCAGCACGTTTGACATTTTCCACGGCGCGGTCGCTGAAAAGGACAAGAGCGGCAAGGCGTCGTACGACATTACCCAGTGGATCACCATAACCGACCTGAAAAACAAGCGGATCTACTTCCGGACGTACGAAGACCTCACGGTTCGCATGGTGGATTTCGGCAAGCTGGATTTTAATGCGAAGAAGCCTGCGTTCATCGAGTTGGGGGAACGCCAAACATACGTCGATGTATCGGAAACGGCCAATTAAGCCGACCGGGCCGAGGCGGCACTTTTTTCTTGACAAGCCGATTTTGACCTGACATGGGTATGGAACGACCGGTCAGTCAACGCCGAGCAGAGGCATATGAATGATCTTGCGACACGCGACATGAAGGAATCAATCGTCCGGGAAAGCACGAGACTCTTTCTTGCGAACGGATTCCGGGGGGCCTCGGTCAAGCAGATTACCGAGGCGGTAGGAATCGGTAAAGGCACCCTTTACTGGTATTTTAAGAGCAAAGACGAGATCCTGGAAACCGTGTTCCGGAAATTTGAGCGTGAATTCATGGACGGATTCATGTCGGCCGTGCAGCGTTGTGACGGCGACTTCGTTGCCAAGTACAAGGTCTTTCATCGATTTGCCACGGAATTCGCTCGTGACAACCGAGAACTGGCGTTGGCGTTCCACACGCTCATGAGCGAGATCGTGGGCACAAACACCAGGGCTGAGAAGGTCACCAAAGAAATATGGGAAAGGTACGGGGTCTTCCTTGAAGCAATGCTGGAGGACGGGAAACGGGAGGGTACCGTGCCCGAGGAGATCGACTCAACAACCTGTGCTCATGTCATAATGGCGAGTCACACGGGGATGCTGGTCCAGTGGTTCGTCAATGGAGAGTCTTTCGATGTGCCCGCTTTTGTGAGGACTTTCCGAAGTTTTCTTTTGCGGGGCATTGTAGGAAGGGAGTAATATTTTTTTTGGGTGCTACTGGACCGAGCGGTCGGTCCAGCGGAGGTTCGACATGGAGTGTAGATGGCACAAAGTTTGGCCTGCTTGGGTCCCCAAGACTGTTACCGTGGAAAAACCCGCCTGTGAATACTTACGGGATTGGGCGGAACTCACACCGAAGAAGATTGCGCTCAGTTTCTACGGCAGGGACATTTCGTACGAGGAACTAAATCGATCGATCGACTGCATGGCCTGGGGGCTGATCGATCTGGGGGTGAAAAAGGGCGACCGGGTTGCCGTTCACATGGATAACTGCCCCCAATTCGTGATTGCCTATTTCGGAACGCATAGGGCGGGAGGTGTGGTGGTTCCCGTAAATCCTATGTTCAAACAGGCCGAGCTTGAACACGAACTCAACGACGCCGGTGCGGAGACACTCATCGGCCTCGACCATCTTTTTCCGGATGTTGAAAAAGTTCTGGAAAAGACACCGCTGAAAAACGTGATACTGAGTTCCCTGCGGGATTACCTGCCGGATGAACCTATTTTACCTGTTCCTCCCGAAGCGGAGGCGCCGAAACGCTCTTTCCGGGGCGTTCTCGATTTTGTAAACCTCTTGGAAGAATCGAAAGATCTTCCCGTATGCCGTGTCTCGGACCTGGAAACGGACCTTGCGCTGCTGCAGTACACGGGCGGCACCACCGGTATTCCCAAAGGGGCCATGATCAGCCAGTACGCCCTGGCCTGTGCGTGTATAGGATCGATGTTCTGGTACCGTCACCGGGAAAGTGACGTTTTCCTCGGCGTTACGCCGTTCTTCCACGTCATGGGTCAACAACAACTCATGTGTACCCCCCTGGTGTGCCTGACTCTGCCCCGTACGTGACGCCGTCATTATGGTCACTCTCTCTGAACGAATGCAGGCATTCCGATCTTATAGAACAGAACCATGTCCAAGAGTCGCTCCAGACCGCGCCAAACGGTTGTGGGGCCGGGATCTCCGTCCCCTTTTCGGTTCAAGAAGCCCCCGAGAGTCGCTATGGCGATAACCGCCCAGATCAAGCAAGGCACCTCCTCCGGATGCGGCCGTTGCTTGTCAACGGCCCACAATACCTTCCATTCGTCCTCGCTCAGAATGACGTCGCAGGGGAGATTGGGCGTTTCACGCCCTTGCATTACCAGACGAAATACCCGCCAACCCACAACCATATCTATGGCTAAACATGCCTCGAGGCGGTCGGCAGTGTTGAGCCTTCGATCCTCAATACGACATCCGCTTTTCAGAATGCGATGGTAAATCTCAATGTTCCAGCGGATTTCGTACCAACGCAATATCTTGAGGGCGTGTTCAAAGGAAGTTACTTCTACCGTGGTCAGAAGCATCCACTCAACCGGCTCCGCATCACTAGGAACTCCTATCTCCCGAGCGTAAACCGCCCAAACCTTCACCGAAGGAAGCTTCTTTCCCTTGGGCGCTTGAAGCTCCACAGGAGCATAACGCACCTCCAGCCGAGCGCGGCGAGCAGCACGGGATTCCCTCCGAGGTACCTGGATTACCAGGCCGCCGGCTACGGGCAAGTTACCCATCCTGGTCCAAAGATGTTCCTGCTCGACCTGTCTGTTCCTGGTCTTCTCCGCCCTGACCAGCAGATCCGGTCCTGCCTCATCAATCTGCGCCTCATAGAAGAGCTCGTAGATGTCCGACTCCCGATCTCCCACGCTCACCAGCTTCGTATCAGGGCAAAGGGCTTGGACCTCTGCCACGGCACGGTAGCTCTTGAGCCATTTGACGCTTTCCTTTTCCTCTATTGGTAATTCCTTGCGTCGATATTTCTTACCGGCCTCAGCAGGGTCGCGAGCCCAGCATTGCACATCCAAAAGCCCAAGAGGCGTGCCTTCCGGCGTGAATGCCATGGTATCGTGTAACAGCAGTCCCTTACCCTTCTGCTTCTTCGTGCCGATCGGGCCGATGCCTTGCGTGTTCGGGTGCGATGTGTAGTTCAACGTTGTGGTGTCCTGCACCGCCAACACGACCTCATGCTCTTTGATCCGTCGGGCCGAAGCTTCCACGTGAGGCTTGAGAATGACTTGCATATCAATCTGTCGGTTGTCGAAGAAACGATATGCCCCCTTGGCCTTGGCAGTGGAGCCGTTACAGGCCTGCGGAATCAATGCCCCGGGCTGAGCGAAAAAGTCCTCGGCGATTTCCAGCAACCTTGCCGTGAGTCGTCGGTCAAATAGATCCAGTGCTCCAAACTCCTCATCGGCCCAACTCTTGAAATGGTCGGGCCCGTCTGTCATCTCAAGACGCCTTGGCGCCTCCGCACAGAGGATTTCCCGCCAGTTACGCCTCAAAGGATGCAAGAAAATCTTCTTCTTGCCGGTGGAGGTTTTACCGTTAGGAAACTGCCTTGACCGTCCTGCGGTGTCGCCTACGTAGGTCCAATTGGATGCATGATAACATGTTCCGTTGAAACGCGCAGGGTCGACAAAGGTTTCTGCCAGGACCGGAATGTACCCATATTCATCATTCCAATCGTTGCCCAGCCGCGCCATGGTCCGGCTCAGAACATGGGACGCAAGGTATTTTACCCGTATCTGCGGAAGTATCAGAAATCGACTATTGCAGACCACTCGGTGAACATTGGCATATCGGGCCTTTTCAGTCCAGCCGATCCATTTATCTCGTTGCTTCATCCGTTTGGTGGCCCCGGAAAAACTCAGTGCGGCTAACCATCCGAACTTTCTGCTTCGAACGAGGTAGCGGATCCGTGGCCCGCACAGCGGTCCACTACCGAGATAGTGAAATTCCTCCATCAGTGCTTTCCATATACGCGCCTCCTCGCTTCGTGAATTCACAATCGGAAGGAAATCAATCTTGCCCAATTCATGCAGTTCGCACTCAACCTCGGAAATCGCAGGCAATTCGTACGGTGTGGTCCTGGGATTCGTCCCAAACCCGGGAACAGGATCAATCTCTGGAAGCCGAACAATTTCCCGCCTATCCAACTCCAACAAGAGTTTGCGACAGCTCCCGTCTTGCAGCTTACCGCTGGGCCCGCGCCAGTCGAGCCACTCACATACTCGGCGGGACAACCTACGACGAGAAATCTGCGGATCAGCTTCCAACGTAGCCTTGATCCCATCAATAACCTCCGAACCTATTGCCTGGCCACATAACCTCATGCCCCCCTCTATAACCTACTACGTTGACGGCGTCAAGTGTGGGTTACAGTCAGCTGGTGTGCGGGGGACGGGTGGTAATTCTCTCACGCTTCGTTCCGGATGTGGTTGCTCAGGCAGTCAGCCATTACCGCTGCACCCATTGGGTGGCGGCCACGACAATGGTAATTGCGCTCCTCAGCCTTCCCAACATCAAAGAGCACGACTTCAGTTCATTCCGTTGTCTCGTGACGGGAGGGGCGCCGATATCGGTTGAACTGCAGGAAAGGCTGAAAGAGTTGATGCCGGATGCCGTGATCGGCGAAGGGTACGGCTTGTCCGAGACGATATGCCACGGAGGAGCCGTTACCCCGCTGTATCGATACAAAGCAGGTTTTTTGGGCACGCCCCAGATCATCGATATCAGGATCATGGACTTGGAGACCGGGACGAAAGAAATGGCCCCCCATGAGGAAGGGGAAATAACCATCAAGGGACCCGTGGTGATGCAGGGATATTGGAACAAGCCTGCTGAAACACAGAGAGCATTGAGAGACGGTCGGCTCTACACGGGAGACATAGGGCTGATGGATGAGGAGGGGTTTGTCAAGCTGCTGGGGCGCACCAGGGACCTGATCAAATGTTCAGGCTACAGTGTGTTTCCCGCGGAGGTGGAAGACCTGCTTCACAGGCATCCCGCAGTCCAGGAAGTGGCCGTGATAGGAGTTATCGATTCGTATCGGGGCGAATCCCCAAAGGCTTTCATTATCTTACGACCGGAATACGTGGGTAAGATTGAGGAGACTGAGATTCTGGAGTGGTGCAAGGACAATATGGCGGCGTACAAACGTCCTCGATTTGTCGAATTCAGAGAAGAATTGCCGAAAAGCGCTGCCGGTAAGGTCTTGCGAAGAATCTTGGAAGGGGAACAGTAAGAAGAGAGCCGATCCAATGAGATGGGCAATGAAGGCCTGATAAGGCATGAACGTCAAGAGAAGAAGGAAGGTGCACGGATGAGATCTTTTAAGATTTCCTTGGCAATCGTATGTATTGTGTTTTTCTTCGTAACCGGTCTCTGTCATGCAGCGGAAGCCCAAAAGCTGAAACTGAAAATGCAGACCTTCCAATTGCCCGATGAAACGAAAAGAAACTTCGCCAAGTTTGTAGAACTGATAAAAGCACTCTCAAACGGTCAAATCGAAGTTACGCTCTTTCCCGTGGGATCGCTGGTGCCGGCAAAGGAAATGCTTGAAGCCGTCGGTTCGGGAGGCATCGACATGGCCCAGGTTGTCGAGGGGTACTTCGTGAAGACGGTCCCAGTGAGCGAAATTGCCGCAGGCATTCCTTTCCTGTTCAGGAACCTTGATGAGTCCAAAATGTTTATGTTTAACAAAGGGTTTGTGAAGGTTCTTAGAAAAGGGTACGCGAAACAGAACGTCTATTACATGCCCTGGGAAACGTATCCGGTCGGCCTGATGACGAAAAAGCCGGTCAAGAGTGTGGGCGCCCTCAAGAAGATGAAGATAAGGGCCCATGGCCTGACGGCGGACCTGTTGGCCAAAGTGGGGGCGTCGGCCGTCTTTATCCCGGGAGGAGAACTCTATACAGCCCTTGCCACCGGGGTAGTCGACGGAGGACAATGGGGAGACGCAGGCCCCATGTTTTCGATGAAATTCCATGAAGTTCTTAAGAATTATATGTCTCCGGAACCTGTTGTGGGGGCGTGGAACAGCATTGTCATAAACATGGACCTCTGGAAAAAGATGACCCCGGAACAAAGAGACATAATGGAGGCCGCTATTCTTGCAGGCGGAGAAGCGAGTTATCGTTCAACGAGGCTGTTGAGCGCAACACGATTGAAGGAAATGCAGGACAAATGGAAAGTGAAGGTTGTGCCGCTCCCCGAGGCGGACATAGACAAGATGCGGCAATATTCGCGTGAAATTCAGGAAGGGATCGCCAAGAAAGGCCCCCTCTGTGTCCAAGGTATGAAAATGATCAGGGCTTTTATGAAAGAGTTGGGCTACGAGAAATAATGTTCTCCCGGAAAGGGCTGTTCGCCCCCCCCCCCCCCCCCCCCCAATGCCGGTGACTTAGGCAGCTATCACCTTCTTGACCTTTGCTAATGTCCATTTGTTATTGCTCCTTTTGGTGACTCTCGGTTGAGAGGGTCTGGGCGTCTTGGGACGGTAGTATATGACTCGACGAATTTCTTCGAGTATTTCCTGGAAGACGGTGACAGCTCTTACGGCTTATCCCCTCGGCGGCCAGGATTGCTGCGTCTGCGGCAAGTGTCATAATGGAATTCTTGAACTGCGGCTCCCGCGGGTCACCGGCGAGTATCTGGGAGAGTACCATAAGGGTTCTGGAGATGACCGACATGATCATGGCTGCGAAGAGTTCCTGAAGCATGTACTATTGTAGGATTTGCCATGAAATTTCTCGATTTCCAGGACTATTTTTTCGTCTCGGTAGTAGCTTTCGACTTCCCAGCGTCTGAAATAGAGGAGAGTAATCTCCTGCGCCGGGAATTGCTCGGTATCATAAAGCCTTTGGTGAGCAGCACGAAAGACGGTTCCATCAGGACTGACGAGTCTTCGAATTGACCCTGAGTTTCAGAGCCTTGAGGCCTTTTCTCTGTTTCTTCGGAATCTTGCTCAGGTAATTGCTTGCTCGGATCAATACATATCTCGTCTTCTTCTTTTCCAGTCTCAATGCACGCCTGTACGGCGGGCTCATTGAGCCGAGGACATCGAAAAACGAAGATGGCCTCTGAATCTTCTCATCAGCCTCAAGAATTCGTAGCCCGGGGAAGAGCAATAGCCTTTCAGGGGCGCGAACACTGTCATCGCGTTCGGAAGAATTGCTGGGAACGGTCGTGCGATGGCAATTCGTCGGAAGACATCGTACGCGGTGGTAACCAGACACTGGGGATAGTGTCCCTTTCCAGGGTATTGGAGGCCACTGTTGGGGTCAAAGGCGTTTCGGATCTCCTTCGTTGCAGGAAGAGTGTATTTGGACCCATCAAAGGCGAACACCGACATACCGTGCCAAGTAAAGCGCGCGTCCTGAGGCCATACCTCGTAGGCCAGGAGTACGGCATCCTTCAATATATCCCGAAGTACATGCCAGGAGACTTTCTTGCGCGCCCTGGTGAACGCACTGTGGTGTACGGCTTCGGCTTCAGGCCAAAGGCCACTTCTCTTGGCAGTACGAAAGAATTCACCCGATTTCACGTCCACTCCTTTGCCCTTTCCGCCGGCAACCATGGAGAGTAGAAAGGTGATAAGCTTTGGAAAAGGTAGTTTTCTGTTTCGGGTAAAATCCTTGGGCGAACGCTTCTTGCACGGGTCGATTTGTGAGGGGATAAGGTCAAGAAATCTTTGCGCAGCTGCTCACTTTCGGCTTGCATAAACTGTGCCATGATAAAAACCTCCCAACAGATTGTTATGAAATACTTTATCGCGCGGAGAACGCTCCGCGTCAACATAATTCACTCTATATTCGGATGGATTAATCATGAAAAATCAACTGCCTTGGCCTAAGTCACCGGCATTGCCCCCCCCCCCCCCGCCAATCAGGAGGTTTCGGTGTACGCGTGGAGTTGGTTGAGAGGAATGCCGAAGTTTACTCACGAAAGACGGCCGTTTCTTGTATGGGCCAAGAGGTCACTTACAGGCGCTTGCTCGAAAGGGTCTCGGCGCTCGGCCGAGGTCTGAGATCGCTGGGCCTCAAGAAGGGGGATCGAATAGCCTTTTGGGCGCGAACAGTGTCGCCTTTGTGGAATTTCACATCGGCGTGTCAATGGGCGGGATGGTTGCAGTCCCCCTGAATTTCCGTCTCGCTGCAAAGGAACTGCAATTCATATTGAACGATTCTTCCTGCAAGGCACTGATCTATGCAGCCCCCTACGGCAATATCGTAGATGAACTCCGAGGTGAAGTTTCCTCTCTGAAGCATTTCATCTCTCTGTCCGGCTCGAGAGAGGAGGACGTGGGATATGAAGAACTTCTCTCCGGTCCCGCCGGAGGGTCGACGCTTCAGCCTGACGCGGAAGACCCTGCCGCGATTCTTTATACGTCGGGCACCACGGGGTTCCCGAAGGGCGCTGTTCTGTCCCACTACAATATGCTCGCCGCGATCAGGGGAAATATCATAGAACAACACATCGTTCCGGAGAACACGTTCCTCGGCGTGGGCCCCCTATTCCATGTTGCACCTCTCCACATCCTACTTGCCATTCTGTACAGAGGTTGCACATGCCTGATTCTTCCGCAATTCGATCCGAACACTGTATTGGAAACCATTCAGCGTGAAAGGGTTTCAAATATCTTTCTTGTCCCCGCAACATTAAAAGCGCTGCTTGATTTTCCCGATTTTGCCGGGTACGACCTCTCGTCGCTTTCCACGGTCACATACGGCGGCTCTCCCACGCCGAGAAAACTTCTCTTACGGGCACTGAAATCCTTGGGCCCGGTTTTGCTGCAAGTCTACGGCTCGACGGAAACGGGTCTGACCACAGTGCTAGACAAAAATCATCATATGACGACGGAACCCAATGGTGAGCACAAGTATATCCACACCTGCGGAAGAGAGATTGTGGACTTCATGGTTCGCACGGTCGATGAACGGGGTAATGACACTGCTCCCGGCCGGCCCGGAGAGATCCTCGTCAGAGGAGGGAGCGTTCTACGGGGCTATTGGGGGAAGTTCGAAGAGACGCAGAAAGCGCTTGTCGACGGGTGGTACCACACGGGCGACGTAGGGATTCTGGATGACATGCGTTTTCTGACCATTCTGGACCGGAAGAAAGACGTAATCATATCGGGCGGCGAGAACATCTATCCTGCCGAAATAGAAACCGTTATCTCTACGCTTCCCCAGGTTTCCGAGACCGCGGTGATAGGAGTCCCGGATGACCGGTGGGGGGAGACGGTGAAGGCCGTAGTTGTCCTGAAGGAAGGTAAAACGCTCTCTGCAGACGACATTATAGACGCGTGCAAACGGAATCTTGCAAGCTACAAGAAACCGACATCGGTGGATTTCGTGGGCGAACTGCCCAAGAACTCCACAGGAAAAGTACTTAAGAGGGTTTTACGAGACCGTTACGAAAAAACGCGTGCAACCACACTCTGAAAGGAGGCCTCATTGGAGGGGACACGGAAAATACTGAGGTGGATAGACGCACTAAGTGAATGGACGGGCAAGGCCGTGAGCTTCGGCATTCTGGGTTTGGCTTTCGTGATAGGTTATGAGGTCGTCATGCGATACGGATTGGACGATCCCACCATCTGGGTGCATGAGTTTTCCGTCATGCTGTTCGGCACGGCCATGATAATCAGCGGCGCCTATACCTTGCGGTACAACGGCCATATCGCGATGGATATTGCGTATGGTCGGCTCTCGGAGAGGACCAGGGCGATTCTGGACGTTGTTACCTGTTTCGCTCTAACCCTCCCTTTCTTGGTCGTGCTCATATGGTTCGGCGGCGAGAGGGCCTGGAAATCGCTTATCAGACTCGAACACGACTCGACCCAATGGGCGCCTCCCATATACCCTTTCAGGCTTATGCTCCCTATCGGTGCATTTCTCTTTCTTCTCCAATCGCTGGCAAAACTAGTGCGTGACTTCATCATTATTTTTGGCGGCAAGAGCGAGGCGGGACGCTAATGGATATCGGAACAATCACGGCCCTGCTTTTTCTGGCACTTATCATTGGTCTCCTGAGCGGAGCGCCTCTCGTTATGGTTTTGGGGGGGACAACCGTCCTCTTCACCTACCTGCTGCTGGGCCCCCAAGCCCTGATGATGATAGCGGCCAATACCTACGGCGTCATGCACAATTTCATAATCGCCTCCATCCCGCTCTTCGTCCTCATGGGAAGCGTATTGGAGCGCTCCGGCATCGCCGTCGAACTCTATGACACAATGTACAAATTCCTTGGATCGGTCAGGGGCGGCCTGGCCGTCGGCACGGTGATCATCTGCATGATCTTTTCCGCAATGTGCGGGATTAGCGGGGCGGCCACCGTGACCATGGGCCTTATCGCGCTTCCCTCGATGATGGAGAGGGGCTACAGGAAAGAGGTGGCCATCGGGTGCATTTCGGGGGGAGGCGCGTTGGGAATTCTTATTCCGCCCAGTGTCCCTATGATACTGTATGGCTTGTTTGCCGGCGAATCAATAGGCGCACTCTTTGCCAGCGGGGTGTTTCCGGGAATGCTGCTCGGCGGTCTCTTCATTGCGTACATCCTGGTGAGATGCTATCTGCAGCCCGACATGGCGCCCGCTCTTCCCGTAGAAGCGAGGCCCACGTGGCGGGAAAAGGCGGGGTCACTGAAGGGAGTCATCGCTCCAATAATCCTCATTGCTGCGGTCCTCGGTTCTATTTTCGGTGGAATTGCAACCCCCTCGGAGGCGGCCGCAGTCGGTGCCATAGGGGCTTTCGCATGCGCAGCGATCGCCGGGAAGCTGAATTGGAGCATCATCAAGGAGTCCTGCTACAGTACTTTGAAACTGAGTTCCATGATCGTGTGGATCATTATGGGAGGCACGGCCTTTACTGCCCTCTATACCTCGGTGGGCGCGGTGGATTTCATTAAGGAGGTCATGGGAACCATTCCCGTGTCGCCGTATGTCGTCCTCCTCGCGATGCAATGTGCGGTCTTTGTCCTCGGAATGCTCATGGACCCCGGCGGAATCATTATGATTTGCACTCCTGTGTTCGTACCCGTCATCAAACATCTTGGTTTTGATCCCGTCTGGTTCGGTCTTCTTTTCATCGTAAATATGGAGATGGCGTACCTGACTCCGCCGTTCGGTTTCAACCTGTTTTATATGAAGTCCATCGTTCCGGCAGACGTATCGATGGGTGACGTCATCCGCTCGACAGTACCGTATGTGGTACTTCAGGCGGTTTGTCTGATAATTTGTATCCTCTTTCCGGAGCTGGCTCTTTGGCTTCCGAGAATGCTTCTTGGAGGATGATCACTGCGAAGGTACGGAGGGATGGAAACGTTACTCTGAAGGGCCGCACATGAACCCGCACTTGGGGACGCCGATATCGGACCTCAGTGTCGTGGAAAAGATGCGATCGATCGCGATCTCAAATTAGGCCGGTAAGGAGATTGACTAAATGGGCACGAAAAAGATTCTCGAAGGCAAGAAGATACTTGTTGTCGACGACGAGCCCGATGTTTTGGATATGCTGATCGAAATGCTGGAAAACTCCAAGATCGACACTGCAACCAACTTTGACGACGGCAAGAGACTGTTGGAGACCGTTGACTACGACTGCGCAGTGCTGGACATCATGGGGGTGCATGGATGGGACTTGTTGGAAATAGCTAGAGAGAGAGGCATCCCCGCCCTCATGCTCACCGCCCACGCATTAACCGAAGAAAGCCTTCAAAAGGCCGCCCGTGACGGCGCAGCCTATTTTGCGCCCAAGGAACTCATTGGCGACATCGAAGCATTTCTTTCGGACGTGCTGGAAGCGGAGGGGAAGAGGAAGAACCCGTGGCGTAGGTGGTTTGAACGTTTGGGGGGGTTCTACGACAAGCGGTTCGTCGGTACGAACTGGAGGGAAAAGGAGAAAGAATTCTGGGAAAAGAAACTGAAGGATTTCTCAGGCATGTGAAGATGCCGTTGTGCCGTCCCACGAAGTCGTTTGTCGGCGTGGGGCGGTGCCGAAGCCGGAACAACATGATACCGGACGAGGCACAATGCGTCGGCTGCGGGATTCGTGTCGATAATGGATACTTCTCCGGACCGGAGAAGTGTGGCGTTCGGCAGATCATGGGACTGGTACGAGTGTCTCCGGGAAGCAGTACTTGATCGTCCGTCGACCATCGCGTTGGGCGAAACCCTCAACCGTCGGAGAATTCCTCGGTTTCGTTCCACGTCCCGGCTCCCGGCATGCTGCTCATGGCAAAATACGCGGTGGATGAGCCTCCCGGAGTTCATTTCGCAAACACTGTTTCATTCCTTCCCACTTTTTTGACGGCAGGCGTTTTTTCCGACGGTTGAATAGATTCCCACGTACTTGCCGTATCACATCATGGAGGAGTAACGGAAGTATGACCGACCGGAGAAACAAGCGAGATCTTGAAACAGGCTATGGACCGGGCGGTCGGTCCAGCAGGAGAGGCACATGAGGCTTAACCGGAAAACGGCTATAGTAACAGGAGCTGGCCGAGGTATTGGGAAGGCCGTAGCCATAGGATTGGCGCGAGTGGGCGCGGCTGTCGTAGTGTGTGCCCGGACTGTAACCCAAATAGCCGGCGGACTCCCGGGGACCATTCACGAAACGTCCAAAGCGATTGAGGAATTCGGCGGCAAGGCGCTTCCCGTACAATGTGACGTAACTGATGAAGCGAGCGTAACCGAGATGGTCGAGACCGCGGAATCCACTTTTGGACGCATAGACATCCTGGTCAATAACGCCGGCGTAGCGTTCTTGGATCCCATTGTGGAAATCCCTCTCAAACGGTGGGAAACCGTGCTCAAGGTCAATCTTACCGGGGCGTTTCTTTGCGCGAAAGCGGTGTTGCCGTTTATGATGAATCAAAGATCCGGAAGCATCATAAACATATCTTCTCTTGCGGCCAATGAGCGAGACCTGGGTGCCGTTGCAACCGGCGCAGCCTATGCGGCTTCAAAGGCCGGTCTGGATCGCTTCACCTGGAGCCTTGCTTCGGAAGCGGGAAAATACAATGTGGCGGCAAATTGCCTGAAACCGGCAGAACCCGTGGATACCGAAGGTATGCGATTCTGGACGCATGAGGAAGACCGCAAAGGATGGGTTTCCGCCGAGAAGATGGTCAAGTGCGCGGTTTTTCTGGCAGGTCAGGATGCCTCGGGAGTCACGGGGACCGTGGCGACCGATGAGGAACTGTGTCTATGGCACGGCTTGTGATGAAATGAAGTCCGAGTCCGACTCGCACAAACAGGACCGGGCGGTTGTGTTGTCATCGGAACTGAAAGGAGATACGACATGGCACTGAAGACCCCTCAAGAATATATGGCAAGTCTCAGGGACGGCAGAGTGGTTTACTGCAACGGCGAAAGAGTCCCGGACGTTACCGTTCATCCGATTCTGCAGATCTGCCGAGACTGGATGGCAATGGATTATGTCTTGAGTCAGGATTCCTGATACAGGGATCTTCTGACGGAAAAGGACGAAGATGGAGAAAGAGTCGCCTTTGCGCTGATGCCGCAAAGGACGAGGGACGATCTTCTACGGCTTCGCGAAATGGTGAAGCTTTGGGCCAGAGTTTGCTTCGGAAAGCCCCCGGGGGCCAAATTCGTGGCCAAGGACGGGTTGAATGCGGTAACCGTGGTAAGCCCTCGAATAGACAAGAAGCACGGGACACACTACGCACAAAACGTGGAAGCCTACCGTAAGCACCTGCAAAAGAACGATCTCTCTTTCGCCATGGGATTGACCGATGTGAAGGGCGACAGAAGTCTCCGCCCGGCTCAGCAGGAACAACACGGAGACTTCTACGTGCGGATCGTGGAAGAGCGCCAAGACGGCGTTATCGTCCGTGGGGCAAAAACCCACATCAGTCAGGCGCCTCTCTGCAACGAAATCCTCGTCGCCCCGTGCCGAGCCATGCGAGGGGACGACAAGGCCTACGCAGTCGCCTTCGGGATTCCGCTCAACGCCAAGGGTATAACCATCATCTCCGCCGAACCGGAGGTCGGCGAAGGGGTGAGTCTCTTTGATCACCCGATTTCCGGAAGCATCTTTATCAACGACGCCACGATTGTCTTTGACGACGTATTCATTCCCAATGAGCGCCTCTTCATGAAGGGCGAATGGGAATTCGCCGGACAAGTGGCCTACATGTTTGCCAATTTCCATCGCCTGAGTGCCGAGACGTACAAGGCCATGGAGCTTGAGCTATTCACCGGAGCCGCCGCACTCATGGCCGAGTACAACGGCGTCGAGAAGGCGCCCCATGTGAGGGACAAATTGGCCTGGCTTGCCATGTATACCGAGGCCGTGGATGCCCTTGGACGGGCGGCTGCGGAAGAGTGCGTAGAGGAGAAGGACTCGGATCTCGTGTACCCGAATCCTTTGATCGCCAATATCTGCAAGTTCCATTTCGCCGATAACTGGCACCAGGCCACGAAATATATACAGGATATTGCCGGAGGCATTGTGGCGACCTGTCCGTCTTCAAAAGACTTCTTCAATCCCGAAACGCGGCCTTTGCTCGAAAAGTACCTTGGCGGAAAGGCGGGTATACCTACGGAGAACAGGCTTCGTATGGTCAAGCTCGTCAGGGATCTGACCTCCTCCTATGAGGACGTCTTGACTATTCATGCCGAAGGATCCTTGGAGGCTCAGAAGCTTTCCATACTGTCGCTGGCTGATTTTGACCGCTACAAGGCGGCCGCCCTAAGAGCGGCCGGAATCCGGGATTCAAACAGCCATCCGGCCTACGGGGATCTCCCGGAATTTCCGCCCCGTTGGTCGTCGGAGCGCGCATGAATATTCACGGCCGGGGCTGCTCACAAGCCGCAACGAATCATGAAAGTCCTCGGCCGGCTCCCGAAAGATTGCGGCATGAACGGTTGTAACTGAAATTATAAAGAATTAGGGAGAAATACAAGAAATGGAAAAAACGGACCCGATCATTGTTTCCGCGGTCAGGACGCCTATCGGTTCCTTCGGCGGATCACTGAGAGCCGCTCTGCACGAGCACCTCGCCTCTACGGTAATGGCCGAGGTCTGTGAAAGGGTGAGCTTTCCCAAGGAGAAACTGGACGACGTCTACTGGGGCGTGGTCATGACGAGAAGCGACGAGAACGGTCTGGCCCGATGTGCGGCCTTGAAGGCCGGGATACCCGATTTCGTCTCCGCTGTGCACGTAGGCCGGGCATGCTGTTCGTCGATGGAAGCCATCCGCATCGCCTCAATGAGGATTCGGCTGGGGGAAGGCGAAGCCGTCCTCGCCGGCGGAGGGGAGAGCATGAGCAACGTCTCCTATTCAATAAAAAATGCTCGGTGGGGATTGCGACTCCGCCACCAGGAGTTGTCCGACGGCATATGGGATGGTCTGTTCGATCAGTACTCGGGCCTCATCATGGGGATGACCGCAGAAAACGTGGCCGAACAATACCATATCTCAAGGGAGGATCAGGACGATTTCGCCTACACTTCCCAGATGCGGGCTAAGAAAGCACTGGAGGAAGGAAAATTCAAGGATGAAATCGTTCCCGTGGTGATTCCGGGGAAGAGAGGAAAGAAAGACATTATCGTCGACACCGACGAGCATCCCCGGCCGGACACCTTCCGTGAGGCATTGTCCAAGCTCCCTCCCGCGTTCCAGACCGACGGTACGGTGACCGCCGGCAATTCCTCAGGAATAAACGACGGCGCCTCGGCCGTCCTGGTGGTTTCCCGGGAATTGGCCGACCAACTGGACATGAAACGTAAGTGGCGGATTGTAGGCTCGACCTCGGCAGGGGTGGATCCCCGAATTATGGGGATCGGACCCATTCCGGCCATCCGGAAGCTTCTGCAGCAAACGGGTCGCTCGCTGGAAGATATCGAGCTCTTTGAGATCAATGAAGCCTTTGCAGCGCCTTCAGTGGCTGTGGAGCGTGAGCTGGGTCTGAACAGGGAGATCGTCAACGTGAACGGAAGCGGCATAGCCCTTGGCCACCCCATAGGGGATACCGGATGCCGTATCGTAGTCAGCCTGATCCACGAAATGGAAAAGCGCGATTTGAAGCTCGGTCTGGCTGCTCTGTGCGGCGGCGGCGGCCACGGCCAGGCAATCATGATAGAAAAGGCTTAACCGAAGCGAGAACACACGAACCTGAATGAGCGATTGCGCTCTTACGGCCGCGAATTGCAGCGCACTGAGATCGAGTAATCCGGATAACGTCCGCCCGGCGTAATGACAATGCCCGGATGTGACGTTGGCCGGAGCGGAGCGACGCGACAATATTGCGGCGTACGGCATGTCGGATCGACTTGCGTACCCCGATGCGTTGCCGTAACCGCGCATTCGCCTATCTGGAAAGGGAGTTAACTGCCATGCAGGCAGAATACGAGAGTATAAGAATGGCCGTTGAGGACGGCACGGCTGTGCTCACAATGGACAACCCTCCGGTTAACCACATGTCTCCCCGATTGAGTAGTGATCTTACCCGGGCGGTTGCCGAATGTTTTGCCGACACGAAGATCAAGGCGATAATCCTGACCGGCACGGGCAAGAATTTTGTTGCCGGTGCGGACATCACGGAGTTTCAGGCCGCGAAAGGTACGGAGGAAGTCTTCCGGTTGGCTTGGGGCGCAACCGAATTATTCAATAGTATTGAGTCCGGGCCGAAACCGGTTATTGCGGGCATAAACGGAAATTGCCTGGGAGGCGGTCTCGAATTGGCTCTGGCGTGCCATTACCGTGTTGCGACCAAAGGCGCCCAATTGGGACTGCCGGAGGTCCGGATCGGCGTCATCCCGGGGGCGGGCGGCATCCAGCGCCTACCCCGCCTGATAGGCCTGCCCGATGCCCTGAGGATGATCACCACCGGGCTGTCCATACCGGCGGAAGAGGCCTTGTCGATGGGACTCGTGGACGAACCGGCCGACTCGCAGGGGCTTCTGGAGGCTTGTTTGGAAGCGGCCCGGCGCTTCATTTCGGGTGAACCGGACCGGACGAAGCGTATGACCGGGAAGCGCAAGGATCGCTTACCCGGCGACGAGGAAAAGAAGACCCTGATTGAAGACTTCAAAACAAAAAATGCAATGAAGTTCAAAGGTGTTGTAGCTCCCTTCAAGGCGTTGGAGGCAGTCGAGAAAGGCCTCACCGACGAATTTGAGGCCGACGTCCGTCGAGATGCGGAACTGTTCAGTGAATGTGCCGTTTCCCACGAAGCCAAGAACTTGATCGGAGTCTTTATCAACACCCGGGCCGCCGGCAAGCTTCCGAGAATCAAGGGAATCGAGCCGACCCCTATCAAGAAGGCGGGTATGCTGGGCGGCGGAGTTATGGGTTCAGGCATTGTGCACCTGTTGATCAACGGCGGTTTCGATACCATGCTGTGGGATATCAACGACCAGGCCCTTGAAAAGGGGTTGGACGCGGTCCGCAAGACTTTCGCTTTTGCAATCAAGCGGAAGAAGATGACCGAACAGGATCTGAAGAAGCTCATGACGGAGCGTCTCACCGCAACTACTTCCGTGGAAGACCTGAAGGATGTTGACCTGGTGATTGAGGCGGTACCGGAAGAGATGAAGATCAAGCAGGACTTATGGGAACGGCTCGAAACAATCTGCTCGCCGGAGACCGTTTTTGCCACCAACACTTCGGCTCTGCCCATCACCGAGATGGCATCGGTGCTTCGTTATCCCGGTCGTATGATCGGTCTGCATTTCTTCAATCCGGCTCATCGCATGCAGCTTCTGGAAATCATTTGCGCGGCTGAGACTTCAGACCGAACATTGGCCGGCGCGGTGGCTTTTGCGCGATCGATCCGGAAGACACCCATCGTGGTCAACGACGGGCCCGGATTCTACGTGACCAGGCAACTCATAGGCCTGCTTGCGGCGTTCCCGTACCTGGTGGCCGACGGGGTGGACATCGATCAAATCGAAACGGCTATCAAGGATTTCGGAATGCCCATGGGTCCCGCGGAACTGGACGACCTGACCGGAATCGATATCGGTCACCACGTGCGCAAAACCTTTGAGCAGAGACTCGGCGACAGATACAAGCTTCACCCCCTCCTGGATCTTATCTACCGGACGGGCTGCTACGGGAGAAAAACCGGAAGCGGATACATGGATTACAGCGGAGCGCGGCCCGTTCCGAACAAGAAGGTCGTGGATGTCGTGCAGAAATATCTGGTCGACAACGGAGCCTCCGTGAAGCGGGTATCCGACCAAGAAATAGTCGACGCCATGCTTGCCTTGGGAATCAATGAGGCTGCCCTGATGATCGAGGAGGGTATCTGCGACCGACCGCAGGACATGGATTTGGCCATGATATACGGTACGGGGTTCCCGTCCTACAAGGGCGGGATATTGCGGTACGCCGACAAGTGTGGCCCTGCAAACGTGTACAACACATTGGTCGAGTTGGAGGAGCGCTACGGGTCAAGATTCAAGCCCGCTAAGCTGCTCAAAGACATGGCTGATTCGGGAAGGACGTTTTACGGAAGCTGAACTGCCGTGCATCGAAGGCGGCAATCATCCCCGGTCGTGGTAGGGTCCAGTGGGACGGGCATCTTGCCCGTCGACTCAGGTTATGCGACCGAATTCACGCCGCGGAGCACTTAGTAGTACAGTCAGCTTGCGGAAGGAGAAACGTACATGTCAAATCTCTTGGTCGATGAGCGCGACGCAAGGTTTGTGCTCTATGAACTATTAGGTGTAGAAGATCTCTGCCGTTCGGACAAATATTCGGATTTTTCCCGTGAAACGTTCGACATGATGCTTGATACGGCACAGGAACTTGCCGAGAATCAACTGTGGGCCGTCAATGCAGACGGAGACAGAACAGGCGTGCGGCTCGAGGCGGGCCGGGTCCGGGTCCCGGAATCGTTTCATCAAGTATTCCGGCACTATCGTGATGGAGGTTGGTTCGGCCTTTCGGTAGATCCGGAATGCGACGGCCAGGGATTCCCCGCCTCAATGGGCGCAGCGGCTACAGAGATGTTCTCCGCGGCAAACCTCGGATTCCTGGGCATATACGGTCTCACTGTCGCCGCTGCCCGCGTGATTCAGATATACGGCTCCGAGGAACAGCAGGCAGTGTATATGAAGAAAATGTACGCCGGCGAGTGGGGAGGTACCATGTGCTTGACCGAACCGCAAGCCGGAAGCGACGTGGGAGCCGTACGGACCAGGGCGACGAAGAAACCGGATGGAACATATTCCATCGTAGGCGGGAAGATATTCATTTCCTTCGGTGACCATGACCTCACGGAAAATATCGTACACTTGGTTCTGGCACGGGTAAAAGGGGCTCCTCCGGGGACCCGGGGCATAAGCATCTTCATTGTTCCGAAAAGGAGGCCGGAAAACGGATCCTTTGTGGACAACGACGTGACCGCCACGGCAGTGGAGAAGAAGATGGGCTTGAGCGGGTCACCCACGTGTGCGCTGAATTTCGGGGAAAAAGACAACTGCATCGGGTACCTCATCGGCCAAGAAAACGAGGGCATGTCCATCATGTTTCAAATGATGAACGAATCCAGGATGGCGGTAGCGCTACAAGGTCTGGCCCTGGCCGGAGCCGCCTATATGCATTCCGTGCGGTACGCGGAGACCAGGCTTCAGGGGTCTCACATCACGGCAATGAAGGATCCCGCGGCGCCGAAGGCACCGATAATCGAACATCCGGACGTGCGTCGCATGCTCATGTGGATGAAAAGCGTTACCGAGGGTATGCGCGGCTTGCTCTACTATGTTGCTCATTGTGAGGATCTCGCAATTGTCGCGCAAGACGAAAGCGACGCGTCCAAATACAAAGGACTGATCGAGATCCTGACTCCGGTGTGCAAAGCCTGGTGTTCCGACGCGGGGTTCAAGGTCACTGAACTGGCCATGCAGATTCATGGAGGCTATGGATATTGCAAAGAATATCCCATAGAGCAATTCTTGAGAGATATTAAGATCACCTCCATATATGAGGGGACGAACGGTATTCAAGCGCTTGATCTCGTAGGTCGCAAACTTCGGATGAACCAGGGAGCACTTTTCAGGGAATTCATGGCCGTTGTCGGAGAAACGGCCGCAAGATCGCGTCAGAACCAGCGGCTTCAAGGGATCGTCGATGCGTTTGATGAAGCAAAGTCTCATTTGGTGAAAACGGTAGAATACTTTGCCGGACAAGCCGCATCCGGAGAAAAGATGATCCCGATCCTGCAGGCCGCCCCGTTTCTGGAACTCTTCGGAGATGTGGCGGTTGGACACATGATGCTGTGGCAGGCCGAGATCGCGGATCGAAAACTCCGGGACATGTACGACAAGGCGGGCGCCAATACGACGGAGGAGAAACTCGAGCTCATGATTGCCAATAAGGAGGCGGCTTTCTATCGCGGGAAAACGGCTTCCGCGGAATTCTTCTCGAGCAGTGTGCTATCGCAGGCAAAGGGAAAGGCAAGCGCCATCATGAGCGGAGACCTTTCGGCCGTGAGAATACCCAAAGAATGCCTGCTCAGGTCCTAAGTAGACGGTTTCGCACATACGGTCGCATAACCTGAGCCGTCTCCCCGGCGCAGGTTGTGCGATCGTATTTACGCCACGGAGCACTAAGTCGTGAAATGCCGTTGCATGAACTCGGTTACCTTTGCTCTGACCGACCTTCGTTGCGTGAAAATCGCGACGTGCTCGCCTCCCTGAACAGCCGGGAACTCGGCATGCGGCACACGAGCCTCGAACACCTTCGCTTGCACGTCAAACGGCAGGTGCGGGTCTTCGGTACCATGGACAACCAGAACGGGCACCTCGGATTCTCCGGAGGATAGGTGGTGGTACGGGTAATCCCAATATCGTTTTCAGTCCCGTCCATGCGCTGACCCATTTGTCGAAAGTGCTGAGCACGTCCCATGTCTCTTTACCGGCAACCGTGCGAATCGGCTAACGATAGGCGAACCGATTGGAGATGCCGGCTGGCCGGTGCCCCGAAGGGGCACACCCTGAGTAGTCCCGCGTCCCGTGGGATTTCAACCCGTGGAAAGAGGCTTGGTTACATTCTATTAAATCGGCACAATAGAGCGACAACCCCTTTATTAACGTAGTTCGACTTTTTGTCTTCCGGCCAAGGGATTGTTACACAATCCTTGCACCGTGTCGGTATTGATATGCAATTGTTGCACGATGTTATATGGCCTTCGATGTCCCTCCGAGCCGACCCGGCAACTGCGAACTTTGGCTTCGGGTCCAGCCGCCCTTTGACAATGGCTTTCCGACTGGTATATTACGTGAGATAGGTGTGTGGTCTACAGTGATAGGGATTGGTGCGGGAGGTGGTCTATGGCCGGTGAAATGAAGGAAGTCCTCGAAGATGTGAAAGGCCGGATAGTTCGCAAATTTCAGCCCCGACGCATCATCCTTTTTGGGTCTTATGCGGGCGGGCGACCCGGCCCGGACAGTGATCTCGATCTTTTGATCGTAATGGAAGTTGAAGGCTCCACGCGACAGAAGGCCAACGAAATCGATATGCTGCTCGCCGACCGAAACATCCCCATGGACTTCATCGTGCTCACCCCGGAGCAATACGAACGACAGAGAAATATTGCCGGATCGATCGTCCGACAGGTCGACCGAGAAGGTAAGGTGATCTATGAGCACGCCGCCTGAGATTGCCGTTGAAGTTCCGCGCTGGGTGGAGAAGGCGGAAAACGATTTCCGCAAAGCCGAATATGTCCTCACTCCGACATGAACATGAAACTCTAGACGGAGCCCAACCTCAAGATTCCGGATCAAGGTTTGAGGTTCGGCAACAAGTCTCCAAGCACGGAAGAGATATAGCGGCCCGGCGTGATCCCGGTGACTCGTTTGAACGATCGAGTGAAACGGCTCTGATCGACAAATCCCGTGTCCGCGGCGACGGCGGCTCATGCCGGTAGTTCAGAATGAACGTGGACGGATATGACCATTCCAGCCATGCTGCCGCTCCAAACGGCAAATCAACGGGTCTTCTCAGCCAGACGGCCTGAAACGTACTTGTGGAGGATACTCGAAATCAGGGTCTGGTAGGGGATGCCTTCCTCCAGAGCCCTCTTTTGGATTGCCGTCAAGTCCTTCTCCGATATGCGGATATTTATCCGCCGATCCTTCCTAAAGGTCGCGGCCGCGTACTCCCCATAGCGCTGCGACTCGGATTTCAAATCGGAGACTGATTGCCATTCATCCCGTTCATATGACTCGAGAATTTCTCTCTCGTCCTGGTCCAATCCGCTCATTTCAGCCTCCCTTTGAGGTACTTCCCGGTAGCCTTACGGCTGGGAATGATTGTTTTGAGAAACACTTCCTCCTTGGATTCAACGAAAGGAACCAGGTATGCATAATTCCTCTGGACGATGCCCAACGTCACGAGATTCCGGCTCAAGGTGTGTCGTCGGGGGACAAGTCTCCAAGCATGGATGAGATATAGCGGCCCGGCGTAATCCCGGTGACTCGTTTGAACGAGCGAGTGAAGTGGCTCTGATCGACAAATCCCGTGTCCGCGGCGACGGCGGCTATGCCGTGCCCTTGCAGGAGAAGTTCCCGGGCCTTCTTGATTCTCCGCTGAACGAGATAGTCATGAGGCGAAACGCCCGTGTGCCGAACAAACAGCCGTTGAAAATAGAACGGGCTTAAGCAGGCCGTGCTTGATAACTCCTTCAGCGACAAATCTTGTGCATAATGCGCTTCGATGAATTCGCAGACCCTGGTAATAGCTCTCTCGTGGGGCCCAACGTCGCGGGTAACCGGCGGTTCATCGCCGTAGTTCAGAATGAGCTTGGAGAGCACGGAGAGCAAGACCGATTCCCACTCCAGCTCGGAGCTTCCATTCTCGATGAGTGAAAAGAAGCGCCGGATTCTTGAACCAAGCTCTCCATCGTGTATCAGAATGTTCTTACAATACGGGACAGCGCAAGCCGTCTCCGATATCTGCGAGGCGAGGGCCTTCATGCGGGCCGCTTCGACACAGACGATGAGGTAACTATGCTCTTTGTGCAGGGGTTCGCACGCATGGACCGCCCCAGGATTGATCACAAACAGAGCATTTTCCGGGATGACGGTCGACGTGCCGCCATGACATACGACGCGAGCTCCTGACTGAACAAGACCAATACAGAATCCGTCGTGTACGTGACGGCGGAATTCATGTGCCACGTTGATGCCATGAACGGCTTGAACATACGGCAAGCCGGGGGGATTGAAGAAACGAACGGCCTGCCCACTTCTTGTCCTCATCTACTCAGTATCTCCCAGGATGATGCCTGTTACACTAAAGCAGGGAAGAACTTCGCGAGCAGCACCAGACCGCTTTCCCCTGCAATTACTTTGTGTTTCGTACCTTTGGGGACTATTCCCATGCGCCCCGGATAGTACGGTGTCTCTCTTGATTCCAAGACAAACGTGCCCTCACCTTCAATGACTTCGTGGAGCTCCCATTGGTTCTCGTGGACATGATCTTCCAAGGTTGCGTTTGGATCGATTCTCACCATATGGCAACTGAGCATGCCGTCCGTATCGGTGCCTTTGATCATGTGCTTCATAGACACTCCTGTGAACTTGGGATGCGGATTCCACGAAATCTCTCCGGTTGCATCATCTCTGTCCACATATGTCGTGGAACCGTTCGCCATGCATGCGGCAATCTCTTGAGTTTCCATTTCGTCTCCTTTCATGGTCGGGTTAGGCCCAGCAGAGCCTCACGAAAGGAGCGTAAGCTATGAAGCAGGACCCGTATTGTAAAATGTTGCCATTTTTTCGGCCGGAGTGCTCATAACATGGGAAGAATACGCGTGCCTTCGAGATGGTTCCCTTTGAATGCTAGGCCGTGAAGTGATGCTGCATGAACTCAGTTACCTTGGCTCTGGCCTGGTTTCGGTGAGTGAAGATCGCGACGTGCTCTCCTCCGTCGACCGCCGGGACGTCAGCCTGGGACACACGAGACTCGAACATTTTGGCATGCACGTCAAACGGCAGGTGCGGGTCTTGAGTCCCATGGACAATCAGGACAGGCACGTTCAGATTCTCCAGGGGGTAGGTCGTGGTACGGGTAATCTCAATATCGTTTTCAGTCCCGTCCATACGCTGCCCCATTCTGTCGAAAGTGCTGAGCAGCAATGTGGAAAACAATGGCCAAGTCTCGGCGTCATTGATCGTGCGGGAGAGAATTTCAGGGTCCCGGATGGAACGTTTCGCCACGGCTGTTAAGTCTTTTTCTGCTTTGTTGCGGAACCGGTCGGCAAACCAGGTCCAGCGAGCGAAATATTTCATGATCTTGAACGATAACGGAATCGGGGTGTCAACCTTGTCGGCACAAGTCGATGCGAGCACGAGCCCTTCGCATCGGGCTGGATGTCTCAAACCAAAATGCACAGCGCAGGGTCATCCGCCGGAGACGGCCATGACCCCTGTTCGCTCTATACCCATCGTGTCCAATAGCGCGGCAATGAGATCGGCCTGCCGTTCGGGGCTCTTTCCGGAACCGATCGGCGTGCCCAGATATCCCGGGCGGCTCACGGCGACATAGCGACAGTCGGGATCGCCAACGGTTTGGGCAAGAATTGGACTCTGGTCGTACCCGCCCATGGCGCCGTGTAAGGCAACCACGGCCGGACCGTCGCCGATTTCGACATATTCAACGGCTCCGAGTAAGGTTTCTGCCGTGGCCGGCTTGAGTTTTTTCGACAGTTGAGCGTCTTTGAAATCGTATGTCACAATAACCCCTTTGGTTAGTCTCAGGCACAAGTCTTAGGTCAATGCATCGTGTTGGTTATGCGACGATCAGCAAAGCAACATACGGAACGACATTGAAAACCAGAAAGAAGATCTTGAACAACCCGAGGAACGAGTAGATGACCACGTCGAACGTCTCACGGGGAATGGGAAACCATCTACTCTGTGTGCGGTACACCATATCCGGGACCGACATGCACATGGTGATCCAGAGGATCAAGATTGCTCCGTTAATGATTGAGCACCACATGAAAAACCGTGTCAGTGTAGCGATATCCATGATGTTCCTTTCGTGTCCCGCTGCATACAGTGATAGCATAAACCCGCAACGGCAGCGAACTTGACCGGTTGTCTTGAGATAGTCATAGGTCCGGCTCACTTCGTTTGGTCCGGCATAGAGCCAGAAGTCGGTCCCTTCCTGCAAAATTGCATCAAAGGGACAAGATACAGTATTGCCGCCACACTGCATACCGCAATAATCACCCGGGAATCAATTGAAAATACACTCCGGAACGTGGGCTGGTTCACTGCACGAAGAATCCGGAAGGCACGCCGGACTGTGAAATGGGCCCGGCGTGCCGGTCGACGCAGGCAGGCTTTTAGACTTATTCCAGAAACGGGTAGAAGACGTCGTAGACTCTGATGTCATCCACAATGTCGTACGGGTGATGCGCCACGCCCTTCGGAATCCTCAGGAAGGTACCTGCAGACATTGGGACCTCGCCGATTCCTTCGATATGCATCATAGCCTGTCCTTGAATGACGTAGATTATCTCGTCACATTCATGGGTGTGCTTGTCCACGCGGGTTCCCGGCGGGACATGAACGAGCATACACGTTAGGTCCATATTCTCGTCACGTTTGGACACCAAGTATGCACTTTCGATTCCGGCAACAAGTGGATGCGGCTCCCACTTGATGTTTGACGGTTGAATAACCTTTGCCCGTTCCAATTTTGGTATTCTCCGCTTGGGAGATTTTCAGAAAGGCCCCTATCTCTTCGTGTTCACCGTTGAAGTTTAGATGCTAAACTGAGCGATGTCAAGATGTTTCGAAAGAAAGCCGATCAAGCAAAATCCTTACGAAAGAAGTCTACAACCAATACGTCCTCCTTGACCTGTCCGAAAAAGCAGAATCTCCAGAATTGGCCGAAATCTTCAAGACCTCCAGGCTCCTTTGAGTCCAGAATACAACGGCGAGGAAGCTGAATGTCTCGCACACTCGATTTCAACCCGGACAGCAGTTCTCGAAAGTCGTCGCAAATTGCATTGACAAACCGTTGAGGCCGTCGCGGAGTGTCCCTCCGTGGCTACGCTTCGGACAGGTGTCAAGAGCGCCACGCTGCGCCTGGATTCGAAGGGGGAGACCATCTCCCCCTTCGAGCATCCCCCATCGTTGTCCCGAACCGAATCGCCAGGATTCAGCTTACTGAGCATTCCGACAGTAATATCGTCAAACGCTATATTCCATCAGGAGGATTGACAATGAACATCTCTGACGCAACTGTAACGTTCACTACTTCCAACCTCTCCGAGACCCGCGGGTTTTACGAGCGGCATTTCGCTGCCAAACCCGTCTTTGACTGTGGCTGGTACGTTGTCCTTCGCTTCCCGGGAGAGGACAAGGGGCCGGAAATTTGCCTCATGGAGCCGCGAGAGGGATCACCTACGTTCGCCGGCGGAGCGACGGTCAATCTTCGTGTTGCCGACGCGGATGCCTTGCACGCCCAATTGATCCAAAACGGTCTGGAGCCCCTCATTCCACTCGAAGATCATCCGTGGGGCGATCGCGGATTCGGTGTCGTCGACCCATGCGGGGTCGTTGTCTATTGCTACCACGATATTGAGCCTTCCGCCGAGTTCAAGCAATACTTCGTTGAACAGAACTGAGTAGACAGACCGGCCAAGTCTTCTCGCGTCGAGAAGGCATCCGGCCATGTGAAGCGGCGTCCGTGCAGGGCAGCGTCACGTCTCATGGCCGCGGGAGTGACTCCGAACCACCGCCGCAACTCTCTGGTCAGGTGGGCCTGGTCCGCATATCCCGCGGCCAATGCGATATCCGATATGGGCATAGTACCGTGCACCAAAGCACTGCCGGCAATCCGAGCGCGGTGCAATCCAACCCAAAACCGCGGCGATGCTCCGGTCAATGCCCTGATGTGCCTCCTCAATGTGCGTGAGCTCATACCCATTGGAGGGATCCGCCCAGGGGTCTGGTCAAGCGTTCTCAGAAAACTCTGAACCATGGACTCCTCAGTTCTAAACCAACTCTCTGCAGCTTCGGCCAGGAGCTCGTGCACGCGGTCCGCATGTCGAAAAACCTCTTCCAGCCATGAGGCGGTCAACCGGCCGAGATGATCGAGTTGAAGCCGTTCACATGGGCGGGCCTCCACTTTCGACTCCCACTTCGCCACCGAACCGGGTGTGAGGCGAACACCGATGAAAAGAGTACCTGCAGGTTCCTGAACACAATAAGGCCCTGTGTCCAGTCCGGTGAGGAAAGCTGTGGGACGCTCGGTAGGCTTTGCATAGACAATAAGGTCACGACATCCATCGGGCCAAACCCTGAAAGGACTCCCATCTGTTTTGACGGACCAAATGGTTAGAATCTGTTCTCCGTTTCCGCCTCTGAATTCCAATTGGATCACTCCGTTCGTTCTTGATGGAGTATAGCAAGTGTCAGAAAAAATGACCGATATTTCGAGTCTCGTTCCCAGGCTTTGAAAAGAGAAATCCCCCTTAACTCCCCCTTTGACAAAGGGGGCTGGGGGGATTTGCCTGGGAACGACAGACACACAGATTTCGGACAAGATCTATGACAATTGCTCTAACCTGCAAGCCAAAACGCAGCCCGTCTCTGTTGAGCGCATGTCGGGCACATTCCCTTTACCACGATGTGCTATCGGGTTCATGGTCGTTTCAAGAAATCAATAACCTTTCCGTCCACCATTTCAGCCTGCACAATTGTTAAGTCATGACCCGCGTGAGGAATCACCTCGGCCTTGATCTGAGGGGCCGTTTCCTTAAGCCGTTGGATTGCTTTCCGAACGGAATAGATCTTTTTGTTCTCGCCGACCAGATGGAGGGCCGGAACCTTGATGCTCTGCAATTCCTGATCGGTCAAGACGGTTGGATTTACCATGCGTCTCGTCTTGAAGCTTCGTAGCGCCAGATACGATTCCTCGGCTTGTTCTTTCACGAATTCTCTTCCCGCTTCATCCTTCTGTGCCAGATCTTCCAGTAACCAGTATAGGGAACTCCTGGTGAAGTACCGATGCGGGATCGCACAAAGCACTGCTCGGAAGATCCATTGGAACGACAAAGGTAGTACCGTACAAGCCGGTGCCAACAAGACTATTTTGCGGAGTCGGGTAGGAAAACGAAGCGCGTATTGGGCTGTAATCCAACCTCCATAAGACAGGCCCATGAGATTGATATTGTCACCCAGTTCAAGGGCATCGAAAAGCTCATTCAGCCAGTTGACATAGTCGTCGGGGCTCTCGATAGCTTTCGTATAGACGCTTCGGCCGTTGTCATAAATATTGTCCACCGCGTAAGTTCTGTAAGTTCCGGCCAAGGCCTTGATGTTTGGTATCCACTGCAGCGAGTTTCCGCCGAAGCCATGTAACAGCACCAGCGGGGGTGCATTGATTGGTCCACTCATACGTACAAATGTTTTTCCGTAAGAAGTGTCGACCATTCGGGTCTCTGAAACGACCGGCCACTTCATGGCCCTTTTGTCGTAGAGTGCCAAGTATCTCTCTTTCGCTTCCGGCGATCTGAAAGGGTGATATGCGGACAACTCCACATGTCCAGGGCCCAAAGACAGCCATAAACCGATTCCGACAATAAGCACCGCCGGGAGAAGTGCGATAGTAGCGCACCCCAAGAGCGAGTTCTTCCGGGTGAACCTCTTTCTTGGTTGTTTGTCGTTCATGCTCTTGAGGTCCTCTACCATCCTGTACCACTAACCCTCGTTTTCTTGTCTTACAGCGAAGATTTCTTCGGAAATTGGCTCCTGAATTTCGGTTTGGTTGCACCCAGCGCCCGGGAACCAGGAGCAACGGTCGGATCCCCTGCGTAGTACGATGGTACTTGCGAAACCCACGGTCGTCGGTGACGCCGGTGCCGGCAATCGCCATTTGGTTGCGGTTCTAACCGCCTCTGTGGGACTCATGTTACCACATGCAAGTCTTCCATTTCAGCAACAAGCAGGGGGTAGACCCGCCGGGGCCGGCGGTCGGAAACGAGATACCGACGGCGGAGATTGACGCTTGCCGCGTCGTGAGATATAAATACCGTATGATTCCGGGTAATAACTCTTCGGTCGGCTCAGGATAGGGAGGGAGCGAAGATTGATGCATCGCTATCGAATCGTCACGGTTGCCGCCATTATGCTTACAACGGACATCCTATGTCTCGGATTGAATCCTCTGATTCCGGACGTCGCCGCGGACGAGGATTGCCCGCCGTGGGCAGTGATTGATAGATTTGGCGAGCATGGTCTGGATATCCGTTTACGAGATTGGTGGCATAGCCGGCCGCTCTCGGATGCCGCCCGGACTGGGGATCTGCGTCTCATCAAGTGGCTCTTGGACCAAGGTGTCGATATCAATGCGACGTCCAGGTCCGGCGAGACAGCCTTGATGGCCGCAGCGTGGGCCGGTCAGGTACAGGCTGCGAAACTCCTCCTGGAGCGGGGGGCAGACGTCGATGCCAAGAATATATCCGGTCGAACCGCCATGGATTATGCCCGTGGGCCGCGTCTCCGCCCAGTGTTGGATCTCCTCTACGGGCATAGAGAGTCCTTGACCCGCGGCGGGGCCAAAGCACTCGGGAAAGGTCGTTCAAATGGCCGGTCTGCCGATGGGAAACGCGACGCCAACGAGACAAGTGGGAACCAAGCCCGTGTATCGAATACAGGTACTCCGTCAGAGAACGGCCCTGTGACGGAAGCTTCGGCACAAACCACAGACAACCATGGTGTGGAGATCGAAAGGCTCTTAGAGGACTACCGTTGTTTCCATCAGTCCGATTTTGACGACGACGAATTCCCGCCGCTTATCGAAGCAGCCGCGAGCAGTGACCTGCAAAAGATCAAATCACTAATAGCTCAAGGAGCGGATGTCGACGAGAAGATGAATTGTGGGTTGACACCGCTGATTGCCGCTGCAGATTGCGGTCACGCCAAGGTCGTGGAATATTTGCTTTCAAAGGGCGCGGATGTCAATAAGGGAACCTGCTATTCGGGGACTCCGTTGATCGCTGCCGCGGTCGGCGCTCATCCCGATACAATGCGGATTCTTATTCGCCACGGTGCCGATGTGAACGAAGCGAAACCTGTGGGCTATTCCGGGGCAAGATTAGAAACAGTGTCCCTGACCATCCCATTTGAATTGGCAGCAGCGATGGGAGATGTGGATCTGGTCAAGCTCATGCTCGACAAGGGAGCCCGGCTTCCGGTCCTGGGCAAGGATGCGTTGATGGTTGCCCTGCGGAACGGCCGGATGGGTGTAGTGAAGCTGTTGGAAGAGCGGGGAGTGAAAGCCACCCTGAGCGATCTGGCACACCTCGGTTTGACGAAAATGATTCACCGGCGTCTCGATACGGGCGCAGACGTGAACGAGCCGAACGAGTTGGGTGAAACAGCCCTCATGATTGCTGCAGAGCAAGGAAACCTGAAACTGATGGAAATGCTCCTGGAAAAGGGAGCCGACCTTACTGCGCAAGGAATTCCGGCCCTATCGTATGCAGCCCGCAGAGGTAGAACAAAAACAGTCAAATACCTCATGGACAAAGGTGTGGACGTGACTAAGAAGGGTGCCGGCCCTAACCTCGTCGACGTCATTCATAATGGGCACATTGACGTGCTGAAGATGTTGTTGGCACATGGCGCTGATGTCAACATGCAAGATGCGTACGGCCGGACCGCCCTCATGGAGGCAGCGGATCTGGACTGGTTGGAGATTGTGCTGTTTCTTCTCGAAAATGGTGCCGACATAAACCTGTCCGAAAAGAATGGTGCAACAGCCGTGTCGCTTGCATTGAACCACGTACCTGAGTTTGCCGGTGTGCGCGGTAAGGACACGAATTACGAGCTGGCGATGCTCCTTTGGAAACACGGCGCTCGCTTCAATCTGCAGGAGGTTCAAGGGTCGATTGATGTGAAAGAGAAGAAAGACTTCTATTATCTCGTCGGGGCCATCTATGCTGATTCCATCGAGGGGCTGAGACAGCTCCTGGATCTCGGCCTCGACATCAATACCTCTTACGATACCAATGATGACACACCCCTCATGGTGGCAGTGAGAAAAGGCAAGACGGAAATGGTCAAATTGCTTCTTGAACGGGGCGCAAAGGTCAACGTGACGGATTGGAGTGATAAGACGCCGCTTGATATAGCCCAAGAAAATGGCTTTAAGGATATTATCAGGTTGCTGGTTGAGCATGGAGCGAAACCTGTAGCCACAAAGGAGTCGGGTAACTGACTTGGCAGATGAGATGTTGGCCCACCTACATTATTCCCGGCGAGGCGGGCGCCGATCAAGAAAAGAACGTGGGCTCAATGGCTTCTATGACGGAAACCATTTCGGGCAGGCGGCACGATCCTTCAATGTGTGACTTTGGAGCAAAGCGGAATGGCCGTCGCAAAAAACAAGTCCTCAGCATACGCCACTTCGTGAGGACCGTCTCGATGTGTGCCGGCTAGGGAATGGCCGGCTTTCCCCTAGCAGCATGCCAAACCCTTGCTATCTCAACCGTACGTTTTCTGCGATCAATTCTGTAGACAATTCTGCACGGCTTGCGAATCACTTCCCGGATATTGGGGTCATCAAACTCAGGCACAATGCGCACGGATTCCGGGAAATCGGCCAACCTTTCGATAGCTGCAACAGGTCTCTTACAAATCCTTCAGCTGCAGAGGGATTGCTTTCCGCGATAAAGGCGGCAATGTCCTTGAGATCCAAATGAGCCGAGGGAGACCAGGTCAGGGTGAAAGCCATTCCCTGAACTCCTCTCTTACCTTTTCATGTGGAACTCCTTTTCCTGCATCGAGCTCGCGAAAACCCTTACGAACACCGGCAACGAAGTTGATGCGCTCCTGGATATCTTCCCACGTAGCGTCTTCCGGGAGTTCTTGAATGCTCTTTATTGCTATTTGTTTAATCGTCATGTCTAAACCTCACGGTACGTTCGGCCGTATCATCCTCTTCGGGTTCAGGTTACCACACGCACTACCCCTTTTCCAGCAATAGGCCGGTCCCAAAATCCACCCCTCATTTTCGCGGAGTGGTGTTGATGACCGTGTTGGACGATTTTTCCAGATTCTACCTTGTCAGGCTCGGTCCCCAAACGGTCTGTAGCACGCTATGTACAGAACGTATGCACACCCCCTGGTTTTCGGCAACACCTTATGATGCCATGCCCCCGCCCCCATGGACTGACTCCCCATCTGTGAGTCGTGGGTGATTAAGCTGTATCATAGGACTCACCATCTTCTCCCTGGCCGCAATGAGCGTTTCATTGGACGGATGTCCCCCGAAGGCGAATGATCAATCCTCTCCCGCCCTTGGCCACACGACCCGGCAGGTTTATCAGCCAGAACCGAACCGCCTTCAAACGGTTTACCCAATTTCCTCCAAGAACAGATGCTTCATTGCAGAGTTGAGATTCAATGCCAGAATCGATTATCTGCCACCAAGCCATTGGCTCCAAACTTGCCCGAAGGAATGCCGCCGGCCAAATCCTCTTTCATCACTGAATGTACTTCTTGCTTACCGCAGGATACCACCAGATCAGCTCATCAGCCGCTATGTCACGGTTTGTCACGATACCGGTTACTTTGTATTTGGTACGACCAAAGTCCATAGTCGGAAAAGGAAAACTCTGTTGGAGATCCATCTCAGGGAGATCCGGCTGGGAGAGAGGCTCTCGAATAGCAATGTACCGATATGACGGACCATCCTTCTTCTTGGTAAGCTCGCTGGGCACGTAACAGATCTCGGCATACTCTTTCCCGTATCTACCAATTCGTCGTCTACCTTACGATAGATCCGATGCCAATCGGGCTCCTCCATCCTGATTTCATACTTGAATGGGTCGCTCATCTTGGCACCGATGGCGAATTCTATGACCCCGAAGCGCTTGTTTTTCGCTTCAGCACAATAGCTCATGAGGCGTGTTGGTACCCCGCAGTGTCCGATCTCAAAAATACCTTCTTCACTCCCGCAGGCAAGAGACCCAACGCCTCCTCAAAGACTCGTCTGTTCAAATCCAGCATAAACGTTACCATCTCGAAACTCCGAATGGAGCACCTGATCTAGCTCGAACCAGTACGTGTTCAAAGGTTCGTATGCCTTGAAGCCTTTATAGCAATGCAGAGCCTCGGCCTTGTTGGTAGGGACCAAGCATCCATGTCCAAGGTAGCCTCGGGCTTCGGATCACGACTGTAAATCACGAGCCACAAAACTCGCAATGAGCTTTGTCAGAGCACGCAAACACTCATTGGGCCTTGACTGCCTCGAAGTGGCCGGAACCCGCAACTTCTCTTGTTCACGATCGTGAAACGCCTCCAAGTATCTCAATATCACCGTAGGCGACGGAAATGCCCGCCTACGATCCTTGCGCCATCTACGTTCAAGTCCGTCTTACCCTGGCTTTCATCCTATCGAGATTCCTTCACTCCAGTCGTCCCCCAAGATCCGGTCATTAACACTCTACCCTCAGTCAAAAGGACAAGAGCTTCTGCGATCATACCCTTGGTCACCATCCGGATCTTCAAGTGATCTCGATGGATTTCCCCTTCCTGAACGTACGCGATCCGCGTATTGGCAATCCGCAAATGCCGATCCGCTCTCTTTTTCTTCTTCGTACTTGTAAGGAAGAACGGATTCTGCTTGCACTCGTTGGTGATAGAATCGTTCTCTCAAAACCATTCATCCTCTTGATCAGCCAAGGCAACGATTCTTTCTCTTTTTTGATACGCGATTTGGGGGTCCGAAGGGCCCCGACGGAGAACAGCCCATGCGGTCCCGCTGCCCACGGCTTTGCGTGTACGAAAGAGTCTTATGATGTCATGGTCCTGCGAAACGTGACGGGTGTTCTATTGGTCCTTTTCTTGAACGCTCGGTGGAAATGCTGACCTAGTGAACACCCGAGCACAAATAGGCTATTTCAACGATGGGGGTGTCCTTATCAGGGTGATTCTGTTCTTGCCGGCAAAGACGCTACGTGCTTAGTGAATTTTCTGGACATCCGCCTCCGGGTGGGGTATATACGGAGCCTTCGGACACTTCATTCCGAGGGTAACAGTATTGAACCTATCCAAAGTCCTCGTCCGGCGCGTCGGCCCGCTTGAAGAGCAAACGTTTTCAGCAACTGATGCAAGAGCATCATTACCTCGGCGCACTTCCCAAGATCAGCGAAACCCTATGGTACATCGCCTCCTTTGATGACCAATGGGTTGCGCTTATGAGCTTCTCGGCAGCAGCCTTGAAGTGCTGCACGGGATCAATGGAGAGCTTTCGCCACCAGGATCGTCTCAAATTGGTGACAAACAACAGGTTTTCTGATCCTGCCCAACTGCCATTTTCCCAATTTAGCCTCCCGCATTCTCGCCGTGTCATAAGAGATTAACGGCCGATTGGCGGTCTTTTCGGTCATCCAATTGTGCTCATTGAGACCTTCGTGGACCCGCAACGGTTCCAGGGAACCATCTACAAAGCGGCGAACTGGATATATGTGGGCGACACCAAAGGCTTCCGGCGGACCCGTCAAGGCTACAGCGCCACGGCAGACTCACCAAAAATGGTTTTTGTCAAACCGTTAACCTCCGATGCCCAAGCATTGTTATCCGGTCCTATCCTCGACCCGGCTTATCGTACAAGAGGTCCAAGAATCATGCTCAGTGCACTACATATGCAATCTTTGCCCGACTTTTTTGCCGATATTCCCGACGGCGTGCACAAGGACGACGCCATCGATTGTCCACTGTGTTGGCAATTGCACGCCGGCGCTACCCTGTGTGGGATGCCGGCTATCAGGCCATCTCGGATTGGGCCGACGTTGGACAAAAAGCCCGAAAACGTTTCCGTTGCCGATACGAAAACAGACGCTACGTCGTACCGAGCCTGTCGATCACGTGATGTACTGATCCGCGTGGACCCAGTGCATCTTGACCATGCGCTACAGCGTTGGAGCCAAGCCTATGGCCGCCAGGATGAAAGTCTGGCCATTGATGGAAAAACCATGTGCAACGCCGTCGACGATCAAGGCTACCAAACGCATATCATGAGCGCCATCGGTCATCAGAGCAAAACCTGCTACACCCAAAAAAAGTAGGCGATTTGCCCGTAGAGGATGACAAAGTCAAACGCACCAACGAAATCAAAACCGCCATCCCGCTCCTTGACGCCATTGATATTGAGGGCAAGGATATTACCGCCGATGCCCTTTTGACCCAGCGTAAGATCGCCGAGTATCTGGTCCGGGAGCGGAAAGCTCATTACCACTTCACCGTAAAAAACAACCAGCCCGGCCTTTTTGAAGATATCGCATTCTATTTCCAGGATCGGCAGGACCCCGATTTTATCCATTGCGAGCCACCTGATCACGGCCGGATCGAAACCCGCAAAATTTGGATCACTACCGAACTCAACGACTATCTGAACTTCCCTCACGTTGGACAAGCCTTTCTCATACAACGCGAGTCCACAAATAAGAAAACCGGTAAGTATTCCAGTGAAATCGCCTATGGCGTTACCAGCCGACCTCCTGAACAGGCTGATCCTCAACGCGTACTTGCCACCAACCGCGGCCACTGGGCTATCGAAAACAGTTGCCATTACATCATTGACTGGAACTACGACGAAGACCGCAGCCGAATAAGAACCGGCCATGGACCGGAAAACATCACACGACTGCGCCGTCTTGCCGTTAGCATCATCAAGCTCAAACGCGCACGCAGCGTAGCCCAAAGAATGCGGCAGCTTTGTCGGAACACTCGCTTGGTCTTTGACTACCTCAGAATGACCGAAAACTCGTCTGCAGCCGCTCCGTGACCTAGAACAAATTCACCGTGGTGTCCTTATCGTTCGATTAGGTGATACCAGGTCCTTGCGAATATCATTCAGGATCTTGCTGCAGGTTCCTGATCCTCATTGCCGGGTTGACCGCCACAACTTCAATGGTCGGGGTCTCTCCAAATTGCGGGGGCATCATCTCTAATTGCATAAATAAATGGTGGCCTTGCTGTCCCCGGAATTGCTAAAGCCGCTATCAACGCTCAGTCATTCGGTTCTTCTTCGGAATCGAGAGTCGGGACCTCCTTCAATGCGATTCCGCCTCCCGATGAACAGCCCCACCCGCCTCCGCGAAGAAAGCAATGATTTCATTGTTCGACTTCCCTTGGAGCAGGCCGGCCTGATCGTCACGGATCCGGCGAATCCACTCGAGAACGTTAAACTCAGTGTTCTCTTTCATGGGTCGTTACCTCTCGTAGGGTGTATATTGCAGGGGTCTTGTACCCAAGCTCCATATTGATGCCACTCAATAACGATAGAAATCAAGCCAAAGTGTCTCCGTGGAACGAATACCTGATGGGGGCCTTGACTGCCTCGAGTCTCCCTCGATCAGCGCTCCTTCCTTCTATTGCGTCGTCAGGCGACCTTGTCGGCCGGACGGCCTGAAATGTATTTGTGGAGGATGCTTGAAATTAAAGTCCGGTAAGGGATTCCTTCCTCCAGAGCCCTTTTCCGGCAGGCTACCAGGTCTTCTGCGATATGCGGATATTTATCCGACGATCCTTCCTGAACGTCGCGGCCGCGTATTCCCGATACCGATCCGACTCGGACTCAAGGTCGGAGACGGACTGCCACTCATCTCTTTCATATGACGCCGGCAATTCTTTCTCTTCCTGATCCGGTTTGCTCATTTCCGCTTCAGTTGTTCGTTCTTTTCGTCGTTCCATGAGAATTGCTTCACAAATGGACCATAGTTCAACGTGTGCCATTCGGCAACGAGGAGGATCTTTGATGCCGCCGGCGACCGATACCCCGAGATCTTCGCCCCCTCGGTTAGGAACTTACAGCCGCCTCCCGTGGACAATATAAGTAGATGGATACGCGGAGTGAGAAGTTCCGTTCGAATCCGCTGCCGTATTTCTGAAACGTAGTGCCGAGGAACGCGGTCCGAGCGAGGCGCAAAAAGACCGCCCCCCGGGTCTTCCCAACGATACAACAGGAGGTTTTCAGTCATGACGCCGAAAAAGATCCTGCTGTGTACTGACTTCTCGGACAACTCATTGCCTGCCCGAAACCTTGCGCTGGAATATGCCAAAGCTTTTGGCGCCGAGATCGTGGTGCTCCATGTGATCGATTCTTGGGCGAGTTTTCCGGCGTATTCCGAGAACATGCCCCTGGACATGCGCGTAGTGGTCAAGAATCTGGAGGAATCTGCAAAGGGCAATTTGGACGCAGTTGCCGACGAGTGCAAACTGGTGATCGGTCAAGTCCAAACACGTGCCCGCGTGGGGGTGCCTGCTGAAGAGATCGTTGAGTTTGCCAAGGAAGAAAATACCGACCTAATAGTCATGGGCACCCACGGTTGGACGGGATTCAAGCATATGCTTCTGGGCAGCGTAGCGGAAAAGGTCCTCAGGATGGCCGCTGGTCCGGTCCTGGTGGTGAGATCTCCCCGTGAATAACACGGCTGGGCGTGCCGGCCGTTTGTATCTTAGAGGTCGTTGGCACAAACACGATCGCGTATTCTTCTCCCGTCCGCGAGTCGGAGTCCCGGGCAAGGGAAGATTACGGAAAGGCTCATCCATCTTCGTGGGACGGGCGTCTCTGCCCGTCATTTTCCGGGGCGGGCAATGCTGCCCGCCGTCTCTCCGGCAAAGGCCGGAGTCCGGAGAAAGAAAACTGATTCCCGGCCTGCGCCGGGAAGACGGACGGGCCTCTGTACTACTAATCCTCGTTTTCTTGTCGTACCGCGAAGATTCCTTCGGAAATTGGCTCCTGAATTTGTGTTTGGTTGCGCCCGGCGTCTGAAACCAGGAGCAACGTCCGGATCCCCTGCGTAGTACAATGGTACTTGCGAAACTCAAGCTCGTGAACGACGCCGATGCCTGCAATCGCCATTAGGTTGCGGTTCTAACCGCTCTGTGCGCCTCAGCCTCACATTTCCTCACCACTGCAGGGAATGCGCAACGGTACTTGCTCTGGGTAGTATTAGTACCCTGCCTTTCTGAAGTGCGACACGAGGAATCGAACAGCCAGTCCGTTCACGAACCCCGTCCCCACTGCGGCCAAGAGCATCAGGGGAAGAAGGAGAAAGATTCCGGTATTCCGTACGAGTAACAGGTACGCTACAACAAGCTGGGCCGCGTTGTGAACTACAGCCCCAACCACACTGATGCCCACTTCGGAGAATACTCGGGAACCCCATCGATGCACCAGACCCATTGCCAGAATTGAGATCGTGCCCCCGGCAAGGGAAAGCAAAAAGGCCGGCGAACCAAAGAGCCCGGCAAAGAGAGATCCAAGGAAGATCCTTCCCACCGTCACCACCACCGCGTCCTTAAATCCGAACAGGTACAGCGCGGCGAGGCCGACAATGTTCGCAAAGCCGAACCGAAACCAGACAAAGGTTACCGGGAGAACCGCTTCCGCGGTATGTATCACCGTTGCCAGCGCCAGGAGCAGAGCCAGCCTGGAGAGATGCTGCATCCGATCGTTCATCGGCTCACCGCGTCAATGCCGTCCGCGCGCTCTTTCCCCACGGTAACGGTAATCTCATTGGGAACGCAGACCAGTAGTCCCCCTTCGGATCCCACGTCTCCCATTCTGATGCAGAACTTGTGAGGACAAGGAGAAGACTCGATGTGCGCCCGCCCGTTCTCAATCCGGATCACCGTGTTTCCGAGCGGGCCGGAAACTGTGACGCGCCGATCCTCCTCCAAGGAATAACGGCCCGCAACTCGATCACCGGCACGCACAACTACACGCGTGCCCCCCGAGGCTACGGTGGCCGGAAGCACGAAGAGAAGGGCAACGGCCAAAAAGATTAATGCCGCGATGAGCACGCAATCGCCGATGGTAACGTATCGTGTAATGGTCATGTTTCGTCCGCGAGTCAATAACGGGCGATCATACCTACGCACGAGCGTAAATGCAATCAGCCGGAACGGTAAGAGTTCGCCGGGGAGACGCAGCGCTGGCTTCCATTGCGTTCCCGAGCCGGAGCCTGGGAACCGGAATATGCATGTTTCAGCCGTCACCGCATCTCGGAAAATGTTTTATATCCATAGCGTTAGGCTATAACCGGAGAATTCCTGTCAGAGAATTGAGATCCAAAAGCTCACATACATTCTAAATTTTACTTGCATAGTATTGGGATTCAGTATAAATATATATTGGCAGGCTCGGTGTACCGACGATTCCGTTGAAGGCTGTTTAGCATGAAATGTCCATCCTGCGGAGCGATCGACGACAGAGTTATAGACTCCCGGCTCGGTAAGGATAATTCCGTAATCCGTCGACGTCGCCAGTGTTTGAACTGCAACAAGAGATTCACCACATACGAGCGCATCGAAGAAATCCTCCCATACGTCATCAAGAAGGACGGCCGTCGAGAAGCCTTTGACCGAAGTAAAATCGTGGAAGGCATGCGAAGAGCATGTGAAAAAAGATCGGTGAGCGTTGACAAAATTGAGGCAGTTGCCGATTCTATTGAGCACGAGCTCCTGGAGATGCCCGAAAAGGAGATCAGCGTGACGTACATCGGTGAACGGGTTATGCAAGCGCTGCAACATCTGGATGACGTCGCGTACGTGCGTTTTGCCTCGGTATATCGATCATTTCGGGATATCCAGGAATTCATGGATGAACTGAAGGAATTGTATGATACGAGAAAGGCACGGGAGCAGCGACATTCCGAACACTCCCCCCCTGAAGAAGATGAAGAAATCCAAGATCCCCCGAGAAGCGAAAAGGTTCATGACTCGTGCCCTTGAACTGGCACGAAGAGCTCTCGGGAGGACTTCTCCCAACCCGGCGGTCGGCGCGGTTATCGTCAGGGACGGCAAGATAGTCGGTGAGGGCTACCACCGGGCCGCGGGCATGCCCCATGCCGAAGTTGAAGCCATACGAAGCGCGGGATCCGATGCCCGGGACGCGGAAATCTTCGTGACTCTGGAGCCGTGTAATCATCACGGTAGAACTCCCCCGTGCACCGAAGCCATTCGTGAAGCGGGTATCAAGCGGGTCTGGTACGGCACGGATGATCCCAACCCGAGTGTCCTCGGCGGGGGAGCCGATACGTTGCGTGCCGCCGGTATTGAAGTGATCGGGGGGGTGAAGGAGGATAGCTGCCGTCTACTTATCGAGGTATACCTCACCAACGTCGGTTTCCGCCGGCCGTTTGTCTTTCTCAAGTTGGCCATGAGTCTGGATGGGCGGATCGCAACACGTACGGGGCACTCACAATGGATTTCCTCGGAGGAATCACGAGCAAAGGTCCACCGACTGAGAGATCGTGTTTCGGCGGTAATGGTGGGAATCGGAACGGTGCTTGCCGACGACCCTTCCCTCACGACGCGTCTCCCGAGAAGGAAGGGCCGGGATCCCATCCGTGTTGTTGCCGACTCCAATCTGAGGACCCCGCTGAACGCTAAGATTTTCAACCCATCGTCCGCGTCGAAGGTCATCATAGGCAGCAAGAAGAACCCTCCGTCGGATATCCGATTGAAGCTGGAACAGAACGGGGCCAAAGTTGTGGAGACTTCGGGGAAGACCAGAGTTGATATCAAGGATCTTCTTTCCCGTCTGTATCGAATCGGAATCACGTCGGTTCTGCTTGAAGGCGGCGGGCAGCTTGCCTGGGGGGCCCTGGAAGCCGGGGTCGTGGACCGATGCCTGTTCTTCTACGCTCCCATTATCATTGGCGGAGAATCGGCACCCACCGGCATAAAGGGCATCGGTATCAAAACCCTCGATGAGGCACCCCGCCTAATCGACGTAAGGTCGTTACGCGTTGGCCCGGACTTGCTGATTAACGGTAGGGTGGCGTACCCTACAGATAGAGTGGAAGCCCTCTAAGGCAGACTGTTTCGAGGAGAGGACGTCCGTATGATCCTTCAAGTCAACCCTGCGTATCCGCAACCGAGACACATCTCACGCGTGGCGGGAATACTCCGCTCCGGGGGGGTGATCGTGTATCCCACGGACACCGTATATGGTCTGGGATGTGACATACACAGTAAGAAGGCCTTGGAAACGGTTCGACGGATCAAGAGACTTGACAATAAGACGCACCTTTCGTTTGTATTCTCAGATCTGAAGACCATTGCAAATTACGCCCAGGTAACCGACCGGGCATACAAAGTCCTCAGACGTTATTTGCCCGGACCCTACACCTTTATCCTGAAAGCCACCAAATTGGTGCCCAGGATCGTTCTAACAAAGCGAAATGAAGTGGGGATTCGTATTCCGGATAACAAAATATCCCAGGCGCTCGTCGCGGAGATGGGAAATCCGATACTCAGTTCTTCCGTACGAATGCCCGACGAGCAGCTGCTCGACGACCCGAGGGAAATCGATCGAATCTACAAGGGCCAGGTGGACCTGGTCATAGATGGCGGGGTATTCCTCCCCGAGCCTTCGTCGGTGATCAGTCTATTGGATGATGAGCCCGTGATCCTTCGTGAAGGTAAAGGCGACGTGGAGGATTTTAGGTAGTATCTTTAGCGGTTGCCGAAAATTGTCGCGAGATTGCGGCCCACTTTTGAGACCTGTTATAGGAGCCTCGACAGGGACTCGGCATTCTTGCGAGCACTTCCCACATGACTGAGGATTTCGCGACGCCCGTTTTCGGCCAAAATCTCGTACGCCTCCGGATCCTCAAGAATCTCGTCGATGCGCTCGGCGAGATCTTCCGTGCCGATGACTTCAATCCCGGCGCCAGCCTTGATCAGGATCTCGCGAGCTTCTCGGAAATCTTCCATTGACGGACCGAAGAGGACCATTTTGCCCCAAGCTGCCGGTTCCACAATGTTCTGACCGCCCCTGGGAACCAACGATCCCCCCATGAACACAACGGATGCAACGGAGTACATTCGGAAGAGTTCCCCCATACGATCCACGAGAATAACTTTCCGGTCACCCCGCGATTCTCCGGAATCCGCGGCACTTCTCAAGAATGCCGGGCCCATGTTGCGGCTCCTCAGCGCGGACTGAATAAGGGGGGTCTTGTCCACATGGCGCGGCACGAGGATCAGGACGAGATCCGGATACTTTTCGGCAACCTGTGCGTACGCATCAAGCACCAGTTCATGTTCGCCGGGATGAGTACTTCCCGCGACAAGGACCCGCGTCGAGTCATCCAGGCCGAACATGCGTCTCACCTGCGTGTCGGCTTCGCCCGGCATCGTTTGCAGTGCCGCGTCGAATTTGGTATTGCCCGTCACCACTATCCGCTCCAGGGGGGCTCCCATCTCCTCGATCCTCTGTCCGTCGGAATTTGAAGACATGAGGAACAGATCGATGCTCTGAAGGGTTTGAGAAAACAGCGACTTCAACTTCTTGTACCGGGGGAAGGAGCGATCCGAGATACGACCGTTGGCCAGGGCAATCCGCGATCCCGACGCCTTGAGAAAGTGGATCAAATTGGGCCACAACTCCGTTTCCATGAGCACGAACAGATCCGGTCGGATACTCTGAACCACACGATTGACAAACACGGGAAAATCCAGGGGAAGATACAGGAAGGCATCGGCTTCCGGAATCAACTCCCGGGCTCTTTCCTGGCCTGTTTCAGTTCCCGTGGATACAACCATGGAGGCGTCGGGAATCAGTTCCTTGACGGCCTTGACCACCGGCCCAAGTGCGGTGACTTCTCCCACGGAGACGGCATGAAACCATATCCGAGGGTCATGAAGCCGGTCCGGATTGAAATCAGCCGGCAACCGGCCGAGCTTACCGCCCAGAGAACGCCGGTACTTCCCGCCCAGTGCAATGAGCGGCAAATAGTAAGCCGCCATTAACGGTGCGACTATTGTGTGGAGGAAAACATTATAGATGAGTCGGTTCATTGCGGAGAGGTTATCGGCATTTTTCGATCTTGGGTGAAAAGGCGGGATCCAACCTGAAATTCTTCTCCAGGAGAAAGGGGTTTGTCTCGAACTTTGTGATTCGAACCACGGTTCTCCATCGAGCTACCGGCGACCTGACCTCGAAGCGTCGTGGAAGCCAGCCGTAATCTCCCGAAGCGAAGTCCCCGAAGTCGGCCGTAAGGTCGATTCTACCGTCCCGGCCAAGCCGTACGAGGCGTTTGAGCAAGAGTTTTTCGGCATCGAGCGTGGCGCCCCAGAGTCTTCCTTCGAATTTGATCCGGATGGTGATGTCGGCCCCTTTTCGGGAAATGAGCTTGTCGAATGCAACGTTCTTCCATTGTAAGAGAATCATCGGGATCAATCCTTCGATCTCCGCCACATCGGGAAATCTCTTGCTGAAACACGGCTTGGCCCCTTTGATGATCTTGCTCTCGGCCGGTATGTAGAGTTCAAAACGGGTCGACTTAATGATCAGTTCGAACAGCGAGTTCCCCCCCGGCCCCACGCCCTGAAATCGGAAATCGTCGGGCCGCCGGTAAAGAAGAAACCCCTTGATATCCTGGCGAGATTTCCCATCATCGTAGCTGCTCTTCACACTCATGATAGCCTTGAGCGCCGTGAGATTCTTCCCTTTCTTTGTAAGGACCCGAGGGATCTCGGAAGGCTTGATGCTCGGTGAGGCACGGCCGGCATCGGGTACGAGCGCATGCACCATCAGCAGGGTGAATGACGCTGCAAACAACAGGAGTCCGAGCGAGCAGAAACGATTCACCGGCACACCATTGGCTGAGAAGGATTTCATGGATGATTCTTTTAGCAGAGCCGCACCCCGGATGCAATGGTGAATGAGCGAGAAAGATAAGGAACGGAGCTTATGAATCAGATTGCTAAGCCCCTGCTTGACCGACATGGAATGCTGTTGCACAATACGGCCGTTGTATCTCCGCACTCAGGGGGCTCGGATGGAATGGGTTTCGGTTGACAAGATCGCGGACCACGAAAATGATGTGGTCGAATTGCGCGGCTGGATTGCAAATCGGCGATCATCGGGCAAGATCCGTTTTCTGCAGATCCGCGACGGGCAGGGTGTTATCCAATGCGTCGTACTGAAGAATCTGGTATCTCCGGAAGTCTTCGAACTTGCGGGCAGAATCCCTCATGAGTCGTCAGTGATCGTTCACGGCGAGGTGAGAGAGGAGCCACGCTCGCCAATTGGTTATGAGATCGGCGTACGCGATCTCATCCTCGTTGCCGAGGCCGATGAGTATCCGATTTCCAAGAAGGACCATGGAGTTGGGTTCCTCATGGATCATCGTCACCTGTGGCTCAGGTCGTCCAAGCAGCATGCGCTCATGAGAATACGATCCGTCCTGACCCGTTCCGCCCAACGTTTCTTCGACGATCTGGGATTTGTCTGTGTCGAGGCTCCCGTACTCACCCCCACAGCGTGCGAGGGGACCACATCGCTGTTTCAGGTAGAGTATTTCGATCGATCCGCGTACCTGACCCAGTCCGGGCAACTCTATGGCGAGGCCGCAGCCATGGCATTAGGCAAGATCTACGTCTACGGGCCCACCTTTCGTGCCGAGAAATCAAAGACCCGAAGACACCTCACTGAGTTCTGGATGATCGAACCTGAAATGGCATTCTGGGATTTGCCCGAAACAATGGACCTGGCCGAAGGGCTGGTTTGCCGGATAGTCGGAGATGTCCTTGAGCGATGCGGTCCGGAACTCGGCATTCTCGGCCGTGATACGGCCCTTCTGGAACGTGTCGTGCCGCCTTTTCCCCGCATCTCGTACACTGAGGGGGTGGAGATCATCAAAGAGCGTGGCACGACGATCAGCTGGGGTGATGATTTCGGGGCCGATGAGGAGGCCGTGCTCTCCGAAAGGTTCGACAGACCGTTTTTTGTCACGCATTACCCGGCGGACATCAAGGCTTTCTACATGAAGCGGGACCGGGAAAATCCGCTACTGGCATTGGCCATGGATCTTCTGGCTCCTGAAGGGTATGGAGAGATTATTGGCGGAGGCCGTCGGGAGGAATCACTGGATCTCCTCGAAGCGAGAATCAGCGAACACGACCTCGATCGTGAACCCCTGGAGTGGTACTTGGACCTGAGACGTTACGGGTCGGTCCCTCACTCGGGATTCGGGCTTGGCATCGAACGGGCCATAGCCTGGATCACCGGGATCCACCACGTCAGAGAAACCATCGCGTTTCCGAGGCTCATGGATCGCTTGCATCCCTGACGGGAGCCGGGTCTGCCTAATACTGATGCGCGTTCGGGAAAGTGATGCCTTCCTCTTAGTGGGACCGGCAAGATGCCGGTCCCACTTGCCCTGAAAGGGTACACCAGGAATAGCCATGGGTTTTCAACCCATGGGAAGCGGAACACCACGAACAGGTTGGGACCCCGAAGGGGTCCACCAATTTCAATAACGGGGGCATCAGGATTAGTCGACCCCTCCAGGGTCGTTGCCAAGGGTTAGATGGATGCCCGTTTCCACGGGTTGAAACCCATGGCTAGTGCGCCTGCGAGCGTACTTAATCAGAGAGGTGCAAGTCCTCTTCAGGTCAACGCTACAGCCTGTAGCCGCCTGTAACTGCGTCGCTGTGAGGCGGGGTGGAGAGCAACAGGAGGCGAACGACCAGTCCGTAGGTTAACGAACCCGTTTCGGCAGGGTGATCTCGGCGAGCCTGCTAGCCATGTGCGAAGCCTAGACCTATTCTGACGATGGCCTGCGCTGATACAAAAGGCAAAAGGTCTTGAGATAGGAGACCTGTCGCGCTGAGAACAACGTAGCGGGTGTAAAGCGGCGACAGGGGGACACCAGGTGGTTGGGGATGGAATGGTCAGGACGGTTGAGTACGTTAAGCGGGGAGACCTGTGCGGGATGGAGACTCGCACAGGAGTCAGAGCCTCCATAGTAGCGCTGAAACGCCGTAATGGGCGTGGAGCAAAGGGAGGCAGGAAGGTGGATGCATGATGGACAGACAACGGGAAGACAAACCGGCTACAGTGTCCTTCGGGGCTAGACGGGCCGGAGCGATACGGGACCGCTGGTCCTGGGTCGAACCCACAGTCTGGACAGACCGCATGTTGACAGCCCTGGAACACGGGGTGAAAGGAGGTACGTGGTACAGCTTGATGGACAAGGTCCATACTCCTGCGAATCTTCGGTCTGCCTTTGCGCGTGTGAAGGCCAACCGTGGGAGTGCGGGGGTGGATCATGTGACGGTCCGGCACTTCGAGACGCAGCTTGAGGGTAACCTCGAAAAGCTTGCAGCGGAACTCCGGTCCGGCACCTACCGGCCACAACCCATCAGACGCGTGTGGATACCCAAACCCGGCAAGAAAGAGCGCCGTCCACTGGGGATTCCCACGGTACGAGATCGAGTCGTGCAGGCCGCGCTGCGCCAGGTCCTTGAACCTATCTTCGAGCGGGATTTTGCCGAACATAGTTACGGTTTCCGACCGAGGCGAGGCTGTAAGGACGCGCTTCGTCGCGTCGGTGCACTCCTGAGACAAGGCTTCACGTACGTGGTGGATGCCGACCTCAAATCCTACTTCGACACGATAGGGCACGATGAGTTGCTCGGCCGTGTCGCCCTGAAGATTAGCGATCAGAGTATCCTCCGCCTTGTTCAGAGCTTTCTTCAACAGCAAATCCTGGACACTGCTCAGGGCTGGACCCCCGAGTTTGGCACCCCTCAAGGTGCGGTCATAAGTCCACTGTTGTCGAATATCTATCTCGATCCCTTGGATCATCTGATGGCTCGCTCTGGTTTGGCCATGGTACGCTATGCTGACGACTTTGTGATTCTGTGCCGCAGCAAGGCCGAAGCGCAATCCGCTCTCGGTCTGGTCCAGGGCTGGACCCAATCTACGGGACTGACCCTCCATCCGGAGAAGACGCACATTGTCGATGCTACGAGTCGTGGTGGTTTCGACTTTCTTGGGTACCACTTTGAGCGCGGCTATCGTTGGCCCCGTTCCAAAAGCCTGCAGAAGTTGAAGGATACCATTCGCGGCAAAACGAAGCGCACCAACGGCTTTAGCCTTTCGGTAATCATTGCGAGAGTCAACCGGACCCTTGCGGGCTGGTTTGTGTACTTCAAACACAGTCATTACACCACGTTTCGTCCTTTGGACCAGTGGATCCGGATGCGGCTTCGCAGCATCCTTCGCCGCCGTTCCAAGCGTCGTGGTCGCGGCAGGGGCAAGGACCATCAACGCTGGCCGAATTCCTTCTTTGCCAAGCAGGGGCTGTTCTCCGTAGTTGCAGCCCATGCAGCGGCTCGTCAATCCTCTCGGAGGTAAGACCACCGACCGGAGAGCCGTATGCGGGAAAACCGCACGTACGGTTCGGAGGGAGGAGCGGCCGGGTAAACAACCGGTTGTTCCTACCCCTATCTCACAGTGAGCCCCTGCGGGGCTCTGGCTCGTCAACACCTCTAATCGGTTTGCCTATTGCCGGCCGATTCTCACGGTTGCCGGCAAATAGATTTGGGACAAGCTCAGGGCAGGAGCCTGGGAACGAGAACGGTTGAGAATACTATATATTTGCGAACCCCTGTATTAAGCAATAAACCTCATCTACCGCCCGCTCAGAAGGGTCTTCACGAAGACGGGGAGCGCAAACGCTGCTCGATGAACCTCCGAATCGTAGTAGTGAAGCTGTTTCCGCACTTCCGGAGGCACCTGGCGAGGAGTTCGTTGGAGCGGGTCCCGGTCGGTCATACACATGGTGAACGACCAAAGCCCTCCCGGATAACTGGGAATCGTGGCCAGGCAAGGCCGCGCATGATCCGGACCAAAGACGTCCGTAAGATCCCATACCACCATGGAGAAGACATCTTCCATAAGGAGCGGATTCTCGGTCTGAAACACCGCTACCCCTCCGGAGGTGAGGCACTGCTTTATAGACTCGTAGAACGGGGTCTCGAATAGAGCCGTACCAGGTCCTATCGGATCGGTTGAATCCACCAGAATCACGTCGTATTTCTTCTTGGACTCGCGCACGAACGCAGCGCCGTCCGTGTTGATCACTTTGACCCTCGGGTCATCGAGCCCGGTTGATACGTTCGGGAGGTAATCTCGACAGACGTCTACAACCATGGGGTCGATCTCGCACAGTGTTATCGACTCGAGATTCGCGTATTTCACTGCTTCGGTTACCGCTCCTCCGTCTCCTCCCCCGATGATGAGTACGTGTCGGGGGGTATCCGCAACGGCCATGGCGGGATGCACGAGCATCTCGTGGTAAATGAAATGATCCTTCTCCGTGACCATGAAGCAGTGATCCAGCACGAGAAATCGTCCCATTGCCTCGCTTTCAAAAACCTCAATCCACTGAAAGTCACTCATGCCTTCAAAGAGCTTACCGGCGATTCGAACGGAAAAGGCAGTCCGCCCTTCAAGGGCTTCACTGAACCATCGCACGCCATTTATCGACATAGCACCACCGCTGCAAAAACCGCGCCCACCTTTTTCACCGTGTGGGACGCTGAGATACTCTTAATTTCACGAATACGGCATCGACGTATCAACTCCATTCCTTCCTCAACCATGCGTCGAGCCTTGTCCTCACAGGGACCGGGTTCACCGATGTGTGAGCATTCCATGATGAGGCCGGCGGCCGACGGGTTTTCAGGAATACCGATCGCCACGGCCGCAGACAGCATGGTCCCGGGTTCACTCGAGACACGTTCGCCATAAGCTAACGGTACCATTGAACCTCTCCGGAGTTCATGAGGTTCCGTCTCTTGGGCCCCCGGCGGAAGAATGCTGCTCAGCCGAATGAGGTTTGTGTCGCCGACCCCTGCGGACAAAAGGGCCGCGTCAAACGCGTTGAGTTCCGTGGAAGCGTCCCCCGCGCCGGCTGTGAGAAAGTACTTGGTCGGAAGAGGTCCAAACATTCAATTGCCTCCTGATCATGTCCACGAGTACCCGTTGCATCCGGTCCGGCCTTGAAAGGCCGTTCCTGCGGCGACTTCCCAAAACCGGGGGTTGGGTTTTCCGGCCCTCGTGCTGAGAAACACATACTTGTACAGCACAACAATCCCCATGTCGAGCGATTTCAGTTATGATGTGAGGGCACAAAGGGACTAATTTTACTCGGATTCCGCGTCGCCTCGACACTGTTGGAGAATTTCCTGCTTAACTTGTTCAAGTTCCTCGCGAATTGCTTCTCGGCTGCCGTGAATGAACATCTCATTCTTGGCCAGCCGGTCCTCGAGAACCTGGATTCTAGGGAGCATGAAGAAGAACGCGTAAACCACGAGACCGAGGAGAATCACGAGACTGGAGATCAGCAACACCCAGATCCACATACCGTTTCCGGATCCTTGAACGGCACCGGTCTGCGTCTTGGGAATAATGGGCTCCGGATTCCTCGCTTCGGGAGGCTTAACGGTGTCCTTTTGGTCGTCGGGAAGTGGGTGATCGGTGGCCGGGGTGGGAACTATCGGCGGCTCCGGATAAGCCCCACCGCGCTGCCGTAGGTCGGTTGCCACACGTATTGGTATCTTGCGTGATTCCCTGATTCTGTTGCCGTCGTAGATATTGATCACGATTTCCTGACCGTCCAACCGAGTCAGTTGGGCCGGGTCGTCGTGTTCGGGGATCAAGACGATGAAAATGCCCGAGTCGGGAGCTACGGTGAACCGCTCCCAATTATCCTCGGGAATCTTTGACTGTTCAGGTTTTCGGATTACCCCGGAGTAGACCAGGCCGGTATTTGGGAGTACCACCCCCAGCACCTGATCCAGCCCGGAATCGTTGTCCACGTTGAGGATCTCCCCCGTCTTGTAGTTGTTTTCGTTGAATACGACCGAGTTGCGATCCGTCTTGATGGAAATATCTTGACCGGTACCGAATCGAACTGTTCTCGGCTTCTCGTGTATTGATTCGGAGGAAACAAGCGGTTCGCGATTGATCTTAATGATAAAGAGATCGGAAATGCTCTTCCCCTCGAACAATGGCCGAGAAGAGGTGTTCAGTACCTTGAGAGCAACGGATGGTATCATTGAATCCTGGTACGTCCTCGAATTCGGATCGTACCGTGGACCGGCGAAAGGGAGAGGCCTTCCGGAAATGTTTCTCGCGTTGATCCATTCGATTTTCAGGAGTCCCACGTTACGTATGAGAGATGGGTTTCTCGGATTGACCTGAAGGGAAATCGATTCAAACTTTTCCGCCGGCTCCGTCTTTCTAATCTCGATCTCTCGCTTCCTCACCTTGATCGTTACCTTGGGTTCGAAAACGTTGGCGGGGTTCACAATACCGTACGTTTCGCAGCGCACAGATCCCGGTAGGAAAAAACCCCCCATCACGAAAGTGGTTAGGAGCAATCCCGCTTTCCAGAGCTTTTGCCGGGTTCGTTGTTTCCTTAGGCTCATCAGGCCTCGCAGCAGAAGTTCCCCTGCCTAGAAAGTAAAGGCATTTCTTACAGTTGCGACATTTTAGCAGGCTGGGCTGAGAAAATCAATGAATAAGTTTGAAGCGATAGCTTGGTTTTCTTTATAATGGCTCTCACGTGTAGGTTCAGACCACGTGATTTCAGCGAGTTATCCAAACCGTGCCGCGGTTGTCTTTCGCCTAACCTTGATCTTTGACGGAGATTCATGCATGGACCATCTAAACGCTCTGATCTCGAAAATCTCGCAGGACATCCCGCCCTTTCTGGTGATGGACGTTCTGGAGCGAGCCGTGGAAATGGCTCAGGACGGCCTGGACGTCATCCATTTGGAGGTGGGAGAACCCGACTTCGATACCCCGGCCCACATAGTCCGGGCGGGTATGGATGCCTTGAGGGCAGGAAAGACGCATTACACTCCGAGTACCGGAATCCTCGAACTCAGGAACGCCGTCGTGAGCCACTATGCCGAGCGCTATGGAACGGACGTGGACCCGCATCGCGTAGTGATAACCTCCGGTTCGTCCCCGGGCATATTCTTGGCCCTGGCGTCGCTCATTGATCCCGGCTCACAGGTCATACTCACGGACCCGCACTACGCATGTTACCCCAACTTCATTCGTTTTCTCGGGGGCGAACCCGTTTTCGTGCCGGCCAGGCCCGAAGAAGGCTTCCAGATGAATCCCCGGGACGTCGAGATGGCGGTGACCAAACGAACACGTGCCATTCTGATCAATTCACCGTCCAATCCTGCCGGTACGGTTATGGAACCGGAGCGTATGGAACGGCTTGCTCATTTGGGACTGCCAGTCGTATCCGACGAGATCTACCACGGCCTCGTGTACGAAGGCCGAGAGCACAGCATCTTGGAATACACCAAGAACGCTTTCGTGTTGAACGGCTTCTCTAAGTTGTTCGCCATGACGGGGTGGAGGCTCGGCTACATGATAGCACTGCCGCAACATGTGCGGCCCATTCAGAAAATGGCTCAGAACTTCTTCATCAGCCCGGCCGACTTTGTTCAGTGGGCCGGCGTGGAGGCCCTCACGAACTCCTCGGAAGAAACCGCAAGGATGAAAGATGTTTTCAATCAGCGACGCATTGCCATGATATCAAAACTCAAGCAGATCGGCTTTCGTATAGAGGTGGATCCCACTGCCGCATTCTATGTATTGGCCGATGCGCGGATGTTCTCGTCGGATTCGTACAGGTTCGCCTTTGACATTCTGGACGAAACCAGGGTCGGTGTAGCGCCCGGAATTGACTTCGGCAACAACGCCGAAGGGTTCATACGCTTCTCCTACACCAACTCCATGGAAAACATCATTGCCGGTTTGGATCGCATAGACCTCTATCTTAAAACGCGGTTCGGAAGCTAAAAGAGAAGACTCCCGAAGCCGACATGCAACTCCGAGAGAGGCTCAACGAAAAGTGATACCGGTATGAACCACAGCCACTTTCACCGTACACTCCGATGAGATATCGCAGAGTCTTTATCCAAAGAGACGAAATCGTTGCGGGCAAAATTACCTTGTCCAAGCGAAACGCGCACTACGTATGCACGGTGCTCCGACATCGCCGCGGAGATATGTTGAGAGTTCTCGACGGCCGAAGGGAATACCTCGTGCGGTTGAGCCGTTGCCGACCCGACGAGGTTCTGGGGGACATTATTGAAACCACCGGCGAAGGTGTTGCAGAATCGCCGGAGATCGTCCTCGCCTGTTCCTGCGTGAGGCCCGGTCCCATGGACGAGATCCTCCGGCATGGCACGGAATTGGGCGTCAGCCGTTTCATTCCTCTGTTGACCCGACGTTGCCATAGGATGCCCAAGGAAAAAAAGGACCGCTGGGAGAAGGTCGTGGCCGGCGCCGTGGCGCAATCGGGCAGGCCGGCATTGCCGCGGTTGGAAGCGCCGATGTTCTTGAAAGATTTTCTTACCGAGGCGGTCTGCGTCGAATGCACCATTCTCCTGGTTACCTCCCCGGAAGGACGTCCCGTACTCCGGATTTTGGATGACTTTGCGCCCTCTCGGGTCGTGATCCTCGTCGGACCGGAAGGGGGGTTTACTCCGGAAGAGGAAAATGAGGCCGCAGAGGCGGGATTCGTATCGGCGACCCTTGGTCCTCGGGTACTTCGCACCGAAACGGCCGCAATAACTGCGGTCGGAATCGTATCGGCGTGGTACGAGTTCCGGTGCACCGATGATCTCTCCGCGCAGCATTCATGAGGATTTATCGGTGATGCCGACTCATGTTGTCCGACTCAATGGATTGACGGCGGAACACCTTCGTGGTATTCGATTCTTATTGGGAGTGACAGACGTACGATGGACCTGAACGAGAGGCATCGTTTTTGTTAAGAGCGTGTGAAGAGACGGCAAAATGAACTTGCCGAATCGCATGACGCTCGAAACAGGCACGGTATTCTCCCACGGGCGGTGTGTGATGGTGAAGCGCTTTCACAAGAGGAATACAACGATCATTGATTATCGAGGTTATGGATGGCTACACGCGATCTGAATCAGGACCGTTCCACAGGGGCCTATCCCTCCAATGTGCCGGTTACTTTCCTGCCGCCCTTTCCCGATGCACGAACCATCTTGGCTACGTTGCCGTTGAGCCAACCTGGTGCAACTCGGTTGGGAAAGACCAGTTTTCTGACCTTTGTGGATTTTACCTTGGAACATCCCGACGAAATCTGGGAGTTTGAGGAATCAGAGGACGTAAGGCTGTATCACTATCTCTCATTCCTCGATCAAGCTGCCAAACCTCCCGCTTTTGCGGTTGAAGTGATCTTTCTTGAAGACCTTATGGAAGTCAATGATTTCTCCCTCGTGTTGCGAGCCGAGGATGCCAAGGCGCTGCGCTCGGGAAGACTCATCTACTGCCGTGAAAAAGAGTGGGAAAAGGAAAAGCTCATACGGGCTCTCAACGAACGAGCCCTGTTGAGGTACGATGAGAATCGGCTCGATGAAGCCAGAGAACTTATCGACACGGCAATCCGCCTCAGCGGATCCGCCAGCGCTTATCTCTTCAACAATCGCGGACTCATTTGTTGGAAAATGGGCAGAGTCGATGAGGCGAAACAGGACTTCCTCGAGTCCATAAGCCTGGATGAGGCCAACGGTGACCCTCATTTCAACATTGGATTGATCTACTTTGACGAAGAGGATTTCCGCCAAGCGCTCCATTACCTGGCCCGCGCCGTCGAGATTAACCCCAGGGACTGTCAATTCCTGACTGAACTTGGCCACTTGTACTTGGAACTGGAACGTGAGGAGGAAGCTCTGGGACTTTTCGACCGCGCGTTCGAAAACGACCCTGGAGATGCCCAAGTGGATTTTCACCTCGGTCACTACTTCCTCTACAAGAAACAGAAGCCCCGGCACGCGGTGAAGTACTATCACAAGGGTCTGGAAAAGGATCCGGGCGATCAATTCGCGCTGGCCGATCTGGCCTTGGCCCATTGGATACTGGGCAATACGCGAAAATGTCTCGAGATTCATAAGATTATTCAGCTCAATCCTCGACTGATGCCTTACACGATAAGCCGCCTCGTTTATTTGAATATGGAAATGGGACAATACGAGGAGGCTTTGGGGTACTACCAAGAGGCCCTCAGCCAACAAGAGCTGTTCGAACCTGAATGGTTGCACTATCATGCCGCGCTTATATATGCCAAGACAGGTCGAACCAAGCAGGCGATCAACATTCTCGATCTTGCGGTAAGAGCCGGCGGTGAAGCGGTAGTAAAGAAAGCCATGGCCGAAAAAGCCTTGAGTCGACTTAAGAGAATGCCTGATTTCAAGAAGGTAGTGAGACTGTCGCCCAAGCGACGGAACAGATAAAACGACCGGTAAGCGTCTTCTCGGGGAACCCATAATGCCCTGGCCACATTGCTGAATCCGAACTGGAGCATCGCATTTCCCTAGGGAGATAATCGCCCATGAATAGTCAATCCTGGTACGGGTGAAAAGAAATTATCTTTCACAGACCCCCGGTCTTACAGGTAACCAACGCAGACAACGGTATCCTCATGTCGATTGTACGTCCTCCCGATCGGCCCTTGTTCGGGAAACGACACCGCTAAGTAGTTTTCCTGTGAACCCAACCTAAAAGAAGGTCTTGATACATGGAACGGGATGCCCATTCCCTTCGAGAAGAACTCTACCGAGTTATCCAGCACTATTCGGAGTTGGCACAGCTGGCTACCAAGGGTGAAATGGACCCTCTCAGCCAGATTGGGAGAATCGTTAAGAAGACCGCGCCGTATATTCTCTTGGTCATTCGGGATCTCTTGCCGCATTTGGAACGAGACGAATTGACCTATTACGAAGTGATATACAACCTTATCAGAGCCGCACAGCAATTCCCCGACCAGCAGGTCCTCATAGACAGCCGGAACGAGATGCAGGAGATCGAAGAAGGGGGGAGAGTCTTTCTATATGCCGTTAAGTGGCTGGATTCACATGCATATCTCAAGCCTGCCCCCCATGAGATTGAAACTATACTCAACAAACTCAGAGACCTCAACGAGAAGTATAAGCAGCGATACGCCTTTTCTGATGAACAAACGACGACGCTTATTCCCTGTTTCTTCGTCCGGAACGAGGGCGACTCATCGGAAACCAACCTCACCCGGATGGCGGATCTTGTCCGAAGAGCCGTGCTTGAAATGCATCATTTGATGGTGGAGTACGAACCTGAACGAAGATACATATTCTTCAGCAGTAGTTCACGTACGGAGATGGGGCAGGAACTCATGCATTTGGCGTGGTTCCTCTTCCGTTGCGGCTTTGGCGTGGACAGGATTGCTTCGGGGTACTACAAGGACCTGTTGGCCTACTTCCTGAACGAGAAGATACTGGAACATCTCATAGAATCTCAAGATGCCGTAGATTCCTTGCAGGGACTCTCGTCTCACTTGTGGTTGATCAGCCTGATCGATTTTGCCGCCTTTTTCGAAATACCAAATGATTACATAGACCTTGACGATTACCGAGAAGTAACTCGGTATGCAAAATCCTTGAAGAGCAAACACCGGCGAGGAGCTACGGTTCTCAAGCTCATGGTCGACTTGCTCAAATTGTACGAGGCTCACCCGCAAGGTCGATTCGTGCAGAATTTTCTCCTCTATCGCTACACTGCAGGCTTCGGTGCGTACCACGGGGAGAATCGCGTGTCCGATCCGAGAGCAGCCCAGGCGGTAGCGCTCTACAAAACGCGGTTGGACCGCGAAGCGATGGAAAAGAAGGCCGAAGAGGACTTGAAGCAGGCCGGGAGCGGTTACAGCACGAAGACCAGAGACGAAATGTCGGGGCTCATCAAACTCATCGTTGAGTCCTTGGCCGATCCGGGCAGAGTCCGGGGGCGAAAGCTAAAAGTTCTTGGCGATATATCCTCGGGTGCAATGGGTAAGGTGAGCGTCGGGATTTTTCAGAATCGCATCGTGGCTCTCAAACGCGTCAAATCTCAGGTTTCTTCAAGTTTGGGGGATCCGATTTCGCTCCTGCAATATGAAGCGGCAATGCACGCCCGCGTGCAAACGCCGGAACAGCACCCATATGTTGTCGAGTACTACGGTACCGACGAACAGGACGGGGAGAAGCTCCTGATAAACGGCTATCATCCCACGGACAACTTGACGCAGCTGGTGGAACGAAACTGGTTGGTGAAATACAAGCCTCCATTTACGACCGAGAGCAGGCTGGACCTGGCGACTATGGAAACGGTCATCAACCAGCTGCTGGAATGTCTCAGACTGTTTCGAACCAAGGGCCTGGTGCACAGAGATCTCAAGACAGACAATGTTCTGTACATGGTGGATCAGGACGAGAAGCTGTGTCAGATCAAGGTTATCGACTTTGGTGTGGGGATGGCGTTGGGACCCGGCGCAACGGAGGACCTATTCAAAGGAAAAGTCGTCGGCACGTTTTCCTACATGGCCCCCGAGCAGGCCCGTGGCAAGAGCGTCTTTCAGTCGGACCTTTACAGTGTCGGGGCCATATTCACCGTGCTGCTCACCGGCAAGCTTCCCATGCTGTTTCCCAAGACGAGAACCCGCCAGGAATTGGTCAAACAGATCTACCGCATTGAGAAAGAGCCGAGGCCCAAGTTGACCTCCCTGAATCCGTATCTGAAAAAAAATACTACGCTGGAACACGTGGCGGAGACGGTTGAGAGGATGCTCGACCTCGACCCGATGAGGCGGCCCAACCTCGAGGAAGTGCAGGCGGCTTTTGACGGAGTATTCGAATATATCGGCGATGAAAAATACGCCCTTAGCGTCTTCTATTACAGAGGATGACTCGGTGTCCGTCGAATGTGCTGCGGCAACTCGTTTGGGACAATCGGTTCCATGATCTCGTTTCCGCAAGTATGGTCGCGGATTCTCAACCGTCCTCGTTCCCCGGCTCCCGCCCCGAGCATTACCCATATCCCGGGTGGCCCACGCAGGGAAGACGGAACTCAAGACGCAACCGTATTCACGAATCGGAGCCCTAAGTACTCCGATTCATAAGTTCGGTCACATATCCTGTGCCGTCCTCTCGATACGGTCTTGAACAGTATTTTGCCGATAATCAGGCGAGAGGCCGGTTCCACAATACCGTAGGGCGGGCCGTGCCCGCCGAGCGACGGTATACCCGCGTTCCGCGGGGTCGGACCGGCAAGATGCCGGTTCGACTTCCCAAACGACACCGTATAGGAAACGGAGCACTAAGGGACAAAAACACTAACGGGCAGCAATCCGAGAAAGGTCAGTCCGTCCCGCAGCAGGAAGAAAGCGAGTACCAGCAGTGCTGCTCCCAAGACGCACATAACGACTCGGTAGACCGCTCCGGTCAGCAGTCTCCGTGAGCGGGCAGCCACATACGCCAATGACATCTTTCCGCCTATGAGGCACACGTAAAAACCCGCAAGGAACCCGGCCGCGGCCCAAGGACCCAGGGTCCACGCTTCCACAACATTTGGCGCCCCAATGGTAATCCAGAACAGGTAGGGCTGAGGGTTGAGGAAATTCACGAGGGTTCCTTTACCGATTGACCTCGGTCGGACCGCACCCACTTCCACCGCGACTTTTTTCGCCCTGAAACTCGAGTAGGCCAGGTAGATGAGAACCAGAGCCCCAACAATTGAAATCAGTCCAAGAAGTATCCGTGAACCTTGCAGGAGGCTAAGGACGTAAACCGATACCAGGATTATGGGCAGATCGGTAATAAGGGGGGTCACCGCCACCTTGAGACCTTCTCTTGCGCCGTGCTGCAAAGCCTGAGAGATGACGAGAGTTGTAAGCGGCCCCGGGGCGAAACCGGCGGAGAGTCCCAAAGCAATCCCTGCACTCACAAAAATGTTCATGTCGGCCTTCTCATGTTCCTTGGCAATTCGTCACTCAAATTCCGTTGCGTATTCTGCTCCCGTTCCCGTCTCGCATACTTGGAACCGGAGTTTTCCGGGCCCGGAGACCCAGGCTGTCAATGAGAATGCGGAGCCTTGAGCCATCCTAGTGGGACGGACGCTGCCCGTCGTCTTCTGAGGCGGGCCTCACCCAATGGGTGACGGCATGGCGAAACACCGTGCCGGGACACGTGCCGTTCATACCCGCTCTGCATCACCGCAGGTCATTCTGACGGATTGATATGGGGTTACCCGGTGAGACGACCGTTTTCGATCTGGTCTAACTGGAGATGTAACTCCTCCCAACGGGACTCGAGTTTCTTGATCTCTTTGTTCAAAGCGGGATCCTCCTCCAGTAGCGGCAGGAGCATCTCCCTGTTGTCGTAAATGGCGGGATCGGCCATGAGCGTCTCGATTTCCCGTTTGCGGGATTCCTTGACCTCCAATTCCTTTTCGATCCTCCCAATCTCCTCCAGTAGCGGCCCCTGCTTCTTGAACAACGTTATCCGATCCTGTGCTTCCCTTTTCTTTCTCTGCTTTCGAGACTCTTTTGGGGCCCCCTGCTCTGTCTTTTCGATTGCCGGTTCGGGAGGAGACGGAGGTGAGTCGTCTTCCTCTTGCTCCATCAGCGTCTTCTTGTACCGGAAGTCCTCGTAGTTGCCCGGGTAGTACTCGGCGACTCCGTTGTCGATCTCCAGGATACCGGTACAGATGGAGTTCATAAGGCGACGGTCATGGGTGATGAGCACGAGGGTGCCCTCGAACCTGTTCAATCCCTCTTCCAAGATCTCGCACGAGGATATATCAAGGTGATTTGTCGGTTCGTCCATCAGCAACAGATTCGGCGGCGACAGGAGTATCTTGGTCAATGCCAACCGGCTTTTTTCTCCGCCTGAAAGCACTCGCACTTTCTTGTAGACATCGTCTCCGGAAAAAAGGAACGCACCCAATAGGTTACGAATCTCCTGCTCCGGTATCCCCGGGGAAATCGAACCCGCCTCCTCCAGAACAGTGAGCGAAGTGCTCAGGGCTTCGGACTGATGCTGGGCGAAATACCCGGGCGTTACATTCTGTCCGTATTTCACGGTGCCGGCGTCGTAGGGGATAACCCCGGCCATGATCTTCAGGAGAGTTGATTTGCCCGCTCCGTTAGGGCCTACCAGTCCGATGCGAGCACCGCGTTCAATCGCGAAGTCGAATCCGTCGTACACCGTGATCGAACCATAGTGCTTCTTCAGATCGCTTATCTCCAGCACTCTCCGTCCGGACGATGGAGGATTCGGGAAGGAGAACTTCACTGTTTTGAGCTTCTTAGGGGGCTCCACCTTCTCGATCTTGTCAAGCATCTTGAGGCGGCTCTGCACCCTACTGGCCGTCCTAGCCTTTACCCGGTTTTGGTCAATGAATTTCCGAATCCGCTTGATCTTATCCTGCTGATTCTTGTACGAGGCAAGGATGACCTCTTCTTGCATTGACTTGGTGGTTTCATACGTATCGTAGTTTCCGGTGTAGACGGTGGCCTTCCCCCTCTCCACTTCAACGATGCGGTTGACGAGCCTGTTCAAGAAGGCCCTGTCATGGGAAACCAGGATGAGAGCTCCTTTGAAATCATTCAAGTATTCTTCGACCCAGAGTAGGCTCTCCAGGTCAAGGTGGTTGGTCGGCTCGTCCAGAAGCAGAACCTCGGGCTCTGCTATGAGGATCTTCGCCAAAGCAACCCGCATTCTCCAGCCGCCGGAAAACTCGCTCCAAGAACGAGTCTCGTCTCCGGGCTTGAACCCCAACCCGCGGAGCACCTTAAGTCCCCGAGCTTCCAGCGTGTACCCGTCGTACCTCTCGAACTCGTGCTGAAGACGTCCCAGTTCCTCGATCATCGCGTCGGCGTGGTCGCTTTCCTCGGACAGATCCGCCATTTCTCGTTCCAGTTGGCCGAGCCGCTCCCGTGTGGTACGAACCTCTTCGGAAAAGTTGGTAACTTCGTCCAAAATGGGGCCGTCGGTTCCTGCCACAAGTTCCTGGTGCAGCACCCCCATTCCGATCTTCTTCTCGATGGAGACCTCCCCCTCGTCGGGAGTGACCGTGCCTTCCATGATTCCCAGAATCGTGGATTTTCCCGCGCCGTTAGGTCCCACGATTCCTACGCGGTCCCCGCGATGAACACTTATGTTCACATCTTGAAAGAGTGGCTTACCGTGAAAGAACTTGGCAACGTTACTCAGGAAGATCACCTTACTGCTCCATGTATCGGATGCTGGACATTCGGACCGTCTCACCTTATAAAAGGATCTGCGGAAGTCTTAGGATTATGCTCACAATCCCTTTGAGAGGACACGCACCGGGAGGTTGACCTTACGCGGTGAAGAACCCCGTACTCAGGAATATAACACGGCTTGTTGGCCGAGCCATTGGGGACTTCGGACTCATTGAAGAAGGTGACCGCATCCTCGTGGCATTGTCCGGCGGAAAAGACTCATGGACCCTATTGTATGCCCTGAAGGCTCTTCAACGCAAGGCCCCGATCGCGTATGAACTCAGTGCGGCTACCGTGCATCCGGGCCCCGAGGAATTCGATTGTCGGTCATTGGAAGATCGACTCGATCGGGACGGGATCCCCCATACGCGAATCAACGGCAACATGGTAGAGATTATTAATGAAAATTTAACCCAAGGAACCAATCCGTGTTCTTTCTGCTCGAGACTCCGTCGAGGCATATTGTACTCGTACGCCGTCTCTGAAGGATGGAACAAGATCGCGTTGGGACACCATCTCGATGACTTTGTTGAGACGCTCCTCCTCAACCTTTTCTTCAACGCGTCAATAAAGGGGATGAGCCCCAATCTCCTTGCGGATGACGGAAAGAATCGCGTTATTCGGCCCCTCGTTTACGTGACCGAGGATATGACAAGACGGTGTGCGGAAAGCACGGGAGTTCCGATACTCGGCTGTTTCTGTGCGTACCAGGGGATGAGCGGTACCCGACGGCAATGGATAAAAGAACTCTTGGCACAAATCGAAAAAGAGATCCCGGATGTGAAGTCGAGTATACTGCAATCCATGAAAAGGGTTCATCACAGGCATCTGTTGCCTGACCGGAGGCGGATCTGAGCAATGTTTACCGGTATCGTCGAAGCACGTGGCGAATTAGTGAGCACGGCCCCCCAACGAGGATTCGTGAGGCTGACAATTAAATCCGACTTGGATTTATCGGATGTTAACATTGGCGATTCAATATCGGTTGACGGTGCCTGTCTGACCGCGACACAGGTCAATGAAGCCGGTAGGGAGTTCTGTGCCGACGTGTCTCCCGAAAGCCTCAGGGTTACTACGCTGGGTGAAATGAAGCCCGGTGCCCGAGTCAATCTGGAGAAGGCCATGAGGCTGGATTCAAGATTGGGCGGTCATCTGGTATCGGGTCACGTGGACTGCGTAGGACGTCTCATTGAGAAGCGTGTCTCCGGCGCGGGATTTTCTCTGGGGTTCCAGGTGGACTCAACCCGTTACCTCATCGAAAAGGGGAGTGTCGCAATTGACGGAGTCAGCCTCACCGTAAACACGGTGCACGGAGATTGCTTCCGGGTGATGATCATACCTCACACGGCGGCTCTCACCGGGTTGACCGAAAAAAACATCAGTGATAGGGTGAACATCGAATTCGACTTGATCGGAAAATATGTGGAAAAATTGGTTTCTCCCTTGAAGGGGGAGTCTCATTTGAACGAGGCTCTGTTGAAGGAACACGGGTTCATGTAAAGGAGGATGCCCTTATGGGTGTTTTAGTCGATATACCCGAAGCCATAGAAGAGATCCGTGCAGGCCGTATGGTCATTCTCGTTGACGACGAAGATCGCGAGAATGAGGGAGACCTGACGATGGCCGCCGACAAAATCACGCCGGAAGCCGTGAATTTCATGACCAAGTATGGTCGCGGCCTGTTGTGTCTCTCCATGACGGACGAGAAGATAGAATCTCTTGACCTTCCCATGATGGTCCCAAACAACAAATCGCCGTTTGGAACGGCATTTACCATCTCCATAGAGGCCGGCCGCGGGGTTACCACGGGTATTTCCGCCCACGATCGCGCGGTCACTATTCTCACCGCGGTTGACCCGGACGCGACGCCGGACGATCTCGTGTCTCCAGGTCACATCTTTCCACTCAAGGCCAAGAACGGAGGAGTGTTGGTACGGGCCGGTCAAACCGAGGGGAGCGTGGATCTCGCACGGCTCTCGGGCTGCACTCCCGCGGGCGTCATCTGCGAAGTGATGAACGATGACGGTACCATGGCGCGTCTACCGGAATTAATGGTAATTGCGGAGGAGCATGGCCTCAAGATCTGCACGATCAGAGATCTCATTCAATATCGAATGCGCAACGAGAGATTGGTAAGACGAGCGGCGGAAACCACCCTTCCCACCGATTATGGGGGAGATTTCAAGCTTATCGTCTACGAGAACGATGTTGATAATAAGAATCACGTTGCGCTGGTGAAGGGCGAGATCAACCCCGAAAACCCAACACTGGTCAGGGTTCACTCGGAATGTCTGACCGGGGATGTTTTCGGCTCGCGGAGATGCGACTGCGGCACTCAGCTCGAGGCGGCCATGTGTATGGTGGAGCATGAAGGAACGGGCGTGATTCTCTACATGCAGCAAGAGGGGCGCGGCATAGGGCTTCTCAACAAGATAAAGGCATACGCTCTTCAGGATCAGGGTTGCGACACCGTGGAAGCGAATTTGAGGCTCGGATTCAAGCCGGACCTGAGAAACTATGGAATAGGGGCCCAGATGCTTGCGGATCTGGGTGTGAGAAAAATGCGCCTGATGACCAACAATCCCACGAAGATCGTGGGATTGGAAGGCTACGGGCTCGAGGTCGTGGAGCAGGTGCCGATCGAAGTCGGAGCCTGCTCCACGAATCTCGATTATCTCCAGACCAAGAAAGACCGTATGGGACACATCCTGAGTCTGGGAGGCCGGCGCTGATCAGCCGTTCACCCAACGGCGGACGCGGCACCGGTTCACACATGATGTGCGGAGGACTTATGACCCGGAAGATAGAGGGACGGCTCAACGCGACGGGGCTGAAGGCAGGTCTCGTGGCAAGTCGTTTCAACTCGTTCATTGTCGACAGGTTGATCGACGGAGCCGTTGATACCCTGGTACGGCACGGAATGGCCGAGGATGACATAACCATCGTCAGGGTACCGGGAGCGTTCGAGATTCCCCAGATGTTGGCTGTCATGGTTCGTTCCGGAAGATTCGATATGATCGTGTCGCTCGGAGCAGTCATTCGCGGTTCCACGCCACATTTTGACTACATCGCGTCCGAGGTGGCCAAGGGCGTAGCCCATATTGCCCTGGACGCGTCGGTCCCGGTCTGCTTCGGAGTGCTCACCACCGATACCATCGAGCAGGCCGTTGAGCGAGCCGGATCCAAGGCAGGCAACAAGGGTGCCGAAGCCGCAATGTCCGCAATAGAAATGGCCGACTTGTTTAGGCAAGATTTTGGCCAATGAAGGGCTCCCTTGAGTTCAAAGAGGGCAGGCACAGGGAAACTGTCTCCAAATTGGCAGATCGAAGTGAATCGTGCCGTGATTTTCGATGCGCCGCGAGTTCTGAGACACTCTCCAGAGGCCTGCCCCTACACAATTTCTTCAGTTCCCGGGCAAAGTCCGGGAACCGGAATACTGCATAGTTTCCTGTGCCGACCATTACTAGTTCGTGTTTGGTGATCGAAACATCCCGTGCCGTCAAGACGAAAAACCCGTGAATTCGTGCTCCAAGTTCTGTTCGCTGCCGAGGCAGTGAAACGGGATCCGCGCGACGTGTTGCCGCAACTTGAATCCCATTTCAGGTCCGATGAAGAGCAAGCGCTCAAGCTGCACAGTGTTATGGGAGACTATGCACGAGAACTTGTGAGTGCGGTCGCGAAGGACCGGCAGGTTATCGACGATCTCATCTCTAAAGTGTCCCACAATTGGAAGCTCTACAGGCTTAGTAGTGTGGACCGAAACGTTCTCCGGATGGCCATTGCCGAACTGGTGAACTTCCCCGAGGTTCCCGGGCCGGTGATCCTTGACGAGGCAATCGAGATCGGAAAAAAGTTCGGGGCCGACAAGTCTTCCTCGTTTATCAATGGCATCCTGGACAGATTACATGTTCTGGATCCACGTCCTACAAGTGCTTCACACCTGCATGACATTATCACGAGACTTGACGAATCCAACTCAACAATTTAGAATTATAAATCATTTGAGGTGAGTGTCCGGCAGAGGTCTACTCGCGTGATGATCCGGATGGTAGATAAAACGCAATGGTATCTACTCCGCAAGCTTAGCGGATGCTTGAGACGAGCTCGTCCGGCGGCACCGGTCGTCTTTCTGGCCGGCATGATTCTCTTTTCAGGCGCCGGCCCGGCTCAAATGCGAACCGGTGCCGATTCCGATTCCCGGGCGCATCCTACGGTGCAACCCGGCCAAGACACGGCGACAATAGGGACTTCCGGTTATAAGGTCCCCATTCCTGAAATCAAGATGAGAAGCATCGTGGGGGACCAACCGCGTAAGACTTCTCCCCCCGCCAGGCTGAAGGAAGAGGTGCGGGATGGTGAAGAAGCCCCCAATGTGCGGGGTCCGGCGGAAATAACTCCCCCCCCGACCGTTCCGCGATTACCATTCGACCGAGTTGAACGAAAACCCATGAGAGGCCCTAGGAAGGGTCCGACAAAAGTCCCCCCCGCAATCCCTGAGGAGCCTGCTCCTCCCGCACCCGAACCGGATCTTCCGGCACTCCCCCCTGCGGAGGAGGTAACGGAAGCCCTGCAGCCTTCGGTTCCGCCAACGCGGAGTCCCTCACGTGGTCCCGTTCAGCCGGAAAGCCCCCTTCCGGAGACACCACCTCCCACGGAGACTCCGACGCAGGCCCCGGCTGCGCCGCCGACCGAAGTGGAGCCGGAACCGACCGAGCCTGCTCCGGAGAAAACCGAATTGCCTGCGCCTGCAAAGGAAGAGGGAACACACAAGGAATCTCAGATTGAACCGATCGCTGCTCCGCCGGCTCCCGAAGATGCAGTGAAGCCTCCGCCTCCGCCCAAGAAGGAGATCCTGAACCAAAAGGCATTGTCCCTGCCCGCGCTTATGAAGGCTCGCCGCTCAAGAGAGGCGCGGAAATCCATGACGCTGGATAGTGCCGTGAGTGACGATATGGCGGATCCCAGAGGATGGGTTCAGTTCGAAGAGCGCAGAGATCCGGAGCTGATTCCACTTCCGGAACCCGAGCCTGAACCCGAACCCGCGCCTGAAACTCCTTCACCCTCGGAGGTGCTTCCCGCACAAGAGCCTCAGGCTTTGCCGGAAGCTCAACCGGTACCCGAACCGACGCCCCCTCAACCGGAAACACTCCCTCAACCTGAGCCCGAACCTGCTCCTCTGCCTGAGCCACAACCCAAAGTAGAGCCCGAACCCAAGCCTGCTCCTCAACCTGAACCGCAACCCATAGTGCAGCCTGAACCTAAACCGACGGCCCCCCCCGCTCCCCCGCCTTCGACGTCGACCGTGCCGGAACCTATGCCGGTTCCGGAGCCGGGTCCCCTTGATTCGGGGGCCAAGGAATCTCTTCCTCCCGAGACCGGCGTCGAGCCGCCGGGAGAGAAAGAGACTCTCCCGCCCATTCCGGAGCCTCCTCCCGACCGCATACTCTTCCCCTCACCTCTGCGCGACGACGTGCTGGAGAGTTGGGAAGTGAAGGAGTATCTGAGAAAGACGGCTCCGATTCTGGAGGAACTCTCGTTGCTCATGGCCAGGGCCCCCTCTTTGACCATAGCGGATTACGATCCGTCCGATCCGAATGCGCCTGCAGTACCTCGGGACGTACACCCCAAGATGGACTCCATGAAGCGCACCCTACAAATATTGGATTCCAAAGCCTTTGAGATCATCCCGCCCAGGAAATATCTTCCCTTTCACGGGCTTATCCGTGAATCCATAGCCGAAACCTACAAGGCCTGTGACGCCATTACCGAATACCTCGACAGCAACAAGCCGGAGGATCTCCAAGGTGTCCATGATCACCTCCTCAGAGCCAGGGAATTGATCCGGCAAACCCGAGAAGTCCCCCAACGAGGCTAGAAAGACACGGATCCGCAGGTTTGCCCGGCTCGGCACGGCCGCTCTTTCACTCGGGAGAACCTATGTGATTTTTTCCAACCTCGCGGGTATGCTTGCGTATAATGGCGCTCATGGAAAGTCGTGAGGTCATAGCAAGGCTAAGACCCAATACATAAACATCTCCGTCTCAGAAGTCATTCTTAGCCCCCCGTCACCCGGCAAAGATGAGAATACTGTTGGCCGGGATAGTTATCCTCGCGGAGGCCGGCAAGCCATGCCTACCGGGGCTCGTTGCATCGACTGCACCGTTGTTGCCGACCAGCCGTGGATTCACCCAGTTGTCGTAGACATCGCTGTTAAACACCTCTCTCCAGTAGCCTTCGTGCGGAAAGCCGATTTCATAATCATAGTAGTTTGACTCGTTCAAGCTCACCGCCACCAAGACATCATGCCCCTCGCCGGGAACCCATCGGTGAAACGCCAGGATTCGGTTGTGATTGTTCACATGGAAGACATTCAGTCCGTCGCCTCTCAGGCCCCGCAGACTACTTCGGACGGCAATGAGTTCACGAGTGAATCGCAGGAAATCCGACATATTCTTGTCGATCTCGGCCCCTTCCCACCATATCTGAAAGGACTCGTCCGGCTCGTCGTTCCACTGCTTGTCTTCGAGAAACTCCTGCCCCATAAAGATGTGAGGAATGCCGGCCGAGGTCAGCAGAAGCCCCTGGGCAACCCGCGACCGGCTGCGCGCATACCAAGACCGGCTATTCAAGCCATCGGACATTCGCGGAATGCGCCGACCTCGCCCCTTTCGCACAATGTCATGGTTTTCCGTACACTGGACGGCCCGCCACTTGTCATTGAGTTTCGGGGAGGCTATCTCCCGGGCGACGCGATCCATATCGACAAAACCCTTGGCGCCTTCAGAGGCTTGCCCAATAGCTCCACGGACTGCGTCTCGCAGACCGTCATTTTGGGCGGCATCAAACCCGGCTCCGTTTTGGAAGGTCGGACGAACCACCGCGTCGTCTACGGGCCAGCATTCGGCGATATGGATCGCCTCCGGTTTTAGATAGCGGCATGTGTCCGTTAGGTATTTGCAGAATAACCAACCATGTTCACCCCCCTCGTTCTTAATGACGCTCACTTCATCGTACCGAAAACCATCACAATGATATTCAGCCAGATGGAACCGTGCATTATCGATCAGAAACTGTTTAACACCGTCGTTCCAATATGCGAACACCAGTCCCCCGGCCCACCCGCGATCCGTGAAGTAGAGACTGTCATTGTGATTGCCGTACGGCCTACGATCGAAGAAGTAGATGCCCTTATCGCCGAAATCGCCGCCGGCGTGATTGTAAACGACGTCGAGAAGCACTGCCGTGCCGTACACGTGGCACATGTCGACCATCACCTTCAATTGATTCGCGGTGCCCTGAATGTCCTGCAATCGGTATGGCTTGAAACGGGGATTGACGGCCGACAGCTTCTGATTAACGGCGGCAAGATAGGACTCCAACCGAGGGTCGGTACGCTTGACGCCGTAATCCGTCTCCGGTGAGAAGTAGTCCACGCCGTTGTACCCAAGGCTGAACATGGTAGGAAATTCAACTACCGGTAACGGTTGGATTGCGTTGATCCCCAACTCTTTCAGATAAGGCAATTTCTCCACTACGTCAAGAAACGTCCCGTGGCTTCTACCGTCAGGGATGTACCAAACACCAACGTGAAACTGATAAATCAGGAGATCATGAAATTGCGGCGGCCGGAAACCCTTGTCATGCCATGGGAATGCCGCCGGGTCGACGAGAATACACTGACACTCCGGCCACATCGGATCATCGGTCAGATCGCGCGCGTACGGATCGCGCTTAAGTCCTTCCGTACCCCCGGGTGGTCCCACGACGTAAAACATGTATCGGTCGCCGGCCTTGAGACCGGGAATAAACCCTGCCCACATGGCGTTCCCCGTTTGACGGAGTCTCGCTGATTCGTTGTGGTGCCAAGTACCGTCCGGCAGCGGTGCAAAGTCCCAAAGCACCCGTACCTCTTGCGCTGAAGGCGCCCAGACCCGAAAGGTGGCACCTTCGCCCGTGCCGAGCAAATTCCCGCCCATCGGGGTTGCATCAGTTACATGATCCAGCTCCAAGGTCGTTGATCCTTTCATGGCTTGTTCCCCCTTTTGATCGCAAAACTCTTCCCGTTCTTAAGATCGGCCTACTCGCTCACCGAGGCTTTACTGGTTCAATGCGCCTTTGGTTCATCACCCACACGATTCATAACGCAGAAAACGAATTCATTGACTGCCTCCTTTGTTCAGAGCTTGGCCGACGCCCCCGAAACCAACGCTGCATATCCCGGCCGGGCCGCTGCCCGCACCGCAAGATGGTGTTGCCGCTTTGCCGCTCTCGTTAACGGCGCGTTGTTCCAGTTCCCGCGCCCTCGACTCCGAACCGGCCTCCTCCGGGGAGGACCGATTTACGCCTGGCGCCCATAACTCTCATGTACGACTACTCAATTCCAGGAGCCGGCGTGCCGACAACTTCGTCATCCGCCATGCTTTCCAATGTGACGAGAAACGTGCGGTCGTTGGGGATCGGACCGGACATGCGCAATCTCACCGGTATATAGTTGTCCGTCCGGGCAATGACCGTATCATCCGGTGTTTCGGATTCAGATTCCAGAACCGCGCTCATGGTTCTTCCGATGGAGCGGGAGTAGAAATTCCTCTGCAACTCTTGAGACAGCCTCCTCAATTGAGCAACCCGTTCCTGAGAAATCGAGGACGGCACAAGCGGCCTGAAATCCGCGGCCGGGGTTCCCGGCCTGGGTGAAAACGGAAAGACATGAAGATAGGCCGCACCTGCGGAACGGACAAGGTCCGCCGTCCTGTTGAAAGAGCCCTCATCTTCACCCGGGAACCCTACCATCACGTCAAGACCGATGCAGGCATCGGGCACCTTGTCGAGGATGGCACGGGTGAGGGTCCTCACCGCGGATGCGGTGTAAGGACGCTTCATTCGTTTGAGGATTTCATCGTCCCCACTCTGCAAAGGTATGTGGAAGTGGCTGCAAAGCCGCTTATGCCGCGCGGTCAGGTCGATGAGTCTCGGGGTGATTTCCTGCGGTTCAATGGAGCTCATTCGGAAACGCACGGTAGGGCACCTGTCCAGAAGCTCCTCAACCAGGTCCGCCAACCTTAACCGCGGTTCCAGATCTAGGCCGTAGCATCCGAGGTGGATTCCCGTAAGAACGATTTCACCATACCCGGCCCGGCTCAACGTGAGCGCATGTGACAGAGCCTTTTCACGTTCCAGGCTGCGGGACGGCCCCCGAGCGGCCGGTACGATGCAATACGAACAGTGCTGATTGCAGCCGTCCTGAATCTTCAGAAACGCTCGAGCCCGTGACGGAATTCCCGAAACACCGAGATCGACGAAATGCCGGCTCTCTGACGCGCGTTTGCAGGTACTTCGTGCATCCGGCAAAGTCTCGTGGTCGGCAAAATCCTCGAAGCGGTCCTTTTCATAGGTACCGAGAACCACCATGTCGTTGGTAACGTCCTTCAGCGAATCGGGACGTATCTCGGCAAGACAACCGGTTACCACGATTTTCGCGTTGGGGAACCTTTGAGCGAGCCGTCCCACCGCTCTCCTGGATTTCCCTTCCGCCTTGGCCGTAACACAGCACGTGTTCACCACGATCAAATCGGGATCGGGGTTGTCGGGACCGACTTGATAGCCGCGGTTCTCCAGGACGCGGGCCATTGTCGCGGCCTCGGCCTGGTTTACCTTGCAGCCGAGCACCTGGACGATTGCTTTCTTGACTGATTGTTCGGACTTCATACTCATCGGTTTTGACATGATTACCTATACATGCTATCAATCCGTGAATCATGGGTCAATTCCATGCCGGATCAATGCGTGGGAGCCGGCCGGGGTAATCGCCCAACGGAGGGACTGCCTTGAGAAGTACGAATCTTATCAGAATAATTGTAGTCTCGGTATCTCTGCTCATACTGTTGGGCCAACCAGGACAGGCCGATGACAAAACCAAACCCGCTCGAGATGACGGGTCCGGCATCATGGAACAACCCGGCCGTCTGTTCGACATGAAGGTTCCCGAGGGCTTTGAGCCTGTACCGAACGACGAAGCCGGCATATTCAAATGGAAGAAAGGCTCCGCAGAGATCTATCTTGTCGTGGGAGACCTATTCGTCGAGTCCGGTGATTTGCTGTTCAAGGCGCTTCGAAAAGCTGCCGAAGACGGGGAGAGAATCGAAAAGGTCGAGACCGTCAAGATTGACGGGGGGCAGGCCATGCTCCTCAAGGAGAAGCCCCCGAAGGAGCCGGAACGGCCGTTGACGTGGCGTCTGATAGTACTGATGGATAAGAAAATGATCAATGTAGACTTTAGTGCGCCTGCCAAGGATTTCGAGTCCGTCCAGGGGGAGTTCCGGAAAGCCGTGGACTCCTTCAAACTCAAGTCCGACTCTTGACAAGGACGTATTCCTATGCCGAATCATTCCGCTACCGGATTGTTCCGATCTATCCCGTCCGTGGATCGACTTCTGTCGGACGGTCGCTTCGAGGAAATCAAGAGAACCTACTCCGAAGAAATCGTCAAACGAATGGTCAGGCTGGCCCTGGATGAACTGAGGGACGAAATCCGGGCGGGAAAGGCCGGTGAAGCCGAGTGCGCCGACGAAGCACTGATTTCGCGCACATGGAGGATAACGCTCTCACGAGTAGGCCCCAGACTCCGAACGGTAATCAACGCGACGGGAGTGGTCGTTCACACGAATCTGGGTCGTTCTCCCTTGTCCAAGACCGTTGCCGACAAGATTTCACGAGCAGCGCTTTCCTACTCGAATCTCGAATACGACCTCGAGAAGGGCCGACGAGGCGAGCGAAACTCGCATCTGCGGATGCTCATGCAGGAACTGACAGGCGCCGAGGCTACGCTCGCCGTGAATAACAACGCCGCCGCGGTCTTTCTCGCTCTCTCTACGTTGGCCCAAGGCCGCGAGGTCGTCGTATCCAGGGGGGAACTCATCGAAATCGGCGGGTCGTTTCGCATTCCCGACGTGATGGCCCGATCCGGTGCCGTCTTGAAGGCGGTAGGCACCACGAACCGCACCCATCCCCGAGACTATATCGATGCCATTGGGGAGAATACCGCGCTCATCCTCAAGGTCCACACGAGCAACTACAGAATCGTGGGATTCACCAGGGAAGTGCAATTGGACGAACTGGTGGGAATCGGTCGTGAAAAGGGCATACCGACCATGATGGATCTCGGCAGCGGCTGTTTGCTGGATTTGTCGGCTTATGGCTTGCCCGAAGAGACGACGGTGCAGGAAGTCCTGGGCCACGGAGTTGACGTGGTGACCTTCAGTGGCGACAAGTTACTCGGCGGACCTCAAGCCGGAATACTTGCAGGCCGTAGGGATTTCATCGAACAAATGCGCACGAATGCACTTGCCAGGGCCCTACGGATGGACAAGTTGACGCTCGCCGCTCTTGAAGCCACCCTGGAAGAATACACCAGGCCCCAAGGACCTTCAACCGGGATTCCCACATTGGAGATGATTACCAGGCCCCGGGAACGACTCGAGGAATCGGCCTCGTCGCTCGCTCAGGCGATACGAGACCGCTCCGGCGATCAATGCGACGTCTCGGTCGAACAGGGTGTCGGTCGAGTCGGGGGAGGAGCGCTTCCTATGAGTGATCTTCCCGGACCCCGGGTCGTGATTCGACCGCGGCATATTTCCTCGGCGCGGTTGGAAAAAGCACTGCGTGCGGGCAATCCTCCGGTGATCTGCCTGGTTAAGGAAGACGCGGTCATGATGGATCCAAGGACTTTGCTTGGCGATCAGTCGTCGGTGATTCCCGAACTTGTCTCAAAGGCGATGATGGCGGAATCGGATACTCTGGATTGAGGACACGGTAGCGTGAATACGATCACGTATCCCGAGCCGTCTTCCCGTCGAAAGCCTACCGAATAAAAATTGTTCTTCTTGACATTTATACCATTATATGAAAGTGGTTTCACGCCACTGGCCATAACCTGCTGTGGCCGTGCACATACTCCCCCAGTACCAAGGAGCCTGACTATGGTCCGGTTGAGATGTCCAGAATGCGGATACCTCCAAACGCTCTCTGAAGAAAGGTTCCTGTCCATATCCGACGATTTCCTGCCCTGTCCTCACTGCCACGCGCACGTTCCCAAGCAATGGGAACCTGAGTCTGAAGAAGCGGTACCCGACGAGGTCAGACACAAGATGCACGCGTTTTCACGGAGAATTCTCAATGGAGGAAATGCGACTCGTGAGGTCGTTCATGCGCTGGAATCTCTCGTGAGGCGTCACGGTTCTGTTGAGGAGAGTGACAAGGCATTGGGAATCGGGTACGCGTATATCGGCGAAACGAAAAAGGCCGAGGCATTCCTCATCCAGGCTTTGACCAAGAATCCTCGTGATGCGGAAGCTCTACACAGCCTCATGGAAATATTGATATCCCGGAAGAAGCACAAGGAGGCCGTCGAAGTGGGAAAGGCCATCATTGACATCTTGGGTGGTAGGACACCCGATGAAGATGTTGCGTTTCTCGCAATGGCTCTATCGGAACTGGACAGAAAAGACGAAGCCTCGGCCCTGCTGGATTCCTTTCCGGATCTGGACGCCCGCAACCAGGTTGTGAAACAAGCCAAAAAAGAACTCGCTCGGGGTAGCGCCTTCGGGCTGGCCGGTCTGTTTCGGGAGACCGGACGATTGCACAAGCTTTTGAGAGGGAAAAGCAGAGATGTCCTGAGAGGTTCGTCACATACCACCGGCGAACCCGGGACTGCTTCACCGGAAGACACCGGACCGGCCGTCCCTCCTCATGCAACACGCGAACAGGCCGTTCCGCCCGGCCAGGGCAAGAGGGTTCCTAAACCGGCCGAAAAGTCTCGAGCCACATTGGAATATTGGGTCTATGCGCCGGAGTCCGCGGGTCCCGGGTGGGAAGACGTGAGAAAAGCCCTTGCCGAGCGGCATCCGCGAAAAGCTGAGCGGGAGCGGATAACCAAGCTCCTGGAATCGCTGATGGAACGCAATGACCTTACGGTCGACTACATTCTCAAGAAAGAGGCAGGTGATCTGTTCGACTATCCTGAGGATTTGATTCCTCAGAACTCCAGAGATCTCACCGATGATGACCGCGCAGTGTTGCTGAACGCGGATATGATCGTACGCATTCGACTCTCTCTGGCAAATTACCCGGGAGTTGACGGGCTCATCTTCATGGTTCGATTTGTGGAAGCGATAAGAGGGCTCACCAAAGGCGTGGTACAGGATGCGATATCCCACACGCTCTGGGGTACCGAACAGTGGAAGGCCTGCGTCCAGGATCCGAAAGCAAACCTGCTGGAATCCCACGTGCAGTTCGACGCACTGGACGAGGGCGGGGTCGTCTGGATTCACAGCCACGGCATGCAGAAGTTCGGCCTACCGGATGTGGAGATCGAGGGAATCCCCTCAGAGATGGCCGGCGCCGGCCGTCACCTCATCAATCTCGTCGGGGAAACCCTCGTGGGCGCACGGGACGCAGGGCTGGACTTCTCTTCGCCATTGTCGATTCCTTCTCGCCCCATCGCGTTCAAGGTCACTTTCCTGCCCCGTGACGAGGAGGGACACTTTCCTGCCGGGAGCCTCAAAATTCACCCGTACGTTTCCGGGGGGGATCCCGAGAGCTCCGATGCCATGGCGGCCGTCTTAGCGTCACTCCACGCCCAGGCTGCTCATTGCGGTGACGAGCAGGGAAAGAAGAGCGAGCCTCCTGAAGCCGACCCCGCGGCGGGTAATGAATCCGACCCCGAGAGACAGGCTCTCCGGCAGATCCTCTTAAACGCCCATAAGGAAGCGAGAAGCGATCTGCCTGAATTCAAGAAGAGTTTTCAGCAGACTCACCGGGCCGGGGCACATGTTCACGCAGTAAAGGTAGGCTTTCCGGCCCGAGAGGGAGAATTCGAGTGGATGTGGGTCTCTCTGGATGCGTGGCGGGGAAAATCATTGGTGGGTCACGTAGAGAACACGCCGGTGCTCAGAAAGGACCTGCACAGGGGAAGCAGGGTGCAACTCAGTGAAGGGCAAATCTTTGACTGGGTAATTGTCCGCGGCGGTGAAATAATCAAAGGACCTTTTACCGAGAACGTCGAGAACGCGTGCTGAAATCCCTTCATTCATTCTGGTGAACAGGACCGGCAGAATGCCGGTCGGATCCCGCGTTCAGCGGGGGCTCTTCTCTCGTGGCCCCCGCATCCCGGAAGATCCGTCACTTCTTGGTGACCCAAAACCAGACCGATCTTGCCGTATCAAGGGTTGCCGATTCGATACTCTGTGACAAGCGCTCGAATGAATGGTTCTTGTCTTGGGGTTCGGTGTCCCGGGGGGCGGCTCGGACTTTCCGCCGAATGGCCTTCGTCGGCGCCATCGTCTTCTCGAGAAATCCTTCCATTTGCTTCCGTGCCTGTCCAAGGTCCTCCGGCTGCCCCTTATCCTTCCGGCCAGTCTCAAGATGTTTGTACAGATCCTCCAGACGGGCGTTGCGACTTCGAGATGCTACGACATAAATTTTCTCTTTGCCCCCATACGATCCATGAGTAAGCCAGGAATCCTTTCCGGGAATCCAGTAAATGGTTCCACCTTTGAGGGGGTTGGACATTGTGTTGCCGGGGGCCAAGTAATCGGACCCGGGAAAGAGTTTGTAGATGTCGCCCTTTTGGTCGATCTGGTATACGTACACATAGCTTGTCGCATGCGGTCTCATCCCGATCTGGTAGTTCTGGCCGAGAAACATGGTTGTGCCGTCTTGGACGGAAATGTCGCGACACAGGGGATCGTCACACTTGGAGATTCCCGGAGGCGGATCGATGCAATCAGGATTGGCGCACCTGGGGTCTTGTGCCGTAAACCAGACATCGAGTTTCACCGTGTCCCGGAGTTCCCCCAAGATCGCGAGGGGAAACTTACCCGTTACCGTGCCCTGTTTCAGAGGATGTTGAGATCCTTGGGTTTCATCTTTCGTGCGCTGGTACACGAACTCGTATACCTCGTCCAGGGTGATGATTCCGTCCCGGTTGATGTCTGCTTCCCCCTGGAGGCTCTTGAGCAAGTAGTGAGTGAAGACACTGTTTTCCAGGTTGGCCTTCTCCTGAGAGTATTCGTCGGGTTTGCTGGATGTGAGAACCACGCGGCCGGAGGACTCGGCGAAACTCTCCAAGAATTCCTTCAGCGGCGGCCGTATAGACTTGGTTCGGGCACTGGTGAATCCGCCCGCATGGCAGGCATCGGCTATGAGCACCACCTTGTTTGCATCAAGTCTGTCCAAGAAACGTAGACCGCTCATGTCGACCGCGGTTGCATGCAGGTACTCGGGATCCGAATCATGAGTAAGGAAATAGAATTTGCCCGGCGTCTTGATATCCCCCGATCCATGACCGCTGAAAAAGAGGATCACGGTGTCGTCTTTGCCGGCTTTGCGCAGGTCGTGATAGAGGAATTTCTCCACTTCCTGTTTCACCGCCTTGTCATTCAGAAGAAGCTTCACATACGAGTTCTTGAATACCTGTTTCTGGGTGGACAAGAACTCGGCGAAATCTTTCGCATCCTTCGCGGAAAGCCTCAGTTGGGGTATGGATTCGGCCTCATATGAGGATACCCCTACGACGAGGGCATAAAGATCTCCCGCTCCCGTTACGGGCCGTGCCTTGTCAGGCACGGTAGGGGCGCCGCGGCGAATCGCCTTGATCCCATCCTCTGCATGTGCGGGGGGTGAGATGACGATCTCACCTCCCAATACGACGAACAGGGCGGCCCAGAGCAGAAGAAACCCGATGAGTGCACGGGAGACCGTGAAACCTCGGTCCACGCCGTTCTCGGCCGTACGTTGGTTGTTTCGGAGTGAATTCATCGAGTCCCCTTCGAGAAACGGCCCTCGGCAGAGCGACCCGACGCCGTTTCCGCATCTCCGACCAGCACGAATGATGCCCAGTAGAAGGGATGGCTGTAGTGCTTCTTGAGCTTTCTGACCTCCTTACGGGCCGTAGCCAGCGCGTGGGCCTTGGATCCGCCCTCCTTCAGATTTCTCATGAAGCTCTCCACCAGCGCGACTGAAGCCTCTTCCGGTACCGTCCATAAACTCATGAGAACCGACTTGGCTCCCGCGTACTGAAAAGCCCGTCCCATGCTGAGGATGCCTTCTCCCACCAGGTACTTTCCCAGACCGGTTTTGCATGCGGTCAGGGCCACGAAATCGGCATTGAGGTCCAACCCCATCACCTCCGACATGCTCAGATACCCGTTCTCATCGTCCGGCACCATGTTCAGCACGAGCACAGGTTCCATGATGCCCGGAATGTCCTGCCCAAAGTACCCGTGCGTCCCGAACACAATCGCACCGTAACGCCGCAACGGATTGTTCAGAAGCACTGATTTGTCGGCTTCTCTCCCGAGATAGAGATCCGTCGTATGGGGATACAGCTTCTTGATGGCTCGCCCCAGATTCCCCGTCAACTCAAGTCTTGGCCAGATAAGGCGGTATTCCGCTCCATCGTCTCCGGAAGCCGACGGCAGCACTCCGTCGCCCCGAGGCTCCCGGGAAGAATCACGAGCCGCAACACGATCGGGGTCTTGCGCGTCCCGTGTGGTGACCTTTCGGCGTACCCGGCCCGCGATGGGTGCCATGGTCCGTTCCCCGGGGACTACTTTCGATCCATTCGACTCCGCACGCACGGATGGATGTGCGGCCGCCCTCCTCGCGTCCGCGGTATCTTCCGTCCCTTCAGGGTCGACGGCCGTGTCGGAAGCGCTCTCTGTCCGTCCCTGCACCTGCGAAGTCCTCACGGTCTCGTTCAAACGAGGATCCGAAGCGTCAAAGGTAGGATCGGCCATCACGAGAAGTCTGTGTTGCACCAGAGCGGACCGACGTAATGTGCGGGACAAGGTGAGGCCCGTCACCGACTGACGGTAGCTGATGGGGTACAGATCGCCCACATACGTGATGCCCTGGGGGAACGGGTACGCTCCATCCTTTTGCCACGTTACGTCGCCTCCCACTACCAGTGCCTCGAACGGAACCTTTCCCAAAACCTCATCCGGAACAATGGTTACCAAAGCCCCTTTGGGAACCTCTTCGAGCACGTCCGAGAGCAGCTCATCGTAGAGCATCTTGGCGAGTTTCACATCGTAGGCCTGCAATTTGGACGGGTCGACCAACTCATGGTTGTCCAAGGGCTTCCTCAGTAGGTCGATACGTTCCTCCAACTCCCCTCTGTTCAGCTTTGAGAGGGCTGTCCTAACGACCTTCGGTCCTTTCAGGAGCCTCGCACCCACGGCCTCTCCCAATACGTCAAAAACGATGACGTACTCGTCGGGGTCCAAGGCCGCCCGGTCCAACTCTACGGGTTTTGGATGACGTGCCGCAGCGTACTCCGGATACCGTTGTCTCAACGTGTCCACCAGTTTTCTTATCTTCGTTTCGACCTTCTTGATTTCCTTGGTCTTCTCGTCGTACAGTCTGCGATCTCGGGCACGGGTAATCAAACTCCGGGCCTTCAATAAGGAAGCTCTTTTCGCGAAGAGGTTTTCTTCCTGATTCTTCAACTCCTTTGATACGTTCAGGTGACTCAGATCTGCTTTCGACGCAATGTGATCGGTAAACTTTCTCGCCTTGGTCACCTCGCTGGGGTAAATTGACTGACTGATCCTGCCCCGCTTCTCTCCATTCTTGATTCTGACCCTCGTCACCCCTTTTGCCGGCTCGGAAGGCAAGAATCCGTTTATCGGTAGAGCAAAGAAGTTCAAACGTTCGGAAAGGAGTTTGCCTTCCCGAATTTCCTCAGCCGCGTCCATGCCCTGCAAATAGTATTTCTCCGCTTTTGCGAAATCGCCGCCTGCTTCATGGACTTGGCCCAGTCCCGTACTTGCCGCCATGAGATCTTCCACCCTCTTGGCGGCTTCGGCCGAGCGTGAGAGCTGGTTGAAATGGGCTCTCGCCGCCTTGTAGTCATTACGAACAAGAGCAAGTCGGCCGAGGGATGACTGGAAGCGTGCAGCGGCCAAATACGATTCGGCACGCGAATCGTCGCCCATCTCCAGATAAAGGTCGCCGATGAGCTTTTTGAGATAAAGATCGGGAAGTCCGGTCCGTTCGCTGATTTCCAGGGCAAGAGAGAACCGTTCGAGAGCCGCCCAGTACTTGTCCGGCAGCCGTTGCATCCTTCCCCATTCGGTGTAAAGTGAGCCTAGATCCGTAAGAATGGCCGCCTGAAGCTTGAAGTCCTTGATTCGCCGGCTGACCTCGAACGCCTCCAAATAAGCAGCCTCGGAAAGCGCAAATCTGCCTTGCGTCCGGTAGATTTGACCTATGTGTCTTCTCGCGTGAACAGCGCCTTTGAAGTTGGTCGGATCTACCTGAATCGCCCCGTAGAACTTCCCAATGGCCGAGTCCGCGTCACCGCGAGTCTGCTGCAGGACCCCCAGATTGATCAGTGTATTGGACCGGCCGGTTACGTCGTCGACGGATTCAAACACTGCATAGGCTTCATCAAAGTACCCCTCTGCGGATTCGTACTCACCCGAAGCCCACACGGCACATCCAACATTGCCCAGCAGGGAGGCCTTATTCTTGTAGTCTCCGGTCGCTTCACTCAGTGAAAGCGCCTTCTGATAACTCTGCACGGCTTCCCGGAAGTTCCCGATCAAATAGTGCACATTACCGAGGTTGAGGTGAGCTTTGATCCGCCCCGCCCGGTAAGGAACCTTGAGCAAATCTTTCACGGCCGACTCGTAGAGCTTCAGTGCCGCCTTGTGGTCGCTCCAAACGAATTCCGCCAAACCATCGTCCATGGTCAGGACCACCTGCATGAGGAACCTTCTGGAATCGACGGAACCGTCATTCTCCGGGTGAGTGTCGTCCACGGGAGCCGCACGCTGAGAGGATTTCGTCGGCGCGGATTGCCCGGATTCGGTTTGCCTGGACGGGCGACGGGACTTCCGATTCCCGTCGAAATCAATGTCGTCCCAGCTCTCCGTGGGATTCCAATCCTCGCCCGGCCCGCTTGATCCTGAGTGCCCCCCTCCCCCTCCGGGGCCTATGTGGATTTGACCGGGAGGTCGCTGCGGTATGAGCAACGGAATGGTACTGAGAATGCCGCCGACAACGCTTCCCCAATTAGTCCCACCGCCTCCCTCGGGATGCCCTCTCGATGGTCTGTGCCCATCACCCCATCCGGCGGCCAACATAATGTAAGGGGTAACGGATGATCCGGGATCTCCGGGCCGGCCGCCGGCATGCCCGGTCCCGCACTCCGCGATGTTCGGACCAGCGGTCGTCAGGATGAACGAGACGATCAACCCGGCCGCCACCGCGGGCATGCTCGTCCATCCGAATACGGAGCAACTTCTCGATCTGAATGGGTTTACTTTCATGATTTCCTCCCCCCTGGAAGGTCCTGCATGTCGGCGGACGGTCGGCACCTCGCCCCGAACGTCCGGTCATGCCAATGCGCAGCCATGGAGAATTGACGACCGGGGCACAGCTCACTTTTATGGTAGCCGGCAGAGCGTATTCAGTCAAGATAAGCCCGAGAGAAGCCAAGAAAGAGCACTCGACCCCATGAATTCGGTCACGCATTTTCCCCCTGCCGCCACGTCGGCCGTTTGGAAGGAGATATTTCGGGGCACGTAGGCCCGGGTTACTAAGGTTCTGTCACAAAACAAACCTTGCAATCGGGGACATGATCCGATTTTGCTAGTGGCGCCATGCGACCTCGCAAAACTCGGAATCGTGTCCCCGGATTGCAGCGAAGGGTAATAGGGTTATTTAGGACCGGCATCTTGCCGGTCATCTTCTGCACGAAACTACACCGTCCCCCCAACCCTCTCCCGTCAAGGGAGAGGGGGAAATCAATTGACCCGCCAAACGGTATAAGTCAGCGCCCATGGGGGCCGGGGGAGAATTAGCGCACCGTTTCCCGGGCTGAGCCGGGGAAACCCCATCACGCCTTGTGCTCACCGTGTTCTTCTTTGATCCCGTATCCCGTGATGATTGCCTTGAAATTCTCACCAATAGTCTCACCCGTGGTGGCTAGATAGAGATGGGCCACGAGGAATGCGGTGAACAAGGCGGCCAATATCATGTGAATCACCCCAAGTACGACCATACCGCCAATAGCATTGATGACGCCGCGGAATGTCTCGGGGTACATGTACAGGATCCCGCTGATAAGCAGAATGGGGAACAGCAATAACTGAAACTTCAGGTACGCGATCTTCTGGAGGGGATTAAACTTGTTGTCTTCACTCGGAGCGTACGGATGCGGTTCGTGTTTGAAGATCCCGTAACCGTAGAACTTGGCTTGCGTAATCATCCCGTGCGGGATCTCCCCCTTCTTGGGGATGTAGTGAGTTATCCGCCGCGTCGCAAGGTTGTAAATAAACCAGACGCCGAACGCAATCACCGCCCCCCAGCCGAACCAATTGTGAACGGTCACCGACCAATCAAACCAACCGGGGAACCGCTCGGGCCAGTGAAGCATAATGCCCGTTATGATGAGCATCACGATGCAGAGCGCCTGGAACCAATGCCACAGCCTCTCGATGAGCGGATGAAGAAGGATTTTCTCTTCAGGGAGATGGATCGGCTCCTTGCGTCGCGTTACAATCCTGAGTCCACCGTGGAATATGGGCAGAGCAAAGGTTCCCAAGACCAGGAGTATAAGGACCGTGTCAAGGGCGGGAATACGAATGGCTCCCAACACATAACCGAAGTTCTTGAGGACGTCTTTGTTGATGAAACCGGTTTGGGTTATATATGCGACGAACCCCATGGGTTTGGGTTTCTCTGTTGCCAGAATGGTGTACTTGGTATGGCAGGACTCACAGCCGGCAACCTTGGTCTTTACACGAGGGATCTTGTGAATCCCCGGCTCGTCCCCCCTATGACAGATCAAGCAGCCCATTTTCGCATGCATCCGGTACTCGTAGAGGTTCCCATGAGCTTTCACGGTGTTCATGCCGTACGCGGTATGGCACTCCAGGCAGTACTTCCCCTTGAAGTCTTTGACGTACTCATCCTTGGCTTTTCCATGGTGCACGTCGTGGCAGCCGATGCACATGACCACTTTCTTGGCTTTTTCGCCATGTGCGCTCACCTTGATGTCCTCGACGAATTCTTCGTGGCAGGAAGCGCAGTCCACCGCTTCCAAACGCTGCTTGTGCGGCAGGTCCGCTATGTTCGCATGACAGTCTAGGCACGTTACGTCGGCATGTATGCCTTCATTATATTTTTCCTCATCGATGGACAAGTTGAGTCGGCCGAACGTGTACGGGGGCTTCTTCCGCGCCGGTAAGGGCTTGTCTTCCACCTCCACGTTGTCCAGTCGGTCTTCCGCCGACATCTCGAGAATGTCCGGATTATGGCAGTCCAGGCACGATTGATTGTCCAGTTCCACCGCTTCTTCCGAGGCCTCTTCAGATTCTTCGGGCTCTTCCGGTTCTTTCGCTTCCTCGGATTCCTCAGCTTCCCCAGCCGTCTCCGATCCCTCGGCCTCGGGCTTTATCTGCGTCTCCGGCTTAACGGCTTTGGCAGGTTCTCCCGTGTCGCCGGGTTTCTCAGTTCCCTTCGTCGTCGGCTGCTCCGCTCCCCCCCGAGGGGCCCCTTGGACTCCGGCGGGGACTTCACTCTTGGATGCAGTCGATGCTTCACTCGTTGTCGCCGGGCCGGCCGTTGATTCTCCCTTATCCGCTGGTTGTGCAATGTCACCGGGGCCGTCTTTCTTCTTCGCCTCCGACTTTTCAATTGCGCCGGGCTGATCGGCCAAAGCGGGCACCATCCCATGGTGCTGAATCAACACACTGCACGCGAACAACAGAGCCGGGAGAATTATCCACCTCCGTAAGGGGAAGCAGGAAGCTGTTTTCTTCATGGTAAACTCCTTGCATGGACATTCTGTCGCGATTTCTAATAACTGATGGTTATCAACACACAAATAGTTATCGTGCACGTGTTAGGCCGAACCGCAGTCTGGGGCGGTCTGCGGAGTTTCTTAGCAAACAGGATCCATAGCGAAAGGAATTCGACCAAAACAGGCTGAAGTAGGTCGATCCCGGTCCACTTGTCGAAACACACAATGACATGGAAGGATAAGCAGGCAGTATGATAGCCGAATGATGCAAAACGTCAAGCACAATCCAGCACAAAAAAGCCCCCTCCCGGGAGAGGGGGCCTTCGTCTCACTTGCTGAGAAGGGCATACGGCCCGGCTATTTTTTCTTAGGATGACATTTGGTGCATGAGGTGGGGCCGGTCTTCTTTTTCTCTTTCTTCAGGGCCTTGTGACACTTCTGGCATAGGTTGTGATACGCTTTCTCCAGCTTCACCATCTTGCCTGACTTCAGGGCCTTGTGACAGGTCGAACACTTCTTTACTTCCTGCCCCTCTTTCCACACGTTCTTTCCATCCTTGTACTCGTGATGACACCGAGTACACTTCAGCTCCTTGTGCTTCGCGTGGGGAAACACCACGGGAGTCTTCTTTTTCTTCTCGAACACCTTGGAATCGATCGTAATGTCCTTGTCGGGCATCTTCGTCGCGGCATACGCTACGGTGAACGCGGCAAGGCACGCCACTCCCACGATGAGTGCGAGAACCACTCTCCCATTCTGCTTCATAACCGGGCCTCCTCATTCTCACGAGTATACTGACAGCCTGACATGCCGAAGACTCGGCATTGGTCCCCTGAGTAGAGAATTATAACGTTACCATAACACCCTCGGCGTTCAAAACCTTTTTTGCGGTTCAACGCCGAGGTTCCGTAACTCATTCAGAACATTGCCGATTAGGTGCTCAACCTTGCTCGATACCGCATCGGTCAGCTCGAGCCCGAACGGTTGGATGTCGGCAGGTTCGATCCCGACAACCACCACTGTCTCCGGTTCAGTCTCCAGCAACTTGCACAGATTGAGCGCCTCCACCAGATCGCTGTCATGAGCGGACTGCTTGGCTCTCAGCCCGGTCGGGAGATCCTTCTTCTCGAGACGGTACACGGTCCCGGGTTGCCCTCCACCGTTCACCGCGTCCACAACAATCAAGTGATGTGCTTCCTGGAGCGTGGCCATCAACCACAGACCTTGCGTACCGCCGTCGACGACGCGTACATTGTCGGGAAAATCGTACCGACGCTCCAGTTCTTCCACGACTCGTACGCCGACGCCTTCATCTTTAAGAAGAATATTGCCGACGCCGAGTACGATGATGGTTTTCGTATTTGTCGTCAAAATGTTGCTCGCAATCGGCAGAATGATGACCGCGCCCGGCAGGGACGCCGGGGCGCTACCGACGTATTATCGGCATCCTTCCGGTCAAACCCGAACATACACCGGAAACCAACCTCTTCAGTAGGACCGGCATCCTGCCGGTCGCCCCCGTCAGGGGGTTCTTTCTCCGTCTTCGGTAGCACCGGCTCCGTGCCGGTAATCTTCATCTCGTTCGCAGGCTCGACATCATTTCTTCCGAGAGAAGAACCCCTTCTTCTTGGTGCCGATTTTGGCGCCTTCGAGTTCGGCCAGCTTTTTGAGGAGATCTTCTTCTTCCCGGCCGAGTTTCGTGGGGGTCTCTATGTACGTCACCACCACAAGATCCCCGCGTCCGCGGCCTCTCAAGTGGGGAACTCCTTTGTCGTGGACGCGGAAGTCCTGGCCGCTCTGGGTACCCCGAGGGATCTCCAGTACATCCGTTCCTTCCAAGGTTGGGATCTCGATCTCGCCGCCCAGGGCTGCAACGCTGTACGTCATCGGAACGGCAACGACAACATCGTCCTCCTGCCTGCGGAATCTCTCGTGAGGTTGCACGTGAATGAAGACGTAGAGATCCCCGGGAAGCGCGCCGGGCTCGCCGGGTTCCCCTTCCCCCTGGAGCCTGAGACGAGATCCGTTCTCCACGCCGGCGGGGATTTTCAGAGAGAGTTTCTTCGTGATGAGAACCCTGCCGATTCCCCGGCAGGTCTTGCATGGGTCGGTTATGACGCTGCCGCTTCCCTGGCACGTCGGACATGTGGTGCTTATGGAGAAAAATCCCTGAGAGCGAGTGACCTGCCCACGGCCCCCACAAGTAGTACAAACGGCCGGTTGAACACCTCCCTCGGTGCCCAGGCCCTCGCAGTCCAGACAGGTTTCGTGGCGTGAAACCTCGATTTCGGTCTCCTTCCCGAAGACGGCATCCATGAATTCAATGGTGAGGTCGTACCGAAGATCCGCTCCACGACGAGCTCGAGTCCGGCGGCCTCTCCCACCGCCGAAACCGAAAAATTCCTCAAAGATGTCTCCGAATGAGGAAAATATGTCATCAAAGTCCCTGAAGCCGGTGAACCCGCTCTGCTGAAGACCTGCATGTCCAAAGCGATCATAGAGTTCACGTTTGCTCGCATCGCTGAGAACTTCGTATGCTTCTGCGGCTTCTTTGAACTTCTCCTCGGCTGCTTTGTCACCCTTGTTTCGATCGGGGTGATACTTGAGAGCCAATTTACGGTAAGACTTCTTGATCTCGTCCACGCTTGCCGTCTTAGAGACGGCCAGCACCTCGTAGTAATCTCGTTTGGTCATCGGTAAACCCAAGAAAGCTTGTATCTCGGAATGCGTCCCGTCACGATCGGGACGCCGACTTAGTGCTCGTTGGCGCAAATGCGGCGACACATTTTCTCGCCTGCGCCTCTTTGGTAGGGGCAGGCCCGCGGAAACCGTCTCAAAACCTAGGGCACATCAAAGATCACGGCACGATTGTACGGCACGATCGTATCAAATCCCCCCTAACCCCCCTTTTTCTAAGGGGGGGAACCGGCTCTTACCCCCCTTTGGCAAAGGGGGGCAGGGGGGATTTGTTGCAGCATGCCCAATCCCGCGCATAACGCGGGATGCCACGATTCGCATCACGTACCGACTTTTGAGACAGTTTCCCCGTGCCTACCCGGGCGGCCACAGGGGGCCGCCCCTACAGGCACCGCTTGTCACAACGGCCGTCAGGTCATCCTCCCAAGGAAGACCTTCTCCGGCATCAAGCTTCGTATATAAGCACTCCCTCCCTTTTTGTCATCCCCATTTCCGATGTTTTTTCCGAGGGAATAGGGCAATCTCACGGCGTCCGTGACGCATCGGATTCCTGAATGCTCGACGTTTCCGTGATATAGTTCTTTTCTTCGCATCCCTGCAGGTCTCCCTCTTTGGTGAGCAGGTCGATCATGCAGGAGGTTCGGTACTGACAGTAGATTCGCGGACTGTGGCAACAGGCACACTCCTCGCACATGTACCTCATATCCTTCTGGCAAAAGTAGCTGCCTTCTCGGTCAGGATGGCGATCGCACGACCGGTTCATTCCTTGGCCTCCGTACTGTGATTCGGGTCCGGGATCGGCTCGTGTCAAGATGGGATCACCCCAATCCTTCCGATCTCCAGGTCGTGAATGGGGACGATGATATCCGCGGCATCACGAATTCGCATCATGCTTTCATACGCGTCTATCGCGTTGATGAGCACCCCCGGGCAAATAATGCCTCCCCCTTGAGGGAAGTTTTCCGAATTGCAGCAAAGCCCTGTGATAATCGCTTTCCCCTGGGAAGTGTTCACTACCACGGACTGCCCGCCCGGCGTGTGACCGGGAGTGAACATGACGTCTATGCCGTCGACAATGTTTGCATCACCCTCAACGGTGACGATGTCCACACCGTCCAGGACATCCTCATAGTATCGGTGATCAATGGGATGAGGATTCCGAAAGAAATCCAATTCCGCCTTCTGAACGTACACTTTGGCGTTGGAACACAACGAGTCGTTTTCACAGTGATCGTTGTGAAGATGAGTGTGAATAACAATGTCCACATTCTCCGCGGACCAGCCGATCCGTTCCAACGCTTGCTCGAATTCGAAGAAAGGGAATCCGGCCCGTTCCTCCAGGTCCGGAGGAGCCATGAATTCCTCTATGCCCGTATCGACCAGGATCTTCTTCTCACCGCCTTTGATCGCAAAGGAGTAGATGGGAAGAATAATGCGCTTGCCGTAGAAACGCTGATAGGTCAAAATCCCCTGATCGGTCTCATTGAAGCCGACCGCCAACGGATAAATCGTATACTCGGTCACAATCCTCTCCGCCCTTCTTAGCGTTTGGTTACAAAAAGTTTAGCCATTTCGTTCTTCTTTTCCAAATCTTGGTGCTCCGTGGCGCAAATACGGTGTCGTATTCGTGTAAAGGCTCGGTAGCGTCCCGGCGTCGCTGCCGGGCGCATGATCAAAGACTACCGGCACGGAGGCCGGCGCTACGGAAGATTACGGAAAGGCCCGCTGATCTTTGTGGGACGGGCGCTGCCCGTCATCTTTCGTAATGGCCTGTATGCCGGATCGTAGCGCCCCAATTTGTAGGGGCACCCCCCTGTGGGTCAATGCCGGTGACTTAGGCCAAGGCAGTTGATTTTTCATGATTAATCCATCCGAATATAGAGTGAATTATGTTGACGCGGAGCGTTCTCCGCGCGATAAAGTATTTCATAACAATCTGTTGGGAGGTTTTTATCATGGCACAGTTTATGCAAGCAATTATCATGCCAAAGTGAGCAGCTTGCGCAAAGATTTCTTGACCTTATCCCCTCACAAATCGACCCGTGCAAGAAGCGTTCGCCCAAGGATTTTACCCGAAACAGAAAACTACCTTTTCCAAAGCTTATCACCTTTCTACTCTCCATGGTTGCCGGCGGAAAGGGCAAAGGAGTGGACGTGAAATCGGGTGAATTCTTTCGTACTGCCAAGAGAAGTGGCCTTTGGCCTGAAGCCGAAGCCGTACACCACAGTGCGTTCACCAGGGCGCGCAAGAAAGTCTCCTGGCATGTACTTCGGGATATATTGAAGGATGCCGTACTCCTGGCCTACGAGGTATGGCCTCAGGACGCGCGCTTTACTTGGCACGGTATGTCGGTGTTCGCCTTTGATGGGTCCAAATACACTCTTCCTGCAACGAAGGAGATCCGAAACGCCTTTGACCCCAACAGTGGCCTCCAATACCCTGGAAAGGGACACTATCCCCAGTGTCTGGTTACCACCGCGTACGATGTCTTCCGACGAATTGCCATCGCACGAACCGTGGTGCCAGCCCATTCTTCCGAACGCGATGAAGTGGCTCCCCTCCTGAAGTACATCCCTTCGGCAAGTGTGTTGCTCTTTGACCGAGGGTACCCGGGCTACGAATTGATTCGTCGGCTGATGAGAAGATTCAGAGGCCATTTCGTTTTTCGATGTCCCGCTCAATGCACGTTTCCCGCCGTACAGGCGTTCATTGAGACTGGAAAAGAAGAAGACGAGATATGTATTGATCCGAGCAACAATTACCTGAGCAAGATTCCGAAGAAACAGAGAAAAGGCCTCAAGGCTCTGAAACTCAGGGTCATTCGACTCGTCAGTCCTGATGGAACCGTCTCCGTGCTGCTCACCAACCTTTATGATACCGAGCAATTCCCGGCGCAGGAGATTACTCTCCTCTATTTCAGACGCTGGGAAGTCGAAAGCTACTACCGAGACGAAAAAATAGTCCTGGAAATCGAGAAATTTCATGGCAAATCCTACAATAGTGTGCTTCAGGAACTCTTCGCAGCCATGATCATGTCGGTCATCTCCAGAACCCTTATGGTACTCTCCCAGATACTCGCCGGTGACCCGCGGGAGCCGCAGTTCAAGAATTCCATTATGACACTTGCCGCAGACGCAGCAGTCCTGGCCGCCGAGGATCCCGTAAGAGCTGTCACCGTCTTCCAGGAAATACTCGAAGAAATTCGTCGAGTCATATACTACCGTCCCAAGACGCCCAGACCCTCTCAACCGAGAGTCACCAAAAGGAGCAATAACAAATGGACACTAGCAAAGGTCAAGAAGGTGATAGCTGCCTAAGTCACCGGCATTGCCCCACAGGGGGGTGCCCCTACTTGGGTTCGAGCTCATCGCCCCTTCGAGCGGCCGCGGCCACCGCGTCCATGAGAATTCCCCCAAGCCCCGAACGTTCGAGCACATGGAGGCCGGCGATGGTTGTGCCTCCGGGAGAGGTTATCCGGTCCTTGAGCTCCCCAAGATGCACGCTCTCGGCAGAGGCCATGGCCGCGGCACCAAGTACCGTCTGAACCGTGAGTTTCCTTGCCGTCGGTCTATCCAACCCGAGAAGAACTCCGGCGTCCGTCAGGCCCTCCATGATTGCAAAAACATACGCCGGGCCGCTGCCCGAAAGACCGGTGACCGGATTCATCATCTTTTCGTCTACTCGAACCGCAACGCCGACGGCGGAAAAGATGTCCATGGCCACCTGGAGGTCTTCCTCGTCCGCCATACCGGCCGTACACAATGCGGTCGCGCTCCTTCCCACCATCGCGGCGGCATTGGGCATGGTCCTGACTACCCGAGCAGGCTTGTTGAGCCGTGACAAGATGGAATGCGTGGGGACGCCCGCCGCCAAGGAGATCACCAGGTGGCTCTCGGAAATCCTGCCTGCCAGGCGTTCGAGCACCGTATCCATTACTTGCGGCTTGACCGCAAGGATCACCACGTCGACGGAATCGTTCACTGCATCGTCAAGATCCGCGGCGGCTTGGATCCCGAGTTCCTCCACCAGGGCATCCACCTTCTCGCGATCTACGTCAAAAACCATAATTGTGTCGGGCTTCGCAATGTTCCCGTTCACAAGGCCACGTATCAGTGCGGAACCCATGTTCCCGGTTCCGATGACGGCTATTCTCTTCACTATCATCTCCCTATACTACTAATCCTGATTTTCTTGTCGTACCGCGAAGACTTCATCGGAAATTGGCTCCTGAATTTCGGTTTGGATGCGCCCGGCCCCTGGGAGCCGGAAGCAACGTCCGGATCTCCGGCGTAGTCCGATGGTACTTGCGAAACCCAATGTCGTACGTGACGTCGGTGCCTGCAATCGCCATTTGGTTGCGGTTCCGACCGCTTTGTGTTAAAGGCACTCAGAATGCAATGAATCGGCAAAACCTATGACATTTTTTCTGAAATGTGATAAGAAACATCAGTATATTCCACCATAACACGGATCAAAGTGGTGACCTATGAATTTTCCGTGACCGGGGTTTGAACCGCGGTTGGACAGATACGGGAGGAGAGATCATGAACGACATCCTGAAAGTAGATGCCCGGGGCTTGGCATGCCCTCAACCGGTCCTTGAAACCAAGAAGGTTCTGGACGAGGGACAGGAACGTTATTTTGCAGTGCTGGTCGACAACTCAACATCAAAAGAGAATGTCAGTCGTTTCGCCAAGAATCAAGGGTGCGAGGTCGAGGTGCAGGACTTAGGAGGGGACCAATTCGAGATTACGGTAAGCTGTCTTAGCTACCAACCTGTACCGGATCGACCCGCAGAAATGCTCCCATGCCCGGTTCCTCAGACGGCAACGCAAGACAGAAACGTGGTCTATATAGGAAAAGACTGCATGGGATCAGGGTCCGACGAACTAGGCGCAAAACTCATGCGGGGATTCCTGCGCACGTGGATTGACGTGGACCCAAAGCCCTGGCGCATGATCTTCATAAACGCCGGCGTCAAGCTCACCACGGTTGACGAGGAGAGTACGGAGGCAATACTCCTTCTCGAAGAGCACGGTGTGGAGATACTCTCATGCGGGACCTGTCTGCAGCATTTTGGAATCGAAGACCAGCTGAAAGTAGGCAAAGCAACCAACATGTTTGAGGTCATCGAGTCGCTCAACTCGGCCACGAAAGTTATTTCGCCTGATTGACGGCGTAATGCACGACCGTCCGGAGAAATTGAGGTAGAATTGTCTTAATCCGATGGGTTGGTTATCATAAAGATTATGACAGGATAGACGCCGCCGTCATATAATCGTGACACCAAGGAGGCTTATTGATGGAGGTCAAACCCATCCGGACGAAAGAAGAATACGAAGCCGCAATGGAACGCATAGACGTACTTTGGGGAACCCCTCTGGAAGACTCCTCAGAATCAGAGGAACTGGAGATATTGCTTACCCTGACCGGTGCTTATGAAAGGAAGCATCATCGGGTTCCTCCACCGAGTCCACGGGACATATGTGAGTACCATTTGGATCGGATGGGAGTGAGTCCCGAAGATATCGACCGGATACTGGGCAGCGGAAAGAAACTACGGAATCTCATCACTGAAATGACCGGCCTCAGTGCCGACCAGGTTGACAGCCTTGGCGACGTTCCTCTGAAGGTATTTACCGCGGAATAACCTTGACGAGGAACCCGGACATTGGGATAGCATACTCCGGCTAGATCTCGATTTCCAACCCCTCATACGCGGCAATAGTATCCTTGAACTTCTCTTGGGCCCGGCGTTCAATGTCTTCCACGGTTTTGTCGTCATTACCGTGATGAAAGAGTATTACGCGCTTAACCTTTGCAGCCTTGGCGGTCAGCACGGCATTTTCCCATGTGCTGTGCCCCCAGCATCTCCGTGAAACCCCATCCTTGCTTCCCACATACTGGGCCCGCGTGTACATGCCGTCAATGATCAGCAAATCCGCGTTCAACAGCAGCCCGACCACGCTCGGATCGATGTCCTCCGACAACTCGGTATCACTCGCGTACACAACGGTCTTCCCGTCCCACTCCACTCGATAGCCCATGCTTCCCCCCGGGTGATCGAGCTTCTCCGTGCGGATCACCGCGTCATCTATGGTGACGATATCGCCGGGATCCAGATCATGGAACGTCAGTGAAGCCCCCATGTCTTCCAGCGTCACGGGGAAATTCGGTTGGGACATCTGATCGGTCATTATCCTGTGAATGGTCGTGTTCAGACCGGTACCGCCGTACAGATCAAACTCGTTGCCGGCCGTGAATGCGGGTGCAAAGAATGGAAACCCCTGAACGTGGTCCCAGTGGACATGAGAAAAGAAGATGTGGCCCACGATCTTCTTTTTTCGCTTCGATGCACCGCGGCGACGGAGTATATCTTCACCCAGTTCCCGAATGCCCGAGCCCGCATCGAAGATGATCAGGGTGCTCCCGAGGCGCAATTCAACGCACGCGGTGTTTCCACCGTATTTGATCGTGGTTGGCCCGGGTCGCGGGAGGCTTCCGTGAACGCCCCAGAACTTCAACAACATGGTCTTTTCCACACGGGTCGTCCGCCACCGGAAAATCGTGAGTCTTTCGGAAGGGTGGAAGACAATAGTTTGAAACTACACGTATTATTAGCACATCTTCGGGAACAAAGTCAAGGAGGGTTGTACTCCGGAAAAAAACACGGTCCGACAAATATTTACCATAGCGTAAACTTGACAACCATAGTTTGGTGATTACCTAAATTATGAACCTTATCGGTTAATAATACGCGCAGCGGAGGTACACACCATGCCCAAAACCATAGGAATAGATCTCGGAACCACCAATTCCGTCGTTGCAGTGACGGAGGGAAGGTCCCCGGAAGTGATCGTAAACGAAGAGGGAGCAAGGACCACGCCGTCGGTCGTCGCATTCAATGGAAAGGGTGAACGACTGGTCGGCCAGACGGCCAAACGTCAGGCCGTGACCAATCCCAAGAACACGATCTACTCGGTGAAACGATTCATGGGTAGAAGATACGAGGAAGTCGAGCAAGAGCGTAAGACGGTTCCGTACAATGTTACGAGGGGAAAGGACGGAGACGTCAGAATAGAGGCCGAGGGCAAAACTCTTAGCCCGCCGGAGATCTCGGCCGCGGTCCTGCAAAAGCTCAAAAAGGCCGCGGAGGAGTATCTTGGCGAGAAGGTGACGGACGCGGTGATAACCGTGCCCGCGTACTTCAACGATTCCCAGCGGCAGGCAACCAAGGACGCCGGCCGAATTGCCGGATTGGACGTAAAACGGATCATCAACGAGCCCACCGCGGCAGCTTTGGCTTACGGGCTGGACAAAAAGAAGAATGAATTGATCGCGGTGTACGACTTCGGCGGCGGAACGTTCGACATCTCGGTCCTCGAGGTCGGTGACGGCGTGGTTGAAGTCAAGGCCACCAACGGCGACACACACCTGGGAGGAGACGATCTCGACCAACGGATCATTGATTGGCTCGTCGATGAGTTCAAGAAGGACAAGGGGATTGATCTCGGCAAGGACAACATGGCCGTTCAGCGTCTCAAGGAAGCCGCGGAGAAGGCCAAGTGCGAGCTGTCTTCCACCATGGAGACGGACATCAACTTGCCTTTCATCACTGCCGACGCGACCGGGCCGCAGCATCTCAATCTCAAGTTGACCCGGGGCAAACTCGAGGCCCTTATCGGCGACTTGGTGGACAGAACCATGGAACCGTGCAGAAAGGCCCTCGCTGATGCAGGCGTAAGCTCCAGGGACGTCAACGAAGTGGTCCTTGTGGGAGGATCCACGAGAATCCCCATGGTCGTAGCCCGGGTAGTGGAGTTCTTCGGCAAAGAGCCTCACAAAGGCGTGAACCCCGATGAAGTTGTGGCACTCGGCGCCGCTGTCCAGGGCGGTGTGCTCGGCGGAGAGGTGGAAGATGTGCTTCTCCTGGATGTGACTCCTCTTTCTCTTGGACTTGAGACACTGGGCGGAGTCATGACTCGGCTCATCGACCGGAATACCACGATCCCGACGCGCAAGACCGAGGTTTTTTCAACCGCGGCCGATGGCCAAGACACCGTGGAGGTGCACGTGCTGCAAGGTGAGAGGGAAATGGCCGGCGACAACAGGACTCTTGGGCGTTTCCACTTGACCGGCATACCGCCTGCCCCACGGGGAGTTCCCCAGATCGAGGTGGGGTTCGACATAGACGCCAACGGCATTGTCCACGTCACGGCGAAGGATCTCGGAACCGGTGCAACGCAGGACATCACCCTAACCGCTTCCAGCGGTCTGTCCGAGGGTGAGATCCAAAACATGGTAAGGGATGCGGAACGCAACGCGGTTGAAGACCGGCGCAAGAGAGACGTCATAGATGCACGCAACCAGGCGGATGCTCTGGTCTACAATGTGGAGAAACTCGTCAAGGAGAACCGCGACAGGCTCAATCCCAATGACATCATCGCGGTTGAATCCGCGTTGCAGCAGACCAAGGACGCTATGGAATCCGGCGACCTTGAGCGGATCCGGTCCTCCGTGGACGTCCTCAACAGTGCATCGCACCAGATGGCTCAGACGCTGTACGGTCAACAAACGGGCGGACCGCAACAGCAGGCGTATGGGGCAGGTCCAACGGGCGGATGCTCGGGCGGAACCTGCGGTTCACAACCCGGCCCTCCTCCGCAGGATGACTTCATCGACGCGGAGTACCGCCAAGCGAGCGGCGGATGAGGCCGGTAAACGGAGGGGCCCCGGTCCGGGGCCCCTTATATACTCAGGCTTGGTAATTCTGCTGCGCGAAGGCCTCTCTCGAACTCTCGGGAGGGGCCGTTTCTTGAACAGGGTGACCCTTGGCCGATGGCGATCTATGGGTTGAGATCTGCTGTTGCCACCGGCACCGATCTCACTTCTCAGCGCCTGCGGTCGATGCTATACTCGATCCGCGAGAAATAGAGGCGCTGAGGGCTGCCATGACCGAAATCACAAAACCCCACGATTTGTTCTTCAAGGAGGTCTTTTCCCCGGCCGAGGTGGCAGAGAAATTCGTGTTCAATTTCCTTCCTCCGAACGTGACAGGTCACTTGAAACCCAATTCGTTTCGGCTGAGCAAAGGCTCGTTCGTTGACGAGCGGCTGAAAGAGCACTCTTCGGATTTGCTGTATCGGGTGGACTTCAAGGACGGAAAAAGGACGTATGTCTACCTCCTGTTCGAGCACAAGAGCAGTCCCGATCTGAAGGTGGCGTATCAGCTCCTACGGTATTTGACCCGGATTTGGGAGCATACGACCGAAGGCGGAAAGGGGCCCGTACATCCGATAATCCCTATCGTATTATACCACGGAACGAAGAAGTGGACCGTTCCCCCCCGATTTTTCCGCCTTATATCAAGCTCCTGCCGACCTTCGAGCGGACCTCTTGAACTTCAAGCATTATCTGTGCGACCTGTCGGCCTTTACTGACGAAGAAATCAAGTCGCGGGCCCTGCTCAGTGCTACGCTTGCACTCGCCCTGCTCCTGATGAAGAACTTCTTCAGACCTGACCTGTCAAAGCGACTGAAGGGGTATTTCGAGCTGATCGAGAACATGACCGAACAAAAGGCGCTGCAATTTGTTGAGGCCGCTTTTCGGTATCTGGGCGCTGCAAGGGAACGGGTGAAGCCGGAGGAAGTGGGGGAAGCACTGAAAGAGGCACTTGGCGAAAAAGGAGAGATCTATATGGAAAGCTTACTGGATAAATGGATGAACGAGGGTATCGAGAAAGGCCTCCAGAAAGGCCTCCAGCAGGGCCTGGAACAGGGCGTGCAGCAGGGCAGACAGGCGGGAGTGGCTTCTTTGACGATTCGGCAACTCACCCACCGGTTTGGTGAGTTCGACGACGCCACACAAGAGCGCATCCGACAGTTGTCATTGGAAGACCTGGAACGTCTGGGTGAAGATCTGCTGGACTTCCCCGACAAGTCCGCGATCCATGAGTGGCTGGAGAGATCTGCCCATTAGTGGTGTCCGGCATAATGCCATGCCTTTCCCAATGCTTGTGCGTAAGTCCCGGCACACCGTACCTGATTGCCTTTGAGTTTTTTGTTTGGTCCCGATTTCTATCTGCGTAACTCCCAATTCCTCGTAATAAGTTGATATCGCAACTGAAAACCGTATTTGTTTCCACTTCTGCGGAGACTCCGGGTTGACCGCCGTGAGAAACGGACAGTTTTTGTCGCCATTTGGCACGATCATGGCTTATAATCAAGGCCTGATTGGGGATGATTTCCATGGGACGGCCCCACGAAGCCCAGTCAATATTTCATTGAACTCGAATCAGGTGTTCGGTGAGTTCACGCCCGCACTTTGGCGAATCGAAAGCGAGACACTCTGTGGCGAGAAGAAGATACGAAGCCAATTCCAGCGAAAGGCTGAATTCCTCATTTTCGAAGGCTCACATTAACGGACCCCAGGATCGCAGTGTCGCGGAACTACGGAATCTCTGTACCGTGAACCTACGCCGGTACCATTTCCCTCGGTGTGGGAACAACACGCCATCACTCATGTTCGCGGCGCGCCGGATGACAAAATCGAGATCAACCGCCGCACAAATGAACCGCTGGAGGCCGTGGCACGGGCGCTGTCCGGGGCGTGCTTCATGGAGTCGGTACTATGGGCGTATCTTATCCCACCAAACTCCTATTGGCTTTTCGTTCAGGAGGTAGGTGTGCGTTCCCCGGTTGTGAACGTGCCCTTACGGTGGAGAGCGAGAGCGGCAACGATCCCACTATTATTGGTGAAGCTGCACACATTGCAGGTGAAAAAGAAGACGCCGCTCGTTACGATCCGGCGATGACGGATGAGGAGCGGAATCATTACAGCAATCTGATATACTTGTGTGCGAATCACCACACGCAGATCGATAAGCAGAAGAAGAATTTCTCGGTTGCCAGGCTGCTAAAGTTGAAGGCTAACCATGAGACCAAGGTCCGCGAAGCCATGAATTCCGCCTTTGCAGAGGTGGGATTTCGGGAATTGGCCCAGGCAACCACGTGGATTTCGAGAATGCAAGCCGGTCAGTCGTCTTACGACTTCTCTATACTTCCCCCGGATGAGAAAATCCGCAAGAATCAATTATCACCTGTCTCGCAGGTTACCATAACAATGGGATTGGGTGTCGTTCAAGAGGTACGACGATTTATGGAACAAGAGTCCGTAGTCGATGCCGATTTCCCCGAGCGGCTTAAGGCAGGTTTTCTCGAAGAGTACTATCGCCTCCGCAAGACCGGGTACACGGGTGATGTGTTGTTCGATTTGATGTGCGAGTTTGCCCAGCGGGGGATGAAAAAACAGTCAGAACGCTCTGCCGGCCTTGCCGTATTGATATACCTGTTTGAACGTTGTGAGGTATTCGAGAAATGATCCTGCCGACCAAACATGTCTCCGCGCAGTACTCTTTACTTGGAGCGGGAGCCACGATCCTCAGGCAGCTCGATTCACCCCAAACCGTTACCGCTTTATGGGAAAGGGTCCGAACCGAGCCGGAGCTTGGCGTTTATTGGCGGTTTGTTCTCGCACTCGACTTTCTTTTTGCCATCCGAGCTGTGGAGTTGAGAGATGGCCTCCTAGTGAGGATACAGACGTGATCAAGAGAGTCTTCGCCAATAAGCCATCCTTCAAGGCAGTGGAATTCCGGCCCGGATTCAACGTTGTCTGGGCGGACCGCACGAAGGAATCTACAAAGAAGGATTCGCGTAACGGACTCGGAAAGTCAACGTTGATTGAAATCATCCACTTCTGCCTTGGAGCCAAGACATCGCGTGGGAAAGGGCTTTTGGTGGACCCTCTGAAGGATTGGGAGTTTTCTCTTGTGCTGCAGATGGAACATGGGGACGTTACCGTCACTAGATCTGTGAATCATCCCGGCGTCGTGCTGATTGAAGGTGCTTCTTCCTCCTGGCCGCTGCAAGGGGAAACTCAAGATGAGGTGCTCAGCTGTAGCGTAAAGGAATGGAACTCCCTGCTGGGCCATCTCATGTTCGGCCTGGAGACTGCGGGGTCTGGGCAGAAATATCAACCGACCTTTCGCAGCCTGATTTCGTACTTCATTCGAAGGGGAAAAGACGCCTTTTCGACTCCTTTCGAACACCACCGAAAGCAAGTCGAGTGGGACAAACAGGTCAACAACGCTTTTCTGCTCGGGCTGGCATGGGAGGATGCCGCAGATGTTCAGTCCCTCAGGGATCGCAAGAAGGGACTGGAGGGTTTCAAGAAGGCAGCCAAGGCGGGGCTTGTTGATGGGTTCATGGGGTCGTTAGGAGATTTGGAGGCCCAGAAGGTCAGGTTAAAAGCTCAGGCTGAACAGGAAGCCTCTCAACTCCAGTCTTTCAGGGTGCATCCGCAATATACTCAGATGCAGGCGGAGGCTAACGGCTTGACGAAACGTATCCATGAACTTGTCAATGCCAATACAATAGACAAGAGACTGTTGGATCTTTACGAAAAGAGCCTTGCCGAAGAACATCCTCCCGAAGGCGATTCGGTCGAAAGGCTTTATCGAGAAGCGGGCATTGCTTTACCCGGACTCACACTGCGTCGCCTCAGTGAAGTGCAGGAGTTCCACAGGAGTATAGTCCATAATCGTCGTTCCTTTCTCGCCTCTGAGATCGGGCGTCTCAAGCGTAACATCATCAACCGCGAGCGTCGCGTTCGGAACAATACAGACAAGCGTGCATCTGTCATGCAAATCTTGGAGACTCATGGAGCACTCGAAGAATACACACTGCTGCAAACACGCCACATGGACACGATCGCCAAACAGAACTCTATTTCGAGCATGATTGAGAACCTGAAAATGTTTGAAAGTGGATTGAGTGACATCAAGATTGCTCAAGAGGAATTACAGAAGAAAGCCCGGCAAGACTACGACGAGCGTGCTGCAATACGTGAACGCGCCATAGAACTTTTCAATGATTACTCAGAGCGCCTATATAATGCACCGGGCAAGCTTGTTATAGATGTGGGACCCAAAGGTTTCCGGTTTGACGTAGAAATCGAGCGGTCGGGAAGTTCGGGAATAGAAAACATGAAGGCCAAAAATGTTTTGTTATGACCTGATGCTTGCTCGTTTGTGGGCGAAACGAAAGCCCTCACCAAAAGTGTGTATCCATGACAGTCTGATATTTGATGGTGTGGATGAACGCCAGCGGGCGTTAGCACTGGAAATTGCTTCGGCGGAAGCCCACGAGAATCATTTTCAGTACATTTGCACTCTCAACAGCGATTATGTTCCGTGGAATGAGTTTTCTGCTGATTTTGATCTGAAAAGACATATTAGGCTCACCCTGACTGATGAAAGCCCGGAAGGGTGCCTTCTCGGGATACGTTTTTGAGGCGAGGCCGTGAGTAAGGCACACGTCTCCGGGACCGCGGCCGATCTCAAGGCCGGTTCCCCCAAGAGCGATTCTGGCTGTGCCTCATCGCGTCATCCGGCGAGGCAATCGGAGACAGCCGAGCCCTTTTCGTCATGAGGATTATGGCGTCTATAGTCAACACGTAGGCCCCTTGGGAGTGATGATTCCTAACGCGGCAGGAAAGGCAGCTTGCCGGAGTATTGCATAGACGGAACCCCGGCCTTAAGCTGACCTCCAGAAAGTATTGCGTATGGTGTACAGTGAATTACAGGGTTCGGTGATTCCGCTGCGCGAAGGCCTCTCTCGAAACCTCGGGAGGGGCCGTTTGTGCGTCCTTATGACGGAACATTGCAGGCAGACCGTTTGTGGGCTGGAATATCAAGAGTGGGTCGCCATTAGGCCCGGAAGCCAAGCCTTCCGATAATCTGATTCGCCGCAGCGGTTCCCGTATTGAAACTCACTTCCAGGCTGGACTTGTGGAGCCCGTCGCCGGCGAACGCAATGTGAGTGAACGACTTTTCAATGGCTTCTCGTGCCGCACGCTGTTTGAACAAAGCGCCGGGAGGGAGCTGAACCGCGCCGTGTTCCCACCGGTAAACCTTCGAGAAGATGACCTTGCCGGAAAGACCGGGAAAGATTCCTTCCACATCCCGGAGAACCTCACTCACTACGGCCTCATCCGACGCATCGAGCATGCTCCTGCTTGCCTGCTCGCAGAGGATCGCGGTTGCAAGACCTTTTCCCTCGGGCATACGATCCGGTCCCTTGTGATGGTCGAAGACCAGCGTACCCACGGTGGGGAAGTCTCCCCGTCCAAGGTTGTTGATCATCGAGCTGTCCGTAACACGGGTCTCGAGTGCAAGGGCCGTGACAATCGAGGGCGCATAGCGTGCGCCGAGAAAATGGCTGCTCAGATTCTCGGGTAGCCCGTCCAAGATGGCGGGCACCAGAGGCGACGGTATCGCGAAGATCACCGCATCGAAGGACGCGGATCCCGGATTGGCGCCGCCGTAGTGGACTTGGTACGGACCGTCGTTGCCTTCCGGAACGATGTTAAGCACCGGTGTTTCCAACCTGACATCCATGTCTCGGGACAACTGTTCGGGCAGCATGGCCATTCCGTGCGAGAAACTGAAGATCTTAAACCGAGTCAAATTCTTCAGAGTCGCAAGGAACGCGGCCTTGGAATTGTCTTCAGGGGTTCCGAGGAAGATTTCAGAGAAGATGGGGTACGCAATATACTCCAGGATTTGTTCGTCATACTGTTCCAGCAGGTATTCCGCGGCTGATTCCCGCTCCAATTCGTATGTCTTTGCATTTGGTTCCGCGAGATTTAGCGCACTCCCCAAGGACTGGGCGTAGAGAAAGAGCTTGATCATGTCTTTCTTGTTCTTGAGGGAGAGCAACTTGTACCTGAGAAAATCCGTTGGTGAGCCGATCTTGATCCGATATTCGCTTCCTCCAATGAACGTTGATGAAGTACCGGGAGTGACCGTCAGCGAATCCGAGATTCCCGTCTCACCGAGACACGCGGTAAGGTTCTTGTGAAATTCCGGGAACGTATAGGCGGCCTTTTCGATGAGAAACCCACCCTCTCTCTCGGAGCTCATTCTGCCGCCCACCGAGGGTTCCGTCTCGAAGATCGTCGCAGGCAAGCCCGCGTTGCGGCATTGAAGAGCTGCAGCGAGCCCCGATATACCGGCTCCGATAACGGCTACCCGCGACTTCATCTCAACGTTGTTTGTGTCCACGTGTTACCTCGAGGGTGATAATACAGAGACGCTTTCAAACGAGCAATACAGGTTTGACTCATACGGCCGATTGCGGCGAATCTCCTCGGCTACGGATGGGCACGGACTTTCATGCTTTGTTGTGCCCCCGCCGGAATGATAGTCGGTATTAATGATTGGTCAACAGGGTGAGGAGTTCGGTCATGTTCCGCTCCAGGGCTACGCCGGCTGCGGTCTTCCCTTCCCAATCCCTGAGGTGTACGTCAACCTGCTTTTTCAGCAGGGCCTTCACGACGGCCTCACGACCGTTTTGGGTTGCGAGGATCAGCGCGGTTCGTCCCCGCTTGTCCTGCGCGTTGATGTCAATCTTACCTGCAGTGAGGACCCGGACGGTGTCCACATGACCCTCGCCCGCGCTCATCATGAGCGCGGTACTTCCGTTCACGTCACGGACGTCGGGGGCCGCGCCGTTGTCCAGGAGTAGCCGTACGATCGCTGATCGGTTATTCTTAGCCGCAAGCATCAGCGCGGTCGAGCCTTCGGCGTTCTTCCGATTCACGTCGACCTTTTTCCCGAGAAGTATCCTTATTGCAGATGTTCGCCCATTTCGGGCAGCCATCATAAGGGAGGTATTCCCCCGGTCGTCGCCACGATGCGGATTGGCCCCTTTGTCCAAAAGTAGTTGCAGTAATTCAGGTTTCTTGTGACCCGCCGCCAACATAACCGGTGACGCCCCGCGCTTTGAGACGCCGTGTACGTCGGCTCCATGGGTGATGAGCAGCTTGAGAATCTTCATGTCGCCCATGCCAAGGGCAATGGTCAATGGGCAATCGCCCGACGTCGTGAGCACGTTCACGTTGGCTCCCTTGCTCAGCGACTCTTTCACTCTCCCGAGATGCGACCGGAGCAATCCGAGAATGAGTTGATCCTCCTGGATGCCGCCGTCTCGCGTGGATATTCGAGCCCCTTTATCCAAAAGGAGCTTGACCACGTCCGCATGGCCTCGACGTGTAGCCATGGAAAGGGCGGTGTTACCCTCGAGGTCCAAAGCATCCATGTCTGCCCCGCCGGCGAGCAAGAGTTCCACTGGATCTGCATTTCCTTTGGAAGATGCCAGCATGAGAGGCGTCGCACCGGCATTGGTGCGGCATCGGACATTTGCTCCGTTACGAATGAGAAGTCGCACCGTGTCCGTGTGGCCGCGCAAAGAGGCAGCCGCCAAAGGACTGAAGCCGTCCCGATTCTTTGCATCAAGCAGTGAGCCGGCTTCCAGGAGAAGCTCAACGGTCTCCGCATGTCCGTACTCTGCAGCGGAGATGAGCGCGGTGTTGCCGGTATTGTTGGTCGCGGTGCCGTCGGCCGATTTGGCAAGGAGCAACTCCACTACTTTGCGGTTGCCGTTTCGGGCGGCTACGATGAGCGGAGTATCGTTATCATGGTTTCGGGCGTTGATGCTTCCCACGGCATGAATGAGTTCCTCAACTTTTTCGATGTCTCCCGACCTCACCGCGTCGAGGAACATGGCCTTCAACTTGGCCTCGGGAACAGGAGGGCCTACGTGAGACAAGGGGAATGCCCCCACGACCTTTCCCTCGAATTGCGGATGTTGATGCCCCTCGGTCTCCTCTTTTGTTTTGCCGTATGCGTACCTGTACACCTCGTTCAGCGTGACCACCCCGTCGTGGTCTCTGTCAGCGCGGCCTTTCAATCCTTCCAAAAGATTGTGTGTGAACACGCTGTGAGCCAGACCCGGAATCTCCCATGAGAGTTGGTCGCCTTTGCCCGATGTTATGATGGCCTTTCCGGACGAATTGCGCACTTCCTTGAGGAACAGGTCCATCGAGGGAGAAGCCGATTTCGGCTTCATCTCCGAGAATCCGCCGGCATGGCACGCATCGGCAATGATGAGAACACGGTTTGCCTCGATTCCTTTCAGGAAATCGAGTCCCGTCATTTTGACGGCCGTGGTCCCCACGTAATCCGGTTCCGAGTCATATGCGAGAAAAAGGAAATCCTTGGGCCTCATGGGATCATAAGCACCGTGGCCGCTGAAGAAGAGAACTATGGTGTCGTTCTTACCTGCTTTTGGCAGCGTGTAGTAGAGGTGTTTTTCAATTTCGGATTTTGTGGCCCTGGAGTCGATCAGGTAGGTAACACGAATCTTCTTGAACACCTGGTCTTGGGTTTCCAGGAATTCCCCGAAGGACTTGGCATCTTCCGCGGCCAGGTTGAGCCGAGGAATGCGCGAATCCTTGAACTTGGAGACTCCCACCACGAGGGCGTGGAGATCTCCGGTCTGGAGTGTCGAGCGGATGCTTTCAGCGGGTTTCCGATCCGCAGCGGCCGGAGTTGCAGCGCACAGGATTGCCGCAATGAAAACGCCGACAAGGAGGGTGAGAGAAGGGCAGGGAAAAGTGATCTTGGGTGAATTACGTAGGAAACCGTTGCCTGACGGGACGGTGGTTTTTCGCATCATACCCCCTTGCGGATATCATACCGTTTTCGAGAGCAATTCCCGTATCCGGTGAGACTCCCCACTGTACTACTGATCCTCGTTTTCTTGTCGTACCACGAAGATTTCTTCGGAAATTGGCTCCTGAATAGCGGTTTGGTTGCACCCGGCGGCTGGGAGCCAAGAGCAACGTCCGGATCCCCGGCGTGGTACGATGGTACTTGCTAAACTCAAGGTCGTGCGTAACGCCGGTGCTTGCAATCGCCATTTGGTTGCGGTTCTAACCGCCTCTGTGGGGCGGGCTTGCCGGCCTGCCAATTCGTGAAAATTTCCGGGACTGCGATAGATATTCTCTCCGGCGACACAAACGATGCATTGCCGGCACCCAAACGCGTACACTGCCCAGGCGCATGAATGCACCCGGGCCTCTGTAGGGTGTGTGACATCTTTGTCGCGTAGGAGTTCCCATGAATAGTCAGAATACTCCCCGTGTACGGTTCTGTTGACATCCTTTGGCGCTCCTCGGGGTAAATACGGTACCGAATGGAGAGACCCCTCCCTTGCCCTCCCAGTGGGACAGGCGTCCCGCCTGTCCATGACGAGCAAGATGCCGGTCTCACTGAGGGGGGAGAACTTCTTTCCGTTGAGGGGGGGCTTCATGTATGACGGCGGTGAAATGTTGAGGCCGGCTATCCACCACTCGATCCGTAATACGTAACCGCATTTGCGCCGGTGATTCTACGTTCACCTCCCTTCTGAGCTCATGAGTTCGGTCACCATCTGTTTGATACGTGAGTCCAGATCCTTTAGAGTCGCGAGCTTCGTCCGGGTCTGCTTCAGAGTCACTCCTCCTTCGGTATCAATCCACTCTCCCTGAATCTCCAATTGATCCTGAACCGGGCTCACCACGATCACCGCAACCCTTTTGACACCAAGTTTCTTGCGAAGAAGCGCCGTCATGTCTTGTTCGGTACGGAGTGCTCCTTTTCCACTTTGAATAGCCTCGGAGACGACTTCCGGCTGCAGGATATCGAAGCGTCGGGAGAGTTCCAGGGTAGGGGTGAGCGCACGGTAAAGCGAGTCGACTCTTGATTGAGGCCACGGCGTTGGAAAACCTTTCAGAGCAATAACGATTGCCGTCCGATACCTTGAAGCCTGAAACGCTTTAGGCTTAGGGGCGTTTTCCCAGGTTACGGCACTCGGCGCGATTATTGATTGTGGTATTTCTTGCGGCATGAGGAGGAACACCACCAGGACCGCGGCAGCAGCTGCCCCGATACTCAGCGAAGGGACTACCAAGCGCTTGAAGAAACGTTTCTTGAAAGTGAACCGCGGGCTGTAGGTCTGATCCTTTCCAAGTTCTTCTTCGCTCGAACTGTCGTTGATTTGCGCCAAGAGATGATCGGGAATGCTTTCACTCTTCATCTGCGATGCCCACATTTCGGACCGTGCTCTACAGGACTCGCAGCGCTGCACATGCCGTTCGATGGATTCCTCGGGATCTTCCCCGTGGAAAACGAAATCATACAGTTCCCATGGTTCGGGACAGAACGCGTTTTCATGGGATTTCAGCACATGTATGGCTTCAGCCAGCTTCTCGACCGCAGCCGAGCATTGGGGGCACTCAGAAAGATGCCGCTCCACGGATCGTGTATCGCTTGGTGCGAGCGAGTTTTCTGCGAACGGTAAGAGCAGTTCATCAGGGTGGTTCATGGTATCAGTCGGTTTTGAAGTTTTCACCGCGTCGGCCCTCTCTGCAGGAGAACGTCGAACCTGGCCCGCAGTTTCTCCAGGCATCGCCTTGCCCTGACTATCAGGGTGTTCTTGGACGTGCCGGCCGTCCGGGCAATTTCCGTAAATGGGATCTCGTTATAGTATCTCAGTTCCAGCAGCCTCCGGCATCGGGGATCCAGTTCCTTCAATGCCGTTCGCACGCGGGAACACTCTTGAGCCTTTTCCAACCTTACGTCCTGAAGCTCCGTATCGGCACGGGCGGACACCTGTTCCTCGCACGACGGGTCGGAGACGTCCATGGGTTCTGTTTGGCCGTTTCTTTTGGCCGCTGATCGTGACCGGTATTCGTCGACCAGGACTCGTTCGGTTATGATGCAGACGAACCGGGACAACGTATGCGTGAAATCGTATGATTTCAATGCCGTGGTCAGGGAGAGAAAAGCGGTCTGGGTTATGTCCTCGACATCTTCGTTTGAGAGCCTCCCGTTTCTTGTGACAACACTCCGCATGAGAAAGACGTACCTGGAGTACAAATCCCGCCATGCGTCTTCCGAGCCGGCAAGACATTCCCGGACCAAATCATGTTCCTTTGACCGACGAGTATCCAACACGGACTCAGTACTCCCCGGGGCTTTGATTTCCTTCGACACAACATTGCCGCGGCTCATTGTAGCACGCACCGAGCGGTTAGAACCGCAACCAACCGGCGATTGCAGGCATCGGCGTCACGCACGACCTTGAGTTTCGCAAGTACCATCGTACTACGCAGGGGATCCGGACGTTGCTCCCGGTTCCCAGGCGCCGCAGTTCACGAATCGGTCACGTGTCGGGGTTCCGTCTTCCCGGCGAAGGCCGGGAACCAGTCTTCTGCTCCTGGACCCCTGTCTACGCCGGGGAGACGGCGGGACCCCACTATTCCTTTACTTGTGGCTTTACTTGGTGCCTTGGCGTCTATCGAGGTAGGTTCATTCGGGTCTACCTCTGCACCGCCCCCTCACAGATCGCCGGCGTGCGGTTTGGCTCCCGCACCGGGCTCTTCGCGACCGCTCACTCCCGCATACGATGACGGGGCTCAGAACAAGCTGGTCTGGCGGAGCACTGGGCGTTCCGTAATCCGGGGACGCTTACCTTGAAGTACCGGAGCAATGGCAGTGAAGCCCTCCCAACGGTAGCTCCGGCGCTGGCTGCGCCTGTTCTTGAAGAGGAGCGCACACATCGGACGAGTTCAGGGTGGCGAGCACGTCCGCCTCCCGGCGAATCCATGCTTGCTAAGGATGCCCGAATTTACCGTGCGGCCACCGGTGCGGGTCTTGCGCCCACTCAAAGCAGAAACTCAAAGGTCCCAATTCACGGTCTTGCCGGGCTTGTCCATGCCGAATGCCTGAACCTGCTGGCCAGGACGGGAGAGACAATCCCTCCCTGCGGTGTGCCCGTTACCGGGTGCACTACGGCCGGCCGGTCAGCGGCTCCTCGCAGATCTCGTGTAAGGCCAGATACCCATAACTGGACACTGAAAAAACTGGGATTCCCAGAATCCCATTAAGCTTGGGAAGTAACGCCAGTACCAAGGTCACGTTGGATAAAACACTCGCGGTTTCTTCATTGGTCCATTCTCCTACACGATCTGGGATTTTCCAGCCTTTCGAGCTATTCGGCCGACTCAATCCGGTTCGTGCCTTCTGCCCAACCATTCGCGGGTATTATGAGGCGATCTGAACCGGGTGCCCTCCTTTTTCGCGAAGGGGGCCTCCCAGGTTCCTGTGACGGAAAAACATCCACGCAAAAGAGCAGAATGCGGCCTCCCACAGGTGTCGACATTTCGTTCGTTTGCTACATTGAAAAGGCAGATACGGGCCGACCTTACCCGAGATTGACAAGCGGATGAGGAGGTTATCGTGGCTCTCGCAGCTCGCATATGACCGTCGGAACGTGTAGCGCAGCCTTCCGGCCGCACAACCAGCCTTCTTGCATTTAAAGACGGTCTTGCCGGGCTTGTATGCCGGCCTGAACCTCTTTTACGGTCAGCGGCTCCAGGGACTGAAAAAACGCACAGGAGAACATAAAACGTTTCTTCATTTCCATTCTCCTACACGAGAAGCTATTCGGCCGACTCAATTTCGGCCTCCTGCCCAACCATTCGGAAAACCGACTGCTTTTCTGACAGAATTCTTCGCGAATTCACGACAAGAATTGAGGAGGTTATGAGGCCGTTAGTAGTACAGGGTGCTTTTTCAGAATTCTTCGCACAAGTTTGAGGGGGAGTACAGGGTCCTCCCCGTGGCCGATAGTCCTCCCCGTGCCTCGGGTGCCGATCATTCCTCTGAAGGTGAAATTTGGGATGGCGTAACCATCTTCATCGCGTTGTAGTGGGAGGGGGGGGGGAGAGCCTTCAATTCAAACGAGTGAGGAAGAAAGCCCCAGCGTCCTGAACCGTGATTGAAATGATTGAATGAGGACCATGATGGTTGACCCGAATGAACCTCCCCAATCGAAACACGGGAATGATGCAATCAGAGAATCAGCATAATCAGGGTTCAGACGACGGCTCAATTCCGCCAATTCGGGGACGCCATACTTAATATTGTTGCCAAATCACACTGCCGGCCGGGGATCAAGGCCCCGGGGTCTTTCACTGAGTTTGTTATCCTCTCGAATGGGATACCATAGAGCTCCCTACCTATGTTGGTGCAGTCTGCCGATACCAGCCCATCCTATATTCGTCATGTCCTTTTCTTGAAATCCTGTAAACCTCACCTGAAAGCTATGAGGTGCATTCTCACCGGATGGAGCATGACGAGAAAAGTTAGGCAAGCCTAACAGGGGTAGAGGCGTCACTGTTTGTCTTGACAAACTAACAACGCGGCTTTTATCCTCTTTCCCAAATATCCCGAACTAACTGAACCGGTAAGTCCGAGATGGATCGATAGAGGTCACTACGCGTATTCCATTGGAATGACCCGCGCGCGGCAAGGCGGCAATTCCAAGAGTGAGGCCGCCAACGCCGGCTCCGATCCAATCCTGGACATCGACTGGTGGAACATGGCTTAGGCCGGCTCCGCATGCCCTGTGCGGTCCTGGTCTTTGTGATGGGTTCAGAGTTCCATTGAGGAGGAAGATGTGGTCAGATTTCAATACGTTGCTTGGTTGACCGTCTTGTGCCTGGCAGCCGCTTTCACCGGCAACAGCGCCCTGGCATGGGAAGTGAATTTGGAGGGAGAATTCGCTTATGAATATAGATACGTAACTCAGTCAGGTGTTGGAGGTTTCTTTGGGCCGCACGATCAAAACAAGGCTCATCCGACAAGTGCGTACGTGGCCAGGTGTATGGCATATATTTTGAGTGTGAAGAATGCCTGATCTCGAAAACCGTAGGCCTGCCTCTGCAGTGTCTTGATTTTGTTGTTCGTGGCTTCCAAGGGTCCGGTTGAGATTGGATGGTGATAATATGCCAGAATCCCGGCCCGGTATTCGGTCAGGGTTTGGGCGAACTTCTTCACTATTCGGATCCCTGACGCCTCGGCACGACGAATCCAATCTTCGAGGACAGATTCTGCGGTAGCCTTGTCGGGCTGATTCCAGATCTGTCGGAGATCCTCTTTGAGGTAGTAGGCACATGCCAGCGGTTCATTCAAACGCAGCGCCTCCTCCAAGCGTTCGCGTTCGTTTCGCTTATCGTTGAGATTTTCCGGATTTTTCAACAGGAGCCAGCGAATGCCCTTCAACACCTCCTTCTGAATCAGGTCGGTGATTTCCCGATACAGTTCACGCCGCAAGACCGTGAGTTTCTCGTTGAAGAGCTTGATGACATGAAAGTGATCGAAAACCAGGATCGCCTTGGGAAGATGAGTCCTCACCGCTTGGATGTAAGCCTTGGACATATCGATGGCTACGGCTTCTATCCTCTTCCTGGCTCTCTTGAGTCGTTTCCAGAAAGGATCCAAAGCGGCTGCGCTTTTGCCTTCACCGACGAAGACCGCGGCTCCGGTCTCCAGATCCAGCACAATAGTCAGGAATTTCCGTTTCTTGCCTACGTAAATCTCGTCGATTGCAATTCGTCTGAGATCCTTGAGCGGGGGACGAGAAAACTTGCGCTTGAGGTACCGCTTTTGAATATCCTTGACTACATCCCAACTCACCCCGAAATGATCAGCCACATCCTGGATGGTCATGTGGCCGGACAAGTCCAAGACGCACCGCTCAAACTGCCTGATGAAACGCCTATTCTCCTCGGCAAAGCCGACTTTGACCTGCCGTACCTTGTTGCACACATGACACTCGACCCGCTTGACCTCAAGCTTTATGACGATCCGCTTCAAGGCGAATCCAGGGGCCATGAACCTCCTCCAGATGCCACCGCGCTTTGTCACGTTCGGGGAACCGCAACACGAACATCGAAAAGTCTTCGGGTCTTGGTCGATGGTGAAAATGATCTCCCTTCCAACGTACTCAGTCTTCCGATACCGGTAGCCCACGATGTTGAGTGCGTGGTACAGTAGGCTTGTGGACATGCTTGCATCTCCTTCTCAGTCTCTTTCAAAACCAAGAAAGATCAAGCATGTCTGCCTTTACTTTTCAACTGTACGTACGCAAATACCGGATGAGCCCAAAACAATCTCTATGCCGTCGGAACGTCCCAGGAGACCGCCGCAAATCAGAACGCCTATGTGGGGCACCAAATTGGCTCCCCGATTGTTACGGGGCTTGATGCCGCCACTCTGATCCAGGATTTCGACGTTGATGTGGAAATGCGATTCAACAAGGCCGTGAGGTTCAGAGGCCATTATCACCTGGGGGCATATGGTGACCCTGATGCTTCTGATTATCGAGTAGACAGCGCGCCGGGCACGAACGTCGCCATGTCCGACGGTCAGTGGACGTTGTGGTGGGTCACGGCAAATACTCCCTGGGGGATCATTGTAGCAGGCAAGAGGCCCGCTAGATGGGGAATGGGCTTGCACTGGAACGGCGACGGGGGGGCCTGGACGTCGGAAGGTACCACGTTGGTCAGCAACTATGGACCGTTCAGGATAGGCTTCGGCTTCCGTCCGGCCCGCCCTGGGAACCCCGATTCAACGCAGTACACGAATTACGAAGACGACAAAACGACACTGCGCAACTGGAATGTCGCCAACTTTCTCACATATCGAGCGGGGTGTGTGGACATTGGATTGCGACACACGTACGTCTATTGGCACGAGGGTCCCGAGGGAGACGGCAGTGTTCCTCACAATACCTACACGAGAGACAGGTGGATGCGGGCCGTAGGGGCTTACCTTAAGTATCAAAGCGGCGGCTTCTTCTTTAATGCGGAGTTGATGGGTAAATTCCATCGCTTCACATGGCTGGGAGATCCGAGTGCCCCGGATTTCAACGACGGTCGAGGGAGTAGATTCGCCCCCCAATATGTCAATCACATGCGATATGCGGTTCAGACCGGGGTCATTGCGGGACCGCTTATGGTTAGCTTCTTCTACGCGCACCTGCCGGGCCCCGACAGGCGAAACGGAGTGCTCATAAAGGATCAGCCCTACTGGAACTCTCGCTCCGCTTCAGGACTCTTCCAACCGTATTGCTATCTTCTGGGTTTCAACTATGGTTCAGGCCTTGGAGACGGGAGCAACTTCTCGGGTCATACCAACAACTGGGGCGGAGGGTTCGACCGCAACGGTGACGGAACCATCAATGCAGCAACCGTTCTGGCCTGTCGTGTTGACTACGCCCCGGCTGCAAACCTGCTGCTGTACGGGACGTTCATGTGGGCGGAACGATCGGGCCACGGATACGGATGGGGCTTCATTGAACCCGGCGGAAACGACGGAGTCAACGAACCTTCGCCGATCCAATTCAATGACGAATGCCGCAGGACCAGAAGATGGAACGCGCTTGGCGGGTCAATAGCCAATACGAATACCCGCAACGCTCGTGCCGTGCAGATTCCCAACATCCCGGACACGGCTCTGGGCTGGGAAGTAACAGCGGGACTCGATTGGCGGCTTTTGGAGAATTTCGGCCTTGGTTTGAGGACCGCTTATTGGCAGCCGGGAAAATGGTTCAATTACGCATGCGTGGACAAATCTCTCGCGTCAAGCGCGCTGTCCGCGTACCCGTGGGGAATAAACCCAAACCGCTCCATTGACCCCATTGTTTCGTTCACGGCCACCGTAGCCGCAGACTTCTGACCGTTTAGGAGGGATTCTTTTATGGTGGTTTCCGGAAGTTCCGGCCGAGAAGCAGCGGTCCGTGTCGTTCCCGGGGAAATCCCTCAGCCTCCCCTCCGCCAAAGGGGGATTTACCGGGATTTCTCCATCCAAAGCCCGGGAACCGGACGTGAAATACCGGTCACTTGTTTTGGCAACAGCTATAAGGGGACCTCGGGTAGGCTTCATGCCCGCTGCTTTGTTTGAGGTATTACTCATGGAACCCGGCGACCGGTTTCCGGTATATCCCGGAAGGAGGACAAGATGTTTGAGAAAACCAATTGCTCGGCGTTGCTTATACCTGTTCTTGTATTGTGCCTCGTATGCCCTGCATTCGCTCACAAACCTTTACTTGCAGTGGATGAGCAAGGGGACGGCACAATTCTCTTGGAGGCCGCCTTTTCCAACGGCAGTTCCATTTCAGGATCCAAGATAATCCTCAGGAATCTAAAGAGCGGCAAACTGATCAAACAGCATACCCTGAATCAACAAGGGATGCTCAGGTTCAAGAAGCCTGAAGCTGAGTACTCTATAACACTCGACGCGGGAGAAGGACACAAGATCACTGTGCGTGGACCTGCTCCGCGTGATCACCGGAAAAACGATACGCGTAAAGAGCAATAAGAAGCCGGTGCGGAACGGACCGATCGACCGGGCGGAGATCTCCGGCGGCCATAGAGTCGTGCCCTTATCGAATTGCGCGGCGAGGAGCCTGCAGCACTGTAGTCTCGCAGCACGATTCACCATGCGCGTACGCAGTCCTCGTAAGGAGTCCGACAAATGTCAAAATCGTTGCCCATCTGGATTATTGTCTCGGTCATGCTGCTTCATTACAGTGGCGTGGCCGCATTTGCCCACGGTTGCGCCAAGTGTCACGCTGAAAACGACGTGACAATTAAGATACCTGCAATTGCCCCCATCAAAGTAGTTGTCGACGGTCACGAACGTAATATCACTCTTGCCGACGCATTCAGATTCCACGGACACGAATGCGCTGGAGTCACCACGGCTTTTCGAGCCGTTCGGTACGGCATTAAACTTCTCTACGGTGCCGGCGTCCCTTCCCGCGACGACCTGTTGATTCTGTCAAAGCATCCGGCGCGGGGAGTCCTGGACTTGATCGATTACGTCATGAAGGGTGACGACGAACTCGCGCGGACCTGGCCTCTGAAGGGAATGAAAAAGAGTCGTGACGCTTTTGCTTTCACCATCATACGAAAGTCCAAGTGCCTTGCCGTTGATGTCAAATTGAAACCGGACATGTGGCCGGCGGATTTCTTCAAACTCAAAGGCAAACAGAAGCGGAAGACATTGACCGAGAAGGAATGGGATACGCTTCATGAATACATGAAGAACATCATTCTTACGTTTCCGGAAAAGACCCCGGAAGATCTGTTTGGAAAGCCGACTCCCTACAAGACCTTGGTTTGGGGCACCTTGAAGCCTTCCGAGATAGATCGCAACATTCGCAAGATGAGGCGAGAGAAAAAAAGGCAGTGAGGCCTCCAACGTTGGTCGTAGAGCGATTGCCAAAAAAGTGTCGGTAATTTCTCATTTTGTGCTTTGTCTGAACCATGATTAAAATGATTGAATGAGGACCATGATGATTGTTCCGGATGAACAGCCCCAGCGAAACACGGGAATCATGCAATCAAAGAATCACCATAATCAGGGTTCAGACAACCGCAACATCAACAATACCTCGGTTTGATGAGTATGGTAACGGTCAGGCCCGACCGCTTCTCTGCTCCGACCTAGGAAGCGGGCCTTACTTGCGCGGGCTACTAGATAGGAACCCTAATCACGAGACGACTGTTGTTGAAAGATCTCTATGAGTTCTCAGTCGTCCGCCGCCGGTGAACAGAAAATCAAAGGTATAATGGGGGTACCGGGAGGTTGATGCAAATGGATTTACCTCAATGCGGAAGGGCTTCAAGCACGCCAAAGGGCTGCCTCCGCGCCTATCGTCGTCCGGCAAACATTCCTCGGATTCCTCAAGACGGCATTTCGCCTCCACATGAAGATTCCGGAACATCGCCGATCAAACTGGAGGAGTGTGCCCGTTCGGCTGCTTTGGCAGGAAGTCCTTTCGGCGGTTTTCATTGCGGAAGCACCAAAGCGATTTCAGCGCGGTGAAATAGCTTGCTTCTCCGTACTGTTCCCCACTATGACATGCTCACAACAAAACAGGAGAGTTGCTCGGTCGGGGTGAAAAAGGTGAAACGGCCGTTGATTCGCGAATGGTTGACTCGGCATACCGAGGCGGATCGAACATAGTATTTATCCGACACAAAACATGGCAAATCATTCTATGTACCACATCTGATTGCCGCAACGTCCCGGGAATAGAAAGGGTATTGCCGGCAGCTCTTAGGCGCCCCCTCTAGCTGCTATAACAAATTAGGCCGTGATGCCGGGGAGTTGAAAAATTGGCGGCACAGCGATCTTTTTTTCTTGACAAAGCGAGGGAGGCGGGTTACTACCTAAGTAAGTGTTACTGAAATCCCGCAACGTTTGAGTCGGAAGAGGCAGATGCCTACGCTGCCTGTGCAAAGAATACCCCGGATCGGGCCGACGCCTACGGCGACCCGATGCCCTCTGGGCAGATCTATGAACCCCCTGGAGTACGTGAGTTTGTTCACGTAGTGGATGTGCACATGAAGAAAGAATCACCAGTCATTTAACGTGGCGCTGCGGAAATGCCGCAGCCAAGAATGTATAGCGAAATCCCACTTTCACAAAACGTAGTACGGATACGTGTGCTATGCGTACAACCGGGCCAAAAGGGTCTGCTGCGTGTGGTGCCGATATCTTATCGTTGAGCGTACGTCAAGGTCGCAGATACCTCGGCATGCAGGTGTGTGGGCGTATTCGCGACAGTTTGCCGGGAATGTAGAAGCGTCTCGACCCTCGCGGGGTTCACCAACGTTGAATCTTAGGGCCGCGGCCGGTTGAGGAATCGCGGGAGGAATTGGTGCGTGATTCTTCCCCAAATGGGCCGACCCATCCAAAGGGGATTGACTAAGTTGACGGCACAAACCCACCTGGAAATACGGAATCTGAGCCTGAGCTTCGGCAATCTTAAGCCGCTGCTGGACGTGAGTCTTGAGTTGATAAAAGGGGAAATTCTAGGGGTTATCGGCCCCAACGGTGCGGGAAAAACCTGTCTGCTCAACTCCGTGAGCGGATTCTACCGGCCACAAAGCGGCTATATCCTCTTCAACGGCCACGATCTCGTCAAGACCGCCACCCATGAGATCTCTCGACTCGGAATATCCCGAACGTTTCAGAATGTGGAGCTCTATACCGGCCTGACCGCGTTGGACAATCTTTTGGCGGCTCGGCACAATTTGATTCGGTATGGGGTTTTCGCGTCGCTGTTTCATTTCGGGAGGTCCGCACGTGAAGAAGTGAAGCATCGTCGGGCGGTCGAGGACGTCATCAAGCTTCTGGAGATAGAGGATATTCGGCACCATATTGTGGGGTCTCTTCCCTATGGATTGAGAAAGAGGGTTGAACTGGGAAGAGCACTTGTGCAAGAGCCGGAAATTCTTTTGCTGGACGAGCCCATGGCGGGGATGAATGTGGAAGAAAAGGAAGACATGGCACGGTTCATTCTCGACGTCAATGAGCTCAACGGAACAAGTGTGATGCTCATCGAACACGATATGGGGGTCGTGATGGACATCACCCAACGGATCGTTGTTCTGGATTTCGGCTTCAAGATCGCCGAGGGTGCACCGGAAGAAATCAGGGAAGACCCCGCGGTGATCAATGCGTATTTAGGGAAGGCATAACAATTGATGGACACAACGAGACAAAATCTCGACACCATCCCAAAGCTTCTGGAAAGTCGAGCCGTTGGAGCCGGCAGTAAGCACATTGCCATGCGGAAAAAGGACTATGGCATCTGGAATGAATTTACATGGGAAGACGTCTTCGAACACGTGAAGAATGTTTCGAACGGTCTCCTGGCGCTTGGCTTCGAGAAGGGCGACAAGGTCACGATTATCGGCGACAATGATCCGGAGTGGTTGTGGGCTGAGTGGGCGGCCCAGTCCCTGGGAGGAGCCGCAGTCGGCGTTTACATCGACAGTACCCCTCCGGAGGTGAAGTATTTTGTCGAGCATTCCGACTCTTCCTTTGTCTTCGCGAGGGATCAGGAACAAGTTGACAAGATTCTGGAAATATATGACGAGCTTCCCAAATTGAAGAGGGTGATCTATTGGGATCCCAGAGGCTTGTGGTTCCAGGACCCCTCAACGGCCATGGATATTAGAGTCCTGGAGAAACTGGGACGGGACTATGCCAAGGACCACCCGGATGATTTTCAGGATTTAGTATCCGAGGGAAAGACGGATGATACGGCGGTGTATTGCTATACATCCGGGACCACGGGAAAACCAAAGGGTGCGATGCTCAGTCATCGAAACCTATTGTTTGCCGTACGAGCATTGAACCAATATAACACCTTCAGACCCGGAGGCAATTACTTATCGTATATCTCTCCGGCGTGGATCACGGAGCAGTTTCTGGCGCTCTGTGGGGGCGTTTGGATTCCGCTGACTCTGCACTTTCCGGAAAAACCCGAAACCGTTCAAGTCGACATTCGCGATATAGCCCCCGAAATTGTGTTCTATGGGGCTCGTCTTTGGGAAAGCCTGGCCTCGACCATTCAGGTAAAGATCAGCGACAGCACACGGCTGAAGATGTTTTTTTACAGCCTTGCCTCAAGAATCAGCCGTAAAAAACTGTCGGCACTGGAACAGGGAAAACGTATAAGTCCCTTTTTATCAATACTTCACCGGGTTGCGGATTTCGTTGTATTTCGGCCCTTAAGGGACAGGATCGGATTCACGAAGAATAGGGTTGCGTACACGGCGGGAGCTGCAATCGCTCCTGACATGATGCGGTTATTCCATGCCATTGGGATCAACATCAAGAATCTTTACGGATCCACGGAATCCAGTTTGGTCTCGCTCCACAAAGACGATGATATCCGGTATGAGACCGTCGGCCTGCCTTTTGAAGGCTGCGACGTCAAAATCTCCCCGGAGGGGGAAATTCTTGTGAAGAGTGAAGGCGTCTTCACCGGCTATTATAAGAACCCCGAGGCAACCGGCAAGGTTATGAAGGACGGCTATTACTACACGGGAGATGCGGGGTTGCTGGACCGGGGACACCTCGTGTACCTTGACCGGGTGGCGGAGATGATCGAGCTCTCCGATGGGAACACCTTTTCACCCCAATATACCGAGATTCGTTTGCGGTTCAGCCCCTATTGCAAGGACGCCGTGGTCTTTGGAGGTCGAAACAAACCATTCGTGACTGCGATACTCAACATTGATTACGACAATGTCGGCAAATGGGCCGAGCGTGAAAAAATAGGATATACGACGTATATGGATCTCTCTCAGAAGAAGGAAGTCAGGGAACTTCTGAGAACAATTGTGGAGAATGTCAATGCCGTCCTCCCGGAATACGCTCGAATTAAGGCCTTTGTAAGCCTCCATAAGGAATTTGACGCGGATGAAGCGGAACTGACGCGAACCAGGAAACTCAAACGGGAACCGATTGAAGAACGGTACAAGGATATCCTGAAGGGCATGTACGAGAAGAAAGAGAACATCAAGGTCGAAAGTCAGGTTGTCTATCGCGACGGAAGAACCGGAACCGTCAAGACGGAAGTCATCGTTAACCATTTGAATTAGCAGAAAGGACAGGTTTACGTCGAATGTGGCGACCATGCGGAGTTTTCAACAAGAATTATCTTGAGGATCGGGCCGTAATCCGCACCAAGGTCCAGTGGACGGCGCTGATCCTGTTCCTCTCGGCAATTACTACTTTGTCGTATTGCTTCGGTAGTAACTATTTCTTGAGCATTATGATTCTGACCATCATAACCGTCATTACGCTCCAGGGATTGAACTTTATTGTGGGGTTCACAGGTCAAATTTCAGTGGGACATTCGGCCTTCATGGCCATTGGCGCGTACTCAACCACCATTCTCATGACCCGACTCCACATTCCTTTTATTTTGTCCTTTCCCGCTGCCGGTTTCTGTGCAGCTCTGGTGGGACTGGTATTCGCTCTGCCTTCGGTGAGGATAAAGGGCTTCTATCTGGCGTTGGCGACATTGGCCGCCCAATATCTCATTGGCTGGCTTCTTCTTCACGGAGGTCGCCTAACGGGAGGCCTGTACGGCCTTTCCGTACCACGCGCAGGTATTGGAGGCTTTGTCGTGGAGACCGACCAAGGCTATTTCCTCTTTGCCATGGTTATACTGCTCCTCATGTCCTATTTTGCCAAGAGTATCGAACGGAGCAAGATAGGCCGAGCTTTTATTGCCGTCAGGGACAATGATCTGGCGGCCGAAGTCATGGGAATCAATATTTTCAAATACAAATTGTTGGCCTTTTCCATTGGTTCCTTCTACGCCGGGATAGCCGGGGCGATTTGGGCGCATTATTTTCTCCGCATTCATGTCGACCATTTCTCCTTGATGGATTCCATCTGGTATCTCGGATTCCTGGTGGTGGGCGGACTTGGGAGTGCTATGGGACCGATATTCGGGGCGATTGTCTATGTTGGGCTTAGAGAGCTGGTTGCTTTGGTTACCCCGTTCCTGGCTGCGCTTTTTCCGGGCATACAGACCAATATTTTCTCCGGCCTGGCACTGATCATCTACTCCTTGGTCGTGATTGTCTTTCTTTTATTCGAGCCCCGGGGGATGAATCGACAATTCTCTCTCTTCAAGTCCTATTACAGGCTGTGGCCGTTTGCGTACTGACCGAATCTTACTCAAGCGAAAGGAAGGTACAGTATGAAGATAAAGCGCAATGGGAAGTGGACTCTGTTCATGGTTATGGTCGGTTTGTGTCTCATAGTCTCATCCGTGGGCACACCGGCATGGAGCAAGGACAAGGAGGTCAAACTTGGAGTCTTCGGCGATGTAACAGGCCCCATCGCATTCACGGGGCAGCAGTTCTGGAAAGGGTATTCCGATTATTTCCGGTGGGTGAAAAAGCACGATCCCATCAAGGGTATTACCGTGAATATCCTCATGGAAGACACGGGGTACGATCCGAAAAGGTATCTGCCTGTGCTGAAGAAATTCGCAGCAGCGGGAATCAGCGCGGGCTATATCATGGGTACGAACGGAACCGCCACCATGAGCGACGAACTCCGCCGATTGAAGATACCTTGTGTGAGTGAGGGCTCCGGGTTCCCTCCCGCCATTGATCCACCGGGGTACATCTTTCTCCTTAGACCGTTGTATCCGGATGTCTTTGCCGCGGCCTGCATACATTTCATGGAGCAGTGGAAGAAGGCAGGCCACAAGGAAAAGCCGAAGGTTATGACGATTACATGGGATGTGCCTTATGGAACGGCACACGTGGAATTGGGAAATCCTTGGGCAAAGAAGTACGGATTCGAGGTCTTGCCCACCCAATTGTTTGCCGGGCAGCCGAATGACCTGAGCACACAGTTGCTTAGGGCAAAATCAATGGGAGCCGACCTCGTTTTTTCAAACATATTGGAAGGCCAGTTTGCGGTGTTGTTGAAGGATGCCAAGAGACTCGGCCTTCAGGGGAAGATTCAATTCGTCGGCGGCTCGGAATGCCGCGGGGCGGAGGTTATCAAGCTGGCCGGTGATGCCGCAAACGGAGCCTGGTCGGTGAGCCATTTCGTGGATTGGTCTGAGACCGATAATAAAGGGATTCAGTTGGGTATGAAGATGCAAAATGAATTCCGCGGCGGTGTGGATTATCAGACGCAGTATCTCATGGGCGTGATACCGGCACGAATTACGGCCGAGGCTATGCGATATGCAGCCAAGAACTACGGCCCTGACAAGGTCGACAGTGCCGGCATCTATAAGGCCTTAACAACGATGGGAAAAATCGACATGTTAGGGTTGACGGCCGATGTTCAGTATTCTCCTACCGAAAGGCGTCCGTTCAAACAGCTGAACATATCCAAATGCGAGGACGGCAAGTGGGTAAAAGAGAAATACGGGATCGAGGTCCCCTGGCTAAAACCGTGAGCCAAAGAGCTCCCTAGGGAGTAGGGTTTTGTGATGACAGAGTTGTTTCAGGCAGTTGCAAGCGGCCTCATGGTCGGATCGTTGTACAGTCTCATCGGGCTGGGCATCGTGGTAATCTATAAATCTACCCGTGTTTTCAATTTCGCACAGGGCGGTTTATTAATGGTAGGCGCATATCTGGCCTGGTCCTTCATGGAACAGGCCGGGATGCCCATCTGGCTCGGTCTGATTTGCGGACTGGGTTCGGCGGTAGTCATCGGGTTCCTCATCGAACGCTTCGGCATGAGACGAATGGTGGGGCAGCCGATACTCGCCCTGATTATTGTGACCCTAGCATTACAGGCATTCATTGACGGAGTGGTGACCCTGTTTTGGGGGCAGAACAATTACCTGGTTTATCCGAAATTCATTCCACCTAATCCGGTTGAATTTCTGAGCATCATTTTGTCGCTTCAGCATATCATTGTTTTCTTCATCACTATGCTGGTAATCGGCCTGTTTATCGTCTTCTTTCACTACAGTAAATGGGGCTTGGACATGAGGGCGGTGGCGGAGGATCATCAGGCCGCCATGTGTATGGGGATCAGTATCAAAGTGGTGTTTGTGATGGCGTGGGTTATATCGGCTGTTTTGGCCTACATCGGGGGAGTGCTTCTGGGAAGTATCAATGGAGTGAGTACCAGCCTTCACCAGATTGCTGCAAACTGTTTCCCCGTTGTACTTCTCGGTGGGTTGGAATCAATTCCCGGCGTCTTGATTGCCGGGCTCATAGTCGGTATCCTGGAGTATATGTCGGGTTTGTATCTTGACCCCATAGTCGGGGCCAGTACGAGAGAAATTGTTCCGTACTGTATTCTGGTACTGGTGCTGATGATCAAGCCTTATGGTCTTTTCGGCCTTGAAAGGATAGAGAGAATTTAAGGGCATTAGCCAATAGAGCGTATCTACCGGAGATGAGCTTCAATGTTACAGATGAACAATGTGGAAGTAATGTTCAACAGCGTCATTCTGGTGCTTCGAGGCGTTTCGCTGCATGTGGATCCGAATTGCATAGTTGCGCTCCTGGGAGCCAACGGTGCCGGAAAGACCACGACCTTGAGTTCCATTACAGGCCTGATAAAGACCGAATTAGGAGAGGTGACCGAGGGCTCCATTGAGTTTGAAGGTAAGGACCTCACGAGAATGAGCACGGAAAAGATCGCCCAAGAAGGCGTGGTTCAGGTAATGGAGGGTCGAAGACTCTTTGCCCATCTCACCGTGGAGGAGAATTTGCGGGTAGGGGCCCGAGCCAAGAAAGGTAGAAGCACCATTAACGAGGATCTCGCGATCATCTACGGGTATTTTCAGAGGCTCTACTCTCTGCGTAACGCCACGGCAGGATATTGTTCCGGCGGGGAACAGCAGATGGTCTCCATAGGACGAGCGCTCATGAGCCGGCCCAAGGTGATTCTTTTGGATGAACCTTCGATGGGCCTGAGTCCTCTAATGGTTGCAGAAATATTTCGTATTATTAAGGCGATTCAGGTAGAAAAGAAGACGGCCATGTTACTGGTTGAACAGAATGCTCCACAGGCGCTCGATATAGCGGACTATGGATATGTTATGGAGAATGGAAGGATTGTTCTCGACGGAACTCAGAAAGACTTGAAAGAAAATGAGGACGTACGAGAATTCTATATGGGGTTGAGTGATGTCGGGAAGAAAAAGAGCTATCGGGAGGTCAAGCATTATCGTAGACGAAAGAGATGGTTGTAGCGGTGTCCCTTCACCGGAGTCTGCAACTCGAGAGGCCCCGTCGTCCGACCGGCCTCAAGGCGGTTTGGATCTGAGGGGAGTAGATGTGCCTCCGGGGGGGATCAAGATCATGCATGCCTTGCATCATCTGCTGGAGAAGAAAAGCTTCGATGCCATTTCCACAGCGGAAATATCACGGGTCGCCGGCGTAAACGAGGCACTGATCTATCGATATTTCCGGGACAAGCGAGGCCTGCTTCACAAGATCCTGGAGGAGTACACCCGGGAGCATCTTAACGAGATTCGGCGCGCGGTAGAAGGGGTGGACGGCGCACTCAACAAGCTCAGGAACCTCATGAAAGGAAACATTGCGTTCCACAAAAGGAATCGTGTCTTTTCACGCATACTTCTGCTGGATGTGAGGAATTATCCGGGTTACTTCGAAAGCGACGCGTATAAGCTGGTCAAGGATTATGCCGGCCTTATCGACGAAATAGTGGCGGAGGGAATTAAGAATAAGGAGATTCGAGAGGACGTTTCGCTTGCATGCGTCAAGGATCTTATTGTGGGAAGCATCGAGCACGCCTGTCTAAGGTCGGTGGTGTTTGATTGGGAATTTGATGTGGAAGTGCTGGCTCATAATCTCAGCGACGCGGTAATCGGCGGGCTGGGCGGGAGCGAGTCGACTCCGCGTCTGGTGAAGTCCAGGCAGGCGCCTGGAGACAACCAGGGGACGAAAAGGACGGCAAGGAGAAGGCGCAGGAAGACCGTATGAAAGGTTGGCGTTTCCTAAAACGGCGGCCGACACGATGATGTGTTGCCGGTACGATAACGCAGCCCCGGGATCGAAGTAGGTTGGTCGGCGGCCCTGCAGCAGTGACTCTTCGCCATGCGGGTAACGTGAACGATCCCAAGGGCGGCGGCAGACCTCGGCCGGAGGAGGCATTCCACCCGCTCAAGACTCATTCAACCCCAGACGCTGTGGCGTACATGCGATGACGTGTTCCAGGTCGTAGTACGACTCCCGGGAGAAGCCGGTAGTCCAAGTGGAGAGGTTTGGAGTTGAACAAGTATAGCAAGTGCCGGAAATAATGACCGATATTTCGAGTCTAGTTCCCAGGATTTGAAAAGAGAAATCCCCCTTAATCCCCCTTTGACAAAGGGGGCGGGGGGGATTTGCCTGGGAACGACAGCACACGAATTTCGGACAAAATCTACGGCAACTGCTCGAACAACTGCTTGCGGCGGAACGTAAGGGCGTCTGGGCCCAACCTCGGTCTCGACCGCCTTAGAGATGCCTGGAAGCCGGGACTTTTCGCCGGCCGGCGGCCAGAGCATCAAGCCTAGTGGGACCGGAACCACATTGTCTCATTTTTTCGGAAGGGCCGGTGGACACTGCGGCGACAAGAATATTCGCGTTCGGGGACTACGGCAGCGCCGATGCCCGATACATTAGGAAATGGAGTGGACTATGAACTTAGCCCCTGAAATAACAGAAGAACTCACTATATTCAGAGACGCCGTTTCGAGGGCGGCCAAAGACAAGATCGCCCCGCTCGCGGCATCAATCGACGAGAGCGGCGTTTTCAACCGGGAAGTGGAAACACTTTGCTGGGATCTGGGCCTCCTGACACTCGCCTTACCGCCGGAGTTCGGCGGTCTTGAGAAAAACTCGGGTACGGCTTTGTGCATTGCAGTGGAAGAGATAGCGCGACACTGTGCATCATCCGCTTTGCTGTTGATCATTCAGGCTGTCGGACTATTTCCCATTGTTCACGGACTGTCGCCGGAGATCAGGAACAGGGTTCTTGCAGGGGTCCGGGACAATCGCGAACTGGCGGCATATCTCGTAACCGAACCATCAGGAGGATCCGACGTTGCCGGGGTAAAGGCCACTGCACGAAAAGAGGGCGACGAATACGTCATCAACGGGGCCAAGTGTTTTGCCACCAACGGCGGCGTGGCGTCGCTGTATTCTGTTCTGGCGAGGACTTCAGGAGAAGGAGGCGGTCAAGGTATGTCTTTCTTTCTCGTGGAACGTCACCGTGCCGGCCTGACCCTGGGAAGAACGGAAAACAAGCTCGGCCAGCGCGGATCAAATACAACGGAAGTCTTTCTCGATGAGGTCCGGGTGCCGGCTGGAAACCTGCTCGGTACGGAAGGGGCCGGTTTTCGCACGGCCATGCAGGATTTCGATATGTCCAGGCCTGCAATTGCCGCTCAGGCCCTGGGGATTGCAGAAGGGGCCTTTGAAACCATGGTGGCGTACTCGACCCAGCGGCAGACTTTTGGCAAGCTCATAGCGGAACACCAGATGATCCAGGCCATGCTGGCCGATGCGGGGATGCTCATCGAGGCCGCCAGAGGCCTGGTGTACCGAGCCGCAAGACTCTATGACGAAGGTAAGCGGAACACCAAGATCGCGTCAATGGCGAAGTGTTTTGCCGCAGATGCCGCCATGAAGATCACCACGGATGCCGTTCAAGTCTTGGGAGGGTACGGGTACACCAAGGATTTTCCGGCAGAACGCATGTTCAGAGACGCGAAGCTCACCCAAATATTCGAAGGAACGAATCAGATTCAGAGAATCGTCATCGCACGGGAGATCCTGAAAGAAGCAGGTATTTCCATTTGACGGCTGCCTGGAGAAATTTCGACACATCCGCCTCACGGTAGTTCCGTCCGAGGTTCGGGAGGTTGTACTATGATAAGACTCAGTGATGAACAGCGAATGATTGTTGATACGGTTCGCCGCATTGCTCGGAAGGAGCTCGCTCCCAGGGCTGCGGAATTGGACGAGACCGCAGGCTTTCCAGACTATGCGGTGGCCGCCTTTGCGGACAACGGCGTACTGAACCCTCTCCTGCCCGCACAATATGGTGGTGTGGAGCTGGGGTTGGTTACGTTTTCCTTGATTCTTGAGGAAGTCGGCCGGGCGTGTGCGTCTTCGGCACTGCTTCTCATCGCCCAGGCAGATGGAATGCTGCCGATCCTCCATGCGGGAAGTGAGGCCCTGAAGGAAAAATACCTCACGAGCCTTGGGGATGACTCCCGCAGGTTGACCGCCCTTGCGGCAACAGAGCCCTCGGCGGGTTCCGACATAGTGTCTATGAGAACGAGGGCGGTGCGGAAAGGCGACAAATACATTGTCAACGGCCAGAAATGTTTCATAACGGACGGGTCTGTAGCGGATTTCTTCTCTCTGTATGCGTATACCGACGCATCTCGGGGAGCCCGGGGAATCAGTGCGTTTGTTGTGGAAAAAGACTTTCCGGGGCTTGTATACGGCAAGAACGAAAACAAGATGGGGATGCGCGGATCGATCAATTCCGAGCTTTTTTTCGAGGACATGGAGGTACCCGCGGAAAACCTCATAGGAGAAGAAGGCGGAGGATTCGTCAATCTCATGAGAACACTGGCAATGAGCAGGCTCTTCTGCGCTTCCCAGGCAGTAGGGATTGGTCAAGCCGCCCTGGATGAAGCAGTGACGTACGCCCGCGAGCGCGTTCAATTCGGCCGTCCCATTGCCGCCCTCTCTCCCATCCAATTCATGGTGGCGGATATGGCTGCCGCGGTCGACTCAGCCAGGCTCCTCACTTACAAAGCCGCCTGTCTCTTTGACGAAGGAGATTTGAAGCAAGCTGATACGGCCGCTGCATTGGCCAAATTCTTCGCGTCGGACGCGGCCATGAAGGTAACGACGGACGCGGTCCAAATCCTGGGGGGATACGGGTATATGAAGGACTATCCGGTCGAGCGAATGATGCGAGACGCAAAACTCACCCAGATATATACGGGAACGAACCAAATAATGCGCCTGGTGGCCGGGAGGTCATTGCTGGAAGCAAAGTAGGCACGGCCACTCCTCCGCGTACGAACAGCGCGGTGGGAAACGGTTGGTCAAACGGATTCTGCACGACACGAATGTGGGGGAAGAGATCGGGAAGAACCAGGAAGATTTCCATTGTGCATTCCGAGTTCGCTAGTTTAGTTCGTAGTTCGGGGGACACCATATGTAATTCGGCCGGAAAGCCGAGCTTTGTAGGTCTGGGCCTTGCTCTTGGCGCAGCCGCGCCTGGTGAAGGTCGGAACGCGGGACCGGCACACCTTGTCGGACATGATGGCTTCTTAGCTAAGCCTGGTCCGGCTTAGCTAAGATCCCTGTAGGTAGAGGCTTGAACTCGCTCCGAGAGGCTCGCGGGGATAAGTACGGTGTCCCCGGACGTCGGAAAACGGGTGATGAAGAAAGCTTCAAAGTCCGGAACTATGATTGAAATGATTGAATCAAGACCATGATGATTGATCCTGACGAGCGGCCCCAATCGAAACACAGGGATCATGCAATCAAAGAGTCGGCATAATCAGGGTTCAGACAACCCTTGACCCCGTTACGTTAGGGTTTGTTTAAGGTGTCCGACGGTACGGCGGAACTCAGCCGGCAGATCGTTGTCCTGTTTCTTGCACCCAAAACGGGATCGTGCTATGATTTTTCGATGAGAGTCATCGCCGTGAGAACACTGCGGGAATTCTGGGCTAAGCATGCTGAAGCCGAGCAACCGTTACGTGCTTGGTTCAAAGAAGCCGGGAAAGCAGACTGGAAGAAGCCAATAGACATTACGAGTCAATACGGCAATGCTCGTATCATTGGCAACGACCGGGCAATTTTCAGCATAAAAGGCAACGATTACAGATTGGTGGTGGCGATCAAATACGACAGGGGATTGGTTTTCATCCGTTTCGTGGGAACCCACGCGGAATACGACAAAATCGATGCCCTTACGGTCTGATCGACGACAAAGCTCTCATGAGCTGAGAGGTGTGAGCATGGACATCGAACCCGTTCGAACAGAAGAAGATTATAACGCTGCCTTGGCAAGAATAGAAGAAATCTGGGACGCCGTCCCGGGAACACCTGAGTCCGATGAACTCGATATACTCGCGATTCTGGTAGAGGCTTATGAACGAGAGCACCATCCCATTGATCCTCCGGATCCAATCGAAGCGATCAAGTTCCGGATGGACCAGATGGGTTTGACCCGGAAAGACCTTGAGCCCTTCATCGGGCACCGCGGAAGAGTTGCCGAGGTTCTGAACCGTAGAAGACGACTGAGCCTCGACATGGTTCGCAACCTCAGCGAGGGCCTTGGAATTCCTGCAGAGGTGCTCATAGAACGGTATCCACTCCGGCCGCGGCAGTCCGGAGTGCTTTAGGGTGCAGCCGGGCAAAGTCCGGGCCCGGACGTCGGAAAACGGGTGATGAAGAAAGCCCCAACGTCCAGGGTGATTCTGTTCTTGCCTGTTTAGGCAAAGACGCTACGTGCTTAGTGAATTTTCTGGACATCCGCCTCCGGGTGGGGTATATACGGAGCCTTCGGACACTTCATTCCGAGGGTAACAGTATTGAACCTATCCAAAGTCCTCGTCCGGCGCGTCGGCCCGCTTGAAGAGCAACGTTTTCAGCAACTGATGCAAGAGCATCATTACCTCGGCGCACTTCCCAAGATCAGCGAAACCCATGGTACATCGCCTCCTTTGATGACCAATGGGTTGCGCTTATGAGCTTCTCGGCAGCAGCCTTGAAGTGCTCTGCACGGGATCAATGGATCGGGTGGAGCTTTCGCCACCAGTTTGATCGTCTCAAATTGGTGACAAACAACAGCCGTTTTCTGATCCTGCCCAACTGCCATTTTCCCAATTTAGCCTCCCGCATTCTCGCAGCGTGTCATAAGAGATTAACGGCCGATTGGCGGTCGATTTTCGGTCATCCAATTGTGCTGCTTGAGACCTTCGTGGACCCGCAACGGTTCCAGGGAACCATCTACAAAGCGGCGAACTGGATATATGTGGGCGACACCAAAGGCTTCCGGCGGACCCGTCAAGGCTACAGCGCCACGGCAGACTCACCAAAAATGGTTTTTGTCAAACCGTTAACCTCCGATGCCCAAGCATTGTTATCCGGTCCTATCCTCGACCCGGCTTATCGTACAAGAGGTCCAAGAATCATGCTCAGTGCACTACATATGCAATCTTTGCCCGACTTTTTTGCCGATATTCCCGATCCGCGGCGTGCACAAGGACGACGCCATCGATTGTCCACTGTGTTGGCAATTGCCGCCGGCGCTACCCTGTGTGGGATGCGCGGCTATCAGGCCATCTCGGATTGGGCCGACGACCTTGGACAAAAAGCCCGAAAACGTTTCCGTTGCCGATACGAAAACAGACGCTACGTCGTACCGAGCCTGTCGATCATCCGTGATGTACTGATCCGCGTGGACCCAGTGCATCTTGACCATGCGCTACAGCGTTGGAGCCAAGCCTATGGCCGCCAGGATGAAAGTCTGGCCATTGATGGAAAAACCATGTGCAACGCCGTCGACGATCAAGGCTACCAAACGCATATCATGAGCGCCATCGGTCATCAGAGCAAAACCTGCTACACCCAAAAAAAGTAGGCGATTTGCCCGTAGAGGATGACAAAGTCAAACGCACCAACGAAATCAAAACCGCCATCCCGCTCCTTGACGCCATTGATATTGAGGGCAAGGATATTACCGCCGATGCCCTTTTGACCCAGCGTAAGATCGCCGAGTATCTGGTCCGGGAGCGGAAAGCTCATTACCACTTCACCGTAAAAAACAACCAGCCCGGCCTTTTTGAAGATATCGCATTCTATTTCCAGGATCGGCAGGACCCCGATTTTATCCATTGCGAGCCACCTGATCACGGCCGGATCGAAACCCGCAAAATTTGGATCACTACCGAACTCAACGACTATCTGAACTTCCCTCACGTTGGACAAGCCTTTCTCATACAACGCGAGTCCACAAATAAGAAAACCGGTAAGTATTCCAGTGAAATCGCCTATGGCGTTACCAGCCGACCTCCTGAACAGGCTGATCCTCAACGCGTACTTGCCACCAACCGCGGCCACTGGGCTATCGAAAACAGTTGCCATTACATCATTGACTGGAACTACGACGAAGACCGCAGCCGAATAAGAACCGGCCATGGACCGGAAAACATCACACGACTGCGCCGTCTTGCCGTTAGCATCATCAAGCTCAAACGCGCACGCAGCGTAGCCCAAAGAATGCGGCAGCTTTGGAACACTCGCTTGGTCTTTGACTACCTCAGAATGACCGAAAACTCGTCTGCAGCCGCTCCGTGACCTAGAACAAATTCACCGTGCCCCAACGTCCTGAACTGTGATTGAAATGATTGAATGAGGACTATGATGATTGCCCCGCATGAATCCCCCCAACCGAAACACAGAATCATGCAATCAAATGAGCAGCAGAATCAGGGTTCAGACAACTGTTTGAAGTGGAGCGGAAAGAACGGAAGCTAGGTTGGAGGCAGTTCACACGGGAGACCAGCGTGGCGGCAACTGTGGCCACAGGAGGGGGCATCGCATTCCGGAGCAGAATTCACTCGTTGGCGTAGCAGATGGTCAAGCATCAACCGTTCAAAAGTAGCATGCCCTGTCTTCCCGGGATGATAACGAATTTCTGTGACATGATTTTGAGCGTGCGGCCGGAGTGCCCAATCTATGGGAGAGGGCGCAGAAGATATCGGTTCATGTTGTTGTGGAGGGATGGAGAGGCGGAGGTTAGGTGGTTATGGTTGCTCATCGGGGGGCAGACTGGGGAGGTGGGCCGCGGGGACACGGGGGAGATCTGGATGTATTAGATAAGGGGGGGGGGGGGGGACTTTCCTCATTGTCTGTTTGTACATCACGATCTGAGTGTTGTGGGAGGTCATCGGCCCGTCGTTTTTGTTGTCAACGCAGTTAGCGCTTCTGATCACAGAAACACTTCGAACAATATTGTTGGTCCCTGGCTTTGACGGAAACCCTAAAGCGCTTTTAGCATGCACGAGAACGACGCCTTTTCAAGTCATCCTTTCCCAGTAATAGTTTCGGTGGAAGACCGATAAGATTGGGTGGAATATCAGGTCACTCAAAAACGAGAGCGTCCCATGATGGGTTGGTTAGGTGCAGACCGGCAAAACTACTTCGTGACAAAGAAGCCGGTTCGCTCTTTCGGTGTCAGGTTAGAGAAGAGAAGAATATCTGGATCTCGCTTGTGACAATAATACCCTTTGTCTTAGACTGGAGAATTGGTGGCAGTCGCAGTCTTAATCACCCGTATCAGTCGCTTGGAACCGATCCACAACATTGGCCTGAAGGGACAATCGAGAGGTAAATGGGGAACTGTGGCGAGCCGCTAGCGGACTCGCCACCTGAAATGGCTAGATCTGGTTGATGTCTATCATTGCTCTGAAAGACGCCCAGTCGTCTACTCTGACGACAACGACTCGGTCATTGGCATCCACAGGTCCGCCTTTTAGAGCATCTCTCATAGCCACACATGTAGAGTTGGTTGCTTTGACCATCCAGGTCGATTCAAGCACGCGCCGTGCGCCCCAAGACTTGAGCATTGCATGCACGGCCGCGTACTTCTGACCGGGATTATCTAGATCGTAAGAGATCAAGAATAGAGACATAACTTCTCTCCGCGCACTTATCCCAAGAAACGCTTGACATGAAAACTAGCGTGTTCTAAGATAACTGCAGACAGGGGCTAGTCTGTCATGAGATTAGCCGAGTTAACCTAACTAGATCCTTAGTGATCGCCTTGACCCCATAGTCTGACTTCGCTACCAACGACTACCAGACCATGGGGTCTTGCTTGTTCTCGCCTCCGCAGATGGCGATCATCTGATCTGCGGAGACTAAATCTATTAATCTATTCTTCACAGTGTTCCTCCTTTCAGGACACCTGTTCTACCAAAAACCACTTTCCTTCGGTGTTTTTGTTAAATCGTGTCACCTTATGCCTACTTAGCTGAGTATTGACGGAGTTTACACTGGTCTTCTCCCATCCCTGCTCCCTGAGGAGCTCATATATTTCAGAAGAGTTCATGGGTCCATGCTCTCTTAAGAGTGCCGTCATATGATCCGGCATGCTCAATTTAGGTTTCGAGCCATCTTGTCCCCCTACCTGTGTCCCTGCGGCTTTGATTTGAGACTCCTGCTCCTGCTTTGCCACTGCTAGCATCTCTGAACAAGCCTCGTAGCGTCTCTTGGCCTCCAGCATCAAAACCTCGGCCTCCCTAAACCGCTGTTCGGTTCTCTCCTTTTCTTGTTTGGCTTTTTCAAGCTGGCCTTCTAGCCAATCGACTGGAGTTTTCATGTTGAACCTCCGTTCCCAAATTCCACCAGAAGAATAACACAAACATTCGTCGTGTCCAGAGAAATCAAACACCGGATATCACAGCTATATAGTTAATTAATAGCATTATGGTATCATTACATCATGTTGTTATTACATTATAGTAATGACCAAAATACGACCATTTTGCGTAAGCCTGTTTTTTTATTTTTGTGTAACAGCGGTCGTATCAGCGCGTTCCGCTCGATGCGCGAGCGCGCTGTTCGGCGCGCGGGTTGTTGAAGATCTCGTACTTTTTTTGTTTCTTGATGACGGATCGCTGTGTTGACATTTATTTCAACAATCCTGCAACAACTCCATATCTCCCGTCCATTTGATGAAGTGAAAAGACTTAGAAGCTGTAAACGATCTGTTTGGTAAATATTTAGAGTCTGAAATCAGATACACATCCATCAAATGGCTGTTCGTTTTCTTGTCGGAACAGATGTTCCTCAACCTCCGCGATCCGTTCAAAAAGGCTCGGCTTTCTGGAGGATGACACTAACTGCCAAGGGGCGGTTGGCCGTGGATGTGCATCGCAACCGCGGTTGGCTGTGAGATGCTACCGTCTGAATCGAAAACACGCCATTCGACGCGCTATTTTGGAATGCCGCCACTTCTCATTCCGACCACTGCCTAATCATCGTGGCCCACAGAATTCCACCGGAGAATCGGCTGGCGCAAAGTTGCCCATGGCCCGACGTGCTCCATAGATGCTTCTGGAGAGTAAGTTCCAATGAGCCGGTACTGAGAGGAGCTGTTCATGAACAGCTCCTGCCGCGGAGATCGAGACCAACCCGCGGAAATAATTGCCTTTGACAAGTGATGGCGCGAAAATGCCATCAGGTGAATCAGCTTATCCCGACGATGAAGTGACTGAGGAATTGGGGGCGCAGGCTATCTCCGCACGAACTCTGGTCTCAGCAATCAACCATCTCCGGGGGGGTATTGGAGGTAACAGAGCATCCGGATGTAAAAGGCAAGCGGAAAAGAGGGGAGTCAATGTCACCACGCAAGAAGAAATCGAGTGCTGTGGGTGCAATAGAATCAATTGAAGACCTGAGAGGGAGGTCGGCCAAGACTCCGGAGGGCACACACATCATCGCCTTCGCCAACTTCAAGGGAGGGGTAGGAAAGACCACCTGTGCCGTAAATTTTGCAGGCTGCCTGGCCCACAATTTCCAGAAGAGAGTTCTGCTGGTGGACCTGGACGTTCAGGCTTCCTTGGGACAATGGCTTCTGGGCCCCGGGCAATGGCACAGGTGGTCAAAATACCGCAGGAAGACTTCCTACCAGATGTTTCTGGACATCATCCAGGGCTCTCACGCGTGGTCGGTGGAGACGGCGACCTTCGCGCTCGAAGGATGCCCTCGACTGCAAATTTGTCCAGCGACCTTCGACATGTTGGACCTTGACACTCAGCTTCATCATTCCCTGGACAAGCCTATCCACCCGAAGCCTTTCCAGTGCCTTGACATACAAATCAAGAGGATTTGTGGTCAATTTGACTACGTCATACTGGACTGTCCTCCGAACATGTACATGACAACCAAAAACGCCCTTTTCTGCGCCGATTATGTGCTCATCCCGACACTACCGGATTTTCTGTCGACTACCGGGTTGAAGAAGCTGGTGGGTTTTCTCAAAGAGCTCCGGGACCAGTTCCTCCTTCTGGATCCCGAGACCGCGCGGGTAGCCGGAATCATCGTGAACATGTACGACGCCAGGAAATCGACTGTGCTACCACTCATCCAGGAAATTGACGCATATGTCGATCAGACCAAACATGAAAACAGTGTCTTCCTGCCAAAGGCACGAGTTTTTGAGCAACGCATCAGGAATCTTTCACATATTGCCAAAGCCCAAGAGGAAAGGCTTCCCATATCCATGGCGTTTCCCACTTCACAGGCGACCCACGACTTTGTTCAACTCACTGATCAGATAATGGGGGTAGTGGAGAATGGATGAGCTAACAGCCCTTACCAATCTGTTTGAGAAATTCAAAGAAGCACTCGACAAAGGTGCTCCATCCGAAAGGTCACAAGCGGTCAAGAAACTGACAACGGCTCTGAACGCTTGTATCAAACTCCTCGTGCCGCCGCCAAAGAAAGTGACCCCAAAAGAGCTGAAAGAGAGGCTGCTGACCGACAGGACGGCCCTGAGGATTCGGGCTCTTTGGAACAACCACAAGGCGGTCATAGATCTGCCGTCAATGGCACGGGAAGTTGGTATTGCTCTCAAGAAACCGTCGATAGACCATCTCATCATCGCATACTATCACCCTGTAAACAGGCTGGAACAGCTGGCGGAGAAATTTGACGAAATCGCAGCAAACGATCCCGCAAGGATCGAGATCGAACGCTTCCAGAAGTGGCGCGGAGATTTGCGAGGGCTGCGGACCAAGGAAGAGGTTGACAGAGAGGTGGAAAGTCTTGTCGAAAGAGAGGGCATTGAAGTTGTCAGGCGTTTCGCGGGACACCTCAACGCAAAGGACTCTTCAGGAAAACGCAAATTGCGAAAGGACGCATCGCTAGCAAAACTTATTGATTCGGTGACCTCACACCTTTGGCAAGAGAAAATGGTGAGCAAAGCCCAGGAGGGGGGACGGTGACGGTTGTGCGTTTGGAAAAGCACCTCGAACACTCGCTCTGTCTGTACCCGGAGCTGATAGATGATGAGCTCTGGGGCATCAGAGAAGGTATGGAGTGTCTGGGGCCGAATCATCCCACGCTTCGACGTCAGGACCGGATGCCCAATCGCAGACTTGCGGACATGGTGTTTGTGGAGCAAGTACGAGTGACTGTGGTTGAAATTAAGAAGGGCCCGTTGAACGTGAGGCATAAGACGCAGGCCGGTGAGGATGTCGTGGAGCAGGCAGTGGATTATCTCCGGCAATGCCGACTCAAGTACCCGGGCAAGTCCCTGTATCGGGCATTCATTGTTGGTAAGGCAATCCCGGATCGAAACGGGCTACTCAGTAAGATCTCGGAATATCAAGAGGCAATACTTCCGCTGGTCTTCGGTATCGACATTCCTACAGCAGTCAAATTCTGTCGCTGTGGCCGTGCGCTCGGCTATTTCGCAACACACTGCCATTGTGGGGCAAAGTGCCCCTGAGGAGTGGTAAGGGCCAGACTCGATCATTGGTATTTCTACCTGAAAAGGACTGAAATCTTTCCGAAGCCCGGGCCACCATCGCTCGGCAGGTCTGGCACGAAGCCCGCATATCATTCACTGATCTCGGCACGCAATTGGGCCGTGATCTTGCCGGTCTCGGTCAAGCGGTCAATGGTTTGCGCTTTTCTTTTCTCAAGCCGCGGGCTCCCTCAGCCCGCGTAGGGCGCGGCGATAAACGGAAACCGCTGAGGCACGTGCGCAACTAAGCACGAACGAATTCATAGACATTGCTCTCCAATGGTTGCAGAGGTATTCCACACGCCGACAAGCGGCGAGAGGAAATCCATGAGAGCCCCGATATGGAAAAATATCCGACGTGGCAACAATGGAGCCAGGTGGGTCGCCCGAATACGAAAGCATCTTACTCTTGCGATGGGTCCGGGGTTGTCGATTCCCGGGTATGTGCCCCGGAGACGAGCGGATATCGTTCCGGATGCCTGATCGACTCCAAGGTCAGGTCTACATCAAGATCGGGCCAGTACAGATGCTCCTTGCCGGAACGTTGGACCTTCAATACAGCCGAGACTGACGCTTCCTTGAACCACGGGAACTCGTCAAACGAGAGGAACAGCTCTTCGTCGTCCACCAGCAGCCAAAGGCCATGTCGAGAGATGTTCGTAACCTCAGTCCCCAAAGTGCCTCTGTCAAGCGGTTCTGATCTCATTCTCATGTTCCTTTATAATATTTTCCACCTGACGAAGGTCGCCGGCAGATAATCCTTTGCTTTTCGCCAGTGTGATGGACGGCTCGATCCAGAACTTGGCCTCACCCTCCGCACACTGGACGTGAACGTGGATCCGCGGTTCCTCGCGAGAAAAGAACAGAAAGCGAAATCCACGCTCTCGAAAAATGGTCGGACTCATGGATCAACCATCCTCGGATGTCCGGGGGAACAATGCCGTCTAGTTCAGTAGGAATGTCGAAAATTTCTCGGTCAACGCGTGGTCAGGTGCAGGTCAGATGCGGCAAGCTCGAAAGGCGAACCCGGCTCATGGGCACGGATGCATCCCAAGTCCTAGTCGGCACTGCCCTCGGGACTTGATCTTTTCTACCGCTTCTTCGATGTCATCCGGCAGGTCCCATGCCTCACCCCGATCAAGCTGCTCAAGGCCCGCAGCCACTTTGTCCCGCAGTTCTGCCAGATCGAGATCCTCTCGTCGGTCCCTCTCTTCCAGTACCCGCAGCGCTTCCCGGACGACGTCCTCGGCGGAGCAATACCGGCCCGAACGCACCTTCTTGTTGACGTATGCTTCCAGTTCGGGAGTGAGTGCGATATCCACATGATCCTCCGCGGCCATTACGACATTCTGTGGCTCCCCGAAAGAAACGATCCAGAGCTTGAGAAATGGCCCTACAACCACGATTACAATACCTCTAGCCTGACGTTGAGTCAATGTGCCGATTATAATTGTTCCAAACAATCCCTGAGAGACACGCCCCACTCTTTCTTGGACGTGGGGTCAGGCTAGGTATATTGCCATTTCGGCCCTGTGACGAACCTAAATTATTCCGAAGCTCGGTCCATCATCGCTCTCCTGGTTTAGCACGAACACCGCCTGTCACTCCCCGAACTCGTCACGTGGTTGGGCCGTGATTTTGCCGGGTTCAGTCAGGCGCCAATCGTTTGCGCCAACGTATGGAAACGTATCCCTCTGCGGCCCCGCCGTTGACGGGGTAAGGCACGAACCGGGAGAAATACACATAAGTCAAGCCTGACCCCCATTCCAGGTGATCTGTTTCTTCGTCGGGAATTCTGATAAGAAAGGGTAGGGGCGGTACTCTCGCGAACAGAAACGTTGCGAAAGCGTTTGTCGAACGGTCTTGCCAAGTGGCAGGCCCTTAACCGTGAGGAGGGAGTCATGGACCCGAGGCCTACCATCGCGTTGATTCTCAGGGCGTTTGTCTATGCGGCTTTCCAATTCCTGGCGTATAAATGCTACGGCGTGCCCATTCTCATCGTTGCGTGGGCCGTCATCATTATCGGTACGTGGATCGACGTCAAGACCACGGCAGCCAAGATAGCACAGACCGTAGTGCAAACGGCCTGCTTTGTGTTTATTCTTGGTGTCATCCACATGAACCAAATAGCCATTTGATTTGCACGGCGCGGTCCGGTCTTAGATTCTGACGATTCCAATGCCGTCTATACGGCGAATGTCCACGTGCGATACACACGGCTTTGAAGCTGCCCCCATTTCTTGAGACATCCCGACAACACGAGATCCTTTCGGGCCGTTGACTTTTTTTGGCTGAGGAAGTCATTTTCTTATTGACGAGCAGATTGCATACTATATATTGTATACAATCAAACGGCGCACTTCCACAACCAACTACTCTTTACTAATGACGTTGGATATCTTCGCGTTTCGAGAAGAAATCCTGCGCGATCCCGGCAACGTCATGGTATTGCAATTGAATCGTTGCAGGATGCTTGCCGCCCTCGATGTCCGTGCGGGCCGAACCGGCAACCGCGAACTTTGGCTGCGACTCCAGCCGCCCTCTGAAATCGTCCGAAGGCACCGGCTGCCCCGACAAAACGTGTGACAAAGGTCTTCCAGTCAATGGCTCCAATGTCCAGGATACCGATCAGATCTCTTTCCGAGACGGTGGCTCAACGAATTCGGGACATGATCCGAAATGGCGTGCTGAAAAAAGGGGACCGGATCGTGGAGAAGCAGTTGTGCGACGCGCTGGGGGTCAGTCGTACGCCCCTGAGAGAGGCGTTGAGAATTCTCAAATCCGAAGGACTCATCGATCTGGTTCCTAACAAGGGGGCCCACGTAGCTCAACCGTCCATGCAAGACATCAGAGAACTGTTCGAGGTGATGAGCATCCTCGAAGGCGCGTGCGCGCGAACGGCAGCGCAAAAGATGAGCGAGGCGGACTTCGTGCGGCTGGACAAGCTCCACCGGAAACTGGAGAAACATTACCAGCAGAAAGACCATGAGAAATACTTGGAGGTTAACCACAAATATCATTCACTCATTCAGGAAATGGCCGGAAACAAGCTGTTCAACGAAATTCTTGGCGGCTTGAGGCAGAAAATTCTTCTTTACAGACAACGCCAACTCTTTCAACCCGATCGATTCGAGGCCTCCATGGAGGAGCACCGGTTGCTGCTGGAGGCCCTTCGCAACAGAGACGCCGACGCGGCGGAAAGCCTGATGAAAACGCATCTCATGAACCAGTGCGAGGCGCTGCGAACCCTGTACGAAGAGGCGGGTGAGCACGCGGATTCGTAAGCCACCAAAGACGAAGCTGCACAGTCGGCTTCGAAACGTTCCGACGTGAAGGAGGACAAGATGGCATTTCGAAGAGGAGGATCCAGAGGCGTTTGGGCGGTGCTTGCAGTAGTAGGGTTGTTGGCGGTATGGACTTGTCCGGCGGTTGCTGCGACTACGCTCAAGGTGTCACATCAGTTCGCGGAGGGCGACGTTCGGGACACCCTGGTAAAAGTCTTTGCAGACAAGCTCGCCAAGAAGTTGGGCAAAGAAATCTCTTTTCGGATCTATCCGGCGAGTTCCCTGTACAAACCCAAAGAACAGTGGGATGCCATGAAGATGGGAACCTTGGATATGAGCGTATTCCCGTTGGACTATGCCGCGGGGAAGGTTCCGGAACTGTCGATCACGTTGCTCCCGTGCTCGGTTTCCTCCCTGAGACAAGCAATGGATTGGCGCAACAAAGAGATAGGGAAGCGTATCGACCGGGTCGTAGAGAAGAACGGGATCAAGATCCTCGTCTGGGCCTGGTTGGATGGCGGAATCGCAAGCACGGAGCGTCAAATCATACTTCCACGGGATGTGAAAGCACTCAAAATGCGGGCCGCGGGCAAGAAGTTCGAGTACATGCTCAAGGAGGCCGGAGCTTCGATTACCAGCATGCCTTCTTCGGAGATCTACCATGCTCTCTCCACCGGCGTACTAAACGCTTGCCTGACTTCCTCCTCTTCATTTGTTTCCTATCGCTTGTACGAGCAACTCAAATTCATGAACGCTCCCAGAGACTACTCGATCTGGTACATGGCCGAGCCCTTGATCATGTCGCTGAAGACCTGGAAGCGCCTTACGCCGAAACAACAGAAGGCGTTTGAGGAAGTATCCGCGGAGATGGAGCGGGATTGGGTCGTGCCGAATTTTTCCAAAGATACGCAGAATTTGATCAAGGAGTTTTCCAAGGCCGGCGTAAAGCTGCATTACATGACACAGGACGAGTTCAATCAATGGTCGGATTTCGCTCGGAAGACCGCGTGGAAAAATTTCGAGCAGACGGTTCCCAACGGGAAGGAACTGCTTGATCTTGCCAAGCAGGCCATGGGAAAGACGAACAAGTAACGGAGTGACCGTCCCGAAATAAGCATTGCACATGGGCGGGAGTTCCGCCTCGTAGGGACAGGCCCCTGGAGAGTGTCTCAAAACTGTCGGCTCGAAGTGAATCGCGCCGTGATGAAGTGAACCGCAGTGAAAAATCCCCCCTGCCCCCTTTGGCAAAGTGGGCTAAGAGCCAGTCCCCCCCTTTAGTAAAGGGGGGTTAGGGGGGATTTACTGCGACATGCGTTATAATCGTGGCACGTTCTCCGCTGCTCTCCGGGTTTTGAGACAGTTTCCCTGTGCCTGCCCCGGGCACCCACAGGGGGGTGCCCCTACAAATCAGCACCGCGGGACAGGCATCTTGCCTGTCGTCTTTGAACAGGCGAGACGTCCACCACTGAAGCAAATACGCGATCACATTCGCGCAACCGTGTACTTAGGATAGGGCTCCTACGAACTCCACAATGCTGATCAAATCCGGAGGGAAGCGGCTATGGCAGGTGCAAACACGGGGTTCTGGCAGAAGTTGGAAGCGGTCTCACGATTTCTCTGCAAGCTCACCGGGCTATTGGGGGCTTTGAGCTTGCTTGCGGCGGCACTCGTCACCACGGAAGGGGTAGTGGTCCGAAAGGTACTGGGATGGTCAACGATCTGGCAGATCGAGTTCTCGGTCTTCTTGCTCATGTATGCCTGCTTCGTGGGAGCCGCGTTTGGGCAGATGCACGAACGTCATCTGAACATAGATCTGTTGATCATATACCTACCGCCTCGTGTCCGCGAGATTCTGCTCATCTGCGCAACCATTGCAAGCTGTGTCGTATGCCTGGCCATCGCGATCCACGCGTGGCCCATGTGGTGGTCTGCACTAGCAGCCAACGAGCACAGCGAGTCACTCTGGGGACCGCCCCTCTGGATTCCTTATCTCTTTCTTCCACTCGGCGTCACGTTGGTCTTCCTGCAATCCGTTGTCCAGATCCGCGGAAAGATACGCGATTTGAGGCTGGGAACCTATGAGAGCGAAGCAGGCAGAGCCGAACTGAAAGACGTGGAGATTCCGGTTGACCGGGAGCATGTCTCGAAAGGAGACAGCAATGAGTGAAACGTGGCTCAGTGTAGTCGTCTTCTCCAGCGCGTTGGTTATACTGTTTTCCGGAATCCCCATATGGGCCGGACTCGGAGCCGTGTCCCTCATCTACATTATGATATACTCTCCCAACGTGCTGCAGACCGTGCCGTACGTGCTCTACAGTAGCATGGACAGCTTCGCCATGCTTTCCATACCGCTGTTCATACTTTTGAGCGCTCCTCTCGCCGTTACGAAAGCCAGCAAGGACTTGTACGAGGCCATGCACCGGTGGGTGTACGGAATGCCGGGCGGCTTGGGGGTGAGCACTATGCTGGCGGCCGGGATATTTGCCGCGCTGTGCGGCTCCAGCCCGGCCACCGCGGCGGCGGTGGGAGGTGTTGGAATTCCCGAGATGCGCAGCAGAGGCTATCCACCCGGCATGGCCTGTGCCTTGGTGGCTCACGCGGGGACGTTCGGCATCCTCATCCCTCCCAGCATCACCATGATCCTGTATGGAGTGGCCACGGAAACCTCCATCGGCAAGTGCTTTATCGCAGGCGTTATTCCCGGGTTAATCCTGGTGGGAATGAGTTCTCTCTGGATCGTGATCTATTTCAGTGTGATAAAGCCACGGGTCATCCCGCAAGCCGAACCCGATCAAAGCGAGGCGTTAGGTTCTTCATGGGAAGTTCCGGACGGGGATCATTACACGTTGAAGGAGAAGCTGGAGAGCCTCGTGAGAGTGCTGCCGCTGGTCCTGATCATCGCGGGGATCATGATCTCCCTGTACGGAGGATGGGCGACCCCAAGCGAGGCTGCGGGGGTGGGAGCGGTGATTTCGCTGCTCGTGGTGATGATTGTGTATCGGGTCTATCAAGTGGATCAGATAGCCAAGATCCTCACGAAGGCTCTCACGGACAGCACGATGATCCTCATGATCATGGCCGCGGCCACTCTGTTCGGCTTTGTATGTTCGGATCTGTACGTCACCCAGTCACTTGCACAACTCATTCTCGCACTTCCCCTGGGAAAATGGGGGATCATACTTTTCATCAACATCTTGTTGCTCTTGTTGGGCTTTTTCATACCTCCGGCCGCGGTGGTCCTCATGGTCGCACCCATGCTGCTGCCGGTCATCAAAGGGCTGGGATTCGATCCGGTATGGTTCTCGGTGATCATGACCGTGAATCTGGAGGTTGGGCTCATCACTCCTCCGGTAGGCCTGAACCTTTATGTAGTCCAGGGTATTGCGCCGGACATACCGCTCGCGGGCATACTGAGGGACTTGGCGCCCTTCGTGGTCATTGACGCGTTCATGATCGCGGCCTTGTGCGCTTTTCCCGAGCTTGCCCTGTGGCTTCCCGGCAAGATGATCGGTTGACGCATTCACGAGATCACGGAAACCGGCTGCGGCCGGTTCGATACCGTATATACTCGGAGACAGTGAAATATGAACATTCATGGCTTGATACCGGCGACAGGCCGGTACGAATTGTGAAAGTCGCCGGCACTGAAGAGACTGCCTCAAAACCCAGTGGGCATTCAAAATCGTGGCACGACTGGTTGACATGTCGCAGAAAATCCCCCCTAACCCCCCTTTTTCTAAGGAGGGGAACCGGCTTATACCCCCCTTTGGCAAAGGGGGGCAGGGGGGATTTTTCTTGGAATCCACTTCATCCCGCGTTCAGCTCGGGATACACCTCGATCCGGGAGTTCTGAGACACTTTCTGAAGCACCGGCCTACTTTCCGCCGCCTCTGCCGGGGCTTGGAACCCTTAACGTCCCGGAGGGACAGTATGACGGTGGGCCGGTCTTTCAAGGCCGGGTCGGAGGTCTTTCATATGAACCTAGCGAAAAAACTCTCTGAAACGGCCAAGAAATACTCGGATAAACCGGCCGTCATCTTCGAGGACCATGTCTACACCTTCGCGGACGTGGACAATGAGGTGAGAAGATACTTCGCGGTCTTGAAACGGCTCGGCGTCCGTGTCGGCGACCGCGTTGCTCTTCAACTTCCCAAACGGCCGGAGTTCGTCTTTCTGGAATTGGCCGTGATGTCGGTGGGAGCCATAGTCCTTCCCTTGAACGTCGATTACAAGCCCGACGAGGTGGAGTATTTCCTCACCGACTCAGGGAGCTCGTTGTTTTGCGCAGACGGAGACAGGCTGAAAAGGTCGAGACCAGTGCTTGGCCGACTCCCCGGTGTCCGTGCCGCAGTAATCGGTCAATCGGACGAGAAGGATCTGATCGGGCTTTCCGATGAATTGGAAACGATCTCAACACAAGACGAACGGGATTACCCGACCGCAGCAGACGATACCGCGGTGATTTGTTACACCTCCGGCACCACCGGGCGATCCAAAGGGGCCATGCTCAGCCACCGAAACCTTGTGTCAAACATGACTGCTCTGCATGAATTGTGGCAGTGGAGCGATCGTGACGTGCTTCTCCACGTGCTTCCGCTGTTCCACGTCCACGGTTTGTTCGTAGCCCTCCACGGCGGCCTCAACGCCGGCGCGACCATCATCATGCACGAAAAATTCGATCCTCATAGGGTTTGGCGGACCATCGAGGCCCAACGGTGCACGATCCTCATGGGAGTCCCCACCATGTATCAGAGGCTCATGAATGAGTGGGAGACCATGGAGAAGCCGCCCGACCTGAGTTCCATGCGATTGTTCATCTCCGGCTCGGCCCCGCTTCTGGAAAACCAGTTCCTACGCTTTGCGAGTAACACGGGTTTTCCGATCCTGGAGCGGTACGGCATGACCGAGGCCGGCATGATAGCGTCAAACCCCGCCGATCCCGCGGGTCGGAAAGCCACCAGCGTGGGATTTCCCCTTCCGGGAGTGGAACTGCGCGTCGTTGACTCCGACGGGCTGGATGTGCCCCTTGGTGCAGTAGGAGAGATCCTCATACGCGGGGAAAACGTATTCAGGGGTTACCGGGGAATGCCGGAGAAAACACGAGAATCCTTTGTAGACGGCTGGTTCCGATCCGGAGACCTGGGGTACCTGGACCAAAACGACGGAGGCAGACTGTACCTCGTGGGGAGAGCCAAAGAACTCATTATTACCGGCGGATATAACGTGTATCCCAAGGAGATCGAAAACCTTCTGGAGGGTCACGAAGGAGTCCGAGAGGCAGCGGTTGTGGGGGTGCCGGATGCCGACTTCGGGGAACGGGTCGTCGCGATTGTCGCACTTCAGGAGGCCTCGACGAAAACGACACCGGAGACATTGATCGAATTCTGCAAAAAACGGCTTGCCGGCTACAAGTGCCCCAAACAGGTGTTCGTAACGGACTCGTTGCCTCGAAATGCAATGGGGAAGCTACAGAAGAATGAGATGAAAGACCTGTACGGCGGCAAAGGTGAGTACCCGCGGTGAAATAGGTCTCTCATTTCTTGGGATGCACATCCGCGGATCCCGCACTATTGAATGCCGTCGGCGCCAGGCCGTCCTCGTGAACACATACCGTTTTCACCGCCTGGTTTACGGCATCCCGTTCGTGAGCAGTACCGCCATGGGCCGACAGTTTGACCAAATACCTCTTGCCCAATTGCCTTCCATGCGGCGAATACGGTCCATAATCACCGCAGAGTATGCGGCGATTATGGTTGCGTTTGCGACGAATCAGGCCTATAATCGCCGCAAGGTATGCGGAGAATGCAGAAGTACATCCATGATCTCGAAGATTGGCCTGATTTCAGATGGAACGCCCAAGCCTTGGCACGCCGTCTTGCCGAAGTTCGTCACCATCAGGGACGGTTGATCGGGCGCATGGAGGCCCTCGGATTCGATTTGCGGGAAGAAGCCGTCCTGGAAACGCTGACCGCGGACGTGCTCAAATCCAGCGAGATTGAAGGTGCGTTTCTCGACAGGGAACAAGTGCGTTCGTCGCTTGCTCGACGTCTCGGCCTTGATATCGGTGCCTTAACTCCGGCAGATCGTGATGTTGAAGGCGTTGTCGAGATGATGCTCGACGCTGTTCAGAATTACGATAAGCCGCTCTCGGATGAGAGACTGTTTGCCTGGCATGCCGCACTTTTTCCGACCGGACGCAGCGGAATGACCCGGATTAGAGTGGGCGCATGGCGTGATGACGGATCCGGTCCAATGCAAATCGTCTCAGGACCGGTCGGCCGTGAGCGGGTTCATTTCGAGGCACCCACGGCAGAGCGGCTGGATCACGAAATGAACGACTTTCTGAAATGGTTCAATGATACTATGGACATGGATCCGGTCCTAAAGGCCGGCCTTGCGCACCTTTGGTTCGTGACGATTCACCCCTTTGACGACGGCAACGGCCGCATCGCCCGAGCGATTTCAGACATGAGCCTTGCCCGCTCGGAACAGAGTTCCCAACGTTTCTACAGTATGTCTGCGCAAATACGCCAGGAGCGGAATGCGTATTACGATATCCTGGAAAAGACACAGAAAGGCGACCTCGATGTTACCCCCTGGTTGACATGGTTTCTGAGTTGCCTTGATCGCGCTCTTGATGGTGCCGAGACGGTATTGAGCAATGTCCTCAAGAAAGCGCGCTTCTGGCGAACGCACGCCGATGCATCATTCAATAACCGGCAAAGAAAGGTCCTCAATCGGCTGCTCGAAGGCTTCGAGGGCAAGATGACCTCTTCGAAATGGGCCAAAGTTGCCAAATGCTCGCAAGACACCGCATTGCGGGACATCAATGATCTGCTGGATTGTGGAATTCTCGCCAAGGACGCTGCCGGAGGGCGCAGCACAAGCTATTCGCTCGTTGACGTGTGACTGAGCGATATCTCACCGGAAAAAATCACCCCGACTCGAAAAAATGGCCGACACATGTGACCTCATATGACAAAGCGGTTTGGGATACTGGGGGAGGGCTGAGTACGGCGTTTCCGAATTACGGTGTCGTATTAAGGCAACGATCCCCGCTTTGGTAGCGCCGGCCTCCGTGCCGGTACTCCCGGCGGCAATAGGGTTGTGTTTTGAGACCACTCGCGGCAGGGTGTTGGGGTAGGAGTCCTTGCCTCGCGACGGGCTGGAAAGTCCGCCCCCAGGGGACGCTGCCGGTTTCGCCGAGACACGCGGAGCCTGCGGGTAGTACTCAAGAATACGGTTCCGTATTCTTGCCGCTTCGAGATTGCCACGGGCTTCGCTCGCAATGACAACGCGGACAATGTCTTTTCAAGGAGTGAAACGACGAAGCAATCTCAGGTCGAAAAAAAATGCGCAGCCGAGATCAGGAACGAGAGTTCGTGGCGTTTGGAACTTCAAAGGGAGCCGAAGTCGAACAGAATCGACAAGTGACAAGAATACCCATGATAAATCTTCGTACGTCCGACCTCTTCCGACACAGGTCCATGCGAAGATGTGGGGGGGCTCGGTACGACTCTTCCGGTGGCCGCGGGATGACCCGCAGAAGACCGATTCTCCGGGGATTGTCCTTGAGGGAAGTACGCACTTCTGGTAGAAAAATCGCTATCTCAGGCGTGGAGAAACATGATGGCCGAGAGGCCCGAGGATACGGCACGGGAGGAGATAGACCGGCTGCTCATTGCAGCCGGCTGGCACGTGTGTGACTTGGATGAAGCGGACATCCACGCGCACCCCGGGTTGGCCTTGCGCGAATTTCCCCTGAAGAAAGGTCATGGCTTTGCCGATTACCTGCTTTATGTCAATGCCAAGGCCGTTGGCGTCATTGAGGCAAAGAAGGCCGGCACAACGCTTACCGGAGTGGAGATCCAATCGGACAAATACAAGCACGGCCTGCCCAATGAGCTCCCGGCATGGTTTCGTCCGCTTCCCTTTGCCTATCAGTCCACAGGGGTGGAGACCCGCTTCACGAACGTCTTTGACCCGGATGCACGGTCACGCACCGTGTTCTCCTTTCACAGGCCCGAAACGCTCGCGACCTGGCTTTCAGATGAGGCGACCGGTACAGATGGTGGCACGGGGGCGCGCTCCGGCCTTCGGAGCAGGCTCGACACGATGCCTCCCCTGATTGAGGAAGGTCTCTGGCCTGCCCAAATCGAGGCGATCAAGAATCTCGAGAAATCCCTTGCAGAGAATCGCCCTCGTTCTCTGGTTCAAATGGCCACGGGCAGCGGCAAAACGTTTACCGCGGTGACGTTCGTGTATCGTCTCATCAAATTCGCGGACGCGAAACGGGTGCTGTTCCTCGTGGATCGGGGCAACCTCGGAAAGCAGACTCTCAAGGAGTTCCAGCAGTACAAGTCGCCGTACAGCCCCTTCAAATTCACCGAGGAATTCATTGCTCAGCGTTTGCAGTCCAATGAAATCGACAAGACCAGCCGGGTCTGCATCTCCACGATCCAACGGATCTATTCCATGCTGAAGGGAGAGGACCTCGATCCCGGTACGGAAGAAGAGTCTCTGTTCGATCATTCGGATCTCTTCAAGGAGCCCCCGCCGGTGGCGTACAACCCGCACATTCCCATCGAGACGTTCGACGTTATCGTCACGGACGAGTGCCACCGGTCGATCTACAACTTGTGGCGGCAGGTGCTGGAATACTTTGATGCGTTCATTATCGGGCTCACTGCCACGCCCAACAAGCAGACCTTCGGCTTTTTCAATCAGAACCTCGTCATGGAATATCCGCATGAACAGGCCGTGGCCGATGGGGTCAACGTCAATTACGATGTATACCAAATCCGCACGCAGATAGCCCAGTCCGGCTCAAGGATCGATGCGGGGTACTACGTTGACAAGCGTGACCGGGAAACACGAGAGGTCCGTTGGGAAGAGCTTGATGAGGATTTGGAATACGCCCCTAATGCCTTGGACAAGGACGTGGTGGCTCTGGACCAGATCCGAACCGTAATCCGGACCTTTCGTGATAAGCTCTTCACTGACATCTTCCCCGGCCGCACCGAAGTCCCCAAAACATTGATATTCGCAAAGGACGACTCCCATGCCGAAGACATTGTCAAAATCGTGCGGGAGGAGTTTGGAAAAGGGAATGACTTTGCTCAGAAGATCACGTACAAGACCACCGGCAAGAAGCCTGATGAACTGATCGCAGAGTTTCGGAACAGCTTCAATCCCCGGATCGCCGTCACGGTGGACATGATCGCAACCGGCACGGATATCAAGCCTCTGGAGATTGTCGTTTTCATGCGGACGATCAGGTCACGTTCGTTCTTCGAGCAGATGAAAGGGCGGGGAGTCCGCGTCATCAGACCCGGAGATCTCAAGGCGGTCACCCCCGACGCGGGCGCCAAGACACATTACGTGATCGTGGATTCCATGGGGGTGTGTGAGAACGTGAAGACCGATTCCAGGCCGCTTTCTCAGGTGAACTGGTGCCTCAAGACCCAAATGATGAACCTGCCACCATCCTCCTGGAGCGCATACGTGCCGAAGGGAAAGACGAAGCCAATGGCACCAGAAAGGTAAGAGCACCGTCAAAGGCCGCTCCGGCCAGAGTGAACAGATGAAAGGGCGAATGGTGCCAGGGAGGACAGGGCGCACTTTCTGAGAGGGGAGTTTAATAGATCCGGGATAATGGGCTCCCCAAAAGAACCGAATTCCGCTTTTGATGAAGACCATCTTTGTGCCATTTGATCACAAAATGGAGAAGAAAGGAAAAGCAACCAAATGGATCTGATAGCGGTATTGGCATTGGCGGTCTCGTCAGCTGCGGCGTTTTTTACTTGGGGTGCAGTAAGTGAGCAACGAAAGACTCGGATGGACGACAAATTCCCGTACATGGTTGTGCGGTCTCGCAAGAACCACGATACTAATGTCGATGAACTGCGACTTGTTAATGCAGGTCGAGGACCGGCCTTCATAACGAAATTTGTAGTAAAAGGGTTGGACAGACTTGACGGCCAACATGAGTATAAAGACGGAGACCATACTGATGGAATCGATAGAATTATCGGCCCGGAGATCGGAAATCCGGATTTGCAGTGCTGGTTCGCATGGGGGACTCCCCATCATCTTAGGTCAGGAGAAGTATCAATTGGCATTGCCTATAAAGATATCGGAGGTAGGCTGTTTAGGAGCGGTATCATCGATGTCAAACCTGTATGGGACCCTCCTTCAGAGTACTCTCAAACTAGACTCCGCCTATTGATGCAGAAATTCTGTGGAAAAGAAGAAACGGAAGAATCAGTAAACAGGCTCCGGGCATTCTTGGGTATGGCAGTCGAGTAATACAGGAAAAGAAGGCGATCAAATGACCGCAGCGGGCATTGTTCAAAAACTCTGGAACTTCTGTAACGTGCTCCGTGACGACGGCATGAGCTACGGGGACTACGTGGAGCAGCTCACGTATCTGCTGTTCCTCAAGATGGCGGACGAACGCTCAAGGCCGCCGTACGAGCAGAAGAGCCCCATCCCGGACGACTACAACTGGCAAAGCCTGATCTCGAAAGACGGCGAAGATCTCTTCAAACACTACCGTGAGACTTTGGAAAAGCTTGCAGATCCAAAGGTTGTCGGTAACGTGCCTCTCCTCCATCTGATCTTCGACAAGGCCCAGAACAAGTTCCAGGACCCGGCGAAGGCTGCGGCGGTTGCTTGTTGACCTGATCGACAAAGAAAACTGGTCCGTGATGAGTGCGGACGTGAAAGGCGACGCATACGAGGGCCTCCTGGAAAAGAACGCGCAGGACACCAAGTCCGGAGCGGGACAGTACTTCACACCGAGACCTCTCATTCAAGCCATGGTCGATGTCATGGCCCCTCAACCCGGCGAACGGATCTGCGACCCGGCATGCGGCACCGGCGGGTTCCTCCTTGCCGCGCACGAGTACGTCGTGAAGCACCACAAGCTGGACAAGGACCAGAAACGCTTCCTAAGGGAAGAAGCTGTCCGAGGCTGGGAGCTTGTCCAAAGCGCGGCACGGCTGTGCGGCATGAACCTGATGCTGCACGGCATCGGGGGCAACGGCTTGCCCATCACGGTCGCGGACTCACTCGCCTCCGATCCGGGAGAGCGCTTCCAGATGGTGCTCACTAATCCCCCCTTCGGCAAGAAGAGCAGCACCACCATCGTCAATGGGAAGGGCCAGGTCCAAAAGGAAAGAGAGACCATTGAACGGGAGGACTTCTGGGCCACCACATCGAACAAGCAACTCAACTTTGTCCAGCACGTAAAGACTCTGCTGGAGCCTCACGGCCGGGCCGCCATCGTGGTCCCGGTCAACGTGCTCTTCGAAGGCGGAGCCGGCGAGACCATCCGGCGCAATCTCCTCAATCAATGTGACGTTCATACGCTCTTGCGGCTTCCCACCGGGCTCTTCTACGCTCAGGGCGTCAAGGCGAACGTGCTCTTCTTTGACCGCAAACCCGCGTCCGAGACTCCCTGGACCAAGAAGCTCTGGATATACGACCTGCGTACCAACAAACATTTCACTCTGAAGACCGGTTCGCTCAAACGCCCGGACCTGGATGAGTTCGTGAAGTGCTACAACCCGGTCAACCGGCACGACCGAACGCCCACATGGTCTGAAGACAACCCCGATGGCCGGTGGCGATCATTCGATTACGACGAGTTGATCCAACGGGATAAGGTCAACCTGGACATTTTCTGGATCAGAGACGAAAGCCTGGAGGATTCCGAAAACCTCCCTGAACCCGATGTTATCCTCCAAGAGATGATCGAAGACCTGGAAAGTGCGTTGGAGCAGTTGAGGGGGATCGCGGAGGACTTGCGGGAGGAACGTCTGACTTGAAAGAGAGGGGACCTGTCTCATTTGCAATGTAGGTGACCGAAGCATTCTTGGGAAGGGACACAGATAATGAGGACCAATGACCGGAAGCTGTACTATTTTCATATCCAGCACGACCGTTGCGAGATGGATGGCGATTGTCCACGTACTTATGTCAACGCTGATGAGGAGTGGCTGGCCATTGAAAGTACTCTGGAGAGTCTTCCCACGCCGGACAAGATGTACAATGATTCTTTCGTCTTCAAGAGTGGAGGTTCCCGTGATGAGGAGATTATTGGCCCACTCCAGTTTATGATCGCCTTAGTCCACCAAAATTATACAAGCAGGAACAGTAGAGAGATGGTCGTCGCGCAGATAAGGAAGTCTGCCGGCATGCGACACGAAACACAGAGTGCGTATCTGCGGCAGTTAATGGGCCACTATAGCGCTCTTACCTGTTTTAGCAATAATGACAGATTGCTATTAAAGTTAGCGTCAAGAGGTACCAATATTGTCGCGTGTGAGAGCCAAGTACTTCATCAGGAGTCTGACAGGAGTGTCTCGTCTCTTACGGAATCTCTCGGATCTACATGTGGCGCTCAGCACGCATTGAACCTGGTGCGGATCACGCTCCAACGGAATGATTTCATAGCTGGACAAATTGATCTCACGCTGAAGCCGGGGGAGACCGGAGTCCTCTTCTTGGGGCATTTACATGGAATCAATGGCCACATGGTTAAGCGACTTACAGATCTCGGGGTACCCGTTGAGGAAATGAATGAATGCCGAGCATCGGAAGCGCTTGAGAATCTGTTTGGATCGAGTGGAGTCGCCTCAACAGCGATATTAGAGTTATTCGGCCCGGGCAAGTAATCGAAGTCATCAGAAAGCCGTCTCAAGTAATGAGGGAAAATCAGAGAATCCAATGTGAGAAACAGCCCATCTTCAAGCTTGGTAAATTCTGTTGTAAGCGACTCTTGGTGTGCGGCGGGCTGAGTCCACAATTCTCTAAACTTGAATTCGCTGCGGGTGAGAGGTTGACCTTGACGGCCGTGAAGGAAAAAAGTAGTGAGACCGGAGAAACAAAAACTTGTCCACACTGAGCGACTACTGAGGCCGCCCTCTCAAGAGGTGTAATATGTCGAAAAAGGTGATGACCATCAAGCGGGGGATCGCCGTGCCATTTGGCATAGGCCAGAATGGGAAGATCACAGTCGCCGACCACCATCTCGTGATGAATGAGCACGGTGAGTGGGAGAAAGAGAAGCGACCAGGAATACCCATGATGTCGTTGGGTATCAAGACCATTTCTGAATCTGATAAACGAGCTGAGGAGATTGTAAAGAATTGTCACTTATCCGACCGCCAAAAAGCTTATTTGGTTAATAGAATATCGCAATTCATTGCCGTCTATGTCCAATTGTACGCTCACATTCATACCCCAGTGGGGAACGTTGATATTGCTGAGGACAGTGTTGAGTTGAGGAATCTTTGGCACTTGTACCTTCTGAGAGGAAGAGAACTCATTGATGAAGTTGGCAAGAAAATCAGAACCTGTTTTGGCTTGAAGCAACACGTGAACGGATTGAGTTCTGCTAAATTCGTTTCCTGGGAGAACATTCTTCGGCAGGAAATGAGAAAGAGGGATGATTTGAGCGAATTGGTGGAGAATCTCGAGAAATACAGAGAGGCTCTCATCGAATTCATTGAACTGCGAAACAGAGACAAAAAAGCGAGCGATACGCTCCTTGAGCCGCCCTATATTTCACCAAGCGGAATCCCCAGGGGTGGAAAGGTCACTAATAGAGAAACTAATCGGGAGTTCGATTTCGTCGAGTACTTCCATACCAGTTTCAAGAGCATAATGCAGTTCGCCGAAGCCATTCTCGGATAATTCTGGATTATTTCGTACGCACCATGTCACGTAGCGTGGTCTTCGCTGCATTCCTGCGTATCGCGCAGACGGACAACTTGCTCCTATGATACTCACGAGCCGGAGGGTCTCCGGCTCGGCCCCGCTTCTGGAAAACCAGTTCCTACGCTTTGCGAGTAACACGGGTTTTCCGATCCTGGAGCGGTACGGCATGACCGAGGCCGGCATGATAGCGTCAAACCCCGCCGATCCCGCGGGTCGGAAAGCCACCAGCGTGGGATTTCCCCTTCCGGGAGTGGAACTGCGCGTCGTTGACTCCGACGGGCTGGATGTGCCCCTTGGTGCAGTAGGAGAGGTCCTCATACGCGGGGAAAACGTATTCAGGGGTTACCGGGGAATGCCGGAGAAAACACGAGAATCCTTTGTAGACGGCTGGTTCCGATCCGGAGACCTGGGGTACCTGGACCAAAACGACGGAGGCAGACTGTACCTCGTGGGGAGAGCCAAAGAACTTATCATTACCGGCGGATATAACGTGTATCCCAAGGAGATCGAAAACCTTCTGGAGGGTCACGAAGGTGTCCGAGAGGCAGCGGTCGTGGGGGTGCCGGATGCCGACTTCGGGGAACGGGTCGTCGCGATTGTCGCACTCCAGGAGACCACGCCGAGAACGACGCCGGAGACATTGGTCGAATATTGCAGAGAACGCCTTGCAGGTTACAAGTGCCCCAAGCAGGTGTTCGTAACGGACTCGTTGCCGCGTAATGCAATGGGGAAGCTCCAGAAGAATGAGCTGAAAGATCTGTATAGCAGACGAACGTAAGTATCCGCCGCGAAACAAATCTCCCATCTTCCGGGCTTCTCATCCATGTGTCCCGCACTGTTGAACCTCGTTCGCATCAGGCAGTCCATAGGCAAACATACCACTTTGATCGCTTGGTTTGATCGCAATCCGTTGACACGAATTCGTTCCTCATGATATGCGTGCACCCGCGTCTTCAGGAGTCAGCGATGAAAAAGATCAGGCCCGTTCACATGCCGCACACCCGGATGGAGGCTGCCGGCGACCGGCTGAAATTCGCACATTTTGCCTTTCTGAGTCAGGCAATTTTCTGTGAACAAGCATCCCGGCCGACAGCTTTGCGGATTCTGGACGTCGGTTGCGGTCCGGGTAATCTAGCTTCCTTCTGCAGAGTGCCTGCGGATTGCAGACTCTTCGGTGTGGATCTGTGGCCTAACCAGCTTCGGCAGGCCGCAGCAAGAGACGCTTATGAAATGCTCTTCCAGGTCAATCTCGTGGACGGCCTTGCGTTTGCGAACGAGTCCTTTGACGTGATAGTGTGCAACGAAGTTCTCATGTATCTGCCCAGGGGGACTGCAATACTCACGGAACTTTATCGGGTGTTGGTTCCGGAGGGAACATTGCTCGTGTACAATCCCATCAACTGGTTTCCCTGGCTGCATTCCCTGACGAAGAGACTCACGAGAAAAATCTATCAGGAAGGAAAAACCGTAGCCCTGGACGTTCAGTCCAATTGGAAAGGCTCTGAAAGAGCGTGCAGGATTACCTACTATTCATTCCAATCACTGATTGAGCAGATACGGTCGGCCAACTTCCAGGTGACCGGAATTACCGGATTTCGCGTTTTCCGGAACAGAATTCGCTTGATGACCCGCCTTGAGAATTATGCCTGGTATCGGCGTTTGGTCTCGTTCCTCACCGAACGTCACCCTCATCTGGCCTCCGACCTTCTTGTCGTGGCGCACAAGAAAGCAGTCGTGTAGGGTCGGCTTTTGCGCCCGGACAAGGCGCGGGCGTTAGGCGGCATGAAACGGCGACGGCGATCCGGTATGGTTCATCCCCCTGCCTGCTATCGTTTCGTGCGGGGCCGCTCATCATAGAAGAGGATGTCGAATATCAACAAGACCGCGCCCGCTGCAGCCACCAGGAAAAAAAAGATCGCGAGCGCGGGATATCCAAAAATGGTAAACGTCGTGGGGACTTTGGACAGCAAACCCGCACCGACGATCAAAGAGCCGAGCAGCAATCCCAGAGTGATGCGGTTGGCAATCTTCTGCATGCCCGCAATGAAACGGGTCTCATCGAACCCATGGACTTTGACCTCGATATCGTTGTCGACCACGCGGTCCAGGACCGAATTGAGAGCTCGGAGAAGTCTGCCGGAAGTGCTCTTGGTTTCCAGGACGGCTCTCAAAATGTTGCCGGCCGAGATCTTCGCCGTCACATGCCGGAGAATGATCTCACCGCCATACTGCCGAATGCCGGCAATGGGATCGAAATAGGGGTTCAGCGCTTTTGCCACCTGATCCAGATGGAGCAGGGTCTTGCCCAACATGGTGAGCTCCCGGGGAACCCGGATGCCGCATTCCCTGGTAACCTCCGTGAACTCCATTACCAATGTCCCAACGTGAATCTGGTTCAGGCTTGCATGCTCATAGCGGGACAAGAGCTCGGTTGCGCGGCGACGATATGTCTTGAGGTCAAAGCCGGCGGTCCTGTCCCCAATGGTGGCCGCGATATACGCCGCGTCTTCCGGCTGTCCTTCACCAATGGCGAGAAGCAGACTAATCAGTTTTTCCCTCAAGCCCGGCGCTATGCGTGCCGTCATGCCGAGGTCTATGATGGCGATTCGGCCGTCCGGCGTGAGGAGCACGTTGCCCGGATGGGGATCCGCATGAAAGAATCCATCGAGTAGGATCTGTTTCAAGTAGGCCCGGAAGGTCGCTTCGAGAAGTTTCTCAATGTCCGCGTGCGACTTGTCATCTTCGGTGAGGAGGGTGATTTTCTTTCCCTCGATGAAATCCATGGTGAGAACACGGGAGGTAGTGAGGTCCTCGACCACGTCCGGAATGACGATCTCATCGAAACCCCGGAGGTTGTCCCTTAGCCTCAACGTATTGCTCTTCTCTTGGAGATAATCGAGTTCCCGCAGAAGGCTGCTGCGAAACTCCCGGAACATCTCGCCGACCCCGTAGAGTTCGCCGAAGTCCGTACGCGCCTGGGCAAAATCCGCCACTTCTCCCAAGACTTCAAGATCGGTCACGACCCTCTCTTGTATGTCGGGTCTCTGAACTTTAACCGCAACCAATCTGCCGTCGTGGGTCACCGCTCGGTGCACCTGACCAATGGATGCCGCCGCCAGGGGAGACGGAGTGAATTCCGCGTACGCTTCATGGATCTTCATGCCCAATTCGCGCTCAATGATCTCCCGCACCTGTTCGTAGGGAAAGCTTCCCACATTGCTCTGGAGCCGTTCCATGGCCTGGATGTACTCGGGCGGCAGAACATCGGGCCGCGTTGAGAGGAATTGGCCCAACTTGACGAACGTGGGGCCCATTTCTTCCAGGTCCCGTGTCAGTTCCTCCCCCTGGACCGCATTGTCGGGATAGAAGAGCTGCTTCTTCTCGAGTAGCTCATCCAAGCCCATCATCCTGACCAACTCGAAGAAGCCGTACTTGACGAGGAGTCTTGTAATGTCTCGGTATCTCTTGAGATGTTCTGCTTTCATGGACTACCCGCCTTGCAGTGCCGCCGGTTGGGCAGCACAGGTGCGCACTCGGCAATGCAACTCCGGCGGACATGAGAGCCGTCCGGAAGACCATACCCGCCCTATTCGGCCATTGTCACCAGGACCGTGCTCGCCGGCACCTCGGATATGATGTATAGCAGCATCTGGGGTCAGGTCTTGTATCTTGAACCTAATCTGGGTCTGGGAAGGACTCACGAGAGAGTCTGAGAATTCCTTCCGGCGGGAACGGTCCGTGGCGTCGGGCGAAACGTTCCCGGGTTCGGTAGAACTTGACAGGTCCCGAGATGTCACATTATAGTAGAGACAGTAATCCCCCCCATCGTTTCGACGCTGGGGCGCGGGGCCTCGCAAGGGGCCCCTGCTTGTTTCTGGGAGATGGAGTTTGTGCGGACCTACATCTACGTCGATGGGTTCAATTTCTATTATGGAGCCGTGAGGGGCACGCCTTATAAGTGGCTCGATTTCATGGAGCTTTTCAAGAAGCTTCTTCAGTCGCATCACGAAATCCTCAAAATCAAGTATTTCACCGCCATTGTCAATCCAACAGCCTCAGACCCTCGCAAGAATATCCGTCAACAGACCTTCATTCGCGCTCTTGAGCATCACATCCCTCAGATTGACGTCTATTACGGCAATTTTCTCCGTCGCTCCAAATGGGCTCAGCTCGCTAATCCGGACAACCGGGGTGAGCGGGTGAAGATTCTGAGTATTGAGGAAAAGGGCTCTGACGTCAACTTGGCCGTTCATCTCCTGAATGATGCCTGGTTGGATCTGTACGATTGCGCGGTCCTCGTGTCAAATGACAGTGACCTTGCCGAAGCTCTGCGTCTCGTCCGGGCCCATCGCCGGAAGAAGATCGGCGTTATCACTCCGCACAGGAATCAGCAGTCCCGTGAGCTTCTTTGCCACGCAAACTTCGTAAAACGAATAAGGGAGGGGCAGTTACGCATAAGCCAGCTGCCGAATCCTATACCAGGGACAACCCTCTACAAGCCAACATCGTGGTAGGTGTCTTCACGGCCTTCAGGATGAAGTCAAAAAGGCTTCCGGTCGGCAGTCACGTGATCGTTCCACTGCCCCGAAGGGGATCATTCTTCTGAAGGCTCCAGCTGCTTTTCGAGGAATTGCGGACCGCAATTGAGATATTGCCACAAAAGGCACTCAACCAGTGAGTTTATGCCGGCCCCGGTTCGGCATGCCTCTTCCGGACTCTCGCGCTTTTCACGTGCTTCGTCCAGCAGTCTCGCTTCGCGACGGAGTCCTGTGCTTCGTCTTAGTGCTCCGTTTCCCAAACGGTCCCACTTTCCGTAATCAGCTTCGGTCATAGTAGGGTCCAGTGGGACGGGCATCTTGCACGTCGACAGGCGAGACGAGACTGTCTCAAAACCCGGGGAGCAGCGGAGATCGTGGCACGATTCACTTCGCTCCGAGACTTTTGAGACAGTTTCGGGATGCCCGCCCCACGGTCTAGGCTGAGCTTCGAGGCAGTCTTTCGTAGCCCGGGCCTCCGTGCCCGGATGTTCTTCTTCCCGGAACCCAACATGGCAGCGAGACGAAGATGTGTAACCGAACTTATGAAATGCCGCATATAGGTTTTGTGTCTGAAGTCAATCATGGTCTGGAAAGGAACTCGGCACACAGTCTGAGAATTCCTGCATCCGGGAACGGCCGGGGAATCCCCCTGCAAAGAGCTTGTCGGCCGGTGTCTTCTCGGCGAGGAAGCATTTCTGAAAAAGCTCTCACCGTCCTTTAAGGCAAAAGCCAACGTCACCCGAATTTCTCGCGTCCGGCGGTTTGCAGTCCGTACCCTCATCGAGCGTCTCTTGCTAAGAGTCCGATCCAGATCGAAACCAGACCGGGCAATTGCCAGGGCTCGTCCGCACCGTAGAGATTCTCACCAGCCGACCGCCGGCATGTTGGACTCCATTGCCGACCAGTGAGCGGGCCGGCTCGGCGGGGTTGAGACCAGTCAAAGTTCAAAGCCTCGGTATGTTTCACCGTCCGGCGGTTCGCAAGCACGGCTCGGCGACGTATGTTGTTTCAGAAACTCCACGCTACTCATCCGTCTTTGCTTTCGCTTCCCAAGCCTTCAAGTATCGCACTACATCGGCTTTTCCGCATTTCTCGGCTATGTCCATGGCGGTCAATCCGTTGCGTTCAGCCCCATCGGCTCCGTTTGAGAGCAAAAGGTCTACGACTTCCGCGTTGCCTCCTTTTGCTGCGACCATCAGAGGCGTAACTCCGTCATTTCTGCGGGCTTTGAGATCCGCTCCCTTTGCGATTAAATACCGCACGACTTCCAGGTGACCGGCCTTCGCCGCAATCATCAGAGGTGTGGAGCCATCATCCGCTACACAGGATAGGCTCGCGCCGTGTTCAACGAGAGTCTTGAGTATTCCCACCTCTCCGGATGCAGCCGCGTGCATCACGGCATTGCCACCGTCCTTTCGCTTTCTGTTCGGATCAGCGCCTTTCTTAAGAAGAAATTCTGCTACCCGAAAATGACCACCATCACAGGCTAGCATAAGGCCCGTCTTGCCGTAATCGTCCGCAGAATTAACATCGGCCCCTTTGTCCAGAGCTGACTTCACGGCCGACAATTGACCCTTTGCACATGCTTCTAAGAGTTGTGCATCGGCCCTTGCCGGCTCCCCCGCGAACAGTGCCGCCGGGCAAAGAGCTATGAGTAGAGCCAAAGCAAGGCACCACTTCTTCATCACGGGAACGTGTCCTTTCTTCATGTGAAATCCCCGATTCCCCCAGGTCCGGAACGTTTAACTCACAGCGCTTCTGCACGATAAGCACAGTGTCCCCGGAACTCCTTCGGCTCTCACGGACTACTCAAAACGATCGTCGGATCTCTTCGTGCGGAATTTCAGAGCCTTGTTGGAAAGCCATCCCGTTGCGGGAGTCTCGCGGTTATCGATCTCCGCGACAAACGGCTTGATGTCCAGAAGCGGCGTTCCGTCTATAATATCAACGTCTTTGATATCAAGCCTGTTTCCCTGGATGCTCACGAGTCTGACTACGGATAGACCTATGGAATTCGGACGTTTGGGCGCGCGGGTGGAGAAGACTCCCCTCAGCGTGTCATCCATGAACGGAACAACTTCGAGCGAATAGCCCTCGGACAAATGGAAATGATAGAGAAACACCAGGTGCGAAAATCCGTCAACGTCCTTGAGACCGGGAGCGAACTCCGGAAAGATGTCCACCCAACCCTCCGCGCCTTCCGCGCCGGAGGGTTGTATGGGCATACCCTTGGGGTCTTTGAATGGGGAATGGATGATTCCAATAGGTCGATAGGTTATTTCATTCATCTTCTCGATCATACCTTCACGGCTTGGTGAATCGCACCAAGCCGTAACAAATCATGAAAGTCCTCGGTATTGACGGGCACCCACAGGGGGGGGTGGCCCCTACGAATCAGGATCCAGCGCGAGTTACGCCCGCCGTTTTCCCTACGAACCGCGATTGCCTCTCGATTACAACGGACCATGAGACTCCCCCGGCGCTTCGGCCCTAAGCTCCCCCCTTAGGAAAAGGGGGGACACTCTTCCTGCAACGGTCTCCGTGCTGCTCACCAACCTTTATGATACCGAGCAATTCCCGGCGCAGGAGATTACTCTCCTCTATTTCAGACGCTGGGAAGTCGAAAGCTACTACCGAGACGAAAAAATAGTCCTGGAAATCGAGAAATTTCATGGCAAATCCTACAATAGTGTGCTTCAGGAACTCTTCGCAGCCATGATCATGTCGGTCATCTCCAGAACCCTTATGGTACTCTCCCAGATACTCGCCGGTGACCCGCGGGAGCCGCAGTTCAAGAATTCCATTATGACACTTGCCGCAGACGCAGCAGTCCTGGCCGCCGAGGATCCCGTAAGAGCTGTCACCGTCTTCCAGGAAATACTCGAAGAAATTCGTCGAGTCATATACTACCGTCCCAAGACGCCCAGACCCTCTCAACCGAGAGTCACCAAAAGGAGCAATAACAAATGGACATTAGCAAAGGTCAAGAAGGTGATAGCTGCCTAAGTCACCGGCATTGACCCACAGGGGGGGGTGGCCCCTACGAATCAGGATCCAGCGCGAGTTACGCCCGCCGTTTTCCCTACGAACCGCGATTGCCTCTCGATTACAACGGACCATGAGACTCCCCCGGCGCTTCGGCCCTAAGCTCCCCCCTTAGGAAAAGGGGGGCCAGGGGGGATTTTCAGGAGAACAGGCCGGGGTGCCATATCGGAGGACTTTCAGATTACCTGGCTTGGCCCCTCGCCAATACGTCGTACTAAAGCGTGGACGAAATTATGATTCGCTGGATTTCGTTGGTTCCCTCGTAAATCTGGGTGATTTTGGCGTCACGCATCATTCTCTCGACGGGATATTCGGTGCTGTACCCGAATCCTCCCAGAACCTGAACCGCCTCAACGGTGGTCCACATGGCCACATCCGAGCAGTAGGCCTTGGACATGGATGAGTGCCGAATCGTTTCGGCCGGAACGCGGGAGAGGTCTTTGCCCACCTTGTCCAGAAGTGTGCATGTCTTCCAGAGTAGCTGTCTGGCCGCGGTAATTCGCATGGACATGTCTGCCAACTTGAAGGCAATGGCCTGATGCTTGATTATGGGTTTTCCGAATGCGGTCCGCTCCTTGGCATACTCCGTGGCGTACTCGAATGCTCCGGTCGCGATTCCCAATGCCTGCGCGGCAACGGACGGCCGGCTGAAGTCGAGGGTCTTCATCATGATGTGGAACCCGTCGCCCTCTTCACCAAGACGGTTCTCCACCGGGATCTCGACTTCATCGAAGACGAGTTCACGGGTATCGGACGCGCGAATACCGAGTTTGCTCTCCTTCTTGCCGACCTCAAATCCCTTCCATCCCTTTTCCACGATAAACACGCTTGCATTCTTACGTTGCGGAAGATCAGGGTCGGTCACGGCATAGATGCAGAAGGTGTCGGCAACTCCACCGTTGGTGATCCACATCTTGGCGCCGTTCATAATGTACTTATCGCCTTTGCGCACAGCGCGAGTTTTCAGGTCGGCCACGTCCGAACCGCCCTTTGCTTCCGTTAGGCCGAACGCTGCGAGCTTCTCGCCTGTTGAGAGCGGCTTGAGATACTTCTCCTTCTGTTCGTGGTTGGCTGCAAGAATAATGGGGAGGCTTCCGAGTTCCTGACACGACGGGATCAATGCCGTAGCAGCGTCGGCTCTTGCGATCTCCTCCACCGCAACGCAATGTGCGATCATGCCGGCTTCCATGCCGTCGTATTCTTCGGGAAAGTCAATCCCCATGAGCCCGTTTTCCTTCATGAGTTCAAGCATCTCATAGGAATATTCGCCCTTCTGGTCTCTCTCTTCAGCTCCGGGAGCAATCTTCTCTTTGGCGAGACGTCTGCACATGTCCTGAAGCATCTGCTCTTCTTCGGTCAATCCGAAGCGTTCCGTTTCCTCCATTGTTTCCTCCGGGTTGGAAAAACCTTTATTCTATTTTCGGCCTGTTTCAAGGGGCCTGGGCAAGTCCAAAAGAATTCTTTCGAGCAACCATTCACTCACTCGAGGGAAACTCTCATGCCGATACGGCGCAGGCTTTCCGGCCTGCGGATTTTCCCTGCATTGGATCAGGCAGGCCGGCAAACCTGCCCCACAATAGTGAATGGTTGCGCTTTCAATCAACTATAATCGTAGAATCCCTTACCGGTTTTCCTGCCCAGATTACCGGATCGAACCATCTTTCTCAACAAAGGCGCCGGGCGATACTTGGGATCTGCAAACTCCTCATACAGATGCTGCTGCACGTTGAGCATGGTATCCAGACCCACCAGGTCGGCCAGAGCCAGAGGACCGATCGGATGATTTGCTCCGAGCTTCATGCCGTCATCTATTTCCTTGGCCGTTGCCAGGCCCTCTTCATAAACAAAGATGGCCTCGTTAATCATCGGCACGAGGATGCGATTCACTACAAAACCGGGAGCTTCTTTGACCTCGATGCCGGTCTTGCCCATCTTTTCCGTTAGATTCTTGATCACCGCGACCGTCTCATCGGAGGTGGCAAATCCACGAATGACTTCAACCAGTTTCATGACCGGTACGGGATTGAAGAAGTGCATGCCGATGAATTTGTCGGGCCGTGATGTAACGGAGGCCAGTTCGGTAATGCTCAAGCCCGAGGTGTTGGTGGCAAAGATCGTGCCCGGTGCGGCTTTCTTGTCAAGTTCCGCATACATCTTCTTCTTGAGATCCATGTTCTCGATGACCGCTTCGATGGTCACGTCAACACCGGCCGCCAGCTGACCCAGATCCAACGTCGTGCTCAGGCGCCCCTTAACGGCTTCCGCCTCAGAGGCCTCTATCTTGCCTTTGTCGGTCATTCTCTTGAGATTCTTCTCTATGCCGGCCATTCCCTTGTCCACAAATCTCTGTTCAATGTCCATGAGAACTACTTCGAATCCGCTCTGTGCAGCTACTTGAGCGATACCGGCGCCCATCAATCCTGCGCCGATCACTCCTATCTTCTTGATTTCCATCCTTTTTGTCTCCTTCCAGAAATTCCAAAACGAACAGTTGTGTTCTAAACCACCAAGCAGGTTGAGAAAGTCCCGCCTGACGAACCACCATACAAGTCCGAATAGGGCACGAGTCGTGATTGGTAGTCCGACTCCGGAAAAGGCTTTGAACCTGTTCCACGACCTAGGAAATGCGAGAACGGAATGCCCTGCGGGTGTGGTTGAGTCTTTATACTACCAACATTGGATCTCTTCTCATTTCGAGAAGAAATGGTTACCCGATACTCGCAACGTCCCGGTATTTGGTCTGAAGCGTTGCAGGGTGTTTACCCGCCCCCAATGTCGGTGCGGCCGACCCGGCAGGTGCGAGCATCGGTTGTACCCGGCCCCTGGGAACCGGATGCAACGTCCGGATCCCCTTCGTCTTACGATGGTACTTGCGAAACCCAAGGTCGTAGGTGACGCCGGTACCTGCAATCGCCATTTGGTTGCGGTTCTAACCGCGTCCGTGCAAGAACGCCTCTACGGGGACCCGGTACCGTGATAAATCACACCCGATGTCGGGCGGAACGGCCTGATGTCCCGGTGTGGGTGCCCGGTGCCGTGATTTCCATTTCATCTCGTTCATCGCGCACCGAGCATCTTCGGCAAAACTCGCTCATATTCACACATGATGAATATCAGAGACAAAAGCATTGATCAAGCTATTCTGCGTGAACCGCCACGGTGCGTTGATATGGCGCATTGGCTGTGATATGATTTGCCCGTGCCTTTCGACCAGAACACGTATCCCGTTTACACATAAGGAGGAATAGATGGCAAAGGTTGCGGTCATTGGAGTTGGCCAAAGTACGTTCGTCCGGTCTTACCCGGGTTCGATCCGTGAACTGGCTTTCGAAGCCTTTCGAGATGCAATGAAGAACGCGGGGCTCAAGGCTAAGCAGATAGACGCATCGATCATCTGCTCTGCACCCGAGTATGACAAGCAGAGAACGCCCTCGGGGCTCATGGCGGAGTATATGGGACTCAACCCGCAGCCCACGTTCTACGTGGAGAGCGTTTGCTCATCCAGTTCCACAGGTCTGCGAACCGCTTACGGACTTATTGCTTCCGGACTTCACGATGTGATCCTCGTGCTGGGATTCCAGAAGATGTCCGAGATTTCGTCCGCGGAATCCCAGGAGAGGATGGGGCGAGGCGCGGACATTCAGTGGGAAGCGCCGTTCGGCACCATGATGCCGGCATACTATGCCATGTATGCCAGGGGACATATGGAAAAGTACGGCACTACGGAAGAGGACTTGGGGCTGATCCGGGTCAAGGCCTCCTCGTACGGGAAAATGAATGAAAGAGCCGCCTTCAGAAAGGCTCTTACATTGGAAAAGGTCATGGAACCCAAATTCATAGCTTCGCCCCTCAAGATGTTCGATTGTTGCGCCAATGCCGACGGATCCTCCTGTGTCATTTTGGCGTCTGAAGAAAAGGCAAAGGATCTCTGCGACAAACCGGTCTGGATTAAAGGACTCGGCATGGCCACGGCGCCCATCAATATGGCCGGCCGGGATACCTTCACCGGACTCAGGTGTGCTCAGCTCGCCGGTAAACAGGCCTATGAAATGGCGGGGATAGCTCCCACGGACGTGGACGTGGCCGAGGTTCATGATTGTTTCACCATCGCGGAAATGATGGCGTACGAAGACCTTGGTTTCGCCGAGCCCGGCCAGGGGAAAGAACTGATCCGGAACAAAGAGACCTACAGAGAAGGCAAGATCCCGGTCAACGTGGACGGAGGCCTCCTGTCCAAGGGGCATCCCATCGGGGCGACAGGTGGATCCCAAATTCGCACGGTAGTGCTCCAACTTCGCAAAGAAGCGGGCGAAATACAGGTGCCCGACCCTAAGATCGGTCTGGTGCATAACATCGGCGGGGTGGGTATCTACGGCAACGTGACCATCTTCGGCGTCGAGTAATCAGAGGGAGACGCGGCACATTCAATTGTGGACACGCACTGCATGGAGACAAAATTGCGTGTAGCGCAATGCCGATCATGTAACTGAACAACAAATTCTCTCACCATGGAGGATGAGATATGGGATTCGATCAGTTTGGGGTAATCAGTTTTACGGGTACCACCAAAGCAGAGCAATTCGTTGAATTTCTGAAGAATGGCGAGCTTCGCGGAACCGTTTGCAAAGAGTGCGGCGCGAAGTTCTTTCCGCCTCGCAGCGATTGCGCAAGTTGTTTAAGCGATCAAATGGACTGGTTTGCCATTGGGGGTGAGGGCACGGTGTTGACCTTCACTAAGGCAAACTATGCCCCGGCCGGCTTTGAGAAGGATGTTCCCTACGCACTCGCGTTGGCTGAATTCGCCGATGGCATCAAGGTATTCGGCAGGCTGGACAAGGCTCTTAGCGACGACGCACTCAAGGTCGGTATGAACGTGAAGGTTCGTGTGGTGGATCTCGGGGACGATCGAGTCAGCTACGAACTGACCGCGGCCTGATGTTCCGCCGGCAACGACCCGACAACATGAGAGCAAGCGTCGGAAAAAATGACCGATATTTCGAGTCCGGTTCCCGGGTACTCAATTGAGAAACCCCTCAGCTCCCCTTGCGAAGGGGGGCTGGGGGGTTTTGCGCTAACGTAGCACTCCAATGCGCAAATATGGTAACGAATCAAGAGACCTCATCCCAGCCCTCTTTGTGGGACAGGCGAGACGCCTGTCGAGGACGGGAGGATTAGAGGAGGGAGGCGGGAATGATGGATCTGAAGCGTCGAATGCACCCGGTCCGGAATCCGCGACCGTTATCCGAACCGGTATCAGAGCAGATAATAGGCTATTGGGCCCCAAATGAGCCACCCCGTGACTACGGTCCGCCACTGTTCTCGTGAGAAGCTGTCCCTTACCGGGAGATCCTTCCGCACCTTCAACCAGATGGTGTTCAGGGTATTCTGAACAACCGCGAGCAGGCACGTGCCTGCAACCACAATCGCCGATACATAAACCGCAATGGTCCACACCGGGCTGTGCAGTTGGAAGACCACGACGTAGATCACGGAGCCGTATATCAGCGTGTACCAACCGGTCAACAAGAGCGGTGAAGGGCCGCTCTTGACGCCGGCCCGATCGGCTGCGCGGTTAACATGTCGGAACAATCGGTAGACGAGGAGCGAGTTGTAAACGGGTAGGATCAGTCCGCCCGGCCACCGATCCTTCGGCAGTTCCAACGGTAGAAATTTCTTCAAACTCTCCGCAACTTCTTCAAACCACCAAAGGTGATGGAACCCGCAGGTAATGAGACTCATTACCGCGAGCCGCCACAGGGACAGATAGTTTGAGTACGTTACCGCCTCGTAGGTTCCCGCACCATACCGGCCCCTCTTCACGGCAAGGATGCAGCGTCGCAGGCCGGCTGTGATTACAAGAAACACAAATACGGTAACGGATTCCGGGTGATTCAAATCAGGTACGAGACTCTGATACCAAGTGGTGGGGATGAGAAAGATGAGGAGTCCACATCCAAACCAGATGTACACGACTCCCACAACGAAGCTGATGATGGCATACGGGTTGATGTGGAGCCACTGTGGAGCAATAAAGCTGCGTGAAGACGGGGAAATAATCTGCGGTTCCCGTCGATGGGGTAGTTTCGGCCATCTCAGGGAGTACCAGCACAGGATCGTTCCTGTGAGCAGAGGGAAAGCGACTAAACAAACAAGAGTTTCACCAAGCAACGCCAGGAATAAAACGGGATCGACTGAGGGAGGAACTCTGAACTTTCCAAAGACGAGCGGATACAAGAAGCAGAGTCCCAAGCAGAAGAAAACGAACGCGAAGACCAGCATCCCGCATCGCATGAAGAGGATTTCACCACCGGACAACTCTTTGTATCGTGCCGGTGGATGACCGTGATCAATACGGTCGTTCTTGCGGTCTTCTCTCATAGTAAGATTCTCCATTGAACAATCAGTTGGCTTCTTACGGATGATAATCCGGAGGATAGGGCACCCTGTCACGCCAATCATCTTCAGTTGGTCTCTTCAGACGCTTTACCCGGGCACGTAGCTCTTTCAGCCTGCCCTGTACTCCTCTCAGCCATTTCATAACACTATTGTGCCAACTTAGGCACCACGATAAGCGGCCTTCAAACGCCTCAAAGATGCCTATAAGCACGTCCAATTCGAGCGTTGGACATTCTCTGGTTTTCCTGTCGGCAGGGGATGGAACTTCCGCTCCCTGAAGCTGTTTCGCTTCAACCGTAACATGGCCCATTGCCGAGATTGCGGCGATAAGCACCAATGATCGGAAGATAATTGGGATCAGTGATCCGAGAGGATGTTCGTGCAGGTTGGACGAGCGTTTCATATGTCTCCCCCTGAGACGCACAAAGATGGTCAGGTCTTGTTTCTTGAGTCTTCCTTTCCCCGCTGAACCGTCCTGCTTCAGGGTGATCGCACCGGATCATCATGAAGGTAATCGTTAGCGGATTCAAGATGAAAGACCTGACCCCACATTTGTGCGGGTCGATGTATTCATCCTGTTCCCCGACCCACTAATGGCTGTTGGGCTCTCGGTGAGTTCTTCCGCAGCTCGGCCACCGAAGCCGGTGAAACGAACGGCAAGATAAAGCTCCGCCGCATCGGGTCAGGCTAACCGACTGAAGCTCTTGCATATTACCCCAACATGCCCGTTACGTTAACGGCGACGAACTTGGCCGGCCGCGTGTTGTCCGCACCATCAGCTTTCAACACAACGTTGCCTCGCAGCAACATTTCAGCCGCTCTCCCACTTTCTCTTTGCTGTAACGATGATTCGTATATACGTTCCGTGCCTCCCCTGAACGACTCGAATCGCCCCGCTCATCTACACGGTGCGGGAGTGAAGAATTTCCTGAAACGGTACGATTTCCAAAACCATACACCTCGCGCGGTAGTCGGTTATGCCCCATGTGAGAGTACAAAAGCGAGTCTCCTCAGGGTGCCGCGCATTTTGGTTTTTGCTAAGGAGTTGATAATATTAGTTGTACTCCGAGGCCCTTTGTGCTTTGATAGGTGTGCTGACAACCAACAAAGCTATAGGAGGCCTCGGATGGAGAAGAAACTAATGCAAGCAGGGCAAGAATTCAACGAACTTCTGGAATATGTGACGGATAGATCGCGGGACTTGGAGATTCACGATGCGGAGCACGGTATCTTTCGGCGACTTCTCAGCTTGGGACGGACCCTGCTTGAGTTGTTCGTTGCCTCTGTTGGAGATGGGGATCTTAGACCGACGGTCCTGGATGGGGACGGCCGTGTCTATCAGTATCGTAAGTGCTCATCGAGGCAATACCTGTCGATATTTGGACAGATTTTAATCGAGAGGGCGCACTATGGGAGACCAGGGGCAAAAGGGATCTTTCCGCTGGATGCGCATCTGAATCTTCCTGCCACAAAGTATTCGTATCTCCTTCAGGACTGGCTTGCCGATCAAGCCGTGCAGACGACTTTTGGTTACACCGTGCGGTGGGTGAAGAAAATCTTGGGCCTTGAGATACCTCACCGAGCCGTTCAGAGGATTAATCTGTCCACCAGCGATACGGTTGGTCAATTCGTTGATTCGCTTGAGCCTCCCGCTGTTGAAGAGGAAGGATCTATACTCGTTCAGTCGGCTGACGGCAAGGGGATTCGCATGTGCCCCAAGCACCGGAATCCGGACGCTGTGCGTACGAAAGATAACCCCGGCAAGAAGCGGTCCGCGTGCGTGACACGAGGCTACAGCACCGACCCGTATGATCGTACACCCAAAGAGATCATGGACACCTTCGTCGAACCTCCTGAAAGGCGCACCCGGAACAAGAGCAAGCATCGCAAACCCTGCCATCGAAGGACGATCGCGTCGCTTACCGAATCGAAGTCCTATCTGTTTGGCAAATGCGACCAGGCGGTCAAACCACGCATTCATGAGAGCACCGAGGAGAAGGTGGTTCTCATGGATGGCGAGAAAATACTGTGGAAGCTCTCAGCAAAGCACTTCCCCGGCTGGACCGAGATCCTGGATTTCACCCACGTGGTAGACAGACTCCGGCTCACCGCACAGTTGCTCTACAAGCCCGGCAGCCGTGCCGAAAAGGAATACGTCCGGGCAACTGGAGAGGCCTTGCTTGAAGGACATTTGGATTGGGTGATCGAGGAGTTCACGACGTTGACGCAAGATGGGCGCCTTTCCGAGGCCGCTGCTCACGATCTTGAACACAAGGTGCTTGGATACTTCAAGAACAATCGACGGCGCATGGCCTATGATAAGTATCTGGCACGAGGACTCCCCATAGCTTCGGGCATCATTGAGTCTACGTGCGGCAATCTCATCAAGGACCGAATGGAAGGCGCAGGCATGGCATGGTCCGTAGACGGAGCTGAAGCGATGGTTCGCCTCAGAGGCGTCTTCATCGACGAACTTTGGGAAGAATTCTGGGATTTCAGAACCGACAGCGAAAAGAAAAGACGCTATGCCAACTACACTCACACTGAGATCAATCGGGAACATGAGCACGAGATTCAACAAGCCGCGTGATATCGAATAATAACCGATTCGCGCAGCACCCGTCTCCTCACCTAAACGAAACACTTTAGAACGGTAATAGACGTGTATAATCCCGTTTCAAGCCGTTCAACCGATAACCCGAGATCTCGTGTCTCCCCTGTGGATCGGCTTCCGGCATCCAGACCGCCCTTGAGTACCATGATAGTCAAGAAGCCGGAGACATGTCAAGGATTGATGTACAGATAGTGCAAATGGCAAAAATGGTCGCTTAAAATCAGGCTCTTTTCGTTTTTGCCTGCGCGGAGCTTCACTCTTCCCTACGGCACACGTTTCTTGCCATGTCGGCCCCTTTCGTGATAATTAGTAAGGTATCGAACAGAATAACTCGCCGAAGCCGACAGACATCAGCTTGTCCATTCGGACTTGACGTGATTTGCGAAAGGTTATTCTTGACCGGCAAGCCGAAAATCTTAGTTGCAGGCATCCTGGATACTAAAGGAAATGAAATCCGATTTCTAGCGGACCGCGTTGAAGTAATGGGCGGTGAACCGCGAATCTTAGAGCTCAGCGTGGGGAAAGAGGTCGGATGGGCTGATCTATGCGTCAGCGATGTATTGCGCAAGGTGGGTAGAACTTCTGATGAAATTGTGACCCTCGACAGGGCCAAAGCATCCGACATCATTGTGGAGGGGGCGATCGAACTGGTTGTTGAACTCCTTAGTCAGGGTGGACTGGATGGCATGATGGCCTACGGGGGATCTTTGTGTACAAGTATGGCTACTCGCATTATGCAGAAGTTGCCCATCGGGGTTCCCAAGCTCATGCTCTCAACTATGACGTCAGGCGATATCGGATGCTATGTGGGCACGCGTGACATTGCCATGCTTTATCCCATATGTGAGGTGGGTCTCAACACCGTGACCCGAAAGATACTTAATTATGCAGCTGCCGGGATCGTAGGCATGTCCTCGGCGATCCAATTTCCTGAAACCGAGCAAAAACCGTTAATTGGGTGCACTATGCTCGGAGTGACCACTCCTGGAGTCATGCAGGCGGCCAAGTTCTTTGAAAAAAAGGACTATGAGGTGATGATTAATCACGCTGTCGGCAGTGGCGGACGCTCAATGGAGGAACTGGTCACCGAAGGCTTTGTAATCGGTCTGCTCGATCTAACAACTCATGAAATTACAGACCACCTGCTTGGGGGCGTGTTGGACGCCGGCCCCGACCGACTGACCGCCGCTGCTCTGAGGGGTACCCCACAAGTCCTTTCTACCGGAGGCCTGGAATTGATCGACTTTGGTCCGAGAAATACGGTTCCGAAGAAACTCGAAGAGGAGGAGGCGCTGGAAGTCAGGGGCCGCGTGATCCACATTCACAATCCAACCGTGACGGTAGTGGGTACGACGACAGACGAGGCCTACCTGATCGGCCGGCACATTGCCGAGAAACTCAACCTTGCAATAGGCCCGACTGCGCTTTGCGTTCCGCTGCGCGGTTCCGGAGCTTACGAGATATCCGAACCCAATTTGAGTCTCGGTTGGGCAGGTCCGGGACCTGGTCCGCTGTGGCTGCCTGACCCTGATCGGGCCGATTGGTCCCTCCGGTGCCGATACTTTCTCTCCGGGCTGGCCGGCAGAATAGATGCAAACAAGTCGAATCTTGATGTCCTACTCTGTGACTCGCATATAAATGAGCCAAGATTTGCGAACTTTGTCGCTGAATTGCTGGACCAGATGCTGTCAGGGAGGTGGAAGGGAGGGATGATGGAGTCCCGGCTGAGTTTGTTCCCTTCCCGAGCGTGTCTGACGGATCTCGAAAACCGGACCGGCGGTTGAGGTTGAAATCTACCCGTTCGTGGGTAACGTCGTTGACGGCTCGGCAAGTCCTGTATGAGGGAGAGGAAAACGACACAAGCCGTAAAATGCAAACCACATACGCAACCGCGGCTGGTGCGCCGTCCCGAAACCGACCCGGACCACGATCTGCATCCGGATAACGAAAAGTCAGCGAACAACCGGGCTTTTCCGCCCAGTCATGTCGGGCACCGAACAGCGGGCCGGAGGCCCATGCACTCTTCCACATGGCTCTGAACTGCAGGTTTCAACGCCGGCTCCGGGAGGGAAGCCGTCATCATATCCGGAATGACCGGAAAACCCGCCGGTGCCGTCTGAACGTACGGCTTGCCGACAGCCCTGTTTCTGTTGACACGGCGCTCAATCCAAAGCTCCGCACAGGCTCCATGGAGGTCAATCATGAAATCCGGCAAAGCCGTTTTAGACGTACGCTATTGTCAGGCAGTCATCGATGCTGCACATAATGGGATTTTGGCCATCAACCGCCGGGGGGAAATCATCATTTTTAATACGATGGCAAGCAAGATCTTGAATATCGATAAAGAAGAAGTGTTGGCTCATCCGACAAGTGCGTACGTGGCCAGGTGTATGGCATATATTTTGAGTGTGAAGAATGCCTGATCTCGAAAACCGTAGGCCTGCCTCTGCAGTGTCTTGATTTTGTTGTTCGTGGCTTCCAAGGGTCCGGTTGAGATTGGATGGTGATAATATGCCAGAATCCCGGCCCGGTATTCGGTCAGGGTTTGGGCGAACTTCTTCACTATTCGGATCCCTGACGCCTCGGCACGACGAATCCAATCTTCGAGGACAGATTCTGCGGTAGCCTTGTCGGGCTGATTCCAGATCTGTCGGAGATCCTCTTTGAGGTAGTAGGCACATGCCAGCGGTTCATTCAAACGCAGCGCCTCCTCCAAGCGTTCGCGTTCGTTTCGCTTATCGTTGAGATTTTCCGGATTTTTCAACAGGAGCCAGCGAATGCCCTTCAACACCTCCTTCTGAATCAGGTCGGTGATTTCCCGATACAGTTCACGCCGCAAGACCGTGAGTTTCTCGTTGAAGAGCTTGATGACATGAAAGTGATCGAAAACCAGGATCGCCTTGGGAAGATGAGTCCTCACCGCTTGGATGTAAGCCTTGGACATATCGATGGCTACGGCTTCTATCCTCTTCCTGGCTCTCTTGAGTCGTTTCCAGAAAGGATCCAAAGCGGCTGCGCTTTTGCCTTCACCGACGAAGACCGCGGCTCCGGTCTCCAGATCCAGCACAATAGTCAGGAATTTCCGTTTCTTGCCTACGTAAATCTCGTCGATTGCAATTCGTCTGAGATCCTTGAGCGGGGGACGAGAAAACTTGCGCTTGAGGTACCGCTTTTGAATATCCTTGACTACATCCCAACTCACCCCGAAATGATCAGCCACATCCTGGATGGTCATGTGGCCGGACAAGTCCAAGACGCACCGCTCAAACTGCCTGATGAAACGCCTATTCTCCTCGGCAAAGCCGACTTTGACCTGCCGTACCTTGTTGCACACATGACACTCGACCCGCTTGACCTCAAGCTTTATGACGATCCGCTTCAAGGCGAATCCAGGGGCCATGAACCTCCTCCAGATGCCACCGCGCTTTGTCACGTTCGGGGAACCGCAACACGAACATCGAAAAGTCTTCGGGTCTTGGTCGATGGTGAAAATGATCTCCCTTCCAACGTACTCAGTCTTCCGATACCGGTAGCCCACGATGTTGAGTGCGTGGTACAGTAGGCTTGTGGACATGCTTGCATCTCCTTCTCAGTCTCTTTCAAAACCAAGAAAGATCAAGCATGTCTGCCTTTACTTTTCAACTGTACGTACGCAAATACCGGATGAGCCGAAGTGTTAGGTAGACATATCAAGGAACTGCTCCCCAATAGTTGGTCCGCATTCCGTACGATTTTGAAGACCGGGGTTCCGCAAATAGGCAGCAAGACCGTGGCCAACAATCTCACCGTCATAGCGAATAGAACTCCGATCCTTTTGGAAAACAGTGTCGCCGGCGTGGTCAGCATGTTCCAAGACATTTCCGAGCTCGAAAAAATTTCGATGGAGCTATCTTCGCACAAAGAGTTGGTCAAAAAGCTGGATGCCATCATCGACTCCTCTTACGACGGACTGATTATTTCAGATGGGGATGGGGTCACGCTCAGGGTTAACTCTTCATGGGAAAAGATAACGGGCTTGAGGCCTGAGGAAGTAATGGAGAGAAGCCATGCGCAACTAGAAAGAGAGAGGGTGACATCCAAGTCCTCCACGTTGTTGGCATTACAAGAGCGTAGAAGTATAAGCGTTCGCGCGCGCCTAAAGAGCGGCAAGGACATCCTTGCCACAAGTAACCCCATATTTGACGACGACGGTATAATCAGCATGATAGTCACAAACGTGAGGGACATGACCGATCTGAACAAACTTAACAGGAAATTGATTAGATCTAAGAAGCTGATGAAGGAATATCAGTCGGAATTGGAAAAAATACGTGTGGACCAGCAAAGGATGGACAACATTATAGCAGTCTCAAAACCTATGAGAGATGTGATGGAATTGGCCCTCAGGGTATCGCCTCTAGACGTGCCCGTGTTGCTTCTGGGCGAAACCGGCGTCGGCAAGGACGTTGTTGCCAAAATGATCCATAATCATAACAATAGAAGCGATAAGGGAATACTGGTGACTATTAACTGCGGCGCGATTCCGGAAAACCTCTTGGAATCCGAATTATTCGGGTATGAGCGGGGGGCGTTTACCGGCGCCAGCCAGACCGGAAAAAAGGGATTATTTGAAATGGCTGAAGCCGGCACGATATTCCTTAACGAAATAGACTCCCTGCCCCTGAGGCTGCAGCCGAAACTTTTGAGCGCAGTACAAGACCTGGAAATAATGCCCATTGGAAGTGTGACATCGAAGAAAATCAACACCCGCATTATTGCCGCAACAAATAGAGATCTGCAGGAGATGGTGGAAGGTCATACGTTTCGGGAAGACCTGTTCTTTAGGTTGAACGTCGTTTCCATCTATATTCCTCCGCTCAGGGAGAGAAGGGACGATATACTGCCGCTGATAAACTACTACTTAAAGAAATATTGCTCAAAATACAACAGGCATAAATGGCTCTCAAGAGGAGTCGTTGAAGATTTGTCGAATTATCAATGGAGTGGTAACGTCAGGGAACTCAACAACCTGATTGAACGCCTCGTAGTGCTCACGCAAGACGAAGAGATTACGGTGGACGATCTGCCCTCTCACATACGTTCCGGGAGCACATTTCCTTCCGATCTTGGCAATGTCTCTTTGAAGACGGCTGTCCTTGAGTTTGAATTTCGGCTTATCCAGCAGGCCATCCGTAGATACGGCAACATGCATAAGGCGTCGAAGCATTTGAAAGTGGACCCGGCGACGATAACCAGGAAGATACGAAGATACAAGCAGACACAGGCATAAATGCAAGGTCTTGCAGATCTGCAAATCGACCGTGTGACCTGGTACTAGACGTAATAATAAGGGATACGCTGCGACGAGGCCGGGCGTATGTGCAAAACTGCAAAAAAAGCGCTGCCCGCTTTCGAGAGGATGCCTTAATTGCACTAGTGAAAATCGGCGGTTATACAAGGCGGATGTCTTGGCATGGTAATTGCTATTGCTTCCCCTCGTAGGTCGCACGGGACACGTTCATTCCATTCAGCGACTTGACGAAGTCGATTCACAGGTCCTTGCAGCGTGCAGGAGAGCATCAAACCATGTTTTTCTTCACCGACATGCGATTTTCGCCTTTGCGAGGAAACAGCCGAAAGAGTATCGCGTTTTGTTTTTCAGGCCGCCGAGATGCGGACCACGGTCGTCTTGTGTGTATCTATTGATCTCTCTGTTCGGGGGTAGGCGATGGAACCTGGGAGAAAGAAGCGAATTTCTATTCTCTTTGTCTGTGCGGCGAATCGGGGGAGAAGCGTGGTGGCCGAAAAGCTACTAAGGAGCGAGTTCAACACAGGCTTTCCGGAACTGGTTGAAAGGGTCGAGATTGCCTCCGCAGGAATCATGCCTCAGGCATATTTGAAATGGGCAGCCGGTAACGGATTGTTTTTCAGGATTCCTTACTACGGCAAGTTACCAGGTCCTGCGGTCATCCGGTTTCTTGCTCGGAGAGGATTCGACGTTTCTTCATACCGGTCCCGGGCACTGGACGACGAACTGTTGGATCAGGCCGATCTGATCGTTGCCATGGATCACTCGGTACAGGCGGAGATACTGACCACCAGGCCGCAGGCTGCGGACAGAGTGGCCGCTTTTAGGCCGTTCCTCCTCGGGGACCGTTCGGCGTCTTCAGACATAGGAGATCCCTTTAGACTGCCGCACATGGATCAGGTCACAGGCGAGTGGGACATGGATGATGAATACGAAGTTAGCTATTGTGAGGAAATAGAGCGAATCCTACATGACCATGTGGGAGTGTTTGCACGGTTTATCAAAGGATTATTACAATGAGCCAATGAGAGGTCTTGGCACGGTAAGAGAGAGAGAAGACGGCGGCTGCAAAAAGGATAAGATGAAACGCTGCGATATCGTATTTATGAGTAATGCCGCTTTAGGCAAAACAGTCTCACCCGGTGAAGGCTCCTGCATGCCGCCGGGGAGCCCTGTTCCATTCGGGCCCACGGCCGCTCGTTGCAGCGCCAAAAGTCTTGCCGTGGTAACCAGGCCGGCCAAAAGCGAGCCTTATCTTCCGGAACCGTTCAAGTCTGCCGGTAGTCACGTGTATGGGCAGACGGCTTCGGTGAGCGGTTGTCTAGGAATCGTATGTCCCAGAGGCGATGTGGATGACGGGCGATTGTCTCTCTTTTCGTCCGCGGGATACTTTCAGATAGCCGACTCTCCTGCAGTTGAACCGTGTATTGTCCATCTCGGCGGTTACCAATTAAGAGTTTACCACTGGATTAATCGACGAACTGAAAGAGCGAGGATTCCGTTTGGCTCTCGATGCAACCTACCCGGAGAACCCGACCATGCTGCAAAAGCGGCTCATCTTCAGGAAAACCGCAAAAAAAGGAAATAATACGGCCGGTTGATTTCCTAAAGCCGGATCTGCAGGGACAAAGGGCCTTTCAGGTGCAGGCAACATTGCCGGGCGGCCGTGTGATCCTCGGCATCCGGAGAAGCCAAGAGACGGTGGTAACCAGTTCAAAAGGAGCCCCGGCCGAACTCAAAGGGAGAAGTACTTCGAGCCGTTCCCCAGCAAAGGATGAACCGGAAGAACCGGCCGGGGCCACGCGATTCTCGGGACACATCTTGCTGAGAGGCTAAAAATTCGTAAGCGTTCACCGCGAAGAAAAAGAGAATGAACCACCAGTGCGCCAGGCAAAGCTTGGCATCTTCTTGCGGGGTGCAAGTCCCCGTCGGGTAAGGTCTAACCAGCCGCCCGTATCGAGTGTTGCGGACATTAGGAGGATGCAATGTAGGGCAAACGAACGAAATGTCCGAAGCGTACACAGAGAATCCTGTGGGCCGCAAGGGAGGCCGCATCTCCCTAAAGCAATTCAGCCTCGTAAGGATAGTAAAGCAGGTGGCGACGGCGTTGGTGGTCCGGAAGCCAACACAAAGGGATCGACATGGTGAGATCCTGGAGGGCCTGTCGGGGTCTTAGAGCGTGGCACGCAGGAACAGAGATGTCAGGAACCTGGGAGGCCCCCTGGTCTCCCTCGCAAGAGGGTAGGGTGTACCAACGAAAAAGGAGGGCACCCGATGGGCCGGGAGGAGTCAGATCGCCTCATAATACCCGCGCAGGGCAATGCCATCACGGGGAAGGGGGCGACGCGACCGCGTAGCCTGCAAAGGGAACACGAACCGGATATGAAAGGCTGGAACACTTCGTGCAAACCTCACTGTGGGGAATAGCAAATCGAGCGGCAAGCCACAAGCGGCACCGATTCCGCAATCTGTATGGGATGCTCAATGAGGCAAATCTCAAATGGTGTTGGCAATACCTCCGAAAGGATGCGGCACCAGGCGTAGATAGGGTCAAATACCGCGAGTATGGGACAGACCTGGACTCCAACGTCCATGACCTTGTGGAGCGACTGAAACGGAAGCGGTACCATGCCAAGTTGGTTCGCAGGCGTTACATTCCCAAGCTTAATGGGAAGCTTCGCCCTCTGGGAATCCCAGCCACTGAGGACAAGCTCGTGCAGCTTGCAGTGGCCAAGATTCTGGAGGCCATTTACGAGCAGGACTTTCTCGGATTCAGTTATGGGTATCGGCCTGTGCGCAGTCCATCGGACGCAGTACGAGACCTTACACGAGATCTGCGATTCGGGAGATACGGTTGGGTTGTCGAGGCGGACATCCAAGGGTTCTTCGACCACATCGATCACAACTGGTTGATGCGGATGCTTGAGGAGCGCATTGATGATAAACCGTTTCTCCGCTTGATCGGTAAATGGCTCAAGGCAGGCATTCTGGAGACCGACGGTCAGGTAGTGCACCCGGTAACGGGCACACCGCAGGGAGGGATTGTCTCTCCCGTCCTGGCCAACATCTACCTGCACTATGCCCTGGACCTGTGGTTTTCCGTCAAGGTCAACCCTTCATGTCGAGGCAGTGCGATGATCATTCGTTTTGCGGATGATTTTGTCTGTGCATTTCAGGCACGAGCCGATGCTGAGCGATTCTACGCACAGCTCGGACAGAGGCTGTCCAAATTTGGGCTGACAGTTGCTGGGGACAAGACTCGCATCCTGCGCTTTTCTCAGTATGATCTGGAGGGCAATGGGACCTTTGAGTTTCTCGGCTTTGAGTTTCGCTGGCGCAAGACCCGCACCGGTGGCCGCACGGTCAGCCGTCGGACTTCGCGCAAGAAACTTCGGGCATCCTTAGCCAACTTCACCGCATGGATTCGCCGGGAGCGTCACCGCCGGATGCGGACGTTGCTCGCCACCCTGAACGCCAAGTATCGTGGCTACTGGAACTACTATGGGGTCATCGGGAACTTTGCGAGCTTACGGACGTTCTTCAATCAGTCCATGCGTCTCCTCTTCAAGTGGCTGAACAGGCGCAGCCAGCGCCGGAGCTACCGTTGGGAGGGCTTCACTGCCATGCTCCGGTACTTCAAGGTAGAGCGTCCCCGGATTACGGAACGCCCAGTGCTCCGCCAGACCAGCTTGTTCTGAGCCCCGTCTCGATGCGGGAGTGAGCGGTCGCGAAGAGCCCGGTGCGGGAAAACCGCACGCCGGGATCTGTGAGGGGGCGGTGCGGGTAACCCGCCGTCCTACCTCGATAGACACAAAGGCACCAAGGAAGACCGCTGGGAAAAGAGCAGTGCAGGGTTTGTGGTGTACATGACGAGTCCGGGCACCGTTTTCATGAGGTCTGGTTTGAGACTGCATTTCGATCAGGAAGCGCCATGAGTCAAGAACGCTGCCGTGTACCCCGTCTCCCAAATCCTTAGTGTCTTGGTGCCCTTGTGGTTAGATTTTCTTGTTCAAACGAGCGCGATGACGCGGTGAACGTTTACAAAAATTCAGTACCGGACGCTCTGCGATACGCGGTGCATGAGCATCCATACAATTGAAGAGAGCAGGTCGGTTCAGAGGTATGGCAGGCAAAGTTCCCGCCCGGAGAAGACAATCGTTTTCTCGAAACGTTACCTCAGAATTGTCTGCTTCCTGATTTGAGGGAGGTGAGGAATGCAGAGAAGGCATATAGCGATTGTCGCTACGTTGGATACGAAAGGGGAAGAAGGGAGATATATAAGAGATCTCGTTTCGAAAAGGGGACACATTCCGATACTTATCGACGCCGGAGTATTTGACGGCCCCTATTCATCGGATGCCGATATAGATAACGAAGCGGTTGCGCGCAGCATTGGACTTACCATGGAAGAAATTCGGGACGGTAAGCGCGTTGACGCAGCCGGGGAGGGCGAGACAATAGCCTTAATGATCAAAGGAGCATGCGCTGTTGCTCAGCGGTTGTTAACTGAAGGTAAAATGCAGGCACTGCTTTGCATAGGCGGCTCAATGGGGACTTCCGTGGGCTTGACCGTCATGAAAGACATTCCATTTAACATTCCAAAGGTAATGTTATCGACTGTAGCTTTTACGCCTTTGATTCCCTTCGGTTCAGGCAGCATCGATCAAATGCTTATGCAGACAATTGCCGACCTAAGAGGCCTTAATACAATAACCAAATTGACCATAAAAAGAGGAGTCGATGCCCTATGCGGCATTATTGAAGGAGAGGGGAAAACAATTAAGAAAGAACCAATCATAGGCGTTACCGGCCTGGGAGGGCATAGGATAGTTGAGTATTGTGTAGACCTGCTCAATGAAAAAGGGTTTGAAGGAATTGTTTTCCATTCTATTGGAGCAAATTCTGCGGAGAAACTTATAAAAGAAGGATTTGTTGATGGAATGCTGGACTTATGTGTTTTCGAGCTGGTGTAGTAAGCCACACTGCGTGGTCTGAAATTGGATGAAATTTTCAGAATGGGTTGACCTAACGGGTAGGATTGTCGGAATATTTGGACCGGATGAGAAGGGCGGTGGCTTGTGCGAGCTACCGCCCTGGTACGTACGGGCCCGGAGGCCCTCAAAAAGGTGTTCCGATGATACTTCCTCTCAGTGTTTCCATCAAGATGATTGTGGAGATGGGTCGAGACTTCCCTTGGCCCAGGCCGGATTCCTGTCCTCGGTGTCATGGTAATCGAGTCTGGGGTCACGGATTCGTCGGGGTTCTGTTCGATGGCTTTGTGCATCAGGTAATGCTTCGCCGTTGGCGCTGTCCCGAATGTGGATGTGTAATGAAGCAAAAACCCGATGGGTACTTCGAGAGATTCCAGGCTCCCATACAGACCATCCGATCTTCTCTCGCCTTTCGGTTGAAGACCGGCAGGTGGCCTCCGGGATCGTCCCGGACTCGACAGGGGCATTGGCTTAGGTCTCTTCGTCGCAAGATTCAAGCCTATTGGGGAGTCGCATGGAAGGATGGACCGATAGCGGGGTTTGACCGTTTGATTGAGAAGGGGATTATTCCAGTTTCCCGGCCCATCTAAACCGGGCTCCCGATCGTCTCCGAGACAGCCTACCTAAGAGTGTCGTTCCCAAGATCGTCGTCCTGGACTAAGAGGCGGGAAACACGAAAATTGGAGGTGTATCGGTGGACGATGACAAGAGACAACAGATAGCGACCTTTCGATTCGGGGTCATCCATGACCTGGTGGGTCACATGGAGCTTGAGCCCGGAGAGCAAGAGAGGTTGATTCGGGAAAAGTGCGGCCGTAAGTGGGTGATTCCCTTCTCCGACAAGACGCACATCTCACGAAGCACCATCCTGCGTTGGATCAAACTGTACAGAGATTCCGGCGGTAAGCTCGAATCATTAGGTACTCAAGACCGATCCGATCAGGGAAAGAGCCGGGCGATGGACGAGGAGACGTCTCTGGCTTTGATCGGATTGAGAAAAGAGTTTCCGAAAGCCACGGTTCCTCGGCTCATCGCAGAGATGAATAAGCGAAAGCTGGTGTCTCCGGGGGGGAGCTTGAGTCCCACGACGGTCTATCGCTTTCTGCACCGGCATGACCTTATGGAATTGACCCGAGTCGTTCCGGAAGACCGGAGAAAGTTTGAAGCGGAACTGCCCAATGACCTGTGGCAGGTGGACTGTATGCACGGACCTCGGGTGGAAGAGAACGGCAAGCACAGGAAGACTTACCTCATCGCGTTCATGGACGATCATTCACGGCTTGTTCCGCACGGAGAATTCTTTCTTTCGGAGTCGGTAAAATCGTTCCTTGTTGCTTTGGAAGGAGCCCTTTTGACGCGGGGTCTATCCCAGAAAGATCTACACCGACAACGGTGGGCATTCCGCTCCCATCATGTTGAGCATGTAGCGGCTACACTTGGCAGGTGTATCCACACCGGCCCTACAAGCCACAAGGAAAGGCTTGAAAGATCGAGCGTATTCGAAAGTACCGTGATGGGCCGAGTTTTTAGGCGCGAGTTTCAAAGGAACGTCGCATCACGGACATCGAATCAAGCCTTTGCTCTGTGAGCTGGCCGAGATCTATCATCAGAGAAAACATTCATCTACGGGACAGACTCCCTTTGCCCGTTTCACCTCGAAGATGGAGTGCCTTCTGGCAGAGATCCCCGACAACCTCAAGGATCATTCTCCGCAAGGTCGGCTCGGGAAAGGAGTGGCCAACAGACACGAATGAGCTGGTAGCCTGAGCTGGATCAGCAGATAGGACGGCTCAAGGTGGAACTTGATAGGCTCAAAAAAAACAGGTGGACCTTGTCTGTTGATCAACGTCGGGACCCGGATGACTTTGACCATGGAACGATCCCTGTTCAAAGGACAGTGCTACGGATTCCTGGTTCCCGTCCAGGTCGAGCCTGAACTGCCGCGCCAGAAAGAGACAGGACGACAACAATCGTGCAGGTGAGTGGGTTGGATGCTCCGGCACCTACACCGAGACGGCTTTCTATGGGACCAGAGAAGGACGGCAATGAGCTGAGAATTACCGAAGGATCTTCGGCAACCGAAAAGAGGGTTTCTCAAGCGATCATGAGCCCTAAAGAGATCTTTGAGGCCGAGGATATACGAGCCCCCAAGAAGCGTTTCGATTATGGCGGATGCTCAGGCTGGGGGCCGTTGCGCTGGTCACCTGGTGAGATAGGGTCGTAGCAAGTCGACTGCGCTCCGGATCACGTGTCAGGCCAAGCTCCACCCATAACGGACATATCGACCTATTATATCACTGCCTGTTCGGCTACCATCCTGGCGAGTTTTACCGGACTGGTTCTTGCCGATACGTGGTGAATATCGACAAATCCAGATACCTCATGGAGGCCGACTTATGCATCGAGGCTTACTCAAGAAGGAGATACAAGATCTGGTCATGGGCAAGAAAACTCGGAGTATAGCGTTCAACTCGCGATCCCCCCGGTTTGGCTCGAATCCGCAGTGTTTGGATTTTTCCGAGCATGTGCTGTAGGTCGCGCGATATCGCGGATACGTATGGATGGTCGTAGGCCGTGCTATTCGACAAGATATTTGTCGATGCGTTTTTGACACTTCCGTAAAATGACGAGGAGAAGAAGCTCATTGCCATATGCTCACGGTGATCCTGAAACTATCGTCGAAATCCTTTTGCGGATGAGCGAGACGATCGACGAACTTCGTTTGCAGGTTGCAGATCAACGCAAGGTACGCCCTCATCGACAGACTCCTCCGGGTCCTCGAAACCTCCCTCATCCGACCTGGACACTGGTGCCAAGTACCCAGGAGCTCGACGTCCGATGAATTGTGCTAGGAAGCGCGAGGTGTACTTTTCAACCCGGCCACAAAGGGAAGTTCAGGGATTTTGATACCCACCGAACAAGCCAAAGAAGTGGTCCACCTCAGTGTTTCCTGAAAGATCGTACACCGACAACAGTGCGGGAAGTCCTGACTCCGCATCATGTGGACCATGACAGCCGGAAAATCACTCGGCATTGCCCTCATCCACGTCGTGGATATTCCTACGAGCCACAAGCCGGAGACCACCGAAATATCCAGCGTCCATTGCATCCGATGCTCGTGTGGAGCCGAGAAACTTGGGCCGGTTTCAAAGGAACGTCGCTCACGGACCCAGGCTCACTGCAAGCCTTTGCCCATCTAACGTGGTCTGCACCGAGTAACTCGCCGAGGCTGTCAGAGAAATCGCTAAGACAATTTTCGGGATCAGACATCCCTGTGCTCGGATCAGTCTGCGAAGCTCCATCAGGAGTGTCTTCCGCAATCCCTCGACACCCGTCCATGATCATTTCCGCAAATCAGTCGCTCGCCGAAAAGCCGGTCCTCAAATCGACCGAGACCGGATGGAAAAAGCAAGCTGGATGGAAGGCGCTGGCTCTGAGGCTCGTCGTCACGCCTCTCATAGCGTACTACCATGTAGACCGCATCTCGGGGGGCAAAGGTCCTCAAAGAGATCCTGGGCAATGAGTACAAGGGAAGTTCTGTGCTCAAAGGACATGTAGCTACGGCCTATAAGGCGTTCCCGTCAATCGGCGTCCGTGCAATTCTGCTGGGCGCATATCATCAGACCCATCAAGGGAATCAAGCATGCCTGCAGGCCCTAGATGTCGGTGAAATTTTCTACGTGGATGCTTTCCGAGACAGGCCGAAGGCTCTGGCATGCGTTCAAGCGAGGACGAATTTGACACGGATTACCGAACCTTCTTCGTCTTGAAAAGGGAAGCTTTCAGAGCTCGAATGAACTGAGTGCCTCCAGCAGTATCTTTGCAGAGCTCCGATTATGATGTCAGGAAAGCCGCCAAGAGCCTATTCGATTATGCCAGGCTGGGACGGCCTGTTCGCTGTTCATCTGAGTGACGAAGGAGTAGAACCAAGTCAACAACTCCGCAGAGCGAGCACGTTCAGGCCAAGCTGTACCCAGTGGCGAAAGATCTGACCTATCGGAAACCAGTGCCTGTTCGAAGGAGAACTCCTGACCGCTCGACTCTTGACTGCCGAAAGAACCTGCATTCCTTGCCAGAAGAGAAACCCCTTCCAATCTTGATCCAATCGGTAGAAGCTCACGGGCCGTTATGATCAGGCTTATCAAGAAGGAGATACAAGATCTGGTCATGGGCAAGAAACTCAAGGCGGTTCTCATCGTCGATGAGGCATCGCTGCTGCGTTTGGAGGTCTTTGCCGAGATGCACACCATCGCCCAGTTTGAGCAGGACTCAAAACCGTGGTTGCCTATCATCCTGGCCGGAAAAGACAACCTTATCGCTGCTCTCAAGTATCAGACGTCCATGCCTTTGGCTTCAAGAGTCGTGGCCAGAAGTCACCTGGAGGCTGCAAACAGACCGCTCATGGAAGACTATCTCAATCACCATCTCTCGATTGTCGGCGTCACGAACAGCCTGTTCGACGATACGGCAATCACCGCGATCCACCAGGGATCAGGCGGTCTGTTTAGAACGGCGAACAACCTAGCCAGGGGCGCTCTCATCGCAGCCGCTTCCGACCAGTCCATGACGGTTACCGCCGAACACGTGCGAAGGGCCGCCACGGAAATCTGTGGTTGATACTATCGGGCCACGCACAAAGCGTGGCTCGGTCAAAACAATCTGAAAGTCCGACCATCAGTTCAAAATAATCAGGAAAATCAAGACCGAATAATCTGAAAATCAACACTGGTGAACATGGTTTGCGGAGGAGACGTTGGAGGGGCTGAAGAAAAGATCACGGCGGGTTGTGAAAAAGGGATTCCCCAACTCATTTCAGCGGGAGCTATAGATTTCTTTGCCTGGTCCAGAGGCGTTGATGCGATGCCGCCTGAGTATAGGAAGCGCAATTTCGAAATTCATAACCCTATGGTCACTCTGGTCCCAACAAACGATGAAGAGAAGTCCGTGGTTCTGGACTTAATGATCGAAAGAGTAAATAAAGCTAAAGGGCCAACAATTATGCTGGTGCCCCTAAAGGGATTTTCGAGGCTTGACAAGGAGGGAATGCCCTTTCACGATCCATCGGTTCCGAAAAGAGTTCGTGATGAGCTGAAAGGGAGAATAAATAATAGGTTGGTTAAGGTTGCTGAAGTAGATGCTCATATAAATGATCCTTTCTTTGGAGAAACGGCAGTGGATTTATTTACTGAGTTATATAAAGCGTCAAAAAAGACGAGTTGTGAAGAAGAGAGCTTTTCTGAATCAACGGGTTAACTCATGTATTGAGTTACATATCACAGTGCACAGAAAGGATACCGTTATGACAACCAAGACTTTTTTGAATCCGCATGAAATTCCTACCATACCTGGTACAGAAGGCTGGGAGAGGATGTATCCTTATTATTACAAGTTCGTGCCTAAAGGCGTGTCCCGGGAAATGGAGGAATATGAGAATTCGCAATTCTGGTTTATTGATAATCTTCACCAATCTCGCCCGCTCTTACCTTTTGAGACGATAGTCGACGATTGCTGGTGGCCCAGTCTCAATCAGATAAGCACACGAGTCCTCTGTTTTCCGACCGCTGCAGGGTTGGACCATCGTCTTGTGTATGGATGGGTTTATTTGTGCTCTCTTGAAGAGAAAGATCCCGAGATGATAGAAAAGAAGGCTCAGGTCGTTCTCGAAAGAATGAACTTTTATATGGATAATTGGGACGAGCTCATGCCGTTGTGGAAGGAGAAGCAGTATGCAAACGCGAAAAAGATGGATGAACTGAAGTTTGAATTGCCTGAAATAGTTGATGACTCATACATCCGTAACAGTTTGGGATATAGTCCTGCTCATGAAATGCGATCCGGGTACCTTGATTTGCTCAAAATCGTTGATATGTGCTGGGAGCAGCACTTTGAATTCTTTAATCTTGGCCTTGCAGGTTATGTAACTTTTAGCGAATTGTGCAAGAAACTTTTTCCGGATATCACCGATAAAACCATAGGTCAAATGTGTGCGTCGGGCAGCAGCGCCGATACCTTTTTGGCTGAAAAGAAGTTGGCGGAACTCGCTCGGTTGGCAATTGATCTTGGAGTTGCGGACGCAATATTTGGAGATGGGAACGCTGAAGAAGAGGCTCGGTTAGAGAAGACGGAGGCGGGACGAAAATGGCAGAGTGAGCGAGACAAGTTTCGGGATCCCTACTTCTACGTTGGAACCGGTTACAGCGTGATGATGCATGATGATAGAAGTTGGAATGATGACTGGAATCTGGCACTCGTTATTCTCAGAGAGTATATTCAAAATATATCCCGCGGCGAATATCATGAAAACGACGTTACTAAAATAAAGAGCGAGAGCGATGCCCTTGTAGAGAAATACAGGTCCTTCATCAAAGATCCAAACGACAAGGCGATGTTCGATCGATTCATACCAATAGCGAGAAGGATCTCCGAACATGCCGAAAGTCACATGTTCTGGGGAGAAGCCCAGTATCAGCCACGGCAATATAGGAAATTGAACCAGCTGGCGGAGCTTTTTTGCCAATATGAGATGCTGGAAGATCCAAAAGATCTGTACTACCTGCACCGTTAAGAGATTCCGATGCTTATTCAGGATCTTACAAATGCTTGGGCAACAAGAACGAGGCCCGTAGCATCTTGGATGTGGAAACCTGAAATCAAATGGCGCAAAGAAGCGTTCCAAAGGTTTTCACAATGGGATGCGCCTCCATTCTTAGGTAAAACGATAGAAAAGATTACCGAACCTTTTACTATTGCACTCTGGGGGATTACTACGCAGTTACTGCAAAATTATCTTAAGGGGTCTGAGACAAACCCTGAAGATATGACGGAACTACAGGGTATAACGGGGTCTCCCGGTGTAATAGAAGGGCCGGCTAGAGTATTGGCTAATCATCAGGAAATTGACAAACTCAAGGAAGGGGAGATTCTTGTGGCAGCGCTTACCTCTCCTTCGTGGGGACCGGCATTTACAAGAATGGGTGCCTGCGTCACTGATATCGGCGGAATGATGAGTCATGCCGCCATAGTCTGCCGGGAATATGGAACGCCTGCCGTAGTCGGCACTGGTTTTGCCACAAAGTCGATTAAGTCGGGAGATAGGGTAAGGGTAGATGGCGATCGAGGTATCGTAACAATAGTCAGCAGGGCGGGAGGTGCATAATTATGTCGATGCCTTTGATGGAAAGAAATAGATATATCCGGCTGTTTCAAGATTGCACAAAAGAAGACATTCCCAGTGTGGGAGGAAAATGCGCGAACCTAGGTGAAATGACACGAAGAGGCATTAGGGTACCTCCAGGTTTTGCGTTGACGGCGGATGCTTACAGAGAGACGGTTGAAAAGAGAGGTTTGGCCGGCAAGATAAAGGTAATCTTGAGTGATATAGACAGCAATGATATGAATTCATTAGAGAAAGCCGGCCTTGAGATTAGTACGCTTTTTGAATCAATAGACTTGCCCAAAGCAATAGAAGAAGCAATAGACCAATATTACTCGCTGCTGGGAGAACGGACGGGGCTATCAGAACCGTTAGTAGCCGTACGTTCAAGTGCGACTGCCGAAGATCTGCCCGATGCAAGTTTTGCGGGACAGCACGACACATTTCTTGGGATAAGAGGTATTGGAAATGTAAGTAAGCACGTCAAGAAGTGCTGGGCAAGTCTGTTTGAGCCACGGGCCATAGCCTATCGCGAAAAAAAGGGCTTTCGGCACGACAAAGTCTACATAAGCGTGGGGATTCAGAAGATGGTAAATGCGAGGGTATCGGGGGTAGCGTTTACGCTCAATCCTATTACGGGTGATCCAAGCAAAATTGCAATTTCTGCAACTTGGGGCTTGGGCGAGGCATTGGTGAGCGGAGAAGTGACACCGGATGAATGTCTCGTAGACAAGTTTACTTACGAGGTAGTGAAGGAGAAGATCGGAGGTAAAGACATCCAACACGTGATGCATCCTAACACGGGAGAAGTTCTAAAGCAGGAGTTGTGTCCCGAGCACAAAAGCGCACCTAGTCTGACGAGAGATGAATTAACTGAAGTGGCCAGAATATGCGGGACTATTGAGGAGTTCTACGGTATGGCCATGGACATTGAATGGGCGATAGACCATGACATGCAATTTCCGGACAGCCTATTTATGGTGCAGGCTCGTCCGGAGACTGTATGGTCAAGAAAACAAGCGCCAAGTGTGGAAACGCAGATGAGCCCATCAGAATTCATTCTCAATGTTTTGAATACGGGAAGAAGGTTGACTTGAACGTATGAAGTTTTCGTGAGGGCCGGGTGAGAGCGTTGCTCCGCGGGTCATGAGTCACCAACGGTCAAAGCGGGTCTGGAATAGTGTGACTCATATAATTCAAGGCGGGGTCGGAATGTCGCGCCTTGATGCAAAGGCGGCCGTGGGGACGGATGTCGGTGGGCGCAACGGTTTTGCCCCGGACAAGCGGTTTGAGCGCAGCATTTGCGGAGGTAATGCCGGAGGCAGGGGTTGACGTGCGTGGAGCCGGTATCGGTAGCGAGCTGGAACGGATTGGAGTGAGGATGGTATGAGGCATCTTGAAAGGAGGGTAGAACCTGATTGGCCGGGATTATTGGTGGAGCGATCATGAGGAGCTCGCACCCTGAATATCAGCGGGTAAATCGGCTGAGATGCGTAAATGTTGGTGAGCTTAATTAGCAAGAGAACGCTATGTTATGGACGTTCATGCCGGTCATTGAGATCTCCACGCGCGGAGCCGTATCACCCAAAAAGAAGAAGAGGGATAAGATGTCGGAAAAGATTGAGTTTATTGACACCACTTTGCGTGATGGACAACAAAGTGTATGGGCTTTGGGTATGCGGACAAGTTGGATGCTGCCTGCTCTCCAATATTTGGACGGAGCCGGTTTTGATTCGATGGAATTCTATGTTCCCGTCGTTCAAATGAAGAAAATGGTTCAAGACCTCCAGGAAAACCCATGGCATTGGCTGAAACTGGGCTCCTCCATGGCTAAGAACACTGTTCTAAGGTTACACGGGCATGGACAAGGACTTTCACATATGCACAAATCGATTGATGACCTGTTGGCCCAAAAGGTCATGGAACATGGAATATCAGTCGTACGAACATCTATTTCTCCATGGAATGACTACGATGAAATAAAAGAAGATGTTCTGGACTTACGGCAAATGGGAATGAAAGTTGTGCTAAACCTGATTTATTCTGTCTCTCCGCGTCATACCGATGAGTATTTTGTTGCTCGCGCTAGGGCAGCCGCAGCATTGAAGCCTTATAGGATATGTCTAAAGGATGTCGGCGGCTTGCTGAAACCGGAACGAGTTAGAGATTTAGTTCCGAAAATTCTGCCTGTAATAGACAACATTCCTCTGGAGTTACACGCACATAGTACTAATTCTCTCGCATTGCTCAATATTGTGGAAGCGGTTAAGGCAGGGGTAAGATATATTCATACTGCTGTTCCCCCATTGGCGGGCGGAGCGTCCCAGCCTTCCATTTTTTCAGTTGCAACAAACTTGACGGAACTGGGTTACCAGGTTGACGTTGACTTGACCCCATTAGAGACTGTGAAAAATCACTTTAACTATATTGCGAAGGAGGAAAACCTGCCGGTTGGTGAGTCCTTAGAATATGACGAAAGATTGTACAAACATCAAGTTCCAGGCGGTATGATGGGAACCTTACGTTTTCATCTAAAACAGCTTGGCACAAAGCGTAGCCTTGAAGAGGTTTTGGAAGAGGTAGTCAGGGTAAGGTCGGATTTTGGCTATCCTATTATGGTAACGCCACTTTCTCAATTTGTCGGCGCTCAGGCCGTCATGAATGTCGTCACAGGCGAACGGTACAAGGTGGTACCGGATGAAGTCATTCATTACGCGCTTGGTCACTGGGGCAAAGAGGCCATAGAGGTTATGGATAAGAAAGTTCGAGAGAAAATTCTAAATCGACCGCGCGCCGAAGAATTTGAGAATTGGACCCCTCCAAATATGTCACTTCAAGAACTAAGACAACAGTTCGGCCAAGGCCTCACTGACGAAGAACTGATTCTGAGGATCTATATTGATGAGCAAGCTGTCAGAACTGCAAGACAAGCACCGATGCCGCAAGCATATTTTACTCCTGCGATAGAACGGTATAGATAACTTTAATGTTGCCATGATCACGCATAGCGAATGAGGAAGATATGCAAGTGAGGAAAGGAAAGGAAAGGAAAGGATAGGACATGAACAAGCTGATCATAACCGTTGCGCCCGCGAGTAATTTTCAGGGAAAGGACGCCCATCCCAATCTTCCGTATAGTCCGGAAGAAGTGGCCCGGGCGACGTACGAAGCGTGGAACGAAGGCGCGTCCATAGTCCATATTCACGGCAGAGATGCCCAGGGACTGCCTACGAACGACCCGGGCTTCTTCCAGGAAGCCGATAGGCTGATAAGGGAGAAGAATTGCGATATCATTCTTCAGCACAGTATGGCACCGGCGAATCCCTTCTTGCTTGGAAAAGACATCGCCGATATAGATGACGGGCTCAGAACCAGCACGACTGAGCCTCCGCCCGAAATGGTGAGTCTGGAAATTGCCCCCTGCATCATCGTATGGGGCGGCAAGGCCGTGCCGTTCAATTGGAATCGGCTGTGGGCGGAAGAGGCGGCCCGGCTAATGAAAGACAAGGGTATCAAACCTGAGATCGAGATATACAACAACGGTCAAATGGACGACCTCGACTATCTCGTCCAAAAGGGGCTTTTTGCCAAGCCCTATTATGTCAGCTTCGTGATGAACATGCATCGCGTGGGATCGGGCTTTCAAAGATATTCCCCCCGACATGTGATGCACTTGATTGATCTGTTGCCGAAGGACTCAATTTTCTCCGTGTTGGGGGTTGGGTTCCCCGCCGAATTCGAGGCAACGACACTGTCCATCCTGCTCGGAGGGAATGTCAGAGTTGGATTCGAAGACAATATTCACATCGAAAAAGGCAAACCGGCAAAAAATAACGCGGAGCTTGTCGCTAAGATAGCTCGAATAGCAAAGGATCTGGGGAGAGAAATTGCGAGCCCCGCGGAAGCCCGTGAAATGCTGGGGATACGGCCCTTGAGCATGTAGCCTCAGTGGTGTAGGAGGATACAAGCCAATAGATTCTGTGTCAATCTATCTCATGTCTTGGAAACGGAGAGTGTACAATTAAGACATTGTAATTCTCAAGACCATTGGGTTGCGGTCATCCCCAAATCCGAATGGCCTTTGTCGGGCATTTCTTCTGACATTCCAAACAGCCAATACACTCTTCAGGGGTGTGTTCGAACACCCCGGAAGACCTTTTGCCGGGTGAGGATTCCATGGGGCAGACCTGATTGCAGATGGTGCACTCAATGCAGCTGGAATCGCGGCCGGGGAAGATGGCCGCGAGGCGATTAAACACCGAAAGGCACGCGCCGAGAGGGCAAATCACCTTGCAGAAGAAACGCCGATGGCCCATGACCATCACCACGATAGCCAGGAGAATCCCCAGCCTCAGTGCCAGATGAACGGCATTTGTCGTGCCCTGCCAGAGAGCCCAAGGAACAGCGGATTCGATCGTGGCCACAGGACAGAGCCTACAGAAATAGAGCGGAGACTCCGTGCTGAAGAAATAGGGAACCGCAACAACGAGTCCCGCGAATACGCCATATTTAACGAACCTCGTCCACCGGGGGATACTGAATTTCACATAGGGAATTTTGTACAGAAGCTCTTGGACCAGCCCAAACGGGCAGACCCAGCCGCACAGGAACCTTCCGGCGATCAGTCCCCCCAGGGCGATTCCGCCGACAGCCGTCAGAGAGATCAGACCGAGCCCCGTGAACTGGCCGATGATGCCGATGGGACATGAAAAGACGGAAATCGGACAGGAATAGCAGTTCAAGACAGGAAAGCAAATGCCATGCCATTGGTAGATTCCCAGGTTCAGCAGCACCGCCGAGAGAATCTGAACTTTCAATCTCAATTTTTCCACGATAATTCCTTAGGGTGTCCGATGTCTTGTTGATCGTTGATTCGACCGCGGACCGCGGTCAAGGCTTAGAGTCAGGAGGGGCAGGGGCGTCGACCCCTGAGCATTCTCAGGTCGGGATAATTGGAAATAAGTCTTCCGTCCTTGTACCGGCGGATGCCCACAAACGTCATCGCGTTGACCATTTCCGGTTCGGAAAACCACTCCGATTGAGCCTTGAATTCCTTGCCTTCCTGTTGATAACCGGGAATCTTGATCTTGATCCCAACGTTCTTCAACTGATCGAATTTCTCCAGGTTGTCGTACACGAGAAACTTTCGGAAGAACCCCCCGTACACTATCATGGCAACGCTCAATACCAGCAATACCGCCCAGAAGGCTTTTCGTATCATCATACTTCTTGTTGCTCCTCGGAACCGGCCATTATCACGATCACCGGAATCACGGCAGGCACTATATCGTAAATTAGTTTGACCCGCCATGTCTATCCATGTCATGAAGACTGGACTTTTTCAAGAGATCGGAAGCCGGTCCGTATCATTTGATCGGGACCCGGCACTCGAGGCATGGCTTTTCGGTGTGGTGGGCCGGAAAGCCCTCAGGAGAGGACATCGGTATGCCCCACGGAAAGCTCTTAGTGATATCCGCGCCGTCGGGAGCGGGAAAATCGACTCTTATCGAAGCGATTCGCCCCATGTTTCCGGATATGCTCTATTCGGTTTCCTGCACGACGCGAAAACCTCGGGTGAACGAGAAAGAAGGCGTGCACTACTATTTCCTGAATGAACAGCAGTTCGACGACATGGTGAAGGACGGCGCGTTCCTCGAGTGGAAAGAGGTTCACGGTAATCGGTACGGCACTCCGGCTCAACCTGTGAAGAGCGCCATCGAGTCCGGCCGCTGCATGATCCTCGACATAGATGTGCAAGGGGCCCTACAAGTTTTCGAGAAGATAGATGAATCGGTGGGAATCTTCATTACCGTGCCGGACATGGATGTGCTGGGAAAGAGACTTCGCCAACGAGGATCCGATTCCGAAGAGTCGATCCGCACACGTCTCAGGAATGCGTCCCGTGAAATCGAATTGGGCGGGAACTACCGGTACCGGATCGTCAACGACGACCTTGACGCGGCCGTTGCGGAAATGGCCGCGGTTATCACGAGAGAGTTACGTTATCGCTGTTGAGAATCAAACCAAGAGATCAAGGGAGAGATCCATATGAAAGGCGGACTCATTCTTGCTTGCGCCATACTGTTGGAAATAGCCGGGACAACCTGCATGAAGCTATCGGACGGGTTCACGAAGCTCATGCCGTCCATACTGATATTTGTGTTCTACGGGTTATCCTTCGCTGCTCTCACCTTTGCACTCAGGTATATCGACTTGAGCATCACCTACGCAATCTGGGCCGGAATAGGCACTGCGATCATCGCGGTTATCGGGATAATCTACTTCGGGGAACCGATCTCTTTGTTGAAGGTGTTATCGATCGGTCTTATCGTCCTGGGAGTAGTCGGTCTGAACCTGTCGAGCGTAAGCCATTGACGATCTCGTAACAGGCCGGCCTCGGCCACCTGAAGTCGCGCTCAGATGCGTGTGGGTGAGAGCTATTTCGTTAAGAGTTTTGCGATGCGCCGTCCCCAGTCATCCTTCTTCACGAGGAGCTCGGGATCGTTCTCCAGCATTTCCAATGCTCGCTCTTCAGATAGTCCTGCAATGCCGGCCAATTTCTTGACTCGCCGCCATTCCCAGCGGGTAGATGCCAGCGCATCCTTCATGACCCTCAGTGGAATCGCATCCGCATCCTTGAGCGCCTTTGAGGTTCGCGTCTTGCGGGAAGCCTGCAACGGGGGGGCCTCCACATCGACGGATTCCTCAACCGTCGACTTCAAGAGATCCACGGAAACATTGACTCCGGCAAGTTCTTTCCCCATCTTTTCCATTTCTTTGTGAAGCTGCTGAATGGCTTCTGCATGCGGGGTCTCGTCCATACGAGATTCAAGTTGCTTCAGGCTGTTCTCGAATCGTTCCACAGACCTGCCGATAGGCTCGAACCGTTCGGTGATCTCGTCAAGAGTCCGCTTAACACTTCCTATCTCCGCGTTGAGCGGTCCGTATTGTTGTGTGAGCTGATCCAGAGTCTCTTTGAGGTGATCCATATCTCTGTTGACGGGAGAGAGCCTCTCGGAGATCTCACTCTTGTGGTCGATACCGGCAATTTGCTCCATACGGGCCTGCATGTTGCCAATACTTTCTTCTAAGGCATGAACCCTGACATTGACAGGCTTGAGCAGCTGCTCTGAAGCATATTGCGATTGCCGGGCTTCGATCTTTGCAGCCCGTGTCCGGAGTTGAGACACATCCGGTTTGATCTCGCCCAAGTCCTTGGTGATGGGGTCCAATTCATCACGTATGGCCGAAGCAAGTTCGCTGCGCTTGATAGCCCCTCTACGGTCAAGCGCACTACCGATCTGGTCACGATAACGGCTTGCGAGCCACACCAGGAATATGAAAAGCAAGAAGGGCCAGTCCAGGAGTAATCCCAGTACGTTGGCAGTTAATCCGAGTAATTGATCGAGCAAGTTCAACATTTTCTGCTCCTCGATAGTTTAATGAATGGCAATTATATGAAGGCCTATGGCTGAATCGTCAAGGATTATCTGAACATCCATGGGTTGTTGCCGCCCCCCGAGCCGGAACGAATCATGAAAGTCCCAGGCACGGATGAGCCCTCCGGGGCTCCGCCTCGGAGGTTGGGGCATCAAGACCCTGCGTGACGCGGCTTCCATCAAGGAATCGTCTTTCGTGACAATGGCGACGCTTCCCACGTGTCTCGTTCCTCATTGCGAGCCTGCAATCAATCCCAGGTCGGTCACCGCCTTGCTGTCGGCAAGGGGGAAATCCACCACGAATTCCGACCCGCCGGAGTTTGCGCACTCGTCGAAAGTCTTGCAGTGTTTGCATCGTTCCACGCCGCCGGGAGGCGATTCTTTGGATTCGGACAAGTGCGGACATCGTTCGCTCTTGAAAGAGAGCTTGAAGCCGTAGAGCTCGGAGAACATGCGTATCCTCAGGAGATCGATACCTTTGCCGCCCGCGTTGAACGAATAAGGCCGGCCGCTTGAATAATCTTCCGTTTCCTGGACGGGATAGAAGCCTTCAAAAATGAGTTCCTTGTCTTTTTCCGGTATACCTATGCCGGTATCGCGTACGGTGAAGAGGTATCGCTCTCGCACGACTCGACCCGTTACCTCGACATTTCCATTGTCGGGAACGGCCTCGATCGCATTTCGAATCAGTCCTTCCATGATGGCCTGCAGCACGTGATCCGGGATGAGTAGATCGGCCTGTTCCAACTGAAAAACAAGGTTAATCTTTCTGTTCTCTTCTTTAGCTTTCGCAAGCACGTATTCATGCACGGTCTTGCCGAATTCCCTTATGTCGATGCGCATCGGTTCGTCACGTCTGAACGGAAATGTCGTCGTCAACCATTTGTGAATCATATCGGCTGCGCGTTTGATCTCCGGAGTTAATTCGGTTTGCACGACCATAAGATCGAGAGCCGCCTGAATAAAACCCGTAATCTGTCGTCGTTCCCAGGCGTAACCGGTCCGCATTATGCTTTCAACTTGCGCTTCCAACCGATTAAGGCTGTGAACATGGCGCTTCATCCGTGCGATGGCTCGGTCAAAATCACGCAATCCCTTTTCCTTGAGCCTTCTCTCCATCGTAGCAAGCGTTCCGCGTATGATAGCCAGGGGAGTCCTCAATTCGTGTGAAAGATGATTGAGGGTCTTGGTCTTGACGCGGTTCATGTTCTCCATCTCTTTGTACGAGGTTAGGAGTTCCTCGAAGAATGTGTAATTCTCGATGCCCATGGCCACGACACCGGCAAGAGAGGACAGGATGTGGACGTCTTCTTCAGTGAACTTGCCGTCTCGCTTGTTCATGGCGACCAGGCACCCGATAGTTTTCTCTCTGGTATGGAGCGGTACGATGATCTCGTTGCGGATCATGAAGCCGGAGCGATGCTCGAACGGCTTGAAAAACAACGGATTCGATGCAGGGTCGTTGAGCAGTGCCGGTTCCCCGGTCTGAAAAACCTGACCGCTGATGCTCCTGTCCAGAGGCACCCGCAAGTCCTGGGACCTGGAATCAATGATTCCTTGATCGTCTTGGACCTCTCGCCAGAAAAGGTCACATGGAGTCTCATCGTAGAGAAGCACGCCCACCAACTCGGTATCAAGGGCTGATTTCAGCTCGTTTACCAGGACATGGAGCAGGTGATCCAGGTCCATGGTGGTGGTCAGAGCCATGCTTGATCGATAGATCATCTCAAGGTCGTCGCGGGATTTCTTGAGCTTCTCATAGACGGTAGCATTTTCCAGCGCAAGAGCGATGCTTCCCGCCAATGAACTCAGGAGGGTTTCGTCCATATCAGTGAAATCACCGCCGATCTTGTTCATGACCATGAGAACGCCGATTGTTTTTTCTCGGGTGTTGAGCGGAACCTGGAGGACCTTGCGTATTTCGAAGCCGGTCCTTTTGGACATCTCCGGGTAGTAGCGCGGGTCAGCGGAAGTGTCGTTTACTCGAGCCGGTTTGTTGTTCCGGAAGACCCAACCGGCTATGCTTCCGTCCAGGGGCAGCCTCAATGCTTCCGACCGCGGGACGAGAATGCTCCGGGCATCCCTGACTTGCCGCATGTACAGGTCGCCCCGATTCTCGTCGTAGAGAAGTACGCCTGCGCCCTCGGTGAGAAGGGCTTTATTGACTTCGTTTATGACGATGACCAACAGTTCATCCAGGTCCATAGTAGAGGCGAGAGCCTGCGAGATATTGCACAATATGGAAAGCTCGAAGAGCTCATGATGTTCAAGCTCCAATGCGCTATCGATCAGATCTCCGGCGATCTTCTCAAGTTCCTTGACCCGTTGCTCCAGCTGCTCGTAAGTTGGTTTGGACATCAGGTCCTCTCCTCTGAATGAACACGTGTATTCGGTCCCTGAATTGTGCTGCGGCATATGTCCCTGAAATTGTTCACCCCTGTGAAGAACTCCCGCATCATGATCACCCACAGGTACCTGCCTCTTAGGGTAAGCCTCAGTTGCCCTCCATCGTTGACCAATGCCGAGAGAAGCTTAAACAGAAGTATCTCCTTCCACAGTGTCTTCACAAAGCGCCCCTGGAATTTTTTTTCGGCCTTGTCGACTTCAAGGGAACTTCCGAACAGTTTCATCATGAAGTCGTAGTGGATCTGTTCGGTCCGAGAGAATTCTTTCACGGCCAGCAAGGGGAACGTGCCTCCCTGGATGTGGTCGAGATAGTCAGGGACCGAAAACGTGTTGGCAAAACAAATTCCATTTACATATCCGAACGATCCGCTTCCGACACCGACGTATTCATCATAGTCGACGATGTATTCATCTATCATGGTTTTCTTCCGAGAGAAACACCATGCCGTCCCAAAGCCGTAATCTGCCTGCAAGCCTTCAACGATTCTAGAATAAAATCGCTTCTCCTGATGGTAGCTGATCGGACCGAATCTCTTTCCAAGCTCTCTGCGGGTGATGTCCGACACCATCAGAGGATAGAAGGTCACTTGATCCGCTTCGATCTCCTTGATGATCTCCAGGTCTTTCTCGAGCATTTCAGGGGTTTGTGTAGGAAAGTTGAAAATCATGTCCACGTTTAGTGTATCGAAGACTCCCCTGAGACTTGCCAGTCTGTCACGAATTTCCTTACCACTGCCGTATTTGTGGTACCGTTCCATCTGTTGGAGGAGAGAATCATCGAAACTTTGTACGCCTACCGAAAGACGGTTGACTCCGCCGGCCTTGAGCGTTCCGACGATTTCTTCAGTGAGATGATTTGGATTGGTTTCCAAAGAGATTTCCCGTACGTTGAACATGGATCGCAAGTCATCCAGGAGTCTCCCCATTTCCTGCGGCAGGACGGTCGGAGTGCCGCCGCCCACGTAAACCGACGTGAAATCATAGCCCAGATCGGCATACATCCTGATTTCTTGGCCAAGCCCACGGAAATAGTCTCGCGCCAGGTTCTCATCCAGTGGGAAGCGGTTAAAAGAGCAATAGGGGCAAAGCTCTTCGCAAAACGGAATATGGACGTAAAGAAGGTACTCTGCGCCCTGACGGGGTAACGGCGGCTTTGCAGTCTGAAGGCTATCAAATTGAAGTAATGTAGCGTACTTATGCTTCAAATACGCGGTCAGGACGTTCTCCGTTATCATAAGGCCCACACTCCGGTGCCTTCGCGTTGGAAGTCCCCAAGGCTGCGGTTCGTCACCCGGACAAGCAGTGAAACGGCCCGCAAGCCGCCGATGCCAATGTACCTTCATACGGGTAACACTGGATCAGGGGATAGACATTATACTTAACTTAACGCCGGTTGACCACCACGTGACGGATCAATGGGGGGTCCTTAGAACTCTTTGGCGGAAATTCGGTCGCACATTTCCGGCCGGCCGTTTCTTTCGCTCCCAAGCTCATGCCTGGGATCGAGTGGGACCGGCCGGCTGCCGGTCCCACTTTCCGTAATCAACCTCGGTCATGGTAGGGTCCAGTGGGACGGCCATCTTGCCCGTCGACAGGCGGGGACGCCCCTGCGAACATCCCAGGCGGTAAGATAGGCCAAAGCCCCCTTTCTTTCGTACTGGGCCTCCGCACCCGGGGCTGATGCGGCATAGGAGCGGTACCGACGGCTTTTCCGTGTCCGCAAAAAACTTCCGAAGCCGAAACAGAGGGCTCCGGCCGGAAAGTGCGTCCGGAATCACCGCAAGTACTACTCGGCCCCGACTCACCTCCATGTCACAGTCCGCCAAGCGGTCTATCTCTTCGACCAAGCCGATCCTTCCGGGCGTACGCGGAAACGTGGTCCGAGGGCCTCCCTGAAGCCTTGTGGGGGAGTCAAGAGCGGCGTCCCCGGAATCCACAGGTTCAGTTATGGGTGCAATCGATTGCACAAACGTAAGGAAACTAACCCTTTTCCGGCCGGTCGTACTGGAAGGGAGAGGCCGGACCTTACAGAAATACCCGTACGTCATGCCTGCCCGTGCCAAGGCAAAACCGGCCCCACCAAAAAACCTGACGACTTTGCGCGCAAGAGCGCGCCGGATATCCCCGTATTTCCGGGATGAAGGTCATAGGGCTCCCACTGAAAAGGTGCTCATCCAGTCGGCATGTCCGAACCGTCCACACAATTTGCTGAGATCACCAATTAGCCACCTTCGCAAAAAGATCTTGACAAAGGAGGATCTCTTATTATACAAAATGACCAGTCGGATGAAATCCGACCGGTCGGTCGAAACAGACGGTATGACCGGCTCTCAATAACACTTTTGACAGAGGCCGCTACTCGACACTTGAGAAAAAAGCCCGGCGGGCGGCACATCATCATCGGCTGTAGACATGACTGCCCTGAACTCAAAAAAGAAAGAATTTGATAAGAAAGCGCTTCGGAGAGCGGTCCGCATTGCGAAAGCGGCAGCCAAGCTGTTCAACGAAAAAACCTATTTGGACACCAGTATGGAAGAGATCGCCAACGCAGCTCGAATCAGCAAGGGAGCGATCTACCACTACTTCTCCAGTAAGAGCGAGCTCCTCTTTTTCGTGCTGGACAATTACTTGAGCCTGATCCTGGAAAACCTTGAAAAGGATCTTGAGGAAATTGAAGGCGCTGATGCCAAGCTGAAGTTCATCATAACCCGGCACATCGAGATGTACGCGAACTACGTTCCTGAAGCGAAGACGCTACTTCACGACCTGAATTGCTTGACCCGCTCTCAGTACAAGGTGCTGGCTGAAAATGAGAGGCGGTACTATAAAATCGTCGCGCGCGTTTTGGCTGATGTACTGCCACGGGATACTGAAGAGGATCTGCTCACTATTGTAACTTTCATGCTCTTCGGGATGTGCAACTGGATCTATGCCTGGTACAATCCCAAAGGAAACGTCAAGCCCCAAGACCTCTCGGAGGTTATTTTCGGCGTGTTTCTCCACGGTGCGAAGAGTTTCGTCTCTTCCGTTACACCTTAGGAGGACGTCGCGAAACACGTTACATATACCTGATCGTGCTGCACCTGCAATCACCCGTAGTGCTACGGCTTCCTGAAGGTTGGATGCCGAGAGTTTCGGGTGATGGACGACTGAGAGGCGTTCTAAGCATTGACGTATCGTGCCACGACAAGGGAAGAGCTTGGCGTTACTTGAAAGCCTCCTGGTCGCGCGCAGCAGACTTTCGTTCTCGTTGCGCCTGGAGACGGCATGATGGACGTCATGGTCTGCCGGATGGCGGGAATGCTTTTCGTGGACGGAAGGATGCGGCGGTAAGGAGATGTTCGCTACAGGCGAACGCTGATACGTTCCCATGAATGCCGGACGCATGACACTACAGACCCCGTTGAGTTAATCGATGCAAGCTGCCATGAGGAATACCCCATTTTCCGGGTATTATCCTATGTGAAGGAGACTATCAAATGAAACGAGAAACCGATTACGGCCATCCAATCAAGGTCGTGTATTCCCCGGAAGACGTTCAGGGATTAGATTATGAGAGGGATTTAGGTCACCCCGGGTCGTACCCCTATACAAGGGGATACTATCCGGATGGTTATCGCAGCCGAATGTGGACGCTAAGAATGACCGCCGGGCTGGGGACCTCCACCGAAGCCAATAAGGTCCTAAAACGATACCGAGAGATGGGTCAGAAGGGCGGCTTCTGCGTTATTAGCGATAGGACCTTTGCAATACCTATCGATTCCGATCACCCCTTGGGACGTAGAGAGGCCGGTATCCTCGGCTGGCCCGGGTCTTCATTACTCGAATTCGAGGAACTTATGGATGGCATTCCCCTCACCGGCCATTCCGTCACACTATTAGGTTCGAGCGCGCCGTCCGCACTGCGATTGGCCTATGTTTGTGCCCTTGCCGAGAAGCGCGGAGATCCTGTGAGCCATATACATGGCGGTTGCATTGAGTCTCCCTTTGAAAACTATTATGGCCAAACCGACGGTCAGCCTTTTGATCTGAATCTGAAGCTGTTCCTTGATGCATCAGAGTACGCAATACGAAACAAGATTCGTATGCGGGCGGGTGTCCTTAGTCAACACTTCCAGGAAGCCGGCGGAAACAATGCCCAAGCCCTGGCCGTGGAGATGGCTATGCTCAAGGAACTGTGCAGCCTACTGGTGAATGAGCGGGGCCTTGATTTCGACGATGTTGCGGCCCTCCCTTACGAGCTTGTAACCGTAGGAACACGATTCTTCGAGGAAATAGCCAAAATAAGGGCCCTTCGAAGAATGTGGGCGAAACTGGCCAGAGAAACGTTCAAGGCCAAGAAGGATAGATCCTGCCACCTGCTCATAGCGGTGCATACTTCCGGTCGCACCATGACCTATCAGCAGCCCCTCAACAATATCGCGCGGTGCGCAGTTCAAACTCTTGCCGGGGCTATCGCCGGATGCACGGCCATAGACAATGCGACTCTCGACAATGCGCATGCGGAACCGTCATCACTCGCAGCCAGGATGTCTTTGAATACACAACACATCGTGGCATACGAGACCGGAGCTGCGGACGTAGTGGATCCCCTAGCCGGATCTTACTTCATCGAATACCTCACCGACAAGGTCGAGGAAGAGGCATATAAGATCTGGAGCAAGATAGAAGATCTGGGTGGAATGGTTGCAGCCTTGGGAAAAGGGTACATCCAGACCATGTTGAGGGAAGCCGCCATCGCAAAACACACGGAAATTGAAAATAGAGAGCGGTTGGTCGTCGGAGTCAACGATTTGGTCATTGCTCCGGAAGAAGATTTTGAGATTCCCGTCCAAGAGGTTAATACCAGCGACGCGGAAAGGATTGCGAGGCGAATGGAGGAATGGAAGAAGACAAGAAATATGCTTTTGCTGCAAGCAACCCTCACGCAGCTATATGTGGATGCAAGAAAAGAAGATACCTACAATTTGATGCCATCCATTGTAGAGGCGGTAAAGGCTTACGGCACGGCAGGCGAGATCATGGGAGTTATCAGACAGGCTCGCGGCCTGACTTACGACCCGTTAAACATGATTGATTGTCCTTTCCAGTTCAACTGAGAGATTTTTCCTTTATTGAGAGCTGTCCACCCACAGGAAGCCCAAGGAGCGCAACATGCAAACGGCGAAGAGAATCAAGGTTGTCATTTCCATGATTGGCCTTGATGGCCACAGCAAGGGAGCTGAGGTTGTTGCCAAGATTCTCATGGATGCAGGAATGGAAGTAGTATACTTGGGATACTACAATACGGCTGAAACAATTGTTCAGACAGCGATTCAGGAGGATGCGGATGTGATCGGCATAAGTTCGCACGCATCCAACTTCGGCCAGATCGCAGAAGTGGTAGACTTGCTGAGAGCAAAAGATATGGACCATGTCATAGTCATCTGCGGGGGAAATATCCCCAAGAAACAGATAGGAAGACTCAAGGAAAAAGGCGTGGCGGAAGTCTTTGTTCCACAAAGCACTTCGGAATCGATGGTCGATTATATCGTTACCAAAGTGGAGGAAATACAGAGAAGGTCGACCGGAGTGTAGCGATGTCTTGACGGCATCGAATCAGGAACCGGCAGGTTAGCGGAACTGATAAGGACTCTACGCCTCGTTTCGGCTGACGGAGATCTTGAGAGAGGAGGTCTTTCGCTTCAAGAAAACCGAGAGGTCATCATCTAGACTGACTTCATGGTCCACAGTCCACTACATTACATCGACTAATCCCCAAGGAGGATGAGTAATGAGGGCGTATTTTGGTTTCTTATCGTGTCTGATTGTCATCATGTTTTGTGTTCCTGCATACGGGGCAGAGAAGCCCATTAAGTTCGGGGCCGTGATCAATCTCACAGGTCCCATATCGAGCTGGGGTAAATATCATGCCAAAGGCCTTCAAGACTACATCAAGTATGTCAACGAAGTTAAGAATGGAGTGGGAGGCGCCAAGATCGATCTGACCTTGGCCGACCACGCGTACAAGGCGGCCGACGGGATCAAGTTCGTGAAGGAATTCTGCGAGAGCGGCATGGACATGATCGCTACCTGGGATACCGGTCTGGGAATCCAGGTAAAACCCACGATCAGACAATACAAGCTCCCCACCATCAATTTCTCCACAGGCCAGGAGATACTCAAGGATCCTATCGATTATATGTACCTTCCGTTTGGTACCTACGTTCTCGATTCGTACGCAATTCTGGAATACATCAAAGCCATTCATAAGGGGAAGGAGAAGCCCAAAGTAGGTCTTCTCACACTTAACAATGCATATGGCAAGTCAATCCACAGTCCCTCGAAGGAGTTTGCAACGAAGCATGGAATAGAGATCGTGGGTATCGAAGAGTTTCCTGCCAAAACGATAGACCTCACCACCGAGCTCTTGAAACTTCAACAGGCCGGAGCGCAGTACCTCTTTACCCAGATCCTGGGAGCGAACATGATCTCTGCGTTCAAGGCTGCAAACCGCATCGGATACAAGCCGATGTTCATTGGAACCTGGACCGCTACAGATCCGGATTTCTTCGGTCCTGCTAAAGGACTGATGGGGGATCGGCTGAAGATGCAGTTCATGGGCTGCCTTCCGGGCGATGACACACCAGGGGTCACACTTATTCAGAATCTGATCAAGCGGTACAAGAGTGTGGATCGCTACGATTTGTCGTACTGGGAAGGCGTGTCCATCGGTATGATCATGGAGCGTGCGGCTGAAAGGGCCAAAGAAAAGTTCGGCAAGGTCACGTCCGAAACCATGAATCAAGCTCTGGAATCGTTCAGGAACGAGGATTTCGGTGGAGTGGTGCCCAACATCACATACACGAAGACCAACCACCAAGGGTCATTCGTGGGCAGGATAGTTCAGGTACATGAAGACGGCACATTTACTCCGCTGACCAATTTCTTTACCCCTGGAAAAGGCGAACTCAAGATCTTAAAGGAAAAGTAGAATGAAGGCTTTCCGGGGTCAGCCCACCATTTTCTCTTCTCCTCGGATGGGGAAGCAAGAGGCCGATCTGCAGGTGAAGGACATCTTTCTGAGCTTCGGAGGCGTTATGGCGCTGGCAAGCGTGGATTTCTCCGTGCGAAGCGGCGAGCTTGTCAGCCTGATCGGACCGAACGGCGCAGGAAAGACCAGCATGCTCAACTGTATCACGGGATACTATCACCCGCAGGAGGGTTCCATCGTCTTCAACGGCAGCGATCTCACGAGGCAGCCTCCCCATGAGGTAACGAGGCAAGGCATTGGGCGCACCTTCCAAAACATTGAGCTTTTCCCTGGGATGACCGTGCTCTCGAACATGCTTCTTGCCCGTCACCTTTTCTGCTCGTACGGTCTGGGAAAGGCGTCGCTATTCGTGGGCTCGGCACGGGAGGAGGAGGTAAGGCAGCGGAGGCTGTTGGAGGAATTGATCGATTTCTTGGAGATGCAGTCTATCCGGAAACAGACCGTGGGATCTCTTCCATACGGTCTGCAAAAGCGGGTCGAGCTGGGAAGAGCCCTGGCCCTGGAGCCCAAACTTCTGGTGTTGGACGAGCCCTTTGCCGGAATGACTCTCGAAGAGAGAGAGGACATGGTCCGTTTTCTTCTTGAGGTTAACCACGGATGGGGACAAACCATGATACTCGTCGAGCACGACATGTCAATAGTCATGAGCATCTCCCAGCGTGTTGTGGTACTCAATTTCGGGCGGAAGATCGCCGAAGGAGCACCCCGAGAGATCTTGGATCACCCGGAGGTGGTGAAGGCGTATCTTGGCGAAGATGAAGGTGACGAGGAGGAGAGTCGGCATCATGAGTGCCTTGCTTAGTCATGAAGGTGATACCAGTTTTGCGCAGTCGTTGTCAAGGTATACGCTCCCTCAGGTCCTAGCCAAGCAGGCAGAGCGACTGGGCTTGTCGGAGAAGGCCATCCGGAAGAAGTCTCTGGGGATCTGGGAAGCTCTCACCTGGGTAGATTATCTGGACTACACGAGAAAGACAGCCTTGGGGCTGATGTCCCTCGGACTCAAACGCAATGAGGTCGTGGGAATCATCACGGGAAATGAGCCCGAATGGCTCTTCAGCGAGCTGGCAGCGCAAGCTCTGGGAGCCGTCACGATCAACCTCTTTCCTACGGCGGCGGCGGAAGAGATACAAGGGGTGCTGGAGCGCGTACAAGCCTCATACGTCGTCGCCCAGGATCAGGAGCAGGCGGATAAACTTTTGGAAGTCCGCGATCAACTCCCGTTCATCCGCAAAGTGATCTACGTGGATCCAACTGGAATGCGGACCTATGGAAATGAACCCTGGCTGATAAGCTTTCAAGACTTGCTCCGGATATCCGAGCCTCACGAAAGCGAGCAAGCCCGTTTGTTCGAAGAGGAATTGTGGAAAGGGCAGCCGGAGGATGTCGCCATTATGACACTGACATCCGGGACCACAGGAGCCCCAAAGCTTGCCATGCTGACTCACCACAATTTTACGGAGATGGCCCGGAATTGGATGGAGACGGCTCCGATATCTCCGGGAGACAACTGGATCTCGATAACACCGCCTGCTTGGATCGTTGACCAATCTTTTGGACTTGGCGTGACCCTTTGCGCGGGCATGACCGTTAACTTTCCTGAAACGGAAGAAACGGTTACCGAGGACTTTCGTGAAATAGGACCGACCATCCTCATCGCTCCAGCACGATTCTGGGAGGATATGGCATCCACGATCAGGGTAAAGATCAGCGATTCAAGCTTCGTTAAGCGAAAACTCTTCGAACTTTCCGAGAAGATCGGTAGTGCGGTAACTGAACGAGAATCCAACAATGAACGACTGCCGTTCCATCTCAGAATGCTCGAACGGTGCGCTTCCTGGGTAGTGAACCGGCCGCTGCTGGACCGGGTCGGTTGTTCGCAGTTTAAGGTGGCCCTCACCGGGGGGCATCCCATCAGCCCTGAGGTCATACGATTCTTCAGATCCAAAGGTCTGAACCTGAAGCAGTGTTACGGTCTGACCGAGGGCTGTGGAATCTTTCAGGTGCAGCCCGACGAAGAAGTGAAACCCGAGACCGTTGGGAAGCCGCTCCCTGGTGTCACAGTCAAGATCGCAGGCAACCAGGAGGTCCTCGTGTCCACCTCTACCGCGTTTCAGGGCTACTACCAAAATCCGGAAGCGACCGAGGCTGCATTCGCGGACGGATGGCTTTGCACGGGAGATGCGGGCTATATCGACGGAGACGGTCATCTCCTCATCATAGGCAGAAAACAGGATATCATGCGGACAAAGGAAGGAGATGCCTTCTCCCCGGATTTTATAGAGACTCGTTTGAAATTCAGCCCTTACGTCAAAGAAGCGGTCATCTTCGGCGAGGGCAGGCCCTACGTCACCGCGTTGGTTAACATAGACATGGGAAATGTAGGGAACTGGGCGGAGGATCGCATGATACCCTACACCACGTACACGGATCTGTCTCAACAAGCTCCGGTTCAGCAGCTGATTCTGGGCGAGGTGCGGCACGTCAATTACCAGTTGCCGGATCCAATGAAGATACACAAAATGGTGCTCTTGTACAAACTGCTGGATGCGGACGACGAGGAACTTACCCGTACCGGTAAGGTGCGCCGCGGTTTTGTTGCCGAGCGGTACGATCCGTTGATCCAGGCAATGTACACAGACCGGAGCCAGATAGAAGTCCGAGGAGAGGTGCGCTACAGAGATGGACAGGTCGGCACCATTGAAACACGGGTCACCCTGCTGACCGTGGAGGAGGGATAGTTATCATGACTCTATTCTTGTACTTCCTGATCCAGGGAATCTGTGTCGGCTTCCTTTATGCGCTCGCAGCTCTTGGATTTGTGATGATCTTTAAATCCAGTAGCGTGCTCAATTTCGCTCATGGAGAGCTTCTGGCTTTTGGCGCTTTTCTTTTTCTCGTGCTTTCTTCATGGGCACGACTGCCCGTCCCGCTCGCGTTTGTGCTCACGCTCGCGGGAAGTTTTGCGCTGGGATTTCTCATCGAAAGATTCTTTCTGCGGCCGCTCATCGGAGAAGCGCTTATCCAGGTTATCATGTTGACCGTAGGGTTGGCTGCCATGTTCAAGGGCTTGCTCTTGTTCGTTTTCGGTGGAAATCTCCACAGCTATCAGCAGTTCCTTCCCGAAAGTTTTGGGGTCCGGCTTGGCGCCGTGTACATTTCACCTGCCTATACTACGGCTTTGGTAGTAGCGATCGTATTCCTTGCACTCTTCGGTCTATTCTTCAAGTACTCTTCTCTGGGAATATACATGCGGTCTGTGGCCGACGATCAGCCGGCTGCACTTTCTCTCGGGGTTCATGTCAGGCGGGTCTTCGCCATTTCCTGGGCAATCGCAGGGCTTGTATGTGCAATGAGCGGGATCGTGCTCGGGATCATCAATGGAATTAACGTGCATGAGCTCAGCAGTATCGGGCTGAAGGTGTTCCCGGTAGTGATCTTGGGCGGTCTCGAGAGCATTGGCGGTGCCATTCTGGGTGGAATAATCATAGGGGTTATCGAGACGCTCACTGCGGGGTACATTTCCACTTCACTTCGGGAGGTTGCCCCATACGTTGTGCTGGTGCTCATTCTCCTGCTGAAGCCGTACGGTTTATTTGGGCATGTGGAAATCGAGCGCGTCTGACCTGAGCCTGTGAGCTCGGGACGAGAGAACCGGGTCCTCTCCGAGGTATGCCCTGGGGGGATCTTTGTTTCAGTCATAATGATCTTTTCCGAGTTGCTTATTACCAATGACGAGAGAGACACATGAGAAGGCTAAGATTTCATCCGTGTGGGAACTTCAAGGAAACTTACCGGGAAGAACTGGCTGTGTTCGAAGCCGATTTCGGCCGCGTTTGGGTAGCTGTGGGGTTGGGTCTCCTATTCTGCGTGATTCCTGTGGTAAGTAGCAAATACACTCTCTACATTTTGAATTATGTGGCCATCGCGGCCATCGCGGCAATAGGCTTGAACTTGCTCATCGGATATACGGGCCTGATATCACTTGGCCATGGTGCTTTTTTTGGGGTCGGAGCGTACTCGACAGCAATTCTCGTCGGCCGGGTGGGCTTCCCCGTCTGGCCGGCAGTCCTCTGCGGTGGTGCAATTACCGCTTTGGTCGGAATGGTCTTTGGTCTGCCCTCTGCGCGTCTGAAGCACCTGTATCTCACCATCGCCACACTGGCGGGCCAGTTCATACTCCATTACCTATTCGTCCACTGGGAAGGACTTACAGGAGGATCTGAGGGAATTGTGCTTTCCGATGTCACATTCCTCGGAATAGACATACGAAACGATCTGGTATTCTTCTTCATTGTGTTTGCCTGCCTTGTGGTGTTGACCTGGGTGGCCGTAAACATCACGCGTACCAGATTCGGAAGGGCTTTTGTCGCCATACGCGACAACGACCGGGCTGCCGAGGGAATGGGCATACCCGTGCTTCGCTACAAGCTTCTCTCGTTTGCAGTCAGCTCCTTTTACGCAGGCTTTGCCGGAGGCTTATGGGCTCTCTATATTGGCAGCATCACACCGGAGCCCTTTACGCTGTCGCTCTCTATTGAGTACATCGCGATGGTGATCATTGGCGGACTGGGCAGTATAACAGGGTCCATATTTGGAGCCGTTTTTATTACTTTCCTCAATGAAAGCCTCAGCCAGCTCACCACCTACGCAATGAATCTGGACGGCTTCAGCACGTGGGCACTCACTGTCGCCCCCCTTCGTGAGTTTGTGTTCGGCGCGGCTATAGTGGCTTTTATAATTCTCGAGCCCCGAGGCCTTTCAGAGGTCTGGCGGATCGTGCGTTCGAGCTTCCGGCTCTGGCCGTTTTCCTACTGAGGTGTTCATGGGAGACTCTGCATTACTTGAGCTTAACAACATTAGCGTCGTTTACTCCGATGTCGTTCAAGTCCTCAAAGGTGTGTCTTTGACCGTCAAGACCGGCCAAATTGTGTCCCTGCTGGGAAGCAACGGCGCGGGAAAGACGACCACGTTGAAGGCTGTGTCGGGTTTGCTCAAGCCCGAGAACGGAAAAGTGACGGAAGGCGGCATCCAATATCAGGGCCGAGGGATCAAAAATTCCTCTCCGGAAGAAATCACTCGACTGGGAATCATTCAAGTCCTGGAAGGACGCCGGCCTTTTCCGTATCTCACCATAGAAGAGAATCTCAGGGTAGGGACTGCCACTCGCTGGGGCAAGGCATACAAGCAGGACCTTGATCTGGTATATGACTACTTCCCCCCGTTGGTCCTTCGAAAGAACCGGCCGGCAGGGTATCTCAGCGGGGGAGAACTACAGATGATGGTCATGGGAAGAGCCTTGATGGCACATCCTCAATTGCTCCTTCTGGATGAGCCGTCTTTGGGACTGGCCCCTCTAATGGTAAAGAGCATCTTTGAGATTATCAAGAGGATTAATACCGAACAAGGTACCACGCTGGTAGTGGTGGAACAGAATGCCAACATGGCCCTGAGAATAGCTGGTTTCGGCTATGTCATGGAAAACGGGCGCATCGTCCTCGAAGGACCGGCCGACGATCTTCGAGAGAATCCGGACATCCGAGAATTCTATCTCGGGGCAGCTACAACCAAAGGGATCAGCACGTATACAAACATAAAATCGTACAAGAGACGCAAGCGATGGTTATAAACTGTCGAGTCTTTTGGGAGGTAAACACTCGCATGAAGTACTTCGACTCCAAGGAAACTCTCGAGCCGAGCGATAGGCAGGCACGGCAATGGCAGGCACTTGTGACTATGGCCTCTCTCGCGTATCGAAAGAGCCCAACAGTTTGCCGCATGTTCGACGAGTGCGGTATAGATCCTGCCGCATTGAAGACCTTCGAGGGTTTCGAGAAGCTACCCGTGATCTCCCGGGAAATGCTCGTGCAGCTTCAGCAAGAGGCGCCGCCATACGGGGGGTTATGCGACGCAGCCCAAGCTATCGACAGGATCTTCATTTCACCCGGTCCCGTGTACGAGCCTCATCTCTCAGAATCCGAGCCACTTTGGGCCCGGGGGTATTACGCGGCCGGATTTGGTAACGGCGACGTAGTCCTCAATGCCTTTTCCTACCACATGGTGGCCGCAGGCCTAACCTTTCACAATGGGCTGCGGAGAGTTGGGGCAACAGTGGTGCCGTCCGGCACTTCCAGCACAGAGCATCAGGTTCAACTCATTCGAGACTTGAAAGTCACAGGATATACGGGGACTCCGAGCTTTCTCATGGCAATCATCAAGAAAGCTGGAGAAATGGGCCATGACTTTGCCCGTGACTTCCGGCTCCAACGGGCAAGTTTTGTTGCAGAGCCTCTTCCCGAATCCCTGAGACGGGTATTCGACAGAGAATACGATATCGACAGCTATCAGATGTACGGCGCCACGGAAGTTGGCGACATCGCTTACGAATGCTCTGAAAAGCATCATTGGCACATTTGCGAAGAGGTCATCGTCGAAATCGTCGACCCGGCCACAGGAATAAACATGGACCCGGGACAACTCGGTGAGGTCGTTGTTACCAGGCCTAATGAAACGTTCTTCCTGTTCCGATTTGGAACCGGAGATCTGTCCAGCCTCATAACCGACAAATGTGCGTGCGGGAGAACTTCGTATCGCCTAAGCGGCATTTCAGGAAGGGTGGGTGAGGCTGCCAAGGTCAGAGGGATGTTCATTACCCCTAGTCAGATGCAACTCATAGGCTCGAAGACGGGAGATCTGAAATTCAAGGTGATCATAGATCGAACGGACTACAGGGATTTCGTCACCGCAATCTTGGAATTGCCCGAGACGGGGCAGAAGGATGCACTGGCAACAGAATTTTCTCGAGTTTTCAAGGACGTGTGCACAGTCAGAGTGGACGACCTGGAATTCGTGCAATCCGGGCATCTGGAGTCTGACGGGTCCATAATTGAAGACAGGCGCGATTGGAAATAGGGATACAGGTTCCTCCACGTCAAGACAGGCCGACGAACCCAGGCCACGTAGCGAAAGAGGTGATTCTTCGACTGGCCGAGAATCGGACGGGCCGAAAAAAACCACACGGCCACGATATTTGAAGCGCACTTCAACCGAGGGCCGGCAGTGGACGGAAGGGGTTGGAGATTTGCAACTTGAGGAAATGTCGGAGCGTCTCTTAACAGGGGATCGAAGTGCTCTGGCCAAAGGAATTACCCTGGCGGAAAACATGGACAAGCGAAGAGAGGAATTGCTGCGCGTCATTGCGCCTCACACGGGCAGATCTCATATTTTGGGCGTCACAGGCTCGCCCGGAGTCGGGAAGAGCACGCTCGTGGGCGCTCTGGCCAAGTCGTTGCGCTTGTCTTCCCATCGGGTAGGAATCCTCGCCATTGACCCGAGCAGTCCCTTTACAGGGGGAGCGTTTCTCGGAGATCGGGTCCGCCTGCGAGGCCTGGAAAGTGACCCGGGCGTGTATGCTCGCAGCATGGCCACTCGCGCATTTCAAGGAGGCCTTTGCCGCGCCGCGTGGGATACGATCAGGCTCATTGAAGCGGCCGGATTTGACACAGTCATCATTGAGACCGTCGGCGTAGGTCAAGCGGAGTGGGGGATCAAAGACCTGGCGGACACAACTTTGGTGGTTCTAGCCCCAGGTGCGGGGGATTCCGTCCAGGCCCTGAAGGCCGGCATCATGGAAATTGCCGACATCTTCGTCGTAAACAAGAGCGATCTGGAGGGGGCCCGGCAGACACGAGCGGAAGTGGAAAGTGTGTTGAGCATGCGTCGCGACGAAGACTGGTCATTACCGGTGCAGGCGGTCATTGCGTCAGATGGGCGAGGTGTAACAGAGCTGATCCGCCACATCTCAAAACATCGGGCATTTCTCCACAGTGAGGGACGGTGGGCAAAAAAAAGGCACCAGAGGTGGAAATCGGAACTTCGGACTGCCGTTCTCCTGGAACTTCAAGCGCGCCTGGGGGACTTGGAAGGCACACCGGTCTCGGAACAAGCATTTCTCGGACTCGTTTCAGGCCGGTTGACCACGGCAGACGCCGTCAAACATATAATCCAGTCCCTGCAATTCTGATAACGCCAACTGAGCGGAGTTTAGAGGGTTACCCGGAAATCTCCCGGAATCCCTGCGAAGCACCGGGACCGATTGGAACTTGATTCTCATCATGAACGGGTGGACCGGGACGTCTGTCGCTTCTCCCAGCCGATTATTGTGGAGCCCCTCTCCTTGAGAGAGACCCTCATAGTCCTCTCCATGAGGCGCAACACCGTTATGGCGATGACCAGGATTAAACCGAGTGCTTCGAGTCGGGCAGGAGTCTCGAGAAACAGAGCGTCGACAAGGGCGTGGTCCTTGAGAAAGCCGAAGTTTCTTTCCACAGCGTCCTGTTCCTTGTAGATCGTGAGAAGCTTTCTGGAACCGATACCTTCTTCTCTTTCGGCTGAGGCATTCGTGATGAGTACGAAGCAACCCGCTTCTTTCTCAGCCTTGGCCATGGCAGGGTCCCGGCGTCCCAGGGCTCGAAAGGGCGGTATGAAAGTAGACCGGCCTTTCGAGCAGGGCGGGAGGCCATTGCTATCAATGGCTCTTCATACGCGGCGCGGACAGTTGCAGCATGGGGCCAATTATTTCATCGAAGGCCCGCGTTGTTGGAGATGTGGGAAATTCCAGGACAAAGGGTTTCCCTTCGTCCGACGAGAGTACCAATCGCGGATCGATGGGAATGCTGCCGAGGAAGCGGAACCCGGTCTCCCGCGCAAGCGCTTCTCCTCCGCCTCTCTTGAAAAGGTCATGGGTCGCTCCACAGTCGGGGCAGACAAACCCGCTCATATTCTCGACGATTCCGAATACCGGCATGCCGAGGTTCTTGCAGAATTGGATGGACTTCTTCACGTCCTTGACCGCAACCTTTTGAGGAGTGGTAACAATGACCGCCTTGGATCGAGGCGGAGCCATCTGACATATTGAAAGGGGTTCATCGCCGGTACCGGGCGGAGCGTCTACAATGAGGAAGTCAAGGTCCCCCCAGTCCGTCTCTGCAATGAACTGTCGGATCATGCGGTGCTTCAAGGGACCTCGCCAAATTACCGCGTCTTCGCTCTGATCGCGCAGGACGAACTCGATGGACATCACCTTAAGGTTGTCGTTGTACCGTACCGGGATGAGACCCTTCTCCGACGTTCCCGAAACAACGGCTCTCTCAAGTTTCAGCAGTGTGGGTACGCTCGGACCGTGGATATCGATATCCAGCAGGCCCACCTGTCTGTCGGATGCGGCGAGAGCCGCCGCAACGTTCACTGCCACGGTACTCTTGCCGACACCTCCCTTGCCCGAAAGTATCATCAGCGTGTTCTCGATTTTCGTAAGAGAATCAGCGAGCATGAGATCGTCTTTCAGATCTTGAATCTCCTCCTGTGTGAGTGGCGGCTTTCTTCTTCCCTCAGACATGTATGGTTACCTCTTCTTTTGAAAGTTGGATCGGTTCTTGCTGCTTGTGCCAAGTCGTCGGAGACGAAAATTCGGTCACTCGTTTTTCCTTCGTCACAATACAGGCTGTTTGGAAAGAGGGATCTCGGGGTACGGACGCCCGGGTTACGAAAGACCGGGCCGAGTCACACTCTTAAACGTAGGGCGGGCGTCCCTACCCGCAGGCCCTGCGCGATACGGGGGCCTCTTACGTTTCTTTCCCTGGTTTGAGCCTGGAAACGAGACCGAATATGCGACCGCATTCATGCAACAGCTTACTAAGTATACCATTTATGAATGCGGTTTCGGATTTCCGACCGGGTGGCGGATAGATTGATTCGACGCTTCAGATCCATCGTCCCCGGAACCCCCTCTGATCCCCCCGTCAACGGGGGGAAGCTCTCCCTCCCTCAGTGGGACGGGCATCTTGCCCGTCACGGAGAAGCGGGGGGGGCTGGGGTGGGTCCTTTAATTCCTTGCCGTACTTTCCCGTCACCTTTTCTCACATACCGACACTTCAAAAGGCAAGAGGCAACCTTGCAGGGTTGCCCCTTCTCACAATCCGCGGGGACGGGCTTGATACCGTCTCTCCCGTCTTTTCAGAGTCACCTTCGGTCTCGGTCGTCAGGCCACATCGATGCTCGCGAGCAGTTTCTTCGATTTCACACGGTGTACGTCCAGGCCCACGTCTTTTGGGGAGAATCCGAGAGCAAGTCCCACCAGCTGAGTCAGGTAGAACGTCGGGATCTTCTTCTTATCCTTGGTCTTGCGGGCAAGAACGATTTGCCCCATGTCAAACTGCTCGAAACATGACGGACAAATTACCGATAGAGCCTGAATGTTTCGTTCATGGATGTATCCCAGCTTCTGTCGCGTGATGGCGTAACCCGCATCCTGATCGATATTCGCACCCAAGGGGGAGCCGCAACACAGGAATTTTCTGGAATATTCCGTGGGCTCGACCCCGATAATCGAGAGCAAGTGGTCCATCTTAACCGGTACGTACGACTCGGCTTCGGAAAGCTCTCCGGGATACATGACCTTGGGCGGCCGAAAATAGTGGCATCCGTAATGGCACCCCACCCGCATCGGGATATCCCTTACTTTCTCCTGCAGCAGTTTCTCGACCACCGTGTCCTGGTAGAGTACATCCAGGATGTTGGTTACCTCGATCGTGCCCTTGAAACGATGACTGTGGCTCTCGAGAATCTTGTTCACCCGGCGGCGCTTAGAGTCGCTGTTTCTGAGGATATGATTGGCCTCCTTCAGGGTGTTGACACAGCCCGAACAGAGGGTCATCAAGTCCAGCCCCTGTTCTTCCGCCAAGCACAAATTCCTGGCCGCCAGCGCCAACCACGAATCATAGTGAACCAGTTTCATGCTGGTCGGAGGAGGACAACAGGAAAAGGGCAAGTCCACCAGCTCGATGTTCAGCCGCTCACACACCAGCCGTGTCGCCGCTTCAAAACCCGGATACTTAATGGGGATGGCACATCCCAGATACATAGCATACTTCATGATAACCTTTTCGCCGCTTCAGAGCGCTCTATGGCATCGTTAGAGTTCGATGACCTCGTCCAGTCCCGCTTTCTTGAGAATGTCCCGCACTTCGTCGACAGGAGCTGACGGGAGGGGGGCAAGTCCGTGATGCGACCGCATTTCATCCAGTTGGTGAACAATCATGGACCTGCCGGTTTTTGCGAGCAGTTCTATTGCCATGCCGAGCCTGAGAGGAATGTTTCCTCTACGGGCCGCCGAGTTGCGCAGTGCCACGAGCAGATCGCAAATGGGAATCTCCTGAGGGCAACGGTCCTCGCACACGTTACAGGTACAGCAGAGCCAGAGTTTCTCATCTTCCACCACCCTGTCGTGGCCCTGGTTAAGGCACCTAAGGATGGTCTCGCGCGGCCCGAATGCCGGTGCTACTTCCATCGCCGGGCATGACCCCGTGCAGCGTGCACACTGGTAGCATTCGAAGAGCTGTTCCCGCCGAAAAAACTTCCAAATCTTGATGGTCATGATGATTCGCTTTTCCTGCTTGCACTCTTGGTAAGCTTTTCCGCATCTTCCTGAATCTGCGCCGGAGTCAATTTGTGCAGTCCTTGTTCCATTTCCTGGATTACTCGGGCAAATTGGGCGCCTTCCGCTGCAGAGACCCAGGCCAGGCGGAGTCGATCCTTGTTAATTCCCAGCTTTTCCATTCGTTTCCAGAACTTTTCCACGCGACGGGACGTGTTCTGATTGGCATTGTTGTAATGGCAGTCCGCCGGGTGACAGCCCGAGACGAGGACGGCACCGGCCCCCTTGCGGAATGCGCGTTCAATCATTTCAGGAGCGACACGAGCGGAACACATGGTGCGGATGATACGCACATTGTGCGGATACTGAATGCGCGACACTCCGGCAAAATCCGCACCCGCGTAGGAGCACCAGTTGCACGCAAATGCGATGATTTTGCCGTGAGGATTCTTCTCCAAGCCACGGTCAATCTGGACGCAGATCTGCCCGTCGGTAAAATGCGTCTGATCTATGGCCCCGAAGCGGCATTCGGGTACACATGCCCCGCATCCCTGGCACGCGGCCTCAACCACCTGATAGTACCCGAGTTCTTTTCCGCCCTGAATTGCATGGTAGGGACAGACCCTCGCGCAAAGACCGCACGCGGTGCACCTATCAGGATCGATCCGAGCGGTGATTGCCGGGACCTTAACCTCTCCTTTGTTCATGAGGATGTTGGCCCGGGAAGCTGCGGCAGAGGCCTGAGTAACCGAGTCCTTGATGTCCTTTGCTCCTTCTGCGGCGCCTGCGAGAAACACCCCTCCCGTGGTTGTATCCACCGGCCTCAGCTTGGGGTGAGCCTCCATGTAGAATCCGTCCGTATCGGTTGAGAGGTTGAACAAACGTTGCAGCACCTCCGCGTCTTTACGGGGTCTGATACCCACCGAGAGAATAACCATGTCCATATGGTACCGATAATGCTTGCCCAGCAGCGTATTCTCTCCCAGCAAAGTGAGATCGTCCGTTTCTATGTCCTCGATGATCTCACCCGGAATGCCTCGAATGAAGGTGACGCCTTCCTTGCGGGCCCTCCGAAAGAGGTCCTCGAAACCTTTGCCGAAAGCCCGGATGTCGATATAGAAGACGAAGATTTCCGTATCGGGCCAATGCTCCTTGATCAGCAGCGCATCCTTGATCGTATTCATGCAACAGACGTTGCTGCAATACGGACTGCTGCGTTTGCTCCGGGAGCCGATGCACTGGAGAAAGGCCACTTTCCGCGGTCTCTTGCGATCCGAGGGTCGGATGAGCTCTCCGGATGAGGGGCCGCCCGCATTGATCAACCGTTCGAATTCCAGTGTTGTGATGACATTTGGGAAGCGTCCATAACCGAGTTCCGTTAGTGGAGTGGGATCGTAGACATCCACCCCGGTAGCCACCACAACGGTGCCGGCCTCGATTTCGATCTCCTCGTCCCTGTCCGCGAAGTTAATACACTTGTGGGCGCACGCCTGAAAGCAACGATCACAGGCTACGATGCCTGCGCTGTTTAGGCAGATGTCCATGTCGACCATATACGTAGAGGGTACTGCCTGGGCAAAGGGGAGATGGATGGCGCGACGTATGGAAAGGCCGGCATTGAACTCGTCGGGTGCCAATTGCGGGCACGCCTCAATACAGTCTCCGCATGACGTGCACTCATTGGTCACATAACGGGCTTTCTTGAGAATCCGTAATTTGAAATTTCCGATGTGGCCGGAAACCTCTTTAATTTCCGATAAGGTGAGAAGGGTGATATTGGGATGGCGGCCGACCTCGCTCATCTTTGGCGCGAGGATACATATTGAACAGTCCATTGTTGGAAACGTCTTGTCGATTTGGGCCATTCGACCCCCAATACTTCCGCTCTTTTCGATGAGGTAGACGTCATATCCCGCATCGGCCATGTCCAGAGCTGCCTGGATGCCGGCGACTCCGCCTCCGACCACCACTGTCCTCCGGCTTACCGGAACGGTCAGTTCAAACTGCGGGGTGAGCCGAGCCGCCCGCCCCACGGCCATCGCGATAAGGTCCTTGGCTTTTTCCGTGGCGGCATCTTTGTCGTGCAGATGAACCCACGAACAGTGCTCGCGAATGTTCGCCATCTCCAGCAGATAGGGGTTAAGCCCCGCACTCTCACATGCCGCGCGAAAGGTCGGTTCATGAAGTCGAGGAGTACATGAGGCCACGACGACCCGATTGAGTCCATGCTCCCTGATGTCCGACTTAATCTGCTCCTGGCCGGGTTCCGAACAGGTGTAAAGAGAATCCGAGGACAGCGCGACACCCGGAAGAGTTGCTGCATATTCGGCCACTTCTTCGCAGCGTACCGTACCGCCGATATTTTTTCCGCAATGGCAAACGTACACACCGATGCGCAAGTCATTCGACGGGATCTGACTAACTGATGGTTCCTCTTTCTTTTTCAATTGGAATACTTCCTCCAGGAAATCCACTTTGTGCTTGTGGAATCATCACCGTAGGCAATCCGGATTCACCGCAAAGGGGAGGGGGCCGGTCTTACGGCGGAATGCCGGGGTGCCGGCGGTAATGGCGGCACTGCCAAGCGTTTTCTCGATTACTCGGATCCTTCTATGAAGCGGCACGCTCCTTCAGATCCGCTCCGTATTGATAACCTCTGTCGAATGCCGACATATTGAGGTCCTCGGTGCCCGGTGGAATTGAATTCAAGACCGACTTCCTGAGTGAATCGTACCCCGTTATTCCTCCGAGAGCCCCTACCGCGCCCAGCATGACGATATTGGCTACGATCCTCCTACCCATTTCCTCGGCGATTCGCGTTGACGGAACCCTGAAAATGACAACCCCTTCAGGTTCAGTGTCCAGGGTGACCAAATCCTCATCAAGTATCAGTATGCCGCCCGGTCTAATGAAACCGCCGTATGTTCCCCACGCTCCCTGACTCATGACCACCAGGACATCGGGCAGGCCGACCTTGGGGTAGTATATGGGAGCATCCGACACGACCACGTCGGCACTACACGATCCACCCCTGGCCTCTGGTCCGTAACTCTGAGTGAATACGGCATTCTTTTGCTCAAACAGGGATGCCGCTTTGCCCAGGATATGACCCGAGAGAATGATTCCCTGGCCTCCGAATCCGGCCAGCCTGACCTCGATCTTTTCGGTCATGCGCTCTTAACCTTCTCTTTCTGTTTGCCCTTGGCCTGAACAACCGAGACTATGCGGGAATTGTAGTTTGTCAGAAAGTCCGGGCGGTCAACATCGACGAACGTGCCGACCACGATCTTGCCCCTCAGCTCGATCTCCGCCTCTCCCGGACTTGCACCGTTGCGGATCTCGCAATTCTCTCTGTAAAACTTCATCTCATCCAGACCGGCGCCCAGTTTATTGGGCCTGCCGTACCCCGTCGGGCATGGAGCAATTGCCTCGACAAACGTGAATCCGGTCTTGTCAAATGTCTCTGAAATCGAATGCACCATCTGCCTTGGATGAAAAGCGGTCCATCGGGCCACGTATACTGCGCCGGCGGCATGGGCCAGGTGTGGTAGATTGAAGCCCTGTTCCGCGTTGCCCACCGGAGTGGTCGAGGTCTTTGCTCCCAACGGCGTGGTGGGACCTGCCTGGCCGCCGGTCATTCCGTAGTTGAAATTGTTGACGCAAATCACCTTGAGGTTCACATTTCGGCGTGCCGCATGGATAATGTGATTCCCCCCAATGGCGAAAAGGTCGCCGTCGCCCGAGAAAACCGTTACGTGCAAATCGGGCTTTGCCAGAGCCAACCCCGTTGCAAAGGGAATGGCGCGGCCGTGGGTGGTGTGGTATGTGTCCATATTCAAATACCCGGCCACGCGTCCCGTGCAACCGATTCCGGACACCACCGCACATTGGTCCGGAGAGATGTTCTTTCTCCTCATCGCCTCGATGAACGTCGTCAGCACTACTCCCAGACCACATCCGGGACACCAGATGTGAGGGATTCTACCGGGCTTCAGGTACTCGTCATGGGGATGAAGACCATGATCCTGCTTTATCGCCGTATCTGCGGCTTCCTTGTCGAAGGGCTGAAGTTCTCTCAGATGTACTTTCATGGATGCTCCGGGATTTACTCGTGTCGGGGGCAATCCGGGGACACGATTCCGAGTCTTGCGAGGTCGCATGTCCCCGATTGCCGGCGGCCCCTGTGGCTATACCGTTCACCCGAGACGCCCGAGGGCGTTTTCGGGGGACACGAAAACAGAGAAAAGAATAGTCTTCTGATGTATTTCTTTCTCCGCGTCTCTGCGCCTCCGCGTGAGTGTTCTTTTCATTCTCGTTCCCAGGCTCCTGCCTTGGAATGCGTAATCTCCGGGCTCTGCCCGGCTATGCTTCGGTAGGGGCAGGCCCCCGAAACTGTCTCAAAATTCCGCGACCCGACAAAATCGTGCCACGATGAAGTGGAGCCCAAGACAAATCCCCCCTGCCCCCCTTTGCCAAAGGGGGGTAAGAGCCGGTTCCCCCCTTAGAAAAAGGGGGGGTAGGGGGGATTTGTTCCTACATGCGGTAGAGTCGTGCCACGATGTTCGATGCTCCGACAGTTTTGAGACACTTTCCCCGTGCCTGCCCTGGGCGGCCACAGGGGGCCGCCCCTATCAGCGCCCGGCAGAGACGGCGGGACGCTACCGCGCGTACTGAAAGTCTCCGTTCGGGAATGCCTTTCACGGTAATTTGTGAACCGCTAACCATGGCGGTTTACAGGTATTCGCCGGCCACGCTTTCGATTTCCGAAGGTGTGTGGATGGAGCCGCCCATCAAAGCCATGAGAACCACCTCGGCGCTACCCTGAGCGGTCCGTTCGACCTCGTATGCCAGCTGCCCGTAGTTTATCTCAGGCACCACGAAGGCCTTTGCTCTTACTGCAAGTTTCCTAATAATGTTGGATGGGAACGGCCATACGGTAATAAGGCGGAGCAGCCCGACCCGATGACCCCGTTCCCTCAGGTTCTCCACGGCCTGCCGAGCTACTCGAGACGTACAGCCGTACGCTACCACGACCACTTCGGCATCCTCCAGGGCAATGGATTCGACCTGAATGATCTTCTCGGCGTTCTTCCGAATCTTGTCTACGATATGACGGATATTCCGTTCCTGCACCACGTCCGTTATTACCGGATATCCTCGCTCGTCGTGAGTCAGGCCCGTCACATGGACGTTGTAGCCTTGACCGGCTATGGCCATGGGCGCGGGCATGGGACCGACCGAGTCGAAGGGCAGGTATTCCGTTGCCGGCACCCTCGGATAGGATCTGTCCATGACCTTCAGATCTTTCCGGGCAGGAATCACGACCTTTTCGGTCATGTGTCCTACCACTTCATCCGCCATGACGAAGACGGGTTGGCGATAGATTTCGGACAGATTGAACGCCTGAACGGTCATGTCAAAACATTCTTGAGGTGATGACGGAGCCAACGCTATGCACCCGTAATCACCGTGTGAACCCCAGCGAGCCTGCATGATGTCGGCTTGCCCCACGAGCGTGGGCAACCCGGTAGACGGGCCTCCGCGTTGGATATTTACGACCACGCACGGCGTTTCGGTCATCATACCGAGGCCGATGTTTTCCATCATGAGGGAGAATCCGGGACCTGAGGTTGAAGTCATCGACTTCACTCCCCCCCAAGATGCACCAAGGATGGCCGCCATGGAGGCTATTTCGTCTTCCATCTGGATGTAAACGCCCCCCACCTCCGGGAGTCTCCTTGCCATGCGCTCGGCCACCTCCGTGGCGGGAGTGATGGGATATCCGGCAAAGAATCGGCAACCCGCCGCCAAGCCTCCCTCGGCGCACGCCGCGTCCCCGTGAATGAAGTGTTCACCGGTCAGAATATCCTTATTCGCCATGAAACGATCCTACAGATTCAGGGCCTTGACCAGGCCTGTGCTGGAGCTGATTCCGCCCTGGAACGTCAGTTTCGATCAGCTGTTCGTCCGTGTTGGTGTTGACGGTATTCAAGCCTCTGGAAGATGGAATATACCAGACCGACTGCCCCACAACTCAACGTCGGAGATATCTCCTGTCTTTTCGAGAAAAACGGGTGGTGACCCTTTGAATATCCTCCTCGGTGATCTTCTTGGGCTCCTTGAGATGCGTGAAGATGGCGAATTCGGGGCAGATTAATGTGCACAGACCGCATTCGACACAATCCTCAGCCTGGAAAACCAATTCCGGGGGATGGTATCCCTTGGCGTTGAAACGCTTGCTTACCTTCAAACATCCGTTGGGGCAAAATTCTATGCAGAATCCGCAGCCCTTGCATCGACTCTCGATGATGCGAACCTCGCCTTGGGGAATCGAATGGGCCTCGGCATCCAACGGCAGTCGCCAGAATTTCATGTTGTCGGATCTCCCGAGTAAGATAATGTGAAACTTAATAACTATAAACCTTTTCTTCCAGGAGTCAATGGACGCGCCACAAGGATTTGGGGAGAATTGCTCGATTCGCCGCGGGGCCTATCGGTCCATTCTGGTGGAGTCCGCTTCCTTCCGTAGTCGCATCGCTGAGCGGCTGATTTCGGAGACTGTTCTATCAGCCAAGAGGGATCTCTGCCACTTTGTGTAATGAAAAGACTCCCGCATTATGAGGGAAATAAACCTCTCGGCTTCGATCTCGCCGAGAGCTTCAAAGAGCGCTCTGAATCCTTTTATCTTTAATTCGGCGTCCGTCATCATTCTTTGGGATAGCTAACGGGACTTCTCAGTCCGGTCGAGCCATTCAGTGAGGGCCGAAGCTTCTCGAAAATCGAGTAGATCCTCTCCCAGTGTTTCCAATTGTTCGAGTGTCAGGTGCTCGATGCGCTCCTCAAGGGCGGTTGCCGAACTTCCGCGTTAGGAGTCGAATGGTCAGGGATAAGGTTGCTTCCTTCCCGCCCGCTTCTATCCCTTCTCTCAACCACTCCTGATGCCGTTCCGCTGTGATCTCTTCAATCCATCTTTCCATGAATAGTCCTCCTCTTGCGGGAAAAGCGGCCTCTATGGCTATTCGACAGTCTTCCAAAGTCACTGTTCCGGCTGCCGTACCAACGTACCGCATGACAGTTTCCAAAAACTCCAGTGCACTCTGTTCCTGCATTGCGCGTAGGAGTCCAAGGATATCCTTCAATCGCCGGGCCAAATCCTTATTGTGAATATGCTTGAGCAGCAGCAATGCCGTTTTCGCCACAACACCCGGTTTGATCTCGTCATCGGTATAGGCCGACAGGTCGCACAAGGTGTAGGTGAAATCCCAGAGGCCTTCCTTCAAGGACTCCGGCGCCTGGTACAGAGAGGCGAAGTTGAGAGGAACTTTCCACTTTACGGTTCCATGGTACAACACTATCGGGATTGTGATCGGCAAGGAACTCACGGGGTGTTTCGGAACATGCTCCCAAATCCTCGTCATGTAGCGCAAGAGTTGAAACGCGATGTCGGGCGCAGGATAGCTCTTGTGCTCAAACAAGATGTAGACAAACCCCTGCTGCCCGCCTTGGAAGTCTACCTGGTAGAGCAGATCGGAAAAGTACTCTTTCAGGTTCGCATCCACGAACGAGCCCTTGCTCAATCGAAAAGTACCCGGCTGCAACAGACCGGAAACGCGAGGATGGAGAAAGTGGACGAGAAAGTCCTCTGCTACGTCGGGCCGGGAAAAGACCTCTTTTAAGAATCGGTCGTGTGGATTGGTTATGTCTGCCATGGAACCCTGCTGCTGTACCTCGTCGTGCCTCACCGGTCCGAATATACCATCGACGGAGGTTGCGGGAAAGGCACAATGTTGAAGCGGGGGCGCGGCGAGAAGGATTCGATCAGCCGGGTATCGAGTAGGATGCCCATTCTTGACATCCACGTCCACCTCAGAGAGATTGCTTGCGTAATCTCGGAGGGGGTGCCTGCCTGCGCAGGCTGCTTCTCTTACAGGAGAATCTGAATCATGGACAATCGTGTCGTGCACTTCAGCGCATTTTGGAACATGGACGCGGAATTTGATGAGCCGGCTCCCAAGGGCATGAAACTGTTGGCGGAGAAGCTCAGACAAATGCAGTCCCGGCCGGAGGGTGAACGCCACACATGGTACGGAAAGCTCTCGTTGACATCCCTCGGGATACCCAAAGAGGAGATTGCCGAACTCAATGCGCAGATCCGGAAGCAAAATGCCGGCGCCCGAGAGACTCATCTGTACCTGTGTTGGGGTCATGTCGGGCCTGACCTCGCCATTTGAACAGCCTGTGACTCGGCCTTGAAAGAACGGCCTGGTGCTCCGCCATCGAATTCCGGCAGAAACCCGGCCAGAGTACCCGTGGCGTGCATGCTCGCTGATCTCGGCATGCGTAAGGCGATACATCAATTCTACTTTCGTGACAACTTTGAATCGTAAGGGCGTTCCTCATTCGCCGACGAGCCAATATATGCGCGAAAGACTGAGATTGCTTGAGCGAGCCCCTTTTTTGCGGTAGTGTTGTCATAAGAATTATGACTCGCACGAAAGGAGACATGACATGGCTATACCCATCACGCCCACGCCGGTCCTTGAAGGCGAAGAAGCAGAAAAGTTCTGGCACAAAGTGGAATCGGAGAAGAATCACAAACTCGAACTCGTTCCGACTCCTAAGCTGGAAGAGCTTCGCCAAGAAATAGTGAACAATGCTAAGCGCCGACAGAAATAAGATCCTGTACAAAGGCTGGGTGTTGGAACCGATTACTCCGGAAGCTCTTTTCTTGGACTTTGACTGCGGCAATGATGACCTGAACAGTTTCTACAAAGATGAACTCTGGCTGCACGAAGAAGAGCTGATAACCAAGTCGTACATTTTTTGTCCCGAAGGTGCCGCATGCAGAGAAGCAGAGCCGCCTGCAGCCTTCATTAGTTACTGCAATGACGCTATGCTCAAAGCCCGCTTCACAAGAGGAGAATGGAAGAAGGTCGTGAAGGAAGTCCCATTTCGAAAGCGGTACAGTTCTCTGCCTGCCGTCAAGATCGCTCGGTTGGGTGTCCAAGCGAGATACAAGAGAAAGGGAGTCGGATCGGCTCTGCTAAACCTGACCAAGCTCTTGTTCTTGACCAACAATCGCACCGGGTGCAGGTTCATTACGGTAGACGCCTACAACACGGATGAGGCTGTGGCCATGTATACAAAGAACTACTTCGCCTTCATGACCGACACCGACCGGGATAGCGAGACGAGGATCATGTATTACGACTTGACTCGTAGTCTTGGCCAGAGCACAGCTCCACCTTCCTGACGGTCTCTTAAGCCGATCTGTTAATCCAGGCATGGTATAATTTCTTGGCACGTAACCACCCGGAGATAGCACTTCTTCCGTCCGAACGCCTATCAGTTTCCTGAAAACTCCTCACCGAGTTGAACCAATCGTTGCTCCAAGCGCTTGTGCTTGTGCGAGCGTGCAGCCGTCACTGCGTCCTGCCATGCCGTCCGTTTCACTAATCCCACGAGATGACGCGACGGTCTCATCAAAACCCGTTACTGAAGCCGCAATGAGGGGTGTTACCTGCTCGGCTCCTGACACAGCCTCAATGCTCACCCCACTTTCTAGGAGGAATTCCACTAATCCTGTGTCTCCGTGGGCTGCTGCCATCACAAGTAGTTCATCCCGCTCCAGGACCTCTGGGCGATATCCCTTTATGAATAAAGCCCTCGCGACCAAGAAGTGACCTTTCGCCATAGCTATCTCGAATGCAGTAATATGGTGGCGGTTCGCTAGGTTTGGGTCGGCTCCGCGGTCAAGAAAACGTTCGACCAACTCCACGCTTCCCACTGCTGCAGCTCTAAGGAGCTTAGCGTCCAGATCTGCTCCTATATCGATTCGCCCAGAATTAGCCATAAAACTCCCCCTTTTCCATACGCGGATGTGCCGCACTTTTTCGCTTTGGCTGACAGAACAGACTGGTGCATCGGGCTCACTTTATGCCAAATGAGTTTGTAGACGAATCGATTGAGCATGGAGGCCCCGTGTTATTCTCCCCAGTTCATCAGTTGTCGCAATTCCACGAGAATGCCCTTGGTAAGCGACTCCCATGATCCCTCATTGAGGACTGTGATCTGACATCCTTTGGTAGTGGTGCCAGGTTGCGGTTCCCATGTGACCCGGTGGGTGGAGAAGTCAGACTTGACGGCAGATGCCAAGGCTTCGGCGTCCGTTTCCTCGTCCTTCACGATAGCGGTCCAACAGATAAAGGGGACTCTCTTGGTGCCGAGATGATGCAACGTCTTTAAGATGCGGGTTCTCTCCGGTTTGCCTTTGATCGAAATGGGATCGATCAAGGCCAGCGTTGGATTCGGGATCATACTGACCCCCTCATATCCATCTCCTCTACAGATGCTTACCTGTGACCAATTTTCGTAAAAGCCCAGTAAACTGAGACATACGGCGGCATCGTAGTCCCACAGAAAAAAACTGAAGGGTATTCCCGCTTTTCTCAGCATGTTAAACACCAGACCGCTGGATCCATGGTAATCCGATCCCTCCTGTATTTTGCTCTGGAAGCACGCGTCCTGGTAAGCCCGCAGATGCGGATAAGTGGACGCTTCCGGAGTTTCTTTCTCCGATACTGAGTCCCTGATTATCCTCTCTGAAAACGGACCGATTCCGTTCACCCATCTGCCGCGTTTGTTGTCGCCTTTGGGAAGATTCTGGTACAGTGCTCTGCCTGTGTGACTCTCCATATAAACGAACGGTTTGGCCTGCGTGAACGGTTTATCGCGCGACATCTCGATGATCTTTGCCACGAAACCCGCCAAGACGGCGTGTTTCGCCACGTCCCCTTCATTGCCGATTCGATCCGCGTGGTTGTAAAACATGTCCGTTCCTCCAGTTCTCGATCTCGCCCCAGCCCTGTCACGCACGTTTGAAATCGAGGGGTTAAATGACATAGCGATTTGTGTTCCCCACCCCAACCGGGGAACGCTTTTCTCGATTCCTTCTCTGTCGAACTCCTTCTCAACCCCCTGTCCATATTTCATCAAGCCTGAGCGGTCGATGACAGTCCAGGCAATATTGGTTTCATCCCAGGCTGCATAATCCTCTGCTCAGTTCATAACAGGCTCCAGGAACCACTGTGTCAAGTGTACGCTCAGTGTGGCCGCTTCTCCCATTAGAGGAATCTCCTTTTCCTCTACGCCTTGCCGATAGCTTCGCCAAGTCCGTCATTGCAGGGCATTTCATCTTCTCCCTCGAACCTAAGATTATTCATGATTATTTTGTTTGCCCGGCATCCCACACAGACAACAAACAGCCGTTCTTGAAAGGTATCGATGACAACCTCTTGCGAGGAACTGCCGCATTCAGCGCAGACTAAAGCGTCATACCCTTCAGATTCTTCAATCGGGTTTGGTGCGATTACCAACATCTTCTCACTGCAGATGGCACATCGAAAGATAATGGAATCTATGTCAGATGATGTCTTTACACTAGACTGTCTACAATGAGGACACGCGATCAATATCTTGTCTCCTCCACACACCTTACACCGATATTCGTTCATATGACCTCCCGTTCAGCTCTCAGAAAGGAATTCCCTTGATCTTTGCCTCTCCTAGCAATCTTCTCTCCTGGAATGCCCGCCGCGCTGCCCAGCCTACTTCCTTTATGTACCATCCATTCACAGAACCCCCAATTGCCGCGCCGATTACCGGCACGGCCGCGAGTAGCCTTCGTTTGGTCAGATTGATTCCCATCTGCTTGGCCAGCTGTCTCATACTTACCAACATGGCTTCTTTGCTCATGCTGTTGAGGGCCGCGACTATGCGGAGCGAAATCGGGTTCCTTTTCATCAGGGTCACCTGAAGGGATCTGAGAGTTGCCAAGGCGACCGCCTTTTCCTCGAGAGAGTTCGCGCCGGCAGACGACAGGATGGCATTCGTGAGCTGAGTGTCGGCTCGAGTCTTCATCTCATAGCCGTAGGCCAGTCCGATCCGATGAACGGTACGCAAGGCAATGGTACAAATCGCGGGCAGGTCGGGTATGATACCGAATATTCCGGCTGCGCCGGTTATCGCACCCTCAGCTGTGGCCGCTGCTACGGCCCAGTTGTGAACATGATCTGCAAAGACGTCGTTTCGTTCCAAAGGAAATTCTCGTAACTCACGCACTGAAGAGACACTGGCCAGCTTCAGAATACTACTCAGATTTCTGCTGGATTCCGCCACGAAGTTTGCTGCGTCAAGGGCCCCCATGATTGCTGTCGCCGGGATTATCTTGGTCACGGCCCAGGAAATCGGGGCAGTTATTTTGCCGGCAGCGAACGAGAGAATAGAAGGCTTTCTGTTTTTCCACTTCCAAATGTGGGACACCTCCTTTCTTTCGTAATCTGTCAGATTGAGGACGGATCCACAGGCTGGGCAGAACTGAGAATCCGCATCCACTTCGAAGCCGCAGTTGAAGCAGGATACCTTTGCCATGTTTCTGACCTCCCGTACCGGCGAAGAATTCGCCTGCGTTTCGGATAACGCATCGTGATTCGGTGATCGTCGATTACTGAATAAAAGAGCGAGTCCCTCGGGGGACTCGCTCCTCAAACTAATGATCCATCCTCTTACGCCGATAAGCAGTGACGATGACTCCATCCGAACCGACAACGACAATGAGGTTTCGGTACCTTACCAGCCATACGTTTCCAGCGGAGTTGTTCCAGATTCCCTTGGACAGCGCCCGTGAAATTTCCCGATCCGGGATGTTTCGCTGGGCCACTCGATTCTCGCCGTGCTCTGAGTAGTTGAGTGTCATCTAAAACCCTCCCTTGGTGAAATCAGTAAATCTAATATGGCACCACCCGAGGTTCCTGTCAAGTATAACATGTTGATATCATTGTTCTATTTAATGGAAGCCTGTTTCAAAAAAAAGAACAGGGCCTGTGGCAATCAGGTTGCAGAAAGCACCGATAATAATGTAAGTCACTGTATTTTCGTTAACGACCGTAGATTACTGGTCGGCTAAAGTTGCAGATATCGAAAACAAGTTGCGGAAACTGCAAGCGGTTCCAATAAAAGAAGCTGTCGACACAGGAAATCAAGGCGGGTATCGCACGCAGGTGAGCGCGCTCATTCCTCTGCGTCTTTGTCAGTTCCCCCCCCCTGTTCTTTCTTTTGGGTTCAACTTCGTTCACCCAATTCGAAATGTTTCCCTTATTTGGACCCGAGTTAATTTCCCTCGCAGCGTTATGCCCTGAATTGGCAAGCCGTCGAATACTAGTCCCTAAGTAAGCCCTGACTTTTGTCTTGAGATTACCAACATGGTTGCTCAGTCCTTTGTAGTCGGAAATCTCGAACGCCTCTTCGATAGGTCGGTTGTTAATGAACCACCAGGCAAGCTTTTCTGCTCTTTCCCGGTCAGTCGTCATATGAACAGGAGGAGTGCGGAGCGTTTCTCTGAATACTGTGTCCGCGTTCAGAGGATGCCTCGAATTTGGATCAGAGATTGTCTCTCTGAATTTGAGTTCAAGAAGAATCCTTGTCGCGATACGTTTGAGGTCTCGAAAATTCCCCGGAAGGGGATGGCTCTGAAGCGTCTCCAGGAATTTGCTGTTCTCGTCATCCGTCATGGCCGGGATAGCCTCATTTGGAAACAGATGCCTCCTCGCCTGCTCATACTGATGATTCCAGACTGTTTCTCTATCCTCCGGCTCAAGATCCCTGAGGGAAGGCAATTCGAGAATTGCAGCCGTGGCATCGAGAAATCGCGGATCAAGCCGACGATGCAAGTCATATGGAAGTAGACTCGTACACCCTACTATCCGAAACGTTTTGGTCGATGGATCGCTTGGTAATTCGTTCCTTGCTTCTTGCTCAAATCTGTTGAGGATGTTCCGAACGACAAAATGGGGCATGTGTTCAATATCATCAAGAACCAAAGTCTCTCCGAACGAATTCCGTCTTCCCCGAATATTCTGTCTTGGAGATTACTCGGATCCCCGTATTCGGCACAAGAAATCAAAGGCCAGTTCTCAGAGTATTTCTCTCTGCAATATTGACTATTGCGCCTTATGAAACGAGCCAGATGGGTCTTACCTGTTCCCCGCTGTCCTACAAGGAGAATCGGCCTGTTTATGGCTGCGTACTGGAGTGCCTGGTAATAAACTTTCTTGACAGCGTTAGTCCTGAACTTACCCGGATCCAAATCATCGCTCGTATTGAGCACTTCCCTCCACCACCGGGTCTCGCCGTCGAACCAATTGGGATAGTTAGGCTTTTCCCTTATATATGCCGGAGACTTTGTGTTATCCCACCTAAACTTTTGGAATTCGTAGTTGCTTTCTTCGGTCGCTTTCTCAAGTGCCCGGGAGTCGGAAATGCTCAGTTCACGCAAGTCATTAATCTTGAAGAAGAAAGGAATCGTCTTACCGTTTTTCCATTTCGTCTCCTTGCTTCCCAGAAGTTCTTCCTTTTTCTCGTGGCCCTTCCAGCACGCTTTCATAGAAGCCTCGCGGTATGTGGTCTTTGCTCATTCGGATCGTCCCAGACTCTCTGGTCTCTCAATTCCAATACGTTTGCTACATGTAAGCTGTACGGCACCTTCATTTTATCGAACTCATAATACGTATAGAGGTAAAGCCGAGTCTGGCCATGCCCGAGTCGTTTTGTTCCTGAATTCTCTGGTTGAGTTTCTCTATTTCCGGGGGGATACCCAATGACTTAAACCGACAGCTTCCCGTACCATGTGTACTGCTCTTGAGGCTGACGCATTCTCGAATTTTCGAAGGTTCTCAGCCCATATGCGCATCCCCTCAGGAGCGGTCGGGTTCCACTTGCCGTCGAGGTTCCAGTAGCAGCTGAAGTGTAAGGGTACTTGGAATCATTGAAATACCTCCTGCTGCAAAAGAGTGAGAAAATTGCTAACTCATTAGGCCCGGGCTTGTTAGGTTGTTCCACTATCCCTCAATTACGTCGATGATTTCAAGTGCTACCGTTGCCTACCAGAAAGAAATCCACTGTTCACGGCTTCCCGGCAACCTGCTTGCAATGATGACAGTAAATCCGATTTGGCGGGCCAACGGGCTTGCCACAGAATTCACAAAATCTCCTGCGATTACGCCCGATTGGACCGCAATAGCACTCTTTCGGATGTTGAGGGGGAGGAAAATACGTTCCGCACCCGCGACAGTATCTTCCCACCGTAACTTCTCCTTTGATGGTTTCGAGAGATATCTCTGTACCAAGAACTGAACCCAACTTCTGACAATAGTCCTTGAACGCTGAAAAGAGACTTGTTTTCGTATTTTCTGTCAACTTGGCTGAGGGAACAATCAAAAGCTCTATATGATATGTCGATTCGCCTCTTACCTGAGTGCCGGAAAGCGGAGGACATCTTGCCAACCATGCCCCATTACATTGTTGGTGCAGTAGTTCGCGATATCTCTGTCCATACCGATTTCCCGGATCCAAATTCAGCACAAATACTATGACGGTCATTCTATTGGAGAGCAACATCAGCTTTGGTATCACGGTTCTCGCTTTGTGTGGTACGAACTCCTGAAATGGATCCATAAGGAGAAGATCAGCCGATAGCCGCACGTTAACAATGGAGTAGCTATCCGTCTTATCGAAGCCCTCCGCCTCAATTGTCCTAAGTCCGGCAGTTAACAGTTGGTCAAGGCAGGACGGATTATTGTCACTCACATATATCTCGGTATCTACGTCGAAGACTTCACCAGCCCTACGAACAAGCATGGAGCTGCCATAGTATTTCTCAGGGATTTCAGACTGCACCTTTCTGAGGGCGGTACCGTCAAGTTCCAACAATCGGGACACGACAGTCCTGGCAGGTTTGCATGAGGGCAATCCCCCGAATGGGTCTAAGAACACAAGCGGATCGGAACAATGGCTATGCCACGAGTACACAAACTCTGCCAAGAATCCGTGTTTGAGCAAATCCCCAACATTTCCAATTTCATAAGGCAGGTGTCCACTCATTTCCAAGTCTCCAAAATTTACCTGGCAAAATCCCGAGGAAACTACGCGGAGACCACGAAAGCGATCGCTGCAAAAAACGGTATTATGTCACCAACATTGCGATTTGCGCGAATTCGACTTCCACCGAGATCATGACCCGATGATTCGTTTGCTTTCCACCGAATCCAGCACTTCCATAAGCCGGGTCTTGCGTTTATGGGTAGTGCGCAGTGCCGATATGTACGCTGTCCATTCTTTTGATCGGTTGGTCCACTCGTACACCGATCTCATTTCCGCCAAGTAGGTTCCCGCAACTTGGTAGGCGGCCGGTTTCACGAGTCCTATTTCTCGTTCCGCGCACTTTTTCCATATTTCCAGGGAGACATCCGGGTGGGTCTCCTTCACTGCCTTCGCCACTGTCAGATCGAGGCTGTAGCCCCAAACCGGCGTTTTCACGCGTTTGAACCATTTGAGTGCGTCGTCGTTTCTCTGCTCGTAGATTGCGATGTGGACGAGAGTCTCCGCGTCCGGAAATGTCCGGCGTCCCATCGTCACCATGTCGTCCGGAACTTCGGGCGCCGGCAAAGGCCAACCTTTCGAAGGCCTGGATCCCTTTTCCGTCTGTTTCTTCATTGACGCCATATCGGGGCGGATGCCGGTTTCCAGGAAATTGAGTAACCCTTCACGAACCGACGGCCACAGGCCTGTGTCACGCAGCTCTTGTTTCACTGGTTTGTAAAGGTGCACTGATGATTGGTTAAAGAACTCCAAAGCACGGTACGCTGCAGCCAAGGGACGGTCTTTGCCGGCAGAGGCGAGTTCCCGCAATTTTTCTACTAATTTCCACGCAATACCGGCACGTACGCCTAGGGTCTTCTTCACACCATTGAGGGCAACTTTCTTCGCTTCCTCGGTACGGTTTGCCGTAACGAGTCTATCTACGAGGAGTTCGTAACAGTTTGTAATGGGTGCTTCTCGCTCCAAGAGTGGGATGATCTCCCTTTCTCTGTCGCTGTTTTCCAATGCTTGTAGGGCCCGGGTCACGACCTCTTGCCGTTTATGGGATGGGACGAAATCGTCCGTTTGCTTCTTCGGCGGCAGATCGGAAAGGCGGCCCAGAAGGACATCGGCGGCTTCACTCCACGCTGCCTTTTCGTATTTGGCCTTATCGAGATATCGGTTCACATCATAGATAATGTCATACGGATCGTTGTGACTCGCGTCAATCAACCAGAGAATCCGCTGAGACGGGCTGAGGGAAGATTCTCCGACTGCGTTCAGCACAACGTCCATGCAAGGGGTCAGCTCCATTGATACTTCGCCGTCGCGATCGTAGTGTTCGATCAGCTCCGCTGATCGGTCCAGAAGCTCCAGCCCCAGTTCAAGGACCTCGTCCGGATGGCCGGACTCAACAAGGAGTTCTAACCGCTTATGGATAGTAGAGAAATCCGGCGCGGTCATGTCATAGGGATCTCGCCGGTCGTACTCGTCCCAATCCGGTTCTCCGCAAAGGTCTTCGATATCGGATCGTACTGCATCGATGATCTCTTCCACCTCACCGCTCTTGGCCTGTTCTTGCTCCAGGATTTCCTCTCCGACCTCGGGATGCTCCTCGATTACTCGTACGAGCAATTCCACCAGCTCGTGCTTCTTCATGGAATCAAACTTGGTTCGGAGCTTTGGTACCAAGGATTCGATCCGTGTTTGATACGCGTCCATATCAGTCAAGTCCTTTCCGTATTCTTCAGCATTTCTTGTCAGGATTTGGCGACGTTAATCGCTGGATAAAGCCTGTTTCACCCTGGTTCCATTCTTTAACGCTTCGATATAAACGACCACGCCCCATAAGTGGCTGGATTTCAATACGTTGTTCAGGTCTGGCCGTTAAGCTCCCAAGAACACCGCTCACGCCGTAAAACGGAGTGTGGACTCCGGGAATCCAGACGATGATCAAACAACGCGGCACCGGCGGGTGGCGTAACCGGTTACGAAGCCTGCGTTCCACGTAGCCAATGTGATGATCATCAGATGCGTGAACCGTAATGCGAGGGAGAAACTGCGAGTCTTGAGCCAAAACAAGAGGACGAGCAACGGCCACGCAAAAACGAGCACGGCCCACACAAGGGGATTCCACACCGAGAGCAGCGTGAGCAGAGCAAGCCCCCCTAAGACAACGACGGGCACATAATGTATCGGTCTGAACATGCCGTATTTTCTCGCCAGGTATCCTTGAGCCCTGCCGTAGCGGTAGAACATCCTCGCAAACCCGCGATAGGTTTTCGGCCTATAGTGTGCAACAACGGCAGCCGGATTATAGATCAGCTTGTATCCTCGCCTGCGGATGAGCAGATCCAACTCGACATCTTCTCCGGGCCACAGATCTTCATTGAACCCTCCCACGTCCTCTAAGACGCTTTTCCGATACATCACATTGCACGTGGGATTGTGAGCGGTTTCTTTCATGTGCGTATCGGTCTTCACATAGTCTGCAACGAAACCTACGGATTTGAGGAAACCTTGTATGAGCACGCCGGTTTGGGTTTCGTCATCGGGCGATTTCTGGTTTCCCCCGACCCCGGCTATCTCGGGACTCGTGAAACCTCTTTCCAGTTCCGTCAACCAGTCTCGCTCTACAATGCAGTCCCCGTCGGTGAATGCGACAAAATCTCCTTGTGCGATACGAATACCCGCGTTTCGAGCCTTCGAGGGGCCCCCTTTCGACACGCGCATCAACCTTACCTGCGAATAGGTGCCGCAGATTTCGGGAGTTTCATCGGTGGATCCGTCGTCAACGATGATGATCTCAAAACCGGGATGATCGATTCGGATCAATGAATCCAGGCACCGGGCAATGGTTTCCCGACAATTGTGCACGGGGATTATTATAGAGATTCTCGGTGCGGCCTGGTCCATCTTAGTACTCTTTTTCGCAAAGTAGATAGTGCTACACGCACGGTTGCTGATTGTGTGTCGTCTCGCCGGCTGAAAACAAGAAAATCAAACCACAAAGACACAAAGGAAGGGATGAAGGATGAAGAGGAGAGAAGAAAAAGGCAACCACAGAGACACAGAGGTCACTGAGCAGAGAAGAAAAATAACAAGAGAACCAGAACAATATGCTTTTGCTTTCTCTGTACTACTATCCCTGAAATTCTTGTCGTGCCGCGAAGATTTCTTCGGAAATTGCCTCCTGGATTTAGTTTTGGTTGCGCCCGGCGTCTGGGAACTAGAAGCAACGTCCGGATTCCGTGCGCAGTACGATAGTACTTGCGAAACCCAGGGTCGTGCGTGACGCCGATGCCTGCAATCGCCATTTGGTTGCGGTTCTAACCGCTCTGTGCTCTCTGTGTCTCTGTGGTGAAATTTCTTTTTCTTCTTGGTGCCTTGGTGTCTTTGTGGTTCATTCTTCCTTCTTCGCGGTGAACAATTATCATCGGTGTATTTAACCTCTCTCACCCCAAAGATAGCTCAGGAAGTTCTTTGCTCCGCGGAGTTTCCGATACAGATCGGTCCTGCTTCTGGTCTGCAGGAGGAACTTGATCATATAGGCGGGACGAAAATAGAATCGTCTCAGCCCCCCGTCCACGGCCTCCCTTACGGCATCCCGTCCCAGGCCGGGATAATCGATCACGCCGGCCTGTTCTCCTTCGGCGAGCCATTCATCCCATTTTTCCGTGTTGAGCAGACCGTTTTCCCTGCAGTAGTCAAAGTACGTTGTACCCGGATACGGGACGGCCGCGGAGAATTGGACGGTATGCAATCCCAGATTCAGAGCGAATTGTATGGTTTTTTCCATGGATTGCTCCGTTTCTCCGGGCAATCCCAGGACAAAGCAACCGTGGACGTCGATGTTTGTCTTGCGGGCGAGTTCCATGAATCGGACCGAATCTTCCACGGTCTCTTTTTTCTGTATTGCAGATAAGATTTCAGAGTCTCCGGATTCAAAACCCACCAGAAGCTCTCTGCATCCGGCCCGTTTCATAAGGCGAAATAACTCTTCGTCCGCGGTGTCCGTACGGGCGTTAACCGAAAAAGTTATCTTCAACCCGCGGGTGAGGATCTCCTCACAAATCGCCATCGCATTGGATTTCACCAGTGTAAACGTATCGTCTTCAAAGAAGAACTCGCCGCCTTGAGCAACTTGAGGACACAATTCGATGTCGTATTCCATCTCATCGACAACACTTCCGGGGGATCGAAGTCGGACCCTGTTGCCGTGCATCACTTGGGGCCACAAGCAAAAGGTGCAGCGGTGTGGGCAACCGCGGCCGGAAAATATGTCGATATAGGGATACAATTTACCGCCGTCGAAATATCTCATTAAATCGAGATGATGCCACGCAGGAAACGGAAGGGAGTCCAGATCTTCGATCAGATCTCGTCTTTCGGTAACAATCGGACTTCCGTTTTCACCACGGTAAGCGATGCCTTTGACACTGCTCAAGTCACGAAAGTTGCGTACTACGTCGAGGACCGTATAGTCGTATTCTCCAATGCAAATCACGTCAACGGCACCGTCCGCCTGCCTCAGCGTGTCTTGGGGCAAGGCCGACACATGCGGTCCCACCATGATGACCTCGGCTCGACTCTCTTGCTTGCAGATCTGTGCGCATTCGATGTCGGAATAGATGGACGGCGTAGTTGCATCCAGCACGACAAAATCGGGTTCTTCCCGTCGCACGAGTTGTCTGAGGTCTTCTTTGTTCCAGTCCATGGCTGGAAAGTCGAAAAGTTTGGCTTCGATGCCGGCCCGTTCCAGTACCGCAACGGCGTAGGCGAGCCAGTCCGGAGCCCTCAGCACTCGCCCCCTGGTCCGGGCCGCCCATCGTTGAGTCCGGTTGAAACCTTTCACATAAGGTTCATTGATAACTAATACCTTCATTGCGTTGCGGTTTCTTGTCACGCGATTCTCAATGTTCGGGAGTCTCGGCATTGCACGGCCATTCCTGACCGTTGGAACTGCTGAGTTTAAACATAGCGAGGAAAAAGGATGAAAACACCACCTGAAAGCCCAGTGCGATGACCGTGGTGGCGACGAATACGGTATGGGTGGATCCGAGGTATCCCATGCCTCGGGAAAGCCATGTCACCAGTATTGCAAGGTCGGCAAGCAGCCCAAGGAAGACCATTATCGCGCCCACGGCCACTCCCGCTTCCAGCGTGAACCACCCAAGCATCTTGCCGAAAAAGGGTCCCCTCATCTCAAACTGGTCATTCATTGCAAAGGTCTTGGCAAAGGCTCCGAGGGAGAGGATCTGGAATCCCAACAGAGACGTGAGGCACCCGAGAGCCAGCCAATGGATTCCCAGATAAAACCCCAAAATGACCGTGGGGCCGAGGAGAAGCAGTGCCTGGAGTATGATTCCCGGAATGAAGAGCAGAAACCCGGGTATCAGGTACAGGTAGTCGGGGGCATAAAACAGAAGCAATCTGAGATGACGCCATCCGTCACGGAAAGACCTCAGATGCGGCGCACATGATCGTCCGTCTCTGTGAAGCGTAATGGGTATCTCGGTGATCTTGAGATCCCTGTTCTTGGCTTTGACCACCATTTCCGTCGCGAACTCCATGCCTGTGGCCTGCAGGTTCATCTTCTCGTACGATTCCTTTGAGAAACCGCGCATACCGCAATGGGCGTCACTTATTCCAGTCCTGAAGAAAATGTTCATGATTCCCGACAAGAGCGGATTTCCGAAATACCTGTGAAGCGGCGGCATCGCACCGGGGTGTATGGTTCCCCTAAGTCTCGTGCCCATCACCAGATCGTAGCCTTCTCTCAGCTTCTCGACAAACGGCCCCATGGAACTCCAGTCGTACGAGTCATCACTATCGGCCATGATGCAATAGCGCCCCCGCGAAGCGGAAATTGCCGCCTGGAGCGCTGCACCGTACCCTCTTACCGGTTGATGCACGACTCTGGCACCGAGGGATTCGGCGATTTCTCGTGAACAGTCGGTCGATCCGTTGTCCCCGACGACGACTTCTCCGCGGATGCCGAGTGCCGCGAAACAATTGATCGCCTTCTCAATACATGTAGCCAGAGTCTGTTCTTCGTTCAGGCAGGGCATGACGGCCGAAACTTCTATATCTTGTTCTGTGGATGACATCAACAATCTCCCGAACCAAGTCTCCTCAAATCCCCCTCGGACGGAAACCTACCTGCGTACTTCCCGCTTAGCGTGATTGGGCCGAGAACAATCTTGTCGGATAAGATACGTGCGCAGTCGTGCAAACCGATCTTCCCATCCCATCCTCGTGTCGTGGAAGTGCTTCGACTATGTTCCCCATTTATATTACCAGTGCAAGTGTACCGATTCAAGGTCGTGTGCAGTGTGCAAAGGTATATGAGGTCGCGTGGAGCCCGGTAGTCGAAATCGAGACCTTATTGGGAAGTCGGCCGACCTTTCTCCCCGGACGGCAGAATCTCTCCTACCCAGAAGTGGGCGTAGGCGGGGATGGGTCTGAATCGTCGGCGAACGGAATAGCCTGCCAAAGGACCTGATTTGAGGCTCTTCCACATGTTGTCGTAGAATGCTCCGTACACTCGTCTGCCGGCCTTCAAGTGAAAGTCGACAAGCTTGGCGAAATCCTTGAAATTGTCCCTGTAGGGAAACGCAATGCGGACACGGTCATTTTCGATGAGTCTCATGAATGGGTCCACTACAGGAGCAGTGAAGAAGATCGAATCCGAGGGTATGACTCGGCGCACGGATTCTCCAATATTGTAGTTGACGATGCGTTGATTTCGGTGTGTCGGATAATCGTACACAAAGGCAACAAGGCTCGACCAGGTCAGCGCTACGAAGAGGGCCGTCCAGACGACCCCTTTCATGAGACGGATCTCATTACCGCTCACCAACTCCCCAACCGCCAGCAATGCTAAGAGGAAGCCTGCGGCAAACAACGGAAACACGAGAAGGGGGAGTTCGAGATAGTCCAAGTACCCCCTCCAATTGTGAACAAAGAAAAAGTATGCCACTGTCGTAAGGAAACACACGACGGCTGCCTGCCGGAAACTGAGAGGCTCGCCCCAGCGTACGCGTATTTCTCTGATCGCATAAGCGCTGAGAATGGAGAAGAAGGGAAAGAGCGGCAAGTAATAGCGGTAATTCAGGCAAAGACCTCCCTCATAGGCCCCTGAAGCGTGAAATGCATACGAATAGTAGCCTACGGTTACCACGGGCATCAATAAGAGTAAGGACAGGACGGCGGCATCCTCGTTTCTTCGGGCTATCCTGACCAAGGGGATCAACAAGATCACGAGGTATGGCATGCTTTGAAGCAATGCTTTCTTTTGGGCTCCTATGTATACGACTCCGCCGCCGGAACTCCTTGTCATGGCGGGTCGTACAAGGTCTGGATCCAACGATCTGATATCTACCAGTGAGATGTATGAATACCCCGCGACCCGCAGAATCGTGCTTCTCGTATGGGGAATGACCATCAGAGCCAACAACGCCAGAAAAGCCGTCGCGTAGAGTTTCTTTCGGTGGCGGGTGACGAGGTCGGTGAATCTCGATCGAGTGATTACCCATATGACGAGCACGATCCCCACCAGTAAGAGTGCGAAATAAGCCGACATGTTCGTCGATCCGCCGTACGTGAAGGGAGAGAATCTGCCGAACTTTGCTTCGTTTACTATTGCGAGGACCGTGAGGCCCGGCAGCGTCCCTGCAATCACGGCCAGTGCTTCTCGAGGACGCCATGGCCGTTCGAACAGGAACGGCAATACCAATGCGGGATACAAGAGGGCTCCCTCCATTCGCACGGACGTCCCGAGTCCTGCAATCAGACCTGACCCAAGCGCTAAATACAGAGAAGTCAATCGGTCATGAGAATAGTACGAGCATACGAAGAGATAAAAGGCCCCCATGATAAAAAGCATGGAAGTTGTATGCGGCCATGCGGCCTGGGAGTATTCCCAGGCGAAAGTACAGAGAATGAGAATGAGACACGAGTTCAGGGCGAGATCCAAGTCGTTGAACAGCTTTCTCGCAGTCGCGTAGCAGAGTGCGACTACCCCGACAAATGCCGCAGCGTTACACAGGTACAGGCCATAAAACCCCATGAGAAGGTATAGCGGATAAGTAAGAATGGTAAACAGGTACGGATACTGAGCAACCAAGCGTCCCTTGTACGGAGCCGCGAATTTGTGGGCCAATTCGGTGGAAGGATACTCAGTGTAGCCGTTCCAAATTTCAAACCCACCGGTTTGATTGAGACTTGCGGATGCCCAATGATAAATCACTTCGTCTATGAGCAGGTAGCCTGGTACGATGAAGAAGAGGGTTATGACAACAAAGACGAGTGCCAGAACCAAAAGCACCGATGTTTTGATCTGCACTGTGGAGACCGTTCTTTCGTTCAATGCCGCCGGCTGGTCCATTATGAATTCCTTTCCACAGTGCCGCCCGCTTTGTTCGGCCTTTTCACGGCAGCCCTCGGGCTACCCGACAGGTTCCCGGGTACGCATTTCCCACGGCGCCGGACCCCACGAGCCGTGGGAGGACGAACGCCCTCCCACATCGTGTAACATCAGCTACTTGAACGATCATGTCAATGGGAATCGAGCTCCTCGCCCATAGCCGTCAACCCGGACCCCCATGCCGGCGCGAATTCTCTCGCCTTTCTCTGTACTACTAATCCGGATTTTCTTGTCGTACCGCGAAGATTTCTTCGAGAATTGGCTCCCGAACTTCGGTTTGGTTGCCCCCGTTGCCTGGGAACCAGGAGCAACGTCCGGAGGCCCTGCGTAGTACGATGGTACTTGCGAAACCCAAGGTTGTACGTGACGCCGGTGCCTGCCATCGCCGTTTGGTTACGGTTCTAACCGCCTCTGTGCTGCTGTTTGGAAACACGAGACTCAGGACCGAATCACGTCATTGACGGTCAAGCCCCGTGGAAAGCCCGCTTTCGAGGCTTTTCACAAGTTTGTGCCGCAGCCCTCACGGACGGTAGCCGAGGCTCGACAAAGCCACGGCACTTTACATGCGATTCGCTATGTTTTATAAGGTGATTTCGCGGAACCGAACACAGGTCCGCCGGCCAGGCGTGACCCGTTCGTCAGGTCGGACAATTCCAGGCTCGAAGCGTCACCCGAAAAGAGTTGAGCATGAAGCAAAAAAAGAAGGCTGAACCAGAAAAATCGAAATCACAACGGAGAGTATTTCAAGAATACTCGGAGGCCTTCGTCGTCGCAGTCATTCTGGCCATTCTTATAAGAGCGCTCCTGATTCAGGCGTTCAAGATACCATCCGGATCCATGATCCCCACGCTTCTCGTCGGCGACCACATCCTGGTCAACAAGCTCTTCTATGGAATTCGCATCCCCTTCACCAAAGCGAGATGGCCGCGTCTGGCAGAACCGGAGAGAGGAGACGTAATTGTCTTCGTGTATCCTGAAGACAGAACCAAGGATTTCATCAAACGTGTTGTTGCCGTTGGCGGAGATACGGTGGAGATAAGGAACAAGGTTGTCTACATAAATGGAAAACCGACGGTGAATCCCCATGCCCGTTTCTTCAGCAATGTGATTCTGCCCGGTGATGTCAGCCCCCGAGATAACCTGCCTCCGACAAAGGTTCCCCAAGGGCGCCTCTTCGTAATGGGGGACAACCGAGATCAGAGCCACGACAGCCGGTGGTGGAAATTCGTTCCCGTGGAGGACGTCAAAGGAGAAGCATTCCTGATCTATTATTCGGCCGAGCGCTTTCCTGCCGTCAAATGGGGCCGAATTTGCAACATTATACGATGATACTTGATCGGCACGCTTATTTCCCGGCATCCAACTCGTTGCAGAGCACGCCGGCCGGGGTTCTGAGAGGAAATGCCTCGCCGGGCGGCGCAATACCCGTGGCCACCATGGATTCCGTGTAGCACTTGCCTGCGGTCCAAGGCGGGGGATACGGGTACGCATTCCAGTTCGCGGCGACTCCGTCATCTGCCGAGGGGCCGCACGTACCTGTCTCAGACGGGAAATCTCCTCCGCCGACGAACGGGGCGCGGTAGATGTACCGCTCTTCCGCTCTGGGGCGGCTCCCTCTGATCGCACAGCCCATGATAACCCACCGGTTGCCTACAGTCCCCATCTTCATCAATACATCGCATTTAGAGGTGCCGCCTCCCCTCCAGCCGTAATACGGTCCCACCATATACTTCAGGGCATTTTTTTCGTTGATATAACCCGCGACTTCCTCGTCAAACCGGTGGTTCAAGTCGACAAGCTCCTGTCCCAATCGTTCAACGGATGCCGCAACTTTCCCCACGTCGGCCGTAGCGCTTCTGTCGCACGCAGCGCGTTTGTACGATACGTAATACGGTACAGCCACCGCCAAGATGATTCCCGTGATGGCGACGACAATCATAATCTCAATGAGCGTGAAGCCTCGCTCATGCCTCGCTGCATCTTCCATGTGAATCGACCCTCCAGTGCGGGCCGGCAAAGCTACGCAATTCCAGAATCAAGTTTGCTCCGCGGAATGCGCAGAAATCCTCAGGTCCGCCCATTAATCTTCCCGAAAGCTCTTTTCGGGTGCCTCCACACAGAATTGGAGGCCCAATATTTGGACTCACAAGGAAAACATGGTAGTAATCCAGACCTAACCGCTATTCACCCCTCACCATAGTACAAGCGTACAGGGTCTACACATCGGTGTCAACCGGTCGGTTTGCAGGCGGGTCCCGCGACGATTTTCCGTTGCTGATTACAAATCCGAGAACTGACTGCGTTCGTGGTGCGCCGGTGGAGAGGTTTTCGTCATTCGAGGGAGTCTGGAATTGTGCAATGCGTCGGCATGTGACATACTTGGATTTTTCGGTACTTCTCGTTCACCCATTTCTCTTTCGGCGCTCAAGGAGGCAGCGGATGGGTTCGGTGTTGGAAACGACATTGACGGAGATTCAAAGCATTGTGGCATCCGGACTTGACTACCGAGGCACAGTACGTATTCTCAAGTTGCTGGGGGAATCCAATTTTCCACTGGAATTTCTGGAAGAAACCAAGCTTTTCAGTGAATACCTTCCCAAGGCAGCGGAACACCCCTTCACGGAAGAGCAGCGCTGCCTGCACTTCCTGTGGGACGCTTTCGAGAAGCTCCCCATCAGCTTGTCGGAATCCTTCGCCATTCCTTTTCGACGGCTCATTGCTCGTCATCTCTTCAAACGATGCGGGAAGAATTTTATCTCCGAGCGCAACGTCATGTTCAATTTCGGTCAGAACCTGACCGTCGGCGACGACGTCTTTTTCAACGCGGGCGTATACCTTGATTCAAAGGGCGGGATTACCTTGGGCAACTTCGTCTGCCTCACTGAGGACGTCAAAATCTTTACTCACACGCATTCGGAGTCCGATCACGCGATCCGAACATACAAGCCGGTGGTCATCAAAGACTTTGCCAAGATCTACACCCGGGCCATCATCCTGCCGGGCGTCACCATTGGAGAACAGGCCATTGTGGCAAGTGACTCAATGGTTCATCACGATGTTCCTCCCAACGCAGTCGTTGCGGGTACCCCGGGAAAAGTGATCCGAGAGCGAAAGACCGAGGGCCGGCACGGCAGGCAACTCGACCAGATTTGGCTTTACAACGGTGCTTTTCAGGATGAATAGGTGGTTTCGCGGCCGTGACTGATATGGTATGTGCCGTGGAACACGGGGGAGGCGACATGAGGCGATTATCGACCGCGGGACAACACTTGTCGGCTGAACAGGTCATGGGACGAATGAAGGAGACCCCTGGGTTTTCACGGGTCCAGAAATGGCTCGTTATCTACAACCTATTGGTTGATCCTCGACCCCTCAAAGAGATCGCGAAGCATGTCGGTTTGGCCGGGCAAACGGTGAGGAATTTGGTATCGAGTTACAACCGTCTCGGACCCGAGGCGATAGAAGGGCCGGGAAGAGGAGGAAGGCGTCGGTCGTACATGAGCCTGGAGGAAGAGAAGGCATTTCTCGAGCCGTTTCTCGTACAAGCTCGTACCGGTCAGGCGGTTTCTTCATCCGAGATCAAGAGCGCGTGGGAAGAGAGGTTGGGTCAAGAAGTGCACAAAACGACATTGTACAGGCTCCTGGCCCGCCACGGATGGCCGAATGCAGCCCGTCGGTCCCTTCGGGGCAATCCCCGGAAGCGGGCAGTCGGGCGAAGTGAGGCCGCAAACCGGAAGTGAGTCTTCCGGTCTTCCGGGATGCGGCCGCCGCTCCACATGAAACCTCGACCCGCATGGGCAGAGCGATGAAGCTCATCGTCCACGCCGCCAAGTCTCAATGTTTACCGGCCGGAATCACCAATAGTTTTATGCAAGATAGGCGCCGTGATTATCGGTTGCCGCTGTACCCGGTATCCCCGGGCCGCGTTTTTCGATAACCTCTCCGGTTTCCCGAGTATCCGGCCGGTTGCCCACGGCCGGGCGATCCCTGCACTTCGGACGCGGGGGAACCCCTCTCGGATTTGTAGGCTTTCCTGTTGCCGCTGTAGGTTCCCCTTTTCATTGCCGCAGGCCGCGCAGTGGAGCCGTACCTGCCGGTACGTCCTTGGCCCCCGTACCCGTCGGACGGGCGCCTATCGGCCCATGACCGGTTACAGGCTATAGCGTTGTCGTTCGCCTCTTCCGGGTACCCGCCGGTCATGACGAGCGCTCGGCGATTAAACCGCCGAGTGTACTCGCTCGCATTTGAGAACTGTGGGTAGTCCTCACCGAAACCTCGGGGCCTGAGTCTTCCCGGATCGACTCCGAGGTTCACCAAGTGCTGAATCACCTCGTTGGCTCGAGCCCATGAAAGTTCGCAGTTATTTTCCCACGAGCCCAAGCTACACGTGTGGCCGTCTATGTACCAGATTTCGTTATGCGCGGCCGTCTTCATGGAATCGGCAAGAAACCGCAGGTTCGAGTAATTGGCCGGATCCGATGTGAGGATGGCCCTCCCGTACTCGAAAAGGAGCGCGTCGTGAGGCAGAGCCGCTGCTCCGCCACGATGCTTAATGGCCTGTCCGATACTCTGTTTCTCACGTTTCATTAACACGCGTGTCCAACCATTGCCGACAGTGAGCACTACCGCTGTCACGAGTGCGAACAGGAACGCGAATTTCTTCATGACCGACCTCCCTTATGAATAGATTCACGGCTTTCAAAGCGACTGAACTGTTAATACTGGAGCGGTTTGCTCAACTGTCCTTCGCCGTTCGGACATTCCAAGCAATCGTTGTGAGGATTCGCAAGAAATAAGAAGTTCATCAAACACTCCCCGACAAAACGGCAATCAGGGAGGCAAGCCTTCGCCTCAACTATTATCCCCCGGAGGGCGCATGAGTCAACCCTTTCATGATTTCGTATACAGGGCTTCAGTGCCATCCGGATGCCGCATCAGGGGCGAAAGTCCGGCACCGGCCTCGATATCCGCCTCCCACATGGAGGCGAAAACTGCTATACTCCCTCACGCTTCATCTAAACGGCTATAAGATAGTACACCGAAAAACCGTCTTCGTGGTGTGAGCTGCTCCTGTGGGCCCGATCCCACGCGAGACCCCAACGAACGGAAGTGTCGGGTATCCTAATCATGATTGTCGATTGTCACTGCCATATATTCACGGAAAAAATCGTGGAGAATGTGAGTGCGAAGCCGGCCATGGTAGACGCACTGAAACTGAATGTTCACGACGCATTGCCGAGGCTGGATCCGAAAGCTTTGGAGGAATCCGCTCGGGCGAACGGCTTGGACTTCTGTGTGCTGCTTCCGACGGCCGCTCCCGGAAAGGTTCGAAGCGAAAACGACCGATTTATCAATTTCACCGCAAGGTTCCAGAGGATTCGGACCCTTGCGACCCTGCATCCGGCAATGAGGGACCTGTCGGCCGAGGTCATACGCATGTTTGATTTCGGCATCAACGGGTTCAAATTCTCAAGCTTTTCCCAGCGCTTTGACATGTCGTCGCCGGAAATGGAACGGATGTTGACCGAGGTGGAACGTCTGGGGGCAGATCGAGACACAAGACCGGTGCTGGTCTTTGATACGTTCGCCGTCGGGCACGTGTATTTCGAGGCTCAAGCGGATCACTTGACCACGCCTTTGCGGTTGGCTCAGATCGCGGGTCGTCATGAAGGACTCAATATTGTGGCCGCGCACATGGGCGGCCTGCTCGCGGATTTTGACGAGGTGCGTCGAGACCTGCTCCCCGCCCCGAATCTTTATTTGGATACGGCCAACGCCGCTCACACATTCGAGGAGCACCAGTTTGTGGAGCTCCTCCGAATGCACGGAGCTTCCCACATTCTCTTCGGCACCGATTGGCCCTGGTTCGTCCATTCGGCCGAACCTGCCAAGATTCTTTCTCTGCTGGAGAAGGCCGGGTACACCGAGTCGGAACGGGCCGACGTATTCGGCAACAACGCGGAGAAACTCTTCGGATTCTAAGCTAGGGGCGGGAATTGTATGGGAAGCTGCGAAGTTATGAGCTTGAAACACGTGCTCAACGGCGCGATCGGTCCCTTTGACGATTACTGCGACGGATACGGCAACCCGGGTGCGTCGGGGCTTGGCTACCTGTCCATTCTCAAGTTGGAGACAGGCATTGTGAGAATGGACATGGATACGCTCCTCGAGGGAATCGTTTCCTATGACAGGGCCGAATCCACGGGAACGTACATGGGGCAGATCAATATGATCTCCGCATCTTCCTTCAACGGCTTGAATGGTGCGGTCTGGGGATATCATGCAGCAAAGGCGGACGCCATAGCCGAAGGAACACTCGAGCCTCTGATGATTCGGAAGCGACGCGACGGGGTTCCCATACCGGTTTATCCGGTACGCCCGTTGCTGGACGCGGGGAAACGTTTGTTCGGAACCAATGAGAATCGACGATTTCCGTTGCTCCCCGGCGCGCATGTGACCTGCGCGGCAAAGTCACATAATGCTAAGGGCCCGTGTCAAATCTGGTGTTCCATAGCTCTTGCCATCGCGGAGGATCGGGAAAGAGACGCCAACCTCTTCATGGAGGATTGCGGAGCATTCAGCGGAAAGGACGGAGCAAGATCACGGCAACCGTATCTCGAGCAGCTCATCAGGAACATTGCGGAAAGCGTCATACGGTGCGGCGAAAATAACAAGGTCAACTACAAGGAGATCTTCGTTGGATACAAATCGGTCGCAGTGCCGGAAGGGCACATGGGTTGCGCTTTGACCTGTGCGCCCTACGTGGTCCTGGCAAAGAATGCTGTCCCGCCTCAGGGCCCGCCGGAGATTCTGACCGACATGACCATCACCCAATGGGAAGAGGCCCTGGGGCTGGCGAGTATTTGAAAGCTGTGGCGTTCGCCACCTGACCGAAGCCCTCTGCACGGGAACCGGGATTCGCACCTAACGCTCCGGCGGCCCGTTGAGGCGCGGTGATGGGGGATGCGCACGGCAAGCTCCAAGAGGCCTCGGCTTCGAGGCAAGAAAGGTGCGAAATGGCAAACATGACGCACGGCGGCGCACATAGTCACCGAATGCTCGCCGGCTCGTTCTTGGCGGCCTGCCTCGTCTTATGGTTCGGCAACGAATCCGCTGGTGATGGAGGAATTAACCCATGGAGCCGTGGGATGGGGACACTCCCGGACCAATCGACTGTTTCCACCCCTCTGGAAAGAGAGATGCCTCTCGAGTTCGAGCGCCTATTCTCCGGTAGAGTGGACAACCGGTTCCGCATCAACATGGAACTCACGAGAAGAGGCAAGAAACTTCGCGGGTATATCCTCGGATCACAAAGAGCTGATTTTGGCTCGTGGGTAAAAGCACATGTTCAAGGTGAGATCGACAGAGGCGGCAATGTTTCTGCCAAGGTGACAACTGATAAACCGATCGGTACTCTTCGGGGCAAGCTAAGTATGGAAGTGACCGCGGAACGGAGAACGCTGCGGTTCAGCGGCGAGCTGACCAGGCCGGTAGGAGGCGGAGTCCTTTCAATGGAATCGACTGATTGGCTCATACCGGGCCGCGATCTCAGCCTCGTTACCGCTCGCGAATACGGAGAGAACCCTCGGCAAAACTATGTGGCGGACATCTACTACCCGCAGATTCAGCCGGTTGATGGACCGGCCGTACGTGAATTCAATGGCAGAATGCAGTCCCGCTGGAACAACGAGCTCCATTCCGACATTCGGTTACTCGAAGAACCTCCGGAAGTAGATCGCAGTTCCGAGGACGATGACAGACTGCCGCCGGTCGAATGGCCGTCCTTCCTCCACGTTAACTGGTCACCTGGGATCGTTCAATCCGATTTTGTCAGCATCAAGTTTTACGTCACATCTCTTGGACGTGGTGCGGTTCACTCAGTCGGCGGTTATTCGACCGTCAATTACGACCTGCGTACTGCCAACATGATCGACCTCAGTGACCTTTTTCTGCCGGATTCGGATTACTTAAAAGTGATATCCGACTACTGCTTTGCAAAGCTTGCAGCACGAAAAGTGGGGAACGAGAAGTGGCGGAAGGAAGGAGCAGGGCCGTCCGAGAGTAACTTTCGGACGTGGCTTGTCGTCCCATGGGGGCTTCGCATACTGTTTAGCCCCTACCAAGTTGCAAGCTTCTCGGAAGGAGCACAAGAGGTTGTGGTCCCTTTCTCCGTCTTTGAACGTCTCTTGAAGCCTGAGAGACGCTGCCTGTTCCTACATTGACCTTACGTTCCCGTGTCCCCGTATCTTCGCCGAGCCCCACGCGTCAACGCTCCTTGGCAGGACAACGACGCGGATCAGCAGCCTCGACCCGTGGCAGAAGGAGACCGGGCGACCGCGGTCGCCCGTGGGCGAATGCCATTTGCTGTTTGTATGCTAATACCAGGTACTGATTTCACGGCGGGCACGGCACGCCGTGCCCCTGCAGACCGTCCGAAGGCGATCAAGCCCGGGGCGCATGGGGTCTTCACTGAGAAATGTTGCCATCTCAATGTGCCGACGGCACAAGCGAATTTAGCCGGGGGATTCATGCCCCGGAAAGAAGTGGCCGTATTCAAACAGGATTTCCGTCCCGAAGGGACGACGCACTCCCTATTGTGATCCGATCTTCCGGTTTCAACCCCCGCGAAACACGAAATCGCACTCTCATTCAAAAGCCACGGGGATGAACGGAATACGGGTATGGGCCTCGATTCGCTCCACGCCCTCGGGTATCTTGACGATTCCCCGCGTGCGGCTCATGGCGGCAATGCGACGGTTCATGTTCAACGGCAAGAGCCGGAGTTCGCCGCCATGTCGTGACACGTCGCAGTGGACGAACTGGGTCCAGTCGTCTTGTCCCGTGACTTCCTCGTTAAGCCTCCCGAAGAGTTCGGGGAAAGCCGGCGTCGTGTGACCGGCCATGCGCAGGATCGCGGGAAGAACGATCATGAGAAAGGCCATTTCATTGGAGGGTGGTCCGCCCGGGAGACAAAAGACAGGCTTGCCGTCCAGAATGGCCATTCCTACTGCTTTGCCCGGTCCCATGCGCACCCGGTGAAAAATGATGTTCGCGCCAAGGTCGTTCAGCACCTTCATGACAAGATCATGGTCCCCTTTCCACGCTCCCCCGGAAGTGATGAGGACGTCAACCGTCTTGATCATGGTGCTTATTGCACGGGCGGTATCCTCGAAGGAATCCCGGCAGGCTGCCACCTCGCACTCGATCCCCTTGGAACGGAGCCATGCATCCTGCAATGCCACATTACTCGCATAGAGCTTTCCCTTTTCGAGCCGTTGCCCCGGCAGCAAAACCTCGTCACCTGTGGCGATCAAGCCTGCATGGGGACGACGGACGACCTCCACTTGGGTGACTCCTCCCGCCGTCAGCGAACCGATCTTCCCGGGGAGTGAATTCTCTCTCCGGGCATGACGAGGATTTCCCCCGCGGCTACGTCCGTTCCAACGCGTAGCACGTTTCGCCCTTCGTGGGCATCAGCGAATGCGTGTACGACCGTACCATCCGCTTCGGCAAATTCATCCGCAAGGACCGCGGTGGCGCCTTTGGGCAGCGGGGCTCCGCTTAAGAATGCGTATCGCAGATCCCGGTACGAGTCCGGATTTCAGCGTATCCTGACCGGCTCCCACACTGCCAATTATAGCGCAGTCTCAACCGGCCGGGAAGGGGTTGCATGGATTAAGATCCGCTGAGAAAACACTGCGAACCCGTCCTTTATGGATGCGTCTACGGACGGTGAGTCCACGACCGCCCGCACCTCCTTTGCCGCCGTTCGGCCCAGGGCGTCCCGGGTGGATAGTGATTCCACCGGAAGGGGAGACACGTTGTTCAGGGCCAGATGCAAAGCTTCATCAAATCCTATCATACGTCGCGTGAGGAGCTTTTCATGCGATAAGGTCCGCTCTCCTTATAGATTTGTTTCGTTCGAGTGCATATGGTCACATTCTACTCTGATTTCAAATCAATGCAATTGACGCGGAACCGTTGGTTCCGGATTCGAGTCTGAAGATATCAATGACAGTGACCTGTTCAAGGAGACGGAACCGTGAGCCCCAGCCCGCATACGTGCGGTTATCCCATACTACGCGTTGTACCCTGTCCGAACAAATGTCCGGAATTGATACTCTGGTACGACGGTGAGAGGGACAGCGCGACCTTTCGGGAAGAGATCCAGTACTGCCCGCGTTGCGGTGAGAAACTGCGAGTGCAGTGAGCCGGTCGGATCGTCGTCTACCTCTCGTTCCAAGGCTCCTGCCCGGGAATGCCGGTCTTCCGGGCTCTGCCGGATATTTCCCGGCCACACGCCCCAGGGAAGCCCAGGTTCCCGAGAGACGCTTCCAGGCCCGTGCCCTGAGCGTGTTTCATATCTTTTCGTCGGCTACCGTGGGAACAAGTAGACAATGGGGCAATTGATTTGAGGTGCCGGCCGGCCGGGATACTGGAAATGTTCAGGGCCCGTGTCTGGGAACGACAAACCGGGTTGGATGGGGCCGGCCCGAAGACCGGCAGGATGCCGGTCCTGCTGAAGACCGGCACGGAGGCCGGTCCTACTTGCTGCCGCCGATCTTCTCAGCCTGCCGGATCACACCCTCATCCTGAAGTTCGGTAATCTTTTCCGACGAATATCCAAGCTCCCCCAGAACCTCTGCGGTGTGTTCGCCGAACCGGTAAGCCGGGCGACGAATCGACCCCGGCGTCTCCGAGAGCAATGGTGCAATGCCCGGTTCTGGGATGCCTTCCGGAGTTGTATGAATCATGTGCCGGGCGTTGAAATGGACATCGTTGGGCAAGTCGAGCACTCTGGTGACCGGCGCGGTGCAGTCGTCGGGATCGTTGAGGATCTCCCGCCACTCATGAAGATCCTTCGTGAGAAACAGTCTCTCGAGGTGTTGCTCGATTTCTTCTCGTGCCGCCCGGTCGTATTGGAGGGATGAGTATTGCGGGCAACCGAGCTTTAGGCAAAGGTTGTTCCACAAGTGAGCTTCCAGCGAACCCACTGAAAGATGTTGTCCGTCCTTTGTCTTGTACACTCGGTAACATGGGAAGCATTCGGTCGAGTCGTTGTCCACTCTGCCGGCAAACGGCGTTCCGGTGAAGGTGAATGACAAGGGAATGGCCAGGAGCGATACGAGTGCGTCGGTCATTGATACGTCGATGTGTTGGCCTTTACCGGTCTTTTCTCTCGCCGACAGGGCCAGCATTATCCCCAGTGCCGCGTACAGGCTTCCGGAAAGGTGCGACATCTGGAACTTGGGCACGATAGGAGAACCATCCTCGGCCCTCATCAGGTCGAGCATCCCGGAAGCGGCCATGAAGTTCAGGTCATGTCCCGCACGGTTCGCCAAGGGACCGCTCTGACCGTACCCTGTCATCGAGCAATAGATTAATCCCGGGTTGAGACCGCGAAGAGTCTCGTACCCGACTCCAAGGCGCTCGGCCGCGCCGGGTCTGAATCCCTCCACCAGAACATCCGAATTCCTGATCAGGGTGAAGAAGACCTCTTTGCCTGCCTCGCTCTTGAGATCCAAAGCGATGTGACGCTTGTTGCGCCGCACCATAGGGACTTCCCCCACAACGGCATTATCCCGGAAATGCGGAGCTTCCACAACAACAACGTCCGCACCGTGATCGGCAAGCAGCGCAGTGCAAAACGCGCCCGGCAGCAGGCGGTTCAGTTCGACAATTCTCAATCCATCCAGCGATCCCCATCGGCACCTCCTCGGGTGGGAATCCTGGCATCAGTCGGGATGAAGGTCAAGCCGATACGGTCCAGCCGGATGGAGGAAAGAAGTGGATTAACCATCAGGACAAGGCGACATTAAGAAATCCAAGAATGCAAAGACATCAGAGGGGGGACGCTCCTTCCGCGAGATGCCTGCGGTGGTAGCGGATGTCCTGAAGGGGGCACTCTCTTCAGTAGGACCGGCATTTTGCCGGTCATCTTCTACGTCCTGATTCCCCGGCATTCTGTAGGGACGAATGGCATTCGCCCACGGGCGACCGCCGGTCGCCCCTACCAAGACCTGCATCGTGCCGGTCATCATCCTGAACGGGGAACCAGCATGTGAGCCATTACCCGTTTATTTCTTTTTAATCTTCTTCTTCATGGATGCTTGTTCCAGGACCTTCACCACATCGTAACAGCCATTCTTCTTTGCCAAACTAGCCGCTGTATCGCCGTCCTTGTCATTCAGATTGGGATCGGCACCTGCTTCCGACAGGGTCTTCACAACCTCAGGATGTCCTTCAGAGGCCGCAAACATGAGCGCGGTCCTTCCGGTCTTGTTTTGAGTGTTCACGCTTTCCCCTTTGGCGAGTAGTTCTTCTACCACCTTCAGGTCTCCCATAGCGGAAGCCAACATGAGCAGACTCGTATTAGTCCTGAATGCCGCTTGTCCCAACTGTGCCCCAGCCAGTGCCATCCTGATGGTCTTGAACTTGTCATAGGGACTCCGCCCCAAAATATCGAGAATCCGGTTGCTTGTGACTCCTTTGTGCCCCTCCTTGGCAGCCTTGAATGTTCCCAGCAACGTAATGTAGCCCTGCTTTGGTGACATAAGTTTCATGAGTTTGCGCGTGTCTTTCAGATAGTCCTCATTGCACCGGGGAAATACTCCGAAGTTTCTGCATATCAATCTGATTATGACCTGGGGCTCTCGCGGGAATTTACCAGTGTGTCGTTCCGGCACTCGGTGCATAATCCGGAGCACCTCATTCATGTCTTGGCGGAAACGTTGGCCGCAGTCACTTTGAGGATCGCCACAGGTTGGACCGTAGAGATTGCATAAGTCAGTCAACTCATCTCTTAAGGAGCTGAAGCACAACGACGAACGGCACGTGAGAGCTAGCCTCAGTTTCCTAGTTACGCTCATAAGCAAGTGATAACCACTTAATATAATGGTATTTTAACTTAAATCAGCCATATCCCCTATGTATGTATGCCAATAAGTCCTTATAATAAAGCTTGACATCCGGTGCCATATCCCCTAATAGCTGCCTCCGAAAGGGGGGCTGATTATGGAGCGCTTGGAAGCCAAGAAGATCGGTGGAAAGACCTATTACTACTACTCCAAATGGGCCTGGGTTGACGGCAGGTGCCGGCGTGTTTGGCAGAAATACCTCGGAAAACCGGCAGACATCGCTGCGGCAGTACAAGGTGGGGGACCGCAGCCGCTCCATGCCGAGGTCTTCCAATGGGGCCTGCCTTTTGCTCTGTGGATGGAGTGTTCCCTCAGCAGGGTGGTGGAGGAAACCGACACCTTATGCCCGAAACGCGCCCAAGGGCTCAGCGTTGGTCAGTATCTTGCCATTGCCGCCATGAATCGCGCTATTTCTCCCAAGAGCAAACGCTCCATATGGGACTGGTTGTCGCAAACCGTATTGGTGAGCCTTATTCCCCAGGCGTCCAGGGCGGCCCTTGCCTCTCAGCGGTTCTGGGATCACATGGACAAGATTGACGCCGATACGGCCTCGTCCATTTGGAAGAGGATCCTGAGAGGGGTTGTGAAAAACAGAGACATTGATCTGTCTTCCGTATCTTATGACGGTACGAACTTCTACACCTTCATTGATACCTTCAACGTACGCTGCGGGATTGCCAAGCGGGGAAAGAACAAGCAGGGCCGGAATAATCTCAGGCAAATCAGTTTCGCCCTGTTTTGCTCTTCCGATGGGCATGTGCCCCTACACTACGACGTCTACGAGGGAAGCCGCAACGATGCCAAAGAGTTTCCCATGATTCTCGGCCGCTTTCATGAGTTCCTCAACGAAGTTTCCCAGGGAGCCTCTCCGGCACCCAGAACTACGCTGGTTTTCGATAAGGGAAATAATTCCGAGGAAAACTTCGCCTTGATCGACTCCTTGGATCTGAGCTACGTGGGCTCCGTGAAATTGGATCAATACAAGGACTTGGTGCAGATCCCGAACAAAGACCCGCGACTCGTGCCCTGCCGCTCAGGAACAATCGAAGACACCAAGGCATACCGGGTGAAGAAGAACGTGTATGGAAGGGAACGAATCCTGGTGGTAACCTACAATCAGAATCTCTTTGACAGCCAATGGCTGACGATTCAGAATGATATCTCAAAGGCCCTTGAGAAACTCTCAATCTTGCGCCAAAGATTGGAAGATCGAGCCAACGGCATTGTCAGGGGAGGAAAGGCCCCCACGAAGCAATCCGTTGAGACCCAATGCAAGAGCGCCTTGAGCCGACAACATATGAACCGTATCATCAAGACGAGCGTTATCCAACGCGACGGTGTGCCACGGTTGTCTTATGAACTTGACTCTGAAGCCCTCGCCGAACTGGCGCAAACCTACCTTGGCAAGAACATCATCGTCACGGATCGGGAGGACTGGGACAATGAAGCGATCATATCGGCATATCGCAGTCAGTTCATGATCGAGGACGTCTTCAAGGAAATGAAGGATCGGCGGACGGGAAGCTGGTGGCCGCTTCACCACTGGACCGACTCAAAGATCAGGGTTCATGGCTTGTACTGCTCGATCGCCCTGTTGTTGAGGGCCCTGGCCTTTCGCCGGGTCAGACAGGCCGGCATCAATCTCTCCATGCCTCGGTTCCTCTCCGAACTCGATGATATCCGAAAGGTAGCCGCCATCTATCCCAAAAAGCGCGGTCAGAAGAAACGAAGAACCCAGATCGTATTGACAAAGACTTCGGACCTCCAAGACAAGCTCATGGAGATCCTTGGCCTTAAAAAAGATGAAATACCCCTTTTAGGGTAAGGAGACTTCTGCTATAACCAGCTGAACACACAATCGAAATAGCTCTGACTTTCCATAACTAGGAAACTCGGGCTAGAAGCGAATTCGCAGTATCAACATATTCGCGATCGCAGAAGCCCCAGTCACAACTAAAGACACACGTGGCAGATATAAGGGTTAACACTATGGTTGTTGCCAAGGCCCTCTTGATCTTCTTCATGGAATCATCTCCTTGTCGCATAGCCTTAGGCTGAAGGATCGCGCCTCAGTGCGTACACGGCAATAGCTGCGGTGGGGGCGTCAGCCGGTTTGGTCATATCCCCATTCCGCCGAAGTGGTTTCGACGGCCTCATGCTCCTGCGATTGGAGCGTTTACGTGATATCTTCGTTTCACCACGATTTCTTGGTGCGATTCTTGGGGCCAAACGCCGGTCCTCTTGAACGAATGCATTTCCACTGCCGGCGAGCTCCTGTAAAATGAAAACGCGGGGGCCAACTGTGGTATACAGAGAAACACAAGGCGATGCACCATGATCCTCAACAAGATACAATCATTCATGGCCGGAAGGACCGCTCTCATTTATCTGGTATCCGAAGAAGAAGAGCGGGTCGAGCGCCTGATTCTCACTGCGGCTGAAAAAGCCTTTTCCGAAAAACCCAAGTTCTTCAGGTGGTCGTGTCTGCATGGTCTTACGTTGGCCGGCAAGCCGGTTGAAAACACCAAAACCCCCGTCAAGGCGCTCAACAGCTTTCTTCGGATCAAGGAGCCTGCCGTCCTGATATTCAAGGATCTCCACATGATCCTGAAAGACGACCCGCAACTCGTCAGGCAGCTGAAAGAAAGTGCCCGCATACTGCGAACGGGGAAGAACAAGATCTTTTTTGTTTGCCCCCGGCGCAAGCTTCCGGATGAACTCCTATCCATATTCAAGATCGAAGACATACCTCTGCCGACTTACGAAGAGATTGCAGGTATTCTGGACAGGTGCATCAAGGACAGTACCAACGGCGATTCCGTGCGTGAATCGTTGACCGTCCAATTCAAGGAGAAGCTCGTCCGTGCCGCGGTCGGATTAACGGGAACAGAGGCGTTCGATGCGTTCCACAAAGCTCTTCTTGATACGGAAAGGGTTTCGGATCGGACCGTGGAGACGGTTCTCGATGAAAAACAAGCTCTGGTGGAGCAGAGCGGAGTGCTGGAGTTTGTCAGTCAAAAGGCCGGTTCTTGGGAGATCGGAGGGCTGGTCAATCTCAAGAAGTGGTTGAAAGACCGGGGGAGGGCATTTTCCCCGGAGGCGGCGCGACAGGGGCTCACCCCCAAGGGCATCCTGGTCATGGGGGTGAGCGGCTGCGGAAAGAGTCTGTGCGTCAAGGCAATAGCCAACTATTGGAAGTTGCCGCTCCTGCGGCTGGACATGGGCAGGATCTATGACGGATTGGCAGGGCCGCCCGAAGAGGCCATGAGAAAGGCCATAAAGACCTCGGAGGCGATAGCGCCGTGCGTTCTGTGGATCGACGAAATCGAGGCCGGTATTGCCAACCAGCAGCAGAAACAAAGTGGAGGAGCGGAGGCCAGAGTCCTGGCCTTGTTCCTGACATGGATGCAGGAAAAAACATCGGCCGTATTTGTCGGCGCAACGGCCAATGAAGTGGAGGTGCTTCCGCCGGAGATCCTGCGAAAGGGGCGGTTTGACGAACTCTTCTACATGGGCCTGCCTTCAAAGGAAGAGCGAAAACAGATCCTAACCATCCACATGCGCAAGAGACGCGTCGACCCTTCCAAGTTCGACATGGAATACCTGGCCGCTTCAACCGAAGGACTCAACGGCGCGGAGATCGAACAAGGCGTGATATCCGCAATCTACGAAAGTACTTCCGAGAAGACGGAGGTCACCGAACACATTCTTGCCAATGCATTGCGCAACATTGTTCCTCTTTCCCGCACCATGCGGGAACGGATTGAAAAAATCGAAGCATGGGCGAGGGACAGGGCCATGAAAGCGTCGCTGGAAACGATTTAGCATTCCCCGTGTACCAGGGAGAGCCGGGGTTTTCGTATTATATTGCCCCGGCGGCCAATCCGGATGCATTGATCAATCAAGTTCATCAATTGCTTTGGTATTGCCCAGGAAGTCGACCACTGCCTGGGTGTTTATGAAGGGGCTTCTATCCTGAAGTTCCTCTATTGTAACACGTCCCGACTCCACCAGCCTGTCGAAGGCCATCAGGAGGGTTTTGTGATGAGTGATTCCATACTTCTCCATAAGGCCGCGATCCGTCATGCCTTGTCGTATGTCTTCGAGAAATAGGGGAATGGATATACGTATTCTACGCGTCTGTGGTTTTGTCATAGTGTAACAAGCCTGCCGAAATCAATCCTTACCGTCGGAATCAAACGGAAAACTAAATAAGTTTGCTACCTTTTGAGTACTATCCAACATAGTCCGGTTAAGCAAATCCTCATCGGATATGTGACCGGCTGCAAGGAGTTGTTCAATTACTTTCGGCAGCATCGTCTCTGTAAGACCGTGTCTTTCAATGAGTGATTCATCGTCCAAGCCGGCTCTGATATCAGTTACAAAATCCTTCAGTTTGATCTTCACCTTTGTCTTGTCTGCCAATGTTGTCCTCGCTGGCCGATGGGCTTCCGCAATCCGGGGATTCAATTCAGATCCAAGAAGAGGTCTTGCCGCTGAGATCAACATGAATTCTGTCGGGTCGCCGAGTGCCGGCAGGCGCGGCTTCAGGAACCTGCCAGTGGGGATCCGGCAAACCACTAGGTCTCTGTGGCGACTCAGCCGTTCCCGGACGAACCGGAGGCTAAAACGCATCCGCTCTCAATGAAAGATTTCATGGAGCGGATAACCCCGGAGTGCTCTATAAATATTAATCAGTATACCCATCGGATCAGTAGGGTTCAAGCCATTTCTCGATGATTGCTCACGTCACGGTTTACAATTCTTTTACAATCGTTTTACGCTGCGCTGAAAACTTCTTCCCGTTTCTATGCTCCAATGGATATCGATGGCTTGGGCTGTTTTCAAGCCACAACGAATCATGAAAGTCCTCTGCACGGCCGGGAACTCCGGAGCCAAGCCCGGAGCCTAAACCGTAGAAGGGGCACCCAGAGGTGGGTGCCCCCATATGTCGGAACCATAGGGCGAGATATGCCCGCCGTCTTCCCGATGAAGACCGGGGGGGCATGTCGGTGGCCTTGCATATGGACATCACTGAGCCGGTGCCGTTCCTTTGGGGTTGGATTACGGATCTATTGATCAATTCTCCAAAAGAAAGGGGAGATTCACCATGAAACAAGCAAAAGGCGGAAACAGAGTCGGGCCAAAGTCGGCAGTTCTTGTCACCCTCGCTATTCTTTCGCTCGCGTGGGGCGCGGCCGGACCTGCGACGGCCAAGGCTTCGGATTCCGTAGTGAAGTGTCGGGTAGAAACCGACCGCAGGGTGCTGACCGTGGGAAAGCCTCGTACAATGATCGTCAAAGTCACTCTCGACGCGGCCAAACCTCCCAAAAGAACTCGGAGACCCGCGGTCAACCTGGCCATTGTGTTGGACCGGTCAGGGTCCATGCAAGGCGAGAAGCTGGAAAAAGCCAAAGAGGCTGCAATCGAAGCGCTCGAACGTCTCGGGGCTTCGGACATCTTCTCACTGGTGGCTTATGACCACAATGTGAGGACCGTGGTGCCTGCGCAGCGTGTTGAAGACGCGTACGGAATTCGAGCCAAAATTCGGAACATAGAAAGCGGCGGTCGGACGGCTCTTTTCGGCGGTGTGAGCCAGGGTGCGTCCGAGGTTCGCAAACACCTTGAAGAAGAGTTCGTGAATCGCATCATTCTGTTGTCGGACGGCCTTGCCAACGTGGGGCCGAGCAGCCCGGAGGAACTCGGCAGATTGGGGGCCGCGTTGATCAAGGAGGGCATATCCGTCACGACCGTCGGAGTGGGGCTTGATTACAACGAGGACCTCATGACACGGCTCTCAAGGAAGAGTGACGGGAATTCCTATTTTGTTGAATCAAGCCGAGACCTGCCCGGGATCTTTTCTGCGGAACTCGGGGACGTGCTCAGCGTGGTTGCCAAAAAGGTGCGAATCGATGTGGAATTTCCCGAGAACGTCAAGCCGTTGGGTATCATCGGACGAGAGGGGAGAATCCGAGGCGGCAAGGTGGAACTCTTTATGAACCAGTTGTACGGCGGGCAGGAAAAATACGCGCTCATCGAGGTCGAGGTCCCCGGCGGCAAGGTTGCAGACCGTCAGGATATTGCAACCGCGGTGGTCGCGTACATTGATTCGGTTTCCCAACGTAAGGCCAAAACCCGTGGAAGCGCGACGATCGAGTTCACCAAAGACAAGGCGGATGAGGAGAAGTCGGTAAATGTCTCCGTTCAAAAGGCCTATGAAATCGCTCATAACGCCATGGTTCAAGAGAAGGCCGTTGCATTGGCGGACAAGGGCCGCCACAAGGAGGCGGTCGAGGCCTTGAAGCGGTCGAGTGAGCGGTTGAGACGGGTGGGACGAAAATACAAGAGCAAAGATCTCCTAAAAAAAGGCAGGCGAACCGCAGAGCAGGCAGCTCAAGTGTCTTCCGAAGGCATGACGAGAAGAAATAGAAAGATCCTCAAAACAGATTCATATCAGGAAATACAACAGCAGATGAACCGTTGACGAGGGGAGTCCCGGCCAGTACTCTGATTCATGAGGACGGTCACAGATTTTGAGCCGTCTTCCCGGCCTCCGCCGGGGAGTTGGCGGGCACGGAGACCCGGAATAAGAAAGGCTTTGCCAAGTAGCACCTCTTAAGGTGGGGCGGGACTCCATGGTATGTTAATACCCGGGACTGATCGCACCGTGGACACAGCACGCCGTGCCCGCCATCTTTAAGGGTGGGGGTCCGCCGGCCTGTGCCCCGAAGGGGCTCACCATGAATAGCCACGGGTTTTCAACCCGTGAAAACCGGCATCCGGCCAATTGTCCGGAACGGCCCTGAAGGGGCCGACCAATCACTTTGCGCCAAGAACCACGACATGAAGAAGCGCTCCATATTCCTGTACTGGCTCATCCTGTTCCTGCCGACTCTTGTCATTGCCGCAGGGGGCATTGTCCTGCTCCGCGGGGAAGAGGAACGGCTGGCGCAGGTGGAGCGTTCTTCCGCCCGCGATCGAGCCCGGGCCATCGCGGAGACGCTTCAAGTAACCGTGGACGCAGTCGAACATGATCTCACCGAAGCTCTGCGTCAAATCCCCTCACGAGGGATGATTGATGCGCTTCTCGAGTGGAAGGATACGAATCCCCTTATCAGAAACGTGTTTGTCTGGAAGCCTAAGGCGGGTCTGCAGTTCCCGAAGCCGGCATCCTTCACCTCCACTGAAGATCGGCGCTTCATTGCACGGTATCAAGCACTCTTTTCCGGAAATGATCGGTGGTACGAGGACAGTACGGGAAGCAGAGGGACGTCCGGCTCCAAGATAGCCGGCCGTGAGACGCGGGAGGAGCAAGCCGAGGTTCAACCCAAGTCGCAGGACATGGTCACTGCGATCCGGAAACTGCGAAGCGGCAGGCAACAACTCCAGCAAATGGCACAGCGGTTAGAACCGCAACCAAATGGCGATGGCAGGCACCGGCGTCACGCACAACCTTGGGTTTCGCAAGTACCATCGTACTACGCTGTGGACCCGGACGTTACTGCCGGTTCCGAGCGCCGGGTGCAACCAAACCGAAATCCGGGAGCCAATTTTCGACGCAATCTTCGCGGTACGACAAAAAGACGAGGATTAGCAATACAGAACACGCTCTTACCACAATCCCGAGACGTCAATGCCCCTGAAATCTCCCCCCCGCAACTGGAAGGGTGGATTCCCTGGTTTTCCGACAACAAACTCCACATCATCGGATGGGTCCGGCGACCCAACAACAATGATGTCTACGGAGTGGAACTGGAACTGGTAACCCTGCTCTCACGGCTTGTGGTCGACTTTCCCAAGTCACACCGGAAGGGCACGGCTTACGCCCTGGTTGATGATGGAGGGAAGATTCTGCACCAGGCCGGCGACTTGCCGATCGAACCGGGCGACAAACCCGAGGTCGCCGTATCCCTGGCACCCCATCTACCCCACTGGCAGATTGCCGTATACAGGGGAGGCGACGGGTCAACGGCCGGCACGGCCCGAGGGTTCATAATCCTGTCCGGCTTGCTCCTGGGGATTTTCCTCATCGCCATTGTTACGGGAGGCACCCTCCTGACTCGGCAGGCATACCGCAGTTGGCTGGATGCTCAACAGAAGAGCTCCTTCGTCTCAAACGTCTCACACGAGCTGAAAACGCCGCTCACCAGCATCCGGATGTACGCGGAACTCCTGGACGAGAATCGGATCAAGGATCCCGAAAAGAAGAAACAGTACTTGCGGGTGATCGTCTCCGAGAGTGACAGGCTTGGCAGACTGGTCAACAATGTGCTGGATTTCAGCAGGCTGGAACAAGGCCGCATGAAATACCATCCCGAGGAGATCGACATCGCACTGTACCTCCGGGAGATCCTGGAAGCGCATCGGTTGCGTATCAAGGCGGCAGGTCTCGATTTGACCGAGCAGATCCCTGAAGACGAAATCACGGCATGGGTCGACCGGGACGGATTCAAGCAGGCGCTCATCAACACCATTGACAACGCGATCAAGTATGCGGCCGACGGCGGCGAGCTGAGCGTTGTTCTGGAAGTTCACGACGGTCGGTGCGAGATCAAGATGCTGGATCGCGGCCCGGGAGTGCCTGAGGAACATCGGAAGAGCATCTTCGAGAAGTTTCACCGTGTCGACCATTCCTTGACGGCACAACAACCCGGAGTGGGCCTTGGGCTGACCATTGCCCGAAGAATTCTCCGCGATCTTGGGGGAGACTTGCTGTACCAACCCCGTGCCGGCGGAGGGAGTTGTTTCATTCTGGTCGTTCCGCTGCGGCGCTCGGGGACTTCGGCAATTCACGAGAAAGGGAAACGCTGCTGATGCAATCTCCTCATATCCTCGTCGCGGAAGACGACCGTAACATCCTCATGGGAATCGTCGACACGCTGGAGAGCGAAGGGTACCGGGCGACCCCCGCGTCGGACGGCAATCAGGCTCTTGATCTGCTGAATAGTGATACGTTCGACCTCGTGATACTCGACATCATGATGCCCGGCAAGAGCGGGTATGACGTGTGCCGAGAGATCCGATCTCGGGATGAGGACATGCTGATCATGATGTTGACCGCCAAGGGTGAGGAAATCGACAAGGTGGTCGGCCTGGAGCTGGGCGCGGACGATTACGTCACCAAGCCGTTCGGCGTGCGGGAACTCCTGGCCAGGATAGCGGCACTGCTGAGGCGGTCCCGCAGAAACCGAGACCAAACGAAACAGCTGGCCTCTTGTCCGGAGCGGTTCACATTTGGTGAAGCAGAGATAGACGCACTCCAATACCGGGCCCGCATAACCGGCAAGACTCTGGATCTTTCGGCAAAAGAGCTCAAGCTGTTGCAGTATTTCCATGCTCATCCCAATGAAGTCCTCAGCCGTGATCAGCTGTTGAACGATGTGTGGGGGATGAACTACTACGGCACGACCCGCACGCTTGACCAGCACATCGCGCAGCTTCGCAAGAAAGTCGAACCTGATCCCGGATCCCCATCGGTGATCACCACGGTGCACGGGGTTGGGTACCGGTATGAGGGCACATAAACCGGCGTCTTGTTCCAGCAGGAAATCTTGGCGAGCGCTTTGGCAAAACAGGTGTGATGTCCGAACAATGTTATGGTCCTTAGTGTTCCATGTCGTGAGTGCGGTCGAACGATCTGATTGTGGCGCAGGCTTCCCAGCCTGCGGATTCTCTCAGCCTCTGATCCCCGCAGGCTGGAAAGTCTGCGCCACGTTGGCATGAGCTCTCCCCCGCGAGACCCTACGACTGGGAGACTGTGCGATCTTAATGTGCTGAAGGCACATACGAATTTAGCCGGGGGATTCATCCCCCGGAAAGAATCAGGCGTCCCTTCAGGGCGCTTCGCGGATGGTCGGCTGTATCGTTTCCGGGCCTTGAAAGGCCCGGCTAACATCCTGTGTCCCTTCGGGACGTCGTAAGAGCAATAATGAGCGAAGTCGGCGGAGATTCTTCTTGCCGTCACCCAACATGGCGCCGACTACTCGTCACGGAGCAGGGCCTCGAGGATTTCAGGTGTCAAGCCGCGTTCTTGAGCCTTGGCACCGATATCGTCCATAATCTCCGCCAGTGAAGCTGTCGGCATCTCGGCCAATTCACGCAGACGCAAGCGAAGGAGGATCTCGATCTTCTTTCGGTCTTCCGGTGATGCAGTGTAATACACGCGTGCGGTCTCGGCATCTATGGGAATGGTTATGAGAGTATCAGACATTTCGGATTCCCGCCCTGTACTACTAATCCTGATTTTCTTGTCGTACCGCGAAGAATTCTTCGGAAATTGGCTCCTGAATTTCGGTTTGGTTGTGCCATGCCCTGGGAACCAGGAGCAACGTCCGAATCCCCTGCGTAGTTCGGTGGTACTTGCGAAACCCAAGGCCGTACGTGACGTTGGTTCCTGCAATCGCCATTTGGTTGCGGTTCTAACCGCCCCTGTGTAGGTGAGTTCGTTGCGAGTCCTCTCGTCTTGCAGTAAATGCTATGAAAGAGCTTAGCATAAGGCGCGGTCATATGGTATCGTGAGCTAATCCGACACGTGGAGGTACTCACGCCATGGGATTGGAGATTACCCCGGAACTCGAAGAGATGGTCCAAACGCTTGCACGTTCGGGTGACTATGCGAGCGAGACGGAAGTGATCCACGAAGCCTTGGGGCTGCTTGGAAAACGTGACCGCCTCCGCAAAGAGATTGCCGAGGGGCTCGACCAGCTCGACCGGGGCGAAAAGATCGAATCGGAAGATGTGTTCCGCGAACTCGAAGCCAAAGCCGCCAATCTCACCGACTCAGATCAATGAGTCGACTCCGTTTTTCATCCGCAGCGAGTAAGGACCTGATCTGAATCTTCGATTACATCGCCACTGATACCCCCACAGCAGCAAAGAGTTTCCTGAACAAACTCAAAGTGACCTGTAAACGTGTGTCACAATTCCCCACCATGGGAGTGGTCCGGAATGAATTAGCTCCGGGAGTTCGTTGCTTCCCTGTCGGCAGCTACCTCATCTTCTACCGCCCGGCCGACCGTGGAGTGGAGGTTATCAGAGTGCTGCACGGGTCACGTGACTACCTTGAATTGGCTGACTGAAGGGGATTGGAAGAGGAGTAGTTTTCATCGGTCTTCGGGCTGCCAAGCAAAATCGAGAGGCAGGATTTCAAAAGACTTACCGCTTCCTCATTGCCGTTCATCAATTCCACGAAGAATCCCGTATCAAGACCGATCATCGGCCCTGCCTCTCGCAATCTCATCCCAAGCGTCGGGTGGTACCGATCCGGGTCGAATCAGATCGAGAAGACGATTGCCGGCTGCCTTTTTCCGCCGCTGCTTCAGATATTTCTCGACTGCCTTGGCCGTAAGAGCCGAGATGGAAAGTCCTTCGTCATGGGCTGCTTGTTTCAACTTCGGCCCCAGGTCATCGGGGATATGGACGGTTACACGCATCGGAGACCCCCTAAGCATATATGTGTGTAAGAGCATAATATCTTCGGTAGATGAAGACAACTCGGAACCGGCACGTTCCCGTGGTTTCAGCCTTTCCCCTGTCGACAGTATCGAACCGTTTTGGGGTGAGGCGGGTTTCTCGTTCCTGCCAGCGTATTCGACCGAGTTATGTTCATCCGCGATGTCCGAGGAGTCTCTTTACTCGATGGACTCATCGTCTTCCCCCGATTCGAGATCCAGCAACTGCGCGTCGATGTCTGCGAGTAACTTCTCCTGGACGTCCTGACTCATGACGCCCCGGTGAAAGGAATCGTGTACCACGTCTTTTTCTACCATCAGCAGGTGTCTCCGAGCCCACTGTAACTCCTCGGCCTGACATTGCTCTCTCTCGAGATGCAACTTATTCAGCGCTGCGCTATCACGTTCAATCCTTTGCTCGTATTCTCTGCGGAGACTCGTGACCTGCTCCGGATTGGCGAAGTGAATGTGCGACATTCGGTCGATCTCTCCCAACGCGGCCGGGGCCGCCCGCAACCTTCTGCGCATCAACTCGTACGAAGAACGTTCCTCCTGTCCGCGCACAATGCCCAACCACCGCAGTAGGGACGCCATTGACAACCCATGGACAAGGATGGAAAGAATGGCGACCCCGAAGGTCATCGAGACCAATAACTCTCGATACGGAAAATCTTTTGGGAGACTGAGTACCAGCACCATGGGCAACCCACCGCGTAACCCGCCCCAAGTGAGGATCACGCTCCATGCCCAAGGAATTCGCTCCCGAGTCCTGCGCAGCAGCGACGAGACACTAAAGACGATCAACGCCCTGCATCCCGTGACTACGAAATACGCAACCAGGACCGCCTGCCAGGAGGCCAACAATGCCTGGAAGTTCACTTCGAGTCCGATAAGAAAGAAGACGATGGAGTTGAGAGCGAAGACGACGTATTCCCAAAACGTCTCCACAGCCATCCGAGTCGAGGGGGACATACCGACGCGGGCACCATAGTTTCCGCAGTACATACCCGCTGCTACGGTTGCAATCACCCCTGAGAAGTGAAGGTGCTCGGCAGCCAGAAACGAACCGTAAGCGGCGATTGTCGTCAGCACGCCGGGTAGGGCCGGCGAAACAATTGTCAGGCGGTTTCGCCAAAATCGTTTGAACTCGATGTGAAATGCAGCCTCGAAGAGCAGACCCGGGAGGAAGACGTTGAACGGCAACGCTTTTGTCAGGTGAGGCGGTTCGAATGCATGCAACACCCCCAACATTGAGCCGGTAAAGACCAAGGCCACCGTGTACGGAACCGACAGACGCTAAGTGCCGCAGTCCATAAATACGGTTGCGTATTACGGAGCGAGTGGAGGATCGTCGGCTTCAACGTTTCACATCCATTATATGCGAAGCCCCCCTCTGATCCCCCCGTCAACGGGGGGAAGTTCTCCCTCCCTGTTGACGGGGAGGGCTGGGGAGGGGTCTATTCATTCGGCACCGTATTTGCGTCAAGGAGCACTTAGCCCCGATGGCCACGGCCGTAGCCACAATGAAGAGCAATAATGAAATGGTAACCGTTTCCATTCGGATTCGTTATCTCCGCCGATCATTCATAGCGGCATGCCCAACCGGCTTGGCTGAGGTTTTCGGAAAAGACATGGATTCATGTGATGAGCATGACATTCTGGAGGAATGGCAGCGCCCCCGTTGTCACCCAAAAGGTCTGCGTATGGTTACCAGGTAGACCCGATAAGAGCAAGACGGTCATCAAATTGCACATTCCTTGTGGGACTTAAAGGGAAGGGCTGAGGTTGATTCCCGCTCTCTTCTTGATGGTTTGATTTTCCGGGTTCGGTCCAGCGAAACGCGGGGTCGCGCTCAAACATAACATTTGCCGACAGCGGTCCGGCAGTGGTAATATTTCACTTTTACGGCAGATTCCGAGGAGGCGAAGGTTTGAGTACCAAACGGATTCTCGTCATCGGCGGCGCGGGCTACGTTGGATCTCATTTTACGCTGTTCGCGTCCAAGGCCGGATTTCAGGTCACCGTGATGGACAATCTTTCCAAAGGACATCGAGGTGCCCTGAGGGGTGCGGAGTTCTTCCGGAGCGACCTTTTGGAATTCGAGCCGTTGCGGGCACACCTGTCTCAGAATCATTACGACGGCATTTTCCACTTTGCAGCGAAGTGTCTCGTCGGCGAGTCGGTTTCCGATCCCGCGCACTACTACCTGAACAATGTCATCGCGGCCTTCAACATGTTGGAGGCGATGCGGTACACCAACCACGACCGCGTGATCTTTTCGTCCTCGTGCGCGGTGTATGGGATCCCGGAAAAATTGCCGTTGAGGGAAGACCATCCCAAGAATCCCGTCTCGCCGTACGGCAGGACCAAGTTGTCGGTTGAATGGATGCTGGAAGATTTCTGCACGGCTTACGGGATTCACTCGGCAAGTCTCAGGTACTTCAATGCCGCGGGGTGCGAACCGGATGAAGGGCTCGGAGAGGATCACCGGCCCGAGACGCATCTCATCCCCAACGTGGTGAGGCATGCTCTGAAGTTGCAGGACGAACTGGTCATTTTCGGGAAAGACTACCCCACGTCGGACGGGACCTGTATTCGTGACTATATTCACGTGACCGACCTGGCAGAGGCTCATCTCAAGGCATTGGAAAAACTGGATTCCATACCGCTTATCAGACTGAATCTCGGGACCGGATCGGGATTCTCAAACCTGGAAGTGGTTGAGGCCGTCGCCAAGGTTGCGGGGGTTCCCCTCATACCTGAATTCGGTCCTCGAAGGCCCGGTGATCCCCCGGAACTCGTGGCGGATTCCGGCGAGGCGTTCCGTTTGCTGGATTGGCGTCCGAGCAGGTCGAATCTCGAATCCGTATGTTCCGAGGTGGTGCGGTGGTTTTCGGAGCATCCCGAGGGTTATGCGGAGTGAGTGCCGGGCACCGGGAGAAGAAAGAATGCGGAATGAACCACCAGTGCGCCAGGCAAAGCTTGGCATCTTCTTGCGGGGTGCAAGTCCCCGTCGGGTAAGGTCTAACCAGCCGCCCGTATCGAGTGTTGCGGACATTAGGAGGATGCAATGTAGGGCAAACGAACGAAATGTCCGAAGCGTACACAGAGAATCCTGTGGGCCGCAAGGGAGGCCGCATCTCCCTAAAGCAATTCAGCCTCGTAAGGATAGTAAAGCAGGTGGCGACGGCGTTGGTGGTCCGGAAGCCAACACAAAGGGATCGACATGGTGAGATCCTGGAGGGCCTGTCGGGGTCTTAGAGCGTGGCACGCAGGAACAGAGATGTCAGGAACCTGGGAGGCCCCCTGGTCTCCCTCGCAAGAGGGTAGGGTGTACCAACGAAAAAGGAGGGCACCCGATGGGCCGGGAGGAGTCAGATCGCCTCATAATACCCGCGCAGGGCAATGCCATCACGGGGAAGGGGGCGACGCGACCGCGTAGCCTGCAAAGGGAACACGAACCGGATATGAAAGGCTGGAACACTTCGTGCAAACCTCACTGTGGGGAATAGCAAATCGAGCGGCAAGCCACAAGCGGCACCGATTCCGCAATCTGTATGGGATGCTCAATGAGGCAAATCTCAAATGGTGTTGGCAATACCTCCGAAAGGATGCGGCACCAGGCGTAGATAGGGTCAAATACCGCGAGTATGGGACAGACCTGGACTCCAACGTCCATGACCTTGTGGAGCGACTGAAACGGAAGCGGTACCATGCCAAGTTGGTTCGCAGGCGTTACATTCCCAAGCTTAATGGGAAGCTTCGCCCTCTGGGAATCCCAGCCACTGAGGACAAGCTCGTGCAGCTTGCAGTGGCCAAGATTCTGGAGGCCATTTACGAGCAGGACTTTCTCGGATTCAGTTATGGGTATCGGCCTGTGCGCAGTCCATCGGACGCAGTACGAGACCTTACACGAGATCTGCGATTCGGGAGATACGGTTGGGTTGTCGAGGCGGACATCCAAGGGTTCTTCGACCACATCGATCACAACTGGTTGATGCGGATGCTTGAGGAGCGCATTGATGATAAACCGTTTCTCCGCTTGATCGGTAAATGGCTCAAGGCAGGCATTCTGGAGACCGACGGTCAGGTAGTGCACCCGGTAACGGGCACACCGCAGGGAGGGATTGTCTCTCCCGTCCTGGCCAACATCTACCTGCACTATGCCCTGGACCTGTGGTTTTCCGTCAAGGTCAACCCTTCATGTCGAGGCAGTGCGATGATCATTCGTTTTGCGGATGATTTTGTCTGTGCATTTCAGGCACGAGCCGATGCTGAGCGATTCTACGCACAGCTCGGACAGAGGCTGTCCAAATTTGGGCTGACAGTTGCTGGGGACAAGACTCGCATCCTGCGCTTTTCTCAGTATGATCTGGAGGGCAATGGGACCTTTGAGTTTCTCGGCTTTGAGTTTCGCTGGCGCAAGACCCGCACCGGTGGCCGCACGGTCAGCCGTCGGACTTCGCGCAAGAAACTTCGGGCATCCTTAGCCAACTTCACCGCATGGATTCGCCGGGAGCGTCACCGCCGGATGCGGACGTTGCTCGCCACCCTGAACGCCAAGTATCGTGGCTACTGGAACTACTATGGGGTCATCGGGAACTTTGCGAGCTTACGGACGTTCTTCAATCAGTCCATGCGTCTCCTCTTCAAGTGGCTGAACAGGCGCAGCCAGCGCCGGAGCTACCGTTGGGAGGGCTTCACTGCCATGCTCCGGTACTTCAAGGTGGAGCGTCCCCGGATTACGGAACGCCCAGTGCTCCGCCAGACCAGCTTGTTCTGAGCCCCGTCTCGATGCGGGAGTGAGCGGTCGCGAAGAGCCCGGTGCGGGAAAACCGCACGCCGGGATCTGTGAGGGGGCGGTGCGGGTAACCCGCCGTCCTACCTCGATAGACACCAAGAAGTCAAAGAGCAATCCTCTTTGTGTCTTGGTGGTCTAATCTTAAAGGCTTGTCGCCCATGAACCATGACTCGGACGGCAGGTGGCTTTGATCGAGGATTTGCATGACGACTATTCTTGTTACCGGGAGTGCGGGGTTCATCGGGTTCCATGTGGCCGAGGCCCTTATCGAGGCCGGTCACACCGTTGTCGGAATCGACAACTTCAACGGGTACTATGCCCCGGAACTCAAGTATGCCCGCGACGAGGTACTGCGTGGTCGGTCCAACTACCGTCCGCTGGAGTTGGACCTCGCCGACCGGGAAGCCGTAGAGCGCTGCTTCCGGGACCACGCACCCGAACTCGTGTGTCATCTTGCCGCCCAGCCGGGAGTGCGGTATTCGCTGCGGAATCCTCATGCCTATCAGAAATCCAATCTGGAAGGCTTCGTCAACCTGATCGAGCAGGCCCGTCTTACCTCGGTCAAGCGGTTCGTGTACGCGTCCAGCTCCAGCGTTTACGGCGGCAACACCAAGATGCCCTATTCCGAAGACGACTCCGTGGACACGCCGATCAGTCTCTACGCTGCCACAAAAAGAGCCAACGAACTCATGGCGTACACGTACACGCATCTTTGGGGACTTCAGACCGTGGGGCTTCGCTTCTTCACCGTGTACGGCCCCTGGGGCAGACCGGATATGGCATACTGGTCGTTTCTCGAGGCAATGCTTCATCAAGAGACGATCAGGATATTCAACTATGGAAGAAACCGGAGAGACTTTACGTACATAAACGATATCGTGCACGGTGTGTCGGCTGCGTTGACCGTCGATACTCTTGATGCGTACGAGATTATCAACCTGGGAAACAATAATCCGGAAGATCTCATGGACTTTGTCGAGACGCTGGAAAGGCTCACCGGATTACAGGCAGCGAAGGAAATGGTTCCTCCGCAGCCGGGCGACGTGACGGCCACGTACGCGGACATAGACAAAGCGAGGCGTAAGCTTAACTTCAGCCCGAAGACACCGCTCAAAGAAGGGTTGGGCCACTTTGTAGCTTGGTATGAGGAATGCCGTATTCTGACCGAAGCGGTGAGGCGATTTCGGCTCTCTCAATGATTGTGTCCGGCGACTGCAGGCACTGTTCTTCTCGTTTCCAGGCGGGAGCCCTGAGCCTTTCCCATGTGCTGGGCCGCTGAACACCGGACTTATGCCCTGAAAGGGCATACTGTTAATAGCCATGGGTTTTAACCCATGGTAACGGTGTACAATAACAGACAGTTATGGACCCCGGAGGGGTCCACCAACGAGACAACGAATACGTCACCCAGCTGTTGGTCGGCCCCTTCAGGGCCGGTTCGGAGAAATGTGTGATTGTCTCTTTCCACGGGTTGAAAACCCGTGGCTATTCAGGGTGAGCCCCTTCGGGGCACTGGTTGGACATCACCTCGAACCGGCCGGCTGTTTTCTGCCAACTCATACGGTTGCCGGCAAAAAGATATGGGAAATGCTCAGGGCAGGAGCCCGAAAACGAGATGTGAAAGCACCTCGAATCCCGCGGATACGCGGGACGTTTCCCTTTGGTCGGCGAATCCTACAATGTCGAGAACCACAGTAGGACCAGCAGGATGCCGGTCCTACTTTCTAGGCGACGCCGTGTTGGTGCACTTCGGTGCTTAGGATCCGTCCAAACGAATCGGAGGAACTTGTGAAAGATATATTCTATCCCTCTTCTGTGGTCGTTATTGGGGTGTCCACGCATCCTTTTAACCTTGGCAAAGAGATAGCGAGAAATCTCTTTGAATTCGAATATACCGGCGAAATACGTCTGGTGGGCCGAGAAGGGGGAACCCTCTTTGGACGGAAGATTCATAGGTCTTTGGACGAGATATCCGAGCCTATGGATCTGGCGGTGATCCTCACTCCTGCGAAAACCGTGGGCCGAGAAGGGGGAACCCTCTTTGGACGGAAGATTCATAGGTCTTTGGACGAGATATCCGAGCCTATGGATCTGGCGGTGATCCTCACTCCTGCGAAAACCGTCCCAAGCATTCTGGAGCAGTGCGGACGGGAATCCGACGGGCCATCATTGAGAGCGGGGGCTTCGGTGAATTCGACGAAGGAGGCCGGAACCTTGGCGATCGGCTCAAACACATAGCAGATCAGTACGGAATACGGTTCATCGGCCCGAACTGTATCGGAGTCATCAACATAGTCAACGGATTCGCTGTTCCTTTTCCGACCCTCGAGAATATATTTCGCCGGGGCGGTATCGGGATAATCGCTCAGAGCGGCGGAGTGGGCCTGACGTATCTGAACATGTTCGCAAGCGAACAGCTCGGGTTCAGCAAGTTCGCGGCAATTGGAAACAAGCTGAATGTCGATGAAAACGACTTGCTGGAATACTACATAGATGATCCGGACACGTCGGTAATCTGCTTGTACCTTGAGTCCATTAGAGACGGCCGCAGATTGACCGATATCGCTCGTAGGTCGTCCAAACCCATTGTGGTTCACAAGGCCAACGTGGGAGACATGAGCCGTGTTATTGCCGAATCTCACACCGAGGCACTGGCCAACGACGACCATGTGGTTGATGCAGCGTTGCAGCAATCGGGCATGGTACGCTTCAAGGACACGCAGACCTATCTCGATTTTCTAAAAATACTCCAACTTCCGCAAATGAAGGGGAGAAACCTGGCCATTGTATCGCGGTCCGGCGGTCACGCGGTTATCGCAACCGATGCCGCACATACGTACGGGTTCAGACTCCCTCCGTTCAGGCAAGACTTCCTAACGGAAATCAGAAAACACTTGCGGGCCGACGTGATACGTTTGGCCAATCCTCTGGACCTGGGAGACCTCTTTGACTTCAATGTGTATACTCGAATAATCGAGCATACGCTCCAGGAAAAGAATGTAGACGGCATCTTGTTTCTCCACACGTATTTTGCCGGAATTGAAGGAGAGGCTTCCCGAAAGGCGCTCCGTACAACCGCGTCCATGGCGGAACAGTACGGAAAACCGTGTGCGTTGTGCGTTTCCACCGAGCAGTATGAGATCTCGCGCCTGCACAAAGAGCTGGACTTCCCCATATTCATGACTCCGGAACGAGCCATTCGCGCGCTGGATACCTCCATCAGGTACCACGAGAGACGGGCATTCATTGTCCGAGACACGCGGATCGTTTCCCCGCAGCCGCCGTTGAACGAGGAAGCAGTTCGGGGCTGCATCCAAAGGGCTCGAGATGACGACCGGTCTCCGCTGTTGGATGAGGCGTTGGACATCATCCGCAGCGCAGGGATCAACGTCCCGGAACATCGTGTCGTGCATGATTCGGATTCCGTAAGCGATATGATCGGCAATATCCCCGGACCGTTTGCAGTGAAGGTTATTGCCCGGAATGTCTCCCACAAGTCGGACAAGGGAGGGGTCGTGCTCGGATTGCCCGATGGGGAATCGGTGCGAACCGCGGTCTCCTCAATGATGGAGACGTTCCGGCCGACTTCCGAATCGGAAGCTCACGGCGTGCTCATTCAGAAAATGGTTCCCCGCGTACCGGGAGCCTACGAACTTATCATCGGCGGCAAACGAGACCCCCATTTCGGACCGATGGTTCTCCTGGGGCACGGTGGTATCTTCGTGGAGGTTTTCGGCAAGGCCACCTTGCGTATGGCACCGCTGTCACATGCGGAAATAGAGGAAATGATCGAAGAACTCCCGGGGTCGGAGATCCTCAATGGGGTCAGGGGAATGCCCCCCGTTGACATTGAGGCGCTCAAGGACGCCATACTGAGAGTGGCCGAATTGATGGTCACCTTCCCGGAGATCAGTCAGATCGATGTGAATCCAATTGTCGTGTCAAACACTGGTGCAATAGCCGTTGACGCGAGGATCTTTCTTGAAGATTGATAAAACACGCATTTGGGGTCAAGCATGATCCCATCCCTTTCTCGGGATTGCGCCGTCGTAAGGCCCTGAGCTTTACCCATATCGTGGGTCGCCGGCAACCGGACACATGTCCTATATTGACTTCATGCCCATCTCGATACCGGCAAAGCCTAAGGATACCGGCAACCAAGGTGGAGCATTTGAACCGATTAGCCCTGAAAGGGCTTACCAAGAATAGCCGTGGGTTTTAACCCATGGGAAGGTAAACAACGTCCACAATTTTGGACCCTGACGGGGGCCACCAATGGTGCAGCCTCCTTGGTCGGCCCCTTCAGGGCCGCGCACCTAATTGTGTGGATGCCTTTTTCCACGGGTTGAAAACCCATGGCTACTTACGGTGAGCCCCTGCGGGGCACTGGTTGGTCAACACCTCGAACCGATGGGCCGATTGTCAGGCGATTCCTACGGTTGCCGGCAAAAAGATGTGGGACATGCTCAGTTCACTATCCGGGCGTCATCTATCACGTGATGCTCCCCGGGAACGGTGACCGGGATATTTCCCTGACGAGTCGGACCGGATTCGTTCCTGCGATCTGTTGGAAAGAAAGACTCAAGCGATCCGGTGTTTACATCCCTGAGCCGGCTTGGTGAGCAGCCGCAAATGACGCCGTGAGTGCAAATGTTTCTAGCCTGACCCGATCCCCTTTTCTTACCCGTGGATCGGTCGTCTCCGACCGGACCATTATCGATGCGGTACCCCTTCCATGTATTTGAACCTCTTGTATGCCTGGACCCACAGAAGTATCGCCACTAGGACACAGGCTCCGCTCACCTGCCACGCCACTGAAGGTTGAAGAAGAACCTCGATGGAGAAATAGGAGCTCCCTTGGGCCGGCAGTCGCACTGCTAAAGGGTACTGGACTATGGCGACGAGAGCCCAAACACCGAGTATCAGGAACAGACCGACGGTACAAACCAATTTCAACAGGTAATGAATCCGTGTTGCACGGACTTGCCGAGGTGACGGAGCTACACCCAGCCAAAAGATCAAGGAATGGAAGGCCAGGGTGACCGCTCCAACCAGGACGGTCGCCGAAAGATTCATGAAGAAGACCGGCAGGAGCGTTCCGACCAAAACCGGCGACAGCCTGGTCAGCGTCATCATTGAAAAGAGCCGCCGTCGAGGAAAAGCTGCGGGGACCAGTCTAACCAACATATCCCCGTCAACGCGGGCATTCACCAGGCTGATAGGGAGCCACATTGTGACGATCAACAGAGCCGAGGCTTTTAGAGCGGGTTGTGTTAGTGACGCCACGACGATAAGTTGCACTGCGGGCAAAAGCAGAACAATGAATGCGCGGATTACGCGCGTCCTGAGTGGGCTGGTCAGCCACAGGAATCTCCAGGCGGTGGAGATACTGAGCGGTTCACACGGGCCCCGGCTGCTTCCTGCTCCACATTGCCGAGCTCCAGCGCCTGACTGCGCAGGCGGAGTTCTGTGGAAGTGCGGACTTCCGGCCGCCTGCGTACCTATTGTTCCTTGCGCGCCGGCTGCCCGAGTCGTACCCTCGCCTGCCTTAATCAAGGGACCAGCGGCCTTACCAGGACCGGAGTGCTCGCCGCCGGAGGTGAGGTCCCAATCCGGCGCTGGTGATCCGCTCCGCGCCGCCATGGATTCACTAACGTTCGTGGCCGTCGCACCTGCCTGGGCAACCGGTTCGTACCGTACGAAGACTCCACGTCCCGCCCAGTAAGCAAGAAAGCAGACGATCATCAACCCCGCAACCAACAGGTACCCTACAGGATCATTCAGAGTGACGGTGTCGTAAATCAGGACTGCCACTGAACCATGGACGATCACAACTATTGCAGCCACAATCAGCATGACAATATAGGCCACTCCATCATTACCAAGCTTCTTCAATGCAGGCCATATAGCGACCGACACGGATACACTTGCAAAGAGGTACGCAAGCAGGGGGACAGTGGTTCTCACCATGTCTAAACTCAGGCCGCCTGTCTGAGAGATGGAAAACGCCAGAAGCGGAACCCCGAAACCAATTCCCACCGCGAGGGAAATAGCCGTCATCTTGCAATGATAAAGGGTCTTGCGATGGACCGGGAGCGTGAAATCCACATTGTACCGTGAAGAATAGAGAAGCCACGGAGAGGTCATCACTGCCGGAGCCAAGAAGAAGATTGCAGACGGGTGATAACCCGGTTCGGACATTAGGCGGAAGAACCAACCCATCAAAAAGAGGATGAACCCCCCGGTCAGCCTCGTTCTCATTTCCCTGAAGGAGTGGATGAGCAACCGTATCATCGTCCATGTCCCCCCGTGAGCTTGATGAACAGATCTTCAAGCCCCAACGATCGGATCGAAAGACCGTCTCCCTTCTTGGCGTTTGGGACATTCCTCGAAAGCCACCGTTCCGCGCCGTCATTCCCGCAGGAGACTATGGCCTGAATCTTCCCGCCGGATTCATTTGCCCACAGCACGTCGGGAGCCAGACGGAGCCGACTCGCCGAAACGGCAGTAGTCGGGAATTCCAGCAGGCGTATCGTCTCTTGCAGCTTGTCCATCCGTGTTTGCAGGAGGACTCGACCCTCGTGGAGAATGATTATGTCCGTAGCGACACGTTCCACATCCGGGACTATGTGTGACGACAACACCACCGTGGAATTGACTTCCGCCACGAGCTCCAGGACAATCGACAGGAATTCCCGTCGTACCACAGGGTCCAGGCCGCCGGCAGGCTCGTCGAGCACCAGGAGGCTCGGTCTGTGGCAAACCGCGAACAAGAGGCTTGCCTGGCGCTTCTGCCCCTTGGACAGGCTGGAAAAGCGCCGGGACTCGTCCAGTCCGAACCGGGACAGATATCGTCGCAGCATCCCGCGATCCCAAGTGGGGTAGAGTTCCTCACCAAGCCAAAAATAGTCCCGGGGCCTCATATGGGGCGGGCGTTCATCGTCTTCAGCCGCGTATCCAATATGGACCCGGATGTCTTCGTGCTCCCACGGATCTTGGCCGAACACACGAACCTCTCCCGAAGTCGGGTGAAGCAAGGGAGGGATCATGCGCAGAAGCGTGGTTTTTCCCGCGCCGTTTCGCCCGAGGATACCGTAAACGCGGCCCTCTTCGACGTTGACGGACACGTCCTGCAAGGCCTTAATCCCTCCCGAGTAGTCCCGAGACACTTTCTCGAACTCCACCACCCTCATCTTCAGCCTCCTTCCCCCCAGAACTCTGAAATTCGTTGCAGGAGTTGTTCCCGTGTGATTCCCAGCCGGCGGGCACTGTCCACAATGCTTCTTAGTTGCTCGTCCAACAGACCATGGGTTTCAACCCGAACCTCATCTTCCACAAAAGTCCCAAGGCCCCGGCGCGTCCGAATGAGTTTCTGAGCTTCAAGCACCCCGTATGCCTTCTTCACGGTGAGGTGATTGACCACCAAATCACGAGCCAGCTCCCGGAGTGACGGCAACCTGTCGCCCGGGCGCAGCTCCCCCGAGGCGATTGCAAACCTCACCTGCCTGACGATCTGAACGTATATGGGGATCGCATCATTGGGGTTTATCGTGAAGAGCATCTTCCGGACTGTCTCGACGCACCTGATATAGTCTAGTATAACAGTATAGCTCATTCCTGAACGGACTTCAACATAACATTGGGGTCAAGCCTGATCCCAGCCCATGAGTTGCCACCGCTACGGCTCTTTGAGTGTTCAATGGAATTCTGAGAAAATCGAACAGGAATTTAAGAGAATAGCATTTCGACTGAAAAAATTACTTCTTGATTCAAGGCTGATCTCCCCTCTCGATAAGATTCCGAACGTGCTCTACTATCTCTTCCGCTCGGGTGATCGCCGTTTCTCGATCAATCGGCTCGTCGGAACTCCCCATATCTTGATACCGGAGTTGGACGGCAAAGACGCTGTATTCTCTCAAGTGCCAATAATCTTCTACATCGGCTCCGGCACTTTGCAGCAATTGTAACAAAATCTTGATGTTGTGAGTATAGGGATACTCGATTCCAAGAAGGGCTATCCAAGCCTTGAGAGCTTTCTCTGCCGACTGCTGGACATGGAATCCAAAGATTTCGTCATCAAAACTTTGTCTATCTCTCATTGCCCTTAACGCCTTGAAATCTTTGAAAGCCATTTTCAACAGGGACCGGGCTTGGTTACGATCGCTCATAAAGCACCCGACCTTCCCTTAATGCGCGAGCTATAACGTTGTTTAGGGAATCCCTCCAGTACTCAACCTCCTCTCTGCTGTGAAGCAAAATGTCTATGGCCAGCGGAACCACATCGAGCAAATCCCCAATCCGCGTAATTTCCTTTCGGCGGCTTCTCGTCGTGTCAAAGGACCGGGAGTCAACAATCAGCAGGTCGAGATCGGAATCTCTTCGAAAATCACCTCTGGCACGAGAGCCGAAAAGTATGATCTGCTCGGGATCTATCGCTTCTACAATGACTCTGACTATCTCCTCAAATTCGTCTTCAGAGATTTCTTCCAAACCATACGGTCGGCCTCTAATCACTGCTTGCTGCATGGTGTCGCGCCCTTTCTTCCCCTTTCTGTGGAGGCACCTTTCCGGTGCGACCGTGGTCTATTATCTCTTCCGCTCGGGTGATCGCCACTTCTTGGTCAATAGGTTCAACAGAACTTCCCATCTCGTGGTATCGGAGTCTGCTCGGGAGCTACCGTTTCTACAATGACCTTCACCATGTCTTGAATCTCTTTTTCGGTAACATCCTTCATGCCCGAGTCTCCTATTCACGCTTCGGATTCTCTATTTTTTCGTCAGTATGGCGGACTGAAGGATGAACGAACGGAGCCTCCTCTCCGAGCATAACTCTTCCCAGACGAGGAGACAACCAGGATTCTTGATCTGGGGTCACCCATTAAAAGGCACGAGTCAGGCTTGACATATTCACATTTGACTGCATGCCCATCTGACGGCACGGAGACAGTGCATCCACTATCCATGCCCCTTCTGTCATGTCATGTTACGCGGGAACGGCGGCCGGGATATTTTTCCCGGCAAATCGGACGGAATTCGTTTCCAGGATCTGTTGAGGGAAGGAGTTGAGCGGTTTGATGTTCGCATCACGCGATTGGGACGTGATCTAAGCAATCGCAGTCAAGTGGTCAATCCTCTGCGCAAACGCTCCGACACGAATCCCCGCGCGGCGGCAGATCTTCAGAAGGCGAGAGAAGTTCGGGTGCAAATCCAAAGATGTCAGCCTGACCCCGGTTCCGGTTCTAATTAGACATCAGGCGGCGTGTTCGTACGTGTCATAATAATGCCGCCTGACGCGCTGCTCACGGGCAGCAGCCGTGAAATAGAATTACAGGGCTCGTTCTAAGGCCTTCACTAATTATCGGTAAGCACACGGCTTATGTCTGCTCCTCATCATTTAAACGGAGAACGTCCCCATTCGGTTGAGAGTCTCACTGCCATTCTCTTCTGATCCGAAATACGGCCTTACCACAATGTTAAGACCTCTCTGCGCGTTGTCAAGCCGAGGGGCCGGCAACCAGGCACCCTTGCGTGATGAGGACTCCTTATCCAGATGTATTCTGAGAAGATTCATGTTGCTTATTGGGAGCGTGAGATTATGGTTAGTTCGTGAGGGCCGACCGAAAAAGAGAACGAAACGGTTGTACGCGATTGGGTCGGGCAAAAGGGCCTGTTTGAAGAGGTTAAGCACACAGGAACTGTCTCAAAACTGTCAGATTGAAGTGAATCCCGCGCTGAAAGCGGGATGAAGTGGATTCCAACGCAAATCCCCCCTTTGGCAAAGGGGGGATTTGCTGCCATATGGCGTACTATCGTGCCTCGGTTTTCGATGCGGCGCGGGTTTTGAGACACTTTCGGCAGGCCTGCCCCTAGGTAATTCCCGTGGTCCTGGGCCGAACGCCGGGAAACCGACAAAGAAAGCCGTGATAATGGACACGAGACGGACCTCATCGCGTTTTATTGGAGAGCGTGATTGACCCCGGGCGATCCTGGACTATAATCGGGGCAACTATCCGAGCGAAACAAGACTCGCCAGAGGAACGGAACATGAGCCATAGAATTGAAGTATGTCTGAAACGGACGCTCCGAGATCCCGTGGGCCAAAGAATGATGAAGCGGGTGTCTACAGATCTTGGATTCGACCTCCAAGATCTGCGCGTTGCGGACGGATTCATTATAGATCGTGCCTTGAGCCGAGACGATCTGTCTCTCATTGTCGAGGAAGTCTTCAGGGATACCGTGGTGCAAGAGGCCGTCATTGACGAGCCGTTGGATATTCCCTACGACTGGCTCATTGAAGTGGGCTTCCGCCCGGGAGTTACCGACAATGTGGGTAGGACCGCGCGGGAGGCGGTTGAGCGGACATTGCGCATCCGATTCGCGCCGGAAGAGGGCGTATATACCCGAAAACTCTACTTCATCACGGGCGATATCTCCAGGCAGGACGCGGATGCCATTGCCCGCGATCTGCTCGCCAACGATCTTGTCCAGACCCGACAAGTATTTGCCCGCGGGGAAGACCGTTCTCATATAAGCGTTCCGCGGGTGACCTCTCATGCGGAGGCCCGCGTCCAAACGGTCGACCTGGACGTCGATGATGACGAGCTCCTACGTATCAGCAAGGAAGGGGTACTTGCACTGAGCCTCGAGGAAATGCAGACCCTACGAGATTACTTCAAGCGCGAGGATGTGAGGGATCAACGCCGCGCACATGGGCTTGGGGAGCGGATCACCGACTGTGAGTTGGAAGTGCTGGCCCAGACGTGGTCGGAACACTGCAAGCACAAGATCTTTAATGCTCGGATCCTTTACCACGAACCCGGAGGTACCCGTGAGATCGACAGCCTCTTCAAGACGTGCATCCAGGGGTCGACTCAGCGGATACGGTCGGAACTCGGCGAACGGGACTTCTGCCTTTCCGTATTCAAGGACAATGCCGGGGTCATCCGCTTCGACGACGAATGGAATCTGGTGTTCAAGGTGGAGACCCACAATTCCCCGTCGGCTTTGGACCCGTACGGAGGCGCGCTGACGGGCATCGTGGGAGTCAATCGGGATCCGTTCGGCACCGGGATGGGGTCCAGGCTCATCTTCAACACCGACGTGTTCTGTTTCGCTCCGCCGGATTACTCGGGTGAGATTCCGCCCAGGCTGCTCCATCCCCGCCGGGTGTTTGAAGGCGTGAGAGAAGGAGTGGAGCATGGCGGAAACAAGAGCGGCATTCCCACGGTGAACGGAGCCGTGGTCTTTGACGATCGGTATCTCGGCAAACCCCTGGTGTACTGTGGAACCGGCGGGATCATGCCCGCGGTGATCAATGGAAAGCCGTCGCATGAAAAGCGCGCCCGCCCGGGAGATCGGATCGTCATGACCGGCGGACGAATCGGCAAGGACGGCATCCACGGCGCGACCTTTTCTTCCGAAGAGTTGCATGAGGGTTCACCGGTCAGCGCGGTTCAGATCGGGGACCCCATTACGCAGAAACGTATGACCGATTTCCTGCTCATGGCACGTGACCGAGGGCTCTATACATCCATTACCGACAACGGCGCAGGAGGGCTGTCCTCTTCAGTGGGAGAAATGGCACGAGAAGCCGGCGGCGCGAGGCTGTTCCTGGATCGGGCACCTCTCAAGTACACGGGTCTCCAACCGTGGGAAATACTCGTTTCCGAGGCACAGGAACGAATGACCGTGGCCGTACCGCCGGAAAAGTTGGATGAATTCATGGAACTTGCGGGACAGTTGGATGTGGAGGCAACCGATCTCGGTGAATACTCCGATGACGGTCTGTTCACGGTTTACTGGGAGAATCGGCCCGCGGCACTGTTGCCGCTGGACTTCCTCCACGAGGGACTGCCCGCGATGCACCTCACCGCGCGATGGGAACCGCCGGTTCACGAGGAGCCCGATTTCCCGTGTCCCGCGGATTTGACATCTACTTTGCAGGATCTCATGGGCCGATGGAACATCTGTTCCAAAGAGCGGCTCATCCGCCAGTACGACCATGAAGTCCAGGCCGGGAGCGTAGTCAAGCCACTGGTCGGCGCGGACGAAGACGGACCGGGGGATGCGGCCGTGTTGCGTCCCCTGTTGGACAGGATGCGAGGTATTGCGGTGGGATGCGGGATTGCACCCCGCTATTCCGATATCGACACCTATTGGATGATGGCCGCGGTCATCGACGAGGCGGTTCGCAACATCGTTGCCGTCGGTGCAAACCCCGACCACATGGCGGGATTGGACAACTTCTGCTGGTGCGATCCGGTCCAATCGCAGAAGACGCCGGACGGGGAATACAAGCTCGCTCAGTTGGTCCGAGCCAACGAGGCCTTGTACGACATCACAACCGCCTATCGGATTCCCTGTATCTCCGGCAAGGACAGCATGAAGAACGACTACGGCATTGGAGATACAAAGATCTCCATTCCTCCCACGGTGCTCTTCTCCGCGGCGGGAATAGTGCCCGATGTGCGCAAGGCCGTGACTCCCGACTTCAAGAGGCCGGGAGACCTGATCTACGTGCTGGGCATGACGAGGGACGAAACCGGAGGCTCGGAGTATTTTGCGTCCAAGGGTCGCATCGGGAACAAGGTCCCCAAGGTCGTGGATCCTCAAAACGCGGTCGCCATGTATCGAGCGCTTCACCGGGCCATCTCCCACGGGCTCGTCGCGTCGTGTCATGACCTTTCCGACGGCGGTCTTGGAACCGCGCTGGCCGAGAGTGCCTTCTCCGGATCTCTGGGAGCGCATATCGGACTGGCCAAGCTCCCCTTGGAAGGCGTTGACCGTGACGATGTTGCCTTGTTCTCCGAGAGTCCGTGCCGGTTCCTCATAAGTGTTAGAGAGGATGCACGGGCCGGCTTTGAGAAGGCTCTGGACGGGTTCCCTTGCGCCTGTGTCGGCGAAGTGACTGAAGCTCAACAACTTCGCGTCCAAGGGCTGAGCCGCGGGGCGGTCGTGAACGCGGACATTGGGGAACTCAAGAAGAGGTGGCAGGAGCCGTTGGGAACCTGATCGTGGGAGCAACAGAGTACGGTATTGTATGAATATGGCCGCGGATTCTTCAGGATGCCTATCGGTTAGCCTCGGAACTCCGGCAGCACGTCCATGGTCCTCTCGTTCCAAGGCTCCGCCTGGGAACGCCTGTCTTCCGGGCTCTGCCCGGAGAATGTCCTCTGTCAGGTCAAGTTCCAGTGGGAGGCGGCGCCTCCCGGTAGGAGTACCCAGGCTGGAGCCCTGAGCATGTCCCATACCTTTTTGCCGGCAACCTTGGGAATCGGCTGACAATTGGCCAATCCCTTCGAGGTGATGACCGACCAGTGCCCCGAAGGGGCTCACCTCGAATAGCCACGGGTTTTCAACCCGTGGAAAGGGGCATCCACCCAGTTCTCCGAACCGGCCCTGAAGGGGCCGACCAATCACGGTACCTCCCAATGTGGAGTCTCGTTAGTGGACCCTGTCAGGATCCATAACTACTTATTGTTGTTCATCGTTTCCATGGGTTGAAATCCCGCGGGACTATTTACAGTATGCCCTTTCAGGGCATGTGCCCGGTTCCCGTCGACCCAGGATATGGGCAGATCTGAGTACTGGAGCCTGGGAACGAGATAAGATCAAGAGGAGTGCTTGTGGGCCATTACTGCAGGATTTGCGGACGCACGAGAGCCAACGAGAAGTTCTCCGGTAAGGGCCGCAGGACTCATGTGTGCAAGGAGTGCGCCCGTATGCCTAAGGAGGAAAGGACGGCCGTCGAGCAGGAAGAAGAGATTTTCGACTATATGAATCAATCGCACATTTCTGACAAAAACGTTGAAAGGCTCAAGATACTCTCAGAATCAGAGAATGAGCGAATCAGGGAGCTTGCCTCGATTGTTCTGGAAGTCGCAAAGGTGAAGCCGTACAAGAAGAAGCGTCTTCGAGTCTTGGCCCGAGAGCGAAGAGATCTGCTCGATGATCTGGAACGAACCGGATTGATCTTTGCTTACCATTGACCGGAAACATCGATCACCAGGTCCTTGTCTTCGAGTTTCCACTCACACATCTTCAAGGGTTTGCTTGTAGGACCGGTCAAGTTGTTTCCCTCAAAGTCGAAAGTTGAATGGTTGACGCTGCAACATCTCAGGGTCTGCTCGCCGGGCACGGGGTCCAATTTCCGCGAGAAGTGAGTGCAGCGATTGACCGCGCAGACGTACCCGCCGTCGTTTCGTGCGACGATGAGAACAGGTTCGCGCAATCCGTTACCCGTGAGGTACACCGCGCCGCCGGGAGAACTCAGCTCAGGAACCTTGCCGAGTTTGACCCGGGCCTCATGGTTGCGTACTTCCCAAAGTCCCGGATCAAGGGGCTCGGTGCGGCAGATGCCTGCGACGGCCTTAAGGAAATCCACGATTCCAGACATGGGGTTCGACTCCTTTGGGGTCTCGTTCCGGGGCTCTCGCCCTGAGCATGTCCAACATTTTTTTGCCTGACACCGTGCGAACCGGCTAACGATAGGCGAACCGATCGGAGGTGTCGGCTGTCCAGTGCCCAGAAGGGGCTCACCATAAGTAGCCACGGGTTTCAACCCGTGGAAAAGGGTATCCACCCAATTTTGGGAGCGGCCCTGAAGGGGCCGACCAAGGACGATGCACCGTTGGTGGACCCCGTCAGGGTCCAAGACGGTGGATGTTGTCTACCGTTCCCATGGGTTGAAACCCATGGCTAGTCAAGGTATGCCCTTTCAGGGCAGAAATCCTCATTTTCTCCACCGGGATTGCCGGAATCTTGCCATTCTGCCGCAATTGAGATGGGGTGCGAGTCAATTGTCGACACGAGCAAGGTGGTCGGCGACCCAAGATATGGGACATGCTCAGGGCAGAGCCTGGGAACCAGGAAAACGCTCATTCCTTTAAGTATCGAACGGATATCTCTCCAAATCTCTGACTGCGTCGGCTATCGAACGCTTGAGTTCCACCGAGTCGACAGGCCGAATAGCCGTGATCTCCCCAAGCGCTTTTCTGACTGCCGTGTCTCCTTGATCGTCCTTGACATGGGCAAGGATTTGCTCGGCCCCGTGCACCATTTGGGGAACCATATCCGCTCCATATGCCTGGACCGCGGCAATGTGGTGTTCGGCCTTGTCGGGGCCGTTCTCATTGAGCATTTTCTCCGCTCTGAGCAGACCGCTTTCCAGCGCGAATATCTCTATTACCATGCCGGCAAGCAGAGCAAGCGTCTCCTGTTCCTCGGCAAGCTTTGTCGCAAACTTCTTGGCCGCCAGGGCCATCGTCAGGAGAGCAACGTTCTTGGCAAGCCTCAAGAGAGTCTTTTGTTGCCCAAGATGAGGATCCGCCAACGTCCGGGAAAATGTTTCCGCGTCTTCCGCTTCTCGGGCAGCGTTATCGGCGGCTTGGAGCAACGGGAGTCGCCCTTGCATGGCTCTCTTGAACAATGTTCCCGGAATTAATAACCGGTTGATTTCATTTGTCCCTTCAAAAATCCGATTGATTCTCGAATCCCGGTACGCCCGTTCGGCCATGAAATCCTCGCAATAGCCGTAACCGCCAAGAATTTGTACCCATTCATCAACGCAGAAGTCAGCGCATTCACTTCCGTACACCTTGCAGATCGAGCATTCGGCGGCGTATTCTTCCATAACTTTTGCGATTTCCGGGCCTTTCTTCCGGGCAACATCGTCAAGGGAGCCCAACCTGTCTTCGATCATCGCGGCCACTCTGTACGTAAGGCTTTCAGACATGTAGGTGCGAATGCTCATCTCGGCCAACTTCTTTTTGATGAGTCCGAAGCTACTGATGGGCCGGCCGAACTGAATCCTGTTGTCGGCATACTTGGCCGACTCCGCGATGCTTGACTTGCAACCGCCAAGCGTGAACGCGGCCATCTTGTACCGTCCGATATTCAACGCGTTGAACGCGACCTTGTGTCCCTGTCCCACTTCGAGAAGCACGTTTTCCGCAGGAACCTTACAATCCTGGAAGATAACGGGCCTCGTGGAGGAGCCTTTGATCCCCATCTTCTTCTCTTCCGGACCTGTGGAGATTCCCGGGTACGATTTCTCCACAATGAATCCGGTGAACTTCTCTCCGTCCACCTTGGCGTACACGATGAAAGAGTCTGCCCAGGCGCTGTTGGTGATGAAGATCTTCTCCCCGTTGAGGACGTAGTGCTTCCCGTCTTCCGACAGGACGGCCTTGGTGCGTGAGTTGAGTGCGTCGGAACCCGCGTTGGGTTCGGTAAGGCAATAGGCGCCCATCCATTCGCCGCTGGTGAGTTTGGGAAGGTACTTCCGCTTCTGATCTTCCGTGCCGAAAAGTACGATGGGCATTGTGGAGATTCCCGTATGGTTCGCATGGGTGACGGCAAAGGAATACCCCTTGCCTATAGCCTCAGCGACTACGCACGTGCCGACCTTATCCAGGTCCAAGCCCCCGTATTCCACCGGAACATCCGTACCGTTCAGACCGATTTCACCGGCTTTCCGAAGAAGCCCACAGATGAACTCGCCGTCTTGCCGCTCAATGCGGTCCAGATTGGGCACCACCTCTTTCCCGATGAAATCGGACGCGGTCTTGAAGATCATGCGATGCTCTTCCGTGAATTGTTCCGGCACAAACATGTCGGCCGCCGCAATGTCCGAAGTCAGGAATTCACCGCCGGCAAACACTTTTCTCTCAGCCATGGCCAGCCTCTCTCTTACATTCGATGGAACAAATGAATTCGGGTTGAGGTCAATCGCCCCCTTGTCTTAAGGTCAACCTTGCCGCTGCGGCCACTATACCACGGTGAATGTATGTAGCCAAACCTTGGAAATTTTCTTGACATGGAAATATACGAATGTTATATAACAAGTACATGTATAGGGTCACCATCAAATGCCGCCCAAAAACAAGTTCACCAGAGACGACGTAGTCGAGATCGCTTTCGAAACAGTACGAGAAAATGGATGGGCCGGCCTCTCGGCCCGGTACATTGCCGATAGGCTGAACTCATCCACCATGCCGGTGTATTCGCATTTCAAGTCGATGCGGGAACTCGAGGAGGAGGTCGTACGCAAGGCCTATGAACTGATTCTCGAATACGGTGAACAGGCACGGACAGGTGATGTCTGGCTCGACGGTACGATCGGGTACGTTCGGTTCGCCCGGGACGAAAGACAGCTCTTCAGAGCGCTGCAGGACGAACGACACGTGGAGTTGCGAAGAAGATACCGTGCGATCTTGTTGGCGAAGACCAGTGAGAAGCTCCAGGATTATGAGCCGTTTCAGGGTTTATCGGAAGAGCGGATAGGGGAAGTCCGATTCAAGCAGATCGTATTCATGCTCGGACTGGCGGGTATGGTCAACCTGTCGGGTCCCGGAGATGATGTGAGCGACGAGCGAATCACCGAACTGCTGCACGATATTAGCCGGATGTTGGTCGTAGCGGCAAAGAGAGCCGAATGAGACGATAGGGGCGCGTATTTCGTGTCTCTTTCCCGGGAGGTGAAGATGAGAGAGCGTCTAGCGAGTGACACTGCCGAGCGGGTCACGTTTGTGCGTGCGTTGGAGTCGAGACGTCCCGAGAGCGAGCGGATCTGCTACGATCCTCTGGCCGAGAAACTCTTGGGGCCCAAGTATAAAATGTACTACGGCAATCGTCTCATGCTCCAACTACTGACAATTAAAGCAAAGCTTTACCGCATCGGCGTGTTCGAGTACATCGTTTCGCGAACCAGATTCATCGATGAGTGCGTGCAAACGTCCGTGAATGAAGGACTGGAGCAGATGGTCGTCCTCGGTGCGGGGTACGATTCCAGGGCCTACCGAATTGAAGGGCTGAAGAAGATCAAGGTCTTCGAGGTTGACCACCCGGCTACACAGCGGGTCAAGGTGCGAAGGATCCGCCGGGCACTTGTAGCCACACCGGATAACGTTGTGTACGTCGGGGTGAACTTCGATAGAGAGCCGTTGAAGGAGAAGCTCCTCAAAGCGAGATATGACCCGGGAATCAAGACTCTGTTCGTTTGGGAGGGGGTTACGTATTACCTATCGGCCGAAGCGGTTGATGCGACACTGGCATTCGTAAGCAAGAACTCCGGGCCCGGAAGCGGCATCGTCTTCGATTACGTTGCGCCGGGTTTAGTTGATGGGACCGACTTGCCGTTGTCGTTGACAAAGATGCTGAGGAAATTCACTCAGTACACCGAGCCCTTGAAATTCGGAATAAAGGACGCTTTTCTGGACGAGTTTCTTGCTGCCAGAGGATTCCAGCTCGTGCAGAAGGTCTCCCGTGATCACTTGAAGCACGCATATTTCCATGGGATGAATCGAAGTAGGCCGCTGATGCAGGGGCTATCAATAGCATATGCAACGGTACTGCCGAGGACATAGATCATGTCATCACAACTTAGCACCGTGTGTGTTACCCGGTGTTCGCGTGCCCGCACGGATGAGAAGGTCGGGTTACGGGAGCGGAAGAATGAAGCGTGTTCTCGAGCGATCTACGGATAGCAGCCTTTGCAACCTGCCGAGTCGCATCTCTGTCATGGTAATGTGTGCCGTTTTCTTGCCGTTCTGTCTTTCGTCAGCGGGTGGGGAGCCGCCCGTAGCGGTAAAGAGGCGAGGGGGAACAGTCAGCGTCGGTTTGGAGAGTGATTTTCCCGGGTTCGACCCGCTCAAGGCCCACGGACTGGGCCTGTCCGCCGCCACCGCCTTGAACCTCGTTGGGGAGCGCCTTTTTGACACCGCAGGCGATGGGAGATGCATTCCAGTACTCGGCCTGTCTGCGGAGCCTTCCGACGACGGAAAGACCTGGACGATCAAGCTTCGCAAGGGAGTCTTCTTTCATGACGGTTCCCCTTTCACCGCGGATGCGGTAGTTCACCACTGGAAGAGAATCCTGGACCCGGCCAATCGTTTCCGTGGACGCCTTTTGCTGAGGCCTATCAGATCGGTCCGGCGGGTGGACGATCATACCGTTCAATTCGATTTACGTGCTCCCTGGGCGTCGTTTCTGACCACGATCTCCTCGATCCGTTTCATAGCCTCGTACATTCCGTCGCCCAAGGCAGTGGACGCGAAAACGTACGATCGTGCACCGGTAGGCACGGGTCCTTTCATGTTCAAGGAATGGAAAACAGGGGAAAGATTCGTGGTGGTTCGGAACCCGAAGTACCGGCGGCAAGGCAAGCCATACCTGGACGGAATTGTCTTCAGGTTCCAGCCCGATCCCCAGACTCGATATGCGAGCCTAAAATCAGGTCAGATCGACGTGATGTGGACGGATAGGGGAAACGTAATTCTCAAGGCCAAGAGCGACAAGTCCTTGGTTACCTACGAGAAAGAGGGGCCGGGGGCAACGGTGCTTCTGTTGAACAACACCAAGCCGCCTCTGGATGACTTACGGGTCCGACGTGCCCTGGCTCATGCCTGGAACCAGGACTTCTTTGTGAGGATGGCGGCCGGGGGCACCGTTCCTTCGGTCCACGATCCTTTTGGCGACACCCTGAAGTGCGATGATGTGGGACACCGCGAGTATGACATTGACAGAGCTAAAGCCCTTCTCAAGGAATACGGCAGACCCGTGGTATTGCAGATGGATCATACGAGCACGCCCCGCGGCCGTGTCTTCGCCGAGATCACGCAACAACTTTTCAAGAGAGTAGGCGTCGTCGTCAAGCCGGCGCCGTGCGACTATCTGCAACTACGCAAGAGACTCATCACGAACGCCTATCAACTGTCCGGCTACGTCATGCGTGGAAATGGGGACATGGGGCCCATGCTCTCCGCTCTGTTCTTTTCGGGGAGCCCATTGAACCTTACCAGGTACGGGCAACCCGAGATGGACAAGCTTCTCATTGACCAGCTGACGGAATCCGATCCCGTTCGGCGTAAATCGCGATTGTGCAGCATAGCGAGGCTTCTCAACAAGGACGTGCCCATCATCTACGCAGGGGGTATCCGGCACTACATATTTGCAAGGCCCGAAGTCAAAGGTATCGGTCCCATTGACCTGGGAATCGCGCGTCTTTCATGGGTTTGGCTGGACAGGTAAAGGCCGGGACAGGCAGAATCGGAATGAACCCATGAGGTATTTCGTCAGACGGCTCATTCATCTTGCCGTGGTCGTGTTCGCTGTTACGACCCTCACCTTTTTCATGCTCAATCTGCTCCCCGGTGACGCAGCCTACCATACCGTCTCTGAGGAGGCTTCCCCACAGGATGTCGAGGCCATTAGAGAGGAACTCGGACTCGACCGGAACGTCTTCGTGCGGTATGTCCGCCTGCTCAAGGATACGGTCTGCGGCGATCTGGGTACGTCGTCCCGGTCACGTGAACCCGTAATGCAGACACTCATGGCCTGTCTGCCGGTTACCGCGGAACTCCTCATCCTTTCGCAGATCATAGCGCTTTCACTTGCAGTCCCATTGGGCATCCTCTGTGCATCCAAAGCAGAGACAATCCTCGACACACTCCTCAGCTCGGCGGCGTTTGCCATGATATCGGTTCCAAGCTTTGTGATGGCCATTGTCCTCATCTATTGCTTTGCCCTGAAACTGGGTTGGTTTCCTGCAACCGGTTACGTTCCCTTATCGGAAGGCTTCTTGCCGAATATCAAATCGTTCGTGCTCCCAAGTTTGAGCATAGCGCTTGCCGAATGGGTGACGCTGATGAGGGTTCTTCGCGCGGACATGATTATCACCCTTCACCAGGACTACATTCTCGCCGCCAAGGCTAAGGGCGTGCAACCCGGCAGTGTTCTGTTCAAGCACGCGCTGCGGCCATCCTCGTTGACCCTGATCACGGTCTTGGGGATCAATGTGGGCCACCTAATGGGTGGGGCGCTTATTGTGGAGACCATCTACGCACTGCCGGGAATCGCCCGCCTGATGGTGAAGTCCATCCTCGCCAGGGATGTCGCCATGGTGCAGGGCTGCGTGCTTTTTATCACGGTTGGATGCGTCTTGATCAATTTCTTGATTGACATGGCCTATTCCATAATCGACCCGCGCATTCGTCGGAGACGTCCCATTGCCTGATTTTCGCAAGAGAATAGGACTTTCTTCGAGAAATCCGGGTAAAGGCAGATTGGGACCCTCATTCTGGCTGCCGCTCACGTGGATTCTTTTTCTCGTAATCTCAGCGGTGGGAGCCCACATCTGGAATCTGCCCGAACCCGACGACATGGATCCGCTCAATTCTTCGGCTCCGCCCGGCTGCGTCCGCGAAGCCCGTGTCGGCAAGGAAGTATCCGGTTCAGCAAGCGGACCGCCATTTCACGTGCTCGGCACTGATACCATGGGACGCGACATGGCGTCCCGTCTGATATTCGGAGCACGGATTTCCCTTTCGGTGGGCCTGCTTGCACCCGCCGTGGGGCTGTTGCTCGGAGGAACACTCGGGATCATGGCGGGGTTCTATCGGGGACGATTGGGAACAGCCATAATGATTGTCATGGATACAATCTTTGCTTTTCCAGGGCTTGTACTGATACTTGTGGTCGCGTATTCTCTCGGCGTCACCCCGACAAATCTCGTGATCGCTCTCGGTATCCTCACGGCACCGGCTTTCAGTCGGATAGCCCGCGCCAATACTATGGCGTATGCTGCTCAGGACTTTGTATTGGCCGCTCGAACACTCGGATCATCGGATGGGAGGATCCTGTGTCGAGAAATTCTCCCCAACATCGTTTCGCCATTGTTCGCATTCGGCCTCATGCTTGTGGCGATCATGATCGTGGTCGAAGGGGCTCTGGGGTTCCTTGGTTTGGGCGTGCCTCCTCCGACGCCGAGCTGGGGCGGAATGATCGCGGAGGGACGGGAAGTGCTCGACGACGCGCCTCACGTGAGCATGATTCCTTCCCTGGTCATGTTCATGACGGTACTGTCCTTCAATCTCATCGCCAACGGCCTGAAACGGGTAAGTGGAATAAGGCGATACGCACCATAGTGTTTCAGGCACTCCTCCCGTAGCCGATACTCGGCGCTTGTGCCGACACCGGGTGTGGGGTATGGTATAACGATAATCCACGGCAGGACCGCAGTGCATTTTCCAAGGATGTACCTGCACCGCGTTACATGTTTGTCACTCTCAGCCATTCACCCGATGGGGCCGGCGTGAAGGGCAGTGCAGCCAAAACCCGAAAGAGAGATACTCTATGAAGGACAAGACTTTCAAGGCAATGGTGGTGACGGAGTCTGAGGAAGGCAAGTTCAAACGTGAGATCACCAAAAAGTCGGTGGATGATCTTCCCGCGGGCGACGTCTTGATTAACGTCAAGTATTCTTCGTTGAATTACAAGGACGCGCTCTCCGCAACCGGTAACAAAGGCGTGACGAGAAAGTACCCGCACACCCCCGGAGTTGATGCGGCCGGTATCGTCGAAGAGAGCCTCAGTGATCGATTCAGTTCGGGCGAAGAAGTCATAGTGACCGGATTTGACCTCGGGATGAACACTTCCGGGGGTTATGGCGAATACGTTCGCGTTCCCGCGGACTGGGTGGTGAAACGACCGGAGAGTCTTTCGCTTAAAGAGAGCATGATATACGGAACCGCAGGCTTCACCGGAGCCTTATCCGTCTTCAAGCTCATGGGGAACGGCGTGAAACCCGATCAGGGCAACGTCCTTGTCACAGGGGCACCGGGCGGTGTCGGGAGCGTTGCCGTCTCGATTCTGGCCAAATCGGGATTTCAGGTGGTTGCGGTAAACGGTCTCGTGGATGCCAAGGACTACCTGATGGAACTGGGGGCCAAAGAGGTCATCGGCATTGAGGAAGCCGCGGACACCAGTGGGAGACCTCTCCTCAAGGGGAAATGGGCCGGGGTGATCGATACCGTGGGAGGGGAGATCCTCGCTACCGCTCTCAAAACCGTCCAATACGACGGTACGGTAACCTGCTGTGGGAACGTTGCTTCACCGGAATTGAGTACCAGCGTATATCCTTTTATTCTCAGAGGCGTCAGCCTTCTGGGGGTCGACTCGGTGAACTGCCCCTGGGAAATCAGGAGTCAGATATGGCAGAAGCTGTCCACTGAGTGGAAACTCGACCACCTGGACCGGATCACATCCGAGATCTCACTGGAAGACCTGGAAGCCCGGATAGAATTGATTCTGGCCGGAAAACACCAGGGAAGGGCCGTGGTAAACCTTATGAAATGAGGAGAAGGGCAGGGCATTGGATGAAAGGCGACCGTGTCGGCCGGCGGGAAAGTTGGTCACCGCAGCGAGCGGTAGATCGCCCCGCTATGGCGTAGTGGTCGCCTTCATAAACAACTTCTCGGATTACTACGCGCCTAGATTGCTTTGTCTTTCGCTTCCCTCCTCGTCAAGATTCGGTCCAGGTTTTCATTGCGAAGTCCCAGCCAATGCCAATCTCGGCGATCAGAACAACCGGGACCGAACTCATGGAAGTGATTACTGATACGGCGACTATTCAATCGGGGGTTAGTCATACACGCTGGTCCGTCAGTTACTTGCGAACCGACGTCCGGCGGTTGGAAAGTCTGCGTTTAATGAGACCTCTCCTGAGGGAACAGACCGGGCAACCGGTTCCACTACCCGTTCGAGTGCTTACGGCCGTGCGCCATTCATGACCGCATTCACACTTCCACCAGACTCTTTCGTTACTCGAAGGCTTGAAGTCCTCGGGGTTGAGATCTCCATTCTTTTCCGGATGCCACTCTTTTGCGATTTCCGGGTGTCGGGCACGCAGGTTGTTTTCCGGTACAAGCCGGTAGCCGGTGCAGGCCGGGCAACCGTGCCCGGACTTCGTGCGGCTCAACACCTCCTCCCGCCACAAGTGACCTCGTTTACACTTCCACCAGACATCCCTTCTGCTCTCCGGAGCAACGTCTTCGGGTGTGAGGTCTCCATTCCTCGTCGGATGCCACTCTTTTGCGATTTCCGGGAATCGGGTGCGAAGATTGTAGGCCGGTGTTGCCTTCCGCTCTTCGGTGGTCTTCCGGGAGTGGCCCGGGATCAGCGATCCGTGACCGCCTGCTCCCTTCGGCGAGCCTTTGTTGTTGCCGGCTTGGACAACCTGTTCCGGGCCGGGTTCGCCATTGTCTCCCGGATGCCGTACCTCAACCAACGTGGGAGCGGCGGCAAGATTCCTTTCCGGCGCGGGTATCCCTCGTGCACAGACCGGGCAACCGGTTCCGCGAGACGTGCGGGCCCGCACTACAGCCTGCCATTCATGACCTTCCTTACACTTCCACCAGACTTTCTTGTGACTTCCCGGTGAAACGTCTTCGGGGGTGCGGAATCCATTCTTTTCGGGATGCCACTCGTCCGCTATTTCGGGGTACGAATCACGCAGACTGATCTTTGGTTGCACCTTTCTGGTCGGTGCCTGCCCCAGCAGAGCGCATTCAGGACAGCTGGACCCGTTGCTGCGGTATCTTACGCCGGCCTGCCACTCATGACCGCGATTGCATTTCCACCAGACCGTCTTGCGGCTTCCCGGAACAACGTCCTCCGGGCGGAGGTTTCCATTTTTCTCCGGATGCCACTCTGCTGCGATTTGCGGGTGCAGGACACGAAGATTGAAGTCTGTTGTCGGCAGTCTTCCCGCGCAGACCGGGCAACCGGACCCTTTCTTTCGGGAGTAGATCACGGCCTGCCACTCATGGCCGCATTTGCCCTTCCACCATACCTTCTTGTTGCTTCCGCCAACAACGTCCTCCGGGCGTAGATTTCCATTTTTCTCCGGATGCCACTCCGCTGCAATATCCGGGTATTGGGCACGCAGATTGACATCCGCCGCCACGCGTCTGCCCGAGCATACCGGACACTTGCTCCCTTTCTTGCGATCGGATACCTCTGCTTGCCATTCATGACCGCGATCACACTTCCACCAGATTCTCTTTTCACTTCCCGGGGTGACATCCTCCGGATTAAGGTCTCCGTTCTTTTCCGGATGCCACTCCTTTGCGAGTTCCGGGTATTGTGCACGTAGATTGTACTCGGGCGTTGCTTTCTTCCGAGCACAGATGGGACAACCGCTCCCATCAGTTCGTGCCTTGACTCGAGCCTGCCATTCATGCCTGCATTTACATTTCCACCAGACCTTCTTGTTGCTCCCCGGAGTAACGTCCTCGGGTTTGAGATCACCATTCCTTTTCGGATGCCACTGTTTTGCGAGCTCCGGATACCGGATGAGGAGATTGTACTCCGGTGTTGCTCTTGTGCTTGGCCTCTTACGGACGCAGAGAGGACAACTGCCCCCATACGTTCTTGAGTTGACTCGAGTCAGCCATTCATGCCCGCATTCACACTTCCACCAGACTTTCTTGTTGCTCCCCGGAGTAACGTCCTCGGGTTTGAGATCTCCATTCCTTGTCGGATGCCACTCTTGCGCGATTTCCGGGTAGAGGGCAAGGAAACTGGTTTGCAGTGTTGTCCGCCTGTCGGCGCAAACCGGACAACCGCTCCCGGCTCTACGGTCCCGCACGACAGCCCGCCATTCATGCCCGCATTCACACTTCCACCAGACGAACTTGCCGCTTCCCGGGGTGAAATTCTCCGGAATTAGGTCTCTGTTCTTTGTCGGATGCCACTCCTTTGCGAGTTCCGGGTATTGTGCACGTAGATTGTACTCCGGTGTAGCCCTCCGGGCGGCCGTGGTCTTCCTGGAGTCGCCCGGGATCAGCGATTCGTGATCGCCTGCACCCTCCTGCGACACGGTGTCACGGTTCCCTTGAGCAACGTGTTCGGGAGAGAGTTCCACACTCCTTTCCGGGTGCCATTCCTTGGCGATTTCCGGGAATCGGGCGCGTAGACTGTTCTGCTCAGCAGCCCGTCTTCCGGTACAAACCGGACAGCCTGCCCCCTTCTTACGGGAGTTGACTTGGGCCTGCCATTCATGACCTCGGTTACACATCCACCAGACTGTCTTGTTGCTGCCGGGTGTAACGTGCTCGGGTTTGAGATCTCCATTCTTTTCGGGATGCCACTCCTCTGCGATATCCGGATACTTGGTTCGGAGATTGAACTCCGGTGTTGCCGTTTTCCGAGCACAGAAGGGACAGCCGCGCCCATCCGTTCGTGAGTTGATTTGAGCCTGCCATTCGTGACCGCACGTACCCTTCCACCAGACCGTCTTCTTGCTCCCGAACGTAACGTCCTCGGGGTTGAGGTCTCCGTTCTTTTCGGGATGCCACTCTCTTGCGAGTTCCGGGTATTGTGCACGTAGATTGTACTGCGGTGTAGCCCTCCGGGCGGCCGTGGTCTTTCGGGAGTCGCCCGGGATCGGCGATTCGTGGCCGCGTGTACCCTTCTGTAAGGCTTTGTTATTGTTACCTCGGGTAACATGTTCGGGGGTAAGGTCTCCATTTTTTTGCGGATGTCGTTCCTGAACCAACGCGGGAGTGCCGGCACGACGGCGTTCAGCGCGAGGTAGTCCGCGTGCACAATGCGGGCAACCGTTCTTGGAATATGTGCGGCTCAACACCTCAGCCTGCCATACATGGCCCTGTTCGCACATCCACCAGACGAGCTTTCTGCTCACCGGGGTAACATCCTCGGGGGTAAGCTTTCCATTCTTATCCGGGTGCCACTGTGCCGCGATGTCCGGACGTCGGGTACGGAGATTGTCTTCCGGGGTTGCCCGCCGCCTCGCGCAGATCGGACAGTCGGCCCCCTCTGTACGGTCTCGCACGGCCGCCTTCCATTCATGACCGCATTCACCCTGCCACCAGACTTCCTTGCCGGTTCCCGGGGTAACATGCTCCGGGAGGAGAGATCCATTTCTTTTCGGATGCCACTCGCGAGCCAACGCGGGATGGTTGGAAAGATTGTTCTCGGGAGAGGCTCTCCGGCCCGCACAATACGGGCAACCTCTTCCGGCAGCGCGACTATGTATCGTAGCCTTCCACTCGTGCCCGTGCTTACACTTCCACCAGACCTTCTTATCACTCCCCGGGGTGATATCCTCCGGGGTGAGTTCTCCATTCTTTTCCGGGTGCCACTCCTCTGCAACTTCCGGGAAACGTGTACGCAGATTGTTCTCCGGTGTTGCCCAGGTTTGGGCACAGATCGGACAGCCGGAACCATTTGTACGGGATTTAGCCTCGGCCTGCCATTCGTGCCCGTTCTTACACTTCCACCAGACTTTCCTATGGCTCCCCGGAGTAACGTCCTCAGGGGTGAGAAATCCATTCTTCTCCCAATGCCACTCTTGAACCAACTCGGGATAGTTGGATAGACAGTGTTCGAGACTGGGTCTCTGACCGGAACAGTATGGGCAACCGGTCCCATAATTGACACGATCCTTTACCACGGCCTTCCATTCATGCCCGTGCACGCACTTCCACCAAACTTTCTTATGGCTCCCCGCGGCAACCTCCTCGGGTTTGAGATCTCCATTCTTTACCGGATGCCATTCCCGCATCAATGTCCCAAAGTTGGAGACTTCGTGAAGAAGGAGACCCGTCCTCCCTGCACAGTACGGGCAACCGCGTCCCAAGGAGCGGTTACTCACCGTAGCCTGCCATTCATGACCGTGTTCACACGTCCACCAGACTTTCTTACCGCTTCCCGGAGTGACGTCCTCCGGCTTAAGATCTCCATTCTTTACCGGATGCCACTGTGCTGAGATTTCCGGGAATCGGACACGCAGATTGTTCTCAGGTGTAGCCCAGGTTTGGGCGCATATCGGACACCCGGAACCACCCGTACGGGTTTTCACGGAAGTCATCCACTCGTGGCCGCATTCTCCCTTCCACCAGACTTTCTTGTTGCTCCCCGGAGTGAAGTCCTCGGGTTTGAGATCTCCATTCTTTTCCCGGTCCCATTGTACCGCAATTTCCGGATATCGGGCACGCAGGTTGTTTTCCGGGGTCGGTCCTCGTGGATTGCAGATCGGACACTTGGCCCCGGCCGTACGGTCTCGCACGGCCGCGTTCCATTCATGACCGCATTCACCCTTCCACCAGACTTCCTTTTTGCTTCCCGGAGTAACGTCCTTGGGGGTGAGCCCCCCGTTCTTCTGCGGATGCCACTCTTGGGCCAATTCGGGATAGTTTGAGAGATTGTGTTCAGGGGAGGCCTTCCGACCGGCACAATACGGGCAGCCGGTTCCCAAGGAGCGATTGGAAACCGTAGCTTGCCATTCATGACCGAGTTTACACGTCCACCAGACCTTCTTGGCGCTTCCCGGCGTGACGTCCTTGGGTTTAAGCTCTCCATTCTTTTCCGGATGCCACTGTGCCGCGATTTCCGGGAATCGGACACGCAGATTGTTCTCCGGTGTTGCCCAGATTTGGGCGCAGACCGGACAGCCGGCCCCCCTTGTTCGAGATGTCACGGCCGTGTTCCATTCATGCCCGCATTTGCCCTTCCACCATACTTTCTTGTTACTCCCGTACGTAACCTGCTCGGGTCTCAGTTCTCCATTCTTTTCCGGGTGCCACTCTTCTGCGATATCCGGGTACTGGGTGCGAAGATTGACCTCCGGCGTTGCACGCCTTCCGGAGCAAATCGGACAGCCGGCACCGTTTGTCCGTTCTTGCACGGCCGCCGTCCATTCATGCCCGCAAGTGCCCTTCCACCAGACTTTCTTCTTGCTCCCCGGCGTAACATTCTCGGGTTTAAGATCTCCATTCTTTTCCGGATGCCACTCGAGAGCCAATTTCGGATGGTTCGCGACGTTGTGTTGAGTGACGTCCATCTTGCCTGCACAGTATGGGCAACCGGTTCCGGAGGTGCGATTGTGCACGGCGGCCCGCCATTCATGACCGTGTTCACACTTCCACCATACCTTCTTTGTGCTCCCCGGCGTGACGTCCTCGGGGGCGAGGTTTTCATTCTTCTCCGGATGCCACTGTCTTGCCAGTTCGGGGTATTTGGCGCGTAAGTTGTTTTCTGAGGTCGCCCAGGTTCGGGCGCAGATCGGACAGCCGGAACCACCCGTACGGATTTTCACGGCAGTCATCCACTCGTGGCCGCATGCACCCTTCCACCAGACCTTCTTATTGCTCCCCGGAGTAACGTCCTCGGGAGTGAGTTCTCCATTCTTCTCCCGGTGCCACTCTTCGATCAATTGTGGGTACTGTTTCAGACCGGCGGGGCGACGGCGTTCCATTACTCGGCACCTTCCTGTTGGTCAACAATCACTCCTCGTGTATCGACCGAGTCATTCTGCCGAGCCAACGACATCATCTCCCTGAAATCCTTCAGACGTGATACCTGCAAAGGTCTGTTTACAATAGGATGCGGGTAATAATGGAATTATAGCAAGCGTTACCGCCTACGCGCAATACGAAAAAGCCCTGAGAGGTAAGCCTTCAGCTTCGGGTGCCGAGTGAGACCTTTCCAACATGTCATTGCGAGGAATCCCACGTCCCGCGGAAAAGCAATCTCAACGTCCCCCGGACAGGTCTATATCTCACGCGCTGAAATTGCTTCGCTGCGCCGGCAAAGACATCTCCGGTGAAGACGCTCACGAGGGTAAGTTCAAGGGCATGGTTACCCTGAGAGCCTTCCGGTAACTTCCTTCTCGCAAGGGGGTACCTATCGCTGTTACCTCAGATGTAAGTGCGGAGGGAATTTAGCCCTGCACGCTCCCGTATGAGGCAAGGAGTCTACAAATCGAATCCCAGTTCGCCCCCCCGGAAACCACGACGTAGAATCCCCCCACGGGACGCTTATGACTTTCCTCGATCTTCGTCCAGCGACACCTCACATCGACCGTTATCGGCCCAAAGGGAGTGACCCGCGTTCTCGGAACGGTCAGGGTCATCATCTCATCGGGTTGTGTCCTCAGTCCGCGGACTGCCAGTCCATGAGCCGAGACGTTGATAATGATACCTTTGTTATCGGGATTCTCGGCCTCATGGATGGGAGGCCGGCTTGCCAACGCAATTCTCGGATGCTTCCGTACATCCAGTGGTACGTGGGTATTTCCAAAGATTTGCCACGCTTCGAATGCAATGGGGTCGATGATCCGACGATCCAGGAGACGCTTGAAGATCGACCGCAACTGATTCGGTGAGATGTGGTACTTGTCGATCAACTCCGTATCGGTCATTCCGATCTGAAAATCAGCCAAGAATTCCCGGAAAGGAATTTTTCTCTTGGATGGTGCCAATTCGGCCTCTCCTCTCCCATCAATCCCCCCCTTCAGGAGGCGAAACGGCTGCAAGCTTGATTGTACCGGACCAAGCACGGTGCCGTGGGTGACCGCTCCCAGGGTTCCCCCCAAGAGGTCCAGCCCCACATCGTGTACCGATGAAGTTCGAGTGAGTACAAACATTTGATGCAGTTCATCGCAGATCCCCAGTGAGACGCATGCGATTGTCGTCAGGAAGAAAACGTTCGCGTAGCCACGTGTGTTCTTACCTGATAACCACCGTGCCGTAAAGAACCCCAGAAGAGCGTACACTCCCAAATGACCGACGAATTCCTTCTGTTGCCCGGAACACCACGGAAGAATCTCTTCGGGCCTCACGAGGTGAGAAATTGCGAAAATCCCGGTGATGCATAGAGCCACCGGAAGCCACCGTGTCGAAACATCCATGACCAGTCCCCCCTTTTTTCCCCCAGTCCCATGCGAGCCTTAAGGAATTGAATAGTCGGCAAGCGACGGTATATCCGACACCCTACCTGACGGGCAATTGGAGCACCCGTTCACAACGTCGAATCGTTTCGATCCTCGTGTCCTCCCCGCGTCATAGATTAATATCGATTGTCGGCTATATACCTCATCCCACTTCCTCCGGTCAACCGAAAACTCGTCACCCTTGCTCCCCAAGTTTCAGCAGACCCTCTCCAGGGGCCGTACGGACGATCTGTAAACCGCGCCGCCGGCTATTGATCCATGGACATGAACGCGATACTTGCTGAAGACATTACCACAAGAACCGAACCTATATTGTGAACGATTGCGCCCATTACGGGGGAGATAAGTCCCCATCCTCCCGCCGGGACGGCTGCGGTTCCGAGGAATGCCGCGACCGTCCCGGCAGACATCACTGCTCGGATGAATTCCACGGCTCGTCCACTTCAACGGACAGGAGTTGACGCGTAAGGACCCGAAGAATAACCTACGTGGTATCAGCCTGAAGATCCGCGTACCCAACGCGTCGGTCCATTTCATGAGGAGTCTGAAACATGGAAGTATTTCGACATGGCGACGTTCTGATTTCCCCGGTTGGGGAGGTTCCTGAGCACGCAGTGAAACTGCAGGGATTGACTTTGGCACGAGGTGAACTTACCGGCCACGCTCACAAGGTCGATACGAACGGTTTGGCGGAATTGTATGAGCACCAAGGTACTCTCTTTCTCCGAGTCGCTGAAACTCCCGCTCGTGTTGTTCACGAGGAGCATCGGCCCATCGAGTTGCTTCCCGGGGTATATCGGGTGTGGCGGCAGAGAGAATACAATCCACAGACTGAAGAAGAGGTCGTGGAGGACTGACGGGAATGAATTGGATTGCCAAGCTTTGGCACAGGCACAGGCACAGGCACAGGAATAGGACCGAGAAATCTGAAGGCGGTCTCCCGATTCCCGGCTTCACATCTTCCGATGAAGCGAGACGACGGATCCTGAACGGCACGGCACGGCCGGGAATCCTTACGGACCGGCTGATATTCACAAATGAAAAGGATCTGGTCGGATTACCGGACAAGCTGAGAGTCCTTGACCTGACTATAGAGTATTGTTCGAACTTCCTGGAGTTGCCCGAGGATCTGTTGGCCGGGAACGTACTCGTGCAAGGTTGCGAAAACTTCTCGTTTATTCCCGGAAGCGTGGGTGCCGTTTCCCTCGACATTCGAGGATGCCCAAACCTGACAACACTCCCGGAAGGCTTGAAATGGGCGGCCGTTTCAATACGTGATTGTCCGAATCTAAAGGAACTGCCTCGGCGATGCCGGTTCATTTCGTTGGACTTTGCTCATTCTCAGCTCGAAGAGATCACGTCCGAACGATTTGTCGAGCAGACCCTTGTCCTGGACGGATCGCTCAAGCTAACGAAGATCCCCAATGCCGGTCTTGATTCGATGAGTCTGCGCGGCTGCACCCGCCTGACCCAACTCCCGGATGTACTTGAGGCCGGATCCGTCGACGTTTCCGGTTGCCTGAGTCTTCGATGGCAAGAATTCGCTCTCGTTGAAATAGGATCTCTCGACATCAGTGACTGTGTTCAGATAGACCATCTTCCGGACTGGCTGACCGTGACATCCTCAATTGATGTTGCGAACACGGGCCTGAACGCTCTACCGCCATGGCTGGCTCACTGTCAACTGCTCTGGCGAGGCGTCAAAATAGATGAACGGATCGCGTTCCATCCGGAGAGCATAGAGGGCAAGGAAATTCTCGGTGAACGGAATGCGGAACTGAGACGTGTCATGTTGGAACGGGTCGGTCTGGAGAAGTTCTTCAAGTCCGTCAAACACGATGTTGTCGACGCCGACACCGATCCGGGAGGTGATCGGCGGTTGCTCCGGTTGCGGTTCGAGGACGAGGATTTGCTCGTGCTTGTCGTAGTGTGCCCGTCGACGGGTCGCCGTTACTTCATTCGAGTGCCGCCCTTTGTGCGGGAATGTCATCAGGCGGCTGCATGGATAGCCGGTTTCAACGATCCCGATGAATACCGACCGGTGGTGGAAACGTAATTCGGGGTGACGCATCGTCGAGAACACTCGGTCGCGTCCCAGTGGGAGGGGCATCTTGCCGGTCATGGACAGTCGAGACGCCTGTCTCACCAACCCTGCGGGGTGTTCGTGGAGAACAGACCCAGCGGAACGCGGGGAGGCCGGCGCAACAGAGACGGGGACGGCCTCCGTCAATGCGTCACCATAGTCCCGCCGTGGAGTACGAGAGTGGTGTGTCAGCGATCCTCATCCTTGCCGTCGCGTTCCTGAAACACTTGCCGTACGGCTCCGAGACCATTGAGCGCCCTGGGGAAGCCTGCATACACCGCCATGTGCGTCATGACCTCAACAAGTTCCTGTTTCGTGCACCCCACGTTCAGGGCCGCATGGAGATGCACCTTCAACTGAGGCTCCATTGTCCCCGTTGCGACGCACACGGCAATCATGGCGATTTCCTTGTGTTTAGGGCTTAAGATGTCTCGGGAAAATACATCTCCGTAAGAAAAATCAATGATGAAATAGCCCATGTCCGGTGCAATATCCGACAGGCTCTTAATCACCCGCTCGCCCGCGCTCTTGCTGGTTTGATTCAACGCTTTCATGCCTAGCTCACGCCTCGAGCCGCTCCCGGAGCAAACGGACCTATCGTGACCGACCGAAACGCCTTTCGCCTGAAAAACTTCCCTCGCACAGCCAATGCCGTTGAGTCCGCTCGGAAAGCCCGCAAATACGGTAGTCACATACATGACCTCAATGACTTCTTCCGGCGACACATCCGCATTGAGAGCAGCGCCAATATGAAACTTGAGCTGGGGCCGTGCGTTTCCCATTGCGGTCAGCGCTGCAATGGCGGCGATTTGCCGTGATTTGGGATCCAAACCGGGCCGACTGTAGACGTCGCCGTACGCGAATTCGACGATGAAACGCCCCATTTCAGGGGAGATGTCTTTCAGACCGTCCTGAACGGCTTGGGCCGCGACCGCATCCAGAGCTTTGAGGGCTTTCATACCCCGCTCATAGCGGTCGTTGCGATCTTGTGTTTCCATGTTTTCCTCCGCTCCGGCCAAGGGACAAAGCGCCAATACGGCTGCAATGCAAACAGCTGACAGGCCGGCGTGAAACTTTGTGGTGCGCATGGCGGATCTCCTCATGTCTTGATCATGAAGAGGATAGCAGGCAGAAATGATATGTCCAATATATATTGCATAGACTCCTAATACATGACATATATCACGGATGGAAATGCGACATCTCAGATATTTCGTCGCCGTTGCCGAAGAGTTGCACTTCGGACGTGCCGCGCAACGTTTGCACATTTGTCAACCTCCCTTGAGCCAACAGATCAAGGACCTGGAGCAGGAGCTGGGAGTGCTCCTCTTTCACCGAAAACACAAGAAGATCTCGCTCACTGAGGCGGGAGCGGCCTTTCTCGAAGATGCCGATGAAATACTCAGGCGAGCGGATCGAGCAGCCGAACGAGCCCGCACCGTTGCCCAAGGGGTAGTGGGCTGCATCTCAATGGGATTTATCCTTGCCGCGATGGATACGTTTGTGCCCGCGGCAATTCGTGAATTCCGCTCCACGAATCCGGGCATCGAGATCCGATTGCACGAACTGGGAACGTTGGCACAGTTGGATGCTCTCGCCGGCGGCCGTATCCAGGTGGGAGTCGTGCGGCTTTTCCAACAGGAGACCGCGGGGCTCGTGGTTGAGCAAATCGCGCGGGAACCCTACATATTGGCGCTGCCGGCCGAGCATCCCCTGACTTCATTGCCGGCGGTCCCGCCGTCGGCACTGGACGGTGAGGCGCTCATCTTCTTCCCTCGGCCGAGCCACCCACGATTGTATGACCGGATCATCGCTTGTTTCAGTGCCGCCGGCTGTGTTCCCAGGATCGTCCAAGAGACCACGACAAAAGCTACGGCTATCGCACTGGCCGCTGCAGGAATCGGTGCGGCTCTGGTTCCTGCATCGGCTGAGAAGCAGCAGAGGTCGGGTGTGGTCTACCGACCCATTGCAGGCGATTTGCCTCCGGTCGAGCTGTCATTGGTTTGGCAGGAAGGCGATGAATCACCGTCCGTGCACAAGCTGACCGATACCATACTGGAAATGAGAAACATGCAGGGCCCATTTCGGAAAGATTAGCGGCACCGTAGGGGCACCCACAGGGCGGTGCCCGGGGCGGGCACAAGGAAACTGTCTCAAAACCGGCGGATCGAAGTGAATCCCGCGCTGAACGCCGGATGAAGTGGATTCCAACGGAATCCCTCCCTTTATTAAAGGGGGCCAGGGGGGATTTGTAGCGATATGCCGTACAGTCGTGCCACGATTTTCGATGCGCCGCGAGTTTTGATACACCCGCCAGGGGCCTGCCCTTACACGCGGCGAGCCCCTGCGAGAAAAATGACCGGTCGGAACCTCAAAGTCTTACTCGGTTTTTTGAGCCTCCAGCGGAGCGAGCGGAATCGCTCGGTACCTCCCGCCGGCCGGGTCGTTTCCACCCAACGTAACGTGCCGAAATCGCAGGACAGGGCAGGTGTCACCCGGGAAAACGAGCGAAAGCGCTCTCTTTGCCCGCGTGACCCTTTCTCCCTCGGTGTCGCTCCATTCTCTACGGGCCCCTGCAAAACATAGATCCGGACTGCATGGCATTCCTTTAGTGCTCATAGCACCCCTAAATGGCACAACACTTGCTCAATATCGCTTTTGTAAATACGATCGCGGATTCTCGGCGACGGTTCGACAGTCCGGCAACTCGCCGGATTGCCTGAAATCCGGTGAGACGCATGTCCCACCAACGGGGGGGGATTGAGGGGACATGCCGACACGCCGCAGGGGCGAATGGTATTCGCCCGTAGGCCACCGGCTTCGGCATGACAATCGCCGCGATGTCTTTGCGAAGACTGAAGCGACGAAAGAATCCCATCGCTCCGGAATCTGCGACCGTATTTTCGGAATCGATCACTCAGTGATGGATACGAACTCGGTACGATCCCGGCACCTCCGATCAGTCGCCCTTACCCAAGCTCGGAGGACATTGCAACGAGCGAGTTCTCGCGTGGAATTACCATGAATGAATCCCGACCGGCCAATTGTTGGGAATATATGAACTGCGGTATGCGGCGGAAATGCCCCGCGTATCCGGATTATGGTCAAGGGTGCTTCGTGGTCACGGGAACCATGGCCTGCGGTCGGCCACATCCTACCTTTGCGAGTAAGATGGCTTCATGTCGCACATGCCCATTCTACGCGTATATCATGAGTCAGGCGGTTGACGTGTCGGCGGTCAGCAAAGAATATCCTGAATCGGACTGAACGACCGGCGAGATCTTAGCGCAGCCTTCGGCCGCAACCAAAAGAGAATCACCACAGAGGCACAGCGAACACCGAGAATGCCAAGTTCTCGCAATTCCGGGGACACAAATCGGGATCGTGTCCCCGGAATGCAATGAATCACGGCGCTATTGCTCGGGTATCCCCAGCTTCTTTGTGAGGCGGGCCAGGGCCCACCGTGTAATGCCGAGCAGGCGAGCAGCCGGCGCCTTCTTTCCTCGATACCGAGCCAAAGCCTCTTTTACGAGAGAGGTCTCCACATCTTTGACGATCTCGGGAAGCGGCCGGGTTCCTAATTGGTCCGGCATGCCGGACTTGAACTCATCGTCCGGCTTGCTCAAGCGTACATGCCGCAAGCCGATACTGCGGCCTCGCGAGAGTATCAGGGCACGCTCGAGCACGTTTCGCAGTTCCCTCACGTTTCCGGGCCACGAGTAGTTGCGGAATCTCTCTATGACTTCCGGATGAATACTTGGAACGGGCGACAATTGCATCTCCGGGACGATGACCTCAAGCATTTCCTGCACAAGTATCGGGATGTCCGGCGCCCTTTCCCGTAATGGCGGAATTGTTATGGAGAAGACGTTAAGCCTGTAATAGAGATCCTGACGAAAACCGCCCTCTGAAACGGCCTTCGCAGGGTCTCTGTTTGTTGCGGCTATGAGTCGGGCGCTCACATGGATCTCCTTCTCGCCGCCCACACGGCGGAAACGCCTCGTGTCCAGGAAGGTAAGGAGCTTGCTCTGGAGTTGCAGGGGTAGTTCCGCTATCTCGTTCAGGAGAAGCGTGCCTCCTTCAGCGAGCTCAAACAGGCCGCGCTTCCGCCTCATTGCTCCGGTGTAAGCACCTGCTTCATGGCCGAACAATTCCGATTCAGCCAGTCAAGGGGGAATGGCGGCACAGTTGAGCGTTCGGAACGGGCCTGTACAACGCGCGGACAGCCCGTGGATGTGGCGTGCCATGTGATCCTTACCACTTCCACTCTCCCCGGTCAGTAGAATGATACTGTCCGTTTCAGCGGCTAGTCGGGCCATTTTTAGAGCGGTCTTCATGGCTGATGAAGGGTATGTGCCGCGATCCTCGCCTTGCGGAAACGATGAAGCGACCCGTTCGGTCACGTCCCGCGCAATACCACATACTCCGGTCACCAGGCCTTCGCTGTTTCGCATGGGCATTCGTAGGAAGTCCAGAATCATTGTTCGTGAATCGATGGTTACCCGCTGCTCGGTCTCAATGGTCTGCCCACCGAGCACCCGAGTCTCCAAGTCTCGGGCTCCCAGGGCATACTTGGGGTCAAACAGGTCTTCGTCGGTCTTACCGAGAAGTTCATCCCTCGGAATTCCGGTGAGTTCAATCATCGCGGGATTGACTTCCACGTACCTGAAATCCGTGTCTTTCACGAAGATGCAATCCTGCGCGCCGTCGAACATGGCTTTGAAGCGCTCCTGGCCTTCCATTAGGGCCTGTTCCATCCTCTTGCGTTTTGTAATGTCACGGATAAGCGCTATGTACCCGGCCGGTCTACCCTCATGATCCGGGAAACCGGACCCGCTCACGCTGAGATCCAACACGCTTCCGCTCTTGGTGAACCCTTGGGTTTCGAGGTTTGTGACAGGGGATCCGGCTAATTGGACCTCTTCCATGAGATTCTTGCTTGCGGACCCTTCGGTAGGGGAAAGATAGGGGATGGGGCTTCCCTGGAGCTCTTCCGTGGTCCATCCGAACTTGTCGGTAAACGCGGGATTAAGATACTTTACCCGCGCTTGAAGATCCAAGACTGCAGTGGAAACCGGGGAGGCCTCGAGCAGGGACCTATAAAGCTCTTCCCGACGCTTGGATTGCCCATAGAGTTCCCTGTATCGTTTCTCACTTTCCGCCAGCTCCGCGGTACGCTCTTGGACGGTCTCCTCCAATTCTTCACGGCGGCGTTTTACCTCATCCTGAGCGTCTTTCATTCTCATCAACGACGCCAGGCGCACCCTGAGTTCCGTTCTGTCAATCGGTTTGGAAATGAAATCGTTTGCGCCCGCATCCGCCGCCTTGAGACGGTCCTCCTTTCCGGTGAGGACCGTGGCCATGACGATGGGAATGTCGAAGCAGTGTTGGTCCTTGCGAATCCGTCTTGCAACCTCGAACCCGTCAATACCGGGCATCATGACATCGAGCACTACCAGGTCGATATCCGGACCGAGCCTCTTCAACGCCTCAGCCCCGTCAACGGCTTCTACAACGTGGTAGTCCAGTGACTGGAGCATAGCGCTCACTATGTCTCGGTTTCTTTCGTCATCGTCGACGAGCAGGATACGTCTCATCCGAGTCATGCCTCCCCCTTGCCGATCACATTCCGGATTCGTCGGTACTACGGCTCGGAGTGAGCCGGATGTTCTCCGCCAGGATCCCGTAGAACAGGTCGGTATCTATCGGTTTGGTCAGATATGCGGCACATCCCGCGGCTTTGACTCTCGATTCATCGCCCATCATCGCGTGGGCGGTAAGCGCTATAATAGGAATTCCCTCGGTGGCCGGATCGTCCTTGAGTTTCTTTGTTGCAGTCAGACCGTCCATGAACGGTAATGATATGTCCATGAGAATGAGGTCGGGCTTCTCCGAATGAGCCGCCCGGATGCCCTGTTCCGCGGTCCATGCCTGAAGAGGCGCATATCCGCCCGCCTCGAGGAGGTTCGAGGCCAGCTTCATATTGGCCTCATTGTCCTCGATTATCAGGACCCGCGGCCGCAGCTCGGTTGTAGCAACCTGAGCCGTCTCGACGCGTTCGGTCCCTTGCGCAAAGGCCTCGCTCGACTCTTGCCGCCTGGTGACGGCCGGGACGAAGGGAATTCTGAACGAGAATCTGCTTCCCTTACCTTTTCCTTCGCTCGCCACAGAGATTGTCCCTCCATGGATCTCTACAAGCTGTTTCGTCAGGGCCAGGCCCAGGCCGGTTCCCTCATAGGGACGAGACAGGGATGAATCCGCCTGCTCGAACGCGTCAAAGATCCGCTTTCGATCTTTTGGCTTGATGCCGATGCCGGAGTCCGCAACGGTCACCACCAGGTCTCTGTCGTCCCTTTCGGCTTCAAGAGAAATCCTGCCTCCATCGGGAGTGAATTTCACTGCGTTGGACAGAAGATTGACCACGATCTGTTTGAGCTTCACCTCATCGGCACGAATCTCAATGCCGTCGAGGTCGTCCGCTGCGTCGAGACTGAGTCGCAGTCCGCGCTTCAATGCTCTCTCCTTTATCATGAGCATGCAGCCGTGCAGGAGATTCATTGGATTCACCACGGATAGTCGGAGATCCATCTTGCCCGCCTCCACCTTGGCCAGGTCAAGGATGTCGTTGATGAGATTGAGCAAGTGGTGCCCGTTCGTGAAGATCTGCCTCACTTGCCCCAACTGCTTCTCGTTCAGTGTTCCCGCCCACTGATCTTCCAGCAGCTCTGCGAAGCCGATGACCGAGTTCAACGGCGTGCGCAGCTCATGACTCATGTTGGCAAGGAACCGGCTTTTGGCCTCGCCGGCCTGCTCGGCTTCCCTGCGAAGCTTGGAAGCAATGGCAAGCGCCCGTTCAAGCTCACGCTCCACTTGCTTTCGGGGTGTAATATCGCGCACCGAACAGAGCACGTAATCCTGTCCCTCCAGGTGGATTTTCCGCATGAAGACGTCTGCGTCGAATACGACTCCATCCGAGTCGCGACGGCACTGCCACTCGTTCCGCTCTATAGCGCCGCCAAGGACGCGTTGCCACGTGCTTTCCAAGGATTGAGAGCCGTCTATGGGCCCATAGTACCGGTCCGCGGTGTTCAGGGGCCTTGACAATTCGCGCTCGACTCCGAACAGTCGGCTCATCATGTCGTTCACATGCAAAATGTTCCCTTGGGCATCGTGAACGAAAATCGCATCCTGGACAGAGTTGAATATTGTCCGAACAGACTCGTCGGGATCATGGAACAGTTGCATCTGCAAGGCTTTGTCTTCTACACGGCGGACGACTGCAAGGCTTCCCGGGAATCGCGGACTCGCATTCCATGCCACATGGGCTTCCCCGGTCACGATACGATTGGACTTGTCGTATATCCGCACCGGGGTCTTTAGTCGAACGCCGTCGGGAAGTTGCAGCAACTCTGGGAGGTGCCTCAAGGCCGGCTCCCTATCCTCGGGCGGATAGAAATCCCCGATCCACTTTCCGTGAAAGTCATCAACCGTATAGCCATCTCGCTCTACGGCGCGGCTGGTGAACCGCACAACGCCGTCCGGCCCGACCCATTGAATCACATCGGGTAAGCAGTCGACCAATTCCTGAAGAAACTCCGCCTTTTCCCGTGCTTCAGCCAGTTGTCGCTCCAGTTCGGCTATGCGGCTTTGTGCCTGTCTCAACTGAGCTTGCGGGCCGTCGCCCCCTTTATTCTGTCTTTCCATTCAAGGCTCCTTGATTCAGGTGCGCATCCTGTAAGGGCCGCGGAGCATGAAGTGCAAAAAGGCACCGTATGAGGCAAGGTGTTTGCTCCGACACGGGGGTAAAGAAGTATGACGATATGCATCGGATTATACGCGCGACTCCCCCGGGCTCCAAGCGGTTATTGGTCCTCGGAAAGGAAAATCCGGCTGTGGATTGCCTTTCATCTTATTCCTTGTGTTGGACTCGTACGCTTTCAACCAGGCGGCCATAACGGAGAGCGAATAGTGAGCCGTTCTCGGCACTGTGGGATCGCTCTCCCGAAGAGACGGGCAAGATGCCTGTACCGCCACGGAGAGCGCAATACTCTTCTGAACACGAGTGGGTGCAAGGATCTTGTGAGCCGAAAATCCGATAGAATCGGGACTGTGGGCAAGAAAAAACCGCCGAAGAATCGGCGCTTGAGATTGTCAATCAATTGTTTCGATTCTTGGTGGAAGTGAGGGGGATCGAACCCCTGACCTCTTGAATGCCATTCAACCAATGATGGCGAGCCACTAATAATAACAATAACGTAGCCAGGGCTCCCGCTGCTTTGACACACAACAAACCATGACGATCCACCAACCCAATGACACAAATTTGACACAGAGGCATGTTGGCCGATTTGAGATGGTTATTCGTGATAAAGAGGGGAGGTGGAGACGGCCCAAACTCTGCGGCGAGACCCAACCTTCATCGAAATTTGCCGTGAAGTCACCAGTCCTGGCGATCGGCAATCCCTTTCTCGGTAAACCTACCGGCAGCCCATCTCAACGGATTCAGCCATACCGCATCTAGGGCATTAACAGGTCGAGGACTGGAGAACACGTGGGTGCCCTCGCTCCGCAACCTGATATGTCAAGCAGATGCCGTGAACCCTTTGGACAGCAGAATGCTTTCCAGTTTTTTGCCATTCTGTTGCACACGTTCCGATCCCCCACTCTCGATGCAGCATCGATGATCCACTTCAGATCCTCGTTCCAGATCTGGAGCTTCCAAGCTTTCGTAGCTCCTCGAACGAGAAGAATAGCACATTCTAGGACCTCGACCGGAAATCCGGCCATGAGATCGGCGAGCCGTTTATCAACTTCGTCACCGGTTTCAACCTGATCACTCCTCATTAGCACTTCCCGCAGTCTTTCCAGAGCCCATGCGTCATCAAGCTTGCCGCTGCCGAACCAAGCGCCGAAGGCCCTCAACTCGGTACTGTGCGCGCCGAGATCTCCGTCCGCAGCTATCTGGCCCAACCTCCAGTCCCACAGAGTTCGCAATCTGTGGAGCCACCGACCGGAAAACTCTTCCTCCTCGAAAAGCGTCCATCCGGCAGACAACATGAGTTCTCCAATAATCTCGTTGTCAGCCTTGTCGAAGAATCTTTCCCAAAGGGACCCTGGAGAGCCCAGAATAATCTTGCCTGAGAGATAGAGTTCACAGAGGTGCTGACCGAGACGAAGATCCAGATTGACAAAATGTCCTGACTCGCTGGCAGATCTTCCTAGCTCTCCTACAGCCTGTTCGTATTGCTCCAGCAACAAATCGAATAGATCCTGGTAGGCAGGCCAGTTCAATAGAAATCCCTCCCAAGCGAATGCTCCATGTTCCAGATCTCTTGCTGCTTTGGAAAAGATTCGATCCTTGTTAACTTCCGCCCACCCAGGGTCAAGGCTATAAAGATATGGGAATTCCTTACCATACACGTATGCCATGCCGAGCGAACTGTCGTTTTGGAAATCAAGATGGTAGTCGAGGACTTCCCTGAGTTCCGGCATTGCTTCAAAGCCCAGATGTGTTTCCTGATCTGCGCTTTCAGCCTGGGAAAGATTTGGTTTGACCCACATACCGTAAGACACCGCCGCTGTGACGGCCAGGCAACGCATCGTATTGCTGGCGACGTAGCCTGGACGCATGTGGGAATCACGATCGGGCCCTCCTCCAGCCAACGGTAAAGGCTCTTGGCGTACCCCGATCATTCTGCGCTCGTACTCTGTGGTCGGCTCCGGATCTCTGGTCAACGGTTCTAAAATCCCCCACACTTGATCCCTCAGAGTGAAAGGAATTCCTCCCAGGAAGATTTTCAGTCCTGCATCAACAAAGTCAACAATTGCCCTTCTGGTGTAGCCCCAATCCGGGTCCCAATTAAAGGTGTCAGTACGTTCGGCTATTTCTCTGCCTTGACTCGCAACCCAACGGCACAGTCCAATTACGTTGTCCCAAGTGAAGTATCGAGGTTCTTGCGCTTGCAAAGTATCTCCAAGGGCCTGGAACACATGTCTCAGGTAGGTCGGATCGACGTGCCGAAAATGATGCATGTCTCGGGAGAACCGCTCCGGATCACTCATTATCGCTTGGCGCAGCTTTTTGCACACTTTATCGTATGATCGGTATTGGCCGTCGGTTGAAGGACCCCATCTTTGCAGGAAAGCCACTATGTCCCCCACGCCCATCGATTCCAATTCGTGCCCTTCTTGAGGCTCAGATGGACCCCAGGTAACATGGCTTGTAAGCGGGTTTACCAACGGCACGGCAGGACCCAATTCTCTTTCAAGTTCAGCCAAGGAGTCCATTTCCGATTCGTTCAGCACTGATCTCAGTTCACCAAGGCGGTTCCTTACCTCGTTCCTAATTACCCGTTGCACCGCCTCATCCGAATCTTTCTGACTTCTCTCTTCCAACCACCTCCTCACTTCCCCAATGTCGGGACCGGCTAGAATCGCGGTCACTAGTTCCCTCCGGTCCGAGGGAAGGAGTAGAGGGAAGGCCGTGCGGGCCAGTCGATAATATTCATTGTGGAAGTGGGGGTTGTCATAACGGCTGAATTCTTTCAATCGCGAGAGAGTGAGTTCGGGAGATTCGTTTGGGAACTCGCACAGTACGTGGAGAGCGAGCCGACGAAACACCAACCAGTATCGGCCCTCCAATTCATCGATCACAGATGCAAGCATGCCCGGATCGTTTCGAGTCAAGGTGACCGAGGCATCACGGACTCCTGTAACCAAGCTATTCTGGAATTCATGGAAGCCTCGGGTCGGTGACTGCTCTATCCGCTCTCTCCAAGTGTGCGAGTCATCATGTCCATTTTTCTCCTGCGTATTTCCGCATGCAAGGTTCATAGCCTCCTCGAGGAGATCGCAAAACAGTTTCAGCGCTTTTAGCCCGGAGGTGTCAACAACCGCCGGAGTTATTCTCTTAAGGACGTAATCATAATCCCAGATAGCGTCATGGGATGAGGCACTCGAATCGTCAGCGAAAGGGGAGATAGAGAGCAGTTTTCGTACCAGGTCTAATGATTCGTCTGTGCGTCCGCAGCGCGCGAGGTATCCGATCAGGTCTGGGCACATCGACATGAGCGATCTAGTCCGGCGAATTTTCAACCACCCTTTGACTTTTGGCACTAACCTCGCCGATTCCTCAGGAGGCATTTGGGTTGCTGCTTTTATGAGAGCCGATTGAACGTAGGGATTGTACTTGTCGTTGACCTCCAAGAGGATGTCCATTACTTCTCGGGGCTTCACTCCTGCCATTCTGATCAAGTAGCCTCCGGCGGGCCAGCGTGGAAACATGGCATCACCGGTTTCCGGATCGGGTTCGGGTTCAGACGGGCCTCGAAAAAAGCCCTTTTTGTTAAGGAATGGTAGCCACTCCGCATCGGTGAGTCTCTCAAAGAAAGAGGTCAATGAGACGATGTTGTTGGGAACGTAGTTGCTGAGTTCGGTCATAAGCTTTCTTGTCGGCTTCGGTACCCTGAGCAACGCATCAAGCCGCCTATGATATTGGGTATAATGTGACTCGTAGCACTGTAGGACGTAATCTAAGATTTCCTCGCGCTCCTGTAGCATTTCATGGAAGTCGGCCTCTGCCGGTCGCGGCGATATGACACCGCTTCTGTGTGCATATTTGTGAAGCGATTCGGATTCTAGCCAGCGATCCAAGATTTCTTGTTCGTCGTGGACATCCAACTTTTTCAAAACAGCTCGAATCTTCTTCTTCCTTGCATCGTCCTGATTCGTAAGAGCCTCTCTGTCAGTTTCATCCAACAGAAATTTGATGAGCATCCCCTCAATTTCCCGAAAGAGATGACCGAGCAAATGAGTTATGGACTCCAGAGGTGGATTAACGGTTGCCAGTCTGCAAGCATCGCGATAGTATGCAGCGGGTGCAAACCCTACCAAACGAAGTCTCCTGTGTATCCGTTCCTGTCTCGGGATCTTGAACCTAAACGAGATGTCCGACGGTTCAGGCCGCTTCATTGCCGACTCCTCTCACGAATTAGACTGATATTCAGCAGTCCAACATTGGTGCGAAATGGCACAGAACTCCCTTGGATTCTCCACTATCTCATCCAGCGTTGCGGGTGCGTCGGTTTCAGGGCTATAATGGTTCCCGGGAACGTAACACCCACCGAAGTAGTCCGGTGCCGGCCAAGTTCCAAAGCACATGAACTACCACTCTCATTTCGCACGGACGAGGGGTGAGATTTGTAATGGGCCCCGAATCCTGGCTGGGATCTCTTCTAACCAATTTCCTTCTCATAAACTTGAGAAAGTCGTTGGCGCAAAGCGTCTGGTATTCTTGGTTCCCGTTTGGGAACCATTTTGTTCAGAGAATTTGGGCCTGCAAAGCGCCACTGCAACCATTTCTCAGCCTTTTCTACTTCCTCTTCTTGATCGAAGGGTAGCGCAACAAAATGAATCGTGGCGCGATCCAATACCTCGATGGGAAGGGAAGAATCCCAAATGCAAGATTGTGTGTTACCAACTTTCTTGAGATGCATGCCCAAACGCTGAAACGGACTGTTAGTTGCGCTTTTATTCGATGCTCGAGCGACCTGAGCATCCTCTCTGCCGCGTCACGATCCTGAATATACGCATGCACAAAGCTTTCGATCTGCTTCGGGCTCAGCGGCACCATTTCCAATTTCTTGCGGATGCCGAGGTCGCCGCCAAGTCCCATGTCTCTCGTACTAAAGACCATTGGAGTTGAAGCACGGTATTTTAGGCGAAAGGACTCCAAATCCCCACGGGCCTCCTCCCTGGGCAACTCGTTTACGCCGTCGCAGAGAAGGAACAAGCGGCCATCGTCGAGGAGTGCCTCAAGCTCCCCGGCATCCACCAGGGCTCCGTGGCTCTGGAGAGCATCACGTACCAGATCAATTGCCGAAGTCTTGTAGCGCCGGAGTGCTACAAGTACGGGAATTCTTACTCGTTCTTCGTCTCTTGCCCTCTTAGCATCCTCAAGGAGGAGCTTGCGGAGTACGGTGGTCTTCCCGGACCCGGGCCTTCCGCGGAGAAGCACATGCTCCTCGGCGAATTTACGCAAGCCTTCGAGCGCGTTGTATTTCTCAGGTTTTCTGTGAGACGGGGAGTCGCTCTCCTTCTCAGGTGTTCGGGATCTATTGCGGAGAGGAAGTCCTTCTTCTGTTTCAGCTCGTTCGGGTTCTCGGAATGCCTGAACCATCAAATCGAACTGGGTCACCGCGGGACGGCCTTCCACGTCCAAGGGTGTGGATTCCCGCTCCCACTGAGTATATTCAAGGTCTTGGCAGACTGAGTCCAAGTATTGGTTCCAGTCGATCATCGGACTATCTCACTCGTACCGGTGTTCGGTCAGTTCCCACCAGCAAACGTTTCGCGATGCCGTTGTGAAACAACACACGGAATCAGGAATGGGGCCTAAATCTATGTTGTGGTGATGTCTGCATCGTAATGTCTGTTGAAATCATCTTCCGGTCCGAAAAGAAAGCTTGACGCCAAAAAACCTCTGTAACGCCTCTCAACATCCTGGACAGCTATAAGTCATGCTTTGATCAACAAGCTTGCTGTTTCCCGAGGAATAACGGTTGCGCCTCGCTTGATCCCGATACAGGAGTCGAATTGACCTACCTGCCCGGCAGCTCCGTGCCGCGACTCATGATCTCGATATAGCCGGCGTAGCTGAATACACGGTTGCGTTTCCGGGCGGACAGTTCCTTCACGATGCCGAGGTGCTCCAGATGGCCGAGCGCCTTGTTGATCGTGGCCGGGGTGATGCCGGTCTTCTCCACCAGCGAACCTGATGTGGCTATGGGATGCTCCATCAGCGCGCGGTGAACCCGCAAGGCGGATGCCGCTGCCCGGCCGAGGCCGCCGATCTTGTCACGGTCCTGGTCCGACAGGTCCAGAAGCTGCCGTGCCGTTTCCACCGCCTGTGTGGCGGTGTCTATGACCGCTTCGGCGAAGAAGTCGAGCCAGGCTTCCCAGTCGCCTGTCAGGCGCACGTTGTTGAGTAGCTCGTAGTAATGCCGGCGGTGTGTCTTGAAATAGAGGCTGAGGTAGAGCATCGGCTCCCGTAGGACCTTCTGCTCGCACAGCAGCAGTGTGATCAGCAGACGCCCTAGACGGCCGTTACCGTCCAGAAATGGGTGGATCGTCTCGAACTGCACATGGGCCGGCGCGGCTTTGAGCAGGACCGGGGTCGGCTCCGGCCGGTCGTGCAGGAAGAGTTCGAGCTTGCTCATGCACTCCGGAACCTCTTCGGCCGGAGGCGGAACAAAGGCCGCGTTGCCCGGCCGGGTGCCACCGATCCAATTCTGGCTGCGCCGGAACTCGCCCGGCGTCTGATTGCTTCCCCGGCCTTTGGTCAGTAGCACGCCGTGGATCTCCCGGAACAGGCGCAGCGACAGCGGGAGACCATCTTCCAGCAGGCGTAGACCGTGGTCGAGGGCCGCGATATAGTTGCTGACCTCCCGCACGTCATCCAACGGCAGGCCCGGTTCCTGATCCAACTCGAACAACAGAAGGTCCGGCAGCGACGACTGGGTTCCCTCGATCATGGAGGAGAGCACCGCTTCCTTGCGAACGTACATATAGAGGAACAACGATGTGTCCGGCAGCAGGGTCGAGACGCTGTCTAGCCGCCCGAGCGAAAGAAGCGCCTGGTCGACCTTGCTGTGCAGCTTCGGCGTCCAGTCGATAGGCGGACGCGGCGGCAGCGGCGCGGGCACGAAGGCTCGGACCTTCTCACCCAGCGTCGAAATGGTCACGTATCTGCCTTGGAGTTCTCGCTTCATCCTGTTTGCCTCGAACCTAAAATAAGGCCCGTCTTAATTTTAGATTTGCCGTGCATCCTAAAATAAAGAGTCGAGATGGAAGAATCAAGCGGGAATTCCGGGGGCAACTTATTCATTTGGTTGATACTTGGGGAGAGCGAAAGTACCATTGTTTCATGGGTGGGATCGCTCGATGAGTGATGCCGGGTGCTCCGCATCATCTCACACAGCGCGGCAATGGTAGCCGGGAGACCGCGCAATTGAGTAGGGTGCCCTCGGATCGATCTTAAAAACAAAACAGCAACACAATCGTGTTTCCGGAAAAGAAAAACCGCCGCAAAAGCGGCGGTCGGTATTCTTGGTCGTTCTGTTTTCGTGGTGGAGCTGAAGGGGATCGAACCCCTGACCTCTTGAATGCCATTCTACAAAGGATGCAGCACCACCAATAATAACAACAACAACTTAACCAGGGCTCCCGTTGCGTTGACACACGACAAACCACAACGATCCACAACCGAATGACACAAAATTGACACAGCGGGGGGGGGCTCATCGGGGATTTTCACCATGATTAAGGCGGGGGGGACGCGCAATGGTTCGAACTCAAAGGGTGAGAGGTGCCCCTCGCGCAAATCTGCCATAAGGTCAACATGTCCAGCGCGCTGCCCACCTCGCCCAGCCCATGACGTGACCCAGGATAAACCAAGACACTCCCTTCGCTGAAATCCTCCACTCCCGCCGCAGGTCCGGTACTTCTCTGGTTCCCCGCCAACCAAAGGCCCATCTCGTTTCTTCTGGACGAGCCAGAGGTCGAAGTTCGCACCATCCTTGAGTCGTGGCGGGAACCGGATTATCTTTGTTTCAAAGTGGAGACGGTAGATGGCCGGGTTTATGACTTACGGCATCAGAAGGTTCGTAGCAAGTGTAGAAAATGAAAACTGCCTGGAAAGTGTGGCTCGGAGCGCATGATCAGTCCGATCAGGTTCAATTCCCAAATGCGCAGCCTCCACAAGTCTCATCAGTTTTTACACCGACAATTTGATAGAGTGTCACTGGGCCTTCCAAACCCTTGAGATGAGTCTCCCTGACAGTCCCCACCAACAATTCTCCGGCAAGTCTGTTGTAAATCGATGGCGTTACAAGGATCTCTCCTCCCGCTGTGTGCGCCTCGACCCGAAAGGCCACGTTGATCGGGCTCCCCACCGCGCCATACTTTTTGCGCTTCCGCGAACCGATGTTTCCCACGACCAATTCGCCACAGTTGATGCCGATTCCCATCTGCAGTTGTGGTTGCCCCAACCGAAGGCCCTCCTCGTTGAATTCCGCCATAGCTGCCTGCATGTCAATTGCACATCTGATCCCACGCCTGAAGTGGTCGGAGCACGGCTGAGGGGCTCCAAAGAACACTAGAATTCCGTCTCCCATGAATTCGTCAATGGTACCCCCATGACGCAGGACGATTTCAGTCATGGTTTCCAGGTACCGATTAATTATCTCTAAGACATGTTGGCACCCCAATGATTCGGTCATGGAGGTAAAGCCTCGGAGATCCGATACCAAAACGGTAATGTCCCTCACCTCTCCCCCAAGATTGATTCCTTCGGGAGATTCGAGAATCTCAGTGACTACCTCCTCGCTCAGATAAGACCCAAAGGTCTCTCGTATGAACGCTCTGGCGGCTTGCTCCTGCGCCAAGCTTTGCTCGGCCTGCCTGCGTTCAGTGACGTCCAGTAGAATGCCTTCATAGTGAGCAATCCGCCCTTTTTCATTCGGTATGACCCACATTCGCTCATCTACCCAGCGAGTCTCCTGCGCACCGGTAATAATACGATATTCCTGGCTAAATTCCCTTTGAGCACTCTCACGGGAATATTCTCTCAGTCTTGTCATGACCATTTCGAGGTCCTCAGGGTGAACCATGTCAACAAAGGTTTTCCTTCCGGAGTAAAAATCGTCGAGCGAGTAGCCCAATTGCATGACGTTTTCAGACACGTACTCAACAGGCCACGGTGGGTCAGACCCAAACCGGAAGGCTACGGATGGACTTCTTCTGACAATTTGCTCCAACACATTTACGGGTCGAGTGATCAAACGCACAAAGAGTGATGACACAAGTAGGGCCAGCACAACCTCTGCAATTCCTGCGACCCCGACCACGATCGTTGTAACCCGAAAAGACTTTTGCAGCTTTGTGTCGATGGCTTCTTCTTGAGTCTTGATCGATTCTCTTGCGCTTTCCACGCTGTTGGAGATCCTGGTCCCCTCGAACTCAAAAGATTCGTGCAGGTCCTGTCTTTCAAGTCCAAGATTCTTAAGAAGAGCCGCCTTATCAGCAGCATGTGAGCTTTGGATTTCAGTTCGTCGAGCATCCAATTCGCGGAGTTTATGGAAATTCCTTTCGGTTTTTTTGCCAGAGTCATCGACCTCAACCAGGATCATTTTTATCTGGGCTGTGACACTTTCATTGTTGACCTGTTTCACCACGCGTTTTGTCAGTGCCAACTGGTAGTCAAAATCCCATATTGCCTGCTGGTCGCCGGAAATAAAATATTCGTCCACTGCGTTGTGGAGTAGGAGTACGTGGGACTCAAGCTTCCCGGCAACGGATGTCTCGCGCGCTAGAGTGCTGTACAGTGCCGCACCTTCGATTGCCGACGTGAGGCCAAGGTACCCTGCAACGCCGGTCACAATGATAAGTGCGACCATTAGAGCAAACCCTAGCACAACTCTTGTTCTGATGGACACGTTCATCGGGTGATACCCCTAGACAGCTTCACACAGCCCTGTGGATCCCTTATCCTGGCAATGGGAAACGCTATGCAAGATTAATACGGATAGTCGGACATGTTTTCCTTGTCTGCGTCGATCCATCCTGTGCCGTAAAAGAGGTTTGGCTTCTTGTGGTCAACTCTCAGGTCTCTGTATCCGTTCACTCCGAGGTCCGTACCCTGCTCAATCTTTTCGCCTCGCAAGATCTTGACCGCAATCGCGTTCATGGCATATCCCGCATCCGCTGGATCCCAGAAACTGATCATCCTGAGAGAACCGTGTTCCAGATACGATTTGCATACCGAGACAAGCGAGACGCCGAGAATATCGACCCTGTTCTCCACTCCGGCAGTCTCAGCGGCTAATGCCGCTGCGGGGCATGAAGCCATAGTAAAGCACAAAATCCCTCTCAGATCAGGATATCTCATGAGGAGTTCCTTCGTCTGAGCATATGCTCTGGCCGAATTATCATGGTCCTCAATCGGCTCCGTCACTTTCTTCATGTTCGGATAGAATCTTTTTTGGTAGGAAATAGCGGCGTCGCTCCACTCCATGTGTGATCTTGAATCAAAGCTTCCTACTGTTATGGCGTATGCTCCTTGGTAGTTCATGTACTTTGCAAGGTTTTTCATGAGGTGCTCACCCCAGGCTTGGTTGTCAAAGGCTTCGAGGATACAGTCAGCGTTTTCTTGGTTAGAAGCCTCGTGTGACACCACCACAATCCCCTTCTTGCGTGCCTGCTTCAGGATTGGTTCCACAGCAGAAACCGAAAACGGCACGACACAGATTGCATCGAGTGGCCGATCGAACAACTCCTGGATCAGCCGCGCCTGCAGAGCGCCGTCTCCTCTTGCCGGACCAACAGTGAAAGCCTCATGGCCGGTCTCCTCAGCAAACCTGTTGACACCTTCTCTCATGCGGGCGAACCAGGGAATCCCGTCCACCTTAACAACTGTTGCAATCTTGTATTTCTTCTCTAAAGTTCTTGAAACGGTGCTACCTTGTTTAGACTCTTTTGACCCACAGGCCGCAAGCGCCAATACAATCGTAAAAACCGTCAGCATTTTTGCGGCCGTAGTTAACATCTTCTTGATGCTTTCTTAGACTGTCATCCTATGGTGGTTTGCTACTGTAAAGGATCTTGGGGCCGGGGATCGGTGCCAGATCGTTCCTCTGACTCTGACAAGGCCCGTGTGGTCACTCACAAGACCCGAGGACGGCAAAACCGTTGTCATATTGATGAAAGAGCCTGTTTTCCCTGTCTTTTGAGCGTACTTTACCGAACGCCCGTTCGTCAACCGAAATTCCTGGAATCCCACCGCAGTCCGATGCTTGTCAGGTTGCAGGGACAGCGAAAGGCCCCTCTCGTTTCTGTTGGACGAGCGTGAGATCGAGGTTCGCAGGATTATGGAATCGTTGCGGGAAACGGATTATCTTTGTTTTGGAGTAGTGACTAGAGATGGCCGTGTATATGAACTACGGCACGACGAGTATGAGAATTGGCGGCAGGTTGCGAGTCGAACTCTCTTTGTTAATCTCGACACCTGCCCTGTGAATCAAGTATTCATTTTAATGATATTACCAGTTTGGCTCTGAGCCTTGACCAAATCACTCCTTATCGTTCCAGATCGAAGCATTTTGGGGGAGGTTTTGTTACAAGTCTGTGACAGATTGGCTCCCGGCTAATTCAAGCCACTTAATGGCAGCGGTCTTGGATTCGCGTATTTTGAGACTGAGCGGGGAAGGACTCTTGGCAATTTTGCCCGAAGGTCAGGGTGGCCTCTGCGCCGGACACTTCAGGCCACCACATCAGAATGAGGGTCACATGGCACCTATTCCCCCCTCCCGACCTCTTTGCCAGAATTCAAAGCGAATTCAAACCCGGGACGCCCAAAGAGCACTATCTCGTTCTCTTCCGGATGAACTCAGGCTGACTTTCTGTGGCTCAGTTGATCCAATGCAATACGTTCCGGATGATGGACCAGCGGGGCCTCTTCCGGTACGGGGTCTTGCCCAGTATCCAATAGTCGAATTGTTGGGCCGCCGTGCCGCTGGTCTGTTGCAGCGTGAGCCAGTGGTTCAGGTATTCCAGGAAGACATAATCGCCTTTGGTAATGGGGATGGGATAGGCCACATCACAGACGAACAAGTGCGGCTTCGGCACCGCTACTCCGAATTCCGGATACAAGAGTGCCCATGCCTTGCCTATCTTGTCCGTGGTGAGCAGAGCGTCGGCAACGTCCCCCTTGGAGAAGAAATCCCTAATGCTGTCAAGTTCCACCAGTTTTGCGTTTGGGAGGTAACCACGAAGCAAGCGCCGGTCTTCAGGGCTGTTGGCTGGCGTCACCGCTACGCGCAGCCCACTCATGGCCGCCATGTCCGAGCGGGTCTGGAATTCTCTCTTGCGGTAGTCCTTGACGATGAAGGCTGCCTTCATCTCCATATAAGGACGTGTAAAATTCATTTTCCCGAGATCATCCACCCTCATGGGCACGGCTGACATAACTATGTCACAGATGCCCTCATCGAGATACTCCTGAATATTCCCCCTTATAGTTGGAATGAATTCTATCGAAACTCCTAGGTCTCCAGCCAAACGGTGGGCAAAATAGATATCGTAGCCCACAAGCTCGTTTTTCGAATTAAAGAATGCGAAAGGCAAAGCATCGGCATCGTATCCTACTCTCAGCGTCCCCCGGCTCTTGATCCGTTTGAGGAGATATTCTTGCATGTCTGTCGAGGTGGGGCGAGCGTCTTTCAGGCTTGGTGGACTCAGCATAACCTTGGCCGGAGATTGACCTGTGATTTCCATGCCCATCAGGACCTGATCTTCATGGTAAGCGCCTCGTACCAGGACATCCAATCCCATCCGCGCGGTAAGTATGAACAGCGTCATCAGAATTACCGTGCCGGCCAAAGCAGCCAGAATTCTCCGACCGCTGAACATGGCTTTCCGGAGCAGGAGATATGAAACGACGAGGGTGAGCGCTTGCATACTCATCGTCTGCAGGATCACCTTGAACCTGCGGGTGACGACATCTGCCATAATATACAGATCGAAATAGGCGCTGGGCAATTGCATGTAATTCAAGAGGAACGGAATCCCCACTTTGGGAGACCCGAACAGGCTCAGGACTCCTGCGAATGCCAGATCCAGGTGTTTTGTAATTCCCAAGGTATGGTTGACATACCAGGCCACAAACAATACGAAGAGGATTTCAATGAGTTTGCCGACACTGGGAAAGCTATATGCGAGAGGCAACACGCTGTCTATTATGCTGTCGGCCTTCTCTTCTTTCGGAGCCGCCTTGGCAAATAGTTCCTTGGATTTATCTGCAATGACCGCTAAGACGACGAAGTTGTTCCCCGTGGTGAACCCCAGGACTAATGCTTCCTTGGAAAAATTAAGGACATCTTTGAATGTGAAGCCTGTGAAACAGGTGACAATCATGGGTAGCACCCAGAATGTCAAGACCAAGGCAGCCAGAATGTAGCAGACAAAGTAGACCTGCAGACGCTGAAGCTGCTCGAACGAAATGGTTCCCACTAACGTGGCAGTGAGTGCGAAGACACCAATCGGGCAAGTTTTGACCACCATCCTCATCATCTGAGTAAGGGCCTGCGCCAGCACCCACAACATGTTCAAGAAAGGCTCTTTGTTGTGCACGCGCAGCAGAGCTATGCCGAGAAACACGCAGAAGAAAACGATAGCAGGAATCAACGCGTCGGACAGGGCGTCGAAGATATTGGCCGGAATATAGTATTCCAGCAGATTAACTGCCTCGACCGCCCGAGGTTCGGAGACACTGAAAAAAGAAGAAGTCTGTGAAACGGGAAAGGCCAAGGTGAAGGTGAAGATGACCACCAGTCCGACTACCCAGAATAGCACCAGCATGAGCGAACCTTTGCCGGCCATCAGTCTGGCAGCGCCCGGGGAAAGGGAGCCGACACCTTGAATCAGGGTCACCACCATATAGGGGAGTACCCCCATTTGTAGCAGCATGATGAAGGCCTTGCCCACGAAATTCAGAGGACGGCAGAGTTCCCCTAAAAAGAGACCGACGAGCACACCGAGGCCAAGACCGACAAAGATCCAAGCAGATAGGCTGAGATGCGAGAGCCGTCGGAACATGTCATCGCTCCGGGAGGTCCAGCTTCTTGACCAGGAAGCCTGTCTCGTCTTTCGCTGACACCTCGTACACTTCCTTGTTCGATTCGTCCTTGAACCTCGTCGCGGTCCCACGGTACGCCAGGCCTGCCGGAGCATGAAACTGCTGCTCCCCGAATGCCAGGTAACAGCCGGTAACACCATGTATCGTGCCCTCGGTCCTTTCCAGATGGCATTCCACCGGCATGTTCAGATCCGGCGTGATTCTAGTTTCATCGATCTCCGCCTGGAATTCCGCCTTCAGGCACTCTTTGTCCCAGGAAAACGACACCCAGGCATACGTCTTTTCGAGCCCGTCCACTGAGGCGTTGTAGTTGTACCTCATCGAACCGCACCCTGCCCCGGCGTCCGTCTTGACCTCCGCATCCTTGCTTCGTCGTAGCTTTCCCAGAGTGGTAGCGTAGTACCCGAAAGTGAACCCACCCAAGCGGAGCACGGGGATGGTATTATCATCGAACCGCGAAAAATCTCCTCGTACCTGGGCGACAATGTGGCATTTCCACATTGTTGCCGGGCTCTCGGCCGCGGTCCCATCTGAAATTTCACGATAGGTTTGTGAGAAGCTAAAAGTGCCTGGCTGTTCCGAGTCTGAGGCCACCTGGAACGAATCACCAAATAGCAGGCGCTGGGGAATGTCTCGAAATGAAGTAACTTTCCCGTCCGTCGGAGAAAAATCGATGAGCCATACGCGGTCATAGGTCTCATGAGGCCACACGAGTTGCCTGACCTGTGGCACACCCAAGGATTTGGCAAGGGGTACGATATCCAAGTGCGCTGCGCAAATCAGCACTGATTTGGCGTCCCATTCCCGGCTGGCTCGCAACCACTCCGCCATCTCTGCCACCTCGCCGTAAGCAAAGCGGTTGATCACCTTCTGCCCCAGCGCCTGCGCCAGAGGCTCCACAGTTTCCTCGCAGCGAACCGATTTTTTCTGCTGGGAGGGGCGCTCCGCAATAATGGCCGCCGCCACGCCATACTGCATTACCCGCGGATCAGTCTGGAACAACTGAGCCAGGGCCTTGGCTCTGGTGAGTCCGTGAGGATTGAGGTGGATTCTGTGGCGGTCTTCAAATTTCTCCGCATGGCGGATAATCATCACCTGGCCCGGCATGGCCTGCACAGTGATGGCAGCCCCCAAGAGCCATCCCATGCACATAGTGATGAACCACCCCAGCTTCAACCACTTTTGCCAATTGGACATGTCTCATCTCCCCAGGAATCATGCCGCTGTCTTGAGACCTCGATACCTTTTGATTGCGGTCACTGGTCACAAGATAATTCCTCTAACCCTGGAAAGGTCACCACATAGTCTGCGGCAAGACCCGACAGGGGCAAAACCGTCAGCACGTTGCTGAAAAAGCCTGTTGTTTCCCCCTGTTGAGAGTAACTCCCCACACAGGCAGATGTCAAACACAATCTTCACCGTATCCATGTTCTGGAAAGCAATCAGGTAGCGCATCAAATAAGTTTCCTTTTAAGACAGGTCCTGATGCCTCAAAGTCTCCAACGCGTTAGACTCTTCCCGCGTCCCGGCCAATCACCGACAGAAACAGCCTACTTCAAAATCAAGGTCGATTGATGCTGATTTCTTCCGCTGGGTGCTCCAAAGACACATCTTCTTCGTAGCTGAGGCTCCTCGCACCTAGTGTTCCGGCCCACCGGAGCATTGGGGTGCCTCAAAATCCACTCGTCTGCATGAAGTATGTCGAGCCTGGGGAAAAATCGGGGGACAAAAATCGGGGGACATACACTTGGTTTTTCGCTTTTCTGAGACGCAAGACTTTTTCAATCGAACTTTCCGGCGGTCTTCCAGGTGGCCTATTGCCCATGAAGGCCGGGGTCAAAGGCCGGGGTCAGGTCTTGTTTCTTGAATCGGGTAGGAACACCGCACCCTGACCGCTTTGGATGTCGCAAGAAGCAAGAACTGATCCAATTGTTTGCTAATCGAGCCATTCGTTGAAAATACCATATCTCTCCTCGTCGAAATCTCGAATCAGGTATGGGATCTTCGAAAATCCGCCGGAACCCCACAGTCAGAGTGCTGCAAAAAGCAAAATGAAAGACCTGCCTTTTAAAGGGTGACCCCCATCCCTTGCCGGCTTACCCGGCCGGCAGCTCCGTGCCGCGACTCATGATCTCGATATAGCCGGCGTAGCTGAATACACGGTTGCGTTTCCGGGCGGACAGTTCCTTCACGATGCCGAGGTGCTGCAGATGGCCGAGCGCCTTGTTGATCGTGGCCGGGGTGATGCCGGTCTTCTCCACCAGCGAACCTGATGTGGCTATGGGATGCTCCATCAGCGCGCGGTGAACCCGCAAGGCGGATGCCGCTGCTCGGCCGAGGCCGCCGATCTTGTCACGGTCCTGGTCCGACAGGTCCAGAAGCTGCTGTGCCGTTTCCACCGCCTGTGTGGCGGTGACTATGACCGCTTCGGCGAAGAAGTCGAGCCAGGCTTCCCAGTCGCCTGTCAGGCGCACGTTGTTGAGTAGATCGTAGTAATGCCGGCGGTGTGTCTTGAAATAGAGGCTGAGGTAGAGCATCGGCTCCCGTAGGACCTTCTGCTCGCACAGCAGCAGCGTGATCAGCAGACGCCCGAGACGGCCGTTACCGTCCAGAAATGGGTGGATCGTCTCGAACTGCACATGGGCCAGCGCGGCTTTGAGCAGGACCGGGGTCGGCTCCGGCTGGTCGTGCAGGAAGAGTTCGAGCTTGCTCATGCACTCCGGAACCTCTTCGGCCGGAGGCGGAACAAAGGCCGCGTTGCCCGGCCGGGTGCCACCGATCCAATTCTGGCTGCGCCGGAACTCGCCCGGCGTCTGATTGCTTCCCCGGCCTTTGGTCAGTAGCACGCCGTGGATCTCCCGGAACAGGCGCAGCGACAGCGGGAGACCATCTTCCAGCAGGCGTAGACCGTGGTCGAGGGCCGCGATATAGTTGCTGACCTCCCGCACGTCATCCAACGGCAGGCCCGGTTCCTGATCCAACTCGAACAACAGAAGGTCCGGCAGCGACGACTGGGTTCCCTCGATCATGGAGGAGAGCACCGCTTCCTTGCGAACGTACATATAGAGGAACAACGATGTGTCCGGCAGCAGGGTCGAGACGCTGTCTAGCCGCCCGAGCGAAAGAAGCGCCTGGTCGACCTTGCTGTGCAGCTTCGGCGTCCAGTCGATAGGCGGACGCGGCGGCAGCGGCGCGGGCACGAAGGCTCGGACCTTCTCACCCACCGTCGAAATGGTCACGTATCTGCCTTGGAGTTCTCGCTTCATCCTGTTTGCCTCGAACCTAAAATAAGGCCCGTCTTAATTTTAGATTTGCCATGCATCCTAAAATAAAGAGTCGAGATGGAAGAATCAAGCGGGAATTCCGGGGGCAACTTATTTACTTGGTTGATACTTGGGGAGAGCGAAAGTACCATTGTTTCATGGGTGGGATCGCTCGATGAGTGATGCCGGGTGCTCCGCATCATCTCACACAGCGCGGCAATGGTAGCCAGGAGACCGCGCAATTGAGTAGGGTGCCCTCGGATCGATCTTAAAAACAAAACAGCAACACAATCGTGCTTCCGGAAAAGAAAAACCGCCGAGAGCCAACAACTCAAATCGGCGGTAATTCTAGGTAATTCGTGGTGGAGCTGAGGGGGATCGAACCCCTGACCTCTTGAATGCCATTCAAGCGCTCTCCCAGCTGAGCTACAGCCCCACTGATCCGCATATTATAAGACGAGCTTTATCCGACTGTCAAATCATTTCCGATCAGCCGTCGATGTTGATCCTAAATCCCAATACTTCCGCCGGGTCGGCTATTCTCAGCAGGCGGTACGGAGGATCGTCGAGGATCTCACCTTCTTTCACGCTGCGCATCACATCCTCCAGGTCTTCCTTCGGTATGGTCTTCTTGTCCTTGAGATCCTCCAAACTGGGTATTTCCTTGAGGCTGAAGAAGACATAGATTCTGTCTCCCGCCTTCTTCGGATCGTAGCGATACCCCAGTTTCCCTGTGGGAAGCACGATGGGTTCGTAGGCCTTGACTTCCGCGCTTCCAAGCTTGAGAGGCTCCGGTTTTGGCTTCCGGCGTCCCCTGGGCTTCGGCTTCGGCTTCGCCGGCTCGGCTTTGAGGGGATAGAGGAAAACCACTTTTTTCAGCCCTTGACGGAGAATATAGCAGTAGCCTTTCACGTTGGTTTCAAACTTCAGCTTGTACTGGTCTCCCTTTTGGAATTCCACCCCGAACGGCTTGGGGGTGCCGAACTCCTTGTCACCCTTGGGCTTGACCATGATCTCGCCGGACACACCGAGTATGGGATTGGGAATGACGATCTTGTCGCCGGGTTTGACCGCGTCGAGAGAGGGCAGCTCGTTGTACGCAGCCAGTTTTTCGGCCATCTCCGGATCACCCATCCTCTTTTCCGCAACGATTTTGAGGGTATCCCCTTCCTTGAGGATATAGGTGGTCGTGTCTACGTCGTTTCCGTCCTTTTGGGGTTCCGGCAGATCGTCCCATGGAAAGCCTTTGAAGTGGGTGCTTTTGAGCTTGAGGGGCGGCTTCACATCTACTATGGGGGGAAGCGGAGGCGGCGGGTCTGGTTTCAGCTGAAAATAGGAGCATCCCGCAATCAGCCCCAGGATCAGGATGATCGGAAAGGGAATGAGCGTTCGCTGCATAAGATCCTCCTGGAACGGACACGCCGTTCAGTCTTGCTTGCCAAGTCCCGGGGGAGTCGCCGGCGCCATCTTAACCGGTGCGCTTTGACCCGGCTTTTTGGGAGGCGAAGGCCGAGGAGTCCCCTTCCACTTTGCGATTAATGATTGCACGTAGTCTCTGGCCGGTCCGGGGGCATAGGTCATTGCCCGGTTCGTCAACTGGTTTACCGGTTTGACGAGCCGTGATGTCTTGACAAGGGGCCAGTCAGGCACGGCTATGAGAATGACCTGAACTGCCGAGGCAACGATGAGAAGGCCGGCAATGACCCCGAGCATCCCTCCCAGGACTCGGTCCAGCCAGCTCAATCGAGTTACATCGATCAGCGCAGTCAATATCCTTCTTATTACGACAAACAGGACTTGAATGGCGATGAAGACGATCACCATCGACAGGATGGTTGATATATGGGGATCCAGTGCAGAGATCCTTCCCAGATAGGGCTCTACGACCGAGTGGTACCTCAAGGCGCCTGCAACGCCCACGATGAGCCCTGCAACCGCTGTGAGCGATCGCATAAAACCCTTCCACAATCCGAGGATCAAGGTCACCAGCAGCGTGCCCATGATGAACAGATCGATCACATTGTAAGTCTCGATGAAGTCCATTGTATCACCTGACGCAAGTCTAGGCGGATAGGCAGACGCTCCTTGAAGAATACGGCAAGTCCGCCGGATCGATCACCTGGGTGTCACCGCAGTTCAGGTTTCGCCTTTCGTTGGGGTGTTCCGTGATTACCACTCGCCCGGTGCTCTTGATCCGACGCAGAATCTCACTTGAAATACGGTTGTCGGTCAAGGAACCTACCAGTACGAGGTCGTCGGACAGCCTTCCTAAAGCACTTTCCAAATCGTTCGCATCCTTGAAGAGCATCGGTCCGATGCCGTCGAATCCCCACTGGTGGGGGTAATCGGTCTCCAGCATCTCATCCGCGTTGCAATCAAGGAACAAGCATCCTCCACGCGATCGCACGGCCCGGGAGATATCTCTCAAGTACTCGCCGACAAACGGATCAAGCCTCGTTGCCATATCGTGACCTCGAGGAAATCCGGCCGGGTGTTCCCGCAGGAAGATCAGTTTTGTTCCCGCGTCCAACATCGCGTGGACCGCTGAAATATGAAACTCTTTCCAGTACCGAAAGACCAGCTTAACAAAGTCGGGCTCGCTTTCCAGTATCTCGGAAGCTTGAGAAAAGTCAAAGCTCATCCAGAGTGCGTCCCACATGCCGAAGCCCACCGTCCCAGCGACCGCAATCCGATCGGCCGCAACCAGGCGAGCCCGGTTGTAGAACGTGCGTATGACGGAATCGTCATCCGGACGTCGGGTCCCGACCAGAATGCGCCAATCACGCCCTGAACGGCAGCATCCACCCTCATACAGGAGTTGGAACTTACCATCAACGCGGCTCGACGCATGAAAGACTCTGCCAACACGGTCAACCACCGTGCCCCATGCGGCCAAATCCATGCCCATGGGATAGAGCACCAGAGAAATGTCGTGGTCGCGTGCAGCGTCGGTACCTATCTTCCGGAGGGCCAATCGGTGGAGCAAACGATCCAACAACCCCTGACGACGAACCTCTCCGGGGGATCGCCGGATGATGCGGCCCGAGAACAGTCGCTCGTAATCCAGACCACCGGCAAATACTATGGTGTTGGGCGTGGTAATCTCCCCCTGTGCAGAGAGAAGCGGCGGTCCAAATCCATTCTTTATGAGTCTTTTTATGTAGTTCACAGGAAATGCTTGTCTCCCGTCCCTCGGGTTTCTCAGGACAAGGTAGTATTACAGGTTGCCATGTTTGTCAATAAAAATCAAATTGTTCTTGAGTAAACCTAAAGTTGTGGTCATGGGGGCGATTGAAGAACAGCCGGCTTAAGGACCGCAGCCAATGGGTGTTCAAGAAGGCAGGCCTTCGAGACTTGTGTTTCCGTGTCGCGGATGTATGATGCATCATGGTTTATGGCAATTGCCGCAAATTTTGGCCGAAATTCGAGTGTGTCCGTCGTTCCCGGGCAAAGCTCCCGGCCCCCCTTTGCAAAGGAGGATTCAGGGGGATTTCTCTTTTCAAGGCTTGGGAATCGGACTCGAAATGTCGGTCATTTCTTCTGACACTTGCTATGATTCATGTCTCCAACTGTACGACGAAGCATGAACGTCCTTGCTCGTTGCCGGAGACGAGCATCAATCAAATGTCCAATGAGGATCATGAAACGTATGACGAGAAACAAAGGCCGGCCGGCCGATGAATTGCGGCCGTGGAAGATTACGTGCGGGGTCTTGGAACACGCTGAAGGTTCGGCACTCATCGAGACGGGAAGGACGAGGGTCATAACGTCCGCGAGCGTGGAAGAGCGGGTTCCGTCCTTTCTGAGGAACGAGGGAAAGGGGTGGGTTACCGCGGAGTACGGCATGCTGCCCAGGGCCACGCACACACGTTCCTCTCGTGAGCGGGGAGGGCGGATCGGCGGTCGTACCATGGAGATTCAGAGGCTGATAGGTCGGTCGCTGCGCAGTGTCACCAACCTCACCGGGTTCGGAGAACGAACCATCACCATCGACTGTGACGTGTTACAGGCGGACGGCGGTACTCGAGTCGCCTCTATTACCGCGGCTTGGGTCGCACTGCACACGTGCTTCGAAGACCTTATGAACCGTGGGTTGATCGACTCTATCCCGCTCAACGATTCCGTGGCCGCGGTCAGCGTCGGCGTGGTGAACGATGAGACTCTCTTGGACCTGGACTATGACGAGGACTCCACGGCCGAGGTCGACATGAATGTGGTTATGACCGGAGGAGGCAAGCTCGTGGAAGTGCAGGCCACCGCGGAAGGCTCTCCGTTTTCCCTGGCGAGACTCAACTCATTGGTTCGGTTGGCCCGCAAGGGTATCGAGGAAATTGAGGTCCTCCAGAGACAGGCACTCGGCATACCGATGAAGTAGCAGTAGACCGGGGAGGGGGCTCCCTCGGTCAGGTTTGATCGGGAGGATCTTGAGGCAATGATTTCAGTTTGCCCGCTGCGATTCTCGCCTGTGCGGTGTGAGGATGATCGGCTACCAGCTTGCGGAATATGATTCTCGCGGAGCGGGGATCGCCCATCTTCTGAAACGCTTCCCCCTGTTTGAGCAAGGCACTGAGCTCTTTCTTCGACCCGGGGTGTTCCTTGATTACGCGGTCGAATTGGAGGACCGCTTCATCGAAACGCCCCTTTGCGAAGTGGCCTTCTCCTATCCAGTAGAGGGCGTCGGCCGCAAGGTTGCTCTTGGGATGAGAAGTCAGGAAAGCCTCAAAGAGCTGAATCCCGTTGTCCGTATCGCCGTTCCTGAACGTGGTGTACGCGTTTCTATATGCCTGCTCATCCGTTTGCAACGGAGGATTGCGGATCTCTATGGGCGGCTGGGAGGCCGATGACGGTTCACCGGGCCGGCCGGCCGTCGGAGGATTCGGATTCACGCCCGGTTGTGCCGAGACGTTCGGGTTTGGAGTCCGGCTCAATGGCCGAACCGGGGGATTCGGGCCGGGAGCCTGAGCCGGCGGATCGATTCCCAACTGACGCTCTATGAAGGATATTCGATCTCTCAGGGCGCCGATCTCCCTTTCGTCACCGCCTGCGGCCTTGAGACGCTCAACCGAATCCCAGAGCCGCTGCAATTCAGTCTCCATTTCCTGCATCCGTGCGGCTATCCGGACCGAAGCAGGGTTATTCGGGGGCACCTCCGAGTTTGCCGGCTTCACGTACGGGAGAGACGGGCCGCCTCCCGATCTGGTCAGGCAACCGCCCAATGATACTGCCACCATGACCGACAGTAAGCAGAAGACCCGGATCCGGGTAACCGGCGTAAGTCCTTTGAAGGTCTCCTTGAATGGAGCAGTGTTGTTTCGGGCCGCGTATGGAGGGGAATGGGGGAGAGATGAGTCTCCCTCCCGATTATGGCGCATAGTGTGCTCTTTATCCCCAATCACCGAGGCGAAGCCCCGGAGAGCTTGACAGCGGGCAAGGATTTTCATATTTGGTTGTGCCTTCACCGTCATGAGAGTTGCTTTCTTTACGACATGTCCCGCTAGTTGGAGACCCTCAGATAAACACGTCGGTTTTTCGCCCAAGCCGCTTCGTTGTGACCGGGATCCACCGGGAGCTCCGAGCCGTACGAAACAGTCGACATCCGATTGGGAACTCCCATCGTGCTGAGGTAGTCGGCCACGGACCTGGCCCGCCGCTCTCCGAGTGCAAGGTTGTACTCCGCGGTACCCCGCTCGTCGCAATGTCCTTCCATGAGTACCGCCAGGTGAGGGGCTCGCTTGAGCACTTCGGCATTGTACTGCACCGCAGCCTGAGCCTCGGGCGTCAGCGTGTACTGGTCGTAATGGAAGTACACGGGCTTAAGGTTTGCCTGGACAACCGGCAAACTCTGCTCGGAAAAATCGCTGCCAAGATTCGGTCCGCCCGGCATGGGCGGTTGAGGCCCTGGAGTGGGTCGGACGGGCGCCCTGGAACAACCGCCGGTAAGCAGAGTGAACAGGACGAGGATCGCGACCGTTGTATTAATCAGGTGGCGAGATGACATAAATGCCTGCTCCTTTTGCCCCCATATCCCCATTCGTCTATCGTATCCTGTGTGAAGACCACGCGGGGGCCTTTCCTGCCATGGAAGTCACCGGAACATGAACCTCCCCGCGGGCGTCCATCACATAGATCCGTTTCTTTCCTTGCCGAGTCGAGGAATAGGCAATCAACCTCCCGTCGGGTGACCAGGCCGGCTCCTGGTTGGACCCTTCTCGGGTGAGAATTCGGAAATCCGTGCCGTCGGTCCTGATGGTACATATCTGAAACCGTCCATCTATTTTGGAGGTGAATGCCAGAAGATCTCCCTTGGGCGACCAGTCGGGATCGGTATTGTACTTTGTTTCAAAGGTCAGCCTTGTCGAAGGGCCGCCGTCTGCCGACATCACATATATCTGCGGCGCACCGGCCCTATCCGAGACGTACGCAATGGCCGAACCGTCAGGCGACCACGTGGGAGAGATATCATTTCCTCTACCGCTAGTCAACCTTTTAATAATGTGACCTTGAGGAGTTATCATAAATATCTGAGGTATTCCTTTAACACTGAGGGACAGTGCGATCCGGTCTCCCCGTGGTGAATAGCGAGCCGAAGCATTCAAGCCTTGTCGGCCGGATATGAGATGCCGGGTCCTAGAGAACAAATCCACGGACCAGAGGTCGGGATTACCTTTCAGGTAGGCGGTGAAGATGATGCTGCGGTCGTCGGGCGCCCATTCCGGCGAAAGAATGATCGTGCCGGTTTGGGTCAACTGCACGAGGTTGTGGCCGTCAAAGTCCATCGTGTAGATTTCCCGGTTCTTGTCCGCGCCCACAAAGGCTATGCGAGTTGAGAAACAGCCCGGTATGCCGGTCAATGTTTGCATTACCCGATCGGCGAATGCGTGGATGATCTTCCTGCGGTCGCTCCAGCGACCGGTAAAACGTTTCCCGGCTTCCATCTTCTGCATGGCCGTATCGTACAGCCGTGCCTCAAGGGTAAGTTGGTCCCCCCGGACGAGGACTTTTCCCTTGATGAGTGCCTGTATCCCCGATTCGGTCAGGTACCGAAAATCCGTTTGTCCTTGAGGCGTGGACACTTCCGGCGGCAGGGAGTCGACAATGTGGAAAAGCCCGGTCATGTAGAGATCGTTTCTCAGTATATTCGTGAGTTCTTTCATATCGACCGACCCGGGCACGTCGGAAACAAAGTCCGGAACTGCTATGGGCATTTTGGCCACGTTGGGATTGTTGACGTCGATGACCAACTTCCCATAGACCGGGCCGCTCGCGTTGCATAGCAGGAGCATAGTCGTGCACACGGCAAAGAGAACCCCGACGCGGGGTCTAAACCAGGCAACGAACGAGCTGTTCCTTTTCCGGTTCTTGGGCATGTGAACACGGCCGGGGATTCGATGGGGGGGCTTGGGGTGGAGCACGGTGATTGAACTGCCGAGAGGCTTCTCAAGCCTGATTGCCGTAGCAAATCTCGGTGCCTCAGACAAGGTGTTTTGTATTTCGACCTTTCGGCGACAATTACGCTGCTTCGCAGCCCCCCCAAATCCAGGCGCAGTGGTGCGCTTTTCGTACCCCTTCTCCGAGGCGAAGCCCCGGAGTGCCTCTAGGTGCCGAGGACTTTCACGATTCGTTGTGGCCTGTATATGGCACAAGCCATGAAGGTTCATGTGGGCCAACGATTTTTTCTCCGTGCCGTGCCAATTCCGGATAGTAGCCATTGTCGCAAGTTCCGTCCGAAGTTAAGAGGTCTCTTACAGGAACACTTCGTACACGGTTGCGTATTTTTGAAGACAATTCGCGGTTTGTCTCGGCATGGTAGCGGCCCGTGGGACGGGCATCTTGCCCGTCGACAGGCGGGGACGCCTGTCCCACCAACCCTGCCGGACCATGGTCGGCTAAGATTACCCCCACGGAGGCCGGCGCTACCAATTCAGCGAGAACTTACGTGCATACGGCACCGCACTTGTGCAACGGGGCATTTATTGCACGGTTGCGTATCCGCGGGCTATGCCGGCCCTACGGACCGGGCAATAAGAGCTCGAAAAATCCCCCCAGGTCCTCTTTGAAAAAGGAAGGAACCCGCTCACCCCCACGTTAGTAAAGGGGGGGCGAGGGCAGGGGGGATTTGTTCCGTAGCGAGGCGACATTCCGCTCCGAATCATCGTGAGTAGCGTGCGGAATACGAGACGAAACAATCCAACCGGGCCGAAATGTACGACCGAATCTATGAAATCAACCACTTATCCGGGGCCCTTCACTGTATGCCACCGGGCGTAAATCTCAGGGCCAAGCCTCCCGATTGCCGTATCCGTTCACGCACGTTGGGAGGAACCGGCGGGAATGGAGCAGCCTGGCGTACGGCCCTCATGGCCGATCTGTCGAAGACAGGGTCGCCTGAACTCTTATCCACTCCGGCATGCAGCAACTGCCCGTCGTCGGCTAACCGAATACCGACCTCGGTGACCCGTTTCATCGCCCGATTTTCCTGAAACACCGACCAGTGGGCACTGATCTTGTCGCGCATGCCGCTGAACCACAGGGCGAGCTGTTCGTCGGTGAGCTTCGCCTCCTCATCCGTACCAAACCCTCCGGGAGGCTTGGCATCATTGGGGTTCGGCGGTCGTTGCGTTGAAGGCTTCTTGTCTTTGAGCTTATCCTTGAGGGCAGCCAGCTTCTTCTTTAGATACTCTTCAGGGTCTTCCCGTTTTTTCCGGGGCGGTTTCTTCGGCTTTTTCTTGGGAACCTCGGCAACGCGTTGGATCTTCCGGTTCCTCTTTTTTACGCGAATCCGCTCCACGGGTTTTGAAGCCAAGGTTTTGGCTTCGACGGTGCGCCTCTCAGGAGGCTCTGCGTCGTCACGGGCGGAGGTAGCTTCAAGGTCCTCCGGGGTAACGGTTTGCGGCTCCGTGGTTGGCTCGGGCTGGAGAATAACGGGAGCCGGCGGTCCCGGAGGGGCTACGAGTTTGACGTTCGTAACGACAGGCTCAGCGGGCTTCGGCGGCTTGACGGCAGCCGAAGAAACCACGAAAAGCGCGAGAATGAGGAGCCCGTGTATCAACGCGGAAGCTCCCAGCATCCTCGGAGAAGTTGCCCTCTCCTGCTTGTAGACGGCCAAGTTCATCGTGCCGGTGCCGGTTTCTCCTCGGGTGCGGTTTCGATCTCCAGGTTCTCGATATTGGCTTTCCTGAGTTTCGCCATGATTTGTATAACAACTCCGTACGGCACACTCGTGTCGGCCTTCAGACGGACACCTCGTGCAGTATTTTTCGCGCGGGCTTCCTGGATCTTCTCTACAAGGTTGCCCATCTCGACGGGTGTACCGTCGACAGACATCTTGCCGTCGGGAGTAACCCCGATGTAAATGGGTTGGGCATCCTGCGGTGTGACCAGTGGTTCGCCGTCCGCTTTGGGAACTTTTACCGAAACGCCTTCCTGCATCATCGGCGCGGTGACCATAAAGATAATGAGCAGAACGAGCATCACGTCCACCAACGGGGTCACATTGATCTCCGACATGGCGGCTCGTCTGTTTGTGTTCATACTGAAAGCCATCCAATCCTCCTTGTGTAGCGGTCCCCGTTTCGTCCGATCGGTCCGTTCGCGTCTACTTTCGTTTCCAATAGATCCGCTCAATAATATTGATGAGTTCGGACGCGAAGTTGTCCATTTCGGTTGAAATGGTATTGATGCGGCCCAAGAAATAATTGTAGAAGATGACGGCCGGGATGGCTGCGGCAAGTCCTGCAGCCGTGGCAATGAGAGCCTCGGCTATTCCCGGCGCGACCACGGCCAGGGAGGCACTCTTCTCGACCCCTATCCGCCGAAAGGCTTCCATGATGCCCCACACGGTGCCGAAGAGACCGATAAACGGGGCGGATGATCCCGTGGTGGCCAGGAAATTCACGCCCCTCTCCAGACGGGTTCGTTCTGCGGTAACCGCCTGCTGCAAAGAGCGGATGATGTTGTCCATACCGGTTCGTTCGTAATCGGGCTCCTGGGAGGAATCCGACGGCGACCCTTGGGAACCGGACTGGATCCGTGAGATTCGGTTGAGTTCCGCGTATCCGGCTTTGAAAACGTGAGCCAGTGGACTGAAGGTAAACTGCTTGGCTTCGGCGTATAACATGGAGAACTTGCGGGATTCTCGGAACGCGTCGAAGAACAGCTGAGTCTGTTTGCGAGCCCGAGAAAGCGTTATGGCCTTGGTGAGGATAATGCCCCAGCAAATCACTGAAAACAGCAACAGCAGTACCATCACCCCTTTGACCACCAATCCGGCACCCATGACAATGGACCACAGGCTGTGGTCTTGAAAAGCTTGCGTTGCTAACGCCGCGGCGGAAGCCTCGGGCATGGAGAGTGTCTCCTTTCTAGTGAGTAAAGGGATCTTTATTCCAAAATCACAGGTAAGTCAAGTTAGTAGTTGAGTTATAACAAGTTACAGTAAAGACGTAAAGTGTGCTGTTAGATTCCGGGACGCGACGCCGGGCACAACCCCGCGCCGTGCGTCCGATTTTGTTTCCAAGATCCCGCTTTTGGTGCTATAATTAGAAACAGCTGCATCCGGAAAAAGTGATCGCTCGTTACGGCGGCTCTCTCTTGCCGGCAGTCATTGATCTCTTCGCCATATCCGCTCGCACGGCCGAATCCTGGAAAGACGGTATCCACTTGTCCTACGGATCTCAGAAAGTTAGCAATGGATTTACAGACAGTTCATAAGGGATTTTGTTCCGGATGAAGTGATTTCCCGGTGTAGAGCAGGGGCAAGATTGTATGAAACGTCTTGACATCTGGCCTGAATCTGTTGTATTTTAAAGAAAAATTGTGAGGTCGCTATGTCCTATCGGATCGTCGTGGCCGACAAGGATGCTCGGAGCCGCGAAGCGGTAACCCGTTTTCTCGTGGCTGAAGATAGCACGTTTGTAGGTGTTTCCAGCCCTGGAGAGCTCAAGAAGGCCATCAAAACCGAAAAGCCTCATCTCATCATTTTGAATTCCATCCTTCAAGATGACCGGGGTTGGAGTGCCGTTCATCAGGTGGTTAAGGTATAAAGGCTTCAAGGGATTACGCGGATATTCCGGTCCTGCTCATGACCGGTGATCCGGGGAGTCCTGCGCCGGGTGAAGTTGGCACCGCAGGGGCGGACCGCTACCTTACCAAACCGATCGACGGCACTAAACTGAAACAGGCCGTCGAATCGCTTCTGGGCATTTCCACCACAACCACCGTTCAAGACGAAGACGAAGAGATTATGATCGATTTCGCGGACGATGACTCCGGTGATATGACGGAGGAATTGCTTGCCATGTCGAACGTGGCGCTGGACGCGGAAGAACCTTCTACCGACGTCGGAGACACGGTCGAGATCGACACCGGTACTCTGGTGGCGGAACTCGATCACGTCGGTGATATGAGCGGGGAAGAGGCCTATGAAGACACGGTTCGTCTCAATCTGGAAGATATGGGCCTTGACGATGAACTCGACGACTCCACCGCGTTCGAACCGACCATAGAGTTGGTAGCCGATGTCCCGACGGACTTTGCCGAGCCCGTCGGTGCGAAGGCCGGGGCTGCCGAGTCATCCGTTGAAATAGAACTGGATACGGGAGAAGAGTCCATCGAGATCGACATGGCCGACGAGGACGATGAACTCGACCTGGAGTTGGATTCGGACGACCAAGGCCTTGATCTGGAACAGGATTCGGGCGACCAAGGCCTCGATCTGGAACTGGATTCGGACGGCGAATCCGTCGACATCGATCTTGATGACGGAGCACAATCCGTCGATATAGATCTCGACTCCGGTGAACGGAGCGTTGAATTGGATTTCGACGCCGGCGATCAAGGCGATGATTTGGAACTCGAGGAAGGTGAGGAATTTGGCGACTTGGATCTAGGGAGTGGTGATGACGCCCTGGATCTCGATCTGGACGTCGAATCATCCGAGTCGTTACCTGATTTTGGTTCCATTACTCGAGAGTTCGACCAACAGACAGACCCGTCCATGAAGGATTCCATGACGGTCGACATGGATGTGGATGACCTCGATCTGGAACTTGATTCGGACACGGGCGACGAGGGTTTTACTCCGGGAAGAGAGGAAATCGGCTCCATCGATCCCGATGATAAGGAGATCGAGCAGCTCCTCGACATCCAGGAGCCTTCCAGCGTACTCACATCCGAGGATCTCGAACTCGATGATGACTCCCTGATGCAGGAAACCGTTCAGGAAATCTCACTATCCGACGACATTATTGATTTGGAAGACGACACCGAGATCAGAGACATGGAAGAGGAAGAACTGGAGGCCGTTCAGCCCGGTGAGGACGATTCCTTGACCATGGACCTTGATGAGGCCCTTCAGGCCGGTGAAGACGATTCCTTGACCATGGACCTTGATGAGACGGTTCCCGTGGAAGACATGGATATGGAGCAACTGGCTCAGGAAGACCTTGGCACCATAGACCTCGACGATACCGAAGACGCGGGTTTGGAACTCGAGTCGCCGTTGGATATGAGCGGACCGTTGGATGCCGAGGACGAACTGAGCCTGGACGATGTCGCCGAAGAGGAGATGACCACGCAGGAATTTTTTGGCGAGGAGTTGCCTACCGAAGAATTCCCCACTGAGAAATTTCCTACGGAGAAGACTCGCGATCTCAAGGATCAGGAAGAGATCACACTCGATGACATTGATTTTGGTCAAGATGTCGAGGCTCCACCCGCCATAGATGATATTCCCTTTGAAGAAATGACTCTGGAAACCGACGAAACGAGTGAAGCCCTTTTTGAGGAAGGCCGGGAAGAGGAACCCGTGCTGGAGGTCACCGAAGACATTTCTTTGGATGAGATTGCCGTCGAAGAAGGTGCCTACGAAAAGACGCTCAAGATCGAGCCGACCTTCGAACGACCACGGCCGTCGGATGTTGCCCATGCGGCACCCGTCGTGGAGAAACCGGCTCCGGAGGTTTCCCGGCCACGTATGGAGCAGCCTCCCCAAGCTCCCGGAGCTTCCTTGTCTGAGATGCTGAGTAAGCCCGAACTCGTACAGCTGTTCAAATCGGTTGTGGGGGAAACCATTACCGGGGTTGTCCCGGGAAAGGCCGATTTCACCGGGTCTCTGGATTCATCCCTGAAAGAAACTCTGCCGGGCAAGAACGAGTTCACGGACGCGTTTTCCCAGTCGGTTCAGTCGGCGCTTCCGTCCAAAGACGAGATTCTGGATAAGATCGTTGGGGGAATGGCCGGATCTCTCCCGACCCAAGAAGAGATCTTCTCCCGTATCGATGAGATGGTGAAGAGTTCCGTACCCTCTCAGGAGGCGATCACCCGCCATGTGGACGAGGTGATAAGGCAGTCTCTTCCGCCCGCGGACATGCTTACCGAACGACTGGAAACAGCGGCAAAGGGGGTGCCGTCCGAGGCGGAAATCAACGAGCGCATAGAGGCGGTTCTTGCGGCCTTACCTTCATCCGAGACTTTCGTGGATCGCATTGACTCAGCTCTTAATTCAGTGCTTTCCAAGGAGGAGATCGACCGGCGGCTCGACGAAACCTTGCAGTCTTTGCCGTCCTCCGAAACGCTTGTGGCACGGGTTGACGAAGCCCTGAAGGCCATTCCTACGCGAGAAGACCTTGACCATCGACTCGGCGACGCCATCGCGCATGCCCTACCGTCTTCCGAAACATTTGCGGAACGGATCGACGAGGCCCTGAAAGCGATTCCGTCCAGGGAGGAGATGGACCGGCGGTTTGCGGAAGCAGTGGAGCAGTCTTTGCCGTCCTCCGAAACGCTTGTGGCACGGGTTGACGAAGCCCTGAAGGCCATTCCTACGCGAGAGGACCTTGACCATCGACTCGGCGACGCCATCGCGCATGCCCTACCGTCTTCCGAAACATTTGCGGAACGGATCGACGAGGCCCTGAAAGCGATTCCGTCCAGGGAGGAGATGGACCGGCGGTTTGCGGAAGCGGTGCGGGAGACCCTGCCGTCCGGCGATGTCCTTCGAGAGCGATTCGATGAAGCGCTGCAAGCAATTCCATTCAGGGAGGATGCGGACCGGAGGCTGGGAGAGGTCTTGTCCCAAACTCTTCTTTCCGGGGAGAGCTTCGCACAACGAATTGACGTATCCTTGAGCGCCATCCCGTCTCGCGAAGAGACGGAGCGGCGTATTGATGCGGCGATGGCCGAGGCATTTCCTTCGTCGGAAGTGATAGCGCAGCGATTTGATGAAGTGTTGAAAGCGTTTCCGTCCCGGGAGGATGTCGACAGCCGGTTGTCGGCCACGTTGGCCAATGCCGTGCCGACTTCGGAGATTCTCACGGAGCGTTTGGACGAGGCCCTGAAGGCGATTCCGGCTCGGGAAGAGGTGGAGCGACGCATTGAGGAAGCGTTGTCCAAGTCCATTCCTCCCGAGGGGGCCATAACCGAGCGTATCGACGGAGCCATGTCGGCCATCCCTTCTCAGCGGGATATCCAAGATCGTATCGACTATGCGTTGGCCGCCGTACCCATCTCGGTGGAAGGGGCAATGGCGAGGCTACAGGCTGCATTGGCGGATACCCCTACGAAGGAAGACATCGTCAAGAGGGTGGACGAAGCCATTCAGGCGCTGCCCTCGCGGGAAGAGATTACCGGCCGAGTTGACAACGCGCTGGCGGGACTGCCTACCAATGAGATGATCATAGAGAGGATCGAAGGAGCGTTGAAAGGCGTCGCATCGCCTGAAACCTTCAGAGAGCGCCTCGACGCGTCGCTTGCCTCGGTGATCGCTCCTGAAATGGTTGCAGAGAGGCTCGATCAGGCCCTGAAAGGTATGCCGTCACAGGAGTACATCAGGCTTCGGTTGGACGACGCATTCTCCGCTTTCCCAGCCGCAGATGTGCTTAATGCAAGAGTGGATAGGGCGCTGCGGGGATTCCCAACCGGGGAGGAGATGTTCGGCAGGATCGAAGGCGCATTAAGTGCCATACCTTCCGCGGAATCCATGGAAGAACGGCTTCATTCGGCACTTCAGGCAATTCCATCCAGAAACGTAATCATGGAAAGGGTAGACGAGCGTCTCGGAACCGTTCCCACCGTGGACGATATGACCGCTCGCATGGACGAATACCTTGCGTCTCTGATGCCGAGCAAAGAAGAGGTGTCACAGAGCCTCCACGGCATACTGGAGCACAGAGTCAACACCGTACTTTCCGACGATGACTTGAGACGCGCGGTCATCGAATTACTTCCTGAAACGCAGCGCATTCTGGAAACCATCCAATCCGCTCTCCCGGAAAAGGAGCGCATGCGCGAGACTCTCGCCCAGGGCATCACCGAGGCGGTCCAGAGTACATTACCCGAGAGGACATGGCTGGAAAGTGTATCCAGAGGACTCTTTGACGAAAGGAGCAAGGGTCTCCTTCCCACGAGGGACGAGGTTGTGGCTCTCATGCGTGAAGAAGTGAGGGACAAGCTTCTCAACATTGTGGAGAAGATAGTCAGGGAAGAGATTGAACGGCTCTCGGACGATCTCTCAACGTGATAGATAAGGCATAAAGGCCGCCCCACGCGGCTCACGGGGCATCTCATGACCGGGAATGAAATGCGTGGGGTAGTCCAGGGAACAATGATGATGTCCCGGTGTAAAGGCGGATTAACTTGTCCGCCTTTACGTGCCTAAACCGCGACAAGATTGTATCACTCAATAAAATGCCGAGTGTTGTAAGGAAGATTGTCTTAGGTGAACGACCTTTGATTGCTACTTTTCCAGTGCCGCCAATATGGGGCAATTCGCACAGGGCAGAGACCGAGCGGATTTGGCGCTCATTTGTGTCTTGGCGTTCCGTGGTGCCTTGCCCGATCTCTTTGAAATCTCAAGGCATGTTTTCCGCGTCCAGCGGCCCTTCAGCGGCTTGCATTCGATAATTTCATGAGCTTCAAGCCAAGCTTGGGCGTCCGTATAAACCATACTTTACTCCCTGATCCCCCAGAGCCATCCTCTCAATGCCCAGCCCAACAAATACAATCAAACACTAAAATTAAGACATAGTTCATTATCCATTATACGTGACCAGGAACAAAAGTCAAGAAATTTCAAGTGTGAAAGGTATCCGCCGGCATACTCGGGGACGTCAACAAACCACGACGAATCATGTAAGTCCTCGGCCCTGCCGGCATTACGGGGCTTCGCCTCGGAGATCGGGGCATGAAGAGTGTACGATACGCAATGATTGGGGGGAGCATGGAGGTTGAACTGCCGAGAGACGTTTCAAACCTTGTTGTCGAATCGAATCATCGTGCCTTGGACACGGTGCGGGGTTATTCGGCCCTTCGCCGACACTCAGCCTGCTCCTCGGCTCTCCAAGCCCCCCCATCGAGTACCCGACCGGGATCGTTTATCGGAGGTCTTTCTTATAATGCGTTCGGAAAGTGTCTCCGCCGGGTCATTCAGTAACCCCTCCACCTCTCGGATTTTGAGAGGGTCAGGACAATATGTCGAGATCCTGAAGCATTTGCTTCACTGCCCTATATGACGGCGCCTCCGGGGAGATCTTGATCAACGGTTCACCACGCAGGTCCAGATCCACCAACATATCGTCAAAGGGGATCATCGCCTCCGGCGGATACGGGAGCCTTTCAATCTCTCTTCTCGTGTTCTCGGGCAGGTCTTCCGGTTTCCCCGCCACTCGGCTCAGGATAAGATGCTTCTTGTTGACACGTCCCTGCAGCTCGTCGATCAGCTCAACGATCCGTGTGATGGTGCGAAGGCTCCTCGGAGCCGGATCCGAAATTACGAAGAGATGGTCCACCTCTTCCTCGGTTCTACGAGAAAGATGTTCCATACCGGCTTCATTGTCGATGACTACGTGGGAGTAATTACCGGTGAGTCGTGAGATGATTTCCCTAAGGATGTTATTGGCCATACAGTAGCAACCGGGTCCCTCAGGTCGTCCCATGGAGAGAAAATCCAAGTCTTTGGTCTCTTCAAGAGAAGCCTGGATCTGATACTCCATAAAACGGTCCTTGGTCATTCCTCCGGGAACGTTATCGCCCATCTTTCGGGTATCCTCACGGATGCATCCCACACTACGCGGTTCACGTATTCCCAGCACTTCATGGAGATTGGAATTGGAATCCGCATCTATAGCCAATAACGGTTTCTTCCCGCCTTCAATCAGGGCCTTGATTATTAGCGACGTGATAGATGTCTTTCCTACCCCGCCTTTGCCGGCAACCGCCAACGTTGTTCCCATATTCGATCCTTTCCTTATTGAAATTGGAGGCTTTTCATGCTGATTGCACGAGGAGCCTGAAGAGGGCTCTTGAGAACCATCCTATCGTAAACAACACCGATTTCATCCTCAATTCGGCCGTGTCGACGGTTCCCGGGAACTTCCCCCCGGATGCTTGTCTCACCAAAGGGGGGTGGGGGGCTTTTCCTTCCAATGCCCGGGAAGGAGACACGAACCATCGGCCATTCTTTGTGATAATTGCTCGAAGTATGCCTTTCCACAAATAGGGGCCGGCGCACGATACGTGACCGTATTTACTCAGGGAAGTACTGAGGATTTCCAAGCCGGTGCGGCTTGTTCCCTGCTCGGCTAATCTCCGAGGACGTGCTCGGGACTCAGGGACTCCAGTTCCGCCAGAATTTCGTAGACTCGCAGCGTGTCGTCCGTGGTCATTCCCGCACAACCGCATGCAGGGGTGACAATGACGCGCCCGGTAAGCGCGTCGCGATGAATACCCGCGTCAACCAGCATCCGGATACCCGCGCGCACCCTGGCAATCACATCGTCCACGGTTTCCTCCCGGATCCTCTCGGTGTTCGGAACCGCGCCCCACGCGAGAACTCCGCCTCCGTCGAGGAAGCCGGTCAACTCGTCCGGGTAAATCTTCATGGTCTCCATGTAATCCACTGCGTCAAAATTCAATATCCTGGTCGATGTCTCCATGATCACCCCCCAGTCGGTGTTGCCGCAACAATGGACCCCTGGAATACCTCCCCGGCTCGCCACCATTGAAATCACATCGTTCAGTGAGTCGACGACGTCCTCCTTGGAGACTCCCAGATATGCAGAAGAGCCGTACGCACTAAGACTCGGTTCATCGAAGAATACAATGACCCGGTCGGCGAACGGCTTGAATTGTTCGAGCAGCCAAACCGCCTTAAGCCCCATAGCCTTAACGGCCACATCTCGAAAGACGGGATGGTAGAAAATCGGTTTTCTATTTTCGTCGGTTACCGTCAGGGCGAAGCTCAGCGGTCCGGTGACCTGAATCTTGAGGAAGGGGTGCTTCTTACCGTCTTCTCTCAGCCGCTCAAGTAACGCGTGAATGCCCTGCCCGTACTGTATTCCCACGCCAAAATACTCCGGCGCGCCGCCTTCCAATACGTCCAGATACTGCGTGAAGAACTGCTCAACAGCCGCGTCCGAGCCGGCCGATGTATCAAAATAGTAGCTCAGATTCTCCAAGTCTACCTGAAAACCCGGAAGGTTCTCGGTGAACTGTATCCACATTTGTTCTCGGGGGTCGGAACGCGACAATTGCGGCGCATGCGCTGCTTTGCTCAACTTTGTTACTATCATTTCAACCGCTTGGTGAGGATCTTTGTGGGGTAGGCTTCCAACCGCGGTTGCAAGAAGTCGAGGAAGACACGAAGTGTCTGAGAAAAAGTCCATAATGGTCTCCTAAGTGGCCGGCGATATGCGCCGAAAAAACGCCGCGTGGTTCGCTCATGTGCCTGAATGCGGAGATTGCTAAGAATAACACGAATCCGCTCGGCTGATTCCACCGCGTCCGATAACCGTGTATTCTATACGTAATGAATGTACGAACACTCTGTCAAGTGATGGAGGACTCTCGTGCCTCCGAGTATAGCGGACCGAGGCGTGCCGGCGTCGGCTTGAAGGACCTATTCACGGGCCCCGAGCGCGGTGGCGCAATGCCCCGTTCCCCTGTACTACCATATTTGGTCTCTTCTCATCTTGCGAAGAAATCGACACGCGTTCCGTGCAACCTGTTGGTTCAGTTCTCGGAGCGTTTGAGGATGTTTGTCCGCCATCTCAGGCAGTTCGGACCGACCCGGCAGATGCGGACACCGGTTGCGGCTCAGGGAGTCTTGTGGTACTTGACCTGACTTCCAACGAGAGCTATCCTTCCGTAAGCCTTACGAGTTCACCTTTGAGACGTTTCATGACCAACAAGCAGACGATCTGGATCCATCCAACAAGTTACACGTTTCGACTGGACGAACCCGAGCGGATGCTCGAGACCATATGGAGCGAGCGACCCGGCTGGGGATATATTCGCAGGCGGGACCTGTGGCTACGGAAAGAGGCATCGGTGCAAGAGATGCAGAGGGCCGGTTATGTCCTGAGAGTTCCCGTGTCGGAGGACGGAGCACAAACCTGCCCGCATTGCGGTATGTACATATTTCAAATTCCGGGGTTTCTGGTGAAGAAACATATTGCCCAATGCGGGGGGTTGGGAGAAAACTGGGCAAAGCTCGAGGAAAACATGATCGAAGACCAGAGGATCAGGATCCATGAGGCTAGAATGCTTGCCGAAAAGCTGCAAATGGAGAGAGAAATGGTGGAGGCGGAAAGGAGAGAACGGTTCGACCGGATACGAGGGGACAACCTGAGCCGCCAGCGAACCAAAGACCGTAAGGCGCGTCTCAAACGGGAGACTCGGGAAGAGCTGAAGAGAAGATAGAGCCATGATTCATGTATCCGGTTGACGGTCTCAACAAACGAAACGTTGTCGCCGTGGCCGCCTTGAACTCGACTTCGAGGGCTTTCCCGACGAATTCATTCACACGCGGGAAGCAAAAAAAAAGGGGGACGCTTGGCGTCCCCATAAATATGGAGGAATTGGGGTTCTTGGAGAGGAGGGGAACCCGCTTTATCCCCTCGTCAGAGGTCAGGGTTATGTTCCACCATACCCTCGGTGCAATTGGCCCTGATCGGTTAATAGATTCATGCCGTTCGGTTTGGTTTTGAATGTTTTCGGCATGTTTTTCCAGTCAGCTTGGGACATTGTTTCGATCGATTTACTATCGGTTGTCTTTCCACGTGTTGTCGCCGGCTTCACTACCAATAGGTGCCGAACGTGGACCCCGTATAATCCGTGGCGCTGGCAACCGAGCCGCAGAATGATCCCAGAGGCCCGACACTGAGCACGCCCGAAATGAGCCTGACGGGCATCTCAAGAATGTTTCCACACAGTGCAAAGCATCCGGGGCCGGTCGGTGCGAATGGGCCGCACGGCCGCGTCGGTGCGTAAGACATGGGTCCGAACCGGCGTCCTACGGGGGGATAATAAGCTGGAGGTCCCGGTGCCTGAAACACCGCCGGCTTGCACTTCTGAATCGGAGCCGGTGCCATTGGCGGGGCACAAACGGGAGCCGGTGCCATTGGCGGGGCACACATCGGGGGCCTGCAAGTAGGTGCGAAGGCCGGAGGCGGTGCCAGCAATCCTCCCATGACTGCGGAAGGAAGCCCTATTACGGTGCCGCAGATGCCCGAGCACATGCCCAGAATACCCCCGCACAGTCCAAAGGGAGACGGAGGACCGCAGACTGGCGGAGCACTTGCACAGGGGGTCGGATAGCATGGCGGTGGGGCGCAGGCAGGCGGACCACCGGCTCTTGCGTACGTGACGGTCAACGTGGAAACGCAGAGCAGTAGGCAGAAGAGTACTGCGAAAACTCGTATCACCATACCTCATCCTCCTTTGGTTCAGAATCCTTCACACTATGCTTGAGGGCGTAGACTCAAGCTAAGGACACTGAATTTAGCCCTTTGTGGGGCTTCATTGACAAGGGGCTTTAACATGGCGAATTTTGGCTGTCAAGCAAAATTATTGATTGTCCTAAGTTATATTGAAAGCGTTGATGGATTGTGATTAGAGGGATATATGTACTTGTTTAGACAAGAATTATATGGCAAGATGGATCCCCTATTGAGTCCTTCTTCGGGGACATGGCTCCAACGCCCCGGTGTTGCGCAGCAGCCCACCCAGTCTACCGAGGGGACCGGAGAATCAGTAATGGAAAGGTTTCGGGTTTCATGAGAAAGATAGCGTTTTTTTTGTTTCTTTCTGTACTAGTCCCTGCGTTGCCTCTCTTCGCCGAGGCCCCCCCATCTCCTGATGAGGTGCCCCTCAACGAGGAAGCACTGCGCGCCGTCACCCAGGCGGACGCGGTTGCCCTGTACAACAGCGGAGTCGACGCTCTGAAGCAGAATCGGCTTGACGAAGCCATATCGTTCTTCACGCGTGCTCTTGAATTAGATCCTCAAGACGAACTGTCCTACAACAACAGAGGAGTTGCACTCAAACGCAAGGGGCTGTACGACAAGGCGATTGAGGACTACAATCGCGCCTTGGAGATCAATCCCGGCTACTCGTATGCACTCGCCAATCGGGGAACGGCTCGCTTCAAAAAGGGAGACCTGCAGGGGGCATTGGCCGATCTAACTCATGCGGTGAAGAGGTCGAAGAGGGATAGTATCATAGTGACCACCTTGGGGCTTGTGTACAAGAGAACGGGCGACAAGGACAAGGCCATGAAAGAGTTGAAGCGGGGCATAGCCTTGAACAAGAAGAATGTGAGGGCCTACCGTGCACTTGCCGAGGTATATGAATCCGAGAAGATCTACGACAAGGCACTGGACGCCTATGGGAAGCTCATAGATCTGGCGGAGAAAGGTGCCGACGTCCGACCTTATGAAGCAAAGATTAAGAATATAAAACAGTTGTATGCCGGAAGCTTGCACCAAAAAGGTCTGGAGCAGTACCGTGCCGGCCGTCACGGTAAGGCCGTCTCCCTCTGGACCGAGGCTCTCGCTATGTCCCCTGAAATGGTTGCGGCTTTGCGGGATCGGGGTCTCGCGTACCACAAGAGCGGGAAGCACAAGAAGGCCGTGGAAGATTTCACGAAAGCCCTTGAAAAAGCCCCTTCGAGCGGTGAAGTCTTCCGAGTCAGGGCTGATGCCTACTACCGGCTGAAAGAGGCGGATAAGGCTCTTGAGGACTACAACAGGGCCCTGGAACTCAACTCGAAGGATGCGATAGGATTCAACAATCGAGGCCTCGTATATCACGAAAAGAAGGAATTGGACCGTGCCGTGGCAGACTACTCAAAGGCGATTTCTCTCGATTCTTCAAACCCTACGTTTTTCGAAAATCGCGCACTGGTCTACGTAGCGAGAGGGCGGTTACGCGAAGCGCTTGGAGACTATCGGTCCGCACTGTCAATCACAACGGACGAGAAGAGCAAGAACCGCATCCAGGACCGGATTTCCGCTCTCAGCAAATACCTTGAGGAACGTACCGAGAGTTCCGGTTCGGCAAGTGGTGACGCACCCGCTTCCGCCGAACCTGCCGGATCGGATTCAGAGAAACCCTCTGAGACCGAGTCGCGGCAGTGATGCAAATGAATCTTCGGGTTAGTAGTGGATCTCACAAATACGGTGACAATTCCTGAGCCGTCTTCCCGGCGTAGGCCGGGAACCAGTCTTCTTTGCCTGGACGCCGGCGTCAGCCGGCTACCGGCTACTGATTCGGGTAGCCTCCGGGATACTGCTGCGGGGCCTGTTGTTGGTATGCCTGTGGCATTTGCTGCTGATAGGCAGGCTGCTGCATGGGTTGCTGGTACTGCTGTGGAACCTGCTGATATTGCGGAGCCGGCTGCTGATACGCCTGGGGCTGTCCCTGCAGCGGCAATGACGCCCCGGCAGCCCCGTAGATGGGTTGGCCCTGGTACTGACCCTGAGGCTGTCCCTGAGGCTGACCATAGCCGTACTGCTGCTGCTGAGGAGAATACGTAATGGACGGTTGCGGTTGCGGCTGATAGTTCCCTTGCTGCTGCATGCCCTGAGGCGCATAGGGGCTTTGCATGTTCTGAGCCGCGGACACACCCGAGGCAGACTGTGCCGGATTATTGCCGCCGGAGTAATAAGGGTTGAACTGATATGCAGGGTTTCCCGTCCACCATGCTCGGATATCCCCCAACGCGGAATTGTCGATCGCGTTTCTGGTCTGGGATCCGCCGAAGAGGTAATCAATGAAAGCGTGACCGGGAGCGACCGAGGCAGCCACGAAGGCCAGAACTGCTAACAATATCAATTTTTTCATGGCGTATCCCTCCGATTTGTTTTCGTTGAAACGTACAACATAGCAAGTATATCCCAGACGCCGAGGACAGTCAAGAATGCAAATATATTGAAGGTGTTATTCGACTTGGTCAACGCACGGGGGAGCATACGGCGCGTGATCGAAAACAGCGGGGCGATCAGTAAAGTCTTGAGGTGTCCGGAGGTGCGGACCGTTGGCCGATGAGCATGCCTTCCAGGGAGAGGAGGCGCCGCTGTACGACGCTTTTGAATCTGGGCTTGAGGTCCGACGCAACGCAGGCCAGGTTCCTTATGTATTTCACGGAAAGTGGGTTTATGTGCCGATTGTCGGCAAGCAGTTCAAAGTGGAGGTGTGGGCCGGTTGCATAACCCGTGCGTCCCACCAATCCAATGCACTGCCTCTGTTTGACGCGCTGCCCCTTTCGCACTCGAAACTTATGGAGATGCCCGTAGCGGCTCACGTATCCGTTCTTGTGCTCGATGGCAACGAATTTTCCGTACCCCTTTTTCCAACCGGCAAATGTGACCACACCGGATGCAACGGACCATATGGGCGTGCCCATGGGAGCACCGTAATCTACTCCCTTGTGCATATGCCTCCTGCCGTCGATCGGGTGGATACGCATACCGTAGCCGGACGTTTTTTTCATTACACGCAAAGGAGTTCTGAGAAGATTCTTCTTGAGTTCCAAGCCTTTTTCGTCGTAGTACTGTCCATTGAAACGGATGGCTACCTTTCGGCCGGTTCGGCGTCCATCATAGATTGCGCAGAGTATCTCACCGTAACCCGACGGTCGGTCGTCGGCGTATCTCCGTTCGAAGAGCACCTTGCACGTGTCGCCGCGGACAGACTCGGACTCGAAGTCGATATCCCACTGAAAGACCGTGATCAATTTTGCGACCAGTCCCATTCCCTCTCCCGCTTTGAGGACCGACTGGGACAGTGTACCCTTCACGGGAATGCTGATGGTTTCGACTTTGTAGTCCAGGACGACCCGTTCCTTCCAGGAACGAATGCCGTTTCCCTCCCCGACTGCGTGGAAGACATCGGCGGGACCAAGTTCCAAGGTTGCTTTGAGGAATGCGCCCCGGGCATCCAGTGTGATGGCGTATCTTCTTGATGCTTTGAGGATGGTGTGTTCGGTGAAACGCGGTCTATCGGCCTCCGTCCGTATCACTGAAACGAGGCTCTCGGCGACTTTCTTGGCTGAAGCCACATCAGGCAAGTGAATGCTCAGCAGGGAGAGAAGGGTATCTCCCTGTCCGGTCAACTCGATGATCTCCTGCGGACGGCAACCGGATTTCGGCTCTCCGACGACGGGGGGGCCGGTGATAACGGACGAATCGGCAGTCTTTTCCTGAGGAGGAGGAAACGCGGGAATACTACATGCGAGTGGAAACTGCGTTCCAAACGCTGACGAGAAGCAGAAGTAGGCTCCCAGACCGACCAAGCCTATCGCGACCGCTGCGAGGACGGCCATCCTGGATGTGACGCCTAAGCGCGGACCCTTTGTCCGCACTATGTAGTGGTTTTTTCCTCGTACCACGTCTTATCCATACCTCTAAGCAAAAAACTTAGCATTAATCAGAACATCAGTCAATCTCTATTTCCCGGCGATAGGGAGAAAAGGTCACCTCTCCCCATCGTAGCAGGAACATTTCCCAAGACAAAGTGTCCGGTATAATAAAACAGGGTTAAGGGATTTCCATATCATTTCCAAAAATGGCGTAACATGCCGCTCTGGATGTGTGTTCCAGTGGAAGAGAGAGATCGCCATGAAGAGTGACCAAAAAGCATGGCTGGACACGCACGCAGTGACGTGCCGAGTGTTCAAGGGTAGGTGGAGTATCCGTCACTGTCTTAGGATGTATAACGACATTAAGGATCTCAAGATTCAGATGTCGACCCGCGGCGGCGGGAAGGTTTACAGACACGAGTCCGCGTACAATCCGTGTGAGCACTGCAGCATTTTATCCCGTTACATAGAGGCCGAGCCGGATACTGAGCATCAGTTTGATCGAAACCTCGAGTCATCTTTCAAGAAGGCCGTAGCGGTTTAGCACAGAGAAGATTCAACCGGTGCGCAAATAAGACTCGTTCAATGTCGTGCCCGACCGAACCATATACGAGCGTGAATATCAATCGGAAATTCCGCTCCGCAATCCTTCCTTGAACTTCCTCTGCAACTCGGATACGCTTTCCCAGCGATTTTCCGGATCCTTTTCCAGGCAGCCAAGAATTATCTTATCCAGCCAGCCGGGCAGCGCAGGATTCGCAAGACGTGGCGGGGTGGCTATGATGCGGGTGTGTTGAAATTTGAAATCATCGAAGCTCGGACCCTCGAAGGGGAATTCTCCGGTGACCATGAAATTCAACAGTGCTCCCAAAGAATACACCTCGGATGATCTCTCCCGAATGCCTACCGACCTCGATCGAAAAAACTCGGGAGGCATGGTGGCGGGGTTCATTCCCGGCTCCTGCCAACGTGGCCTCCCGGCTCTCGTCAGATTCCGGAAAATTTGGGTGTACCCGAGATTGGCAATTCTGCATTCCGACAGGTCACTACTGACCAATATCAGGCTCGGGTGAAGATGAAGATGAAAGGTCCTCCTCAACCTTCCATCCAGGCCTTTGAAACTGTGAGCGTAGCTCAGACTTTCTAAGATCTTGCCGAAGATTTCGAGAGACTTGGCGAGTTCAATCGGCTTGCCCGAATTCATAATCATTTCGAGGTTGGCGGGGTAAGGGGGATGGATGAGACCGTTTGCACCACCGGGTCCGGCCACGGCCTCCTGGACGGGCAACACGTTTTCGTGAACGATGTTGAACCCAAGTTCGCTTACCTGCCGTACGAAATCCTTTATGATCGGAAACTCCAGGAGCGTCTTGCGAAACACGCGGATCAGAACGGTTCGGCCCGTATTGACCTCCACCCCTACATGGAAGTCCCCCCATCCGTCGGTGAAGAGCTTCTCCAACTCCTTGTATGCGAATCCGCCGGTACCGGGGAGGAAAAGTTCTTCCCGTTTGTACTGCGCGGCAAGACTCTTGGCATAGCCCGAAACAAAGGTGGTTACGGCCTTTTCGTCGAAGGAAATGTCGCTGCTGGTGAGGTCCACATACTGATGGACATGTTTGGAAGACTCCGTTTTGGGCTTCTGTCTTGGCGATTGGGGAGCGGGGCGAGGTTTGATTGATTGAGGCGATTCTCTGGATGCGGTTTCGGGAGCCCCCTGACGCGAGGTCGCGGATTTTCCGCGGTCTCGGGGAGGAACCGCCGCCGGCTTGCCTGAACCCCGCTCTTCCGCTGAATCATGAGAAGGGGCTTCTTCAGGAAGTATCAACGGCTTACGAGCAGAAGGCCGTGGCGACGACGGACGCTTTTCGCCGGCCGAAGCCGGGCGAGAACGCGATTCATTGTTCTTGGGCCTACTCTTGTCCTTACTCGGGGCCCTAGCGGGGCGGGGTTGTCTAGTGCCGGCCGCAGGCGTCGCGGGTCGAGCGGCTACCGGCTTGGGTTTGGGTGCCGCCGGCTTCGTCACGGGCGGTTTCGGCGGAGACGAGGAGGGGGGAGCCTGAGATCGGACGGGTTTGAGATCCTTCAGATAATTGCCGATGACCGAATCGCCGGGATTGAGCCGGGCCGCCTTGTCCAGAATGTCTCGAGCTTCCGGATTGTCTACCTTGTTCTTGACAAGTTTCAGGGCCGTCAGGTGGAGAATCTTATTGCCGCCGCTCTCCGCAATCCTGTTCAAGAGATTTTGCTTGACAGCGAGGTCGGTCGCCTTCTGCAGGAGTTCCTTGTCTTCCGGTTTGAGGAGTATCAGTGCCAGCATATGATTCATTTGCTTTTCGTACTCTCCCCGCCGGCCATAAGCATGCACCAGAGCACCTCGTAGAGGAGAGTTATTGGGTTCGATTCTGGAGAGCTTTTCGAAAAGAGCCACAGATTGATCGTCCGAGGATCCTTGCCTTATGAGTTGTCTCAGGATTCTCGAGTTGAGGTCCCTGTTACCCTCACGGATGGTTTCCTCCACAAGATCATTGTCGACGATGCAACGCGCAAGATCCGAAAGATAATCATGGTTTCTGCCGTCTATCTCATGGAGTACGCGCAGCCGCTCCATGTACGCTTCCAAATCGCCCTTGGTGAGGTAGACCGTGCTCAGCATTTTGTTTATTCCCACGGCCTTAGGCTGGAATTCAAGGACTTTTTCGTACACTGCCACAGCGTCGGGATTCACCTCGGAGCGGGCCAGATAAATCTGCGCGATCTTCTTGACGACTATGGGGTTGCCTTCGGCAAGGGCTTCGTGAACCTTGGAGTTCTCTACGTAGATCCGTGCGGCTTGCGCCATATATTCATCGGATTGGCCCTTATCAAGCTGATTGAGAATGATGAGTTCGCTAACGGCCTTTCGATAGTCGCCGGCGTCGCTGTAGATCTGCGAAAGGATCGTGTGAAGACGTTTGTCGGTGCGGTCGTATTCGAGAGCTTTCAGATATACCCTTGATGCCTCAGGGGTCATGGCCTTCATTTCGAGGAGTTCCTCGCAAATCGCCTTGATAAGAGTCTTGTTATTTGATTCAACGGCCACATCAGTGTGACCTTCGCTCACCAGATAACCCAGCGTATCGTTAAAAACGGTTTCCCCGCCGGAGGATTCGATGAGTTCCATAGCATGAGTCAGGAGCTTGGCCGGTTCTTTTAGTCGTCGATAGGTGTGGAACAGTCTGGAATGGATTTCCATTCTTGTGCCGTGATCGTCCTCGTTCTCAAGGAGTTCTTCATAAATGAGTGCGGCCTCGGCCTCTTTTCCAAGCGCCATCATAAGGGAAGCTCCGAGAGTGTGATCCTCCCTGTCGCGGAGGCCTCCCAGCGACCTCATCTTTTCCCACGCCTTTGCTGCTTCCCGAAATTCCCCCAGCCCGTGATAGCATACGCTCAGCCGTCGGTACACATCGGGATTGCGAACTTCACCCCCGTGAAGGTCCACAAAACTCTTGAATTCCCTGAGTGCGCCCGAGTAGTCACCCTCTCGGTAGAGTTCTTCCGCGCGCTTGATGGACGCGGGAATGGAAACGGCCCGCGCTTCAGCAACCTTGGCTTTCCTTGCCCTGGTGATGAAGACGACAATGCCGGCGACACCCAGGATTGCCGCAACAGCAAGGAGCAGTATTACTACCGTAGAGGACAAGAGCCCCTTTTCTTTCGGGACTTCCCAAGGGCGGGTGTATTCTTTGAGGACATAGCCGGTGACACCGGCGTCCGGAAGATTAATTGCAACAAAATCGTCCTTTGTCCCCAACACCTCGTGGATGGCTCCATTCAATGCGACATCCAGCATCTCGGACGACCGGGAAGGTTCACTATATATCTTGATTAGCTGTCCGTCCGGGGCTACGATCTGTACCGCTTTGGGCTGCTGACCTCGACCGGCGCTCGGCGTTGTCGCAACCCAGCCGGCTACAAGGGAATACAATAAAACCACAAGGATGGATTTTCTCAAGAGAAGACTTTTCAATGGTATTCCCTCATTGCGGGCGCACGTCTATATTATGGTTGTTAAAACATTGAGTTCAGCTTACCATGAATGGCATCCACGAGCAAACCTCTATGATCGCAAAACATGACGTGGGAATTCAGATTTTGGAGAAGAAGAAGACTATGGACCAAGCACTTACTTTCGAACAAGGACCAATTCGCCCTCCAAGTGAAGCGGGCAGCCTCTTGATTCGCGTCACCAGGAATTGTCCCTGGAATCGGTGCGCGTTCTGCGGTACCTACACGGGGAAGAAGTTTTCCCGCCGATCCATTGAAGAGATTAAGGCCGACGTTGACGCGGCCAAGGCGGTTTCCGACCGTATCAAGGAAATGTCATGGGAACTCGGCGACGGAGGAGTCTTGACTCAGCGGGTTCTCACGCGTGTGGTCCGTGACCCGAGTCTCCCCGATTCGTTTCGTTCCGTGGCCCTTTGGCTGGCTTCCGGCGGGGATACCGTATTCCTGCAGGATGCGAATTCGCTCATGCTTTCCACCGATACCCTGCTCCAAATCGTGAACCACATTCGACAGACGTTCCCCGGCGTTCATCGGATAACGTCCTATGCACGGGCTCTGACACTCAAAGGAAAATCGGTTGAAGAGTACATGCGACTAAAAGAGGCCGGGCTCGGGCGGCTACATGTAGGCATGGAATCAGGGTCCGATAGGGTCCTGAAAATGATCAATAAAGGATCCAAGGCTCAGCATCTCATCGACGGCGGAAGGAAGGTGGTTGCAGCGGGAGTTTCCCTGTGCCTGTACATTATGCCGGGCATCGGCGGCGTGGAAATGTCCCGGGAGCACTCGCTGGAATCGGCGAGAGTGGTAAACGCGATTAATCCCGAGTACGTCAGGCTTCGGTCACTTTATATCCGCCGCCGGTCGGATCTCGTGAACATGGTACAAGAGGGTAGTTTCGAGCCCCCATCGGAAGATGAAATGGTGCGTGAAATAAGGTTGCTCATCGAGAATCTTGACGGCATAACCACGACCATCGTGAGCGATCACATTCTCAATCTCCTGGAGGAAGTAGCAGGGAAACTGCCGGGAGACAAGAAGCGCATGCTCGCGGTCATCGACGACTACTTGAACTTGGCCGATGATGACCGTCTCCTCTTTCAACTCGGGAGACGAGGCGGAGCGCTGGGGAGCTTGGACGATTTTCGTCAGCCTGGGGTTCGAGCACGTCTGGAGGCGGCGAAGCTGCAAATCGAGTCGGAGAACCCCGGCGGCCTTCCGGAATACATTGATTCGATCAAGATGCGGTTCGTCTAGCGAAAAGGACTTCCGGTAGGTCACGAAATAGACCGGCCTATTTTCGGCTTCCGATCCACGGGTTCAAGTCCCGTGTACGGGGGACTTCTCAAGGTCCGCCGCCGGCAGGGCGTCAACGCCTGCGGTCCTGATGGAGCAGCCCGGTAACAGCCCCGCGCCGGCGAGCCAATATAGGAATGTCCGGAGGCATTACCTCCCGGGGTCGTTAAACGCGGTTTCGGGAACTACGGCCTTCTTTTTCTGTTCCCGCTTGAACTCCTTTACCGTCTTGTCGGACTTGAGCCATTCCAATGCGGCATGGACAACCGGATCCTTCAAGAGATCTTCTTTGCTCTCCGGGCGGAACCTACTTTTTTTTGGGGACTTTTTGTCCTTGTTTTTCAGTTCCTCTTCCAGTTCCTCTTCTTCCTGTTTCTGGACTTCCTTCTTCAAATCCACATCGGGCTGTATACCCTTCTTCTGAATGTGCCGCCCTTTGGGAGTGTAGTAGTAGGCAGTTGTGAGTCTGAGTCCCGATCCGTTGTCCAGTGGGATGATCGTCTGGACGGATGCCTTCCCGAACGATTTGGTTCCGAAAATAACCGCTCGATCATTGTCTTGCATGGCTCCGGCAACGATTTCCGAAGCGCTTGCGCTTCCTCCGTTAATGAGAACGGCCGTCTTGAAGTCGTAGTGCTTACCGGTCGTCGTGGCCCGAAACTCCATGCGCTGGTCCTTTACACGGCCGTCCGTGTAGACGATCAAGCCCTTATCAATGAAGAGATTGGCCACCTTCACCGCCTGATCCAGCAGGCCTCCGGGATTACTGCGCAGGTCCAGGATTATGCCTTTTATCGGATTGTCGCCGGACAACTCTTTGATGGCCTTCTTGAGGTCCGCGTCGGTGTTGTCCTGGAAACTCACCACCCTTACGTAAGGATAGCCCTCCTCAAAAGCCTGTTTCTTGACCGACTTGACGTGAATGATGTCCCGGGTGATCGTGAAATCCCTGAACTTGCGAAATCCTTCCCGCATTACGGTTATGGTTACGTTGGTCCCCTTGGGGCCCCTCATCTTCTTCACCGCTTGGAGAAGCGAAATGTTCTTGGTCGACTCGCCGTTAATCTTGACGATCTTGTCTCCGGGTTTAAGACCCATCCGGTACGCGGGGGTGTCCTCTATGGGCGATACGATGGTAAGCACGCCGTTTTCGAGGGTGATCTCTATACCGAGCCCGCCGAACTCTCCCTTTGTTTCGTCTTGAAGTTCCTTGAACAGGTCCTCGGTGAGAAACGACGAATGAGGGTCCAAGGACTGCAACATGCCGTTGATGGCGCCTTGAATCAGTTCCTTGTCCGTGACCTCTTTCACATAATTCTTCTGGACGATACCCATAACATCTCGGAAGAGACGTAATTGCTTGTAGTCTGGGGACTTAGCGCCGACATTGCTGCTGAAGAACAGACCGACAAGGAGCGCGAGTCCAACGAGAATGAAGGGTAACGCGGTTAATCGAACGGGCCTAATTATCGCCATGGGAGGACCTCCCCGTGTTGTGTTGCAGGAGTTTCCGAAAAAGTCTCCGCCACAGAAGCCATTAATGATATCATACACCTCGCGTTGTCACAAGTGAAGGCCGGTAGGAAGGAACAAAGAGATGAAGTATTTCGGTTACCGTGTGGATCCCCGACTCATTCCTCCCACGGCACTCGCCATGATCTTCGGCTTTTTGCTGCTGTGCCTGGAAGGTCCGGTCAAGCGGGGATTCCTGCTGCTCTTGCTCCTCGCGCCTTTCTTCTACCTGGGTGCAGAGATATTGGCAAGAAAAATTGTGATCGATGAAAAAGGGATCACCATCTCGAAACTCCTGAGGTCGGTTAGTTTGGAATGGTCGGAAATTCAGTCGTTGGACGCAGTACGATCCGGTAGTAAAGTGTTCTTGATCCTTCTGGGGGATCATGGACGTCCGGTTCTTATCACCAATACGATTCGCTCGTTTTCGGAATTGGTAAGTCGAGTGTTGGAGCATGTGCCGACGGGAAAGGTTGCCGACGGAGCGGTGCAGATCTTGTCCGATCCACCCTCCAAAACGGGTCCGCTCGTCCAGGCATGGATCGTATGCCTGGTTCTCGCAGGACTGGCTGTGGGCAAGCTTCTGGGATTCGGATGATTCTACGGGACGGGGGCGAGCGTTCAGTCTTCCCGCGAACATGAACGGATGGCTACGGGCCGGCTTTTGTTTTCACCCGGGTAACATCGTAGAGGTGATTGTTCTTACAAGCGTAGCGAAGCAGTTTCAGCGCGTCGGGAACGAGATTGCCGGCCCGGGGGACTCCGCTGCTCCCAATGACATGCTTGCACCGCCGGCCGGAATTTTCTTGACACACAGTAACCGTGACGATAGTGTCCCGGCCCAAATGACTTCACTGACGGGTGCTCCAAATGAAACTCACTCCACTTGCCAGCGGTAGTGCGGGCAACTCATTCCTGGTTAGGGCCAACGGCTCTGGGATTCTCGTCGATGCAGGACTTTCGGGCAAACAGATAAGCAAGAGATTGGAAGACGCGGGAATGGACCCCGGATCGCTCAAGGGAATCCTCGTTTCCCACGAGCATTCCGATCATATCAAAGGGGTTGGAGTCCTCTCGAGAAGGTTCAAGCTTCCTGTTTACATCAATAGGCGAACCTGGACCGCTGTTGAAAAGACTCTGGGAAAAGTCCACAAACTGGAGATCTTTGAAACCGGAAAGATTTTTGAAATCAGCGGGTTCCGCATTCACCCTTTTTCCGTGCCCCATGATTGCGTGGACCCCGTGGGGTTCCGGATCTCCCGCGGTAACGCGAAGATAGGGATCGCCACGGACTTGGGAACCGCAACCGGGTTGGTTACGAGTCTCTTGACCGGCCTGCATCTCGTGGTTCTGGAAAGCAACCACGATCCCAAGATGTTGCGTGACGGCCCGTATCCGTGGGAACTCAAGCAACGTGTCCGGAGTCGATTGGGGCACCTTTCCAATCCGGAGAGCGCTCAACTGCTTCAACGAATCGTATCGGACGAACTGCAGGCCGTGATACTCGCTCACATGTCCGAGACGAACAATAGTGCCGACTTAGCCCTGGATTGCGCTCGGTCGTCGCTCCGGGAGTTCCTTGCACAGCGTGGAAAAATTTTCTGCGCCTACCAGGATGAGGTCGGACCGACCATAGAACTCTAGCCGAACGCGGATTCCGCGTCACAATCCCCCCGCAATCGCCGCCGCCGGTTACGCCGGGGCAATGTGCCCCCGCCACCCCGGGGAAGTAGAGCCCAGTTATTCCGCCCACGTGTTCATTCCAACATTCATGTCTGCAAAGGCACGGCGAAGCATGAAAGCCCTTACCCGTCGTTATGTCAATTGCCACAAATGTTGTCCGAAATTCAGGTGTGTCTGTCGTTCCCAGGCAAATCCCCCCAGCCTCCCTTTGCAATGGGGGATTTAGGGCATAGGCGCTTAATCAGCGCAGGAACTCTTTCAAATCGGCCTTCAAAACAGGTCTGCCGTCACACTGTCCCTCCGGGACGTTAAGGCTTCCAAGCCCCTGCAGCCGCGGCTAAATGTACAAGCCGGGGAAGAGGGCCGCCGGAGTAACCAAACCGCTTATATTAGCGCCTATGGGGATTTAGGGGGTTTGTCCTTTCAAAATCCGGGAACCGGACTCGAAATATCGGTCATTCTTTCCGACACTTGCCATGAGTTCCATACGCCGGATCAACTCGCACGGGGATGCGCCGCGGTTCAGAACGACAATGGGCCGACACGCGCCGGCGGTCGACCCATTTGGAATTCCTTCGTGGAGGCGGCTGGCGGATTTGAACCGCCGAATAACGGTTTTGCAGACCGTCGCCTTACCACTTGGCTAAGCCGCCTTTCAGTATAAGACTAAATGATAAGACAGAGGAGGGGCGGATGTCAAGAAAGGAGTTGCACGGTCCGCGAAAACCGCCTTAGCATGTCGTGTTGATGAGCGCGTACCTTGTAGGATGAAAACGACGGACGTCTTAATCGTTCAATCGGGAGACTTTCCGATCTTCACGTCAATGCCGTGCGTCTTACCGCTTCTAAGGACCGTGATACGGAGCAGGTCGCCCGGCTTGGTCCCCGCGACTATTCTCGACAGGTGACGCCCGTTTCTGATCTGCTCCCCGTTCGCGTTCAAAATGAGGTCGCCCTTCCGGATGCCGGACACGGACGCGGGGGTCGAATTGAGAACTTCATCCACCACGGTTCCCCGCACGGGGCCGGCACCAAGCGTTTGCCATTTCTCCGCGCTTACATCGTCCACATAGATACCCAACCAGCCGCGACTCATCCGGGGGGGACGACGCGCGAGAGCCTTGAGTTCCTTTATATAGTTTGAAGGTATGGAAAACCCGATTCCCCTCCCCGCGGCAATGATCGCCGTGTTCACTCCCACGACTTCACCAGCCATGTTGAACAACGGGCCTCCGGAATTCCCCGGGTTTATGGACGCATCCGTCTGAATGAAATTGTCGTGGGGGCCGAGTCCCAGGAACCGCCCTTTACCGCTCACTATACCGACCGTCACCGATCGACCGAGGCCGAAGGGATTTCCCACTGCAAGGACCCATTCGCCTACCTGCACTTTGGACGAATCACCCAGCTGAACTTTTTCCAAGCGGTACGGAGGCTTGATCTTGAGGAGAGCAAGGTCCACATCCGGATGGACCGCAACGGTCTTTGCCAGGACCACCTTCCCGGATGACAGCGTTACGAGTATCTTGGCCGCGCCTTCCACCACATGCGCGTTGGTGACGATGTGACCGTCCGAATCGCAGAAAAATCCGCTGCCCAGACTGTCGGTTTGGAATCTGTCTCCACCTTCGGTCCTGTTGTCAATCCGGCCCGGTCGAGTCCTGAACAGTGGTGGGAGGCTCGCCGAGCTATTTTGGAGAATGTGCCGTTCAATGGATATATTGACGACCGCCGGCTTCAGCTCCTTGATCAAGTCGATCAGGTCCGGACACCCCCCATGGGCCACTCTTCTTACTGCTGATTGACCAAAGGCTTGGATGGTCAGTGCGCTTGTGGAGAGACATAAGCTTAGCAAAACTAATACGATACCGTTGCCGACTCTGTTGCGGGACATCTTCATGCGAATGCTCTCGGGGTTTGCTGCATAATTTTCAACCTATCAGCCGAATTGTTGCGTGTCAACTTCAAGTACCAACGAATGGCGGCCCTTGTCGGGAATGTTGACCGAAACGGCAGAACAAAAGCAGCAACTCTCGAACGATCTTGGCCGCGGTAATCGCCCCGACCTCGGTAAAATCCAGACCGGGATTGAGTTCCACCACATCCGCACCCACCAAGGTCACGGATTCAAGCGTACGAAAGAGGCGTTCCAAGTCGCGGTAAGACCATCCGCCTGCTTCGGGATTGCCCGTAGCGGGGAAGCATGCCGGATCGAGAACATCCAGGTCAAGACTCACATATACGGGCAAACCGCCAATACGCCGAAGAAGGATCTGCTCACCGCTCGAGTCCCACTGCATCATGGTGGCATGCCGTCTCATCCAGGAAAACTCTTCTCCGGTTCCGGAACGGATTCCCATCTGTATCAGCCTTTCCGGTCCAATCAGATCGGCCACATGCCGTATTACCGTAGCGTGATTGATGGTGCTTCCCTCGTATGAAGTCCTGAGATCGGAATGAGCGTCAAGGTGTAACACCATGAAGTCGCCGTAGAAATGCCGCAATGCTCGCACAATGGGAAGCGTGATCGTATGCTCTCCCCCCAGGCACAGGGGAAGTCCCCCCTGACGAACGATGTCTGAAACATTCGCCTCGATTTCGCTCAACGCGTCCTCAAGCGGTTTGTCTGCAAATTCGACGTCCCCCGGATCCGCAATGTGATAGTCCGCAAGATCCCGGTCCAGCAATGGAGAGTATGACTCGATGGAATCTGAGGCCGTGCGTACGGCACGCGGAGCCTTGCCCGTACCGGAGCGATACGTACTCGTCATATCGAGGGGGCACCCCAGGATCACCGGGCAGCCGGGAAGGATTTCCGGCGAGGAACATTCGAGGAACCGCACACGGTTCATATGAACCTCCATGGCTTGGAGTTGCCGACAAGCCGCAACGAATCATGAAAGTCCTTACCTGTCGTTAGACTTCATTTGGCTGAAGGCTCCCTGATGATGGAAAGGGGGGGGGGGGAGGCTTGAGAAGTTCGGTGAGAAGATTCGTGTTCCTTGTCGGGACCACATGAGTCAGTCTTCCTCGCCCGATGCGACGCCCCATCCGCCGCCGCCGGGAGTGCAAATGGAAATCACGTCCCCGGGTTCGACGTGAAATGCGGCTTTGGAAGGGAGCTCCATTTCAGAGCCGTCGGCGCGTATAAGCATGTTTTTTCCGGTCTTTCCCGGAGCCCCCCCGGCCAATCCATACGGAGGAATCTTCCGTCGCTCGGTTATCAGGGCCGCCTTTGCCGGTCTGAGGATTCGAATATCTCTGCAAACACCTTCTCCGCCGGGGTGTTTACCGCGGCCGCCTGAACCGCTGCGGAGGCGGAACTTCTCCACGAGTAGCGGGTAACCGGCCTCAAGGGCCTCGATGGGGGTGTTCATCGTGTTGGTCATATGAGTATGAATTCCCGACGCGCCCGGACCTAAGGGGCCTGCTCCCGCTCCGCCCCCCGTGGTTTCATAATATGCGAAGGACAAAGCCGGGTCGGGGTGCGCTGTTCCTATGGTGAGGTTGTTCATGGTCCCCTGAGAAGCGGCGGGGATGCGGTGGGGAATTGCCATTGCCAATGCTGCAAGAAGCACATCCACCACGCGCTGGGAGGTCTCCACATTCCCGCCGGCCACCGCTGCCGGCGGCAGCGCGTTGAGGATGGATCCCTGAGGTGCATGAATTTTCAGCGGCCGCAACGTTCCGGAGTTGGCGGGGATATCCTCGGGAACAATCAACCTAAAGACATAGAGCACGGCCGAGATGGTGATTGCCAGTACCGCATTGAGGTTTCCCTTTACCTGGGAAGCACTCCCGGAGAAATCCGTTTCTGCACCGTCACCCCGAATCCTCACGACGACACGAATCGGTATGGGTGCATCGCTGAAGCCGTCGTCATCGAGAAAGTCTTCGGCCTCGTAATCGCCGTCGGGGATGGAAGAGAGCGCGGCTCTGAGCATCTTCTCCGAACGATCCTTGAGTGCCTCGGCATAAAAACGCATCGTCGCCGTGTCATAGCGGCGGCCGGTCTCGATGAGTCGCCTAATCCCGATGTTCAGGGATGCGATTTGGGCTTGAAGGTCACCCTCACGCTCAAGAGGGGTCCTGACGTTCCGGAGAATCAACGCAAGAATGTCCCGGTCCATCTTCCCTTGTTTCACGAGACGTAAGGGAGGAATAATGAGTCCTTCCTGAAAGATCTCGTCGGACACGGGCATCGAGCCGGCAGCCATCCCTCCGACGTCTGCGTGATGCGCACGGTTCGCGACGTAGAACGAGGCAGCCCGACCCGCGTGATCGAGGAAGACCGGTGCGACCATCGTCAAGTCCGGGAGGTGGGTTCCGCCTTTGAACGGATCGTTGAGGACGACGATATCTCCAGGGTTCAAGGCCGTAGCCGAAAGGGCCTCCCTCACCGACAGTGGGGCACTTCCCAAGTGAACGGGAATATGGGCCGCCTGAGCGACCAGTTCGCCTCCCTCATCACAGACCAGGCAGGAAAAGTCTCTTCTTTCCTTGATGTTGGGACTCAAGGCCGCACGGCACAGCGCGGTGCCCATCTCTTCCGCGATGGACGAAAACAGGTTGCCGAACACTTCCAGCGTGATGGGATTACACTCGGGATTATCCACTGAACAATTCTCCGGAACAACAAGCCCCAGGGGCATATTCGCGCTTGAGTGCCGAGCGCGTCGGGTCGGCGTGATATCACTGATGCGAAATTTGAGACTGAGTGCACTACCGGGCGAATTACGTGACGAATGCAGGGACTCCTCCCCGGTCCTCTCAGTGGGACAGGCGTTTCGCCTGTCGATGACGGGCAAGATACCCGTCCCACTGAGGGAGGGAGAACTTCCCCCCGTTGACGCAGGGATCAGAGGCGGGCTTTCGTGTACGACGGATTTGAAACGTTGAATCCGTCTATGTTCCACTCGGTCTGGGACGCCCGCCCCACGTTCAAGACTGATCTTCGTGACGGTTTTTCGGAGCCCGGGGCTCCGTGCCCGGATACTGTTCTTGCCGGTACCCAACATGGCAGCGAGGCGAAAATGTGTGACCGAACTTATGAAATGCCGCACTAGGGATCGAGTTTCACGTCGCCGTAAGTGTAATGGTATCAGTGACTAACGAGAGTCGTCTTTGTCAAGGAAGTTGCTTTCGAATTCGCAGTCTATTGTCTCGGGATCCTGAGAATGAACTTTGATCAAATGTCGCAGGTGCACAAGACTATCGACGTCAATTCGAGTGAATTTCACGGCCATCCCTTCGTCATCGACGCGGGCGACTTCGCCTTCGATTTCCACTCTGAGGAGGCTCCGAGGGCCAATGAGATCAATGCCCAGAATACACAACTTCCCTTTGGCGAGAGGCTTCTCAACATGGAGGTAGGCCCCGCCGAGGCTGATGTCCCTAAGATGATTCGAAATCACCATGCGGTCATCGCTTATCACGCGAATTTCCGTCTCGAACGGAGTGCGGGTAAATCTTCTTTTTTCCGTCATCATCTTCTCGTTCGCAGGCACGGAGCTGTTCCACTCATTCAGGGTCTCACATCGGCTCACTCTTGGCAACCGTCTCGTACATCCAACGTTGGATCTACTCGTATTTCGAGAAGGAATCCGTAGGAAATCCCTGCAACTTTACGGAACTGCATTCGGAGGGTTGCAGGATGTTTGCCTCCCTCGCCGCCCGTACGGGGTCGACGCGGCAAATGCGAACTTAGGTTGCGGGCTCCCGGGCGTCTTGTCAAACGAACCATAGGCAGGCATTTCAGGTGAACGCACGTCGTTCCGTCAACCAGTCCTGATGAGCGAAGTCGATGCAACTTGAGCGCGGAAGCCGTATCGGTTGACGGCGACCCGTCCGACCCGTTGCCGCATACGGAGGTCACTGGTTAGGGGAGAGGATCATGGTCATGCTTCTCCCCTCGAATTTCGGGGATTGCTCAACCTGCGCTTCGTCGGCCACAAGAGACAGAACTTTTTCGAGCAGCTTACGGGCCTGATCGGGATGCGTAATCTCACGGCCTCGGAACATGACCGTTACCTTCACCTTGCAATTCTCACCGATGAAGCGTTTGAGCCTCTTCACTTTGTATTCCAGATCGTGATCCTCCGTTTTGGGCCTGAGTTTGACCTCTTTTAGGACGACGGTGGCCTGCTTCTTCTTGCGCTCGTGCTCTTTCTTACTCTCTTCATACCGGAACTTCCCGTAGTCCATAATCTTGCAGACCGGCGGATCGCTATTCGGGGCGACTTCGACAAGATCAAGGCCGAACTCTCCGGCCCTTCTCAGTGCTTCGGGAACATCCAAAATTCCCAGTTGTTCACCATCAGGCGCTATGACACGCGCCTTTGCCGCCCGAATCCTCTGGTTCACCCTGACCTTGGGTTCCGCAGTTACGGGACCTCTTGGTCTTCCTCTCATGAAAAAAGCCCCCTTAAAGCCTGGACTCATGAGACCATGAGTCCGATCTGTCATGAACGTTTGGTAACTTCATCCCGGAATTGAGACAGAAACTCCTCAATCGCGACAACTCTCGTCCCATCCTCTCCCCTCTTGCGAACGGCCACGGTACGACCCTCAACCTCCTTGTCTCCAAGAATGATCATGTACGGAATCTTTTGGGATCGTGCCTCCCTGATCTTGAACCCGATCTTTTCATTCCTCAGGTCCGTCTCGAGTCGTACCCCTTCACCACTAAGTATATCCGCCACCTCATTGGCGAAAGAATCCTGTCGATCGGTGATCGTCATGATCATGGCCTGAACCGGGGAAAGCCACAGGGGAAATGCCCCCGCATAGTGTTCGATGAGAACACCCAGAAAGCGCTCGATTGATCCCAAGATGACCCGATGGATCATGGCGGGACGCTTTCTCTCCCCGTCCGAATCCACATACGTCAGCCCGAATCGTTCAGGCAACGTGAAGTCACATTGAATGGTAGCGCATTGCCAGGATCGGGACAGGGCGTCCGTGAGTTTGATGTCTATCTTGGGACCGTAGAATGCACCATCTCCTGCATTAATTTCGTAAAGGGCGTCCTGTTCCTTCAGCGCGGTTTCCAGAGCGTTCGTCGCCCGATCCCAATCCTCATCGGTGCCGATGGATTTCTCCGGACGCGTGCTCAACTCGATGGAGTACTCAAAGCCGAAAATGCCCATAACGTACCTGACGAAATCGGTGATGCCCACGATCTCGTCATTCAGTTGGTCCGGCGCGCAAACTATGTGTGCATCGTCTTGCGTAAACTGCCTCACTCTGCTCAGCCCGTGGAGTACCCCGCTTCTCTCGTGACGGTGCACGATCCCGAGCTCGAAGTATCGGAGGGGCAGTTCTCGATAAGACCGCACCTTAGACTTGTAGATGAGCATGTGAGACAGGCAGTTCATGGGCTTAATCCCATAGTCAATCTCATCTACACGGGTGAAGTACATGTTTTCTCGATAGTTATCGAAATGTCCCGACTTTTCCCACAACTCGCGCTTGAGCAATTGAGGACCGACAACCATCTGGTACCCGCGCTTGATATGCTCCTGCCGCTCGAACTCCTCGACCAGGTAGCGGAGCATGGCTCCCTTGGGGTGCCATATCACAAGACCCGGTCCCGCGTCATCGACTATGGAGAACAGGTCCAATTCCTTGCCGAGCTTGCGATGGTCTCTCTTCTTGGCTTCTTCGATCAGGTCCAGATAGTTCTTAAGGTCATTCTTCGAGGCGAACGCCGTACCGTAAACCCGTTGAAGCATTGGATTGCGTTCGTCTCCCCTCCAGTAGGCCCCTGCCACCTTGGTAAGCTTGAAGGCCTTAATGAATCCCGCGTGAGGAATATGAGGACCTCTGCAGAAGTCCGTAAACTCACCCTGAGAATAGAGGCTGACGTCGGCTTGATCCACTCCGTTAATCAATTCAACCTTGTACTTTTCGCCCTTTTCCTCGAAGAAGCGAATTGCTTCTTCCCTCGGCATCTCGATTCGTCTGAAGGCGAGCCGACTCTTGACGATTTCCTTCATCCGGCTCTCGATCTTCTCCAAGTCTTCAGGCGTAAATGGCCGAGAAGTATCGAAATCATAATAGAACCCTTCCGCTATGGCGGGTCCTATGGTGACCTGCACGGCAGGAAAGAGTTCTTTGACGGCCTGTGCCATTACATGGGCGGTCGAGTGGCGAAGGATTTCCAGCCCCCGTGGCGACGACGCGCGTATGAAATCGAGCGTGCCGGACTCCGTTAAGGGTGCTGAAAGGTCTATGGCTTTGCCGTTGAGTTCTGCCGCGAGAATCTCCCGGCCATTGTCAGGTGGGGTCTCCCTAAGGATTTCACCGGGGGTGACACCTGCGGGATAAGATTTGTTGTTCCCTTGAATTTGGATCTCTATGGAGGGCTTCATGCTCTCGAGTTCATATCAATACGACTGGAAGGGGTCTCGGACCCGTTGGCTAACATTGAATTGAATTTCCTCCTTGCCTTTCTGCGGCTTCTGGTGGAAAAATCTCCACAATATATGAAATGGTAGGCGCGTGGGGATTTGAACCCCAGACCCTCACCGCGTCAAGGTGATGCTCTCCCCCTGAGCTACGCGCCTAGGTTCAAATTAGACAAGTAACAATGCCGAAAGCGATTGTCAAGGGAAAACCATATGGGATGGTACGGATTCAGTCCGGCGGAGTCGACCGGAAAGCACGCCCGCTCATCCGCATGGAGGTTGAACCGGCGTGGGTGAATCCCATTATCGGACAACGAGCGGGCAAATTTCTCGGCACTCGGGACAAAATACAGGGAGCCGGGAAGTCGGGCTCCTCTCCGCAAACGCGAGGCCGGACATAGAGTGTTCAATACGGCAAAAGCCCGCCATGATTCGGGTCCGCGTTCGGAGCAGGCGAGATCGTCCCGCCTCGACCCGAGCTCATCGCATAGGGTCCGCGGACACCCGGCCGGACGGCACTGGTGTGATACGCACCCCGCTGCCTGACGAGATTCCGGAGGAGAGCCAAAACGGATCCGTTATTCCACCTTGCAGGTCCGACGCTGTACCCGACCACCTTGCCGGTGGTGTCTATAATGTATGTCGTTGGGAATCCGGGCACTTCAAGGATCGCTTCTTTCTTGGGATTTATAACGAACGCGGTCCTTTTGCCCGCCATGGTAACCACCTGCAGATCAAAACCTCTTCCTCCGTCAAAGAGCACGGGAAAGGGAGTTCTCCGGTCGTGCGCGTGCCGGGCCACTTGATCGGGCGGGTCGACCAGGTTGACGGCGAGAATCTCAAGTCCGGTGTGACCAAAGGACCGTTTGAGTTGTTGCAGCAGCGGATCTTCCATGCGGCAGGCCGGGCAGTTGATGGACCAGAAGTGCAGCAGCACCACTCTGCCCCGATATTGACTCAGGGAGACGGTCTTCCCTGACGGGGATTGGAGAATCAGGTCCGCCATCTTGTGGGGCTTGGGGTACATAAATATGTTGGCCTGGGCAGCCAGATCGGCGGGATTGGCGGAAGCGGGCCGGACCGCGGGGAGAGCAAGGACCAAAGCGGCGAATAGAATTGCAGGCAACCGTGTCGTAATCATGGGACCTCCCGACTGTGCTGAAACATATGAATATCACTATTATAGTATACCAGCGTCGCTGTCAACTATTTTGTGCCGACCGTCATAGCCGTGCAGGGACTTCGATTGATCACGCGGGAAAGCCATGGTATGTAGTTGAGGCATGAAGCCGCTGAAAGTTCAAGGCGTCCTCGTCGTTGTAGACGGCGTGGGAATTCTCATCAGGGGGCCCTCCGGGTCCGGCAAGTCCGTAGCCGCCCTGAATCTGCTTCGCCGAGGCCGCCATATTGTTGCCGACGATCTGATTGAAGTGGTTCGAGGACCGGACGGCAAGCCTGCCGGAAGACCGGTCGAAGAAGATGTCCGGATAGAGGTCCGCGGTCTGGGTTTATTTAGGGTGCGGGCCCTCTTTCCCGATGGAACCCTTCCATCGGCTCGCATTGATCTTATAGCGGAATTTGACACATACGACCCGGCAAGAGATGCGGGACGTACGGCTCCTGAAGAGTATGTGGTTCAGCTGTTGGAACACGACGTGCCCGCCCTGAGGGTTCCCGTGCCGGTCGGAGTGGACCCCGGCCTCTTGGTCGAACTTCTGGCAAGGCTTTTCCGAGACAATGGAACGGTGGCACCTTGACTCAGAACAAAATCGTCATCGTAACGGGACTTTCAGGTTCCGGAAAATCGACTGCAGCCCACACCCTGGAGGATATGGGCTTTTTCTGCATCGACAATTTGCCGGTTGACCTGCTTCCCAAACTCCTGGAACTGACCGATTCCGGGGGGGCGGAGCTCAGGATGCTGGCATTGGTGATCGATCTCAGACAGAGGAAGTTCTTTCCTCAATACTCTTCGATATTGGACTCACTGGAGTCGCGAGGCGTTCCTCTGGAGATTCTGTTTCTCGAAGCCAGGGATGACGTGCTGGTCAGGCGGTACAGCGAAACCCGTCGACAGCATCCACTGGCCCTCTCGGGTAACTTGCTTGACGGAATCAGAAGAGAGCGGGTAGATCTGCGCGAAATCAGGGAAAGAGCCGACTGGATAATTGATACCTCCAACGTGACCGTGCACCAGCTCAAAGAGGAAGTCAGGAAGATCTTTGCGAGCTTCCGAAGCGATGTGATGAAGATCGTGATCAACTCCTTCGGGTACGGCAAAGGGCTTCCCATGGAATCCGATATCGTGTTCGACGTTCGATTTCTGCCGAACCCATATTTCGTGGAGGAACTGAAGAGCAAGGACGGACGGGATACGGCGGTGGCCGACTGGGTCTGTTCCCATGAGACCACCAAGGATTTTCTCGATCGACTGGAAGACATGTTAGTATTCCTTTTACCCCTTTACATGGGAGAGGGAAAACAGTACCTTACCATCTCCATAGGGTGTACCGGAGGCCGTCACCGGTCGGTGGTCGTGGCGGAACACATATCACGACTACTGGCAGGAAAAGGCTATAAAGGTGTGGAGGTAAGGCACAGAGAGTTGTATGGTTAACGGTCGGAGTCTCCTGCGAGCCCGGCCGGGTGTTGGAGTTGGAAAGGCACCGATTCTGCAGATCAGCGCGGTGTCCACACGAACCGACCGGACGTTGCAGAACGGCCGGAACGTCCGCTCGATGATATCCGCTCCCTTCCGAAGGATAGGATCAGGAAGCTGAACCATGATAGGAATTCTCGTATTGACTCATGGAGACCTCGGTCCGCAATTTATCAAGACCGGCAAGCTTATCGGATTGACTTCGGATGAAGCCGTTATGGCCCTGTCCATCGATCCCGATGATTCCCCGGATTCCGTGAGGGAAAAGCTGGCTCAAGCCATCAAGCGTGTCGGCCGAGGGGACGGAGTTCTTATCCTCACGGACCTGTTCGGTGGGACTCCGACCAATCTTTCCCTGTCCTTCCTCGAAAAAGGAAAAGTGGAAGTGGTAACCGGTTTGAATCTCCCGATGATGATCAAGGCCATCAACGCAAGGGCTGAACACGACTTGCCCGCACTGGCAAAGCTCGCTTCCGAGGCCGGCAAAGAGAATATTTACCGGGCCGAGGAAGTCTTGAGGAACAGGTTGTCCAGAAGGGATTCGAGTGATGAGGACGCCTGAAGGCATCTCTTATCCCACCGCTGAGATACTAACATGCCCATAGTCTTGGTACGAGTGGATGAGCGGCTGGTTCACGGCCAGGTCCTGGAAGGCTGGTTGCCCCGTACCCGCGCGCAGGAACTGATAGTCGCCAACGACTCGCTGGCTCAAGACTGCCTCCAGAAAACGATAATTCAGTCGGCTGTCCCTTACACGATACGCCTCGTAATCGACAGTGTTGAAGGAATCGCTTCCTTTCTGCGCCGGCACGGCAGTTCGGATGTCCGAAGGATGATCATCGTTGACAATCCCGTGGATGCCCTCAGATTGAGACGCGCAGGTGTCCGATTCAGTGAACTGAACCTCGGTAATGTGATCAGCAACGAGGTAAGTGTGTGCCTGAGCCGGTCGGTGTCGCTGGGAGGGGATAACTTGTGCGCTCTTCGAAAGATTCTCAAGGAAGGGGTTCACGTCAGTATACAGGCGGTTCCTTTTGAAGCCCCTCTTGACATTGTCGAGGTGTGAGCAGGTGTCGAACCCGCTGCTTTTCGGCATCCCCGTAGAGATTCGTGCAGTGAAAGGGGCGGCTCTTGCTTCTTGTTGGGGCGGTCCGACCGTGTACGGATCGCCTGCCGAGAAATGAGACGCAATTCTGCCGTCGTGCAATACCGTGAAGAGTGATCGGCCGTCTAAGGACAGTAACGTCTTTTCCGTAGGGGCATGTGTCCCGTCGGGCCGAGGCCGACGTGACCGTTCAGGGTTTTGCGAGACCCTCATTCCTTGCTCTGAGAGCGTAACTCCGGGTAAGATCTTCTTCGGGGTTTTGCAATGAGCCATGAGTCCCTTTTGGCAAGTGTTGTGGGAGGTTTGTTGTGGCTGGACAGATTTCAGATCTGTCAAGTCATGGTATCTCGTCCCATCGTTTCCGCCCCCCTGGTGGGGTGGATGATGGGAGACATAACAGCCGGCACGGCATCGGGACTTTTGTTCGAATTTCTTTGGCTTAGGACCCCGCCTGTGGGAGGCTTCATAGCACCCGACGTTACACTCGCGGCAATCGCAACCGCCGCGGTATCGGCGGGTGTTACGTCCGCAACGGGAACCAGTCTCACATCAGTGGTCTTCCTTTCCTTCTTGGTCCTGCTGCCTTTGTGCTTCGTGGGCAAGAAAATCGACATACTGTTGAGACTTGGTCTTGGGTACATAGCCAAACGTGCCGAGAAATCACAGAAGGGAGGGGAAGCCGGCATCGTTTGCCTGCATCTCGCGGCAGGCTTGGTCTTGGGGTTCTCTTGTGCCTTCCTGGTCTTGGTATGCACAACTGAAGTCTTCACATTCCTGCTCAGTCGTGTGGTACAGGCTCTTCCTTCTACGATTTGCAGATCTCTAGGATTCGCATTCTACCTTATTCCTTTGCTCGGCGCAATGGACTACCTATTGGGAATGGAAGAATCAAAATATAAGGTACTTTTTGTTTCAGGACTCATTGTTGCAGTGGCCCTGGGATCGGGTCTTGCCTTTTGACTTCTCGTCCTTCCCGCCCCACGGCACGATTATGGCTCAGCCTGAGTGTTCTATGGCCTAAACCCCCACGATCGCGGCGATCACAACCGACCATGAAAGCCCCCGGGACTCCGAGCCGAAGACCGGGCAGAGCCCGGCGGATAGGCATTCCCAGGCAGGAGCCTGGGAACGAGAAGGGACTTGTAGGGGCACCCCCCTGGAAAGTGTCTCACAACTGTCGGCGTATCGAAAATCGTGGCACGACTCTACCGCATGTAGGAACAAATCCCCCCTAACCCCCCTTTTCCTAAGGGGGGAAGCGGCTCTTACCCCCCTTTGGCAAAGGGGGGCAGGGGGGATTTGTCTTGGGCTCCACTTCATCGTGGCACGATTTTGCCGGTTCTTCGGAATTTTGAGACAGTCTCCCTGTGGGTGCCCAGGGCAAGCATCCCGCGTTCCGCGGGGTAATCCTGCCTCCCCCCGTTGACGCGGGGACTAAGGGGGGTATAGCGCGGCAGCACCCCAGGAACATCATTCACGTACTTGCGATCTCTCTGAAAAGGTCGATGTCTTCCAGCATCATACCGGCTCCACGAGCGACGGTCGTGAGCGGATCCTCGGGCACGATCACCGGGACTCCGATCTCTCGGCGGATTCGGATGTCGAGATTCTTGAGGAGTGCTCCCCCCCCGGTCAGTACGATTCCCGTGTCTATGATGTCCGCGGCCAGTTCCGGCGGGCACCCTTCCAACGCGGATTTGACGCTTTCCACAATCGAATTCACCGAGTCCATGATGGCAAGCGTTATGTCGTTGGAGTTGATCGTAATCGTCTTAGGGATTCCATCCATGAGATCCCGTCCCTTGATGTCAACTTCTTCCACTTCATCGTCGAGATAGGCTCGCCCGACCATCATCTTTATCTGTTCCGCGGTGGATAGGCCGATGAGGATACTATAGTTTTTTCGTATGAAAGTGAGAATGTCGCTGTCCAGGGTGTCGCCCGCTATTTTGCTGGAGTTGCTGTACACCACTCCGGTGAGCGAAATAATCGCCACCTCGGTCGTGCCGCCGCCGATATCCACAATCATGTTGCTCATGGGCTCCGTGACCGGAAGCCCCGCACCCATGGCGGCCGCCATGGCCTCCTCAACGAGGAAGACTTCCTGTGCTCCGGCATTCAGGGTGGAGTCACGAACAGCCCGTCGTTCCACCGGCGTGACACCGGACGGAACCGAGATGATCACTCGCGGTCTGACAAAGGCTTTTCGATTATGGACTTTCTGAATGAAGAACTTCAGCATCAAGCTGGCCATCTCGAAATTGGCAATGACGCCTTCTCGGAGCGGACGAAAGACCTCAATGGATCCCGGAACGCGGCCGATCATCTTCTTGGCGTCTTCACCGATCCAGACCTCTGAACTCCGGCGATCCTTTTTTCGAACGGCCACTACCGACGGTTCGTTCAGGACAATACCCTTGCCGTGGGCGTAGATAACCGTATTGGCGGTTCCCAAATCGATCGCAAGATCCTTTGAGAGCCTTGATGCGAAGAAATTGAAGAGCATGGTTGCCTTCTAAGAGCACGTTTTCCGGGCGGAATGAGACTCCCGCGGTAGGGCCCTGGTCCGACGGGAAATAGAACCTATGCGGCCTGACCGTACCGCCTTGAATAAAGTCCTCCCTTGCAGAAAAAACATCCGTTCGAGGCCGCCGTCGTGCAACCGCGGCATGACGAATCCGCCAGGGAAACTCGGCGGGTACGGGACTTGGACAAATAGAGTAGCGAATCCCGGGTACAGAGAAAACCGGCGAAAAGCAATACACCCGCTCGTCTCGCCGGAACCCCGCCGGGAGTATGGGGAAGACATGCAATCCGATTGGCTCATGCCGTCCGCGAAATCGGCTCCCGCACAACGATTTCTGCAAAAGGCACCGAACGGAGAGACTCTTGAATCAACCGACGGGAGGAGCACCTCCCATTGGGAAAGGCCGCCCTCCACACGTCAAGATCCGTTGCGGTTCGATGGAGCCTAGAGTTTGACGTCGATGATGGATTTCTTCTTGAGCTCCTCAATAAGCTCTTTCATACGAGCCCGAATCTTCTCGGTCCGCACAATGAAAAGCGCCTTCTTGCGAACCTTCTTGTATTCTTTCATCTCTTCCGGAGAAAGGATGCCCGTTGGATCCTTTTCTTCCCCTTCCGTTGACTTGGGTCGGTCCGACAAGTTGCTCTCGGGTTCGGGCCTCGTCTCCGTCTCAGGTTCGGGCGGCTCCCGACGCCTTTGACGTGCCTCCATTTGCTGTTCGTACAGCTTCTTCTGCTGTTCCTCGAGCCTTCTTCTGATTCTTTCGGGTATTGGGACCTTCTTTTCCCTTCGCCCCCTCTCGTCATCCAGATAGAACATCAGGATTGCTTCTCTGCTCTTGATCGGACCCAGAACCTGCCCTTTTTTCATGCGTCGGACCATTTTCTGCCACTCCGAACGCATGTCCCTGAAAGTCATCCAACCCAGGTCCCCTCCGTTGTCTCGGAGCGGGTCTTGGGAGTATTTCTTGGCCAGAGTGCCGAACTCAACCCCGGTCATGAGCTCCTGGGCAATCATCTGCGCCTTCTTCTCCGCCTTGGCTATTGCCGCCCTATTTCGATTCTTTGGGAGCTTGAGGGTGAGCATCCTGAGCCTCACCTTGCCGCCCTCGAAGACCTCCTCGTGGGTGGGCACGTCGGGCTCAAACTCCCTGGGCGGCGGCTGTGCGGGGATCTTCGTCAGTTCCTCGTATCGTTTCCCGACCCCTTCAACTCCGTGTTTCTTGAAATAGAGTTGAGCATCTTCTTCGCTGAAAGGAACCTTGCTCGTTACCTCTCTGGCGATGAGCCCGTCCAGTTTGATCTTGCGTCGGAAAAGACCCCTGAAGTCCGCGTAGTTGAGTCCATTGGACGCGAGAAAAAACAGGAAATTTTCTTGGGTGAGTCTGTTCCGCTTCCGTACCATCTCGATGGACGCTTCCACGCTTTTCTCATCAGGATTTATCCCCTTCTTGGCGGCCTCTTGTTCAAGGAGAGCGATAACGATCAACTCATCGAGAAAATCCCGTTCAGTGGGCCATTTGCCCGGCGGCACGACCCCGAGATTCGCGTTGGTGAAATTCCGAATGAACGGCTTCTTTTGCTTGTGTACATCCGATTGCAGGATGACGTCGCCGTTTACTACGGCAACGATCCTATCCGAGTAAACTTCGCACCTGGCAGACGTGACCGTAAGGGCGGCAGCCGCCACGAGAGTCAGCAGGGCCGTCATCACTGGGATGTGCGGCGCACTCGTGCGGTTCAATTTCATTATCTCGGTGAAGGCAGGATTGGGGATCATTGCTCCTCGCCACGGGGTCGAAAGCCGACCATTTTCGGAAGTCGTTTGGGTCCGGTGACTGAGACCCGCGTGGGGTTGGGTCGCTCGATCGAGAATTCAGGGCCCGTTTGCGCGCCCAACGGTTACTCTTTTAGTCAAAAGTCATCGGTTTTTCAACCCTTGTGTTCGGGCTTTCTCGGGCATTGGCCCGGGAATGCCGCTCGGCGAAGCGACGGTTCTTCCACGGGAGATAGCTTTACCAATGAAATCGAGGAGTTTGAAACAAGCATCGATTCGGGACTCGGCATCCACTTTTCCGATCCGGTAGCTCAAGCGGTCACCGGGCAACAAGCGAACGCGCTCGTCGCTCTGAGCCCACGCCACCAGCGCTTCGGGGCTCAGGTCGGTTTCCGGGTCGAAGGACAGTACGAGGTGGTGCCCGCTATAGTCCAGCCTGAGCACCCTGATCTCCTTCATGGCTGTTCGTATACGCATAACCTGGATCAGGTGGTACGCCTGCTCGGGTACCTTTCCGTACAGGTCCAAGATCTCGTCCTCTATTTCGTCGATTTCCGAGTTCGCCGAAGCCCTCGAAAGCCTTTTATAAAGATTCATGCGTTGCTGAGGTTCCGGAACATAGTCTTCAGGTATCAGGATCTCGATTCTGAGTTGGATTTCCGGGTCTATCCTCGATGGAGGAGTTTCTCCTTTGATCTCTTGAACGGCCTCCTCCAACAGGTCCATGTACATCTCGTACCCCACCAGGGCCACATGACCCGACTGCGATGTGCCCAGTATGCTTCCCGCCCCCCGAATCTCCATGTCCCTCATGGCGATTCTGAAGCCTTGGCCGAGGTCGGAGTGCTCCTGTATGACGGCAAGTCTCTTGATTGCATCCGGCGTCATAAGGGTCTCAGGCGGCGTGAGCAGGTACGCGTACGCTCGCACGTGGGACCGCCCCACGCGCCCGCGAAGCTGATACAGGTCCGCCAATCCGAAGGCATCCGATCTCTCGATAATCATGGTGTTCGCGGTGGGAATATCGAGTCCGGATTCGATGATGCTCGTGCAGACCAATACGTTGACCTGGCCGGTCACAAAAGTTACCATGACTCGTTCCAATTCGCGGTCCGCCATCTGACCGTGGGCAATCGCGAACCTGCCCTCCGGGATCAATCGTTGGAGCGCGGCACAGCGCCGAGAAATCGTCTGAACCCTATTGTGCAGGTAGAAGACCTGGCCGCCGCGGTTGAGTTCCCTGAGTATGGCTTCCCTGACGACTTCGTCGGTCTGCCGCATCACATGGGTTCGGATCGAGCGCCGGTTGTTCGGCGGCGTTTCGATCACCGAGAGATCCCGTATCCCCGTGAGGGACATATTGAGCGTGCGCGGAATGGGGGTGGCGGTCAGCGTCAGGACATCCACCTGTGCTTTGTATTTCTTGATCTTCTCTTTATGCGCAACTCCGAAACGATGCTCCTCGTCGACCACCAAGAGGCCGAGGTCGCGGAACTCGACATCCTTTGCAAGGAGCCTGTGTGTGCCGACAACGATGTCCAGTTTTCCCGATTTGAGGCGTTTGATGGATTCCTTTTGCTGGGCGGTACTTCGGAAGCGCGACAGGACATCCAAGTGGAAAGGATATCCGCCGAAGCGCCGGGTAATGGTATCATAGTGTTGCTGGGCCAGTACCGTTGTTGGAACCAGTATCGCTACCTGTTTGCCGTCCATCATCGCTCGGAAAGCAGCGCGCAGCGCAACCTCGGTCTTCCCGTACCCCACATCGCCGCACACAAGCATATCCATCGGCTTATCGGAGTCCATGGATTCCATGACATCCTGGATGGCACGTGCCTGGTCGGGGGTCTCCTCAAACTGAAACGACGCTTCAAAAGCAGCGAAGGTCTCGTCCATGGGCGAGTAAGGCTCCCGTTTACTAACCTGGCGTTTGGCGAAAATGTCAAGCAACTCTTTGGCCATTTCTCGAATGGATTGTTTAACTCTGTTCTTGGTCTTCGCCCAGCCTTTGCCGCCGAGACGGTCCACCCTTGGAGGACCCTCGGAACCCGACACGTACTTCTGTATGACCTGCAACCGTTCCACGGGGTGATAGAGGAGGTCCCCGCCGGCAAATTCTATGACCATAACCTCACCGGGAACCCCCTCGAATTCCTTGCGAGTCAAACCTCTAAAAATCCCGATCCCATAGTCTTCGTGAACGACCGCATTGCCTTCCACCAAATCGGTGAGCGATGAGATCAGAGTCCCGCGGGCCCTCTTTCGCGGGGGAGTTCTCACCCTTGAGCCGAATATTTCCTCCTCGGTGAGGGCGATCCTGCGGGCATCCGGCAGTCGGAATCCCGAGGTAAGCGGACCGACGTAGAGACGAATCCCGGGAACCGGAGACGAATCCAGGTTGGAGGGGTCGAACGGAGAGCCGCGAAAATCCACGCCGAGGGAGTAAGGCTCCAATAGTTTGAGAAGGCGATGTGCTTGTCCTCGAGTGTGGCTGACAAGATAGACCTCATTGCCCGTCTCTCGCCAGTCCGCCAAGCGTTTGACCAGATTCGACATGCCCGAATCATACGCTTTCGACTTCATCAAATCGGTCCTGATGTCACTATTGGAGTCGCACTGCACACGGTAAGACGTAGAATCGGATTCTTCGGATTCCAGCTCGGATATGGTTATCTCCCTGAAATTTCGAATTCGTCCGAGGAGCGCGTCGGGAGAAAGGTAAAGATCTTCCGGTTCCGGGACAGGCAGTCCCTCTTCGCCGGCCGATTCACGTCCGCGGTGAATTTCTTCCAGCAGGTCCTCGAAGGCTCGGGCCAGAATGTCCTCATGGGGGACGCAAATGGCGGCATCACGCGGCAGGTAATCGAACAGTGAATCCATGTCGTCGACAAAATACGGTAAATAGTAGTCCGCACCCGGAAAACGCACCCCGTGTCTGAAATCGTCCAGGAGGCTTTGACGGACGCGTTTTTCAACACCGCGATCTTCGCAGGCGGCTACAAGTCTCCTGAGTCCCGTTTCTCGCAATCGTCCGTCGGGTATCATAATGTTGACCGGGCAGACCTGGACCTCGGAGAGTGAATCGCGGGATCGCTGATTCGTAGGATCGAAGAACCTGATGGATTCTACCCGGTCTCCGTTTTGCTCGATGCGTGTGGGATAAGGATAAAGTGGAGAATAGACGTCGATGATGAATCCACGAACCGAGAAGTCTCCGGCATCCTCAACCAGGGGTGCGCGGGAGTAGCCCGCCGCCGCAAGGCTCGCAACAATTCTATCGCGATCGATATCTTGGCCGATTTCCAGGGAAAAACTCTTGTTCTCGAATATGGTTTTGGGAACAACCTTACGGATCAGCGCGTCCAACCCCAGGACGATCACCCGAGGGGAGGGTGACGTGCAAAGACGATGGAGAGCGGTCATACGGCCCAGCCTCACGTCACTTTCGAATCCGCCGAAGGAGTATGGGAGGACATTGGAGGATGGGTAGTGCACCGCCTGTTCGGCAAGCGGATGTCCGGACACTTCTTCTTCGCCCAGGTAGAAGCGGAGATCCAACGCGGCCGACGCAGCCTCTTCTCCATCGGGCAGAACCAGAACCACCGTTCGGGCTCCGTTTCTGACCGCAGCGGCGACAAGGAACGACTTCGCGGAGCCTTTGAGCCCGTATATTCCACCATTGCCGGCGTGTCGCGCAAGGAATCGAACCGCGTCGTCAAATGGTGGGGAAAAATCTTGGGACAACTGAGAAACACTCATCAAGGGATTCCCGATCTCACAAACTCGGGTTAACAAACCCCTCCCGGACGCGGACCGAAAAGAGGCACCCAAAATCAATCATAAGTTCAAGTGCTTCTTGGATTTTCGGTCAACGCCGTCGAAACCCGGCATGATGAACACTACCACACGGGTCTCTTCAAGAAAAGAGGTTCCCCGAGCAGATCGCTTGCCGTCGGCGTTGACTTACCGTCCCCAATCAGTTATCCATTGTGGTGCATCCGAGTCGGGCATTTCGGTGCCCAGCGGCAAGAAGTGACGAGGTGGAACTGTGGCGGAGAAGAAGATTACGCGTAAGGAATTACTCAATGAGCCCGATGAATTCCTTACATTTTCGGGTAAGGCTATTGGTTACGTTCGTGAGAACCCCAGACACGCAGGACTTGCGGCAATAGTCGTGATTGCGTGCCTGGTGGCCGGCATAATGTACAATTCGTATCGGAGCCACCGGCAGAGTACGAGCCACGAGATTTTCCTCCAAGCCTCGCGTGACTATGAGGCGACCGTGACCGGCGCCGAGCCCGCCTCCGAAGAGAAGCTCAACAAGTTGCTCGAACGGTTTGACGCAATCGCTCGGAAATACGGCTCGTTGCCTGCCGGAGAAATGGCGCTGCTGTACAGTGGATATGTTCTATCAAAGAAGAAAGATTACAAAGGGGCCCTGGAGCGATATCTCAAGCTGGAGTCATCGCGCTTGGCTCAGGAGGGTCTGAGGGATCTATTCTGGTACAGTGTTGCCCGGACTCGCATGGCGCTCAAAGAATATGATAAGGCCGCGAGCATTTTCGACACGTTGTCCAAGGACACCAAGTCTCCGTACCGACGCGAAGCCTATGGGGCCATCGCCCGTATTTACGAATTCGAGGACAAGAAAAAAGAGGCTGTCCAGGCCTATCGGCAATATTTGAAGATATTTCCCGAGGCGCCCGATGCTGCGTTCGTGAAGGCAAAAATTGCTGAGTTGACCGCCCAAGGATGAGGAGGACGAGCGGCAAGTATTCAGATGAGAAGTTGCCGAGTTATTCTCTCTTGATTATTACATCCATTTCGGCAACCCAGACTTTGAAGGTACATCCTTCCACGACAATCCGGTAGAAACCCGTGTCCTCCTGAACCTCGGGAAGGAAAGCGTTGTGGTCCAATAGATGGTCGAGAATCGACCGCACCTCGGTGAATGTGAGATCCTCGAAAAAAGTCAAGTTAAAGACTTGATTAGCATGAAGAAACGGCATTGAATCCAAGATTGGAGATCTCCCGACGGCGGCTGAGATAGGTCTTTGATCTTTGAGCAGACTATAATCAGGACCGTGGTGACTTCAAGGATAAAATCCATGGGCCCGTCAAATACCGAGATGCTGCCCGAGGCATCTCGCCGGGCCGCACTGAAACATGGATATCTCTTGACACCCTGTCTTATGGTCTGTATAACGCGTTGGGGTTTTTTTAGCCGGCTGTTCGTAAGGGAACGGCCTATGGTGTAAGGAGGATATGGAAATGACCAAATCGGAATTGGTCGATCGAGTCGCTGAAGAAGCCGGGATCTCGAAGAAGGCTGCAGCGAAAACTGTTGATTCGGTTGTTGCGGCAATTCATGAGGTGCTGAAAGAAGGTGAAAAGATTCGGATAACGGACTTGGGAAGTTTCAGCGTGGTAACACGGCAGGCTCGTAAGGGCGTGAACCCGAGGACCGGGGAGCCGTTGGAGATACCTGCCACCCGAGCTCCCAAGTTCTCGGCTGCCAAGGCTTTGAAAGAGTCGGTGCAGAAGTAAGGGCCTCGTGTCCGACGTGAGACGCCGGCATCACGTGGGGGGAGGCTCGTCCCTCCGAAATCCCCCGTGCACGGCTCCGGGTAAGTGTAGGAGATTTCAGGAGGAATACGTGAACTAAGAGACGGGTCACCGAAAGACCGTTTGCCCCGCCGCGCAGCGTTGAGTCGGTTTGCTTCGTCCGCGTCGGGGCAAATCCGGCGCAAATGACCTGTGTTAAAACGCTCGAATTTCAATGGCATATACTTTCATTGATAAGTGAGGGCAGTTCCGGCGTCTAAGCGGAGCATCATGAGAATACTTCCGGTCATTATCCTGTTGGGGCTCATTTTGGCTCTCGGCGGTTGTGCAAGCCTGATGGACGGCAAATTCGTTGGAAAGGACGGAAAAGAATCACCTTTTAGGCCCCCCGATAATACCGACCGAATTCCCCGTGATCCCACATCACCACTTTCGTTCTGACCTCAACGAGCCCAAATATCCTGCAAAGTATCCACGGCCCCATTAAACGTGAAGTGTCTCAAAGAACCCGCGACCGCATTCACGCAACGATACCCCGAGAATCATTCACCGACGAACTCGTCCAAATAGTCGGGAGTATCCCATCGCTCAGGGGGACCCTGACCCGGGCGCCTCGGTCCATCGAGGAGATTACGGCGCGGCGGCCCCATTCGCCGTCCGGGAGGACCCGGAGGAGGTCCGGCTTGCTCTCCCATTGGGCCGTCACGGCCGGGTCCTTGGTCGAATCTTCTTTCGAACCGGGGGCGGTGAGGCCGGCCACCGTGTGCATGGAGAACGGCCCTGATCTCTCTGCGAAAATCTCTCATAAAGACTGCGAGTTCCGCCTGTTTCCGAACCGGAAGCACTTTGGCCGTCGCGTCGAACTGTAGCTCCCATAGGGTACGGAGTTGTGTCCTCGCCTTTCGTATCTTCTGCATCGTCTGAGCAAGCTTCTGGTCACTCGCCTCGCTCGGAGTCTCATCGAGGTACTTCCGCAAATCCCCATAGGACCGGTCAAGAGTCTTTCGGAGCTCTTTTCGCCGGGAAAGGAATTCTCTTCGTACCTGCAGAATCTTCTCCGAAGTCTCAGTGTCCAGGTCAAGAGCCTGCATCATTCGCCACATGGTAAGGGTCTCGACTCTATCGTGAAACTTTTCCCCGGCTTTGTCGCCTTCTACGGCATGTGCACCACACGTCGTCAAAGCGATTAAGCAAACCGAGACGATTGACGCAAAGAGTCTATGCATGCTTTCCTCCTTCTTCGTACACGGATTCATACCGGCGGCTGCGGCTCTAGCCGCCTTTTGGCAAAGGGGGGGCAGGGTGCTTTGTTCCGCGCAGTACATCCGGGACGACGAAACCGCTTTCATGAATCGGACCACCTAGTGCTCTTCGGCGCAATTACGGTCGCACATTGTCAACCATTCTCGTTCCCAGGCTCTGCCTGGAAACGCCTACCGGGAGGCTCTGCCCCTGTGCCTGCCCAGGGCACCCACAGGGGCAATGCCGGTGACTTAGGCAGCTATCACCTTCTTGACCTTTGCTAATGTCCATTTGTTATTGCTCCTTTTGGTGACTCTCGGTTGAGAGGGTCTGGGCGTCTTGGGACGGTAGTATATGACTCGACGAATTTCTTCGAGTATTTCCTGGAAGACGGTGACAGCTCTTACGGGATCCTCGGCGGCCAGGACTGCTGCGTCTGCGGCAAGTGTCATAATGGAATTCTTGAACTGCGGCTCCCGCGGGTCACCGGCGAGTATCTGGGAGAGTACCATAAGGGTTCTGGAGATGACCGACATGATCATGGCTGCGAAGAGTTCCTGAAGCACACTATTGTAGGATTTGCCATGAAATTTCTCGATTTCCAGGACTATTTTTTCGTCTCGGTAGTAGCTTTCGACTTCCCAGCGTCTGAAATAGAGGAGAGTAATCTCCTGCGCCGGGAATTGCTCGGTATCATAAAGGTTGGTGAGCAGCACGGAGACGGTTCCATCAGGACTGACGAGTCGAATGACCCTGAGTTTCAGAGCCTTGAGGCCTTTTCTCTGTTTCTTCGGAATCTTGCTCAGGTAATTGTTGCTCGGATCAATACATATCTCGTCTTCTTCTTTTCCAGTCTCAATGAACGCCTGTACGGCGGGAAACGTGCATTGAGCGGGACATCGAAAAACGAAATGGCCTCTGAATCTTCTCATCAGCCGACGAATCAATTCGTAGCCCGGGTACCCTCGGTCGCAACACACTTGCCGAAGGGATGTACTTCAGGAGGGGAACCATCATCTCGTTCGGAAGAATGGGCTGGGACCCGGCTCGATGGCAATTCGTCGGAAGACATCGCGCGGTGGAGACACGTCCCTTTCCAGGGTATTGGAGGCCACTGTTGGGGTCAAAGGCGTTTCGGATCTCCTTCGTTGCAGGAAGAGTGTATTTGGACCCATGAACACCGACATACCGTGTGTCCTGAGGCCATACCTCGTAGGCCAGGAGTACGGCATCCTTCAATATATCCCCATGCCAGGAGACTTTCTTGCGCGCCCTGGTGAACGCACTGTGGTGTACGGCTTCGGCTTCAGGCCAAAAATACGAAAGAATTCACCCGCACGTTCCGTTCCGCCGGCAACCGAGTAGAAAGGTGATAAGCCTGTTTCGTAAAATCCTTGGGCGAACGCTTCTTGCACGGGTCGATTTGTGAGACAAGAAATCTTTGCGCAAGCTGCTCACTTTGGCATGATAATTGCTTGCATAAACTGTGCCATGATAAAAACCTCCAGATTGTTATGAAATACTTTATCGCGCGGAGAACGCTCCGCGTCAACATAATTCACTCTATATTCGGATGGATTAATCATGAAAAATCAACTGCCGAGTCACCGGCATTGACCCACAGGGGGGTGCCCCTACAAATCGGGTGGGCGAGTTGTGCCCGGCGACGTGCGATGCCCATCGCTCCAGGCCGCATCTTGCGTTTCGCGGGACCGTCCCACGTTCAAGACTGAGCTTCGTGACAGTCCTTTGTAGCCCGGGCCTCCGTGCCCGGATATTCTTGCCGGCTCCCGACATGGCAGCGAGACGAAGATGTGTGACCGAACCTATGAAATGCCGCACTTCGTTCGACTACTCCGCGTCGAAGACAATGCCATACCCCGTTCCGGTCGACGCCGGGTTCGGCGCGTCACAGGAGCAGGCCGGCGGGGTCATCATCATCGTCGAACACCTGCAGGGCTTGCTCCTCATACAACGACTGAAGGTTCCCGTCATATGCCGATTCGGCGGGGTCGTACTCGACCGTGACGATGTCCTCCGACAAGGGGCTGTACATCATGTACAATTCCTGAATAACCAAGTTTGCCGACGGCGGTCGTGTAACGTACTCCGGGCTGCGCGGCATGCGGGTCCTCAGCCCGACGGCAAGGAGCACCACTGCAGCCGCGGCAACGAGTCCCACCTTTCGCCAGGGAAGCACCCACCACGACCGGCTGTATTGTTCTTCGAGCCGCGCTTGAAACGTGGTCTCGAAACGGGTCCAGAACTCCTCACACGGGTTTTCAGGCATGTCCTCAAGCAAAGTAGCCAGGAGCGATTCCGTTTGTTCGTTCCGTTGCCGGCATTTCGGGCATTCTCGTAGGTGACCGTTCAGGATTTCCCGCCGTTCCGGCGGAAGGCCCTCGTCCAGGTTGGCCACGATCCATTCGTCCGCTTTGGAACAGGATATTCTTCTCATTCTTCTCCACCGAGTTTCTTTCGTAGTGTCTTCACTGCGTGAAAAAAATTTGCCCGAGCTGCGCCCTCCGTTCCGCCAAGAATTGCGGCAATCCCTGAGTACTCCATGTCCTCGTACACCCGCAGTTGCAGTGTCAAGCGCTGTTTATGAGGGAGCTCTTCTATCGCGTCGCGCAATCTCTTGAGCGTGCGGGCCCTGTCAAGGCGATCCCCTGAAGAAGCCGCGGTGTCGGCCAATTCATCTATCGCCTCCGAGCCCATGGGAGGCTTCCGTCGCCTGATGTGGTCTCTGACCGTGTTCAAGGCAATACTGTAGAGCCATGTCTTGAAGGAAGAGGCCATGATGAATTTTGAAAGCCCCGTATAAGCCTTCAGGAAAACCGTCTGAGAAATGTCCTTGGCTTCTTCTTCGTCCCGAGTCATTCGCAGGATCATAGTAGTCAGCTGCCTCGAATGTCTCCTAACGAGTTCCGAAAAGGCTTCGGCGGACCCGTTCCGAAATTCCCTCACCAACGATTCGTCATTCATCTTCGCCCCTGTCCTGCAATATAAGACGAGTACATTCCGGATACGTGAAATAAAAAAATCGGCTATGAACATGAACTTGATCCAACAAACCTTTTCCACTATCCTACACCGTTGCGTGGACAACGCTGCAAGGAGAAAATCGGATGGGATTTGCGTCACGATCCGTATCCATCATGAGATACCGGGTGAGAGGAGAAGTCGAAGGATCCTTTTGGGATGCGATCGACGAGGGAGTGAAACGACACGCCTTCCGGGAGATCGTCGGACCGGGAGACGAAGTGGGAATGGGCTGGGTCTCCGTGGAAGACTTCACCGATGCGGAATTCCAGGGTGCGTCGTACATCTTTGGAAGCTATGTGGCTCTCAGCATGCGGGTGGACACCGCAAGAGTGCCGGCCAAGATACTGGAGATGCATCTCAAACAAGAAAGCAAGAAATTGCTCGAGGAGTCGGGACGGCAACGTCTCTCGTCGGGGCAACGCCGCGAACTCAAGGACAACCTCAAGGAAGCCCTGAAAAAGCGGGTCTTTCCGTCCATTCAGGTCTTCGATGTGATGTGGGACACGACCCGGTCCGTAGTCTATTTCGGAAGCCTGTCCATCAAGGCGCGTGAACGGGTGGAAGACCATTTCAAGAAGAGTTTCGGCCTCACTCTGATTCCTCTGATCCCCTACATGAGGGCTGAGGAGATCCTTTCCGGCGCAGCCGATAAGGCGTCGCTGGAAAAGCTGACACCCTCGATAATGGCTCCGTGACGATACGCATCCCGACGTCCGAACATGTGAAGGAATAGTATTCATGGACTTTCTTGATATCCTGCGTGAAAAGGCTTTTCTGGGCCGTGAATTTCTCACCTGGTTGTGGTTCAAATCCGATGTGTCCGGAGGCCGTATAGACATTCCCGGCAAGAAGGTCGTGGAGGTAATCTTTCTCGACCGGATGACACTGGACATGTCCGACGTGGAGACTCCGCAAACGGTGGCGCTGAAGGGCGAACATTCGGAACTCCGCGAAGGCCTTGCCGCGCTCAAAGAGGGCAAGAAGATCGAGGAGGCGAGAGTCTCACTCCGGGCGACGGACAACGAGTTCACCATGGTGCTCAAGGCTACCTGGTTCTCTTTCGGTTCGTTCAGGACTCCGCCGATCCTTCCAAGCAGTGAGGCCGACCCCGACGAAGGCGTGGAAGGAAAATTCCTGGAAAAATCGTATCTTATTGAGGAAGGAATGGACCTGGTTGATCTCCTGTTCGAGTATTTCCTCAGAATCAGGATCTCCGATGAATGGGAGACGGAAGAGCTACCTGCTCTGCGACACTGGATTGTCTCGTCTTCGGTCTCCTGAATTCCCGTGGAGGACTCCCCTCGAAGACCGAATTGTTGCGGAAATACGGCAGACCCACTTGACTTCACGGCTTGATTACCGCACACCGACACGCTATAGCTGTGGGTAGGCATTCAGGGCTGGGGGCTGTTAACAATCCACCATGAATCATGAGAGCCCCAGGCACTCTTAAGCACTCCGGGGCTTCGCCGGGATGACGGCGGGCATAGCACGCCCTACGATCTTGATTTGTAGGGGCACCCCCCCTGGAAACTGTCTCAAAAACCAGGGAGCATCGAAAATCGTGGCACGATTGTTGGGTATGCTGCAACAAATCCCCCCTAACCCCCCTTTTTCTAAGGGGGGAACCGGCTCTTACCCCCCTTTTGGCAAAGGGGGCAGGGGGGATTTCCATTCGAATCCACTCCATCGTGGCACGATTACGGCCACTTTGGTAGTTTTGAGACAGTTTCCCTGTGGGTGCCCGTCAATACCGAGGACTTTCATGATTCGTTGTGGCTTGTCGGCAGCTGCAAGCCATGAGAGTTCATATGACCTGCCGGGATAAAATCAACGTCCCCAAGGATGAGCGCAGCCAACGGCGGAGGAGATCCACATGGCAATCAAGCAAATAGGCCTGGCGGCACTCCTGGTGCCGGTATTGTGCTTGGCCGTGGTATCCGAACATGCCGTGTCGTCCACTGATGCCTCGGCCCCACTGAAGATATCTCTCAGCCCGGAAGAGCGGGAATGGATACGAAATCACAAGACAATCAGGTTGGGGATGGATCCCGACTGGCCTCCCCTCGAATTCGCCGGCAAGAAGGGCGGGCACCTGGGTATTTCCTCGGAAGTTGTCCGCATCGTAGGTCAGCGCACCGGTCTGAGCATGGAAGTCGTACCGGGGCTGACGTGGCCGGAGGTTATGGCCCGTGTGAAAAAGGGAGAGATTGACGTACTGCCTTGTGTCGCCAAGACCGAGGATCGAGAAGGCTACCTCCTGTTCACCCGACCGTATCTGAATATTCCCGTGGTTATCGTTACCCGCACCGATGCCGCGTACATCGGAGGTCTCGAGGACCTTGACGGAAAGACCACGGCAGTGATCAAGGACTACCAGCTGCACGAGCTCCTTCCGAGAGGGCATCCCTCCATACGTTTGCAGGTGGTGCGGTCGGCCCAACAGGCTCTGGAAAGCGTTTCAAAAGGGCGGACCTATGCCTTTGCCGGCAACCTTGCCACGTCTTCGTACCTGATTCCCAAACTGGGCATCGCCAATTTGAAAGTCGCCGCACCCACTCCGTATTCCTACGTTCTCGGATTCGCAGTCCGAAAGGACTGGCCCGAACTGGTGAGTATTCTCAATAAGGCACTCTCGACCATTACCCGGAATGAGCGGACCAGGATCGCGCAGAGATGGATATCCCTGGGCATGTATGGTATCGACTACGTTCTGGTACTCAAAGGGGCGGGAATAGCCGCGGTCATTGTGGCGGTCATCCTGGGCTGGAACTTTCAGATTCGACGGCAACGAGAAGCCCTGAGAAAGAGCGAAGAGCGCTTGCAGACCATTATGGACAGCATGCCGAACGTCGTATTCGTGACGGATGTCCAAGGAAGGAAGATGCTCGTAAATAAGGAGTGGGAGCGAGTTACAGGCTTGACGCGTACGAAGAGTGTCGGGAAGAACTACAACGATCTCTTTGGGCCAAAATCGGCCAAGAAATTCAAGGATTACGATAACAGGGTCATCAACTCGCTTCAGCCTCTCAATACCGAGGAAACCGCGGTAACTCGGGTAGGCGAGCGCACGTTTGTCTACAATCTCGTGCCGTTGCTGGATTCCGACGGCAAGCCCTACGCGGTTTGCGGCACCACCACGGATATCACCGAACGCAAGCGTGCGGAGGAACAACTCGAACATGCCTTTGCGAAATCGAATCAGCACCTCGCCGAGGCGGCCGATTATGTGAAGAGTTTGCTCCCGCCGATCATCTCCCACGGCAATGTGAGAACAGACTGGCGTTTCGTTCCCTCGACGGCCCTCGGCGGCGATTGCTTCGGGTACCACTGGTTGGATAACGACCGTTTTGCCGTTTACCTGGTGGATGTATCCGGGCACGGAGTCAGTGCCGCGCTGCTTGCCGTCACCGTAACCAACGTGCTCCGCTCGAGAAGTCTGACGAACGTGGATTTCGGACAACCCGATCAGGTGCTCTCATGGCTCAACGCTACGTTTCCCATGGAAGAACAGAATGATATGTATTTCACCATCTGGTACGGGGTGTTTACTCCATCCTCACGGAGTCTCACCTACTCCAGTGGGGGCCATCCGCCGGCACTCTTGTTGAACGGAGCCCCGGGACGGGCGACGCGGGTGGATCGACTGCGGACGGAGAACCTCTTTGTCGGAGGCATGCCCGGCGTGGAGTTCAAGACCGCGCGGGTCAACGTGCCCGCATCGAGCAGACTGTATCTGTTTAGTGACGGCGTGTACGAGATCGAATGTGAAGACGGAGAAATGTGGGGGATCGACAGTTTCGAACGCTTCATATCCGAATCCGACAGTGATAAGGAACCGGTACTGGATCGACTCTTGACCCATGTCCGCGGCCTCGGCCGAATAGAGACATTGGAGGATGATCTGTCCATTTTGGAAGTAGTTATCGAGTAAAGGTCTTACTGCGATCAAAGGTCACGGACCGTACGATCGAATCCCGGCAAGATGCTCCGGCACCCGTCGCCGAGGGACACTGCCGAGATGGTGAACCAGAAGGAGGACTGTGATGGATCTTAAGGTGGTTGACGTGAAACCCGGGTTGACCCACATCGCTCTCGAAGGAAAACTGGACGTCGAGGGTGAAGAGCAAATCGGTCGACAGTTCGAGCAATTGACTTCGGGTGCAAGCAAACCGACCGTGGTCGATATGTCGGAAGTGACGTACCTCGCTTCACTGGGAATACGACTCCTCTTCACCTGCGCGAAATCATTGGCGACCGAGGGCAAGAAAATGGTGGTGGTCAATGCTCAGCCCATGGTCGAAGAGACGTTGCGGACCTCCGGAACGGCCGGCCTCATACCGATAGCGCGTGACATGGAGGAAGCGTACGGCTTATTGGGCGTGAAGTAGCCGTTGAGGACAGGGCGGACGGATTCATGATGAACGAGCGGTATCATTTTACCATGAAGACTACGCGTGACGGACTGCTCGACACAATCAACCGCGTCAACGCGTTGCTCGAGCCGCGGCAATTACCGAATCGTGCCGTGTACGTGGTGAACCTGGTATTTGAGGAGATCCTCACCAACATCATCAAATACGGTTTTGACGACGATGCGGTGCACGACATTGAGGTGAGACTCGAGGCGGACTCCGAACAGATGCTCATTGAGTTCGAGGACGACGGTAGAGAATTCGATCCGCTCTCCTCGTCGCCTCCCCTGCCCGATGAATCCCTCTTGGCCGGCGAACCGGGCGGACGCGGCTTACTTCTCGTGACAAAGATGGCGAACTCCGTCAAATATCGGAGGGAAAACGAGAAGAATATTTTGACGGTCGGGGTGAGACTCCGGGAGATTTAGTGCTCCTTGGCGTATTAATACGGTGACGTATTCTTGAGAATACTCGTCGGTCGGCAACTGGGGGCCGGCCCCGACCAAGGGGGACGGGTCCCACTGAGGGAGGGAGCACTTCCCCCCGTTGACGGGAGGATCAGAGGGGGGGCTTCCGGACGACGGACCTGAAACGTTGATCCGTCTATCGGCCACTCGGCCCGGAATGAGCGACCGTAGTTATAAAGCGGGAGACCTAGTACCGCATCCCGTTGCCCTGAGAATCCGTAACGGGAACCTTTTGCCGACGAATGATACTGATAGGAAGAGATCGTTTGCATGCATAATCTGCCCGTGCCGCTCGCCGACGCGAGTCCTTGATTTTGCCTACAGGCCATGAGGCCGGTAGGTTCGCGGGCTTATCTCTCCCAGCCGCAAAGACGATGGGCGCGGATCCGAAGAACAGAGTCGGAAAGGTTGGAAATGAAGAAGATGGTCGCAGCGATGATAAGCGGGGCATTTATTGTAGCCGTTTCACTTTTTTTCGCGGTGGATGCCCGTGCCGACGGTTACGTAACCTCACCGTACGGTGACGCATATTGGGGCAAGCGCGGCGGGAGCGTAACACAACCGTACGGTGACGTGTACTGGGGTAAGAGCGGGGGCGGTGTGAGACATCCGTATGGCGACGTGCACTGGAGTAAACGTGGCTGGAGTGTAACGCACCCGTATGGCGACGTCCGCCGGGGTAAGCGACGGGGCGGTGTAACCTTTCCGTACGGAGGGGTCCGCTGGAACAAGAACCATGGCAGTGTGAACGTAATGGGAATCAGGATTGGATGGTAGATCTCCGTTCCGCGGATTCGAATTTGTTGGGCGGCCTGTGGCCGCCTTTGATCGCTCTTAGTGCTCCATGGCGCAAATACGGTCCCACAGCCTGCGCCGGGAAGACGGCGGGCAGGGACGCCCGCCCCACGGTCTAGACTGAGCTTCGAGGCAGTCTTTCACAGCCCGGGCCTCCGTGCCCGGATATTCTTCTTGCCGACACCCAAAATGGCAGCGAGACGAAAATAAGTGACCGAACTTATGAAATGCCGCACGTGGTTGTCGATTTCATAAATACGGTCTCGACCGAACTTGTGAATTGGAGCACGTGGTGCGTGGTTTCGTCGTTGCACGGTGGAACGGGCAACGGTGGGGATCGTTCCAATCCGGGAGACTCTCCCATGCGGGGACCCTCACGGATGGGATGTCTTGGGTCCATAATAGACTCGTTGGAATTCAGACGGTATCACCGGAGAACTCCAATACCCGACCTCAACGAGATACGTCTTGCCTGTGGAAATGTCCTTGATATATCGCTGCCGGCAAGCTCCCCTGGGTGGAGTCCCCCAGTCAGACGTCATCCTTGCAATCCTTACCAGGTAATCGATGTTCGGGAGGTTCTTAGCGGAATCATCCGCCTTTGCCAATCCCGGAACCGTGAGTACTATTGTAATGACAAGGAGGACATAAAGGCCGCGCAATCCATTTTTCATGGTCGTGCCTCCTCTCCATTTGTCTTTCATGTAGATGCGAGAGATGGACACGGGATTTCGTCCCGCGACCCCCTTGTCCTCAAAGAGACTTTGCGCTAAAGAGGGATCATGGAGACTCAAGAGAACAATTCCGGTAGGAAACCAATCGGTTCTGAGGACGAGCAGGAACTCGTGAAGTCCGTCGAGACTCCTGGTCGGGACCGATCGGCGACCCCCCGGTCCGGCAAGAGGGGAGTGTTGAGACGATTTCTCTGGCCGGTGCTCAAGATCCCGCTTTACGTCATCTTCCTGGCCGTAGTTGTAGTATTGATTCTTGCGGGGCTGGAAAGGATGGCTGAGTATGCGCTGGGGAGGACGGTCCTCGCACAGGTCTATCCGCACAATCGCACCATGGCCCTGCGAGATTTCACAAAGCCGGTTTCGCACTACGACTACGACTTCAATCCGGGGGTCTGTATCGAGTACAATATCTTCAAGGGAAACCGCTACGAGTATGCCAACAATGCCGGTTTTCGGGATCCCCGAGACATTTCCATGGAAAAACCGGAGGACGAGTATCGGATCTTTCTCATGGGGGGATCCACGGCATACGGACTGGGAGCGGTAGGAGAGGCCGCACCGGCCATGAATTTCTACGGTATTCCCTTCCGTGAGACGATCTCGCACCAATTGGAGTTGATTCTCAATGCCGTTTCGCCGATCCCGGGCAAGAAGATCAGAGTCTACAACACAGCGGTATGGGGGTATGCGTACCAGCATCATTTGATGCGCTATGTGACGAAGCTGAGGCGATACCGTCCGGATCTGGTCATTTCGTTCGACGGCGCCAACGAAATCCCGCCCATGTGTAAGCTCACGGAAGATTGGGACTATTTTCGAGAAGGGCAGTTCAACGATATTCTTCAGCAAATCTTTGCCTACAATGAACCGGGACTGGCGTCATACCTGACGCTCTGGTTAAAGAACAACACGTTCTTGATGACGTATCTCCGGGGTGGCAGGGACCTTTTTCAGGAGCTTCATCAGGGAGAGCCTCTAGAGTTTCGACGGGAAATGGTGCAAGAGTCGGAAGCCAACGGAACTTCATCTCCCAAAGGCGTCGACGCCGGCAAGGAATTGGAGCGAAAATCCAGGTACGCGGATAGAAACGCGGCAACCATTGTCCGGGTGGTGGAAAACTTCCACAGCGCATTACAAAACGACGGCGTTACGCACCTTTTTGCTCTCCAGCCGTGGTTTTATCTGAGCAAAAAGAAACTGACCGAGCAGGAAAAGACCCTGGCGTCCCTGGAGGGGACGAGGAAGTACTATGGCGTTCCTTCAGACAAGATGTACCGGTTATTCATCAACAAAGTGAGTGAGAGTGCCGGGAAGAAAGGTTATTTTCTGGTTGACTTCTGCAACTACTTCGATGATGTATCCGAGTGGGTGTTTACTGACTGGTGCCATCTGACGGCCGGCGCCAACTATCTGACGGCCAAGGAACTCGCCAATCTTGTCAAGGAACAGATTTTCGGCAGGCCCTTGACCAAAGGCGATCTGATAGATAATAAGAATAGCTTCTTCTGGGATTTCGCCGCGTCCGGCAAGGTGCTGTACGCCCCTACACCGGACAAACCGGAGAACGGGCCGAAGAACATGCTCTCAGGATATCCCGGCCGAGCCTTGTACTCCTCGGTGGTACCTTCCGGTGAGGAAAGAGCGGAGGTTGTGCTGGACGTGGGGCATGTCTATCCCATGAGCCGTGTCAGGCTGGTGTGGGGAGACCGAGAATCCGTGCCGGAAAAATGGACGGTGGAAGTCTCGACGGACCGGGAGGCTTGGCAAACGCTCGTCGAGGCCGTGAAAAAGCAAACGGACGATTACTCCCAGTGGCCCGGGTTTGAGTACGTTGCGGCAGAGCCCTTGCCTGCCCGCTATGTCAGATACAGGCCCCTCGACGAAAAGAAGGGTCCCATCAAACTCAGGTGCTGGAACCTTCATCGGTAGGGAACAATGAATATACTTGGAATTTCGGCATTTTACCATGACAGTGCGGCCTGCCTGATCAAAGACGGCGAAATCACGGCCGCGGCACAGCAAGAGCGTTTCACAAGGGTGAAACATGACTACCGTTTCCCCATCGATGCGATCCAATATTGCCTGGCCGTCGGCGGCATTTCCGCCGACCAGCTCGACTATGTTGTCTTTTACGACAAGCCGTTCATAAAGTTCGAGCGTCTCCTCGAGACATACTTGTCCTTTGCACCTCGAGGGTGGGCCTCGTTCCTGATGGCCATGCCTCTGTGGCTCAAGCAGAAGCTCCACATGCCTTCACTCATCAAGAAGGCATTGGGGTATGAGGGCAAGATTCTCTTCCCGGAGCATCATGAGTCCCACGCTGCCAGTGCATTTTTCCCATCCCCGTACAAGAGGGCCGCGTTTCTCACCATGGACGGAGTGGGAGAATGGACTACGACGAGCTTTGGGGTGGGGGAAGGCAACAAGATACGGATCGATTACGAGATCCGGTTTCCGCATTCGCTCGGTCTTCTGTACTCCGCGTTTACCTATTTCACCGGATTTAAGGTCAATTCCGGTGAGTACAAGGTGATGGGGTTGGCTCCGTACGGCGAGCCCAAGTATGTGGACGTGATCCTGGACAACCTGATCGACATCAAGGAGGATGGATCGTTCAAGTTGAACATGGACTATTTCACCTACCCCTATGGATTAACCATGACGGGAAGAGCTTTTGAAAAGCTCTTCGACGGTCCCGCCCGAACCCCGGAGAGCAAACTGACTCAGCGTGAGATGGACCTGGCCAAGTCCGTCCAGGTGGTCACCGAGGAGGTCATGATCCGTACGGCCAAGCACATACGGAAGGTCACCGGGGAGAAATACCTCTGCCTCGCCGGAGGCGTGGCATTGAACTGCGTGGGAAACGGGCGAATTCTCAGGGAAGGACCGTTTGACGATTTGTGGATCCAGCCTGCCGCGGGCGACGCAGGGGGAGCTCTGGGAGCCGCCCTGTTCACTTGGTATCAGCTTCTGGGAAACGAGCGGGTCGCGGACGATTCGAACGACCTTCAGTCCGGTTCCTATTTGGGACCGGAGTATTCGGAGGACGAGATCAAGCAATTTCTCGATTCTCACGGTTATCCGTATCGACATCTGAGGAACGGCGATGTGCCGGGAGTCGTGGCGGATCTCATCGCTGAAGGAAAAGTCATCGGATGGTTTCAGGGCCGAATGGAGTTCGGCCCCAGAGCGCTCGGGTCGAGATCCATCATCGGCGATGCCCGCAGTCCCGAGATGCAGTCACAGATGAACCTGAAAATCAAATACAGGGAGAGCTTCCGGCCGTTCGCTCCCTCGGTTCTCGGTGAGGATGTGGGCACCTGCTTTCAGTTGGATAGGCCGTCCCCGTACATGCTCCTGGTAGCATACGTCGACGACAAGATCAGGCGTGCCATGAACGACCAAGATCAGGCCCTTTGGGGAATCGATAAGCTGAATGTTGCCCGTTCGGAGATTCCCGCGGTCACCCACGTAGACTACTCTGCACGTATACAGACCGTTCACAAGGAAACCAATCCGATCTATCACGAGATGATACGAGAGTTTAAGAACAGGACCGGATGTCCGGTAATCGTGAACACGTCGTTCAATGTACGGGGCGAACCCATTGTTATGAGCCCCGAGCATGCGTATCTCTGTTTTATGAGAACCGAAATGGACTACCTGGTGTTGGGAACGTTTGTCCTGGACAAGAAGGATCAGCCGGTCTTGAAAGATGACAAGGATTGGCGTAAGCAATACGCTTTGGACTAAGAAGACCGGGAGAGCAGTAATCGGCATGCCGTGGGGCGGGCTGTGCCCGCCGTCTTCACCGCAGAACCGTAGGGGCAGGCCCAGGAGAGTGTCTCAAAATTGGCAGATCAAAGTGAATCCCGCGCTGAAGGCGGGATGAAGTGGATTCCAGCGGAAATCCCCCCTAACCCCCCTTTGGCAAAGGGGGGCAGGGGGGATTTGCAGCGATATGCCATACAATCGTGCCACGATTTTCGATGCGCCGCGAGTTTCGAGACAGTTTCTCCGTACCTGCCGAGGGCACCCACAGGGGGGTGCCCCTACAAAGCGGGCCCGTGGGGCGGGCGTCCCCGCCGGTATTCATTCAACAATAGGCCCTGTGCCGGCAACCATGCCGAGAGAGTTCGGGAAGAATGAACATCATCGAAGAAATACGGGAAGAAATCCAAGCTGTCCAGATGGAACCCACCAAGCGGGATATGAACATTCTCGCGCTCCTCTTTCTGGGTATTGGATGCGCCATCGGAGCATACGTTCTGTTCTGGAAAGGGTCTTCCAACGGGTACATCTGGGCCGCGGGCGGAGCGGCGTTGTGCGCGTGCCGCGCAATCCCGCCGCTGTTCCGGGGCATCTATCGCTTCTGGGTGGGGTTCTCCGTAGTGCTGGGCTACTTCGTGTCCAGGATACTGCTCACCATCATTTTCTTTATTGTCGTTTTGCCGACTGGTATAATAATGAAGATCCTGGGTAAGGATCCAATGGAGAGAAGACGAGACCCCGACACGGCGACGTACTGGAAGCAAAAGGAACCCGAGGCGGACACGAGCATTGAGAGATACGAAAAGCAGTTCTGATTGACGCGTGAAAACCGTGCCGACCACATACATACCTGGCGGCACGTTCAACCGTACGGATCAGTCCGAGGGAGTAATCCATGACACTGATAAAGGAACTCTGGGAATTCATGAAGGTTCGTAAGAAGTTTTGGCTTGCGCCCATATTGGTTGTCTGCGTGATGCTGTCGAGTGTCATAGTCCTGGCAGCGAGTTCACCTGCTCTTTCGACGGCTCTCTACGCGTTGTTCTAAGAGCGGATTGGTGAATCGGACGGAATTCGGTGACCACCGTGCATGTGTCGGCGGCACGGCAACCGTACGAAGTAAGACGAAGGGAGTACTTCCATGTCCCTGGTGAAGGAATTCTGGGATTTCATGAAGGTTCGCAAGAAATTCTGGCTTGCACCGATACTGATTGTTTTCGTGATATTATCCGCGTTCATTATTCTGGCAGCCAGTTCACCTGTTGCGGCGCCGTTCATCTATACGCTCTTTTAGGAGCGTTCTTGTGAACCCGGGGAAAGCCGGGTTCCAAGAGGACCACACGGCGTACTGCCGCCTTGTCCGGTGGTACGCCGTTTCCGCATAAGGCGCGTCCATGCAAGCGTAAGCCACCGATTCCCCGCCACAAGAACCGCGGTTTTCCTCCAAACGATGGACTCTCTGCAAAGAATCCTGTAGGTCTGAAGGTTACCGACTATTGGGAGCGGGGCGCGGTATGTCCCGGGAGGACCGAATGACTGATAGGTACGAACAGGCTCCGGAACCGGTCGCGGAAGAGAAAGACCGGTCAACGACATTGAACCGGAATCCGTCCGAACCGGCAGAGCCCAAGAAGCCTAAGCGTTCCGTAGGTCGGAGGCTCCTCCGGTTCGTGCTCATGTGTCTCTATATTGGATTCCTGACGGCTGCCGTGCTCGCAGCCCTTGCAGCCATAGAGTACTACGCGAAGCTTCAAGTGAAGAATTCTCCCCTGGGGCAAGCCTACAAAGGCCGCAACCTGGACTCGGCACGACGGAGCACACAGAAGGTGGCTCCCCAATACGGATATGAGCCCACGCCGGGCTTCGCTTCCGTGCGCAACACCCGGTTGGGTAATGCCTTCGAGTACATCAACGAGCAGAGCTTCAAAGACTTCGACGAAGTGCCTTTGGTGAAACCCAAAGACGAATACAGGGTCTTTGTCACCGGCGGTTCCGTGGTGTACGGTCGAGGCCCGGTACCACCTGCGGATGAGATCTGTGATTACTATGAAGTGACGTATCGGTGGACCATTCCCCATATCATGGAACAACTCATGAACGCGGATCCGGATATCCGCAAGAAAATCAGCGGCAAGAAGGTCAGGGTGATCAACGCGGGAGTTGCCGGGTACGTGTACCAGAATAACCTGATGCGGTACCTGGCCAAGCTCAGACTCTATAAGCCCGACCTGATCGTGGCTCTGGACGGCGCCAATGAAGTGCATACCGTCGCTCGACCGCTCAAGGACTGGAACTACTTCACGGAAGGCCCGTACTTCGAGGTCATTACCGATGTCATGGACATGAGCCCCAGCGGCCTCGTAGACTACCTTACCCTCTGGTTGAAGCGGAACACGTACTTCGTGACCTGGTTGTCCATGAAGAAAGGCGAAGGACCGGGAATCCTCCAGGAGAATCGGGGATTCTCGGCGCATCCCCAGGATCCCACTCCCGAGCAGCTCGAATGCCGAAAACGCAACATCGATCAGGTGGCCGACGTGACCGCGATCTATCACAAAGTGCTCGAGACCGACGGCGTGCCTCATGTCATTGCATTGCAGCCCATGTTTCGGAATTCCAAGAAGCCGCGAATGCCTATTGAGCGAAAGATTGAAAACGTCTCCGGTATGGAGAAGATCGGTTTCTACAATGCAGTCGAAACATACGACCTGCTCGTAAAGAGGATCAAGGAGAGGAACAAGGAGATCGGCTTTGACGTAGTGGATCTCACCAAGATCTATGACCATGTCAATGAGTGGGTCTTTACCGATTGGTGCCATCTTACCAACGGTGCGAACTACATTATGGCGAAAGCCCTCGTGAACGCGGTAAAGACACGGGTCTTCGATCTTCCGTTGAGGCCGAGTGAAGAGCTTCAGGAACCCATTGACTCGTATTTCAAGGATTACTCCAAGAGCGCCGTGGTGTTGATCGACGGACGCGCATCCAACGAGGGCCAGCACATTCTGAAAGGCTATCCGAACAAGGACGTGCTCACCGTTCCCCCGGGAGGAAAGGACGGATCAGCCGCGGTGGTTGATCTGGGCAAGGTTAAGCCGGTCTCCCGGTTGAGGATCGTCTGGGCGAACGAGAAATCCGTGCCCGAGAAGTGGCAGGTGGAGCTTTCTCGCGACGGCAAGGAGTGGAAAAACTGGTTTACCGTTACCGACACGGTAACCGATCGGTTCGACCAGTGGCCCGGGTTCGAATACTATGCTCCGGAGGATTCCGAGGCACGGTACGTCAGGTACTGTCCGGTTGGCAAGGAAAACGGAGAAATTCGGTTGCGACAGCTGAGCCTGTTCCGGTAGTCGTCATGATAGGGGGCGTTCAGTATTTGAAATTCTGCGATTTCAATGTGCTGAATTCAAACCGGATTTATGTCCCTCCGGGACGTTAGGGCTCCCAAGCCCCGACATGGGCGGCCGAACGTCCCTCTGTACGAAAGGGACAGCGGTCTCCGCAAAGGAACGGTTGCGATTTTCCTTCACAAAGTAGTTGTCATCGTCACCCTTTTGGGGTAAAAGAAGAAGTTTATAGAATGCGCGAAGAAGTCCGGCCGTTGCAAAACCGTGGTGCTTGATCTCAGTAGGCATCGTCGACGACCGGTCATGATTTTCGGCGACCGTACTGTTGAACATCCGAGACACCACCTCATCGGATACTCATCGTCAGGGAGAATGGCACATGCCCAAAATAAAAACCTGCCGCGGAGCGGCCAAACGGTTCACCATACTCAAGAGCGGCAAGATCAAGAGGAAAAAGGCGTACCATAGCCATATCCTCACCAGTAAGAGTACCAAACGTAAGAGAAACCTGCGGCAAGAGGCCTTCATCAATCCCAGTGACGCGGTGCAGGTCAGAAGGCTGCTGCCGAACGGATAGCCGCGGCGAGCCGAGCTGCCGGGGCCGGCCGACGTTCGGCGTCATGCGACGGTGGGGAAAGTGCAACCGGCAGTCCGTTGTTCAAGGAGTCAGAAATGCCAAGAGCTCGTTGTGCGCCTGCAACAAAGGCGCGACACAAGAAGATCCTTAAGGCCGCCCGCGGATTTGTCGGCGGACGGAGCAGAACGTATAAACAAGCACGAGACACCCTGGAAAAGTCGCTCTGTTATGCATACCGCGACCGGAGAACCAGGAAACGAGATTTCCGGCGTCTTTGGATCACACGTATCAGTGCAGGTACCAGGATGAACGGGATGGCTTACAATCGGTTCATCCAAGGCCTGAAGAGGGCAGGGATCGAACTGGACAGGAAGGTCCTCGCCGACCTCGCAGTAACCGACGCGGCGAGCTTTACGAGCATCGTTCAGCATGCCCGTACCGCGCTGGAGGCCTAAAACTCGTATTCCGACACGCGGGCCGGCATCGGTTTAACTATCGAGTCACCCGCGCCGGAAGCGTATGTATAGTCTGCGGACAGCGGTCTTACGGGACCGCTTTTTTTCGTGGCATGACATTGATTGTCGGAAGCTGAGTGCCCGTCGGCGCAAATACCGTGAAGTATTCCCGTAGGATGTGGTGAGCGAAGCGAACCGCATCGATCAAGGGTTTCAAGTCGCTGTACCAAGGCTGCCGCCGGACCACAACACACGAAGGGGCGTATGCCGTCATGAAGGAGCAGTTGGAAAAGCTCAGAGATAAGACCATTGAACTCATCGCAGGACTCTCCGATGAAAAGGCCCTGAATGAAGCCAAGACGAGGGCATTGGGGCGAAAGGGAGAGTTGACCGGGTTCCTTCGCGGGCTGAAGGATCTTGATCCGACGGAGCGGTCCCAAATCGGACAACTTGCCAACCTGATCAAGATCGATCTGGAACAGCGATTCGATCAAATGCAGGCCGTGATCCGCGAACGGATGGAACAAGCGCGACTGGCGGCCGAGTTTGTCGATGTAACGCTTCCCGGCCGAAGGTTTTCCATTGGTCGGAGCCATATTCTCAACCGGGTAGCGGACGAGCTGATAGACGTTTTTGCCGGTCTGGGGTTTCAACTGGCCGAAGGACCGGAAGTGGAACTCGATTATTACAATTTCGAGGCGCTCAACATTCCAAAGGATCATCCCGCAAGAGACATGCAGGACACGTTCTACTTCTCGGACAATGTAGTGCTGCGCACCCACACGTCACCGGTGCAGATCAGGACCATGGAGAAGCAGCAACCTCCGGTGCGGGTGATTTGCCCGGGTAAAGTGTATCGGCGGGACGCGGACATCACTCACTCGCCCATGTTTATGCAGATCGAGGGGTTGTGGGTGGACCGAGGGATCTCGTTTGCCGATCTCAAGGGCGTCCTCACCGCTCTTGTCCATGAGTACTTCGGCAAGGACGTTGGACTGCGATTTCGACCAAGCTTCTTTCCCTTTACCGAACCGTCCGCCGAGGTGGACATACAGTGCGTCATCTGCGGTGGTGAGGGTTGCCGGACCTGTTCACACACAGGATGGCTCGAAATTCTGGGTTCCGGCATGGTTGACCCGGAGCTCTACGGATTTGTGAATTACGATCCGGATGTCTACACGGGCTTTGCATTCGGGATGGGAATTGAGCGTGTGGCCATGCTCAAGTACGGAATTCCCGACATCCGGTCGTTCTACGAAAACGACGTCCGTTTCCTCAACCAGTTCTGATGTTCTATTACACATAAGGGGTGACAAGAAATGCTCGTCAGCTTCAATTGGCTGAAGGAGTTTGTGGAGATCGATCTCCCTGCGGAAGAGACGGCAGACCTGCTCACCATGGGCGGGATCGAGGTCGAAGGGGTAACCCGTGTGGGCGAGGGACTGGATAAAATCCTCACCGCCCGCATCGAAGAGATTACTCCCCACCCTAAATCCGAGAAACTCAGCCTGACTCGAATATCCCTGGGCGATAGGCAAGTCACCGTCGTGTGCGGTGCTCCAAACGTTCAGCTCGGACAAGTCGTGCCGTATTCTCCTCCGGGAGCGATACTGCCGTCGGGAATGGAAATCAAGGAAACCAAGATCAGAGGCGTTCTGTCTCCGGGAATGATCTGTTCCGAAAAAGAGTTGGCTTTGGGAGAGGACGCATCGGGCATTCTCGTGCTCGAGGAAGGAACCGCGCTCGGTGTTCCCATTACCGAAGCGTATCCTTTGATAGAAGACTATATACTGGAAACCTCGGTTACGCCAAACCGCGGGGACTGTCTGTCGATCCTGGGAACCGCTCGGGAGGTCGCCGCCCTTCTGGGAAGACCGTGGAAGGTCCCGGAATTTACCATTGAAGAGAGCGCTGTCGGCGTGCACGACAGAACGAGCGTTGAAGTGCGCGACAATGATCTGTGTCATCGGTACGTGGCACGAGTGGTGGAGGGAGTGAGCGTTGGTCCGTCCCCCTTGGACGTCCGCCTGAGGCTCACCAGATCGGGTGTGAGGCCGATCTCCAATGTGGTCGATGCGACGAACCTCGTTCTCCTGGAGTGCGGTCAGCCGCTTCACGCGTTCGATTACACGATATTGGACGGCGGACGGATCGTCGTCCGTCGATGCGATCCCGGAGAGGTCTTCGTGACGCTCGACGGCCTGGAACGGCGCCTGCCTCAGGATTCCCTCATGATCCAAGACGCGAAGAGGTCGGTCGGTCTTGCAGGGATCATGGGCGGCTTGAACTCGGAGATCCGCGATGACACCTCCACAGTGCTGATTGAAAGCGCCTGTTTTGAGAGGTTCGGTATCCGGCGGACCTCCAAGGCCCTGGGAATGTCTACCGAGGCCTCTTTCCGCTTCGAACGGGGCGTGGATCCGGAAGGAACCTTGTGGGCCGGCAATCGGGTGACATATCTCATACACAAGCTTGCCGGAGGGAACGTTTTGGCCGGGCTGATCGACATATACCCCAACCCGGTTCAAAGGCCGGCCGTGCCGATGAAGATCAAAACCGCGGTGAGCTTGCTCGGCGTCGACTTGGCGACGCCGCAGTGTGCCGGGTATCTGGAAAGGCTCGGGGTGAAGGTGGATCGACAAGACGGAGACGAAGACACCCTGATGTGTACGCCGCCTTCCTGGCGTTGGGACCTGGAGCGTGACGTGGACATGATCGAAGAGGTTGCCCGTGTCCACGGATTTCAGAATATTCCCGTCTCTATGCCCGTGTACGTGTCCGCTCCGGACAGGACGAGGGAGGACCACAATCAGGTGCGGAGCGTGGCCGGCTTGATGAACGCGAGCGGGTTTACCGAAATCGTGACCATGTCGTTCGGTTCCGATCAGTCTGCAATGGAATTCCCGCAGGAGGGGCACGGAGAGGGCAGCCTGGCGTTGCTCAATCCTCTGTCGGAAGACAACGCAGTGATGCGCACATCCCTCGTACCGGGGCTCCTGTGGGCTCTGAAGAGGAACCTCAACTATCGATCCGAAGATCTGCAACTATACGAGATCGGCAAGACTTTTCATCCGGTACCGGGCGAAGAGCTTCCTACGGAGGAACTCCGATTGGCCGCGGCCGCAGTGGGGAAGCGGCGGGGAGCATCATGGCATTTCCAAAGAGGGGAGATCGACATATACGGCCAGGTTGACAAAGAGGCCGATGTGGACTTCTACGACATGAAAGGCGCGCTGGAGAACATTCTGGAAGGTTTGGGCATATCTGAGGCGACGTATGTCCCGTCGAGGTTACCGTTCCTGCATCCGGGCAAGTCCGCGGACCTGATTGTGGAGGATCGGAACGTGGGCTTCTTGGGGGAACTGTCTCCCGCCAAGCTGAGAGAGCACGAGTTTGCAGGGAAGGTTCAGATCTTTCAAATTCTCCTGGAGCCTCTGCTCATTCAAACCCGCAAGGAAAGGGTTTTCCGGCCAATTCCCCGTTACCCTTTTATAGAGAGGGATTTGTCGTTAGTCGTTGAAAGAAATTGTTCAGGAGATAAGATTAAACGCTTGATTTCACGTTCGGGGCATGATATCATTGTCTCCGTTGTCCTATTTGATTTGTATAGAGGAGAATCGATTCCGGAAGGGTACCAGAGTATGGCGTTCCGGATTCGATATCAGTCCGAAGAACGGACTCTGACCGACGAAGAGGTCCAGGAAGTCCATTCCCGTGTGGTGGAGGCTGTCGTTACCCAATTGGGCGCCACACCGAGGGAATAGGGCCGACTCAGGCAATCCGCGTACCGGGCGGACGAGCTGAGTCATGTGACCCTGGGAACCTCAAGATCATGTCGGCTTGATTCTGATTTGGAGGGGTGGTCAAGATATGGCGATCGCAATTCCAGAGAAGCAATATTTCAAGATCGGTGAAGTAAGCGAAATCCTTGACGTCGAGCCTTACGTGCTTAGATATTGGGAGTCGGAATTCAAGATTCTCAAGCCTACTCGAACAAGGGCTCGTCAGCGCCTTTATCACAAGAAGGATCTGGAACTGCTTCTGGAAATCAAACATCTCCTGTACGACGAGAAGTTCACTATCGCCGGCGCAAAGAAGCGCCTTCAGGAGATGAAGAAGCAGAACACGGCCGAAAAGAAGGCGAAAAAGGCTACCAAGTCGGTCAAAAACAAAGCGGATCTCGAAGGTTCGGACGAAAAGGTCGAGGACGGTTCGTCTGCAGATGCAAGTGCCGATTACAAGGAAATACTGCTTGACATCAAAAAAGAGCTGAAAGAGCTCAGGGCCATTCTCGAAGGGTAGGCCCGCGCCCGAGCCCCGCAGGACCCGCGGGCTCGGTCGCGGTCTCGGCTTGTCCGGACGCTTGGAACCTTGAACCCCGCAGGGATTGGCGTGTTGCCGTGTCAAAGATCCTAAGAGGCAGCCGAAACTCGGTGCCCGCCTTGGAATCTCCCAATAGCGAATCTCAGCTTAGCACTCCTTCGATTCTTACCCGTCAGAAAATGCAATTTTGATCCGTCGGAGAGAAGTGTGGCGGATCATCAATTCATGCCTTTCCGTTGCACAATTACGGGTCGTATGCGTGTAAGCTCTTGGTGCATTGATAGCGCCGGCCTCCCCGCGTTCCGCAGGGACCCGGGGCCCTACCATGGCCGAGGCGGATCGCGAAGTGTCTTCAGGAATACGCTGCCGCATTTACGCAACCGTGCAGCAAGTTTAGGGGTTGCCGAATACGCTACGCTGGTCTATAGTTCCAAAAAGGAGCTCTACGGAGCGCGATATCCGAACGTCAAGACACAGCTGGGAAAAGGAGTCGGATCATGAGCACACCCATGCATTGTCCGGGCCTAGAAGCGCACAAGAATCTCTCCTCGTTTACCTGCAAATGTCCTCAGTGCGGAAAAGCACTGGAGATCTTTTCCGATGAGTTTGACAGGCCTCACAAGTGCCCGGAGTGCAAGGAACCGGTGGATTTCACCAAGTGCACCATTGAGTCGGAGGCTACCCAAATTAAGTAACTACAGCATGCCGGGCGGCCGGGCCACGTCTTAAAGGGGCCGGCCGCGCTAATCCTCTCAAGATATCCTCCTCGTTATTGCTCGCCGCGCAGAGGGTTACGAACGCGAAATCACAGTGGGGCACATGTACTCTTGAAATTCAAGAAGAGGCACCGAGGAGCGCCCGACGGTTTCAAGTGAGCAGGAAGCAGGCCTCGTGGATCGTCGGCGGTCGTCTTACGTCCTTCAACATACGTTGAGGCTGCTATGGGGTATGCCGTCACAGGGGGAGAGACGTCGATCAGCGTGCCCGGATATCGGGCCTTGGTGTCGATCTATGAGAGTGCCCGCTCCCGCGTTTATCGGGCGTTCAGGGAGAGCGATTCTCGACCGGTAGTCCTGAAAATGCTCCGAGAGGATTATCCCACCGCGGACGAGGTGATACGATACAAGCAGGAGCATGTGATTACGAGGAGGCTGAGCCGGCTCCCGGGGGTCATCGGGGTGTTCGGTCTCGAAGACTATCGCAGCACGCTCATGATGGTCTTGGAGGACTTCGGCGCCGATTCGTTGAACATTCTACTCGGATCCCGGGAATTCTCGCTGAGACAACTCCTGGAAATCTCTTGCCGGATTGTGGAAGCTCTCGGCCAAATCCACGCCGCCCATGTCATCCATAAGGACATCAACCCCTCAAATATTGTCTACAATCCGCACACGGGGGAACTGAAGATCATTGATTTCGGGATCTCCACCGATCTGTCACGAGAGAATCCTCCGGCGACCAACCCGGAACTCGTTGAGGGGACTCCGGCCTATATTTCGCCGGAACAAACCGGAAGGATGAACCGTTCGACGGACTACAGGACGGATTACTATTCACTTGGGGCCACACTCTACAAACTGTTCACCGGACGACTTCCTTTTGAGAGTCGTGACATGCTGGATATCGTTCATTGCCACATGGCACGCCGGCCGACTCCACCGCATGAAGTGTGTTCCGAAATACCCCAAGTCGTCTCCGACATCGTCATGAAACTTCTTTCAAAGAATGCCGAGGACAGGTACCAGAGCTCATTGGGAATCAGAGCCGACGTGGAAAAGTGTCTGCACCATCTCCAGAAAGCCGGGCGAATCCATCCCTTTACTCTTGCAAGGAAGGATGTTCCCGAAAGGTTTCACATACCTCAGAAGCTCTATGGACGCGAACGTCAGATCGAGCTGATCATGAGTTCCTTCGAGAGCATTCGGGGAGGTGAAAAGCGCATAACGCTCGTCTCGGGAAGCCCGGGAATAGGGAAGACTTCTTTAATCAGGGAAATCTACAAACCGGTAACCGAGCACCGGGGATACTTCATATCCGGCAAGAACGATCAGTTCCAACAGAACACCCCCTATGCCGCATTAGCCCGAGCATTCAGCGAGCTGGTACCACAACTTCTGAGTGAAAAGGAGGCGGACCTTACCCTGTGGCGAGATCGCCTCGCCAAGGCATTCGGGCCGAACGGCCAATTGATGGTCAACATCGTGCCCGAACTGGAGCTCATCGTAGGACCGCAGCCCCCGCCTCGAGAGGTCGGACCCGTTGAAGCTCAAAATCGCTTCAATCTGGTTTTTCGAGAATTCATTCGGGCGTTGTGTCGTCGGGATCGTCCCATGGTCCTGTTTCTCGACGACCTTCAGTGGGCGGATCCAGCCTCTCTGAAGTTGCTCGAATTGATGATGACCGACAATGAGACCCGCTACCTGCTGGTTTTGGGCGCATATCGTGACGGTGAAGTGGGCCCGCGTCATCTCCTGTCGACCACCCTGCAGTCATTGAGAGAGCAAAGTGTACCTGTCCATGAAATCACTGTTGGGCCGCTTGAGCAGCGACATGTCGCCGAATTGGCACGTGCCGCGTTCCGCAAGGAAGACGATGTCACGGCACCGCTCGCCGAGCTGATTCATCGGAAGACCGGGGGCAATCCATTCTTCATAAACGAGTTTTTGACCTCTCTCTACAGAGAAGACCTCGTGTGTTTCGAATCTTCCGACGGTGGGTGGCGATGGGACCTCAATCGAATACAGGCATGCACAATTACGGAAAATGTCGTCGATATTCCGGCAGGAAAGATGCTGAAGCTGAACCATGATACTCAACAACTGCTCAAGTCGGCCGCATGCATCGGCAACCACTTCGACCTCGATACCTTGGCCCTCATGTGCGGAAAATCCGGGCCGGAAACGCTGAGGACACTTTGGGAAGCCGTTTCCAATGAGCTCATCTTCCCTTTGGGAGATGCATGGAAGCCGATTGCCTTGGATGCGGCCGATCTTGGATTCGGAAGAAAGGTGGAGTTCAAGTTTTCGCACGACCGAATCCAACAGTCCGCTTATTCTCTGATTCCGGCTCCGGACAGACCGGCATTGCACGGCAAACTGGGACGTCTGTTACTCAAGCATACCCCGCCTGCAAAACTTGACGAGCGAATATTCGAGATTGTGGATCAACTAAATCAGGCCGGGGAGCAGATCGGACAAGAATCCGAGAGACTTGAGGCGGCGCGGTTGAATCTTGTGGCGGGGATGAAGGCAAAGGCCTCTGCAGCCCTTCATCCTGCATACGAGTACTTGCGTGCGGGCATGGCGCTTCTCGGTCCCGACAGCTGGGAGAAACACTACGGGTTGACCCTTCACCTTCACTCGGAAGTTGCGGAAGCGGCGTGGCTATGCACCGACTTTGAACAGAGCGATAGATTGGTGTCCGTCGTGCTCGGGCGTGCACGCTCCATACTTGACAAAGTGAAGATCTACGAAGTAGCGATCCTTTCCTCATTTGCACGAGGAAATCGCGAGGAAGCGCTCGGCAGAGCTCTGGAGGCTCTGGATCTCTTGGGAGAGAGATTCCCAAGGAAAGCAACCACCGTCAAGGTTCTCATGAGCGTCCTGAGAACAAAACTGCTGTTGGCAGGCAAGAACATTGAAGATCTTAACCGGCTGCCCCATATGACGAATCCGGTCAAGCGCGCTGCGATACGCGTACTGCTGAGCGCCGGGTCTGCGGCTTACGGAACCGATGGGAATCTCTTGGCCCTGTTGATACTCAGGGCGGTGGCCTTGTCCATCAAGTATGGGAATTCCTCTGAGTCCGCCTACGCCTACTCCGGCTACGGCCTCCTTTTGTGCAGTGCACTGGACGACGTCGACACGGGTTACAAGTTCGGCAGGTTGGCGCTGGATCTCCTCAATGATCCCGGTCTGGGTGGTGATTATAGGCCAAGGACGAGCTTTGTGGTCAATTCCTTGATAAGGCATTGGAAGGAGCCTGCGCGAAAGCCGATGGAGTCTTTATTGGAGATCTATGCCGGCGCCCTGGAAGCGGGGGACCTTGAATTCGCCGCCCATAGTGCAATGGCCCATTGCATCTCTTCATATTGCACCGGAGAACCGCTTCGCGGACTTGACGAGAAGATAACCAGGTTTCTTCTTGCTGCAGAACAGTCCCGACAGTTTTCGCAGTCTCACTCCCTGAGGATCTGCAAACAGACGGTGCTCAACCTGATGGGCCGCTGCGCAAGTCCGTATAGGCTCAAGGGCGAATCGTACGACGAAGACCAAGGGTTGCGCGTCCTTCGAGAGTTGAACATGAGAGATACCCTGTTCGAGCATCACTTCAACAAGGCCGTGCTGAGTTTTTTGTTCGCGCAGTACCGGGAGGCATTCGACCATGCCTTACTTGCAGAAGAATGCGTTGACGCACAGATGGGGTTGTTCGTGGTTCCGACCTTCTTCTACTATGACGCCCTCATACGACTCGCACTGTACAACATTGTAGATCGTTCAGGCGGAATGCGGTTGATGAAGACTGTGGCGCTACGTCTGAAGAAGCTCAAGAGATGGGCGTTTCATGCACCGGCGAATCAACTACACAGAGTTCATTTGGTGGAGGCGGAACGTTCCCGCGTATTGAACAAGCCCGACGCTGCCGTTGCGCACTATCACCAAGCCATAGAAGCGGCCCACGAGAACGGCTTCATTCATGAACAAGCGTTGGCGCTCGAGCTTGCAGGAAAGTTCTTTATCGAACGCGGGATTCCCAGAAACGCCTCAGGCTACATCATCGAGGCGCGTTACTGTTACTCGAGATGGGGTGCAAAGGCCAAGGTCGCGCATGTCGATGAAACGTATGCGGATATCCTGGCTCTTTCGAGGAGCCTGAAAAGATCCGTTTCAAGCACTTCAACCGCCACCGGGGAATTCGGAACCACTACCGAGTCATTGAGCGGACTCGATGTGTCGAGCACGGCAAAGGCCGTTCAGGCCATTTCCGGTGAGATAATCCTGGCGAGGCTGCTTGACAGATTGATGAAGATCGTTGTTCAGAGTGCCGGAGCGCAGAGAGGATTCTTGATTCTCGAGTCAGGCGGTGAACTGGTCATTGAAGCCCAAGTGGAGACGGACGGAGAGGAAGTCACGGTGTTGCAGTCGGTCTCGGTGGACTCGTGTTCGATGCTCTCGCCGGCCTTGATCAGCTATGTGGAGCGTACGAACCGAAGTCTTGTGCTCGATGACGCCGCTGTTGAGGGCGAGTTCGTACACGATCCGTACATCGTGCGAAACAGACCCAAGTCCGTACTGTGTGCCCCCCTGATTCACAAGGGAAATCTCGTAGGTATTCTCTATCTTGAGAACAATCTGACGACGGGCGCGTTCACGTCTCGGCGCGTGGAAATGCTCCAACTGATGTGCTCTCAGGCTGCCGTATCGCTGGAGAATGCTCGATTGTACGAAGAGGTGGAAGAGTATTCCCGCACTCTGGAACAAAAAGTGGCTGAGCGCACTGAGAAGATCGAAGAAGCAAACCGAGATCTTAAGAAAGAGATAGCCGAAAAGGAGCTTGCCCGCGAGGCGTTTCTCCACGCAAAACTGACTGCGGACCAGGCAAGTCGAGCAAAGAGCGATTTTCTGGCAAACATGAGTCACGAACTCCGCACTCCGCTCAACGCGATCATAGGCTTTTCCGAATTGCTTGAGGACAAACTTTATGGAGACTTGAACGAAAATCAGATGAAATTCGTGAACCATGTCTTGGAAAGTGCGCGCCATCTCCTGATGCTGATCAACGAGATCCTTGACCTCTCCAAAGTGGAGTCGGGAAAGATGGCCCTGCACCTATCGCAAATGGACCTGAGCCAAACGATGGAGACGAGTCTGTTGTTGATCAGGGAGAAGGCGATCAATCATTCTCTCAAACTCGATATGGACATGGCGGACGATCTCGTCGGCACCCAAATTCTCGCGGATGAACTCAGGTTCAAGCAGATGCTCTTCAACCTCCTGTCAAATGCGGCAAAGTTTACCCCCGACGGCGGCAGCATCCGGCTGAAGGTTCGTAAAAAGGGAACCGATTTGGTGGTAAGTGTTTCGGACACGGGTATAGGAATCAAACCCGAGGACCGGGACCGCATATTCGAGCCCTTCGAGCAGGCAGGACCGTCCGGTGGACGGGGAGTTGTGGGGACCGGCCTGGGATTGACCCTCACCAGTCAGTTGGTGGAACTTCACGGAGGAAGAATCTGGGTGTCGAGTGCCGGGGAAGGGCAGGGGAGTACGTTTAGTTTCACCATTCCTCTCGAGCCGGGTCTGATCCGCCCTTCACGTGGTGTTTGACCTCATACGATTCCCCCGTGGTGCCGAGTCTCATAAAGAATTCAGCCATGAGAAAATCGGGAAGGATCTTTTCTACGCTATCCTTTTGCAGCGTGGCGATGGGCATCTGAGGGTCCAGGCAATTGGTGATGTCTTGCACGACTCCGATTCCACCGGCCTTTCGGATTGCAGTTATGCCATCGGCTCCATCAGTTCCGGATCCGGTCATTATCACACCGACGGATCGGGATCCAAACGCACTCAGGGAAAACAGCAGTTGATTCACGGGCGAACTCGAACCGCTCTTAGGAGTGCCAAGCCGGAACAACGCATTTCCGTCGCTTCCCTTGAGTAAAGCAGTGCCGTCCTGTCCGGAACAGATGTAGCATGTACCTTTCTCCGGGGTTTCCACTCCGTGCACTGTTTTTACGGGTACGGAACTATGAGTCTCCAGGTAAGACACGAACGGTGTGACATAGCGTCTTGCCACAAGCAAGACGACGACGATAACGTCCTGAAAGTCACGGGTCAGGGAAGGAATTATCCTGAGAAGACCGTAGTATCCCCCTGTACCGGCACCCAGACCAATGAATCTGGTAGAATGGTCGCATGGGCCTCCCGATGATTTCTCCGGTGCCGACGCAGCCTGCCCCATCCGGAGATATCGCGAACGTCCTGTTCGTATGGCGGCAGCTCGTCTGACTTTTGATATGATGTCGGCCTTCTGTGAGTCAAGACTCTCGTCCTCACGCCTTGACGGTTTTGCAATGACATCAATGGCGCCGTATTTCAATGCATCGAAGGTTGTCCGTGCTCCTTCCGTAGTGAGAGCGCTGATCATAACCGTGGGAACGGAGTGCCTCACCATAATGTGCTTGAGGGCCGTTATGCCGTTCATTCGGGGCATCTCAACGTCCATGGTGACCACATCCGGTTTGAGGCCGGCCACCATTTCCAGGGCTTCCCGGCCGTCCTTTGCCCTCCCTACGACTACTATTTTGTCGTCATCATTGAGTATGCCGGCAATTTGGCGACTCATGAGCGCTGAGTCGTCTACCACCAGCACTCGTATTTTGTTGTTCGCGTTACTATCCATCTACTTCAACCTTAGTATCAGTCCTCCGAAACCACTCCAGACGTCCTCACCCGTTCCGGATAATTCCCGGAAAGTCGATCCTGCGGCGGACATCGGCATATCAATCCATCATGTTAACAGTTCACCGGGACGGGCGCAACCGCTCGGAATCAACAAAAGGAAACCGTGACACCTCATGTAACCCGGCCGGGATCGGTTGCCAAGATTTCTCGAGCCAACTGAATGTATGCCCTGGCCCCGGGAGATTGAAGCTCAAACGCAATGACCGGTTCGCCGCGGCTGGGAATCTCGGCCAATCTTGGATCTCTCGGAATAATTGTCCGGAATACGCGATCTTTGAGGTACTGACGAATCTCTTGAACCACCTTCACGGTGAATCCGGCTCTCTTGTCGGCCATAGTAATAAGAAAGCCAAAAATGCCGAGCCGTGAGTTGTGGAGTCTTTTCACTTCCAAAGCGGTTCTCAGCACTCTGCCCACCGTACCCATCGAAGCGTATTCGCACTGGATCGGCATCAGGTAGGAATCCGCGGCAACCAAAGCTGCGTAAGTAGGATTATCCAATCGCGGGGGACAATCCAGAAAGATGTAATCGTAAGCGGGTTTCACTTCTTCCAATACCCGGCTGAGAATACCGACTTCCTTATTCGTGCAATCAACGAACCGTCCTTCGTCCGCCATGGTTTTGATATTCGCCGGCAGTATGTCGAGACGCGGCAGCCGGGGATGCGACCGGTGAATTCCTCCTGATTCCGCCGTGCCGTCCCTGATCAACTCGAGAAGACCGATTCCGGCACCTGAGTGATCCAGACCAAAACACTTTGCCAAACCACACTGGGGATCTAGGCCGACAAGGAGGATCTTCTTCTTCATTGCAGAAAGACAAGCTCCCAGGTTGACCGCTGTCGAGGTCTTGCCCACCCCGCCTTTCTGGCTGACAATGGCTATTATCTGACCCATGAGCTTGGATTCCTCTTACCTATCCCCTGCAGTGTCGGTCCGCGGCGAATCGTCATAAAGGTGATACGTCTCTCCGGACGCCTGTGCGGCCAACTGTCTCTGTTGGAAGATGATGTCGTCGATTATCTCCGTGATATCTATAACCAGGGCAATCGTTCCATCACCGAGAATCGTGGAACCGGCGAGCCCTCTGACCTCGCAAACGTGTTCCGCGAGCGGTTTAATTACAACGTCTTGTTCTCCGATGAGCTCTTCGACCAGAAACCCTACGGTTTTCAGACCCGCCGTGGCGAGCACGAGAAATCGCGCCATTCGTTCTTGATCGCCGTTCTTGAGTTTGAAAATCTCGCTTATCCTCAGGATCGGTATGGTCTCGTCCCTGAACTTGATCACCTCAAAGCCTTCGATGGTGGTAATCTCATCCAATGATATTCGGACGATTTCCCTGACGGAAGTCAAGGGCAAAGCAAAGACGTGTTCACCGTTCTTGATGAGAAGGGTCTGGATAATGGCCAAAGTCAACGGGATTTTGATGGAGACTCGGGTACCTCTCCCCGCCAAAGACTCTATCTCGACATGACCGTTGATCTTTTCGACATCCTTTTTTACCACGTCCATCCCCACACCTCTTCCGGAGGTGCGAGTAACTTCTTCGCTCGTGGAAAAGCCCGGCAGGAATAGGAAATTCTCGATCTCTTGCGACGAGACGTTCTTAATCTCTTGAGGGTCGACGAGACGACTCTCTACAGCCTTGCGGAGGACTGCTTCGGCATTGATCCCTCCGCCGTCGTCTTCAACATCGATGACGACCTGGTTGCCTTCGGAGTACGCCCTCAAGCCGATAAAACCTTCTGAGGGCTTACCTTTCTTCCTTCGCTGCTCCGCATCCTCGATGCCGTGGTCCACTGCGTTCCGGATCAGATGCACCAATGGGTTGTATATCTGCTCGATAACTCTCTTGTCGACCTCGGTGTCGCCTCCGTAGACTTCCAGGTTTACAACTTTTCCCACTCGTCTTGAAAGGTCTCGTATGAGGCGTGGCATGCGGTTGAAGAGTTGGCCAACCGGGAGCATACGGAGCTTCATGACCCCTTCCTGGATGTCCGTGGCTACTCTTCCCAGGGAGAGGCTCGCTTCTCCCATTTTCAGGGTCATATCTTTTATTGCATCGATCTCTCTCTTGCCTACATGATCCACGGACATCAACAGACGCTGCAAATCCTTTAGTTCCGACGACAGCTGTTCCACATACGAGCGGTTGACTACCAACTCTCCGACCTGATTGAGCAGAATGTCCACCTTGCCCGCGTCCACGCGCATCGTCTTAACCAGCGCGGCTTCCTGGGGCAAATCAGTCGCGGCCGGTGATCGAGGTTCAAGTTCGGCTTGCACGACCGAGCCGGGTACGGGAGTCTCGCCGGAAACGGGAACCGGTTCCTTCTGCTCACGTTGAATCGTCCGCCCGATTTCATGAGTCGGGAACTCTTGGAGATGAACGTCATCAAGAGCAGGGTCGATAACCGGTTTTCTTGGGGGTTCCGGAAACGGCTGGGTAATTTCCTCGGTCGCGCGAGGGGTGGGTATCTCGGCTAGGGGTTCGCCGGGGGCGGCGGGCGGTACCTTCGGCACCTCCACCTCCGGATTGAGCACTGCGTCCAGACCGGTGAGAAAATCCTGAAAGCGCTCCAAGTTTTCCCCCATGAACTGCAAGTCATTGACGGAGACCGAATCGATCCGTTCCGTCACCCACAAGGTTTTCTCGTACCACTCATCCAGGAAGGATGCCAGCGTTTGATAGTCCATGTACGTGGAGGAAGATCGTATCGACTTGATCAGTTCCGCACAATTATCCATGTCGTCCCGTTCGATTTTTCCTTGATTGACTTTGGCTACATAGGGACGAGTCTTGTCAAGGATCTCCCACCCGTAGGACAGAAAAATCTCCATAATCTCTCGATCTGCATCCGCGCTGATCGAACCCAGCTCCGCAAGGAGATTTGCGGCCTTTCCTCCCGGGAGTTTCGGGGCTTCGGCAGGGGCCGGTACGGGCTCGCCGAATATGCCTTCGAACTCTTCAAGGAGTTCGTCGTCCACGTCGGCCATCAGCGATCGGTCACCGGATCTGCCAATGATCGGCGCTTGTTTGGGCTCCTCGGTTGTTACCACTCCGGCCTCGGCCAAGACTGCTTGGGCCAGCGTCGGCGTTACTCCGGGAATCCGGGTAAGCGTGGTCTCATCAGCACTGCCAAGTTGGTCTATTGAGGTGAAACCGGCCTCCACAATGGCTTCGACGACGGCAGGCTTCACACCCGGCACCTTCTCCAACTCGTGAATCAACGGAGGCGGTTCGGGAGCCTCTTGTTCAGTTTCCTCAATTGGGATGGTCGGTGCTCCGGCTTCCGGTTCACTTCGGGGTTCCAGTGGAAACAGATCTTCGGGATAGTACTGTCGCAGGTCGTGCAGCAACGAACGCAATGTCTCCACGTCTTCATGGCCGAGTGCATCTGCGGTATCTTCCAGCGTATCCAGGTGACTTTCCATGCCGGACAAGATGTTGAATATTTCAGGATCGACGGTTGGCTCCAGTGTCTTCTTGAGCAACTGAATCTTCTCGATGGTTGATGAAAAGGCCTCCTCCGGATTGAGACCGTCCTGCAGATCGTCGAGATAGAGCGAGATGCCGAGAATGTGCGGAACCGTGTCCTCCAGGGACATCATTTCCGCCATGCCCTCTTCTTCGACGGTGGGGTATGGGGGCTCTTCCTCATAATCAAGTGCGGATTCCAACTCCGATGGATAGCCTTCTTCTTGGCCCCCCTCTCCTAGAGGCTCATATGCCTCCTCAGGCGATTCAAATTGAGACTTGGGTATGGGTTCTTCCCGGATATCACCGAGATCGTCGGGAAATGTCGAGTACAGCTCCTCTGTTTTCGTCGGGAATTCTTCCTCGGCGTCTTCGGTCTCAACCGGTACGGCACCGGATTCTGCGCCGACATCCTCCGCCGGGACTTGGGGATGATCGGTGACGTCGGATTCGCCGGGCGGCGGCTCAGCCGGCTCCTCAGTGGTTGTCGGTGGAGTATCTTCCAACAGCGAATCAGAGGACGAGACTGAAGGACCTGCGAGTAAGCTCTCCAGTTCGGACATTACGCCGGAGATCTCGGATTGCTCTTCATGGTCCTTGGCCACCTCGGAAATCAGGGTAGAAATGACATCTTTGGCTCGGAACAGGAAATCCACTATATCGGGCCTCAGTTCGGCAAGGCCCTCTCTGAGTCGATCCAGCAGGTTCTCTATACCGTGGGTAAGTGTACTGGATCGCTCCAGACCGATGTATTCCGCGGAGCCCTTGATGCAATGTACGGCACGGAAAATATTGTTCAATATCTCAGGGGATCCGCCCTCCTTTTCCAGGCGGATGAGACTGGTGTCCATCTCGTCAAGAAGTTCCCGTGCTTCGCTGCTGTAGTCTTGAAGAATCTCGGTATCAATCATCTCTCTTCCCTTTCGGTCGGCCGTCAACAGCGAGACCTGGTTGCCGAGCCCGTGTCACGTATGCGTTCGCGGGACGTACCGACGCCGGCCGGATTCTAGCCTTCTCTCTCCGTGTTCTCGGAAACGACCTTTTCCCCGTCGAAACGTGTTTGGTAGAAGTCAAACTCGTGAACAAGAGATCGCAGCAAGACAAGATCCTTTTCTATTTTCTCCAGTTGCTTCCGTATCTCGTGGTCGGATCCTGCGCTCTTGGATTTAAGCGCCTCTTCGATTCGCTCTACGGCGGAGAAAGAGCTGCCTACCGTTGTGCCCAACAGCAGGAGAACCTCCTGAAAGTTTGCCGCCAAGTCGTTGAGCGCTTCACCGAGTTCACCTATGTCTCCGTGAGGGTTTCTCAGCGCTGACACGCTCAGATTCCCCCTCGACAAGTCCCTCGCCGTCCGGGTTACCAGGTTGAATGGGATTACAACTCTGCTGAGAAAGAGAAAAATCACACACCCAAAGCATATGACGGTTATTCCCAACAGTACGCCAAGCCGTGTTCCGGCGGCCGAAGGAGTTACCGGGCCGCCCCCCCGTGTTCCGACGAATCGCTCGGCCGTCTCTCCGGGACCCATCTCAGTGTGCCTACTTATCTCCGCCCTCGTATCCACAAGGAACTTAACGTTAACCCCGACTGCGGTCGCACCGAGGAGGCAGAAGATGATCAGCAGCCTCTTGAGCACACCTTGAGAATTGCGGGTTGAAGGACGTTTCCCGAGTAAAGAAGTCACGTCGTTCCCGGAGGAAAACGGGCCGGTTTTACGTTCTTCAGGGGCCATAGGTGCTATGACTTCCGATCCATCTCCTGGATGAATTTGGCAATTGACTGGTGATCAGTCTTGTTTATGAAGCCTTTGGCTCCCAACTTCTCAGCTTCGACTTTGTACTTGTCGTCCTGCAGAATGGTCAGGAAAAGGATGTTGGCTTCCGGATCCTCGCCGAGAATTTCCTTGGCCGCGGTAATGCCGTCCTTGTCACGCATGGTTATGTCCATCGTGACCAGATCAGGCTTGAGGATTCTGTACATTTCAACGGCCTCGGAACCGCTTCGCGCTTCACCGACGATGGAATGACCCTGTTCCCGTAGCTCCTCGATGATCCTTTTCCGCATGAATCCCGAGTCGTCCACCACGAGGACCCGCATGCCCATTGTTCACCTCACATACCATATGTTGAGTCATTCCCGTGACCGGAGCCCCATCAGATGTCACGGGAAATCCTGAACTGTTCAACCAACTGACCGAGCTCATCAGCCACTCCCGCAAGCTCGGCCGTAGTGTCGGAGGCTCCGGCGGCGCCTTCCGCGTTTAGAGACGCGACGTCGGCCATTTCCGACATGATCTGCCTGAGCACTGCGGCTCTCTCGGTTTGGAGACCGGTAAGCTTCGTAACGTTCACCGCACGGGTTGTAACGTCGGCCATTTCCCGGGTAACCGACTGCGACGTTTCCACCCCGGTTCCGGCCTTCTGGAGGATTGATCCGCTGAGGTCCCTCATCTCGGCCATCAGTCTTGCCGCTCTTTCACGGCGCTTGCCCTGCTCGTCGGTGAGACCGAGAATATCCTGGGCGAGGACCGTCAGCCTCTCCATGGCCTGCTGGACGTTCGCGGCGTCTTCCGTCTGACGAACGGTGCCCTGGGAGATCCCCGCAATAAGCTCGTTGGTCTTTGCAACAGCGTCCTGGATCTGCGCCAAGGCGTCACGGCTGGTCGCGGACAGACGCTCTCCTTCTTCAACTCTCTTATTACTTTCCTTGATCAGCTCACCAATTTCATTTGTTGATTCCGCAGTTCTCTCGGCGAGTTTCCGGACTTCATCGGCAACGACTGCGAAGCCTTTTCCGTGCTCACCCGCACGCGCCGCCTCGATGGCCGCGTTGAGGGCCAGGAGGTTGGTCTGTTCCGCAATGGAGGAAATCACGACCATGATGTCGTTGATCTGCTCGGAACTCTCGGCGATGCCTCTCATACCCTGGACGACCTTGTCAACGGCTAGACCGCCCTCACGAGCAAAGCGATCCGTAATCTCCGATTGGCGTGCGGCTTCCGCGGCGCTGTCGGCAACCTGTTCAATAACTTGTGCCATGGAAGAGACCGCTTCAGTAGTTGCCTGGGCGGCTTCAAACTGTTCAGTCGCCTTACCGTGAACCTGTCGAGCCGTTTCACCCATGGCTTCAACAATGGACTCGCCCTCACGGCTCGATGCGTCTTGATCGCCGGCACTCTTGGCCATACCCTCGATCTCCAAGGCCATATTCTGAAGAGAGTCCGCGGTAACCGTAGCGGAGCGTTCAGTCTCGGCAACGTTTGAGGAAACTTCCTGAGCGGTTTGGCCCATTGAGTTGACTCGATCCAAGACGTCTCGTGCACGCTCGGCCTGAGCCGTAGCGTTGACGACGATGTTTTGAGTGACTTCGTTAACCGTGGTGGAAGATTGCCGCACCCTGGAAACACCTTCGAGAACCGCTGTAAACGCTCCCTGAAGCCTTTCCAGGAGACCGTTGAATGTTTCGGTGGCTCGGCCGATCTCATCCCGGGTCGCCACGGGAGACCTAAGGGTCAAGTCCAGGTTCTCGCCGACCTGGGACATGATTCCCGCAAGGCCCGTGATCGGCCGGGATATCGTACCTGCGATCCACACGGCGAATAAGGCAACCACAACGAGAGTTACGACACCCACGCCGATGAATTGGTTACGGAGTTCGGGGAGGTAGGCCATGGTTTCACTCGTATCGGCTCCTGCAACAACCGACCAACCCAGGCCGGGGAAGTTGCGCATCTTTCCCGGATAGGCTAAACCCATAATTTTATCATCTGTTTCATGGGTTCGTGGGTTTTTGAACTCATACGTAACGCTATGCTTTTTCGCGTCAAGTGCATCCGCAAGGAGCGGCAGATTGATTTTCTTGTCACGAGCGCCCAGACCGTAAATTTCTCTTGCTGGATGGATAATCGCTCGGTGCTTCGAGTCCAAGACAGCCACGTAACCGGTTTTTCCAACCTGGATGGATAACATGAGATCTTCGAGGGGGTTCCACTTGAGGTAACTGACCAATACTCCCATGACGTTTCCCGCGACCTTCACTGGTGCCGCGATGGTCACGGTCCATCCGGGTTGTACGTCTTTCCGGCCCTTTTGGATGCCCTGGACGATCTTGTCAACGCCCGCGTCCACCAGCTTGAGCTTCCCCTGCCGAGCACCCATGAATGCCTGACTTTTGGCAAAGTCGGTTCCCACGAGGGCCGGCAAGCTGGAAGCAACGCAGTTTCCGTTTGAATCGAGCAGTGCCACCGCCTCGTAAGCCCCGTACAGTTTCACCATTTCACGGAGAGTTTCCGAAGCGTCTTCACGCACTTCCGCGACTTCGAGTGCCTCCTTGATCAAACGGAGGTCGGACCACACGAGAACGTCGCTGCAGCGCTCATTCATGTACGAGCTCAGCGTCTCTCCCGCCGAGTGGGCGATCGTACGCATTTCACGTACGGTCGAATCAGTCGCCCCCTTGTAAATCGTATACAAACCGATGCCGGCTGAGATCGCGGACGGAATAATCGCGATTACGAGAAAGTAGAGCAGAAGCTTATTTCTGATCCTTCCGCCAAGCGATACCGATTTCAAGAATTTCATTGGCCTTTCCTCCCGGGAGAATATCTATTTTCCTTGTCGCACTTCTCTTACGCCTGTTCCATTTCTCTTGCCGTGCTCTCCGGCCTTTGGCGGGTGCCCGAAACACGAAAGACTATCAGGAAGCTCCTTCCGCTGCAACCGGTGACATTCGTGACACGGTCCCGAGCGCGGTTTTTTCCTCCACCGAGAGAATCCTCCTGAAATCCAGTATGACGAGAATCCCCTCATCGAGATGTACTACTCCACTGATGTACTGACTCTGCACGCCGGCTACGATAATGTCCGGAGGAGGAGCAATCTTAGGAGCATGGATGCTGATAACCTTGGCCACCGAGTCCACAATGAATCCGGTGACATTCCCTTCAATCTCAACGACCAGTATTCGAGTGCCCTGAGCATATTCTCTGAGATCGCGATAACCCCGCAAGCGGAGCCTCTTTCTCAAGTCAAGTACGGGAATGATGTTTCCTCGGAGATTAATGACTCCTTCCACGAAGTCCGGAGAGTTGGGGATCTCGGTAATTTTGGACATCATAATGATTTCCTGCACCACCAGGATTTCCACGCCGAACCGCTCGGAACCAATGGAAAAGCTGATCATTTGAACGTATTGTTCCGCCTCCGGGGTCGCCGTTTTCGACCGGTCCCTACCGTTCATGGGAGATCTCCTGTGACGGTGAACACCTAGGCATCGGTTTCACCGTTTACCTGATTAAGTTTTGAAAGGTCTCGGCCAAATTGTTGGCCGGACACTTGTGATCCACGATGCCTTCGCCTATAGCCTCTTCCGCCATTCTCGGATCCACGCTTGACATGGGGTCCTGAACCACGGTAATTCCTTCGACCTGTTTGACGGCCCTCAAACCTTCGATTCCCCTGTCGGGTCCGCCCGACAGCAATACGGCCATGAGGTTCCGTCCCATGACCTTTGACGCAGAGATGAGGAAGTGATCGAGAATTTTTTCTTCCGGAAGGTCCGAGAGAAGCTTGACAAATACTTCGCCGCCGTTCCGTTCAAGCTCAATGGGGACCGTCACCGGATGCACGTAACAAACGCCTTGCGCCAACGGCTCGCCGGGTTCCAGGGATCTCACATGAATTCGGCTTCTTCTGTCCAGATAGTCCACAAAAGCCCCAATGGCCCCCTGCTGCATGTCGTGGAGCACCAGCAGCGCGGAGGGAAAATCCGCCCTGAGAATCGGGATGATCCGAATGAGGTCGGTACAGCCCCCTGTGGAAGAGCCGAACACCGAAAGAAACTTCACCCCGATCGGCTCTGTGTGTGTGTTCTTGTCGCTCTTGACCAAGGCGGGTATTTTTACCCTGCGTATGCGCTCATACTTGATCCTGCACGCGTCCTTGATCCGTCTCACCAGATCGTCGGCCCGGCCGTCGACACGCCAGTTGTTCTGCGGTTTACGGAGAAAGTCCACGCCTCCGAGACACAACAGATCAAACGGGTTCGCTCCTACGCCCCCTACGAATCCACTGAGTATCACAACGGGACAAGGGCTTCTGATCATTATGTGCATAAGGGTTGTGCTGCCCTTCATCACGGGCATGTCCCAGTCAAGAAGTATCAAATCGGGCTTCAATTCGTCAATCTTGGAGAGAGCCTCTTGTCCGTTCACGGCATATCCGACGACGCTGAGACCGGCATCGGACTGGACGATTTCCTGCACGATTTTTCTGATAAAACGTGAATCGTCCACGATCATTATCCTCTTAACTGAGGAGTCGTCAGCTTCACCAGGGAACGTGACCGGTTGTACTGCCTTACGTGCATTGCCGTTCCCCGGTACGGCACGTTCCCTTGCCTCGGTCTCAACGCCTGTAACGGGACTTAGCGCATGTCGTATTTCATCTCTCTGACGCATCCCCTCCATCAAAAGGCTTTGCCAATCCATGAACAGCGTACGAGGCGGCACCGAGAGGACCACTTGCGAAAGGAACTCACCGCTTTCCCAGCCGACTATTTCATAAAACGCTTCAACTCCTCTCAACGAATCGCATTCCGCGTGGACGATGCCCCCGTTATCTATGTATATCGTCCCAGCGTAGTCTCCATGGAATACGAGGAGAAGGCTGCTGTCCTTCCTGTAACAGAACATTTGGATGACGTCTTCCAGCTTCATCCCAACCAGTCTTCCGGTGAACCCTTGAATCGGTTGGAGCATGTTGCAGAGGAGTTCGCCCAGCTTTTCTTCCGGTACCGATTTGGGAAGGAACGCCACGCAGCCTGAGGAGAGTGCACGGGAATGGTCCCCGTCGAGGTCGCCTTCAGCCGTGAGTAGGACACGAACCGCCATCCCCGCCTCTCGAACGGCATCGAGCAATCTGAGGCCGTCTAACCCCCCGGGGCCCTGATGATCGGACACGACGAGGTCGATGAAGTTGTCGTGGAGTATCTGGAGGGCTTCACCAACGGAACCTGCCTCGTGGACAATAATATGTAGGCCGAATCGTTCCAAGTAATCCCGCATGAATGCCGTCAAAGTCTTTTCGGTCTCTACTATGAGAATCCTTTTTTCCGACAAGGGCTGATTCCTTTGCCTGGAGCCCGATCATCGCGCGTGTGATGCCGTTGTTATCAGCTGTCTCACGCCGGCTTAATCAGATCTTATTATAACGGAAACCGAACCATCACTCCAAAAACTTCATACGAGTTTTCTTGAATTCAGAAATATTCAGATTCGATTGCAGTGTCCGCTGTGTAGCCAACTCGGTGCGATTGGCTATTCGGTGCTCCGAGTCCGGTTCTCCATCATGTTGAGAAAAACCTGAGTCGCGATTCTAATATTTCGTTCAGGGCATTCAGACTGCAGGAAATCACTGTGAATGGTCTTATCCCAGGAAAGAATCTCGAACAAGGCTTCATCCCCTTCGAGCTCCCCTGCTTGAGCCCGGTAAATCTCACCTTCCCGAATGCATATGGATCCGCCCCGGCTTCCTCTTCTGATGTCGACTCTCCTGGACTCTCCACTCAAAACGATGAGTCGGACGGTGGTGCGGAGGTCGTAACGCGAGAAATCCATAACCTCAGAGAGATCTTCCGGGTAGCCGTCATTGTGGGACTGCATATCACCATACCTGTCCGAAGTTAATGTCGCCAAGTTTCACTGATGCTCGGAACGTCTCCCGGGCCCGACCGGGAGACGCTTCAATTAAGATCCCGCCTTCTTGGGGACATTGTATGGCCCTCGTGTGCCAACCTGCAATATGCCGATGTCGGCCGACGCAGACACCTACTCATTTAAACTCACTATACCACACGCAACTTGCTGAAATCAACTCTAATGGCACGCAAAAAGGCTACTTGACTACGGATCGTCTCCCGGCGAGCGTATCCTCATCAACGTGGGACTTGTCTCTCTGAAGGTACAAATAAGTACGCTCGTGCTCACCTTTCTCATACACTCTGCCGCTTCTCTTGGGGTATATGGCGTATGAAGACCGCGCCGGCAACCGAGGCGGAATTGCGGGAGAGACTTTCTTCCCCCGGGCACCGGCCTTCACGAATCCTATGGGGAAGGACAATCGGTCGGCGGCCTATTCGTTTTTGTTTCCCCGTTTGAAAACGAGGCTGTGGGGATCATCGCATCGGAGGATCCCTGGGAACTCACCCCCGGCCTCCTGCGAGATTGGATTGTGAGGGATATTTTGCGGGGATGAACAAAAAAAGCAGTTGACAGAGTGAAGATGGGTCGCTATGCTTTCCATCGCAGGTGGTAAATTCCATGACTCCAATGAACAGCCTTAACAACTGGTGGTGGTGCTGGAGAAACAAACCCGGGAGGTCTGCCTGCGCTGTGACAATGAACGCGTAAAAAAGTAAGTCAAGCGAATAAGCTAAGCAAAGGCCATGGGCAGACAGCCCATGGCCTTTTTGCGTGTACGGCTTGTGCAATGGACCATAGATTGGATCCCGGTTGCTCCGTGCAGGCAACAAGTCGAGCAATAGGTGTTCATATGAAAGACCTCCGACGGGCTGACAAGGTCGGGTACACGATGGCGAGGTTTGGAGGGGAGGTTACAGTTGAACTGCCGAGAGACTGGTCGAGCCTTGTTGCCGAAAGGAATCACGGCGCCTCTGACACTGTGCGAGGCTACCCGACTTTTCGGCGACACTCAGGCTGCTCTGCAGGCCCCCATCCAAATCAAGGCGCAGTGATGCGCTTTTCATATTCCAACCTCCGAGGTGAAGGCCCGGAGTGCCCGGCAGAGCCGAGGACTTTCATGATTCGTAGTGGCTTGTTACCAGCCCCAAGCCATGGATGTTCACTGAATTCTCTCGCAGATTACGGAAAGGCAAGCTGAGCCATGATCGGACCAAGTTTCGTTGAATTCAAGGAACTGAGCCGGGACAATAACTTGATTCCTCTCTTCACGGAGATACCGGGGGACCTGGACACGCCTCTGTCCGCGTTTCTCAAGATTGATGACGGGCGGAGCTCGTTCCTCTTGGAGAGCGTGGAAGGAGGCGAGCGCTGGGCGCGGTACTCGGTGCTGGGGTCTCAACCAAGGATGGTGATCCGTTGGAAGGGAGATAGGGCCGAGGTTTCCACGGACGACGCATCGCGAAGGATCTGTGGTGTTTCGGATCCAACCGGACTTGTCAAGGAGATCATGGCCAAATACAGGCCCGCCGTGCTACCCGTGCTGCCCAAGTTTTTCGGCGGAGCTGTAGGGTTTCTTTCGTACGACGTGGTGAGGAAATTCGAGAGATTACCGGACTTGAAAAAGCCGGACCCCGGTTTTCATGATGCGGTCTTCATGCTCACCCGGGACGTGGTGATATTCGACAATCTCTCTCACAAGATCATGCTCGTCACTACGGTCTCGCCGGACGAGTTCTCATCGGTCGGACAGGCCTATGAGGAAGGCCGCGCCAGGTTGAAAAGCCTCGAAGAGCGGATGACCTTGCCGCCGAAACGGCCCGAACGGGTTGGCCGTCCGTCGCAGCCGATTGAATTCTCATCGAATATGACTCCCGGTGAATTCGAGGAAATGGTTCGGGAGGCAAAGAGCTTCATAAAAGCCGGCGACATCATCCAAGTGGTCCTCTCTCAGCGGTTCAAAGGCACGGGCATCGCGGATCCGCTCGATGTGTACCGAGGTCTCCGGATGATCAATCCGTCCCCATACATGTTTTTCTTGCGTATTGGGGACGAGGTTTTGGCGGGTTCCTCTCCGGAAGTCATGGTGCGCTTGAGAAACGGGGAGGCGGTGGTGAGGCCCATCGCCGGCACCAGACCCCGGGGGACGAACCGCGCCCAAGACGAGGACCTTGAAAGAGAGCTGTTGGCAGATGAAAAGGAGTCGGCAGAGCACGTGATGCTGGTCGACCTCGCCCGTAACGACCTGGGCAGAATTGCCGAGCCGGGCAGCGTGACGGTGGACGCCTTCAAGACGGTAGAGAGGTATTCGCACGTGATGCACATGGTTAGCAATGTTCGGGCCGTACCTGCCAAAGCATACGACGCTTACGACATTCTCAAAGCCGCGTTTCCGGCCGGGACCCTCACCGGGGCTCCCAAGATAAGAGCAATGGAAATCATCGAGCAACTCGAACCCGAACACCGGGGGCCCTACGGCGGTTGCGTAGGGTATTTCTCGTACACCGGTTCCATGGACATGTGCATCACCATTAGGACGGTGACGATGAAGGGAAACGAAATGTGCTTCCAGGCAGGAGCGGGGATCGTAGCGGATTCGATTCCCGAACGTGAATATGAGGAGACCATGAAGAAGGCTGAAGCCATGAGGAACGCCCTGGCATTGGCGGAGAGTTTTCAAGGGAGGGCAAAATGATACTGGTAATCGACAACTATGACTCGTTCACATTCAATCTTGTTCAGTATTTCCAAGAGCTTTCCGTGGATGTCGTTGTCTGTCGAAACGACTGCATCACCGTGGATGAGATCGCGGATCGGAATCCGGATGCCGTGGTCATCTCACCCGGACCGGGAGGACCCTCGGATGCGGGGATTTCGGTGGAGGTCATCGAAAGGCTTGGCGATCGGATACCGATCCTCGGGGTTTGTCTCGGACATCAGTCCATAGGGGCTGCATTCGGCGGTCGGGTGGTAAGAGCCGAAAGACTCATGCACGGCAAGACCTCGAGGATCTTTTCCCAAGGCAACGGTCTGTTTTCGGGAATGGAAATACCGTTTGAGGCGTGCCGATATCACAGCCTCATTGTCGACCGCGACACACTTCCCGATTGTCTGGAAATCACCGCTCAAACCGAACGGGGCGAAGTTATGGGGCTTAGACATCGGTCCAAGCCCATATACGGGGTTCAGTTCCATCCGGAGTCCATACTTACTCCGGAAGGGAAGCGATTGCTCCGGAATTTTTTGGATATTGCAGATGGTTTTCGGAGGAAATCTCAGCCTTCGATTCCACTCATGGAGCCTCTGATAAGACCGCAAGAAGAATATCCGGGCACGGAGGCCCGGGCTACGAAAGACTGCCTCGAAGCTCAGTCTTGAACGTGGGGCGGGCGTCCCTGCCCGCCGTTTCCCCGGCGCAGGCCGGGAGCAGGAAAAGAAGACCGGTTCCCGGCCTGCGCCGGGAAGACGGCTCAAGTTATGCGACCGTATTTGAGCAACGAAGCACTTAGGAAGGAGAATCACGATGGAAAACGAAGACACGAAAACCGTATTGGCAACCCGGCTCGACGATGCCGAAGAGTCAGAAGAAGATGTTGACACGGCGAGTCGTTGGATCCCGGTAGCCCTCAAACTTGCCATGGCAAATTCAGATGAGGAGGCGCGGCCGTAATGAAGGCCGTGCCCGGGAGGTCACAATGCTGAAAGAGGCGATACAAAAAGCCGCAGGCCGAGACGATTTGAGCGTCGGGGAAATGGAAGCCGCGATGGAAGAAATCATGGACGGCAAAGCGAGTTCCGCGCAAATCGGCTCATTCCTCACCGCGTTAAGGATGAAGGGAGAAACGGTCGATGAAATAACCGGTGCCGCCAGGGTGATGAGACGAAAGGCGATTCCGGTTCACGTTCAAGATAACGGCTCGCCGTTGGTGGACACGGCCGGTACAGGCGGAGACGGGTCCGGGACATTCAACATATCAACCACGGTGGCTTTTGTCTTGGCCGGTTCCGGGGTTCGGGTGGCCAAACACGGAAACCGTTGCATATCCAGTTCCTGCGGCAGTGCGGATGTCTTGGAGGAACTGGGAGCGAATCTGGACCACAAGCCGGAAGACGTGGCACGATGTATAAACGAAACGGGTTTCGGATTCCTCTTCGCTCCGGCACATCATGTGGCTATGAAACATGCGGCCGGCCCGCGACGCGAACTGGGTATACGCACGGTCTTCAACCTCCTGGGGCCATTGACCAATCCGGCCTCGGCCCCCTATCAGCTGGTCGGGGTATACGATCCCGACCTTACCGAACCGCTGGCCCGTGCCCTCCAAGGATTGGGAACTCGATCCGCCATGGTCGTGCACGGTCTGGACGGGCTCGATGAAGTGTCCATCTCAGCCCCCACACAGGTCTCTCACTTGAAGGACGGGACCGTTTCCACCAGCACGATAGACCCGAGACGGATCGGCATAGAATTCTGCGATCGCAGCGAGATCAAGGGGGGAACTGCAGGGGAAAACGCACTTCATCTCAGGAGCGTGCTCAACGGAGAGCCTGGTCCGAGACGATTGGTGTCGTTACTCAACGCCGCCGCCGCCCTCGTAGTTGCCGGAATGGCCGAAGATCTTGCCGAAGGCCTGTCGCTGGCCGCAAAGTCGGTGGATTCGGGCTCCGCCCTGCGGAAGCTGGATGAATATCTGGGGTTCAAGGAGATGTCGTGAGTACGATCTTGGCGAAAATTGTTGAAGACAAGGTTCGTCGATTGACGGTTCAGAAGAGGCTGACCAGTGTGGAAGCACTGGAGCGGACCGTCCTAAGCAAACCGCCCCCCCGTGATTTCGTCGAAGCTTTCACCGGTCACGGGCCGTGTATAATCGCTGAAGTGAAGAAGGCCTCTCCGTCGCGAGGGGTCATCAAACAGAACCTTGACGTCCGCGAATTGGTCGAGGCGTATGAACGGGGCGGAGCCGGAGCGGTCTCCGTCTTGACCGAAGAGGACCACTTCCGGGGATCCCTATCGGTGCTTGAGGAGGTGAGACGGACGGTTTCTCTTCCCATTCTCCGAAAGGACTTCATAAACGATCCGTACCAGATAGTGGAAGGGAGGGCGGCCGGAGCCGATTCTTTTCTGCTCATTGCAGGCATCCTCGACGAGGGAGCGCTGCAGGCGCTGATTCGGTTCGGAAGGAAATGGCAGATGGAGCCTCTGGTCGAGGTGCACAACCTTTCCGAGTTGCAGGGAGTACTTCGAACCGATGCCCGGGTGGTGGGGATCAACAACCGCGATCTGACAACATTTCAGGTGGATCTCTCCACAACCATTGATCTGGTAAAGAAGATCCCCCGGGATCGGATCGTCATTTCCGAAAGCGGTATCCGTACAAGGGAGGATGTACTCCGTCTTGCCGATGCGGGAGTCCACGGCTTTCTTATCGGAGAAACACTGGTGAGGTCGGATGATCCGGCCGGCAAGATCAGGGAGTTGCTCAATGGAATCTAGTGTGGCGATTCATAAATGCCCTCACCCCAACCCTCTTCCAGAGGGCGAGGGGGCAAGCGGAGTCGGCTCTTCGAAGAATGCAGAGCCTGTTATGAACCGGTCGGCTCGTGCAGTACCGGTTCGGGTGAAGATTTGTGGTATTACGCGGGAACAGGATGCCCGTGCCGCTGTGGACGCCGGGGCTGATGCGTTGGGATTCGTCTTCTACCCGCCGAGCCCTCGGTACATCCATCCCGTCGCGGCCGGTGAAATAATAGCCGGTCTACCGCCATTCGTGTCCGCGGTGGGAGTCTTCGTGAACCATGAGATGCAGGAGATCCACCGAATAGCCGGCGAGTCCGGCATCCACGTTATTCAACTTCATGGCGACGAGTCCCCGGGGGAGTGTACGGGTTACGGCCGGCCGGTGATTAAGGGGTTTCGTTTTGATGCTGAGGAATCTCTTCCCGACCTGCTCGGCTACCCGGTTGCCGGCTACCTGGTAGATACGGGAGTGCCGGGACGGTGGGGTGGAACGGGAGTGCCCCTGGATTGGAGTTTGTTGAGAGATTACTTGCAGACGGGCCCGGATTCGATCGGAAGGCGACTCCTCCTGGCCGGAGGCCTCAGATCCGACAATGTGGGCACGGCCATTAGCATGGTAAAGCCTTATGCCGTCGATGTTTCCTCCGGGGTGGAAACCGAACCGGGCAAGAAGAGTGAGAAAATGATCAAGGAGTTCATTTATGCAGTGCAAATCGCAGGCCGAAAAGAACGCACAGCCTGACCCGGAAGGATATTACGGAGAGTTCGGGGGGCGTTTTGTCCCTGAGACTCTCATTACGCCTCTGATGGAGCTCGAAGATGCGTTTCACCGGGCGAACGGCTCCCCGGCATTCCTCACCGAATTGGATAGACTACTCGGCACCTATGCAGGGCGTCCTACGCCGTTGTTCCACGCAATTCGTTTCTCTGAAAAAGCGGGACGAGCACGGGTGTATCTCAAGAGGGAAGACCTTCTCCACACCGGAGCCCACAAAATAAACAATACCTTGGGGCAGACCCTGTTGGCGAAATTCATGGGCAAAGCCAGGGTCATCGCGGAAACCGGCGCGGGACAGCACGGAGTGGCAACAGCCGCAGCGGCCGCCCTCCTGGGGCTCGAGTGCCGAATCTTCATGGGCGAAGAGGACATGAGAAGGCAAGCGCCCAATGTGTTTCGAATGAAGCTCATGGGAGCGGAGGTCACTCCGGTTACGTCGGGAACCGCGACCTTGAAGGACGCGATGAGTGAGGCAATGCGTCATTGGGCAACGTACATAGACGACACGTTCTATGTTATCGGCTCTGTTGCCGGGCCTCACCCATATCCGTACATGGTATCGAGATTTCAACAGGTAATCGGCCAAGAGACTCGCAAACAGATTCTAGACGTGGAAGGGAAACTTCCGGCCAAGGTGATCGCCTGCGTCGGGGGGGGGAGCAACGCTGCCGGGATTTTCCGGGAATTTCTTGACGATGCCGATGTGGAGCTCATCGGGGTGGAAGCCGGCGGCCTGGGGATGGACACGGACAAGCATGGAGCCACGCTGTGCGCGGGGGAGCCCGGCGTGTTCCACGGATCTCGCTCGTTCGTCCTCCAGGACGGTGACGGTCAAGTACGGGAGGCCCATTCGATTTCCGCGGGACTCGACTATCCGGGAGTCGGGCCGGAGCACTCCCTGTTCCGGAGCACGGGGCGAGTCCGTTACCTGCCGGTGACGGATGACGAGGCGCTGCACGCGTTCGTGGTCCTCTGCCGGACGGAAGGCATCATGCCGGCCCTGGAATCGTCTCACGCACTGGCCAGTGCAATGAAAGAGATCCGAGATATGAAAGATGACGAAATCTGCATCGTAAACCTCTCCGGCCGCGGCGACAAAGACATGCCCATTATCGAGAGCGTACTGTGAAAGGGCGTACCATGGAACGAATACGTCGGACCTTTGAACGACTGCACGAAAACAACGAAACAGGCTTCACACCCTTCTCGGTAGCGGGTTACCCTGACTGCGAGCGCTCTGTGGAGGTTTTTCACAAGCTCGCGGAAGCGGGTGGGGACATCCTGGAATTCGGCTACCCTTTTTCCGATCCGGTAGCCGACGGCCCCGTGATTCAAAAGGCCGCGACGCAAGCAATCCGCGGCGGGGTTACCATGGACAGAGCTTTGGACATGATCGGCGAGATCCGAGACAAGAGTGACGTTCCAATCGTTTTCTTCAGCTACTTCAACCCCATCCACCGATACGGGCCGCAACGGTTCGCCGACAGAGCCAAGGAGTGCGGCGTCGATGGAGTGCTCATCGTGGACCTGCCGTTGGAAGAAACTTCCTGGCTGAAGCCTGAGACCGATCGAGCGGGCCTGGCATGGATCTTCCTGGCGACGCCGACCACATCTCCGCAGCGAATTCAGGAAATGAGTCGACAGGGCTCGGGTTTCCTTTATTACGTCTCCGTTACGGGGGTAACAGGCGCACGAGACAAGTTGCCCGATGACCTGGCATCCAAATGCAGCGAAGTCCGTGACTTGACCAATCTTCCGCTGGCAGTGGGCTTCGGCGTATCGAGTGCACGGCATGCATCGTGGCTGAGGCCCCACGTGGATTCCGTGGTCGTCGGGAGTGCCATACTAACGCGCCTGGAACGGGGTGACACGCTCGACGAACTGGGCGATTGGTTAACGGGAATAAAGAATGCGCTCAGGGGAGGGCGAGATGGATGAGGGGTGACCGAACTTAATGGTCGGCGTAATTAGTAAAGACACGGAGAAGATGCCCCCGCCGCGTTGGTGACCGTATGCGGCTCAGTGTAGATAGTTCTTGCGAAACATAGTATGCTCGTCACAAAATACCTTATCATTACGTGTAACGTGGCGGGCATCACATGAACAAGACATCCATTCAGGAGCTACGCAATACGATTGACGAGATCGACCGGGAGATCCTCGATCTCCTCAACAAGCGGATGCACATGTCCGAGCAGATCGGTGACCTCAAGGCCGAAGCGGGGCGGGAGGTCATCGACACCGTCCGCGAGGCCGAAATCCTCGCCAGGCTCACGTCCGTCAATACGGGGCCTCTTCCGGCCAAGACCCTCAGGGGAATTTACCGTGAGATCTTTTCCGGATCGAGGAGTCTGCAATTTCCCGTCACAGTGGCCTTCCTGGGACCTGACGGTACATACACTCATGAAGCCGCACTGGAAAGGTTCGGACACGCTGCATCCTACATATCCTGTTCCACCGTGACGGAAGTTTTCCGTGAAACGGCACAGGGGGGAGGTCGCTTCGGCGTAGTGCCGGTTGAGAACAGCATCGAGGGGTCCGTGAGGGCCACCTTGGACGAACTCATGAGTTCGTCCGTGGGCGCGTGCGGGGAAATTTCGCTTCAGATTAGTCACGCACTTGTCAATCAGTCGGGAAGGATCGGAGATATCCGCAAGGTTGTGTCGCATCCCCAGGCTCTTGCCCAGTGTCGGCAGTGGCTTCTGGCCCGTCTTCCGGGAATTGCCCTGGAAGAGGCCTCCAGTACGGCCATGGCCGCGGAACAGGTCTTGGGGGACCCTGCGACGGCCGCGGTTGCAAACGAGCGGGTGTCGGTGAGACTGGGGCTGCAGGTGGTCAGGAGAGGCATTCAGGATCGCGCGGACAACATTACCCGTTTCTTGGTCTTAGGAAGCCAGGTCCCCGGCCCGACGGGCCGCGACAAGACCTCCATCGTCTTCTGGACGGAAGACAGACCCGGATCGCTCTTCAAGATACTCGAGAAGTTTGCTGCCTATAAACTGAATCTGTCCAGGATACTTTCGCGACCGGATCGAGGTTCCATGCCTTGGAAGTATGCGTTCTTTGTGGACTTCGAAGGTCACAGGGCCGACCCGGATGTGGCCCAATGCCTCAAAGAAGTCGCCACGCGCGACACCATGATCAAGATACTTGGGTCCTTTCCCATGCACCCCCTCCCGTCGCACGAATAGGACGGAGGGGCCGCAATATGAACATTCATGGCTCGGATCTGTTTCCAAGGCACAACGATTCGCTTCGGCAATAAGGTTTCAGAAGTCTCGAGGGTTCTCATGTACGATGACGGCGACACACGCTGTAGTCGGTCGGATGCCCGTCTCGACCTCATGTGTGAGCACATGGGAACGGGCATGCTCGTGGTGGGAGACGAGGGGCGGATACTCTTCGTCAACCGAGCTGCAGCATCCGTGCTGGGGCTTACGCAAGACGACTTGAACGGCAACGTATATGAACTGGTTCCGGAGGCGGCTTTCTTGTTTTCAGGAGATGCATCACGATATCAAGGGCGGGAGAGAATTACTCTGCGCGATGGACCGGGAAGGACCGTCGAGTTTACGAGTGAACGGATCGAAGACCGGCGACTGGTGCTTTTATGGGATTCCGGTAAGGTCGAGTACGAGGAGGAGCGAAGAAACAGGGCGGAGCACCTGGCAGTGATGAGGAAGCTGGCTGCTCGTCTGAACCACGAGATCAAGAATCCGTTGGCGAGCGTGCTGGCGGGACTTCAGACACTGGAGACGGGATCCTCGATCTGTTCGGACGACCTTTTCATGTTGAGATTGGTCCTGGAAGAAGTAAGATCGGTCAATCGAATCGTCAAAGGGGCGATGGATTCGATCCGGACGGATATCACGCGACCTGAGTCCGTAAGCGTGGAACGATTGCTTCGGACCGCGGTCGAGACGTTGATCCCTGATGCGCGTGAACGGAATGTGAGCTTCAGGATCGTTCCCGGGAAGGACGGCGGCCGGGTGTTCGTGGACGAGCACAGTATGGAGCGTGCGGTTGGAAATCTCCTGAAGAATGCGCTGGAAAGCACCAGTGACGGAGGCGCGATCTCCACGGGGTGGCGGACATTGGGCGAGAGCGAAAAGGGATCGGTCCTTCCCGGATATGTCGGGGCCGTTGTCGCGATCTATGGACAAGCCACAGGCAGAAGCGTCGCCGGGGATCCTGCGAACCGCCGTGACCTCTCGGTCACGACGGAATATGAAAAGCCCGCGAGCGGTTCGGGCCAAAGTTCCCCCCTTAGGAAAAGGGGGGACAGGGGGGATTCCCGGGTAAAGGCCGGTATGCCCGACCCGGCCGTTTCTTCGAAGAGGTCCGGCATGGGACTCGAGGTATCGGTAGCACAGGAGATCGTGGAACTTCACGGGGGAGTTCTGTTGCCGGGGCGATCCACCGGAGGTGGAATGACCTTTGAGGTATTGATGCCTGCTCATGATGCCGTATCCGGCATACCGCCCGCCGCGGCCGGTTCGTGCGAGCCTGCGCCGACCAAGCGCGAGTGTGCCGAGTGCACAATGAAATCAGACCGGGGTCCGGATCTTTGCTGGGTCGTGAAAGGGCTGAACCATCGAAATCAAACAGGTGCGTGGCCCGGGGAATGTTTGAAATGTTCTGTTTTCAGATCCCGTAACTTACTTTCGTATGTTGACCGCGGCAGTCTTTCCGGAAAGGACAAGTGACATCATGCCAGGAACGATTCTCATCGTCGACGACGAAGTTCAACTTGTACGCCATCTCGAATACCTCTTAAAGAGCGAAGGCTACCAAGTGGTGGGGGTTCACGACGGCGAGGCGGCACGGAAAGCCGCGGATTCTCTCTATCCCGACGTGGTTTTGGTCGACCTCAAGTTGCCGGACGTGGATGGTACCAAACTCATGAGTGAGCTGTTGAAGAAGAATCCGACAGCCGGATACATCATCATTACTGCTCACGGATCGATTCGTTCGGCTGTGGAGTCCACGCGGCGGGGTGCCAGAGACTACCTCACAAAGCCCTTCGAGCCGGATGAACTCCTCGTGGCCGTCCGAAACGCAATGAGGGATCGTATTCGGGACGAAGAGATCAACGTGCTGAGAAAGAAAGGTTCCGGACTCTATTCTCGATCGTCTTCGAGCAGCCTCACGGAAGGTGATTCCCCGGAATATCCTTCTCAGGCGATGCAGTCCACACTTTTCAGGGCCAAACAGGCCGCCGTAACCGACAGCATCATCCTTCTTCTTGGAGAGAGCGGCAGTGGGAAGGACTATCTCGCTCGGTTCATCCACGATCATTCGCGTCGCGCCAACGGCCCGTTCTTCGCCATCAACTGCGCTGCAGTCGCTCCCGAACTGGCTGAGTCGGAGCTGTTCGGACACGAACCCGGGGCATTTACCGGTGCCAGGGGGCGCAAACGAGGACTGCTCGAGTTGGCGGAAGGCGGTACGCTGCTCCTCAACGAAGTCGGCGAATTGTCCAAGCCCATGCAGGCAAAACTGCTTACTTTTCTTGATACTCGATCATTCACGAGGGTTGGGGGCGAGACTCATATTCCGGTCAACGCTCGGCTGATAGCCGCAACCAACAGAGAACTGGAAAAGGAGGTTGCTGAAGGAAGATTTCGCAGCGACTTGTTTTACCGGCTCAATGTGTTGTCAATACGAATACCTGCGCTCCGTGAGAGAATCGAAGATCTGACGATTCTCGTGCAGGCAATACTCAACCAGCTGGCCCAGGAAATGGTCTTTCATGAGATACCGGACGTGGAAGATGAGGCTCTCAGAGCCCTTGCACGCTATCACTGGCCGGGCAACGTTCGAGAATTACGGAATGTCCTTGAAAGGGGAGTGATGTTATCGGAAGCAGGACGGATTCAGCTGTCCGCCCTAAGTCTGGAAGGACATCACGAGAACTGGACGTATACGGTCAGGTTCCCCGTCGAGAAGACGATTCACGATGTGACCAAGGAGGTCAAACGGTCCCTCGTGCAGGAAGCCCTCCGTCGTTCCGGTGGGAGCAAGCAGGGAGCTGCAAGTCTTCTGGGTATATCCCGGCATGCTTTTTCCCATCAGATCAAGACGATCGACATGAATGAGTGAGAACCACACGGTCAAAGACCTCATTTGAGTCAAAATCGACCTGGAAGGCCATGAGTAACGAGGTAAATCGGAGACCATCGCCGTATCCAAGGGTGGATACCACCCCAAACGGTCATGGTTCGGTCCTTTCCCATTCCGGACGCGGTGAAAAGCTTGGGGGTAATCTATTGATGTTACGCCATAAATTGAGAAGCGGACTCAAGGTCCGATAGATGGTGTAAATCTTGCTAATCATACAATGGTGAATACCGCTCGATGTCCGGAAAACTCTCACTCTATAGGACTATGTTCATGGTTTCAGGTACACCCTCGGGTCGGACTTCCCTTGTGTCGAACACGACTGCGCTCGAGACGGGTTTCGGTCTATGCCGGTTCGAGCCCGCCGACTCCCGGAACCTGTGAGGAGAGAATCGAAATGCCCACTGCACTGATCGTTGATGATAACGCGACGTTGGTATACTTCACTGCCCGGAATCTCGAAAAGGGCATTAGCGGGCTCGAAGTCATCACGGCAAAATCCTGCGAAGAAGCGAAGGCTGCTGTAGAGAAACATGCTCCGTGCATACTGATTGCGGACATAGCGCTTACCGATGGTAACGGTATCGACCTGGTCAACGAAATGATGGACAGATACCCCGATATGCTTGCCGTGCTGATAAGTGGTGAGCCTCCGGTTAAGGCCGTCAGACAAGACCTTTTCGGGTTTCTGCTCAAGCCGTATGAGGCCGGGGAACTCGTCGCTCTCGTGAGGAAGGCTCTCGAGAGGAATGGCTCTCCTGAAAAAGAATCGGAACGACCTGAACCGCCTGAAAGGCGGAATTACGACTGCTGCAACGGCTACGACCGCCACAAGCTGCGCAATCGGCTTGGGGAATTGGTGGCGGGGCTGCGGTCCTTTGGGAAGGATTTGCAGGATTGCTCCACAGACCCGGACGCGGTACGTCGGACGGTGGACGAGTATCTGGATCAATTGTGTACCACAGCGATAGAAGTGGCCAGAGAACTGCCCGGGTGCCCGGCCAAGCGTTCGAACCGGCCGCCGGAGGGCTGAAGACTGCTTGGGATGGAGGCACGGCCCACCCCCTACCCTTTGAACACGTTCCCGGTGTTAAGTTCGCAATTCGGCTCCCCGGCGAACCGCCATGACCGCGAATCATAACTGACCATGAAAGTCTCTCGCGAAAGAGGACTTTCAAGCAAACGCCGGGGTCCTTCTCTAATCATGGCCGTTCTTGCCGTTCAACCGATTCTTCACGAACTGAACAGGCAACTGGGTCATGTGCACAAGTCCGCCGATGCTCGATACGCTCTTTACGTTTCGTCCCATTTCGGCAAAGAACTCATGAACGACTACCCCCGGTTTCACCTCCCCGACCTCCCGTATTTTTCCCAACTGCCAAATCGAAAGAGTTCCGATTACAAACGCAAAGAAGAAGAAAAAGTCCCAGTGATGCAGCTTGAACGTTTGGTAAGTCAGATCCTTGACGGGCGTGGTCCATTTCAGGATGAGGGTTAATTTCTTCTCGGCAAAATAATCGGCAAACATGCCCCCAATTATCGGCGCGATCCCGGCTGCAACGGAATTGGCGAGATTGCTCACCGCTAGGTAGGCTGAGGCAGTGTCCCTCGGTGCCAGTCTGATTGACAGGTTGCTGGTTCCGAGCACCGTTCCCGCGGTGGCCACTCCCATGGCAATGTGAACGATTACCAGAAGCGGCATCGTCATCATGTGGCGTCCGTCGTTGAGAGTGAAAATCCAGAGGAAAATACTCACAATGAACAGGGGGGCGCAGACCCTTAGCACCGACTTGTTGCTGAAACGGTCCATGAATCGGCCCCATATCCTCAGCACCGCTATGTTGGCAAGTTGACTCAAGACAGTGAGCCCAACCACCGTGGTCATGTCCAGTTTGATCTTATTGAGCATATAGACGGAAAAGAAGGGCGCAGCCAGGTTGATGGCAAAGTTCCACGTTACCAGGAACTTCAGCAGATTCCTGAAATTGACGTCCTGAAAAGGCTTCTTCAGTAACGTCAGAATATCTGAACCATTGGGCTTCATACGCGGTTCGGGTATTCGGCCGATGATCCACACGTTGGCCATCCCGACGACAAAGGCCGCCAGGAATAAGAAAGCATAACTGTAGACCACCATGGTGGGAAATCCGAGCTTACACCAGTCAAGGAAGTACCCCGCGATCAGAGACACGACCATTCCGAGAAGTGCGGCCAGACTCATTCTCTTCGCGTAAAACGTGCCGCGCTGAGAAAACGGAACAAGATCGCGCATCCACGAACTCCACGCGCACTGAGAAATCGCTCCGAATGCACCCCGAACGGTCAATGCGGCTATAAGCGCGTTTACTTGCCAAGCTCCGGGTAAGAGAAAAGGTGCGAGCGCGGCCAAGAGGAAGCCGCTGCGCGCGACCAGCGCCGCGTACGTCGATATGGGCCGACGCCGGCGGACCTTCTCCACGAGATAGACGCTGGGAATCTGCAGCGCCTGAGACAGAAACGGGATAGCGGCCAACAGACCGATCTGCAGGTTAGATGCCCCGAGCTGCAGCGCAAACGCCACGAGAAACGCACCGCTTGTCAGGGTTATCGTAGTTTTGGACGCCAGACCGTCCCAGGTCACGCCGCGTAACGCTCGGGTCAGTTCCTCCCCGGACACGGTGCCTTTGACTTCCCACTTCATCGAACGCTCTGCGCCGCCTTTCCCGGCCTTCCGAGTGCTCGGATGTTCGAATCCGTCCACAGCATCGACGAGGGATACCGCAGAGCACGATCATATGGCAAACTCATGGAATACATACTCTCCTTTACCGTACATCGACCTCTTTCAAGGTCGTGAACCGGGCCGACGGATTACCACACAAACGATCCGGGATCAAGTCAATACATGTCGTAGACACGCTTCGGGGATTTTTGTTTCCAAGAGAGCACCACTGCCGCCGTCACATGAACACTCATGGCTTTGAGCCGCTTCCAAAGCCGCAACGAATCATGAAAGCCCTTCGAGCTACCGGGCACTCCGGGGCTTCGCCTCGGAGATTGGAGTATGAAGAGCGCATCGATGCGCCTGGATTTGGATGGGGGGCTGCAGAGCAGCCTGAGTGTCGCCGAGAAATCGGGTAGCCTCGCACAGTGTCAGAGGTCATATGAAAATCCTCGCGATGAATGTTCGTGTGAGATTCCCCTTCTCCAAAATCCCTTTGCTACGGTGCCGAATACTCGATTCCAAAACCCTGGCACGGAATGTGAAAAAGAACTACAATGTCGGGCCAAAGAGACGCCCGCTGGTTTGAGACAAAGGGCTCGAAGCATTCGACACTCAGGGGGAATGGAAATCCAAATGAAGGTAGCGATCGTCTACAACCGAGAGAGCGAGCGAGTCATCAATCTGTTCGGCTTACCCAACCGCGAGAAGTACGGGAAGGAATCCATAAAACGTATTTCCGATGCGCTCAAGAAAGGCGGCCATCAGGTCAAGTCGTTTGAAGGAGACAAGGATCTCATTGATCGCCTCGAGGAGTTCATGCCGCGGGTGGTTAAGGGCGAGCGTCCCGGGATGGTATTCAATGTGTCGTACGGTATCCAGGGGCAAGCTCGTTACACCCATGTGCCCAGCATACTCGAAATGGTCGGCATCCCTTATGTCGGTTCGGGACCTGAGGCCCACTCACTCTCCTTGGACAAAGTCGTGGCCAAGATGATGTTCCGACAGCAAGGGGTCCCTACCCCGGAATTTGCAGTTATCCATGGGCCGAAGATACAAATCCCGGCCATGGAGTACCCGCTGATCGTGAAGCCTCGTAGCGAAGCAGTTTCCTTCGGCATAAAGGTTGTCAATAACGACGAAGAGTTGGAAGAAGCTGCTTCCGCGATCTTCGACGCGTTCAAGCAACCGGTTCTCGTCGAACAGTACATCGAGGGACGAGAGATCAACGTCGGGCTTCTGGGGAACAACCCGCCCGACGTGTTTCCACCCGCGGAACTCATCTTCGGCGAAGGGGGGCCGGCAATCTACACGTGGGAAGACAAGACCAGGCAGTCCGGTCGTGAGGTCCGAGTGGTGTGTCCGGCGGAGATCGATCCGGATCTGGCTCTCAAAGCCCAAGAATTGGCTCGCCATGCATTTGCGGCCCTGGGTTGCTACGATTGCGCTCGTGTCGACATGCGTGTGGATGACAAGGGTGACCTCTACGTGCTCGAGATCAACAGTCTGCCGAGCCTGGGAGAACACGGTTCCTATCTGCAGGGTGCGGCCGCGTTCGGCCTGGATTTTGCCGGACTGGTCAACCGCCTGGTGGAAGTTGCAGCGACGCGGTACTTCCGGGTTCCGACTCCTCCCCATTTCGAGGACAAGAACGATCCAAAGTCGCAGATCTTCACTTTCCTGGTCGATAGTCGTGATCAGATCGAGGATCGACTCAAGCAGTGGGTATCAAGATCGAGTAGAACAACAGATCCGGTAGGCCTGTCGGATGCCAAGAAGGAACTGGGGGTTACGCTGGAAGGTCTTGGGCTCCGGCCGGTGAAGGAATTCACCGACGACCGGGTGACATGGGTTTGGGAAAGCAAGGCGGGACTCGAAGGAGGTACGCTCATCATATGCCATGTGGACGTGCCACTGGAACCCGAAGTGCCGGGCCAATCCTTTAGCCTGGAACCGGAGGTGCTGAGAGGGGAGGGTATCGCATCGTCGAGATCTCCGTTGGTCATGGCGGAGTACGCGTTCAGAGCTCTGCGCAGGATTCGGAGGCTGCACAAACTGCCTGTGGGTGTGCTCTATTATACCGACGAGGGGAGAGATTGCCGGTACAGCGCGGACATTATCAAGAATGCGGCCGAAACGGCGAGCCGGGTTCTGGTTCTGCGTCCCAGCGTTACGGAAGGGGCTCATTTGGTGACGCGACGAAGAGGGTTGAGGACCTATTGGCTTAGCGTACAAGGCGAGTCGCTCAGGTGGGACCAGGTGAACCGGAAGCCGGGAGTAGTCCGATGGGCCATGGGAAAACTCGAGGAGTTGGCATTGCTGTCATCGAAGGAGAAACGGATTTCGGTCATGCCTGTTCACATTAAGACGCATTGCATCCCTTTGCGCGTCCCTCATGAGTTGGCTGCGACTTTGCTGGTGACCCATCCGGATGACCGTATTGGTGACGAGACTGAAGTGAACATGCGGGAAATACTCGGAAAAGGGCCGTTCAGATGGAGGTTGCATCTCACCGCGGTTCGTCCTCCCATGCAAGGCCTCAACAACAAGGATCTCGTAAAGGATATGCTGGCCGTGGCCCGTGAATGGGAGATTCCCTTACGTACGCAGTCGTCGGTACATCCTTCCGTGGCCGGATTGGTTCCGGCAAAGGTACCCACGGTGTGCGGACTTTCTCCCAATGCCAATGAACTGCGCACCGAGCGCGAGTTCATTAACCGAAGCGATCTGCTCCAGCGTACGCTGTTGCTGTCACAGTATTTGCTGTCGAAATCAGAGAAGTAGGGGTCACATGGAAGGAAAAATCGCGGAACTACGACATACGATAAGTCTGGAAGATCCCAGGCAGAAGGTTCCATGGCCTCAGAGGGTTGCAGCCTCTCGGTACGGCATGGTGTCCACCGCGAATCAATGGGCAACCGAAGTCGGGGTGGAGATTCTCGCACGGGGCGGCAATGCCGTTGACGCAGCGGTGGCCTCGGCATTTGCCCTGGGTGTCTGTGAGCCGGCGGCAAGCGGCTTGGGCGGCCAGACGATGATGCTCATCCACAATGTGGATTCCCGGCTCACCGTGGTGCTGGATGGCTCATCACGCGCACCGAATCGTCTGACACCGGGTACGTTGAACAAGGAAGATCTATTACGGGGACACAAGTCGACAACCGTGCCCAGCACACCTGCGGTGCTTGAATACGCACGAAGAACATACGGGACCAAGTCGGTTTCGGAGATTCTCTCCCCGTCAGTAAGGCTCTGTGATGAAGGGTTCGAAGTAAGCGATCTGCTCAATAGGCTGACCAAGCGGAGGTTGGGCTACCTCAAGAACGGCTCGGCAGGGGTTTTCTTCTTGCGCGACGGGAAACGACCTTATCCCGTGGGAGCAGTACTGCGCCAACCGGTCCTCGGCCGGACGTTTGACCGACTCATAGAAAACGGGATCGAGGATTTCTATGTGGGGTCGATTGCGAAGGATATCCATGAGGACATGGAAGAGAACGGCGGGCTGGTTCACCTCGACGATTTGGCACAGATCCCTTGGCCCATCGAGAGAAAACCGGTCACAACCAGGTTTCTCAATCAGCGGGTGATGACCGTCCCGCCGCCGGGAGCAGGAAGAACGCTCATCGAAATGCTCAACATTTTGAACCACTTCCCTGAAGAGCAATGCAATGCGGATACTCCAAAAGGGGCTGTAATCCTAGCCGAAGTTATCCGAAGGGCCAACTTGGACAGGAGAGACCGCCCATTCGACCCCAACTTCTACTCGCAGGTGGAAGAAAGGCAAATGGTGAGTCCGAAATACGCGCAGTTGGCAAGCAGACAGATCCGCGGACGTGGACAGGTGAAGACCGAGGGCGAAACGACACACCTGTCGGTAATGGATAGAAACGGCAACACCGTGGCACTCACGCAGTCCATTGAACGTGTGTATGGCTCCTTTGAGGCATCTCCCAAGCTCGGTTTCTTGTACAACAACTACATGAGTGCCTTTGACTACGAGGATATGTCCCACCCATATTACCTGCGGCCCAATGCGGTTCCCTGGGCTAGTGTGGCGCCGACGATCGTCTTCCGGGGGAGGAAACCATGGGCGGCTCTCGGATCTCCCGGCAGTGAACGGATAGCCTCTTCGGTGCTCCAGGTGCTCCTGAGGTTAAGGCGCCAGCCGCCGTACGACGCAGTGGCCGGGCCGCGACTCCACTGTTCAGTCGAAGGTAAAGTGTCGCTGGAGGCATCACGCATGCGTGACGACATTCCTGCGGCTCTGGAAAAACACGGCATGACGGTTATTCGCCGCGATCCCTACTCTTTCTATCTGGGGTGCGTGCAATTGGTCATGCGCGATGGAAAGGAATTCGTGGGAGTAGCCGATCCTCGACGCGACGGCTCAGCGGGAGGCCCCAAGACATGAGTGTTCCACTGTTGATCTCCGTATCACACGAAGGATAGGGAAAGGCTTAGTGCGGGGGATTCGAAGTGAACCCGGCGGGGCCCCGGTTTCAGCCGGGGTGACGGATCTTCGTGTAGTGGTAACTTCGTGGCTTGGTCTTATGGGTTCAGCCTCGCGGAACGCCGGGTCGCTCTGAATCATCACCCAACCATGTGCGGTCGGTTCATGACATCGGCGGTTCGTCGGGCATTGGTTGGAATCCGGTGGAGATGCCTCTCAAGTAGTCCGGTTCATTGGCCGTAATCCAATTCCGGGCCCGGCACTCTCCCAAGTCGTCAAGAAAGGCAAAAACCGCGGGAAGATCGAACATACTGCATTGACCATACGCACGAATACTCATGATGGCCTGGAGAACATCCGTGCTTACGGAAACCTTGTCATGCATAAGCGTCTCTCGGCCTCACACGGACGCGCCGTCGCCCGCCGCACACTGCGGCTCGAAGGACCAAAGTCCCATCCCGCCTGAGCGGTGGACGGGACTTTGGCGGGATTCAAGCTTCCCATAGCTTCAAACGGTTACTATTTCGGGGCCTTGCACTGCTTGGCACTCTTCACTACTTTACCCTTGGCCGCCTTGCAGTCCTTCTTGCTCAGTTTCTCAATTTTCCCCTTGACACAGCAGTTAAGCTTTTTGTCGGCAGCCATAGCCATGGGGGCGCAAGCGAAAGCCAGAAGTGCCAGAACTACGAAGAACTTTTTCATCAAAAAACCTCCGGAACATATGTGTTGATGTCTTCCCGATTCTTTTTTCGGGAAGGAAGGAGCGACCAGATCCGTGATTGTTCGCTCGGTGGTTGAAAGACCTATGCGACGACGATGCCGCTTGGTCTTGGTTGCCTGTACTTCCAAATCTGCGATCAAATAAGAATATATGAGAACGCTCCTTGCAACGGGGCGTCGGACTCCCATCACTCAAGGGATCCGGACCGGCGTGCGTTCACCTCAAACAGCTTCACGTACCTCAATCCTTAGTTTCTCGCCTGAGGCCTCATTCGTGTGAGCATTTCGGACAAACCGCCTCACCCTGACGGCATCAACCAACTTCTCCATCGAGTTCGTAGTCGAGCGACTTGGTTTTCCGAAATCGTGGCGAAGGATCTCTTGCCTGTTTCCGTTTCTTCTTCCTGCACTCAGGGCATCTTTTGGGATCCTCAAAGCCCAGCCTTTCGTATCGTTCTTGCTCTGCCTCACCAAACTCAAAGGTGGACCCACAGATCATACAAATCATTATGGCGTCCGGCATTTCGGGCTCCCGGAGAAGCTGTCCCGGAGAAAATACGCAACCACTGCGGGGAAGGCTCTGTTAAGGAGCTTCATTCGCTTCCCCTTTTTCCAAACAACGGTACTCGCTAACCGTAACGGTTTTGAGACCGCTTGAACAACGGCTGATCATCCCCACAATCTCTACTTCCTTTCTGAGCAACGAGACCCACTGACTAAGAGTATCGGGTGTCGAAAGGAGGAAATCGCTCTCATCGAAGCTCGATATTCCCACGGCCGTGATGCTTCCGTCGTCCGCCCACATGAGCGGCACGACGATGCCCCTGACAGTAACGGGGTTTTCATCTTCTTTCCCGGCCATGCTTCCTCGTTGAAATGGAGTCGATGCGGCCTGATGCAGCATTTCCAAAGCCACTCACGTTAAAAGCAATAAACATGCCAATTAAGAAGTATTGGCTACCGGCCGCCTGCCGGGGCCCCACCCCTCATGCCCGGTGACCGATGACTGCAAAGGAATCGGAATCTGAAGTTCCGGTTTTCGTGCTACGGCAAGGAGGGGTGGAAGGGGAGGGGCGCGCTTATGGTTGTAATTATTAGGATTAGAGTCTGTGAACATCTGTGAAGCATCATTTCCGATTTCCTACGCGAAATCGGAAATGATGCTTCATTTTCGAGCTGATCTACTTGAAATCTTCCTTCCTGAAACCGTGTTTTGCCATGAGATTGTAGATCTGCCGGGTAGTAATGCCGGCCGTCTCGGCACTCTTGTCCACACGGCCACGGTAGAGAGTCAAGATTTCTCTGAGATACTGTCTCTCCATCATTTCCAGACTGCGCCTCCGGGCCTCGTGAAGCGACGGCAGTCCGTTTCCGTTCTCCGAAGCGACCAAGGTGGGAAAAGCGAACAGTTCTGCGGGGAAGCACTCAGGAGTAAGAATCCGGGAGTTCTCGAGGATGTACGCGCGCTCGATGACGTTTTCCAGCTCGCGGATATTGCCCGGCCATGTATACTTCTGAAACGCCTCCATCGCTGTTATGTCGAGACCGCAAATCTTCTTTCCGTAGGCCAGGTTCAGGCGCTTGAGAAATTCCTCGACCAGTATGGGTATATCCTCCAGTCGCTGTCGAAGCGGCGGCAAGTTGATTGGGAATACATTGAGTCGGTAGTACAAATCGCTTCTGAAGACTCCCTTGGTGATGAGATCCCCAAGTTGCTCGTTGGTGGAAGCGATGACCCTGACGTCCGTGTCTATGGTGATTTCACCTCCCACTCTGCAGAAGGTCCGCTCTTGCAGAACTTGAAGAAGTTTGATTTGTGCCGATGGGCTTATGGTGCCGACTTCGTCCAGGACGATGGTTCCACCCTCGGCTATTTCGAACTTGCCCAGTTTGCGGCGGTTGGCACCGGTGAACGCTCCTCTTTCATGACCAAACAGTTCGCTTTCGGCCAGCGTATCAGGTATGGCACCGCAGTTCACACTAATGAACGGTCCGTCGGCTCGGTTGCTGCACGAGTGTATCAACCGGGCCAGCACACCCTTACCCGTGCCTGTTTCGCCCTGGAGAAGTACCGTGCTTCTGGTCGGCGCCACGGAGCGTACTTGCTGAAACACCTTCTTCATGAGTTGGCTTTCAGTGCGGCACACACCTTCGACCTCGGTCTTCCAGTAGTCCTCCCTCAGGTAATTCAGCTCCATTTGACGGCGGATTTGTTCTTTGAGCGAGTCCACAACGTGTCTAACTTCCTGGGGGTCTACCGGATAGGTGAGGTAATCACCTGCGCCTCCCTTAACGGCCATGACCGCGGCCCGGGTCTTTTCCTGGGGGCAGATGACGATCACTTCGGCACCGGGAAGCCGCTCCCAGAGCTTTTGTACTCCGGCGGCATAGTCGTCGGTGCTTCCGGGTGTCGTCGCTGCTCTGAGAAAGTCCAGATCTATGAAGAGAAACTCGCAACGGTTCCTTGTCCCCGGGGAGCAGTTCAGAAAGGCCTGGAGCTCTCCCACGCTGGGTGCCTTGGTAATTTTGGCACCGCCGGGGAATCCTTCCCGGACACCGCAGTAAGCGCTCTGGTCGTCAGATGCTACCAGCACCTTGTTCACGAGGAACCCCTCCTGACTCTCATGCGATCCGTCACCTTTGAGGCAGAGGCACGTTATCAGAAAACCTTCCGAAAAATCAATCGGCAAGCGCGGCCTTCGTAAGTGCCTGCACTCTCTATGAATTCTGATAATCGAAGTTGCGGTCAACCATGTCGGAGGCAGGCAAGGTATTTCCGGGACCGGATAAGTCCATGTGAAAGGAACGCGGCGTTCACGGCGGACGGCCGAATCGGCTCGGAATCGGAATGGGGGAGACTAATACGAAGGGAAGACGGGGACTCCGCGGACAGAGTGTAGTCCGCAAGGTCCCCGAAAAAAGGAGTGAAAGTGCTATGCAGAAGCTGCCTCCAGCGTTTCGGCAGGCTCTTCGGCCTTTTCCACTCGAACCGCGCAGACCTTATATTCCGGGATCTTGCAAATCGGATCGAGTGCCGGGTTGGTCAGCATGTTGGCGTTGGATTCCGCGAAGTGGAAGCTCATGAAAACCGTTCCCGGGGCCAGATGATCGGAGAGCACGACCTTGGAGACAACCTCTCCACGGCGGGACACCAGGCGGGCCGAGTCGAGGTTCTTGAGACCGAGACGGGCCGCGTCTTCAGGATGGATCTCAACATGGCCTTCAGGCATTTCCTTGTGAAGAGCCGGGGAGTTTCTCGTCATCGTCCCCGTGTGGTAGTGAGGGAAGAAACGCCCGGTGGTGAGCTGCATGGGGAACTCATCGTCGACCAGTTCATCCGGTGCGCGGTACTCGATGGCGTGAAAGAGGCCCAATCCTCTGGTGAAGCGTCCCTTGTGCAGGACCGGCGTACCGGGATGATCGGGAGTCGGGCACGGCCACGGGATACCGCCGTTTTCGAGACGTTCGTAGTTCAAGCCCCCGTAACTGGGGGTGAGCTTTGCCATCTCGTCAAAGATCTCGCTCGGTGATTCGTAGCTCATGGGGAGCCCGAAACGGGTCGAAAGATCCGCAATGACCGCCCAGTCCGGCCGTGCGTCTCCCATGGGCTCAACCGCTTTGCGAACTCTCAAGACGGTGCGATCCGTATTGGAAAACGTCCCGTCCTTTTCAGCGAAAGCCGCTGCCGGGAGAACCACGTGGGCCAACTTGGCCGTTTCGGTGAGAAAGATATCGATGACCGCAAGGAATTCAGCGGACTCGAGCGCGTGCTTGACGTGGGTGAGGTCCGGATCGCTGCCTACGGGGTTCTCCCCCAGGATTACCAGGCCTTTGACCGATCCGTCTTCAAGGCCGTGCATCATATCCATGACCGTGTACCCGACCTTGTCCGACAGCTCGGCCTGCCATGCATTCTCGAACTTCTTCTTGTTGCTCTCATCGGTGACGGCCTGGTACGCGGGGTACACATTGGGAAGACCGCCCATGTCGCAGGCACCTTGGACGTTATTCTGTCCTCGCAAGGGATTCACTCCTACGGAATCCTTTCCGAGGTTTCCGGTCATCATTGCCAGGTTGGCCAATGACTTCACATTGTCCACACCGTGGGTATGCTGCGTGATGCCCATGGTGTACAGAATGGCAGCTTTATCCGCGGTTGCATACATTTCCGCGAGCTTCACGATATCGTCGGCGGGAACTCCGCAAATCTCGGAAGCCTTTTCAGGCGTATAGTTCTTAAGGACCTCTTCCAGTTTGTCGAAGCCTTCCGTTCGCTCCTCGATGAATGCCTTGTCATGCCACCCATTGGCAAGGATCGCATTCATGACGCCGTTAATCAGGGCGACATCCGATCCCAGGTTCTGTCCGACATAAAGATCCGCGATTTGCGAAATATGAATACGCCTCGGGTCGGCCACGATCACCTTGGCTCCCTTGGCCTTGGCACGATACACCCGGTATGCGATGAGGGGATGTGAAACGGTGGTATTTGAACCGATGATGAATATGCAGTCAGCGTCTTCTATGCCGGCAACGGTATTCGTCATGGCCCCACTCCCGAATGCGGCGGCAAGACCTGCCACCGTGGAGGAGTGTCAAAGACGGGCGCAGTGGTCGATGTTGTTTGTCCCGAACCCTGCTCGACAAAGTTTCTGAAGAAGATAGTTCTCCTCGTTGGTGCACTTGGCCGAAGCGAGAAACGCGACGGAGTCCCCTCCGTCTTTCTCCTTGATCTCTTTGAGGCGGGATGCGGCAAAATCCAGGGCCTCGTCCCAAGAGGCTTCCTGCAGTTCACCATTCTTCCGCACGAGAGGCTTGGTCAGCCGCTTGGGGCTTTGAACGAATTCATGGGCATTCCAGCCTTTGATGCAAAGCCTGCCCTGATTCATGGGGTTGGTCTTGGCCGGAAGCGTTTCTATGAGCTTACCGTCCAATGATTCGAGCAACATTTCACAGCCGCATCCGCAGTATGGGCAGATTGTTCGGGTGAATCGAAGATCCATTGCCGTCTCCTCAGTTCGGAAAAGGAGCATGCCCCTTTCCATGTGGAAAAGATTCTCAGTTGTAGTCCACTCAAAAATTTACCAGTACCACGTGGGTGA
>CAXXIU010000008.1:0-405562 GCA_963675835.2 Desulfomonilaceae bacterium
CTGCCACAGCGGGGACAGACCAATTGTCGACCGGACCCGAATGCCACTTCCCATGCATGATCGCACTTGAGACACTGGAATTTTCTTTTTTCATCTCGACTCATGTCCATCACGTTACCATAACAAAGCGTTTTGACAAGTTCCATGAGCCGGAATCCGCGACCGAACTCATGAATCAGAATACTCTTAGTAAGGCATATACGTTGGAGGCGAGGATATGCGGCACATTCGCCCGGTTGACGGACAGTATCGAAAAAAATCGAAGAATATGCAAAAAAACAGTTGAAATTATTAGCAACTGAGACTATGTGTCACCGACATAGAAAAGCCACATGGAGAAGAGCGTATGGGAATCAAGAACATCCTAGGTGTCTCCTTGCTGACTCTAATACTTGTCTCGTCAGTGGAAGCACAACAAGGCCGATATCCTGTTCAGACGCCCGGCCTGGCCCCCGTGCCTTACCCGTCGACTTCCCCTGTCGCTCCGTATGGCCCTTCGGTGCCGGGTATTCTCCTGCAGCTCAGCCGCCGGCACCGGCTCCGTTCCAGGCAGTCCCCGGGCCTTCGGCCGGCCAACAGAGTCAGTGGCCCCACTACCCGTATCCGCAGTATCACAACCCCTATTACCGGGAAATGTCCCCCCGCGATGCGATTTCGGGACCATAGACTGGTTTTTTGCCTTGCCGTCCCATCTCATGGATCGTTTCTCGAGTTTTCTGGACGGCAACGTCTTTCCGCAAGTTCGGCCACCAGGGAGCCCAGGGGCAGCCGAGGCCCCAGGTAGTACCGAATACGAATCCGCCTCCGCCGCCGGCGACGCCCTATTCCACGGGCCGACCCTGATCGCGGCACATTGGTATCACCGGAGTCAGGGGGTATACTAAGAATGCCGGCAGACAGTTGGCTAAGGGAGGTGACGCGGCTCGAATTCTCTCTTCGGAAATACTTCTCATACCCAGGTCAGGAAAGGGCTCGCAGATCAATGAAGGATTTCACGGCAGCTCGAAGAGCGATGGTCGAAACACAGCTGAGGACTCGTCGAATTACAAATCGTCGAGTCTTGGAGGCCATGGAAGAAGTGCCGCGCCACCTCTTTGTCCAGCCAGCTCTTCGAGCCGAAGCGTATGATGACAATCCGCTGCCCATCGGTCACGGTCAGACGATAAGTCAGCCATACATGGTTGCAATCATGACCGAGTTACTTCAGTTGGAGGGCCGTGAAAGGGTACTGGAAGTGGGCACGGGATCGGGGTACCAGGCGGCTGTACTGAGCAGACTATGCGCGCGGGTGTACACCATCGAGGCCGTAGAAGCTCTCTCCATTGATGCCCGAAAAACCTTAATGGAATGCGGTTATGACAATATCAGCTTCCGTGTGGGGGACGGTTCGCTTGGATGGCCCGACGAAGCTCCCTTTGACGCAATCATGGTTACGGCAGGTGCACCGAGCGTACCGGATACGCTCGTGAATCAGCTCGTTTTGGGGGAATACTCGTGATCCCTGTCGGTGATCGTTTTTCCAAACACTGAAACGAGTTATAGCTACCAAGTCCGGAACCAAGGTCGAGCGCTACACGGGATGTCGTTTCGTGGATCTTGTTGGCGAGTTCGGATGGAAGAAATAGCACAGGATGAGGAGTATCAGAGAACAGAACGTGACTTCCGAAGCCGCATGCCCGGAGATCGGCGTTCTCGCCTCTGCATCCTTCAAGCTGATCACGACATTGATTTTCACCACGGTTTTGTTGGGCTGCCCTCACGGCAGACCCGGATCCCCGCCTCCGCTCGAGTCGTCGTCCATCAAGCCCAAAGTCTCCGCTGCGGGCGTGTACCACACCGTGGCTCCAAACGAAAACCTTTGGCTTATTGCACGGACCTACAATGTCAATCTCCAGTCGCTGGCAGAAGTCAACAACCTCAAACCTCCCTACACCTTGAGACCGAACTCAAAACTCTTCATCCCGAGTGCCGAAAGAAACAAACCGGTTGAGATCGCTTCCGACGGCGAATTGCCGTCACCCGCCGTTCAGGAGTACTCCGGGTTGTTCGCTTGGCCCGTACAGGGAACCGTAACATCTGACTATGGAGTCAGAGATGGGGAGTTTCACAACGGCATCTCCATAGAAGCCCTCGAGGGGACCCCGGTCAGGTCGGCGGGAAACGGAAAGGTGGGACATGTCGGCAGTATTCCCGGGTTCGGGAATGTGGTCCTCGTCCAGCATGCCAACCGGATAGTCACGGTTTATGCCCATCTCAAAGAGACCCACGCCAAGGTCGGATCCCCTGTGAAGAGGGGGCAGGTCATCGGAACCGTGGGAAGTACGGGGAGGGTGCAAACGCCGTCGTTGTACTTTGAGGTGAGGTCCAGGTCAAAGCCGCGAAAACCCGTTGTTCTTTCTTCAAGAGGGCCTGCCGAGGTCGGCGAATCCCCCCGGTCCGGGCTATTCCATCCGGGTTCATAATTAGTGAGATGCCCGCCCATTCCGGTTTGACAACCGGATTTTTGGACCTGAGCGCGGCTTCCTCCAATCCGTCCGAGACTACCGATCCGTCTCGAATGCGGATGATTCTGTCGCACGAGGCACCTATTTCGTCTTCATGGGTAACAAGAACCACAGTGAAACCTTGTCTTGCCAAGCTCCGCAACTGATCAACCACCACTTCGGTATTTGTCTGGTCGAGCTGACCGGTAGGCTCATCTCCCAAAATGAGTGACGGATTGTTGACCAAAGCCCTGGCAATGGCGGCCCCGCTGACGCTCCCCTCCCGAGAGGCGGTTGGCCCAGTGATCCACTCGATGGGAGAGTCCTACGAGATTCAGGGCATCCAGAATCTTCTTCCTGCGTGAGTGGCGTCGGACTCGGCGTAGATCAGGGGAAGCTCAAGGTTTTCAAATACGGTGGAGTTTGCCAAAAGGTCGCAGGTTGGAACACAAATCCCAGCTCACGATTTCGAAAGTTGGCTTGTTCTTCCCGGGAAAACTTCAAAATATCATGGCCCTTGAAAATATACTGACCGCCGGTCGGAGGATGGAGCAGCCCCAGGACATACAGCAGCGTCGACTTTCCGGAACCCGACGGGCCCATTATGGCTACCATCTCTCCTTTGTGAATCGTAACACTTGCAGCCTTGAGTGCGTGAATGACATTACCGCCGTCGAAATAATCCTTGACCAGGTCTCGGGTTTCAATAATAATTTCCCTTTCCATTAGCGCAAACCGTACCTCCGGGTGAAGTCTATTCTCAAGAAAGGCCAGTATACCTCATCCCCGGTCCTATTCCTAGAATGTAATAGTCTCCCGGTCGTCACTCCACGACCACGGTAATGCGTGCAGCTTCTCTGTCGGGTGTTACTGCGTGAATCACATGTCGTCCCTTGGAGGGTTTCCAAAAAAACTCGTACGGGGGAGGCGTTTTCGTCAGTTCAACTCCGTCCACGAACCAGATTACGTGCCGAACCACCGGCTGGGGAAGGGCTCGAAGAAGAACTCGGTTGGGATGATGCGGAGACAAGATGAAGCGGTCCGCGTCGTGTGGGTTGATGATCTCGATTGGAGATCCCTTTCCGGAAAGTCGTGGCGCCGGCACCATATCCCCGGGGATAGGCCGTTCGGAATCCGGTGGAAACCGTGGCGAAAAATCCTGCAGACGGTATCTTCCTCTCGTGTGCCGGGCTTCCCGTCGGAGTATCCATCGTGCATACGGACTGCCGAGATAGTGGTACTCGCTGTCGTGGGGAAGCTTACACACGGCGGGTTCGTTGGCTGCCATCACCAGTTCTTCGGTCCTGTGGGGGCATGAAGGTCCGGCGAGCATTCCGGACATGGAGCACACGGACACTTTCTTCACTCCGGCGGGTTTTTGGAAAGGCCCGGGATTTGTAGCTCCATACAGGTACCGGATAATGTCTTTGAGGATCGGGCCGCAAGCTCGAGCTCCGGTCACGCCGTTGTTCGGTCGGCCATCGAAATTGCCGGCCCATATCCCGACCACGTGTCCGGGGGTATAGCCGACTAACCAGCTGTCCCTGTAATTGGTGCTCGTTCCCGTCTTCAGGGCTACGGGAAAGCCGAATTCGAAGTAGCCCGGGTTTCCAAAGGTCAGGAGCCGGGCGGACGGGTCCGAGAGGATATGCGTGACGATGTAGGCCGCTTCGGGAGAAAACACTCGGGCTTCGCCGGTCTCTTCTTCTCCCTGCAGCACTTTCAGATGTCGAAACGCTCCGAGGTCGGCCAAGGAAGCGTAAGCCTGTACCAGCCTGTAGAGGCTGACTTCAATGTTCCCGATTGCAATTCCCAGCCCGTAGAACTCAGGGGATGACGACTGCCGGTCCGTCAACTCGAGCCGGTTCAACAGGCCGTATACCGTATCGACACCCAATGATCTTGCATCTTCACTGCAGAAATGTTCAACGAGTTTCCCAGGGCGGATCGTATGTTCACGGGTCCATAGGAGCGGCGGTCGGCATTTACCGGCATGTAATCGCCATGGGGGGTGGGGTATCTCCGGAACGTGTCGGGAATCTCGGAGAACGCGTGGGAACCCTTTTCCAGCGCGAGGGCATACAGGAAAGGCTTGAGGGTTGAGCCCGCACTTCTCCGGGCCAGGACGGCATTGTTGTAGCCGAAATCTTGAGGGCCGTACTTCAGAGACCCGACCATGGCGACGACTTCCCGGTGAGGAACGGACACGACCATTGCCGCAACTTGGCGGATTCCCCTGCCAAGAAGTCGGTTCCTGTGTGATGAGAGTATCTGCTCCAGGGAGTGTTGAACTTCCAGGTCTATTGTGGTTCGGATTTCGTTTTGTCTTCCGGAGGATTCATCATGACAAAATCCACCAGGTGTGGGGCTTCCAGAGGGAAATCATTCTTCTCGAAACGAACCGTCTCACCCACAACGGCGCCGAGGCGATCCGGGGAGAGATAACCCAGATTGGCCATTCGTTCGAGTATCCTGTCCTTTTCCTCGAACAGCTGCGTCCTGCCTTTGGCGTGGCGAGGAGAATACCGCGACGGAGACCGTGGAAGTGCGGCGAGTACCGCTGCTTCGGGGACATTGATCTGAGACACGTCTTTCCCCAGGTAGATCCTGGAAGCCAAGGCCGCACCCCGGATGGTTCCGCCCATGGCGACAGGTTGAGGTGGAGTTCCAGGATTTCGTCTTGGTGAGTTGCCATTCCATTTTCATGCTTGAGAAGAGTTCGACAATTTTGCTCCGTACGTCCTCGGTCTGGGCCGGATCAATCTGACCACCCTGCTGAGTTATGGTGGACGCGCCGGATACCGTCCGTCCGTTCACGATGTTCGTGTAAAAGGCCCTGACCAACGCTACCGGGTCAAATCCGGGATGATAGTAGAATCGTTTGTCCTCGGCTGCGATCACGGCTTCTTTCAAAACGCCCGGAAAGCTGTTGATGTCACGCCAAACGTTGAATCTTTCCTTGGCGTCCGGAAACAACCGGAGAAGTCTTCCGTTGGAATCAACAACACATCTACCTGCCTTGAGCCGCTGCTCTTGCGTGGCGTTACGGTAGTCGGGAAGCTGTTGGTAGATCAATGCGGACGCGACAAGCGCGAACACAACGGACGCGACCACGATGATCGCGCCACGTGAAAAACTGCTGCTTCGCTTTTCCGTGATAGGCGATTCGGGGGCCGACAAATCCCCCCTAACCCTCCTTTTCAAAAGGGGGGAACCGGTTTTCCCCCCCTTTGGCAAAGGGGGGCTGGGGGGATTTCTGTCCGGGCAGCCGAGCATCTCAATGTTCGACGGAAGATGCGTTTCACCAGCGAAAGACTGTATTTTCCTAAGCGTGTCATCGAACACCTTGACTTGAGCGGAGATTCAGCCGGCAGTTTCTAACGCGTTGTTCCGCTTCATTCCGCGGTGATATCGTCCGGCGAAATCGACGAAATCGCGGTAAGCCGCGTCCAGATCGTAGCCCAGCCTATCGGAGTGGGTGGCCATTCCCTGGTGAAACCATCGGTACCACCGGTCGATCTCCAGCGGATCGTCGGGCATGAGCTTATCAAAGATTTCGGTTCCGGGATACGGAGTCACCATGTTTATCTCTACGTAATCCGGTCGGCTTTCCAGGATGAGTTGCTTGGACAATTCGATATCCGCGGGTGTTTCTCCCGGCAGGCCGATCATGAAGAACGCGTGCGAACGGATACCCGACTGTTTCAACAGCTTGACGGCCCGTTTTACGTCCTCGTTACTCTCACCTTTGTGGATCATCTTGAGTATCCGGGGGCTCCCGCTTTCCACGCCGAGAGTCACCCGGCGAAAGTTGGCCTCTCTCATCTTCCGCACAAGTTGTTCGTCAAGCGTATCGGCTCTCACGCCTCCGGTGAACTCAAAGCAGTCGAGCCCATTGGCAATGATTTCGTCGAGCAGTTCCATCGTCCGTTTCTTGTGGACGGTGAACGTGTCGTCCACAATCTTCACCACCCAACGGCCCGGCCTCTCTAGGGACGTCTCGGCCTGTTCCCGGAGGAGTCGGAGCTCGTTGACGATTGAACGGACGGAGCGAAAGCGAACCCGCTTTCCCCAAATGTTCCGAGACGCGCAATAGGCACAGTTGAACGGGCACCCTCGACCCCGTGATGAGCACTTCTCCGAAATAGTCGGGTCGGTTGACCAGCGAGCGGTCGGGAATGGGCAGTTCGTCTATATCACGTATCAACACGCCTCGCTGGTTTACCTTGACTGTTCCGTTGTCCCTCCACGCCAGCGAGGGGATCTGCCGAAGCCCTTCATGATTCTGAAACGAGTCCATCACATCGACCAGTGCTTCCTCTCCCTCGCCCGAAATGACCATATCGGCATCGGTGTAGAGAATGCTCTGTTCAGGGAGTACCGTAGGGTGACTCCCTCCGAGAATGACCGGCAGGTCATGGCGTTTAAGGCGCTGCACCAGCCGTTTCACGGTATCCATATTGCCCGAGTTTGCCGTAATACCCACGAGATCCGGTTCTTGAGCCAGTATCGAACGCTCCATCTCGTTCCACACGTCGTGGTCGGCATTCTCGAGAACCTCCACCATTCTCGGTATCCCGCGGTTCATTACAAGTTCCGGGTTGTCCTGCGCTCCTTCTGGTGGTTCAAGGCCCGGGACGGAAACGTTTTCGCCGTCCACAATCGCAGCGTTGTGCCGCCCCGTACGGTTGACATAGGTTGCCAGGCAGATGAGGTTAAGCGGATAGGTCTTCATTTTGGGCGTAGTAACCCCGAACAGGGCGTAAAACGGCGGGCGTACCAATACGATTCTCATGACCCGACGATACCTTTCTTTCACGAAATTCTCAACACGACTATCCCCCCGCATTCAATCAGTTACGTGGTGCAGGCTTTCCGAGACTGTCTCAAAACTGGCAGATCGAAGTGAATCCCGCGCAGAACGCGGGATGGAGTGGATTCGAGTGGACCCTCCCCTGCCCCCCTTTGCCAAAGGGGGGCAGGGGGGATTTCTCTTGGAACCCACTTCATCGTGGCACGATTCACTTCGCTCCGAGACTTTTGAGACAGTTTCTTCAAGGCCCGGAAACGTTGGGCTGCTCAACATTGACGACCGAATTGTCACCATCTAGCGAGCAACGACATTGACAAATCCGATTCTCTGCGGAAGAAAGAAAGACGAATAGGAATTGTCCACGGAGCCGTTTTCATTTCGTTCCCAGGGGACAGCCCGGGAAGGCCTTTCGGGAGGAGGTAGTGACATGAAAGAGAGAATCGAACTGGTTCAAGGGGATATTACAAGGATGGGTGTGGATGCCGTAGTGAATGCCGCCAACAAGTCCCTCCTGGGAGGAGGCGGGGTAGACGGAGCGATCCACCGTGCCGCGGGCCCGGAGCTCCTTGCTGAATGCAGAACCCTTGGCGGATGCGACACCGGCGACGCCAAGATCACGCGAGGTTACAATCTCAAGGCTCGTCACGTTATCCATACGGTAGGTCCGATCTACAGGGGAGGCGTGTCCGGTGAACCGAGGCTCCTGGAAAGCTGTTACACCCGGTGCTTCGAGGTTGCCCACGACAACAAACTGACATCGTTGGCGTTTCCATCCATCAGCACGGGAGCGTACAGCTATCCCATTGAAGATGCGAGCAGGATAGCACTCTCCACCACCTTGGCTCAACTGGAACGATTTCCGGAGATCAAGCGCGTGGTATTTGCTCTCTTCTCCCAATCCGACTTGGAGATCTACGAGAAGAAGCTTGCGGAGATGTAGTGGGGGTAAGTCTATTTCCGCAAAACAAGACCGAATAGAAACTGGACAGCGCAATCACCTGAGCGCATGTGCAGGGTGGTTACACTGGCGGCGTGTCATGACACATTAGTACTTCATTACATGTCGAACTCTATGGGGGCTCGTGCTCGCATTTTCACGCTCGCTCGTATCTGCGCTCGTAAATACGAGCGTGCACGTAAATTACGTGCGGCTTTCATAGACCGTTCCTTTGCCCTTGCTTCTGCACGGCGGAAGTTCGGTGACATATTGAAGGAGACTGGCCCTGTCTCTTGGTAGCACCGGCCTCCGTGCCGGTATTCTTTAGTAGCACCGGCATTTTGCCGGTATCTTCCTCGAACGCGCCTGCAATTCCGGGGACACAATCCCAAGTTTCTCCCCGCCGTCGCGGATCGAAATTGGGTTATGTCCCCGGAATGCAAGAATTCTTCGCGGCACGACAAGAATTTTAGGGACAGTAGTACAGTCGATGCCGGCGTATGAGTGACGCCGATACGACAGAAGTGTGGGAACAACCGGAAGGTTCACATTAAAGGCGATTGATGGGGTCGTCCGGTCGTCGAATCGCCACACACCGTCAAGCCGTAGGAAAACCTACAGAAGTCTCGACGAAGCATGGGGCATCGTGGTAACCTCAAGCGCGAGGGAAGTAACGGGTCGATGGACCGGACTCACAAAGGCCCATGGATAATGAGACCAGAACAGGCCGGCGGCGCACACTTTCTCTCCCAAATTGAGAACCCACAAGCTCAAAGGAGAACAAAAACATCATGCCCTTTACCCGAATAACCGTCAACCCTCATCAAATGAGTGGAGCGCCATGTCTACGAGGTCTCAGGATTCCGGTCGCTACCGTGGTGGGTATGGTAGCTGACGGCATGAGCGCTGAAGAAATACTCGCAGCGTTTCCTGATCTTGAACGTGAAGATATCACGGAAGCGCTGCGGTATGCTGCTGAGGCTGTCAGGGAGAGAGTACTCCCTTTAGTGGGCGTGGCGTGAAATTTCTCATCGACTACGCGTTATCGCCATCGATTGCAGAAAGTCTTCGCCAAGCGGGTTACGACGCTATTCATGTGAGAGAGATTGATCTCCAGGCAGCAGAGGATTCCACGATCTTTTTGCGGGCGATAGAAGAGGATCGCGTAATAGTGACTGCTGATACCGATTTCGGAGCTTTGTTGGCGCTTTGGAAAAAGACAAGACCTTCTGTCATTCTCTTCAGACGCGGTTCCGAGAGGCGTCCCCAGGAACAAGTAACGCTTCTCATGCTAAACCTCCCCAATATTCAGGAATCGTTAGCAGAAGGAAGTATTGTCGTTTTCGAGCAAGATCGGATACGGATTCGACGCTTGCCAATCTGCTGATGAGAACGAGTGGTCTCAAATGATTGCAGCTTATTGGGCTGCAGCATCAGTGTCGGGGGTAGGCTTAACATATTTGGATTTGGCCGTCTAAACCGCGAAGAATTGCACGCAGAGCAAGCATTCACTGTCCGGGTGCTAACTTTATGTGATGCTACGCGGGAACGGTGGCCGGGATGTTTTCTTTGACTAGTCGAACCGGATTCGTTTCCACGATCTATTGGAGGGATATAGTTATGGGAGGTTTCTCTTTCTTGTGGATCTCATCTTGCACGAGATGATTCACCATTTCGTGGAAATGAGTCGATTATCCGTGTTGTCCAGGCAACAGGTGCAAGACATAGAGTTCGATGCACAGATAGCATCCCAGCATGGCTACCCCCGGCAACACCCTGACGTGCTTCATGGCGTGGAATACACCAGACAGGCAAATGAAGTAGCTAAGATGCTTGGATTACGGCCAGTAGGTTGTCTGCATCCGTCCAAAGACGTAATGCAGACAGATTGTGAAGGTCGTTTGTCCAAATTCTTTCCCATGTGCTCCAACAGCAGAAAATATTATAAAAATGCCTACTTAGGAGCCGAGTACTGTTCTTCTTAAGAATCGGAGCCCCCATTTGGTGGGCAATACGCGCAAACCGGAGAGGTATTTCCAAGCCGACTCCGATGAATCCATCGGCCACCACTGAAGCGTGCTCGGCCGGGTGGCTCGAAGGGAAGAAGTAAGGCTCAGCAGAGACGACAAGCGGCTGGAATTCAATATTGCGTGCGTTACATTCGAAAGAAGCCCGGTGAACTAGTACCGTTTGCCCCAATATTTGTTGTCCGTTGCAGTCACCTGGTCGAAAGCTCATAGGCATCAGTAAATCGTCTCAGCAGGCGAGTCGCTTGAAACAGGCGAATACGGCAAAGCTCCATGACCTCTGCCCGCCCGCACGTATTGGCGCTCGTAAAATGCGAGCGCGCACGTAACTTACGAGCAGCCTTCATAGAACCTGAAATCTGCTTGACCGGGCCGCGTTCGGTCGGTATTCTCGGCAACGGGAATTAACAGGTTCTTTGAGCAACGTTTTGCCGCAGCGTTGTACTCTTACCAGCCGGGCGATCATACAGGGGGCCGGCCGGGCACGGTGCCCCAGGGTCGATCCGGTCACAGAGGCGGTTAGAACCGCAACCAACCGGCGATTGCATGCACCGGCGTTACGCACGACCTTGAGTTTCGCAAGTACCATCGTACTACGCAGGGGATCCGGACGTTGCTCCTGGTTCCCAACCGCCGGGTGCAACCAAACCGCAATTCAGGAGCCAATTTCCGAAGAAATCTTCGTGGTACGACAAGAAGACGAGGATCAGTAGTATAGGGATTTCCGTCAAGCCCGGGCTCCGAAGAACTTCTCTCGAGACGTCATCGTATATACTATGCCCGCAGACAGTGAGAATATGCCTGGATCATAGGCTCGAACCGGCACAATGGATCTGCGTTCATGCGTCCGACCTGCAGTTCCAATTGTTCATCAAGGATGAGAAGGTCCGTTGTGCCGTGCCTCTCCGCCTGGAGAGAAAATGACAAAGGTACCGGTCGATGGTTGACATCCAGGGCTATGAAGTCCTGCAGAAGATATACGAGAGTTCCAACTCGCAAGTTTTTCGGGCACTTCGGGACGGCGATAGTCTTCCCGTGGTCTTGAAACTCCTGAACCCGGAGTATCCCACGCCGGAGGAAGTACTCTCATGCCGGACAGCCTGCGGACCGCACAACGAGAAAAAGGCTGGGAACAAATAACTCAACTTTCCCACTCATTAAAAGGGGCCTTTGCCACATTCGGCGCTTTGGCGCTTAGAGATACAGCCGAAGAAATGGAAAGGGCCTCACTGCAACTTGACGTTAAGAAGGCTCTTGAACTTGTGGAACAACTGCACGAGGAACTCGACTCATTGGAAAGTCTAGTCATCGAACTTGGCTTCCGAGAAGATAAGACGGCATCAACAAGGTACTGAAGCAATGAAAATTCTCATAGCAGACGACGAGCTATTCAGCAGAAACGTAGTAAAGAAAGTTCTGACGGCTTGGGAGCACGAAGTCATTGAAGCTTCGGACGGCAAAGAGGCGTGGGAAATCCTGTCTTCCGATGACGGGCCTCGGTTGGCTCTGTTGGATTGGATCATGCCCCATATATCCGGAATCGACCTTGTCCGAAAAGTGCGAGAATCCCTTTCCGGACGATCCCATTACATCTACATTATTCTTCTGACGCAAAAGGGTTCTAAGGAGGAAATCGTGTCCGGACTGGACGCGGGAGCCGACGATTATATGGTCAAGCCCTTCGATCACAATGAACTCCGGGTACGAATCCAAAGCGGAATACGGGTTGTCGAGCTTGAGGTGGAACTCATTGCGGCAAACAGACGACTCCGAGAGGCCCTCGCTCAAGTCAAGACGCTCAGCGGACTTTTACCGATCTGCGCGTCATGCAAGAAGATACGCGACGATGAAGGCTATTGGCGGAATATAGAAGAGTATGTCAGAGATCACTCCGAAGCGGACTTTAGCCACGGGATTTGCCCTCAATGTGCACAGAAGCTGTATCCGGAGTTTTACCGCGACAAGTAACAGGGGGAACCGGTTTTAACCGGTTGAAACCGGCTATTCTGGGAACGAATCCCATGGTCGGGACAATCCCTTTCCGCCGTAGAGTCCCCCGTGATAAACTTTGACCGACCAATCCACGGGAGTCCGACGATAAACAGAACGAAGAAACCCACAAATCAGAGGATGTACCTATGCGTACGAGGAAGACGAGAACCGCGGTAAGCAGACCCGGTGAGGTCCTCGCAGAGGCAAAACGGAATCAAGAGAAGCGATCTACCATGTACCGGGACCGAGCCCTCAAGCTGTACCCGCATATTTGCGGCCGCTGCGGGCGAGAGTTCTCGGGTAGGAAGCTCCGGGAACTGACCGTCCATCACAAGGATCACGACCACGACAACAATCCTCCCGATGGAAGTAATTGGGAGCTGCTTTGCATCTACTGCCACGACATGGAGCACCAGAAATATCTTGAGGAGGATTCCGAGTACGACACGCAGGCGGGAGAGGCGGATCCTTCTTCCATCCATAAGCCCTTTGCCGCCCTGAAAGACCTGCTGAAGGACAAAGAGTGATCTTTGCGGATAATCTGCTTACTATCGTGATGATCTGGAATGTACCGAAGGAAAGGGGGGCAAGAAACACTCCTGACCCCGGCCGCAGAGGAGACTCAACATGGAAACGGCAAAGAGCGAAGTCGAATCGTTGCTGAAGAGACTGCCGAATGACTGTACCTTGGAAGATATCCAGTACCATCTCTACGTGGTGGAGAAAATCCGCAGAGGTGTTGAGTCAGCCGACATCCAGGGAACACTCCCCCACGAAGAAGTTGAGAGGCGACTGAACAAGCGCTAAAGGGGCTATATAAGGTATCGTATGGAATACTGGGAAGGAGAAGCGAAAGCCGCGAAACTCTACAGGGAGGGAGATTTCAAGACCAGCCTGGAACTCTACGAAGAGGCGCTTCAAACGATACCGAACGACTATGAGCGACGATATGCGGTGATCAGCCTGCACATTGGCAAGGCTCGCTGCCAACTTGGTCTGGATGATGCTCAAGCAGCATACCAAACGCCCGAGGATCTCGCCGGGGATGATTGCCGGGGCATTTACAAGGGCTATCCGAAATACTATGAGATTCTCATAGAGTGTCAAGAACGTCTGGGGCTCGACACCAGGAACGCGGAAAATCAACGTGCCGAGCTGAATCTCGAATGGCGAGCTGCGCTAAGCCATCGATGGAAGCTGTTGAAAAAAGGTGAGTATGAAGAAAGCCTGATCTATTTCGAACGCTCGCTCAATTCAAACCCCGGCGAATGGTATTCAATGAAGGATGTTGACGAGGCTTACCGCGGCAAGGCAGAGGCATTCAAGAAGCTTGGCCGGTGCGGTTGACGCGGCCCCCCTGAATCCATACGAATAATCCGGCCAAACAACCTTCTCCTGCAATTGTTGGCTCTGTGAGAGTGGATCTTTACAAAGCGCCGTTCCATCGAGCATCCTTTTGCGTCCTTTTTTCGTTTCATTCGTCTAAGATGGGTAAGGCGAAACACTGACGCCCTGTTCGGTACGAGATACGGACGACCGGCAGACAACCGCTGAAAATGTCCTGGAGGGCTGACAGTCGCCGTGAAGTAACAGGTTCCGGGAGTACTACAATTCCATGACCAGCGCTGAAATTATATGGCAAGAATGCGGCACCTCACTCAAGGCGTTCATACAAAAACGAGTTCCCGACGAGGCGATTGCAGAGGATATTCTCCAGGACGTGTTTCTCAAAATTCAATCTCAGATAGGAACGCTCCAAGATGTTCGTAAATCGCGCTATTGGCTGTTCCGGATCACCCGGAACACCATTACGGACTATTATCGGACGAGAAGAACAACCGTGGAACTCCCGGATACCCTGTTGTCTTCGACATTTACGGCCGACCCTGAAGTTATTGAAGAATTGACCCCGTGCATAAGAACCTTGGTGGATCGGCTGCCGGAGAAATACCGTGAGGCCGTGATACTGACAGCCTATCAAGGGCTGACTCAGAAGGAGATGAGTGAAGAACTCGGAATATCCCTCACCGGGGCCAAGTCCCGAGTACAAAGGGCGAGAGAGAAACTCAAGACCATGTTGCTGGACTGCTGCCGGTTTGAATTGGATCGTCGGGGCAAGGTCATCGACTACGAGCCGAACTGTTGCGCGGATTCGCCATGTGTTTCGTGCGGGAGCGTAGTCAAGTCGTGCACCGACGATATGGCCGAATGCTCTGACTCATAAGGTCGGTCACGCAGTTGAGGCACCGGCGGCCGGGCGTCTCGTCTGCCCCAAAAGACAGGAGAAGTACTATGAAAGAACTAAGGAACGATCGGATTCTGACAATGGTCCGTCAACATTACGGCGAAGTCTCCAAAGGAGGTACAAGCTGTTGTGATTCCGGATCCGCGTCGTCGTGCTGCAATACGCAACCCGTTGCCGGAGGCGTCTCTGAAGATTCCCGATGCTTCGCGTATCCCGAGGAGGATGTCCGCAGCCTGCCCCAGGGGTCATATTTGGCCTTGGGATGCGGCAACCCCGTGACCCTGGGGGAGATCAAACCCGGAGAGACGGTTCTCGACCTGGGAAGCGGAGCCGGCGTAGACTGCTTCCTTGCTTCGAAACAGGTGGGAGCCGAAGGACATGTCATTGGGGTGGACATGACTACTGAAATGCTGAGCAAAGCCCGTGAAAACGCGGTCAAGGGAGGCTACGAAAATGTGGAGTTTCGACTGGGTGAGATCGAGCATCTTCCCGTCGCAGATAGTTCGGTTGACGTTGTCATCTCCAACTGCGTGATCAACCTCTCTCCCGACAAACCGAGGGTCTTGTCGGAGATCTACCGGGTCCTGAAGCCGGGCGGTCGCCTTGCCGTCGCGGACATGATTGCCCAAGCCCCCCTTCCGGAGGAGATGCTCGGAAACCCCGAACTCTACTGCGCGTGTATCGCAGGGGCCGCTGCCGTGGAAGATCTGGAAGCCTCACTGAACAGCACCGGTTTTCATGGGGTGAAGATCCTGTTCAAAGGAGAGGCCGAAGACTCTGCAGATGCCGAGCGCGACGGATCGAGTCCTGCCGATCAGGTGAAGTCGGCACTGGTACAGGCCGTCAAGCCGGTCGACGTCCGGTGACTTTGGACCACAATTGATGATGGAGGATTCGGCCTCAAGGATCGACTGATTTCTTCATGAATCGTTTTGTATTCAGGAGGAGGAAGACCACATGCTTCTGACCGGATATCGCAAAGAGATCTTCAGGCCGGAGTGCAACCCGAACTTTGTCTCGGTACACTGTGTAGCCCATCTCAATGAAGATGTGTCGGAAGCCGTTCCATATTTGAACGCGGTGCTTGGAGGATCCGAATATATAGATGAGCCGAGGTCGGTAACATTCAGGGCCCACGGCAAGCTTCTGACCGTTCACGCTGACAGGATTGCGATCAATGCCCTGAACGACGGTTCCGAAGCCGACAAGATTCTGAAGTGGCTCGTAAGGGAGATCAACGAAGCCTGGGAAAGAAGAGACAGTATCATGCCGAGTTTCGAGGGGTTGCCCAAACCCGGTATGCTCCAAGTCCTCCGCGGGCTTCCGAAAACCAACTGCCGGGAATGCGGAGAACCCACTTGCATGGTTTTTGCCGTCGCTGTGACGGAAGGTGCGAAGGAACCCAAGGATTGCCCGACTCTGGACCGGGAGAATGGACTAGCCCTGGAAGACTATATGGCTCAGTTTAACCTCGATATCTGATCTACTTGTAGCCCCGACCATCAGCAGATATGAGGGCGTACACGTTACTCTATGGGTATTCTTGACGCCTCTTTCCGCTTCTTTTGGGCCTCCGGGTCCGACTCGTCGGTCGTTCCCACGAGAACACTCGAGAAACCCTTATGAAATTCTTCAAACCCCTTCTTGAAGTGAATGGCACCGGCCATCAGATCCGCGGTTTTGGGGCAGAGTTTCTTCGCCAGAAACGCGGTACCCGCCACGGTAACCAGGGCCATTCCGCCCACCTTCATCGCAAACCAGAATGGATTCATCTCCTGCCTCACTCCTATTTACCCCCGGGAAAGTCTATGGAGAGAATGTTATCCTCCAGTACGGCTCGGGCCGGTTTCAGGTTGTGCAACGCCCTCGGTAAGAACACGTGCCGCTTGAAGGAGCCGATCCGGATCACCAAATCGCCCTCTTCCTTGAACAGATCTACATACTCCTTGCTTACAAAAGGGAGCTTGATTCTCAGTGCATAATCTCCATCGTGACGCGAAATCTCGTAAAGGGTCTCCTTGTGCATTACTACAGCGGGATCCTCATCACCGTAAATCATCTCTCCCATTTCCGCCAACCGTTCCAGACCGACCACCTCATCCCTGAGTATGTCCACCGTGCGGATAGGTATGGGATCGAATATGGCTCGAATCTGATTCATGCTCTTCCGCTGACTGACGATCCAATCGCGAAAATAGTCGTCCTGAATGGAATTGGGGAACAGCCTGTTCACCACAATGGTATCGACCACCAGTCCATACAGGCAGAAGTACATGAAGGCCCTCTGTGTTTCCTTCACGACCATTCTCTCCGCGTTGGTGACCAACCGGATCGAGGTTACGTCACGATCCAGGAGCACGTCGTCCACGCCGTCAAGCTTGAGAAACAGGTCCTTCAATGCGGCAAAGTAACTGTCTTCAGGGAGGGGAATATCGGTGATTTTCTTGGCAATGGGCCGGGTGACTTTCATAAGGTTGCGTTCGAGATTAAACACCTTCTTAATGTACCATTCCAGAGTCGACGGCATGCCTATGAAGCGCAGCGATTCCCCGGTCGGGGCACAATCAACGACAATGACGTCGTAGGTCTTTTCCTGATAATACTGATTGATATACAGGAGGCTGATCACGTCCTCCATACCCGGGATCACCGCCAACTCCTCAGCCATGACGTCGGTTATTCCCGTAGCCCCGAAGAGCGCGGCCAGGTACTTTGAGACTTCTCCCCAATGGCGATCCAGCTCCTCCTGGATGTCGACCTCCTGCAGCCAAAGGTTGTCCGTCAATCGTCGTGCCTCACCGCGGTTGCGGTCGTGAAGATCGGTTTCGAGCTGGAAAGCATCCGATAGGCTGTGGGCGATATCAATGGAAATGATAATGGTCTTCAGCCCTCTCTCGGCGCAACGCAAAGCAGTGGCGGAAGCGACCGTGGTTTTGCCCACGCCCCCTTTGCCGGAGAATATGATTATCCGCGGCCGGTTGTTCTGCAAAGGTCTCTCCAGTGTAATTGCCGTGCAGCAGCCTTGAAGGGGGCCGGTAGCACGCATTAAATCCAGGATGTCTCTTTTCGCGTTTCAACAGCGTCACATGAAAGACCTCCGACATGTAATCCCGGCCAGGTTCACTGTGACACGGGCACAGCACGCTGTGCCCCTACAACTCCCGACTATGCCTCGCGGAAACGCAGGGGCTTCGCACCCAATCTTCGGGACGAACCCTCGGAGGGACCCTCAGGAACGAGGACTTTCATGATTCCTTGTGGCCTGTAAACAGCGCAGGCCATGAATATTCATTCAAAATCAACTATATCACACCCTTCAAAGGCTTTGAACCCCCCCTCAACTGTGCTGCAGTGTGCGCTACGATGGTACTTGCGAGATCCAACTCGTGAGTGACGCGGATGCCTGCAATCGCCGGTTGGCTGCGGTTCTAACCGCCTTGGCCCGCCATGTACATCTTCCCTCTCCGATACGCAGTATAGGACGCTATAAGATGGCAAACCCACCCCAGCAGCCCCCATGAAATTATCCACACCGCCCCGGCCGTGATGAACCAGAAAATGGCTCTCAGAAAATCGCCGTTGTAGATCTGACCGAGACCGGGAATCAAGAAACTGAGGACCGCCGCGATTCCGGATTGATTCATTGTCACCTCCTCCATTTCGCCGGATCCGTCAAGCGCAACGGTTCCGATTGTTCAGCCCGCAACACAATAATCGTATCTGAAATCTCCTTTGTCCAGAGCTCTCTTTTCCGTTTGTTTCCGCTTGGCTGATCTCTGATACCGGCTTGAAGATCGGCCGCAGTCTTGATAGGGTTGTCCGACAAGCCGACGGAGAACATGTTCATGACTAGACCTCGAGTTGCAGTGGTTACGTACGAACGCCCCCTGGAATCGGTCCGGAAAGCAGTCGAGCTTTCCGGAGGGCTTCCTCGACTGGCACCCGGGGCACGGGTGTTTGTCAAACCCAATATAGTCGTTTGGACCAAGGCCGTACCGTTTCCCAAATGGGGGGTGATAACCACCTCGCGGGTTGTCCACGACATGGTGAGGTTGCTCAAGGAGCACGGAGTGGAGAACATCACGATCGGCGAAGGTGTCGTCGTGCATGATTCCAAGGACAGGGAAAGTCCCGCCCACGCGTTTGAAACCCTCGGGTACAACACATTGAAAGCCCGCTACGGAGTGAGGGTGATCAACACGTTTGAGAGGCCGTTTCGAAAGGTTGATCTCGGGGGCGGAGCGGAACTGAACTTCAATGCCGATATTCTCGACAGTGATTTCGTCGTCGACCTCCCGGTCTTGAAGACACATGCCCAAACAGTGGTAAGTCTTGGAATGAAGAACATCAAGGGCGTGATCGACATAGCGTCTCGAAAGAAGTGCCATTCCGCTGATCTTGAAAGAAACCTCAATTACATGATTTCAAAGCTCGGCAATGCGCTCCCGCAATCATTCACCCTCATAGACGGGATCTATGCCAATGAGCGCGGTCCCGGAATTGACGGACGGATTCACAGGAGTAACCTCCTCGCCGCATCATCGGACATGTTGTCGGCCGACAAGGTAGGTTCCATGCTGCTGGGTTATCATCCTTCTCAAGTGTCTCATCTGGTTCACGCCGCTGCGGACGCAGGACGGACCACGGACTTGTCGGATCTGGACGTGGTTGGAGAACAGATCGAAAAGGTCGCGATGAAACTGGAATATTCGTTCACGTACAACGAATCCGGAACCTTGCCGTTGCCCATGGACAAAATAGGAATTAAGGGAGTATCATACCCAAAATACGATTCAACCATGTGTACGTACTGTTTCTTGATCAACGGCGTAATTATTAAATCCATTGCAAACGCCTGGAAAGGTGAACCCTGGGACGACGTTGAAGTTCTCACCGGGAAGATCATGAGTCCCTCTCCGGGCAAGAAGACCGTACTCATGGGGAAGTGTTTATACGAAGCTCACAAAGGCAATCCCGACATCGAGAACATGATCGCGGTCAAAACGTGTCCGCCGTCGCCCAAGGCCGTGGTGAAGGCTCTGCACCAGGCGGGGATCGACGTGGACCCGGCCGTGTTCGAGAATTTGGACAAGGTTCCCGGCTCCTACATGAGAAGGTACGAAGGAAAACCGGAGTTCGATGAGTCATTGTTCAGAGTGGAATGACGTGCACATGCACCGAGACAAGAAGGACAAGGGGGTCATACACGGTCGTTTCCAGCCCCTGCACAACGACCACATGACATATCTCCTGGCCGGAAAGGCCCGGTGCGACCATATGATTGTAGGGGTTACCAACCCGGATCCTCTTCTGACCAAGGAGGATTCCGCGGATCCCGAAAGGAGCGCTTCAGCCTCGAATCCTCTGACCTATTACCAGCGTATGGTCTCGATTCGGGATGCCCTTCTGGAGGCCGGGGTAGATTACGGAGAGTTCTCCATCGTGCCGTTCCCGGTGAATCGCCCCGAGCTTTATCGGTACTACGTACCGCTTGACGCAGTGTTCTTTCTCACGATTTACGACGACTGGGGACGGCGAAAACGCGAACTCTTCGAGTCCCAGGGGCTGAAAACCGAGGTCATGTGGGAAAAGCCCATTGGGCTGAAAGGCGTGACCGGAGCAGATATCCGCAAGCGCATGCTTGTTGGAGACCCCTGGGAGCAACTCGTTCCCAAGAGCGTTGCCGGCCGGCTCAATGAATGGCAAGTTCCTCATCTCTTGAGAACGACCGCGGGCACAGCCCGCCCTTGAAGATGACGGGCACGGAGGCCCGTCCCACGAAACAGGTCTAAGACTTCGGGACAATTCTTCGTAGCCCGGGCCTCCGTGCCCGGATGTTCTTCTTGCCGGCACCCAACATGGCAGCGAGACGAAAATATGTGACCGAACTTATGAAATGCCGCACTTAGGGCGCATCCCATAGGAAAGTCTCTCCCGGGGGAGAACTCGAGTCCCCAAGTAATGTGGTAATAAAGGCTTCCTTGATGGGGGTCATGACACAGGTTTTTCTCACGATGACGGAAACGCGGTCCGGCCTGAAGTAATGGTCCAGAGGAATGAACGCGAGTTTTCGATGTGCAATGGGAAGCACGTCAGGGGCTATCATGGCAAAGCAGAGGCCAAATCCCATCTCAACGTACAGTGAACTGAGTTCTACGTTCGATGATTCCATGATGATGTGCAACGGCCTTCGTTGGGCATGAAACAGTCGTTCCAGTCTTGCCCTCATCGGGTACTCCGGGGTGTTGGGAGGCACTATCAGGGGGTAGTCGGCCATGTCTTGCACCGTGACCTTCGCCGGCCGGCACAGCTGATGCCCTTGGGGAACGATGAGCACGGTCTTGACCGATAGCCATCCGAACGATTGCACGTCTTCGGGAACTGCCGAGGCAAGTACCACGCCGAAGTCAACATCTCCATTTTTCACAAGGTCGATTACCTTGGTCTGCGGATTGTCGAGTAATGTAAGCCGGACATCGGGAAAGGCTTCGACATACTTCTTGAGAGGATGGGGAAGGAGATGGTACAGAGTCGTGAAGGGTGCGGCGATTCGCAATCGCCCCGTTTTTTGTCCCGCCGCCGTTTCCAGCTCTTCTTTCAGTGCCTCTTGACGTTCCAACAGATCCTCGGCAAATCGGAGAAGCTTTTCTCCGGCCAGGGTTAGGCGAAGTCTTCGCTTCCCGATGCGTTCGAAGAGAAGGCATCCCAATTCTTTTTCCAGGGCCTTGACCTGTTGGCTCAGAGCCGACTGTGTGCGAAAGACTCGGTGCGCAGCCTTCGTGAAGCTGCCGGTGCGGGCCGTATGATAGAATCCGAGGATCTGTTGCCATTCCATTAGTTATGAGCCCCGCTACTGAAATGGAGAAGAATTATCAATTTGTATAATATCACTGTGTGCGGCAGAGTGTCATCATCAAAGAATCAAAAGGGGGCACCATGAAGAGCACACTTCAAGCCGGAATAGCGCATCGGTTCGACTACCGAGTTCCGGAAGACAAGACCGTCCCCAATCTCTATCCGGAATCCCCTGAGTTTCAGCGTATGCCGAGAGTCCTTGCCACGGGATTTCTGGTGGGATTGATCGAATGGACGTGCATTCAAGCAGTGAACCCGCACCTGGAGTGGCCGGAGGAACAGACGGTCGGCATCGGCGTAAACGTCACCCACACGGCTCCAACGCCTCCCGGGATGGTCGCGACGGTGCGCGTGAAACTCGAAGGCGTGGACGGGAAGAAGCTCACGTTTTCCGTCATCGCGGAGGACGAACGCGGCACGATCTCCCAAGGCACGCACGAGCGATTCGTCATCAATGCGGCGCGGTTCAACGAGAAGGTCGGCCGCAGGTCGGCAGAGGGGTGATACAAGCCGGCTCAGGCGGGGGTGAGTCTCGATGGGTTATGGTACGAGGAAACTCCCCTGGAGGGAGTTCCCCGGATATCGGTAAGAAGAGCTATTCAGCCTGTTTGCGGAGGAAGGTCGGGATATCGAGATCTTCATCGGTGTCGACCGCGTACTCGTCGACCAGGCTGAGGTGTCGACTGTTCTTTTCTCGTTGACTTCTCCGTATGAACGACGGGATGCGGACGTCATGGGGTTCCGACGGGATGACGGTTTTTGCCGCGGGCTTTTCCGGACCGCTTTCCTCAATGGGGATGGAACCGGCCGAATGTCTGGACTGAGCCTGCTCGCTTCGTCCTGAAGCGGATTCATGTGCTCTCCCGAAACCCGTCGCGATGACGGTCACGTTTACGGCTTCGCCCATCTCTTCATCGATGACCGCGCCGAAAATGATGTTGGCATCGTCATGGGCTTCGTTCTGGATGATGGATACCGCATCGTTGATTTCAGCCAGCGACATATTCGACGAACCGGTGATGTTGATCAGAACACCGCGTGCACCGGCCATTGACATATCCTCCAGCAACGGACTATTGACGGCCATTCTGGTCGCCTCTTCGACCCGGCCTTCGCCCAATGCCGACCCGGTGCCCATCAGGGCTACGCCCTTCTCGGTCATGATGGTTTTCACATCGGCAAAGTCCAAGTTAATCAGGCCGTTGACCGTTACCAAGTCCGATATTCCCTTTACGCCCTGAAGAAGCACGTCGTCCGCCTTACGGAACGCATCGAGGAAGGAAATATCCTTCTTCAGGGAAAGGAGTTTCTGGTTCGGGATAATGATGAGCGTGTCAACTTCCCGGCGAAGGTCTTCAAGACCTTCTTCAGACTGCCGCATTCTCTTCTTGCCTTCGAAAAGAAACGGCTTGGTCACTACGGCAACGGTAAGGGCACCGATTTCCTGGCGGGCAATCCTCGCGATAATAGGGGCCGCGCCCGTGCCCGTTCCACCCCCCAGGCCGGCAGTGATGAAGACCATGTCCGAGCCTTCCAAAGCATCGCGGACACTATCGTAATCTTCGTTCGCGGCAATCCGACCGATCTCGGGATCGGCACCCGCGCCGAGGCCTTTGGTCTGCTGCGAGCCGAGTTGCAGCTTGACTTCAGACAGATTGTGCTGGAGCGATTGAGCGTCGGTATTTGCCGCGATGAATTCTACACCGCTCAGACCCGACCTGATCATATTGTTAACGGCGTTTCCACCTCCACCGCCCACACCGATGACTCGAATTAATGCCGTCCGATTAGATTCCACATCAAACTCCAGCATTTGCCGGCACCTCCTGACATTGACTCCTCAAGTAGGTCAAAAAACCTTTAGAAAATCCCTCCAGCGACTTGGATAAATTGCACATTCTCATCAAAAATGCAACAGATAAAATCCGTCCCGCGTCAAAAAGCTTCGGCAAACCACTGTCTCATTCTCCCAACAAAGCGACCCAGTGTTCCTTCGTCGGAGTAGGCATCCATAAGGCCGATCCCTCTGTTGCGGGCCCCCCAAAGCACCAGGCCCACTCCCGTCGCGTACACCGGTGAATTGACAACGTCCACCAGACCGCTTATGCCGATGGGGAAGCCCAGCCGCACGGGCATGTCGAAAAGCTGTTCCGCGAGTTCACAGATTCCCTCCACCGCCACTGTTCCTCCAGTGAGCACCAGACCAGAGGCCGTGGATTGCAGGAGATTATATTTTTCGAGTTCTCGGCGGGCCAATCCGAGGATTTCTTCGAGCCTGGGTTCCGTTATATCGGCCAGCACCGCCCGGGAGAGGATTCTCGGCTGACGCCCTCCGACTCCGGGCACCTCAATGTTCTCTTCCTTGTCCACCAGCGCACCCAAAGCGCATCCGTAGCGTCTCTTGATCTTTTCCGCTTCGGCCATGGGAGTGCGAAGGCCCACTGCAATGTCGTTGGTGAGTTGATCGCCGCCCACCGGAATGACCGATGTGTGCTGGATTGCCCCTTCCGCGAACACGGCAATGTCGGTGGTGCCTCCGCCAATGTCCACCAGACATACGCCCAGTTCCTTCTCATCGGGCGAGAGCACCGCCTCGGCGGAGGCCATTTGTTGCAGGACCAGATCATGCACCCGCATGCCGCTCCTGTTGGCGCAGCGGATGATGTTTTGGGCCGCGGAGACGGCTCCCGTAACAATGTGGACCTTGGCTTCGAGGCGGACTCCCGCCATTCCGACGGGTTCTCGGATCCCCTCTTGATCGTCCACCATGAACTCCTGGGGAACGATGTGGATGACCTCGCGGTCCATGGGAATCGCCACGGCTCGAGCCGCGTCGATAACCCTTGTCACGTCCACGGGAGTCACTTCCCGACTCTTGATGGCAATGACGCCGTGAGAGTTAATTCCCTTTATATGACCGCCCGAGATGCCCGCGTAGACTGCATCCGCATGGCAGCCGGCCATGAGTTCGGCATCTTCGACAGCCTTCCGGATGCTGGCGACCGTATTATCGATGTTGACGACTACTCCCCGCCGCAAGCCTTTTGACGGCGCCGTCCCAACACCAATTATATCAACCATGCCGTCTGCGTTGACTTCGCCGATGATGGCGCAGATCTTTGTAGTTCCCACATCGAGACCGGCGATGATGGTTTCGGTTCGTGTCATGTCCCTACCCCTGATGGCCTGGCTTGTCCGAGGAGCGGACCAGCGCGCGATCCTCAAAGTCCAGATTAATAGCTCCGGCGGTATGCCATTGCCCCCGTCTCATCAAGAATCGTTTGAGGCCGGCGTACCGTTTGAGCTTACGTTCAAAATCACCCTTGCCAAGAACGAGAATTCGACCGGATGCCGTGTGCAGGCTCAGTCCATCATCGAGATCGATTCTGATCTCCGAGATCCGGGAAATGTTCGGATCCGATCCGGTTCGTTCGAGGAGATCCACGAGAGTGAGTCCCAGTCGTATCATCTCTCGGATCTCCAATCGACGGCTCTTCAACTGCGAAGGACTGACCCCGGTAAACAGAGGAAAACGTACCGAATCCCCCGGCAAGAGTCTGGAGAAGAACTCGGCCTGCTCGTCCACATAGTACAGTTTCCCTGCAGCCAGAATGGCCCTTGGACTTCGTTCCTCTATTTCCACGATGAGTCGACCGGGAAACCTGCGATACGCCGAGGCGGACCGAATCCACGGATGCCGCTGCAAACGTGCGGTAACGGCTCCCAGATCGACCGTAAGCAGATTCGTGCCGGCTTCAATCTCTGCCGCTTCGACGATTTCATCCCGTGACAGCCGACGGTTTCCCGTGACATCGACTTGTTGCAGGTTGAAGTACGGCAAATACATGAAGACCAGATAGACCAGGAGTCCGCCCAATACCGTATCAATCGCAACGAGAGTCACGAGCACGGACTTGAGAATCACCCGATTTCTCTTCCGCTTCTCCACTCGATCCGGAGAGGCCGACGGCCCGGGTGAAACCTTGACGGGGGAACGGCGTCTGCTAAACATCGTACGCCTCCTCTCCCACTATCCGGATTTCCAACTCCAGGTCTATATTCTCGTGTGTCCGGACGCTCTCGCGAATCTTCTCGATGAGTGCCATTACGTCGGAGGACGTCGCACTTCCGTTGTTGACAATGAAGTTGCCGTGTATTGGGGAGACTTCCGCTCCTCCCACGGTCATGCCCTTGAATCCCAAGCGGTCGATGATCGCTCCTGCAGACCGATCTCGAGACGGATTCTTGAAGACGCAACCGGCACTGAATCGGTTATGAGGCTGCGACTCGCGCCGTCTTGTGCGTGCCCTCTGCAAATCCTCCTCTATCCGGTCGGCACGCCCTTTGGACAGCCTGAGCGTCCCCTCCACCACGGCCGTTCCCTTGGGAAGGTCAACATACCGGTATCCATACCCAATGGAGGGTTTTGTAATGACATGTTCTTCTCCGGAGAGGGTGAGTAGTTTCACGTTTTCCAAGAAATCCCCCGTGCAAACTCCTCCCGCGCCGGCGTTGGTCACGATAGCGCCGCCGAACGAGCCGGGGATTCCCCAAAGGGGTTCGAGACCGGTCCATTCCCAAGCGCATGCCTTTGCCATCACCGAGGGCAGGGGAGTCCCGGCACCGACGGTGATCAAGGCATGGTCGGATCCATGCCTCGTTGTGCCTTCGTCGGCATGGTGGACTGTATGGACCTCGAAGCCTTTGATACCGGTCATTCCGATTACGACACCTCTGAATCCCGCGTCGTGGAACAGCACATTGGTCCCGGCTCCGAGTAGGATGTGAGAGATTCCCCGTTCCCGCACATAGTGGAGCAACCGGGCAAGATCCCGAGAATCCGCGGGCACGGCCACGACGTCTGCGGGGCCGCCGATTCTGAAAGACGTGAGCCTGCTCAAGGGAACGTCCACATCAACCCGTCCTCGTATGATCCGGCGTATCTCGTCTCTTATGTCGCTCGCCGGCCCCACGGTTACACGGCCTCCTTCTTGCGGAGTTCGTCCAATATTTCCGGGCCGAGGCGAGTCACGTCGCCTGCCCCCAGGGTAATGAGCATGTCGCCCGCCTCGAGGTCTTCGGCGACCTCCCGAGGAATGGTCTTTCTGTCCGAGACAAACCGCGCCGTCTTGTGTCCTCGACTGCGAATGCCCTCGCACAGCGACTCACCGGTGATTCCTTCGATGGGCTTTTCACTTGCCGGGTAAATGTCCATGATATAGAGCAGATCCGCATTGTGAAACGCGGTCAGAAAATCATCATAGAGAGCCTTTGTCCTCGTGTACCGGTGCGGTTGAAACAACACCGCGATTCTCCGGTCGACTATCTGACCTGCGGCCTCAAGAACAGCCCTGATTTCGGCGGGATGATGACCGTAATCGTCTATGACCGTCACTCCTGCGGCTCTTCCACGCAAGGTAAATCGGCGCTGAACTCCGGGGAAGGTATCCAGTGCTTTCTTTGTGTGCTCGAAGGGCACGTCGAAGACCTCGGCCACGGCAATCGCGGCCAGAGCGTCGACAGCGTTGTGAATGCCCGGCATGGGGAGACCTACCTCACCAAGGAGGCGGTCTTCTCGATACACTGAGAATCGGGTGATTCCACCCTCGAAATGAGGCTTCACGCCTCGAATGAGCGCCTGGGATGAGAGCCCGTACGTAATGAAACGTTTTTCCACCGACGGGATGATATTCTGAACGTGCGGATCGTCCAGACAGAGAATCGCATACCCGTAAAACGGAATGCGGTTGATAAACTCTAGGAACGTCGCTCGGATTTCCTCCATGGACGAATAGCAGTCCATGTGTTCAAGGTCGATATTGGTTATCAATGCTATGGTAGGATACAGCTTCAAGAACGAGCGGTCGGACTCATCGGCTTCGGCTACCAGGAGGTCGCCTTGACCCAGGTGCGCGCCGCCGCCGAGGTTGTCGAGTTTCCCGCCGATCAGCACCGTGGGATCAAGTCCCGCCTCACTGAGGACGGCAGCGATCATGGACGTGGTTGTCGTCTTCCCGTGCATGCCGGCAACAGCGATGGACGTTTGCATTCTCATCAATTCGGCCAGCATCTCTGCGCGTGGGATGACCGGTATGCGCCGCTCGCGGGCTGAGATAAGCTCAGGGTTGTCGTCACCGACCGCGGAAGAGACCACGACGCAATCCGCCTTCTCAAGATGATCGCTGCTGTGGCCGACCCACACGCGTGCACCCAGCTCCCGGAGTCTCTCCGTTGTCCCGGAATCCAGGAGGTCGGAACCGCTCACACGAAATCCCAGGGCCAGGAGGATCTCCGCTATGCCGCTCATTCCCACCCCGCCAATGCCCACAAAGTGGACATCCTTGACTCTCTTGAACAGGGTTCCGATCACGGCCGGCTCCTTTCATGTTCCAATAGATCCAATGCAATGGTACGGGCCGCGTCCGGACGTCCGAGTTTCCGAGAGTTTTCGGCCATAGTGCTCAACATATGCGGGTCGTTCCCCAGGGTCAGGATTTCCCTTACGAGCGCTCCATTCTTAAGCTTCTCATCAGGCACGACCCTAACCGCGTTACGTTTTTCCAAGACTTCGGCATTGCGGGCCTGATGATCGCCTATCGCGTAGGGATACGGCACTACTATGGCCGGGATACCGAGGGCCGTCAACTCGGCCAAGGAGCTCGCTCCACTCCGACAGACAACCAGGTCGGCCCATTGATAAGCCGGTCCCATGTCGTCAATGAATTCGATCACATCGGCTTCAATACCGGCCTTGCGATACGCACTCTTCATAGGTTCCGCCGCCCCGAGACCCGTCTGATGCCGGATCCGAATTTTTGAGGCGATGGGGGAAAGCCCGGCCGCGCCGTCCGCCACGGATACGTTGATGCTCCGGGCTCCTCTCGATCCGCCAAAAATCAAGACATTGAGCTTGCCCGGGTCCTTGTCTTGACGAGAGACTGCAAACAGATCGGCTCTCACGGGATTGCCCGTAAGAAGCGTTTTTGAAGGAGGCGGGGCCGGTTCCGTATCTTCCCATGACGTGTAGACGCGATCCACGAGCCGAGACAGAACACGGTTCGTGGTTCCCATAATGGAATTCTGCTCTTGAACGGCCGTGGGAATTCTCAGAAGCGCAGCCGCGGCAACCGTGGGGCCTGATGCAAATCCCCCCACTCCCAAAACGTGGGTTGGCCGGAACTCACGGATCACGGCAAACGACTGGAACAGTGCGAGGGGGAGTTCGAGGCCCGCCAGAACCGAGTTGATCAATCCCGTCCTTCTGATTCCTCTAGTCGTTATGTACCGAATGGGGTAATCGGTCTGCGGCAGTATGCGGGCCTCAATGCCTCGACGCGTTCCCACAAAGAGGATGCTCCCTTGACGATCCTCGGCCTTGACCGCGCTCGCGACCGCGAGAGCCGGGAAGAGATGACCGCCGGTGCCGCCGCCTGCTATCAAGAGCCTCATTGCTTGACCTCCCCGGCGTCGGTTTGAGTAGCCCGGGTGATGGCCATGAGGATTCCCAGCCCCGCCAGATTCATGACCAAAGAGGTTCCTCCGAGTGATACCAAGGGGAGGGGGAGTCCTTTCGTGGGGAGCATTCCCATGCTCACGGCCATGTTGAGTACGGCCTGAAGACCGATCAGCGAGGTGATGCCGAAGGCAACGTACCGATGAAACTTGTCCTCGCTTCGGATCGCCACGGTGAGCCCTCGGCATATCAATAGATAGAATAAGAGAATCAAGAGCAGTACGCCGGCGAATCCTATTTCCTCTCCCACCACCGAGAACACAAAGTCGGTGTGTGGTTGGGGTAAATAGCCCAGTTTTTGAAGTCCCTTTCCGATGCCGACACCCCATAGTCCGCCGCAGCCGAAGGCGATGAGACTCTGGATGATTTGATACCCGGAATTGAGATGATCGCCCCAGGGATCGAGAAAGCTCCGGATCCTCGACAGACGGTACTGAGCGCTGATAGCTATCTGAATGAGCAGCGGGAGACAGAGTATGGCGCTGCCGAGCAGGTGCTGGAGGCGAACGCCCGCCACGAAAAGCATGAGGAATCCCACAACGGTGATGATCACGGCAGTGCCGAAATCCGGTTGAATCAGCACGAGCAGCACAACTACTCCCATGACCAGGATGTGGGGAAGAAAGCCAACCGCAAAATCTCTGATTCCTTCGCCCTTTTTCGCAAGTGACTTGGCAAAGAAGATAATGATGGCGTATTTGACGACTTCGGAGGGCTGGAGAAAGAATCCGAACGGAAGACGAATCCAACGGTGGGATCCGCCCATTTCGACTCCGATCCCGGGAATGAACACCAATAGGAGGAGGATTGTTCCACAAACCATAAAAGGGTAGGCCAGCCGTTTCCAGACCGAAGGATTCACCATGGAAAGGAGGTACATGGCCCCCAATCCTATGACCATGGCAAGCCCCTGCTTCTTGGCATAATGGAAGCCGTCGCCGTATTTACCCGATGCAATGATGTAGCTCGCGGACGTCACCATCACGATCCCGACGGTCAATATGATCGCGATGATCGCTAGGAGGAACGGATCGGGGCCGAACGACTTTCGACGTTTCGGCTCCGGTTGCAGTCGGGCGGCCAGGTCCATCATTCACTCCCGGCGTACAACGTGCTCGGATTCACTGCGCTGACGGCCCCGGTTGGTTCCTGGTCGCGCTTCACCCGCTTACGCGCCTTGAGACATGCCGGCCGTCTGAAACTCACATACGATGCAGCGTCGGGGAATCGACCGGGGAGACGATTTCTATTCTCCTGCGGTTGTGGGCAGGTTTTATCGGGGAGGCGACGAAGAATTTCCGCCCCTGATCCTTTGGTTTTGCAGGAGGACATCTGATTTTCCCAAACGGTGCAGGTGTCGCGTTGTCCAGTCGAGGGTATCTTGGAATCCGCAAAATCCCCCCTAACCCCCCTTTTCCAAAGGGGGGAACTGCTTTCACCCCGCTTTCGTAAAGGGGAGGAACTGCTTTCACCCCGCCTTTGCAAAGCAGGAGAGCCGATTTCACCCCCCTTTTGTAAAGGGGGGCAGGGGGGATTTTCTGCGAAGCCGGCTGCGCATCCGACCGTTCGGACAGTATAGCGCTGCATCGTTCGTATATTTCGTCTTGTTTTCATCTTGTCTCCTCTAGAACCCCCTACCGCAGCTTGAGCGTGCTGATCGCCATGAGTGCAAACACAATAGAGATTATCCAGAACCGTACGATGACCTTGGGCTCCGGCCATCCTTTGAGCTCGAAGTGGTGGTGAATGGGGGCCATGTTGAAGATGCGCTTTCCCGTAGTCTTGAACGAAGCCACCTGAAGGATCACCGAAATCGTCTCAATGACGAACACGCCGCCGGCAATTGCGAGGAGAATCTCATGCTTGGTGACCACTGCGACCGCACCGAGGAGTCCTCCGAGGGACAGGGAGCCGACATCCCCCATGAAGACCTCCGCGGGATACGCGTTGTACCAAAGAAACCCCATACCCGCGCCGAGCATTGCTCCACACATGACGCAGAGTTCACCGGATCCGGGTACGTAGGCGACTTGAAGATAGTGCGAAAGTTTGAGATGCCCCGCGATGTAGGCAAAGAGCAGATACGTGGCTGCGCAAATCATGACGGGCCCTATTGCCAGCCCGTCCAGTCCATCGGTGAGATTCACCGCGTTGGAAGCTCCGGCTATCACCAGAGCGGCAAAGGGAATGTACCAAATGCCCAGGTCGGGATTCACATTCTTGAAGAACGGCACGGCCAAAGTTGTCTTGAAGATGGGGTCCAGCCACAGGGCCAGGCCTACAACCGCACCAATGATAAGCTGTAGTCCGAACTTCTGCTTGGGGCTCAACCCCTTGTGACTCTTGCGTACGATTTTGAGGTAGTCGTCCAGGAACCCTATGCCGCCGTAACTGAGCGTTACCCCCAGCACGATATAGAAATAGATGTTGTCGAGCCTGGTCCAGAGCAGGCAGGAGATGGTCATGGCAAAGAGAATCAATACGCCTCCCATGGTCGGGGTGCCGCTCTTGTTCAGGTGCGATTTGGGACCGTCTTCTCGTATCATCTGCCCAATCTGGAATTCCCTGAGGTAATCGATGAGCGGTCGTCCCAGCAGGAAGCTGATCATGAGTGCCGTCAGGGTAGCCATAATGGTCCTGAATGTAATGTACCTGAATACGTTGAACAGGATCAGATCTACGCCCAAGGGATAAAGGAGATGGTACAGCATGGACTAATTCTCTCCTACGATTCGGTCTGCAATGAGTTCCATCTTCATCATTCGCGATCCTTTGACCAAAATGGCGGCGTACGCGTCCGTAAGCACTCGGATAACATCCCAGGCGGTCTCCTGATCCGGGACGAGAGTCAGACTCCTGGGGTCGCCTCCCGCAGCGGCAAACCCATTCATAAAGGAGTGCCCGAATCGGCCCACGAAGACAAGACGATTTATCCCCAGGACGGCAGCTCGTTTACCAATGTATTCGTGAAGCTCTTCGGTATGTTTGCCGAGTTCCGCCATGTCCGCCAGTACCGCCAGCGATTGCGTGCCCGGTCCTCCTGCCGCAAGAACCTCCAGAGCCGCATTGACGGATTGCGGGTTGGCGTTGTAACAGTCTCGAATCAGCTTTCTATTCCCCGGCAGTGCGACGATCTCCATTCGTGAATCGGGTGGACGAAAATCCGCCAAACCGTCTCGAACGTCTTCCATGGTCGAGCCCACGGCCGTGGCCGCTGCAGCTGCGGCAAGAGCATTGGCGACACTATGGCGGCCCTGAATCTTCAAGGTGATCTCTTGTCGGCCGTGCGGGCATACCATTTCAAAAACCGTTTCCGCTACCAAGCGAACATGTTCGGCTCTGAAGTCTCCTTTGTCCACGCCAAACGTGACAAATCGACCGCCCCACTCCAGGAGCAGCGCATTCAGGTGAGGGGCATTTGCCGGTACAATCGCGTCGCCCGTCGACGCCAAGCCTCGGACCAGCTTGAACTTTTCTTTGGCCACGTTTTCCATGGAACCCAAACCTTCCAGATGCACCGGTCCTATGTTTGTGATTACGGCAACATCCGGAGACGCTGCTCTTGCAAGTTCGTCCATTTCACCTACTGTATTGATTCCGGCTTCCACCACCGCAACGGTATGTTCGGGGCTCAGGTTGAGCACCGTCATGGGGTAAGCCGATAAGGTTATTGAAATTCGCCCGGGACACCAGGGGATGATGCGACCGTCTCAAGACGGCCGCAATCATCTCCTTTACGGTGGTTTTGCCCGAAGAGCCGGTGACCGCGATCAGGGGGATGGAGAATCTATCTCGGTGGGCTGATGCAAGGTCTGACAAAGCTTGGAGAGTGTCCTGAACCTGGATCAGGACAAGGTTGGTGAGATGATTGGGGATTTCCCTGTTAACATCGCGTGTCGCCAAGCTTCCTCGGGCTCCGGCTTCCAGGGCCGGAATAAGAAAATTATGACCGTCGAAGTTCGCTCCCTTCAATGGAACGAACAGATCGTCTTTCTCGATATCTCTCGAATCAGTCGTTATGGCAGGGAAGACGCATTCACGATCACCGCTCAAGAGAACACCGCGACATGCCTTCACAATTTCCCCGGCAAAATATGGTCCGCCCACGGCTCTCATAAACGTTCACTCCCTGAAACAGATTCGCTCGTATTCAACGGATTTCCCGAACCGGCATGGCTGCCGACCGGGAGCTTCCTCAGTTCCTCTCGGACTACCTCCCTGTCATCAAAGGGATGCCGAATGCCATTAATTTCCTGATAGGTTTCGTGGCCTTTGCCGGCCACCAACAGTATGTCTCCTCCGGCCAGTCTTTGCACCGCCCACGCGATGGCATTTCGCCGGTCGGCTACCACGCAGTAGCAGCCTTTTTTTGGAGGGTGTTCCCGCGTGTTGTTCTCAAACGGTACGAAACCGTATTCGCGGACTCCGGCCTCGACCTGGCGGATGATGGCATCCGGATCCTCCGTGCGCGGATTGTCGGAGGTAACCACAACGAAGTCACTGCCGGCTGCCGCCTCCCTTCCCATGAGGGCCGTTTCGTCTTATCTCTATCGCCTCCGCAGCCCATCACGGTAATGATTCGCCCCGTCCGAATGATGTTGAGCGCATCCAGGACGTTCTTGAGGGCATTGGGAGTATGGGCGTAATCGACAAATACGGTTCCTCGGTCGGCGGGTACTCTTTCGAGCCTGCCGGGAATGGTGTGAACGGATTCGATTCCTCTACGGATCGCATCGCTTGCGATGTCAAGCCGCTCGGAGACCGCAACGGCCGCGAGGATATTCGAAAGGTTGAAGGGGCCCGTCAGCCCGGATCGGATTTCCGTCCGGCCTCTTCGTGTTTCCACGGTAACGGATATGCCCGCTGCGGTCAGATCGACCCGGAGAGGATGGACGCCGGCGTCCGAGGACGTTCCGAAGCCGGTGGAGTGAACCGTGTCAAGCTCCGTAAGCAATCTTCTCCCGTACGGGTCGTCCACATTTACTACGGCGCAACGGTCCGGTTTCGACGAAGACGGTAGGAGGCGACCGAAAAGGGTCCTCTTGGCAAGGTAGTAGTCTTCAAGGTTCCCGTGATAGTCCAGGTGGTCCTGAGTCAGATTCGTGAAGACGGCCAGGTCGAAATTGCATCCTTCCAATCTTCCCATAGCCAGACCGTGAGAAGACACTTCCATGAAGACATGTGATACGCCGGCGGCAACCATCTCCGAGATCATCTGCTGAAGATCCGAGGCTTCCGGCGTTGTGTTCAGTGCCGAGTGTTCCGCCGCCGCCCAGCGATGAGAAATCGTACCCACTACTCCGGGACTGAAGCCCGCCTCTTTGGCAATGGCCTCCAAGAGAAACGTGAGAGTCGTCTTACCATTCGTTCCGGTGATTCCAACAAGACTCACCTGTTTCGTGGGATGTCCGAACACGACCGCGGCTGCCGGTCCGAGAGCAAACCTCGCATCCGGAACCTGAATCCAGGGGATCCCCGTGAAGTCCTCCGTCTGCGCGTTTTCGGACATCACTGCCGCTGCTCCTGCTTCTACAGCGCCGGCGATGAACCGGTTGCCGTCCACGCGTTCACCGGAAATCGCCACAAAGAGCCGGCCGGGTCTGACCTTACGACTATCGTGAGTCAGCCCGACGACGGAGGTCGATGAATCCCCGTATACCCGCGCGCCGGTCAATACCGAGGCAATGTCGCCGAGCCGAGTCACGATGTCTCTCCTGCAAACGAAACTCTCAGGGGAGCGCCCTCCTTGAGGATTCGGCCCGGGAGAGGATCTTGCCTCACCGCATGTCCGACCCCTTTGAACGACGCGTCGCATTTCATCTTCCCGCAGATTTCCAAGACCTGGTGCATGTTCAAACCCTTCATGTCCGGGACCACCCATTCACCGGGTTTGGGTCCCCGGCGGATCTTGACGCGTTTTGCTCCGCGCCCCAACCTGGTCCGATATCGATCCGAGCCCAAAGCCAATATGGGGAAGGTTTTGCTGGGCCTGCTGCCGCAAAGCCCGAGAATGCCCTGCCCAATCTTGCGGAATACCGGGGCCGCAATCTTGCCTCCGGTCCGCTGTCCGTTTGCGGGTTCGTCGATCATCACGAAAATCACCAATCTTGGTTTGACGTCGAGCAAGGCCCCAATGAACGAAGCGACATATTTGTCCTTCGAATATCCTCCGGAAGGATCCGCCTTTTGGGCCGTGCCGGTCTTTCCCACGACATCCGCTCCTGCAATGGCCGCCGCCTTGCCGGTTCCCTTCAGTACCACTTTTCGAAGGATCATACGAAGCCGGCCCGAGGTGGACGGTTTGATAACCCTGCGGACCGCTACAGGCCTATTCTCCCGAATGGTCTCACCCAAAGGGGTTGCTATCCGCTTCATCAGGTGGGGCGTGTATAAGTACCCGCCGTTAATGGCAGCGGCAAAGGCTGCAGTGAGTTGCATGGGATTCACGGCCACTCCCTGACCAAAAGCTACATTGGCTTTGGTAAGTGAAGACCACCTGCCGGGCAAGGGCAAAATCCCCCTGCGTTCTCCCGGGAGGTCGACTCCCGTCGGGGAGCCGAACCCAAATCCTCTCAGCACTCGATAGAACTCGCTTCGACCCAGTTTCTCTGCGATTTTCACCGCTCCAATATTACTGGAACGAACAATCACATCTTCAAAGGACAGGACCTTATGAGGAACCACGTCATGGATCTCGGAGTGCTTGTATCGATACAAGCCCTTGTGGCAGTAGAATTTCTGACCCGGCGTTGCTTTTCCCAGATCCAGCGCAGCAGCGGCGAGGAACACTTTGAACGTGGATCCCGGTTCAAAGGTGTCGGCAACGCTTCGGTTTCTCCTAACCGCGGCTGAAGCTTTGTGAAAGATGTTGAGGTTATACGTCGGCCGCACCGCAAGAGCGAGAATCTCACCGGAGTCGGCATTCATGACTACGACGACACCGCTCTTGGCTCTTTCCTTGTACACTGCCTCATCCAGAGCCCTCTCAACGACGTACTGGATATTTCCGTCAAGCGTGAGATGGAGATCACGCCGTTTGGGATCCTGACCGATTGCCGCGAACATGACCGGACGGCCCAGCGCGTCTCTCTGGGCGGTTACAGGCACGGGATCTACTTTAAGGTCTTTGTCGTACGACAGTTCCAGCCCCTCCAAGCCTTGCGAATCGATGCCGGCAAAGCCGATGGCGTGGGCCGCGGAACTCTTCAAGGGATAGAATCGCTTGTATTCTTTGGCGGACAAGATTCCCCGGAGATCGGCTTCCTTGATCTTTTCGGCCGTGAGCGGCGATACTCGTCGTTGAATCCAAACAAATGCCCGATTATCCTCCAACTTGCCCAGGATATCCTTCTCGTTCACATCAAGTAATTCAGCCAACTTGCGGGCCGTGGTCTTCTTATCCGTTATCTTCCGCGGCCGAGCGTAAATGGAATCCACTTCAAGACTTGCCGCCATCTGATCTCCCGTCCGATCGAGTATCATGCCTCTGCGCGCTTCAAGATGAAGGACTCGAGTCCGTTGCTTATCCGCAAGACTCTTGAGTGACTCGGCGTCGGATACCTGAAGGCGGTATGCGCGCACAACCAGCAAAACCGTTGCCGCGGCAAACGCCACGGCCACAAGGGCTATCCTGAACGCCGCCCAGTTTATCGGTTTTGCATCACGGGACATGAACTACCCTTTGCATTTCGGGAAACACTAGGCCAATCTTTCGTGCCTTTCGTTCCAGCTCACCCGGCGACTGGAGCGACGCTATTTCCAACTCCAATTCTCGTTTGCGGTTCTTGAGTTCCTTATTCTTGGTTTCAAGCCCCGATATCTCATACCCTATTTGAACGATCTGCATGCGTGTGCGGACATAAAGAGCCCTACGAAGAGAATCGTGACCGAGAGAATCACCACCGTCACCGGTGCGGCTCGGCGAATGCCGGGCTGCAGTCTCAAAATTCCCATCGCTCGTGCAATCGCGGCTCCAGTACGAATTGTCGTTTCTTCCGTTCGGGCCATCAGCCGTTTCGCCTTTCACCGATCGGCGCGACGATCTTCTGCGATTTCCAAGGCCTCAAGTGCCCTCATTTTCGCAGATCGTGCCCGGGGATTTGCCTTCAACTCTTCGGTCGTCGGTCTAATCGGACGGGGCGTCACCACGTTCCAGGCGTGCGATGTCTTCTGCCTTTGGCGAAAAGACTGTTTTACCTGTCGATCTTCCAACGAGTGGTAGGAGACGACACAGAACCGTCCGCCCGGCTTGAGCAGCAACGGTATTTCCTCCAATGCGGTTGCCAGACTTTCCATCTCCTTGTTCACGGCTATTCGCAATGCCTGAAACGTTCGGGTGGCCGGATGAATACGGCCCCGTCGAGGTCCGATGATTCGCGTGACCGCTAGAGCCAACTCCTGAGTGGTCGTGAGCCGTCCGCGGTCGCGCTCACGGATGAGGCCCCTCGCCAGCTTCTTGCAATACCTTTCCTCTCCATAGGTTGCAAGTGTTTCCTCAAGTTGACGAGCAGAAATTCGTCCTAAGTAGTCGGTGGCGGTTAAGCCGGAAGTGGTATCGAACCGCATATCAAGAGGGCCTTCGTAACGGAAACTAAAACCTCGGCTGTCATCCTCCAACTGATCGGACGACAAGCCCAGATCCAGGACCGCGCCGTCAAGCGACCCAATGCCCAAGGAAGCCAGCAGATCGGTAGCATGATGAAAGCCGCCGTGCACCGGGGCGAATCTCTTGCCATACTTCTTCAGTCGTTCAGATGCCCGATTCAACGCATCAGGGTCCAGGTCGAATGCTACAACGCTTCCATCGGGTGCCGAGGCTTCGAGAATGGCCTCCGAGTAACCTCCGGCACCGAGGGTACCGTCCAGATAGATACATCCGGTGGTCGGCCTAATAATTTCAAGCATTTCCTGTAAAAGAACGGAAACATGCAAGTATATTCTCCACTGTCGGCCTGGTTCGATACCCGTACGGGTACTCTCGAACCCTGCCTGCTTCCCAAACTGCTTACTATATTTAAGGAAAGGGACTACGAGTTTGCCGGTGTCCAAATGATGGTCTTCACGAGGACGACATCGGCTGGTAACTAAGCCGAGAATTCCATGAAAACTTGTCTTAGAAAATAAGCTATAACCGAATGCTTGAGTTGTCAAGAGTTTTCACTTGAGTTTTTACGCATGAATTATTAAAATAAGAGTTTTTTTGCCTGAGACAGGTTTTCGATTATAAGCGCGATTTCTTGTGGGGTGCCCTCTGTCGGGAGGTTGTACGTGGTCGGGGCGGCCGAAGAGAAGAGGGCAGGCACGGGGGCCCTCCCCTACGAAGACCGCATCGTAGTTGCATGAATCATGAGAGAAACGGGTGTTGACGTAGGGGCACCCTGCTTGTGGGCACCCACTATTGCGGTTGCCTTCTTTGGTCTTGACTACCGACTCCGATCTCGATAAACTAAGACCGTGCCGAAGTGGTGGAACCTGGTAGACACACCATCTTGAGGGGGTGGCGGGCGAGAGCTCGTGCCGGTTCGAGTCCGGCCTTCGGCACCAAAACGGATTTCAGCTGACCCGGCCTGCAGGCCGGGTTTTTTATTAGAGAGGGGGAAGAAGAGAACGCCGGAGGACAGGCATTTCCAGGCAGAGCCCTGGCTTGTCCCATATCTCTTTGCCGGCAATCGTGAGAATCGGTCGGTAATAGGCAAACCGATTCGAGGTGTTGACGAGCCAGAGCCCCGCAGGGGCTCACTGTGAGTAGCCACGGGTTTCAACCCGTGGAAACGGGCATCCATCCAACCCTTGGCAACGACCCTGGAGGGGTCGACCAATCCTGATGCCCCCGTTATTGAAATTGGTGGACCCCTTCGGGGTCCCAACTGCTCGTGGTGTTCCGCTTCCCATGGGTTGAAAACCCATGACTATTCATGGTGTGCCCTTTCAGGGCAAGCGCGTTCACATGGTCCACCTATGTTGCCGGCAACGTTAGTCTTTGCCTTCATCAAGGTGAGCATCAAGTCGATACGGGACATGTTCCCGGTTGCCGGCCGCCCGGAATATGGGTAATGCTCAGGGCAGAGCCCGGGAACGAGAGGAACAACCGTCCGGCAGGTACATTCGTGGGCAGGCACAGGGGCCTGCCCCTACATGCATGGGGACATGATGTGACGCAACAGGCCCGCCGGCAAGGCGACCCCTTGTAGGGGCACCCCCTGTGCCTGCCCTGATTCGGGCCGAATTTCTGCAACGAGAGGGAAGGTGGAGACCATGTCTCGTGTACTGAAAATCTTGAGCTGGAACGTGAACGGAATACGCGCTGCCGCTAAGAAAGGGTTCTTGGAATGGCTCGACTCCGAGTCCCCGGACATCGTTTCTGTTCAGGAAACCAAAGCCCAACCTGAACAGTTGACAAAAAAACTGATGAACCCCGCCGGCTATACCTCTTTCTGGCACAGTGCCAAGAAGAAGGGCTACAGCGGCGTGGCCGTGTTTACCAAAGAGGTTCCGCTCAATGTGGAGACCAAGCTGGGAGCAGAGCGTTTCGACGACGAAGGTAGGGTGATTCGATTGGATTTCCAGGACTTCTCTCTGTTCAATGTCTACTTTCCCAACGGAAAAATGAACGCTGAGAGGCTCAGGTTCAAGATGGAATTCTACCAGGCTTTTCTCGATCATATCCAAAGCCTCCGCACTCGGATTCCGAGACTGTGCTTTCTTGGCGACGTAAATACCGCTCACCAAGAGATGGATCTCGCGAGGCCGAAGGAAAACTCCAAAGTTTCAGGCTTCTTGCCGGAGGAACGGGAGTGGATTGACAAAGCGATTGCCGCCGGCTACATCGACACGTTCCGAAAGCTGAACAAGGATGTTGTTCAATATAGCTGGTGGGATCTCAAGAGCCGTGCGAGGGAGCGGAATGTCGGCTGGAGGATTGACTATGTTTTTGTCACCGCCGAGATGCTCGATTCGGTCAAGAACGCGTTCATCATGTCGGATGTGATGGGATCGGACCACTGTCCCGTGGGAGTCGAACTGGAATTGAAATGAAGAGGGTAGGGGCGGGGTGGTCGTACCGGCACGGCGACCCCTTGTAGGGGCACTACCATGGAAACTGTCTCAAAAGTCGGTACGTGATGCTAGTCGTGGCATCCTGAGTTCTGGGCGGGATTGGGCATGCTGCAGCAAATCCCCCCTAACCTCATGGGCGCTAACTTTGATCGACTCAGTGAGACATTTCCTCTTGTTCCCCCCTTAGAAAAAGGGGGGCAGGGGGGATTTACAGGGATCAGAACAAATGCTTCGTTACAGGCGCAATCTCAAGAAACTGTCCCAAGACCTGCGCACCAACATGACTGAAAGTGAAGGTGCTCTGTGGTCGCGTCTGGCTCGCAAACAGCTTCTCGGAGTTCAGTTCTACCGTCAGAAACCTATCGGGCCCTACATTGTGGACTTTTACTCGGCCAAGGGCAGATTGGTTGTCGAAGTGGATGGTTCCCAGCACATGGAAGATGAGCAGGCTGAAAGGGATTGGGAACGTGACGTGTATTTGGAGAGTATTGGATTGGTTGTACTGCGTTTCAACAGCCGGGAGGTGCTCAAGGAAACCGATGCAGTCGTGGAGGTGATTTATCGTATTCTGAGCGAGAGGTTGAAAGAATAAATCCCCCCTAACCCCCCTTTGGCAAAGGGGGGCAGGGGGGATTTGTTGTGACACGCCAAGCAATCGTGCCACGGTTAACACCAGGCACCGAGTTTTGAGACACTCTCTGAATCCCCCGGCCAAATTCGTATGTGCCTTCAGCACATTAAGACCGCGCGTACTCCGAGCCAAACAATCATGCTGCGATTGACATCATGCACCGACTTTCGGGACAGTTTCCGGGGGCCCGCCCCTACTAAACGAGGCCGGGTATCTTTGTCCCGGATTCCTTTGGTTGTACCGTGATCAGTGCGTGCTTGTAGATCAGCCTGATGTCCCGTGCATCTTCGATGATGATGCAGAAGCTGTCGAAACTACGGACATAACCCGAAATGGGTTCACCGGAGATGAGACGCACCTCGACCTCTATTCTTGCCTTCCGGACCTGGTTAAGGAATTGATCTTGAATGTTAAAATGTGTCTTCGGCATTTCCGCACCCCCGTGTCGGTAATCCCTCGATCCACACCGTAATCGGTCCCAACGGCGCCGGTGTCCCGAGGGAAAAAAATCCCGGGCGGCAAATCAAGGCCCGAGAAAATTAGCAACTGCGAACCTGATCCGTGGTCGACTCTCTGGATCAAACCACACCGTATCGGGCTCGGAACGAAACCATGTCAACTGCCTTTTGGCGAAATGTCGGGTGTCTCTCTTCATGAGCCGAATCGCTTCGTGCTTGTCCACTTCCCCGGTAAGAACCATGCCGACATGACGATAACCCAGGGATTGCATGGGCTTGAGTTCCCAAGTAAATCCGCGGTCGTAAAGCCGGCCGACTTCTTCAAACAATCCACCCTTTACCATACTGTCGACCCGCGTATCAATCCGTTCGTAAAGAACTTGTCTCTCCGGCGCTATGCAAACAAAGAGGGATCTGTACGGCCGATCCTGTAACGCGTGCTCCCGCTGAATATCCGAGAAGGGCCTTCCCGTAAGTTCATGAACCTCGAGTGCACGCATGATTCGTACCAAATTGTGAGGCGTCGTGCTGCGTGCACTGTCGGGATCTACCTTCAGAAGTCGGTCGAACAGACTGCCTTCTCGCTCGTTTTCTTCTTTCCGCAATCTACGGCGCAATGCGGGACTCTTGGGGGGGAGATCCACAATGCCCCCTAACAGCAACCTAATATACAATCCCGTTCCACCTACCACAAGGGGTACCATGCCTCTGGCATGAATATCGCGTATCCGATCTCGCGCTTCCCGGACGTAATCTCCAGCGGCGAAGTCTTCGTCGGGATCCCGAATATCCAGCATGTGATGAGTAACGCGGGACCGCTGAGCAGGTGTGGGCTTGGCGGAACCAATATCAAGGTGGCGGTATATCTGGACGGAATCAGCGGAGACGATCTCACCGCGGAATTCCTCCGCCAGTTCGATTCCACACTCGGTCTTGCCGGACGCGGTTGGTCCTGCGATCACAACTATGCCGGGACGATCGGTGGACATTGTTTAGCTCGCGTAACGTGAGACCAAGAAGATTAGACCACAAAGACACCAACACACCAAGAAATCAATGGAGAATTCTCCGATATGCAGGCCGGTCAAGATCCTCGAGGGCACCCAAAGGGAAAGCGTCTCAAAACTGTCAGAGCAAGGTGAATCGTGCCGTGATGGAGTGGATTCGAATGGAAATCCTCCCTGCCCCCCTTTGCCAAAGGGGGGTATAAGACGGTCTCCCAACCTTGGGAAAGGTACGGCGCTGTTCCCCCCTTAGAAAAAGGGGGGGTAGGGGGGATTTGTTGCAGCATGCCCTACACCCGTGCCACGATTAGCAACACGTACCAACTTCTGAGACAGTTTCCTCGTGCCTGCCCACATGAAGGTAACTGCCGGCCGTCGGGAGTCCCTACATCCGGGTCAATTCCCTTTGCGTCTTGGTGCCTTTGTGGTTCATTCCCTCGGCGGCTCAACGGTTCAATGGCTCCAACACGTGGATTGCGCCGTCCTCACCCATGTATCGATTGAACGGGTAGGTCCGGACCACACGGTACCCGGGAAGCGGACCAAGGGTGACGACGAAATCCTCCCGGTTGACCCACCACCAACTGAGACCGGGCCGGACACGAAACGACTGGCTGTAGCAGTGGTACCCGTTGAACTCGAATCCCCCGTCAATGTTGCACGGTTCAACCTTCCTTTCGTTCACCAGGTAATCCAAGGCTAAGCCCTGGGAACGTTTGATCTCCATGAAGTCGTGGAGGGACAAGACGGTGAACACGGCTATGGCCAGTAAGGGCACGGCGGAGAGGGCCAATTTCCGGGGCATGAAAGAAACGTGGCTCGTCCGAGGCGCGTCGGCCGCTATCCACACGATCCCCAGTATGATGAGAGGAATGAGATATCGATCGTGAAATCCACAGAGTGAGATGATGCCGAGATAAAACCATCCGGCCAAGAGAACAAAGATCGTAAGGAAGCTTATTTCCGAGGGGTTCTTGGTTCGGAGCAACCGAACCAGTCTCGTGAACGAAGAGACGGTCAGGACAAAACATGCCGCGAGAGAAAGGACGGCCCAACTCACGAGGACATAATATAGCGTTGCCGGCATCGAAATACTTCTCTTGATGCCAAGGAGATATGTGTCTTTGAGTAACACGGGCCCAATTCCGAAATTCACCAGAGTGTTTCGCCAGATGTAGATCGGTGGGTCCAGAATGCCGAGTATCAGAAGAGTCTCGAACACGACCAGGCCTGCTGCCAATGCGATGCAGAAATACCGGAACGACCGGAGTTGGAGGAATTCACGGTACCTCAGGGCAACCACCGGTGAAACGAAGAGCGCAAAGTAACCGAGTGCAAACAGCAGGCGACGCCCCACAAGACCGAGAAAATCTATGAGTCCTAACTCGTTGAGCCGAATGACGACACTCTGGACGACCTGATGCTCGGTTATGGGCGTGCTTCCGATCTCAGCCAGCATGAATTCGTAGAAGAGCCACGGTATCACGGCCACACAAACGGCCGTGATCGCCATTTTCCTCCATCCAAGCTCTTTGCCTCTCGGATGAATTCGGCAGGCCAGGACAAAAGCAACCGGTAAGACGATCCCGATTTGCCGAGTAAGAATGGAAGCAAGCGCTGCCAAGAGACCGGCCACAACCAGGCAGTATCTTTTGCCTTCCACTCCGCCGTGCAGGAGCAGCACCGCGAAGACCGCCAAGGACGCGAAGGTCACGTCGGTCATGAATGAGAAGCAAAACGGCAAGAACAGCGGACAAAACACCAGAGTCAGGACACCCCACAAGGAAGTCCAAGCCGAGGTTCCGGACAATCGCAGGAGTTCGAGGAGCACAAACGATCCCAGTACTCCGATTACTAAGACCGACAACCTGAGAGTAGTTATGGAATGGCCGAAGAGGTATGTGAACAGCCTCCCCCACGACAGGTGCGCTATGAGAGCAGGCCCTCCGGGGGCACCAACGGGGCCCCACCCGGTTGATCCCATTTTACCGTTGAACACCAAGTTTTCCAGGGCCCTGATGAACGACCAGTCATCGTTGGTCATGAACTCCCCTACGGGATTGATGAACCAGATGAGAAATACCCACACGCCGATCAGAACGAGCACCGGAGTTACGAAAGAGGGGACAAGCCGAGTACCGGCCACTGATTCCGATCGTTTCAGCAAGATTGGTCGACTGTGCTTTTTGGGTGTAACGACAGGCCGAGTATCGGCTACTGATTCCCCCTGATGCGGCTTGTGGAATTGCGTACCACCGGTTGTGGGGAGTGTCATTGAATGGGCAGCTCTTTACTATTTTCTTGAATTGAAAGACTCGATCACGTCGGACGTGGTTACGGAAATCGGCACTCGGGATAATCCCGACCTACGGTTTCCGCAATGGTTCTACTGCGGGTGCGTTTGCCGAGTGCTCTCACAACCTCAATTTCAATGCGTGCCATCCTATGATAGAATTCGGTTCTGTCAAGCATTATCTTTGGATATTTCGGCAAGATGTCATGTGTGTAGGTTGTGCAGCCAACGCTTTCCAGGGACTTGCCGTCGGGCCGTTTCATGAAATGCGGGATACCGGCCAGACGGCAAATCATTGGCCGATGTTCGTACAAGCTACACATGCCTTCAAAATTTAGGGCACACACCGCGTTCCGGTACGAGTCCCCGAGCGGATCTTCGTCCTTCGCCTTAACTATTTCTCTACTCCTGCCCAGAATCTCCAGTTGTCTCGAAGTGTCCAGGGAATTGAACCCCCGCCTCAAATAGAACATCTCAACAAAGGTGTGAAGAGTCACATCTACGGTACAGCATTTGACTCCATCGCATCCCCTGCAGGAAAAACCGATCTCGTCCGCGATCCCGCGATACGCATCGTCCATTTGGTAGTACAGTTCTTCGAGACGGGGTATCAATTCATCCCCGGAAAACATAACTTAACTCCCCATCTTTGTGCAGCTGCAACCCCGAACCGTTCTTTCGGTCAAACCGACCGGAGACCGAAAGCTTCGAGAAGCGGACCGGAGCGGACAAAAAGCTGCAGCACGACAGGACAACTTAATGATTCTGAAGGTCACTCGGCCCAGGAAATGGCTTCCTCGGGACAAGTGTCGATGGCTTCTTGAACGTCGTCGTCAGAACATGCTGTGATATCAGTTACGTAAGCCTTCTCTGTCTCTTCATTCAAAGCAAAGCAATCTTCGGCTATGGCCGCACAGGTTCCACATCCCGTGCAGGCTTCTTCATCGATAGCGACCTTTTTTGCCATTGTGTCTCCTTTCTCTATAGAACCGGATTTGAGATTTTAAAGGGTCTTGATCCTGTGTCCTTTACATCTTCCGGTTTTTCCAGTCAACCCAAATTATTATGAGCGGTGACTTTCAGTTGCCCGTCACGAGGAATTTGATTAAAAGTCTGAGTTGTTGAGAGGCAGGGCAGATGTTCTCCCGCTTCGCAAAAGCCTTGAAAAAATGGTTAAGATAACATATCCTTGCCGCGGGAAGCAAGGAAACCGATCCCGGAAATAGGGGCGCGCTTCATTCCGGCCCCGAGGAAAGCCCACATGTTTGTTATGAGCAATTTGATCGCTGCAGTAGCGGGTGTACTGGATATCGTCCTCACCATTTATATGTGGATAGTCATTGTCGCCGCTTTGATATCCTGGGTGAATCCCGACCCGTACAACCCCATCGTTCGTTTCCTGTATAGCGTTACGGAACCGGTTTTCGGAATGGTACGGCGGGTGCTGCCCTTGCCGCCCATGGGAATCGACATTTCACCCATCATAGTCTTCTTGGCCATAGTGTTCTTGCAGCAATTCCTCGTGAAGACCTTGTACCAAATTGCAGCGCAGATACAGTAGACGAGGGCATTGACCTGTGTGAAATGACGGAATGAACCGCAAATCTAGGGATTAACCACTAATAGACAAAGACACCAACATACAAAGACAGAAAAGAAACGGATTCCGGTGTGGAGGCAGGGCAGGAACGGGTAGCGTTGGTAGGGGCATCCAGAGGCCTGCCCCATAGGCGCTAACATAAGCGTGTACGTGGTCTGGTTCACGGGTTTTCTTAGGGTCCCGAAGGGACACGCGATGTTAGCCGAGCCTTTCAAGGCCCGGAAACGTTGCACCCCCGAGTATTCACGAGCGCGTCCTGAAGGGACGCCGGACTGCTCTGCATGCTGAACGTCTTCGCGAGCGCCGCCCCTTCGGGACGGAAATCCTGTTTGGACGCTCCCATTCTTTACCGGGGGATGAAGAACCTGTCTCAAAAGTCGGTACGTCATGCTAATCGTGGCACGATGAGGCGAGTCAGGACAAAAATCCCCCCTAACCCCCCTTTTTCTAAGGGGAGAACCGGCTCTTACCCCCCTTTGGCAAAGGGGGGCAGGGGGGATTTGTTCCTACAGGCGGTAGAGTCGTGCCACGATTTTTGATACGCCGACAGTTTTGAGACACTTTCCCCGTGGGTGCCCGCGATGATCTACCCACAACCCACATGTTCCTTGTTGCCTGCTTGGTGTCTCGGCACCCTTGTGGTGTAATGTCTTCTCGTCCACACTCATCAGACCGGGAATCGGAGGAATGCCGTGTATCTTCGGGAGACAAAAGACGGGGTAACGGTTGCAGTGAGAGTAACTCCCGGCGCTTCCGCGAATTCGCTGAGTCTTCGTACGGGAGATCGCTTGGGGGTGAAGCTGACCGCGCCGCCGGTTGAAGGGCGCGCCAACAAGGCATTGCTCAAATTTCTTGCGAAAAGGGCGGGGGTACCGCCATCCTCTTTGACCATCCTTCGAGGGCACTCATCCCGCGACAAACTGATTCTCATCTCGGGGGGAATTTTGGATGAACTGAGAAAGAACCTGGAGTCGACGTAGGGGCCTGCCCCTACATCCGTCGGTTGAACCGCACAACCATAACCACCCGCGGCCCGGAAACCACCATGTAGGGGCACCCCGGAGGGCGCTAACTTAAATCGGAGGTGGCCTGGTCCCTTAAATTCCCCCCTTAGAAAAAGGGGGGTTAGGGGGGATTTTTCCGATCCATAAATCCCCCTAGCCCCCTTTTTCTAAGGGGGAACAAGAGAAAATGTCCCATAGGAAGATGTCGTCCGTGCCCAATGAAGGCGCGTTATGTTCGTAAGGGCATGCTCCATCATGTGGGCGGCCACAGGGGGCCGCCCCTACACCGGTACACCGTACGATCGCCGGGGGGAAATACCGTGGAACCGCGTGCATTATCGTGGGCAGGCACGGGGGCCTGCCTCTACAACCTGCCGTACTGCCTCACGCCAACAAACACCGCGATCCGGTAACCACCCTGTAGGGGCACCCCCCTGTGGGTGCCCTCGATGAACACGCCCGCGCGTCCAATAAATTCCATCCTCCTTGTGCCTTCTTGGCGCCTTTGTGTCTTGGTGGTGAAATCTCTTCTCCCTCTGGAATTCTAACCACGCGTTTCTTTGTAGCCTTTTCTCTCCATTTATGATATACAACAACCGTCGGGACATGCGTGCGGTCCGCCGGCGGTATTGAGCAAGAACTGGGACGGAAGCCGGACCGCATTGCTCGGAAAAGCGCCTCCCAAGTCAGGGTTTGCAAAACGACCGGGAGATTTTGCTTGACAGCCCCGACAAGGCAGTGTTACAAGATCGTGAATCCTAAAGGTCCGTAAAAAACGCAAACATTGGTTTGCTGCTTATATGAGCCCCCTGACTACCCCGCCTACGGTATCCAACCGGCGGGCCCGTCAGGGCCGTCGATGTCTCCTCACGGGGTCTCACGGAATTGGCGTTAACTGCCTTCGGGCTTTTTGTTCGATTCTTTTGGATTTGGAGGAAAAGATGAAACGATTATTAACGGTTCTCATGGCAGGGCTGCTCATTGCAGCTTTTGTCGTTCCCGCCGCTGCATGGGAATTTTCCATGACAGGCGAGTACGAAATGCGGCTTCGGTACATCAGCCGTACCGGCGACATGGACCTGTTCGGTAAAGCACCGCTGCAGGACGGAGGCGCGATTGCAATTGACCCTCTCAACACGTTGACAGCGCCGAATTCCAACAATGTCCAGGGACAGGCGGTTGGGTTTGCCGGCCCCAGCTGGTACAACACAAATCGCAACAGTAACCAACAGAACCTGGCCGGGGCAAGTACCGGTGCGCAGTCGACCGAGACCCTGAATGCAGCCGGCGACAACATTACTCGCCCCATAAGCACGATCACAGGGCAATTCGCGGACAACCCCGGTGCCAGGATTGTGCGTGGTGGATATTCCACCTGGGGTTGCGACGCTCTGAATCATGATTCAAGGCTTACCCTCCGCCCAGTGATCCGTGTCAACCCCGCGATCAGGGTACACGGCGTGTACACGGTCGGCGGCATGAGGCACAAATACTTCCAGAATTACATTGGCGCCTTCGGGCAGGGTATCGGCACACCGCCGCTTGAGCGCTACTACCAGCACCAGACGAGCATGAACGCGTACGATACCGCGGCACTGGGAAGCTGGGAGCAGTTCCGGGCCACCATTCAGACCCCTCTTTTCATCATGTCTATCGGTGTAAAAGACTTCCCCTTTGGAACAGGCCTGAACGCTTCTTATGAGACAAGGGCCGAATCATTCCTGATGGTCGCGCCGTACGGCCCCTTCAGGTTCCTCCTCCCCGTTTGGCTCGCCCGTTCCTCGAACACCGGGGACAGCTGGACTACGGTTCCGGACAAGGACACCAAGCCAGAGCTCTATACCGGTGGCGCAGTTACTTACAATTGCGGGGCCTTCGAAGCAGGTGCTCTGAACATTTCTCGCTGGGGCCATCTTAATCCTGGTATTCGCAACGGCGGGCTCGCGAGGGATAGGGTTTTCACCCTGTTCGGCGTGTATTCCAAATACAATAACGGGCGTGTGTTTGCGGCGGCTGAATACGGCTGGGTCAACTATGACTGGCATCACATCGGCGCCGCTCCCGTTTACATCGAGTCTTACCAGGCATGGGCTGAAGTCGGAGCGGTTGCAGGACCGACCAAAGTGCGGCTAGCGTATTTTCAGGCATCCGGCAATGTGCTCAACGACGGCAACGCAACAAAGGCTTTTAGCCAGGGTGCGGTCAACTATCAGGTGGCGAGGCCCTATCAGCGGTTGATGTTCGAGACCTATGCGGGCGGCACCAATACTTTCCACGAGACTCACGGGTACATGGCCGACGCGTACGCGTTTGCCGGGCGTGCGGATTATGCGGTGGCCTCCAACTTGAACATGTGGGCCACATACATGTGGGCACACCGGCTGGAGCAGAATGGTGTATTCGCCGGAAGCACGCTTGCAACTGGAGCGGCTGGTGGAGGTACTGTAGCCGCAGCGCAGGCTTGGAAGGCTCTGAACTCCGGATCGCCTGCAGCCGGTTTGAACCCCTACGTGGATGACGGGTTCATCGGCTGGGAAGCACAAGCTGGAATGGACTGGAAAATCTTGGAAGGTTTGACTTGGTTCACACGCTATTCCTACTGGCAGCCCGGTGAGTGGTTTGAGCAGGCTTACAGAGGAGTCGGTATGGTTGGCGGTGTCCCCTCCGAGCAGGCACTGATCAAAGGACGCGACGCCATCCACGCAATCGAAGGATCCTTCTACATCAACTTCTAACGGTTACATTTGATTAAGGTAACAAACCCGGAGGTGGAAACGCCTTCGGGTTTTCTTGTTCTGAAGGTTGTGGGGACGGACGTGGGATATTGGTCGTGGGCACCCACAGGGGGGTGCCCCTACATGGATGTTGCCTTCTTACCGTTCTCGTCGTCCACCTGTAACATTTCCGCAGCGCCTGCGAATCCACTCCTAAACGCGAAATCCTTGCCGCCCGGGTCAAGGAAACGGTGCATGAAGGAGTGACAGATGAAAAAGGGCAGAATTCCAACACTAATCATTGCGATGCTGGTTGGTCTAACGGGGGCCGTAGGTGCCGCGGAGCTTTCCGCCGCCGGAGGCCAAGGCTCTCTCACGATTATTGAACCTGACGGCTCCCAGGGGACCGGCTGTCCGTTGGAACACACGTTGGTCAAGGCAGAGATATCCGGGTTCATGGCCCGGGTCGAAGTGACCCAGACGTTCACCAATCCGCGCAAGGAGAAGATCGAAGCGGTCTATACCTTCCCTTTGTCCTCGAACGGAGCTGTGGACGATATGGTGATGCGCGTGGGGGACCGCATTGTCCGCGGGGCAATCAAGCGCCGCGAGGAGGCGAGACGTATCTACGAGCGAGCCAGGGACCGCGGTTACACGGCTTCTCTCCTCGATCAGGAAAGGCCGAACATCTTCACTCAGTCCGTGGCCAACATTATGCCGGGGGAAAAGGTGAAGATCACGATTAGGTACGGAGAACTCCTTCCGTACGAAGACGGCGCGTTTACTTTTGTATTTCCCATGGTGGTGGGGCCGAGGTTTATTCCGGGACAACCGGTAGGAAAACAAGGGACGGGCCGAGCAGCGGATACGGACGCGGTGCCCGACGCGAGTCGGATTACTCCCCCAGTTGCCGAAAAAGGCAGCCGAGCGGGGCATGACATCGACTTGACGGTCTCCATTGATGCGGGCGTGCCTGTACTGAAATTCGACTCAAAACTCCATCAGGTGGAGATTGAGCGAAGCAGCCCACAGCGCGCCGTGGTTTCCCTCAAGAACAAGAAGGAAATACCGAACCGGGATTTCGTGCTCCAGTACACCGTCGCGGGTGAAGAAATTCGGTCGGGTGTGTTGACTCACAAGGAGAAGGAGCAAGGGTACGCGACCATCATAATGATACCTCCGAAAAGGGTGGTGCCGGAAGAAATTGCTCCGAAAGAGATGATTTTCGTGATCGACTGCTCGGGATCGCAAAGGGGGAGGCCGCTGGAGAAGGCCAAGGAGACGATGAAGTACGTTATAGAGAACATGAATGCGGGCGACACGTTCAACATTATCGACTTCAATTCCGGAGCAAGAGCCCTGTTTGAGAGCCCGAAAGAGAACTCCGCGGAGAACCGGGCGAAGGCCCTGAAGTATCTCAACGCCCTTGAAGCCAGAGGGGGCACGTGGATGGGACCGGCCATTGAGACGGTTTGCAGGAATCCGGCTCCAAAGAACCGGTTACGCATCGTCACCTTCATGACCGACGGTTATGTTGGAAACGATTTCGAGATCATTTCATTGGTGAAAAGACTGCGCGGCAAGAGCCGCTGGTTTCCCTTTGGTACGGGAAACTCGGTGAATCGGTTCCTTTTGGATAACATGGCCAAGGCGGGTGGAGGAGAAGTGGAATACATCCTACTCAACAGCCCCGGAGAGGAAACGGCCAAGAAGTTCTACAAACGTATAGCTTCTCCGGTTTTGACCGACATTACAGTAAGTTCTGAAGGGATCAAACTGGAAGAAGTATTTCCGGAAGCCGTATCGGATCTGTGGGAGCAGAAGCCGCTGATTTTCAAGGCACGATATGAGAAGGCCTGCAAAGGTACGGTCGTCATAAAAGGATTCGCGTCCGGCAAGCCGTTTGAACGGCACCTTGATGTGACGATGCCGGAACAAGAACATGCCAACTCGGGGATCGCATCCATCTGGGCGAGAGCCAAAGTGGATGAACTCATGCAAACAGACTGGATGGGAGTGCAGCGTGGAACCCCAAAGCCGGAGATAAAAGAAGAGATCATCAAAACGGCCTTGGCTCACCGTATCATGACTCAGTTCACCAGCTTCGTGGCTGTTGAGGAGACGGTGGTTACCGTGGCCGGCAAGCCCGTCAGGATAGCGGTCCCTGTGGAGATGCCCGACGGCGTAAGCAGAGAAGGGGTCTTTGGCACGGATGCGGCTCCGATGGGCGCGCATTCCCGGAAGAGCGTGAGGGGAGTGTACATGAAGTCCAATTCGGTTCGTCCCCGCAGACATGCCGGCAGGCCTGGATCGTCGCCAACGGGCACACCGGGCGGTTGGGAATTCTCCATGCGGGGAGCGCCCGTGGGACGGTCGGTTGACGCGATGAAGCCTGCCGAGGAGGCAATCCTGACAGAGACGGAGGAGAAGGCGGAAGCGTCGGCTGATGAGTCAACGGACCTGGAGGACCGTTCCAAACTGAAGGCCTCGGCCGCGCTTCACAAGCTTTCTCGCGATCTTCAAGCTCTCGTGAGAGCGTATGGTGAGAAGGGAAAGCCTTCGGAGCTTACGGTCGGCAAGCTCAAGGTAGTTGAAGGAAAGATCACCGTGCAGGTGATGCTCGGCGGAACCGGGGAAGAGGTCTTCAAAAAGCTGAAAGATGCGGGCCTGGAGGTCCAATTCAGAGCCGTTGCCGGGAAGAGCGTGGTTGGAACCATATCGGTGGGGCATCTCGAGGAATTGGCGCGTATCCCCGAGGTACAGTTTGTCAAAGGGGTGGAGGCGGGGTTGTAGGGGCAGGCCCCTGGAAACTGTCTCAAAACTCGTGGCACGATCGTATGGCATATCGCGGCAAATCCCCCCTGCCCCCCTTTTTCTAAGGGGGGTATAAGACAGTCCCGCAAGCTTGGGAAAGGTACAGCACTGTTCCCCCCCTTAGAAAAAGGGGGGTATAAGACAGTCCCGCAAGCTTGGGAAAGGTACAGCACTGTTCCCTCCTTAGAAAAAGGGGGGTATAAGACAGTCCCTCAAGCTTGGGAAAGGTACAGCACTGTTCCCCCCTTAGAAAAAGGGGGGTTAGGGGGGATTTATTCTTTCAACCTCTCGCTCAAAGTACGATAAATCACCTCCATGACTGCATCGGTTTCCTTGAGCACCTCCCGGCTGTTGAAACGCAGTACAACCAATCCAATACTCTCCAAATACACGTCACGTTCCCAATCCCTTTCAGCCTGCTCATCTTCCATGTGCTGGGAACCATCCACTTCGACAACCAATCTCCCCTTGGCCGAGTAAAAGTCCACAATGTAGGGCCCGATAGGTTTCTGACGGTAGATACTGAACTCCGAGAAGCTGTTTGCGAGCCAGACGCGACCACAGAGCACCTTCACTTTCAGTCATGTTGGCCCAACTGCGCAGGTCTTGGGACAGTTTCTTGAGATTGCGCCTGTAACGAAGCATTTGTTCTGATCCCTGTAAATCCCCCCTTGCCGCCCCATTTTTTTCCCTGTAAGGGGGGAACAAGAGGAAATGTCTCACTGAGTCGATCAAAGTTAGCGCCCATGAGGTTAGGGGGGATTTCCGTTGGAATCCATTTGATCGTGGTTGGTGGCCTGATTTCTCTTCTGTTCACGCCTCCCAGAACGACAATGACCGGAAAGGTCCATCGACCCCATCCGGTCATTCAACTGGTTGCGCGGGGAGGACGCCTAGAAATCGTCCAAGTCCACCCTGAGCTCATCCTCACGATACTCATCGTCCAAATCGAGGGAGGACAGCAAATCCACCGAACGGCCCTCAAGAGGGTCCTCAAAGTCAGCCAGGGCGTCAGCGAGTGATTCATCGTCCATGCTGCCGATGTAGTAGTCGATATTGTGCGAATGAGGCATGGGAACTCCTCCCGTATTCTGTGGATGCGGTTGCCAAGCAACGAAAATTAATAAAGCATACCGCACATCTATTGTCAATACTTAAAGTAAAACATTATGTGCGGAGGGGAGTCTACGTGCAGGCCCTCATAATGAACAACCTTTCGATGACGGGCACCTACGGGGGGCCTACGATGTGACTGTCCCCGTTACCGACAAAGTATATGTGGAACTTGCAGTGGTGATATGAGAAGGCGGCGTAGGGTATTCACAGAGCGGTGACTTACGTCGGTCGGGGCCGGGTGTCAGGAGTTGCCGGCGGCCAGAATGGACTCGAACAGATCGGCTGACAGGGCGCGCGTCCTCTGGGGATTAAATGTGCCGTCCAACTCGCGTAATTGCTCAAGCGTCACGGGTTTCCTGAGGGCTCGGTAATGTTGAAACCGGATCACCAGGACCTTGCCCGCGCTGGGCCCGGAAGATGCCGCGCACTCCTTCACATCTTCAGGATCGTAAAAGCCCATTTCCTCGAGCTGGTTGTAAAGATTTCTCGGTTCATCCAGATACCAGTGCTCGACCCTGCCCGATCCCACTACTCCGACTCTGTTCACGTAGAACAAGAGGGGGAGGCCCCTGCGAACTCCCTTGAGCCCGGCAGGGTACCCGTAGGTCAGGTTGTTGAGGAAAAGATGTCGATGTTGCTGGAACCAGCCGTCTTGGAATAGGCTACCCTGGTAAACATCCTCGTCAGGCAGATCGATCAGGCCTACGGCTCTTTTCCTCTGCAGGGGTAGGAAGAGGGGTCTTTCCTTCAGGCCTTGAATGCGTAGAGGGTAAAACAGCGTTTCAAGCTCATGCATCTCCAGGATCCTCGCCGGGGGATGGACAATGATTTCGGGTCCGCTGCGCGTAATACGGTGCCAAGCATTGAACATGAACGGCAACCGGAATTCCGCGCCGATGCGATAGCCGAAGCCGTCACCTTCCCGTCTTACCTCATATCCGAGGGACAGCAGGAATTCTTTCAGAAAATTCATAACTTCGGAATGAGGAATCGAGCGGTACAAGAAGTACTTGGTCAGTCTGAATCGAGGTCGGCTATCGAGCGCGCACGTAGCGGTCATGCCTTCGAACATGAAACCGCAAGCCCTCAAGGACTCGACATGGGTTGAAGAAAGAGACTTAGGGACCATGATGAAGACTCGTTCAATTCCCATCTCGCCCAGTCCAGTATCTCCTCTCTGAGGAACCTGCAGGCCAGGCCTGCCTCGAGCGCTGATTGGTTCACACCGAGCGCCCAGAGTCTCACCGTGTCCGGACTCTCGAGGGTCCACAGCGAGGCACACAGCAGGGTCCGATCCGACTCAAGAGTGTTGCAGTGAGGTTGGTCGGGTGCCTCTTCATGAAAGAGGCCGTCCATAACACTTTGGATTTCCGGTTCTACGTCCATCCAGGGTAGGAACAGCTTCTTGATGGCGGGATAATCCCTTTTCCGGGCCGGTCTGAGAATCATTTTCATGACGATCCTTGCGCTCGATGAGCCGTGAATGCCATACTATATCACCGAAGAGCGCGGCCGGGATGACGCCGGCGGCCCTGCCTGCGGCACTTCAGTGCACGATAAGCACCGGTCAAGGGCTTGATATCACGTATGGTTGATAGGTAGTCGTTACTGATCATCATATTGAAGACGGGGCGTGAGATCAATAGCTAACTATGAATGGGAGAAAGGTACAGTGGAATTTCGAGATCCGTTTCTGGTGATCGGCTCAAAAGGAATGCTTGGTACCGATCTCGTCGCATGTCTACTGGATTGCGGCAAGAGGGCGGTGGGACTGGATGTTGAAGAAATCGACATACGGCGAAGGGATTCGGTCAGAGACGCTGTGGCAAGATACGCGCCGGGGACGATCATCAACACGGCGGCGGTCACCGATGTGGACGGGTGTGAGACACGGCAAGAAGAGGCATTCAGCGTTAACGCACAGGGGCCGGAAAATCTGGCGGAGGTTGTTTCCGAGCTCGGTGGGGGGCTGCTCCACATGAGCACGGACTATGTCTTTGACGGCTGCAAGGAAACTCCCTATATCGAGACCGACGGGATTAGTCCGATCGGGGTTTATGGGAAGTCCAAGGCTCGGGGAGAGATGCGAGTGCGGGAGATCCTCCCCGACAGACATTGTATCGTTCGCACTCAGTGGCTTTACGGTCGCCATGGCAAGAATTTCGTGGAAGCGATTCTCGACGCCGCGAATCAAAGGGACGTTCTTCGAGTGGTCGGCGATCAACGCGGTAGTCCCACCTACGCGCAAGACCTTGCCAAAGCGCTTGTCGATCTTTGCGATAAGGGCGTAACGGGTACCGTCCACGTGACGAATTCGGGTGAAGCGACATGGCATGAGTTCGCCGCAACGATTATCGAACTGGCGGGAATCACGAATGTGAGCGTGGTGCCCATAACCACGGAGGAACTGGGCAGGCCCGCACCGCGTCCCGCTTATTCGGTGCTCGACAACTCCAAGTTCGACAGACTCGTGGGAACCCCTCTCAGACATTGGAGAATCTGAGCCGCACTTGATGACTATCTTCGAGAGAGGAAAGGAAAGCTTTAGATGGGAATGACCATAACCGAGAAGATACTCGCCGCTCATGCGGGACTGGAAACAGTGATGCCGGGCGAACTTATCCAGGCGGACGTCGACCTGGCCATGGCAAACGACATCACGTTGCCGATTGCCTTGAAGCCCTTCCGCGATGCGGGGGGAACGCGGGTGTTCGATACGGAAAAAGTTGTCATTGTGTTGGACCACTTCAACCCGGCCAAGGACATTGAATCCGCCGGGAATATGGCCGAGGCGAGGGCCTTTGCCGAAGAAATGGGTTTGGTTCATTTCTACGACGTCGGGTCCATGGGGATTGAACATGCACTCTTGCCCGAACAGGGGCTGGTCGTGCCCGGCGACGTGGTTATCGGAGCCGACAGCCATACGTGTACGTATGGAGCCCTGGCAGCCTTTTCCACAGGAATGGGAAGCACTGACTTTGCAGCTGCGATGCTCACGGGCAAGGCTTGGTTCAAGGTTCCGGAGACGATGCTGTTCGTGCTCAGGGGTTCCTTGGGTCCGTGGGTGTCGGGTAAGGACGTGATTCTCCACATAATCGGAAAAATTGGTGTTGATGGAGCCCTTTACCGAGCCATGGAGTTCAGCGGCGACGGAGTCCAAAGTCTCGGCATGTCGGATCGGTTCACCATAGCCAACATGGCCATTGAAGCGGGGGCAAAGAACGGCATCTTTCCCTTTGACGAAAAGACCGCTGAATACGCTGAAAGCCACGGTACTAAGCCGTATACGGCTTATGCATCCGATACCGACGCGCGCTATGTAGAAACGCTGGATATCGACCTGAGTTCGCTTGGCCCACAGGTTGCGCTGCCGTTTTTGCCGTCCAACGTCCGCCCGATAGAGGAGGTGTCGGGGCTGAAGGTAGACCAGGTCGTTATCGGCTCGTGCACCAATGGGAGGATAGAGGATCTGCGTGTTGCGGCCTCCATTCTCAGGGGGAGGAAAATAGCCAAGGGTATACGCCTGCTCGTGTTTCCCGGCACCCCCGACATCATGCTTCAGGCAGTAAAGGAAGGGATTGTCGAAGACGTGATGAGAGCAGGCGGGGCTTTTTCAACCCCGACTTGTGGACCTTGCCTGGGCGGCTTCATGGGAATCCTGGCGAGGGGCGAGCGCGCCGTCTCCACGACGAATCGGAATTTCGTCGGCCGCATGGGCCATCCGGAGAGTGAGGTTGTTCTTTCTTCACCGGCGGTAGCGGCTGCGAGCGCGTTGAAAGGGAGTCTGGCCGACCCGAGGGATCTGGATACGTGATTTCAACGCCCTTCCCCGAGGTGGGGCAAGTGTCTCGGGATTGAGGACGCCCCTGCGCCGGCGAATGTCTTCTCGGGAAAGAAAAAAAGCTTGAAACGCATTTTTTTTCTGGTATGCTCGTTTTCATTCAACGGCACTGTTGGACGGTCCCGAGAAAAAAATGTCTTGACTTCGAGGGATCGTTCTGATAATCAAAATGGGAACTAGGTGTTATTTGTCTATAATTCCAAATGCGGTCCCACGGTTGCGGGCTGGTGGGGCTTAATAAAAGGAGGATTTGGGTATGGTTAAGAAAATGATTGTTGTGCTCAGCGCGGTAGCTCTGATCATAACTGCGGTGGGAGTCGCCAGTGCTCAGATGATCGCCCCGCTTGCCTCGGGAGACATGATCATGATTCCCATGAAGGTGACGTACTCCTTCACAAAGAAGACCGGCGGCACACGTGGCGGCGACAGCACACTTATGAATCCGTTTTCCTGCGAGCAATACACCGCGGGCTTCCGTCCCTGGGGAGTGTGGAAGGGCACAACCTGCACGATGAAGGTTGAGGTTCATCCTCCGAAATGTGTCGGCCCCGCCTACGGCGGCCCGATTCAGTGGGGTGCTCCCCCGGCGCTTCCGCCTAATTCAAAATTGGTCAGCAATGTCGAGAAGTACCAGGTTATTTCCCCCGGTTGCAATCCTTGTGTGAAGCCCGGACTGAAGTATGAGATGGTGAAGAAACAGGTCGTCAAGTAAGTAGTACACAACGACATACCGGAACACGAAAAGGCCGGGGCATTGCCCGGCCTTTTTTGTGCTTCCACTAATATCCGTTAGACACGTCATTTGAGACAACTCAAGGCCCGGAGGATGACCTTTGGCAACCAGCTCCTATGTCCTTATCCTGGATTTCGGTTCACAGTACACGCAGCTCATAGCAAGGCGAATACGAGAGAACCACGTATACTGCGAAATACATCCGTTCAGCAAAGGCATGGAGGCCGCCCGGAAGCTGATGCCTTCCGCCGTGGTCCTTTCCGGCGGCCCGGGAAGCATTTATGACAAGGGCACCCCACAACTGGACCCGGAAATACTGAATCTGGGAGTTCCCATCCTTGGAATATGCTACGGAATTCAGGCTCTGGCGCATGTTCTGGGAGGCACGGTCGAACGGGCGACGCAAAGAGAATACGGTAGAACGCTGTTGACAGCGGTCAGGCCGGGCTCCGTGTTGCTCGAAGGTGTTGCGGTCGGCTCGCCGGTGTGGATGAGCCACGGCGACAAGGTTATTCATGTTCCCAAGGGCTTTGTCTGCTCGGCCGAAACTGCTGATTCGGACGTGGCCGCCATGGAGAGCGAGGACGGTCGCATTGCGGCCGTGCAGTTTCATCCCGAGGTGGCCCACACCCCCGACGGAGATCGGATACTCCGCAATTTTCTTTTCAAGATTGCACGACTCCAACCTGACTGGTCCATGGCGTCGTTTATCGAAAGTACCGTTACAGGCATACGGAATCTCGTAGGCCAAGCCCACGTGGTGGCCGCGCTCTCGGGAGGGGTGGATTCATCGGTAATGGTAGCGTTGCTCCACAACGCGCTGGGAGAACAACTCCATCCGATCTTTGTGAACAACGGCCTTTTGCGTAAGGATGAGGCGAACGAGGTGCGCTCGGCGTTTCAGGACCTCCTTGGCGTACACCTCAACTATGTGGACGCCTCAGACCGCTTTTTGGCAGGGCTCCGAGGCGTGACGGACCCGGAGCGGAAGAGAAAGGTCATAGGCGAGGAGTTCATCAGAGTCTTTGAGGAGGAGGCGCGTCGAATCCCCGGCGTGGAGTTCCTAGCGCAAGGAACCCTCTATCCGGATGTCATAGAGAGCGTATCCTTCAAAGGAGGCCCGTCAGTCACCATCAAGAGCCATCACAATGTCGGCGGCCTGCCCGAGAGGATGGACCTGCGCCTAATTGAACCCCTAAGGGAATTATTCAAGGATGAAGTACGGGAACTGGGAAACGAGCTGGGACTGCCGGACGAAATGATTTGGCGGCACCCTTTTCCCGGGCCGGGCCTGGCCGTCAGGATCCTGGGAGAAGTCACGGCCGAACGGGTTGCGGTCTTGCAGGAAGCGGATGCCATAGCAATCGCCGAGATACGTAAGGCCCAGCTGTATCGTGACATCTGGCAGGCCTTTGTTGTGCTGCTGCCGGTTCGGTCTGTGGGTGTCATGGGTGACGAGCGAACCTACGAGCATGTCGCGGCCGTCAGAGCCGTAGAGGCCCGAGACGGAATGACGGCTGACTGGTTCAGGATGCCTCACGAAGTCCTTGCAACCATATCCAATCGAATTATCAATGAAGTGCGCGGCATTAATCGTGTCGTGTACGATGTTTCATCCAAACCGCCCAGTACGATCGAGTGGGAATAGGCATGCAACCCAGCCAACGCCGGTTTCACCGTTCATGGAATCGTAGAGACGATACATCCCCAAGGGACATGCGATGCCGGCGCCGGCCGGCCATTGACGACGCGTCCTGAAGGATAGCGTAGGGGCGGGTCCTCGTGCCTTCCTTGGGCGGGTCTTGAACCCGCCCCTACATTCAGCCGTTCCTTCGAGACGGAAATCCTGCCTGAATTCTCTCGTGTGTTCCGGAGGATGAATCCCCGGCCAAATTCATACGTGCCTTCAGCACATTAAGATTCCGGAATTTTCATTTCGTTCCCGGGTTCCTCCCGTGAAGAGAGGGGAAATATCGGTCATCATTTTCTAACCGTCGCCATAAGTGACGAAAGACCTCATAAGATTGTTGCGTTTTCAAAACCGTTGTACTAGGATTTTTCAAAGCTCGGCCCGTCACGATGCCTCTCCGCGTTGGCCCGAATCCGACTGTGAGCTGCTTCACCGCTTGCCGGCTTGTGAAGGGGCGGTTGACCTGAGGGAAGGGAAACGGAAGGAACCCGAACCGAGTAGAAGGCGCAAGACATTTACCGCGACACGGTGCCACGGCTCATAGGTGTGCGCGGCAGGCCATATCCAAACCAGTCTGTCCAAGGAGATCAAGGATGGAACTTACTGAAGCTGTCGTAAGTGATTCCCATGACGATATCATTGAGATCACTTTAACCGGAGACGAAGATGAATGGTTCGAAATTGCCTCCGTCCTAACCGAATCGGATTCCGACCTGGCTACCGAGATGGGGCTCAAACTCCGGGACGCCGTAAGGAGCGCAGGCACCTGAGGAGCATGATATCCGTCGGATGATCGCTGCGAACTGCAAGAAATTCCACAGTCAATTTCGGCTGTCATAATGCCGGCATAGCATGTCCGCCGGCGGGAGTGGAGGAGCCGTAACCAAAGTAGCGGCAGCCGCGCGCAACCGCGGCTGCCGACGTTTCGCCGCGACCGCTTGGAGTCCCCCGGTTGATACGCGTGGAAAATGGAGTGCAAGGTCCACGACCGGCGAACCGGAATCCGCACCCGTATTTAGTCAAACGGGAGACTTATGAATCGCCGTCGTCGGACTTCGCCGGGCTTGCCGATTGCCGAAACATCCGTCCGGCCCCGTAAGAGCTTCTCACCAGCGGCCCGGCAGCCACCTGACCGATCCCCTCGGCGAGCGCCATGCTTCTCAGTTCATCAAACTCTTGGGGCGGGAGATACCGGTCTACCGGGTGATGGCGAGGAGTCGGCCGCAGGTACTGACCGATGGTGAGTAACGCAACATGGACACGGACGAGGTCACGTATCACCGCGGTGACTTCGGCCCGGGTCTCCCCGACACCTACCATGAGGCCCGATTTCGTTACAATACCATTGCCGTCCGCGTGGACGCGTTCGAGGAGTTCGACAGATCTCTCATATGACGCACCGCTTCTCACAATGGGGTATAAGCGCGGTACGGTTTCGATATTGTGATTGATAACGTCGGGCCGTGCGTCCAAGACCTGGTTGAGACTGGGCCAATCCCCCTGAAAGTCCGGAATCAGTACTTCGACCGTTGTTTGCGCGGATGCCTTGCGAATAGCGCGTATGGTCGCGGCAAATGCCCCCGCCCCTCCGTCACCAAGATCATCTCTGGTCACCGAGGTAACCACTGCGTGTCTCAGGCCCATAGAGGCCACGACGGACGCGACCAATTCCGGTTCTTCCGGCCGGACGGGCGACGGTTTACCGTGGCGAACCGCGCAGAAGCGGCAGTCTCGCGTGCAGCGGTCGCCGAGAATGAGAAAGGTCGCCGTACCCTGACCGAAGCATTCTCCCTGATTCGGGCAGCGCGCCTCCTTGCAAACTGTGGCCAAGCCCTGCGCGTAGGTATGGCGCTTCAACGCGACTGCCGTTGATAAGGCCGGGAACTTTGATCGAATCCAATGAGGTAAGCGTCTCGAGTGTTGAGGGGATTGGTTCTTCATTTTCTGAGCCGATTCGGTTGGCCTACGCAGCCCGCGGAAGGCGCCCTCAAATGTAGAGTCGGTCGGCCGCAAATCCGAGCGCTGGAAAAAATGAAGACCGTCTCCGGTAAGGTATCAAGGGGGGGGAGTCATGATACAAATGGAAGACGGCCTTACGCTTTTAAAATAGCTCTCTCCGGTACATAAGTCAACCCCTGCGAGCAAAAAAAACGCAGGGGCCGACCGCGACTCCCGAAGCCTCCGATACCAACCGGGTCATCATTAAAGATAAAGCTTCGGCGCGCAATGTCAAGGTATATCTCGGAGGTAAACGGTGGTACCACGAATTCTATGAAGAGGGGCTAACAATTCAAAAAACCACGACAATGCTGTGGACTAGGGACTAGATCCCATGAATGCTTCGTGAGGAGGAGTCACCCGACCGCACCGGTTTCAGAGCGTAAACGAAGGGAAAAGAACGGACAACACAAGAAAAAGGGCATGGATCTTCGAGATTTGTTGTATAAAGAAGGCTTTGCTGGGCGCGAGGATCTTATGCAAACACATCTGCCAAAACGGGGCAACAATGTCAAAAGCGTATTCAGTAGCAGTTATTCCAGGAGATGGTACGGGACCCGAGGTTATTCGGGAAGGTAAGAAGGTGCTTCAAGCGGTTGCATCTCTCAACCAATTCACACTTGATTTTGTAGAGTTTGATTTGGGGGGCGACCGGTTCCTGAGGACCGGTGAAACCCTCCCGGATTCGGCACTTGAAGAGTTGAAAACGGTAGACGCTATCTACCTCGGTGCCATAGGCCATCCGGAAGTTCAACCCGGCGTCCTGGAAAAGGGGATTTTGCTCCGACTTAGGTTCGAGCTGGATCAATACGTCAACCTAAGACCGGTGAAGCTCTACCCCGGTGTGGAGACGCCTTTGAAGGACAAGGGACCGGACGAGATAGACTTCGTGGTGGTTCGCGAGAACACGGAAGGGTTCTACGTGGGGGCAGGCGGATTTCTGAAGAAGGGAACACAAGACGAGATAGCCATTCAGGAATCGATCAACACTCGGAAAGGAGTTGATCGTCTGTTGAGGTATGCCTTCGATTTTGCAGCCTCACGCAATAAACGCAAGAAGCTCACGCTCTGCGGCAAGACAAACGTTCTCACCTTTGCGTGGGATCTCTGGATGAGGGCATTTGAGGAGATCTCCCACGAATATCCGGGAGTGAGTACGGATTATGCCCACGTGGACGCCATATGCATGTGGATGGTCAAGAACCCTGAGTGGTTCGACGTGATAGCTACGGACAACATGTTCGGGGACATCATTACCGATCTGGGAGCCATGATACAGGGCGGGATGGGGATCGCGGCCGGTGGAAACATCTGTCCGTACGGTGTTTCGATGTTTGAGCCGATTGGCGGGTCCGCACCCAAATACACGGGAAGCAACCTCATAAACCCTCTCGCTTGTATACTCGCCGGATCGCTGATGCTGGAGACTCTTGGGGAGTCGCCGGCTGCCCGATCGGTGGAAGAGGCGGTTGTGAGCGTGCTTGCAAACGATCTAGCCGGCCTCGAAGCCGGGAAGATGGGTCATACTACCCAAGAGGTGGGTGATTTGGTCGCGCAGAAACTCAAGTAAGGCCGATGATGATGAAGCTCGGCGGGGAATTCACTGAGTGAGCGCTTGCCGGCCGGAAGAGGGCCGAATGACACGATATCTTAGAGAACGGTTAAGTTACAACGATTAGTTGACGCGGGATATTAGCTAAGATACACTGGTCTTGTATAGAAAACCTCAGCACTCTAAGAGGATATCGTGGACAGTTGTTCGCGGAGTGATACAACAGAAAACACCGGTCGAAAATCGTCGAGTTTGTTGGAACGACTGCCGGCGGCTTCGTGCGACGCACTCGCGGCCTCGATACTTTTTTGCAACGGACTGGTTCGATCTCATCACGATTTCCTGGTTCCGTATCTGACTGCCTGCAATTCTTTTTGGGAACGGGAAAGGATCGTTATTCGCGAGACTCCCATTGACGTCAACATCAAGGATTACGGTGCATTGGGTAGATTCAACCAGCAGATTGCCGAAGCCGGGATCAAGAGCTCGTTGGCTTGGATGACCGAGTATCACAAGCGAGAAGGCAGCCGGTTCATAAAGTCGTGGTTCAACATATTTGATGGGGAAGACGGGGAGACGCCGGACCGGTACTTTGCCGAAAAAGTGGAGGTTTTCCGCAGGCTCGTCGTGGATTATCCGGATGCCATACGCGCTGCGGGAGACATATTCGGATTCCATTTGGACGACGGCGGATATGTTCGGGTTGCAGAGACCGACAGAATGGGACTCTACCAGGTTCTCCCCAATAAGCCGGGTGTGGAGATCCGCCCCGACTTGAAGCCCATCATGGTGGCGCATCCATATGTCTTGGGGGCCGGCATCCTTGCGTTCCTACCCGGAGAAAACAAAAGCTATGTTCACGCGTTTGCCAATGAGGGAATTCCCACCTACGCGAGAATCGTGAAGGACATTGAAACCTGTGATGCAGTGCAGAAGATGTCGGGTGAAGACGACGCTCGAGACACTGCGTACTTCTGTCGAGTAATAAAGGAACGCCATAACAGGCCCGTAACAATTAACGGATTTTGCCAGGGAGGATTCATCGTCCTGGCCGACCTCCTCTCAGGGGAACTCGATGGTCTTGCGGACGCTATTATAACCTGTGTTGCACCACTCGACGGCAGCCGGAGCAAAGGTCTGGTGGATTACCTTGAGCATATTACCCCGCGATTCCGGAATCTCGCTTATGCCTCAAAAATCACTCCGAGCGGCAATGAGGTCATCGACGGAAAGGTGATGAGCTGGGTTTACAGGCTGAAGAGCATTGAACGTGAGGCCCCCGTCTTCACCTATTACCGCGACATAAACTTGTTTGAAGCCATGCTGCGCCGAGGAGTGGAAGGAATCGGCAAGACCGCTGCGGCAATCAACTACTGGCTCATCTATGACCGAACCGACTTGCCCGTAGACATTACCCGAATGAGTTTCGATTCGTACACCTCGCCGATCTCCGCTCGCGGGGATCTGCCGATCAAGTTGTTCGGTCGGCGGCTAAACTTGGACTACATTCGTGAGAAGCGCATCGGTTTCCAAATCTGCTACGCGTCCAAGGATGATCTCGTGGATCCGCAAGCCGCGTTGGCTCCCATGGAATTCGTAGAGGTTGAGACCGTCGAGTTTCCCAAAGGCCATGCAGCGATTGCCACTTCATGGTCCGATCCGTCAACGGAGTTCGCACTTCACAAGAGGTTCCCGGGAGGAACGAGAGGCCCCGTGAGGTTCCATTTGGATTTGAACAAGGCATTGGCTCAAGGGTGAGCCGGCAACTCGAGCGAAGTTCCTGAAACAACGACTGTTTGAGGAGGCATCACAATGAAAGACATGTTTGAGCAGTGGACGAGAACGATGGAGAAGATGTGGGAACCGTGGCAACAAATGATGAAAGATTCGCCTCTCGGCCGGAACGTCGAGGTCCCCTTCTCGGGCAACTGGCGATCCCTGATCGCCGCGATGCGCTCCACTCATGAGGTGAACACTGCTTGGTGGCAGACTTTCATGGATAACGGTGAAGGGCTTTTCTTTCGAATGTTCAAGGAATCTCCTCTTTACAACGAAAACGTGGAGGAGAGGATGCGAGAGTCTTTGGATACGATCAAGAAAGCCCAAGCAGTTCAGCAACAGCTGATCAAAGAGCAGTTCGACAAGATCGAGTCCCTGCTCAAAGAGAGAGAAGAATCCTAGGTGAACCTCCTTAGTCATACTGAATCAGGGGGCGTCGATAAGGTTACCGTACGTGCCCATCGCAAATCATGCACGCTCTTTACCAATACCCACACGCAGCGACCGGAAATCGCGTGGTTTGGGCGATGAAGTTCCGATGAACAACGAATATTACCCACATGCGAGGGTCCTGCCGTTGGGGGGCTTGGGAGAAATCGGACTGAACATGATGGTGGTGTCCGTGAACCAGGACGCCTTCATCATAGACTCCGGCCTGATGTTCCCGGATGACTCCATGCCGGGCGTCGATATCGTCATACCCGACATGGACGCGGTGCTCCGGCGGGGCTGGAAGATTCACGGCTTTGTTCTGACCCACGGGCACGAGGACCATATCGGCGCGTTGCCGTACGCCTTGAAGAAGACACCCGCACCGGTTTTTGCAACAAGGCTCACCATGGGGTTGGTGGAGAACAAGCTCGATGAATTCGGGCTGCTCGATACGACCGAGCGAAACATAATCTCCCCGGACGAACCGATAAACCTGGGTCCATTCCGAATCGACTTTTTCGCGGTATGTCACTCCGTGGCCGACGGAGTCGGTCTCATTATTCAAACCCCTGCAGGAATCCTTGTTCATTCGGGCGACTTCAAACTGGATCCCACACCGATAGACGGTCGGCTATGCGATATTGACAAACTCGCGTCCTATGCCGACAAGAATGTGTTGGCCCTGTTCTCCGATAGTACCAACGTGGAAAACAAGGGGACCACTCTCTCCGAAAGCATGATTCGTCCGGCCTTTGAGAATATCTTCAGAGAGGCACGGCAGCGGATCCTGATTGCGACGTTTTCGTCCAATATTCACCGAATTCAGCAGGTGCTCGACCTCGCGAGCGAATTCGACAAGAGAGTGGTCATGGTAGGTCGTTCCATGATTGAGAACACGCGTATCGCTTCGGAACGCGGCTACCTGCATGTACCACCGCGTCTGGTGGTGGACATAAAGGACATGGAATCCCTCGCGGAGGAGCAAATTGTCGTATTATCCACAGGCTCCCAGGGAGAGCCCATGTCGGCACTTTCTCTCATGGCTTGCGACCGCCACAAGTATCTCAAGGTAAAGCCCGGCGATGTGGTGGTCTTCTCTTCCAAGTTCATTCCCGGAAACGAGAAGGCGATCAACCAGATCATCAATGAATTTTCTCGTCGCGGAGCACAGGTAATGTACGAGAAGATCTCAAATGTGCACGTGTCCGGGCATGCCAGTGAGGACGAACTGAGCTACCTGATACGTTTGGTGAATCCGCGCTACTTCATACCGATCCACGGTGAATATCGCCACCTGCTGAGACACGCGGGGTTGGCGATGAAGGAAGGAATCCCGAGAGAGCGAGTTCTGATCGCTGAGGATGGGGACCTCATTGAGTTCACGCCCGATCATGCAGAAATAACTGAAAGACTTGAAGTGGGCAGGGTGTTCGTGCACGGAAAGGGCGTAGGGGATATCGGGCACGACGTCCTCCGGGAGCGCCGAATACTGTCCGAAGTAGGTGTCGTGACCGTTGTGATGGCTGTTGAGGCACAAACAGGGAGGCTGGTCTCCGGACCTGAGCTTCACTCATTGGGCGTAACCTTCAGCGAGGTCGAACCCGAACTTATGGACGGCGTTCGGGCCGGACTGCTGGAACGAATGGAGGAGCTTTCCCCCAAGTCTTTCGAGGAATGGGAAGAGTCCAAAGAGGAGATCCGATTGGCGGTGCGTCGCCGGATCAACCGGATTTTGGGCCGGAAACCTCTGGTGTTGACGGTTATCCTTAAGGTCTAGTGCCGATGCGCGCAGTAGCTGGAAAGACGAAATTAATTTTCTTGGTACTCGATTTTTCTTGCAATCCTCTCCCGGTTGGATTACCTGATTATGAGTGCTCAGTGTGACTGGGTCGGGGAATGTCGGTCACTTCCCACGAAAGTGGTTGCAGGAGGGTGCTGATCGATCCGCTCACTGGGTTTTTTCTTGACAAGCTACGTATCCACATGCTAGGTTGACCGTAATCTGTGGTCTAACAACTCGTGTAGTGGAGTATGCTTTAATTAAGGAGGGTTAAGGATGAAGAAGTCGTTGGTTCTGTTGGTGGTTTTGCTCACGACAGTGGCCTTTGCCGGCTCGGCGTGCGCGTTCTACGGCTGGGGCTGCTATGAAATGCCGACGTGTAAGATCGTTTGCAAGGACGAGGTCCTCTGCCAAGGCAGTGCTGCGGGGAATATCGCCCTTTGTGGACCGGCCATGTGTATTAACGGTAAGATCAGCTGCCCGAGTGTAAGCTATAAGGGCAAGTGGATCACCGTGCTCAAGTGCCCGAAAATGAAATAATAAACATGAATTTGCGGTCAACGCGGGGCAGACATGGCTCCTAGGAGTAACCGCGTTGCCGTAGAGATAACCTGATAAAAAACACATGGTAGAGACCTCTTCCTAATACGAAGGGGTCTTTTCCGTTCCGGCGCGTCCCGCTCGAGACGCGCGTGCGAAACAAGCCTCCGCCTTTGCCCCAACAGACTCGATGCTCCCTTGAACAGAACATCGACACCTGCTATTCTCTCGGGTATCTAGTATTTCCGTCGGGTGAACTCGATGTGCCCGGTTACCTTCTTTCTCATGCTTGAATAGGTGAGGACGCTAGCCAGGGAAACCGACAAGACGACCCATACCGCAGCCACCGACCAAACATGATCTCCAAGCGAGAAGTCCGGGGCTAAGCCGCCGATAAGGAGACTGAAAACCAAGATGGCAACGAAGATGCATACGAGCGAAAAGAAGAGGTGATCCAAGAATAGCTTCACGTTTCCCATGGTAGTCACCGGTATGTTGATTGGGATTTCCAATCTATTGTGGAGACTCCGTCGCAGGATGTCAAGCACTCTTAACTCATTCAGTACATAGTGAATACGGGATGTTATGGCTAGGGCTGTTGTGAAGGACTCACTCAGATGGACAATAATTGAGATGACGCGAACAGGGGTTGCCGTAGCGGTTCCGTGCCATGTTTCCGGAGAGCCTTATCGACGGTCAAACTGAGCTCGCCCCATGCCGATCCCTCGAGGAGGTCAAACCATGACGGCCGTCTTGGGTGGTCAGGCAACGCTCGAGTAATCAAGTCTGCTCGTGGAGCTATCTTGAAGATCAAGATCAAGAATCGGTTTAGTCATGAGATCGTCTTGAAGGGCGAAGCCGAATCGCTGAGACGCTTCCTCGCCCAGGCAAAGTCTTCCGTGCCGGATCTCTGTGGCGCCAACTTGCCCGCCGCCAACCTGGTGGGAATAGATTTGGCCCGGATGGACCTCCGAGGCGCTAATCTATCGGGCGCGAACCTAACGAACGCGGACCTCACGGAAGCCAATCTCACCGGGTGCAATCTCACCAAGGCCAATCTCATCTGTGCGAAACTGATAGGAGCCGACCTGACCGATGCAAACTTGACGGGAGCGGATTTGACCATGGCCGTACTGGAAGGAGCCACCCTGGTCAATGCGGACATGTACTGGACGGTTCTCACCGGTGCTCGACTCAAGTCCGCGGATTTATCCCAGACGAATTTGTCCAAGAGCAATCTTACCGTGGCCGATCTTTCCGAAGCGGATTGCTTTTGGACCGATCTCTCCGGCGCCAATCTGACGATGACGAAGCTCATGAATGCTACATTAACGGTGGCGAATCTTTCCAAGGCGGCCCTAACCAAGGCGGACCTTTCCGGAGCCGTGTTGGCGGGGGCGGATCTCAGCGGCGCCGATCTTTCAGATGCTATTCTGACCGGTGCCGACATAACGGAAACGAACCTCATTGGAGCAAACTTGACCGGTGCCGGACTACTGGGATTAGACCTGACCAAAGCGAAGCGGTGATGACGGAATCGGCCGGAGGGTGTTTCGTGATTGCCGCAGTGCATAAATACGGTCGCGTGTTCCGGACCGAGCGGACGATAGATGGATTCAACGTTTCAGATCCGTCATACACGGAACCCGACCTCAGATCCCCCCGCCAACGGGAGGAAGCTCTCCCTGCCTTAGTGCTCTATGGTGCAAATACGGTCGCACAACCTGCGCCGGGAAGACGGCGGGCAGGGACGCCCGCCCCACGGTCCAGACTGAGCTTTGAGGCAGTTTTTCGTAGCTCGGGCCTCCGTGCCCGGATATTCTTCTTGCCGGCACCCAACATGGCAGCGAGACGAAAATATGTGACCGAACTTATGAAATACCGCACTAAGCATAGCGGCGACATTCTCTCCCTGCTCTGGAGTGTACAAATAAAACCTCGAGTCGGAGATGGAGGGGAGACCCGAGGTTTTGACGCATGTAAGTGAGCGCAGAGAAAGAAAGATCTGCTAATTGGGAAGTAGCAATTAGCGTACCGGACAAAATAAATTGGATGATCGGCAGATAAATCAATATGTTGGAGCTTTTCCGATTCGCGAGTCCGCAGTGGTATCATACATTGATGTAGGAATTCGTATCTCGGTTCTCCCAAGCGGTAGGGCGGCAAGGGGCACCATGTCCGTACCGTCGCATGAAAGGTAATCGGGAATGAAGCAGACCAAACGTTACCGCCGAGTACTGCGCGGACTCGACGGCATGACGGTGTGGGTACACGATATTGACCGAGCTGCAGCGAAAGACGGCCTTTCCAGGCAACACTTGCAGGACGCCGTGGTGGTCAGACTTCTCGATTCCCGTATCAAGGCTCTGGGCATAGGCAATGTGCCCGAGCCGCCCGGCAACCCTTGGCTCAACATCTTCATCAACACGGTGAAATCCGAGAACCGATACTTCTACTCCGTTACGGTGAGGCTCGACGAAGTGATTCGTCAGGAGAGGAACAAGGCCTGCCGAACCATCGGAACCACGTGGGAGACCTCCACCAGAGGAATTGCAGACACCGGACGATTGTCGGTGACCGTGGAAAGACAGGTAGAAAATCTCGTGGACTACTTTATCTACGACTTTCTCATGGAAAATCCGCAGTGATATGGTCTTCTCATGACGGAAGTGCAATCGAGGGACACGATTCCGAGTCTTGCGAGGACGCGTGGCGCCGTTCGCAAAATCGGATCATGTCCCCCGATTGCCGGAGGCCCTTATGACTACACCATTCACCGAAGCCTTCGAGGTGATAGACTCATTTCGGGACAGACACTAAGTGTTGTATGGCACAAATACGGTCGCACAACCTGAGCCGTCTTCCCGGCGTAGGCCGGGAACCAGTCTTGTTTTCCTGGACCCCGGCCTGCGCCGGGGAGATGGCGGGCAGGAACGCCCGCCCTTGAGATGACGGGCACGGAGGCCCGTCCCACGAAACAGGTCTAAAGCTTCATGACAGTCCTTCGTAGCCCGGGCCTCCGTGCCCGGATCTTGTTCTTGCCGGCACCCGAGCCGAAAATGTGCGACCGGAATTAGGAAACGGGGCACTAAGCGGCAGACTAAATCGCTCTAGGTAGCGCCGCCCCATGCTCCCCACGGGCAGCCGCCTCGAAAACCTCTGCCTCCGCTAAAGGGGCACCCACCGGGACCGTAACCGCCTCGAAAACCTTTGCCTCCACCGAAGAAGCATCCGCCGGGACCATCGCCGCCTCCGCGCAGGAATCCGCCCCCGTAAGGCCCAATCTTCTTTCTTTGTTCGGGAGTCAGCAGAGATCGCATTTTGGTGCCGAGTGCTCTCCTCTCATTTCGCATGGCATCTCTCAGAGCCCAGACCTGTTCGCGCTTTTTCTGAAATGCTTCTTCGTCGGGGGAATCCTTCGAGGCAAGTTCCATCATCTCAACTCTCTTCTTCCCCAGTTCTCCCCGAAACGACTCCATCTTCTTGAAGAATTCCAGTCTCAACGACTCGGCTTGTTTCTGTTGTTGCTCAGAGAGTTCATTCCAGATACCTCTGAACGATCCTCCCGGCCCGGGCCCCACACCACGGCAACCGGGACCCGCGTAGGTCGCGTAGGCCGTCCCGAGAACCATCAAACAAGTTGCCGTGATCACCGCCACTCTAAGTTTCATTAATACATCTCCTTTGCACTGAAAATCATTGTTCTGCAATCTCTTACAATGCGGTGTCCAAGAACTCGCGCGGACACCATGAATTTTTTCGGGAAAAGGTGAGAAAGAGATCGGGGATATGCGCTTGCCGGGAAGGCGTGGCATCAGGATCCTGCTGGACGCGGGGAATATGGCAAGTGTCGGAAGGAATGACCGATATGCGGGACCTCCAACCCGCCCCTACTTATGTTGGCGCTTATGGGGGCTTGACGATTTGCTTGGGAATGACAGACACGCCCGAATTTGGACGAGATTCACGGCAACTGCTACAATTGGGGGAACGGTCACGTATGGCGTGATGTGAGATCCGACAAGGTGAGCACGTACATCACCGACCGAATCGTTCCGGCGGCAAATCTCGTGGACCCAATCCGCGTCTCATGCCCGGTCCCATCATTCCGTGCCCCATACCGCGTCTCATCATTCCGCGTCCCATTCCCGATCCCATCATCCCCGGCCCCATACACGCGCGGTTACGAAGAAATCCAAAGAAAGCCGTTCGCTTCTCCTCAGGCAGAGAGCGCATTATCTCACTTATCCGTGTAAGGGCTTTCTTTTCCATCCGCCCTCGCAACTGAATGAGCTGGTCAATCCTTTCTTCTGCCGCCTTGAGATCACCAGGATTCTTGGCAATCAAATCAAGGATTTCCAGCTTTTTGTCTCGGATTTGTCGGCGTAGCTCCATCATCTCCGCTCGGTGATCCCGGGGCCAAGCAGCTGAAATCCGCTGAACATCATCTTTGTTGAGTGATGTTTCTACCGGTGCATCCGGTTGGGGCACCGGTTGTCGGTCGCGCAAGAGATTCCAGATCACCGTCGCACCGACCGCGACATTCATTGAGAGGGAAACAACGAGCAGAACGACTAAGATGGTCCGTTTCATCGAGTAGTGCCCTCCCCGCCGATTTGAAGAAGCGCATCGGTGAAAGATGGCCCGCCGTCCGTCGCCAGAAGATCGAGAGAGCTTACCTGTCGGTCGGGTACGAACATCGTGCTGAGAGAACTGCCGGCTAGGTTTCCAACCCCCAACGCGCAGAGTACAAGCACAGCCACAAACGGGGCTCGGGCCCAGAGGGGAAACACATGCCTTTCAGAGACATTGGGCCGCTGTTCCGCGATGCGCGCTTTCACCCGTTCGGCGAGAACGGAACTTGGTGGAGCGGATTCAAAGGCTTTTATGCCTTGATCGAGCGCGGCCGTTCGTTGAGAGAAGGCTTGACAATCGCTGCACCCACTCAAGTGTATCCGCAATTCTTCGGCGGCAGGCTCCGGTAATTCGCCGTCCAATAAACGGGAAATCATCTGTTCATACTTGATGCAACTCATGGCAATCACCCCATACAATTATACCGTTGAAGTAGAGGAATCTCGCGGAAGATTCTCCATAGTCACTTCAAAACTTCCAGGAGGCTCTTTCTTGCCCGAAATATGAGCGATTCCACGGAAGAAACCGACGACTTCATGACTGAAGCGATCTCCTCGTAACTCAACCCTTCCTGTGTCTTGAGCAGCAGCGCCGTTTTCTGCCGCTCCGGAAGTTTTCTCAGGGCTCCTTGAATTCTTGCCGCTTCCTGTTTGAACGACAGCATTTGTTCCGCGTTGCGGTATTCAGGACCGAAGGGGTTATCGCCAACTTCAACCGCCTGCTCCTCAACGTCGTATTCGGTGAGCAGCCTTGCCGTCTTTCGTTTCAACGACTTGAAGACATTGATGCTCTGGTTTCGCGCAATTGTCAGCAACCATGTCTTGAAGCGGGCTTTAGCGGGAGAATACCGCTGGAGATTGCTGTAGACCTTGAGGAAAGTCTCTTGGACTATGTCTTCAGCCTCATGATGATTACCGGTGATTCCCAGGGCGAGGCGGTAGACGGTCGGCGTGTGACGGTCGACCAACAGGTTGAAATGAGATTCAGACCCCGTCTGTGCCTCTGCCATCAATTCTTCATCGCTTACGATGCTCACGGACTCCTCATGGTCATTTCAGCCGTTAACCATGTTCATTCGATTATACCGGAACCAACGTCCGGGGATCGGACGAACGAATCACAAGACTCCTCGACTGCGCCAAAAGGTATTCCCGTCTGCCGTAAGCATGGCGGCACATTGGGGTTGCGCACCTTCTCCCCGGGGCAAGGCATCAGAAACGCCTTCGATAGGTTCTAATGCGGTTGATGCTGGTATTCATGCTTCTTACGCTATTCGTGATGCTCCTCATACTTCGTTTCAGATTCTTCTTCGTCCTGGTGACGGACCTCAATACGTTGCTCGTTTGGGCGTTTCCACGGAACCTGAGGCTTCCCGGCACTCTCCCGTAGGAGGACCGGCGGCTCTGCAGAAGGGAACGCAGGCCGCTTATCAGATCCTCCGAGGGATCTTGGGTCGAGGAATTCGCCGGCTCACGGGTGGTGGGGTCGTCATGTCCGGGTTTTGTCGCCGAGATCTCGACGCGGACATCGTCGTAGGCATGCGCCTCCCCATTCATGCACTGCGTTCCAATGGTCGCGGCCAACACCGGTGCCAAGATCGGTGCGAACCTTACGAGATGTTGAAACACCCGCCTCACGGCGGGATGATCGTCATGTCCGGCCATACGTTCAGCCTCGGTCTCAATGGTACGCTGCATGTTCCCAACGCACGGATCATGTGCGTTTCGTACGAATTAGTGCCTGTTCCGCGAGATGATGTCGATGACATCGGTGCGGCCCAGTTCGAGAGCGTGAGCAAGCGCCGTCTTGCCGGATTGGTCTGCGATGTCGGCATCGGCACCCCAGGTCAAGAGCATCTCGATGACTTCCAGAAAAGCTTTCCCTGACGCCCAAATCAGCGCGGTCCGTCCGTCGTTGTCAACAGTGTCGATATCCGGCCCGGTCGCCAGAACCAGTTTGACGATCTCGGGACTGCCGCTCAAACAGGCCCACATCAGGGACGTTCGTCCATGTCTGTCCCGAACATCAATATCAACCACCTCGTCAACAAGCATTTCCACGATGAGAGGAGTTCCATATCGAACGGCCCACATGAGGCATGTTCTTCCCCCATTATCCTGAATATGGACGTCCGCTCCCTTATTCAACAATAATCTTACCATATCCGGACGGTTCTTGTAGCATGTCCACATTAAGGGCGTCCGACCGACCTTATCCTGAGCATTCAAATCGAATCCTTCATCGATAAGGCTCTCCACCTGCGTGGGATCTCCGTGAACACAGATATCGATGAGTGCGTCCACATTTGCCTCTCGGTTTGACGCCTCGTCTTGGGTTTTCTCGACAGGTTCCTCGATTCTTTCCTCAGTGACCGGCTGTTCGGCCGGTTCCGGCAGATGCACTTCCGCTCCGGCACTCAGGAGAAACTCCACAACGTCGGTATGTCCTTTGATCGCGGCCCATCCGACTGCAGACATCCCGGACTGATCCCGGCTGTTGACGTCTGCACCGTTCTCCGCCAGGATCCGGACGACTCCTGCCTTCCCTTTATATGCCGCCCTCACAATGGGCGTCAGACCGTATCTGTTGGCCAGGTTCACGTCGGCACCGTATTCAATGAGCTTGTCTACGACCGGTACGTGGTCGGTGGCGCATGCTTTCAAGAGGGCGGTCTTGCCGTCCTTATCCTGAAGATTCACATGCGCCCCTCTGGCCAGTAGGAGGCTTACGACTTCCAGGTGTCCCCTATACGCGGCTCTCATGAGCGCGGTAAGCCCAAACCTGTTGATGCGGTTTATGTCGGCGCCCGTGTCCAGCATGAGCTTTACTTCATCAACGAGACCGGCTGCGGCGGCGTCGATCAAATCTCTCTGTCGGTTCTTGTCAACAGGCGGCTCCACCAGAAAGCCTCTTTCGAGGGTCAATTCCAGTGCTTCCGTGCGGCCGCTGTCGGAGACCTCTATCATGGCTTCAATAGTCTCTTCGGCTTCCGAAGTTACCGACGCACCCCGTTCCAGGAGTAACTCAACGATCTCTTCATTGGACTCTTGTGAGGCCCAAATAAGTGCGGTCATACCCGTTGAGTCTTGAATATCCACATTGGCACCCTCGTCCAACAGGAGGTTCACCACCTGTGTCCGACCGGCCCGGGCAGCCCACATCAGTGCCGTCCTGCCCGCTCTGTCTCGGACGTCGACCGACGACTCATTGAGCAGAAGTACTCTGACAATTGCCGTGTGCCCACGATCCGATGCAACCATCAATGCAGTCCAACCGGCATGATCCTGCGCGTCGACCGAGGCTCCCTTGTCCAAAAGTACCTCGACGGCCTGGCGGTGACCGGAGTAAGTGGCCTTCATGAGCGGAGTGCGACCCGATTCATCGACGCCGTTCGGATCGGCGCCTCTCTTGAGGAGCAAGTTCATCATGCCCAGGTGACCGTCGAAGGAAGCTCTCATCAGCGGTGTCCACCCGCCCAACGCGGGCGCGTCCACTTTCGCTCCTCGGTCGAGAAGCCGTGTCATGACGAGAGGTTGTCCCGCGAGCATGGCTATCATGAGTGCAGTTCTGCCGTCTTTGGTCTTCTCGTCTATTGAGGCGCGACATTCCAAAAGGAACTCGATCATGTCGATACGTCCGCTCTGGGCAGCGTACATGAGTGGAATGAAGCTTTCCGAGTCCTTTGCGTTGATATCCGCCCCGCTAATCAAAAGCATCTTAACCGCGTTTTTCTGCGTGGCCAGACTTGCTATCATGAGACTTGACCGGCCCTTTTCATCTGTCAGGTGAACGTCGGCCTTCAGGTCGACGAGGGTTTTTATCATCCTCAGGTTTCCTGCCGAGGAGGCCCTCATCAGGGCAGTTATTCCTGAATCGTCCGGAGCGTTGACATCGACACCTTTGCCTACAAGCTGCTTAACCAGTTCGTGATCACCCTTTTGCACGGCATCGAAAAACGTTTTACTTCTGTCCCTGGTAAACAATGCCATCGAATAATCCCCATTCCAAAGAAACCCGCTCAGCGGATCAGCGCCCCACGGGGTTGTCGTCCCCATTTCCGAGGCGAAGCCACGGAAGGTTTGGCTACGGGCAAAGACTTACATGTCTCGTAGTGCCTTCGTGGATATGAATTCAGACATGACGGAGAGTAGTTATGCACCATACAACTTCAGAAGGGCCGATACTTGGGCGTACCCCTTGCGTGCAGCTCTTTTCAAGGCGGTGGAACCTTCATTATCCTCGCTGAGAGGATTTGCACCGTGTTCCAGAAGGAGCTTCACTACATCGGCATGGCCGTTGTAGGCGGCTTTCATGAGAGCAGTGTTGCCGTAGTCGTTTGCCGCGTTGACGTCAAGTTCGCCGGCCAGAAGTCGTTTCACGACTCGGCGGTTTCCCCTGTAACACGCTTTCATAAGCGGGGTGTTTCCAAACTTGTTGCGGCAGGCCGTGTCGGCTCCGCGTTCCATCAGCAGGCCGACTACCGCCGGGTGACCTTTGAAGCACGCTTTCATAAGCGCATTATCGCCGTCGTCCGATTGTTCGTTGACATCAGCTCCTCCCTCCAGGAGGAGTTCAACAACATCCCGATTGCCGCTGCTCGCGGCAATCAACAGCGCGGTCTTTCCAGTATATTCTCGAGCGAAAATGTTCGCGCCGTTGTTTAGCAACAATTGTACGATTTCCGGGTTGCCGGATCTGCAGGCAATGGTAAGTGCGGTGTGACCAAAGTCATTCGATGCCTGAACCTGTGCACCGCGAGCCGCCAATATTTCCACAACGTCCTTATGTCCGTGAAAGACCGCTCTCATCAGGGCCGTATTCCCCGATTGGTTGGCCGGGTTCGGATCCGCACCTGCGTTGAGCAGAAGGTTGACCGCTTCGACAGATCCCGCACTTGCGGCCTTCATCAGAGCGGTTTTTCCCTCGGAGTCACACGCGTTGACCTCGGCCCCTTTGGTGAGCAGCATTTGGACACCGACTGAACGGCCTTTCCGAGCTGAAGCCATCAAGGCACTGGTTCCCTTATGGTTACTCCTGTTGGGGTCCGCTCCCAGGCTCAGCAAGGTATCGATGACCTGGAGGCGACCTATATGCGCCGCCTGGATCAGCGCAGTATCTCCAAGTCTATTGGACGTGTCGATGTCCGCACCCCGGGCAGCCAGGAGCTCCACCAATTCTGAATGCCCCGAACTTGCCGCGGCGAGAAGTGCCGTCCTCCCGTAATTGTCTTCCGAGTCGATCCTCGCACCCACGCTCAGCAAAAGGTCTACCACCTCCGGCTGACCTTTGAGGCACGCCTGAATAAGGGTATCGTTAAACCCGATTTCTTCCTCGCCGTTCATTAGAGCCCTGCTCAGAAGCAGATCGGCCGTTTCGGACTGACCTTGTTCGAGCGCATGGTTCAGTGCGTTCCTGCCGGCGTTGTCGGTTGCCGAAATGTCCGCACCCGAAGCCAGAAGAGCCTCAACCACTTCAGGAAAACCCTGAGAAGCCGCACAGATCAACGCTGTTCGACCGTTCATCTCCCGAATGTCCACCGATGCCTCTCTTGCGAGAAGGAGTTGCACGACCTCCGATCTACCGCCGAGTGAAGCAACGATCAACGGCGTCTGACCCTGGTCGTCCGGCACGTCAATCTTTGCCCCGTGATTCAGGAGCAACTCTGCAACTTCTGCCATCCCGTTGATACACGATTCTATGAGAGCGGAATTGCCATACTTATTCCGGGTGTTGACCTCGGCTCCGGCATCAAGGAGCACTTCAACTACGTCCGCATTTCCGGTGTAGGCAGCCCTCATTAGTGCGGTATTTCCAAAATTGCTCACAACGTCGATTTTCGCGCCTCTTTCCAAGAGGAATTCGACCATTTCCGTGTGCCCGCCGTATGCGGCGCGCATCAAAGGGGTATCTCCGTTTTGATCGCGTAAATGGATGTCGGCACCCCGAGCCAGAAGAACTTGTGCCGTTTCGAAGTGATCTCTGGAAGCTGCGCCCGCCAACGAGGTTTCCCCGGAATCGTCGCCGGCATTGACATCGGCACCCCAGTTCAGGAGCAGCTCCGCAACCGCCGGATGTCCCCCTCGGCTTGCAGCCATGAGGGGGCTCTTGCCTTCTCCGTTCACCACATTGCACAACGATCCTGCGGCCAGCAGCTCCTCCGCAATTCGGCGGTGCCCTTTTGAACTCGCCCGGAAGAGAGCCGTATTACCGTCATTATCTTTGACGTTGAGATCGACTCCGTGTTCAATGAGCGTGGTCACAACTTCGTCGTGGCCCCACAGCGCTGCGTCCATAAGCGCCGTTTCTCCGGCAGTATTTCGTATATTGATACCCGCTCCTGCTTCCAAAAGCGTCCTTACCACGTTGGTGCAACCCCACAAAGCAGCTTCCATCAGTGCGGTTCGGCCTCTACTATTGCTTGCGTCCATGGCCGCGGATCGATTGAGAAGAAGGCTCACGACTCCGGTATGGTGCTTGGCCGCGGCCTTCATGAGGGCAGTGTGCCCCCCCTTGTCGCACGCGTTGACATCAGCGCCGCGTTCCAGCAACATCTCCACGACCTTTGGGAAACCATGGAATGAAGCCATCATGAGAGCCGTGTCTCCACTTGGGGTGGCCGCGTCGATTTCCGAGACACCTTCCAGGACCTGCTCGATTCGTTGATCGTCACCGGAGCGGACGGTCTCGAAAAAAATGGTCTCAGGTACGTGCCTCATTTTGCTCTCGATGGATCCGGTTCGCCGGAACTGGATTAGATTAGTCATAGAGAATAGAGCGAGCCGGATGAATTGTCAATTTGTGCTCGGCCGAATCAGTTCGCTTCATCGGGACTTGTCCGATTATCCGATATCAAGTCCGGCACCTGGATGCAGGAGAGAAGAACTACAAGTGGAAAGACCTTGAATATTTCGAGATTAATAAACATTTTTGAGTGAGTAACAATTATGTGGCTCCGAGTGTAACTGGATGTGCACAAAGATGTTGCGGGTTCGCGAGGCTTTTGTTAGCCTTTAGTTAGGGGGGAGAGATTATATCATCCTTCCGAAGAGTTATAAGAGAATTTCAGCTGCGTCCGGAAGTCAACATGGGCAACCCCTTCCAACCACCCAACCGTTAGGAGCACACCATGATCAGATTCCGTTTGCATTTCACGCTGTCCCTTATTCTCTTTTGCGTGGGTTTGTACCCTCTCACCGCCATAGGACAAGAACCGGTCAAGCTCGGCTTCGCGTACGTATTTTCCGGAAGACTGGCCCATTACGGTTTCGGTGCCAGGCAGGGCGCAGAACTGGCGATGGAAGAGATCAACCAAGCCGGGGGCATACTGGGGAGAGACGTTGTCGGAGTCTACGCAGACACGCAACTGAAGCCCGAAGTCGGGGTTAAGGTGGCCAGAAAGCTCTTCTTCGAAGACAAGGTGGACGCAATCCTCGGCATAGTATCCAGTGGAGTCGTGTCCGCTGTAGCTCCTGAGGCCAACGAACTCGGTATTCCATTGATAGACACCCTTGCCATGACCCCGGATATCACCGGGAAAATATGCAATCCATATACGTTTCGCATCTCCCAGAACGGTCCCCAGAACCTCAAGGGAGCTGCCATTCTGGCGTCAAGAACGAATGCAGGCACATGGACCACTCTGGGACCTGATTATCTTTTCGGTTATCAGTGCTGGGAGTACTTTCAGAAGTACCTTGGTAAGATGAGACCCGATGTAAGGTTCATGAGCCAAGACAATATCGCGTTCGCTCCCGTTACGACTTTGGACTTCAAACCTTATATTCAAAAGATCATGGCCGCCAAACCCCAAGGGGTATTGGTCTCATTGTACGGGGGGAACCTGATAGACTTCGTTCGTCAAGCCACCGAACTTGGAATATGGCGCAAAATGCCGGTAATGATATTGAACCTTGCCTATTCGGCCGACGTCATGCTCGGCCTTGGCATAGACATGCCCAAAGGACTATGGCTTGGGGGGCTTTATTGGTTTCAGGGCAACTCTACTCCCGCCAATACCAAGTTTGTTAAGGCGTATATGGGCCGTTACAGAGTCTTTCCCGACTACAATGCTCAGGGCGCGTATTCAGGTGTTAAGGCCTATGCCGCCGCCTGCAAGCTGGCGGGTACGACTGAAAAACAGTCTGTGATCAAAGCCTTGGAGGGATTGACCATCGATCTGCCCTCAGGGAAGACCACGATCCGGAAAGAGGACCATCAGGCGATTTATGACAGCGTCTGGGGCGTTTCTTCCGAATTCGACGGGAAGCTCCGAATAAGGAGTCTCAAGCCGCTCAGGATCTTTTCGGGAGCCGAAATCACTCGACCGATCGAGGAAACGGGCTGCAAAATGATTCGGTGAACATCCGATTATCGGTCGGTTTCAAGATGTCGGCAGGAATTTGTCGACCCTCGTGCCAAGCGCGGGCTGGGAGCATCATGAATGAACGCAGAGAGAAGGTAATCGACTTCCTGGATTATCGCCGCAGAAAGTCGGGAAAGATTGAAGGCGGAGTAGGACTGTGTGCAATCTTTTCCCGGCAGGGAGACTGGGCGTTCGATTATGCATTAGCCCTCGCCCGACACCACGAAACTCGATTGAACATCTTTCACTTCCTGGAATCACCTTACAGACTCCGAAGAGACGTAGTCTTTTCCGATCCTGAAAAAAGCCGTACGGAACGGGTTACACCGGAGCTCATTGCACGAAGGGACAGAGAGATGCGGCAAGCGTTTGATGATCGCCTCGGCGACTCCGTGGATGTGGGTTTTCGCTTGTGCGAAGGGAACAGCGAATGGGAATTGAGGAAGTGCTTCAGAAAGGGCCAATACGAGGTGCTCGTCATAGGCTACAATGAAATCGGAGCTGACTTCGGCGGGACAACAACCATTGAGCGCTTTGCCTATGAGTTCAAGGGTCCGGTGGTCTTGGTGGGGCCCGGTGAGCAGGATTCATTCCACATCAACCGGCATGCCGAGAAACGGTTGGAGGTGCTCCTGCTTCCCGAAGGAAAGTGGCACAGGATTGAACGGTGACTACGAAGACGATCTCTATTCGGACGGCGGAAGGTCTCGGGATACCGGTAGGCTATGGCACGAATGCGCAGACGCATTCTTGAGAACGCTCGGTAGCGTCCCGGTGGGACGGGCATCTGAAAGTGTTTCAAGACTATCAAAGTGGCTGCAATCGAGCCACGATTGACATCGTGCACCGACTCTTGAGACAGTTTCATCTTGCCCGTCGACAGGCGAGACGCCTGTCCCACTAACCCTGCCGGGGGCTCGTGGAGAAGAGACCCGCACGGAGGCCGGCGCTACCAAGACAGGGACCGCTTTCGGGATCTTGAGACACTTTTTTCCAGCCTGCCAATCCGTGAGAACTTTGGATATCCGCTATTACCGACCGGCTTCGGAACATGACTCTGCGTCGCATGGTTATGGTGGTGCGGATGTCACCGCCATGTTACGCGCGGTTCATTCCGCCGAGGTACACGAACGTACCGATGCACCGGGTGACCCATCATCAATGCGCCGAATACTTGATGACCTGCAGGTAGTGCAAGGGCATCCATGAGGGGACCATATGAGTTTGCCGCGGCATTGAAGTACCCGGCCCAACAAACGCCGAGCCCCCGGGCAACGGCGGCAAGCTCCAGATGAGCTACAGCGATGATGCACGCCGCCTGAGCGGCACGGAGAGACGCGTCGGCATGTGCAACCACGAGATTAGGGGCTCCTCTCAGCACTCGATCCCGGCCGCGTTCCCAGGCTGCCGCAACGCGGTCGAAATGGAGGGGCTGCGCGATTTCCGGTTCCTTTTCGATTGTCTGTCTGACCCAGTCGATCACCAGAGCGGCTAGACGGCGGATCTCGTCACGGCTCTCGATGACGAGCCAGTGCACGGGCTGCGAATTGTGGCCCGACGGAGCAAAAGACGCGGTCTCGAGCAGCGAGGTCAGGATTTCACGGTCCACCGATTGGTCCTTGTAGTTCCTGATGGACCGTCGAGCTCGCAAGAAGTGGTCCAATTGCCGGTACGACGGCAACGGAACCTCTCGGGTCTGCGGACACTCTTCAGGTGCCATACCGGAAACAGTTAAAGCCTCGCTGGGACACACGCAAACACAGTGACCACAGTTGATGCAGAGGTCCTCCGCGTCCTCGATCCACGAGGGATAAGAATCGTCGGTTCGGATCTCAATGAGGCCGAGCGGGCAAACCGCGGTGCACAAAGCGTCGCGCTTGCATTTGTCCTGATCTATGACCAGAGGACTCATGTTTTCTCCTTCCCCATGCGAGAACGGACATCCTCAAAGCCGGCCGCCGAGAGGAGGCGGCCGACCAGATTGGCCGACGAATACTGTCCGTTCGTTAACCGGTTGAAGATGCTTTCCCCTCCCCACAATTCGTCCACTATGCTTTCCACGGTGAGGCCTTCCCGGTAGAGACCTTGTGCCCGTCGGGATGTCTCCTCTAAGTTCCGGATGCAGGACCGGAGTGCGCGTTGACCGTCCCGCTCGATGATCCTCAGAGCGGTGAAGAGCACCAGCCTGTCCGTTTCCAGCCCGAGAAGAGCGTTCATGGATCGCACCAGTTCGCGCGTGTCGGCTTCCGGGCCGCAGACTCTGACCGATTTGCCGACATAGAGGTCTCCGGAAAAGCACCAGCCCATGTTTCTTTCCACCAACGCGACGTGTCCTCGACAGTGGCCCGGGGTATGGATCACGTCAAAGGTGTAGCGACCGGTGTCGATTTTTCGCGGGGCCGGAGAGACTTGGCAAGGTCGGGGAGTCCCCCATATGCTCTCTCTGTAAGGAGGCGGGACGGGAGGCTTTTCGATCAAAGGCACCGAGTCGGGATGAGCCAGTATTTCAACTCCGAATCGTTTCTTGATAAGCTCATTACCGCCTACGTGATCCTCGTGATAGTGGGTGTTGACAACCACCTCCAGCTTGCGTGAATCGAGAACCGTCGCCAGTCCTTGGGCATTGTTGACCGAGCCTGTGTCAATGAGCAGTCCGTCGAGAAGATAGGCGGAAACCCAATACCGGTGATTGCCGTTTGCCGTCCCGCTCATTCTGATTTGCGTTATTTCTTCGAACTGTCCGATCTCGATCATTCGGCGTACCCACACACCATGCAGACCATTGGTCGATGAGAAAATTCAGTATCCATAGGAACGGCAACCGTGTCAACGAGTCCGAATCTGCAGGTGGGGAAAGAGTTGAAATCTCTTCCGTGATTCCCTATTATCTATCGTGAATTTGGTAACCTCAGTATCCTGATTCATAGGTTCGGTCACATATCCTGTGCCGTCTTCCCCGGGAAGACCGCAGGGAAGCGATACCCCGCACCGTCCCGGCGCGAGTCGCGTGAGGAACGGGGAACCAAGCAATCCCAACCGATCGGAACTGAGTGACCGAGTTCATGAATCCGGGCACTGAGATTCCGCACCAGAAAACCAAAGAGGCTGCCTCATGAGTACAAGATCCCAAAAAGTCGACGATACCCACAGAAAACAGGTTTCTCAACTGGACATGCCGCCCCGGTTGCTGCTCGGCCCGGGACCGTCCAATGTGCACCCGAGAGTCCGCCAGGCACTTGCCATGAACGAGGTAGGGCATCTGGATCCGGCCTTCTTGGAAGTCATGAATGAGACGCAGGAGCTTCTGCGATATGTCTGGCAGACCGACAACCGGTTCACCATTCCCGTCAGTGGTACGGGGAGTGCCGCAATGGAGGCCGCCCTGGCCAACTGTGTCGAGCCGGGCGACATCGTACTCATTGGCGTCAATGGTTACTTTGGAGAGCGTTTGTGCGACATGGCTTCGCGGTACGGCGCGGATGTCCGTCGCCTGGAAAAGCCGTGGGGCGAGGTTTTCAGCAGGGAAGAGATAGCCGAGGGGCTCAAGACCCATCGTCCGGTCATACTCGGACTGGTGCACGCGGAAACTTCCACCGGCGCGTTGCAGCCCATGGACGGTATCGGAAAATTGTGTCGGGAGTTTGAGTGCCTGCTGTTGCTGGACACGGTTACGAGTCTTGGAGGCGTGCCGGTATTCCTTGACCGATGGCACGTGGACATGGCTTACAGCGGGGCACAGAAATGCATAAGTTGTCCCCCCGGCGCATCGCCGTTGACGTTTGGTGAACGGGCCTTGAAAAAGCTCAACGCACGCAAATCCAAGGTTGCCAACTGGTACCTGGACATGAGTCTCATTGGGAAATATTGGGGCAGCGAGAGAACGTACCACCATACCGCACCCATCAACATGATCTACGGATTCCGAGAGGCCCTGTGCTTAATCGCGGAAGAGGGCCTCGAACAGAGGTGGGAAAGACACCGGTCCACCGCCGAACTGCTCTGGGAAGGCCTTTCGGATCTGGGAATAGGATGCCATGTTGACAAGGAATTTCGTCTCCCAAGTCTCACGACCGCTTTGGTGCCGGACGGTGTTGACAGCAAGGCGTTGAGCGCCTACCTGCGGGACACTTACAACATCGAGATCGCGGCGGGGCTCGGGCAACTTGCCGGCAAGGTTTGGCGAATCGGCTTGATGGGGTACAACAGCCGTCCCGAAAACGTGACTCTTCTTTTGGCTGCAATGAACAACGCTTTGAAAGCCCTTGCATGACGAGCCGAGGGAAGCAATGACAAGTAGCGGGAATGTCTTTGCGAGTAATAAGATCGCCGCGATTGTTATCGCAGGGGCAGGCTTACCGGCCTGCCGATCAATGAGGACTTTCGAGAATTGCTATGGAAGGGCAGTCTTGACAGAAGCCGTGGAACGTGCCACGCTTGACGCATTGAAAGCTTCGAATGATCGATCCTGTGGGTTTCAGGCACGGACCTCGGCATGTAATTCCTAACGATTTGATAATATCGGCTGAGTAAGAACGGTAGCCGCTCAACATTTTGTTGAAGGGCGGCCGCTTCATCCCGTTCAAGAGGTAATGTAGTGGGCACTACATCTCTATGGCCCCTGGCCGTCTTCTTTATCGCGGTCGTTGCACTCGCAGGTGTGATGCTCGGTCTATCCCATTTTCTCGGCGAGCGGCACAGAGAACGTACCACCGGACAACCCTTCGAGTCGGGTATCAAGGTCACCGGTTCCGCTCGAGTGCGGTTCGACGTCAAATTTTATCTTATAGCCGTGTTTTTTGTTGTATTCGATCTGGAGGCTCTCTTCATCTTTTCATGGGCCGTGTCTTTTCGTGAGGTCGGGTGGATGGGATACTTCGAGATCCTTGTATTCATTGGGGTCTTGTTGGCCGGGCTCGTGTACCTGTGGCGGTTGGGTGCTCTGGAATTACGAACCGAGAAGCAGCAAGAACGAGGCACGTAGGTACTCTAAGCAAACTGAACGGCGGGCTGTGCTCGCCGTCTCCCCGCGGAACTCGGGGAGGCCTGTGATACCGATGCTGATTTGTAGGGGCAGGCCCCTGTGCCTGCCCACATGAGGCACAACGGACCAATACGGAGCACGAACGCCGTGAGGGAGTAGGGCAGGCGTAAAGAAATTCTTCGCCCCACGTTGATGAGTGAGCCACGAAAAGGTCTTTCGTAGCCTGGGCCTCCGTGGCAGGAATCTTTCGTTTCAACTCGCCGGACGACGAACGAGGATACAACACGTGACCGAACTTACCAATAAGATTACCAACTAATTACGAGAAGACGAGGCACTTCTTCTCCACACATCCGCCCGACCCGGAAACATAACCGGGAGGCGTTCCCAGGAAAAAATGCTCTGGTCCACGTCCAAACCCGGTGAGAATACGGAGAGAGTGAGTATCGGCTCAGTCGAGCAGGCGGTAAGCAATGGGGTGTTGCTTTCCAGGCTGCAGGACTTGCTTGCCTGGGGCAGGAAACACTCGTTGTGGCCCTGCAATTTCGGGCTGTCATGTTGCTACGTCGAGATGGCGACAAGCCTCACAAGCAGATTCGATCTGGCCCGCTTCGGTTCGGAAGTCATCAGAGCAAGTCCCCGACAGGCGGACGTCATCGTGATAGCAGGTACGTTGTTCATCAAGATGGTACCTGTACTGAAACGCATCTATCAACAGATGATGGCTCCCAAGTGGGTCATATCAGTGGGATCGTGCGCGAACTCCGGCGGGATGTACGACATTTACAGCGTGGTTCAGGGGGTGGACAAGATTCTACCCGTGGACGTATATGTGCCCGGGTGTCCCCCGAGGCCGGAGGCGCTCATCGAAGGGCTGATGATGCTTCAACAGGCCGTCGGGACGGAGAAACGGCCCCTGAGCTGGGTTGCGGGCTCCCAGGGTACGGTCCGGGAGCCGATGCCTTCAATGCGCGACAGGAAACGGGAAGAGAGAAGGAAGATGCGTGAACTCCGGTCTCCGGACGAGGTCTGAGCCCGCGAGGACGGCGGCCATAGCCTGCCCTACGATTCTGATTTGTAGGGGCGCCCCCCCGTGGGTGCCCAGGCGAGGCATCCCGCGTTCAGCGCGGGACCCCTACGGTTCAGGCACTCCGGGTTCCGTCCCGTAGTGCCCGTCAACGCCGAGGACTTTCATGATTAGTTCCGGCTTGTTAGCAGCTCCGAGCCATAATCCATGAGCAACGAAACGGACATAGTTCGGGAACTCCGGAGCAGGTTTGAGACTGCGGTCTTGTCCGTTCAGCCGACGCGTGACGGGATACCCACGGTGTGGATTGAGGGCAAGCGGCTCCGAGAGGTGCTGGAATACCTTAAACTCGGGATCGTACGACCCTACCGCATGCTGTACGATCTGACCGGCATAGACGAACGCCTGAGAAATAACCGCAGAGGGCAACCTGAATCCGATTTTACCCTTGTCTATCATCTCCTCTCATACGACCGCAACCGGGACATTCGAATTAAGGTTCCGCTGAAAGGCGAATCTCCCACATTCCCAACCATCGTTGACCTATGGCCCTCGGCAAATTGGTACGAGCGGGAAGTATGGGACATGTTCGGCATAACCTTTCAAGGGCACCCTCGCTTGAGGCGGATACTGCTGCCTCCGACATGGGAAGGGCATCCGCTCCGCAAGGAATACCCGGCCCGTGCCACGGAGATGGGGCCTTACACGATCTCCGAGGACGAGACCGCCGCCGAAGAGGAAGCTCTGCAGTTCCGACCGGAAGAGTGGGGCATGAAATCCACCGGCGACGAAACGGAATTCATGTTTCTCAATGTGGGTCCCAATCATCCCTCGACCCACGGTTTGTTTCGCATGATCCTCAAGATGGACGGCGAGGAAATAGTCGATGCCGCGGCGGACATAGGATTCCACCATCGAGGAGCCGAGAAAATGGGGGAACGGCAGACGTGGCACACGTTTATCCCCTATACGGATCGTATCGACTATCTCAGCGGGGTGCTGAACAACTTTCCCTATGTCTTGGCCGTCGAGCAGTTGGCCGGAATCGAGGTTCCCGACCGAGTGAAGGTCATTCGAGTCATGATGGCGGAGCTGTTCCGGATCGCAAGTCATCTTGTCTTCTACGGGACGTTTGCAGCCGATACGGGTGCAATGTCGCCCGTCTTTTACATGTTCAACGACCGGGAGCGAGTCTTCAAGATCGTTCAGGCCATTTGCGGAGGTCGAATGCACCCGAGCTGGTTTCGCATCGGCGGTGTGGCTCACGATCTGCCTAGGGGTTGGGATGACATGATAAAAGACTTCCTCGCTTACCTCCCGGGGAGACTGTCCGAGTATGAAAAAGTGGTCATGGCCAATCCGATCTTCAAGGCCCGGACCGTCGGCATCGGGGCGTACACGCCGGCCGAAGCGATTGACCGGGGAGTTACGGGAGCCGGTTTGAGAGCTTGCGGACTGGAGTGGGACGTCCGCAAGAAGCGACCCTATTCCGGTTACGATCAGTTCGAGTTCGACGTGCCGACCGGGCAACACGGCGACAGCTACGACCGTGCACGTGTGCATGTGGAGGAGATTCGGCAAAGCCTCCGGATCATAGAGCAATGTCTGGAGAACATGCCGGAAGGGCATTACAAATCCGACCATCCGTTGACGACGCCCCCTCGCAAGGAGCGCTCCTTACACGATATAGAGACTCTCATTGCCCATTTTTCGGGTGTCGCCTGGGGGCCGGTGATTCCGGCCGGCGAAGCTTTCAGTGCAGTCGAGGCCACCAAGGGCAATACCGGGTACTACCTGATCGGCGACGGCAGCGCGATGTCGTATCGTACCCGTATCAGGACTCCATCATTTGCCCATTTGCAGATGGTGCCTTTCATGGCCCGCGGCCTGACGATTGCCGACCTGGTGGTAATCCTCGGAAGCATTGACTATGTAATGGCGGATTCGGACCGCTAACGGCACCGGCCGTCGCTGCCGGTAACAGTAGGACCGGCGTCCCTGCCGGTAAGAAGTAAGAGTCACCGGGATGCAAGCATGCTCACCGAAGAAATGAAAAACGAGATCGAAAGGACAATCGAGATCTCGGGACGGAGAAAAGCAGCCTGTATAGACGCCTTGACGATCATCCAGAATCGTGAGGGGTGGGTGTCGGACGATGGTATCCGCGAGATAGCCGATTTCCTGAATATGAGCCCCTCGGAAGTTGATTCCGTGGCAACCTTCTACAACCATATCTTCAGGAAGCCCGTCGGAAGGCACGTGATCATGGTGTGCGACAGCGTGACATGTTGGATGATGGGGCATGACGACATCCTCAAGTATTTGAGCAGACGTCTCGGCATTAAACCCGGGCAAACGACCCCGGACAACAGGTTTACCTTGGTCGTCATTCAATGTCTCGGCACGTGTGACCACGCGCCTGCCATAATGATCGATGAAGACACCTACGGGGATCTGACGACGGACAAGATTGACTCGATTCTTGACACTTACGTGTAGGGAGCCGTGAGGATGGACAAGCCGCTCACCAGGAATATCCGATCGGGGCATCAGCCTCCGAATCTCGGGCAGTACGAGAAGGCCGGCGGCTATGAGGCTCTGAAGAAGGCTGTCGGGAAGATGACGCCCAGGGAAGTGGGCATCGTGGTGAGGGACTCCAATCTTCGAGGTCGAGGAGGCGCGGGATTTCCTGCGGGTAGAAAGTGGGCAGGGGTTCCCATGGGACCGGAAGCTCCCCGCCACAAGTATCTCATTTGTGACGCGGACGAGATGGAACCCGGAACCTTCAAGGATCGCGTCCTCCTGGAGGGAGACCCGCACCAACTCATCGAAGGAATTATCTTGGCATCGTACGCCATCCAGGCGGAAGCGGCGTTTATCTTTCTGCGCCGCGCCTATACCGTAGCCGCGAAACTCCTGCGGCAAGCCATTGCCGAAGCGTATGAGAAGAACTATCTCGGGAAGAACATTCGCGGCTCGGATTACAGTCTTGAATTGTACCTCCATGTCAGTGCGGGTCGGTACATTTGTGGCGAGGCCTCCGCGTTGACCAACGCTCTGGAGGGCTACCGAGGCAATCCCAGGGCAAAGACTCCTCACCAGACCGAAGCAGGTCTCTGGGGTGAACCGACCGACGTCAACAACGTGGAGACGCTCTGTTGTGTTCCGCACATCATCAATAACGGCGCCGAATGGTTCAAAAGCCTGGGGCTGACCGAGGACTCCGGCACAAAGATCTATGGCGTCAGCGGAAAAGTGAAGCGACCGGGAACCTGGGAACTACCCATGGGGACGCCCCTGCGTGAAATCCTGGAAGAACATGCAGGAGGCATGAGAGACGGGCTTAAACTGCGAGGGGTCTTGCCGGGAGGCGCGTCAACCGAGTTTCTCATTGAAGAGCATCTGGACGTGCCCATGGATTTCGACTCGGTGAGAAGAGCGGGAAGTCGCTTGGGGACCGGTACGATCATTGTCCTCGATAACAAAACATGCCCGGTGGGGATGATGCATAATCTTGCCCGCTTCTTTGCCGGAGAATCTTGTGGTTGGTGCACACCGTGTCGAGAAGGCTTGCCGTGGACCGCGAAAATCTTGGAAGCCGTCGAGGAAGGGCAAGGGAGGCCGGAGGATCTGGAAAGGTTGGATCTCAATGCCAAGTTGCTGGGTCCCGGACACACGTTCTGCGCGTTGGCTCCGGGAGCCATGGCACCCTTACGGAGCGCGCTCAAGTATTTCCGAAAGGATTTCGAACGGCATATCGAGGAAAAGCGATGTCCGTGGAGATGACGGATGGCCGTGATCTATATAGATAACGAACCCTATGATGTTGCAGACGGGCAAAACCTGCTCACGGCATGCCTCTCTCTGGGATTCGACATTCCGTATTTCTGTTGGCATCCGGCCCTCAACTCGGTGGGGGCTTGTCGCATGTGTGCCGTCAAGCAGTACAGGGATGAGAATGATTCCCGGGGCCGGATCGTCATGTCGTGCGTCACCCCTGCCGTTGACGGGACGCGGATCTCGATCGACGATCCTGAAGTAAAAGAGTTTCGCGCAAACATTATCGAGTTCCTCATGTTGAACCATCCCCACGACTGTCCGGTTTGTGATGAAGGGGGCGAATGCCACCTGCAGGACATGACCGTCATGACCGGGCATGTCCGCAGGACGAGCCGTTTCAAGAAGCGAACCTACCGGAATCAGTACCTGGGGCCTTTTCTCAATCATGAGATGAATCGGTGCATTCAATGCTACCGATGTGTGCGGTTCTATCATGATTATGCCGGGGGACGGGACCTCAACGTTTTCGGAATACACAACCGCCTGTATTTCGGACGTTTCGAGGAAGGAATCCTGGAGAGTGAGTTCGCCGGTAACCTCGTGGAAGTCTGCCCAACCGGTGTGTTCACGGACAAGACCCAGAGAAAACACCCCGTGAGGGCATGGGATCTGCAAACCGCTCCGTCGATCTGCGTGAACTGTTCGGTGGGCTGCAATACCCTCCCCGGAGATCGATACGGAATACTCAGGCGGATTCGCAATCGGTACAACGGTGAAGTGAACCGCTATTTCCTGTGTGATCGCGGCCGGTTCGGCTATGAATTTGTGAACGGAGATAAGCGCGTTCGGAAGCCTTTCATTAGTCGACGCAGAGGGCAACCACTTGAGACCGCGGAGGCGGTGACCGTAAAGACCGCGTTGCAGCACGTGGGGAGCATTTTGGAAAACGCATCCGGCGTTATCGGGATCGGATCGCCTCGGGCTTCATTGGAGGCGAATTTTGCTTTGCGGACGCTGGTTGGACCGGATCGCTTCTATTCGGGCATGTCCGACGCGGACACCCGACTCGTTTCAGCGGTCCTGGAGGTGCTTGAACATCCGGCTTCACGATCGTCTTCATTGGCCGAGATGGAAAGGGCGGACGCCGTGCTGGTCCTGGGAGAAGACTTGACCAACACCGCACCCATGATTGCACTGGCGGTAAGGCAATCCGTACGTCGGAAACCCATGGACCACGTTGACTCCCTCCACGTGCCGAGATGGAACGACCTCGCCGTCCGCATGGTTGTCGAGGATGTGGAGACCGGACCGCTGTACATTGCCGCACCGGCGGCAAGCAAACTTGACGACGTAGCGACGGAGACCTACCGCGGCGCGCCGGACGATCTGGCTCGGCTCGGCTTCGCCGTTGCCCATGAACTGGATTCCGGATCTCCCATGCCTCCGGACCTATCGGATGATATGCGTGTCTTGGCCCGGAGAATTGCCGATGCACTGAGTTCCGCGAAGATGCCGCTGGTCGTATCGGGCACGTCTTGCGGAAGCGAATCGGTTATTCATGCGGCGGCCAATGTCGCATGGGCGCTGAGAAGCAACGGCCTGGATTCCCGGATTTCCCTGGTCGTTCCGGAATGCAACAGCCTCGGTCTGGGATTAATGGGAGTGCGGAAGCTTTCCGAGGCCTTCGAGGAGGTTCGACAGGGAAGGGCGGATACGGTGATCATCCTCGAGAACGACCTGTACCGCCGCTCGGATGAAGAGTCGTTGAAGGTTTTTTTCAAGGCGGTGAAGAACGTCGTGGTGGTGGACCATCTCGTCACGAGATCCACTTCGGAAGCGGATGTCGTTCTCCCGGCCGGTACCTTTGCGGACTCGTCCGGCACGTTGGTCAACAACGAAGGTCGTGCTCAACGATTCTTTCAGGTGATCGGCCCCTCGGGCGATGTTACCGAGAGTTGGCGCCGGCTACGGGATATCATGATCCAGGCGGGGAGGAACGACGTCGGCCATTGGCAATCGCTGGATGATACGATCGACGATATGGCCGCGGCAATTCCAGCTCTGGCACGAGTGAAGGATGTTGCCCCTCCGTCACATTTCCGCTCCCATGGCATGAAGATTCCCCGCCAGTCACACAGGTTCAGTGGACGGACCGGCATGCGGGCCAATGTGAGTGTGCATGAACCCAAACCGCCCGAAGACGGGGACTCCGCCTTGGCCTTCTCCATGGAGGGCTATCAAGGGCAACCGCCTGCGTCTCTAATTAGTCGGTTTTGGGCTCCCGGTTGGAACTCCGTACAGTCGGTGAACAAATTTCAGACCGAGGTCGGAGGTCCCCTGAGAGGCGGCGATCCCGGGTTACGACTCATCGAGCCCGGTGAGGAACAAACGCCCGCCTATTTCGAGGAGATACCGGGTCCCTTTGAACCGCGAGAGAACGACTTGATGATTGTCGCGTTGTATCACATATTCGGGTCCGAGGAACTGAGTGTTCTCACTCCCGGCATCACTGAAAGGTCACCATCGCCGTACGTGGCTATGAATCCGAAGGACGCGGAACGTGCCGGCGTGCGAAACGGGCACCACGTACGACTCCTAGTCGGAGCAATCTCGCAGGATCTGGAGGTCAAGGTAACCGCTTCCATCCCAACAGGGGTTGCAGGATTGGCGGTCGGATTATCCGGAGTCCGCTACGTTCGGTTGCCCGCGTGGGGAAGCGTGACGCGGGAGTGAGCAATGAGAGTTGGTTAGGGCCGCACTTCACAAGTGTGGTGTCGCCTGAATAGTAGGACCGGCATCTTGCCGGTCAAATGACCCTGCGTGCCGCAGGGTAGGCGGGCAGGGACGCCCGCCCCGGAAGATGACGGGCAGAGACGCCCGCTCCACAGAGGTGATTCAAGGCACCGCTCTGTTTCCAGTAGCCCGGGCCTCAGTGCCCGGAGAACTTTGCTCTGGAGGCTGCGGACTGGAAACGAATAGGTTAGAGCCCGCATAGTGCGGGACCAAGGGCAGTCGCCTTTCCCGAGGCCGGGCAGAGCCCGGAAGATAGGCATTCCCAGGCAGGAGCCTGGGAACGAGAAATCTGTAGGGGCAGGTCCCTGGAAACTGTCTCAAAACTCTCGGATCGAGGTGAATCGTGCCACGATCTCTGCTGCTCCCCGGGTTATGAGACACTTTCCCTGTGCCTGCCCTGGGCACCCACAGGAGGGTGCCCCTACGGTGGCCGTGGTCTTTTTGAAACGGGACCGGCAGGATGCCGGTCCTACTGAAGCGCGGTAGAGGCCCGGCGTCTCTGCCGGACCATGGGCAAGACAAGAGGCAGCTACCGGCGTTACCGAAGTGCGATAGGATAGGGGGCGTGCCGGGCCCGAACAGGCCCGAGATCTGCTCCACGCCGCCGTAATACAAAAGGTCCGTCATGTACCACATCATGGGATCGCTTTTAACCATACTGGTCGTCCTGGTGGGCGCGTTGGCCATAGCCGCGGGACTCATTTACGTCGAACGACGTCTCCTCGCTCTTTGGCAGGATCGGTATGGTCCGAACAGAACCGGACCGTTCGGCACGATGCAGGTCCTTGCAGATATGATTAAGATTCTCGGCAAGGAGGATTGGATTCCACCGTTCGCCGACCGACCGGTTTTTGTCATAGCGCCGGCGATCGTCTTCGTTACGGTTCTCATGTCCTTTGCCGTGATCCCATTCTCCCCGATCATAGAAGTGGTCAACCTCAATATCGGACTGTTGTTTTTCCTTGCCATGTCTTCACTGGGCGTGTACAGCCTCGCATTGGCAGGATGGTCGTCCAATAACAAATACTCTCTGATGGGAGCCTTACGGGCCGCTGCGCAGATGTTGAGCTACGAAGTGTTTATGGGGTTGTCGGTCATGGGAGTGGTCATACTCGCCGGCACGTTCAATCTGCAGAAGATCGTGGAGGCTCAGAGGGGTCTGTGGTTCTGTATCCCCCAGGTTCTCGGCTTCGTGATCTTTCTCATTGCGGGTTTTGCCGAGACTCATCGGATACCGTTCGATTTGCCGGAAGCTGAAGCCGAACTCGTGGCGGGGTACCACACCGAGTACTCGGGTATGAAGTTCGGCATGTTTTTCGTCGGGGAGTACCTTGGGATCACGTTGATCTCGGCACTGACGGTGACCCTATTCTTCGGCGGATGGCTGGGACCGGTGCTTCCGCCTGTGGTCTGGTTCCTGATCAAGACCTTTGCGTTTATCGGTTTGTTTATCCTGGTGCGGGCCGCGTTGCCCCGGCCTCGGTACGACCAGCTCATGGCCTTCGGTTGGAAGGTGATGCTTCCGCTGGCACTCCTTAATCTCGTTGTGACCGGCGGAATCGTGCTGGCATTGGGATGATGGTTGGAGCAGTTTTCGACAATAATCGCCGGATTCAGGGAGAGTCCCCGTCGTAGGGCAGGCTTTCCGAAACTGTCTCAGAAGTCGGTGGATGATGTAGATGGTGGCACGATTGCTCGGCATATCGAAGGAAATCCCCCCTAACCCCCCTTTACTAAAGGGGGGGACTGGCTCTTACCCCCCTTTGGCAAAGGGGGGCAGGGGGGATTTTGATTGGAACCCACTTCATCGTGACACCATTCTCTTCGAACTGACGGTATTGAGACACTCTCTCCCAGGATGCCAATTCGTGAGAACTTTCGAGAACTGCCGCAGAAGAATAGCTCCAACGAGGTCGTAAGACCAAGGTGTTTCCATGCTCGACTTGATCAAAGGCATATGGACGGTGTTCCTGCACGCGTTTCACAGACGCGAAACCGTGTTGTACCCCGAAGAAAAGCCCTACCTGGCCCCTCGCTATCGAGGTCGCATCATATTGTCGCGCGATCCCGACGGTGAGGAGCGCTGTGTTGCCTGCAATCTCTGTGCAGCCGTGTGCCCGACGGACTGTATCTCCCTGCAAGCCGCCGAGACGGAAGAGGGCAGGCGGTACGCTGAATTCTTCCGCATCAACTTCTCCCGATGCATCTTTTGCGGCTTCTGCGAGGAGGCGTGTCCGACCTGTTCAATCCAGCTGATTCCTGATTTTGAGATGAGCGAATATGATCGTCGGATGCTTGTGTACGAAAAGGAAGATTTGCTGATCAGCGGTCCCGGTAAGTATCCCGACTATAACTTCTATCGCTCGGCGGGTACGGCTATCCGAGGAAAGGACAAAGGCGAGGGGGAGAACGAGGCCCCCCCCGTGGATATCCACGACCTGATGCCTTAACAGTATTGTGTCTCCCGGAGTTACTCCATGAACACCGTCTTCTACATAAGCGCGGCCGTGGCGGTTGTTTCAACCCTGATGGCCGTCACCCGAATGAATGTGGTCCACGCGCTGCTCTACCTCATTGTGTCTTTTCTCTCCGTGGCGATTGTCTTCTTCGTGCTGGGGGCTCCATTCATCGCGGCCGTGGAAATCATCATCTACGCAGGCGCCATTATGGTGCTTTTCGTATTCGTGGTCATGATGTTCAATCTCGGGCCGCAGACCGCGATGCAGGAAAAGCGGTGGCATGATCCCAAGACCTGGGTTGGACCGGCAGTCCTTTCCGGAATTCTCCTGGCGGAGATGGTGTACGTTCTTGCTTGGACCGGCGGCCGCTTGGCCGGGACGGCCGAGGTGTCACCGAAAATGGTGGGCATTGAACTGTTCGGTCCCTATATCGTGGGGGTCGAATTGGCCTCCATGCTCCTGTTGGCCGGGCTTGTCGGGGCGTACCACCTTGGTCGCCGGGTCAAGAGGGTAGGCTCCAAATGGGAGGAGGAGTAGTGATGGCTTCGGTTCCGGTTGAACATGGGCTTCTTTTGGCAGGTATCCTCTTCTCCATAGGGTTGATGGGACTCCTCGTCCGCCGAAATATCCTGATGATGCTTCTCTGTGTGGAGATTATGCTCAACGCAGCGGGACTGGCGTTCGTGACTGCAGGTGCGGCACTGAGAAAGCCCGACGGCCAGATCATGATGATCTTCATACTGACCATGGCCGCCGCGGAAGTGGCTGTCGGGCTGGCTTTGGTCATTCAGTTCTTCCACAGTTTCAAGACCCTGGATGTGGATGCCGCCGACAAGATGCGAGGGTGAGATGTACGACCTCCTTTGGTTGATTCCCGCACTGCCGTTCGCCGGATTCGTGTTGCTTGCGACAATCGGCTCACGCTTTCCACGATCTCTGACGGCCGCCGTGGGTGTGGGATCCGTGGGAGCTGCGGCAATCCTCGCCGTGCTGACGGCCGGCCGCTTTGTCGTCTCGCCTCCGCCCGACGATTTCTTCAGGCAGACCCTGTGGACATGGATCTCATTGAACGGGTTCACGCCGGAAATCGCGCTCTACCTTGATCCCATATCACTCGTCATGGTTCTCAATGTAAGCATTGTCGGATTTCTCATCCATTTGTACTCCGCGGAATTCATGGCGGACGATGAGAGCTATTGCCGGTTTTTTGCGTACATGAATCTCTTCTTGGGGTCCATGCTTACGCTGGTGTTGGCGGACAACCTCCTGTTGCTCTACCTTGGTTGGGAAGGGGTAGGCTTGTGCAGCTACCTCCTCATCGGGTTCTGGTACAAGGAACCGGTTCGGGCCAAGGCGGCCGTGAAGGCGTTTCTGGTTACCCGTGTCGGTGACGCCGCCATGGCATTCGGGCTCTTCTTGATCCTGGCAAATCTGGGGACCCTCCAGATCCAGGAATTGACCGAGCGAGCAGTGCTGCTGTGGCCGGTGGGGTCGAAACTCGCGGTAGCCGCCGCGGGCTTACTCCTCATCGGCGCACTGGGAAAGTCCGCCCAGATTCCGCTCCATACCTGGTTACCCGACGCCATGGCCGGTCCTACTCCGGTGAGTGCGCTGATACATGCAGCCACAATGGTCACCGCGGGAGTGTACCTTATTGCTCGTATGCACGTGCTGTTCACTCTCGCTCCCATGGTACAGTACGCTGTGGCGGTCATCGGCTGCGCGACCCTGCTGGTTGCCGGATTCAGCGCTCTGGCCCAATCGGACATCAAGCGGGTTCTCGCGTATTCAACCATCAGCCAGATAGGATACATGTTCCTCGCACTCGGCGTTGGGGCGTGGTCCGCGGCTCTGTTTCATATGGTGACTCATGCCTGTTTCAAGGCCCTCCTGTTCCTGGCATGCGGTGTAATCATCCTGGGACTGCATCATGAACAGAACATGTTCAAAATGGGGGGCTTGCGACGGCAGATTCCTTTTACCTTTTACACGTTTCTCATAGGCGCCGCGTCATTGGCGGCCTTACCTTTGGTCACCGCAGGATTCTACAGCAAAGACGAAATCCTGTGGGCTTCATGGTCCTCTACGCTGGGAGGGCCATGGCTCTGGCTCGGCGGTCTGATCGGAGCCCTGTTGACCTCGCTCTACACATTTCGGATGGTGTTCCTCACGTTCTACGGTAAGGCAAAATCCCGCATTGACCGCTTCCCGGGAACCGCCATGATGATTCCTTTGGCGGTCCTGGCGCTGTTGTCCTTGGGGATCGGCTTGATTCAGACTCCCGGCGTACTGGGAAACGTCGCGTTTTTTTCCGGTTTTCTGAGTGCATCCCTACCGGCAATGACCGAAGGCAACGTTTCCGCAAGATTCGAGAATATTCTTCTCGTGATTTCCGGCGTAGTTTCGGTGAGCGGTATTTACCTAGCCTATCTGTTCTTCCTCAAGAAACCCGGTCTGGCGCAGGCACTGACCAACAATCCTCTCGGGGCTGTACTGCACCGTTGTTCCTTTGCCGCGTGTGGATTCGACCGGGCGTACCATTGGCTGTTCGTGAAATCCTTTGTAAGGATCGCGACATGGAACAGGCACGATTTCACGGATCTCGTTTACCGGGGTGTTGCCGGCTTTGCGCAGGTCTGTAGCATCATTTTGGGCGCCTCCCAGACCGGCAGAGTTCGCCACTACGCGGTGGGCATCGTTATCGGCGCGGTGGTGACCATCGCGATTATGGTGTTGTCATGACACTGATAGGTCTGATCGTTGTTCCTTTCATCGGAGGACTCGCGGCCTGGTTGGCCGGCGGCGGAAAACGTTCACCGCGCTGGATATCTCTCGCCGCGCTCGGCGTGGAATGCGCGCTCGTCGGTACGCTATGGGTTCGGTACCTCACCGTTCCTCATGCAACGCAGTGGTTTGTTGACGTCAAGTTACCGTGGATTCCGGAGGTCGGCGTCGGATTTCATCTCGCCATGGACGGCCTGAGCCTGCTCATGGTCTCGCTCACCATGATTCTGGGTATTGCCGCGGTGATCAGTTCGTGGAATGAAATCCAAGATCGCGTCGGCTTCTTCCATTTCATACTCATGTCCGCCCTGGCCGGTGTCACCGGAGTGTTTCTGGCGCTGGATCTGGTGCTCTTCTACTTCTTCTGGGAAGTGATGCTCGTTCCCATGTATCTTCTCATAGGCATATGGGGAACCGGCAGGAAGGTGTACGCCGCGATCAAGTTCTTCATCTTCACCCAGGCCGGCGGTCTGCTCATGCTCATGGCCATTCTGGGACTGTACTTTGTCCACGGTTGGAGTACCGGCACCTATACCTTCGACTACGTCGAACTTATGGGAACAAGGTTGGGAGCACCCGTTACCATGCTGTTGATGCTCGGGTTCTTTGCGGCCTTTGCCGTGAAGCTGCCCATGTTTCCACTGCACGTGTGGGCGCCGGACACGTATGTAGCGGCTCCCACCGCAGGGAGTGTGATTCTCGCCGGTGTCTTGTCCAAGACCGCGGGATACGGGTTGTTACGGTTTGTGTTGCCCCTCTTCCCCGACGCGGTTGCGCTCTTCGCCCCAATCGCCATGTTCTTGGCCGTCGTGGGAATCATCTACGGAGCGGTGCTCGCGTTTGCGCAAACCGATGTGAAACGGCTCGTTGCTTACAGCAGCGTCAGTCACTTGGGCTTCGTGCTGCTGGGGATTTTTGCTTTGAACGGATATTCGCTGCCGGGTTCGGTGGTGGAGATGTTGGCTCACGGGTTCAGTATCGCCGCGCTTTTCATTCTTGTTGGACTGCTGCAGGAACGGATTGGTACCCGTGAAACGGACCGCATGGGGGGATTGTGGGCAAGCGCGCCGAAGATGGGAGCCATGGCGCTGATCTTTGTTCTCGCGACCCTGGGTCTTCCGGGTCTCGGTAATTTTGTCGGCGAGTTCCTTGTTCTGGCGGGCGCGTTCAGGACAAACGTGTGGCTGACGCTGTTTGCCGCAGGAGGGCTCATCCTGGCCGTCATTTACGCGTTGTGGCTCATGCTGCGAACGTTTTTCGGAGAAAACCGGGGCCAATTGAAGCCCGCTGACTTATCGGCCCGAGAAATGGCTCTGCTCGGAGTCATGGCCGCGGTTCTGTTGTGGTTGGGACTTTTCCCACAGCCGGTGATCAATGCGACTCAGCCCGCGGTGGACTTCATAACCGGGCGCATTCATGGGAATCAAGAGCCTGCCGGTGAACGGAAAGCGATCCTGCATTCGTCGGATCAGTTGACGGGGCTTTTCGTGCCGGCAGACCTACTTCGCGCTAATCCTTCTCCGGTGACGGAGAGGTCGTGGGATTCTCGGAATGGGATCTCCCACGAAGAGGGCGGGCCGACATCAGCTCCGCGGTTCCCAGCCCTGCAATCGGGAGTTTACCGATGAACATTCATGGCTTGGATCTGTTGACAAGCCACAACGCATGATGAAAGTCCTCGGCGTTGATGGTTCGCGTACCGGGGGTTAGCAGGTGTATCCGGGCACACGGATTGGTGTAGGGGCGGCCCCCTGTGGCCGCCCGCATGGTTCAACCCTTCAACACCATGGATGGCAGACGGATACGGAATAGGCACACCGAGAAGGAAACATGCGGTCGTAGGTTATTCATTGAGGGCACCCACAGGGGGGTGCCCCTACAAATCGGGGCCGTAGGGCGGGCTGTGCCCGCCGTCTTCACGGCGAAGATCGGTGTCGCATCCGGGAGTACTTACACGTGAATGCTATGAATCTCTATTCCCTGTTGCCCATGTTGGTCATGGCCGTCTCCGTTGTGGCGATGTTGCTGCTGATCGCGTTCTACCGCAATCATCTCGCGACGCTCGTGCTCACGCTCGCGGCATTGTCATCTGCATTCGTGTCCTTGGCCGCGTGCGCGAGCACGGCGCCGCGTAAGGTAACGGCACTGCTGGTCATCGACGGGTATTCGATTTTCTACATGGGACTGGTATTCGCAGCAGGCTTTGCGGTTGCCTTGCTGTCGTACAGCTATCTCGAACGGCGGGAAGAGGACAGGGAAGAATACTATCTCTTGCTTCTCATAGCGACCCTGGGAGCATCGGTTCTAGTGTCCGCGGGGCATTTTGCCTCCTTTCTGCTGGGCCTGGAGACGATGAGCGTGTCGCTGTACGGCATGATCGCGTACCCGCGCAGGAGCCCCAAGTCAATCGAAGCGGGAGTCAAGTACCTGATATTGGCCGCGGCTTCCGATGCCTTCCTCGTTTTCGGAATGGCGCTGATCTACCTCAAAACCGGGACCTTGCAGTTCTCAAAGATGAGTATGTCGCTTCCCGGACCGTCCGGAGCCCTGGCCGGGATCGGCCTGAGCATGCTCTTAACCGGCATCGGGTTCAAACTGTCGCTCGTACCGTTTCACATGTGGATTCCCGATGTGTACGAAGGTGCGCCGGCTCCGGTGACGGCTTTCCTGGCAACGGTATCCAAGGGAGCCATGTTTGCGCTCCTGTTCAGGTATTTCGCCGAAGTGACCATACACGATACCGGAACGCTGCTGCTTTTCTTCACGATCATCGCGACCGCGTCAATGTTTGTCGGCAACCTGCTCGCGCTGTTTCAGAACAACATCAAGCGCATTTTGGCCTATTCGTCCATTGCCCATTTCGGGTACCTCTTGGTAGCCTTTTTGGCAAGCGGCCCGGAGCAAGTCACCGCGGTGAGCTACTATCTCACTGCCTATATTGCGACGACAATGGGGGCCTTCGGGGTCATCACGGTGCTCTCCGGCCGGGACGGCGAACCTGAATCGCTGGACGATTACCGAGGGCTCGCACGACAACGGCCCTGGCTGTGCGCGGTCTTCACCGGCATGCTCCTTTCTCTGGCCGGGATTCCCTTGACAGCGGGCTTCATCGGGAAGTTCTTTGTCATGAAGGCGGGTCTCGGATCGAATCTCTGGTGGTTGGTAACCATGCTGATCGTCAACAGCGTGATTGGGCTGGCGTACTACCTGAGGATACTCATAACCCTGTACCTTTCACCGGCAGAGGTTCAGGAAAGCGGCGGCGAGACTCCTTACAGGTCGCTCACAGGCGGTGCGGTCCTGGCAGGTCTTGTGCTGCTGGTGTTGTGGTTCGGAATATATCCTTCCTCGTTGCTCGGTATCATTTCCGACACGATTCTGGATTTGTTGTAGGGGCAACATTCACAGCGAATGCCATAAATGTTGTCCGAAATCCGTGTGGGTCACCCGTCTCCAGGCAAGTCACCCAGCCCTTCTTCGCCGAGGGAGATTAAGGGGCAACTCCTTTTTCAAAGCCCGGGAACCAGACTCGAAATATCGCTCTTTCCTCTGACACTCGTTATAAGAGCCCTTGTGCCATCGCATCCGCACCCCTTCACCGTCCTAACGTGAAAATCTATGACACCATTCTTGGCGATTCCTACGAGATCCTTGACGGGGCACGATACAGACTGTGCGAAAATAACACGTTTTGGTCGGGCGATGAGTGATAACCATGAATGAGTGGATTTCGCTCAACATGTTAATTTTTCGAGACTTCTGAGATGAGGCGGAGCAGCTGACCGTCTCGAGATGCGCCGAATTGACGCAAATTTATGCTTCTGCTCTCGCACGAGAGCTGATCACCTCTCCATGAAGGGAGATAATTTACAGAATATCAGTATGTTAACTATCTGAACAAATATGTGATGAATGGCACGAAATGTGTTACATGGCGCTTCGGATTTCCCGACGATCTTGTGTCGATGCCAAAAGGAGACAGCCGGTTGCCCTCTTGATGGGGTAATTGGCCGACGCCGCCCTCAATCGTGGACCATACTGGGTATATCAACCGTGCGTGCATTATTCCAGTCTCGATGAGGAATCATGTCACATTCGCTAATGTCGTATGCGTTGAAACAAGCGGGTTAGCCCGCGAAAGGAGAACCATGCAGAGGATTTGGTGTTTGGTGGCACTACTAAGTATTGCCGTATTAGGCGGAGGCTCACCGCTGCCCGCGGTGGAGATTGATCACGGCAAGTACGCCGGTGAAGCAAGAGAAGTGAAGTCACTGGTTGAGAAGGCGGCATCCGCATTTCAGGAAAAGGGAAAAGACTACACCTTAAAGCTTCTGAACGCGAGCGCAGGCCCGTTTAAGAAGAAGCATTTTTACGTTATTTCGCTTGATTTCGCGGGGAACGTTCTGGCCACGTCGGCAAACAGGAAGTTGGTTGGCAAGAATGTATTGAATCTCAAGGACTCAGAAGGCAAGCTGTTTTGTAAGGAAATGATCCAGGTGGCCAAAGATCCGGGCTCGGGATGGGTGGAATATCGCTGGAAGAGGCACGGCGAAAAAGATCCGACTATGAAGCGGACATTTGTCATGAGGGTTCCGGGAGATGACACCTTGGTTGCATCGGGTTATTACGTGAAGTGAGTCGATTTGGGAGAGCCTACGGAATGGTCTGAAATGGGTTGAAGTCTTCGGATGGATTGACCGGGAGGGAAAGATCGTCGGAACAGTCTGACTTAACAAAGATGGCGGTGGCTCATTCGAGCTACCGCCCCTGTAATGTACGCCGCCAAATGTCTTTGGAAAAGTGTTCCGAGGAAACAGCATATTTGTGTTTCCGTCAGGGGGACTGTTGAGCTGGGTCGTGACTTGACTTGGCAAATACCTTTGGTGTACCCTCGATTTCACGATAATCGGGTCTGATAGAACTCAAAATCTAGAAGAATTTCTCCCTGTTAATCGACCGCGGCGATTCAAAGGGTAGTCAGTTTGTCCCACACTTCTTTCTTGAACCAGACCGGCATGCTTTGGGTTTTCATCTCCGGGACTGTGCCATCCTTGATTTCTGCGAGTCGGATGTGCTCATGCTATGAGTTGTCAAAAATGTAAGCCCAATGAAATCTTCGTATACCATGGAGGAATCCAAAGCATTTGTAGAGTCCTTCAGCATTGCCGCAACAGGATCGGGCGTACTGGACGGCCTGCGCTTCGCAGCAAAAGATCTCATTGACATTGCCGGGCACAAGACCTCTTGTGGGAATCCACCCTGGAGGGACACGCATCCCGTTGCAGCGGCCAATGCGGTGTGTGTGGATCAACTCCTTGCCTCCGGCGCGGAGTTCGTGGGCAAGACCGTAACGGATGAACTGGCCTTCAGCCTCGTGGGGGAGAACTACTTCTATGGAACCCCTCTGAATCCCAAAGCCCCCGACAGAGTTCCCGGCGGCTCTTCCAGCGGCTCCGCTTCCGCGGTAGCCTGCGGTTTGGCAGACTTTGCTCTGGGGACCGATACCGGCGGGTCGGTCCGGGTTCCGGCAAGCAACTGCGGCATCTTTGGGATACGTCCGTCACATGGGGTCGTGTCGGTAGCCGGTGTCAATCCCCTGGCACCGAGTTTCGACACGGTCGGTATCCTGGCCGGGAACGCGGATGTGCTCGTCAAAGCGGCATCGGTTCTTCTCGCGTGTGACGTGCCGGAGAGAATCGAGGTCGGGTGCATCCGTATCCTGGAAGATGCGTTCGCCGCTTCCGACGAAGAGGTGACGGAGGCATTGCGCCATTCCGTGACCGGGCTCGAGAGACTATTTCCGAGTCGCGTGGTGAGAACATCGCTGAAGGAAATGGTAGGGGATTACGAAGGGGACTCGCTTCAGATCTGGTACGAAACGTATTGTGCGCTCCAATGGGCGGAAATCAGGAGTTGTCTGGGAAGTTGGATCGAGCACGTGAATCCCGATTTCGGTCCCAGGATTCGTTTGAACTTCGAATTGACCAGGAACCAGGATCGCAGGGAAATCGTTCCGGCACATCGCCGGCGGGAGGAGTTCAGCGACGCGATGAATCGGTTCCTTCAGCCCAATGACCTGATTTGCATGCCTACGGCCCCTTCGGTTGCGCCTCTGATAGGAAGCCTGGGAAAAGACCGGACAAAGTGCCATTACCTTCCACGTGCACTCTCGTTCACATCGGTCGCGGGGGTAGCTCGATTGCCCCAGGTTTCCATACCGTTGGCCGAAGCCAATGGCGCTCCCATCGGCCTGTCTCTCATGGCACGTCGCGGGATGGACGGGTTCCTTCTCGCAGTCGTTCAGTTTGTCGTACATGAGACGGCTCCACAAGACTGAATGCATACCGTTTCGATTAAATCCTATTGACCGGCAGTGTATTGCAGCGTTATTCTGAGAGATATGCGCACAAGGTTGTTGCGTCCCGGTACTTGTTGCCAAATTGAGGTTTAAAGGGAGGCGCAATGCGAGATGAGGACAAGAGCAAAGAGCAGCTTATAGATGAACTGCAAAGCCTCCGCAGTCAATTGATTGATCTCAGGGAGAAACCCAAACCGGGAGAGGGAATTGGCGGCCCCCCTCTCCGCGATGACGTCGAATCCTCTGAACCACCGGATTTTTCGTCGGATATTGTTTGGAACCGGGAGGATGTCGACATACCCGTGTTGGACGACAGCGGTTGCTTCAGCGATTCGCCCAGACTGCTGGCCGTAACGGAACGGAAAGAGGACGCGCCGGATTCCGAAGGCTCGAACAACGTAACCGAAACGGGAAGCTTCGACTTGACATGGATATCCATCGGGTCGTTCGGCAAGCTGCTTAATGCCGTACCAATGCCTATTCTGTTGTCGGATACGTCGGGACGGGTACTTTTCGAAAACTACGCGTTTGCGACGATTTCAGGTGAACATTTTTCCAAGTGTGGAGACTCGATCTTCTCTCTGTTTGATTCTGAAGAGGAAGCGGATCACGCCGGAAAGCTGGTGGAACGTGTACTTGGTCTGCGTTTGCCTCAGAAGAGAGAGGGAGTTATCGGAGTCAATGGAAGAGAGATATGGAGCAGGATGCATCTGCGATCCATACGCTTCGGGAGTGAGAGGTCGGTTCTCGTGCTCATCGAGGACTTGTCGACGGAGAAACGCGAGCTCACGCTGAACGAAAAATACAAGAAACTCGTTTATACATTTCCCATCGGTATCGCGGAATTCCACATGCCGAACAAGGTATCGCAGAATCTTAGTGAAGAGGATATTACCACATCGATCATGAACTCGCGGGTCGTCGGTGGAAACGAACAATTCGCTCGGCTCAGTGGTTACAAGGATGCAAACGCAGTCAAAGGTCTCCCGCTTCGCGATCTCCTACCCTCGACACGGGACGACCTCAGGCGTTACCGAATGTGGGGACGCGAAGGTTTCTCGCTGCACAATTTTGAGACAAAGGAAGAATTCGCGGACGGCACGCTGAGATATTTCGAGACAACACTGGTGGGAAATGTTCAGGAGGACGTTCTGGAGCAATTCTGGGTTATGAAACAAGACGTCACCGAGCAAAGAGAGATTCAGGAAGAACTGCTCCAGAAGATCGCTACCATCGATCAACTCTATGAACATATAGTGCAAATAGGGAAGGCCAAGGCCATCGCGGAGCACACGGCCACCGTGGCGCATGAATTGAGACAACCACTTGCCATAATCGGCGGCTTTGCACGGAGAATGTCAAGAGAATGCTCGCAGTGTCCCGGGAACTCGGACGGTTCCAAGAATCAGTGGTTCGAAGTGATCATTAACGAGGTGCAAAGGTTGGAGAAGATCCTCGGTGGGCTGATAGACTTCTCCAAGCGTGACGATGTCGCGGTCAAACGAGTCAATCCCAACGAGATTATCGAATATGTCTTGAGAATCAACCAGGAACGCATGGTGGAAAAGAATCTTCGCCTCGATCTGAATATCGGTTCGGAAACCGAGGCCATACCTCTCGATCCCGACGGTTTCTCCCAGGTGGTGAGAAATCTCGTGGCCAACGCGATCGAAGCATCTCCGCCGTCTGAAACGATATCCGTTGAAACGGGAGTGGCGTTACCCAGTGTTAAGGCGGTACAGACAGGCCAATTGGCATCGGAGGCATATTTTGCATTGAAGATTCGGAACAAGGGAAAACCGGTTCCAAGAGAACACCTTGAAAAGGTCTTTAATCCTTTTTTCACCACCAAAGACTGTGGAACGGGTCTTGGCCTCACATTGTCGAAGAAGATCGTTGAGGATCACGGCGGTTCCATTTCCGTGAAATCTGATGACGAGAGCACGGTGCTGACCGTATGGCTGCCTACGGGCTGATCCGCTGAATGGATGTCTTCCCGGCGGCCTTCGATTTGCCGACATGACCGGCCGGCAATTCTAGGCCCGGATACCCATGGACCGCTTTCGCAGCAGCCGTCATAAGCGAGTTTCTCGTGGTACGAGGTGCTCTCTGGGGGCAAGTTTTCCGTGGAGAGACCCCGAGGGAAAACCGCGTGGTCCGGAGTTGGGCCTTGACAACGATGCCGATACCGGATAGGATTCGTCGCTGCACTCCGGAAATGCCAACTTGTTGATTTTTAAGGAGGTAGGTATGACAAAGACAGAGCTGGTGGCCAAGATAGCCGGCGAAGCCGAAATATCTCAAAAAGCTGCAGACATAGCCCTAAAAGCCATCGTTGGTGCAATTCACGATTCGCTCAAAGCACCTGACGGGTCGATTCGTATTCCCGACCTCGGAACCTTCAGGATATCTCACAGGAAGGCCCGCACCGGGGTAAACCCCAGAACAGGCGAGAAGATGGAAATCCCTGCAGCGGTTGTTCCCGCGTTCACGGCAGCCAAGGCCCTTAAAGACTCAGTGAGAGACTAAGAGTACAAGGTTGCATCGGCCATGAACAAATCAGAGCTTGTCGTAGGGCTTTCCGAAGAGATGACTCTCCCGCTGCGCAAATCGGAGGAGATCGTAAACGCGGTTCTTGAAACGCTGTTCAAGACGCTCGTCGAAGGACATCGTATCGAAATCAGGGGCTTCGGATCTTTCGAGGTGAGGGAATATGAAGGCTATACCGGCAGAAATCCGAAGACGGGCAAGAAGATCGAAGTGGAAGGCAAGAGGCTTCCCTTCTTCAAAGCGGGAAAAGAGCTGCGGACTAAGGTGAATAAAGCCTAACTCAACCGAGACAGTCCACGATCAGTTTACCTGACTGTCAGTAACCTTCCTTTGCCCGTTCCGGGTACCAGGTTTTACACTTCAGTTGTCGATACATGGCTCGATATATGGACATTTCGACAGGGACGTTCGTTATTGCGTCCCTGTCTTAAGCCTTCCTACCCGGACTCTTGCAGGGAGTCCGACACCGGAACCGTCTACCCACACGGAAGGCCGCCGAGCTCATAAACGTCATATGAGCGACGTAGCATCGAGTTCTATTGGACGCTCTGTCCATATTGCGTGTATAATAAGTTGTTTATTTCAGTCCCCCCGCTTAGACCGGTGTAAGAAATGAAAGACAAGGCATCGAGAATCTGCCAAGCTCCCAACGAACTCGAAGAGCTACGTCGAAGAGCTGCAAATCTCGAACAATTGCACTCCAACCTAAGATGCCGAATCCTCGATCTGGAGAACTCCAAGAGGAGGTACCGGAGCGCTTTTGAGTTTTCGCCCAATGCTGTTCTGATTCTGGATGAGGCCGGCATCATTGTCTCCATGAATCGATCCTGTGAAAAGATTACCGGTTACTCGAAAGATTACGCATGCGGACGTGACTTCGGGTCCCTCATATTGGGTCCCGAGGCCGGCGATTTCAGCGAGCACGTCCTCAACCGGGTCTTCGACGGCAGGTTAGTATCGGACCTATCACTGAGTTTCATGTGCCGAACGGGAGAAATACGGCACATGCTTTCCCGCGCGTACCCGGTAATGGATGAGAGCAACCACGTGACCGAATGTGTTCTCACCAACGTTGACACAACCGAAAAAGTGCATACGGAGACCGAATTAGCCGCTGAAGTAAAGAAATTCCGGGCCTTGTACGACGTAGCCACGGCAATGAGCGCCGAGAGGAGTCTGGACGAAAACCTCTCGTTGGTGGTGGAGAAGAGCCGGGAACTCCTTGGAAGCGACACTTCCTACATTGCGCTGTGCAATGAAGAAGGTGAAGAGGTCTACATGCACACTCTGTCGGGAATACGTACCGCGGCCTTCAAGGACATCAGAATACCGATCGGTGAAGGTCTCGGGGGAAGGGTCGCGTCTACCGGGCAGGGGTTGATCGTCGAAGACTATTTCCAAGAGGTCGATCCTTTGTTCCACGAGGTTGTCCGTGCAGAGGGGTTGATATCCGGTGTAGCCGTGCCCATCCAGGCGGGACAAGCCAACCTGGGGGTTCTTTATGTTTTTAATCGCACCAAAACCGGATTCCTCGGTTCACAATTGGACACGCTGTCGCTTTTGGGAAACCTGGCCGCTGTTGAAATCACTCGAAAACGCGCGGACAAAGAATTGCAACGCGTTCACAATCATCTCGAAAAGCGGGTGGAAGAACGGACGGCCGATCTCAGGGGAGCAAACCGGAAACTCCTCCTTGAAATTGCCGAACGCGAGCGGGTTGAAGATGCCCTTCGCCAAAGTGAACGAATGACGAACAATATACTCTCCGCCTCGCCCATTGGAATAACCTACGTTGAAAAGGGAAAACTGAGATGGACGAATCAGACGATGGCGAAGATGTTCGGCTACAAATCCGAGCAAGACTATTGGGGCAAGCCGCCCGCGGAATTCTACCATCGTGCGGAAGATTACCAAATGGCGAGAGATCTGTTCAGACGCAGAGTGAAGACGGGTAAGCCGGCAGAGATCGAAGTAGTATTCAAGCGTTATGACGGGTCCACTTTTTATGGACTACTCAAGATGAGTCCGCTCGATCCGGACGATCCCGGCTCAGGTGTCATCTCCACGATTTCCGACGTTTCGGCCGGGAGAATTGCCGAAGATCGTCTTCGAGAGAGCGAAGCACGTTACCGAACATTGATCGAGGAGAGCTTCGACGGAATATTCATTCAGAAAGAAGGGAAGATCGTCTTTGCCAATTCCCGTCTCTATGAAATGCTCGGTTATGAGCCGGGTGAACTCGAAGGAGAGGACTGCCTGCAAATATATCATGAGACTGATGAAACGGCCCGTGAGTCCCGTGTATCCCGCCTGGAGAACCAATCCGTTCCGTCGCAGTTCGAGGTCGAACTCCAGCGCAAGGACGGTTCAGCCTTTGATGCGGAGATCAACGGTAGAGCGGTGAGATTGGGTGCACGGCCCGCCGTGCAGGTGTGGGTTCGGGACATCTCGGAACGAAAAAGGGCCGAGCAGGCCTTGAGGGAGTCGGAAGAGAAATATCGTACCATTGTCAACAGCCTTGAGGCGGTCTACTACGAAGTAGATCTCAAAGGAGTCTTGACCTTTCTCAATGATTCTACGGCAAAGGTCTTTGGCTATCCGAAAGAGGAAATGATAGGTCGAAGTTACAGAGATTTTTTCGACGAACTTGCGGCAGAAAAATGCTTCAGGGTGGTTAACGGCGTATTCAGAAGTGGTGAGCCGCTAAGAACCTGTGAACTGGAGGTCAACACAACTTTGGGGTCAGACCGAAATTTGGAGTTCTCGGCAACGCCTATGAAGGACTCGGCGGGACGCATAGTCGGGTTCCGAGGAATCTGTCGAGACATTACCGAGCGCAAGCGAGAGGAAGACGAACTTCTGAAGCTCGAGAAGCTTGAATCCATTGGGGTGTTGGCAGGAGGGATAGCCCATGATTTCAACAACGTACTAACGGTCATAGGCGGGAATATCTCATTTGCAAAACTGTTTTGCGTTCCCGAAGACATGTGTTACAAGCGCCTTTGCGAGGCCGAGAGGGCCGGCAATCGCGCCCGGCAACTGACTCAACGATTACTTACATTCTCCAAAGGCGGATCGCCGGTCAAGAAATCCGTTTCAGTAACCGAGATTATCCAGGATTCCTGCTCATTCACATTGTGGGGCTCCAATGTTCGTTGCGAGTTTTCCATACCCGAAGGCATACGCGCCGCAGACGTCGACGAGGTGCAAATCGGCCAAGTAATCGGCAACTTGATACTGAACGCCGATCAAGCCATGGCGGACGGCGGCATCATTCGAGTAGCCGCACTGAACATCGATGTCTCGCCGGGAGATGGGCTGCCTCTGTCGCAAGGTCCCTATATCCGGATATCCGTCAAGGATCACGGCAAGGGCATACCCCGAGAAATTCTGCCCAAGGTATTCGATCCCTACTTCACCACCAAATCGGAAGGCAGCGGTCTGGGGCTTGCTACCGCCTACTCCATTGTTAAGAGTCACGGCGGCCTCATTACCGTGGAATCGGAACCGGATGCGGGTACCACTTTTCACGTGTACCTACCCGCCGCCGCACGTCCGCCTGCGGAGAACCGAGACGTGGAAGAGAAAGTCCCGCGGGGTTACGGTAGAATACTCCTGATGGACGACGAGGAGGCCATCAGGAATCTGGCCGGAGAACTCCTGGGAATGCTGGGCTATGAAGTCGTGACGGCCCAAGACGGAGCTGCCGCAATAGACCTTTTCCGGAGCGCCGAGCAGTCTCTTAATCCTTTCGATGCGGTGATCCTCGACATGACCGTCCCCGGCGGCATGGGCGGCAAGGAAGCCATTAAGCAACTGATCGAAATCGATCCCGAGGTAAAGGCGATCGTCTCCAGCGGGTACTCAAACGATCCGGTAATGGCCCACTACGAAGATCATGGCTTCAGCGGCATGGTGGCTAAGCCGTACACCGCTCGAGATCTGAGCAATACACTGAAGAGAGTTCTCATGGCCGACGGTCGGTGAAACGTGCCCATTGCAGCCGTCAAGGCCCTGAGGTTCACTACCACTTTCAGCCGTGGGTAGGCTCAAGACGGTCCCGGTATTGTGATTGATGGGTTCGGTCACGCATTCCTCGTTCGATACCGAAAAGTCGTCCACTAACCGCAAACCCAGGAGACAGAAATGATAGTTGGAATTCCCAAGGAAATCAAAGAGGATGAGTATAGGGTGGGCATTGTACCTGCCGGGGTACGTGCTCTGAAAGAACACGGCCATCAGGTACTAATTGAGGAGGGTGCCGGAGGAGGTTCGCGAATCACGGATCAAGAATTTGCCGAGGCCGGGGCGGATATGGTCGCAGACAAATCCGAGGTCTACGGAAGATCTCAAATGATCATGAAGGTCAAAGAGCCTCTCAAGGAGGAATATGGGTTTCTTCAGAAGGATCAGATTGTCTACGGATACTTGCACCTGGCGCCGGCGGCGGAACTCACCGCCGCGATGCTGGACCGCGAAGTTATCGGTGTAGCGTACGAAACGATCCAGACACAGGACGGGAGCCTCCCTCTCCTTGCTCCCATGAGCGAAGTGGCCGGTCGAATGGCAGTCCAGATTGGCGCGCATTTCCTCGAAAAGACGCAGGGAGGCAGAGGGGTGCTTCTCGGCGGCGTTCCCGGAGTCACGCGGGGGCGGGTAACCATTATCGGAGGAGGAACCGTGGGACAAGCGTCCACAAAGATAGCCGTGGGCATGGGCGCGGATGTGTACGTCATTGATGTGGACCAGTACCGTTTGGGGTATCTGGACGACCTGTACGGAAATCGGGTCACCACCATGATGTCGAATTACGATAACATAATGTTTTCCGTAGTTAATTCTCACCTGGTAGTGGGCTCGGTCCTCATCCCGGGAGCCAGGGCTCCCAAGCTGGTCACCCGGGAGATGATCGGTTTCATGAAGGCCGGCACGGTCATCGTCGACGTAGCCATCGACCAAGGAGGTTGCGTAGAGACCGCTCGGCCTACAACTCATCGGCATCCTACATATGTGGTGGACGATGTCCTGCACTACTGCGTGCCGAATATGCCGGGCGTCGTAGCGAGGACGTCGACCTTTGCCTTGACAAACGTGACGCTTCCCTACGCGTTGAAACTGGCCGACAACGGACTCGGGGCCGCTGTCTCCAAGGACGAATCCCTTGTCAAGGGGGTTAACCTCTACAAGGGGGCCGTGACGTACGAAAAGGTTGCCCAGTCCCTGGGATACGAGTTCACCCCGTTGGCCGATTGCCTGGGAACCTCTTGAGCGCTTTGAGGCGACAGTAGAGGCCCCTCCGGAAGATGACGGTCAGGGACGCCCGTCCCACGAAGATGGGTGAGCCTTCCTGTAATCTTCAGTAGCCCGGGCCTCCGTGCCCGGAAAAGTCTGTTTCCGGGTCTCCAACTAGCGAACGGAAGAAGAATACGCTACCGTATTTGAGCAAGGAAGCACTTGGCTGTTAAACATCCCCGGGACAGCCGCCACTACCGGGGGATCACGCCGTTGGACTGTGTCAACAACAGAAGGGGGTTTTCATGGAGAAGATTTGGCTCAAATCCTATGCTCCGGGAGTCCCGGAGACGGTTGACTTCGTTGATGTGACCTTGCCCGAAGCGCTCGACGGTACAACGGAACGGTATCCTGATAACCCGGCCCTCATTTTCCAGGGGACAACGGTTACCTATGCCCAGCTCAACGACATGGTTTCCCGTTTTGCAGCATCGCTGAAAAATCTGGGTGTTAGAGCCGGGGACAGGGTAGCGCTTCTCTTACCCAACCTCGTGCAAACCGTCGTGGGCATTTACGGAGCTTTGCGGATCGGAGCAGTGGCGGTGCCCAACAATCCTTTGTACACGGACCGGGAACTTGAGCACCAATTCACTGAGGCCGGAGCTCGAATCCTGCTCTGCCTTGATACCCTGGTTCCCAGGATGTTGCAGATCAGAAAACGTTCCGGAATCGAGAAGATAATCTCGTGTCATATCCGCGACTATCTGCCGTTCGTCCTTAAGCAATTATTCCCCATCGTTAAGAAAGATCTGCACTTGAAGACTCCGTCGGACCCGCACGTCCGTGAGTTCATGGAATTGGTGAAGGGCCGCGACTCCGTCGGCCGACCTCACAAAGCGGACATGGACGACACCGCAGTAATCATCTTCACCGGCGGAACAACCGGGACCTCTAAGGGAGTTGAACTGACTCATAGGAATCTTTCGTACAATTGCCAGCAGGCAAAAGCCTGGATACCCGAGTTCGTAGACGGGCAAGAAGTGAATCTCGGCTGTCTTCCCTTCTTCCACTCATACGGCCTTACCGCCGCCCTGAACATGTCCATCTTTAACGGCTGGTGTGATGTACTCATCCCAAAACCCGAGGCAAAGGCCATCCTGGAAGCAGTCGGCAAATACAAAGTCACCTTTATCGCCGGTGTGCCGACCCTGTTCAACGCGATGATAAACGATCCGGACATCAAGAAATACGACCTCGGCAGCATCAAGTATTGCTTGTCGGGTGCGGCTCCTTTGGCCATGGAGACAATCCGCGGCTTCAAGGACCTGACGGGAATTCTACTCATGGAGGCATACGGTCTCACCGAGACAAGTCCGTGTACGCACGGCATTCCCTTCGGCGGCAAAGAGAAGCCGGGATGTATAGGGCTGCCCGTGCCCAATACCGATGTAAAGCTTGTGGATGTGGACAACCCTAAAAAAGAAATCACCGAGTTCAACGTCCCCGGGGAGATGTGCGTCAAGGGGCCCCAGGTCATGAAGGGGTATGTCAACAAGCCCGAGGAGACTGCGGCAGTCATTAAGGACGGATGGTTCCTCACCGGTGATATCGCTACGGTAGACGAAGAGGGATACTTTCGTATCGTGGACCGCAAGAAGGACATGATCATAACCGGCGGCTTCAATGTGTATCCGAGAGAAGTCGATGAAGTACTCTACGCGCACCCCAAGATCAGGGAAGCCTGCGCCATTGGCATACCGGATGACCGTTCGGGTGAGCGGATCAAAGCGTACGTGGTCCTCAAAGATGGAGAAATATCCAATATTCTCGAAATACTCGACTATTGTCGGGAAAAACTGACGCGTTACAAAGTGCCCAAGGAAGTTCAGTTTGTCGACGAGTTGCCCAAGAGCGCGGTCGGGAAGGTCCTCCGCAAGGAATTGCGAAGGATGGAATTGATCAAGAAACGGTAAGTTGGCCCCGTCCCTATTTCAATGACATGATGCGCGTGAAACTCCGCCGTGCCGGTTTGGGCAGCCGTTTCAGCGTGTCAGCGCCTACGGCTCTCAGTGCGGGCCACAATAGATTCGCAAGACGTTGCCCCCATCCGAAAAGGGACCGGTGTCGTGCCGCAAGCGAAAAAGTCTTCATGCCGGTCTTTTCATATCCGGGGGTAAGCTGCCTGTTGACCCTCTGTTCTCGCAACGTCCGAATAAGTTTGACCAATGGAACCTTGACCGGGCAGGCTTCCGCACACGCACCGCATAGCGTACTCGCGTCCAGTAATGGATGAGCCCGGTCAAGCCCTTCGAGTTCATTGGTAAGTACTATTCCCATGGGACCGGGATAGGTGGACTGGTAGGCGTGGCCTCCCACAGCCTTGTACACGGGGCACACGTTTATGCACGCGCTGCAGCGTATGCATTTGAGAATCTCTCGACACTCGCCTTCAAGAATCCTCGTCCTGCCGTTGTCCAAGATGACAATATGGAGTTGTTCCACCCGGGAGCCGTCGTTGACTTTTTTCGGGCCGGTGATGAGCGACAGGTAACTGGACATTTTCTGGCCCGAAGCCGATCTGGGGAGCAGCCTTATGAACGTTGCCAAATCAGTGAGACCGGGGATGATCTTCTCCATGGTCAATACCGCGACGTGGAGTTTCGGGAGCGTTGTGACCATCCTTCCGTTCCCTTCATTGGTGAAAATTGCCAGACTCCCGGTCTCGGCTATGGCGAAGTTCGCTCCGGATATTCCTGCGTCCGCAGAAAGAAAAACCTTTCTCAGGGCTCGGCGAGCGATCTTCGTGAGGATTTCGGGATCTTCCGAATATTCCACACCGAGCTTTTCCGCAAACAGCCGTCCGACCTGCCTCCTGTTCTTGTGGATGGCGGGAGCCAGGATGTGGGAAGGGGATTCGCCGGCCAACTGAACGATGTACTCCCCCAAATCGGTTTCCACGACCTCCATGCCGTGCGACTCGAGGTGCTCGTTGAGCCGGATCTCCTCGGTGACCATGGATTTGGCCTTGGCGATTCTTTGTACGCCCCTGTCTTTCAATATGTGAAGTACAATGTCTCTGGCCGCCTGAGCATCAGGAGCGCGGTGCACAATCGCTCCCGCACGCGTAGCGTTGGCGGTGAACCGGTCCAAGAGATCCGGGAGATTGTCCAAAACGTTCAGTCGAATGGCGGATGCCTGCTCTCTCCAGACCTCTATGGGAACCGATGCAACCCCTTCGGCTCGCTTGACGGCAAAGGTATCCGTAGCCGTGCGAATAGCGTCCCGCAGTGAAATGTCCTTCAGGGCTCGGGCCGCGTTTGATCGGAAATTCAAGCTTGTAATGTCGCTCTTCATGTTTCCTCCACGGGCGAAAAGAAGGCCGGTCGGAGCCTTCAACCACTGCCCCTTTTCCGCTTCAAGCTTCGTATATCCATGGCTCATGGTAGTGGTTCACCGGGCGCACCACGCCCGGGCGTGGAAGCCCGGTGAACTATAAATTCCGATGGATGATGGTAGTCGCTAAGGCAGGTGGGAGTCAAGCTCTCCTGCCGAGAGCTTTGCCCACGTTCAGGGGAAGACGGCGGGCACGGCCCGCCCTACGGTCCGATAGGATCCGCACAATCTACTTACCGTTCAACAGCTTCCATTTCCCTTCCGGGATTTGCAGCTGGTCCAGAATGCTCTTGGCTTTTCGTGACATAGAACTTGTCCTCGCTGTCCGGTCCCACCAGTACGAGCGGACCGTGAAACCTGTCGGCAAACTCCTCTATGGTGGCGGTACCGCCAAAATCTGCTCCTTTGCCGTTGTACCCTACCAAGAGGATCTCGTAATCCCCTTTCCTGAAGCATTTCTTCAGTTCCCATTCACTGCTGCCCTTACACAGGCGGAATCCCACGTCAACGGATTCCCCAAGGCGTTCATCATACGCCATGCGCAGTTCCTTGTCCTTTTCTGCAATGATCTCAGGAGTCACCGAAGCGGTTTTGGTTTTCTCCGCGTCGACAAAGACCATGTCCCGTCGAATTGAATACGGAGACTCGAGGAACTGAAATTATCGATATTTTCCGTCCGAGGTGTGTTATTTCCACCTTGTGAAAAAATCTGCCGGCATTATGTGTCGGTACACTCCAAGCGCGTCGTCGGGAATCAGAGCAGCCATGGAATCTTGAATGAAGGGTTTCTCCCCCCTTGGAATCAGGAGCCCGCATCCATGGGTGGTGCGGGTACCTCCCCCCGGGCGGAGAGTCGATTCCGTCACTGGCGGGGCGTGAACGTTCACCGCGGCGCTTCCATTCCACGTAATGGGAATGTGTGCGTTTTTTCAACACGTGGGATCCGGGCCGATGAGTCAATTGTGCCCATCAACTTTTCGCTAACTATCTGATAATACCTATAGGGTGACGACACGCGAGCGATTTCTGCGCATTTGCGTTACGAAGAAAGAATTTTTGGAGAAACAGCGGTGTGGTCACGGCCTGGGTAACTATCTGAAATCTAAGGGATCATCTGTTTTGTCTGAAGAGGTCCCCGAATTGGCACCAAAGTTGCTTTATAGGCAGGCAAGAGGAGAGAGTTTTTGGAAGTCAACACTAAACACTCTTTCAAACGGCGCCTGTAGCGGGCTCACGTAGCCCTGTTCCCCCCCCAACCTTTCACTGCAGGTGCTTAAACCGCAGGGGCGTACAGCGCCCCTGCGTTATGTACAGCCTTCCCACTTAGGTCACGCGTTCACCAAACCTGATCTTAGCTCGCCACAATGTATCCCCATGACCTGTTGCAAGGATTCTGCACGATCTCCGGTTTCAGAGTCATTGCTTGAAAACTCTCACGACTTGGCATAGAATTGACCATGTGGTCATTGCGGCATTCCAACATGCCGGCGGTCTCAAACGAGGGTTCAATGACCCGGCGGTCAGCAATTGGAGATCGCTTAAGTGCCGAGGGCGCCATACGGGATGAAGCTTCAAGGGAATCCCCTTTAACGGGGATCGATGTGAACGAAAATGCCTTTTGACAATTTGCAATCGCTTGTCCACCACATGGAACGCTCGGGCGGGATCCTCAGAATCAGTGAGCGGCTCAGTCCAAACCTTGAGATACCGGAGGTTACGGACAGAGTGATGAAGAGGGGAGGGCCGGGCTTACTCTTCGAAAACCCAAAAGGCTACGCTTTCCCGGTGCTCACCAATGTATTCGGCTCCGTCGATCGGATCAACACGATCTTCGAAGTCGAGAATATGGACGGCCTGGGAATGAGGTTCGCCGAGTATCTTCACATGGAGCCCCCCCGGGGCTTGATTGAAAAAATCAAACTCCTCCCGAAACTCAAGGATATTGCGTCCGTCTTTCCAAAGACGGTCAAGGATGCACCCTGTCAGGAAGTAATTCAAACCGAGGGATTCGACCTGCGGGACCTGCCGGTGCCGACATGTTGGCCCGAGGATGCAGGACCATTCATCACCCTTCCGGTGGTCGTAACGCGCGATCCTATTACGAACAGACGGAACGTCGGGATGTACCGTATGCAGGTGTACGACGGCCTCACGGCCGGGATGCACTGGCATGTCCACAAAGGCGGTGCGGCTCAGTTTCGCAAGGCTCGGGAAAAGCTGCCCGTGGCCGTAGCCATCGGCCCTGATCCGATTACCACGTATGCAGCCACCGCGCCGCTGCCCGATGAAATAGACGAACTGATCCTTTCGGGGTTTCTGAGAAAGCGTCCTGTTGAGGTGGTCAAGTGCGTCACCTCGGATCTGGAAGTCCCCGCGCAGGCCCAGTTTGTCTTGGAAGGGTACGTTGTGCCGGGAGAAACCAGGATAGAAGGGCCGTTTGGCGATCACACGGGTTTTTATTCGCCCGCGGAGGAATATCCGGTCTTCCACGTGGAGGCTGTTACGCGGCGGCGGAAACCCATTTACCAGGCCACCATCGTGGGACCGCCCCCCATGGAGGACGCCCTGTTGGGCAAGGTGACGGAACGCCTATTTCTTCCGCTGATCAAGAGTCAGTTACCGGAAATCATAGATATCAATTTGCCCGTGCACGGGGTCTTCCATAACCTCTGCTTCGTGTCCATTGACAAGCGGTATCCGGGGCACGCGTACAAAGTGATGCATGCGCTCTGGGGACTTGGGCAAATGATGTTCACCAAGATGATCATGGTGTTCGACGGGGAGGTTGATGTGCAGGATGTCGACCGGGTGCTTTATCATTTGGGCGCCAATCTGGACCCCTCCCGTGACCTCTGTTTGGTTAAGGGCCCGTTGGACGCACTGGATCACGCCTCCCATCTACCCAATTTCGGTGGAAAACTCGGATTCGACTGCACCCGCAAGTGGCCCGAGGAAGGACACACCCGGGAATGGCCCAAGGCCGCGACAATGAGCGACGAAGTTAAGGCAAGGATTGACCGGGTATGGGACAAACTCAAACTCTAAGTGTGGAAGCCCCTATGTTCAGGCGACTCATATCGCTGGTGAAGATCGAGCATACACTGTTTGCGCTGCCGTTGGCTCTCACCGGCGCGATCTTGGCCCAACGCGGACTGCCCGAATTGCGGACTCTCTTATTTCTTGCATTGGCATTTACCGCGGCCAGGACTTCCGCCATGGCCTTTAACCGGTTGGCCGACCGCGATCTCGATGCGCTCAATCCTCGCACCTCGAACCGCGAACTCCCCTTGGGAGTCATCAGTGTCTTTACCGTACGTTTGCTGACGGTCGGCGCCGCGCTGATCTTCTTTCTCGCAGCCTGGGGGCTCAACGCCCTTTGTCTCGCTCTCTCACCGATAGCTCTGTTGATGGTGCTCGGTTACTCCTACTCCAAACGGTATACCTGGTTGTGTCACCTTTTCCTCGGTTCGTGCCTTGGAATCGCACCAATAGCCGGTTGGCTGGGCGTCACCCCGTCCTTTGCTTGGACACCGGTCGTTTTGGGGCTGGGAGTCCTCTTCTGGGTTGCGGGATTCGACATCATTTACGCGTGTCAGGACACCGACTTCGACCGGGAAGCCAAACTTCATTCACTGCCCGCACGGCTCGGGACGGCCCAAGCTCTTCACTTTGCAGCACTTGCTCACACGCTTGCGTTCGGGTTCTTTCTGCTCACCGGACTCACGGCAGGACTCGGTTGGCTGTTCTACCTGTTCAGTTTGCTCACCGGTTGGCTGCTGCTGTATGAACACCATCTCGTCCGGCCGACCGATCTGAAACACCTGGACCTGGCCTTTTTCAAAGTAAATTCGCTGGTGTCGGCGAGCCTGCTCATTTCCGTCGCCTCCGGTCTGATCCGTTGAGACCCACGGCAATCCTCATGTTCAGGTGTCTTACCGAGGAGACCAAGGCAAAGCACGCTTCACGAACTTGGGTGCTGAGACGGGCGGACCCCACTTAGTCGACGGTTTTATAAATACGGTAGCGTATTGAGCTCCGTCTTCCCGGCGTAGGCCGGGAACCGGTCTTCTTCTTCCGGACCCCGGCCTACGCCGGGGAGACGGCGGGCAGGGACGCCCGCCCCACTTTCAAGAGTGAGCTTAGTGAAAGTCTTTCGCAGCCCGGGCCTCCGTGCCCGGAGATTTCTCGTATCCGGCGGCCGCAATTGGGAACGCGGAGACAATACGTAACCGAACTTATGAATCGGTGTACTTAGCAGGAGGGACCCGCTGCAACCGGCTCTTCACCATTGAAAGCGCCTTGCTTTCGTATCCGTACCGGGAGCGTAACGTTCCCGGGCAGTACGGCGTTTCCGGCGCTCCGATTGCCTCGGTTCTCCGTCACGGACAATGCAAGCGTTTTTTTGACACGTAAAAACCGGGACAATGCGGCAATTGTGCGCACCGACTGTCGGCTCACCATCGGATATTTCATATTGGTCAAAGCGAAGCGAGTGATTTTTGCACATTTGGGTTACGGAGAAGGAGTGCTTGGGGAAAACCCGGTGTGGTCTATTTCACGGTAACTACCTGAAATCAAAGAGGCCGGATGTTTTTTCTGAAGATCTCCCCGAATTGGCACCAAAGTTGCTAATTAGTTCAGACAAGACGAGAGAGTATTTGAGCGGTCAACACTCTTTCAAACGGCGCCTGTAGCGGGCTCATATAGCCCTGTTCCCCCCCCCCAACCTTTCACCTCAGGCGCTTAAACCGCAGGGGCGCGATGCGCCCCTGCGTAATGTACGGCCCTTTCTCATCAAGAACAGCCTTCCATTACTCCGTGGCTCATTGAAGAATCGGTGCCTTTTCGCTAAGTTTCTCAAGCAACGTTAGCCACGCGGCGAAGTGGGGACATTTGGAGCGGATCGCCTCGAGACCAGTCAGTTGGGCTATTTGAGGGCCTATGACGGACTTCGCGTCCTCGTAGTCGGGAAGTTTGGCAATGATGCGCTTGCTGGGAGCCGTCTCCAGACCGTCGTCAATCAGTTCGGGATTGGGATGTTTATCTGTGATCGCTCGGAGTTCCGCAATCTGCTTTTCATGATGGTCGTAGAGGTGCCCAAACTGCGATGGATCTGAAAATAGGTACGCCTCATATTCATGCAGTTGGATGTAGGGAAAGAACCGGTGATCACCGATGTCGTCGGAAAAGGAATGCTCCAGAAACTCAACTCGATCTTTCGGCACATGACGGAGTTTCTCGGCTTTATCCAGCCGCGGAAAATCGGAATGGATTGCGTACAGGTCGATCATTGTCGTGAAGAACACATCTCCACCTTTCTCCTGTGAAAGGAATCGCAGGATGTCGTTCTTCATCGCCGGGTACCTGCGTCCGCCGCCTCGATGTACTTTTCCCTTTTTCCTCGCGTGAGCAATGAGCACCGGATTGTGCAAGTACACCCCCATCTTTGCAAGGTGCGGTTTCAGCACCGTATCGGCAAAAGTCTGTTCGGTCCGGCCTTCGGCGAACAGGTAGAGACGTGCCATCAGTGCGGTCCCCCACCGATGACATTCTTCTCCCACACTTCACCAAGGCTGTACTCGTCGAGCCAAGCTTCCAACATCGCAGGATCAAGCCGCGTAAACAGCGATTCCTTGCCTTCTCGATGCACCACGATGACGTCTTCGGCGTCGAAGTTGTCGAGGAACGAGCTGGATTGCGTACCGACGAGGATTTGCGTGTGATGGGAGGCCTTCTTGACCAGCGATGCGATCACGTTGAGAGCATACGGGTGCAAACCTAGTTCAGGTTCATCAACCACAATAAGATTCGGCATATCACCTTCCGGCTGCATGAGCAACGTGATGAGGCACATGGCGCGCAAAGTGCCGTCGGAAAGCTGATGTGGGCCAAACACCTGATCTGAGCCTCTTTCCCGCCAATTCAACATGACATCTTGCGTATTCAAACCAGTCGGTTCCAGGTAGAAATCATCGAAAAACGGTGCAATCATACGGATCGTGTTGACGATGCGCCTGTAAGCCGTGCCATCGTTCATTTCCCGTAGGCGCAGCAGGATAGCGGCCAAGTTGCCGGCATCCGGCATCAAGCACCGGTCGTCGCCGACGTAGCAGTATCGACGGACTCGAGCTGTGGGTGAGGTATCGTGGAAGTGATATACTCTGCAATGGTTGAGTACATGCCTGAACACTTTTGCCGTTGGATCTCCCTTATCCGCCTCCTCACCGACGCGGGGCTCTTGGTGCCCCGCCCCCAGAGAGACCACATTAGGCTTCATATAACCGCTTTGATGGTAACTCAAGCTTTCTTCGGCAAAGACCAACGTATCCCCTGCTGCGTGAAAGAGACGAATGGCATAGGTATCTGTGGCGCCATCCACCTCGAACTCAAGTTTGGCCTCCATCTGCAGAGTAACCTTGGGTCCGAAATGCAAAATGGATTGAGCACGTCCCGTGGTCCCGATGTACTGTTGGAGTCTCCCGGCCGACATCTCATTGAGCATCTTGAAAAAGGAAATGAGGTTGCTCTTCCCGGCTCCATTGGCACCAATGAGGACGTTAAGCGGGCGCAGCTCAAGATCCATAGCCTTGATGGATCTGAAGCCGTTGAGGATTACTCGCCGCAGAATAGTCAAGTGTCGGTCTCCTGAATGCGCATTCACTCGAAGATTAGCCCTGATTACCGCAGGATGCAACCGAAAACGCTTGCGGCGGCAACACCAATGGACGACCAATTGTGTGGCGAATCAATGTCCTCCTGTACTACTAATCCTCATTTTCGAGTACTACTGCGAAGATTTCTTCGGAAATTGGCTCCTGAATTTGGTTTTAGTTGCGCTCGCGCCTGGGAACCGGGATAAACTTCCGGATACCCTGCGTAGTACGATGGTACTTGCGAAACCCGAACTCATGCGTGACGCCGATGCCGGCAATCGCCATTTGGTTGCGGTTCTAACCGCCGCCGTGCTACTGTTCAGCCGTTATTAGTGGCTCTTTACCCATGAACGACTGCAAGGATCGTGGTGACTGCCCTGATGAATAGACGATTGAACGGAATACTCCTCCACCTCACATCGCTTCCTTCCCAGTACGGGATCGGCGATCTGGGACCATCGGCATATCGGTTCGCGGATTTCTTGTCTGAAACCGGGCAGAGTCTCTGGCAAATCCTGCCCGTGAATCCTCCTCGTCCGGATCACTATTCACCGTATCTGAGCCCGTCTGCGTTTGCAGGTAACCCATTGCTGATAAGCCCCGAGCTCCTGGTCCAGGACGGTTTGCTGCAAGAGGTCGATCTACAGCCCCGTCCCGAGTTTCCTGCGAATCGAGTTGACTTCCCATCGGTCGTTGCACTCAAGAAGGAAATCCTGGAGCGGGCGTACAACTCTTTCGCGAAAAGCGAGAAGCCGTGGGAATATGAGCAGTTTTGTGCTCAGAGCACGTACTGGCTCGATGACTTCGCGCTCTTTGTCGCGCTTGAGGATCGCTTTGTTGGGCAGGTCTGGAATCAGTGGCCCCATGATCTGAGGGACCGACACCCGGAAGCCATTGAGCGAGCCAAAGGGGAACTAAGCGAGACGATTGAACGAGCCAAATTCTTTCAATACATCTTCTACAAACAGTGGACCGTTTTCAGAGATTACTGCAATGGGAAGGGCGTGCGGATCTTCGGAGACATTCCCATCTACGTTGACTTCAACAGTGCCGATGTGTGGGCACATCCGACCATGTTCAGACTTGACGAGCACAAGTCTCCGCTTGTCGTTTCAGGGGTTCCCCCGGATTATTTTAGTAGAACCGGTCAGTTGTGGGGACATCCCATTTACCGGTGGGAAGCTCTTGAAGAATCCGGCTATGAGTGGTGGATGGAGCGTATCGGGCACAACTTGAAGCTCTGCGACCTGGTAAGGATCGATCACTTTCGCGGGTTTGTCGGCTACTGGGAAGTCCCGGCCGGTGAGAAGACCGCCATGAACGGAACCTGGACGGACGGACCCGGGGCTCGGTTTTTCGAGGCCGTTGTGGAACGATTTCCAGAGCTTCCCATCATCGCGGAGGATCTCGGGGTCATCACCCCGGATGTCGTTGAGGTCATGGAGAAATTCGATTTTCCGGGTATGAAGATCCTCCTGTTCGCCTTTGGGGACGACCCGGCGACCAATCCGTACATACCCCATAATCTGGTAAGAAACTGTGTCGCCTATACCGGAACCCATGACAACAATACCGCGCGGGGCTGGTTCGAAGAGGATATTTCAGAGGAGGAAAAGCGGCGAGTATTGAATTACCTGGGCCGCGAAGTGCCTGCGGAAGAGATTCACTGGGAACTGATACGGATGGTCATGATGTCGGTTGCCGACATGGCGGTTTTTCCCATGCAAGACATACTGGGGCTGGGTGCGGAAGATCGGATGAACATGCCGTCGGTCACGGACGGCAATTGGCGTTGGAGGCTGGTACCGGAGATACTGACCCGGGAATTGCGAGAGAGGATTCTGCTCATGACGGAAACCTATGGTCGAACCGCCGCCCGATAGTGAAGCGTACTGAGGCCTGCCTAAGTGCTTCATGGCGTAAATACGGTCGCACAAGCTGGGCCGTCTTCCCGGCGTAGGCCGGGAACCAGTCTTTTTTTTCCTGGACCCCGGCCTGCGCCGGGGAGACGGCGGGCAGCGACGCCCGCCTTTTGAAGATGACCGGCACGGAGGCCCGTCCCACGAAACAGGTCCAAGGCTTCGGGGCAGTCCTTCGTAGCCTGGGCCTCCGTGCCCGGATCTTGTTCTTTCCGGCACCCGACATGGCGGCGAGACGAAAGTATGGGACCGTATTTAGGAAACCCAGCACTAAGAAGCCGACCGGCACGTGCCATGATCATTGGTGCCACGCAACGGACAACCACCCACAACCTAGGATTCTGGAAAGTGTAGCGACAAGCCGGCATGTGGGAGACGGATTTTCTTGATATCAACAGTTGCTGAAGGCCTTTGCACCATTTGATATTCAGTCTCTAAATCCTTCAACGCCGGGAACGGGGGCTCGAAGTGGATTTCCTACGCAAGACGTACGTACGATATCGGCGCGGAGGTCGAAACCCTTACATTCTCTTGGACGCGCTTCATTCCGTGGCTCCATGGGCGGAATTCTTCACGGACGAGATTGCCGAAAGGGTTTCGGCCGCCACCGATTGTCACTGCATCGTTTGTACCGTGTCTCGGGAAGTTGCAGACCTGAACCGACATCCCAACCGGAACAACAGGGTTGCCGTACAAGAGTACAGGCAGACGATTTGCGATCTCCTTTCGCAGAGCAACGTTCTCGATGAAGATAACCGGTTGCGATTTCCTGTGCTTCATATCTCGCTGCACGGGATGCGGGATCGCAGTTATATGGACGTTGAGCTCGGAACCGTCTTCGGGGAAAGCTGTTCCGATCGATATCTCCAATGGATGCTCGGGCATTTCGGTAGGTGGGCCGAGGGTCTTGAGAACTGCCGGCGTAGGCCGATCATCGTCGACAACCAAGAACTCTACGGGGAACCGATTATTGCCGTCCACCGATCGGGGGACGGTTCGTCGGATTATCCGGGCTACGGAAAGAGGTTCAACACGGTGCAAATCGAACTGGCCCATTGGCTGAGAACCGAGCACCGAGAGGATCTCGTGACCTTATTCACGACTATGGCTGAAGAGTTTCGGACCTTTGCAATCGAAAATATCCCCTGACCGTAAGAACTTCCCCGGCTTGGATCTGCCGACAAGCGTGACCCGGCACTGAAGAAACTGTCTCAAAAGTCGGTACGTGATGCCAATCGTGGCACGCTTGTTGGGCATGCTGCAACAAATCCCCCCTACCCCCCTTTTTCTAAGGGGGGAACAGGCTCTTACCCCCCTTTGGCAAAGGGGGGCAGGGGGATTTCCGTTCGAATCCACTCCTTCGTGGCACGATTCACTTCGCTCCGACAGTTTTGAGACGCTTTCTGAAGAACCGGGCTACTTTCGGCCGCCCCTGTCGGAGCTTGGAAGCCTTAACGTCCCGGAGGGACGGTATGAGAGCAGACCGGTCTTTCAAGGCCGGGGCGGCTCTTTCACAACCGCCTTTTGGCGCCAATTGCCCGAATGAATCAACGGCCGTCCCCCGACTCTTTTCGGGTCCATGAGATAGGTCTCTGCAGACATGCCGCCGGATAATCGTATGGGAGTTCGAGTGTACCAGTCCGGATGTTCTTCGAGCTCATCAAGGGTTTCCAGCACTGCGCGACTCACCTCGAAGACCTCACCGACCACGCTGGTACAACCCTTGGAACACATGGCAGGAAATCCGCCCAGGTTGAACAAGCTGAACAAAGGCTCGGTCTTTGCCTCACACAGAAAACGTGACTGGGAAAGTAGATAGTGGTTGGCCTCACCTCGTAAGAGGGTGCCATAGACAAACACCCGCGGCATGGTACCTCCCTGAGCCATGACCCTCGCCGCCGACAATTCTTGCGCCGGACCACTCTTCAATTGTCCAGGAGATGCCCGCTGAAGTCAAGGCGCCCTAAAAGGGGCGAGTCTCGTTCGATCTTACGGTGGTCAGAACTCGATTCCCTTCTGGGCCTTGATGCCGGCCTCCATGGGATGCTTGACCGCCCGCATTTCCGTGACAAGGTCTGCCGCGGCCAACAGATCTTTCGGCGCGTCCCGGCCGGTAATGACCACATGCAGGTTCGTCGGCCTATTGGCCAACGTTTCCAGAACAGGCGGGAGATCGATCATCCCGTAGATCAGCGGGTAGGTGAACTCGTCGAGAACAACGAGTTGATATCGTTTGGAGTCCATGGCTTCTTTCGCAAACTCCCAAGCCTCGCGTGCCGCTTCCGAGTCTTTTTCCAAGTCCTCTGATCGCCACGTGAACCCTCGGCCCATCACATGGAAGTCGATCAAGTCCTCGAACCTCTTCACGGCCTCCATCTCGCCGTACTTCCACGAGCCCTTGATGAACTGGATGAAGCAAACCTTCATTCCGTGCCCCGCAGCACGCATCGCCAGTCCCAGAGCCGAGGTGGTTTTGCCCTTACCGTCGCCCGTGAATACCATCACCAATGCCTTTTTCACTACGGTCTCTCCTCCAATCCGATATTCGGCCGCCTCGTGTCATTGAGCCTTGCAACTATAGCACGGCAGGCCGCTTCATCAATGGCCGTATTCGTGCTGCTTGACACCTTTCTCGGCGATGTGGTACAGACTGCACCATAGGTGCCATTTCAGGCTTAATAGGGAAGCCGGTGTGAATCCGGCGCGGTCCCGCCGCTGTGACCGGGGACGAAAGTCCGAAAGTGCCCACTGCTTGGCGTATCCAGGCGGGAAGGGTAGGATGAGTAGAATGATCCGGGAGTCAGAAGACCTGCCTCTGGTAAGAGTGTCGCGAGTGACGGCCGAAAACTTGGGAAGAAGGGGACCGGCGTGCCTTCCCGAGCTCCATACGGCTCGGGTGTTTTCGTTCTGGACCCTTTGCTCTAACCGGTTCACGGATGGGGCTTCCGGGTCCGTTGACGAGTCTTGCCTTGGTGCGCTCGTGTCAGCGGTGCCTGGATATTGTTTCAGATCCGGCCTCCCTCTCCGCCGTGGTTTGTTCATACGGTAGGTTTGCCGGCCAAACAGAGTCAATCGCAAAGGCGGTTCAAGAAACAACGGTTGCGTACGAATGTGGGGCGTAAGAAAGGTGCGTGTCTTGAACATAGACAACAAAACCGCAGTAATCCTTATGGGACACGGGAGTCGTGTACCCGGCGCAGGCAAACACATGGAGCGGGTAGCCGATCTCCTGAAAGAGAAATACGGGTACTTCATGGTGGAGGTCTGTTACATGTCAAGATTAGGGCCACATTACCCGGAGATCTTTAAAAAATGCGTGACAAACGGCGCGACCCGGGTGATGGTCATTCCCTATTTCCTCCACGACGGGCTCCATCTGGTGTTGGATATTCCCGAAATGATGCAGGAATTGGCACAGAGCTATCCCAATGTCAATGTGGTCTTGGGGGAAAACCTCGGGTTTGACGAGGTCCTGGTGGATCTGGTGGAGAAAAGAATCGGCTCGTGCGTTGACCGTTGTGATGTGCGTGATCTGGTCTTGCCCCCCAGGAAGACGTATCCCGTTCCTCCGGGACAGCAGGAGTTTGTCCCCATGAGTCCCGAGGAGGCCGTTAAGTACCGCAAGGGACATCATCATCATGATCATCACCATCACTAAGTCCATCCGGAAGAAGTGAACGACATCTTGTCAGAGAACGCGGTTCAAGGTTTGCTTCGTGCCGGTTGCAGGTGAACCTGTTTTCTCCCTGCAGGCTTCTGAAGGGATTTTGCCTCCGCAATGAGCTGCGCTGCGAGTTCCGGCGGGGTTCCCCATGGGAGCCAACGTAGCGCGGTTGCTCCGTACCGATTCTGCATCATTTGAGACGTCCCGGAGTGACATGCGATGTTGGCCGGGACTTTCAAGGCCCGGAAAGCCTTAACGATTTCAAGATGATCGGCGTGGATATCGATCATACGTTCCAGGCTTTCAGACGTTCAAAGAAGTCCTTCACGTCGGCAAGAAACCGTTGAGCGGCTTGGAATACTTCGGTCGCCTTGGCCTCATCATACGCACGGCTTGTCAGGTTCCGCATCCTCAAATAAAGGAACCATTTTTCCGGGTCGTCAAGCAGTTCCTGCTTATATCCGACACGGAAGAGGTCCCGGTTGCTCAACCTGTCCGGCCTTTCCAACCCGTATTCTTCCAAGTACCGCTTGAGCATTTTCCACGACAATTCGTACGTGAACTCAAAACGTTGTATGACTCCGTCTCGCAACACGACCTTTACGGGGTCATCTGCCGGCAAGGGATTTCCGTCGTAGATGTCGAGCGCGACCTCCAATGCTTTGACGGCCTTTTCCATGCCGCTCAAGTCAAGCACGGCGTTGCTCCTTTTGCGTCTCGTAGAGCACGTTCAGCGGTAAGTGGAACCAACTGCCAATGCGTTTCGGGCCCGAGCCCCGGTCAAGACCTTGATCTCTTTTGGCCGGGCTGAGGATGGTCTCCTTTTTCAAGTCACGAATGTTGTCGTCATGAAGATATCATTTCCCGAAGAGCTTCATGAAACACCTGGAAACTCCGAGACCGATTCCGCTCCGGGTCCATGTGAGGAACGATGGAGCGTGCCGCTTCAATCTTCCGCAATCCTCCCGAAAAATGACCTCTTCTTCGTAGGATGCGTTCAAATGCTTCCCAAGTTCCTCCTTTGATTGAGTCCGGGTTGCGATACTTTGTCCTGCCGGGAATGCCTGCCGGCACATTCGGGTACGCTGCCTGCACCGCTGCCCAATCACCGAAGTACCACGCTTCCAACTCCTCAATCACTATGCGATTGATTACGATATAAGGAGTGCCCTCTATTCGTGCACGTGTTTTGGTGACAAAACCTGCTCTACTCGAACACTCTTCCAGGCTTGTCTTGAGTTCATGGCAGTCATCGTTATCGCGATCAACGAGGACGATGATCCGCCAATTCCGAGGCAACCAGCGAGCGTAACCTCTCAGTCGTTCCGGTAGTCTCTGAAGAAGCTCGTCTTTGCACTGATACGGGTAGATCTCAAAAGATGTATTCGCAAGCATCTTGGGGAGCAAGAGCCGCAAGGCGGTTTCCATTGATGGTTCTTCCACCAAGAATTCCACGTGTTCCACGGTCATTGACCGGCACCCCTAGTGTTAGGGCTGCCTGCGCGCCAGTGGGTCACCCAAACCCAAGCGTCCTTCCAGCCAAAGGTGTCCCATAGCGGCACCCTCATCAACGAATTCCTTGATGCCAATGATATCCGAGGCTTGTTTCGCTTGGGTGAATCCAGTCTCATCTCGATAGAGGACGCGGATTTCTTCCGGCCGCACAGCATTCAAGAAGAAAGGTGAATGAGTAGTGACAAGGAGTTGTGAGCGCTCACTTGCGGAGCGGCACTCCTCGCCAAGCTCGGGAAGCAGCCTTGGGTGCAGATGGTTCTCGGGCTCCTCGATACCGATGAACTGCGGCGGCCGTGGATCGTAAAGCACAATGAGGTAGGCCAACATCTTCAGAGTTCCATCCGAAGCAAACCGAGAAAGAACGGGGCGATCAAAAGGGGCATCCTTGATTTGAAGCAGCAAACGTCCATCCGGCATGGGCTCTGCCTCGACATGCTCAAGGCGTGGGACTCGACGGCGGAGCACGTCAATGATCTGCTCTAGTCTCTCACCGTGTTGTTCCTTTAGATATTGAATGACGTTAGGCAGATTGTCTCCGGTCTTGCTGAGCCGCTCCTGAGGACCTGCCTCGGGTTGAAGGCGAGAGTCGTCTATGGAAAGATATGAGACATACCAATCGCTTATGAATTCGCGGAGTGCCGCCACTCGCGGATGATCTGCAAGCCGGCCAAGGGTGTTTGCTGCAATGAGGTCGGCTGACCGCAATGGTATTTCTACGCGCTGATCCCTTTCGTCGGGCATTTCACCGCTGACGGCACTTCCCTTGCCTTCTCGGTATTCGAGAAAACGGAATGGTCTTCCCCTTTGACCTTTCCGCCACTGAAGCCACTCCTCTACGACTACGGGCGTTCCGCCCTTTTCGTCGATGGCAAGGCGGTATGTGAGGAGAGGATGTCCGGGCTTTTCTCTATAATGGATCTCTATAACAATCGGACCGTCCTCACCCCGCGTCTTGAGTTCCCTGGCTCTCCCTCGGCGATCCCAGGCTTGGGGCAGGCTTGACTGAAAGCATTCGGATAGGAAGTTGAAGACATCGAACAGGGTTGATTTGCCGCTGCCATTCGGTCCGAGGAGTATGGTAAGCGGGGTGATCTTCTTGAACTCAACCGTTCTCAACACCCGATAGTTTTCAACCCGCAAGCTTTCGATCCGTGGAGGACCAGGAGCAGGAATTTGATCGGTCGGGCTTTTCATCGTTTTGGTCATCACATAACCTTTTCAAGCAAAGAATGCTGCGGTCGAGTCGGATCACACCACTGGCAGTGGAATCTGCTTACATACGAGACTATATCCTACCATTCCATCAAACAAGGAGGTTTTTCACTTTTTTCGGAGGGGCTTCCCGCACCGGTTGAAGATTCGGGCGGTCTACGACCCATTAGATCACTCCCGCAATGCAGAGTGGTGCATCTTGTGACGGATTTGACTCACCCCATAGGCTCGGTTAACATGAAAAGAGAGATGCGTGTCCGGACAGGACAATCATTTCTCTTGGAAGTCTGTCGTGTTACACGGGGGCCGCCGGCGTTGAGATGGAGGAAGGAGTCATGTGGCTGTTCCACTGGGCCCGATGACTTCCCTCCAGACAAAATGCGGCTCTTGGGGGAACCGGTGGGCGATTTGTCCGGTGGCATCAACGTCCTACGGGCCCGTACCGAGATCCGGCGGGTGGAGGAAGCTTTGCGCGAGAGCGAAAAGAACGTTCGACGGAAACTCGATGCCATACTCTCCACGGAGACCGATATCGAGGACCTGGGACTTTCCGATATTATTGACGGCGAAAAAATCCAAGGGCTTATGGATGAATTCTATCGTCTGACGAATATCGGCATCGGCATCATTGATCTTCACGGCAACGTGTTGGTAGGAACGGGCTGGCAGGATATCTGTACGAAATTCCATCGCGCCGATCCGGAATCCCGCCGCTTGTGCATCGAAAGCGATCTCGAACTCAGTCGTAACGTTCCGGTCGGGACTTTCAAGCAGTATCGGTGCAGGCATAACATGTGGGATATTGCCACGCCCATCATGTTGGGCGACAAACATGTCGGCAATATCTTCCTGGGGCAATTCTTGTTCGATGACGAAATACCCGACTACGAAGTATTCCGTCGGCAAGCCCGCAGGTACGGATTCAATGAGGAGGAGTATCTCGCCGCGCTCGACAGGGTTCCGCGATGGAGCCGCGGGAAAGTCGATGCAGCGATGTCTTTCTATGCGGGTTTTGCGGGAATAATCGGCAACCTCAGCTACGGCAACATCAAGCTCGCAAACGCTCTGGAGGATCGCAAGCGGGCGGAGCAGGCGCTGAGAGAAAGAGAAGAGTTCTTGTCATCGATTGTCGAGAACATTCCGGACATGATTTTCATCAAGGATGCCAAGGAATTGAAGTTTGTCCGATTCAACAGAGCCGGGGAGAGATTGTTGGGTTTTTCGAGGGACGACCTTATCGGCAAGAGCGATTACGATTTCTTCCCCGAGGAGCAGGCGGACTTCTTCACGCAAAAGGATATGGAGGTTCTGGAGAACGGACAAGTCTACGACATACCCGAGGAGCCCATAGATACGAAGACAGGCACACGAATACTTCACACCAAGAAGATTCCGATCCTCGACAAGAACGGCAAGCCGGCATACCTCCTTGGAATATCAGAGGACATCACCGAGCGCAAACGGGCCGAGAGGGAATTACAGAAGACGAACGACCTGCTCCGGGCCATCATCGAGGCGGCACCGACGGCCATCGCGGGTTTGGACTTGGACGGAAACGTACAATTGGTTTGGAATCCGGCGGCTGAGAAGATGCTCGGGTGGAGCGCCGAGGAGGTCATGGGCCGCCTGCTCCCGAGCGTGCCTGCGGATAGTCTTGAGGAGTTCAGGGGCTTTCGCGAACGGATACGCAGCGGCAAGACCCTCAACGGCGTGGAAGTCGGACGGGTGAGGCGCGACGGAACGCCGATCGATTACAGTATCTACGCGTCGCCTCTTCATGACTCCGAGGGTCGCATCACCGGCAACGTCTGTGTACTGGTGGACATCACCGAGCGCAAACGGACTGAGGCCTTGCTGCGGCAGAGTGAGGAAAAATACCGCACACTTTTTGAAGAATCGATAGACGGGGTGCACTCTGTTTCGAGAGATGGACGGATAACGGATGCCAACGCATCCTTTTGCGGCCTCTTCGGTTATACGAGAGAGGAGATGATCGGCAAGGACGTCCGCGAATTGTACGTTAATCCCGCCGACCGCAAAAGGTTCCAGAGGGAGATAGAGAAGAGAGGGTTCGTAAAAGACTTTGAAGTCAAGTTGAGAAAGAAGGACGGCAAGGAGGTGGACTGCCTGCTCAGCTCATCCGTACATCTGGGGAAAGACGGAAGCATTATTGGGTATCGGGGGATCCTACGGGACCTGACCTTACGGAAAGCACTACAGAGGCAACTGCTGCAGGCCCAGAAGATGGAATCCATCGGCACGCTTGCCGGCGGCATTGCTCACGACTTTAACAACCTTCTTCAGGTAATACTTGGCTATTCGGATATGCTGCTCTTCGACAAGAAACCTACAGACCCCGACTACGAGGGACTTCATGCCATACGGCAGGCCGGTAGGGACGGCGGTGAATTGGCCAAAAGGATTCTTGCCTTCAGCCGAAGACTGGAGCCCGACACCCGCCCCGTAAACCTGAACAATGAAATAACACGCGTCCAAAAGATGCTTGCGCGGACCATTCCCAAGATGATCCGAATTGAAATCCTCTTGGCCGATCACCTGATGACCGTCAATGCAGATCCGGGGCAGCTGGAACAGGTACTTCTGAACCTTGCGGTTAATGCCCGGGATGCCATGCCCGACGGTGGGCGGCTGACCATTGAGACTTCAAACGTGACGCTCGATGAGGATTACTCACGAACCCATTTGGATGTGGAACCAGGGGAATACGTCCTGCTTACGTTCTCGGACACGGGCCACGGGATGGACAGGGAAGCGATGGGGCGTATTTTCGAGCCGTTCTTCACGACCAAGGTTCCGGGTGAAGGAACCGGCCTCGGACTCGCAATGGTGTTCGGGATAGTCAAGAGCCACAAAGGTCACATCATCTGTTACAGCGAACCCGGAGCGGGAACCACCTTTAGGATCTATCTCCCGGCCGTTGTCGGCAAGATTGAACATGATGTGGCCGCAACCCCGCAGTTGCCTCGTCTTGGAACTGAAACCATCCTGCTTGTGGATGACGAGAAATCCATTCGAAAGTTCGGGGAACAGATGCTTGAAAAGGCGGGATACACGGTATTGACGGCAGCCAACGGAATAGAGGCTCTCGAAGTCTATCGTGCCGACCAAGACAGGATAGCCCTTGTTCTTCTGGACCTGATGATGCCGGAAATGGGAGGCAAACAGTGCCTGGAGGAACTTCTCAAGATCAATCCGAGAGTTAAAGTGATCATTGCAAGCGGGTACTCGGCCAACGGTCCGATGAAGGATGCACTTGCCTCCGGAGCCGAAGGGTTCGTCAATAAGCCGTTTGAGGTCAAGGACCTTCTGCAAGTGGTCCGCAGAACCTTGGATAAGTCCGGTCTATGATTCCCGAGGAATCTCTGCCCGGACCGATGAAGACGATGAAACTGCATCCCCTGAAACAATCCCTCCGGTCCAGGGACCGCCTGCTCACGATGCATTTACGTCCCGTGAAGTGAGAGGGTCAGGTCTTGTTTCTTGTTGTTTCTTGAATCAGGTTGCAGCACCGCACTCTGACTGCTTTGTGTGATGTTGATTCAAGAAGCAAGACCTGACCCCGGGCTTTTTGCAAACGGAACGACCATGGTTACCATATCGAAAGCCGTGTTGGAGGATGTACCTCATCTGTCCGATCTGCTGACCCTTTTGTTCACGCAGGAGGCCGATTTTGAGCCGGATTTTGAGAAACAGTGCGCCGGCTTGCGTCGGATCATCGAGAATCCGGAGGTCGGCACCGTACTTGTTCTGCGAGAAGGCTCCGCCGTCGTGGGGATGGTCAATGTCCTCTATACGATCAGCACGGCATGTGGAGGCCGGGTCGCCATAATTGAGGATATGGTCGTTCGTCCGGAGAATCGAGGTCAAAAAGCCGGTTCGTTGTTGCTGCGTGCGGCGATTGAACTGGCCCAAGATGCCGAATGCCGACGCATCACCCTGCTGACCGATCGGAGAAACGTTTCGGCCATTCGCTTCTACCGACGTCATGGCTTTGAACCCTCGGAAATGATCCCATTGCGGTTGGCGCTCGGCGAGTGAACCTTCATGGCCCGGGACCGGCAACATGCCAAATCAAAATATTTCTTTTGGGGGTTGACTAAGCCGAACGTAATGCTATTCTATGATATTAACTGACTGAGGGGCTGTGGACCCCCCTACCCAGATTCTCAACCGGAGGAAAGAAATGCAGTGCGTGACTCTGAAAGAGGGCGTCGAATGTGCGTTCATGACTAGAAAAGGTTGCAATTTTAACGGCGGCCATTGCCATGAGGTCGTCGAATCCTGCCAAGGCTGTTCCCGGACAGTGACATCCTCACACGGAACCTTCTGTTCCGTTGCTCCTCAACCTGCCGCGAAATGGGCCCGAGGCACCTGCAACTTCGCTACTCATCTTGAACGCAAAGCCGCTGAACAAACCCAGAAACTCAATCCGCTCAAAGCCTCGAAAAGGGCCGCAGCTTCTAAATGATACTGGGGATCTCTGTCCGGAAGGGGGATTTCCCTTCCGGATTGCCTTACACCACGCGCCTGGTAACTGCCGCACCTACTCCGTAATACACAAAGATCATCATAAGATGTACCGGCTCAGGTCGTCACTCTTGACGATTTCCTGGAGCCTTTCCCGGACCATCTGGGGGGTGACCTCGACCGTGACGCCGAACATGTCCGGGGCCTCGAAAGAGATCTCTTCCAGGAGTTTCTCCATGATCGTGTGAAGGCGGCGGGCACCGATGTTTTCAGCCCGCTCGTTCACTTCCTCGGCCAGGGCGGCCATCTCGGTGATTGCCTCATCGCTGAATTTCAGCGTCACGCCTTCGGTCTTGAGGAGCTCCTGATACTGCAGTACCAGGGCATTCTTGGGCTCCGTGAGAATCCGCACGAAATCGTCACGGGACAGTCCCGACAATTCCGCCCGCAGGGGGAACCGTCCCTGAAGTTCGGGGATGAGGTCGGAAGGTTTCGCCACATGAAACGCGCCGGCTGCTACGAAAAGAATGTGGTCGGTACGAACTACGCCATGCTTCGTGTTCACGGTGGACCCTTCTATAATGGGAAGCAGGTCTCGCTGCACCCCCTCGCGGGACACATCCGGTCCATGATGAATCGACCCTCCGCCCGCGACCTTGTCCAATTCGTCGATGAAAATTATCCCCGTCTGCTCCACTCTCTCCTTGGCCGACTTGGTGACCTTATCCGTATCCACGAGCTTGTGCAGTTCCTCTTGGACGATGATTGACAGGGCTTCCGGAACCTTGACCCGACGGCGTTTCGTCTTTCCCGGAAAGAGATTGGAGAACATGTCTTTGAGGTTGATGTCCATCTCCTCCATTCCCGCGGGCGAGAAAACTTCCACAACGGGAACCGCGTTGACCTGAGTCTCGATTTCCACTTCCCGGTCGTCGAGTTTTCCGTTACGGACCATCTTCCTGAACTTCTCCCTCGTCTTCTGAGCGACCTCCACGTCCCCATTCTGTTCCTGGGGGGATTGGGGTTGGGGGGCGGCGGCTGTGGGGGTCCGCCGCACCTTCCTGGGGGCCCTTGTCGGGAGTAGGATATCCAGGAGTCGGTCTTCAGCGAGTTCTTCGGCTTTGGGTCTCAGTACCTCGTATTCTTCCTCACGGGCCATGGAGATGCCGATCTCCAGGAGATCCCGGATCATGGATTCCACATCGCGGCCTACGTAGCCCACTTCAGTGAACTTGGACGCCTCCACCTTTAGAAAAGGCGATTGCGCAAGCTTGGCCAACCTTCGGGCGATTTCCGTTTTCCCTACTCCCGTGGGGCCGATCATGATGATATTTTTCGGAGCAATCTCGTCGCGAAGGTCCTCCGGTACCTGTCGCCTTCTCCAGCGATTCCGCAACGCGATCGCGACCATTCTCTTGGCGGTGTTCTGGCCGACAATATACTTGTCCAGTTCCGCCACTATCCTGCGCGGTGTAAAAGTTTCCATCGTGCCTCGTCAGATTGAGTGTCCACTCGTGCGGTTCGAACGTCCGCATGTGGAAGTTCCGGTTCCATTTCGTTATACATCAGGGAAATATGGACAAGAAGATAATGAATTTCAAGCCTGCGTGCCTTGGAGTTCTTCGATTACGATATCGGCGTTGGTGTAGACGCAGATGTCGGCGGCTATGCCGAGAGAAATCCGCGCCACTTGGGTCGGGTCCATTTCCGTGTGATGCAGAAGAGCTCGAGCTGCCGCCAAGGCGTAGTTTCCTCCGGAACCAATGGCGATGACACCGTCATCAGGCTCCACGACATCGCCCGTACCGGACAAGAGCAGAATTTTGTTGAGATCCGCGACGATCAGGAGTGCCTCCAATCGCCGGAGCATCCTATCCGTTCGCCACTCTTTGGCCAATTCCACGGCGGATCTGGTCAGATTATTGGAGTATTTCTCCAACATCTGTTCGAATTTCTCCAACAGCGTCAGCGCATCCGCCGTGGAACCGGCGAAGCCTGCCAGTATTCCGCCGTCCTTGCCCAAACGACGTACCTTTCGGGCTGAATGCTTGACCACCGTCTCCCCCAGGGAGACCTGTCCGTCACCGGCCATGACGACTTTGTTTCCGCCTTTTACACACAGAATGGTGGTCGCTCGAATTTTCCTGAAATCCATGGATTCAATCCTCTCGTACTCCAACGCTGCGTAATGTTACCGCCCAAGATTTTGAGTCCGGTGTTTCACCGTCACATGTTATCGATCCGGGACCTCGTTTTCCGTTCCTTCATTCGTTGCACCGCTTCGAGGATGGGACCGGTCGTAGACCGCCATCAGCCTGCCGAGGTCCACCTTGGTGTAGCGTTGCGTCGTGGAGAGGCCGGCGTGACCGAGCAACTCTTGTATGGACCGCAAATCCGCACCGCCGTGTAACATATGGGTGGCGAAAGAATGCCTGAACGCATGGGGGGACGCATCCCTCGCCAGGGCCGCAACGTCAAGATAGCGTTTCAGTATACGTCTTACGCTGCGAGAAGACAACGGGGCCCCGCGGTGATTGAGAAACAGCGCTCCACTACTCTTCAGGCCGCCCGTCTGAGATTCCAATAGACTGCGAACAGGCAAATAGGCTCTCAGCACCTCCAGTGCCTTGGATCCGACGGGTGCGTACCTCTCTTTCCTTCCTTTGCCAATGACCTTGACCCATCCGTTGTTGACGTCGATATCCCCGACCTTTAAGGCCGTCAGCTCACCTACGCGAAGCCCCGACGAGTACAGGAGTTCGAAAATAGCCAGATCGCGAACCGGCATGTCCGAGTTTCGGGAAAAGAAACGATGCACTTCATCAACACTGAGGGATCTTGGGAGGGGGTGATCGCCCTTGGGGGCCTTGACCCGTGCCGCGGGATTGGACGGAACGACTCCCTCCCTTACCAGAAACCTGAAGAATGTCCTGATTGCCGTTAGCTTTCGACCAATGGTTTCTTTCTTGATCTTCCCGAAACGGTCGGCAATGAACCCACGAACGTGGAAGGTATCGATCCGGGTCAAGTCATCGAGCGGCCCACTCCCTCCGGAGCGCAGCACGTAATCGTGAAAATCCTCAAGATCGGCTCGGTACGCTCGTACGGTTTCGGCGGAACGGAGTTTCTCAGTCTCGAGATGTCGTATGAACCCTCGAAGGGCCTCATGGAAATTCATTGACGTTTCTCTCCTCATCGGGTCTTCCATGACCTTGGCAAAGAAAAGGCGAGGTTCTAGAATACATGGATACGCTTATTTTATCAATATATTATATCTGGTATCTAATTCATGACCTGAATAAAATGGCAAAGCGAAGCCGTTTCGCTTACACTGGGCAATTACCACCCCCATGACGAGGGATCTTACTCATAGTCCGTCTTGGCCCGGAAAGACGGCACGGCCTTCCGGGCGGAAAGGACGCCTCAGTAATCGGTCTCCGGGTGGATTACGCCCATTGGTAAGCTGCCGTAGTCAGGTCACATATCATGTCATAGGGAGAAGAGTGGTTGGTTTTCACCCATTTTGTGTATTGCGCGACCTGTGTGATATCCGGTCCATGCGTCTCATTCCGGCCCTGCAACCTCCTGATAATCAACCGTAAACCTCACGGCATTATTCAATGGAATCTAGTTGGCACAGGAATTGCTCCAACAATCGTATCAGGTACCAGCAGTGCATTTATTGCTGGAAACCAACCTTCTTGCATGGACGGGCCGCCTCACTTTAGCGAGGCGGTCCGCTAACACCAATAAGCCTTGAAAGGGGGTTTTGGGGGGCGGTACATGATGTTGTATCAGTGCCCACGTGCCGCCGATGCGGGAAGGTATGTCTACCGGGCAATGAATGGCTCTGTAAACGTGAATTCGCATTAACAGCGGGAGGTAAAGTCGTATTCTCGGAATGTACCAGAGACGAAGAGTGTTCGTATCTCATGGCACCGGACTTGTACAACCGGCACGAGAGCCAAGTGTACTTTTCGGAGACGGCGGCATGAAACGTAATCGAGAAACCGGAGTTTCCAAGATAAAGAATCAGGGAGGTGGCGTTATGAAAAACTTACCAACGGTCGCTTGCGCATTGTTCGTGGTCCTCTGTGCGACCTCGGTTCCGTTTGCGCAAGAGACCTCATGTATTGGTCTGTATTCCGTCGCGGACACTCTCTACAAGCAAGGAAAATGGTCCGCTGCATGTCAAGTTGGTCGACAGGCGCTTGATAAGGCCAAGACATCGGGGAGTCCTTACCAGTCGACTGCAATTAAAACCATGGTGTTGCTGTCGGATCTGAAGAGGGATCTGGGACAGCCGGCGGATGCCCGCATTTTGAGCACGGCGGCTCATGATGCAAGTGCGACTCGTTTTGGGCCCAACCATCCGTACACGATCAAAACGCTTATCCGGTTAGCTGATCTGGCGGAACGCCGGTCGAACGATGAGATGGCAAAGAAACTCTACGGCAGAGCAATCTGGGCCCCGAAAGAAGGCCCTTGCTGTGACGCCGTTACTGTTGCACCGGCCCTCATCGGCCTGGCGGGGCTGTACAAGAAGGAAGGCCGCGCCGACGAGGCTGAGGCTCTCTACAAACGTGCTCTGGAGGTTTACGAAACAGCCAGAAAGTACAGACCGTATCTCGACGGGAACATCGCTCAAACCTGTTGCGACATTGCCGGCATCAATCGAGAGCGAGGAAATTATGCTCAAGCGTCGGAAAATTATAGAAACGCGTTGGCAAAGTACAAACTGGTCGACGGTCCCAACAGTATGAATGCAGCGGACACTCGGGTAAGGTTGGGCGACACGTACATCGGCTGGGGAAAACCCGCGAGAGCCGAGCGTCAGTATCGCAAAGCACTGGCCGCCTATCAGACGCTGAGCGGTGCAAACGACATCAAGACGGCGCTGATATTGAAACGGCTCGGTGATTTGTACTTGACTAAAGGGAACTTTCCCAAGGCAGAGCGATCGTACACTCAGGCTGTGGCAGTGCTGAAGAAGTGTTCACCGACATGCAGCGCAACCTTGACGGCAGCGATGAAGGCTCTGGACGACCTCAGAATGAAACGAGGCGACCAGGCAAAGGCGGTTCCTCTTCACCAGTCGGTGTTGGCGATTCTCAACTAGATGAGAACTCGGGTCTCCCCCCCTGGAAAATGAGCCTATGAAGGTTCCCATGAAATAGCAGTAGTTCACCGGGCAGAGCCGTGTTAAGCCCGGTGAACTATTATATATTCGGTGATCCCCACGAGTTTATCCCGGCGCCGTTCCTCACGGGATTTAGCGCGCTCTTCTCATAGCGTACGCATCTGTTACCGAATGCAGCCTGCTTACCGTAACGGAGATATTGATTCTCGCGGACGGCAAATGCATCCGTCAGGGTAACGAATTCGGATTTACAACAAGGATTGCGATATTCTTTGTGGCGGCAGCATTAGCGCTGCTCGGTCGACACACGAACGTGGTACGCTCGGAGTCGTTGATGTTCACACTCGACAATGATTACGCGATCCGCTCGTTTCGCCCGGAGCGGGAATCGGGGGAAGGCCCCGGAGGGGCCCTCCATGACCGGGAACGAACGATGGAGGAACGGACAGCCCTGCCAACCCCGGGTAACGAAAGACTGAAAGAGGAGATTTCAGAACGGTTGAGAATCGTGAAGGCTCTTGACTCCGCTTCGCAGTTACGTATCGCTCTCGAAGCGGCCTACCGGGCCAAGAGCGAATTCTTGGCAAATATGAGTCACGAACTGCGCACGCCGTTGAACTCCATCATTGGTTTTGCAGATATACTCGAAGACCGGTCGCTCGGCAGCCTAAACGATAAGCAGGCCAAAGCCGTGAGGCACATCTCAGATAGTGGAAGGCATTTGCTCAAGCTGATCGATGACATTCTGGACTTCACCGTGGTCGAGTCCGGCGAGATGACTCTTCAGATTTCCAGGTTCAGCGTCGGAGTGCTGCTGGAAGACTGCTTTTTCATGATTGGCAAACTCGTCCGTGAACGTCACTTGTCAATAGGTGTGCACGTGAGCGACGAACTGGACGGGGTAAAGATAGAAGCGGACGAGGTGAAACTGAGGCAAATTCTGCTTAACCTACTCTCAAATGCGATAAAGTTTACTCCGGACGGAGGCTCGATATCTTTGGGTGCCGTAAGAAAGGAGTCCGACATAGTCATCAGTGTGTCGGACACCGGTATTGGGGTTGAAGCCGAGGACCGGATGCGCATATTCGATACGTTCGAACAAGTGGATTCCTCCTACTCTCGAAGTCGGACGGGAACCGGCTTGGGGTTGGCCTTAACACGTAAGCTTGTGGAAATGCACGGCGGAAGAATCTGGGTTAACAGCATGGGGACGGGAAAAGGCAGCACGTTCGCATTCTCGATTCCCGCGCCTGGAGCTTGACCGCACGTCCAACCCGGTGGAACACATCTTTTCCCGGCTCCGACCCGGGAACGGAAGGGCTGTTGTCGGGTCTCGCCTCGGCCGCCGGATTTGCGGTCAAAATTTTTTGTGATGTTCGTAATACGCATTTCACACAATTGATGATATCATTTAGGAGAAGAAATTACGCATTTCCAATGCGGGGTTAGTCAATGGACCGTCGAAAATGCATTCTCGTGGTCGATGATGAAAGGCGAAATCTCGATCTCCTGGAATTCATGTTGGAGGCCTTGGGGCACCGGGCGATACTTGCCGCCGATGGAAACGAGGCCCTCGGCAAGCTCGGGCCGGAGATCGATCTGGTGCTGCTGGATGTCATGATGACCGGAATGGACGGCTTCGAGGTTGCGCGCAGAATTCGGATGCATCACGAGTGCGCGGACGTACCCATCATGATGGTCACGGTCCTGACGAGCAAGGAAGACCGACTCCAGGCAGTGGAAGCAGGTGCGAACGACTTCATCTCCAAGCCCATCGACAGGATCGAATTGAAGGTTCGGGTCGATTCCCTGCTCAAGATGAAGGAAGCGCGTGACGCGTTGAAAAGGTATCAGGCGATCCTGGAAGACATGGTGGAGGAGCGGACCCAAGCGTTACGAGAGAGCGAGAGTCGGTACAGAATGCTGGTGGAAAACGCTCCCGTGGGAATCATATCGTGTGACCTGAAGGGAAGAATCCTTGACCAGAATCAGGCTCTTCTGGAAATACTCGGGTCGCCTTCCCGCGAAGTCACTCAGCAGATCAATGTCCTTGAAAGTCCTCCACTCATCGAGGCCGGCATTGCCGGAGACATCGAGCGCTGCATAAGTACGGGCGCGCACATCGTTTCGGAGTACGACTACACGTCGGTATGGGGCAAACGCGTCCATCTCTGCGTTCATCTTGTGCCCACGCGTGATACCGAGGGCCGGATAGCCGGCGCTCAAGCCATTGTCGAGGACATCACCAATCGCAAGAAAGCGGAATGGGCGTTGCAGGAAAGTGAACGACGCTTCCGCACCGTTTTCGAATCCGCTCAAGACTGTATATTCATCAAGGACGGCAACCTCAGGTACACGCATGTCAATCCCGCCATGCTGAATCTGCTGGACATGTCCGCGTCGGAAGTCATCGGGCGAACGGATCACGATCTGTACGGTGACGGACAGTCAAAGACCCTGCATAAGGTTGATTTGCGCGTCTTAAAGGGCCGGATCATTGAGTCGGAGCATTCGTTGAGGCTTGAGAAAGGCAAAATAACGATTAGCTGTATTAAGGTTCCCATGGCGGATTCGGGAATGAAGAACATTGGACTGTGCGGAATTGCCCGCGATGTGACCGAATACCGTGAAAGGCAATGGAAGAGAGCGCCGGAAGACGGAGCGTACGCAAGTGATGCGCCGGCCATGCGCGAGGTGATCAATCAGGTGCGCCGGGTTGCTCCGAGTGATTCCACTGTTCTTCTCCTCGGTGAGAGTGGTTCCGGCAAGGACTACATCGCCCGGTTCCTCCACGAGGTATCCCACCGAGCCGGAGGGCCGTTCTTTGGTATCAATTGTGCGGCACTGGCTCCCGAGCTTGCTGAATCGGAACTGTTCGGTCACGAGGCAGGGTCCTTCACAGGAGCTCGAGGAAGGAAACGCGGTTTGCTGGAATTGGCGGAAGGAGGTACGCTCCTCCTGAATGAGATCGGCGAACTCTCGTTGCCCCTACAGGCTAAGCTCCTCACGTTTCTCGATTCCCAATCCTTTACCCGAGTGGGGGGGGAGACAAGTATCTCGGTGAACGCGAGACTTATCGCTGCGACCAATCGTGATTTGCAGAAGGAAGTAATCGACGGCCGCTTCCGTCGGGATTTGTACTACAGGATAAATGTCTTCTCCATCAATATTCCTCCACTTCGCGAACGCATCGAGGACCTCCCCCGACTGGCCGGAAACATCCTTGAAGGGCTCGCCAAGAAACTGGGATTGGGGTTCGTCCCCACGGTCGATTCCCGATGCATCGAGACTCTGGCCGCCTATCCCTGGCCGGGTAACATCAGGGAACTCAGGAATGTCCTGGAACGAGCAATAATCCTGGGAGACGGCCGCAAGATCGATCCCAAGAACCTTGCCCAGTGGGACGGCGATCTTGTCACCGAGGAGATGGCCGACTGGGCAATGGCCGTCGCGTTTCCCGACGGTCGGTCTCTTAACGATGTCATTCGGGACGTCAAACTGGGGTTGATCAACGAGGCGCTCCACCGTACGCAAGGCCGCAAACAACGGGCCGCGGAATTGCTGGGGGTCTCCCGCGACGCGCTCAAGCATCACATCAAGTCGCTCGGATTGAGTTAGGACACGGTTGTACAAATACGTTCACGTATTTGGTTCCGTCTTCCCGGCGGAGGCCGGGATCCAGTCTTTTTCTGCTGGACCCCGGCCGTTCGCCGGAATTGGTCGGTAGTACGTGCGATTTCCGGGCTCTGCCCGGTCTTGGTACGGTCCCGCGAGCAACGTGGGACGTTCGTCCGCCGGCGAATACTGTTCGAGCCTACATCTCTTCAATCTTAAGGGCCGCGTTGGGGCACACCGCGGTGCAAGACTCGCAGCCGGTGCAATAGATGGGATTGGATACCGTCACCTCTTCCTCATCACTATCGAATACGGCCTTGGGACAGATGTTGGCACACGCACGACAGCGCGAGCAGTCTTTTTCGTTAATGACGGGCATGAACATTTTCAAGAACCTTCCTATGCCAGAATCGGTTTGGTGAAACCGCTCGTTGGATCCGTCGGTATCTTAGGCATCGGGATTGTCTCATCACTCTTATAATGCGACCGTTCATCGTGAAGGCAACCCCCTTAAGAAGGGGAGACCTCAGCGATTTCACCATTCAAAGCCCGGGAATCGGAGCCGGAAATACTCTCATTATAAATTCTGCGGAGCATCTGTTTGCTTACCCCATGATCAACCACGTCCCAGGGGAAGATCTCGTTTTCCCCTCTTTCACGGTGGAGGTAAAACCCGGTGTCGCCGGCTTTCTTGGCCAGGACACTCGACCAACGCCTTCCGGCATCGGCCCCACTCATCAGGGCTTCGGAAATCCTGCGATCTCCCCTGGAGATCATGCCCTGCAACAGTGCCTCACGGACCGATTCCGCCCTGACTACCACGTTGGGCAGGCGCTTCAGAGCATGGTGAATTATCCTAAGTCTCCGGCGAAGCGTTTGAAACTCGGCCATGCCGGCCCATTGAAAAGGGGTCCACGGTTTCGGAATGAATGGGTTGAGTTGGACTCCGATTCGACCGATTCTTCCCAGGGGGCGAGACGCTTGCAGGAACACCTCACGGCCTTTCGAGACGAACTCCACGATGGCTTCCGCGTCTTCGTCCGTTTCAGTGGGAAGCCCCACCATGAAGTAAAACCGTATGTTGGGGATGCCTTCGGTGACCAGCCTTCCCACAAGGTCGTAGAACCTCTCGGAAGGCAGATCCTTGCCTATCACTTCTTTCATGCGTTGCGAGGCCGCCTCCGGAGCCAGCGTCGCAGTCTTTTGACCGGTACCGGCCAATAGGCGTATTACGTTCTCCGTCAAACCTTCCGGCCTGATGGACGACAGAGAGAAGCTCCCCCCAGTGTCGGTAATGTATTGCAGGATGTCTTCAAGCTCCGGATGACCGGCCAGATCCGACCCGATAAGACCGATGGTTCGGCCTGCTCCGACGGCCTCATCCACCTCATGCTTAAACGCGGCAAAATGCCGGTACCGAACCGGGCGGTGTATCCAACCCGCGGCACAGAACCGGCAGCCCCTGCCGCACCCCCGGTTGGACTCCACCAGGAGAGATTCGCCGAATTCAGCCTCCTCGGAGAACAGCACGGAAACAGGGACGGGTGAGTCCGCCGCGAGACGCTTCACGGCCTTTACGCGGCTCGGGAATCCCGGTGAGTGCCTGATTTCTTGTATCAACCCGTTGGAACCTAAGTCGAACACATAAGCGGAGGGAACATAAGCCCCGGCCGTATCCCGGAAGGCGAGGAGGAACCTTTGACGGTCGGCCAATGCGTACGGCGAGTCCATGAGAGCATCGGCCAAGACGTCAAACAGACCGCCGGCTTCACCGTCTTCGTCCGGTTCGCCGATGAAGGCCAGGTCAAGAAAGGGAGCCAACGGTTCGGGGTTCAACGATACCGAAACTCCGCCGGCGATCACGACTGGGTGGGACGCGCCGCGATCACGTTGCAGCGGAGGAATGCCCGCGGCCATGAGCGCGCCGGGAACCGCGGGATAGTCGTTCTCAAAAGGGATACTAAAAGCAATGACGGAAAAGGAGGTTAAAGGCCGTGACGATTCCTCGGACAACGGTCCGTGTCCCCCGCGACTCGCTTTAGCGGCCGGGTCCGGGAAGAAGAAGCGCTCGGCAATGAAATGCGGGTGGTTGTTGAGGTATTGATACACATACTGGTACCCGAGATTACCCATACCCACACGGTACGTGTTCGGGTAAACGAGGGCCACGGGAATGGCCGAACCTCCGGTCCGTATATGTGCTCCTGTTTCGCCGGATCTGATCATTCGTCAAAGGTCATTCAAATTCACCACGCAGTCCGGTAGACGCTATACGTCAACCGCGCTACTGTGCGTCCCATGCTTTGATTTTCTCAATGTATTTTTCGGGAAATTCCCAGAATATCGCGGCATTCAGCACTATCCTCTTGTAATCCCTGGTGGGTCTTGTGTCTCGGGTGCTTTTCCTGTCGGGATTGGCAAGATAGAGCCACGCCATGACGCTTTTCCCGTCGCCGGCCCGGGTGACCTGGACTCGGCCCTGCCCCCGGGAATAGAAGTATGGATGGCCTTCCTTCCGGTCGAAGGCCTTGAGCAGCGATTCATCAACCTCGAGGAGTATTCCCCATATGGTCGAGTTTTCCTTGTGTTCAAGATTTGCCGTTCCGCCGGCCCAGCCGTGGGAGTAGTAGTTCCATACGAAATCATAACCCTGCAGAACGGCGGGCGAAGCCTCCACGATCAGGGAGGAATCGTAACCGCTTGCTTCAACCCAAGAGCGGAGTTCCGAGCGGTTCATGTTCGAGCCGTAAGCAAAAATGAAGTCCGTGGCCATGCCTGTTCCTCCACATGTTCAGTCAATGGGGGCCGTTTCACGTTCCGGGTAGACGTAATTTGTCATTGCGCGTCGGCAATCGCTTCTGCATTGAGCACGCTCGCCTGGAGCCAAGTATGCTCCGTGTCCCGCGGGGTCTTTATCCATTGATTATTCTTCTCTCTTATCGAAAACACGTTTGGTCTTCCGTTCGCTGCGCGGCAACGATGCGTATTCTACAATCTCCACCTCGGGAGTCACGAGAATTTTGTTCCTGACGGACTCCTTGACCAAGGCAGCGGTCTGCGCGTCGGTGGAGACATCCGCTTCCCGGCCTCGCTCGACCCGGAGAATCATGGTGTCTTTTCCGTTGGTCCGGTCGATGATCACCTGGTATTCACTTCCGATTCCCGGGAGATTGCTCAAGACGCCGTCGATTTGCCCGGGGTACACATTAACGGCCCGGATAATAAACATGTCGTCGGATCGTCCGAGGATTCTCTCGTGTCGCGGAAGGAGTGACCCGCATGAACATGGTTCGGGGATGAGCGAGGTCAAGTCTCGGGTGCGATAACGAATGAGCGGGACCGCTTCCTTGCGCAACGTGGTCACGACCATCTCGCCGACCTCGCCCGGGGGAACCGGATCCAGAGTATCGGGATCCAGGATTTCCACAATGTAGTAATCCGCCCAGTAGTGCATGCCCCTGTGAGCTCGGCACTCGAGGCCTGTCCCGGGTCCGTACAACTCGGTCATTCCCGGTATGTCGTACATATCGGACAACTTGAGAAGATCCTTGATTCGCTGTCTCATGGCATCGGAGGAGCGCTCGGAACCATAGATCATCTTCTTGAGATTGATCTTCTTCCCAAGGCCGCGGCGTTCCACCTCTTCAGCAAGGAGCAACCCCATGGACGCGGTGCAGCACATGACAGTACTCTGGAAATCCATGAGGAACTCCATCTGCATTTCAAGGTTGCCCGGGCCGGCCGGGACGGTCATGGCGCCGAATCTCTCGCAACCCAACTGAAATCCCACGCCTGCAGTCCACACCCCGTACCCCACGCATATCTGGACGCGATCCTCCGGGGTCAGTTCAGCCATTTCGTAGCAGCGCGCAAAGAAATGAGCCCAGTCGTCAATATCTTTTTGCGTGTAGCAAAGGACCTTGCGTTTGCCGGTGGTTCCGGAGGACGCATGAAGGCGCACCACGTCACTCATGGGCACGCAAACAAGCGGAAAAGGGTAGCCTTCGGCAAGGTCCTGCGATGTCGTGAACGGCAACCTTTTCAGATCGTCGAGGCCTCTGATTTCATGGGGCTTAATCCCGGCCGCGTCGAGTTTGCCTCGATACGTTTCGGAACCGTTGTACGCGTGGTTCACGGTCCATTGAAGGCCTTTGGTCTGAATGTCTTCAAGTTCCTCAAGAGACGAGAACCGGGGCATAAACGTGTTCATGTGAAGTCTCCGCGTCGAATACTGTCGATCGTCAGTGCGCCTCTACCCATCACGAACGGGTCGTCAAGAGCGAAGCCTATGGGTCTCCGCGTCGTTTACGGTGAACGTTTCAGGATCTACGCAAACCCCATAGTCCCGCTCGGCGGCTTCCGGTGAAATGATACCGTTACGGACCTCTTCCGCCGTCTTGTGCGCAGGCCGCAGGAACGGATCTCCATAACCGCCTCCGCCGCCGGCCTGTTGATGGTATGTCGTTCCCTTCGGGACTCTTTCCACGAGGTCCTTGGTCGTGCACAAGTATTTTCTTCCGTCGGGATAGGTGAGTTCGATCCGATTCAGCGTACCGCTCAGGCCGCCGTGAGCCCCACGCGCGGGATCGATGTCACCGTCGCCGAACGTGACCACCTTGGTGTCGTCGGATCCGATGATGAATTCCGTTTCCACCCCAAGTCCGCCGCGCCACCTCCCGGGCCCCGCTGAGTCCGTCCAATACTCGTGCTTGGTAAGAAGATGCGGCGTCTGCTGCTCGAACATCTCGTAGTCCTGGTCGAGTACTCCCCCGGATGCGTCGATCATTCCGATGTGGTCGTAACCGTCGACGCCTTCTATCGCCCCGGAGCCTCCCTTGAGGCCCATGAATCCGATGTCCACATAGGGAGCGTTCTTTCTGGGATCGGTGCCCGTGGTGAGGGAACAGAGGAGTTCGTTCCACTCAGCGGTCACTCTCCCCGGAATTGCAGGCCCGAGGGCCCTCATAATGGCATCGGCGTTGTTGGGGCACAGATGGTTGCCATAGGTCGTGGCGGCCGGGTACGCGGCATTTAGGATCGTGCCCTCGGGGATGATGATATTGATGGGACGCACCATGCCGTCATTGTGAGGCATGTCGGGGTTCACCATTTGAAGAAACGTGAGAATCGTTGCCGAAGCACTTGACGTATAAGTTCCGTTGACAAACCCGGTGGTCTGGGCATCGGTTTCCGAATAGTCAAACGTGATGTCTTCATCTTCCACGGTTATCTTCACCCGGATTTTGTGCTCCGAGCCTGAGTTCTTACCGTCGTAATAGCAGGTGGATTCCCCGAAGTAGACACCGTTGGGGATGGTGCGTATCTCGGCGCGCATCATCTTCTCGGTTGAATCAAAGAGATACTCCTTGTGCGATTCAAACGCTTCCAAGCCGTACCGTTCGAGGATCTTGCCCACCCCGCGTTCTCCCACAACGCAGCCGCCAATCTCGGCACGCATGTCTTCCGATACGATATCCAAGCGTATGTTGGCAAAAATCAGATCCCAGACATCCTTTCGGAGTCTACCCCTCTCGTAAACCTTCACCGGAGGGATGCGCAAAGCCTCCTGCCACACTTCGGTTGCGTTCGGGTTGTACCCGCCTTGGACCGCGCCTCCTATGTCGGCCTGGTGACCTTTGCACGCGGCCCAACCAACGAGTGTCTTTTCCCAAAATATGGGCTTATAGGCCGCCACGTCATTGTTTTGGTTACCCATGGAGAATACGTCGTTGTGGAAGATCACATCTCCGGGACATATATCATCGTCGAAGTACTTGACGATGTACTCACAGGCCGGACCCAACGAAAAGGACAGTATCGGAAGGTTTTCGGTCTGTTCCAGCATCTTTCCCTTGGCGTCGTACAGGCCCGTGACAAAGTCCTTGGCTTCGCAGAGGATCGGGGATCGAGTGGTCATGGTCAGGGCAATGCTCATCTCCTCCGTGATGGACTTGAGTCGACGCTGCAGAATGGAGACGAGTACCTTGTCGATTGCATTGCTCACTGAAGGATTCTCCTCGTGACGTCTTCCTCGATCTCCTTGAGGTACATGGTGAAGCTCCCGCATCGATCCGTGAGAACATTGAACTCCGGCGCCACGAATGTCGTGGTATTCACCTGTTCGACGATTGCCGGTCCCGGTATGCGGTTTCCGTATTGGAGCGCCAACCCGTCATAAACCGGAACCTCCTCAAAGGTTTTCTGAAGCGGCATATACACGCTGCGACGCCTCTTGAAAGCTCGGGAGGAATCCTCGCCTGCATACTCCTGCTGCCGGAAAGCCGGCTTCTCGGTTCTCCCGATGCAAGCCAGCCTCATGTTGATCAGTTCCACGGGCGTGCCCTGGTCCTCAAGGGAATATCCGTATAGGCCATTGTGAGCGGGGTGAAATTTCTGCGCCATTGCACCGATATCGAATCTGTCAACTTCGTGGGCGGTGGTCTCCACTTCAACTTCATGGTACTGTTTCACGTAGCGTAAATCGAGAGAATAGCGGTATTCGATGTCAGACTCCTCAATGCCTTCCGATTTGAGCAACCGTTTTCCGGCCTTTTTCATCTCGTCGAAGAGGCGACCAAAGACTTGCGGGTCCGCGTCGCGAAGATTCACCGCATAGGTACGAACGAAATCGTGTTTCAGGTCGGACATGAGCATGCCGGCAGCACAAAAGATGGACGATTCCCGAGGGACTATCAGTACGGGATTCTCCAATTCCAAGGCGATCATGCACGCGTGATTCGGTCCCGCTCCTCCTGCCGTGACCAGTGGAAAATCCCGCGGGTCCTGACCGTGCTTGACCGCGGTTTCACGGACCGCTGCAGCCATGTTTACATTGATTACGTGGTACATGCCTGCGGCCGCTTCGTACAGGTCATAACCCATGGGCCCGGCGATTCTTTCCATGATCGCGCGTTCGGCCTTGTCCTTGTGAAGAGGCATCCGACCGCCGGCAAAGAATTCAGGGTCCAAGTAGCCGAGAACCAGATCCGCGTCCGTACACGTGGGCTCTTCTCCTCCCAGCCCATAGCACGCCGGGCCCGGATCCGACGATGCGCTCTGGGGTCCCATTCTGAGAAGTCCGCCTTCGTCCGTCCAACCAATGGAACCGCCGCCCGCGCCTATGGTGACGACGTTGAGCATGGGCAGCGCGAGCCTCAGCCTGTTTATCTCACCAACGGTCGTTGTGAACGGGGTGGCGTCCTTGATGAGGGCGCAGTCGAATGATGTCCCTCCCATGTCCATGGTAATGCAGTTTCCGTAGCCCTGTATGCCTGCGTACACCGTGCCTGCCACCGGCCCGCCCGCCGGACCGGAGAGGAGCGTGGCGGCTGCATGTTCCATGGCTATTGTCGGTGAGATGACACCGCCGTTGGACTGCATGATCAACAGGACGTTGGGAAAGCCGGCGTCATCGAGCTTCGTCAGGAGACTCTGAAGATATCTTCGGAGAATAGGACCTACGTAAGCATTCAGGACGGTGGTGGATACCCGATCGTAGAATCGTATTGACGGCAACACATTCGCGGATATCGAGAGGTAGGCTTCGGGTAGTAGTTCTCGAACGATCTTTTCAGCTCGGAGTTCATGGGCACTGTTTGCAAAAGAGTTCATGAAGCATACGGCAACCGCTTCCACACCTTGTTGGGACAGAAGGTCGGTCTGTGCTCTGATCTCCCCCTCGTCGAGGGGAGTGATTTCAACTCCCGCGTAGTCCAAGCGCCCCGTGACCGGAAGCCGGAGCCGGCGAGGAACAAGAGGGACTACGTTGGTATATCTATTGTTGTACTGTTCTTCGCGAATACCGCGTCTCATCTCCAAAGCGTCCCGGACGCCCTTGGTTGTCAACAATCCCGTCTTGGCACCGCGATACGTGAGCACGGCATTGGTTGTGACCGTCGTACCGTGGACTATAACGTCCACCGACGTGAGGAAGTCTTTGAGCGACATCCCTTCATCGCGAGCCATTTCCGAAATGCCCTCCATGGTGGCAATAGAGGGGTCCTTAGGGGTGGATAAGATCTTGTACGTCCGCGATTCCCCATCAGAGCGAGTCAGCAGAAAATCGGTGAAGGTACCTCCAACATCAATGCCGATCTTGTAGTGCATGCCCAGCCTCGTGCTTGTGGGGAGGAGAACCTCGGAGCCTCAAATCAATGAAGGAGTACGAATATTAGAATGCCCCCCCGGTGTTGTCAACGTTTCGTAAGGAACAACGTCTTCCGGGGAAGCTGAAGAGAGGATCCCGGCAACAGTTCACAGAGGCGGTAGCAACCGGGCGGAATCACGGGACGGGGATCAACTCCGGGGACTGCCTTCTCCCCGCGAAGGAAGAGTGCCCGAGGGACTGCATATGGTGAAGACGAGGTTTTCGAGGATGGATCCGGGAGACTGATACCCGAGTCGAGAAGACTTAAGCATGACGTCCGCTTCAAGCAACGCTTCCATGATACCTACCAACTTGTCCATCGGGAACCTCTGAGCGTCCTTCAGGGCGAGATACAGAGGATAGTCCTTCATGGAGAGGAGCTTGTATTTACCCTTTTGGGCCATTTCCGGATGCCTGTCGCGTGCATCCCGGGCAAGGTCCTTGAATGCATCAAAGGAAATGTTGGGCCTCCATCCGGTACGGAAGACCGTGAACAGAAGCTCTCGCGCAACCAGGAGCTTTCGCATGTCGGAGGCTATTGCCCCCAGTGTTTGGAGCGGATGATCCACGAGTTTCAAGTTCTCGTGAAGGGCCGGGAGACACTTTCTGATGTCGGCTGTCCGCAGCGCGTTGTTGAGATCGAAAAAAGATGCTTCGTGGAAGTCGGAAACTACGGACTGGACGTCCTTTGCGGTCACGCTCTCTCGCGCGCCTATGTAACCGACCAATTTCTCAATTTCCCCGTGCAGTCTGCGGAGTTCCTTTCCGGAACGAGCATACATCTCGTCGAGGCCGTCCCGGGAGATCTTCTTGCCCTTTTCGCTGAGCCAATCCTTGACGCGCTTGTCAAAAAAGGACCGGTCCAATCCGCCTCCGTATTTCTGCTCGCGTGCGGCACACTCCACCACTCGCCCCAGCTTGTCGAAAGCCTTGACGACCTTCTTACGTCGGTCGACTGCAGGAGCGGTGAATACCACGACCGTGCCCTCAGGAAAGGGCGAAGAGACGAGCTGTTCAATGATCTGTTCGTCCGTAGTCGAGGATTTCGGTGCTCCATCTTCCAAGAGTGCCTGTGCGGCGGCTTTGAGAATCTCCTTGTCATCGGCGGATGTGGAATCGCCCGCCACTTCGTTCAACCATTCCGTCCCGCGTTGTGTGTCCGAGAGATCTATGCCCGCTACGGCGAGCAACTGAGAAAACGCCTTCAAAGATGCGCGTCGGGATCCCGCCCTCCACGACTGAGTTGTCTTGGCCAAGAGTTTGCCCCGATCGGCGCGACCCATGAACGCCGGTGTTTGATCTACCAGTATCACGCGCTCCCCGCCGAAAAGTGATGGAGTAAAGAGCTGGGAAGACAGGTCGCCCAAATCCAAATTGTTGCCGTCGAAAACGATGAGGTTGGTCTTCCGTAATTCGGGAGAGAGCTTCCTATCGACGAGTTGCCGAACCTGTTCCTTGACCAGGAACTCGTCGCCATGAAAGAGCCAAAGGTCGTCCTTGCCGCCCGGGACAGGGGGGGCAGGGGATTTCTTCATGAGATCTCCCGGAGCGTGTAGCGCCTCACGGTTAGGACCGACATTAAGGAAATTTTCGCATGAGTCTCATCAAATGCGCGCAGTCGGGGGCTAATCGGTTGTGAAAAGAAAATCCGACTACCGAGCGGCACCTTTACCATGAACCGGTGATAACCAAAGGGGGCAACATGGTCGGCATGAGCAGTCGTCCCCACGAGAAGGCGAGCAGTCGCCGATCTCAGTCTTCGTGTCAACTCATGATTTTTGGGCAGGGTAGGGGAGATCCCCTCCGGCACGTCAAAGCCGCCGGCGACAACTTCCGTTGCGCCGCGGCGGTGTTTCCCGGGATTCGTGAAACCGAGCATCAGACCGGCGCGGTAACCGAACGCGCCTATTTGGGGTCAATTTTCTCGTTGGGCATCTGTTGTGGTTCGGGCGGGGGAGGGGGAGCCGGAGTATCGTCGACCTCCATGCTTCGTTTAAAGGTCTTGATTCCTTTTCCTATACCACCCATAATTTCCGGAATCCTCTTGGCACCGAAAACCATGACCACGATAAGAAGAATGAGAATTAGTTCCCAGGGGCCCGGCATCATTGGAGTATCCTCCGTAACCCTTTGAAGAGGGTTATTTTTTTGAAACTTTCGGGATAACTCATAGTCATTATAGGTTAGACAGAGCAACACGTCAAATTTTCCATTGGGATGGAGGAGCGCGCGATATTCGACTGATGAGTCGGATTTCGGACAGCCCCCTGTGAACCTGATGAACCGGAGGTTTATCAGACGCAGGCTCGAGGTATATGTCCGATTCTGTACAGTCGATCGCGAGTGTTTTTCGCGGGCCAAACGCGTAATCATATGATATTATGCTCAAACTGAGTTTGTCCAACAGTTGGCACTCACTTTGCATAACTGAAGGGCATGAAAAATACAAAGGAAGGCAACATGAGCCAGAACAGCGACAAACTCGAAAAAAACAACGACCGGCAGGAAGAAGTTATTGCTACCCTCATTAATCCTATTCACGTGTTTTCGGGTGCCGTGTCGACCAAGGACTATATAAATGCCCAGAAGCAACTTCTCCGGGACTTCGGAGAGGAAATTTACTTCAACTGGCAACTGGAGATCCTTCACTCTGAAATTGCTTCGATTATCGAGGAAATACGCCTGGAGAATTGCGGTCCTCGTCCCAATACAAACGTCGTAGGCCAAGCGTGAGCCCTGTATTTATGACCGTCCCGTCCATTGAGAAAACTATCGGACTGACGATCAAGTAGGACAACAACCAACGAGAGCGGGTCTCCGCTGTGGAGGAAAAGGTAGAAAAGAGGGGAGAGAATTACGGTGATTCCCTTCCCCCCACCCTCATGAATGCCTGTCGGCTCGGAAGTTTTCGACTTCCGGGCCTTTTTTCTTTTATGGTTCAGGATGTTACGATTGTGCTTCCCTACCCGCCGCCTTATTTATGAAACAGACTACTTAGAGAATTCCGATCAATTCCGTCAGAACCAGTTAGCCAGTTTGTCCCACAGCCCTGTAATTTGGTCGCCGGCCCCTACGGTCTTTTCTCCAAGCTTGTCGGCCAAGGCCCTGATCTCGTCGGCAAGGGCTTGAGCGCGCCGAGAAACCTGCTCCCCCACTCTTGATTTGTAGATTTCCAACGCTGCGGCGGCTCTCTCAAGCGACCTCTTTGCCGAATCATAATCCTTACGCGCATAGGCGCGGGACGCGTCGATCAAATTCCATCGCGCCTTGAGCAGCGGCACGTCGATTTCGTCATACTCGAATACCACGCCTTCCTGAATCGCCCGCAGCGCATTATTCGCTTCTGCGGCGTTATTTTTCTTCAGGAGGGCCACGGCCAGGCCCAGTTGATACTCCGTCTCGTTTATGTCGAGCATCACATTGGTGTATTGGAGTGACGTGGTCCCGGCAGCCTGCGAGGCCGTAGCTTCAAGTTTAGCCCGTCTCACGGGGAGCAGCAATGAAGTCACTTCGTCAAGTTCCATGTAAATGGGGACCAGTGTGGGTTTTACGTTGTCCTCATCTTCGTAGGAAATATTACCGGATTTGATTTTGGCGTTAACATTGTACGTGGGTAACGCGTTTTCAACTATCTTGACGAGTTTCAAAGCTTTTTCCGAATGCCGAAGCGCATCTTTCTCGTCTTGATACCGAATATCCACCCTCGCTTGATGCACGTGTTTCAGGATTCTGATGGCGGCATACGAGAGGGCGCGCTTCTCTTTCGGGGTCAGTTTGACTTGGGATGAGACGTTGACCTCGGACGAGATGCGGTCCTCGGCCGGAACCTCACTTACCGCCAAGGACCAGGCCAAAGCCGGGCAGATGATGAGGAACGTTGTGAACTTCCAGGTTGGTTTTCGCATGAAACGACCTCCTTTCAAGGCTAATTGCTTCCACAGAAGCATGGACTAGCATTCGCTCCGCGCACTGTCAACAATTCCGAACCGCGGCATCGTAGGATTTTCCTCTCCCGTGCGGAAACAGGTTGCACAAATGCGTTCATTCAGTTCAGAATTAGTCGTGTGCAGCCCCGGCATCTCTGGTGCAGGATCACTTATCATTCCAATGCCGACGGCAAACCTAAGGGAGGAACGACAGGTGTTAACAATCTCAGATGAATGGAAGAAGCTGTATCCCGACGCCCATGTTGGAATCCTCATCATGAACGGAGTGTCCAACCCGGCCGGTCACCCGGATCTGGGCAGAGAGAAGAAACAGCTGGAGGCCGATCTTCGAATGCTCTTCAAGGATGAAGGAGAACTCAAGTCCCAAGTCACCGTCAAGGCCTACCAGGCGTATTACAAGCGTTTCAAGAAGACCTATCACGTACTGCAACAGGTGCGGTCGGTCTGCTTCAAGGGCAAGTCGATTCCCACTGTTGCGGCACTCGTCGAGGCGATGTTCATGGCGGAACTCAGGAACATGCTCCTCACGGCGGGTCACGATCTTGAAGCAGCGGAGCCGCCGCTCAGGCTCGACGTGTCAAAGGGGGACGAGACCTTCATAAGGATGAATGGAACGGAACAACTTCTCAAGGCCGGCGACATGTTCATTGCGGATGGGAAAGGGATCATTTCCAGTGTCATATACGGCCCCGACCAACGGACACGAATAAGGGATACAACTCGCAAGGTCTGTTTTTCGGTCTATGCGGTCCCGGGAGTGGGAAAACAGGCTGCGCTGCAGCATCTCAAAGGAATCGAGGAGTACGTGAGACTCTTCTCTCCGAATGCCGAGGTTGAAGAGATGAACGTCTACGGCGCGGAATAGGGATGGGGAACATATGGACATTAACGGCTTGTTGCGGGCCTGCACCCCATGAAGGTTCACGGCGAGAGTCGTATTGTCAATGAATGTAACTGCCGGGTTCCGGGATCGAGCTTTGAGAAACCGCGAACTGCATGAGCTCAGGTTCGATAACGCTCATGCGGGTTTGATCGTCAATCTTGGCGGCAATGAATGAAACGAGATTCTCAAAATCCTTCTCGGTGACGATGGGGAATTCCCGCTCTTGCCGGCCGCAATTATAATCCAGAGCAGTGAAATTTCCCGTGTGAGGATCCACCTCTCCCGAAAACTGGATGACCTCCACATTGTCTCCGCCGGTCCGGCGTCCGACAATGGCCAACCCCCTCGATTTGGAAAAGTACAGGACTGCCATCTTGTAGATGCCGGAGGATTGAAAGAGCTCGTAAGGGTTCATCTGCCGTATCTCACATGAGGAACGAGTCGGAATAGCCGTTGATACCTGATGGTGAAAGTAGATTACAAATTATCAAGAGGTCAAGGCAAAGTCAAGGAAGGCCCCGTCGGCTCGTGCGAGACAATCCGTTATTCCATCGTCTTGCCATAGTACTTATGATATCAATCAACTACTCAAAAAAAAGCTTGGGCTGTTATTCCTGCTCTTCCATTGTAAAGAATATTGCTCTATAACTGTAATTAGGGGCGCTCGCGAATCGGAGGAACTTATGAAATCCATTATTTTCGGGCGTTGGGGAGACGCCTTGGGAGGCAGCAGGACCGGAAGGGACGTGCACGAACCGTCAGGGGATTCGGTGTTCCCTTCTGAGGGGGGCTTTCCGGGGAATATCGTTGCCGCGATGAGCGGCAAAGGGTTTCTCCAGTTCGCCGAAGACTTCAATTATGTTCCAATGATGCGTGAATACGTAAATCAGATCCAAACAAAGTACTGTTGCGGCAAGTGTATCACGGGAATCAAGGGATCCAAGATGATTCTTGTCACCCTGGATCGAATTATCAAAGGCGAAGGCCGGGAATCCGATTTGGAGTTGCTTGCCGGAATGGCGGACGTCTTGAACGACGCGGCCAAGTGCTCTGTATGCCAGAGTGCCGGCGAACTCCTCAAAGACGGCCTCACCCATTATCGTCAACATTTCCGTAATGCAATCGACTCGGGAGTGCCCTCGAATGGTGTTCGCTACCTCGGCAGCATTTCGGCACCCTGCATAAACACGTGCCCGTGCCATATCAACATCCCGAGTTATGTTGAGATGCTGCAGGAACTCCGGTATGCCGAATCTTTGGAAATTATCCGGGAAGAGATGCCGTTGCCGGGTATTACCGGCCGGATTTGCCCTGCACCGTGCGAGAAGGCATGCAGCGTTGCCAACCTGGGTGATGCGGCGATTCCGATCAAGACGCTCAAGCGGGTGGCGGCCGACTACGAGTTCATACACCATCTGTCGGTTCCTCTTGAGAGAAAGAAACTGACGGAGCCGCCGGTGGCCGTAATCGGAGCAGGTCCTGCAGGACTTTCCGCGGCGTACTACCTGAATCGGCTGGGGCACGCGGTTACGCTCATGGAGAGTCTCCCTACCTCGGGAGGGATGGTTGCGGTCGGCATACCGCCTTATCGACAGCCTCGCGATGTGCTTGACCGAGAGATCGGGATCATTGAATCTTTGGGCGTGACACTGGAGTTTGGGGCAGTCTTGGGGAAGAAGTTCACAATCCGCGATCTGTTTGACAGGGGGTTCAAAGCAGTATTTTTGGGAATCGGTTCCCATCGCTCGCTCCCGATCGGCATAGAAGGAGAGGACGAGGGCATCTTGGGAGTCTTCAGCGGCGGAATAGACTTCTTGAGGGACATCAATCTCGGCAAGGACGTTGCAATGGGAGAAAACGTCGTCATCGTAGGGGGAGGCAACACGGCCATTGATTGCGCCAGGACCTGCATACGTATGGGCGTGTCAAGCGTTTCCATTGTTTACCGGCGTACCGAAGCCGAAATGCCCGCGGACCCGGAAGAAGTGGAAGATGCCCGGGAGGAAGGCATCAATTTCTATTTTCTGACGCAGCCCATTGCAGTCCTTTCGGAAGATAATAAGATGACCGGTCTGAGGTGTCTCCGCATGGAACTCGGGGAACCTGACAAATCAGGTAGGAGGAGGCCTGTTCCCGTCGAAGGATCGGAGTTCGACCTTCCGGCGGACGGTCTCATTCCGGCCATCGGCCAGAAGTCGAGCTTGGATTTCATAGCTGAAAGCGATGGAATAGAGATCACACGGCGCGGGACAATCAGGGTCGACCCGGGAACCATGATGACTACCCGTCCCGGCGTTTTTGCCGCGGGCGATGCCGTGAGCGGTCCTCTCACCGTGGTTCACGCGCTGGCGGGGGGCAAACGCGCAGCGCACATGATCCATCAGTACATTGCTACCGGAAAATGCACTCCATCGGAAGAACAATGGATGCAGGATCTCATCGCCAATATAGAGAAGGATCACGGGGTACTGGTCACGGCACGAATGCCCGGAAGATCCGAGAGCAAAGTCCCACACCGCAAACTGGATGCACGAGAGAGAATCACCCATTTTCACGAGGTGGACTCGGGTTTCACCCAAAAGACTTCCTTCATAGAAGCCGGACGGTGCTTGAGATGCTTTCACTTGGTCCTGGCTGCCGTTGGTGAGACCGGATAGAGGTCTTGGATACACAAACGGACGTGGAATTCAACGCGAGCGCATGAGGTATTTGAACCGGAACTGTACGGCGAGCAGGGGTGAGCGTATGAACCGCCGCCCTGCCGAGGGGACAACCTGGATAGTCCAACACGGTTACACAACTGAGCGGGTGCATCGTTCTCAAAGCTCAATTCGGCATGGCCTAACTTGAAGTGACGAGGTCCGAGCGCTGCGGAGAGGAATACGATGTCCCGAGCGTCAAGTGAAGTGTTTGCCCGGGAGGATCGGTATTCGATGCTGCCGGCGAAGTTACCGTTGGGACTAAACCCTCCCGACAACTGAAGCTTACCGGGAAAGGGATCGCCAAATGCCGCTTCTCACAATTGACGACGTTGAAGTAATGGCCGACGAGGGAATGACAATCCTCGAAGCTGCCGGCAAAGCTGGAATCTGGATACCCACACTTTGTTACTACCCTAAGACCAGTCCGTCGGATTCGTGTCGTGTATGCGTGGTCGAGATCGAAGGAATCAGCCGTCCCATGACTTCGTGCAACACCATAGCGGCCGATGGAATGCGAGTGCACACGGACACGGCTCGAATACGCTCATTGAGAGAGGAGGTCATGAAGCTCGTGCTCATGGACCATCCTCTGGATTGCCCTATCTGTCCGGCCGCCGGAGAGTGCGAGATTCAGAATCTTACCTACCGTCTCGGTATCCACGGCACGGATTTTCCGCTGGAAAGACGATCCGGCCCCATAGAGAACCAATGGCCTCTCATCCAGTACAATCCGAACTTGTGTATTACCTGCCTCAGATGCGTAAAGGTCTGTCATGAAGTGATCGGGTCCGGCGCATTGACTCTCAAGAATGTTGGTTACAACGCTCGGATCGGTACGAGAGATGGAAATTCGCTCTGGTGTGACTTCTGCGGCGAATGCGTGGAAGCCTGCCCAACGGGTGCACTGTCCAACAAGGCTGTCAAGAGGTGGGCCCGCTCCTGGGAAATGACGAAGACTCCAACGATTTGTCCCCTTTGTTCCGCGGGCTGCCGAATGGAGATGAACGTCAAGGACGGGAAGATTTTCCGTATCACGAGCAATATCGATAGCCATAACCAGGGAACGCTCTGCGTCGGCGGTAGATTCGGCTACGATCTGATACACCACAAGGATCGCCTCGATTCGCCGCTCTTGAGAAAGAACGGAACATTGAAACCAGTCTTCTGGGAGGCGGCTTTTGCTTACACGGCAGAGAATCTTAGGAGAATCATCAAAGAATCCGGCCCGGACAGCGTCGCCGGTCTCGGCTCGCCTCGGCTCACGAACGAGGACTGCTACGCGTTTCAGAAGTTCTTTAGGGCGGTTATCGGAACAAACAATGTCGATAGCGAGGCGCGTTTCAGCTATCTCCGCGTCCAGCGCGCACTGGAACTCACCACGGGGCATATGGGCGGCACCGGGACCTTGGAGGATCTCCTGGACACCGACGCGGTGCTCGTCATTGGGATGGATCCGTTGGAAGAGACGCCGGCATTGGGGTGGAAGATCAAGCTGGCAACCAGACGCTACGACAGCAACCTCATCGTTGCAAATTCCCGCGAGATAAGCCTCGACCCGTTTGCGAGGATGCGATTGCGCATACGGCCCTACTCGGAGAGCGAACTGGCTCTGGGGTTGATGAAGATAATTCTCGACCTGGATCTGTGGGACGGTAAGTTTGTGAGGAACAATACCGCGAATTTCCTCCCAATGAAAAAGCTTCTTGACAAGATCTCCCTGAAAGGCATTCTGAGGAGGACAGGGGTTGCCGAAGAAAGTCTCCGTGAGGCGGCCCATATTTTCGCCCGGGCACCCAGGGCGTCGATCATCTTCGGCGGAGACGTGATTCAGCAGGAAAACGGCCTGCAATGCGTTATGAACCTGGTCAATCTGGCCCTTCTTACCGGTAACTTGGGCCATGACAATGCGGGCATCTATCCCATATTTGAAAAAGGAAACATTCTCGGCCTTTGCGATATGGGGGTAATGCCTGAGTATCTGCCGGGTTACCAGGTGTTGGCTTCGGCCAGAAGTCTTTTTGAGCGTGTGTGGAAGAGCGATCTCCCGTATACTAAAGGGAGAACGGTACCAGAGATCGTTAGAGGACTGGAGTCAGGCGAGGTGCGTGCCGTGTACATCGCAGGCGCCGACCCCCTCACGGACTACCCGCATGCGGGTCGTCTCGCCGCGGCACTGAAGAAGGCCGACCTACTGGTGGTCCAAGACATATTTCCCAGTCCTACGTCCCAAATCGCGCACTGCGTATTTCCCGCAGCCTCCTTTGCGGAAAAAGATGGGACCATGACCAATATCGAGCACCGAATTCAACGGTTGAATCAGGCAATTCCACCGTTCGGTCCGTCCATGCCCGACTGGAACATCCTCGAACAGGTCGCTGAAGCAATGGGGCGCCCCATGGGCTTCTTCAACGTATCCGACGTGTTCCGCGAGATGACCCTGACGATTCCCTTCTACAAGGGTTTGAAATTTCAAGCCCTACAAGGAGACGGACACATCGTGCGGCCGTTTGCAGAGGGGATGGAGATGTCACGCAGCGGTCGCCGGTATTCGTTTGCTCCGGTTCGAACCATGGAAGTCCCCGAAAAGGTCGGAAAGGATTTCCCGTTTGAAATGATGGCTGGCCGTTCCATGTACCATTTCGGATCGACCTCGACCCGTTCGATGAATCTGCTGGGCCTTTCCCCGGGAGGATATGTGGAGCTTAACCCCATCGACGCCGATTCACTGAAAATCCAAGAAGGTGAGCCGGTAAAGGTTAGTTCCCCAATCGGCTCATTCGTTGCGCCCGCAAAGCTCTCGACCAGGGTCGCAGAGGGAATGGTCTACGCACCCGCCAACTTCCCGGATCTGGGGGTGTACCGGCTGTTTGAAGAGAATACCACGGTATGTCGAGTCAAATTGACTGCGCATCAAGGTGAAGATGAAGGATGAGTCCGAACAGATGTATGCACCATCGGCCCGGAGGATTTTGACCTGTGAGTCCTTCGACATGAGATCACGGTCGGGTACACGATGGGGAGGTTTGGAGGGGAGTATAGTGATTGAACCGCCGAAAGACATCCCAAACCTTATTGCCGAAGCAAATCTCGGTACCTCGGAAGACGGCGGGCATCCCGCGTTCAGCGCGGGACCCCTACGGTTTAGGCACTCCGGGCTTCGCCGCGGAGGACTCAACAGTGCCGAGGACTTTCATGATTTGTTGAGGCTTGTTAAGAGCCCCAAGCCATGAATGTTCACCTAATGGTATCCAGGCCGCCACAGACATCAAGTCTTGTGATTGCAAGCTCACATTCGAACGGAAGGAGGTCTGTATGAACGCCGGAGGAAAACCAAAAGCAACCATACTGGTCGTCGATGACGAGCAAATCGTGCACGAAAGCGTCCGCAGAATACTTGAAGAAGAAGGGTATCGTGTGGATGGGGCGTTGCGTGTAGACCAAGCTCTCGACATGCTGGCACGGGAATCGTACGACCTGGTACTCACCGACCTCATGATGCCGGATCGCAGCGGTATGGAGGCGGTTGAAGCCGTGGCTCGGGATCAACCGGCCTGTGGCGTGGTCATGTTTACCGGTTTCGCCACGGTTGATTCAGCGGTGGAATCAATGAAGTTGGGAGCCCTGGACTACCTGCCCAAGCCCTTCACCCCCGAGGAACTGATCGAAGTTACCGAAAAAGCCATCAAGCAGACGATCAAGGCTCGGCGTGACAGGGAAATCGAGACGACCTACGCGGACGCTGCCAAGGCTCTGACCTCGAGTTTGGATTTGAAGGAGGTACTTAACCTCATAGGTACGAGTGTCGTGCGCTTGCTGAAAGCAAAAGGGGCCTCCATTCTCCTGTACAAGAAGGCCGAAGGCACCTTGGAGGTGGCATCAAGCCATGGTTTGAGCGATGAATACCTTCAGAAAGGCTCGCTGATCGGCGAAAAGAGCATCCCGCAGGTTCTGGAAAAGGGAGAGACTTCGGTGATCCACAAGGACGATTTTGACTCAAGTCTTCAGTATCCCGCAGAAGCCCGAAAGGAGGGTATTGCCTGTATCTACTCGGTTCCACTCAAGATTGACGGCACGGTGCTGGGAGCCCTGAGGATCTACGGTGCGGACGAAATGTCTCTGAGTGACGAAGAGATCGATCTACTGTTGAGATTCGCCGAGCAGGGGGCTCGAGCCCTGGAGAATGCCATGTCTTACGAACGGGTTCGGTCTGATATCGACAGCCTGAAAAGGGGAATTCCATCGACGGTCGCGAAAAAGATGAGCGAGTAGAGTTCAACCCGGATTCGTCGGATTTGAAGTTGTCATTGAAGGCGGTTTAATCATTCGCGAGAGCATTCTTCGTCAGGAGTAGCACATGGATAAGAAGAGTGGAAAGATTCTGGTGTTGGATGATGAGCAGATAGTACTGGACAGCGTCACCCGCATCCTTGAGGATGAAAACTACACGGTGAAGACGTGCAGAAGAGGTGAGGACGCCGTGGAGATGCTCAAAGAAGGAGGTTTTGACGTCCTCATAACCGACCTGAAAATGCCGGGGATGGATGGACTGCAGGCCATGGAGGCCATGGCGGAAATCGACCCGGACTTGTCCATGGTCATGTTTACCGCATATTCAACGGTTGACTCGGCAGTTAAGGCTATGAAGCTGGGCGCCGTGGACTACATCAGAAAGCCGTTTACGCCGGATCAGCTGACGGAACTCGTGACCAAGGTCATGGAAGACCGCAAAGCTCGTTTTGAGAAGCGCTATCGTGACGACACTTTTGCAGAGATCAAGAGTGCCATATCCTCCACCTTGAACTTGAAGGAAGTGCTGGATCTCATCGTCCGAGGCGTCGTGAAGGTGATGAAGGTCAAGGGGAGTACTCTGAGCCTGTTGGACAAGAAACGAGAGAAACTTAGGGTGTTTGCATACAGCGGCCTGAGCAGGGAGTATGTGGACAAAGGACCTCTGGACACGTCCAAGAGCATATCAGAGACGACCATGAACGGTAAGCATACCTGGGTACAAGACGTGTCCAACGATCCTCGGGTTCAATATCCCGCGGAGGCGATGCGTGAAGGGATCAGCTCGATTCTCAGTGTGCCCCTTCTGGTGAAAAACAAGGTGACCGGAGCTCTACGGGTTTACACGTCCGGGCCGAGAGAATTCTCGGAAGAGGAGATCCGGTTCCTGTACGGATTTGCCGAACAAGTTGCTCTGGCTATCGAGAATGCTCGTTCCTATGAAGACGTGAAGGACGAATACGAGGCCCTGCGTGACGATCTCTGGGATTTTTTCGATAAGGACGGCTTGATGTAATGCAGTAACCCGGGCCGTACCACGATAATAGCGTTCGCCATGGGCTTTGATGAGAGAAGATTCATGACTTCCATTCACCGGCTCAACAGTAGAGAACCGCCGGACCGCTGCGGATCGTCCGGCATGGACGGAAGAGGTGACGCATTCGGCAAAACCGCCCCCATCGCTTCCCAAGGACCGGGCAAGTTAATTGATGCTGTACAAAGAATTGAGGAAATATTGCCCGGAAAATTAGGGCCCAAGAAGGGCTTCCTCCTATCATTTAAGAATCGCATCCTTACAAGCACATTGTTGCTCTTGGTAGGAGTGGTGATTAGTATCGGCATCACTCTTCAGATAGCGGTATTTCCTTCGTTGAAAGGTGATTCCACGGTAATAACGGATCTTAAGATCATTCATTTCCTTGCCGGTTTGATCGTCATTGCGATCAGCTGGCTTTTCATTGAATGGATCTCAAAGAGGATTACCTTCCCCCTGCTTGAGCTCACCAAGCGTGCGGACCAGATCAGTAGAGAAGCCGGGGCTCGGTTGGCTTCTCAAAGTAGTACACCGGGTTACGACTCGCTGAATGGCATCGAAAAGGACACCGCCGATAGGACCGGCGCGGACGAGATCTACCAGCTCACGTCCTCGTTCAATCGAATGCTGTCGTACCTGAAAGCTTCGGAGACGCTTCTGCGCGAGTCGGAGGAGAAGTACCGCTTTCTCTTCGACAATAACCCTTCACCGATTTTCGTCTTCGATTCCGAGGACATGATGATCCTCGACGTTAATGCAAGGGCCGAAGAAGAGTACCAGTATTTTCGAAAAGAGCTCCTCGAGATGAACTTTGCCGACCTTGGACTGGACAGTGACCGAGAACAGACCAGCACGACGCTCAAGCAGATTTTCCCCACCGAGGTGACCCCGTTGCCGGTGCTCAAGCATAGACGCAAGGACGGATCGTTGGTCATGGTCAACTTCCTTGCTCGTCTCGGCACCTATCGTAATCGACCTGCCATCATCGCAGCGGTTTGGGATGTGACCGAGCGATTGGAGAAGCATGCAAAGCTGATCCAAGCCTCCAAGATGGCCACATTGGGTGAGATGGCTACGGGGATAGCACACGAACTCAACCAGCCGCTCAACGTGATCAGGCTGGGTTGCGACTATCTGAGGAAGAGAGTGAAGACCGGAGGGAGCCTCTCTCCTGAAGATCTGGAGCAGGTGAGTGCCGAACTGGTCGCCAACGTGGACCGAGCCGCGCGGATCATCGACCATCTGCGCCAGTTCGGACGTAGGGCTGATGAGTCCATGACTCCGATCGACATCAATAGACCGATACGGAGTGTTTTCACCTTGCTCGGTACTCAATTGGAACACCACTCGATTCGTTGGACTCTGGACTTGAAAGAAGACCTGCCCCAAATGCTGGGTGACGTCAATCGTCTCGAGCAGGTCTTCATCAACCTCGTCTTGAACGCTCGAGATGCTATTCTGGGTCAGTCGCGATCCAAGGACGCTACCTTGGACACGACGAACAAGCTTGTGACAATTAGCAGCTCGCATGAAATGGAAAGAGTGGTGGTTTCAGTCTCCGATACCGGGCCGGGTATCCCGGAATCCCTCAGGGCCAGAGTTTTTGAGCCGTTCTTTACCACCAAGAAGACGGGGGAAGGAACAGGGCTTGGCCTCTCGATCAGCTACGGAATCATAAAAGAGCACAATGGAACCATCGAACTGGAAACGAGCCAAACCCAAGGCACAACGTTTCGATTGACGTTTCCTGCGCTGCGTAACGGAGACCTGATATGACAAAGATCCTCGTGGTGGATGACGAAGAGAGCATTCGAAATCTGATGCGAATGAACCTTGAATTGGACGGCTATTCCACGGTCACGGCCGACAACGGTGCCACGGCCCTGGAGATCCTTGAAAAGGAATCTCCGGACATTGTCCTGCTGGACGTGAGAATGCCGGGTATGGAAGGCACGGAAGTGCTGAGCCGCATGAAAGCTCTCAACTCGGACACGGAGATCATTATCGTAACAGGACACGGCGACATGGAAATGGCCGTCGAGTGTCTCCGCAAAGAAGCCTCAAACTTTCTCACCAAGCCGGTTAGTGAGGAATTGCTCTCCCTTGCGGTGAAGAGAGCCGAGGAGAAACTGGCACTCAAGAGCAAACTCAAGCAGTACACACGCAATCTCGAAACCTTGGTCCGAGAGGCCAACCTGGAACTGGAAAGAGCCTACCAGTTTCGAGAAAACATAATCGAGAACTCTCCGGATGCCATCGTATGCATCCGCAAGGGCGGAGAAATCATCATCTGGAATTCAGCCGCAGAGAAGCTTATCGGGTATGCCAAGCAAGAAGTAATCGGTAGAATGAATATAGTGAAAGTCTATCCTCCCGGTGTTGCCAAGGAGATCATGAAGTACCTGCGTTCCGACGATTTCGGCGGCGCCGGCACGCTGCAGAAAAGAGAGGCGCTGGTTGTTCACAAGGGCGGCAGAGAGATACCCGTGTACATCTCGGCCGCCATCTTGCATGAGAACGGCCAAGAGGCCGGCTCGGTGGGGATTTTCACCGATTTGAGGGAAAAAAAGAAGTTGGAAAAGCAACTCCTGAGATCCGAGAAACTCTCTTCCCTGGGTAAGCTTTCGGCAGGGATTGCTCACGAGATCAACCAGCCGCTCACCGGAGTGCTTACATTCGCGCATCTTCTCGCGAAGAAATTTAAGGACGACGAAAAAACGCGGAAAGACGTGGACATAATAGTACGGGAGACAACCCGTATCAGAGGTATAGTACAAGGCATCCTCGACTTTGCGCGGGAGATGCCCATGCAGAAAAAGCCAAGGCGTATTGAAGAAGTCCTGGAGCAGACCCTCCAGATTATCGTGAATCAGCAGCGCTTCTTCGGCATCGACTTGGTGAGGGATTACGATCCCACGGTTCCCGATGCCGTAGTCGACGCGAACTTGATGGAACAAGTATTCATGAACATTATCCTCAATGCCCTGGATGCCATGTCCGGGTCCGGGACCTTGAACGTGGGTATTAAGCAGGGGGACGGAGGACTCGAAATCAGCTTTGAAGATACCGGTTGTGGTATGCCGGAAGAAATACAGGACAAGATATTCGACCCGTTTTTTACCACCAAGGATTCCACCGAAGGGATGGGAATGGGGCTTGGTCTCGCCGTAAGCTACGGAATCGTCAAGAACCATAACGGGGATATTGTGGTCAACAGCCAGGTCGGAAAGGGGACCACGTTTATCATCAAACTTCCGCCGGATGCTGCTTAGTGCTCGTAGGCGCAAATACGGTGACGTATTCCCTGAATCCGAGGCGGTATTTTTTCCTCGGTCCCGGGGCCTGCCTCCCATTTGTGTTGTACATTGCGTGAGCGAGAATTTCTTCGTCAGAACGAGGTGGTCACATGGACGCAGAACAAGCTGCAATACGGCACAGGGAATTGACTGAAGCAGGATGGGTTCGGAGATTCACGGGGGAAGGCCCGCGCGTCTCGGAGCTGAGCGAGACTTACGAGTCCTTGGGTATGGAGGTGCTTTTGGAACCGGGAGTCCTCGGGGAGGAGACGGGCTGCAGAACCTGCTTTGACGCTGAGGGATACGCAGAGCGATGCACAACGGTGTACACCCGCCGCTGTGCCGAAGACACGGGAAGAAGCGACGACGATCTCTTCGAGTGACGGGGGCATTTTGCCCCGAGGTAGATGATGGACCAAGTAGACGATTTCAAAAATTCGGTCGAACAACCTGAGCCGTCTTCCCGGCGTATGCCGGGAACCAGTCTTGTTTTCCCGGACCCCGGCCTGCGCCGGGGAGACGGCGGGCAGGGACGCCCGCCCCACGTTCTAGACCGAGCTTCGGGGTAGTCTTTCGTAGCCCGGGCCTCCGTGCCCGGATATTCTTCTTGCCGGCACCCAACATGGCATCGAGACGAAGATATGTGACCGAACTGTGAAATGCCGCACTAAGTATGACGCCGAGCTATTCTTGTGAAGGCCCAACAAGATCCTTTTGTTTGACCGAGGTGCGGGCATGGGTTAAGCTCAAGATCGCAATTAACGCCACACCGCATTCGCGAGACCAACTACCATCGGGTCAGGGTCACGCATGGTGGAACCGTCGCCGTAATGCAGGTTTTTTTGTCCGTTTGATCACCCAATGGCATGTTCATGCCGATATAGCGATTCTGGGAGACGTTTGATGCCATATTTGAGTTGTCGGAGACTGTCGACTATTCTCTTGGTAGGGTTGTGGCCACTTATCGGACTATTGGGGTGCGGGAAAGAGCCGCAACCCCGGGTGCAGCCGCCCGAGGTCATAGTCAGCCGTCCGCTCAAGAAGAAGGTGACCGAGTTCCTTGAGTTTCCTGGGACAACGTCTGCCCTTGAGTTTGTGGAAATTCGCGCAAGAGTTGAAGGATGGCTGGAAAGCGTAGATTTCAAACCCGGGGCTCGGGTCGAAAAGGGAGACCTCCTTTTCGTCATAGATCCCAAACCCTATCAGGCCCAGGTTGACCAGAACGAAGCATCCGTCAAAGGGCGAGAAGCGGACTTGAGCCTGAAGGAAGCAAACCTGAAGAGATCTAGACAACTCCTTTCGACGGGTTCTATCAGTCAGCTCCAATACGATGTGCAGACTGCGGAGGAGCTGGTGGCGGATTCGCAGGTGGGCATTGCCAAGGCCAACTTGGAAAAGGCAAAGCTCGACCTGTCCTACACGAGTGTCACCGCGCCGATAACCGGCAGGGTCAGCCGCAATTACGTAGACGTGGGCAATCTCGTAGGAGCGAAGGATAAAACTCTTCTTACCGAGATTGTGAACGACGACTCGGTATACGTCTATTTTGATATGAGCGAACGGGACCTCCTCATGCTCATGAGACGATGGCCCCGAATCCAAACGGAGACACCCTCGGACCGGGACAGGCCCCCGGCGTACCTGCAGCTTGCCGATGAATCGGGATATCCCCACGAAGGAAAGATAGATTTTGCAGAACCCCGGATTGATCCGAGCACGGGAACCCTAAGAGTGAGGGCCGTTTTTCCCAACGAGAAGAAGTTGCTCCTTCCCGGCCTCTTCGGCCGCGTTCGGGTGCCTCTCGTGGAGAAGGAGGCATTGCTCGTTCCCGAGCTCGCGGTAGGTATCGCCCAGGCGGGCAGATACGTCCTCGTGGTAAATAAGGACCGGGTCGTGGAGCAGCGGCTCGTTGAGACCGGCAGGCTCGAAGGAACCCTGCGGGTCATCGACAAAGGCCTCAAAGAGGATGAGTGGGTTGTCGTCAACGGCATACAACGGGCACGGCCGGGTGCCAAGGTCATACCCAAGGAATCCTCGATAGAATCAACACCGCACGAGACCGGTAAGGCGGTTCCACCTTCCGGAGAGTAACCGAGGCTCATTATGTTCAGTCGCTTCTTCATTGAAAGGCCCATATTCGCTTCGGTTATCTCGATTATCATCGTGTTTGCCGGAGGAATAGCCGTTTTCACGCTGCCGATTGCCCAGTACCCGGAGATTGTACCGCCGGTCGTTCAGGTGAAGGCTTACTATCCCGGCGCTGATCCTCAGGTAATTGCCGAAACGGTTGCCGCGCCCATCGAACAGCAGGTCAACGGCGTAGAGAACATGCTCTACATGTCGAGCCAAAGTTCAGCTGACGGATCGTATACCCTGAACGTGACCTTCGAACTGGGCACCAACATCGACATGAATACGGTGCTGACTCAGAACCGGGTTGCCGCGGCCCTCTCGCAATTGCCCGAGGAAGTCCAGCGACAGGGCGTGACCACGAAAAAGGTTTCCAGCGCCCTCGTGGCCGTCGTTTCTTTCTATTCTCCGGACGGTCAATATGATGACCTTTTCATCACCAACTACCTGACCATATATGTCAAAGATGTCCTCTCGAGAATCAACGGAGTCGGGGACATTCTGACTTTCCCGACCAAAGACTACTCAATGCGGATCTGGTTGGACGCAGACAAGTTGCGTGCCAGAAATCTCACGGTGGACGACGTAGTAAAGGCTTTGCGGCAGCAGAATGTCCAGGTCGCGTCCGGACAGCTCGGTCAGCCCCCCGTTCCCAAGGATCAGGTCTATCAGCTGAGTGTGAACACCCTCGGCAGGCTCACCGATGTCGAGCAATTTCAGGACGTCATTGTGAAAACCGGCGAAGGAACTCGTGCCATTCGAGTTAAGGACGTGGCTCGAGTCGACTTGGGCGGCAAAGCCTACGACTTCCAGTCACTCTTCAACGGCCGGCAGGCAGCTACAATGATCGTGTACCAGTCTCCCGGTTCCAATGCCATCGAGGTGACGGAACAACTGCTCAAGAACCTGGACGAGCTCAAGAGGACCTTTCCCCAGGGCCTTGAGTATCGTGTGATTTATAAGATCTCCGATTTCATAGATGCTTCGATTCATGAAGTCATCACGACATTGTTCGAGGCTTTTGTTCTTGTTGTGCTTGTGGTGTTTATCTTTTTGCAAAGTTGGCGGGCCACCTTGGTACCGCTCATCGCCATTCCGGTGTCGCTCATCGGAACCTTTGCGGTGATGCCGCTGTTGGGATTTTCCATTAATATGGTGACACTCTTCGGGCTGGTTCTTGCCATAGGCATTGTGGTCGACGACGCAATCGTCGTGGTGGAGAACGTTGAGCGAAACATGGCCGAGCACGGCATGAGCCCCAAGGAATCGGCCATTAAATCCATGGAGGAGGTCAGCGGCGCGGTCATCGGCACCACATTGGTTCTCATGGCCGTCTTCGTGCCGCCGGCTTTCCTGGGAGGCATCACCGGGGAACTCTTTCGTCAGTTCTCTCTGACCATAGCCATCTCCACCTTTTTCAGTTCGGTCAACGCTCTCACCATGAGTCCCGCCATGTGCGCACTGATTCTTAAGCCCCGACATGGATCTCAAAACTTCTTTTTCCGGGGGTTCAATTCCGTTTTTGACAAAACGACCGCCTGGTACACTCGTATCGTTTCCATAGGGGTGAGACGCATAGGCATCATGATGGTGTTGTTTGCAGGACTTGTTGCTCTGGGAGTCGTCACGTTTCAGAGGGTTCCAACGGGTTTTCTGCCTCTGGAAGATGACGGTCTGGTGCTTGTCAACGTGCAGATGCCCGACGGTGCTACCCTGAACCGGACATATGAAACCGTAGAGAAGATTGGGAAGATCCTTACCCGGACCGAAGGAGTGGCTAGTTGGGGCGCCCTGGTGGGGTATTCGATGATCGATGCGGCGCGGTCCAATCTGGCATCTATCTTTGTACCTTTGAAACCGTGGGGTGAACGCCTCGCCAAGGGCCGATCCAGAGAAGTCATCATGAAGGAACTCTCGGCGCAATTCCGAAAGATTCCCGAAGGGGTGGTTTTCGCCTATACCCTTCCTCCCGTCATCGGATTGGGGACGGGGGGCGGCTTCGAGATGCAACTCCTTGACAAAGCCAATCTCGGATTCCCGGCTCTGGAACAGGCCGGAACCGAAGTGGCCGATGCCGGTAACAAACAGCGTGATCTTACCGGAGTCGTGGCTACATTTCGGGCGACATATCCGAACGTCTTCCTGGACATCGACCGTACAAAGGCTCTCGCACTGAAAGTGCCCCTCGAAAAAGTGTTCGATACGCTGCAGACCTATCTTGGATCCGCCTATGTCAATGACTTCAGTAAGTTCAGCCGGACGTGGCAAGTGAGGGTTCAGGCGGACAGCGCCTTTCGAAGGGCGCCGGAGGATATCTCTCAGCTGTACGTGAGAAACGACGAAGGCAAGATGATCCCTTTGGGCACCATCGTCAACGCTCGCTACGAAGTCGGGCCGATGCGGGTGGACCGTTACAACCTCTTCCCCACTGCAAAAGTCATGGGCTCGCCTGCGCAAGGATACAGCTCCGGGCAGGCGCTCGACACAATGGAAGGGTTGGCAGCGAAAGTACTGCCGCCGGGAATGTCTTTCGAGTGGACCAACATGGCGTACCAGGAGAAGAAATCTTCCGGGCAGGGAGCCATGGTATTTGTCGTGGCGATTCTCGTGGTGGTACTTATCCTCGCGGCATTGTACGAGAGTTGGGCCGATCCCGTCGCCGTCGTCCTGATTGTTCCCCTGGCCGTGCTGGGCTCTGCCGTGGGGCTTCTCATTGCCGGATTGGACAACAATGTGTACACGCAAGTGGGGCTCGTACTCCTGGTAGGATTGTCCGCAAAGAATGCCATCCTCATCGTGGAATTTGCCCGAGACACCAGAGCACAGGGAAAGGGACTCATCGAAGCCGTCATCGAGGCATCCAAGCTTCGGTTCCGACCCATACTCATGACCGCTTTCTCGTTCATCCTCGGCGTTCTGCCCCTCGTTGCGGCCACGGGAGCCGGTGCGGTCAGTCGCGTCTCGGTTGGAACAGTGGTTTTCGCGGGAATGTTGGGAGTGACCATCCTGGGTGTCTTCTTCACCCCGGCCCTCTATGTGCTCATGCAGGGACGGTCGAGCCGCATGAAAGCGTACCAAGAAGAGAAAGATCCTGATTCCCAACCGGTCCTTCCCGGATGACGGGCGGGACGGGTCATCTGAAAAGAGAGCCGATCTCTGAGTGGACGGGGGCACCCTGATCGGCACCGCAGGGCGAGGAAACCTCTGAGGGTACCCTCTGAAGGGGAGCTGGGAGGTTCGGATGAACCGCCATGACCTCTCGGTCACAACTGAATATGAAAACCTACCGGTGCTCCGGGCCTAAGTATCCCGTTTCGTAAATGCGAGTCCGAACTCATGAATCGCATTACCGAGTGACTCGATGCATGGATTGGACGCGGCTCCTTGACTTTTCCCTTTGCCGCTGTACAATCGTACTTACCTTGCAGTAGTGGAGTGCGACGCGCGACCTAAGTCAAAAGATCGAGGCTGACCATCATGGCAGCGCGAGAATCCTTCGATTTTCCTATCCGGACGTCTTCTCCTACCGGGCAAAATATTCTTTTTAGTGTGATGCCGTAATTCCGGTCCCAAAGTTGATAGGAGACGTGCCGGCCAATTGAGAAAGATGAGCGTTTCATTCGGAAACACGGTTACTGTTGAAGACACAGGATAATGGCCTCAAATCAGCGTGAAATTAGTAAGACTCTCGATCAGTTTTGCGGCTCGCCCATGGAACCCGGGCGGTTTCTGCAGATTGCTCTCGGGATTGCAGGTGCACTGGCGGATCTGCACAAGCGGAACATCACCTACAAGTACATTAGACCCGACAACATTTTCGTCAACCCGCAGACCGGTGCCGCGACAATCACCGATTGCCCGAGTACTTCTGCGGAAATCAAGAACCTTCGCAGCGTCGGGAGAGCATTGGGCTATATGTCCCCGGAGCAGACCGGGCGATTAAATCGCATGGTCGACTACCGCACCGATTTGTACTCGCTCGGAGTCGTCCTGTATGAGATGCTCACAGGCGTGCTTCCGTTCCCCGTGGAAGATCCGTTGGAATGCGTGCATCGTCACATCGCCCGCATGCCTCAGCCGCCTGGTGTTCTCGTGCCGGCTATTCCATCGGTGCTCTCCGACATCGTGATGAGACTCCTGGCCAAGGCGGCGGAAGAACGCTACCAGACGGCGCACGGGCTTCAGTATGATCTGGAGAAGTGCCTTGCCCAATGGGAAGCCCAAGGTGAGATCGAGCCGTTTGGTCTGGGAGAAAGAGACCTATCCGACCGATTACTCATCCCTCAACGTCTCTACGGTAGGGAGAAGTATGTACAAGAGATCCTGGGCGCCTTTGAACGGGTTCTCGGTCAGGGCATTCCCGAGGTCGTAATGGTTGCCGGGTATTCCGGCATAGGCAAGACATCGCTTGTTCGCGAGCTCTACAGGCCCCTTGTTCGGGAACGGGGCTTCTTCATCTCAGGCAAATTCGATCAGTATGGACGCGATGTTCCTTACTCGACCATTGCCGAGGCATTCCAGGGACTGATTCTCCAGATTCTCACCGAAAGCGAAGAGCGGATAGCCCTATGGAGAGAGGAGCTTCAAGAGGCCCTCGGCATGAATGGTCGGATCATTGCGGACATCATTCCTCAGATTGAACTGATCATCGGCAAACAGTCGCCTGCCCCTGTATTGCTTCCAACTGAGGCTCAGAACCGGTTCAACCTGGTCTTCCGAAAATTCCTTGGAGTTTTTACCAAAAAGGAACATCCGCTCGTGATCTTCCTCGACGACCTCCAGTGGGTCGATTCAGCGAGCCTCAAGCTTCTCGAACACATTTTCGCTTATCCCGAGACAAACTATTTGCTTCTGGTCGGTGCGTACCGCGACAACGAGGTGAACGGTTCCCATCCATTGATCCACGCGCTGGAGAGAATTCGTAAGAGTGAGACGCCCTGTTCGGTCATCACCCTTACTCCCCTGTCGTTCCGAGACTTACGCCTTCTGATCACCGACACCTTTCACCTCGACGGGCAACAGTCGGAACCGTTTACCGAACTGGTTTATGAGAAGACGGCCGGTAACCCGTTCTTTGTCATCCAGTTTCTCATGGCGCTCCATGAAGAGAGGCTGGTGGAATTCGACAGCGAGCAAAGGCTCTGGAAATGGGATATCGAAGGGATCAGAGCCAAGGGCTATACCGACAATGTTGCACATCTGATGGTGAGAAAGCTGAAAAGGCTTTCCGCGGAAGCTCGGCATGCGCTCAGGTTTGCCGCTTGTATCGGCAACACGTTTGATCTGCGCACGCTGACAATGATCATCGACACATTAGAGGAAAATACCTACGAAGCCGTTGACGAAGCATGTCGTGAAGGCTTGGTGCTTCCCGCGACGGAAGGAACCTTCAAATTCGTCCATGACCGCGTCCAGCAGGCCTCCTACTCGTTGACACCGGAGGAGCAACTCGGGGAGGTCCACCTGCGGATCGGCCGCCTGCTCCTCGCATCCGTCACGCATGAAGACCCGGCCGGCCGGGTTCTAGACATCGTGAGCCACCTTAACCTCGCTTTGTCCCTTATCGTCGATCGAAGCGAAATGGACCGGTTGGTGGAATTTAATCTCCTCGCAGCGCGAAAAGCCAAAGCTTCTATTGCCTATGAGCACGCGAAGAGTCTCCTGGCCGTTGCTGTAGGCCTCTTGCCGGCTGACGCGTGGGAGACTCGATATGACATTGCATTTCCTCTATTTGTGGAATACGCGGAATGCACCTATCTGTGCGGCGACTACAGCCGGGCCGAGCAACTGTTTGTGCAGGCAACGGAAAAGGCTCGTACACGGGTCGACAAGGCCATTGTTTACATCCATCGGCTTAAGCTCTACCAGGTGGCAGGCCGGTACGACGACGCTGTGGAACTCGGGTTGGAAGCGCTGAGACTGTTCGGGGTCACGCTACCCGAATTTCAAGAGGAAATCCAAGCGGAAATCGATGTCGATGCCGCCGCAGTCCGCACGAAATTGCAAAGCCGCAAGATTGCAGACTTGCTGGACGCTCCGTTGGTCACCGACCCCGAAATCAAGGCCGTCGTTGAACTCCTCGGGAGCCTGTGCCCGTGCTCCGCCATGGCTCGTCCCATGACCTATCCGTGGTACGTGGGTAAGATGGTCGACTACATACTCACCTACGGCAATACCGAAGAAGCGTCCGTCGCGTACATAGGGTTCGCGGTGATGATGATCGAAAGATTCGGAGAGATCCGGACAGCTTTCGAACTCTCGGAGATGGCTCTCGAACTCAACGAACGGTTTGACGGTCGTTCTCGTCGGGGAAGACTGCTCTTTCTCTTCGGCGATTCCATTAATCCCTGGCGACGTCCTCTGGCTACCGATTTGCCGATTCTTGAGCAAGCCTTCTCGGCCTGTCTGGATGTCGGTGATCTCGTGCATGCCGGTATGGTGAGCACTGCGACCATTTGGCAATTGTTTGAGAAGGGCGATCCTCTCGATGAAGTGCTCAAGATGTCTCAAAGGTACGCCCTATACGCGGAGCAGAGCAAGAACAAGGCGATATTTCAGACCATCAGGGTACAACAGCAGTTCATAGCGTCTCTCAAGGGATTGACGCGGGGACCGCTGAGTCTCGACGATGAGAGCTTCGACGAATCCGTCGCTACCGCAACCATCGTACAAGCGAGCTTTAGCTGGGGAACTCTATTTTACCAAACGGCAAAGCAGATTCTCGCCTTTACCAATGGGTGTTACGTTGAGGCCCTCGAATCAAGGAAAGAAGCCGTCAGGGCGTTTCCAATGGACCCGGCCCTTCCCGTAGGGACTACCAGCAAATTCTATCATGCCCTTACCGTGGCGGCACTCCACTCATCCGCGCCGGAGCACAGGCAACGCGATTTCTTGGAGATCATTGAGAGTAATCTAGAGAAGTTCAAACTGTGGGCTGACAACAGCCCCGAGAATTTCCTCCATCGTTTCCTGCTCTTATCAGCGGAGCATGCCGCCATCACCGGTAAGGACCTGGAAGCCATGCGGTTGTACGAGCAGGCCGGCCAATCCGCTCGAGAGAATGGGTTTATTCAGTATGAAGCTCTGGCAAACGAACGTGCCGCACGCTTTTACCGCGAACGGGAATTCCCGAAGATAGCGGACACCTACCTGCGGGCGGCCCGCACATGCTATGCTCGTTGGGGTGCGGACGGTAAGGTGAGCCGGATCGACCAAGAGCATCCAGGGCTTTTCGGCGAAGAACAGTTTGAAGCCGCCCGAGGAATCGACGCTCAGGTCGGCCGGCTGGATTCCATCACGCTGGCTAAGGCTTCACAGGCCATTTCAAGCGAGATTATTCTCTCGGATCTTGTGGCGACATTGATGCGGACAATGCTGGAGAACGCGGGAGCGCAGAAGGGTTGCCTCGTCATGTCACATAGCGAAGGCCTGTCCATTGAAGCTGAAGCCGAATTTGAGGGAGATGAAATCAAGGTGCGGCAACCCGGACCTTCCGAGCCGGCGTCAGCGCTCCCCGCTTCCTTGGTCAACTATGCGGGACATACGCTGGAAAGCGTTATCGTCCACGAAGGGGCCGAGCAAACCATGTTCGCCTCTGATCCGTACATAGTGAAAAACAAGCCCATGTCCATGATGTGTTTGCCTCTTGTGCGGCAAGCCAAGCTTGTTGCCTTGCTCTATCTCGAAAACCGTCTGGTGCAAGGCGCTTTTACTGAGCACCGGATTGCGATTTTGGATCTGCTCGCTACCCAAGCCGCAATATCGTTGGAGAACGCGGTTCTGTACCTTCAGCGCAGTCAAGCGGAAACTGCGTTGCGCCGGTCTGAGGAGATGTTTCGAATCATGGCGGATTCCTCTCCCGTGATGCTGTGGATGTCGGGAACGGACACCCTCTGCAACTTCTTCAACAAGGGTTGGCTCGAATTCAGAGGTCGGACAATGGAGGAGGAGATGGGAGTGGGATGGACGGAAGGAATCCATCCTGACGATCGGAACGGATGTCTGGAAACGTACTCGTCTTCCTTTGAACTGAAGGAAGATTTCAGGATGGAATTCCGTCTCAAACGACATGACGGAGATTACCATTGGGTTATGGACACGGGAGTGCCGCGGTTCGAGTCGGGCGGGGAATTCGCGGGCTACATTGGTTCATGCATTGACATAACCGACCGTAAGCAGGCGGAAGGTGAATTGACAGAGTATCGCGAGCATTTGGAGGATCTGGTCAGAGCACGCACTGAAGAGCTCAGGGCAGCCAAAGAAGCCGCGGAAGCCGCCAACAAAGCCAAGAGCGCTTTCGTGGCCAATATGAGCCACGAGCTGCGCACCCCAATGAATGCAATCCTGGGATATTCGAAACTGATGCAGCGAGATGCATCGTTACATCGCGATCAACGCGAGCACCTGGATATTATCAATCGTAGCGGCGAACATCTGCTCTCCTTGATCAACGATGTGCTCGAAATATCCAAGATGGAGGCCAAACGCGTCACCCTGGAACCCACGGTTTTCGGTCTCAGAACGCTTCTCCGGGACCTTGCTGCAGTGTTCCAATTCAAGACCGATTCAAAGGGTCTGGAGTTCAACTTGAAGGGCGTAGACGAGGTCCCCGCATACGTGCTTTCCGATGAGAGCAAGGTGCGCCAGGTGCTCATGAATCTGCTCGGAAATGCCGTGAAGTTCACTAAGGAAGGAAGTGTCACCCTGCACATTGCGGCTGAGAGGAGCACCCCGGAAAAGATTCGCCTCAAAGTTGAGGTGAAAGATACGGGACCGGGGATAGAGGAAGAGGATCAGGAGAAAGTGTTCCAGCCTTTTGAACAAAGCCGGATAGGGAGGCAGACCAAGGGTGGTACCGGCCTGGGGCTGGCCATCAGCCGCAATTATGCTCGCATGATGGGAGGCGACATCACTGTGGCCGCCCGCGTAGGCGAAGGAAGCACCTTCCGCCTTGAGATCAATGTCGAGGAAGGTAGAGAACCTGATCTCAAAAAGGAGATTCTGCCGGGGCATCCAATCGGACTGGAGCCGGGCCAAGGTATCTTCCGGATTTTGGTGGCCGAGGACACGGAGGACAGCCGCTCCCTGCTGGTGAAGCTTCTCGAAATGCCGGGCTTGGAGGTGCGAGAGGTCGCCAACGGCCGGGACGCAGTGGAAATTTGTAAGGAATGGCAACCCCATTTCATTTGGATGGATGTGAGAATGCCGGAATTGGACGGTATGGAGGCCGCCCGACGCATAAAGGCCACGGCCGCGGGCAAAACGATTACCATAGCGGCTGTTACGGCCAGCGGCATGGAAGAGGAGCGCAAAGCAATTCTGGCTGCCGGCTGTGATGATTTTGTGCGTAAGCCCTTTCGCACTCAGGAAATCTTCGAGGTCATGGCAAAGCACTTGGGAGTGAGGTATTTGTACGGGGACGAACAGGACGAAGAGGTGCCGGAGGACCGTGCAGATGAATTGACCAGCGAGCGGCTTAGGCAGATGGCGCCCGACTTACGCATCGAATTGCATGACGCTCTCCTGAGACTGGATATGGCCCGAATCCTCAATGTGGTTGAGAAGATCTCCAAGCTTGATGCTCCACTCGGCATTGCTCTCAGGACACGCGCACGGAATCTTGAGTGGGAACCTTTACTTATGCTGCTGGAAGACGATTGACGAGAAAAGGGAGGACCGGCATGACCGCCGACAACAGACAGCAAACCGACTCGCCCCAAATCCTGGTAGTCGATGATACCCCCGCGAACCTGAAGCTGCTGACCGAAATCCTTTCGGGTCATGGGTATCGAGTACGTCCGGCCACCAGCGGGCGCCTTGCGTTGCGGTCAATCGCGGTCGAGGCGCCGGATCTGATTTTGCTGGATGTAAGGATGCCGGATATGGACGGGTATGAGGTCTCGCTGCGCCTCAAGACCGACGAACGCAACCGTAGTATACCGGTAATATTCGTGAGCGCCCTTGACGAGGTTGCCGATAAGATCAAAGGCTTCGAAGCCGGGGGCGTTGACTTCATCACCAAGCCGTTTCACGAGGCCGAGGTTTTGGCCCGGGTTGAAACCCATCTGTCATTGCGGAGGCTGCAAAGGGAATTGGAAGCGCAGAATGAGCAGCTCCAACAAGAGGTCGCAGAGCGTAAGCGGATTGAGAAGATGCTGCGAACCAGCGAGGCAAACTACCGCAATCTGTTTGACAATGCCCCTGTCGGTATCTATCAAGCCACAGTGGAAGGCGGCTTTCTAAACGTCAATCAGGCTTTTGCGGGGATGTTCGGCTATGAATCTCCCGTGGATGTCATGACGACGGTCAAGGACATCGCGACAGACATGTGGTGTAATCCCGCAGCTCGGAGGAAGATGACCGATATCGCGTTGGCACGGAATGGGGTTTTCAATGATCAGGTCGAATTCCTCCGAAGTGACGGGAGCACGCTGATCGCCAATCTCTACTTCCAAGCGGTCAGAAACGCCGACGGATCTGTCAGATGCTTGGAAGGCTTTGTTGAGGACATTACGAACCGGAAAAGAGCCGAGCAAGAGCAAGAAGCTCTGAGGCGCCGGCTAATGCAGTCCCAGAAGATGGAAGCCATCGGAACGTTGACCGGGGGGATAGCTCACGATTTCAACAACATGCTTACTATTATTCTCGGATTTGCCGGATTACTTCTGAGTGAGACGGAAGAAACCGATCACAAATATGCCGACCTCGAAAAAATAGTCGAAACCTGTCGGAACGGAGCCGACCTGGTTCAACGGCTGCTTACCTTCAGCGGACAAGCGGAAGCAAAGAGTCTCAGATTGGATCTGAACGCCGAGATCAGGCAAATCAACAGGTTGCTGTCCAAAGCAATACCCGCGACGGTTGAGATCAATCTTGTTTTGGCCGATGACCCGGCACCCATCGAGGCCGACCCGGCTCAGGTAGCGCAGGTCGTGATCAATCTGGCGGTGAACGGCGGCGAGGCCATGCCCGAGGGAGGTGAACTCACTATAGAAACGCGAAATGTGGTGTTGGACGATGAGTTCTGCCGGACGCACCACGGGGCTAAGCCGGGAAATTACGTACTGCTCCGTGTTTCCGACAATGGACGCGGAATGGACCAAGAGACCATGGACCGTATGTTCGACCCCTTCTTCACGACGAAAGGCCGGGATTATCGAAAGGGAACAGGCCTTGGTCTTTCCATTGTCCAAGGGGTGGTCGAGCAGCACCACGGCTATATCGAATGTTCAAGCACACTCGGTGAAGCCACCTCCTTCTCCGTCTATTTTCCCGCGATGAGCAAAGACGTGAAGACTCGGACAACGGTTGGCAAACCAAGCTCTCCGGCCGGTTCGGAAACAATCTTGTTGGTGGACGATGAGGAATCCATAAGGGTCCTCGGTAAGCGCCTCTTGGAAAGGGCGGGCTACACGGTGATTGTGGCCGGAAATGGAAAGGAGGCCCTAGAGGCATACCGGAACAATCTGGAAAGCGTTTCCTTGATACTGCTCGATCTCATCATGCCACAGATGGGCGGCCAACAGTTTATGGAGCGGCTTTTCGAGATGGACCCTGAAGTTAAGGTGGTAATAGCAAGTGGGTATTCTTCGGATGGAGATGAGAACGAGGCTCTCGACCTTGGAGCACGGGGGATTGTAGCCAAGCCTTTTGATGTGGGAACGCTTCTCCGCACCGTTCGGGAAGTACTGGACACGGAATGACGACCTGAATACTCGGTTTCGCAAATTCGGTCGCATATTGGATGCTCTCATTCCGGCGTAAGCGGAATGTGGTCTTTTCAGAATGTTCAGAACCATGCGTCCCGGCCGGTAGTGTTCAGGAGGACCGGCATCTTGTCGGTCATCTTTCCATGATCTCAATCGGCGTGGCGCGTATTGATGTACCGACTCACCAGGTAAGCCACAACGACCGCGACGTAGAACTGACCGACGATGGCTTCAATAACGGCGAGCATTTGTGCAATATGATTCCGGGGCACGATGTCGCCGTAACCCAGCGTCGTGAGTGTAACAAAGCTGAAGTACAGCAATTCGGATTCAAGGTGACGACCGGTACTCCTGATATTGAACGAGTCGGGTTGGAAGAAGTTCACGGTGTGAAATACGAATGCCCAAATGAAGCCAAGTATGATGAAGAAGTTGATGGTTCCGAGGATCTCGGCTCCGGACACCTCGGAACTCGCTACGAGCGCCTTGAGAATAAAAACTCCGCAGAAGACGAGAAGCGCAAAGCTGAGAAAGGTCATTGCCAGGCCCAAGGGTCCCCGGGCAAACAATTCGAAGTACGTGGGACGCCAAGCGTCCAATATGATGAGAATGACTGCCGGAATTGCCAAGACCAGTATCGTTCCCATCGAATAAGGGCTTTGGTCCCTTACGAGCCATGCCGATACGATAATGGCACCCAATAGGACGGCATTGGAAACGGTTCCGGGAAGTAGCGGATGAAAGATCAAGAGCCCCAACAACACCACGAACACGGCAATGTACTTCCTCGTGACCGACCCGCCGATTACAGGATTCTTGAGCCGTAAATCCATATCCGCCCTCTCCTTAGCCCACTGACCCGGAGACTTCCAATCGATGCCGGTTCCGCCTGCCGGCGAGTGCAACTGTACGTCACTCTCGCCGACGATTCAACCGGATTACGAGAATCACCCGTGCGTAAGACGACCGATATGCCGGGGCGCCGATGCCGCGATGTTGCTTCACGGTCACGGTATCGGTTGTCCGTATCATCCGCCGCGCTTTACGCGCGGACGGAGGCATGCTAAAGATTGGGCATGAAATCTACCGTATCAGTCAGAAAGTGTGAAGATTATGCCCCGGGCCGTTTGACCGAGGTCCTGCACGCGGTAGCGGGCGATCTGGGGGGACTGGATTCCGTGGTCAAAAACGGGGACAGAGTCCTTCTCAAACCCAATTTGTTGAAATCAGCCGGTCCCGATGAAGCGGTAGTTACGCATCCTGCGTTTATGGAAGCGGTCGCGGCAATGGTAAAGGACTGTGGAGCGACACCTTTCGTCGGGGACAGCCCTCCGTTGGGAAACCTTCCGCGCGTTCTCTCGAAGTCGGGTTATGACCTGTTCATGAAGAAGTTGAATATCCAGGCGGTTCCGTTTACCGAAAAAATCACCGCGGAATTCTCCGATGAGCGCCTCTTTCGGCGTCTGGATCTGGCCAAAGAGATCTTTGACTTTGACGTTGTCATCAATCTTCCAAAGCTGAAGACACATTGCCAGATGGTGCTCACGTTGGCCGTGAAGAATCTCTTCGGCGCGATCGTAGGCGCAGACAAGGCCGCTTGGCATTTGAGGGCCGGGAAGGACTTCGACAGCTTTGCCACGGTTCTTGTACAAATTTTCGAGAAGGTCAGGCCTGCCCTGTCCATCGTTGACGGTATCCTCGGAATGGAAGGGAACGGACCCAATGCGGGAGTTCCACGGAAGATCGGCCTCATAGCGGCATCATCGGATCCAGTGGCTCTCGATGCTGAAATTTGTCGTCTCGTCGGCATTCCGCTCGAATCCGTGCGAACCTGCGTCATCGGACAAAATCTCGGGCTGGGCACTACTGAGGTCGACAGGATAGAGCGCCTGGGAGACGGATTGGTCGGCTTCCCGCTCTCGGATTTCGAGCGGCCCAAATCGATGACCATGACATGGAATCTTGCCTCCGGGAACCTGATTCGCAAGTTCATGGAAAACCACCTTGTGACCAAGCCGGACATCGACGCCTCTTTGTGCAAGAACTGCGGAGTCTGCATGAAACACTGCCCTCCGCAGGCAATAAGTGAAACAAACGGAACAATGGCCATTGACAGGAGCAAATGCATTTCGTGCTTCTGCTGTCATGAACTGTGTTCCAACGAAGCGATTCGCATTGTCCAACCGTTCTTGGGAAGATGCCTCTCCGCCTTCAGCCGCTGAGGGCTTTCGAGCGACCTGAAACAATGGATTTATCAATTCTCCAACAAACGGCCCGAGAGTTGAACGAGTCTCTCGCCCAGGCATTCATCAACAAGATTCACCAGCCGCTCCCTCGTGATATCGTGCTGCGGACCCGGCTGCGCGGCGGGGGCGGGGGGAACCTGGTGCTGAGCGCTGATCCTCAAGCGGGCCGCATTCATCTCACACACATCCGAATGCCCAATCCGCCGACTCCTCCAAGGCTGTGCGCCTATTTGAGGGCCCATTTCCAAGGTTCCAGAATCATGGAGGTCAGCGCGGCCGTCGAAGACAGGGTCGTTCGAATCCGAGCGGTGCGCGGCGCAGACCCACACAGACGGGAAATGGATCTGATCCTGGAACTTCTCGGCAGGGACTCCAACATTATCCTGGTGGATGGTTCATCGAATCTCATCATGGAGTGTCTCCACAGACTTCCGGCACGGGAGACGGGAACCCGAATCGTGATTCCGGGTCAGCCTTACGAGCTTCCCCCGAAGAGTAGCGCTCGCATCAAACCAACTCCGCACCATGGATCAGAAGGACGGGAGAGTCCCGGGATCCGCGTTGGTTCGGGGGGAAGACGGCGTCTGGTACTTGACGCGGTACACCCGGATGACGAGACCTTTCCCTCCATGAACGAGGCAGCGGATACCTACTACGGTGCCAGGCTCCAGTCGGCCATACTGAAAGCTCTAAGGCGCCAGGCCGGCGCCCCGCTAAAGGCAAAAATCGCCGGCCTCGCACGACGAATCGTAAAGGTTCAAGCCGACGCCAAGCGGCTGGAAAGATTCGAAGGACGCCGGCAGGACGGAGAGTTGCTCAAGGCAAACCTGCGGTTCGCGAAAAAGGGTATGACAACGTTGACGGTTGACGACTGGTACACCGGCAAGCCGCGAACAATCAAACTGGACCCCACTCTCGGCCCCATAGCAAACATGGAACTGATTTTCCGCAAGGCAGCGAAAGGAAAGCGCGGGAAGAACATTGCGGCACGGCGCCTCGAGGAGAGTCTCCAGGAAAAGAAGGCTCTTGAAGAAATCCTGTTTTTTGTTGAGGAGTCCCAAGACGCAGATCAACTGGAGGACATGGCGCAATGGGCTGTTCGCCTCAGACGGCCGATCGGCCTTCCCGGCACCGGTAAGCCCGATACCGGCTCGAAACCCGAGTCAAGATTTCTCCGAGAGTTCCTTACTCCGTCGGGTCGCCCGGTTTTTGTCGGCAAGAGCGCCCAGGGCAATGATTTTCTGCTCCGGAGAAAGGCCCGGAAGGGCGACCTCTGGTTTCATGTGAAGGGCATGCCCGGATCGCACGTGCTGCTCCCTGAGAGAAGTAGGGAGCCGGCTTCCGTCGAGGACATGGAATACGCCGCCGGACTTGCCGTAGAGTTTTCCAGAGCTCGAGGAGGCGGCAAGGTCGAGGTCATGGCGGCGGACGTGGCGGATGTCGGGCGCCCTAAAGGCGCATTGCCGGGTCAAGTGACCGTCGCAAGCTACATGACGATCGTGTCCGGCGGGGTTGATGCCTTCGACGGGTTCACTCCCAAGGACACAATGCCTTGATTTTATCTTGTATTCCCTGCGACTTTTTCACAAGCCCGGCATCTCCTTTCTTGCGCATCCTATCATACCCAAGAACGGAAGAAGTGACAAAGCGGAATTCAGGGAGATTTCTCTTTTCAGAGCCCGGGAACCAGACTCGAACTATTTGCCGTTTCTTCCGACACTTACCATAAATCAGCTTCGATTCCACGAGTCAATGTAATTCGGAATGTTCCGTGAACTTTTTACGACCGGACGGCTCTCCCGGATGGGGGCCCAAGGAATGCAATATGTTGGGGCCGCCGGTTGGCTCGGACAGGCTGGCTCAGTTCTCTCCGGAGAAAACAAACCGGCGAAGGAAGGACTCAAAGTTCTTCGGCAATATGTCGATCTCAAGAGAATTTCGGCCCCGACGGCCTCATGAATGGGACTATGAGCGGAAAGGGGCGAAATAGCGTCTTCACTGACCGATTTCCCGCTTCTTGTCGCGCATGAGCTTTCCAATAGCCTTGAGCAGTCTTCTTGCCGTGATGGGTTTCCCGATAACCGCGTCTACACCGGATTCGGAGATCCTTTCATCATGGACCGCAGTCCGGCCCCACCCGGTGAGCAGTATGAAAAGGGGTTTTTGCCGTGCCTTTCTCTCACAACTATCCTTGATGGTTTTTCCAACCAGCCAACCGTTCACCGTAGGCATGCCTAAGTCGGATATCACCAAGTCCACCGGCTCACGGTAGAATATCTCAAGCCCCACTTGACCTGAAAACGCCGTAAGAACCTTTTGTCGGTACTTTGTGAGTCCTGCTTCCAGTGCTTTGACAATAAGAGGCTCGTCGTCGATCAAGAGGATCCTCAATCGCCAGGGAAAGTGGTCGGCTTCCGGGGCCGAGACGGTAAGCGGTCCACCGACCAAGGGCAACTCAACGGTGAATTCGGTTCCTTGGCCCAAGTCACTCTCGACGGTTATCTCTCCGCCATGGCGTTTGACAACACCATATGTGCTTGCCAGGCCCATCCCCGTGCCATTGAACCCTTTGGTGGTGAAAAAGGGTTCAAAAATCCTCCCGAGGTCTTCCTTTGCAATTCCCACGCCGTCATCTCTCACCCTAAGAATGGCTTTGCCGCCGGCAGAGGCGGTGGTTATTTCAATCCTTCCCCCTTTCGGTAAAGCTTCGGACGCGTTCTTAATGAGATTGACGACAACCTCGAAAACCGCGCTCTCTTTGCCCCTGATCAGACAGTCGGGAGTCAAATGGGTTTCAAGAACGATCGCGAACCCGTCCTTTTCCGGACCCGCCTTCCACCACGGTTTGCTCATGTCGATCGCCCGCTCTACGGTTCGGGACAGGCAGAATACGGTAGTGCCTTGGGTCAAACCTTCTTTCGGGGAATGTGCAAATTCCTGAAGCCATCTGACGGTTTCCGCGCCGAACCGAGAACTCTCAATAATCTTGTCAATGGTGGATTTTGCCGAATCCAGATCGTCCGCGTCTATCTGAATTACTGCCAAATTAAGGCCCGTAATGACTATCTGAAGCAGATTGTTGAAATTGTGTGCCACCCCGGAGGAAAGTTCGGCGATGCCTTTCAGCCGTTCAGACTGAACGAGAAGCTCCTCGGCCTTCTTTCGGTCTGTAATGTCCAAATCGATCCCTCGGTAACCCAGGATCCTTCCCTCCGAGTCAAGAAACGGTACGCCGCTCGATGAGAGCATAATGTGAGTGCCGTCCTTGTGTACATTCATGCTTTCAAGATGCTTGAACGGCTTTCCGGATTTGAGAAGAGATCTGAACTGAGAGGAAACGCGCTGCGACTCCGAGGACGGCATCAAGACAAAACGCCTCTTACCGACGATCTCATTTGGAAGATATCCCAATAGGTCGGTTATTCTTGGACTTGCGTAGGTTATGACGCCGTCGGTGTCCATCTCCCAGATCCATTCGCTCGTGGTCTCAGTCAAGGCTCGGAACCTCTCCTCACTAGCCCTGAGTGCTCTTTCGGCCTGTTTGCGCTGTTCGATCTCGCTCTTGAGTTTTCGATTGGCTTGCACGAGCTGTTCCGTGCGCTTCTCGACCCTGCGTTCCAGTTCGGCATGAGCCTTTTGAAGAGCCAGTTCATCGGCCTTGGCCTTGATAACATTCCGTACCGTGATTGGAACCGTCTTGAGCCAATTGCTGTGCGGATCCTTGATCAAGTAGTCCGACGCCCCCAGCTTCATGGCTTGTACTGCTAATTCTTCATTTCCGCTTCCCGTAATGATTACCGTTGGGATTTGCCCCGGCACATCCCCCATGAGGTCAAACGCGGTCCCATCCTTCAGCGAGTAATCGAGCAGGACTACGTCGAAGGTTTCCGATTTGAGCCGCTCCTTCCCCTCCGCTATTGAGCTTGCATGACTATGATGGTACTCGAGTCGTTCGTTCTTAACGAAGCGGTCGAAGGCCAGACGATCAATTTCGTCGTCTTCGACGAGAAGGATTTTGATCTCCGTGCCGTTCATAAATTGAACCCCGTTTCTCAATACTGCCGCGTTCCCGTCGAGAGGCGACGAGTCGAACACCAGCCCCCAAGAATTGTGCCGATCTGCCGAAAGCGCCAAAGTCCTTACGCGACACCGGTCACAACCCCGCCGGCTGGATTTGATTCACCAAAAACGGCAACCAAAGGCATCATCAAGCAAGTGTACACAATATCACATGATATACATTATATTGGCCGCAGCGATTCCTTGTCCAGCTCGAACTTCAAATTCCGGGATCGTCCGGGGAGATCGGCTCATCCACGTCGCCGTCTCCGGAAGCCGTTTCTTTCTCGTATCCGTCATCCGGGAGCGTGAACCGGAACGTGCTGCCTCGGCCGATTTCCGATTCGACCCAAATGCGCCCGCCCTTTTGCTCTACGATCTTCTTAACCAATGCCAGTCCGATGCCTGTACTGTCAACGCGATTCGATTGTGAACCGGATTTGAATATCTCAAATATCTTGCCAAAGTACTCGGCGTCAATACCACTGCCGTTGTCGGAGACACTGAACAGCCACTGATGATCTTCTCTCTCGCACTTCAACCTGATTTCACCGCCGGGTTTGTCCATGTATTTCACTGCGTTGTCTATGAGATTTTGAAACACTTCGTGAAACAGCGTGGGCTCGCACGCCAAAGTCGGCAATTGGTTTTCAAAGATTATATGTATTGACTCCGGAGGGTCAATAAGAGTGATTACCTCCCGGACAAGCCTATTCAGATCGACTTCCTTCTTTTCTTCTCTGAGACGACCCAATCTCGAGTACTTAAGAATGCCCTCGATGAGATTATGCATTAAATCTACTCTGCCAATGAGCAGTTCAGAATATCGTTTCCCCGCATCATCGAATGCTTCCGCATAGTCCTGTAGCAACCATTGCACCAACTGACGAACCGATCGCAGTGGAGCTTTCAGGTCGTGCGACACCACATAGGCGAAGTCCTTCAAATCGCGGTTCGCCGCCTCCAGTTCACCACTCGCTTTGCGGAGAGCCTGCTCGGCACGACGGCGTTCCGAGACTTCGAGAAGCAGTTGCCTGTTGACCTGTTCCAGCTCCGCAGTCCGTTCCTTGACACGTATTTCGAGATGGTCATGGGCATCCCGGAGTCTGTCATACATCAAGTTTCTTTCCGCGTAGCTCCCGTAGATGTGGAAGAGGACGAGGATCAAAGCTCCCATGAGCGACACGAAAACCAGACCCCAAAGGAGTGGCAGGTTGCTTCCCACAAACCTTGTCGTCGGCTCCACTTGCACGAGGGAAAGGTTCGTACGCGGAATCCTCGAACCGGCCATGGTAACGGAATTATTTTGAGCCTCGGCAGCGTTCCCCGGAACCGTGAGGAGGTCATTCTCGTGTAATGCGTTAATGCCGACTCCAAAAATGCCGGCGAAATCCTTGCCGATCAAGGCAGGCGGCCCAAGTAACAGGGTTCCCCCGGGGCCTGCCAGGCCGCTGAAATGATCCGACCGCTGGAGGGTAAGGAGCTGAATCTGGTCCTGGATGGTTCGTGTAGAAAGCTCCATCAACAGTACGCCGCTCCTGCGGGACCTATAAGTAACCGACCCAACAAGGAAAAGCCTGCAGCGTTTGGATTCACATTTCACCCGGATGTTTCCGTTCTCTCTTGGCCGGGAGACAATCTCTTCGAACAGTTCCTTGTTGATCCATCGGCCTTTGGGAGAAAAGTCCGTTCGGGCAACAATTCTGTTCTTGGCGATGTCGTAAAACGCCATCCTTGAGAAGAAGGGTTTTCCCCTCTCTTCCTTTTCCAATCTCGTGACCAACAGCTTCTGTTCGACCTGGCCGGCAATCACGTCAAGCGCATTGCCGCTCGCGACACTGAGGTCTTCCGTAGCGAAATAGGTTTGGAAGATCTGATCGGAAGAGAGGCTTATGAGATCACGCACCCTCTCAGCGAAATAGCCCTCAAGGATGGTGGTTTTGTTCTTCGTCTCAAAGATGAAAGCTTTCCTGTTCGACTCCGCCAACTGAGATGACGTAAGGTACAAACGGTAAAGCATGTATGCGGAAACAAGAGTGAAAATGACGAGGATGGCCACCAGGACCGAGGCCGAGCGAGAGATACCCTTTCTCCCGATGCTCGAATCTCTTCTCTCTTTCACGCTTTTCATGGCTCCAGGAACCTTCGGCGCAACCGTCTGACCGGAATGACCGCACCCCACATGCGACGGTATTTTCCTCTGAGATTACTCTTTAGTGCGCGTTGTTACAACCATCGAACCCCGAGACGGGCGACGCCCCCAACATGTTGTTCTTGCGCGGGCAAGCTTGGCAGGGTGTTCCCCCGTACGGCATAACAAGTTTATCACTAACGTGGGCCGGCGTCACGAGACATTTGGGGGATTGGTGTTGACGGAATTCGTTTGCCGGATTAGACTGTTAAACAGGTCGAAAGAATAGTAATCTCACACAGGCAGCAGAAATGAGAATTATTCCAAGGCGAAGAATTTTCTCTTGCCATCCCGGGATCATTTGTGAACGACTTGAAGAGCGCATCGTGCTGGACGCTACGGTAGCGCAAGCACCGGATCAGGACAACACAAGCGGGGATACGGAATGCAACGGCGATAACGGCGATGCTGCGGACACCCTCGATTCTTCCGGGTTGCAGGCGGCCGCTTCGCCCCAAGTGCCCCAAGAACTGGAGCAAGTTTTTGACAACGACGTAAATGTCATCCTGGTTTCCAACGCGTTGGACGCGATTCAGGGCATCTCCGATGCCCAGGATGAAGGGACGGCGGTCATTGTCTACGATGAAGAGAATGACAATCTCGAATCCATCTACGAAGCCCTGGAGGATTTGACGAGTTCCACGGAACGTAAGATCGGGGGGATTGCGGTTCTTTCCCACGGTGAGGAGGGGTTGCTGACCGTTGGCTCGGATGATTTGACACTTTTCACCGTTGCCGATTTCGAGCCTGTGTTCGCGCAGATTTCTTCGCTTTTTACGGAAGACGCTCAGATTCAATTCTTTGGCTGCTCCGTCGCGTCGGACTTTTTCGGGCAATTCATGATCGACACCATCGCGCAGTACACCGGTGCGGATGTCTTCGCGAGTACGGATATAACCGGCGGTGCGCAAGGAGACTGGGTTCTGGAGTACGCTTCCGACGCATCCGTTGTCATGATGGAAATCGTTGATACGGACGTTTTGTCGAATTCCGGCATTGAACTCGCCGAGACGTATCCCTCATATGAAGACAATTATGCAGTCGCGTTGGGCGGTGTGCTGTATTTCGCATACGACGACGGGGTCAACGGCACCGAACTATGGAGAAGCGACGGAACCGGGGTCGGCACGTGCATGGTGGCAGATATCAATTCCGGCAGCGACGGAAGCGACCCGACCGAACTCACCGTATTCGACGGCGTGCTCTATTTTGCCGCGACCGATGGCAACACCTCCTCGGATCACAACACCGAACTGTGGAGAAGCGATGGAACCGAGGCCGGCACGTACATGGTAAGGGATATCAATCCGGGCAATAAGAGAAGCGATCCCGGCAACTTCTGCGAAGCAAACGGCGTGCTCTATTTTGCCGCAAGTGACGGAAACAGTGCAGCCGACCACGAAAGGGAGCTGTGGAGAACCGACGGAACCGAGGCCGGCACCTGGTGGGTGGCGGACATCAATTCGGGAAATCTGGCCGGCAACCCGGAAAACTTGGTCGAAGTGGGCGGCATACTCTATTTCTCCGCGACGGATGGCGGTAGTTCCGGAAAACACGGAACCGAACTGTGGAGAACCGACGGAACCGAGGCCGGCACGGTGATGGTGGCGGACATTGATCCGGGGACCTCGGGCAGTGACCCGGGCGAACTCACCGACGTGGGCGGCACGCTGTATTTCGCAGCGGATGACGGAACGAATGGGCGGGAACTATGGACGAGTGACGGTACGGGAGCCGGGACGGTGATGGTGGCGGACATTGATCCGGGGACCTCGGGCAGTGACCCGGGCGAACTCACCGACGTGGGCGGCACACTGTATTTCGCGGCGGATGACGGAACCAACGGACGGGAATTGTGGACAAGCGATGGTACCGGAGCCGGCACGGTGATGGTGGCGAACATCAATCCGGGCGGCGGGAACAGTGACCCGGGCGAACTCACCGACGTGGACGGCATACTGTATTTTGCGGCGGATAACGGAACGAACGGACGAGAACTGTGGACGAGCGATGGTACCGGAGCCGGCACGGTGATGGTGATGGACATCTGTCCGGGTTCCGAAGGCAGTGATCCCGTCTCCTTCAACAACTATGACGGAACGCTGATTTTCGCTGCGGACGACGGTGTGCACGGCTATGAGCCATGGATGAGCGACGGCACGGCCGGCGGAACTTCCCTCATGGTTGACATAGATCCCGCCGGTTCCAGCTTTCCGATCAACTTCGCACGCGTGAATCCGTTGTTCTTCATGGCGGATGCCGGTAACGGTTACGAATTGTGGAAAAGTGACGGTACGCCGGAAGGCACGGTGAGAGTCAGTGACCTGAGCCCGGATGGTACGAGTTCATCTTCTCCGCCTACAACGGTTAACTCGGATCGGACAGGAGATGTTGCCGGTCAGTACCGTGAATCCGGCCAGCCGCTGCAGGAAGGCCCCCTATCCCTAGGGCTCTTCACGACGATGGCCGGCCCAAGTCTTTACGGGCCGTATTCCTCGCAGGGCAACCTGGACTCCGGAGATTCCGGTCACGACTCATCTGCAGCCAAGCGGCCGGTTGATTCACCCAAATCCGGGAGCGGAACCGGGTTGGACGGCGCTGCCGGCCCTCATTCCGACGAATCGAAACACGACTATCAGCCTGTATCGGACGCCCATTTCGTGCCGGGAGCCATCAGGGTACTCGTGCTGAACAACGGCGACTACTCGATTACCACCGAAGGGTTTTCCCTCGTAGTCTCGTCCGAGATGTGGCTGCCGCCTATGCTGCAATGGTACTTGGTGACGGTAAGCGAAGGCCGTTATCGTCACGGTTCTCTCCCGCCCAAGTACGAAGCAATGATATGGGATTTCTTGACGTATCTTAATCGGCAAAAGGTGAAAGATGACGGTCCGCCCTCGGAAGTGAGCCTGCGGTTGGCTTGGCAATGGGCCGAGTGGCGCAAACAGGTTCTGAAGGAACATGGTAACCGGGAGGTTCTTCCGTGGGACTATTTTCAGGGACTCTCCAAGGCGTTGACCGCCTTTTACGGTAAGAGCGCTACAGGGAAGGTCGATTACTCGAGTGCGCTGACCGCCTTGAAACATAACGTCAAGAATCTTAGTATCATACCCGTGAGGCTGCCTGAAGAGACCATGAGTACCGTGGTATCGAAATAGCGATTCATGATCGCGTTCTTCCCCCCCCCATGAATTCGATGACGCCTCTGTTGCCGTGCCTAGCCGGCTATCCCATTTCACAAATACGGTCCGGATTCTTGAAGACACTTCGCGGTCGGCCTCGGCCACGGTAGGCTCCCGTGGGACGGGCATCTTGCCCGTCGACAGGCGGGGACGCCGGCGCTACCAATGCACCGAGAGCCTACGCCCGGACGGCATGGCAATTGCGCTGCGCAACGTGCACGAAGCAGCACCCATTCGCTTGACAGACTGGTCTATGATGTGTTAATAATATGAGTGGGTTACTACTATTTATTAAGGTAGTGGTTTTAACAAGGGCTCTCTTGAGGTGAAGGAGCATGGCCCTTTCAAAGAGCGTTCCGTTTCTCGCCGGTTTGATGTTCATCTGCCTTTTCGTACAGTGGGGGCAGGGCTCCCGTGGAGACCTCCGCGCGTCGATTTCTGCTCCGGAGGCGCAGATCGGCGGCGGCCCGCAGGGAATTAAACCGGCTCAACCTTCTCAGGCGAGTTCCCAGTCTTTTCGGGCCGAAGCTGCGGTGATTCGGCCGTTCCGTCAGGCAACCGTGGGTGCGGAAGTCCAGGGAATTGTGGAAGCCCGCAACTCTGCAGAAGGTGATGCAGTCAATGCGGGCAACGTCATTTTCGAGATATCGCCCGATCTGTACAAACTTGGTGCCGACAAGTCCCGTGAAAGGATGCTGGCTCTGAAAGCCGCACAAGAACGTGCCGAGCAGGAGTTGAAGCTCAAAGAGTATCTCTTGTCTCACCATGCCGCCACCCGGCAAGAAGTCCTTAAGGCCCGTGCCGAGGCCGAGATAACGGAACACCGAAGGAACGAGGCGGAAAAAGACTTTGAATTCGCACGCCGCGACCTGGAAAAGTCCCTGGTCAGGGCCCCATTCAGAGGACACATAGTCGCGTTCTACCGTGAACCGCACGAAGCGGCTCAGCGCTTCGAGCAACTCTTTTTGATCGCCGACACGTCGAAAGTCTATGCCGTTGTCAATGTTCCCGAAGCTCAGGCGGCTCGGTTGAGAAAAGGGGGCTCGGCGATATTCGTCCAGCCGGCGGGCGGGCGGTTTCCTGGTACGGTGGCAATCATCGGCAAGGCCATCGATCCGGCTTCGAGGACGAAGAAAGTCCAAGTGCTGATCGATAATGGGCAAGGGAAGCTGGAGATGGGAATGCTGGGCGCCGTGGAATTCTTTCCCGGGCAGAGAGGAAATCCGTGACTCGTACGGCCCGCCGTTTAGACAGGATACTGTCCCATCTTGTGCTGCTCCTGGCTTCACTTACAATCTGCTCTTGTCAATCACTCCTGTTCAGCCGGTCCGGATCTGATGATTTGGTGCACTTGGCGGTGGCCAAGGCCGCGAGTGTATCATTGAAGTCTCGTTCAACACCGGCTGTTACGGTTACAGGCAAGAACAGCCTGACCCTTGAGGATTGTACTGGAATTGCGCTGGCAAAGAATCTCGACCTTCAGCTGGCCCGGATGGAAGAGGTTACGAAAGCCGCGCTCCGGGACGGCAACCGGAAGAAGATGCTTCCACATCTGATGTTTGCCGGCGAACTGGGTGAACGGGATAACCTCGGGTTTTCGTACAGCGATGTAACCGGGCAAGAGGGACGCACCCCGGGGCCTGCGGGGGGAGTCGGATCGACCGGCGTCACCAATTTCTCCGTAGGTCACGAGAGAAGCACATGGCGTTACGACCTGGAACTCAGGTGGAGCCCGACCGATGCAGCGCTGGCATACTACCTCTGGAAGAGTGGAGGAAACGACCGGTACCGAGCACACTACCAGAAGGTCCGGGTAGCACAGAAACTGATCGGCACGGTGGAATCCGCGTTCTTTCACTTGTTGGCTCTCCAGAAGCTGCTGCCCATGGCTGTACGGCTCAAGACCTTGAGGAACAAGGTTCTCAAGGAAACGGAACACCTTTACGAGAAGAACATGAAAACCGTCGAGGACTATCAACTGGCCAACCAAGGATTCTTGAGGTCGGCCAGGACACTCCTCGCCATTCAAGACGGTTTTGAAAGACAGCGCAACATTCTTGCAACGGCCATGCGGTTGTCACCCGAGTACCGTGTGAAATGCGGCTTTTATGTGACCGGTGAACTGCCCGCGCCGGTGTTTCGGGCCGACATACCTCAATTGGAAATGACCGCGGTAAGGAATAGGCCGGAATCATACGAGGCCGGCCTGAACCATCTCAACTCCATAAACGACGTGCACAGGACGATCGTCAAGTATTTCCCAAAGTTTTCCGGTTACTGGAGATACACCCGCGACAAGGACAAGTTTCTCTACAACAAAGACTGGAAGGAAGTCGGCGTTCGTGCAACATTCGACCTTACCGATTGGCTCACCAACCTGGACGAATCCAAAGCGGCCAAGACCAATTCGGCAAAAGCGGAAGGTGAAGTAAGTGCCGTTGCATTGGGAATAACCTCTCAAGTAAGGGAAGCCGCGTTACGGTACTATCGATCCGTGAGAGAACTCGCCAACGCGGAGGCCTCGGCAAAGATATCCGGAAAGGTTTTGGAAACGGCCAAACTGAGAGCCGGGAGCGATGACATTACCAGACTTGCGTTGCTGCAAGCAGAGGCAAATTCTCTCATGGAGCAAATCGACCGGATCCAGGCCCTCGGCGCGGCGAACGCAAACCTCGCGGAACTCAAGGCTGAAATGGGGACCAATTACCGGGAACCGCAACCGGCGAGCTGAGATGGGGGTAGGCGCTTAGCTTAGTGCTCGTTGGCGCAAATACGGTCGCACAAGCTGAACCGTCTTCCCGGCGTAGGCCGGGAACCAGTCTCTTCTTCCTGGACCCCGGCCTGCGCCGGGGAGACGGCGGGCAGCGCCCGCCCTTGAAGATGACGGGCACGGAGGCCCGTCCCACGAAACAGGTCTAAGGCTTCATGACAGTCCTTCGTAGCCCGGGCCTCCGTGCCCGGATCTTGTTCTTGCCGGCACCCGAGCCGGCTGCGAGACGAAAATGTGCGACCGTACTTAGGAAACGGAGCACTTAGGGACTGTCCCGAATGAGCATTGCACATGGGTGGGCGTTCCGCCTCGTAGGGGCACAGCGTGCTGTGCCCGTACAACGAGAAGGTTCCGCGAGATTGAACCGTTTATTCTGAGAGGAACCCTTGGAACCTCCAACGCGCCCAGGGAAAGTTTCAAACCTGCCCTACTGCCGGGTCAAGAGCGGCCCGCGTAACCAAACCGCTAATGTCAGTGCAAATGGGGGCGGAAGGGAACAACCGACTCACCCGAATTTCGGACAAAATCCGTGGCAGTTGCTATACTATCTCACTGTAGCGATAGTGCGACGCTGATGGTTCGCACATGTCACGGCGACTCATGCGCTCAGATGAAAGATTATCCGAAATTTCGATCCGACCTGCACGTGTTCGATCAGCAAGACGGTGAGGGCCACAAGATCGTCGTGTTGAAAGATCCCGTCTCTCAACAGTTCTTTCGGCTTACCGACTATGAGTATCGTTTCCTTTCCGCGCTGGACGGCACAGTGTCGCTGGATCGGGCCATTGAGCGTCTCAGGGCCGACGGTTACTCGTACACCGAGGATGATGTGAAGGTCATTACGGGCAGGGCTGCCGGCGCCGGCCTTCTCTTGGGAACCGGCTTCGGAACTGCGGCATTTCAGATCAACCTGAAGAAGAGGATACTTCAGGCACGACGGGATCGGCGCCTATCGAGAATATACTTTCTGTTCATTCCTGTGCTTAATCCCGACCGATTTCTTGAGAAAACCCTGTGGATCTTCAGACTGCTCTGTAATCGACGGACGGCCGGGCTCTGGGGTCTCACGGTTCCCGGAGCACTCTATTTGATAGTTTCGGGGATTCCCAAGATCGAAGGGGAAATGCTTTTTTTCTTCAATCTCACAAATCTGCTGTATCTGTGGGTAACCATTGCATTGACAAAACTTGTTCATGAATTCGCTCATGCCTATACCGCAAAGAGATTCGGCCTGCACGTGCCTCAAATGGGTATTGCATTTCTCATCTTTTTCCCCTGCCTTTACTGTGACACGACGGACGCGTGGCAACTTGCCGACCGGAAGCAACGTATGGCCATCAGCGGCGCCGGAGTTATTGCGGAAGCCATTCTGGCGACCTTCGCCGTGTATGTCTGGTATTTTTCAAAGCCCGGAATCATCAACTCCATAGCATTCTACCTGATGGGCGTTGCACTCGTGTCGACACTCCTGTTCAACGGCAATCCGCTGCTGAAGTTTGACGGCTATTTCATATTCTCCGATTACCTGAGAATGCCGAACCTGTACCAGAAGTCCTTCGCCCACATCAAGTACTTGTTTATGAACAAGGTTCTCGGGATAGCAACTTATTCAGAAGTCGCCGACAAACCAGGAGACAACATCGTCTTCACCGCATACGGTATTGCATCGTTTGCATATCGCATGGTTCTCTACCTGGGCATCACTGCCGGCGTGTACTATCGTTTCGATAAGACCATCGGCCTGATTCTTGCCGTCCTCGCGTTCGGATTATTTGTGGTGCGTCCGGTGTTGCGTGGGTTGGCAAGCCTTTGGAGGCATCGCGTGGTAATTCGACCGAGACCGGTCTCAATGCTTTTGCTTTGTTGCGCTACGGCAGTAGGGCTTGGCCTGTTGCTCGTGCCCATTCCCCGCAATTCCGTGTACCCCTGCCTGCTCGATGCCGACCGAAAGCAGAAGCTTACCGTTCCCCTTCACACTTGGGTGAAAGAGGTCTATGTTCGGGAAGGCTCGGCAGTTACGACGGGTGACGTCCTATTTAGACTGGACACATCGCTTCTTGAACTGAGACTGTCCAAGAAGGAAACAGACCGGGATATCATAAGGAAAGAGTTGGATCTCGTTCTGTTGAATGAACGGACCAGAGCAGAGGCGCCGAGTAAGGAGATCGAGCTGCTCCAGGCACAAGACGAAATCGACGAGATCAAGCGTGAACTCGACCTGGCCCGGAATGGGAGCCGGGCGCCTTTTTCAGGCATGGTGACGTGGCTGGATCCGAGAATGAGATCCGGATACCAACCCGGAGAAGGGGCTGTTGTCGGCGAACTCGAATCCGTGACCGACTGTAGCGTTCACGCACTTATACCTGAAGACGATCTGGAGAAGGTCAAACCGGGGCGGCCGGTTCGGGTCTGGTTTGCAATCAATGGGGGCCTTGAACTAAAGAGAAAAATCGTCGGCGTAAAGCCGTTTTCAGAGCGAGATCTCAGCGAATCCCCGTTTTCGGGCCGCTTAGGCGGGGAACTGGCAACCGAGGTCAAAGATCATAACCGAAGGGATGTACCGCTTGAAGCCCAATATGATTGCTCGGTCGGTTTTCCCAACGCGAATCTGCGGATACCGCTCGGGATGACCGGCAGGCTGGTGACGGCTTCGCCTCCCAGGAGCCTTGTAACCATGGTACTCGACGGCATGGCGCGCACATTCAACCGCGAATCGCTCTTCTAGCGCAGGCGTTCACCGCGAAGAAAAAGAGAATGAACCACCAGTGCGCCAGGCAAAGCTTGGCATCTTCTTGCGGGGTGCAAGTCCCCGTCGGGTAAGGTCTAACCAGCCGCCCGTATCGAGTGTTGCGGACATTAGGAGGATGCAATGTAGGGCAAACGAACGAAATGTCCGAAGCGTACACAGAGAATCCTGTGGGCCGCAAGGGAGGCCGCATCTCCCTAAAGCAATTCAGCCTCGTAAGGATAGTAAAGCAGGTGGCGACGGCGTTGGTGGTCCGGAAGCCAACACAAAGGGATCGACATGGTGAGATCCTGGAGGGCCTGTCGGGGTCTTAGAGCGTGGCACGCAGGAACAGAGATGTCAGGAACCTGGGAGGCCCCCTGGTCTCCCTCGCAAGAGGGTAGGGTGTACCAACGAAAAAGGAGGGCACCCGATGGGCCGGGAGGAGTCAGATCGCCTCATAATACCCGCGCAGGGCAATGCCATCACGGGGAAGGGGGCGACGCGACCGCGTAGCCTGCAAAGGGAACACGAACCGGATATGAAAGGCTGGAACACTTCGTGCAAACCTCACTGTGGGGAATAGCAAATCGAGCGGCAAGCCACAAGCGGCACCGATTCCGCAATCTGTATGGGATGCTCAATGAGGCAAATCTCAAATGGTGTTGGCAATACCTCCGAAAGGATGCGGCACCAGGCGTAGATAGGGTCAAATACCGCGAGTATGGGACAGACCTGGACTCCAACGTCCATGACCTTGTGGAGCGACTGAAACGGAAGCGGTACCATGCCAAGTTGGTTCGCAGGCGTTACATTCCCAAGCTTAATGGGAAGCTTCGCCCTCTGGGAATCCCAGCCACTGAGGACAAGCTCGTGCAGCTTGCAGTGGCCAAGATTCTGGAGGCCATTTACGAGCAGGACTTTCTCGGATTCAGTTATGGGTATCGGCCTGTGCGCAGTCCATCGGACGCAGTACGAGACCTTACACGAGATCTGCGATTCGGGAGATACGGTTGGGTTGTCGAGGCGGACATCCAAGGGTTCTTCGACCACATCGATCACAACTGGTTGATGCGGATGCTTGAGGAGCGCATTGATGATAAACCGTTTCTCCGCTTGATCGGTAAATGGCTCAAGGCAGGCATTCTGGAGACCGACGGTCAGGTAGTGCACCCGGTAACGGGCACACCGCAGGGAGGGATTGTCTCTCCCGTCCTGGCCAACATCTACCTGCACTATGCCCTGGACCTGTGGTTTTCCGTCAAGGTCAACCCTTCATGTCGAGGCAGTGCGATGATCATTCGTTTTGCGGATGATTTTGTCTGTGCATTTCAGGCACGAACCGATGCTGAGCGATTCTACGCGCAGCTCGGACAGAGGCTGTCCAAATTTGGGCTGACAGTTGCTGGGGACAAGACTCGCATCCTGCGCTTTTCTCAGTATGATCTGGAGGGCAATGGGACCTTTGAGTTTCTCGGCTTTGAGTTTCGCTGGCGCAAGACCCGCACCGGTGGCCGCACGGTCAGCCGTCGGACTTCGCGCAAGAAACTTCGGGCATCCTTAGCCAACTTCACCGCATGGATTCGCCGGGAGCGTCACCGCCGGATGCGGACGTTGCTCGCCACCCTGAACGCCAAGTATCGTGGCTACTGGAACTACTATGGGGTCATCGGGAACTTTGCGAGCTTACGGACGTTCTTCAATCAGTCCATGCGTCTCCTCTTCAAGTGGCTGAACAGGCGCAGCCAGCGCCGGAGCTACCGTTGGGAGGGCTTCACTGCCATGCTCCGGTACTTCAAGGTAGAGCGTCCCCGGATTACGGAACGCCCAGTGCTCCGCCAGACCAGCTTGTTCTGAGCCCCGTCTCGATGCGGGAGTGAGCGGTCGCGAAGAGCCCGGTGCGGGAAAACCGCACGCCGGGATCTGTGAGGGGGCGGTGCGGGTAACCCGCCGTCCTACCTCGATAATCAGCATTGTCCTGACTTTCCGCGAAGGGGATAAGCAAGTGTGGTTTTAGGATGTGATATTGGTCTGTTATGAGGAATCCAGATGAGCCCCTAACATTGATGCTACATTTTGGAGTGAAAGGATATCGAACATCTTCGCTTGAAGCTTGGATTTGTCGGAGATGACCTTGAAGAGTTTGCCGGAACGGGTGACCCAGAGTCCCATTTGCACGCAGGAGAGTTCATCCTTGATGATTTCGAGGCTCAGAAAGATGTTCTGTTCCTTGAGCTTGAGTTGAAGAAGCTTGAGCAGGAGCAGGCCCAGTATACAGATGAACGCGTGGACCACGATTTTCTGATCCGTCCAGTGGCGTACGGGCCGGAAGGGTACGGTCAGGGGATCGTTCATCTCTGCGAAGATCTGTTCGATCTCATTGCGATCGTTGTAGGCTTGAGCCACATCCAGAGAGGTCAGATCCGTTCGATCAGTGAAGACGAGAGTCTTTCCGAAGCGTTTCTCGTAGGTGCGTACGGCCTTCTGGTCCAGGCCAACCTTGAGATCGGCGCCGGTTCCTTCCGTCTTGAACAGGTTCCCAGGGAGCTTCGGGGTGACGATCTGCCGGATCTTTGCTGCGGGGTCTTTGACCTTTGCCCAGCGAACTTGGTTGATCTCTGCCAAGGCGTTCCCGAGATTCTTCTGAAAGCGCCGCTTTTTCTTTCTCGCGGTGGCCTCATTGTAGGTGAGCACCACCCTGACGGATCGGTCGAAGGCTTTGGCCTTGGTATCGAAGATGAGGACCTCTCTCCCGTTTTCCAACGTCACCGGCGTGTAACGGGACAAGCGTATGGAGCACAGTTCCGAGTAATGGGCAGGAGAAAGGCTTCCGATGAAGTGAACCTCGTCGCTGTGCAGGGCCTTGATATTATCTGAGGAGTTGTTTCCCTTGTCGAACACGACGGTAAGGTTCTCGACCTCTCCGCGGGCGAGTGCCCGGACTCTGTCGATGGTGCGGGATATGGCGGAGGGGAACAGAGTTGCGTCGTGCCGGGAGCCCCCATAGAGCTCGTGGATGAGCGGCAGGCCCATCCCTGTGATCACCGAAGCCGCCAGCCCCACCTGACGAAGATGGTCGCGGGAAGCTTTGTTCTTACCCTTCTGGTTGAGCTCCGATGGAGTCTGCTTGGCCAGGTAGCTGAAGAAGTTGGACGTGTCGTAGATGAGCCAATCCAGAGGGATAGAGAATTGGTCGAGAGTGTTCGCCCACAGCCCTTCTTCGATATGGGGTATTGCTTCCACGGGCAGGCGATCCATTGCGTCCCAGAATCTCTGTCCCGTGGCGCGGGAAACGGGAATGGTGAAGAGACTGGGCAGTATGCTCTTGTTATACCAAGCGGCGATACCGTTCTTGCTCCGGGGCTCACAGACGCGATTGATGGCCGCGAGCACGAGATACTGACCGACGTCGAGGTGCGGTGAGGTAACGGTGGCGTACGAGTTGATCAGCGGGATGATCCCCAACTCCAGAGCCTGCCGGTAAAGGGCAGCCGGGAGACCGAACTCCAGATGAGATGTCTTGACCGGGGGGTCCGGCACCTCGGTCGATGAGCATTTCTCCATGATCTGGTCGGGGGTTCCCAGATAGACCTGTTGGACCTTCTTGGACCTGCCGTCGACCCTTTTGGTGACGGTATAATAGTAATAGATGTGGCCGTGAATTTCCTTTTTCTGGAGGTAGCTCATGTAGAGGTATATACTCACATGATAGCCTTTATGTCAAGCACAATTAGCCATAATATCGTTAGAGGCACGTTAAAATGTCCATCTTCATCCCTGTTTCCACTACGTTAGCGAAATGCGCAGCAGATTTCCGGAAACGCAGGATTGTGTTGCCGGAATTCGACCGCGCTGTTTCGCTTCCCAGAATGAGTGTGCACGAGTCAAGTGGCGACTTGGCCCAATGATCCGACCCGATGACTCACAATGAAGTCCCCCACGATTTCTTACGATTTCTCAGGCAACTTGTGGAGTCCAAGCGTTGCTGATAAGATGCGTGTAGTACGTGAGTGTATCCGCAGGAGTGACACATGGAAACGGTAACGGTCTCTCCCGACTTTCAAGTAGTCATCCCAAAGGAGGCCAGAGAGATCCTGGGTCTTCGAGTTGGTCAGAAGATCAAGGTTATGGTCTATGAAGGCCGTATCGAACTAATACCGGTCAGGCCGATTCGGCACGCACGCGGCTTTCTGAAGGGTATTGACACTGACGTCAAGCGTGAAGTGGATCGGCTATGAACGTTGTTGACTCCTCGGGATGGCTGGAATACTTCGCGGATGGGCCCAATGCCGATCACTTTGCTCCCGCGATCGAGAGCACATCGGAATTGGTCGTGCCGACCATATGCATTTATGAGGTTTTCAAACGGGTCCTCCAGCAGCGAACTGAAAACGAGGCATTGCAAGCCGTAGTGACAATGCAGCAAGGACTGGTGGTCGACTTGGGAGTCACTCTAGCCTTGGAAGCGGCAACCTTGTCTCACCGATTGAAGCTGCCGATGGCCGACAGCATCATGCTCGCAACTGCTCGGTCGTACAGAGCGGTCCTGTGGACACAAGACAGCGATTTTAGAGGTATTGAGGGCGTCGAATACATCGAAAAGAGATGAATATCTTGGCGACTCTTCTTGAACATTGGGGGCTTGTTTCTCGAATTTTCCCCTTCCCACCCCTTATTCTGCTCACCTCGGAGTAACAGCCCGCGGGCACGGGGGCCGACACGTGATCCGGTGATGCATGTTTCGACGCCCTGCCGCCGTGAATCGAATCAAGATACATGACCTGACCCTTTCTCGCCGCAAAGAGCATTGTCATTGACGCGTCCTTTGAAGGGCTTCCTCAATGACGGTTTTCAGGCCGGTTAGCCCCACCGTCATGTGTTTAATCACCGGCAGTCCGGCCTGGTCGCTGAAGTGCTCTACACGGCTCCATTGCCCCTCCATGTCACCGAGAGAATCCACCACAATGATGCCGTCGAGCATCTTGAACCGGCGGCGGTTTTCCTCCCTGTTCTCTGAAACAAGGCGTTCGGAAAACTCCAAGAAACCCGGCGTAAGAAAGAACACGCGGTGGTCCGGATCCATCTCCAAGAGCTTGCCCCGTCCGCCGAGGAGGCAGTCGATGCAATTCAATGCGTCCACTTTCACCGCGTCGTATTCAGCCATGAGAGCTTTCATCTCGCCGTTGAAGCCCAGGCACACGTTACCGTAGACCACCCACCACCGGTCTTCTCTCGTCATGCTTACGCAAGGAGGCTTTCAGGGCTTTGAGAAGTTTCCCGTAATCCATATGCAGGAATTTGTCCAAGAAAACAGCTTCGGCTTCTATGTCTTTGCCTGAAAGCCCTTGGACAGTGCCTACGGCGGGGTACTCGATGAGGGGGGGTGGGGGGGGGAGATGGTCTCCCCCCCAAATCCAGGCGCAGCGATGCGCTCTTCATGCTCCCATCTCCGAGGCGAAGCCCCGGAGTGCCCATGAGTGCCGAGGACTTTCATGATTCGTTGTGGCTTGTGAGAAGATGCAAGCCATGAGGGTTCACACGAAATCAAGGCCTGGATTTCCGGCTGTAAGATACCGCAGGAAATAAGCAGTGGCTTCCGACGGCTTTCGAATTCGGGATACGCCATACTCAACTCTCCGCAATCACGAGTGAGAAGGCTTGGAGGAGGTGGTGGATGGGTCGGAAAGGAGTTCCATGGGAGTCATGCGCGGGAAACCGTCCGCGGGACCGGGGTCGACCCTGGCCCGGATCCGGAAGGTCTCGGCTATGTTGGCTTCGGTGATGACCTCCCGGGGAGCGCCGGAAAAACGGATCCTCTTCTCATGGAGGATCTGCACCCGCGAGCACGTTTGGGAAATGAAATTGATGTCGTGAGACACCAGCAGAATCGTCAAGCCGCTCCCATTGATCTCCCGCAACAACTGCATGAGGGAGAGCTGGGAATAGAGATCCAGATGATTGGTGGGTTCGTCCAGCATAAGCACTCGCGGTTCCTGGGCCAAGGCTCGGGCGATACGGACGCGTTGGCGTTCGCCTCCGGAGATCTCACCCATGGATCTGTGGGCCAGATCCTCCACCCGGGTCTGCTTCATCACTCTTTGAGCAACCGCCCGGTCGGTTTCATCCTCGAAGTGCAGTCCGCCGTGGTGGGGAAAACGCCCCAGCATCACTTCTTCGGCGACGGCAAACCCGAAGTCGGTTTGTTCTTCCTGGGCGACAAAGGCCAATTCCCGGGCCACGCTTCTGCGGGAGAGCTCCGAAAGGTCCTTCCCTTCGAGCCGTACCGTTCCCCGTTGCGGCTTGAGTATTCCCGAAAGAACTTTGATCAACGTCGACTTCCCCGATCCGTTGGGACCGATCACTCCAACCAGATCGCCCTCGTCGATGGAGAAATCGACTCCGTCCAACACCGTGTGATCGTGATACGCGAACGTGATTTGCTCACAAACCAGAAGGCTGTTTTTTTCCATACCAGACTCACACTAAGTGTTCTAAGGCCGAAATACGGTCGCACAACATGAGCCGTCTTCCCGGCGTAGGCCGGGAACCAGTCTTTTTACTTGGACACCAGCCTGCGCCGGCAAGACGGCGGGCAGTGCCCGCCCCGGAAGATGACGGGCAGAGACGCCCATCCCACGAAGATGGACGAGCCTTTCCGTAATCCTTGGTAGCCCGGGCCTCCGTGCCCGGACGTTCTTCTTGCAGGCACCGCGCCACGTACGGCAGTGGTTTTCGCAAGTTCCATCGCACTACGCAGGGGCTCCGGGCGTTGCTCCCGGTTCCCGGGGGCCGGGGCAAGCAAACCGAAATTCAGGAGGCGACTCATTTTCTCACCAGCAAATACAAGAAAAACGGAGCCCCGGTAATCGCAGTGATCACCCCGACGGGCAATTCCATGGGGTAAGCCGCCATTCTGGCAACGCAATCGGCAGCCGCCAGAAAGGCCGCCCCTCCAATAAGACTTGCCGGAATCAGTATCCTATTGTCCGGCCCAAAGAGGAGTCGCATTATGTGCGGAACCACCAAACCCACGAACCCTACGGTTCCCGATACACTCACCGCCGCTCCGGTCATGAGCGCCGCGGTTCCCATCAGGAGCGTGCGGGTTCTCGACACATCCATTCCCAACGACAGTGCGGTCTCTTCACCGGAAATCAGCAGGTTCAGGCGGTTGGCGTTCAAATAGACCACCACTCCCCCCACCAACAAGAAGAACCCCGCCGTGAAAGCCTTCCGGTAATTCGCCAGACTCAGATCACCCATCAGCCAAAAAAATACGCGCTGGGCCTGATGTGCCTCCGACAACGAAATGATCAGGAGCATAACCGCGTTCATCAGAGCCGCCACGATCACTCCCGCCAAGATGACGGTGTTGGTGTAACCCGCTCCCCGCTTGAGATTGGCAAGTCCGTAGACGATCCCCACCGCCACAAGACTCCCCAAGAAGGCGGCAATTGACGTTGTCCACAGGCTTCCTTCCCCGAGCAGCACAAGGGAGGTGACAGCTCCCAGGGCTCCGCCTGCGGCAATGCCCACCAGATAGGGGTCGGCCAACGGATTTCTCAGCACACCCTGAAAGACGGTCCCCGAGCAGGCCAAGGCGCCGCCGGTCACCGCAGCCAACAGGGTTCTGGGAAAACGATAATCCCAAAGAATCGTCCAGATCCTTTGGGATTCAGCGTCATTGGCAGCCCCGAACAAGATTTTGCCCAGGCCCACAAAACTGGTACCTATCAGCAAAGATATCGCGGCGACCGCTACAAGGACCAGGCTGAGCCCGACACTTACCAATATGACTCTGGCAAGTACAGAGAGTCGCTTCAAAAAGGGTTCTCCTCCCTGTGCCTATTTTCGGGCTTGAGAGCTTGTGTTCCCGGGAATCTGTTGCGCCAATTCCGGATGAATGATACTCGCCAGTGTTTCCACCGCCTCAACGATCTTCAACGAAGGTCTTGCCACCAGATCCGCCTGCAGAATATGCATCCGGTCGTTCTTGACGGCTTGGAGGTGGGTAAGACCAAGCCAGCGTTCAAAGCACCTTTCTCGCTTTTTGCAGTCTTTGTTCAGCACGACAATGACCTGGGGGTCCTTCCTGATCACTTCCTCCATGCTGAGTCTCGGATAGAGCGTGAACGTCTTCTCCAACACGTTGATCCCGCCGGCCTCACGAACTATCGCGCCAAGGAACGAATCTCCCCCGGCCACGACCAAAGGTCTCGTTCCGACGACAAAAAGGACCTTAGGTTTGCGAAGTCCGGAAAGCCGTTTCTTCAAGAAACTGCGGCGCTTGCGGGCATCTGCAATAAGCGTGTCCGCTTGCGATTCTCGGGAAAGGAGCTTGCCCAATTTTGCCGTCACAGTCAGGATCTCATCGATGTTTTGACTTTCAGCAACGAAAACCGGGATGCCCAAGGCCTCTAAGCGATGGACCATTTCCATTTCTTTCCCCGCGGCCCTCTTGGTGGTCAAAACGAGGTCCGGATTCAACGCAATGGTACGCTCAAGGTCGGGCCTCATGTATCCACCCACCACCTGCACCTTTTGCGCTTCACGAGGAAAATTGCACCTGGCGGATCGCCCCACCAGGAGATCTCCCGCGCCCAGTGAAAAAACGAGCTCCGTAAAGCTCGGAGCAAAGGAGACGATTCTCTTGAGGTCCTTCTTGGCACACACGGTCTTGCCAAGATCATCTTGAACACACTTCTCGGATCGGCAGAGGCCGTGGCCATACCAGCATACCAGGAAAAACACGAGGAAAAATACCTTGACCTTCACATTATCCATCTACTCTGACTCATCTTTCATGCGGAATTATGCGGCGGTCTTGCCGGTTTGGCTGTTTTGGCATCCTCGGGGGCTGAGCGGTCGCCGCACTGACCCCAAAAAAGTCTACGCGGGGAGTCCCACGCGCCCGGGCTCGGGCAGAACCGTCGTCACATTGATCAAAAGGCCCCTGTTGTCCTGTTTCGGAGCGTACCCCACCCTCCGCCGCCCCGTCAAGCATCTTTCCACTCTGCTCGTCACCCGAAGAACGAGGGGCAGGTCTTATTCTTTGACTTTCCCCCCCCCCCAGCTCGCCGAGTATGTTGGTCACTGCGGAGTAATGGAGGCCGACACGCGCTGCGAGTTCGCAAATCGAATCAAGATACAAGACCCCAAGTCAGAATCTCGGCTGGGGCAAAAGCGTGAGCGTCTGCAAAGGCCGGTCAGAAATCTGAGCAGACAGACGGGTCAATTCTTGGAGCGTTGAAGACCGTCTCGGCCCGGCCAAAAAAGACCTCTCCTTGTAACGGAGAGGTCTTGGAGAAGGAAGGCGAAGCCGTGAGGACCGGCGATTCGCCGCTGTTCCATGAACGGAGGCTAGGCCGTTTTGACTGAAATTAACGCGTAACCGGTTTCTTTTTCGAGGGCCTGGAGTTTCTGGAGTTCCGCTTCACTCAGATCGGCGGGTTGCCAGACATCGTAAGCCAAGACGGTTTTTCCGGTTTCTTTTTCAAAATTTTGAATCGCTGCCAAAGCCTTGCCATTGGGGGTTGCATACGACATCATTTTGTGCACTCCTTTCTTAATTGAGAATTGGGTTGGCCTCCGTTTGTCAATTCAGCATGGAAGCTTGCCCTGTTCTTTATGTGCACATTTAAGCATATTTCCCCGTGTCCTGATTGGTAAAAGCTTGTCCGGTCATTGGTAGTACCGTACTACCAATGGTCATTGCCGGATCAGGCGCGGACCGTTGGTGAAGGGGGATGCTCGTCCGTGGGAGCATCTTGGGACAGCAGGTACGATCTGAGATTCACCTTGGCCCCTTTAATGCCGAATTTCCTCCTCAGTGTCTTTCTGTGGAAATCGACCGCGCTCACCGAAATGCTCAGGATTTCGGCTATTTCCTTGCTGGTTTGCCCCTTCCTGACGAGCGCGGCAACGCGAAGTTCTTGGGGAGTGAGACCGATCATTTCCGACGACATGCGGGCGTAGAAAGGCGATAGGATTTCATTCAAGTTAGATTCAATGATATCTACATAGGAGCGCTGATGAGGTTTGAGCCCACTACTCTTCAGTTTTTCGAGATAGGGCTTCACGAGATCCTCTACCACGTTCAGGACGCGTTCCTCGATTGCTCGCTCATCCAGGTCTCTTTGCCTCAAAACCACCCTCAGCGCCGTGTTGGTATCCTCGAGTTCTTGCCGCCTCTTCCGAAGGTTGGCTTCACGTTCCTCGAGACCCTCCATCGCCGCCTTCAAAGTGGTGATGTCTTTGTGAATAACCGCAACTCGAGCCGGTCCCGGCCCGCCCAAACCGATGGCTCTCATGTAGAACCATCTCTTTACGGCAGGACCGTGACATTCGTAATCGACAACAAACTCGCGTCTCTTTCCGCTTATCACCGACCGTACGCCTTGGGCAACACGTCGGGCGACGGCACAGTCCGCACCCTGCACGGCATTGCACAGATCCAAGTAGTTCACACCCGTGGTTTCCGGCGAAACCCCGATACTGTTCTCAAGGGCGAAATTCTGCCATGCCCGATTCGTCTCAATGATAATTCCGTTTTCGTCCAGAATGGCCAAGTGGGCCGATAAGGCATCGATGAGATGTTGGGGAATCCGACAGCCCTCCGACAAGCGAAGTACGGCTTGCTCGAGAATCTCGGCATCCCTGTCGACCGCAAGCACCTGATGGAACACTTCATCGAATGTTGGAGTCGGTTCCATTGGACTCTCCGCAATACCGTAATTGTTGAGCTGCTGCGAACTCAGATTTCACAAGACGTATCATTTCCATTATAGCACGACAGTCGTAGCTGCCAAATTTTCTCAGTTTTCTCAGGGTCAGGTCTTGTTTCTTGACTTTTCCTCTTACCGCCCATTATTCTGCTCACCTTGGATTATTGGATTAGACTCGAATCAAGATAAAAGACCTGACCCCAAGCACTTGCGTGGCAGCACTGCTTTTTAGAAAGGGAGCGGATGTCAATGCCCAAGATCATAACGGCGACACGGCGTTAATCGAAGCTTCCCGCCGGGGTCATGTCGATGTGGTCAAAATGATTCTGGAGAAGGGATCTGATGTCAGCGCACAGACTAAATACGGACGGACGGCGCTAATAGATGCTTCCGGTCACGGTCACATTGAAGTTGTGAAGCTGCTTCTGGAGAAAGGGGCAGGCCCAAATGCAAAGAATAAGGAAGGCAAGAAGGCACTGAAGTGGGTTTCCGAGGAAGAGCACCCGGAGATCGTTGAACTCCTCAAAGCCCACGGAGCGAAGCAATGAGGTTTCGCAAATTCCCGCCCGACTGGAGAGGTCTATGAAACAATCCTCCGTGAAGATGTATCCCGTTCGATCAAATCGAGCGTCAATGAAGACGAGCTGCCTTTGGAGCACAACTGCTTGGACTGTCGCTCTGGCTACGATCATGGCCCTCGCACTCTTCGGTTACGGTGTCGGCTATGGCTGGCAAGTTCCGCGGGAGCAACCGGCTCAGATGAGGTCTCAGGTTGATTACGATCCCAACCTGGCCCACCCGTTCTTTGAGTCAAACGAGTGGAGCTATGAGGACGGCACAAGGGCTAAGAGTGGAAAGAGGCAACACGGGAGAGATGCTCCTCTTAAGCATACTGCCAGGTGTTTTTCCACCTCTCGTGGAGTCAAGCATCGAGTCAGATTCTGTGGGGCCAGGCTACGTGATAGGAACAGGATCGATCTCTTCATCCATGAGTCGAATCCGAACATGCAAGGCAGGGTCAGGTCTTGTTTTTTGACATTCCGTCTTACCACCCAGTATTCTGCTCACCTTGGATTAACAGCCCGGGGTCACCGAGGCTGACAGGCGACCCCATGATGCATGTTACGACTGCCGGTTGTGAATGGAATCAAGATACAAGACCTGACCCTCCCCCCAACAGGGGCTAATCCTGGACTCCCGCGAGTTTCTTGGCCCAGCCCTTTTTCATGTCGAGCTTTGCCAGTCGGCCGTACATGACTTTCTGTGTTTGCGGGGAACCGGCTCCGTGCATGGATTCGACCAATGCCGTCCCACCGGTCATATTCTCGATGAGCCTGAGCACCCGTATTCGGTTTTCCGTTGACACTCCCTCCATGCCTGCAAGGTACTTCTCCACGTACTTACCGATTGAGGGGCTCCTGAGGTCCTTCTCGAACGGCATGGTGGCAAGAATGCCCCCGGCCACGTCGTGGGCCAGACGGGCAATCTCGTAAACGTGGCGGCTGATGTTGTGCTTCGTGCAGTTGGCGAGTAGCGGGTCCGGGTAGTAGGCTCCGCTGTCGGTCTTGAACCCCATCGCGGAACACGCTATGGAACCCGAGTAGACCGTCTCAGTAAGATGCATCATCTCGGCCAGCTTTTCTTTGACGTGCGAGGCCTTTTCCGTTCCCTGCATCTCCGCGGCAAGACTGCATGCGCCTACGATTACGTCCGAGACGCCGCCCTTGCAGCCTCCATAGTTCTGCCTGTGCAACGTGGCGAATCGTTCCACCAGGATGCCGGAGAATTCCGTTTCACCGCACATGAAGACTCGGTCCCACGGCACGAAAACATCTTCAAAGACGATCAGAGTCTCACCCCCGACAAGACCATAGTCGGGATTGCCCGCATCTATGCGTCCCTCGAATTTCCGGCCGTCATTGGTCTGGCGGCCGAAGATTTGAATTACACCCGGAGCATCCAGCGGCACCGCGCAAACCAGCGCATAGTCGCTGTCGGCTTCCCGCATGAACTGGGTAGGCATGATGAGAATTTCATGACTGTTTGCCCCGCCGGTCTGATGGGCCTTTGCCCCGCGTATGACAATACCGTCTTCGCGGCGTTCCGCCACCCGCGTAAATACATCCGGATCGGCTTGCTGATGCGGCGCTTTGCTGCGATCTCCTTTGGGATCGGTCATGCCCCCGACCACCATCCGGTTACTGCGCTGAATCATCTTCAGGTATTCCAGAAAGCGTTGATGATAATCAGTGCCGTGCTTCTCGTCGATATCGTAGGTGGTCATGTATGTTGCATTGAGTGCATCCCAGCCCACGCAACGCTGAAAACAGCTTCCGGTCTCGTGGGCCACGGCCCTCAGCAGCTGAACCTTCTTGATCAAGTCCTCCACGGACTGGTGGATGTGGGTGAAGCGGTTGATCTTCTCGCCGGTCAGGTGGCTGACGGCTGTTGCAAGATCCTCGAATTCAGGCCGAGTCGCCATCTCATACGTTTTGGCCGCGGAGTTTATGTGTGGCATGAATGCCGGATGTGCGGTGATGTCTTGAACTCGCTCCCCGTTATAGTAGACCAGACGTTCCTGATCCCTGAGGCTTTGGATGTAATCATCTGCAGTTTTGATATTCATTCTCGTGAAACTCCTTTCTCGGAAAGCTCCGAAGTCTCTCTAATTTTGGCTTCCGAGCAGCGACTCCAGAAGCGATACAACGTCCTTCGCAGGAAGCGAGTCGTCCGTGAGCACCACCATATGCTCAGCGGGCGGTATGTCGTCTCGAGGACACGCTGTCCGGCAACCACATATCAAAAGGACGGCATGGTGATTACCCGAATCAAACGGCGTCCAGGAAATCCTGTTGCCGGCCGCCCGGCGTATCCGTTCCCAGTACTCCACTCGGTCATAAGCGGGGTTACATCCACCGCAGAATTTAAGAGCTACCTTCATGCGATCATTGTTAGGAACCAAGCGGATCCGGACTTTATGTGAAAGACCTCGGGGCGACCTCGGTATTCGCCGGGGAGATGGCGGGCATAGCCCGCCCTACGGTCCCAATTTTGTAGGGGCACCCCCCTGTGGGTGCTCAGGGCAGGCACAGGGAGAGTGTCTCAAAACTGTCGGAGCGAAGTGAATCGTGCCACGAAGGAGTGGATTCGAATGGAAATCCCCCCTGCCCCCCTTTGCCAAAGGGGGGTAAGAGCCGGTTCCCCCCTTAGAAAAAGGGGGGTTAGGGGGGATTTGTTGCAGCATCCCCAACAATCGTGTCACGACTAGCATCACGTACCCACTTTTGAGACAGTTTCCAGGGGCCTGCCCCTACGTTGGCGGGCCCTCCGGGCTTCGTTCCGGAGGGCCTTACACTGCCGAGGGCTCTCATGATTTGTTGTGGCTTGTTCACAGTTCCAAGCCATGAATGTTGGTATAGCGATTCATGGGACTTCCGTCGCTTTGCTTATTTCGGAACGTACGGGCGTTTTGCTTGCGGACCGGTCTAGTCCTCCACGCTTACCAACTTGGCGGATGATTTACCCAGACAATTTCCACATTTTCATCAGTTGTGTTGCGGAATCGGTGCGGCCTGGTCGACTGGAAATAGAACGTATCACCCTCACGCAGAATGTGTGTTACACCGTCAACGGTCAGTTCGAGGGTTCCTTTGACGACAAACCCGAATTCTTCCCCCGGATGCGCATAGTCTCCTTCGGAGCCGCCTCCGGGCGCCACAACCGCCAATCGTGCATCGATTTGCTTGTCCGGACCCTGACGCACCAGGATCTCTATCATGAGCTTTGATCCGCGAACAGCCACCCGTTGACGCTCTTCCTTGCGCAGGACAACTTCCGCTCCATTGGACCGTTCGGAAAACAACTCGATAATTGTGGATCCCAGTGAATCTGCAATTTTTTTGAGGCGTGAAGCGGAAGGGTCAAGTTTGTCGTTTTCTACCATTGACAGATACGAAGGAGTGCAGCCGACGCGTTCGGCCAACTGCTTCAAGGAAAGCCCCTGAGAGTTACGCAGTGACCGTAGTCTGCTTCCGATGGAATCCATAACATGCAGGTCCTGAAGAATTTCAGCATTCTAGTATCAGGAGGATAATACGCTTGGATAAGGAAGTCAACCAGAAGAAACCGACTTCCGGACAAAGCTTTATAAAGGCAAAAGAGTTGATAGGTTGCGGCGATGACCACAACGATTCCGATCTGTTGAAAATATCCGGGTATTCAAACGTTTTCAGTAAGAATTGCTATTTCCTGAACGGTCGTGCCCGGTTCTTCGGCATTTCTGAGAACACGACACGTATCATTTATGCCCGGCCGGATCAACAATGATATCAATATATGAGTACCGATTCTCCGTTGCACTGTCGATATTTCCGTCTTGAAAGTCCTTCACGAAAAAGCCTTGACAATTGTTCAGTATCTTGTTAACCACCTAGAATACGGTTTTCAAAAAGCGAATTTCCTGATGAGTTAGGATCTGTAACCGATGCATCAGCTTCCATAATTCAGTATTATCGAAATGTGCGTCGGTAGTACTGATTGTCTCGTTTGATATCGCCGTTACAGGACTGCAGCTTCAGAGTACCTTCGACGGGCGCATTTACGAAATGGGCCTATTCGAATACAACGAGAATGGAGATACGATGTCCCTGGCACTGTTTGATCTCACAGGAAAAACGGCCATGGTCACGGGAGGTACCCGGGGTTTGGGAGAAGTTTCGGCTATGGCCCTGGCAAAGGCCGGAGCTGATGTCGCGGTCTGCGGACGGAGTCAGACCGACCTGGATCGGGTGACCGCCGCGATAGCGGATTTGGGCCGACAAGCCGGAGGATTCTCTTTCGACGTGACATCCAAAGAAAGTATCAAGAAAGGGGTTGGTGAGATCCTGCAGCGATTCGGCAAGATTGACATTCTCGTCAACAATGCGGGCGTGAATCACCGAGTGCCGGTGGTGGACTTCCCGGAAGAGATGTGGGACCTCATTCTCAGCACGAACCTCAAAGGTTACTTCCTGGTTACGCAGGCAGTGGCGCCGCAGATGTTGGAGCGTGGATACGGTAAGATTATCAACATGGGATCCATATTGGGAACCGTGGGCTTGCCGTTGCAGGCAGCGTATGCGTCTTCGAAGGGAGGAGTGCACCAGCTCACCAAGGTTATGGCCCTGGAGTGGGCCAAGCAGGGCGTCACGGTCAACGCCGTCGGCCCCACGTACTTTGAGACGGAACTGGTAGCCCAGATCCGCAACGATCCGGAAAGATTCAACTTCATAAACGAGCGGACCCCGATGGGACGCTGGGGGTATCCCCCGGAGTTGGAAGGTATCGTGATCTTCTTGGCCGCGCCGGCCTCCGACTTCATCACGGGACAAACCATCTACATTGACGGAGGTTGGACTGCCTGGTGACGGGCAAGAGATCGAATATTCTTCGGTGTTACTGATGCGATACATCGGCAGAGCGAAGTATGAATCCCTTGACCCTGACACCCTCACGGAAGGCGAGGAGGCAAGCTAAGTAGTCGATTTCACAAATACAGTCGCATGTCCTGAGCCGTCCTCCCGGCGTAGGCCGGGAACCGGTCTTTTTTTCCCGGACCCCGGCTTACGCCGGGGAGACGGCGGGTAGGGACGCCCGCCCCACGTTCAGAAGTAAGCTTCGTGAAAGTCTTTCGTGGCCCGGGCCTCCGTGCCTGGAAGTTTTTCGTCCTCGGCGGCCGCAATTGGGAACGAGGAGACAATACGTAACCGAACTCATGAAACCAGGTACTAAGTCGGCCTCTTGAATAACACAAGGCAAATCACGAAACGATGTACCAGCCCGAACATGGCCGACTGAGAAAAGGAGTCAACATGGGCTCCCTTTATGAAAAAAAGGTGTGGCTGAAGAACTATCCCGAGTGGGTCCCCCACGATTTGGAAATCACTCCCACTACGGCCATAGGGGACTTCAGAGCCTCTGCGGCCCGAACTCCGAACGCTCCGGCGGTATTCTATTTCGATACAGCCATCTCCTATGGGGACATCGATCGTTATTCGGACGCGTTGGCTTCAGCTTTTCAGGATTTCGGTCTTGAAAAAGGAGATCGAATCATTGTCGATCTTCAGAATGTTCCGCAGTTTCTCATCGCGACGTACGCGGCGTGGAAGCTCGGCGTGATAGTCGTCCCGGTAAACCCCATGTACAAAGAAGATGAGTTGTCCTACTTCTGCCGAGATTCGGGGGCTAAGCTGTTCCTCGCGCTCGACGAGATCACGGCCTCGTTGGATCGAACGTTCCTGGACAATTCGCCGGTTGAAACAATCGTCACGACATCTCCGTTGGATTTCTTCTCGAACGATACGGCCCTCCCGGCCATGCTGAAACAGGTGAAAAGGATTCCTCTTCCCGGCACGCGGGACATGCTCGACCTCTTGGAAAAATACCGCGGCACGAGCGTTCCCGATCCCGGTCTATCTCCGGATGATGTTGCGTATCTCACGTATACTTCAGGCACTACGGGCCCGCCCAAGGGGGCGATGAATACCCACGGCAATATCTCCTTCAATGCCCGGGTGTATCAGGCCATGCAGCGCATCGACGGCACCGACGTCGTGCTTGGTATGGCCCCTTTGTTTCATGTCACCGGAGAGGTGGCTCATTTGGCCATTGCCGCGTTGACCGGGATCCCGGTCATCCTCTACTACCGATTCGATCCGGGTGAAACGCTTAGACTCATAGAGCGCTGGAAGGCTACCATGACGGTAGCATCCATAACGGCCTACATTGCATTGATGGATCATCCGGATTTCAAGACCAGGAATATCTCCACTTTTGTGAAGGCATACAGCGGAGGTGCACCCGTATCGGAAGCCCTGGTCGACAGATTCGAACAACTGACCGGTCTCTATCTGCACAATGTCTACGGCATGACGGAGACCAATTCTCCCTCCCACATTGTTCCCCTGGGAAAACGGGCGCCGGTGGACCCTGACAGTGGGGCGCTTTCCGTCGGAGTACCCGTTCCCAACTGCATCTCAAGAATCGTGGACCTGGAAGACGCGACCAGGGAACTGCCCTGTACGGAAGTCGGCGAAATCGTGAATTCAGGCCCCATTGTGATACCCGGATACTGGGAAAAACCGGAGGAAACCCAACACGCCATTCGGGATGGTTGGCTCCGGACCGGTGACGTCGGCAAAATGGACGAGGACGGATGGTTCTATTTGGTGGATCGCAAAAAGGACATGATCGTGGCCTCCGGATTCAAAGTATGGCCTCGAGATGTGGAAGATGTGATCTACCGGCACCCTGCCGTGAAAGAGACGGCCGTAGTCGGGGTACAGGATCCGTACCGAGGCGAGACGGTAAAAGCATTCGTCGCCCTCAAGGGAGGTATGGAAGGCACGGTGACCCCCGAGGAAATCATCTCCTTCTGCAAGAGTCGCATGGCCGCATACAAATATCCTCGACAGGTTGAGTTCGTCGCTGAAATTCCCAAGACGTTAACGGGTAAGTTCCTACGTAGAACGCTGAGAGAACAGAAAAAACAATAGGATTCCGTTTAACGACGAGGCCGCACGGCCGATGATGAGGATCTTCAAGTCTGGAAATAGAGGTCTCTACGATAAGGGACAATGCCGGCGGGACCGCTTGGAGCATTGTATGAGGAGACTTGGCCGCCTATAGCCGCCCGAGAGCCTTTCCAAGGACCGGTTTGGGAGCTCGAGTGCAACGGGGCGAAATGGGCGCCGCATAATTGCCGGAAGAAAAGGAGGATCTGCATGTTCAAAAAAGGGTTAACGAGGAGGGATTTTGTCAAGGCGGGGCTTCTTACCGCCGCGGCCACTGGGCTGGGGGCGGGGGTGCTCAAGCCCACCGGCCTCTGGGCGTCCAACCCCAAAATCAAAGGCCCGGTGAAGGTCGGGTATCAGGCAATCATGAGCGGCACCTTGGCCGGGTACGGCGAGTTCCACAAGATGGGTGTGGACATGGCGGCGGAGGAGATCAACGCAGCCGGCGGAATCGGCGGCGCCAAGGTGGAGGTGGAGTTCCGCGACTCAACGCTCAAGAAACCTCAGGCAATCAAGAATGCCCGCTACTTTGTGGATTCCTGGGGGGCCGACTACCTTGCAGGCGTAGATTCTTCGGGCCAGGCGTTGGCCCTTGCGCCGGTCATGGCACAGTTGAACAAGCCTCTGATGGTCACCCACGCGGCCACGGAAAAGCTGACCGAGCAGGAGGTCTTCAAGAACGGTATCAAGCAGATATTCCGTATATGCACTCCCACCTACCAGGACGGCAACGCGGCCGCGTTTGTGGCCAAGGATCTGCCGGCAAAGAAATGGGCCACCATCAGCCCGAAATACGAATACGGATACACCTGCTGGCGCATGTTCAAGGATACTCTGGGCAAGTTGAAACCGGGAACGGAGTTTGTCGCCGAATCATGGGCGCCTTTCGGCACCACGGACTTCCGGGCTCACATCAATACCATTCTGGATGCCAAGCCCGACGGTCTGTATTCGGTTGAGTGGGCCGGCGAGCTGATCACCATGATGAAGCAGGCTGCACAGGCAGGGCTTTTCAAGAACATCAAACACGTGATGCTACCGGTGGGCGCGGCCATGGACGTATTGGAAGGGTTGGGCTCGGAGATGCCGGACAACATCTGGATCTCGGGCCGTTACTTCTTCAGGTATCCCGACAACGCCAGGAACAACGACTGGGTGGCCGCGTTTCAAAAGCGCTGGAAACACTATCCCGCATACGTCTCGGAAACGGGCTACTCGTCGATCTATGCACTGAAGAAGGCTGTTGAGGCTGCAGGTTCCAAGGATACCAAGGCCGTGATTCAAGCCCTCGAGGGCATGGAGCTTGACGGTCCGGCCGGAAAACGCGTCTTCCGAAAAGAGGATCATCAGGCCATGTACGCGGTTCCCTGGGGGCTGACCAAAGCGGATCCCAAGTACCCCTTCAAGGTTATGGGAAAGATGGTCGTCATCCCACCCAAAGAATGTTTCAACCGTCCTCCTTTCGAAGGCGCCGCAAGTATGCCGCCCTTTAAGTCTTAAAATGCCCCGTGATCCCCGGCGGAGATTTTCAGGCCGCCGGGGCTTGCGGGAGCAGCACCTCGAGGGCGACCGGGGAGGTTCATGCATATGGAATCGCTGATTCACGTCTGTCTGGCCGGATTGTCGAAAGGCATGTTCATATGGTTGGCGGCCGGCGGACTGACCCTGATTTTTGGGGTGTTGGGGGTGCTCAACTTCGCCCACGGCAGCTTCTATATGTTGGGGGCGTATTTTTGCTTCACGCTCCTCTCAATGCTTGGCGATAATTTCTGGTTGGGGCTGGCACTGGGGCCTCTGTGCGTTTGCGCGGTAGGGTTCGTGATCGAGCGTTTCTTCCTGAGATATGTCTACCACTTACATTTGCCCTATCAACTCCTGCTCACCTTCGCCTTCGTGCTCATCTTCGACGACCTGGTGAAGGTCATTTGGGGCGGCGGTTCTATCGGCTCACCAACGGTACCGGGTCTGGCGGGATCGGTATCCATCGCAGGCCGGCTTTTCCCCACGTACAGCCTGTTCATCATGGCGGTGGGGCCGCTGGTCGCCTTGGGCCTGTGGCTGGTACTGGAGAAGACGTGGGCTGGGCGCATCATCCGGGCCGCCTCTTCGGATAGAGAAATGGCGTCGGCCATGGGCGTGCGTGTGCCGGCCCTGTACACCGGAGTGTTCGTGTTCGGCACGTGGCTGGGAGCCATGAGCGGAGGGCTGGCCGTACCGTACGTGGGCCTGCTTACGCCGGGCATGGGCGAGGCCATCATCATCGATGCCTTCGTGGTTGCAGTGATCGGAGGACTGGGCAGCCTCAAAGGCGCCTTCCTTGGCGCTCTCATCATTGGCCTATTGTCATCGTTCGGAACCAGATTCCTCCCAACTTTCGACATGTTCCTGACCTTCATCCTGATGGCCATTGTTCTGCTTTGGCGGCCACAGGGGTTCTTTGGAGAGGCTTCCTAACATGGGCCGCTATTTACCTTACCTGGCATTCGGTTTATTGGCATTGGGGTTGGCATGCATAGGCCTGTTCGCGGACCGTTTCGTGCTGTACCTCACCATGCGGGTGATGTTGCTTTCCATCTTCGCCCTGGGTTACAACATTCTCCTGGGCCGCACGGGCTTGTTGTCTTTCGGACACGCGGCCTTTTACGCTGCCGGGTCTTACGGGATGGCACTGTTTTACCTGCACATCAATCCCGACCCTCTTATGGGCATCCTGGCAGGCGTCGTGCTGGCAGTACTGGTCGCGTTGGTGATAGGCTTTTTTTGCGTTCGCCATACCGAGATCTACTTCGCAATGCTTACCCTGGCTTTCGGAATGATGGTGTTCTCTCTGATCTGGAACCTGCGCGATATAACAGGCGGCGACGACGGGCTTGTGGGAATAGGAAGAAATCCTTTTCTCGGGTTCTCAATTGCCAAGGACAGCCGGTTCTATTTCGTGGTCATGTTCTTTTTCATGCTTACCGTTTGGGTGATTCACCGCATTCGTTCGTCGGCTTTCGGGCTTGTCCTGGCGGGAATTCGCGAGAACCACCAGCGGGCTTCTTTTGCCGGCATTTCAATCAAGAGATACCGACTGGCGGCATTCGTCATCTCCGGCGCGTTTGCAGGGCTGGCCGGATCGCTGGGCGCAATGCTTGAGCGCAACACCGATCCCTTCTCCGCACACTGGACCCACTCGGCCGAGCCCGTGCTGGTCAGCTTAATCGGCGGGTTGCAGACCTTCAGCGGACCGATCGTGGGCAGCGTGGTCTTCGTGGTGTTGCGAGAGATTATCGAGCGTTTCACGCAGAACTGGATGCTTTGGTTCGGGCTGATTCTCCTCGTCATCATCATGGGATTCCGGGGAGGGGCCATGGGCTCCGCAGAGCGGTACCTGGTTCGTTACGGAACCAAGTTCCGAGAGGAGGGGTCGTCATGATCTCGTCTCTCCTCAAAGTCGAGAACCTCAGCAAAGCCTTTGGCAGGGTTGTGACGGCCGACAGGCTGAATTTTGAGATTCACGCCGGGCAGATCACCTCCATTATCGGACCCAACGGTGCAGGCAAGTCCACGCTGATCAACATTCTGTCCGGAACCCTTCCGGCAGACGCCGGCCGCATATTCCTGCAGGGCCGGGAGATCACGGGCCTGCCGACCCATCGACGAGTCCAACTGGGGCTGTGCCGCTCTTTCCAGGTGGTCAATGTGTTCCCCGAACTCACGGTCTTTGAGAATATCCAGATACCGGTGCTCGGCATAGTCCGAAAAGCTCATCACGTCTTCCGGGCCTTGCACGGCGAAACGGGAGTGGCCGACAGAGTGATGGAAGTGCTGGAAGAACTCAACCTGGATGAGCGTGCCCAAAGCCCGGCCACGGAACTTTCCCACGGCGACCAGCGGCTGCTGGAAATAGGAATCGCCTTGGCCGTGAAGCCAAAATTGCTTTTCTTGGACGAACCCACTGCCGGGATGAATCCGGTTGAGCGGGTGGAGACTCTGGAGACCATCCGTCGGCTGTCGGCCACGGGCAGAACCACATTTGTGATCGTCGAGCATGACATGGACATCGTCTTCTCGCTCTCCGACCGTGTGTTGGTGCTCCATCGGGGGGATATAATCTGTGACGGAACACCCGAAACGGTGAAGAATGACAAGCAAACCCGCGAATGCTATCTGGGTGAGGAGGTGATGGAGTGATCCTCATTCTGAAGGATATCAACACCTATTACGGCACTTCCCACGTATTGCAGAACATCTCCCTGGAGGTGGATTCGGCTGAAGTGGTTGCTCTGCTCGGGCGAAACGGGGTCGGTAAGACCACGACCCTGCGTTCGATAATCGGGCTGACTCCACCCAAGAGCGGCTCCATTGTCTTCAATGGACAAGAGGTGCAAGGACGGCCGCCCTACGCATTGGCTTCGTTGGGTATAGCCTACATGCCCGACGACCTGCGCATTTTTCCGGATCTCACGTGCGAAGAGAATCTTGAAATCGCAGCTCGGGTAACCAAACGCACCGGTTACTGGAACATGCAGCGGGTGACCGATCTCTTTCCCGTGCTTCATACCCGCCGCAAACAAAAAGGGCTGAACATGTCCGGCGGAGAGAAGAAGATGCTCAGCCTGGGAAGGGCCTTGATGGCCAACCCGGATCTGGTGCTTCTTGACGAACCCTCCGAAGGCCTGGCTCCTCTCATCGTGCGAATGCTTGCAGATGTCATCAACACCATCCGAGAAAACGGAGTAACCGTCCTGCTTGCGGATCAGAACCTCAGGTTCTGTCGCCGCGTGTGCGATCGCGGGTACATCATCGAAAAAGGCCGCATTGTGCACTCGGATAGCATGGTAGGAATTATGTCCAACGAAGAAGTTGTGAAGGAATATCTGGCACTCTGATACGCCATGGCGGAAGTTCGGTGACGTATTGACGGAACCTGTCGCTGTCTTGGCAGCGCCGGCCTCCGTGCCGGTATCTTCTCCGCGAGCGCCCGGCAGGGTTGGTGGGACAGGCGTCTCGCCTGTCGACGGGCAAGATGCCCGTCCCACTGGATTGTCCGGACTTCCGTAAGGTTATTCGTAGCCCGGGCCTCCGTGCCCGGACATCTTTCCTTCCGATTCTCCAACATTCGGACAAGTCCCGGCAATCCGGTGAGAGGCCTACCCAGACACACGGTAGGGCGGGCAGTGCCCGCCGAGCATAGGGGGCCCGTCGCCCCAAAGGACGGGTTTGGCCGTTCTACGAGTCTGTCTTGGTAGGGGCGACCGGCGGTCGCCCGTGTGGCGGGCGTCAGCCCGCCGTCTCCCCGGCGCAGGCCGGGGTCCAGGAAAAGAAGACTGGTTCCCGGCCTACGCCGGGAAGACGGCTCAGGTTGTGCGACCGAATTTACGCCATGGAGTACTAAGTTAGTGCCTATGTGGCCAGGGAAATTCATCCGGGGACCCACGCCTTCCTCGAATTTCGAACAAAATTGCACCCACATGCTATAAACTGATGGACGGGGAACCCGACTTAGACCAGACGGACTCGCCGACGAGGCCTTGCGCACCGGAGAGCGGCGGGTTGAAATCATGTTCCTCAGAACGGCAGAGTAGGGTTCACGAGGTCAAACGGTATGAATGTCGGCGATCTGACAAATTACATGGAGCGCAATTGTCCGGCGATGACCGAGGTGCTCACAAACATGGAGCCGGCGCAGAGAGAAGCGGTGCTCAAGGGGATACGGGATACTCCGAATCCCGCGACGACTGCCGGGAGTCTGGACGATCTGCTTTCCGATGAGAACGAGCCCCTGGTGAGAAAAGCGCTCGAAGAAGAGGAGATCCGGAGGCCGTTTCTGGCAGCGATTGGAGGTTCACGATTCCTGTTCTCCATTATTCGCAGAAATCCCGGGATGATAGACTCCCTATTTCTCGGTAGAGGCTTTCAGACCGAGAAGAACCGCGATGTGATGGGGAAGGAACTCGGGCGAGAACTGGACGAGGCTCATGACGTCGCGGATCTGAACCGTATTCTTCGCAATTACAAGGAGGAGGAGTATCTGAGGATAGGTTGCAGGGATCTCGCCGGCCTTGCCGACGCGAGGGAAGTGATGGCGGAACTGTCGGATTTTGCTGCGACCTGTATTCAGGCGGCCGTAGATTTCCACAGAAGGGTGCTCGTTTCCGTGTACGGCGCTCCGGAAGGGGTGGGTGAACAGGCCGGACTGGTAGTTCTCGGGTTGGGCAAAGTAGCGGGCAGGGAACTCAACTTCTCTTCGGACGTGGATCTGATCTTTCTGCGAGGCCCTGAGGAGGGCCGGACACAAGGCCCTAAGAGCGTTCCACTTCAGCGCTTCTATGAGACGCTCGTGCGGTCCGTCGTACGAAGCCTTTCGGACATAACCGAGGACGGATTTGTGTTTCGAGTTGACTTGAGGCTTCGACCTGAAGGAGAAAAGGGCGAACTCGTTCCGTCGGTCACCAACGCGACCGATTACTACCTGGGATGGGGCAGGACCTGGGAACGGGCGGCTATGATGAAGGCCGTGCCCATCGCGGGAGACCTTGAACTCGGTGCGGACTTTGTGGAGGAACTCGAGCCGTTCATCTACAGAAAACACCTGGACTACTCGACCTTGGAAGATATGCGGGCCATGAAGATGAGAATCCAGTCACAGCTCAAGCGAAGGCCGGGTCTGAATATCAAGCTGGGGCAGGGCGGGATACGGGAAATTGAATTCTTTGTCCAGGCGCTTCAATTGATAAACGGCGGCCGAAAACCGAGGGTGCGATCTGCAAGCACACTCAAGGCCTTAGCGCTTCTTCAGGAAGTGGGACTGCTTGACGAGACCACATCGAACGGACTAACCGAGGCTTATCTGTTCTTCCGCAAGGTAGAGCATTGCATCCAGATCAATCACCAGCTGCAGACCCATGATCTCCCAAGGAGCAGGGAAGAACAGGAGGAACTGGCCCGAAGGTTGGGATACCGCGATGACGGACTCAATGCCTTTTTGCGCGAACTGGATGAACGCCGTCGATTCGTGGAGGATCTCTTCGCAGGCATGTTTCACCAGACGAGTGAGGAAACCCTTGAAAAGGTCTCCTCCCGAACCAGGCGAATCGTAGAGGTGATTCATGATGAGCCCGACGCCTGCTCCATTTTGAAGGACAGCGGCTTCGACGACCCTGCGGCATCCTATCCTATTCTCCGGGACCTTATCGACCCTCCGGCGGAATCTCTGGATTCCGATAAAGGACGGATTCTGCTGCAGCGCCTGGCCCCGCTTTTCATCGAAGAACTCCTCAAAGTGCCCGAGCCCGGAAGCACGCTGGTGTCACTCGCAGCGTACATTGAGTCGCTGCAGTCAAGTTCGGGCTACTTCTCAACGCTTCTGGAGAATCCTCCCACGGTGGGGTTTCTCATGAAGATCCTGGGTGAGAGCCGCTTTTTCACCGAACTGCTGATCCATCATCCCCAGGCGATTGATTCTCTCATCTCCCGGGGTGCCCATGACCACCCATCGGAGAGACAACTGCTCGTGGAAGAACTCTCCGACAGGCTCGCGTACTACGACGATCTTGAGGTTAAGTTGGATGCGATCCGGACATTTAAGCACGAAGAAGTGCTCATGATCGGGGTGCGTCAACTTCTTGGGGAGATCGAATCGACGGGGGCTCGTTGGCTCCTCACGGAACTGGCCGAAGCATGTCTCCAGACAGCGGTGGAAATGGCGACTCAAGAGATGATCAGGAAGTACGGCGGCGGCGATTTCGCGGACGCTCTTCCCTTCGTGGTTCTGGCCATGGGTAAGTTCGGGGGCAGAGAGATGTCGTACATGTCGGATTTGGACGTAATCTTCATCTATGCCTCCCCCGCGCGGCAGATCGGACGATTGGGTTCCCACGAGTGGTATACAAGACTGGCAAACCGGATCATCTCCATTCTCAGCGTTCCCACATCCGAAGGAACCGCATTTGCCATCGACGCGCGGCTGAGGCCCTCGGGCAACAAGGGACCGCTGGTCTGCTCGCTCGACGCGTTCAGGGAGTATCATCTCACCGCGTCACAGTTGTGGGAGAAGCAGGCCCTGATCAAGGGGCGTACGGTGATCGGACCTCCCGCTCCCGCCTCTGAGGTGCAGGAAATCGTCAGAGACTGTATCATGCGAACCGAACCGTCCGACCACGACATCCGTGAGATTGCACGTCTCAGGTCGAGAATGCAGATGGAACTGGCATTGGAGGATGACCTTCATGTTGACTTGAAAACCGGGCACGGCGGCCTGGTAGACGTGGAGTTCTTCGTGCAGGGAAACATTCTGAAGTATGCAAAGCAGCACCCCCGGATACTCTGTGAGAACACCCTGGAAGCCCTGGCGGAGATGCGACGCGCAGGAATAGTGGATGAACGGTCGTTCTTCACGCTGGATTCGGGATACCGTTTCCTCGGCAATCTGGAAGACCGGCTGCGAATCATGGAACACCGAAGTGTGAACAGGATGCCCCTGACGGGAGACAAGCTCGCCGGTTTGGCGGTACGCATGGGGTACGGCAACGGTCATGCGGAAGATCTGCTCAAGGACTATTTCAGTACGACCAACGCCATACGAGAGATCTTCGCGTCGTTCTTCGGAAAGGACGGAAAGGAACGAGCGAACGCATGAATGAGAGGACCCGGTGCTCCATGGCGTAAATTCGGTCGCACAACCTGAGCCGTCTTCCCGGCGTAGGCGGGGAACCAGTCTTCTTTTCCTGGACCCCGGCCTGCGCCGGGGAGACGGCGGGGGTATCCCGTCACTGCTCCATAGGCCGGATTCGGCACGATTCATTCAAGGAGGCAGGATATTGAGTGATTCTCTGCGTTGTGTGGGCTGTGGTTTCTGCTGCACCAAGGTGATGTGCAGAATCGGCTCCATGTTGTATGGGCATTACACCAACCCGTGCCCCGCCCTCATTCGGAATGACCATCGCTACCTCTGTTCACTGTATCTGGACGATCCGGAGCGATACGAGGGCGTCCTCGAGATAGGCGCCGGCTGCTGTTTTCCCGATAATCCCTTGAGACGCGAAGGGCACTAGCGGAAGTTGGAGAATATGGATCAGGACGGCAAGGCGGCCTATGCCCGCCGTTTTCGCGGTTCCCCCTCTCGTCCCCCCGTCAACGGGGGGAAGTTCTCCCGCCCCCCAAGGGACGGGCATCTTGCTCGTCATCGACAGGCGAGACGCCTGTCCCACGGGGAGGGGTGGGGGCTCCTGATTCGTCACCGTACTTACGCTGCCGACTACTAAGGAGGACAGGACATATGCAGTTTGTAACCCTCACCAGGGAGGAGGATTTCGCAACCATCACCCTAAGTCGCGGCAAAGTAAACGCGTTGAATGATGCGGTCGTAGATGAACTCAGAGAAGCTTTTCGGAAGTCGGAAAAGGATCCGAACGTACGTTCCGTGATCCTTACCGGCAGCGGTAAGTTCTTTTCGTTTGGATTCGATATTCCCCAGTTCCTTGGTTATTCCAAAGAAGAGTTCACACGCTACCTTACCGGCTTTTCGGAGTTATACACCGAGGTTTTCCTCTTCCCCAAGCCGGTGATCGCGGCTCTCAACGGCCATACCATGGCCGGGGCATGCATGCTCGCTACGGCTTGTGACCATCGGCTCATGGTACAGGGAAAAGCCAAGATATCCCTCAATGAAATAGGGTTCGGCTCATCGGTCTTTGCCGGCAGCGTTGAGATGCTGAAGTTCTTGATAGGGGAAAGAAACGCTCAGACAATGCTCTACAGCGGGGCGATGTTCACCGCCGAACAGGCCCGAGAAATGGGACTGGTCGATCAGACCGTATCCGAGGGAGACCTGTTGCCCAAGGCACGGACCGCGGCATGGGAATTTGCACAGAAGGATGAACGAGCTTTCGGGAGTATCAAGAAGATGCTGCGCAGCCCGGTGGTCGAGGCCGTTGCAGACAGGGAAGCCGACTCAATTCGAGAGTTTGTGGACATCTGGTATTCACCGGAGACGTGGAGCAGGCTACAAGGCATTAAGATTCGTGATTGAGCCGGCGGGGGCATGAAGACGCACTTACCTCCCACGAGCAATGGCGTGCCGTAATCAGATAATCTTGTACGTGGTATCTTCATCGTCCGGTTCACTGAGAAGTCCGTGTGCACCGACCAGAGTCCGGTCCGTCTTGTCGAAAAGCTTTCTTCCGTTCCGGTAAAGGCAGGTTCGGTAGAACGAGTTGTCCCGGTCAAGTCTCATGAGAAGTCTCTGGTTTGGACATCTTCCTTTGTTCTTTCTCTCACATTCCCTGTTCTCTCCTTTGTCGGGACACGGTTGGGTCACCTTCACCACGTGCCATAGCTGTCCGGGTTCGGCGTATGCTTCGTTGAAGCCTTCTCCATCCCTGAAGAATCGGACGCCGACAAGATTCTTGACCACGGATCCCTCTTGTAGTCCCTTGAACACGTTGACGCGACTGCTGCAGCCCGGACAAACGAAATACGAGCGACCGATCGGAACTTTCTGGTCATGAACCGTCGAGACGGTTCCGCAGTGTGAGCATTTCACTTCCATTTCTCCACCTTACATAATGTAATGCAAACAGCCGGCGCTTGCAAATACGTTTTCGTTTGGAGTTCTCAGGCCGCGGACCTCTGAGCAACACCGTGATCCCTTTCTGTTGACCGGCCTTTAGACCATTGGCTATACTTAGCGCTCGTTGGCGCAAATACGGTGACCTATTCTTGGAGACACTTCGCCGTCAGCCACGGTCACGGTAGGGTCGCGGCGCTGCCGGGCCATGATAGGATAAGGTTACCGGCACTCAGGCCGCGCTCGTTTACCTATTGATCGGGTCTCCGGCGAGGAAAGGCAATTGGCATGAATCTCAACTGAGAACGGTCGGGCCGGGATCCCATGCCCCAAAGATCCGAACCGGATTCGGCCTTATCTTCTCTTCGACCGATTCGGCCGGGAAGCCGTTCGTCGCAACATGTGGACAACAGGAGTGAGATCATGGCTTCTTCCGGAAGTATTCGCATCCTCTACATGGAGGACGATGCGGGGTTGGCTCGTCTCTTCCAGAAGACATTGTCCCGGTCGGGGTACGCGGTTGATACGGTCCCGGACGGGGAACAAGGATTGGCCGCGCATAGGGCCGTTCCATATGACCTCTTGGCCGTAGACCACAAGATGCCTGGAAAGAACGGCCTTGAAGTGATACGAGAACTTCGAACCGAGGGTTTGCTCCCGCCTACAATCATGATAACCGGAGCCGGGGATGAAAGAGTAGCCGTTGAGGCGATGAAACTTGGTGCTACGGATTACATCATCAAAGACGGCGAGGGCGGGTATCTGAGCCTCATGCCTTTGGTCATCGAACGGGCTGTTGCCAAGCAACGCCTTGTTGAAGAGAAAGAAGCTGCGGAAAAAGCCTTCAGACAAAGTGAGGAGATGTTGCGTCTCATCATGGACGCCGTGCCCGCCTGTATTGCCTATGTGGACCCCAATCGGCGGTATGCCGTGAACAATAGAACGTACGAGAAGTGGTTCGGCATCCCGGTTGAAGATCTGAAGGGTAGGCACATGATGGAAATCGAGGGTGAATCTTCACACAGTGCGGCTCATGAAGCTATTGAGAAGGTATTATCCGGAGAAACATGCTCCCTTGAGAACCGGGTCACTTGGACTGACGGCCTAACACGTGACGTCAATGTCATCTTCACGCCACACGTAGGGGACCATGGAGAAATCAAAGGATTTGTCGTCCTGGCCACCGATATCACCGAACTCAAACTGGCCCACTATCAACTCAGCCGCGCCAAGGATGAATCCGATCGTCGAGTTGAGCAGCGTACCGCAGAATTGGCCCATGCCAACGAGGAACTCCGCCGAGAGATCGTCGAGCGCACACGGGCTGAAGAGAGGAGTCAGCAGCAGCACGAATTCCTTCGCGTGGTCTTGGAGTCCGTAACCCATCCCCTTCTGGTCATTGATGTGAACGATTACACGGTGCTCATGGCCAATTCAGCGGCCGGTAAGGACTTTGTTCGAGGGCGTTCGACCTGCTATTCACTGCTTCACGGCTGTGAGAGGCCGTGCACTCGGCCGGACACTCCCTGTCCTCTGGCCGAGGTTCACCAAACCGGGAAGCCGCGCAATGTGGAACACGTGCTCAAGAACGGGTGGAGCGATCCGAAATACTATGAAATTCAAGCATATCCCATATTCAATCGAAACGGCGAGGTTACCCATATCATCGAGTACTGCGTGGACATTACCGATCGCAAGAAAGCTGAATCGGCTTTGCGGGAAAGTGAAGCAAAGTTTCGGCACATCCACGATAACGCTCCGGTAATGATGTTTTCCGTGGATGCGCAAGGACGGATATGCAACGTCAACAACAAATGGCTTGAGGAGACCCGTTACAGTCGGGAAGCAGTCATCGGACGCACGTTGGATTTCATGATGACTCCCGGATCTGCTCGGCGGGCCCTATCCAAAATGAGTCTGAAGTTGTGGAAAGAGGGCCACATCAAGGACGTCCCCTTCGAGTATGTGAGAAGAGACGGTACCGTGATGGACGTACTCCTGAACTCCATTGTTACCACGGACCCGGCAGGTGAGGCCGTCGGCTTGTCCGTCGTCACGGACATAACGGAGAGGAAGCGTGCCGAACTTGAGCTTCGCAAGAGTGAAGAACGCTTTCGGGCCATTTTCGAGACCGCCCAGGACTGTATCTTTGTGAAGGATCGCTCTCATGTCTACACGCATGTGAATCCGGCCATGGAGAACCTGCTGGCACTCCCCGCTTCACAAATCGTCGGAGGCAAGGATGAAGACCTTTTCGCTTCAGCCACCGCCCAGTACTTGGAAGATGTTGAACGCCGCGTGCTCGCAGGACAGCTGATAGACCAAGAAAACACAAGATTGGTCCGCGGAGTCCCGCTTATCTTTCATGATATTCGTGTTCCCCTTCGCACCGGTACGGGAGAAATTGTCGGCCTATGCGGGATTTCCAGAGATATCACTGAACGCAAGAAGTCGACGCCGATAGCCTTTGACGAAGTCAGACGGGGCGGGTACGCTTCTCTCGCCATCCAGAACACGATGGCTAAGGCCCGGCTGGCCGCCAAGACGGAGAGCATTATCCTCCTCTTAGGCGAGAGCGGTTCGGGAAAAGACTATCTTGCTCGATACATCCATGAAAACTCCAACCGAAAGGACGGTCCTTACTTTGCCATCAATTGCGCCGCAGTGGCACCGGAAATTGCCGAAGCCGAATTGTTCGGTCATGAGGCCGGAGCTTTTACCGGCGCAGTCGGGAGGAAACGCGGGCTTCTCGAGCTTGCGGAAGGCGGCACCTTACTTCTCAACGAAATCGGCGAATTGCCCCTGCGCCTCCAAGCGAAGTTGCTCACTTTTCTCGACACCCGGAGCCTCACCCGAGTTGGAGGAGAAACAAACGTTCCCGTTAATGCACGGCTCATGGCAGCCACGAATCGTAACCTGGAAGAGGAAGTTGCGTCGGGAAAATTTCGCCGGGATCTTTTCTACCGCCTCAATGTACTGTCCATCACCGTGCCGCCATTGAGAGACCGCTTGGATGACCTCCCCGTCCTCACGGCAAAGATCGTGGAGCAGCTGGCCGTTGAAATGCAACTCCATCAAGTTCCCGTCATAGATTCGCAAACCCTGAAAGGTCTTTCCAGATATACTTGGCCCGGTAACGTGCGGGAACTCCGCAACGTACTCGAGCGGGCATTGATCCTTTCCGGAACGGGAACAATCACGCCCAAGTCATTGGCTGTCGGCAATACCTACCAAACGGACTGGTCATACACCGTGACCTTTCCGGAGGAAGAGGGCATTAACGAGGCGGCGGACGAAATGAAGCGGGCTCTGATCGAGGAAGCTTTGAGGCGTTCGGGAGGGAGCAAGCAGAATGCCGCGGAATTATTGAGGATTTCTAGGTATTCTCTCTTCCGTATGCTGAAGGCTCTTGGGATGACGGTATAGAGCAGATCCGCTGCGCTATGGTGAATTCCACGCACACATCATAGAATCCGGGGTAAGCGCGCAGTTCGTACCTGAACGGTTGCGAATCCGGGGCTTTTGAGCTTGACCGTTGGGCCGGAGTTCGAGTACAGTGGCTTGAATAACGCCCTGCACGGCACTTGGGAGTGCATTCGGTTAGTCCGGCCGCGGCTTCGGTTAACACGGTTCGATGCGGCAACGAAGTCTGGAACGAAACCATGAGCGCTGCCGGCGGATGTCTCACTCCAAGGATCCCTATATATGGCGCCGGAGAGTCTTTAATGCGCACATTTTTCTCGGCATTACGGACTCAGCGCGATCTCCATCGTCTAGAGAGTGGTTACGAATGGTTAAGACGCTCGGGGGGAGCAATGAACGATAAACCTTTAATAAGCTTTGATTTCCAGGAACAAGGCCCCGGCTCGCCCGAGCCGGTCGGAGGGGAACGGTTGCCTTCCCTGACTCTTGACCTTGACGATCTCTTTTCCGAACACCTGAGCACATCGGGGAGCTTCGACGTTAGTAGTCAGATCTGGGCAACGACATTCGGCAAGCTCACGCAAGCCCTGCCCATACCGGTCCTGCTCGTTAACAGCGACCACGAGATCGTCGTAGCCAATCAAGCGTGGGCAAGGATTAGCCTGGACTACAGGAAGCTGCCCGGCATGAGCTTTCGAAATCTTTTCCGCAATCCGGTCGCTGTCCGTCAGGCTCAAGCAAGCTTGCAAGGAGTTTTCTCAACCAGACGACCAAGTGAAATCGAATCCCTCTTGGAAATCAACGACAAACGGATTTGGGCCCGGATGAATCTTCGAGCCATCAAGATCAGAGGGAGACGTTTTGTTCTGGTGGTATGCGAGAACCTTTCTGCGGAGAGGTTGAGACTGGTTCTCGAACGAAGACTTCGCGATCACATTGAAAAGGCCAAGCAAGAATGGGAGCAGACCTTCGATTCAATTCCCGATCTCATACTGATTCTGGACAAGGATCGGAGAATTCTCCGCGCCAACAGACCCATGGCTGATATGCTCGGCATGAGCGTGCAAGACCTGGTGGGTAAACATTGTTATCAATACATGCATGGAACCGCGGGTCCGCCGGACATTTGTCCCTTGAAAGACGTCGGAGACCACGAGAAAACGTACTGCGGTGAAATAACATTTGAGAATTTGAAGGGCGACTATGAAGTTACGCTGTCCCCCATTATCGCCAAGAACGGCGTCCTCGAAGGGATCGTCCATGTCTGTCGCGATGTCACCGTCCGCAAGCAGGTGGAAAGAGAACGGCAACGGCTTCTGTCCGATCTGATAAGGATTAGAGAAGATCTTGCCTATCGCGTATCCCACGACTCGCTGACCGGATTGTTGAACCGCCCGGCAATACTCGGCGTCCTCGAGAAGGGATTGGACCGATCTGCAAGGGAGAACACCCCGTTAGGTGTCATACTGGCCGATGTGGACCACTTCAAGCGGGTCAATGACGAACATGGACATTTGGCGGGAGACGCAGTTTTGCAGGCGGTAGCCGGTCGCATCAAGACTTCTATGCGCTCTTACGACTCGGTTGGGAGGTACGGCGGTGAGGAATTCATCGTTGTGGTTCCCGGCTGCGACATGTCGCGGCTTCAGGACATGGCGGGGAGACTCAGAGCGAGATTCGACGGCAAGCCTATTAGAACCCCGGAGGGAGAGTTCGACATTACCTTGAGCATTGGCGTTTTCTTGGTCCAAGGCTCGCATTCGACCAATGTCAATTCCGTTATCCGTAATGTTGATACGGCCCTGTACAGGGCAAAAGATCTGGGCCGCAACCGCGTTGAATTCATGACCTGAAAACCGACTTGAAGACCCCTCCGGCAGGTTCCTGTTTAATCAACGGTTACAAGAAATAAGAGTGCCGTGTTCCGCCGAGGTACCGTATGTGTCGGCAGGCCATGTCGCGCCCCGATCAACCTACGCGCAACCTCGGAGCTACAGAGTATTCGCACAAGAGTGGATCCTCGGTCTCTCGAAAGAACCAAAGGAGGTCTCGCTCGCAACGTTCCTTTTTAGTTGACTTTTCTTGCCAAAAGAGCTAACATTTTTATATCTTATGTAATTTTTGCATCGTTGGTAATGAACCAGTCAGGAGGAGATATGCGGACCGAGCGTACCATCGTGTTCCTTATATGGATGTTTTTCCTGGTCGGTACGCCGGCTTCTGTATTGGCTCAGGCGGGTTACGGTTGGATTTGCCCGGCCACGGCCAAAGTGGGCACTGCGCCGTCCGTTTATACCGGGTATTTTTTCCAGAACAAAGGAGCCGACTTTTCATTTACCTCAGCTGATACGGTCCTCAACTCAGTTGTGGAGTTGCGTCAACAGTTCGATCTCCAGGGCATTTGGCTTGAACTCATGGTCCCCGTCAAAGGCAACGGTCCGCTGGGGCTTGTTCTCGGATGGTCCTACTTGTTCCCGATCGACAGAACATCCAATGAGACAATGAGATTGTCCGCGGACACCACGCGTTACAGAACGTGGAGGGCGGACACGCAGTGGTGGGACTTGCAGGCGGCATTGACCTATGATCTCCACCCGTCGGCTACGCTCATCGCCGGATTTCGATACGATACCTTTCAGACCAATTTCTACGATCCGAGCGTGCGTGTGGGGCCGGCCGGAGCCGCCAACGACACGGCGAACATAGCGATAAACGCTTACATTCCATTCTTCGGATGTGCAGTGAGCAACATTGCGCCCGGTACAGGGTTTGACATCGAAATCGGCGCCATCGGGTTTCCAACCGCTATGGGCAGTGTCAATTACGTTGAGGTCGTCAGCGCTGGGATACCCGTCGGAGGTGTCGACTTGCCGGGCTTTCCCGCATCGAATGAGTTCGGTAAGGGATACTTCTTCGAAGCTTTCGGAGAGGTCGGTGTGCCCTTGCTCTACGGCTGGCAGGCAGGCGCGTTTGTCAAGTACGGCACGATCAACGCCCAGACGGAGATACGCGTCGGCGAACGCAACGCCAACATTCCTACGACCCTCTATGAATTCAACCTTGATCGGAGAAGCTGGGTATTCGGCGGTCGGGTCAGCCTGTGCTTCTGAGAAAGAAGAGCATCCGCTGCTCGTACGGATTTCCGAACGGTCGAGCCGAGCGAGACGGTCTCGTTAATTGTGAGGCCCGAGGTTTTATGAGCTATCGATTTCCCACATGAAATACGCAACCCTCTCCTTGGTCATTCTCTTGATCGTCTCTCAATACGGCTGCGAAATCAGCCGAGACGATCCTGCCCTGCAGACACGTCAAGAAGAATCCGCCAAGACCGCTCGATTGCCGGCGAAGCCCGCCTACGGAGACATGATCGTATTGGGAAGCATCAGGAACGTCACCGTACTGCTGCCGGTTCTCGCTGTGGACGAGCCGAGCCGACGTGTGACCGAGCTCATTTTCAACGGTCTCGTCAAATACAACAAGAACGTAGAATTGGTCGGTGATCTGGCCGAGCGGTGGGAACTATCGAAGGACCGGAAGACGATCCGGTTCTACTTGCGCAAAGGAGTCAAGTGGCATGACGGCCGTCCCTTCACCGCGCGTGACGTCGAGTACACGTACCGAGTGTATGCGGATCCGAAGACTCCGACTCCATATGCCGGCGATTTTATGAGAATAACTGAATTCCGAGTGATTGACGATTATACCGTCGAAGCTGTGTATCCCAAACCATACGCCCCGGCTCTGGGATCCTGGGTGGAGGGCATGTTGCCCAGGCACCTGCTGGAGGGACGAGACATAGCCGAAAGTCCCCTGACTCGAGCGCCCGTCGGCACCGGCCCGTACAAGTTCGTGGAATGGTCGGAAGGCGAGAAGATCGTGTTGGAATCCAATCCCGACTACTTCAGGGGAAGGCCCTATATAAACAAGGTAATGATCCGATTCCTGCTCGACAAAGGCACCGCATTCCTGGAACTGAAGTCCGGGAACCTGGACCTGTTGACGCTGACGCCTCTCCAGTTTAAACGTCAGACCGTGAGCACATGGTTCAGTAAGAACTTCCATAAGTACCAATATCTTACGTTCTCGTACACGTACCTTGCCTACAACCTTCAAGACTGGAAGTTCAAGGATAAACGGGTTCGCCGGGCGCTTACCATGGGAATCGACCGCAAGGGGATTGTGAAGGGCGTGCTGCTGGGGCTCGGTCAGGTTGTGGACGCACCGTACAATCCCGCCACATACTGGTACAATCGTAAGGTGAAGAAGTTGGCGTACAATCCCAAGAAGGCGAAAGATCTCCTTGCAGAGGCAGGATGGAAGGACACCGACGGCGACGGTATCTTGGACAAGGACGGCGTTCCGTTTGAGTTCACCATTATTACGAATCAGGGAGACGATCGCCGCAAGTACGCGGCTACCATTATTCAAAGCAACCTTAAAGCATTGGGCATACGGGTTCATATCCACATGCTGGAATGGGCCGCTCTTCTCCACAACTTTCTTTACAGCAGAAGGTTCGAAGCCTGCATGATCGGCTGGGCTCTTGATTACGATCCCAACCAAATCGACAAATGGAATTCCTCCAAGATCGGTCAACACGACTACAACTGGATGCATTACCGGAACAAGGAAGTGGACCGCTTACTGGAACTGGGGGTCTCCACGTACGATCGGAAAGAGCGGAAGAAATACTACGACAAGTTCCAAGAAATTCTCGCCGAAGACCAGCCGTGCACCTTCCTTTGGATTCACGAGTCACTGCCGATCGTCCATTCCCGTATTCGCGGGATTAAGCCTGCGGCCATAGGCATTGACTACAACTTTCCCGAATGGTTTGTTCCCCCGAATCTCCAGCGTTACTTACTTGGGGACATGGTCCGCGGAATGGACGACTGATACGAATATGCTTTCGAGAATGTGACTAAGCGCTCCGTGGCGTAAATTCGGTGGCACAACCTGAGCCGTCTTCCCGGCGTAGGCCGGGAACCAGTATTCTTCTCCTGGACCCCGGCCTACGCCGGGGAGACGGCGGGCACGGCCCGCCCTTGAAGATGACGGGCACGGAGGCCCGTCCCACGTCTGATTTGTAGGGGCACCCCCCTGTGGGTGCCCGGATAGTCCTTCGCAGCCCGGGCCTCCGTGCCCGGATCTTCTTCTTTCCGGCACTTAACGTGGCTGCAAGACAAAAATGTGTGACCGAACTTATGAAATGGGACACTGAGCGCGATGATTCATAAGTCGGCGTCACACCTCTTAACGTTGGGCGGGCGTCCCTGCCCGCCCGCCATGCGGGAGGCTTCACGAGGAATGCACGTTCAAGAATGCGGGATACAAGCCGGTGACTCCTAGATGGGCCTTGAAGAGGGTGTTGAAGTGGGCAATGGAATGGTCCGTGGAGACGGCCGGGGTAGGGTGGGCATACCGGCACACGGCAAAGTTTCGCAACGGATTCCGGATCCTCACGTATCACAAGATTGCCGATGAGCCGGAAAACTCCTTTACCGTGAAAACCGCGCACTTCCGCGAGCACATGCGTTACCTGTCCGACCACTGCAACGTGCAAAGAATGGAAGATATTCTTGAGTTCGTTGCCCGGGGAAGCCGGCCCGAGACGGGTACCGTTGCCGTGACCTTTGACGACGGGTACCGGGAAGCCGCATACGAGGTGGCTGAAACACTCCAGCACCGGCGGATCCCGGCCACATTCTACGTGGTGACCGGAGTACTGGACAATGAAGTTGAGTTGCCCTCCGGACCGTACCTGACATGGCACGAAGTGAAACAGATGGCTGATGCGGGTCTCTCCATCGGATCTCATACGGTGTCCCACCCCAGCCTCGGAGAAATCCGCCGGTCGGCGGTCGAGAAGGAACTGGCGATCTCCGGGGAGCGTATAGCTGAAGAACTGGGCTCTTTTCCCGTAGGCTTGGCCTACCCCTATGGAACACTGCGGGATTTTTCTCGTGAAACTGCAGGGATTGCAGGCAGGGTAGGGTATCGCTACGCAGTGACCGCGATCCACGGGCTCAATCAGCCGGCTTGCGATCCGTTTCTTCTCCGGAGGACAACGGTCGGGGCGGGTGACGGACTGCGGACCTTCCGGCTGATACTCAAGGGCTGTCTCGACGGCTGGTCGATGGTCGACAGGTGGGGAAGTCGGCTACAGCGCACCTACGACTGGTAGATTACGCACTTATTTCAACCGGCATGTCTCTGCCGGCACAACAAAGCATGAGAGTCCCAGCCCCTTGTCAGACCCTTCGGGGCTTCGCCTCGGAGATGGGGTAAAGACCCGGCGAGACGGCGGGCAATCATAGGGGGGTGCTGCTACGTTGTCGCTACCGCATGTGGTGGACGGCATCGTAGGATGCGGTTCCCTTTGGTCACCACATCCAAGAATCCGTGGAAATGGAAGATGCGCCTGCGTCTCCCGCGTTCCGCAAGACAGTCAGGGACGCCCGCCCCACGTCGAAGAGTACCGAGCCTCCATGGGACAAGAAAAGGGGAACCTCTTTCGAGGTTCCCCTGCTTTGGCCGGTACGCCCTTGCGGGCTTCCGTTCTTACCGGACCGTTACACGACCCAGGTCGGAACTCAGTCCGACATTCCAACCCTGGAAGAGGAGCAGACGGCTGATGTTCTGCTGCACCCAGATGTCGGCGCGGGCTATCGTGCTCTTGGGCACATACACCAGATCGTTTCGCTGGAGCATGAAGTCCGTCTGAGATGTCATGTTGGTCAGATCCGTCTTGCGAGTGAAGAACTTTCCGTCGGGCATTCTCGAGATAACGAGGACACTCCTGGGTTCGGCCGTTTCCTTGGTTCCTCCCGCCTGTGCAAGGGCGTGTTGCAGCGAGATCGGGCCCTTTACGTTAAACACGCCGGGCCTTACCACTTCGCCGTCGACAAACACGAGGTTTCCAACCACTTCTCGAAGCAGAACCGACACCTTCATTTCAGGAATGATCTTCCTGTATTTTGCATTCACGGCTCGACTCAGGTCCGGTACTGTTCGTCCTGCAGCTATCATGTCCTCGATGAATGGAGCCGAAAGGTGACCGTCCGGCCGAACCGCGACGATACGCGCTTGACCGTACGGTGCGGTGGCAATCGCCTTTTGAACCTCGTCCAGTTTTGCGTTGAACTCACGGACGGTGACGGTGATCTCGGGATCTTTGAGCAAGTCGGAGTAGATTCTCTTCAGCTTCTCGGACACCTGGTTTGCCGTCATGCCGGCTACCTTGACATCCTTCTTTCTCGGGATACTGATTTCGCCGTCGGGCCGTACCCGCACCGTTCGGTTCAACTGGGGGTGCAGGTTGAACTCAATATCGATCTGATCCTTCACCTGCAGCCTGTACGGTTTTCCCGTGACGGTGGGAATCGTGAGATAGATGAACTCCAGGACGTCACCCTGCGCCAGTCGATACAAAGATATCGGGAAGTGCTGTGTCACTTTGCATGCAACTGCAGGAGGGGTTTCATTGACGGCGGCTCGATGTCGAGGGATTACGCATCCTCCCAACACGATTGCTACGAGAGGGATGACGAGGAGTTTGCTCCACGAAATTCCGAAGAATGGATGATCGGTGTGCATGCTCATAATGACTCTTCCTACTCGCGTAATTGGGCCCCGCATGTGCCGCGCCCGCTAGAAGGCTCCTTCAAGAGAGAAAAATATACCGTCCCTTTTCATCTCCAGAACGTTACCCGTGATGTTTTCCAACTGGTTGAAGAAGCTTTCGTGCTCATACCCTACCTTCGCTTCCAATACCGCCCGGCCGCCCATTGGAGAAACTCCCACCAAGAGCCCTACGTCGATGTCGACGTAGTTGACAAAGTTGGGTGTGATCGCATAGGTCATGCGAGCTGTCCCCCCTACGGTGAGGCCTCCGAGCGGGCCGTTTCCGCCAAGACCGTGCTTCGTCTCAAAATGCGCTCCCAGGCAGGGAACCAGTTCGTCGAACTGCATGGTGTTATCCCGAACGGTTTCCGCCGTGCCGAACTGCACCTTCAAGTCCAGATACCGCAAATCACCATTGAGTCCGGCCACCCATTTGGGACCGACCAAGAAGTCCAGGTCGTACCCGAATCCGAACATTGCGGTTCTCAACTCGGATGTGATGAACGTGCCCGCAGGATAAGTGAAGTTACGCGTTCGTATCTCGCGCAAGAGCGTGGTCTCCCCATGGTAGGTCTCCGGGATACTCCCGTACAGCCTGAGACAGTGATGTTCCAACGGGCGTATGGAGAGCAGGATTCGATGAGTCTGATGGTCTGTGGGCAAACCAAGATCCTTCCGGAAGTCGTTCAAGGTCCCCGAAACGATCGGGTTGGTGTGCTGCGCGAAGCCAATGCGACCTTCTATCCTGCTCAGAAAACCCTGGTAGCCCACGGTGGCAAAGACGTAGTGATCCAGAGGCTCCGCGTCCGAGGTCACGGTCAGGACGGACAGAGACAGGGCAAGTGCAAGTGCCGTGACTCCAACTCTGCGGAGGATCTTTCCTGATTGAATTATCAACGTTTTCATATTCGCCTCACCTATCACGCTTCGGCGGTCGCCGTAGGTATCTGCTGTGATCACTTTGCGGGAGCATTTCTCTTAGGAACGAACCCTGCTTCCGAAGAGCCTGCAGACACCATCCGGAATTGGCCGGCAAATGATGGGTCCGGGGCAAGGTCTACGCGTTCCGATTCTAAGTGGTTACCGGTTAGGGAGGCCTTGGCACATTCCGTATAGGGACCGTTGATCGTCACGCATCCCGTCAGTACTATGCCTTCGTCGGCACCGTCGGATGCCTTCGCAACAGCCGTCGTCGTGCCTGAGGTCGAGTCGGGGGAGAAGAGGGAAGCATACAGAGTTCGTGTGAACCTTCCGGCCTTCACCATGAGTGGTCGTTGCACGGTACTCGGTCGATCCGTAATAATGTACAAACCGTCATTGGCGAAATACCAGGAGTCGCGTCCATTGAACCGCCCGGAACAAGGTTTGTTGACCTCTTTGCGTAGGCGGCTTGCCCTGACCGGCCCACCGGTCCCGGCCAATTGGGCGCGGCGTTCCTGAAGCCCTTCGGCTTTCCGCTTCAAGAACACGAGGTGGGAACCCAGCGCTTCGCGCATCGCCGACCTGATTCCCTTGATCTCCTGATTCAGCGCACGCACCTCGCTGCTTCTGGAGGTGAATCGGGCGGCCATTGACCTCTTCTTGATTTCGAGTTCTACAATTTTGTCCTGGAAACGTTGGAGATAGGAGGTCCCAGCGCCTTGCGAGACAGGTACGAATCCTCTGAAAATTCCGTTGCCCGAATCGAGATTTCGCAGGGCCAGTTCCACCTCACGTCGGCTCATCGTGAGTTCGTGTATCCGGTCGTCGATTACTCCCAGTCGCGGTGGTGTAGGTGTGGGCGGAACCGTCCCGCGGTCCACCGAGGCAAGCCTCATCGGAGTGTCCGGCGTAGGTGCCCACGAATTCCGGTGTTCCACGTACCGACGGATACACTCTTCCATGACCGCCTTGAGAAAGTCCGGGTCATCTCCATTCAGCGTCAAGTGCACCTTCGCGACCCCGTTGGACACGGCCCCGGAAGCTCCGAACGATTCAGTCAGCCATTCCTCGAACTCCCGTCGGTCCTTGAAGCGGGCCAAACCATGCCTCAAGACTGCCGATCCGGGCGCATCGACTCCCGTACCAGGCCGGCAATCAGCTCCGCGGGGAGCGTCGAACAGGCCGGCGGCCAGAAAGGAACGCAGCGCGGAACTTTTCAGGATTTCGATCTCTTTTTCAAGCGGCCAGGACACTCTGTCGGCGCCCTTCTGTTCACCTTTGAGAAAAAGGAGCTTGGATGCCACTTGATACCCTTCGGTCCACACGTGGTACGCACTGAAGGCAATCAAAGCGGTCAAAACCGCCAATCCCAAAGAGATCTTGACGGCACGTCCTTTTCCCCGGTCGGAAGATCTTTTCCGCACATTCCCCTCAACCGTAGCCTTGGAACGAGACTGAGGCACCTGACGTGCTTCGGCCCCTTTCCGTGACACACGGCGTCCTTGGGATTGGAGCCTTCCTTTCCGAACTCCCGGGGACCGGGATCCCGATACGTCTCTTCCATTACCGCCCCGTGGAGGGACCGACCTGGTGCGGCTGTTGCTCGGGTTCTTTTCCTTGCTTACCATCGAAGCTTCTCCCTGCGATGAGTTCCTTCATTAAGTGCGCGTAGTGATACCGAGAGCTTCATGGGCCCGGAACGGCCACACTCACGGGCTACGATCGCATTCTTTAGGTACTTACCGGCTCGGCGCCGGCGTCGCACTCCATCACGTATTCTGCCGCGACGGAGCGCCATGGAGGGTTACCGGACTGGGGGCAACCTTAATTATGTCTGATTAGACATGTATATACTTAACCTTATGCAAAATTAATGAGATCCAGTCTTGTTGTGGAACGTTCAGTTCCACATAACCAGTTGAAATCAAAAGAGTTAGATGAATCTTTCGGATCTAGTGATCTGATTATATCAAAAAAAATGCTGAATGGTCAATAGTTATTTAAAGAAAATACTATTTAAATTAAGAAAACAGCTTAGCTGGCTGAAATACAAGAGGAATAAGTAACAATGTTCGATCCCGTGGCTGCCGGGTTCACACAAGAGTTTGACTTTCCGTGAAATCATGGTTAGTAGCAGAACATATTTGAAGAGAGAAAGGGGAAGCCATGATCAAGCAGATCGCACTCTCTTACACTCAAGAGTTCCTCCATTTGGAACAGGTAATCCTCAAAGAGGCCGGAGAAAACCGGCCGGTGGTCATTCAGTGCACCGCTGCTCACCGGAACGAGGGAGTTACTACCATAACATTGGCCCTTGCCGCATTCATGGCTCAAAAACACGGAGGAAGGTATACGCTGGCTGTAGAAGCCAACTTCAGGAATCCTGCATTTCGTCGCGTGTTGTCCCTGAAATCGCCGGGATCGCTCTTGGCAGTTGTGCAACGCAAACAGACCCTCGAGGAGGCTCTCCAGAAAGTGGAAGACTTGGGCTTCTACGCGTTGGCGTCCGACGGTTTCGAAGGTGCGTACAATGAGTCGTTCACGGATACGGCGCTCGAGGGGCTGGGGCCTATTCTCGTTGCCCTGAAGAAGGGATTCCGGTACATTTTTATTGACACCTCCGCAGTAATTCCGTTCGGCGAATCAGCGTCAATCTCAAAGCTCGTGGACCACGTCCTCCTTGTGGTAGAATCAGGAAAGACGAATTCGGAGGTCGTCAACCGGGCGATCGAGACCATTCAGGGGGCCGGTTCGGACTTATCGGGAATCGTGCTGAATAAGCGAGAGTTCCATATTCCGCAGTGGCTGTACAAGCGCATTTGAGCGCGGGAGACGCGATCAGGAATTCCCCGGCGCACCTTGCGAACGCATTACGGCCGAGGGCGGGCGGCCTGTTGAGACTCAAGGAGAAATCCCACGCACCACGTTACTTATGAATTATGACAAGGCACTCTATGTCATCCGACGGATATGCGGCCTGAGGCCGTCGGAGCCTTTTTATCGCTTGGCCTCAAAGGTTCGGCACCAGACGGAACGCCGCCGGTTTATCTCCAACTTCACGCAACGGGCTGAAGAGAAATGGGACACGGATATACTGAACCGACTGTTCGAACGGGGGGCGGGCGATCCCGTGGAAACCGTCGACCGCGCTCTCTTCGAGCGTCTCCCGGAGGGGTGGCCCCACAGGAATTCGTTCTGGGAAACGTTTTCAAAACTGTATCCCGACGAATCCGCGGATCTTATCGGCAGGGGCGAATCCGTTGTTGCGGGTCGAGTACGATTATTCCACTGGAAAGAAGTGAATTTGCCCGAGCGGATTACCTGGTCCGAAACCTTCGAGCCCTCAGGCGAAAGTCGGCAATGGCCATCCGACTATCACGCGACGATCGACTTTCTCCATGATCCGGAGAGGCCCGACCGAGACGTGAAGTGGTGTTGGGAAATCAACCGGTTTCAACATCTGCTCTGGCTGGGAGCCGCATGGAAACTCACCGGGGATGAGCGTTTCGCCCGTACGGCGCGGGCTCATATTGAGAGCTGGTTGTCCGGGGTACGCTACAAAGCCGGCGTTCAGTGGGCGAGTAATCTGGAAGTAGGACTGAGGCTTCTCTCATGGATTCGCTGTCACATCCTCTGTCACGACAGCAGCGCGTGGGAAGGGGCATTCACCGCGCGTTTCCTCAAATGGGTATATCTGCATGCAGCCCACCTCGAAAGAGAACTCACGGTTCATCACACCCGGGGGAACCACCTTCTCGGCGAATCGGCGGCTCTTTGTTACACGGCAATATTGTATCCATTATTTCGGGAGAGCGAGCGGTGGCGCACGCGCGGCGTCCGGATCCTCAATCGCCTGGTGCCGCGGTTGATCCTGCCCGACGGAGTATACGCGGAGCAGGCGACGGGGTACTTCCGATTCATCGTCGAATTCCTCTTGCCTCTGGTCCACCTTGCACGCTCGCAGGGGGTTCATCTCTCCGAATCCATCCCAAAGCGCATTGTCGCGGGGTTGGAGTTTGTCGGATCGTTGCCGCAGGGAGCACGAAACGTTCCTCACATCGGAGACTCAGACAGCGGGTCTGCCGACGGATGGCAGCTCTCGGATTATTGGGATTTCACGCCGCTGTTGGCAACAGCGGCTGTGTTGCTCGATCGGCCGTCGTTGTCCGCGGGAATCGAGGAGTTTCCCGCGGAGTCCTATCTCCTGTTGGGGCAGGACGGTCGCAAGGCTTTTAAGACGATGCTTGAGGCCCGGAAGCAATCCCCGATGTGCTGCAAAGCCGGCGACGGTCTCTCCGAGTTTCCCGCGGGCGGCTATCGCGTCAGCCGTGACGATCGGTTCGGCATTGTTTTTGACTGCGGTTCACTGGGGATGGAGCCCGGCTATGAACACGGCCATGCCGACGGTCTCTCGTTTATCCTTACGTACAAAGGGATCCCCGTGATCGTGGATCCCGGAACGGGATTGTACAACGGCCCGTCCAAATGGCGCACGTATTTTCGTTCCACTCCGGCGCACAACACTATTGCCGTGGACGGAAGAAGTCAGTCGACAATGGTCGACACGTTTCGCTGGTCCGGGCCCTTGAAGATTGCCCGGGATCCCGCTGTTACGCCGGGCGGCCTCATACTCCTGCCGGGGACCGTACGGTGGGGCCGGATCGTTCATCGGCGGTACGTCCTACACATTCTCCATGCGGGGGTTCTCGTGCTGGACGAACTGGAAGGACCGGGAACGCATAGACTCGATCTCTCGATGAACCTTGCTCCGCACTGCCTGATCGCCCCACTGCAGGGGCGTACGCTGAGCATACGTTGTGGAACCGAGGACTTGGAGACATTGGTGCTTGACGCCGCGGGGAATGAGCCGATGATACTGGAGGGATCGGACGAGCCCATGGGAGGTTGGCATTCGCGTTGTTACGGTTTGATCGAGCCTACTCCCATGGTGAGGTTAAGCGCGGTGGGGGAACTTCCCGCATACTTCGTAACCGGCTTCAAAGCTCACGGTGGGAGCTTGTCACTTACCGACGGATTGCCCGAGGATCTCTTGCCCCGCGGTTGCCTGGATTTGCTCAATACCCCGGAAGTACTTGCATTTCTTGCAGGTGATAGGCAAATGTTACCCGAGGCGAAGCCCGGGAGGGCCTGATACGGGTAAGGACTTTCATGATACGATAGGCCTTCGCAGGCATGATCGTTGTGATCGAAAGGTGAGGACTTGCATGCGCATACTCCATCTCCTCCATAGATCCGTCCCCGGAACCCACGGGTATGCAATACGCAGCCGGGAAATCGTAACAAAGCAGCGTGCCGTAGGGCTCGAACCAATCGTGGTGACATCTCCGTCTCAGGCTCCCCTGGGCACGTTGGATCGGGAGGGGAGCGAGTACATTGACGGCATACGCTATTTCCGCGCATGCGGCCCACTCCTGGATCCCACCATGGAAGTGTATGACAAGAGCCCACTCCGGTCTTTGCTGAGGGTGCTGCAGAATACCCGGCTATTCACAACGGCAATGCGGGTGGCTGAGGAGTACAAGCCCGACGTAATCCATGGACACTCGCCGTTTACGTGCGGAATTGTTGCGGACCTCGTGGGTCGTATCAAGAGCGTGCCCAGCGTGTACGAGATGCGTGGTATATGGGAGGATTCGCACACCATCCGTTACGGGCTGAGCGATCGATCTCTGCGGTATCGTGGAGTTAGGTACCTGGAGAATCTTGCGCTCAAGGAAGCTCGCGCCTGCTGCGTGATTTGCGAGTTGTTGAAATCCGAAATCGTCTCACGAGGCATTCCCGAAGGCAAGATCTTCGTTGTCCCCAACGGCGTTGACATCGCGGCATTTCCCATGGGTGATCCCGATGAGGAGCTGCGCAGGGGCCTGGGATTACACGATCGGCTGGTGGTCGGGTATATCGGTTCCTTTTTTCGGTATGAAGGCCTCGAATTGCTTCTCAGGGCGACCTTTGAGCTTGCCGGCGAGTTCCCGGACCTCTGCCTTCTGCTCGTGGGCGACGGTGAACTCACCACTGAGTTGAAGCGCATGACTTCCCAAGCCGGGATGGATGGTCGGGTGGTTTTTGCAGGTCGCCGGCCGCATGAGCGGGTGCTCGACTACTACCGACTGTGCGATCTCATGGTGTTACCCAGATTGGACGCGAGAGAAACCCGTATGGTGACTCCGTTGAAGCCTCTGGAGATAATGGCCGCGGGAAGGCCTGTGCTGGCAAGTGACATCGGAGGCCACCGTGAGATCGTCGAGGACGGCATGAACGGAATACTCTTCAGGGCGGAAGACGTGGAGGATCTCAAGACCAAGATCGTCGAACTGGTGCAACATCCCGAAACGCGCCGGGATCTTGGGCGGCGGGCACGAGCGTGGGTGGAAAACCACAGGGATTGGGCCCACTTGGTCGAATTGTACCGCACCATGTACGAGCAGATCACCCAAAGCGGCTAGAGCCGCGACCAAAAGAGAATTACCACAGAGGCACAGCGAACACCGAGAATGCCAAGTCCTCGCAATTCCTGGGACACGATCCCAAGTTTCTCCCCGCTGTCGCGGATCGAAATTGGGTTATGTCCCCGAATTGCTCGGGGGCATGCATTTCGGGGACACGATCCCGATTTGTGTCCCTCCCCTGCGCTCCGGCAAATCGGGTCATGTCCCCGGAATACATGAATTCTTCGCGGCACGACAAGAATTTCAGGGATAGTAGTACAGAAAGGGTGAAGCACCGACCTAAGTTATCGTCCACCGAGCGGGTCCGCACTGCCGGCGCGGTCGGGCAAGCCATCGGCAGCTCTTCGGAAGCATTACCGGGACGTAGTGAGGATCGCGGAACGATTTGCACCGGAAACGAGACGAGATCCAACGTTAGTACAAAGAGGGGGCCGAGGGGTAAGGTCTTCCTGACTGCGGTGACCTCGCCATAGTCATACCCGGAGCATGGGATCGGGGGAGACCGGTCGTATTCCTCGGAGTCGTTGCGTTGAGTCGGAAGGGAGGGGACAAGAATTCATTCCTATGAATAATGGAATTCTTCGATGTTTCGGATTGCCGCAAATAGCTCACACTGAAGCCTTTGAGCAAAGTCGCTTCAAATGCAGGAAAAGGTACCATTAATATTTTCTGTCGACAGAAGATTCTTCGCGCAAAAAGTGTTGCATTCGTTGGGCGGAATACGGTAAACTGAAAAATGGATCGCGAGAACCGGTTGGGCAATAGCGCTAATGGTGACCCGGCCGGGACAGCTCCGAGTAAATGCAGCAAGGCTCCGAGCCGCTTATGAGAAGAGAAGGCTTTTGTGTTGGGAGCGGGGAGGAGCGGTGGTGTTGCATGGGTGTCACGTTCGGCGTGGGATCCTGCAAGTGCATTTTGACCTACCTTGGAGCGTGTGTTCAAGAATTTTCGGGACCCGCGACACAAAGGGTGCACTGAGCTTGAACGAATGTTATAGGTCCTCAGTCGGTTCAATAATCCGCCCGGACACAAACGTTAATGAAACATCAGACCCGTATCACAAGCCGGAGGTAGACACGAATGGATCGAAATGTGTGTATAATCGCCGGAGGAATGTCCAGATGGGGGGTAAGAGACGGCAGCCAGCGGGACTTTTTCCAGGAAGCCGCCAAGGTCTGCTACGACGACAACCCTCAACTTAACCCCAAGGACATAGATGGTCTTCTGGTCGCTTCCGCGTACACCGAGCGTACTTCCTACCAGACTCATCTGGCCCCACTGGTAGCCGAGTACGCCGGGATTAAGCCGAAGAGCATCTGTGCCCGTGTGGAACTCCTCTGCGCCAGTGGCAGCTCGGCGATTATTCTCGCGTTTGGCCTGATCAAATCCGGTCAGGCAGACATAGTAATGGTCGCCGGCGGTGAGAAGCTCTACACACCTCAAAAGTGGGAGGTGTTCTACAGCGAACTCGCTTCCGTGGATCATGATTGGGACGGCACCCAGGGACTGGGGCTTCCGCCTCCCGTCTTCGCCATGGTTACCAAGCAGCATATGAAGCAGTTTGGTACCAAGAAAGAGCATTTGGGGACAATCTCGGTCAAGAACCGTAGGAATTCGGCCAAGAATCCGAACGCCCAGTTCCAGACTCCCGTCACCATGGAAGAGGTGATGAACGGCCGCATGATCGTTGCCCCGCTCACGCTCTATGATTGCTGTCCCATTACGGACGGTGCGGCTGCGGTGGTGCTCGCCACCGAAGAAAAGGCCAAGGAGATGACCGATAAGCCGCTGGTTTACCTGCGGGGAACCGGTCAAGCCTCAGTGAACAACATGTCCGCGAACATGCCCGATTGGACGACTTGGGAGGCCCTAAAGATCGCAGGGGCACAGGCGTACAAGAAAGCCAAGGTGGAACCCAAGGACGTGGATATTGCCATGACCCATGATTGCTTCACCATTTCAGAAATCATCGAGATGGAAGATCTTGGATTCTGTGAAAAAGGCGAAGGCGGGCCCTTTGTCGGCGACGGCGGCAACGACTTTGGCGGCAAAATCCCCACCAACACTGATGGCGGCCTACTCGGCTGCGGGCATCCCTTTGGCGGAACCGGTATTCGTCAGGCCATTGAGGTCATGAAGCAACTGCGGGGCGACGCGGTTCAGCAGGTCCCCAACGTAAACGTAGCACTCACTCACAACCTGAGCGGATTCATCGCCGCGCACACGGTTCTTATTTACGGAAGGGAGGTCGCATGACCACGCCGGGAATCTCCATACTTGAGGGAAGATACATGGCCACCATGGACCTCTTCCCGCAGGAGTCCAAAGAGTTCAATCAGATGCATCCCTTCTTCGATTATCTCAAGGAGGGGCGTTTCACGACAACTCGCTGCAAGGACTGTGGCGCCGAACCATTTCCTCCGCGGCTTCTCTGCCCGGAGTGTTACAGTACCAACATGGAGTGGATAGACTGGCCCACCACCGGGACGGTCATTGATGTGACCGAAGAAGTGGTCGGGGTGCCCCTGGGATTCGGCAAGCCCCCGCTCGTTCATGCCCTGGTCGATCTCCAAGGCAAGAGGACCTTTTTCGTGCGCATCATCAATTGTCAACAGGGCGAACTCAAATCCGGAGACACGGTGAAACTTGCCGTGTTCGACATCGATCCCATTCCTCAGGAACAGGGGAGAGAGGTCGTTGAGATCCCCCGCGTCTTCTATGCATTTGAGCCTGCGAAGTAGCCAATTCGGCGAATCGCTTACAAGAAAAATCCAACCGAACGGAAGTTCGGATCGGTCCGAGGACGGCGAGGCTGTCACGGCAGGCCGGCCCAAGGCCGAAGAACTCGTCATTCATGACAGGAGGACACAATGTCATTGGAGTGGGTACCAAGAGACAATAGCCACAAGGATCATATTCTCATAGGTTCCGAGCACTGGGGAACAGACGCTCCCTGCACCGTTTACGAAAAGAGGCCTTTGACGGACCCGAAAGGCAATGAGATTCCCGGGCTGTACGTGGGGTGGATCCGCCTGAACAATCCCAAACAGTACAACTCGTACACCACTGAAATGGTTAAGGGAGTAATCGCGGGATTCGCAGCGGCCAGCCAGGACCGTTCCGTAGTCGCGGCCGTCTTCACGGGCACGGGCGACAAAGCCTTCTGCACGGGCGGCAACACCAAGGAATACGCGGAATATTACTCCATGCGCCCTCATGAGTATGGGGAGTACATGGACCTGTTCAACGGTATGGTCGATTCCATCCTTAACTGCAAGAAACCGGTCATCTGCCGGGTCAACGGAATGCGGGTTGCCGGTGGACAGGAAATCGGTATGGCTTGCGACATAGCCATTTCCAGCGACTTGGCCATTTTCGGGCAGGCGGGTGCGCGGCATGGTTCCAGCCCGGATGGTGGTTCCACCGACTTCCTTCCGTGGTTCCTCAGCATGGAAGACGCAATGTGGAACTGCATCAGTTGCGAGATGTGGTCAGCCTACAAGATGAAAGCCAAGACCCTCATCTCCAAAGCAGTGCCGGTGCTCAAGCAGGGTGACAAGTTCGTCAGGAACCCGTTGATCATCACCGACAGCTACGTCAAAGACGGTGAAATCGTCTACGGTGAGTTCAAGACAGGGGAGGCGGGCAAAGAAGCCAAGGCCATGATGAAGGAGCTTACCACGGACTTCGAGTTGCTGGACAAAGAGGTCAACAAGAGCATCTGGACCTTTGCAACTCTTTTCCCGGGATGCCTGATCAAGGCGATCGACGGGGTCCGGGCCAAGAAGAAATTCTTCTGGGATCAGTCCAAACTCGCCAACAGACACTGGCTCATGGCCAACATGGGTTACGAGGCATATCTGGGCTTCAATGCTTTTAGCACCAAGAAGATCACCGGAACAGACGTCATCGACTTCATCAAGTGGCGTCAACTCATCGCCGAGGGTGCTCCCGCGACACCTGAAACGTTCGCGCAGGTTATGGGTAAGCCTCAGGAATAACCTGTTGAGCCGAAGCCGGAGACTCGTTGCACGAGAGTTCCCGGTTTGAGAAACGGATTATGATGGAGCAAGGAGCCCTCCCGTTGAGACGTGAGGGCTCTTTGTTTTCTTGTCCGCGGCTGCATGTATTCCCGCTCGTTCCCCTCTTCCCGCCCGGGAACGACGGAGGAAGTTTGCTGCACTAGCCCTCCGAGGCATAAATACGGTGACGTATTTCTGGAGAAACTTGGCGGTCGGCCGCGGCCATGGTAGGGTCCCGGCGTCCCTGCCGGGCCACGGTGGGATAAGGTCACCGGCACGGAGGCCGGCGCGGATGTTAGGCCGATTAAGAACCGATCTACTAGTTGCAAAGACGTGAATGCAAAGGAGGAAAATCCCGTGGAAGAATACCGATTGATCAAGTGCGAAAAAGAGTATGCCGGCGCTGTGGTAAGAATCATATTGAACTCTCCCAAGGCGAATGTTCTCGAAGGTGCAATGCTCGCAGAGATATCGCTTGCCCTTGAAGGCCTTGCCAAGGACAAGGACGTTAAGCTCATCGTCTTCGAAGGCGAAGGCAAGCACTTTTCCTTTGGCGCAAGTGTCCCCGAGCACACGAAGGACAGGGCGGCCATGATGCTCAAGGGTTTTCACGCCGTGTTCTACCAACTCACGGCAATGGCCGTTCCTACCATGGCGGTGGTTAGGGGCCAGTGTCTCGGCGGCGGCATGGAATTGGCCCTGTTCTGTAACTTCATGGTCGCCGACAGTACCGCGAAATTCGGGCAACCGGAAATCGTTCTGGGAGTTCTGCCTCCACCTGCCTCGGTAATGTTGCCTCGAAAAGTCGGACAGATCTACGCAGACGACATAGCGTTGACAGGGCGGTCTCTGGACGCGGCCGAAGCATCTCGCATCGGACTGGTCACTCTCCTCGTTGAAGAAGGAGATGCTTGGGAAGCTGCCAAGAAGTGGATCGAGACCCATATCCTACCCAAGAGCGCGATCAGCCTCAAGATAACGAACAAGGCGGTTCGGACTCATTTCTTTGAGGGTATCCTCAGTGACTTGCCTAAAATGGAAGCGCTGTATCTGAAGGATCTCATGGAGTCTCACGACGCCAACGAAGGTATCAACGCGTTTCTCGAGAAACGCAAGCCTGAATGGAAAAACGAATAAAAACAGTTCCGCCGGCGGACCGTTCGATAATGAACGGTATTGACAGGCGCAAGAAAAACAACCGTGCCGATCCACCGGGCGTGATGCGGCCCTGAGCCCGGTGGATCGGCACCTTAGTAGACGATTTCATAAATACGGGACCGAACGTGTGAATCGGAGCTTAGGGGAACCGACTTGCCCGATGCGAACTACTCGAGGCCGGGTTCGACTTCCCGGCCGGTCAGACCCCGGACCGCTTGAAGCAACTCGGCGAAAACCACCGGTTTCCCCATGACCAGGTCTACTCCGGCCGCGGCCATCCTTTCAGGGAGGTCGAGTTGATCTCCCCAACCGGTGAGGAGTATAAACGGCGTTTTCGAGATCCCTTTCTCTCGGCAGATCCCCTTGATTGACTCCCCTACCTGCCAGCCGTCCATCTCCGGCATGCCCAGGTCGCAGATCACCACGTCAATGGGAGTCTCAGAATAGATCCGCATGCCCTGCTTACCCGACGTCGCGGTATAGACAACCTGGCCCAGTTCTTCCAATCCCTCGCCGAGCATCGAAACGACGGACTCCAGATCATCGATGAGGAGAAGCCTTAGACTGCCTGCGGGAGACATTTGGGTAGGAGGCTCACTGCCGTCGGAGACCGCATCTTCGGCACGCGGCAAACGCAAAGTGAACGTTGACCCTTGGCCTTGCTCGCTTTGTACGGTGATCGCTCCGTGGTGCCGCCTGACTATGCCCAGACAGCCGGCAAGTCCCATACCCGCAGCTTGAAACTCCTTGGAAGTCCGGAATGGATCGAAGATCTTCTCAAGATGGTTCTGAGAAATTCCCATTCCGTTGTCCTGTACCGTAAGGACCACCTCTCCAGCAAGGGTCGAGCAAGCGATTCGAATGACCCCGCCCCGAGGAAGTGCCTCGCCGGCGTTCCTGATGAGATTGATCAGGACTTCCAGTATCTCGCTCTCATCTCCCTGTACCGGGCATGTGCCGGACAGTTCGGTGTGGAGCATTATCTCAACCCCTTCGGTCTCGAGCTTGGTCTCAAACCAGGGCTGAATCATCTCAACGGCATACCGAGCGGTTTGAGAAAGATCAAACACAATTGCACTATTGTCCTTCCTGGTCGTGCTTATACGAGAAAAGTCCTGCAGTCGCTTGACCGTTTGCGAGCCGAATTCAGAACTCTTCAGGATGATCCCGAGTTTGTCGGCCGCATCGTCAAGACTCCCCGACTGAACATTGAGCAACGCGGTTTGGGCCGAAGTCACGACGATCTGAAGCAAGTTGTTAAAATTGTGTGCAACTCCGGATGCCAATTCCCCGAGGGACTTCAGACGTTCTGCCTGAAGGAGCAGATCTTCAGCTCGTTTCCTCGCGCCGATGTCGGTAAGAATGACGGGCAAGCCCGCCGGGTCACCTTGGTGATCGTGATAGCGGGATGCATTAATGGGGACATCTACAAATGAACCGTCCTTGGTGTACCGCTTGGTCTCGAAGTCCCCGGCGGATAGAGCCGTATTGGAGCAGATGTGTGATGCATGTGAGTCGTCACGGAGTACCAAGAAGTCTTGGTTCGAACGAAAGACCTCTTCGAATCCGATCAACTGGGGTGGTTCCCGATCCGACGGATCGTCGCCGGAAGACCTCCAAACCGCGACCGGTATTGGTGGGCTACCCTCGTCAATACGACTGTAGCGAGCGAAGTCGGCTTTGACGAACTCACCAAAGACGGCAGTCCTCCTGACGGTATTGTCGTGGTAGTCCCGTTCAAAGGCAGCCAAGCACTTCGCCGGCGCGCTCCATATCTGACACGCCGCACCATGCCTGGGACCCGAAGTCTCAGGTTCCGGGAATTTCCTCCGCTGCAACTCTTGTCGACCTACAGTATAATTTCTTGACCTTGTGTCGCAAGTCATGAGTCATTTTCCCGACAGCAATTAACATAAGGAGAGAATGCGACACTCGGCCGGCCGTCGAAAACGTCCTTCACCTTTCGTAATTGGTCTCCGTGCCTGCTTGTCCCGTCCCCTGGACGGGCAACGACACGGTTCCCGCACAAAAGGCTTTACCAACGTAACCCGACCTTCAGAAAACATGGTACGTCATTACGTGCAAATCGTCAACAATGTAGCGGGAATCTCAGCGCAGTTGTTGAGTATCCGTTTCCTCACCCTCTCTTGAACCGATCGTGGACTTGGTCCATGAAGGCTTCCAATCTGGTTCTTTCATTGGTTTTCTTGAGCCCGTCATAGACCAGGGTGAGCATGGGAAATCCCGAACGCTCCTTGAGAACTCTTCCCAGCGCAGCGGAAACCACGGTACCATAGGAACAGTTCAAGGTGATGAGATTGAGGAGACCGTGAGCCCCGCAGTCCATGTGACTCAACGCCGTGGCCAATGGAGCACCCATTCCCGGGGGGAATCGAGGATGCATGTGCTTGGCCAATGCGCTTCGTGTCCGTCGCCCGAAAGGATCGACAGGAGATCCACCGGTCTTGCGCGAAAGGCCCGATCCCTTGATACGGAGTTCCGAGAGAATCAGTGATGCATAGAACTCACCCATGGAATCGAAATCACCTGAACCGACGTCCACGGAGTTACCGAAGATCTCCTGCAGATAGTACAATTTGATCCCGTCGGAAAAGGTGGGAGGACTCCAGATCGTGCCCCCGAGAGCCTCAATCTCTCGGAATACCTCATTGTTGGCAAAGGGGACGATTCTGGTGTAGTAGTCGCCGGTCACCGCTACCGCGGGTCTGTCGGCCCGTTCCTCGACGGGAGTCGACCACAAGCCGTGCAGCGCGTCTTCCAGTCCCTCGCAGGCCGCCCCTCGAGACAGTGCGTCAAACAGGCAATTCCCTGCTTGTACGTACGCGTCTTCGACAGCGTTGATGTCCCGGGCCACGGGGCGAAGTATCAGATACGTCCGGAAAAGCACGTCATATGCGTTGAGCCCTTCCCAGGTTCGAAGCACAACGGAATCGCGGTATTTCTTGGAAAGGCCGAACGCCGTCAATGCCTGACTGAGATCCGCAATCACTCTCATGGAGAGGCCGCGCTCTTTTCGGATCTTTTCGATGTATACCGGGTATTGCCGCAGGCGGCACGCGCTGTACCCCGGGACACAGAAGATGCTGCGCGCTTCCTCATCCGGAGGGAGCTGTGAGGCAAGTCTTAGATAGTCGCCAAGCATCAACGCGTATGGGTGGCATTCACCACCCATAAGATGCGGCCTTCCCAGTCGTTGGGATTCTTCGTCCGGAGAGGGAAGCACGTCCGCTTCAATACCAACCGATCGTGCGGCTGCGGCAAAGGCAAATGAATGGTCGCCAAAGTACGGCAGATAAACCGTGTCTACCCTGCGGGAAGATCGTGTCCGGCTTCGATTCGTTTCTCGGTCGAGGGGTACGACGGCCTCGGGCGCCGTGCGGGGTACGGGCGACGATTGTCCTGAAGCGTGCGTCCTCCGCCGGCCGGTTGGGGAGGCTAACCGTTGTCGGGGGCCGGCGGAAGTCGACTGAACCGACCCGGGCTGAACCGGGACGCTTTCCGAGGTCCTCGGTTCTCTCTCCGCACGATGGGCTTTGATGTGATCGAGAAACGCTTCGAGGCGGGTCATAATTCCCGCGCGGGAAGAATGCTCGTCCATCTCCAGGACGAGAAGCGGTTTTCCTTTCAGACTTTCCTTGATGTGTTTCACGGTGAACGGATCGGGGCCGCAACCAAAGAAGGTGATCAGAACCGGAAAGAGCCGTGGATCCCCGGCAATTGCCCGGGCGAGGCCGATCATCCTCAACTGGTGCTTCCAGGCGATGGGATTACGGTTTGGATAAGTTTCCAGGGGAAAAATGTCGCCGGGAATCGCCTTGACGCCCAAACGGCGGAATAAGCTGCCGAGGTTCATGTTGAGAAAAGGCTCGGAGGTATGATACGGCTTGCCCAAAATGAGCAGTGCCTGCTCATCGGATCCAAGACCGGCGAGGAACCTGCCGCCGGCGCTCTCCAACGTTGATTGGAACTCTGCATGCGCCGCCATGCCTGCCTCAAAGGCATTTTCTGCCGCCCGTGTCGTCGCACCGAGAAATTCCGCAAGTCGAATATGCTCGTTCCGGAACGAGTCGGGGTCGTGTTCATAGCTGATAACCGGTTCGAGCCATTGAATGTCGAAAGAGCCTTTGAAGAATTGGGACGATGCCTGAATATACGGGCAGTGTTCGACCGGTCTGCCGCCGGGCGCAAAAGGCTTTTCGCTGAGAATGGCAGGATGGAAGATCGTACGTACGCCGGCGTCCACGAGGATCCGGATCTGACCGGCCATCATCTTCATGGGAAGGCACGTCTCAACTTTCAGGAAGCGTGTGCCCTGTTCGAATTGTCTGCGTTCGGGCGGGGGGGCGATTCTAAGAGAAAAGCCCAGCCGGTGCCAAAAGGCCTTCCAGAAAGGAAACCACTCGTAGAAATGCGGTGAACGGATAATCCCGAGAGTATGTGGGCGACGCCGAGTCTTGCCTATTCCCGCTGCGGCGAGGGTTACCGCGGTGGATTCGTGCCCGTCTCCGTCTGCGGAAGAGACATCGAGCAATCGGGATCTCACACCAAACAGGTCTTCTTCAGGGTTTGACTCCCGTGATCGGCCTTCGACTTCCCAACGGTCGCACCGCCCGCCGTGGAACACGCTTCCGGCATCCAGTGAGTACTTGTCGATCCTACACTGATTCGGACAGCCGGAGCATGAGAAGCTCTTTCTTTTGACCCGTTGAATATCCAAAGTCCTCGGAGCCTGCCCGTTTGGAACGATGATTCCGGCCTTGACGGCGTCGAGGGTTTTGAGTGCAGCTCCCAGAGCTCCCGAAACCTTGTAGAACTCAGGTGAGTAAAACGTTCGGCCGGTTTCTCGCTCGAAGGCCGATCTGACCGCATCGTTGGCTGCAACACCTCCGAGGAACATGATTTTCTTGCCGAGCACCTTGTGGTTGGCCACGCGTTCCAAATAGTTTCGCACAATGGCCGCGCACACTCCGGCAGCCAGGTCGCCTCGAGAAGAGCCGTTGTTCTGGTGATGGATGAGATCCGACTCCATGAATACCGTGCAGCGGGTCCCCAGGTCCGGCGGATACTTGGATGAGAAGGCAGCCTCGGAAAACTCCTCGCCCATGTGCAATCCCAGGCGGTCGGCCTGTTCCATGAGGAAACTTCCGGTTCCGGCCGCGCAGACTCGGTTCATCTCAAAGTCCTTGAGCGTCCCTCTCTCGAGGGATATCCACTTCGAATCCTGGCCGCCGATCTCAATAATGGTGTCCACCTCGGGATCGTGGCTGACGGCCGCGCGGGTCTGGGCGGTGATTTCATTTATGATGAGGTCGGCTTGAATAAGTCTGCCGGCGAGGGTTCTCCCGCTGCCGGTGACGGCATAGACCGAGGCATCCGGCACCTGGTAAGAAAGCGCGTCGATTACTTCCTGTAGTGTTTCTAGCGGCCTCCCGGACGAGAGGCGGTAGTCGGTCGCCAACAGCGATCCATGGGAGTCTATCACCACCCCTTTGACGCTTACCGATCCCACATCCAAACCCATAACGTACGGCGGTTCGTGTACGGACGGTTTGCGTGCCTGTCGGGTCGCCTCGGGCATTGTTCGGCAGAGTGGAGCTTTCGATGCAGGCCGTACAGATCCGGCAGTCGGCCGTGAGGCTCTCCGCAGGAGATCAGCCAGGGTGATTGGATCTCGGCTTGCATCTCGTCGGGCGGTCTCCGCGCATCCCAAGGCTCCCAAGACCGTAAAGTGAGGCGGTATGAGGATATCCTGCGCATCCAATTCCAGGAGATCCCGGAACGCATTGACCACTGCAGCGTTGGCCATGACGCCGCCCTGAAGCGATACCAACGGTTCCAGTGAATCGCCGCGAATGAGCGTTGCAATGTAGTTGCGGGCAAGGGCATAGGCCACCCCAAGGAGAATCTCCGGAATCCGGGCGCCTTCCTGGGCCTGATGAATCATGTCGGTCTTGGCGAAGACTGCACAGCGGCCCGCTATGGCTGCAGGATCGCTCGCACGGGATGCAATATCCTGAAAGGTTTCGACAGGGATGCCAAGCCTGTCTGCTTGTTCATCCAAGAACGATCCCGTCCCTGCGGCGCAGATCTCATTCATGCGGAATGCTGCGATCCGTGGAGCGGTACCATCCTCAGGAGGTGCTATCCGAATGAACTTCGAATCCTGACCGCCGATCTCAATGATGGTCCGAATCTTCGGATTTACCCGGTACGCACCCGTTGCATGGGCGGTGATTTCATTGATCGCGCGGATCTGAAGGCTTTCCGAGAGCATTTCTCTGCCGCTGCCCGTTACGTATGCTCCCGACAGAGTACTCGTGCGTCCGTATCGTTCCGTCAAATCCTGAAGCACTGAAACGGCTGTCTCTCGAGGCCGGCCGCCGGTTCTCAGGTACAGGGAATCCACTATCTCCGAGTTCTCATTGAGGAGAACAACATTGAGGCTTACCGAACCGCAATCCAAGCCGAGAAAAAGTTTATCCGTCATTCCGAGCTCCGGGGCAGAGGGCCGGTACGCATAAGTCAGCCCAAGTCTGCAAAGCCGGACTATGGTAGCACAGGAAGATTGAGACCGATAGCAGTCATGCTCGGGAATTGCAGGAGCGACGGAAGGGACGGCAAAACACTCGGTATCGCGGGCAAGCGAGTCTCTGCAACCATGTCATTGCGGAATACCATGGTTGCTTAGCTTTCCCCGAGTAACTAAGTGCTCCATGGCGTAAATTCGGTCGCACTACCTGAGCCGTCTTCCCGGCGTAGGCCGGGAACCGGTCTTCTTTTCCCGGACCCCGGCCTAGTGGGACAGGCGTCTCGCCTGTCAATGACGGGCAAGATGCCCGTCCCAGTGAGACGGCGGGCGGGAACGCCCGCCCATGAAGATGACGGGCAGGGACGCCCGTCCTACAAAATAAGTCCAAGGCTTCGTGACAGTCCTTCGTAGCCCGGGCCTCCGTGCCCGGATATTCTTTTTGCCGGCACCCAACATGGCAGCGAGACGAAAATGTGTGACCGAACTTATGAAATACCGCACCAAGTATGGTGTACCCGGTACTGCGGAAGGCGCCTGTCCAATTCCCGCTGAATCAGTATAATTCGGTTAGTGAAGCGGGTGCCGGGCTTCGGAATACCGCCGCCATCCCGGGACCTACGGCATTCAAGCAGCATCGATCTCGTCGAACTCAAGCATGACAGGCGCCTCTGCGGGTGCAATCCCACATCACATCATACTCATGTACACCTCGAGAGAGTCCTTCTCGGTCCAGTCTCTAGCGCTGCCCTCGTTACAGAGGTCGTTAATGGAGTTCTTGGCCATGTGACGGCAGTCGTCCTTCGTGAGCTTGTAGGTGCTTAACTTACAAGCCTTATCATCAATACCGACAATGTTTCGGAGGTATTCCATCTTCTCGACCGCCTTTTCAGCAGCCTCAAGTCTGTCCATGTTCCGGATATTTATTCCAAAGACGTCCCTCGCGATATCAGCGAAACACCCCGGGGTCGCAAGATAGTTTCGCTTAACCACGGGGATCATTGTCATGGCATTGGTAAGGCCATGGTGCAGATCGCCGACCGCGGAAATTTGGTGGGCCAAACCGTGGATCATGCCCACTCCCCCGCCCATAGCGTATGTCATTGCTCCAAGATACTGAGCCCACGCCATGTTTTCACAGGCCTTATCATTAAGGCGATTGTACGTAAATTCCGGAAGGTTCTCCCAGCACATGCGCGCCGAGTAGGCGCCTACCGCCTTTGCCAGATGATTCCCTACCCGAGACGCGTATCCTCCCATCCCGTGAACGAAGCAATCGATGCCGGACTGCGCCGCTATGCGTTCAGGCATGGTGCGCAGAAGCGCGGGATCGAGAATTCCGACAGTGGGGATCATATTGGCGGCAATGACTACATATTTCCAATGTGCGGCCCAGTCGGTGACCACAGCGAAGCCGGTCATTTCCGCACCCGTGCCCGTAGTCGTGTTGACCGCCACTTGAGCGTAAGCGCACGGCTTTATGGTGGGCAAGACATTGATGAAATGAGGGTCCAAGCGGACGGCCTTTTCGCTGAGTTCCACATCGGGATTGGCCAGCATCATACGCATCACTTTGGTCGCATCGTGCGAAGTACCGCCTCCCACGCTGAGGAAACCGTCCGATCCCGCTTCCTGGAATGCCTTCACGCCGTTGAACACGTCTTCTTCTCGGGGGTTGGTCTGGCCCACCTTGAAAATGGTAGTCTCAATCCCGGCCTGCTTGCAGATCGACTGTACTTCCTCTATGACCCCGGTCCCCTTCAAACCGGTGGTAACCAGCAAGGCATGCTTTATGCCGGCTTGCTTGCACTGCTCTCCCGTCATTCTTACAGCGCCCCAGCCAATGATTTCGTTTCCGCTGAATCCCCCTATCATGTGCAGGGGAAACTGCCGGATTTCCTCGTGATAGGTTGCCCTGAACTTCTCAAACTCGTACATGTTGCCTCCTCAAGCTGTTGGTGGTTGTGGCGATCCAACGTGGATTGTGCCGTCATTGTTCAGGGAGATGCTCTGCCCATGGAGAATGACGGACCACGCGCAGTTGAATTTCCAGTGGAGCCGGTGGCCTGCAATCTGCCGCCGGTCCTTCAATGAGTGGAAGGAGGTCGATAGTTCTGCATCATTTACCTTGCACTTGCAGAACTTCTCGCCGTGCATGGTATGTAAAAACGTGCCACTAATGAGCAACTACCGTGCCATTTCAACCGGCCACGGACTCCTTCAGGTTGCCGGCGTGACTCACGATCACATCTAGGTTAGAGAAATCAGAGAGTTGCAGATTCCCCAAGCATCATGGTGGAGAGTATTCACAGCAATGGACCCGGGACAAGTCACTTAAGCGCTATCAGTCGTACGGCCTCAATTGGGAAAAAAAGGTAATCACACGATCGCATTCGATCAGTGGTTATCACGAGCAACAGAATCCCAAGTGCTAACGTCGATGAGACTGCGCAGACCGGGAAAAAGTTGCCCAAGGGGGACATGATAGTCCACAACTCGCTGAAAGGGTGCCGGGTCAAATTTACTCTTAGCTCGTGTGTACGAATTCCAACGTATCGTAAAGAAGCCGTCTTTGGCTTGTGTCCCGTCCGCTGTTTTGAAAAAAAGGAAGAAGAGGGGACATTTCTCGCCTCCGTGGTTCCGACAAGCTCTAGTGATGACACAAGTCCGTGCCGAGAACCGCGAGAACTTCAGTCGGTGAGGTCTGTTACCACCTTTTGAATCGCGGCGGAAACGTTCATCGCGACATCACGCTCGCTTTCAACAAGAAATTCAACCACAATGGCATCTAGACACTAAGGATTTGGTCGGCGGTTTACACGGTCGCTTTCTTGGCTAATGGCGCTTCAGCAGCGAGACGCATGCTCAGTTGGATCTCGTTAAAACGGTGCCCGGACTCGTCACCGATACGGCAAGTCCTTCACTGCACTCTTTCCCGCTATTCTCTTTCGCGGTGAACGATAGAACCGCGACAATCCAACCGCCCGCGGAAAATTACTTCACGGAGTCTGCCCCTGTTCATCACCGGGTACCAAGCCCCCGGATATTGAATGCGTAATAACCGTGATATGTACCGGTGCTCACACGATGTCCAAGATGAGTCAAAACACTACGTGACCCCATTGCCTTTTCTACCGGTCTGTGTTGGGCTAAAGGCCGCCAGGATCGTTGGACTTGACCGTAGGCTGTATGACGCTGTATGCTCAACAAGAGTGTGGGATAGACTTTTTCATCAACATGACGACGGTCCCGGGCCTCTTTGGTCTTACGGAGAAGCGCAATCGGCTTTTTCGGGTCGGAAGAACCGGCCCGCGACTGTTCAGTGAACCTGAAGACCTCCAAAAGGGAAAGACCGAAGCACAATTCCGGCCGGCGCGGCCATCACCAAAATTCAGCATCAGGAGTTGGTTTTGCGATTCGACATCCGATTGTTACCGAGGCTGATTCTCGCATGGGTGGGAATGGCGCTGATGACCATCTTGCTGGCTCCCGTCCTGATCATCGCAGGTATGATTCCGGGATCCGGATTCTCGACGTACCGGATAGGCCGTGCGTGGAACCGGGCGGTGGCGAAATTCATGGGAGTGAGTTTCTCACTTGCCGGAGCAGAAAAGGTCGTTCCCGGTGAGTCATACATTATTACCCCCAACCACCAGAGTTTCGCAGACATCCTCGCTCTGTTTGTCTGCCTTCCCACTCCTTTCAGGTGGGTAATAAAGAGGGAACTCCTCAAGATACCACTTTTCGGCCGGGCGCTCGGCGCCACCGGCGCGATCTGTCTGGACCGCTCCGACAGGGATCGCTCCGTGAAAACTCTCCAGGAGAGCACTGACAAACTGCGGGGCGGCTGGTCGGTATTAATCTATCCTGAAGGAACCAGAACTCCGGACGGTTTTTTGCATCCCTTCAAGAAGGGGGCGTTCATGATGGCTGTCCAGACGGGGATTTCGATTCTTCCGGTCACATGCAACGGGGCTTTCAAGATTATGCCGAAGAAGAAGCTTCTGTTCAGGCCGGGCCACGTCACGCTGACCATCGGTGACCCGATCGTCACGGAGGGGCTCACCGTGAACGATGTGCCGCAACTCATGGAACGGACTTGGCAGGCGATCAACCAGCATCTGAATCCGGACTACGATCCCTTCGACCCGGCCATCAGATGTGCCGGCCTATAGAGCAGTGTTCTCGGTTGGGCGAAAAGTTAGAGGGTCAAATTTGCTCTTGGCTCATGTGTACGAATTCCAACGTAGCGTAAAGAAACCGTCTTTGGCTTGAACTGCTGACAGGGTATAACAAGATGCGGCGGCAATCCACATAAGTCAAGCCTGACCCTTTTCCTTTTCCTAGTCTAGTGCCGGACCAAGCGCTAACCCTCAGCCCGAGGGTGCTCCCGTTTCTCGGCAAATATGGTTACGAGGGCACGTCGAGTGGATCGTAAATCCACCGGCTCAAGGAGTTTTACAGTGCCGTGTTCGTCAATGGTCGCTTCAACGACCTGAACCGTCTCTTCGCTTTCACGCTTACGGCCCCCATTTCCCTCCCGGCTCTTTCCGTCGCCTTCACCATCACGACCTTCTTCCACCCGGCTCGCTTGCCAAATCCTCGCCTGATCAGGAGGGCCGGCCCCACGAGCAGCCGCGTTGATGGCACACACACGCTTGAGCTGGTAGTTGCGCTCTGCCATGGCAAGGAGTTTTGCTTCCTCCTCGCCATAGCGTGTGATTGAAAACTTGCGCTTACGGCTCGCACCATGCTCGTCGTGCCACGAGGCAACCCAGTGCGCACGGACGCGTCCATTATCGGGATTGTCCACGACCTCATAGCGGCCAACACCGGGAATGCCGGACTTATTGTTCTTCCTGAGCCGGGTGCGAATCCAGATCTGATGATCAAATGGCTTGTCCCGGGCGAGAAAGGAGTCGCGATACTCGACGGCAGCCTTCAGTGCTTTTCGCTTTCCACCATAGACGCCGTCAGCGAATCGTTTCACTATGATCGCCCCTTTACGCTGCAATGTGACGACCCATGCGTGGTCTCTCTTGGAGTCGAGATCCATGCGCGTGACGTTACGAGGAGGGTTTTTGGTGGAGAGGCCGGTCATGATGCACTGTCCTGACATTCACGAGAGTGACCCGTGCAAGGCACGGAGTCCGGTCTTCACACCGCATGACATGGCATTCAGGCGATGTCGCTCCGGGACCGGACGCGAGGATTGTGCCTGGTCCCATGATTCGGGGCAACTCATAAAAGAGGGCACTCCCATCTTTTGAACGTTGCATTGATCTTGGGACTCTCAGCCTTGGCTCAGAGATTACGATGTCTTTGCATGGCCTTTCTCGGCTAACTCCCTTTGGTAGGCCTTCCACTCCGGACACCATCCAGTGTGCCATGGCCATATCCCGGCCGGCGATCCCTCGTAGCATCACACGATACACAGCGCCCGGATAGTGAATGCGTGCTCTCCGTGCCATTCTCAGCAGCTTAGACCGTCAAATCCACATATGTCAAGCCTCATCCCTTCCATGGTTATCGACCCATTCCTTCACCTCCAAGAACGGATACTTTTCAAGTATGCCGAAGTGAGCGAGCTTCTTTGCGCTCAGTTTCGTCAGCAATGGGGATGAAATGCCACAAAGAAACTTGGCGGCGTTCAGCGTTGAATAACGATCCCCCGCCACTTTGATGAATTCCCCCGTCAGATCGCGGAGACGGAATGTGCCAAGAGGTTGCAACTCAAGTGTATGCTGAATGACAGCCCGGCCGGCCCTACAATATGAGCAGTGTCCACAACGGTCCCTTTTGAGATCTTCTCCAAAGTAATGCGCAAGTCTTTTGCTGATACAGGAATTGCTCTCAAAGGCGCTGGCTCTGGGTCGTCGTCACGCCTCTCATAGCGAGCCGCATCTCGGGGGGCAAAGGTCCTCAAATCTGTCTCGGATCAGTCTGCAAGCTCCATCAGGAGGTCTCCGAATCCCTCGCACCCGTCCATGAAAAGGCAAATCAGTCGCTGCCGAAACAGCCGGTCCTCAACATGTATCCGTTGTATTTCGTGCAAAGAGATCCTGGGCAAGGAGTACAAGGGAATTCTGTGCTCGGACATGTACTCGGCCTATAAGGCGTTTCACAACGGCGTCCGGCAATTCTGCTGGGCGCATATCATCAGACCCATCAAGGGAATCAAGCATGCCTGCAGAAGCCCTGATGCGGTGAAATTTTCTACGTGGATGCTTTCCGAGACAGGCCGAATGTTCGCGCTCTGGCATGCGTTCAAGCGAGGAGATTTGGACAGGAAGACCCTCGTCTTGAAATCGGTCCCCGTCAGAGCTCGAATGAACAACTCCAGCAGTACGTGCAGAGCTCCGATTATGATGTCAGGAAAGCCGCCAAAAGCCTATTGAACCACTGGGACGGCCTGTTCACGTTCATCGAGTACGAAGGAGTAGAACCAACCAACAACTCCGCAGAGCGAGCAGTTCGCCCTGCTGTACAGTGGCGAAAGATCTGCTTCGGAAACCAGTCCGACGAAGGAGAACTCCTGACCGCTCGACTCTTGACTGCCGAAAGAACCTGCATTCTCCAGAAGAGAAACCCCTTCCAATTCTTGATCCAATCGGTAGAAGCTCACCGAAACGGACTCCCGGCTCCGGTACTCGTATGAGCTTCCCGCTGAACGGTTACGTCCCTTTTGAGATCTTCTCCAAAGTAATGCGCAAGTCTTTTGCTGATACAGGAATTGCTCTCAAAGAAATCGACCGTGTTGTGTATCCGTTGTATTTCGTGCTCCTCCCTTGACTTGAAAAGTCCCCACAGCTTTCTTCCTATTGTATTAACATCGAAATCACGACTCAAGATCTCGTAAACTTCTATTGTTTGCCTGGATTGGAGTTCAATCCAACCTTTCTCCGAGAAATAATCCAAAGCAACAATGACCCGTTGCCGGTCGGCTCGGCATAACGCTGAAGAATTCCAGCCATATTCACATACGTCCAGGTCTTCTTGGTATGGCAATTATGAAAGATCTCCTCTACAAAGTCTCTGCGCTCTCCGTTGAATTTGTTTGTGATGAATGAAGGCTCTGCGAGATATCTGAATAAGTATTCCTCAGAGTACGTATACTTTGGGCGAATAATTCCTTCCATGTCCAGGTAAACAAGCAAGGTCTTCAAGGGAAGCATTCTGATGTTCAGGTCATAAGAAAGGCTGGTTAATCTGACTTCCCACAGCGGGCCCCTATTCTCCCGTATTCTCCGGAGCATGTTGTTAATGGGTTGATCTTCCGGAGTATCTCCATAGATAAAATTCTCCAGCACACTGACGTTTTCTCTGTTGGCCAATACTTCGCAAAACGCCGTCTCGCCGTCTCTTCCGGATCGCCCAATTTCCTGGCTGTAGCCTTCTATGGACTTCGGTAAATCGTAATGAATCACCCGCCGGATGTCTTTCTTGTCTATCCCCATCCCAAAAGCAATGGTTGCAACGACGCAGGCCGTTTTTCCGGCAAGAAATTCATTCTGAATCCGCTCCCGCTCTTCAGTTTTCATTCCTGCATGATATGGAAAGGACGAAATGCCGTTGGTGGTAAGAAAATCCGACACATGCTCGGCGGTCTTTTGCAGAGTGACATATACTATGGTCGGAGCTTTGGGAGATTCGCCGATGCGCTGAAGTAAACGCTCTTTCTTTTGAGATTCGGAAGCCGGTGTAACCTGTAGGAAGAGGTTGCTGCGATAAAATCCTGTGACGGTGACGTTCTCTCTCGGCAGTTCAAACTTGACACACATATCCTCTATGACTTGCTTCGTCGCCGTGGCGGTCAATAACAACACCTGTTGAATGCCGAATTCTTTTCTGTAAGCAGGCAGCTTCAGATATTCAGGGCGAAAATTGTGCCCCCATTCCGAGATGCAGTGTGCTTCATCGACAACGAGCAAAGAGATATTCATTCTCTGAAGATGAGAGCGAAAGCGCTCATTTCTGAATCGTTCAACCGAAATCATCAATATTTTCAACTCACCATTCTTTGCTCTCCTGAGGATGTCGTCATAATCCTCTCTGGTTAGGGTAGAATCGAGACGCGCTGCCGGAATATGATTCCTCACCAGAAAGTCAATCTGGTCTTTCATCAGGGCGAGCAACGGGGATACCACTATGGTCATGTGGGGCAGAATCATGGCAGGAAGCTGGTAACAGAGCGATTTCCCGGCCCCCGTGGGAAAGATCGCGGCTGCGGACCGGTTCTCTGCTATTCTTGAGATAACGTCTCTTTGTCCGGGTCTGAATGAATTGAATCCAAAATACTTCTGCAACTCCTTTTCAAGCATATTCTCTCCCCTCTGTAGTACTATCCGGTGGTAGGCCAAGGTTCTCAACCTACTCATTGAACGGGGGTATTGAGCCCACTGCTCAGGATATCAATCACCGCTTCGATGATAGTCCTAAAGGAAACGGCATTCAAGACCGCCACCCGGGATATCATCAGATCCTGATTGGCAGTGAAGAGGGCACATTCCTCTTTGCTGTTGTTCCCACAGGCACACGCCGTAACATGAGTCCGTGCCGAGAACCGCACGAGCTTTTGTCGTCGAGGTCTGTTACCATATACGTAACCACGGCAATGCGGGCCAAGAGGCCTTTCATCAAGGAATCACGCTCCGGCCTCGCGGACGGCCAAGAATGTACCCCAATAAATCAGCATGCCCCTTTTCTGTGAGAGCAGTCAGCGCGGCAATAAGAAATCAATATTGTGCCCTTGATATCGACGTATCGAAAAGACCCCATCGCCGGCTGGTGCTTTTGACGAGGTGAGAAAGTACTTGATGAAGATCCCCATATCAAGCCGGACTCCCTCTCAGTTTGAGTATGCTCACCGGCGCACCGGGGCGGACATTCCAGTCCGCCGAAGGATCTATTCGTACCGGAGCGCTTCTATGGGATTGAGTAAAGACGCCTTTCGGGCAGGGTAGAATCCGAAGAAGATACCGACCAGCGCGGAAAATCCAAATGCTAAGAGTATTGAATTGCCCTTTATGACTGTGGGCCACTGGCCGAGAGCTCCGATGGCTATTGTTCCTCCCAAGCCCAGTCCAATCCCGATCATGCCGCCGAGAGCGGACAGAGCTGTGGACTCGATGAGGAACTGCTGAAGAATATCGCGGCCTTCAGCCCCTATTGCCATACGAAGACCGATTTCTCGCGTACGTTCCGTCACGGAAACCAACATGATGTTCATGATGCCGATTCCTCCCACCACCAACGACACCGACGCGACGAGGGCAAGCAACAAGGACATCGTACGCTCGGACTTTGCTCGTGCGTTCAGGAACTCGGCCAGGTTCCGAATGGAGAAGTCATCCGGCTGATCGGGTAAGAGCCGATGCCGTTGGCGGAGCAGCGCACGAACGTAATCCACGGTTTCGTTCACCGGAGCCCAATCGTGCATTTTCACTACGATCGTACTCACAACCTTCCCACCGAACTCACGCCCGCCCATCAGCCTCTTCTTTGCCGACGTGATGGGGACAAAAATGACGTCGTCCTGATCTGTCCCAATAGGTGTCTGACCTTTGCCGGCCAGGACTCCCACCACCTCAAACGGCACTTTCTGGATGCGAAGCGCCATGCCCATAGGGCTTTGACCCGGACAGAGCTGGTCGACAACCGTAGCACCCAGAACAGCAACCTTTGCCGATGCCGTGACGTCTTCTACGGTTAGGCCGCGTCCCTCGGCTATCTTCCATTCTCGTGCCTCCAGCCCTTCGGGGGTCGTTCCGTATGCATTTGTGTTCCAATTGACGTTACCGGCTACCACCTGCACCCTGTCTCGGACCATAGGTGCTGCAATCCTCACTTCCTCTATATCGTTTTCCAACACTTGAGCGTCATCTTCGGTGAGCGTGGGAATGGTTCCTGAGGCGAGTCGAACTCCGCCGGTAACTCCTGCTCCCGGTATGATTATCAGGAGGTTGGAACCAAGGCTGCTGATAACTTCATTCATCCTCGCTTGCGCCCCCGCCCCAATGGAAACCATGATAATCACGGCAGCTACGCCGATAATGATGCCAAGCGTAGTAAGCACGCTGCGCATCAAATTCATCCGCAGTGCTGAAAGAGCCGTCAACAGTGAGTCAAAGTAATTCATTGAACCTCTCTCCTTCAGTAACGGACCTCTCAAGTATTTGCGCTGCGTTCAGGACATTCTCCGTTCGAGCGTCTTCCACAAGCCGGCCGTCTCGAAATCGCAGCACGCGGCCGGCAAACTGTGCGATCTCGGGTTCATGGGTCACAAGGACTACGGTGATTCCCTCTGCGTTGAGGCGTTGAAAAAGACCCATGATGTCCAGACCGGTCCTCGTGTCCAGAGCTCCTGTCGGCTCGTCGGCAAAGATGATTGAGGGAGAATTGACCAAAGCTCTGGCTATTGCAACTCTCTGCTGTTGTCCACCGGAGAGTTGAGCAGGCATATGGTGCTCTCGATCCGCCAAGCCCACTAATCCCAGCATCCGTCTTGCCAAATCTCCCCGCTCGCGACGCGGATACCGGGAATATTTGAGCGGTAATTCAACATTTTTCAGTGCGGAAGTCCTCGCCAGAAGGTTAAAATTCTGAAACACGAATCCGATCTTGTCGATGCGAGCTCGTGCCCTTTCATGGGGACTCTGAGCAAGAACGTCTTTCCCGTCCAAGAAGTAACGGCCGCTGGAAGGAGCATCCAGGCAGCCCAAGAGATTCATGAAGGTGGACTTCCCCGAGCCTGACGGACCCATGACGGCAACAAATTCGCTTCTCTCGATGGACATCGTGACGTTGTTAACCGCAATGATGAGCTGATCCCCGAGTCGGTACTCTTTGCTGAGCCCTTCGGTCCGAATTAGGACGTCTTTCATTCTTTGGACCTCAGCCCGCCTTTGTCGCGCGAGCCTTGCTTATGCCGACGATCACTTCCCGGCCTTCTTGGAGATCTCCCGAAACCACCTGAGTATAGGAACCGTCGGAAATTCCGATGATGATGTCGACAGCCTTAGGTTTTCCGTCCTTACCCTTCACCCACACCCGCCCCGGTTTCTTTTCGGCTATGCGACGTTGGGCCAGGAGATATCGCTGCTTCTCTTTCTGACTTGGCGTGAGCATCGATTCGATAGCCTTCTGCATCCGTTGACGCGCAGCCTGAATTGCAGCTTGTTTGTCCGAGGCGCTTGCGCCCATCGCCATTTGCGCAACTACTTGTTGTTTTGCTTCCTTGTAAAGAGACCGTATCTTGGCTTGTTGCGTTTCCGTCATGTCGAGTGCTTTGATCAACCCCTCCAAGCGCTCCCGTGCGGACCTTGCCCCGCCGCTGGCCGCCGAGGTTTGGCCGGATCCGGAGCCGGCCGTGGGAGGCCGAAACCTCAAGGCGGTGTTGGGGACTTTCAGCGTGTTTTCAAACTTCTTGACCAGCACACGCACCGTAGCCGTCATTCCCGGCAGCAATGTCAGATTGGAGTTGTCGGTTGATATGACAACCGTATACGTGACCACATTTTGGAGCGTGTTGGGAGCTTTTCGGACCTGATCCACAATGCCTGAGAACTTCTTCCCCGGAAACGCGTCCACCGTGAACGACGCAGGCTGACCGACACAAATCCGGCCTATATCCGCTTCATCCACACTTGTCTCAACCTGCATCTTCCTCAGGTCCTGCGCAATGATGAAAAGGGTGGGAGCTTGCATCCGTGACACAACGGTTTGCCGAGGTCCATCTCCCGGGATATGACGACGCCGTTGACCGGTGACCTGATGGCCGTATGATCAAGCTCTATCGTTACGTCATTCAGAGCGGCTTTGCGATGCTCCACCTGCGCCTCGGCATGGACGAGCTGGGCCAACTCCATCTTGAGTGCGGCATCACGAGACCTGATTGCACTGATTTGCGCCTCTCGCTGAGCCTCTGCCGAATTCAGTTGCGCCACGGCCTCGTCGTGGGCGGCTTCTGCTTGCTCCAACTGCCGCACCGAAATGGACTGACTCCCGTGAAGGGCTTTCTTTCTCATCAGATCGCGCTTCGCATCAGCGGCGGCGACCCGAGCTTTTTCGCTCTGCGCCGCACTTGCCGTCAGCCCTGATTTTGCATTTTCCAGATCGGCTCTCGCTTTTTCCACCGCGGCCTTCCTGATTTCAACATCTGCCAAAGCTATTTTGAGATCGGCTTTTCCCTGACTCACACGCGCCTCGAATGGCTCGGGGTCGATTCTGGCGATCAACTGACCTTCCGTGACTTCTGAATTGAAGTCGGCATGAAGCTCCTTTATCTTTCCCGTAACCTCCGCGCCGACCTTTACGGTCATGACGGGATTGACGATTCCGGTGCTTGACACCACACTGACTATGGAACCTCGCTCCACCGGCGCCGTACGAAACGAAATCGTTGAATGGCGGGATCGGACGTGAATGAAATAGAGTCCGCACACCAAGACTGCTATGCCAATAATAGCGAGCACAAGAAGCTTACGCATGGCAACTCCTAGAAAAGACCGTGATAATCCGTGTACCACAGAAACTGAAAGTATAAATTATGTAAGGATATGAAACTGTCGATTGCCGGATCATTTTTTCTCTTGGACGGATTATTTCTTACCTATGTTGATGACCACCCGGGAAGATGCTATGTTTTATACTTGCTACATGTTCGCTTATCACCGGGAGAGAATACCCGCGACGAGCGGTGCGGGAATGGGACCTCCTGAAATTCGAGAGCCGGAGATGACGGCAATGAAATCAAACGGCCTATATCGGGAGATTTCGTGGAAAGAGATGATCCGTGGGAGTAGTCGGGTCAAGTGGGGAGGCGACCGAGACTTCGGGAATCACGGGTGGATCTCCGCCCTGTTTACCGACGAATCATCGCACGGGAGCTTTGAAGGGCATTATTTCAGATCGGGCATCATGATCTTCCTGATAGATCTTTATGTAGACGAGGATGTTGCGATAACTACGGAGAGACACGAACCGGTAGTAGCGTTTGGTTTGATCACGCACGGTTCGTGTGGCAGAGCTGTTGCGGACGGCAGTGGACGCTCTGCCGAGACGCGGCTTCATGCCGGTCTCAATGTTGCCGGCAGTTATCATGGGAAGACAAGCTTGACGTTAGCCGGCGGCCAAAGGCTCAAGATGGTCAGTCTTAAGATCAAGAGGGAATATTTTCCCCGGCTCATTGAGGAATACGCTGTTCACTTGTTACCGTCGGTCGGTCAAACGTTGCTGCCTTGGGATTCCGCGGGTCTTGCCTTTCGGAAGACATTGTCTCCCGTCCTTGAGTGCCTCGCTCATCAGATGTTCGGGTGCTCTTACGAAGGATCGGCTCGACGACTCTTCATGGAAGCGAAGGCTCTGGAGATACTCGCTTGTCAGATCGAAGAACTGTCGGAAAGAATTCCACGAGAAAGCGCACTGCATGGGACGGTCGACCTGGAACGTCTTCACCAAGCACGCGAGATTCTTGAGGCGGAGTTTGCAGACCCGCCGGCATTGGTAGCGCTTGCCCGGCAGGTAGGCTTGAACGATTTCAAGCTCAAGCGCGGCTTTCGTGAGCTTTTCGGGACAACCGTTTTCGGTTATGTTCGTAAACTGCGCATGGAAAAAGCGAGACAGCTCCTGGAAACAGGCGACATGAGCGTCACTCAGGTCGCCTCGTCCGTAGGCTACAATTCGTTCAGTCATTTCACCTCCGCGTTCAAAAGATCGGTCGGCGTACTTCCCAGCCAATACCGTCGGGCGAAAATGAGGCAAATCGAGCGGCCTAACCTCCGCCTGTGAGCATGGTATGGTCAGGTCTTGTACGCTGAGGGTCCGGACCTTGCTCCCGGTTCCAGGACGCCGGGCACATCCAAACCCAAATTCAGGAGCCAATTTCCGAAGAAATCTGCACGGTACTACAAGAAGACGAGGAAATAGTACAAGGGGGAAAATCGGGAAGCGGGTTTCTTTCCCTTCGTTCAGATGCCATAATATGGATTTCCGATCATGCATCCATACGGGAGAAACCGAATGGCGCGACTACCATTATACTATTTCAATATCCTCCATGCGGACGACCGAGCAGGAAGGAAGGGCCCGTCCAATGAAGCACTGTGGGCTGAAATACAAGACTCTATTGATTCGCTTCAGCCTATGCCCGAGAAGATGTATTACGAAGGTGTATTCACGTTTAACAATAGGCTGATCGTCATCCCGCCGGAAAATGTGTCCGAAGCTTTAAACGAAATCTACAAGATGCCTGACGGACCAAACAGAAAGATGTTGCTAAAGCTGGCCGATGTAGGAACAAGTCTCGTCCCGTGTGAGGAACAACAGTTGCTGACGGCATGGAACAAGACTGAGGCTGAAATACTACGAAAGGAAGGAACCGGGGAAACGATGTCTGCCGAGGAGATCGGAGGACAATCGGTATATCTACTGACGCGCAATAGGGTCATTGGACAAGTAATAGCCCAAACGCTGTCAGAGGATGAAGCCGGGATAGTGTTCTTGGGTTCCGTTCACAATCTCGAAGGAATGATGGTCAATTATCTGACAGACGTCCAAGGACTCAATGTCATCGAAATGAACCCTCATATTCGATGCTGATCAAGCGCAACTGCACATGTTGCGGTCAGGCCTTCCGTGATTGGCCATGGTGCGGACGGCAAGCCGCCGGACGCGCGAGGGATTCCGGTAACGGCGGATTTCTCCTTCAGAGACGGTGATAGCTGCTTCAGAAATGTCTGTTCACCCAGAAGACACCGGCCGACAAGCTCTCCGCAGGGTGATTCGCCGGCCGTTCCCGCAGATAAGGAATTCTCAGACTCTCTGCTGAGTTCCTTTCCAGACCACGATTAAGTTCAAGATACAAGACCTGACCCCGTAGGCTTCATTGCCCGCCGGTCGGTTCAGCCTCTATCAGGAGGCGCATGCCGACCAGCGTGTATCGGGTCTGCGGAGTGTTCCAGTTGCGAAAGGTGCTTCGTGCGTAAAGCGACCAGGTGTGCCAGGAGCCTCCCCGGCGCACGCGCCGGCGACCGGATGCCGGGCCGGTCGGGTCAACCAAAGGCGATTCTGCGTAGTAGGTTTCACCATACCGGTCTGAAACCCACTCCCAGACATTGCCGAGCATGTCGTACAAACCAAAGGCATTCGGCGAAAAACTTCCCACAGGCGCGGTAAAAGCCGTGCCATCGTCCTCTGCCCGCGCGAAATCTTTCCATCGCGGCCAGTAAGGAGCCGCTGCGGCGTCAAAGGTGTTGGCGATTGCGGATAGAGTGGAAGGTGAATTTCCGTTGTAATAACGGGTCTTCGTTCCCGCCCGGCAGGCGAATTCCCATTCCGCCTCGGTCGGCAAACGATACCGCCTGCCCTCCACACGGCTCAGCCACTCGGCCATGGCCGTCGCATCGTTCCAGGTAATATTCACGACCGGATGATCATCGGTTTGTTGAAAACCCGGATTGCGCCAAGAATACCGAGGATCTCGGCCCTCAAAGGCATCTCCCCGCTTCGTTGTCGCCGGATCATAAGCCGCATTGTAACCGTAACCGCCTGTGCCGTCCGCCTCAGACTCCGGCCTGTAGCCGGCAGTCTCGACAAATTTCCGAAACTGCCCTACGGTCACTTCGAATTTTCCGAGATAGAAGGGACGGGTGATACGAACGGCATGAACGGGCGCCTCGTCCTTGAGCTTAACGAGGCGCTCACGTGAATAATTCGGATAATCAATGGCCAGCGACTCGGGCGACTCGTCGCTGCCCATTAGAAACTCCCCGGCCGGCACCCGCACAAACTGCATGCCGATTGAATTCTCAATTACTTGGACCGGGCCGGCCGAAAGCAGGCCGGCCACCGCCGGTACGATCATTACACTCACAATCATTGCAAACCCGAATCGGCGATCCACGCTTGCCTCCTTCCAGCCTGAACCGGTCTTCTACCGGTGATTACCCCGATGGATACGCGCAGTGAATCTGAACGCCTTCATCCGCCACATAGCAGTGATACAAATCTGCTCTTGGCTCATTGCGTGAATTCCAACGTATCGTAAACAAACCGTCTTTGGCTTGATCTGTTGACGGGGTATAACAAGACCGGGCGGAGATCCACAATAAGTCAAGCCTTTCCCTCGTCGTGCAGTCGTGAATCGAACGCGGGCTCTGAATCTTCATGCATAGGGATATCACAAGGCCTCACCGGTTTGGGAGAAAATGCGACAATCTTGCGCCCGCTTTGTTGTTCCTTGCTTCTCAAATCTTCTGCAATTTTCCGTAGATCGTAGTCGAACCGTGCCGCATGTCTCAGACGTGCAGCTCTCACCTCTTCGACAATGGGATCCTTGAACATGATCATTCCTCCATGAGTTCTTCCGGAGTGCAAATCACGGGGCAACGATAGCCTCTTGCTTCAACTACGGCTTCAATGTTACGCCGGAGAAAAGCATTGGCAAGATGCCTGCAATTCCATGTGACGAGAAAGTCAATGCCGTTGACTGCGCAGAGCGCAATATGTAGCGCATCTTCACCATATTCTCTCGGAATAGGCCCTTCGTTTACGAGTGCTTCTGCAAGCATGACGGCTTCATCTGAAATGTGCAGTGAGTCTATATCCGAAATATAATCCAGTCTGCGTTTGGCGGCTTCTTGGTCACCGGCTCTTGCCTCCTCGAAAACCAACTCCGAAATAACCAAATCGAAGGCCGCCCGTCGATGTTCCCACCACTCACGCGACAATGCTTGCCGCCCCGCAACAACTGGATTGCTGCTCGTCCGCGCGGTCAAGTAACTGATTATTGTCGTTTCGATGTAGAGCTTTCGTTTCATTTACGTTTGCGTACTCTTGCCGCAGCTGAATCGACCTTTTTGAAGCCTCTTTCACAGCGCTCGGCCTCCATTTTCATGGTGGCTGATGAACCGGTTCGTGTCAAGCAGGAGAAGGTCGGTCGACTGGATTTCACGTTCCCGCATCGCGGACGGCTGGGAACGGCTCCGAAAAAAGCAGCATGAGCCCTTTTCTCGACTTTTTCTTCCACTCAAAGATAACAAGACCCTCCAGGTCTACATCGCCCAGGTTAAGGAAGCCCAAAGGGAGGAACTTTGAACTGGTATCGATTGGCCGAGCCCCGGAACTTGACTCCTCCGCATGCTTTCGTTTCGCCCTTGGGAGCGTTTCGAGGTATACTGGAGGCGGCACCGCGTGAATCATACCGAAATCGGAGAGCGTGAGCAATGAACCGGCTTGACCAATTGAAAGAGAAACGATCTGAGATCCTACGGATCGCAGACGGCTACGGGGCGAAGAACGTTCGAGTCTTCGGGTCCGTTGCACGCGGAGACGCCGATGAGCAGAGCGATATTGACCTCCTCGTAGACATGGAGCCTGGTCGGAGTTTACTTGATCTTGGGGGACTGTGGTCTGATCTCAATTCGCTGCTGGGTGTCAAAGTGGATTTGGTCACCGAAAAAGGGTTGAAGCGGCGGATTCGAGAACGGGTGCTGAAGGAAGCAGTGCCGTTATGAGAGATGACCGGGAAAGATTGCAGGATATTCTCGATGCCGTTGAAAGGATAGAGAAGTATTCGCTCCAAGGAGAGGATTCTTTTCGCCGTGAGGAATTGATTCAGAGTTGGATGACTCGAAACATTCAAGTCATCGGAGAAGCCGCACGGTCACTTTCCCATGATGTTAGGGACCAAAACCCCCAAATCCCGTGGTCAAAGATCATTGGTATGCGTCATGTACTCGTGCATGACTACTTCGACATCGATCTCGACATTGTTTGGCAGGTTGTCAGCCATGATTTGCCGGCTCTGAAACCGTTGATCCGGTCTATCCTTACGAAGTTTAGGGATGGCGATGCCGGTTAAACGAGATAGAGAGGGGCGCTTTCTTGGCTCATGGAGCTTCAGCATCGAAACGTACGCTCGGCCGGCCCTCGTCAAGACGGTGCCCGGACCCGTCACGGATACGGCAAGCCCTGCACTGCCGTCGTTCCTGCTATTCTTCTCGGTGCCTTTGTGTCGTGGAGGCGTCTTCGTCCCGCGTTCTGCGCGGGATGCATCCTTTTCTTTTTCGCGGTGAACGACTACACCGCGGCAATGCCCGCCAAGAGGTCTTTCATCCGCAATTCGTACTCCCGCCCAAAGGACGGCCAAGAATGGACCCGAGAAGGTGGCATGTTCCTCCTTCCCATGGCCGGCAAGCATGTCCGAGGTGAGTCAGGAGACGACATGCCCCCTTGTTCTTGTTCAGTGCCGTCACCCCCGAATCCGAAACGATAATACAGGATTTTTCACGCGGCAGGGAATACGCGAGAAGGGAATACGTCAATAAGCAATGCAGGACTCGATTCGCTATGATACGTGAGCTACGGGGACTTCCTCCATTCGTTCCGGGACTTTCAGTCCTGTGGCGATTTCTTGTACAGTATGAAGAATGTCTGCGGAATAATACCGGTTTCCGCAGACATTGCAGACGCCTACGGTTATATCTTCCAGGATGATGAATCCATTTTTGTGCTTGAATGCCTCACGCCTTACGTTGCGTGGTTCAACCGTCCCGTCACAGTACTCGCAGCGATAACCGTACATAATGCGCACCCTTCAATTGATAATCTCATAGACGGTGATCACCAAATAGCGCCCGGTGTTGGTAAACCGCCCAACCACGGCCACGGAAGTCCTCTGATCCACCGCATTGCCTTCAATAGTGTATTTTGTTCCACGGAGGTCGCTCTTTTCCGTGCGTGTGACCTGTCCATTGAGAACAGCTTGTTCCACACCACGGATGTCCAGGTCATCTTCCGCCGGTTCGTCCATTTCATTACTCCGGAAGAAATTCGGGATGGTGGGACTCAAGCCATTTCGTCACTTCGTGTCGGATTCGCTCGGCCAGGACAATCATCTCTTTCGCTTCCTCATCCGATACCGTCCCGGCCCGCTCATATCCCCCGACGTTCCTCTTCTTTCGAAACAGATCGAACTGTCTCACCAGCCCGGTATCCGCCTCGACGGTCAGAACGAGACTTTGAATGACTCTGTAATGATGAGCCTCTCTGGAGGCGCGGTATCCACAAGCCGCTAGTGCCGCGGTTGATGCCTGGAGAGCGGCATTATAGGCTATATTGAGCCTCCAGTCGGGACTGAGAGCCTCTACCCGGCAATCAGCAAGGTCTCGATCCACTATCGCAAGTAGCTCGGCGATCTCCGCGGACGTGGCTTGGTGTTCAACAAGCCAACCGTTTCTCAACCAGTTTTCCAAAGACATCCTCGTCTCCGATGAGGAAGATTTTCTGCTCTCCGATGAGTGAGGCGACAAAGTGATGCCCCTGCGAGACCTTGGCAATGAACTCTTTCACCGGATAGACGGATGGGTTTACTTCGCGCCCGATAGATTCCTGAGCAATCCCGAGTAGGTCAACGATCTCGGCGAATTTCACGTCTCCTATAATTAGAACATCCACGTCACTGTCGGCAGTCTCAGTGCCTTTTGCCAAGGAACCATAGATGAACGCCGTTGTTATCTTCTCCGTCAAAGGAATCAATGCTTCTCGAAGCACATCGGCGACCCCGGCGGTCTTGATCATCATGGACTTGAGTTCAGAAAAAATTGCCGATTTAACGTTGGCTTGATAGAAGACCTGGTTTCCTCGTTTGCGCCGTATCACGAGTCCGGTATTGACAAGATTTGTCAGTTCACGTTGGACAGATCCTCGCCCCATACCGACGGATCGTTCTATTTCCCGGAAGTAGAACGATTCATCACTATGACAGAAAAGGAGTGCAAGCACTGAAGACCGTACCTTGCCGAACAATGTGGAACTCAGATTTTGTAAGGCTGTCCCCATAATGAGGCCGATTCTACCCGAAATGGGGACACTTCTTCAAGGTCTGTTTATACAAAAGAGGCATTTCGCTTTTCCATTGTCCCGACAAGCTCTTGTGGTGTATTGAGTCCATGCCGAGAACCGCACGAGCTTCTGTCGGTGAGGTCTGTTACCGTATGTTGAACCGCGGCGATGCACAGCGTTCGGGACCGGGTTTCAGCCTTCGGCTCACGGCCGAGCAATAAAGGCCCGAAGAAAGGGGTATGTCGTCTTTGTTCCGAGTGCCAATCAGTTAAGTATGGTGTCCCCGGAATTCCTTCCGGCGCACGAATCCTCCGAGACATCTCCTCCGTGCACATCTCGACCTCCGAATCTCCCCGCAAGAACCGCCGGATCCTCACCGTCAACACTCCCACAAAGCCCCCGCGTGATTGAATCCCCATAAGATCGAAACTCTCAGCCTTCTCCAATCACGCGGCTTCGTCCAACACGCCGTTTGTGTGAATGCGCTTCGCCACTCTCACAAACGCCTATTCGTTAGGCATTCTCCCTGACCAGTGTCTCGCCCACTTGGCGTCAAGTCACCCGCGCAGCCGCTCGGCAAGTTCCTGGAGTTTCGCAATATCTCGGGTAATGATGTCGAGTGCACAAGGGACACAGTATTTATCGGTCGACCTGCCATCCCAAACCTTCAAACGCTTGTCACCACGCTCAAGACGGTGTGCGGCGTTATGTTGGCAATTGTGCGCTCGCTGGACCTCATCGATCTCCACTCTCTGTAGGATGGACTTCGGTCTAGGCATCAAACACCTCCCTTTGCGCAGCCTCGGACAGTTCCGCGAATCGGCCGTCAATGGTATCAAGCTCATCACGAGTGAAGTCGGCGCGCTCTCCCACGCCACGCCCAACTGCCTGCGCGACGTGCCTATCAATCGCAGCCTTCACTACAACGAAGTTAGTTCTCCGGCGACGGTTCCGGTCAAGATCAAATCCCGCCGCGTTGATGCCACGTTCGTTCAGTATTCGTCCGGCCTCAGTACGGACGCGCATGTCCAAGCCAGATCGGGCAGCTTGTCGCTGCCGAACGCGCGTAGTAGGGACCGGCTGCAATTCCATTGCTTGGTAAACCGCGTCTGGAGAATAGCCGCGTTCTTGAAGCGTGCGAATGGCCAACATGGCTTCGGCATCATCCTGAATCAGCGGTATCTCCTGAATCGTAAGCCCTGATTGCCCCCGAACGTCCACGGTGTTTGCTTCTGCCAGGCCAGGAGTCACCGCGATTTCACCAGAATCAGAGAAGTCCAATCCCTCAACCGGAAGAAGCTGATCAAAGAACTTCCGGTCTGCTTCGCTGTATTCCTGAAAGTCTTGCCACCGGCGAGCGACGTTCGCTCCGGCATGGAAGACGACAGTCCCTTGATTCAGAGGATGTTGGCTGTCCTGCTGTACAATGACTCGCATGATGCGCCCGACGAATTGAACGAATGGAGACAGATTGGAGAAGATACTGAATATTGCTGCCACTGACAGGTATGGATGGTCGAAGCCTTCACCCCGTTTTCGTACTTGCACGACAACGTCTATTTCATGGTTCTCAAGCCGTGAGAGTACGCGGTCATTTGCCGCAGAATCTTCACGGCTGTGAACGTAGTCGGCGCGTCGTCCACGTGCGCGATACGCTTCTACGATCTGGCGACAGTGCTCGAAGTTCAGCGCCGACGCAATGATCTTGACCCTGTTGTCACCGGTCTCAGTTCGCATCCGGTCAAGTTCACGAATCGACGCATCCACGATGGTATTCAGCGTCTCCGTGGAGGTCACAATACTCCGGCGGAAGTCGGCGTCCTCCTCCCCCAGACGTCGGACCTCTTCCAGCGGAACTTCAATCTCCTGGTCGTCCTCGCGCCGGACATAGCGTAATGTCCGGGGATTTAGCACAAGAGCCTTCAGGCGCTTGATGTAGCCCTCCTGAATCGCTCGAAACACTGGGTAAGAGTAGATGATGCGGCCTGCCATCCGCTGGCCATCAGCACGCAGCGGCGTTGCGCTCAAGTTGATGATTTGGGCTCCTCGAAACTTCTGCTTCAAGGCATCCCACGTCGCCGCCACGCTGTGATGCCCCTCGTCAAAGAGTATGAGGTCGAAAAAGTCATCCGGAAGTGAGGATATCCAGCGGTTCTCTTCGCCTTGGAGCTGTTGAATGTTGGTTACGACAACGTCTGCTTCGTCGAGATCGCCACGATTGGTCGTGGTACCACGGATCTCGACAGGTTCCGGGTAGGGAGGTCCCGTGAGAACTCGTGTTCTCACGTAGAACATCTCCGGCTGTGTAGGATCGAAATCCCTGTACAGTTGATCAGCGATCCTCAGGCCAGGAGCAATGACAAGAGTTCTGTTCGCTTGGAACGCGAATGGCGCGATCGCTATGCACCCCGATTTGCCACAACCCACCGGCAGGACTATACCGGCCTCTCGCTCGTCGGTATCGCTTGCCACGAAGTCCTGCAGCGCTGCAAACGCCTCCCGTTGAGGGATACGCAACTGCGCATTGCCTGTGATTGACGGCTGACGCGATCTAAAGAAGTCGCTCTTTTTCAAATCCTCCTCTGCCCTGCCAAGCACTTTTTCAACGACCACCCGTGTTTATCTGTAGTCTGCCCAACAATGTTTATAAGGTTTCTTCATAACACCTATGGACCGCAAAATAGCGGTATAACATGCGTTAGCCTGAACCGGCATAAGCCATTGAATTGCAAGCCATTAGACAGCATGGAGCTCTTAGGGAAAGGTGATATATGGTTTCTGTATAAGACACCATCGTTTCTCCTCTACAAGTCGGCCACGGGGCTCTTGAGTCCCTTGCCTCCCCGGTTGAGGACGTGAGTGAAGATTATGGTGGTATACACTTTTTGCGTCCAATCAGTTCCTGAGCGGTCCTGATATCATTACCACTTTCCCGCAGTTGTGTGGCAGGTGGCGCTTCGCCAAGGCAGCGCACATTCCTCATCCAGTTTTACATCGTCGACGGGCGAAAAAGACTGTGGGCTTTATGCCCAGGTTACTCTCCTCGTCATGCTTTCGTGATCCCCCTCATATCGACAAGGAAAAATCTGACTTGACCGAAACGTTGTTCTGCGAGCGCATGCGGTCTGCGGAAATGTAAAGGGGCCCTCAGGGACCCTGAACCGCCGTGTTAAGAAACTACTTGAAGTATCGCCTGCTGAGGCTATGCTGTGATATCGAATTGTTAAACTGGCAGTCTCCAAGAGTTTCGGACCCCTGTCTCCGCCATGAGAAAACTGTGTCGTGAGCCGCTGGAAGATGGAACGATCAAGTTTATATAACGGGAGGGTACGATCTTGTCAAGAAATTTCCGCGGCCGTAGCGTGAAAAAGTGACTTTTCTGAGTGGTCAAAGGTGAGGATAATTCGCGGCGAACGTGGGGTGGGGCCAAAGAGCCTTTTGGGGTAACCGTTCACCGCGAAGAAGGCAGAATAGAACACCGAGACCCGAAGTCACCAAGCGAAGCCGAAAGAAAGGGTATCGTCAGGTCCCGTCCCTCGTTGGGAACGCGATAGCCGGCCGCATCCGCGGCCGGCTATAAGCGTGTTGATTCGGGGTAACGACTCACGGCGTTCCAGGGATCGGGGGATTAGAAAATCAGCCCCAGTTCGCCGAAAATGCCTTCCAGCTTATGATCCATGCGAAGATCGTTGCGATCTTCTTTGAATTCGATCAGTCGATATCCTGCCCGTGCGTATCCCCATCGACCACAATTCATGGGGACGCTGAATCGGAAGCCGGCCTGCACGTCCAGGCCAAAGGTATCGTCGAGGTACCCCAGGCCGACTCGGTTGTCACACGACAGCGTGCCCCCATTGCACAAGGTACGAACACACTTCTGGAACTCGATGCCGGACATGATCATCTGCCTCGTACGGTCCACGATGGTGGTACTGTTCGTCGGGCAATGCGAGCCGGCATTGAGCGTGAACTTCTGATCCATGAAGAGCCATGTGGTAAAGACGGAAAGCGAGGCGTTGCACGTTTTGATGGGCTCATACATGATGCCGACCCGCTGGTACACGTGCTCCCATTTCGTGTGTAAGACAATCCCGGGGAAGCTCGGATGCTGGTACGTTTCGTCCATTTCTATGGGCATGATCGAATAGAAACAGGACCAGTGAGGGCGAAACTGATGCCGGGCGGAGTATTCCATGAGCCACTTGTGGTCCGGCAACCCAAGCCCGTCGTTGAAGTCCACATCGGGATGAACAAACCCCGTCGTAGGATTGATCCAGGAGAGCTTTCCTCGTACCCGCGCATAGAACGTCTGCGCACTGAATTCCCATTGACGCCAGCGTCGTTGCGGCAACAGACACTTTGGACCACACAATGAGGGAGCAGGCGGACACACCCCGGTCTTACATTTTGTAATGGGCTTGGGGGGACCGAAAAACCGGTTGCCCCCCGGCCACGGCATTCCCACGGCGGATGCGGGCTGAAAAATTCTCTCATCCGTCGCAGCGTCAAAGACGGCCGGTTGTGGCGAAACCAGGGGAGAGATCTCTCCTTGTTGAAGCGGCGGATTGACAATGACGCGGAGCGAATCGTTTTCGGCGGATGCAACAGCATTTGGAGAGATAATATACAGTAATACCAGACATACCAGTAGATTGCGAGGGCTTCTTCTCATGTGACCCTTCCTCCCAGCTCGAACATACTGGTATCGCTTTAATCTGAGATGGGTGGGTAATGTCAAGAAAAAAAGAGTACAATTTCTAATAGTTTGGTCTTTTATCTAGATTACGCATTAAAAGAAATAGTATTCTCTGTAATTCAGGCACAGTAATACCATCTCCGAATCTAATTAGTGAAGTAAATATGATATTTATTTGAAATCAATCCTGATTATAATTCAAAATGCAGTGTCGCGCGTGGGGCGTCGAGCTGGGAGGCAAGACTTCACCCATCGATGACCTGCAGATCACCTTCCTTCTCCCCCCCCCCATGAGCATGTATGACCTCGGCGTGCCGCGCACTTCCGTACACTGCGCCAGTGCTTGGTCGCCGGTTTTGAATCGTGTTGCCCCACGGGAGTCTCTCGATGGTCCGACCATGGGGAAGGACCTTGTTCTCCCAGGCATCGATTCTGTCAATCAATGTGGAAATTTCAGATGAAACGGAGTGATAGGGGTATTACTTCTCAACATACCCGTCCTCCCAGTTAAACTCTCTAGAATCACTCAACTACTCAGGATTGAATTCCATGTCAAGCAAAAAGTAACTTTAATTTCAAAATATTGGCCAATAAAGCAAGAAATGATATGATGTATATCGAGATGTAGTCCATAACTAGCTATTATAGTTGAAGATAAAGCCTAAGTAAGAGAATTCGGTGGTTCGGTGGTACGAGCGCTCGATGTGATTGCCGAGCCGGACAGGCTCCGGCCGCCTGTGGGGAGGCCGCCTCGAGGCCGGTGCGATTTGGACTTCTTGAAGAACGCTTTGAGTCGGCCTCACAGCCGATTGATCTCCCGAGGCCTGTTGCTCGACCTTGAAATGAGTTAGAATCCTGATTCCACGGATGCCGTAATTACCTGTGCGATCCACAGTGGAATTTCTGAAGGAGCACGTTGAGGAAAGATGAATGAAGCCGCCATTCATTGAAAAGGAGATCTTCCGCAGGGGAGAGAGGCTTGGCGAGCTTCTCATAAGGCCGTTTCAAACGTTCGCGGCCATGGAAGCATCCGGCGGAGTCCTCCTTCTCCTGGCTGCCGGGCTGGCCATCGTCTGGGTCAATACACCCTTCAGCCATTCGTATGAGGCATTATGGGAGAGTGCCGTCAGGTTGGGAATCGGATCGTGGTCATTCGAACGAACGCTTCACTTTTGGGTGACGGACGGTCTGATGACGGTTTTCTTCTTTGTGGTTGGGCTGGAAATCAAACGGGAAGTCCTCGTGGGGGAGTTGGCCTCATTCCGCCGTGCAGCTCTTCCCATTACTGCCGCAGCAGGAGGGATGCTCGTTCCGGCACTGATCTTTTTGTTGTTCAATTACGGCACGGACATGCAAAAGGGCTGGGCTATTCCTATGGCCACCGACATCGCTTTGACACTGGGCGCCATAACACTGCTCAGGTCACGGGTACCGCACTCTCTGGTTGTCTTTGTCGTCGCGTTGGCGATCGCCGACGACCTGGGTGCGGTTTTGGTCATTGCAGCCTTCTACACAGCGGACATCTCGGTCTACTATCTCCAACTGAGCGGGCTGATCCTTCTGGCCCTGGTGGTTGCCAACGTGCTGGGGTATCGCAGCCCCATTCCGTATATGATCCTTGGCATCCTGCTCTGGGCAACGATTTACCTCTCGGGGGTGCACTCAACCCTTGCCGGAGTCCTGCTGGCAATGACCATTCCCGCGAGATCGGCATTCGATACCGACACCTTCTTGGCGAGATCCAACAGTGTTCTCAACGAATTCGAATGTGCGGGGCAATGCGGGTACAGCGTGTACACCAACGAAGACCATCAGGCAGCGATTCACACCCTGGAGAATACGTGTCACAAAGTGCTCCCGCCGCTGATACGGATTGAGTACGCGCTTCATCCATGGGTGGTCTTCCTCATCGTTCCCGTGTTCGGATTAGCCAATGCAGGAGTACGGCTTCAATGGGACTCTCTGGGGGAAACGCTTACGAGTTCTCTGTCAATGGGCATCATGCTCGGTCTGGTTTGGGGTAAGCAAATCGGGATTTACGCCGCGACTTGGTTGGCGGTGAAGGCCGGTTTAGGGGAGATGCCGCGCGGTACCTCCTGGGGTCAGATCTACGGGGCAGCCGCACTTTGCGGTATAGGTTTTACCATGTCGTTGTTCATCGCTCATCTGTCCTTCTTTCAAACCCCGGTCTTTGATGAATCGAAAATGTCTATTTTTGTAGGTTCTCTAATTAGTGCCGTAGTGGGCATGTTGACCCTTTACAGGAGTTCGGGCGGCGGCACGGACGAGACTCAATCTCATGAACGTTCATTGCTTGTAGAAAGCTCCAAGCAATGAGTGTTTACCTGAGAGTCTTTCCCGATGCGATACCGATCATCGCCCTGAAGACGGCGGGCATCCCGCGTTCCACGGGACCCTACGATCCTGATTTGTAGGGGCCCCCCCCAGTGGATGCCCTCGGTGAATATCCTGCGACCGCATGTTTTGTTGCCGGCGTGCGTATCCCGTATCCATCGGGCGGCCACAGGGGGCCGCCCCTACAGCACTATCCTGCGTGCCCGGATACACCTACCAACCCCCGGAACACGAACCATCATGTAGGGGCACCCCCCTGTGGGTGCCCGTCAACACCGGGGGCTTTCATGATTCGTTGTGGCTTCCCGAAAGCCTGAAGGCATGGATGTTCATATGAAGGTAAGTAAAGGAAGGTCCGTTCGAGCAGGTGCATCACGAAAGCTCTACCTGGACCCGAATCTCCAGATCATGTTTGGAGTCACGATGATGGTTCTTCTCGGGGTGCTCAGCGTGATGCCGGTGCTGCCCGAACTCACGACGGCACTGGGCATACCTGAACGCTCCATCGGGCTGGTGGTGACCGTGTTCGCTCTCCCCGGGGTATTGCTCGCACCGGTGGCGGGGATTCTGGCGGACAGGGTAGGGCGGAAGAAGGTGCTGGTCTCCGCGTTGTTGATCTTCGGCGTATTCGGAACCGCCTGTGGATTTGCCCGTGATTTCGAGACACTTTTGGTTTTCAGATTGTTGCAGGGAGTGGGGATGGCCCCCATCGGCGTGCTCAATGCAACGCTCATCGGCGATTTGTACGAAGGCACGGAACGCATTACCGCCATGGGATACGTGGGAACCGTCTTGAGCATGGGATCCGCGCTGCTGCCTGCACTGGGCGGTGTGTTGGCGCTGCTGGGCTGGAACTACCCGTTCATGCTTCCCGTGTTGGCCGTACCGCTGGCATTCTTGGTACTATTCGTCTTGAAGAATCCTGAACCGCACACTACCCATGCGTTTATGGACTACCTCAAGGGGGCGTTCTCCGTGATATCCACCAGAAGGGCACTCGGTCTTTTCCTCCTCACGTTTCTGACATTCATGTTGCTTTACGGCCCGTATGTCACGTACATTCCGCTGCTCCTGCAGAAAAGGTTCGGCCTGTCCACGGCCATGGTGGGACTCATTGTTTCGGTGTCCTCGTTGTTCACGGGGATCAGCGCGTCCCAATTGGGGAGGTTGGCCGCAAGGTTCCGTGACGTAACGATCCTTCGGGCATCGTTCCTGCTCTTTCTTGCAGCCATGGTCATGATTCCTTTCGTGTTCAACGCTTGGGTCTTCATCGTTCCTTTAAGCCTCTTCGGTGCGGCAATGGGACTGGGCGGCCCAAGCCGAATCACGCTGCTGACCGGGCTTGCGCCGGCGAACCAGAGAGCCGCGGTCATGGCGGCCAACGGCATGGTTCAGCGTTTCGGTCAGACCACGGCTCCCGCGATCATGGGCGCGGTACTTGCGTCCGTCGGCATGGACGGGGTCTTCTGGGCAGGGGCCGCGGTCGCGCTCACTATGGTCGTGGTGGCAAGCTGGGCGGTGGAGTGAGGCGCTTTTCCAATGCTCAATGTGACTCATTGAGGCCCGTTCCGGACTGTTCGGTCCCATGAAGGTGCACATCCCGTTGAGGAAACGGCATGGAGATGCCTTCGTCATCGAACCGGGTCTTGATCCTCTCAAGCAAATCACAGGACACGGCCCATTGGTCTTCAGTCTTCACCCAGACACGAACCAGCAGATTGACACTGCTTTCCGCGAGTTCTTTCACCGTGACCGAGGGCTGAGGGTCCTCGAGTATCCTGTTGTCACCCCGGATCACGTCGAGAATGACTTGGCGGACCTTGTTCAGGTCGCTCTCGTATGCCACTCCGACGACGAGGTTCACCCGTTTGGTCATGGTAATGGAGTGATTGATGACCTTGTCACCCAGGATTTTTGCATTGGGTATTGAGACCACAGAGTTGTCAAAGGTTTTGATTCGAGTAGTAAGAATATGGATTTCTTCAACAATTCCAGTAACGCCCCCCGTCTCGATAGAATGACCGAGTTCGAACGGCCGCGTGACGACCATCAGAAGGCCTGCGGCCAGATTGGCGAGAGAGTCTTTCAAAGCCAGGCCCACGGCGAGCGCTGCCGCGGTGAGCAGGGCAATGATGGACGCGGTCTGCACTCCAAGCTGATTCAGTACGGCCAGCAGAACAAATACCCAAAGCACGTACGAAACAAGGTTGGCCAGAAACGATGCGGCTGTTCGGTCTACGTTCGACCTATCGAGCAGTTTCCGAACGAATACCCTCCCCGCTGATGCCATCCAACGACCGACGATCAAAATGATCAGAGCGGCCGCGACCCCCGGAGCATAATGTGAAGCGAGTTCCATCAATCGGCTGCTCACGTTCTCCATGGCAATACCTCCTGAAGGTTAAGGACAAGAACCGCTGTGAACCTTCATCAGTGCCGAGTCATGCAAGTCGCCAAATCAACAAGAAGAACCGAACCGTTCAGCTGGAGTATCGGTGTCTACCTACCGTCTTGCTCTAAACAGGGTCCTGAGATTTCTTCTTGGGATCGATTCTGACGTTAATGCCGGTCCTCTGGTTCTTGATATTATCGTGAAGTATTACTCTGAGTGAAAAAGCCTTCTTGGGAGGCTTTGCGAAATTGATCGGAATTCTGAAGTAGACATCAAGAATAGGCGATCTGGCAGTCCGGTGGTATTTCCGGGACATGACTTTACCTTTGGCGGGTTTTCCAGCCGAGTCCAGGATGCCGATCTCCACGGTGCAGTCGATGACGTAGCGATCAGCGGTCAGCAATGTGCTGACATTGGCGGGTTCAAAGTAGAGAACCATTTGTTGGTGCAGCTTACCCTTGGGAAGGGGAGAATAGACGCCGAATCCTTCAACCTTACTGCAGAGCACGACCTTTCTGAATTCCAGTTTCTGCTTGTTCTGGAGTTCAAGAATTCTTTTCTTCAGTTCGAGGACTTCGTCTCTTCCCCCGTCTGCTTCCTTCTTTGCAACCGACCCGTCTTCACGAATTTCAGATTCGTTTACATTCGCAGACTCTCTCCGGGCCAGGGTAATCGGACCAGGGCCTCCGTTGGGCTGCAACTGAGCTTCGGGAAGATTCCCTCGACTCATCCGGTCAAGAGGAACCCTAACCGACGTCTGTTCCGAAGCGGCCGGCACAGGAAAAGCCGGAGACCGTTCCTCCGCGGCCTTCACTGAAGAAAAGGCAAGGAGTGTGAGCAGCAGGACGGCGAGATACTTGGCATACTGAACAGTCATTCCTCCCTCCCGGGAACTATCGGCTTGAGCAGTCTTCGTTCGGTCGGAGCCGACCTGAAAATGAAGGGGCACCGATGGTCGCCTCCCCTTGCAGTGTTTCTTAATGAAAGTCCGTTGAATGAAGCAAAGTCGTTTCGGGCCACGTATGGGGGGCCTGGGGGGGAGATGAGTCTCCCCCCGATTATGGCGCATCGTGCGTTCTTCATACCCCGTCTCCGAGGCGAAGCCTCGGAGGGCCTTACAACAGGCAAGGACTATCATGCTTCGTTGAGCCTTCGCAGCATGATAGTTAGTATAGAGGAAACGCACGTAACCGTCCACCCGGAAGTCGGGCATTGAGTGCCTCGTGATTTGCACGGTGGGGGAATCGAGCCCGAGGCAGGGGACCCGGACCGGAGTCCCCCGGAATACCATGTGCGGGCCGGCTGCCTAAATAAGCCCCCCCGGACGGCGGTAAACACTCCCGGCCGCGGGTCGATCATGGCGGCCTTAACGAAAATTGAACAAAAGTCTCCGTAAATATGCAATTACTTGATCGAGACGTGAGTCGACGGTAAAAAAATCCACGGCAGTGAAAATGTCACTGGAAGTCTCAACGCCGTCTGATTAGACTATTGTCATGAAATAGGATTTCACGACCGTCCACGGTCGATAAACGCACAGTATGCGACTTCACAGGGAGGCAAAACTATGGGTGAAAAGCCGGACTTGTCGGAACTCTTGAAACGAAAATTCGGGCCGGTTAGTGACTGGAAACCGGCGAGTCAATCATCAGGGCCCCTGAGCAGCGTCAAGGGCCTCGTCAGTGCTCTGGAGAACGTGATGCAGAGCGCGGAAGAGACTCTTGGGCCGCTCTCGGATGATGCGAGAGCCAGGGTGAGGGAAGTTCTCAACACGGCAGGCGAGGTGGCCGACAGATCGAGCACGGAAGCCAGGTCTGCGATTTCCAAAGCACTGTCGGTCTTGGCTGAGAAGATCAAACCCTCATCCTGAGCCTGCATGGAAACCGTAAGGCATCCCCCCTAAAATCAGGGGGGATGATTCGATGAGTGTCGACGCGGCGTGGGCATAAGCGCCAACGTAAGCCGCGTGCTCGTTTGGTCTCGCTTGACTCGGCACTGTGTAGGGTCTCCCACAGGGGTGCCCCTACACAGTGCCGGGGATCCCGCGTTTAGCGCGGACCCCCTACAAGTCGGCATCGGGATCACGGCCCTCACCGAGTTCCGCGGGGAGTGGGCGCCATATTTGCTTGACATTTCCAATAAAATCAAATATAAATGCATTAAAAAGAGAAAACGGTATGTATTCAATGCGTAGCATTCTTGTAATACTGGCAATTTTGGTGATATTTCAGCCGGTGCCGGCGCATGCCTTTGGGGTGTTACAGTGGGCGTGGGACGGTGTCAGCAACCAACTGGGATTCGACCGGGGGCCGATTCCTAAGATCATTCCCAAATACTGTCACCCCAATTATGACCCGCGCAACAATCGCGATCCGCGCACTGCTCGTATGCCGCCCTTCTACATCCAGGCCGAAGGTTTCTAGTGCTCTTCAGCGCATATAGATCAACCCTTTTGGATGAGTGAGGCAGACCTCCGTACCTGCCCTCATCGCCGGCAGTCGCTCCCCATCCCCCTCGTTATGTGCAGCTTCTCATCCATCCCCGAGCCTCAACGGCATACTCGTTGCCCCGTCGGCCGTCCTGATTCCGTATGATTTGAGACGTCCCGGAGGGACATGCGATGTTAGCCGGGCCTTTCAAGCCCGGAAACCCGATGTCCAAACATTGACTACGCGTCGTAAAGGGGCCTTGTAGGGGCAGGTTTGACGCCCCTGCATTCAGTCCCCCCTGACGGGGCTTGGAGGCACCTACGTCCCGAAGGGACAGTGAAGTAGGCTGTGGTCCTTCAAAGCCGGGCAAGAGGAGTTCCCACGCTAAATGAGCACCTGTTGATTAGGTAATGTGAAGTAATATAGGCAGGTTCGTACAGCGGGTCTTGCTCAATAGGTATAGACATACTCCGCAAAGATGCCCGACCATTCCATGTCAAACTGATAGGAATTGTAACGAAGATTTACGGAAGTGTAACGCCACCCGCCGCGAATGGCCGAGGCGCCCGTGACGGTCGTGGCACCTTTGAGGCCTCCTGCGATCTCGAATTCGGTGATTCGGCTGTTCTCAGAGATGGGCCAGCGCGCACGAGCGTCGCAACTGAGGGCGAGGGAGCCGTAACCAAAGGGATTGTACGACGCGTGCGCGCCTGCCGTGATAGGCCTCTCCCATTTGATATGCGCGGGCGTCCGACCGGGAGGGGTCGCGTTAAGAACCGGGCCTTCCCAATTGATGTCGCAGTTCGCTCCAATACGGAATGTCGGCGAGTGATAGAGATCGAGATCGACTCCCATGCGATAATTCGGCCAACTCAAGTTCCCGCTGCCGGATTTGAAGGTCTCCAGCCACTCGTCGTAATGAGCCCGCAGTGAGTAGCGTCCCGCTTGTGCTCGAGCCATGAGCTCTATCAACGCACCCTCTTCGTCGAATCCGAGGTCCCTGTGGAGGTCAATGGAAAACCCCAGTTCCGGGTTACTGAACATCTGCTTCTTCGAATAGAGATACAGAGCACGGGCTCTCAATTCGCCGTGAAAGGTGGGCGGATACACATGACGCATCCTGGGGTTGGCCGTGCCGGGAAAGTCTGCATTGAGCAGGCTGCCGATGATCGGCATGGAGGAAAGCATCCGTGTAGCCGGACCGACCATCGTAAGCCACGATTGAGCCCGCGCAGATGTCGTCGTACTGACGATGATGCAAAGGGCCGCAATGAAGTAACCGGTAATGATTCTTGGTATGCGGGCTTTATACATAACAACCTGAATAAAGAAGAAATGACTTAAATAAACGAAGATATAATACTAAAACTAAAGGGAAAAAGCAAGACAATTTAGACGGGAGACCTCCGGCGTGCGATCACGGTCGTGTACTCGATGGGAGACTATGCCTCTCTCAGAGCCTGCCGGCCATGGAGTGCGCATATCCGGTTAGTTCGGCGTATCCCTTACCGTGGACGGGGAGCCCATTGGCGGAGCCGTCTACCTTGACGGCTCCCTCCCAATAGCGGACACCGGTCGATCGCGACGCAACGAGTTCCTGATCGTCGAAAAAGGGGGCAATGGTAAGGCGAATCTTCTCCGATGGGATCTCTACGATCCAACCGGATGGATAGGTTGCACCCGTGTGCGGACTGGTCCAGGTGTCGGTTACCGATATGGCTATCTGCCGGCCTTCCAAGTCCGTCGGATGCCCCGTGCGCGGGACAAGTGTCCCGAACGGTCGTTCGTGGGAGCCGTTTCGCTTTCTCAGTTGGAACACCATGATCTCGGATCCGTCGTCCAGTTGGAGACTAAACCAATCCCAGCCGGCCTGATCCGGGAGGAGAATCGACGATCCGAATTCATGATCCATCCATGCCGGGCCGGTCACCTTATGGGAGATTCCCTCAAAGGTGACCGTGCCGGCGGCCTGAAGCCTGGTAAACGAATAATAATAGGAGGCCTGTTCATCTGATTCACCCTTGCGGCTGTACCCGCGATCACCCTGCAGCACGAGCGGTTTGAGGGGATTGAGCCTAAGGTCCAGGGCGTAGCCGTTTTGACGAGCCTTGATACGTATGGCATCTCCGTGCTGTTGAGCGCTCCAGTTCTTTACTCTCACATTCAAGCCTTGGGGGGCGGCCTGGGCAAGGCCGGGCCCCTCGCGGGAGAGCAGCTCGGCATGGTGGAATCTCCTGCCGGTGATGTCCGTGAGAGCGAAATGCGCGGGGTACAGGTCTCGTACGGCCCACGCGGACTTTCGCTTTGCCCGTTCTTTCAGCATGCTTCGCCGAAAGAAGGTGAGTTGAAATCCCCATAGGCGATCGTTTGAGGTCAGGTTTCCCGTGAAATACCACCACTCGGTCTGGAACTCCGGATGTTTGCCGTGGTCCTGAGGAAAGGCAAGAATCCGGCCTGGGCGGGCATCTATGAAATCGCTTTTTCCCGCAACCGACGCTGCGGCAGCGAGGAAGATGATCAGCACTACGAACCGGAATACGCGGATCACGGCAGCTCCCTATTTTGTATTTTATCGGCATGCAGTATATCAACAAAGTCGCCGGTTCGTCACGGCCGCATGCCCGGTTTGCCCGCAAGGAGACTACAAGACTCATGACGGCAGATGAAAAGAGAGAAACCCGTATGCCGGCAGGCAGACCGGAGGCAACATTGTGGGCTCAGTGAGATTCATCCACGCCTCGGATCTACATCTGGGCAGGCAGTTCTCGGGTATCGAGCGCACCCGCCCCGAACTCGGGCAGATCTTCCGGCGTGCGCATTATGAGGCCTGGGAGCGGATCGTGAGGACAGCGATGGACCGCAAGGTTGATTTCGTCACGTTGGGCGGAGACGTGTTTGACTCGTCCAACCCGAGCGTACGAGCTCGGGTCGCTTATCGGGACGGCGTCGGCCGTCTTAACGAATCGGGGATCCCGGTGTATACGGTTCTCGGAAATCATGATTCGCTTGCCGTGTTTCCCGAGTCTTTACGAAGTCTTCCGGGGCATCACCTTTTCGGGGCCGATCCCCGGGGGATCAAGCCGTCTTCTGTGGAGTACTCCGACGGAGTCATGATTTTCGGGGCAAGCTTCCCCAACTCGGTCGTGAGAGAGAACCTGGTGAGCAAGTTCCGACGCGATCCGGGTGTGAATCTGGCCATCGGATTGGTTCATGCCAATGTGTCGGGAATAGGCGGTCACCGCAACTATGCTCCCTGTACGTTGGATGACCTGCGCGGCGCCGGCATGGACGTTTGGTGTCTTGGCCATGTGCATGCCCGGATGATCTTGAGCAACAACCCGTTGATTTTGTATCCGGGAGCTTCCCAGGGGGCGCAGATCAACGAATCCGGTCCCCATGGATGCGATCTGGTGACCGTGAGTGATGAGGGAGCGGCCGAAACGGCAGCCCTTCCCATTGCACCCGTCTGTTGGGAATCCATGGACGTGGATGTGGGCGGGTTCAATTCCACGGAAGACATACTGGATGCCGTTGAACTGGAGAGTTCAAGGTTTGCGGAACGGGACGACTCGGTGCGGGCAATTGTGGTACGAATCAACCTGAAGGGGAGGGGGGGGCCGGAAGTCGCAAGAGCATTGGAAGATACCGAAGAGTGGCAGGACATTCTCTCCGATCGGCTTTCCGCGCTTCCCGTGCCGGTTTTTCCGGAATCGGTCCGGGATCGGACATCACAGTGGCTGGATCTGGAATCCCTCGAAGACGGAGACGGATTCCTCGCTGATTTCCTGAGACTATGCACTGAGACGGCGAAGGATCCTGCGGCATTGGAACGCGTGATTGGGCAGGTACAACAGGAACTTCGTACAAAGGTAAGCTCCAGGTATCTGAGATCCGATTTGACGCTTCGCAACGGTACGGAAGACAATACCGTTTGGTCAAATCGGCTGGACAACGCGCGTAAGCTCGTCGCAAAGATATTTGCCGATTCAAAATAGGGGTAGGGGCATAGACGCCGCGTCACATGACCGAGCCTCTCGCCGCTGTCGGCATCAAGCCGTGTTTCCGTCGAGCAGGTCACGTACGCGTTGGGCAACACGCTCCTTGGCCGGGGGATTACTCTTCAACCCTCCGAGGTCATCCCAAAGGTCGGGAGGAAACACCGCGGGATCGTAATCGACCACAACGGAGCCGCCCGTCAGGCCGAGCTTGGTCTTGTATGACTTGTAACCGGGAATCCGTGCGATTTCTCCTTGGAGATCGTTTACTTCATTGAGCAATGAAGTGAGACCAGGCAGGTCCATTAATCCGACCTTCAACGTTATGCGTCCCGGTCGGCGCTCACCGATCCGGCAGATGTTCGTCAATCTCAGGAGCAGGTTTACCTGCTCTTCGGTATTCAACATTCCGTGCTCCTTCAGTCACTTGGGGGGCGGCGGCCCGTCGATGCGCAACTCAGCCATGGCCCGCGCAGCATCGGCCTAAGAGTATCGCCCAGGTTGGCCGCTGCAGTTTCCATTATACAGAGACCGTTTCCAACGTCCTACATAATCATGGAAATCTAACGCCGGCACTTTTTTCTTGCCAAGAGAACAAATGTTCCCTATACTCCGGGTATGAAGATCACCGCGGTGAAAAAACAAATACTCGAGTTCTTCGCGAATTTTCAATCCCGTGAAGGTTTTCCCCCATCAGTGAGGGAAATTTGCAACGGGGTGGATCGTTCATCGGCAGGCAGTATGCACAAGCATCTCCAGAATCTGGAGACCGCGGGGTATCTGGAGAGAATGCCCGGGAAGAAGCGGACCTGGAAGCTCACCCCGAAAGCCCTGGATTTCGTAGGCAGACCGTCGCCTCCATCCATTCCTCTTGTGGGACAGATCGCGGCAGGGACTCCTATTTTGGCCGAAGAGAACAGAGAGGACGACCTACCTGTCGATCCCGCGCTGTTCGGGCATGGGCAAGCCTTTGCTCTCCGGGTCAAGGGAGACTCCATGATCGACGCCCAGATCCGGGATGGCGACCTGGCGGTCATACGGCCGCAGGATGACGCGGAGGACGGCCAGATCGTCGCGGTTCAGGTTGAGGGTCTGGAGCCCGAAGCCACGCTCAAGGTATTCCGTCGGCGCAACGGGACCGTGGAGTTGCACCCGGCTAATCCCCGATACCGGCCCTTTGTTTTTGAAGGAGCGGACCGATCAAAGATAAAAATCCTGGGAAGGCTCATCGGGCTGATCCGTCCGAAGCCGTGAAGAAATAGAATGAATCGCCATGAGCGGGCAGAGCCCGCATGACAGGCATTCCCAGGCGGAGCCCTGAGCATGTCCCATATTTTTTTGTCGGACACCGTGCGAATTGGTTAACGATAGGCGAACCGATTGGAGGTGCAGGCTATCCAGTGCCCCGAAGGGGCTCACCACGAGTAGCCACGGGTTTCAACCCGTGGAAAAGGGTATCCACCCAATTTGGGAAACGGCCCTGAAGGGGCCGACCAAGGACGATGCACCGTTGGTGGACCCCGTCAGGGTCCGAGACGGTGGATGTTGTCTACCGTTCCCATGGATGGGTCAAGCCCAGGGTAGGAGCCTGGGACGAGAGGAAAAAATACGCCAACTATTTATTGGGTTCCGTCTTCCCAGTGAAGGCCGGTCTTGGTAGGGGCGACCGGCGGTCGCCCGCGGGCGAATACCATTCGTCCCCACAGATGTTGAACGAGTGCCGGGAATCCGCGACCGAATTAGTGATATCAACTACTTCGCACCATGAGTACCGGTATGCGGATATTTCACGAAAGAGAAGCATGGATACGTTTGTACATCTTGAGGTGCAAAGCGCCTATTCTTTTCTATGGGGGACATTCAACCCCGAGGACCTGGTCCGGGAGGTTGCCTCTCTGGGCCAGCAGGCTGTTGCACTCACCGATGAGGGTCTGTATGGAGCGGTGAGATTCTACAAGGCGGCCGTAACGGCCGGCATTCAACCCATTGTCGGTGCAAGGCTTTTCCTGTGGGACGGTTCTTTCATAACATTGCTCGTGAAGGATTTCAGCGGGTACGGAAATCTCTGCAGACTCTTATCGGTTGCCTTTGAAGGAGGAACCTCCCCGCAGAACCCCATATCGAAACAGGATTTGAGTCACTGGTCCAAAGGTCTTGTATGCCTGGCCGGCGGGAGGGGCTCCGGCATCCGCTCTTCCCTGGAAAAGGGCGGAATGGATGCAGCCCGCTTCAAGCTTCTGGAACTCAAAGAAATTCTTCACACCCCCGAGCACCTCTTTGTTGTTCTCCTGAATCACGGCAATCCCGCAGATCCGGGGATCATGGAGCAAGCCGTTCGGTTGGCATCTCAACTTCATCTTCCCGTGGCGGCATCCAATGCGGTTGCGTTTCTCAAGCCGCAAGACTTTCTCATTCACCGGACCATGACCGGCATCCAACAGCGGCATCATCACAGAAACGTGGAGCCTCTCCCCAATGACCGGTTTTTCCTTGCATCCGGAGAGGAGATGAAACGAAGGATCCCGTACCCTCAAGCCATTGAAAACACCGGTCATGTTGCATCGCTCTGCCGGGAGTTCTCTCTCCCTGTGGGAAAACTCCACCCACCTTCGTTGCAAAGGCCGGAGGAAGCGTCGAGGAAGCTTTCCGCTCTGTGTTTGAAGGAGATGTCCAGGCTTCACCGGCCGGTTCCGCCGGCATACTTGCGACAATTTGACCGAGAGACGGCTGCCATCGACAAGTTGGGGTTGGCCGACTTTTTCCTGCTGGTCAAAATGGTGGTGGACTTTGCGCGAAAACAAGGCATCCGTCACAGCGTCCGAGGATCCGCAGCGGGCAGCTTGGTGGTGCGCCTTCTCCTTGGAGGCGTGGACCCATTGGCTCATAACCTGCTTTTTGAACGGTTCATTAACGAAGGCCGCGGAGACATGCCGGACATCGACCTCGATTTTGATTCAGACCGCAGGGATGAAGTCATTCACCACACCATGAGTCTGTTTCCGCGGCGGACGGCCATGGTGTGCACGATTCACACGTTCAAGGTGCGCAGTGCCGTGCGCCTGGCAGCCCGCTCTCTGGGGTATCGCCTGGATGAGATTGACCGGCTTGCCTCGTGTCTTCCCTGGTCTTTGCGCGGTCGGGATCTGAACGCGGCGCTGGAAAACCTGCCCGAACTGAAGGATTCACCCCTTCAGCATGAGGGCAGGCTCATTGAGACGGCTGCAAAACTGACGAATCTCCCGTTCCAGAGTTCGGTGCACCTGGGGGGAGTCATCGTGGCGCCCGACGACATCAAGGTATGGACTCCCGTGGGCTCTTCCCCCAAGGGGCTGCCGGTAGGACACCTGGACAAGGACGATGTGGACGCTTTGGGGCTGTTGAAGCTGGATCTCTTGGGACTTCGCATGCATACCGCGATTCGCAAGGCATTGGAAATTCTCCGGAACAAAGGTACGATTTTGGATCTTGATCGGATGCCTCTTGACGACCGCAAGACCTACGCCCTTCTCCGCAGCACGGAGAGCATCGGAATTTTTCAGCTTGAGTCACCCGGTCAACGGAATCTCCTGGGGCGCCTCCAACCAACCCGTTTCGGCGATTTGATATCCGAAATCTCCCTGTTCCGGCCCGGCCCGGTTATCGGAAACATGGTGGAGGTGTATCTGAAGAGACGGCACGGTGAAGAGCCGACCCGGATTCCCCACGAGGATCTCATCCCTGCTCTTGCGGAGACGTACGGAGTGTTTCTCTTTCAGGAGCAGGTGCTGCGTATCGTGCACATCTTCGCGGGCTTGTCCTATGCCGAGGCGGATGCCTTTCGGCGGGCCATGACCAAGGACAGAAAGTCCCGAAAGATGGACCTGCTCAAGCAGCACTTCATCCGGGGCGCGATTGCCAAGGGGCACAGTAGATCCCTTGCGGAGCGGGTCTTTCAACAGGCATCGACTTTGGCTTCCTATGGCTTTTGCAAGGCCCACGCAGCCTCTTTTGCTCACATCACCTATCAGAGCGCCTATTTGAAGGCACATCATCCGCAGGCATTCTATTTGGGACTTCTCAATGCGGGGCATGTGGGGTCCTATCCGCCGTCGGTGATGCTCAATGAAGCCAGGCGACGAGGAATACCCGTGTATCCTCCTCACATCAATGCGGGCGGCACTGAATACGAGGCGGCCGGTTCCGGCATCCGGGCTCCTTTGGTTGTGGTCAACGGAGTGGGACCGGCAATGGCTCGGCGGATCGTAGCGGAACGCAGGAAGCGAGGCCCTTTTCGCAGCCGGGAAGAGTTTCTGTCCAGGCTCTCTCTCCCGGACCGCATCGTGAAGGTCCTCTCAACGGCAGGAGCCCTGGAAGGGCTTGATAAGGGTGAGTGGGCTTTGATACGGGAGGTTGCCAATGCCTGACGGCCGCAGCCGGGAAACAGCGGACGGAGCGCTCGTAAAGACCTACAATGAAGCCGCTTCAATGAGTGTCTTTTGCCATGCGCACCCGCTCACCGGTCTGAGACCTCGTCTTGCCGCGCACGGCGTGATCAAGGCACAAGACTTGCGCCGTGTCCCTTCGGAAAGCCGAGTCCGGGTGGCCGGCATACTGGTGATCGTGCACACCCCGCCTACCCGCTCGGGCCGGCGGGTCATGTTCATCACCATGGAGGACGAGACGGGGCTGCTGGATGTCGTGGCATTTCCCGAGGCCCAAAAGGACCACGCCCGGTCCATCCTTACCAGTGAGGTCATCACGGTTGAAGGAATACTGCAACGGCAAGGAAAAGACGGCCGCTCGAAGTCCATTGTCCTGGAAAGGGTGATCCCCGCGTTGACCGGACCGCTGTCGAAATTTCTTCCGGACAAGGAACGAAATGGAAGATGACCCCGCAGGGCCGGCGGGACCATTTCGGAAAGATTACCGGCACCATCGTAGGGGCACCCCCTTGTGGGTGCCCAGGGCAGGCACAGGGAAACTGTCTCAAAAGTCGGTGAGTGATGCAAGTCGTAGCACGATTGTTCAGCGTATCGCGGGAAATCCCTCCTAACCCCCACTTTATTAAAGGGGGGCAGGGGGGATTTATGTTGGGATCCACCTCATCGTGGCACTATTCACTTCGATCTGCCGGTTTTGAGACAGTTTCCAGCGGCCTGCCCCTACGAATCAGCAGAACCGTAGGGCGGCGTCGACTTGCAATTAGCTTACCGATGCAGTAGATACTGATACAAACCATCACGCTTCGTCGTGCCTTTGGAGACACGAACGTTGGACTGAAACGGTATTCTTCATGAACGTAATCCTCATAAATCCTTCGTATCCACAGACTTTTTGGTCGTTCAACAAGGTGCTCAAGCTCACCGGCAAGAAAGCGCTTATTCCACCATTGGGGTTGCTGACGGTTGCCGCTCTCCTTCCGCAGAAGTGGAATTTCAGACTCCTTGACCTGGTATTCAACCATATATCCGAGAATGATTGGGAATTTGCCGACCTGCTGATCGTCACGGGAATGATCGTGCAGCACAAGGGCATCCTAGAAGCCATCAAAGAAGGTAGGCGACGAGGCAAAACCGTCCTCGTGGGCGGCCCGTGGGCTTTTCATTTCCCGGAGGACGCACTCCGGGCCGGCGCTGATCTCGTGGTTGTGGGAGAGGCCGAACCCGGCATATCGGAAGTCCTCGAATGTTTGGAACAGGGGGTGTCGGGCAGGATCATCCGCTCGGATGTGCCTGCGGATATGGAACAGTCGCCGACTCCGCGCTTCGATCTGCTGGACGTTGACTCGTACGTGGACATGGCGATTCAGTTCTCTCGGGGATGCCCGTTCAGGTGCGAATTCTGCGACATCACCCTCATGCTCGGTCGGAGCGTAAGAACGAAGACCCCGGCCCAAATCATAAACGAACTGAACGTACTCTACGAGCTCGGTTGGAGACGATCAGTCTTCTTTGTGGACGACAATTTCATCGGCAACGTCATGAAGGCCAAACATCTGTTGACGGAACTCATCGCGTGGAGTGAGTCCCACGACAGGCCGATGGAGTTCTATACCCAGGCGTCGGTCAATCTCGCTGCGCAACAACAGATCCTGGATCTCATGTCGAGAGCGGACTTCAGTCAGGTGTTCCTCGGTATCGAAACCCCGGATGAGGAAAGCCTGAAGCTGACCGGCAAGACACAAAACGTGGCGGCCGATCTCAATAAGGTCTGCAGAAAAATCAATGAGGCCGGCATCCAGATAATCGCCGGGTGCATCATCGGTTTTGACAATGAAAAACAAGGCGCGGATCAGCGTCTCATCGAATTCGCATCACGCAACAAGATTCCGGAAATGTTCGGCACGCTTCTTCAGGCAGGGCCCGGTACCGACCTGTGGCGGCGCCTCGAACGGGAGGATCGCCTCATATCGGGTGATTACGAACACTTTTCAAACCAGACCTCGCTTATCAACTTCACCACGACACGTCCGCTGAAGCAGATAGTCGATGAATTCATCAACCTGTACAGCACCCTGTACGAACGGAAATTCTACCTGGAACGGGTGCTGGAATGCATCATGATCATGAAGCCGCCGGCCGAACCCAAGCCGTTCCAGATGCCCTATGCTTTCGAGCTCAAGACGGTCCTCGCGATGATGTTTCGTCAGGGAATCCTATACTCATCCCGATGGGTTTTCTGGAAAAGCTTGCTCACCCTGCTGGTGAAAAAACCGGTCAGATTGAAGAATTTCTTCACCTATTGCGTACGATTGGAGCATTACACGGAATACGCGGCCACCATTGGGAGGGCATTGCGTGAACAACTCGCGGAACAAAGAGAATCCGTAGAAGCGCCGCGCATTGAGGCCAATGCGCCGTCATACCGGTGACATTGGATGAACTCTTTCCCGGCGGTTACCACCGCTAGGCGGTTGGGTGCCGTGTGAAGGGAAAGAAAGCTGAGTGCTCCATGGCGCAAATACGGTCGCACAACCTGAGCCGTCTTCCCGGCGTAGGCCGGGAACCAGTCTTCTTTTCCCGGACCCCGGCCTGCGCCGGGGAGACGGCGGGCAGGGCCGCCCGCCCCACGGTCCTGATTTGTAGGGACACCCCCCTGTGGGTGCCCAGGGCAGGCCCCTGTGCCTGCCCCTACGGTTCAGGTGCTCTGGGCCTCCGTGCCCGGATATTCTTCTTGCCGGCACCCAACATGGCAGCGAGACGAAAATATGTGACCGAACTTATGAAATACCGCACTAAGTGATCCCGCGTTCCTCGGGACCGGCGGGATTGGGTAGAATCAGGGGGAATTTCTGCGGCAGTCCAAACTGCCAAAGTCGGTCTGAATGCCTCCTGCCCCGAGAGAACTGCAACAAATCTTGTCCTGAATTCGGTCGTTCGCGGTCACTTGAATACCCGAATCTAAGGCTTTTCCCCTTGTTTGCGATTCAGCTCGTCGAGAGTCGCATATCCCAGTGCTCTTGTCGTGCACACCCGTACGCAGGCAGGTTCCATACCGTGAGCCACCCGGTCACGACAGAAATCGCACTTCTTCATTTTCTCTCCGGGGAAGAACCGAGGCGCTCCGTAGGGGCATACCATGGCGCAGGAGAGACATGCAATGCACAGGTCTTCATCCACCTCAACAATACCTGATACCTCGTCTCTGCGAATAGCCCCTTCCGGACAGACACTTTCGCACGGAGCCGGGTCGCATTGAAAACAGGCCAAGGTCGTGAAGGCGACCTTCGCAACAGGATAGGCTCCCTGTTCAAGCTTTACGACCCGTCTGAATGACGTGCAGTTTCCGGGGATATCGTTTTCATCCATGCAGGCCGTCACACATGCCATGCATCCGCTACATCTCGAAGGATCGAATGAAAATCCGTAGTGCATGGGTACTCCTGTACTTTGCTCAGTCAGCCTTCATGACTTGACAGATCAGTGATTTGAAACCCGGAAAACCTGAAATAGGATCCAGGTAATCCGGCTCAATCAATGTATTGACTTCCGCGGAAGGGTAACCGTGATAAATGTTGATGACCCCGGGTGGTACGACCTCGGTCACGTTTGCCTTGACCCGAATTGAGTTCCGAGGAGTCGCAAGACCGACCCAGTCTCCGTTGGATATGCCTCGATCTTCAGCGTCCTTTTCATTGATGTCCAGGGTTGGATCAGGATGAAGGCCTTTTGTCCAGGGCAACCTGAAGGTTCTCCCATGAACGTACATGGGCAATCTCGACCCTGTAGTAAGGATCAGAGGAAAATCCGCAGTCAATTGCGGTGTCGAGATGGGGCTGAGCATGGGTTCCCTGTATGTGGGGAGTGCATCGAGTCCGGCATCCCGGAGGGTTGTGGAGGACAACTCCATTTTCCCCGATGGAGTAGGGAAGCCGGACCTTGTGTATTTCATGTATGCCGGCTTCTTAATCCCTTCCGCCATAAAGCCTGCGGGATGTTTCTTCATCTCTTCCACCGTAAGACCGGTGGGTTCCAGTATCCAGTCGATATTGGCTTCATATCCCGTCTGCATGAGTTCATCATCCGCTGAGATCCTTTTCGCGAGTTCAAAGATGATTTCCGTGTCCGGACGGGATTGCCACAGCGGTTCGATGACGGGCGTCGTCCATATGACGTATCCCTCTTCATAGAATTTGAGTTCGCTTCGTTCAAAGGATGTACACGCGGGGAGAACAATATCGGCCAACTTGCAGGTGTCCGTCATGAAAGGATCCACGTTCACAAAGAAATCCAGCTTCTTCAAACTCTCGTACATGAAGTCCGATCCCGGCCACATTCGGTGGTTCGTACCGAATCCGATGACGGCCCTAATGGGATACGGCTCCCGACTCCGTAGTTGGAAGGGAAGGTGCATGGCATGGGCCTCGTCAACGAATTTGGTCCAAATGGGATACTTGTCTTGTGCCATACGAGGAGCCATGTCCGACCAAGGGCGGGATTGCTCGTACTGGGACTGACGTGTCGCCAAACCGTTGGGAACATGGAGCCAACCCGGCGGCACAACATGATTTCCACCCTCCACATCGAAATTGCCCGTAAGCCCGACGAGCGCGGTCAAGGCCCGATGGTTCTGGAGGCCGTTGGTGTGGTGCACGGTCGGGCTTGCACTGATCATGAGTGAAGCGGGTTTGGTTTTCGCGTAGAGACGTGCGGCCCGTCGGATCAGATCGGCAGGTATGCCTGTGATCTTCTCAGTTTCCTGAGGAGAGAATTGCCGGACGTAGGACCGGTAGTCCTCGAACCCGAGAGTCCAATTCTCTACGAAATCCCTGTCATAGAGCCCTTCTTCAATGATGACGGCGGCCATTCCGTGAGCCAGTGCACCCGAGCTGCCGGGCCTGAGTCGGAGATGAATGTCTGCGTGCGCGGTCATTGGTGTGATCAAGGGGCCCACCTCAATAATCTTTAGCCCTCTCTCGCTCTCGTCCAAGAGCCGTCGAACGGTCGAAGTATTGCTGTAGAAAGGATTACGGCTCCAAACCAGGAGGCATTCGGCATTCTTAATGTCGGGCCGTCCAAAACAACCGTAATTCAAGAGTGCGGCCATCTTGACGGCAGTGAAACAGGTGCTGGATTCCGTGCAATAATTAGGGGAGCCAAAGCCGTGGGAAAGACGTTTGACGAACGGTCTCATCCATTTGGAATATCCCACATAGAAAGCAACCGATTCAGGCCCGGATTCGGCCTTGATACTATTCAGGCGGTCCCCGATTACATCAAAGGCCCCCTCCCATGAAATGGGCTCGAACAGACCGGATCCTCTTTTTCCGGTTCTTTTGAGAGGAGAATGAATGCGATCCTCATTGTAAACGTACTCCCGACCGGCAGCGCCTTTGGCGCAGAGGGTTCCCGCATTATGGGGATTACTCTTATTCCCTTCAACCTTGATGACGATTCCGTCTCTCACATAGGCGTCGATGATGCAGTGGGACAAGGGATTGCAGATTGCGCAGATCGTATGGCGGATCTCGATGCCGCTCCCCTTAATAGGCACTTTGCCGTGGGGGGACTTGTCCAAACCAAGAGCCTGATTGCCGATCATAGTCGCCGGCCTCCTTTTGTCATTCCGCGCCGTTCAGGTCAAGAGACCGACCGCTCGAGTGTGAAAACGGTGATTTCCTGACTCGGCAGACCCGGGTCCGAGACCACGTATGTCGTCTCGGACGAGGTGAACCCCCGGCCTCTCAGCCGTCCGACGAATCGCGAGACGGCCAGGCGCTTCCGTTCGGCCAGAATAATACGTCCGTTAGGCTTCGTCATCATCTCCATGAGTCTGATGAGGGAGCCGTGACTGAAGTAGTCGTACGCGACTTCAGACCCGATGACCATGGTGAAGCCTTCACCGGCAGGGGGATCCTCCCAGTCGAGTTCAACGAATTCCGTACGATTCATGTCGACGCGATTCATGAGACAGTTCTTTCGAGCGAATTCGAGCGCCTCCGGCATGAAATCCGTGAACGTGACCGATGCCCCGAGCAGTCCCGCGGTGACTCCCGCCAAGCCGAGGCCGCACCCCAACTCCACGACGCGTTCATTGCGCAAATCACCCGGATCGGCCAAATGCCTCGACAATGCAACGGCCGCCGAGGTGACGCCCCACCAGAATGATATCCTGTCACCGGACTCTTCTCTCTCTATGGGTGTGAGGATTCGTATGTCCAGGTCGCCTACCGGAACGGCGATTCGTGTTTCTTGGGGAATCCTTTGACCGATCATATCGCTTCCTTGGTGCTCTACTCGCCACATCCTACAACAATCCGTCGAAATCCGCTTCCATATACCAACTTCCATGGTTTGCGTTCGGCGACAAGCCACAACGAATCATGAAAGTCGTCGGTATTCGGGATCCCTCCGGGGCTTCGCCTCGGAGATTGGGTACGAAGAACGCACAATGCGGAATATTTGGGAGGGAGACCATCTCCCCCCCAAGCCCAATGCCGGTGACTTAGGCCAAGGCAGTTGATTTTTCATGATTAATCCATCCGAATATAGAGTGAATTATGTTGACGCGGAGCGTTCTCCGCGCGATAAAGTATTTCATAACAATCTGTTGGGAGGTTTTTATCATGGCACAGTTTATGCAAGCAATTATCATGCCAAAGTGAGCAGCTTGCGCAAAGATTTCTTGACCTTATCCCCTCACAAATCGACCCGTGCAAGAAGCGTTCGCCCAAGGATTTTACCCGAAACAGAAAACTACCTTTTCCAAAGCTTATCACCTTTCTACTCTCCATGGTTGCCGGCGGAAAGGGCAAAGGAGTGGACGTGAAATCGGGTGAATTCTTTCGTACTGCCAAGAGAAGTGGCCTTTGGCCTGAAGCCGAAGCCGTACACCACAGTGCGTTCACCAGGGCGCGCAAGAAAGTCTCCTGGCATGTACTTCGGGATATATTGAAGGATGCCGTACTCCTGGCCTACGAGGTATGGCCTCAGGACGCGCGCTTTACTTGGCACGGTATGTCGGTGTTCGCCTTTGATGGGTCCAAATACACTCTTCCTGCAACGAAGGAGATCCGAAACGCCTTTGACCCCAACAGTGGCCTCCAATACCCTGGAAAGGGACACTATCCCCAGTGTCTGGTTACCACCGCGTACGATGTCTTCCGACGAATTGCCATCGCACGAACCGTGGTCCCAGCCCATTCTTCCGAACGCGATGAAGTGGCTCCCCTCCTGAAGTACATCCCTTCGGCAAGTGTGTTGCTCTTTGACCGAGGGTACCCGGGCTACGAATTGATTCGTCGGCTGATGAGAAGATTCAGAGGCCATTTCGTTTTTCGATGTCCCGCTCAATGCACGTTTCCCGCCGTACAGGCGTTCATTGAGACTGGAAAAGAAGAAGACGAGATATGTATTGATCCGAGCAACGGCGCAGGAGATTACTCTCCTCTATTTCAGACGCTGGGAAGTCGAAAGCTACTACCGAGACGAAAAAATAGTCCTGGAAATCGAGAAATTTCATGGCAAATCCTACAATAGTGTGCTTCAGGAACTCTTCGCAGCCATGATCATGTCGGTCATCTCCAGAACCCTTATGGTACTCTCCCAGATACTCGCCGGTGACCCGCGGGAGCCGCAGTTCAAGAATTCCATTATGACACTTGCCGCAGACGCAGCAGTCCTGGCCGCCGAGGATCCCGTAAGAGCTGTCACCGTCTTCCAGGAAATACTCGAAGAAATTCGTCGAGTCATATACTACCGTCCCAAGACGCCCAGACCCTCTCAACCGAGAGTCACCAAAAGGAGCAATAACAAATGGACATTAGCAAAGGTCAAGAAGGTGATAGCTGCCTAAGTCACCGGCATTGCCCCCCAAGCCCCCCCATCGAGTACCCGAAGAGGGGTGCTTGCCGGAGAACTTTCATAGGAACCGTATTGACTCGTTTCGAGCCTACGTGAGCCTCATTGATTTTGCAGGTTCAAAGTGCTATGCCTCGGTAATGACGGTCACGTTTCTGGCCTTGGGAGTTGATCACGCATGTTGAAAGTCCATGCACCCGCAAAGATCAATCTCTATCTGCGAGTCTTGGGCAGACGAAACGACGGGTATCACGAACTTGAGACCGTGTTTCAAGCCATAGACCTTTCGGACGAACTGTTTATCGAAAAGGCCGTTTCTGAGACTACCCTTGAGGTCCCCGGGCACGAGGATCTCGAGAGCGATTCAAACCTCGCGATTCGTGCGGTGCGTTGGCTGGAGGGCAAGACGGGACGCAGTCTCCCCGTGGCGATTCGGCTCATGAAGAGCATCCCGAAGGCCGCGGGACTGGGAGGGGGCAGCACGGACGCTGCCGCGGCCCTTCTAGGAATCCGGGCTCTGTATGAACTGGAGCTTGGCGACAAAGAGTTGCTCGACGGGGCGGCCTCACTGGGAGCGGACGTACCATTCTTCCTGGTCGGCGGCACTGCGGTAGGGGAAGGCATTGGTGAACGTCTCACCCCCATAGCGTTGCCGTTAGACTATTCGTTGGTGCTTGTGAATCCGCGATTTTCCGTTTCCACCGCAACGGTATTTCGCAACTTGTCCAAGACCTTGACAGGGGGGGCAAGGAACGGTAGGTTATGGCGGACTATTGATCGATCACGAGAGATCGACGGATTGCTCCACAATGACCTTCAACCCACGGCCGAAGGATTATATCCGGAAATCTCCGAGGTTCGGAGGGCATTGGAGCTTGCCGGTGCGAAACAAGTTTTGATGACGGGGAGTGGGCCCACGGTTTTTGCCGTTGTCGAAGAGGGCCATGCCGAAAAAATGATAAACCGTATGCCTGACAAGTGGAGCAGCTTTACGGCTCACCCCGTCAAAACAGGCATAGTCATTGAATAGACGCCGGATCGGCCGCTCCTAGCGGGAGCGGCTCTGCTGGGGTGTCGTCAAGTGGCAAGACACGGGTCTTTGGAACCCGCATTCGGAGGTTCGAATCCTCCCACCCCAGCCAACCTGCATCAAAAGAGATCCATCCGGTAATCATTCCGGGGCTTCAATCCCAAGGGCGTGCAAACGGGGCTGTTGTAGAACGAGGAGAGGTCTGCGGGGCCCGGTACGTTAGGTGAGTGATTAATTGTTGACTTAGAATATGCCGGACAGTACAATGCGGGATTTCGTTAACCGGTATTACCCCGAGAGGTGACGTATGGCATCCAAATCGTTGCAGACGAGAGAATTGCAGAAGAGTAGATACCAGAGCTTCGTGGAAACTCGAACAAATGCGTTGAAAGAAAAGGGCGTCGCTGCCCCCGACGTAGCGAAAGATCCCAAAATCAAGCAAGTCAAAGCCAAGATCAAGCAGGTCGATGCAGCCATTGCCCGCATCTCATTCCTTGATGAGCAGACGAAGCAACTGGAGGAGAAGAAGGCCCAACGGAAGGCCGAAGCGGAAGCCCAAAGGGCGGCAATGATAGCCGGAGAGATCTCGAAGAAAGATAAGAAGAAGAAAGCTGAAGAAAAGAAAGACGCTTCAGCAGGGAAGAAGAAACAAGCCGGCGGAAAGGCCCCGGCAAAGGGAAAGCCCCAGGCGAAGAAGAAGGGCAAGTAGGGGATCACCGGGCGTCTCTTCTGCAGAGACCGACCGGCCGAAGGGTCTGCCTCTTGCCGCCATAACGGGCCACTCAGTCCCGGATCGAGAGTCCGGCGGCATGCCGGACGATGCAAAAGATCGGACGGATCCGGCGTATTTAGGCTCTACTACCGACCAAGAGCAGAGTTTTGCTTTAAGGAATCATGGATACCTCCTCAATTCAGCAGATAGTGACCCAGCTTGTCCTTATTGCTCCCGGGTTCTTGTTGGCCATAACCGTTCACGAATACACCCACGGGTACGTCGCGTTGAGACTGGGTGATCCGACAGCCAAACTCGCGGGTAGACTGACCTTCAATCCTATCAGCCACTTGGACCCCATTGGGACGTTGGCGTTGGTCCTTACCCGGATGATCGGGTGGGCCAAGCCCGTACCCGTCGATCCGCGCTATCTGAAAAACCCCAGGCAAGACATGCTTTGGATAAGCCTCGGCGGGCCGGCGGCGAACATGGCGGCCGCCGTGGTACTTGCACTGCTGTTGCACATCATCGTGTTCCTTTTCGAGGGGAGGCCGGCAAGTCAGGTATCGAACTACTTCGTGGGACCGCTCTTTCTCATCCTCCGCTTCGCTGTTCGCATCAACATCGTGCTCGCCATCTTCAATCTGATCCCCGTCCCCCCCTTGGACGGTTCCAGTATTCTCGCCGGATTGCTCCCGCGGGATCTCGCGTTTCAGTACGAGAAGTTGGAGCGCTACGGGTTCATCATACTTCTTCTACTCATCTTCACCGGAGCGGTGAGTTACATCATCTATCCTCCCATCAGTATCGTTGAAGGACTACTCCTGGGCAGACTGGGCTGATGCATGTCCTACGAAATCAAGTTGGAGGTGTTCGAAGGCCCGCTCGACCTCCTGCTCCACCTTATCCACCGCAATGAAGTCAGCATCACGGACATCCCCATCGCGCTGATTACGCAACAATACCTGGAAACCATTGAGTTGATGAAATCCCTGAATCTGGACGTAGCCGGAGAATACCTGGTTATGGCGGCCTATCTCACGCACATCAAATCCAGGATGCTCCTGCCGGTGGAGGAGGACGAGGATTCCGAGGAGAAGGGGGAGGATCCCCGGGATGAATTGGTGGCCCACCTGCTGGAATACAAGCGCTACAGAGAAGCCGCGGAGAACCTTTCCGAACGGCGGTTACTGGATCGGGACGTATTCGCGAGGGAAGCCCAGGAAGATTCGACGGAACTGCCTAAGTCTCAGCAACCGCTCAGTGTGGGACTCAATGAGCTTCTGGCCGCATTCAAGGACATCGTGGCGCGTACCTCGCGGCGCGACCTGATTGAAGTGGAACCGGAACGCCTCCTGGTAAAGGACAAGATTCGAGAAATTCTGGAGCTGTTGCAGACGCAACAGTGGATAACGTTCGGTTCGCTGTTTGAAACGGACATCACGCGAATCAATGTTCTTACGACGTTTCTGGCTCTCCTGGAAACGGTCAAGCTTCAGCTGGTACGTGTGTATCAGGACCAGCCGTTCGGCACCATATTGATCTCACGCCGCGTGTCCATGGAAGACGGGGTGGATTCCGATACGGGCATGCAGGCTCCCGATGTGGAGTCAGCCGACTTTCGCGAACCTTAGTACCCTGTTGCTTAAATTCGGTCGCGTATTTTCGAAGACGCCCGACGGTCATTTTCGTAGGGGCACCCCCATAGGCGCTAACATAAGCGGTTTGGCCACGTCGCTGCCGCTCTCTGCCCGGCACCGAAGTACCGGGCTGCTCTCGGCCGCCCCTGTCGGGGCTTGGGAAGCCTTAACGTCCCGGAGGGACACTATGATAGTAGACCGGTCTTTCAAGCCGGGTTGGAGGCGTTTTGCCCCAATTTAGAGCACAGGGGAGCCGGGAGGATTTTCACGTACGGGCCGGGAACCAGTCTTGTCTCCCTGGACCCCGGCTTACACCGGGGAGACCGCGGGCACAGCCCGCCCTATGCTATGGTGAGACGCATGTCCCACCATCGGGAGGCTTGAGGGGGAGATAACGACGCGCTGTAGGGGCGAATGGCATTCGCCCGTGGGCGACCGCCGGTCGCCCCTACCAAAGCCAAGCAGACCCAAGAAACCGGACGGTTCCCCTGTGAAGGCCGTTAAGACGCCTTTTCTGCAAATGTACGCCGGGATGCCGTCACCCTCAAATCAGCTCTGTCGGCGCTTCACCACCGAGAGCGGAATCAGAGATTTGCCCCGAGCGGATGCCAGTCCCATGACATACTCTCTGCCCGTTGCAGGAGGTTCTCGGCGTTCCGCTTCAGGCTTCGGCTTCAACGAAACCGCGTCCGTGGGGCATGTGGTTACGCACAAGCCGCAACCGATGCATCTGTCGCGGTCCACCTCGGCAATTTCATCACTTCCCGGTCTGATCGCATCCATTTGGCATCGATCCACGCACGTCCCACACCCTGAGCATGCCTCCTTGTCTACCTCTGCAAAGTAGTTCGTGTAGACCATCTCAGCAGGTTTGGGGTGCAACTTGATGGATCTGAGAATTCCACAACAATCCCCGCAACAGTTGCACAGTGCGCCGACTTCCTGCGCTACGAACGGCTGCGGTACCAATCCCGCCTCATCGCACTTGTCGATGATTTCCAGAGCTTCCTCTTGACCGACATAACGGCCCATACCCTTGTCAACGTAGAAATCCGCATGACTGCCGAACTGAAAGCACACCTCCAACGGGCTTTCGCACGCCTTGTCCAAGAGTCCCTGTTGAACCCTGCACACGCAGTTTGCCACTGAGATCTTGGTCTTGCCCTGGATAATCGCCTTCACATCCTCGTAAGGTGCCACCGGCCACGCGTGGTCGATGGATTTGTTCACCGGCACCGTCCTCAACGGCGAGCCCTGGGCAATCCCCTGCTTCCCGAAGGCTTCCATGAAGTACTGGTCGTAGAGTTCCGCGAATTCCCGATCCATACCCTTCAGTTGGTATTCGAACGAGCCCACCACGAACGGAACCGCGCCGTATTTGAGGGAGTCCCCCTTCTTCAAACGGAAGATGAGTCCCTTATCCACCATCCGTTCCAGCACGGCGGACACCTTTTCCGGTTCACGTCCGCTCCGTTGGGCCACGGCTTCCGGAGTCTCCAACATCATGCTGAGATCCAGATATAGTCCTGCTTCCTCCTCCGAAAAAAGCTTCTCCAGGATCTTCATCTCGACCCCGGATTCGGTCGAGGGAAATCCTACGGAGTACTGGTCCAACTGTTCCCGTAAATCATGGTAGACTTGGCTGGGCATTCTATCCTCCTATTCATACATATCTTTTTGCTGGACACCTTAGGAATCGGCTGACAACAAGCCGGTCGGCCAACCAGTAGGGGCAGGCCCCTGGAAACTGTCTCAAAAGTGGGTACGTGATGCTAATCGTGGCACGATTGTTGGGGATGCTGCAACAAATCCCCCCTAACCCCCCTTTTTTTTTCTAAGGGGGGAACCGGCTCTTACCCCCCTTTGGCAAAGGGGGCCACGGCAACTTACCCACCGGCCCTGAAGGGGGATTTCCATTCGAATAACCCACTCCTTCGTGGCACGATTCACAGGTCGCTCCGACAGTTTTGAGACACTCTCCCTGTGCCTGCCCTGATTACCAGTGCCCCGTAGGGGCTCACCGTGGGTAGCCACGGGTTTCAACCCGTGGAATGGAGCAACTTACCCAGTTTTGTGGACCGGCCCTGAAGGGGCCGACCAATGTCTGAGTCGCTCATTCGTTGTCCCGCACTTGGTGGACCCCTTCGGGGTCCATAATACCCAAACCCGGCAAGAAAGAGCGCCGTCTATTATTGATTGCCGTTTCCATCTTCGAGCGGGTTGAACCCCATGGCTATTCACAGTATGCCCTTTCAGGGCATGAGCACGGTGTTCAGCGACCCAAGATATGGGTAAAGCTCAGGGCTACGGCCAAACCCGTCCATAGGTGTAGCCACACCTAAGTCCTCAAAAAAAATCACCGGAACTTGCGAGCCACTTCGTGCAGTCCCGATAACAGAGGCCCCCACTTCTCCTCACCGATGGCTTCCTCAACTTCAGCCTGAACCTGCCGCCACATCGGGTACGCCCTCTTCAGCAAGGACTTCCCTTCGGGTGTAATACCGATCCGCCGCTGCCTCTTGTCGTCTCCCTCTTTCCCGCAAATCAGTCCCCGGCGTTCGAGTACTTGAAGATTACGGCTCAGTGAAGTGCGATCCATGCCCAACGCCCGGGCCAGCTCGGAAAGAGGTGCGTCCGGTACCAGGTGCACCGCGATCAACACCGATAGCTGAGTCGCTTTCAACCCAAATTCTCGAAAGGCCTCATCGAAGCGTTGGGTAACCAGTCGTGCCGCCCTCCGTAAGTTGAAGCACGCGCAGGTCCTTCCCATTTCTTTGTATGTGTCTTGATTGCGTTTCGAGTTCATGATCTCGCACGGTCCACTCGTTTAGGTGCATATACACTAATCCGTCTCTGTCCGTCAACAATATATTTGAACAGCCCGTAACATCCGGTTGCACTTTTGGGAGAAATTCGACTATATATTCATAGGAGGCTCGATAGAGCGTGTCGGAATGATTCCCGGGAGGATATCGTGGGGCACTCGATAGAAACGGATGCGGGGAAGTTCGTCATCTACATGGGATCGGAAGCAGACGAGCCGTCAGGCCACCGACCGCTTGAATGGTATTACGCCCCTGAGAACTGGAGAGGGGGCCCGTACAGCCGGGGTTACTACTCCCCCGAGGCGGCTGAGGAGGCGTGTTGGGAACATTCCGGTGAGAAGGAAACCTCCGGATGACCGACCGATGAACATTCATGGCTTGGGGCCGGCAACAAGGTGCGAGAATTCTCTGAGCAGATCGGCCGGCATGTCCCTTCCAGGCCTCCCCATCGTGCCGCGCAACCGTGGTCGCATGTCGTAAGTGTCTCATGCGAGGGGTTCGGGAGCGCGCCGGTGATGGAGTCAACCTCTAGAAAACCTGTTCCTAATTTGCCTCACGGCAATGAATAGCGTACAATGCCTTCCTGTTCGAGAATGTCTCTAGGCAAACCGCATCCAATCGGCGGGTTGGAAGCCGGTGGCAGCGCGACATTCCTCAGGCCCTTAACGTGACGGATCCGCGGTGGTGGTTTTAGCAAGTGTCGGAAAAAGAGACCGATTCTTCGATTCTCGTTCCCAGGCCTTGAAAAGAGTAATCCCACTGAATCCCCCTTTAGCCAAAAAAAGGGGAGGGGTGGGTGATTTGCCCGGGGGCGATAGAAACGAGGGAATTCTGGACAAGACTTGAGGCAAATGCCATACGTGAAGGGCCAAGGGTAGGTCCCCTTGTTAATCGACATCCTCAAGGCCTTCACCCGGGAGGCAACCATATGGACTATTCTCCAAGTTCAGGGCAAGTTTATCGTTCACTTTTCTGGGTAGTTGTTTTCTGCGGAGCCCTTGCTTTCGGTGCTTTTTGGTCGAAAACTCACCTGGTGCCCTTCTTCATGACCCGACCGTACGTCAACGGCGCGATTCTTGTCCTGGGAGCCTTAGGCATACTCCTATCAGTTCTGGGACTCCTGAGACTACTGGTGCAGTCCAATCGCATGGATTCCCTTGCCGTGGGCTTGCAGAGCGATTCAGACGATTCGGGCAAATCCGTTTATGACATGGTGAAATCGGTCGGAGGCGGGCTGGTCGCGAATCGCTGTCTTAGAACTCTTGAGTTGATCCGCCGGGGGACTGTGGGCGTTTCAGACTCCCTGACGCTCCTCTCCGACGCGGATCTCGACTCCGAAGAGGCCCGGGAAGTCTTTGTGCGTTACCTTATCGGCGTGATGGTATTCCTCGGGCTCATCGGGACGTTCTGGGGCGTTTTACTCACCGTTGGCGGCGTGCAGAAGGTTCTGGCCGCCTTGGAACCGACGCGAATCGACGATCCGACGCTCTTTGTTACGCAGCTCAAACAATCCATGGGCGGACTCCTGGGCGGGCTGTCCACTGCCTTCAGTACGTCCCTGTTCGGGCTGGGTGCCTCTGTTGCGGTTGGATTCGTGGACGTCCAGACCAGACGAGCGCGATCCGGTGTCCTTGCCGACCTGGACAGGTTTGTGGTCACGCACCTTCTGCCGGCCGGCGCGGCGGAAGTGCAAGCGGAAACGTTGCTTCCCGTTCCCCGGCCGCCTTTGAGAGCGGTGCCTGCTCAAGCCGTAGCCCAGGTGTCGGAACCGGACAGCGGGGAACTGTACATCGTCGCGTCCCAAGAGGCCCTGGCCGAGAACCTTCGCCGACTGACCGACGTCATCTCCGATCAATCGGCTATGGACGAGAAGGTCGCCGACTCCCTCGTGGAGTTAAAGGGTATGCTCGAGACGCTCCGGGAGGAGGAGAGCCTCACCCGTGAAGGCATCTACGCGGCGAATCAGCTGCGCCAGGGGATGCTCGAACGCATGGACAACTTGGGCCGCCAGGTTGAGAAGTTGATCAAGGAAACACGCCTTCAGAGAGACGAATCCGACGACCTGGGGAAGGCGTTGCTGGATCGAATGAAGCTCGAAGGAGAAATAACCAATAAAACCCTGTCCATGGGTTTTACCGACCTGGTGCGGAGGCTTGACCCCGCCAGAGCCGGAATCGACAAACGGGGCGCCCCCCAAGAGGACGCTGAGTGATGCGAAGCAGGAGAGCCGGAAGCTCTGAGGCAGGGGTAAATGTATGGCCGGGCTTTACCGACATCATGGTGGGCCTACTACTCGTGTTTGTCCTTGTTGTTACCCTGTTCACCATTTCGGAGACGATTCTGTCCCGAACCCTGAGCAAGAAAGATAAGGAACTCATCCGCCTCCACGAAGAGATCTCACAGAAGACCGAGAAGATGGAGCGCCTTGCGAAGGAGATCAATCTCCAGACTCGGGAACTTGATAAGCTCAGGGCGGAAATTGTCCGACTGGAAAAGCTCTTTGAGACCCAAGTGGACAAGACCGTGGTCTTGGAGAAGCTGCTGACGGCCAGAACCGAGGAGTTGGGATCGGTTACCGCGGATCTTCTGCAGAAATCCGCGCTGCTCGAAGAAAAAGAAAAGGCTCTGGCGGAGGGGCGTAAACAGTTGGAGGCGGCCCTGGCCGACGTTCGGGACAAGAGTGCCAGACTACTCGAGCAGGACGGGTTGATGAGCGCACAACGCCAAGAGATCCGGTCCGCGCTTTCGGATTTGACCTCGAAGACCACGCTGCTCCAAGAGAAGGAGAAACTGGCTTCGGATCTCGGCCTGCAATTGACGGATACCAAAGCCTCTCTGGCGAAGGCCGAAGACGAAGTCAAGAAGAAGAGCACGGCCGTCACCAAACTCACCTCGACCATTGAATCCCTCAACAGCCGGATTTCCGCACTCAACAAGAAGATTTCAGAATACGTGGATCAGGTGAATCGACTGAACCGCATGGTCTCGGACGCCAAGGAAGCGGAAACTACACAGAAGACCAAAGCATCCGCGCTTCAAAAAGAGATTGCGTCGCTCACTTCAAAGCTGCACGAGATTTCCGGGAAGCTTGCCAAGGTCAAGAAAGAAAGAGATAAGCAGTTTCGCATGGCAAGACTGGTGAATTTACTCGGCGAAAAGGACAAGGAGATTGACCGTCTTCGCAAGGTGGCCAAGTACCGCAGTGAATTCCTTGCCAAGCTGGAAAAGGTCTTTTCCGGCGTGTCGGACATCAAGGTTCAAGGAGATCGTTTCGTCTTCCAGTCGGAAATTCTGTTTGCCTCGGGGAGTGCGGAAATAAACGAAACCGGAAAGAAGGAACTGGACAAGTTCATCAAAATCTACAAAGAGATGGTGCCCAAGATTCCCAAAGACATCCCTCTCCTGATTCTCGTGCAAGGCCACACCGATATCATCCCGGTACGGTCGTCACGGTACAGATCAAACTGGGAACTCTCGTCCGCACGGGCCATGCAGGTGGTTCGGTACATGATTGAGAACGGCATTCCTCCGACTCGACTCGGTGCTTCCGCGCACGGTGAGTTCCATCCCGTTGCCAAGGGCGCGACTCCGGCGGATCGGAGGCTCAACCGTCGCATAGAAATCAAGATTACTACTCTGTGACAAATCTTCTTCCATGACTCTCCATTTACCGGTCTACCCACCCGATGACGGTCCCGCGGGCATGTACATTCACGTTCCGTTTTGCAGAGGACGCTGCACGTACTGTGGTTTTGTGAGTTCCCCCCACGATCCCGGTGCCGAAGAACGTTATGCGCGGTCCGTCGTTCGGGAGATTCGGATACGAAGCCGTGAAATTGCCTCCGGTCGGGGACCGGTGAAACCGGTGGACACCATCTACTTCGGCGGAGGCACCCCGTCCCTTCTCCGGCCCCAGCTGATTTCACTGATGATCGAGGCGTGCACGGAGAGTTTCCAGGTTACAAAGCACCCGGAAATAACCGTAGAGTTCAACCCCGTCACCGCGTCACCGGGGGCAATGCGGGAGCTTCGTCGTACCGGAGTGAATCGTGCGAGCCTGGGGATTCAGTCCCTGCATGACAGCGAGCTGCAATCCATGGGTAGGCTCCATACGGCGGCGGAGGCCCTGACCGCGTTTCACGATCTTAGGGATGCGGGCTTTGACAATATCTCCGTGGACCTCATCGCGGGTTTTCCCGGTCAATCACGGGATTCGGTTCGCACTAGCGTGAAGCAAAGCTTGGACCTGGAACCGGACCACGTGTCGGTCTATCTCCTGGAATTAAAGGAGGGCACGAAATTGGCCGAGCAGATGCGGGAACACGGCCTCACATTGGACGACGACACGACCGCGGACATGTACGAGGATATCTGCCTGTTGCTTTCGCGTGCCGGGTACGTGCACTATGAGATTTCGAATTTCGCCCGTTCCGGGCAGTTTTCCGCACACAACCTGAAGTACTGGACCGACAAAGTGTACATTGGAGTGGGCGCGGGCGCTCACGGGATGACCGGACGGCACCGGTACGCGAATTGTGCGGATATCAAGGAGTATGAAGAAGCACTGGGCCGTGGAGACCTTCCCGTTGCAACCATGACCCCGATGTCCCCCATGGACCGGTTCAGGGACGCGCTGATCATGGGGCTGAGGCTGGTCGAGGGAATCGACTTACGGCTCTACGGGGAACAGTACCGAATGGATTGCCGTGCATTCACGGCAGAGACCGTGGGTGATCTCGAGCAGTCGGGACTCCTTGTTAGAACCGGCGACAACCTCCGTCTTACTCCCCGCGGACGACTCCTATCAAACGTCGTGTTCTCAAGATGGGTCTGACGCCGGGCAGGAGCAGCGCTTCCGGGCCCCCGAGTTGACACTGCTCTCTCCGTGAACTAGAATTAATACCGATACGTTGCCGCGGATGCTGTTCACGGCTGAGCCGTCTGATGGAAGGCTTCTCAGTACGCGGTCGCGAATTATTGGAAACACTTCGCTACCGGTCTCGGCAACGGTAGGGTCCCGGTCGCTGCCGGGCCATGGAAAGATAAGATTGCCGGCACGGAAGGTGCGTAAAGAAAGGCCGAACATTCGGACTTTACTGACCGGGTGTGTGACCGAAGCCCGGATCGAAGGCCGAATGAGAGCATATTGATAAGAGGTATGGGGAGACACAGAAACATGGTCCAAGACCCCGACACCATTACCATAAAAGGTGTGGAGATTTATCTCGTGGATCCACCTTCTCTGGACGTTGATTGGGTGGGAATGAAGGAGCCGCTCACGCAGCTTTTGGCTGCGTGGTCCGAGGACGGGCAGGATCCGGCAATGCAGCCCAGGATCCTGGGAAAGCCCGGCGTGGGGAAGACGTCCCTCGCGATTACCGCGGCCAAGCACATGAAGCAGGACTTGTACATCACACAGTGCACGGTCGACACCAAGCCCGAAGACCTGATCGTATCACCGGTCATCGCGGACAACGGGAAGATCCGCTACGTGGCTTCACCCCTGGTGACCGCGATGATTCGGGGCGGCATTTGCCTTCTCGACGAGGGCAACAGGATGAGTGAGAAAAGCTGGGCGTCAATCGCGCCGCTTCTCGACATGCGCCGCAGCGTATATTCCATCGTCGCGGGGGTGGAGATCAAGGCCGCACCGGAGTTTCGCGTCTGCGTCACCATGAATGAAGACGCGTCGACCTTCGAGGTACCGGAGTATATCCATTCTCGTCTTCAACCGGCCATACACATGGATTTCCCGACCAGGGAAGAAGAGTACCGCATCTTGCGCGGCAAACTGGACGGACCGTCCGACGACCTTATCCGCCAGGTAGTCGAACTGCTCCAGGTGTCCCATGCGAAAGATGAAGACTTGAGCGTGCGTGACGGACTGAACATCGCCCGCTACGCTTACCGGCTCGTGAAGTTCGACAAGAGCACCGACGAGCGTAAGGCCCTTGACCAATCCATACAACAGATCACCGGAGAGCATCGTGGCACACTCGATGGGCCAAAACTCGTCTGACCCGGTCAGGTTCAAGAACATCACTTTCCTCGGAGTTGTGCACTACAGGATAGAGTTCTCCGTTCTGGTTCATTCACATATCCGCAAGGAGAGACCCGATTGTATCTGCGTGGAACTCCCCAACGCCTTGCGGCCTCAGATTACCGGCGCCCTTGGGCAACTCCCTTATCATTCGGTCATTTTGTACGAAACCGCGCAAAAGGAGAATGCCGTACTGATCGTTGAGGGATCCGACGGCGTCCAGGAAGCTGCCCGTTGCGCACTGGAAGAGGACATTCCCCTCCGGATGATAGATCCGTTGAGCTTGCGCTATCCGCTGTTCATGGACAAACTCCCCGACGCATACTTCATCGACGCAATCGGTCAGAAGACATTCATTGAAGAGATCTTGGCCAAGAGCCCGCCGGCGGATGACGAGGAGAATTCCCGCCGAGAGGCTTTCATGGCTGCCCGGTTGCAGCAAGCCTCCGCGGAATTCGACAGCGTTCTCTTCGTAGGGGGACTGGCTCACATTCCCGGCATTCTGAAGAAACTCGAGACCTCTCAGGCGTTGCCCATGATGAAGACCGGGGTTTCCGCCGCGGTTGCCGCGCCGCTTCATCCCGACTCCCTGAAGAAGGGTTTTACCGAGGTCCCCAGACTCACCGAGGTCTTCGAGAATTGGCGTAAGACCCCGGACGCTCCTCACCCGGACAATCGACATGAGTTGATCCTCTCCCTTATGGAGGCATCGGCGGCGTACTTCACGCAGCAGACCCATCAAGAGGTGCCCGATTACGTGAGAGTCACCTGGGCAAAATTCCTCAGAAAATGGCTCAACTTCAAGGGAGAGATTCTTCCCGATCTGTATCATCTCGTTGCCGCGGCCCGTTCGGCCATGGACGAAGATTTCGCGTATCACGTACACGAATACCTCTCCGATTATGCCTGGGCCCATGACCCGCTGGACCCGTCCGCGGTGCTCCTGGACGAAGACAACCTCATGTTCCACGGTCACAAGATCATCCTCCACAAGAAGCTGAGGACGCTTTTCCACACCGCTCGAAGGTATCGCATGAAAGCGGTGAACACCTCAAAATGGAAGGATCACCTCAAGCGAAAGTGGGAGACCGCGGACCCCAACGAACTTGACATCTGTTCGTATCCGCCGGAGGACGTGGAAGTAGAGAAGTGGGGCGACACGTTGATCAAGCACGCGAATCACATTCTCCAGACCGTGCAGACGGATGCCGAACCGTTCGTCGCAGACTTCGGCGGCGGCCCCGATGTGCGGGAGACCTTGAGGAGATTCTACGAGCAGCGCATCTACGTGAGGACCGAGGATCAGGGAGGGCTGGAATTCGGCTCGGTGGTCGTTGTTTTCGACGAAGACGAAAAATCGGTGCACTATCCATTTCAGATGACATGGTTGGGAGAGCACTCCCAGGAATCCGACATGGCGTTCTACTCGACCCTTCCCGGCGAGGAAATCGTGGGGCCCGGCATCTCCAGGCTGGAGCACGGCGGTTTCGTCATGTCCTATCCACCCATGCGAATGTTCGACGTCTGGATGGATCCTGACTTTGATTTCGTTCCCACGAGATACGAGCGCCTGCTTGTTGCCGGCATCGCGTATTCAGAGAAGCCCGGTATCGTGTACGTGAGCAAGAAGCCGCCTCCTGCAAAGTGGAAGAAGCTGGCCAAGAGCATGGGCAAGAGAATTATCTATATCCCCTTGGGCTCTCTCAACCCGATCCACGTCAAGAGGATGCGCACGTTTCACATGCTTCAGAACAAGGGCATCCGCAACTTTGCCCACGAGTATCTGAAGAGGAATTGATCTGTGCGGTACAGGCGTCACGTCTGTCGATGACGGGCATTGCCCTACCCACCGCCGACCTCCGGTGCGTTCCCTGGTTCCGCGAGGCAACCCCGCGCACCGAATGGCAAGGAGCAACCCGTCGTATTATGAATCCGGCCGTTACGCTAACTCAGAGACAGCTTCCGGATTTCTTGCTGAACACTGCCGTCGTTCGGCCGGTTTTCATTTGGGGACCTCCCGGTATTGGAAAGTCGAGCATCGTCGAACAGTTCGCAGCACAACTCGGTCTGCCCTGTGTTTCTCTACTGGGGACTCAGCTTGCCCCGGAGGATATCATCGGAGTTCCCCAGATCTTCGACGGCAAGAGTCGGTTCTGTCCACCCACGAATATCGCCAGGGAAGAACCATATTGTCTTTTCCTTGATGAACTCAACGCTTGTTCTCATGAGGTTCAGAAATCCTTCTACTCGCTCATTCATGATCGAAGGATCGCAGAGTATGAGCTTCCAGAGGGATCCATCGTCATCGGAGCCGGAAACAGGACACAAGACAGCGCCATCGTGAAGCAGATGTCTTCCGCGTTGATCAACCGAATGGTTCACGTCCATTTGAAAGCCTCTTCCGATGACTGGTTGGCATGGGCAAGCAGGAACGATATTTATCCGGAGATCGTTGAGTACATCAAGCTCAGACCGGATCATCTTTGGAGCCTCCCTCCCAAACATGAGGAGCCGTTCTCGACCCCGAGATCCTGGCACATCCTCAGTGATACGATGCTTCAGTACACTGCAGGTCCCTCTCTCGAAGAGTGCCGGGCGCTTGCCTATGGATGCCTCTCACCTCATCATGCCGGTCAATTCATAGCGTTCCTCAAACAGGCGAAGAACAAGTTCGAACTGAACAAGATTCTCAAGGGGGAAGCACGCTGGCCGAGTGATCCTGAAGATCGTGACGTCCTGTATTTTCTGGCTCAATCCTTTCGGGCTCAAGTTATTAAGCAGCTTCCTCAATCGAAACAGGATCTCAGGGGGCAGCAAAAGGACATCGCATTCAGAGTAAAGGATCTCATCAAGGAACTGGCTCAGATCAGCCTTGAGATTGCTCAGATGGTTGTGACGGAGGATGACGAAGATGACGGCGAGAACCTACCCGATTGGCTCATGGTCGAACTTGTAAGAGACCTCCCACGTCTGATCCGAAGGGATGACGGCAATGCCTGAACCTTATCCGGTCTCGAAGGTTCGTTCTCGTAACGAGTAGTCGGAGGAAGAGGATGGCGAGAAAGACGACCAAGAAATACAATCCGGCGCTCGACAATATTGAACACGGCAGAAGCATGCTCATGGACAATCCGATATTCTCTCCTCTTCTCATGAGGATTCGAGTTGATGTCCGTAAGGACAATGAATGTCCCGAAGGCGGATGGGCATTGGCCGACGCCCGGGGGATCATTCACGTTAACGTCCGACGCGTCGCTCAGCCTCAGGAGTGGGTTTTCATTCTAGCTCATTGTGTCCTTCACTTCGCTTTCGACCACTTCAAGGACAAGGACCGACCCGTCGAATGGAACGTAGCCTGTGACTGTTTCATCAATACGTTCCTTACCGATCTGCATGTAGCTCCTCTCCCTCTCCACATGCATGTTCCCACGAATCCCCTGCCGAACGATGAAGAGCGGCTCTACCGTGAGCTTTGTTCGACCGGCATTCCTGACGAGCTCCTCTATTGCGGAACCGCGGGAAAGAATTCCCGTGACATGGAAGGAGTTACCGACACCAGGCGTCGCTATTGGTACGGTGCAGATAGGGACTGGAAGGAACTCTTTGCAGACGGGATCAGGCTCGGCGTCTCAAAAGCGATCAGTCGTGCGGCCGGTGTAGACGACTCAAATAAGAAAAGGCCACCCACTGCCTCTGAACAAGCAAAGAAATGGTTCATGAGTCATTACCCGCTCCTCGGATCCTTGGCCGCTTCTTTCAAGATCATGGAAGACATGGACGTCTGCCGGGCTCTGGATGTACGGGTGGCAGCGGTTGATGAATGGAAACGAGAGATCTACCTCAATCCGGCTGCCGCGCTCAAAGGAGAAGAAGTCAGATTCGTTATGGCTCATGAGATGCTTCATGCGGGTCTGAGGCATCAATCCCGCTGTCTGGGGAGAGATGATTACCTGTGGAACGTGAGCTGCGATTTCCTCGTGAACGGTTGGCTGGTGGAAATGAAGATAGGTGAGATGCCGCAGTTTGGGGCTCTTTGGGACGAAGACCTCAAGGGTCTCTCGGCTGAATCAATCTATGACCGAATCGTTAAGGACATGAGGAAGTACCGAAAGCTTGCGACTCTGCGTGGGGTCGGTACCGGCGACATTATACGAAGATCTGATCCAGGTTGGTGGAATTCTGCCGAAGGGATGTCTCTCGATGAGTTCTACCGACGTTGCCTTACTCAAGGACTTGTCTACCATCAGCAGTCCTGGAGAGGGACTCTGCCCGCCGGTCTCACGGAAGAGATTCGCGCTCTGGATCATCCCGTCGTTCCGTGGGATGTCGAACTCGCACAGTGGTTCGACAACTACTTCGCGCCTCTTGAAGCTCGTCGAAGCTATGCCCGACTAAGTAGAAGACAGTCGGCGACGCCGGAAATCCCCCGTCCGAGATGCGTTCCTACACTCATCGATTCGGAAGCCCGCACGTTCGGTGTTGTACTCGACACCTCATGCTCCGTTAATCACGTGATCCTCTCCAAGGCTCTCGGCGCAATTGCGAGTTACGGCATCTCCCGAGACGTGCCTTTTGTTCGAGTCGTTTTCTGTGACGCCGAAGCGTACGACGAGGGGTATCTTGCTCCTGAAGAGATTGCCGGACGCGTAAGAATCAAGGGACGAGGGGGGACCATTCTTCAACCGGGAGTCGACATTCTTGAGAAGGCGAAGGATTTCCCCAAGACAGGACCTATTCTCATTATTACGGATGGCGCGTGCGAAGAGAACCTTACCGTGAAAAGGGATCATGCCTTCCTTATGCCGAGAGGTGCTCGCCTTCCCTTTGTTCCCCGAGGCAAGATTCTGTGGATGGATCACAGGATACCCAAGATGCCGCCGTCGGGAAAACCTTAGTTTTTCAAGAAAGTGATTACACGGGACTGGGGGTCGGCTGTTTCCCAACGAAGTGGTCAAATCCATTGGCGTTATATGGTGACACGTCAGTGGCCGTCTCGTCCGTATATCCAAGTCGATACTCTCCAGTAGAAAATATCTTGACACCCGCGAGCCGCGCGTAGTACGGTTACACAAAAAGTGCTACTATGTGAGCCGGTCTTTAAAAAATCTGTCAGATACCCACTTTCCTTATCGTCATACAAGAATATGGGCGTTCGGCAGGTTCCCCAGGGGGAATGCTGAGAGGAAACCCTTGACTTCCGCGGCAACGGAAGCCAAGGGTAGGCGGGAATAAGGTCTGTCTTCCCATTACCCGCCATTTTCCTTCTATCGGTTGTTCCCGTCAAGAAATTCCAGCCGGCTGATCTCTTACGGTCTCGGTTGTTCGGATCTCAGCCCGGAGATGTACCTGGTTGTCTCTTCTCAGGCCGAGGATTCGGCTGCCGGCTTCTGCAATTCAGGAGGAATATGTGATGTCTCGTTATACTCTGTTGTTTGTTCTTGTCGTTCTGTTCTTCTCCAGTGTCGTGTCCGGAGTTTGCCAAAGCTTGCCCGGCTGCTACCCACGGGCTTTTCCGGCAATTGCGCCTTGTAAGCCAAGCGGCCCCGCTCCGATTTCCAGGACTGTGAAGGTGGACGTTCCCGTCCCCTGCAGGCCTATCGGTTGCCGCCCGCCTATGCCGTGTCCACCGCATCCTTGCGTTCCACGGTTTTGCGCACCACCGCCCCCGACCCGGCCCGTGCGCGTGAGAGTTGATGTTGTCGTTCGGTCGGAGAGGCCAAAGTCTTGCGGTTCGCAGAGATTCTGTTGCGAGAATCCCCCGATTTTCGAGCCTTTCTTCTGCAGCGCAGCGGGGATGATTCGATCTCTCATACTCAGCCCGCTTGGCCTGGGAGAAAATCTTATGGGCCATCCTGTTGGGCCTGCATGTTGTCAGAGACCGCCGTGTCCACCGCCGATCCCCATATGTGGTCCAAGGTGCCCCCCATCCATTGCTTGCGTGAGCAAGTGCGCTCCGCGCGTACTTCACGGTGCGGGCCCTCGTCCCACTGCCGAGCGATTCGCGCTGCCGAGGCCCGGGGTTGGGGCTCTGCCGTGCCTTAGGCCGATACAAGCTCGGACATTTCCGCCCACCGGTCCTGTTTCCAGATGACTGAAGTGTCTTTGGATCTAATGCCGGTCATTGTATGCCGGCAAGGCTCTTCGCCTTGCTCTATCACGTGTTGTGCGCTTATCCACGGCATATCGTTGATTGCCGAATGTGAGGAATATACGTCATGAATCCGTTGTGTTCAGTATGTAAGCCGGTTCTTTGCGCGCTCTTGATCGCCGCAGGACTGACGATAATTGGTGAGGCCCCCGCTGTGGGGCAGGATACGGACACCTCCCGCCAACTGGAGCGAATCGATGTTGAGGCGCCACAGCAGCGGCGTCCCGTAACGCGAGCGGCCACTACTCCACGACCTGGTGCGGATTACGACGAAACAGCGCCAATGGATTTGCCGTCACCTGAGGATCGAGGGGGCCCATCACAGATATTTTCAGGAAGCGACATTCCGTCGTCCACCCTTTCCTTAGTTGAGGGAAAATCGCGGGTTTCGCTGGGGGCCGAGTCACTTCCGGCTCAAGTTTCGGTGGTGACGGACCGAGACATTCAGAGCCTCAATATCCGAAACTATGCGGATCTTTTCGCGAGAGTTCCCGGGGTGAATGGCTACACCATCGGCCAGAGACAGGCCACTCACTCGATTTCCATGAGGGGATTCCCGGGTGCAGGCGGAATGGACATCGCCATCTTTATTGATGGCGTGCCTCAAAGTACCCCCTCAACGTATCAGGGAGCCTCGGGCTTGTCCGAGTTCTCGTGGCTCGTGCCGGAGGCGATTGAGAAAATAGAGATCATCAAAGGTCCTTTCTCTGCGCTGTATGGTAATTTTGCTATGGCCGGCGTCATCAATATCATCACAAAAAAGAGTCAACCCAGTCCGAGCCTGAATTTGTATGGAGGCAGTTTCGGTGCTTTTCGAGCCCTCGGGGTGGCTAGTAGCGAGACTATGATTCCTACTCCGTACTTGGCCTACGAATACTACACAATCGATGGCTATAGGGAAAATTCGCAGCTGAGAAGCTTAAGTCCGTTCAACAAGGTTTCCATGCCGATCCTGGGCGGAATTCTCTCGTTGCGATACAACTATTACCATTCAGAGTGGGGCGCCCCCGGGTATCTCCCAATTGCCGACGTGAGACAGAAACGTGTAAGCAGAAGGCATGCCTACAATACTACCGATGGTGGGGATCAGACGCGACAAGAGGCAGTGGTGAATTATTCTCCACTGTGTGGGGAGCGAGGCCTCTATGCGACTGCATACGTGGACATCTGGGACATAATCAGGTATAACGACTGGCCGCCCGGCCCTCAGGGGGCACGGGCGGACAAGAGAACCTACTGGGGCGGCCGAGTTTACTACAACCTGGTCTTCGGGGACGTGGCATCACTCACAATCGGAGGAGAAACCAGGCACGACAAGGCCTCACCGCGGGACTACTATACGAATGGCGCCAGGAAATATACAAGTGCCAAGTACCATTATGATCTCAGGCTGTCAAACTGGGCATGGTTCCTTCAGGGTCAGATCAAGCCTGCTGAGAAGCTGAAAATCGTGGGAGGCGTGAGAGGCGATTACTTCACGATGGAGGCAGAAAATCGAACACGGCCTCAGAACTCCGGAGCAGGATTTCCACACATCATGTCGCCGAAGATTGGGGCAGTGCTTACACCAACCAAGAATTTTAATGTTTTTGGCAACATCGGCGTCGGCTTCCGATCGCCTTCTTATACCGAGGCATCGCCGTACACGGCAAACAGCGAGTCTAACTTCGCTGTAGGACCGGCAAGAATCGATACAGGCGATGTGGGCTTCAATGTAGCTCTTTTCGGTAACCTCTATTTTGCCACTGCCTATTACCACACGATCACACACCGAGAAATAAGGACCGTAAACAACGTGCCGACAAATATCGGCGACACACTTCGCGAAGGATATGAGGTCGAAGCCAAATTTTTCCCATCCAAAGATGTGAACGTCTTTTTCAGCTACGACTGGGTTGACGCCAAGGTGATCAACCCAACAAAGGCTGGACAGTATTTGGTAACTCGCGTTCCGGAGCACATCATCAAGGGAGGTATAGAAATACAGAGAGACTTCGGTGCAGGCAGAAAGCTGCTCGCCGACGCATACTACCAATACACAAGCGGGTTCCCGAATTACTCAGGGACCGACACGAACCCTATCTTTTGCCCGGAGTACGATGTGTACAATTTCAAACTCTCCTACGAGGGGAACGGATGGTCGTCCTTCGTTTCTGCGAGATATCAGCCGCGGGAGTTTTCTGCTCCGGCCGCTTTCATATTCAACGGCGAATTAAGTTACGCTCCTGAACCCGTATGGGATGTTACCTCGGGCCTCACGTACACGTTTTGGTGAGTCCCCGCGAATTTCGCCTGCAGCACTAAATGTCTCACAGCCATCCCCCTCGCTGCGGCCACGCAGCCCACCACTTCTCAGGTTAATGTGAGAGGCACAACTGCCCATCGCATGCGTCCGATGAGCGGCTTGTCCGCATCATCGTATCAATCGACCTATCACAGGAGGAGATCATGTTTAAGAGAGTTCTTTTCGCAGTCCTGCTCTTGTTCCCCACATCTCAGTTAGTCCTTGCCCACGACGCCTGGATAGTAAGCCGGGACGGAAAATTGGCGGTGATTTACGGTCATGGAGCACGGCACGACCCGTACGACCCACAAAAGCTCAAGGATCCAAAGGGAATTGATTCCAAAGGCGCGGCAGTACCAGTGGAAATCATGAAGTATAAGGAGAATGCATCCCTTGTTCCGGAAGGGAATGCTGCAATCGTGACGGTACTCCTGGACAACGGGTATTGGGTCAAGACAACTGATGGCTGGAAAAACATCCCAAAGCGTGAAGCACAAAAGAAATCGACCGTACTCGCTTCATTGATGAGCCGCAAGTATGCCAAAACCCTGCTGACGCGATGCAAAGCGTTGGCTAAACCAATGGGCATGGTTCTCGAGATCGTGCCCGAAAAAGACCCGTTTTCGGTCAAGCCCGGAGGCTCGCTTCCCGTGAAAGTGTTGCTGAACGGAAAACCACTCGAAGGGGTGGTGATGCGGACCGGGGACGCCGGCCATTCTTCCTCAAAAAAACAAGTCAAGACCGACAAAGACGGAAAGGCAAGCGTGCCCATCGCAAAGCCCGGTGTTCAAGCGATCTTCACTTCATACAAAACCCCGCTCAAGGACGATCCGGATGCGGATGATATTACGCTTTCCGCCAGTCTTACTTTCGATCTAAAGTGACGGCCGCGCCGTCTTTACGGAGTTGCTTCCGCTCGCGGCTTGTCGAGGGCGGAAGCCTATTCATCGCCGTCAGGTCGACAATCGCGGCATCCGTCCGCGACTCGCCCGGCCTGATGAACTCTGACGCTATTCCCTATAGCTTGTGAGAGAGTGCATCGGTATGAGACCGGCGAGCGATTCGTTCCGGATCGTAGGGCGCGAGGCATGCCTCCTCGCCCGCACGCGCACTTGTCACGCTTGCGGGCATCGCTTCCGGAGCATTGCAGTCCTCGCCTAAGGAGAAGTAACAAGTTGGCTGCGGTCGGTGCCGGGAGTTCCCTGCGCACCGCCGGGTGACCCAGCGCACTCCGCACACTGTCCGTGCGGGGCCCGCGTCGGCCTCAGGACGAGGCGGCCTCGGCGCGTACGGGGGAAGGGAATACCCCACCCTCGTCCCGTGTGAGATTCCGCTCCACGCAACGGCATGCTTGCACGGACGGTCTCGACCGTGAATCTGAACACCTTACTCACAATTTCTGAATTTCATTGACAGGTGAGACCTCTCCGACTATCATATACGAATACTTGAGCCGAGGTAGCTCAGCCGGTAGAGCAGAGGACTGAAAATCCTTGTGTCGGTGGTTCGATTCCGCCCCTCGGCACCAATTGGCTTTGTTTGGCCCGCACGTTACACTGTGATGTGCGGGTTTTGTTTTTCGTGCCGGACTGTCGGAAACGTCCCCTGATGATCTGTCGACCATAATGGCCGGAGGGAGAGATGAACGCTCCAGCGAGAGATGAGATAGTGAAGGGTTTCGGCCACTGCTAAGTGCTCGTTGGCGCAAATACGGTGGGGTATTCCCGGAACCGGCAACCGAATTTGAGAAATCGAGCACTTGGGCTCTCTTGCGGCAGTGAAGCGGTTAAGATCAACCGGCCGGGACAATCCTGCAACATACATGGGCAAAGGATAACCGATGATCGTTCCATACAACGCATCGGTCTGGAATCTGGATTTTGCATGCGGCTCAATGGACTGATAGAGTAGTCGGCTTCAAGATCATTCCCGGGATTCCCAACTTGTAGACAAAGCGTTCCATGGGAATGAGCCCAGCTCGGTTCGTCAACCGTTTCCCCGAAATACGAGCCTTCCGTTACCCACCCACAATAGCGAGGAACCACCAAGGATTTATCCAAGATGCCCTTGATGAGGCAATGCAGTGCGGGCGCGGAGCACCGGACGCATTGCACGTTGCGGCGGCCGCCTCCATCGGAGCAGACGAATCGGTCACTACGGAAAAGAAATCCAAACCTATCCATCGCACCACGCGGACAACCGTCATCTCCATCAGCAGCTGAGACCAAGCAAGAAAATGTGAAAATGCGAAAAGCGGGATTCACCAAGTCCCACATCTTGCCCCAACAGTCTCGCCGACCCAACAATGCATAGGAATCTTTGGGATAAACTTCCTGGATAATCGGGTCTTGGTTAAGGTTTGAAAAAACATTGACAAGGCTCGGGGGAGCGTTCTAAAATGATCACATTGCACAAACAGTTTTCGCTATGCGTAAATAAGTGAGTGAGGCGCAATGTCCGTGGACGAAGGTAACTCACGATATTTCTTGAAATCCCTGGCCAAGGGATTGCATGTGCTGCAGATCATGGCAGAGTCCAAAGACTCGTTGTCGCTGGCACAACTATCGCGCCGAGCCGGAACCAACAATGCAACGGCTACACGTATCTGCAACACCTTGGCCGAGCTTGGATTCGTTCGCCGGGACAGCCAACGCCGTTTTCATCTCACTCCCAAACTGCTGTCTCTGGGCTATGCATCCATGAGCAGCCTCGGCCGGCGTCAAGTGGCCCGGCACTACCTTGAGCAACTGGCGGAACAAACAGGAGAGACGGTCAATATGTCGGTCCTCCAAGGGAAGGAACTCATGTACCTGGTGCGGATCAACAACACCGGCCGGATCGTCCCTTTTGATTTGCAACTCGGTTCCAGGCTGCCGCTGCATTGCACGTCCATGGGGAAATGCCTCCTGGCCTTTGCCAAGGACGATGAACGGGAGCGAATTCTGACGGATTATGAGTTCACTCCCCTGACCCACCGCACCATCACCGATGAAGGGGAATTTCGTGAAGAATTGCGCAGGGTGCGGGAAAAAGGTTACGCAGTGAACGATGAGGAACTTTCATACGGCTTGCGCAGCGTCGCAGCACCCATCAGGGATACCGCGGGATCATCCATTGCTGCGTTGAATATAGCGCTGCCGACCAAACGGGTGAGTCGTGAGGATCTGGAAGAGCGATTTGCGCCGTTGGCCGTAAAAACCGCTGAGGATATACAAAGGGCTTTGGGCTCACAGGACGACATGTAATTCCTTTCGTTAAGGTGGAAGTATGGCTGAAAAGCTGATCATAACCGTGGCGCCGACCGGTTCCAAGCCGACAAAGGACCACACGCCCCATGTTCCGATTACCGCTGAAGAGATAGCCGCGGACGCCTTACGTTGCGAGGAGGCCGGTGCGTCGGTGCTGCATATCCACACAAGAGACGAAGAGCAGAGGCCTTCAGACGATCCCGAACGTTTCGCTCAAGTAATCGGAGCATTGTCCGGTCGGACGCGCCTGATTCTTCAGGTATCGACGGGAGGGCGAGCCGGGGTGGGCCTCGAGAGCCGCCTCCAGCGTCTTTCGGTGGGTGGCGAGATGGCGTCTTTGACAACGGGCAGCGTAAATTTCCCCAATTCCGCGTATGTTAACCCGCCAGATCTGGTGGAGGCTCTTGCGAGCGAGATGAAGCGCCTCTCCATCAAACCGGAGATAGAAGTGTTCGACCTGGCAATGCTGCACAATGCAGTGGACCTGCTGAAACGCGGCTTGATCTCCGCACCGGTGCATTTCAATTTCGTTATGGGCCTCAAGGGAGCCATGCCCGCACTGGTGGAACACCTCACCCACCTGGTGACCTTCCTCCCTCCGGGATCGACCTGGGGCGTCAGCGGGGTAGGGGCGGGCCAACTTCCGATGGCGGTGCATTCTCTGTTAATGGGAGGGCACGTACGGGTGGGGCTGGAAGACAATATCTACTTCCGCAAGGGCGAACTTGCCACCAACGCCATGCTGGTTGAGCGCATCGTGGAGATCAGCCGCATGTGCGGCCGCGAGGTTGCCGCGCCGGACGAGGCGAGAGCAATCCTCGGATTGCAGGCAAGAGCGGGAGGCGGGGCATGATCCGGCCGGGACACGTCTTTCACCGGAAAACGACCGGAGAACTCCCCGTCGCGGTCAAGGCCGACGGCGTCTTCATCGAGGACGTGACAGGTCGCCGTTATCTGGATGCGAGCGGAGGCGCCGTCGTCGTCAACGTGGGCCACGGTAGGCCGGAGATCGCGGATGCTGTGAGTGCTCAGCTGCGTCAAGGATACTATTTTCACCCCACCATGTTTACGAATCCCGCGGTGGAAGACCTGGCCTCGAAATTGGCCGAACACGCACCGAAGGGCATTACCCGTTTCTATTTCATGACAACCGGTTCCGAAGCGGTTGAAACGGCCATTAAGCTTGCCCGTCAGGTTCATCTGAATGCCGGCCGGCCGGCTCGCCACAAGCTAATATCCCGTTGGCAATCCTATCACGGTCTTTCCCTCGGGGCTTTGGCTGCATCGGGCAGGACTACGTTTCGGATGCCGTTTTCGCCCATGATACTCGATGCCGTTCACATACCTGCGCCCTATTGTCTGCGGTGTGCGTTCGGACTGGACCCCGAGTCATGCGGGCTCCGCTGCGCCACGGCTCTGGAGGAGGAGATACTTCACCAGGGACCTGAAACGGTGTCGGCCTTCATAGCCGAACCCATAAGCGGTCCGTCCTTGGCGGTCTATGTGCCGCCGCCGGGATACTGGCGCTTGATCCGTGACATTTGCGACAGATACGGGGTCCTGCTCATCCATGACGAGGTGCTTACCGGAATGGGCCGTACCGGGAAGTGGTTTGCTTCCGATCACTATGGGGTGAGCCCGGACATCATGACAATAGGTAAAGGCCTGAGCGGCGGCGCTTTAGCCTTGTCCGCAGTGGGCGTCAGGGAGGATCTCTATGAGCAGGTGCTGGAAGGCGGCGGTTTTGCACACGGCGGCACTTTTTCGCATCATCCAACGGGAGCCGCGGCCGGACTGGCCGCCATCGGCATCCTTGAGCGGGAAAGCCTCGTGGAACGAAGCGAGACCATGGGACGATTGCTCGGGGAGAAACTCCGGGCCGCTCTCGGGGATTTGCCTCACGTGGCCGATATTCGCGGCACGGGTATGCTCTGGGGTGTAGAGCTTGTAGCCGATAGACAAACCATCGAGCCTTTTAAGCGCTCTCAAAAGGTGACGGAGCGCATCTGGGATCATCTGTTTTCAGAGGGGGTGATTGTGTACAAGGCTGTCGGTATGGCCGGTGAAGACGGCGACGGAATCGTCGTCGCTCCGCCTTTTGTGATCGCCGAGGAGGAAATGGACATGGCGGCTTCGGCCATTCGCGAGGCCGTGACTCGCGTGCTTGGCCGATGATTTGCCGGGACATGAAGGACAAGCGCTAACTTAACGGAGCGTGAAGTTAACGCACACAGGGACATGAAGGGCGTGGGAAAGGAGGCTGTTCCCGCGCATTCGCGTACGTGACGATCAATGCAAAGGAGGGAACATGAGAACGTATTGGAAAACATTCGCAGTGTTGATTTCACTCACGATGGCAGTTCTGGGCCTGGCCGGTTTGAGCGCGGCAGAAGACACGATCAAGATCGGGGTTGTCGGTCCCCGCACGGGGGGCGCCGCTGCCACCGGCACCGCCTTTGAGGAAGGCATCGCTCTTGCCTTGGACAAAATCAATGGAGCCGGCGGTGTCCTGGGCAAGAAGGTGGAAGTGGTATTCGAAGATACCGCAGGCGATCCGGCTAAGGCCGCAAGCGGGATTGAGAAACTCATCACCAAGGACAAGGTGGTCATGGTGCTGGGCGAGTCCCACAGTTCGGCTGCGCTGGCCGAGATCGACGTGGCCAACCGCAACAAGGTGCCCTTGATCATCGCGGAGGCGTGGCACGACGACATCACCAAGAAGAACTACCCGTATGTTTTTCGCGCGGGTCCCTGCAACAGCGGTGTGGTTAACGACAACATAATCGGCTTCGTCAAGCAATACGGTTTCAAGCGTGTGGCCATCTTCGCGGAAAACACCGACTGGGGCCTCGGCATCAAAGACTTGGCCGAGAAGGGCCTCAAGCAGGCCGGCGTCGAGTATACCACCATCATTACCGAGAGGAAGAGCCAGGACCATTACGCAGAGCTGAACAAGGTCAAGAAGTTCAAGCCGGATCTGATTCTTGCATTTGTGTACGGCTTCGGCGTGCATTATCTCATTGCGCAGGCCGGCGAAGTGGGTATCGTCCCTACGCAGGCTCTCCTGCTCGAGGGGGCGGGACCGCCTTCACTTTGGCCCGCGTTTTGGAAGACCGTCGGACAGTACGGCAATCTTGAACTCTTCGTCTCCCGTATGCATGAAAAGGTGATGCTGACCCCGGTCGCCAAGGAGTTCGACCAAACCTACCGCAAGAAATTCGGCAAAGCGCCCACGGACTACAAGTCCCGCTCAATCTATGACGTAATCTTGGTGGCCGGGGATGCACTCAAGCGTGCGAAGTCGACAGACAGCGACAAGCTGGTGAAGGCCTTGGAAGAGACCAACTTGGAAGTGGGCTCCGGAACCGTCAAGTTCGGCACCGAGAAGGGCACTTATGCGTATCACCAGTGGCAGCCGCCCATGCTCATCATCCAGTGGCAGGACAAGAAGCAGGTAGTGGTCTATCCCATGGCGGCGAAGACCGGCGACCTGAAGAAGTAATAACCCGGAGCACGAGCGACCGCACGGAGGCCGGCGCTACCGATGCCGACTGTAGGGCGGGCTGTGCCCGCCGTCTCCCCGGCGAAGGCCGGGGTCCAGTCTTCTTTCGCTGGGCCCGGCTTTCCCTGAAAATCCCCCCTGTCCCCCCTTTTTCTAAGGGGGGGACTTTGGCATGGAACTCGGGTGGATTTTTATATTCCGTTGTGCCCGAGAGGTCATGGCGGTTCGCGGGAGAGACGATTTACTCGTTTCCGGGCTCCACCCGGTCACGGTAGGGACGACCGGCAGTCGCCCGAGGACGAATGCTTTTTGCCCCTACAAGTCGAGAGGTGGGCAATCCGGGCTTTGTCTTGTGGGACAGGCGTCCCGCCTGTCTAATGATGACAGGCAAGATGCCTGTCCCACTACGCAGCAAGCGGGCCGTGCCCGCCAGGAAAGGACATCAGGTCCCATGGAAGACCTGCTACTCTATCTGACCAACGGGGTGTTCATGGGGACCACCTACGCCCTAGTGGCCATGGGAGTGACCCTCATCGTGGGCATCATGGGGATCATCAACTTCGCGCACGGCGAGTTCTACGTCTTGGCAGGCTACTTCAGTGCTCTTTTCGCGCAGGCTGTGGGGCTGAACCCATTGAGTTCCATGCTGGTCGCCGTAGCGCTGGTCTTCTGTATCGGACTTGCGGTTGAGCGAGTCTTGATCCGCCCCACGTATGGCGACGAGATGTACTCTTTGATCATCACCTTTATCTTGTACATCATTCTGCAAAACGTCTACCTGGTGATCTTCGGACCCTTTCCCAACAAACCGCCCAATTGGGTCAATGGCGCTACCAACCTCTTCGGTATGTTCTACTACGGTAATCAGCGGCTTGCTTCGTTTGTAGCTGCAGCCGCGGTGATAGCCGTATTCATGCTGATTATGCACAAGACATGGCTGGGGCGGGTCATACGGAGCACGGCCAACGACCGCGAGATGGCCGCCATGCTTGGGGTGAACACCGGTCGGGTGAACATGCTCTCCTTCGGAATCGGCTGTGCTTTGGCGGCATGTGCCGGGGTTATTCTCACGCCCGTCTTTCCCGTCACGCCCACGGTGGGAGTCGGCATTTCACTGACCGCCTTTGTGGTAATGATTTTGGGCGGTCTCGGCTCGTTCACCGGATGTATTGTAGGGGGACTGCTTTTGGGCATCGTCGAGAATTTTGGTGTCGCGTACCTTTCCAGCGGGTACAAACACCTCTTCGGCTTTGTCATCCTCATACTCGTCCTGTTCTTCAGGCCCACCGGCTTGTTCGGCCAGAAACAGCTTTAGCAGGTGCTTATGATGCAAGCCGCGACCGTTACTACGAACGGGAATAAGAACACCTTCAGCAACCTCACGCCTTGGCTCGTCGCCTTGGCCGGTTTCTCGGCCTTGCCCTGGGTCTTGGGACCTTACTGGTTGAACAGCGCCATTTTGGGCCTCTTCTACGTCATGATGGCAAGCTCCTGGAATCTCCTGGCCGGCTTCACCGGGCAGGTCTCCTTTGCCCATGCGGCCTTCGCCGGCATCGGCTGCTACACCTCGGGCATACTGGCAGCCAAATTCGGTCTGCATCCGTTGTTGGGCCTCCCTTTGGGCGTTGCCTTGGCGGCACTGCTTTCCCTGGGACTCGGTGCTCTCTGCATTCGCATGGGCGGCATTTACTTGTCGCTCACTACCCTGGGATTTTCCGAGATTGTACGCATCGTAATTCAGAACGAGTATGAGATCACCCGCGGCACCATGGGGCTCAAGGTGCCCTTCATCGTAGGGCCTTACTCCAAGACTGTCGCATTCTACATCATGCTGTTCACGGCTGCGGTAATGGTGTGGGCGGTGCACCGGATCATTATTTCAGACATGGGATTGCGCTTTCGCGCAGTGCTCAACGACGAAACCGCGGCGAGTTCACTGGGTGTTCCCGTGATGAGAGTCCGGGTGGCCGCGTTTGTCATCAGCGGCGCCATGGCAGGCCTGGCGGGATCGCTCTACGGTCACTACCTCATGCTCATAACTCCGCACATCCCTTCTCTGGACATGATGTTCCACGTCCTGGCCATGGCGGTTATCGGGGGCTTGGGAACCTTGGCGGGGCCGGTGGTGGGAGCTTTCCTGCTGGAGGTGCTCAGTGAGTTCGTCCGCAATTTTAGCGACAAATACCACGTGCTGGTTTTTGCCTGCGTAGCACTGATTTTCGCCCGCTTCGCGCCCCAAGGCGTGGTGGGGTTGATCTCAGCGTTATGGAAGAGGGCGATCGGTAAGAGAGAAGTTACATGAGCCTACTTGACGTACACAACGCGTCCAAACGCTTCGGCGGAGTCCAAGCCATAGCAGGGGTGAGCTTTTCGGTGGAGCCGGGTGAAATCGTGGGCATGATCGGACCCAACGGAGCGGGTAAGACCACCATGTTCAATCTCATCACGGGCTCCCAGGCCCTTGATGACGGAAGCATCAATTTTCTGGGTAGGGGTATAACGGGAAAGAAGCCCCATCAGATCTGCAGGGAGGGCATATCCCGAACATTCCAAGTGACGCGGCCATTCGGCAAGATGACCTGTCTGGAAAACGTGTACGTTCCCCTGGTGGAGAATCGTCCCGATCTCAAGGGCGCAGCCCGCCGACAATCGGCCGAGGAGTTGCTTGCTTTGACCGCCCTGACCGGCAAGGAAGAATGGCAGGCGGAAAGCCTGAACCTGATCGACAAGAAACGTCTTGAACTGGCTCGAGCTTTGGCTGCGGATCCTAAGCTCATCCTCCTGGACGAAGTACTCGGAGGGCTCAATAGCGTCGAGATGCAAGATGCGCTGGATCTCATCAAGTCTCTTCGAGATCGTTTCGATATTACCGTAGTGTGGATAGAGCACATAATGGGAGCCATCATGAGCGTGTGTGAGCGGGTCATCGTCCTCAACCAGGGAAGGCTGATCTGTGAAGGTTCACCAGAGTCGGTGTGCCGCGATCGAGGCGTTATCGAAGCCTACCTGGGAGACCGGCAAGATGCTTAAGCTCGAGAACGTGGAAGCGAATATCGGCGAAAACCGCGTGCTGCGCGGCGTCTCCCTGACAGTGCCCCAAGGATCGACGGTAGCCGTACTGGGGGCCAATGGGGCGGGAAAGTCCAGCCTGATCCGCGTGGTAACCGGCCTGTTGAAGACAGCCCAGGGTAGGGTACTCCTGGACGGCAAGGAAATCCGGAACCTGGAACCTTACCAAATCGGCAGACTGGGGGTTGCAACCGTACCGGAAGGTCGACGGGTATTCGGGGACATGAGTGTTGCCGACAATTTGATGATGGGAGCATATCTGCCCCGGGGGCGAAAACAGCTAAGCGAAACCATGGATGAAGTACTGAGCCTCTTTCCGTCATTGACGAAAAGGACCACCCAGAGGGCCGGTACCTTGTCGGGGGGTGAACAGCAGATGCTGGCAATAGGCCGGGCTTTGATGAGCCGACCCACTCTGTTGATTTTGGACGAACTCTCTTTGGGGCTGGCACCGGTGCTGGTGCAGGAGATTTACCGCGTGTTGGCGACCGTGCGCAATAGAATCACCATGCTTCTGGTTGAACAATCGGTCGAAATGGCACTGAAGAACTCAAGCTATGCGTACATCTTGGAGACCGGAAACGTCGTAACGGAAGGTCCTTCGGCCGAGCTGCTCACGGATCCCAAGATCAAAGAGGCGTACCTGGGCATGTGACGGCCCGAAGAAGACCTAAGTGCTCCGTGGCACAATACGGTAGGTATCCCTGCTTTGGTAGCACCGGCCTCCGTGCCGGTCTCTTCTGCGCGAGCGCCCGGCAGCGCCGGGACGCTACCGCGCGTTTACGGAAATACGTCACCGTATTTGTGCTACAGTCTACTAAGAAAGGATCCGATAAGAGATGCCCGGATGGTGCGGCAAGATTCTGTGGGTGGATTTGACCGAAGGCCGTGTTGAAGAGAAGCCTCTGGAAGCGCGAACCGCGAGGGATTTCATTGGCGGGAGAGGGCTCGGCGTACGCCACTTACTCGATGAGGTCGATCCCCGGGCCGATCCCATGGGGCCCGCCAATGACATGGTAATGGCCACGGGGCCGCTCACGGGTACGTCCGCGCCCACCGCGGCCCGCTATATGGTTATGACCAAGTCTCCTCTGACCGGTGCGGTTACGTGCTCCAACTCGGGCGGACACTTCCCCGCGGCTCTTAAGAGGGCAGGGTGGGATGCAATCATATTCAGGGGACAGTCGCCCGAACCGGTGTACCTCTGGGTGAACGGAGACAGGGCTGAACTGAGAAGCGCAACGCACCTGTGGGGGCGGAACGTACCGGATACCGACGAAGCCCTGCGCTCGGAAACGGATCGGACCGCGAGGACCGCGGTGATCGGTTCCGCGGGGGAGGCCGGTGTTCTGTTCGCGTCCATCATGAATGACAAGCATCGCGCTGCCGGCCGTTCCGGGGTAGGCGCGGTGATGGGCTCCAAGAAACTCAAGGGCGTTGTGGTAAAGGGGGAAGGAAAGGTAGAGTTGGCGGACCCGGACCGATTCAACGCCTTGACGGCCCGATTCAGAACGGGGTTCAAGAAGTCTTTTGAAGGTGGGCCGGTGCCGCTGAAGGAATGGGGTACCGCAATCACCGTGGTGGGAACCCAGAACTTCGGGGTCTTTCCGACCCGCAATTTTCAGTCCGGCGTGTTCGAAGGCTGGGACAAAATCGACGGACGTGCGCTCACCGAGAGGTTCCTCGTCCGACCCAAGGCCTGCTTCTCCTGTCCCATAGCGTGCGGACGAGGTACCAAAATCCCCGACGGCCCCTATGCGGGCGAGGGTGAAGGGCCGGAATATGAGACCGTATACTCTCTCGGCAGCGACTGCGGCGTGGACGACCTGGCCGCGGTGACCAAGGCAAACTTCATCTGCAATGAACTGGGAATGGATACTATTACCATGGGCGCAACCATCGCGTGCGCCATGGAGATGAGCGAGAGAGGGATTATTCCGGCCGACGATATTGGTCTGGGCCGTGAACTCAAGTTCGGTGACGGGCAGGCCGTGGTTGAGTTGACCCGCATGACGGGCAAACTGGAAGGATTCGGGCGAATATTGGCCGAGGGCTCTCTACGCCTTGCCCGACATTACGGCCGGCCGGAATTTGCCATAGTGTCCAAAGGACAGGAGTTCGCCGGCTATGATCCTCGCGGCGAACAGGGTATGGGACTTGCCTACGCAACCAGTCCGATCGGTGCTTCGCACATGCGGGGCGATCCAGCGTATATCGAACTTCTGGGCGTCCCCAAACAGCTCGACCCTCTCACGTACCACGACAAGCCGCAAATCGTAAAAGACTGGCAGGATTCCTTCTGCGTTATCGACGCGGCAGGACTCTGCGTCTTTTTCTCCGTACGTAACTATGTGCGGCCCGATGAGACGATCAAGCCCGAAGGAATCGCGGAGCTGCTCTCTGCGGCCACGGGCCTTGATTACACCCTGGACGAAGTGTGTACGGCAGGGGAGCGCATCTTCAACGCGGAACGCGTGTTCCTGACCAGGGCGGGGTTTTCCCGCAAGGATGATTCACTGCCCAAGCGGATCGTTTCGGAGCCCATGCCCGACGGACCGGCAAAGGGAATGGTGTGTCATTTGCAAGAGATGCTGGACCAGTACTATCGTTTACGAGGTTGGGACGAGAACGGGATTCCGGAGTGGGCCAAGCTGAGGGAACTGGGTTTGGCTTCGCGGGGATAGCTATTGCCAAAGAAAGTGAACGATATTTGGAGTCTGGTTTCTAGTAATCCACGGCGGAAGTACGGTGACGCATTTACGGAAACTGTCGCTGTCTTGGTAGCGCCGGCCTCCGTGCCGGTCTCTTCTCCGCGAGCGCCCGGCAGGGACGCTACCGAGCGTCTCAAGAATACGTCAGCGTATTCATGCCACAGTGTACTAGGCTGTGAAATGAGCATGTCCCATATCTTCTTGCCGGCAACCGAACCGTGGGAATCTGCCGATAATGGGCGGACTCGAGTAGGGCTAGGCCCCTGTGCCTACCCTCCCGGTGCCCCGCAGGGGCTCACTGTAAGTAGCCACGGGTTTCAACCCGTGGAAAAGGGCATCGACCAAATTGTCGGCAGCGGCCCTGAAGGGGCCGACCAATCGCGCTGCTCCGTTATCTGGAGTCCCCTTGGTGGACCCCTTCGGGGTCCATAACTATCTATTCTTGTTGACCGTTACCATGGGTTAAAACCCATGGCTATTTAAGGTGTGCCCTTTCAGGGCAAAGAGCGTTCATGATCTCCACTTCGGTTGCCGCGATCTCTGCGTTTTTCCGTAATGGAGGTGAGCCTCACGTCGATAAGGAACACTCACCCGGTTGCCGGCGATTCACGATGTATACACCTATGAAACCCTGAAGATGGATCGGATCGGCCATGACGGTCACCGTAACACTGCAATTGACGTTCGAGAAATTGGCTCCCAACGGCCGGAATCCATTCGATATGGAGCTTCCGCCGGGCTCGACCGTTGCTCACATTCTAGAGGTCCTATCCATCCCCGAGTCCGCTCCCAAGGTAATCATCGTCAATGGCCGCGCAGGGTTTCCCGAGAGGGAACTCTCCGACGGCGACTGCCTGACCCTGTTTTCGCCGGTCGCCGGGGGGTGAGCCGGCATAGGAAGACTTTTCCGGGCTACGATACGCTCCCCGGTCGCGAGGCATCGACCGTTGATTTCGGTCTCACGACTTTCCACACGATTTCCGGGTGAGCAGCCGCGATCTGCAACAAAACCTTGGCCGGTCCTTTGTGAATGGAGAAGGCTGTCGTACTATCCAAGACTGGGTATTCACTTGGGATACCGAGAAGGAGAGAACGAATCGGCAGAAGCACGGAGTTTCCTTTGAGGAAGCCTGCGAGGTCTTCTTTGATAGGAAGTACGTCATGTTAGAGGATACCTTTGCTGAAGGAGAGCAACGGTGGCTCCTGACTGGTTACTCGGAAAGAAACCGTCTCCTTAGCGTCGTAACGGCGGAGATGGAAGAAACAGCCTGACGTATTATTTCCGCTTGGAAAGCAAGTCCGGAAGAGAGGCGTGAATATGAAGAAGATGATTCCTAAAAAGGACCGTAAGAGCAAATCCATCACGATTCGTATGCCCGAAGACTTAATTGAAGATCTCAAGCGTGTCGCGCCCACTAAAGGTATGTCCGGATATCAACCTCTCATGAAGTTTTACATCAGCCAAGGACTGAGACAGGATCTACAGCAACTTTGGGAAGAAGAGCAGCAAGTGAAGAAGTTTGAAGCCCTACTCAAGAGGCTTAAACTGAACGACGAAGAGAAGGACGAGATGTGGCGTTTTTTTCGAGACATACCCAAAGCACGGACTGCTTGATGGTCGCATTGGATTTACTCTTGATGAGCCTCCGGAACATCTTCCCGATACATTTCCCGCGCTGCTTCCGTATGGGGGGGGCAGGCCTGTATCTTGACTCCTCATCTTTCCCGCGCAGCCGTCCTACTCGCGGCAGAGTAATGAATTGCCACATGCGCTGCGGTCTCCTGTTGTGTACAGCCGTGCTCATATGGGCCTCGGCGATTGCCCGGTCTCGTTTCGATCAACAAGATCCGTGAGGACGGAGACAAATGCCCTCAGCTCACAGGCCTCAGGGAAGCCGTCGGCACGGCCGTTTCCTCGGGATGTCGGAAGATGAAACGCTCGCTGAAACTCAATTCTCAGTGATCTGGTCATGAGTCATCCCTTACCGTGAGTCAAATCAAAATGAAAGGCCTGACCCCACGATGCGTGGCTTGACCGTCTTGAGAATCTCCGCCTCTGCACTATCTTTGGCTGTCTCAAGATCGTAGCGAGCGTGAAGGTTCATCCAGAAGCCTGGAGTCATTCTGAAATATCGAGCGAGGCGAAGCGCCATGATCGCGGTGATTGCACGTTTCCGATTCACGATCTGATTCACCGTTTTCGGATCAACGCCAAGATCGCGAGCCAGCGCATTTTGGCTCAAGTTCAGAGGCTTCATGAATTCTTCGAGGAGGATTTCACCCGGATGTATTGGAGGTAACTTCTTCATGTCTCATTCACCTTCTCTGGTCAATGGTAGTCACAGACTTCCACATCGTAAGCGTTGTTGTCATCGCCCCAAACAAAGCAGATTCGGAACTGATCGTTAATCCGAATGCTATGTTGCCCCTGCTCCGGCCCTTGGCCTTCGCCGAGGTAATGCCCGCCTCGGAAAATGACGGGACGCCCGTCCCACGAAGATGGGTGGGACTTTCCGTAATCCTCCGTAGCCCGGCCCTCCGTGCCCGGATAAGTCTGTTTCCAGGTCTCCAACGCGAACGGGAGAAAGGATTCGCGACCGTATTGGAGCAACGGAGCACTAAGAGAAGAGATCCAGTACGCCTCGCTTCAGGGACGCAATGTCATCGCAGTATCTCAGATCGAGTTCCGCTGCAACCTCAACAGGAATCTGCGTGACGAGTGAGGAGATCACAAGAACTGGAGTCTCTGTGATCCACTTCGTAACGACCATTTCTATCATGGTTCCGCATGACAAGCCGATCACCACCAGGCAGTCGGAAGCCTTGGCAAGCTCAAACGGCGCATCACCCCATGTCAGGTCGGTTCTCAACTGATCCGCCAGTCCGGGATTACCCCGGCCCGTGTCCGTGGAGCTTTCGGGTTGTTCCGAGGGTTTTGGCCACAGGGCCAGAGAGTTCATGCCGTGGGCCTGCTTGTATGCTTCCAGAGCCCAGAGCGGTACGCCCTTCACCGGCACGCACACCATTCCCAACGAATGCTCGGCCAGGAACTCACCCACTTCCTTGGCAGTGCTTTCCAGGGTCCCCGGCAACAGCCCTACCTTCTCCTCTATGAGCGGCACACTCGTCGGTCCGACAATGCCGACTCGCTTTGTATCAGGCACTAGTATCTCCTTTCCGTTGACAACAGGCACGGCGCTTGTTGTCGATTGGTAATGGCACACGCGTCTGTTTTCTCCCTAGATGGCTCGGGCTGAAGCAGCCGCCCTACGGGTTCTCCGGAGAGTGTCCGATGATCTCCGACGTGTCAAGGGAAAGCCGGCGTGCAGTTTGACTCGACTCGGTGAGTCGTGTGCGGTAACATGAACTTCATCGTCGTGGGCCGTGTTCCGGCCGGGGCATAAGGTGACCACACTTGTGGGCCCGATGCCAAGAAAAACAAATGAATATCGTGTTCTCCCAAATCACCATGGAACAACGAGGTCGATTGGTCGACCTGCTCCGTGCGGGCTATGCCGACCTCCTAGCCGACGACTCGGGATACTGGTCGGGACTTGCGCAGGAACTTGCCGGCTTTGACCGCGATGCCTTTGAAGAGTTCGAAACGATGGGTCAATGCGTTTTCGTGACCAAATGGGGAGACGGCTCTTTGGTCGGGCTCGCATCGTTCGATCCAAGACCCGGGCCTGCATATGGAATTGTCGGGCAGAACTGCATACATCCGGCCCATCGAAGGCGAGGGATAGGCCGGCGCCAAATCATGGAGATTGTCTCCAGGTTCGGAAATATGGGAATACGGAGAGCCGTGGTTTCCACAAACGCGCACCCCTTCTTTGTCCCGGCCCGGCGCAACTACGAATCCTGTGGATTCACCGAATCTCGGCGCTTTGCCGGCGGGCCCGATCCCCGGTACACCATGATCGAATACGTCAAGGATCTTGCCCGAGTATTCTCAGGATGCCCTCTGGAGCCGTCTGCGCTCCGATTCTGAGGGTTCACTTTTTCATAACTTTTTTCTTGACAAGGAATGTGGACACGGTTATTCTAGAAAAAAGTCCGGCTGGCCGGTTTGTTGGGTGAGGCCAAACCCAAGGTAGGTTCCTCATGGTAAAAACGGAAAAAACGTTGACCGAGAAAGAATTCAACAAGAAGTGCGCCATCGGGAGGGCGGCCGTCCAGCTATTTGGAGAAATGGGATACCTGGAGACAACTCTCAAAGATATATCCGTTGCTGCAAAATTGAGTAAGGGCGGAATCTACCACTACTTCTCCAACAAACATGAGATTCTCTATTTTGTTTTGGATAACTATATGGATACGCTTCTCGGAGGCCTTGAGGAAGAATTGGAGAAGATTCCGGACAATGCCTCGAAGATCGAGTTTGTCATATTCAGGCACCTGGGTTTTTTCTCCAAGAAGACTGCCGAGGCAAAAGCCCTTCTCATTGATTCGCGCAACCTGCCGGCGGAGTATTTCAAGATCATTGCCGAAAAAGAAAAGAAATACGCGCAGATCGTATCGACCGTCATTTCAGACTACCTGACGGGTTCGCTCTCCATAGATCGAATAAAAGCCATCAGCTTCACCATGTTCGGGATGTGCAACGCCATCATGTATTGGTACAACCCTCAAGGGAATGTCACCATAGAAGAACTGTCGAGCATTTGCCATGACATTTTCATGAAAGGGATAAGTTCATATAAGGATCCGTCTTCGGATACGTAAACCGTTATCGGAAAACCGGAATCCCGGGTCAAGTTTTTCCGTGCCCGAGCCGTTTTCTGCGGGAAAGCGGTGAGGGAAGGTTGAGTGGGATCGAACAAACGGGTAAGTGGTGTTTTCTCCCGAAACCGTGGACGCATTACCATGCGTAGAAGCATACTTCCATATCATCGTGGAAGGCGCCGAAGTTGCCGTGCCGACATAAGCCCTAGGGCACTGAATAGTGCCGCAAAGGGTGTAGCGACAGGTGCGTCGATTGGGCTTCCGCAAGTGTCGCCCGTGGGGCGCCGCAGCAAGGAAGGGCCGCAAATAGATACTGTACTTCGGGTACGCACAGGCGCTTGGATCTCACACGGCATGTAGGCGCAGAAGCAAGAACATGAAAAAGACGTGATACTGGGTGGTTAACCGGCTACCAAGAACACGAAGTGTTGCCCGCTATCTTGAGAGCGCCATGCCCCAACCTTGGAGGCCGGTGCCGATAGGGATCTGCGCATTGCATATATCGTTGCCGGAAAGCGCTATATAACGTTTACCTACCTACAATCAAGACAAACTAGTTTTCTTTGACAGGGGATCTTATTATGGTCAACAAAGAAGAACTTTTAAGATTGCTCTATTTGATGTTAAAGGTGAGACGAGTCGAGGAATGTCTCCTTGATACATTTTCCCAAGGGAAAATCCCCGGATTTCTCCATGTAGGGATTGGGCAGGAGGCGGTCTCCGCAGGGGTTTGCTCCACCTTGAAACAGGATGACCTCATCTACACGACCCACAGAGGACATGGACAGGCTCTGGCCAAAGGGATTGAATTGAATCGCTTCATGGCTGAGATCTACGGTCGCAAGGACGGCTACTGCAAAGGAAAGGCCGGCTCCATGCATATCGCTTCCAAAGAAGCCGGCGTTGCAGGCTCCAACGGCATCGTTGGTGCGGGCCTTCCGATTGCTTGTGGAAGTGCTTTTGCCTTTACATATCGAGGTCACGATAGGGTCGCGGTCTGCTTCTTTGGCGATGGCGCCACCAATGAAGGGACGTTTCACGAGGCATTGAACCTGGCGGCATTGTGGAATCTTCCCGTGATCTTCTGTTGCGAGAATAATGGATGGGCTCAGTTCACGCCTCAGAAAGTCTATATGAAGCTTGAGAACATCAGCAAGAGAGCTGAATCGTATGGAATGGTTGGGGTTACCGTTGACGGGGACGATGTGTTGGAGGTGCGAGAAGCCGCGGAAGATGCAGTGAAGCGGGCACGGGGAGGTGAAGGACCTACGCTCCTGGAATGCAAGACTCATCGCTGGTTTGGTCATTACGTGGGGGACGCCCAGAAGTACAGGCCCGCCGGTGAAGTTGAGGACGCCAGGAACTATGACCCCATAGTCAAGTTTGAGAAATACCTCCTCAAAAACGGGCACACCGACCAAGAATATCTGGATAACGTGGACGCCGCCGTACAATCGGAAATTCAAGAAGCTCTCGCGTTTGCTGAAAACAGCCCGGTAGCGCCTAATGAAGAGCTCTTTACCGATGTGTATGCTTAAAAAGGAAATCGGAGAAGCATGATATGAGAGCGACAAGATATATCAGAGCAATCTCAGAGGCCCTCGATGAGGAAATGGCGAGGGATGAGAACGTATTCGTAGTCGGTGAAGACGTAGGCGGACCCGGCGGTGCGTTCAGCGCCACGAAGGGGCTGCTGGAAACATACGGCGAACGCCGTGTCAGGGACACGCCCATTAGCGAGTCTGCCATCATGGGCGTCGCCATCGGCGCTGCGGCCGACGGTCTTAGGCCCGTGGCGGAGATCATGTTTGCCGATTTTTTGCCGGTCTGCATGGATCAGATCGTCAATCAAATGGCCAAAATTCGATATATGTTCGGCGGCATGTACAGCTTGCCCATGGTCGTCCGGGCTCCGGGCGGGGCCGGTCTCAATGCGGGCCCTCAGCATTCCCAATCTCTGGAAAGCTGGTTTGCTCATGTTCCCGGGCTGAAGGTGGTTATGCCGGCCACTCCACACGATGCAAAAGGGCTGCTCAAGAGTTCAATCAGAGATGACAATCCTGTCGTCTTCTTGGAGCACAAAGCGCTTTACGGCATGAAGGGCGAGATACCGGACGAGGAGTATCTTGTTCCCATCGGAAAAGCCGATGTGAAAAGGATAGGGAAGGATGTTACGGTCGTCGCCGCGTCCCGTATGGTGCATATAGTGCTGGAGGCTGCAAAGGAGTTATCCGAGCAAGGCATTGACGTAGAGGTGGTCGACCTAAGGACAATAAGCCCTCTGGATAAAGACACGATCTTTAGCTCAGTGGAAAAGACTTCGAGACTGGTGGTAGCGCATGAGGCGGTCAAGGCGTTCGGGATCGGAGCTGAAATCTCTGCGATGGTTACCGAGGAAATGCTCGATTCCCTGGATGCGCCGGTTCTTCGAGTCGGCGCCCCATTTGTTCCGGTTCCTTTCAACTTGGAGAGTTTCTATCTCCCTAGTGCACAAGATGTCGTAACAACGGTGAAAAGAATCATGGAATATTGACGCGCATCATTCCATGTGTGCGCCCTGGGGTCATAACTGTTGTAACATTTCATACGGCGAGGCTCTTATAATGACAATCAAAGTTATTATGCCAAAAGTTGGTCTTACTATGACTGAAGGCACAATACGTGAATGGAAAAAGAAAGAGGGAGATTGGGTTGAGAAAGGGGAGATCCTCTTCGTGTTTGAAACGGAGAAGGTCACGAATGATGTGGAGGCTCCCCAGTCGGGATTTCTGGCAAAAATACTGGCCAAAGAAGATGACGTCGTCCCCGTGGGCGGAGTGGTTGGTCTGCTAGTGAAGGAGAAGGGAGAGCAGGTTGAACTCCCCGTTGAAGAAGCGGAGGCTGCGCCGGAGGCATCACCGGCAACTGTAACGGAAGTTACGGAGCAAGGGGCTTCACCGATCGGCAATAACGGAAAAGCACGAATCAAGGCCACTCCGATGGCCAAGAAGATCGCAAAGGAGAAGGGAATCGATCTGAGAAACGTCACCGGTTCCGGTCCCGGGGGACGAATAAGAGTGAGTGACGTCGGGTCGGCGATTGATGCACAGGCCAAGGCTGTGGAGGCGATTGCCGTTCCGGTCTCCGAGGGAAAACTGGTGAAATTGACCGGAATGAGGACAATCATTGCCCGGAAGATGCTGGCGAGCAAAATAGAAACAGCTCAGACATATATGACCGTGTCGGTGGACGCCACAAGAATTGTGGAATCAAGAGAGAAACTCGTCCCGGTGATAGAAAAGATTGCCGGAGTTCGCCCTACCATCAATGATCTCCTGATGAAAATTGCAGCGTCGGCCATTTCGCGTCACCCCATAATCAATACGAGATGGACGCCCGATGGGATACTCTGGTTCGACACCATTCACATGGGTATGGCAATGGCTCTGGATGATGGTCTAATTGTGCCGGTCATCCGGGATATAGCAACGAAGCCGCTTTCGGCCATCGCAAGAGCCAGAGCCGAAATCGTAGAAAAGGGAAGGGCGGGCAAGCTGACACCCGACGAAATGAAAGGAAGTACCTTTACCCTCTCGTCATTGGGGATGTTCGGTGTCGAGCAGTTCACCGCCAACATAAATCAACCTGAGAGCGCTATCCTCGCCGTCGGTACCGTAACGGACAAACCTGTGGTCGTAAACAAGGAAGTGGTAATCCGGCCTATCATGAAAGTGACACTGAGCTATGACCATAGGGTGATTGACGGCGCCAAGGCGGCACAATTCATGAAAACGCTCAGGGAACTTATTGAAGAACCATTCCTGATTGTTGCATGAAGGAGCCGGAGATGAACAAGGAACGCGTGATCGTAATCGGCGGTGGAGTTGGAGGATATCCTGCGGCCCTCCGAGCTGCGAGGATGGGTGCGAAAGTCACTCTTATCGAAAGAGACAAGATGGGAGGCGTGTGCCTCAACAAAGGATGTATTCCGACAAAGGTATTTCTCCACTCGGCATCCCTTTATGATGAAGTCAAGAGGGGTTCGATTTTTGGTCTTACTGCCGAGAAGCTTCAAATAGATTTCAGTAAAGTGTCGGCTCGGAAGAATGCCGTGGTCGATCGACTTACGGCCGGGGTAACGAGCCTCTTGAGGCATAAGAATGTATCCATTGTGAATGGAACGGCCGTCTTCAGAGACTCGAATAGTCTGGAAATAATGGAGACCGGCGAAGCAGTCGTCGGGGACAAGATAATTCTGGCGACGGGCTCCATACCGGCCCAACTTTCTGTTGACGGAAGCGAGGACATACGGCTCTTGACGAGCGACGATCTTCTGGCATTAGACTCCCTGCCCGAAAGCCTGCTCATTATCGGCGGCGGCTACATTGGGGTTGAACTCGGCCAATTCTACTGCAGAATGGGAGTCAACGTAACAATCGTGGAAATGTTGGATCGGATCATCCCAACAGAGGATGCGGAGATCAGCGGAGCGCTTGAAAAGGCCCTGGTCAATGAGGGGATCGATATCCTCACTCAGACTACGGTCGAGAAGATCGAGAGGTCGGGAAGCAATAAGAAGGTAGTCCTTGCGACGCCCGCGGGACACACGGAGATAGTAGTGTCGGAAGTCGCTCAATCGGTAGGGAGAAGACCGCACTTCTCGGGACTGAATGTCGAGAAGATCGGACTGGCTACGGAGAAAGGGAGAATTGCGGTTAATGAGAAGATGGAGACCAATATCCCCAACATTTATGCGGTCGGCGACGTGATAGGCGGAATCATGCTGGCCCATGTGGCTGCAGCGGAAGGAGAATGTGCGGCACGGAACTCCATGGGACAACCTACGGCAATGCACTACCGGGCGGTCCCCCGATGTATCTACACCTCACCTGAGGCGGCATGCGTAGGGATGACCGAGAAGGCGGCCGGCGAGGCCGGAAGAGAGGTGCAAGTCGCAAGGTTTCCGATGCAGGCAATAGGCAAGGCCGTCTTGCAGGAACAAACAGACGGGATGGTTAAGATCGTAGCCGACAAACGGTATGGTGAGGTCTTGGGAGTCCACATAATTGGACCTCACGCCACGGAACTGATTGCCGAAGCCGTGCTCGCCATCGAAATGGAGGTCACCGTCGAGGAGTTGGCACACACAATTCATCCTCATCCCACCGTGTCGGAAGGAATCGGAGAAGCTGCAATGGTTCTCAGCGGCGGCGCAGTGCACATGCCCTAGTTCGGCGCCGGAATCCCGGACATAGCCCGGAGAGGCCGGGAGCCCGGCTCTGCATTTCGACTCAAGTGATGTTGAACAACCGTTGACAAGCGGCAAGCGGTTCGAGCAGTCGCTTTTCGGACTGAAGGTTAGGTCGGATGACGCATCGAGCGGCGAATCGGCGTTTCATGACCCGTCTCCTGCATTGTCGGCAATCCGCATGCATTGGAAACGACGGGCATCGCCTCTCACTCCGCACTGAATGCGTGCGGCCATTGACGACGGACTAAACATATGAGGGAAAGCTATGCCGAGCAAAGACAACGGAGACACCCCATTTCTGATCTGTGACAACATTGGCCTGAGGTTTGGCGGGGTTACGGCCCTTACAGGTATGTCCTTTAATGTGAACAAGGGCGAGATAGTGAGCATCATAGGCCCCAATGGAGCGGGGAAGACTTGTATCATCAACACCATTACGGGCTTCTATAAACCCCAGCAAGGTCACATACGCTTCAAGCAACAAGAGATCACCGGACTTCCGCCTCATAAGATCTGTGCGAGAGGGATTGCCAGAACATTTCAGAATATCGAGCTTTTTACCGGACTCACGGTGTTGGATAATTTGCTGGCGGCTCGACACATATATCTGAAAACCAACCTGCTTGCAAGCGCGATATACCTTGGGCCGGCTCTGAAAGAGGAAATCAAGGAAAGGGTAGTGGTCGAAGAAATCATCGATTTCCTGGAGATGGAGGCCATAAGGAAGCAGGAAGTGGGCATTTTGCCTTACGGACAACGTAAGAGGGTGGAGCTGGGCAGGGCACTGGCGTTGGAGCCGGAGATGATCCTGCTGGACGAGCCTACCGCGGGAATGAACGTAGAAGAGAAAGAGGACATGGTGAGATTCGTTCTCGATATCAACGAAGAGAAGGGAACCTCCATACTCCTGGTTGAACACGATATGGACATAGTGATGGACATATCCGATAGAATCATCGTCTTCGATTTCGGAGTCAAGATTGCCGAGGGTCTTCCCTCCGAGATCAAACAGGATGAGAGAGTAATAAAAGCCTACCTGGGCGAAAACTGATCCACTTAAGGAGGAGGTGCCGTCTTGTTGCAAGAGGACACTTATCCCAAGCTTCTAGTGCGAAATAGCAAGCTTTGGAGCGACGGCGTAGCTCTGCGCCGGAAAGATATGGGAATATGGCAGAGTTATTCCTGGAAGCAATGCTGTGAGATGGTAAGAGACCTGTGCCTGGGTTTGGTCGAGCTGGGATTGAAGCCTGGAGACAAGGTGTCTCTCATCGGGGACGATGAGCCGGAAGGCTATCTGGCCGAGGTGGCCATCCAGGCGGCAGGAGGAGTGGTAGTTGCAATGTGGAGCGACTCCATCCCGTCTGAAGTCGAGTATATCATCCAACATTCCGACTCAAAGTTCGTCATAGCCGAAGACCAGGAGCAAGTTGATAAGGTTCTGGAAATCAAGGCCGACATTCCCGAAGTACGGAAACTTGTATACTGGGACCCCAAAGGCATGAGAAACTATGAGAACCCTCTGCTTCTCAGTTACCGTGACCTGCGGGCTATGGGTGCTAAGCGGGCAAGTGCGGAACCCCAATTGTTTGACGAGTTGGTTTCGAAAACCAAGGGGACGGACATTGCCCAGATATCATACACTTCCGGAACTACGAGCCTGCCAAAGGGGGCGATGATTGCGCACAATGCAATCATAGCGTCCGCAAAAAGAATGCACGAGGCCGCTCCCCTCAGTCGAGGGGATGACGTTATTACTACATTGGCGTCCGCCTCCGTATTTCATTCGTGGTTTGCCGGTTACAACTACATAACCGGGGTAACGGTCAATTTTCCCGAGGAACCGGAAACCTTGGTGCAGGACTACCGGGAAATCTCTCCCCGCTTCATACTCATCACGCCGCGCCAGTGGGAGAGCGTTTCCTCCATGACCCAGGTACGGGTGAACGATGCCGGATATATCAAACGCTCTTTCTACAATCTATTCTTGCCCATAAATTACCGTGTGGTTGATAAACGGAGCTCCAAGAAGCCGGTCGGTCCTTGGCTCAGGTTCCTTTCGGCCCTCGGCGACCTGCTTGTGTTCGCGCCGCTTAGAGACAAACTGGGGTTCACAAAAACCAAGTATCCCGTCACGGGAAGCGCTTTTCTGAGTCCCGACTTCTTCCGATACTTCCAGGCGCTGGGTATTAACCTCTCACAGGTCTATGGCAGCACTGAAGCAGGTGTCGTGAGTATGCATTCTCAGGACGACATCGATAATGACAGCGTGGGCAAGATATGTAACGGAGTGCAGATCAGCATTTCCGATACGCAGGAAATCCTGGTGAGAGGCGCGAGTACCTTTTCCGGCTACTACAAGAACCCTGAGAAAACCAGTGAAGCCTTAAAGGACGATTGGTTTTATACGGGAGATTCCGGTCACATTAACAAGCGCAACCATCTGTTCTACCTTGATCGCATCGACAACCTTGACGAATTGCGGAACGGACACAGGTACGCTCCGGCGTATATTGAAGGCAAGCTCAAATTCAGCCGATTCATTCAGGATGTAATGGTAATAGGAGGCAAGAAGAGAGATTACCTATCGGTGATCATCAATATAGATTTTGAAAGCATCGGAAAATGGGCGGAAGCCCGCCAGGTCCCCTACACTACGTTCGTCGATCTTTCGCAAAAAGATCAAGTCGGCGACCTCGTGCGGGCTGACCTGGTGAAGGTAAACAAGACCATTCCGGAGGCGTCGAGGGTGAGGAAGTTTGTCCTCCTTCACAAAGAGTTCGATGCCGACGAAGGCGAGCTTACCCGAACGAGGAAATTGAGGAGGTCATTCCTGCAGAAGCGTTATGGAGACTTGATAGAAGCCATATATGCCGACAAAAAAGAAGTTCCCGTGGTTACCGAAGTCAAGTATCGGGACGGTAGGACGGGAATGGTCGAAACAAGTCTGAAGATACGATCCGTGTACGAAGACAAGGGTACGTAGCATGGGTTGACATGTGCCGAAGATACCGGGGAGAGGCGGAAAGGCCTTTGGGACCAACAACCGTATCCATCGCCGAAGCTGGAAGCTCGGGAGGGGATAATGCTGAAGCTGAGTAATGTCGAAGTGAAGTATGTCGGGGTGATTTTGGTGTTGCGGGGAGTCTCCCTCCAACTGACCGGAGGAAAGATCGTCGCGTTATTGGGTAGTAACGGAGCGGGGAAGACCACAACACTTAAATCGATTTCAGGTCTGCTTCACACCGAACTCGGGGAAGTCACTGCCGGCACCATCGAATACGAAGGCCGAAGGATAGACAGGCTGGGACCGGAGGAAGTGGCGAGAATGGGCATTATTCAGGTGATGGAAGGACGGCAGGTTCTTGCGCATCTTAGTGTTGAGGAAAACCTGCGCCTCGGGGGCTATATTCGAAAGAACAAGAGCCTGAAGAAAGACCTGGACATGGTCTATGACTACTTCCCAAAGCTCACCCGCCTACGCAACAACACCAGCGGCTACCTATCCGGTGGAGAGCAGCAGATGATGACAATGGGCAGAGCCATGATGGCACACCCCAAGATCATGTTGCTCGACGAGCCGTCCATCGGACTCGCCCCACTGGTCGTGGAAGAGATCTATGCCATCATAAGAAGGTTAAACGCCGAAGAGAAGACCGGAATACTCGTTGTCGAACAGAATGCCAGAGCCGCCCTCGCCGTCAGTGAGTTTGCCTACGTAATGGAAAACGGACGGGTGGTCCTGGACGGCCGTTCGGACAAGCTGGCCGACAACGAAGATATCAAGGAGTTTTATTTGGGGCTCAGCAAGTTCGGGGAGAAAAGAAGCTACCGCGAAGTGAAACATTACAAGAGGAGAAAGAGGTGGCTGTAAGTCGGTGAGCGCTTATCGTGAAAGTTTCCGGAGGACGGAATCACGATGTGGGAACTACCATTAAGGACAGATGGTACGTTCGGGAATAAGGCATCCGTGTGAAGACGTTCGGCGGTCGCTCAGCCTTTAAACTGCATTATGAAACGAGGAATCAAATGGAGTTTTTCGGAAAGATAGTCATAGCAGGGCTAATGAACGGATTCATTTACGGGCTCGTGGCCATTGGATTTGTCCTGGTGTACAAGTCTTCGTCGGTCCTCAATTTTTCTCAGGGATATATGCTGCTCCTTGGAGCCTATATTTTTTGGTTTTTCAAAGGATCACTGAAACTGGATCTCCTGCCCAGTCTTCTGCTGGCTCTTCCCTCGGGATTCATTATGGGGATTGCCATGGAACGCATAACCTTACGTCCGTTGATTGGGCAGCCATTGATCTCAATGATTACCGTGACAATTTTCCTCTCCTTGGTCTTGGAGGGGTTGGTGTCGCTGATATGGGGCACGTATCCCTTGGAGCAAATTACCGTTTTTGGGAGAGGATCGGTAACGGTGGGAAATATCGTTTTAACTACGGAGAATTTGTGTGCCTTCGGGATCGCCTTCGTAGCCATGGTGGTCCTCATACTCTTCTTTCGTTATACCGAACTTGGGCTCGCTATGAGAGGGGTGGCCGAAGGGCACCAGATCGTGCAAAGCATGGGTATAGGCGTCAGAAGGATCTTCAGCATATCCTGGGGAATTGCAGGGGTGGCAGCCACCATAGGCGGCATCCTCATGGGAACCACGCTCGGGTTTCAACTCGGACTCAGCCACATTGGATTGCTGGCCATACCCGCAGCATTTATCGGCGGTCTTGAATCACCTGAGGGCGCCATCCTGGGAGGTCTTTTGATAGGCCTCATTGAGAGCGTTGTGTCGGGGTACATGGGAAATGCCGCCGGCGTACCGGCTACATTCGTTGTGTTGATCCTCGTTATGCTGATCAGACCGTACGGCTTTTTCGGCCTGGAAAGGATTGAAAGGGTTTAGCAAGATGAGTCATACAACTTACTATCCTCCGAGCGGTATTTACGCCGACAGCTACAAAAAGGATATTCGCATCATCAAGACCGGAACCCAGATCATCTTGGCAATAGTAGGGCTGATCCTTCTTTTTGCCGTACCGTTGATTCCGGGTTTTAATAGCTCGTACCTTCTTCGACTCTTCATCGGGATCGGGATTACCATCATAGCCTGCCTTGGCCTCAACATATTGACGGGATACTGTGGGCAGCTCAATATCGGTCAGTCCGCGTTCGTGATGGTGGGAGCATTTACATCGGGACTGTTGAATCACTACTTTGGCTGGCCCTTCTGGGCCTGCGTCATCCCCGCAGGACTGGCGGCCGCCGTAGTAGGCGCGGTTTTCGGTATCCCTTCCGTTCGCTTGAAAGGATTGTACCTGGCCCTGACAACACTCGGGGCTCAGATTATTCTGACGTGGGTTGCCCTCTTCTACATTCCCATAACGTCGGCCGGCTTCACGGTTGAACCGGTCGCCATAGGCACGTTCTATTTCGACACTCCGGAGAGATTCTACTACGTTGCAATGGTTTTCACCGTGCTGATGGCCTTCGGTGCGAAGAATATCATGAGAACAAGATGGGGACGGGCCTTTATAGCCGTGAGGGACAACGATAGGGCCGCCGAAGCCATGGGTATCGATATATTTCGCTACAAGCTCATTGCTTTTGCAATTTGCACATTCTATGCCGGGGTGGCCGGGTCGCTTCTGGTACATTATATGATGTGGGCTCAATTGGAGTCATTCACCCTCCAAGATTCCATCTGGTACGTGGTCATGATCATCGTGGGAGGACTCGGCAGTATCGAAGGAACCATCTTCGGCGTAATTTTCATAGTAGCATTGAAGGAGCTTATTTTTGTTATTGGTCCCATGCTGGAGGGAAATCTGCCGTTTCTTCCCATTGGTGCCGGTAGCGGCCTACTTCTGGTCTTTATAGGCGGTGTTGCCATATTCTTCTTGGTTTTCGAGCCGAGAGGATTGGCTCACCGATGGAACCTCATAAAAGCCTATTATCGACTGTGGCCGTTTGGTTATTAGGGGAGAGAGGAGGTGAGGGTCGCGGCCCCGATGAGGAGTTTCGAAGCCTACAACCCGGTATCATAAGTTTCATGCCGACTCGGCCCGTAGGTCGAGTCATGAACCAAAGCGCAACTACTTGCCTGACAAGTAATAGAGACCATTAGGAGGCATGCCATGAAGAGGAAGATATTTTCAGCAGTGCTCTTCTTAACGGTGACCGCTGCAATCATGTCGCCCGCATCGGACGGTTGGGCCAAGGACCCGGTAGGAGAGGTGCTCGTGGGCAATGTAAGTGCCATGACCGGTCCCACCAGCGGTACGCACATGATGTGTCAATCCGGATCAAAGGATTATCTCTACTATCTCAACGAGTCCAAGGGAGGCATCAAGGGCAAGAAGGGACAAGTCAAAGTTAAGTATGTCGCATACGATTCTCAATACGTGGCCACCAAGGCGAAGGACGGTTTTGCCAGGCTGAAGGGGCAGGGCATTATTGTGCTCACACATTGCGCCTCCGGCCATTCCGACGCCCTGCGAATGGACTATGAACGGGCAAAGATTCCTCTCGTGACGGGCTCCCATGGTATAGCAAGCGTTTGGTCCGACTGGGCGTACGGCAACTACCACTCAGGCGTCGCAAACATGATTCGTACTTGGATGGTGTGGTCTAAGAAAAACTGGGAGAAAGCAGGGAAACCCGGAGGACAGTTAGTGCTCGGCTGCCTTGCAACCGACGAGCCGTTTGTTCCGTTGGGCCTGTGGGACATAGATGCCTTTGCAAAGGAGCAAGGGATCAAGCTGGTGAAGGAAACCATCCCCAAAGGGACCACCGATGCCAGCCCGCAATTGTTGCGCCTCAAGGATGCAGGCGTCAAAGGGATTTTTGTCGAATCATCAGCTCCCGGAGCGGTCGTCGTACTCAATTCGGCCAAGTCCATGAAACTGGACATTCCCATGACCCAGTGCGCGGCCTCCACCTTGGGCGACGTAATCTCGCTCGGAGGTGCCGAGTTGGCGGAAGGATACCAGGGCGAGTACTTCTTTGAGCCGATGTCGAAGAATCCGAAATACAAGGATTCCGAGGGAATGAAGTTAGTGAAGGAACTGTGGAAGAAGAATCATGCCGGGGAGAAGCCGAACGACATGTACGTAAACGGCATTATGTCCGGAATGGTTATTGCCGAGGGCATACGTCTTGCCCTGGACGAGGTTCTTCCCGCCAAACTGACCGGTGAAGCGCTAAAGAAGTACGGTCTGGACCGCATCAAGAACTTTGACTGTATGGGATTGAGCAAGCCGATTACCTACGTCAAGGACAATCATATAGGACCTCTGCACGTGAGGTATTGGGTCGTTCGCAAAGGTGCTCTTGAGCCGGTAAGCGATTGGATGCCGACAACGGATTTTCGCATACCCAAGAAATAACGACGAAGGAGCCAAACTTGCCGTATTGGAGTTCCGAGATTCGGTGCGAGAGGCCTCCACAGGACGACCAACGTATTGATTGGTGCGTGTGGGCACCTTATTAGGCATAAGAGCATGACTGGTTGGGAAAATGATCGGCCGGCCGAAAGTCCGATGAAAGCTGCGTCTCTTGTTTTGCGAGCCTGTACGAAGCCTATGGCAGCCGGCCGATGTGCCCCAACCGTCACTTCAGCGGACCTGATGGCCGGGCGCAGCTAATCACAGAGAGCAGCGCTGCCCGAAGCACAAAGGATCATTCTCTCGCTCCCCCGCTCGGAAGGTCCGCGTTCCGAACGTCCGGCCGGCGAGGGAAGCGTGAGAACAACATAAATGGACCCTGAGGACGCAAACTACAATTACCTACGGCACGGTTTGAAGTGTTGGATTCAGGAGCGGCCGAGTGGCCCCCATTAGCCGGCGACGAATTGGAGGACAAGCGATGGTGGAAATCAAGCGTATAGCCCGCGTCCACGAAGAGAAATGCGTAGGCTGTGCGGTGTGCCAAAACGTATGCCCCACCGAGGCGATAGTGGTGGTGGAAAAGAAAGCGGCTGTTAATCCTGAGAAGTGTTTGGCCTGTCCAAATTGCTCGGGCATGTGCCCGGAGGAAGCTATAGAGCTGGTTCCACGCGCTGAGCCCCTTCGACTGGGACTGGACGGGACTGAGGTGGATCAGGATCAGGTGGTCGAAATGTGCAAGAAGGCCCACCTTCACCCGCACCAATGGCTATGTCTGTGCAGCGCCACGCGCGTGCGGGATGGGGCTGCGGCAATACTCAAAGGCGCCAAATCGCCTGAAGAAATATCCTTGATGACCGGCGCCCGGTCGGGATGCACCGTGTACTGTTTTCAAACGATGATGAGATTGCTCAAGGCTCACGGCATACATATCGAGCCGCAAAAAGGCTACCGCTGGTACGATTCTACGCAAACGCTATGGGACGTTCCTGAAGAGATAATTAAGAAATATCCCGGACATTTTCTGGAAGAAGATAAGGACGTATTCAGGAAAATCTAGGTGTTCTTCGCGCCTGGAGAAAGGAGGAAAACCATGCTGAAACCGGCTTCACCTTCGTTCATTCGAAAGTCGATCTACGGACCCGAACTCCGCAAACGAGCGGCCGAGCTTTCAGGGATCGGATCTCTTGAAATTAGAGATCTTTTTCCCGAGATCCCTCAAGAAATATACAAGGAGGGCGCAGATCTCTCCATCATTCGCAATGCAACGAACGCGGCCCTCGAAAATGTGGACATGGACAAGATTCGCCCCGGAGACTCGGTCAACATCCTGTCGTCTCAATATGGATTTCAGATCATGGGGGGTGATGCATATGCCGAAATGATCAGAACCATTCATGACACGGTGAAAGAACGTACCGGCTGTGAGAATATACGGTTGCGTGTGGCCACCGGATTCAGAATACGCGAACCGGAAGAGATTATTCGGCACTACAAATTGGATGAGTTCTTTGACGGAAAGGCTCGTGCGGTAAGAGCGATCGACAAAGGGGTGCCGATAGAGACGGATATTGGAACCCTTTATGGGGTCGCGAGGGTGTATGATGCCGACTGGATTATTCATGCCCACCATGGTGAATTGCGTGAACTGGACATGCACCGTATGATCAACCGGGCGACTAAGCCGTTTGCCATGTCATACGCAAGAATGGAGACACGAGGCGTAGCTCATATCAATTTTGGACCGAGAAGCAGCAATTTCATAGCAAAAGTCATGTTCCAATCCGAGTTTGTTCAAAGCAAGTTCACATTCGGCTGTTTTCTCGTGACTTCGCCGGAGGGGATAATCGGCGTGGACGCAAGCAACGACTTGGATGAGCTTGACCGGAACCTCATGATGACGGCGTTCAAATCGTATGGCAAGATACGGGAATTGTTGAACGAAATCACCGAATGCATTGCCGTGATGGATGCAACGGGCGAACCACGGTACATGGTCGGCGGCGGAACTACATTCGGCAATCTCACCGAAGCCGAGCTGGATCTCTTCGACCTGGACATTATACCGGTCAGCCTTGGATATGGCCTCTATGAGAGACCTCCAGGGCCTCGGGTAAAGGCGGTGAATCCTGCGATCAAGGCACTTGTGCTCAATCACATGTGGCTGGGAGTCCCGCAAATGGAACTGCCCACACACATTCCCACAATAGTCGTGGGCCGGGATCTGGCCGATATTCTGGCTGTGGATCCTATGAATCATGACTTCATGAGTCGTGTAGTCACTGCCGAGAATCTGGAGACGGCCATGGCGTTCGCCTACGCCATTGCAAAGACCGACAAGGTTTATGTGTTTGATGGATGCTTCGGTGCAATGACCGTCAGCGAATCCCTTGCCGACCACCTGCTGGCTAAGGCGCCCGAGGTGAGAACAAGAGTTGACGATGTGCTTATGCCCAAGTGGGTAAGCCAAAGGGGACTCGACGTTGAACAACACTAAGGTGGGATGACTCAACTGGACGATTATGGCAATAGCCCGCAGACGGATTACATCCTGGTCGACACCGCCAATAGGTGTGGAGTCGGCGCACCAGGTATGGACAGCTTTTGAGACTGAGGAGGCTTCATGAAAGAATCGCTGTTGGATACTCTAGGTTGGAAACAGTATATTGGACAAGAGACCGGAACTCACACGGGAGAGCCCGTATTGGCTAGGGACATTCGGCGCTATGCCCTGGCTATTGACGATCTCAATCCAATATATTTTGACGAAGATGCCGCAATAAAGGGAAAGCACGGCGGCTTAACAGCCCCGTTGAACTATATCAGCTGGGCGGTCGGCGTTCCCGGATCGGAGAAGTCGGTTACGGAATTGGGCGAAGACGGACTGGCCACATTCGTCGGCATACCCGAGATACCTAACGCTATGGCGCTCGGTTGGGTGCGCGGCGGCGAAGAGATCGAATTCTTTCGACCTGTACACGTGAACGATCGGGTGACGGTAAAGGGCAAGATTACCAATATGACCGAGAAAGATGGGAAAAGCGGTAAGCTCGTCTTCGTAACCTCGGAATTTACCTACACGAACCAGGACGGACAAAAACTGGCTAAACATATCGTAACCATGATAGCCACGCCTCGTAAGGAGGTTGAGAATGGGTGATCAGATCTATTATGAGGATGTTGCCGAGGGGCAGGAAATAGTGCAACTGGAAAAGACGGTTACTACGGTGAATATATTGATGTATTTGGCCACAGTATGGCTCATGGACAGAATTCACTTCGACTACCCTTTTGCGACACAGCGCCGAGGCCTACCCAATGTCGTCGCTCCGGGAAATATGGCAGGCGACTACTATGCACAGCTCTTAACGGGGTGGGCGGGAGAGAAAGGGGACCTTCGCAGGCTTTCCATCCAGTTTCGGAATTTCATGTTACCTGATGACGTCCTTAGCTGCGGCGGAGTCATCACCAAGAAGTATGTGAGTGAGGACAAAGGACTGGTAGAATTGGACCTGTGGATCAAGAATCAGAACGATCTGGTCTGCGTACCCGGGAAGGGTGTTGTAGAGTTGCCGATCCGGGGATCCCGGCAAGAACCGTGAGGGAGCCTCCAAACATCCGATGGGGTGGTAATGCCAATGCACTTTCGAGGATGTGACTCGGTGGCGTGCCGTTTGCAGCGTTTCTCAGCAGTCCCGCGGGACGCGGGATTCGTAGCATAGGAGAATCGTCGCAAGCGGCAGAAGCTCAGTCGAAAATGTTGATCGCATGAAAGCGCATCATATGAGCCTTCGACAAGCAACTCCCTTCGGGTACACGATGGGGGGGCTTGGGGGGGAGATGGTCTCCCCCCCAATTATGGCGCATGGTGCGCTCTTCATGCCCAGGCTCCGAGGCGAAGCCCCGGAGGGCCTGACAGCGGGTAAGGACTTTCATGTTTCGTAGTGGCTTTGCCGGCATGGTGGTTGGCATAAGGCCGCTGGGAGCGAGTCGAGGAAGAGACAAAATGAACACTGAGTTTGAGCGCATTGTGCCGGCAGGGTCGCACGTGGAGAGACTGGGAACGGGATTTCAGTTCACTGAGGGCCCTGTCTGGAATGCGAGAGGCGGGTATTTGTTGTTCAGCGACATCCCCGGCGACCGAATAACAAAATGGACGCCCAAGGACGGTCTCTCGAGTTTTCGAGCCCCCAGCGGCAAGTCGAATGGTCTGACATTGGACGGGAGCGGGAGACTCATTGCCTGCGAACATGCCAACCGAAGAGTGTCTCGTACCGAGGAGGACGGCAGTGTAATCACTATCGCCTCACATTTCGACGGCAAGAAACTCAATAGCCCGAATGACGTTGTGGTCAAATCCGACGGCAGTGTCTATTTCACCGATCCACCGTACGGTCTTAACCCGACCTTTGGGACGTTCGAGAGACCGGAGCTTCCTTTTTATGGGGTCTATCGATTGTCACCGGATCAAAGCGATCTCAGCCTTCTGATCGTCGATTCCGTGCCGAACGGTCTGGCTTTTTCTCCGGACGAATCATTGCTGTACGTTGCGGATACCGAGAAGAATCATGTTCGAGTGTTCGATGTGGACGAGTCGGGGAATACGAGAAACGGGAGACTCTTCGCGGAAATCCCCGGGGAACCTCTTGCGCCGGATGGGATGAAGGTGGACTCGGAGGGCCATGTCTATGTTACGGGAAGGGGCGGGGTTTGGGTACTTAACCCGGCCGGGGGAAGGCTTGGCGTCATTCATGTTCCCGAACTACCGGCGAACCTGTGCTGGGGGGAGGGTGACTGGAAAACCCTTTTCATAACAGCCCGGAGTTCGGTTTACAGGATCCGTCTCAATATAGCGGGGGTTCCGGTGGCCCCATTGTAGTTGGTGCCCCGGATCTCTCGAACGTTTACGACGGCCTCGCGGAAACGGGGCACGTCGCTTCATCATGAGAAGAGGAATTCACCTTCCGGACGCCTGCCTGTCCGCGAAGGTGATTTTTTTGGGGAGGGAGAGGGGCTGCACGTGGCGGCCTACATACTCGGCAATGCTTGTATGATAAGGTATGCAATGTTGCCGATCGGCAACACCATTTTTGAGGAGATGAAAACATGATCCACAAAATGATGGTCTTCAACGACTTCAATTGACCGTTCTGTTACATCGGGGAGGCCATCCTCGACCAGGTTCGACCGGATTTCGACATCGAGGAAGAATGGATGTCATTCGAAATTCATCCCGATATCCGCGCCGGCGGCGTGGAGACGATTCCCTATCTTCAAAGCCTTGGATATGCAGATGTCCCATTACTCTACGAGGGCATCCGGGAGCGCGCGAGGGAGGTCGGCATTACCATTGGCAAGGTGCCGCGGAAATACAACACTCACCTGAGCCTGCTGCTGACCGAGTATGCAAGAGATCAGGGGAAAGTTATCGAGTACAACCAGGCGGTCTTCAAGGCCTTCTGGACCGAGGGACTGGACATTTCTCAGCAGGCGGTGCTCGAACGGATCATTACCGACATCGGACTCGACGCGGTTGAGGCGTTCTTGGGGGTGGAGAGCGGCGAGTACGAGGCCCGGTTCGCCGACGAACGGGCGTTGGCCCGTCGGTTGGGTATCAACGCGATTCCTGCGTTCATCCTGGACGACAAGTACCTCATTTCCGGAGCCCAGCCGGCTGAAGTCTTTCGGCAGGCATTGAGGGAAGCCTGACAATAAGGCAATTGCCGGAAGGAATGACCGACACTTCGAGTCTCGTCCCCAGACTCTGCCAGGTTTTGGCAGGGGCGACCGGCGGTCGCCCTCGGGCGAATACCATTTACCTATAGCGTAGTGGTATCGGGACCTTGCCCTCAATTACGCCTTCGTAGGGTGCCAAACCTGATCGATCTATTCCCGGTTCAAGGCGAAGAACAATCTCATTACTCCTACCCGGTACGATCTTCGCCGGAATCTCCTTCCTGGTGTTTTTCGATAGTACTGACTATCGTAGCCGTAGCACAACTCCCAAACAGATGTGTCATTGCCACCATGGGAGTGACCACGGCCGAAGTCTCCACGAGGGCGACGATTCCCAGTTCCGTGGGCAAACCGGCCAAGGAGATTACCACCGCGGCCATGGGAGCTACCGATGCCGCCGGCCCTACGGAAGCCATGCCCACAAATGCCGAAGCGAAACATACCTGCAGTAAACCCAAGAACCCCAGTGAGTGGCCGTACGCCTGGGATACGTACACCGTTACCAGTGCAAACAGAAGAGGATATCCATGACGGTTCATTGCCGTTGCCAGGGGTACCACGAGCTCGACTACCTTTCGCTGCTGTTGAAGGTTCTCTTCGAGGCCCTGCATTGCCATGGGCATGGCGACCATGCTGTTGCTTGCCACAAAGGCCAAAAGCAATGCGTCTTTCAGTGAGGACAGAATCGTGCCGAATGTTCTGCCTGTGATGAATCGCATCACACACAAGTAAACAAGACACAGCACCAGACAACCCGAATAGAACAAGATTATGAGCTTCAGTAGAACGAGAAGGATGGGAGCGCCTACCGTGGCAACATAGTCTGCTATGATACAGCACAGTCCGAGGGGTAAGCCGTAGAGAATCCAGCCCATTATTCTGAAGAACGTTTCGTATATCCCCCTCATGGTTTCGAGCAGATGATCGCTCGGTTTGCTCCGATTTGTTCCAAGAGCGATGCCCATGAGAATGCTCAGGAGTATTACCGCAAGGCTTCGACCGTCAACAAAGGCCCGGAACACGTTGCGGGGCACGAGTTGGTGGAGAAAACCCTGCAATTCATCAGCGTGTCCATCTGCCGCCGGGTGTTGGGTTTTCGCACTAAGGATCAAACTCCCCAGTTGTTTCAACTCCGCTTTCTTGAGGTCGGATCCAGGTTTCCCGAACACTCCCGCCATGAGTCCCAAAGTAGAACCGAGGAAAATACCCACTGCAAATACAACCAGTAGGTATCCCAAGCATTTCTTGAATTGTCCTGAACGGAGCAATTGTCCTACGCCATGAGTTATGGCTGAAAACACGATGGGCAAAACGGTCATAGTGAGGAGGGACAGGTACAATTGTCCCACAAGCCTGAGGGATTTGCCCGCTTCGGGGGAAAGAAGACCGATTGCCACTCCCAGCGCAATTGCGAGAAGATTAAACCAGAAACTCCTCAATATTTTCAGTACGCGTGCCATAAACTAACCCGTACGGCCTACGATCAGTCACGTCCGACACTCAGGTTATCCTCCGACATCCGCAGAGCATCGAAAGTCACTCCGTGCGTTCTCATGTAGATCACTCCACGGAAAGATGTTCTCCTTCAACGGGAGCTTTCCTCGGAGCATCACACCACGTCTTGATCTCTCCGGCGGTCTTTCTCAGCAATTCGTCTACGTTGATCGTTACTCCCTCGTATTCCAAGAACAAGTTCAGGAATGCCAGGAGGTTGGGGCTGTTTGGGCTGACTGCAATAGCTATCAGGTCCCGTCTCTTGGGAACCTGAACGAAGCGTACCCACAAGGCCGATTGAGGGTCCCCGTGCATCCTCAACCTGAGTTCGAAGTCTTCGTCCAGACACGCAAACACCTCTCTGTTGACAACGGCCTGAAACAGCTTGTCGAAGCTGTCGTACTTCCGAAGATCGGCCCTGGGAAACAGTTCCCGAGCATAAGTTTCCGCAGCTGTTTCTTGCCATACGCCAATCCTGGTACCGGGACGATTGCAGAGATCCCACAGGTCGGTTTTTGAGCCCGCCTTTGCCTCCAGGAACCGATTAACGAGCAGGCCCATTCCGAGCACCGCGTAAGGTTTGGTGAAGCGCACATATTGTGCCCTTTCGAGGGTGATGCTCAGCTTCGAGATGGCGATGTCGGCCTTCCCATTCGCCACTTGGAGGCACACCGAGTCAAAATCCTTCGCTGAACGATCCAACTCCAGTTTCACGCCCAATTGCTTTGCGATACGCATTGCAAGGGCTATGTCGCACCCGAAAATCGGTCCGGCACTGCAAAGATGGTATGGTTCCCCGGCTTTGTCGGGTTCGGTGCGAAATCCATAGAACCCGGGTTGGATGATGCTGCATTGTGCGACAATGAGTTTGCCCCTGTCCTTGATTTTCTTAATATCAGGCGGGAAAGGCGGTGAAGCATAAGCAGGGACCACACCGACAGACGTTATCAGGAGTGCAAGAATTGTCAGCACTACCCGCCGTGCCCTATCCCGCGTCGACCACGGGAACGTCCCGTCAGTTGAGCGGGGCATTTCGTTGATTGGATGAGAAATACGTCTTCGGGATTTCATGTCAAGAAAACACCTTGGGATGGCTCAGCGGTTTGAACTATACATCACAGCGGATCCTCCAATCAAGATTAAACACTGTTGACGTGGGATGGGGATGTGGGCAAAGATACGGGACGCATTGCACGTCTCATCGTCCGCCCCAACCGGGTAACGAAGAATCGCTATGCCGTCGGAGGACATTCGATACCTCTCCGGCCCCCGAACGGGGGGCCGCAACGCGGCCGGAGAGTTCCTTACCATTGGCCGGGCTGATCGGATTCTCTGCAACGGGGGGCGATGATCGCGGCAAACGGTGAAACCGCTCAAGGAGGAATCCGTGTACAAATCGCACTACCGGGAAAAACTCGTGCCGGCTGACAAGGCCATAGAAGAGATCGAATCCGGCAGCACTATTGTCCATGGGATGGCCAGTGCGGAGCCTCCGGCAATCCTTTCCGCACTGGCCGATCGGGTTCGTTCAGGTGACTTGGAGAACATAGACGTCTGGTCGCTTTTCCCCATGGATTCGGCTACGAACACCATTCTGTCTCCCGATCTTGCCGACCGAGTCCACGCATATGCCTGGTTTGTGAGCAAGGGAGATAGAGACTTGGTCAGACAGGGAGTAGACCGTTTCGTGCCGTGCAATTTTCACGAAGTACCCGCCCTATGCCGTGACTTTATGAACATCGACGTGATGGTGACCACGGTGTCCCCAATGGACAAGTCAGGTTTTTTCACCTTCGGTACGGTAAACGATTACACCTCCACAGCGGCGCGATGCGGCAAGAAACTGATCGTGGAGGTCAATGATTACATGCCGAGGGTCTTTGGGGATTCTCTCCTCCACGTTTCAGAAGTTGACGCCATTGTGGAGAACAATGTGCCGCTCACGGAACTTTTGCTCGCGGAGCCTCAGCCGGAAGATGAAATCATCGGTCGAAGGATCGCTGAGATGGTTCCGGACGGTGCGACCATCCAGATCGGCCATGGTACCATACCTAATGTCGTTGCCGGGCATCTTGAAGGTCACAAGGATTTGGGAATTCATACAGAGCTTTTTGTTCCCGCAATGGTGGAACTCATAAAGAAGGGCGTCATAACAGGCGTGAAGAAGACCCTACACCCGAGGAAGCACGTCTTCACAAGTGCTTCGGGTACAAGGGAACAATACGAGTTCATGGACGACAATCCCAGTTTGGAGAGCTATCCCGTATCGTATACAAACGATCCTGCGGTCATACGTTTGAATGACAACATGATTTCCGTCAATGCAACCATTGAAGTCGATCTCACCGGTCAGTGCAATTCCGAGTACCTGGACGGGGCTGAATTCAGCGGGACCGGCGGACAACTCGACTACGTACGCGGAGCATTCCATTCCAAAGGCGGCAAGTCGATCATAGCCTTTCGATCTACGGCAAAACACGGAGAGGTCTCGAGGATCGTTCCTCAACTGGAAACCGGGGCCGTTGTCACGGTTCCCAGGATGGACACCCATTACCTGGTTACGGAGTACGGAGCGGCAAACCTCAAAGGGAAATCCACGCGGGATCGAGCCCTGGCAATCATCGGGCTTGCCCATCGCAAGTTCAGGGACAACCTGACACGGGAAGCTGAGAAGATCGGTCTTTTGTGACGCATCGGCCGGGTGGATGCAGACAAGTCCGAATTTGGGAAGAAATGCTTGGCAAATGCCATATACGCCGGCCGTTGGGGAAAGACCGACTTACAAACCGGTACGAACGGCAGGATTTTTCAGCCCCTGCCGTGCGGCTTCAGGAGCCTGCGTGCCGCAGTTCACAAATGCGGTGTCATCTGAAAAGTAGGACCGGCATCCTGCCGGTCTACTGTCGTTCCCAGGCGGGAGCTTGGGAGCGAGAAGGTGGCCTTGCAGGAAATTCGAGACGGTTTATGCGAAAGGTAGGACTGTAGGGCGGGCTATGCCCGCCATCTCCCCGGCGAACCGTCATGACCTCTCGGTCACAACGGAACATGAAAATTCCTCATGCGGTCCGGGCCAAAGTTCCCCCTCGGAAAAGGGAGAGACAAGGGGGATTTTCAGGACAAGGCGTTCCGTCTCATGACTGCCGGCCCGGTTGCAGAAAGGGATTGATGTGACTCCTCGTGGAACTGCAGCGTCGACGTGAATGGGATATATATCGAACTTGCGGCATGGAGCACTGAAGGAGGGGTGGAATCCAATGAACAGGGGTCTCTTATTAATGGTGACGGTTCTCGGCGTCCTCTTCTTGACTGCCATACCAGGCCACGCCTGGTTGGGAGAAGTCAAAGGAATGCTCGGTTTACCCAAAGGCGTTTCAGAACTGCCTTTGCCTGAAGTGACCATCGCGACGTTCGCGGGTGTCCCGCCCGCCAAAAAGGTAACGCCGAGCCCAAAGCTCAAAGACTCCGCCACCACGCCGGACAAGGCTGTGAACCACGAAGAGGTGATGTCCTTTTTGCGTATCACGTTGTCCGAAACTCAGAAGAAGTTTCTCGAGGAGAACAAGTTCCTCTTGCTGCCTGCAAACGCCGCCGGAGAAGCCCCAACGGGACCGGAGGATCCTTGTGCCCCACCCTGGGACGAAATGTTAAGCAGATTTGATAGTATCGGGGGAGGCTGGAGCCCGGTGGAACGCAGCCCGGAAAACGCACGTTTCATCACTCCGGATGTGGTTTTGCACGCATTTCACAAGTTCTTCTCCAACTCCTTGAAGTACCTGGAAAAGCATGATCTGGCGAAGATGTTGCGCACGTTTGTGCAAAAAACGCAGGCTGCGGCACTCCATTACAAGGAACAGTCGAGCGGCAAGCTTGCGGGTCACTACGAACTTATTGCGGCTCAGATCACAGTCCCGCTCATTCTCATGGAAAACGCACGCTGGGAGGAACCTTAAGCGATACTCATTCGGTTCTTCTAAATGCGCAGAACAATGATGTCGGAACTCTTGCCAATGCGAAGAAACTCCTCCGGGCATACCGCGGCAAACTCTCGTCTGAAACTCTGAGGCAAATCGAAGAAGAGTTGGCCCTTATCTATGAAGCAAATGCAGTGGCCGTGTCCCCCCTCTTTGCCTCGTACGGCGGGATTGAATCGGATTACACTCAGTATACCCCCCGAAGCCATTACGCCGGCACGTCGATAACCCGGGCATACTTCCGGACAATGATGTACTTCGGACGGAACAGCTATCCCTTAAAATCAGATCGCGGAATTACTGACGCACTTCTGGCGGGCGCATCTCTTGGCCGGTCCGGGAGCCAAAGGCGTGCAGATCATATCGGATTGGCGGAAGATCATGGAAATCACCGGCTTCTACGCGGGCCAATCTGATGACATTTGTTACCCTGAGTGGCGGGACTTCGTCGTGAAGACACTCGGCAAAGACACCTTCCGTCCCGAGGATGCGCTGAACCCCGAGGTCGTGGACAAGATCGCCGCCCGGCTTAAGGAATTGCGGCCCCCGCGTATTCTGTCGGAAGCGGTTATCGACTCGGAGACGATGAAGAGCACCAAGGAACAACGTCTGGAAAAGGCAAAATCTTTTCGGATTTTCGGTCAACGGTTCACCTATGACGGGTGGATTCTCAGCCTCCTCACCGCGGGATTGGAACGAAGCGGGCCCGGTTTGCCCTCGATGCCCACAGCTTTGTTTGTGCCTGCCGCATTTGGGGACAAGACGGCCCGGGAGTACTGTGCCGAATACCTCAAGTCGCAGACGCCGCGGTTTTCCGACGAGGATCTGGTCCGCTTTTTCGGCAAGCTGTCCACAGTGGCCGCCGATATCAACAGTGTGAAAGATAGGGAGTGGTTCGGCTCGCTCAACTTCGCGTGGCTCAACCTTCTCCGCACGCTCACCGGGTCTTTCGGTGAAGGGTATCCGCTCTACATGCAGAGCCGGCCTTTTCTCTTGAAGCAGTTGGAGAGCTTTCTCGGCTCGTACACGGAACTCAAACATGATACCCTGCTTTATGAAAAACAGCCGGACGCCGAATGCGGGGGAGGTGCTCCTGAAGGCGAGCTTCCGCCGGTTCCCAAGGGTTTTGTGGAGCCCAATATGCCGTTCTGGTACTCACTGCAACGGTTGGTTCGTTTTACGGAACAGGGTTTCAGGCAGCACGGCCTTCTGGAACTTGAGATGGAGAAATACGGCAAGCTCAGTCAATTTCAGGAGCAGGTGGACTTCTACACCTCGTTGGCAGAGAAGGAATTGCGCGGAATCGAGATCACTGAGGCAGAGTACGAGCGCCTCCGAACGCAGGGGCTCGACTACATGGCTGAACCCCTCGATACGGCGAAACCCTTCGATGATGAAAAGGACAGACGCTCCGGGCTCGTGGCCGACATCTTCACGGACAAAATGACGGGAAAGGTCCTCTATGAAGGGACCGGCGAGCCCTACATCATGCTCGTGCTCGTGGGAAACGAGAATTCTCCCAGGCTGACGGTTGGGGTTGCCTTTAATCACTACGAGTTCACCGAGTCCATTGGCTCACGATTAACCGATGCAGACTGGCAGGCCAAGGCATACGACAACCCAAGTGCCTTGCCGCGGAAGAACTTCTGGTACAAAGAACTGCTTGTGAAGTAGATGCAAAAGGTCTACGGAATTTGTTTTGACAAACCAGTCCATCGATAGTACCCTCATTATGGAGGAGAGTATCTATGGCAGCCAAAAGGAGAAGAACGCATGCTCCCCGTAACCGCTGAGATCATTGCTGATTATATACTCTGTTATTTTCGGGACAAAGGAGATCCAATCTCTCACTTGAAACTGCAGAAACTGGTCTTTTATGTCCAGGCGTGGTATCTGGCTTTGTATGAGGAGCCTCTGTTTGCGGATCGTTTCGAGGGGTGGATTCATGGACCAGTTGTACGGCGGCTTTACACTAAGTTCAAAGATTTCAGTTGGAAACCTATCTCAGACATACCCGAATGTCCTAACCTGCCGGACGAAATCAAGGCCCACATTCACGAAGTCCTTGGTGTGTACGGGGATTTTACTGCGGAAGACTTAGAGTATATGGTTCACAGGGAACGTCCCTGGATCCTTGCCAGAGGAGACTTGCATCCTCTGGAGCCGTCTAATGCTCTAATTGACGAGAACGAAATGTTGAATTTTTATCAAGAAATGGGAAAAGCTGAGTAAGACATGGCTAAGAGGAAACCCTCACACGCCGTGCGGGCCGGAACAAGCGTTCAGAACAAGACGATTAATTTCTCCTTTGAGTGTGTGGCTCTAACTGGTGACCAATTCGCTCTTGAAAGCGTAAGTGACAACATTCTCCGAGAACTGATCAAGAAAATGCAGTATTATGGCACTATAGAGCCCAGGCATTTGAGGAACTACGACCACCATTGTCATCCAATTGACTGGAAGGACTCCAGAGTAACACGGACAGGATTTACTCACTTGGATGAGCAGAAGCAAGCGTACCCGGCTTGGCAATTGAACATAGTGGGCATCGCTCGTATGCACGGATTCTTCTCCGAGAACACCTTCTATATAGTCTGGTTTGACTCTAATCATGAACTATATCCACATGATTAGGCCAATTGCCGACGCAAGAGATAGTGCTTCATAAACCGCCCTCGTTCTACGGCTTGGACCTTGAGGAAGCCCTGTGCGTTCAGCGCTCAGATGATCCTCGGAGGCTTAAGATGCGGAGTTTAATGTTTCGGGTTTGTTGTGAGAATAATCCCTAAGCTCTACCCGGATCTTGTCGGACTTCTGCTCGGCCTTGTTTGTTGTGCGTCGGTGAACGCGTCGGAGTCGTTCCCGTCTCTCTATGACTGCCGTGGTCCCTTTCTCTCCGCGATCGAGAAGGGGAGGGTACCTCCATGCTGCCGGCGAATTACGGGGATCACGGTTCCTCATCATCTCGTTGCTGCGGACCTCATAGCTTCGGCGTTTTGTCGTGCTTCCAAGGGTACGTACAGCCGAATCGTTATCCTTAGTCCCGACCATTTCAGGCGGAGCAAAGCCCCTTTCTGTGTTAGCCGCAGGCATTTTCGGACTGTCCTGGGAATGGTGAACACGGATCGGGCGGCAGTCCGGAAACTGCTCAGGAATCCGTTCGTTTCACAATCGGAGCTTTTCTCCCATGAGCATGGCGTGCAGGCTCTCCTCCCCTTCATTGCTCACTATTTTCCCCATTCCAGAGTGGTACCTGTCGCCATACGAATCGACTCGAAGCCCGAAGAATGGGACTCCTTTGCAGCAAGCCTCGCCCCCATTCTTGGTTCGGATACGCTTGTGGTTCAAAGCACGGATTTCTCGCATTTCCTCACCCATGCGGAGGCGAGAAACCGGGACCAGGAAACTCTTCGGGTTCTGAGCTCTGGCGATCCGGAATTGGTGATATCCCTGGACCAACCGGAGCATCTGGATTCCCGGGCGGCCCAGTATCTTCAGATGCGTTTGCAGAGAGACGTTTTCCGAGCGCGACCGACGGTCACTGCGAATCGGAACTCTCAGGAGTACTTTTCGAAACCCATTGTAAAGACGACGAGCTACATTGTTCAGATTTATAGCCCCGAACGCTTGCAGGTGGAAGCAGCCGATCAGTTCGTGTTTGCCGGGGACGCGTTCTTCGGGCGATACATGGGCAAGCTCCTTTCGGATTGCAATAGGCGACGTGAACTGGTCAAAGACGTCCTACGTACCACGGCGGGAAGGAAGCTCATCGTGAATCTGGAGGGTGTTGTCGCAAACGGGTGCCCCGACAAGCTCGGTCCGTATGACCTGTGTATGGAAGCAGCGCTCTCCATCCCGATCTTGAAGGAATTGAACGTCGTCGCGGTGAGTCTTGCGAATAATCACACCGGAGATATGGGGCATGATCCCTACGTTGAAATGAAACGGCTGCTCACCGATTCCGGCATAACCGTGCTGGAAAGCCGATCCGTAAAGGATTTCGGTTGGTTTCGTCTCGCAGCATTGTCGGATGTGGACAACGCTGAACCGGAGAAGTACGCCATCCTTCGGAAGCCGCATTTAGATGTGCTGGAAACCCGTCCGCATGACAAACCGATCTTTGCGTTCGTTCACTGGGGAAGAGAGTATTCCGCACAACCCGGTCCGCGGGAAGTATCTCTCGCCACTGCACTTCAGAAGCGCGGTGTCGAACTGATCATCGGTTCTCACAGTCACAGAGCCGGCAAACTGCAGTGCAGACCGGGAAACTGTGACATCTTCTCCTTGGGTAACTTCATCTTTGACCAACTTGGCGAGAAAGTATCCGGCAAGATGCTGGAAGTTCTATTCTTCCCCCAAGGGACGTACTTTCTCCGGGCCGTAGAAATTGAGAACCTCTATGAGTCGGACGGTCGGCATTGACCGGCAATCTGATTTGATGGCGGCATGACAGGGTGAGATTCTCGAAAGTGGTGAGCGAGGGACAAGGTCGTGCGACCTTATGTGGCTTTTCGTACCAAACGTCACGGCCTCTCGGCTATCCGGGTTTTCCATTATGTCATCCAATGAGCTTGCGTCCGGAACAGGGTCTCCGTAGTCAATCATGGATCCCATCCTCCTCACAGTTTCGAAATAGTGTTTCCTCCGGATTAATTCGGCGAACCGAATCAGAACTCAATTGACATATGTCGGATAAACCTCTACACGGTCGTTGATGAATCCGTTCTGCACAGTTGAGTGCGGACGTGAACCGGAGATAGGAAAAGTATGACTTTGAGACGATTTGCCGGGAGACTCAACCCTAAGACGACCCTACGAACGATTATTCTTGCGGTTCTCACCCTCGCGATACCCCTGACCCTATGCGCTGCGGAGCCACAGGCCGTCGCTCCCGATGCCTCGAAGAGCCCCGGCGGCTCGGCGGCTTCGGTGAAGATCAAGGTGGAGAAAGACGGGGCCTCAACCGGTTCAGGGAAAGAGAAGACCGATGCCACAATCAGGGTGAATGTCGCCTCGGAAGAGCCTCCGGAGGATTCCAAGGCTCAAAAGGCCAAACCCGCGGAGCCTATATCCCCCGTGGACACCGAAGCCATTGATGTAGCAACCGATAAGATTTCAAAGAAGATCGACACACTCACCTGGGCTGCGAGCAGCCGGTTCGGCGACTGGGTTGCCCGTCCCATACTGAACGGCATAACCTGGCTCAAGCTGCTCATAGCGATGTTCGTGTTGTTGTGTATGGTGGTTGCGGAGCGTATTATTAGGACCCTAGTGGACTGGAGGTTGGAACGTCTCAAGCGTGCCGGCCTCGAGTTGAGTTGGAAGGGCATGCTCCTCAGTGTGGTTTCAAAGCCGCTCAGCGCACTATTCTGGATTTACGGTGCGTATGCAGCGTTTTCGTTGTTGTTTCGTCACTTCGACTCGCCCTTCGGGCCGAGCTTCATTCACTGCGTGGCAAAGGGAACGGCCAACATTTGCGGTGCATTGGCCGGCATTTGGTTGGTTTATCGGCTCATTGCAGTGCTGGACCGGTATTGGCTCGACAAGGCCGAGGCACCCGACAGCAAGGTCGACCATCTCCTGGCCAATGTGCTCGGCAAAACCATTCGAGTTGTCGTGGTGACCATCGGCGGTCTCGTCATCCTGCAGAACGTAACCGGCGTGAACACCGGCGCCGTCCTGGCATCCTTGGGTATCGGCGGTCTGGCGTTTGCTCTGGCAGCCAAAGAACCTCTAAGCAACATCTTCGGAACATTCACCATCCTGGCGGACAAGCCCTTCAAGGTCGGTGAATGGATCAAGATTGACAAATATGACGGATTCGTCGAATCGGTGGGGTATCGGAGCACGCGCATCCGAACCTGGGACGGTTTTCAGGTGACCGTTCCCAACCAGAGGATACTGACCTCCAGCCTGGAAAATATGGCCACCAGGCATTTTACTCGGTGGAAGACCACCATCAAGCTTCCATACGAAGTCTCCACGGAGAAGCTCGACCGGGCCGTGGAAATCATTCGAGGCATTTTGGCGGATCATGAACGCATGCATCCCGACTGGCCGCCGCGGGTCTATTTCACGGGATTCGACGGCTGGACGCTGAACATCTTCATCAGCGTCTGGTACAACTCCACGGATTGGTGGGCCTACTACGATTGGTTGCATGAGACCTGTCGGCGGATCAAGTCGGGGCTCGAAGACGAAGGAATCCCACTGGCCGTCCCGCCCCACGCACTGCGCGTGACGCACACCGACGGCTTCGACGGAGCGGAGGCGGCAGATTCCCTAATCCATGCGCCGGCGCCCTACATTCAGGCCTAGCCGACCGGATGTCTCGGTCCCCCTGGACCGCCGTGCCGTGGAACATATGATTGAACCGGTGTAGAGGGTTACTGCGAAGGAGAAGGAACGAATCACCAGGGCACCAGGACACCAAGCTAAGAAATGGTGAACGGACCCCCTCTACGGCCCTGTACTACTATCCCTGAAATTCTTGTCGTGCCGCGAAGAATTCTTGCATTCCGGGGACACGATCCCGATTTGTGTCCCTCCGCTGCGCTCCGACAAATCGGGTCATGTCCCCGGAATTGCGAAGACTCGGCATTCTCGGTGTTCATTGTGCTTCTGTGGTGATTCTCTTTTGGTTGCGGCCGAAGGCTGCGCTAAGCTTCCGTGTTTGTTTACAGCGTCCGGCTTCCGGTTGAGTCATAATGTGGAGCTAACCCCCTAGACGAGCGGCGAGATTTATCGAGGAGGAACGAATGGGAACTCGAGGGGCTTTCCTGGCCATAACGACTGAACAGACACAATTGTTGTCGGGTGCACCCGATGACCAGGAACTCAAGGAAATCATTTGGGAACTCGAAGAATCATTGGCCGAGGACAACCGTGTCTTCTGCGACAGTTCCTGGGATGCAATGCATCGTTGTCTCACGGACGGGTTGCTGGACTTCGGAAACGGCCCGTACCCTCTCAACCATGTTGTGCTCGGCCCAGGGCAGCTCCAAAAGGGCGACGACTACATAGTTTCCCTGGTGTCCCCCGAAGAAGTTCGTGATGTCGCAAAGGCACTTGAACGCATCACGGAAGAATGGTTCCAAGACAAATATTTCAACGTGCTGCCAAAGGACTACGCTTTGGAATACGGCCGGCAAGATTTTGAATACACGTGGTCCTATTTTGAGGAGGTGCGAGACTTCTACCTCAAGGCGGCATCGGAAGGACGGGCGGTAGTCTTCTCGGTGGATCAATAGGGAGAAGAAGCGAAAGAACGGCTCGCTCTCGGTTTATTCCACGGGCTCGAAATCCTTCCCGAAGGTGGGACGTTGCGCATCGCGCTTCCACGGACCGGCGTCATGGTCATATCTCTTCCAACACTTGCAGAACTGGTCCGGAATGCCTGACCGAACATATCAAATAGATTCCCGAGTTCGAAGGCTCCCCAATCACGCCGGCTTAAATCGTTAACCGGAAAGGGCTGCCGGCGTTTCCAAATGCGCAGATAGGGCTTGACAGACTTTTTACGAGCGTGGTACACTCATTCCAAAACGTGTCACCCCTAACGACGGATACCTTCTGAAGATCAGACCAGCCAGGTGTGCCTTCCGACAAGCGTAACGTTCGGCGGGGCGATGAATTTGCTCAGCGAACGCGAGAGTGAGCAGACCCCGGCTTCCGCTGTCACGAAAACCGGGGTCGGCGGGTAGGGTCTCGCTATCCCCTATACCTGCCATTATCCCTTGCTCAAGCGTTTCAGTCAAGATTTTTGTGAGCTCAACCGAGTGCACGGTCTCGGACGCGGGATTTCTGCGTCCCGAGGTCGACGTGCTCCCGTCTTGGTGTGAAGGTGCGGTCGCCGCCTTCCATTTGAGGAGATTGTTATGCTTCGAGCAACCATTCTTTTGAGTTCCGTCATCTTATTGGCAAGCAGCCTGCCGGGAATGTGCCAAGGCATTCCCGGGTGCTTCCCCACGAAGTGCGTGCCGTACAAATCGTGCGCCCCCCAACCGCGGCCGGCGCCTATTGTTCGGACAGTACGGGTCGATGTTCCTGCGCCTTGTCCTCCGATTTCGCGCTGTATGCCGGCTCCCATATGTGCTCCCCAATCGCGTTGTCTTCCTCCTTGTCCTCCTCCGTGCCCCACTCGGCCGGTCAGGGTGAGGGTAGAAGTCGTCGTCAAACCTGAAAGACGCAAGCCCTGCGTTCCGCAACGGTTCTGTTGTGAGAATCCTCCTGTTTTTGAGCCCATCTTCTGTAGTGCCGCCAGGATCCTTCAGTCCGTGGTTCTGGCTCCTCTAGGCCTGGGACAGAGCATTCTCGGACATGGCGTTCGACGGGTTCCATGTCCACCCCCGACACCCATAGCATGCCGGCCTTGTCCACCGCCGCCGTGTCCGGGGTTTGCAGGCATGTGCGCACGCCCGGCACCCCAATACATGCGACATTGCAGGCCCCCGGTTCCGCTTCCCATGCGCCGGCCGCGGGCGGCTTGCATGCCCTTTCCCGGCGCCCCTTATCCCAGGTGAGGAGGCTATCGGGCATTTCAGATCGCACTTGCCGGCAGACGATGCTCTGTAAAAGACCGGCTTTCTTTGGGTTCGGTGCCCCTCAGGCGCCCTATGAGGAATATATGTCATGACAATCTTTAGCTTTTCTTGGAGAAGATTTCCCAACGCTCTTTTCCTGGTTCTCGCACTTGCCGGCATTGCAGTCGGCCCTGCCGTAGCCCAGGAAACAAGCTCATCCAGGCAACTCGAGCGAATCGACGTGGAAGCCCCTGCACGGCGCCCCGCAGCGAGAACGCCTACTTCCCCCGTAGAGGATGTGGACTATGATCAAGTCGATCCGTCGGCTATTCCATCACGTGAAGACCGCGGGGCTGCTTCGGATGTTTTTTCGGGAAGCGGGATACCATCATCCACCCTTTCCCTGGTAACGGACAAGTCTCGGGTATCCATCGGAGCCGCGTCTCTGCCTGCACAAGTTCAGCAGGTAACGGCCCAAGACCTCGCTGAGATACAGACTTGGGGTGAAACGTCGAGCTTTCTCCGGAGGGTCCCCGGGGTCCGGTCTTACTTTTTCGACGAAGGGCCCGCTGGAGTCGCAATGGCCATGAGAGGCTTCTACAGCGCACGGGAAATAGGGATCTTCATAGACGGAGTGCCCATGAATGTCCCGTCATCCCTTTCCGGAACGGGCAGGGTACTTATGAACTGGCTCGATCCCGAACTCATTGAAAAAATCGAGGTCATCAAAGGCCCCTTTTCCGCACTGTACGGTGATTTCGCCATGGCCGGCGTAATCAACATTGTCACGAAGAAGAGCGACCCTTCCCCGAGTTTGAAGGCCTACGGCGGAAATCTCGGCCTTTTTCGTGCCTTTGGGGTCTTGAGTTCGGAAAACACGGTTCCCATTCCGTTCCTGACACAGAATTTCTACACCATGGACGGGTACAGGGAGAATGCTCAGCAGAAACGCTATGGCACGTTCAACAAGGTCTCCGTCCCTACCTTGGGCGGAGTTCTCTCTCTTCGGTGGAACTATTTCCAGTCCTCGTTCGGCATTCCCGGGTATGTGCCTATTAGTTGGGTCAAGAGCGGACAATGGCCGAGAAGGCGTACTGTCGACCCAATGAACGATGGTAATTTGCGTCATTACCAAGTGGTCATGAACTACGCTCCTTCCTGCGGAGAGCGAGGGCTGTACGGATCCCTGTATGTAGATAACTTCGATGAAACGCGGTACGTTCGGTATAGTCCGTTGAGTTCCAGCCAAACCGGCCGTACACAGGAGAGAACGTTCTGGGGCGGCCGCGCCTACTATCACATGGTTTTCGGTGAAATCGCTTCCCTGACGGTCGGAGGCGAGCTGAAGCACGACAAAGGAGACGGTGCACAATTCTCAGCTGTGGACAGGCAAATGACAAAAATAAGCTACGATTATGGGATGCAGCTTTCCAATTGGGCTATGTTTCTGCAAGGCCAAATCAAACCGGCCAAGTACTTCAAGGTTGTAGGCGGAGTGAGATGGGATTGGTTCAAGCAGAGTTTCGACAATGTGACGAATCCTCAGAATTCCGGAACGGGTTATCCGTACATCAGGTCCCCCAAGATCGGGGTTGTCCTGACTCCCACGGAGAATTTCAACATCTTTGGGAACTTGGGCTGTGGTTTCAGGTCCCCGGCGAATACGGAGGTTTCTCCGTACCAGACTACCACGAACAAGAATTTCGAACTGGAGCCTGCGTTGGTCCAAACGTACGACGTGGGCTGTAATTTTACTCTTTTCGGGCGGCTCTACTTCGCTGCAGATTATTACCACACGTACACCGAGCGAGAAATCAGGACTGTCGACTATCAACCGGTGAACGTAGGCAGCACGTTGCGAGAAGGCTATGAACTCGAGACAAGGTTTTACCCGGGCGAATCACCGGACGTCTCCGTGTTTGCCAGTTACGCGTGGGTGGACGCTACGGTGCCCGACCCAACGACTCCCGGACGGGATGTCCTGACCGGGATCTCTGAGCACCTCATCAAGGGCGGCGTATCGATTCATCGAGATTTCGGTGCGTATGGTAAGGTGCTTGTGGACCTGGACTACGAATACAACAGCGGCGTACCGGGTTACCTCAGCAACCCCACCACGCTCATCTATGCACCGGATTGGGATGTGTATAATCTGAAGCTGAGGTACGAAGGGAATGGATGGTCATCGTTCCTTTCCGTGCAGTGTCAGCCGCGAGAGTACGCGGGACCATACACGTGGGCCGACAGTAATTATCGCGATCACGTCTATACGCCGACACCCAAATGGCAACTTGCCTCCGGGCTCAAGTATGCCTGGTAGATTGCTCCGGAAAGGCATACGGTAATCTGATTACACGGTTGCGCAAATGCGGTAGCGCATACGTTCTCGTTCCAAGTATCATGCTCGGGAACGAGGGAAAACACGCGACCGAACTTATGATTCAGAGTACAAAGCAAAGTAAGGAAAGGCACATGTTCAGAAGAATCGTATTCGTAGTGCTTCTGTTGTTGGTCGGTACACAGCTTGCCCCGGCCCACGATACATATATCGGAAAGATAAATGTCAATCCAAACCGAGAGTTGTTCGTGATTCATGGACACGGGACAACAATCGACCCCTACGACCCGGCCAGAGTCAGCGAGGCGAAAGCACTTGACGCCAAAGGGCAGGCCGTGCCGCTGGAAATTGTCAAGAATAAGGAAAACGCATCGCTTTCCACAAAAGAGAATCCCGCGGTTGTTGGTGCGCTCTGGGACTCAGGCTACTGGCTGAAGACCACGGATGGTTGGAAAGAGGCCACCAAGCGAGAAGGGAAGGGAAAATATACCATTTTACAATCCTTCAAGAGTGAGCACTGGTGCAAGAGTTTCTTGGCTCCGAGCAGCAAGAGCAGTGAACCCTTGGGACAGCGCTTTGAAATAGTCCCCGGGAAGGATCCGACGAAGCTTGGTGCGGGAGACAAACTGCCCATTACGGTACTCCTCAACGGCAAACCCGTGCATGGAGCGATCATTACCACCGGCGGCGGTCACGGATCGGAGAAGGCTCTAAGGACGGACAAGGACGGAACCGCGGTCGTTGCGATTGAAAAGAAAGGCCCACAGCTGGTCAAGGCCAAATACAGGATGCCCTTCGAGGGGGATCCGGACGCTGACATGCTTTCCTATTCTTCAACGATAACGTTTGACATTCCGTAACCTGTCTTCACCGAGGAGATAGCTCATACGGTCGAGGGCCTCCCGTTTTACGACGATTATCCCGGAGGCCCTCACTCCACTTGCTCCGCTTGCCCGGCCATGAAACCATGGTGATTACGGTGAGACAGGAACTTGTCCCTGAGGCGTGATGCCAGTGCATCCGCAAGGGTCTTCTTGTCCCATCTCGCGCTCAGTCCGTTGGAGAGAATCGGCCAGAGCATTTCCACCTCATCGTGCGGACCCGGAAGACATACCATGAGAAGGTCATGCCGGCGTCCAACGCCGATACGCACACTGGACTTGTGGTGTCTGCCCTGACCCTTGTGGAACATCAGTACGGGGGGGGTGGCCGCGTCCGGGTCCAGGCTGCAGACGGCCTCTACCGTCTGGTCTTTGCCTTCAGCGCCGACGCCTCCGGTAGTAACCACAAGGCCGTATGCCTCTTCGGCCGCCCGGTTGAGAGCACGAGCTATCGAATCGGCGTCATCGGCAAGCTTGGGGCCCTGAACGACCTCGAATCCCACATCCTTGAGCCGTTCAACCAGGTATGGGGTGTTCGTGTCTTTGATTCGCCCTTCCAGCACCTCTGCGCCCGTGGCCATGACAATGGCTCGGGATGCGATGCGTTCCTCTATTTCCTTGCGCATTGCCTCGGACCGGCTCAAGAGTTCCGCCCCTTGCGCTTCGTCCAGAGTGATGAGCCCGAGCACCCCTCTTGAATGAACATGGGTGTCCGGGAAAACCGTAACCCCCGCCACTGAGGAAAGTGCCGTCAACACGGGGCCCTCTTTTGCGACGATACGGTCCGCCGGTATTGTTGGGACGAGAATGTCCAGGGCCAGAGTTTCGTTTAGTGCGTCCGTAACCATTATTTCGGTTTCCCCAAGGCCCAACACCCGGCCCACCGCCGCGGCACAAGCGCCCAAGTCCGCTCCCGAAAGCTCCACGGGAGATATCCACAGTTCGGTTTTTTCAAGTAGTCGATAGTCCATTCAATATACTCCTCAAGCGATTACGTCAAAGCGTATGGGAAGACACGGCGCATCCACAATGGCATAGCCTATGTCCAAAGCGTCGACGTCCGAGGAGCAGAGCTCCTCGATATCATTCAAATCGATGTTTCCCGAAAATGCCACTTGGACGGACGAACGCAAGTGGTTTCGATTCAATGCTTCCACGACGGTTCGCAAGTCCGCCCGGTCGCCGGTATCGACCATGATGACCGCGGCGCCTCCCCGAGCCGCATCGACGGCTTCCTCGTCTATCGGCCGGATCTCGCCTCGTACCTGGATCACCGTTGGTCTTTCCAGTGGGGCGACTGCTTGCATGGCGAGAGACACGCCTCCGAATATGCGCACGTAGTTCTTGTCGAGATACAGGAACGGTTGATCGAGCATACGGACTTCCAGGCCTCCATCCGCGACCGCCCGACGCAGAACCGATTTGATCTCGATCGGCATCTTCTTGAAGCCGCCCGAGACCAGGCGACAACGTGACCCGACCATGGCCTTGGCCTTGCGTGCGGCGCTCGCAATGCCGGACGCTTTGGATAGTGCGCCCAGCAACAGATCCTCGCCTTTTGAGATTTGAACGGGGTTGCCCGATACGCGGGCGATGACTGCGTGTCGAGTTATCTCATGGCCGTCCCGAACTTCCGTTTCAAAGGCCAGGTCCAGTAGCTCCGCCAGATCTCGGCAATGATCGAGCCCACTCAACACACCCGGCGCTTCAGCAATCAGTACTGCCTTTATAGAACGATTCAAGTGTTGCCGGAAGATGTCTTCGCGAAGGTCGTGAGGCTCCGGCTTTCGCACACCTTCTTCATGCATGTTGGTTGAGGACGTTTCCATTGACGCTCCGTATCAATAGCCTTACGGACATGAACTCGTTATCGGCCTCATGGGGCACTCCCCGGCTTAGCTCATGCAGAAAGTCAGCCAATGAGCGGCTTACGTTCATATGAAAGACCTCCCATAAGCGACCCCGGTCGGGTACTCGATGGGGGGAGATGGTCTCTCCCACTGGTTCCCCGCGTCCCGCGGGGTCTTAACACCCTTTCTCCGAGGCGAAGTCCCGGAGTGGCCGGCAGTGCCGAGGCCTTTCATGGTTCGTTGCGGCTTGTCGCCGGCCCCCGGCCATGAATGTTCGCTCCTGCGGCGGCGCCGTCACAGACGGCACTTTGTCCGTCTTCGGCGTACGACGGTATTTGCAGTTCGTGCGAAGATCTCACCGGCACCATCGAATCGAAAACCGGATACACTCTTGCCGTTTCTCTTCATACATCCCAAACGGTAGCTGTAGGATTGAAGCGCTCATAGCGATTCTTTCGGCGCTCGAAGGTCGGACCGGCCGCCTCAAAGAAAACGAAGGACCGGTCAGTATCATTCGCTGCCGTACGCCGCTGAGGCACCGGTACCTCACACTACTTGGACTGGTGTGGACGCACCCTTCAATACGGCCGCAGCCTGCTCCTGGGCCTTCGCTGCAGTATAATAGCACACAATGTGTTTGAAATGAAACCTCGCCGCCCTCGTCGCAGGGTGATTCTATCTTGCTTGACCCTGGATCTGGTATGATATATTATCATACCAGAGGTGTGTGATGGCTACGGCAAAGATTGCAATCACAGTGGATGAGAAGACACTTGACCGTCTCGATCGGCTGGTAAGAGATCGGGTATTTCCCAATCGAAGCAAAGCCATTCAGGGTGCGCTGGAAGAAAAACTGGACAGATTGGAACGAAACAGCCTTGCCCGGGAATGTGCAAAACTCGATCCTGATGCGGAAAAGGCTATGGCTGAAGAGGGAATGGGTGAGGTGTTGGAACAGTGGCCGGAATACTGAGGGGAGAGATTCGTTGGGCCGATCTGAATCCCGTAAAGGGAAACGAACAAGCGGGCCGACGCCCTGTCGTCATTGTCAGCCAAGATATTTTCAACCAACGCTCGGGAACGGTAATCGCCGTGGCTGTCACCAGCCGGGCACAGCGGGCCGGATTCCCTCTGGTTCTTGAGCTTGCTCCGAACGACCTGCCCAAGCGCACATGGGTGAAAATCAGTCAAATCCGTACCCTCTCAACAGAACGAATCGGCAAGAAGATTGGGAGAGTGTCTCGCAAAGAAGTGGATCAAATCATCGACGGCTTAAACGCAATCATTGGTAGCTCGTAGAGCGATCCATAAATGCCCTTGCCTTCTCCCTTTCCCGCCGGCAAAAAGTGGGGTCAAGTCTGCTCTTGACTCACACCGGGCACGGTTGCCTGCTCCTTGAATCGGTGTGGATCCGCCAAATCGGTACACTTGTTGCGTCGTCGGAAATGATGTCCCGTAACTCTTCGGTGGGAGTGTTCCGGGGCTTCAAGTTTTGCCGTGCCGGATTCGACCTGCCGGCCCTTCCCGGCTATCGAGCGATCCGTGCTCAACCTTCCGCCGGCGGTACGATCGCTTCAAGATCTCTGGCAAGTGGCTGAACAATCAGTGTCGCCGCCTCCCCGGAAATGCCGTTGTCGACTCCCATGCACTCGTGCACGATGCAGTGACGGACACGGGTCATTTGTTTCCACGGAATCTCCCCCTGCGCCACTCGATGCCTGCCGGATATGAGTTAAGAGTAGACTTGACCCCATTATGAGCCCCCACGACCAATGGCGGCAAGGAATTGGTAGTTCTCGGGCGTTCCGTTACCAGGTTTCGAACCGGTCGTCCCGTTTCGGCTATTAAGACGTTCTGATTGATCTCATTCCAGGTCTTCGAAGAGTTCACTTACCACCAGTGAGAACCCTGGAATGACATCTTCTCCGTCGAGAATATCCCTAACGTTGAGAACTTTTTCCGATCCGTCAGGCCGCAAGATCAGTACGGTTTGATCATCAGGATTTACGATCCAAACAATCTTGGAACCGTTCTCGAAGTACTCGACGGCTTTCTCCTCCATGGCTTTGACCGTATTCGAAGGTGAGAGAATCTCCACTGAGAGGTCGGGAGCGCCGTAGAGAAAACCTTCCGAGTCTCGGGTCATGCTTCTGAAACGGCTCTCTTCCACAAAAGAGACATCAGGTGACCGGAGATTCCCATTCTTCATCCAGTAACCGAGATTTGAAGCCCACACACGACCTAAACGATGTTTCTTAACGAAGAGTTTCATTTCGGCAGCTATTTCCATAACGATGGACTCATGTGGATGACCGGCAGGTGTCACGCGTAGCTCTCCTTCAACGAGTTCATACTTCCCCCCTACTTTGGGGAGGGACATCAACTCGGCTTCCGACCAGTTTCTTGTCTTGGTTGAGAGTTGCATGATGAAACTCCTCTGGTTGCTGTGCTTACCAGTCTACTCGGTAATTGATGGTGTTTCCAGTAGAAGATCTTCAAGAGCCTCGTCATAAGACTCAATAGTTCGGACATAATGCCAATGGGAAATACATCAAGAAACGTACGACGGGAAAATTCGAACTGATCCGCTCCCGTTGCTTGGGTGATTGACACGCGGTTCCAATTGCCGATATTTCGAGTCTCGTTCCCGGGTCTCAAAAAGAGAAATCCCTTAAATCCCTATTCTAATAATGCCGGATCTTCTCTCATTTCGAGAAGAAATCGTTACGAAATCCCGGCAACATTCCGGTATTGCATTTGAATCGTTGTATGATGCTTGTCTGCCCGCGATGTCCGTGCGGGCCGATCCTGCAGATGCGAACTTTGATTGCGGCTCCAGCCGCCCTTTGCAAGGAGCGGCTGGACGGATTTGTCCGGGAACGACAGAGACACCCGGATTTCGGATAAAATTCCAGGCATTTGCTATAGCTGCTTTAGAAGCGTCCTCCATGCCTTCCGCGATGCCCCTTCTTCAAGGCTTTTCGAGCCAGGAGGTCTCCCAGGGTATCTCTCTGGTCCTCGGTCAGCAACTCCAATCGGCCCCGCTTCATTTTCAGTCGCGCGGTCATAATTTGAGCCTTGGTCTTCACCAACTCTTCGTCAATTGCAGCCAGACGCTTGGGGTCGATCTTGCCGGAAATGATCATGGTTCGCTTCTCGTCTTTGAGCGTCATCTTCGCGGTCCGAACGGATCTCGTGCTATCGAGAAATTCAGCGGCAAGGGCCCGCATCTGCTTCTTCTGATCCTTGGTTAGACCAAGCCGCCAATAGAGCCCTCGGTGCATGCCGTGTCCCCAGCCCGGTCCGGGCCCGAACCCACGCTCGCCTTGCATACCAATGGTATCTCCTCCTCTTCCTCCCTTACCGGATTGTCCGGGATCCGCCTGTGCGGCGACAAGGCCCAATGCCAGGACGGCCGTCAACGACATGATCAAAATGGTTCTTACTTTCATGGCTCTTCTCCTTCTGAAGTGAGGTTACATATACATAGACTGGTCGGCACCGATAATGTTACGTCGATTTCGGAATTAATCGGTTTTCTTGTGTGAGAGACAACGTAAAATGGCTTCCCGAGAAGGACGATCATGCTCTACCTTCGGAAGTTCAAGGGATTTGACCGAGCCTGCATCTGGGACTGGGATATCGCTCTGGCGTCAGAAGTGATTGAGATCCTCCAAGAGAAATATGATCGGAAGGGTGAGCGACTATTCGGCAAGAAATTCCTATAGAAAAGAAAAAGGCCCTTGCGGGCCCGATGGCGTTAACCATCCACCTCCAGAAGACTGGATTAACCTCAAGGTTAGGTTAGTGAACGCAAGAAGTCAAGATATTAATAGGATTCGGCCGGGACAAGAGTTGAGTGCCGGATGTCGGCGACTCCTGCGCATCGGCGGCACCTGGATATTCGTCACTCCGTATCACGACTGGATTCAATCCTGTCTCTCCCACTAAGGCAGATGACCGGCACTCCGGCTTGACAATCCGGCACATCCACAGTATGTAACTGCAAAACAAGCGATTGAGAATATGCACATGACAAGGGGCAACAGGATTACGGCGAGCACAATACGGCCTTTACGTAGACCCACTGCACCCGTCGCGGCCATCGCTCACGCAGTTCCGTTAATGATCACCCTGATGGTCTGTTGGTTGAGTATCCCGGTTGTTCCGCCGTGTTTTCGGGTCAGCGGGAGTCCTACCCTCCCCACCCGCTTGGTTTTCGACTTCGCTCGGTGGACGAAAGACGACACCGTTATACCTTTTTTCTCGCGGCCGCCCTGGTTCTCGGTGATGCCTTTCTCTACCTGGTGCTCCATCACTTGACCGGGAAACGGGTTGCCGTTACATGGTTTTGGTGCGTGTTGACCTTGCTCATCTGCGTGGCTCTTTTCACTGTATGGACTTCGCAACGGCCCATCTTCATTTTCCCGGGTCGTTTCTGAACAGGCCAATGCCGGTGCCACAGATCCCCCCCCTGCGCAAAGCGCCTCCGCCGGCCGCAACCAAAAACTTCACCGACAAGAACTATCAGGGAATATGTCTAGCTTCTCTTTGAAAACTAGAACCGTAGACACATTCCTGAATTACTTCTTCGCGGAAGGACATCACGGAATCACTGCACACGTTCCCATTACCCAAGCTGCTCTATAAGAGTGCGAGCTTTCTTGAGGTCTTCGCACTGAAATCCTTCTTCAAAACCTCGGTACACTTCTGAAATGATCTGAAATGCCTCTTCGTTCCTGCCCTGTTGTTGCCGGAGAAGACCGAGGCTCATCGCGGTGCGCAGTTCCAGTGATTTGGCACCCTGAAGACGAGCAACCCGAAACGCTTCTTGATAGCACGCCTCCGCATCGGCATGTATCGTTGCGGAAATCGCCAGGAGCAACTCCCCCTTAAGCCTGTGAAGTTCGGCCTCGAACCACCGGTCCCCGGTACTGTATACATGAATCAAGGCATCTTCCGTCACTCGTAATCCCTCTTCGAATCTTCCTTCCTTTGCTAAGGCTTCCACTAAGAGGCAATGGAAATACGGACAAGCCAGGGTTGCCCCGCCGGCAACGTAATCCGCCAAACCTTGCCGCTGGAGTTCAATTCCCTCTTTGGTACGCCCTTTGCTCGCTAAGGCCCAGCCTTTCAAAATGGGGCCCCAGGCCGACCAATAGGGCATGCCGTGACGGGAGCACAGACTGATTGATGCTTCCGCCCGCTCTAAGACTTCCTCTACCCGTTGTGCCAATTGGGACGTCAGTGCTGCAATGTTCAGCGCATATACGAGCGAAAAAGGATGGGAAAGTTCTTCCGCCAATGACAGGGCTTCAAGACTCTTCCGCAAGGCCTGTTCCTGAAAGCCTACCAGCCAGAGGAGAGGGGCTTGGTAGGACAAACAGGCTACACCCGGATCCTGTAACGCGCGGTGAGATCCGCGTTTCCGGACATCGTATAGGGTTCCACCTTTCTTGAAGTGATCTCCGGCCGCAACGAAATCTCCAAGATGGAAACGTGTCATTGCCGACATGTATAAGCCCCACAATACCATTGACGGCTTCGTTCCGTGCTCGGCCATGCGCATGGTTTGCTCTGCAAGATCTCGTGCCGTGCCCAAGTCTGCCCGCACAATGTAGTAACCCCACAACCCTCTCAATACGGAGAGGAGACTTCCCGCAGCACCCAGGTCATGAACCAGTTCACGAGCCCTCGCGAAGATTTTCTCAACTTCTCGGGCCGCATACCCTTTGACGGCCATCAGTGCAGGTCCGAGTAGGAGCAGGAGATCAAGTTCCTGCTGCATTGTCTCCCGAGTCGTAGGCAATGTTCCAATTGTCTCCAACGCTTGCCTAAGGTAGGCGATTCCTTCAGTATTGGCTGAACGCCGAATCGCATTCGACGCGGCCTTGCTCCAGTACGGAAGGGCTCGCTCGACCAGACCTGCTTGGCTGAAGTGATGAGCCACAACCTCCGGTTTGCCCGGCCTTTTGTCGTGAAAGGATCTCTCCATAGCTTCTGCAATAGCCCTGTGATACCTTCGACGGGTACTCGTCGGTAATGACTCATAACAAGCCTCCTGGATCAAGAAGTGCTTAAACACGTAACTGGACTCAGGATATGCTCCCCTTTCATAGATTAGACCCGCGTACATCAAGATTGAAAGGCGTGACATCAGGTCGTGTTCCGACAGGCCCGTCACCATGGCCATCAGCTTATAGCTGAACTCCCTGTTGATAGCCGACCCTATCTGAAGAATTTCTCTTGCTCCTTCCGGCAGCCTGTTTACCCTGCCCATGACGACTTCTTGGATCGTTGAAGCCATAGTAAGGCCGGCTCCGGTTAGGTGAAACCTATCGTCCAGCTTTTCGATGATTCTGAGTTCTTTCAAGGATTGCACAAACTCCTCGATGAAGAGTGGAACTCCCTTGGTGCGGTTAATTACGAGTTCCTCAATACTGTCCGTAATCGTGCTTGTACCCACGAGATGGCCGACCATTGTGACGCACTCTTTTTCGTGAAGCCGGCTTAGCGCAATCCGATGACAAAAGGGTAGGGCTTCCCACAGCAAGACTGCTTCCGGCCGGTATGTGCATATCATCAGGACCTTTGCGGTCAATGCGACCTCGACAATGGATTTCGCAACATCCTTGGAACTGCGATCCAGCCAATGGAGATCTTCAAGAACCAGGACCAGCGTTCTTGTCTCCGAACCCTTTGTTAAGAGCAACTCCAGGGCCTTGACCATCATTTCCCTTCTGGAGTGAGGACTCATTGCGACATCTTCGATGCCGCTCTCCGTGACGGAAAGAAGCTCCAACACGTAGGGTAAAGTAAGAGCCGACTCCAATCGCAAGAGTTCGAGATCGGTCTGTACTTTGTCACGGATCTCGGCATCGGAATCAGCGTCAACGATTCCGAAGTTCGCCTTCAGGATTTCCGTGATCGGATGATATGCAACTCCCCTGCCGTATGGGTGGCATTGGCCCTCCAATACCTTGACATCTTCATCTCTTACGAATCTCTTGAACTCATGGAGAAGCCTGGACTTGCCGAAGCCGGCCCCTCCAACGACGGAAAAGACTTGCCCATGGCCTGCCTTCGCTCTTTGAAGGCCCTCAACAAGCCGTGAAAACTCGTCTTCCCTTCCAACGAATTTAGTTAAGCCCGTATCTGCGTACACGTCAAACTCGGTTCCTATACGATTGGTGATGACCGCAAGACACATCCGGGAAGGTTGTTCCTTCCTCGGAATCTGCGTCATCAACGTTTTCTGGTAAGCGTTCACCGGGACAGACGCAACTGCTCGGAATTACGATGGGGGAGGTTTGGAGGGGGAGATGGTCTCCCCCCTCCATTCTCACCGGGCGGTGCTCCGCGCACGGCGTTTCGGCCACCGTCCGACTTCTGAGTCTGCGGTCAACGGCCTTGGAGGACCAAGCTTGATTACTGGCCGCCCGCCGAGGGCCCGCCTCAAGCCCGGTGATCAAAGGCCGTGGTGCATATGTCTCCCGGCATATTGCCGGGCCCCGCGCATGATTGGTTGGGGCTTACAACATCTTTCCGCTACACAAACAAAAAAAGTTGATGAAGCAATGCATTACATGATGGGGCTCCGACCGGCCGAGTCCCCATCGACGTTGATCGAAAGCCGGGTCGTGGACCTACTGCAAAGCGCCTGGAGCAGACGTTACAAGCAATTGCCACAAATTCAGTCCGAAATTCGGGTGCCTGCCGTTCCCCGGCAAATCCTCCCGGCCCCCCTCTACAAAAAAGGGGCCGGGGGCGTTTGCCTTTTCAAAGCTTGGGAACTAGACTCGAAATATCGGACATTTTTTCCGACACGTGCTATACAATCTGCATTGTGAATATGATTGTACGCATTGAGCTAAAAGCTGTCAATAAACCGGTGTGCGGCTCGAGAGAAACACCCCCTCTTAGAAGAGTCGACCTTACCTCTCCGACTACCCCATGAGTGAAAGCCGCTTAACCCTCTCGGCCTTCAGATGTTTGTTTTATTATATCAAAATGTTACAAGCGTCGGGTCAAAGGAACTCGGAAATCGTCCCGACTGAACGCTTCTCAATAGGAACATAACCCACTTCATGACTCTGAAGCCGGTTCCGCCGCTCCACTGCAGAGCGTGGACAATCGGGTTTGACTTCCGATGCACTTCCCATTCTCATTGACCCAACGCCGTGCCCGGTGTAAAGATTAGTGGTACATCAGTTTTGCCCAGCTACCCACCCCTCAGCGAAAGCCGTTACGGCAGAGGAAACGGTTCATGCAAGGCCGGGGAAAGACCGGAAAAGAACTCTTGGCTGAAGTCTTGAAACTTCGTCGCAGGCCGGCTCAAAGGGAAGAATCGGCAGGTGGAGGTACTGCTGAGAGGGAGGCGGAACTTGGTAGTGAGGCAAAAGCACTTCTGGACGCTTCGAAGGATGCGGCACTCCTGATTCGTTGCGGCGGCACCATTTTGGCGGCCAATGCAGCTGCTTCGCGGCAATTAACCGGGGACGTTGACGAACTCGTCGGGCGCAATCTGTACGACGTGTTGCCGCCCGATCTGTGTGATCAATGGAGAATGAGAGGTTCCGAAGTTGAAAAGACCGGATCACCCGTACGGTTCGTTGACATAACCGGAGAAACGCACACCGACAACACCCTTTATCCCGTTTTCAGTGAGAACGGCATGGTGAAAAAATTGGCTGTCTTCCGGCGGGACATTTCCAGGCAGGCGCGGTTTGAACTGGAATTAGTTAACGCCAAAGAGAAGGCGGAAAGGGCCAATTATGTCAAGAGCGAGTTTCTTGCGAACATGAGTCATGAGTTGCGTACCCCTTTGAATGCCATCATAGGTTTTTCGGAGATTCTTGAGGATCAAGTCTTCGGCCAACTTGGCGATACGCAACTCAAGCACGTCGGTCACATACTGAATAGCGGCCGCCATCTTCTTCGACTGATAAACGGCCTGCTGGACTTGGCGAAAGTCGAGTCCGGGAAGATGGAACTCCAGGTTTCCGGTCTTGATTTGAAGCAACTATTGGATGGCAGTCTACTTGTAATCAAGGAAAACACTGAGCGGCATCACACCCGACTGGATCTGGTGTTTGATTCAACCCTCCTGAATGAACAGGTTCACGCCGATGAGATGAGGCTCAAGCAGATCATGTTCAACCTGCTCTCAAATGCAGCCAAATTCACACCCAACGGCGGGAGAATCGAAGTACGGGCTCGCAAGGAGGGAGGGTTCCTCCATGTAAGTGTAACCGACAATGGAGTCGGAATCGACGCCAAGGATCAAGAGAGAATATTCGATGCCTTCGAGCAGGCAGACACGGTGTCAGGCAGATCAAAGGAAGGTACCGGACTGGGTTTGGCCTTAACGCGCCGTCTGGTAAGTCTCCACGGAGGCAAGATTTGGGCTGAGAGTAAAGGCAAAGGAAAAGGGAGTACGTTCACGTTCACTCTCCCAATGTCCGCGCCTGATTGACGGACCCTAAGTGACCGGCCAATTCTCGTGCGGTAAACGCTCGTTCAGTCTTCCGACCCCGCACCCGTGCCCTGAGTGCCGGAGACGTCGCGGTACTCGAGTAGGTCGCCCGGTTGGCACTTCAGGAACGCGCAGATGGAGTCAAGAGTTTGTAAACGAATTCCCTTCACCTTTCCGTTCTTAAGGAGCGAGAGATTCTGCTCCGTTATGCCGATAAACTCAGCCAACTGTTTTGATCTGACTTTCCGCTTGGCGAGCATCACGTCCAAATTGATGATAATGGCCATGTCAGCCCCTACACGATAAGTGCTTGGTCTTCTTCGATCTTCCTGGCCTCATCCATTACCCAGGAAACGGTGAGCACAACCGCGCCCACGAAGACCCCGATGAAATCCCCTCCATTGAGCCCCACCACGAGCATTCCTTGGCCGGGTGGGTTTTCCAAGGTGAGAACAATGCTTAATAACGACCACCTCACGATATCGCACCCCACCCAGACGATGAGGGCCTTTCCCAGGCTGCGGAGGCATTTCACATTCCGCTCGGTGAATATGGATCCGCCTTCATAGAGCGTAAACAATTCCCTCAGTCTTTGCAGACCGTAAAGCGTCGCGGCCAGAGGAATCAGACCGGCCGTGAATGCCAGGAAGCGGGTCAGGCCGTTGAGATGATGGTTCACCGGCACCGGTAAGGGAATGCTCGGCCGTATTGCCGGATAGAAATAGATCTGATTGAAGAAGATCCAAAACAGAGCATACAACACGGGCAAACCGAAAAGCAGGCCGGTACAGGTCAGCCGCAATTTTCGACTCGCCGTTGAAATGCGTTGCGCGTTCTCCATGATTACGTTCCTCCCGGTAAACGGCTCAGCGCCGTAGGGCTCAATGAGATGCGGGATGGATCCGGGCTCCTTCCAGAGAAGTTGCGGTTCTGCTATGCTCGTCAATGGAAGAGGAGCTTAGGCCATGACTGTCTGTGAGTCAAGGAGAAAGTACCGCTATGCGGTCATTTATTAACGTAAATCAATAAGCCAAGAGGGGCAGTCGCTGCGTTGTTTCGATTGAAGATCTTACCGTGGAACACTCGTATTGTACTTTCTTAACTGATTTGTGGTCAGTTGACATGACGGTTCGGGAAATGAAGCGGGAGATCCCTTGTGCGGTCCTGTCTTCCCCTAAGCCGGCAAAGGACGCGATCATATGGCAATTGCCATAAACGTTGCCCGAAATTCGGGTGTGTCTGTCGTTCCCGGGCAAATCTCCCCAGCCCCCTTCAGCAAAGAGGGATTAAGGGGGATTTCTCTTTTCAAAGCCTGGGAACCAGACTCGAAATATCGGTTATTTTCTTGACACTTGCTCTAAGACTTTACCTACGGTCTTTGGGAAGCCCACCTGGAGAAACGAGGGACTGCAGGCTCCGTGATCGCTCACCCTTCAACTTGAAGGGGTGAAATCAGGTCGTATGCTTTGGAATAAGAGAGGATTCCTGAAGAAATCGCCGAGTTCAATCCCAACCGGATCCACCGTATCAGGTTGACCGGGGAAGATTTGCTCGTCATGCGGTTGACACGAATCACGGTCCGTGAGAATACAACAAGAAGTCCGAACGTTTTGTACAGATTGGGAACCGTCTGTGTTCCTCGTTGTACATGAGCATTATGACCATTATTCGTCGGAGAGTTTCTTCGAACGTCACGAAGAACCTTACCAACGGAACGCGTGAATCATTCCGCGAACCTGACCGACAAGAATAGGAACGATCTTGGATACTCGAAAATGGCTCTTGGTACCAGCGGTGATCCTGATCGGCGCACTCGCCTACTACGGGTGGAAGTTGTTTCGGCCCGCAGGGTTACCTGAAGGATTTGCCGGCAGCAACGGTCGGATCGAGGCGGTAGAAATCGATGTCGCCACCAAGACGTCCGGTCGCATCGCGGATGTTTTGGCGGACGAAGGCGACTTTGTGGAGTCCGGTCAAGTCGTTGCCAAAATGGACACGGACGTACTCATGGCCCAGCTCAGGGAAGCCGAGGCACAATTGCGTCACGCAAAAAGCGCTGTGGAAACAGCCCGGAGCACGGTGGTGCAGCGCGAGAGCGAGAAGGCGGCAGCCCAGTCCTTAGTGGCACAGCGCAAGGCCGAACTCGACGCGGAAAGTAAGCGTTTAGGCCGCACGGAAAAGCTGACTGAGAAAGATGTCAGAACTCAGGAGCAACTCGACGACCAGCGGGCCGCGTTTTACAGCGCAGAAGCGAGATTCAACTCTGCACAAGCGAACGTAGCCGCGGCGGACGCGGCCATCGCTACGGCCAAATCGCAGGTAATCGGAGCGGAGGCGTCCGTCGAAGCGGCACAGGCGACCATCGAACGACTTAGGGTGGATATCAAGGACAGCGATCTGAAGTCCCCTCGTGACGGTCGTGTGCAGTATCGTATCGCACAGCCCGGCGAGGTCCTCAACGCGGGCGGTAAAGTACTGAACCTGGTTGATCTGGCGGATGTCTACATGACCTTTTTCCTACCTACATACGCGGCCGGTCGGATCCAAATGGGGACCGAGGTCAGGCTGGTGCTCGATGCCGCCCCTCAGTACGTCATTCCCGCCCGGGTGTCCTTCGTTGCGGACGTTGCCCAGTTCACGCCCAAAACCGTGGAAACTGCCGAGGAGCGGCAAAAGCTGATGTTCCGGATAAAGGCACGAATCGATCCGAAACTCCTCAAGAAGCACATTCGCATGGTCAAAACGGGGCTGCCGGGAATGGCCTATGTACGGATTGACCCTCAATCCGAATGGCCGGCACATTTGAAAGTAAGAATCCCGCAATGACCGGTCAGGCCCCTTTTCCCATCTCCGGGCAATTCGGTACGCCTCGGGTTGCGCAACTCAGTGACGTCGGCTTGCGGTACGGGAAGACGCTCGCGCTCGACGCAGTCAATCTCGATCTTGCCGTCGGTGGCATGGTCGGGCTGATCGGCCCGGACGGTGTCGGAAAGTCAAGTCTGTTATCGCTGATTGCCGGGGCCCGTCGAGTGCAGGAGGGACGGGTGGCGGTGCTTGGCGGCGACATGACGGACGCGGGTCATCGCCGGGCCGTCTGTCCGCGCATCGCGTACATGCCGCAGGGGCTGGGCAAGAATCTCTACTCGACGCTGTCGGTATTCGATAATGCAGACTTCTTCGGCCGATTGTTCGGCCATGGCCGGGCCGAACGCGAGCACCGCATCGCAATGCTGCTGGAAAGCACCGGTCTCGCCCCCTTTGCCGACCGGCCGGTAGGCAAGTTGTCCGGCGGCATGAAGCAGAAGCTCGGCTTGTGTTGCGCACTTATCCACGACCCGGATCTGCTGATCCTCGATGAGCCGACTACGGGCGTCGATCCCCTTTCGCGGCGCCGGTTCTGGGAGCTTATCGATCTCATCCGGTCCGACCGACCCGGCATGAGCGTCTTGGCGGCCACCGCATACATGGATGAAGCATCGAGATTTGATCGGCTGGTCGCGATGGATGACGGGCGTGTGCTTGCCGAGGGAACGCCGGACGAGCTGCTTGAGCGTACCAATGCGTCGTCGCTGGAAGAGGCCTTCATCGCTTTGTTACCGGAAGAGAAGCGCCGGGAGCACCGAGAGTTACGGATTCCGCCTCGTGAAGTGGAAGATACTCAAGTTGCCATTGAAGCGCGGGACTTGACCATGCGTTTTGGCGACTTTGTCGCGGTCGACTGTGTAAGCTTCAGGATCGAACAAGGCGAGATCTTCGGTTTTCTCGGCTCAAACGGCTGCGGTAAGACGACAACGATGAAAATGCTGACCGGTTTGCTTCCGGCCAGTGAGGGAAAGGCTTGGCTTTTCGGCCAAGACGTCAACGCACAGGATCTCGAAACCCGCCGACGTGTGGGTTACATGTCGCAGTCTTTCTCGCTCTATTCCGAGCTCACGGTCCGGCAAAATCTGATCCTGCACGCACGGCTTTTTCAGGTGCCGGAAGAAGAGATTCCGGAGCGGGTGAAAGCAATGGCAGAGCGTTTCGGCCTCGAGAGAGTCATCGACGCTTTGCCCGACTCGCTCCCGCTGGGGCAACGTCAGCGTCTGTCTCTTGCCGTGGCGTTGATACACCGGCCGGAGATGCTGATCCTTGACGAACCGACTTCCGGCGTTGACCCGGTGGCTCGGGACTCCTTCTGGCAAATCTTGATCGACTTGGCTCGTCGTGACCATGTTACCATCTTTATCTCCACCCATTTCGTAAACGAGGCCCAGCGTTGTGACCGCATTTCCCTGATGCATGCCGGTCGGGTGCTGGTGAGTGATACGCCCGTGGGCCTCACCGAGAAGCGGGGTGTGGAGAAGCTGGAAGATGCCTTCATAGGGTACCTGGAAGAGGCCGCTGCCGAGGAGGGGATAGACAATCCGCCGCTCGGGCTGCAAGAGCCGCAAACGAGCATGTTGACGGCCGGCGGCGACTCGGCCCCCGACGGGGGCAGGGCAAGAAGTTTCTTTAGCTCGCGGCGGATGTTGAGTTACACACGCCGCGAGGCCCTCGAACTACTCCGCGACCCGATACGCTTGACACTCGCGCTGCTGGGCACGGTGATCCTTATGTTGGTCATGGGGTACGGCATCACGATGGACGTGGAAGACTTGACCTTTGCCGTGCTGGACCGTGACCGGACGACGACTAGCCGGGATTACGTGCTCAATATTTCCGGCTCGCGCTACTTTGTCGAACGGTCGCCGCTTGCCGATTACGAAGAACTTGACCGACGTATGCGAGCGGGCAAGATCAGTTTGGCAATCGAGATTCCCCCCGGCTTCGCCCGCGATATTGGGCGTGGTAAGCCCGTGCAGATCGCCGCATGGATTGACGGCGCCATGCCTCAGCGGGGCGAAACAATCGAGGGTTACGTGCGTGGCATGCATGCCCAATGGCTATCCGACAAGGCTGTCCAGACCTTCGGCCGGGGCGGTCAAACCAGTCTTGTGACCATCGAGACACGCTTCCGATACAACCCCGATGTCAAGAGCCTGGTCGCGATGGTGCCGGCGGTTATTCCGCTGCTGCTGCTGTTGATACCGGCCATGCTCTCCGCTCTTTCGGTAGTGCGTGAGAAGGAACTCGGTTCGATCGTCAATCTTTATGTCACCCCGGTGACGCGCCTGGAATTCCTGCTGGGCAAGCAGATCCCCTACATTGCGCTCGGAATGCTCAATTTCCTGGTTCTCTCGGCGCTCGCCATGACCCTGTTCGGGGTGCCGGTGAAGGGCAGTCATGCAGCCCTGATCACGGGAGCGCTCCTCTACATCATCTGCGCGACCGCTATCGGGCTCTTGATCTCGACATTCATGCGTAGTCAAATTGCCGCGATTTTCGGCACCGCAGTGCTCACCATCTTGCCCGCCACACAGTTCTCGGGCATGGTCGACCCGGTTTCTTCGCTTGAAGGCGCGGGTGCCCTGATCGGGCAGATTTATCCCACCACCCATTTTCTCACGATCTGCCGCGGAACCTTCTCCAAGGCGCTTGGCCTTGTCGACCTGTATCCCCCGTACATATCGCTGCTGGTCGCGATCCCCATTCTGATCGGACTGAGCGCTGCGTTGCTGAAGAAACAGGAAGCTTGAACCATGCGCGCGAAGAACATCCTGCATCTCGGAATCAAAGAATTGTGGAGCCTGGCCCGTGACCCGATAATGTTGGGGCTGATCGTCTACGCCTTCACGCTTTCTCTCTACACGGCAGGGACGGTGATGCCGGAAACGCTGAACAAGGTGCCGATCGCCATTGTTGACGAGGACCGGTCGCCGTTGTCCACGCGGATCGTCGGTGCATTCTACCCACCTTACTTCATTCCGCCGGCGATGGTTAAGCAGGATGAAATGGATTCCCGGATGGATGCGGGAATCGATACCTTTGCCCTCAATATCCCACCCGAATTCCAGCGAGACATGCTGGCCGGCCGCGCACCGAAAATTCAACTCAACGTCGACGCCACCCGCGTGAGCCAAGCCCTTACCGGAAGCGGGCACATCCAAACCATCGTCACCCGGGAGGTGCAGGAATTCGCGCAACGCTACCGTGCCAACCCGACATCACAGGTAGATCTGGTGATGCGGGCGCGTTTTAACTCCGAGCTGAAGAAAACCTGGTTCGGCGCGGTGATGGAGTTGATCAATCAGGTCACCATGCTGTCGATAGTGCTCTCCGGCGCGGCGCTGGTCCGCGAGCGGGAGCACGGCACGATTGAGCACCTACTGGCGATGCCGGTGACGCCGTTCGAAATCATGACCGGCAAGATGTGGGCCATGGGGCTTGTGGTGCTTGCGGCTTGTGCCTTCGCCTTGCTCGTCGTTGTCCGGGGGGTGATGTCGGTGCCGATCCAAGGTTCCGTCGTGCTGTTCCTGGCCGGTGCTGCTCTGCACCTTTTCGCCGCCACGTCAATGGGCATATTTATGGGCACGGTCACTCGCTCGATGCCGCAGTTCGGATTGCTTGTGGTACTGGTACTGCTGCCCCTGCAATTGCTTTCCGGCAGCATAACCCCTCGTGAGAGCATGCCCGAGTCGGTTCAGTTTGTGATGCTGGCGGCTCCGACCACACATTTTGTCATGCTTGCCCAGGCGATCCTGTTTCGCGGAGCGGGCCTCGCGGTCGTATGGCCGCAATTTCTGGCGATCGTCCTGATCGGTGCAGGCTTCTTTAGTATTGCACTTGCTCGTTTCCGCAAAACCATCGGGATGATGACGTAAACGTTTCCCCAGAGCTTATCCGGCATAGCAGAACTCTATGGCTCGGCCGTCGTCTCGTGGCTCCGGAAAATCCGCACCGGCTTACGCATTCGGTTGCCCGCTCGCTTAACGGCGGTGGGCTACGGAGCCTCGCCTTGCCTTCTGCGCTTCAGATGACCGTCTTCAAACGGCTATTTCGGAGGTTTAGGCTTTGTAGTGCCGGGTACCTCCCACTGCTTAAGAATCTTGTCATAGGTTCCGTCGGCCATGATGGCCTCCAGGCCCTTGTTCAGGTCGGCCAGAAACTCCTTGTGTGTCCCTTTGATTACGCCCACGCCAATAGGAACCTCAAGAAATCCTCGCTCGGGAAGAGAGAATTTGCCCGGAAACCTCTTTTTTGCCAACAGAGTTCCGGCCTGAGTATTCAGTGCCGCGGCATCGGCCTTGCCGTTCAGAACAGTCTCAAGAGTCTGGGGATAGTCCTTCACCCAAGTGATTACCTTCACTTTGGGGAATTTCTTCTTGATGTATCCGGCAAGTGGCCCTTTCTTGGGGGTGGCAACCGTCCGACCTTCAAACTGTTTGAGGTCCGAGGATGCAGGAGCAGGGGCTTTCACGAAGAGGGCGCCGCCACTGATGAGATAAGGCATGCTGAAATCATAGATCTTTTTGCGTTTGGCATTGATTGCAAGAAACACAATACCATCTATCTTACCTTCCTTGAGCAATTCCTGGATCTTGTCCTGATGGGCGGGAACAAAGCGCACGGCAAGGTTCGCCTTCTTCAGCGCAGCACGAACTACATCAATGGCCAAGCCCTTGGACTGATCGCCGTCTTTCATGGCAAATGGTTTGAACGAGTCGATATGGCCCAGTGAGACGGTTCTATCGGTTCCGCCGGCCTGCGAGCCGGGGACACTGAAAAAAAGCAAGAGAGCCAAAATAGACAACAGAACACTTGAAACGTTTCTCTTGAATCCGAGCATTCTCCATTCCTTTCTTAAGTTGCTGCTCTCGCAGCAAGATTGAGCCTTTTCAAGACTTCTCCGTGTTCGCTGATGATGCAACGATCACTGTTGTGTGCTTTGAATACGAGCCCCATCTGAGGGATTCAGAGCATACTGAACGCTCAACTCTTCTGTCAAGGCCTATCTCCTTGCAAGTTGGACGGGTCTGCAAGCAGTCCGTGGTGCGGTATGAGACGTCCCGCCGTGTAAGATTCCATACTCATGTACGGCTCCGGATTTCAATTGCCAACGGATCGCATACCGGGTAATGTGCTCGCGAAAGGAGACCGCCATGGGCCTCATTGTCTTTCTGATCATCGGTCTCGTCGCGGGCTGGTTGGCTCAAGTTATGATGAAGGGCCGAGGAGCCGGCCTGATTGTGAACCTGGTTGTCGGAGTTATCGGGGCATTCATTGGGGGGCACCTCCTGGGGTTTCTCGGAGTATCCCTCCACGGATTGATTGGATCAATCGTTACCGCCACCATTGGCGCAGTCGTGCTGTTGCTCATACTGGGAGTGCTCAAGAAAGCCTGAAAGCCGGGTTTATCTCGGCTTAAACCCGGGATCTTGTGACAGTCTCCGCACCACCGGGCTACGCTGCGCAACAGTTACCCCGGTCCCTATGCTTGCGCCCAATTCACGGGCTGCATGACCTCTGTTGACTGCGATCTCCAACAGGCCGAAGCTGTTGATAAAGGCCAGTGGTCGACCTTCGTCGACCTCGCCGAAATAGTGACTCAGCCGCGGGATTGTTACGGCCGCGGTCTCAATTGACCCGACGCGTGAGGGCAGCATTTCGGTCTCAATGTTTGTGGTGAGATTCCCGAAGTGATCGATATGGATCACCTGTCCTTCCACTCCACGGTCCGTAATCACGGGCAAAGCCATGGGGAGCGTGACGAGACCGTGGATGCGACTCCCCACGGATTCCAAGCTCTTCCCCGCGGATAAATGGGCCGCGACCGGAGCAAAGACGTCTCGTCCGTGAAACGTGGGGTGCGGGTTCGGGAGGGTGTACTCGGCGTTTTCAATACTGCGGGCTTCCCACGAATCGTGCACGGCAAGCACCAGCGAAAAGAGGCCGTTGTCGGGGCCGACGTACATCTGATCTCCGGCTCTGAGAACCATACCTCGTCTGTCACTTCCTACTCCCGGGTCAACCACCGCGACATGAATCGTCCCTTCGGGAAAGTAACGGGAGATTCCCTTCAGCACCAGCGCAGCCTGCAACACCGAATAGGCCTCGATGTCATGGGTCGTGTCGATCAGCCTTGCCGCGGGATTGATTCGCAGAATAACGCCCTTCATCTGGGCGACAAATCCGTCCCGAGTACCGAAATCCGTTGTGAACGTAATAAGGGGGGGCAAACTCAATGGAACCTCCGGTCTTGCTGGGTGTTGCCTTACAGAGAGTCTTGTTCATCACTTCCCATGCGATTCGGGTAAACAAATCGCCGCAACGAGTCTCCACTTATGGTAGACTACCCTATCGGCCAAGAAAAGTGGTACCCGAAACCGGCGTTCCGTGGTGGGAAGGGGGTGCGCAAACCCGTTCACCGCTTCAGGCTGGGGGCGATTTCTTAAACCCCAAGCCGGCCGCAACCGGAACCCGCGGGACTTCACGTGGATGGGGTCAGGGCATCTCGGCGCATACGGAGCGCCCGAACCGTGTTCTTACCGGCACCTCGCCGGTGACCCCGACTCCCGGGCACAATGAGTCTTTTCATGAAAGCTGTGGAGAGTGAAGGGCGTCATCTGAGAGGGGTCTTTTCGATCCTGAGGGGAGGGATCTCCGCGTTTCTCCATGCCGTATCGGATCTTGCATTTCCACTTTCCTGCGGCTTCTGCGGGGAACCTGTTCGTGATCGGGATTTTTCTCTTTGCGATCAGTGCCGCACTTCGGTCAGACGGATCGAAGGGCCGTTTTGCGATCAGTGCGGGCGACGGTTTGGGGGAATACGGCCGAACCAAGAGACTCTCTGCGGCTCCTGCATGGTTGAACCCCCGCCGTACGGAAAGGCTCGATATGCCGTGCGGTACGAAGGGGATTTGAGAAAAGCGTTGATCGCGTTCAAATACAATGGGGCCTTGCATCTCGGCAAACCTCTCGGGCAGTTTCTCATCGAGGCCTTTCGGATGCACTACGCAGATTCACCGTTCGACGGCATTGTTCCCATTCCGCTCCATCCCAAGAGACTGTGCTCGAGGGGGTACAATCAAGTGATCATTGTCGGGGAGAAGCTGTCCCGTGCATCGGGTATTCCCCTGGCGAGAACGTTGCTTGAAAAGAAGGATAATAGGCCCCCCCAGGCTCGACTGTCCAGGCGAGAACGGGCGGTTAATGTGCGCGGGGCGTTTCGGGTGGCTCAGCCGGGCAGAGTCAAAGGGCGGAGGATTCTTCTCATCGATGACGTTGCCACCACGGGAGCAACCGTAACCGAAGCGGCCAAGACATTGATGCGGAGCGGCGCTTCCCGCGTGGACGTTCTGGTCTTGGCCTACAGAATGATTACTTCTGAAGGACCTGAGGGACCTTGGGGAAACCCGCCTGATTTGTGGGCGGCATGAAGGGCATGAACATTCATGGCTTGGAGTTGTTAACAAGCCGCAACGAATCATGAAAGTCCTCGGCGAAGGCCGGGGTGCAAGTCGGGGACTTTCGGGTAAACCGCCATATGGAAGGGAATCTGTTTGACGACTATCAGCATGTATATTCTCGTTTTCTCACGCTTCGGTTTGGGAATGAAATGGAAGATGACCCTGCGTTCCTCGGGGCCGGCGGGCAGCGCCCGCCCCAGAAGATGACGGGACGCCCGTCCCACGAAGATGGGAGGGCCTCGGTCAAAGTCTTCCGTAGCCCGGGCCTCCGTGCCCGGAGATTTCTCGTCCCGAATCGTCGGCCCAGGTACGCAGCGAACATGGAGTAACCGAATTTGTGCAAGAGCAAACCTAGGTATATCCCGTAATGGGCATGATCTCGGAGCAACGGCGACCAACCGCACACAACCGAGGAGGCTGAACATGGCTTTGATGACCCCCGCTGCTTTTGAGGATAGCTTGAAGAAGCTGAATCCCAGAGTGTTTATGAACGGTAAAAGAGTGGAGAGCGTGCTGGACAACCCAAACACCCGAACGGTGGTCGAATCCAACAAGGCGAGCTACGAATGGGCTCTCGAGCCTGAGTTCAGGCACGTTATGACGTGTCATTCCCCCCTGATCGACGAAGTCGTGAATCGGTATACCCACGTGAGTACCAGTGTGGATGACCTTGTGGCAAAAGCCCAGGCCGGTACATTTACTGCGGAGCGACTGGGAACGTGCATCTACCGGTGCGTGGGATATGACGCGTTTCATTCGTTGGCGGCAACGACCTGGGAAATGGATCGGGACTTGGGAACCGAGTACCATCCTCGTTTCCTCGATTATCTCAAGAAGGTCCAAGCTCAGGATTTATCGGTGGCCGGGGCACTCACCGAGCCACGTGGAAGCCGGCAGAATCGGGCGCTGGATTGGCCGGATCCTGATTTGTCCCTCAGAATAGTGGAACGTAAGAGCGACGGGATCGTGGTCCGGGGAGCCAAGATCAATATCAGCGGCGCGTTTGCAAGCCATGAGATCGTCGTATTGCCTCAGTCCGGTCATCCCGAGGATGAAGGGGATTACGCCGTCGCGTTCGCGACTCCCACCGATGCAGAAGGGATTACCTACGTGTGCCAGTATTCCCCGTACTCGGCGGAACGAGACCAGGTTGACGACATCGATGAGCTGGGCAATCCGCGGTTCGGCCAGCGAGAGAACCTCCATGGTCGTATTCGACAATGTATTTGTTCCCTGGGAACGGGTGTTTCACTGCGGCGAGTCCAAGTACTCGCTAAGATTCGTGACGCGCTTTGCCAAGACTCACAGAATGACCTGCGGCGGTACGTGCAAAGTGGGCTTCATGAATCAGATCATCGGCGCCTGCAAACTCATTCAGGAGTACAAGGGCCTGGACAATGTTCCTCATATCAATGAGCAGATCATGGAGATGGTGGTTCTCAGGGAAACCGGAAGGGCATGCGGCCTGGCGGCCGCAAGACTTGGAGCGGAGGAGCCTCCGGGATCCGGGGTGTTCCTTCCCGATGAGGTCATGGGCAATGTATCCAAACTGAACATCTGTAACGCCTTTTGGCGGACCATGGCGTTGGCCGGAGACATCGGCGGCGGCTTGGTGGTGACCATGCCGTCCCTGAAGGACCTGAAGAATCCGGAAACAAAAGCGTATGTGGAAGAGTTCTTCAGCTTCGGTTCAGACGAGCCTACCGAGAACATCCTCAAGGTTCACAAATTGCTGCAAAACTGGACCGCGGGGCAACACGGCGTGGGCACGTGGCACGGCGCGGGACCTGTGATGGCGCAGAAGATCATGTTACAGCGGGTCGTCAAGTTCGACCACGAAAAGGATTTGGTGAAGAAGACCCTGAGTCTGAAGGACAAGGGATAGGCGGGGTAGGGTATCCAACCACCAAGGAAGAGGAGAACTCGTCCACAGATTCTAAGGCCCAAGAGAAGAAAGACTAACTACAAGGTGGGGTCAGGTCTTGCTTTTTGACATTAGGACATGACCCCTTACGTGCTGTATCCTGTAGGGGCACGGCGTGCCCACGATGAAATCGGTACCTGGTATTAACATACAGGGGGCGAATGGCATTCGCCCACGGGCGACCACCGGTCGCCCCTACCAAGACCGGCATCTTGCCGGTCGTCTTCCAGAACCGGAAATTCAACCACCAAGTAAGAGCAGAATTCATCCACAGATTTCGCCGATTCACGGAGATTCAAAGGCCCAAGAGAAGAAAGATTAACCACCAAGTCACCAAGTCACCAAGAAATCCAAAGAATGCAAGAACGTTGTAGGAGCCGCGCCGAACGCCGGATGCCTACGCTGATTGCCGATGCCCCGAGAAGGCATCTATAATGGACCCCGAAAACTGGACAGGGGGTTAAGGTTGAGAAGCCTACCTTGGAGGTGTAGAACACCGGGGGGAAATTCAAGGAGGCTTGGAAGTCGGATATGCGAAAGAGGTATGACGCCCAGTTTAAGGCGCGAGTAGCGCTGGAAGCCATCAGGGGTGAGCGAACGCTTGCGGAGCTCGCCAGTGCATACGAGGTTCATGCGACCCAGATAACGAAGTGGAAGAAGCAGGCTCTGAAGAGATGCCGAAAGTATTCTCCGGGTCCCGGGAAAGGAGTAATCAACAACACAATGAGCTGGTAGCCGAGCTGTATCAGCAGATAGGACGGCTCAAGGTGGAACTGGATTGGCTCAAAAAAAAAGCTGGACTTGTCGGTTGATCAACGTCGGGATCTGATTGACTTTGACCATGAAACGATCCCGGTATACAGGCAGTGCGAGCTTCTGGGACTCTCCAGGTCGAGCTGTACTACCGATCCAGAGGGGGAAAGGACGACCACAATCAGCACCTGATGGGTCTGATAGACAGGCAGTACACCGAGACGCCTTTCTATGGTACCAGACGCATGACGGCTTGGCTGAGAAGCCAAGGATATGCGGTCAACCGAAAGAGGGTGTCCAGGCTCATGAACCTTATGGGCATTGAGGCCATCTACCCGAAGAAGCGACTGAGCCTGGCGGATGCTCAGGCGAGGAAGTATCCGTACCTGTTGAAGGGTGTAGCCATCGAGCGACCGGATCACGTGTGGGCCACGGACATAACGTACATTCGCATGAGGCAGGGGTTCGTCTACCTCGTGGCGATCATGGACTGGTTCAGTCGATACGTGGTGGCTTGGGCCGTTCGATAACCATGGAGGCAGACTTCTGCATCGAGGCACTCCAAAGAGCTTTGGAAGGGAGAAAACCGGAGATATTCAACTCCGATCAAGGCTCTCAGTTCACGTGTACGGGGTTCACCGGTGTGCTGCAGGCCGCGGGGATCCGGATAAGTATGGATGGTCGAGGCCGTGCTTTCGACAACATCTTTGTCGAGCGTCTGTGGCGCTCCGTAAAATACGAGGAGGTGTATCTCAAAGACTATGCGACGGTGAAAGAGGCTATCGGGTCCCTGGGGGCATACTTCAGATTCTACAATGAAAGACGCCCTCATCAAGCCCTCGGGTACCAAACCCCGTACCACCTGTACACGGGTACCCGTACCCAGGAGCTGGAAACCAAGGACATTGTCCTAGTGCCGAGGTGTACTTTTCAACCTTAAAAAAGTTCAAATTTTGTCTTGACAGAGGGGTCCACCTCAATCCGCTTCAGTGGGACCATGCGTCCCGCGG
>CAXXIU010000009.1:0-47514 GCA_963675835.2 Desulfomonilaceae bacterium
TATTAGGTCATGTCTTCGCTCTGAAGCCCGTCGATCACAAAGTCACATTCCTTCGGAATCAAGCTGAACCCGAAAGATCGACGCGCTTCTTCTTCCTTCCAAACGAACCTGCAAGCTATTCCGCGTACGAGATCTTCGGTCCCGGGGACACTATTCCGCATCAGAAGGGACGAACGGACAAGAACGGCGTCGTCTCGTTTCTGCCGGACCGTCCGGGCTCGTGGACGCTCAAAGTGACTGCCGAATCCGAGCACGGCGGGCACGCAGCCGCGCCGGTCATCCAAGTGAATGAAGGCATGTTGGTCGAATCGTTCAGCAAACCGCTCGTAGCGGCTCATCCGAAATTCTTCATCGCAATCGGTTTGTTGTTGGGAGTTTTCGGATTGTTTGCACTCTGGACCGCGCGGAGGACTATGCGAAGAACCGAAGAGATGCTTCGGAAGGGCAGCGGCTGATCCCCGCCGATTGTCTCATGAAGCGCAGGTGCGGTCTTCTTTCTTGTAAACCCCCATGATTCAGGGATCACAACTGACCATGAAAGCCCCCGGGAAGTCCGAGCCGAAGACCGGGAAGATCCCACGGATAGGCCACAGGAGCCTACCCTACGGGAGCGTGGAATCGCCGCGTGGGACTTTCAGGTAATACGGGCGCACAAGCTGAGCCGTCTTCCCGGCGTAGGCCGGGAACCAGTCCCTTTTTCCTGGACCCCGGCCTGCGCCGGGGTCACGACGCGCGGGAGCGCCCTTTCTTTTTGAAAAGAATAGGAAGGGTATAGTGGAGCTCGGCCTCGTCAACCCCCGGCGGCACGGTTGGGAACTTGTTCACGGCCTTGCGGATAATTTCTATGGCCGCGTTGTCGAGACAATTCGCACCGGAGGTTCGGATCACTTCCAGTCGTGTCAACTCGCCCTTGATACTGATTCGAAATCGTACTATGACCTCGCCGTACTGCCTCTTTCGGATGGCTTCGTCCGGGAAGAAAATCGCCTGCCGAATGGCCAGGATCATCTTGGAATGAAAATCCCGCAAATCCCTACCCAAGGCGGCCCGATTCTTCTGTATGTCGCTCGCTACCTGGGGCTTGCTCGCGGTTGACTCTTCGTGCTCCTTCTCGACGATTTCCTTCTCAGGTTCCTCCTTGGGCGGTTCGGGCTCGGGCTCTTCCTCGATGACGGGATCGGTGGTGAATTCGGCAGGCACTTCAGGCTCTTGCTTGGCAATTACCTCGGGAGTGGGCTCCGGGACCACAGGTTCCGTCACCTCTTTGGATTCCACTGCAGCGGGGCTGTCGACCGGACTCGGCACCGGCGCCGTCGCAGTCACTTCCTCTTCAGCGACTACGCAAACGAAAACCCGCTCCGGATCGCCATCGGGTGACCCTATTACTCCCGGGGTAATCTCCATGAAGTTGGCCAGCGTCACGAACGCGCATCCGTGAAGCGCGAGGGAAAAACAAAGAAAGGGAATGAGTCTGTTCATTATTGCCGTCTCGAAGCTCCTACTTTTTCATGTTGTTCGTCTTTTTTTCGCTGTGTCATGATGGCGATCCTATGCAGCCCCGAATCCTTGACGGTGCCGAGGAGATCCACTACATGCCCGAATCCCGCGCCCCGATCTCCCTTAATGAGAACCGTGGTATTTCGGTCTTTGTTTGCCGCAGCGGCTAAGCGGTAAGGGAGTTGCTCCCGGTCTACGCGATCCTTGTCCAAGTAGATGACGCCTGCCTGATCCACGGACAACGTGATCTCGTTCTTCTCCTGAACGATTTTCTGAGAGGATGCCGTCGGCAGATCGATCCTGATACCCGGAGACACGCGAAACGTCGTCGAAAGCAGGAAAAAGATGATCAGCAAGAATACCAAGTCTACCAAAGGTGTTATATCCGGTGAAGCAGGTCTTGACTCTTTGTCTTTTAGCCACATAAGATCAGTCCTTCCGCTAACTATGGCTCCGGAGGGTCCGACACCGGCCGACCATGCTCGTAGAGGGGATGTCTTTCCGCGTTTAGGAAGCGCTCTGTTCTTACGCCGGAATCTTGGCGCTCGCGCGCAACGCATCCGTTCCGCGCGGGGCCGGCGTGTCCTCAGGGTCTGCCTTGTTACCGGCTAACACTGCATCCGCACCATGTGTGGCCGGCATTTCAACTGCCGGCGAAGCGTCGTCCGAAAGCCTGTGGACGAGTGCTTCCGTGATCTTTACCGATTCCTTTTCCAGATCCCTGGCCAACCGATTGGATCGGCTCTGCACATAACGATCCATAACTACCGCGGGTATGGCTACGGCCAAGCCTGCCAGTGTCGTGATAAGGGCTTCCGATATTCCGCCCGCCAACAGTGGCGGATCCACTACGGTGTGTTTCGAGATCACGTCGAAAGCCTTAATCATACCGAAGATAGTACCGAACAACCCCAGCAGTGGGCTTAACGAAGCGACGGTACCGAGAACGGACTGGTACCGATCGAATGCTGCGGTTTCTTGGCCTCCGACTTCGGCGATCATGAATCGAATCATGTCCGCGCCCCTGTTGCGATTTACCAAGCCGGCTCCAGCAATCCGTCCAAGGGCTGAAGATTTGTGGGCCTCACACAACTCTTCAACTTTTTCTATACTTCCATGCAAGATTTCCCGCCTCAAAGGCTTCGCAAAATGCTTGGGGATAAATCTGCTCTGTCGAAGAGCCCATAGACGCTCACAAAAAACCGTAACGGCCGCCACGGAACAGAGAAGAATCGGATACATGGTTACTCCGCCGCGGTGAAAAAGGTCTATCATATCGTCCATTTCAATCCCTGTATTACTGACGTTTGATTTCGTCCCATTTCGAGTCGCCGGAATCTGCGACCGCATTTATGAAGCGCATTTCCAGGGCTTACGTGGTGTCGGGGGGGTGGGAACTTGTTCAATTCGCGCAAGCCCACCCCATGACAACGCTCCATCATGCTACAATACCGCAAATCGTATACGTTGGGTAGCGTTTTTTGGTCTTGCGTGGCATAGCAGTGTCGGCCGATTTCAGAAGCCGGGATGTCGGACTCAGGCTCATCGAGTATGCTTCCAACTGGTTTGCGGCTGCCGGGAATGGTTACGCCCCGTCACCGCAGGTTTGTTCGGACCCATCGTTTGCCGGCAGAATGCCTTGTACCTCAATAATCATTCTGTTACGGGGATGAGAGGGGCTTTTCCAGGATGTCATTGCGAGGCAGGAAGTGACGAAGCAACTCAATGTCCCTCGGACAGATTTATATCCCACGCGCTGAGATTGCTTCGCTGCGCTCGCAAAGCCATTTCCGGTGAAGACTCTCCCGCGGGTAAATGAACGGTTACGGATCTCACAGAACTTCTATTCCAAGGACCGCTTTGATCTGGTAGAATCTCCACGGCTACAATTCAGGCTCGTTGCCGGCACGGGAGTCAATGTCCCGGCACAATTGGGAGGCTGTTATGAAGAAACGGGTGCTCGTTGCGTTCAACGGAGAATTCATGTGTTTTGTCCACGTTCTCCTAAACGCACTCGATATGAAATCTCGCGGGTACGACGTGAAGATCGTGATAGAGGGAGCTGCGGTGAAGGTTATCCCCGAGCTTACGGTTGAGGGCAATCCCTTGAAACATCTCTATCAGAAGGTGAAGGAGCAAGGATTGATCGACGCGGTGTGCAAAGCGTGCTCGACCAAGATGAACGTCCTGGGGGCCGTGGAAGCCGAGGGACTCCCCATAGCCGATGAGATGGCGGGTCATCCCAGTCTGGCAAGATATATCGACGCGGGCTACGACGTCATAACATTCTGACGCTTCCCACTGGGGGATAAAGAGCTTTCTTTCATGCAGATACGTCGCCCCCTCCTGCCGATCCGGCATGTGCCACCGGGAACGGGAATCTGCACCGGGCACGTCAGGAAATGCGATATTGATCGACGATTTGTCGCAGGGACTCACCCAACTCGAGCAAATGCTTTGACAGGTCATCCAGTTGGTTGGTAGCCGCCCGGTGTTGATGAAGGGCTTGATCGATGCTCTTCATTGCCAGGGACACCTGTTCCACCCCTGCAAACTGTTGTTCACCGGATGCCTCTATCACGCTTGCGGCCTGCGCTGCTTCTTCTACGGTTCTTGCCAGCATTTCAATGGATTCGCCCGCAACGACCGACTGCTCCACTCCCGCATCGACCGCCTTGGTTCCATGCTCGGTAGCCATCACGACCGCGCTCACCCATTTGCGGGTTTCTTCAAGTATGGACCGGATGTTCTGCGTAGCTTCCTTGGATTGATCGGCAAGTTCCTTGATCTCATGCGCGACCACGGCGAAACCCTTCCCCTGATCGCCGGCCCTGGCAGCTTCAATCGAGGCATTCACGGCGAGGAGATTGGACTGGTCCGACAGGTCCTGCACTGCAACTATGATATCCTCAATGGCTCGACTGTGCTTACTCAGTTTCACCACAGTATCGCCTATATATTCCATCTGCTCCCTGATGAGGGTCATTTTGGAAACGGTCTCTTCAGTGGCCTGTTTGCCGGCGGCCGAGATCCTGACCGCCTCGCGTGAAGTCCGGGCTACACCTTTCGCTTTTTCGCTTGCCAACCCGGCCGCCTGTTTCACTTGCTCGACTGTGGTGGTTGTTTCATTGACGGAATCCGAGAATGTGAGAGTGTTCGCAACAAGCTGAGAAATAGTGACGGACATCTCACTGGAAGCACCATTGATAACCTCTACGCCTTCAAGGGTTTTACGCGTCTGGTCTCTGAGCTTGGCGAGCATTACGCGGAAAGAGGCGGTGAGCACCCCGAGTTCATCATTGCCGCCCCGCTCACTCACTTCCACCCGCAAGTCTCCCTCACTGATCCGATTGGCTTTTTCAGAGAGTTCCTTGATGGGCTTGGACAAGATACCCGAAAACACGACCGCAAGCACAAGGCTGAAACCTAAGCCTAGTACGGTAATCGACACTTCCCATTGGTTGGCGGATTTCGCTGCATCCGCCGAGGCCTTTCCCGCATCTACATTAATGAGGCTTGCCTTCTCGGCCATGGCCTTTATAGCGCTCTGACATTGCGCGGCAGCTTCAATCATCCGCTTTTTCATCCGACCTTCCTTGCCCGAGGCCTCTTCCGATTTCCGGTGCAGCGCAAAGATACCTTCGCTTCCCCCTGCAAATGCTCCCAGTTCCTTTACTCCGGCTTCAACGGCGTCGAGCCGCTGCTTCATTTCCTGGGAGAGTGCGCGGCGTTTCAATCGTCCAATAAGTGAATCCATTCGCCGAAGTTTACCTTCAAAGAGCTTTTCAAGCTCGCTGAGTTTCTCTGCATCCTTCTCATTAACGTAGGCAAAGGCAAGCTCACGAACCTGCGCCAAGTAGATTTGCAGCCTGGTGCCCCAGTGAACCAGCGGAAAGTCGGTCTCATAAAAACCTTGAATGATGTCATACAGTTGTTCGATAGTGGCATTACCAGTCTGCACGGTTGTCTTGGCAGCCTCTTCTCGTGCCGAGAAAGTCGTTTGACTTGACTCTACAAACCGATGGACCGTTTCATCGATCTGCACGGTTCGTTTCTTCAGATCCTGAAGTTTCCGCTCAGCCTCGGCTCGGGCCTGCAGCGCAGCCACGCGTGCCGTGATCAATTCAAGAGTGTCGGAAACGAGTTTCTGCTGCATTCTTCTTACGAATTCGATGCCAACCGTGGCCTCGGCCCCTGTCCCATCCCCTGCAACGCTATCCCGATCCAAGTCGGTAGCAGAATCCTCGTCGGCCTGCAGGCCCGATAAGCCAAGTTCATATTGCCGATCCAGGTCTTGTATTTGAGATAATTCGTACTCGAATCCCACGGTCTCGAGCTCGATCGCATTGGCCAACTCTTTGATCTCCACGATTTCTTCGATCTCCAGGATCTCCAAGCCCATCAAAAGGATCTGTTGCAGGCTCGTGCCCACCCGGCGAGTGTGATCCAGCAGCGGTAACGCCACCCCAAAGACTTTTTCCATCTGTGCTGAAATGGTTCCCACCGCGTAGATGCCATAACCTGCTGCGCCGCACACAATCAGTGAAACCGCAAGGAAACTGAGGATGAGTTTTACTCGTACGGATACGTTTCTTAGTCGCCGCCTCGGCTTTTTCCTCTTGACTTGCAGACTGTCTGAAATACCTTCCATGAGTCCGGACCCTCCGTCAACGATTCGCATCTCCCACGAAGCCGCCCTTGATATGTTGGTCTGTGAATGGAAGGGCCGGGCCGGTCCCCCGGCGCCTACCTGTTGTTATCCCGACATCCAACTACGTGAACGTTCACCGCTACATCATGCTCGCTTGAACACAAAGAATCAAACCACAAAGGAGTGCCGCTATTTCTTGCCGGCAAGAAGTATAACCAAATCATGGGGATGGGGGCAGGATAATCCTGGTCTCCGGTCCTCAAACGGTGTACATGATGGTTGCGAAACAATGTATTCCGAAGGAGGACCGGAGATGAGTCAAGTCTTAACGCGGATGTACCGGCTCGTCAATGGGATTCTTGGCTTTGTTCGGAGAGTGGGTCGGCAAATGGAGATTGGTGAAGTCGAGAGGCGTCTGTCGGGCATGGTCATGGAGGTTGGACGAGAAGCGCTTCCTGAGTTTGTAGAGTCCAAGGGAAGTTGCTATCAGGGCCGAGAGGTTTTGAATGCTCAAAGCGTGCGGTTGGCACATGTGCGTAACAGAAGCTGCCCATACCGGTCGGTTTTCGGGAAAATCAGTATCAATCGAGCCTACTACCAATCCAAGGGTGAATACGGCGTCTTTCCTCTTGACGCATGCTCAACCTTCCTGACAGAGGCTATTCCTACTTGATGCAGGAAATCTGAGCATACAGGCGGGGCAATTCTTAGAGCGTTGAAGAGGTCTCTCATAAGTCTGTTTTGGCCAACGATTGCCGGGGGCTTTTTTCTGGAAACTGTCCCCGGCACTTCGCATTGTGTGCTGCGCGGCGAATTCCGTCTGCTTCGCTCATCGAAAGGGCTTTCACCGGTTGCGCCCCACTTCGGTCTTCGCCTTGAAACAATGTACTTAGCCCTGCGAGGCTCCGGCAATAGGGAGTATCGGACAACCAGAGATCACGACGGACTCCGCACGTCCTTCAGTGCAAGCAGTCCCAGGACGTACGCCTTGGGGCCGAAGCCTGAAATCTGGCCGATACAAACACCGGCAGTCAGAGATTTCCGACGGAACTCCTCGCGTGCATGAATGTTGGATAGATGAACTTCCACGGTGGGGATGCCCGACCCGGCTATTGCGTCTCGCAGCGAAACGCTCGTGTGGGTAAGTCCTCCCGGATTAATGAGTATGCCGTCGGCCCATCCCATGGCTTGATGAATCGTGTCGATCAGCGCACCTTCATGGTTCGACTGAAAGCACCGAATTTCCATACCAAGCTTCTCGGCACGTTGCTGCAATTCTTCGTTGATCTCAGCAAGAGTGGTTCTGCCGTAGACTTCGGGTTCACGCGTACCGAGCAGATTGAGGTTCGGACCATGCAACACGAGTATTTTCATATGTAAGACCTCCGACAGGCGGCATTTCATTAGGAATGTCCAAGGCTCATTCGGTCTGCATTAGGCTTTGCAGAACCTCTCGAACGAATTCCGGCGGCACGTCCAAACCGTGGTCCACCGTTCCGATCTCCCTTATCAGAACGAAGCGGACTCGACCTTCGACCACTTTCTTGTCGGTTGACATAACTCCGACCAGATCGGCGGGGTTCATGGTATGCCCCACGGAAAGCCCAACGCGCGTGAGGAGTTCCTCGACGCGCTCCGGCACCTGATTACCGCACAGTCCCATGCGGTTGGATATTCGGGCCGCTGCAACCAAACCTACGGACACTGCGTCGCCGTGGGCCATGGAGTAGTTGCTGCACTTTTCAAGTGCGTGCCCTACCGTGTGCCCAAGGTTCAGCACCGCGCGGCGCCCCGCCTCGAAGGGATCCTCTTCAACCATCCGAATTTTGACGCCGACCGAGCGGGCTACCATCTCGGGTTCAGGCACGAGATTCCCGCTTGATTTCTCGAGTATGGAAAAGAGATCCGCGTCGTCTATTATTGCGTGTTTGATGAGCTCGGCCATGCCCATGCGAATCTGGGAATCGGGAAGAGATCCGAGGGTAAGCGTGTCCGCGGCGACTACCACGGGCTGTTTGAACGCGCCGACGAGATTCTTGCCCTGGGGCAGGTCGACGCCCGTCTTCCCTCCCACACTGGAATCCACCATCGCGAGCAAGGTTGTGGGACACTGCACCAGTGCCACTCCCCGCATGTACGTCGCTGCGGCAAATCCGGCAAGATCCCCGACTACTCCTCCGCCAAGTGCTACGACTGCGCCGCGACGATCCATCCGGCCGTTGAGCAGGTTTGTGTAGATCTGCCTCACTTGGTTCAGGTTCTTGGTCTCTTCTCCCGCGGGAACCGTGAGCGAGAAGGGTCTGAAGCCCGAGCCGTTAAGGCTGTTCATGACCCGGTCCAGATAAATGGGACTCACATTCGAGTCTGTTACCACTGCGACACGTGACGTCAGCCCCCTGTCCCTGAGTATGTCCCCAAGAAATTCCAGCAGTCCGGGACCGAGAGCGATGGTGTAGCCTCCGGATCCTTGGGTCGTGACGGGGAGAAATCTCGAATCCGCCGTGGATGTTTCGACAAGGCTCAGGACTCTTTCCGCCGCCTGGTCGACCGAAAGAGCGCTGGTGTCAACCTGGAAAGGTAGGGACGCGTACGCGTGTTCCCGTGCCTTGAGTAGATCCGTGACGCGTTTCTCAAGATCGGAATCCCGGAGCATCGGACGCCCCGAACCGGAGTTCACCCGTGCGAGGATCTCGGATGGAGCGCACCGCAGGCAGATGACCACGCCGTTGGAGTTCAGCAGTTTGCGGTTCTCCGGGTTCACCGGCATCCCACCCCCGGTCGCGACCACGAGCCCTTTTCGCGACGACAATTCTTTGCACAGGTCGTTTTCCAAGGCCCGAAAGTGAGGCTCCCCGTGCGATTCGAATATCTCGGGGATGGCCAAATTCTCCCGCCGTTCGATCTCCTCGTCCGTATCGAGGAAATCCCATTGGAGCCGGCCCGCGATGAGCCGCCCCACCGAAGTCTTTCCCGTGCCCATGAATCCCGTGAGTATGATGTTGTTGTGTTTTTTCATGCTTTGTAGAGGTTCCGTGGCATTATCGTCATGACCTTTTTGATTTCATTCGTATCCGAATCTCCAGGCCCTGTTGTTCATCGGGAGTTCCTGAAGCGTGCTCTGTTTAAGGGCTCGGAACCTTGACAACATCTCTTCCAGGCTGTCTCCGCCAAGTTTCTCCATAAGCGCGTCCGCCAGTACAAAAGCCGCCATGGCCTCGGCCACAACGCACGCCCTAGGTACTGCGCAGATGTCGCTTCGCTCATATTCGGTCGTAACACGCTCTCCCGTCACCAGGTCCACGGAAGGGATTCCCTTCAGGGTAGTGCTGATCGGCTTCATGGCGGCACGTATGACAAGAGGCATTCCTGTGGTGATTCCCCCCTCCAACCCCGCGGCCCTGTTTGATGTTCTCGTCAGCGGAGCGCGTGAATCATCGGGATCCGGTGCAATTGAGTCGTGCACTTCGGTTCCTTGATACGCTACATACTCGAACGCGTTCCCAAACTGGACGCCTTTAATGGCGGGGATGGAACCAATCGCGGCCATGAGCTTTGCCGAGAGTCTCCGATCCCAGTGCACGTGGCTTCCCAGACCGGGCGGAAGATTGAGAGCTACGCACTCGAGGACTCCGCCGACCGTGTCCATTGCCTGCTTGACCTTGGCGATCTCGTCAACCATCTGCCGGCCGGCCGTCTCGTCCGGGCATCGAACAGGACTGTCTTCGGCTCTCCGGAACAAATCAGGGTAGTCGCCTTCAATTTCCACCCCGATCGGTCCTATGGACACGACGTATGACCCGATGAGGACGCCGAATTGCATCAACAATTTTCGACAGATCGCTCCAATGGCCACCCTTGATGCGGTCTCCCGTGCAGACGCTCTCTCCAGACCGACACGGAGATCACGGTAGCCGTATTTGGTCGCCGCGGTAAGATCTGCATGCCCCGGTCGGGGAATCGTCATGGGGGGGATATCCCGGTCCTTCCACGACTGGAAATCCTTATTGATGATTACCATGGAAACGGGCCCGCCGGTAGTCATTCCTGCCATTACGCCTCCGGTGATCCGGACACGATCCTTTTCGATGGACATTCTGCCGCCGGAACCTGCGCCTTTCTGCCGTCGGATCAAGTCTGCGTCGATATCCTCTTTGGACAGAGGTATGCCTGCGGGAAGTCCCTCGACAATTGCAGTAAGTTCCGGTCCATGCGATTCACCGGCTGTAAGCAGTCTCAACATTTTCGGTTCTTGATTCCTTTTCTTGTTGCTGCCGATATGCTTCTTCCGCCGCGGTCATCATGGCTCCAAAAGGCGGCTCGATCCCGGCCCAGATGCGGAACGAGGCTGCAGCCTGACGCACAAGCATGCCCAAACCGTTGGACGCATTGAGACCCTGTTTCCGGGCTTGTTTCATGAGGCGAGTAATCGGCGGATTGTACACGAGGTCATAAACGAGCTCACACTCGGGGAGACTCTTTCCTTCGGGCCACGGCGAAGTATCGGTTTCCGGGCTCATCCCCAGCGGAGTGGTATTGACCACGAGGTCAATGCGAGACTCCATGTGCTCTGCGGCTTCCAATGACGTGAACTCAATCGAGCGGTCGGGAAAAAGCTTGGACAGGTCCTCCGCCAGGGCCCCTGCCGTTCGTTGGTTTCTGGAACAAATGACCGGGGCCGATCCCATGGTGAGGAACGCGTACGCCGTCGCCCGCGCCGACCCGCCTGATCCCAGAATCATCACCTTACGGCCGGAAGAGTCGAACCCCTTGTCTTTGAGGTCTTCGAGAAATCCCAGCCAGTCCGTGTTATCTCCCGCAATTCGGTTGCCCTGAAACGTAATCGTGTTCACCGCGCCGATTTGGCGGGCTTGCTCGGAAATCTCATCAAGGAATTGGAGTGCTGTCTCCTTATGTGGGACCGTCACATTGGCTCCCCGGAATCCCAAAGAATGAATGCCCCTGATGCCTTCGCCCAGTCTTTCGGCGATCACCGGAAGCGGAACGTACATCCAGTCCATTCCAAGGGCCTGAAACGCGGCATTATGCATGGCAGGGCTTAGACTGTGAGCGACCGGACTGCCGAGGATTCCCACGAGGTTCGTTGATCCGGTTACCATGACACCTCCGCTCCGAGGCGTCTGAGAACCAGGGGGAATTCCGGAAATGAGTCGTTCATAACCTCCCAGCCTTCGATCACCGTCTCGCCCTCAGCCGCGAGGCCTGCAACGGCCAGACTCATGGCCAGCCTGTGATCACCTCTTCCGTTAACCACCGCTCCCTTTAGTCGGGTAGGTCCGTAAACCACGAACCCGTCCTCACGGGGTTCGATCTCTGCTCCCAATTTCGTAAGTTCCTCGGTGACGGCCTGAATCCTGTCACTTTCCTTCAAACGCAACTCTGCGGCGTCTTTCACCGTGGTCGTTCCCTTCGCCTGAGTCGCGGCCACGGCAAAGATGGGAAACTCATCAATCATTGCCGGCACCCTGTGTCCCTGAACGGTGACATTCAGCAACGGTCCCGATCTGACCTCGATCGACGCGACGGGCTCATCGCCGTCTCCTACCGGTTCTTTGTGTATCCGTATTTCGGCACCCATTGCTTCAAGCACCGACAGGAGTCCTATGCGACCCGGATTCACGCAGACATCGGGAATGGTGATGTTCGATTCAGGGACGATCAAGCCGGAAACGATGATAAAAGCAGCCGAAGAGGGGTCCGAGGGCAGACGTACCTTCATGGCGGGCAACCGATGCATGCCCTGCCGGATCCGCACCACGTGGCTGCCGTCTTGATTCTGCCGTTCTTCCAGGTGTACCCCGAGTTTCCTCAGCATGCGTTCGGTATGATCTCGGCTGGTATGTGGTTCGGAAACGGTTGTAGGGCCGTCTACAAAAAGACCTGCAAACAGCAGCGCGCTCTTGACCTGAGCGCTGGCAACTTTTAGGACGTGCGAGGAGGGTTTCAGTTCGGACGGGAAAAAACTCAACGGAGCGTTTCCGACGGTCGTTCGTATTTCGGCTCCCTTGGCGCGCAGCGGCTCAACGATCCTGTCCATCGGGCGTGCACGGAGACGATCATTGCCGTCCAGGGTGCTCTGAATCGGCTGTCCGGAGAGAATACCCGCCACCAGCCGCATCGTCGTTGCGGAACCTCGGCAGTCCAGGGGGTGTTCCGGCTCCTTGAATCCTCGCATGCCGCATCCGCGAATGCGAACCGTAGCAGCCCCTTTCGCCTCACCGGGAAGGGGAACCCCAACATCAATTCCAACCCCCAGGTCCCTTAGACATTCCATCATTGCCTCGGTTACTCCTGCGTACAAGCAATTCTCTACCGTGGAGTCTCCTTCGGCCAACGAAGCCAACAAGAGCGCTCGATGCGACAAGGATTTGTCGCCGGGAAGCTTCACGATCCCCTCGAGCTTCGCCGCGGGCCGGACCTTGAGGTATCGACCGGTATGCATCAGAATTCCCTCACGCTCCCGTTAAGGGTCGCTCCGAAACATTGCGGAACGACGTTCTCGCACCCTTGAGAGACCTTCTCGAAGGGTTTGTTCGTCTCCATGTTCAATCAGTTTCATCAGATCATCTATGCGGTTTCTCGCTCTCGACAGCATCGTGCAGACGTTATCCCTATTGGCGGCAATGATGTCCATCATCATCGTGAGATCACCGGCGGCAACTCTCGACGTGTCTCGGAATCCACTGGATGCCAAGGTCCAGACGTCGGGCAGGTTCCCGGCCGTATCCTCCGCCACCCCCACCAGCGTGGACGCCAGCAAGTAGCAAAGGTGACTGATGCACGCTGCGATCATGTCGTGGTCGTCGGCGTCCATGGTTACCACACGTGCTCCTACCGTGGTCGCCAGATCGCTTGCGAGTTTCGTTGCATGGGCCGCGGGCCGAGTCGTCGGAGTCAGAACCCACGTCTTTCCTCGGAAAAGATCCGGATCTGCAGCGTCCAGTCCCGAAGTCTCCTTTCCACACATGGGGTGTCCGCCGATTGCGGAAACGTGTCCGGGCAACTCTTCCATGGCCCTGACAATACCTCTCTTGACGCTTCCCATGTCGGTCAATACGGCACCGGATTTCATACATCGGCCCAAATCGGCCACCTGTTTCTCTATTGTCCGAACGGGCGTAGCCAGGACGACCAGATCGGAATCGCGGACGAGCCTTTCCGGATCAGAATCCGCGACGTGTGCCGCATTGACGGCCACAGCCTTTTGTGCAGCCTCCGGGCGACGCACCGCCAGCCTCACCTCCTTGCAGGCCCGTGCCTTTACGAGGGCCTTACCGAGGCTTCCTCCCATAAGTCCGGCGCCGACTATGGTAACAGTCGATTCAATAAGGTGCACTCGTACTCCCTCTCACCGAGCCTCAAACGTATGGGCATCTCTGAGATCGTTTCACACCTTGACGCTTACAGTGCCCTGCCTACGGCTTCCGCCACAGGCCGGAGTTCGGTCATGAGTAGTTCGAATTCTTCCGGCCGTAAACTCTGAGCACCATCGGAAAGGGCATTCTCGGGATTGGGATGTACTTCGACCATCAATCCATCCGCTCCGGCGGCTATGGCAGCCTTGCTGACGGCGGACACCAGTTCGCGCTTACCGGTGCCGTGGCTTGGATCGACTATCACGGGAAGGTGGGTTAATGATTTGAGCGCCGGTATCGCATTGATATCCAACGTATTGCGGGTGTAGGTCTCAAAGGTTCGGATGCCGCGCTCGCAGAGAATGACCCGAGGATTGTTGTGGCTAAGAATGTACTCCGCAGCATTCAAAAATTCCTCAATAGTGCTGGAGAGGCCACGTTTGAGCAGTACCGGCTTGTGAGATTCACCGACCGCATGGAGAAGTGCGAAGTTCTGCATGTTACGGGCCCCCACTTGAAGGACATCTGCATACTGCGCTACCAGCGGTACCTGTTCCGGGGTAGTTACTTCCGTAACTACGGCCAAGCCTGCCATATCCCGTGCCATTGCCAGAAGTTTCAACCCCTCTTCACCCAGTCCCTGGAAACTGTAAGGTGAAGTTCGAGGTTTGAAGGCTCCTCCCCGCAGTGCCACGGCTCCGGCTTTTTTTACCGCCAATGCGGACTCCACGATCTGGTTTTTGTCTTCGACCGCGCAGGGACCGGCCATCACGATGATCTTCTTGTCGCCAATCTGTGATCCGTCTATGGAGAACACGGTATTCTCCTTCTTGAAATCACGGCTGGCAAGCTTGAATGGTCCCAGGAGAGGAACTACGCGCTCCACGCCGTCCAGGCACTCGAAGTTGCCCGGTTCGACCCCGCTGTTGTCTCCCACGACGCCGACAATGGTCCTGATCTTGCCTCTCGACAGATGGGCCTTCAGTCCGAGGCTTTCCACTTTGGCCAAGACCTTTGAAACCAGCCCTTCGCCCGCCTCTCTTTTCATGACTATTACCATCTACCTTTCCTCCAAAAAAAAAGATGCGGAGCGCTTGCTCCGCATCTTTTTTTTCTATGATGTTGCCTAACCGGACAGTCAGGAGCGCGCGCTAACCTCTCGGGGGTAGAAATAGAAATACCACCAGTAATAGTTAGATGCGCAAGACTGTCGAGTTTGAGACATGATTCGATACAACCTCTGCTAATATAGACATGTAACCGGGTTGAGGATGGATGTCAACAATTTTCTTTGCACGGTGAATTTGTTCTAGGTCACGGAGCGGCTGCAGACGAGTTTTCGGTCATTCTGAGGTAGTCAAAGACCAAGCGAGTGTTCCGACAAAGCTGCCGCATTCTTTGGGCTACGCTGCGTGCGCGTTTGAGCTTGATGATGCTAACGGCAAGACGGCGCAGTCGTGTGATGTTTTCCGGTCCATGGCCGGTTCTTATTCGGCTGCGGTCTTCGTCGTAGTTCCAGTCAATGATGTAATGGCAACTGTTTTCGATAGCCCAGTGGCCGCGGTTGGTGGCAAGTACGCGTTGAGGATCAGCCTGTTCAGGAGGTCGGCTGGTAACGCCATAGGCGATTTCACTGGAATACTTACCGGTTTTCTTATTTGTGGACTCGCGTTGTATGAGAAAGGCTTGTCCAACGTGAGGGAAGTTCAGATAGTCGTTGAGTTCGGTAGTGATCCAAATTTTGCGGGTTTCGATCCGGCCGTGATCAGGTGGCTCGCAATGGATAAAATCGGGGTCCTGCCGATCCTGGAAATAGAATGCGATATCTTCAAAAAGGCCGGGCTGGTTGTTTTTTACGGTGAAGTGGTAATGAGCTTTCCGCTCCCGGACCAGATACTCGGCGATCTTACGCTGGGTCAAAAGGGCATCGGCGGTAATATCCTTGCCCTCAATATCAATGGCGTCAAGGAGCGGGATGGCGGTTTTGATTTCGTTGGTGCGTTTGACTTTGTCATCCTCTACGGGCAAATCGCCTACTTTTTTTGGGTGTAGCAGGTTTTGCTCTGATGACCGATGGCGCTCATGATATGCGTTTGGTAGCCTTGATCGTCGACGGCGTTGCACATGGTTTTTCCATCAATGGCCAGACTTTCATCCTGGCGGCCATAGGCTTGGCTCCAACGCTGTAGCGCATGGTCAAGATGCACTGGGTCCACGCGGATCAGTACATCACGGATGATCGACAGGCTCGGTACGACGTAGCGTCTGTTTTCGTATCGGCAACGGAAACGTTTTCGGGCTTTTTGTCCAAGGTCGTCGGCCCAATCCGAGATGGCCTGATAGCCGCGCATCCCACACAGGGTAGCGCCGGCGGCAATTGCCAACACAGTGGACAATCGATGGCGTCGTCCTTGTGCACGCCGCGGATCGGGAATATCGGCAAAAAAGTCGGGCAAAGATTGCATATGTAGTGCACTGAGCATGATTCTTGGACCTCTTGTACGATAAGCCGGGTCGAGGATAGGACCGGATAACAATGCTTGGGCATCGGAGGTTAACGGTTTGACAAAAACCATTTTTGGTGAGTCTGCCGTGGCGCTGTAGCCTTGACGGGTCCGCCGGAAGCCTTTGGTGTCGCCCACATATATCCAGTTCGCCGCTTTGTAGATGGTTCCCTGGAACCGTTGCGGGTCCACGAAGGTCTCAAGCAGCACAATTGGATGACCGAAAATCGACCGCCAATCGGCCGTTAATCTCTTATGACACGCTGCGAGAATGCGGGAGGCTAAATTGGGAAAATGGCAGTTGGGCAGGATCAGAAAACGGCTGTTGTTTGTCACCAATTTGAGACGATCAAACTGGTGGCGAAAGCTCCACCCGATCCATTGATCCCGTGCAGAGCACTTCAAGGCTGCTGCCGAGAAGCTCATAAGCGCAACCCATTGGTCATCAAAGGAGGCGATGTACCATAGGGTTTCGCTGATCTTGGGAAGTGCGCCGAGGTAATGATGCTCTTGCATCAGTTGCTGAAAACGTTGCTCTTCAAGCGGGCCGACGCGCCGGACGAGGACTTTGGATAGGTTCAATACTGTTACCCTCGGAATGAAGTGTCCGAAGGCTCCGTATATACCCCACCCGGAGGCGGATGTCCAGAAAATTCACTAAGCACGTAGCGTCTTTGCCTAAACAGGCAAGAACAGAATCACCCTGATTTTCTTTGAGATAGCCGTTTATTCACATATCCGACGGGTTCATGCATCCTCTCTTCGTCGAGCTGCCTCAATGATCATGTATTCTCCGGGCTTATTTATGGTAACGGCATCGGGTTCTCTCCATGCCAAATTGAAGAACGTGCCGCCCTGGAATGTCGCGCACTGATAAAACGCGTCCTCACCCTGTGTCTCCTCTGTGACGGCGTGCACTACTTTACCTCCCTTAATGAATACCAGGCAACTTCTCCCCTCAGCCGACACCACCTTTACGAGGGATCGCTTTCCACTGAGCAACATAAGTTGAAAGTAATCAAGTATTTCAACCCCACTAACCTGGCCGGAAAATGTCGCACTCCGATCTTTGCTCAATGCGTACTCTACCGCTTCCAGAAGCTCTCGGATCCTCAACGGCTTGTACAAGATTCTTTGAACCCCCAATCCTTGGGATAACAACAAGCATCCTTCCGCGGACATGGTCGGACCACCGCCGGACATGGCAATGATCTTCGCTTCCGGGGATTCTCTACGGATCTCTACTATGGTATCGAGGCCGCTCTTCCCCGGCATAAAAATGTCCGTGATGACCAAATCGATCCCACTCTCTTTGTAAGCGCGGACTCCTGTGTCTCCGTCCCGGGCTTCAATGACCTCGAACCCCTTTCGCTCCAAGATGGTCCTGGTCACTTGCCTTATTGCTGCATCGTCATCGATGACAAGGATTCTTGGCACACTCTACCTCGTTTCGGGGAACGGCGGAGAATAACTCGAATTTGACGGCAAGCAAAAATGCCTTGGCAAGCCGGGCACTGATTCTACCATATTTTGGGAGTCTTTTCCCACTTACCCTGCCATAATGCCTTCATAACTTCCCGATATCGATCCTAGGAGAGGTAGGGTGAAACCGGCTTATGGGGTTTCCGAAAACCCGTTGCACGTTGACGCCCGGGAATTCGATCCGTTTGCCGCGTCGCGGCATGTTGCAGCCGTCGAGGGCACCGGCCGCCTACCAGTTCTCGTAGTGTATGCGCTCCGTCTTGAAACGGGCCGGAGGATCCTTCTTCTCCGCCGCAACCCCCAGGGAAACCATCGAGAGCGGTATCACATGGTCCGGCATTCCCAGGAGTTTCCGCAGTCCCTCGATCCGCTCTTCCACAGGATAGATTCCCACCCAGCATGCTCCCAGCCCCAATGCATTCGCTGCTATGAGTATGTTTTCCGTAGCCGCGGCACAATCCAGTAACCACCTGCCTTCCAGGGTCCCCACCGTCGGATCGCCTGAAATGGAAATGGCTGCTGATGCTTGTTTGAGCATCTCTGCATGGGGATGGAACCCCGAGACCGAATCCAAAGTGCTTCGATCCCGTATGACGACAAAATGCCAGGGCTGGTTTCCCGCAGTCGGAGCACTCATGGCCGCTTTCAGTAATTCAATCACCATCTCGTCCGAAACCGGTTGTGACGTGTATCTTCTGATACTCCGTCGAGTCAGAATCGCTTGCATTGCATCCATGACGGACCTCCATCGAAGAATCACCCCATTTATAGCATCCGGCAAACTCATGGTCATGGACTTTCGGACGAGGAGGGCATGCTCCTCGGTCTGCCATTGGATAAACGATATCAAAGGCGATCTTCGCGCAACGAGAAAGTCCGAGTTGTTGTACCGGGGCCGCACTCTCAAGGGCTATCCCGGTCAAGACCATCGGGTATCCGGGAATTCCTACCTCATTCCGTCTACGTGGGAATTTTCAACCTATCAACAAGTGTTTATAACTTGGAAAGTTAAATTACTGTTAAATTAGGGCGTCCCTGCAATTCCGTTGGCTTAAACTATCCTATTGATATGACTTCACAAAAAAAACAGTGCCCTTTCCTGGTACACTATGCTGTCGTCCCCAAGATATTGAAGACTTAGAGAAGTTTTCCACAGGCTTGCGCCCAAGTTATCCACAGCAATTGTGGAGAACTCGTGAACGCCACCTCTCAGAGAGCAGTGACTCGTCTCAACCGTCCCGGAGGCCTTTCATATGACGCTTACGCTGATATTCAATCGGGGGAGGGCAAGTTCACTCTGAGCCGTCGCAGAAGATCCGTCCGTTCACTGTCCGGCACCATTGCGGAGAATAACGTCACATATTGATCGGCTTGGCCCTCAAGAATCTCTTGAAGCGTGCCTCGATGTTCCCTGTCCACTCGTTCTCCAATTTCCCTCAGTAAGTCCAATATCTTAACGTTGAGCAGCCACTTTGGAATGAACGGTACGATGACCGTATTCAAAACCGCGTCAAACAAGGTGAAGCCGCCGCCGACAATGATTTCGGCCGTGATCAAAAACAGAGCCCACACCGTATAAGACCCGTACAGCTTCATCTCATCCGAACGCGAAAGTCCTTCTCGAAAACGATTGAATTCGTCTTCCAGAAGATGCTCAACGCCCGGAAATGCCTCCTCGTACAGAGAGTTAATCTTTGATGGGTCCCATCTGACGACGTCATCGCTCGCCGCTTGTCGAAGATCTTCCAAGCCGGAATCCGATGAAAGGATCTGAGCGATCTGAAGATTCAGCTTCGCAACGGCGGTGTGCAACGGCTCCAATCTTGCCGCAGATCGAGCCTTATGGAGGTCCTCTGACCGAATATGGAAATCTCCGTCCTCACCGTTCCGGGAGGAATTACGCATTCCAACAATTTCGACGACCGAGTGAAAAGCCTTTCGGAGGGTATTCCGAACCATCATGCGCGGCACGAACAGGATGTCGTATTTTCTCAGGAGCGTTTTGAGCCGCTCCCGAATCCGGACCTCGATATCCGTCGTGACAATGGCATCCAGGCTGCTTTCCATTTCACGCGAGACATCGGACAGAACCCGTCCGATCCTCGAATTCACCGATGCCATACGCACCGCCTGCTCTTCGACGCCTTCTTCGAGACTTTCCAAGGTGCGTAATGTCCGGCCGTGCAGCGCCTTCAGTTCACGCACACGGGTTTGGGCTGCAAGAGAATCCCGGGCCCCAAGCTGAAGTATCTCTGCGAAGGGCGGTCGATCTCTCAACCCCTCGATGCACTCCGGTGCATGGTCAAGCTTCTCGACCCTCACAGGCCTCATGTCTCTGTCCAGTTCGAGCACGTTGTCGCGGAAATCGTTGTAAGCGGAATCCGATGTGACTTTGTTAATCACGCAGATCGTTTTCTTGCCCCGGGCAATGGCCTGCAAGAGCGTTTCCCAGCCGCAGTGATCGGCATACTTTTCTTGTGAAGTTACATAGATCACCACGTCGCAAATCACAAAGATGCTCTCGAAGATCAAACGATTCGATACTTCTACACTGTCAAAATCCGGGGTATCGACAAGGATGAGCGGAGACAATTCCGATTGTCGATGAGCGACAACGGTCAGCGAGCTTTCCGGCACGTCGTCAAAATAGGGGGAGGCTTCGATTTCCGGGATGAATTGCTCATGCACGAGGAGAACAGCCTTTACCGTGCAGGGTCGGCGCATTCCGACATCACCGATCTTCGCCCCTGCCAAGGAATTGAACAAGGTGCTCTTGCCTGTTCCCGTCCCGCCGATGAAACATGCAATCAGCGGGAATTGCGATTCCAGTTGCACCTTCCACCTGTATGCCCTGACCAGTCTATCGGCTTCGGAGCAGAGCTCTTGCAGCAAACGGAAATCGTTCAACCGAGGATCGAAACGTAAGGACTGAATTTCAGAAATGGTATGCACCGTGGTCCACTCTCGAAACGACACTCAACCGAGGTCTCTTGAATGCTTGTAGGATGGAAAGGAATGCCGACCCGAGATCCGAGCGGCGGAGTCCGACCAACCTGCCGAACGGTCAACACTCCCCAGTGTTCCTGATTGTACTACAAGTGAGACGTTTCTGTCCCGTTCCAAAGGGAGCAGAGTTCAGGCCTGGTTCAGATCTGTTGAAATTATAGGTTCGCTGCGTGAATTCCTCACGGTGAATTCCCACGGGCGGGATCCAATCGCCGGCTCCTGTTTCACTTTTCTTGACGTGGATCAATTCTCATGGGTTTCGATAGCTTTTCTCACTGCCGGTGGAATGAAGATTCCCTGTAAATCGAGTCTGTTCAGGGACTTGCATAACACGCGAATTTTTCGTTGCCTGGAATCCTTCCTGTTGAGCAATATTAACGGCTTGCCGGCAACTTTGCAGTACCCGCCATCACTCCTGATGCCGCTTTGGCCGAGATTCTCGTACCTGAGCTCAACCCCCAGTCGTAGGGCTATTTGCTCCAGATGCTCCAGGAGAGACAATTCATTCATGAGGTCATACCTCCATCATTTCAAGAATTGAATGACCGCTTATTCCGGCTCACGTGTGATGTCAAGAGAAATCTTCGAGGGCCCCCTCGTAAATCGAGGGCAGCCGGATCGTACGTATGTGCGCGCTTGCCCCTTGCGCGCTCAATCCCTGGTTCACGTAAGTAATAAAGCCGTCTTGAAGCTTCATTTGAGCCTACGGAAATAATCTCCCGACATCTCAGCCGGTTGTCGCTATCTACCTGAATTCAAATAACCCCTTGAGCAGATCGACGATTCACCCTATATGCAATTGACTTATCCGTGCTCATGGAATTTCTCTTGACAAATCAAATCGGTATATATAACAATTTGATTCCTTTGGTGTAGTTTCGAGTTATGAACATTTTGTTATTTTCTGTTAGGAGGTAGTTGTCATGACGAAAGCTGAACTGGTAGCTCATATGGCGGAGGAAGCAGGCGTAACAAAGAAGGCTGCTGCCCAGGCTTTAAATGCCATTGTAACAGCTGTCCACGAATCTTTGAAGAAAAAAGACGGAAAGATCCGGATAGCGGATCTCGGTACCTTCCGGGTCATCAAAAAGAAAGCCCGAATGGGGGTCAACCCTCAAACGCGCCAGAAGATCAAGATTCCCGCCGCAAAGGTTCCTCGGTTTACCGCATCCCGAGCGCTGAGGGACGCCGCCAAGAAAGCCAAATAGATTGGTGTGTTTAGGAAGGCGTCATGAACAAATCAGGTCTTATTTCAGCCCTGGCGAAAGAGGCGGATCTCCCTTTGAGGAAATCGGAGGAAATTGTTAATCTGGTATTTGACACCATGGGCAAGGCGCTCATTGACGGAGATCGAATCGAAATCCGTGGCTTTGGGTCGTTCATGGTGAAGCAGTACGAGGGATATACCGGAAGGAATCCCAAGTCAGGTGAAAAGATAACGGTAGAAGAGAAGAATCTGCCTTTCTTTAAGACAGGGAAAGAACTTCGAGACAAGGTCGATCAAGGGGAAGCGTAGAGCAGACCACGGCAGGAGGCTCCCGAGCGCCGGTACTTCGGCGTCCGCCGCGCCGCCTGTATCGGGGTTGGGTGCGCTTCAATCCGACCGATCGATATTTCCGCTCTTGATTATCATCGTTCCGAGGTTCTCCCTTTCACAAATTCGGTCACGTATTCCGGCCTGCCGTCACTCCGACGAAGGCCGGAATCCAGTCCCGCCGACAGTGGGATATCCGGTCCCCGACTTTCGTCGGGGAGAATGTGTGAACCTTTCTCACTTCCGTAGGATGCGGTGAGCGGAACCAACCCTGCTTTGGCACGGGGGTTCCCTTTGCTCACCGCATCTTCGAATGCTTCACGCACAATGACCCTGAGCAGGCGTTGTCGTCGCGACTCCGGGCTTCAGCCGGAGTAAGCTATTTCCTTCTTTACGCCGGCTACTCGTTTCCGGGGGATTTGGGGAACCAGGCACGAGGAGTGTCAACCAGGGGCCGGGGTTAAGTTTTTTCGCGCTCACCATCACGCCGTCATGTAACGCAGTGGTGCTTTTCGCTTGCCGGTTACAAGCTCATCCCAGTATTGATTCTTGTCTCCGAGATAACTACAATGAGGGCAGACAGGCGGACCTTGGCTGCTTAATGCAACCTGTCGGCACGAGAGGAGGAAACCGGTAGTATACAGTGGAGATTTACAACGATATACTCCAAATCGGCGAGATTCTTTATACCGAGGGTCTCCTGGACGAACAAGACATGGTGCGGCTGCAAGAAGCCGAACTTTATATCAAAGACCGGCTCTCCCAGGACCGGGCGAAACAGCTGCGAGAATCTGTTCCGCATGCACACCAGATAACGGCGCTGGAAATCGTTGCGGAAATGAAATTCTCCGGCCCCAAGGGGCTTGTGGACGAGCCACGCATCGTTGAAACTCTCGCCAAACACCTCGGTTATCCCTTCATGCGACTCGAGTCTTTGGAACTCGATCCCGACTTCGTAACCCGAACGCTACCCCAGAAATTCTCAGATCGCTTTCTCATAGTACCCATAGAAGACGTTGAAGAGAAACTACGAGTAGCCGTATTCGATCCGTCCCAAATAGATGTACTCGAAGACGTCTCGCGGGTATGTGGCAGGGAACTGGAAATCGTAATCGCTCCCAAAAGCGACATCCTAAAGATCATACTGGAATTTCATGGATTTCGAGGCTCCATAAAGGCTGCCGCAGAAAAGCACGTCAAATACTTCAAAGAGCTGGCCGACTTGGAAAGGCTGGTCGATGTTCAAAGTCTCGAGGAGATTTCTCACACCGACAAGAACATCCGAACTGCAGTGGATGCGATGTTCAGGAGAGCAATAACTCAGAGGTCCAGCGACATCCACATCGAACCCAAGCGCAACAAGAGCCTCCTGAGAATGCGCATTGACGGCGTGCTGCACGACATAGACTGGGTTCCGGGAGCTCTGCACCAAGCCTTTACATCACGGATCAAGGGTATGGCCTCCATGGATATCGCTGAAAAGCGTCGGCCCCAGGACGGCAGGATCAAACTCAATACCCGGGATCGGGAGATCGAGATTCGCGTATCTACCGTTCCGACGGCTTTTGGTGAAAAGACCGTTTGTCGCATCCAGGATCCGGACCTTCTCTTCATGGATCTGGAAGAACTTGGTTTTGCCCCTCTGGATCTGACCACGTTCCAGAGTTTCATTTACAAACCGTTCGGAATCATATTGTGCACCGGCCCCACGGGGTCCGGCAAAACTACGACATTGTATTCTTCTATGAAGGTTCTGGCCAATGGGGACAGAAACATCACCACCATAGAGGATCCGGTGGAGATGGTATTCGAGCATTTCAACCAGATTTCCGTCAATCCCGCGGTCAGCATGTTGCACGACCCTGAGGAAAAGATGACGTTCGGTCCCATACTCCGCCATGTGATGCGGCAGGACCCGGACATCATCATGATAGGAGAGATCCGAGACCGGGAAACGGCCTCCCTTGCAGTTCAAGCGGCTCTGACGGGTCATCTGGTATTCAGCACCGTGCATACCAACGATGCACTGACCGCGATCAACCGTATGCTGGACCTGGACGTACCGGCTTTCCTCCTCGCGTCGACCTTGGTTGGACTCATTGCTCAGCGTCTCATGAGGAAGGTTTGTCCGTACTGTACGGAAGAGTACTCTATCGGCTTAAAGGAACTTAACAACCGCGGTTTCAACTTCGAGGGGCCCGAGCGTATCTTACTGAAGAGAGGCAGAGGCTGTTTTCAGTGTCGAGACACGGGGTATTTTAAGCGGGAGAGCGTTTACGAGGTCGTCGGTGTGGACGAGGATGTGGCAAAAATCATAACGGAAAAGCCCGACATGTTGGCGCTCAAGGAAATGGCCAAGAAGAAGAAGTTCAGCACCTTGTGGGAAAATGCCGTTAGGAAAATGCTCAACGGCATTACTACGCCTGAGGAAGTGCTCCGTGTTGCTCAGCCCGATCGCCAGTTCAACGAACCGATACATCTGCGGAAAAGTATGGGCCGAGTTCAGCAGGCATGAAAAGATGACAGAGACATCCATGCTCTAAGAGACACAAGCTGGGAGGAATGTCGCCATTAGGAACAGATCCTGGATCATAAACGTAGTGCTGTTCATCACTACCCTTTGCACGACCACTTTTGCCGGCGCGTGGTACGTCAACGACCCCTCCGAATCCTGGCTCTCCTTTTTTCTCGGAGGATGGGTGTTCTCCATGCCGCTCATGTTGATATTGTTTGTGCATGAGATGGGGCATTACATTGCGGCGAGACGACGATATCTCGACGTGAGCCCGCCGTATTTCATCCCTGCCATCCCGCCTGTGGGAACATTCGGCGCCTTTATCAAGATTCGATCGCCCATCCCCAACAAGAGAGTCCTCATGGAAGTGGGGGCGTCGGGTCCCATAGCGGGAAGCTTGGTTGCCATTCCATTGCTGGTGATCGGGTCTCTGTATTCGGAAGTGAAACCGGTTACCGGACCGGTGGAAGGCAGCGCAATACACTTTGGAACCTCAATCATTCTGGAACTGCTCTTGTTTCTGAGGTTCGGGGAACTTCCCTACCACGCCACCGTTTTCTTACACCCAACAGCCATGGCCGCATGGTTCGGTCTCTTCATCACGGCCCTCAACTTGCTTCCAATGGGACAACTCGACGGCGGTCATGTGCTCTATGCCCTCTTAGGTCCGCGGCGAGCTCGGATCGTCAGTTTTGCCGTGTTCGCGTGTCTCGTTCCCCTGGGCATTTGGCTGTGGTTGGGTTGGCTTCTGTTCGGAACTCTGGCAATGTTCATCGGCCTGCGGCACCCGCCGCCTTTGGATCCCTACATGCCGCTCGATCGAAACGCGCGTGTCATGGGTTGGATAGCCATAATACTATTCGCAATGACGTTCATCCCGGCCCCCATAACGGTTGTGGGCTCTTGATCATTCGGACTTTCGGGTTCGCGTCGGGGAAGGTGTTTACAAGAAACGACGGCTTCACATCACGGCGCGTTGGTATCAGGACAGGCCGGATCGGAACAATCAGGACATGATTGGCGTGAATCAGCAAGAAACAACGGGTGTGTGAGCATGGCAAATAGGCGGATCAAAATACGTTCATTCGTGGAGGACGTCCAATCCGGCGCGACGGATGCACAGTTGAAGAACAAATACAAGCTCACAAGTGTCGGTCTTCGGAAGGCTTTCACCAAGCTTGTCGATGCCGAGATTCTCGTACCGTCGGACCTTCAAGGGCGTCCGACAACCTATGAGAGCCCCATAGCCGTGGAAGGAGTCCGACTTCTTGCGCGGAATTATCTGGCATTTCCCGTACCTGTCTATGAAGCACAAAGTCTCCTTGTTCAGGGCTACATAGATGACATCACGGAAAGGGGACTGCAAATATCCGGATTCGACGTCCAACCGGAAGAAATCAAGAATCTCCTTATCCGACCCGACGAGTTTTACGACATTTACCCATTCGTGTTCGAAGCAAGATGCCTGTGGATACGAAGAGAAGATCCCGATGGTGAGCAAGTGGCCGGATTCGAGATCACGGACATATCGGAGCTGGGCATGGAACAGTTGTGCAAGCTTATCAGCGTGCTGACGATCCGGGAGTAATCACGTATTGTAGGGTCTGAGCGTAGGTTCGTGCCGGCATTCTTGCTTCTACCGGATTCCCCGCTCCCCCCATTTCGCCGGCCTTCGTGTCCAAAATAGTATAATAGCTTGTTATCAAGATATTTTGGCTGAACCGAGACCATTACTTACCGGGCCTCTGTCCGGGAATGAAACGGTCTGCGAAGCCGGATATGCTCATTGCTTGTTGCGGGGAAATCCGAACGGCAAAGCAAGGGCCATGACAAGGATTTGACAATGAAGAAAAAGTTGATAAGGGCCAGGCCCGTTCTTGAAGACATCAGATCAGGCGCAAGCGATTTGGCATTGATGGAAAGATACAAGCTTTCATCCAAAGAATTGCAGATCTTATTCAAGAAGCTTGGAGACGTCGGTTTGCTCAAGAATTTGAACTCATCCGAGGTGATCGGAGACATAAGGTCGGGCCTGAGTGACGAAGATCTCATGAGAAAACATGGGCTGTCCGAGAAGGGTCTGGCGGCTCTTTTCGCAGAGGTGGATCGAGCCGGATTACTCCGCCGGCCCACCTCGCAGGGTACGGTGCCCACCAAGATCGTAATTCACGAGCAGGAGATTGTGCAGGACATCAAATCAGGCATAGGCCGCTCGGAACTCATGGAAAAATACCACCTTTCTCTTCGTGCACTGCGATGGGTAATCATGAGTCTTGTAAGTTCCGGCGCGTTGAAATGGCAGGAAGCCTACGGCAAGATCTGTTCAGAAGGTGATGAGCTGGTGGCGGGTCAACTCCGCGCGTCAAAACGACTCAAGCTGGATTTCGACGCGCCTATTTACGAGATGAACAATCCCGGGATGAGAGGGACCATCCGTGACCTGAACGAGCGCGGCATAGGAGCAAGGGGAATCAAAGCGGAAGTAGGAGAAACCAAAACTCTCGTAATCGGGGGAGATGAATTCGGGGAATACGCCGCATTCGCACTTGATGCCCTGTGCAGGTGGGTGAGCAAAGATCCCTCGGGCGAATATCTGGCAGGTTTCGAAATCTCGAATATTTCCGTGGCCGGCATGGGAGAGTTTCAGATCCTGATCGAGTTGGTTCGCATCAGGGAACAAGTGTGAAGCGGCCGGTTTTGCTCATCGACACTCAAGGGGCACTTCTTCCAGTACGTATTGGCCTTATTGAATAGTCGGTTTCATAAATACGGTCACGCTTTTTGGCCGTGTAGCGGATGCATGGATTCGACGTTTGAGATCCGTCGTCCCCGCCCCCCCTCTGATCCCCCGTCAACGGGGGGAAGTTCTCACTCCCCATTGACGGTGTGGGCTGGGGTGGGGTCTCTTGATTCGTTACCGTACTTGTGCAACGGAGTATTTAGACAAACCTGATCCAGTGCCGGACAACATCACGCAACCTTCGCCCGGCGGCACTGGAGAAAGAAGACGAAGAAACGCCAAAAAAGTCCCGGCAAACATCAAGACCGGACTAGATCGACTCAAAGAAAATCTCAAGTAACTGCCTAATCGCTTGACAAACAAAGCTTCCGGGCTTATTCTTAGCGTCGTACCTTAACTTGTATTTCTCCAGTCGACCTTTAACCAAGGATTACGGGCGTCATACAAGGATTAAGATCCTGGAACATAGGCATCCGTGCCGAGGACTTCACGCCGTAATGCAATCCGGTTTATCCCCGTTCACAAACAGCCATTGTTCGTATCTGTCAACGCACTCTCGCAAGCAAGACGCGTGGCGTGCTTTTTTCTAAAGGAGCTAGAGAATGAGTATTAACATTTATGTTGGAAACCTGTCCTTCGATTCCAACGAGGCAGATCTCAAGGGCCTGTTTGCCACCTACGGGGAAGTGGAGTCCGCCAAAGTCATCGTCGACCAATTTACCAACCGGTCTCGGGGATTCGGATTCATCGAAATGAGCAACCGGGAGGAAGGTCTCAAGGCCATACAGGAACTGGATTCCAAAGAATTCGGGGGCCGAAGCCTGAAGGTAAACGAGGCTAAACCCAGGAACGATTCCAGAGGCGGCGGGAACAGCGGCGGAAGATCCCGCTGGTAATTTGATTCTGAATTAGCTAAGGATCGGGCAAGAGTTGGCTGTCGCCATTTCTTGCCTGAACCTTTGCAACTGTTATCTGCAAGGAAAAACTCTTGCTTATGGACGACCCCACTGGTTTCGTTCATGAAAATTTGCCGCTCATCCTTCCCCTCCGTCCACACAAATACTACATCGAACCAGACCTTGGATTCCGGCAAGAATTTACGGCTCTACGACTCTACGGCTCGGAGATAGGAGCCCGGATCGAACTGTTCCATGATGACCACGGTGCCTCCCGCATGAAGTGTCGGCAATGACATTCCCAGGCTTCCGCCAACGTGACATATACCGGTAGCGACAAGGCTGATGTCCGTTTCCCCCAGTTCTTGAGTCCGGTGTCTGCTCTTCACCGTGGAGAGAATCGATCTGTGGGTGTGCGTCACGCCTTTCGGCTTACTCGTGCTTCCCGACGTGAACATGACGAGTGCGGGATGATCGGGATCGTCCGGGAGTACGGGGAGATCTACAGGATCGGAATTCTTGATTACTTGCGGCCGGGAATTCGCATCGTCCGACGCTTGAGGGTCGACGACGAAAAGGTTTTCCAGAGAGGAGACTGCGGAAACCACCCCCTTGGCTCGCGGAAGTCGATCCGCATCCACGATGAGAAGCCCGGGACCACACTTGCCGCACGCGTAGACGACCTCGGGGGTCTGAAAACGATCGTTCAAAGGGACTGCCACAGCGCCTATGACAAAGCATGCAAAATACAATTCGATCAATTCGGGGCGATTCCCGAGAAAGAGTCCGACTCGATCGCCGTATCCGATCCCAAGCCGAGTCAATGCGTTGACGTGATCCTTGACGGCGTGCACGAACTGTCGGTAGGTGTGTGATTCATCCCGGAAAATGACGGCATTCTTATCCGGAGGATTCTTCGAGAGTGCCTCATACAGTTCCTGCAGCATCATGGCGCACCTCCCTCATATTCTTGGGACATTCGGAAGCCTGACCGCAGTTCAACAAAAAAGGGGCATTTCAGCCGGCGCCCGGTCTGATTGTCTTTCGCGCGAACACGCACTTACTTCTCGGAATACAATATACACGCTCACCTTAGGCCTTGTGCCGCGGACATAGACACCACCATACCGTTCGCCGTTCTCCATTGTCAACGAACGGCCGGGAATACGTCACCGCGTTTGAGCCAAGGAGCACTTAGGTTGGTTGAGGCCTCCCCTTCTTCCCTCTCCAAGCTACTTTCTTGGAAGTGGGCGAAAAGAGCCCGGAACGGCTGACCCTAATTGTGAGGTGGTGGATTATGGCTTGACTCGCTGCGGTTTCTGATATATGCGAAACAGCCTATACGAATCAGCTTGCCGGGAGAAATACGAGGTTACGTGATGACCAAGGATGAAGTTGTTTCCAAAGTGCGTAAGCTCTTTGAGCTGGCGAAATCATCAAATGAAAACGAAGCGGCCCTTGCCGCAGCCAAGGCACGGGAACTGCTGTCCCGGCACAATATGGGATTGGCCGACGTGCCGCCCGAAGAGATGAAGAATTCCCTGGACGTCTGCGAGGCCTTTGTGGACGCCGGCAGCGTTCTCCGCAATTGGATCAAGGGGCTGATCATCCATGTATCGCATGCGTTCGAGTGCCAGGCCATGGTCCGCCGGAGTAGAGGAACGAAGCCCCTGTTGAGCTTCATCGGAACCAAGACCGATGCCGAGGTGGCCGCTTCTACGTTTCATTTTCTGACCAGAGAGCTCAACGAACTTTCCGACAAAGCGCTGCCTCGACTGAAGCGTGAGCACAGAGGTTGGCACACCGCGTCTTTGCGATATGCGTATCTCGGTGGAGCAGTGGCGAGGATCGGCGAACGCTTGCAAGAAAGCACGGAACACATCAAGGCCCAAGAAGAGGAAGCCTGCAAGGATCTCGTCCTCGCAAAGGAACAGATGATTCAGGATTACATGCAGAGAACCTTCCAACATGTACGCAGGGAGTACGGTCGGACCCGGGCCGTGAGTGCACGGGCATATCAGCAGGGCTACATGGATGCCGAAAAGATCGAAATAGACGGGGACAGAGAGAACGGAAGAACAGCCAACGATGTACTTACGGCATAGTAACCCTTTGCCCGGAAGACCTTGAAGAAAGAATGAACCACCAGTGCGCCAGGCAAAGCTTGGCATCTTCTTGCGGGGTGCAAGTCCCCGTCGGGTAAGGTCTAATCAGCCGCCCGTATCGAGTGTTGCGGACATTAGGAGGATGCAATGTAGGGCAAACGAACGAAATGTCCGAAGCGTACACAGAGAATCCTGTGGGCCGCAAGGGAGGCCTCTCCCTAAAGCAATTCAGCCTCGTAAGGATAGTAAAGCAGGTGGCGACGGCGTTGGTGGTCCGGAAGCCAACACAAAGGGATCGACATGGTGAGATCCTGGAGGGCCTGTCGGGGTCTTAGAGCGTGGCACGCAGGAACAGAGATGTCAGGAACCTGGGAGGCCCCCTGGTCTCCCTCGCAAGAGGGTAGGGTGTACCAACGAAAAAGGAGGGCACCCGATGGGCCGGGAGGAGTCAGATCGCCTCATAATACCCGCGCAGGGCAATGCCATCACGGGGAAGGGGGCGACGCGACCGCGTAGCCTGCAAAGGGAACACGAACCGGATATGAAAGGCTGGAACACTTCGTGCAAACCTCACTGTGGGGAATAGCAAATCGAGCGGCAAGCCACAAGCGGCACCGATTCCGCAATCTGTATGGGATGCTCAATGAGGCAAATCTCAAATGGTGTTGGCAATACCTCCGAAAGGATGCGGCACCAGGCGTAGATAGGGTCAAATACCGCGAGTATGGGACAGACCTGGACTCCAACGTCCATGACCTTGTGGAGCGACTGAAACGGAAGCGGTACCATGCCAAGTTGGTTCGCAGGCGTTACATTCCCAAGCTTAATGGGAAGCTTCGCCCTCTGGGAATCCCAGCCACTGAGGACAAGCTCGTGCAGCTTGCAGTGGCCAAGATTCTGGAGGCCATTTACGAGCAGGACTTTCTCGGATTCAGTTATGGGTATCGGCCTGTGCGCAGTCCATCGGACGCAGTACGAGACCTTACACGAGATCTGCGATTCGGGAGATACGGTTGGGTTGTCGAGGCGGACATCCAAGGGTTCTTCGACCACATCGATCACAACTGGTTGATGCGGATGCTTGAGGAGCGCATTGATGATAAACCGTTTCTCCGCTTGATCGGTAAATGGCTCAAGGCAGGCATTCTGGAGACCGACGGTCAGGTAGTGCACCCGGTAACGGGCACACCGCAGGGAGGGATTGTCTCTCCCGTCCTGGCCAACATCTACCTGCACTATGCCCTGGACCTGTGGTTTTCCGTCAAGGTCAACCCTTCATGTCGAGGCAGTGCGATGATCATTCGTTTTGCGGATGATTTTGTCTGTGCATTTCAGGCACGAGCCGATGCTGAGCGATTCTACGCACAGCTCGGACAGAGGCTGTCCAAATTTGGGCTGACAGTTGCTGGGGACAAGACTCGCATCCTGCGCTTTTCTCAGTATGATCTGGAGGGCAATGGGACCTTTGAGTTTCTCGGCTTTGAGTTTCGCTGGCGCAAGACCCGCACCGGTGGCCGCACGGTCAGCCGTCGGACTTCGCGCAAGAAACTTCGGGCATCCTTAGCCAACTTCACCGCATGGATTCGCCGGGAGCGTCACCGCCGGATGCGGACGTTGCTCGCCACCCTGAACGCCAAGTATCGTGGCTACTGGAACTACTATGGGGTCATCGGGAACTTTGCGAGCTTACGGACGTTCTTCAATCAGTCCATGCGTCTCCTCTTCAAGTGGCTGAACAGGCGCAGCCAGCGCCGGAGCTACCGTTGGGAGGGCTTCACTGCCATGCTCCGGTACTTCAAGGTAGAGCGTCCCCGGATTACGGAACGCCCAGTGCTCCGCCAGACCAGCTTGTTCTGAGCCCCGTCTCGATGCGGGAGTGAGCGGTCGCGAAGAGCCCGGTGCGGGAAAACCGCACGCCGGGATCTGTGAGGGGGCGGTGCGGGTAACCCGCCGTCCTACCTCGATAGGGACGAGCGCCTCACGTTCAAGAGAGTGCTTCGTGAAAGTCTTTCACCATCCGGGCTTCCATGCCTGGAGGTTTCTCGTGTAAGGCGGCTGTAATTGGGAACGGGGGGGGCTATACGCGACCAAACTAATGAATCGGAGTACTTAGTACTGGCCGAGGATGTGCTCCGACAGGGTGTTGAACAGCTCGTGAAAGATGTTGCGGTACCCGCCGGGCCAAGTATGGCGAATCGGTGCGGGGGGGACGTACCCATAGTACATCTGTTGTTGCATCTGTGCTTTGGTCAGCCTTGAGTCGCCGGGGGACGCCGAGGCGGCATTCGGAAAATTCTCCGCGAACGCGGCGTAAGATAGCAGAACCAATGCCATAAGGGCGGTAACGAAGACTGTTATGACGCGTTTCATGAATTCACCTCGGATTGGTTATTTTAGCTTTGGTTCACGCAAAAATCAATGCCAAATCCCCTATCCGTTAGAATTTCAGCAGAACTTTGAACACGCCCGGGTGTTGAGACAACCTGAATGCCTCTTTTCCCCGATGGAACGGCACGACCTCATGTATCAAAGGTGTGGGATCGACCAGGTGCCTTTCCAAGAGCCTCAGTGCGGGTTCAAACAGGCCGCACCTGGATCCGACCACCGTTATTTCGTTGATAACGAGCGGTGCCGGGTTGAAATCAAAACTCCCGTGATACGTGCTTTTCAAGACCAAGAATCCACGAGGCTTGACTCGACTCATTGCAAGCTCCCATCCCGCCGGCCGGCCCGATGCCTCAACAACAACGTCAAACAGGTCGGCATGCTCGCCCAGTTCCTGCAGAGTCATTGTCGATCCACCCATCCGTTCGAACAGGCGAAGCTTTTCCGGGTGTTTGCCGACCAACAAGAGATCGCAACCGGTCAGTCGGAGTACCATGCCGATCAAGAGTCCCAGCTTCCCGTCACCGATGACCATCACCCGATCCGCGGGACGGATGTGGACTTGTTCAAGAATCTCCAAGGCCGCTGCGAGAGGTTCCGTGAACACCGCCTTCTCATCCGAAAGGCTTTCCGGGACCTCCACGAGATTGGAAGCGGGTAAGGCGAGGTATTCCGCAAAGGCGCCGTCCCTATTGAGAATTCCGAGGACGTCTCTTTGTGCACAATGCCTCTCCATCCCTTTGCGACACATTGGACATTCGCCGCATCCGGCGTTGATTTCACCCACGACGCGCGTGCCGACCAGCTCCGGGACGGGTGATTTCTCGACAATGCCGACGAACTCGTGACCCGGAGTTCCGTGGAAGTCCATGTATCCTTTACAGATCTCGACGTCCGTATTGCAGATGCCGGCCATGGACACCCGCACCAAAGCCTCCCCATCGCCGGGTTCGGGATTGGGAACATCCTGGATCTTGAGTTCGCCGTCAAATACGAGTGCCTTCATGTCAATATCCATTGCTCCGAGATGTTAACAAGCCACAACGAATCATGAAATACCTCGCCACTGTAGGCACTCCGGGGCTTCGCCTCGGAGATTGGGCATGAAGACCCCGCGGGACGCGGGGCATAATTGGGGGCCAAACCCCCCCATCGAGTACCCGGGCATGGCCACATGTCCAAGGACTTCCAGGTAAACACGTAACGATCACATACCGTCTGAAATCGGACTCGGATGTGCGGCGTCTTGGAGACTCGTCTCAAGGTTCGTTGGTCGATCTCACGGTAAGCACCGGACATTCGGCGTGCCGCACGACGTTTTCCGCAATACTTCCAACGATAAGATGACGCGCTCCGGTCCACCCGTGGGTCCCCATGACGATGAGTCCAATGGACTCCTCATTGGCAAACTTCACGATCTCCTCTACCGGGGATCCTGTTCTGGAATAGACATTTACCTGTTCGATCTCTCGCATACAGTCATTTCCGATAAGTTCAAGCTCCTCGTCCACTCCTTGGCGGATGTGCTCTTGAACCAGGGCAAATTCCTCGGGGATTCTCAGAGAAAAATCAGGATAGCCGACAAGGCGAGAGTTCACCACATGCAGAATATCAAGTTCCGCGCCGAAGGCCTTCGCGTATTCTATCGCGAGTATTCGCGCGGGAACCGAATTCTCCGAGAAGTCGGTACAGACAAGGATTCTTTTGGGGATCATGATTCAAGACCTCGGTTTTTTGAAGGATATACAAGTCGGGCCACAAGTCATACTGCGTGCATCTCATGTGATTACACGCCGGCCGCGGGCGTCGTGTTCAATGTGCTCTCCCTCCGCCGGGAAATTCGTCTGCCGGTAGAACGGCACGGCCTTAGGAAGACGACCCACAAACCCAAACGTTGTACTTACCAGAGTTTCGGCCGCAGGACAAGCTCGGGAAATCGCCGCAAGAGAAGGTTTCAAGCCTGCCCCCATCGCCTAAGGGTTTCGCCGTTGGCTGCCTGCCGTGGTCGTGATACTATTCATGTGGACCGGAATCCGGCTTCGTTGTGTCTTCGCAGGCATGCCGGCAACCGTGATCGGTACGGCTGAGTGCAAAGGAGTTCGATCATGATCGTTCACAACAGCAAAATCACGCTTTCAACCCACGGATTCTGTGACTGCAAGGACATCACCCCGGCACTGGTTGAACAGGTTCGAGAATCAGGAGTGGTCCAGGGTCTCCTTACCGTAATGATCTCGGGTTCCACCGGGGCCGTCACCACAATCGAGTTCGAATCGGGCGTGATAAACGACCTGAAGGAAGCTCTCGAACTGATCGCGCCCACGGACAAGGAGTACGCTCATAATCTCCGGTGGGGGGACGGCAACGGGTTCTCGCATGTGCGTGCCGCGTTGATGAAGCCTTCGCTCGGCATACCGGTGATGGACGGAAAACTTTGCTTGGGCACGTGGCAGCAGGTGGTATTCCTGGATTTTGACAACAGGTCGAGGGAGAGGTCGCTGGCCGTTCAAATCATCGGCAACAAAGACGTCGAGTAGGGGCAGCAATGCTCCGCCACCAAGTCATGGACGCCGGCATGAATGATTACTTGAGAAATCATAGTCAAACGAGTGCCTGAAGGAGGAGGGATGCATTCGGCCGATTCCCCGAAAAAAGCCGGTCACCCGTTACAAAGCAGGCAGGATGTATCCGCGAGCTTTAAGACCGAAATGAGTGCCATGTGTGCGGCGCTTGCGGTCGGTCTTGCGGTCATGGCAATGAAGTTCTATGCGTTCCGGATCACCAACTCCTCCGCGATACTTTCGGATGCCCTGGAATCCATCATCAACATCGTCGCGAGCGGTTTTGCCCTGGTGAGTCTTTGGATTTCCGCGAGGCCTCCCGATACAAGCCATCCCTATGGTCATGGAAAAATAGAGTACTTTTCCGCCGGCTTTGAAGGTGCACTCATCATCTTGGCCGCTATGGGAATCTTCGCTGAAGGGGTTCGCCAGATACTCACGCCTCATGGACTGCCGCATCTTCAGTCGGGACTGTCCATACTGGTGGGAGCGGGGCTGGTGAATCTCATCCTTGCAGTAGCTCTTATCCGGATCGGGAAGCGAACGGGCTCACTCGTCCTCGAGGCCGACGGGAAGCATATTATGACCGACGCGTACACGTCCGGAGGTGTACTGATCGGGCTGGTGCTGGTACAACTGACGGGTTGGTATCGCCTCGACGGCATCGTGGCCTGTATCGTGGGGATTCAGATCGTTGTGTCGGGATTCAAACTCGTTCGCACGGCCTTCGGCGGCTTGATGGACGCTTCCGATCCGGCCCTCCTGGAAGAAATCTGCGCTCTACTTTCAAGCAGCCGCAGGGACCTGTGGATTGACGTGCACAGGCTTCGGGCCAAACGATCCGGGAAAAGAGTGCAGGTAGACTTCCATCTTACCCTGCCGAGAGACATTCCGTTGGATGCCGCGCACAAGGAAGTCAAGGACCTGGAGATCATCTTGTCCGACCACTTGGGCGGGCAAGCGGATGTTCTGATCCACTTGGATCCGTGCGAGGATCCGGACTGCCCTGTCTGCGCCAAGGACCGCTGTGATCTTCGGCAGGGAGACCTGATTAGCCAACGGATATGGAACCGGGAAGCCCTCACCTGTGAGACGGAGAATTCTCCCCGATCGGGGGAGTAGTACTCCACGGAGGAAGTACGGTGACAATTAACGGAAACTGTGCCTGTCTTGTCAGCGCCGGAACTCTGCCGCGTGTTCTCAAGAATACGTAACCGCTCCATGAACGTCATGAAGAATCGGGCAGCGCGTTATGTGAAACAGAGTCCGGTGCGGGCCTGTCGCCCTACCGGAGATGCAGCGTTTGAGGCAAGTGTAGAGAAGATCACGGGTCGGGACCTGAGCAAAGGAACACCTCGTAAGCGTCCATCTTTGGAAAGAAAGCAGGTGTATGTCCCCGGATATCCGCAGTTTGGAGAGCAGTTCAAAATGGTTCGCTATAGGCCCTGGTCCCGGCTGCGGTCACCGGCACGAGAGGTACATCAATCCTTGGGTTTCTGAAACATGGTCCTTAGGAATTTCTGAGGCTTTCCGGGCACGGGCGAAATATTTTCACTAATATTTCATTTTTCACCGTTTGGTGAAAACAATATTTTGGTTGAAGATTTACCAGGACCAGGTTACTGTACTCTCATCAATGGTTTCACCATCCGGTGAAGGGAGTCCTCATAGTGAAAATAGCCGGAAAGCACTTAGAGCAAAAAACCGTTGAGGCTCTCAAAGGATGTCTGGAGAACGTGCCGTTCGTGAAAGGTATGTCAATAATTTCCGAGCCGGATCGGGTTGATATGAAACCGGATCTCGTGGCAAGAGTGAACTTACCCGATGGGGAAAAATGGATCATCATCGAATGCAAACCCGTGGGACAACCACGAATAGCCAGAAATGCGGTAAACCAGCTCTTGCGATACAGAGACAAGTATCCACACGTGTATCCGGTATTTGCTGCACCTTACATATCTCCGAAGGCAGCGCAAGTATGCACCCACGAGGGAATTGGATATTTGGACCTCGCGGGGAATTGCCATCTCTCTTTCGGGCAAGTCTATATCGAGAAGACAGGTCATCCTAATCCTTTTTCGGACAAGAGGGAATTACGGTCCCTGTATTCCCCCAAGGCGACTCGGATCCTACGGGTACTTCTGTCGAATCCAAAGATAGCGTGGAGGCTTCAAGCACTATCGGAGGAAGCCCGAGTAAGCCTCGGTTTAGTTGCTAAAGTGAAAAGTATCCTCGCCGACCGGGAATGGATAGTACAGGGAGAGAAGGGCGTGAGGTTGGTCAACCCTGAGGCTCTACTGACCAATTGGGCCGACAATTATACATACCGCAGGAATAGAGTACGCAACTTCTATTCCATAAAAACGATTCCGGGACTCGAAGCCGGCGTAGCAGAGATATTATCGAAAAGGGGGATCAAGTATGCGTTGACCGGGTTTTCAGGCGCAGACCGAATGGCTCCATTTGTGCGTTATTCCAAGATGATGGCTTACGTGGATGAGAGCCGCGAAGACCCGGCGGATTTCCTTAATCTCAAGAAAGTGACCAGTGGAGCCAATGTGACTTTGTTAACCCCCTACGACGAGGGAGTATATTACGGTTCTCGTGATCTGAATGGAATTCAGGTGGCCTCTCCCATACAAGTCTATCTGGATCTTGTGGGCGAGCGAGGCAGAGGCGAGGAAGCCGCCAAAGAGCTTATGGAAAGGGTGATTCGACCATCATGGTAGAGCCGGAAGTCCACGCTGTCGAGGCAGCACGACGCGTACTGCTTGAGGCAATCAGATTACTCAAAGATCACGGCGCGTCAGTGGTGGTCATAGGTGGCTGGGCGGCCGATCTCTTACCGTCCAGAGGCATCTTGCCCCATTGCGGAACAGTAGACGTCGATCTGTTATTGGACGTTCCAAAGATAGGCGGGCACAAAGAAACTACACTTATGGAAGCCCTCACTTCAAACGGCTATCAGCAAGGCAAGGAGCGCTTTCAATATCACAGAACAGTCATCACCGATATCGGGCCGGTCGGGGTCGGAGTAGACTTGCTCACTCCTGAGACCTCAGAGAATTCTTCCGGCGGGACTTACCGTACGATTCATGGTGCTGATGCCCTGACGCTGAAAGGCGGCGACTTCGCGTTTGCTCACACTGTCGAAAGAGAAATAGAGGGAGAGCTTCCGGACGGCGAGAGAGGCGTTGTGTCGGTTCAGGTGGCATCGACCGTTCCCTTCCTAATCCTTAAGAGTCTGTCGTTGTGGGATAGACGGGAAAGGAAAGACGCTTACGACATTTATCACCGACTGAAAAACTATCCCGGCGATCTTGCAGAACTGGCTGATGAATTTAAGCCGTGTATGGAAATTGGGCTGGTCCGGGAAGGATTGGACATCCTTGCGAAATGCTTTTCTCATTTGTACTCGGAAGGACCAAAATTCGTGGCAGACTTCATGGCACCGGAGGAACCCGAAGAGAGGGACTTCCTGAAGAGGGATTCGCACGAATTCGTGAACTTTCTCCTGGAGGAATTGGGGATTAGACGGTCTAGCTCGTAAGGCTGTTGAGAGGATTCGAATTGTACCATGATTCAGTTCCGGACATTCAGAGAACATCACTGTTCAAGGCCCGGCAGGTACTGGAGTGGGGCTCAGGCTAACCCTCTGACTGACTGGTGACTGTGACTGGGGTCACCCATAAAAGGCTTGACATATTTCTATTTGCGCCAGGTCTTCTCTTACCTTCTCAAGTTTTGCCTTCAGACGGGGATGCGATTCCGAACGCCTGCGCAGACGATTGACCGCTTGGCTGAGGCTGCTCGGATCACTTGCCGCGGTCGGTCAGGGACCGGTCATCTTCATGTCAAATCGGAAGGGCGATCATTGCCCGGGCCTCCGAGTCGTTCCTCAGTCTTGCCGGAAAACACCCCGGCCACAGTTCCCATGTAGAATCGCATGATGGACAACGCCCCATAATGAATGCGTGCTTTTCGGCCCTTTCCCGGCCCTTTTCACGCTCAAATCCAAAGATGTCAAGCCTCACTGCACAATTTCAGGCTTCTGATCGAATCCTGCCTGTGTGAAATGCTTATCAAAAGCTAGAGCCGTTCGGATTCGAAATCGTTTCATCACGACGAAGGATGCACAATCCGTAAGAGAATACGATTTGTCCGAGTGCTGGCGGAAGTACCGCCACGCTTCGTGAAAGAGAGCTTCGTCAATGTGGACCATTTTCACCGACGTGCTTTCCAACAGAATATTTCCGATTTCCACTGCCTTAGAGTGACGGTGTCTATTGTTGAAGAAGGTAACCACCTCATCGAATACATAGCTGGTCGCTATCTGTACAGGCAGCGGCGTGTCCAGACTATTCCAGTGAGCCTGCGCCGTCTCATGGTGTTCATCGCCCGATGCTTCCAATGCTATGAGGAAGCCGGTATCCAAGAACAGCCTTTTCATGACCTGACGCCGTAAAGATAGCCGTCATGATGTTCAGACGCATCCGATACGCCGCACTCCACTGGGTGTTTACCAAGCTCATGAATAGGGTCGCTCTCAATCAGCGGTGAGATGACAATCCGATGATTCTCCTTTCGGATCTCCACCTCTTCGGCGCCCGCAAGCATTTCCTTGGGAATAAGAAGACCGCGTTTGGTCACTTTTGCTCTCATGGATTTCCTCTCGCCCCTTGTTTTCGTACAGAATACCCTTGAAACCATTGGAGAGCCAATGAAATCGGATCAGCATCACGAGATGGCGGCCTCAGCCCGGCGAAGCACCTCTTCAGCCGGGATTTCATTCACCAAGCCCTGCTCCAATTCATCCAAGCAATGTTCGGCCTCTTTGAACGTGATATCTTGTGACATACACTGGTTTTTCTTGGCAGTCATGAGATTTTCATGCAGCGTGACACAGTGGCTCGTCTAATACGCAGCGTGGTGTTCGGTCTATGAAGGTGTTTCATGAGGAATCGTGCAGCGCGTAATGTGGAACAGAATCCGGTACGGTCCGGTCGCCCGGCCGGAGATGCGGCGTACGGCAAGGGTCGAGAAGATCCGGGTCGGGACCTGAGCAAAGGAAAGCCCGGAAGATCTCCTAAGGGTCCATCATGGAAGGCAACAGGTGTATGTCCACAGATATTAGGGGTTCGGACGTACCATCGCACTACGCAGGGGATCCGGACGTTGCCTCAAGTTCCTAGGTGCCGGGAGTATCCAAATCCAAATTCAGGAGCCAATTCCCGAAGAAATCTTCACCGTAAACCCTCGTGCAACTTGTCGAGGATTGGGAGCGATTGCTGGTCTCCTGTGACGACGGTCGGTTGAGCACGCTCCGAAAACGGGCACGGGCCGGTCGCCCGGCCGAAGATGGAGCGTTTGCGGCAAGGGTCGAGAAGATCACAGGTCGGAACCTGGGCAAAGAAAGACCCGGAAGACCCCGCAAGCGTCCATCTGAGAAATAACCAAATGTATGTCCCCAGATATCCCAGATATCCAAAACACTTGGACACGGCATGGTACCGACGGTTTTCTGGTCCGCCGAGAGCGGAAGGGGGAATTCTGCGAGAGCGGAGATCCCTTGATCCTGATGGGTGACTGGTGCGGTGAAGTATCTATCACCGACACGAAAACCCGAAATCCAGGAATAGGTGAAGAGGAGGCTTCGGCCGGCGCAGTACTCAAATGAACCGAAGCTCGGCAAGGAAACAGTGGTTTCGTTGCGATGGGGTACTATTTTTCCTTGACTCGTGCCTTTTAATGGGTGACCCCTTCATTCACCTTAGCTCTTTCCCAGTAGACGGAGATGATTCTACGCCTCGTTGCCATCTCTGCCGTAAATGAACAGTTGTTTTCCGAAAATTCGCCTTTTTACGTGACGGAAATGGTCTTGTCCTGTATACTTTTGCCCGTTTCGGTGAGGATTTCTGTCGGAAAGATGGGGTGCACATCAAGCCAGATATCCCGACATCTAGCGTGGCGTCGGACACGAATTCCGATTCGACCTGAAATGACCTGCGTGACCACCCAGGATCTGACGATAAGGACTACGACAATGAGCAAGTCACTCAACCCTGGCTCATGACGGAGATGTTAGATGTCAGTAACCATCATCCGTGGAACCAATGATAAACCTGTGGCAACCGAACTTCTGGTCAAATTCTTTCGGAAGCAGTCAAATCTCACCGGACAATTGTTCGTGGGATATCCGATCATCGGCACTCCAGAAGGAAGGCTCTCCATTGATGCATTGTTGATCACACCCGAAAAAGGTTTGGTCATTTTCGATCTAGTCGAAGGAAGAGATATACAGGACTGGAAGAATCGCCAAGACCAAGCAGCCAATTTGTTGGAAGCGAAGCTGAAGGCGCACCGTGAATTGGTGAAGCGCCGCGATCTTCTGATTCCAATCCAAACGCTGACTTTCGCTCCGGCTGTCTCCCATTTGCCCGTAAACCAAGAGTACCTGATAGCGAACGAGAAACGTCTCGAAAGTGCTCTCGACGAATTGGAGGAGTGGGACCCGCAAGATGCGAACCTTTTCGACAAAACCCTATCTGCTATCCAGAGTATATCCTCGATTAGAAAAAGCCGAACTAAGCGGGTAGTCGAGAAGGAAGACTCTCGTGGAATGAGATTAAAACACCTGGAGGATTCAATCGCGACCTTGGATTCCCAACAAGGAACGGCCGTGGTGGAGACCGTGGAAGGTGTACAGCGAATTAGAGGACTAGCCGGATCAGGCAAGACAATCGTCTTGGCCCTGAAAGCAGCCTATTTGCACGCTCAGCATCCGGAATGGCGTATCGCTGTAACGTTTCATACCCGCTCTCTTAAAGGACAATTTCACAGGCTGATAAATACTTTCTGTATTGAACAAGCTGGGGAAGAACCAGACTGGGAAAACGTTCTCGTACTCAATGCATGGGGAGCTCCCGGACACGCCAAGAGGGACGGAATTTATCATCAATTCTGCCGAGTTCATGACTTGCCCTACTACGATTTCCGCTCGGCGAGAAGTCAAGCCAGAGGGAGAGAATTCGAATGGGCATGTGAAGAGGCGCTTAGGAACACACCCAATCCAAAACATCGATATGATGCCATTCTGGTGGACGAGGCACAGGATTTTCCCCCTGAATTCATTCGGCTTTGTTACGAGTTTCTTCGTAAGAAAAAACGCTTGGTGTACGCTTACGATGAATTACAGAGTCTTTCAGGTGAATCACTTCCATCTCCTGAGGACATCTTTGGCAAGAATTCTGATGGGACGCCTCGCGTCAGGCTTGATGTCTCTACAACGGGATCTGCGCAAAAGGATATAATTTTACCGAAATGTTACCGCAATTCTCGACCAGTTTTGGTGACCGCCCATGCTTTGGGTTTCGGAATTTACAGGAAACCGCCCAAAAGATTGACCACCGGCCTAGTGCAAATGTTTGATCATCCGAATTTGTGGGAGGAGGTGGGATACGTGGTTGAGGAGGGGCGCCTCGTGGAAGACTCCGAGGTTACTCTTGCCCGTACCCTAGAAACCAGCCCGGGATTCCTGGAAGAACATTCGCCAATTGAGGATTTGGTACAGTTCCAAAGCTTCCTGTCCGAAGACGAACAAACGGACTGGTTAGTGGAACAAATACGCAAGAATCTTGAAGAGGATGAACTGCGCCACGACGACATCGTGGTCATCAATCCAGATCCATTGACGACAAGGGGAAAAGTGGGGCCTATTCGCAAGAAATTATATGAGATTGGAATCAATTCCCATTTGGCGGGCGTCGATACGGATCCAGACATATTCTTCCAAACAGGCGTCAAATCTGTCACGTTCACTGGGATCTACCGAGCGAAAGGCAATGAAGCGGCAATGGTCTATATTGTCAACGCACAGGACTGCCAGTCGGCTTCATCCAATTTGGCCAGCATCAGAAATCGTCTTTTTACCGCCATGACACGCAGCAAGGCTTGGGTTAGAGTTCTGGGTATCGGTGAAGCCATGGACAGGCTTGCGGATGAGTTCCGTACATTGAAGAGAAATCAATTTGAGTTGCGTTTCCGGTATCCGACTGAGGAAGAAAGAAAGAAACTGCGAATGGTCCACCGAGACATGAGTTTAGAAGAAAGAAAACGACTGAAAAAAAGGAAAGAAGGACTGGCCGGTCTAGTTCAGGATCTGGAGGCTGGCATTATTGATTCTCAGGATTTAGATGAAGACATAATTCAAAAACTCGAAACCCTACTTATGAAAAAAAAATAAGAGTGATGCTCACTGCAAGCCAGATCAAAAACCAGATTGACGAACTCTTGAAAAAGTTAATCGAGTTTGGCTTATCAACTGATCAGAATTTTCCGTTCGAAAGACACCGGCCAGCCGGTTCGGTAGAGATTACCTTCCCCGCGGCGGAACGATTCTCTGTGGCTATGAAAAACATCTCGTATGTGGAAATCTACCGACGCTTAGCGAAGGAAAGGGCTTATCTGGTCAAAATGATTGACGGTGCAATGATCCAAATAATGTATGCTTTCAGTGGAGGTCGCCTGGAACGTCATCGGCTCGCATTCTTCCCTTCACCCGATCTGGAGGAATTCCAAAACAATCCAGATGTCTACCTGCAAGACGAGATCTACGCCGACATAGTTGCCAAAAATATTGTTCCGTTCCCTTTACGCTTCGACTTTGACATAAGAGGAGAAATCCACAAAGACCTGGTGCATCCAAGATCCCACCTCACTTTGGGGCAGTACGAAAATTGCAGGATTCCTGTGACTGCACCGCTTATCCCTTTTCATTTCTTCGAATTCATCCTCCGCAATTTCTACCATACGGCTCACCACACCTGTAGTGACGCATTGCCTCGATATACTGATGCATTCGATGAGTCAATCACGTACAACGAACGCAGAGTGGTTCACGTTCAAACTCCCTTAGCGGATTCAGAAGCAGTAGGAGCGAGTGAATAGATTTTTGTGGTGACCCTCACCAAGTACAAAACATCTGCTGACATACACTATGTTTTTATTGACAATCATGACATCGTCTTGCAGCATGACACAATGGCTAGTCTGTCGCGCATAGTGGTCCCCGGATATCCGCATCATGTCACGCAGCGTGTACGGTCTATGAACGTGTTTCATGAAGAATAGCACCGTCGCGAGTATCTTGGAATGCCGGGACTTGGCATGGGACGACCGGGATAGCGCCGAAAGTGCCCACTTTGAAAATCAGTATTATGTCCCGCGATTTCACGCGGCGGGTAGCCATATTTTCAAAGGACCCTTTTAAGCATTACTCGAAGCTTGGCTCGAAAACTGCTCTTTATTGACCAGTCTGTGGAAGCCTGGCGGAATTTCTTCAGGAGATTTCTTCGCAGTATAAAGGCCGGGGTTTAGTTGGGTGATTTCGGTCCTAATACCAACTAGTTGTCACCAGGCCTCTCTCCTTCAATGAGTTCCTTAGCCGAGATCATGACACGACCTTTTTCGGCAAGCATCCTCATCTTTTCCCTTAGCAGGGTATCGAGCCGGATTCTCCCCTGCAACACCGTTGTCAGGTCCCATCCGTCCATACAGAAGAAACGGGTGGGTGCACCAGTGGTTACCGCCTTTTCAGCATTGGCCGTGATGCCTTTGATGGAGATAAAGACTCCCCTAGTAAACGGAGACTTACTGCTGAGTTTCCTGTCAAAAACATAGAGATGCTGTACACTAGAGGGTTTCTTGTGCCATTTGGCCTCAACCAGATATATGTTGTTATCGAGAGAAAAGGAACCGTCCATCTCTTCACCTGTCACTCGCAGTCGAATTCGAGGTTCAAGACAAAAAAGTGCGAAAAGCTCATTCAGAAGAAACTCGAGTTTCCGGCCCGCGCTTTGCCTGTTATCCATACCACACAGCTCATAGAAATCCTGCTCCAAGGACTGGAGACGGCCCACATTTACTACGGGTTTGTCAGCAATATGGCTATCTTCAGTTGTAGCGCTGTCCTCTTTTCGTATCTCCTGGGAGGTTGGAACCGCAAGGCAATCCAGGAAAGCAGGGTCCCACAAATACGGGAACTTGAACTCGGCCTTTGCGATCAGCATGTTGAGCTTCTCGATTTCCTCCCGACGAACAGGGTCGTCCTTCTTGCTGCGATGGCGCAATCCCTCTTTGACAATAGTGAGAATAAGCCTTTCGAAAGCACTGCGACGATGTTCCAGGGTCTGCTCCAAGAGGTAAGCAATCGCCGGCTGTTTACTGCCGCCTCTCCAGAAATTTCCCAGGCCAAGCTTCTCCGCTACGCTGGCAAACGTTACATGCCCTTTCCAGGCGGATGAGCCAGAGCCTGGTAGAAAGGAATACAGAACCTGGGCCATCTCAGTGCAAGCATTAGATTCCTTTAATGGTAAGCCCATCCCGTCACTCTGCCCAAATCGTTTTTTGGAAAGCGTCTATGGCAGTCTCGTGAGTTCTTCCTTGGTATTCGCTCTGTCTTGGTGCTCCTCGGCGGCAATACGATGACACATTGATGCACGCTGTCTCTGCTATGGTAGCGCCGCCGTCCCCGCGTTCCGCGGGCTGCTTCTCCACGAGCGCTCGGGAGGGGTAGTGGGACGCTACCACGCGAACTCAAAAACACGTCACCGAACATATGAATCGGGGCCCTACTAGGTGCGGTCGCCTAAATCTCACGTGCCAACGTGAATCCGTCCTCAATGGCTTGGCCGATGCGGCCGCATTTCGCGGCGTCACCGATGACCCGGACTTCCACACCGGAGTTCTCCAGTGCCTTTGCCAGGGAGTTTTCCGGTCTGGCTCCCATGGCCAGGACTACCGAATCCGCTGTCAGGGTGACGTCATTCCCTTCCGAGTCGGTGTACACGACCTCACGCTCGGAGATTTCCTTCATGGTTGCCTCGGTTATCAGTTGAATACCCCGAAGCTTCAATTCCTTGAGCAGGACCCATCGTGGATTGGGGCTTGACATATTTGTATTTGCGCCAGGTCTTCTCTTACCTTCTCAAGTTTTGCCTTCAGACGGGGATGCGATTCCGAACGCGTGCGCAGACGATTGACCGCTTGGCTGAGGCTGCTCGGATCACTTGCCGCGGTCGGTCAGGGACCGGTGATCTTCATGTCAAATGGGAAGGGCGATCATTGCCCGGGCCTCCGAGTCGTTCCTCAGTCTTGCCGGAAAACACCCCGGCCACAGTTCCCATGTAGAATCGCATGATGGACAACGCCCCATAATGAATGCGTGCTTTTCGGCCCTTTCCCGGCCCTTTTCACGCTCAAATCCAAAGATGTCAAGCCTCACTGCACAATTTCAGGCTTCTGATCGAATCCTGCCTGTGTGAAATGCTTATCAAAAGCTAGAGCCGTTCGGATTCGAAATCGTTTCATCACGACGAAGGATGCACAATCCGTAAGAGAATGCGATTTGTCCGAGTGCTGGCGGAAGTACCGCCACGCTTCGTGAAAGAGAGCTTCGTCAATGTGGACCATTTTCACCGACGTGCTTTCCAACAGAATATTTCCGATTTCCACTGCCTTAGAGTGACGGTGTCTATTGTTGAAGAAGGTAACCACCCCATCGAATACATAGCTGGTCGTTATCAGTACAGGTAGCGGCGTGTCCAGACTATTCCAGTGAGCCTGCGCCGTCTCATGGTGTTCATCGTCCGATGCTTCCAATGCTATGAGGAAGCCGGTATCCAAGAACAGCCTTTTCATGACCTGACGCCGTAAAGATAGCCGTCATGATGTTCAGACTCATCCGATACGCCGCACTCCACTGGGTGTTTACCAAGCTCATGAATAGGGTCGCTCTCAATCAGCGGTGAGATGACAATCCGATGATTCTCCTTTCGGATCTCCACCTCTTCGGCGCCCGCAAGCATTTCCTTGGGAATAAGAAGACCGCGTTTGGTCACTTTTGCTCTCATGGATTTCCTCTCGCCCCTTGTTTTCGTACAGAATACCCTTGAAACCATTGGAGAGCCAATGAAATCGGATCAGCATCACGAGATGGCGGCCTCAGCCCGGCGAAGCACCTCTTCAGCCGGGATTTCATTCACCAAGCCCTGCTCCAATTCATCCAAGCGATGTTCGGCCTCTTCAGCCCACAAAGCCTCGATTTCCTCTTCGGAAAGGTCGTCGAGGCTGTCCGGTAACCATTTGGCCAGGGTGGCACGCTCCTTCACATCAAGTTTCTTGATTTCAGTCTCCAGTTCCTTGAGTCCCATCCGGTTCCCCTTCGCGCTCATGAAGCACATCGAGGGTCAGGTCTTGTTTCTTGAAT
>CAXXIU010000010.1:0-106713 GCA_963675835.2 Desulfomonilaceae bacterium
ATCTCGGTGATCGGGGCAGTTCTTGCACAGTGCCGCAACTTCGACCATGCCCACCTTCCCTTGCTTGTCGAAAAGCTGCTGGCTCACCGAAAGTGACATGAAGACGAGATTATCATCCTGTGAACCCGTGGGTTGAAGCACGCCGGCCACCTTGAAGGTCTTCCCCTTAATGTCCAAAGTGGAGCCGGGATTCACTCGAAAACGTTCCGCCGCCTCTTTTCCCACGAGGACTTCGTCCTCTGCCTTGGGCGACAGGCCGGTAATTTTCCACCACTTCTTCATGGCCAATTCAGGGCCGAAATCCACGCCGACCACCAGCGCCTTGTTCCCTTGGTTCTCAAAGACACCGAACACCTTGGGACTTACGTAGCGGATGTTTGCTGCATTCTTGATGGTCTTGATCTTTGACACGTCCTGCTCGGATATCTCTTTCAGATCGAAAGACAGTCCGCCCAGGCTCAAACCGCCGTACGTCAGGGACAGCCCCTCGGACCGCGGGGTGATGATGATATTGGCTCCGAATTCGTCCATCTTGTGAGCGATATCCTCCTCCAGAATGCGGGTCGTTGTCATCAGTGCGACCACGGAAGCCACGCCGACCAACAGACCCGTTACCAGAAAGAACACTTTCGCTTTCCTGCGCCTCAGATTGTTTACGGCTATATCGCGAAGTTTCATGAGTATCCCCCTCTATTGGAAAAATCCTTGGCCCGACAAGACATCCTGCTGAGCGATGATCAGCTTATCACCTTGGAGCGTGCGTCTGAGCGGCGACGGGTTGCATCCGCCTTTGACTTCGTTGACCTTGTCCGTGCGGAACTTCAGCCCACAGTTGATACACACCATGAAGTTGCCTTTTTGGACGTATCCCTTCTTCTGTCGCCAGCAGACATCACACGCATCGAAGGCCGCCCTGATATTGCCGTCACTGCTCTTCACAACGAAGAACCGCACCCATTGATTCGGCGAGTGCTTGTACACGAAGTGCTTCGCCTGACCGTCGGCAAAGGCGGCTTGAGGGAAGGTAAAAACGCCGTTTTGCGGCTTAACTTCAACTGTAGGTACCACGAAGTTCCAGGCGGCTTCAGCGCAGCCGGCCCAAAAAATACCTGCGCATGCTATGGCAACCGCTAAAATCGGGAAGACAACTATGTTCTTTTTCATATTTCTTTCAGTCATTTCAAGTATCCTCTCATTTTTTTTCGTCTTGGGATCCCGAGTACAGGGACCCGGAGATTCTTGATTCAGCCGGATTCGGCCCGATGTCGTCTATTGGGTCAACAGCCTCTTCAGATCGGTCTCGGAACCGATCATCCTCGGCCAGAATGTGTTCCATTCGCTCTGTCCCACCGAAGCATGTAATTTCTCCTTGAGCTGCTCGTCCACGATCCTTACGTTTGAATCCCGGAAGACGGTTCCGATCCACTCCATGACTTTCCGCTTCTTCTCCTCGGGATCCTTTATACCGTCCAGGACGTAGTTTTCGAGAAATCGCCGGATGCCCAGCCGCTGTCCCACGATTTGGTTAAACTTCTCGGGGGAACCGTACTCGGCCTGTATCCAAGCAAGGAAGTCCTCCTTTGTGCCGCCGCGGCTCTTGAAGATCTTGTCGACCTCCTCGTCCACTTCAAAAGGCTGGACGACTACGGTCTCCTTGTCTGCGGTCTGAAGCACGATTTCCTTCCCGATGACCGAGAACAAAGCAGCTGGTGTTTCCTGCTCCTTGACTTCCTTGGCGGTTACATCGAACGGCACCTTAAGGTCCTTTTGAAAGACCGGCTTGCCATTGACCAAGGCGACTACTTTATCGTTGATGCCGCGACCTTCAGGACTGAAAAGCCCTTCCAGTTTGACGGGGTACCCCGCATTTGCAATCGCGGACTGTATTTCCTCGGCACTGATCTGCTTCTCCCGGAATTGGACCATAACGTCCTTAGCTGCCAGGCTGACGTCGGCCCGGATCACGCCGGGAAGTTTGCCGGTGACTTCTTGAACCGTCACCACGCATGCCGGGCAATTCATCTTGTCCACCACGAAGCGGGACGCAACCACATCACCCGTGACCATCCTGTAAGCCCCGTAAACTCCGCCTGAAAGGGCGAACAGCAGTATCAGGGCACCGATTCCTTTTTTCATTTTCCCTAACGACACCTTGCGTTCAGCCTGTTCCAAGGTATCCATGGATATCTGTTTTACTTGTCGCTTATCGGACATACGTCTACTCCTCTCGCGCAAGAGTCCGTCCAGACACGATTATTTGATGTCAGTGAGATCTGCGAATCCGATTAATCAAACGCAGTCCACGTCCTATATTCTCGATATTATTGCTGATATTAAATTAAGGTCATGTGCGCGGGGCGCAAAAGGAGGGCTCAAATCAGAAGGGTACACGTTTTGAGGAGCACCACATTCTTGGGTGCGTGCATATTGGGTATAACATCCGCAGTATGCTGATCTACCGCGAGGAGTGCCTGTGGAGTGACCGCAGCCACAGAAAAGGTGGTCGTCCTCATGTTGACCTGGCCCACCGAATATCCGGACAGCGTCACCACTTGCATCTGTTCCAGGCACCGGCACTTCCCACAGGGTTTCTGCAGGCTGACTTGTTGGGAACAACAAGTCGGTTGAGCTGTTTCTTCAACAATCTGCCGGTCGGAACAACAGGATCCTTGTCGAGGCGTTTGCGGCAAAACGGGTCGGCTCGCCTTGTGCAGGGGACAGCCGGTAAACGCCCCCTGAGTACGCATCTTGACCCCTTCAAACTTGCAGCAGCAAGGAAGTAGAGATGCCGGCAGGACTGTCACCCCCACCATTGAGATGCATACGATAAATATGAGTGTACGATTCAACATAGCAACCCGTTTCCGCGTTCGAGTTTCCTAGTGATGAAGTTTATCCACTTCCTTAGCAATGTCAAGTTATTTGATCAAGTTTACGCCATTTCTCTTTGGATTGGTCTCCAGGAGCCTTGTCGATCAATCATTCATGGCTCACGTTCCGGTCCATGGGTGCAACCATAAGCTTCATCTTGCCCGCTTGCATAAGAATACAATGCTCACGGAAAGAACCCGCGAAAAAAAATCAACCGACCCTTGTGCCCCCAGTATTTCGGTGGGAATTGCTTGATTTATCGCTGCTCATTGCCGTATCCTCTGACAGGTATTGAATTCGGCATCACGAAAGAGGTAAACATGGGCTGCGCTGCGCCACACCCCTTCCATTGGGCGGATCTCAGGAGTTGCCCGGCCGATCAGGTCATTGCACGCGAAGGCGTCAAGCTCTCCAACGAAGGCAACAGTTACGAACTCACATTCCTGAACGCGGTGTACGAGATAGATCCATCGGCGGAACGGATCAGGGAAATCTCCCCGGACCCGTCTCGGGAATTGACGGAGATGTTTCAAATCCTACTTATCCAATATCTGCTCGCGCCCATGGGAGGCCCCATTGACGGTAACGAGGTCAGTGAGAAGGATTGCCCCGGAGGCGTCACATTTTTTCAGGGACCACATGCATTGTACGTGAGACCCATAGTCAGGCTCTACGGCCGAAATCCTGAAGCTTTCGAACAACGCGGCAGTGAACTCAACGCGCAGCCTTCTCCACACGGAGACGCTGCCATGCGCTTCTTCCCTTTCCCGCAAATCCCCGTTACCTACGTGTTGTGGGCGGCGGATGACGAGTTCCCCGCGTCCGTTTCCGTGCTCTTCGATAGCTCAATTAACCGCTGGTTCGAACTTGACATGATTTTCAGCCTGGTCTGGGTTGTGACGGAGAGGATTGTCGAGGAAGGCGGTTTCTGAGAACGCGTTTCCTGCGAGCCCCGTCGGACGATGCTACGCCTGAGCGCCCCGCTTAACCGACATGGCTTTCGACCGGCAGGATACGGGCGCACCTTTTTTCCCCGAACCGTAGGGCGGGCGGTGCCCGCCGTCTCCCCGGCGAAGGCCTGTCCTGGTGGGGGCGACCGACGGTCGCTCCTACAAACCGCCATTGGGAATCTCATGAAAACTCGGGTCCTCACACTACTTCTCGCAATGTTTATTCTAGGGCCCTCCAGTGATGCGGAAGAAAGGGTGCGAGAGCAGTCTGATTGGCAAAAATTCTTCGCGGAATTCAATGCCAACGGCACGATCGTAGTACTAGATGAGCGTGCAGGTGCAATATCGGCATGGGTTTATGATGAGTCGCGCGCTCAAAAGCGCTACTCGCCTGCTTCGACATTCAAGATTCCACATGTCCTCTTTGCACTCGATGCAGGCGCTGTCCGCGATGAGTTTCAAGTTTTTCGATGGGATGGCACCATGAGAAGCTACGAAGCTTGGAACCGAGATCAGGACCTGCGTTCATCCATGCGGAACTCCGTCGTTTGGGTCTATCAGTCGATAGCAAAGGATATCGGCGCAAGCCGGGCTCGAGAGTACCTCAGCAAGACAGGCTATGGGAATGCCGACCCTTCAGGCGGAGTGGCCGGCTACTGGCTGGACGGCAATCTCAGAATCTCCGCACATGAGCAGATTTCCTTCCTTCGGCGTCTCTACAAGAATGAACTTCCATTTCGGGTGGAGCATCAGCGTTTAGTCAAGGACATTATGATAGTAGAGGCCGGCCGGGACTGGATACTACGCGCCAAGACCGGCTGGGAGGGGCGAATGGGTTGGTGGGTAGGATGGGTCGAGTGGCCGACAGGTCCAGTATTCTTTGCATTGAACATCGACACGCCAAATGGAACGGCCGATCTTCAGAAGAGAGAGGCTATTGCGCGGGCTGTTCTGTGCTCCATAGGGGCACTGCCGCGCAAATAGTTTATTTGCCAAGTTACCGCGCGCGACATCGAACGAAGCGGTTCGCTCACCACATCCTACAGTGCTCGTCTTGCGCGCTGACATTGTTTTCCCACGTGACGCAGGATTTCACTCCCGGCAAAGACACCCACGCCACCTGTCATTGCGAGCGCAGACCGTAGGGCGGGCTGTGCCCGCCGTCTTCCCGGAAAAGGCCGGTCTTGGTTGGGGGGCGACCGGCGGTCGCCCCGGCTACCCCTGATCAGCCCCCGCGTTCGGCTTTCTCCCATAGATCAGGTTGTAACAGATGGGCACCACCAGTAAGGTGAAGATAGTCGACGCGAAGATCCCGAAAATGAACGACCATGCCAGGCCGGAGAAGACCGGATCGAGGGTGATTACCCATGACCCGAATATGGCCGCGCCCGCGGTCAGGAGTATGGGCGTAAACCGTACGGCTCCCGAGTCAACGATCGCGTCCTTGAGCCCGGCCCCTTTATTGACCTGTAAGTGAATAAAATCAATAAGGATAATTGAATTCCGAACAACGATGCCCGCCAGGGCGATCATGCCGATCATGCCCGTGGCGGTGAAGAAGATGGAATCTCGGAATACTCCGATATCCTGTGCGAGGACCCCGTTGAGCAGTGCAAATCCCGGCAGGATCCCGAGCAAGGTGAGCGGAATCGCTATCATGATGACCAGCGGAATGACAAACGAGTCGGTCTGCTGCACGAGCAGAATATAGATGAGCAAGAGCGCGCCGGCGAAGGCTATACCCAGATCTCTGAAGACTCTGAGCGTAATCTGCCACTCCCCTTCCCCGGCCCAATCGACCGAGTAACCGCTTGCCAATGGCTTCTTGTCCATTGCGGCTTTGAGGTCGAATATCGCATCCACCGGGCTGCGTCCGGCAACGTCGCCGATCACGTACACCACACGCCGCAAGTCCTTGCGATAGATGGATTTATCGAGAGTGCCCATCTGAATCCGCCCCAGTTCGTGGAAAGGAACCATGGTTCCGTCGGGTGACTTCATGCGGAGAATGCCCATGTCCTGGAGCCGCGATCTGTCGGCCCGAGGGAGCCTGAGGTTCACTTCCAGGGGTGAGCGCTCCGTGTCGATGTGGAGAATCGTCGGGGATTCTCCTCCCAGGAAGACGCTTGCAGCGTTTGCAATCTCTTCTTCACTCAAGCCCGCCAGGGCCGCCTTTGTGCGATCCACTGCGAATGTGTACTTCTTCTGATTGGCCTCCACCATGTCGTCCACGTCCACGACCTGGTGCGTAGATTCCATGACGGTTCGAACCGAAGAAGCCTGGTCAATCAACTCTTGATACGATGCGTCGGGTGGTCCATAGACTTCGGCGACCAGTGTGGAAAGGACCGGAGGCCCCGGCGGAACCTCGACGATCTTCACGTTTGCACCGTGCTTCTTGCCGATCTTCAGGATATCCGGACGGATTCTCAGCACAAAGCCATGGCTCTGGTAGCTCCGTTCGTGCTTATCGACAAGGTTCACCCTGATGTCGGCAATATTGCTCCCTGTACGCAGATAGTAGTGCCGAATCAACCCGTTGAAATCAATGGGCGAATGCATTCCGACAAAGGTCTGAAGATTCTCCACCTCGTTGACCGTTGCCAGGTAGCGTTCCAGATCTCGAGCCACTGCGTCGGTCCGTTCCAGAGTGGTCCCTTCAGGCATGTCCACGAGTATGAGCAGTTCGCTCTTGTTGTCGAACGGGAGCATCTTGACCGGCACGAGTTTGAAAAAAATAAGTAATATGGAAACGATGAGCGCGGCAAACACTGCGCCGAGAAAGAGACCGCTCTTTCTGCGGCTTTCAAGGAACGGGGTGATGATCCGGCGGTACGCTCCGTAGGTCGCGCTCGTCTTGAAGTCATACGGCTTATGCGTTTTGTCGTATTCGCCTCGCAACGCGTGATACGTAGCCCACGGAGTGACCGTAAACGCTATGACCAACGACATGAGCATGGCAATGGGAACGTTGAACGCCATGGGGCTCATGTACGGCCCCATCATTCCGGTGATGAAGAACAGGGGTATGAACGATACAATGACCGCGAGGGTCGCGAGTATCGTGGGGGGCCTGATTTCGTCAACCGCCAGGAGAGTGGCATCCAGTGGGGGATGCTCCTTTCGTCTGAAGTGCCGGTGTATGTTCTCCACATCCACGATCGGATCGTCAACGAGCAGACCAAGTGAGAGAATCAGCGCGAACAGCGTCACCCGGTTGATCGAATAACCTGCCAGCAGGTTGAACATCAACGTCACGGATAGGGTCATGGGGACCGCCAAGGCCACAACCATCGCTTCACGCCATCCGAGCATGACGGTCAACAGCGCTATGACGCAGAGCACCGCTATGCCGAGGTGCTTGACCAGTTCATTGACCTTCTCGTCCGCGGTCTCCCCGTAATCCCGGGTCACCGCAACATGAATATCCGTCGGGATAACGCGCTCTTTCAGTTCATCTATTTTCGCAATCAGTCCCTTTGCGACCTCGACCGCATTGGTTCCCTTGCGTTTGGCCACGGCGATAGTCACCTGAGGGTAGGAACGCAAGTCGGAATGATCGGCCTCCACGGCTGTTCTTTGGGGTCCCCGGGTGAAGCGGGTATAGCCGGTAACTTCCGCCGGCCCGTCTTCCACGCGGGCTACGTCGGCCAAGTAGATCGGCCGATCGTCGCTCACCGTCACGACCAGGCGCTTGAGTTCTTCAACGGACTCAATGAACGGACCCGCGTCGACCAGGATTTCCTCATCCCGAACATCCATGGTTCCGGCCCGGACATTGACGTTTGCCCCTTTGAGAGATCTCACAAGATCATTAATGGAAACCCGTCTCGCAGCCATGCGGTCCGGCTGCAGCAATACGCTGATTTGCCGCTTACGCCCGCCGACTACGTAGGCCCGTCCGGCATCGGGGATTGCCTGAATCCTGTGGAGGATCTCGTCGGCAACCCGCCGCAATTCATAGTCCGAGTACCGATCGCTGTACAGGGCAAAGGTCACGATGGGTACATCATCTATTTCCACCGGCCGCACCACCCAGCCCGTAACACCGGGAGGCACCCGATCGACGTAGGCCTCGATCTTGCTGTAGGTCTTGATCAGGCTCTTTTCGCGGTCTTCACCTACATAGAAGCGCGCAGTTACCACCGCCGAACCCGGCCTCGACACCGAGTACACGTACTCGACCCCGTCGATCTCCCACAGTATGCGCTCCAGATTGATCGTGACGAGGTTTTCCACCTCCTGAGCACTCGCACCGGGAAACTGGATGAGGACGTCTACAACGGGGACGACGATCTGCGGTTCTTCCTCCCGCGGTGAAACGAGCAGAGCCGCAGCCCCGGCGACCAGAGAAAGGATGATAAAGACGACGGGAAGGCGGCTTACGAGGAAAAGTTCTACGATCCGGCCTGTAGTGCCGAGATTATATTTTTCTGAGAGTTTCATGGTCGATCTCGTGTAACTCGCGGGGGTGCTCCTACAGAGCTGGTAATCTTAGTACTTCATGGCGTAAGTACGGTGACGCATTAACGGAAACTGTCTCTGTCTTGGTAGCGCCGGCCTCCCCGCGTTCCGCGGGGGTCTCTTGTCCATGAGCGCCCGGCAGCGCAGGCCGTATCACCGTACAAGGAACAGCCCGTTCAACTATTACGTAGTTCTATTCCAGCACCAGTTTTTCTCCGGGTTTGAGGCCGGAGAGAACCTCGATGGCGTCGCCCTTTGTTCGGCCCGTTTTCACATGCCTGGTCTTGACTTCACCGTCTTCCACTACTCGGACGGTCTCCAGTTGTCCAACCGTCTGCACCGCGGTCTTCGGTATCAAGACGACCTTTGAATCGCCGGTACCGAAGGAAAGCGTGCCGTATAGCCCCGGTTCGAGGCCCGGCTGATCCTTGAGGGGCACCTTGACCGTTATACTACGGGTCTTTTCGTCCCTTACGGGAACCACTTCGCGAATCGTCGATTGGAACTCAAGTCCCAGGGAAGGGAACTTCACCAAAACCGGCGTATTCTCCTTGATTTTCCGAACGTACTGCTCGCCTACCGGGGCCACGAGTTCCACTGTTCCGGGTCGAAAAACGTTCAAGAGATACTGACCCGGCGTCACCATGTCGCCGACATTCACCTTCCGTTCACCCACAATTCCATCGAAAGGGGACTTCACAACCGTGTACGACAGTTGGGTGCGGACCTCCTCGAGACGGGCCTTGCTGCGGCCCAGGGCGGCTTGGGCAACGTCATATGCGGTCCTCGAACGATCGAATTGCTGCTGAGAGACTGCTTGTTCTTCGATCAGCTTCTTGTACCGGTTGAGATCCCTCTCACTCTCCGACAGGTTCGCCCGCGCCGTGGTCAGCAAAGCCTCGGCCTGTGCGACCTGTTCTTTGACCTCCCGGTCGTCGATGCGCAGGAGCACCTCGTCCTTCTTCACCTTGTCTCCCGCGTCCACTTTGATCTCTACGATGAATCCCTGTAGCTTGGCTGCTATTCGAGCGGTCTCCCGAGCGACAACCGTTCCCGTCACCGTGACTTCGCCTTTGGAAATGCTCACGGCGACTTCCATGGTTCGCAGACGTTCGCCGCCTCGATCTTGAGGAACAGTCCTGCCCCCCGGTACCTTCTTGTGAAATCCTCCCTGCATCCATACCAGCACAAGGATGAGTATCACCAGAAATAGTCCGCCGAGAAAAAGCTTCTTCTTCATGGTACCCCGATCTCCATGACCTTTTGTTGTACAATAGCCGGTCTGTCATTGCCATGTGATACCGTTCGTTCGGAGGCAATCAGCTCCGTTAATCGGCTAACATTGTATTGTGAGACAGCTCAAGAAACAAGAAAATGAATTACTGCGAAGCACGTACCCAGTCTCTCGTCGGAAGCAGGGTGATTCTGTTCTTGCCTGTTTAGGCAAAGCACGCTACGTGCTTAGTGAATTTTCTGGACATCCGCCTCCGGGTGGGGTATATACGGAGCCTTCGGACACTTCATTCCGAGGGTAACAGTATTGAACCTATCCAAAGTCCTCGTCCGGCGCGTCGGCCCGCTTGAAGAGCAACGTTTTCAGCAACTGATGCAAAGCATCTTTACCTCGGCGCTACTTCCCAAGATCAGCGAAACCCTATGGTCATCGCCTCCTTTGATGACCAATGGGTTGCCGAGCTTCTCGGCAGCAGCCTTGAAGTGCTTTTGCACGGTATCAATAGATCGGCTCGCCACCAGTTTGATCGTCTCATTGTTTTCTGATCCATGTGAGCCTCCCGCACAGCGTCGTCATAAGAGATTAACGGCCGATTGGCGGTCGATTTTCGGTCATCCAATTGTGCTGCTTGAGACCTTCGTGGACCCGCAACGGTTCCAGGGAACCATCTACAAAGCGGCGAACTGGATATAGACACCAAAGGCTTCCGGCGGACCCCAAGGTACAGCGCCACGGCAGACTCACCAAAAATGGTTTTTGTCGTTAACCTCCGATGCCCAAGCATTGTTATCCGGTCCTATTCGACCCGGCTTGATCGACAAGAGGTCCAAGAAACAAGTGCACTACATATGCAATGCCCGACTTTTTTGCCTCCCGAAGCACGGACGACGCCATCGATTGTCCACTGTGTTGGCAATTGCCGCCGGCGCTACCCTGTGTGGGATGCGCGGCTATCAGGCCATCTCGGATTGGGCCGACGACCTTGGACAAAAAGCCCGAAAACGTTTCCGTTGCCGATACGAAAACAGACGCTACGTCGTACCGAGCTGTCGATCATCCGTGATGTACTGATCCGCGTGGACCCAGTGCATCTTGACCATGCGCTACAGCGTTGGGGCTTAGTGAAAGGAAGGTGTATCGTGAAACGAATTATTGTGGGATTGGTTTGCGTCCTTGTCATCTTGCGAAGATCGCCGAGTATCTGGGGGGGGCTTATTGCCAGGAGAACCGTGTGGACTCGGACGGACTGTTTGACCTGGTCTTCGAGGTGATGACCGCGCCCGTGGATCTCCTGGGCCAACTCTGCGGCCAAGGGAATAAGAACGGTACGTACCAGGCTTCCGGTCAAACGCGCACGCCTAGCCCAAAGAATGCGGCAGCTTTGTCGGAACACTCGCTTGGTCTTTTGATCCGGAAAAGTGTGTTCCCGTTACTTGCGTTCCGAGGGGACCCCGAACCCGCGGCCCCCGCTCTGTTCGTTCCGACTTTGGCACATCCGCAACGGCATATCGGGCATCCTGGTGCAAGACATCCTATGTCGACCGCCGGCCTCGAACGCCGAAACCTCGTTACGTTTCAACGCGCGTTTCCGGATCGCGTGATTGTCCCGATTGCCCTTCCCAGAAGATCTCAACGTGGAAGCGACCCAAACGCGTCGCCAAACTCCAGCCGAATACCGTGCTCAAAAAGGAACAGCCCGAACCCGAAGAGATCATCGTCAAGGTGCAAGACAGACAGGAAACGAAATCCCCCCGGGAGATCATCATTCGACTCGAGCAGGAGCAGGTAGGTCGGCCTGCAAAAGAACCCGTCGTAGAAGTGGCCTCAGCGCCGGAGCCGAGATCTCCAAGGGAGATCATTGTCAGACTCGAACAGGGTAAGGTGGATCGGCAGGCGAAAGATCCCATCATCAAAGTGGTCACCATTCCGGAAAAGAAATCCCCGAGGGAGATCATCATTCGACTTGAGCAGGGGAAGGCGGATCGGCAGGCGGAGGAACCCGTCGTCAAAGTGGTCACCATTCCGCAAGAGAAATCCCCGAGGGAGATCATCATTCGACTCGAGCAGGGGAAGGCGGATCGGCCCGTAGAAGAACCCGTCGTCAAAGTTGAGACAAAACCCGTGCCCGCACCGGCGAAAGAGACGATTATCCGAGTAGAGACCAAAGAGGCTCCGGCTGTGCAGACTCCCAAGGAAACGCCCCCCCGGCCTGCCGTAAAGCCGGAAAAGCCAAAGAAACAGAAGAAGATCCAACGTTACCGCGGATGTTCTCCCTATGGTGGTTATTACTACTGGGGGCCCGGAGGTGCGCGCTGATAGGTTACCGTTCAACGCGGGCAGACCGAATCCCGAGAAATATGAGACTCCAAGTCGTATTTGGGCGGGTTTTGGACCCGCCCTCGCTGACTTCGTTCGGCGGTTGAAAGCACTGTGGACGTGAACCGCGTATCCTCGCGGCATTCATCCCATGATGCGCGTGAGTCGGGCCTTGAATTGATCCAGCGGTAGGGTACCAACGATCCTGTGCCTCTGCTCGACTATGAAAGTCGGGACGGCTTTCACGCCGAGGGCTTCCCCGTCTTGCCGAGCCCGGGCAAGCCTCGGCAGATACTTCCCTTCCTCCAGAGAGCGGAGAAAATCATCCCGGTCGAGGCCTTCGGCTTCAACCAGATCGAGTACGACCTCCAAATTGCCGATGTCGCGGATTTCCGTGAAATACGCACGGAATACTCGATCGTGAAACGAATCATAACGACCGTAGTCGCGGGCGAATTCACTCGCCAGCAATGCCGTGCGGGAATTGGACGTCACTTTCACGTCGCCGAAGGTGATGCCCAATGGTTCGCCGGTCCGGCGGAAATTGTCAAACATCCGTTTCAAGTCGTCGGGGGAGAATCGTTCGGCAAGCGGGATACCCTCGGGAGGCATCTCCGGGCGCAATTCATAGCTGAACCACTCGTCCTCAATGAAAAACTCTTCCTTCAGCTTCTCGACAAGCCCCTTGCCGATATAGCAGAACGGTCACACAAAATCCGAGAATATTTGCAGTTTCATTCAAGCCGCCGTATTTCCTTTGTTGGTAGGGCGAAGAGCACACGCTAAATTGTGGGCTCTTCGATGAAGGTAGGTACAATATCATTGGACATCATCATTTCAAAAGGGTTCCGGTTTTTTTCAATACCGTCGATCCGGCAATGAATCCATTCACTCGCACGGGGGAGAGCGCATGCCTTATGCGTGAGCAGGCTTCACGTTGACTGGGGGATAAGGCCGGCGTAAGATCGGAGGCTCGAACCAGAGCCTGCAACGTCACGACTGCCGGTTAACTTTCATGGATCGTGAGCCGACTATTCCAAAACGAGACGCGCAACTTGCCGGCCGGAACGGAACTTGATTGCGAGTGAGTGCGGCAGATCATGAAAATTCTGATCAGCGAGATTCTAGATCTTTTCTATAATCGGAAAGAGAGAAGCATTCGCATTCTCAGGAAATTCCTTCTGTTTCTCCTGCTCCTGATCTGTGTGTATACGGTGCTCTTTCATTTCGTGATGCTCTATGAGAATCGGCAGTTCAGTTGGATCACCGGTTTCTATTGGACCCTCACCGTGATGTCCACCCTCGGCTTCGGCGACATCACATTCGCGAGCGACTTGGGAAAGGCATTCTCAATCATAGTCCTCCTGTCCGGCGTCATTTTCTTGCTGACAATGCTGCCGTTCATTTTCATCCAATTCATTTACCTGCCGTGGTTGGAGTCCCAGAAGAGTGCGGCGGCCCTGCGAAACTTGCCGGACACTCTGCAAAGACACGTGATTTTGACCGGCTACGATCCGACCATAGTGAATCTGATCGAGCTGCTCAAGCAATATCGGTACGACTACGCACTCATTGAGCAGGACATCCGCAAAGCAGGGGAGCTCCATGATGCAGGATACACCGTGGTGGTGGGAGAGCCGGGCGATCCCGCCGCCTACCGAAGGGTACGGGTTGAAAAGGCGGCTCTCGTGTTTGCCAACGTTGACGACATGGTCAATACAAATATTGCGTTCACCATCCGTGAGATCTCACAAGAGATCCCCATCGTCGCAAGCGCGGATGTTGACGATTCGGTTGATATTCTTCAACTTGCCGGAAGCACCCATGTGTTTCAGTTCATGAAGACGCTCGGGGAATCAATGGCGCGGCGGGTGCCGGGCACAAGCACCAAGGCGAACGTCATCGGGAGCATTGACTCCCTGCTGATAGCCGAGGCATCGGCCGTGAGAACACCCCTCGTAGGAAGAACACTCGCCCAAGTCGGGTTGCGCGAGCGCGTCGGCATCACCGTGGTAGGGGTCTGGGAACGAGGCAAGTTCATCATGCCCGAAGCTGAAATGCTCATTAGTCCGACGGCTTTGTTACTGCTCGCGGGATCGGGCGAGCAGCTCCGTAACTACGATGAGCATTTTGCACACGAGCAGGTCCCCGTCACGCGAGTGCTCATTCTGGGAGGCGGCCGCGTGGGCTGTGCGGCTGCTCGCATGCTGAGCGAGCGAGGCATTGCCTACCGAATCGTCGAAAAAGACCCGGAACTCATCGTAGACGGCCGCTATGTTCAGGGAAGTGCCGCAGACATCAATACGCTCAGACTGGCCGGTATAGATGAAGCGCAATCCGTCTTGGTGACGACCCATGACGATCCTACAAACATCTATCTCAGCATCTACTGTCGGAGACTCCGGCCCGATGTGCAGATAATAAGCCGGGCGAACCATGACAGAAACGTTTCCCAATTGCATTCGGCAGGAGCGAACCTGGTGTTGTCCTATGCATCCATGGCGGCCAACATGGTTGTCAACGTCCTCATGCCTGAGGAACACTTGATGCTTGCAGAGGGTCTGAACGTCTTTCGCGTGGACGCGTATTCTTCACTGGTCGGCAAACGTCTCAACGAAAGCCGAATCCGCGAGGACACCGGATGCAATGTGATTGCAGTGAACGATGACGGTGAGATGGTCATTAATCCGGATCCGACCTTTCGTTTTGAGAAGCACCACAAGTTGATACTCATCGGTACCAACGATGCCGAAAGGCGGTTGTTCGAAACCCACTCGGAATTGAGATAAGGCACGGAATAGTGATCGTTTTGAGCCCATTGCGTTTGGTCGGCCTGTTTAAGGCGATACGCTGATCGTACGACCACACTCATTAAATCGAAAACGACGTGTCAAAAAGGTGTGGCTTAACTCAGGATTCTGAACTAAACTTACGTCGGCACGAAGAGCTGGTGTAGGCAACCGGAGGTGTACATCTTGGCTGGTGATTCTACAGATAGTACCAGACTGGCAGGGCTTTTCGAGCTCAGCGATCTCGAAGTCACGGAAACTTCAACCACCCTTCAAGGTGACGGCGCTTCCAATCCGGAACTCAACGCCGCGCTCATGGAGGCCTCGTTGGAGGGGGACACCGAGGTGGTGGATCTCTTGCTGGAGAGCGGCGCAGATGTTGAAGCCCAAAACAGCACGGGCGACACCAGTCTTATCGTGGCAGCCTACGAGGGCAAATTGGGGGTGGCACAACGGTTAATCGAAAAGGGCGCGGACATCAATGCAGTGAGTGACTACGGAAACACGCCGTTACTCCGCGCAGCGTATCGGGGTCACGCCAATGTCGTCGAACTCCTCATAAAGCGAGGGGCCGATCTTCGCGCCAGGAACAGATATGGTAATACCGCTTTAATAGAAACGTGCCTGGGGGGCCACAGTGATGTGGCAAAGGTTCTTCTGGATCACGGCGCGAATATGGAGGACCGCGACAATGACGGAACCACCCCGCTCATCGCCGCGGCGAGTCTGGGTCACCGCGAAATAGTGAAGCTACTTTTGGCCGGAGGGGCAGCTGAGAACGCAAAAAACTATTTTGGCAACACCGCTCTGATTGTTGCCGCAAGAGGCGGATACCCTAAGGTTGTGGAACTGCTTCTTGACGCACGGGCGGATGTCGAAGCCAGGGACAATCGAGGCAACACCGCAATGACCGTAGCAGCCAGGGGCGGTTATGCCGAAGTCGTTGATCGTCTGGTGAATATAGGCGCAGATCTTGAGGTCCGGGACAAGTCCGGCAACACCCCGTTAATGAGAGCGGCTTACAAAGGACACACCGAGGTTGTCAAACGCCTCCTGGATGCCGGAGCTTCGGTTCATGCGTCCGATAGCAGGAATGGGCTGACCGTTTTGATGAAGGCCTGTTTCAAGGGACATCTCAAGGTACAGAGATCACCCGAGTCGTGGGAAACGGCGCTCCTGGATGTCTCGGGAAAGCTCTCATGTACGGTCGGATCAGGTTGACACGCTCCTGCAAAATGCTGTGGAAATACTGTAGCGAAGTGCCCGAAAACCTTTGGTGCCCGGTCGCGTAAATACGGTAACGTAAGAGTTCCGTCGTAGGCCGGGAACCAGTCTTCTTCTCCTTGACCCCGGCCTTTACCTGTAAATCTTCACCAGCGAGAGACTTTCATATTCCGTTGTCACCGAGAAGTCATGGCGGATCACCGGGAAGTCGGCGGGCACAGCCCGCTCTGCGAAAGACGCTGCCGTCAGGCGGATCTTTCCCGGGGGCCAACTAGTCTGAATAGTTGACGTTAATCCCCGCAGTTCGGAATCGAGTGTCTGCTAACAAACGGCTTGGGAACGATGCGTGATCGACGGAATCCCCAGGGCTTTGCAGACGGCAATCTGATTCTCATCGAGGTTTGGGAGGCGAAGGAATTCGGTGCCGTTGACATTGTATCGGTCGAAGGCAGACGCCCCATGGTCCGCAGGGCTGTGTCATAGGTCGATCTTCAGAGCGAGCATGCGGATCAACGCGGTCCTTTCCGAGCGGCCTTCTGAAGAAAGATGGGGCGGATCAGCCCTTGAGAAAATCGTGGGAGCATCTTCTCGAGCACGAAGCGCAGATGCGTACGTCAAGGATGTCGTTTCGGGAAAGTCCGCTCTCATGTACGCCAAGTCGGCTTATCAGGTTGACCAGCCGAAGCTCCTGCAACCGTTTAACAGCCCCATGCTGATGGAAATACTGTAGCGAAGTGCAAACCGAAAACCTTTGGTGCCCGGTCGCGTAAATACGGTAACGTAAGAGTTCCGTCTTCCCGGCGTAGGCCCGGGAACCAGTCTTCTTCGTCCTTGCACATTGGGGGCACCTTTCTTCCTCGCCCGTTTGGCCACCCAATCAAGAGTGCTGTAGAGTTCCTTCTCGTCAAAAGCCCCGAGTATTTCGGCTACACAGTTTACGAGATCCTGTAAATCTTCACCAGCGAGAGACTTTCATATTCCGTTGTCACCGAGAAGTCATGGCGGTTCACCGGGAAGTCGGCGGGCACAGCCCGCTCTGCGAAAGACGCTGCCGAGCCACACTCTAATCAGAAAAGATCCGTCAGGCGTAGGGCGGGCTGCGCAGGCAAAAGACGGGTAGTGTTTTCTCTCGTTCCCCTGCCCTGCCCTGAGCATGTCCCATATCTTTTCGCCGGCAACCGTGGGAATCGGCCGACGATAGGCAAAACGACTCGAGGTTCTGCCGGCCAGTGCCCCGAAGGGGCTCACTGTGATTAGCCACGGGTTTCAACCCGTGGAAACGGCATCCATCAAGTCCTCCGGAACGACCCTGAAGGGGTCGACCAATCACGATGCCCCAGTTATTGAAGTTGGTGGACCCCTTCAGGGTCCAGACCTGTTCATGATGGTCGGCTTCCCATGGGTTAAAACCCATGGCTATTCATGGTGTGCCCTTTCAGGGCAAGTGCGTTCATATGATCCACCTATGTTATTGGTATCGTGAGCATTTGCAATCATGAAGATGAGCGTCAAGTCGATATGGACATGTTCCCGGTTGCCGGCGACCCAGGATATGGGTAAAGCTCAAGGCTCTGCCTGGGAATGCCTGCCGCAAGGCTCAGTCTCCCATCAAGAACAATGAATCCCTCACCAGCTATTTAGCAGTCAAGTCCTTGCCGGAATCACCTGATGAAGGTCGGCCGGCCGGCCCTAACCGAGCGGTTAGCGCGTCTGCGAACCTTGCGAACTCTTTCGGTGACAGGGTTTCCGCTCGTCTCCCAAGATCGATCCCGGCCTCCTCACCCGCAACCTGCACCACGTTCGCAGAAGTACCGGGAATCGTAAAATTCTTCAGCGTGTTCCTGAGCGTTTTCCGCCGGCCGGTAAACGAGGCCTTAACCAAACGCGTCAGTAACCTTGAATCTGAGACTCTTACCGGAAGTGACGATGGAAATGAAATGCGTACCAGAGACGAGGTCACTTCGGGAACGGGAAAGAACGCGTTCGGGGGAATGCTGAAAAAAATCTCGACCTCGGCGCTCACCCCGAGCAGAACCGTGAGGACGCCGTAATCCTTGGTGCCGGGTTCGGCGATAAGGCGTTGAGCTACTTCCTTCTGAAGGAGGATGCACAGCGACTCGAAGATGTCTCGGTTCTCGTGAAACATAAAAACCAATCTGCTCGATATATTGTAGGGCAGATTGGCCACCACCTTGAGTCTGCCTACCTGACCGGCGAGGGTCCGGAAGTCAAACTTGAGCGCATCCTCGTGGATAAGAACAACGTCTTCGGAGGATGAGAACCTTTCCTGGAGAACACGGAAGAACCCCGAATCGAGTTCCAGAGCCCACACCTTGGCTCCGCTTGCTACAAGGGCCTCCGTAAGCACCCCTAGACCGGCACCGACTTCAATGATGCGCTCTCCCGGATGAACTTGCGCCGCATAAACGATCTTGTGCAAGAACGCGCTGTCAACCAGAAGGTTCTGACCCATCCACTTCTTTGGGCTGAGGCCGTACTTCCCAAAAAGCTTCCTTACTTGATCCGCACTATCCAAGTAACCTATCCTTTGCAGCCACCCCGGCCTTGAAAGGCCGGTCTACTTTCGTACGGTCCCTCCGGGACGTTAAGGCTGCCAAGTCCCTGCAGGGGCGGCTGAAAGTAGCCCGGTACTTCAGAAACTGTCTCAAAACCCTGAAAACAAGCAAAAGCGTGCCACGATGGAGTGGATTCCAACCAAAATCCCCCCTGCCCCCCTTTGTCAAAGGGGGGTAAGAGCCGATTCCCCCCTTAGAAAAAGGGGGGTTAGGGGGGATTTGCTGCGACATGCAATGCAATCGTGCCACGATTCTCCTAGGTCCTCGGTTTTTGAGACACTTTCTTCAGTGCCGGGTCAAGAGTAACCGGAGTGACCAAACCGCTTACGTTAGCGCCTATGCCCCTCAGGGGCTTGCCTTCACAAATCGGGGCCGTAGGGCGGGCTATGTCCGCCGTCTTCACGCCAAAGATCGGTGTCGCATCGGGGAGGACTTTCGATTGAACATTCATGGCTCGGAACTGCCGACACGCCACAAATGTTCATTTGTGGCCGGACTTTTCTCGGCAACTCTGTTCCAGCTTTTTCTTGCACGCTTTCATGATCTGGCCGCCGAAGTTGGAGGCATGCGCCCCCGCTCCTTGAATCAAGGGAAAACATTGTTCCCAGTTCTTGTTGCACCAGTCAACGGCTTCCTGAAACTGCTTGTAGCACTCAGGCAGACCCGCACGACGGCACTTGTTGAATTCCAGTCTCTTCTTGGCGCGATCGCGGTATTGAGCGGCCTTGGACTGCTTGGCCGGCGGATTGATGCCGTTCACGTCGTTTCCGGCACCACAGTTACCGGCACCACCGAGGATGCCGAGCAGACACACGATACAAATCACCGGGCGCACGCTCATTCGGTTCCTTTCACATGAGGCCGCACATGTCCGGCAGCGTTTCCGCGGCCTCACACAGTGTCCAGGTAGGCTCTTGCCTGACCGTGGACCGTGGGACTAACGCCGGCAGGGACATCCCGGACGATTCGTTCGAGAGCATTCGACACAAGGGTCCGCAGGTCGGTCTTGAGCAAACGGACCAGTTGAAAGGTATTGAGTAGCCTTGAAGCTACGTACCCGTTTATCGAGGCCAGTTCGATCACCGTGTCGGCCGCCCATTGGACGCCCTGCTCGGTCCACACCATCTTGGTGTTGGCGGCCATGGGGAGCAGCAAAGCTCTGGACCAGGTAGGGTTATTGATATCAAAAGTCGGTCGCCGTTTCTCCTCGGCGATCATGTCAAAGACATCGTCCCGCGTCCCGACGGCAACCACTCGCAGATAGTTGGCATATGCACTGATGTGACCGTGCCAGGCCCGGTACGTTTCCTCTAGAATCGGTCGGCGCTCCTCGGCGGAACTCCTGTTCAACGCTACCAGGGCGGCAACGCGATCCGTAACGGTTGTCGCCGAGCGATAATGGTCCAGTATCAGACCGTGCGTTTCGGGTTTGTCGTCAACCGCAATGAGATCGAGGAGCACATTCTTGAGTATCCGGTCTTCGATGCCGGCCCTTGGCGATTCTTGGGGGCGGTAGGTATCAAGCTCGTGAAAACGAGCCGTGAGAAGATCCCTGAAGGAACTGTTCACCAAAGACATGAGGATTTCCCGCGCTCGCACCATTTCCCGATACCAGCTAATGTATTCCCTGTCCAACGGTTGCTCGTCAATACGAAGACAGTACGCCTTAATTCCGGCCGGCATATCGAGGGCTTCCAATATCATCCGGTAAAGAGCCGGCCACTCGGCATCGATTTCACTCCCCGGATCTCGCAGCAGCCGAACCCGTTGGATGTCGGTAAGCCGGCGCATGGCTTCGACCCGGTTGAATGCATTAGGATCCCGGCGTGCCTGTAAGGCGAGTTTGTCGGGAGTAGACCCTTGAACGCGGAATGTCCCGTAGAACGAGTAGTCACGATTGATCGACGCGAATGCCGGTTCCGCGTCGAGCTTTCCAAACGAGAGAGTTGCCTTTTCCCGATCGAATTCGAACACTTGCTCGCTCCCCGGAATTACGGTGCCGTCTGCGGCGACGAGGGCAAGTTCAATGGGCACATGGAACGGTGCCGAAGATGAATTATACTCCTGGCGGAAATCTATTTGGTATTCTCTGCTCTCGGCATCGTACCGCGTCGCCGCCGCAACTTTCGGATAGCCGTTGGTGTAGAGCCACCCCTGTTTGAACCGACTCAGATCCCGTCCGGAGACTTCCTCGAAACAAGCGAAGAACTGCTCCGTATCCGCATTGGAATACTTGTAACGTGAGAAATAGAGTGCCTTGCCGGCATTGAACTTGTCGGCACCGATGATAAGCCGCAGCATTCTGATGACTTCCGCGGCCTTCACATAGGTGACCCCGTCTATGAGTTCATCCGGATCGTTGAAACCTTCCCTTACGATACGGCCGGCTCTTCCGCCGTCCTCTATGGCCAAGGGACCGAGGAGAGGGCTCCGAATACTGTCCACCTGATTGAGCCGAATGAACGCGGGATCGAACATGTCCGCCATGAATTGCCTCTCCACGTCCACCGTGTACGCTTCATTGAGCCATACGTCAAAAGGGGTCTCCATGGTGGTTTCGCTTCCGCACTGGTTGTGTTCGAACTCGTGAACAATCACCGCATGAACGTAGAGCAGCGTCTGATCCATTGTATGCTCGTCCACCAGCGCGGAATCGGTCACTATGGTCGTATTCCCCATATTTTCCATACCGCCGAAATTGGACTTGTTCATACAAATCGTTCTGTACGTGTCCGAGGCATATTCGTAATCCTGTGTTTTCTCGATCCACAGCACTACATCCTTGAGAATGGCCATGGGAATTCGCACGTTGTCTATTCTTCCGGGCGGCACGAGGTATTCCAATTGGACGGTTCGCCCGTTGTCGAACGTCACTGAGTCCGCCAGAGTGTCCCAAGTTCCTACGCAAACGAGAAAGAGATACGGCGGCATTGGAATGTTGTTTTCGTATCTTATGATCTGCCTGGAGGGGTCCCCCGGTTTGGGAACGGGCTTGCCGTCGGGATTGAGATCCGAGCTGATGTTGCCGTTGCTGATCAAGCGCGTGTAGGCCGCATCGGCTTCCATGGTTGTCCTCATGGTGCATTTCGCGCGGCAATCGTCCAGGATGGGAGCTATCCGCTGAAATCCCCATTGTTGACATTGGGACATGAATTGCTGAGGGGCTCCAGGCGGGGTTGTGTCCTTGTAGATGCCTTCCAGAATATGGTCCGAGGGGACGCACCCGGTGACCGTCCGTATCCCGAAACGTTGATCAGGAAGCACCCTTCGCGGGAGACGAACCATGATCCTGTTCGCGTCCCGCAGGTATTCATACTCGACAGCCCGCCCTACCCCGTTGGCTTCAGTAGGGTTCTCGACCCACTCCACCTGCCGAACATCCAAATCTTTCGCGTCCAGCGCAAGGGTATCCAATTCCTGAACCGCAGTGATATCCAGCAGATTGTCAACTTCGACCATGTCACCGAGAAAATTGATATATAGGGTTACATGATTGAGCTTCACGGGCAGAGGAGCGAAGTCCTCCCGTCTGTATTTGTATTCTTGCTCCACCAATTTAGCGAACTCCTTTCTTCAGAAGAAAGAGGGCATCGGCCTGTACTGATATGTCGGGCCGTTGACCGCTCGGCCGGGGTGCTTATTCTAACATAAGTACGCCTTGATAGACGTACGTCATATCAATTGAGCCAAGGAGGCTGGCTATGGCAACCAAAATCGAATGGGAAACCGAGATGGACAAGGCCCTTTCGAGAGCGAAATCCGAAGGGAAAGAAATATTACTTGATTTCTACAACCCCGGTTGAATCGGGTGTCAACAAATGGATGCGGTTACGTATCCCGATGAAGGGGTCATCGAGTATATCAACGCCAACCTTATCCCGTTGCGACTCATGCACGACGACAAACGTCACGCCGCGGACTACAAGATCAAATGGACCCCAACCCTCATTGTCTTGGACACGGACGGACATGAAAGTCATCGAACGGTAGGATTCTTGGCCCCGGATGAATTGATTCCCGCCCTGCAACTCGGTGTCGGCAAGGCTGATTTCGAGGGGGGCCGGTTCGACCGTGCAATTGCGGCCTTCGATCAGCTTCTCGGAGACCACGCCAGAAGTAGCGCCGCACCTGAAGCCATATTCTTTCGCGGCGTATCGACGTACAAACACACCGACAATCCCAGGGCACTTCGGGAGGCCTATGAAAAGCTCAATGCTGAATTCCCGGATAGTGAATGGGCCAAGAAGGCTTATCCCTACCGCCTGATCGAATAGAAGAAATCGGGGTCAGGTCTTGCTTCTTGCTTCTTGCTTCTTGCTTCTTGACCCCGATCACGCCGACAGAAGTGTAAGAAGAGGGGTCAGGTCTTGTTTCTTGCATTCTTCCTTTCCTGCTGAACTATGCCGCTCACTACAGTGGAGTCCCACACGCGCTGCGATCTCCCGTTGTGAAGAGCCCTTGACGGCAAAGGGGTCAGATAAAGCGCTCCCGCAAGCTCGATTCTCAGCGGTCTCGTCATGAGCTTCCCCCACCATGAATCAGATCAAATTGAAAGACCTGACCCCGGAGATCCGGAGATCCGACCGGCAAGATCTTGATCGGCAGCCTCGAAAATAGTACCATGATCATGGGCCGTCCTTCTGTGGACTTCCTTGGTGCACGTACTTAGGTCGCACAATAGACGTCCCTACGCGAGCCTAGTTGGAGGCTTTCGCCAGCGTCTCCTCCCACTTCCGAATTGCGGAAGTTGAGGCTGCGGCAAGTCGAGGAGCAGGAACTGCAATGCGCGAACTGGTTGATCTAATTAATGGAAACGAAGAATGGTTGATGGAACGAGTGCTCTTTTACGCACTGGATCGCGGTTACACGAAGTTTACATCGACGTTGAAAGAAGCTTGGCGGCTTTCTATTTCCGGTCTTTCGGATGCCTTGGTCAAGGCAGTCAACTTGTACGACCGTGTTCCCGAGATGGGCCCCGAAGAGAAATACGAAGAAGGTCCGATAGCGGAATTCGCGGCTATTGAGGCCCAGAGACACAGGGAACGGGGAATTGACTTGGCTATGTTCTTTGGGCTGTTCAAGTACTATCGCCAGGCCTACGTAGATCTCCTGCTGCATTCCGGCTTTGAAAAGGCTTTCTCTGAAAGATGCCGACTCTTCTTGGACCGGTGTTTCGACCGGATAGAAATCGGCTTCTGCTCAGAATGGTCCAGACTGAGTGATGATACGGCGATGGCTGAATTGCAGTCGACGAACCGTTTCTTGGTGAACGAAAAGAATAAGGTAACCGTTCAGCGGGAAGCTCATACGAGTACCGGAGCCGGGAGTCCGTTTCGGTGAGCTTCTACCGATTGGATCAAGAATTGGAAGGGGTTTCTCTTCTGGAGAATGCAGGTTCTTTCGGCAGTCAAGAGTCGAGCGGTGAGTTCTCCTTCGTCGGACTGGTTTCCGAAGCAGATCTTTCGCCACTGTACAGCAGGGCGAACTGCTCGCTCTGCGGAGTTGTTGGTTGGTTCTACTCCTTCGTACTCGATGAACGTGAACAGGCCGTCCCAGTGGTTCAATAGGCTTTTGGCGGCTTTCCTGACATCATAATCGGAGCTCTGCACGTACTGCTGGAGGCACTTGTTCATTCGAGCTCTGACGGGGACCGATTTCAAGACGAGGGTCTTCCTGTCCAAATCTCCTCGCTTGAACGCATGCCAGAGCGCGAACATTCGGCCTGTCTCGGAAAGCATCCACGTAGAAAATTTCACCGCATCAGGGCTTCTGCAGGCATGCTTGATTCCCTTGATGGGTCTGATGATATGCGCCCAGCAGAATTGCCGGACGCCGTTGTGAAACGCCTTATAGGCCGAGTACATGTCCGAGCACAGAATTCCCTTGTACTCCTTGCCCAGGATCTCTTTGAGGACCTTTGCCCCCCGAGATGCGGCTACATGGTAGTACGCTATGAGAGGCGTGACGACGACCCAGAGCCAGCGCCTTTCCGCTTGCTTTTTCCATCCGGTCTCGTCGATGTTGAGGACCGGCTGTTTCGGCAGCGACTGATTTGCCTTTTCATGGACGGGTGCGAGGGATTCGGAGACCTCCTGATGGAGCTTGCAGACTGATCCGAGACAGATGTCGATCCCGAAAATTGTCTTAGCGATTTCCTGACAGCCTCGGCGAGTTACTCGGTGCAGACCCGTTAGATGGGCAAGGAATGCAGTGAGCCTGGGTCCGAAACCTGACCGAGCCGCTTGTGGAATTTTGGCCCAAGTTTCTGCTCCACACGAGCATCGGATGCAATGGAGCTGGTATTCGGTGGTCTCCGGCTTGGGCTCGGGAATATCCACGACCTGGTGGCGCCAGTATTTTCCGGCTGTCTGGTCCGGTGGCGGTGTCAGGACTTCACCGCACTGTTCGCACGATTCAGGAAACACAGGGATCACTTCTTTGGCTTGTTCGGTGGGTATCAAATCCCTGTTTTTCCCTTTGTGGCCGGGTTGGCCACCTGGCTTGCGCTTCCTGCACTTCATCGGACGTCGAGCCCTGGGCTTGGCAGCAGGTCCATCGGATGAGGGAGGTTTCGAGGAATTGGAGGAGTCTGTCGTGAGTGAAGCTACCTTGCGTTGAAGCTCTGCAACCTGCAAACGAAGTTCGTCGATCGTCTCGCTCATCCGCAAAAGGATTTCGACGATAGTTTCAGGATCACCGTGAGCAATGGCAATGGCTTCTTCCCTCGTCATGGGGAAGTGTCAAAAACCATTTCAAATATCTTGTCAATAGGGTACGAAAAACGTGCGCGATATCGCGCGACTACAAATGCTCGGAAAAATCCAAAACTGCGGATTCGAGCCAAACCGGGGGGATCGCGGTGAACGCTTACAGAATAAGTACCTCACGATATTCGAAAGTCTTTCCAATCCTGCGTTTTTCTTGGATGCCAACGACTGTGTCGACAACATAAACAGGGCGGCTTCGGCATTTCTTGGAAGATCCGATATCCCGGGGTCCGAGTACTACTGCCGGCTCAGGGATCGCCGTCTTGAGTTCACTGAGTTGGGGACGGATGTGAGCATTTTCACGGGTTGTCTTCAAGACCAATCTGCGTCAAAGGTCCTCCCGTGGCTCAGCGAAGATATTAGAGATTTCTCAGGGTCCTCGGAAGCACAAAGGGTGGTCGAAAGAAGTCTCCTATCGGAAACGACCGAAAGGCACTTCAGAGTCCAATTCATGCGCATGCTGGATGTAAGCGGTAAGTTTTCCGGGTGTGTCGTGGTAATCAATGACATCACCAGGAGCAAGACCGCAGAGCAGGAAAGGGAACGACTCATAAGTCAACTCCAAGAGGCCCTGGCGGAGGTCAGGAGACTCAGCGGCATGCTTCCCATTTGTTCTGCGTGCAAGAAGGTACGTGACGACGCAGGGTATTGGCAACAAATCGAGTCTTACGTAGCTGAACGGTCGGAAGCACAGTTCAGCCACAGTATCTGTGGGTGCTGCGCGAATCGGTTATTATTCGATATCACGCGGCTTGTTGAATCTCGTGCTCATGTTCCCGATTGATCTCAGTGTGAGTGTAGTTGGCATAGCGTCTTTTCTTTTCGCTGTCGGTTCTGAAATCCCAGAATTCTTCCCAAAGTTCGTCGATGAAGACGCCTCTGAGGCGAACCATCGCTTCAGCTCCGTCTACGGACCATGCCATGCCTGCGCCTTCCATTCGGTCCTTGATGAGATTGCCGCACGTAGACTCAATGATGCCCGAAGCTATGGGGAGTCCTCGTGCCAGATACTTATCATAGGCCATGCGCCGTCGATTGTTCTTGAAGTATCCAAGCACCTTGTGTTCAAGATCGTGAGCAGCGGCCTCGGAAAGGCGCCCATCTTGCGTCAACGTCGTGAACTCCTCGATCACCCAATCCAAATGTCCTTCAAGCAAGGCCTCTCCAGTTGCCCGGACGTATTCCTTTTCGGCACGGCTGCCGGGCTTGTAGAGCAACTGTGCGGTGAGCCGGAGTCTGTCTACCACGTGGGTGAAATCCAGGATCTCGGTCCAGCCGGGGAAGTGCTTTGCTGAGAGCTTCCACAGTATTTTCTCGCCATCCATGAGAACCACCTTCTCCTCGGTGCTCTCATGAATGCGTGGTTTGACCGCCTGGTCGCATTTGCCAAACAGATAGGACTTCGATTCGGTAAGCGACGCGATCGTCCTTCGATGGCAGGGTTTGCGATGCTTGCTCTTGTTCCGGGTGCGCCTTTCAGGAGGTTCGACGAAGGTGTCCATGATCTCTTTGGGTGTACGATCATACGGGTCGGTGCTGTAGCCTCGTGTCACGCACGCGGACCGCTTCTTGCCGGGGTTATCTTTCGTACGCACAGCGTCCGGATTCCGGTGCTTGGGGCACATGCGAATCCCCTTGCCGTCAGCCGACTGAACGAGTATAGATCCTTCCTCTTCAACAGCGGGAGGCTCAAGCGAATCAACGAATTGACCAACCGTATCGCTGGTGGACAGATTAATCCTCTGAACGGCTCGGTGAGGTATCTCAAGGCCCAAGATTTTCTTCACCCACCGCACGGTGTAACCAAAAGTCGTCTGCACGGCTTGATCGGCAAGCCAGTCCTGAAGGAGATACGAATACTTTGTGGCAGGAAGATTCAGATGCGCATCCAGCGGAAAGATCCCTTTTGCCCCTGGTCTCCCATAGTGCGCCCTCTCGATTAAAATCTGTCCAAATATCGACAGGTATTGCCTCGATGAGCACTTACGATACTGATAGACACGGCCGTCCCCATCCAGGACCGTCGGTCTAAGATCCCCATCTCCAACAGAGGCAACGAACAACTCAAGCAGGGTCCGTCCCAAGCTGAGAAGTCGCCGAAAGATACCGTGCTCCGCATCGTGAATCTCCAAGTCCCGCGATCTATCCGTCACATATTCCAGAAGTTCGTTGAATTCTTGCCCTGCTTGCATTAGTTTCTTCTCCATCCGAGGCCTCCTATAGCTTTGTTGGTTGTCAGCACACCTATCAAAGCACAAAGGGCCTCGGAGTACAACTAATATTATCAACTCCTTAGCAAAAACCAAAATGCGCGGCACCCAGTATCTGTCCTGAATGCGCCAAGAAGCTCTATCCGGACTTCTATTGAGGGTTGGGGGTCAGGTCTTGTTTCTTGCATGTTTCCTTGTGAGCCCGATCACGCCGGAAGAAGAAAAGCCTAACCACCAAGGAAGAGAAGAATCCATCCGTAAGTTTCACCGATTTACACAGATACAAAGCCCACGGAAAGCAGGAAGCCGTCTTCTGAGGAATCTCTTCATCTGCGTAATCCGTTCAATCTGCGGATGAACTCTTAGTGCTTTGTTTTTCGGCGAACATGGCCGGGACTATCTCAGAAGCATGCGTGCAGTCAAATGCGGACTTCTTCTTTCTCGATGTGTACGACGGTTTTGAGGGTCAGCCCACAATAAGGTCTTCTTGTGAAGAGCCATGATGAAGCGCTCCCGGAAGTTCTTTTCTCAGTGGTCTCGTCATGAGATCTCCCTGCCGTGAATCAGGTCAAAATGAAGGACCTGACCCCCGACCCTTGTTCTGTGCGCTTGTTTGATCGTTCTTCCCGGCCTATTGTCTGCTCAGTGGTGCCGACGGCATATTCCTCCGTGCAGTCGCCCTACCCCGCCACACTCTCTGCCTACGTAGGATGGCTAAATCAACCGAGCAAGATCGCGCTCACCACGCGGTCGATCAATTCCAATGATGAATACGTAGACGATAATCCTCTGCGGGGAGCTTGGGTGGAAGCGTCCAACTCGCCAAACCGGTGGTTGAGTTGCCGAATGGTCAAGGAAGCAACTCCCGCCTGCCTTCCTTGTTGCAGACCCTTCTCCATACCCTCGTTCATCCGTTTCTCCGGCGGATCTTTCCCGGGAAACAACTTAATAAGATACCGCCAACTAGTCTGAATAGTTGACGTTAATCCCCGCAGTTCGGAATCGAGTGTCTGCTAACAAACGGCTTGGGAACGATGCGTGATCGACGGAATCCCCAGGGCTTTGCAGACGGCAATCTGATTCTCATCGAGGTTTGGGAGGCGAAGGAATTCGGTGCCGTTGACATTGTATCGGTCGAAGGTCAGACGCCCCATGGTCCGCAGGGCTGTGTCCAGTAGGCATCTGTCTTGGCCGGCCGCCGGGCCGGAGGGAAGGTTTTCTTTGAGGAGGCGGGTCGCCTCGTTGACGATCTTCAGAGCGAGCATGCAGATCAACGCGTGTCCTTGCGTCCGAGCGGCCTTCTGAAGAAAGATGGGGCGGATCTCCAAGAAGCCGTTCTTGAGGGTTCTGAAATTTCGTTCCACCTTCTGGAGTGACCGGTACCGCTCGTCTACGGTCTTGGCATCCATCATCTCTGCCGACACATCGGTTTCCATCACGTAACAGCCGTCCAGAAGCGCAGACTCGGCCATTTTGTCCGCATCGACGTTCACCGTGAGCCGACGCGCCTGAAGTTCTATGGTGCAAAAAGAACCCAGTTTATGGCGTTTGACCCACGCGGTAAACTTTCTCTTGCCTGCCTCGGGCTTGGCTCGATCAGAGTTATCCACGAAGGCGTTCCTTTCGTCCACCAGGCGCCTCAGCTTGGCAAGCTTATCTTCTCGTCGCCTTTGTTCCTTACGACGGACCAATTCGTTCCGCCGTAAAACCAGCCGAAGCCCTCCTGTTTGAACCTCGCTAACCGTTTCTTCAAACAGCCCCAGTTGAATGATGCCTTTTCGTATCAGCTTTCGCACCTGTGGGTTTGTCAGCGCTGTGATGTACTTCAAACCAGACTCGGAAAGTGCGGCTTTGCCTTTGCTCTTTATCATGCCCCGGTCGCCCACGAACACGACATCCGTAACGCCGAAACGCTTCTTCAACGTCTCAATCTGGGTTGAGACCGTCGAGGGATCTGCGGTATTACCTTCGAAGACTCGTATGGAGAGAGGCTCACCCTCGGCATCGGTCAGGAGCCCCACCACGATTTGCTTCTTGCCTTTTATATTGTCATGAGGGTATCCAAAGGCTCCCAGTTCATTGCAGTCCCCTTCCAGGTAACAACTCGTCACATCGTAGAGCACCAGTACATTGGGGGCACCTTTCTTCCTCGCATGTGCCTTGAACAGTTTTTTCTCTATCTTGTCCTGGCGTTTGGCCACCCAATCAAGAGTGCTGTAGAGTTCCTTCTCGTCAAAAGCGTCCAGACCGAGTATTTCGGCTACACAGTGATCCTTTGCCCAACGCACCGCAGACAGACGAGATCGCTGGTCTGAAACCCTGGCCAGAACAAGGAACAGAGCAAGTTTTCCAAACCGCGTACGCCCCAGGGCCTTGGTTATTTCGAGCCGATCCGCCATCTGCGCCAGTACAAAGAGCGTACCGAATGTACGACCGGTAGTGGGGCCCAAATCGCCAACGATACCGTCGAACTCACCCCTAAGACATCTCTTGAGGGCTTCAACGCGCTCGGGTGCCCATTTGCTCAGGTTGGCAATGGTACGCATCTTGATCTTGCCGTCTTCTCGATAGCCTTCGCGAAGTAAGACGGCCGGGCGAGAATTGCGATTGGGGACGGTATGCACAAACATGCGAGCCTAATATCACATCTCGCATGCTCTGTCAAGCACAAAAGCTTCCATTACATGCTAACAAATGGCAGTCATTTTGGGCACTTGCTTTCGTGTTTACGCAGACTTACGCTAATATTCTCAGAAAAGATCCGTCCGGCAAGCTTTGTATGTGGATGCCCTACTTGCTCCGTCTTCTCACGGGAGCAAGTAGGGCATCGTCCACGGTTGACGAAAAGTTTCGCGATATAGTGGACGGCTTCTTACCTGTTGCGGTCCTCCTGCAGAGGGCTCCCTCGCCTGCCGGAGGCGGGCAAGCGAACACTGCCCCGGCCGATACCGAGTTATCAACTCAACTTTCTCGGTTGAAAGGAGTGAGGAAACGGCAACGACTGGGGAATAGCGGTCGACTCTTGACTCAATGAACAGCCTTGACCGGCCTGCCGGGAAATTGATAACTTAACGGAATCGCCATAGAGGAGGCTTGGGAGGAAATGACTTGCCCCGTCCCAAAACCGCCTGAGGCCCGGTGAACCGCTGCCAATGGAGGAAGAATTGGTCGAAATCAACGAAGCTGCCGCACGGGGTGATCTGGTAGGTGTTACGCGGATGGTGGAAGCCGGTGCGGACGTGGATTCCCGCGATCAATACGGCGAGACTCCATTGCATAGAGCAGCGTGGGAGGGGCACGACGAGATCGTGAGTTTCCTACTGAGCAATGGGGCTGATGTGAACGCACAAACCGGGTATGGTAAGACGCCGTTGCACAGAGCAGCCTGGCGTGGCCACCTACATATCATCCACCTTCTTCTGGAATACGGCGCCGCACCACGGACAACCAACCGGGAGGGAGACACCCCTCTGCACTTTGCCGTAAAGGAAGGGCACAAGCATGCGGTAGAGCTATTGCTGGAGTTCGGAGCCTCGGCTCATCAGCGAAACGCTTCGGGTAAATGTCCCCTTGACTGGGCTGAAGAGAACAAAGCGGAAGACCTGATAGCCGCGTTACGCCGTGCACAGTGACAGGGCCCTGCTTGAAGCACGACAATGCCGTGTCTTCGGAAGGAAAACACACATGATGAAGTGGACGTGCAGCACCTGCGGTTGGATTTACAATCCTAAGCAAGGCGATCCGGAAAATAACGTCGGTCCCGGGACAAGCTTCGAGAATCTGCCTGACGATTGGGTTTGCCCGATTTGTGGATCGGGAACGGAGTTGTTCGAGTCTTTGGGCTGGATGCAAGGAGCACTTCTCGATAAGGACAAGCTCATTTTGGATGATTGGGCTCAACGCCGCATGAGTCTTGGCCAAAACATCTATAAGCAGCGCTTTGAAAACCTCTTTCGAGTTGCCCAGAAGCTCACTTCGTCATTGAACATAGGCGAAATCCTGGAACTCATTCGGGACGAAGCCAGAGCGATCCTCCCTCAATTACAGGAAGTTTGCATCCTTGTAATCGACCCGGAAGCCCACCATTACACCCGGCCTCTTCATTGCGCCGTGGAAAAACAAAGGATCAATTGTCAGCTTTGCAAGAGAGGCAGAGGAACGGTAAGCAGCGCGCTCGAGCAAACGTCGGCCGCGGTTTGCTTCCTCCCTGGTCAAAGCGAAAGCCATGTGACGTTGACCGACCGAGAGAGCTCCAGTTTCTCCGAAATCGTGTTTCCCATTTGTGAAGGGGATAAACCCTTGGCGGTTCTGGATGCCATAGCAAAGCCGGGCAGCGGCGGCCTGGCCGAAAGAGACTTCGTGTTGCTCAAAGATCTCGTTGAGTTGGCGAGTAACGTCATCAAGAACGCCCGCAGCCACTGGAAGATGTCTCAAGAGAAGCTGACCGTTGACAAGATCCTACTGCACCTGAGGCCATTTGTTCCTTCCACTGTGCAAATGATTGTGGACAAAAACCCTTCCGATCCCGACCTTGACAAGAAAGACATCGACGTGACGGTACTGTTCTTGGATGTTGCCGGTTATACTCGAATCAGCGAGACCCAGAGCAGAGACAAGGTCACGTTCATTATTGAGAAGTATTTCTCCGGTTTTCTGGACATTATCTGTGCCCACGGGGGAGATGTGAACGAAACAGCTGGTGACGGTCTCATGGTAATATTTCAAGGCCAACCGGAAAAGACTGCCTTAAGTGCGGTGAAAGCAGCGCTGGCGATACGTATCAAAACGCTGGACATCAACGAGGAACTCCGGAATCGATTTCAGCCGGTCGTGGTCAACATGGGTATCAATTCCGGGATGGCTGCGGTGGGCATGAACCGATTCGAAGGGACTTCAGGAACCCGTATGACGTTTACCGCGACCGGCCCCGTGACCAATCTTGCCGCACGGATAGCATCCGCTGCAACGAACGGAGACATTCTTGTCGGTCCGGAGACTGCACACCGGGTAGGTGCGCAAATGAAGCTCTTTGACAGGGGCTTGATGGGCTTCAAGAATGTGAGCGAGCCGGTGCACGTGTTCAGTTTGGTGTGGGACTCGCAAGAGGGGGAAGAAGAAGACACTCTTGGTTGAAAATCGCGTGTGTGAACGACCCCTTATCGCCCCTTAAAGACCGGTTCCCGGCCTACCCCGGGAACACGGCTCTCGATATGCAAACATATTTATGAAATCGTCCACTAAGACATCGACCGTCTCTGCATCAAGGTTTTCGCATTTCTGCCAGCCTGCTTCTCATACCTTTCTTGATGGAACCGTAAGTAGCACGATCTTTCTGTGACATTGCCCGGGCGGTTTCCATTGCCGTTTCGAACAGTGTTTCCCCGGGGTACGCCCCGTCAACGATTCCGAGTTGGGCTGCTTCTGCTCCGCCGATCCGTTTCCCGGTCAGCAGCAGGTCTCGCAGTGCACGCTTGTTGGGCAGAAGGCTCACGATTTCGTGCATGATCGGGGTAAACGGGATCTTGATATCGACCTCGGGAAAGCAAAACCATCCTCTGTCTTCCCTCATGAATCTGAAGTCGAATCCCGAGGCCAATATGGCACCGCCCGCGTACGTGTGCCCCGTCAAACAGGCTATGGTCGGCAGTTCCAGTAGAGCCCATCTGATGAGGAAGCCGTCCATCATGTCCTTGAATTGGGGAAGATACTCAGGGGGCTTTGTCACTAACCACTCGAGATTTATCCCCTGGGTCCAGGTCTTGGGATGGGAGCTGGTCAGAACAACCGCGCCCGAGCCGGTCGAGGATTCTATCTCGTCCAGGACCCGATGATGTTCGTTGATAATCTCATCGGTGTACGCGTTGGCTCCGTCTTGGTCACACATTGTGACCACAAACACGGATCCGTCTTTCTTTAGATCTAATGCGGCCATTGAAACTCCTTAGTTTTTGGAAAGAGTCTATTGGAGGAAGCCTACGCCGGCGTCACGAGTCCTGCAATGGACCTTTGCTTCCGAGTTCGTTGCCCGGCTCTGCGGCCCGAAGCTATGAGTTTAGCACAGATGCAGCGACGACGGGAGAACAGATGCCGGCTCGTTCTCCCTTACGAGAGTTATTGAGAAGTTATAAGAACCGACGTTAATGAGTACCTGTTGACCGATCAAGTACGCGACGGACGACCTCGGCCATATCCTTCTTGAGAATGGGTTTCATAATGAGCTCATCAATACCGAGAGTCTCTCTGTTCGGCGGTATCAATTCGCTGAAGCCGGTACAGAGAACCAAAGGGATCTTCGAGCCCATCTTGCGTATTTCCTGTACAAGCTCAATACCTGTCATCCGGGGCATAGTCATATCAGTGATCACAAGGTCAAATTCATCTTGCCGCGTTCGGAAAAATTCCAGGGCTTCGAGACTGCTCGTTAGAGAAACTACGCTATAGCCTAAGGAATCCAGCATTCTCTTGGCCATCCGTGTGATCGTGGGCTCATCGTCAACGAAGAGAATCCTCTCACTCCCCTTCGGTATAGCAGTATCGGCAGTGCGCCTCTCTCGTCTCGCTTGAGCCTCAACCGAGGGGAGATAGACCTGGAATGTCGAGCCTTTCCCAATCTCACTGTCGACACGTACGGTACCGCCGTAACTCGCGACGATTCCATGGGTTACCGCCAACCCCAGCCCCGTGCCCTCACCTTTCGGCTTGGTGGTGAAGTAAGGCTCAAAGATTCTCTTCACTACCTCCGGGGCCATGCCTGTTCCGGTGTCACGTACGGTCATTCGCAGATAAGGACCGGGAACGATTTCGGGGGCGAGTGTAATGTCCGCCTCCTCCAAATCGACGTTTTCGATGGTTAGTTCCAAAAAACCTCCCGCTTCACGCATAGAATGGCCGGCGTTGGTGCATAGGTTCATTAAGATTTGATGAATCTCGGTAGGGTCCGCCACAATCGGTCTCAGTTCAGGTTCGAGTTGCCGCATTATCTCGATAGTACTGGGCAAGGAAGCTCTCAGGAACTTGATTGCCTCCTTTGCAATCGGGACAACATTGACCATTCTTTTCTCTTGCCGGCTCTGGCGGCTAAAGGCAAGGATTTGATTCACCAAATCCTTTGCCCGGTGTCCACTCTTCAGAACGGTCTCAAGGTTTGAACGGAGAACCGTATCTTCGGGAACCTCTTCAAGGGCCAGTTCCGTGAACCCCATGATGGCATACAAAATGTTGTTGAAGTCGTGAGCTATGCCTCCCGCAAGGGAGCCAATTGCTTCCATCTTCTGGGCTTGCATGCTCTGCATCTGGAGACGTTCCCGCTCGGTCACGTCCCTCACTATGCCCCGAAAGCCCGCAGGCTTACCATCGGAGTCCTTTACGAGAGACACGGAAGTGTCGACAAGTCTTGTGGTTCCTTCCTTGGTGAGAAATCGCCAGCCGTGAACCGTTACCGGATCCCCAGTCCTGTAAACCGAGTTGAAGGTCCTGAAGACATGGGCAGACGTGCCTTCATCCATATACCGGCGGTTGTTCATACCGATCAACTCGTTTCTGGAGTAGCTCAGCATCCTACACATAGCGTCGTTGCAGTAGGTCATATTTCCTGAGAGATCGACTTCATAATACCCCTCTTTGACATTCTCAATAACGGTCCGATATTTGGCTTCACTTTCCACAAGTGCCGCATCTGCTTTCTTCTTCTCCGTGATATCCCTGGAATACCCCCTAAAGCCGCATGGATTACCGTCGGCATTCCGCACGAGAGAGACTTGTGTCTCGACCATGATCCGCTTGCCGTCTTTTCTTATGAACCGCCACCCCGACAGCGACGCAGGCTCCCCTGTGCGATATACCTTGTTAAAGATCTTGAATACCTCTTTCGCCGTAGCATCATCCATGTAGCGCCGATTGTTCATACCTATCAGTTCTTCCCGAGTGTACCCCGATATTCGGCAGGTCGCGTCATTGCAGAACACCATGTTGCCTGCCAAGTCGACCTCGTAATAGGCGTCTCCTATGAACTCGATGATACTACGGTATTTCTCCTCGCTTTCACGCAGCGCCTGTTCCGCCTGCTTACGCTCAGTGATGTCGGCAATGACTCCTATTGTTGCTTCGTACTCCCCGTACTCATTGTATAACGGCGAAACTGAAATTTCCGCCCAAACAGAGGTGCCGTCCTTTTTCAAAAACCTCTTCTGTAGCGAATATGATTGAGATCTTCCCTCAACCAGAGTCTCGTGACCGGCCCGCGAAAGCTCCAGGTCGTCGGGGTGTGTGAGTTCAAAGACGCTCCGCCCCAGTAATTCCTCCTCTGAATAGCCGAGCATTTCGGCAAGAGGCTCGTTCACCTGCATGAAGCAGCCGGCTTTGTCCACTATGTCGATCCCCACCGCGGCGTTGTTGAAAATAGCTCTATATCTTGCCTCGCTCTCACGAAGTGCTTTCTCGGTCCGCTTTCTCTCGCTCACGTCCCGTCCGACGACACAGATGCTCGTGGGGCGTCCATCGAGGTCCTTCAGTAAGTCCCCGGTTAGTTCAAAGGGAATGTGCTCATCCCCCTTGGTGGCGACGGACGCATCCAATTTCGAGTATCCATGCATCACCACCAACTCAATATGCTCTGCGACCTTCTGAACGTCTTCCCCCGAGAAGAAATCGGTCGGTTTCATTGAGGAGACTTCCTCATCCGTGTATCCGGAAATCTCAGTGAGCGCCTCGTTCCATCTGACAAACCTTTGTTCAAGGTCGATGACACAGAAAACATCGCTCAGAGCGTCCAAGGCTCCTTCAATGAAGGCTTTCTCCTTCCATAAGGCCTCTTCGGTTCGTTTGCGTATGGCTATCTCGGTCTTCAGTTTTTCGCTGAGTTTGGTCAATTCGGCGGTTCGCGCGGTTATACGCTCTTCAAGCTCATTTTGGTGCCTTTGGAGGGCACGTTCCACCCGTTTTCGTTCGGTGATGTCCGAGATCATGACGACCGATCCAACAACCGCGCCTTCCGAAGATAGACGAGGGGTCGCCGAAACGAGGAGCACGTAGTCTTTGCCGGTTAACGGGGATCGATAATCAAGCTCGATATCTCGCAAAGGCTTCCCTTCTTTGACAAGCTTTTCAAAACCTGCGACGACATGCGGTTGGTCCACAATGAGTGGAAGCTGAAGAATATTTAGACCTACCAGTGGGGACGGCTGGTCCTCCGGGACCCCAAAGATCCGGTTATTCGCCGGATTGGTAAACGAAATCACCCCATCCACAGTAAGGTATAATATGCCCAATGGGGCGTGATGAACTATGCGACGGTTGAATTCCTCACTATCCCGCAGCGCCTCCTCAGTCTTCTTGCGGTCGGTAATGTCTCTTGTAACCCCTTGAAGACCCAACGGATTACCATCTTCCCCCCAAATGACCTTCCCGTGAATTTCCACATGTATCGGTTCTCCATTCTTCTTGAGCATCATTGCTTCAAAGACGGCCCCTGTACCGGCCTTTCCTTTAGCGATTTCAACGGCAACTTCATGGGCCATCTTTTGGAAGTTTTCCTCATCGCAATGGTCCTGAAGCTTGGTCCCGATCCACTCATCAACCGTGTATCCCATTATACCGGCAATAGTGTGATTGATATAAGTAAAGCTCAGGTTGACATCCATCTGCCAGCTCACGTCCAGTGTATTGCCTGCCAACAGCCGGTACCGGCGCTCACTTTCCTTTAGCGCTTCTTCCGACCTCTTGCGGTCGGTGATGTCCATTATTATGCCTTCTATTGCGACAGGTCGGCCAAAGTCGTTCTCAATCAAGACATTTCGTTGGTGCAGCCACCTGACATCACCGGACCTGTGAATGATTTGGTATTCGTAATACGGAGGCATTTTCCCGTTCTGAAGTCTTGTCCATTCCGTTTCGAAAGAGCCCAACCAGTCAGGATGAATGATCTCTCTCAGCAAGAGAGGAGTCGAGTAGAATTCTTCCGGAGAACACCCAAAAATCTCGTTCGATGCGGCACTCATGTATTCGTACATGCCGTCCGGCACGGACAAGCGAAATATCACATCCTTTGCGTTCTCGACCAAGCGTCTAAACCCGTCTTCGCTCTCCTTCAACCTCGTTTCCGCTTCATGTCTGCGCAGAGCCGTCTCTATCATGCATTTCATTTCCAACTGATTGGAGGCTTTGCCCAAATATCCGTAAGGCTTTGTTTGCTCGGCTCGTTCCACAAGTTCCGAGTCGTCGAAACCCGTGAGATAGGCCACCGGAATATCGAATCGACTGCGAATTTGCTCGACGGGCTCCATACCGTGAATCGCTCCTCCGAACTTGATGTCCATCAGAATGAGGTCGGGCTTGGATTCTTCGACTCGTCGGACGGCTTCTTCGGCTGAGGAAACCCTTCCGACGACTTCATAGCCAATATTGCTCAAAGACCGTGCCAGGTCTTTGGCTGGAATCATTTTGTCTTCGACGATCAGTATTCGTGCTGCATTTGAAGTTTCCGGTCGGTCCGGCATAGCCATATACTCCAGCCTTCATTGTCAATTAAAGCAACTATTGTCATGGAACATGGGTTCAACTTTAGGTAGGAGTCTAGCAAGAAATCGGGGTTTAATCAAAAGAGGTGTGGAATCTTGGAGTCTTTGTTTGAGACAACGGCATTTTCCGCGGAAATATAAGGATCATCAATAAGTGAAGTACTCTTTCCATCCTGAGGCACTTGAAGAGTATTTACGCGCCGTGCCTTATTATGCCGACATTAGTCCTCGGCTCGCCGAGTCTCCGGTCAAATCCTTCGAGTCCGGAGGCTTGGCAAATTGTCGAAGAGGGTATGCGGCGCTATCTTATCAAGCGTTTTCCATTCGGCATCTACTATTGCATCGAGGGCGATAGGATGATGGCTTATACCAACGAGATTTCAACCAGGTGACCATAACGGACCACAAATGGTAAGGCCGGCGTATCGCCCGCCCGAAGAGACGGGCAGGATGCCTGTCCCACCAAGAAGAAGGCATCACCTTCTCGATCGCCCATTGGTATTACGCTGTGATGCATCGGCGATCTATCGCCTACCCATCATTTCGTAAGCGTTCACCGCGATCCCCCCGGTTTGGCTCGAATCCGCAGTTTTGGATTTTTCCGAGCATTTGTAGTCGCGCGATATCGCGCACGTTTTTCGTACCCTATTGACAAGATATTTGAAATGGTTTTTGACACTTCCCCATGACGAGGGAAGAAGCCATTGCCATTGCTCACGGTGATCCTGAAACTATCGTCGAAATCCTTTTGCGGATGAGCGAGACGATCGACGAACTTCGTTTGCAGGTTGCAGAGCTTCAACGCAAGGTAGCTTCACTCACGACAGACTCCTCCAATTCCTCGAAACCTCCCTCATCCGATGGACCTGCTGCCAAGCCCAGGGCTCGACGTCCGATGAAGTGCAGGAAGCGCAAGCCAGGTGGCCAACCCGGCCACAAAGGGAAAAACAGGGATTTGATACCCACCGAACAAGCCAAAGAAGTGATCCCTGTGTTTCCTGAATCGTGCGAACAGTGCGGTGAAGTCCTGACACCGCCACCGGACCAGACAGCCGGAAAATACTGGCGCCACCAGGTCGTGGATATTCCCGAGCCCAAGCCGGAGACCACCGAATACCAGCTCCATTGCATCCGATGCTCGTGTGGAGCAGAAACTTGGGCCAAAATTCCACAAGCGGCTCGGTCAGGTTTCGGACCCAGGCTCACTGCATTCCTTGCCCATCTAACGGGTCTGCACCGAGTAACTCGCCGAGGCTGTCAGGAAATCGCTAAGACAATTTTCGGGATCGACATCTGTCTCGGATCAGTCTGCATGCTCCATCAGGAGGTCTCCGAATCCCTCGCACCCGTCCATGAAAAGGCAAATCAGTCGCTGCCGAAACAGCCGGTCCTCAACATCGACGAGACCGGATGGAAAAAGCAAGCGGAAAGGCGCTGGCTCTGGGTCGTCGTCACGCCTCTCATAGCGTACTACCATGTAGCCGCATCTCGGGGGGCAAAGGTCCTCAAAGAGATCCTGGGCAAGGAGTACAAGGGAATTCTGTGCTCAGACATGTACTCGGCCTATAAGGCGTTTCACAACGGCGTCCGGCAATTCTGCCGGGCGCATATCATCAGACCCATCAAGGGAATCAAGCATGCCTGCAGTAGCCCTGATGCGGTGAAATTTTCTACGTGGATGCTTTCCGAGACAGGCCGAATGTTCGCGCTCTGGCATGCGTTCAAGCGAGGAGATTTGGACAGGAAGACCCTCGTCTTGAAATCGGTCCCCGTCAGAGCTCGAATGAACAAGTGCCTCCAGCAGTACGTGCAGAGCTCCGATTATGATGTCAGGAAAGCCGCCAAAAGCCTATTGAACCACTGGGACGGCCTGTTCACGTTCATCGAGTACGAAGGAGTAGAACCAACCAACAACTCCGCAGAGCGAGCAGTTCGCCCTGCTGTACAGTGGCGAAAGATCTGCTTCGGAAACCAGTCCGACGAAGGAGAACTCCTGACCGCTCGACTCTTGACTGCCGAAAGAACCTGCATTCTCCAGAAGAGAAACCCCTTCCAATTCTTGATCCAATCGGTAGAAGCTCACCGAAACGGACTCCCGGCTCCGGTACTCGTATGAGCTTCCCGCTGAACGGTTACATCATTTCGTTATAGTGCATCTGATCTTCGTACATCCGGAGGAAAACCTTGTGCTTGGCGTCGTGGTACCTCGAGACGATGCCCTTGCTGGGTTCGATGACCGTGTCGACGGCGCTCATTTCCGTCATCGCTTGGGTCACCACGGCAAAGTCCCCGGCTGCTACCGCACCGAGCATTGCCGACCCGAGCAGCACGGCCTCGGGCCCTTTGGGGAGGACCATTTTTCGTCCAATGATGTCCGCGTGCTCGCGCAGGAAGATCGGATTCTTGGCGCCGCCTCCGGTAGTGAGCACGGTCTCGATCTCGTAGCCGCTAGCGGTCATGACATCCAGAATGTGGCGGGTGCCGTGGGCAACCGCTTGGATTGTGGCCAGGTAGAGCAGAGCAAGGTCTTCCAGGCTGTCGCTGAGCTTCAGACCAGAGATCATGCCGCGGGCGTGCGGATTGGCTCTGGGGGAGCGGTTGCCGTGGAAATCCGGTTGCACGTGAAGCTCCTTGGTGAGTTGGGCGGGAAACTCCCCTTCTGCGGCGAGCTTCTGGAGCACCTCCGCGAGGATTTCATACACGGTGATCCCGCGCTGTTTAGCATCTTGCTCGAGTTCACGGCCCCGAACGTGACTGAAGATGATGTGGTCGATGAGTGCTCCGGTGGCTGATTGCCCTCCCTCGGTGAGCCATAACCCGGGGACCATCGCGGAATAAAACGGCCCCCAGACTCCATCGACGAATCGAGGTTCTTTGGAGACCGCCATGTGACAGCTGGATGTGCCGCCAATGAGCGCCAGCCGCTTTTCAAGCTCTACCTCACCACCCTCGGGCAGACGGGCTCCCAGCATCCCTACGCCGCCTGCGTGTGCGTCGATGATCGACACCGCGACCGGGGTTCCGGGTTTGAGGCCAAAATCAGCCGCAGCGCTTGCGGTAAGCCCCTGCGCGATGGGTTCGCCCATGGGCCGAACACGGGTTCCGATTCGCCGGTACCCTTCCGAGGCCAGTTCACCCAGCCCGATGGATTCCCAGTAGGTGTCGTCCCAGCTTCCCACGCTGCCCGGTATCGTGGGCTCCAAGTGACCCTGGTAGGTCCACTTGCATACGGTGGTGCACAGCGAACGGGTTTCGTCGCCGGTTGCCCGGTAGGTCAGGAAATCAGGCAGATCGAAGAAGCGACGGGTTCGCTGCCAGCAATTGGGGAGATTCTCTTTCAGCCAGCTGAGCTTGGGCGATTCCATCTCAGGAGAGATGATCCCGCCCACGTAACGCAGCACGTCATGTCCGCCGTCGTTGATGCGGGCCGTCTGCTCCAGGGCCCTGTGGTCCATCCAGACAATGACGTTCTGTTCGTCGTTACCGGTGGGGCTCACCGACACGGGCCGATCCCTCTCGTCCAGGGCTACCAGGGAGCACGTTGCATCGAAGCCGATCCCTCGCACGGTCGTTGCGTCGATGTCGGCCTCTGTGACGGCTTGACGTACCGCGGTTGCGCAGGCGCTCCAGATGTCGTCCGATGATTGCTCCACGAAATCGGCCTGCGGCTTCCACGTCTTGATAGGTTGCATGCTCTTCCCGAGCATCGTGCCGTTTGCGTCGAACACTCCCGCCCGCGCACTCCCCGTTCCCACGTCGATACCGATGTAACAGCCGCGGTCCTCCATCATATCATGCGCTCCTTCCCAGAAAGCGAACTCTGAAGCCGAGCATTTGCGAGAGCGAGGCCGTTTCCTCGAGGATGTCGCCGTACGCCACCGCGATGTGGTTGCTCATGTAGTGTGCCATCAAAGTCTCTCGCGAGACGCCAAGGTCGGCTGCCATGAACGGCCACTCACGGGTGGTTCCGCACCACCACTGCTCACGGATCTGCTCGGGCAGTGTGACGACTTCTCCTTGCCCGACGTCCATCCATAGCTCGCCGTCTTTCAGATAGGCTCTGGCCCACGTGATATCGCCCGGCACTGATTCGCCTGCAAACGTACCGCCCGGGATCGGGAAGTACTCCGCGGGTTGCCGGTATGAGTGGACTCCCTTGAGCGTGTCGGGATCACCGCTCATGGCGTACCCTCCGCACGAGCCTGAATTGAGCAGCACCCACAAGAACCGTCCCTGATATTCGGCTCCCCAGCGCACATCGTGGAACATCACGGCCTGGTGCAGCCCTTTTGCCTTGAGCAGCCGCTTCATGAGCTCCATGGGGACGAGGTTGCCCTGATCACCCTCAGTGGCGGTGACGATCACGTCCCCGTTGCTCTCAGGCCGGCAAGCGGAATTGAGCAGCCCTTCCGCGAAATCCGACGGCGGCCGCAGCGGCACCAAACCGAGCTGATACTGCCAACCCACACAGTCGGCCTTGAATTCGCTCACCAGGTCCAGCACGGTCAGGTAGTCCCGCAGCTGTTCCCGCGTGGCGTTTTCGTCGAAATCGTCCGCGCCGTGTTCGCCCCAGTGGAACGTCACGCCGCTTTGCTGTACGAAGGTCATTGCTCCGTTGAGTCGCTCATCGGAAATGGAACGGCCCCGATCGATGATCCAGGCCTGATCGACCTTGTGTTCCGAGAATCCGATGGGAGCCAGCCGCCGCGGGCCAAAGTACCCGTTGATCATCCCCATGGACGTATCCCCCAGCATCAGGGCCAGAATCCGTCTTTTCCGGATCTCCTCGGCGACGCTCCTCGAGCGGGCGTGTGCCTCCTTGGATATGGGAACCGAATAGCCGATCTGCTCAGTGGGGTAGCTGATGCGACCAGTCGTGCACCACTCGCCCAATCGAGCCATAAATGCGTCGTCCGCGGTCCAGTCTTCCGCGTCGGTCCACACACGGGAGCACTTTCGGCCCAAGGTCTCCAGGCAGGCGCCGGTGTTGAGTAGGCCCACGAGCCCAGGCCACTCCCCTGAGAAATTACTCGCCAGCAACAACGGGCTTTCCTTGCCCACGACGCCGTCTGTGGTATGCGGCCCGTAGCACCAGTGCACGAAAACGCCGATGAGCGGGTCGTCCACCGGGCCGAGCTTCTCAATGGCTTCGTGGGGTCTCGTCAGAAAGCCTTCTATACGATAGCTCGTGCGGCCGAGTTTTTTCAGAGCACGCTCCAGTTGGACCGTGGCCTCCTCCGCGTTCGGCCGAGCCAAGTCGTTGGGCAAGGAACGGTAATCGCCGGGCCAGAAAATACCGATTTTGGTGCTGGACATCTTTCCTCCTTCACGCGACGTATTTCGGGGATATAATACCATCTTCTTACGGAAGGTGTTTCCGCCGGCTCGTGAATATTCCATTGCTCAATTCCCGGTCGGTCAGTTTGACAACAACTGCCACAAACGCTTCACTCCCACAAGTATTCATCTAGCGAACACTACGACGGGTGATATGGAAATGAGTGTTGTCCCCCGAATTCTATTACTGAAGAGTTCTGATTTCGTTGAACGATGACTGATCAAAATCACTAGTTCGAACACAAATTATTCAAGTGGGGTATGTGGCGGCCCGGCCCTTCCATTGCTCACGTTCCGGCCGATCTGTCTCTCCTGCGTCATCATAAACGCTTCACTCCCACATAATCCATCAAGCGAACACTGAGGTGCTCGCTACATCAACAAGGGTTGTGTCTCCTCAATTCAAACACCGATCACGCCGCGGGATCAGGGGACATCTTACTCTATTCCCGGATACAACATCAACTGGGTATAGTGTCCCAGGAATTCGCAAGATACGATCCGAACCTGAGACACAAGCCCTGGGACCTGCCAGTCCTGATTGACGCTGTGGAGGCTTTAGCGATATGATGTACGCGGTCAACCTGCCGTGGTTAATGTGAGCATGACGAGAATCGTTAACCTGAGACGCGTTGCACAAATCTGACGGGAACAGTCTTAAGGTATTCTACGCTGGTCGAATGAAGGAACTGCGGCAACGCACCGACTGTTAGCCCAAACTGGGCCAAGTTGCCCAAGAGCCAATTAGGTAAGGTGTACCCGATTACGTTCCCGAACATACGGAATATAATCATAACGTGTTGACAGTGTGTATACAAAGATCTAGCCTCTGAGCAGAGAAGTCCGTATAGACGTTGAAGGGTTCCTCTTCGCCTGGGATGCTGATAAGGAGGCATCAAACCTCAGTAAACATGGTGTCTGCTTCGAGGAAGCGCCGGAGGTCGTCTTTGACGCTTATTACCGGGCCGAAGATGCCGGTGTGGAGGACGAGGAGCGTTACGGGATCATCGGGTATTCCCACAAGAACAGGCTCTTGTACGTGGTAGTCACCGATGCCGGTGAAACCGGGTACCGGATCATCTCGGCCAGACAGGCGACTTCAAAGGAGAAGAATCGTTATGAAGAAGATAATCCTGCATAATGACCGCCCAATGAAGCACATCTCCATCAGGGTGCCGGAGGACATCCTTGAAGACCTGAAGAGAATTGCTCCGTTGAAGGGAATGGGCGGATATCAAGCTCTCATCAAATTCTATATCAGCCAAGGTCTGAGAAAGGATCGTCGAGACCTTTGGGAAATGGAACATGGAAGAGTCGAAACGATACTTGCTGAGTGTGGAGTCAATCCTGAACAAAGAAGAGAGATCCTTGATCGTCTGAAAGGAGACCAACCGTCGAGTGAATTCGGGTCCATATTATAGATGGACTGTTCCGGCCTCAGGCATCCTTTGATGACAAGCGAAAGCTGCCGTTTCAAGGCATCAACCTCATTCGAATCATCAGTGCGCGCCTTGCGGCCAAGGAAGAGAGAAGAATCTATGAAGAAGAGTAGCCGAATCGACAAAGACGAATTGCGTACCGAGTATAAGCGTTCAGACTTCCCCGAGGGACTGGTGCGTGGCAAATACTCAGAGAGGCTCCGCAAGTCAACCAATATTGTTGTGCTCAGACCGGAGGTGGCGGAGGTGTTCCCGAATGAGGAGGCAGTGAACAATGCCCTCCTCTCACTCATTGAACTCGCACGGAAGGTTACACAACCGACAAGAACTTCCAGTAGGGACCGAAAAGGCGGTGCCGCTGAGCTCTGATATGCGCCGCTTTGCGCAACATTGTCGCTCAAACGGACCCGTGATCACATTGTGGATCAAAGATCGTTTGCGGGCCGGCGGGCCGGACCAGTCATCGCCGGCGGTTTGGCTTTGCGTTAGTCAGCACTGAAGCCTTTCCAGAATGCGACTTACCTCATTCGAGATCCTCGAGAACTCCCCCATTGTTAAGGTCGTGGCCCACGCTGGTGCTGTGCTTTCGGTTCACCTTCGCCTGTACCATCCGGGCTCACTTCGCGCCGCGACTTTTCAAATACTGAACAACTTCCGGCTGATGCAGGAACAAATTGGCATACGTCACAGCCGTTCGGCCTTCTTTGTCCCTGGCGTTCACGTCTGCCCCCTTGTCGATGAGGAATTTCAGTACCTTGAGATCTCCTCCCGCGGCTGCGGACATGAGGACCGTTGCACCGCATTCAATCTTGGCATTCGCGTCAAGGCCTTTGTCGACGAACAATCTCACAACGTCGAGATTTCCTCCCCTCGCAGCAGACATGAGAGCTGTGTAGCCGCTTTCGCTCGTCGCCCTCGCGTCGGCTCCCTTGTCGATGAGGAATTTCACAATTTCGAGATTTCTTCCCCTTGCAGCGTCCATCAGGACCGTTCGGCCGTCGTTTGTCCTTAGCGTTTACATCGGCTCCCTTGTCGACAAGGAGTTTCACAACTTCGAAATCGCCTCTCCTGGCAGCGTCCATAAGGGCCGCACCGCGATTGTTCCTAATATTCACGTCGGCTCCGTTATTGACGAGCAGCTTGACGACTTCGAGACTCCTCTGCTCCGAGGTTCTACCGAGTCGGTCGTGGGTAAGCGCTTTGGGACACCCAGTGGAGCGTATGCGACACATATATAGTAGTCTTTCCCAGTTGATGGCTCTCATGAGTGCCGTTTCGCCGTTATGGTCCTTGGAATTGACGTTGGCCCCGTTATTAATAAGGAATTTCACAACCTCCGGTCGTGTCCCCTCGGCGGCGGCCATGAGGACCGTTTGGCCGTGTTCATTCTTCACATTGATATCGAGGCCTTTCTTGACGAGAAGTTTCACGAATTCGAGTTGCCCCGTCAAGGCAGCGTACACGAGGATGGTTTCGCCTCTATCGTTCTTGGCATGAACGTTGAGTCCGTTGTCAATAAGGAGTCGTGCGACTTCGGGATTGTTCCACTGGTCGGCGGCCATGAGGACTGAGGAGCCGTATTTGTCCCTGACGTTGATGTCGACACCTTTATCAATCAGGAGTTTTACGACTTCGAGGTTTCCCGACGCCGCAGCGGGTATGAGCACCGTCTGACAGCGTTTGTTTTTGGCATTCACGTCGCCCCCCTTCTCGATGAGGAATTTCACGATGTCCGGTCTCCTCCACCAGGCCGCTTTCATGAGAAGCGTCTCGCCTTTGTTGTCTTTGGCGTTGACGTCCCCACCCTTTGCCAGCAAGGCTTCGATGTCCTCCACAGAACCGTACTTGGGGGTCCGCAGAAGTTGTTCATTCACTGAAAGATCAGCCGCGATTGCGGATGCCGGCAAGAGAATGCAAGCCATGATTGCGGCCGTCATGAGCATCCAGGTCACCCAACTACGATTTGTTTCCACGGGCACTCCTCCCTCCCGAATAAATTCCGTGTAATGGTTGACGTAAGCCACGTTGAATTCCAGGATCAGGGGACATCTTACTCTGTTCACGGGTATAATCTCAACTGGGTGTAGTGTTCTGGGAATACCCGGAATTCCGACGTAAAATTCGGGAAAGCCGGACACCCACAAGAATATGATATGATTGACGCAGCTACGGTGAACGGTACCGACCAGGAAATTGTCGCATGAACATCAGACCCATACGCACGGAAGACGACTACGAATTCCTATGAAAGTTCTCCGGTAAGCAACCCCCCTTCGGGTACTCGATGGGGGGGCTTGGGGGGCAATGCGGTGACTTAGGCAGCTATCACCTTCTTGACCTTTGCTAGTGTCCATTTGTTATTGCTCCTTTTGGTGACTCTCGGTTGAGAGGGTCTGGGCGTCTTGGGACGGTAGTATATGACTCGACGAATTTCTTCGAGTATTTCCTGGAAGACGGTGACAGCTCTTACGGGATCCTCGGCGGCCAGGACTGCTGCGTCTGCGGCAAGTGTCATAATGGAATTCTTGAACTGCGGCTCCCGCGGGTCACCGGCGAGTATCTGGGAGAGTACCATAAGGGTTCTGGAGATGACCGACATGATCATGGCTGCGAAGAGTTCCTGAAGCACACTATTGTAGGATTTGCCATGAAATTTCTCGATTTCCAGGACTATTTTTTCGTCTCGGTAGTAGCTTTCGACTTCCCAGCGTCTGAAATAGAGGAGAGTAATCTCCTGCGCCGGGAATTGCTCGGTATCATAAAGGTTGGTGAGCAGCACGGAGACGGTTCCATCAGGACTGACGAGTCGAATGACCCTGAGTTTCAGAGCCTTGAGGCCTTTTCTCTGTTTCTTCGGAATCTTGCTCAGGTAATTGTTGCTCGGATCAATACATATCTCGTCTTCTTCTTTTCCAGTCTCAATGAACGCCTGTACGGCGGGAAACGTGCATTGAGCGGGACATCGAAAAACGAAATGGCCTCTGAATCTTCTCATCAGCCGACGAATCAATTCGTAGCCCGGGTACCCTCGGTCAAAGAGCAACACACTTGCCGAAGGGATGTACTTCAGGAGGGGAGCCACTTCATCGCGTTCGGAAGAATGGGCTGGGACCACGGTTCGTGCGATGGCAATTCGTCGGAAGACATCGTACGCGGTGGTAACCAGACACTGGGGATAGTGTCCCTTTCCAGGGTATTGGAGGCCACTGTTGGGGTCAAAGGCGTTTCGGATCTCCTTCGTTGCAGGAAGAGTGTATTTGGACCCATCAAAGGCGAACACCGACATACCGTGCCAAGTAAAGCGCGCGTCCTGAGGCCATACCTCGTAGGCCAGGAGTACGGCATCCTTCAATATATCCCGAAGTACATGCCAGGAGACCTTTCTTGCGCGCCCTGGTGAACGCACTGTGGTGTACGGCTTCGGCTTCAGGCCAAAGGCCACTTCTCTTGGCAGTACGAAAGAATTCACCCGATTTCACGTCCACTCCTTTGCCCTTTCCGCCGGCAACCATGGAGAGTAGAAAGGTGATAAGCTTTGGAAAAGGTAGTTTTCTGTTTCGGGTAAAATCCTTGGGCGAACGCTTCTTGCACGGGTCGATTTGTGAGGGGATAAGGTCAAGAAATCTTTGCGCAAGCTGCTCACTTTGGCATGATAATTGCTTGCATAAACTGTGCCATGATAAAAACCTCCCAACAGATTGTTATGAAATACTTTATCGCGCGGAGAACGCTCCGCGTCAACATAATTCACTCTATATTCGGATGGATTAATCATGAAAAATCAACTGCCTTGGCCTAAGTCACCGGCATTGGGCTTGGGGGGGAGATGGTCTCCCCCCCAAATATTCCGCATTGTGCGCTCTTCGTACCCAATCTCCGAGGCGAAGCCCCGGAGGGATGCTGAATACCGAGGACTTTCATGATTCGTTGTGGCTTGTCGACAGCCGCAAGCCATGATGGTTGGCATGCGAGAGGTTAGATCATGACAGCAATCCAAGAAACCATTGATCCCACGATCCAAGACATCGTAAGAGCCGTCGTGGAGGCTTCCGACCCGGAGCGTATCATTCTCTTCGGCTCCGCAGCCCGCGGAGATGTTGGTCCGGATTCGGATGTGGATCTCCTTGTCGTGGAGAAGGAGTCGTCGTTTCTCGGTGGATCCCGGTGGAGCGAGTCCAGCCGGATACGAAAGGCCCTCTGGCAATTTCCCGTTCCCATAGAGGTACTTTTGTTCACTCCCGAAGAGGTCGAAAAGTGGAAAGACTCGACAAACCATGTGATAGCTCGTTCAATAAGAGAAGGAAAGGTCCTCTATACTAACAATCCTCGTTTTCTTGTCGTACCGTGAAGATTTCTTCGGAAATTTGCTCCTGAATTCCGGTTTGGTTGAGCCCCGCGCCTGGGAACCAGGAGCAATGTCCGGACCACCTGCGTAGTACGACGGCACTTGCGAACCCCCATCGTGCGTGACGCCGATGCCTGCAATCGCCATTTGGTTGCGGTCCTGACCGCTCTGTGATCGACCGTGAAGACTCCGAAAGGATGCACCGTCTTGCCCGAGCGGACCTAAAGGCCATCCGGAACATGCTGGATCCTGAACACTTCGAGGATTCGGTTTTTGGGTTTCACGCGCAGCAGGCGGTCGAGAAAGCACTCAAAGCGTGCTTGACCCTGAGGGGCGTTGCTTACGCTTGGCTCCACACCGCTGAATGGCGGTATCGTTAAGGCAAGCGTAAACAGTGGAGGGATCATGCCTGTAATCTCAATGTTCTATTTCGATAACAAGAAGCACTATCTTCCCCACATTCACGCCCAGTACGCCGAGCATGAAGCGATTTTTGGAATTGGTGACGGAGAGGTCTTGGAGGGTAGCCTGCCGAGGTCAAAGATGAGACTGGTACAGGCATGGATCGAAATCCATAGAGAAGACTTGTTGGCCAACTGGAAACTGGCGGTTGAAGGCCAACAGCCTTTCAAGATAAAACCGCTCAGATGAGGTGAAGCATGCTTAAGGTCATATCCGTTGATGCGATAGGGGCTTACAAACTAAGAATCGAGTTCTCGAATGGGAGAAACGGCGTTTTTGATGTTTCGCCGTATATTGACAAAGGTGTCTTTGTCGAACTCAAAGACAAGGCTTACTTCCGATCTGTCAGACCTGCTTTCGGAGGTATCATGTGGCCCCATGAACAGGATTTCAGTGCTGAGACGATAGAATATGAGCTACAAGAATGATCGCCCAGTCGGGGATTGGCAGTTCTTCGTACACCATACCTTCTTCTTGACAAACAAGTGCGATGGTCTGCGATACGCTTCCGGGTCAATGAGCACGAGTTGCAGATCCGTCAAGAGGGGGCAAACCTCCCCTTGGCTCATAGTTGTCATTAACATGAGCCAAGACGAGACGTGACCCCCTAGCCTAGTCGAGACGTGACCCCCTAGCCTAGTTGTCATTAACATGAGCCAAGACGAGACGTGACCCCCTAGCCGGTCGAGATAACCGCCGGTTCAGGATTGAAACGTTTGGCGACGGGGTGTATAGTCATATTGAGGAGCGATAATGCCATGTCAGAACGGACATTCACCGCTATCATTCACAAGGAAGAAGATCTTTTCGTTGCGGAGTGCCCCGAGGTAGGCACGGTGAGCCAAGGCTATTCCCTGGAGGAAGCTGTTGCCAATCTCAAAGAGGCCACCGAACTCTATCTTGAGGAATTCCCTCCTCGCGCAAACTTCAGGGCGATTATGACAACTTTTGAAGCGACATATGGTTGAACTGAAGCGAGTCTCCGGAAAGGCTGTTATCCGCGCTCTGGAGCGTTTAGGGTTTGTCCAAACCAGGCAACGTGGGAGCCATGTTGTTATGAAGAAAACACCTGATACCGGTATCGGGTGTGTGGTCCCTTTGCACCGGGAACTTGCGGTCGGCACTCTGCACGGAATTCTGAAACAAGCCGGCGTATCGCCACAAGAGATCCTCGATAACCTCTAATCACGATTTGAAACTGCCGGCCTCCTTGGAGGGTTAAGTATGGTGTCCCGCGACGTTCGTTGTCTGAACCCTGATTCGCTTGATTTCTTGATTGCATGATTCCTACCGAGTGACTCGGTTCCGCATCTGCATCAGCCGTCATAGTCTTCACTAAATCATTATCAATCACAGTTCAAGACAGGATGCGTATGTGAGACTTCTCAGGCCGCGTCGCCCGCTTTGCTGCGGGTGAACTGGTCCACCGCTACCGCGAGGACGATCACCACGCCGATCACTATGAGCTGAGCGTTCGTCGAGATGCCCACGAGGGTGCATCCGTTGCGCAAGAAGCTGATGAGCAAGGTGCCGACGATGGTTCCCGTGATGGTTCCGCGGCCTCCGGAGAGGCTTGCTCCGCCGATGACCACTGCGGCGATGACGTCGAGCTCTGCACCCACTCCCGCGGTGGGTTGCGCGGAGACGGTCCGGCTCATTGCGATCATCGCACCAAGCCCAGTGAGCAGGCCTCCGAGCGTGTAGATACCGATCAGAGTTCGGTCGACTCTCACGCCCGCGTGGTGCGCGGCTTCCACGTTGGAACCGATGGCATAGGTGTGACGGCCGAATCGGGTGAACTGCAAGACGGCTCCCGCTACCGCTATGACGGCCAGGAACAGGACCAGAGATACCGGTACCCCGATCAACGTGCCTTCGCCCAGGTACCGGTACGATGACACGTTGATCGGTTGTCCGTCGTACATGACCAGCGCTATCCCGCGGTAGAGACTCATGGTGCCCAAGGTGGCTATGAACGGTTGGAGCTTAAGCTTGGTGATCAACGTTCCCGAGACCACACCGCCCAAAGCGCCGGACAGGAGCCCGACCGCGGTTCCCAGGGCCATCATCCCCACGGAAGGTTCTTCGCCGCCGACTCCGATCATGGTTCCCGCAGCGCACATGCCGCACAACGCAAGGAGAGAGCCCACTGACAGATCGATGCCGCCGGAGATGATGACAAACGTCATTCCAACAGCGATAATGCCGTAAACCGATGATCGCCGCAGGACGTTAAGGAAATTGTCGAGAGTGAGAAAGCTGTCGGGCTGCCACAGCGACAAGATCGCGATGACCAGGATGAGGCTCCCGAACGGAAGAAGTTCTCGAATGAATTTGTTCATATGTAAGTCCTTCGCGAGGCTTACGGGGTCGGGTACACGATGGGGGGGCTTGGGGGGGAGATGGTCTCCCCCCCCAAATATTCCGCATCGTGCGTTCTTCGTACCCAATCTCCGAGGCGAAGCCCCGGAGGGATCCTGAATACCGAGGACTTTCATGATTCGTTGTGGCTTGTCGACAGCCGCAAGCCATGAGTGTTCATACGCGGTCCTTGTCCACGGCTGCGAATTGCATCACGGCCTCCCGGGTGGTTTCCGAGGTAACGAGGTCCGCGACGAGGCGGCCCCGGCGCATCACCAAAATGCGGTCGGTGATTCCGAAGAGCTCGGGCAGATCCGAAGAGATGATGAGAACGCCCTTCCCTTCTGCGGCCATCCGTCCGATGAGCTCGTAAATATCGACCTTGGCCGCGATGTCGATCCCGCGGGTGGGCTCATCCAGCACCCACAGTCGCGACCGGGCGATGATCGCGCGACCGAGCAGCAGCTTCTGCTGATTGCCGCCCGACAGAGCACTTGCCGGTGCTCCAGGTCCGGCCCACTTGAGCGAGAGCTTCTTGGCCGTTTCTTCGGCGATCTCGTCTTCCCGAGCGAGGTTCAAGATATGTTTCATGCCAAGTTCCGCGAGGCACGGCAGCGTCATGTTCCACGCCGCGGGGAGTTCGAGGCAGAGCCCCGTGCGCTTTCGATCTTCCGTGACGTACATGACTCCCAGGGAGAGTGCGTCGGCCGGCGTTGCGATCTTGACGCTTTCCCCGTCGATCTCCACTCTGCCGTGGATTGAGGGGTCCAGACCGCACAGGACACGGGCAAGCTCGGTGCGACCCGCACCCACCAGTCCGGCGACACCGACGATTTCTCCCCAGTGCAGATCGAAACTGATGTCTTCGACGTTTTGGGAAGAGAGCCCCGACACGCTCAGAGCCGTGGACCCAACTTGGACCCGCCGCTTGGGGAAGTAGTCGTCCAGGTCACGGCCGACCATGTGTTTGACGATATCGGGTATATCGAGGCCTTTCATGGGGCCGGTGTTCACGGCTCGTCCGTCGCGAAGAACGGTGATGTTCTCCGCTATTTCTACAACCTCTTCGAGCCGATGGGAGATGTAGATGATAGTGGTGCCCGCGCGGCTGAGTTTCTTGACCGTTTCGAGAAGCACAACCGTTTCGTGCTCTCCGCAAGAGGACGTCGGTTCGTCCATCACCAGAATCTCAGCGTTACGGGCGAGGGCCTTCAGCACTTCGACGATCTGGCACGTGCTCGCGGGAAGGTTCTCCACTCTCTGGTCGGGATCCACATCGAAGCCGTATCGTTCGGCCAGGGCCCGGGTGTCTGCAAGCATTCGTTTCTTGGAGTAGGTACCGGGCAGCACGCCGCGGGGCTCGATCCCGAGCCACACGTTCTCGGCGATGGTGAGATCCGGGGCGAGGCTGAGCTCCTGGTAGATCATCGCGACCCCGGCCGCGAGGGAGTCGGAAGGATTCTTCCACGCGCAGGGTTTACCCTCTCGCACGATGGTTCCGGTGTCGGGCTGATAAACTCCCGAGAGGATCTTCATCAACGTGGATTTGCCCGCGCCGTTTTCGCCCACCAGGGCATGAACCGTCCCCGGCCGGACGCACAGCGTGACATCTTCCAGGGCCTTGACGGGGCCAAAGCTCTTACCGATCCCCTGCATCTCGAGGGCGAACAGCGAAGACTCGGCTTGCGGGTACCGCGTCATCAGCCTTCGCTTCCGATGAGTGCACGAATCTCCGGCGAGTTCAAGCGGTCTTTGGTGACAAGCTCCACCCCGGTGTCGATTCTCGGCTCGACGCTTTGGCCCTTGATCGCAGCGATGGCACTGACCACGCCTTTGTATCCCATGGCCTGAGGATTCTGGACCACGAGAGCATCGATGCGTCCGGCCTCGAGACCTTTGAGCAGAGCGTCGGCCGCGTCGAAGCCGATCATCTTCACCGCGTCGGCACGTCCCTGGCTCTCCAGCGCTCTCAGGGCGCCGCGGGAAGTGGACTCGTTGCAGGCGAAGATGCCGTCGAGCTCCTTGTGGCGAGTGAGCACGTCTTCCGCGGCGGAGAGCGCAGTCTCTACCGTGTCATTGCCGTAGCGGTCTTCAACCAGCTCGATCTCGGGAAACCCCTTCTTCAGTGTTTCCATGAAACCGTTTTCACGAGCCGTCGTGGACGCGGAACCGGCCATGTACTTGATGACGGCCACCTTGCCCTTGCCGCCGAGGAGCTTCGCCATGTGCTTCGCAGCGAGGGCGCCGCCGGCGTAGTTGTCGGTGGCCACGAAGGATACCCGCTTATCGGTGTTGATGTCCGAGTCGATAATGACGACCGGTATCTTGGCCGCAGCCGCACGTTCGACCACCGGGGCGAGCGCTCCGGCGTCGGTTGGCGCCAGAACGATGCCGGCCACTTTCTTCACGATGAAGTCTTCGACGATTTGGATCTGTTTTTCGCGATCACCCTCACGGTCCGGACCCGTCCAGAAGATCTCCACACTATTCTCTTCGGCAGCCTTTTGTGCTCCGGCGAGAACCGAGTTCCAGAACGAATGGGTAGTCCCCTTGGGAATGACTGCGATGGGGCCCACTCCCTTGGACTCTTGGGTGGCCTTCGCGGCTTTGGAGGAATCTGTTCGGGGTGTTGTATTGTCCCCCTTTTTGAGCAACAGGCCGGCAACTACGGCGGCAGCTGCGACCAGCAGAAATACGAGAATCAGGATGTTCTTGTTCAAAACCACTCCTTCCGTGCACTCATTCTTCCGGCCCGCCCCGAATTATGTGCCACATGTCAAGTTAGAGGTAAAGAATCTTTTCGTCCTTGCAGAGGGAGTGGGAGTTCCGGGTTCCACGAATTCGGGGGACGCCGTGCTTGTTTGCCTAAGGAGTTTGGCGTTCCCTTCCCACAGCTTTTCCGTGGGCTGGTTCCGATGGTTGCCGCCTCGCTGCGCTCGGTCGGGAACACCCGAACCGACAATACGAGCCAATCCGGCCACATGCTAAGAATGGCACAGAACCTTGTCCACGGCACGAATTAAGTATGGTGTCCCCGAATCCCCAATTCCCCTGTACAGATGTCCGGCAAGGTGGTATGCTATTGCCGTGCTTCGGGACCTAGTATTCATACTCGATCCACGATTGCACCTGGAGGATTCATGGACCTTTCCAACACCTTAGCCGAGATCGCCGCGCTGAGTGTCGATGAGCGGATTCGCCTTGTAGAGGCCATATGGGACGGCATCACTTCCGAGCCGGGTCAACCGGAGCTTACTGAAGCCCAGCAAGAGGAGCTCGAACGGCGCTTAGCAGCCCATAAAGCGTCTCCCGAGGACGTCGTCCCGTGGGAGGAGGTCAAGGCGCAGGCCCTGGAGAGAAGCAGGCGATGAGTGTGCGGGTCGTCCTACGGCCGGAAGCCCGGGCCGAATTCGACGACGCATTCGATTGGTATGAGCGGCAGAAGCCGGGACTAGGCGTAGATTTCGTCGCGCACGTGCAAGCGGTCTTCGACGGAATTGGGGCCGGGCCGGAGATGTACGCTACGGTATTTCAAGATGTCCGCCGTGCAACGGTACGTCGGTTTCCATACTCGGTCTTCTACAGGGTTGAACCGCACCGCGTAGTAGTGTTGGCTGTCTTCCACGGCAAGCGGGATCCAAGAATTTGGCGGGAGCGTGCCTAACCCCTGATGCGTGCAGTTCCAGGCAGTTCCAGGGACACCATACGTAAATCCCCAAGAAGTTTGGGGAGCCCTTCGGACCGAGTTTCCGTCGTCTCACCGATGTTCCTAAGCCGATGCCGGTCTTGCGAGGAAGCCGGCGTCGCTCAAGGAGCTGCCGATTGCCTCCGGACAACGGCTGCCGCCCCACTGCGAGCGGCCGGAAACTCCCGAGCCGACAATACGAGCCAAGCCGGCCAAATGAGAAAGATGCCACAGAACCTTGTCCACGGCACGAATTAAGTAAAGTGTCCCCGGAACTCCCGGAACTCCTTGGAAACCCAAGGAAATCTTGAGCCATTGCCCCAAAAGATGTCCGATTCAATGGAGGCCGGCGGCAGGGGCCCTTCACTTCGAGCGACGCAAGGCAGTCATTTTTTTGTTCAGAGGACTTCCTGCGTCACCTTCGACATCCCAACAGAGTTTTCCCCGGACGAGCGTACAGACTTTTCGGTCAAGACTTTTGGCACCTGCCATAGATGCCGGTCGGCACTTGCCCGTGAGGCTCACTGCACGTTCCACAGCCGCAAAGAACTGCCGGTTTTGCCGGCCTTCGTTCCAAGAGGCCGCCAGGTCGTAATGGGTATTGGTTTATTGCGATCTTTGCAGGTTTTCCGTTCTTTACGGTTTTCTCTTCCGTTCTTGGATGGAGCCGGCCTTGCCTGTATTGACCATCGCCACTCCGACCAGTGCCGCGGCACCGCCGGCGAGCGAGAGAGCAGTGGGCGTCTCCCCCAGCCACAACCATGCAATGAAGCACGCAAGAACCGGTGAAAGGTAGAGAAAGCTCGTGACGTTTGACACTGGAGCTCTCGATAAGGCGTAGGTCCAGGTAAGGTATGAGATTGCCGTCGGAAAAACACCGAGGTAAACCAAGGCAGTGGTGGTACTCGTCGGTGCTGCCTTGAACTCCGACAACAGGTCGGGCAGGTAGACCATCAGGAACACGGTTCCGGCCCAAATGGAATAGGTAATGAACGACAGCGACCCGTACCTCACCAGGTATGGCTTCTGAATCACGAAGAAGATGCTGGTTGCAATCGCAGAGCAGAGGATGAAGAGCGTGCCGTGGTCGAGGCTGATTCCCGCTCCTTCGCCTTCGCCCAGCGTGATGACCACCACCCCGAAGAAACTTACTCCTATACCGATCCAGGAACGTAATGTAAGGCTCTCCCCGAGATAGACGATCGCCATCAAGACTGAGAATATGGGAACCGTCCCAATAAGGAAACTTGCCGAGCCCGCGGTGACCGTTATTTCACCATAGTTGAGGCTCACGTGGTACACGCTGATACCCAGTAGTCCACAGAAGCAGATAAAGGGAATATCCTGCTTCCGGGGCATCTTAATGCCACGCACCGGCGCATAAACGATCAATACCGCCGAAGCAACGAGGAACCGAAATAGCGCAACCGATCCCGGAGAATAACTTGTCAAGCCGGCCCGGATACCGGCAAATGCCGACGCCCAAAACAGAATGGTAATTCCCAACGCAAGCAGCGTGCGTGTGTCCATCTAGTGCCTCCAAGAAGCCGGAAGAGATGTGCGGCAACATCTTCTTTTCTTGCTATAGGGAATTGTCCCGCATTCTCTCAAACGCCGGTCGTCTTGGACCAAGAACCGGCTGTCCGATAGATTTCGATCCACGAATCGAAGTCGCAGTGCTTCACAAAATAACCTGTCGACCCAATAAATCCACCTTTGTGCCGGATTAACGACTCTTTTCCCGGATCTTGAACGTACCACGCCTTTCGCCCCTCAGTCAACGGCAACCATGAGAGCGTGCCTTCACCCAAATGCGGCACGACGGTGATGGGCCGACGGGAACGCCGACGTACCATGTACAAGCCGCCTCCTTGAGTGATAGAACACTCTTGCTCCAACCTTGATCAGCCGCTTTATCAGCCACGAGTCCCGGAGACGCCATACGTAACTCCCCAGGAAGTTCGGGGAGCCCTTCGGACCAAGTTTCCGTCGTCTCACCGGTGTCCCCAAAGCCGATGCCGGCCGGATGCTGAGGATGCGACAGAACCTTTGTCCCTGGACCGAATTTGGTATAGTGTCCTCGGAACCGGTGCGGAACCCTGAGGTTCAGGATGAAGTGGAGGAGGCTCCGGGCGGAAAGCATCGGGGAAATCTTCTCTCCGATTCGCACGGGGCGGCAGGTAGGTTCGGGCAGTTTTTTTGCAGAGAAATGTGCGTACGCACTCATGACTCGCAAAATAATGGGGAGGCCATGGCCGGTAAGGTCTGTTTCGGTCTTCGGGAGCAGTCGGATCGATCAACGCCGGCCGTCCGACTCTAAATTATAACGGCCGTTGAAACAACTCAACCGGAGGAACCGTGAAAGCAAAGTCAACGTTTGAACCGGCAGTAGTCGGTGGAATTGAAGTGAAGAACAGAATATTCAGATCGGCCACCTATGAAGGTACTGCGATACATGGAAAAGTCGGCGACCGGATGATCGAAATGCACGGCAATCTATCCAAGGGAGAAGTCGGATTGATCATTACCGGCTGGATTAGTGTTTCGAGGAGTGATCAACCCGGCGGGACAACGGTCTCGTTGACGGATGATTCTTCAATACCCGGTCTGGAGAAATCGACTGGAGCCGTTCATCGGCATGGTGCAAAGATCATTGCACAACTCAATCATGCGGGTTCGCAACTCTTTTCTCGTCCCAAAGGGCCGGTATATGCCCCATCGGACGTCATTGATCCGGTAAGTGGAATCAAGCCCACTCCTTTCACGAAAGAACAAATACGGGAACTCATAGTGGAATTCGGCGATGCCGCAATCAGAGCTAAGAAAGCCGGGTTTGACGGCGTGCAGCTCCACGGGGCCCATGGGTATCTTCTGAACAAGTTTCTAAGCCCTGCCTCCAATAAACGAACGGATGAATATGGTGGGTCATTGAGCAAGAATATCCGCATAGTGCTTGAGATATTGCATGAAATCAAGACAAAATGCGGCAAAGACTATCCGGTCTGGATCAAGTTGAACTGTTCCGATTTCCACCCGGCCGGACAAGGGTTGAATGAGGACCATTTCCCGGCCATTGCGGAAGAACTGGTCGAAAATGGAATTGACGCAATTGAGGTGAGCGGAGGTACTCTTGCAGGTAAATACTCTCCATCGAGACCCAAAAAGCATGTCGCCTACCATCTTGAGTATGCAAGGAAATTGACTGAACAAGTCGATATTCCAGTCATTCTTGTCGGGGGACTTAGAAATATCGATACTATTGAGTCAATCATATCAGAAACAAAAATAGATGCCGTATCCTTGTCCCGTCCCCTGATTCGTGAACCGGAACTGGTAAAACGGTGGAAGAACGGCGATAGAAGGGATGCTGAATGCACGGCCTGTAATGGTTGCTTCAACCCCAGGGGGACACAATGCTTTTTCACTCTTGGCGAGGAAGAAAGGGCCGGGCAAAAAGAAGTTATGAAGTTGATGGGCCTTGCAGGGAACAAGGACGCGACGTGATCCCTAAACGTGAGCCGGCTCCGGATGCCGACACGTACTAAGTGCTCCGTTGCGTAAGCACATTGGCGAATCAACAGCCCCCACCCCGGCCCTCCCAGTGGGACCGGCGTCTCGCCCGTCGATAACGGGCAAGATGCCCGTCCCACTGAGGGAGGGAGACTTTCCCCCTTTGACGGGGGGATCAGAGGCGGGCTTCCGGGGATGATGAATCCGGAGCGTGGGATCCATGCATCCGCTACACGGCCGAAATGTGTGACCGCTTCAACTGAGAGTCATTTCAAGGTATCGGCAGCCTCAAGCGGGTACATTTTCGGCCAACTTCTCCAGTTCCCGACGTTTCAGCTCCCGCTTCAAGATCTTGCCGGTAGCAGTCTTGGGCAACTCGTCCATGGAGGCAAAGGCTATCCGCCTGGGCGCCTTGTACGCGGCCATGTTATCCTTGGACCAACGGATGATCTCCTCTTCCGTCGCACTTTCCCCTGGGGCCAGCACTATGAAAGCTTTAGGGATTTCGCCTTTCAGCTCGTCCGGTATCCCGATTACCACGGACTGGAGTATCTTGGGATTATGGGCCAGATAGCCTTCCACTTCGCTGGGATAGATGTTGTATCCTCCGCACACCAACATGTCGTCCTTGCGGTCCACAATGTGCAGGAAAGAGTCTGAGTAGCCGGGACCTTCAGTATAAGCCAAATCGCCTGATTTCCACCAACCGTCCTGGATTTTCATCGCGGTCACGGCCGGATCGTTCCAGTACTCCTTGATCACGCCGGGCCCCTTACACCAGAGTTCGCCGATCTCACCACCGGCCACATCGATCCCGTCCAGGTCGACGATCCTGATTTGCCAGCCCGGCGCAGGCCAACCCGACGTCCCCGGCGTAAAATGATTATAGCGCGTATGCGTCACGGTGCTTGAGGTTTCGGTGGATCCGAAACACTCCACTAAGCCGATCCCGAACGCTTCCTCGATCTGCTTCGCCAGTTCCGAAGGCAAGCTGGATCCGGCACACTGACCGAACCAGAAGCTTGAAACGTCGTACTGTTCTTTGTTCTTGCGGTATTCTTCGATGAGATAGGCCCACATGGTGGGGGTGCCCATGAAGTGGGTCACCTTGTATTTGGTGATCAACGCCAACGCCTCTTTGGGGAAGAACCGTTGAAGCGTCACCACGGCGGCACCCGCATACAGTGTGGGCAGCACGGTGAAAACCACATAAACGTGAAAGAATGGAGCACCGGTCAGAACCAGGTCCTCTTCCGTCATAGGCACCACATGGGATGCATTCAACCTTGCCTGGCTGAACCAGTTCCCGTGGGTGGCCAAAGCACCCTTGGGTTTGCCCGTGGTGCCCGAGGTATACAGAAGCGTCAATCCGTCCGTCTCGTCCAAATCCACGGTGGAACACTCTCCGCCCTGATGTTGAAGAAGATCTTCGTAGTCCAACACTCTCGAGTCCGCGCCGTTCCCTGCCATACCTTGAATAGACACGACCTTTTCCAGCGTGGGCAAACTCTCCCAAATGGGTAGGACGTTTTCCGTCGTCTCCTCAGCCATCCCGAAGAGGATGCGCGCTCCACTGTGGTTCATGATGTACTCGATTTCCATCTTCCTGAGCATGATATTAAATGGAACCGAGATGGCCCCGATTTTCGCATTGGCCAGGAAAGCGACAACAAATTGGGGAACGTTGCGCATGTAGATTCCTACCCGATCTCCCTTACCTATTCCAAGTGATTGCAGTGCAGTGGCCATGGAATTGACTTTTGCGTTCAAGTCCGCGTAGGTGTACGTCGTGCCGTTACTTCCATCAATTACGGCCAATCGGCTCGGGATACGCCGAGCGTTCTTTTCCAGGCATTCGTTAACGATATTCATCCAAGTACTCCATTCGTTCAATAAGGAAATCGTCCTTGTCACCTCTGGTGAAAGAGCGTAATTCGAACGAGGCTGCTATGCAGCGATGGTCCGTAATTATACCACTATGTAGCGATTTCGATGTTCATTTTCCACCGACCGATTCACAGAGCGGTTAGAACCGCAACCAACCGGCGATTGCAGGCATCGGCGTCACGCACGAGCTTGGGTTTCGCAAGTACCCTCGTACTACGTTAGGGATCCGGACGATGCTCCCAGTTCCCAGACGCCGGCCGCAACCAAACCGAAATTCAGTAGCCAATCTCCGAAGAAATCCTCGCAGTACGACAAGAAAATAAGGATTAGTAGTATAGACTCCATTATCGTCCGGCGTATCGAAACATCCGGACATCATGACGGATATCCTTACGTCTCCAGGTCATGAGAAGGCGGTTTTTTGAATGTCGGCTTCCCGCCGGCCCTGAACGGACCGTTGCTGCCGAGCTTCGCATCCGGTCTCTTCCCCGGTTCCTCCGCCTCTCCATGATCATCACAAGCAGATGCTTCTGAATTCCGGAAACCTTTCGCTCAAGTCTTGACTGCCCAAGAGTATCGAATTACCTTCTTGACCGGTCAATCTTGTTGCCGTGTCGGACCGAAGGCGACCTGTTACCAATATGTTTTGAGCATGCGAAATGTTTTAGGGCCGATTGCTGAACCTGGGTTGCCGGTATGAATGCGTATTGTATGAGCAAATGAACTACCGGACGGGAGCGAAAGCGCTCCATGCAAGAAGGCGGCATTGCGTCCCATAAATTGCAGAAAGAGAATTACATCAATGTCCACCCAAGAAAGGGCCTTTAACCTCAAGATCTTACTTATCCTGTCCCTGGGTCATCTCACAACCGATATCTATCAAGGAGCGCTTCCCGCCATCCTGCCGTTTCTCAAGACAAAGCTGGCCCTCTCTTACACCCTTACCGGCGTGATCATGATGGCGGCTAATTTCACATCATCCATCGTTCAGCCGCTGTTCGGCCATTTGTCGGATCAGAGGGAAAAGGCGTTTCTTCTCCCTCTTGGATGCTTATGCGCCGCTCTCGGACTATCGTTCGTGTCCGTGCCGGGGCATTATTCCGGTGTTCTGCTGCTCGTGATCGTCAGCGGGCTCGGAGTAGCGGCCTTCCATCCCGAAGGGTACAAGACCGCCTATTATTTCACAGGCCAACGTTTGGCCACGGGCATGTCCGTGTTTTCGGTCGGCGGAAATCTCGGATTTGCACTTGGACCGATAATAGCGATTGCAGTCGTCACAGGCCTCGGTCTTGATTACCTACCTGTGATGGCGGTCTTGTCGTTAGTGTTTCTCTCGTTGCTTCTGTACACGTGGAAATCTCTGGCTGCTGCGAAACCTTTGTCGGTCACGAAACTCACAGACGGGGAGGCTGCACCCAAAGGGGCGTATGCGGCCCTCTTCCTCACCATTGCCGTGGTGATCATGAGATCGTGGACGCAGATCGGCTCATGACGTACATCCCGTTCTATTACATCGACTTTCTCAAAGGGGAACCCATCTACGCGGGAACCCTCGTTTCGGTCTTCTTGCTTGGGGGCGTGGCAGGTACCCTGGGCGGCTCCATACTGGCGGACCGATGGGGTCACAAACGGTATTTGATCGGCTCAATGCTCCTTTCAAGCCTCCTGTTGCCTTTAATCTTCACGGTTCAGGGATTTTCCTTGTTCGTAGTCCTTGGAGTGGTCGGAATGGTGCTGATTTCCAGTTTCACGGTCACCATCGTGATGGCTCAGCAGATTCTTCCAAGGAATCTCGGCATCGCGTCGGGGCTCATGGTGGGTTTTGCCATAGGAACGGGCGGCCTTGGGGTAACCCTCCTGGGGGTGGTCGCAGATCACTTCGGGGTCCCTACGGCGTTGCATTCCATCATGCTGCTCCCTGTAGCCGGTCTTGCCCTGAGTCTGCCGATCAGGTACCCCGAGCCCAACCGGTGAGCAGCGGAGCACCTAAATGCCGCCGCTCGTCCGACGAGGGTAGATTTTTCGCAAGCGTTCACCGCGAAGAAGAGAGTGAACCACCAAGACACAAAGGCTCCAAGGAAAACCGCCGGAAAGAGAGCAGTGCAGGGCTTGTGATGTACATGACGAGTCTGGGCAACCCTCTTCACGAGGTCCGGCTTGAGACTGCATTTCGATCAGGAAGCGCCATGAGTCAAGAAGGCGGCCCTGAACACCGCCTCTCAAATCCTTCCTATGAAAGTCCTCTGGCAAGCAACTCCCTTCGGGTACTCGATGGGGGGGGGTTGGGGGGGATGGTCCCCCCCCCAAATACTCCGCATTGTGCGCTCTTCGTACCCGATCTCCGAGGCGAAGCCCCGGAGGGATCCTGAATACCGAGGACTTTCATGATTCGTTGTGGCTTGTCGACAGCCGCAAGCCATGATGGTTGGTCCCTTTGTGGTTAGATCTTCTTGTTCAAACGAGCGCGATGACGCGGTGAAGGTTTACGATTTTTCGTTGCCGGAGCAGCGCATCCTTTCTGGGCGACTCCGGCACCCATCCAGCGATCAAGGCATCTCCCGATGCGATGTCAAACTGAAGCCGGATCGGGTTTAGAGGCGTACGGGCACCCTTTGCAGGATGCGAGCTTTATCTTGGCCAGCATCCGTGAATTCCGAACCGATGCCTGACGCTGCCACCCTTCACAGGCTTTTCGGGAAATTCTGCCGAGCATTCCGGGAAGGAGGCATTCTCGGAGGTCCGCTCTCTCTTGAAAACGTCGAATCTGTGCTGCAACCGACTCGCTTTGTTCTTGTAGCGGCCGGGCGGACTCCGATTCATGGCGGGGAGCGGATATTCTTCCGATTTCCGATCCCTTGCATGTTCCGAGAACGCTCGCCCTTGCAGACTTGGGGGATTTGAGCCGTGAGGTCCTTTGTGCAGCGGAACGGTCACTTCCGGTAGAGGATTTTCGAACAATTTGCAGAATTGAGCCGCGCCTGAGTTGACGGTATTCGTATTCACCAAGACCGCCGTGTTGGCAACTCTTGTCCGATCTCTCTTGATTATCGGCTTCAAATGGCTCGGCAACCGGCACGGCCGGTTCAGCACAATCATGGTCCTTACGGGAAAGGGCTTCCTGCACCCGAGACATGGGGATCTCCTTTGCTAATCCTTAGGAATTTTCTCTGCAATTGTTCCCTGGAACCGGCCGGTTGGGAATCTTAGGCTGGGGCATGTCCGTCACCTCAACCTTTACTCTATATGACGACCATAAGGCCATTTTGTTCCCGAAAGTTACAAACAAAAGCTATAGCATAAGATTAGCAAATCACCATGATGTGCCGGAAGCGCACCGAGTACAAGGGAATCCCTGATTACGGAATCTCATGTTCCGAACGCGGGCGCCCCTGCCCGGGCGATGAAGGTTTCAAGAACCGAGATATCAGGGCTGGTGATAAGACGGCTAGTAGACTGTGGCATAAATGCGCTGACGTCTTCTTGAGGACGCGCGCCGGCGTCCCGTGGGACGGGCATCTTGCCCGCCGACAGGCGGGGAGGCCGGCGCTACCAAGACAGGGACAGTTTCCGTTAATACGTCTCCGTACTTCCGCCGTGGAGTACTAGACTACGGAGCCTAACGGATCAGGCGTCAGGGTCGAATTCCCCGTCAAGGATTTCCGTCAACACTCCGAAGGTCTCCGGCGGCGGCATGACAAAGGCATATCGGTTACCCATCAGAGAGCGGGGCGACTCATCGATAAGCCGTTTCCCCTTGGATTTCAGTTCCTGCAACCCGGCCTCGACCTGGTCCACTCGGTAAGAGATGAGAAAAACGCCTTCACCCCGTCGGGCGAGGAATTTTGCAACTTCGCAGTCGGGAGTCGTGGGCTCCATCAGCTCCAACGCGACCTCCCCCACGTAGTATCGAGCGACGCGAATGTTTTCGGTTTCGGCTACGTATTCGAGGGCCGGATCCAACCCCAGCAGTTCCTCGTAGACCTTCCGGGCCCGGGCGAGGTCTTTTACTGCAATACAAATATGGTCGATCTTTTCGGCTTTCATTACAAACGCTCCGTGAAGCAACGGTAAGTTGATTCGTTCGCCTACCGCCTAGTGTATCAGACTCGGCAGATATGTCACCAACTGTGGAAACACCATCAGAATCAGCACACAGAGGATAAATGCCGGCAGAAACCAGGCGACACCTCTGAAAACGTCATCCAAAGGCACGTCCTCGGCCATGGCCGCGACTACGTACGTGGTGGCCCCGACCGGGGGAGTGACCGCCCCGAGGGTGGTGATGACGGTGATGGTGACGGCGAACCAGAGCGGGTCATATCCCAGTTTCACGGCTACCGGAAAGAAGATGGGAATGGTGATCAGCAGCAGTGCAAGAGCGTCCATCACCGCCCCTCCCACGAGGTAGATGCCGAATATTATCAGCATGATTACAAAATGAGGGACCGGCAGACCGACCACCCAGTGAGCTATGTCGAACGGGATGCGGGTTACTGCAAGGAAACGTCCGAAGATCATGGCACCTGCGACAATCATGATCACCATGCAGGATATCCGCAACGTGTCCGCCACCGAAGCCTTGAACCCGTGCCAAGTGAGAGTTCGCCTGACCAGGCCGATCAGCACGGCAAAAAACGATCCCACGGCACCGGCTTCAGTGGGGGTGAATACGCCGAAATACAACCCGATCATGACCGAGCAGAAGAGCGCCACCATCTCGAAAGCGCCGGATAAGGATTTGATCTTTTCCGCAAGACCGGCCTTGGGGGCCAACGGTCCCCAGTCCTTGTGGATCTGGCAGACCACGGCCACGGTCAGGGTTAGGAGCAACGCCAAAAGGAGTCCCGCTCCGATACCGCCGTAGAACAACCTGGCGATGGATTGCTCGGTGGACAGGCCAATGACGATCAGTACCACGCTGGGGGGAATAACGACGCCAAGGGTTGAGCCGCACGCTATGGCACCGGTGCTCAGCTTGGGTTCGTACTTGAATTTCTTCATCTGCGGCAGTGCTACGGTGGACATGGTGGCTGCGGTGGCTGCATTGGATCCGCAAATGGCTGAAAACGCGGCGCAGGCCATCACGGTCGCCATGGCGATGCCCCCCCGGAACTGGCCTACCCACTTGTGTGCTGCGTTGTACAGCTTCTCGTTTACTCCTGAATAAAAGGCGATTTGTCCCATGAAAACGAAGAGCGGTATTACCGTGAGACCATAGTTCGAGAAGGTATCCCATAGGACCGAGCTGAGCATATTCAGGCCGCCATTGAAGGAGATGACATAGCAGAACCCAACGAAGCCCACCACTCCCATAGAGAACCCGACGGGCATTCCGAGAAGAAAGAGAATCAGTAAGAGAGCGAGAATTCCGACGACGCCGACCAGGGCCAAGCTCATATCAATTCTCCTCTCTTTGGAAGGCCGATTTCAACAATTCGGTTGATAATGTCAGTGCAAGGACCAGACAACCCAGGGCTACCCCATAGACAAATGGATAATAGATTACTTGAAGCGTTTCCGTCACTTCCCCGGTTGCCATCATCGTATTGGCCTTTATGCAGATCTGCCAGGATGCCAGCAAGAAAAATGCCAAGCCAATCAAGCTGTTGGCGGCATGAATTACTCTTTTGAGGCGGGCTGGATAACGGTTGACCAAAATGTCAACGGCTATGTTTCCTTTCTTTATCTGGGTGTAGCCAAGCGCAAACGCGGCGACGATCGCACCGGCATACCCCATGAGCTCAAAGACACCCCGGATGGGTACCCAGACGGCACGGGAAAGAATATTGGCACACGTGATCGCTATCATGCCGACCAGAAAGACCCCACCGACAAAAGCGAGCATCTTTACCAGAATAAGGTTCAGCTTCTCCAGGAAAGCCATACTACTCCTTTCAAACACACCGTATCCAACCAATTCGCTCACGGAGTAACGCTCATCGAGGTGAATCACGAACTCCGTGATTGTGGCATATTCATCGCCTTCGCTGGTCGGAAAAAGGCACTGGGATGTTCAGGTTATCCCGGAAAGAGGGGCCGCCGGAGACAGCCCTAAAAACGCGCTTACTTAACCATTAGTCCTGAAGACATTCAGTCGGCCGGCGGCCCCCAGCAAAGAGCCCGGAATCACTTCGGATGCCGACACCGAGTTCTGCCCGCAACAAGTATGGAAAGAGTCCATTGGACGATTTACGGCTTCATCGTCCACACACGATACGCAATCCCGGTTGAGAGAATTGCGGGCCCGGCGCCGGAGATCCTACTTGGAATGCTTCTTCACCAAGGCTCGGATATCATCAATGATCTGTTTCGCAGGGACCTTCCCCTCATTCTTGGAGATCCATGATTTGACGATAGGCTCCAGGGCCTTGTCCCATTCGGCCTTGTCCTTGAGAGTGATAAACTCAACGCCTTGCTCTTTCTTGGACCATTCAACGGCCTCCTGGACGTGTTTGTCCATGTAGACGCCCGTCCATTCCGACTGCTCCCGCGACAGATCGTTAAACACTTTTTGGACGTCCTTGGGCAGTGAGTTCCATTTATCCATGTTCATCACAACGGCAAAGGGGTAGATGGGCGTATTGGTGTAGGTAGCAAACTTGCAGAGTTCTGCGAATTTGAAGTCCTTCATTACTTCCAAGGAGGAAAAGAGTCCTTTCACCGTGCCCTTCTGGAGTGCTTCGGGAGTAGCCGACATCGGCATGCCGATCTGGTTGGCGCCCCAAGCTTTCAGTATCTGCGCGGCTCCGCCGGAAGCGCGAAGCGAGACACCCTTGATATCGGCCAGATTCCGGATAGGCATTTTAGACATGATGTTGGCCGGAGCGGTGGTAAACATGGTCAGCACCTTGACTTTTTTGAATGCTTCCGGCTTGTATTTGTTGTATACATCCCAAAGAGTTAAACTACCTACCTTCGCATTGGGAATACCCAGAGGCAACGCCGTAGCGTTGGAAATGATAAACCGCCCCGGCTGGTACGCCTGGCACAAGCAACCGATATCGGCGGTGCCCGCGATAACCCCGTCCATCATGTTTTTAGGGCCCAGAAGAGTGCTGCTGGGATAGGTGTTAATCTTCACTTTGCCCTTGGTACGCTTCTCGACTTCCTTCTTCCAACGTTCCATCTGCACGCACGGGAACGTTGTCGGCGGCGGGAAATTGGCATAACTCAACGTCACCGAAGCCGCCTCGGCCGAATAGGTTGCCGGCGCTAAAGCCGGCAATGCCGTGAAGAAAAACAGAGCCAAAGTCAGACTCATCTTCCACTTCATCAGAAACCTCCTCACTGTGGGTTGACAACAAGATGGACAAGGGACCGATAAAACACGCCTATATGGTCTAACGGGCCGTCCGTCCGTTTCCGGGACGGGTTCCCGAAATCAAAGGCACTCCTGTTCCTTTTCGGTCAAAGGGTCGATCCCGCAGGAATCGATCCCCTTCTTCTTCCTGATGGCCGCCAATACTCGCTCGGGCGTGATCGGGAGATCATGTATACGGACGCCGACCGCGTCATAGATGGCATTGGCGATCGCCGGGGCCGTGGGGACACATCCCGGCTCGCCGATACCCTTGGCGCCGTAAGGCCCGTCTTCATCAATGGTTTCAACGACCACCGGCTGCAGAGGAATCGCGTCCTTGGCGGTCAGAATTTTGTAATCCCGAAAATCGGGGTTCACGTTTCGTCCTTTGTCAAGAATCACCTGTTCGGTAAGGGCGTAACCTATCCCCATCATCACGCCGCCGTGGACCTGCCCGTCCAACAGCATGGGATTGATGGCCCGACCGACATCGTGGGCCGCCACGTAATCGAGTATTTCCACCTTGCCGGTCTCTTCGTCCACCCTCACCCGTACGCCGTGGGTGCCGAAGGAATAGGTCGCGGACATGTTGCCTCGAAAGTCACGGCCCATATTTTCGTTAGCGGGATCATAGAAGAAGTCCGCCATCATCATCTTACCACCCGGACTGAAGTGTGCGTTGCGAAGCAGTTTTGCGACGGGCAAGCTCTTGTCCGGGGAGCCTTTCACAAAGATCGACCGGTCTTTCAATACCAAGTCGTCCTCGTTGGCCTCAAGCGCATCGGCCCCCAATTGCAACAGGCGATCCCGTATTATCTTCGCAGCTCCCAAAGCCGAGTTTCCGGCCACAAAGGTGGTGCGACTCGCATGCGCGCCTACATCCCACGGGCAGATATCGGTATCGCTGTGGATCACATGGACGTCTTCAACCGCGATACCCAGCTGCTCGGCAACTATCTGGGCCAATATCGTATCCGAACCCTGGCCCATATCGGTAGCTCCGGTGAATACGTCCGCCTTGCCGTAGTCGTCCATCTTGATGATGGTTCCGCAGCCGTCGGACTTGTAGATCCTTGCGCCGCCCCCCACATGGATCAAGGACGCCATGCCGACTCCCACGCCTTTCTCCTTTGGACCGCCCGCCTTCAGTTTCTCATCGACCGCGTCGATGCATTCGGGCAGCCCACATGTGGTGATGCGCAGGTTCTGAGGCGTGACATCGCCCGGTTGGTTACAATTGATGCGCCTGAGTTCGATGCGGTCAATGCCCGCGGCTTCGGCCAGCATATCCATGGCGCTTTCAATGGCAAAGGTTGCCTGCGGGTTCCCGTACCCGCGCATGGCCTGGGAGTACGTATTGTTGGTATATACGCATTTCGCCTTGTACCGAACGTTGGGTACCCGGTACAGCGAGGTTATGGGCATCATCATGACCGAGGGCGTGGTGACGCCCCAAGAGGTATAAGCGCCGTTATCCAGGACCATGGACATGTCTCGGTAGAGCAACTTGCCGTCTTTGTCGCACCCCATGGAAATGTCGATGATGGCCGGCTGACGCGTGGAAGTGGCGATGAATTCCTCTTCGCGGTCAAACACGACCTTTACCGGACGACGAGCGTTCCAGGCCAGAAGAATGGCGATGTGTTCGTACGCATACGTATCCAGTTTGCTGCCGAACCCCCCGCCGACACATGGTTTGATTACCCTTGCCCTCTTATCCTTGAGCCCCAGCGCCTTAAGCGTTTCCAAAAAGTCCTTTTGGGCCAAAGAAGGAATCTGGGTATTGGTGTGAACGGTCAGGTTGTTGGCGTGATCGAAATCAGCGATGGCCCCGCTGGTCCCCAGACAACAGTGGGTAACCCAGGTCGTGGTGAAACGTTCCTCAACCCTAAAGGCCGCTTCGGCCTTCGCGGCATCCACATCGCCGTAATGTAGTTTCCACGGCATTTTCAGGATGTTGGTTTTGTGGGCTTCATGCACCAGCGGCGCATCCGGCTGCATGGCTTCTTCCGGATCGAAGACCGCAGGCAAGGCCTCGTAGGTTACTTCTATGAGATTGATCGCTTCTTTGGCGGTCTTTGGGTCCACGGCCGCCACCGCGGCCACTTCGTCCCGATAGGAACGCACTTTGCCCGATTTGAGCGGCGGGTTGTCCTTATAGACCCCCATACGAATCGGTGGAATATCTTCTCCGGTCAGAACTACCTGCACACCCGGCAGGCGCTTGGCCTTCTCCGTATCAATTTTCACAATGCGAGCGTGCGGATATTTGCTGTACAAAATCTTACCATAGAGCATTCTGGGCAGTTTCACATCCTGAATGTACTGTGCTCGGCCAGTGGCCTTGTCCACGGCGTCCACCTTGGCCACACGCTTGCCGATCACCGAAAAATCTTGCTTGGTTTCCGCTGTTCTCATCCTACTCTCTCATGCTCTCGGACTGCGTAGACACGCCTACGCCCGATGTATACCTCGCGCGTTGTCCGATCTTTCAATTATGGGGTTCTCGACAGGGACCGGATATAACCCGGCCCTCCCAGAGGATCTCGAATCTTCCCGTTAATCGCCGCTCGCCCCGTTTTTCCAGGCTACGACCTCCCCGGCCTCCGAATCTTTGTCAATGACAGCTCGAATTGATTCGAATATCTGGGCGTACCCCGTACATCGACAGAGATTTCCGGCAAGGGCGTGCTTGATATCGCCTTCACTGGGATTCCGGTTCTCGTCCAGAAGAGCTTTTGAGGATAGAATCATACCCGGACTGCAGAATCCGCATTGAATACCGCCGTTTTCAACAAACGATTGCTGAAGGGGATGCAGCGTGCCGTCCGCCGCGGCGAGTCCTTCGATGGTCAGAACCTCCTTGCCGTCTACCCCTGCCGCCAAATAGAGGCATGAATTGACTGCAAGGCCGGCTACAAGAACCGTACACGCTCCGCATTCGCCGCTTCCGCAGCCTTCCTTGACGCCCGTAAGGCCCATCTCTTCTCGTAGGAGATGCATGAGCGTCCAGTGGTCTTCGATCTTCATCCGGATCTGATTACCGTTTAAAACGAATTCTATTTCTGTGGACATGTATGGGCCTCCAACGGGATCTCCTACCATTTCGCAATGACGCGACTCAATCGGGGTTCGGAGGATCGTTTGGTCCCTCCGAACGAAGTTGCAGCAATTGCCACAAGTTTTGTCCGAAATTCGGGTGCTTGTCGTTCCCGAGCAAATTCCTCCAGCCTCCTTTGCAGGGGGTGGGCAGAGGGACTTCTCTTTTCAGAGCCTGGGAAGCAGACTCGATATTACCGGTCATTTTTTCTCATACTTGCTAAAGGCGGTGCCTTCCGCGGTGAAACGACCGGGTTGCTGGTCAGGCTTCCTCAGCCTCAATTCTTTCAAGGCATTTCATTCCCATGCGCCGCACAAAGACGGTCACCATCTCGCGGCGGTACCAGGCTAAGCCGCGAATACTGTCTCTGACGCGTGACTCCTCCGCTGCCATCTTGCCGGCTTCGGTCAGGGTATCCTCGGTGACTTCCTTCCCCACCAGGTACCGCTCTGCGCTTAACGTGCGAATCGGAGTGGGCGCTGCCACTCCCAGGCTAATCCGAGCCTTGGCACACCGGTTGGAGCCTTCGTCCAAACAGAGAAGCACCCCCACGCCGATGAGGGGAAGTTCCATGGCTGCCCGTCGGCCGAATTTCTGATATGCGCCGCCGGTACGCGGAACCGGCCGGGGGATAATGATCTCGGTCAGGATCTCTTCCCGGGCCAGGACGGTTTGTCCCGGGCCTTCGAAGAAATGCACCAAATCGACGGTGCGTGCACCCGTGGGCCCGTAGATATTCACGCGGGCGTCCAGAGCAATCAGCGGAATCGCGCCGTCGGCCGACGGCACGGCGTTGACCAGATTGCCGCCGATAGTGGCCACATTCCGTATCTGCACCGAACCGATGTGCTGCACCGCATCATGGATGATGGGATACTGCCGCCTGATCAACGATGACGTCTCCAAAGTACGGTGGGTAACGAAGGCGCTGATATGCAACTCACCGGTATCGGGATTCAGGTGCGGTTCAGGCCTTTCTACAATGCTATTCAAAGATATGAGATAATCCGGCGCTATCTTCCCGGACTTTGCCTTGACAACCACATCAGTGCCTCCGGCCATGTACATGGCGCCGTCACCGTGGGATTGATGCAGTGAAACAGCCTCATCAAGCGTCTTGGGAACCAAGTAAGTAAATTCTTTCATCGAAACCTCTAATTAGCGACCGAGAACCGCAAGCGGCGAGTCAATGTGTGAGCCAAACTACTGCCCGTAGTTTCCTACATGGGACGGTTATCGAATACACGCTGAGACTTCCTCTCCGACCGCGGCAGAGAGCCGTAATCGTTGACTTCAACATCGCAACTGACCATGACGGCTTTCTTCACCGCGGATGCCACGTTGCGAGAAATCTCGGGATACCGGGACTTGTCCGTCCCTTCGCAAGACTCCAGAAGCAGAGTCATATAATCTTTGCCGTCGTCTTTGCGGTCGAGCTGGATTCGATACTCGCAACTGACGCCGTCTATCGTCGAAAGCACCGAATCGATGTGGCTGGGATAGATATTGACCGCACGAAAAATGATCATGTCGTCGGACCGGCCCAGAATGCGATCGTGCATGGGTAGGATGCTGCCGCAGGAGCAGGGATGATCGATTAAGCGTGTGAGGTCCCGCGTGCGATAGCGAATCAGTGGAGCGGCCTCTTTCTCAAGGGTTGTCACAACCATTTCACCGACTTCCCCGGGTGCAACGGGCTCCAGTGTGTCAGGGTCCAGGATCTCCAGAATGTAGTAATCCGCCCAGTAATGGATGCCTTCATGCCGCGGGCAATCGAGTCCCGTGCCCGGTCCGTACAGTTCCGTCATGCCGACGATATCGAACATCTCCTCCAGACCGAGGAGATCCCGAATACGCTCCCGCATGCCGTCGCTGCTGCGCTCGGACCCGAATATCATCTTTTTCACCGCTATCTTGTCCCTGAGACCTCGGCGGTCAATCTCTTCCGCCATGAGGAGTCCCATCGAAGCGGTGCAGCACATAACCGTCGACTTGAGGTCCACCAGGAATTGGCATTGCATATCCACATTTCCCGGTCCCACAGGCACCGCCATGGCTCCGAAACGTTCGCATCCTAGCTGAAAGCCCACTCCCGCCGTCCAAACGCCGTAGCCGACCGCTATCTGTACCCGGTCCTCAGCCGTGAGGCCCGCTATTTCGTAGCATCGCGCAAAGATGTCTGCCCAGTCGTCGATGTCTTTTTGGGTATACGTAAGAATCTTACGTTTACCCGTAGTGCCCGACGACGCGTGAATACGCACTACCTCGGAGGGAGGAACCGACAATAAGGGAAAAGGATAGCCGTCGCGCAAGTCGTGGGCCGTTGTAAAAGGGAGTTTACGGATATCATCGAGTGACCGTATTTCGTCGGGCTTGACGCCTACTCGCTCCATTGCATTCCGGTAATGCTCGGATCCGGCGTACGCGTGGCCCACAGTCCACTGAAGACCCTTCAATTGATGAGCCCGTAGTTGAGCGTTGTTGGTGAAGCTGGGTAAAAAGGTTTTGGCCATATCGGAACTCCTCGGCAAGGTTCTCTTACGGAATATGGGGAAATCGTTCATGGGACGGCATTTGCAGGGCTCAAAATCCTTCTACAAATTAGTGAGACATCAGTTTCTTGCACGCCGAGCTGCCGTAGCCGCCTCATCCACCGCAAGGGTGTCGGGCGAAATTACCACCCCGTAGTCTTCAAGAGCCTTCTCAACGCTGACATAGCCGTTTTGGACATCCAGAGCGACTTCCTCGGGATCACGCCCAAACGGATCGCCAAAGCCCCCGCCGCCTGCGCTGTAAAAGGCTACCCGGTCGCCGGGCGCAGCGAATGTGAGCCCGCTGGGATCTGCCGGTTTCTCGTTCAGCAGAAAACGAGCTTTCGAGCCTTCTCGACCTCCGAAAACGCCCTCAGGCGGATAACGGAAGCGGCCGGCCTGTACGGCAATGGTAACCGCAGAAGCCGGCCCGAATTCGTCATCGGGCACACGGATCACCATTCTGCGCCCCAAACCGCCGCGTCTCTTTCCCGGGCCGCCCGAATCGGTCAGAAGCGCCCGTTCTTCGACTAGGAGTGGAGTATCACTCTCCAGAATTTCTACGGGAGTGTTGGCGCCGTTGGCGGGAAAGATTGCGCAATGATGCCCGTCCATGGCACTGCCGGCGCCCATTCCGCCGCCGCGGATGATCATGGTGTACCATGGTTTGTCATTACGGCGCCTTCCGTAGAAGATGTTCGTCTGCGCAGGAGTTCCTCCGCTGCCGGCGATGATGCGATCGGGAACGGCCGGACCCAGGGCTCGAAACACCATTTCCGTCATGAAATGTCCCACCTGCATCCGAGCCGCAACCGCAGCGGGGTAACTGCAGTTGACTACACAGCCCTCCGGAGCCGTCATTCTGATGGGTCGAGTAGCTCCTTCATTGATTGGGATATCAGGGTCAAACGCGCTCTTAATGGCCATGAAGACATATGTGTAGGTGAAATTGTAAACAACGTTTACTCCCCAATTGACCTGTGGAGAGGTGCCGTCAAAATCGACCAAAATGTCGCTGCCGTTCACATTCACGGTCAACGCGATGGTAATGTCGTCCTGCTTGCCGGATCCTTCGATTACGCCTCTATAGGGATACCGGCCGTCGGGAATCTTTTCTATGGCTCGGCGCATGCTGCTTTCCGTGCGGGTGATAATCTCATCAGCCAAATCGTCCAGGGTATCAAGCCCTTCGTCGGCCAACATCTCGACGACTTTCTCGGCGCACACGTGATTGGACGCGACCTGCGACCGAATATCCCCGATGACTTCTTCCGGAGTGCGCACATTCCATCTGATGAGATTCAACACCGATTCACTGGGCTTGCCCGCTTCGTAGAGCTTCAAGGGGGGAATAAACAGCCCCTCTTCGTGCACCTCACGGTTATCCGAGGCCACCCGTCCGCCGATGTCGGAGTGGTGGAAAACGCAGGCGGTAAAAGCCACAATCCGGTCTTTATAGAAGACCGGGCTTACCACGCAAACATCATTCAAGTGGCCGGCCAGCAACCAGGGATCGTTGACAATGATCACATCGCCCTGTTGGTATTGATCATAGGGAAACGCATGGATGATCTTCTTAACGCCTTGCGACATGGCTCCGGCCTGCCCCGGCGTACAAAAGGTCCCCTGCACAAGCTCGTTACCCCGGCTGTCGGTGAACATGCACGTATAGTCGTGGGCGTCACGCAAAAGGCTCGAAAAGGCCGTGCGGGCCACCGAGGCGTCGGCTTCGTCCACTATGGAAATCAACCGTCGCCAGAGAATCTCAAGAGTGATCGGATCGAACTGCTGAGACATGTTTTGCATCCCTTTTGGATTTCCGAGACTTCATCGCGGCAGACGGTCCGCCGCGCTTTTGTGTCACACCCGTCGGTCGGCGCCCGGAACACTGTTGGGGCTGGAACCTCATCTCTTCATTCCACGGCGATTCCGCACCATAGCCCTTCGGGCCCCAAACCGTGAGGAGATTTGACTATGCAGACCTATCAAACGTGATCCAAACAAAACCGTACTCGTCCACTGCGGCGTGAGCGTCCTCACCCACCACGATGGTGGATTCCTTTTCTTCGATAATCGCCGGGCCGGCGATCTGTGCCCCCGGGAACAGCGTCAGCCGATCCACCACGGTAAACGGTATATATTTCTTCTGAATTAGGGAGTAAGCCTGCCGCTCTCCCTTAATACAATCCTGCAATGTCTTGCCCTCACCCGAAATGGCCGGAATCCGAAACGGACGCTCCGGCAGACTGGCCCGCGCCCTGAACGTTATGAACTCCACCGGGGTATCCGGATAGGTTCGACCGTAAAGAGCTTGGTACGCCTCATCGAAAAGGTTTCGGATTTCATCTTTGCGCCATTCGCCGAATGCCTTGCCGGCGATGGGCAGATTCGTCTCCGCACCCTGGCCCACAAAACGCATGTCAATCGAGCGCGTGAAGCTTATGCCTTCGACCTGACCGGTTTGCCGAAGGATGGCCGAGGCTTCGTTCTCCAGGTCCGCAAAGAGCTTCTCAATATGATCGAAATCCGCGTCATCCAGACTCACACGGTGGCTGCGAACCAGGTCAAAGGCGACCGGCGCCGTGAAGAAGCCCAAGGCCGACCCGACGCCGGCAAGCGGAGGCACGATCACTTTGGGAGCGCCGATCTTCCGAGCCAGGCCGTAAGCGTGAACCGGTCCGGCTCCGCCGAATGCCGTGATGGTGATCACATTGGGGTTGCCGCCCTTTTCCGCAATGTGCGTCTTGGCTGCGGCCGCCATGGTCTCGTTAATCAGATCGTGGATGCCGAAAGCCGCCTCGGTAACCGTAGTGTTGAGCGGTTTGGCGACTTTCTCTTCAATAGCCTTGTGCGCGGCTTCCAGTTTCAACGGCATGGTGCCGCCGAGAAAATAGTCCGGATCCAAATACCCGAGGGTCAGGTCCGCGTCGGTCACCGTGGGATCTTCACCGCCCAGATCATAACTCGCGGGTCCCGGGTCCGCTCCGGCGCTCTGCGGTCCCACCTGCAGCAGCCCCATTCTGTTGATGCGGGCTATGCTTCCTCCGCCGGCGCCGATCTCCATGAGATCCACCACCGGCACCTGAATGGGTAAACCGCTGCCTTTCTTAAAGCGTTGCACGCGGCCCACTTCGAATGTGGAGACCAACCCGGCTTCGCCTTTTTGAATAAGGCAGGATTTTGCCGTGGTTCCCCCCATGTCGAAGCAGAAGACGTCCTTGATGTCGAACATCCGGCCGTAGTGCTGCGAAGCGATCACCGCTGCGGTCGGGCCGGATTCGATGATGCGCACCGGGAACTCGCTCGCCGTGGCCACGGTGGTGATGCTTCCGCTTGACAGCATAATGAACAGTTTGCCGTCAAACCCGAGAGACTGCAGACGGGAAGAAAGTTTATTAAGGTACCGTACGGTAATGGGTTTGACATACGCATTGGTCGCGGTGGTGCAGGTTCGCTCATATTCACGAATCTGAGGGAGCACTTCGTACGACGCGGATATGGATAGGTCCGGTGCGATCTGCCTGACCAACGACTTGACCTTTGCTTCGTTGTCGGGATTCTCATAGGAATTGATTAAGCAGACGGCTACCGACTCTACACCCTCGGCCAACAGACCTCGCAACACCTTCCCGACTTCTTCGTCGTTCACGGCCTTCAGGACACGGCCGTCGCTCGCGATCCTTTCATCCACCTCAACCCGCAGGTTCCGAGGAACCAGAGGCTTGGGGTATTCGGCGAAGATATCGTATGCATCGTACCGAATTTCCCGTCCAAGCTCCAACACGTCCCTGAAGCCTTTGGTGGTGATCAAGCCGGTCTTGGCGCCTTTGCGTTCGATGATGGCGTTGATGACCAAGGTAGTGCCATGGATAATCTCGGCCACATGGGGCATGAATCCGGGAGTTTGCTTATCAAGGCCCCGGATACCGGTTTCCACGGCGTCGGATGGGTCCGAGGGCGTGGTCAGGCACTTGTAGATCGAAAATTCGCCGGTCTCATCGTTGACAAGCACAAAGTCCGTAAACGTGCCGCCGATATCACAACCTAAACGATATGCTCCGTCTTTCATGACAACTCCGATGTCACCCTCAAACCTAGTAGGCAGTTAATTAATTACCGGCGCCCACCCCGTGCGGCAGGCCTAAGGCCTCAGCCCGAGCAACCTGATGAGAATCAAAACAGACTTGGTTCCTTCCACTCGCCGAAAGCATCCCTGAAGACTCCCGCCATTTCCCCGACCGTGGCGTAGGCCTTGCAACATTCCACCAGCGTGGGCATTACATTGCCGCCCTCTCGGGCGACCTTCTCGAGGTCTTTGAGCAAGCGCACAACCTCACGGTTGTGGCGGGTTCGGCGTAATTCCTTCAACCTCGCGATTTGCGTATGAGTCCAGGAATCGTCGTATTCGTGAAGCTCCACCTCAGGCTGTTCGCCCTCCGCATACTTGTTTACCCCGACCTTGACGACTTCGCCGCTTTGAATGCCTTTCTCAAACTCGTAGGCCTGCTTCGCCACCTCACGCTGAATGTACCCGGTCGAAACGGCATGCACCATACCGCCCATATCCTGGACACGCTGCATTTCCGCGGTGATTCTCTCCTCCATCTCAAGGGTCAGGGTTTCGATGAAGTACGATCCGGCCAACGGATCCACCGTGTCCCTGAGTCCCACTTCTTCCATCAGAATCTCAAGGGTGCGAAGAGACAGCAAAGCGGCCCTGGGCGTTGGAATCGTATAGGCCTCGTCGAACGAGCACAGCGCCGTTGTCTGTGCGCCGCTGAGAGCCGCTGCCAGTGCATAATAGGCCCCACGAATGATGTTGTTTTCCGCTTGGTCCTTGGTCATTCCGCTGCCGCCGCCGCCGAACAGGCCACGCAGAAAGAGCTTTTTCTTATCGGTAACGCCGTACTCTTCCTTGAGGAGTCGGGCCCAGAGCTTCCGCGCCGCGCGAAACTTGGCGATTTGTTCCCACAGGTTTCCGTACACATTCAGGTTGAAGGAAAAACGACCGACAAACTCATTCGGGGAAAGCCCTCTTCCCACAAGATTGTCGATATAGGCCTTGGCGATTTCGAACGCATAAGCGATTTCCTGCGCAGGCGTTGCACCGGATTCTCGAATGTGGTAGCCGCAAATACTGACCGGATTGCACCGAGGGAGATCCTTTACCGAATACTCGATCACGTCACACACCAGCCGTACGCCCGGCTCTACGGGAAAGATCCAGGCCCCACGGCCGATCATTTCCTTCAGAATATCATTTTGAGGGGTGGCACTGATCTTTTCTTTGGGGTAGCCGTAATTCTCGGCCGTGGCCTGGTACATGGCGAGCATGATACTTGCCACGGCATTGATCGTGAGTCCCGAGCCGATTCGATCGAACTGAATATCCTGGAACGCCGTGATGAAGTCCTGAAGAGAGTCTATGGCCATGCCGACCCGACCTACTTCGCCTTCCGCCTCAGGACTATCGGAATCGAAACCCATTTGGGTGGGAAGATCGAACGCCACATTGAGCCCGGTCTGCCCATGGGCGATCATATACTTGAAGCGCTCGTTTGTCTCCTGGGGGGTTCCGAATCCCGTGTATTGACGGGTCGTCCACGCCCTGCTGCGATAACCTTGCGGGTGGATGCTGCGAGTAAAAGGATACTCGCCCGGTTCGCCCAAATCCTTGTCGTAGTTAAACCCATGCGCCTCTAAATCTTGCGGTCCATAAACCGGTTTGACTTTGATGCCGGACTGGTAAACGACTTCTTCAATGGCATCTTTTTCGTTTCTTATGTATTTTGCGACACCCATGTTTAGCCTCCCCTAGAACAACGCCTGAATGGAGTTGACAATGTGGTCAAAGCCGGCGCCGTTGGGAAATGCACCTTTCGCTCCCATTGCTTCGAGCTTTGCAACGTCGTCCTTGGGGATCACGCCGCCGACCACCACTTTGATATCAGAAGCATCTTTCTCCTTCAGACGTTTCATGAGCTTTTCGCAAATCGGCAGGTGGGCGCCGGTCATGATACTCAGACCCACCACATCCACCGATTCCTGAATCGCAGAGGAGACTATCTCATCAATGCTCTGGTGAAGCCCCGAATATATGACTTCCATGCCCGCGTCCCGCAGGGCAAACGCCACAAGCTTGGCGCCTCGATCATGACCGTCCAGCCCCGGTTTGGCGATGAGCACGCGGATTCTCTTTCCTTGCATGGGACCTTCCTTCTCTTCAGCCGCAATTCAGCGCTATGGCTTCAGTTGACTATTGTCGTATTGATTCATAACCGCGGTCTGTCCTCTCAGGATGTGTTCCCTGACCAGCAGTTCCACTTCTTGTTCTTTCCGCTTCACCATCATGTCCAGCATGTCACGATGGTCTCTGTGGCTTGCTAGGGCCAAGGTTTTGTTCTTGAGAATAATTCTTCGAAAGCGGACTATTTGATCCTTTAGATCGTTGATCATCCTGATGAGTCTTGGACTCCCGGTCAACTCGTAAATCGTGTCGTGCAGTTCCGTATTGATTTTGGTCAGTGGTTCCAGATCACCTTTTTTCAGGTGCTCCTCGAACAGGTCGATCTTACTAATCAGCGGTTCGAGTTGTTCCGGCGTATGCCTCACCGTGGCCAGTCGTGCCGCATACCCTTCCAGAACCGCACGAATGCCAAAACACTCTTCAATCTCCTCCGGAGTCAGTCCGGTCACTACAAAACCGCTTGGTGCTTGCTTTGTGACTAGACCGTCACGTTCCAGCTTATGAATCGCCTCCCGCACCGGCGTACGGCTAACTTCCATGGTTTCGGCTATTCGCCTTTCCACTATCCGACTTCCGGGAGGAATATCACCGCGGGTAATCGCCTGCTTCAAATGATCGAAAATGTGCTCACTTGCGGGTTTTCTTCTGGGCAACGGCGCCAACAATCCCGTCAAGCTTTCAATCTCGGTAGCCATTATTGCATCACTTCTCCTCTAGTGCGTCTACCGGACAAGCCCCAAGAGAGCTTTTGGCCCGATTAGAGATTCAACTATCAGATTCCGGACCAGCGAGCAATGTTGGACTGCAATACTTCATGCGTCCCTCCCCCGTTTAATAAGAACCGTGAATCTCTGAAGTAACGCTGTGCCGTGTACTCCATGGAGTATCCATAACCGGCAAAAATGCGGGTGCATTCATCGGCGGCGCTGCAGGCCGCCTCGGTGGCAAAATACTTGGCCATGGATGCCTCTTTGAGGGCTTCTTGGCCGGCGTCAATCATGGCCGTTGACCTATACGTCATCAGTTTCGAGGCTTCCAGGTTCGTTGCCATGTTGGCGATTTTCGCCTGAATGAGCTGGAATTGGCCGATGGGCTTGCCTGAGGCAACCCGTTCCTTCGCGTACTTGATGGAATCGTCCATTGCCGCGCGTTGCAGCCCGACGGCCAGGGCCGCCGTCATGGCGCGAATTTCCGCAATGATTGTGAGAAACGCATTCAGCCCCTGGCCTTCGGGAGTCAGCCGATATTCTTTGGGAATCAACACGTCCTTGAAGGCCACTTCACAAATGGGAGTGGTTCGCGTTCCCAGGCACTTGAATGACGGGCTGGTCGAAACGCCCGGAAGATCTCTGGGAATGAAAAAATACCCTATCCCGCGCAGTCGCTTGCTTGGATCGGTCTGGCACATAACCGTATAGAAGCTCGCTTCAGGCCCGTCCGTGACCCAGGTCTTCATCCCGTTAATCAGATAGCCGTCATCGACTTCCACGGCCCGCGTAGTGATGGCACCCAGATCCGAACCTGCATCCGGTTCGGTCATGCAGAAGCAGCCTATCTTTTCACCACGCATAGCAGGAAGAAAGAACTTTTCATGCATTTCTTGCGTTCCGTACTGAAACAGAAAATTGGTACCCATCAAACACTGCATGGCCGTGATGGACGCCGCACTCACGAGCCCTCGCGCCAGTTCTTCGCAGATGATGCAGTACAAGGTCGAATTTCCGCCTGAACCGCCTTTGTGACGCGGATAGCGAATTCCGAATGCACCCATTCCTGCGATTTTCGTGAATATTTCCCGCGGGAACTCGCCTTTGTTGTCCAGTTCCTGGGCGATGGGGATAATTTCGTTATCAACGAACCGCGCTATGTTGTGTCGGATCAGTTGTTCGGGATTCGATCTAATCATTGCAGAGTTCCTTTACTCAAAGAGCCCCATGCGGCGCTAATCGCACATCACTTCGCAGACTGCCTGCAGTTGTTTGGTTAACTCCGGAACCACATCGAATAGGTCACCGACGATCCCCCAGTCCGCAACCTTGAAGATTGGCGCATAGGGGTCCTTATTAATAGCCACGATGAATTTCGAGTCCATCATGCCCGCTCGATGCTGAATGGCGCCGGATATCCCGCAGGCAATATAGAGGTCGGGCCGAACGGTCACGCCCGTCTGACCGACCTGGTTGGAGGAAGGAATCCAACCCGCTTCGAAAGCGACGCGTGTGCCGGCAAGTTCAGCACCCAGGGCATCCGCCAATTCCTTGAGGAGTTCGAATCCGGCGGCGTCGTTCACTCCTCTGCCGCCGGCAACGATCATCTTCGCTTCAGACAAATTCACACGGGCCTTGGCTTCCTTTACGATTTCCAGGGTTCGGGTGCCGATTTCCTGTTCCGAAAGCGTCACGGCATGTCTGACGACTTCGCCCTTGTTCCCCGGAGTTGGAATCACTTCCATGACTCCCGGCCTCACCGTAGCCATTTGGGGGCGGGAGTATCGGTTGACTATGGTGGCCATGACATTACCGCCGAAAGCCGGCCGTGTCTGCCGGAGGATGCCTTCCTCCGGATCGATGGAAAGTTCCGTGCAATCCGCCGTAAGACCGGATCCGACGCGTCTGGAAACCCGGGGCGCGAGGTCGCGTCCGATGTGGGTGGCGCCCATAAGCAAAATGTTGGGCTTGTGCGCGGCGACAAGTTCTTCGAATACTTTTGCGTAGGCTTTGGTCCGATAGTCCCTCAGAGCCGGGTCTTCAACAAGGTGGACGGTATCGGCGCCGAATTCTATCAAAGTCTGGGCGAGGTCCGACACCTTGTCTCCTATCAAGACCGCCGCAACCTTTTGATTGAGGTCTTTGGCTAAAATCTGTGCCTTGCCGAGCAGTTCCACGGAAACCCGTACGAGTTCGCCGCCCCGTTGTTCGGCGAAGACCCACACATCCTTGAAATCACTGAAATCCGGTATGGTCCTGGGTTTCGCGTCCGTCCGGATCGCGTTCTTACGGCATACCTCCACACAGGCACCGCACGAAGTACAGCGATCATTGATGTAGGCCTTGCCGTCCCGTGTTTCCATGGCATCGTAGGGACATGCCCGAGTACAGAGCCGACACCCGTCGCAAAGATCGATTTCAACCCAGACTGTCATACCTACCTCGCGTGTTCATGAGACCTCCATACATCGGACTGTGTACCTGTCGCGAAAAATGCCTGATTTCCTTCTACACTACTAATCCTCGTTTTCCTGTGTGCCTCGAAGATTTCTTTGGAAATTAGCTCCTGAATTCGGGTTAAGTTGCTCCCGGCGCACTGGAACCGGGAGCAACGTCCGGATCCGTAGCGTAGTATGATGGTGCTTGCGAAACCCTAGTTCGTGCATGACGCTGATGCCTGCGATCGCCATTTGGTTGCGGTTCTAACCGCTCTTTTCACGGTCAAATCAATTTGTTTTCTTTGAAGCGCTCGATGAGGTTCTGCGCGACCTGGGACGTATCGCCTTCCAGCAACTCACTCTGCCGTTCAAATTTGGGAGCAAATGTCTTGACAACGTGGGTAAGCGAGCCGTCCAACCCGACCTCCGCCGTGGTTACCCCTATGTCCGCGGCGTTCCAGACCCGAATGGGAGCTTTTTCACGGCAGGCCAGGAGCAGCCCTGAAAAATTGGGATACCGGGGCTGTTTTTCCCCGCCGATGAGGGTCAGAAGCACCGGCAGTTTGAGCTCGATACGCTCGTACCCGTCTTCCAGCCGGCGTTTTACCACCAAATGATCCGGTGCGACCTCTTCGATATCGAAGACGTACGTTGCTTGAGGCACATCCAGGTACTCCGCAACTTGAGGGCCGACCTGGGCCGTATCGCCGTCGATGGCCTGGCGACCGGCCAGGATGAGATCGAATTCGCCCACGGTCTCGATCGCTTTTCCCAACGTAAATGAGGTCGCCCATGTGTCTGCGCCGGCGAACGCACGATCCGAAAGAAGAATAGCCTTGTCGGCTCCCATCCCCATGGCTTCGGACAGCGCATCGATGGCTTGAGGCGGTCCCATGGTCAACACCGTGACTTCCGCGTCGTGTTCTTCTTTCAGGGTGACCGCAGTTTCCAGGGCGTGCAGGTCGTCGGGGTTGATAATCGTCTCAACACCTTCACGAATCAAGTTGCCGGTTTTCGGATCGAGTTTTACCTCAGTGGTGTTCGGGACCTGCTTGATTAGTACGATGATCTTCATGACGTCATCTCTCCGCCGCGTTTTCGATCGGGAACGGCCTCTGATTGTGGGCCTAAATCACTCCGTCCGATTTCAATCCCGCTATATCCGTGCTCGAATACCCTAATCGGCCGTAGTAATCTTCGTTGTGCTCGCCAAAACGAGGCGGAAACGTCATCTGTCGGTCACTGCTTTCGAGAAACGACGTCATAATCGGCGGAGGCGCAAGAGTAATGCTCGTTCCGGTTTTGGGGTCCTTCGATGAAAGCAGCCGCCGCTGAACGAGCGGTTCGGCGATGGTATCTCCGACGGAGTTTATCTTGCTCACGGGAACGGTAATGGACGTGAACAATTCGATCAGCGATGCCGACGAGTGTTCACGGGTAATGGCGTTAATCGCGGCGTTCAGGTTTGCCACGTCATTGATGCGTCCCGTATTCTTTTCGTATTCGGGCTTGCCCAGAGAACTGAAAGGTTCCAGAGAGACCATGGCCTTCCATTGGCGGTCATTGCCCACGGCCAGATAAATGAACCCGTCTGAGGTCTGGTACACGGAAACGGGACAGAAAAATTCGTGCGTGTTGCCGCGACGTGTAATGCTCTTCTCAAAACTCGCGGTCATTGTTATGGGAACCGTCAGCCATGATACCGACGATTCGAACATGGACAGGTCGATTCGCGTGCCTTTTCCGGAGACGGCTCGATTGAAAAGGGCCTTCATCAAAAGACCGTACCCGTGTTCACTGGTGCCCATGTCCGGCAGAGGGATGCCCAATACCTGTGGATCTCCGTCGGACTCGCCCGTAAGATCCATGAGTCCCGAACGGGCCTGAAGAATGGGATCGTAGGCGCCTTCGTTGCTGTCCGGACCAAAACCGGTGACGCCCATCCAGATGATGTCTTCCTTGGCTGTCTTCAGTATATCGTAGTCTATGCCGAGCTTCTGATAATTCTTGGGAAGCTGATTGGTGAGGAAGATGTCGATATTCAGTTCCTTGATCAGCGCCAACAGGAGATCTTTCCCCTTAGGTTCGGCCAGGTTGAGTGTGAGCGCTTTCTTTCCTGCGTTGATGCAGAGATAATATGCGTTCATGCGCTCTTCATTCAGTACGTTGTCTCCGATCATGCGGTTGGGGTCGCCGTAAACCGGATGTTCCAGTCTGATGACTTCCATGCCGTCCATGGCGAGCCGATAGGTGAGATACGGCACGACCGTGGCTTGCTCCAGGGAAAGGACTTTCAGCTCTCTCAGGGTTTCCACCAGCGCCTCCATGTTTGAATGGGGTTAGTGATAATCGGTGCAGCTTGCAGCAATTTCACTGTATGTTTTTTTGGCGGCCGTATACGGTGCACGGCATCCCGTATTCGGTATACCATGAGCCAAATGCCAACCATCTGTCAAGTCTTTTCTTGTTTTTTCTGTGGCCAATCACTTATGCTCGGGCTGCAATCGGCGCACAGTGCCTTGGGAGTTCGGATGCCCCAACCCCTGGCGATTCCGTCAAAGTCTTTTTCCGTGCGAAGGCCCTTTAGGAGAGTACGAAGAGGCTGGGAATATCGCGGGGGAATGCCGGCCGGTCGGGGAGAGACTGAAAACCCGTCTCGCCGGCAACTGTCGAACCGGCCGACGCAAGAGGTGCCCCGCAATCGCCTATAGTTTATCTCTATTTCTTTGTGAGCCAGAAGAATAGTGATTCCTGGAGGCCGACGCTCCCTCGCTTTTCCAGGAACATTAGGTGAAACCCGCCCGGTAATACAATGAAGGCCTTGTCCTGAGACCCAAGGTCTCCAAAGAGCGCCTGCGCGTCCTCAAAGGCGACGACATATTCATTGGAGCCATTGAGGATAAGTGTTGGAAGCTTGATTTTCGGGACATAAGGGATTGTGGGGTTCTTGATAATGTCCGGATAGATTCCACTGGGCATCTTGCCGTATTTCTCACCCACAAGCTTCTTGTACCATGCAACGACATCCTCATCGTAGGTGTCAATACGCTTCTCGATATTCAGGTGATGGCGATTGGGAACATAGTCATTTCCAGGCTGCTTGCTCATTTCAAGCACCTTGTTCGCGTACGCGACGAACTTCGGACTGATCTTCTTATAAGGCGTCCCGATCACTACAACCCGATCAAGAAGTTCAGGGAAGAGTTGAGCGGCCATGAGGGCCACGAGGCCGCCGGTGGAGTGCCCGACGATGCTCACCTTGTCGACCTTGGCGCGCTTGGCAATCTCGCGGACAACCGACTTGAGGTCTTTCGCGGTATTGGTCACCGTTACTTCCATACCGTTTGGCTTGGTGCTCTCACCGTATCCCCGGCATTGAACCAGGTATACGCTAAGCCCTTTCTTGGCCAAGGCGTTCATGACCGAGTAATCGCGAATGGGAATATCCCAGTACTCCATGCCGACTCCGGAACCATGCACCAGAAGAACTGCACGGCCGAGGCCTTCACTGACCGGTGATTTGGACAACACCGTCAGCTTCATGCCGGTGTCTGTTTCAATGAAGAATGTGTCCTCATTGATCTCTGCGGTGAACCCCAAAACCGGGGCCAAAGTCATTGCGACTGCCGCAACAATCGCCAGGGCAGTCTTCACCAGGCATAATCTCATAGAACCAACCTCCTCACACAAATATGCCTTCAAGTATAGAACATTGAAAGCGGTAAGGGCCGGCGGGTCACCGTCGCTACGGCATTCTCGTCTAACTTCGTCCGGGGACCGGCACGGCGTTTGGCAATCACATATCAGCCCTATGGCCGGGAATCGGTAACATACTGAAGTATGGGGCGGGCCCGCCAATTTGTGCGTCTTGGCCTCCTTGATAGGCTGGGGCCGCCGGCTCCGCTGACTATAAGAAGGTCTCCGGGTGGAATCCCACACGACCTGACACAGGCAAAACCGTCGTCACATTGGGAAGAAGGCTACTTTTTTACTGCCTTTGACGATATCGAAGCGTCCGTCCAAGCGTCAACCGGAATTCTGTCGCTCGGTTGCACCGGAGTTTTTTCCAAAACCGGTGACGCCCATCCACCCATAGGATGCCTTTATTCAGATGTCCTCAGGATATCGTAGTCGATGCAGATCTTCTGATAGTTCTTGGGAAGTTGATTGATAACGAAAGGGGCACCGTGAACCGGATTTTCCAGTCTGATAACTTCCATGCCGTCCCCGGCGAGCCGATAGGTGAGATACGGCACTACCGTTGCCGGCTCTAGAGATAAGGATTTTCAGATCTCTCAGGGGTTCCACCAGCGCCTCCATGTTTGAATGGGGTTAGTCGTAATCGGTGCAAATTATGGCAATTTCACTGTATGATTTCTTGGCGGCGGCATACGGTGTCCAGCATCCCGTATTCAGTATACCATGTCCCAAGTGCCTATCATCTGTCAAGTCTTTTCTGTTCTTCTTTACGCCTTTTTCTTGAGATCAGAATACCTGGGATTCGTTGCTCTCAAATAGGGGCATCCCGTTGACGCTACCCCATACAATCTGTAGCATGAGACTACCGAATGCCCAGGGCGATTGCCGGTCTTGAAGAGCCTTTTCAAAAATGTCGGACACGACAATGGCCGAATACCGAGGAAACATCATGGAGCCCTATTCCAACGTCGTTAAATCATCTTGCCGCGGCTGCCACGGAGTCTGTGGGGTCCTGGTTCATTTGGATGGGGACAAAATCACTCGGGTTACGGGAGACCCGGACAGTCCGACCAGTCGTGGATTTATCTGTCCCAAAGGTACCGCGGCACCCGAGATGCTCTACCATCCGGATCGACTTAAATACCCCCTGCGTCGCACCGGGGCACGCGGCGAAAACAGGTGGGAACGGATCTCCTGGGACGCAGCCGTCGGCGAGATGGCCGACCGATTCGACCGCATCCGTGGAGAATCCGGGTCGGAGTTTCTCGCCGTCGCCCAAGGGACCGGTCGGCCATACACAGAGTTCACCATTCGTTTTGCCAACGCTTTCGGCACTCCCAACTTCGTCAACCCCGGCCACCTGTGTTACCTGCCCAGAGTCATTGCAAGCGCCATAACTCTCGGCGGACTTCCCGTGTCCGATATCTACGGCTTTGGCGGGAAGAGCCCGGCCTGCATCCTCAACTGGGGCTGCAACATCGTCGAAACCGGATCAGCGGACGGAATGTGTGGGTCCATGTTCAAAAGGGCCGTCAAGAAAGCGGAAAAGGTAATCGTGGTTGATCCACGGCGTATCGGTCTCGCCGAGGAAGCCGACCTACGGCTGCAGCTTCGTCCCGGAACTGATTGCGCATTGGCTTTGGCCATGATCCAAACAATCATAGCCGAAGACCTCTTTGACCGGGCTTTCGTGGACAACTATTCTTTCGGATTCGACCGCCTGGCCGAGCACATCCGGCCTTTCACACCCGATTGGGCCGAGCCCATAACCCGTGTTCCGTCGGATCAAATTCGTTCTGCGGCACGAATCTATGCCGTGACCAAACCGGCAAGCCTGCAATGGGGCAATGGAATCGATACCAGCGTGAACGGCTTCCAAACAGCCAGAGCGCTTCTCATCCTCATGGGACTCACCGGAAATATCGATGTCCCCGGCGGCAATGCCCTCTGGGTGCCGCCACGCGGGGTCAAGCCCAAGTCCCCGCTCATCGACATGAGCGTTGCCGGTGTGCAGTTTCTGCCGCCCGAGAAGAAAGCTCGCATCCTCACCGGAGGCAAGTACCCCTTCGCGCCCAATTGTCATCCACCCACATTCTGGAAATCCGTTGTTACGGGAGATCCTTATCGGGTCCGCGGCATCTGGATCGTGGGCTCCAACCCCCTCGTCACCGGCACCCAGGGGTTGACCATCGAAAAAGCCCTGCGAGACCACATGGAGTACACGGTGGTGTCGGACCTGTTTATGACGCCCACCGCCCAACTCGCGGACCTGGTTCTTCCCGCCGCCCATTGGTTGGAGCAGGACGATGTGGTTTTCATGCACAAGATCTGGTGCGTTCTGTCACGCACGAAGCTTGCACGGATCGGAGAAACCAGGGATGACCGAGATGTTATTTTCGATGTGGCCCGTCGATTGGGCCTCCGGGAAGCCTTCCCCTGGCCGGACCGACATACGTATCTCGAGTGGCTTCTGGAAGAGACGGGGATGGGCTTCGAGCAGTTCAAGGAACAAACCGTTCTCATGGGCGAGATGCGCTACGGGAAGCATGAGTCTGACGGCTTCCACACTCCCTCCGGCAAGTTCGAATTTTGGTCCAACGTAATGGAGCACGAGGGTCGGCCGCCTATGCCGGTTTACGTTGAACCGCCCCTCTCGCCCGTATCCACCCCGGAGTTGTTCCGGAATTATTCCTTCATTCTCATGTCCGGGACCAAGAAGCTTGAATTTTTCCACTCCGAAATGCACCAGATTCGATCGCTCCGCAAGAGACATCCCCACCCCATCGTCGAGATCCATCCGGTGCCCGCGGCACGTCTCGGTATTTCTGACGGGGACTGGGTTTACGTGGAATCGCCCCATGGCCGCGCGAGGCTCAAAGCAAGGCTTTTCGAAGGCATTGCAATGGATGTGGTCAATGCGGAGCATGCCTGGTGGTATCCGGAGGCTCCTCCACCTGATTATCAATGGAAGGAATCCTGTGCCAACCTCCTGTATGGGGACAATCATTTTGATCCCGATACGGGAGCCGAGCCGCTCAAGTCTTACCTTTGCACGGTGTACAAGATCTGAGGGCGCAATTGCCGGCCCGCCCCATTCGATGAATCTTACCCGGTCGCACCGATTTCACTTTCCCGATCCCGCCAAGATCTGCTAATAATGAATCATTTGAATCTGTTGACCAGACTAATTGTGGAAGGTGTCTCAATGGCCTTTGAACCCGGCAAGCTCATGACAAAGCTGTACGGACTCGTGATCCTTCTCGTTGTTCTCCAGGCGGTAGCAATCGGGCTGGTGATTCGATTCGCGGCGGACAGAATGGAGCGAGACCACACCCTCCTGGAGAGAACCGGCGCCATGATGGAAGAGGTGTTTCCCGGGATCCGGAAGGATCTGTCGGAAGTGTCGAAAAGCACCACTGCGATCAAGAGCGGTATATCCGGCCTGCGAACCCAGGTGTCACAGGTCGATCAACATGTCGGCCGGGTCGGACAAAATGTGGTTCACGTGGGCAGTCGGTTGGACGGTATGAACAAGAACCTCACCGGGTTCGTTGAGGACCGATCTGGCATCATTTGGGGGCATTCACTCAATCCGTACCTTTTGATCGCCCTCCTGGCGGCCGTGGCGGCAAGCGTTCCGGTCTGTGTATGGTACTTCGGGAAGAAACGCGGATCAGCTGTCCCGCAACAAGAGGCCGTACCGGATTCGCCAATGGAGTCCTTCTCCCTACAATTGAACAAACTATCCGATCTGGTACATAAGATAGGCAACAATAACGGGACGACCGAGAAGCCAAGTCCGGAACTTGAAAGACTCATGATGGAGACGGAACGGCTGATACGCCAAGCGCGGATGGAGGTGGGAGATTTCCCCTCTCCGACGACAATTGATCCCGGTAATGACGAGATTGGGCCCGCAAAGCTTCACTGAAGGATTCCATGGTTACGTTGATGTCCTGCGTCGAAGAATGAAGTGAAATTGACGGCATTGAAGCTCTCTCCGTACAGGTAAACCTCTTATGGCAAGCCGGCAACCACGAAAGCAATTGGTGACATCCGGGATCGACCGTCTCGACCGCCTGTTGGGAGGCCTGTTCATAGGCGACAACGTCATTTGGTACGATGATGCGGGAAGTTTGGCTTCCGCATTTTGCCTGAACTTCGTTCAGACGTGCAAGGATGAGAATCAACCCATCATCTATGTGACCTTTGACCGGTCCCCGCGGAATCTCCTCGAGAAACTGGGAACGCTCTCGGAATACCCCGGCCTCACAATACTGGACTGTTTCACCTGGGGCAAAGGAGCAGGCTCGGACGTCTTTCTCCGATTCTACTATGATGATCGACCCGAATGGCCGTGCCGAATCGTGAGGGTCGACGAACCTCGCCAGCCCGAGCAAGTAATGGATGCCGTGTACGGCGTGCATGCATCCCTCAAGGGGGACGTGCGCTTTGTATTCGAGAGCATGACCGGCATGCAGGAGCTTTGGGGCGGCGAGGAGCAGCTGCTGCACTTCTATTCCCACTCGTGTCCCCGGCTGTACGAGCTGAATACCGTTGCCTACTGGGTCATGGAGAAGAACGCTCATTCTCCGCGGCAGAAGGCCCAAATCAATCAGATAGCCCAGGTAGCGATCGATCTTTCCATCAAACGGGGGACTACGTCGCTGACCATCCTGAAAGCCGAAAAACGAAGCCTGGACAATCAACACAAGCCGTTCAACTACTGGACCAAAGATCTCGACATCGCCTTTGAAGATGAGAGCGGCGCGTCCGGACGGATAGAATTGGGCCGACGCCTCAAGGAAATCCGTACCAAGAGAGGATTGTCCCAGACCGAACTGGCTAAACTCGTAGGGGTTACTCCCAGCACCATCTCTCAGGTGGAGAGCAGCCTCATCTATCCTTCCATTCCCGCGCTGCTCAAAATGGCGGAAGTCCTCTCGGTGAATGTCAGCTCGTTTTTCCAGGACAAGGCCGACGTCCCCAAGAGACTCGTGTTCCTCTCTTCCGACGCGACGGAAATCAGGTTTCCCGACCTCCATTCTGAGGGGATCTCCGCCAAGTCCCTCACACCGGTCGATATGGAGACGCGGGTGGAGCCGTTCGTATTGGAGATCGCTCCGAATACCAAACTCACCTCTCATTTCTTCGTGTACAAGGGTGTGGAGATGGGCTATGTAATCTCGGGGAGACTCGACATGACCGTTGACAATGAGGTCTATTCGCTCCGTCAGGGTGACACGGTCTATCTGGAGTCCGACATTCCCAGTCAATGGCACAACGAAGGCCCCACCGTCGCCCGGCTGTTATGGATGAGGTTGAAATAGAAGGAAGAAGAGCGATACGTGACATGCGAGACTTATTGGAATTGAGAATGGAAGATTCGAGGTGGTTTCCGGATGCCGGATCCTCGGTCCTTCGACGAACCGGTCTTTCACTAGGCATGCAGGGGAAACAAATCTGACGATCGTCAAGCTCATGCCCGGACGACTCAGTCACTTCTTCCCGGTACCGGCAATCGAACGAACCAACGCTTGCACCGGATTAGAGTCGTTGTAGGGGATATCCGGCAGGAAATTGGAGCAACGACCGGTCAGTCAGACCGCTTCTCCAGAAATTGTTCGCTTTCTGGATGAGATCTTCGTTTCACGTCTATCATCGGATTCGCGCACGTATGATGGAAGAATTCCGACAATCTTGAATTTTATAACGAACTGCCAAGGGCGTGTCCCCATCGAGGACATTTCCGACCGATTCCGTCTTAGCCGGCGACAGCTTGAACGGCTCTCTGCCGGTTTCGTCGGCATTCCTCCCAAGCGTTTCTGCAGAGTAACCAGGTTCTTGAGCTCGGTCTCTCGTGGCCCGGCTCACAAGGGGTTTGATTGGGCTGATCCGGCCTATTCACATGCGTACAGCGATCAAGCCCTCTTCATACGGGAATGCATCTTTTTCACTGGGTTCAGTGCCATTTCGTACTTGAAGAACCGATCATCGCTTGAGCACACATCCATGTACACAGTAGAAGTCATTCCGGAGTGATGGGCTGCCCGGGCGGCAAGTCTTGATGAGAGAGGCATTCCGGCGTCTCGATAAGACCGACGGACTCACAAAAGGATGCTCTTCTAAGGGCCGGATGATAGCCCTGCGGTTACATGGCACAAGGACTCTTTCACACGCGAGACGGAACACCTTGCCGTACCGACAGATTGTGCTTGACAAACTTGAAAGAAAGGGGGATTGTAAATTAGATATTTTTTTTCATCAACAAGACACATTTTTGCTTCCGGAGGGTGGAGGGAAAGATCGTCGTGGTGCAAGAAGCGCACAACGGTCGTACTGGGTTCCGGGCTGCGCTGAGACGCCGCATGTGGGTACGCGTCTCAAGAGAAGGAAGGGGGGCTTTGCGCGGACTCTTCCCCGTGCATCATTCCCGATGGGTGAATCTCCTCTTCGCTATAACACTTATGATTACCCTATACGCTTTGGTTCTTGGTTGTTACAGCTGGTCTCTCCTCGACGATCTTGATGAAGTCAAGATGAAAGAAGCTAAGGAATCCGTAAGCCCGTGGGTTTTCACGGACTGCCCCGTTATGGTTACAATTTGCGAACCAGAGTACGGCCAGCACGTTGGAGCGGAATTCGATGTGAGCGGTCGGTGCTCTTATGACTGTCGTTGCAGGAATTTGTTTGTATTATTCAAGAGTCACCCTGGCGACTGGGTGGTGAAGAGGCAGCTACCGGTCGATACTGACGGGAGGTGGAAAGGGCGAATCAGGATCGATGAACTTCCGGTCGGCATGTCGGGAGAAATCCAAGTGCGAATTACACGGAACGAAGCAGCGTATACGGTTGGCGAAGAACTGAAAAAAGAGGGGATTACCTTGAAACAGTCCGACAGTATCAAAATTGTGAGGAGGAGTGAGCATGAGAAGCTCAGTAGCGCTGGTCGTTAGCCTGATTCTGATTGGTGCCGCGCAACTTCTTCCAGCGGGAGAACCGGCGATAACCATTGATCGGATCTCACCGGACGATGTCATCCAGGGACGGGTCAGTGGGCTGGAAGGCAGCCTACGGGCGTACAAGATCGTGGTGTATGTCCATACGGATCGATGGTATATACACCCGTATGCAGGCCAAGGCGAGGGAGACTCGTGGGCGGCCGTCAAGAAGGGTGGAACCTGGGAAATCACGACGGTGAAAAGGAGATTCAGCGCGGACAAGATAGCCGTCCTGGTGGTAAATGCCGGAGCCAAAGTTCCTTCCACCACAAGCAATGTCAGGAGCATTCCTCACAGATCGCTGATCATAAAGAACCTAAAGGGAACACCGGATTACGGCAAGCTGTAGAGCCATCTGGGGCGGCCATATCGGTGAAGAGCCCTTTTTCCAGAGGAGAGTCGATGGCAGGCGATAGAGGTGACGGAACATCTTTCGGATGGATGCCGTTGGCTGTGTCCGTAGGGGCGCTTATCGCTGCTTGCTCCGCTCTTTATGTGGCGGCGGAGAAGTACGTGAAGTTGCGGGATGATATCAAGGAGGTCGCAGTGATCGCCAAGCAGGCGGAGCTCCAAAATCGGATATTCGCCTTGGCAAGAGAAGAGGCGGCTCTGGAGCATCGAAAGATGGAGTGGGAACGCGGCCGGCTCGAAGAGAGGGAACAAGCCGTGGCCCGAAGAGAAATGGTTCTGAAAGGGGCCCAAGAAGATCTGGCAAAGGCAGTGAGCGATCTCTCCAACAAAGCGTGCAAGGATGCCGTCACGAAGCGACTTGTCGAGCGCGGGCACCTTCCCGGTTTCGTGGAACCTCCACAGGGAGTCCCCGTACCGCCGGAGATACGAGAGGCTTCCGAGATCGTTATCTATGAGCCCAGGGATGGAGATCGCATTGAGGGATCGACCATAAGTGTCACCGGCCGGGCAAGAGGCGCAGGCAAGGACTCAAAAGTGCTGCTTTTCGTGGAAAAGAAAGATGAGGAAGGGAAAGTTCTGAAGTGGAAAGATAAGGAAGTGATAGCCAAAGACTGTAAGGACGTAGAGAAGGACGGTCTGTGGCTGGGGGTAATCAAGCTTGACGAACAGCAGCTTAACGGGAAGATAACCATCTGGGCGCACGTAGTTGAGGACCCTGCGACACCTTGTGTGAAGCTTGGCACGACGAAGAAGCTAAATGAAGTTCACACGCCAAAGTCCCGCGTCACGGTAGACCTTAAGCGATGAAGGCTTGATTAGTGTACCGGAGCGGGGTAACAATTCCTCGGATAATTCTGCCGGTCCTATGTCAACCGTTTTGGCTCGCACCCTCGTTTCGCAAAGGTAAGCCCACAAGAGCAACAGGCAAACCCGCTACAACACCAAGATGCCCGAGGACTGTTATCCTGCACCCGGATCGGTGATTCAGGGGGGGGGGGGAGATGCTCTATGCGGACAAATGGTAAAAGGCTTGGCCTCCAGGCTCAAGTCTGATCCGAGGGGTGTCAATTAGATGCAGGACCAACAAGTCGACCACAAAGTGATCTCTGAATGGTAACTTCTCAATAACCCTGGACAGCTTCCGTCATCGGGACTCGTAAGCATTCGCGATCATTGGGTCTGATCCTTACAGATCGCGACGTTTGCCCGGACTTATTGAGAAGCTGCTCTGAATGGAAGAAACATACCAACGCTACCAGACTTTCCTTCGTCGGCGGCGGAGTGCTGCTCATACTGCCGGCGCTCTCAGCATACGCCTCATCGGAATTCGGGACGCCGTGATTCGTGGCATTATGCCGTTATATGTGATTCTCGTCTTTGGCGTTTTCGGGTATTTCAATGCTTGATGTCCGGCATGTAAGAAGTTCACCCGCGGGATACTACACAAGAACTGCAAGGTCAAGGATTTGCGGCACTGGAGACATCACGGTGCGGAATAACGTAGTCAGCTTTTTCGTATGCATGTGGCTGACGCCGACCATGTTGGGTTGTTCATCCTCGGTCCGGGCAATGGAGCCCTCTGGGAAAGGAAAGCTGAACAGTGCCCTCTTGAAGGCAGTGAAGGGAGGCCGAGTCGAGCAAGTCAAGCACCTTCTTGAAAAGGGTGCCGATGCCGATTCGGCAACCGAGGATCGCCTCTCTGCGCTCATGATCGCCTCCCGAGACGGTCGCCTGCACTTGGCGGAGATCCTCATACAAAACGGGGCCGATGTGAACGCGGAAGACAACTTGTGCAATACCGCGTTGATGTTTGCAGCAGGCGAAGGCCACACTGCGATTGCGGAGCTTCTCTTGAAAGCGGGAGCCCACATCAATGCCAAGGCTGCGTTGGGGGAAACACCGCTCATATGGGCCGCGGCTTCCGGCCGGGCCGACGTGGTAAGGTTTCTTCCGGACAACGGCGCAGACATACAGGCTCGGACGGAGCCGGGAGGTTCGGCCCTTTCGAGAGCCCGGGAAGAAGGTCATGAGGCCGTGGTGAAGCTGCTTCTCAAACACGGAGCAAAGCAGTAGAATGAGGCGTAAGACGAATTTGCGTGGGCACGGTAGTCATTACTTCGGTATCTTGGTCTCTTCGTGGTATACCCGTCGGCATTCGGCGCGAAAGACTGCCAAGTGAGTGGAGAAAACAGTTGAAACCGATGAAACCGGGTTTGAATGCAATCGCGGTTCTGATGACCGGATTCTTGCTTTTCTGCACGGGAAATGCTTCTGCCGGTGAGTTGGAAGGCAAGCTCATCGATCGGGCAATGTCGGGAAACGCAGATGAGGTCGAATTGTTGTTGGACAAGGGGGCCGATGTCAACGCAAAGTTGACGCTGTGGGGCCACACGGCTCTCACTGCTGCCTGTAGAATGGGTAACAGAGATGTGGTTGAGGTGCTTCTCAGGAGAGGCGCGGACATTGAAGCGGCAACAACCGGCGGCGGAAACGCCCTTTGGTATGCAGTCAACTACGGCCGCCATGATGTCGCGACGCTTCTGATCCAACATGGGGCTCATATTGAGACGAAGAACAGCCTCGGGGCCACACCGCTCGTTACCGCGGCAAAGGAGGGCCACACTGAGATCGTCAAGCTTCTTCTCGACAAAGGAGCAAAACCGGAGGCTTTGGACGACTTAGGCAGTACCGCCCTGGATTGGGCCATCATGGGGGAGCACTACGACGCAGCCTGCCTCCTCCTGAAGTTCGCAAATGCCGAGAAGGCCGTGAACAGATGCCGGTGGGACGATCTGATGGTCGCTTCTTGTGCGGGAGACGCGGAACGAGTCAAGGACCTTCTGAGCAAAGGTGCGAATCCGAACGCCCGGGATATCTGTGGCGGACACACGCCGTTGATGATTGCCGCAGGTACCGGTAACCTGGAAACGGTGAAGCTCTTGCTCAACGCAGGAGCCGACCTTGCACGGCAAGACCGGAGCGGATACACGGCTCTCATGGGAGCAGCCCGGGCAGGAAACACCGACACGGTCAGGTTGCTCTTACAAAAGGGAGCCAATGTGCATGAGAGAAGCAGAACCGGTCGTACGGCGCTCATCTTCGCCGCAGATCAGGGCTGGTTGGACACAGTAAGACTTCTTGTGGAAACCGGCGCGAATGTGAACGACAAAGCGCAAAACGGCGAGACACCCTTGTCCGCCGCCTGTACGTGGAAATGCCGGCCGGAGGTCGTTCGATTTCTCTTGGAAAAAGGTGCGGACGTCGACTCGTCCGACGAGAATGGCTCAACACCTTTGATGGGGGCTTGTCAGGCCGGAGACCTGGGGACGGTCAAGATGCTCCTCGCTAAGGGAGCCGATGTCAACAAGACAAGCCGCTCCGGATCGACGCCTTTGATGCCGGCGTCCGGCGCCGGCAGGTCTGATTTGGTTCAGTTCCTCATCAGCAACGGCGCAAAGGTAGATCCGGGTGCGGAGATACGAATCACACCTCTGATCAAGGCCGCGGCCCTTGGCCATTCGGCAATCGTCAAATGCCTGGTAAGAAATGGAGCGAACGTGAATGTGATGAGTTCGGTGGGGACGCCGTTGATGGAAGCCTGTATTACCGGGGCGGAGCATGCCGTGGACGTTCTGCTCAAACTGAAAGCCAACGTGAATGCGCAAGACAAAGACGGCAACACTGCTCTGATGTACGCTCTTGGCACGAAGAAGCCTTCGTTGATACGATTGCTCCTGCAGAACGGGGCGGATGTGAATATCAAGAACAAGAAAGGCAAGACCGCCTTGACCTACGCAGCCGAGAAGGGGCCGGATGAGATCAGGAAGCTATTGGAAGAACATGGAGGCGGTTAGAACCGCAACCGAATGGCGATTGCAGGCATCAGCGTCACGCACGAGCTTGAGTTTCGCAAATACCATCGTACTACGCAGGGGATCCGGACGTTGCTCCTACTTCCCAGGCGCCGGGCGCAACTAAACCCAAATTCAGGAGTCAATTTCCGAAGAAATCTTCGCGGTACTACCAGAACATTGAGGATTAGCAGTACATAGGCAAACGATAGTGGTTGGGAGCGTGAGGTGCACCATGTCAAATTCACGACGATTTCCGTCTGAAATCATAGCCATCGCCACGGTAATGATGGGCTTGCTCCTATGCTCGGCAGTCGGCTCGGCCGGTGCCGACGACAAAGAGAAGAATCAGGCATTTGTTCGGGCAGCCATGGGAGGTTACTTGGAAAAGATGGAGAGACTCATCCAAGAAGGCGCCGACGTCAATCTCAAGGCGAAGGAAGGTACTACCGCGCTGTCCCTTGCGGCGGCACTTCATCGCAAGGAGATCGTCGACCTCTTAAAGAAACACGGTGCAAAGGAATCCAGTGGAACTTTATAACCATCCGAAGGTCTCTTAAAGAAGAGTACGATAAGGAGGTTTCTGAATGGATTCGCTTAATGACCTGATCGGTATGGCACAAAGCCTTTTGAACACAGGATTTGATGTCGACTCTTTTCTCACGTGGAAGAGTATGGCGTTTTGGGTGCTGCTCGGCCTTTTGGGTCCTTTCCACTACTACACACGGAACTTTACGCGTTTCACCGCCGAAGCCGACAAACGCGGCCTGTTGGCCGGCGAGGGACTGCTGTTGGCCGCCAAGGAGCAGATTCTTACAAGCAGCCGGAGTGAGGACGAGAGCGAGCTCACCCCTGCCCCCGGCCCCGCCGACGCAGATGACGCATCAATGGATCAAGGCAAGAAATGGTACCCCCTCTCCGCAGTTCAGCAAGCTCACCGTCGCTGAGTGGACGCTTGCGAAAGAGATCATGTACGCGAAAACCTGCTGCAAGACTGACCGGCTTTCGCGAAAACGAGTGAGTGTTGACCGGGTGCCGCCGAAGACTAGCGGAACAGCAACTTCCAGAACGGATGCCCGGCCACTACCTCGCTCTTGTTGGCACCCGCTGCGACCCTCCAGCCGAGCCCGGGAAAATTTCCATATTTCCGTGGGTCGGCAAACCCCACTAACTTGGTATCCGTCTTGCCGGTCTTGATGTTACGGAATTCATAGGAATAACGGCCCGCATGCTTCTTCACCGCTTCGCCAAGTCCGGGAAGATTGATCCTACGGTCACGCAGATCTATCCCATAGAACTCGTTACGCGGGTGCACAACAACCTGGTTCTGATGGTTCAAGGCGTACACGTACCCAGTCTTGCCTACATTGATGCCGGCCATCAGATTCTCGATGCGTGACCATTTGAGGTAGGATATCAGGACTCCTTCCACGTGATCGCCGACCTTCACGGGAACGCCGATTGCCGCGGTCCAGCCTTTGGATTTGGGGTCAAGAGAAGCAACCACACTTGACGCATGGGCGTCGATAATGGTCAGTTTGCCCTCTATGGCCCCTTTGAAGGCTGCGTCGCCGGAGAAATCCTTCCCGACCAATTTGCCTGGTGCGGCCGCCAAACAGACGCCTTTTGTTGTCGAGCAATACCAAGGCATCGTACGCACCCGAGATCTTCAACCACTGACCCAGAATTCGGTTCGCATTTTCTCGCTTGTCGGGCGAGCCGAGAGCCTCTCTCAGGCCTTCACAGACCGTGGAGTTAACGAGCATGTGCGTGATTCTCGCGTCCATGTACACGTTCAGGACATCGGCCGCGGCCGTCGCGATCGCAAGGAGCTCTCGGCCAGCGGCCATTTCCGCGTCACTATAACCGTCCTTGGATGCCGAGCTTCGGTTGCAGCCGGCCGCCGAGAAAATCAATAAGACGGCAAAACCTATGCCGAGTAGGATATTCACTGTTTTCGCGTCGCGTTGGACTTCCTGCCACGGCAGCGTCTTCATCGCACCAACCTCCCTGGGTCATGAATCATAAATCGAGGATATCACATTCCCGCAGACGCAGGGGAACTTCTTCAATTACAGTCGGCTCATTACTCGCATCCCGGCCATGATATGGCTTGAGCGCGTAGCGTGGCTTCTGTGAAGGCGCGACACGCCCCATGACAAGACCTTACGGTCCTGTTCAGACGACTCCGATCTACCGTGGATGCAGATGCCACGGAGAGGGTACGTGGTCTGAAAGCTCGGGGTGCAATTGGCAGTCAAGACAACAGCCTGGTTCACCTCAAGTAATTGTTGACGAAAAAGTCCTTCGGGTCTAGTTTGAGTTCAGGCATATTAAGAAGACAAACAGGGGAGGCCGCTTGCTTGAAATTGGTTCGCCGGCCGGCTCCAGAGAATACCAGTCTGAAGACTTCGACAAGCGAAGTCAGGGCTGAAAAGGGCCGACGGGGGGAACAGTCGGTTCTATGCCCCGGACATTGACATGGTGAATTGAAAGGACTGGATGCATGTGGCTCAAGCGTGTCAAGCTGGAAAACATAAAGTGCTTCACCGACACGGACCTCAGTTTTTCAAGAGATCAGGTCAGAGGCCGGCTGCCGGAGCCATATCGTTGGATAACGCTTTTGGGCGAGAATGGCGTCGGAAAGAGTACTCTGCTTCAGTGTATAGCCATCCTTCTAGCAGGCCCTGAAGCTGCGAAAGAGTTGTTGTCCAGGCCGACAGGATGGTTACGAGATCAGTCTAGACCTGCCAAATTGACTGCAGGGATCACTCAAGATCCAGGTGATGAGGGCGACTATGGTAAGCCGGATAAGCCTTGGCATAGGAGGGATTTCTCTTATTCATACTACATGACCGGGGATAGCGAGGTACAAGTTCCTCTGACGGGGAGAAGAGGGAAGAAAGAAGAAACCTATACTGAACCGGCCGTCATTGAGGACAGTACGAACGTCCTCAGTTGGCTCCGAGTCAATGCCTTCGCATCGGGAAACAAGGGATGGTTTGCAGCTGGGTACGGAGCATTCCGGCGCCTCACCCGAACCAGCCAGATCTTAATTCCTCGCATGGAACCTCTGACACGCACAAGTAATTTCGTCACTCAGTTCAACGAAGACAGTCCTTTAAGCTTCTTTGAGCGATGGATGGTCTATCTGGATTTTCGCCAAGCGAAGGATGCCGGCGACGAGCAAGCCCGGAAAATGAGGATCATTGGTGAGAAGACGGTCACTTCCCTCCTGCCAAGAGACGTGAAGATTGCGGCGGTGACAAAAGATGGCCTGATCAATTTCGAGATTGACGGCAGGACAGTGCCCAGCATTGGGCTGTCCGACGGGTTTCGCAGCGTGATCGCGTTGGCCGGAGACCTGATCTGGAGACTCATGCAGTCATTTCCCGACATGGATGATCCAACCAAAGCAAAAGGCATTGTGCTCGTCGATGAACTGGACATACACCTCCACCCCATTTGGCAACGCGATATCGCAATCTGGCTGAGCGAAGCATTCCCGAATCTGCAGTTCATCGTGGCCACCCACAGTCCGATGGTCGCCATCGGAGCCGGCGAGGACGCACTTACGATCCGTCTGGAAATGAACAAGGAAACTGGGGAGGTGACTGCGAAGCCCGTTGAGGACATATTCCTGTACGATGTAGATCTGGCCCTCAGAAGCCCGGCGTTCAAATTGGTTTCCACATACTCACCACAACTCCAGAAAAAAATTGAAAGATATCACCAGCTCCGTTTGGCGCTGGAAACGAATGAGGAAATGACAGACGCCGACAGGAAGCTCCTCAACGAGCTAACAGACCTTATGCGCAAGATCAATCTCGGGTCCGAGTCTCCTACTCCGGGCAGCCTACAGGATCGTATCAACCGCTTCCTGGAAGGACACTTGGCCCAATGATCTTCGTCCAGCGTACCCGGGAACCCGAGGAACTGAGACGGTCGGCAGCCAAGTGGCTGGCCGAACTGAAGGTTGCCGTCTCTGAATTGGAGGGGTTGGAGGCTGATCCGAATGCAGGCGAGCAGGATATAAGTCGAGCCCGAAAAGCACTCAAGAAAGCGCAAGGCAAGTATGCTCATCCCCGGATAAAGGACGCACTGGTAAGAATGTTTCATGGCAAATGCGCCTATTGCGAAAGCAAGGTCACAGTCGTCACGTATGGACAGATTGAACACTTTTACCCCAAGGGGCAGTATATCGACCGCACATTTCTATGGGGTAACATGCTTCTTTCATGTGATTTGTGCAACAACCCTCACCACAAGGGAACAAGATTTCCACTCGACGAAAATGGGGACCCCTTGTTGATCGACCCAACGTCTATTGTTCCGGAAAAGCATCTCTTATTCTCGTGGGACCCGCTTGCCGGAGTTGCGAGCGTGTACGGAAAGGATGCACGCGGCAAAGAGACCGTGCAAACGTTTGACCTCAACGGGGCCGGAGGCAGAAAAGAACTGCTCAAAAGTCGTAGCGAGTATGTCAAATGTCTGATGGCCCTGCTCAGGCTTGCCGAAGAGGGAGATGATGAGGCTAGATCTCTTCTGCTTGATGCCTGTGCCTCCCACGCCCCTTTCGCCGCCTTTGCGCGGGCTCATATTGAACCGAACCTGCGCAGCTGAATCTGTTCCCCGGAAATCCGGATCGGTGAGCCTCGTCGCTTCAGCCGGCGCGCTAAATAGCGATTAAACGCTGCACATCCTACGGATTGTTTTCCCGCTCCCTACCCTCGAATGTCGTGATCATAAGAGACCCCCAAGGCGTGGCTCACGCAGAGCCGCGGAGAACGCGGAAAAGAAAAGCCCGACTCTTTCTTGCGTCTTCTCCGCGCCTCTGCGCCTCCGCGTGAGAACTCTTCCTCGGAAGAAGCAGGCCCGGGAGACACGGGAACTATCCAAAGATGACACAAATTGTCGCAGACCGTTTGCACACGTATTGCACACAATTGCCGAGAACTCTCCTCATCCGTTCCATCAAATCACCATAACCGCCTGCTAGGGTCTCCAACCAGGATTCGCGGACAACGAACACTGAAGAAGAGAGGAGCGACATTATGGAGGATCAAGGGAAGAATCAAGACAGGCGGGTGAGGTCCATGCTTACCGGCCCGCTTTCGATGAAAGTCATAGCAATCGGCGTGTTGACGCTCATGTTTATGATACCTGCCCACATGATTGAGTCTTTGATACGGGAGCGTGAGAACCGGCAAATGGATGTCGTGCAAGAGATCAGTTCCAAATTGGGCGGTGCACAGACCATACTGGGGCCGGTTATCAGCGTACCCTATGCGTCGGCATTGAACGACGTCTTGTACATGCATTTCCTCCCGGACACGCTCCACATATCGGGAGAAGTAGAACCTCTGGTGCGATACAGAGGGATCTTCGAGGCCGTACTGTACAATACGCAGATCGTGGTGACGGGAACCTTCTCCTTGCCTCAAACGGACAGGCTAAACATTGCCGAGAACGACTTCATGTGGTCGGATGCCGTAATTTCTCTCGGGATCTCCGACATGCGAGGCATCAGCGAGCCGATTGTCGCGAAGGTGAATGACGGTGAGATCCCCATGAATCCGGGACTCGTAACGAAAGATCTGATGTCTTCGGGCGTGAGCGCCGGCATAACGCTCGGCCCACAGACCAAGAAGTACTCGTTCAGCTTTGTGGTGAAGCTGACCGGAAGTCAATCCATCAACTTTGTACCTTTAGGCAAAACAACCACCGCTTCACTCTCATCGGTGTGGCCGGATCCAAGCTTTTCCGGCGCGTACCTTCCATTTGAGAGAACACTCGGAAAAACCGGATTCACTGCGAAATGGTCGATCTTGGACTTCAATCGAGATTATCCGCAATACTGGAGAGGCGACAAGTTCTCTCGGCAGGTCAGTGCTTCATCGTTCGGGGTGGAATTGTTCACCCCTGTGGATTTCTATCAGAAATCAATGCGTACTACCAAGTATGCGATCCTTTTTGTCGCGCTCATTTTCTTGGCCTTTTTTATTTCCGAACTGCTGACGAACGTGAGACTGCATCCGGTACAATACCTGTTAATCGGGCTGGCAATCATCACATTCTATACCCTTCTGATCTCCCTATCAGAGCACATCAACTTTGCTACCGCGTATGCGATTTCGTGTTCGGCTATCATTGTCCTCGTCTCCGCGTATGCCAAGAGCATCTTGAGGAGCACAGGGTTGGCGATAATCCTTGGCTGCGTCCTCGCAATCGTGTACGGCTACTCATACTGGTTGCTGCAGATGGTCGACTATGCACTCTTAGTCGGTAGCGTTGGACTGTTCATCGTGCTGAGTATCGTCATGTATGTCACAAGAGACGTCGACTGGTACTCAATCAAAGTTGGATCCGGATCGGCGTCGCATTCAAACGAACTTCTGGAACGGGAAAACGACAGTTCTTCCGACCAACCGTCTGGGGCGGTGAAGGAAACGAATTGACGGAGGAAAAGATCGGATGAGAGGCAGCGGAAAAGGCCATAAGGGAGCATCCCCGCCGGAGTGGGGCCACAAAGGTCTTGGTCCCGTCAAGGAAGGCGAAACGCGTGGCGGAGTGGTGCGATTGGCAGCGGCCTCGTTCATGCTCGTGGCGGCCGTTGCTCTCATCCCGATTGCCCTGGACTGGCGGTCACCGCTTCTACTGGTTGTCCGGCCGTGGGCATTGATAGGCTTGATCGTTGTATCGACCGGCCTGATTCTTGCCGAATCGCGGGCCTTGTGGACTTCCCGTCGCGGCCAACGGCTGCTCATCGTATTGAGTGCCGCAGGGCTTCTCGCAGCCGCACTGGCCCTAATCATCACCCTGGCCCTGGAAACCCGCTTCCATTGGGTTCGTCGGCAGGTCCTGCACACCGATCCCGTAAAGATGGAACGGGTGGGCCGCCACATCATCGTGGGTTACCGAAGCCTCGAGGAAGTCAGTGAACTGATTAGGCTCCGCGGAGTCGCGGGTGTCTACGTTTCAGCACGCAACGTTCGCGGCAAGAGTGTTGCCGAGATCCGTCGGGACATCGACTCACTCCGGAGCATACGGAGGGATCAAGGCTTGCCGCCCCTATGGATCGCCACGGACCAGGAGGGCGGCATAGTTTCACGAGTGTCTCCACCGCTTCGCCGGCTACCGCCGCTTTCAACCGTCTTGGCAGCCTGTTCCGGTGTTGCCCGACGCCGCAGGGCGGTTCGCGGATACGCCCTTACGCAGGGCCGCGGCCTTGCAGAACTCGGGATAAACCTGAATTTCGCGCCGGTGGTGGATGTGAATTACAAGGTCATGAATCCCGATGATCGGTTCACGCTGATTCACCAACGCGCCATTTCCCGGGGACCCCGCGGTTGTGGCTCAAACAGCCGCCTGGTACTGCAAGGCCCTGGAAGAAACCGGCGTCCGGTGCACGCTCAAACATTTTCCAGGGTTGGGACGAGTATTCGAGGATACTCACAGCGGCCAAGCAAACCTGGCGGCTTCTGTAGCGGAACTCACCACGACCGATTGGGTGCCGTTCCGTACACTGATGCATGAAACCAATGCATTCATCATGCTCGGCCATGTGAGATTGCAGTCAATCGATGGCGACTCGCCGGTCTCCGCATCCCTCAAGGTCGTCACCGGCTTGCTTCGCAATCAATGGAAGTACGACGGCATACTGATAACGGACAACTTCACCATGGCGGCCATATACCGCAGTGCCGGCGGCATGGAAAACGCCGCTATCCGGGCACTCAACTCGGGTGTTGATCTGATTCTGGTCAGTTGGGATACGGACCAGTACTATCCCATGATGTACGCTCTGTTACGGGCCGACGAACAAGGCCTCCTGAACCGGCAATCGTTGAAGCTCAGTGACCGGCGCCTGGCACGTGCCGTGGAGTTCGTAGGAAGGCCTTCGCCCCGGCCTTGAAAGACCGGTCTACCGTCATACTGTCCCTCCGGGACGCCCATACTCCAGAACCACGACGGGGGCGGCCGAAAGTAGGCTGACACACAAATCTCGAAATACACTCAGTATCCCGACTCTGAAATTCTCTGACCTCAATGTGCTGAAGGCACACACGAATTTAGCCGGGGGATTCATCCCCCGGAAACAACGAGAGAATTCAGACTGGATTTCCGTCCCGACGGGACGGCTGTATGTAGCGAGTTACAGACTAGCCCCTACGAGGTCTCTTTGAGACGCGTCGCCAATGTTCACACGTCCAACGTTTCCGGGCCTTGAAAGGCCCGGCTAATATCGCATGTCCCTTCGAGACGTATGTGCTCCCGAGCCCCTACAGGGCCGTTAAACACGACCCGGTACTTCAGGGCGGGGCCTCGAGCGGTTCTGTAATCATGACGCCGGCGTTAGCGCCCTTACCCTTAAATGGAGACAACCCAATGCTCCTTGCACACCTCGTTCCAGCATACTTCGCTACTGAATACTCGCAGGCTCGCTGGCCCCCCGAGTGGAACAAGACCCGGCGAGAAGCTCTGTGG
>CAXXIU010000011.1:0-4463 GCA_963675835.2 Desulfomonilaceae bacterium
GGGACCATGCGTCCCGCGGGGTCGTCTTCCGTACCGGCGGTGCAAACCGTTTCGCGATCGATGCGGTTCCCCGCGTTCCGCGCGGGGTCACCACATACTACGCACCGGAGTCTTGGTAGCGCCGGCCTCTTGGTACGGGCACCCACAGAGGGGTGCCTCTACATCCGGATCGGTCCCCTTTGTGTCTTCGTGCCTTTGTGGTTATTTCTTCTTCCTTCTTGTCTCTGGAGGCCGGGCTATCAGGAGGAGGCGGAGCTCTCGGTAGACTTTCCCAGGCAGAGCCCTAAGCAAGTCGCATATCTTTTTGACGGCAACCGTGGGGATCGGCCGACAATAGGCAAACCGATTCGAGGTGCCTGCCGGCCAGAGCCCCCCAGGGGCTCACTTTGACTAGCCACGGGTTTCAACCCGTGGAAACGGGCATCCATCCAAGTCCTCCGGAACGACCCTGAAGGGGTCGACCAATCACGATGCAGCCAGTTATTGAAGTTGGTGGACCCCTTCAGGGTCCCAGACCTGTTCATGATGGTCGGCTTCCCATGGGTTAAAACCCATGGCTATTCATGGTGTGCCCTTTCAGGGCAAGTGCGTTCATATGATCCACCTATGTTATTGGTATCGTGAGTCATTTGCAATCATGAAGATGAGCGTCAAGTCGATATGGGACATGTTCCCGGTTGCCGGCGACCCGGGATATTGATAAAGCTCAGGGCAGAGCCCGGGAACGAGACAGAAGATCCGGTCGCGTATGCGTGCCTTATCGCTCTTTTCCGTTCTACTTCTTCTCCGCCATTTTGGAGAAGTTGTAAACAGCGTCCAAAGCGGGGAACGGGCTCACCTGCGCACCGTATTGGGAAATGGGATAGCGGATTCCTTTCTTATACAGGGTTTCCAGATTGGTGAGGATTCTTTGACACTCGGAGGTCGGCAAACCTATCGCAAGTTCGTCGTCCGCGGCGTGGCCGAACCGGCGCTCGCCGTAGCAGGGTATGGACAGCGCGGGAACTTGATCGACGAAGCAACGGCCGATCACGTCCGTACAAGAGCCCTCTCCGACTGAATAGAACACGAGACGCTCGAACCGGTCGTACTGAATCGCGTTGACCATCAGCGACATCTGGGCGGCATTGGCATACACGATAACGATGTCCGGCACGAACGGTCGTAGGCCGTGGGGGCCAACATGAACGCCTTGTACTTTCCGTAGGGAATGCGTTGCATCACGGCCTCGCATTGGGCCGCGTCCTCCTTCTTTTCCAGCCATACGGTACTTCTCTGGGTTCCATCGGTCACGTACTCGGGCGGTTCGGCCAGCCCGAGAACGCTTGCACAGCCGAGGTGACGAGATCGTCCGCGGTGCCCCCGACGGTCCAATCAAACGTCCGCACAATGGTGATCAACTGACATAGCGACAGTTTTTCCTGTGGGCGGCGTAGCCAGGGATTGGCTGACAGTTCGTCGGGATCTTCCAGAAGCTTAAGGCCTACGGGAAACGTCTTGAGACGCAGAAAGTGTTCCATGCTGCGAGTCCAAACGGACCACTTGATTTCTTCAGGATTCATGGTGTTTTCCTCTCCAAAATAGGGTCAGGTCTTGCTTTTTGACATCAGGGTATGGCGGCCTCTATTGGTTCACAGAGGCGGTTAGAACCGCAACCAAATTGCGATTGCAGACACCGGCGTCGCGCACGACCTTGAGTTTCGCAAGAACCATCGTACTACGCAGGGCCTCCGGACGTTGCTCCTGGTTTCCAGACGCCGGTGCAACCAAACCGCAATTCAGGAGTCAATTTCCGAAGAAATCTTCGCGGTACGACAAGAAAATGAGGATTAGTAGTACAGAGGCGGTTAGAACCGCAACAAATTGCGATTGCAGACACCGGCGTCGCGCACGACCTTGAGTTTCGCAAGAACCATCGTACTACGCAGGGCCTCCGGACGTTGCTCCTGGTTTCCAGACGCGGGGTGGAACCAAAACGCAAGTCAGGAGCCAATTTCCGAAGAAATTCTTCGCGGTACGACAAGAAAATGAGATTAGTAGTACAGAGAAATAGATCGTGGAACGGGACTGAGAGATATCAAAAAGCAGGCCCCCTCACCACTGACCATATCATTTTCTCTTTTCAACAGTGTATCGGCCGCTGAAAATAGCCTCCACGAGCTGCCGTTCATCTGCGATGACATCCTCGAAGACGGTCACGCAGGTGCCCACGCCCACGGCTCTGTGGGCATCGCTCCCGCCCACTCTGAGTAGGCCATGGCCGCGGCGACCTTGCCCGCAAAATCATTCTCCTCTTCCGTTACCAGGCCGTTGCAGACCTCAAGCCCGTGAACGTGAGAAAAGGTCGGGTTTTCCATGGCGGATTCGAGGTCCATGCTCAACGCGCCGAAACCGAACAGGAGGAAACCGCGAAACGGATGAGCCGCGATGGCTACGGCATTTGCGGCGTCGACTTTCTGCTTCAGTTCCGCCGGGGTGAGTATGCCGTCCGGCTCCTCTTCCAGGCCCGAACACAATGATATCGCCGCCTGTGGTGGTGATTTCACTCCTCGGAAAATTGCCAGGCCGTGTTTATCGCTCAAGGCTTTCGCATCTTCCGCCGTCCATATCCTGTTGTGCTCTGTGATACATATCCCGTCCAGCCCCGCCTCCTTGGCTGCGATCATGAGTTCGTCGGGGCTCATGTGGCTGCACGGGGAATACGCCGTTGTGTGAATGTGCAGATCGATGTCCATAAATGTAATCGGTTCCCTTATCTAGCGGAGCTGGAGGTATCCCTTCAGATCCGGATGGCGTTCAAAGAATGCTTCAACGAAGCCGGCCCGGTCGAGCTCGGGATTCTCTTCAATGGCCGCTCGAAGCTCGCGCGCCAGTTCGGCCCTTGCCAGCGCACGGCAGCAGTCCACCATGAGCACGGCCATGTGTCGGCATCCATATCGGCCCAACTCTTTCTTGATCTTCCCATCGAGTTCCGAGTCGATTTTCCACCCTTCAGCCTGGTAAAGATATCCTTGGCCCGCGGGCATCTGGTTGTCGTGAATCGTTTCATAGTGGTGCGTACGGATTCGATGGTAAGGTTCGGCCAGTCAACCGATATAACGCATTCCATTGCATAGGGTTCATCTTCCAGTACACCGCCTCACCACGCGACGATTATCTCCCTGTTTCTGAACCCCTACGCTCTACACCGTGAATACTCAAGGCATCATCACTCCTTGTTGTCTGATACGGTTAGTGATGAAAGCGACGCTTTACCGCTGCGCTCAGAAATTCCCATGGAAGCGCGGCCCCCGACCACCCAGGGCAGTCATCCGAAATATCTAGAGATCCCGGAACGCAGCGCAGCTGTCCTTCAGTCTCGGATTGGCAGCCATCTTCCTGACCGTGTCTTCGTCGACGACCACATCGTTGACGAAGACCTTGGGCCCGTCGCCCTCTGACTTATACGGAATTCCTCCGATTGCCGCGGATTTTTCGTAGTTCGGGCACGGTGATGGCGTTTACGAGCATTTCCATGGCTTCCAGAACCAGCTCGGCGGTGCGGTCCGAACCATCGGGGCCTCCCAGAACCCCCCGAACGATCTTGGTCATTCCCGGACCGACGCGAACCCGATAAGCTTCTCCGCGAGGAGAGAAAGGTCCGGCACGAGTCCCAGATCGTCCCGTTTGACGTCCAAGACGGCCCGACGTATGTCGAGCGCGGGTGCTTTGACCTCCAACGTTATCTCAATGGAGAACAGATTGTCCTCAGAACGCTGGATGACTCTCCATAGGCCTTTTTCCAGAGCCTCTACGGTGGTAAGGTTGTTCATCTGAAAGTCAAGTATCACTGATTCCTCACTTTCATTACCCAGGCATTAGTAACATGTGGGGCTTTTTGAAGGATGGTCCGGAAGATAAATAACATAGGTAGTGTGTGACTTTCCCGTCGAAAAGTCAAGCGTCATCGTCAATCGAGGCCGGCTGCCGACTTTCACGCCCGCTTCACGGGCAAGTTCGCGGACGAATTTCGGGTTAACGCCGGTTTCTACAAACACGGACTTCACGTTGAAATTCTTAATGGAACCACCACCAACCCGCGACGCTCCGGAGTCATGCCCGCCCCAAATTCGCTCCCGGTAGACCATCCGACGGGAGCCCGGTGGTTGAATCCGTATTCGGCGGCAAAGTAGTTGAACGCGTCATGACTGGTTACCAGGATTCTCCGGGCCGGCGGGATCGCGTTGAACTGAGACCGAATCCAGGCATCGAGAACCCTCATCTGTGGAACGAGATGAGGACCGCATCTCGAGAGGATGTTGAAGAGTCGAGAGCAATAGTTCATCATGAAGCGATCGCCGGCTCCGAACGAGTCTTCGGGCGGCACCCACACCTCGAGGTTAACACAATGGATCATGTCAGTGATGAACTGCACGCATTGCGGCTTCGCAACGCTGAGTTGGAGGCGCTGGTTTCCCAATATG
>CAXXIU010000012.1:0-48390 GCA_963675835.2 Desulfomonilaceae bacterium
GTGGCTATTGTCCCCACGCACGTGGGGGTGAACCGCACCCCAGATCCTCGGCATACTATGCACTCACATTGTCCCCACGCACGTGGGGGTGAACCGATCAAGTGCCGGCGCACGCTACGGTTGTTGAAATTGTCCCCACGCACGTGGGGGTGAACCGCAGCCGGCGAAGCCTGGTTCGGACAAGGTGCAATTGTCCCCACGCACGTGGGGGTGAACCGCCATCAACGATTATGTGTGGCCGGAGTATTACATTGTCCCCACGCACGTGGGGGTGAACCGAGTATGATTGGCGTAATGTCTGGGGTGCGACAATTGTCCCCACGCACGTGGGGGTGAACCGCGTCCAAAGCGGCCCTAGCGGCCCAAGCGTCCATTGTCCCCACGCACGTGGGGGTGAACCGGCGTATGAAATGTGCGGCCAGTGCTGTCGGCTATTCTCCCCACGCACGTGGGGGTGAACCGGCGTACCAGTAAGTTCTGGTCTTCCACCAAGCCTGTTCCCCACACGTGTGGGGATGAACCGATCGCGGAGTACGAGTGGCTGCTCTATCCATTCTGTTCCCCACACGTGTGGGGATGAACCGATCTCAAACAGCCTATCAGTGGGGAGGCATTTCTGTTCCCCACACGTGTGGGGATGAACCGCAAGCGGCCGCTGTGAAGAGGTAGGGTCAAGTCTACTCTTGACCCAGCCTACCAAGATGATTTGGCTGCCCCGGATCACGGTCATTGCGCCGGCATCCATCGAGTGGTGCCTTCCTTTGCCCCGTGTCTTGCAGGAGGTGAACCTTGGGCGACCGCCGGTCGCCCCTACAGGAGCGGATTCTCTTCATGCATGTCGGTTTGGACCCCTTAGCCGCCAATGGTTTCACGATCTTCTCTTGGTTTCTGACAGGCCGTATTCGCGGTTCAACGCTTGGCTCCCTATCACCGGTACTCGGGATTCTCCTCTATATTGTCCCGGATCGTCCGGAGCGTCCCGTCATTGAGGACGATGCTCATAGGAGCTGCGTAGCCATAGAAGAATTCCTCGTGTACCGGAGCATCTATTGCCGGATCTTGTGCCCGCGGACTTGAACCCGGCCACGAATGCGGCCGGCGAACGTTTGCGAGGCCCGCGCGGTTGTAGGGGCGACCGGCGGTCGCCCTCTTCCGAACAGTGTTCACCGTTCATTTGACCGAGCAGTTCAACGGCGGCCCGTCTACCAAGAAAAGGGCGACCGCCGGTCGCCCCTACAGGAGCGGATTCTCTTCATGCATGTCGGTTTGGACCCCTAAGCCGCCAATGGTCTCACGATCTTTTCTTGGTTTCTGACAGGCCGTATTCGCGGTTCAACGCTTGGCTCCCTATCACCGGTACTCGGGATTCTCCTCTATATTGTCCCGGATCGTCCGGAGCGTCCCGTCATTGAGGACGATGCTCATAGGAGCTGCGTAGCCATAGAAGAATTCCTCGTGTACCGGAGCATCTATTGCCGGATCTTGTGCCCGCGGACTTGAACCCGGCCACGAATGCGGCCGGCGAACGTTTGCGAGGCCCGCGCGGTTGTAGGGGCGACCGGCGGTCGCCCTCTTCCGAACAGTGTTCACCGTTCATTTGACCGAGCAGTTCAACGGCGATATGTCTATGAAGAAAAGGGCGACCGCCGGTCGCCCCTACAGGAGCGGATTCTCTTCATGCATGTCGGTTTGGACCCCTAAGCCGCCAATGGTCTCACGATCTTTTCTTGGTTTCTGACAGGCCGTATTCGCGGTTCAACGCTTGGCTCCCTATCACCGGTACTCGGGATTCTCCTCTATATTGTCCCGGATCGTCCGGAGCGTCCCGTCATTGAGGACGATGCTCATAGGAGCTGCGTAGCCATAGAAGAATTCCTCGTGTACCGGAGCATCTATTGCCGGATCTTGTGCCCGCGGACTTGAACCCGGCCACGAATGCGGCCGGCGAACGTTTGCGAGGCCCGCGCGGTTGTAGGGGCGACCGGCGGTCGCCCTCTTCCGAACAGTGTTCACCGTTCATTTGACCAGACAGTTCAACGGCGGCCCGTCTACCAAGAAAAGGGCGACCGCCGGTCGCCCCTACAGGCCGTTGATGCCATGCACGTTGGGTTGAACTGCGGGCGAAGACCTTTCGCTCTTACAAAACAGGTCATCTGAGAGGTGTACGATTGTATTCGGGGTTCTCGCGATCGTCGGCCCATTGCGACGGGTTTGCCTCTATATAGTCCCGGATCGCGTGTAGAGTCCGGTCATTACGGACGACATGCTCATAGTAGCTGCGTTGCCATAGGGGAACTCCTCGTGTACCAAAATATTCATTGACGGATCTTGTGCACGCAGACTTGAACCCGGCCACGAATGCGGCCAGTGAACGTTTGCAAAGCCCACGCTGCTGTAGGGGCGACCGGCGGTCGCCCTCTTTCGATACAGGCAGCGGAACATCGTGTCTGATTAACACGATTCCGTGAACATGATTGGGCATTACTACAAACGCGTCCAAGTGTATTTCGTTGCGTATCTCGACCGACCGCAACCATTCGTCCCTAACCATCATGCCGATGTCGTTCAGCCGCATTTCTCCGTAGGCAACTTCCCCGAAAAGACATTTCCTTTCGAGAGTACAAATCGTAACGAAATACGCGCCGTCCAGCGAGTAATCATAATCCCTCAGCCTGATCGAACGTCTGTGGTGTTTATCCGGATCGAATTTCATCCTCGTTTCCGCAGCGGTATCCTGTATGCCTGCCCGTTGGGGTGACCGTCGGCCGCCCCTACAGCCGATCCAAGACAGAGCATGTTTGGACTACCCATCCCGGAAGTTCCGAAAAGCCGAGCCGGGCTGGTCCCGGCATGCGGAGATCCGCGGGAATGACGTGAAGAATCAATGACCGGTGGGCTTCTTGGGGCCTTCGTCGCGGTTCCTTATCCAATCTTTCACGTCTTGCACCGCGCGGAGGGTCTTGTCCTCCGATCGAGCGACTCTGAGGCTGAATTTCTGGTACGCTCCATGGGCCAGACCCACACCACCGGCGATGAGGACGCCCGCGATGCTCACACCAATCCCCAGGAGCAGAATGGGAGTGAGGTAGGCCAGGTACTCCGGTGGAATTAACGGTTTCACGTGGGAATCCCTGGTGGACCGGGATCTTTCAAGATTCTGTGAAACGAGCTTCTGGAATGCCGTCAGTTTCTGAGGACCGGTGAACATCTCGTACACGTTCGCGAAAACCCAGAGGGCCACTCCCGTGCCGATGACGACAAGAATGATACCAAGCGCTTCTCTGATAGCGATATCACGGCCCAACAGATCCCGATTCTCCCGGTCACTCTGATTTTGATACATTGCAGGCCCCCATCTATCGCATTAAATTCCGTAAATTCCGGGTACACCATAGCTAATTGGGATTGAATTCGCTCGTCCGACCGAGATGCCGGCCCGTCCCGGAGAGAACCGCATCGGCTTCCGGGTGCTACCCAAAGTGCGCAGGGCGTGCTCGGGCAAAACGTACCTTCGTTTCCGTCACAACAACGAATCGACCGGGAATCCGCTCTGCGTGGTTTGAGAGTAACCTTTGCAGCATAGCGACTTTTGCCGGGGTCCGCTCATCCGCAAGGCGCAAGAGGATGACTCCCTTATGCGGGAGTCCTTCACGGAAGATCTTCTCTCCGAAGTCCTTGTCGTTCGTAATGAGAATCCGGTCTTCGGCAAAGGCTCTCCGAATCACCTCATCGTCGTCTATCCCGGGGGAGGATTCATGGATCGAGATCACGTCATGGTGTTGAGCCCTAAGCCAATCCCCGACTGCCGGGCCGGTACACTCGTCGACAAGAAAGCGCATGCCGGCTTACTCCGCAGCGCCAAGAGGCATGAAGTCCGTGCTCTGCAGAGACCTTGTTGCGAAAAGCAAGCATGCCTGAATATCTTCCTGAACCAACCCTTCATATTCTTCAAGGATTTCTTCGACAGTGCTCCCGTGTGCCAATAAGTTCAAAATGTACTCAACCGTGAGACGGGTTCCTCTAATCACCGGCTTTCCAACCATCACCGCGGGGTTCACCGCGATCCGTTCGAGGATCTGGTTCTCATTCATGTCCGGTTTCCTCCTTCCCAAATCATACAGCAGCGCGGGGGGCTTGTATAGAGGCGGTTGGAACCGCCTCTGTGTACCAAGACATTCATTGATCGGTCTTGTGTACGCGGACTTGAACCCGGCCACGAATGCCGCGAGTGAACGTTTGCAAAACCCACTTATCTGTAGGGGCGACCGGCGGTCGCCCCTACAGGACCTGATTGTCATCTCTCACGGTGTCGGGACCTACGGATTCCTATTCCGCAGTTCGTCCGTTCAAGGTTTTCTCGACAAACCGGACGGAACCGCAAACGCCGGACTTCTAATCCGCAGGTCGCAATTGTCCTTGCGTACGTGGTATAATTTCTCATGTCTCGTGCCTAAGACATCTTGTTCCTCAGAGATCTGAATGATGAATAGAGACGAAATCCTCAGAAAACTGGAAGAGAATCGTGAGACCATCCGGAGCTTAGGCGTTCGTCGCCTCGGGATATTCGGCTCCTACGCCCGAGATGAACAACGCGAGGCAAGCGACATGGACTTCCTCGTTGAATTCGACACAAAGACCTTCGACAACTACATGGACTTGAAGTTCTTTCTCGAAGGCCTGTTCGGACACAAGGTCGACCTCGTGATAGCGGATGCCGTCAAACCGAGACTACGCAAGCCAATATTCGAGGAGACCGTCTATGCCGAGGGATTATAGGGTCGCCCTTGAAGACATGGCGGGATCGTTGGCACGGGTACGGACTCTGACTTCCGGGATGACGTACGATGAGTTCACCAAAGAGTTAACCATACAGGAAGCGGTGATTCGTAACCTCGAAATCATCGGCGAGGCGTCCAAGAGCGTCCCCTCGACGGTGAGGTCCGGATACCCTGAAATTGAGTGGGCGAAGATTGCGGGCTTGAGGGATGTTCTTATTCATCAGTACTTTGGAATTGATCTGGAAATTATTTGGGAAATCATTCAGATCAAGTTGCCGGATCTTGATGCGCAAATCAAAAGAATTCTCTCGGAGTTGGGTTGATTACTCCGGCGTCCGGTATTGCAATAGCGAGGTTCGTAACCGGGCGGGCCGGCAGGAGAGAGAGGCACGGGGGCACGATGAAATGAGAATTGGCGACATCGAAGTTTCGGATGAAGCGTTCAAAGCGCTATGCCGGAAGTGGAAGATCCGCCGCTTGGAACTCTTCGGCTCCGCCCGGACCGGCCGCTTCGGCACCGACAGCGACATTGACCTCTTGGCCGAGTTCGACCCGGATGAGCAGTGGTCGCTCATGGACCTTGCACGCGCCGAAGAAGAGTTTGAACTGCTTCTTGGACGAAACGTGGACCTTGTGGACCGGAAGAACCTCGAGCGCAGTGCCAATGTGATTCGCCGCGACGCCATCCTCAATTCCACGGAGGTGGTTTATGCCCCGTGAGCCACATCCTGCCATCTTCGATATGATTCAGGCCGTCGAAAGGGCTCAAAGATTGTCCCCCGGTCGCTCTGAACAATTGCAGACCGAAAATCATTGGGGCCTGCCGTTCCCGGCCCCACTCCTTTCCAGCAGGTTGGACAAGATCATGTCCAGAAAATCTTCGGCCTCGTCTCTGGTGAAGTGGCATGCGTGGGACGCGAGGATGAGATTCATCTCATTCTTGAACGCGTAGACATAAAGAATGACTCGTGTGCTTGACACAAGTTTGTATCCAAACCCATGAACTTCCGCAATGGTAAGATCCCCGGATTCAGTGAGGGCCGTGTCTGCAGTTGGTTTGCCGTTTCTGATCCTGGGCCAGAGTACTCCCAGGAGCGTCACCCCGATGGAGAACTGATGTCGGTCAACCACGTGATGGACGATTTTCCGCCTCAGGTGTAAGGGAAACAATCGGACGGAATTCATCATCCTTCCGATGTCCTGCATATATTTCAAGTCCATCTGTTTACGGAAATGCTTGATCCGTGCCAGCGCCAGTGAGCGTGAAAATTGCTTGAGATCTCGCCGCTCTTCGGGGGAGAATCGGAAAAAGATCACTGAACTGTTGTTTGGCAGGTCATTGCCGCCAATTCGGCCTCTCGTATTGACCGTCATGGAGGTTGTCAAGATTCCCGGGCGGACATTCCGTCTCTCATTCCACCGGTCCACCGCCAGATTGGTGCACGCGGTCAAGAGGTCCACGAAGGATACGCCGTTCTTGGCGGATGACCTTCCAATCCGCTCCGTCACTTCGGCAGAGAGGACCCTCTTTGCGTGATGGTGTCCGGGATCATCGGGAAACCCGGTGCCGACCGGGAGTGTCGGCTTCTCAAGGAGATTGTCCACGGTCTGGCGTGCTACGGCGATGGATTCTCTCAAGGTGTTCTTCCGGACTTTCACTCTCCTCTTGCTTGAACTGGAAATCGCGGTTGCCTCTGCAGCCCAGTCAGGCTGCCGCCCCCTGATGATCTCGTGGTAGTGCATCAGAAATTGCCTGCCGAATTCAGACGCAGTGCCCGCATCAGCTGCCACGTGATGAAACGCCGATACCGTCACGTGATGTTCTTCGGTAATCCGAATGCAGTGAAACCAGACGGGAACCTCTTCGAAGAGGTTCCACTCCCGATCCAACCATGGACGCAGATGCTCCAGGAGATTGTCCAGGAACGATCCTGATTCCGGATCGATAGACATCTCAGATACCCTCATGGGGAGGGTAAGGTCCGGGCGATGCTCCCACGTCAGGTAGTGCAGTCCTCTGACCTTAATCTCCTTGATGCAGCTCATGAGTTGCGGAAATTCCTTGGCAGCTCTACCGACGGCCACCCAAATCGCGTCCTGGTCATACGGGCCGGTGACCTCCAGAGCACTCAGCACAATGTTCTTTGTATCCCCGTGGGTGGCAAGAACCAACATTTCAGATCGGGGATCCATTTTGGCCGGGGATTGCAGCATGTTTAGCACAGTCATGGGTTTCGTTTCCAAGTTGCCCCTGAATACGTGCGGCATGATTTTGACGCGTCACCCAAGGGGAAATTGTTGTTTGGCTCCGCAGTGTGTGCAGCAGAGCTGAGGAAATACCGCGCAGTGATGGGTGCGGGTTGCCGTACCTTCCTTGCCCGCGTTTTCTCTTGTAGGCAGTGTGACGACGTATGCCGGAAGGGACTCCGGTGTCCCGGCCGTTTGAGGCATGAAGACCCTGTACCCGGAATTATGCCGCAGTCTTCCCAATTCCGGGTTGTTCACCCGGAATCCGGTCCCAAGCGGGTCACCTTGGCACCGAATAAGCCCTTTGATGGTCCGCCGGAAGGCCCGACAGCCACAAGAACTCCTGCCATGTTGCTGAAGAATCCTTCTTTATCCTGTTTCCGAGCGTACCTCACCGACGTTCCGCCGTCAATCAAAATATCGTTGGCCCTCACCTCATTGCTGATCAAAGCGATTTCTCCATTCCTGCGTGCTGTTCCCTGTTTCTTCTTCGTAGCCTCCGGTGATGACTTTCTGAAAACCTCGTCCCCGGTGAAGCATTGATGACATGGAGACGGGCGTTTTCCTGCAATCGTCCGCACGCGCGTGGTATCATCTCTCGTGTCTCGTTGCCTCGAAGATTATGCTTGATGAGTTTGTCGTCCCATGGAGTCAGTGTCCTGCCGGCTCCAATCTTCGGAAAGGGAAAGAACGATGATCCCCCTATTTGAACGGTATTCGGGTTTGAAGGACGGCCTGGCGCACGTGCCGTTGGGAAGATTCCCCACACAGGTCGAACCGTTGTCGCGATTGGGGCGGGAAATCGGCGTGAACGATCTTTTCGTCAAACGGGACGATCTGAGCGGTGAAATGTACGGCGGCAACAAGATCAGGAAGCTGGAGTTTGTCCTGGCAAGAGTTCTTTCCAAAGGTGCAAAGGAAGTCCTGACCTTCGGCTGTGCCGGGTCGAATCATGCGACCGCCACGGCAGTCTACGCCGAAAAGTTGGGACTTCGGAGTATCTCCATGCTGCTTCCTCAGCCAAATGCGGAATACGTGCGCAGAAATCTCTTGTTGAGCTCCTGCTTCAATGCGGAGCTTCACCAGAGAGAAAACACGGCACTCCTGGCCTGGGCAACGGTTCTTGAGTTGATGCGTCACAGGCTCAAATCAGGGTCCTTTCCGGCAGTCATACCGGCAGGAGGTTCATCAGCCTATGGTACGATCGGCTATGTGAATGCCGCGTTCGAGTTGAAAAGCCAGATCGCAAGAGATGCGATTCCTCGACCCGATTGCATCTACGTGCCCCTGGGCACCATGGGGACCGCAGTGGGGCTCATTCTTGGCCTCAAAGCAGCGGAGCTTGATACCCGCGTGGTTGCCGTGCGGGTCGTACCGGAGAAATTCGGCAGCGCCCCGGGGATGGTCAAGCTCTTCCGGAAGACCAACAGTTTGCTGCACTCACTCGATGCATCGTTTCCCATGTTCGAGATTTCCGAAAGAGATCTGGACGTGAGAAGTGATTTCTTCGGCAATGGATACGCACTGTTCACGAAAGAAGGCACGAAAGCGGTAGATTTGATGAAAGAGTATGAGGGCCTCACATTGGATGGGACGTACACGGGAAAGACATTCGCCGCTTTGCTGGACGATGCCGAGAAGACCGCACTGAGAAAGAAGACGGTTCTGTTCTGGAACACCTACAATTCCAGGGACTTCTCTCGATCGATTTCAGGCATGGACTATCGCTGCCTCCCAGCATGTTTCCACCGGTATTTCGAACCCGAGGCACGGCACTTGGATAGTCACACGTAAGTCTCGGGGCGGATTTTACTCCCCAACACGTCCGGCGGGACACTTGTACCGTGGCCGTTTTCGGTTAGAGCAATTGCCACAAATTCTGTCCGAAATTCGTGTGTCCGTCGTTCCCGGGCAAATCCCCCAGCCCCCCTTTGTCAAAGGGGGATAAAGGGGGATTTCTCTTTTCAAAGCCTGGGAACCAGACTCGAAATATCACTCATGTCTGATTCTCTCCCTGCCGGGAGTGGAGGAAGCCTTTCACTCGTGAATGCGTTCCGCACTGAATTGCCGGGCCTTGCCGGTTAGGTGCGCCGAGTGACAGAAACTGTCTCAAAAGTCGGTACGTGATGCTAATCGTGCCACGATTGTTGGGCATGCTGCAACAAATCCCCCCTAACCCCCCTTTTTCTAAGGGGGGAACCGGCTCTTACCCCCCTTTGGCAAAGGGGGGCAGGGGGGATTTCCATTCGAATCCACTCCTTCGTGGCACGATTCACTTCGCTCCGACAGTTTTGAGACACTCTCGACAGCCCGACGTTGCAGGTGACGGGTGTATCCCTATCTCTCGCCGGCTCTCGGCCATTCGATATCAGACATACCTTCGGAGTTGTCGCGACAATCCCAGGCTCGGTCGAGCTCGGCAACTGAATACGGCAACGAAGCATCTTCCGGAATAGGGTCGAGGTATTTTTTCCTGAACTCCGGACACATCATCCGGCAGTCATATCTTCGCTCGCAATATGCCGAATGGGTCGACAGCCGTTCCCAGATGTCCCGGACCGACTCGGAGTTCACGTTCCCGAAGGACAGCGGAGTGAGATCGCACGGTGTAAAGTCCCCTTGAGCCGTTATGTGAAAATGATAATGTCCGGACATGCATCCCATATACCGTGAGATCCCCTTGCCCTGATTGGTCCATGCCTTCGTGATGATGCGAGGCCGGCCGCCGTATCGTTTGTTGAGGGCGGCCGCCTGATCGAGGAGGGACTTCCGATCCTCGCTGCTGATCATCACCGTCTCGTCTTTGAGAAATCGACCTGTGGCAATCGCATTGAAGACGCTTATCTCATGCACTCCCCAGTGGGCGCCCAACTCAACGATTCCGGCCAGTGCTCCCTCCCGAACGGATCTCTGTGTGGCATAGGTTGAGAGGCTTACAAGCAAACCGGCTTGCACTGCCGCCTGCGCCCCTCTCTGAACGGCCTCGAACGTGCCCGGTCTATTGCGTAGCCTGTCATGTTCTTCAGGATTCGGAGAATCAAGGCTTATCATGACGGCGTACGTCCCGGCAGCTTTGAGTGATGCAGCGCGTGCCGGGGTCAACGCCACCGCGTTGGTGAAAACGTTTACCGTAGCCTTGTCTCGCGGGACGAGCGACACGAGATCCTCAAGGTCGTGCCGCAGTAGCGGCTCTCCTCCGGTGTAGCTGATGCCGTGCATCCCCATGGCCAAACACTCGGAGACAACTCGCTCGAGACTGGAACGAGTAAATACGGGCCGAGTATCCGAAGGCCTGTGTGCACTGCAATGAATGCAGCTGCATTGGCAGTCCCCGGTGACTTCTATGGTTGCCACTCTGGGCATCGGCTTCTGAAAAAGACTGTGGTAAATGAAGCCTTCCAGCATTCTTGCGTGCGCTTTGCCGGGCATTGGAGGGAAGTATGTCGTATATACGTTTGAACCTTCATAGCCGGTGATAGGGCCACATCGGTTGAACCATCCAAGATGGTGCTTCACAAGGCGGTTGAATTGGTTTGCGCCTTCTCCGGAGATCTCATAAACGAGTTTATCTCCTTGATTTTCCACCACAAGCTCGACATCCGCCAATTGCTGAACACGCTCAAAACGATATGTCAACCGCATCTCGCGATCCTCCATCATCCTGATTCAGAATTCTCCGGTGATTTTCCGTTCACGGCTAAGTGCTCAGTGGCGTAAATACGGTCGCACCACCTGAGGCGTCTCCCCGGCGTAGGCCGGGAACCAGTCCTTTTTTCCCGGACCCCGGCCCTACTCATGAAATACCGCACTAAGCAGACCGGATAGCCCTTAGTATATTGCCATTGATCACGGGACGGTATCGACCACGAAAATCCATAAGCCTCCCGGCCCGCAACGTTACTCTCCCGAACCACCCAAGATGCGACCGGGCTCTTGCCGGCCGGCAAAGAGCACACCTTGCGCAACCTACACTACTGTGCGTCCCGTGACAAGCGAGAACTCCGGGACCGTGCCGGACTCGTTTCTTCTTGACTCAGAGGCCGTTGTGGTCTAAACTTGTCCCAAATCTCAGCGTAGAGCGTTTAGATGGACGGCGGGGTGTTGATTGTGCTCCCTGGAAAGGGACCGGCGCGGTGCGTCCATTCTTAGCCCCGGCCAAGTATTCGGGAGTAGTATGAATTTCGGGGTTGATGAGGTTCAGGGTATGGTTTCGGTTCGATCACTTTCGAGGCTGATCGTTGCGCTGGTTTCGTGGGCAGTGGTTCTGACGTCGAGTAATGCTGCCTGGTCGCAAACCTATCAAGGCCTCTCATGGTCGTCCGAGTCTCCTACCTCCCCCACTGAAAGGCCACTCATCAACGTGCAGGCGATACGCTCACTCTTGAGCGGCCCCCTGCCGTCCTCCGCCGGCAGAGAGGGCGGCATTCCGAGTCCAATCTCCCATCCGGAAGTGGGGTTGCTTTACGATTTCGGAAACAAGACGAGGACGAAACGTCTTGCAGCCGATTACGTGCTGCCCTTTTCTCCCACAACGAATCACGTGGCGTTCGGCGAAGCCCACTACGAAACATACGCATTTTCCCGGAACATTCCGGGGGCGGACAGATCTCGAACGGATTTGTCCCTGGGCGGCGGCTACCGAATCGTGCTCAACAAAGTCGTCCTTTTCGGCGTCAACGGGTTTTACGATTCCACGAAATTGCACGATACATGGTATTCGGGAGGGGGAGTCGGCTGTGAGCTGGTGACCATGTCGGGCAGTTATGGAGAGGTGGATCTGAATTTCAATTATTATGGGAACATGTTCGACAACGATCTGATGGTAAACGCGTTCCGCAACAAAGGCGGCAGTTACGATGTCCAAGTCGGCTGCTCGCAACTCGTCACACACAAGTGCAGGGTTTTCAAACAACCCATGGACATACGTGTGGCGGTCACAGGCTATAAGTTTGACATCGGTACGCCCGTGTACGGGTTGCGGTTCGGTGCGGAACTCAAGACCGGCGATGGTTTCCTTGTGCTGCGTTACGCTCACGGAGAAGACAAGGTCAATGGCGAGTACCACACCATCGGTGGAGTCTTGAATATGGGTTTTCGGTTGGAGAATGTCCTCAAGGGGGAAAGTCCCATCGAACTGCCCGAACCTATCTTCCATTCTTCTCGCAATCTGAAATGGATGTTTTCGCAGAAGGTGCGTCGATCCTGGTACCAACCCGCTGCGGTGGCGGTCTCAAAGGCTGCTCCGTAAGTCGAGGCACCCCCAACTATCTCACTTGGATATCCGAGGTATTTGCCTGTCTTTCATCCGGAACTACTGTTTCGTGTATTGCCGGATGAATGTCATGACCGATTGTGCGGAGGGCCGACCCGATTCCTCACGGAGCTGACCCACATGCCGATGTGGCGATGCGGCTGGAGCAGCGCCACGCATTGACGATCCTGTTCTACGCAGGGGCGGCGGCCCTGGCGGCGGTTGCGCTGTGGCAAACGGGTGCAGTTATGCGCGAACTCGGCAGCCTCGAAGTAGCGCTTCTGATCCTCGTTGCCGTGCCGGCCGGCTTTCTGGGCATAGTCTCTCTTATCGGTCTCGTCTGCTATTTCGTCTTCATCCCATCCCCTGCCCGGGACGGACATCTGTTCACCCGGGTTCACGCCGGTCGGATGATCCATCCATTGACCACCTCGGTGCTCCTGGGGTCGGCTGCGCTGTGTATCGCCACGGGGAGCACCATTGCGTGGAGCATCCTTGCCGGTCTGGTGACTGTGTACATGATTCAGACTGCTTTCATGGTTCGCCGGATTCGCGCCGAACACCTTGTCAACGGCCTTGACGGCGCAGCAAAGGGGACTCTTTTCCTTCTGCTCCACCTCATCCTGGGAACCGAAATCGTCACAGTGGCGGCGGGAGCCAAACCGTTGGCACCCTGGCGACTCGGCACGCTCCCGGAAGACACCTGGATCGTGGATGTGCGTACCAAGCCGGAGTTCTACTGGAACCGGCTCAACGGAGCACAGAGCTTCCCATGGGGTGCGGGGATCGTTGAAGCAGCGGCGGATCGACCCAAGGATCGGCCTGTGCTGGTCACTTGCTTTTCAGGTCACCGTTCCCCCACCGTGGCGGTGATGCTGCGCAAGCTGGGATTTACGCACGTGTACAACCTGAACTGGGGCATCCTCTACCTGGTGCTTTTCGAGCGGGGGAAGAAGGGCGAGGGGCCGTTCAGTCTGACCAGACCCCACAGAGATCCGAACCGGCGTGGCGAAGATGTGCGGAGCATTTCCATAGGGTACATTACTCTGGAGTGTCTCATTCTGATCCTCGCGCCGCTGGAGCAGAGTCTGATGGAGGTGCGGGTGTCGGTTCCCGAACAGATCGTAGGAGCAGCGCTCTTAATCCTGGGACTGGGGATCGTGCTTGCCAGCTTCGTGGCCCTGGGCAGGAATTTCCGTGTCTTCGCTGCGCCGAGGAGGAGTGGAATCCTCATCACCAGGGGCATTTACACGAGGGTGCGCCACCCCATGTACACGGGAGTGGTAGTCTTGTTCGCCGGGTACATTCTCTTGTGGGGGAGTCTGTGGAGTGTGCCGTTGTGGACGGCGTTCGCCGCCCTGTACGTGCTCAAGGCGATCAAGGAGGAGGCCATTCTTGCGGAACGCTTCCCCCAATACCGGGAATACAGCTCACGCACGTGGAAATTCGTCCCGTATCTCTGGTAGCGCCAATGCTTCTTCACGCGCGTCTACTGTTGACTCATGACACCGCGGTAATCCGGCTCATTCCGATCAGGGCCGTTAAGCCCGCAACCATCGAGGATGCCGTTGGGGTATTACGGTAGCATGGGCAGCGCGGATTCCATGAACAATAGAAGCATGAAGCGATTCGTTCTTTCCTCCTTTGCCGGCAGATCTGACCGATAGCCGACAGGAAACTATCATCCCCTTAATTATATTGTAATAATTGGGCATTACTGTCCGAGCGAGAAGCCCGGGGCGCCCTGAAAAGCGTCAACCGGACGGTCGAAACACCTCGGAGGGAGGAAGAAATGAGAATCGATCGAGGTCCCAGCCTGGACGAGCTTCGATTGAGCGCGGAAGCAGGCTCGGTAGTTGAGTTCCGCAACGGCAACGGAGATCGTATACGGGGACGTGTGCTCGACGGGAGACTCGATCCCGGCATCGGCCGCGTGAACCTCGTCCTGGAAGAGGATCGCACCGGCCTCATATGGTTTGCCCGCTATCGGAAGATTTCCTTGGCGTGCGTGTCCGGCGACATCGTCACGTGGAACCTGAAACGCCGTGACTTGGAAGACCTTGCATGGAACAGCTTGTGGCGGAAATGTGCCGGGCAGTAGGCGCCTACGGTCACGAGGACATTTTCAATTGGTTTGGGCCTCCGACCCATGGCCGGCAGATTCATGAAAGAATTAGGCCGTTGCAGAAAAAACTTCACAAGAAGCTGTTCAGGTTGCTTGTAAGAAACGGGTCGGGGGCAGCTCTCTTTCTTTCCGGACGATTGCATTCGGGAGAAGTCGGCATGGATGACCTGAAGCCGTTTAGGCTCAAAGCGAGTGATCGACTGGAAATCCGAGAGAGTGGTGGTCGGATGTCGCTCCTAGGCATACCTTTGCTCGCGGTGGGGATATTCTTGACGCTGATCGGGGTTGGGACGGTTCCGCTTCACACTGCGGCTGAAGTGCCGATCCTGGCTTGGCAGGCTATCTCACTGGCCGGGTTGGTGTTCGCCCTTTTCGGCTGCAGCCTGCTGTTCGGCCGATGCCGTACCGTACTGGACGCGCGTCGCAGCGGCATCAGCAAACAATGGGGTTTCTTTTTGCCGCTTAGACGCAAGGAACTTACCCTCAGGGATTACAACTCCGTTGTTCTGCAGCATGATGCGGGCGACTCGGACGAGGGAGCCGGGTTTCGTGTCGTGCTGAAGGCTCAAAACGGCATTGAAGACCTCGCGCTGTACAGTTCCCGGGATTACGTGGGATCACGAGAGCGAGCCGCGTACATCGCAAGATTTCTCGGGTTTCCGCTGAAGGACCAATCCGTCGATCATGATTCGACCTTACCCCCCTGCGGCCCATAGGATTGTCGTATAGCTTGGAATCTATGGCCCGGTTATCCGAGGGGCCGTACCGAGATCCCTCTTGCTTCATGAGAGATTTCCGTCAATCCACAGAACAACAAGCCCCGCCTCTTCTCCGTCAGATCGACAAATGCGATCACAATGACCAAAATAACTCGTTTGACGCGAAATATGTGATGCATTAGACTTTGCTCCGGATCCCGGCCATGGGTCAAGTTCACTCGCCGCCGGCTTACGCGATTGTCCGCAACGAGTCACACGATCACCGGCCATAGTCGTTCTCGAAAATAATCTGGGAATCGGGAGACTGTCCTGATCGTCGGTCGGGCTTGCAGGCCTGCCGATTGGTCGGCACTTTCGAGAACCGCCATATGAGCCGTAACCAATCAATCGACTGAAACAGCGTCGAAATGTCTCCCGCAGAGCGGTCAGAACCGCAACCAAACCGAAATTCAGGAGCCGATTTCCGATGAAATCTTCGCGGTACGACAAGAAAACGAGAATTAGTAGTACAGTTGACAAACACACGCGTAGGGATTTCCTGCCGGCTGCCGGAGTAGCCGGAGCCGTTCTGTTGCCGGCATCCGCATCGGCGGATGCTGCCGCGGAAGCCATGAAAGGCAAACCCGCCCCCCCTACGGTGCCCAAACGGCCTTTTGGTAAGACAGGGGAAAACGTCTCGGCACTGGCTCTCGGAGGGTATTTCAATACTCGAAACAACCAACCGCTCCTCAAGCAGGCAATCAAAATGGGGGTAACCTATTGGGAGGCGGCATTTTCCCGCCCGGGAGGGAAAGACGGTTATGGCGACTACTTCAAGAATAATCCCGATGACAGGAAAAAGGTCTTCCTGCTTGCAAAGACCCCGTCCGGAGAACCCGACGTAATGACCCGCGATCTTGACGAAACACTCAAGGCATTGCATACGAGTTACGTAGATTTCTTTATTATTCATGCAATTGACCGTATAAGCATTCTGGATGGGAAGCTGCGAGAATGGGCCGACAGAGCGAAGGCAGCTCGCAAGATCAGGTTCTTTGGGTTCAGCACGCACAAGAACATGGAACAATGCATAGTTGGTGCATCTGAACTGGGATGGATCGACGGCATCGTGACCGTGTACAATTACCGGCTTATGAACACGACCGGCATGAAGAAGGCCGTGGATGCCTGCGCAGAAAAAGGGATCGCTCTCACTGCCATAAAGTCGCAGGCTGCGGTAACGAATCCGGCCGCAACGATCGGCAGGCAGAGCGACTTGGCAATGAAGCTTACCGAGGTGTTTCTCCGAAAAGGATTCACAGTCGAACAGGCCAAGCTTATGGCGATATGGAAGGAACCCCATATTGCGAGTATATGTTCCCTGATGCCGAACATGACCGTTCTGCTGTCGAATGTAGCTGCGTCCTCCCACCGGACGGGACTTTCATCGGATGATCTCGGCTTGCTGAAGCGACATGCACGGGAAACCGCAAGTGAGTTCTGTGCGGGTTGCGCGCACATTTGTGAACCGACTGTCGGGGGAGGTGTTCCGATAAGTGATGTGATGAAATATTTAATGTACGCAAGGAGTTACGGTGACCGTGACCTGGCCGCATCTCTGTTCGGCCGGCTGCCGAAGACCGTCAGGAAGAAAATTGTAGACTCCGACTATTCCGAAGCCGAACGGAAATGTCCTCAGAAAATGTCCATAGGAAAGCTCATGAAAGAGGCCGCAGAGGAATTGACCTGAATGGAAAGGCTCGTCGACCATCATCGAGGGACGCGGGAATTTGTTCCGCGCCGCTCATCCAAGAAACCCTGACCCCGGCCCTCTCCCGCCAGGGGAGAGGGTTTTAGGACCCCCCTCCCTTGACGGAAGGGGGAGGGTGATAACCATCTGAAATAGTTACTTCACACCCCGTAGGTTAGCGCCTATGGGGTTGGGGGGATTAGCCCGGGAACGACCGACATACCCGAATTTCAGACGGAATTTGTCGCAATTGCAACAGGGTAAGCGGAATGCCCTAAATGGCATGGAGGCGGACGGACAATCAGACACGGTGAAAGCGCCGCTCGAGCATGATTCCAAGGATTGTTCGATCTGTTTCCACCATGCCGCATGTACTTAACGTACCGATATTCTCGGTGGTTTTCTCAAGGGATGGTCCCACAATTCCTTCCATCGGCTGCACGGTGACTCCCTGCAGCGAGAACAGTGCGGCCTGGACGGCGGTGCCCGCTGCAGTGGCCAGTTTCAAGGCACAGCCGGCCTTAGCCCCATCGCATATGACGCCGGCGAGGTCTTGAGTGAGATTCCTGACCGCTCCCACAATGTGGTGAACGTCTCCGCTGAGCACGTACGCCAATCCCGCCGTGGCCCCGGCCCCTGCAGCGACCGAGCACCCGCATATTGCGGAAAGCCTCCCCGTATAGGCTTTCACGTATGCGGTGATAAGATGACTGAGGCCGATTGCCTGAAGCAGCGTGGTCGTGTCGCATTCGATATAATCCTTGACCGCCCAGATGGGCAGCACCGCGGTGAGTCCATGATTTCCACTGCCCGCGGAAGACATGGCCGGCAACTTGACTCCTGCCATGCGAGCGTCGGCCGCGGCAGAGGTGATGATGCGGGCGGCCATAATCATATCCTTCTTTAGCATTCGCTGGGTTACCAACCGCTGAAGCGTCTTTCCTACTCCAAGGCCGGGTCCGTGTTTGAGTCCGTATTCGGCAAGCCGCAGATTGAAGTCAATGCTCTGCTGGAGGAAGTGAAAGTCGTCCACGTCGAGTTCATCGATAAGTTTGACAAGCTGGTCCACCGATAGGCTTTTCAACCACTGCTCAAGGTGGGCCAAACCGCCCTGTTCATTCCCGTCGGCGGTTGACACGAGCGGGTTGTCACTAATGTCGACGTCGTTAAGGGCCAGCTTCACGATGTGATCGTGCACGCCGGAGATCACGGATTCAGCGGCTTCCGAGCCTTTTCGTACTACCGTTCGTATATAGAGGCCGTGCCGATCCATCAGGAGATTCACCTTCACCTTGTTGTTGTGAACGAACTCTCGGGCCTTGGCCACCACGGCATCGTCTATTGGGTCGAGTACCTCGAGCCGCAAACCGGGATCACCGCCAAGAGCGCCGAGCGCAGCCGCGGTTTCCAGCCCCGACAAACCCTGCGTCCCCGGAATCATGACGGCGAGGCCGTTCTTGTAAATATTGGGATCAACCCAGACTTCCACACTGTCGATATCCCTGTCGGCCAGAAGAGATGCCGCCGCGGCCGAGCCCAGGGCTATCGCAACCGGCTCGGTGCAACCGAGGGCCGGTGCGACTTGTATCTTGAGAATATCTTTGAACGTATATGACATCATTTTCCTCTCATGGAGGTCGGCACTTTCATTCCGGCCTGCCTCCGTGTGGTCCATCAATCCTGTAAATGCTTGACAACGTTTCCTTCCTTCATCACGAATCGTACGTTTCTCAGAACGGAGATGTCGGAGAGAGGATCGCCCTTTACGGCTATGATGTCGGCGGATTTCCCCGGTTCGATGGTACCCGTCACACGCTCGACCCCGCAGCAATCGCTCGCGGTTTTGGTGGCGGAGACAATGGCATCCATGCATGACATCCCTGCCTTGACCATCAGCTCCAGCTCAAGGGCGTTGTTTCCGTGATACGCACCGGCACCGCCGATGTCCGATCCGGAAGCAATTCGCACTCCGGCCCTCAAGGCCATTTCAAAGGTCTTGAGAGCATATTCCTCTGCTTCACGTTTCTTACGCAGGAAGAATTCCGGCATGGCGTTAGCGTTGCCAATCGGCGGCACGATCACCGATAGGGTGGGCACAAAAAATATATTTCGTTCCGCCATGATATCAAATAGTTCAGGGTCCTTGCTCAAGAAAACCCCATGTTCCAGGGTGTCCACTCCGTTTTCGATGCCGACCCGAGACGATTCGTGGCCGTGGCTGTGTGCGCTCAATTTCTTTCCCCATAAATGGGCTTCATCCGCTGCGGCTTTGATCTCCTCAGGAGTCATGTAACGCATTCCCGGGTCCCCGCCTGCGGACATCAGTCCGCCCGAGAGGAGCAGCTTGATAACGTCGGCACCCGCTTTGAGCTGAGTGCGTGCAGCTTTTCTAAATTGGTCGGGACCATCCACAACCATTCCGGAAAGTCCCTCTTCAAATGAGAATCCGGGTGCCAGCCACAGATCGCCGTGCCCTCCGGTAACGCTGATCGACTGACCGGCCGCGACGATTCGCGGGCCTTGTATGAGGCCGTTGCGTACGGCTTCCCGAAGCGCGATGTCTACCTGGGACTTTTCACCAAGGGCCCTCACCGTGGTGAAACCCGCCAGAAGATCTTTCATGCCGTTTGCCTGTCCCATGAGGGTACGGTACGGGATGCTCTTGGTGTAAACGAGTTCGAGATAGTTGGGCTCTCCATTGAAAGTAGGGTGGAGGTGGCAATCAATGAGGCCGGGTAGAACCGTGCAGTCGGACAGATCTATTTCTTCTACGGTCGCGTCGGAAGCAACAGATTCCTCATCGACGACGGTCGCAATGCTCCCACCGGTAATGGTAATCGCTTTGCCGGTCAAAGGCTCGTTTCCGGTACCGTCTATGAGACGCCCGGGTTTGATGACTTTCGTCATCTGTCCGGCAGGTTCGGTCATTGTAAATTCCTCCATGATAATAAATAGGTGAGCCGATTTCCCACTACGCACCCATCATCATAACGACGCCCGTCCCACGTTCGGGAATGAGCCTCGTCAAAGTCTTCCGTACTGTCTCTGAAGTATGTAACCGGCGATGAGGTCGTCCTCATCATCCCTTTATGGTTTCAAACTCGATGAGGATGCCGTGACCCTCACTCGGGTTGACGTAAAGGGTGCCTCTCGAAGACGTGTGAAACGGCACGCCCGACTCGGTGAAGTATCGCTCCGTTTCACGAGCGTTTGCGACTGCGATGCTCAGTCCGGCCATGTATGGCGGCGTCTGCAACGCCTGGTCGGGAAGGTCCGGGAACAGGCTCTTCATACCGCTCGGCGAAGTTATCCGCATTTGAACATGGCCGGGGCCGATTGAGACGATTCCGTCGGCGCTTGTTACAACTTTCTTACCGTACAAGTTTTCGTAGAACCGCGCGTCATGTTCGGGATTTTCGGATACGCAATACACCGAATTGAACGTACGGGCTCCGTTTGCATGATTCCTCAAATCTTCGCGATGGAAATGCCCAACCGTATGGTGCTGACAAAGATTGTAGGGAAACGGAGCAGGACCCGGTACGGGCATTACAACGGTGAAGGCCAAATCCACCGTGTCCCCGGAAGGCAGAGTCCATTTTCGCTGGAAATCCAGCAGGGGCCTGAGCCCATATCCGTTCGATTCCAGTGAGGCATGCGCTGCGCGCGCGTCAGGGGTAAAGGTTATGATCTGTTTTATCCCTTCCGCGCCGGAAATCAGGGCCAGAACCTCGGGGCGGGCGTGCTCCGGATCGGTTACTCCCATAAGTTCAATATAGTTGGCCGTCTGACCAGTTACCGGGGTTAAGATAATGCACCGATTTGAAACCCCCAGTCCGGTGTCGCTCAAGGGAGACACGGTGAAGCCCAGCTTTTCAAATGCCACATTGGCATGAATCGGATCGTCGACCCTGCACATCAAATGGTCAAGCTCAGGGATCACATTCATCATTTCACCATCCTTTCCGTTTCCGGTTGCCCGATCGCACCGGTACTGCAATCGGGGCATAACGCTAGTGCCACGAATTCCGTCCGAAATTCGGGTGCGTCAGTCGTTCCCGGCCTAATCCCCCACTTGCTCTCGTACGCTTGTCGGTAACGACAAGCCTCTACTCACCCAGCGACTCGGCCTGCTACATGAGTGCCGACGTTGCTCATGGCTCTTGGAGGGGCCGGTGTGCCGCACAATCAGGTCGCGACACAAACTTGTATCAACTCTGCAATATCCTGAACGTCTTCAAGGTGATTTACGTGCCTCACTATCCGGTCCACCTGTTCGCTCGGCAATTGTATCGGCGCGAAGTCGACGCACTGCCTGAACTTCTCTTCAAATTCATCCCGGGTAAGCGGATTCCGGGGCCAACCCTTACCCCACTGCTTGTGGGAAGTGAGATTCTTGTTATTCTTCAGCCGAATATGGATGATGTTCTCGTCCAGCATCATTTCCTTGTCGAGCTGAACGGTTATCTTGTCGACGAGGTCCAGGACGGTGGGGTCGCGCACGTAGCTCTCAGTGAAGTGCTCCAAGCGGGAAGCCTTTCGCACGATCGCGTTCGCGATGCAATATTGGGCGCTGAATTTTGCGTCAACCTCAGGGGTGTCTCCCAAAGCAAACGGTTTACCGATAATGTGGTGTCCCACGTCGGAAATCCTGACCGACACCTTATCCACATCTTCCGGACTGAATCCGTGCACTGAAACGAGTTCCAGCGCCGCATCCGTGAGGCACAGGGACAATCCGCAACTCGGGTATTTCTTGAAAAACGTATGTTTTGGGCCGTAGTACTCCGTGCCGAGATTTTCCCTGAGTATTCGAGGTTCGCATCTGCCCCGGGTATACAGCTGGTAGAATCCATAGGGCCCCAGAAGGACATTTTGGACGCCCGTGATTCCTTTCTTGGCCAGCATGGCTGCAACGATGCCGGCCTGAGTGACGAAGCCTTGGATTACGGGTACCACGAGCGCGGCATCCGTATTGCTCTGATGGGTTCCCGCGGCTTGATTGAGCGCGATACCCAACGCGTGAGCCATTTGGTTGGCGTCCAGGTTCAACAGTTTTCCTGCAATGGTCGCGGCTCCAAACACCCCCGCGATGTTTCCGTCAAATCCATAGAAGGCATGGGATGAGGACTTCTCATAGGTGGCTGCCGCAACGATCCGGTGAGCCACATCCGCGCCCACGGCGAGAGCGGTAATGATCTCCCTTCCCGTGGCTCCGACCATTTCTCCGACGGCCAGCGCAGCCGGAATGTCGGTCGAACTTGGATGATAGCCCGGATTTGCGCCGTCACAGAAATCGATGGCCCTCGCCATCACCGAGTTGACGAGCGCTGCGTTCTGACAGGGCAGCTTGCCGCCATGAACCAGTATCGTGGAAGTCGGGGTCCCGCCCCATTCACTGCAGAGATCCCTCACCAAATCGGCGGACACGTCATTTGAACCGGCAAGACACGCGCCGAGGTCGTCCAGCATCCTCCGTTTCTGAAACGTCACGTTTTCGGCGGGCAAATCTTCGAACCGTGTTTCTACGGCATTGCCGGCCAGATCTACAATAGGGTCGTGATCCCGAAGAACTTGAGTGCTCTCCATGGCCGTATGTTCCTTTCTCTTTTGTGCCGACGGGCTCCATTAGGTTTCAACAGGAGCGCCGGTTTCAATCAGATCGTACGGGTTGCCCTGCCGGTTGGTGATCGACCTCAACGGCTCACGACAAGATCCTTGATTACACGAGCCTCGTTTATCGGGTCCAGTACCACATCGCCGTCAATGAGTGTTTGACAGAGCAAACCTGCCTTTCCATTGACCCTTCCGTGGCATTTCGCGCAGACTCCCAACACGCATCCCGCGTGATCGTAATAGGCCAATGTCCCATCCAAGGTTTCATAAATGTGGTCCAGGACGTCCATGGCCGTCATGCCGGCCTCGAGAGGCACCTCATAACTCTTGTAATACGGTTCTTGGTCCACTGAAGGATCAAAACGGAATACCTTCGCACGTATCATTCGCGTCGACATATGTCTTACTCCACTCCATCAAGGTAACCTGTACTCCTAAACCTTATTTCCTCGTCGTACCGCGAAGATTCCTTCGGAAATCGGTTCCTGGATTTCGGTTCGGTTGCATCCTACGTTTGGGAACCAGCAGCAACGTCCGGATTCCCCAGCGCAGTACGATGATGCTTGCGAAACCCGAGCCCGCGCGTGACCCGGTGCCTGCAATCGCCATTTGGTTGCGGTCCTGACCGCCCTGTGAAAGGTTTCATCGACTAATGATGGCCTCCGATTTCGGAGTGAGCTTTCATCATTTCCTTCACCATCTCCAAATACGGCAAAGAACCCGTCGAAGGCGCGGTGGATGTCACGGTCACCGGTTGCTTGTATATTTCGAGACCGTCTCCCTGCAGCTTCACTCGGCTTTCTAGGAACCAGTCGTCATTGTCCGTGTTCGGATAATCTTCCCGATAATGCACGCCACGACTCTCAGTCCGAAACAGGGCGCTGCGGGTTGCGGCCTCGAGGAGGTGCACCATGCCGGCCAGTTCAAGGGCTTCGACCCATTCCTTGTTGTATGTCCGGCCGGGGGAATCCGCAGCCAGGTTCGGGAGCTGCTCTCTTTTCGTTGTCTCCAGGAACTTGAGGAACTCTTCCAGGCCTTGGCGGGTTCTGATGGGACCAAGGTGTTCGTGTGCCATGAGCTGAATACGTTTCCTCAGCGGTGCGGGTCGTATCCCTTCACGACGAGCAAGCGGAGCAAGCGCCTTGTCTTGCAAAGCGTCGAACATGTCCGCCTCGGGGAACAAGCAATCGACTCTCTTTGCATAATCACAAGCTTGACGGCCCGCCTCCGCGCCCTGAACCACCATTTCGGTGATCGCCGAACATATCCGGTTGGCCCCAAACATGCCCATAGTGCATTCACCCGCGGCGTACAGGCCTTCGAGTCCCGTCTCAAACCTCTCATTGACGGTTATTCCCCCGTCGAAATACTCCACCGCCGGACCGACTTCGATGAGTTCCTTCTCCCTTAGCATCCTCGCCATTTCGGAAAGGTCCATGGACTTGTACTTCCAAGAGCCGAAGAACTGCAGTGCTTTCCGCTCGTACTCTTCCCACGACTGGTCGCCTATCCCGAGGTACACTCCACCATTTGGAGACCCTTTGCCGGCCCGAACTTCCCGATAGGAGGCCCAGGAGAGGATGCTCTTGTTCCATTCCATGAAACAGGCCGTTTCCACCACATACGGATCGTACTGCTTGAGAAACGCCTCACCGAGGTTGTTGGTAAGCTCGCCTCCGCACAATGTGAACAGAATGTACGTAACAATGCTTCCTCTCCATATTGGCGGAGACAGAGGAATGTTGCAGGCGAACGTGATGAACTCCATGTTGCCGATTTCCGCGCCGGCGCGATGGGCCATTGAGATCCCGTCGCCGGACAGGTCGCGCATGCCGGTCGTAGGATAGAAGGCCTTGTGCCATCCACCCGTGGCGATCACCACGGCTTTTGCCCTGAAGCGAACAAATTGGCCGGTCTTAATGTCCAGACCGAGGGCGCCGACGGCTTTCCCGTCTCGTGTCAGCAGATCGGTGAGCATTACATCTTCGAACAGTCGAACGCCGACCTCCTTGGCACGCCGGAGCATCACATCCATGATGCCCGTGCCCGAAGTGAAGATCGCACGCTCTTCCGAGAAGATGGCTTTTAGACCCCAGTCCAGAAGGTCTTTCAGCCCGGCCTTCGCGCCGCGTATGTACTGATCGACCATTTTCTGGTTATTGAGATGGAACCCTTGTGTGATGATGTCGTTGAAAAACTTTTCGTAAGAATCGTTGGGGTCCCCCGGGAACCCTAGCTCATTGAGACTCTTACCATCCAAAGTATAGTCGGCGCCGGCCAGAGGGCTGGCTCCGGAACGTGCCAGAGGGCCCTTGCTCACGAGCACTGTCTCGACGCCTCGATTTCGGGCTTCAATGGCCGCTCGAAAGCCGGCACCTCCGCCCCCTATAACCAGGACGTCGGTGTCCGTGATTCTGCTGTCCAAGTTTCTTCTCCAATCTAGATGCGATTGCCGGGCGGCGTACCCGTCCGCAGTAAAGGTGCCGGACTATCGGTGGATTCCTAAAGGCCGGCGGCAGTGCGATAAGGACCCGCACCCTCACCGGCCCGGCCGAGCATTTCTCTCGACCGGCGGGTTTGGCCGACTTTGTGACGGCTCCGGCACCAATGATGGGGTGGTCAACTTGGGCCACATCGGCCCCGTGTGCCCCAAGTCATGGATGCGTACCCAAATTGGTCTCAGAATTTCATGTACTTGTCGCAGCCCGTCTTGTCCCCGGGTACAAGATACTCCGTGGGATTCGGCTGGTAGCGGAGTACTTTGAGCCCATACGTAAACGTCGGGTCTTTAACCGCTTCCGCAGTGAACAGCGCCCTGATGGCTTGATGATCGGATTTGCGGAACCGGAAGGAGGGCGACAATATCGTATTCTTGTATTCCATGGACTCCATGGTTTCGATAACGGGCTCCGTGTCGGTGGTTCCCGCCTTCTTGACCGCCTCAAAGATGCACTCAACGCCGTTGAAGCCTTCGCCGGCCATGGTGCTCGGCCAATGCCCAAACTTTTTCTTGTACAGGTCCGCGATTTCCCGTGCTCGAGGAACTTTCGGGTTGTTGGGAATGTACAACGCCGCTGTCGTCGTGCCTACGATATCTTTCCCTATGGCCATGGCCAGCGGATGGAACCAACAGAATGTATGTAAATGGCAGTCAAGTCCCATTTGCCGGGCCTGCTTGATTGTCCGAACATAGCCTGCTCCGATGGTTCCCACGAAGAGGCCGTCCGGTTTGGCCGCCATGACTTTAGTCAGATACGGCGCATAATTGGATTCACCCAGGTTGGGAAAGTCCGCACCAACGATTTCTGCATCGGGTACGGCCGCCTTCAGAGATTTCTGTGCGTAGTCTACGATCTCTTTGCCGTGGGTGTAGTTGTCAGCCATGAAATACCATTTCTTTCCCACCCGTTTCGCAGGTTCTTGAATGGCCAGCGTGATGGTCCATGCACTGATCAACTCTTTGAAGTAGTAGCGGTTGCAGTGGGGAGGCTTGACAAGAATGTCGTTTCCCGAATTGGAATTCACGAAAATAGTCTTCTTCTCTTTGATGTACGGCTGCATTGCCATTACGATGGATGAGAGACACACACCGGTCAGGAAGTGAACCTTGTCCCGCTCGACGAGCTTCCTCGTATTTGCCAACCCAGCGTCCTTTTTCGATTCAGTGTCCTCGAGAAGGAGCTTAATCTTTCGACCGTTGATGCCGCCTTTTTCATTATATTGTTCCACGGCCAACTTGATTCCGTTGGCTTGCTCGACTCCAAAAGGTGCAACAGGGCCGCTGAGTGCGGCAAGAGCACCCAGTCGGATTTCGTCGTCCGAGCCAAGTACTATGTTGGGCAGGAACCAGTTGGCTCCCACGGCTACCATAGCCCCCGAACCCATTTTGAGAAATGTTCTTCGATTCACGCCTTTGTCTATCTTCTTCTTCGGCATCGCGAAGCCCTCCTGACCATAGTCGTCCCCAAGACCTCTAAGAACGGGGCGTTGTGTCCTGCACGCAGGAATTCTGAACAGGGTTGAGATACTTCCGTACGAGTGGATACAATCCACCCGGCATGAACATGATGAGCCCTATGTAGATAAGCCCTAGAAAAAACAGCCAGTTGTGGAAAAGGTCTCCGATGATCTCTTGCGCGGTTATGATGATGGTCGTACCAATGAGGGGGCCCACCAGCGTGCCCGAGCCTCCTAAGACCGTGTATATGAAGGCATCCCCGGAAACAAAGAAGTTGAACATCTCCGGTGAACACGATCGTTCGTGAAAGGCCGTTAAGGCCCCGGCCAGCGAAGCAAAGAAACCGGAAACCATAAACGCGGCCATTTGATAGTGTGTCACCCGGTACCCCAGAAAACTTGCCCGCTGTCGATTCTCACGAATGGCCAGGAGCGTGTCGCCGAAGGGGGAACGAACAATCGCGCGAAGCGCGAAAAAAGAAAGGGATAAAATGGCCAGGACAACGTAATAAAACGCGACCTCGGATTTGATTCCAATGATCCATCCAAGCGTTTGCCGAGGTATTCCCGAGATGCCGTTGTCCGCGTTGGTTATGTTCAAGGGATCGGCCATCACGAGGAGCCCCAAGGTTTCGGCTATGGCGAAGGTGACCAGCAGAACAGCCAAGGGAGACGCCAACCTGGATGCCAAAAAGCCCATAAGCCAACCCATGAGGACACCGAAGAGCATGGCCGCCAAGAGCGCAGGCAACGCGTCCTGAATGTCAAGTCCTATTTGGCGCATGAGAATGCCCGCAACGTACGCTCCGCCGCCGAGAAATGTGGCATGGCCGAGACTGAACATGCCGGCATAGCCGTACACGATGTCGAAGCTCATGGCGAAAAGAGCCAGGATCATCATCCGCACCACCACGTACGTGAGGTAGTCTGAAAACGTGGTGAGGCTAAATGCCACGGGGAGTACAACCAGTATGACCCCGACCGACAGCCACCAATGAATCACCGGTCGAGTTCGCTGCGCATGAGAGGTCGGCATGGTGACGGTTTCCTTCATCTTTTACTTTACTGCCACTCCTCGGCCCAAGAGTCCTGTCGGCCGAAAGATCAGAATGACGATCATTACTCCAAAGACCAGGATTTTCGCAGCCAAGCCCGAAAGGAGCATTGTGCCGTAGGCAATAATCAGTCCGATGAGAATGCCGCTTACCACGGTGCCCATGAGGCTGCCCAATCCACCGAGAATAATCACCACGAACAGAACCATCAGGAGCTCGAACCCCATGTTGGGATCCAATCCCAGGATGGGGCCTGCCAATACTCCGGCCACCCCGGCTATCCCCGTGCCAAGGCCGAATATCACTGTTGTTAACAATGGAGCATTTGTTCCCAGGGCCTCTGAAGCTTCTCGATTGATATCGATGGAGCGGACAAGGATGCCCAGCCCCGTCCAGTGAAAAAAGATCCACAGCGCCGCCATGATCGAAATCGAGGAGCCGATGACGAATAGCCAGTACTTGGGGTACACAATTGGGCCGAGCGATATTGCACCCCTGAGAAGTGCCGGAACGGACGTGTTCTGGGGAACCGTTCCCCAGATGAACTTGACGACTTCAGTTCCGACAATGGCGAATCCCAGGGTCAGGACCACCTGATGAACGTGACCTCGATTCCATTTCGTCAGCGTCCTGATTCCGGACGCCTCCAGGCCCGCACCCAGGAGCGAGGTGACAAGAAAGGCTGCCGGCAGACAAAGCCAGAAACCGAGGTCGGTGTAAGAAACCAGAGTTAAACCGATATACGCTCCGAGCATATAGAAGAAACCGTGAGCCGTATTGATTATTCCCTGGAGACCGAGGACAATTGTCAGGCCCGACGCGAGAAGTATGTAGATGGCCGCTATTGTCAAGCCATTCATGGTCTGCAAAGCGATCATGGTCAAATTCATCGTATGTTCCTCATGTTTCATGCTCCCGATGTTGCACGGGCACTCGGCGCATATCTTCGTTCCTATGCGGAGGGGTCTTCACGCCCCCGATCCTCATCAAGCCGTAGGTGGAAGCGGATCGAGCCTTTCACCGAGGTGTTCCATGGAATCTTCATGAAGTATGCGCCCCTTTTGGAGGATGTAACCGCGATCGGCCAGATCCATGGCCGTCTTGAAGTTCTGCTCCACCAACAGTATCGTGTGGCCGTCTGCCTTGAGTTTGTGCAGGGCTTCCACAAGGTTTTCCACCACAATGGGCGCTAAACCTTCCGTAGGCTCATCCAGAAGAATCATTCGGTGTCCCGAGATGAGAGCCCGGGCAGTGGAAAGCATCTGTTGCTCACCGCCGGAGAGGCTTCCTGCAATCTGTCCCTTTCTGTTTCCAAGAACCGGGAAGAGCGAGTAAACGTACTCTTCGATTTCGCTCCATGGCCTTCGATGTTCACCGCGGAGGTTCAGAAAAGGAACCGACAGATTCTGGACTACGGTCAAATCGGCAAAAAGACCCCTGTCTTCGGGGACATAACCCAGTCCCAAACGTGCAATTTTGAATGGGGCCACACGGGTTATATTATGTCCATTGAACCACACTTCTCCGCTTCCGGCAGGAACGATGCCCATAACGGTTCGGAGCGTGGTGGTCTTCCCCATCCCGTTGGTGCCCAGCAATGAGACGCACTCCCCGCGATTCACATGCAGACTCAGGCCCTGGAGGATGTGGCTGTCACCATAGTATGTGTGAACATCTCTTAGGGTCAACATCATGTGGGTTCCTTCAGGTTAACAGGAATACTCTCCGAGATAGACCGATCGCACTTCCGGGTTCCGTCTGATTTCACGGGGCGTTCCTTGTGCCAACACTGTACCCTGGTTGAGCACCGTGATTCGGTCGGACACTTCCATGACCACGCTCATGTCGTGCTCAACGAGGAGAATGGTCATCTCATCGGAAAGCCGTCTCAGGAGCTTAACCGTCTGGGCGGTCTCTTCAGGGGACATTCCTGCAGTGGGCTCGTCTATGAGGAAGATTTCCGGTTCGCCGACCACGCCCATAGCGATTTCGAGGCGTCGCTTATCTCCGTATGCCAGAAGCCCGGCAGTTTGATTCATCATCTCTTCCAGACCGTATCGCTGCAGGCAGTCCACGCATGTCTTCGTAATCTCTCCACGCGGTCGCGTAAGCCTCCCCCACGGAGAATTCGACGTACGGTGCCTCCCTTGGGCGGCTATCTCCAGATTCTTCAATACGGTCAGATTGGCGAATATGCTTGAAATCTGAAAGGTGCGGACCATATTCAGCCTGAAAAGCTCAAAGGGCTGCATGCGGGTGACATCTCTATTCTTGAAAAAGATCCGGCCTCCGGTCGGCGGAAACATGCCGGCAAGTGAATTGAACAATGTGGTTTTTCCCGCGCCGTTGGGCCCGATGACGGAATGGAACTCACCGCGATGGACGGTGAGGTCTACTCCGTTTAATGCTATTAATCCGCCAAAACGTTTCCGAAGATTTTGCACCTCCAGAATCGGGGTTTTGTCATGGACCATTGGATTCTCCGGCTCCGTTGAGATGCCGCACGAACGCAGCCGTCGTGTCGACGTTTTGACCGAATCAGTGCCGGCTTGTCTCGCATGGCGATACTCAAGTACCCTCGGCCCGAGCCTTTCCCGAAATGCGAGGGGGCATGCGGAGTTAGCGCCTTGAGTAATGCAACGCTGATTGCCAACAGATGTACGAGGATAGATGCTTCTTCAGCCTTTCCGTCGCCTCAACAAGCCTCTTGGCAGGATGAATGAACGCCAATCGGATATGGCAAGCGCCACGAACGCGATATGCGGATTCAGGAATCATCCGGACGGCACAACGTTCAAGAATGCAGTAACAGGAATCCCCGGGACTGCCAAAGCGCTCGGGGATCCTTCCCTATACGCAACTACGTCGCCCGGGGAGCCTCAGCGTCAGATCCAACGTTTTCCAAGTCCCTCATGGTTTAGTCTCACAGACCACGACACATCGGAGCGGCAACCAGCGGGACTTATCGTGCCGGTCTGAATCGCCTCAAACGGAACTCACAGAAGCTGACTCTTGATGCTGTCGATGAAATATTGGACATGCTCTTCTATAAGCTTGCCGGTTTTGACGGCATCGCGGCTTTTCAGTGCCCCGTGGATCTGCCATAATTGGCTAACGACCATAGTGATAGGTATTCTCTCGGTCAGGGAGGTGGTCCACAAACGTGCGCATATGCTGTGCAGGTTTCCCAGCATCTCCGTAAGTATCGGATTCTGGGCCGCCTCGTAAACGATCTGATGAAAGCGCGAGTCTATGGATACCATCTGACGGTGCTCCGGAGCCTGCTGCAGCACCTCCGCGTCCTTGAGCAACGCCTCGAGCCGGCTCAATTGATTCTCGGTAATCTTCTTTGCAGCCAATTCTCCGGCCAGTTGTTCCAGCCTGATCTTAACCTCGAAGGCACACCGAACGTCATGAATATCGACGGCTGAAACATAGGTGCCGAAGCGGGGGATCACCGTAATCAATCTCATTCCTTCCAGCTTGCGGATTGCTTCCCTCAAGGGGGTGCGACTGATTCCGAACTCCTCACACAACTCCTTCTCGCCGAGCATCGTTCCCGGCGGATACTCCAGATTGACAATGCGATCTCGGAGGGTCTCGAAGGCGGCATCCGAGGTGCTGTGGGAGCGGGAACTATTTGTCATTATTGATGTATACCATGTGTAATCCCAAGCGTATATCTATGATATAACATCAGGCGTTCTACGCGTCAAGGATTTTTTTCGGGTTGTGGCCCAAATGTCCACATCAAGGACTTCCAACATTAGACCACGGTCGGGAATACAAGAGGGACACTCAGAGGGGGAGCATGCCGGTTGGTGTACTGCCCAGAGAATTCCTGCATTTTGTTGCCCAAGCGAATCACGGTGCCTCAGACTCGGTGTGAGGCGAGCCCGTCTTTCAGGGACTCTTTGGCAATTGCCGGAGATCTTGTACGAAACTCGGAGGCATTGGTCGTTTTCGGAGGGAATTCCCTCAAGGGCGGGTGTGATGCCCGCCCCTACCGAGGGGGGCAGGGTGGGCTCAGCCTCAAGACAGGGAGCGGCCCTAGACATGTCGGTCATTGTTTCCGAAAGGAGCTACCGGAACCGCGTCGCGACCGCCAACACGATCCGTGAAGGGAAGCCCCGAAATTTTTCCGCACTGGAAAAAAGAAAAACCGCCGGATTGCGACGGTCTAAGATTTTGATTTAACAATAGTAGTGTGGTCGGGGCGACTGGATTTGAACCAGCGACCACCTGAACCCCATTCAGGTACGCTACCAGACTGCGCTACGCCCCGCCATAAAGTTTTACTTTATAGTAGGGGCGGCATCCTGTCAACACCAAAAGCAATGCCAGCACATTAGTATTGCTAATTCAACGAGATATATGATATTATTAACACGGCGTCTAGATGCTTGCGCCGGTATCAAGTTCTCCCTTGGAGATGTCAATGAAAAGATTCATCCTGCTGTTGCTCTGCTGCGTGGGTTTCACCGTAACGGGCGTACTTGCTTTCGCATCCCCGCCGAATACCGTCAAGGTCAATCCTTTCGGGGTTGACTATCCGTTGATGCGTCCCCTCGGATACCCCACGAGAGAGGCGGACCCCTACGAACGGGGTTTTGGCATCCGACGGTGGTTCAACCCGGCAGGGCGGGAATCCAACGATTACGACAAGGTCGTTGAGGAGACGGCGGCTATGTTCGAACTCTACGGCGGCTATGGAGTGCTCGGACATGGGGAGGCGGTTTTCACCAACGCCGCGGCCAATTGGAGGCGGCACCATAGAGGACGTTGAGTACTGCGTTACGGAATTTCGGTCACATATCCTGTGCCGTCTTCCCGAAACGGTTTTGAACGGTATCTTGCCCGTGATCCGGGGAGACGCCGGTTCCAGAATACCGTAGGGCGGGCGCGCCCCGCCGCGCAACGGTATACCCGTCGCTCCAAAGGCCGGGTTTGGCCGCCTCACGGCGGTCAAAGGCTGTCACGGGCCGCCCAAAGAATGGGCATCGGTAGCTCCGGCCTCCCCGCGTTGAGCGGGGTAACCCCGTCCTACCCTACCATGACCCGGACGTCACCCCGGCGGCAACGTGGAACGGAAGATTTCCCGGCACGGAGGCCCGGGCTACGGAAGATTTTCGTGCGTCACACTCTTCGACGTGGGGCGGGCGTCCCTGCCCGCCGTCTCCCCGGCGCAGGCCGGGGTCCAGGAGAAGAAGACTGGTTCCCGGCCTACGCCGGGAAGACGGCTCAGGTTGTGCGACCGTATTTACGCCATGGAACACTAAGTCTCCAAATCCAAGATGCCGCCCAGAAAACGTTTGATCTCGCCAAGCCGTTGTGCGTCAATAACGTGAGTCAATTGTTTGCGCCCCGGTTTGTACTCCAGAATACCCATTTCGGTAAGAGTGGCCAGCGCATTGGTTATCGGCACCGATCCAAGAGTCGGTGCGGGTCGTCGGCCGTCTTCAGGGAAGTGTTCAGCGGCTGTTTTCGCCATTCTTCTGGTGAATTCTTTCTGCGAAATGCCGGTGTTTTCCACCTCTTCAGCGGTGTCCGCCACGAGATAGTAAACCGCCAGTAGATCGGAAACCACCCCTCGGTAACATTCCAATACCCGTCCGTCAAAAAGATCCGCACCTTCCCGTGCCGCATCGTTCGACCGGCCCATCTTCCCTAAGAAACTCAGGGAATCTTCGAGTAGTTCGTCAACATCGACCAGCGGATTCCAGATCAATTCCTTGGACAGGAGTTCCTTCATGAACTTGAAGTCTTCTTTCAAACGGGAGGGAGGTTTGCCTCCCTCCGTCTTCCCGTAAAGCAGCAATGCCGCCGAAAGGAACTCGGGCCACAGGTAGTTGATCAATGAATTCCTATAGAAATCCAGGTTCGCCCTTTTCTGATCGTTGATCAGATAAACGGAATCGCCGTCCTCGCTGCTTACCTCGAAGAATCCCCTCGAGCTGAACAGTGCCAGAGCATTTTCAGCTGCTTCCTCAACATGGGCGAGGTTGCCGGCGAATTCAATTCCCTTTTCCTTGAGACCGTCAACGAGATAACCCATGGCTTCCAACAGGAACGCATGGGGCACGTCACGCCGATTGGCACACGCGAGGCCCGCGGAAGCCAGTTCTATGGGAGTCACGACTCCGGCTTGTACCACCGCGTGCATAATGTAATAGGCGAACGCGTTGAGCAGTTTTCTGTTGTCCTCCACACTGGAGGAGTTTGCCGACCCGGTAACGGCCTTGAATCGAGCGCAGAAGTCCAGGTACGATACCGGTTCGTGGAATCGAACGTAAGCTTTTCCGAAGCGCTTCTTCAGGATTTCCCGAGAACGGATGACCGCAAACATGGATTCCGTCTGCTTGTCCTTGCCGGCGAGTTCCGTGAGGTACGACCGTTCCTCGGGGATTTGATCGTAGTCCACATAAGTCGGGACAAATGTTAGGTCCTTGACCGAGCCCTCCTTGACGCTCTGCAGGAGAAACGCCAGCATCCCTACGCGAGGAGGGAGCAGCTTCCCGGTTCTGCTTCTGCCCCCCTCAATGTAGAAATTGATGTTAATCTTTTCCTTCACAAGAACCTTGAGATATGCGGCAAAGACGTGAGGATAGAGTCCCAACCCCTTGAACGTCCGCCTGATGAAAAAAGCCCCCGCATTGCGGAGCAGAGGTCCCACGGGCCAGAATGAGAGGTTCTTCCCCGCTGCCATGTACGGAATGGCCATCTGATTGATGAACGACAAGTAACCGACGAGCAGATAGTCGAGATGGCTCTTGTGGCAGGATACGTAGATCAACGACCCTTCCTGGTTCTTGGACTTGAGTGCCGCAAACTGAGATTCGCGAAGATCAATCCCATCGAAGATCGTGGCAAACAACCACTTCAAGACATAGTAGAGAAAATGGTGTACCTGGATCCGTTGATCTCCGGCTATCTCGTCGACAAATGACTCCGCTTGTTTCCGCACCTTGCTTTCAGAACCGGGATCTCGGGTCACGGCTCGGTCCACGGCTCTCTTCAAACGCGAATCCTGGAGTACGCGTTCCTTTATTTCCGTGCGGGACAGTCTCTCCGGTCCCCTGTTAACCCTTATCCTCGCGTTGATGGATTCAATGAGATCCTTACGTACCTCGAACGGGAGTTCCTCCCAAGACTTGTCGGAACCGAATTCCTCGAATTCCCCCACAAGATGCACCGGCTCGCCGATAAGGAGTTCAGGGACCGTCCACTTTCGCAGGGCTATGAGGATTCTCTTGAGAGGCCCGGGCCGGTCGGGGTCGCCGAGAAAGCTTTCCCAGAAGGGCCGAATGGTTCGCGGTTGACTTCTGTCGTAAAGGATGGTCATCGGGACCACCGCGACCGATGCCGCCAAACGGCCCTGAAGGTCCAGGAGTATTCTGATGGGGTCAACGTCCGGCTGGATGTACCGTGCACGGGAAGTCTTCTCATCCACCAGGAACAGAACCGCGACGCCTCCCCGGCCCAGAATCTCCTTCACGACGTTGACGTCGACGGTTTCCCGGCGAGTGAGATCGTGGAAGGCGTTTGTAACACGGTCTCCCCACACCCGGGCCCATTTGAGCACCGACCCCGACTGGGCGGGCGAAACTCCAAATGCGAAACCGGGAACAGGCAAACCGAGTTCCGCGAACTGTATTCTGAGGTAGTGCAGGTCGTAAACACTCCTGAATTTCATCGCATACACGAGAGGTCCCGCTCCGGCGAGACTCTTGAGCCTATCCAGTACGAAATCGTCGATCACAACTCGCGATGAGAGAACAGGAGTAAGTTTTCGTAAGATCCAGGGAGGCTCTCGGTCGAGAACGCCCAAGACGTGACGGTAGCGACCATCACTCAAGAAATCGGGAACGGTCTTAACTGCGGAGGGGTATTTCATTGAAAGCGCTGGTAACCTCCTGTTGTCTTGATCGTAGCCGGCCGCGTTGGATGGTTGTCTGACTGCCGAGTGCCGTTCGAATAGTTATGAGATCCTATCGAGAAGTCAAGCTTGGTCGTTCGGTCATAGCAATAACCTGACATTTCAGGCGATTATTCCAGAGCCGGGCGTACGGGTCAAGGGGACTTTTTTCTCACGTGGGATGAATACCACAGTTTTTGAAAAAGAAAGGTTCCAAAGAGATGATTTTGTGGTAATGTACGCTTTTCTTTGGTGCGTGAAGAACATGAATATGAGCACAAAATCGACATTAGTTGTTCTGACCCTGTGTGTGATCGGCGTAAACGCGCTCTTATGCGCTTCGGCAAGAGCTGAAGATTACCTGGATTACTACGAGCAAGGGGAATTTGCTCTAAGAGTTCAGAAATGGGATCGTGCCATAGACCTGTTCACCAAATCGATCAAGGACAATCCTAAGTTTTTCTTTGCCTACCACAATCGTGCCATTGCCTATTCCAAGAAGGGCGAGTACGACAAGAGCATAGGGGACCTGAAGAGGGCCGTGCAACTCAATCCGGACTACCCGGACGCGTACGGCTTGATGGGACTCGTCTACGAGATCAAGGAAGACTACGCGTCGGCTCTGAAGGTCTATCAAGCGGCATTGGCAAGAGAGAAACGGCCGCAGGCGAGAGATGTCCTCAAGAAGTACATTGAGGACGTTCACGGCAAATTGAGGAAGAAATGAGCACGTAGTGTTAAGAGCAACGACGTGTTCCCCTAAATCGGAGACAACACATCCGTAGACGGAGAAAGCGACCTATAAGGGGCGTGCCGTGCTTCTTCTTTCCCGGCGGGAGAATGATACTCTTCAACATAGTATCTTTTCCGTCATTTGCGGGTTGTTTTTGCCAGGCACTGATGATAACATTAACAAGATTATAAGATTTGTCCGGTTATTCCCGGCAAACTTGAGATGAAGGAGGGCTTTCGTATGCCGACACTGGAAATCGAAGGGAGAACCTTTGACGTCGATGAGGACGGATTTCTTCAGGATCCGGATCTGTGGAACGAAGAAGTTGCCGCTCTTTTCGCAAAGACCGAGGGTATTCAGGAAATGACCGATGAACACTGGAAAGTGGTTCATTACCTGCGAAATTACTACCTGGAGTTCAACATTGCTCCGATGATCCGGAAGGTTTGCAAAGACACAGGATTCAAGCTCAAGAAGATCTACGAGCTCTTTCCGTCCGGTCCCGCAAAAGGCGCCTGTAAGGTTGCCGGGCTTCCCAAGCCGACAGGCTGTGTTTAGTCTTCTGACAGCAATCCCCAGGAGTGCACTGTCGCCCGCACTGGGGCGTCGCCTGGCAACAGGTCATGCACTCCCGGGTGTTCCCCCCATCTATCAGCGCGCGAAGTAACGAGAGACAAGGGCCTCCGTGCAAGCCGTCTTGGCGGCTCAGCCATTCGCTGGGGCACTGTGCTCAAAGTGTAGGGGTTTGTGCCGACACCGGCACGTGCACCGTGCATTAGACGTGCTCAAGTACGTCCTTTCTACTAAGTACTCCCATTCTGAAATACGATGACGCAGTCCGTAGGTGTGGTGAGCGAAGCGAACCGCATCGTTCGAGGTGTTGAGATTGCTTTGTTACTCCGCTCCTCGCAATGACGTTCTCTTGAGGTGTCTTTGCGAGCGAAGCGAAACAATCTCAGCGCGCCGGAATCCGCGAGCGTATTCATGGAGACGAGTACTAAGCACACGGTTACGCAAATGAGGTAACGAATCAAGAGGAGACCCCACTCCAGCCTTCCCCGTCTAACAGGGAGGGAGCAAAAGCAGAATCTTCCCCCCGTTCGGGAGATCGGAGGGGGGCAGCGGACGCGTCGAATCCATTTATCCGCTACACAGTTCGGAATCCGATACCGTATTTGTGAAACAGTGTACTAAGCATGAAGGGGCAATAGCCAAGCTACACACCCACGGCAACGAAGTTCAGGAGAACATCGCAGTTCGATCCGGAGCCGCCCCCCCCCCCCCCCAATGTCGGAATCATTAATTACCCACACCGGCATTTTGGGATGCAGCGAAAATGCTTTGCGCAAATGCGCGGAGGTTCTGCTGGAGCAGGGCCAATCGTTGTTGCGTTTCGAGTGCGATGGATTGGGCCTGGGCGTCTCGCGAAAGTTGCTCCGCCGCGCGTGACAGACGCTGCAGCCTCCTTTGCAAAGCACGCAATGCCCGGCCGCAATTGATGATATCGGTTTGCGGAACTCTGTTTATTTGGCCGGTGGGATCAGTCAGGACCACATCAAGTGAAGCGGTGCTGATGCACCGGTTCAATTGCGCCAATTCGCGTTGAATTGCCGCCTGCTGCTGCTCGAGAATCTGTTGTTTGATGGTAAACGTGCTCGGCGTTCCGGTCGAAATATTCACGGGGGTTGCCGATGCAACGCTACTCGACTGTGCCTGCCCCATTCCCGGCGCAGCAGCCATCACAACGAGCACACAAACACAAATTCCGAACCTCATGTCAATCTCCTCTCCCGACAACTGCGATCCAACTGAATTCCTAGCACATGTCGCAATTGCCGTGAATCTTGTCCCAAACTCGGGTGTGTCCATCGTTCCCGGGTAAGTCCCCCCGGCCCCCCTTTGGCAAAGGGGGATTCAGGAGGATTTCTCCTTTCAAAGCCCGGTAACTAGATTCGAAATATCGGTCATTTTTTCCGACAGTTGCTATAACAATTCCATTCCGGTGAGCCGGAATGTCGGTAACGCACCTAACGTCGCGTAATACAGGGCACGCGCCGAACGGACTACTGCCTCAGAATACCCATGTTTCTTTCCAGCACGGCCTTATTGATCCTGTACCCCACCAGTGAAATGTAATAATCGCCCTCAGCCAGGGCCAACTGCCGTTGGGCGTCGAGAACCTCCACATAGGTTGCTACTTGCTCCTTGTACCGCTCCTGATTAATTCTGAAGTTCTCTCGTCGGTATTCAACCGCTTTTCCGTTATCCTTGATGTCGCTCTCTGAACGCTTCATATCAAGATACGCAGTCTTCACCTGTTCCATTATCTGTTCCACGAGATATTCTCGGGCAATAAAGGATCGAGCCTGGCTTGCGCGTCTGTCTTTCACCGTGTCCCGCCGCCGGAACATGTCAAAGGTCCAGGTAACGATCCCTTGAATACTCCAATCGTTCACCGCCTCGGGATCGAAGGTGTTCCAATCGTCATTAAAGCGCGCCCCATTTGCTTGGAGCGCTACGGAAGGCAAGAGATCGGCTTTGGCTATGCGGACCAAGGCCATTGCCTGATCCACCGATATGTTCGCCTGTGTTATCTCAATCCTGTTTGCGGCCGCCGTGGCATATATCCCGGGTATCCTGAACTGATTCGGTCGGTATTCGATGTCTTCTACGACATCGATGGGAGTTTCTTGAGGGTACCTGAGTAAGAAGTTGAGTGTGGCCTTATACGTGCCGATGTCTGTACGTGCCTGAGTTTTCTGGACACGCGCTTGCGCCAGCTGGCCTTCGGTTGCCAGCACGTCCACCTTGGGAACCACTCCAGCCTTGTAGAATTCCTGCGTCTGGTTTCTCAACGCTTCGAGAGCCCGAATGGATCGGTCGGCAACGAGCAGTAGCCTCTGTGCCTGAATAAGTTGGTAGTAGGCCTGGTAAACCTCGAGGATGAGATCCTGACGACTGACCTCGACCTGAAGCAGGGAGTAATCCACTCCGAGCTTGGAGTACTTGTAGTTGTTGAGAAGTCGACCGCCGGTGTAGAGCGGCTGGGTGATGGTCGCGCTCATGGTGAAACCGCGGTAGGGGTCCGTCCTGTAAGGATAGTCGGGGAACAGACCTGTGCCGGAGGTTGTGCTTCCACGATAGGTCCATCGACTGTCGTGAGAGTAAGCAAGTGCCGACACGTTGGACGCCTGCTGGTATTTGTATCCCGTAGCAGAGTAGGTGAGGTCTATCTCGGGAAAGAAATCGGAGTACGCCTCCCGACGCTGGTACTCTTTTTCATCCACTTCCAAACGAGCATCGGCCATTGTCAGGTTTCTTGCAGTGGCTATTCGCACCGCCTGAGCCAAGCTTAGCTTCGTGGTCCCCGCCCTGCGTTCCTGTTTGCGGCCCCCGGCTCCAAACGCCCCCGCTTCCGGGAGCAGCATCAGAATGACAGCCGACAGAGCAGCGACGCGCAACCACCTCGCCGATGACCTTGAAGGAACCATACCCCTAATCCTCCTCTATCAACACGGCCACAAAACGTTGGACCGAAAACACAAAAAACACATCACCACGGCACACAATGCGCGGGAGGATCCTAATCTCTGAAGAGGATCGCAGCCCCGATCCGTCCTCAAGTCCTCGACGCGCTCGTCTCTCCCGGCCGTGGAAATCAAATCATCATTTTTGCAAATACCCGGGCATTACCGATAAGATTCTCTATGGAGATTCTCTCGTTCGGTGCATGCGCCATCTGCAACTGTTTCTCCCATACCGCGGCAGGCAAACCTCTCTGACGGAAAAAGGCGGCCACTGTTTGTCCGCCGATACCGTGCGGCCGTGCTTGTACCCCGTAGACCTCCTGAATCGCTTGAACCAAAGCAATTACCACGGGAGAATCCGACGGGGTCGGCTCTGCAGCCTCTGACTTGTGGTGTTCTTCCACCAGCACCTCTACCCCGAATTTCCCGCGAATGCGGCCGGCAGTTTGTTCCATCACTTCCTTAACCCGTGACAGGTCCACCTCGGGCAGTATCCGACAGTCGAAATAGACCACGTCCTCCCCCGGGATCGTGTTCACGTTGGGAACATTTGCATCTTTCCTGGTGGGTTCGAACGTGCTCGCCGGAGGGTTGAAAAAAGGATTGTTCTCGGGGAAGCCTTCGGCAAGCGCGTTATCCAATTCCACGACAAGATGGGCGACAGCCCGCAACGTGTTTGTCGCCGCGTCCGGTCGGCTGGCATGAGCCTGTTTTCCAAGTACCGTGAACCGTACTTGGAGAAGATGCTTTTCCGCGATTTCGATGTGGTCGCCGTCGTTATTTCCGGCGTCGGGGACGAGGATCAAGTCCTCCGGTTTGAACATGTCGGGACGTTCCCTCAGGACATAATCCAGACCGTAAAGGCTTCCGCACTCCTCATCGGAAACAAGGGCAAGTCCCACATTCAAACCGAACCCGCAGGTCTCCTTCACGGCGCGCACGGCAAATATGCTCGAAGCAACCGCCTGACCGTTATCCTCAACTCCTCGGCCATAGAGGAATCCATCTTCTAGGTGGGCCTGGAAAGGGTCGTGCTCCCAGAGCTTCACTTCCCCCGGAGGAACCACGTCGATGTGCGAAAGGATCCACAGTGTTCGAGACGCGTCCCTTCCATTGAACACGGCCAACAGGTTCGGCCTCACTCCATCCGGGACTCGCCGGTCAGGGGCATGAACTTCTTCGATTCGGTCCGGTTCGAGTGCGAGTACGGTCTCCTTGACGAGCTTGTACTTCTCCATCTCCCCGGTTCCCTGGTTTTCCGGTCCCAGTGCGGGTACAGAACAGATACGTGCGAGAAACTCGACACATTCGTCCTTGAGGTCGTCGATTCTGTCGGCAACCGCGTGAAAGCTCACCTTCCCTCCAAATCAAGACAAGTGACTCTGAAACAGTTCACAGATACTTTGGTTGCCATGTTATCGGAATTACTTGATACCTGTCAAGCGAGAAAGCACGCGACCCGGGACGGGTGCGGAGCCTGCAAGCAGCGTATCACTCGGCCGTCCGCAGTGAGACCGCCTCAAGCCCGATGGAATCTTCCGGCATCAAACTACACGGCTCGAATGTCGTGTCGGCATGCATACGCGGTCACTTAAAGTGAGCGACGGAGGGGGAAAAGCCGGCCCGGTCGCCGTGGTTACCGGAGAAAACGAACCGACATTGACGAACTCAACGTGTTCTGACACTATGATTTCGCGTGAACCGACCGGATGAGAGCGGTGAGGAGCCTTGATAACCTTCGTCTTCTGGAACCTCAATCGGCAACCTCTGCAGCACTTGGTTACCAACTTGGCTCTGAGCCGAGAGGTGGACGTTGTCATGTTGGCCGAGTGTGCCACCTCGGCTACGGAGATGCTCAGATTGCTGAATAATGGTGCAAGACCCAATATCATTATGCTCCTGGGAGAGGTTGTCGGAAGATCGAGATATTCTCCAGGTTTGACTCACAATTCATACCCGCGGTATACGAGGGAGATCGAGTCACTGTCAGACACCTACGCTTGCCCCTACGGACGGACATTTCTTTGGTTGTGAATCATTTCCCGAGCAAGCTTCATTGGGACAAGGAAAGTCAAAGCCTGGAAGCTGCCATGCTTGCCGACACAATACGGAGACAGGAGGTTGGAGCAGGTCATTCCAGGACGGTCCTTGTGGGTGATTTCAACATGAACCCATTTGAACCGGGGGTGGTAGGGGCAAAGGGCCTTCATGCAGTGATGGCGAGAACTGTTGCGCAGGAACGGGAAAGGACAGTGCAGGAAAAACACTACCCTTTCTTCTACAACCCCATGTGGAGCCTCATGGGTGATGCTTCGAAAGGCCCCCCCCGGAACCTACTATTACAGAACCTCTCAGCATGTGACTTTCTTCTGGAACATGTTTGATCAAGTACTTATACGACCTGCCCTTTTGGACAGGTTCAGCAATGACACGTTGGAAATCGTGGAAAGTCTTGGAGACTTCTCACTGCTGTCGCCCGACGGAGGGGTGCCGGACAAAACGAAAGCGTCGAATCATCTTCCCATACTCTTTGGACTTGACCTATAGGACTTTTCGGAGGTCGCTACAATGATGGATCTATGGCCGCAGAATCTTGAGTCACTTGCACCGGCCAGAGCGCCGGTGACAATCTTAAGAGAACAGGCATCTTTGCTTGGCCGAAAGACGAAGAATCTGCTGGAAGGCGAAATCGTCCAGGTCACTCCTTATAAGGCGGAGGAAGATGCTGAATTCGTGTACAGATTCAACATCATGGCTCCGGCACTCGGTGATTATCGGTATGGATTGTTCACCACGGTGAATTTGTTCTAGGTCACGGAGCGGCTGCAGACGAGTTTTCGGTCATTCTGAGGTAGTCAAAGACCAAGCGAGTGTTCCGACAAAGCTGCCGCATTCTTTGGGCTACGCTGCGTGCGCGTTTGAGCTTGATGATGCTAACGGCAAGACGGCGCAGTCGTGTGATGTTTTCCGGTCCATGGCCGGTTCTTATTCGGCTGCGGTCTTCGTCGTAGTTCCAGTCAATGATGTAATGGCAACTGTTTTCGATAGCCCAGTGGCCGCGGTTGGTGGCAAGTACGCGTTGAGGATCAGCCTGTTCAGGAGGTCGGCTGGTAACGCCATAGGCGATTTCACTGGAATACTTACCGGTTTTCTTATTTGTGGACTCGCGTTGTATGAGAAAGGCTTGTCCAACGTGAGGGAAGTTCAGATAGTCGTTGAGTTCGGTAGTGATCCAAATTTTGCGGGTTTCGATCCGGCCGTGATCAGGTGGCTCGCAATGGATAAAATCGGGGTCCTGCCGATCCTGGAAATAGAATGCGATATCTTCAAAAAGGCCGGGCTGGTTGTTTTTTACGGTGAAGTGGTAATGAGCTTTCCGCTCCCGGACCAGATACTCGGCGATCTTACGCTGGGTCAAAAGGGCATCGGCGGTAATATCCTTGCCCTCAATATCAATGGCGTCAAGGAGCGGGATGGCGGTTTTGATTTCGTTGGTGCGTTTGACTTTGTCATCCTCTACGGGCAAATCGCCTACTTTTTTTGGGTGTAGCAGGTTTTGCTCTGATGACCGATGGCGCTCATGATATGCGTTTGGTAGCCTTGATCGTCGACGGCGTTGCACATGGTTTTTCCATCAATGGCCAGACTTTCATCCTGGCGGCCATAGGCTTGGCTCCAACGCTGTAGCGCATGGTCAAGATGCACTGGGTCCACGCGGATCAGTACATCACGGATGATCGACAGGCTCGGTACGACGTAGCGTCTGTTTTCGTATCGGCAACGGAAACGTTTTCGGGCTTTTTGTCCAAGGTCGTCGGCCCAATCCGAGATGGCCTGATAGCCGCGCATCCCACACAGGGTAGCGCCGGCGGCAATTGCCAACACAGTGGACAATCGATGGCGTCGTCCTTGTGCACGCCGCGGATCGGGAATATCGGCAAAAAAGTCGGGCAAAGATTGCATATGTAGTGCACTGAGCATGATTCTTGGACCTCTTGTACGATAAGCCGGGTCGAGGATAGGACCGGATAACAATGCTTGGGCATCGGAGGTTAACGGTTTGACAAAAACCATTTTTGGTGAGTCTGCCGTGGCGCTGTAGCCTTGACGGGTCCGCCGGAAGCCTTTGGTGTCGCCCACATATATCCAGTTCGCCGCTTTGTAGATGGTTCCCTGGAACCGTTGCGGGTCCACGAAGGTCTCAAGCAGCACAATTGGATGACCGAAAATCGACCGCCAATCGGCCGTTAATCTCTTATGACACGCTGCGAGAATGCGGGAGGCTAAATTGGGAAAATGGCAGTTGGGCAGGATCAGAAAACGGCTGTTGTTTGTCACCAATTTGAGACGATCAAACTGGTGGCGAAAGCTCCACCCGATCCATTGATCCCGTGCAGAGCACTTCAAGGCTGCTGCCGAGAAGCTCATAAGCGCAACCCATTGGTCATCAAAGGAGGCGATGTACCATAGGGTTTCGCTGATCTTGGGAAGTGCGCCGAGGTAATGATGCTCTTGCATCAGTTGCTGAAAACGTTGCTCTTCAAGCGGGCCGACGCGCCGGACGAGGACTTTGGATAGGTTCAATACTGTTACCCTCGGAATGAAGTGTCCGAAGGCTCCGTATATACCCCACCCGGAGGCGGATGTCCAGAAAATTCACTAAGCACGTAGCGTCTTTGCCTAAACAGGCAAGAACAGAATCACCCTGGATTGTTCACAATCTTTCATGGCATCACCCTGTACCCTGTCGGCCTCCATGTCGACAAAGATATCGCGACCGAACTCGTACGTGGTTCCGGGTCCAGTGACTTTCGAATATCCGATGCTGACGAACGTGAAATCAAAGTGTCCGCTAAGAACGAAGACGAGTTCATGGATCTTCTCAAGCGGATTCTTTCTTCCGAGAAGACTCGGCGTGTGATCACCGGTCTGTTGGGTCAGATGGAAAGCGCCATACCTTTCTGAGAGTTGGACTGGCCCGTTCGGCGGCGCGTAGGGTCCAAGGAATCTTCGCGATTTCCTTCCGCAATCCACTCCTTGTCGACGAGTCACCTGCGTGCACTCATTTATTCAACAGAGGAAGAAGTTTTCCATGAGTTCACCTGAGCCATCCTTTCTAAGTATACAACAAACCAAAGAGATCGCTGGATTGCGTATCCGCTCTCCGTTCACCATACCCTCGGGCATAGTCACCACCGTCCCGACGGTGATTGCCCGAATCGCTAGGGATATTCCCGAAATCGGATTCCTCACGACCAAGACCATCAGCCTGGAACCCCGTGAGGGGTACCGGGAGCCGGTCCTGCACGAGTACTATCCGGGATGTTTTGTGAATGCCGTGGGGTTGGCCAACCCGGGAGCCGAGAATTTCTTGCAGGCCATGCTCCCTCTGCTGCCCTTGCACGAGGGCAAACCCCTGGTCGTGTCCATCATGGGCACGAACGCGGAGCAATTCCTCGAATGCGCCTTGATACTGAACCCCATTGCCGACGCGTTTGAACTTAATCTCTCATGCCCCCACGTGAAGGGCGCGGGACAGAGCATAGGGTCCGATCCGGATGCCGTGCGCTCAATCATCAGGCTGCTGAAGGAGCGCCTAGAAAAGCCCATTATTCCCAAGCTCTCACCGAATCTCGGCGATATTCCGGGGATGGCACGGCTGTGCAGGGACGCGGGAGCGGCCGGCCTGTGCCTCATCAATACTGTCGGACCGGGGACCGCGGTCGATGTGGACGGCAGTCCCGTCCTCACCAATGTGTCCGGAGGGCTTTCGGGTGCAGGCATTCTGCCGGTGGGCCTCAAAGCCGTGAGAGAAGCCGCTTCGGCCGTTGATCTTCCCATCATCGCCGTGGGAGGCATCGGTTGTGCGGATGACGTGAGGGCATACGAGCAGGCCGGAGCGAGCCTCTTCGGAGTCGGGTCGGCTCTGGCCGGAATGACCACGCCACAAATCGCGGGCTTTTTTGCTCAGCTTGGGCAATCGTTGAAACAAAGGCTCGAACAGTCTGCGCCTCACAAGTGCGCGGCAGGTACGAGCCGTACGACCTACTTCAAAACGACGGTCGCCGCGAACGAACCATTTGGGCGGGATCTCTTTAAGTTGTCTCTGCGTCACGGACCCGCCTGTGATCCCGGCCGGTTCTTTTTTCTTCGGTTACCGGGGATCGGTGAAAAGCCTTTTTCACCGGCCATGGATACGGAACCGGCTTATCTGATCCGAGCCGTAGGTCCGTTCACGCGGGCCCTGCAGCGTCTGGAACCGGGCGATTCTCTCTTCATGAGGGGACCCTATGGGCAAGGCTTTCCCGAACCGAGCCCCGGGAGTCGTATTGTGCTCGTCGGAGGAGGAACCGGCGCAGCCCCCCTCATGATGGCGCTTGAACGATGGAAGGAGTTTGTCGACCGGGCCTTTTTGGGCTTTTCCGCCCAAATTGAGCAGTGGTTCCGGGATGAAATGACGGCATTGAGCCGTACTGTACGAGTGACTATCGACGGTCCCGGTAAGGTAGGAGAGGTGGTGAGAGCACTGGAGGACGACATTGCCTCAAACCCGGCCGGCTATGCCGATTGTCGAGTTTTCGTCTGCGGGCCGGATCCCATGATGCGTGCTGCGGTGAAGGCCCTGGAGAATACCGTCTCAAGAGAGAACGTGTTCTTGGCCCGGGAAGATATCATGCGGTGCGGAATCGGAATATGCGGAAGCTGTGGAACCGGCACCGGCCTCAGGTCGTGCGTTGACGGTCCCGTAATACACACGGAATGAAGTATTGAAAACCATCAACTTCAAGCTTCTCAAGAGGAGGGAATTATTGTGAGCAATGAACCGTCGGGTAGTGGAGAGCGCCTCGTGCACGTTTCGGAGGACCTTGGTACGTTTACCAAGAATCTCAAGCGATTTGCCCAAGGCTGCGGCGCGGATCTCGTGGGAATCGCGGATCTCGCAAGGCTCGAGGGAATCCAAACCGAGCCGGAGGATTTGCTCAAGGGTTATGTGAGAGCCGTGAGTATAGCGGTACGGCTTTCCGACGGTATTGTCGACGCCATTACCGACAGACCCACCCCTCTGTACCAACAGAATTACGTCAAAGTGAATATGTTGTTGGATGATGTCGCCCTGCGGGTGACGCAATTCCTTCAGAACTCGGGAGGACGGGCCGTTCCCATTCCTGCCTCACAGCTTCTGGACAAGACCCGCTGGACGTCGTACCTTTCTCACAAGGCCGTGGCCGTGGCCGCGGGAATCGGCTGGCAGGGGAAGAGCCTTCTCCTGGTGAGTCGAGGTTACGGGCCTCGGGTCCGGCTTGTTACCGTGCTCACCGACATTGCTTTGGAAGCGGACATGCCGGTGAAGAATCTCTGTGCCGAATGCAGTGACTGCGCTGAAGCCTGTCCGGCCGGAGCGATCAAGAATGTCAATACCACTCTTCACTACGAAGATCGTGAGGAGGCCCTTCATTTTGATCGTTGCCTGGCCAGGGTCACCGACAATCAGACGAATCTGCCGTTTATCGAAGCCCCCATATGCGGCGTCTGCATTCGGGCGTGTCCATTCGGGCGGCGGAAGAAGACCGGCGAACGCACCGCCTGACCGGACACAGCTGTTTTGCTTTACTTTCGGACTGGAACTAGGTAGGGTGAGCACTACTGATTCACTCATTCATAAGAAGATTCGACGAACAACTTCGGGAGGTAATCCATGCCTGTATCGGGTGAAACCGGCGCGAAACTGGCGGCTATGATCAAGAAGGCCATTGACGATGGGAAACTCACGAACACGGAATACGACCAGATCCTGATGCTTGCCGACGCGGATGGAGTTATCGACGCACAGGAAAAAAGACTGCTTTCTCAGCTCCAGGATCTGCTCGCCAACAAGACGGTGGTTCGAGTTCCGGACTGAGTTACTGAACGGGCAAAGCGTCCGCGGGAATAGAGAACCCGCGTCGGCGGAACAACCGAAGACCGGGCAAAGCAAAGAGAGGAGACTTCAATCGAGAAGGGCTCCCCTTCCTTTTGGCTTGAGCATCGACGCTCCCTTGGGCCGACGGCACCCGGTTCATTGCTGGAGGAATAATCGATGGGGGCTCATGCGGGGTCTGATCCCGAGAAGCGCAACCTGCGATGGGAATTGATTGATACCCGGGATGATAGATCTTACCATCTCTTTTCCGTTTCATTAAACAGGAACAGGTCTCCGAGAACGGGAGAGATCCATGAATTCCAGGTTCTCAACTCGCCGGACTGGGTAGCCGTGATCGCCGTCACGCCGGACGGCAAGCTTGTGATGGTGCGACAATACCGACACGGGAGCGGAGAACTCTCGTTGGAGCCTCCCGGAGGTCTCGTCAAAGAAGGGCAGACCCCTGAGCAGAGTGGGAGAGAAGAGCTGGAAGAGGAGACGGGATACCGGTCCGATACGCTGGAACTTCTTGGATGCATGAACCCCATGCCCGCTCTGTTTACCAATCGTTTCTACGTGTTCCTTGCACGAGACGCCGTGCCCACGGGAAAACTCAATCCCGATGAGACGGAAGAAATCGAGACGGTTCTCGTACCTTTGGATGAGATTCGGGACTACATTCGGACGGGCCGGATCAACGGCGCAGTGATGATTGCCGCGCTGCACCTTTTCTTGGAACATCCAAACGCTTGCGCTTGAAATAGGGTGCCGTGTAGTCGGCTTCACACATGCGGGCACGGCTTACTAAGTGCGGCATTTCATAAGTTCGGTCACATGT
>CAXXIU010000013.1:0-421763 GCA_963675835.2 Desulfomonilaceae bacterium
AAGGTTTGGGCGGTTTACGCTCGGGAGATAGGAGTTCCTAGTGATGCGGAGCCGGTTGAGTGGATGCTTCTGACCACGGTAGAAGTAACTTCCTTTGAACACGCCCTCAAGATATTGCGTTGGTACGAAATCCGCTGGAACATTGAGATTTACCATCGCATTCTGAAAAGCGGATGTCGTATTGAGGATCGAAGGCTCAACACTGCCGACCGCCTCGAGGCATGTTTAGCCATAGATATGGTTGTGGGTTGGCGGGTATTTCGTCTGGTAATGCAAGGGCGTGAAACGCCCAATCTCCCCTGCGACGTCATTCTGAGCGAGGACGAATGGAAGGTATTGTGGGCCGTTGACAAGCAACGGCCGCATCCGGAGGAGGTGCCTTGCTTGATCTGGGCGGTTATCGCCATAGCGACTCTCGGGGGCTTCTTGAACCGAAAAAGGGACGGAGATCCCGGCCCCACAACCGTTTGGCGCGGTCTGGAGCGACTCTTGGACATGGTTCTGTTCTATAAGATCGGAATGCCTGCATTCGTTCAGAGAGAGTGACCATAATGACGGCGTCACGTACGGGGCAGAGTCAGTTGCCAAAGGGGGGGTAACAGCCAGTCCCCCCTTTAATAAAGGGGGGTTAGGGGGGATTTCCTCTGAAATCCACTTCATCCCGCCTTCAGCGCGGAATTCACTTCGATCTGCCAATTTTGAGACACTCTCCGGGGGCCTGCCCCTACAATCACTGTGCGCATCTCTGGGGCGCCGAGAGCATTGCAGGATGTGGTGAGCGGAGCAAACCGTCCCGCGTCTCCGCGGGATTCGAGGTCTTTCCGCGATCCCCGCCGGTGCGGAATTCCTCTAATTCCTTAACTTACGTGGATTCGAGACAGTGAATCGAGAAGGGAGGGATCAGTGTGACTTGTTGTTCCCGAACTTGGCGGACTGTTCCAATTTTGTCAGGAGTTTGTCGTACGTGAGTCCCATTTGCTCGGCCTTGCGTCGGCAATGCGCTCGCTGAACGCGCAAACCGATCACGTATCCCAGGGTGGCCGACGTTACGGCCAGGACGAGTGAGGTGAGTCCCCATCGGATCAGTATGTCAAAGCCCAAGTACATGAACTGCTGAAGAGATTCCAAAAAATGATCGGCATGTACAATGGGCGCCATCATCTTCTTGAACGTCTCGCCGGTCAAGGTGACCGGCTTGCCCAACATGAGCGAACCAAGATAGTAATAACCATAGTACATGGGGATCATGGTGAACGGGTTGTTCACCCATGAAAAGGCAAACGCAATCACCGTATTATAGCGGAAGACGGCGCGCAGCAATCCCATGGCCGCCAACTGTGCACCGACGGGCACGCCGAAGCCCACGGCGAGTCCCACGGCGATTCCGCGGGCATCAAACCACGGCGGGTTCGTTGAACCCACGAACGGCTCGATGAAGTACTTCCTGACGACACCCCACCACCTGGAGTGCCTCCCTGGAACAGGTTCGGGATTCACGATCTCGTCCTGTTGAGGCTCTTCTCCGGTCGGAGCAGCCTCGTCCCGGATTTCTCGATCTGTGGACGTATCGTCGGTCTGTTGAGCAAGTTGATGCAGCAGGAACCTCTCATCACACGTTAATTCATGGTACTGTAGCGGACCCTTATCCGATATTCTTCTGATTTGGGTAATACCGCATCATAATGACGAATACACCCGAAAGGGCTTCTCAACAATGATTTTTTTTCAATGCCGGAAGCCGGGTCGTGTACCATCATTTCTGGGACAGGTCTTTTTGATTGTGAGAAATTGCGCGTAGTAAGTATTTCAGCTGGTTATCACTGTCAATCTGTCCGGCTCGTTCACCGGCGTTGATTCCGGCATGCTGTTGACTCCAATCTTGCGACGAGGTCGATTCTCCAGTGTTCCCGGGCTCCGCTCGGGAAATCCCTCGAGGAGGCCCAGGGTCCGTAGCGAAACAACCAACACCATGGTAAGCCCCCGGCTTTGCCGGGGGGCATTTAACTCTTGCAATCTCATTGAGCGCTTACTATAGCTCAAGGTCATAAATGACGCGGACAATATCCTACATCATACGCTACGTAAGCACCTGATGATGACAGGTTCTTCTTGCCGTGGGCTTCAAGTTATCGAGTTGCATCGGCATGTTCTCGGAATTCCGGACATCCGCTTCTGAGTGATGGTGCAACTACGGCATAGAGATCACTGTTCAACAACCACGAAGGGAAGTAACGTTGACGAAGCACAGATTCGGACCCCTATTATTCATACCCGGTAAGAATTCAGGCAGGTATCCTTACTGCAATTCCCTCTATGTTGAAGCGGATCTGCGAGTTGTCATCGATCCGGCGTCGGACAGAGAACGCCTTCAAGATCTGCTCGGAAGCCCCGGAGTTGATGTGGCCTGGCTATCCCATTGGCACGAAGATCACCTGATGCACCTGGATTTGTTCGACGACAAGGAATTGTGGATATCGGAGCTGGATGCTCCGGCGATACGCGATTTGGCCGGCTTCTGTGAAGCATATGGAATCACTGAGGCGGAGAAGGATTATTGGGTCCCCATATTGGTGGATCGTTTTCATTTCCGGGGCAGAACGCCCACTCGGCAGATACAACCGGAAGAACGAATCGATCTTGGCGGAATAACCATTGACGTGCTTGCAACTCCCGGGCACACGCCCGGCCACTGCTCGCTTTTCTTCAGGGAGCAGGAAGTGCTGTTCCTTGGCGATTACGACTTGACCGCCTTTGGCCCATGGTATGGAGACGTGGGCTCCAACATTGACCAAACCATAGAATCTGTGAATCGCTTGCGTGCGGTTCCTGCGAAGACGTGGATAGCGGCCCATGAACAGGGGATATTTGAGACCGAACCCGGTGAGCGCTGGAACAGGTACCTCAAGGTCATCGACAACCGCGATGAGAAACTGCTGGAATTTCTGCAGAAACCCGCTACCATGAATGAAATAACGGATGCCGGGCTGGTTTACGGGAAGAACCGTGAGCCTCGCGAGTTTTTTGCTTTGGGCGAGCGATGCCTCATGGGGAAGCACTTGGAAAGGCTGGTGAAGAGGGGCGTGGTGCTTTTCGACGGGACCGTCTATCGAATTGCGTGAATCCGGATTCCGGAGCTAATTACTCCGTTGCACAAGTACGGCAGCGAATCGGAAGCCCTCACCCCGGCCCTGCCTGTGCGACAGTCCCGCGTCCCGCGGGACTTCAACCCATGGAAACGATGAACAACAATAAATAGTTATGGACCCTGACGGGGGCTAACGGGACTAACAATTGGGAGGTACCGTGATTGGTCGGCCCCTTCAGGGCCGGTCCAGAGAATTGGGTGGATGACCCTTTCCACGGGTTGAAAACCCGTGGCTATTCAAGGTGAGCCCCTTCGGGGCACTCGCCGGCAGGCACCTCGAAGCGATTGGCCAATTGTCAGCCAATTCCTACGGTTGCCGGCAAAAAAATATGGGACACGCTCAGCGTTGACGGGGGGCTTCCGGGGATGGCGAATCCGGAACGTGTAATCCATGCATCCGCCACACGGCCGAAATGCGTGACCGTATTTATGAAACCGTCTACTCAGTACTCCCAATTCATAAGTTCGGCTGCGTATTGTGCTCTCGTTCCCAAGCAAAGCGGTCGCTATAAGCTGTACAATGTTGCCGACCGTTTGATTGACATTCGCACCCTTATCCAAGAGGATCTCCCGGTATACGAAGACCAACCTTGCCGCCGAAACCCGGTCGCTCTAAATCACCCGTAGGCGGTTCGGCAACGGATCTCCCACGGAGACGTACGAAAAGGATTTGACATGCATCCTCACGCGGATATGATCTCACGCGATCACCGGTAACGATGGAAACGAATGATCGCCGAGGACACTCAAGGAGGTCCGCCATGAAGCCGACTGTCATTGACGCTACCACCATCCCCGACGCGTGGTTTCAGTGCCTCTATACGCTCATCGAAGAATCACGAAAACCCAATGGGGCCGCTCGAAGATATACCGTGGATACCGGCTCGAACCCCGGCGCTGATCGAATTGAGTTTGACATGGTCATGGTTCACATAAGGCATCCGGGGGTTCGCCCTCTGCTGCCCCAGATCCCCGAGCATCTGAACCTTCCTCCGGTGGCCGACGAAAAGTATCTCGCGGAGTACATGCCCTATCTGCTTTCACCTGAAAAAGCACCGGGGGAACACTATACGTACGGGGAGCGGTTGCAGATTGCGTGGCAATTCGTCATTGATTACTACAAGAAACACGGGCCACGCACCAATCGTATGTGCATGGAGGTCGGCAGGCCGGAAGACGTGTTTTTCTACGAGGACGAGGACGGCTCGAGCCCGTGCATGAGACTTGTCGACACGCGCATAATGGACGGAAAGCTTCATTGGGTGGTTTATTTTCGATCCTGGAACCTCTGGTCCGGATTTCCGGTGAACCTTGCCGGCCTGCAGCAGGCCAAGGAGATCATGGCCTCGGAGATCGGCATGGAGGATGGGGAAATCGTGGCGTTGTCAAAAGGCCTGAATATTCGGGACTATAACATTGAAGTTGCGCTGATGCGGCTGCAGAAAGACACCGGTCTGAAACTGGGTGCCAGGAGCGAGTGACGTGCATGGAATTCGGCAGATCACGCAGAGGCGGTTAGAACCGCAACCAAATGGCGATTGCAAACACCGGCGTCACGCACGACCTTGAGATTCGCAAGTGCCGGCGTACGACGCAGGGGATCCGGACGTTGTTCCCGGCTGCCGGGCGTCGGGTGCAACCAAACCGCAACATGAGCAATCTCCTGCCGAGAGTCCTGTACGCCTAAATGTTGACGGGCGGTCAGCGAACCTCTTGATGCGCTTTAAGAGCTTGTCTATACTGATTTACAGGACTAGAAACGTTTACACTGAGTAGTCGATTTCGGAAATACGGTCGCATATCGTGAACCGTCTTCCCGGCGTAGGCCGGGAACCGGTCTTCTAGTCCGGGACCCCGGCCTACGCCGGGGAGACGGCGGGTATAGCCCGCCCTACGGCCCCGATTTGTAGGGGCACCCCCCTGTGGGTGCCCGGGCAGGCACAGGGAGAGTGTCTCAAAACTCGCGGCGCATCGGAAGTCGTGGCACGATTCACTTCGATCTGCCAATTTTGAGATAGTTTCCAGGGGCCTGCCCCTACGGGCCTGTCAATGCCGAGGACTTTCATGATTCGTTGTGGCTTGTAGAAATCTCCAAGCCGTGGATGTTCACATGAAGGAGGGAGACCACGCATGAACAGCCGAGTCCACTTCTGGGTGGTCTGTGATGCGGTTGATTTCATCAAGAATCACGGGGATGAATCACAAAAGAAGGCGTTGCAGACTCTCCAGATCGCGTACGGCGAGGACAAACCGGTTGAAGACATACCCGTAGGCCGAACCGCGGTAGAGTATTTGGCGGGCTTCGAGTCCTGGCACACCGACAAATATCGTGATCTGGCTCTCGAAATACCGACCCTTCCTTTTGGGGCCAAGCGGAGTATCACAGGGTTTGGAGGCCGCGTTTTCACCGCATTCGATCATTTCATCAATCCCTTTCCTCAGGAGGAGAAGATCTGGTCGGGTGCCGAAGGTTATACGTACGACCTATCGTCCCAAAAAGGGCTCGACTCGTTGATCATGCTGGGGGCATCCGACTATCTGCAGGCGCGTATCGACGTGGAGAACTCCCCGGTCTTGGGGAGGTTGAAACCGTTCTGGGAGCGGGAATCAGGTGAATGGGCCAGCCATATGGCGCGCAAAGTGCGGGACGTGAAATTCGCTTCCTGGACCGCGTTGACGAGTTTCTACTACTCCAGTCTCATTCTGCATCACTTCGAGCCGCTGGAAGTGCGAGGTCCCAACTCCCACCTCGTTGGTCTGCAAATCCTCGGCCCCGTGTTGCATGCAGCGGTCGACTCCTGTTCGATACAGCACGTGAGACCCGCTCTGGGATTCGGCCACCCCATCTGGGAGAACTATGTTCAGAGCAAGATCTACAACCGGGAGATAGAACTCGACCCGATCATGGTTCAGACTTTTCTTACGGAGGAACCCTTTGCACCGTCGCGCACTAAGATCGACGGGCCTATGAAAGGACGCTTTGACGTAGAAACTTTTGTCCATGAGATGAGCATCAGGACTGCCAACCGGTTGACGCTCTCCACGGGATTGAGTTGGCGGCAGATACTGCAGGCGGACACCGGGTTCTGGTGGAAATACCTCTCCGGACCCGGGATGATGGATGATGTCCGTTACATATATCATCAGGCCGTGGCCGGCACGGTGCATGCCATTGTCAGGTCCTGCGAGGACCTTACCGCCGCCGGCATCCTTGAATCCGGTAAGGGATTGACCGATCCGAACAAAATGCCGCCGGTGCAGCTTGCTCAGGACAACCTGCGGACGCTTCCCGGGAAGAGACGGTCTCCTGACGACGTACCATCGGAAGAATTCAGACAGGACCCGTTTTGCGACGCCGGTGATCTCCTGGGCTTTGACCCTGTGGAGGAGACCGACTTGGTGAATCAGCTGCGCGATGTTAAGCAACTGTTCGTCGGTCCGGTAGGCACCCAGAGGCGAGCGGAAGACGTGGAGAGAGTTCTCGACGCTATTGAATCCTCACTGCGAGTCCAGCATGAGGCCAAGGCACGTCTTACCGGACCCTGGTTTTGTCCCCTCAGTTACCTGGAGGAGCTTCCGGTCGAATCCGATTTGAGCGCGCATTTCGGCACGGCTACTTTCCGGTTGCCCTCATCGGATGAATGCAATGACCCTCATCTGATGCAACGCTATATGGACCAGACGGCAGCCCATGAACTGCTCGCTGAAAAACTTCAGATCACCCAACTGTCGGCAGCCTTCTCCTACTATCGTGACCAACGGACTCCGGGATCGGAAATCGGTTCTCAATTCAACCTTCTCGTCGAAGGGTTGAGGGAGTTGAGGAGGGTCGGATCATATCCGACGCGGGAGGCACCGGAAGTGAGCCACGATGCGTCGGTTCAATCGATTTCGGGAGAAATCTCCCGCACGCCGAAGACCCGCGAGTCGGAAGGTCAACCTCATCTGAAAGGTGCTGCTGCAAAGGTGGGTTTCGGGATCTTCAACCTGCCTTTGGCTGCCGTTCACGGACTGTCCTCAGTGGTCAAGGGTGTGCTCTCGGTGATGCAGCATTGGACGGCATCACTCATGAACGTGCCTGTGGCGGCTTTGGCCACCGCGGTCACGGCAATTCTCGTCCTTGTCCTCGTGTATCCCCACGGCGCGCCGCAACCGATCATTGGGCTGAGTTCGGAACAGTGGAAGACCCCGCGGCTCAAGCTGATGGCCCCGGGACGCCTATTGAGGAAGGGGCCGCTCTTGAAGCAAATTCCCAAAAGCCGAGTCGCAATGATTATTCAGTTTCAAGGCTTTGAGACGCCCCCGGAGCAAGCTCTCATAGATTCCCTCTACCAGGCTCTCAGACCGGAAAGAGCATGGAAGAAGGAATTGGATTTCGTTGCGCCCACGAAGCTCAAACAAGCGGTGGCCGACGGCGCGATAAAGGCGGAAACAACGAAGGAATTTCTGGAAGGCCTCCGGACCAAGCTCGATGTGGGGGAGGTCGTGCTGTTTACCGTTCGGAAGCGCGGAGATCTGTTCGAGGTGACCGCGGAGATGAAGGATCTTTCCACAGGGAAGGTTCGCGGTGAGGACACACGGAAGAACCTAACAAGTGACGAACTGGCAAAAGGAGTCAGGCAATCGGCCGCCGGACTCCTTTCTCAGCCGGGGCAACAACGCGGGTCGGATTAACGGGGCGAGCGCCGACTACTCGTAGTCCACCATTACCGTTTGCCGGCTTCCTCACCGAGTTTCCGTATTTGGCTCTGTAAGCCGCCGAGCCCCCCCCCCGCAGCATGATCAGGAATCCCCGCCGGCAAAGATCTTGTGCTAATGGGGTGCGGCTCCTCCGTCGCATCTTCCGCTCGGCACACTCCCACCCTGGCACTTCCCCCCGGCACTCGATCCCCCGTGACACTGGGAACCGCTCGCGACCGATCCCGCTTGACACTTGCCTTCGGCCAAATTCCCGTGCATGCACTGCCGACCCACCGGAACACTTCCCACAGGATTGCATTGCTGCTGGCTCATAACCGGCAAGAGGTCGAATGCGATCAGTGACGGTTTCTCATATTTGGGCTTACTGCTCTGATCCATGCGCCTACCGCGTGGTACCGGCATCCCTTTCAGGCTCTTTGCCGCACTGACCTTGACAACACGATCATGCCGCCGGGATGTCGCCGTCCACTATTGGACGTGTCACTCTAACTTACTGTAACCTAATGGATATAGAGAGGCAAGGAAAAGGCGTCAATGAAGCCGCACGCGAAGAATCGTGAGATACGAGAAGAGTATTCCGATGACGGGCAAGATGCCCGTCCCACTAAGGGAGAAAAAACTTCCCCCCGTTGACGGGGGGGATCGGAGGGCGACTTCCGTGTACGATGGATCCGGAACGTTGAATCCACCTATCGTCCGCTCGGTCCGGAATACCCGACCGTATCTGTACTACTATCTCCGAAATTCTTGTCGTGCCGCGAAGATTTCTTCGGAAATTGGTTCCTGAATTTCGGTTTGGTTGCGCCCGACGCTTAGGACTAGGAGCAACATCCGGATGCCCTGCCTAGTACAATGGTACTTGCGAAACCCCAGGTCGTACGCAAAGCCGGTGATTGCAATCGCCATTTGGTTGCGGCTCTAGCCGCTCTGTGAAGCGGTGCACTTATTCAGCAGGGGGCAACACCACGACCGGTTCTCCGGGAGCATATCAAAGATGCCTCAAAAATCATGGGGATAAGGTAAGACCGCGATGTACGAGACGATAATCTGCTGCGTCCTTTGGAGTGATCCAAGGAATTCCGGATCTGCCCCATCGTGATTCCAAACGGTTGCGTCCGGTGCCGTGAACGTTTACATTCAGAACCTAAGACGCCGGGACATTCATTGGAGCCGTCACTCCGATAGCCTGAAGAGCGGGCCGCACCTGCTTTCGGGGAGGCGATTCTCTCCTATGAAAGAGCTTTACGTGCACGTTTACAGGATATTGAATGACTGAGACAATCGCCACTGCACACATGTCGAACGGCATCACGGTGTGTGGTACGGACCGAGAAAGAATCGCACGTCCGTTGGAACTTCTTTGCGGCTTCGCAGCCTTTGCTGTGGTCGCATTGTTCCTCCATCACAAAGGCTTTGGATCTCCTTTCCTCTACGATTCGACGTTTCTGAGCGACAATATTCGTTCGTTTGCTCGGCACGACTTGGCGGAAGTGGTGCGCATCGTGCCCGAGCGATCGTTCACATTGGTTTCTTTTTACCTGAACTATTTGCTGACAGGTATGAGCCCCTATTACTTTCGGGTGGTCAACGCTCTGATCATGGCCGGTGCAGGCCTGGCCCTGGTGCTGATGATCCAGGTGATCTTCTTGATTCCCGGTCTGCCGATACCGGGTTCCCGTAGGGAACGAATCGGCGTCGCCTGGTTCCTCGGGTTGTTGTTCGTGGTGCATCCGCTCCAGAGCCTGGTAGTCCTCTATGCGTGGCAGAGGACGGCATGCATGGCCTGCTTCTTCTATTTCTCAGCGGTAACGGTCTATGTTGCGGCGCGATCGGACAGACTTCCAAATGGACTCACATACGCGCTGGTGAGTGTATTGGCGGCGGCCGGGACGTTGTGCAAAGAGAACGTGCTGACGGTACCTGCCGTCTTGCTTCTGGCTGAGGCAACACTGTTCCGGCAATCGTTTGCCAACCTCGTCAAGAAAGCGGCGGTTATCGCGCTGTTGACGTTGCCGGCGCTGCTCACGTATCTCCTTACGGCTCACACGTTGCACGAGGCCACGAGCCTCGAACCCCAGGGAGTGATGAAACGTCTGCATCAACACTATCTGTTGAGCGGCCTCACCCCTGTTCAGGTACTCATGACCGAGTCCCGGGTCTTCTTCTCGTACCTGGCCATGATCTTGGCACCGTTTGCGGCCGGCGTGCAGCTTATCAGAGCGGAAATCATCTCCCGCTCTCTATGGGCCCCTCCGTCAACCATCCTTGCGTGTGCGGGATTGATTGGGATGCTGCTGGTCGGTATCGCGACGGTTCGCCGCCTACCGCTAACGGCTTTTGGCATCCTCTTCACGCTGGTGGTACTCACGCCGGAACTCGTTCTGAGTCCACAATATCTATTCTTCGGACACAGGGCCATACTGCCCATGGCGGGGGTTCTGCTGTTGTTGGGGCAGGCGTTGCTGCTCGTCGGCTCGTGGTCCTCGGGCAAGATTCCCCAACGCACCGCGTGGGCCTCGGCGATGCCGGCCGCAGTGCTCCTCGTCGTGAGTCTCGGCGTGGTGACCGGCTTGCATGCCGCACGGTGGAATCCGTTTAATTTTTGGCAGGATAGCTACCTGAGGTTGCCTCCGCTGTCCGGAGACATCCAGAAACGATCGTACCTTCATATCCTCTCCAATTATGGGATCGAACTCATGAAGGCAAGGAGGTACTCCGAGGCAATCGCTCTGTTCGAGAAGGCTCTTGCCGTTGAACCGGGAGCACACGAGATCCATGGTAACCTCGGCAGCGCAATGTTGGGGCAGGGTAGGGCGGACCAAGCAGTCCAACACTACCGGAAGGCAATCAAACTCAAACCCGACTCGGCCAAGGCTCACATGGAACTGGGCAACGCTTATCTGGAATTGGGGAAACCGTCGGAAGCAATCAAACAGTACAAGAGAGCGCGCGATCTGATTCCGCGTTCGGCCGAGCCTTACATTCGGATAGCGAACTTAATGCAGCGCTACGGCAAACCGTCGGAAGCAGGTGCGGCCTATGGAAAGGCAATTGAGATAAACCCGGCTTCCGTGCAAGCCCATACGAGGTTGGGCAATATGTTGCTGGGGCAGGGAAAGGTTCAAGAGGCTCTGAGCCACTATGAAAGGGCGGTCGATGCAGCGCCTGATTCCGCTGTGGCGTACAACAATGTGGGAGCCGCGCTCCTCCGACTCAACCGGATTCCCGAAGCCAAGGACAGTTTTCAAAAGGCTCTCGCATTGAAGCCGGATTTTGCGGGAGCGTACGCAAATCTGGGCATCGCATCCCTTGCGTCGGGAGAACCTGAAAAGGCCATAGACTATTTGAAGAGATCCCTTGAACGGGACGGCAGGCTCGCACTGGCGCATGTTCATCTCGGCCACGCCTATCGCGCTGTGGGAGATGCTCGGCAAGGCGCCGGGCAGTACGCAAAGGCACTGGAGATAACACCGAACCTGGTGGAGGCACATTACGGCCTGGGGGATGCAATGGCCGCCCTTGGGGACGTCGATTCGGCCAGAGAACACTACAGAGAGGTGTTGCGGCTCAACCCCGGCCATTACCCGGCCCACAATGCACTTGGCGAAGCGCTGGTCAAGACCGGAGAATTTCCGGAAGCCGTGCGTCATTTTCGAAGGGCATTGGAACTCGAACCCGGCTATGGCGACGCTCGGAAAAACCTCGAGAAAGTACTAAGACGACAGGAGACCGTCCAAAAGGATCGGTGACGTCCCAATTCCGTCAAGGATCCTGCAGACGGCTATTCCGTCGGGAGCACTTCTGTTATACTGCGTCCGGCGAGAAGGTCGCAGAACAATTGCACTCCCAGTGCGGGTGGAATCACGTTCGGGAAAGGTGGACATATGAGAATCGGCATCGTTGGATCCGGAGCTCTCGGGTCGGTCATCGGGAGTCTCCTGTTGGAAGCCGGGTGCGATGTAGTGGTTATCGAGCGCGATCCGGAAGAGGTTCGCTTAATACGGGAACAGGGGTTATGGTTGGAAGGCGTGTCCGGCGAGCGAAAGGTGAACCCGAACATTGTCTCTGATGCACGCGAAGCGGGGGAAGTCGATCTCGCCATCGTCCTTGTGAAATCGTACGACACCCAATCCACGGTTCCCGTGGTAGAACAGGTACTCTCCCCCGCAGGCACGGCCCTGACCCTGCAAAACGGGGTGGGCAATTATGAGATACTCGACGCGGCCTTCCCGGGACGCGTGTTGCTGGGAACAACCACTATGGGTGCTATGACCCTCGGGGCAGGGAGGTACCGCCACACCGGGTTCGGCGACACACATTTCGGAGAGGCGGACGGCATCATTCGAGAACGAACGCGGCAGGTGGGGGAGTCTCTGGGCAAGATGAACGGCGGGCCGGTTCATGTCGTGGAAAACGCAGTGGGCTGCGTATGGTCCAAGCTGATCATCAATGCAGGCATCAATGCTCCCGCAACGCTGCTCCGGGTCCGCAACGGAGACCTACCCGCCGTGGAAGCCGGGAAGGACTTGATTCATGAGGTTGTCGAGGAGTGCATGAAGGTCATTGAAACCAAGAACATCGAACTCATCTTCGACGATCCTGAGGCCCGCGTTGTCGCAGTTTGTGCCGGCACCGCGCCCAATATCAATTCCATGTTTCAGGATATCCGTGCCGGAAGACGCACCGAGATCGATTTCATTAACGGGGCGGTTGCAAGGGAGGGCGTGAAGGTCGGCGTACCGACACCGGTTAACCAAACACTGGCACGCCTGATTAAGTCTCTCGAGGAGTTGGCGGACAGGCGTGTGCCGGACGCGTAAAAAAAAGCCGGGTTGAATTAAACCCGGCGGTAGGAGGTAAAGGAGTGTTGAAGTTCTCGTCTTGAGATTTTGCTTCAAGAATTGAAAGTAACATACCAAAAATAAGGATAATTTGTCAATACTTTTTTATCGAGATGCGGTATATGTTCGTCGTCTTCAGGCTTGAAGGGGCAGGCCGTGGAGAGAGTATAGCCGGAAGTCTCTTCCGCAATGCAGAGGTCGGATTCATTCGCGGGCAAATCCCCCCCGTCCCCCTTAGTGCTCGTTGGCGCAAATACGGTGCCGCATTCATCAGGATGTTCGGCAAGGCCCCGACGTCTGAGCCAATCTGGAGTCCCTGACGGGCGCGTGAAGAATACCGGCACGGAGGCCGGCGCTACCAAAGCAGGGATCGTTGCCTTGAATACGACACCGGTATTTAGGAAACGAAGCACTAAGGCTCTAAAACAAAGCAGGCTGTGAACCTGCCCTGACTCTCTTGAACGGGAATCGATTTCGGATACCGGTCACTCGTCCCGGCACCGGCCATAATCCTGTGGAAACGCCGGGGTAGGCCTAACCGCTGGAGAGACTCGCCTCTCCGGATACGGCTCGGTATTTGATGAGCGAGCCGAGTGCCGTCACGTTGAGGACGAGACTACCGAACTCCAGGGCTCGGGTAAGCCCGGATTCGAGGAATCCGGCTTCGGCCAATCTGAGAACGTGGAAAAGCAGCAGAGGCGTGTCGACCACGAGGAACAAGATGGCTGGAATGACGATCCATTTCTTCTCGTTCCATAAGGCTGCCCCCACGCAAAGTGCCGGGACAATAGCAATGCCGAAGTAGAAGGCTTCGACGATTTCCGAGGTGGTGTATGGGGGGGGTTCCGTACCGATCATGTAGAGGTAGCACAGGTACAGGAAACCCTTGAGGTAAAACCAAAGGCCTGCGAACCAGAATGCCACCGGAAAGTCAGGATCGAATCGTCTCTTGGGAAACCAAGAAACGAACCACGATTTTTGTTCGGAAGAACTCATAGGATGTTACCGTTTCAGTGTCGGACGTAGAGAGGAAATCGGCGGCACAATTCAGCGGCCTCTTCCTTCACCCCGGCGATAATCCTTTCATCTGAAGGATTTGTCAAGACTCTGGACATGAAAGATGCAATCATGCGCATCTCGTGCTCGCCCATGGAGCGGGTCGTCACGGCCGGCGTACCGATTCGAATCCCGGAGGCTTTGGTAGGCGGCAACGGGTCAAAGGGAATGGAATTCTTATTTACCGTGACACCGGCTTGTTCAAGCACTTCCTGAGCGTCCATACCGGTGATTCCCAGGTCGGTGAGGTCCACGAGGATGAGATGGTTGTCGGTTCCTCCTGAAACAAGCTTGAATCCTTTCTCGATAAGCGCGTCGGCCAGCACCTTGGCATTGCGTACGACTTGTTCCTGGTAGGAACGGAATTCAGGGGTGGCGGCCTCCGCCAGTGCGACGGCCTTGGCGGCGATGACGTGCATCAAGGGGCCTCCCTGCATTCCGGGAAAGATGCACGAGTCAAGGGCTCCGCCGTACTCCTTGCGGCACAGGACCATGCCGCCTCTGGGACCTCTCAGAGTTTTGTGAGTCGTCGTCGTGATAAAATCCGCGTGCGGCACGGGCGAAGGGTGCAGGTCCGCGACAATGAGGCCCGCAATGTGGGCCACATCGGTCATCAGTACCGCGCCGACCTCCCGGGCGATGTCTGCGAAAATGTCGTAGTGGATTATCCTGGGATAGGCACTGGCGCCGGCAATGATCATTTTCGGGCGATGCTTCCGGGCAAGATCTCTCACCTGATCATAGTCTATTCTGTGGTCGTCGTTGCGAACCGAGTAGGGCACCACGTGATATATCGTCCCGGAGAAGTTTTTTGGGTGCCCCATCGACAGGTGGCCGCCGTGGCGGAGATCCATTCCCAGATAAGTGTCTCCAGGCTTCATGACGGTGAAATAGACGGCCATGTTGGCCTGGGTTCCGGAGTGGGGTTGAACGTTGGCGTGATCGGCTCCGAAGAGTTCCTGGGCACGCTTGCGTGCCAGATTTTCCACAACGTCCATGTGGACGCAGCCGCCGTAGTATCGTCTGCCGGGATAGCCCTCCGCGTACTTATTGGTGAGGACGCTGCCCTGGGCTTCCATTACGGCTTTGGAGGCGAAATTCTCCGATGCGATCAACTCCAGGCGTCCTTCCTGGCGCTCCTGTTCATCGGCGATAATCTGAAAGACTTGCGGGTCGGTCTGCTCGAGCGGGCTCATGGCTTTCCTTCATAACCAACGGCGAGGACACGGCGAGATTCTCGTTTCGGGTCAGATTACGGGTCGAGTGCTCTCCGGCAGGGTTAGATGTTGATAGTGTAACACGTTCAAATACGGTAAATATCCACTTCCGGCAGGTACAGCGAACAGCGTAGCGAAACGGACACGGGCATCATGCTCGCCTAATCGCAAGGCACGCGTTTTGACCGCCGAATGCAAAGCTGTTGGTCAAGGCGTACTCTATTTCCCTGCTTACCGCGACGTGGGGCGTATAGTCCAAGTCGCACTTGGGATCGGGATTATCCAGGTTGATGGTCGGGGGTACGATGCCCGTCCGTATGGCCATAATGGTGTAGATCGCCTCAACCGCTCCTGCAGCCCCGATGAGATGGCCGGTCATGGATTTTGTGGAACTGACGGCCACATCATTCGCGTGGGTTCCCACAAGCTTCTTGATGGCTTGCGTTTCCATAATGTCGTTCAACTCGGTGGAGGTTCCATGGGCATTGATGTAGCCTATTTGACGAACGTCCAAGCCGGCTTCTTCCACCGCTTGTTTCATTGCATGGTAAGCTCCTTCACCGTCCGGGTCGGGCATGACGAAATGGTACGCGTCGTCCGTGGCCCCATAGCCGATAATCTCAGCGTAGACCTTGGCACCCCGTGCCGAGGCCGACTCGAGAGATTCGAGGACAAGTATGCCGGCTCCCTCAGCTATGATGAAACCGTCCCTCTGCACGTCAAAGGGACGGGATGCCTTCTCGGGCTCATCGTTGCGCTCTGATAAGGCTCGCAAAGAGTTGAACGCGGCAATGGACAATTTCGTGATGACGGCTTCCGTTCCCCCGGTGATCGCCACGTCCGAACGGCCTTCGAGAATGAGTCTATATGCCTCACCTATGGCGGAGGCTCCCGACGTGCACGCGTTCACGACGCCGAAGTTGGGACCCTTGAATCCGTATTTGATGGAAACCATCCCTGGGGCAAGGTTAATCACGGTCATGGGAATGAGAAGAGGCGACACTCGTTTGGGGCCCTTTTCCCTGAGAATATCCGACCCTTTTTCTATCGTGGAGAGGCCGCCCATGCCCGAACCGATTACCACGGCGGCCCGATATGGATGCTCCGGAGGACACGGATATCCTGAATCCGCTATCGCTTCACCGGTTGCCACCATCGCGAACTGCTGATAGCGGTCCATGCGGCGAAATTCCTTGACGGGAACGTAGCCTTGCGGGTCGAAGTCACTCTGGACTTCTCCGGCAATCCTGGTGAAGTACTTGCTGCAATCGAACGCCGTGATAGGTCCTATTCCGGAACGGCCGGACGTGACTGCCTCCCAGTTCGCAGCTACTCCGGAACCAAGACACGTCACCACCCCCATCCCTGTGACAACAACTCTGTTTCGCAAGTCATCCTCCCGCGAGTTGAAAATACTAGTCCGCCGACTTTAGGAAGCCTTGTGGTGGTCCCGGATGAAGTTTGCCACGTCCTTTACGGTCTGGATCTGTTCAACCTCTTCGTCGGTGATTTCCATGCCGAATTCGTCTTCCAGAAGGGCAATCATGTCGTAGATGTCCAATGATTCCGCACCGAGATCCTCTACGATCTTGGAATCGAGCTGGATATTTTCCTTGTTGACGTCCACGAGCACTTCTGAAATGAGATCGACGACTTTCTTTTCAAGATCATCCATATTAGGTCTCCTCCGCGACGTGTTTCGTTTTCCGCTCCGCTTGGTTCGTCCGTATTCAAGTTCGGCTTTGTCCTAGAACCCTTGCCGGATAAGGGGTTCCGGGGCAATATCACTCTACATGTAAAGCCCGCCGTTAACTCGAATCACCTGTCCGGTCACATAGCCGGCCATATCCGAACAGAGAAAAAGCACCGCTGCAGCCACGTCCTCAGGCAGGCCCAGTCTTCCCAAAGGAACGTGATTGACAATGGCGTCCAGTTGCTCTGGGGAGAGCTGCTCGCTCATGCCTCCGCTGATTATTCCCGGTGAAACTGCGTTGACGAGAATGTTGCGAGGCGCCAGTTCACGGGCAAGGGCTTTAGTCAACCCGATGAGTCCGGCCTTGGCCGCCGAATAGTTGGCCTGCCCCGCGTTTCCCGCTTCTCCCGCAGTGGAAACGACGTTGACGATCCTCCCTCCGCGATTTCGGATCATTCGCTTGCCGACTGCTCGACAGACGTGAAACGTGCCGGTGAGGTTGACCGACATGACTTCAGCCCATTGCTCATCCTTCATCCTGCCCAGAAGTCCGTCAATGCTGATGCCCGCATTATTCACGAGACTGTGTATGGCATTGCGATCGGCGAGAATTTCAGCGATGCCTCGATCAACGGCCTCGGAATCCCTTACGTCGAATTGTGCAGTGCTCCCGTCGCCGCCTGACTCCCGAATCATGCCAAGGGTTTCTTCCGCAGCGACCGAGGAACTTCCGTAATTGACGATGACAAAGGCACCGGCCCGTGCCAGATGCAAACAAATCGCCCGGCCCAAGCCGCGCGATCCTCCCGTAACAAGAGCCGTCTTTCCCTCAAGAGAGAGGGAGTGGGAAACGTCTCGGTTCACACTCCCTCCCCTTTGAGCGATATGATACTCGCGACATCCGATACGCCTGCAACCGAAAGCTTTCTGTCGATTCTCCGAAGCAGCCCCGACAGAACCTTGCCGGGGCCGATCTCCAGGAATACGGATGGCTTACTCTGCCTCATGGCGAATACACAATCCTCCCAGAGGACCGGTCGGACCACCTGATCGACCAGATTTCGGCGAATCTCCGTATGGGATGACGGATAGGGCCGTGCATTCAGATTCGCGATCACAGGGAAACGGGGCTCCCCGAACGTCACCTCTTCGAGACGGCTGTTCAGTGCAGCTCGTGCAGGTTCCATCAAATTGGTGTGAAAAGCTGAAGAAACCGGTAAGACTACGGCTTTGGTGCGCCGCCGGGTGCCGGCTGCTTCCACCACCCGTGTCACGGCCGGCATTGAACCCGAGACCACGACCTGATCGGGAGCATTGAAGTTCGCTGCCTCCAAGGCATCATCACCTCGGCAGATCTCCACCAGTTCACGCACCTGGTCCTTCTTGAGGCCGATGACCGCCGCCATGCCGCACGTGCCGGCCGGCTGGGCTTGCTCCATTCCCAATGCTCGAATCCGGATGATATCAAGGGCGTCATCGAAATCCAGAATTCCGGCCGCGCACAGGGCTGAGTACTCTCCCAGAGAATGCCCCCCGGCGACTACCGGCGAGTGCGTGTAGTGCTCGTTCAGGACTCCCAGCACGGCCATGGAGTGCACAAATACGGCCGGCTGGGTATGAACGGTGCGGAGCAACTCTTCTCCCGGATCTTCGAACATGATCCTCGAGAGTGAATACCCGAGGATATCGTCTGCCCGCTGGAAGATCTCCCGCGCCTTTGAACTCTCAGCAGCCAGATCCGCTCCCATTCCCGGATATTGTGAACCCTGCCCCGGAAACATCAACGCCGCTGATTCAAGAGTCTCTGTGCTGATGGCGATCGACATGTCTTCGGATTTAAGACTCTGTTTCTATGACCGTTCTGTCTTTGTAAAACCCGCACGAAGGACAGACTCGATGCGGTAACATCGGCTCCGAACACTGAGGGCACCGGCTCAAATTAACCGGGGCCAGTTTCTTGTGCGTCCGGCGTTTATCTCTTCTTGTTCGTGAGACCCGTTTCTTTGGTACAGGCATCTGACATCCTCTTATGAGCGAAAATCATTCTACGTTGAAACGGTCACGCTGGATCTTCCCTACACTCCGTGGGGTGCAGCGAGTCGTCCGCGGTTGCCGTGTCAACATCTTGGTCCAAGGCAGCGGAGGCAATTCGTTGCGAAGAGAACGATTAATAAGCCTGCTGCACGTTCCCTCACGATTCTCCGAGGAATCGGGGGAAAAGTCAATTTCCCATTCTCCATCAGTAGCCGCCGATCCTGTCCGCCCATTGACCAACAACGCAGAATGGTTGTTCAAAGGCGGCTTCGGTGCATGGCCGCGCAGTTACCGAGGTGCTTGTTTCTTCAGCTTAGCCAAGACCTGCCACCTGGGATCGATGTCATCTTCTTCCCGGCACGTACACTCCTCAGAGCCTTTCAAGGCTCCGCACCTTGCGCACAGTCCCGGACAATCCTCGGCACAAAGCGGTTTCATCGGCACCTCAAGAAGAAACTCCTGCGCCAACAGCATGCCCAAGTCGAGTTCCGGTCCTTCCGTCCACACTTCGTTTGCCGTCGAGTCCTCGATTGGGTCTCCGCCGTGAATCTCCACATCCTTGCGGCGGACCATGAGATCGACTTCTATCTCATGGTCCGCATCAAACTCTTCAAGGCATCTGAAGCACGACATATGCATCCTCGTTCGGACACGGGCTGAGAGAAGAAGTTCTTCTCCACTCTCAAACAGCGTTACGTAGCCCCTGATGCGAGGGTCTATTCGTACTCCTTGAGGCGTTTGAAGCTCAACGAGCGCCGGCGCCAGGACATCTTCATCTCCTGTGAAGACCAGTTCCAGTCCGGCTTCGGGAATCTCGTCGATGCGAATCTTCATGGGCTGCGACGGACCGTCCCTTCGAGTGTAAACTGCAAGAATATAGCTGTTTATTCGGTCAAGTCAAGTAAAAAGGCGTGGAACACCGCACCGAATCCGAATGCATAGTCTCATAAACCAGTTTATTTTTGAGGTCAAGGCAATTGACATTTAAAGGGATAATAGGATATACTACAGTTCGTGTACCGGCTGTCGAAGAGCGTCGCCGATACGAACTGCCGAGCTTGGACTCAGTGCAACCTTCAGAGGTTCATTTCGTACAGAGCTTCCGGCACATTCTCGAAGGACTCACCGGAGGTGCCTTATCATGAACACGAGACGCATGATTTGTCTGACTGGAGTGTTGGGGTTGCTGGTTCTCGGGACCGCAGCCGTCGCGTCGGGTCAGATGCTCAATCCGTATTTGCCTCACAATGCTCAGGCTGCTGAGCCGCCGGACCCGTACAATCTCGATTATTGGCCCAAGACATCGCGGACCTGGTACCCCCCGTGTCCGACGTGCGGTATCGTGTCCTTCCAGTTCCCTGAGTTACCGCCGAATTGTCAGTCCTTCCCGGGACCGTTCGGGATTCAGGTGCCTGTCCCCTAGCGCTTGCTTCAGCAAATACGGCAGCGCATTCCAACGCCACGGGAGCATGATAATCCCCCCCTTACACCTCTTCGTCCAAAGCGGGGCAGGGGGGCCTTGCCTTATCGCTTCCTTGATGGGAAGAATCGTCTCGGCTTCTAAGCCATTCGAGAATAGCGGGGTATACCTCTGTTTCTGCGTTCGTGCCCACCAGAAGATCCACGTGACCGTAATCTTCCTTACAACCGGCGTCCCTCCCGAAGGTGAAGCATTTGCGTTCCCCTTGATCGTGCTCGGGATTAACGGCACCGCAAACCGAAGCCGGAGGTGCCATCGCGTCCCTTGAGCCGCTGAGGAGGAGGACGGGTACATCCGAGGCCGGAAGATCTTTCAAATAGGGAGTTCCGTTCTTGTCGGCGGGCTTGCCCATTTCCAGGAAGCGGCCGAAGTCGAGCCACAATTGACTCGACATGACCGTGGGCGAGCCAATGGCCACCACCCTCTTGGCAACTGCGGCGTCGATGTTGGGGGGGTAGAAGAGTCCCTGCAGAGCCAGAGGCAATCGATGAATAATCGGGATGGAGGCCTTTGCAATGAACGTCATGGGCGCGATGGGCAGGAATCGCAGGACCCATCTGAAATGAAGAAGTGGGTGGAAAATGGGTCTGTTAATCTTCGAGAAGTCGGCCGGTGATCCGATGACCGTGACTGATGCAATCCGATGGTCGTTGTGGCGAGCGATGTGTGCTTCCGCCAGCATTCCTCCCATACTATGGCCGACCCAATGGACGGCGGAGGCTCTCGTTCTTTCGAGAACGTAATGGATTGCGGCGGGTATGTCGCATTCCAGGTGATCGTCAAAACCCCATGAATAGGGCAAATTGGCGATGCATAACCCGGGTCGGTCGCTTGCGCCGGAACCCCGCAATTCCACTACCCACGCGTCTCGACCGCAGCTCTTCAGGTATGGAGCGAGGGACGGGGCACCGTGAAGATCGAAGCTGTGTTGGTTACCGCCCAATCCGTGACACAGAATCACCGGGAGACCTTCACTCTCACCCTGTGGTCGATATCTGTGAAGGGCAAGACGCCACCCGTCGCGGGTGGTGAAAAAAGCGGTCTCGTCCTGTGATGTGGGAACCTGATAGAACCATTCCCAGAAGTAGGAGCTTGTAACGAGGCACCCCACTACCATTAATGAAACGAAGAATACGGTTAACAGAGTTTCCAGCATAAGTCCTCCGGCCGGGGTTACGGCATCCTTCAAGTCATGCGATCAATAGAAGTGAAGGTGCAACGAGCGGCCTTGAAATGATCCGGACGCCGACCCGCACCTTGGGCGAGACTCATTTCACCCGGAAAACCGCGGAAGGCGGCCCCGGGCAAGTGCGCCGGCGTGCTGCGCGGACACGTCTCGGCGCGGTTTCGGTATCAAGGATAAAACCGGCGTACTCCGATTACCCGGCCCGCCGGACATAGAATACCGTCTTGCATACGTTCGGTCACCCTTCATTCTCTCGTTCCCCTAAAAGAGACTTGAAACGAGAGACCTCCGGGCACGGAGCTTCGGCTATTCCATGAAAGTGGACGCCACACAGAGGAATAGATCCGAATCCCTGAGAACGCCGACGAGTTTTTCGTTTTCGAAAACGGGCAGCACCACAATCCGATTCCGGTGCATGAGTTTGAGAGCCGTGAGCAGATCGTCTTCGGCTTCAATCAGGCCCTTAGGCTTTAACATAACTTCCTTGACGAGGGTCTCCGCGTTTTTCAACACGCGCGAGCGAAAGCTCGCCGCAGTCTCGTCAAGGTCTTGTGCATCGGCCTCTGCAAAGGCTATGGAGACGCCCAGGCTTCGCAATTTTTCAGTGAGGCTGCCGGCAACCTCGGGGATGAGCACGCTTTGTATACAGCGAAAATCCATTACTCCAACAAGCTCGTCGTTTGCTCCCAGGACCAGGACGGCGCGGTGTCCCGCCTCCGTGCAGGCACCGGACTCGACCTGACAATACACCTGTTTGAGCATGGCGACCGCTTCCTTCAGCGGTTGGTCTTCATGCACCACGGCATAGTCTTTCAAGGAAACCATCACGTCCCGTACTTTTTTGGCAAGCATGAGCAATCCTCCATTGCAGTCTGGTCGTCCGGCAGAGACGACGGAAATATTTCGACGCACCCGATTTTCACGTGGTTGCCGGGCACGCTCGGAGATATGAGGTAATGGTTAACAGCCCTTGGGAGGCCTCGGAAGCGGTCGGCACGGTGGACGCCCACACCGACTCTCACAGCTGCCTGCGATGACAAGCCGCCCCTTCAAACGCCATTCCGATTGCCTTCTCCCCGTCATTCACAGCGAGGACCTGAAGTCCACATGTTGAAGATAATCACTGCTTGGCGATCGACTCCTCCTGAGCATCAGGGAAAGACGATTACAACGCGGTGTTCCGGCTACTCCGAAGAACCAAGGTCGGATGCCGGTCCGGTCACAGCATTCGTATCAGCCACGCGACAACAAGACCTCCACAGATCGGCCACACGGTTACGGCAAGGCCGGCCTTGAAGCGGATCCACCAGGGACGGAAACGCCACAGCCCCAGGTAATTGACGGCTCTGTAGGGAATCTGGAACAAGACTACCAAGAACAGGACCGGTCCCATGGGATTCCATCGGACCGCCGCAGCCAAATCTCCGTGAGCCGCGGCAACGAAACTCCGCGTGAGGCCGCATCCGGGGCATGAGACTCCGAGCACCCTGCGGCTCATACACATTTCCGGCAGATACACCTGAATTCCCGTGAACGGAATCGGTAAGGCGAGACTCCCGTTGCCGGTCGGTTGCAAAATGAAAGAACCGGTGACCGCACCCAGAGCAAGAACAAGCAGAAGAAGCTGTTCAGTGCCGTCGATATCTCTCCGGAGATTTCCCATGGGTCAAGAATAGATTCTGACTCACGGTTGTCAAGTTCTCACACCAACGGCAGGGTATTTTATTATAATTCTTGACAATCTTCCCATCCTCTGCTAATTCCACCCAAATCACCCAGTCTCGCATGTTTGCGGTGACTAGAACTGCAGGAGGAAGGTCATGGCACCCTTTTTCAGGGACTGGTTCCACAGAGGACTGATTCTATGCCTGACCGTGATCCTGGTCGTTTCTGCAACCTCCTCAATCCGTGCCGACGATTGCAAGAGAGTTTCGAACATACTGGTGCTGTTCGATGCCTCGGGATTCATGAAAGACAGGGATCGCTACAAGCATCTCTTGGCACAGATGCGTTTCTTTGAAAGGGCCATGCCCGTTACCGCAGACGGCTTTTTCAATGTCGGTCTGAGACACTACGGACTGAAGGTGGGGATGGGATGCGAAAACACCGAGAGCGTTTTGGCAATTCAACCCTGGGATCCGGAGAAATTCATCAACGCGTTTCCAAGGTCGGTGTCATACGGAGTAAGTTCCTTGTCGGCCGGGTTGAGAGCATCCGCGAGCGAGATAAGGGCCGACGCTGAAGGCAAGAGTATTATTCTGCTCATCGGGGGGGGGGTGGAATCATGCAATTCCGATCCCGTCAAGATAGCGGACCAGATATGCCGCAATAATCCCGACGTCGAGATCCATACTTTCCAGATAGGGAACGCTCAGGATGGACGGTTCTATCTCAGGGCAATAGCCAAGAAAGGGCGGGGTGTTTACATCAACGCAAGCGACATCAATTCCCCCGCTCCGTGGCATGCGTGGATGAAGCGATACCTCGTGGAACCGTGCAGCCGATCGCAAGCCCCGCCGGCTGCTCCGCTTCCGAGCCAATCCGTTGGGCCGGTGACGTTCGATTTCAACAGTTTTTCCGTACGATCAAAGGAACCCGCCGCCGATCAGGCGAATGCGGCATCATTGGCGGCAGTGGCGCAGGCATTGACTCAGGACCAGGCACTCCAGGTTGTACTCCACGGATTTGCCGATGGGAAAGGAAAGCCCGACTATAACAAGAGGCTTTCGGTTAAACGGGCCGAAGCGGTAGCTCGACATTTGATGACCACCTATCGTATTCCGGTTTCGCAGATACGGATCGTAGGTCACGGAAACACTCAAGCAATGCTCCAACCATCGGGACCGACTCCCGGCAGGATGGGGAGGAGGGTGGAATTCGAGTTCACTCGGTAGATCCCACGGCCCGGCTCCAAACACAATACCGAACAGACAAGGCCGGGCGGCAAGAACGAGCCGCCCGAGAGGCGGCAATGTCCACCGAAGGGGTGCCGCACGGTTGTGCCGGTTTCGGGAATGGCTCAATTCTGAAAATCGTGTATACTATACGAGCAGGCAGGTTGATTCAGCTGTCTGGAAAACAGTTATTCAGTCGGCGGGAGCATCGTGCGAGGATTCGTATTTGTCATAGCAGTCGCGGCGGCCGTGCTAGGTTCGGCGGTTCTGATGTGCGTCGGAGCGGCATGCGGGGGGCCTGACGCTGCGAGCCTTCTGAACACGGCCACAATACTTGTGGACCGAACCCACTATCTGGAGGCTCTTGATCTGCTGGAAGAGGCTAAGGACATTCTTGACCGTGACGGGAGGAAGCAAACAACCTTGTACGGCGATGTCTTTTATGCATTGGCTGAAGCCAAGATCAAGGGACGCCTCTATCAGAACTTCTCCGCGTACTACGTCAAGAGCGCACTGGAAGACATTCAGGCGGCGAACAGGATCAGGGAGAAGATTGGAGGAATATTGCCCCAGAAGCTGGCTCAGGGGTATTATTTGGAAGGTGTTATTCACAAGAGGTTCTTCATGCACAAGCGCAAGGCTATGTCATGCTTTGTCAAAGCCGTGAATATTGATTCGAGTTCCGCTGCGGCCAAGCGGGAGCTCAGTGAACTCATTACGGGAGGGGGCTTGGAGTAGGACGGACCGCTCCGTCCCGAGTTAATGGGAATTAGGGCCGGACGAGAGGCGAACCCGAAAGAGAAGACGATTATGGTGAAGAAGGCCGGGAAAAAAGATGAAGCGCCGGAGAACTTCGACAAGGATTTAGAGAAGCTGCGGAATATAGTGGAAAAGATAGAACACGGGGGACTGACCCTGGACGAAAGCCTCGTGCTTTTTGAAGAGGGGATAGGCCTCTCCCGACGGCTGTTTGAGATATTGAATCGCTCTGAAGGTCGGGTGGAGGAGTTGCTGGCCACCATGGAAAAGGTCCCGTTCGACCGGGTAGGGGAATAGGACATCTCTCCAGTGAAGCTGCAAGAATATTTGGCTGATAACCGGCGGATCGTGGACAAGGCTCTTGACGACATGCTGCCGGCTGAAGATAATGAGCCCAAGCTTCTGCATCAGGCCATGAGGTACAGTGTCTTTGCCGGTGGAAAGCGGCTTCGGCCCATACTGGCCATGACCGCGGCCGAGATAGTGAGCGGGGACCGGGGTCGTGTGATGCCTTTGGCGGTAGCCCTTGAATGTGTTCATACGTATTCGCTTATTCACGATGACCTGCCTTCCATGGATGATGACGACCTACGAAGGGGGAAGCCGACCGCACACAAAGTGTTCGGCGAAGCGGTGGCCATTCTTGCCGGCGACTCCTTACTGACGTATGCCTTTGGCATGCTGGCTTCACCGGCAAGCATTCGGACTTACCGATCTGATCGTTTGCTCGCCGTGATAGGGGATCTGGCAGTTGCCGCAGGGCCCGAGCAGCTTATCGGCGGACAGTTGCTCGACATCATGAGCGAGAACAGACCCGTCGAGGCGGGAACCGTAGAGCGGATTATGTCCAGTAAGACTGCAGCGCTTATCGGTGCATCTCTCACAGGCGGTGCCCGTCTCGCCGGGGGAAGCGAGGATGAAATTCGAATCCTCGGTGACTATGGAAAGATGCTGGGCTGCGCCTTTCAGATGAAGGACGATCTGTTGGATCTGGAAGGTGATGCGGCAAGATTGGGGAAGGCGGTGAACAAGGATCGGGACCGCGGAAAAGCCACCTACCCCAAGCTGTTTGGAAAAAGTAAGACTAAGGAAATGATGAGCGAACTCATCGGCTCGGCTCTCCGAGTAATCGATCCACTCGGTTCAAGGGCGGCTGCTTTGGCCGAAATCGGCCGGTATGTCGTAGAGCGGGTGAACTAATAGATTTTGTCATGTCCATGAGATGTAGATAGATGACCGATTACGAAACATCAGTACTGAGTCGAATTGAATCTCCACAGGATCTTAAGGACCTCTCACTCGATTCCATGAAGATTCTGGCCGACGAACTCCGAGAGTTCATAATTAATACGGTATCCCAGAGAGGAGGGCATCTGGCTTCCAGTCTGGGAGTAGTTGAGCTTACGCTGGCCATCCTAAAGGTGTTTTCCCCTCCCGATGACCGGATTGTCTTTGACGTGGGGCATCAGGCCTACGCATACAAGATTCTTACGGGCAGAAGAGACGTGTTTCACACCCTGAGAACCAGAGGCGGCATGGCCGGGTTCCCCAAACGTGAGGAGAGCAGTTACGATTTCTTTGACGTCGGGCATGCGGGTAACGCCATTAGTGCGGCCGCCGGCTTGGCTCAGGCGAGGTGTTTGGCCGGCGACGACCACAAGGTGATAGCCGTGGTGGGTGACGGGTCACTCACGTGTGGCGTTTCATATGAAGGGTTGAATCAGGCCGGGGCCGCCAAGAAGGACTTGATCATCATCCTTAACGACAACGAAATGTCCATATCGCCGAATGTAGGAGCCATGGCCGCGTACCTCAATCGAATCATGACCGGCCAGATTGTTACACGGTTCCGTGATGAGGTGAAGAACATTCTCAAGAATATCCCGGGCGTCATGGGAAGATCCATGTACGTTCTTGCCAAGCAGTTCGAGGACGCTTTCAAGGGCTTCATTACCCCGGGAAAACTCTTTGAGGAACTTGGGTTCAACTACGTGGGCCCCATCGACGGTCACAGGATAAAGCACTTGGTGGATACGTTGAGAAACGTCAAGCGGTTCCGAGAACCCGTCCTGATCCACGCTGTTACCTGTAAGGGGAAAGGGTACTGCCAAGCGGAACAGAAGCCCAGCGTGTACCACGGCGTGGGCCCCTTTGACATCGAAACGGGCAAAGTTAAGGCCGGCGGCGGGGGGCCTCCCACGTATACTAAGATATTCGGTCAGACGCTGATTAAATTGGCAACCGCAAATCCCCGGGTGGTGGCGATCACGGCGGCTATGGAATACGGGACCGGTCTGGCGGAATTCGGGCGTCTCTTTCCGGATCGCTTCTTTGATGTGGGCATAGCGGAACAGCACGGAGTGATCTTTGCCGCGGGTATGGCCGCCGATGGCTACCGGCCCGTTGTAGCAATCTACTCCACGTTTATGCAGAGAGGTTACGATCACATTATCCACGACGTCTGCATGCAGAAGCTTCCCGTTGTTATGGCAATGGATCGTGCAGGAATTGTGGGAGAGGATGGCCCGACGCACCACGGGGTCTTTGACATGGCGTTTACCCGGAACGTCCCCAATTTGGTGGTTATGGCTCCATCCGATGAAGACGAACTGGCCGACATGCTTGCAACCGCGGTAACGCTTGACGGCCCATGCGCGATACGGTATCCCCGCTCCAAAGGGCAGGGGGTGGAACTTAAGAAGATGCCCTCCCGTATGCCTGTGGGAAAGGCACGAATGCTTACCGAAGGTCACGATTTGCTCATAATTGCAATTGGATCGATGGTCGTACCTTCTCTCGAAGCGTCTCGAATGCTTGCCGCCGAGGGAATCGGCGTGGGGGTCATGGATGCCCGCTTCGTAAAACCTCTGGACCGGGATCTGATCCTCGAGACGGTATCTAACGTTGAGAATGTCTTGACGGTGGAGGAGGGTGTTCTGGCCGGCGGCTTCGGTAGCGCAGTAGTGGAATTGTTGGCCGACGGCGGGGTGACCCATGCCAAGGTTTTTCGCATGGGAATTAGTGACACGTTTGTGGAGCACGGAACGCGTGAAGAACTGCTGACCGATATGGGACTCACGGCAGACGGCATCGCTGACCGGGCTCGTTCTTTGTTGGAGAAGGCCTCGAAGTCGGCATCCCGTTCAGTGCCGTTCGTGAGGAGTCTCACCAGTTGATCCGGCGGTGAACTCATTCCAGTTCAGGCTTCCCACCCGGCGAGTGCACTCCTGATATTCTCTCCGGATGAATGATGATACCCACCGGTACGATTTTGGGCAACTCGGCACGCGGTTCGAATCGAGAGGGAAAGGTACGCAAAACATGAGCCGGGATCCGATCGATCCTGCCAAGATGATCCTGCTATTCAATGCTTCCAAGGCCCTGGCCGCCGCGACCGATTTGGATCATCTTCTCAGTGTCGTTGTGAGCGAGGTTCAGGGAGTGCTCGACTGCGAGGGAGCAGGGGTAGCGCTCTTCGATGAAGAGAGGGCCGAGTTCTACTGGCGAACGGTCCAGGACAAGGAGAGCTATCTGTCTTCAGCCAAGGAGGAGATCCGGATTCCCCGAGACCGGGGTGTGTGCGGATGGGTATTTGACACAGGAAAACCCGCACTCGTTCAGGATGCGCTCAACGATCCCAGAGTATACCGCGAAGTGGACACTATATCCGGATTCACTACAAAAAGCATGATCTGCGTTCCGCTTCAGACCAGAGACAAGCGTCAGGGAGTGCTGTACGCCTTGAACAAGGTGGACGGCACGTTCAACGAAGAAGACGTTGAGATCATGAGCGCCCTTGCCGGCAGTGTGGCCTTGGCCCTTGAGAACGCGGCGTACTACGAGAGCTTGGCCAACTCCCACAAAGATCTGGAGCGCCTCAACGTCGTCAAGAACAAGATGCTCAATCACCTTTCCCACGAACTCAAGACACCGCTGGCCATCATCGAGGCTTCGTTGAGGATAATAGAGCGTAGGCTCGAAGCAAAGGGACTCGAGTTCCCAAGGCAGCCGTACCAAAGAATAGTGCGCAGTTTGGGACGCCTGAAAAACATCGAGAAACAGGTCAGTCACATTGTTGAAGAGAAGGAATATCCGGAACGAAGAGTAATCCTGGGATTTTTTGATCAACTGGGCGACTTGATCGAGATCGAGAAGGAGGAAGAGCCCTGTTTGGCCGAGGCCATGGACGCGCTGAGAGCCCGGATCGAGAAGCAGTTTCCCAGTAGGATCGAGGAGACGGAACGGGTATCCGTGGCGGCTGCGTTCCAAGCAGCGGAATTCCGTGTCAGCCGGATGATGGGGGATCGGGTCTTGGACGTCCAATTTCTCAAGCCAGACCCGGCCGTCATCAAGATGCAGCATCAAATCATGTCGGCCGTTATCGGAGGATTGGTTCGCAATGCGATAGAGAACACCCCTGATCATGGAAAAATCGTTGTCACCGGGGAGAATTCGTCATCGGGGTACAGAATTACCGTTCGAGACTACGGCGTCGGCATCCCGGAAGAACAACAGCGGGATTTGTTCGAGTGCTTCTGTCCAGTCCAGGATACGGATCTCTATTCGTCCGGAAGACGCTACGAGTTCAACGCGGGCGGTACCGGTACCGACCTCATGAAGATAAAGATATTCTCGGAGCGATCCGGCTTCGGGCTAGGCTTTCAGAGCACTCGCTGTTCATGCATTCCAACCGCGGGAGACTTGTGTCCCGGCGACATCGCCGCATGCCGCTGCTGCGAGAGAATCGAGGACTGCCTCGAAAACGGCGGGTCCCAATTCGTCATTGAGATTCCACCGGATCATGTGGAATCTGTGACCGCGGAGAGTCATGTCGTGATGCAAGTCTGACATGAGACGCAACCAGACGTGAGAACCGTCGGCCGAGAGCAATTGCCAAGAAATTCGGTCGGAGATTCGTGTGTGTCGTCGTTCCCGGGCAAATCCCCCCAGCCCCCTTTCAAAGACAGAGGAAGTTCGGTGAATTGAAGTTGTGACTCCGGTGCTCGCACCGACTCATTGCGGCTCCGAACGCGAACAGGAGGAAGCGATCCCAACCGCACCAAATGTGTGCCTACCTGGAATGCGGAGTCCTGCGTCGCTTTCCTAGTACTTCCTGCAGCCTTCTGTCCATTTCCTTGAATGAATCCATCATCAGATTGTGGATGATGACCAGGCGGTTGTGTGCCGTGGAAGCATTGCCGAGCTTGTGGTCAATGGAACTCTGCAGCCTGGCGAGTTCCGGATGGTCCTGCAGGAAGCGGTCCCTCTGCTCGAGGGCTCGGGCATGCTCTTCCGTCTTGATTGACGACAAATTCCGCATGACGCCCACCTCTGCACGTGCGTGAATCATAGTATAACCGATGAGCCGCTTGTAGTCCAGCCGGGAGCTTCCGGCTCCATGACCCTTCAGACATTCACCGAGAGGGGGTTCCCGATTTATCGGTCATGTCGGCGGTTGGTCAATATCGTATTCTTTGAGCTTGTGTTGCAGTGTTCGTCTTGTAATCCCCAACACGCTGGCGGTGCGAGTCCGGTTGCCGTCGTTGTCCTCAAGAGTCTTGATGATCAGCTCTCTTTCCATCTCCTTGATGGTCATGCCGGGCCGAATGCCCTCACGGATTTCCTTGTACAACGGATCGTCACCGGCCCCGCGGATCGCTTCCGGAAGCTCTGAAAAGGGGACATAATCATCCCGGGTCAAGATGACCGATCGCTCCACGACATTTTCCAACTCCCGGATGTTGCCGGGCCATGCATAGCGCATGAGAGCATCCAGTGCGCGAGGATGAAAGCCTTGCAGGTTCCTCTTGTTCCGTTCGTTGTAGATCTTGAGGAAGTGATCGATCAACAGCGGGATATCCTCTCTTCGTTCCCGCAACGGCGGCAGGTCGACGGGAACCACGTTCAGTCGGTAGAAGAGGTCTTCCCTGAAGGCCCCGCGTTTCACTTCTTCTTCCAGGTTCCTGTTGGATGCGGCGACAATGCGGATGTCCACTTTGACCGTCTTGGTTGACCCCAGAGGTTCGAACTCACGCTCCTGGAGTACCCGGAGCAATTTGGCTTGCGTCGCCGGGGTCATTTCCCCGATCTCGTCAAGAAATATGGTGCCGCCGTCGGCCAACTCGAATCTCCCGGGACGTCTGGCCACGGCACCGGTAAACGCCCCTCGCTCGTGCCCGAAAAGCTCGCTTTCCAGCAATGTTTCGGGGAGAGCCGCACAGTTGACTTTGATGAACCTTTTGTCGGAGCGGCCCGAGCCCTGATGAATGGCATTGGCGATCAGCTCCTTTCCGGTCCCGGATTCTCCCAGAATCAGGACTGACGTAGACGACGGAGCGACCATGGCCACTCGTTCGAGCACTCCCTTCATTATCTGTGATCGCCCCACGATTTTGGAAGCATCGAAGAGATTCTCGATTCGCCTTCTCTGGAGGATGTTCTCTTCTTTGAGCCTCCAAAATTCGAGCGACTGTTGAACCTTGATCCGGAGTTCGTCAATGTCCAAGGGCTTGGTGAGATAATCGTGAGCACCTGCCTGTAGGGCTTCTACGGCCGTTTCCACCGACGCATGGGCGGTTATGATGATTACGGGAATACCGGGAGAGATCTTCTTGATCTCCTTGAGTGCCTCGATTCCGTCAACCTGCGACATCCGATTGTCCATGAGGATGAGGTCGTAGAACTCGTCGGACACTCGCGCAATGGCATCGGAGCCGTCTTCAGCCTCGAAGACCTTGTACCCGTCCAGCGATAGATTCGCCCGGAGCATCTTTCTTTGAGAAGGCTCGTCGTCAACCACGAGGATCTTTGCTTTGTGTTCCGTCATTTCTCGTCCTGTTTGCTAATTGCCGATTACCGGCGGACACGCTCGAAGCATCATGAATCGGTTTTGAGTCGAGTCCTCCGAGGAGGAAGGCCGAATATCTCAACAGCGTCCGACCATATACCTGGTCAAATACTCAAGCAGCGGTGATTGTCACAGCTCAACTTTGTGGGGAGTCTGCCGATCTGTTTATCTCAGGCTGCGTTTGCTCCACAATGTTCTCGTCAGGCGCCTGGTAAGTATTGAAGGTCACCGTGAAGCGCGTTCCCACGTCCGGTTCGGACTCGACCTCGATCTCCCCTCCATGACCCTCGACAATGCTGCGAACGATTGCCAGGCCGAGTCCCGTGCCCTTCTTCTTCGTGGAGAAGAAGGGATCGAAGAGCTTGTCCAAATTCTCCCTGGGAATGCCGGTGCCGGTATCCTCGATGATGATGTGGAGCCGGCCTTCACCCACATCGTATCGCACGGAGACCCGGCCTTCCCGAGGCGTTGCCTCCACCGCGTTGATGAGGATGTTGAGGAAGATCTGGGTGATCTGGTCGGTGTCCATGAGCACCAGCGGCATATCATCGCCTAGGGGAGCATGGACCAGACTCACTCCGGCTTCGGCGGCTTCTCGTTCCACCACGCGCAGGCAATGATCGAGAACCTCTTCGGGAGATCGAATGTTCAGGCGAGGTTCCCTTGGTTTGGAGTACGCCAGAAGCTTTGAGATGACTCTGTTCAGACGGTCCACCTCGGTGAGCATCAGGTCGGTGTAACGATAGTCCTCCTCGTCCAGAGACAGTTTCTTTTGGAAATACTGAATGAACCCCCGAATCGAATTCAACGGGTTGCGAATCTCGTGGGCCACACCGGCGGACAGACGACCGAGCGCGGCGAATTTCTCGCTGACTATCACCTTCTGCTCCAACTCTCGGATCATTGTCAGATCGCGTAGAATGACGACGGCTCCTCGCGGTATCTGTGAATCCGGTTCCTTGAGCGGAGATACGGAAAGTCCGAGAAAGGTCTTCTCCTTACCTTCATTGGAGATCTTAACTTCCTTTTCGAGTATGGATTCGGAATCCGCGAGGACTCGCTTGATCTGATCTTCCAAAGGCAACAATTCCTTGATGGGACGTCCGTCGACTTCCTCTCTCGGCTTTCGGAGGATGTCGAGAGCCGTGGAGTTGAATGTGGCCACTCGCAACGACCGATCAACCGTTATGAGCCCGTTGGCCATACTCTCCTGAACGTTCCTTGTATACGTTCTCATTTCGTCAAGGGTGCGGCGAACGAGGTAGGCATTCTGGACCACGAAAATGAAATACACGCTGGCAGAGCCGATTATGAACAGAATGCCGCCCATAAATATGGCGAGAATGATGTCCTGTTGGCGTATCTCCTTGAAGCGGTCCGTGCGTAGGCCGAGGAAGAGAACGTATTTTCTCTCGCGGTCAAATACGTCCATGAGCTCCTTGCCGATGTGTGTCTGTCGAGCAATGATGTCGCGCTGTGCCAACTGATCGGGGAACGGCGTGAAGGGTTTCCAGATCTCAAAGATGGTTTGGCTTCCGGGAAGTTCGAGCTTATATGAGAGGGGCTCGCCCGTACGGATCACGGTCTTGACCGTGTTGAGCTCTTTTCCGATCAACAACCTCAATCCGATCTTGGCAGGTTCACTATGTGCCAGTATGGTGCCGTCATCGCCGATAAGCCCGACATATTGCACCTCAGGATCTTTGGCTGCCTGTTCGATGAGCACTTGAAGATGTTCAATGCCCCAGTCCCCCTCCATGAAACCCGTCCTGGTCCCTGCTTCCAGGGTGCGAATGACTGATATGCCCTGTCGCGCAGTGAATTCCTCCATACGCTCATTCTGCGCGTTGATGTTGCGAAGCGTGAACAGGATAACAATCACGAGCAGCATCCCGGCCACCAACACGATGGACAGCACCGGGAGATATTTTAGTAGTGATTTCAAAGTCATGTGAGCCGGTCCGATCGAAGATCGGTTTGATTGTTCATTGCCGTGGGTATCCTACGAATCATCGATCCACTTATACTACACTCCATTCCAACGCTTTTCCACTACCGCCTCGGACAGGTCCGAAGAGGTGGGGCTGCGCTACGCCCTTCTTCGTTGGGCCGTCGGCGCCGGATTGTTTGGCACCCTGCACTCCTACCATCTTCCGGGTCGAGCTTCAAGCCGCAATCGACCGGAACAGGCTGGATTCCGAAGATAAGGGGGGGGGGATGAGCAAAAACTGGTTGAAAAGAATCGGTGAATATGTTAAGCATTGCATTAATAAATTAGGTCAATATGTTGAAACATATGCCTAATATAGTATAAACGCTGTGTTGGCCCGGCTCGATGAGCTGGGAGGCCGGTTCCGAACATCAAACCGTCGGAATCCTTGAGTGACGCCGGCGCGCGAATAGAGAGGTTGCACCATGGAAGACTCGGTGTACTGCGGATCTCCAGAGTCCCGCCTGATGGGGATTCATAGACGAGGAGATCGGCGGTATGGAGCCGGACACCTGGTGATCGTTGGTACCCGTATGAACGCGCATTGGATGAGCATAGCACTGAGAGCGATCTATGATTGAAACGAACACAGGAACAGTGGAAGCTTCTTTTGTTGCAAGGGGCAGGGAATGTCTGCAGCGAGGTGATGTGTCGGCCGCCGTGGAGTGCTACGGACAGGCTTACGACCCTGACTCTCTCGATGAGACCGAGGCCAGAAGCATGTTGATCGAGGCGCGTTCCCATCTCTCCCGGAAGCACCTGCCGGAAGCACTGGAGAGTTTCGAAGAAGCGCTTCTCATGGGAACCGACGTTCAGCGGCGGCAGGCGCTGGACGGGATTTCTTCAATTGGTGAGATACAATCGCGTCTCGTGTCTCTCACTCAGAAGTTGAAGAAGGACCTGGCGGAAAAAACGGAGAAGATGACGCCGGCGTCAATCGGACTGGCACTGGTCTCCGATCAAGAGAATCTGGTGCTTATTTCAAACGAGTCAGTAGAGAAATTGGTCGGCCGTATTGCCGTAGGGAAGAAGATGACAAAGCTCCCTCAGCATCTCGCTGATTGTCAACTTCCCATTGAGGCGGGCCAATGCTTCCCCTACACCGACGATGACGATGTGCGCTTCATCGTCCAGGTCGCTGCGGAACTAGTCGGTGCGAGCACCCGCGAAGAAGACGAATCGTAGGGGTTGAACACGGGGATTTGAATCGCTCAGTACTGGGTTGCACAATTTCGGTCACGCATTTTGGCCTGATGGAATTGCTCCCCTTCGGGACAAATTTCCCCTGCCCTCCTTCAGCAAAAATCTCGTGACCGTAATGATGAAATCGATCACTAAGTTCAGGAGAATGTACCTCAAAAACTTGACAGGAACCCGATAATTGTCTACACGTGACTCCATGCACTGCTTGCCGAGCCGTCCAAGAGTAGAGGAACGTCATCCCCAGTGAGAATTCTGGCTTTAGACATAGGTTCAAAGAGAATCGGAATCGCGGTGAGCGACGAGCTCGGCCTAACCGCACAAGGTCTGGAATCCATGAGTTGCAGGGATCTTCAAACCGACCTGGAACATATCAAACAACTGGTGGAGCAGTACGGTGCTGAAGAGATCGTCGTTGGCATTCCTTACAATATGAACGGTAGTGAAGGTCCTCAAACGAGCAAGGTGAGGACCTTTATGGAGAAACTCAGCGGAAGAATCGACGTTCCTTTGAAGGAGTGGGATGAGCGGTTGTCGACCGTGGCGGCGGAACGCACTCTCCTCGAGGCCGACATGAGCCGATCCAAGCGCAGAAAGGTTATCGACAAACTCGCGGCTGTTATCATACTCCAGGGCTACCTGGATAGGAAACGATTCGAGGATTTCTCAAACCCATGAAGATTTCAGTATTGACCGTGTTCAAGAGCGTGGTTCTGGTGACGGTATTGGGTGCAATGGCATTTGGTGGGTATGTTGCTTATACGAACGTTCCCGATTTGTTGAGGGAATTTACCGGGACTGGCCGTAGCGCGTCCGTTCCTGCGGGACAAGATGCAATCGTGAGTATTCCGCGTGGGTGCTCCTTGTCCCGGGTGGGTACGATCCTCGAGAGGCAGGGCGTGATATCCAGCCGACTGGTTTTCAAACTCGTTGGTTTGATCCGGGGAGGGCAATGCAAAATAAAAGCAGGGGACTATGCTCTGAAGACGGGCAGTGACGCAGGTGAGGTCTTGGATCTGCTCATTTCCGGCAAAACCCTCATGCTGTCCGTGACTATTCCCGAAGGGTACAATGTATTTCAGACAGCTGACCTGCTCCAGAAGAAAGGGCTGGTACGCAAAGAGGATTTTCTGAGAAAGGCCCTGGATCGAGGCTTTGTTAAGGAGCTTGGCCTTGAGGGGAAAACGCTGGAAGGGTATCTCTTCCCCGACACGTACAGTTTCAGATATTCCGACAGAGGTGACGTGAAATCCGTAGTCACCAGGATGGTGAAAAGATATAGAGAAGTCTACGACAAGTACGTCAGGGCAACGGCGGAAAAGTACGGATGGACGGAGGCTCAGGTGGTGACCCTGGCCTCTCTCATTGAAAAGGAGGCACGTGCATCGGAGCACGGTCTGGTATCGGCCGTTTTTCACAACCGCCTTCGCAAGAACATGAGACTGCAATCCGACCCTACGGTGATCTATGGCATCAAACCCATGGGGTCCAAGATAACGCGAAAAGACCTTGATCGGAAACACCCTTACAATACGTATCAGAATTCAGGGCTTCCTCCGGGCCCCATTGCCAATCCGGGGAGGGCGTCGTTGATAGCGGCAATTCAGCCGGAGGACAGACCGTACCTCTACTTCGTAGCGAAGAATGACGGGACACATCATTTCTCCACGACCCTCCGAGAGCACAACAACGCGGTCAACACATATCAGCGTGGAGGCCGTAGCGGGAACGCTTCGGCTCAAGGGCCGATGCGGGCGAGATCCAACTGACATGAATTAATGGTAAGCCGACCCCAATGCTTGATTCGGGAGGTGAACCCCACAGCCATGAAAGTCCAACTGGTACTTTACGCATCCTTGGTAAGCCACATGCCGCCCGGGAGTACCGGCAACTCCTGCACGATGGAAGTCGAAGAAGGAGCCACTGTAGGAGAACTCATGAACCGGCTAAGTCTCCCCGCGAAAGCTGCAAAGGTCATTTTCCTGAACGGCCGGCATGCCAAAGAGGAACAGCCGGTAAAGGACGGTGACAGGATTGCATTCTTTCCCCCGGTTGCCGGTGGATGAATTATTGTTTAGTGCTCAGTGGCGTAAATACGGTCGCACCACCTGAGCCGTCTTCCCGGCCTGCCCCTACTTATGAAATACCGCACTTAGTGCGTGCCGGAGTAAGTTTGGCGGTGCATTCACATAGTATGTGGTGAGGGAAGCGAATCCCGCTAAGCCGCGGGATCGAGGCGGATTGGTAGTGCCGGCTTCCGTGCCGGGAGATTTCTCGTCTTAGGCGGCCGCAATTGGGAAGGAGGGGGCAATGCGTAACCGAACTTATGAAACCGAGTACTCGGTTGCGGATCCTTGTTGCATCACTTCTCGGCAGTGAACCTCCTCATCAACCGATTCACGGCTTCATACCTTCGATCATCCGAGAGAGCCATTGCTGGATGGGGGACATGGCTCGGAATCGTTCAAACGCGTAATCCAGCAACTCTTTCGAGTGGAACTCCTCAGGAATATCGGTGGCGAAAGCCGCGGTCAATCCGTTGTAGAGAAGGAATTCCGCATTCTCATGTTCCTTGTCGTAGCCGCGCGGGGTCTTCTTGTAATGCTTTACGCCGATCTCATAATCGCCTTGCTTTTGCACCGACTCAACCGCTTCAGCCAGTGCTTGTCCCAAAATGGGATCGACAACCGAATCACGGTAGACTTGGAGCAATGATCTGGAAAAACAGTGATTTCCAACCCCAAACATCAGGATGGGAGGCTCCAGGTGCATATAATACCCGGGGCAATCCATCTTCTTGAGAGTCCCGGTCCAAAGAAATATTCCCAGGTGAGTCTTGTACGGGCTCTTGTCCTTGCTGAAACGTGTATCCCTGTAAGGACGGAAGATCGACTTGTTCACTCGCGGATCCGCTACGATGTCGGCGGCGATTTCCCGGAGACGCTTGCCCATTTCATAGACGAAATCTCGTGCAGGTGCCATGACGTACTGGTCGAATTCCCCCTTGTGTGAGGTGAACCACTCCCTGTTATTGTTTCCTGCGAGGTCTCGGTAGAAGTCTACCGACTTTTTGGGAAAACCGTTGAATATCGAGTCTGTGGACATTCGAGTTGAACTCCTTTCTGTACTATTAATCCTCATTTTGTTGTAGTACCGCGAAGATTTTTTCGGAAATTGGCTCTTGTATTTGCGTTTGGTTGCGCCCGGCGCCTAGGGACTTGGAGCAACGGCCGGATCCCCTGCGTAGTACGATGGTACTTGCGAAACCCAAGGTCGTACGTGACGCCGATGCCTGCAATCGCCATTAGGTTGCGGTTCTAACCGCTCTTTGGGACCTTCTCATTCGATCGTCAATGGAGAGTGTAACCATGGGGTCGATCTACGGCAAGAGCTATGCGAACCATGATTCCAGGCCCCTTTTCCGGACTCCGGTTTTGTGCTAGAGTATCTCATCCGTGAATCGTCTTGATCTACCTTCACGTCTAAGGGATACCAAATGAAAGCAATTGAAGAAAATCCCGAGCGGATATCCCAAGCGGACGTCATTGTGGGCATTCCGTCCTATAACGAGGCTTTATCGATTTCCTTCCCTACTACCCAAGTCGACGTGGGGTTGTCAAAATATTTCGGGGAGTATTCCCGGGTCATCATCAATTGTGACAATAACTCGCCGGACGACACGAGGCGGGCCTTCATGGATACCCCCACCGAGAATCCCAAGGTTTACTTGTCCACGGCGGAGGGGGTGAAGGGAAAGGGCAATAACTTCAAGAACCTTTTTCAGAAGGCGATCGAACTCAAAGCCCAGGCGGTTGTCGTGGTGGACGCGGACCTCAAGAGCATTACGCCTGAATGGGTACGCAATCTGGGAAGGCCTCTGTTTGAAGATTTTTCATTTGTTGCACCGCTGTACGTAAGGCACAAATACGATGGTACCATCACGAACAATATAGCCTATCCTCTCACCAGAGCGCTGTACGGTAGACGGGTTCGCCAGCCCATCGGCGGTGACTTCGGATTTTCCGGTGAGTTGGCTCGCGTGTACATGGAATCGGAATCGTGGACGGACCAGGTAGTGCACTTCGGCATTGACATCTGGATGACCTCACTGGCCATGCTGAGCCGTGTCCAGGTTATCCAGTCCTTCATGGGTAGACCCAAAGTTCACAAGCCCAAAGACCCTGCGGCGGATCTCGGCCCCATGTTTGCCAACGTGGTAGGTACGATTTTCGATGTCATGGGGCGTTATGTTGAATTCTGGCGTGAAGTCAGGTGGAGCCGTCCCACAGCGGTCTACGGGTTCGGCCTGGGAGACGTGGAGATACCGCCTGAAGTGAGGGTGGACGTCAAGGCCCTCGGTGCGAAGTTTCTCAACGGGATCGAGAGCGGGTGGGACATTTATCGCGAAAGCCTTTCTCCGGAGACCTACGCCAAGCTGGAGGAAGTAGCGGGGTTGCCCTTGGAGGGATTCGAGTTTCCACCGGCACTGTGGGCTCAGGTACTCTACGATTACGCATACGCCTACCACACTCAACCGGTGCCCCGGATCGATCTGATGAAAAGCCTCGTTCCTCTTTACAATGGCAGGACGCTTTCATTCGTTCTTGAAACCGAGTTCATGAACACTCAGCAGGTCGAGGAACTCCTCGAGGACCAATGTGTCCAGTTCGAGAAAACCAAGCGCTACCTGCTGGACAGATGGTTCGGAGCGTAGTCTTGCTCCCGTCCTTCTGAGTCGTGATCATTTTCCGGGGGATTCACCGATAGCCCCGGAACAAGGTAGGTGGGAGTGTGGAATCGGAATACACTCCGACACGGGATCGGGGGCTCAGGCCATGCCTGTGGCACGTTTGGAATGCTTCCGAGTATGAGGATGAGTGGAGTGGAATGCAGTGGTCAATTGGCACCGATTCACCCCATCAGACTTTGAGTACGATTTTGAACGGGACAAGCTCGCTGCTCATGGTGTGACTTTCAATGAGGCCGTGGAGTGCTTCTTCTCAGATTTCGAAGTCCGGCGGAACAAAAGATACAAGGACCGTGAGCAACTGATTGGGAGAAGTATGGCGGATCGTAGTCTCAAGATAATTTTTCAGATGAAGCCGCAGAACGTAGTACGTATCATCACGGGGTGGCCAATATGACTTCAAGGACCAAGGCTACTAGGCGGAAAAATGGAGAAGACGAAATCGATGCGCTAGTCATCGCACAAGCCGAGGATGATTCGGCGTGGGAAGAGCCTATCGAGGTCAAAATGGATAGGCCTGCATCTCTATCAATTCCAGCCGGACTAGCAGCCAGAGCTGCCTTTCTGGCAAAGTTGCACAGAGAGAAGGGGCTTGAAGAGTGGCTCACAAGGATCATTCGTGAGCGGATTGAACTGGAAGAGATCGCTTTCGCCGAAGTGAAGCGGGAACTGCGAGAAAAGCAGAGCCGGACAGACAAAGAAGTCTAAAGGGCAAAGGAACAGATGCCGGAGCTTGTTCGAAATAACCGGCCGGCCGGCTGAAGCGGCTTGTTCGCCAACAGACATGCCAGGCCCATATTCCCTGGAGCCTCATGGTTCTCGGTATCGAGGGGGAGGCCAACGGCAATCTTTGATTGCTTCCCGGTCCCGTTCCCTGCCCACGTACGCTGGTTCCCTGCCCGGGTGAGCCGACACCAATGACGCAGCTGGACGAACGGCAGTATTGTAATCGTCTACCGCCCGCCGATTCATCGAGTCAAAGTCCGTTGCCTCGTGCTCTGTAATTTGCCGCAAACGCTGAACGGGTTGCTTGCCCGCGTCCGGTAAGGTTATGTTTTCTGAACGCCGCTTTCGGAACATTAGATTTGGTTTCCATAAGTGGATGGCAGCTTGTTTGGGAATGTCGGGGTTGACTCCCAACTCGACCGGATGTAATCTGCCCGGGATTCGGAAGAGGGAGATCAAGCTTTGAGCATAGTCATAGTCGGTGCCGGTGAGATGGGATACCATCTTGCTCGGCGTCTCTCATATGAACGACAGGACGTTGTGGTCGTAGAAAAGAATGCGGCCAAGGTGAACTTCGTCCATGAGACGTTGGACGTTCAAACGATTCAGGGCCGCGGCTCGTCGCCTGCGGTTCTCAAACGGGCAGGTATCGACAAGGCCGGCGTCCTGGTTGCGGTAACCGACTCGGACGAAGTGAATCTGGTCGCGTGTTTTGTGGCTCATCAATTCAACAAGTTCATGAAGAAGGTTGCGCGGCTCCGGCAAGAGGACTATCTCGAGGTCACCGGTATGTCGGAGCAGAACCACCTAGGGGTGGACCTGTTCATTAGTCCGGAGCACGAGGCGGTCACCAAGCTGATTAAGGTGCTCAAAGTCCCTTCGGCTACCGACGTGATTGACTTTGCCGAAGGACGAATCAAGCTCTTCGGAATTCAACTGAAGCCCGACAGCCCGCTGGTCGGCCTTTCATTGATGGCTGTGCGGGAGCGATATCCCGACGACAGAATCCTCATCCCGGCCATATTCCGCGATTCGGAAGCAATCATTCCACACGGCCAAGATGTCCTGAAGGCTCGTGACACGGTGTACGTCATTACCGGTATTGCGTCCATCCCTCGGGTCATGGAGATGTCGGGCCTCCAGGGTGCTTCCCCGAAGAGCTTCATGATTCTGGGCGGTACCGACGTCGGTGTGAGAATCGCAATGGAGTTGGAAACGCAGGGAGTCAGCCAGATCAGGCTCGTGGAGTCGGACCTGGCAAAGTGCGAAGAGATCGCATCGCAGCTTGACTACACCATGGTTCTCAGGACGGACTCGGTGGATGAGGATTTTCTCAGAAGCGAAGGAATCTATGAGATCGACGCGTTTCTCGCCATGACCGAGGACGATGAACACAATGCGCTCACTGCCCTTCTTGCCAAAAGGATGGGAGTGGAGCGGGTGGCTGCCCTGACCAACAAACTTGAGTACCATCGACTCCTCTCGGTAGTCGGGGTCGATGTGGTGGTAAATCCCAGGCTGGAAGGGGCTTCACGAATCCTTCAGTATATTCGGAAGGGCAAGGTGATGTCTGTTTCCATGCTCCCGGGAGAAGGTGTTGAAGTCATCGAGTTCGAAGCAATGGAAACATCTCAGCTCGTCGGCAAGCCTTTGAGGAAGGTGAAATTCCCCTCCGGGGCGATTCTCGGTGCGGTTGAACGTGGTCGCGATTTTCTCATCCCCGATGGAAACTCGGTGATTCAGCCGGGTGACAGAATCATCGTGTTCGCCAGAAGGGAAGCGATCCCCAAAGTCGAGAAGCTGATCTCGGTCAGCCCTAACTTTTTCGGATGAATCTTCATGGCTTGGATCTGCCAACAAGCCGTAACGAATCATGAAAGTCCTTGGTGTGACGGGCACCCACAGGGAAAGTGTCTCAAAACCCAGGGCACATGGAACCCGTAGCACGATTTCGACAACTTTCGTGATTTTGAGACAGTCTCCAGGGGCCTGCCCCTACAAATCGGGACCGTAGGGCGCGCTTTGCCCGCCATCTCCTCGGTGAAGCCCCTTGTCGCATCTAAGAGGTTTTTCATCATATGAATCTTCGTGCAGTGGCCACAGCACTGGGAGCATTGGTAGCCGTTCTGGGTCTGTGCATGTCCTCGGCCATTCCGTGGTCGCTCCATGTGGGAGACGAACGACATCTGGAATTTCTTGTCATAATTCTGTTTTGCTTGGTCATAGGCGGTGCGGTTTTCTTCCTCCTTCGAGACCCCGATGCAGAGTACGGACTGAGGGATGCCTTCGCCATAGTCACTTTGGGGTGGCTCATCGTCGGTTTCGTCGGTGCCGTGCCCTACATGGTTTCCGGTTCCCTCCCAAGTTTCACGGATGCAGTATTCGAGTCCTTTTCAGGCTTCACCACGACGGGCGCTACCGTGGTGGTCGATGTCGAGAAACTCCCACACTCAATTCTCTTTTGGCGGAGTCTCACTCACTGGCTGGGCGGGATGGGCATCATCGTGCTGTCTGTGGCCATACTGCCTCTCCTCGGGGTTGGAGGCATGGCCCTGTTCAAGGCCGAGGTCCCCTCTCCCGTAGTGGACAAGCTCAAGCCCACCGTGGCCGCAACTGCTAAGACCCTCTGGAAGGTCTACGTTGTTTTCACCGTTGCAGAGGTAATACTTCTCTACGTTGCAGGCATGGACTTCTTTGATTCCGTTTGCCACACCTTTGGTACGATGGCCACGGGAGGTTTCTCCACCAAGAACCTCTCCATAGGCTACTACCAAAGCCCCCTGATAGATGTGATCGTGATAGTCTTCATGCTTGTGGCCGGGATCAACTTTACGCTCCATTTCCAGGCCTTGAGCGGTACCCCCCGGGCATATCTGCAATCACAGGAGTTCCGTCTCTACCTCATAATCTTTGGAACCGCAACCGCCTTCATATGTTGGAATGTCTACGATACCGGAGGAGGCGGCTTCTGGGCAAGCCTGAACCAATCTGCATTTCAGACTGCTTCCATAATGACTACAACGGGATACGGCACCGCAGACTGGGAAAAATGGCCTTGGGCCTGTCAGTGGTTGCTGCTTACCTTGATGTTCATGGGGGGCTGTGCGGGAAGTACCGGTGGGGGAATGAAATGCATGAGGCTGGTGATTGTTGCCAAGCATGTCTTGAGGGAGTTGCGGCTCCTCATCCACCCCCGGGCCGTCATTCCGCTGAAGATCGACGGAAGCGTTGTCAGCCCTGCCATAATCAACAGTATTTTGGCGTTCATAGGGCTGTTTGTCGGTGTCTGGGTCGTCTCGACGCTCCTACTGGTGGTCATGGAGCTGGATGTTGTGACCGCGGTGGGTGCGAGCACGGCCACGCTTTCCAACATCGGCCCCGGCCTCAACGGAGTAGGCGCAATGGACACGTACGCGTGGCTGTCGGTGCCCGCCAAATGGGTGTTGATATTCAACATGATCGCCGGTCGGCTGGAACTCTACACGGTCTTCGTCCTGATGGTCCCGGACTTCTGGCGGAAGTGATTCGGTCGGGAATCCCGTTCCATGAGGGCTGAATCGGCAAAGCAGTCCACTCGACCCAAGCGGTTCATCCCGCGGCTTCCGGGATACACCACATTCTACCGGCTCAACACTACGTCCAGAAAGCGTTGGGGATCACTTCCACCAGGGGAGGCTTCCCCATGGTTACGATGACCACGTCGAACCTGCAGAACGGGGGTGATTGGTAATGGCGGTCCAGGTAGACTTGAGCCGCTTTGGCGATGCGTTTCTGTTTGGCGAGGTTCACCGAAAACGAGGGATGAACGGTCGCGGAAGAGTGCTTTGAGCGAACCTCGACAAAGACCAGTTCCCCTCCCTCACGCGCGATGATATCTATTTCACCGACTTTGCAGTTGAAATTCCTTTCAACGATCTCGTAGCCCGCTCCCTGAAGGTGATTTAAGGCTATCTGTTCCGCGAGGTCGCCTTTGCCGCGGGTGCCCGTGCCTGATTTAGGCTTCCGGAAATTCATGAGAGTACGTCCTGGTTCAGCATCTTCTCGTGGAGGCGCTTGGCCTGCAAGGAAAAGGCTTCCAGTCGCGCCTCGATGATTTGAGGAAACGCATTGCCGTCCGTCTCAATGGCAAGGAATGGAAGCTTCCGGTCCTTCTTGTCAAGGAGTGCCGCAGGACCGGTCGGGCCGTCTCCGTTGCTCTTGAGAAGAACTTCCAGCTTTTCACCCGCGGTGAAAGACTCGCTGAGGATTGACTCCGCCACCCTCGAAGGCATGCACCCGAAGGGGCCTATGGAGATGACGCCGCACGAAGGATGCAGGATCTCGTGGAGTGCCGCACCAACCGTCAGGATTGCTTCCCCGGTGAGCATGGGTGAGATGAACTTCTCGCCCGCTTGGATGAGATCCTCCACCTGGAGCACCTCATGGAAGAACAGACCCGATGGCGCCAGGAGGTTCCTGATTTTCTTGTCAAAATGGCGTTTCACGTGGTAGCGGATCCAAAACGGTATGTCGGGCTTGTCACCCTCGATACGATGCTTTATCAGCCAGTCCACGTATTTGATCCATTCACTGGTCTGGGAGGTACGGACGATGAAGCCTCTATCGGCCATCTTCTCCACGAGTTGTTGGAGCGAAATGGGGTCGTTTCTTACGTAGATCTCGCCGATGAGAGAGATCTTGGGGATCTCCTCGTACGGCATCTTGAGCGGGATGCGGGACAACTCTCCCACTACGGCGTTGATCTGTTTCTTAATGAGTCTCCACGGTTGGTGGATGACGCCCACGAGCGAATTCCACTGCCGGTAGAATATCTCCAGGGCCGATTCCCTGTCCTGAGCCGCTGCCATGAGCGTGGACCAGATCTCGTACATGACATCGCCGATGATGATGGCTCGCCATGCAGGAAGCGTGAACCGGTCGCCCAATCCCATGTACCCGTTGGAAGCGTTGAGCGTTAGCACGGCCACGTCGGGAATCTCATGACGCTCTATGAGACGCCGGGAGAATACGTTATACTGGCCGAATCTGCACGGGCCGCCGGCGCCGGGCATAAAGTACGCGGTTACTTCGCCTTCGGGCCGATGGTTCCAGAGGTAGTTCAGCATGGACCCCACGGTGGTTTGGAGCGGCAGGCATTCCTTGCAGGTCGAGTTCCCTCGGCCGATCTTGAGTACTTCTTCGTCGGCCGGCGGCAATCCGTAGGCTCTGATCCCAACCTTCTTGAACGTCTGCACCAGGGCCTCATGAGAGAACCGACCCATTGCAGGCAGTATGATGCGGACACTTGGATGGGTGAGGGGGAGCTTTCTCCCGTCGGCCGTTGCGATGACCGGCTTCCCGTCGGCTACCGTTGCAACCGCGGCACGGAACTCCTTCTTGGCGGTCTGAATTTGCTTCCTGCTCTCCAGTTCCCGATAGTACTGAACAATGTCGAGAAAGGCCTCGATGCGGGTTTCCAGACCCGCGTCCGCGGTGTGGCTGTCCAATTCCAGGGTCAGTGACGGCTTTCTCCCCATCTCCTCCCGGAAATACCCCACTACGAATGAGTCGGGACCACATGAGAAATTGCTGATGTACGTGCCGAAGATCTGCGGATGCTTTTTCACGAAACGTGACGCCTTGAGTATCATCCGACCCATGGACCAGTACATGGTGTCTTCATCATCCATGGTCTGGTCCTCATAGGGCAGCATGTCGAAGGGTATTATCCTGTATCCGCGAGTGGCGAATTTTGCCGGAATACCCTTGTTGGCTTCTCCGGCAAACGCATTGTACGGTCGGCCGAAGAGCACCACCCCCGTGGCGCTTGGGTCGTCTTCGAGTTCGCGCAGCATCTCCATGCCTTTGGAACGAATCGTGTCTCTGAACTCAATCTGAGCGTTCTTGGCCGCATGAAACGCCTTCTCTCCGGCAGCTCGGGCAGCTCCAAGATCACGTGCGATCCGAATGAACTCCTCCATCCTGGAATCGAGTCCTCGGCTGAGATCCAAAAAAGGAGTCATTACCTTCTTGGATTTGATCCTCTCGAAGGTGGTCGAGAGGTAGAACGCTTCACCCTGGACAAAGACGCAAGTGCATGTGTTGCGGTTTTCCTCGTCCGTGGGGATTCCTCTGATGTGTGGGAGGAAGAGTATGTCCGGATCCTTTCGAAGCAAGTCTGAAATGAATCCGTGAGCGATCTCCACGGGGAAACAGAATGCCGCCTGTTGCTGATCCACGCCCGCGGGATCGACGCGGTGGGGCAATACCACACGATAGCCGAGCTCCTTAAAAAAGCTGTTGAAGAACGGGAAATACGTGTTGATGAGAAACGACCTGTTCATTCCGATGGTTGGCCGACCGTCGGCCGGGTCATCAGGTGCGAGATCCTTGAAAACCTGTTTCTGACGGTAGGTCACCATATCCAGGGCAGCCTTGTCATAACTGACCTTTCTGATCAGATTCACGTACCGGTTGCACGCTCCACCGAAGGGATAGGTCTTGCCCTCGATCTCGATTCTCGCGATTTCGCAGCCGAGGTCGCACTTCTCCTTGCCGCCGCCGCAGGTAAAGGAATTCTTGTGGATGGCTTCACGATTTGCCAGCCGCTCCAGGTCGAACGGGGCCTCCTCCATGAGTCCGACGTCGATGCGGCGTTCCACTTCCAGTGCCACCCCAAAGGCTCCCATGAGACCGGGTTCCGGAGGGACGATGATCTCCTTCCCAGTGAGAGCCGCCATGGCCGCAGGGATGGCCTCGTTGTAGCAGACACCGCCCTGCATGAATACCTTCTTGCCTACCGGCCGATTTCCCTTCACTCGGTTGGAGTAGTTCATGCAAATGGAGTAGACCAGTCCGGCCACGATGTCGTTGACCGGAATGCCCTCCTGAGCCGCGTTCTTGATATCCGAACCGATGAATGCAGCGCACTGGTCGTTGAAATTCGGCGGCGCGGTTCCCGTATACGCGACCTTTCCGATGTCCGTCACCGCCAACCCGAGGCTCTCCTTGGCCGATTCTTCCAGAAAAGAACCGGTCCCGGCGGAGCATGCTTCATTCATGGCATAGTCACTGGGGACCCCGTTGGTAATGTACGTGTACTTGGCGTCCTGCCCTCCGATCTCAAAGATGGTGTCAACTTCGGGATCGAAATGGACGGCCGCGGCCGCGTGTGCAATGATCTCATTGATGACTCCGTCCGTCAGTGCGTGGAGTCCCGCGATTTGGCGGCCCGAACCGGTGACGCCGAGTCCCACGATGTCGATGGGCACGTCGATCTGATCGGCCAGACTGCGATACACATTCCTGGACGCTCCCACCGGGTCGCCGTCGGTCCTGAGATAATCCGCGGCAAGGATGGCCTTGTCGGTGCAGCGCAGGATCACGCCCTTGGTGGTGGTGGACCCCACGTCCAGGCCCAGGATCGTTCGATCTCCGGCTTGGGCCGTGCCTCTCGGGCGTTCCTCGAACCGTACCATGTGGCGAAAGTCCGCCAGGGGCTTGAGGTACCCGAACGCGGAACCCTTTTGTTGAAACACGTGATCCGGCCCCGTGTAAGGAACCGTCTCATTGTCGAATGCCCAGATTGCGGCTCCCAGCGCCTCGAAATAGGGTGCTTCATCCGGTATGTAGAGATCCTCGATCTCGCGGTCGAGATAATGGATCATGGTCTGGTTGCGTGACGACCCGCCGACGAGCATGACGGATTTCTTGGGGAGCTTTTTCAACAGCTCCACGATCTTCCCCGCCATCATCATAGCGAGCCCGGAGACGACCTGATCCTTGGGGATTCCCTTATTGAGTGCGTGGGTGCAGTCGCTCTTGCAGAACACGGAGCACCGCCCCGAGACCTTGTGGGGGTGTTCGGCGATCCCCAGTTCGGCAACGTCGGCGAGAGTGATGTTCATCCGTCCGATCTGCTGGAGAAAAAACTCTCCCGTGCCGGACGCGCATTTGTTTCCTGTCTGTATGCCTTGAATTTTCCCGTCTTCGTCAAGGTGATAGACAAGGAAGGTCTCTCCGCCGGCACTGACCACAACCCGATACGCATCCCGGCCGTTCAGGACGTGGGCAACCGCGGTTTCCACGGCTTCGGGTTCGGAAATGGTGGTCAACCTAACGAAATTCGTGAATTTTCTTCCAGTTACTGCGATGGGGATTTCGCGTGCGTCCGGGATTTGTTCCAGCGCATCGAGCATTGCTTTTCTGGGGTTACCCTCGTGGGTTATCGTCGAGGTGCTAATTGTTTCGAGGTTCCCCCCCTCTTTTCGCAAACGTACCATGCTCAGCGTGGAGGCTCCCAAACACATACCCAGTGTTTCCATGGCGACACATCTCCCTTTCTTGCGGGGGTACTTAAACCGGATAAGTATAACCATTCAGCATAGCGGAGGCAATGGCCGCAACCAAGTACTCATAATGAACCTTCATGGCGTGTGGCTGTCGACAAGCCGCCAAGGGAACCGATCCACGGTCCGGAATGAGCAGAGAAGTTCGTGGGACGGGCGTCCCGTCATCTTCTGAGGAGCCGGTACCTTAGTGCTCCATGGCGTAAATTCGGTCGGACTTCCTGAGCCGTCTTCCCGGCGTAGGCCGGGAACCAGTCTTCTTTTCCTGGACCCCGGCCTGCGCCGGGGAGACGGCGGGCACAGCCCGCCCTGCGGTCTAGACTAAGCTTCGAGGCAGTCTTTCATAGCCCGGGCCGGCTTCCGCTAATACGTCACCGTAATTCCGCCAATGAGCACTTAGCACCATACCTGCGGGGCGGAGGACCGTTTTCCGGACCGGGGCGGTTGGTATCTCGCAGAACCATTGCCGCCGGAATCATCAGTGCCATTCGGAAGTTGACAAGACCCTCGGAAAGGTCTACATTCGAGAGTCATGAGACATGAGTCCCGTACTCCAACCCGGCTGTATTCGCGGACGGGAACAGGGTAGGGGAGGCTCGCCTCACGCACTGCCGAGAGCGCCCGTAGCTCAGCTGGATAGAGCGTCTGACTACGGATCAGAAGGTCGGGAGTTCGAATCTCTCCGGGCGCACCACAAGAATATGGCGGGGGAAACAAAGAATTATGGGGCTCGATTCCGTGAACCCTCGAAAGTCTCGGAGTTCAGGAATGATCAGATCGGACACCTTGAATGAAATCCTGGACCGAATAAAGCATCACTTTCATCCTGAGAAAGTAATCCTCTTTGGAAGCTATGCCACGGGAAACGCGGGGGAAGAGAGCGACATAGACCTCCTCATCGTGGCGGAAACCGATCTGCCGGCTAGGGAACGCTTCCCGGCAGTCAGCCGATTGCTTGGCGAATATCCCGCGGCTTTTGACGTCATCCTGAAGACACCTGAAGAATACCGACGCTCCCGATCGGTCGTCAACCACATCGTCTATTTCGCGGACAAATACGGGAAGGTCCTGTATGAACGAAGCAACCCTTGATGCAGTGCGTCAATGGGTCAAGAAAGCCGAGAGCGATTGGCAAACGGTTCTCATACTCTCAGATCACGAGCACGGCCCACGGGATACCCCCTGTTTTCACTGTCAACAGCACGTGGAAAAGCTGCTGGAGTCAAGGTCTTACTTTCTCAAGGGCGCCCATCATTTCCTGCAACGGACGAGTCTGCATTTTCGGCAACAAACAGAAGATAATCTATGAATCCCATTAGTTGCAGAACGCGAACTGGGTTCAGATCTTGCTGGAGCCTGTGTTGAACTGGGTTGCGTATGAAACCAAATGTGCCACGGTAAAGAAGGTGCGCAGCCTCCTGTTCGGCATCGATGTCGCTCACCCGAAGTGCTCCCTTGGTACCAGCGAAGGCAGCCTTGGCGAGCTCGACACCTACACAATCCTCCGGTGCCGCTGACAGAATCCTAAGCCTTTCTTCCAGGATTCTGGTTGCTTCTGCGATTACTGTATCAAGTCGGTCGTGCTTGCCATCTTCACGAAAGGCTGCAAAGAGATCCAGGCAGCGTGCTTTCAACGTGGAGTCCAGTATCGGAATGGAATCAAATAATACTGGACGAGGTCGCTCGGCCCCTGCAAGACCGTCATGAGAACCCGGAGGACAGACCTGTGTTTTTTCAGATAACAATTCCTCAACCAGCAATGGAGTAGCGGAAGCCCTACCAATAACCCCCATCCCTATTTTTTCCTCAAGACTGGATATCCTGTTATCGACCGTCTCAAGGACGTACCGCGACACATTCGGCTTCTTAGACAGCGAATTCCTCTTATTCTGGAGATTTCTCAAGTAAAGAATGGCAGTAGATTTGATGAAGCGGACGTTTCCGTGGGAAATAGTCAAGCTACGGCTCCAGCTGGGCGAAGAGTCTTTAGTCTCAGCCTCAAACCAAGCCTCGACTTTCTTGACCTCGTTAAGTTCGTGATAGACGTCCTACGATCTCTTGTTTTCTTCATCGAGCATGTCTCTAAGATCTGGATCAGCTTCAATTTCTTCGATATCTTCTTCAAGTAGAGACGCGTAGAATTTGACCGAGCGCAAAAAGAAACGAAGTGTGTCGCCATAAAATGATACATATGGTACATATGATGGTCTGGCGATTCTGGTGACTGATGAGTCGCAGTCATTTTAGATCAATTCTCCCGTCAGGAGTTTTTGGGTGTAATCAAAACAATAGCATTACAAGATGTGACTGAGAACAAAAAAAAGTCGACGCCAACGGGCGCTGAGGGGACTCGGAGGCCAGAGAGCGTCCCCGCACGCAGACATGAAAAGGGGTAGAGGGGCAAGTAAAGGGCTCAAGCCGGTTCTTGACTCATGCTTGTCCGGATGCAGGAGAATGCAGAATCCTTGAAGAAGCACATAACCGGCATCCGTCACCGCATCGTGCACGACCACATGGGGCTTGACTACGACATCTTCCGGGAGGTAGCGATACGGCACACCCCGGCACTCAACAGAGGTCTCGAAGGGATCGTCCCGTCGATGGAAGGTTGATTGAGGCTCGCTTCAGAGCCAACGAAAACCGACAGGTGAGGTCCGTGAGGCCACAATGACGAGCGCCGGCATAATAGTTACCGGAGATTTTCCTGAAATCATGGCCGTCAAAACAATGAATCTGCCGATCTCAGATCCCCCCGCCGATTCAAGAGACGGCAATGATGTCCGGCATGAGTCAAAAATGGATTTGACCTCTCTATGAAACCTCTACAGAGAACAACGCCGAGTCCGACGCCGGGCTACTCAAACAAAGTCCGCGACAAAGCCGGTCCAACATGATAAACTGATACCGCCGAGTGAAACGGAGACAGGCTCTGCTTGGGAGCAACCTGTCGAGGGATAACCCGGCAGGGGGGCATTGAGCCGCCGGATGGAGTGTTGGGAGACTGGCTCCTGCACCCCTCCGAAATGAATCCAGTAGACCGTCTGGCACGAATCGTCACCAGACTGAATGAAGAAATCATCAGACTGGAGGAACTTGGCGTGACTCGATACTCACGAGTTCTCAGAGAAAGAGCCAAATTTGCGATGGAGCGCTTAGAGCATGTGCGGCAGCAGCGAACAGACAAACAGCGAGGAAAAAGGTAGTTGACATCGGGCAGTTTAAATTAGGTCGCCTCTGGAACGTCGTAACCGGTGGCAAATCATGAGTACGCTAGGTTGTTTAATCAAAGAGGCTGCCAGGGTTTTTCAACGTTTTACAGACGAAAGGCCCGTTCCGGGCATAGGGGAGGTGTTTTCCAATAGATCTGGAATTTCAAAGCAATTTGACAATCCTTCAGGTGACTGATAATATCTAGTAATAAGGTGTTTGGGGAACAGGCACGTGACTGAAGACCGGCAAGAACAGAAGGGAAGAGTGTCGTGCAAGAACTCGTGACTGAAATCGTCGGTGAGGAAAACTACCAGTATTTTTCAATCGGAACGCATGTTGTGTGCGCGCCTGAAATATGCGATGGCCGCCCCACCTTTAAGTACACGGGGATCGAAGTTGCCGGAGTCTTGGCAATGCTCGCCGATGGCGACACAGTAGATGAAATTGTTGAAGATTACTATGGTCGGATCTCCCGTGAGGCAATTCTTGAAGCTATACAGATAGCCGGCAGGGAAGTTCGGAAACTCAAAAGGCGACCCAGGCGAGCAGCGTGATTGTTCTTGATGAACACATGGCCAATAGGAGGGTGTCATCAGACATCACGTCTTGGTACAAAGGCAAGATTGTCTTTATTAGGGATTTGCGGCACGGCTCACTGATCAAAGACGACGCAATTCCACGGCTTCTCCGCAAGACAAACGCTCAACCGGCATTTGTGACCATCAACGTCAGTCATTTCTGGCAAAAGGTGCCCATTGACAAACGGTTCTGCGTTGTGTGCTTCGATATTCCCGACTTGTTCCCGAGTCGTATATCACCAGCCCTCAGAAGTCTGAACCGTCTTTTTAGTCATCCCGATTTCAGAAACAAGAAACAGCGTGTTGGCCATGTTTTCCGCATAAGCACAGACGGCCCGACTCAGTTCTACAGTCACAATGACACTCAGATACGGTCCCTTGATCTGTGAAAGTCACCTCTGAGATCACTTTGGCCGTTACGGCTCATGCTTCGCACTGACCGCGCATCCTTTGCCCCCATCGTCAAAAACAGTCAAGAAAAGATTCCATTCAGAGCTTCTCCCCTGCCAATTCGTGGTGTCCATATAGGTGTCCATGGGGGTCCGTATAGGTGGCTATCAGCGGTGCCATTCAATATCAATCAGTAAAGGGGTCACCCATTAAAAGGCACGAGTCAAGGGAAAATAGTACCCTGTTGCAACAAAACTGACGTTTCCTTGCCGAGCTACGGTTCATTCGAGTACTGTGCCGGCCGAAGCCTCCTCTTAACCTTTGCCTGGATTTCGGGCATTCGTGTCGGTGATGGATACTTCACCGCACCAGTCACCCATCAGGTTCAAGGGATCTCCGCTTTCGCGGAATTCCCCCTTCCGCTCTCCGCGGACCAGAAAATCGTCGGTTCCATGCCGTGTCCAAGCGTTTTGGCGCAAATCTGATGGTTGTTGACCAACCCTTTGGTGGCTCACGACATGGTCGGCAAAGAGTCCGGCGGACCGGACTGTGGGCCGGGCGGAGACCTAATCAAATCTGGTGGTTTTTCCAACCCCTTCGTCAGTTTCTCCGCCCGGGCCAACTGAATAGCCAAAGAGCCTCTTTTGGTCGAAGGGTGCCTCCTCCTTCATCATGTGGTAGGCTGCTCTTGCCAGCTTGTGAGCCAGTGCGGTCCGAGCAACCATCATGTTCGTCTTCGCAGCCTTCCGGTTGTACCAAGCCCTTACCAAAGAATCGTTTCTCCGGGCCAGTTCCGCGGCCTCGGCGAATGCCCAGGAAAGATACTTGTTACCGTTCTTCTTGTTGCCTCTCCCCTTCTTTTTATCGTTGCTTGTCCAACTTACGGGGACCTTTCGGCAATACGAGGCATAGTTGCTAACGCCGAAAAACCTGCCTACATCGCCCGTCTCCAAGGTAATGGTAAGCCCCAGGACCTCCCCCACTCCCGGCATGGTTACCAAATACCTGTATTGTGGCAACGGGCGAACCTTCTTGAGTGCAGCCTTCTCTATCTTCTTGATCTGTCGCGTCAGATGGTCGATCACCTCCTTACTGACTCGGCCCGTGAGCGTCAGGTGTTCCTCCCCATCCAACAGTTCCGCCACGTGATCCTTGGTGAGTTGTTTCATCTTATCCGCGCTCAGAGATCCCCCCACACTGCGTGCAATGATGTTTTGCAGGCTATTGATGACGGATGTCCTCAATCTCACCAAATGCATTCTCTTGCGAAGCAGGTCGCGGACAGGCCGGTCTTCTTTGGGGTATATGTAGCCCTCGGGAAGGATGCCCAATCTCAACATCTCCGCCAACCAGAATGCATCGCTGCGGTCATCGGAATGCTTGAGCCCCTTGTACTTTTGGATCCCGGCTGGGTTGGCCAAATGCACCTTGTATCCTTCGTCCATGAGTAGATCGACAATCCAATACCAGTTAAAGGTCGACTCAATCACTACCCCCTTCATTTCGTCCCGGTGCGACTCAAGCCCCGCGAGAATTTCCGACCCGTCATTGGGAAGCTTCTTTTTGTACACCTTCTTGCCTTCTGCATCCATAACGGCCACGTAGCTATTGGTTGAATGAAGATCGATCCCTGCGTATACTGCCATCGGGCACCTCCCTGTTTTTGTAGCCGGGTTCAGGGGATACCACATTCCCTGGCCTAAGGGGGTGCCTTTTAAATGATTATCAAGTCTGCTTTGGACTCACGCATCGCTTGACTGCCTCCACTTCCCTCCTCAAACTATGGTTCCTGTCGTTCTCAATCCTCCGCTTCATGCTATGAACCCACGCTGCTCACTGGAGTTGTGAAGTGTCCCGGCCTTGTGCGAACGAGGCCCCGTTCACGACAGGGCAGTACGTGAAGAGAGCAGAGCTTCCTTGGGCCAATATCGCGGGAAAACAATTGAGGAACTGACTCTGTCGTGGTACATGACCCGGAAGAAGATACTCCGACGGATTGACCAGAGGCTTGGAGTCCTGGGATAGCGACAAGCTGTTGCCGAGGAACCCCGCCATCGTTGGTGAGGAGAACCTGCCGGGCCGGCGACGAACCAAGAAGCCTGAAAAGCTTCATGAAACGGAAGGTCAAGGTACAAGGTTGTGGAGATTGGAGACCTTATCAGAGAGAAACGAGACGAAATCGTTCGCATTGCCGCGAAGACGGGGCCCGCAATGTGCGACTTTTCGGATCCGTAGTTCGTGGCGAAGCGGATGACAAGAGTGATGTCGATCTTCTCGTGACCTTGGACGAGAACACTACGCTGCTGAATCATGCGGCACTCATCGAGGATCTTGAGGAACTACTAGGGCGTAAGGTGGACGTGGCAAGCGACCGGGGCTTACGCCCTAGAATCAAGGATCGAGTGCTCAGTGAGGCCGTTACCCTATGAGAGACGACCGGCAAAGGCTTCTGGACATTCTGGAAGCGGTGGCAAACTTGGAGAAATACGCTTCCAAAGGTTATGAAGAATTTAGCAGTAATGAACTCATCAGGATTTGGATCACCTATCACTTGCAGGTGATCGGAGAAGCTGCAGCGAATCTGTCCACAGAGCGGTTAGAACCGCAACCAAACGGCGATTGCAGGCATCGGCGCACGCACGATCTGGGTTTCGCAAGCACCATGGTACTACGCTAGGGATCCGGACGTTGCTCCCAGGTCCCAGACGCCCGGCGCAGTAAAGAGAGTAAAGAGGTCAAGTCGGCTCTTGGCTCATGCTTGCCCGTGATGGTGGAGCATGCAGAGATCTTGTGGAAGCACATAACCGGTATACGTCACCGCATCGTGCACGACTACATGGGAATCGACTACCAAGAAGATGGGGTCAGGTCTTGTTTCTTGATTCACCGGTCCTACGTGCGAACCCGTCGAGTCAAGAAACAAGACCTGACCCCAAGCTTGGTATCAAAGTGCGGAGAGCTTTTTAAGAACGAGGAGAATAACCAGAGAAACGCATCCGAGTATTGCGGCAAGGATGCCGGCTCGCTGAAATTCACCCGTGAACACGGAGTTGTAGATCTCCAGGGAAAGCGTGTTGGTCTTGCCGATAATGTTGCCGCCGAGCATGAGTGTCAGGCCGACCTCTCCCAAGGATCTCCCAAGTGCCAGGGAGAGGCCGCCGGCGATGCTTCGCCTAATGGTAGGAAGAACCACGAAAATAAAGGTCTCCAGTTCCGATTTGCCGAGCGTGTAGGATGCTTCCATGAGACTCGCCGCGGTACTCTGCACCGCGGCCTGAACAGGCTTGACAATGAGAGGAAGGCCTGCCAGGAACGCGGCAATAACCACTCCCCAGAGGCTGAAGATTATTTCCACTCCAAAAGCCTGCGTCAAGAAGCGGCCGATGAATCCGGTCTTGCCCAGTACCAGAAGCAACAGGAACCCCAGGGCTACGGGAGGGAAGACCAAGGGCAATGTGACCAGCACATCCACAAGATTTCGTATGGGACTGCTTTTCTTCCCCAGGAGATAGCCCAGTGAGATGCCGAAGAACGCATGCAAGGCAAGCGAGATTGCCGCGACCTTGGCCGTGAAGAGGATCGGAAAAGAGATGTTGCTCAGCGAATTCAAACCTGTCAGGGATTCGATCGTCATCATCCCGCTTTCCGGTTCGTCCGGGGCTCGACTCCCAAAAGGTGGGAGCCGTTTTCCCACAATATGGCCTCGATAGTGTCGGAGCTGAAGGGTAACTCCTCAATCATGCGAACCTGTTCGGCAATAGAGGCAACAGCCGGCCAACCACTCCCAAAGAGGAAGCGGTCACGGAACCTTTCAAGATGTGGAAAAACCGCGGTTAGTTGCCTGGGAGGGATTCCCGATGTATCGACGAAGCAATTCTTGTGCCGGTAGAGCATCCGTTCGGAATCTGCGCACCACATGGGGTACCCGCCGTGACTCATAATGATGTCCAAACGAGGGAAGGTCTTCGCCAAGTCATCCAGCAGCAAAGGGTTTCCGCCGTGGCTTACGGGCGAGCCTTCAGGGCTGCACGTTCCGGTCCGAAACATGAAGGGAATCCCAAATGCCGATGCAACCTCATACGCCGGCAACAGCCTTGAATCGGCGGGATAGAAATGTGTGTAGGGAGTCAATAAATTGAGCCCGCGGCAGCCGAGGTCCCTGATACAGTGTTCCGCTCGGCCTGCAGGATCGTCGCGGTCATTCAACGATATCGTACAAAAAGGGATGAGCCGGTCGGTTCCATTGCAGAATCCCGAGATGAAGTCGTTCATGGGCTTGTCCCCCGTGCCCGAAGCACAATCCGGAAGGACTACCGCCGCATCCACGGCCTGCGAATCCAGATACTCAATCACTGCATCCGGAGCAATTTCTTCTGACATTGGTCCGGCGTACTCGGGATTCGTCTTTGCAGGATACGACATGACCGGGGGGAGACAGCGATGTCCGGTTCCCACATAAAAATGGAGATCAATAACGCGCATTGAATGACCTCAAGAAAAGCGAGCAGAGGCCGCAGCGTGACGCTTCATATGTCTTGCCGCTGCGGACGAACACGGGTGGTTCGTTCACATTCCTGCTTTCTTAATTATTTCTTTGACTTTGGGGCTTGTCTTCACAAAATTGACGAAGCTCTTGGCGGCCGCCTTTTCCTCATATCCCCTTATGACGCCCAGAACCAGCCTGATGGGACGGTACATGCTCTTGTCCGGGGTCAGGTACCCGCCTATTTTGTCCTTGATGTACAGTGCATCGGTAAGATTGATGAACCCTGCTTCAACTTCGCCGCTGATCAGATACGCGGAGACCTGCGGCAGAGTGGAAACCTCAAGCAGCTTGTCTTTCAGCTTATCCAGGAGACCGACTTTTCGGAGAAACTCTTTTGCGGCCCTTCCATAGATTGCGCGCTTCTCTTCCGGGAGGGCCACCTTGGCGACTTGAGGACTCAGGAGATCTTCCGGCCGCTCGAGCTTGAGGTTCTTGCCGAACGCCATAACCAGGACCCCTTCTCCAAGATTGTGAAAGGACGCGAATTTGAGGCTTGACGACCTGAGAAACGTTTCTTCTCCTACGACAAAGGCTACGTTCCCACTTCCCTTGGTCTGCATGATGATCTGGCCCATGTTTCCATAGATCTGGTCTATCTTTTCGCCCCCGGAAGACTCGTACGCCCGGATTATCTGCGTCAAGGGACGCTTGTACCCCGCGCCCGCCGCCAATGTAAGCGCTTCGGCGAATGCCGGGGATTGGCACACAAACAGTACGACTAGAGTTATACAGTAACGAAACATTCTTACCTCTATTGAATTCTCCGCCGCCGCGCAGCGGAGAGCGCCGCACCCTTACCATCCGTTGGGGATGCGGGAACTACCCGGCTTTGGCCCTGCCGCAGCCTGGGTAATGATTAATCGTTCACGCCTTTGGAAGCGCTCTTCAAATATTCGTTCAGATCTTCGACAAAGGATTTCGGATCGGGTACTTTCTTGATTTCCAAAAGCTTTCCCAGGGTCTCGGGAAATACGTCGGAACAGGTGATGAGAGAAACTCCTTTCCGGATGCAGTAGCTCAAGATGCCGGGAACATTCATGATTTCGTCAACTTTTGTTTCCAGTGTGATCAAACCGCCCACCTCCCTTTTCTCGGCCGTTGAATCCTTCAAGTGGGCCTCGGGATAGCGCTTTGCAGAGTCCCGAGGCTGAGGAGCGACCGTGACCTTAGCTAATACAATCCCATCTTGTCCTCGGTCAGGCTGACGAAGATATTCTTCATCTGGGTGTAGTGATCGAGCATCACCTTGTGAGTTTCGCGTCCGATACCGGATTTCTTGTAACCTCCAAATGGTGTATGTGCGGGCAGGCTATTGTAGTTGTTGATCCACATGCGGCCTGTTTCGATGGCCCTTGCTACGCGAAACGCCCTGTTGATGTCCCTGGACCAAACCGCGCCGCCGAGCCCGTAATCGTTGTCGTTGGCCATGGCGACGACTTCGTCTTCACTCTTGAACTTGATGACTACGGCAACCGGCCCGAAGATCTCTTCCTGCGCTACTCTCATTTTGTTGTCGGCATCCGCCAGCAGAGTCGGTCGCATGAAAGATCCCTTTTCCAGACCATTATTGGAAATCTTGTGGCCACCGCAGGCCACCTTCGCTCCCTCGCTTTTCCCCACCTCGACATACGCGAGAATCTTCTCCAATTGCAACGCGTTGATTTGGGAACCCATTACGGTGTCCGTTTCCCAAGGCAAACCCACCTTGACCTTTTCGAAAGCTTGCACCGCTTCGGCCACGAACTTGTCATAGATGTCCTCGTGAACAAAGACACGGGAACCGGCGCAGCATACCTGCCCCTGGTTGAACAGGATACCGATCTGCAAGCCTTCAATGGCCTTTTCCCAATGACAATCGGGGAAGTAGATATTGGCCGATTTGCCGCCGAGTTCCAAAGTGGCGGGGATCAACTTCTTGGCGGCAGCTTCGGCAATACTGTAGCCGATCTCGGTGGAACCGGTAAAAGCCAGCTTTCGGAATCCTTCATGCTCCAGCATGTAATTACCCGCTGCCGATCCGCCCCCTGTGATCACGTTGACTACACCGGGCGGTATCACCTGGTCCAGGAGCTTGGCGAGTTCCAACAGACTCAAGGGGGTGGCGCTGGAGGGCTTGATTACCGTGCAACAACCGGCGGCAAGCGCCGGCGCGATCTTCCAGGCGCCCATGAGCAACGGAAAGTTCCAGGGAATGATCTGACCGACAACGCCTATCGGTTCCCTGAGAGTGATGCTCATGTTGTTCTTATCGATCATTACGGCATGGCCTTCTTCCGTACGGATCGCTGCGGCAAAATAGCGGAAATGGTCCGAGCTCAGGGGGACGTCGACGGTAGAGGTCTCACGGATCGGTTTGCCGTTATCCATGGTTTCTACCAGTGCCAGTTTTTCAGCGTTCCGATCGATAAGATCGGCAATTTTCAGCAGTATGGATGAGCGTTCCTGCGGGCTCACATTCTTCCATTTCTCCCACGCTTTCCAGGCAGCCCCGACCGCGTCGTCTACATCGTCTTTGCAGGCGTCGATGCAGGTTGCGAGAGACTCTCCGTTGGCCGGGCAAGAAGACTCGAATGTTTTCCGTTCCTTTCCGTCGGTCCAGGTTCCGTTGATGTAGAGTTTGTAACTGTCATCCATCGGTTTCTGCATTGTAGTTCCTCCGTTTTTCGTGTTGACAACGCTTCAGTAGTGATGGATCGTGACCTCTGTTTGTCCCGTCCCAACTTCCTTGTCTTCCAACCTGGAAGCCCAAAGACGTCGGTTGGTTCAAGCGATTTGAGTCAAGCTGTCACCCCCTTTTTGGATCGGATCAAATCGGAGAATCAAAGCCCCTCCATGACGCCGGTCCGATACGCGAATCTTCAGAGCCGGAGGCGGCGCAAAGCCCCTCGTGTTTCCGTAAAGGAGCTTTGCGCCGTGGGCCCGCGTCGGCCGACAAGGCTAGAAATCGGTAGTGAGAATGACTTGCGCCCCAAAGATCGGGTCTATTGTCCTGCCGGGATCGGTTCCCCACCTGTTTCCAGCTGCAGGAACGTCCCAGTCTTGTACGCTTCGGTCGATGCAGGCATAGTTGAACCATTTCCCGGGCTTCCAGAAAGCGCCAAGTATATCGAGCCGGAATTTTTCGAGCAGCTTCCACTGAGCTCCCGCCATGATCTCCCACCCGAGCCCGTTGTCCGGGATGGTAGGGGCCTTGGCATTGTCCTTATAGTTGACGTACGGGGTCCAGGCGACCTGATCCGTTCCCGTGCCGGCGGCATTGACGGCCCTTGTCACCTCGGCTTTTTGAGCGGGTCGTATATATCCCCACGAATGTCCGTGGGAGCTTCGCTCGGCCCATAGAAAGGAGCCGTAGATGTTGAGGTTCGCCGCGACTGCATAATCCACGCGACAGGCGAGCACCCAGGCTTCGTTTATGTAACCGTTTCTGGATAAGTCGAACGCGTTGACGCCCGAACCGTAGGCGTATCCCAGCAGGTACGTGTACGGTTGAAAGACCCCGAAGGCTGAACAGGGAGGAGCCTGGCGAACCGGTTGCCTGTCGATCGCCGCGCCGTTGCGACGGTCCGAGCCGGGCATGAACGCGTAGAGCAGAGAAAGCCTGCCGGGCCCGGCCAAAGCCCCCGTTTCCAACATGAAGCGCACCGATTCAGTGGAAAGCGGGGCACCTCCTATCCTATTCATGCCCTCGTACCAGTACGCAGCCTCGGTATTCAGAAACACCGTACCATTGAAGTATTTCAAATAAACACTTCCATGCTGAACGAATTCGTCATAGGGAATAAAGGCGGTGCGTGCGGCTTGTGTATTCTTGGATTCCGGGCCCGCGTGCCATCTGAACATCACGCACCTTACCCCTAAGTCCACCGGCCCCGCTCTGTAGGTGACGAATGACCCGGTGGATTGTTGCCTCAAACCGTTTTTGTCAAACAGGTTGTAATATGGAGATGCTTTCAGTCCGACCCTACCATTGGCAGGCTCCCTCCAGAACGGATGAAATCCCAGCCCCACTCGGAGAGGTCCGTAGTTCGCCGCCAGGAGAACACCCTCTGTCGTGGAATTGTGCGCTCCGTTGTACTGCAGGCCGGTTCCGAACTTTTGCGGCCGCTTGCCCAGAGCTATGATGCCCCACGGGGTTTGAGCAGTGATCCACCACGTAGTCCATTGACCGTCGGATGTGGCCACATTGAGGCCCGGCCTGGTATTCGTGATGTAATCGGATGCAGCAGGATCGCCGTAGTCGCCGAGCCTGTATTTGCCGCGGAACCTTATCGCCTTGGTTATCTTGACCTGTGGAAAAATCTCCAATACCGGATACTGTTGCGAAGAGTCGGTTCCCGAAACAAGGTCTCCGGCCCTCTTGCCTACCCACCCGTTCAGAGAGGCAAAATCTCCCGGTTTTAATCCCAAAGTACCGGCCGTCCCCGCACTGTTGTCGATGTTTGCTTTTCCGAAGAATCCATTTGAACCTGCCTGTGAGTAGTATTCATATGTGGAGGAGAAGTCACCGTTCATGCTGAATTCCCACGCACACGAGATATCTACTCTTGAACCCAAACCCAATGTGAGGGCAAAAACGAAGATTGCCCATGACAGATAACGAATCATCAACCCATTCCTCCATAAGTAATGTCGTAAGCGTTCATCGGGCGCAGAGCCGCCTCAAGCCCGGTGAACCATAAGCAATGTCGGACCGGCCTTGCAGACACGGGCCGTGAGGAGCCCGATCCCTATTCACAGGGAGGGTGCCTCAATCCGGCACCGATTCGCCGGCATTTCAGACGCGGCCACGGCCGTTGTTACCCCTGAGGGTGTGCGAGCCCGCCTGGTTCGTGCCGAGGCTAGTCAGATAGTAAATAGTCACAGCGTGACTATGGCGGGGAAAAAACGCACCACGAATTTCGAGGACATCGCGTGACATCCCCGTGATGCAGAACTATTCTCGGTCTGCTCCCGGAACCCTCGGTCTCTAAATGACCTCGGGTAGTCTCACGTGAACGGTCTGTGAAGAGTCAACAAAGGACGTGATGTCGATCCGGGCGAACGTTGGAGTCGAACTCACGCCTAGTACCGCACGGAACAAGAAACCATGCAGTATGTCCCATATCTTTTTGCCGGACACTGTAGGACTCGGCTGACAATTGGCCAAACGCTTCGAGGTGTTGACCGGCCGGTGCCCCGAAGGGGCTCACCCTGAATAGCCACGGGTTTTCAACCCGTGGAATGAGGCAACCACACAATTCTCCGGACCGGCCCTGAAGGGGCCGACCAATGACTGAGTGACGCATTCGTTGTCTCGTTGGTGGACCCCTTTGGGGTCCATAACTGTCTGCTATTGCGCACCGTTTCCATGGGTTAAAACCCATGGCTATTCACAGTATGCCCTTTCAGGGCATGAGTCCGGTTGCCGGCGACCCAGGATACGGGTAATGCTCAGGGCTCCGTCCGGCCCATGTATTCATTTCGCCCAAATGACGGCGTACGGGTCTCCGCCGGCATTACAGACGCGATGAGCAAGGCTCGCCGCTCCGGAGAACCGGCGCATTTCCACGATCCATTTCACTTGATCTTCGGTTTTCAGTTTGGCCATCTGCATGCACCCCTTTATACGGGCAATACAAAAGACCGGATTATAAGCTCCGCCTTTGGGATTGAGATCGGCCTCTCGGACCCCCAGATCGTCCATGATCCGTTTCCGACTGAAGCCCAAGACCATGCCCCGGCAGGTGTCCTTGCTCCCGTTGACCTTGAGAGCGACAATGCACGGCATGGCTCCCTTGGTCTTGTACTTACTCAATTGCTCTTTGCTCATGGCGACCCCGAAGGCCTTCAGCTTCCCAAGTGTGGCGTCGTACATGATCTGGAGCGTGTCCATGTAGCACTTGGGCAATGCACCGAAGAACAGCCATTGGTCACCCTTTTCCCCCGGCATGTGTTTCTCCAGGTATGAGTGAAACAAATACCCGATGTTCACACCGGGAGCGATCGAATCGTGAAAGCCGGCAACTTTGAGTAGCTGCCAATCCGTGCCGGCCGACCATGCGAGCCCTATGCTCGCAACCTGAAACAGGGTTCTTGCTCCGATGAGTCCCTCTGATGCTTGTTTCCAGGATTTGACCTGCAGCAGTTTGTCCGGTGTCGCGTCGATGGTTTGGCTCTGAAAGGTGCCGCCTTGCAGACGGGAAAACACCAGTTTATTCGTTGACTTTTGGCAGAGTGCGAACCAAAGCGCCTCATTGAAAGGCGTGTGCACATCGAGAAGCGATCGTTTCCCACTGGTGCATCCGGTAATGTCCGACAGAAGATCCCTGTACTGTTCGGCACCTTGCCCATTGATTCGGCCATAGTAGGCATTCGTCAGGAGGAGAATCCCCTTGTCATTCTTGTCTACGCCCAATTGTTTCATGGACTGTCGGATCGCTTGGCCGGCCCGGTCCAAATCGCTTGCGGAGTCATCGGCCAGGCTTACCGAGACGGTGAGGGGCACAAGAAACGAGAGAATTATGGGGAAGAGAAAAGAGTGATTCTTGGTCTTCACGGATATGATTCCTTTCCGGAGGACGGTCCAAGTTGACGAGGGTTGGAGATAGCCAGAGGATGACTAGTCACAGAGTGAATAGCAGGCCCCAAAAAAATGACCTCTCCTCAAGCAGGGCACCAATAGATACCCAAAGCCGACGCACCGGCCTCCGGGCATCACGGACTTCCGAGCACCCGCGTGGTCTTGGCCTTTCCTACCTTTCAGCATGTTTTTTATGTCTATCTTGGCAGAGCTTCGCACGAGACGTCTCACCTTGTCAAGAGAAATTGCTCCGCCTCAGTATTAAGTGGACGAAATCTCCGTTAAGATAGTCAGAAAATCACGAGTGAAAGGTGGGTTCGGGTCTTGTTTCTTGACTCACCAGTTTCTACGGGCGAACGCCGTCGAGTCAAGAAGCAAGACCTGAACCCAATCCGCGCTAGTCCTCCCCGGTGATCTGCAGGAGCTGCGTCTTCTTGGCTTCGCGGGGAAGCTCGTACGGGGCAACCCAGATGAAATCGGGATGAATACGCAGTTCCTCTCGGAAGTAGGCTATCATTCGAGTCTCCAGGTCGGGAATGTCTTCCTGGGTGGTATCGGGGCCTCGCTCTATCTTGATTCTCAGGGGAGGAGCGACCGTTGGTCCCTGCTTCTTGAGGATGATGCGCATTGCTCCGGTGACCTCGGGTCGAAACTTGAAGACCGCATTCTGAATGGCTCTCGGGTAGACATTGACCCCCTTGACGATGAGCATGTCATCCGCTCTACCGAGTATCTTGAATCGCATGCCCGGCATTCCGCATCGGCATGGGAAGGTGGAGAGTTGGAGGATGTCCCCGAGGGCGTACCGCATGAACGGGCCTCCCTCCCAGTCGAGAAAGGTGAATGCCATCTCTCCCGTTGCTCCGTCTTCCAGGGGAAGTACCTTGCCGGTTTTCGTGTCCAAAAGTTGCAGGAGGCAGTGGTCTTCCGAAACGAAGTGCATGCCGCTGAACTGCTCAGGCGGTTCGTCACAGGAGATTCCGTGAAAGGCATGTCCGCCGCCGGTGTGGTCGAATACTTTTGCACCGAATCCTTCGGCAAGCATCTTTCGCACCTCCGGATCTCCGCCGCCCGGCTCTCCTGCGCAAAAGAACCATTTGAAGCCAAGTTCCACGGCAGGTTTCCCCGTAATCTCCGGGCATTTCTCGATCAAGTACTGGCCAAAGGACGGGGTGGCAATGAGAGCTTGCGGAGCCGTAAGCCTAGTGAATTCCAGTACGCGCTTGGTCCCTCCTTCGATGCCGACAGGGACCACGCATGCTCCCAGGTTCATGATGCCCTGGGAAAGGGGGAGCCCACCGGTAAACATGCTGAGGGAAAGGGCCTGAAGCATAACATGACCGGGGCGGATTCCGGCGCGCCAGTACTTCCGTGCGTGCATCTCGTTCACTACATCCACATCGTGTTGGGTCAATGTGTAGAGCGTGGGCATCCCCGTGGTCCCTGAAGTGGAGTTTATCCTGACGATCTTGTCCTTCGGCGCACACGCGAGTAATGTGTACGGGTCCCCGAAACGCTCGATGGATTCCTCCTGAGCTCGGCGGTGCTCGTCTTTGGTCGTCAGCGGGACTTTATTGAAATCATCAAAGCTCTTGATGTCGGGCGGCTTGATTCCCGCGTCGTTGAATTTCTTGCGAAAGAATTCCGAATGGTCAAAGTTGTATGCACATTGGCGTTTCAGCCTCTCCAATTGGAGCGCTTGCATCTCATCTCGGGACATGGTCTCGATTCGTTCATTCCACAGCTTTCGGTCAGCCGGTTCCGCCATCAATGTCCTCCACTCTTATCAGGTTGACAAACTTCAAAAAGTATGCCCGTGTTCGGTTCGGTCTGAAAGAAGGCCACTCTTCCATGCGCCCCGTTTCTGGGAAACCCCTCGGTGAGCACAAGGCCCTTTTCCGTCCAGGTTCGGATTGCTTCGTTCACCTCGTTCACGGTGACTGAAAGATGATTGAGTCCCGGTTTTTCTCCCATCACTTCTTTCGCGAAGCACGCTTCATCATTCGTGTACTGGAGCAATTCCAGAGTCAGGTTTGCCATCTCAAACTCCGCCGTCTTAAGCCCGACATCCGGGATCTCCTTCACCCGAGCGGGGGGTACGCCGAGCAACTCAGTGAGCTTTTCTACGGCACAGTCCATATCCTTCACGATGATACCCACGTGACCGATATGCGGTTTCTTCATATGTAAGTCCTCCGACATGTGACCCTGGTCGGGTACACGATGGGGGGGGCTTGGGGGGGTAGCATAGTGATTGAACTGCCGAGAGACTTCTCAAGCCTGATTACCGTGGCGAATCTCGGTGCCACAGACAGGGTGCTTTGTGTTTCGACCTTTCGGCGACAATTACGCTGCTTCGCAGCCCCCCCAATTATGGCGCATGGTGCGCTCTTTGTACCTAATCTCCGAGGCGAAGCCCCGGAGGGAACCTGAATACCGAGGACTTTCATGATCCGTTGTGGCTTGTCGACAGCCAAAAGCCATGAGAGTTCATTGGCCGGAGCTCCTCAGTCTGCGTGTCTCCAGATCGTCAACGGCAAGCGTTTCCGGGTCAATCACCACGCCGTAGTAACGACGAGCATTGGCAATGCTCACCACTGCGTGCAGCACATCCTTTAACACCGCCTCAACGGGGCGGAGTATCGGATCGCCGTATCCTCCGCCTCCACCGGCTTCCTGGCGGCATACCGTGCCCTGGGGCAGGTCCCGGATAATCTCCTTGGATTTTCCATAGCGCACCGTGCCGTCGGGAAGTCGGAAAGAGACTGAATTCAAGCTCCCTTTCTTTCCTCCGAAGAAGCCGAAGGCCCTGGCTTCCTCGTCCACACCGTCACCGAAGACGATGGCATTGACATTCTTTCCTTGAATGACGAATTCCGTTTCCACCCCCAGTCCCCCTCGCCACTGACCAGCGCCGGCAGAATCAGGCAAGTATTCGTGTTTCAAAAGGAAATGTGGGTCATGAATCTCGAACATCTCATAGTCCTGAGCAAGTATGCCGCCTGCGCAGTTGATCAAGCCGATGTGGTCGTATCCGTCGGCCATGTGGGTTCCCCCGGACCCACCCTTCAGAGCTAGAAAGAGAATGTCCGCGTATGGACGGTCGGTGCGAGGGTCCAAGCCCGTGATGGTGACGCCCAGGAATCGGTTCCATGCGGCGGTTACACGCTGAGGAAGGGCCTGGGACATTGCCCTGAACAGTGCATCGGAAATGGGGCCCGTGAGGCTGTTGCCAAAGGTGGTGGCGGCCGGGAAACGAGCGTTCAGGAAAGACCCTTCAGGGTTGATTATCTTAATGGGGCGAACAAGACCGCCGTTGTGGGGAATATCCGGGTTGATCATCATGAGGAAGGTGAGCATGAGGGCGGAAGCGGAGGCGGCGAAGGGTGCATTGACAAAACCCGGGGTTTGCGGAGCGGAACCCGAGAAATCGAACGTGATTTCAGTGCCGTGAACCCTGACTTCCAGGTTGATCTTCATTTTCGAATCGGGTCTAATTCCGTCATAAAAGGCCAGGCTCTCCCCGTGGTACGATCCGTCCGGTATGGCGGCTATCTCCTTGCGAACCGTACGTTCCGTGGTATCAAAGAGATACTCGATATGTCGTCTGGTCTTCTCTATCCCGTATCGTTCCAAGAGCGCGATAACGCCCCGCTCACCCACCACGGTCCCGCCGATCTCCGCCTTGATGTCCTCGGCCACGATGTCGTACCGGATGTTGGCAAAGATCAAGTCCCAGACGTCCTTCCTCAGCTTGCCGCGTTCCACGATTTTGACGGGTGTAATGCGGAGGGCCTCCTGCCATACTTCTCGAGCCTCAGGGTTGTATCCGCCCGCCACGGCCCCGCCGATGTCTGCCTGATGTCCTTTGCATGCGGCCCATGCAAATAGATTGCCTTCAAAGAAAATCGGCTTGAAAACGGCCACGTCGGCGTTCTGGTTGCCGCCGGAAAAGACGTCATTGTGCAGAATCACGTCGCCCGGGCTCACATCATCGCCGAAGTACTTTACAATGTGCTCACAAGCGGGTGCGAGGGCGAATGCCAGTACGGGGATGTACTCGGTTTGCTCCAGCATCCGGCCTTCCGCATCATACAGACCGGTCACGAAGTCTCTTGCTTCGTTGAGAATGGGTGAACGGGTGGTCCTGAGCAGTGTAAGTCCCATTTCTTCGGTGATGGACTTCAGTCTGCGTTGCAGAACGGAAGCAAAAACCTTGTCAATATTCTCTTCAGTCATCTTGTATGCCCTTAGTTACCCCGGTAAGAGAAATCCTTGCCGGCCGGGTTACTCGGCGGTCATGAGGTAATTCCCACATGCGTCGCATTCCACGTTCCATCCTTTGGGCACGAACGTGGTGGTGTTCACCTGCTCGATGATTGCCGGACCGCTCAGTCGGTTTCCTCGACTCAGGCGGTCTCCGTCGTACACGTCCACCTCGCCGAAGTTTTCGCTTGAGGGCAGGTATACCAAACGCGCACCTTTCACCGCTTGGGAAGCGTCCTGCCCATGGGGTTTTTCTTCCTTGAAGACAGGTTTGTCCGAAATTCCCACGGCGGTGAGTCTTAGATTGACCAGCTCTACAGCGGTCCCCTCCCGGGCGAGCGAATACCCGTACAGCCTGTCGTGAGCGGCATGAAAAGCATTCTTTATTGCGGTTTCATTGAATGTTTTCACATCGTCCCATGAGATTTCCACGGGAACCTCATGGTATTGGCCGACATAACGCAAATCAAGGGTGTAGCTCATAACCTGTCGATCTTGCGGGATCTGTTCTCCGGCAAGAATAGAAGCTCCTTCTTCTTCAAGTTGGCGCACAATCTCATTGAAACGTGGAATGTCCGCCTTTTCTCTCTCCATTGGCGTGTGGCAGCTCCGTACGAGATCGTGCTTGAGGTCGGACAGGAGCATACCGGCCGCGCAAAAAATTGATGATTCCTTGGGAATGATAATTCGACCTATCTCCAGTTCCTCCGCAATCATAGCCGCATGGATCGGACCGGCACCACCCGCGCAGATAATCGGGAAATCCCTGGGGTCATACCCTTTTTGCACGGATATCTCTCTGATTGCTGAAGCCATATTCACGTTCATGATGTGAAACATTCCGGAGGCTGCTTGGACGAGGCTCAAGCCCAGAGGATGAGCAATGCGTTGTTCGATGGCTCTTTTCGCTGCGCTCCCGTCCAGCTTCATTCGTCCACCGGCAAAGTAGTCTCCGCTCAGATAGCCAAGGACGAGATTCGCGTCGCTGCACGTGGGCTCAACCCCTCCAAAGCCGTAGCATGCCGGTCCCGGTCGTGCTCCTGCGCTCTCGGGCCCCATTCTCAACAGCCCCCCCTCGTCTATCCACGCGGTGGAACCGCCGCCTGCGCCAATGGTGTTGATATCCATCATGGGCAACGCCAGCGCCTGGCGGTTGACTTTGCCTGCCGTAGTGACAACCGGCGCGGCGTCCTTGATCAAAGCGGTGTCAAAGCTCGTTCCTCCCATGTCAATGGTGATGAAGCTGTCATGTCCATGGGGAGCTGCGTAGGCCACGCCTGCAATGGGAGCCGCTGCAGGACCGGAAAGGAGTGTACTTGCCGCCATCTCGATTACGACGGCGGGAGTGGTCACCCCGCCGTTGGACTGCATGATGAGAAGGATTCCGCGGAATCCGTTCTCACCCAGTTTCTCCGTCAGACTGGAGAGGTAACGCTTAAGAATCGGGCCTACGCAGGCGTTCAAGACTGTTGTGGAGGTTCGTTCGTAGTATCGAATCTGAGGCAACACCTTGGAAGAGACCGACAGGTACGCCGACGGCATCAAGCGCGCCACCCTTTGAGCAGCTTCAAGCTCATGGTCGGGATTGGCATGGGAGTGCATAAAGCAGATCGCTACAGCCTCTATCCCTCGCTTATTGAAGAGTTCGGCGCCCATTTCCACGTCAGCCGGGTTCAGCGGAACGACCACGTGTCCGAGATGGTCAACCCGCTCATCCACGGCTATTCTCAAGTCCCTGGGGACCACCGGGTCGGGGGGACGGTACCTGTTATTGTACAATTCTTCGCGAATCCCCCGTCGCATCTCCAGCGCGTCCCGGAATCCCTTGGTCGTCAGGAGTCCCGTACGGGCCCACTTGCCGGTGAGAACAGCGTTTGTGGTAACCGTGGTGCCATGGACGATTAGATCCACACTGCCCAGAAATGAAGCAAGATCGGTTTCCGTCGCATCGGCCATCACGGAAAACCCGTTCATCACAGCCACAGAGGGATCCTCCGGACTGGAGAGAACCTTGAAGATCTCAGCCTGCCCCCCTTTATCCATAAGGAGAAAGTCGGTGAACGTACCGCCGACATCCACACCAACCTTGAACCGCATATGACCTCCGGACCGGTTTCCGGTATGTTCGTATGAAAGACCTCCGATAAACGACTTCGGTCGAGTACTCGATGGGGGGGTTGGGGGGGGAGATGGTCTCCCCCCCAATTATGGCGCAAGGTGCGCTCTTCGTACCCAATCTCCGAGGCGAAGCCCCGGAGTGCCCATCGATGCGGAAGACTTTCATGATTCGTTGTGGCTTGTGAACAGATCCAAGCCGTGAATGTTTACCAGAGTCCTTCGACACGCAACTCCGGTCTTCGCCGGGGAGACGGCCGGGGGCCGGCCCGCCCTACGATCCTGATTAGCCGAGGGCTTTCGTGATTTCCTGAGGCTTGCTAGCAGCCCCTACCCAAAAATTTTTATCTGACCAAAGAGGGCAAAAAGAGCCCGATGGCCGGAAAGATCATGATCAGTATCAACGTGAGCAGCTCGCACAGAAGAAATGGAATGCCGGCTTTGTACACCTGCATCATGGTCGTCCCGTCCGGCGCAATCCCTTTCATAACGAAAAGCAGCAAGCCGAACGGTGGACTGATATTGCCAATGTCCATGTTGATAAGCATCAGAAGCGCAAACCACATGGGATTGAAATGCAGTGCATGGGCGATTGGCATGTAAATCGGTATGGCGATCATGACCATCGAAAGATTGTCCATGAAGCAACCAAGAAACATGAGCATCAACTGCATGAGCACCAGAACCATAAGGGGCGATAGGTCAAAGGACGTTACCGCCTGGATCAGACCCGAGCTGGCCCCGGAAAACGCCAGAATCTGACTGAACGTCATCGAGCCCACGATGATGAGGAAAATCATCGAAGTGAGCTTGACCGTGCCCATTACGCAGTCTCCCAATATCTTGCCGTTCATTTTACCGCGCACGAGTGCCACGGCAAACGTTCCCAAAGCTCCCAGAGCAGCAGCCTCCGACGGAGTGGCAACACCAAGGAAAATCAGACCGACTACCAAGAATATGATCACGCCCAAGGGGAGTACGTTCACGACGGTCTCCCGTATCTTCCGCCCAAAAGGAACGGGATTGACGTGATACGGGGGGGCAATCTCCGGTTGAAGCCAACACCTTATGACCACATATGCAGCCATGAAGGTTGCGATCATTATCCCCGGTACTATGCCGGCTATCAAGAGGCCCCCGATCGAAATGTCACACAAGGCCGCAAGAACTATTGCGAGAGCACTGGGAGGAATGAGCATTGCAAGTCCCCCGGTACCGAGAATGGGACCGATGCTCATCTCGTGCCTGTAGCCGCGTTTATACATTTCCGGAAGGAGAATCTCGCCCAGGAGTGCGGCTGAAGCGAGGGTGGATCCACTGACCGCGGCAAGAAGAGTGCCTGACATGATTGCCACCAAGGAAAGTCTTCCCGGAACTCTCCCAATCCAGTGGTCCACCACCTCAATGGCCTTGAATCCCACCCCGGAGCGAAACATTACCTCGCCCATGAGGATGAAGAGAGGTATCGGCAGGAGGCTGAATGAAGTGAGACTCTCTCGCACGTTCAGAACGAGCTGGCTGAGGCCGGCTTCTCCTCCCATGAAGAGAAAAGCACCCACCAGATCGACCAATAGAAAGGAAATCACCACGGGCACTCCCGAGAGCATGAGCATCAGCATCATGCCCACCAGGAGAATCAGCGCCTGCCACCATTCCATAGAATCGCCTCACAGAAGATAGACGGCAGCCTGCCCTGCCGTACCAATGCGAGAACCCGCGCACCGGCTGATCAAGAGCCGCCATGCCTTCGCAGGGCCGCCAACTGTTGAAAAGCCTTGCGCAGGAACTCCAGTGCAAAGGGAGCCGCACCGAGAGGCACGGCAAGAAAGATCAAGAATTCCGGAATCCTCACCGTTCCAAGGGTAGGAACGCCTCGTTGATAATGGTCCAGCGTGACGGCGAAGCCTACATACGTCACAACACCCATGACGGCGAATCCCAGGATCGAAGCCCACACGTCCAACCAGGCTTTAGTCCGCTCACCCAAATGTCCCACCAGCAGATCCACTCTGATGTGGGCATCGTGTTTGAGAACATAAGCTGCACCCAAGAACGGCGCGTAGAGCAGGACATACTCGCTGAACTGCAAGACCCATCCCACAGGCCTGTCAAAGAAATACCTCAGGATCACGTCTACGCACACGGCGAGCATCGCAAAGACGATCATTATCCCTGCAACTGCTGCCAGAGCATCTTCAACGAAGTCGAGTATCTTACCGATTCCGGCCATTGTAACACTTCAGATGCCCATCTTACGGGCTCAGGAGCTTCTTCAGTTTGGGGCCAAGTTCCGGAGCATGACGAATGACATCGTCCCACTGGGCTTTGTACGCCAAGTCCACAAACCATTTAGAGTCTTCCGGCGTGAACTTGATCATCTTCATCCCCTTCTCCTGCATCTGCTTCAGTTCCTTCTCTCCCAATTGGGCCATGATTTTCGCGGATTCCTTCTCGTTGGCAATCATTGCGTCCATCATGAGCTTCTTGAGATCGTCCGGGAGGCTATTCCACTTCTTGAGGTTCACCAGGGCCTCGATGTTCATCTGGAAAATACGCGGCTCGAGGATAAACTTACAGACCTCAACCCAGCCGGCCTTCACGTTTCCCAGAACGCTCCAGGCGTACCCATCTACGGTGCCTCTTTCAAGGGCCGTGTAAATATCTTTCCCCGGCATGGTCACCGGCACCGCGCCCAAGGCCTTAACGAATGCTTCGTACGTGTCGGAAACTCTGATTTTCTGACCCTTTAGTTCCTGGGGCTTGCTCACCTTCTTGTTGGTAAAGACGTGGAACCAAGTGCCGTATTCCGCACGTCCCAGGTAGAGAATCCCGTGCTTTTCCAACAAGTTCCGACGAAGATCGTAATACCCGTCGGCCCTCTCTTCCCACGGAGTAAGACGGCTGAGGTGGGTGTACGCCGCGCCGCTTACCAACCGCCCATAGTACGATTCGCATCCGAAAATCACGTCTACAATCCCGTTCCGTACCGCGTCAAATTGCTTGAATCCCGGGATTGCTTCAGGACCGCCGATCCATTTGATCTCCAGCTTTCCCGCGGCCTTCTCGTTTACATCCTTGACGAATTTGTTCCACGCCGTCATGTTGACGTCCCCGGCAGGAAGGAAACTCGTCATCTTCAGGACAATAGGGTCTCCGGCGCCGGCCGGCGCCGGCCAAACCGCAAACAAGAAAGCCGCAATCAACAGAATTGCACCGCATCCTTTTTTCATTGGTCCTCCTCCAAGCTACCTCATCACGAATTGTGGGGAACGATCCTACGGTCACCCCGTTTCCGCTATCTCAAGGGCACGTCGTGTTCCCTTCACGGCTTGTGCGTTCGCCTCTAAGAATTCCACGCGGTTGGCGGACGTACCGATCAATCGCGCAGATGAACCAGGTTCCTGAACTGCCGAGCTTCATTCGAGGCGGGCCCCTGCCTGTGCGGTGCAGATTCAATCGGACCACACGGGCTTTGCCGATGCCTGACATGTTGAGCAGGGCACATAGTGTATAAGCAAAAGCCATGCCAAGGGATGGAAGTCTCCATGTTACTGTTATGCCGAGTAGTTTTGAAGTAACCGATTTGACTATTGTCGCGATGGCGACACATGAGTCGCTATCGCGACATTTTCCTTGACCGAAGGCCCGCAACTCGGTACCTTCAGACAATTCGGCAAACAATTTACGAGACGGATCACAAGCCGCATAGGGGCGTGAAAATGAAGATTAACTCTTCCGTCATATCAGAAGGATTCGCGGAAGCCTGTCGGGTGCAATTGAGGTCGGCCCGCCTATCACTGGAAGCGGGCAGGCGTGAAACGGCTTGGGCACACATGCTTGAGGTTTTGGGCAGGCTTTCCGGGAATTCCCCGTCTCCTGAACTCAAGGTATTGCGATTGTCAACGAGCCTGGAGTTGTCCAATCTCAGTTTCGTGATGGGCAAAGGATTTCAGGATCTTGTGACGATCCTGCAGGAGGCCTTGCCTGTGGCGGAGGAACTGGGGGACCGCCGCTCGAGAGCACTGCTCAAGATGCATCTGGGAAGATTCTACTATTTCGGTGAACGTCGCGCCGACGCCATAGCATTACTTGCTGAAGGCAAGAAAGAAGCCGAGCGACTGGGTGATGAAGATATTCTGGCTCGCTCCGCAGAGTTTTCGGGACTCTATTTTTTCATCCAGGGGTTGTTTCGTGAGGCATCAACCTATTTTGAAAAGGCCATATCGGCATTTGAGACTGCTGAAGAAGTTCTGCTGGCCAACCCTTCCGCCCCAATATGGCTCGGCTATTGCGCGGCCTATCTTGGGCAGTTTCACCGAGCCATCGGGACACTGGACTACTACTGGCGATTCGCTTTCGGGAAATCGGACCGGTCGCTTGCTGCAACCATTCGAGCTGTGTTGGGCGTTGTGCTGCTTATGGTGAAGAGGATGAAGGAAGGCGAGTACCACCTCTCGGGTGCATTGGAGGAAGCAGTCACCACGAAAAATGCATTGGCTATGTTTTTCGCGAGAGGAGGACTGGCATATCATCGTTGCTTGCTCGGCAGGTTGGAAGAAACGAGAGACATGTTCGATAAGGCGTTTGAGGAAGCTGCCACCGTGGGGATTGTCCGGCAATACACGTCGCCTCTTGCGCTCGAAATGCTCTACGAGCTTCACCAATCGGCATTACGCGTGGAATCGACCAATTTTGAGCGTGAAGTCGCCAGAATGATGAAGGAGCCCAATCCTTATTTGCATGGTGTTGCCCTGAGACTCAAAGCAAGGGCTCGTGCAAACAAGGGCGGAGACCTCGAAGAAAGAAAGAGAGACCTCGAAGAAAGCATTGGACACCTTATGAGCGCCGGTGCGCCATTGGAACTAGCCAAGACCAGGTTGGAGATTGTTCGCATAAAATTGGCTGAAGGGCACGTGGAAGCTGCACGAGAAACGGCTCAAAAGGCGTGGAGGGACCTGTCCGAATATGGGGGTGAATTTTACCCGGACGACTTGAGGTATCTGCTCCATGTGCCGTCCGACACCACGCTGAAGGGGCCGGACAGGGGAGAGTTCGTAGCTCGATTCGCAGACATCATCCAACAATTGGCTCCTTCACCCGATCTGGAAAAGCTCTTGCAGCGTACCGTTACCGCGACCAACCGCTTCTTTGGAGCGGAACGGGGTGGAATCTTCTGGTTCAGTAAAAAAGACAGAAAGCGGGCACCATTTCTGAGGGCAGCGTGCAATCTGAGCACAGCGGAAGTCCAATCCAAAACCTTCCGATCCAACCTGGCGCTGGTGTTCACTGCGTTCCGGCAGAAGACTCCCCGGACTTTTCGTCGAGAGCCCAATGAGACGGGGCTCTCCGCCGAGAAAGCCATACTCGCCCTTCCCTTTGAGGTGGAAGGAGAGGCGCGGGGAGTGTTGTATCACGACAATTCCTATCTCGATGGGTGCTTCGAGTTTTTCGACAAGTCGGAACTCATTCAGATGGCACGCTGCCTCAGTACGTATATCGGCCAAATCCACAGTTACTGTCTCAACATGGAAAAGAGTGTTTCGGAGAGTACCCTCCGGATGGAGTCAACCGATGCGCCGGCATTCGTCGCTCAGAGTGACGCTATGGTCGACATCCTGGCCCAGGCCGATCATGTTGCCGCTTCGGATGGAACCGTGTTGATCTTGGGTGAGACGGGCGTTGGGAAAGAGCTCCTGGCCAAGCGAATTCATCGAATGAGTGCCCGCAGCGACGGGCCTTTCGTGGTGTTGGATGTCAACACCGTCCCGGAAAACTTATTCGAGAGTGAGCTCTTTGGCTACGAAAGGGGCGCATTTACCGGGGCGGATAGGCGAAAGTGGGGCAGGGTCGAATTGTCTCACGGGGGTACGCTGTTCATCGATGAAGTCGGCGATGTCGCAAGAAACATGCAGGCGAAGCTCCTGCGGGTTTTGCAGGAAAAGACACTCACGCGGATCGGCGGCAATCAACCCATACATGCGGACTTTCGACTTATAGCCGCCACCAACAGGGACCTGGCCCGGGAAGTAGCTGCCGGTCGGTTCAGGGAAGACCTCTATTACCGTTTGAACGTTATTCCCATAACCTTGCCCCCTCTGCGAGAGCGGAGAGAGGATGTCCCGTTGCTTGCCCACTACTTCTTGAAAACCTTTTCCGCGAAATATGGTCGTCCGCCCCTCAGAGTGAGGGAAGAAACGGAACGGAAACTCATGGCCTATTCGTGGCCCGGAAACGTGCGAGAGCTTCAGAACGTCATAGAGAGAGCGGTCCTCCTGTCCGGCGGAGACCACCTGGTCCTGAGCCTCCCCGCCGATAATAGGCCCTCCATTATGGATCTTTTCTCGGATTTGCCGACCTTGGACGAACTGCAACGACGATATATCGCGTTTGTGCTTGAAAGGACGAATTCCAAAATAGGAGGATCCAACGGTGCCGCCGAACTGCTGGGAATGAAGAGATCGAGCCTGTACCGACGCATGCAGAAACTCGGCATGCGATGAGGACGGCCGAGGGGTCATTGGCGCAAATACGGTAGCACAACCTGAGGCGTCTTCCCGGTGTAGGCCGGGAACCAGTCTTCTCTTCCTGGACCCCGGCCTGCGCCGGGGAGACGGCGGGCGGGAACGCCCGCCCTTGAAGATGACGGGCAGAGACGCCCGTCCTACGGGAGTGGGATTCTCCTGCCACGTCGTAGGTTGGGCCTCCGTGCCCGTCATTGACAGTCCCGCGTCTCGCGGGACTGTCCCACCAGGCCGGGGTCCAGAAACGGAACGCTCGTTCCCGAATCGCAGGCTGGAAAGCCTGCGCCACATCAAATCCCCTTACTTCACCGGCATTGCCCCCTTTCCCCTGTGGGGCTTTGAACCCTCTCCCCTGGCGGGAGAGGGGGCAATCGGAGATGGGGACAGGGTGACCTCTAGTTGATGAAGTTTATGCTTGCGATTTTCCGGCGAGGAGTTGCTTGCGAACCTTTCCCAGGGAAGTGCGGGGGAATTCCGTCACAAAAGTGACCTTTCTCGGCCACTTGAAACGCGCGAGGCTTCCATTGCAGAATGCAAAAATCTCCTCTTCCGTCAGCACGGAGTCGGCAGATCGAATAATGTACGCGTGGCCTATTTCGCCCCAGTCTTCATCAGGAATGCCCACAATCGCTATCTCTTCGATCTCGGGATGCTCGCGGAGTCTCTTCTCCACCTCCGCGGGATAAACATTTTCACCTCCCGAGATGTACATGTCCGCAGCTCGATCCACCAGGTAGAAGTATCCATCTTCATCCATCTTGGCCAGGTCTCCCGTGTGCAACCAACCGTTTCTGATGGTTTCTTCTGTCTTAGCCGGGTCCTGCCAGTACTCTTTCATCATGATGGATCCACGGGCGACCATCTCACCGACTTCGCCGGGCTTTGCCCGTCGGCCCGAACGGTCGACAATGCCGACTTCCGCATGATATACGGGACGTCCTACCGTGCCGGGCTTGCGAAGAGAGTCTTCTTCCGATGCCCACAGTAGAATCGAAGTTTCCGTCTGACCCATTATCTGTCTGAAGGCAAGCCCCGCTTTTCTGCACTCGGCAATGAGCTCGGGCGAAGTCTTTTCTCCGCCGCCGGCGCAAACTTTCAAAGAAGAAAGGTCCCCGCGGTTTTCCGGTTCTACCTTAAGGAGCTGCCTAAAGACTGTCGGAACTCCCAGAAACTTTGTGACGCGATATCGTTCGATGTCCCTGTAGAACTTGACGGGATCGAACTTCGGGTGAAGGACCATGGCCGCACCCTTGTAGAGGGTGGGCGCCGCCTGAATGAATAGCCCGCCGGAATGAAACAGCGGCAATATGACGAGCATGATGTCGTCAGCGTCCATCTTGAAAAAGATCTCTGCGTTCAAACAGTTAAAAAAGGTCTTCCGGTGGGATAGCACTGCTCCTTTGGGTCGGCCGGTGGTTCCCGAGGTATACATAATTACCTGCGGCTCCTCCGGGTCTGCCGGCGCAAGAGACTGGGTCAAGAACGGCTTCCGGCCGTCAAAAGCAGCTGTTTCCGAGCGGTAGTCGAAAATGGCCCCGGTGCAAATCTTGGGTTCCACAGAGGCAAGCAATGGGGGCACCCGGCAGTTGTTCAGATCCAGACCTTCCACGGCAGCTGCGGTTCCGGCTCCGAAGACCAGAAGCCTAGGGCGGGCGTCTTTCAGAAAGTAATCTAGTTCGGGCGACGTTGCCCGTTGATTTATAGGCACAAAGAGCGCTCCGAGCCGCGCACACGCAAGGTAGATTTCGATAAAATCCGGACAATTGGCCAGAATCGCAGCGACCCGGTCCCCCTTTTCAATACCAAGCGATTGCAGCCAGCAACTGGTTCTGTTGGCTCTCCTGTGGAGATCCAGGTAGCTGATATGTTCTCCCTCAAAGACGATGGCGGTCTTTTCCGGTTGCAGTTCGCTCCATCTCTGCACCCACCACGCGATGTTCATGGACTTGATCATAGGGCAATAACTCCTAAATGACTGACTCACGTAATCCCCGAGTCAGTCTCCCCGCCCAAGATAAGGGCATTCGACTATCTTTAGTCCTGCCGGCAAACCTTGTCAACGCTTTTCCCATAATCCACGGTCTGGTTTTGACGTGGTATATGTGTGGACTCTATGTGGGGTGAATTCAAAGGCTTGCGGCACGAGTAAGTCCGAAACACTTGGTTCAGCGGCACGTTGTCGGTTGAGATAGGTATTCTTCCCCGATTGGGGCCTGTTTCTCAACGATCTCTTACCTCGGCTCTCCCTCTAACTTCATACTTGAAAGGAAACATCCCTTGTTTCATCATGTTATTCAGCTCGTTGGTGATAGATCCTTGATGCAAAACGGATTCTATCTTCTTGATCTCTCAAGAACAACGAGGTTTTTCACTTTTTTTGATGCGCGATTACGGGAGAGAACGCGACTCCTCGTGAATACAACCTCGCATTTGGCAAGCGCTTTGTGAAAGGGGCAAGAGTGCCCGCCTCACGTACGGCTTGCCGGTTCTCCGCACAGGATTCTAGGCGCGGAGCAGTGCCGGCCCTCGAGAAATGAAGGTTCAACACGAGCCCTTCCGGCATCGAGAAAAGGCGGTTGTGATACGGTACCCCGGAAACAAATAGATTGACAGGCGGTAGGCACTGCTGATACAGGTGTCCATCGCCTCTTCGCTGTTATGCGCAGAGGCATCTTCAATGCAGAGTGACCGCCATGGTAACGAATGCATCCCGCGGCCTTGCCGTGAAAGGTAAGGACCAGTTCATAACGCGTAGTGCGGTCTTAACGACACGCGCCGCGACTCTTCGCTTCAACCCGTCACATCCTCTCAGGTCGAGAGACCAGGGACTTCCCCCATTTCTCCAATACCGATTCGATCCGCCCCCCGAGATTTTCGAAGTGAGACAAGCGGTCCACCGGCAGCCGTCTCCGTTGAGGTGATCATAGTGAGCTCGGTGTATGCCCGGCGTACCGGTACGTCCGACACCGCTGATGTAGGCATCCGTGTGGCGTGAACCCGAGGAAGAATCTTCCGAAGGGGGAAGAGTCCATGGGCCAAAGATGCTCCGGCAGGCCCGTCCGAGGAATCCGAACGGAATATGAATCCCGACTGTCGGAGAGTAAACGATACGAGATACGTACCGGAGGGGCCATGAATAAAGAGAAGAAAGATGGTCGCATGCTGAACGGAGTACTGATTGCCGCAGCGCTGTTGTTCGTGCTTCACGGGTCCGTGGCATGCTGCGGGGACCTTGCCGTGAAGAAATCGGTTCTCATGGTGCACGGAAGAGTTCAGGATTCCCGGGGCAACGTATTAGGTCAAGCTCGGATTCTACCGTATCACAACAATCGACCGTTCGTCTCCCATGTTACCGGAAAGGAAGCGGAGAAGTCTCTGGAAACCGGTACGAACGGCCTGTTTATGCTGGAGGTCCCAACGGATGAGGCTTTCGTCGGAACCGGCACGTGGGGTCTCAAGGTCGGCAAAGCCGGTTTCAGACCTTCCGCCCTGATCCCGCTCAAGGGAGTGACGGACCACGGGGTGGACGCCAAAGGGCTCCATCGCTGGACGGCCACGGCGGATATCACCCTGGACCGAATCCGGGGCACTACTTTTTGGATCGCCCTCGTGGTTTTCACGGCGGTGTACGTACTTATAGCATTTGAGATGGTCCACCGCACCCTGGCAGCCCTCCTCGGAGCTGCCGTGATACTGGTCATTACCCACACGGCAGGTACGTTCGACGACGCGTTCAAGGTTCTCACCTACGAGCAGGCCCTTCATGCGGTGGATTGGAACGTCATCTTCCTCCTCATGAGCATGATGGTCATTGTGGGCGTGCTCAAGATGTGCGGTTTGTTTCAATGGCTTGCCTACAAATCTTTTGAGGTGGCTCGGGGCAAGATCTTTGTTCTTGCGTCCGCCTTATGCCTCGTCACGGCGGTGGCGAGTGCGTTTCTGGACAATGTGACCACCATGCTCCTCATCACTCCCGTAACCATGGAGATAGCCGCGGTACTGGGGGTCTCGCCCTTCATCTTTCTCATACCTGAGATCGTGGCTTCCAACTTAGGAGGTACGGCGACTCTCATCGGGGATCCTCCCAACATCATGATCGGTTCGTACGCTGGTCTGACGTTCAACGACTTTGTGATCAACCTCACCCCCGTGGTGATCGCTGTCCTGGCAGTGCAGATTGTCTACAACAAGATTCTGTACGGCCGACAGTATGGAGCGGCAGTGGTGGAGGACGTGCCGGGCATGATCTCGTTTTTGAGGGACAAGTACCGGATCACGGATTACCGGATATTGACGGTCGGCGGGACCGTCCTGCTGGGGGTCATTCTCCTGTTTGTCCTCCACGGCTTTTTCCACATGGAAGTCAGTGTGGCGGCCCTGTTCGGTGCCGGGGTCATCGTTCTCCTTAACCGCGCTGACATCGTCAAGATCCTTGAACACGAGATCGAATGGCCGGCCCTGGTGTTCTTTATCATGTTGTTCATCGTGGTCGGTGCAGCGGAACAGGCGGGTATCCTTCAGGCCATCGCCGATTGGATCATGAGCGCCTGTCAAGGCAACCTCATTGTCGCCGTGTTGCTCATCTTGTGGGTGTCGGGGATATCCTCGGCGATTGTCGACAATATTCCGTTCACCGCGACCATGCTCCCCATCGTAGCATATCTTTCTAAGACCTTGCCTGGTGCCGAGACGGGGGTGCTTTGGTGGGCGCTTGCCTTGGGGGCCTGCTTCGGAGGAAACGGTACCATTATCGGAGCGTCGGCCAACGTGGTCACCACAGGGCTGGCAGAGCGTGCCGGGCACAGGATCACCTTTCTTGTTTTTGTGAAAGAAGCTGCACCGATTACGGTGATCAGCTTGTTGATAGCGTCGATATTCCTGCTCTTCAGGTGCTGGTAACTTTTTGATAAAACATGATATTGTGTGGAGTGAATAATGAATCCGCAAGAAGTTCTTGAAATGCTGTATGGGATACTCAACACCACCGGCATTTATTCTTTGGGATGGAAATACGCGGTAATGTGGGCAATCTCCGGATTGTTTCTCTACCTTGCCATAGTGAAGAAATTTGAACCGTTGCTTCTGCTGCCCATCGGGTTCGGCATCTTTATCGTCAATTTTCCGCTGGTTCCCCTGATGGGTCAAACTGCAGAGGGGCATCCGCAGCTCTTGCAGGCATTCTACCATTATGGGCTGGAATGGGAGATCATACCCTGCGTCATCTTTTTGGGGCTGGGGGCCATGACTGATTTCGGCCCTCTCATCGCGAATCCCAAGACGCTCATCATCGGTGCAGGAGCTCAGCTTGGCGTTTTCATAACCTTTTCCGGTACCGTGCTGGCCGGATTCACGCTCAAGGAGGCGGCATCGGTGGGAATCATCGGCGGCGCGGACGGTCCCACCACGATCTATCTCACTCAGCACCTTGCTCCCCAACTCCTGGGGGCCAATGCCCTGGCTGCGTACTCGTACATGGCCATGGTTCCACTCATTCAGCCGCCCATAATGAGGCTGCTCACGAGCGATGCGGAGCGCACAATCCGGATGAAGCAACTCCGTGAGGTCTCGAGGATGGAAAGGATCCTCTATCCTCTGGCGGCATCGACCGTAATAGCGATTCTCGTGCCCGCCGTGATACCGCTCATGGGGATGTTCATGCTGGGGAACCTTATGAAGGAGAGCGGAGTGGTGGGTAGGTTGACCGAGACTGCTCAGAGTGAGCTCATGAATATAGTCACCATATTTCTGGGGATTTCCGTAGGTGCTACCATGGCCGCAGACAAGTTCCTCAGCGCAAAGCCCTTGTTCATTTTCAGTCTGGGGTTGGTTGATTTCGCCGTGTGCACCGCGGGCGGCATTTGGACGGTCAAGATCATGAACCTGTTCCTCAAGGATAAAATCAACCCTCTGATCGGGTCGGCAGGGGTGTCCGCGGTGCCCATGTCCGCAAGGGTTTCCCAGATGATCGGTCAGCAGTACGACAAACGGAACCACCTGTTGATGCATGCCATGGGACCCAACCTCGCCGGAGTCATCGGTTCCGCCGCTGCTGCAGGCATGTTCATTGCCATGTTCGATTGAAAATGAGGTACGTTCCGGATCGAAACCCGGCAGATGTCTGAAGCATGTTCAATCTCATATGCGAGAGCCGCTTCAGCGCTGTCGGGAACATATTTGTGCAGATATGGGTAGGATCCCCGTCGGATGATCTACGAGATAATACCGTACCGATTCATGACCTTTCTGCAAGCGCCCTGCCGCCTGTATTCAAACCACAGGCAATCTTATGTTGCAGGTGTCTTGATGACCTCAACATCCTTCATGCGAACCGTGCCCGGCCCCTCCATAACCATGTTCAGTTTGAGTGAGTCGGGTTTTTGACCCTGGGCCAGGTAGACTTGGGCTTCGAGCAAGGACCAGTCGCTAAGCCCGTCCAGTGCCGTGTCCATGCCCTTGGCGCTGTGATCGCCGACACGAGGGAAACTGCACTGCATTTCAAGATATGCTTTCCCTTCAAGCCGCTCGGCTTTTGCCAGGGCCCGATACGTGAGGATGCACTGTTCGACGGGAGGGTGATTGACCTCGAAGAGGCTGACGGTTGTCTTCTCGTTCGCCTCAAGTACCAACGCCTGGTCCTCAACTCTCACCGAGTCGGTTGAAATAGTCGGGTCCGTCGGTTTGAAAACACGGAGTGTCTCTGGAGGGCCCACAGGCTGCGGACCGAGTATAATCGACTTTAGCCATCTTAGCATCTCCATCTCCTTCCAACTCTTGCTTCATACGACGGGGATCCTGAGGTGGGGGGTCAGACCGAGCAGGGACGGGATGACGGCCCACCGTGTGGCAAGAAGCCTCCTCCAAACCTCGAGAGATCGTAACGGAGCGGCACGATCCCACTCAGCCAAAATGACTTGTTGGGGCCACCGTCGAACGAACCGAAGAAGTCGGGGATTGCCGGCTACGGAAATCAATGACATGCCGGTTGAGGAACTTTCCTGGATCCGGCAACAGTTTGAAAAGACCTGGTTGGCCTAATGGCAAGACCGGTGTAATAAACACCAAAGAGGAAAACTGCATAATCGACGGATTATCCCCCTTGATGTCAACATACCCCATTTAAGTTGGTACTACAAGTGCGGAATGAGAAACTGGAAAACGATGCGTTAATCGTGTACTACGATGTTGGGCGGGCCAAAATCGGTCGCCGGCTTTCATGGGTGAGGTCATGCTTCAAGAAGAGGTTCAAACGAACGAAAAAGACTTGTGGGGACACCCGAGAGGGCTGAGCGTGCTGTTTCTCACGGAGATGTGGGAGCGATTCTCTTATTATGGAATGAGAGCGCTCTTCATGTACTACATGGTCAAACATCTCATGTTCACTCAGGAGCACGCGTCGCACATCTATGGTTTGTACACGGGTTTGGCTTACTTGACTCCATTTTTCGGGGGAATCCTTGCCGACCGTGCCTGGGGCAGGCGCAAGACCGTGATAGTCGGCGCCGTCCTCATGGCAATAGGCCATTTCTTGATGGCATCCGAGTCCTTATTCTTCCCGGCCCTGGTGTTCCTCATTCTCGGGAACGGTGCATTCAAGCCGAACATCTCCACACAGGTAGGCGGCCTGTACTCCATGGACGATCCACGTCGTGACAGAGCCTTCAGCGTATTCTATATGGGGATTAACCTGGGGGCCTTTTTTTCTCCACTGGTATGCGGCACGTTGGGGGAACTGTACGGATGGCATTTTGGGTTCGGCGCCGCCGGCGTAGGCATGGTCGTCGGATTGGTCATTTATGTCTTCGGCCGGCCTTGGCTCGGGCCGGACAATTTGCCCAAGAGGGAGATGACCAAGGAACAGACTTCACTGCGGCTCTCGAAAAACGAAAAGACCAGAGTGGCAGGGCTGATTGCCGTGGGCCTGGTTAGTGTGGCCTTTTGGGCGGCCTTCGAGCAACAGGGCAACACCATTGCGCTCTGGGCCGATGCCGATACCGACAGACACGTTTTCGGGTGGGAGTTCCCGGCATCGTGGTTTCAATCTCTGAATCCGGCCTTTGTGTTCCTGTGCACTCCCTTGATCACCACGTTCTGGGCTCGGCAATGGGCAAGGAATAGGGAACCGTCCGCGGTGACGAAGATGGCAATCGGCTGTTTCCTGTTGGCTTGCGGATTCGTCGTGATGGTTCCCGCCGCTATGGTGCATGCGGCCGACGGGAGGTTGGTGAGCAGTCTGTGGCTGGTGTTGTTTACCTGGCTGGTCACCCTGGGCGAGCTGTACCTTTCGCCTGTAGGCCTTTCCCTGGTGACCAAACTATCGCCCGCCCGGATCGTGTCCATGATGATGGGCACATGGTTTTCGATGGCATTCTTCGGAAACTATGTGGCCGGATTTCTCGGCGGCTATTGGGAGGTGATCCCCAAGGATGTGTTTTTCCTCGTCATAGCCGCAATAGGCTTCGCTGCAGGTCTGGCGATCCTTCTTATCGAGAGGCCTCTGAGGAAGGCTATGGTGACGGATGAGGAAGTTTGACGAGTTCGCCTCATGACGGGCATTCTTCATCGCGTCGGGGTGCGAGGGGTCGGCCGCCTCGCCGGGGCTCACCGTGTGTAGGGGCCTGCCCTGATCGCTATCGTTCGACAAGGACAGAAGCAGGGGGGCAGAGCGTTCGTAGATTCGTCGGAGCACCGCACCTCGAACATGTTTCCCGGCATGGGTCCAAAGGCGCTCTGCATCGCCCGCAGAATCGGGGGGCGTCCGTTTCCATAGGCGGAATGGGCGAGCCGCAACGGGGGCAGAACGCTTCGCTTTCAAGGGTATAGGCGTAACAGCTGGGACACGCGATCACCGCGCCGTCGCCGATGGGAAGAAAGGGAGAAGTACTGCGGAATTCCTTCACCCTCCGGTTCATCAACCAGACCATGAAGGCCATGAGAGGCAACAAGGACAGTCGAGCGGCATGCGGGTAGAGGGCTACGAGAGCGTCATATGCTCCGTGCAGCAGCGACGCGACGAGCAGACCTTTCGCCACGGTCACCAGTTCCCCTTCCCGCTGGAACCGGGCTCGTCCCAAGGAATATCCCCACATGGAAGCGAAGAGCACGTGGGCAGGGGTCGCGTAAAGCAGCCTCGACAAGAACGCTTCCGGGCCGATGAACGCAATGAATATGGTGTTTTCAACACACGAGAATCCCAGAGCAGCCGAAAGTGCGTAGACAATTCCATCGAGCGGCTGCCTGAAATCGGGACTCCGATACACGGCAATCCATACGGCAAGAAGCTTGAAGAATTCTTCGGTGGGGCCGATGAGGAGAAGGCTCACAACCGCGGAACGTGCAGCCGGGCCCATCGCGATTTCGGCTCCGGTCAGTTTCTCCACGATGACCGCGGGTATGGTCACTATACAACCTGCCAGGAAGACACGTAGTATGTTGCCGAACGACTGGGAGCTCTTATTTCGCCTCGCATAGAAGTACGCGAGCCAAACCAACCCTGGGAGCACCCCAAGAAATTCGTGAGGCAGACTCAAGAGATAACCTCTCAATTGACATTGTCACCATGACCGTATAACACGGAAAGGGCCCCTCGCCAAGGCCCCGGACCGAGGGCCGAGCCAAGGGAGATTGGAGGGAACTCGTGTCATCACGGAACAGTTTGACCGCGGAGCACTACGACTCAGCCGAGGAACTCGTTCGTTTGGAAAAGCTGGTGAAGTATTTCCCCGTGCAACAGGGTTTCTTCGGGCGAGAAGAGGGGGAGGTCCATGCCGTGGACGGTGTGAACCTGCAGATATTCAGGACGGAGACGCTTGGCCTGGTCGGTGAATCAGGCTGTGGGAAATCCACTCTGGCAAAAGTCATTCTGAGGCTTGAAGAGCCCACCTCGGGTAGGGTGCTCTTCGAGGGAGCGGATATCGGCCCATTGAACGCAGCGGAAATGAAACAGGTGAGAAGAAAGATGCAGATCATCTTTCAGGATCCCTATTCATCCCTCAATCCCCGCCGCACCGTGCAGAGCATCATCATGGAGCCGCTCATCATTCACGGAATCGGCACAAAGCGCCAACGGATGGAGAAAACGGCGGCGCTCATGCAAGAGGTTGGATTAAGACCCGAATATGCCAAACGTTATCCTCACGAGTTTTCGGGAGGGCAACGTCAACGAGTGGGTATCGCCAGGGCTTTGGCACTGAACCCGAGCTTGATCATCGCGGATGAACCGGTTTCCGCTCTCGACGTGTCGATCCGGTCCCAGGTTCTCAACCTGCTGGAAGATCTTCAGGAACGGTACGGGCTTACGTATCTTTTTGTGTCCCACGACCTGTCGGTGGTGGAGCACATCGCCGACCGGGTCGCTGTCATGTACCTGGGCAAGATCGTTGAGATAGGCTCGAGGAGAGCAATCTATGACAATACGCTTCATCCCTACACCGAGGCGCTCATGAGCGCGGTTCCCATCCCCGATCCAACGGTGGATCGCAATCGCATAATCTTGGAAGGTGATGTCCCCAGCCCCATGAACCCGCCTGCCGGTTGTCGTTTTCACCCGAGATGTTGGCTGAAGGTACCGATCTGCCAAGAGGTCATGCCGCAGTTGTATGATGTGGGAGACGGGCATATGGCGGCATGCCACGTTCGAGCCCCGGCGTCAAACCATGAATGATTCTTCATCCGCCGCGGGTGCCGCCCGCCGGAGACTCAGAAGATTCCGACCGGTCCATGGGAATCCCGATAATGTTTCCCAACCAATACATCGATTCCAGACTTTGCGAGTTCGATGGCTCGAATAACGGTCCGCAGTCGAAAACGCTGCGTCGGCCGGTGAAAACCTCTTGAGCAAACTCCATGCAGTTCCCGCATCTGCATTGGCCGCAATTGTCTCCGGGGAGTCTCCTGAATATCTCTATGGCTCCGATACCGTGACGCGGATCGCGTTCCCGTCCCAGATCGTTCTGCTTGTTCCATGCGGAACAGATCAGTTCCACACCGCAACGGAGGAGAATCCATGCGTCCAAGAGATCGTCCGCGCGGGATATCACGATAGAATCCGATGAAAAAGCAATGAGCCTATGTTCTTCTTCAAAGGCAAGTATGCCTGCGCGCGGTCGAAACGATCCTCCGCGTATCAACCGTGCCATAATGGGTATGAGATTCGCGAGACTGTTGACCGGTGTGGTCTCGATCCTCAGCCTCTGCGGATCGGTGAAACTCGGCCGTATTTTCCGAATGCGGATACCGCCGACAATCCGAATCCATTGGGAATCAGGCGGAGGCGCTTCAGGAATCTCTCTCTTGAAGGGCTTGTATCGAATCGCGCCGATCGACGGGATGCCGTGTGACTCCAGGTCACGGACGACTTGTTTCAGGCCGGCCGTGGTCACCAGGCACGGTGAGGCGATTCCACGACAGAAGGTTGGTATCTCCAGGGGGGCCGTGTGGATTCCCATGGACCCCGACAGTTCAACAGCGTCTTGGAAGGAATCCCGGTCAGGAAAAATAACTATACAGGCCATGCACAGAGATAAACACACGCATGTCGTCGGAGTCAATCAGAATCATCGTAAACGCCTGAAATGCCGACTTGTGGATACCATGTTGTGAGTGAATGGAACGAAAAAAACAACCTATTTCAAGGCAGTGCGGGATATTGATTTATCCACAGGTGTTTATATCTTTGGATGCTGCACAAGCGGCATCCACGGCTAGGTGTCGAGATTTCGACGGGTTAGATATGTCATTGATATTGCGGCGAAAACTGCGCTGCTCCAATATGAGGCACTTTGCAGCCGAGCCTTGCCCGAAGCCAATCGTTTAGAGTTGTCCACAGGGTTACGGGCATGTTATCCACAGGCAGTGTGGATATCTTAGATACGTCCAATTCATAAATGGAGGCGTCTTCTAAGTGTTCGTTTTGATAGGTTCGTTCGCAAACTTCCCTGTTTCCGAGAGAACTGGTATCATAAGGGGTCATGGACAAGTCGACCACAAGTCTTCGTGAACCATGATTGAGGGCAGAAGTCGTTTGCATAAGAGTCGTGTTCGATGGTAGCTTTCAGGGAGACCGCTTGCGGTCCGGTAATATGAGATAGGGGCGTGCATGCAGTTCCTCAAGGACCTTATCGATTCAATCAGCCTAGCCAACCTTGTGGATATCGGGATAATCGCCTGCTTGCTGTACTTTGTGCTGACATGGATTCAGGCAACCCGAGCCTTTCAGATCCTAGCGAGCATGATCGCCATAGGTCTGTTCTACTTCGTTGCTTCCAAGCTTGGTCTCATTCTTACATCATTGCTTTTTCAGTACCTGTGGGCCGCGATCATTATTGTCCTGGTCATCCTGTTTCAGCCGGAGATCCGCGATATTCTTGATCGGGCATCACCCATCCGCTATTTGAGCGGTCGCCGGCCCAACGACATGAATCCCGATTTGATAGAAGAGATGGTCAAGGCCGTTTCGGAGCTGGCCAGACTCAGGATCGGCGCACTGATCGTGTTTCGCAGGATGGACCGGCTGGATAACTTGATTCTCAAAGGAAAGCTGCTCGACAGTCTGTTGTCTGCCGAAACTCTCGTGATGATTTTCCAGAAACATTCACCCATCCATGACGGCGCCGTGCTGATCTATAACGAACGGATCAAGGCCGCCGGCTGCATTCTTCCTCTGTCTCGAGACGAGGCATTGAGCGTGCATTACGGGACTCGGCACAGGGCGGCCCTCGGACTGACGGAAAGAACCGATGCGTTTTGCGTCGTGGTTTCCGAAGAGCGGGGCGAAGTTTCCCTGGTGGAAGAAAAGATAATCCATACGTACAAGAAGAAAGGCGACTTTCGAGAGGCATTGGAAGGGGCTCTTGCCCGAGGCAAGACTATCCGGGAGGTTGGGGGGCCCGGCCTGCTGACCTTTCTGAAATCCAATTGGCTCCTGAAGATCTTGGCAATGGCGACCGCGGTTCTGCTCTGGTTCGTGATTATTGGTCCTCAGCGCTCGGAGGTGGGGATGTCTGTCCCCATTCAGTACACCAGCCTTCCTGCAGGAATGGAGATAACCGGTACGTGGATGGATCGGATCGATGTACGAGTACGCGGTTCGGAATCGGGACTGGCAAGTCTCAAGCCCGGCTCCATAAGGGCGGTGGTGGACCTGAGTACGGTAGTGACGGGACTGAATTTTTTCCGGATAACAGAGAAGAACCTCTTGGTTCCGCCGGGTACGACAATCTCTCAGATTAGGCCTTCGGATCTCCACTTGAAGATCGAGGCGGCCTCGGTCAAGAAGATACAGGTAGTTCCGACAATAGTGGGGACGATTCCCGAGAATTCCAAGATTTCGGTAACTCCGTCGGAAGTTCGTATCAGAGCCTCTCAGACGGAATTGAAGAAAGTCAAATCCGTGACCACGGATCCTGTCAAGATTTCGGACCTCGGTTCGCGGCGTGAGGTTTCCGTGCCGGTGCTGGTGAAACCCGACGGCCTGGATATAGACTCAATAGAGCCGCTCCAGGTTTCAGTCGGCATAGAGACAAGGTAAGGTTGCCTGCAGACGAACCAATAATCCGCTGTGACGGCAGACCCTATGAGAAACATTTTGAGACGAATCGGGCGGAGTTTCCATGCGGACCTTGCCATGGACCTCGGCACGGCCAATACACTGGTATATGCGAAGGGGAGGGGGATCGTAGTCAACGAGCCCTCAGTGGTGGCCATTGAGACTCGGACCGGACAGACCGTAGCACTGGGAAGGCAAGCAGACCGTTTGTTGGGGCGCTCGCCCACGCACATACACGTTTCACGGCCCCTCAAGGACGGGGTGATTGCGGATTTTGACGCTGCAAGGGCCATGATAGGAGGCCTGCTCTCCAAGGCGTTCACGCTTCATTTCTGGACAAATCCGCGAATCGTGATCGGCATACCCTCAGGCATTACTCCGGTCGAAAAGCGTGCCGTGACGGACGCGGCATACGAGGCGGGGGCACGTCGAATCCATCTCATGGAAGAACCCATGGCGGCGGCCATCGGCGCGGGGCTCGACGTGGATTTACCAAAAGGCAACATGGTCGTGGACGTCGGTGGGGGAACTACGGAAGTTGCGGTCATCAGCCTCTGTTCCACTGCATATTCGGAATCCGTTCGGACGGCCGGCGATGAGATGGACGAAGCCATAGTCCGATACCTCCAGCGCACCATGCACCTGGAGATCAGCCCCAGACTCGCTGCTGACATCAAGATCCGCATAGGATGTGCCGATATCCCCGACAAAGAGAAATCCATGCGCATAACCGGAAAGGAATTGGGACGAGGCGCGGTCAAGACGGTGGACCTGACTTCCTCTCAGGTCAGCGAAGCGCTGGAGGAGCCGGTCGACGAGATACTTGACACCATACGACGAGCGATGGAGGGCACCCCTCCGAGCCTCTTGGCCGACGTTAGGGAACGAGGATTGATTCTCACCGGCGGCGGGACTCTCCTGTCGGGATTGGACGAGTTGATTACCAAAATGATCGGAATCGAGGCGCGAATGGCCGACGACCCGCTTGCCTCCGTAGTCAGAGGGTGCGGAACGGCAATCGAGGACCTTGGCCGGTGGGAACGCACATTCGTGACATGAGGTATGCTCTCTCCGCCCCGTAACAAGCGGCAGGGGGACTAACTTAGGGCTCCGCATCCTGAATACGCAGACGTATTTCCACGGGTGGTGATGAAGCGTGCGGCCGAGCCGGCACAGAGGACCGTCCGTCTTCCCGGCGTAGGCCGGGAACCAGTCTTCTTGCTCCGGACCCCGGCCTTCGCCGGGGAGACGGCGGGCGGCAATGCCCATCCCCGGAAGATGACGGGCAGAGACGCCCATCCCACGAAGATGGGTGGACCTTTCCCCAATCCTCCGTAGCCCGGGCCTCCGTGCCCGGAGATTTCTCCTTTCGGTTAGCCGACAAACGACCGAGGTAAACTGCGAACCATTGAAAACGAATGTCTATTGGTCTGTTGCACAAGTCCGGTGACGTCCCTGGGTCGCGACAATAGCCGCTTCAGACTGCTGCGTCGCCAAGAAACCGCTCCAGCGGACACTCATGACAACGCGGGGTCTTCCTGCAGTAGTGATGCCCCACCGCAACGATCTGAGCATGGAAATCGTTGAACAAATCCACATCACGGGGGAGATTGCAGTGAAAGAAATCCTGGATGGCGTCGTAATCCGCCGTTTCTCCCATGAGGTTATGCCTCAATACCACTCGTTTGGTGTACGCGTCGACCACGAATATCGGTTTGCAGGCCGCGTAGAGTATGATGCTGTCGGCGGTTTCCTTGCCGACTCCGTTGATGGAGAGCAACTCCATTCTCAGTTTTCCCTCGGGGAGGGAAAACAGCCGATCAAGATCTCCATCATACGCTCCCACGAGACGATCCACGAGGTTTCCGAGTCTCTTGGCCTTGACATTGTAATAGCCCGCCGGACGAATGACCTGAGCTATCTCGTCGAGAGGAGTTCGGGAAAGAATGAGCGGATCCAGCATTGCGGCTTCTTTCAGGTTGTCGATGGCTCTTACCACGTTCTTCCACGCCGTGTTCTGGGTCAACACGGCGCCCACGCAGACCTCAAACGGGGTCTTTGCAGGCCACCAGTTCCGCCGGCCGAACCTTTCCAGGAGCGCATGGTAGTAATCAATGAGAAGTTTGCCGATATCGGTATCGTGTGCCGTCAAGAGAACACCACTTTGGTCATCGGTATTACGGGCCTGTCGAAAAGACTTCAAGTCCGATGAACGAGAGCTTGCAGGCGAGCCGCGATCCTGATGATAGCGCAAGCCGATGCCTCATCCAACAGGACGGCACATTTTACCGGCTTGACCCGAACTCGGCGAGTCGCTGTCGGCCGTGATCTTGCCGGTTCCGAGATGAAGCAAGCGATGGAAACCATTGGTGCGGGGAGGGGTCACTCCTGGGAGTTCCACGATGTTTCGACGCAGTCGCGGCCTTTATCTTTAGCCCGGTACAGGGCTTCGTCCGCGGCGCGAATAACTGAATTGAGGTTCGTCGACTTCTTGTCTTCCACCGTGGTGACGCCGATGCTCAGGGTAATCCGGAACGTACCTTCTCGGGTCTTTACGGGATAATTGCTGAACGACCGTCTTAGTCTTTCGGCCACTTGCAGTGCCTTGTTTCTTTCGCATCCGGGAAGGACCACCAGGAACTCTTCTCCACCGTAACGTCCAACCGAGTCGTACGGTCGTATTACCGTGACAATTCTCTTCGCCACGGAGCGAAGGACCGCGTCGCCGGCCAAATGCCCGTAGGAATCGTTCACTTCTTTGAAGAGGTCTATGTCGAGGATTGCGACACCCAGCGGAGTCCCCTCTCGACCCGAGCGTATCAATTCCAATTCCAAGCGCTTCAGGATTGTCGCTCTGTTCCACTGGCTGGTAAGATCATCATGAGTGGCCTTGAATTGGAGCGCGTCCCGTGCCGCGGTCAACTCCTCGATGAGCTTCTCGCGCTCGGCCTGAATCACCTTACGTTGGGAGATTTCTTCCCTCAACGCGGACGTGCGTTCCGCAACCCTTCTTTCGAGCGTTTCGTTGAGCCCCACGAGTTTGGCTCTCATGTCCCGGAGTTTCATGTTTTGCAGAACCGCGTCTTCGTAAGTTGAGAGCAAGAGGCTAAGGATTTGCTGTCGGCCTGCAGTTATCACATAGCGTTTCCCTCCCATGACCAACTGGAGCTTGCCGTCGGTCTCCCCGTTTCGTGGAATTCTTGGAAGGGCAAGCACGGACCGTATCCGCGATAACATGATCTTGCCTTCATAGGGCTTGGTTATGTAACAGTCCGCGCCGGCCTCCAACCCCCGAAGTACGTCTTCCGGATTCGACAGAGAAGTAACCATGACGATGGGCGTCAGATAGAGATCTGTGTTCTCCCTGATGGAACGACACATCTCAAAGCCGTCCATAACCGGCATGATAACGTCGGTGATTATCAAATCCGGATTCCGACTCCGTGCCGCTTCGAGGCCCCGTTGGCCGTCGCCGGCATGGGCCACCTCATAGCCCTGATCCTTCAGAAACTTCATCAGTCGCTTTGCCTGAAGGCGACTGTCTTCCACAATCAAGATGTGCAACGGACTGCTCATGTTCCCACCACGGTTCAAGTGGCAGCCAGGAATGGAGAGTCTGGCCGGCGAGTATGTACGGGACGTGAGGGAAGGTAACGATCTACTTGGAACGACCTGGGCATTTTAGCACAGTTAGCATGCTTTGTGCTACCGGAAATGAAACGATACCCAATAGGTATGAGCAGTTTCCCGAATATTCCATTTCATATATACGGTAGTGCATCCGTTCGCGTCCCCGGGCTTCAGCTCGGAAACGAAATGGAAGCCGGCCGGTGTGCCGGTAATCTCATCCTACCATGGCCCAGGTCGGCACCGATCATGTCTCTTTCATTCCCTATGACGCGATCCGGCGAACCGCCATGACTTGCCGATCACAACGGACCATGAAAATTCTTCGGCGCTTCTGGCCTAAGCTCCCCCCTTGGAAAAGGGGGGAGCTTTTCAGGTAAACGTCTCGAAAATTCCACGCACACGAGCCTCTTCCTCCGGCTTCATGAAGCGATTGGGAATATTCGGACGGGAGCGCCCCAGCGTACCGTATTTGCCAAGCCCCAGCGGATTGTGGGGGAGCATGGAAACCCGGTTCGCACCGGCATCTCGAAGAATCTTGAGAATTGCTGAGATGTTCTCCGCCGTATCGGTGATGCCGGGGACGATCGGAATGCGAGGTTCTACGACTACTCCACCCTTCCGGAGAACTCGGCGAAGGTTTTCGAGAATCCGATGATTCGTCTTCCCCGTATGCGTTCTGTGAGCGCCGGGGTCGGCGATCTTGACGTCGAAATACACGAGGTCAAGACGGGGGAGTATCCGTGTCTCGAAGACCTGAAAATCGAAGTGCCCGCATGTCTGGAGTGCGACATGGATGCCTTTCCCTTTCAGTCTTTCGAGAAGTGCTTCAAGGTAGTCCGGATACAGTGTGGCTTCTCCGCCGGAGAGCGTAACCCCGCCGCCGGAATGACGGTAGTACGATGCGTCATCGAGGAGGATCGCAGCTAGTGAATTCTCGTCGTACCATCTTCCGATGCGTCTGAGTCCCATCCCCGGGCAAACATCGGCGCAACGGCCGCATCGATCGCATTTGTCGCGCCGAATCCTTTGGGGAAGGCTCAGGCTGATGGCGCCTTTGGGGCACACTTTGGCACACGCGCCGCAGGAGATGCATTGATCCGCGAAGAAACCTATTTCCATCCTTGGATCTTGCGTCTCCGGGTTATGGCAGAACACGCATCTGAGGGGGCACCCCTTGAAGAACACCGTGGATCGAATTCCCGGGCCGTCTTCCAAGCTGAACTTCTTGATGTCTACGATGAGAGGCCCATCCTTCACGACGAGACCTCGGCGCTCCACTGCACTGCCATGATTTTCGGGCATGCCTTCCCCACATGAGTCAGTGAAGGACATCCAATCTTCCAACGAGATCCCTGGCCATGAAGCCGAATTTGTACAAGTAGTTGAGATTACCGTGAACCTCGACCTCGTTCTCCAGTATGGAGTCCAGCACGTCATTCCCTCCGGAGAAGAGGAATTTCCAGAAGGCCTGCGTATCTCCGAATACGATTTTCATGTCATAGCGTTCGGGAGGATACGGAAGCTTTGGTTCTCGCATGGTACCATCCTTGAAAACCCGGCACTCCCTTACCGATCCGTCCTTGGTTTCAAACAGGTACACGCCTTCAAATGCCGGTGTGCCGTTGTCGGCCGCGATGTTCCGGTGGTACCCCCTCAATTGGGGGGCAAGGACAACAACCAGTGGATTCTTCGATAGGTCGAATGCCAAGGCCATGATGTCGAGAAGCTTGTCGAGCGTCCAATCAGCCAGATTCGAACTCAGCCCGTCAAGCAGATCTTGAATGACGAGTGGCGTCATGCTCATAACGTGTCCTCCCATCGCATGGAGCCGTCGTTGGAGATCGGCCGGAAAAACATGCCCGCAGCAGCGCGGTTGCAGGCGGTTATCGTTTTGACGGGTAGGCGTCCCAAGGCACCGGGGTGCGTTCCGGATCGGATCGGGTACCCGTCTGTCATAGCGGGAACGGATTGTAGGGTTCCATCTCTCCCGTGTTCAGTGCATACTCGGTTCGATCGATGATCTCCTTGCGCATTCTCGGATTGAGGTCCTTGAAATACGCCGTATAACCCGAGACTCTCACCAGCAACTCGTTCAATTCGGGATGTTTGTCAAGGTGCTTTGCCGCCTCAAGGAAGGTCTTGTGGTCAATGATATTGAACTGCACTTCCACACCGCCGGCAGTGTTGGGGTCGTCTTGAACGAAATACGTGTTCACTACGGCGGCAAACGTGTCTATGTAGTCCGGATCTTTTGGTTTGCTCGGCGGGGTGAACTTCAGGTTAAGCGCTACCCCGCCGGATAGTGCCGTCGCGGGGAGTCCGGCCACTGAATTAAGTGTCTCGGTAAGGTGTGGTGTGACCTTGGACACCGGGGTTATGCCTGAGGCAAAATTCTCCCCGGCCTTGCGTCCGCTGGGCAGGGCCCCGGTGAGCTTGCCGAAGCCGGCATGTATGGTCATGGTCCAGTACCCCACGCGATATGGGGCATTCCGATAGTTCAGTTTTTCGCCATAAGCCCTGTCCAGCATGGTCACCAACCCTGCGGCAATAGCATTTGCATCCACGCCGTCATGGAGGTTGCCGACACGATTGCCGAATTTGGGGGTCAGATCGTAATTCCCGAGCAGAATCCCCAATGCTTCGTGGCTCTTCTTCATGTCGTCGATCAGGTCATAATAGTCCAGATTCTTGTCGAAATCGTTTATGAGAGCATCGTGGAATTCCGGGAAGGTGATCCTTTTCTTCGCAAACAACCATTTCCGGATGGCGCTGAGTGAGTCCGCCGTGTCGGCCAGGCCAATGACGGCAACCCCCGAAGAGTTGATGGCCGCGCCTCCTTGGATCAAGTCCTTCCCGTTGTCCATGGGGCCTTCGAAGAATGAGGAGAGGATGGGGGTAGGGTAATAATCCTGGTGTACCTTCCCCAGATTGTTGTTCAGCCTGACGGACCTGTCGATGAGATGCAGAGCCTGCTCCTCGAAGGCGTCCATGAACTGCTCAAAGGACGTAAAATCTGCAGGGTCGCCGGTCACCGGGCCGATCTGAGGATCCGACCGGCCGAGGCCCGTGCGCCTGTGTTTGCCTCGGAAGAGCGTCAATTCGAGAACCGACGGCAAGTTGAGGAGTATCGACGCAGAGTGGCCATAGTGTCTGCCGTTGCTTCCGGGTTCCACGCAGCCCACGATACCGTAATCTTTCGCCCACACCGGCTTATCGCCCTTTGCCGTGAGAGCCTTGATGACGGCCTTGTCGTTATGAATGGCCGGAGTGGCTCCCGTGCTGATGTTTACCTCACACAGCCTCTTCAAATAATCCCGAGTATTCACATGGGGGTGATACCTGGCGTTGAGATTCGGGTCTCTGAGTTTCATGAGTTCAACCGCGCGCAGGATGACGTACGTGAGATCATTTACCGCGTCGCCTCCATCGTCATCAACGCCGCCCACAGTGATTGCCTGATTGGAACCGGTTCCGCCGAAGAGCTGTTCACCCGTTTCCGGCATGGTAGGTACATGATCGCCGATCTTGAGCCAGAAATAGCAGACAAGTTCAACAGCATCATCCGGTGTGAGACGTCCATCCTTCACATCCCTTTCGTAGAGAGGATAGAGAAGCCGGTCCAACCGGCCCAGGCTAAGGCCCACGTTCGGGTTCTCCAGGTGAATCGCGGTCCAGCATATCCACACGGTAGTGAGTCCTTCTCTGAACGTTGATGCAGGATTTGCGGGAACCTTCCGGTAAATGCGCGCCGTTTCAAGGAGCCTCTCTTTGTCTTCGTCGCGAGTCTGAAGCCCGGCAAGATACGCGGCTCGATCGGCAAGCCTATGTGCGTACGCCGTGATCCCTTGCAGAACTTCCATCAATGCGGAGTAGAACTCGATCTTTGCCTCATCGTCGGCAGCTGCCATTCTGTCCGCCGCTTGATCGATCATTGCATTGAGCCCGACCCCTACGGCGCGGGAGAAATCCGGAATCGTGTGTGATATGCACAGCGGTTTGCTGGTCAGGAAGAAGACCATGTTCTGAAGTAGTCTCATGTCATCGTACCGGGAAGCACCGGTACCCCACGGGTAGTATCGTTTCCTTGCGAGTTCCGAGATGCTGTGGTTCATCCATCTTGGGAAGACGCGCACATTGAGTTCCTCGGCCTCGGCCTTACTAAGGTGAAACGGATTGGCTTGTCGGGTTCCGACCGATGAGAGTTCCGGCCACATGATCAATGCAATGAGTTCCGGGTACAACGGAACACCCTTGAACTTGCTTGTTGTGGAACCGGCAAAGGGAGAGGAGTCTTCAAACGAGAAGCGTTTCAGGACCGATTTGCCTGAAAACGGCACAGTGGAGGCCTTCTCATATCCGCTGCCGTGCCGTACCATCGGTACTCGCCTCTCCAGCACGTAGCGGTACGCCTTGGCCTTGTCCAAGACGGATATTCGATTCTGTTTGAAGAGACCGTGTTTTTCATGGAACTCAGTGATTAGCAGTGGACGTTCAATGCAGATTTCGGGGCATGCGCGGAAGTATGCATTGCGCAAATCATCAAGAGGCCCAAAATCGCTCAACCTGATGTGAGACAATGACGGGTCGCCTAGAGTTATTGCAGCCATTCTCTTCTCCCCCTCTCCAGTTCCGGGTTGCGTTAAGTTTGTAGAAGCGATGATACGGCGCCGCCCTGTTCAATGGAACCGGGACTTCACTGCATCCATGGCGAACAATGGAGCGCAAGCACTCGCTAAGATCATAACCGAGCGCCGGGGCGGCGTCAAGTAGTCTCGCATATTCGAAAGTTACATTACAGGTAAGCGTTCACCTGAAATGCATCGCCGGCGCAATAACGATGGGGAATCATTGCCTTCACGGATTCGAATTTGGCCGGTAGCAGAACGGTCAGATTCGATATTTTCCGATGGACTCTTCGAGGGCCAGACCGAGATTTTCCAGTTGACGGGAGGCTATTTCGAGGTCTCGGACCCCGTCCAGATTGTCGTGAATGGCGCGATTAATCTCGGCCATGGCACCGGAAACCTGCCCGACACCGGCAGACTGTTGCTCGCTGGACGCTTCGATCACTTCCGCAGCCTGTGATGCCGATTCCACAACGTGAGTGAGATTTCTGATGGCTTCGCCGGCTTGACCGGATTGTTCAACCCCTCTGTCAACGGCCTTCGTACCCTGCTCTGTGGCCATGACGACGGCACCGACGTTTTTTCTCGTGTGCTCCAGGATGGAGCGAACCTGGTCGGTTGCCTCTCTGGATTGATCGGAAAGAATCTTGATTTCGTTGGCAACCACTGCAAAGCCTCGCCCCTGATCTCCGGCGCGGGCCGCTTCAATGGAGGCGTTGACCGCCAATAGGTTGGACTGTGCCGCAATATCCGCCACCGTGACGATTATTCTTTCGATGGTCGTGCTCTCCTCACTGAGCTTCACCACGGTATCGGCAATGGACTCCATCTGTTGGCGAATGAGACTCATCCGCTCCACCGTGCCCCGTGTGGCGTTCTCTCCGTCCTCGGAAATACCGACTGCTTTGCGGGATGTCTGCGCCACGTCTCTTGCCTTGTCCCCGGATACGCTTGCCGCCTGTCGCACTTGCTCGGCAGTGGTGGTCGTCTCCGCGACGGCGGCCGAGATCTTCGACGTGTTCTCGGCAACCTGAGAAACGGTGAGTGATATCTCCTGTGCAGATGCAGAGAGTGCCTGGACGCTCTCCGAGAGTCCCTTTACTTGCTCCCTGAAGTCCGTGACCATGACGGATACCGAATCGGCCAGCTTGCGCAATTCGTCATTTCTCTTTAATCGAAGGGGTTCAACGGTCAAGTCTCCTTGTCTAATGCGGGAGAGCCGGCCGGCAATGGCATTCATAGGGACAACGATGGATCGGGCCGTCAGATACGCGAGAACCGCAACGCCGAGACCGGCGATTACGGCAATCATGATCACTTTGTGGGCCAATTTGTTCGCTGCCGCATAGACTTCTGAAGAGTTTATCCGAGCAATGGCGGCCCAGTCGAAATTTGCTTTCAGGCCCGATTGCCCGGATAGTCCCACCGGCATCCACGCAGTCAGCACCTTTTCACCTTGGGCGGACTTGCCCGTCCCCAAGCCTGTCTTGCCTTTGAATGCTCCCATGGCGGCTGAAAGAGGTACCTTGGTTTTTAACAGCCCGTCTCCCAATCGGCGGGAATCGGACCGCAACAGGCCATCTTGCCCTACGAGAAACGCATCCCCCGTTTTGCCCATCCGGACCGCTTTAGCCACAATTGCGTTGATGTACTTAGGACCGAACCGCAAAACGAGAACGCCGCATAAGTCGTCTTTGTCTTTGAAAACAGGCACCCCGATGAACGCGCTGACTGTCTTAGAGGGTTCATAATGACGGAAATCCCCAAGTGCGGGTTTGCGTTCCTTGACCACCTCGTGCCACACTCGGGCCAATTCGGTGTCCTTTATTGGTCCCATTTTCAGAGAGCTGCCGAGATCGGATAACTCTTTGGCGGTATACATGATGAGTCCCGTGTCTTCACCCACGACGAGCAGGACGTCTTCATAGCCGCGTTCGACCTCGAAACGCTCCAGAAATCGCTGAAATACCGGGCCATGGTCCGCTGCAGGCTTCTTGAAGTCTTTGTCTGCCGTGTCTATAGGTGCGTCGGGGTGTGACTTCGCGTAGTCGAGGACCGATGAATTACCATAATAGGATTGCAAAGCCTTGAATAAGGCGTGAACCGACGGGTCCTTGCTCAGAAAAGACGTGTCTGCCAGACTCGTCTTTACGTAGTCCAGCACGTTGCCGGCGGTCTTATCTCTCTCAGTAACGAGATCGGTAAGTAAATGCTCCCTCAAATCGTCCCTCGCACTGGTATATGAAAGGTATGCCGCCAGTGCGAGCGGGATCAGAGTAGCCATGAGGAAGATCCCTACCAGCTTGACCATGAGGCTTTCCGTCACGAATTTGAACACGTTGCTCCCCTAAACGAATCAATTCACGCTTGCCGCCGAATCGACCGACCGTCCTTTCAAGGCCCGACCCTCCCATCAATAGCCCACACCTAGTCTGCTACTGCCGTTCTGAATCGACAAAAAAATCCGTTTCAGAAAGGGGAAGTGGTCATGTCATCGATCTGAGTTCGGCCGGCCCTAGGGCCGGCCGGGATAGGCGTCTCGCATGTCTGAAGATGACAATCAGTCCCAAGGATGTCGGAAGTGTACCACGATCTACATCAATACGCAACCAAACCTGCACAACAAAGCACTCTGTTAGGCGTTTTACACATATGGCAACCATGACAAGGATTCGTCACGAAGAATGAACCCATCACTTACCGAGATTCCATGTTCACGGCACCCCCAATGACCATCTACGGCAAAAAGAGGATTTACCGCAATGTCCTTTTCTGACTTAACGCAATTGTAACAATAGTCCCGTGGCCGGCGTACAGGCGGAAACGGGCGGGAGAAAGGGCCTCCGGCCCGGCAACGACCGGTAACGGAAACGCTATAAGGAATGGCGCGAAGGTACCGGAATTTTCGTCGTAAGAAAACACGTGACCCAAATCATGAATCAGAGTAGGGGAGTACTATGGTGATTGCCGTAGTATGGAGAGTGCCCTCATGAGAATAACGATTAAACCCGTCGGCGTGATCCGTCGGTACGTTCGGGAGGGAGATTTGGATGTGCCGGCCGGCCTCACGTCACGAGGGCTCATAGCGATCCTCGATATCCCGGAGGAACTCAAGATGGTGTCATTGGTGAACGGTCGGAGGCGGGACCTGGATGAGGCCTTGCGGGAAGGGGATGAGATCAGGCTCGTTACCCTCCTTGCCGGGGGGTAATACGGTACTCGTATTAAGTGTCAGTACGGCATAACGGACCGTGAAAGCCGCGTCATTTACCTAAGGGCTTGTTCGTTTACCTGAGGGTTCCCGGGTGACGGCGCTTCCGGGGAATCCGCTTAACCAGGTATACCCCCCGGGCTTTTATATAATAAACACTATGTCCTCCCAAAAAACCGAATGCCGCCCATATAATCATAAGTTAACAACCTCCGCGCTGCTTGCGTACGGTACGGGACTGTGATGCTCTATCGGCAAGCCGCGATCCGATGACATTAAACGTCGCTTAGGAAGGAACAAGGCTTGTTTCAATCAATTACCGGCATTCCGTCGTAAGTTGAGGGCAGAAGCTTCGGAGGATCAATTTGAAATGTTGTTTAGAAAAAAGCAAAAAGTCTTGACAAGTTTTTATATGAGTAGTATTCGTTTTAAAGACTTATGTCTCAAATGACACAAGAAAGAACGGCCCGGCTCAATCGGGATAAAGAAAAGAAAGAGGTATTAATTAGTTACCGATTTTCAATTGGCAAAATTGACAGGCCCGGGCGCAAGGGATTAGGGGGCAGCACTTATTCGGTTTTAAGAGTGCGGACGAACATATCGCAAGTCGACTGCTAAGGAGTGAACAGGATGAGGTACGCTGAGACAGGTTATAATCTGGAAATCGATTTGGCGAGAGGAAACATTGAACGGGTGGAAACCGACCCGAAATTAACGGAACTTCACCTTGGAGGACTGGGAACCAGCGTCAAGATGCACTGGGATAGGGTTGGCCCCGAGGTTGAACCATTTGACGACGAGAACATGCTGATAGTCAGCACCGGCCTTCTCAACGGCACTCCGGCTTTTAGCGCCAACCGTACCCTTATCACCTTCATTTCCCCTCAGTCGAACTACTTGGCGTACCCGATGATGGGAGGATTCTTTTCCGCGGAATTGAAATATGCCGGTTACGACAAAGTGGTCTTCCGCAACAAGTCCCCCAAGTGGGTCTATATCTGGATACACAACGATAAAGTGGAAATCCGTGATGCCGATCATTTGCAGGGCAAGGGTGCTCTTGAAACTCAAGACCTTATAAGAGAGGAGTTGAACGAGCCGAGAGCCCAGGTGGCCGCCATCGGCTTGGCCGGTGAGAATCGAGTCTTCACGGCTTCCATCGAGCAGAGCAGGTCCAGTGCCAGCAGGCTCGGCGGCGGCGCGGTAATGGGCGATAAGAAGATCAAGGCGATCGCTGTTCGCGGAACAAAAGACGTGTACCTTGCCCGTGGCGAGGAATTCATGCAGCACATGGATGAGGTGACGGAATACATAAATTTCCGAAACGCAAATCCCATTCCGGATGTGATGACTATTCTATCCGGGATCGGGTCGCCGCAGGAAATGAAGCACACCGACGAGAAGTGGCACTCTGAAAACTTCATGTGGGGTAATGCCCGTAAGCGGAGAAGAGACTTCTGGAGCAAGGAAAACGAAGAAAATTGGACAACTGCTCAATTGACTGCGATTCAGCGGTTAATAAGCTGTTTCAACTGTCCGCAGCAATGCGGAGCGCTCGTTTCGTCCGAGGCCGTGGGCGGCTCGAAATATATGATGAAATGCTTCGGAAAACTCACCTATTCCATGGCGGCCTATGTAGACGACCTTCGCTTCGGTTTCAAAATACTTCAACGTGCCACCGAGTATGGGGTGGACTCATTCTCAACCCCGCAAATTCTGGCATTCGCCGTTGAACTCTATGAAAACGGCATTCTGACCGACAAGGACTTCGAAGGGTGTCCGTCCGATAAGGAAGGACGCTTCTTCTGGTTGCTCGACCGAGTAGCTCGAAGGGAAGGAATCGGAGATATCTTGGCCGACGGTGTTTACTACGCGGCCCGCAAGATCGGTAAGGGTGCGGAAGAATTCGATCATAATACGATCAAGAAACATGAGCAACTCCCGCTCAAGCTGGGAATGTTGGATCCGATCTATTACCTCATGTATTCCACCAACGAGAAGATAAGCATCACGCAGATTGAAGGGAATTTCCCGCAGGCGGCTTTCCCCACGAGAGAGCAAAGAGAAAGGTTCGTGAAGGATTGGCCCCAGGTTCCCGATGAGAAATTCAAGGATATCGTTTTGGAATGGGAACCCAGGGGAGATAAATCAAACCCGTATTTCCCGACACCGCAGATGTGCAGTGAAGTTGTGGACTGGATGGAGATGCTGCACAACATTGACGACGCCCTGGGGTTGTGCGCCGGGATGGGTTCATTTTGCCTGAAGCCTCCCTATCACATACACAATTACCCGAAACTCATCTCCGCGGCCAGCGGGCTCGATGTTGATGAAGCCGGACTGAAGAAGATGGTCAACAGGAGCCGGAATTTGCACAGGGCCTTCAATAACAGGAGAGGCATGACCAGCGCCGAAGAGAAGCCGCCTGAGGACCACTGGAAAAGGAGGTTCCCCGAGCTCGAAAAGGAACTTCTGGAGACGTATTACAAATTAAAGGGATGGAACATGGACGGTGTTCCCACGAAGGAAAGACTACTGGAACTGGACTTGGGTTATGTCGCCGAAGACTTGGAAAAGAGAGGGATCCTGAAAAATGGCCAAGATTAAGAAAAAGATCAAGACTATCAAGATCGATGCCGATAAGTGCAACGGCTGCCGGGCATGCGAAATCGTCTGCTCGGCGTACCACGCTTCGCCGAGATACAGCAGTTGCAACCCGGCAAGGGCTCGGATTCAGGTGATCAGTCATCGGCTGAAAAACATATGGCTTCCCGTTTTCGCAGGCGAATACACACCGGCCGAATGCATGGGCAGAGACAAGTACGTGATTGACGGAAAGGAATACGACGAGTGTTCCTTTTGCAGGGCTGCCTGCCCGTCAAGAGACTTCTTCAAGGAACCCGATTCGGGTCTCCCGTTGAAGTGCGATATGTGTGAAAGCGATCCTCCGCTATCGGAGCCGATGTGTGTTCAGAAGTGCCTCAATGACGTCCTGATCTACGAAGAACGGGAAGAGGAAGTCGAAGAAGATACGAAGCTTGAGGACGTAGAGGTAGGACTGGAATCCATGATCGACAAGTACGGTTTGGATACGGTCATTGGATCTCTTGCTCGGATGTCCGCGTCAAAGCAGGGCTAATCGCTGTTTCCGGGGTCAAAGCTTGGGCAGGCGGGGCCGGGATTTCGAGGCGACGAAGCCGGACGAGGCCCATGGGTTCGCTAAGTGCCGCAGTGAACAAATGCGGTTTCACGCTGGAAAGTAGGACCGGCACCTTGCCGGTCTGACCCCTTGTTTCGGGGGGGGGGGGCTACTGGTTCCCAGGCGGGAGCTCTGAGCATGTCCCATATTTTTGGCGGCAACCGTAGGAACCGGTAGACAATAGGGCAACCGATTTGAGGTGCCTGCCGGACAGTGCCCCGCAGGGGCTCACCATGAGTAGTGCCGTGGGATGCGGGATTTCAACCCGTGGAAAAGGGCACCCGACCCAATTGTCCGGAACGGCCCTGAAGGGGCCGACCAATCACGATGTCCCTATTATGCGAAGGCTTCACTGATGCGGTCTTTGTCTCGTTGGTGGACCCCTTCAGGGTCATAACTATTTATTATTGCATGCTGTTTCCATGGGTTGAAACCCATGGCTATTCAAGGTATGCCCTTTCAGGGCAAAGCGAGTTCATGGACTCTACTTTGGCGGCCGGAATCTTTATGTTTTCTGGTAGTCGAGCTGAGTCCGGCGTCGACAAGGGACACGCTCCCGGTTGCCGGCCACCCAGGATATGGGAAATGCTCAGGGCCGGAACTTGAGAGCGTGTGAGATGCCTGGAGAAGCCGTGTGACCTTATCTGCGAAACGCAGTACTAAGTACACCGCTTCATAAGTTCGGTCACGCATCTCTCGCGTTGAGATTGCTTCGTCGTTTCACTCCTCGCAAAGATATCCCGCGATTTGTCATTGCGAACGCAGCGAAGCAATCTCAGCGTGCCGGAATTCATGATCCTATTTATGAAACGGTACTCAGCGGCTTCGGCAGGCTCGATGTCGGGACGTAGAGCGCAATGAACTCGGTGGTGAACCGCAGGAAAGTCTGTCGGGACATGGGCTTTTTCTCCCTGCCGGTAATAGTGAATTGAGTTTAGGCATGGTCGCCGGTAAACAAAATGGTATACTGTCACCGGGAAAAGAGGAGGTCGAAGTGATCAAGAAGATCAAAAATAATCTGTGGCAAGTGGGCGGAAGGGGACTGACCGACCCCGTGGACGCCGCAATCTACCTCGTACGGTTCGGCGATAAGGCAGCCCTGATTGATGCCGGAAGCGGTGGAAATAATGAGAAATTGATGAAGAACATCGGTGAATGCCTTGAACCGGATGTGCAACTGGAATACCTTCTGCTCACTCACTGTCACTACGACCATACCGGCGGGGCCTCGGCCGTGAGAGACGAGTACGGCTGCCGAATCGTGGCTCATGAGTTGGATGCGGTATATCTCGAATCGGGCGATGAAAGAGTGACCGGAGCCGCCTTGAATGGAGCAAGCGTCGAACCGTTTAGCGTCGATATCCGTTTGCAGGGTCAAGAATCGACCATTACCGTCGGCAGTGGTACTGTAAAGGCCATTCACTGCCCGGGGCACTCACCGGGGTCGGTCGTGTACACTGCAGAGATTGACGGTGAGCTAATCCTTTTCGGACAGGACGTCAGCGGTCCGCTCCATTCGCATTTTTTGTCTGATGAAGAACAGTATCTGGCTTCATTGGAAAAACTGGAAAAACTGGAGGCCGATCTTCTTCTCGAAGGCCATTTCGGCGTCATCGAGCCCAAGGGTGAGGTTCGAGAATTCATTCATTCTTGGATAACCCTGCCTCCGCCGCCATGTCGGTGTTAGCAACGAACCGGTCTGCGAACACGGGTGGACGGTTCACAATCAGATCCTAATTTCCCCTTTCCCAGGCTTTTTCGCCTGGGAACGCACGTCAAGCCCCGCGTTCCGCGGGGTTCGTAACATTAACAGCGGTCATGCGCGGGAGCCGGGATAATTCGTGGCTTCTTGCGATTAGAGGTACCGGGTCCGTCATTCTTCCAACGTTGGATCTGTTCTCATTGCGAGAAGAGATTGTTGCGCGATCCTTGCAACGTACCGGTATTGCATATGAAACGGTACGGGATGTCTGCCGTCCTCACGGCGGTGCAAGCCGACCCGGCACACGCGAACCTTGGCTGCGGCGCCGGTTGCCTTATACTAATACTATGCGGACCCGGGAACGCAGGCAAAATCCCGCGCGGTAGCCGTGAAGCCGGGCAAGCCTTTGGTATTGGGCATGACCGTGCGCAAACCGAACGACATGTTTTCACCGGACCAATAGGGGGTTGGAGTGATCAAGAGAATCAAGGATAATCTCTGGCAGGTTGGTGGACAGGGGTTGACCGATCCCGCAGACGGCGCGGCCTACCTTGTACGCTTCGGGGACAAGGCGGCCCTTGTCGATGCGGGAAGCGGTCGGAATCAGGCGAAATTGATGGAGAACATTGCCGAATGCCTGGAACCCGACATGCAACTGGAGTACCTTTTGCTGACTCACTGCCATTTCGATCATACCGGCGGAGCCCGGGCCGTGAGAGACGAGTACGGCTGCCGAATCGTGGCCCATGAGTTGGATGCGGTATATCTCGAATCGGGCGACGACCGCGTGACCGGGGCCGCCCTGAACAGAGTAAGCGTCGAACGGTTCAGCATCGACATCCGTTTAGAGGGTCAAGAATCGACCATTACCGTCGGCAGCGGAACGGTAACGGCCATTCACAGCCCGGGTCACTCTCCCGGTTCGGTCGTGTATACGACAAACATTGACGGTCAACTTATCCTTTTCGGGCAGGACATCCATGGTCCGTTGCATTCGGAATTGCTGTCTGATGAAGAACAGTATTTGGCTTCGTTGAAAAGGCTCTTGGACTTGAAGGCCGATATGCTTCTCGAAGGTCATTTCGGTATCTTTGAAACGGAACCGGAAGTGCGGGAATTCATTGAGTTTTGGATAGCCCCGATTGGAAGCTCTCATTGCGCTCCATTGTACGCCCTGGACTATAAGGCAAGGTACTGAAATGCATACGCTTCCGGTCAGCTACCGGTCCGGGAAGGTAAGGCTCCGAAACCCTGCCGGAGGAGGCTGTTTGGGGAACCTCTTCCCTCGATGGGAGGGGAAAGGAGGAGGGGGTGACCAGTTGGAATCAAAGTTCTATATCCTAAATGAACTCTCGGGAGGATAGGGGGGCAACCCTTCGTAATCGCATGGTCGAACTTACTCGTTCCGCATGAGATTCCTCCCACACCCCCCGCCTATTTGCTCCAATGGCAGACCCTCAGAGATCTTGGGGCGGCAAAAGTCGTTCGAGGCAAGAAAAGTCCCGGCAACTTTGACCTCATATGACACACTTCCGCCTTATGCTGGGGGGGAGCATAACCGAGAGGAGCAGTTCATCCATTAAGATGCTGCGAAGAGGAGGGCAGGAGGGATTTGTCCAGCGGGGAAGTGACACTCTCCACCATCCGGAGCCCGCCGGAGCAAACCGGAATCATGTTCCCAACATCCCCGTCTTCGTCAAGGTCGCCTCCAATCCGGTCACGCCGCTCGACGAGTGGAACCGGAACTATGCATCTTACCGAAACCGAGAATTCGGAAGTGCAGGCAGGCTAATGAGCTGACAGATCACGGTTCAAGTGCTACTATTTGTCGGCTCGTGTGCCGCTGTAAGAGAAACGGCGCGAGAACTCGTTTGCAGGCCGCAGTAATAGGTTCCCGCATCCCCCAATGTCATTGCCGACGGACCTGTGTATTTGCGTGCATCGAAGGAAGACCGGATTCAAAACTCCGGCTTTCGAGAAGAGGTGCCAACCTTACGTGCTGCCGGCAGAAGCCGAGTCGAGGAGCAGATGCATGACCGACGTCACAAAACTCTTGCCGGGCACCGAGGTCCATGCCCGTGGACTCCGGTGGGAGCTTGTCGCGGTAGAGTCCCTGGGACGGCAGACTCTCTGCAGATTGAGGGGATTGGAGGGCGCTGTACAGGGTCAAGAGTTTGACGTCCTTCATCCCTTCGAGCACATCGAACCGGTCCGGCACGAAATCCGTCCGGACAAGGCCGCACCACTCATCAACTGGCTCGTGTACCATCAAGCGTTTCTCTTGGATCAGGCTCTCGGCCCTAGGGCATTGTCCGCTGTCCAACCTGGAAGATTGAGAATAGAACCGTACCAGCTCGTCCCTGTGCTGCGGGCCATTGAGATGAGCCGTGCCCGAATGCTTCTTGCCGACGGGGTTGGGCTTGGTAAGACCATTCAGGCAGGTCTCATAATCACGGAACTCGTTGCCCGAAGATTGGCGCACCGCATCCTCATCGTCTCGCCGGCAGGCCCGTTGCTGGAACAATGGAATTTCGAGATGCGCGACCGCTTCGGATTGCGGTTGGAGCGCATTGACCGGGCCAAACTTCAAGAAGTGAGACGAGCAACGGAACTCGGCTCCAACCCCTTTGATCATGTCGCCTTGGGCCTGGTCTCCGTTGATTTTCTCAAACAGGAGAGTGTACTGGACCAGCTCGAGCGCTCAAGTTATGACGTGGTGGTCATAGACGAGGCTCATCATTGTATGGACGCGGGAGCCGGCCGTAATCGAGAGGATTCGCAACGCCGCCGATTGGCCGAGGTCCTGGCTCGTCGAAGCGATTCCCTGCTTCTCCTGACGGCTACCCCTCACGACGGGAATGACAGGTCGTTCGCATCGTTGTGCGAGTTGCTGGACCCGTCCCTCGTTGACGGACGGGGCGTGTTGAGAGGGGATCAGTATCGGCGTCATGTGGTGCGGCGTCTCAAGAAGCATGTCCTGGTGCGGGATGCCGATGCCTCGGGCAAGACGCGACAACTGTTCCCGGACCGGGTGGTCACACCGATTCCGGTTCGACCGAGACCGGACAAACATGGCGATTTTGCGGCGTTGCAGAGCCGCTTGCTGGATCTTGCGGCACCCGAACTTCGTCGAGCATTCCGGAACAAGAGCTACAGCGATGTTCTGGCGTGGATGGCGCTCCTGAAACGCAGTGTGTCCACCGTCCTCGCCTGTGAAGAAACGCTGCGGGTCGTTGCGGACCGGTTCCAGAGATTTGTTACCGATACCGCGGAACTGCAGGAAATGCGTCGACAGCGGATTCGCACGCTGCGTGACTACGAACGAAAGCTTGAACGCTTCGGGACCATTTCTGCCGATGAAGAGCAGGAGCGCAGCCTTCTGGAGGCCGAGGATATTGCCCAGCAGCTGGCATCCATGCACCGAGAACTCCGAAGGGGTTCCTATCGCCAGTCCAAAGTATCGGATGTGGTGGCTCATCTCGACGAACTGATCGGCCTGGCCGAAGCGGCTCGAGAACAGGACCCAAAGGCGGAAACCGTCATCAATACCATCCGGGAGATCCGCCAACGGGAACCGGCGGCCAACGTACTGATCTACACTGAATACATAGACAGCCAGCGGGCTCTGGTCGCGGCACTCAAGAAGGCGGACCTGGGATCCGTTATCACAATGAACGGCGAGGATGACGAGAAGACCCGCACGGCCGTGACGGAGCGTTTCCGAACCCAAGACGGACTGATTCTGGTGAGCACCGACTCGGCAGCGGAAGGTCTCAACCTTCATCAGCGATGTCACCATCTCCTCCACCTTGAACTGCCGTTCAACCCCAACCGGCTCGAACAACGGAACGGCCGGATCGACCGCTATGGGCAGACGTACGAGCCCCACATTCGGTATCTGTTCCTGCGGGGCACCTTTGAGGAACGCATTCTTTTGCGCTTGATTGCCAAGTATGAAAAACAGCGGGCAAGGCTCACCTTCGTGCCCAATACCCTCGGCATTGGCACGTCGACGGATGCAGTTCAGGCAAAGCTTCTCAAGGGACTTCTGGAAGAAGACGGCAAGCTTTTCAAGGAAGAAACTCCGTTATACGACCTGGTGCAAGGCGACGAGGACCAAGGAACCGACGATGCAACCAAGGAACTGCTCCAAGAGATAGACCGCAGCTTGCGATCCTTTCGACAGGCGGCCCGCTCCAACGAATGGCTGGGAGACGCGGGGCTCAATGCGGAGCAGGCTCTCCGGGAAGATGCGGACCGGGCGGCAATTGAGGGAAGGAGAGCGGAAGAGGTCGATCTTCCCCGTTTCGTCCGTGACGCGGTTCTCCTGGACGGGGGAAAAGTGAAAGGAGACCCGGACGGTCCTTACTTTGCGCTGACGCTTCCCCCACAGTGGACACACGGGCTTGCCGACCTTCCCGGTTATGATGCGGATCGGTGTGTACTCCGGCTTACCACCAATTTGGACATCATGACGGACGAACAGGAACGATCGGTCGGTTTTCTCGGCCGGGCGCACCCGTTGGTGAGGCGAGCCCTTGACCGGGTACGTAATTTGTCGTTCGGGAAATCAGCCGCATCGGGCCAAGACCCTCGTGCAACCGTGGTGAAAGCGAGCGTATCCGAACCAGCGCTCCTCTTCACGTTTATCGGCCGTGTCACGTCCCCGGCCGGGAGGGAATTCGAGCGAGTTCTGGCCGTCCGAGTCTCTTCAGACGCTCGTTCGGAATTTCATGCCTCGGCCGACCAATGGCTCCATTGGGCCGATCCCGCAAAGGGGATAAGGACCACGGACGTGTGGAAAGACCATTTCGAGGGCTGGGCAGGTAATGCCGTACAGACGGCTCACGAAACGGCTCTTCGCGGTTTTGGCCCCGTTGCGGAGGAGTTCATCCGAGCCCGAAAACAGGCACTTTCCAAGGAGGCATCGGCGCAAAAGAGGTGGCTCACAAAGCGGGCCGAAGAGATCACGGGTTCTGAAATCCAGCCCAAGCCCGTCCAGTACGATCTGTTCGACGACAGGCATGAGGACGCCGGCCGAACCGAGACAACCCCGTGGGAGTCCATGGCCGACCCCGCGGAACGTCTTGCCGTTTTCCACACGGACCGAACCAGGGCGCCTTCAGCCCGTGTGGAAGCCGAAGGCGTGCTCGGCATTTACCGCCGGCGAATGGAGCATCTTGAACGTCTATCGGCTATTGGGAGTCCCGAGGTAATCCCCCTTGGGATGCTCATGCTCATCCCCGAGGCGTAATATGGCATTGGATCTCACCGATTGTCGTTTTACCGGACCTGCCTTGCCCGATCCGTTCGTCAAGTTTGAGCTGGAAAAGGCATTGACGACGCTCAAACTCCCGCTCCAGGTGTCGGGCAGCGCAGCTAAGAAGCTCCAAGACCAATGGAATCAGTACCGCCGACATCTTCGCGGCCTTGCCAACGGAGGGCCGTTGAGGGTCCGCAACCACGTCATTGACCCCATCGTCCAACTCCTGGGGTATGAGCGAATAGAAAACGCAGCCGATGTGCAAACACGCGAAGATCTGGAATCCGGTGGGGCGCTGCTCGTTTCCGGGGATGGGTCGGGCAGACTTCGCGTCTGGACGGCCTCCTTCGATGAAGACCTCCATGCCCCCGCCAAACGGGGACGAGCGTACCGTTTCAGCCATGTTCGCATTGCTCAGCGGGTCCTGTTGGCCAAAGGCGAACGCATCGGCTTGCTCACCAACGGGGTTCACCTTCTCATCCTTATTTCCGATCCTGCACGGCCCGACTCAATCGTTTCCATTCCCATTGAAGCAGGCTGGAAACGCAGTCGAGACATTCCGGATTCGTTCAAGTTTCTTTTGGCCGTTGCTTCTCCCAGAGGCGTCGAAGCCGTTCCCGATCTGACGGAGAAAGCGCGACTTCAGCAGACGCGGGTGACCGAAGAGCTTCGCGTGCAGGCTCGCCAGGCCATCGAGTTCTTCGTCCGGGAAGTTCTCGACCACCCGGCCAATTCAACGTGGTTCCTGTCTCAACAGGACCATGAGGATCTTGCCAAAACCCTCTGGAGAGAGGGCCTCGTAACGGTCTACCGGGTGCTCTTTATCCTCAAACTCGAGTCTTCCGACGATCCGGCCCGATCGTTCACCTTCGCCTCGACAAGCCTTTGGCGCAATACCTTCTCCCCGGCCGTTGCCCTCGCGCGTTACGCACGCAACGTTCTCGAAGAAGGAGCCGAAACCGGGCATTTCCTGGAAGACGGGCTTCGCGGGCTGTTCCGCATGTTCGAGGATGGTTTGGAATGCTCCGAGCTGGTTGTCAAGCCCTTGGGCGGCGCCCTGTTCGGGGCCAACGCGACCCCGGTGTTGTCGAATCTCGTTTGGGGTGAACGCGCGGTCGCGATATTGCTGGACAGACTCCTCTGGACCCCGAAACGGCGGGGGTCGGAGGCACGTGAACGGGTGCATTACGGGCCGCTGGATGTGGAAGACCTCGGCCGCGTGTACGAGGCGCTCCTCGAGCTTGAACCGGGAATAAGCTCCGAACCCATGTGCCGCCTGAGACGCCAGAAGCTGGAGGTCGTCGTCCCAATAGCCCAGGGAGAGAAGTACCGCCCCATGCAGCCGGTTGATGCGGACAATGTGAATGGGAAGGATTCGGACCCCGACGAAGACGATGCCGGTTCCCGCGGGAAGAAGACCAAGGTTCAGTGGATCGAGGAGATACCGCCGAAGCGGTTCTACCTGCGTGTGGGGTTGGGCCGTAAGGCGAGCGGGTCCTATTATACGCCTCATTCATTCGTCCGCTTCCTCGTCCAAGAGACCCTTGGACCTCAGGTAGAGGAATGCAGCCCGCAGGACGATCCGCAGCCCGTGGAGATCCTCAAGCTCAAGGTGCTCGACCCTGCCATGGGGAGCGGGCATTTCCTCGTGGAAGCCTGCCGGTTTCTTGGCGACAAGCTCTATGAGGCCTGTCGGTTATGCGATGAAAAGGCCGGGGCAGCTGAGCGAAGATCGGAAAAGGTGAGCAAAGGCCTGAAGGAAGAAGCCCGTGAGGAAGCAACCCAATGGCGGCAACGTGTCCTCGATTTGCCCGACCCGGCCGCGGAATTGCCCAAGTACCTGCCCAGCCGATCCCCGGAAGGCGAAGAATCCGGATACTCGCAGAAACGGGCCGAGGCGCTCTGCAGAAGGCTCGTAGCGACACACTGTCTCTACGGCGTGGACAAGAACCCTCTTGCCGTGGAATTGGCAAAGCTCTCGCTGTGGTTGGAATCCCACTCGGAGGGCATGCCGCTGACATTCATGGATCACCGGCTGGTGGTAGGGGATTCCCTTACCGGACCGTTCTGGGACAAGCTCATCTTCAACCCGGGAAAACCCGATGAGCCCATCGACAACCTGTTCGACCGGAACCTGCTCACCAGATTCACTCATGCCTTGGGCCGGGCAATCCGCAACGTCCGAGATCTTGAGGCCTCCGTGGGCATCACGGTGTCTGAAATCGAAAACAAGAAGCGTCTCAAGGCGGAGATGGACCGTGCGCTCCTGCCGTTCCGGGTTGCCGCCGCGGCATGGAGCGGCGGCGTGATGCTGGGGCCCGGGAAATGCGACGACCGGGCGTACGCGGAAATGCTCCGGACGGTGGGAGATACCGACGACCTGCCCGAAACCATTGAACCGGACCTCTTGCGAAATGCCGTTGCAAAGGGATTGGGTGTCGAAGCGGTACCCGTTGAACGAGAGTCTCTGTACGCACTCATGACTTCAGGCCGCTGTATCCCCGCGTTGGCGTTCGACCTTGCATTCCCCGAGGTTTTCTACCCAACAGGTATACCGCATGGGCGAAGAGGGTTTCATGCCGTGCTTGGTAATCCGCCGTGGGATGCCGTCAGGCCAAAGGCCAAAGAGTTCTTTGCAGCCTTCGATTTTGATATTTTGGCAGCTCCTACGAAAAGAGAACGCGTGGCAATAGAAAAGCGACTCAAGCAGGATCCCGTAGTCTCTGAACTTCACGCCGAGTATGAAGCGGCAATTCACCGTCAGAACAGGGCACATGAAATCCTTTATGGGTGCCAAGTGGTAACCGTCAAAGGGAAGAAGACCGGGGGCGACCCTGATTCGGCAAAGCTCTTCCTCGAAAGAAGCGCGCAGCTCCTAAGACAACAAGGCTATGTGGGACTTGTTGTACCGTCGGCCTTCCATGCCAACGAAGGAGCCACCGGAATTCGGCAGCTGTACATGGAGCGGATGACCCTGAAATGTTGTTTTTCGTTTGAGAATCGTAGACAGCTTTTCGAGATTCATCGCAGCTTCAAGTTCGCCGTGCTGGTTGCCAGAAAAGGTACGCCTACCGAACAGGTGTCCTGTGCGTTTTATCTGCACGACGACGAATGGCTCTTTACAGACCGAAACAAAAGACAGGCATTGAACTACTCGCTGGATTTCATAAGACGTACCGGCGGCGAACACCTCAGCCTCCTGGAACTTCGCTCCAATCGGGATCTCGACGTTGCAGAGGTATGTTTCGGGAATGGCGTGCCGTTTGAACAAGTCTGTGAGGATCTCGGCATCAGGTTGGGTAGAGAATTACACATGACCGATGACGCGTGGCGCTTCACCCCGACTGCTGAAGTGCTGCCGGGTGGAGAAGATCCTCGTGATCCGGAGGTCGCAGCTCGTTTGTTCGAGATGGGGTATCTTGTGCTGCATGAAGGAAAAACATTCTGGCATTACGAGGACCGCTGGGAAGAGCGTCCTCGTTATTTGGTTTCCTTGAATCAACTCAAGGACAAAGCCTCGTGGCTACATCGAGCCAGATACTTAAGATTAGTCTTTAGGGATGTGGCCAGTTCAACGAATGAACGTACGGTGATCTTTTGCTTCGTACCACCAGGTTGCATAATAGGGAATACGGCTCCTACAGAAAGGGATTTGAAGAAACGAACGAACTTGTCTGCCTTAATGCTAATGGGGTTTGCCAACGCTTTTCCATTTGACTGGATTTTACGACTCAAAGCGGCGGCACATGTGAACCTCTTTATTCTGAACGGATGCGTGCTGCCAAAGCGGGACAGACATCAGGAGTCGATAATCCACTCATGCCTCCGCCTCAGCTGCAACCACGCCGGCTATGAACCGCTTTGGCGGGAGCAACTGGGGGATGTATGGCGTGAGCCCGACAGGGAGGCGTTCACGTGGCCCGTTTTGGCCGGGGATGACGAACGCTGGGAGGTCCGGGCGGCAATCGATGCGGTTGTGGCCGATGCATACGGGCTTTCCAAAGATCAGTACGAGCATATCCTTTCCACATTCAGCCATGCGAGCTTTCGCAAGGCCCCGGATCTTTGCCTGGCCAAGTTTGACGAGCTAAAGAAGATCGGGCTGGAAGCCTTCACCAGGGAATACGATCCCTATTGGGACATTCCGTTGAACGAAAACCTCCCCGAACCGGTCATCAACTTGCCCGTCCCGGAAGAAGCCGGGGAAGGGCAGGCGAGTCTTTTCGAGGGCACGGGTTCGACCCGCTCGAAACGAGGCAAGCCCAAAAAATAGGAGACGGCCATGACGCTCCATCCCATCAGGATTCTCGATCGGGTCTTGGACGAATACCGTAACTACCTGCTCACCGAGTTCCGGGCAAAAGACCCTCTTCTGCGACAAGCGTTGGAAACGGAACTCGATGCGCCGGGCTTCCTCGCTCAGGAGACGTTCTATCAGGCTCATCGACCCTTTCAAACGGGCAAGCGCTGGCGCGATCTTCCGTTGGATCCCAAGTTGGCCGGAGTTATGGAAAAGCGCTCCGGAAGTCCGGAAGCGTACCTGCACCAATCCCAAGCCATTGAGAGTTTGCTGTCGTCAAATCCGAATCCCGTGGTGGTGACGACCGGCACGGGCAGCGGAAAGACCGAGGCGTTTCTTCTGCCGGTGATCCAGAACGCGTTCAAGGATTCGGTCGATCTCAACAGGCCCGGTCTCACCGCGATCCTCGTGTACCCGATGAATGCCCTTGCAAACGACCAGAAACAGCGCATCGAGGAGTATCTTGCCGAGGCCGGCATGGCCGGAGCGGTTCGAGTGGAACAGTACGACCGGAGCACGTCGCAGTCCAAGCGCCGGGAGATGCGGGCCAAACCGCCTCACGTCCTGCTGACGAACTACATGATGCTCGAATACCTTCTTGTCCGGCCGGCGGACCGGGAGGACATTTTTGCGGATCACCGCTGCCGGTTTCTCGTCCTGGACGAAGTCCACACCTATCGAGGCATTCTCGGCAGCAACATCGCGTTGCTCGTCAGACGGCTCCGGACGCACCTCTCCCAAGCGCGGCAGGACCGGAAGCCCGACGCACAAGGGGCCGACACGTCACGTCGCCATCCGAAACTCATTCCCATCGGCACCTCGGCAACCATCAAGTCACTCTCGGAGGAAGGCTTAACCAGAGAGGAAGTGATCAAGCTTCGAGATGAGGCCGTGAAAGAGTTCTTCGCTCATCTCACCGGCGAAGACCGCGATGCAATTCAGGTCTTCGGCGAGGAATTGAAAGATCTGGAAATACCTGCCCGGGCAGAGTATCCGGAAAAGCCCGGCCGCTTGGATGTACGCAATCTCGATGTGACCGATCCGGAATCGGTGCGACGGGCGTTGTGTGCTCTGGCCGATCTTCCCGATGACACGCCCCTCGAAGATGCCGCGCTGCGGTGTCGCATCATCTGGGACTTGAACCGTTGGCTGATCGGACGGCCCATGTCGGTGAGCCAAATGATTGACGTCATGCGCAAGGACGTATCCCAACGCAAAGACAACACTACGGACTCTTTACGCGATGAAATTGAGGCGGCGCTGGTCATTGGCGCGGCGCTCCCGGACGAAACGCCCGGCGCGATCCGCTTGCGGGCGCACCGGTTCATACGAGGGGGGTGGAAGTTCCACCGCTGCGTGAACCCTGCCTGCGGTCGACTCTACCCGAAAGGAGAGGAACGGTGCACGGTTTGCAGGGACGTTACCGCTCCCCTGTACCTGTGCCGAAACTGCGGAGCGGATTACCTCCGTTTGACGGGTGATGTTGAGATGGGGCCCTTGCGGCCCAGCGCCGAACCGAGCGTCCTTCATGAATGGATCGTGTACGAACCGGCAAAGTTCGATTTGATGGCGGGAGAAATCGAGGATGATGAGGACGATGAAGTTCGGGCCGGCCCTCGAGGACGTCGGAAAGTGCCGAGCCAAATTCGACGGCGGCCGGTACTTGAGGGATCGCTCGACCCGGGCACCCTTTCTTTCAGTGTCGATCCCGCCGACTATCCGTGGCAAGTCACTCTGATTCCCGGTAGGACCCGTTGCTTCTGTTGCGGAGGAACCGCCGGCAGCCGAAACGTTATTACGCCTGTAGCTTTGGGAACTTCCGCGGCCGTCAAAGTATTGAGCGAAGGGTTGATTGAGGGGCTGGGTGAAGCCAACCGGGGCCGTCCCGGGCACGACGGGAAAGAAAGGCTGCTCCTGTTCAGCGATAGCCGCCAGGATGCCGCTCACCAGGCCCGCTTTATTATCTTTTCCGGCAGGTATGATCGGATGCGGCGGAGGCTTGTCCGGCATTTGGAAACGGAGCGGGAACTCTCCATCCAGCGGGCGGTTGAATTGCTCGGCGAATCCGCGGTTCATCATCGAGACAACCCCTACGTGCGTTCCAACACGGGCTGGATTCCGGACGATGAGCGCGAACGCATTCAGGCATGGGAGGAAGCGCCGCTGCTGGACGAGATAGCGGTCAACGCGGGTTACCGTGCCACCCTGGTCAATCTCGGACTTGTCGGCATTCGGTATCACCGACTGGACGAATACGTTCAGGTTAGAGGAGCGGAGGCGGCCGCCGTTCTCGGCGTGGATTTGAGCCGGCTGACGTATATCTGCCGGGTGATGCTGGATGACATGAGGGTACGAGGGGCGCTCTCCAGGCCAATGCTCCAATACCATCCCGCATACGTCTCTTGCCCGGCGTATCTCAAGGCAGCCGAATGGGAACGCAGGGTTAAACAACCGCGAGGGTATCCGTTTACCCCGGAGAGGGAGGCCGCGGCCATGATGGACGGAAAGGCCGCGCCTCACGGGATAACCGTTCGTAATGCATGGCGCAGACCTCGCACGGGCGGCCGTGCGCCGAGCCTGGAAAGGATCCTTCGTCACCTGCTCGGTCGTTTGGGAGGGAACGAACCGGATGAGACGGCTATGGGCAAGATCCTCAATTTCTTGTTGGACGGAAGCTTTCTCACGCCGGCGAAACTTTATGGTGCGAGGGCCTTCCTTGAATTACTGCAGGTGAATGCCGAGACAATCCGCTTGTATCTGTTGAACGAAGAGGCCCGGACGTGCTGCAACGTTTGCGGAGATGCCCGTGCAGGAGCAACGGCAGGCATGCCGTGCTCGCAATGTCACGGCAGCCTCGACGTCCGGCCCGATTCGGAAGTGGAACGGAACAGGACGGTTGGGCGCATAAGAAAGGCCTCGGCAATTCCCCTCGTGGCCGGCGAGCACACGGCTCAAATCACGCCCCAGGCACGAGCCGACCTGGAAGAGAGTTTCAAGGCACGGCCGGACGAATCGCAGGTCAATGTGTTGGCCTGTTCACCGACCCTGGAGATGGGAATCGATGTCGGGGGCTTGGACGCGGTGGTCATGCGAAACGTTCCGCCCAGACCGGACAACTATGCGCAGAGGGGCGGCCGGGCGGGGCGCCGCTCCCGTGTGGGCATGGTGATAGGGTATACCCGGAGTACCCCGCACGATCAATACTTCTATGACAAACCAGCGGAGATGATTGCCGGCGAAGTGCCTGCGCCGGCCTTATCTCTGGGTAACAGGGACGTGCTTTTTCGACATCTGAATGCCATTGTGTTCGGCGCGGCAGAGCCCGGCCTGGCAAGTCGTATGGTCGACTACGTCGGTCCCAACGGTGAAATTAAGGAGGAGGCCGTCGAAGAACTCGTCAACGGCATAGCCGCGCAAAGGCAAAAGGCTTTGGCCGTCGCCCGGGAGGCATGGGGCAAGGATATCCTTTTACGGGCGGGGCTGGACATCGATGAACTGGGCCGACATCTTGAAGAGCTTCCCGTGCGAATACGCCGTGTCTTCGATTGCACCTCTCGACAGGTGATCGACTTGCGGACAGCGTTGGATACATATGCTCAAAGCCTGGAAAGAAAACATGCGGGAGTACGGGCCGGTAATTTGGTTGCACGACTCTTGGGGATTCCCTCGGGACCTGCGGACGGTGCGAAGGACGCGGATGACCGCTCCGCCGGGTACCCGCTCAGGCGCTTTGCCGAGTTCGGCTTGCTGCCGGGATACGAGTTTCCTTCGGAACCGGCCTCATTGAGGCTTTTGGGTGATGAACACGAAGAAGATCCTATTTCCGTCACCAGACGTTTCGGATTGGGACAGTTCCAACCCGATGCCCACGTTTATGCGAGGAAACAGCGATGGCAAGTGATCGGCCTGGACACCTCTTCACCGTGGAATCCTCGCACAGAAGGACCCACGTGGAACTATCGTATCTGCGGATCGTGCGAGCTCAGGTACAACGCGGACGAGCCCAAGTGTCCCCGGTGCGGAACCGGCAGTCCGGGGCAAGGATACCCGGGATACGATTTTGCAGGATTCATTGCCAGGAAAGAGGAACGGCCGATTCTGGACGAAGAAGACCGTTTTGCCGAGAAAAATCTGGTCAAGGTTCATCCCCAGTGGGACGGAGACGTTGTGGGCAGATGGACGCTCGGCGATGGATGGGCGCTCCGCTTGAGCCGCAATGAGGAGGTAAGGTGGGTGAACGAGGGGCCGCCCCCGACCCAGGCGGACATTGACAAGGAAATCCCCCGGCTTCATGAAGAGGCGAAGGGCTATCTCCTGTGTCCGTCCTGTGGCAAGAAACTCGAACCGCCCCAGCCTGTTCCCCTTAAAGGCCGAGGGCGTCGGAATGCCGCACGGGAAGCGGATGCTTCGAATACGGGCGGCCACGCGGCATCATGTGTTCACATTGGGACAGGGCCCGTACCACTCGCACTCACTACCGCATCGCACGTGGAAGTGCTCCGACTGCTCGCTCCGGTTCCACCCAAGAGCGATGCCCGCGAATTATCGTCCTGGGGCTTGTCGCTTGGTTACTCACTCCTCAACGGCATACAACGGTTCTTCATGCTGGATTCAAGAGAGTTGGAGTTCGAGCTTGAAGGCCCCTGGTCCGTCACCGAAGAGGGGAAGAGCCGGTCGGTCATATCCCTGGCCTTTATCGATCCGAGTCTGGGCGGAAGCGGTTATCTCGAAAGGATCGCCGAGTCTTTTCACCTCACGGCAAAAAGAGCCCTGGAGCATCTCGATCATCAGGACTGCGAAACGGCCTGCTATCGCTGTCTCAAGACATACCTGAATCAGCGCTACCACGACCGGCTTCAGTGGCCCATTGCCGTCCCGACACTGGACGAGCTTGCACACCGGCCGGCGCAATCCCGTCCGCTCGAAACCGGTGATATTGAGGACCCCGGGCCCTGGCTGGAAGCCTACGCGGAGGGTGTGGGCTCGCCTCTCGAACTCAAGTTCCTGAGGCTGTTCGAGAAGCACGGCTTCACTCCGGAGAAGCAGGTTCCAATATCTCCCTCGGACGGCGAGGCTCCCGTATCCACGGCGGATTTTGCCGTCCCCGAGCGTAGACTGGCAATATACGTTGATGGCGCGGCCTTCCACACGGGAACGAATTATCGGCGGGATCGTTTTATCCGTGGGCGCCTTTGTGACGGCAACCCGCCGTGGCGGGTGGAAGTGTTGCAGGCAAAGGATTTGAGGGAAGGCGAAAAATTGGTGAAGCGACTCACCGGGTAACTAACCCGAGAATACCCTGTGCATTGAACCACCGCACTCAACGAGCAAACGAATCCTCGTCACATATTCCGAAAATCCAAACATGATTCGGACTATTCGGTATGACCGCCGCGAGAGGCGGGAGAGTCGATGCCGTAGTCTCGCTTGCGGGGTGGTGACGGATTGTACCGGTCTTTGCCGTAGAGTCTGTGGCAGCGGTTCACACAATCCTCGTGGTCGGCCGGGCGCCGTGAGGGTCTGAAGTTCGCGTAGCAGTATGTGATGCATGACTGGAAGGCATACTCATCGAATTCGCCCGAGGTGAATGCCGACGCCTGGTACAGCGGGAGCACGGCCGGCATCATTGCGATGAATAGTATCGATGCTATGCAAAGCCTTGACATGATCTGCGGCTCCTCTATTCCCTGTACCACTAATCCTCATTTTCTTGGCGTATTGCGAAGACTTCTTCGGAAATTGGGTCCGGAATTTCGATTTGGTTGCGCCCAACGCCTGGGAACCGGGAGCAACGTCCGGATACCCTGCGTAGTACGATGGTACTTGCGAAGCCCAAGGTCGTACGTAACGCCGTTGCCTGCAATCGCCATTTGGTTGCGGCTCTACCCACCGGAGATCGGCGAAAACTTGCGTTGCCACAGCGGTGCAGCGGGCCTTGTTTTTTCCGGTTGAGCACCAGTCTCTCCGCCATGAGAATCCCTTTCCCCCAAAGCCTGTTCCGCGAGATAGGTACCAAGCTTCCAGCCGCCCCAGACGGCGAGCCCTACTGCAGCCGCCCCCATCACGATTCTGACCGAAGCGAGTGTGATTCTGAGCATTTGATCTTCCTCCGTTTTGCATCTTAAGTTGAAGCGATTTCGGTGCAGTTGCCGTACCCGAAAGTGCTCACACGTCGATAATTTCATCTTGACCGGTCGAGACCTTCTTGTCCAGATGACCGAGGACAAGACCCGCAACGGTCACGTCATCGAGCCAACCCGCGATGGGAATAAAACCCGGGACTGCATCAATGGGGGAAATCAGGTACAGCAGCGCGGCCACAATAAGAATGAGATCGCCGGTTGAGGCTCTGCCCGACACAAGGTAGTCCTTGAGCCGCCGTGCTTTCGCGATCAGATCCGAATTGTGAACCTTCTTGACCCAACCGGGATAGTCCCCCAACACCCGTGCCCCGGCCGTTGGATCTTGGGCGGCTCGTACCCACTTGGACTCCATGAACTCTCCGTGCTCCATGTCCACCTCCTTATCGTGTTTCGCATCCACCGGCGGAGCCGACTCCTGCTTGTCTCAGCCTTTCCCCCCCAGCGTATCATGCTCGCTTGTCATCCAAGGACATTCTCAGAAAAGAACTTGCGTGCGTTTGCGATGAGCGGGACCTGATGTGATAACCCATATGGTTCTTGACCTTTTTCCGGGAATCATTGATAAATGACACTGAGGGTGACCCATTGCCGCGAGTACGAGTCGTATTCTATCAGGAAGGAGAGAAGGTCCCGGTTCAGGACTGGGTCGACCAACTGTCAAATGACGAGCGAGACGCATGCTATGATCGGCTTGAGAGGTTACGAGACTACGGCTTCGAACTCGGATTCCCCGCTGCGGAACATCTGGGAGACGGAATTTGGGAACTTCGGACTCGTGTGAGGAAGGTCCGGCTGCGGATGCTATACTTCTTTCATGAAAGAATGACGGTAGTCGTCACTCATGGCTTTCGTAAGACCGGCAAGAAAGTGCCCCCTGTTGAGATCGAAAGAGCGAAAAGAAGAAGGGTGAGATATCAAACGGCCCCGGAATCACACACCTTTCACTGGGAGCGGGACAATGAGTGAGAAAGAACTCAGTACTGATGCGGTTGAGTGGATGTACAACCGATATGTTAAAGACGATCCCGAAAGGATTGCTCATCTCGAACTCGTACGCAAACAAGCCGATCTCGCTCAGCAAATTTACGATATACGTACCAGACTCCACATGACGCGTGAGCAACTCGCCGAATTCGCCGGCCTGACTGCAGATACAATCGAGGATCTGGAAGAATCGGATTACGATGGTGACTGGGACGAGGCGATTACAAAAGTCAACGCGGGCTTCCACAACTGGTTCACTAACGTGGTCCTACCCTCTGCACGCATGAAACCGGACGAGTACTCAGTGGGGGCGTAACCCCCTGATCTCACCATGTCATGCCATGGAAGGCTTAGCCTTCTTTTGCACGATTCATGCGTCCCACTCCCGTTCCCATTCGGCCCGTATCCGTCGGATATAGGCATCTATTTCTTCAATGGATTTGCCGGGCGTGACGCATCCTTTACTCCGCCGCCAAATTTCCTTTCCGGCGGCTACTGTTTGTGCGTCGGGCTCGTTTTCCAGTACCGTAACCATGACTTTCATCCTGCGGCCCACCGGCTGTTCCCGAACCCATCTCAGCTTACCATCTTCATATATTGCCTCATAGGTCTTCAACATGACGGACCTCCCGAATGGATCCTGCCGCTCACTCGTTCCAGGTCCAACGGTGAGACAAACTCTTTTCTCACTTCTCAAATCATCCAATGAGCAGAGTCGCCGCCGCGGACTACTCGGATTGGTGAATTCCGGCCGAAAGATTTCCACTCTCGTTGAATTCACACAATCTCCCCGTACACGAGAGCGTACATCACAGCAAATAATACTGCAATGCCGACCAAGCTTGCGGTTGCTCCGGAAATTCGGAGACATATTAGTGATTTCTTCAAGGCCTTTCAGGCTGAGTCCCCATAGGCCGGCGTTATGGCTCCTTTGTCTCTCGCATCGTGGTTCCCGGACATCCGCACTATGTCACGCCACGTGGTGCACGCTAGCTGGACGTCTGTGAGGCACGAAGCCTAGCTGAAGCCTGATCGCAGCGGTTGAGAAGTTGGCGGCGGAAACCTGAGCAAGGGACGACCCGATGGGGGAATCGAGAATCCTCTCGTCCGTGAACGTCACCTGTTCGTTGATGCGATGCGGTACGTCATCCTACCCGGCCGTTTGAATTTTGGGCATTATGTACTCTCGGCGTGTGTCGGCTTCGTTCAATGGCATGTTCTACCGTTTCTCCATCTTATCCCGATTATTTTGCACGTCGTACGATCTCCGACGACTCAATCAGCCCACGAACTCTATCCACGAACAGCGCCTCTCCCATCGTCAGGCCGTCGGTGCGAACGTTGCCCGATGAGCAATCGACGCCGAGAAACCAGAATGACGAGTCCGTTCGTAGGATACTCCAAGGGCTTGCATCTTGCAATTCAGTGATCGCCAAATCATCTGTCCTTGCCGGGTACGCCGTTTATCCGAACGCCTTGCTGCCCCAAGGCGGAGAGGTAGGCGTTCATCCGGTAGAGATCTTCCCGCTGTAGGCCCGACGGCCTGTCGGGTTGACGTGTCGTGCTCTTGTACTTGGCGTCGAGCACCGCAAGTATCCGGTTCGATCCCAACGACCGTATGAGAATGTCCGGCTTGAGCCCACCCAGACGCACACCGGTGATCGTGCTCCTGAGCAAATGCTCTTCGTTCTCTTCGGCCCGCCCGGAGTGAGCCACGTCAGCTTCGATCAGGATCGCGTTGAGGATCTGGTAGACATACATATCCCACACTTCCGCCATGTCGCTAACCCGTAATTCTTCCAAATAACTTGCCGCGACGGCACCATGTCGGGTGAATGTCCACAAAAGTAAGTCAAAATATACGAATTAGTGCGAATCTGCCAAGGGAAATCCTGTCGCTACTGAGCCGGACCGCAGGAAACGACAATGAAATGAGGTCTAAGGCGTCGTATGCGCTCGGTAGGCGTTTTGATCGCTTGGTATGTCCGGGCGCGTCCGTGCTCCACCGACAATTCAAGAATTCGGGGGACAGAATACCGATTCGAAATTATGCACTTTACAAAGGTGCCCAATCTGGTAGATTATAATCAGAAAGGGGACGGAAGATGCAAGCCACAAGCCTCACACTCTCGCAAGCTACCGAAATGAAAGAAGATCAAGCTCGCGAATATTTCGAGGGCATTCTCTGGCCCGGGGGGCCTGTGTGTCCACACTGCAAAAGCCGGAAGTCTTGGGACATTAAGAGCGCGTCGGCTCGTCCCGGAGTTTATGAATGTGCTGAGTGTGGGAAGCAATTTACCGTGACGGTCGGAACAGTAATGCACGGTTCTCACATCTCTGTACGGCAATGGCTTATGGCTTTCTGTTTGATGACATCTTCCAAGAAGGGTGTATCTGCTCTCCAGCTACAAAGGAACCTTGGATTAGGGTCATATAGAAGTGCTTGGCACTTGGCACACAGAATTAGATATGCAATGAAGGCCGGGACCTTTTGTCCTCCGCTCAACGGCACGGTGGAGGTAGATGAGACATATGTGGGCGGCAAGACCCGAGAAGGTAAACGTGGTAGAGGTTCAGAGAGAAAGACTCCGGTTGTCGCTTTGGTTGAAAGAAATGGACGCGTACACTCTAAGCCTATTGAGCGCGTCAATGCGAAGACACTGAAGGCTGCGATCAGAGAAAATGTCCATAAGAGTGCTCGCATCATGACCGATGAATGGCCGTCATACAGAGGCATTGGCAAGGAGTTTGAGGGTGGCCACCAAGTAGTAAACCACAAGAGTGAATATGTGAGAGGCACCGCTTCTACCAACACGGTAGAATCTTACTTCGCTTTCCTGAAACGCGGCGTTCATGGTATCTTCCACGTATCGAAACGTCACCTTCACAGATATTGCGATGAATTCTCGTTCAGGTGGAATCTGAGGAAGCTGAACGACGGCGACCGAGCGATAGAAGCAATTCAAGGCATCACCGGTAAACGACTTACCTACAAACCTATATGGGCTGCAATGGTGTTGAATTGAGATGAAAGGAGAGATTGGCTGGTAGGGGAGAAACTACATGGAGAACAAGACCGAACGGAAGAACAGGGCTGAAAGACTGAAACGGCTATCGGCTCAAGGGATCAGTCTGGAAGAATTGATCAAGTGTGTGATGAGTGCCGATCCGAAACCACTATGGGAACAGGAGAAGCAGGAAAGAGGACAGAAGAAGGCGAAGAAACATAAGAAGAGAGCTGGAAAATCGTGACGTGAACAACGCAGATTGGACGAATAAGCTCTATTTCGGGGACAACCTCACAATCCTTCGTGAGCATGTACCTGCCGAATCGGTTGATCTGATCTACTTAGACCCACCGTTCAACTCTCAGGCTACCTGCAACGTCCTCTTCGGGGAAAAGAACGGGACGCACTCGCGCGCTCAGATTACTGCGTTTGAAGATACGTGGCATTGGGGAGTGGAGGCGGAAAGTGCGTATCGGGAGATGGTGACTGAAGGATCAAGGAAATTGGCAGATCTTGTCCAAGCGCTACAAAGCTTCCTTGGGCAGAACGACATGATGGCCTATCTTGTGATGATGGGGGCGAGATTTGAGGTGGACCCCTCAGTCAAGAGGAAAAGCGCAACGATTTAGATTCAGTCTTTTCCTCAACACTACAACCAACGCCGCGCCTCAGTCGCGCGACCATCAATGCGGTTTGAGCATAAGCCCGGTTCGAAACCGATCCACAGGTTCGCCGGCAGCACTCACAACAAGAGGTCAGCGGGAATATTTCGCTATGGCGTCATGGATAAACCACCAGAACGGCTTTTTCCGCCCCCGGGGGCAATGCTTCCTTCACTTCCTGCCAGCAATCCCCTTCAATCTTGCCCAGCGTCTCAATGAACTGTCTCTCGCCGGCAAGAGTCTCCTGAGTAGTCGAAAGCTTCTCTTGCAGTGGCTTCAGCCCGCCATAATGCTTGAGGTAGCGCTCGCTGGGGATCGTCCTGCTGATCGGCGGAGCTTCAGCAAGCCTACTCCGCGTCTCCGAGAGTATTCCGGAGTAACGGTCACAGATGTGCGCCATTTCCGGAAAATCTGCCCTTTGCTTCTGTAGGCAAACAAACTCTCCGGCGAACGCCACGCAAAGACCTCTGGCCAATTGCTCGGTCTGAGGCAAATACTCGACCAAGGTCATTGGCTGCTGATTCTGCAAGAAGAGATTGATCTCGCTTCGGGCTTCACGAAAGGAACTTCGAGCCTCGTCGAGAAGATTCGGCCTGAAGTCCGAATCCAAGAGGTGCTCGGCACCGTGAGCCACCCGGTTAAGCCGGTCAAGCCACTGTTGCTCCCGAATCATCTCTACGTTGGTGAGGATTGCATGTACGTCTCGTTGCAGGGATTCAAGTGCCTTTCGAATTTGTTTCAACTGGTATCCCAGATACACAAATCCGGCAATCTGAACGGCCATAAACGCTCCCATTGGAATGAGCAGATCGGGACTCACCAATTGCGCAGGCTGCCAGTCCATGTCCGTCAGTTCTTTCAAATGGGCCACGATTTCACCGGCGTTGTCGGTTCCCTTCGCCCTTCTGATAATGCCGGCCGCGTCCCTGACATACCGACCCGATGACAAGCCTTCCATGATTTCAGATGGAACTTCCAGCAATACTTGAATGATAGGCATATTGCCCTACCTCACTTGCCATGCTGCATCCGAAGCAAGGCCACTTGGAATACGGTAGGAACCGTTTTGCGATACGCCGGGCCGGATATGTCAATGGCCAGCCAGGCTACCATAGCGACATTCAGAAATGGGATGGCCAGACCGACCAGCCTCGGACCGACGACCGCTATTCCCCGTACCACTAGGAGTCTTGCCATGATCGGCGTAAGAAGCTCGGCGATGAACCCTGCCCCGAGCCGCCGGACGATTGCAAGGAGCGCTGCTCCGGTCGCCTGAGAAAACTGTTTCCAGAAACTGTCGTATTTTTCACCAAGCTCTTTCAAGTGTCTCTCGAATTCGGCCCTCTCTTCTGGAGAGAGCGAGTGAAAACGCTTTTTCACCAGATACTGTACTACCAGAAGTTCCAGTTCGGTCTCATCGGCCACATCATTTGGATCGTATTTCACTCCTACCTTCGTGGCTACGTCCATGACTATTTCGTCGTAGTGGACTCCTTCTCCGAACCGGAAGATCCATGTTGTTATGGAGTTTGATCCGTCATGACGAATCTCTGTGACAAGGTCAGCTGCGTTGTTCCCGCCGTGTCTCTCATAAAGCTCGGTCAATTCCTCAGCCGAAGCCTTTATCAGGAGCTTCAACAGCCGCTCCGTTGATCGCGGTGTACTCTCCACATCCCCCTCCTGTAATAGAAATCAAGTATCGAGTAGCCCCGGATTTCTGCCCTTCACTTGCTCCGGTCACTGTTGCGGAACATCTATCAGAGATCATTCCGGACCTCACCGCAAATAATCTCTCACATCCCATGAAAGAATTCGAGAAGACTCTGTGCTACTAACCCTCAAATTCTTGTCTTGCCGCGAAGAATTTTCGCGAAAAGCAGCATCAGGACTTGGTCTTCTCCGTGTTCTCTGCGCCTCTGTGGTGACATTCTTTTGGTTGCGGCCGGAGGCTGCGCCGGGACCCCCAACATGATTCGAGGGTCTAACCGCCGGAGATCGGCGAGAACCTGCGTTTCCACAGTGGTGCCGCAGCCTTTGGTTCCTCAGACGGGTCAACGCCCCGTCCCGAAGGGGAAGGCCTGTCTCCCACGGCCTTTTCCGCGAGATAGGTACCAAGCTTCCAGCTTCCCCAGACGGCGAGCCCTACCGCGGCCGCCCCCATCACGATTCTGACTGACGCGAGTGTAATTCTGAGCATCTGATCTTCCTCCGTTTTGCATCTGAAGTTGAAGCGATTTCGGTGCCGTTGCCGCACCGAAATCGCTCGTTGGCGTAAATGCGGTGACACATTAACGTACGCCGACCCTGTCTTGGTAGCGCCGGCCTCCGTGCCGGTAATCTTTCTGCGCCCGGTAGGCCCCCACAACTGATCCACGGATGCCTCGAATTACACAGATGAAAAGCCTGAGCAGGGGTTGCAAAACATTGTTGCAGCGTTGTCTGCGGCATATGCGGTTGAGTTTCTTTGAGTTGCGGACGAAAGCAACACCGCGTTCTTCGTCTGGCTGCGGTTCCGGCACTTGTCATATCTCCTGTCCAAGATTCGGAGCCTGGTCGTTATTAGGCAAATACTTCTCGCAAGAATAGGCGTATCGTCTCGAATTGAAGGTGAGCGAGACCTGCTCTAATCAGTGGGGGGAAGCAATCTGAAGTATTGATAAACTTTTCGGGACTTTTCATGCAGTCTTCAACGGCTTCCGGCGAGGGCGGATAGAACGGAGAGGCGCCCCCATTTTGCAGTGTAGCGGAGATTCTCATTGACAGAGAAACCTCGCGGGACTATTCTATAGATGAAAGTCCATTGCGCGCGGACGTATGAGCCGCAAACCGACCCAAGGGTCAAGGGCGCATGGGCTTTTCTATTTTGTGACCGGGTAGAAGGTGACAAGCTTGTAGCCGTCAAGACCCGGTTCAATCATTCCCCGTCCGATGATGACCCGGAACGTCTCCTTGGTGGGAGCTTTCCCTTCCAACATCAGATTGCCGTCTTGAGTGGGCTCCGGCCTTTCCGTCGATTCCTTCAGCAATTCCCTTACGCATGGCAGAAGCCGGTACCTGCGAGCGATATTCGGCAGAAAACGCTTGTCCTCAATGTGGAGGAATGCAGAGGCAATAAAGACCTTCTGGAGCGGTTCCCCGAAGCACTTTACTTCAACGAAAGGGTGTGCGCCGGGGGACTCACCTTTCCACTCGGTAATGAAGTGCCGCGCTGCCGGCATGACCTTCTCAGGTCTCCGACTAGTGATAGGGTAAGGGAAGACCTTGCATTTGAACATAGAATGAGAGCCTACCACGCTGCACGGCACCGAGGGTAGTCATTTCCGCTCTTCTTGAGATCCTCTTTGGGATCGGTCGATCACCGGCGTGACCGGGGTACCCTTCGGAGATATACTTGTGCCTGCACCCTTCTATCGTTCTCAACCGGGAAGATTTTCCGGAAATCTCTCCGCAATCGGCTAAGATGAGGCAGATGAAAAGCCGGAGAGAAGGTGAAGCAAGACACTGTTGTTGGTCCGGTGATCTCTCTGCGGCATATGCGGTTGAGTTTCTTTGAGTTGCGGGCGAAAGCAACACCGCGTTCTTCGTTTGGATGCGGTTCCGGCACTTGTCATATCTCCTGTCCAAGATTCGGAGCCTGGTCGTTATTAGGCAAATACTTCTCGCAAGAATAGGCGTATCGTCTCGAATTGAAGGTGAGCGAGACCTGCTCTAATCAGTGGGGGGAAGCAATCTGAAGTATTGATAAACTTTTCGAGACCCTTCATGCACTCTTCAACGGCTTCCGGCGGGGGCGGATAGAACGGAGAGGCGATCCGATTTTGTAGTGTAGCGGCGATTCGTATTGACGGAGAATCCTTGCGAGACCGTTCCATAAATGAAATTGAGGCCGGTTCGGCGTCCGGTTGCGCGCGGGCTGCAGTGGACCGGATTGTAAAGGGTATCGATTCGGACAAGCATTGATGCCGCCTCGGTCTCTACTCATAGCAATTAGTCGGGGATGCACAAATTCGATTACGGAATAACGATGGTACTGGTATGATACGTCCCGTGTCTCTGGAACCTTTGCCGTGGATAACCTTACGGCGTCATTGACACTGGAACGGAAAGCCCGATTGGGCCGTGTTTTCAATAGTCATTCCATGAGTCTCCGTAGATGTCGGATACTCGGTGAAATGACGGTCCGATGAGGCTGAGCAATTCGAGTTAGACCGCTTAGGTGGGCTAAGTTGTGAGTATCGCTGAAAGGGGAATAGATGAAAAAAGTACAACTGGTCATAAACGGAATAAAGAGGCAATTCGTGGTAGGCCCCGAGCAGGTGTTGTTGGAACTCTTGAGAGAGGGTTTGCACTTGACCGGAGCCAAACAGTCCTGTGACCGAAAGGGCCAATGCGGGGCCTGTACGGTCGTTGTCGACGGGAAAGCAAGGCGGTCGTGTCTACTCAAGGTAGCGGATCTCGATGGTTCGGAAGTCATCACGGTGGAAGGTTTGGGCACACCGGATAATCCGCACCTGATCCAGGAGGCTTTCGTGCTGTCCGGTGCAGTCCAATGCGGTTATTGTACACCGGGTATGATCATGGCTACGAAGGCGCTGCTCGACGGAAATCCAAACCCCGATACGGAGGAAATCAAAAAAGCCCTGTCTCGGAATCTTTGCCGTTGTACGGGATACGTGAAAATCATCGAAGCGGTCAAGCTGGCCGGCAGGTTCCTCAGGGGCGAGATCACTCCGGATGAAGTCCGGCCCGATCCCCAAGAAGGCATGATGGGCGTCTCACACCCCCGCCCCTCTGCCATGATGAAGGCTTGCGGTTTGGCAGAGTTCTCTGCGGACATCAAACTGGAAGACGCGGTCGAAATCGCGGTGGCGCGCAGTAGTGAGCATCATGCCCTCATCAAATCCATCGACACCTCTGAAGCGGAACAGATGCTCGGTGTGGTCGGCGTCATGACGGCAAAGGACATCAAAGGGACCAATCGGATTAAGTTTGTTTTCGATGACCAGCCTGTTCTTTGCACGGACCGAGTCCGATGCCTCGGCGATCCCATAGCCGTGGTGGGGGCCGGCACCAAGGCCCAGGCCGAGGCGGCGGCCAAGGCGGTCAAAGTCGCGTACGACCCCTTACCGGTGATGATGACCCCGGCAGAGGCCCTTGCCGACGGCGCGGTTCGTGTACATGACGAGTATCCGAACCTCTGTTGGGCACAGCCCCAGACCAAGGGAGACGCTGAGAAGGCCATTAAGGAGGCGGCCGCCGTAGTGGAGGCCGAGTTCTCCACACAGATGAATCACCAGGCCCCACTGGAACCGGAGGCCTGTGTGGCCTATCTGGAGGGGGAGGGGGAAGATGCCCTGCTTGTGGTGATCGGCCGGAGCATCATGATTCATAGCCACATGGCCATGTTGCAGGGGGCCCTCGGATGGGAAAACATGCGCTACGAGGAGGCTTATTGTGGGGGGCAGTTCGGCATCAAGGCGGCCATCACCTCTGAAGCCATTGCCGGAGCGGCGGCCCTTCACTTCAAACGGGCCGTTCGTTACATTCCCAGCCTCCACGAGTCCATGCTCCTCACGTCAAAGCGCCACCCCTTCACCATGAAAGTTAAGCTGGCTGCGGACAAGGACGGGAAACTTACCGCGTTTGTCAACGACTTTATCATCGACAACGGCGCATATCAGATTTTGGGGATAGTGGTCGGCCTAAGGGCCCTCCAAATGCTGTCGGGTTCGTACGACATTCCCGGCATTCAGGCCTTGGCCCAACTGGTGTACACCAATAACGCCGCAGGCGGTGCAGCGCGAGGGGCCGGGCCTCCACAAGTCGCCTTTGCCCTGGAGTCGGCCATGGACATGTTGGCCGATGAACTGGGAATCGATCCCCTGGAATTCCGTTTCAAGAACATACTGGTGCCGGGCCAGAGCGTATCCACCGGAGCAATCATGGAGGAGTGGCCTTTTCAGGGACTCTGGGAAGACCTCCGACCTCATTACGAACGGGCCAAGCAGGAAGCGGCGGCCGTCGGGAACGGCGTAGTCCGGCGTGGGGTAGGGCTGGCCTGCCACTCGTTCGGCATTGCTGAGCCCGGGGACGCCGCCATGGTGGCCGTGGAGCGGGATCCCGACAACGGCGTCACCATCTACGCAGCCGCGGCCGATCCGGGCGAAGGGAACGATTCCATGCTCGCCCAGATAGCGGCCCACCTTCTGAATCTACCCATGGAAAAAGTGCGGCTGGTCACCCGCAGTACCGAGCAGACAACGGAAACGGGTCCTGCCGCCGGCAGCAGAATCACCTATATGGTCGGCGGTGCCCTGGTCAATGCCATCGACCAGATGAGGGCAGCCATGGAGGAAGCCAAGGTTTCGGACTATGAGGGTCTGAAAAGGGCAAATAAGCCCATCCGTTTCATCGGAAGGAAGAATGTACCCGAGGGACCCTTGGACCCGCAGACGGGACAGGGATCGACCTTTGAGTCCCAGGTTCACAACATTCAGATGGCGGAAGTAGAGGTCAATACGGAGACCGGAGAAGTGAGAGTCCTCAAGATGACCACGGCTGTAGATCCGGGTCCGGTGATCCATCCTCAAAACCTGGAAGCCCAGTTGGAGGGGGGCATGGACCAGGGAGTGGGGTATGCGCTCAGGGAGGAGTACATTCATGGTCAGACCAAAGACTGGATCACCTTCAAGTTCCCAACCATGAAGACCTCCTTTGACGTGGAAGTGATTACCCCCAGGCAAACCCCTCGTCAGAAGGGGACATTGGGGGCAACGGGCATCGGCGAGATGACCATGGTTTCCACGGCGCCGGCGGTCGTCAACGCCATAAAGAATGCATGCGGCGTCAGGATCTATGACTTACCGGCCACGCCCGATAAGATCAAGGCCGCACTGGCGGCTCAAGGGTAACAGGGCACATGACGGGATCCGGCGAATCCGGGCCGCTTTCGGGCCACCCCAATCGGAGAATCCGCAGGATTGCGGGACGACGGATCGTCTTCGATGGAGAAGACTTCTTGCGCAATCCCGAAGACTGGTCCGAGGAGGTGGCCCTTTGCCTTGCCCGGGAAGACGGTCTCCAAGAGTTGGAGGAAAAACAGTGGCAGGTCATTCGTTTTATGCGGAGCTACTATTTTCACCACGGCCGTGCGCCCATGAACCGTGATCTGAAGGCGGGCGTCCATATGACTCTCATGGCTCTCGAGGCGCTGTTTCCCGGAGGAATCCGGCGGGGCGCGCGGCGCGTGGCCGGTTTGCCGAATCCCAAGTCATGTGCGGGGTAGAAACAACGAAGGAACATCTCGTCTACCCGATCAACGCGGCAACGCCGCCGACGCCTTTACCTTGCCGTCCAGGGATTGGTTCGTCCCGGGGATCATATGGTATTCTTGCAGTTTGAACATAACTCTGTTCTATGCCCGCTTCATCATCCAAGCCGCCAAGGCCTCATCGATCCTGATCCGGTTCCTTTTGACCGACGAGAAGAGTCTTGTGGAGTGTTCACGAGGGGAGAATGTTATGAAGGCTTGTGCTCGCTTAGTTGCCGTGGCGTTATCCGTGATTCTCTTACTGATTGAAGGCGGATACGGAGAAGTATTGAGTCGTGACGTCATTGTGGGGGCTTGGAATATTCAGTGGTTAGGGATGCCTTGGAAGCGAGGCGGGATAGGGAAAAAGGTGCCGCAGAAAGCCGGAAATATTGCCGACTACATCAAGGCGAGCGGAGTCCGGCTCTTGGCACTGGAAGAGATCTGTGACGACGACCGGGTCCCCGTGAAAAGGACCAACAGGACTCTGGACACCGTGGTCGAGATACTTAACGAGGGGACGACGGCTAAATGGACATACACGCTGTTTCCGAAAAGAAGACATGACGACGCAGAGCAACACACGGGATTGATGTGGGACGCCAAGACCGTCACGCCTGTCGGTGAGCCGTACAAAGTGGTGCTGAAAGTGCCTCCTGAAGAACCCGACAAGCCTTTCCACTGGAAACGTTGGCCTTACGCAATGAAGTTTTCCCTGGGGAAAGGAAAGACCGACCTGGTGATTATCCCGGTCCACATGAAATCCAACGTTGGGAGAAAAGAGGAATGCAAGAAGCAAAGGGCCGAAGAAGCCGAGCAGTTGGCAGAAGCTCTGGAAGCCGTACGGAACCATTTCTCCGATTCGGACATTGTGATTATGGGAGATACGAATGTGCTGGAGTCTACGGAGGATGCGGTTAGGACCTTCATCAAGGCGGGATTCTCAGACCTGAATTACGGTGATGAGCCGACGTTGGCCATGGGAAGCGCCCCGTTCGATCGGGCATTCGTACCGGAAAACCGGCCTGAACTGCGCCGGCGAAAAATTCGGGTCTTTAGACCGTGCCGGCTGAGCCCTAAGCAATTCGGAAAGGACCTGTCGGATCACTACATGGTGACGATCGAGGTCCGAAAATTACCTGATGACGACTAGTGCCGAGGTGTACCTATCAACCTTAAGAACGTTCCATTTGGTCTTGACAGAAGATGCCGGCTCGGGCGAAGTTATTCTATGAGGTGCATAAGCGGTGCAATTTCGTGGTATAGTGTTTCGAAGATTCAGACCGTGATGCGGCCGATTCGCTATGGAAGCCTTGAATAGGCCGCTCGGAAAATAAGGAGGAGCATGATGAGAAAGTTTAGTGGGGGGGCGGTTGTTGCCCTCATCACGATTATGGGGATTTTGAGCGTCGCGCTCGTTTCCGACGCACAGCCGAAAGATAGGAGCGAAATAGTCATTGGGGCCGCCCTTCCTCTTACAGGCGATTCATCGGCAAAAGGACGTGACATTAAGTGGGCATACGAACGGGCTGTTAACGATGTTAATTCGAAGGGAGGTATCTTCGTCAAAGATCTGGGGAAAAAGCTCAAGGTTAAATTGGTAATCCTCAACAATGAATCCAATGTTACGAAGTCGGCCATTTTGGTGGGAAAGCTCATCAACTATGACAAGGTCGATCTATTGCTGGGCGGCTTTGAATCCATGACCTGTATGGCGGAAGCTATGGTGGCGGAGAAACAGAATACCTATTACCACATGGCTTATGGCTTTCCTACGTCTAGGTGGAAAGAGAAGAACTTCAAATGGTCCACCAACTTTTTCCTGTTGACGAAAGACCTGATGGTGCTGCCGTTTGAGGTCTTGAAAACAATGGACAGCCAAAAAAGGCCCAAGAAAATGGCGGTGCTCGCCGAGGAAACGTTTGCCGGGAAGTCAATGCTGAAGGCGCTTAGTAAAACCAGCAAGAAATACGGATATGAACAGCCCTTGGAAGCCACGTTGAAGGTGGGCTCAACAGACTACTCTCAACAGATTTCACAGCTAAGAGAAGGAGGCGCTGATTGCGCGATACTGTTCGCCTCTATGAGGGACTTTGAGACTCTTATGCGACAGCTCAAGGAAAACAAGCTGAACCTGCCTTTCACGTTTGCGTACAAGGGGGCGTGGTCCGGCAAATTCTGGAAGGATCTCGGCAAGGACGCTCAATATATCCTTGCAGACGGATTTTGGTCAATGGACTACCCATTCGAGGGAGCCAAGGAATTGGGCGAAGAATACCACAAGACCTTTGGTGAGTACTCCATCACGGTAGGCTTGCCTTATGCCCTGGCCCAAATCCTCTTTCACGCCATTGAAAAGGCCGGCACCCTAAACGGAGCCAAAGTTCGTGCCGCTGTCCTCTCCCACGAATACAATACGGTTATGGGACCCGTGAAATACGGTGAAGACGGACATGCGCCCGTCCCCGTCGTCGGAGCGCAATGGTGGGACGGCAAACAGATGCTCGTGTACCCTTCCAAGTATGCGACTTGGAAAGTGAAGCTTGCTCCACCCTGGGACAAGAGATAGGTTCGCAACTCTCGCCCGGGGAAGCCTTCCTGCAAGGCTTCCCCGGCCTCCGCACGCCCCCCCCCCGAAAGGGACTTCGCCATAGGGTTTTCAGAGACATAACACCGATTTCTATTCTGTTCCTGAAATTTACAAAACCTGCGGATGAACGCCTGATGTTTTGGCTTTCGGGGGAGATGCCCACAGCGTCCGCCACCAGCCCACTTACTCTTCATTTCCGTCAAGATTGGCGTTGACTGAAGGGGCGTGGGTGAGTTACGCTCAGGTCAAAGAAAAGAGCTGTTGATTCGTCACAGAGGGGTGGAAGGGAATTCTCAGGACTATCTCAGTACTGCGTCGGCACTGATGCCGGATTCGAATCCCATGGGACTGCCGGCGTAAGGGCCATGGCAATGGTCAATGCGGAGATCGCGAAAGGGTTCCCGGTTACTCCTTTGGCGGTTAACGGGGCATACTAACATAAGCATTTGGTCACGCCGGTCGCTCTTCGCCCGGCAGTCCTGTAGCGGCGGATTTTAAACCGACCCCTACGTCCGGCCGCCCCTGTCGGGATTCGGCAGCCGTAACGTCCCCGAGGGACGGTATGACGGTAGACCTGTCTGAACTATTGAGGAGGAGGGAAGGATGAGAACAAGACTTCTGTGTGTTTTGTCGGCTCTTTTCTTGGTCATTGCCGTCGGGGCATCCGCAGAGGAGGCCCCCAGTCTGTGGCCTATCGTCAAGCAGTTGCAGTCCAAGGAGTTCGTTGATTTGACTCATGCCTTTCAGCCGGGCATACCGCATTGGCCCGGGTTCAGCAACGAAAAGCGAGTCACCACGTACTATTATGATGAGGGCATAGGCACGAAAGGTCACGGTTTTCTTGCTCACGAATACAACATTCCCGGCCAGTGGGGCACCCATGTCGATCCGCCGGCCCACTTTGCGAAGGGGAAACGTTTCCTGGACGATATTTCCGTGAAGGAGATGCTCCTCCCGCTTGTCGTGATCGATGTGAGCAAGAAGGCAAGAGAGAATCCCGACTATCGGATCACCATGGACGATGTTCAAGCCTGGGAAAAGAAATACGGCAAGATTCCCGCCAAGTCTTTCGTCGCCATGAGAACGGATTGGTCGAAAAAGTGGCCCAGCCCGGAGAAGATGCGTAACCAAGACAAGGACGGAACCGCTCACTATCCCGGTTGGAGCAAGGACGTATTGAAGTACCTTTACGAGAAGCGAGGCATTACCGCTTCCGGTCACGAGCCGACCGACACCGATCCCGGAATATCGACCAGTAAGGGAGATTACTCCTGTGAGAGTTACGTGCTCTCTCAGGACAAGTACCAGATCGAGCTTCTCGCCAATCTGGACAAGGTCCCGGAATATGGAGCCATTGCCGTTGTGACCTTTGCCAAGCCCAAGAAAGGCTCGGGTTTTCCGGCCAGAGTGTTTGCCATTCTGCCGTGACGCAAAGCTCCGTTTTGGGAGAGTGCCAAGGAAATGCACCGAGATTGGGTGGTCTTAGTAGTTTCCCGGCAAATCCTCCGGATCCTTTGAGGAGGGAGGAGGAGGGAATAGGTGCTCACATGAGAATGTTCGCCCGTTCTGATCCGGCGTCGTTCTTGACGTCAGGAAGGGACACGCGAGGCTAGCCGGGCCTCTCAAGGCCCGGAAGCGTTGGCGGTCGAACATTGACGACGTGTCCGGAAGATGAATCCCCCGGACAAATTCGCATGTGCCTTCAGCACATCAAGATCGCGCGAATCATCCCGGTAACCGTTGCCGTTCACAAGCACGTCCCTCCGTTGCCTATCGTTCCGTCTTCCGCAAGACTTGCGTATCATTCCGCAGACCTTGACCCGAAGTTCTCTTCGAAGTACAGTTTGCCGCGGGTCAATCCTCTTTCTCTCCGTGGGCCTTGGAGAGGAGACAGGACTGACCGAGATCATCGACCGTGAGGAGTACCATGAAAAGAGCACTTCTTATTGCCCTTTGCCTTTGCCTTTCCCTTACGATTGCGCAGACAGTTTTGGGAGCCGAGATCAAGGATTCGGAATCGGCAACACACGGATTGGGATCGGCCAACCACAAAATCGTGGACACATACGCCTTTCCGGGTTTCAAGGTCATCCAGTTCAAACTGCCTGTTCTCTCCGTCTACTCCTACCTGCTGGTAAGTGACGGGGAAGCCCTATTGATAGATCCGGTAAGGGACGTTTCCTTCTATCTTGAGACTGCGAAGAAAGAGGGTGCAAAGATCAAGGGCGTTTATTTGACCCATTCGCACGCTGATTTCGTGGCGGGTCATACGGAAATCAAGAAAAGCCTCAATGTTCCGATTTACCAGAGCCACAAATCCGGCGTCGGATATCCCATAAAGGCAACAGATGAAAAGTCGGTTGTTAAGATAGGAAAATCCGTACTGAAATTCATGGATACGCCCGGACACACGCCGGACGGCCAGTGCTGTGCCGTGTACTCCCCCGACGACAAGGACAATCCGGAACTCCTTTTCACGGGGGACGTGCTTTTCGTGGGAAGCGTGGGACGACCGGATCTTATGGGAGGGACCGTTCCTGCAGCTTGGCTGGCTTCGGCAATGTATGACTCATGGACCGACAAGCTCTCCAAGCTGCCGGACAGTGTCGTCATCTTTCCGGCCCATGGAGCAGGCTCCCTTTGCGGTGCCCACCTGAGCGATGAGCCAAAATCGACTATCGGTAAGGAAAAGGCCTCCAATCCGTACCTAAAGGCAAAAGGGCGAGGCGAGTTCGTTGCTCTGGTTCTTCAAGGACTGCCGGAGGCACCGCAATATTTCAAGCACAATGCAAAGATGAACAAGGAAGGGCCGCCTTCGGTGGACTGGAACGCCCCGCTGCCCGAAGAGGTCAAAGCGACTCCGGAACTGACCAATCCCGGCAAATATTTCCTCGTGGATCTGAGAGACGCCGCGTCGTATGCCGATGGCCACATACCCAATTCAGTCAACATTGCAGCCAGGGGGAGACTTGAGACATGGGTAGGTACGATGGTTCCGTGGGGTTCGAATCTTGTTCTGGTAGGCGAGCCGGACCTGCTCAAGGAAGCTCGCCGGCGGCTTCACCGTGTAGGGTATGAGGGGGAAGTGATCACTCCGGCGGCTTGGAAGAACTCAAAACTCCCCGTTAGAAAAGGGAATCCCATTGCTCCTAAGGATCTGTACGCACTCATGAAGAAAGGAGATGCTCCGCTCGTAGTTGATGTGCGTCTGCCGGCCGAGTGGATGGCCCTCCGCATAGGTACGGTGCTCAACTTGCCGCTCAACCATCTGGCCGAGCTCTCGTCAAAGCTTGACCCGGCTCAGCCCGTAGTCCTCGTCTGTAACTCGGCCTATCGTTCGAGCATGGCCGCCGGGATCCTCGAACGCAAGGGGTTCAAGAAGGCTCGGAATCTGGAAGGCGGAAGCAAGGCCTGGATGGCGGCAGACCTTCCGGTGCACAAAGGAGAGAAAACTCCTGAGGCCGGTTTGGTGCCCGGCAAGGCCGAGCCCAAAGGATCGCCGACCGAGAAGCCCGAACCAGCGGCGGTGAAGCGTGCTCCCAAACCCACGGTTCCCGACGAAGGCTGCTGAGTCTATTGCGGGCCGGATAGAGTGGTGTGGACCACAACGCCTTTGAAGACCCTGATTGAGGGCATCAACACATTGAGGAGGTACTGATTGTGGCGAACAGAACTCTGGTATTCATGCTGACTCTGTGTCTCGTGGGAAGTGCGGCGGTTCTCGCAGGAGAGCCCTCCGATGCCGACAAACCACGCATCCCGCTCATTGGGGAAGACGCACCATCGTTCAAGGCGGAGACGACGCAAGGTGCGATAAGTTTTCCCGAGGATTTCAAAGGCAAGTGGGTGATATTGTTTAGCCATCCTGCAGACTTCACCCCGGTTTGTACGACCGAATTCATGACCTTTGCAACAATGATGCCTGAGTTTGAGGCACTGAATTGCAGGCTCGTCGGGCTGTCGATAGACAGTATCTACAGTCATATTGCCTGGTTGAGAACCATAAAGGAGAGACTGGAGTACCGAGGAATGAAGAACGTCGAAGTCACGTTTCCTCTGATCGCAGACCTCAAGATGGATGTGGCCAGGAAATACGGCATGTTGCAGCCTTCGGCCAGCGATACGCAGGCTGTGAGGGCGGTATTCTTTATTGACCCCGAGAGCAAGATCCGGGCAATCATCTACTATCCGTTGTCAAACGGCCGCAACTTCAAAGAAATCAAGAGACTGCTTATTGCCATGCAAACTTCCGACGCTCACAAAGTGGCCACCCCTGCTGACTGGCAACCTGGAGATGATGGAATCGTCCCGCCGCCGGGTTCTTGCGGAATAGCTCAGAAGCGCATGGAAGAGAAGCAGAAGGATGTACGCTGTTTTGATTGGTTCTTCTGTTTCAAGAAATTACCCAAGGAATCGACGGCTAACCCTGCCAAGAAGTGAAGTATGTCATATCCCTAGGCGGAATCGAAGAGATCGGTTTCGCTTCGGAGCGCCCATGTAGTGAGTTTTGTAGGGCCTCTCAATTTCTTGTGAGGCGAAGGGAATGCGGACCGGAATCCGAACCTCCGGGTTTGGGACGGTTGCCGAATTCGAGGCGACCGTCTCCCAGAAACTGCCCTGCAGCACCTTGCCGAACCACGCCACATTGACTTCGTTGATAGCGTGTGTTTGAGTACGCCCTGTTTCTACCGGAAGTAACCGGGCCGCACAAGTCTTATGTTTGCCCCTTTGGGCGTCCCCACTGGGTGATCGCCACATCGTAAGCCGGACACACTGCCGAAGACATCCCGTTGAAAGCACTATAGTGCCAGGCCTCGAAAATCGCGGGTAGCGTAACTATTCTCCTTAACGCGGAATAAGCGCGGAGCAGATGTTTAAGACAACTGGAGGTCTCATGATAAGACATGAAAGGATTGCTGCTGATGCGCCACGAGCGCGAAATGTTGGAGCAGGAGCATGATCTGGGTCGGAGGAACAGCAACGTCGATCTGTTTCTCAAGACCACGTGTATACTCTTGGTTAGCGATGGCCGCTTACAAAAGGACGTAGCCCATACGCTCACAGTGGCGTCGCGAACCCTTGAATGGTGGATAGAACAATATCGCAAATCCGGGATGTCCGGCTTTATCAAAGGCCCATATCCCGGCAAACAGTGTCGACTGACATCGGACCAACAGAAGCAGGTTGCCCGGATAATTGAGGCGGGGCCTGAAAAAGCCGGGTACGAGACGGGAGTTTGGACGGCAGTCATAGGCAAGTCTCTTATAAAGGCCCGGTTTGGTGTTTCCTACAGTCTTTCTCAGGTTCGGCGTATTCTTCGAAAACTCGGTTTCTCGGTCCAGGTGCCTCGCCGTGTCCCTTCGAAAGAGGACCCGGAGGAGCAGAAAAAATGGATTGAGAAGGACCTTCCCGAAATAAGGAAAGAAGTCAGATCCGATGAGGGCGCTCTGCTGTACGAGGATGAAGCCTCTTTCCAACAATCAGGAACACTCACCCACACATGGTGCGTTAAAGGGAAAGGGTGCGAGGTAAAGAGCTTTCCCACTCGCAAGAGCGTCAAAGCCTTTGGCGCCGTCAGGGTAGACGGAGAACTTCCCAAATGGCACTTCCGTTTTGAGAAAAAGAAGTTTAACGGAGACTCTTTCATCGGCCTGCTCGATCAACTGACTCGTCATTACAAGGACAAGAAAGTCCACTTCATCACCGACAACGCCCCTTACCACAAAGGCCCCACGGTCAGGAAGTGGCTTGAGACCAACGGCAAGAAGATCCAGCTTCACTTTCTGCCAAAATATTCTCCGAAGCTCAACGCAACGGAATACGTCTGGCGCAAAGTCAAGCGGTTAACAACGCACAATCGGTACTTCGCGACAGCGGATGAACTCGCCGCTGAACTCTTTCGAAGATTCAACCGCCTTCAGGGTAATCCGGCCTCTCTGAGAACTACAGTAGCCGGATTCACCTGACCGCAGATTTCAGGCAGCGGCACTATATTACGGAACGAACGGCAAGCTGCGCATCCAAGGCCCGGGGGAATCTTTTCAGAAAGTGGAACTCCATCAGGGCTGGAAAACGTATCCCATCGATTTTTCCTCCTTGAAGAGCGACGATCTGATATTCGAACTCAACGAAGTTCCTCCTGTTCCCGGAGATACCCGAGAATTAGGGGTCATGGTGAGACGATTTCGACCACTGACGGATCGGCCGGTTTTCGAGAACGTTGGCCATGTACTGGCCAACGGGATTAGGAATCACGAGGAATTCCGCAGAGGGAGCACCATACTGGAGACGTCTCCACCCAAGTTACTGATCAGTATTGCAAGCACATGCTCCATGAAATCCCGTTGTGTTTACTGTGATCGAGACCGAACGATTCCCGTTGAAGCAAAGAGCGGCTTTGCCTTTTCACCGGCGATGTTCGATGAAATGGGAGATTTCTACCGACTTGCCGGCGGAATCGGGGACAATTCCCGGGGTGAGCCGTTCCTCAGTCGGGACCTGGGAATCGTGCTGTCGCGAACGGACAGGGATGACAAGCTGCTGGAATTGATCACCAACAGTTGTTTTGCCGGACGCTGCCCGGCGACACCGGCTCTTGGGCAAGAAGCTGGGGCTCTACGTCTCAATCGACTCAGCGACCAGCGAAGGGTACGCGCGCTACCGAAACGACGGGTTCGTTCGTGTAGTGCATAATCTCCGCGAACTGTGCCGCGCAAAGAGGTCAACCTTTGGGCTGCCGACCGTGTTTGCCACCTTCGTCTCCATGAGGTCCAACATGGCCGAGATCGAGCCCTTCCTTGATCTCATGAAGGATATCGGGGTCGATGGAGTCAAATTGAGAACGCTTAATAGGGACCCCTATCTCATGGATAGGCGTGAGATGAGAAACGGTCACTGGTTCGATTACGCCAAAGAGATCCTGACTCAAGACGAACTCCATGATCTGGCGGCGTCGGCTAAGAATTCGGCCGGCAACAAGAGTGTTCCTCTGGTGGCGGAATCCGATTTTGCCCCGTCGGGAGTGGTGAGAAGGCGGTCCCTTGTGTTCGGAGCCGTGGAAGGCGATGCAGATACTCAACGTGGGAATCGTAACCTGCATCTTTGGCCGCAATCGGCCGATAGCCGCATGGTCGGAACGTGGAAACAGATCCCTGGAACGGTTTCTGTGGGACATATGGAATGGCAAGAAGTACAGACGGATACGATCCGACTTGGCCGCAGGGAGGATACCGGAGCATTGTGACTATTGCGGGAGTTGTCCCATAGTCAAGAAGATGCTTCAATAGAGGCCATGGTGAAATTCGGCGTGTATTTCCAACCGTCGTACGACTTCACAATAGTGAGGAACGGGGACGCTCTAAATCAAGTATCTTTTCCTGCAATTACGGTCTCGGATTCCGGCACGCCGAAATTGCTTTCCCGCAAGACACGGGATTTCATACGTCGCAAAAACATCGTGAAGCCTTCGTTGCGAGGGCGGCAGCCTGCGGCAATCTCGACAAATCGTAGGGTGTGTGCTATGCCCGCCGCCTCCCCGGCCTTTGCCGGGAAGACGGTGTGCGTTTTTCGACTTCACAATGGGAAGACCCGCAGTATGGGGAAGCGTACCGCCCCAAAGAAACTAAGTACTCTGTGGCACAAATGCCGTGACGTATTCTTGAGAAGGCTCAGTAGCGTCCCGGCGTCCCTGCCGGGCGAAAAAGAGTACCGGCACGGAGGCCGGCGCTACCAACACAGAGACGGCTTCCGTTAATACGTCACCGTACTTACGCCAACGAGCACTAAGCATTCTTAATATAAGCCAGAGATTCATCAATTGCCTTCAAGGTCAGTTGCAGGTCTTCTTCCGTGTGCCGATAACAAATATATGCATGATGGTAGGGCGTGAAGAAGAATCCCCTGCGAATGAGCTGGGTGTAGAAGGCCTTGCGCTTAGCCTTGTAAGCACCGGTTTCCTCCTTGGGAAAGGTGATGTAGAACATGGGGGCTACCCCGGTCAGGAGGGCGCCGACATCATGTTTGTCGATCAATGCCTTGATGTCCTTCACGAACCGTTCGCCTTTTTCCCAGATGTTGGCAAGCACATTGTCCCGTTCCAGGATTTCTATGGTCTTAAGTGCTGCCACAAAGCCTTCGCTGTTCGGGAAAAACGTTGAAGAGATGAAGAGCTTGTCGGCAGCTGCCATCATTACGTCTCTCTTCCCGGTTACAACAGCGATGGGATACCCGTTTGCTATTGCCTTTCCAAGAACGGTCAGGTCGGGGGTGACTCCGTAGAGCTTCTGTGCACCGCCCATTGTAAGCCTGAAACCGGTACGGATCTCATCGTAGACCAACACCGCGCCGTATCGGTCGGCAAGCTCTCTGGCGCCTTCAAGAAACCCCGGGGCCGGTTCCTGCATCTCTTGATGGTTTGGATGGCCGAAAGGCGTCATGATGATGGCAGCGGTTTCGTTACCATGGGTAGCCATCAGATCTTCCAGCTGGTTTAGATCATTGTATTGAAATTCAAAGACATCTTCGTAGAATTTCGATGGAATCCCGCCCTTCATTTCAACACACCAGTCATGCCAGCCGTGGTAACCGCAGCGCATTACCTTGAGCTTGTTCGTATAGGCCCGAGCAATACGAATACTCGCGGTAGTTGCATCAGAGCCTGTTTTCAGAAAAATGCTCATTTCGGAACACGGCACGAGTTCAGTCAGTTTCCGGGCCAACAAGTTCTGGAATTTCTGCGTCAAAGTGAAACAGAATCCCTTGTCCTTTATCTGTCTGTAAACCGCATCGTCCACCTCTTCTTCACGGTAACCCAGGATGATGGGACCGTAACCGCAGAGATAATCAATAAACTCATTACCGTCGACATCGACCAGGCGGCACCCCTTACCGGTTTCAAGGAAGATGGGATACTCTCCCGCGATAAAATCGCCCGGCTTTCTGGCCCCCAGAACGCCCCCCGGTACCAGCCCCGAAGCCTCTTCAAACAGATCCAGGCTCTTGGTAATGTTCAGCTTTTGCGCCTCTTTCATTAGAAGTCTCCTATACTGCGCTACACTTCAAACATGGATGCAATCGTTTCCGTTTGATGGATTCTCGCCCCCCGCTTCAAGAATTCCCCGAGGAATTTGTCCGGATCGATGCACCCCTCCGGGGCCGTTACGCCTTTTGCGGTCACATGGCCCGCATCCATCATGAGCGCGGCAATGGAAGCCGGAAGCCCTGTGCCGGGAGCCATTCTTCCCACCATGTCGGCAGTGTAGGTTACCTTCTTGCCGGCTCGTTCCCCTTTGACAATAACTTTGAGACCCGAAGACTGGGGGCCGTTGTCCCTCTCCTTTGGAATGGTTTCCCAAAGCTTGAGCGCAAGGTCATAGGGCGTTATCTTGGTCCCCTGGATATCAATGGGTTCAGTGCCTAACAGGCCGGTATCTTTCTGCTCCTTTATTAATTCATCCACCCACAGGGGTATCAACGCACCCTTTATCACCACCTTTTTGACACCTTTGATGTACTTGGGGATGGTCAAAGGCTGTGGATGGCCGACGTAGCGGACATGGCAAGTGCCGAGGGGTTCCAGGAAATCTTCTGCAACCACTTCGGTCCCGCCTTCCACATAGACTAGTTCACCGTTGAGATACTGCGGGACCTTTCCGAGGGTCATGTGAAGGCTGTGGTCCCAGGCAGCTCCGGCAAGTTCGGCAATACTGACGACCCAATAGAGGTAGATCTCATCAACACTGTCCAAGCGGTCTGCATACCACTTCACCAAAACATTGTTGGTGCCGGGGTCCGAGCCCATGCCCGTAAGAACGGTGATGCCGGCTTCTTTGGCCATTCCGTCTATCTCGGAATTGAAAAGAATGTCGGTTCCCTCATAGTCATCACAGATGTCGATATAGTTCTTCTTTGCCTCAACCGCCGCTTTTGCCGTGGGTACGGCGGTCTTGTAAAAGGGACCGGCACAATTGATCACAACATCCACGTCCTTGAACGCGTTCACCATGGCGTTATGATCGTTCACATCCATCTTGATCAGGTTGGTCTTTTCACTGTCGCGCAATTTAGGCGCCAATCTTTCCGGGTCCGGGTATAAATCGGCCAAGACGACCCGTGTCACTGCCGTCTGTTTTATAAGATCTCGGGCTACGCCCTGACCCATACCGCCGGCGCCGCCCAATACCAGTCCGCGCATCTTTCAATCCTCCTGTATATGCAGAGTGTTCTGCGGAAATTATTCTATTAGCGTCCGTTTTGGTGATGCATGTCCCCATGTTTCACCGTGCAATGGAATTTGCCGGTCCGGCCGGTCTCGCAACTCCTCTTCCGGAGCGGGACCGGCCTTCTGTTTGAACTTCAGCGATTAGGTCGCATCCGAAGGGGCTGCGGTCGCTTCTACGGCCTCGATGATCTTCTTGTAACCGGTGCAACGGCACAGGTTCGAAGACACGGAAGTGATGATTTCCGTCTTTGACGGATTCTGATTCCTGTCCAGAAGCCCCTTTGCAGTGAGAATCATCCCGGGCGTACAGAATCCGCACTGAACCGCGCCCTTATCCATGAAACTCTCCTGAAGTGGGTGCAAACGTTCGCCCTCAGCCAAGCCTTCGATAGTCACCACATCGGCTCCGTCCGCTTCGGCGGCGAGCAGGATGCACGAGCGGGCCGGCCGGCCGTTGAGCAGTACCGTGCACGAGCCGCAGGCTCCCTGGCCGCATCCCTCCTTGGTCCCGGTAAGCTCCAGCGTATCCCGCAGCATTTCCAAGAGCGTCTGAAACTGTGGAACGTCCGCCTCGATTCGGTCACCGTTCACCGTCAACGTCACATGAATCTTTTCCATCATTTAGCCTCCTCAGTCGCTCTTCCTGCAAGCCTGTGAACGAGAATCGCGATCATGTCCCTTCTGTAGGCGGTGTCCACCACGGTGTTGGGCGCAGGCCTGGCCGCCTGCCGAGCATCTTTGACCATTTCCAAAAGGCGTTGTTCGTCCAGTGAATCCACTTCGAACACATTCGGTTTTGGACCGATGGCCCCTACGGCGAAGCGACTCTTGCCGTCAAACGTGGACAAGGCAACCCCCAGGAGCGGGTAATCAATGGCGCCTCTTATGCGAAGTTTCTCGTAGTCACCGGTTGTTTTCCTCTTGGGAATGAGAATGTGAGTGAGAATCTCTCCGGGGGCCAGGAGAAAAGGCTTACCTGCTTTGCCGCTGTACAGGTCCGCAAGCGGAATCTGCCGTTGCCCGTCGGGGCCTGTTAACCGAATCTCCGCGGAAAGGGTAAGGAGCGCCGGTGCATTATCACTGGCATAGTTGGCAAGACATACCTTGGCTCCCGGAACCGCGTTGCATTTGTCTCCACCCATCTTCAGGCAGAAGCCCTTGGATTTTCGCCAGAATTCGGACTGATTGTAGAATAGGCAACGGGAATTCTGAAGGAGGTTCCCGCCGATCGTTCCCCGCATGCGGAGAGATTCACAGGAGGTTGCCTCCAAGGAAGCCCTGAATGCAGGGAAGTACTCCTTAATAATAGAGTTTTCCTTGAGATCGGTGATCGTGGACAAGGCACCGATACGTATCCAATCATTCTCGTCCTCGACGGTCCCAAGATCGGTGATTCCCTTGAGATCTATGAGCATCGCAGGTTTGGCAAGTCTTAACTTCACCCGTGGCACCAGGTCTGTTCCGCCGCTCAGATAAAGGGCATCCGAACCGCTTTGCTTATATAGGGCCAAGGCCTCATCGATGCTCACGGCCTTCCGGTACATGAACCTCGGCAAAATCATTTTCCATCTCCCTTCTTGGCGGCATCGATAGCCTTGAGTACTCTATCCGGCGTTAGCGGCAACTCATTGAGAGGAACGCCCAATGCGGTGTGAACCGCACATGCAATTGCGCTGTGCGCATTCATCCGAGTCGTCAGCCCGCCTTCTTTAGCTCCAAACGGGCCTTCCGGATCTTCCGACCGCACGATGATGCTTTCGATTTCCGGCATGTCACATGCCAGCGGCATCTTGTATTCCAGGAGATCAGGGTTGAGCAGATGACCTTCACTCCAGCGGGTTTCTTCCATCAGGACCGCCATGCCGGCCTGCTGGACGGATCCTTCCATCTGTCCTTCGACGGCCATGGGGTTGATTGGATACCCGCAATCATGAGCGGTGGTAAATCGCGGGACCGTGACGAGCCCTGTTTCCGGATCGACGCTCACTTCGGCAACGGAGCATCCATAGGAGAAGGTCCCGGCCATTTGGCCGTACGGTTTCTTGACCCACTCCCTCTGGAAGTCGATCTTCGGCATGAATGCTCCGGTGCCGGCTATGGGGCGTCCTTGGAAGAAGGCTTCACGCACTACCCATCGCATGGGCATTTTCTTCTCGGGATCGGTTTTCGATATGACCATACGGTCTTTCAGGTCCAGATCTTCTGCGGGATAGTTCAACTTGGCCGCCGCAAACTCCAAGATCTGGTTCTTGGCATCCTCGCAAGCGTTTTTCACTGCGTTGCCCCCGACAAACGCAGCAGACTGTGAATATGCTCCCGGATCAAGATTGGTGATCTCCGTATCCGCATTCACCAGATTGATATCCTCGATGGGAACGCCAAGGACTTCGGCGGCTATTTGCACCATCATGGACTCGTTGCCCATGCCGGTGTCGACCACGCCGGATACGAGAGTGACCTGTCCATCGTCATTAATCTTGACGTAGCATGACGAGCCCGACCTGAAACCCATCGGGAAGCCGCACATGATTGCGACGCAACCCATTCCTTGGCTCGTTCCCAAGGGTGAACCCGACTTGCCGCCGTTCCAATCGGCCGCCTCGGCCGCTTTCCGAATCGGTTCGGCCAGTCCGCCGCTCTTGATAACCGATCCCGTGGCTGTCTGTTCACCCGGGGTGAGTCCGTTCTTCAGCCTTATCTCCATGGGGTCCATCCCGAGGTCCCGCGCGATCATGTCGAGCTGCATCTCGTTTCCCCCAAGGAAGCCCCTGCCGTGGCAGCCGTACATCCCTCGGATTCCCTTGTTGGTAATCACTCGGTATCCATCATAGGTAACATTGGGTAAGCGATACGCCTCCTCGTACACATAGTACGGAATCGAGGTGGCAATGGGACCGGTACTGCTGTATGCACCTCCGTCATAGACCACCTTGAATTTCTTGGCCGTGATGGTCCCGTCCTTGCTCACTCCTGTCTTGATGGTAGCCTTCATGGGATGGACCTGTCTCGTGCATGTCGCGTTTTCCTCACGGGTGAGGGACAGTCTGACAGGTCTGCCGGTCTTCAAAGCAAGGAGCGAAGTCACGAAATCTCCGGGTGAAACCTCCGATCTCGACCCAAAATGCCCGCCTACGTTGATGTGTCGCACGCGAACCCTATTCAGGGGAAGCTTCAGGAGATTCGAAAGGGCTTTGGCGCGAACGTGGGGACTTGCATTGGGCATCCAAAGATCGAGATATCCATTACGGAAGTCGGCCACCACGGCATACGGTTCCAATGTGGAGTAAGCCTCTCCCGCTGCGTTGAAAGTATCTTCCCGAACGAGATGGGCCTTCGCAAAAGCCTCCTCTACGTCTCCGACCTCGATATGCACGTGGATATTTATGTTTCTCGGGTAATCTTCATGGATGAGGGGCGCGCCTTCAGCCATTGCCTCTTGGGGGTCGAAGACCGCGGGAAGCGGTTCGTACTCGACCTCGATGAGATCCAAGGCTTCCAGTGCGGTTTCTTCGTCAATGGCAGCGACGCCGGCAACGTCTTCGCCGACATACCTCACCTTGTCGCCGGCGATCATCGGGTGGTCCTGAGTGTATTTGAAAACGCCCCATTTGACTCCGTGCCCGTCGGCCGAGGTGACCACGGCCTTAACTCCCGGCAATCGCAGTGCCTTGCCGGCATCTATGTTGAGGATTCGCGCATGAGGATGAGGGCTCCGTAATACCTTGGCGTGCAACATCCTCGGAAGTTTAAGATCGGCTGTGTACAAGGCTTGACCCGTCACCTTGGAGAGGCTGTCGGTTCTCCTCTGCCGTTTACCAACAACCGTGACTTGATCCTTCATCGGTCCTCCTATCTCCAGTTTGCCCGTACCTCTACCGGGTGCGGCAGTGCGGGACCCTGGGCGAGAACGCGTAGTTCTCATCTTTCTTCAATCATGCTCGATCTCCGGCGAGCATCCGGAATCGTATCGAGAGAAATCTTCTCGAAATTGTCGCAGCGTAACTGTAATGATCTTCTGAAGGCTATGCAGCGAACAGGCCCACTACTTCGCCTTAAACTATTTACGTATCATAGTCGACGGCCGGGAGCAACCAGTTTCTGGATACCGTATACGGTATGCCACGATTGCTCGGCGACGATTCATTTTCCGCTGAAGGTCAGGGTTCCGGTAACGTGAACCGTTCACCGGCCCAGTCGTGCCTTTCCGGAATTACGAGGGCGTAGCATAGCCCAGCAACTGCCGACGGAAAAGGCATACCGCGTATCAAAACCCTGGAGGCACGTTCGCATCGATGAACCGGCCGTCCAGGATTTCCGTCAGGACGCCGTGCGTCTCTTTCGGAGCCTGTATGAAAGCGTAACGGTTGCCCAACAAGTTTCGCGGCTTGCGATCTATGGTGTCATACCCCCGTGCCTTCAATTCTCCCAAAGCTTCCTCAACGTCGTCTACTCTATAGGAAATCAGGAAAAAACCTTCGCCTTTATCGGCAAGGAATCTCGCCACTTCGCACGTCCGGTTGGTGGGTTCTATCAGTTCCACGGCCACGCCGCCCACGTAATAGCGGATTACCTTAACGGACTCCTCCTCGGACTCATATTCTTTAGCCGGCTCCATACCAAGGACACCCTCGTAAACCTCCCTGGCCTGATGCAAGCTACGGACTGCAAAGCAGATATGATCGATTTCTAGGGTTTTCACGTTTGATCCTCTCTACAACAACAAGATTCGACCTACAATCGCGGCCGACAACGCGGGCTGCCGAGATCTCAAGCCGGCTCCCGAGAAAGAATATCGCCATTCCCGGGGCATTGGTCGGATTCCATTGCCCGGCCGGTTGCCGGTGAAAGCCGGTCCGGTTCCATCCGGCCCCACGCGCCTTTCAAGATTGCATTTGTACGGGGGGCCCTGATCTCGCCCGGGAACGCGGTTAAGTTAATATGGTCACGTATTTGGTTCCGTCTTCCCGGCGAACCGCCATGAGATCTCCGTCACAACGGAACATGAAAATCCATCGGCATTCCGGGCGAGAGTTCCTCCCTTAGGAGAAGGGGGGCCAGGGGGGATTTTCAGGCAAAGGCCGAGATCCGGTCTTCTTCTCCAGGACTCAGGCCTTCGTCGGAAAAACCGCGGGCTCAGCCCGCCCTACGGTTCTACAAGACAGCCCTGATAAAAGCAGTACCGCCATTCTTGGACAAGCCCGATGCTTGTGACGTCGGTGCCGAAAATACTCGGCAACCGTACTTGCGCCACTAAGCACTAAGACCGGTACTACAGACCAAGATAGGCCTTTCTGATGTGCGGGTCCTCGAGCATTCGGCCGGCCGGGCCTTCCAAGTTGATCTTGCCGGTCTCCAAGACGTACGCAAAACCCGCAACCCGGAGTGTTCGGTTCACGTTCTGTTCCACGAGGAATATGGTGACCCCTTCACTGTTAACCTTCTGGACGATTTGGAATACGTGCGTCACCATGATCGGCGCGAGACCCAAGGAAGGTTCGTCGAGCATCAGCAATTTGGGACCGGACATCAAGCCGCGGCCAATTGCGAGCATCTGTTGCTCGCCTCCGGACAAGGATACGGCCAACTGATTTTGGCGTTCCTGGAGCCTGGGGAAGAGGTCCAACACCCAGGACAGCGATCTGGACAAGTGTTTGCGCGCGGCCCTGCTATACGCACCCATCTCCAAATTTTCCAGCACCGTGAGGTACGGAAACAACTTGCGTCCCTCGGGAATAAGGGAAATCCCCAAAGCGACCCGCGTGTGGGGCCTCAAGTGCTGGATGTTCTCCCCAAGGAATCGTATACCGCCGGCCAAATGCGGTCTGATACCGGTCAGAGCTCCGAGAAGGGTGGTCTTACCCGCGCCGTTTGGTCCAACCAGGGCGGTGATCGACCCCGAAGGAACTGTGAGGTTGACATCCCAGACCACCTGGAGGCCGTCATGGGCCACAGAGAGATTGTCGACCTCAAGCAGAGGCGTACCGGGAGACTGAAGGTTCATATGAAAGATCTCCGATAAGCGACCCCGGTCTTCGCCGGGGGAGCCGGCGGGCATAGGCCGCCCTACGGTGCTGATTCGTAGGGGCACTCCCCTGTGTGGGTGCCCAGGACAGGCACAGGGGCCTGCCCCTACGGTTTAGGCGATCCGGGCGAAGCCCCGGGAGTGTCCATTAACGGCGAAGCCCTTCATGATTCGTTGTGGCTTGTCAACAGCGCAAGTCATAGAAATTCGTATCGTCAGATTTCAAGTTCTTCTCCGAGATAGGCCTCGATCACTGCGGGATCCTGCGCGATCTCTTGCGGAGTGCCTTCCGCTATTTTGCAGCCGTAGTGTAGTGCCATAACCCGGTCACACAGGCCGACGACTGCCTTCATTACGTGTTCCACCATGAATATGGTTATCCCGAGACGCTGATTGATCTCGCGCACCAAGGTCATGGCTTCGGTTGTTTCCGCGGGGGTAAGCCCGGCCAAGACCTCGTCCAAGAGAAGGAGTTCGGGTCCCGCAGCAAGCGCCCTGGCAACCTCCAGTCGCTTTCGGTCGGCTATTGTGAGGCCCGATGCAGGAATCTCCGCCTTGTGGGCAAGGCCGACAAATTCGAGAATTTCATACGCCTCATGTTCCGCCCTCTTCTGATCGTGAAGGCACTCCTTACCGAAAAGCTTTCCAATGGCGACGTTTCTCAATACCGTCATCCTTGGGAAGGGGCGTACCACCTGGAAGGTCCTGACGAGACCTCTTCGGCAGATGTCGTGTGGTTTCCGGCCGGTGATGTCTTGACCTTTGAAGCGTATGCTTCCGTCCGTCGGTGAATGGAATCCGGTAATGACACTGAAGAGCGTGGTTTTTCCCGCTCCGTTGGCCCCTATGAGGCCGGCGATTTCACCTTCTCTCACGGTGAACTCCACTCCCTCCAGGGCCATGACGCCTCCGAAGGTTTTCGTGATACCAAGGACCTCAAGCACTGTCAGCACCCCCACCAACGGACCGGGCCAGGAGTCGGCCCTTTAGGGGGGCCGTCAACCCCAGAGGCATGAACTTCACCGTCACGATCATGATCACTCCGATTATGATCATGTAATAGTATGGATAACGTGCCCAGAGAGCCTCGGAAACAAGTGTCAGGAGCACGGCCCCCAAGAGAGCGCCCTCGACGTCTTCCATGCCGCCGAGGAAGGCCATCACGATGACCTGGAACGATACCATGGGGTCAAATGCGTTGTACGGGTCAATGTACGAATGACGCAGTGCCATGATTGCTCCTACCACGCCCGGGAAAAAGGCGCTGATCACATAGGCCCACCTCTTATGGAATGCCGCGTTAACTCCCAAGGCGCTTGCCGCTTCCTCATCTTCTTTTAGGCTGAACAAGCCGGCACCGAATCGAGAATTCTTTACCAGATAGGCCGTGACCACAGCGACGGCTGCCGCCGCAAGCATGGTATGGTACAGCGTCGTGAGGGACGGGGCAGACATCAGAATCCTTCCGACGGTACCTCCCAGCTTGATTTCCGTATTGATCACCACGTGGAGAATGAATTCGGTGAGGCCCAGGGTCAGGATGACGAAGTAGGGACCCCGAACCCGAAAGACCATCAGTCCTATGACCAGGGCGAAGACGGAGCTGACGACTCCACCCGCCAAAACTCCGAGAAGAAAGGGGAGCTTGGGCCACGTCATTGCCATGAAATACGCGCCGATCCCAAAGAATGCCGCGTGGCCGAGCGAAATGTAGCCCGTGTATCCGGACAGGATTATCCAACTCTCCGTGAGCGCTACCCACATGAGAACGTCAAGCGCGACCGACATATGGTAGTCCGTAGTCCACCGAGGCAATAACGCCAGCAGGAGCACGGCCAAACCAAAAGGACCAGCGATAAGAGCCTGTTTACGCACCACTCAGTAAACACCCTTTCCGAAAATACCCCTCGGACGGAGGACGATGATGAGGATGAAGAGCGAATAGGTCAGAATCGGTCTCCATCCGGGCGAAGTGAGACTGACCCCCACGGTTTCCACGAGGCCCAGCAGTATGCCGCCGATAAGGCTCCCGAGCACGTTTCCCAGACCTCCGAGCACGATGACGATGAAGGCCGTGATTGTGTACGGCATGCCCATAAACGGGGTGATCTCATAAAACATGCTGAGCAAACACCCGGCAAGACCGGCCAATGCGAAACTGATTGCGAAAGAGAAGTAGTAAATCAAGTCCGGGTTTACACCGACCAAGAGCGATGCGTCCCGCTCCTGAATGAGGGCTCTGATGGCCTTGCCGAGCATGGTTTTTTGTAAGAGCACATAGAAAAACACGCACACGCTGAATGACAGACCTATGGCCCAGAGTCTGTTCGTCATCAGCGGAACGCCGAGGATATGGACCACGTGTGTCAGGTACGAGTAGCCTCGGGCATCTGTTGTCCACAGGAGGGACGCGGTGTTGGTGAAGATGATGGAAAGACCGTAAAAAATGAGCAAAGAATTGGATTCGAGAACCGCCACCGACTTCGACGCGCTGATGACCGGGAAGAATATCCATCGGCAGACCACGGCACCCACCAATGCCGCAAGGCCCATCACTATAAATACGGACACGAGCGGGCTGATCCCGTATAGGGTGTAAAGCCAGAAGGTCACATACGCTCCCAACATGATGATTTCGCCGTGAGCGATGTTGAGGAGCCGCATGGTTCCATAGATCATGTTGAGCCCCACGGCAATCAGGGCGTATATGCCTCCTATAATGAGACCCGTAAGAATAACCTGCAAAACCGGCGTCCAGTCCATAGTCATTGTTTCACATCCGGTATGAGCCGGATGGCCTTATACGTAACCGTTTAGGTTTTTGTTGAAACAGGCGCTTGGGGCAGGGGAGCTCCCGACCTTGGTGAAGGCCGGGAGATACCCGCTGCTGCTACTTGGCCCACACGGGCTTGGGGAAAAGTGGTTTCGCCGTTGCCGCAGACGCCGGCCAAATGATCTCCAGATCAGCCTTTTGCCACTGCAAAATCATGCTCGGTGTCTCGGTATTCTCGGAACCTGCAAACTTTATAGGACCGTTGATCGTCTCAAACGTGCTCTCGGCTATGTAGTCCCTGATCTTCTCATGATCGAGGCCGACGCTCTCTATTGCTTGTTGTAAGATCTGGCATCCTACGTACCCCAGCACTGAATCGAGCGGATCCGGCTTCTGCCCGAACTTGGCAACGTATGCGTCAAAGTATTCTTTTGCTCCGGGCCATTTTGCCTTGGGGCTCCAGTGCCCCATGGTCGAGATGCCCTCCGTGGAATCTCCGAATTTCGGCTTGAACACCACCGTAGCAGGTCCCACGAGCTCAAACAGGAATTTCGGATTCAATCCCACTTCGCCGGCCTGGGTCGTGATGGTGAAGGCTCCGCCGGGATATGAGAGCGCTATAAGCGCATCCGGATTCTTTGCCTTGACACTGGTGAGAAGTGTGGTGAGGTCTTTGGCACCCATGGGGTAGTCCTTCAGCAGGACCGTATTGAGCTTTGCCTTCTCCAGATACGGCTCAAGAAACTGAAGGTTCTCTCTGGGAAAAAGCTCTTGAGCGTAGATTACCGCCACATCTTTGATCTTCAGGCTTTTCAGCAGGTCCACGAGCGCCTGCATTTGCTTGTCGGGAAGACATGATGTGATGAACCAAAAGTACTTGGTCTTGATATCCCGCAACTTCACGGATGCAGCGCTGGTTCCGACGATGGGAATCTTATATTTCTCGGCAAGGGGGGCTACGGCAAAGTGGATCGACGTGCCCCACGGTGAGAGCACCAGATCCACCTTGTCCTGTGTGATGAGCTTTTCATAGACCTTGACAGCCGTCTGAGCCTGGCTCTTGTCGTCATAATAGATCAGCTTTATCGGCCGTTTATTGTCGCCGATCTTCAGCCCGCCGGCTTTGTTGACCTGCTCTTCCCACAACTGGTACGACTGCATCTGACCGGCAGCACCTGCAGCATACTTTCCGGTCAGCGACATGGAGAAGCCCACCTTGATCTCGTCGGCCGCCGGCGCCGGATGCACTGAGCAGAAGAAACCGGCCAACACAAACCCTGCCAGGAATAAGAGGTTTTCAGTAATACGTGATTGTCTCATGGCTTAGGGCTCCCGATCACTTGGTAGGCCACTTGGGTTTGGGGAACAAGGGTTTCGCCGTGGCCGCCGAATCGGGCCATATGATCTCCAGGTTGCCCTTTTGCCACTGCAGAACCATACTCGGGGTTTCCAGATTCTCCAGACCCGAGAATTTGATCGGTCCGTTGATTGTCTCAAAGGTGCTGCCCGCGATGCAGTCTCTAAGTTTCTTGGGATCCGTCCCGCCGGTTTTTTCAATGGCCTGCTGCACGATCTGACAAGCGGTGTAGGCAAGCACGGAGTTCAAGGGGTCGGGCTTCTTGCCCCACTTGGCCACGAATGCGTCGAAGAATTCCTTTGCTCCGGGCCATTTGGCTTTTTGGCTCCAGGTCCCGATGGTTGCGATCCCTTCGGTGGCGGTCTTGAACTTGGGCTCAAAGACCACGGTGGCCGGGCCGATCAACCCGAACATAAAATCCGGATTGAATCCGACTTCCTGAATCTGAGTCATTATGGTAAACGAATCGGCCGCATAGCACAGCGCAATCAGTGCCTGAGGCTTCTTACTTTTTGCTTCGGTCAGGAGGGTAGTTAGGTCCTTGGCGCCCATGGGATAGTCCTTTAGCAGGACGAGTTTGATACCGGCTTTCTCGAGGCAGGGTTTCAGGAACTGAAGGTTTTCCCTCGGAAACAGTTCTTGCACATAGACAACCGCGACATCCTTTATTTTCAGGCTCTTCATCAGGTCGACCAGGGCCTGCATCTGTCTGTCGGGCAGACCTGCGAAAATGAACCAGAAGTAGTTGGTCTTTATGTCTCTCAGCTTTACCGACGCGGCTGCGCTGCCGACGAGGGGAACCTTGTATTTCTCTGCAAGAGGAGCCACCGCGAAATGAATGGATGTCGAGTTTGGGGAGAGCAGGACATCTACCTTGTCCTGGGTGATCAGTTTCTCATAGACCTTCACTGCCGTGTGGGCCTGGCTCTTGTCGTCGTAGTAGACCAGCTTGATCGGGCGTTTCTTGTCGCCCACTTTGATGCCGCCGGCCTTGTTCACGCGGTCCTCCCAAAGTTGATACGCCTGCATCTGCCCTCTTGCCGCTGCAGCGTAGACTCCGGTCAAGGACATGGAAAAGCCGACAGTGATTTCATCCGCCGCCATAACAGGCGGCACGCACACCAACGTCAGGCACGTCAGAAAGGCGATGAATGAAATCCATACCACATTTGCAGCTCTCATTCCTTTCATGGACTAGCTCCTCTATAGGGTATTGGCTCGGCAAAGCCGAGCTGGTTGCCTAGGTGCCTTGTTCCTCGTAAAGCTTCCGGACGAGTTTGGCCTTGTACTCGTACTTCGGCAATGTGTCCGCAGGCACGAGTTCCACGTTTGTCCGGAAGATAAGCTTTTCCCGGATGACGGATTCAAGTTCTTTCTTAAGTACCCCCAGATCTCCCGCTTCGGGGCCGTACTCCACCACTACGTGTATGGGCGGGGCCCAGCCTTCCGGCGGAGGCGCCGTGAGTCGCATCTCAATCATGCCGGTGGTCTTGGGCGTGAAGGTCGCCACCAGGTCACGCACAGCGGAGGGATACACGTTGACTCCCTGAACGATGAGCATGTCGTCGGTTCGGCCGAAAACTCGGATGCCGAAGCCGGTCCTCCCGCATTCGCACTCAGTCTGTGTCACCTCTACATGATCTCTCGTTCTGAAGCGTACCAGCGGAATGCATTCCCTATCGATGGACGTGTAGACAAGTTCGCCCCGGGTACCCACTTCTAAGGGGAGGACTTCACCCGTGTCGGGGTTAATGATTTCCGGATGCACTATTCCCTGGCCGACGAAGTGCATACCCCTCTTGTATTTGCATTCGGACCACATCTCGCCGCACATATCTCCGTTGCCCATCATCTCCAAGAAGAGGCAGCCGAAGGTTTCTTCAACTTTTTGGCGGACCGACGGAATAGCCGCACCCGGTTCACCGCCGGCAAGGATGACCTTAATGCCCAAATCGCGAGGTTCTATTCCCCGCTTTTGCAGTGAAGCGGCGAAGTGGAGCGGGAACGATGAAGTGGAAAGAAAAGCATTCGCTCCTACGAACTGGAAGGCTGCAATAAGCCTGTCCGTTGCACCCACCCCGATGGGGACCAGCGTCCCGATGTGTTCCAGAGCGTCAGCGTAGGAGGCCGCGATGAAAAAAGGCGCCACTACCAGAGGTACGGTGGAATCCGGCCTGAAGCCGCCCGTCCAGAACGCCCTGCATGCGGCTTCACGCCACACTGAGACGTCACGGGACGTCAGTCCAATGAACGTTGGGCGTCCGGTCGTACCGCTGGTAGAATAGACGCGTTTGACCTGATCTCTCGGGCAGGCTATATGGGTGCCCAGCGGGGGGGCTTCAAGCTGGCTTGCACGCAGTTCCGCCTTTTCCGTAAACGGAAGTAAAGCGAGGTCTTCCAGACTGCGGATGCGGCTCCGCTCGATACCGGCCTCTTTGAATTTTTTCTGATAGAATTCAGAACTGTTCCAGACATAGTCAAGCTGCTTCTGCAGCGCTTCTTCGTGCAATCTATTATACATCTCAGGAGTAAGGGTTTCCATCTCCTGGTTCCAGTGATCACGGTAGCTTGGCATGCGATCTGCCTCCTCATGCAGAAAGAGAGTTCCCCTGGTGTTATTGGGAAGGGGGAGGGCGGATTCTACGGCGAATCGGCCCTCCCACCGGTTACCAGCCCGGAGGTCGTGAAACGGTAATGTGAGGCTGAACCTCTTCCTCGGTTGGTATCCAGGCCGGTTTGATATTCTTACCCAACGGGTGAATCTCGTGGGCGCCTCTTCCTTCGGGGAATCCCTTTTTCGCCAACTCTTCTCGAAGCTTGGCCGTGGCTTCAAGGTCGATGCGATATTCGCAGGCTTCCGCGTCGATCTCTTCGATAACCACCCCGTAATAGTTGCGGGCCGCCTCGATACTTAACCATTCGTCCTTGACATCCTCGAGTACCAGTTCAGGCTCCCTCTCGAGCGAGTTGCCGAATCCGCCGCCGCCGCTGGACGTATAGTAAATGTGGTCACCGGCCTTCAAATTGACTCCGGTGGCATACATCCCGGCATTGAACTCCTTGGGCGTACCCTTGTTGATAATGAGCGAGCAGCCGCCGCCGTTCGTCCCGCCGCTGATCCCAAACGGCGTAAACTTCTCACGATCTCCGTGGATGGTCATGGTGACGTCCGTCAGCACGTCCAGTTCACGGACGAGGGCAAAGCCGCCGCGCCTCAAGCCGTGGCCGCAACTGTCCAGGCGGGCCTCGTAACGGGTGTACACTACGGGGAACCATCTCTCTTCCAGTTCCTGAGGAATGGTCCGAGCATTGCAGAAGCGCATGAAAATGAGCGACTTGCCGTCCTTGAAGGTACGGGCGTTCTCGCCGCCCACTGCGTAAGTGTACTGCACGAAGGGTTTGTTGGTCCGCGGATTGAATCCCCCCATACAGAGGTTGGTGAGACTCACGGCCGCAGGATAGACCCGCCAAGGTTGCACTTTGCTCATAGGACCGGCCAGACACGCGATGGTGACCGCCTCTACTTTGTCGAATGCACCCGAGCAGTAACCGGTCGTGGGGGTCGGTTCGAGGACGTCGACGCAGGTGCCCGGCTTTGAAATGATTTCAAGATTCCGGATGATTCCGTGATTGAGGGGGAAGAGCCCGGGGAAGCAGATCATGAACCCCAGGTAGTTCCCGCCGATAAGCGTGGCGCGGGTGGCGCCCCAGGATGCCTTGGGTTGGGGGTCCGAACGTGTCCAGTCAAAGGTGAGTTTGGTACCTTTCTTGGTCATCTTGCAGTGGACCCATATGGGCGGTTTCCCTTCCGTCATGACGTCCTGGTCGCCGTAATCGTCGAACTCCCACTCTCCGTCCGGGAGCGTTTCCAACTCCGCAAGCATGAGGCGTTCAGTGTAGTTGAATTGTTCTTGAAAGGCCAGCTGTACCGTATCATTGCCGTAACGGGTGACCAGTTCCTGGATACGGCGCTCAATGAGACGGGCCGCCTCGAACTGGGCAGTGGCATCACCGCGGCGCTCGACACTCCCGCGAATGTTGAGAGCGATGAATCGGTACCAATCTTCGTCCAGTTTATCGTCCTTGTACAAACGTATGGGCGGAATGCGTATTCCTTCTGCGTAGCAGCTCGTTGCTTCCGGATTAAACGTTCCCGGCATGGGACCGCCCATGTCCGGCCAGTGTATCACCGTGCAGGCGAAGGCCACTATTTCGCCGTTGTGAAAAATGGGTTTTATGAGCCGAGTGTCGTTGACGTGAGAGCCGGTACGGTAGGGATCGCTGAAGAGATAAGCGTCCCCCGGCTTCATGGTTTCCTTGGGAATGTCTTTGAAGAGTTCCTGAACCGAGGGCTCAAAGGACGCATAATGGGCCGCCGCATCCGTATGGCCGTGCGCCACCAGGTGCCCCTCGGGTGTGAGAATTGCATTGGACCTGTCTCTGCCCATCCCAATCACCGGGTGGTACGCGATCCGCTCGATGGTGGTGGAGGCTTCATAGCAGGCTGCCACAAAGGCGTTTCGAAGCACCTCAAAGGTGATGAGATCCATTTTGAGATCTTTGATCTCGTTCAGTGTTTCCTTAACTTTATACTTGCCTTCCACGGACTCTGTCATGGTTTCCTCCTACCTTGCCACCTTGATGATCAGGTTTCCGTACTCATCAACCCGACAGTTCGTTCGCGGAGGCAGCACCGTTGTAGTGTCCGGTTGCTCCACGATTGCCGGGCCTTCGAAGGTCGCGCCCACGGGGAGCAGCCCGCGTTCGTAAATCGCGGTCTCCACGAACCCCGCATCTTTGAACCATACCTTCCTCGGGGCCTTCTTCGCGTCGTCCAGCTTGCCTGACCGGTCAATTCGGACCAGGTCCGGTTTGGGGATGACGCCCATGCCGATCACCCGGAGGTTCACCACTTCCACAGGTACGTAGCCCGGCGGCAAGTTGTACCCGTATTTGGCCTTCATCGCGGTTAGGAACTCGGTAGTGGCTGAGGAGAGGTCCTTGATTTCACCCGGCGGGATCTCAACGGTGAAGAACTGGCTCTGGCTGAAGTATTTCACGTCCATGAAACGCTGAATCACCATGTCTTTCTCTTTGAGCCCCTCGCGGGAGAGGGTATCCACAGCCCTCCGGACCAACTCCTCCATCTGTTTGTTCAGCGCGGGATAATCGATTTCGTCCTCGATCTTATGGACCGGATCGGTGAATTCGTGTTTTACGTCCACGCGGATGGCGCCGAAGGCCGACGCGTACCCCGGTAATGGGGGTACCACAACAGAGCCGGCGCCGGATTCCCGTGCAAGGTCGCACGCGTAGAGAGAGCCTCCGCCTCCATAGGGGATGATGGCGAAATCTCTGGGGTCCCATCCTCGTGAGACGGTCTGGATGCGTATTGCCATCATGAGGTTGGTCATTGCAACCATGTACATGTTGGCCGCGGCCTCCTCGGCTTTCCAACCGTAGTGATCGCCGATCTTTTCCTTGAGAGCCTTAAATGACAGGTCCCCGTCCACCTGCATGGTGCCTCCGAGAAAATAGTTCGGGTCTATGCGACCAAGCACGATCTGGCAGTCCGTGTTGGTGGCCTCATCGCCTCCCATGCCGTAGCACGCCGGGCCGGGCACCGCTCCCATACTCTGGGGCCCTACATTGAGGATCTGTCCCTTGTCCACCCAGCCGATGCTGCCGCCGCCCGAGCCTATGTAGACCGTGTCCACGGAAGGAAGACAGCACGGAACATTCCAAAGGATTTTCCACTCATGGGTGATTGCGGGCGACCCATTGTAAATCATGGACACATTGTTCGTCGTTCCGCCCGTTTCAAAAGCGATGACGTTGTCGAATCCCGCAAGGGAGCCGATGTAACCGGCCATGCCCACTGCCCCGGAAACCGGCGACGAATGAAACGTGCGGGCAGGCACGCTAATCGCCTCTTCCATCCCTATGACCCCGCCGCCGGACGTCGTGACCAGGATCGGACCGCTGTAGCCCCATTTGTTCTGAAGCAATTCGTACAGCCCGCCCAGATAGGTCTTGAGAATAGGGGAGATGTAGGCGTTAAGCACCGTGGTGCAGGTGCGCTCGAATTCGAGCATCTGAGGCAGGATCTCGCATGAGAGTGTTACATCCATACCGGGGAGCTCCTGCTGGATGATGTCCCTGGTACGTTTCTCATGCGAAGGATTCATGAATGAGTCGATGTAGCATACGGCGACCGACTCAATGCCGCGCTTCTTACATTTCCTGGCGGCCGTCTTCACATCTTCTTCGTTAAGGGGCACCAGTTCTTCGCCCCAAGGGCCGACCCGTTCTTTTACCGTCAGGACGTTTCGTCTGGGAACGATGAGTTCCGGCGGGTCCCAATCCAGTTCGAACGCGGAGATCCGTTCCGCCCGGCCGCCGCCGAGTACGTCCCGGAAGCCTTCAGTCGTAATCAGTGCTGTTTTTACACCCTTTCGTTCCAGAATGGCATTTGTCGAAACCGTTGCCCCATGCCGAAAGGATAGAGTCTCCTCTCCTTTCAGGCCTGCAGCGGCGAGTCCGTTTGTGACGCCTTCGTAGAACGTGGGTGGAGTGGAAGGTACCTTCCCGATTCTTTGTTCGCCTGTTTTCAGGTTCACTCCGATGACATCAGTGAAGGTCCCGCCGATATCCGTGCCCACGACCCATTCAGGTTCGCTCATGGGGTTTACCTCCTTCTACTTTCAGGTTGTTTGCATAACTTACGGTTAATGGTACTATCTTACCGGTTCAGGTACGCTCAGGGTGGCTATACGGTCTTATAGACCTTGCACAGCGTACCACGTGTGGCTACGGACGCGCATGTTTCTCCCCTGGGCTCATCCCCGGAGAGGATGACGTTTATGTTAGAATCAAAACAACCGTGCTCGGGTCCCGGTTTTTCCGGAAACCACCAACCGTACGACGCGTTGACTACTCTGGGATCGACCGTCTCGGTTAGTCGAGATCGTAGCTTCACCCGTTCGCCTCTCACCCTGGGTGATTCTATATAAATCCAATCGCCGGCGCTGATACCAAGTTTTTCCGCAGTCTCAGGGTGGATTTCCAAGAGCGGGTCAGGATTAAGTTTTCTCAGCGACGGTATCTGACGTCCTTCGGAACAAAAAAAGCTGATTTCTCTTGCCCCGGTAGTGAGAACAAGGGGGTAATCTTCCATAAGTTCCGGCGTACTTGCCGGGCTTTCCGGAGGTTCCTTGAAATCCGGCACCGGACTGTAACCGAATCGTGCAATGTCCGACGAATAGAGCTCAACTTTGCCCGACGGCGTATGAAAGCCCTCTGTCTCGTATTTTCGATACACGGGATCGACACGTATAATACTTCTCTTTTTCAGATCATCAAACGACATCCCGGTGCCTGCAAGCATCCATTCATTGCATTCCGCGGCGCTGTCCCAGGGCAGGCTCTTTCTGTTGGCCCACGGAATACGTTTCACAAGGTCGATCAATATGTCCAGTTCATCCCGGCTCTCATGCAACGGCTCAATTACCTTCTTTCTGGCCGCTACATAACCCATGTACTCCAGGTCGCAACATTCCTCTCGCTCAAGCCACGTGGCAGCCGGCAGCACGAAGTCGGCCAATTCGGCGGAAGGCGTCATAACGAAATCAATCACCACAAACAGATCCAAGCGGTCCTTGATGGCTTTCCAAACACGCTTGCAGTTCTGAGCGTTTACCACCGGATTACTGCCCGCACAGAAAAGAGCTTTGAGCGGATAGGGCTTTCCTTCATCAATTGCATCAACAGCGAGAGGGCTGGGAACAAAGGGAAAGATCGCGTCAACACCCGCCACGAGAGGATACTTATCACTGCCTATTTGTTTGGCCTTCACCTCGTTGTCGGGGGCCAGCCATGGCCCCACACCTGCCAGAGCGATGGAGGGAATGTAACCTTCGATGTTGTTGGGCAGTAGATTCCCGCCCTTTATGTCGAGGTTGCCCGTAAGCGCGGCCAGCATAACTACCGCACGGCTGGTCTGCGTCGAATTGAGATTTTGATTGAGGGCCACACGACTGTGTACGACGGCCGGCTTTGTTCCGGCGTACATCTCGGCGGCTTGTATGATTGTATCCTCAGGAATCCATGTTATTTCCGATACCTTGTCCGGCGGAAACGCCTTGACGGCTTCCTTGAGTTGATCGAACCCAAGGCACCATTTTGATACGAAGTCTTTGTCAAACAGATTTCGTTCAATAATGGTATTGAGCATTCCAAGGGCCAACGCATCATCCGTGCCGGGCCGAATCTGCAACCAAAGATCGGCCATAGATGCCAGTTTGGTCTTCCGCGGATCCACTACAATGAGCTTCACGTCCCTTTGTCTCTTCGCTTTGAGAATCCTTTGGCCTCGGCCCGGATGTGAGTTCGTTGGGTTGCCGCCCCACACAAGGATACATTCGGCATTGTCGTAGTCCGGGCCGGTCTCCATGGTGACCGGGTGGCCGACCGTGAAATGTTCCCCTATAATTGTAGCGGCAAAACAAATATGAAGATCAACGCTTATGCGGTTGGGACTATGCAGCGCATAGGGTAGAAGTGAAATGGTAAGGGATCTCCGTGGGCCGGTACCATGAATGGCCGCAATGGACTCCGTGCCGTACTGGTCCTTTACTTGGGTGAGCTTGGCGGCAATGGCGTCGAGGGCTTCGTCCCATGAGATTCTCTCCCATTTCCCTTCGCCTCTTGCTCCGACCCGTTTCAACGGGTATTTCAGCCGGTCGGGGTGATACGCGAGTTCCGCTGCCGCCTTGCCCTTCACGCAGATAAAACCCCGATTCATGGGATGCTCGGGGTCCCCCGCAATCCTGGTTATTCTTCCGTCTTCTACGGTAACCACTACCCCGCATTCACAATGACACGCCTGACATACTGTACGAACTACTTCTTCCATAGGGATTCTCCACTGGAGCGTTCAGGAGTGCCCTCACCGCCGCGTTGCCGACGGGGGCAATTAGTCATTGGGTCGTTAGTACGGAACGAGACAGAGTGCATTCCGCAGTTCTTGTGTCAATGCGCTTACAAGCGAGCCATGCAGGTAAGATTGCTCATCCGCGATTTACTGAAAATCTCCTGCGCTACGGATCCAGGTGGCGCTGTATAGGAGTCCGCGAAAACGGCAGTCCACTTCTCCATCACTGCTTCGTTGACGCCGGCAACGCGAGGATCCTCCCGAAGCCCGGATCCGTCGATCACCGGGAGTCCATTTTCATCGAGAACCGGCCGGCTCTTGTTGAAGCTAATCGTACGCGTGTGCGGAACCCTTTTCTTGCAGCCCGGTTCTGTGATAAACGATCCATCCGCTATTCATGTCACCAGAAACATATCAAGAATCGTGCCAAGGAAGTCGCACTTGCCCGGAGAACGCAACCGCCTGATATCTCAGATAGGCTGGACGATTCAAGGACTATGCCGTTACGGTAACTGAACGATTCGTTCAACTGCCGCATGAACGGATCGTTCAAACGGGAGAAAATCTGAGGTTGCCGGATTTTGATTCGCTCGTCCATTAAGACTTGTACTGTTGGGTTCAATGAGTTCCGAGGAATCTGAGAAGTGCCGAGCTTGCCAAGAAAATGAAGGCGTGACAATTTGGTAACATGATGCAAAAATGAGTAGAATATGATTCCCGGACCGACCGCAATGCAGGATGTTGTTCAACTCGCACCTCATATCGGGTACTTCCGCATTGCCGGCCCCACGTTCAGAAGGCTGCGGCGGGGCTTGCGTAAATGGGAGAGTCTTCCTTGGGCTACGAACTTGTTGGTTGTCTTTTGCTGTTGCATGCTTCAGAATAGGATGAAGAATTAACGAACAAGAAAAACCGAACCGTCAAGCGCGGTGCAGAGTGTCAACAATGACCAAAGACGCCCCTCTCTCCGCCAATCTCTCATCCTCCCTCACAGACTTGGCCTGCGCCCTCATGGCCATTGACGGCGGTCGTGCGGCCGTATCCGAGGCGCTGGTCCGCGATGTCGTTGACTTCTGTCTTGCCGGCCCTCTGGAAGGCGCTGAAGCTCTCGACTGGACCGAGACCAACGGTTTTCTCAAGTCAATCTGCGCTCGCATGGAACGGGGCTCTCTCGATCCCGCCGTTCCCGTGATGATCTTGGGGGCGGTGCGTGACGCCGCAGTTGCGCTGCAGAGGAAACGGATTGCAGGTGAGGCCGATCCGGAGCGGCTCATGGCCGTGTTCGCCCGTTCAGCGCTTGCCTCGCAACAGATGGGGATGAAGCTTGGACGGTTGTACTCAAATGCCAAGCGAGAGGCCGGCGAGAAAGAGCAGCAGATTGAACGGCTCAAGGACCAACGGCTCAAATTCGTGTCCAAGAAGGGCGGGGGATGGATAGACGTGGGAGGCACGCGGATGTGCCTCCTGGACGTTTCCAATGGGTGGCTCAGTCTGGCTGAAGCCATCCAACTCGTCGCCGGCGAGGACACATACAAGCGTGCCGTCTTTGAGGCGGGCCAACGGGGAACTTTCCCCGGGACCGCCCTGGAAAGGCGGTTCATTACCCGAAGTCCCGACGGCTTCCGGGAAGCAGTGGACACATTTTCTTCGGCCGGGTTCGGTAGTTTTCAGATTGAGGAGCTGAGGTTTTCCGATGGTTTTGCCCGGATATCGTGTCCCGACGCTTTTGAAGCCTGGGCGTTTCTTCGAAGGGGGAAATCTTCGTCGGTACCGGTGTGCCATTACTCCACCGGAGTCCTGCTTTCATTTATGGAGCAAATCTCGCGGCGAAGCGATATCACCGCGACAGAGAGGAAATGTATCGCCAAAGGCGACGATCAATGCGAGTTCGTGGTGGGAACGGAAGAGCAGATTCACGAGATCGGACTCACCGTTCCTCGATGGGGCATGACGATCAAAGAGAAAGCCGAATGCCTTGAGAACTTGCTGGAAGAGAATGAGAAGGTTCAGGCTGTCATACGGCTACGGAATCTCGAGCTGTCGGCATTGAACAAGATTATCTCCACGGTGAGCCGGTCCCTGGATCTTCAAGAGGTGGTAGAACTGGCCGTCTCGGAGTTGCGCACCATAGTTTCCGACAAGGCTGTAGCAGTGTTCGTCATAGATCATGCGAGTCAGCGCTTGATTCTGGCTGCACAGGAAGGGTTTTCCCAGGAGTTTGTCTCACGGGTGAGTCAAATGCAGATCAGCGAGGGGCTCGCCGGACGGGTGGCCCGAGAGCGATGTCCAATAGCATACGACGACTATACCCAGTTCCCGGACGCCGTGGAAGCCGCCTGCAAGATTGCCGACATCACATCCCTTCTCTCGGTGCCGTTGATGTCGGTACACGGTATTCACGGGGTTCTCAACGTAGCGAGCACGAAACCGTACCATTTCTCATCCGAAGAGATAAATCTCATGAGCCTCATAGGGTATCAGATCGGTTCCGCCATGGACCGTGCTCAACTCTATGAAGAAATGAGACAAAACGAGCGTCTGGCATCCATCGGCAAATTGGCTTCAATACTTGCCCACGAGATCAGAAACCCACTTTCTTCCATTAAGACCAACATCCAAGTGCTCGGCCGAAAACTCAATCTGGAAGGCTTCGACAAAGATCGCCTCGATATAGTTCACACTGAGATAATGCGACTGGAACGTGTCCTCAAGGAGATGCTCGACTTCGCCCGGCCGACGAAGGCGACCAAGTCTGCCTACGCTGTCGATCAAGTCGTCGACAGATGTCTCGAATTGCTGAGTGATAGTTTGAAGAGCGCCGGCATCAGGGTCGTGCGCAAGAAGACGCGAAGCAAGAGAACGGCAATGTTGGACGGCGAGAAGCTTCAGGAAGCCTTGCTCAATATTCTGCTTAATGCCGTGGATTCGATGCCGGACGGCGGTACTCTCCGGATTTCGACGCGCTGGAGTATGCATCGGAAGCGAAGATTCGTCACAGTCGAGATTAGCGACACGGGTGTGGGAATCCCTTCAGGATATCTTGGGAGGATTTTTGATCCATTCTTCAGCACGAAGACCCGTGGCGTGGGTCTGGGGCTGACCAATGTTAAGAATATCATAGACGTGCATGGAGGGATGATGGAGGTGGAAAGCCGTGTCCACGGGGGCACGGCATTCATCATCACCCTGCCGGAGAGGTAAGAGACCGTCTTGAAAGCGTTGATCGTTGACGATGAAGAGGGCATTCGGAAAACCCTGGGAATGGTACTGAGCGAAAAGGGCTACCAGGTTTTCACCGCAGCAGACGGACAAGCCGGCCTGAGGATCACCGAGGAGACCCGTCCCGAGATCCTCGTATTGGACATCCGGTTGCCCGGTATGGATGGACTCGAGGTGCTCCGGCAAGTGCGAGCCAAGAGTGTTCCCATTACCGTAATCATGATTACCGCGTTCCAGGACATGGAAACGACGGTTCAGGCCATGAAACTCGGAGCGTACGAGTACATCCACAAGCCAATCGACCTTGTCGAATTCGAAACCGCTATTGACAAGATTGCTGAGACCATAGGAACTTCGACCAAGGGTGACGATACGATCAGAGAGATTTCCCGGGGCTACAAGGTCGACGATATCGTCGGCAAGACAGAGTGTATGAAAGAAATCTTCAAGATTATCGGACTTGTCGCAGGCACGGGAGCGACCGTTCTTATCCGGGGAGAAAGCGGAACGGGCAAGGAATTGATCGCTCGGGCGATCCACAGCAACAGCCCTCGCTCCGGCGAACCGTTCGTCCCGGTGAACTGCTCCACGCTGGTCGAAAGCCTCTTTGAAAGCGAACTCTTTGGGCACGAAAAAGGCTCTTTCACCGGAGCGTCTCACCAGAAAAAAGGGAAGATCGAACTGGCGCAGGGCGGCACCATTTTTCTCGACGAGGTGGGCGACATTTCTCCCACAGTCCAAGTGAAACTGCTCCGATTCCTCCAGGAGCGAGAATTCGAACGGGTAGGGGGAGAAGAAATCTTTCGATCGAAAGCGAGGATCATTACCGCGACAAACAGGGATTTGCCCGCTCTCGTGACAGCCAAGCAGTTCAGGGAAGATCTTTACTTCAGGCTGAACGTGCTGGAGGTTCACGTTCCGCCGCTAAGGCAGCGCAAGTCCGATATTCCCGTGCTGGTGGACCACTTGCTCAACAAGATCAATAGAAAAATGAACCGGAATGTGACGAAGGTCCACGAGGAAGTCATGGAAACGATACTCGAGTATTCCTGGCCGGGCAACGTCAGGGAGCTCGAGAACGTGCTGACCAGGTCTTTGGTGCTCTGTAAGGGAGAAGTCCTGCTTCCCGACTGTCTTCCGGGTATCTTGGGGAACAGATCGAAACCAAAGCCGGAGGGAGAAACGATCAAGCCGCTGGACACGGTGGTCAACGAGCATGTGCTGGCAGCCCTGCAGTTCACCAACTGGCACAAAGGAGAGGCCTGTAAGCTCTTGGGGATTTCGCGACCCACTTTGCGACGGATCATGAGTCGATCCGATTTTGAAGACGGGCACTCGTGACGAGAGGGCGACAATCAGGCCGTAGGGCGGGCCGTGCCCGCCCTCAAGCGCGGTTCTCGATGATGCTCTACAAGACTTTGCGTTTTTTCAAATCCTTTGCCACATCGTCAAGTTCGAGGTCTCTCAGAGTTTCTTCCAGCGGCACTCCCTCGCTATTCCATTTCCTGTGTTGATAATAATTTTCCAGAAGAGAGCCGTATTTCTGCCTGTCCAGGACGGCCCCTTTCTGAGGACCGCTGGGAACCGGTTCTTCAAAATACCTGTCAGGCGGATAATCATCACCCGATCGAGCGCCGTATCTGGATTGCATGGCCCTTTCAACCGCATAGATTCGGGTTCCGCATTTCCACATGTCTTTCCAGGAGTAATTAAGACCGGTCACGGCATTGAAGTATTCGGTCATCTCCTCCAGCCCTACTGCCATGCCCTCCCACGCTGTATGACGCTTACAGATTCCGAGTGAATCCGTTATGGCGCAGTAGTCTTCCATAAACGCCACGTATTCCTCTTTCCCCTCATATTGGTTCCCATCGGACAATCCCAGATCAAGAAACCTCTGGGCCATCTCTTTGGGTATTCCGATGATATCTTCAGCCCGTTCTTGTTGGAGCCAGATGTCGGTATTCACTCCTCTCAGGTGGTCGCTTCCTCTTGTGGAGGTCCCGTGCGATAGTGCCGCACCAACGCCCATAAGCCGGTTGTCCCCTGATGATTGGGTCATCCCCTTGATTTGAATGACATACCGAGTCAACTTTTCTACTGGGATGCCTTTTTTCTTCGCAATGTGAGCGGCAAAGGACATAATATTGTCCGCAAGCTTGTCGCCGAACTCTCCCTCCCTGTGGGCTATTCGCTTTATGGCCTCTATGGTGTCGTCGTAATCGCCCCACTGAAGAATTAGACCGTCCGTATCCGACGCGTCTATAAGACCGTCGTCCCACCAGTGCCTCACCGTATTGATCCAGTTGGATATCTGAACGATGTCCAGTCCCATGTCGTTCATGAGGGTGTTTATGTACAGAATGGCTTCCAGGTTCGTCCCACCCGCGCGGGAACCGAATCCACAGGTGACCTCATATTCGGCGCCTGCGCCGGAGGTTGCATAGGGCCCATCCTGAACCGCGTAGTAATGCTCGCAGTGAACGGCACAGCCGAGACATGCCACCATTTTGACGCCATATTTTTCCTTGAGTGTAGTAGAATAGGTCTTCTCCACGTCTTCTACGGGCAGGTCTTTCCAGTTAAAGGTCGGCAGCATACCGCCTTTATCGAAAAGATCCAACAGGGAAGCGGAGCCGTAGGTTGAAAACATTGGATAATGAGGCCCGTTTATCAGTTTCTTATGATTCCTCTCGAATGCCTCTCGAAGTTGCTGAGGCCTGGCTATTTTTGATCCCTGTGTACCCCGGACAACCACTGCCTTCATATTCTTAGAGCCAAGGACGGCACCGGTACCACAGGCACCCGCCGCACGGTGAAGCTCAAGAGGTATGGCACCGGCTACACAATTTTCACCCCCGGGTCCTATTGCGATGACTCTGGCGTCCGGATCGTTAAGTTCTTCTTTGAGCAGGGCGTCCGTTTCGGAGACGGTCTTACCTTTGAGGTGTCTCGCGTCCTTCAATGCCACATAATCATCCTCTATGTGGAGATAGACCAGATGATCCGATTTTCCATAGAAGAAGATGGAATCATATCCCGCCCATTTGAGTTCCCCGCCGAAGTAGGAACCGAGATTGGCGTCGCCGAAGAGGCCCGTAATAGGCGATCTGGCCACGGAAACGCAAACCCTGCTGGCGCTCAACGTATTGCCGCAGAGTGATCCCGGGCTGATGGCCACAATATTTTCAGGGCCGAAAGGATCGGTCACCGTCGGATCAAAATCGTCATATATTATTTTGGAGTTAAACCCTCTTCCCCCAAGAAATTGCCTTGCAAACTTTGGGTCCAGGGGAGTTTTCTCTATTTTTCCCGGACTCAGGCGTACCCTTAATATCGTGCCTCCCCAGCCGTACATTCTTGCCTCCTTAGTCAACGCGTGAAGATCTATCTCGTGCTTTCTTCATCTGCGTGGTGTCCATGCAATGCGACCATGAGATCCCCGTATTTCTTGGCGGCCGTTCTCTTTTTCTGAAGGGCCGCTTTTGAAGCCGGCAGGAACTGCAACGCACCGGTAACGCAGAATTGGACGCACTTGGGGTCGCCATTACACAGATCGCACTTCGTCACCTTTCCGGTGTCCGGGCGGACCAACGGAGCCCCAAAGGGACACGCATGAACGCACATCCTGCAACCTATACACGACTCTTCATCTATTACCATTGCCCCGGTATCCTGATCTCTCGATATGGCTTTGACGGGACAGATTTCCGCGCACGGGGCTTTTTCGCATTGTTGGCAGACCATGGGGATGTCGGTTCCCTCGGTCTCCCAGGTGGCGACGTGTATCCTCGCCTTCATGGGGTTTACTTCGTCTTCCCTATATAGTGAACAGATAATTTCACATACCCTGCATCCCGAGCACTTGTCGTGATCGACAATGAGTACCTTATGCATGTACACCTCCAAGAAAATAGTGGGCTCGATAAGGTGATGAAATGTGTAACCGGTAGAAGATTTCAGGTCTCGCCTACTCGTTCCGAATGTCAAGGCGAAACCGTTCAGGTGAAAGGCTTTTCATCACATTGTTCACGTACTGAGAATAGTATTTCATCTCCCTGCTCCCCGCCTGTTCCGAAGCACTTCACGGGACGGCAAGCGATGATGGAAATGAGCCTTTCACCATGATCCGGTTATTCAATGATACGCTACGGCAACGGACTGTCCCACTTCAACTTGTCGCCCCATTTTTCTTTCGTCTTGGCCACGATCTCGGGATCGTCCACCGTCAACGGCGGTTCTTCCCCGTAGAAATTGTATTCTTCCCAAGGCATGGTCGCGTCGATACCCATCTGGCTCTGCCATCCCTTTGGCTTGAGAGGAATCGCCGGATCCAGCCACTGGCCGGCTCTTCTCGAGGTTATTGTCACGTCCCGGTCGGCCTTGACTCTCGTAGAAAGGGCCCAGTGCACGCTGTTGTAGTCCCAGATGTCAATGTCCTTGTCCACGACGATGACATGCTTGTACCGAGCATACGTAGCCCCCCAAAGTGCATCCATGGCCTGTTGCGGATGGCCCTTGAAAAGCTTGTCGATTTTGATGATGGCTTCATAGGTTACATCGCATCTCAAGTCCAGTATTCCGGGGACCAACTCCTTGAGAGTCTTGTATGCCTCGGCCTGGGAAGCCTTGCCTACGACGACCCCGCTGTCGGACGGGTACCATTGTTCCCTGGCGCCCAGAAAGATTGGATTGTTCCTGTGGGTAATGGCAGTCAATTCAAAAACCGGATTACTTCTGGCTTCGCCATAATACCCCGTATATTCTCCGAACCCTCCCTCCATGTGTCTGTAATCGGGTTTGATATACCCCTCGAAGACGAACTCGGATGTGGCGGGGACCTCGATGTCGACGGTCTTGCATTTGACCATCTCCAAAGGTGCTCCTCTCAGGGCGCCCGCCAAATGAAATTCGTCAACGCCGGGGGGGGTCCTTGTACAGGAAACGGTGAACACCGTGGGGTCGTAACCTGTAATGACCGCCATGGGCATGGGCTTCCCCATTCTCTCATACTTGATGTAATGCTGCCGTCCATGAGTATACTCCGGCGCACCCCATCCAAGCAGGTTGTTGCCAAGGGTTCCCATTCTGTAAATGCCGGCGTTCAACAGGCCCGTGTCGGGGTCCTTGGTCACGGAGACCCCGAGGGTCCCGGGAAAAGGACCGCCGTCGTGTTGGTGCCAGACTGTGTTGCATACTTTGTTAAGATCAATGTCTCCGCCCGTAACAACGACTTCCTGACACGGTCCCGAATCAATGATCGTCGGGGGAATGAGTTTCTCCATTCGTCTGAGCCATTCTTCGTTGAACTGACTCCAGTCATCAATCCCCAGTGCCCACAAGAAGCGGCGGTCGGCACCGAGGAGGTTGGTAAGCATGGGAAAATCAGCCCCTTTAATGTTTTCAAAGAGTATGGCAGGGCCCATCTCCTGCAAGCCGATCCTTGTTATCCCGTTTATTTCCCATTCAGGGTCCACTTCATCCTTGATACGCAACAGGTCCTTTTTGCTTTCCAGGAAATCTAAGAATTCCCGCATGTCATGCCATTTACCTTTGCCCATAGCCATTCTCCCTAACTTAGTAGTCATTTTCAAAAATGCGGCCGAGGATTCTAACTTGTTTCCAAGCCCTTGCTTGGGAACGAGATAGAGGATGACCGTGCCTCCTGCAGGGAAACTCGCCCCGCATTCCGGGGTGGCCTCGGCACAGTCTTCCGTTGCCCCGGACTCCGAGCCCGGAAAATGTGTTGTTCGAGGTACCGGCCCGGGACCGAAGGGAAATTCCCTACCGAACATATGAAATGGAGCGCTTGTGTCACAGTGCTTTCATGCAGACGGCAGCGCGTGTTCCCTTGCTTCACTGCCGTTTGTGGCGAATCTCCAAAGTTCCAAATCTTGCGTGCAGCGAATCTCCGGAGCCCCGCCGCAAACGTCGTTTCACTATTTGTTTCGCATCCACGCTCTTAGGCGTTGCACAGTCCCAAGGCTGCCTCGGCACCCTCCGTCTTGTCGTGGAACGGCACATCCTCATTTGACCTCTCGTGTACCGGGAGTTTGATTTGGGTACCAAGCCGGTAGATCCCGATTCGTACCGATCCCACGCCAAAGTGGAAGACTGTTCATGCAGCCCGCGTCAATGAAGAACGATCCAATCGCTACTCGGGCTGCGAAAGATCGTTCAAGAAACGTGCCAAGAGTGAACACAAGTCGACCTAAGTTAACGCATTGATATCTTTGCTACCCCGATGGACCGCTGAGGTGGGGTGCATGCGAACTGAACGAATCGTTCAATTCGGAGATGAACGGATCGTTCAAGCGGGTGGAAGTCGGTGATTAATGATGCCAACCCTACATATTTTCAGTCGCTATTTTTATGCGAAGTGGGACTATTCTCTAAGACATGCGCAAGCTAATATGATAGAATTAAGTATTCCCGGCCAAGCCGGCAGATATCCGTCCTTGAACCGACACCACATTTGGGATACAAACCGAGAGGACAAAGTCGATGACCTTTTATTCTTTTTTTGAGGGCCCCTTCCTTCTCTTTTCTCTGGTGTTTTTCTCGGCGGGCGTGATCGTGAGACTCGCCCTGTCTCTCTATGCCATCGTCAAGAACCGGCCTGACAAGGAAGCCGGAGGCGGATCTCTTCCGTCAATCTTCGCAAGATTCATGTTGCCCCTGCATTCGCTCGCCCGCCGTAGGCCCTTATATTTCTCGACCAGATTCCTGTTCCATATCAGCCTACTGGTTGTACCCATATGGTATAGCGGCCACGTCGCGTTGTGGGAAATGTCCGAACTGGAACTGAGTTGGACGGCGATTCCCGATGAACTGGCGGACTTCATGTCGATCGGGATTGTTTTGCTCATTCTTTGCTTTCTGATTCGCAGGATAGCAGATCCGTACCTCCGGTCGATATCGACCTTTTCCGATTATTTTCTCCTTTTCATGACGGGCGTCCCTTTTCTAACCGGGTATATGTTGACCCACGGAACGGCCGACAATGTGTGGTTTCTGGGCGACCACATGGAGACCCTTCACGTCGCCGGAAGTGAACTCATGCTCGTTATGATTGTTGTTCTTTTCTGGAGAGTTCGCCTGAGAAAAGACCGGTGTGTCGGATGTGCTTCGTGCGAGTTGGCATGCCCTACCAAGGCTCTTCGGTACATGGACGAGGGCGGTTTCAGGGTCTTTAAGTATCGGAATCTGCAGTGCATTGCTTGTGGCTCATGTGTCAACTCCTGTCAGGAAGACGCCGCAGGGCTCGGGCATGTTCTGGACTTAACGGCTATTCCTCGCCTGTTTTCTTCACAGGAAATAGGGCAAGTAGCGCTTCGTGTCTGCGAACGCTGTAATCGCTTCTATGCGCCGGAACCCCAGATCGAAAAGATATTCGAAGGCTCTACCCCCGACTATGGCGCCTTATGCCCCAAGTGTAGGATGGCAGGCTACAAGGAGAAGTTGGTGCACACGGCCCGCCGGGCATTGCCCCTCAGGGGACGTAAATTGGGGAAAGAAGGCGGACCCCATTCTCTCCGCAAACCCGTACCGGAAAGAGAGAGAGAGGTTGGGTGACTGGATGATACGGCATGATCGGCAGATTCTTGGCGCCGATGATCGGACCGACAAGTGCTACGGTCCCGCAGTACTGTTGCCTACAGCGTTTGCGGCTTCACGTTAAGGTGCATAGGCGCCGACCTACGGGATATGGGACAATAGTTATCACCCTCCCCCCTTCCTCCTTCCGTCAAGGGAGGGGGTTCCGAAAACCCTCACCCCCGGCGGGAGAGGGGGGAGATCAGTTGATCCAGTCGAATGGTGAAAGTTAGCACACATGGGGGCAGGGGGGGAGAGCCATTGGAAATCACATGGTCGGACTTACTTCATCCGGGTGAGATCACTTCCACACAGACTCCCGATTCTTCATGGCAAGAATGGCCGGTCTACATGCACCGGGGCAGCCACGTCGCAATGGGCGGGACAAACATGACCAGGAAAATCACCAGCGCTTCAATCATGATAAAGGGGACGGATGCTCGGTAGATATCGGCCATAGTCGTCTCGGGTGGTGATACCGCTTTCATAACGAAGAGTTCGATTCCGAACGGAGGGGACAGGTTGGCTATGGACATATTGATCAACAGCATGAGCCCAAACCAGAGCGTATCCCAGTGCATGGCTGCGCACACGGGCATAAAGACGGGCAGCGTAATCATCAGTATGCTGAGCTGGTCCATGAACATGCCAAGGATCATGACCACCATCATCATGCAGATGAGGAGCACTAAAGGGGGAACCGGCAAGGCAACGGCAAAGTTCACCATGCCCTTTGAAGCGCCCGAGAATGAGAGTATTTGGCTGAAAGCGGTTGAACCGCAAAAAATCATAAATATCATGGTCGTCGTAGACATGGTGCTCGCAAAGGACTTCTTGACGATTTGCCAGTTCAGGCTTCTATAGAGGAAGGCGAGACCTAATGTGGCGAGTACTCCGAACGCTGCGGCCTCCGATGGAGTTGCAAAGCCGAGCAACATCAGCCCGATAACGGCAAAGACAACGACGCCCAGGGGTGCGACGTGTTTGATCACCGGCATGATTCTCGCTGAAATGTGGAGATGCTGAACGGAATACGCAGGCGCCATGTCCGGTTGCAGAATGCAGCGACCGATGATGTACGCCACGAACAATGCTGCCATGACGAGTCCCGGAATAAGGCCGGCGATCAAGAGTTCGCCAACAGAGATGCCCGCCAAAGTCGCCAGGACCACTGCCATTCCACTGGGGGGAATAATGATGGCCAACGCGCCGCCGCCCATAATAGGCCCGAGGGCCATGGGGTTCTTGTATCCCCGCTTTTTCATCTCAGGCACAAGCATGGCCCCCAGCATGGCTGTTGACGCCCAGGTATTGCCGCACAAAACTGCGACCAACAGACCTCCTGAAATTGCGACCAGACTTAATCGACCGGGAAGTTTGCCCAAGGCTTTATCCAGGGCGTCAAGCATCCTGGCCCCCATGCCGGATTGAAAAAGCACGTCCCCCATGAGAATGAAAAGAGGAACCGGGAGCAGAGCAAAAAACGTGACGGACTCAAAGATACTCAAGATCAGCTGCTGGAGGCCCGAATGGCCGCCCCACAAGAGAAAAACCCCCACAATATTTATGAGCATGAAGGAAAAGGCAACCGGGAGTCCGGTCAGCATAAGGACCACCAAGCCCCCGAATATAATGAATAGAACCAGCCACCAATCCATGAACAGTACCTCCAAGGCCAAGGGTCGTTGATTTTCCCAACCGCTATTCGCGATTTTCCGTTCCAAGCTCCTTCCATCTTGCGCGGTGCGCCCAGGCCCTTCTCATGAACTGAATAAAGAGGAGAAAACTGCCGATTGGGATAATCAGAAAGATGGGGAAGTCCGGAGTTTCCATGGGAGTGGGTTGATAGCTGCCGATCTGAAGTTTTTCCAAGCTCACGGCGGTCCCGAACCAAGTCAGAATGAGGCAGACCACTCCGCCCATAATCGAAGTGGCCATATTCAGCACTGCTTGTGCTTTCTCTTTCAATGAACTAATGAGTAGGTCGCTTGTGACATGTCCTTCATTCTTGAGGACCCAAGCAGCGCATAGAAAGGTCATGAAAAGGAGGCCGTACTCCGTGTACTCAAGAACCCAAGGCAGGGGGCTTGCCGCTATTGCCCGCGCCGCTACGTCCCAGCACACGGCCAGGGTGATGAATGCGAGTATGCCGGCCGCCAAATAGACCAGTGCGCCAAGAATGAAATCAAATACGACTGAAGCCGTCTTCATTGACCGCAGAAGGGTTTTCACCATTAATCCCCTGTTTTGTTGTTGCTTGAGATCTCACCATGTCGGCGGGGGCGCCATATCCCGTACCGGCTTGCTCTGGTATGGAGTCATACCTCGAGCGCAATAAACGCGGGGGCTGTCATTTCAGAATGAGGCCCCCGCTTCTCCGGAAGAGTGAACGAACGTAATTACTTGACAAGCATCTTTTTCAGCTTGGGACCGAGTTCCGGAGATTTCTTCGAGATATTGTTCCAGGCTTCTTCATAGGCTTTTGCCTGAAAGTCAGCGCCTTCCGATCCCGGGAATTTCACCGGTTTTACACCGCTCTTGATTAAGGCGTCCCAGCTCTCGGAGGCTAGTTTCTTGTAATAGTCCGCCACCGCGGGATCGACGGTTTCTCGTTTAAATTTGATGATACCCTTTCGGACGTCTTCAGGAAGCGTGTCCCACTTCTTCTTGTTTGCGAGGATCACCGCAGTGGCCTGATATACAGGGTGGTCCAACGCATATTTTGTCACTTCGTTCCAGCTGAAGTCTTTGACGAATCCGGTCGGAACCATGACAAAGCCGTCAACCGTCCCCCTTTCCATGGCCGTGTAGATATCTCCCATCGGGAGGGTGACCGGAACGGCGCCGATCGCTTTGACCAAAGGTATCACGGGGGGGAATATACGAATCTTTTTGCCCGTTAGATCCTTCACGCTCTTTATTTCGGGATTGGTATAGAAATAGAAATACATTTCAAATGTGCCTTGCCCGAGCCAAACAATGCCCACTTTTTCATGCAGTTTAGACATGATATCGTGATAGTCGGTGGCGGCGACATCCTTATAGTCCTTGTTGGAAAACATGGCCGACTGGGCCTCCCATACGAGAGAGGGGTAGTAACCACACGAAGTCAGGCACATATCTATGGTTCCATTCCTGACGGCCTCATGCAGTTGAAACGGGGGAGTCACTTCGGGTCCGCCAAGGAGTTCAATCTTTATGGAATCCTTGTATTTCTTATTGACCATGTCGATGAACATCTTGAAACCGGTTACGATCTCGTTGTTTTCGGGCAGAAACGCCACGGCCTTGAATTTTTCCGGCTCAGCCGTAGCGACTCCGGGAACCATGAGGCTAAGTAGGAATCCACCTGTGATAAGTGTTGCGATAAGTGCCAGACTAAGTTTTCTCATCCTGTACCTCCCTTGTGTCAATGCTGATGAACCATTGCCCGCACTTTCATGAGCGAGGCACAGGTTCAATTGCTCCACCGCCGTTTGCGGATAATCTCTTCCGCTACAATTTTCGCGTCCTGCGTGCCCCCAAGCCCCCACAGCAGACGGCACTCCAATATTTCATCCTCGCGCAGAGGTATCGTGTTGTCTCAAGGCTGCTTTCGCATCTTCCACAATTTGCCGGGCAACGGCACTTCCTCCCTCAAACCTCTTATCTGCCGGGAGTTGGCTTCCATCACAAAAATAACGCCGGTTCAGACGAGAGCCGATCTCACGTCGGGTCGCAGATCCGTTCGTGCGGCCGGCGCCCATGATGATTGATTGAGTCGCCGCTCAGGTCGCTTAAGTTAATACAAGAACCGTGCCAATAAGAACGCATGTTGAGTTGATGTAATGCCTTGATATTTTTGGTATCGCGGTCAACTTTTTGGGTTTCGTATTTGTGAACTGAACGATTCGTTCAATACGGAGATGAACGGATCGTTCAAGCGGTGAGGATATTCGAGTTTGATAACCCGGATTGTTTCGTGCGGTCACGTTCGTGTTGTGCCCCACAAATTGGTGGATTACCAGTGTTGAGGGGGCCGTAAGTGCTTCCCCTGAGCAAGCGTCCTAAAGTAACCAAATCATTGGTGCGCCTGGGGGGGGCCTGGGTGTGGTCCAACTTCCGTCTTCTCGGCATCGCGCAAGTCACCCCTGAGAGGAAAGCGCTTTTCGGACGATTCGCAGGAGTTCTTCGTAACGGATGGGCTTGGTGATTACTTTGTCCACCCCCGTCCCTGCAAGATCTTCCGGGGAGATACGCTCGTACCAACCCGTATGGATCAGAAAAGCCGGTCGGGGGATGTTGTGTTCCTCGCAATATTGCTTCACACTTGTCCCGATTTCCAACCCGTTCATGCCGTCCATACTCATGTCGCACAGGATCACGTCAAATCGTCTTTGGGAAAATTCACGCAATCCGGCCGCGCCGCCCAACGCGGTAACAACATCCATCTCCCCTTCTTCAAAGTACATTTCCATTGACTTGAGAATGTTGATCTCGTCGTCGATGAGCAAGAGCTTAATCTTGTCGTCTGTTCCAACTACGTCCGACTTCTCCGACACCCGGTCGGGAGCCTTTGCCCGGGGCAGCACCACGGTAAAGGCCGTGCCTCGTCCGACGGTACTTTCTACGACGATGTCGCCATGATGCTTCTTTGCCAGTCCGTAACTGGACGAAAGACCCAAACCGCTGCTCTTTGAGCCTTTTGTGGTGAAGAAAGGCTCGAAGACACGTTGAAGATGTTCCTTGGGGATTCCTTGGCCCGTATCGGAGACCGTAAGATAGACTTTTCCGTTTTCGGTGTACGAAGAAACACTCAGTTCCCCACCTTTTGGCATTGCGTCAAAGGCATTCTTGATGAGATTAACCACCACCTCGTAAATCTCCGACGACCTTCCGTAAACAAAGGATCCCCCGGGGACGCTCACCTTCACATCGTAGTTCGGCGTGTCCGGAAGGTTCTCCCACAGGGGCTTGGTCAGTTCCACCGCTTCTCTGACAACCTCGCCAACGTCGAAACTGCGCGCCTCGATGGTCTCCTCGTTGTCGGCGTGGGTGAAATCCCGAATGCGTCGGACAATGTCCGTTCCTCGGTCGCATGACCGGAGAATCGTGACGATAGGATCCCGGCATTGTCCCTCTTTTCCGGAATCCAGTTGGGACAACGCGGCCTGCGCTGCGCCCATGATCATTTGGAGAAGGTTGTTGAAGTTGTGGGCCACACCGGATGCCATCTCTCCGACGGCAGTCAGTCTTTCCGATCTGATCAAGGTTTCTTCGAGCTTACGCCGAATGCTGAGGTCCCTCGCAACACTCAGGGCTGCAGGTTGGCCGTGATAGGTGACGCATCGAGAACGGAGCTCGAACGGAATCGGTCGCCCTTGCTTATTGATGAAGTCAAGCTCAAACTGGACCGTTTCCCCCTGTCGTACGTCCTCCAATACGTCGGACACGATCTGCAGCTGATCGGGTTTCACCAAGTGCCGGATCGGCATTTGGAGGAGTTGGTCCCTCGTGTATTGCGTGAGCTGGCATGCCCCTTCGTTAACTTCCACCAGATTGCCCTGATAATCATTTATGAAAACAGGATCGCTCACGCTCTCAAAGAGTTCCTTGTATCTGGAAAACTCTTCGAGTTGTTTCCGTTCCGTAATATCCCGAACGAGAATGGCAACGCATTGCCTGCCGCCATATTCCACGGGAGTACCCGTGACCTCGGTGTCGACGACGGTGCCGTCCTTTTTTACGTATCTGCGCTCTTGAACACGCACGATCCCGGAATCAACCGCTCTTTGTATGTTGTGTCGGACATCGTCACCTTGGTTTTCTACGATATCGTCCACCCGCATGGCGAGCAATTCGTCACGCGAGTATCCCAGCCAAGTAATGGTGAAGGGATTACAGTCCAAGATCTTCCGAGTCTGAGCGTCGACAATGTAAATGGCTTCGGGGGCGTTCTCGAAGACTGCGCGAAAATTCTTTTCGGTCCTGGTTACCAGGTCGAGCGCACCCTCGAATTCAGCATTGGCTTCTTTGAGGAGATTGGTAAGGATGTCGGCTTTGCGCTCGAAAATCTCCAGGAGATTTTCCAGTTCGTCGATCCTGGCCCTAAGCAGCTTGATTTCGTGCACGTGTCACACTCCAATGACGGACACGGTCGCGGTTTCATTATGGAACAAGCTGGGACCGCCGGCCCTCAGTCGGCAGAATTCACCGTAAGTGTAGAACCCGATCACCGGGAGTCTTTTTCCCAGTGTTCGGTGAAGGACTTCCGTTTCCTCCTTGGTCCGTCTTCCAAGGACAATGCTTCGTGCCATACAAGAATAGAAGAACACCATCCGAGGGCTCGTGTCGCCCAGATCGGTCAATGCCAGGCGCACCGCCTCTTCCGTTGCCTTAAGTATGGAGTCGTTGTCTCCGCAGGTCAAGCGAACCGCTGCCCCCTCGGGGATTTCCCCTGCAAACGATATGGAACCGTCCTCGCGACCGACGGACATTGTGGCGCGGATTAGATGGTATTCTTCCTCTCCGGGGACCCCGGGCCTGCTGACGATTCCCAGTGGGTATTCAACCCCGACCGCAGGCAATTTGTCCGCATGTTTTCCCAAGAAACGTTTAAAGACGTCGAGCGCGGGTTCGCCGTTCAATTCATAGACGACATTCTCGTGGGCACGTGTGACGATTTTCACGGTCCCTACGGGCGACCATCCGCTTCTCACCCCTGTTCCCACCTTGAAATCACCGGAAAATCCTATGGCAACTACGGCATCCGTGAGCACCCGCGGACCGTGATACTGCCAGGTCTGCTCGAAGCGACCGCCGTCCCCGGCAGTGCCTCCGGCAATGGGAACATCTTCTCCCAAGACCGAGGCAATACCGCGGAGAATGGCGCATCCGTTTCCCGTAAGTCCGTCGGAGAAGATCTGGACGTACGAAACTTCCCGCGGAAGTTCCCTTGCAACACGTCGGCCCGCTCCCAGAGGATCTTCACCCAGGCCTTCGACCGAAGCAACGTGGAAGTCGATCTGATCGGTGAACACCCCTGCGAGAACGGCCGAATCGGTGCCGAAGCCGCCGGTGGAAATCTCTCCGGCGGTCGTACAGCCCACCATGGCATTGGTCCCAACCGCATCATGTATTCCGGAGAGAAGGCCTGTTATCCCCTTGGACGGAACGGAAAACAACCAACAGGCCTTAGGCGTTCCACCTAACCTGAGGACGAGGTCCTCCCCCAAACGTCTGCCCACTTCTTTGGTAAAAGGCTTTCCGGCCTTCACAGTGACTGCTTCGAACATAGGAATCTTCTCCCACGATCATTGTTTCAGTCTGTGAACAGGTCGTTGATTCCATAGCCGCTTCCGAGCAGAAACGGGGACGCCGGATTACACGCGGTCATTAGGAGCGTCGGGATTTTCAAGTCTGCAGGTTGCGACGGCTGAATGTTCTGCGAGAAGCTTGGCAAGACCGACCGAATGTTACTCCTTGCGCCTGAAGTGAGTCAAGAGAAAAAGGGAGCGGATGCATTGACAAGGTTCACCGCGACATCACGCTTGCTTTGCGGCGTTCTGAAAAACATTCGCGGAGAAGATATCGACCCCACGTACCTGAATGGGCGCAAGATGTGCACACCACGCCGAAAGTGGTTGGCGTGCTACGCCACAATAAGATGTGCTATCGACTCCCTTGGCTTGATTTATCATTGCGACCAAACTAAGGTGGCATGGAGAATGCGCTCGTCCACCACTCAGGTATGGAGTACCCGCAGAGAGCGTGAATGAGACTCTCGTAAACCACTTCACAGGCACGCGAACCTCGGATTGAGACATTGCTTCAGGCCGATGCACTCTGTACTGTCCATACTGACATCACGGTCCGGTGATGAGACATGTATGGCGATTGCCAAAGATCTTGTCCGAAATTCCGAGGTCTGGGTCGGCCCCGGGTAAATCAGTCCCCGCCCCCTTTTGCAGAGAGGGAATTAGGGTGTTTCGTCATTCAAGGCCCTGGATCCGAACTCGAACTATCGGTCATCGGCTTTTCAACAGTAGTCATAACGTCTTGGGATAACTGAAATGTACTGAGATCACAGGGAGAAACATTCATGGGCAGAGCAAGAATCCTTGCGATCGACGACGAGCAGAATATCAGACGACTCATTCGAGACGAGCTCGGACTCGAAGGCTTCTACGTGGAGACGGCGAGTTCCGGTGAGGAAGGGCTCGAAAAGCTGAACGGACAGAGCTTTGACGTTGTTCTCCTGGACATAAAGCTTCCCGACCTGAATGGGATCGAGGTCCTCCGCAAGATAAGTCCCAGGATTCCTCCGCCGGAGGTTATCATGATCACGGGCTACGGAGACATTCAGAGCGCGGTTCAATCCATGAAGCTGGGAGCACGCGACTATATTACAAAGCCCTTTAAACTCCGCGAGTTGTTGGCATTGATCAGCCAAATCATGGAGGAAAACGGTAAGTCCCGTTATCCAAAGTCCTCGGCAGCGGACGTCCATACCGAATGCGACCCGAGCATCGTGGTGTGCCGGAGCCCTAAGATGCAGCAGATCTACGGGCTCGTCGACAAGGTGGCCGCTACTGACGTTACCATTCTTATCCAAGGTGAGACCGGCGTCGGAAAAGACGTACTTGCACGGCGGATCTACGCGCAAAGTTCCAGAAACGACAGGCCCTTTGTTGTTGTAGACTGTGGATTGCTCAGTGAAAACCTTGCGGAAAGCGAACTTTACGGCCATAACAGGGGAGCCTTTTCCGGAGCAAAACAGCATAAGAAAGGACTTGTGGAAGAAGCTGAGGGAGGAACAATCTTCTTCGACGAGATTGGCAACATCGGGTTGGAACTTCAGAAAAAGTTCCTGCGGTTTCTCGAGACGAAGAAATTCCGACGGCTTGGGGAGACCAGGGAACGCCAAGCCGACACCCGCATAGTCCTTGCCACGAATATGAATCTCACGGACGCAGTTCAACGAGGAAATCTGAGAAAAGACCTGTTATACCGAATGGATGTAATCTGCGTCAACATTCCGCCCCTGAGAGAGCACCCGGAAGATGTGCCCCACCTGGCCAATCACTTCCTCGCTGAGAATGCTCTGACCGACGGCCCAATGCAACTGTCTCGAAGTGCTCTGGATGTCCTGACTGCGTATCCGTGGCCCGGCAACGTCAGAGAATTGCGATCCGTCATTGTCAAAGCAATGATATTTGCGCAGTCCCGGGTGATCCGGCCCGAAGATCTTCCTTCACACGTAGTCTCCGAAAAGAAGTGCATTCGGTGCGATCCCAAGAGCCTCGAAGACCTGGAAAAGGACCACATCATTAATGTGCTTGAGGAGACGGGCGGTAACCAGAGCAGGGCGGCCGAGATCCTGGGAATCAACAGAAAGACGCTGTATAAGAAGATACACAAGTATCAGCTCCTCGCTTGATCCTTCCCCTTTCCGGAAGTGAGGCCGGTTGTCCCATTCCGCCCCACCGGAGATAATTCTGATTAAGCTTTATTATATCAAGGTGTTATAAGTTTTTTCAGTAGGTCCTCAAGATTCCGCTTACCACGTTGGGCATTGAGTTTCGGTAGTTGTCGGGTTCTGCGATGCCAAAGAGGCATTCCTTTCATTTGGCCGGCCTTCAACGGCACAAGAGATATCTATCTGATAATTAAAAGGAAAAAGGCAACGTTAGTTGCCGGCGAGACGAGTTCGACCACCCGATCTGCGGCGAGGCACGGACCTTGCTATAGTTTTCATACGGCAGTAATGGGCCGGTGTGTTCATTTGCCCACAATCCGTTCCTAAGTGAGATTGAGTTTTCATGAATCCTGATTCCCGAGACGGATTCATCATGCGGATTGCTCAGGGAGTCTCAGGGGTTCATTTGTGCGGTGATGTGCGATTGTTACCGGTTGCCAAGACACTGGTCCGTAGGGAGTGAAGAGCTGAGAATCGCACGCGGGTGCGCCTGATTTTGACCGGAGTCTTTTGGCACTTTCCGTGATATCAGGGATGAAAGGGGGCTGGTACGACTCAATTCGTTTCGGGGAGAAGCTTTGTGGGGAAGACTTGATGAGATGAGGGCGTCTCAGTGGAGTTCCGCTTCATTTGAGCTGCCCTCCTCTCCGAACCAACCGTCATAGCCAAACAACGAGAGGAGTTGAAAAATATGTCGGATAAGCCCTCAAAGGTCTGGTACGCTGCCGCAAATGCTACCAACTGGACCGAGAGCACCATCGCCAAAGCCAAAGATCTATTCTACGCAGCCGAACTTGACAAATGTATCGAAAAGGACGACAGCGTTGCAGTCAAGATTCATTGCGGCGAGTGGAATAGGACCCACTGTTTGAGGCCTGAGTTCGTGGCCGCGATAGTGGAAGAGGTGAAGGCTTGTGGAGGAAGGCCCTTTGTCACGGATACCACAACGCTGACATACCACTTGTTCAACAATCGCTGCACGGGTCAGATGCTGATCGAGGGAGCCAATCGGCACGGATTGAATTGGGCCAGTCTGCAAGCCCCCTTTATCGTTGCTGATGGTTTTTTCGGTGAGGACGACCTGAGGATCGAGTTGCCCGAAGGCAACATTCTCAAGGAGACTTATATCGGCCGCGGCCTCTATGAGGCGGACGCCGTCATCAACCTGGCCCATGCCAAGGGTCACCCGATCACTGCGTATGGCGGATGCATCAAGAACTTTGGAATCGGTGCCCAGTCCAAGAGAGGCAAGTACCAGACACATTTGGCCTTCTGGGGTGATCCGGAAGAGGCAATCGGGTATCCAAAGGTCAACAAGGAAGGATGCAAGGGAACCGAATGTCCCTACGCAAAGATGTGTGAGGACAGCTGCCCTGAAAGTGCGATCACCATTGAGCCGGAAGGTGTAGTTCTGGACTATGAGAAGTGCGCACTGTGCTACTCCTGTCAAGTGACGTGCATGTTTACCGGAATGGAAGGTCTCGGATTCCGCGACGACTACTTTCCACTGGCTCAGATTGCGATGGCCGATGCAGCCCTCGGCTGCATTAAGACCTTTAAGCCGGGCAAAGTGGGCTTCATGGCGTACGCCGTGGACATCTGTCCCGAATGCGACTGCTTCCCGTGGGGCGGTCTTCCCGTGACGGGCGATGTCGGCGTATTTGCCTCAAAGGACATAGTGGCCATCGACACCGCCATATGCGACATGATTGACAAGGGCGGCATCTATCCGGGCTCGCGTGCCGAAGAACTCGGACTGAAACCGGGGGAAGACAAATTCAAGGCAGTCAACGCGTTTACTCCCAGGATTCAGTTCAAAGCAGGCGAGAAGAACGGCATGGGCACCATGAACTATGAACTCATCGAGTATGAGCCCGAGCTGAACCCGGAGAACATCGCCAAATGGCAAATCCGTAAGACCCCTATGACGGTGAGCCCAATGCGTAAGGTTTTCGAGAATCATCACGTTGGAAGAGAGTTCGCGTTCCATAGGGAGGACCTGGGAGGCTGGCTCGACAAATGGAAGAATTTTGATCCCACCGCGTGATCACTCTCTTGTCAACCACATTGAATAAGGGGCGATCGTGAGTATCGCCCCTTGACTAACCCCTTGAAACGGGCAGGCACCCGGAGGCAATGGCGCTTCGCTATCCGGAGGGGTGAGGCTTGTCCTCCGCACCGAAATGAGATGGACTGTTATGGCCAACGTATACTGGATCAAAGGCCGGGCACGGAGTATTTACCAAAGCGGGGTTTTCAAGATCAGAGCACTCCTGGAACTTCCCGAATTCTCGAGGATCTTGGTCCCGGAAGAGAGCTTGGCTCTCAAGATCAACCTGAGCGAACTGGGCTATTTACATTACCCGCAACCCGTACTCGTGGCGACCCTGTTTAAGGAGCTGCGATCAAGAGGGATCCGGCCGGTAATCACCGATTCGGGATCGCTGTTCAAAGGATCTCGGTTCAATGGTTTTGATTGGACCAATACGGCCCTGGTTAGCGGATTTAGTCCCGGTGAAACGTTCGACAACCAGGTGCTGCTCGCAGGCGGGTACACCAACGAAGAAGGGAGATTCTTTGAGTCCGAAGGCGAGCACCTGGGAGGGGTGGAATTGGGGAGCTTGCTCACCGACACCGGCAGCCTTGCCGTACTGTCACATGTAACGGCTCATCCGCTTCTTGGACTGGCCGGGGCCATGTACAATTTGGGTATGGGCCTGCTCACAATGACCGGGAAATCCAGGGTGCACTCGTTTCTCGAAATCGAGTATGAAGAGGAAAAATGCAACAATTGCTTGGCGTGTCTCCCTTACTGCCCGACAGGAGCCATAGCAGCGGCTGATTCAAAAATCTCCTTTCATCCGGACATCTGCAACGGCTGTCTCGGTTGTTTTATGACCTGCCCTGAAAGCGCCTTTCGCGTTAAGCCTGAGGGAATACAGGATTTTCAGGAGTGTGTCGTTGAGGCAGCTCATACGGCAGTCCGAAACCTGAGAGGCGGGGCATTCTTCATCAACTTGCTCACGTCCGTAACTCCACAGTCCGACGAGTACCCGTTTTCGGACATACCTTTCATCCCGGATATGGGAATCCTCGCTTCGGAGGACCCGGTTGCAGTGGATTGGGTTACCTATCAGATGATAACCCGCAGTCCCGGAGTTCCCGGGTCAATTGCCGAAACATTGAACGTATTGGAAAAGGGCCGGGACAAACTTCAAGCCGTGACGGGGCAAGATCCCGCCCACTGGATCCAGTACGCGGAAACCATGAACCTGGGAAGCAGGGAATGCGAGTTTCTGACGAGTAGTTGAGGCCAAGTCTCAAATACCAAAGGTCACAACGAACCACTCAATGAGGGAGGCGCACTTTGACACACCATGACACCCATACGGCTCACAAGCATTCCGGCGGACACCATCACGGTCCCATCCGTGACGCCATGGCCAAAATCAATTACAAGATCGCCATCATCAGCGGCAAAGGCGGCGTGGGCAAAACAAGCGTGGTTGTCAACCTGGCCGCGGCGCTCAAGACCAGGGGTATGGAGGTGGGAATCTTCGACGCGGACGTCCACGGTCCCAGTGTGCCGAAAATGGTCGGTATCAAAACCGAAATGAGGGACATCCTTCACGGGAGCCACGGCATCGACCCTGTTGTGACGGAACACGGCTTGAAGGTTATGTCCGTAGCTCTGATCTGGCCGACCGATATGACTCCCATTATGTGGCGCGGGCAGTACAAGGCCCGAGTACTGAGGCAGTTCATGAGCTCGATCAAATGGTACGAACTTGATTTTCTGTTCGTTGACTTGCCTCCGGGTACGGGAGACGAGCCCATCACCATCATGAAATCCCTCCCCGGACTTGACGGAATGGTAGTGGTGACCACACCGCAGGAGATTTCAACCATCGTCTGCAGCAAAGCCATCAATGCGGCCAAAGAGCTCAATGCACCGGTCATCGGGCTCATCGAGAACATGAATTCGTACACATGCCCGGATTGCGGGAGACAGGAATATTTCTTCGGAAAGGACAGAGGCGCCAGGCTGGCTCGGACCTTCAAGATTCCTTTCCTGGGAGGGATACCGCTGGACGGTCAATGTTCGGACGCGGCCGATACCGGCATCCCCATCATATTCAAGGAGCCGCAATCACTGACGTCTCAGGCCATGTTCAAAATTGCCGACGAGATCCTTAAACGGCTTCCACCGAGGGAAAAAGTTGTGGTCAAGCATCGTGAATGGGAGGAAGGAAGAGACCACCACAAAAAATAGAGTTAACACGCGTCCCCGCAGAGGCCCACCCTCCGTGAAGGCATCCGAGGCGAGTAATCCTTGGCGTTTCATCCTTTGCGTCACTCGGGAGAGGGCTCGGGGGGGGGGCGGGGACGTGCCGGAGGGGGATCAGCGCACGGCAGCCCACGGCTGCGGCGGCTATAGACACTCTCCGGGTACCGGTTTGGCGCGAAGCGCCGTAATGCGGCCACCGGGCCGAAGTCGCCGACATTTGGTAGCCCAACAATACTGATAGACAAGGAGTACAATATGGCTGACGTACAAAGACCGCCGGTTGCAGGTAAAGGTCCCGCGTTCATGAGAGAGACTCTCGCCGTTCTCAAGGATGTCACCGGGAATCTGGACGGACTTCCCACTGCATCAGCGGAGCAGATTAAATCAACGCTCGAAGCCAAAGCTCAGGATATCGAGCCCCTGCTGAGTAGAGCATACATGAAGACCGTCAAGGCCGGAGAAACCGCGTATGACTGCAAAGTCTTGGCTGAGGGGCTCCAACAGTGCGTTCAGACCGGTAACGAAACCGATGCCATTGAGAACCTCGGCAAACTCGAGGCTCACCTGGACGGGCTTGTCCACAAAGTAAAGACCTTCGTGGTGAGAATGACCTAATGAGGAGATGCCCATGCCTTCGACCGATTTGTCGGAAGATCTTGCTTCCATTCTCCGAATGATCCGCGACAACGGCGGTACGGACTGCTCAGGTACGTGTCATCATCGCAAACCGGGCGAGTACCACTGTCACGTCATCAGTCAGGAACTGAAGATCTCTTCCTCAGGGGTCAAGAAGAGGATTCTCGAACTCGTTCGATTGGGCATGTTGGAGCGCAACCGTTTGGAGCGCGAAGGGGCCCTTCCGTTAACGAAGTTCACGGTTACGGAACAAGGGAAACTCGCGTTGCATTCCTCGAGCAAAGATTCTCATCACTAAGGGGTTTCTTCTATGGCCCATCCCATGCACCAATCTGTCGTAGAGATGGTCAACAAGGCGACCCAGTTGATGGATAGCCTGTTACGAGACCGGATCGATCTTGATGAGTACGCGAAACAACTGGGCCTCCTGAACGCCGACGGAATCCTGGAACAGTACAGCGAGGATTTCAAGAAGGCCCCAAGCCTGGTTTACTACCTCGACGCACTCATGCTGTTGTCCTCGCTGCAACACGAACTGGACTTCCAGGTCGCCGAATACGGGGCGAGCGTTGCGCAGGAAGACCTGCGCAACTTGCAGGAGTTGATGGGCAAGTTTCCCGACACATAAAGGAAGCTCCCCGCCGAATGTGCCGGGTATGGTCCAACGAAACGGGGCAAGGGAGGCGTTCATTTCCACAATGCCGAGAAGTGGGAGTACGTCTCCGGCAATCAGTCGAGAAATGGACTGCAGAAGCTCAGGAAAGGAGGGATTGAATGAGACTTGAAGGCAAAGTAGCCATTGTCACCGGTGGAGCTCGGGGCAACGGCTTTGCCGCAGCAAAACTCATGGCGGAAGAAGGCGCGGACATCGTCATCGCGGACATCTGCACAGACATGGAAACCATACCATACCCGATGTCGACGCCCGAGACCATGGCAGATGCCGTGAAGAGCATCGAGCAACTCGGGAGAAAGGCAATCGGGATCAAGTGCGACGTTCGTAAGGCCGCCGACGTGGAAGCAATGGTCGATCAAGCCATGGAGGCCTTTGGGAAGATTGATATTCTCGTCAACAATGCGGGAAACTCCTCGATGATGGCCGTAGCCGACATGAGCGAGCAGGAATGGGATGAGGTGCTCGACACCCATCTCAAAGGAACGTTCCTCTGCTGCAAGTATGTGGTTCCCAAGATGATAGAGGCCCACTACGGCAAGATAGTCAGCATATCATCAGTGGGCGGACATCGGGGATTCGGAATGGGGGCCCACTATTGCGCCGCCAAGCACGGGATCATCGGTTTGACCAAGGCTCTCAGTATGGAAGTGGCCGATCACAATATCAACGTCAATGTGGTCTGTCCCGGAACCGTCTGGACCCCCATGATGCAGGGTGTGGCGAGTTTCTTCGGCATGGAGGAAGAAGAAGCCAAGGAAGCCTTTCTCGCCGGCCATTCGTTTAAGGATCGGGAGATCATGCCCGAAGATATTGGCAGTGCAGTTCTTTGGCTGTCTTGCGAGGATACGCGCTGTATCACCGGTCAGAGCATCCTCGTTGACGCCGGCTGGACCGCACGGGCTCCATAGGGGGCATTGTGGGCATGCTCTCGCCGGCTGGTAGGTCCGAGAGACTTTCGTGTCCTCGTAGGTACAACGAATCATGAAAATCCTCGGCGTTTCGGACGAAAGTCCGCCCCCCCCCCTTTAGAAAAGAGGGCCGGAGAGGATTTTCAGGCAAGACACCAAGAAAGGAGGTAATTCCAATGCAGGATCAGGTCATAGTTGAAGATGTACTCTCGGAAGAAACAAAGGAAGAGTGTATTGAAGCTCCCGCCGTTCTTGAGGAAATCACCATGGATGAAATGGCGGTAGACGGCATTTGCGGAATCTATTAATTCCGCTGTTTGGCCGGCTCCCGGCGCGCCAATCCGAGGGCCGGCCCTTTTCGAGGATGATCTCATGCAATCAGAAGTTGTGTATCGCCTTTGGGACGGAGTTCAGGTACGACGGGAGAAGTTCGGTCTCCTCTTCTACGATTACCGGGGACCGAAATTATATTTCCTTCCTTCAAAGGACCTCATGGCGCCGGAATTCTTCCAAGGCCGGCAGACGGCGCGGGATCTTGTCGAATCCATCCGTACTCACAAGGATCTTCCAGAGAAAATGGTTCACAAGCGGGTGACGGAAATTTTGGGAATGCTCCAGGCAAAGGAACTTATCCATGAGCAATCAATATGTTGAAATGGGACTTTGCGCACCGGTGAACGTAACCTGGGAAGTGACCTACGAATGCAATCTTGCGTGCATCCATTGCCTTTCCGACTCGGGGAAGAGAAGGCCGGGAGAACTCACAACTGAGCAGTGTCTTCGCGTTATAGATCAAATGGCTGCAAATTCCGTCTTCCAGTTCAGCATCGGCGGCGGAGAACCGTTTGTTCGGGAAGACTTTCTCGATCTGATGGACTATGCACATGAAAAGGGCATACTGACGTGCATCAGCACCAATGGAACGCTCATTGATGATGAAGTCGCCAAACGCCTCGATCACAAGCTGGTGTACATCCAGGTGAGTTTGGAGGGAGCTTCCGCCGCCGCCAATGATGTCATAAGAGGATCGGGGAGTTTTCGCCGAGCCGTAAGAGCATTGGAGTGCCTCAAAAAGAGAGAGGTTGAGGTCAGTATCAATACGGTGCTCACGAGATACAGTTTCCCGGAACTTAATGCACTCCGGGATCTCGCCGGTTCCCTGGGAGCGAAATTTCGAGTATCTCGATTCAGGCCTTCAGGTAGAGGGAAGGAGGCCTGGTCCAAGCTCAATGTTTCAAAAGAGCAACTGCTTTCGTTTTCCGATTGGCTGAGCGATCATCACGGAGTGTCCACCGGGGATTCCTTCTTCTCGGTCTCCCACGAGGATCGGAGAGGCTTGGGACTGAACATGTGCGGAGCCTGTAAGCTCACCTGCTGCGTGTCGCCGCAGGGGTATCTGTATCCCTGTGCATTCCTTCAAGAACCTGAGTTCTGCGCGGGCATTCTGCCGGGCGACTCATTGTCGTCGATCTGGTTGGATTCTCCAATATTCAACTCCTTTCGGGAACTCGAGATCAAGTCGTGCGAGACCTGCGACAGGTTCGACTTCTGTCACGGCGGGTGCCCCGCAATAGCCTACCACACGCAGAAGCGGTTGGGGATTCCGGATCCGGGATGCCTGGCCAATTGTGTGAAAGTGAAGACTCCTACCATCGGTGCGGCGTGATGCAACATTTTGCAATCAACGGATGTTTCAGGCTCAAACCCGGCGTTCGTCTCATTGGCGATGCGGAGGGGGGCATCATTCTCAGGGAGTCTCCGTTGAGGGCGTTGCGTGTGAACAGGTCGGGGTTTGCCGTTCTGGAACGTTGTCGGGAGGGGTTTTCGTTTGAGGAACCGACCGGGCCCGGTACCGGATTGCAGGGGAAGTCGGCGGCAGCGCTGCTGGATCGGCTTTGTCAAACAGGCCTGGTTGAGTGGATCCCGCCGGCGGACCATGACCAACCCTTTGTAAGCGTGGTGGTGGCCGTGTACAATCGTGCCCATGAAATCGGTGCTTGTTTGGAGTCATTGCTTTCGTTGGACTACCCTCCCAACGGATTCGAGATTATCGTAGTGGATGACGGATCTTGTGACGACACATGCAACGTCGTGTCCGGCTATGACGTGAAACTCATAGCCCTGCCCGAGAACCGGGGCCAGTCCGCTGCACGAAATCACGGCGTGAGAGAAGCTCTCGGAGAAATCGTCGCCTTTGTGGACAGTGACTGCATTGTCGATCCCGGGTGGCTCAAAGATCTTGTCCCTTACTTCCGGGACGGTCGCAACGTGCTTGTAGGCGGCTATGTTGCATCGTTTTACCGTGAGAGCCTGCTGGATAGGTATGAAGAGGTCAATTCGCCTCTGAATATGGGCGAAGAAACGGTAGTCGGTGCCGGTGCGGAGTCTGATTTCTATGTGCCCACCTGCAACATGTTGGTGAGAAAGGAAGCATACGTTCGGGTCGGCGGTCTCAATGAGCAGATGAGGGTCGGAGAAGACGTCGATCTGTGCTGGAGGTTGAAAGAACACGGATTCAGGCTCGTGTACGTTCCCAAGGGTGTGGTGAGTCATAAACACAGAAATCGTCTTCTCGAAGGCTTCAAGAGGCGATTCCAATATGGCGAATCCGAACCCGTACTCTATTTGAACCACTTATCCATCACCAAACACTATCCGTGGCAGCCCGTGAGCATGGTCGTGCTCGGCTGCTGCATCGCCGCACTTGCTACGCTGCAGATCCTTTTGATACCCGCGGCTGCTCTCATACTGCTCGTCGAATCCTTTGTCAGGAAAAACCGGTACCAGGGACTGATGAATGTAACGCTCTCTTCTGGTAAAGTATTGAGAGCAACGTTGGAGAAGCACTTCCAATTGTCCCTTCATCTCTGCCGGCACGTTGTTCGCTACTATTTGCCGGTTATGGGAGTGCTCGTCGTAGTGTTTCCGCAGTCAGCGCCCGCTGTTGCGGGAGTGATACTGTTTCCTTCGTTGGTGCAGTACTTCCTGAAGAAGCCTCGGCTCAACTTCGGCGCGTTTCTGCTGTTTTTTCTTGCCGAGCAGGCTTTTTACCAGGCGGGAGTGTTTCGGTCTTGTGTGAATCTGCGGAGTTTCAGGCCCTATCGTCTCGTGTTTACCGGCGTTCGTCGCCGTGCAGGCAGTACCATAGCATGCAAGGCCTCAAGGCCTTGATTGGCAAGTGAGATTGTCCTTGCTCCTCCATGGTGATCGAGAATGATTTCAGACGCGGTTAGAACCGCAACCAAATGGCGATTGCAGGCACCGGCGTCACGCACGACCTTGAGTCTCGCAAGTACCATCGTGCTACACGGGGGATCCGGATGTTGCCCGTGGTTCCCGAGCGTCGGGTGCAACCAAACCGCAATTCAGGAGCCAATTTCCGAAGAAATCTTCGCGGTACGACAAGAAAATGAGGACTAATAATACAGACACCGATACTCTGCATTCGAAACGCGATCGGCTGCACCAAATCCTGCGCGATATGGGGCGAGTCCTGGCGGCCTTTTCCGGCGGGGTGGATAGTACACTATTGCTCAAAGCGGCCCAAGACGTTCTCGGAGACAACGTACTGGCCGTCACCGCCATTTCTCCTACCATGGCTCACCGTGAGCGAGGCGAAGCGGATGAAATGGCCAAGCTCTTGGGAGTGGAACACCTGGTCGTGGAAACCGACGAGATGAGACTCCCCGAATTCGTGCGGAACTCACCGGAAAGGTGCTACGTCTGTAAGAAGAGGAGGTTCGGCGATCTTGTGGAGTTGGCCCGAACACGCGGTTTCCACTACGTGGTGGACGGAGAAAACGCAGACGATGTGACCGATTTCAGGCCGGGAAGCCGGGCAAGCCGCGAATTGGGTGTGAGAAGTCCCTTGAGGGAAGCCGGGCTGACTAAGAGAGAGGTCCGGATGCTCTCAAAGGAACTCGACCTTCCCACGTGGAACAGACCGGCGTACGCGTGTCTGGCCAGCCGAATCCCGTACAATTCCCCAATTACCGAGGAGAAGCTTGGCCAAGTCGACGACGCGGAAGACATTGTGAGGCACCTGGTGCCGGGAGCAGTCGTGCGGGTGAGGCATTACGGGGACACTGCTCGAATGGAGATCGAGCCGGATTCCATGGCACGTATTGTTGAGAACGACGTTCGAGATGAAATCGTAAGACGTTTCAAGGAATTACGCTTTACTTATGTAACTCTTGACCTGGAAGGCTATGTCATGGGAAGCCTCAACCGGGTCATCCATACGGGGAAGTGAACACATGGACGGAAAACAATTGAGAGGCTTACTCGAGCAAGTCCAACGCGGCGAGGTTGATCTGGACGGTGCCATGCACCGATTGAAGAAGTTACCCTTTGACGATCTTGGGTATGCCAAAGTCGACCAGCATCGATGCATGCGGCAGGGAGTACCCGAGGTGGTCTACTGTGAGGGAAAAACCATTCCACAAATCAGGGGAATCGTGAAGAGGATTGCGGAGCATCACTGCAACATCCTGGCCTCACGGGCAAGCCGAGTCGTATACGAAGCCGTGCGCGAGGAAGTGGAAGACTGCCGTTACCACGAGTTGGCACGCATGGTGGTCATCAATCCAAGAGAGGTTGAGCAAATAGGCAACATTGTCGTGGTGACCGCGGGCACGTCCGACATTCCCGTGGCGGATGAAGCGGCGATCACGGCCGAAACCTTGGGGAACAAGGTAAATCGCATTTACGATGTGGGGGTTGCCGGTATTCACCGGCTCCTCAATTGTTGCGACGAGCTCTTTCGTGCCAACGTGGCCGTCGTGGTGGCGGGGATGGAAGGCGCGCTGGCCAGCGTGGTCGGCGGACTGGTCTCGTGTCCGGTGATCGGCGTTCCAACGAGTGTCGGATACGGTGCGAGTTTCGGAGGCGTGGCTGCGTTGTTGAGCATGCTCAACAGCTGCGCGTCCGGCGTATCGGTCGTCAACATCGATAACGGATTCGGGGCCGGGTACCAGGCGGGCCTGATCAACAAACTGGCTGCTCAACGCTCGGCGGACGAATCAGTGCACGAACGCGTTGACGACCCAAGCGAAACCATGCTCGCCAAAGTCTCGTGCTGAGGTTGCCCCAACCGGTGGTGCTCTCGAAAGGAAGTTCCAGTGAAAATAGCGTATTTTGAATGTTTTGCCGGAGCAAGTGGAGACATGATCCTTGGGTCTCTCATGGACGCGGGGCTGGAGTTGGATACGCTCAAAGAGGAGATCGCGAAGCTCGGGCTTAGCCACTACGGTTTGGGAGTGGAGAAGGTCGTCAAGCGCGGTATCGGGGGCAGCCAAGCACTGGTTAAGGTGGAGCACGACCATCACCATCATCATCACAGGCATCTTCATCACATCGAGGATATCATCGGCAAAAGCGATCTCGTCGAAGAGGTAAAAGAGAGAAGTATCCGTATCTTCAGACGACTGGCCGAAGCGGAAGCCAAGGTGCACCGCACGAGTGTAGATAAGATCCACTTCCATGAAGTGGGAGCGATGGACGCAATCATCGATGTCGTGGGTTCGGTAGCCGGACTGGCTGCATTGGGAATAGAAAAGGTCTTCTGTTCGCCTCTCCATGTCGGCTCCGGGACTGTCAACTGCGCTCACGGAACCTTACCGGTACCTGCACCCGCCACTGCAGAGTTGATCAAGGGCAAGCCGGTCTATTCAACCGGAGTCGAGGGTGAACTGCTCACCCCGACCGGCGCTGCGATTCTTACCACCTTGGCGTCGGGATTCGGCCCCATGCCCGCCATGATAGTCGACGCCATAGGGTATGGAGCGGGTACCTCGGACCCAAGCATTCCCAATCTCCTCAGAGTCGTAATCGGGAAGCGTGACGAGACGGCAAGCGGACTTGAAGCCGAGCGGGTGGCCGTGGCGGAAACGAATATCGATGACATGAATCCGCAGATGTACGATTACCTCCTCGAACAAATGCTCGGGATGGGGGCTCTCGACGTCTTTCTGGTTCCCGTTCAGATGAAGAAGAACAGGCCGGGGACGAAGCTCTGCGTGATCTGCTACCCGGAGCTTGTGAACCGCATTGCGGAATTCCTCATGAGAGAAACCACCTCAATCGGTCTTCGATGGAGAATCGACGAGCGACTCAAGGCAGAAAGAGAGATTAAGGAAGTTCCGACGAGATTCGGGCCGATTAAGTTCAAAGTAGCCCGGCTCGGTAAAACGGTTGTGAATGTCGTTCCCGAGTATGATGAATGCAAGCGTGTCGCCTTAGAGAGGCAAATACCGCTCAAGGAAGTGATGGAGGAACTGAGAAAGACTACGGTCACTCCGGACACGCCGAACTGAAACCGGGGATCGGGACGAACAAATTACGGAAACAACAACCTCGGAATTGCCAACCGAGTCGAAGCTTGAATTTTCTGGTTCCCAGGCAGAGCCTAGGAACCGGAATCCTTTATGGTTTCTTGTGCTAAACCGGATTTGATATGGTGATCCCCATGACTACCCTCATGAGCGGAAAGGAGTCGGCCCTCGAACTGTGCAGCCTCTGGGAGCGCATCATAAGGCAGGAGGATCTTTCCACGGAAGCGCGCTACAGGATTCGCAGACTAATCGACCGGACTCTGCCGCTCGTGGACAAGATGTTCGTGAAGACGGTCAAAGGGCGGGAGATGATCACCCGGTGTGCGGATATTACCCGGGGCATTCAAGATGACGTGAGATCCGATCATGAGCGGCTATACTCTCACTTGACCCATCTCGAAACAGTTTACGATGATTTTCTTCGGAAGACGTACGAGTTTAGGGTGAAGGCGGGATAGACCATTGGTGATCCGTCGAGAAAAGACCCTTTTGGCGGTAGGGTATGGCACGTGTCATGAAGAATGACCGACAGTTCGAGTTTGGTTCCCAGGCTTTGAAAGAGAAATTCCCCTTTGCAAGAGGGGGCTGGGGGATTTGCCCGGGAACGACGGACACCATGGAATTTCGGACGGATTTCACGGCAATTGCCATAACTTGAAGGAACAGTCGGAATCGTGTCTCGCCGGCGCTCCGTTTTGGCCACATTGCCGGAAAATACCTTGACACCGGAGTCATGCTCAAACACAATGATGACCCGAGCGGGGGAGAATCACCGCTGCCTGACTGAGTGAAGACTCTCTCCTGAATCTGTCTCTTGGATCATCGCGAGAGGAAACAGCTTGAGTAACAGTGCACAGCAGGTAGAAGTTTGCGACGACTCTCTCCTGAAATTTGAAGTACCGGAAATCATACATGGCCATGGCGCCCTTTCCAAGATAGGGCAATGCGCCAAGCGCCTCGGAGGGGAGTGCGTTCTGGTCGTTACCGATCCGGGCATCATTGAGGTCGGCTGGATCGATGAAACCCTGAAGTATCTGGAGAAGGAGGACCTCAGATACGTGGTATACGACAATGTGGTGACCAATCCGCGCGACCACCAGGTGGAAGAAGGGGTCGGCCTCTACGTTGCGAAGAGATGTGATGTCATCGTCGCAGTCGGCGGGGGCAGTCCCATTGACACGGCAAAGGGCATAGCCATACTGGCCTCGAACCATGGTTGCATAAGTGACTACGAAGGGTGTAATCAGGTTACTCAACCAGTTCCACCCATGGTTTGTGCGCCGACAACCGCGGGAACGGGAGCTGATGTAACCCAGTTCGCCATTATTCTCAATTCTAAGACGAAGATGAAGATGGCTATTCTGAGTAGGGCAATCATGCCCGACATTTCGCTGGTAGATCCGCTCCTTCTTCAGACCAAGTCACCGGAACTCATAGCGGCTACCGGAATGGACGCATTTACTCACGCCGTGGAAGCATATGTCTCATCGCTGTCATGGGCCCTGACCGACCCGCACGCGATCCACTCAATCAAACTGGTGGCTCGGCATTTGGTAAATGCCAGTCGCTATAAGACCGTTGAATCGTTGGAGGGAATGTCCATTGCATGTCTCGAGGCCGGGATAGCCTTCTCAAACGCCATACTAGGCGCGGTGCACGCGTTGTCTCACCCGGTTGGAGGCCTTTACGACATCCATCATGGACTCGCCAACTCCATACTCCTTCCCATTGTTGTGCGTGAAAACTTGGAACATTCCATCGAGAAATACGCTCGGGTCACCGCCGCAATGGGTGTGGACACGAGCAAGATGACTTCACGTCAAGCGGCGTACTGCCTGCTCGACGAAATCGAAAAGTTGACCGCCGATCTCGGATTGCCGACCAAATTTTCGGAACTTGGGATCGGTTCCGAGGACATTTCTCTGATGGCAGAGCTTGCCCAGGGAGACATTTGTATGCAGACGAATCCTTGTTGCTACAGTTTTGAAGAGATCGAACAGCTTTACAGAGAGGCCTTGTAACGAATTAATGGCAAAGGGAATGAAAGATCATACGCACGATTTCAAGGGCCTTGGGTTCTCCAAGATCGGCCACTTCAAAGAAGTCCGGTCGAAAATCAAGGAGCTTGAAGAACTTAACATCGAGCTCGCCGAACGCCACAACAAGCTCGAAGCGATCATCAACAGTATGAGCGATGGACTGACCATACTGGATACCGATTTGAAGGTGATCTACGTCAACAAAGTCCAATCCGCGATGTTCCCGGGGGTCCAACTGATCGGAAAGATGTGTCACGAAGTCTTTTTCCGAAAAGAGGAATCGTGCCGTAACTGTCATGCCCTGGAAGCCATAAGGACCAAGGAAACGTATCGCGGGGAAAACCGAATGAAAGAAGGAGGAATGGTAGGCCGACACTACGAGTGGACCATTTCTCCGGTCATTGATCCGTTCGGCCGGGTTTCGCAGATTATCCTGCTGATGCGGGATATCACGCAGAGAAAGGAGTATGAACTGAAGCTCATGCAGGCCGACCGCATGGCGGCCATCGGTTTGCTGGCCGGAAGCATAGCTCACGAGATCAATAATCCCCTTACGTCCATCGCAGGCTTCTCCGAGGGGCTTCTCAAGCGTTTGAAGAGGGCGCAGGGATCGGCAGGCAGCGAGTTATTGGAATCCTTTCGTGAATACCTGCAGATCGTTTTTGATGAGGCGTACCGGTGCAAGGACATCATCCAGCACCTCCTTAATTATAGCCGGAAATCATCCGATGGAAACGAAGTACTTGAGGTCGATCACATCATACGGGAGACCATTTCACTGCTGAGGCAGCATGCAAAAGACCACCAGATAACGATCATGGTCCAGGTCAATGCGCCCGCGGACAAGGGATGCATCGTTGGGAATGAATCCCAGCTCAAGCACCTGTTTCTGAATATATTCAATCTGGCGTTTCAGGCAGTGGATCGCGGCGGTACCATCAAGACCTCTCAACGCATTACCGGCGACATCATTGAGGTGGTGATTACGGTCATCGGGAACCAGGGGAGTGCGGGCAAGTGGCAGGATCTTCTGGATACCTGGTGCTTCGCCGACCGCCCGCCCATAGGGTCTCCCATCAATGTATCGGTGTGTTACAGCATCATGCAGAACCACAATGGCGATCTCGTATTCGAGAATCACCCGAACGGCACGGCAAGCTTCACCCTGAGATTCCCCTCCGAGACGCAGAGACCGGTGGAGGCAACACGAACCGCCTCATCAAAATGAGCATCTGCAGTTTAAGCGTCTCAACCGCGTAGGCGCATCAAGGCTTTTCCGGCTCGGTAATCATCTCCCACAAGACGACTTCCAAAGGTTCGGCAAGCAAATCCTCACTCTTGCCGATGAAGTCTTGGAGGTAAGGCATCTCAAGATGCTCGTCGAGATCCTTCTTGCTGATCCAGTTCTCGTAGAGCATGAACCTGCTCTTGTCGTCCACAGACACGTGCAGGTCGTAATTGATGCAGCCGGCTTCACTGCGGGTGGGCTCGACAAGGTTCATGACAGCCTCTCGGACCTTGTCTTCCATGCCGGGTTTGGCTTTGATGTACGCCAGGACCGTCACTTTCTTTTCAGCCATTTTCATTCCCTCTCAAATCTTCCCAGAAATCACATCCACCATGAGGTGGTTTGAGTTTACTCAGCCTTTCACACATTCCTTTGGCCGATGCCTTGACCCGTACTACGTCGTCCTCAAGCACTTCCCGCTTGCCCTGCCAATCCTTACATCTGCCGCAAATTTGCTTGGATTCGTCCAGATCCATCTGCTTGCTCTCCTACTCCTGTTTCTCGAAGAATTCCTTTCCCACGCCGCAATTGGGGCAGAACCACGAGTCCGGGAGGTCCTCAAAAGCGGTGTTGGGCTCCACTCCGTTTTCCGGGTCCCCGACAGCCGGGTCGTACACGTAGCCGCATGCAGTGCATTCCCATTTTGCCATAGCAATCCTCCCTTTCAGTTGCACTAATTGATGATGTTGAGGGTAAATACCGTATTCGTTATGAGTCCAGCCCGCATACTCGTATGAGCGTCTCTTTCCCTTCCTTCTTCATGATCATACCCAGCCGCATATTTCTCGTCTGGTGTCGCTGGGATGCGGCACGGTAGTACTTCAGGAGCTTATCGAGGACATCGAGGACAACCTCATCACTGAGATTCCGGCCCAGCACCTCGCCGAGCATCGGATCCTTGCCGCCGGCACCCCCGGCCATCAGAATCCATCCCTTGGGGAGGCCGATGAGTCCGATGTCCTTTATTGCGGGCTCCACGCATGAGTTGAAACATCCTGCAACGCCGATCTTCACCTTGGACTTGATCTTGGGAAACGGATAGTACCTGTCGGCCAGCTTGCGGGCAAAGGTGATCGTATCCCTCTGTCCTCGTGAACAAAAAGTACTCCCCGGACAAACTTTTACATACTGACGGCACAATTCCGTACCCTGCACGGGTTTGATGCCGAGATCCTCGTATACAGCGTCAATGTCGTCTTCTTTGACTCCTATGAGAGCCAATCGCTGGGCTCCCGTAAGTTTCAAGGTATGGACGCCGTACTTCTTACCTGTTTGAGCTATGCGGCGAGCGGTCGGAATGTCCATAACCCCGCCGATGGGACCGGCCATGACGGCATACGTCTCGCCATCTCGTTGGAGGATGGCGGCTTTGCTCAGGATATCGTCTTTCATGTCACGCAATCCCCCTCTCAAGATAGGATGATCTTCTTGAACTCATCTACTCCCATTTTGTCAATTACTCGTCCCAGCCTGACCTTCTTGGGAGATTCAGCGGTGTCGAAGAAGTCGACGATGCGTCGCACCATATCTTCCGCTTCCGCATCATTGAGCCCTTCGGCAAGCACATCTCCGAACCGCGGCTTGGCTCCGCAGTTACCGCCTGCCGTAACGGTCCACCCTTCAGGCATTCCTCTGAGCCCCACCTCCTTCACCAGCGGTGCAGTGCAGGAGTACTCGCACCCCGCAACGCCTATTTTGAACTTGGCGGGAAGGTGATGCCCATGGTACATGGCGTCCAACCTCATCCCCACCCCCATAGCGTCCTGTTTCCCATGCCTGCAGTACGTGGTCCCCGGACAGAATTTCACCATTCGTACGCACAGGCCGATGGCCCAGCCTATGCTCATCTGCAAGTCTTGCCACATGCGATCAATATCTTCTGCCGGCAGCCCGATGATGGCCAATCGCTGACCCGCTGTGACTTTGAGCGCTTTCGCTCCGTACTGTTCCGCTATGTCCACCATTCGTTCAAATGCCTCGGCATCGATGAAGCCTCCCGGGATGTGCGGAGCTATGGCATAAGTATTCTTGTCGGCCTGGAGGATGGCTCCCTTGTCTTCCATGATGTCGGCTTTCATGTTTCACCCACCTGTGACTCCCCCTCCGATCAACCCTGGAAATCGGTACTATGCTTCAGCGGTTGTCGGGTCGATAATTCTTTTGACTTCGGAGATCGCGTTGGCCGGAAAGCCGCCGAGTTCGGCATGCTTGCGCACGAGATCTTCATTGTCCGCGATGTACACGCAGTAGATCTTGTCGGCCGTCACATAGCTCTGAACCCACTGGATCCCGGGTCCAAGCTCTCGTAACACGTCGCATGACTTTCCGGAAATGCCCTTGACCTGGTCGTCCGGAAGGTTACCCGCGCCGGGAAGCTCTCTTTCAATAATGTACTTTGGCATGATCGGTTCTCCTCCTTTTGCATTCAGAACGATTGCATGATCAAACTCTCGGAACCGGCGCATTTAACGACCGACGATCAAAGGTTCTCGAGCACCTCGTCGGCAACATCTTTCAGGCCAAGTTCTTCCAATTTCTCACGAGTGGGAATGCCGGTATCCTTATCCCATCCTCTCAGCTGGTAGTACTCGTCCTTCATCTGCTCGAATTTCTCCCTATCGAGCACGGCTCCCTTGTACTTTCCTTTTTTCAAAGGCTGTTCAAAGAACTTCTTGGGAAGCGAATCGTCGGCACGTCGCAATCCCTGCCTGACATCGAACATCCGCTCCAGATTGCGGACTCTCTCCGATACCTTGAGCAGATAAGAAATCTCCCAGTCCTTACCCGTCACGTCATTGAAGTAGTTTGTTGCCATTTCTACATCATTGAAGATGAACAGGCCATAAAGCCACTTACAGATGCCAAGATTGTCCGCAACGCGTTCCATGTGCTCGGAGATAATTACCGCAAGCGGTTTTCCCCGGTATTCGGATGGTATTGCCGCCTCCTCACTGCCGAATTGTTCCTTTGCCACTTGCTGGAACCATTCCGGGGCATGATGCCAGTCTACTTCCAACAGGCTTGACCGCAGGGGCAAAGGGTCGCCTCTATGCCCTACCGCCTGGCCAAGCCCCGACGCCTTGAACGCGCGGAATTCATACGCATGAGGAGCGAGCCCCTTCACCTGATCCACTTTTTCGAGCGCTTCAGGGGAGAAGCTTTGAGCGGCAACCTTCTGTCCTTCAGCCAGCAGATCGCCGTACCCCTCGCGGTCCGCGATCTTCCGTATGGTTGAGAGGATTGCCTCCTTGTTGCCGCGCTCCATAGGGATTCCGTCGGTATCTTTCGATGTGATGATCCCCTCGTGGTAAAGCTCCATCATCAGCCCGATTGAGGCGGATGTTTCTGAGCAATCCATTCCGAGCCGGTTGGTGAGCAAGGTGGCTTGCCAGAAGACATCCATGTCCAAATTCCAAATGCCGCCGGTGAAACCGCTCCACGGTTCGCAGGAAGTAACTCCCTTGCCGAGACCGGGCACGTCGAGAAAATTCATGCAACGGTTCGGACAACAGAAACAGCCGGTGTTCTTAAGCTGAAACTGCTCAACGTATTCCGGTCCCTTGTAGTTGTTGATGATGTCTTCCCAAGCCACGTCTTCAAAATACCCCACCGGGAAGAAGCTGAAGTCGTACATCATTGTCATGGAACGGGCCACGCCCCAATTGGACAGTTCCTGATACGCCGGGTGTTCGCGCATGAACTGGATGACTTCCAAAGACCGATTGAGCAACTGCTCCGGCCGGGCAACCTTCACCCCGCCCGAACCGCGCACCGCTACGGCCTTGAGGTTCTTGGAGCCCATGACCGCTCCCATGCCGGTTCTGCCGGCGGCGTCTCCGGTTTCGGTTATGAGGCACGCGAAGCGAACGAGCCGCTCACCGGCTGGGCCTATGCACACGATCTTGACTTCCGGGTCGCCGAGTTCACTCTGGATCGCCTTCTGGGTCTCGAACGTGTCCTTTCCCCAGATGTCGCCGGCGTCTCGGATTTCAATGTGTCCATCCTTGATCCAAACGTAAACGGGTTTTTCGGCCTTGCCCGTGATGATGATGTGGTCGAATCCCGCGTACTTGGCTTCAGGTCCCCAGTACGCACCGAAGTTGGACTTGGCTCTCAACCTGCTCATGGGCGATACCGCCGTCACATCCACTCGGCCCGATCCGGGCATAGCGGTTCCCGTTAACGGCCCCATGTTGAAGATCAAGGGATTGCCGGGATCGAAGGGGTCCGTCCCGGGAACGTAGTTCTCGTAGATAAGACGTACGCCGAGGCCTCTTCCGCCGATGTATTCATCAATGTATGGTTCGGTAGGTTCCATGGTAATCCGGCCCGAACTCAAGTCAATCTTCAGTATGTTTCCGACCCAGCCGTACATATTACTCCTCCCCTATGGCTCTCTTGACCATCAAAGGTATCCTATCGATGTTTGCCAGTAATTTCAAACGGGCTTCCTGCGAAACCTCCTCATACGTCAGCGCTCCGGTGGGGCAAACCTTGACGCAGGTCGGATCTCCATCACAGAGGTCACATTTGAGGACCTTTCCCGTGTCTCCGTCTACGAAGGTCGCGCCGAAAGGGCAGGCAAAGACGCAGCTCAGGCAACCGATGCAGCTCTTGGAATCTACGACCATTGCATTGGTAGCATAGTTCCTGTACGTGGCATGCTTGGGACAGACGATTTCACAGGCGGGCTCTTCACAGCGCATGCAGTTTATGGGAACAAAGGCGCACTCTTGTTCCCATTTGACCACATGGATCCTGGCCTTGGACGGGGCACAGACCCCGTCATGTTTCAGCGCACAATAGGCTTCGCAGGATCTGCATCCCGAGCACTTTTCCGCATCAATTATGAGCGTTTTCATGGTAAACGTCTTTCCTCCTCTTATCCGGAGACGCGGCGTCGTCTCACCTGTCAATGCCATCCGACCCGCGTATTGCGAAAGTTCAGAACGGAAGGAGGCTTGCCTCAATGTTCCTCTTGGTTTCGTCCTGAGATCTATTGCGGTTCATGGATTCCTCAACGGCCCTGCGAGCGGTCCTGCAAAGCAAGGCATTGTTTTGAGAAGCCGCATCCAGAATGTCCGCTTCTTCCACCATTCCACGGTCATCAACTCGGTAGCGATGAACGATGAGACCCTGAGGTGACTCGACGGCGCCGGTTGCCTGTTGTTGCTGCAGTTCTTGAGGAACCGTTCGAGTGGAAGGGCCGGTTAGTTTCTCTGGGTTGAAAAGCCCGGTCATCCGTTCCGATGCCCGGACCAGTTCCACCAGGAGCGACCGATACGCAGCAATGAGCGTGAAATGAGGGGGAGGGCCCAGTGTGTCGACGAAGCGCCGGCGTTCTTCCTCCGCGTACGGCGTCGAGAGTTCGAGCCTCGCATTGAGTCCGGCCAAGGGTCCAACGAAGTAGAGGCCGTCTGAATCGTTGGCGTCGAATACGTTCCTTCCCTTGCCCTTGAGGCACGCGAAAGGTTCGTAGGTCCAAGGCTCGCGAAAGAGTTCGATTTTGTCGAACACGTCGTCCGAAGTGAACCGGTCGCTTTCTTGACCCGTTCGGTCATGCAGGACGATGCTGCCTGCGTCGTTCATGCTCAACGCCGGCATCGGCTCAAACGACACGGCCGGCAGACTCTCAAGAACTTCCGGGTTTTCGAAAAGATCACTACCCAAGAACTCGGTGAGCCTGATCGCAAAGGAGACGCACGAATCGCTGATCTCCGCCAGTCTGTCGTAGACGGCGGGTTTTACGTACCGACTCACACCGCCGGCCACAGCGGTCAATGGATGGTCCGCGCGGCCGCCCAGAATGGTCGCAGCCTCTTGAGCGAGAGAGAGGCATTGCATGATTTCGTCAAACAGGTGGCGGGAGAACAGGGGTTGTCCAAATGATTTCCCGACGGTTTGACGGTCGGCGAGCGGGTCCTCCAGGGAAGTGAGGAAGAAGAAGAGCTTCCTCAAATGATGGGTAAAGACCAATGTCTGCAGAAGCGCCTGTCTCATGTTGATCGCCATTGGAGGAGGCTCGGCGTTGAAGAGCCTGTCCAGTACCACGGCCGACGCTATGTGGTGAGCAGGTCCCAGGATGGACAGAATGCGGGGAAGTTCCTCGACCGGCCGGCCTTGACAGATCGTTCCGAGGTCTTTGGGGGCAGTGATCTGAAAGTAGACGTTGCGTTCCTCACTACCGTTGTAAACGGCAACCCGCGAGGGTTGCTCCTGCCATCTCAAAGGTTCAAACAACGTCGCCTGCATGAATCTCATCCTCTGCCGGCCCAGCGAGTAGAACACATTGAGCGGGCATTGTATACCGATATAACGTGCCGGCGAGATCGACGAACCCTTGGCTCATGGTCTTGATCTCAGCCGCCTCTGTGGAATCGAATGTGGAACTGATTGCGGATATCATCTTGGCCCCCGGGTCGAATACGGCTTCGGCCTTCCCGAAACATCCTCGACACGGTGCGCCCGCTGCGGTACAAAGTCCGCCGCATCCTTCGCGGGTTGCAACGCCTTGGCAGAGAATTCCCTGCTCCAGAAGACATCTTCCCGGATCCGGGTCGATCTCGTACGGCCGAAGAACCGATGTGAACTTCTTCTCTTCTTTGACACGGGAACAGCTGGCACAGACCGCCTTTTCTCCGGCAAAGGTGCTCCCTCTCGGAGGCAGGATCCCGGATGCAACGGACTGGGAGATCGGATCCGGAAGGCGCGAGGCGGAGTAGGAAATCCGGGAGGTACACTCCCCGGGGCAAATGAGGGCCTGAATAGCCGCCCACAGGAGGTTCTTCGGGGGAGGGCACCCGGGCACCACATAGTCTACGGCAACGATGTCGGAGAGGGCCGAGACTCTCGACTCGGTTCTTGGCAGCGCCGGTTCGGCACTCTTCTCCGGGACGACGAGATCGGCCTTGTCGGCGGCTCCGTTCAGGTTGAGCAGGCCGGGCATGCCGCCGAACGCGGAGCATGCTCCGACAGCGAGCATGAGCCGGCTCTTCTCGCGCAGCCTCAATGCCGCGCTGCGATCATCCACAGTGCGGACGGCACCGGCAAACAGGCAGAGGTCGAAACGGTGGTCACCGTCCAGGTCTTGCCATTGGCTTCCCGTAAGGTACGGCCAGAAGCCGACGTCGGCCCAGGGTGTGAAGGGACTTACCTGGAAGTGCACGTCCAGTATGGAGTTCTCGCAGACCCGGCAACCGTTGGCGGTATATACGGCGAGCTTCTTCTTTGGCACCTTAGGCCGCTCCTTTCGCCGGTCTCCGGCTTAGGGGAACGTACGGGCCCAGATTGCGAATTTCCTCGACCATCTCGTTCACCACCTTTGCATAGCGAGGACCTTCCGAAGCGGCGATCCACTCCAATCGAAACCGCCCGTCTTCTACTCCAACCTCCTTCAACAGGCTCTTGAGGAGGAATGACCGTCGCAATGTCTTGATATTGCCGGATATGTAGTGACAATCACCGGGATGACAACCACCAATCAGCACCCCGTCCGCGCCGTTGGCGAATGCCTTCACCACGTACCCGGGGTCGACCATTCCGGAACAGTTGACACGTATGACCCGCACATTTGGAAGCTGAGTAAGACGGGCAACCCCAGCCGCATCCGCAGCTACGTACGAACACCAGTTGCAGAGGAACGCTATGATTTTTGGTTCAAACCGGTTCATATAAGAGACCTCCGATGAGCGGCTCTGATCTTCGCCGTGAAGAGGGCGGGCACAGCCCGCCCTACGTCCTGTTTGTAGGGGCACCCCCCTGTGGGTGCCCAGGGCAGGCACAGGGAAAGTGTCTCAAAACTACCAAAGTGGCTGCAATCGTGCCACGATGGAGTGGATTCGAATGGAAATCCCCCCTGCCCCCCTTTGCCAAAGGGGGGTAAGAGCCGGTTCCCCCCTTAGAAAAAGGGGGGTTAGGGGGGATTTGTTGCAGCATACCCAACAATCGTGCCACGATTTTCGATGCTCCCTGGTTTTTGAGTCAGTTTCCAGGGGCCTGCCCCTACTCATGCAAGAATCCCTTCGATTTGTGCAAAGATCTGATCGGGCGTGTAGTGCGCCACGGCTATCGCCGCCGCCGGGCATGCCGCTGCGCACGTGCCGCACCCCTGGCACAGGGCGGCATTAATGACTGCGACCTTCCCGTATTCGTCGAATGATATTGCATCATACGCACAGAGTCCGACGCAGGTTCGACAGCCCGTGCAGAGGCGCTCGTTCAGTTGCGCCACGGTGGGCTCGATTTCCACCTGTCCGATGCTGAACAACGTGAGGACTTCTCCCGCGGCCGCGCCGCCCTGTGCGACCGATTCGGGGATGTCTTTCGGGCCCTGGGCGGCACCGGCTACGTAGATGCCGTTAAGGGACGTTTCAACGGGACCGAGCTTAGGATGAAGCTCAATGAAGAAGCCGTACCGGTCGGTTGCCAGGTTGAGGGCCCGGGACACGTTCATGTAATCCTGTTGCGCGGTCAGCCCTGTTGCCAAGACGACCAGATCGGCTTCCACTTCTACCGGTGCTCCCAAAAGGCTGTTCTCACCTCGGACGATCAACCGGCCGCCTTCTTCAAAGACTCTCGCCACACGTCCGCGAATGTACTGAGCGTTTTCCTCTTCTATGGCCCGTCTGAGAAATTCCTCATACCCCTTTCCGCCGGCTCTGTTGTCGATGTAGAAGACGTAGGCCTGGCCGTCGGGGTTGTGGTGCTTGAAGATGCTCAGTTGCTTGGCCGAGACCATGCAGCACACCTTGGAGCAGTAGTCGTTCCCCTTCGACGGATCTCGGGAGCCCACACACTGAACGAAAACCACGCTTTGGGGGATCTCGCCGTTGCTGGGCCGGACCACTCTCCCCGAAGTTGGTCCTGATGAGTTGCAGAGGCGCTCGAACTGCAGGTTGGTTATGACATCGGGGTATTTGCCGAAACCGTATTCCGGATAGCGCGTCGCATCGAAGACGTCGATGCCGGTGGCAACGACTATTGCGCCGACATCCAGATCGCGGATCTTCTCTGTTTCGCTTAGATCGATGGCCTGGGGACCGCATTTGCGCACGCACTCACCACATTGACAGCAGACGCCGCACGCGAGGCACCGTTGGCCTTCGGCCTTGGCCATTTCCTCGGTGAATCCGAGCTCGATGGGTTTAAAGGAGTGTTTTCTCTCCTCCGGCGGCATCATGGGCATGCTGTGGCGTTCGATGGGTCTTGCCCGGAGTTGTTCCGACTCTTTGAGATCCTTATCGACCGGCCGTTCTCTGACTTCCACCGGTCTCAAGCCGCCGTGCTCTAAGTAGTGGTGGATAGACAGAGCCGCCTGACGGCCGTGGGATACCGCTTGAACAAACGTGGCCGGGCCCAGGGTTCCGTCCCCTCCGCAGAAGACTCCGGGACGATTTGTGGCCAGCGTTTCGGGATCCGCGGCAATGCGCCCGCCGGGGGCAAGATCCAGCCCGAGTCCTTCGATGATGTCGCTCTCCGAAGCCTGGCCGATGGCCACCAGAACCGTGTCGCACTTGAGTTCCATGACTTCGGATTCGTCATAAGCGGGGTTGAATCGCCCCTCCTCATCGAAAACTGAGGTGCAACGCTTAAATTCAACACCCGATACCTTACCGTCCTCCCCCGGGAAGCGTTTTGGTCCCCAGGAGTTGTGCAGAATCAAGCCCTCTTCGAGCCCCTCTTCGATCTCTCGTTCCCACGCAGGCATCTCGTCTCTTGACTCGAGACAAGCCAACATGACGGTTTCCGCACCCATCCGTATTGCGCTGCGGGCGACGTCAAGGGCCACATTTCCCCCACCGATGACCACTGCGGTCTTGCCGATCTTGACTTCCTCACCGAGCGTATAATTTCTGAGCATCTCAACGCCGCCGAGGACTCCGTCCAGGTCTTCTCCCTCGACGTTGAGGCGACGGTTCACGTGCAGACCGGTTGCAAGGAACACCGCCTTGAATCCGTCCTGCTCCAGACTATCGAAGGTTATGTCCTTGCCGAACGTGACGCCGGTCTCGATTTTCACGCCCATGTTGACCACATTGTCGATCTCATGGTTGAGCACGTCACGAGGGAGTCGATAGTCGGGTATACCCACGGCGAGCATGCCTCCGGGTACGGGCAACTTCTCGTACACCGTCGTTTGATAGCCTTCCAGCGCGAGAAAGTATGCGGCGGAAAGACCTGCAGGGCCGGAACCGATGACCGCGACCTTGACTTCGCGGGGCTCCTTGACCGGAGGGTTCTGCTCCAACCCCAGTTCACGATCGCGGTCCCCGAGGAAACGCTTCGTGTAGCAGATTGCGGAAGGCGTGTCGACCTGGCCTCGTTTGCACGCATCTTCGCACGGGCGTACGCAAATTCGTCCGCAGACCGAAGCAAAGGGCATGCGTTCTCTCACCAGCGCCAGGGCCTGATCGTACCTCCCGACTCCGGTGAGGGTCATGTACCCCTGCACGTTCACGCCGGCGGGGCACGCTGCCTGGCATGGGGGCATGCCGGCTCTCAAGATGGAGAACGTATTGGGGATTGCCTGGGGGAACGAGCGGCTTATCGGATGTCGAGTCGTCATTCCGAGTTCAAACGGGCTCGGAATGTCTATGGGGCAGACCTCTTGGCAGTCTCCGCATCCGGTGCATTTTTCCAGGCTCACATACCGGGGTCTCTGGAGCACCCGAACGTTGAAGTTCCCTACGAAGCCCGTGACCTCCATGACTTCGGATTTCGTGAGTATCTCGATCTTGGGGTGACGGCCCACTTCGCTCGTCTTGGGTGTGAGAATGCAGCCCGAGCAATCGAGCGTGGGAAAGGTCTTGTCGAACTGAGCCATCTTTCCGCCGATGATCTCTTCCTTCTCGACGAGGTAGACCTGATATCCGGCATTGGCAATTTTGAGAGCCGCGGTAATACCCGCAATACCGGCACCGAGGACGAGGACCTTGGGGTTGACCGACGTTGTAGACCCCTTCAAAGCTTGGTGATGCACTACCCGGGTGATTGCACCACGCACCAGGTCTTTAGCCTTTTGGGTCGCGGCTTCCTCGTCTTGGGAAACCCACGAGCAGTGCTCCCGAATATTAACCATTTCAAAGTTGTACTGATTCATTCCCGCTGCGGATACCGCGTTACGAAATGTAGGTTCGTGCATCTTGGGCGAACATGAAGCCTCAACCACGAAGTCCAACCCGAGCTCTTCGATGTCGTCACGGATCATCTTCTGTCCCGGTTCCGAGCACATGTACTTGTAGTGCCTGGACACCGTCACCTGTTCCATTTCGGAACCCAACTCTTCGGCAACCCGTTCACAATCGACTTTCCCGCCAATATTGGTGCCGCAGTGACAGATGTACACGCCGACCTTTTTCATTATGCCAACCCCTTACTCTTCAACAACGATAGAGGATCGTGAATATGATGGTCCAATCCAAGCTCCGAGGGGGCAAGCCCGAAGCTCAGTCCCATCAGTTCGGTGAAATAGAGAATTGGGAGAGAATAGTTCGTTCCGTGACGTGCACCTATGTCGTCCTGGCGCATGTCGAGATTCGCCTGGCAAAGCTGGCAGACGACGACGATTGCATCGGCTCCGCGATATGTCGCCTCGCGGATCAACCTGCCGCTCAACTCGTTGACCTTCTCAGTCTTGCTCAGCGTCAACCCTGCTCCGCAACACTCCGCCTTGAAATCCCAATCGAGGACATCCGCACCCAAAGCGTCCAGAACCTCATCCAGCGAGGTTGGATTCTCCGGGTCGTCGAAACGGGTAACCTTAGGCGGCTTCACCTGATAACAGCCATAGTACGGTATCAGCCTCAAGCCTTTCAGAGGCTTCCGTACCTTTTTCCGTACAGGTTCCAGGCCCACCTCGTTACGGATGAATCCCAGAAGACTGTGAACATTGAGTTTGCCTTGAACCGTGGTCTCGATGGCCGTCTCGACTCGCCGTTTGAGCTCCGGATCCGCTGCAATCTCCTGCTGAGCGCTTGCCAACCGCCTGAAACAGAACGGACACGGAGCAACCACATCGTCTAATTGCTGCCCTTCGATGCGGGAGATGTTGTGAGCGGAAAGGGCGACCGACAACAAGCGGTTCATCTTGAGAGCGGGCGATGAGCCGCAACAGGTCCACTCCGGTGCTTCTTGCAGATCGATTTCCAAGGTTCTACAGACTTGCCGGGTGGAGAGATCGTAGGGCCGTGCAGTACCTTCGAGCGAACACCCCGGATAGTAGCTGACCTTCATGGGTTATTCTCCCTCCCCGCCGCTTTCCGTTCGTTGGAATATTCGGGCCGTTTTCTCGTCCTTTTTTCCGGATTTGAAGATCTCAAAAGGCCCAATGGCTCCCTTCTTCATAAGGGTGATCCCCTTGTCCATGTCTTTCAGAGGGTTCCTCGTCATCAGGTTGAACAGAGCCACGGTGCGCAACTCTTTGACTCGACCGTATTTGCGAACCGATTTCAGGAAAAGATCCTCGAACAGGTGGATCTCGTGTTCGGCCGGCTTGACCCCTTCGCGAGCCGCTGTTTCGCAGAGTGCCGTGGCCAGTTCATAGACGTTGATTTCAACGGGGCAACGGGTAATACACGAACCGCAACTCACGCAGTTCCACCACATGGGGTTTTCCAGGGCCGCCTGTTTCATGCCGGAGAGGATCTGGGCTATCAGATGCCTTGGACCTCCCGTCTCGGTGGACGCCACGGGGCAACTCCCGGTGCATTTTCCGCACTGAAGACAGTCGAGCAGCTTCTGTCCGCTCTTCTCGATCATTTCGTTCAAGAAGTCCCGCTCGGATGGTTTGCCGGTGAGTCTTAACATTACGGAGTCCTATGGTTTGGAGAATGATTGAGCGATTATGGTAGCGGCTCTGTGTCGCCGATCCTGCACCACGCTTTCCCTGGTTCCGTAGGTAAGTGCACCCGTCGGACACTTGAGGGCGCACGACGGCCAGAGACCCCGGTCCACCCTCTCGCGGCACCCGTCACACTTGGCGATCTTCCCGTTGGCCGTGTTTAGTTGCGGAACGCCATACGGGCAGGCAACGGCACATGTCTGGCAACCGATACACAGATCCGGGTCGGAAAAGACGATGCCGTCGTCTCTCTTCTGCATGGCTCCCGTGGGACATGCGTAGACACACGCGGGTTCTTCGCAATGAAGACATGTCTGGTGAAGATAGTCCATGACCAGGTTACCGTTGCGTTCCACCGGTCCCAGCCTGATTATCTTGACGGTCCTGGGGCCTTGGGGAAGGTCATGCTCCAGTTTGCAGGCCACTTGGCAGCTGAAGCATCCTATGCAGAGCGATGAGTCGGCGAGCAGCACGTTCTTCTTTGTCACCTTTTTCTTTACCGCATTCATGTCGTCGCCTCTCTCAGAATGTCGATCGCCTCTTCACTCGGCATATCCCTCTTGCGCACGAGGACCCGGTTTCCGTTCAATCCGCGATGCACCGCGACCATACGTTCCTGAACCATACGAGTAAGACCGGCCGTGCCTTGCATATCTCCCGTGGGGCCTTCCACGACGATTTCCTCTCCATTCTCGATTCCGAGCTTCTGGGCGGTGATCGGGTTGATCTGAACGATTTGGTCGTTCACCAACTCCCTTGTCCATGGCCACCAGAAGCCGGTGTTCCGGTCCCGAAAGACTACGGGCGAGACTTCGAGGCCCAGAGGGAACCGCTCATCCGGTTGCGGTTCCGGCTCGGCAGGCGAGTCCGCATCCTGAGGTACGATTTTCCCATCCGCGGTCGGAAATACCGGCGAATCAGGCTTGAGAACCCGTTCACCGTCTGAAGGCCACGTCACCGTCTTATGTGATTCGGTCACGGACGTGACCTGATCCACCGTGAGCCCTGCCGTGACGGAGCTCTGTTTGAGCAGCCAGTTGAAGAATGCTCGGCGATCGCCCTGTCCATCGTCGCCGATCCAGGGAAAGAACTCCTCCCAGCCGAAGCGTTGCGCAAGGCCGATCCAGAAATCCAGGCCGGATCGACATCCCGGCTTGGGATCGAAGATCTTCGGTGCCCATTGAACGGCTCGGTCGTTGTTGAAGCACAAGGTGTCCCGTTCAGCCCATGCAGAAGCCGGGAAGACCATGTGGGACAAGCTGTAGGTCCCGTTGGGGTAGGATCCGAAATGTGCGATGAGGTCCATGTCCGGGGCATTTCTTCCCAGAATGGCGAGAAAGGTCTCCAGACAGTTCCCGGAAGCGATCACCGCGTTCAGGGGAGGGTGCTCGCCCGAGATCCCCTTTTCCAAGGCGTAGGTTGCCAACGTGTGGTGATCTCCGTAGAGCCAATCCAAGATCTTCCCGGATTCTTCTTCTATGTCGCCCAACACGTCGATTTCAGGTCTCCCCGAATCCAATGGGTACCATCCTGCGCCTGGGGCGACCCACCCTGCGGCAGCAGACAAAGTGAGCCAAATGCCGTAATGAGGCAAGTAGGCAAGTCTCTTGCCCGTAATTACCGTTGTGTTTCGCCGCGCGGCGAGCAACCGTCCCAATTCGTCGAGTTGGTCCACCGATAAGCCGGTCTCATCGGCTAGCGACTGAAGCGTCACCGTTGAAAACGATTCCCTCCATGACGCCGGCTCTGAGAATCCCGCCTCAATGAGGTCGGTTCTGCACGAATCGCTTTCCAGGAGCATCTTCAAAATGGCCGTGCCGAGACGGTTACCGCTTTGGGGGCGGATTAACAGGCCGACATCGGCCTTTGACATGGTGGCGGTGAAGCGGGAGTCGGCCACCACGATTTTGGCTCCCCGACGCCGAGCTTCCATGATCCAACTCATTGCTATAGGATGCGTCGATGCCACATCAGACTCTACGAGCAGCAGAACCCGGCTTCGGATCCAGTCGGAAGAGGGGCCGGAAGGAGCGTTAAGGTCCGGGGGCCAGGGTGCACGGGGTTCCTCAAACGGTTCGAAGACATAGGGTGTTCCCCACAGCCGGGCAAAACGTTTTGCACCATAGTAGAAATCAGGGCCGGCCTCGGGGTCGCAGCCGATGACCAGGGATTCCGGCCCGTGGCGTTCCCGTACTTTGCGTAGAGCGTCCGCCAGTGCATCCAAAGCCGCCGGCCAGTCTTCCATCTGATCGAACTGACCCTGAGGCGACTCTCTGACGGCCGGCGCCTGAATGCGATCCGGGTTGTCGAAAGCCTGGAGGAATGCCGTACCCATGGCACAGAGCCTGCCTCTACCAACGGGATGAGCCTCGTCTCCCTGAATATCCACAATCCGGTCGTCTTGCACGTAGGCAAGCAACCCGCAACCAACGGTGCATTCCTGACATATTGTTGAGACCACACGATCATAGAGCTTTCGAGTGCCCACTGAACGCCTCAAGGGGCGATAATCGACCATAGAGACCCCCGTGCCCAAGAAGGGCGGAACCAAACGTGAAGCTACTCCTCTGCCCGGAACACCCCGTGACATTGCCTGAAAGACGGAACTGGACGGAGCATTCCACAGCCGAAAGCGGAATGGGTTTGTCTCCTCCGAGAATTCCTCTCGGCGGCTTGAGTGTGGCGGCCGCCGAGAGGTTCTTTCCCTCGCCGTGAGGAGACGTTTGCTGCACTAATAGCAAGTTATGTGCCATGGCCGCGGGTTTGGGGGGAAGTCACGGCGGGTTGGTATGGAGAGGGCCGGAATTAGACCGTATCGAAAACGGCGGGTCTATAGTACGTTCCTTATTCTGGGAATCAAATCCCCATTTTGGAGACAGGGGGGCTCCGGCAACAGCCTGAAATAACCCGTTAAAAGCGTGGGTGGGGCCTTGTGGGGCAAAAAAGGGTAGGGGCCGGTTTCTTCCGACGTTCGAGCAGGCGGCCGGTGCGTTTGGGGTGAAACGATGGGACTGAATCTCGTTTGGGTCGGGAAGGGAAATCACAGGTAATAGCTGGTAGTTACGGACACGTTCGAAGGTCTGAGTTCTCGGCGGAGTTGGTTGCGATAAGGGGTGTCTGCCGGCGTAAATCTTGCATAAGCGTGGGGAGGGTGGCGGTTGGTTCGAATCTTCTTCCAAGTAGTCGATTCCACAAATGTCGTGACGCGTTCCGGCGTTTCGTCATTCCGGCGTAGGCCGGAATCCAGTCCTGCTGAAAGCGGGATTCCCGGACCTTGGCCTTCGCCGGAGAGACGGCGGGCACGGCCCGACCTACAGTCTGCCGAGATTGCCGCGGACTGCAGCGCGCGCTGAAGATATCGTCGACGATGTCTGTGCGAGGCGTGAAACGACGAATCAATCTCTGTGAGCGAGAATCCACGACAGTGTTCGTGAAACGGGATAGACGGGCCGGCAAGACATGGGCCGGATTGCCGGCGAGTAGGGTTGCAGCCGATATATGTCCAAGAATTGGAGGATAAGAGTGCAGTCACTGGATTCCTTGAGGAAAGGGGGTTGGTACATCTCTTGAGGTGGCTTGGGCCCACCAATATGGAGCAGTTCCATATTCAGTGGGGGAGGAGTGGAGAGATTACGTTTATCCTCTAACCGAAAGGAAGGTGACTCAATGACGTTGGCAATTCTGGTTGCCATTAGTGTGATGTGGTTGCCCGTCGCAATCCTCTTTCTGGGGAAAGGTGAAGCCAAAGGAACCGGTGCCGCTACCGGATTTGTCGGTGCAGTCGTCGTAATCGGAGCGATTCTTCAGGCTGCCGTCTTCAAGGATCCGTTCACAGCGGGCCTGCTTTTCGTGCACGGCCTGCTCTACTGCACGGTGGCCTACGCATTGTTGGCAGGTCTGGAGGACCTTCGGTCCGTTGGGAACGTCAGCCTAACAGTCGCTATTGTCTCCGCGATTTACATGATCGTCTTCTTCACCGGTGGCCCGGTACTCGCGGACGGTAAGCAGCTGGTGGCGAAGAGCAACTTCTTCGCTCTGGCGTGTTTGGGCTATACGATACTCACTCTTGAGGTTTGGCTCAACGCGTACGGGAAGTTCCCCGCCGCTGCATTGGCTTGGTCTCTCATCGTGTGGGCGTTTGTGGGACTTTGGTTGCCTGCGTTCTCACTGATGGTAACGGGCAAGCTTCCGTTCTAAACCTCTTTCGGTGTTGCCGCTTACGTCTCGAACTGCATGTGTAGGCGGCACACACCCCAACTGTTCTTGAGAGCAGCACCGCGGTCGAGTAAACCGAGCGAGGCCAAATGAAAGAAAAAGAATGCTACGTTGGATTTCCCCCCTTGCCCAACGAGGACGAAATTGTCGATGCGCTGGTCCATGACCCTCCCGACGTGCGATGGAGGGTAGTGAGGAAGCTTTTCAGAATCGCAGACAAGGACGCGATCCAGGGATTGATCGAGAGACTGCGTTCGCACCTGTCGGAACTGGACGATTTCAGGGTGAAATATCGTGTCACCATTGCCTTGCAGGCGCTGCATCACTCGGTCGAATCAGAAGGGTACACCTTGGTCCGCGGAAAGGGGGCGGTGAAGAACGGTGAGTTGAACTCCTCGAAGAACGATCCCGTCGATCCGACGGATCTGCGGTCGAACCTGGACTTTTTTCCAATCGTGGACTTCCATATTCATCCCAAGATGCCGGATATGAGATTCTTTACGGATCTTAGGAAGGCCGGAGTTACGCATGGGGTCATCCTTGCCACCGACACGGATCCGACGGACGCGGACCGGCCCGAAATCATAGCCAAGCTCGAGAAGGCCTATTCAGGAAGCCCTCAGGCAACCCGCGTGCCTTTTGAAAACATGCTGAAACAGATCAGGGCGAGCCTCTATTCTCCCACTCACGTCACCAATCATGATGTGGCGGATTGGGTAGAGGATTACCCGGACACACTTATCGGCTTTGGCTCCGTGAATCTCTCAAAGGACCGGGAATACGTGGAACAGACGCTCGAGGAAATCAGAGCATTGGGGCTGAGAGGAATAAAACTGCTTCCTTTCTCACAATTCTTCAATCCATCGGAGTGTGAGAATGTGAAGGTTCTGTTCGATTACTGCCGAGACACCGGTTCCGTGGTTCTCTCTCACAGCGGCTGCGGAGCCGGTCCGTTCGAAATCCTGGAGCTCAGTCAGGATGCAAATCCCCTCCACTGGGAACCTGTTGTCAAAAAGTATCCGGACGTACCTCTTGTCCTGGCGCACACCGGGGCCTATAGCAATTTCATACCGGGCATTTGGCTCCAAGAAACCCTTAAGTTGGGAAAGAAATACCGCAACGTGTATGCGGATCTCGCCGCGGTGGATTGGATACTGGATAAGGAGATGGTTATAAAGGAGATTCGAAAGACCATCACCTTCGACAGAATCCTCTTTGCAACGGACTATCCGCTGCCGCTCACTGCGGGAGTGAGTTTGGAATACCTTGTTAACGGGCTTAAAGCAAACAGCTTCCTGACTGAAAAGGAGAAGCAAAAAGTTCTCGGGCAAAACGCATGCCGCCTGTTGGGGATTTGATAGAGCGATGCATGCATGCGGTCGCGAATTTCCGTCATTCGTGGAGCCCACTCGATCCCAGGCGTGAGCTTGGTAGCGAGACGAACGCACAACAGGAAATGTGGAACCGAGCCGGCACAGAGGACCGTCCGTCTTCCCGGCGTAGGCCGGGAAGCGGTCTTCTTTCTCTGGACCCCGGCCTTCGCCGGGGAGACGACGGGCAAGATGCCCGTCCCACGGGACCCTACCATGGCCGATGCTGAATGTCTCCAAAGAACACTAGACCGAATTTTCGTAACCGTGCCACTAGTGACATTGGATAGACACGGAAAAGGACGGAGTTGTGGGCATCAAACACGACATAACCGATGAGATCGCCCGAATCGCATCCATGGAGGATCATGCGGTCGAACTTGCTCCTTCCGCACTGCTCATTGCTCGGTTGCAGTATCCGTCGATGGACGGATCATACTACCTGGGCATGGTCGATGACATGGCGAGGAGGCTCGGGCGGAGAATCCGGGAACCGAACGAGCCGGAATCCTTGGTGAAGCTGATTAACGAGATTCTGTTCCAAGAAGAAGGATTTCGAGGAAACACGGACAACTACTACGATCCGAGGAACAGCTATCTCAACGAGGTCCTCGAGAGAAAGCTCGGAATTCCCATCACACTTTCCATAATCTACATAGAGGTAGGCCGGAGGGCGGGTCTCCGAACCTATGGAATCGGTTTGCCCGGCCATTTCATAGTCGGGCTGTTGACCGACACGGGGCGGATCTTCATTGACCCGTTCAACCAAGGTGAGATCCTCACGGAAGACGGATGTCGACGTATCGTGAGATCGCATATGGGGATGTCGACGGTGTTCAATCGAAGTCTCCTCGATCCGACCTGGCCCAAGCAGATCCTCGTGAGACTCATGAGGAATCTCAAAGGTATCTATCTCTCTACGAACGACCCGCCGCGGGCGTTGACGCTGCTGCACTGGATAATCATGCTGGCACCGGATGCGGTTCAGGAACTCCTTGAACGCTCGGCGTACTATGAATCCGTGGGTGATTATCACGGCGCCGCAAAAGATCTGGAGAGATGTTTGGACCTGATTCCCAAAGAGGACGAGAAAGACAAGATGCGTCTCAGGATAGCGATGCTCAAACAGCATAAGACGCCGATTCACTGAGCCGTCGTGGTTGGGCTCCAGAGAGGAACCATGGAAGACAAGGAACTGAAACGAATAGAAAAGGCCTCCCGCATCACCGAGGTGGCCGTGGAATTGGGGATCAAAGTCCGGGGCAACATGGGAAAATGCTTTAAGGCTGAGAGGCACTGCAACGGCAATCATTTGACGCTTTTTTTCAACGTCGCCAAGAACACGTTTTTGTGCAAGACCTGCCATGATGTGGGCGGATCCGTGGTGGACTTGGTTTGCCAACAACGTGGCTGGGAGAGGCAACAAGCGGTCGAATGGCTGGCGCATCGAGAGGAGTTCGACCAACTCACCCAATCCATGTATCACGGAAAAGGAAGGAAGAAATAGACATTTGGCAGGCACCGGATACGTCTGCCCGGAACCGGTTTTGTTGGGAGAATGTAGCCGCACCGTCGACAAGAAGAAGGACACTAAGTGCTCCATGGCTCAAATACGGTGACGCATTCAAGGCAACGATCCCTGCTTTGGTCTCGCCGGCCTCCGCGCCGGTACTCTTTGATCATGCGCCCGACAGAGACGCCGGGTCGCTACCGGCGGAATCAACTTGCAAGATTTGTTTTGGGACAGACCCTAAGGGTTTCCAACGGGCCCAAGCTCTTCACTCCCTTTGAGCAATGTCCGTACAAGCCGCATTGCGGCCTAATATCTTTGGCAGGAGGGAAGACAGATGTTGAAGGGAGCTACGGTAAGCGCGAAGAAGCCTTTTTCCAAGAACCTAGGCAAGATTCTGGGAGAAGGACTGGTACAGGGACTTGGAAGAAATCCCAAGGCGTGCTGGCTGTTCTGTGAACCGGGAGACGGCATGCAGGAAATGTTGGCAGGCGTAGTCGAAGCAGTTGGTACGAAAAACCTCGTGGGGTGCACAACCGACGGCGAAATCTCTACAAGCGGGTTCAGCACTGGGTCTGTGGTTCTCGGGGGAGTAGTCTCGGATACTGTCGGCTTCGAGGTTGCGTCAACATCCCAAATCGGATCCAACAGTGAGAGCGCCGGCAGGCGCCTTGCTCAGCAGCTGCCCAGGGCGTCGCGTCATATACAGCTGTTTTCGGACGGATTGACGGGAAACGGATGTGCGATCCTTCGAGGAATGCAGTCGGTTTTTGGACCCCAGGTACCGATATGTGGGGGCGCCGCTGGGGATGCAAGGGCCATGAAACAGACATGGCAATTCGTTGGGAACAAGGTCTTGACGGATGCTATCGCGGCAATCTCCTTTTCCGGTGACCTTCATGTGGGTACGGGCGTTCGGAGCGGCTGGTTCCCGTCGGGCATGCCGAGGACGGTGACTCGTGCTGCAGGAAACGTTGTGCATGAATTGGATGGTGAACCGGCACTGGCCGTGTACCGACGGTATTTGGGTCCCCTGGCACCTAAGCTCCCTGCCGTGGGTATTCAGTTCCCATTTGGGATTGTGAACGAAGCCGGAAGCCTCGGGGAGAATCCGGTTTTGCGAGCCCCCATGTCGTTGAATGAGTACGAAGGGTCTGTGAGCTTCGCCGGGGAAATCCCCCAAGGAAGCAAGATTAGCTTGACTACGGGCGGAACCGCCGCCTCACTTCTCGATGCGTCCACCCAAGCGGCACGACAAGCAATGGATTCCCTCGGCGGGGTCGTTCCGTCCATGTCCTTCTTCTACTCGTGTATGGCACGTAAAATACTTCTAGGGCCCCGCACGAGAGAAGAAACCGAACGGATCTCCAAGGTAGTTGGCCGTAGCGTCCCTGTTATCGGATTCTATACGTACGGGGAGTTTTGTCCATCCACGACGGGTAATGATTGTAGGTTGCACAACGAAACAGCTACCTTAACCGTGGTCGGGTCACGCTGAGGGCTGCATGCCGATAGCATGTCCGGAACCGATGCCCGTAGATGATCTCCAGGCGTGAGCACTTGCGGGGACAGGCGCAACCGCCCGGAATCGCAACGGGGGGATTTGGGAGATCTCCGGCAAATCCCTTCGCTCCTCTCAACTTGCGGGGAGCGGAGGGAAGCGTCTTCCGGGCAGGCTGAATGCTTCCTTGTCGGGCTCATATGAACTATACTGATTGTTGGATGTATTATGTTGTTGGACTATCTCAAATGCGTAACAATGTCGAAAGCCGATGCGGCACTAAATCGGTGCAACGCCCGAGGTGCAGGAAGTCGGCGTTCTTTGAATTAATCTGATGAATTCCCTGGAGCATCCAGGAGGGGAAACGCTGATGGCACAAGAAGAGATGAGCGGCAGAAGCAATTCGGAGAGGGAGCGACTGTCGAGGCGGAAACAGGTTGTTGAGGAAATAGTTGGTGAAGCTGATGCCTGCACTCTCCCCGACACGCCGGCGCAAGACGATTCAATGGAATCCAAATTCCGGGAGTCCGAGAGGAAAAGGCTTCTTTTGGCCGAGGCCTTGCATCAGTCCAGGATGGAAATGCGGAATATCATGCCGAATACCGACCGGAATGCGGACAGGGCCTGTCCTTACGGGGTCTTCGTCCAACAGGGGAGAGAGGATGATACGGTCGTCATTAAGCATCATGGAAGGCTCTACGATGCCAAAGTCATCACGGACGACGTAGAGGAGGATCGGGAGAAACTTCCCAAAGGCACATTTCATGCCATAAGGGAGATTCGTACGCAACGACGAAGATCCGCAGAAGGATTTAAGAAGGGTGAGTATCTTCTCTTGGACAACGATCTTCAGGTCATAGAGGCAAGAGGATTTGAACTGGTTTGCGGGTGCTTGGCCAATGTTCAGCAGGTTCTCAATGACGAGAAGTTGCTCGTGAAAACCGTGGGCGACGAGACAATCATCCTTACCCGGGCCGAACCGCTCTCATCCGTCAAGATCCTTGCCGGTGACAATATCGAGTACGATACCGAGTCCTTGTTCGCTTACAGCATCCTCCCCAAACACGGGATGGATCAGTTGGTTCTGGAGAAGGTTCCGGACGTCGACTACGCGGACATTGGGGGGCTCGATGAAGCAATCCAGCTCATGAGGGAAGCCATTGAACTGCCTCACCTGTACCCGGATTACTACAGGGAATACCAACTGGTTCCGCCCAAGGGAATCCTCTTGTACGGCCCTCCGGGGTGCGGAAAGACACTGTTGGCAAAAGCCGTGGCCAACAGCCTGACCAAACGGATCGAAGAAGAGACCGGCGAGAAGAAAGAGAGCTACTTTCTAAACGTGAAGGGTCCGGAACTCCTCAATAAATATGTGGGAGAAACGGAACAGGCCATCCGGGATCTTTTCGCACGGGCACGAAACCAGGCAAGCAGCAATACCCCGGTGATCATATTCTTCGACGAGATGGATTCCATGTTCCGTGTCAGAGGGTCGGGCATATCTTCGGACATGGAATCGACCATTGTGCCGCAGTTCCTTGCGGAACTTGACGGGCTGGAGTCCCTGGAGAACGTGATCGTCATCGGTGCGACCAACCGGGAGGATCTCATCGATCCCGCGATTCTCAGGCCGGGCCGTTTGGACAGAAAGATCCGCATACCTCGACCGGACAAGGCTGCGGCGAAGGAGATCTTCTCCAAGTATCTCAAAACGGAACTTCCCCTCGATCCTTCACTAGAGAACGATTTTTCGGACGCGTCCGCAGCGGTAGCGTGGATGATTGACCAAGTCGTGGAAGAAATGTACGGTCTGAAACCGGAGAATGAACTCCTCGAAATCACATATGCCGACGGTACCAGAACAGTGCTCTATCTCAAGGATTTTGCAGGGGGAGCAATCATCGAGCACATCGTGAATCGAGCCAAGCTGGCCGCGGTCAAGGACTTGATCAGCACCGGGAAGAGAGGTATCACCATCGAGCACCTCTTTGGCGCTCTTCGACACGAATACGAGGAGAATGAAGAACTCCCGAGCAACACCAATCCCTCGGAGTGGTATCGGATAATCGGCAAAGGGGGAGAACGAGTGGTGAGGGTTCGTTCGGTGTTCCGTAGGGGCTGCATGCCGCAACCAGCGGAACGGGCCCGGAAAGAGTATGTGGATTTGGCGGATCGTTTCAAATAGGTAGGGATAACGATCATCCGGAGGGCGTATGAGCATCCCCAAAGTCGTCGGGATCGAGGAGGAATATGCCTTGAAAGTAACGGGCGCGGACCGGTTGACGCCTTTTCAGGCCTCGTCTTTCCTAATCAATTCGTACGCGCGGGCCAAAGGGCTGCGCCGGCCCGGCATGAAACTCCTTTGGGATTACGCACATGAAACGCCGTTTCAGGACATACGCGGCGGGTTGTTCAGCAAGAGCACCAATCAGGAGATCATTTCGGAAGAGGATAACCTGCGCATCAATACGGTCTTGCCCAACGGAGCGAGGTTGTACACCGACCACGCTCATCCCGAGTACTCTACTGCCGAATGCCTGAGCGCCAGAGACGCAACGGCTTGCGACAAGGCCGGCGAACTCATTCTCCTCGAAGCGCTGGAGGCCATGAAAGAGGAACTTCCAACTTCCGAAGTTTCCATCTTCAAGAACAACGTCGATTACCAGGGGCACAGCTACGGTTGTCATGAGAACTACCTCGTCGATGCCGCCGCACACGAGGAATATTTCGTACGCAACCCCGAGAAGGCCGTGACAGGCCTCATTCCTTTTCTGGTCACCCGCCAAGTCATCGCGGGAGCGGGAAAAATCGGCGGGGAAGGCCGTGAGAACGGCGAGACGAAGTATCAGATCTCCCAGCGCGCTGATTTCCTGGAACGGATCTTCGGCGTCGAGACAATGTACGCCCGGCCCATCATCAATACGAGAGAAGAACATCACGCGGACGGTACACGCTTCAAACGCCTCCATCTCATCTTGGGGGATGCCAATATGTGCGAGATCTCGGCTTTCCTCAAGATTGGGACCACCCAAATGGTGCTCCAGATGATGGAGGACGACTTCCTGAGTGTAGATCTAGCTCTGGCCGATCCGCTGAGCGCTGTCAAACGGATTTCCGCAGATTTCACGGCTCCCGTGGATTTGGTTGACGGGAGAAGACTCACGGCCGTGGAAATTCAGCGGGCATTTCTGGAGATGGCGTCCGATTACTTGGAGAAAGGATCGGATCCGGGTATCCCTGAGGCTGAGTTCATTCTGGAGCAGTGGACCTACGCCCTCGACGGCTTGGAGGCCCTCAAGCTATCGGAAGACTTGAGGCTTGAAGACGACCCCTTGGGGCTGGCGAGAAGGCTGGACTGGGTGTTGAAGTTGTGGTTCATCACCCGGTTTCGTGAGGGGAAGAATCGGACATGGGACCCTCAGGGGCTTCGCGTGCTCGATCTTCAGTATCACAATATCTTGCCCCAGGAAGGGATTTTCTCGCGTCTTCAGAGGCAAGGACTTACGGAGAGATTACTGTCGGATTCCCATATCGCTCGGTTCGTTAACGAACCTCCCGCGGATACTCGGGCACATTTCCGTGGAAAATGTGTGGAAAAATTCCCGCAAGAGGTTAATCTAATTAATTGGGAAGTCGTGGGATTCGACCATGGCGATGTGCATCGTATGGTTCCCCTCCTCAACCCATTGAAAGGCACCAAGGCATTGTGCCAAGATATCCTGGAAAAAGCCGAGAATTCCAGAGAACTGATACGATTTCTCCAGTCAGGTGAGCGTGAATGACCGGGGATTCCTCTCTGGGACAAGGAGATACAGTATGTCTGAGAGTCGATTCGCTCAGAAACCCAAAAAGAAAAGAGAGAAGAAAAGGGACGAGTCATTGGAGGAGACCGCATCTTCGCAGGTTTCTCCGGACATGAAACAGAAGCTTGACGAACTGGACGACTTTATAGAAGGAGTCCTGGAGAAGGCCGGAGAAGAGTTCCTCGACGAGTTCAGGCAGGTGGAAGGGGAATAAGATAGTTGTGAAAAACCGCATCCTGGGTACCGAGTGCGAATATGCCCTCATGTATTGCCCCGAGGGCAGGCCGACCCGTGAATGCCTCACGGACCAGGCACTGTTGGACCGGATTAAGGACCTCACTCAACTGCTGGTCTCCTCCCTCGCGTTAAAGGGATACGTTTCCGCGGGTGAGTTTCTTGGCAACGGCGGCCGTTTCTATATTGATCGGGGAGGACATCCGGAGTATGCGACCCCGGAGTGCAGGACCCCCAAAGACCTCGTCGCTTACGAAAAGGCGGGCGACCGGCTTCTCCTGGACCTCACGGAGGGAGCCAGGATACTCTTAGCCGGGAGCGGGCGGGGGGGGAGACTCCAGGTGTTCAAGAACAACGTAGATTCCTTCGGGACGACGTACGGCGGACACGAGAATTATCTGGTGACCCCGGCGGCAATGGAGGGCATTGGAGCCCTTGTGCCTTTCCTGGTAACCCGTCAGATCTTCACAGGCTCCGGCAAAGTCATGCCTCGGTATGAGAGCGGCTACCCACCCTATCAACTGACTCAACGCGCCGATTTTGTCGATCGGGTCTTCAGCGACCGCACCTCCGAGGTGAGGGGAATCATCAACGTGAGAAAGCGGGAGATCCCGCGGGAAGGTCAGAACCGGCGTCTTCACATCATCGTCGGCGATTCCAATATGTCGGAATACGCCATATGGATGAAGATAGGCACCACGGCACTGGTACTCAGGCTGCTGGAAGATGGCGCGCTCGAAGACATGCCCGCATTGTCCGCGCCGGTTCGGGCACTCAAGGCCATTTCCAACGGTTTCAACAGTCCGATAGGCGTCGAAGGTCATGGCCGCATTACCGCCTTGGAGGTGCAGCAACTCTATCTGGATAGAGCACGGCGATTCTTCGACTGCAATGATGTGAGTCGAGACGAGGAGGAGATCCTGGAACAGTGGGCACTTACCATCGACGGCCTGGAAAGGCTGGAGGTCTCCCTCACGACGGGTACGCTGGAAGAGGACCCGTGCAACTTGAAATCAAAGCTCGATTGGGTACTCAAACTTTGGCTGATCAACAGGGTACAGCGAGAAAAGGGGGTGGGCTGGGGCGATCACAGGTGCAAACTGACGGATTTTTTCTACCATGATCTCGATCCGGAAACCAGCCTCTTCAATCGCTGTCGGCAACTCCAACTCACAGCAAGAGTTCTCGATGACGACGAGATCGACAGAGCTCGGTATGAGCCGCCTGCCGATACGCGCGCCCGCATTCGAGGCATGATCATACAAAGTTCCGAAGGCAGGAATGTGGAGGTCGTCGTCGAGAATTGGGAGATCGTCAAGATTGCCGCATCTCCAGCCCGGATCGGAGCCGAACATCCGTTCAGGAGACTCCGGCGGATGTCCAACAGACTTGACGTCAAGCTGTTGGACCCGTTTGTCGCCCAGGACGCGTCACTGACCGGAGAGGTTAACGCTTTTCTTGCGAATTGGGGATAGCCGTGAGGATCACGGGTACACGATGGGATGCATTATTGTTCACGGAGCAGTGACCAGGTATGGAAAACAGCGGAACAAGACATGGCGGCTCTCGTGCAGAGCGGGCGGTTCAGGAGATCGCCGTCAGGCAATACCGATTGCATGAAGTGCCGCATCATAGCCGGAACGACGTCCTGCAAACCGGTTCAAGCTCTGTGGTCCCGATTGCCCATACGCCTGCGGACATCTACAAATGTTTGCACCAGGGCGAGTTCGGTGTCGGACACAGCATCGACGATCCGGCCTCATTCGGGAATAACCTCGCGAGGGAGCTGCTCCAAGCTCAGCCTGTCGGCGATGGGCCCATCCTGGAAGACGTATCGCCGGCCGGCACCGTCTTCAGGATTAATCTTCGTCCTTATCGAATGCGTTTCAGGGATGACGAGAATGCCGCATGCGCACTTCTGCTCAAGGCGTGTCTGGATTCGGCCGAGAGAGTCGGGGGCAGCGCAGAGCGTTTTCTCGCTACCTTGGCACGCTTCAGGGATCTCAATAGAGAGCGTTCGGTTGTGGTGGAGGGCATGGTACTTGCCTTCGCTCCCGAAATAGTGGACGCTTTCCTCGTGGAGGTGGCCAACTTTGTTCAGACGTACAACACCGTTCCGATTCTGAGTCACTCCGCCGAGTACAAACGCTTCAACAACCCATCGTATCGGGTGTTGGATCTGGAGACACTCAAGGAATCCGAACTCGCCAGCCTCTTGCCGACGACCGGTTGAATGCGGTCAATACTCGTGGCTTGGGCTGTTAACAAGCCGCAACGAATCATGAAGGTTCTCGGCATTGCCGGGCGCCCCAAAGGGGGCCTACATTACGGTGCGTGTACCGGGGGGTGGTACGTGTATCCGGGCACACAGGATTGGCGTAGGGGTCCCGCGCAGAACGCGGGATGGCCGCCCGCATGGTTCAACTCCTCAACACCGTGGACGACCGACGGATACGGAATCGCACGCCGGTAAGGAAGCATGAGGTCTTAGGATATTCATCGAGGGCACCCACAGGGAAACTGTCTCAAAACCCGGGGAGCAGCGGAGATCGTGGCACGATTCACTTCGAGCCGACAGTTTTGAGACACTCTCCAGAGGGGTGCCCCTACAAATCGGCGCTGCAGGGCGGGCTATGCCCACCATCTCATGGGTGAAGACCATGGTCGAATGTCTGAGGTTTCTCATATGAACCAAGAGAGAACCAATACCGGCGCAATACTGTTGCAGCCGCCTCCGGGGGATCTCACCGGACCGTATCCCGCGCTTGCCTATCTTAAGGCCTTTGCCGAGCCGTTCGGACACACGGTATTGGTCCGTGATCTCGGGATCGAAGCCTTCCATTATCTTATCGAACAGGGAAAGCTGAGAAGCTTCGCTCGCCGCGCCGCCCGAGCGAGAGATGTCTTGGAAGCCAAGGGGCATCTGGACAGCGACGATCAGCGACTCTACGGTACGCTCACAACCGCTGCATGGACCGAACGGAACCTCGACGCGGTCACCGATGCAATCAAGACTTTCAAGAACGCCCGACGATTTCAGGACTACCGCCAGTACAAACGATCGTGCCATGTTCTGGACGCATTCTTCCGGCTGCTGTCGGCCGTGCACTTCCCAACGGAGATTACCGCGGCTGATTTCACCTCGGCTCAGTCGGTCAACTCGCCCGTAGGCATCTTCGCCTTTTGCGATGGTTCGCTCAATCCGTATGTGAGCTTCTATGAGAAGATTCTTCTCCCCCACGTGGCCGAGTTTGATCCCACAGCCGTTGGGATTTCCATGGAGTTTGCTTCACAATCGGTTCAGGCGCTGGTCCTTGGAAAGATGCTCAAGGAACGATTCCCAACCGTTCACGTAACCATGGGAGGCGCTTATCTCTCGCAATGGGTGCTGCTCATGCAAGAGCCTCAGTTGGAGTGGCTGTTCAAATGCACGGACACGGTGGTCTGCGGGGAAGGGGAGGAGGCGTTCACCGGCCTGCTGGACCGACTCGCGGCAGACGAGGCATTGGACGGATTACCCAATCTGCTGCACGTCGACCGCTCGACCGGCATGGTGAGTCGTTTCGAGGGTCTCTCGTACCCTGATGTGGCGGAAATACCCCCTCCCGACTTCAGCGATCTGGATCTCGACGCGTACCTGATCCCCCAGACCGTGCTGCCCTACTGTATAAGCCGCGGATGTTACTGGGGAAAGTGCGTTTTCTGCCAGAATCGGTACGGCGACAATCGCATGCGCCGCTATCAGACGGTTCCCGTAGAGAAAGCGTTGGCTGAGATGTCCGCGCTTGCCGAGCGTTACCGCACGAATCACTTCAACTTCAGTAACGACGTGGTCGATCCCCGTTACCTCGAGCGCTTCAGCCGAGCAGCTCTTGCTTCAGGGAAGCACTTCATATGGAACACGGACCTGCGGGCGGAAAAGCGTTTCGACGCGGATCTGTGCAAACTCATGGCGGATGCCGGCCTGAACAGTGTAGCCATCGGCCTGGAAAGTGGGTGCCAGAGGACGCTCGACGCGATGAACAAGGGTAAGGATATCAAGGTCGTCGGTCAGGTTATGAAGGATCTCTATGACAACGGGGTTGCTACCCAGGCCATGGGGATCTTCGGCTTCCCAGGGGAGACTGAAAGCGAGGCGGAGTACACCGTAAGGTTTCTCGAAGAAAACCAAGACCGTGTTTCTTACTATGTTGTGGGACTCTTGATGGTGGTACCCGGCTCACGTATGCACGAGGACCCCGAGACGTACGGCGTCACTTCGATCAGTTACGCCGGAAACCTTCTGATGACGCCGATGCCGGTATGGACTTCGGATACGAGGATATCCGCGAGCGCGGTGAACAGGCTGTATGCACGCCTGGAGAGGTTGGAGGAGAGCTACGCAATAAACGAATATCCGTACGTGGGAGCCTTGTCCACGAACCATAGCTTTCTTTACTTTCAGCAGGGGCCCGGGATTCTCAAACACCTGAAGAGAGAAGAGAAGAGATCTGAAGAAAGGCTGATCGACGGACTGCAGGCCGCAGACGAGCAGGCGAGAAAGAAGAAACTCAAATCAATGTCCCCCAGGCCGGTGCTTTCCATAGAGTTGTTTCGTTCTCCGTATCCCCTGGAACGAATTCAGATGAATTCGGGGGCGCACACCGATTCCCCACGCATTCATCGGGTACGGTTCGGCGACTATCTGATATCTCCTTTGAGCGCCATCATCCCGGTCGGCGCAATCGAGCGGCAGATGCTCAAGCACATTGACGGAAGGAAGAACCTGCGATCGATCTTGTCCAAGTTTCAAGGTGCCGAGTTGCAGCGCGCCGTATCGTTTCTTTTCACGTTGGTGTCGCAGGGCATCGTGACGGTGTGATGGCGTTTTTGATCTGGTGAAGCTTGTTGACGTTGTGGAAGGAATGCCGATATGATGATTGTAACAACCAAGGAGGTCCCGTTATGAACCTCGCAGCCGAACATGAATGGACAGAATCTCAAATCATGCGCCTGCCCGACGTAGGCGGTAAGTATGAACTCGTTGAAGGAGAACTTGTCGTGGTAGCTGCCGGTCGCGAGCATGAAGACGTGATTTTTCTCTTAAGTAATATCCTCTCAAACTACGTAATACGTTACGACTTGGGACGCATCTATCAAGCGAGTCTCGGATATTGGATGAAGAATGGCAATCTCCGATCACCCGACATCTCATTTGTGTCAAATGCTCGTCTTCACGATATGACCCGAGATCCGAAAGGTTTCCTCCACGGCGCTCCTGATCTGGCAATCGAGGTTCTTTCTCCGTCCAATACAGTCAAGGCTATGAAGAAGAAAGCCCTCGAGTACTTCGAGAGTGGATGCAGACTTGTGTGGCTCGTCGTTCCCGATGATCGAACCGTTGTGGTCCTTCGGTCCGACGGATCGGAACTGATCCTGACTACTAAGGACGCCCTTACCGGAGGGGATGTTATTCCCGGATTCTCAGTTGAGACAGGGGAAGTATTCAAATATTTGGAATAGCCCTCAACTGGTAAGCACTTTGCCGTTCGAGTGCTCGAAGCCGAGTCCAGCCTTTCAGCACGCCTTGCGGCGTGGAGAGATACTCGTATCGGCAGCAACGCTCAAGGAATTGGTCGAGGTCCTCCAACGTGAGAAGTTCGAGCGTTACGTGACGCCCTCCGAGCGAGAAGGATTTGTGGAAGCCATTGTCGAGCCGACCGAGCACTTACGCGTTTGCGAGGAGGCTTATTTGTTCCGTTTGCGGGGGCGAACCGCCAGACCGCTCGGTAGCGAGGAGCCTATAGCCCATCTTGAGAAGGTGACTGGCCGGAGGCCCAGAAGAGAGAAACCGGGGCCAAAGAAGAAGAGCAAGGGCAATTGGTTATGGTGTACCCAGCACTTTGGTGTACCCAGCACTTCGGAACTTCAGCGCCGGAACTTGGGAACTTCCCTACCCTGTCGGCAATATTTGGACTCAAGTGATTTTCCGGGTCAGCGGAATCCCATTATAAGTCCGCCGGTCTCACTCATAAAGACACGGAGCGAACTCTTTTAATACTGTTGTGGCTGGAGCATCCAAGTTCAATTCGCTGGACGCAACCTATCAAGATAAAAGGAGATACTCAATGGATGAAAAACTTTCACCACCAGAAGCTACAGCAAAAGACATGGCAGTAGGAGTTATAAAAGCGGCAGGAAAGACGCTCGCGCAATTCTTCGCATATGGCTTAGCCCCCACAGATTTGGTTGACATGCTCAAGACACCCTTGGAGAAGCGAAAGGAAGATTTTTTTCGTTTGCTCACCGATCGAGTAAATGAGCACCATGAACAACTTAAGACGATACAAATTGAATACCTTGAGTGTACTGGTTCAGCGGGAATTGGACAGACGCCTCTTTTTCTTAGACAGTCTGAGTTGATGAATGGACGTTCTGTTCCGCCCTTCGGGCGGGGATTTTCTGAGGCATGCCAGGGTCTATCGTCCGATGGATGGATGTGAGGACGGGCGTAGGAACCGGTTCCCAGCGCCCGATCCATCGGCTCGACGAGCCCTGGCCGAGCTATCCCTCGACAGGTTGCTTCCCAGCAGAGCCTGTGTCCGTTTCACTCGGCGATTTCAGTATAGCATGCTGACCTGGGTCTTGTCGCGTTTCATGTTCATGACGGGTTTTACGGCGCAGTTTGCGCTGCTCCCTTGCCTGGTCGAGTTTGCGATCCCGCTGAACAAAGATTTCCCTGTCCCGGCCTTCGAGCTTGTCCTTGGGGGCGACGTAGCCTATGGCGCTGTGCAGACGAGCATTGTTGTAATAGTCCACATACCGGCCCACGATGCGCCGGGCTTGATCAAGGGACAATGGAGTACCCGGCCGAATGCACTCACGCTTGAGCGACTGATGCCACCTCTCGATCTTCCCGTTGCTCTGTGGGTAGTGGGGCGATGTCCTGACGTGCGTCATATCGCTGACCCTGATAAATTCCTTGAAATCCTTGGCGATGAACTGCGGACCGTTATCGGAGATGATCCTGGGTCTTGCCTGCGGCATCCTTTCCTTCGCTTTTTGCAGAATGATCTCCACATCAGCCTCCCTCATAGACTCCCGGATATCCCAGTGCACGATATACCGGCTGAATCCGTCCAGAACGCTGCACAGATAATAGAAGGTCCCACAGATGTTGATATGAGATACGTCCATGTGCCAGTGTTGATGGGCTCTCAAGGGCTGATGAAAGCCCGTTCCTTTTTTCGACGCCTTGACATTCCACCGACGAAGAAGTCCTTCCCTGTTGAGCAGTCGCCAAACGGTGGCAGGGCTCACTGCAACCACGTCCCGGTCCAGCATCATGAAGGTCAATCGCCGGTAACCCTCCTTGGGATGCGCATGGTAAAACCGGATGATCGCTTTCTTTTCCCAATCCTCAAGCCAGAAGTCCCGCGGAATACGCCCATTGTGCTCGTTGACCATGCCATATCGGGATCTCCAGTCGTAAAATTTGCTCTTAGAGATCCCCAACCAGAGCACAAAACACACGACAGTGATTCCCGTCATATCAGCCCATCGGTTGACAAAATCTACTACGGTATCCCTGACGTCGTGAGGAACCCAACCGGCTCTCAGATCTCCCCAAGACTTTTTTTTAGCGCAACATGCTCTTCCATGAGTTCAGCCAATACCTCATCCTTGCGCTTGATCTTGCCTTCAAGGGCTTCTATCCGACGCTGATACCAGCGCTCCTTGCCGTTGCCCTGACGCTCAAATGCGGCCGCACCGTGCTCAAAAAACTCCTTCTGCCATCGATAGAACACAGTCGGCTGCAGCCCCAGTTCATCACACAGATCAGATACCGGCACCTGATCTATAAGGTGCTTTCGGAGAATCCGAACCTTCTCCTCTCCGGTGTAATGCTTTCGCCTCCTCATGGTACTCCCTCCGTTGTCTTGTGACTATCTTAGCGGAGGCTTTGTCCATTTCCAACTGAGGCAAAACATGAGGATGATCCGGAGTTTGTTTCCACTATCATTGAGGCAATAACGATTTGGATGAGAAATCATCAAGAGGAAAAGCGTCAAGCCTTATTGAATGCGGTTATTAATAGCGCGCTACAGCGCAGACCTTCAGACGATATGCGCAAAATTTTCTTAAACCTCATTGATATCTTTTCCCCTTTACACTTGCGATTCCTGGCTTTTATCAACGATCCCGGTAAGTACATGCATGAAAAGCAGGGCTTTGGTAAGAGAGGTATAGAGGAGACTAAGCTGTTGGGTTATTTCTTCCGAATTTTCCCTGAATATGAAAAGGATAAGGACCTCGTAGCTCTAATAAGAAAAGACCTGTTGGACCGGCAATTGATACATGAAACTTATTTTATGGACAGTGCCCACCAAAACATGCGAGTGGCAGGAACCACTTTGCCTATAGGGAGAAAATTTCTTGAGTTTATCAATGATCCTTTAACAGGAACCGACTCATGACGCAAAACAACAATATCTGCATTGGACTACATGCCCATCGCCAAATCTCCACCCGCCGTAACGGGGAGTCCCAAAATCCGCTCACACGCTAAAAGCAGGCCCAACTCTCACGAATAGTTCCCGCATATATCTACAGAATCATAGGGATAATAAGTCCAATACGTTATCCATCCACGCAAAACCACTAGGAGGAGGAAAGTCATGAATAGAAGCCTGGACGACCTGCTCCTTCTTGTCCCACAAATTCTAGTGGTTGTTCCGGGCCATCCGCATCATGTGACGCAAAGAAAGAACCGCTAACAGCCGACCTTCTTTTGCGAGGTACAGAGACCGGTTAGAACCGCAACCGAATGGCGATTGCAGCGATCGGCGTCACGCACGAGCTTGGGTTTCGCAAATACCATCGTACTACGCAAAGGGTCCGGACGTTGCTCCCGGTTATCAGGCGCCGGGTGCATCCAAACCCGAATCCAGGAGCCAGTCTCCGCAGAAATTTTCGCGGTGCATCAAGAAAATGGGGATTAGTAGTACACCGATGATCCCGGTCGGGCTCGCATGGTACCTGATCCCGCGCGATACCCCTGAGAAGTGCCTCAGCTCATATCGCAGGCATCAACGATGCTCTGGTCAGCGTGGCACCTTTGTTAGAAATGGTCAGAGACTGGGCCACCTTTCTTCGGCAAGAAACGACCGCTGAGAAGGTCGATCTGTTCCGTTTGCACGGGCGAACCGGCAGACCGCTTGGCAGCGAGGAGCTTGTGCAATCGGGGGACACGATTCCGAGTTTCGGTGGGCAGCCTGACGCCACTCGCAAAATCGGATCATGTCACCCGATTGCAGAAGCCCCGTGACTACACCATTCGCCCGAGAAGCCCTCGACGTGATAGGTTTATTCTGGGACAAGCCGTAAGAACCGGTCTCGGGATCAACGGTTTGAAGTACGCCTGCCTCAAACAGCCCCACCACACTCCGAGTTGATACGAGATTTGTTCCAGTGAGTAAAAAGTGAGGAACAACAGAGGATTAAGTCGCGGTCTCCTGATCCGGTACTCGACCATCCCCGAGAACCCATGCATGCACAGAACGCCGGCGATCAACCAGGGCGTGAAAAGCCCCAAGACCGCACACATAACCAAATAGTATCGGGAGACAAACGAACACACGTGATAGAAGAGCGAAAGAGAGCTCCTGATAACCGCACCGGCTATCGCTGCGTAGCCTATGGGAATATTCCGCTTTCGCACATACACGTACTTCCGGCATGTTTGTAAGAGAAGAATGGCGGCTGCGACGAAGAGTAACGGAATGGAAGACAGCCAAGCCGAGGCGACCGCGAGCACCCAGAAGAGGAGTTCCGGCAGTGGTAGAAGAAATCGCTTGATCCTGTCGGGATGCATCTGCTGCAGGGTGGACTCCGAGGTTCCATATTGGAATCGGCGTCGGCAGAACGGCAATAATCTGTTGCGATGCTTGTGATAGACCGTCCCGACCGGCCGGTATTCGAGATCCTCACCATGGTTCTGGAGCCGCCGGCACAAATCCACGTCTTCCCCCACATGCAGGTCCTCTCGGAATCCTCCCAGTTCCAGGAACAGATTCCTCCTGATCAGAAGATTGCATGAGGGAACGTAAAAGAATTGTTCCTTCTCATTCGATCGTTTGAACCACGTACTTACCTGGAGTGAAGACTTGACCTTTTCGTAACGATCAAGCCCCTTTTCTTGAAAATAGGAATCCACCATACCGCCCACAGCTCCCACGGCAGGGTCGCAGAAAGTAGGAACCAGTTCCTTGAGCCACAACGGATCGGCCGTGCAGTCGGAGTCGATGAATGCGAGAAGCTCGCCTCTTGCCTGCCGGGCGGCCAGATTCCGGCAATATGAGACTTGTTTGTGGATTTTCAGTGCAACGGTCTTGACGGGATATCGCCGAGCGACTTGCAGGGAGTCGTCCGAAGAAGCATCATCTACGACGATGATCTCGATCTTGTCGGCAGGATACCGGAGTTTGGCGAGGGAGTCGAGGCAGACGGCGAGGTCTTCCCGCCTATTTCTGACGGGTATAACGATCGTAACGGACGGGTATCCGGGCAACGCCGTGATGCCCTTTCTATCGCAATACGCTTTGCGGACGAGTTGTTCCAGGAAGGCTTCCGTCTTTTCAGGAGGTATGCCGGGGACGGACACGGCCAACTCTTTGAGGGAGACAAAATCACCCGTCGCCATGCGCTCCAGCAGCGGCCGCCAACAATGATGTACGGCAACGGAGCGTAGGGGGAAATCCAAGACCAACTGCGGTTTCGAATGGGAATCGAGCCGGCACGTAACGCCGCTTCGTAAGCGGAAGCTCAAGGGCCGGTCGACCTTATCCTCTACCGAGTCATGCGGCGTGGGTTCATACATGGTGCTCCCTCAACGGTTTCCCGTTCCGATATGATTGAACGCTCATGAGTGTACGGAGCCGCCGGCTGCGACGGAGGGCTTGACCGACACACAGTTGGCAAGGCAACCCGGGTCCGGCAGCCCCAACTTCTGAAGCGTGTGGTACGCAATGGCGGGACAGCCTCCATGGCAGAGGTCGTATCTGGTGCAGCTCTCACAGGACTTGATCTCTAGTTGACGAAATGTTTGAAATACGGATGAGGTCTGCCAGATATTCCTGAAACTCCCTTGGGGAACCTTTCCGGCCAGGAAATCAGGTTCCTGGAGAAATGCGCAGGGGTACACGTGACCAAGCGGCGAGATTGCGCAGGTCAGCTTGCACGCACCGCACATGTTCAGGCCCAAACTTCTGCGATCCTCATGGGATACGGAAAAGAATGAATCACCCGTAGAAACCTGTTGGTGTCCGCTCAACCAGTCGGAAAAGAGGATCATCTGCTCTGAGGTAACATTGAGGTCGTTCCATGTTTCCTTGCCTCTTCCGGAGGGACGAAAGCGTGAAACGCGAAGTTTGGCGCCCACAGAGGCGGCAAGATGGGAAAGATCGTCCAACTCCGGAAAGCTGAATTTCGTAAGCACGGTACTGATGCTCACCTCGATGCCTCTCCCGGTGAGCAGATCGATCGCTTTCATGGCCCGTTCAAAACTGCCCCCTCCTCGGATCATGTCATTCGATGTCTCGGAGGCCCCGTCAACGCTTACCTGAACATAGACGAGATTTCGGTCGAGGCGGTCGACGGCCTCATGGTCGATCAACGTTCCGTTCGTACTGATGCACGTGACGATACCCTTTGCATGAGCATAATCCATCAGATCAAGGAAATCATTCCTGAGAAAGGGCTCACCGCCGCCGATGTTGAACTGAAAAACGCGATTCCTCGACATCTGGTCGATGACACTGCGACACTCTTCCGTTGTCAGTTCACGGTCGCGCCTCTTTCCTGAATCGGAAAGACAGTGGATACATGACAGGTTGCATGCATATGTCAGTTCCCATGTAACATTCACCGGAGCTGAAAGACCCTCTTCAACATATTGATTGCTCATGTACAAGACCCTTTGATTTCAGAAGCTTCAAAAGACTTAACAGATGTTGTTCAGCCGTCTTTTCCGACCACCCTCGTCTATCCCGAACGGCGACGACCAAATCGTCCAGTGTTTGTGCTCCGTGGAAGAAGCTCTCGTCCACAAGATCGTTGGAAGGAACGAAATAGAGCTTCGGACCTGCGTAATGATAGAAGAGCAGCCCGAACTTCTCAGGTCTCACCTGGACGCCTTCGCAGAGCCGGTATGCCGACTTGGTGTACATGACTCGTTTCTCCTTATGTCCTCCCGGACTTCACCTGCAAAACCCCTCGGCCTCCCTTTTCCTAAGGGGGGAGGGGGGGAACTTTGACCCGAAACGCCGGTGGATTCTCATATTCCGTTGTGACTGCGAGGTCATGGCGCTTCGTTGGGGGGGACGAACAGATCTCGATGCCCGAACCTAACTCCCATACGGGGGGCAGGGACCACGGCCGGATAGGGCCGGGTCCCATGCGGGTCTCCAAGCGGAATCGGACGGACCTCTAATCGGGTTAGTAAACGCCGCAGATGCCGTCCACACTGAGTTCTTCTATGTCGTACTCTTCCATGATCATGGGATCTTCCGCTTTTTCAGTGCACTCTTCGTTTACTTCTTGTTCGATTCCAAGTATTGAATTGTCTTCCACGTACGTTTCCTCCTTAGTAATCGATTTCATAAATACGGTTGCATATCCTGAACCGTCTTCCCGGCATAGGCCGGGAACCGGTCTTTCTTTTCCGGACCCCGGCTTACGCCGGGGAGACGGCGGGCAGGGACGCCCGCCCTACGTTCAGAAGTAAGCTTGGTGAAAGTCTTTCGTAGCCCGGGCCTCCGTGCCCGGAGATTTTTCGTCTCAGGCGGCCGTAATCGGGAACGAGGAGACAATACGTAACCGAACCTATGAAACGGTCAACTTAGTGTTGAATAGCGTATATAGTGTCCGGTCTATCCGGGGATTCGTAACCTCGTGATTTTGAAAGGGTCGGTTCACTCTTTTTGTTTCCCTCCCTTCAGACGGGAGAGAGTGTGGGCCGACTCGATGACGACTTCAGTCGATTTCCCGTTCATCGTCTGCACTTGGATCGGCCTTGGGGGCGACCAAGCTCCGCCTACTTGGGCAGAACACTTACCGGTTGCCGAAGTCCACTGGTTTACCCATGCAACGCTGGAAAACCTTCTTCGCATCTTCGAAACTCACATCCTGGGGGTTTCCTTCGGTGCAGATGTCATTGAGTACGCCTTTTGCGCAGACGTCCAAATCCTTCTCCTTCATGCCCAGGTCCGTGAAGTTCTTGCGAATACCGAGTTCGGAACGGAGGGCTTCCACCGCGTCGATGAACTTCTCTCCCGCCTTGTACGGAGTGAGACCGTTGGTATCGATATGCGCGGCTTCGGCCATCATCTTGTAGCGGTCCGGGCAGGCGCCCAAGTTGTACCGGCATACATCAACCAGACCAATGGCATTGCACAAACCATGCGGTGCGTCGTACCGTCCACCCAGAACGTGAGCCATGGAGTGGACTATTCCGAGGCCGGCACTGTTGAAGCTGATTCCGGCCGCCAGTTCGGCCCAGACCATTTGCTCGATGGCCTTTTCATTGTTGCGATTGGCAGATGATTCTCGTACATTTTCAAATATTTGCCCGATTGCCCACAATCCCGGCCCGTACGCCGACTGCACGAGCAGGCGGGAAGCGACAGCTTCCACCGCATGGGTAAGTGCATCCATCCCGGTGTATGCGGCAATATCTCCCGACATGCACTGATGGAGGAGCGGATCGTCTATTGCAAGACTCGGAGTGCAATTCGGATCGAAGAGTGCCATTTTGTACATGTCATCGGTATGATTGATGATGGAAAAGCAGGATGCTTCGGACCCGGTGCCCGACGTGGTGTTTATGGAGAGATGGGGAATCTTGTTGGGCTTGGTGGCCTTGAACGCTCCTTCGAATGCTCTTACGTCCTGACCGTCGTGGCCATGAACGAGGCGGATGGCTTTGCAGCAGTCTATTGAGCTTCCTCCGCCGAGGCTGATGAGCCCATCGAAACTGTCGGACACGAGCTTCTTGTACCCGTCCATGACCTCGTAGTCCTTTGGATTCCCCGTCACGTTGTCATACACGCTGGATTCGACACCGGCACTTTTCAGAATACCTTGGAGTTCGTCGACAATCCCCGTCCCTTTCAACCCGGTGGTCACTATGAGCGCATTCTTCATACCAAGGTTTTGTGCCTCCTGACCTACCATGGTGTGGGCGCCCCATCCGATGATTATCCGTGGGTACGCATGCATCATCTTGAGGGGATACTCGGTCCTTTCTCCATTAATCGTTCGCTTCGTGTCTGCAAAGTGTCCCATACGTCCACTCCTTATTCCGTTCTCGGAAGTTGTTGACGGTCCCGACTCGGGTCGGGTCACGGGTGATGAATCATCGGAGGATCGGTTCAAGGTCGTGATCCGATTCCGGTAAGGCTGGTCCGGTTCACCAGACGTAAGATCGATGGAAAGAGGTCAGTGGTTCGGTATCACCTCCCTTCCTGTTCCTCAGCATTTCCTCCCCGCCCCCTGGGTCCATAGCACTTCTCCCTCATGTATGGCACGCTAAGCAACAACCGTGCCGTCTCTGTAGTGTTCCACCTCCCTCAGGTCTGCGGGATGATTCACGAGGAGATTTATTCCGGAAAAATCAAGCACATAGCCAAAGACAAGACATCATGGAGTAACGGCATGTGCCGCACTGCGGCGAGAGAAGATCCGTGAGAGAGGGCTGCCGGCAGACTCCAATTGGGAAAAAACTGAACGGCACAATGATCTTAAATCAATGCTTATCACGGGAAATAGAATCCAAAATGCGAGATTCGATGAGCCGGCGCAGACTGGGAAGAAGTTGCCCAAACGATGTCTCGGGCGACGGCGTTACGTACGACCTTAGTGTTCTATGGCATAAATACGGTCACGCATTCTGCAAACACGCGGTAGCGTCCAGGCGCTGCCGGGCGCGTTCGAGGAAGATACCGGCAGAATGCCGGTGCTGAAGAATACCGGCACGGAGGCCGGCGCTGCCAAAGCAGGTTTTGTTGCCCTGGATAGGACACCGCGCAATTCCGGGGACATGACCCGATTTGCCGGAGCGCAGCGGAGGGACACAAACCGGGATCGTGTCCCCGGAATGCACGGAATGCACAACCAAACCGAAATTCAGGAGCCGATCTCCACAGAAATCTTCGCAGTACGAGAATAAATTGGGATTAGTAATACAGGGGTGTTGGAGATGCCTTCCGAGTCAGGCAAATATGTTGTGCTTGCGTATCTTGTTATAGAGTGTCCTTCGATTGATGCCCAGAACCTTTGCAGCCTTGCTCTGATTGCCGCCGACTTCCTGCAGGACGTGTTCAATGTGATTCTTCTCCATCTCACCGAGGCTCTGAGCGAATTGTTCCGTCGGCCGATCTCCGGATGCGATAAGGCAGGGTAAGTCATCCGGTTCGATTACGGACGACGAAGCAAGGATTATGGTTCTGAAGATCACGGACCTGAGTTCCCTCACGTTTCCCGGCCAAGGATAATGGGTAAGCAGGTCCATGGCCTGAGAAGTCATTCGCACGGCAGAGCCGGTTTGCTCGGCATTGGCCTTCACGAAATACTCCACGAGAAGCGGAATGTCTTCCGGTCGATCCCTCAAGGGGGGAATCCGGATGCAGAGGACGTCCAATCGATATAACAGATCTGATCGAAACGTGCCCTTTCTTGCCGCGTCGTTCAAGGGCATATTGGTGGCCAATATGACGCGGGTATCTACGGGCACTTCCGATGTGTCGCCTACTCGACGATATCTCTTGGTCTCCAGAAACCTCAGAAGCTTCTTCTGAATGTCCAGGTCGATGTTACCGATTTCATCGAGAAAGATAGTCCCGCCGTCCGAGGCGGCAACCAATCCCGGCTTGTTCTCGAAGGCTCCGGAAAACGCACCTTTCCTATGTCCATAGAGTTCGCTCTCAGCAAGGTTACCGTTAAGGAGGCCGCAATCGACCACGACGTAGGGAGCTTGTCCTCGCCGGCTCTGGATGTGGATTTCACGTGCAATCACGTCCTTGCCGACACCGGTTTCACCTCGTATCAGGACCGTGGCATCGGTGGGAGCAATCCTCCGGATCTGTTCGTAGACTGCTTGCATGGCCGGGCTGGGGCACATTATGGCACGCTTGTCCTGGGTACGTGGAGACACCGACGGACGTGCCCCGCTCTCAAGCGTTCGCCTCTCCTTCACCGCCTGATCTATCAGAGGTATCAGTTCACTCAGCTTGAAGGGCTTGGTGACGAAGTCCCGCGCACCCACTTTCATTGATTGAACCGCTACCTTGATATCACCATGTCCGGAAATTACTATGGTTTCAGGAGGGGAGGCCATGCTCATCATAGTGTTGATAACTTCAATGCCGCTCATGGCCGGCAGTTTCAGATCGACCAGGGCCAGGTCGAAGCTCTCTTCAGCGACCAAAGCGAGACCCTGTTCCCCCGTCTCGGCCGTCACTACCGTAAATCCTTCTTGTTCCAGCTCGTTGGTCAGAAGACGTCGAATGTTGACTTCATCGTCAATCGCCAGGATTCTTCCACGAACCGTCATCGGTAACCAACCTTATCAGTCTGGTCTGTGACGCGGATACAGACCTGTGTCCATGGAACTTCGTTGAGAGACTTCGTGAGGTTGTACGCCGTCCGGCGAAACAGGTATTTCCATGGTTGGTTATGAGCGTTACGCATGGGCGTTCGCCGGGTCTCGAGACGGCCGGACGTTGGTGCTACGGATATGGAAAAGATGACACATGACGGATTCCGTGTCAAGCCGCGTATGAAAGCGTCATCCCGGAGATAATTCCCCGCGCAGCTCGTTTGTTGTTGCATGATGGGTATCCATTCACTTACTCGCGGAGAGAGTCTTCGCCGGGAACGTCCTTGCGAGCGCAGCGAAACAATCTCAGAGCGTGGCAGATAAGATGGCCGCGTCGCTCCGTTCCGTGCAGTGACGTGTTTGGGGGTAATATTTTCCCCCGAGACTGAAAGGTTACCGTGATGGCGAGTTTATGCTTGACAGAGTGTTTTGCCTATGTTAACGTTTCACTTAGTAAAACTACATTGCATCATATGAAACTTAAACGGCCGGGGTCGGCAATCTCACATCTGGGTCGATCATAGCCATGGCACGGGCAACCGAAGCATCTTCTGCTTGCACGGCCGGATCTTGAGGCGAAATAGTTGCCTTTACAAAGGCGACGTTTCGGCGGTAAGACCGGCCACGGAAACCAAACCTCTTCACCAAAGCGGCAGTCGTGAATGAATAGGAAACCTCGTTCAGATCGAAAAGTCTATCGGGTTCAGGCCGTTGATAGAGCTCTGGACGTACTTGACTGCTTCGATTTCCACCATCGAGAACTTTCCCTAAACGAAATCTGTCGGAAAACCGGTTTGAACAAGTCGACGGCCCTGCGTCTCGCGTCAAACCTGGCGGCCCGACACTATCTCAGAGTGGACGCCTCAACAGGGCTCTATTCTCTTGGTATGCGATTGTTCGATTTGGGTTCGGTGATTTTTTCATCCCTTTCCTTACGAAAAGCCGCTTCCACCTATATGACCGGACTTCAACATGAGACATCGGCAACCGTGCTCCTCGGCGTACTCATGGACCGACAGCTTGTATACGTAGACAAGCGTGACGGCGAAGGGGCCGTTCGTATCAGTTCCGAGATCGGTTGGCGCCGCGCACCCCATTTCGGAATGCTGGGAATGGTCCTGATGTCGTCGCTCAACGATACTCTTGTGGACTCACTACTGGACGAGTATCCGCTTGAGGCGCACACCAAGGCTTCGATTACGGACCGCGTTGAATTCAAGAAGCGGTTGGCTCGGATTGCCGGGGACGGGTACGTGGTTGAATATGAGGAAACCGTGGACGGCATCATCGGGGTCGCCGCTCCGGTGATTGACTATAGCCGCACGGTGGTGGCGGTGATCGGTCTGGCAATTCTTGCGGCACAACACGACCGAGCGTCCGTAAGGCGGGTAGTTGAATGCGTCCGTGCAGCGGCGAAGGGCATCAGCTTGGAACTGGGTTACCTGGAGCCCTGAGTTTCAACTCTCGTACTCAAAGAGTAACCGTGGAGTTGGTTTCGCAACGATCTTTGTAACCACGCCGATGCGGTTCCGGACCCCGGGTTTCGGTCCGGGAGGCTGGGGCTTTGTCACCGGCGACCAACAGCGAAGGGGATTCGTATGACAAGAGGTTTCGTGGCGGTCTTTGTGGTTCTGGCAATGGCGGGTTTAACCGGAACGGCATTCCTGGTTGATTCGGCAACGGCTGAAATCAAGCTCACCTACAACAACTTCTTCCCTCCTACTCATCGGATGGCCCTGCTCGGAGCGGAATTCTGCAAGGAAATCGAGAAGCGGACCAACGGCAAGGTCAAGATTGCGTACTACGCCGGAGGTACCCTACTGAAAGCTCCACAGGTATTCGACGGAGTCGTTAAAGGAATAGCGGACATTGGTATGAGCAACCTTGCCTATACCCGTGGTCGCTTTCCGGAAATGGAAATCTGCGATCTTCCCTTCGGTTGTCCCAGCGGTTGGGTCAGCACCCACATGGTGGACAAATTCTATCGGGAAGCCAAACCTAAGGGGTTCGAAAAAGCCCAACTTCTCTACTTCCACGCGTGCGGACCCAACATCATCTATACGGCCTCGGTTCCTGTGAAAACACTAAGTGATCTTAAAGGCTTGACGATTCGCGGTACGGGCAGGATCGCCGATACGGTTGAAGCGTTGGGCGCGACCTCCCGGCCAATTGCCATGGCTGAAGCCTACGAAGCTCTCTCCCGCAACGTCATCGCCGGGGTAATGGGCCCAATGGAGATGCTCAAGGGCTGGAGGACCGGAGAAGTAGCCAAATTCGCCACCAACTGCTGGGAGGTAGGAAACGTCTATACCTTCTACGTGGTGATGAACAAGCGCAAATACAATGCACTGCCCCCGGATGTGAAGAAAGTATTCGACGAAGTGAGCGCCGAATGGGTGGAAAAGCATGCCATGGCATGGAATGACATCGACAAGGAAGGGAAAGCGTTCTTCGAATCCAAGGGCGGCAAGGTGATCAACCTCTCCAAGGATGAAGCCGCCCGGTGGGTTGAAGCGGTACAACCGGTAATCAAGACTTACGAGAAAGAGATGGTTTCCAAGGGAATGAAACCCGACACCGTGAAAGAGCGGGTCGTCCTCATCAAAAAGCTGGTCAAGGACCTGACCAAAGACCAAAAAGAGAAAGGCATCAAATCCCCTTACACGGATTAGTATGGCCATACCGATGTGCCCACCCGCCGAGAGCAGGTGGGTTCCATCGGTCATCTTCCTCGGAGTACACAACGTATGGAAAAAGTGCGGAACTTGGCAGTTTTCCTGAGTAAAATCGGGGAAATCGGGGGAGTGGTCGGTATTTTGAGCATGGTGGGTATCATCTGTGCCGACGTCTTGGGCTCAAAGCTGCTGGAGCTCCCAGTCCCCGGATCAACCGAGATTGTGAGTCTCATTCAGGTGGCCACGATGGCCCTAGTCGTGGCAGCCACTCAAAGAGATGGGGGACACGTGAGCGTGACCATGTTCGTAGAACGGCTGCCGGCGCGGTTACAAGGGGCCACTCGGGTGGTGACCTCGTTTCTGGGGCTTTTCCTCTTCGTGATGCTGGTTTACGAGGGCTGCAAATACGCACACCAGATGGGACTGGCTCAGGAGGTAACCGGAACCGTTAGATGGCCGATTGCACCGTTCGTGTATGTCTTCTCTGCAGCCGTGGCGCCTATGACTCTCTTGATGCTGTGCGATCTGGTCGATTCTTTTAAGGAGATGGTATCACCATGGAACCGGTAACCGCAGGTATCGTCGGCGTCGTCGCACTCCTTGTATTGTTCATGCTCGACATGCCGGTGGCTTTTGCAATGGCCCTCGTGGGATTCCTCGGATTCAGCTACATCGTAGGATGGGAGTCGGGTGCCGCGCTGCTGGCCGGCGACATGTTCGATCAACTTTCGTTCTATCCTTTGAGCGTGATCGTGCTGTTTGTCCTGATGGGCTCCTTCGCGTTCGCATCGGGCATGAGCAGACGACTGTACGATTCGTCGTACCGGATCGCAGGTAAACTTCCCGGTGGATTGGCTTTTGCGACGGTGCTTGCCTGCACCGGTTTTGCAGCCATCTGCGGGTCCACAGCCGCTACTGCGGCCACAGTAGGTAGGGTGGCGCTATCCGAAATGAAACGGTACGGTTACAGCGACAGTCTGGCCGCCGGTGCGGTCGCTGCAACCGGTTCCATCGGAATTCTGATTCCTCCAAGCACCATCTTCATCGTCTATGGAATTCTAACGGAGCAGTCCATCGGTGAACTTTTCGCCGCGGGCATTATCCCCGGAATTATGCTTTGCGGCCTGTTTCTCCTGACGGTTCTGATTATAGCGCTGAGAAATCCCGAGCTCGCTCCCGCGGGTACACCATCAAGCCTTAAAGAGAAGGTTAAAGCACTGTGGAAGATGACGGACATCTTCATCCTCTTTGTCGTTTCCATCGGCGGTCTCTTCCTCGGTTGGTTCAGCCCCAATCAAGCGGCAGGCGTCGGCGCCGGCGGAGCCCTGTTGATCGGTCTTTTGGGCAGGGAGCTTACCTGGAGGAAGTTCATTCAATGCACGAGGCAAGGTCTCCGTACCGCGTGCATGGTTATGTTTCTCATCTCCGGTGCGACGGTATTCGGAAAATTCATGGCCGTATCCACGATCCCCACGGCAATCTCGGCCTGGATCGGTGGGCTTCCGTACCCGCCGGTGGTCATCATGGCCCTTCTCTGCCTGATCTTTTTCATCGGGGGATGTTTTATCGATGCAATGGCGCTTATTATACTCACCATCCCCATGCTGTACCCGGTCGTACTGCAGCTCAATTATGACCCGGTCTACTTCGGCGTCGTGGTTGTGCTGGTGAGTCAGATCGCGGTTATTACGCCGCCCGTTGGAGCCAATGTCTTTGTCGTCAAGGGCATTGCAGAGGACGTGCCCATAGAACAGATCTTCAAAGGCACGGCTCCCTTTCTGCTGGCAATTGTCGTGGCTCTGTGCATTGTGGTGGCGTTCCCGGAAGTTTCACTCTTTTTGCCGAAACTGCTCCTAAGGTAGGGGCGCCGGTAGCCGGCTTCACGTTACACCTTGGTTCCACGATTCGTTTCGCCGTGCCGAAAGCGCGATGCGGGATGCGGGATGGAATCACTATCCGTGCGCGGGGCGCTGTTGATGTCTCGGCACGCATGTTTTGTCGGAAGGGGACGGCAAGAATGCAAACCATTGGCGAAATGCTGGAGGGCGTGGCTCGCCATGAGCCCGACAGAATAGCGATCGTTTTCGGCGATGAGAAGATAACGTACGAGGAATTGAATCGGAATGTTAATCGACTCGCTCATGGACTTCTTTCTCGGGGGCTTACCAAAGGTGATCGGGTGTTGGTGTTCATGCAGAATTCCCCGAGAATCATAACGGCCTATTTTGCCGTAATGAAAGCCGGGATGACGATGGTGCCCTTGAACGCCATGTATCGACGGAATGAAATTACGCACATCGGTACGGATACCTCGGCAAGGGCGATCATAGCAGATGGGGACTTGTGGCTGAGAGAAGCCGACGTGATTGCAGACCTGCCCGACTTGGATCACGTCATAGTGGACGACTCCGAAGTGCCGACGGGAGTCGTGAGACTCTCGGACATACTCACGGAGACGACCACCGTTCCTCAAACGGACGCACATCTCGACGACATTGTGTGCATTCTCTACACTTCAGGTACTACCGGGTTGCCCAAGGGGGCCACCCAAACCCATCGTACTGTTCTCACCAACCTGCGCGGCGGGTGCTCGGGCAATAAGCTCGTTCGCGACGATCGCCTGCTGTGCGCGATGCCCCTGTTCAATAGTTACGCCATGAATGTGGTTATGATGTCTTCCATAGCCATGGGTGCGACGCTGGTGTTGGTGCGGAAATTTGACGCGCGTATGGTGTTGGATCAAATCAGGACACACAAATGCACGTTTTTCGGAGGCACGCCGACCATGTTCTCCTATCTGCTTAGGGAGTACGATGAGAGTCGCGATGATGTCGGGTCTCTCCGTCTGACCAATTCGGCAGGATCCCATTGCCCGGGTAGTCTCGCTCAAGAAATAGAGCGGACGTTCGGCACCATTCATCTATGCGGATACGGAAAGACGGAAACCAGCGGGTATACCGCGCTCAATCCACTTGTGGGCGTCCGTAAGGACAATTCCGTGGGGACCCCGCTTTCCAATACGTGGATGAAGATCGTATCCGATGATGATGAAGAGCTTCCTGCCGGCGAGATCGGTGAGTTGGCCGAGCGGGGCGACACATACTCCATACACGGTTACTGGAACCGTCCGGAAGTGAATGAAAAAGCGTTCCGCGGCGGCTGGTTCCATACCGGCGATCTCGGATATATCGACGAAGAGGGCTACCTCTTCCTCGTAGATCGTAAGCAGGATCTCATTATCACCGGGGGCACCAATATCTATCCGGTTGAAGTCGAGGAAGTGCTCTATTCGTATCCCAAAGTAGCACTCGCCGCGGTGATCGGTGTTCCGGACGATCTGAAAGGCGAGGTGCCCAAAGCTTTTATCATCCTGAAACAGGGTGAGACCGCGACCGAGCAGGAGATCATAGACTATGTCAAGACGCGCATAGCCAAATTCAAGGCGCCCCGCATGGTGGAATTCGTTGAATCGCTCCCCCAGGGCCCCTCCGGGAAGATCTTGAAACGCGAACTGCGGGAACAGATCAGGAAGCAGAAGGAGTGAGGCCTTGGGGGCGAGATCGCTCAATGGTATAAGAGCAACGGACTCGGCACACTGCGGCAGTGGAGTTAAGGGTTCGTATCTTGGCACTCGCCTTGATCCGCCCAAAGCCGCCCCAAGTCAGGAAAGGCCGAGTGTTCGTCAACACGAAGAAAGTGTGCCGACGACTACCACGTTTCGTGATGGGGAGGGCCGGTCGCGGAACTGCGAGGCTCGGGCGGTTTATGGCGTTCCCCCGAATAAGTTGATCTCAAAAACAGTGGAACTCCGATCGGAATCAGGAATCCTGGGCAGCCCTCCTAACCTTCATAGTGACGCGGTTTAGCTTTTGATACTTGACCTCTTCTCCATTATCATTGATAAGAAAGGCAAGGAGTGACGTATGTCGGAGGTCCGGGTCGTATTCTTCAAGAGATCCGATGGGAACGTTCCCATCAAGGATTGGTTGGAGAAAATGACGAAGAGGGACCGAAGGAAGTGCTTGGAGCGCGTCGAGAGATTGAGGGAGACGGGTCATGAACTTGACAGACCCCTTGCAGCATATCTGACGGATGGTATTTATGAACTCCGAGTAAAAGTAGAAACATGAACTACCGGATGCTCTATTTCTTCCATGAGGGACGTGCCGTAGTCATTACTCATGGCTTGGTCAAGAAGACTCAGAAGGTCCCTTTGATGGAAATCGAGCGGGCCGTGGAATGGAAATCGGAGTTCGAAGTGGACCCTAAAGCACATACGTTTGTATGGGAGCCTTGATATGGAAGATAAGAAAATTGGTTCCGATGCCTTCTTGTGGGCTTATGACAAGTACATTGCTGATGATCCCGAGGAGGTCGCTCTTTTCGAAGAGGAACGGATCAAGGCCGACATTGCCCAAGCGGTTTACGATCTTCGTAACCGGGCAGGCTACTCCACAGAGCGGCTCGCGGAACTGGTGGGAGTAGAAGAATCGGTAATTGAGGACATGGAAGAAGCGGACTACCAAGGAGATTTCCTTGCCGTGGCCTCCCGAATCGCGAGTGTCCTTCACCGAAGGGTGGAAGTGCGGTTCGTTCCTCTGGAAGGGAATGAATCGGCGGGGGTGACGGTCTGAGTCCTCAGTACACTGGGGCGAACATGCGGAAACTGTCTCAGAAGCCGGTGCATGATGTGGATCGTGGCACGATTTTCCTTTCTCCCCAGGTTTTGAAACACTTTCTTCAACCCGTGGAAACCGACACCCATCTGATCCTCGGGAACGGCCCCGGAGGGGGCGACCAATCCTGATGCCCCTGTTACTCAAGTTGGTGGACCCCTTCGGGGTCCCAGCCTTTTCGTAGTGTTCCGCTTCCATGGGTTGAAAACCCATGGCCATTCATGGTCTGCCTTTTTAGGGCAAGTGCGTTCACATGCTCCACCTGTGTTGCGGGCAACGTTAGTCTTTGCCTTCATCAAGGTGAGCATCAAGTCTATGAGGAACATCAATCCTCCCCGTATTCCGTAGGGGCACGGCGTGCCGAGCCCACGGTGAAATCATTACTCTGTAGTAACATACGACGGGCGACCGGCGGTCGCCCATGGGCGAATGCCATTCGCCCTACAGGATGGAGGGAAATCCCCTTGCGTGGATGGGCAGGGGAAGGCTTCTGTGACTACGTGCCTCACCGGCGCCGGACTCAGAGACTCCCCTCGTGACACGCCCTGAATAGTAGGCTCAACACTCTCGCTTCTTCTCTTCGTCTTCTTTCTTGAGGCCGGTCTTGTCTTATTCGCATCGCTTGATCCTGAGACCAGCCGGCAGCTTCGTGTACTCATCTCCGCAAGCTCCGTCAAGCAGCACTTGCCTCAGGTTCTCCACGTCTCGGAGGTCGGCCTCTTGGAGTTTGGCTTTCGCGAGATTGGTACCCTGGAGATCTGCATGACGAAGAGTGGTCTCCGCCAGGTTCGCCTCAGAAAGGTCAGCCCTTCCGAGATAGGCCCATTTGAGGTCGGCACCCTCGAGATTGGCGCTTTCGAGGCCGGCAAGTTGGAGGTTGGTGCCTATGAGATCGGCCTTTTGGAGACTCGCTCCAGCTAGTAGAGCCCCTCGGAGGTTGGCCCCTTCTAGGTCAGCACCTTCAAGGTCGGCCACAAACCATCCTTTGAACGGTCCGGTAACCCAGAAACCGTCTGGCTGCGAAACCAACAGCTTACAACATGTCAACGACCACGACAACGGTAGTGAATCCCAACGCTCTGCGTAGCCACAGTTTGGCTGCAGAGCCGTGCAATGTTGTAACCGCGAGCACATAGGAATTCAGCGCGAAACCAGCCATTGCTGCTGCCGTGATCGTGAGTAAGAAACTCGGCAGTCCGGAAAATGAAGACGGCATCCAATAGTACCGCGGTAGATGCCCAAACCAGAGCAGGCACGCAGTGAATGGAGCGAGCACCCACGCGCTTACAACAAAGACGAACACCCGCAAACGCGACAAGGCCGGCCTGCCCTTGCGGAGGAGGGAAATGCGGGATCTTGCCAAGGAAATCACAAGCCGCGGGAAGACGCACTCATGGAGCGGCCGACCGTCGGAGAAGATTGCAGGCAACAGGGACAAACGGCGCCAAAGCATCTGCAAATGGTAGTGCAGACAGAGATACAAGCCAAAGAGAATAGGCGGCGTGACGACCAAGAACACGAGACCGAGGCCTTTTGCTTGGAGGGCCGGCAAGAGGGTTAGGACCGGGGGGGTGCAGCAAATCCGCATCCGTCATCGTGCCAAGGATGAGCCAACAGAGAAGGCATGCACCGACAAGACTCATTAGGACTGTTCTGACCCTCTTTGAAATCTCCAGTGCGCGCTCAAGACCGAGAAACTCTGCAATGTTCTCAGGAAGAATTGCTCCCGAAAGATCGGTTCCCGCCAACTGTCGCTCTTGCAATCCTTTGGCCCCGTTGAGATCCGCGTTGATGAGCAGAGCATCTCGAAGGATAGCGTCCTTCAAGTTGGTATCTCCGAATTCTAAACCGGACAGGTCGGTCCCCGTCAGATCCGCGCCCTCCAGGTTGGCTCCTCGGAGGTTTGCCCCCTTCAGGTTTGCTCGCTTCAGGACAGATCTCTTTCCATCTCTTTCGTCCGTTTCAAGCCATACTCGATAGGCATCGAGGATGTCCTTCAGTTCCTGCTCGGTAATCGTGCGGAGATCATTCTCATCGGTCTGCTGACCCGTGCCTGCGTCGGAAGTGTCGGCCATGCGATTCACTCCTCCCCTGAGTGGCCATCTATCAACACGAAATTATGCCGTCGGCAGTTTTCACCGGACATTGACCGAATTGTGAAGAGGGTAGGGATGCAGGAGCATCGTTCCCGTGTTCCCACTACAGTATTCCGTCGTGATGAATCTCTTGCAGTAGAAGATACCGGCACCTAAAGGAAAGTCAAACGAAAAGTCGCCACGTTCATAGCTGGGAATTTGTTAAGGTTTGGTTCGGGCGGCCTAATACGACTTACTCAGGCGTCGACTCATACACGCGGGACATGTACAATCGGGAAAGGAATTCTGCTTGTGGGCCAGACCGTGGATTACCCCGCCCTCGCTATCAAACCGGCCTGCGATGATGTCGAAGTAGTTGGTGTCTCCGGCATTATACCGACGAAATACAGCATAAGCGACGTGGTCGGCAAGCTGGATCAGGCGACACGCTTTTGAGTTCACAAACAAGGGGATCTCCGCAAGGTGATGGATGTTGCCCCAGCGGGTTCCAAGCTTTCGGAAATCCTGAGCCATCTCTTGAAGCGTTGTCTCATGGGCGCTTTCATCCAGAATGAGTATACCTCTCTGGCGATCCCCTTCGTGTGAATTCCTGCGAAGATAAAGATTGAAACGACTACAGATATCTTCAAAGGCCAACTCAACAGGGTCTGCTCCAGGATAAGAAGCCTTGTGCACGGCACACGCAAAGATTCTGGCGGATTCGTACGAATTCTGAAGCACCCTGAGGACACCCTTGATGATTCCTATCGCCTCTTCGCGACTGAAATTCTTCCACGGTGCCCTGCGTCTTGAGAAGATCTCCGAAGCGTGGAACTCCACCCTTGATGGATCTGAATTGTCGATGGAAGCGGCGAGCTTGTTCAATTCTTGGGTAAACCAGTCTGTCTGTGCCTCGTAGACTGCGATCCCTCCGAGGACAAAATAGTCTTCGTTCCGATTATCCGCAGAGCCTGCGTCGTCTAAGTATAATAGGTGCATAATGAAATGGGCAGCCGGGTGGCCAAGAAGCCAACGAACCAAAGCTGCGGCTCTCCCAACTGCATACCTATTATGGTTCACTGTAGCGGCCAAGTCAATAGTGTTATGGGAAAACCATCGGAAAGTTTATCAATGACTGAAAGAATACATGCACAGGCTCAGACTATCCATCCGTAGCACCGGAAGGTAGGTAGGTCGTATTCACATGGAACCGTGACGGCTCCGTTTCTGTCGAGGCTTTCTGAAGCGATAATGAAAACCTCACAGCGTAACGATCTCTGGGTTAGCCAGGTCGCGGTCATTACAAAGCAATTCCTTCCGGCGATGAGTTTCTGCGATGCAGTAGGTGGAAGTAAGGTCATGGATTTACCAATGGGACATATCTCTCTCCGATCTCGGTATCCCTCAGATCCTGATCGAAAACACGAAGTCAAGCACGGCCTCAACCGCCTCTAACCCGTGAAGACCTTGAGGGGGACGTCACCGAGGCGGTCAACTTGATCCGCGCTGAGACCGGTCATTTCAGTGATGAGTTTTCGTAGATCATTTCTGCCGTGTACGATCCGGTCGATCTCTTCAGGACTCACGCCCAGCCTGTCCAGATGGTACTCGTACATGTCTTCCGGGGTCGGTGAAGGAACTTGATGGTGCTTCCTTTCGTAGGCGCCGGTCAGAGCGAGCAGTATCTCCAATTCCTCCGACTCCGGTGAGTCGTCCATGGGAGTTCCCCAGAGTTTGTCAATACGCTCCATTGCGGCTTCATATTCTTCTTCTGTACGGATTGGCTTGACTTCCATGACTAATCTCCCGGGTGTCACGGCGGCGGACTTCCATAGACCTCAATATCCTATGACCTTGTTGCCCGTCAAAGGATTCAATGATTAATCACACCAATCGAAGTAGGGCAGGGCAAGTTGGGGCTCCCTGAGAGTCAAGCATTTCCGGGGGAATCAAACGGTCAGCCGAAAGGCTGAAGTTAGGGCACATTCCGGTACTTTGCCTATTGTTTGAGGGTACGCTCCAGAGGAACTTTCTCGAGACAACTCGGGCTCGGTCGCTCGCTTCCGAGGTTGACCATGGGCCCTATCTCGAAGTATGTTCAAACCAGCAGTCAGGACTGCCCCGAATCGGGGAGGCTCGGAAATGTCTCGACAATCGACGGCCGGAACGGCTCAAGGAGCAGACATGAATACGGACAAACCCTCACAAGACAGGCTTGCCGTGCTGATTGATGCAGATAACGCCCAGCCTTCAATCACGGAGGGGCTACTTGCAGAAGTCGCCAAGTACGGTGTGGCAAGCGTGAAGCGCATCTACGGTGACTGGACTACTCCCAGCCTGAGCGGATGGAAGTCGGTCCTGTTGGAGCACTCAATCCAGCCGATTCAGCAGTTCCGTTACACGGTGGGAAAGAACGCTACGGATAGCGCAATGATAATTGACGCGATGGATCTGCTTTTCACCGGACGTTTCGACGGGTTCTGTCTTGTCTCCAGTGACAGCGATTTCACTCGCCTTGCCTCTCGGATACGAGAAGGGGGACTGCTCGTGTATGGATTCGGCGAGAAAAAGACTCCCAAACCGTTCGTGTCTGCGTGCGACAAGTTCATCTTCACGGAAGTCCTTAGGTTCCGGGAGGACGCCGAGCCGGCCTCCAAAGCAAAGAGCGGGAAGGAATTGAAAGGAGACACCAAGCTGGTAAATCTTCTCAGAAGTGCTCTGGAAGCAGCTTCAGATGAAAGCGGGTGGGCTCATTTGAGTGCCGTGGGCAGCAATATTATCAAGCAGGCTCCTGAGTTTGATCCCCGGAACTACGGATACGGCAAGCTTGGGGCGCTCGCTGCTGCGACCAACCTCTTCGAGTTCGATAAAAGACTTCAGAGTGACGGACAGTCCACAGTGATCTACATCCGTGACAAGCGGAAGAAGACCAAATGATAGTGTTCTCGGCAACCGAAAGGACGTCTTCTCCACGTAACCGACCAGCTGGCGGGGAGCGGGATTTTCTCTTGACAGAGAAGTCGTGAACGGCTAGAGTTTTGTAGATAAAAACGAATTCTTGGGACAAAACATGGCCGCAGTTACACTGTCCTCAACCGGGCTCAGCCGGGGCAACAAGGAGAATCCGCTATGATGGAGTTCAAGTACTCCGACCCTGCTCGTGAAATGGAGGTCTACGGCTACGATTCAGTGGTGAAGAGTGTGTGCAGAATGTGCCACGGGGGATGCGGCGTCCTCGTCTATGTGAAGGACGGAAAGGTCAAGAAAATCCTCGGGGACCCGGACTGCCCAATCAACCACGGAACGTTGTGCACGAAGGCCATCGGCTCGATTCAACTGGCCTATCACCCGGATCGCTTGACCCATCCGGTGAAGCGGATCGGCCCCAAGGGCGGCGGTCAATGGGAGCGCATCTCGTGGGATGAAGCGCTGGACACCATTGCAGAGCGCATTCTGCACTACAAGGAGGAATACGGCGCGAAATCCATTGTCCCGGGTTATGGTACGGGGAGAGACAACGAAGCGGTTGTGTACCGGTTCGGAAACGTGCTCGGTACTCCCAATATCCTCACCGCCGGTCACTTCTGTTACGGTCCACGGCTGGCCACCACCATTTCCACCTGCGGCACCAATCCCGTGGTGGATTATGAAAACAACCCCAAGTGCATCATGGTGTGGGGGAACAACCTGGTTGTCAGCAATCCGGACTCATACAAGGGCGAACCCTTTTCCGTCGCGCTCGATGAAGGTGCCAAGCTCATCTGTGTGGACCCGAGGCTCACCCGCATCGCAGCCAGAGCGAACGTCTGGTTGCGCCTGAGACCCGGGACCGATACCGCCCTTGCCCTGGGCATGTGTAAGGTCATTATCGACGAAGATCTGTATGATAAGGAGTTTGTGGAGAATTACGTGCATGGGTGGGAGGCATTCGTTCAACACGTCAAGGAATGGCCGTTGGACAGGGTGGAACAGGTCACCTGGGTTTCCAAGGAGAAAATCGCGGAAGCCGCGCGGCTGTACGCAACCACCAAGCCCGCTGCCATTCAATGGGGTGTGGGAATCGAAATCCAGGCGAACATGACGAACAACGACCGCAGCCTGGTCGCATTGATGGGCATCACGGGAAACCTGGATGTGCCCGGCGGACAGATGCTTTACCAGACTCCTGCCGTACGGAATGTGGGAACCTTCGGTGCTCACCGCATGCTGTCAAAGGAAGATTTTGCCCAGCGTCTCGGCGGCGACCGGTTCCGCCTCGCGTCCCGTTTCGCGATCCTCAATCCCAAAGCGGTCTGGGACGCTATACTGGACGAGGAACCGTATCCGGTGAAGATGCTCTTCCTGATCAGCACGAATCCCCTCCTGACCAGAGCAAATGCAGCGGAAATCTACCGGGCCCTGGAAAAAGTCGAATTCATGGCGGTGTCGGATTTCTTCATCACGCCGACTGCGGCATTGGCGGATATCGTCCTGCCCACGGCCACATGGCTCGAAATGGACTACATCGCGGATTTCTGGAAGCGCCACGGATACATCCTGCCGAGGCGCAAAGTGATCCAGGTTGGTGAATGCCGATCCGATCAGGACATGCTCAACGATCTTTCCCATCGAATAGGACTCGGGGAGTACTGGTGGCCCGATTTCGAGCAGGGACTGGATCACATCCTGGAACCCATGGGGATCACGTGGAAGCAGTTTAAGGAAATGGATTATGTTCGGGGCGAGGTCGAGTACCGAAAGTACAGAACCGACGGTTTTTCCACGCCGACGAGGAAATTGGAGATCCATTCGACGGTATTGGAGAAAATGGGGTACGATCCGCTGCCCACGTACCACGAGCCTCCCGGCAGCCCGTACAGTGCCCCGGATCTGTACAAGGAGTATCCGTACATCCTTGTTTCCGGACGACGCATACCGGTGTTTTTCTGCTCGGAGGGGCGGCAGATCCCATGCCTCAGGGAGCTTCAAAAGGACCCCATTGTGGAGATTCACCCCGACACGGCCGAGAAGGAGGGCATCAAGGAGGGAGACTGGGTATCCATTGAGTCCCCCAGAGGTAAGATCCGACAGCGTGCAAAGATCTTCGCGGGAATGGACCCCCGGATTATCTTCGCGGAACACGGCTGGTGGTTCCCGGAGGCGGAGGATCCCCAGCGCGGATGGCAGGAATCGAACGTGAACATGCTTACGGACAACGGCTATGAAAACTGTGACCCGGCAATGGGAGGAACGGCTATCAGGACGCTGCTCTGCAGGATTTCTCCGGAGCAACCACAAGGGAGGTCGGACAAGTGAGTAAGTACGCTCTCGTCATAGATCATGAGGCTTGCTGGGGATGCAAAACCTGTGAAGCGGCTTGCGGGCAGGAATATGATTTCGGGAACAGATACCTGCGGGTGACGGAGGAAGGACCTACGCCGGGCGACGGCATGACGGACTACACCTATCGCGTCAACGTTTGCCGCCACTGTGACGATCCGCCCTGCGCTGAAGCATGCCCGGAAGGGGCTCTCACGCAGCGTGAAGACGGCATCGTGATACTTGACTCCGACGCGTGCACCGGATGTCAAAGTTGCATCGAGGCATGTCCCTACGATGCCTTGTGGTTCGATGACAACACGCAAAAGGCACTGAAATGCAATCTCTGTCATCACAGGGTGGACAAGGGGCTGATCCCGGCCTGCGCTGCTAATGTATGCCTTGCCCACTGTATCTATTTCGGCGATCCGGATTCCATCGAAGCAGAGATCAAGGAAAAGAGGCGGAAGCGCCAAACTCGATGACCGTCGTTTTCTCGTTCCCACGTTCCCAGGCGGAGCCCGGGAACGAGAAAACGACAAATAAAGGCCACCGGGCAGCCTCAGTTCGCCGAAGTTGAAATCTGCTTAATGATGTTTCTGATGTCCTGCACCTGGAATGGTTTTTTCAAGTACAAGAGATTGTTCTCACTCAGAAACGCTTCGATCTTTTCCGTTATGAGACCCGAGCAAAACACGAATCTCCCCTGCAGGCGAGGATTCTCTTCCACTGCCGTCTTATAGAAGTCAAGTCCGTTCATTACCGGCATATCAATGTCCGCAATAATGACATCGAAGAAGCATTTTCTTGTTTTTTCAAGAGCTTCTTTACCGTTTCCCGCTGTTTCAACGTCTCCATGATCGGCCATGAGGTCCTTGAGAAGGAGGCACAGCGGCTCACTGTCCTCTACTATGAGTATTCGTGCGTCCCACACCTTGGGGAGCATGCGAACTCTTTCTGCGAACGGTCCTCCTTTGGGGTGAGATTCCAGGAAACTTACGATCATGCTCTTGTGCGTCTGAATGATCGATGCCATGTATTGGAATCTCTTGTCGAATTTTTTTAGGGTGTTGAGCACGTACACAAAGATTGCGTTCCACTCGGACCACTCCGCGCGAACAATCGTATCCAACAAACGTTCCGGAGAAAGAACTTGTTGCCGAAGACTCCCATGGGCTTCCTTAAGGGTTGTCTCTATGGACTCGGTTTGTTCCCGGCCAAGGTCTATTGCAGACGCAACGGGCGGTTTCATCCTTCGCAGGTATTCCGAAGCACTTCCCATGAGGTGATAATGAGACGCCTCGTCTCGTGCCATGCGTGCGAGGAACTCCGAGAGGGGCCGGTCTGCCTCGAAGAATAGGGAAGACTCAGAATAGAGATCGTGAGCCAGTTCTTCTATTTCTTTCAGCCAGTCAACAAACTCCTTCATTGCCCCACTCCTCTTGTAGGGAATGTAATATTCCTTACCGTGTAGGGCAAGTACTCGGTGGCGCAAGTATGGCTGCGTATTTTTCGGCACCGGCGGCATAAGCATCATGCTTGTGCACGGAATCCAATACGTGACCGTGTTTATGAAACCGAGCAATGAGGGCTGCAGGGCGTGACGGTACCGGAAGACCTTAGGGTCGTGCTCAAAGGTTGCCGGCGCTATCCGGCCGGCAGTCTCACGAGAAAACATCCGCCCCGGCCTCCGGGCCCAACCTCGGTCTGTCCACCGTGAGCACGGACCAGAGTATCAACGATGGAAAGCCCGAGACCGGTACCGCCGGATGCCCGGGCGGTGGTGAAAAATGGCCTGAACACCTTGTCGATATCGGGCTCCGGAATGCCCTTGCCGGTGTCGGTGATCTCGATTTCAACGAATGGCGATTCAGCCGTACCGCCGGCCCTTGTGGCCATCCGTACCTCCACAGCCTCGCCTGCATGCTGGCGGGCATTGTCGAGGAAGTTGGCTATGACCGAGTCGAACGTCTCAGGGGCCATGCTCACGGTCGCGGCCTTGGCATCATGGCAAAGGTCCACGGGTAGGCCCGAGGCCCGATAGCGTTGCACCAGACGTTCAAGAATCTCGTGCACATCGGCGCTCTCGTTTCCCGGCCGGAACACGTCCGCTCGAGCCAAGTCCAACAAGCGGCGCACCAGTCTCTCCAATCGTCCGGTATCCTCATCGAGCATCTCAAGAAATCTATCCCGGTTCTCGCGAGGCATTTCGTCGAGGTGATCCCTCAACAGCTCAATGGTTCCACGCATGGAAGTCAACGGAGTCTTGAACTCATGGGAAACGTTGGAAGCAAACGCGCGAATGTAGTCGGCCCTCTTTTCCAGTATTATGGACATTGATGCCAGTGCCTTGGAAAGTTGATCGACTTCGTAGGTTACGGGTTTTGCCAGAGGCTCGGCCGCGTTCTGGGCTCCATCGGCAACCTGCCGTGCCTGCCGAATGAGTGCGCTTACCGGGCGGGTGATGGTGAGCGAAGTGAGTATGGACACGAGGATGACGACGGCCCATATGATTACTCCCCCGCCGAGCAGGTGGAAACGGATCAAGTAGAGTGCCTTCATGATATCCAGCGGGGTCCGTGAGAGCACCACGGCACCGATAACCCGATCATTCAAGATGACCGGCAGTGCTGCAAACACCCGGACGCGGGTTCGTCGCGAGATTGATTCCAACGGCGGTGCCGGCCGATCGGGAAAGCGCTCTCGCAGGAGACTTACGGGTTGGCCTTTCAATGCTCGACTCACTTCCTCTCGAGTCAACAGAGAAAGCCCCATCTCCGAACCGGTAGAGGCGACTACCGTTCCACGATAATCCGTAACTCTGATCCCTGCGAGTGTGACTCGACCCGCCTCGCTTAGAATCGGTTGAATCTTCAGGGCGGCCTGCAGGGCCGACAAGTCCGCAGGCTCGGATGCGGTGACGGCATCTTCCGCAGGCGGACGCACGTCGTCTCTGGCGAGATCCAACTTCGCAGCCATAGGATTGAGAGGTGAGTCGGGATTCTCCAGGTTTCCGCACGCTTCATCCACGGGCGAACCATAACCCGGAGACGGAGGGGTGTTCCCATCCGCGCCGGGGTGCTCGCCGAGGATCCGTCTCACTTCTTCCCGGTACGCGGCGGCGACAATGGCACCTTGCGCGATGAGTTCCGATTCCGTTTGTCTGATGAGTTCACTTTCATAGAGCCTCAGGACCGCGATGCCTGCGAGAGGGAGCAGGAGGACCAGCGTATTGACGAGCAGGAGCACCGTGCGAAGATGGGGCCGCCGGGTCATGGATCACTCCGCATGACCGCACTGCCCCAGTTTGTAACCGAGACCATGAACCGTCTCAATGGGGTCGGCACCTAAGTCGGCGAACTTCCTGCGTACACGGCGCACATGGCTGTCAATGGTGCGATCGGTAACATTGGTGTCCAATGGATATGCTCCGGACATCAGTTCGTCCCTTGTGTAGACTTTCCCCGGGAATTTCAATAAGGTCCGAACAATGTTGAATTCCGTTACGGTGAGCACGACCTGGTGGTCCCCCCAGTAGACTTCGAATCTATCAAGATCCAGCTTCAGGATTCCATGGGACACGGTATTCGCCTCAAGGGGGTCCGTGCCGAGGGCTTCGTTGCAAACTCCGACGTTTCCGGTGCGTCTCAGAACCGCCTTGACACGTGCAACGAGTTCCCGGGGGCTGAACGGTTTGGTAACATAGTCATCCCCCCCCATTTCCAAACCTATGATTCGATCCACCTCTTCGTCTCGGGACGAGAGAAAGACGATCGGGACAAGAGACTCAGCTCTGATGGCGCGACAGACATCAGTACCGTCCATGCGGGGCATGACAATGTCCAGAATCACCAGACCGGGCCGAAGCTTACGAAACAGAGTCAGCGCCTCCGATCCGTCGCCGGCTTCCGCAGTGCGAAATCCCGCCGTTTGCAGGGCAAACTTCACCACTTCCCGTATGTGAAGATCGTCATCCACTATGAGGATAATATCCGACGTGCTCATAACTCTCGAGACCTCGATACCATGACTCCGGGACGAATGGTCGACAATGGAATCCGGATGCATCCCAGGGTATCACATGTAGAGATTATGAGACGAAAAGAAAAGCGCGAGCGGGTTCAGCTTCCGCGGCTGAACTTGAGCCGACGATCTTTCTCCAGGATTCGCTCCAACACCGTTCTGACATCCTCGTCCCGAATGGGCTCGAGGACCTTTCTCGTTCTGCGGAGGTCGCTTTCCGTGGGGCCGGGCACCACCGGTTCCGGCTCGGGGCGAGGAGAGCTTTTCACCCGTGAACGTTGATAAAAGCGTACGTCCTGGATCTTCGCAGCTCCGGAAGGAAGGTTTTGGTTTATCTTCTCCAAGAGAATGTGCTTGATCGCTGCCAACTCGTGCATCCACGCGGAAGAATCCACCTCCACATGCAAGGTGGAGCCGGAGATCTTGCGCGCTATGGCGTGAGCAGCCACGGAGGGGGGGACGATTCGGGGCCATTCATTGACTACGGCATGACGGGAGAATGCGGCCGTCAAGCCCTTTCGATCAAGGGCGTTCTTGACGATGGTGCGGAAGGATGAGGGAAATTTTCGGGTCTTACGGTTCATTTTGCCGAGGACGTCCAAGTAACTTTCGTCTCGGGATGTTTATCACCGGTGGAGACGTACTTCAAGCGCAGTCCGACGGATCACCCTGGATCTTGGCAACGGCGTGTTCAACAGCGGGGAGGACCACCTCGAGATTTTCCACGGCCCCTTTCGGACTCCCCGGGAGGTTGATGATGAGGACACGGTTGCGAACTCCTGCGACGGCACGAGAGATCATCGCATGGGGTGTCTTGCTCAAGCTTTTCTGCCGCATGGCTTCGGCCATCCCGGGGACGGTTCTGGAGACCACGTCCAGGGTGGCTTCAGGTGTCACGTCCCGGGGAGACAGTCCTGTCCCCCCGGTCGTCAATATGAGATCCACTCGGCCGGCGTCGGCCCAAGAAGCGAGTATCTTGGCAATATCGACGCGATCGTCCGGACAGACTTCCGTACAAACCACGTCCATACCGCCGGCTCGAAGCATGTCGGCAAGCACGGGTCCCGACGCATCGTCGCGCAAACCTTGGGACGACCTGTCACTAACAGTGAGAATTCCCACACGCAACATGTTGTGTCAACTCATAATCCTGCCGGTGACAATCGTCGGAAGGGAACACTCCCCTCTGAAAGTCGCGTACCTGTATGTCGCCGGCCTCCAGTTCCTTCTGGAGAAATTCTGTGGCCTTCCAGGGGTCAACCGTCGTACCGCAGGTAAAAATATCTATCGCGGCATATCCGTGTTCCGGCCATGTGTGAATGGTAAGATGCGATTCTGCAATCACCACCACACCGGAAACGCCTTGCGGGTTGAAATCCTGGAAAGCGGATTTAAGGACCGTGGCACCGGCCTCTTCAGCGGCCTGCACCATTATTCTTTCCAAATAATCGAGGGTGTCAATCTTTTTCCTGTTACAGGACCAAAGCTCGATCAGAAGATGAATACCCAGCGCTTTCATCCTCATCCTCCGTACCGAGTGGGCTGTTGGCTCCACGCGAAGATATACTGCTTGAGTTTGCCTCCACTGCGTCAACCATCGGCCCTGCCCGTTAGACGAAATGGAAGCCTCTTATCCTAAGAATGTACACCGGCATGCCTGCCTCCGGCGGCCACGCGATGCCATGTTGTACAGCTGCAATAAAAAGTACGAGGAGTCTCCTCCCCGATGCTGGGAATGCTAGGGTTTCAACCGTACGAGCTGGAAATCGGCGACTTCACAGCTCAGGTTGGTTCCTCCGGAAGAAAACTTGGGAAAGGCAAGAGCGCGAAACGCGCGGAAGGGGCGAAGAGTGTGACGAATTGTTCCCACACCGATGGGGCAACAGGAGTCTGCGCTAAATATCGTCCGGCACATGGTTCCGTCCCTGTGGCAAAAAATTGCATAGCAACTTAAACTGCAATTATGTGCTGCTCTCAGCCGGCTGTCAAGCGAAAAGTGTGCTCCCAGTGAATTTGGGTCCGCGGCTAGTGCACTTCACCCACGAGTATGAAGGGAGAACAGAAGGAAAGATGATCGCAGCCCACCCGGCGGATCTCGCTCCTTGCCGGTTGAAGGGCCGCCAACTTCGATCCGTGCATCTCGAAGGGGGAATCGAGCCTCTGTGCTTTTCCTCTCGTTCCTGGGTGCAAGTTTGGATACGATGAAATCGTCCACTTAGGCATTAAGCGAGACGGACCTGCCTGCGTCCGTCACATGCCGGGCTTGTCCATCGGCCTCGACATGCGGGAAAGTCCTGACCGTGGCGAGGCCGCTTGATGCATACTCGGGCGTCGGAAGTACGCAAAGAAATCTTTGGGATAGGTGGACTTCAAATATCGTCTCACAGTGCTTCGGTCAAGCTGTGGGGACAGACGAATCCCTTTGGCAGTCTTTCCGCGGTCCTCCATGAAATAGAGTAGTCCGACGGAGTTCCCAGGATTGGCATCGCCGTGAAGCGCACGCACGCAGCCTGCAAGAGCCAGTGCCTTTGCCAAATCCTTGGTGCTGATGTGGTGGCCGAGGGCGTAGACCAGATTCCCGTCCTCACGAATTCCGAATCCACTTCGAGTAGCTATGAACCACAACGGGCCGGACGTGAGATTGAGGGCCCACCGATCATTTGAAGATCCGTCCGCCGAAACCCTTATCGTCGGCCTCTCTTCATTGAGCAGAGACCCGAGACCGATTTCCGCGTCAACCTGTTTGCCTCTTCTCCGAATTGTTGTAACAACTTTGCCGTCCTGCACGATCAGGTGTTTCAACTGGCGGGCGTCGCTCACCTCGCACACGGGGATTTGATCGTTCCACTTCAGAATGTCCACCGACCCGTTTTTGAATAGAACGATGGAAGCGACCCCGTTTGCCATTTTCTTCAGGACCCGCCCATGACAAATGATGCCGGCCCGACCCGCATGCCGCGTCTGCCACAGACCGTTGGTTACCGCGACAAGATGCGGAAGCATGGCCCGGTCGATTCCGGAAGTACATTGAGCGGCTCCCGGCTCGGAAGTCCCCAGGTAGAGTTTCATGGAGACTCGCTTCATGTCGAAGAGAAGCAGGTAGACGATGGCGTTGGGGAACTCGGCACTTGGCCTGTACACCGTAGTGTAAATCAGGGGGCCGCCGGTCTCGTCGACGGGCATGTCTTGGCGGTGCCAAATCCCTTCTCCGGGCAATTTGGGCTCTGTATACAACGGGGGAATGTCGACGAGTTTGACAGTGTCTAGCGACCGTTTGTCGTTTCCCATGCGAGACGGAGCATCCGCCGGGGATGAGGTGATCGGAAAAACCGGCGGGAACTTTGGCCTTGCCCCCGTCAGCCGAGGCTTTCCAGGGAGATCGCTCGGTTGGGACGCGAAGTGATGGGGTACGGCGTCCTTGGACTTGGCAATCTCAGCGAGCCGGGCCTGCAACATCCGTACTATTTCCCGGTGGCCCTTCTCCGATGCCCAGCGGAGCGCGGTGGAGCCGCCCCGCTCTTGCGCGCCGGCTTGCGCGCCGTTCTTGAGGAACAATTTGACCAGCCCGGTGTGGCCCTTCATGGAGGCCAGCATCAAAGGAGTCGTGCCGAACTTGTCGGTCACATTGACATCAGCACCCTGCTCCAGGAGTAGTGCAGCCCATTTTTCATTGCCGGTGACTACGGCCTCCCAGAGGGCCAAGTTAATCGCGGTTGAACCATACGTCCTACTGCCGAGGAACAGCAGAACACCGATCACTACCCCACACAGAAAACGCCTCTTCATGAATTCTTACCGATTTTTTTTCTCAGGTCTGTCCGCATGTGACGGATGCGGTCCAGGCGTCAAAGCTCGCGCCCACTCTTGTATCAAGGCCCCCACAGCCCGTCAACTCTTTCCTTCGGATACCTCATTATTGGGGAGGTTCCGTCAATTACCCGCCGGGAGCGGATTCACGAAGCGGCACTCCGATAATTGGGAACAAATGCCCGCAGGCACTTGTCATGATTACCGGTGAGAAAGGGAGATCGTGTGACTCGTATCTCTCATGGAGCTTGCCGTGATTCCGGTTCAAGCCGGAATTCGGAAGAAATATGAGGCAATGCTGCGCTGAATCGAGACGGGAGTATAAGAAATCTTGACCGGTTCTCACTACTTATGGTAAGCTTACGTCGTAAGTGTCTGAATTTAGTGGGAGGAGAGGACAGTCCAAGCGGGGATCGATCACGCTTAAGGAGAGTCTCATGAAACTCTGTGTAGTTCTGGGTCTTGTGATGTTGCTGGTCTCGTCTCCCGTGGGGATGAGCACGGCCAAGATGTATTGGGACGGAAGCGCTGAAACCGACGCGACTATCAGCGCGAAAGACGTTCAGGCCAAAACGCCTGCCCGAGCGCCGACCACATCCCTGCCAAAAATGTACGACGATTACAAGGTGTTGGACATTGACGGGGAACACGAAACGCAGCAAAATGTTCCGCCGGTAGTGACGCCGATGCCGCGCAGATCTGCAGTTACGTCTGGTCTGCCTTCCCGTAGGAGGAGCACGACTCCGCCTGCCTTCGAGAGGTCTCGAAGACCGGGGGTGACGAGAGCCGAACCTGCTCAATCAATCGCCGATAAGCCTAGGCCTGTGGCCAGTGCTCCCGGCAAGGGCCCCAGACCCGAGGCGGGATCGATAGGGGAAGACCTCAAGACTCAGACTTCCGGTCCGGCCGAAACTACATCGCCTCCTCCGCCGACAAAGAAAATGCCGTGGGGGCAAGTGGATGTCAAATCTGCCGAGCCGGAAAAGAAGAACCTCAAGTGGGGCGAAAAATAGGCGGGCCCAACCTACGGGCTTTACTCTCCCTTCATGAAGCGGATGAGGGTAGGGCTGCTCGCACGAGGTAGGCTTTCATTCCGAACACGCGGCCCGCTCGTAGTCGATCGTATTGCATACGCTCGGTCCCGGGACGTACAGCGAGGAAAGGGCGGCAGCCTTATTACACGGTTGCACAAGTCGGGTGCCGTATGCACGTAAGCTCTCGCCATTGGTAGCGCCGGCCCCCGTGCCGGTAATCTTGGCATACCGTGGCGGCAGGGATGCCGGGACCCTGCCATGGTGAAGGAGCGCTTCAGGCAAGGCCGAATTGATATCGTCTCTGAAAGGAGACGATCGTTGCCCGGAGCGTTCGTCAACCGAAGCGGGAGGCGAGCAGGAGGGCATGCCCAAACTTTTCGTTGCGGTCGTCCGGGGGGGGGGGAGGGGGAACTACCTGACCGATTGATTCGTATGGTCGGAGGGGAAGGGTAGCCGAACGTGCAGTAATGCCCTGCCCCAGAAGATGACGGGCAAGGACGCCCATCCGAAGGGTGGGCCTTTCTGTAATCTTTCGTAGTCCGGGCCTCCGTGCCCGGAAATCTCTCGGTCCATGTTGCCGCCTTTGTGTCAAGCGAAAAAAAGCGTGACCGAGAACTTGTGCGATCCGTACTTAGGACCCGGCACTACGCGTGTGTGGAGGGTTGGGACGGCAGGCCCTGATAACAGGGTACAGTCTTCTAATCGCCTTTGAGCAATGCCTCAAAGCAAGCCTTCGCGTCCGGCGAAAATTCGTGAAATTTTGTGAGGATCTCGCACGGCTGTTCCGGGCACAATGCACAATTTTCCAGATTCTTTGCTCGACAGCATTTCCTGATCCGACACTCTTGGCAGAAACTAATCAGCTTGCCTCTATGTGTCTTGCATCCGTCACAATTGATATCCGCCGGCTCCAAGTCAAGTCCGAACTTCTCGGCATACAATGCCACGGTCCGTTTCCTGGCACCATCGTCGTCATTCTTGGTGGCGAGAAAGGTGGGACACCCGGAACAAACAAGGCCGCAATATGCGATCATTTCAGACGTTGAGTGAAGCTCCTGATTCATGCTCTTCTCGCCACGGTCGCTGGTTTTCCACGACGCGTTCCCGTCGGGTCGACATCATCGCGGCCCTAAGGCCGAATCGCGTGTGCCTGATTCGCGGTCCAAGGCGCTCTGCATAGGGGCCGAAACCGGTCCCGGAGGAGCAAAGATTTCTTTCAGCTTACCCCAAAGCCCTCCACCGCTCTCTTCCTGTCCCTGAACGCGCAGAGGAGTGACCTGCCCAGGTGGAGTGGGGTAGGCGTTTCCGGGCTGGGGCTGCATACCGGCAGCCGGCGGGTAACCCTGAGCAGATGCCTGTTGCGGATATTGCTGGGCCTGTTGTGGATACTGCATAGGCTGCTGAGCCGGCGGGGGTTGTTGAATCTCCTGCCGGGGCCGGCCGCTCTCTCCCGACACTCCCATCAGCTCGTAGTAGCTCTGTTGAGCATTGCGCAGCTTGTCGTAAGCGTCCGAGACTGCCTTCTGATGAAACTCTTCCTGAAGTGACCTCTGCCGCGCCTCCTGTTCCTGAAGCTTGTTCTGAGCAGATTCGTACATTTTCTGCGTTTGCTGAAGCTCCTGCAACGCCGCCTGTTGTTGAGCGGCCAGCTCGGCTGCACGCTGACGCGCAAGGGCTCTCTCGTATGCCTTTTTCTGAGCTTCTCTTACTATGGGATCAGAGCTGTACGGCGCCGTACCTTGATCCGCCTGTGCCTGCACCGCTTGAGGTTGTTGCCCGTAAGCACCTTGCTGTTGTTGCTGGTAAGCCTGTTGCTGTTGCCCGTAAGCGGCTTGCTGTTGTTGCTGGTAAGCCTGTTGCTGTTGCCCGTAAGCGGCTTGCTGTTGCACGGCCTGCGGCTGTTGGTAACTCTGTTGTCCGGCATAGCTTGCTCGCACCTGTGCCCAATCCGCCTTTTGTTCCTGAAACGACCGTTTTGGGCCGCTGCGAGCTTGCCTTTTCTTCATACTGAGTCTGCGCTTCTTGGTAGGCTGCTGCTGAGCGGTCGGGGCCGGCTGTCCGTACTGGGGCTGGTACGCCTGGGAAGGCCGTTGATTTTGTTGGGCTCCCTGGGTGCCGTAATACTGTGACGCATTGTAGTACATATTGGGCCGCCCGCTTGTCTGCGGGGGACTGGTGGTTTGCCCCCCCGAGTCGGCGGGGTAGTAACTGGTGATCGGCACTGAGTTCGGATAATTGCCGGTAACGGAATAATAGCCCCCCTGTTGCTGAAGTCTGTCCAAGTAATCATGCCAATACGCGTTGTAGCTCTGAGGCATCTGGTTGCCGGAAGGGGAGGGGGCCTGCGGCTGGGAGTTGCCGCCATATTCGGTGGAATAACTCTGGCCGCTGGTCCATTGCCCCGATGCGGGCCCAATGAGAACGGCCATGCCGAGGACCACGGCTGGTAGGATTATCCATCTTTTCCCCATGATATGTCTCCTTATCGGCGGAACTCTTGCCACGGCAAGCGTCGACCCCGGCCGGGCCGCTACGGGGCAGTGTGAAAAAACATGCCCAACGGCTGCAGTACGTACCGCCCAAAATGCCACGATGTATATTATACGTAAGTTTCCATGAAAATCAAGTTGAAAAAAGGCTTCTCCACTACCAAACTGTTATAATGTTGAACATATGTACCTTTTTGCTAAGATTCTCTGGGAGAAATCACCTCATTTAACTATTTTGAGCAAGTTTCTAGCCGGCTTCGGCGGGTCAGGAGGACTGGTACCTTTGACTTTCTCGTTGAAAATCTTGTTCTTAACCCGGATGGAATTGATCATGAAATAAACTACGATGGCCCGTTCCCATTCTCGAGTCGGAGCGAACTCCGCTACTTTCTTAAGGTACCTTTCCTGAAGTTGGGCCAGGGAGGCCTCGTCGAAATCCAGCACCCGGTCGGCCAAGTCCAATAACACTTTCTCGATCCCCACGTGTCCTCCTTCATCCGTACGGTTTCAAGGTTAAGTCTTTTTGGAAGCACGGTCAAGAGGCCCGTGTGCTTCAAGCGTGTTCCTCTGAGAACAGTTCCGCCCAATGAGGCCTCAAAGGAGCAGATTCGGAATTCCTTTCCCGGGGGACTGCATCGTTCAACGATCTTCCGATGCCCACATGGAATAGCGAGTACGCGGAAAGTCCACTTTTGTGTCACGAAGCAGCGACGATGCCGACCTGAAATGCTCGCAGGTTCATCTCACGTACTTGACTACGAGGGTCCTTTTCGATTTGAGCCCGAATTTCTTCCGGGGAAACGGGGAATCCGTCCGCCATGGATGCAAACCCCAGGAGGACCACATTCTCCAACTGGACCCTACCTAAGTCTCTGGCGAGGCCTGTAGCGTCGATTCTCCTAATGCCCGGCTCCCGGGGGGACGCAGAATTCTCCACGATTAGACCGCCCGGCTTGAGGTAGTGCCTGTTGTTCGATGTTTCGGATGGATCGAGAGAGAGCAGGAAATCTGCATGCCCTTGGCGGATCAAAGGTGAGAAGAATCCGCCGATTCGCAGATGGCTGTTGATCGATCCTCCTCGCACCGCCATGCCGTGCGTTTCGGATGAAATCACCTCAAGACCCTTCGCCGCAGCGATTTCGCCGATTTGACGGGTAAGGAAGACGATCCCCTGGCCCCCCCGACCGCAAAGAATAAGCTCTACCATGTCACGCACCCCTCCGTTCGATGGCTTGAGAAGGACAGATGTTGACGCAGAAACCGCACCCGGCGCAGAGATCCTCGTCAATTTCCATTCTTTTTTCCCCTTTTACATAGTGAATCGCGGGACATTCGAGATCTTTGACGCATGTCATGCACATATCACAGTTGTCGCCTATCTGAAATCTTTCCGATCGGATCTCGGCATTGGGCGCCCGAACGCATGCGCGCCTCGTGATAACAACCGCCACGCCGCTCCTGTCGTCAAATGTATATTTCTTAGCCTTCTCAAAGGCATCCTTCATCGATTGATGATCATAAGGGTCGACCACTTCCAAGAAATCCACTCCGCATCCCCGGATCAGTCGCTCCATGTCAATGGGCTTGCCGGCGGATCCATCCGCCAAGTAATCATGACCGGGCGTAGGTTGTCCTCCCGTCATGGCCGTTACGCTGTTGTCCATGATGACTAGAACGAAAGGAGCGCGTGTGTGAACGGCGTTTATCAGCGGAGCGACTCCGGAGTGGTAGAATGTGGAGTCCCCGATCGTTGCTACAACCCGTGCCTCATTGGACGAAGCAGAGGTGCGCGCAAGACCGCCCGCCATTCCGACGGACGCGCCCATGCACAAGCACGTATCAACCGCACCCATGTTGATCCCAAGCGTATAGCAGCCGATGTCGCCCGAGTATACGGCTCCGTCAAAAACAGTCTTGATCATGTAGAAGGCAGGCCGGTGGGGGCAGCCGGCACAGAGAGAAGGTCGCCTGGACTTGATCTTGGGGGGCTCCCGCTCTTCAGGCGTTTTCCCGGCGGCTTTGAGGATGATGTCCTCGACCAGTTCCGGAATCAGCTCCCCTTGCGGGGGCACTTCCCCCGAGAGCCGGCCTTCGACCTTTCTTCGATCCGTGATTTGGAGTTCCAGCACGGGGTAAGTCTCCTCGATCACGAGGGTCTTCTCGTGGGAGTCTACTATGTGTTGGAGAGCATCCGCCCGAGCGGGAAACGGCATGTCGACCTTGAAAACATCGACGTCGTTCAGTCGAGGATCCGAGGAGACTATGTCTCTCACGTGGGACGAGACGGACCCTGAGGTGATGACCGCCATGGAGCCGCCCGACCCGTCGAGAATTGGTACCGGCCGCGAATCGGGCTCTTCAACCCGGATTTTCTGAAGCTTCTCGTTGAGTTCTCCGTGGAGGACGAGCCTGAAACGAGGTATGGCCGCCCATCGGGTCCAGTTCTTTTCAAACGGTCCTACATCGGCAACAGAGGAAGGGGGTAACAGGGATACATTCTGGCGAGCATGACACACTCTGAGGCAAGGTCTAAGCAAGACCGGAACTTGATATTTCTCTGAGATCTCAAACGCTCTCATTGCCATTTGCAAAGCTTCAGCGGGGGTTCCGGGGTCCAGTACCGGGACCTTCGCGAACCAGCTGAAGAAGCGGCTGTCTTGTTCGGTTTGGCTGGAATGGGGGCCGGGGTCGTCGGCAACCACGACTACCAGACCTCCGCGTACACCGAGATAGGCCGCACTCATGAAGGGGTCCGACGCAACGTTGAGACCCACCATCTTCATGACCGCCACAGCCCTCATCCCCGCCAGCGAGGCCCCATAGGCTACCTCGAAGGCTACCTTCTCGTTGATGGACCATTCGAGATAGATCGGATGATCGAGCTCCTTCTTCCACCGAACAAGGGATTCCAGCACTTCGGACGATGGAGTACCCGGATAGGCCGTCGCAACTCCGCAGCCGGCCTGAATAATCCCCCGCCCGACGGCCTCATTTCCCATGAGAAATCTGACATCGGAATCATTGCGTCTTGGCATGTCTTCTCCTCACCTCAAACAATAGGGGCTGTCCGCACATGTTTCGTTATCCCATTTTTCAGTCTCAGAAAGCAACCCGAGATAATTCTATCTAATGACGACCGTCATGCTTGCGAAGGCATAGGCCCACGTGTTTCTGAAGCGTTGTCTCGGGCCGTGAATCACTATCGCAACGGCATCATAAAGGTCCAAAGTACCTATTTGCCGCCAAATACTCTGTGGCTTTGCCCTCGAAACAGTGATGAATCTCCCGCGATTTGTTATAACGTTGGTTGAGACTGAAGTCCATCCCGGTAAGATCTGATCCGGTCAAGTATGGTCCATAAAAGGAGGCCTTCATAAGAATGCCGTTTCGAGGAGTTGACAGGCGGAATCGCGTTCTGCGGCGGATCTCCGGAATGATATCGGTCTCTTCAACGTTGGCGGAACGGAGGAGTCTTGCCGTAAGACTTCTTACCTTGTCTCGACCGGTACGAGGCGGGGCTGGGCGAGACCTCGGTCGTGCCGTAGGGGGGGCACTCTTGGTTAGCCTGAGTAGGCTGGTCGCTTACACCACGTGCTTCGTTTGCATTTTGCTTCTGCCTCACCAAGGATTCGGACAGAATGTGGACGATCTCGTTGCTCAGGGCAAAGCTTCCCGAGCCGACGGGAAGAAGCAAAAGGCTATAGACGCTTTTCAAACGGTTCTTGATCGCGCTCCCGAGCACGTAGAATCGTTGGTTCAGATGGGAGCGGCATATGAAGATCTGAGGCAATGGCGAAACGCGGTGAGGTGCTACCGGAGGGCCTTGAAGATCTCTCCGAACAACCTGGTCGCCGCGCGCAATCTCAAGCAGCTTCGATCATCCCGAGTCGTCAACACGCCGGTCGAGGTGCCGAATTCCTCCGGAGAACACCTCATCCGCAGAGGACTGAAGGCTTTTCAACGGGGGGATCTCAAGGGAGCATTCGAGGTCTTCCGGCTGTGCCGTGGGTTGCTGAAAGATGATCCCCGACCGCTGCTTTACTCGGCCATCATTTTGGAGCGCAGGGGGAAGGTCCGAAGCGCTATCGCTCTGTATGAACGGACTATAGAAGCATTCCCCGAATTCGCCCCGGCGCGGGTCAATCACGTGATTGCTCTGCTGGTATCGGGAGATAGGCAGACGGCACTGCGGAGTGCTCAAGCATCACTGGAGGTCCTGCCCGGTAACGTCCGGCTCAGATACCTGGCTCGCCTGTGCTCAAACCGGAAACTTGAGAGGGCTTCCACCGCGCGGTCGGGAATTGCCGTGACTGAGAACCGAACCCCATGAGAATCTTTCTCAATGCCATAGGACCGACTCTGGTCTTGCCGGCGGCCTTGTTCGTCATGCTTTCCTACCCTGCGGTTGAACTGCTGGTGCGGAATAGGCTCCCGCTGCTTACCGCATACTACCTTTCGCGGCAACTGGACTTACGGATTGAGTTCGCAGAGTCGAAAGAGAACGAGAATCCGAAAAATTACGCGGGAATTCTCCATGAGTACGCGAGCCTATCGGAGAACGAGGAATTGATGAAGCTCAGGGCCCTTTCAGGGTCTCCAGCCAAGCTCTTTTTCTTTCAAGAGCTTCTGGCGGGACTGATACTCCGGCGAGAACGACTTCCCTCGGATTTTCTTCTGGCCGACCCCATTGATGACATAGCGAAACGTCTGCATCTGCTGCGATCCAAGCAGAAGCTTACAAACGCGCAGTGGGAGGAGATCGTGGACAAGCACGTACTCGAATGTCTGAGATATCGACCGCCCGACGAGGTGCTCACTCCACGACTGAGAAAGGAAATTCCTGCCTCGGTGAAGTCCACTGGACTGGTTTTCTGTGGTGAACGAATTCCGATCCTGCGTGAAGACGTGAGGCAGAGGATAGAATATCAAATCGACTACCTGCTCACCGACCTTGTGGATACCACGTACGTCTGGCTCAAACGGAAGGATCGCTACGGGAAAGTGATCAAGGGCATCTTGGCAGACGAGGGACTGCCTGAAGAGTTCTGCCTCCTTCCAGCGCTGGAATCCGGTTATAACGGTAGAGTGATTTCGCCCTCCTTGGCCACCGGATGGTGGCAATTCGTAAGAACCACCGCGTTGAGTTCCCGTGGCCGCAACAAAGACATGGACTGGGCTCTGCAAGTGACCCCCTGGCGAGACGACAGAAAGGACTTGACGCTGTCGACGCGCTCCGCGGCCCGTTACCTCAAATGGATTCGTTTGCGACTTGCCGGCGATTCCGGCCCGGCGGTAAGTTGGCTCATGGCCGCCGCCGCATACAATGCCGGATTGAGCAAGGTAAGATATCGCATGGCGGCCTACAATACGAGGTGTTTCTGGGACATCAAGATGCCCCGGGAGACGGAAGACTATGTGCCCCGATGGGTGGCCCTGACCATCATTGATGCGAACAGAGATTTTTTCGAGATCAAGATCGACGAGTTGGACCCCATTGACTTTGATACCCTCGAGAATATCAAGCTCATTAAGGATTTGCCCGTCAGTCTGTTGGCAACGGTGACCGGATGCTCTGTACGTTTCATGCGGGAGATCAACCCTGCGCTCCAGCGGAGGGAAAGATCTTTCCGCGCGAAAGGAAACGGCGACACGTTGGTTCATGCCATCCATGTCCCAAAGGGGTGCACGGATTTCGTGCTCAAGTTCTTGAAGGCGGAAGCGTATGTCGACAACGACGCGTGAAGAGGGAAGCGGATGGAGAATGCAGGCGCTGCCGACGTTTTGTTCCCCCCGGAGTCGATGAAATGACCTGTGCGGCCCTGGTTACGGCAGGAGGGCGGGGGAAACGGATGGGACATGAGATTCCCAAGCAATACTTGGATCTCCGAGGTGTTCCAATACTTGCCAGGACTCTCATCATTTTTGAAACGCATCCCATGATTGACACGATCGTCCTGACCGTACCATCGGGAGATGAGGCATACTGTCGCGATGAAGTAATTTCGAGATTCGGCCTCAGCAAGATAGGGGCCGTTGTTGCCGGCGGAAACACACGCCAGCAGTCGGTTCACAATGGATTGGAGACGGTCGCCGAATCAGAAATCGTGGCTATTCACGATGGAGTACGACCACTGGTGACCTCGGAAATTATCAGTCGGTGCATTGATGCGGCCAGGGCCGCGGGAGCTTCCGTGGCTTGTGCACCGGTGCGGGACACCGTGAAACGGAGGCACGGAGAACACCTGGAAACCATCAGTCGGTCGAATCTGTGGCTGGCTCATACACCCCAGGTGTTCAGGACTCCACTTATTTTGGATGCTCATCGTCGAGCAGTGGAAGAGCGCTTCGAGGGAACCGACGACGCATCGCTTGTTGAACGTTTCGGGGCACCGGTAACCGTAGTCGAGGATACGCACGCCAATCTGAAAATCACGACACCCGACGATCTGCACCTGGCCGAGATCCTACTTCGCCATGCACTCCGACCGTAGCATCTTCCTGCAGTGAAAGGCATCCGGCCCCGGGAGCAATTTGTGCTCCATGGCGCAAATACGGTCGCACAACCAGAGCCGTTTTCCAGGCGCCCAACATGGCAGCGCGCAGGAATACGCGATCGTATTTATGAAACGGAGCATTCAACCCTGAAACACTCAGACGAAGGGCGGTTTGGGAAACCGCCCTGCAGAGATTTGTTCCAGAACGAACGAAGTCTTGAAATATCCAAGAGATTCTCGGCAAGGCCAATAAGTTCGTATCAGGCCCAACTTACGGAGTATGTGCAGGAATGGCCGCCGAATTTTCTGCATGGTTGAGTTTCGTCATGAAGCACGATAACGTCTTTTACCTCAGAAGACTTGAAGCGACTGGTGAATCCTTCAATGACTCCCCGATCAAATGAACACGGATAGGGGTTCGGGCAGACGAGCCGTGCTCTCATGAGTCCGCCCTCCTCTCCGATTCGCTCATATTCATAGTTTCCTATGGGCCCTCCGCGGTGGTTCATGTGATAGGCTTGGTCTATCGAAGCAAGACACGATTCCAGCGAGTCTATCCCCGGAGGAAGCTTGGCTTTGCCGGCAATGTTCACCCCAATGCGATAAAGCATTGGACCGCTGAATCTATTTTGGATCTCTTTCATTGCGTCCAGAAGGGACTGCAATTCGTAGAAATCTCCCCGCCGGGGATCGTCAATCCCCTGCCTTGCCAATATTTGCATGCCGAGACTTGCCAGTTCGGTTGGGAATCCTGCGATAAACGCTTCAATGACTTCTCCCAGTACTTCAACTTCAGGTGAAAACGATTCGAATTCTGCCATTAGGACCTCTTATATTTGCGTGTGCCGGTGTCGGCACTACAGGATTGTTTGCCGGGGGATCAACCGGCCGATTTAGGAAAAGGACCGGCGTTCCGCCGGTCAAATACTTGCGTGGAACCTGCTCCCTGGCGTAAATGCGGTGACACATTAACGCTCGCAGTCTTTGCTTTGGCAGCGCCGGCCTCCGTGCCGGTCTCTTCTCCACGAGCGCCGGGACGCTACCACGCGTACTCAAGAATACGTCACCGTAATTGTGCAACGGAGCACTCAGGCTGAACCTAACGGGGGCAATGGGGCATTCCGATTCTCGATGACCTGTTACCATCCATTGGTTGCCTTCCGGATCAATGGAATATGCATCAACTATGCCGGACTTAGGACTGATGCCCGCGGTACGCTTCGATGCTGCCCCGTGCAGAAGCCTTGCAGCAATACTTCGACATTTTTTTCGTCGGCAATCGGTTCTTCATACCTCAATGTCGAATGGTGACTGCCCAAGGTTACGCTACGGTTAGATTTGAGTCTGTTTGAGATTAGGACCCACCGCTCACCTGAAAGATATGGCGCTCCGCGCGATGTCGTTTTCAGTGACATGGCATGCCGACAGAAATTCTACAGGGCTTAAGAAGGCACGAGAATGCCGGCAGAGGTGAGACTCACCGGGGCTAAACGTCGGAGAATGGTTATAAAGGCGCACAATGCCCGCAGGCGGTGAACCCGCCGAAGAGAAGTCGGGGCATCATGGCCATTGGGCGGGATCGAGCGGTCGATTCTCGAGACACATTTTCGTGGAGTCGTCGGTGATTTTTACGGGATACCTACCGGTGAAGCACGCCGTGCAGAAGTCCTTGGACGCCATGGGCATTGCTCTGAACATACCTTGAAGACTGAGATATCCCAGGGAATCCGCTCCTATGAAATCGCAAATTTCTTCCACGGAACTGTTGCACGCGATCAACTCGCCTTTGCTGGAAAAATCGATTCCGTAGAAACAGGGGAATCGGATGGGTGGACAGCTGATTCGCATGTGGATTTCGCTGGCTCCGGCCTCTCGCAGAGTTCTCGTTCTCAGTTTGCTGGTTGTGCCGCGTACGATGGAGTCATCGACGACAACGACACTCTTGTCTTGCAGGATCTCTCGAACGGGATTGAGCTTCAGCCTCACTCCAAGATCTCTCACCATGGGCGACGGTTGAATGAACGTTCTGCCTACATAGTGATTGCGTATGACTCCGTATTCAAACGGCAGACCGCTGCCTTGAGAATAGCCCAGTGCCGCGTAGTTTCCGGAAGCCGGCATGGGCACAACCAGATCCGCTCCCTCTACGGGACTTTCCAACGCGAGCTGAAGTCCCAATTGTTTTCTCACGTTGTACACACTATGGCCGAAAATCTTGGAGTCGGGTCTGGAGAAATAGATGTACTCGAAAATACACACGGCCGAATTGGCTCTTCTCCGCCCCTGGACGGACCGGAAGCCATTATGATCCGCTATCACGATTTCTCCGGGTTCCACGTCGCGGACATATTCGGCTTCGATGATGTCCAATGCGCATGTCTCGGACGCAAAAATAATGGCATCACCCTTACGTCCAATGCAAAGGGGTCTGAACCCGTTGGGATCTCGGGCGGCAAGTATCGCATTTCGAGTGAGCAAAACCACAGACCACGCGCCTCGCAATTCGTCGAACACCTTAATGAGACGCTCTTCGAGGGGGCCCTTTCTTTGAAGCACGAGGTGTGCCATGAGCTCTGAATCTGTGGTGGTCTGGAAAATTGCCCCCTTGGATTCAAGCTTTCTTCTTAGCTTCGTGACGTTTACCACATTGCCGTTGTGTCCCAAGGCAAATATTCGGTCTATTTGTTCGGCCAGAAAAGGCTGGGCGTTTCGCAACATGGAACTTCCCGTGGTCGAATACCGGACATGGCCGATTCCCATGTGCCCTTTGAGTTTGAGCAGTTCACCTTCTTTGAAAACGTCCGAAACGAGCCCCATGCCTTTGTGAACGTGAACTCCTGTCCCGTCGCTGGTTACGATTCCGGCTGATTCCTGTCCACGGTGTTGTAATGCATAAAGACCCAAATGAATCAAGCGTGCCGTGTCCTCGGCACCGTATATACCGAAAATTCCACAAGCTTCTTTCTTAGAGGGGAGGGCAAACATTAGATGACTTTCAGGAAACTGATAGAGTGCTCCGACGTGGTTCAAATTATCCGACGTGCGGCTCCTCGTCAAGGGTCGAGCACGTGAGAGGGATGGCCGGAGGTTGCATGGGGGTGTCCTCTTATCCCCCATGGGTCCAAGCCTAAGTGCTCCAGCGCACATACGGACGCACAACCTCAGCCGTCGTCCCGGCGTAGGCCGGGAACCAGTCTTTTTTTTCCGGCCTACGCCGGGACGACGGCGGGCAGTGACGCCCGCCCCACGTTCCTAATTTGTAGGGGCACCCCCCTGTGGGTGCCCAGGGCAGGCACGGGGGCCTGCCCCTACGGTTCGGGTGCTCCCGGGCCTCCGTGCCCGGATATTCTTCTTGCCGGCACCCTACATGGCAGCGAGACGAAAGAATGTGACCGAACTTATAAAATGCCGCACTAAGCCGAATGGTTGCGGCAGCCGTTTTGACCCGGCAATGAAGTGTCGGCCCACACTCGGCCTTCCCGGTACGGTCTCGGGAGGATTTGGCCCCTGAACGGCCTGAATAACGTTGGATCGGTCTTTTCGAAGTGGGGCGGAGGCTTTAAACGAACGCCCGGTTACAGCGCGCAACCTCCGTTGCCGGTATTGGCTGAAAAAAACCGATCGCGACGACAATGTTTCCGGCCTTACCGAGCGCCGCCGGGGGAAGGAGCGCGGTTGACCGCCGGTCCCCAACCTGCTCGGGGATCGCTGCCTTGAGGAATCCGGACCGGCTTAGGCATCGCAATGGCAGACGTGCCGTTGTTCGGTGAAGCCGGTCGGGTTCGCCGGGTGCTCGCCTGACTCGCGCGAAGTCTCCTCGCCGACGATCTGCCACGGTTGGGAGGGGGCGGGGCCACTGCAGACTGCTGCGGCCCTTGTTGCGCTGAAGGAGGATAGTATTGTACCGTCGTCCCATCTGGAGTTGTCGTAGTGATTTTCACAGCTCCGGCAGGAAGGTTGGGATCGAACTCGAGACTCGAGTCCGTGGGGACGGGAGCAGGTCCCTGCTGTTGAGCGGGCGCAGTCCCCCGAGGCTGAACCTGGACGGTGACGGGTTGGGGTGCGGGTTGAGAAGCCTGGGGTTGTGTTGCGGAATACTCCACCTGGGGTGGAGCGGCCTGCGGGGCCTGGTAGCCTTGCCATTGAGGGTACTGGCCCTGTTGCGTGTATCCGTAGCCGGGCTGAGCCTGTGGACTTGCATAGCCCTGTGGATGCCCATAGGGCTGAGCAGTGCCGTAACCTTGGGGGGATCCGTAGCCCGGGGGATAGGCAGGCGTTTGGTATGTTTGTCCGCTCGGTGCCGAGTTTCCCCCATAATATTGCGGGCTGTCAAAGGAGTTGGACGGGCCGGTTCCCCACAGCCCCATGCCCGACGGGCCGAAGACGGAATCCAGAAGGCCTTGGCTCCACGCAGTGCCTTGTAGGGCTACGAAGAGTACCATCAGAATCAATCCTGCTCGTTTCATTTCATTCTCCTAGCGGCTCAAAGAGCCATTTTAGCTAAGATGAACAGGCAGATACATTTCGATGCTAATTTAAATCATTCTACTTGAGTGGTTCAGGTCTGTCAAGGCAATCCTTGGATTCGGTATCAACCCTCGATTAATTTGGGAGATAGTTAACGGCCGGCGGGTGCTTGCCTGTCTGGTCAGTCAAGCTTTTCGAGAACGTATTCTCGGGTGCCGAGGCCGATCTCCTGGGCATAGTCAAGTTGATGGGCCCAATCGACATTCGGGTACAGGGCGCGGAACTTATCTTCTCCGGGTGCCAAGGCCGTCTTAAGACACGAGACCGGATTCCCCGGTGCGCCATTGACAAGGTCCACGGCCGCTTGGTCGATTGCCACCGGATCCAGGGATGCAAGAATACCGAGATCGGGAACTATGGAACGATCGGAAAACGGCGTACAATCACAAAGTGGAGAGACATCGGTGACGAACGTCATGAACACCGTCTTACCCTTCTTGTGGTTCAGGACAGCGGAAGCATATTCGACCATCTTTTCCATAAAGGTCGGTACGGATTCATTCCAACGGATTTGTATGGCCTTTTGCCTGCAGGTGAGGATGCACTCCGCGCAGCCAATGCAATTTTCGGGGGTAATCTCGGCCTTCATGCCGGATTCCTCTTCGCGGAGCTCGATTGCTCCGCCTCTGCACCAAGTCACGCATTCACCGCATCCAATGCACCTCTTCTTGCTGACCTTGGGAGAGATGTTGGAATGCTGTTCCAACTTACCTTCCCGAGCGGCGCAACCCATGCCCACGTTCTTGAGGGCCCCCCCGAAGGCCGAAATCTCGTGCCCTTTGAAATGCGTAAGCACGACCAGACCATCGGCGTTGTAAATATCGGAACCGATTTGAGCAGAGGTGACGTGGCGGCCGTTAACCTGCACGCCGATACCATTGTTGCCGCGCAGTCCGTCGGCAATGATTGCCGGTGCGCCGGTGATTTCTCTCGTGAATCCGTTGTCGAAAGCGGTATTCAGATGCGACCGGGCCTCGGCCCGCGATCCAACGTAGAGAGTGTTTGTATCGGTGAGGAATGGCTTGGCTTCGAGGTCCTTGAGACGATCGACAATTCGGCGAACGAATTGCGGCCTGATATGTGCGGTGTTTCCCGATTCGCCGAAGTGGAGTTTGACTGCGACCAGGTCGTCACGATTGAAACGATCCGCGGGTTTCAAGGCCTCAAAGAGGTCGGTGATTTTCTGACTTACGTTCCTTTTCCATGTGGCCGACAGATCGGTCATGCAAACTGTGGAAGGCAAATGGCATTCTCCTTAACCGGTTGTTTCAGTAATATGAAAAATTATCACCCGCGTTAACCGAAATCACAAGGAGATTTTTTTTGAAAAAACGTTGTGAGCGATGTAATATCTAGATGTAGGCGGTATAGTGGTGAAGCGCGGACATTTCTATATCCATACGCGGCACGAAGGAATGGAGGCACCGGCGACGCAATCGTTACCGAACCAAGGGACCGCTTGTTTTCTTGGAGACGTTGGAAGGCCTCGTGAGCCTGGGAAATGGGTTGCCGACGCACGAAGAGATACTTTAGAAAATCATAGAAGAAGTCGACCATGAAAGACCGCATAGGTGAAATGCTCTTACGAGCGGGAATAATTGATGAAGACAAACTGGAAAAGGCCGTAGACTACCAACGGTCTCAGGGCGGCAAAGTGTCAAGCGCCCTGATTAAATTGGATTTCTTGGACGAAGACGACCTGCTTGAGTTTCTTTCGCGACAACTGGGGCTCCCTACCGTCTCGCTCGATGAAATCGATGTTGATCCCGACTCGGTGAAACTGTTGCAGCCCTCTATCGCCCAGAAGTATATGGCAATTCCATATGGACAGGTGAATGGCACGCTTCATGTGGCCATGGCCGATCCCACCGACCTCAACGCCATCGACGACATCAAATTCATGACGGATCTGGCAGTAGAAGTCAGCATCGCTACCGAATCCCAGATACGTAAGGCCTTGGACGCTTTCTACGATACGGGCATGGACGCACAGGAAATGCTCGATGAGTTCGAGGACGATGACATGGAGTCCATCGGTGCGGACGAGACGGAGCTGGACGGCGAGGACTCGCTGAAGGCTGCCGAGGACGCACCGGTGGTTAAGCTTGTCAACTACTTCCTGCGGGAGGCCATTCAGAAGAAGGCGAGCGACATCCACGTCGAGCCTTACGAAAAGGTGTTCCGAGTAAGATTGCGCGTTGACGGAGCTCTTTCCGAACTCATGAAGCCTCCTCTCAAGCTCAAGAATCCCGTGGTCAGCCGCTTGAAGATTATGTCACGGCTGGACATTGCCGAGCGCCGTTTGCCCCAGGACGGCCGAATCAAACTTAAGCTCGGCAAGGGCCGCGACATGGATTTTCGTGTGTCGGTTCTTCCCACACTGTTTGGGGAGAAGGTCGTCATGCGGCTGCTGGACAAATCAAACCTGCAGCTCGATATGACCAAGCTCGGGTTTGAAGAGCAGCCGTTGAAGAATTTCAAGGAAGCGATCCACAAGCCTTTCGGCATGGTCCTGGTGACCGGCCCTACGGGATCGGGGAAGACTACTACGCTCTATAGCGCACTGTCCGAACTCAACGACCCCGACGTGAATCTGTCCACCGCGGAGGATCCGGTGGAGTTCAACCTGCACGGGATCAATCAGGTTCAGATGCACGAAGAGATCGGCCTTACCTTCGCGTCGGCCCTGAGATCGTTTCTTCGGCAGGACCCCGACATCATCATGGTCGGCGAGATTCGTGACTTCGAAACCGCTGAAATCGCCGTCAAGGCGGCGCTGACCGGGCACATGGTTCTCTCCACCCTGCACACCAATGACGCGCCCCAGACGATCAACCGTTTATTGAACATGGGCGTGGAACCGTTTCTCGTGGCAAGTTCGGTCAACTGCATCATAGCTCAGCGATTGGCACGGAAGATCTGCTCGGGCTGCAAGACGGAGATTGAGCCGCCGGCCGAGGCGCTCAGGGAACTTGGCGTAAAAATGGAGGACATCGGCACCTTTCCCGTTTATGAGGGGAGAGGTTGCACCGTGTGCGCTAACTCGGGATATAAGGGTCGAATAGCCTTATATGAAGTGATGCCCATCTCCGATGAGATCAAGGAACTGGTCCTGGCCGGGGCATCGGCGATGGAACTCAAGCGCGAAGCGGTTCGCCTGGGGATGGACACCCTTAGGATGGCCGGCGTCAATAAGCTCAAGGACGGGACTACCACCATTCAGGAAGTGGCAAGAAGCACGATGGCGGATTAGGATCGCGGCAGACTTTTCGCCGGGCAAACCTCAGGACCAACGCGGATGAGTCACCGACCCCTCTTAACCTACCGGGTGGACGAATCCGGTTAATTGGTGTAAATGACTATTACTGAAAGGAATTGACTTTGGCCAGCCTTCACGATTTTCTTAAAGAAATGGTTGAGCGTGGGGCTTCTGATCTGCACATCACACCCGGTGTGCCGCCCATGATCAGGACCCGTGGTGAACTGATTCCATTGGACTATCCGCCGCTCAAGCCGACTGAAACTCGACAGCTCTGCTACAGTATTCTCACCGATGCGCAGAAGCACCGATTCGAGGAGAACCAGGAACTGGATCTGTCATTCGGGGTCCGCGGTTTGAGTAGGTTCAGGGCAAATATCTTCATGCAAAGGGGCGCACTGGCAGGAGCCTTCCGACTGATACCCTACCAGATACGGTCGTTTCAGGAGCTCGGGTTGCCTGCGGTGGTCAACGATATATGCTCAAGACCCCGCGGCCTCGTACTGGTGACCGGGCCCACCGGCTCGGGGAAGTCCACTACCCTGGCGGCGATGGTGGACAAGATCAACACCGACCGACGGGAACACATCATAACCATTGAAGACCCCATAGAATTTACGCATCAACACAAGTCCTGCATAGTGAACCAGCGGGAGGTACATCAGGATACGAAGAGCTTTAACGCAGCCTTGCGTTCGATTCTTCGGCAGGATCCGGATGTGGTCCTCATTGGAGAGATGCGAGACCTGGAAACCATTGAGGCGGCTTTGACCGTCTCGGAGACGGGGCATCTCACGTTCGGTACTCTTCACACGAACTCCTGCGTTCAGACCATCAACCGAGTCATCGACGTCTTTCCCGCCCACCAGCAGCCGCAGGTTCGTGCGCAGTTGAGCTTCGTGCTGGAAGGGGTCTTGTGTCAGACACTGATACCCACGATGGACGGAAGAGGAAGAGCATTGTCGATGGAGATCATGGTGCCCAACGCGGCTATCCGAAACCTGGTTCGAGAGGACAAGATCCACCAGATATACTCTCAAATTCAGGTCGGGCAAGCGAAGTCCGGCATGCAGACGATGAATCAGTCACTTCTGATGCTGTATCAGAGGAGAATTATCTCCTTCGACGACGCGATGGCTCGATCACCTGATCCGGACGAACTCAAGCAGATGATGTCCGGTGTAACAAAGGGTATCAAGAAAGGAGTGAGGAGCTAGAAATTTCTGCCCTTACTTCACTCCCTTCTTACCGAAGGAGGACAACATATGCCTGAATTCATTTGGAGGGCGAGAACGACTGCCGGCAATATACTCAAGGGGGAGATGAACGAGGTCAACGAGGCGGTAGTTCTTACGAAACTTCGTAAGATGAACTACGCGGACATTAAGGTCAAGAAGAAGCCTAAGGACCTCTTCGAGAACATTGATCTGTTTCAGCCCAAGGTCTCTACCAAGGATGTTGTCATCTTCACCAGGCAGTTCGCGACGATGATCGACGCAGGACTTCCGCTCGTCCAGTGTTTAGAGATTCTCTCGAGCCAGCAGGAAAACCGCACGTTCAAGAAAGTGCTGGCCCAGATCAAGGGGAGCGTAGAAGGTGGAAGCACTTTTGCGGAAGCGCTCAAGGATCATCCCAAGATCTTTGACAATCTGTTTGTGAATCTCGTTCACGCCGGTGAGACCGGTGGTATTTTGGATACCATTCTTCGAAGGCTGGCGGTTTTCCTCGAAAAGTCCGAGGCTCTCAAACGAAAAGTCAAGGGAGCGATGATCTATCCGGCGGTGGTCATCACGATCGCCATGGCGGTCGTAACTGTCCTGCTCCTCTTCGTGATCCCCGTGTTCAAGGAGATGTTCGAGGGGGCTGGGCAGAAGCTTCCGGGGCCGACGCTCTTAGTGCTGTCAATGAGTGAGTTTCTTCAGGCGTACTTCATCTATATTTTCCTGACACTTGGCTTGATAATCTTCGTTGTTCGGAAATTCTACAATACGCAAAAAGGTAGAATGATCATCGATCGGTTCATGTTGAAGACGCCGGTTTTCGGGCTTCTGCTTCGCAAGGTCGCTGTGGCAAGATTCTGTTCCACATTGGGAACGATGATATCGAGTGGTGTCCCAATACTGGATGCACTTGAAATCACTGCGAAGACGGCAGGCAACGTCATTATCGAAGCCGCCATCATGAACACGAGAACGGCAATTGCCGAAGGACGAACAATCGCGGAACCTCTGATGGAGACAGGTGTCTTTCCTGGAATGGTTGTGCGTATGATCGCCGTAGGAGAAGCTACGGGCGCTCTCGACGCCATGCTGGCCAAGATCTCGGAGTTCTATGACGAGGAGGTCGACGCAGCCGTAGAAGGTCTCACACAGTTGATGGAACCGATAATGATCGTCTTTCTCGGCGGAGTCTGCGGCGGCATGGTTATTGCCATGTACCTGCCTGTGTTCTCCATGGCGGGCGTGGTCTCACAGGGCGATTAAGACGTGCCGTCGGATTTGGTGACCGACTAAGACCAAGGCACCGGTAGAGAGGGGACTTGTTGAAACGCCGTTTGCGAGGCGATACGAGAGTCCGATAGGGCGTCGGTGCCTCAACTGAGAGTATTCGACGTAAAACGGCTTGATGTAAGTCGACCGAGAGTCGCCCGTACAGAGTCGCAATCGAGTGAGGCCCGCACTCCTCGCAAAATAGTCCGCTCACGAGGCTGACAAGCCTCTTTTTTTTTCTTGTGGATACATGCCGACAATCCGGGACTCGGCGTGGAGGTCGGGTGACGGTTCGTTCGCAGCGGGGCGGCAACCGGCATTACTATTGCCGGAGGTCACAGAGCAAGGCGTGAGCGGAGCGAGCGATGCGATGGTCACGGTATTTCGTCGGGGCGGTCCGTATCCACGAGGCGGGCTTTACTTGACTTTTTGGGGGGGAAAGGATAATAACCCGGTCTGATCGGGGGATAGATTCAGGAGATCCGATAAGGTGTCAGAACCCTCAACGCGAAAGACAAAAACTCAAACGGCATCCTTGACCGAAGCGCGGCTGCGCAAAATTCAAGAATTGGCTGATCTCGGTATTTCAGCTTATGCCACGGGCTTCGTGCCGGCGACGAATGCGGCCCAATTCCACGAGCAGTTCCACGATGTGGAGAACTTCGACGACACTGAAGAGTCGATCAGCATGGCGGGGCGTGTTTTTGCGCTTCGTATTATGGGTAAGGCTACCTTCGCTCGGGTGCGCGACACTTCCGGCGATTTTCAGGTCTATTTGGCCCGGGACGCTCTGGGAAAAGATTGCTATAAGCTGGTCAAAAAGCTTGATGTCGGAGATATCGTCGGCTTTTGTGGTAAGCCGTTCAAGACTCGTACCGGCGAACTGAGTATCCTTGCCGACCAAATGAAGATACTCACCAAGTCGCTCCGGCCTCTCCCGGAGAAGTGGCATGGGCTGACCGATATAGAGATACGCTACCGCCAGCGCTATCTCGATCTGATTGTGAATCGGCAGGCCAGGGAGATCGTGGTGACGCGCAGTCGTATCGTTTCGTATCTCAGGGACTTTCTGACGAAGCGTGGTTATCTCGAAGTGGAAACACCAATGATGCAGCCGATCCCCGGTGGGGCCACCGCCAAGCCGTTCGAGACGTTCCATCATGCCTTGAACCGGGATCTGTACCTGAGAGTGGCCCCGGAACTCTACCTGAAGCGTCTTCTCGTGGGCGGCTTCGAGAGAGTCTTCGAGATAAACCGCAACTTCCGAAACGAAGGCATCTCGACCCAACACAATCCCGAATTCACCATGTTGGAATTCTACCAAGCGTACAGTACATACGAAGATCTCATCACGTTGACGGAGGAGATGATCGCGGGACTGGCCCTGGAGGTTACCGGGGGCTATGTCGTGCCGTACGGAGACGGCGAAGTGGACCTTACCCCTCCTTGGGAGCGGATCACGGTGAAAGCGGCTCTCGAGCAATACGGCGGTCTAAGCACACGGGAGGTGGATGATCGTAACGGGTTGTTCATCAAGGCAATGGATTCAGGCCTGGATGTCGACAAAGATGCGTCGCTGGGCAAACTACGGATGGCATTGTTCGATGAGTTGGTCGAGAAACGGTTGTGGGGCCCCGTCTTTGTGCATAAATATCCGGTTGAGGTCTCGCCCCTTGCCCGCAGGAACGATGAAGACCCCACAGTGACCGACCGGTTCGAGCTGTACATTTGCGGTCGCGAAATGGCAAACGCGTTTACGGAGCTCACCGATCCCCTGGACCAGCGCGGTCGATTCGAGGAACAAGTCCGGGCGAGGGCAGCTGGTGATGAAGAGGCCCATTTTCTCGACGAAGACTTTCTCAGGGCACTGGAGTATGGTATGCCTCCGGCAGGGGGGGAAGGGGTCGGCATAGATCGCTTGGTTATGCTTCTGACCAATTCCCAGTCCATCCGAGAAGTGATTCTCTTCCCTCATATGCGACCGGAAAAGGGTGTCGGATGAGGTTGCCCTTTGAAATAAGCGTGGGCCTGCGCTATATGAAGGCCAAGCGCAAGCAGGCTTTTGTCTCTGTTATCAGCGCGTTCAGCGTGCTGGGGGTAATGCTGGGAGTTATGACCCTGATAATCGTCCTGGGGGTCATGAACGGCTTCGAGAAAGATCTTAAGGAGAAGATTCTGGGTACCGTGTCTCACCTGGTGGTGATGAGTCATTCCAGTAGGAGAGTGACCGGTTGGCCCAAGCTCATGGAGCGAATCAATGTTTTTGACGGAGTGAAGGCCACCACGCCGTACATATACGGACAGGCCATGCTCGCTACACGCGGCGTAGTCCGCGGCGTAGTGATTCGGGGAATTGATACCAGGACCGCAGGAAACGTGATTTCACTGCCCCGATACCTTCTCAAAGGAACACTGCGAGATCTCGATCCTGCCAAAGACGGCATGGGAGGAGTCATCGTCGGCAAAGAGCTTGCCATCATGAACTCGTTAAGAGTGGGTGACCTGGTTCAGCTGATTTCCCCACAGGGGAAGAGGACGCCCATTGGTGCCATCCCTAAGGTGCAACACTTTAGAGTTGTAGGTATTTTTAAATCCGGTATGTACGAGTTCGATGCGAATCTGGTGTATATGGCACTTGAGGAAGCTCAGAAGTTCTTTGAAATGGGCGACGGGGTCACCGGAATCGAGGTGAATCTTTCCGACATTTATGAAGCTCCCAAATTGGGAAACAGGATTGAGGCGTCACTTGGATCCCCCTACTGGACGAGGACCTGGAAAGACATGTATCGCAATCTCTTCAGCGCCATGAAGTTGGAGAAGATCGCAATGTTTGTCATTCTGACGTTTATTGTCCTGGTGGCCGCTTTTAACATCATCATCTCGTTGATCATGCTCGTCATGGAGAAAAGCAGGGACATTGCCATTCTTAAGTCACTTGGAGCAACCTCCGATCGGATAATGAGAATCTTCATTGCACAGGGCATGGTAGTGGGAGTCGTCGGGACTTTCCTGGGCGCAGTTGCCGGAATGGGGGGAGCGGCTCTGTTGGCCAAGTATCCAATTATCGAACTCCCTGAAGAGATCTATACCATTTCTACGCTCCCCATCTCCGTCGCCGCTTCCGACGTACTCACGACGTGTTTGGTGGCATTACTCATATGCTTCCTCGCCACCGTATACCCCTCTCTGCGCGCCGCACGGCTGGAACCGGTGGAGGCGCTCAGATATGAGTGAGGCCCGGCTTTATGACGTAATAGATATGTGGAAGAGCTTCTCCAACGGAACCAAGGTAGTGGAGGTTCTTCGGGGTGTGAACTTCACGGTAAATCACGGAGAAAGCGTCGCCGTTACCGGTCCGTCCGGAGTAGGGAAGAGTACGTTACTGCACATAATGGGACTGCTTGACAAGCCGATGAGTGGAAGACTGTTGCTCAAGGGAACGGACATTCAGCATCTCGGTGAAAGTGCGCGGGCGCGCCTACGCAACAAGAGCATTGGCTTTGTCTTTCAGTTCTTTCAACTCCTGCCTGAGTTCACGGCCCTGGAAAACGTGATGATGCCGGGTTTAATTGCAGGCAAACGGAGCAATGGACTCCGCTCCAAAGCCGAGGAACTGCTCGAGAGCGTGGGCCTGGCGGACAGGATCGCGCACCGGCCCGGTGAGCTCTCGGGGGGCGAGCAACAGAGGGTTGCCATTGCCAGGGCATTGATAATGAATCCCGATGTGATCCTGGCCGATGAGCCGACCGGAAATCTCGATCCCGATACCGGTGAGGAAATAGAGGCTTTGCTGAGAAATCTCAATGTGTCGCAGAAAACGACGCTGATTGTAGTGACCCACAAAGAATCTCTTTCCCGGGTGATGGACCGAAGAGTGGGGCTCGTAGGCGGGAGACTCGTGGAACTACGATGACCAAGGTTAGTGCGATCATACTCATTCTACTGCTGATCCCTGCGTTTTCTTGGGCACAGGAATCCGAGCAGAAGACAATCCTGATCTTCCCGTTCAAGGTGAAGTCCAAGGGTGAGAGCGACACCTACAGCAACGAGATAGCGGCAGCTTTGGGCGGGGAGTTGTCTCGCGAAGGCGACGTGAGGACTCTGGTCGGCCGTCAGTTTGTTTCAGCGGTGCGGCAGCGCAGGGTCGATCCGGCGCGTCTGAAGAGGATCGCCGCCCGAATCGGCGCGGATATCCTGGTCTGGGGCACAATTACCAAGCTGGAGACCGGGTACTCTCTTGAGGTCTGGGTTATGGATTCGGGGCGTTCCGCCCGCCCCAGGCTTTTCACCACCACAGGTAAGGACATGCGGGAGCTGGTGGCCGGAATGAAGACTCTTGCCGTGGATATCGGCGAAGGGATGCTGGACCGGCCCAAGATCGGTAAGATCAACATCGATGGAAACAGGAGGGTTCAAACCGACACGATCCTCAATAAACTGGATATGAAATCGGGAACCCAGTTTCGAAAATCCGCCATAGGTGATGATATCAGGAGAGTTTACGATCTGGGCTACTTTGATGACGTCCAGATACGTGCCGAGAAGACGCCTGACGGGGAAGTTGACCTGAACATCGAAGTCAAGGAACGCCCCTCCATAAAGGATATTGAAATCAGTGGAAACACGGTGTTTACGGCCGACGAGATTCTTGACCGACTGCTGACCAAGAGACTGAATGTGGCCAGTGTTGAAAAGATCAGGGACGATATCCAGAAGATCAAGGATATGTACGAGAAAGAGGGATATTACGAACCCAAAATTGAATACGAAATACGGGAACTGTCGAGAGATGAGGCCAATCTCCTGTTCACCATCGATGAAGGCGTGAAGAGCTACCTAACCGAAATCGTTCTTGAAGGCCGCAAGAGTATTCCGGAGAGCGACATCAAGAAGATAATGAAAGCTAAGGAGAAGTCTTGGTTTTGGCTGCTCGACGAATCCGGCACATTTACGCGCGAGAAGCTTGAAGAGGACCGGAAGAGACTCATTGCGTACTATCTCGATCACGGATTCGTTAAGGTTCAGGTGGGTGCGCCTCAACTCGATATCAAGGATGGGAGGGTGAAGGTGACGTATCCCATCCGAGAAGGGGATAGGTTTCAGATCAGGAAGGTCAATGTTACCGGTGACTTGATAGTTCCCGAGGAAAAACTGAAGGAAGAACTCAAGACAAAACCGAAAACATGGGTTAAACGTTCACTGATTGCCGAGGACATCAGGGCACTGCAAAGACTCTACAACAATATGGGGTACGCGTATGTGGACGTGGCGCCGCAACAAAAGGGGAATGAAGAGCACGATTTTATAGACATAAGCTACCACATTACAAAGGGAGATCGGGTTTCCGTCGAGCGGGTAGACATCGTGGGCAACGACCGAACACGAGACAAGGTCATCCGCAGATCCTTGGCAATCAATGAAGGGGACCTGTACAACGCGGACAAGTTCGAGGGCACGAAGAAGAATCTGGAGGGCATGGACTATTTTGAAGCGGTTCAGATCAAGACCTCGCCCGGGTCAAGGCCCGACCTGATGAACGTTACCGTGCAGGTAGCGGAAAAAAAGACGGGTTCATTGGCGGCCGGACTCGGGTATTCTTCTCAGGACGGGGCCATGGGAAACGTGGACCTCAAGGAGAGGAACCTGTTCGGCATGGGAATCGTGGCCAATGTCAAGGCGAATCTATCGGGGCGCAAGAACAACTACGAAGGATCGATCACATACCCATGGCTCTTGGATTATCCCGTTACCGGAACATTGCGCGGGTACCGTGCGATACAGAAGGAAGCACGATATGTGAGGGAAGGAGACGGATTCAGTGTTCACCTGGGTTATCCACTGTACGGATTCTGGAGCATGGACACGGGACTAGGTCGTGACTCCAGCAAGGTGTCCCAATTCGAGAAGGTGTACGCTCTTTCCGTGATCAATTACTACAAGCGTTACAATACAAGTGCCCAACGGTACTTGAATATAGCGGAGAACTCGGTATCCGTCGGCTTTGGGCGTGACACGCGTATTGGTACGGTTATCCCGAGGGGAGGAAGCAAGATCAGCATTGGGAGTCGGATCTCAGGATTCGGCGGCGATGTAGCGTTTCAGCGCTACTTTACTGAGGCGACTATTTACCAGCCTCTATTGTGGAAAGCGATCTTCAAAGTTCGGGCTAACGGCTCGATGCTGCAGGAATCCGGGAAAGATCCCATTCCCTTTGACCGTCGAATCGTCCTAGGGGGGATTCAGACTATTCGTGGATACCGTGGGGGCGAGATCGGCCCGCGCGACAGGTTTGGAAACATTATCGGTGGCGACCGGGCACTTTACGCCAATGCAGAATGTCTCTTTCCCCTTGTGGAGTCGATGAATCTCAATGGAGTGGTGTTTTTTGACGCCGGCAATTCTTGGAACGTAGAAGACAGCCCGTTCCTGGATGACGTCAAAGCAGGTGCCGGGGTCGGCATAAGATGGATGTCCCCAATGGGACCTATCCGTTTGGAGTATGGATGGAAGATTAATCCCGAGAAGGGCGAAGAGCCGGGAGCCTTTGCCTTTGCCATGGGACAACTCTTTTGAGGTTTTCCAAAACAGCGACAATTGCCCGGTTGATCCAAGCAGCTGTGGAGGCGGGTGGTGACTCACGTCTCTCCGAAGCTATTGGTTGCGGCGATGAACACCGGCGAGGATCAACGTCGTGGTACTTTGAACAACCAATGACGATTCGTCCTGGTTGTCGCATCCGACACGGTTTGTGAAGGCATTACCGTGCGGCCAAGAGCCGACGGTCTTCGGGGCGACGCCCTACAAGCAATCCTGCAAAGATTTTGAAATGCAAGTGCCGAACGGTGTGAAAGACTCTCGAGTATCGAGGGACGGCACGTCACACAATGAGAAGGAGTTGAGTAATGAGAGGACGCTCTGTAACGGTCATCTGCCTGGTTCTCGGGATGGCGCTTATCGGGCTTGGAACCTGTGAAGCCCAGGGGCTGAAAGTCGGGTTTGTGGATTTCGTTCAGTTTGCGACAAAATCCAAGAAAGCCCAAGCGCAGGAAAAGAAGTTTGCCCAGCTTGTGTCGAAGAAGCAGGGAGAGCTGGAGGCGAAGAAGAAAGAACTCCTTGACCTCCAAGAAAAGCTTAACAAAACCGGACCCATGCTCAAGGAAGAAGCACGGAACGCCATGATCAAGGAACTTGGAATCAAGGAGATGGAATTGAAGCTCCTCCAAAAGGATGCCGAAAACGCGGTGCGTAACGAGCAAAGATCTACCCAAGAGGTGTTTCAAAGAGACGTGAAAAAGGTGATTGGGGCAATAAGGAAACAGAAGGGGCTCACCCTGGTTCTCGACGCTAGAGCCCTCCTCTCGGCCGACGACTCACTGAACATTACCGACGACGTGATCCGGGTTTACGATGCGCAGGCATCGAGCAGCGCGCGACCGGCGGCACCGAGGAGAGCGGCCCCTAGAAACGCTCCCAGAGCAGCCCCTGCAAGATCCAACAAAAGATGACGGCAAGGGGAAACGCAGCATCAAGATGAGCAAATTCACGCTTGAGCAACTGGCACTTGTGCTGGGGAAGGCGTCCTCTGAAACGCCGGGTCCTGAAATAACGGGTGCTCGCCCCATAGAGCACGCCGGCGAGACGGACATCACCTATGTAGCGAATCAGAGGTTTCTCGATAAGTTGGCTGAAGGAGCCGCCGGTGCAGTTATCCTGCCGCCGGAACTCAACGCGGGAGGACTCCCTCACATTTGCTCCGGAAATCCCGAGGCCGATTTCGCCAGGTTAACGGCGATCTTCTATTCCTATGAAAAACCATCGGAGAACATTTCTCCTAGAGCCGAGGTCCATCCTGAAGCGGATCTCGGCAAGGATGTTTCCGTCGGCGCGTTCGCGGTGATAGGCAAGGGAGCCGCACTGGGCGATCGCAGCGTGATCGGCTCCCACGTGAACATCGGAGAGAATGTTCGCATTGGTCCCGAAACGCGCATCTTTCCCAACGTCACCATTTATCCCGGTGTTCGCATCGGGAGCAACGTAATAGTCCATTCCGGTTCCGTAATCGGATCGGACGGTTTCGGCTACGCACGAGATATCGACAAGAACGGACTTCCCGTGAATATCAAAAAGTTCCACAGCGGAAGCGTCGAAATCGAGGATGATGTCGAAATCGGAGCGCTCTGCGCGATCGACAAGGGGTTGGCCGGCAATACGCGATTGGGAAGGGGAGTCAAAATTGATAACCTGGTTCAAATTGCCCATAATGTGGACGTGGGGGACCAGACGGTGATGGCTTCACAGGTTGGCATTGCGGGAAGTTCCTCCGTCGGAAAATACGGCATGGTAGGCGGACAGGTCGGGGTCAAAGACCATGTTTCGGTTGGAGACGGGGTTGTCCTGGCTACCCGCGTGGGCATTTACCGTAACGTGCCGAGCGGATCCATAATGGCCGGTTCGGTTCCCGCCATGCCGCACAAGATCTTTCTTCGGGCGCAATCTCTTTTTAAGAGGCTTCCGGAGATCCTGGAAAGGGTCAGGAGGCTGGAACGTCTTATTCAATCAAACGGCAAGGAAAACATATGATTCATCCCACGGCCATCGTTGAATCCGGGGCGCAATTGGGTGATGATGTCACCATCGGTCCCTATGTCACTATTGGAAGCAAGGTAGTAATTGGCGACGGATGCCATATCGGATCGCATGTTTGTATCGAAGGTGACACAACGATAGGAAAGCGTACACGAATCTTCCCATTTGCTTCAATCGGTGGTCCGCCGCAGGACTTTTCTTACAGGGGAGAGGACACGCGTGTGAGGATCGGGTCCAACGTGATGGTAAGGGAGTACGTTACCATTCACCGAGGTACGGTGCGAGGCCGTGGAACCACACAGATCGGCGACGAGTGTTACCTTATGGCATATTGTCATGTGGCGCACGATTGTACCCTCGGTTCGGGCGTCATTATGGCCAATTCCGCGCATCTTGGCGGCCATATAGAAATCGGGGAGAAGGCGATTCTCGGCGGAATCGTGGCGGTACACCAATTCGTCAGAGTCGGGGAATTCGCTCTGGTGGGCGGCGTCTCGGGAGTGGCAAAGGATGTTCCGCCTTACACCCTTGCATCCGGAGCCAGAATTTACGTGTACGGTCTCAATGAAGTAGGCTTACGCCGCAACGGCTATTCGAGGCAGACCATTCTTACACTCAAGCGGGCCTTCCGGATAGCATTCCGTTCGTCCTTGACAAAAGAACAGGCTGCTCAGAAGATACGCACCGAAATGGCCGATACCCCCGAAGCCCTGAAATTTGCTGAATTCCTCGTTACTTCTCGCCGAGGCATGGCTCGTGTATCGTTGAGTCGTCACCACTTCAGGAAGGTATAGAGTTGAACGGCGTGGGTATCATTGCAGGCGCCGGAGTGTTGCCCCTGTTTGTAGCCCACGAGGCCCTGAACCGTGGATACCGTGTGGTGGTCATAGCGTTCCCAGGGTTTACCGATCCAACGATGGAACAGATTGTCCGAGAGACCTTCTGGCTGAAGCTGGGGCAGTTGGGACGAGCGATCTCCGTGCTGAAGTCTCAGGGTATCGACCGAGTTGTCATGGCGGGGAAGATCGAGAAAATCAATCTCCTGCGCCTGTGGAATCTTCGCCCCGATTTTCGCGCGCTTCGGGTGATCCGGTCCATGGAAGACTGGAGAGACGACACGGTCCTCTCGGCCATCGCTGCAGAACTCTCCCGAGAAGGCATCGTCGTTGACGAGATTACCCTATGGGCAGAGCGACTCATGGCCCCCCACGGGGTGTTGACCAAGCGACCTCCCAACGACAAGCAATGGAGAGACATTGAATTCGGCCGCGGTATGGCCCAAGGAATCGGCGCTCTGGACATCGGGCAAACCGTGGTGGTAAAGAACGCAGCGGTCCTGGTGGCGGAAGCGATAGAGGGAACGGACAGGGCCATACGGAGAGTAGCCGATCTCGATATCCCCGGAGGGGTGGTGGTGAAGATGGCAAAACCCGAGCAGGATATGCGCTTCGATGTACCGGGCGTGGGAACCTCCACCATCGACAGCATGATCGTTGCAGGGGCCAAAGCACTGGCAATCGAGGTCGGGAAGACTCTTATAGCTGATTTCAATGATATGATCCGCAAGGCCGACGAGGCAAAAATTTCAATAGTGGGAATCCCCGCGGAAGGCCCGGTGCGATAGCACCGATCTCGATAATCGCATGGAGATGTGTGCCGCGCTTTTTCGTCGTGGGAGGTTGGGCCCCGTCTGTGGCTGGAACGCATCTAACCGGGCCTTTAAAGACCGGTCTACTTTCATACTGTCCCTTCGGGATGTCTATGGCTCCAAGCCCCGAGAGGGGCCGCCGAAAGTAGAGCCGTACCTCAGTGCGGGGTCATGAGCCGGCGGGGTGATCAAGACGCTCATGTGGGAGTCTAAGGGGGCGGAGGGGCTTTTCGCCCGCCCGGCCGATCATTTCCTTGCTCGAATATCAACGTGCCGCACCCCTCTGTAGTTTCAGGGCGCGCGGCACTCTAGTGAGTATTGAGACATCCCACGCCCGTATTAATCCGGAGAAAACCCTTGGACGTTTACCAACGCCTCCTGACCTATCTGAAGCCCTACCTAACCAGGCTCGTGCTCGCCGGGATCTGCATGGTGGGAGTGGCTCTGCTGACCGCATCTCTTGCGTACCTTGTGAAACCTGCACTGGACGAGATCTTCCTGAAAAGAGATTCGAGCATGCTGTTTCTCATTCCCGTGGTTGTTGCCCTGGTTTACGTGTTCAAGGGGGTCTGCGATTTCGGCCAGTACTACCTCATGGCTTACGTGGGCCAGAGCGTTATCCGTGATTTACGGAATCAGATGTTCGACAAACTCCAAAGCATGTCCGTGGGCTTTTTCTCTCGTCATTCCACGGGAGAGTTGCTCTCCAAAATGAACAATGACGTGGCGTTGGTTCAAGGGGCCATGACCAATGCCATCACGGGCGTCGTGAGGGATGCGGTAACCGTGATTGCACTGGTATTCCTCGTGTTCTACCGTGACTACATGCTTGCGCTGATTGCAATGGTGGTTTTTCCCCTGGCCATTTACCCGTTGCTTTCCTTCGGTAGAAGATTGAAACGCTATTCTCGGAGAATGCTGGTCTCCCTGGAGGACATTACCGAGAGACTGAACGAGACCATGACCGGGATACGTATCGTCAAAGCCTTTGCCATGGAGGACTATGAGCGCGAACGGTTCAGACAGGTCAATGACACGCTCTTCAACGCGTTCATGAGGCGCTTCAAGGTCAGAGCCCTCTCCAATCCTGTCATGGAAACACTTGGAGGGTTGGGGGTGTGCGCTATCGTGACCTATGGCGGGTACCAGGTGATAGCCGGTGAGTCCACTCAAGGAACGTTCTTTTCGTTCATGACCGCGCTGTTCTTACTCTACGAGCCCATCAAGAGAATGAACGAGGCCAACATAACGATTCAGGAGGGTGTGAGTGCAGGCGAACGGATTTTTGCCGTTCTCGATGCTGAATCAGAGGTGGAGGATCGCCCTGGTGCCAATGATTTGGAGACTGTCAAAGGGGAAGTGATTTTTGATGGTGTCAGCTTTGCCTACGATCGAGAGCAGGTACTCAAGGATATTACCTTGCGGATCAATGCCGGAGAAGCCATCGCCATAGTGGGAGAGAGCGGTGTAGGCAAGAGCACGTTGCTCGACCTGCTTCCCCGCTTCTACGATGTTAGTTCCGGCCGCATTCTCGTAGACGGAACAGACGTCCGGGACGTCACGCAAAGGTCTCTGAGGCAGAATATCGGGATCGTCACACAGCAGACGATTCTGTTCGACGATACGATCAGGAACAATATCGCGTACGGCAGACCGGACCTCCCTGCGGAGGAAGTAACGGCCGCTGCAAAGGCCGCGCACGCGCATAATTTTATCACCGCGCTCCCCAACGGTTATGATACGCAGATTGGTGAGAACGGAATACGCTTGTCGGGTGGAGAGCGCCAACGAATAGCCATTGCTCGGGCCTTGCTGAAGGATCCTCCCGTACTGATTCTGGATGAGGCAACTTCCAATCTCGACTCGGATTCTGAAAAGGCGGTCCAAAGCGCATTGGAAGTGCTCATGCGCGGACGCACAACACTTGTGGTGGCCCACAGGCTTTCCACCGTCCGCAACGCGGACCGCATCTATGTACTCGTGGCCGGACGAATCGTTGAAGAGGGAAGCCATGAAGAACTTCTCGCTCGGAATGGGGAATTCGCCAGGCTGTACAACATGCAGTTCGCCGTTCAGGAGAATCGAAACGCTCCAACCGGTCCCATATAGAAGTGCTCGACTAAATAGAAGATTTCATAAATGTGGTCGCGTATTGAGTTCCGTCTTCCCGGCGTAGGCCGGGATCCATTACCCAACCAATGAGACAGTCTATTACGCCGTTCGCCAAAGCATTGCTCCTTCTGCCGGCTGCAGGCTATTACGCGGTGCAGAAGGTCAGGGAGAAGGCCTACTCTCTCGGACTTTTGAAGGGCAAGCAAGCGCCGGTTCCCGTCGTCTCGGTGGGAAACATCCTCCTGGGCGGGAGCGGGAAGACACCGTTCGTCATCTTCCTGGCAAGGAAATTGCTGGAAATGGGGCTGAAGCCGGCCGTGGTAAGCCGTGGTTACCGTGGAAAATATCATGAGCGTTATCTCGTGGTTTCCGAAGGCATTCCGGATCGCGAGATTCCAAAGGTCGGCCCGGAAATGTGCGGTGACGAACCCTTTCTGATGGCTAGGCGGCTGCAGGGAATTCCCGTGATCGTGGGACGAAGGCGGATTTACCCCGTGCGGGCGGCACGCGATCTGTTCGGCTGCACCGTGGTGGTCTTGGATGACGGCTTTCAGCACCTTCCGCTGAAACGTACAGTCGATGTGGTGTTGCTCAACGGTACGGAAGACTGCATGTTTCCCTATGGAAATCTGAGGGAACCACTTTCTGCGCTTCGTCGAGGAGACGTGGTAGTGCTCGTGGGCGATGCAGCGGAACCGCCCGAGGCAGCTCGTGCGTACCTCGGTGATGTGCCGGTCTTTCGATGCCGGCAACATCCGGTGGGCGTGCACCAGGGCTTCTCGTCCTTGTTGAGTGCCCCGGACCTTTTCGCCGGTAGTGATGTGTTTCTGGCTTCGGGCATAGCGCATCCCGAGCGTTTTCGAGCCACTGTGGAAGCGCTCTCGTGGAGAGTGCCCGTTCACCGCACATTCCCGGACCACCACGCCTTCTCCGATGGAGATCTGGAGGATTTACTGGAAGGAACGTTCGATCTCCCCGTAGTGGTCACGGAGAAGGACTGGGTGAAACTCCCGGATTGGGCCAAACAATCCGGACGAATATGGGCCCTGAGAATCGACATGCAAGTGGAGAACGAGGGTTCACTTGGGGACCTTCTCGTCAATTTGGTGAAAGGGAGATGAACGCCGCGGACAAGAGAATCCTCATCGTCAAGCCCAGCTCTCTGGGTGACGTGGTCCATACGTTACCTGTGGTGCACGCGATCAAACGTACCTATCCGTCGTGTTACATTGGCTGGATCGTGCAGAAGGGCTTTTCCGCGGTTCTGGAAAGCGATCCGGCAATCGACGAGATCATCCCCATTTTCATTCCATCAACGAGTGATCCACTGGCCCCCCGAGGCGCATTCATGAGAGCCGCAGTTGCCACGGTGCAGACGGTCGGCCTGCTCAGGAGACTCTTTCGTGAGCATCCGTACGACATGGTACTGGATCTTCACGCATCCTTCAGAAGCGGACTTCTGGGCATGACCAACCCGAGCGGGGTGCGGATCGGCTTCGGGGATGCAAAGGAACTCAACACATTCTTCCAGAACCACACGGTGGTCGTGGATCCGGACAAGCCGCACGCGGTAGACAAGAACCTCCTCTTCGCAGAGTATCTTGAATGCGTTCCGCAAGCGGAAGATTTCCGCATGGTCGTTGGCCCGGAAGCACGACGGAAGGTTCGGGATTTCCTTGCGGCGAACGGAATAGGGGAGGGTGACAGGATCGTCTATGCGAATCCCGCTGCCCGATGGACCACGAAAATGTGGACGGCGAACGCGTGGGCCCGTCTCACCGATCTATTCATCAAGAAAACGCAGGCTGCCGTAGTGCTCTCCGGAGGTCCCGGAGATCTACCACTTATTCAGTCCATTGCCGAGAAAGCCGGGGAAATGCCCGTTATCGCCGCGGGGAAACTGGGCCTTGGAGAAGCCGTTGCCTTGATCGAGACGGCCCATGTCTACGTTGGGGTCGACTCGGGTCCCATGCATATCGCCGCGTTCGTCGATACTCCCGTGGCCGCGCTCTTCGGCCCCACGGATCCCGCCAAGGTAGGCCCGTACGGCACGGGCCACAAGGTGATCAGACATTCCGACCTGGACTGCCTGGCGTGTCGAAAGCGGTCGTGCGACAACCGCCGATGTTTCGAGGAGATTACGCCCGAGAGGGTCTTTGAGGAAACGAGGGCGTTGCTGGGGTGGTAATTTATCCGGTCGGGCTTTGCTTATTTCAGTCCGGAATAGTACTTGTAATTCCTGTAGTAATAGTGCCCGCCGTACCGGTACCGGTAACCATAACCGCGTCCGGCACCCACCTTGTTCATGACAACGCCGAGAAGCTTGTTATCGTCCATTGATCTGATGACCTGAAGTGCTTCCTTCAACTCATCCCGTCTAACCAGGCCTTGACCTACCACCATTATCAAGCCGTCTATGACGCGGTAGACAAGGGGTGTATCGGCAAATCCCAGAACCGGCGCAGTGTCGAATATGACGTAAGTAAAATGCTTTCTCAGCAGGTTTGTGATCCGCCGGGCCTTGTCGGTCCTCAGCAGGGCTACGGGGTCATGGGGAATCGGGCCGGAAGGAATGCAATAGACTCCGGGAATGTCCGTATCGTTACATACCTTGGAAATATTGGTGATAGTACCGTCAAGGAGGTTGGAAAGGCCCCGCTTGTTGCCGTTGAGATTGAACGTCTTGTGAATACGAGGTCTTCTCAAATCGGCATCAACAATCACAACCTTGTTCTTCGGGTCCGAACCAAGAACTGTTGCCAGGGAAATGGCCACAGTGGTCTTTCCTTCACCGGGGGCGGCGCTTGAAACCGCGATGGTACGGACGGATCGATCCACATTTGAAAGGAATATGGACGTCTCGAGATTTCTAATGGCATCCGACATTGGGGATTTTGGATAACGATGCGCTACAAAATCAATATTCTCGTTCGAACCGTAAAGGCCCCGAATCTGCGGCAGATCTTCCACGTCGGGAAGGATTCCAAGGCGTTTTACGTGGAGATCCTCCTCGATTTCCTGAGGGCTGCGGATTGTCTGATCCGATGCGTTAAGGACAAATGCGATACCTACGCCGCCCATTAACCCGAGCATTACCCCTATGAGGACGATCAGCTTCTTCTTGGGCTTTGAGGGATTCCTGGGGAAATTCGGAGGGTCGACTATGCGCACATTGTTGCTGATCGTCCTTGCCCGTATCTCCGTCTGTTTGTATTCTCTTAACAGGATCTTGTGGAACTCGGAGTTCGTTTCTACATCCTTTTTTAGAAGGCTGTATTTCGCCTCCAAGGACTTGACCCTATCCGCCTCGGCTCTCGCCGACCGGTAACTTTGCTGCAGAAATTTCTCTTCAGCCTTTGCAGAATCCAATGCGGAGGAGACCAGGTTCTCCTCGATTGACGCGATGCGTTCTCGAAGAAATCCTATCTTCTTCTCCAGCATCTTCATCTTTGGATAGTTGGCGGAATAGACTCCCTTCATCTGTGAGTACTCGGCCTGCATTATTGCGAGTTCCTGCTTCAGTTTCCCGATGTACTCGTCTTTCACGCCTTCCGGCATCAGACTTCCTTGATCCGAGGCCCCCCTAATCTGCAAAGACTGGATCTTGGCTCGCGCCTCCTGAGACTTGATATGGCTTTCCATGGTCCTGTTCACTACGGCGAGCACCTGGGCCAATCCCCCATCGGCCATGTCTACGATCCCATGGTCTATCGTGAAGTCCACCAATTCCGTTTGAGCTTTCCGCAGCTTCTTCTCCGACTTCCGCACTTCTTCTTTCAGCCACCCGGCTGCCTGTAAGCTTTGTTTCCTCCTGTTATCCAGACTCTGTTCGAAATAGAGATCAAGAAGATTCTTGAGCATCTCCTGAGCCAATTTCGGGTCTGCGGCATCTATACCAACCGCCATTATATTGCTCTTCTTGACCGGCTTCACTGATATCCGTTTGAGAATGGCGTCACACAGGGCATCTCTCGCGGAATACTGCGGATTGGGGTCCCCCTCCCGAAAACTCCGCCCCAGGACGGCCCATACCCACCCGGAGACTAATCGACGGATCCATCCCGTCAATGATGGTGACTTGGAATTGAACTCTGCGAGTGTGCCCGGCTCCATGTGTTCGACAAGTGCTTTGACCAAGTGCAGGGACGTAAGGATTTCCTTCTGAGTGAGGAAGTAGCTTTGGTAGTCAGTGTATGTCGGATTATCATACATATGATCCTTGGAGCGCTCGGGTTGTTGTTGCTCCAGTTCGATCTTGGCTAAGGATGTGAAGATGGGCGTCCTGGAATATGCGTACACAATTGACACGACCAATGCGCACAACACCACTCCCACGATGAGCCGACTGTACCTTAGGACGATTTCAAGGTAGTCCGTAAGAGACTGCACATCGTCATTAAAAGGGTCGTTAAGTGACTGTGAAGGGAAGCGATGCGGGGTTGCGTGCGTCCCCGGAACCTCTTGTCGCCTAGCCCCGGGAAACTGTCGAACTGAACTCGACTGCAATTCGCGGCTTCGATCTTGCTCGCTCATGTTGTTGAACTCGTCAGGGGTACACCTCCGTATAAGTGGTACGGATGTCCGTCCTTACGCCTAGAGAGTGAATTGCCCGCAATATGGAGTCGTGTTCGGCTCAAAAAACTAATTACTCGGCAACATACGTACTGTAGAAACAAACGCGCTTTATATCAGCAGCAATTTTAGTCCGTGTCATCCCGAATGTCAAGATTCATCGTGAAGAGTACGCGTAATTATAAGAGAAATTAAGCAAATCGGGCTCGGCCTTGACGCGCTCAAATCGCGGAAAAAACCGGAACGCGCATAAGAAAACGCTTTGCCTGGTTGGAGTGAAACCAACGTCCGGTCTCTTCGGATTCGGAACCCGAGCATAACGAGACATCCGCGTGTCAACCAACAGCGCTTCACGTCGATTTACGGGTCCCCGTGCCGCCTGTCGCTGAAGATCCGTCAACGTTGGAACCTCCACGCGGCATCACGTGGAGAGCACCGATTACGTCCGTCTTAAGACAAATCGGCATGCAGAAAGTTCTCCACGCAGTTCAACCCGATTAATTCAGTTCTCAAGGACGTGCTCCTATCCTTCGGATGTCTGCGGCACATTTTTTTCGTTGACCTTGAGACATCCGTGTGCTACTCATAGTCACAAACTGACTAGTCATGAGCTGAGTATAGTTCCGGGCGGAACTCCTGGTGAAATGACTGACCACGCTCCGGTTCGCTATGTCGAATTTCGGAGCACTTCACAGGCAGAAGCATGGTGCCGTTTTCTATGGAGAATTCTCGGCGTCCGGCACATCGAGAGAGACGAGCTCCGCCGCTACCCTGCGTAGGGGTCGGAACCGTCTCGTTATTTGCATGTGTCGGCCGGTGAGAATCATCATGCCAAATGAGTTGATCTTCCGCCCGGGTGACTGTCGGGCCTTCAACCAGGTGGGTGAGATCGCCGATGGAATGAACTCGGCCCACCTACCAAACGCAGCGCAGAATGTAAAGCTGCACAAGCCGGATTACAGGGCATGAATCTTTTAAAATTAGAGACGCAGTTCGGTTCTGAGAGTGACTGTAGGGAATGGCTCTTTCGCACGCGATGGCCGGAGGGATTCAGCTGTCCGCGATGCGGCCGGCACGAATACACGCTGATGAAACGTCGTCACCTGTATCTGTGCAAGACTTGCCGTTATCAAGCTTCGTTGACAGCGGGCACGATCTTTCACAAGACCAGGACGCCGTTGATGAAGTGGTTCCGGCTGATCCATCGAATGGCCACCTCCACGACCGGGGTTTCCATCGCTGAGATGCAGAGGGAGCTGGAGATCAGAGACTACCAAACCATGTGGATCATGGCGCACAAGATCCGAAAGGCCATGGCGGATCAATATGCCCATTACAGACTGGCTGGTCTGGTGAATGTGGACGAGTCTCTCTTTGGCGCGGGTCCGTCCGTCGAGGCGGGCAGCGAGGCACTACGAGAGACTGTCGTATTGGTGGCCGTTTCGACGTGGCTGAACCCGGTAGGCTATGAAGAGCCGGGCTTTGCCCACGCGTTTACGGCCGAAAACACGTCCGCGGACACTATCGAGAAATTACTGAACGGACTGAGCGTGCCGGTGAATGAGGTAACGCCGCTACTCACGGCGTTAAGAACGGATGGGTGGAGGAACTACCGGAAGGTGACCGGAAGGCACGAAGTTATACAGTACCGGGCCGTTTTGACCGATCCCAAGGACTCGATGAGACTCGTGCCCTGGACGCACCGCCTGATTTCGAACGCGAAAGCCGTCGTACCCGGTCCTCATCGGGGTTTCTCAGAGAAGCACCTGCAGCGGTACCTTTCGGAGGTATGCTACCGCTTTAACCTTGGGTTCTGGGCCGACAGATCCTTTTACCGCCTCCTAAATGCCTGCGCAACCACGAGGACGGTAACCCGTCATCAACTGATGGCTTCTGCGAGCCGTTTCGAACGAGTTCAACAGGCCGGGGTCAGGATGACCGTGCAGTAATTCAGGATGTGCGATTGGGATTTCGGAAGAAACAAGTTCGCTGCCCGGGGGAAGCAAGGGCCCCGCGGAACTTGGATAAACGACGCGGCAAGTCATAAATGGAATGGCGTGGGGAATGTTCTTGATTCATTACAAATTTGCACCGGAGTTTGTGTCCGGTCTCAGGTTCGATTCGGGTATGGGAAACTTCGCTCATTACTCGTCGATCATCCAGAAAGCGGCAACCTTCCAAAAGGTTGTCAAAGGCAAAGACGGGAAGGTTGCGCTTGCGGTCGTAAACGACGAAGTCATCGTCGGTTACGTGGCGTGCGGGTATCCGGAAGTCGGAGAGCGATGGGGTAAACTCGGCGATCTGATGTATGAGATGGGAGCAATCGAAGTGAGCCGGAATTTCCGGCAACTCGGAATTGCCAGGGAGATGATTGAAACGGTTCTTGCCGAGGATTTCTTCGAAGACAAGATCGCGTACATCAGCAGCTTCTCCTGGCATTGGGACCTTGATGGTGCGGGTCTCACCATAGCTCGGTACAGGAACATGATGGCGAGACTCATGGAAGCCTATGGTTTCCTGGAACACTATACGAACGAGCCAAATGTGGCCATAAAAAAAGAAAACATGTTCATGGCCCGCATAGGATCCCGAGTCCCGGTGAGAGAACAGAAACGTTTCCATAATCTCCGATTCGGCGTAGTGGAAAATTCCTGATTAGTTGTATCGAAGTCCTTTTGGGATTCGGCGGGACGGAATCACCAATAATGGGAAGGAGGTGTATGGGGCGTGGAAATAAAATTGAAGGCAGCTCGTTCGAACATAGAGACGGGGCTTATTGTAGACGAGTACGGCGCCTTGTGGAAATACTCGGGCACGAGAATCGGCCGTGACATATTTCTGGCGACTACGAATGGATTGAACGGCGAGACAATTCAGGGATTCTACCAAAACGGTATCGTGTTCATTGTCTCCCTGAGTGACGCAAGGAGGTATTTCAGCGGAGTGAACTTTCGAGAAGTGCCTTATGGCGTCCGATGCCACGATGCATAATAATGGGGGGGGGCTGCTCCGCAGCCCCCCCAATGGTTGCTCATCGTGCGTTCTTCGTCGAACGTTAACTCCCGCCAAAAACCAGTTTTGGTACTTGGAAAGGAATGGGGCCGTGATCTTTGATCCAATCACGGTTTTTCTCGTTCCATTCCTCCTGTTTTGACTGCCTTACTGCTTCGAGATCCCGTGCGGTGTTCAAGAATTTCTCCCGGTCGTACGACTGAGTCCTTGTCATGGTCTCCCCTCCTATGGGTTGTTGAGGCTGGTGGTGAGGGCTTGGAGTCAGTGAAGCCCCCATAAATGGTTAGGAGGTTTTTGGGGGGGGGCAGAGAGGGAGGCAGAGAGACTGCTCAGCATTCTCCTTGCGGGCTTCTCATGCTTTGAAACCGCTTCGCGTTATTCTCGACACGATAACGAATGGAGTACACTACACGTATGATACCATTTGGGGCTGAAAGGTCAATTCGAATTGACTCGGCTCCGTGAGATGGTTTGGAGTAAACGTTCACCACGTCATAGCGCTCGTTTCAACAAGAAAATCTAACCACAAAGGCACCAAGACACCAAGGATTTAGGAGGCGGTGTACACGCCGGCGTTCTTGACTCATGGCGCTTCCCGATCGAAATGCAGTCTCAAACGAGACCTCATGAAGACGTGCCCGGACTCGTAATGTACACCACAAACCCTGCACTGCTCTTTTTCCAGTGGTTTTCCTTGGTGCCTTTGTGTCTTGGTGGTTCATTCTCTTTTTCTTCGCTGTGAACGCTTACGGTTTAGAAAGTCACCAATAAGGTAGTCTCGACCGCAACGAGAGGATCGATGCGACGATCCGGGTTGGCTGCCGCCCGGGCTTCTCCTGCAGGGTTATTGGGATTGGTGTTTGGTGCAACACCTTGCCGAACAATGTTGGCTGTATTGGGAAGCGCGTACGACCACCAATTCCCCGGTTGCCAGTAGCCAAGAGTGGTCGACCACGTGAGGCTTTCGAGTAACTTCCAGCTAAAGCCTGCGTCGCACTCCCACCCAATGTTACCTGCATGATCGGGTACTGCACGGCCGGTACCCGTACCAGCCTGTGCATTCAGAATGTCGTCATTTGTCCAGACGTACAGTCCGAGCTGATAATCGCCTCCGTACCGATAGGCATTTGGTTGATCTCTCCATGCGTGAGAGGATACGAGAAATACGTTGAGGTTGGAAGCCACGGCGTAATCCATTCTCAACCCGAGATGATGAAAGTTGGTCGGCTGTCCCCAACCGGCTGCATCCCAGCCGTCACCTGCCCCATACATGAAGTACATGAGGTAACCCCAGTGCTTCATGTAGGCGGAGCTGATGCCGTCTTGACTGCTGATGCCGTCTTCCGTTGTCTTGCGAGTCGATGGGTCATCACCTGTTGCGCGGACATAGTTGGCCGTCACCTTGGCCGGACCGAGAAGGGCACCCAACTCCACACCGTACATCCATGCGTTGTTATCGCCGCCGCATGTAACCCGTCCGGAAGAATCGGCTGAACCGCGTCCGGAGGACCACCTGTTGAACCAGTCAACCTCGGCGTTGAAAAAGGCCGTGCCGTCGAAATACTTTGCAGCCAACGCGAGACGGTATCTGAGAATATCTCCATTCGGCCGGGTCGTGGGGTTCGGGAGTACCCCTCTGGCCTCGGGGACGGAAGAACTTGGTTGGTGGTAAGAGTTGGACATGAACCGGAAAGCAAATGGGCCGTTTAGTGTACTCGACGTCGCCGAATACGGCCCTGAAGTAGTTCCAGCGATCGTCCTTTCGTTGAATTGCGTGATTCCCTTGATTTCTGGATCTATCCGACCCAAGAGCCCAAGCGGACCGTGCTCTCGAAAAGTAAGGTCCGAAAGAAAACTTGAACGGACCCCACTTAGCCGAAACCCCAAAGGAGGTGGACGATCTGTTCGCTTCGTGCCTGCCACAAACCCATCCCAAAGAAGGTGGACTTGTATCCCAAACTGAAATCGAGCAAAGGGGTTTTGAAATTGAGTTTCAGCCACTGCAGGGTCACATAGGAGTTGGGCACGTGTGAGGCGACCGGTCGGTCGCCAATGGGGACGTACAATGTGTTGATGTAGCCCGGATTGGTATTTCCACTGCTGTCCAGGGGCTGTCCGTCCGACCAGATTCCGAGGGAAGTCAGGTTGATACTTGCGGAGATTTCCAGTGCCTTATTGACCTTGATTTTCGGATAGACCGTCATTTTGAGGTCATTCAGGTTCATGTCCGAACCAAAACGGTTCTCTCCGGCCAAGACTCCGAACGTGCCTGAACCCCGGTTGCTTGTGGCTGAGGTGGGGAAGGTGGCGAGTTGATTGATCCCCAGGTTCACGGTATTGCGAATCCATCTTGGCCGAAGATGTCGCTAGTCCCCCGTGCGCGTCCAGTATCGGAAGCGCCACTCCATTTCACCCTTGAGGGCGACTTCCCAGGCTACGGAAAGTGTAGCGCTACATACGATCAACACCAGTGCAGTGCACGGCAATCGCGAATGCTCTCATCGCTTCCTACCGCCTTGAGATATCCACTGTTGTCATCAAGCTGTTGAAGTGCCCCTAGTATGTAAATTCCTGACGCAAAGGTAAAGCTCATTGTTTCATCAAAGAGAAAGAATTCCTCGCCTGTCGGCGTGAAGATCCGCGTTGGGAATACGGCTTCAGGAGGAGGTTCGCGAGGGTTCAGTGAGATCTTGGCGTTAGTAAGAACAGGACATGTTGGGAAAATTGAGGCTCTTCGATCCGCGTCGGACGGCCTCCGGGACTGCCCGGCGGAACCTCGTAAAGTCGGCGGCCGGTGAAAGGAACATGTCCGGACAGACCAAGTAATAGTGCTAATAAAGGGATGCCGTTCCCGGCAAATTGTCGAACATCCCGGCCATTGATCGCCACGCACATCCGGATGGGCTCGGCTGAGCTCGTCCGGTTATCGTTTAGTGGTCTCCCCAATAATCGTGAAGGCGTGAATTACCTCGTAGACTGTTTTCGTATCGCGAGAGAACTGCTTCTCGAACAAGCCTTGAGTGAACTGCCTAATCTTGCTTCCCGCATCCACGATGTCCTACAGGTAATCCAGATGCGTGCGATCCACAGTCATAGGCGTACGATTTCTCTGAGGACACCGTAGCCGTTAGCCGGCACAGTGATCCTCAAGAGGAGGGCCAATTCTGGATCAAGGATAGCTCAATTACCGTCCTCAGAACAAAGTCCGCATGATGAGGAATCTGAACCGGGGAATACCAAGCGGTTAGCGTCTCAGGCACAAGTTCTCCTGATCGGATCGAGCAAGAGTTCGTCCGTATGCTTTATGGGACTATCTTTCACGGCTGTCGGGGGTCTCCTCAAGAGTGCTATGAGCCGTAGTGTCCGTAGCGGAAATGCCAAGAGATCCCTCCGGGAGTGTTACGGTATATTCAATACCATCCCTCACCGCTCGAATCCTTACGCCTTCAGGTTTGGGCAAGGCCGCCAGGGACTGCAGTCTGTCAATGGTAAGATTTCCAACGCCGTTGCAATCGATAATGACGTCTCCCTTTTTCATCCCGGCCTTCTCGGCGCTGGATTCAGGCCTGAAATCCACAATAGTAACCCCCCTTACCAAGTTGGGCCACGCTGTCGGCCGTCCCAACTCTCCAACGATTTTGAACCAATTCGAAGAGTCTCTCTGAAACAAGAAAGCTATCGCTATTACTTGAGGAATCCGTTCGATAAGGTACAAGATTTCGGCCACCGTTGCACAGTAGTCCGATGAGAGAAGATGACTGCGTGATTGGAGAAGAGCTTCTATTATTGCATAAGCGGGTACCATCATTACTGAAATAAGAACAGGTGCGATTGCGAGAATGAGAACAACTACCCGTGCCCAGTTCTTTCCCTTACGGACCTTGTGAATCAAGAGAAGATAGATGGCGGGGAATATGAGTGTGTCTATCACTCGCATAACAATGTCTGCAATAGTCTCGGCCTCCACCCATCCAATAAGGATTCGTACCAGAATGATTGCCAACATGCAGTAGAGCAGCTGTATTGCACGTTTCACCTTCGCCGGCATCTCGGGAATCGTGTCTGCTTTCATGGCCTGCTCTGACCGTATGCTTCGTTTCGTGGCGCCGGACTTCGAAGATCTCATTCCTTCACTCCTTGGTTCGTGAGCAGTTTCATGATTGGGGCCATTTCAGGTCCGGGAGCTCCACTTCCGATACAGTCATCCTCTCCTTGTCCTCGCAAGAGTAACGGTCCTTTTTTCTGCCGGCGGCCTTGAAGCTTCTTGCCTCTTTCGTGAAGGCAACACGTGTGTATGAATCATCAATCAGGTTTCATTTCCAACCGGTCCGTCTACCAAACAAACGGCCTCACGTTCGGCCGATCCGTCAAGGAGTCCGTAAGTAACTGCATGATCAGGTCAGTGAATGCCGATACGTCGCTACTGGTGTAAAAGATATGATTGCCGTTTCGGTACGCACGGGGCTTCGAGTCGATGGAAGAGGGCGGTCTTGCCTCTTGCCGGTTCAGCACGTGCGCTACCCGGCGGGCGACGGACGGTGCGGGGTCGATCACTGCCGTGTCGGGGCCCACGAGACGCTCGATGGCCGGTCGGAGAAACGGATAATGGGTGCAGCCCAGCACCAGTTGATCGATGTCGGCCTCGATCATGGGGGATAGGTACCCCTCCAGCAACGCTTGGGTTTCGTTGCAGTCAAGTGCGCCGGCCTCGACGGCCTCCACCAGCCCCGGGCAGGCCTGGGAGAGCAGCAACACATCCTTGACGTATCGTTTGACTAGGTTGGCGAAGAGACCTCCCTGAAAGGTGGCCGGAGTGGCAATCACGCCTACGGCATTGGTGCGGGTGCGTTCAATGGCAGGCTTGAGGGCCGGTTCCATCCCCACGAAGGGCACGTCGGGAAACAGGTCCCGCAGATGATGGAGAGCCGCCGCGGAAGTCGTATTGCTCGCAATGACGATGATTCTGCACCCTCGGTCCAGCAGAAAACGCGTGATGTGTTCCGCAAATCCCCGCACCTCGTCCAGCGAACGGCACCCATAGGGCACGTGAGCCTGATCGGCCACATAGACCGTACGCTCGTCGGGGAGTCGGCGAACGATTTCACGCCATACGCTCAGGCCGCCCACGCCGGAATCAAGGACACCTATGAATCCGTTATCTTCCATGCGAGTGTTCCTTTTGCCAAATGCTGTCGCACATTTCCTGCCGGGCACGATCAAAGGCAAGAGGCCCGCGGAACGCGGGAATGCCGGCGGAGTAATGGTTCAGCCTTCCATTGCTTGAACGATATCGTCGATAAGATCGTTCTCGTTCTCAATACCTACGGACAACCTGAGCAGGTTGTCCGAGATGCCGAGACGTTTTCGTACCTCGTGGGACACCTTCTGATGAGAGGTGGTTGCCGGATCGCAAACGGTTGTTTCCACTCCGCCGAGGCTGAGCGTTGCCTTGATGAGCTTGAGCCGCTGCATGAAGACATGAGCGCTCATGTCCTTCAACTCAAAGGAAAGCATGGCTCCGTAGCCGGACATCTGGCCGGCCGCGACATCGTGCATTGGGTGGCTCTCCAGACCGGGGTAATACACCTTTGCCACTTTGGGATGATCCACGAGGAACCGGGCCATGGCGAGAGCGTTGCGCGTCTGCCGTTCCATACGGAGGGAGAGAGTCTTCAAGCTTCTTTCAAGGAGGTAACAGCTCAGGGCGTTCAGACTGCCTCCCAACTGCGAAGCGGTTTTCCTGATCGGTCCGGCAAGTTCCCTGTTGGTTAGTGCCGCCCCGCAATACAAGTCGCTGTGACCGCCAAGATACTTCGTGCCGCTGTGCACCACGACATCAATGCCGAGCTTGTAAGGATTCTGATTGATGGGCGTTGCGAAGGTGTTGTCGATGACCGTAACGACACCGTGCCGCTTGCCGATCTCGGCAATCTCCCGCAGACCGATCACGTTGAGCAGAGGGTTGGTGGGAGTCTCAAAGAATATGATCCGAGTGCGTTCAGTCAATGCCGCTTCCATTGCGGTCGGGTCGGTGGGAACAAAGGTGAAGGATATGCCCAACCGCTCGAACTGCTCTGTTATGAACGCGTGACTTCCGCCGTACACCTCGTCCTGGACGACCGCGTGATCGCCGCCGCGCAGCAACGTGAGGAGCACGGTGCTGATCGCAGCCATGCCGGAAGAAAAGATGATGCCCTCTTCGGCCCCTTCCAACTCACAGATCTTTCTTGCCGCCGCGTCTTGATTCGGGGTGTTGAAGTATCGCTGGTACAACCTCTCGTCGGTACCCAGATACTCATAAGCAGATGAGGTGAAGATGGGGGAATTGATCCCCTTTTTCTGAGAATCGGGAAAGCCGCCTGCATGAACGCATTGTGTATCAGGATGCATTGGTTCTCCTCATCATCCAAACCGTCGTGACGTTACCAGAAAATACCGTATTTTCATGTTATTGCGTGTACCTTATCAAGCATTTCCAGTCAACCAAAATGTCCGAAGCGGGCCTGTACAAGACGCGGATTGCGGTAACGGGCTTCTGTACTGCCGGCACTGAGAGCCCGGCTCGGGCTTGCACTCCGACGGGGGCGGAAGGTATGATATGGTTACCATCTTGAAAGATTTGCGAGGTCAACAGTGGCACCGCCAACGAACAGGAAAAAGGTCAATCTCAAGTCTTTTCTGGTCGATTATACCCGGGGATCGTCGGAAGACGAGCTTCGTGAGAAGTTTGATCTCAAACATTCGCAGTTGACCCGCGTCGTAGGCGTACTCAAGAAGCGCGGAAAGATAACCGGCAAGGAAGAGTCTCAGCGCGGCGAGAATCTTCGGATCCGTTTCGGCAGATCCGCCGATCTCCCGAGTTCCGCAACCTACAGAAAAGGAGAAGTGGAACTCGATTCAGGCCTGGTGCTTCACTGTCCTTCATGCGGCGCGGCTGTTGACAGAGGCGCCGATCTGTGCGGATATTGCGGATCTCATCTGGATTTCTCCTTCAAGGGAAAGACCGTTCATTGCCCCCACTGCTTCAAAACCACATCCGCAGACGGCAAGTTCTGTATCCACTGCGCCAAACCGGTCAAGGGGCTCGTTTCCCAAGGAAAAGTCCTAGAGGACAGATTGTGCCCGCGCTGCGAGGTTCCCATGCGAGCCGTGAACCTGAGCGATTTCTCGGTTGCTCAATGTGACGAATGCAGCGGGGTTTTTGTGCCTCATGAGACCTTTGAGATGATGCAGGAGACGAGAGATGCCGTAATCTTCTCGTCTCAGGGGATAGTGCGCGCTACCATTGATCCCGGAGAACAGGTCAGGTATGTTCGATGCCCCGTGTGCCTGAAGATGATGAACCGAACGAATTTTGCTCGCATTTCCGGGGTAATCATAGACACTTGTCGAGATCACGGGGTCTGGTTCGATTCGGGAGAGGTCGAGAAGACCATGGAATTCATCGCAAAGGGCGGCCTGCAAAAGGCAAAATCCGTGGAGATGGAACGGATGAAGCACGAAGAGGATCTGAGACGGATTCGGAGCATTCCGATCGGACAGCGCGCCGAGGGACAGTTCTATATGGAGCCTGCCGACGACCCCATGGCGGGTATAAGCTTGATCAACGTCGTGGGAGAGATCTTTGGTCTATTCCGCAAGTAGGATCGGTGAAAAGAGTTGAATATGACGGACAAACCGATAGTTGCCGTACGGAGAACCAAACCGGAAACCGTCCTGGACGATATCGCTCAAATGATGGAGCAGGCTCGATTCAGGGACTTTCTTGATCCCGCAGCCACAGTGATCTTGAAGGACAACATTTCATGGCATTTTCCGTTCCTGAGTGCCAACACCACCCCGTGGCAGTTGGAAGGGGTCGTGCGTGCGCTGAAGGACGCGGGATACCATGACATCGTCTGTGTGCAGAACGAGACCGTAGTGACCAACGCGTTCAAGGGCGAACGCATGAACAAGTACGTTCCGATCCTCGAGAAATATAAGGTTCCGATTCTCTACAATTTCAGAGAATCGGACATCCGCTGGATCAAGTACGCTCCAAAGGCCGAGATGCGCGTACTCGGGAGCATTTTTCCCGACGGCATGCGCATTCCCGAGTATTTCATTGGGAAAAATGTGATTCATCTTCCCACGGTCAAATGTCACATCTACACCGGAACCACCGGAGCCATGAAAAATGCGTTCGGCGGTCTGCTTTCCACGAGGAGGCACTACACCCATTCGGTCATCCACGAAACACTGAACGACTTACTCGACATTCAGAAGGAAATTCACTCGGGCATCTTTTCAGTCATGGACGGAACCGTATGCGGTGACGGTCCCGGCCCCAGGACCATGAAGCCTGTGGAAAAGGATCTTATGCTCGCGTCCGCCGACTGCGCAGCCATTGATGCCGTTGCCGCCAAAATGATGGGATTCGATCCCATGAACCTCGATTTCATACGTATCGCGCACGAATCCGGTCTGGGTAAGGGACGCCTCGAGGAGATCGACGTAGTCGGTGAAGATGTCTCACAAGAGAACTGGGGCTTCACCGTAGGAAACAATACAGCCTCGCGAGTTGGAAACTTCATCTGGTTCGGGCCCTTGAAGCCGTTGCAGAATCTGTTTTTTCGGACGCCCCTCGTCTACCTGTTTGTCTTTGGGTCTTTCTTCTATCACGACTACATTTATTGGCCGCTCAAAGCGAGGCCGCAAATGGAAGCGTTCAAGAAGACCAGCAAGTGGGGAAGGCTCTTCGATTCCTACCCGGCCTAGTCGATACAGGGTTGGGCCGGCCGGTGAATCAGGTACCGTGGAAGAACTCACCTTTGAGGTGATCGTTCAGTTCCTTCTGAACCTGCGCGCGAATACGTTCAACGTCTACACGCCATTGTTCGATTTTCTCAAGGGCCTCTGTTTCCCAGGGAAGACGTTCGTCAGGAGCCTTGGCGAGGATGTCCCGTTCCAACTCGCGCGGTACGGGACACTGAAGCAGCCGCTGATAGCGCGTCTTGATTCTCCTGATGGTGTGAAGCAGCCTGAGTAGATCGTCTTTGGACAGCTGCTTGGTCTTTTGATTGGAAGGATGTTTGGGAATGAGGTGCAGATCCTCGAGCGGGGTGCCCTCCTTGAGGGCCTTATGAATGATTTGTTTCAACAGCTTGTAGTTGCTTTTGAAGTCCCCGGGAGGTTCGGAAACTCCAGGAGTCGAATCGGAAAAAGGAAACAGCATCACCATACCTCCTAACAGGAAATCTTACAACCGGGCGGGTCCGACAGCCCGAAGCCCGGAAAACAATTGGCAGATAACAGGTCCCGGAATGTTAGTCAAGCAATAGTTGATACTATTTCAATATCATCTTGATCAGATAGAGGAAAAAGATGGATATAGCGTGAGGAAGATCTCCGTGGAGATCTTTCCGACCGCGCGGTCCGTCGATATCGCTTTGTTTTGATTGATAATTATGAGAGCGCTTTACTTTGATCATCTGTTGTTGATAAGCTTTGCCCCGCGGGAGTCGAGAGGAATTTGAGGCGGTATCATGTTCCCCTAAGCTCTCTCGAGAGGAATCTGCGACGTGTGGTCTCCGTGTGGGAGGCCCGGGCAGGATCGAGACCGCGGTCAAGGGTCTGTAGTCACGAAACAATCGAGGATCGGGATCAGCAGTGGGAGCAAAAGATATCATCATCCGGGGGGCTCGGGAACATAATCTGAAGAATATCGATTTGGACATCCCCAGGGACAAACTTGTGGTGATTACGGGACTTTCCGGATCAGGGAAGTCTACTCTGGCGTTTGATACCATTTACGCGGAGGGGCAACGTCGCTACGTGGAGTCGCTCTCCGCGTACGCGCGCCAATTCTTGGAGATGATGGACAAGCCCGACGTGGACCTTATAGAAGGCTTGTCACCCGCCATAAGTATCGAACAGAAGACCACCTCGAAGAATCCGCGTTCCACGGTGGGGACTGTGACGGAGATCTACGATTACTTGCGTCTGTTGTACGCGCGATGCGGAATACCTCACTGCTGGGAATGTGGACGGCCGATAACTTCCATGACCATACAGCAGATGGTGGATCAGGTGATGGCACTGCCCCCGGGATCCAGGATCCACCTGCTGTCGCCTATTGTGTCCGGGAGAAAGGGAGAGTATCAGAAGGATCTTCAGAATCTGGCGCGAGAAGGCTTTGTACGGGTGAAGATCGACGGCGAGATGCGGGATCTGTCCGACGAGATCAAACTGGACAAGAACAAGAAGCATACCATAGAGGTCGTGGTGGATCGGCTGGTAATCAAAGAAGGAATTGAAAAACGACTTGCGGATTCCATGGAGATCTCTGTGCGGATGGGACGGGGTACCTGCATGGTGGAAGACCGGGACGGCAGCGTTCACCTCTTCAGTGAGAACTTCGCATGTCCCGAACACGGTGTTTCCATTGGAGAAATGGCCCCGAGGCTCTTTTCCTTCAATAATCCGTTTGGTGCCTGCGAAACCTGCAGTGGTCTCGGTTCTCTCGTACGCTTCGATCCCGACCTCGTAGTTCCGGACACGAACTTGTCCATCAGGGATGGAGCCATCGCTCCTTGGGCAAACCGCAACTCGGTCTTTTATCACCAGATGATTGAATCACTCGCGGATCACTTTGGTTTCGACGCGAATGCGCCTTTCGGGAAGCTCCCGCCGGATATCCAAACCATGCTCCTGAACGGTTCCGGTAACGAAGAGATAGACTTCGCTTACGAAAGGGACGGAAGACGGCACTTCTTTCGCAAACCATTTGAAGGGGTGTTGCCCAATCTGGAGCGACGATATCGTGAATCCGACCGGGAAGATTTCACGGATGAATTCGCCCGCTACATGAGTTCCACTCCCTGCCCGTCTTGCGAGGGGGCTCGTTTGAAAAAAGAAGCTCGACATGTTCTCATCGGCGGCATGCCCATTCACAAGTTGACTGCTCTGTCCGTGCGAGAGGCCGCTGAATTCGTCGAGACCCTCGAGCTGGATGAACGGCGCATGGAAATAGGCCGCCGCGTGATCAAGGAAGTTCGAGACAGGATTGGATTCCTGGAGAAGGTGGGACTGGGGTATCTCACATTGGATCGGTCATCGGCAACGCTTTCCGGGGGCGAGTCCCAGCGAATCCGGCTGGCCACGCAGGTTGGATCTTCATTGGTGGGGGTACTCTACATACTTGACGAGCCAAGCATCGGTCTCCATCAGCGTGACAACCAGAGGCTGCTCGCGACGTTGCAGGACCTTCGCGATCAGGGAAATTCGGTGTTGGTGGTTGAGCACGATCCTGAAACCATCCTCAGCGCGGATCATGTCATCGACATGGGCCCCGGAGCGGGACGCATGGGCGGCGAGGTGGTGTTTTCGGGGAAGGCCGAGGACATTCTCGTCTCCGATGTTTCACTTACCGGCAAGTACCTTTCCGGCCGGGAGCATATTCCCATCCCGACCAAACGCCGCAAGCAGGGGAAAAAGAGGCTTGTGATCAGGGGGGCACGCGCAAATAATCTTCGAAATATCGACGTTGTCATACCGCTGGGACTGTTTACCTGCGTTACGGGCGTTTCCGGCTCCGGCAAGAGCACCCTGGTCGTGGACATCCTGCACAAGGCGTTGGCTCAGCGACTCTATCGGAGCAAGGACAAGGCCGGTGAAATGGATGGATTGGAAGGCGTATCGCTGATCGACAAGGTCATTGACATTGATCAGAGCCCCATCGGAAGGACCCCGCGATCCAACCCTGCGACCTATTCAGGGGTCTTTACCTTTGTTCGCGATTTGTTCGCTAATCTGCCGGAATCACGCATGAGAGGCTACAAGCCGGGTCGGTACAGTTTCAATGTCAAAGGGGGCCGGTGCGAGGCATGCCGTGGGGACGGCATCATCAAGATCGAGATGCATTTCCTGCCCGACGTATACGTCAAATGCGATGTGTGCAACGGCAAGCGGTATAACCGGGAAACCCTGGACATCAGGTACAAGGGGAAGAATATCTCCGATGTCCTTGACATGACGGTAAACCAAGCCGCTGAGTTCATGGAGAACATCCCCTCCATCTACAACAAGCTGAGGACCATACAATCGGTTGGACTCGGGTACATCAAATTGGGGCAGCCCGCTACGACACTCTCCGGGGGAGAGGCACAAAGGATCAAACTTTCCAAGGAGTTGTCAAAGAGGAGCACGGGCCGGACGCTGTACATTCTGGATGAGCCCACAACGGGACTGCACTTCGCGGACGTGCGAAAGCTCCTGGATGTCCTTGTAAGCCTGGTGGAATCGGGAAATACCGTGGTCGTGATCGAACACAACATGGACGTGATAAAGGTGGCCGATCATGTCATCGACCTCGGACCCGAAGGCGGCAATGAGGGCGGCACGATAATCGCCGTAGGGTCCCCGGAGCAGGTTGCCGATACCCGGGGTTCGTACACGGGACTGTACCTCAAGGAAGTCCTTGGCAATGAAAAAGGATACCATCAGTTCACTGTGGATCCGTCGGCGGCCGGTCAGGTCGGTAACCCGAATCCCAAACCCCGCAAACAGGTGAACGCTGCTCCAAAGAAGACGACGAAAAAGAAGAACCCTACTCGTACCAAGAAGAACACCAAGCGAGCCGCAAAGTGATGCCGAATAACGGCGGGAAGTCCGCCGTTTCCCCGGCGTAGGCTGGAATCCAGGAGAAGAAGACTGGTTCCCGGCCTATGCCGGGAAGACGGAACTCAATACGCGACCGACCGAATTTATGATACCGACTACTTAGCCGACCTCCCGTTCACAAGATTTCCAAGGAGCAAGGCCCGTGAAGAGCCGTACGAATAGCCCCGGACTCCTGGAACGGATTCTGGATGAACTGAAATCGTTGGAAAATCCCGAAGCCGTTGCGGGAATGGCACGCTATGGAATCAACCCGTCACACGCGTACGGAGTATCCATCCCAAACCTGAGAAAGATTGCTCGAAAAGCCGGCAGGGAATTGATGAGCCAAAAAATCAAGGACAGGCTCATGGGCTAGTGCACTTGACCTCGGCGTACCGGGCTTTCCGTGACCGCATTTGTGGAACGAAATACTGAGGCGGTTGTTCTATTTGTCTTCCTTGGACAGTTCCATGGATCTCAGTTCTTTTCGAAGAATCTTCCCTACGGCACTCTTGGGGAGGTCGTCGACGAACTCTACAAATTTCGGAACCTTGTATTTGACGAGATTCTCCTTGCAGTACTCGATGATTTCTTCAGGCGTTGCCGTTTCTCCTTGCTTTAGTACGACAAAAGCCTTGATTCTCTCACCGGAATAAGAGTCGGGAACACCGATCGCGCAGGCCTCGAGTATCTTTGGATGGGAGAAGAGCACCTCATCCACGTCCCTCGGATAGATGTTGAATCCGCCCGAGATGATCATGTCCTTTTTCCTGTCCACGATGCTGAAGAACCCGTCCTCGTCCGCCACGGCGATGTCTCCGGTGAGGAACCATCCGTCTCGAAGGGCGTACGCCGTCTCCTCCGGCCGGTTGATGTACCCCTTCATGACCTGCGGACCCATGATGCAGAGTTCTCCGGGTTCGCCGGGGGTGGTGATCTCTCGCTCGTAGTTGTCGACGTCAACGAGCTTGGCGTTGGTGCTGGATATTGGTACGCCGATGGTGCCCGGTTTTGTGGTTGCTCCGTATGGATTGATGTGAGTCACCGGGGTGGTTTCGGTGAGCCCGTACCCTTCGCAGATTTGAGCCCCGGTGAGACTCTCGAAATTGCGTAAGGTATCCATGGGGAGAGGGGCGCCTCCGGAAAAGCACCCTTTCAAGGACTGCAAACTGTAATTCTTGAGATCGGGAGAGTTGATCATGCCGTTGTACAGTGTCGGCACTGCAGGCATGTAAGTCGCCTTGAATTTGTCAATGGCATCCAGGATTGCTTTCGGTTCCGGCTTGGGAATGAGAATGTCCGCCCAGCCGTTCCATATGCTGAGGTTCATGGCCGTAGTCATGCCAAAGGAATGGAAGAAGGGCAGACATCCCACGGCAATTTCCGCGCCCGGCTCGAAGCCCGGGAACCAGATACTGCACTGCTGGCAGTTACAGGAGAGGTTACCATGCGTGAGCTGAACCCCCTTTGAGACCCCGGTCGTTCCCCCGGTGTAGAGGAGACATGCAGTATCATCCCAATCCGATTTGTGAGGAACATCAAGGGGGGGATGCTTCTTGACGCAATCCATGAACTCCAGGACATTCGGTACCGCCGGCGTCTTCTTGTGCATATCCTTCTTCACGAACGGAAACAGTTGCTTGAGAGGGAACGGCAGGAAATCTCGGATGTGGCAGGCGATGATTTTGGTTATGCCGGTCGTTTTTCTCAACTCGATCATTCTGGGGACCAGGACATCCAATGAAACGAGATACGTGGAACCCGAATCGTTGAATTGGTGTTCCAGTTCACGGTTCGTGTAGAGCGGATTATTCAGGACTACAACCGCGCCGGCTCTGAGGGCGCCATAGATCGCCACTACATGCTGGACCAAGTTCGGGAGGAGCGTTGCCACCTTGTCACCCGGTTTCACACCCATGGCTTTAAGCGATGACGCAAACCGAGAGACCATGTCATCGAGCTTCCGGTAGGTTATTGTCGTCCCCTGGAAAAGAAGGGCGGGATTTTCCGGGTATCTCTCGGCCGTTCTGCTGAGCGCTTCGGGCACAGTGACCATCTCGAAGTCAAGATCTTTGGGAACGGCTTTGTAATATGATTTCAGCCAGATTCTTTCCATTAAACGCTCCTTCTTTCAACGCGAAGTGTTTGCAGCAGGAAGGCACCGCGCACATGGTCCAATGGTCCCAACGAATTCACAAAGAATTTCGCCGGCTCCGACGTGATCCGCCTATAATCCTTTCCAAAGGATTTTACACTAGTGCCGATGAATATCCCAGGAAAAAGTGGCTCGTTCGGGCATCCTCAAAACGCTCTGTGTTTGGTTCAGATGAGAGACCTCCGGTAAGCGACTGCGGTCGTCGGCGGGGGGGGGGGGGGGGCGGGCATAGCCGCCCCACGATCCTGATTTGTAGGGGCATTCCCCTGTGGGTGCCCAGGGCAGGCACTCCGGGCTTGGCCCCGGAGTGCGCGGCAATGCAGAGGACTTTCATGATTCGTTGTGGCTTGTTAACAGATCCAGGCCATGAATGTGCATGTGAAAAAAGTCATTGCCATAATGACGGGTAAGGACTTTCATGCTTGGGTATGCCCCCGGGGATATGATAGGTGTGAGTAGGAGGGGTTGTTTTGCTAATGATTTCCTTGAACCGGATGCTATAATGCTCGCCATGTTTCGCATCATCTTGCGCGAGATCTTTGTGCTGGCAGTCTCATTAGCGGTATTCCCGGCCGTTGCCGTGGTCTTGCTGGTCTACACCGATTCGCTCGGAATGGGGCTGTCGGTCTTCTCTCACAGGCTGGACTTGGGACTATCCGGGCCGGGCGGAATACCCATGGAGTTGTGGCTGCGGATAGTCGCGCCCTATGCAATAGTGCAGGCCGTCCGCGCCTACAAGTGGGCTCAGAGGAGTGGAGAGGGAAGAAAGTGGGCCAACCTCTATTTCTTTGTCATCCTGGCGCTGCTCGGTGCGCGGTCATTGTGGGAGGCCTGGGACTTGTGGTATTTCATGTATGCTATGGGAGATATGCCTTCTGAAATCGCACAGTTCATTGAGCTTGAGGCAATGAACCTCATAATCGTAGCGATCTCGTTTTCCCTCGGATTTTACTGCCTCATTGTTTTTGTGACCGGCGGAACACGAATGTTAACGGGTTCCCGAGAGGCGCAGTAAGAAATGTGGGACCGAACTTACGAAACATATTACTACGTACTCCGTTTCACAAGTACGGTAACGAATCAAGAGCCCCCGGCCCTCCTTGTACTACTAATCCTCATTTTCTTGTCGTACCACGAAGATTTTTTCGGATATCGGCTCCTGAATTTCGATTTAGTTGCGCTCGGCGTCTGGGCACCAGGAACAACGTCCGTATTGCCGGCGCAGCACGATGGTACGAGCGAAACCCAAGGTCGTACGTGACGCCGGTGCCTGCAATCGCCATTTGGTTGCGGTTCTAACCGCCTCTGTGGGACAGGCGTCTCGCCTGTCGACGACGGGCAAGATGCCCGTCCTACTGAGGGAGGAGCACTTCTCCCCGTCAACTGGAGTTCAGAGGTGGGCTTCCGGGGGTGACGAATCTGGAACGTGGAATCCATGCATCCGCTACACGGCCAAAATGCGTAACCGAAAATGTGAATCGCAACTCTAAGTTCGGAAGGAGTCCTGACGACCCCGCAGGACGCGGGGCCCGCTGCGGACAAATCACAGAACCTTCATCTTTTCGTTGATCAGCCTGATCATCGCGATGTTTTCGGTGTGGCCGGTCTGTTTGGCAATGATTTTTCCGATGAAGGGCCGTCCCAACAGATAGAAGTCCCCGATTATGTCAAGAATCTTGTGGCGTACGAATTCATCGGAAAACCTCAAGGGCGGATTGACAACCTTCTCGTCATCGAGGAGTACCACGTTGGAGAGTTTTCCACCGCCCGCCAATCCCATCTCGTCCATCATTCTCATGTCTCTGACGAAGCCGAATGTTCGGGCCGGAGCTATCTGTTCTTTGAAGTAATCCGGATCGCTGCAGGGAAAGACCATGTGCATTTTCCCCACAGGCGGCGGATAGTCCAGGTAATACTCAACTTCCAGGCAATCCGACGGCTCGACACGCATGCTCTTGTGGCTTTCAGGGGGGAACGGCAATTCAATGGCCTCTTTGATACGGATCTCTTCGAGGAGATCGTCCTGGGGGATAATCTCCGCGCTCTCTACAAGCCGACAAAACTCCAATGCCGATCCATCCATGATGGGGACTTCACCGGATATCTTCACCAGCACATTGGTCAGTCCATAGACGTGAAATACCGCCATAAGATGTTCAATGGTCTTGGCCAAGGATCCATTGCTTCTCAGATTTGTGGAGTGGTCCGTGGATTCCACGTTGTCCACCACGGCAGGAACCGTATCGGTGGAGGTGATGTGGCCGAAAAGTATCCCCGCGCCGGGGGGCATCGGCAAGAGAGTGAGGCCGGTCTTATTTCCGGAGTGAAGCCCTTGACCGTACATGACGACCCGGCCACGCAATGTCTTCTGATGACGAAAGGGCTTCTCAACGGTTGTCTCCGTTCCGATACAGGCAACAGCGCCGAGCTTGTTCGCGGATGATGCGTCACGGGTTTCGGTTGTTGGGTCGGAAGCGTTCCCCGGATCCGGCCGGACCGGTGTTCCACTGCCGGGAGCCTCCCCTTCGCCGGGTATGAGAAGATCGCTCACAGTGATGAGTCGGCCCGGTGCCGTCATCACCACATGCTCGATCAAGATCTTCAATTCCTTGACATTTCCCGGCCAGGAATACGCTAGGAGCCGTCTCATGGCCTGCTCGTCCGTGCCGGTGATATTCCGATCGAATTCCTCTACGGCCTCATTCAGAAACTGCTCAACGAACAGAGGTATGTCTTCGGATCTTTCCCGAAGGGTCGGAAGCCTCACTATCCTCTTCGCCAGCATGTCAACGAGGGCTTGCGGAAATTCATCCTCACGGGCAAGGGTGTCGGGGGCAAGCACCGAAGTGGAAACGATTCTGGCAGGTGAATTCGAAAACTGACCCGAGCCGGAGCCGCCCTCGATGTGATCTCGGATGATCTCGGTAAGACGAGGCCTCAGGGATTTCTCAAGCCGATCCACACGTATGAGAAGTAGAGTCCCTCCGGCCGCTTGGGCGATCTTGCCCGGGCGAGCCTTTCCCGATCCGTTGCTCTTGCCGAGGAATTCCTCGTCTATTGTTTCGCCGGTCAAATCGGTGCAGCGTACCTTTATGAGGCTGTTTCGATCCTTACCCGCCTTAGCGTGAATGGCACGGGCGGAGAATTCCTTACCTGTGCCCTTGTCTCCTGCAAGCCATACGGAGCCTTCTTCCGCTGCTGCGTTAGCCAGTGCTCTGCGCAGAGCAACCGCCTTTTCCGATCGTCCTATGATGCGCTTCGAAGCAACGTTGCCTTCCGCCGCAGCGGCAGGCTGTGTACGGCCTGCAATGGCCTTCTCAACCAGGTGGAGAACGTCTTCCAAATTGAGGGGTTTTTCAAGATAATCCGTGGCGCCCAGTTTGATGGCCTTGACGGCGGTCTCGATGGTCCCGTGACCGCTCATCATGATGACCGCGCAGTCCGGGTCGATTTTCTTGATGGCCTTGAGTGTCTGCATTCCGTCTATGCCCGGGATCCAGATGTCCAGGAATACGACGTCCGGAGAATCATTCTGAACAATATGAAGGGCTTCCTGACCATCCCGGGCGAGAATCACCTGGTGACCCTCATCGGCCAAAATGGCCTCGAGGGACTCGAGGATCTCTTCTTGGTCGTCAACTATGAGTATTCGTCCTTTATCCATAATCGACCTATATTATCCACTTCGTCCGGTTGAGGCAACCAAAATCGAGCTGATGTGGCAGGTCTTTGCTTATGAGGGAAAATTTCTCGAGACAATGTAAGGCCGGTTTGCCGGCCTGCGTTTCGTCGGACTCTGATCGGGAAGGCCGGCAGCCCGTCCCACAGGAATCTGAGCCTATGGTTTCACGGCCCGTTCGGGATGCTACTTCATGCTCACATCGGCTTCATGACTCTTCTCAGGGGCCAGACCGTGATTTTTCGGCGTACCCCTAAGTATATGTTGAAACCTCCGGTAGCGGTGAAATGTGGGCGATTGCACGGGACTTCGTCCGTATACGGTATTCTCGTCCATAACCCTTACCGACGGAACGGCCCCGCTCGCCGTCCGAGTTGCAGAGGCTGCGATACGTTCGTTGTCCAAGGATATTCTCACCGGCAGCGGGGCCTCCACTGCCGGGCAGGCATGCGGCCACATCCATAGGGAGAAGACTAATAGTACGATGATTTTTCCAAGTTTCACCATCGGATACCGAATTTGCCGGAAGGGAAAATGCATGAACCGAGATCCTTATGCCGCTCTCCGGAATGTGCCGAAAATCAGGGCTGAAACCAATCGTTGATGGGTGCGACGCGTCGGGTACAAGCACCCATTTCGGCTGCTGCCTTTGGCAACCGCTGTATATCACATTTTCACGGTTATCAAAGGAAAAACGTATCGCCGGGGCGCTGGAAGCCCTCAAGAAAACGAGTTGGCCGCGAAATCAAATTCATGTAAGGGCTTATGCATGGCGAGATGAGGAAGTATGCACGGCCCCGGTGCTCCTCAGCGCATGATTGAATCGGGGATTGCATACGGTCGGCGATTCAGCGACAATCAGGATTGGGACGACCTCTTGAATCGACTTGAAGCACTGCAGCCGGAGACGCCAACGGCATGCAATGCTTGGGCTCCAATTTCCCATCATGCCCGCTTCCTTTCCGGGGCAGCAATGAAGTTGGGTTTGTCACTCACATAATTGGCTCGGCCCTTGCTTTTGACTGTCCTAGGGATTGGCTGTGACGTGCGCAGAAAAACAGTCGCCCGGGAGAATCTCCACAATATGATGAAGCCGAATTCTCAGTCTTTTCGGGAGGTGGGGGGCCGGACGGGCACATGCCTGTCCCGCCAGAACCAACAGAAAGGGCGTGGCGATACCCCGAACGGCCGCAAAGAACTTGATCTGGAGGCCGAAGGAGTAATACGGTAGGTCCCTAAGCATCTCGGCATGAAGGACTCATTATGCTAAACGATTTCATCCGACAGACGTTAGAGTTTCTCAAATACAGCGACATCCACATTGAAAGCCCATCCATTGAATCTATCGAATTCCGTTCTGACGGCACTCATGGTTTCACCATGTCTTGTTATGGCTTTACGGGAGCGGCAGAGATTCGGAATAACGTAGTTCTGAATGTAACGATCTTTTTCAGTCTCTTGGATGTGTTAGTCGACAAGAAGTTCCCCGATCTTGAAGGCCGGTCACTAAGAAGGAGATACCTGGGCCTGCCGGCCGTTAATGACTACCAGATATTGTTCAAAGAGACTTACCGCATCATGAAGCTTTTTCGGAATTCCGTTGTGCATTCGAAAAGCTCAGTAGTCAAGAATGATGACGGCTTCTCAATTGATTACAACTACAAAGATACCCGCTATAGGCTCTCAATTGGCAGGCCGGCATTGCGGCTACTCTTCTCGATGATAGTACATTTCGCTCGTCTGCAGGATAGTCCGTATGTAACGGGAATTCTGAGGAGCTATTACGACAAAATATCAGATGGTATTACCATATTATCAGACGACATAGGCTCTCGATTTGGGGGTATAAGCGGTGGGTTGAGATTGAAGGGACGTAGATACAGGACAAAGGACAGGGCTTATCGATTTGATGAGGGCTCTGATGTCTTATGGATATCAAGATTTGAATTGGCCGGCCCTGAACAGAGTTGGGCCGGATTGGACTACTATGTGACCGTAAACGGCCAACTGTATCTGATTCCCGACGAAGCGCTGCACCATTCCGGCACAATAACAAAGGATAATATGGAAGATTGGATTTACGATAAGGATCGTTTCTTCTGCTGATTATTAGTCTTGAGAGTGCCGTGCGCCGACTGGTGTGGGAATATACATCGAACGGGCCGAAATGAGGCGAAATCTTCAGAATATGCTGACCGAAGCCGTCAGTGTGTCGCAACAATCTGACTCTACGAAGAGGGCATTAGCGCTATCGTGCCGGAGGATAGAGGAACATAGAGTGCTTTCCGGAGGTCCCTGGCACGGGCCAAGGGCGATCGCTCTCTTGCCGTAGCTTTGTACCCGGGGGGCGTTCTACGAAGACCTGTGTATTCAGGGGATAATAGTGGTTAGGTAAAGGGCTGGCTCTGCAGGTGGACTTGAAGAGTTTGACATTTCCGGGAGCCTATCGGAGCCTCCTCCTTATGAACGGCTCAAAGCTGAAGAAGAAGGAGACATCCGATGGACGAGCTTCAAGACTTAAGCCACACGATGTGGGATTGCAGGTACCGCCTCGTGTGGATTCCGAAACACCGAAAGAAGACGCTGTTCGGGGACCTGAGAAAGCTTGTGAGAGGCATCATCAGGGAACTGGCAGTGCAGAAGGAGAGCAGCTTCCTGGAGGGACACCTCCTTCCGGACCATGTTCACATGCTCGTTTCCATTCCTCCCAAGTATTCCTTGGCATAGGTGGTGGGCTTCATCAAGGGAACGAGTGCCATCCAGATTGCAGGGACCTTTGGAGGATGCAAGTGAAGTGGCACCCATGTTTCAACCGTCTTGAGCGGTTCACGATTTTCACGCCTTGGGCTTCGCCGGATGTTACTGGTTCCGCACGTACGGATCTGTACGAGGGATGCCGGGCGAGCAGCATTCCTACCGCGAACTTCGGCAACACGATTTCCCTTTACATAGCGCACACATCCGTGCTATGGAAACTAGTAGACGGGGTACCGTCGATTTCTCAACCGCAGGATCAGTTACACAGGATTATCAACAATCGGCTGGGGGGACAGGATGCCGAGTGGACCGAATGATAGAAGAAGTTCTGGGGTGGTAGGTTGCTTCAAGGCCTTCGTGGCTTGGCTGCGAGCCTTATGGTTACCGAACACTGGACTTGGTGCTACGACTCGTTTGACGTTCGGCACCGATTATCAAGAGACTAGTTCAATTGTCCATGGACTCCAGAACGTGGAAGCATGGTTGCTGGACTTGCGAACCAAGTCTCCGAAGCTGGCAACGCTGGTCCCGAATTTCGAGCTTGAATTGCGAAGGGCAACCCCACAGTTCAAACAGATAATTCGATGTCTGCTGGAGTTTCTAGATAGCAAGCTCTCCGACTCCAAGGGTGATCCAAACATTTGGTATGATCCCAATTTGCTTTTTGAAAAGGTAAGCGAAGAATCGGGAATGTGCCTTCTCGGTCCCGAAGTGCGTGCAGCACTTCAGCCGGACCATAAGGCGGACTGCTGTTATCAAGGGCCAAAATCAGGTTATCCAAGTGAGGACGTTCTTTGCAGGGTCGTGGCCTTGGAGGACATAAAGCGCTTCAACCTCAAGTTGACAGATTCGTATTCCCTGCTGTCCGATGAAGACTTGATGAGAAGCTTGGATGCAATTCCCAGAGTAGGCGAACTCAGGGGAAGCAGACCCTTCAATTGGGTTGCTAGGAAAGACGAACTGGAGAACGAGATCAAGAAGTTCGAAGAACCGAAGAAGGTAAGAAACCGAGGACAGTGGACGGAGCAAGATCGAGCTACGCGGGTCCGTGACGTACTCGGTTTGGACAAACATGCGGGTCAAGACTACCTGGTCTTGATCACGTTTCCTGAAAATATTAGACTGGAAAAACAAGCGAGGAGCAGCGTCTGGGAAGGGGCTTGCGCTCCGTTTCGACCGTGGTCTTCGAGGATTCCCAATGCCTCGCGCAGACAGAACGTCACGGTGGACCTCTCGCAAGCGCCCGACATAGTGGCAGGTCTCGAGGAAAGTTGCTGCTGTCCTGTCATGTTCACGGAAGAATTCCAGGTGGAACCGTTCATGGAAAGACCGGGCCCACTGAATTTGCAGAAACTCTATGTGATGTTTCAGAGATGGTGGGCATGAGGAGCACGTATGAGAAATGAGGCTGGTCCGAAACCCTGCGATTCGAGAAACGATTCAATTGTTCCGGCGCGCCCTCTGGACCTATGGCCTGAGCAGCTCAATTATGTGCGGGGCCAATCTTTTTACGAGCTCAGAGATTGGCTCGAAAGGTTGTACGATGGAAGACCTTTTCCCGTCCTGCTTCTGGGAACGGATCCGTCCGTTTTTGCCATAAACCTTTACAAATCTGGACCGAAAGAGTTCCAGCAACGATTTCGGGCCGCAATGCGGAACCTTGTGCTCTCCTATCACCCCGCCCTTAACCCCGGAGTTCCTTATCTTGGAAACCTTGTCTATGTGTGTGGGCAGCTCCGAATAGTCGAGGCCTATGGAACCTTTATGGAGTTGGTCTACACCCGATCTCTCGAAGGAGAATTCGCTACTGATCGTGACAGGGCCGCCGGTCACGATGTGCATTCGCACCTTCTTGCTGCAGCGGGGGCCTTACGCCCCCCTCACGATGATGGGATTTTGCACTATTGTAGACGAGTTCTCGAAGGAGAGTTCCCCTCCCACTATGGTGAAGTTGCGTATGAGATTCTTTGGAAGGCCGATGAGAAGAACGCAAACCAGTTCTTTTCACAGTTTGTCGAGACTCTGGCCTCGCGACCTGAGGTGGAATTACTCGATAGTGTTCGAAGGCAATGCTGGGAGATAAAGGACCGATATGGACCCATTTCGCTGAATGGCCGAGCGCGGAAGCTCTTGGAAGAGTGCAGCGCTGGACCAGTGAAGGATATGCGTTTGCGTCGCGCACGGTTAATGCTTTATGCGACTTTGCTCTTGCTCGGCGTCAAGGCTACTCCTCGAAGGGGTCGCCGTCTTTCACGGAGCCCAGCCCGCAGTCAGACGGTTGTCCGAGACGACGATATTACGTATGCGTACATGTACGATGAGCTTGTCGACCAGCTAAGAAGGAGATATGGCGCAAACAGCCTGAAAAACATTTACGGCGACATTCCCATTGGTGACGCCATTGAGATCTACGTAGCGGAGATTCCCTGTCTCAGTGAACTCCAAAGCATCTTTTTGGACGAGAACAGACTTTATAGGACAGAACTGAATCTAGTGCGGACCGCAGCCGAAAGAAGTCATTTTTCTAGCAAGATCGCTCTCACGAAATCAAAGGAACTCGGAAATTTGTTTGATCCCGGGATCACTCGTGACGAGCTCGTTGAAAGACTAGAAGCAGCCCTAAGTTAACCGGTCCCGTAATGTCGGGGAACGTTTCTCGAAAACCGTCGCTCTGCAACATGCGTTGGCCGCTGGACAAGGAGCGGAAATGACGGCATCACCGAATATTGTTTCAGAGGATCTTCAAAGATGGCTCAGTGCCATTCGTACACTTGAGGGGATTCTTCGGATGAACCTTGCCGAGAGAACTTGTTATCTGGCGATTGATTACTGGGTCATACACCAGTATGCTTTTCCTTCACATCGCGATATCCTTTCTGAGAAAGAGGATATCAAGGAAAAGCTCTATCAGAACCATATCCGATGCGATTGGATTTTGAACTGGCTGCCCCTGGAATGGAAGCAACCTCTGATGCTACCACCGCCGTACAAAGAGGAGTTGGCATCCCAACTGAATCACATGATCGGCCCCAGAGATCTTGTTAACCTCGACGAACCAGTGATCAGCGAAGCTATCAGCCAATTCATCAGAGAATTCGATCAGAACACAGCAGAAGGCGACCTACCGGATCGAATAGACTCGGAGACCTTGGGTAAGCTCTATGACAGTAGCAAGATACTATTCTTGGCTGTCACGCTGGGGACCCGACAAGGCTTCAAGAAGGTGAGAGACTTGATTAGTCCGCCTGATGACTGTTTGCCCAGCTTGCAGATTGACCCAGAGTCCGGCCCCCAACAGGCCATTTGGAGAGCTGTCCTGGAGCATCAAGCGGCAATCGAGAAGAACGCAGGCAGTTTGTGGGAACCAATCCTCCGCAAGCAGCCGCGGCGCAGCACGAAATACGCTTCGAATAGGCGCGACAGCGTTGCTCTGGAATCGGTTCGTTTCATTAATTCACTCTTGAACCCCGATGGCTCGGCTCTGATTTTGATTTCAGGTGCCCCGAGTCTCTTGGGAACCCTGTCTGAGGTTCCGGCCGATCAATGTGAAGTCGCCATGACTGTGTCCCCTGAGGCTCAGGAGACATTGCGCTTTCCCTTTGGAGTCTCGCCGGAGTTCTTCTCATTCTACCTTTCACATTCTACCACGGAAGACGGCACTCGGCTCAAAGCTGGAGACATCCTAGTTAGGTTGGTCACTTCCCGGAGAGGGCTTGAGGCCATACTGGATTTGGTGAAAGGCAAGACCGTTGCCAAGACTGACAGAAGACACGACGTTTTCGCGGTTTTGAATAAGGCCTTGGCGAATACGTCCTCTGACAGGTTGACTCACAAGACGCTTTGCCAGCACATACAGTTCCTCAAAAGTTTCGTCGACATGAATCGTGCCACAGTACTGTTTTCCAGTGGAATCGATGAAAGAGTACCGGAACCGGTCCGTGCGCGATTCGCAAGAGCGGTGAGGCACTTGGACTTTGCCAGGGAAGAAATCCAGAGAAGATACAAGCTTCTTCTGGAGGCTGCGAAGAAGGCTGACCTAGAAAGCATTCTTGCCGAAATTCTGGCGGCTGTTTCTCTACACGGTCAAGAGTCACACGAGCTCAGCGGGCTCTGCTCATTTGTCGAAAAGACACCGCAGTCCCTCAATTATGGTTTCTTGTACAAAGAGACGCCTGTTGAAGACTACGCCAGGACCATTTTCCGTGTCCTGCGGACCGGTCTCTTTTCGTCTCGAAGCCGTCATCAACTTCCAGACGCTCTTTTGGAAATCCGTTCAATGGCGCAGAAGGGAAATGCCCTCGCTAAGCTCCTGTTGGCTCATGTCAAGACGAAGCTAGGTGATCTCTCCCAGGACGAAGGAGCGCTGCGCGACCTGGAGGAAGGAAAGAAGTTGCTGAAGACTGGTCAGAAGCATTTGGAGGCGCATTTTGATTTCGTGAAGAACATAGCCGACTATCATCTGGGGCGTCTGGATACTGCGGTTTCAAGATCTGACCGATTGGCCCGAGAATCCGACCGGAAAACGCCACGTTTTCACCTGCAGGCAGGATTTCTTCGCTGGTGTCGATACGAACAGGATCCGTCAGCTGGAAGTGACGACCTGGACAAGGCGATCGAACTAGCCCTTTCCGCCGAGCAGCTTTCAAAGGGTGATCCGGAAACCCACGCGCTGACCCTGGCAAACCTTGCCCGGGCATATGTGGAAAGGGGGCGACTGGACGAAGAGAAGGGAGACCCTTCACCCAAAATGTGGGAGAAGGCTGCGACACTAATCGAGACCTCGCTGAAAGAGTGCAGCGAATGCTTCGGTGAAACCAAGAATTGGCCTGCGTGCATAGTCTTTGCTGCGGCATTTGTCAATTATGAATGTTTGCTGCGAACGTATGATGCCTCTGCCATATCTCCTGAAAATGCGAGACAGGCCTACGACATTCTCAAAGGGAAGTTGTCAAACTTGCTTCCGGTCTTGGACGACAACAAGAGATGGCAAAGGCCCAAGGTGGCCTCGGATTATGCAGCGCTGATGAAGAAGATCAGCCGTTACTTGCGGCAACTAGAGGACAGAGCTCAAGGGATGCCCTCCAAGCTCGGTCATCCTGGCCAAGCCACGGGGCCAGCGGCTGACAATACTGGATACCTCTCCGGCTCTGCCGGGGGACCCAACAAAGTTTGACAGTTCAGGGAGTATTGAGTATTCCTCGGAATCCTGGTGTGTTAGAGAGGCCGAAAGGATCATCCACGCAAGTTCCGAGAATCGTCTGGCACACTCTCCGATGCCCCGCAAACATGCTGCATGGATTGCATAGTACCGCAAAGAACGGGTCCATCTCTAGCGAACTCAGCAAGCAACTCGGGATAAGTAACCAACCTACCATTGCGGTAACCGGTTTGGGGGGTTCCCGGATTCGAGACTTCGGCTTTCCCCCACCATCGCCGTTCTGATGCGGAACAAGCGTCCAAGTGAAGGGCACTATTGTCCTAGGAGTGCCCAGCTCCTCAGTGTTTTAGTCAGCTAATCCTCAAGAACCGGAACCGGTCAAGCGGACCTTTCCTCAGTCAAGGGCTTCTGCAGTTTCGGTCTTCCGTGAATCGCTGCAGGCCCCGTGTGCTCTCCAGATGAAAGCCCATACAAGGACTGAATGATGAACGAAATGGTGGCCGGGGGCGTCCTATGGTTCTTGGCGGTCCGGGAACTCGGGGTTGCCATTAGCCGAACTAGTCCGCCACCTGGAAGTGACAGTGCCGAACATGGGTATGCCGCGGGTGGAGAGCATCGTCAGAGGAAATCGCTCGGACTTCGTGAAGCCGGTTTCCTAGTCAGTCAAAGGAGAGTATCCCATGTCTGAAGCAGGGGCATTGAACCGAATTGACTCGCCGCGGGGAAGCAGTTATGATCTGAAGCTCGTTGATGTGCTATCTCTGAGCGTCGGGAGTTATGAACAGCGGTGGGTTTCATTTCCCTTGAATGCGTGTCTTCATGCGATTTGGGGAAGGTGAGGAGCGAGGCCATGGATCAACAGGCTCAACAAATTGTCGACAACTATCTGGAATCCGTAAGAGATCTGTTTGCGGACATAGAATCTTGGCTGCAAGGAACGAAACTCTCCGTAGTAAGAGAGGAGACGGACATATCGGAGGGACGATCGGGCACGTACCAGGGCCCGTACCTGAGGCTCAACGATGAAAAGGGTAGGCAAGTCGCCGCAGTGCGGCCGAAGGGGGCTTGGATCATTGCCGCAAAAGGACGGGTCGATGTCGAAGGTCGCTGGGAAACGCAAAACATCGTGTACCTCGAAAGTCCAGGTCCGCAGGCAGTGGCCCGGTTTGTCGAGAATGGTGAGGACATAGAGACGACTTTCACCCCGATCTTTCGGGATGTGACCGAACCGGGATGGTACTGGATTGAGGACAAAACTCGCGGTAGAGCTCACCAGATGGACAGAGAACTCTTCTTAGATCTCGTGAGAGTGGTGAGCGACTATGAATTATGATGAAACCTCGTTGGATGATGTGTGGACAGTCTACCAGGTGGCCCTTGATTGTCACAGGATTGCCAAGAAGATAGCTCCTCGAGGAGACGAGGCATTTCTTGCCAAGACAGTGTTCCTTGAAATGAATTTCGAGGAGGCCGAAGAGAAGATTGACCATAGCATGAAAGATCTCGACAACTGGATTGTGTTGACGCTATGGGCGCAGTTCGAACATTTTGTCGTCGGCTATGTGAGAGAGAAGGGTAACGTACTGGGACACACCGAACCTGAAGCATTTAGTGCCAGACTTCACGACAAATTCGACCGGGAGGTCGGGGACTGGAAGAAGAGTGACGTGCTGGATCTTTTCAAGGGAGTTGTTGAACCCGACTTGATAGGACAAGCGAAGCAAATCAAAGAGTATCGGGATTGGGTCGCGCACAGAAGTCGGAGGCGTCTTCCGTCAAGCAAGACCTCTCCCAAGCTCGCCTTTCATGTATTGAAGGCGATAATTGAAAAGGTGCGAGCGGTCGAGGACTCGGTCACGTAATGACGCCGTTGACTGGAATACGGTATTCCTGATGAACGCCAAATAGGGGAATCAAACGGCAAAGCAGGCTCGACACGTTCGCACGCGGGAATTGAATTTCTGCCGCAGTCTCGACGACGTCCTCCACACCACTCAGTACCTCCTCGTAAACGCATACTGACGCCCGACCACCTTTTTCGCTTGCAAATCTGCGAAGGCACAAGTAAGATTTGATTTCCGCCGGCGTTCCCGCGAAAACCTGTCTCGCAATCTGTACGGAGGAACCTTCGAGTTCCATAGCTTTGCTTGGTTAACGGCAAATCTGCAAGCCGAAGAGATTGGAGGCAACCGTTCTATGAATCTTCACGAGTATCAAGCCAAACAACTGTTGGCAGCGAAGAGAGTGCCCATTCCAAGGGGATCGGTCTGCTATGATCCATTGGAAGCGCTTATCGGCGCGCGGGCTCTCAAAACCGACAAGGTGGTCCTCAAAGCACAGGTGCATACCGGCGGGAGAGGCAAAGCCGGCGGAGTAAGAGTGCTCTCCATGGAAGAGAACATCCGGGGAGCAGCCTCTGAAATACTGGAGAAACGCCTCGTTACGAATCAGACAGGTCCGCAGGGAAAACCCGTTAGCGCTCTATTGGTGGAAGAGGTCCTGCCGGTTGACCAGGAAATGTATCTTGGCGTGGTCCAGGACAGAAGTACGGGCTGGGTGACCATCATGGCCAGTTCGGCCGGCGGCGTAGAGATCGAGACGCTTGCAAAGGAATCTCCTGAGAAGATTTTCAATGTCAGCATCAATCCGGTAAGAGGGCTTGCCCCGTACCAGGCGCGCGGCATGGCCTATCAATTGTCCGACAACAAGGTCGTGGCCGAGCAGATCATGAAGATCATCACGGTTCTGTACGAGCTGTACATGGATCTCGATTGCTCGCTGGCCGAAATCAATCCGCTGATCGTATCCGGGGAAAAGGTCATCGCTCTGGATGCAAAGATGAACCTCGACGAGAACGCCTTATTCCGTCACCCGGAAATGGAACAGTGGCGCGACCGATCCCAGGAAGATCGTCTCGAACTCTCCGCCCGGAAGGACGGACTGAGCTACATCAGGCTGGATGGCGACATTGGGTGCATCGTGAACGGAGCAGGCCTCGCCATGGCAACCCTTGACCTTATATCTCTCCACGGCGGCATGCCGGCCAATTTCCTGGACGTGGGAGGTGGAGCCAGCGAGCAGGTCGTGGCCGATGCCATGAGCATACTACTTGACGACAAGCGGGTGAAATGCGTCTTTATCAACATTTTCGGTGGAATTCTTCGATGCGACGTCCTGGCCAGAGGCGTTATCAAGGCCCTGCGGCAGTTTGGCGTGAGGATACCGGTCATCGCCCGGATCGAAGGAACAAACATCGAAGAAGGCCGCAGGCTGTTTGAGGCATCCGGACTGCCCATCGAAATGATTCCTTCGTTGGACGAGGCGGCCAAATTGGTGGTAGAGAAGACAAAATCATTGTAATATCAGACGCATCCCGATGGAGTATCGAAATGTCAATTCTCGTCAACAAAGATTCGCGGGTTATTTGCCAAGGGATTACAGGTCGTAACGGAAAATTCCATTCTCTCGCATGTCGAGACTATGGTACGAATATGGTCGGTGGAGTAACGCCCGGCAAACAGGGTGAGAAAGTAGATGGAATTCCCGTGTTCCATACCGTGTGGAACGCCGTCAAGGAGACGGGCGCCAACGTCTCCATAATCTTCATTCCCGCGGCGTTTGCCAAAGATCCGATCTTGGAGGCCGTGGACGCGGGTATCGAACTCATCGTCTGCGTGACTGAGGGAATTCCTCCGTTGGACACGGCATCGGCTCTTCGTACGGTTCGATTTCACGGCAGGAGGGTGATCGGCCCGAACACGCCGGGGATTATCTCTCCCCCGGAAAAATGCAAAGTGGGCATTATGCCCGGGTACATCCATATGCCGGGTCCGGTTGGAGTGATCTCCAGATCGGGTACGCTTACCTATGAAGTGGTCGATCAGTTGACCAAGAATGGCGTGGGCCAGAGCACATGCCTGGGGCTGGGCGGTGATCCCGTCGTGGGACTGAACTTCATCGACGCGTTGAGCTTGTTCAAAGACGATCCGGAGACCGAAGCCGTCGTACTGATCGGCGAAATCGGAGGATCCGCAGAAGAGCAGGCCGCCGAATACATCAAGAAAGAATTCAACAAACCCGTTGTAGCCTACATTGCCGGTCGCCTGGCTCCTCCCGGAAAAAGGATGGGGCACGCCGGAGCGATCATATCGGGAGGATCGGGGACGGCACAATCGAAAATTGATGCTTTGAAAGAAGCCGGAGTCACCGTTGTGGAAAACCTCACTCAGGTCGGCTCAGCGATGAAGGAGATACTCAAGTAGGGTCGCAAGCTGTCGGCCAAATCCGGTTTACAAGCCGGCAAGGTCTCGTCGGAAGCCTGTCGACTTCGTGTTGCGCTGCTCCTGACGATACTTGTCATCCAATCTGGAAAACAAAAAGGGAGATATGAATGGCCGCGATGGAAGCGAAGTTCGAGGAGCTGGAACGGAGACTCGCAGAGGCTGATCAGGCGGGCGGTGAGGAGAAGATTGCCAAACACCATAAGGCCGGAAAAATGACCGCGCGCGAGCGCGTGCTGGAACTGCTCGACGATGGTTCATTTGAGGAAATCGACAAGTTTGTGGAGCATCGCTGCACTGATTTCGGCATGGAGAAGACCAAGATCCCCGGCGAAGGAGTCGTGTCGGGATTCGGCAAGGTCAATGGCCGGGGAGTATATGTTTTTGCCCAGGATTTTACCGTATTCGGAGGGAGCCTCTCCTTTACCCATGCCCAGAAGATCTGCAAGGTCATGGATCTGGCCTATCGCAATGGGTATCCGCTGATCGGCATCAACGACTCAGGCGGGGCGCGTATACAGGAGGGCGTCGAGAGCCTCGGCGGATACGGTGAAGTCTTCTATCGCAATGTCAGAGCTTCGGGTGTGATTCCACAAATTTCCGTCATCATGGGACCTTGCGCAGGAGGTGCGGTGTACTCTCCTGCAGTGACGGACTTCATCTTCATGGCCGAAAAAACGAGCTACATGTTCATTACCGGCCCGCAGGTCATCAAACAGGTGACGAGCGAAGAGATCGACGCCGAAAGTCTTGGAGGGGCCAAGGTCCATGGCAAGGTCTCCGGAGTGTGTCATTTCCACTATGAATCGGAAAAACAGACTCTGGCCGGAGTCCAAGAGCTTCTTTCATTCCTCCCGGACAGCAACCGGAGCTCATCCCCCGTGGTGTCCACGAATGATCCGGTTGACAGGATCATCCCCGAATTGGACTCAGTGATTCCCGAAAGCTCACGCAGACCGTATGACATGAAGAAACTTGTCGTGCCGGTCATGGACGATCACCACTTTATGGAGGTTCACGCGAATTATGCCAAGAACCTCGTCACCGGATTCGGTCGTTTGGCCGGCAAGACGATTGGCGTCGTCGCCAACCAGCCCAACTGGCTGGCCGGCTGTCTGGACACCAAGGCATCGGTCAAATGTGCCCGATTTGTTCGGTTCTGTGACGCGTTCAATATACCGCTCTGGACGCTCCTGGACGTTCCGGGTTACTTGCCGGGAACCCAACAAGAGCACGGCGGAATCATCAAACATGGAGCAAAGATCCTCTATGCCTATGCGGAAGCGACCGTGCCCAAGGTTACGCTCATTACGCGCAAGGCCTATGGAGGTGCGTACGTGGTCATGTCCAGCAAACACCTACGAGCGGACATTAATCTGGCCTATCCTTCCGCCGAGATCGCGGTCATGGGGCCGCAGGGGGCCATCCAGATTCTTTTCCGCAAGGAGATCGCCGCAGCGGATGATCCGGCGTCAAAACGCACGGAATTGATCGACGACTATGTGGAAAAGTTCGCAAGCCCCTACCGTGCAGCTCAACTTGGATTCGTGGATCGCGTAATATTTCCCCGAGATACGAGGGCCGTCCTGGTTAAGGCATTTGCCCAGTTGGAGAACAAGGTAGAGGAGAAACCGGTCAGGAGGCATGGCAACATCCCCCTTTGAATGAGCCATGAAAGAAATATGGAACCGGTCCAAGATCAAGTGAGGTTCGAAGCATGGAAAAACGTATAAGGGTAGTGGTGGCCAAGCCGGGCCTGGACGGTCATGATAGAGGCGCCAAGGTGCTTGCAAGGGCGTTGAGGGACGCCGGCATGGAAGTGATATACACGGGACTACGACAGACCCCCGATGCTCTTCTTCAAACGTGTCTGCAGGAAGATGCGGACGTGCTCTGCCTTAGTTCGCTTTCCGGAGCCCATGACTACCTCTTCCCGAAAGTTACGCAGACCTTCAAAGACCACAACGTAAACGATGTCCTGATCTTGGGAGGCGGAATCATCCCCGAAGAGGATGTCGCAGCGCTCAAGGAGAGCGGCGTGGAAGAAATTTTCGGTCCCGGGTCCAGGACCGATGATATCGTTGAGTACATACGTACTCACCTGAAGAAGTAGTGTTGTTGGGGACCCACGGTGATTCTCCGTGGGGAGACGGCGGGTGTTAATGACAGCATGTTATCACCCTGCCCTCTCCCCCGGCGGGAGAGGGCAGGGAGAGGGGGGATCGGAGAGCCAACCAAATTGTCAAGGTTAGCGCCTACGGGCCAATGCGGGAGGCGACACTTGGAGGATGCGCTTCGATTCCCTCATCATATCGAATGGAAATAGCACCACCGTTCTACACATCCTCGGCCGCTCTCAATATCGCCTTGACCGTCTGATGGCCTGCCTCGGCAGCCCGCATGGCGGCCGTTTTTCCATCTGCGTCCTTTGTTGCGGCTTTTGCACCCCAATCCAGAAGGTATCGTACCACCCCTTCATGCCCTTCCAACGCGGCCAGCATGAGCGCGGTGGTCCCATTGTGGTCCGCAATTTCCGTATCGGCATTCTGGTCAATCAGGAGTGCCACCATGGCTTCATGTCCGCGAAACGCTGCTCGCATGAGTGCCGTCCAGCCCAGACCGTCGATCCTGTCCGGGGCCGCACCGTAGTGGAGAAGGAGATCCACTACACGAACATAGCCCTGACGGCAGGCCTTCATGAGGGACGTGGCTCCAAATGAGTCGCATAACTCAGGGTCCGCACCGTGTTCGAGCAGAACTCTTACCACATGTTCATTCCCCAGGGCCGCCGCCCACATCAGCGCCGACCATCCGAGATCGTCACGAGCATCGATCTCAGTCCCGTTCCTCAGAAGCTTGCGTAAGTTGTCAAGGTCTCCTGTTCTGACTGCCTTCACTACATCATCCGGCATACGGTGACCTCCTGATGAAGACACGGGGATAGCGGCTCAGCTCGGCCGACATTCACGTCGCCGGACTCCGACATGGTGGTTGGTATTTGGGATTCCCATGAGATCTAGAGATGATCGTGAGAGAAGACCCAATACTCGGGCATGTCGGCCTGCAACAAGATTGTAATTTGCAGCGCTACCTGCAGTCAACGGTATTCGGCAGGAGGATGTTCGTCGCGTGCCTGGTATAACTCGCTTGTGAAATGACATAGAATATGATGAGACTGAGTGTGGGCACGAATTGCCGGCATCCTTTTCACACCGTGGGTGACTCGTAGACGTCAGGCCGCCGGCGAGAGGCGGCGGACCGGACAAGACAAGCCGAATGGGGAGAGGAGGTTTTCTCATGGCTACTGTCGGAGAAAACGACCGATATAGCGAATCCCGTTCCCGGGCTCCGGATGGAAACTTCCCTCCAAGAACCGGTAGGGGCGGGGTTCAAACCCGGCCTGGAAGGGGGGAGTGGGAGAAAAACGACTCTACCTCATTTCCAAGTGGATTGTAATTTCATGAATTACGCCTGTCGAACCGCGTTGATGAGCGCGGCAGGTTCGCGCCGGCTTGCCGTGGTGGAATTCCTCCTTTCCAAAGGGGCCGACTTGAAGGCCAAGGACGACAACTGCAGGACCGCATTGATGAAAGCCGCTTCACGGTTCAATTCCTCCGACATCCTCGGTGCGCTCTTGTCCCGCGGCGCGGATGTGAATGCTCGTGACAATTCGGGCATGACGGCACTTATGCAGGCTGCAATGTTCGGATACGAGGAGGAGGTGAGGGTTCTGCTGTCCCACGGAGCCGACGTAAACGCGAAAGATGACGGCGGTGAATCCGCCTGGTTCAAGGCTGCAGTAGTATCCCACAAACGAGTCATGGAGATTCTGGAATCTCATGGAGCAATCCACTGAACATTCAAGGCTTGCAGCTGCCGACAAGCCACAACGAATCATGAACCCCCCGGTATTGACGGGCACCCACAGGGAAACTGTCTCAAAAGTCTCGGAGCGAAGTTAATCGTGCCACGATGAAGTGGGTTCCAAGTTTCATATGATATGAGAGGGCCTGTGTTCCTCAGTGTCGTATGCTACACTGTCCGCAGTCTCCGCGCCGGGGAATCGGCGGGGAGGGCAGGGGGAATCCGCTGCTTATTCAGATTAGGAGAGAGAATTATGTCCGTATGGAGAGCACGCATGCTCGGAGTCGTCAAGATAACGATCACCATTGTATTCGTCCTCACGTCGCTGTTCTTGAATGTGGCGGTTGCGGCAGACGATAAGGATCAGGAGTTGGTTAAGGCCGCCAGGGACGGTAAGATTGAGAAGGTAAAGAGCCTGCTGGAAGACGGTGCGGATGCCAATGCAAAGACCAAGCGGGGCTATACCGCTTTGCTTGCCGCAGCAGTCGGACGTCACACGGATGTGATGAAACTCCTCATCGAAGAAGGCGCGGACGTTGATGCGAAGATGAAGCCCGGCTTCACGGTTTTGATGTCCACAGCAGCGAGAGGTAATGTGGAAGCGGCTAAGGTCCTCCTGGAAAACGGTGCCGATCCCGATGCAACGATGAACAACGGCAGTACGGCTCTGATGATTGCGGCCGAGCGAGGCAAAGAAGAAATGGTGAAGCTTCTTCTGGACAACGGTGCCGACCTCAATGCCAAAGACAAGCTCGGTCAAACGGCTCTCATGTATACCGCACGGCCGGGTCGCCACACGGTTGCCAAACTCCTCATAGACCGGGGAGCCAAACCCACCCTGGGAGTGGTTGCAGGTCTGGGAGACATGGAAGCGGTCAAACGCTTCCTGGCCGACGGGGCCGACGTAAATGCCAAAGGAGTTGATGACTGGACGGCATTGATGAGTGCCGCTCAGGCGGGGCACGAGGAAGTCCTGAAGCAGCTTCTGGACAAAGGTGCCGATGTGAATGCAAAGAACTCCGACGGCAAGACCGCGCTGATGTATGCTGCTGCCGGCGGTCACTTGGGGACGGCGAAGCAGCTGCTGGACAAGGGTGCCGAAGTCGGCACAAAGATGAAGAATGGTTGGACGGCTCTGATGTACGCTGTGTATTCAGGTCACTTGGAGATCGTCAAGGTCCTCCTGGAGAAGGGAGCCAATGTCAATGCAGCAACAAAGGACGGCGGAACACCCCTGATGATGGCCGCGTTCAAAGGCAACGCAGCGATTGTGAAGCAACTCCTGGACAAAGGAGCGGATGTCGGTGCAAAGGACAAACGCGGCCGGACCGCAATGGCCATAGCAAAGAAGAAGAAACACCAGGAAATCGAGAAGCTTCTCGAAGCCCGAGAGAAGCAAGAGAAGCAAGAGAAGAAGGAGTAGGGGAGATTCGATGATCTTCGGGACTGAATTGACAAGTAATCAACGATGAAACCGGCAGGACTGATTATGATCGAATTGCGGCAAGTGATTACACGAACCAACCGAAAATGATTGAATGCCGAAACCTTTCGAGAGGAGGTGGGTAGATCAATGAGTCAAGAGTATCACAGGCCATTCCTTCAGGCGCGACTGGAAGGTGAAGCGATTGGAGCGGGAAGTATTCCTGTCTCGCATTTGCTGGTTCTTCTAACGGACTTGAACAAGGTATTTTTCAGAAGCGGATTGGTAATGGCCGGCGAGGTCGAAAGCATTCGTCGAGGAGCCCAACCAAAGAGTATCAAGGATGAAGTCGCTTTGGATCTAGTTCTTCTCACCCATGGCAGCAACGCGACGGTACTCGGATTCGAGAGACGACAGCCGCAGGACTCTTTGCCCGGTTTGGGTATCGGACGGGAGGTCTTCGAGAAATCCCTTGCAGGTCTAGGCCAAATCCAAGGTGAAGGAGACGCGCTTCCGACCGGATTCGACTCAGGCGTACTGCTGGCATGGCGAGACGTGGGGCTTCTCTTCCAAAAGGGAGTCAATGAAATCCGTTTCACGCTCAATGGAGACCGGAAGCCCTTTGAGGTGTCGTATTCTCTTGAAGGATACGAGCGAGTGCAGGAGCGTATTGTCAGCCCCCAGGTAAGAATGCGAACCATTGAGGGTCGGCTCCTGATGGCCGATTTCAAGGAGCACGGCACTCGCTGCAGGATTCATCCGTCCGCCGGTGCGCCGGTGCTATGCCTCTTCACTGTGGACCAACGGGACGAAGTCCTGGAGAACATCCTTTACTACGTTCGGGTAATCGGCGAAGCAAAGGAAGATCCGGAAACCCACAAGATAACCAGCATAAAAATGGTGGACATTCAAAGACTTGAAGACCGTGAAGACGATCAGGAGGAACTACTCCCTGTGGGGACTCCTCTGCCGACTGATTTCTGGACATCACCGACCATAGAAGAACTCGCTGAGGCTCAAAGCGTGAAACCAATGGCCGATGTGACTACCCTCTTCGGAACCTGGCCCGGTGAAGCGGATGACGGCTTCGAGGTCTCCATACGGTCTATGAGAGATGAGAGCCTGGTCGGGGATGGTAGATCGTGACAGTGGCGAGAGTTCTAGTGGACACGAATGTGGTTTCGTACGTGATGAAGGGTGATTCGTTGGGCGAAGCGTACGCTCGTCACCTGGAGGGTAAACTCTTGGCGATTTCCTTCATAACCGTGGGTGAGATGTACTACGGCGCGGAGAAGGCACGCTGGGGACAAAAGAAGCGGTCTCAATTGGAAAGCACCTTGAGAAATTTCGTGGTCGTGCCGTATGACCACGAAATCGCTAAGCGTTACGGGATCATTGCAGCCGAGCGGAAGCGAAAAGGCCGCCCTATCTCGTCAACCGACGCATGGATCGCTGCATGTGCCGTTAAGCATCGCGTGCCGCTTGTGACGCATAACGCAAGAGATTTTGAAGAAATCAGTGGTTTGAATATTGTGTCGGAGCCGGGGAGGTCCGGTCGGGAACCCTAATGGCTGAACAGTGCCGGCCGGAATCGAGGGTGAGCGAGAAGCGGCGGGAACAGGAGTGCTACCGTCAAGTTCCTTGAGATTTTCGGTTATGTGACGGCAAACGCTGCGATCGTTCCTTTTGGTGGAAACACGGTTCCCGTGAGAACGATTGAATCGCCGGAGTCATCACGAATGATCTCAAAATGAAGGACCTTTTGATGGCGAAACCCCAGGGTTTTCGCCTTCCAACAAAGGCTGCATATGAGTCAAGAGTAGACTTGACCCCCAAGGCGACCCCCAAGGCTTGAGTAAATCCTATTGCCACCTATTCAACACGAACAATCTTTATCGGTAGCTGTTTACGCAAATCATAGAGATCAGGACGTCGATCGAAAAGGGGACGCACGCTTCCCACTTCGCGTTGTTGCATCAACGTGTTGATATCCAGATCCACCACTACCACGGTTTCGATGTTTAGCGCGGCCTCCCCGGCCGTTGCTTCCGGCGGAAAACCGAAATCACTGGGTGTAAAGACGGCAGCCTGCCCATAATTGAGCAGGTAATTTTTGTTGGGCAGGTTACCCACGCAACCCGCAATGACTACATAAACGTAGTTTTCCACTGCGCGCGCCTGGGCCGTAAAACGTACGCGATGATACGCCTTGCGCTCATCAGTGCTGAACGGAACGAAGATTACCTCAGCGCCGGCCAAAGTCTGCAGGCGTGAAAGTTCGGGAAACTCGATATCATAACAAACCTGAATGGCAATGCGACCGAAGGAAGTATCGAATACCTTCATCTCAAGCCCCGGCTCTATTCCCCAGTTATTCCGCTCACCGGGCGTGAGGTGCAGCTTGTCCTGCGTATATATATTGCCGCTGGGTGAAAAAAGGTGCGCCACATTGAATATCTTTCCATCCCGCAGTACAGGATGTGAACCTCCGATAATAAAAAGTCGGTTTTGCCGCGCCTGGTCAGAGAACAGCGCCAGATATCGTTCCGTATATTCGGTCAGTTTCATCACCGCCGCTTTCAGATCCAGCCCGTTTGGGAATGTACTAAAAAGCTGTGCGGTAAAAAGCTCCGGAAATACGACAAAATGACAGTAATAGGTATCCGCAGTATCCACGAAAAACTTGACTGCGGTTTCGATTTCTTCCCAAGAGTCAATGGGTCGCATCAGGTACTGGGCGGCACAGACCCTGATTTTGCGGATGGGACGCTTGAGCGGTGAGGCGGCAATCCTGCGCCGTTCGGGCTTGAAATCAGGGTTTGGCATCTCCAGCAAAGTGCAATAGTTGAGGCTTGAACTATCGGTAATATGATCCAGGATTACCCTCTTCACACGGTAGCCGGCCTTCAGATGTGCATTGAGCGCTGAATCGGCAAGTTCACCGGCTTCTACCTTTGTTACATATTCTTCGGCAGTCATCTTGCCTGCGTATTGGGAATATCCCGGGATCCGGCCGTAGGCAACCATCCGGCGCAGATTCAATCTGCGCATTATTCGACGCCGCATCTCATAAAGGAGACCGGCAATTCCTTTACCGCGGAAATCCGGATGTACACCGATGTCGGCGCCGTAGAGTGTATCACCGGATGGCGTATGACTGCTAAATGTGGCGGCCCCGGTTATTTCCTCATAAGTGTACCGATGATTATCATCATCTAACTGGACGATAAGCGATGTGGCATACCCGACAACTTTACTGTCCAATTCCGCCAGAACCTGTCCTTCCGGGAATGCAGTGAACTGCATTTCGTATAATCGGATGTCGTACAAGGTGTCCTGGTCCAGATCCTGATATGACGACCGCTGACAATCAACAACAGACGGAACATCCTCCATCCGCCACAGTCTTGTCTTCACTTTTTTGTTTTTCATATACCTGTTCCGTTCTTGGCCGAAATTTTGGATAATTTTCGTTTATACAGCAACTTCAAGTCCGGTAGAACCAAAATAATTTAAGTCCAAAATATGCCGGAGATGACATCCTCTCTGCGCAGTTACCGCAGACTCCGGACGGAACGTCTTTGATGACTACGATGGTCTCCCCCCAAGTATTGCCCATCCTTCTTCAATCAGACCCGCTTACCATCCCTGATCGATTCTCCTCCCCACTGGAACCCGGCCGACGAATCACTTGCGCGGTTCGTCTTGATCCCCCACATGACTGTCTGAAGACCGGTAAGAGAATTCTTTCTCTGAGCCCTTTCCTTTATTGGTTTGCCGATATAGATTTTTATCGCGGGTATTTCCGAGTAAAATAGTAGTACTTAATGTTTGAATGCTCGGTGCCCTCAGGTTCTCTTTTGCGGTACGGGATTGGAGCGCCGAATCCGCGGACCGACCCGGAACGGAAGGAACATTAACTGCCATGGACACAAACGCTCGGTCGAAAAAGCGGCTTCTTACGCCGGCACTTGTGATTGTCTGTATCATTTCTGCGTTTGTTCTGGGTTATCATCTGTCGTCCGTGTTGAAGCCCGCCGGAGTGAGCCCCCAGAATGCGGCAATTCCTTCCAAGGGGGAAGACAAGCAGGATGGCAGCCACGGTGAGCAAGACAAAGTGGCTGCGAGAGCGACACTATGGACCTGCTCGATGCATCCCCAAGTGAAGCTTCCGAACCCGGGAAAATGTCCCATATGCTACATGGATCTCATTCCGCTGGAGGCAGGGGGGCAGTCGGACCAAGATGGAGGAGTGCGCATCCTCACCATGTCGGAAACGGCCAAACGGTTGGCCGAGGTGGTCACCTCGGAAGTGAAAAGACAGTCGGCGAAAGTCAGGATCAGCATGGCGGGTATGGTCTTTGAGGACGAGACCCGTCTGGCGGCACTCACTTCTCGCGTGGACGGTCGTCTGGACGAAGTCTATGTCGATTTCACGGGGGTCCCGGTGAAGAAAGGAGACCCCATGGTGAAGATATGGAGCCCAACCCTTATCAGAAGCCAAGTGGAACTCTTCGAGAGTATGAGAAGCTTTGACCCGATTGAGGCCGCAGTGGATTCGGAGGGCGTGATCAAGGGAGCGGAAGAAAAGTTGATCCAGCAGGGACTCACCCGGGAACAGATCGAACGGATCAAGAGGAACCGAAAGCCCGACCTCTATGTCACTCTCCGGGCTCCTATCAGCGGAATAGTGCTTAAGAAGATGGCGGTCTTGGGTCAGTTCGTAAAGGAGGGGTCGGAGATGTACATGATCAATGACCTCTCCTCGGTCTGGGTGAAGATGGACGCTTATGAAACCGACCTGCCATGGATACGCTTCGGTCAGGACGTTACCTTCACCACACCTGCGATTCCCGGTCGCTCGTTCTCGGGAAAGGTTCTTTTTGTAGACCCCACGCTCGATGTCAAGACACGGTCGGTGAAAGTCCGTGTGAAAGCCGACAATCCGGATTTCTTGCTGAAGCCGGGCATGTTCGTGAGCGCGGACCTGGAGGCGGAAGTAGATGCACGGGGGCGGGTAATCAAATCCGAGTGGGCCGGCAAGTATATTTGTCCCTTGCATCCGTCGGAACCGCCAAGGTCGGAACCGGGTACGTGCCCTGACGGCAAGATGCCGCTAAAGCTCGCTTCGGATTACGGGTATGTTGATGAAAAGAACCCCCAACTTCCGCTCACCATCCCTGCAAGCGCTCCTCTCATTACCGGGAAGAGAGCCATCGTGTACGTCGAGGTTCCCAACAAGGACCGGCCTACGTATGCCCTCCGTGAGGTAGTGCTGGGGCCGAGGGCAGGCGACATGTACGTCGTGTACAAAGGGCTCGAAGAAGGCGAGCGCGTCGTGACGAACGGCAATTTCAAGATTGACGGCGCCATGCAGATCCTCGCAAAACCCAGCATGATGAGCTCAAAAGAAATCGACGCCGATGCCAAACCCCAAAAGGCGGAGGAGGAGGTTTTGGAGCAGGTGAACGCTCCCGCCGCATTCCTGGAAGCCCTGAAGCCTGCTCTGTCGGCATATACGGAACTTAAAGATAGTCTCGTGGAAGCGAAAACCGATGAGGCGGCAAAGCACGCTTCCAAACTCCTCGGTGTTCTCAAGGAAATTAGTCCGGAGCCGCTCGACGGTAAAGGGAAGAAAGCGTGGGGCGATCTGTCCGGAACAATGATCGACGGTCTGAGTAGGATAACCGACGGACAAGAAGTAGCTGTTCAGCGGAAGATCTTTGATCGTGTGTCGGAATCCTTCGCACGCATGCTCATGACATTTCGCCATTCCGCCGGAGAGGCAGTGACCGTCTACTTCTGTCAGGCGGCCTTTGACGGACAGGGCGCATATTGGGTCGAATTGGGCGGGGAAAGACGCAACCCCTATTTCAGCCCCAACACAACGGAAGGGCAACAGCAGGTTGAGTGCGGTGAAGTTGTGGAGAGAATTCCGCCGCTCGAAAAGAAGGGTGAGAATATCGAGACTGAAGGCACGGCTCCCAAGAAGGTGAAAACAAAGGACCACTCGGAGTCGAAGGAACCGCATACACCCGGAGCCCAAGCTCACTAAGTACTCCTCGGCGTAAATGTGTGACCGAACTTACGAGATGCCGCACTAAGACAGGAGAAAGAGGCAAGCGATGAGTTCCGATACTAATCAAATGGAATGCCGAAACGCTTCATCGCAAACGATTTTCGAGAAGGCGGTGCGGTTCTGGATCGAACAGAAGCTGCTCATGGCAATACTGGTTGCCGGTGTTCTTCTGTCCGGGTTGACGGTCGCCCCCTTCGATTGGGACATCTCTTGGCTTCCCCGCCGACCGGTTCCCGTGGACGCAATCCCGGACATCGGTGAGAATCAGCAGATTGTCTTCACCGACTGGGAGGGCCGGTCTCCCAAAGACATCGAGGATCAGATTACCTATCCGCTCACTGCAGCGTTGCTTGGGATTCCCGGAGTGAAGACCATTCGAAGCAACTCCTTCTTCGGGTTTTCCACGATCTACATCATCTTTGATGAGGATATTGAGTTCTACTGGTCCCGGTCACGCGTGCTTGAGAAACTCAATTCCCTTCCTTCCGGCACTTTGCCCGAGGGGGTGCAGCCCGTGCTGGGGCCTGACGCTACGGCTCTCGGTCAGGTCTTCTGGTATACGGTGGAAGGCGAAGGCTTCAGCCTCCAAGAACTGCGGACCATTCAGGACTACAACGTCCGTTATGCTCTGCAGGCGGCGGGCGGTGTGAGCGAAGTCGCTTCGGTTGGGGGGTATGTCAAGGAATATCAAGTCGATATCAATCCAGATGCCATGAGGGCTCATGGCATAACGTTGCCCGAGGTTTTCGACGCGGTCCGCATGGCCAACTTGGACGTGGGAGCCTCCACCATCGAGGTCAATCGTGTCGAATACTCCATCCGAAGCCTGGGCTTCATTCGCTCCGTCGATGACCTGAGACACAGCGTCATAAAGGTGAACGACAGTGTGCCGCTCTACATCAAGGATGTGGCGGTGGTGACCGAAGGGCCGGAGATGAGGCGGGGAGCACTCGACAAGGAAGGAGCGGAAGTTGCGGGCGGAGTCGTGGTCGTCCGGTTCTCGGAAAACCCACTTGAGGTGATCAAGAACGTTAAGAAGAAGATCGACGAGATATCGCCCGGCCTGCCCAAAAAAACCCTACCGGATGGGAGAGTATCTCAGGTGAAGATCGTCCCCTTTTACGATCGTACCGAGCTTATCCACCAGACGTTGGACACCCTCAAGAAGGCTCTTCAAGAAGAGATCCTGGTGACCATTATCGTCGTCATAGTGATGGTCAACCATATCGGCAGCTCGGGATTGATTTCACTGGTTCTCCCTCTCTCGGTCCTATTAACCTTTGTTATCATGAAGTTCACTTCCACCGACGCAAACATCATGGCGCTTTCGGGGATTGCAATCGCCATAGGGGTCATGGTGGACATGGGGATTATCATATGTGAAAACGTGCTGCGGCACATTGAAGAGAGTCCTCCGGACCGAAGCATGCTCGACATTGTCTACGAATCCGTCATGGAGGTCTGGGGCGCAGTCGTAACCTCGTCTTTGACCACGATCATATCGTTCCTGCCGGTTTTCAGCCTCACCGGACCGGAAGGCAAACTGTTCAAACCGGTAGCCTACACGAAGACATTTGCGGTGGCCGCGTCCCTTGTCCTTGCATTGGCGATCGTGCCTCCTTTGGCGCATGCGCTGTTCGCAAAAAGGTCAATTCGCATCCGCACCCGGCTCATAGTCAACGCATTGATTGTCGTGATAGGTCTGTGGGTAGGGTATTCGTTGTCCTTGTGGATCGGAGCGCCGGTTGTCTTCATCGGTTTGGTGAAATGCTTCGCGTTGTATCTTCCGCAGGCGTGGCAGCAGCGGATTCCCACGGTTCTCAACGTCTCCGCTCTCGGATTTGTCATATTTCTCCTTACGGAACACTGGTTGCCCCTCGGGCCGGAAAAGGGCCTGATTCGAAACCTTGTCTTTGCATCGGGAATCATATTTGGATTGTTGGCCGTGAGGAAAATATTCACTGCCTTTTACAGGCCTCTCCTATCGTGGGCTCTCGACCACAAGGCTGCGTTTCTCATGGTGCCCGGTTCTCTCATACTCTTCGGGCTCGTCATATGGCTCGGGTTCGAGCGGGTGTTCGCTTTCATACCATGGACCGCAGACCGTTTCTTGGTCCGGCCGGCACATTCCATCACTGCCGGACAAGATCCGGTGGCCGCCGGAAGGCCGGATGCGGCTCAGAGCACCAAGGAGACCGTGAATCCCATAAGGAAAACTCGGGTTTGGAGCAAGCTTGCTCATGCGTTTCCCGGTCTTGGCAAGGAGTTCATGCCCGATCTCGATGAGGGCTCATTTCTCTTCATGCCCACCACAATGCCGCACGCTTCAATCGGTGAGGCGCTTGACGTTATACAAAAGCAGGATATGGCGATCAGGACGATCCCGGAGGTTGAGTCGGTGGTAGGCAAGATAGGACGGGTCGAAAGTGCTCTCGATCCTGCGCCTCTTTCCATGATCGAGACCTTGATCACGTATCTCCCCGAATACAAAATCGACCCATCCACAGGCGAACGAGTGCAGGATCCGAAAACGGGAAAACCGATCCGCAACTGGAGACCTCACATCAAGACGCCTGCCGATATTTGGAAGGAAATTGTCGAGGCGGCCCGATTGCCGGGAACCACGTCCGCTCCAAAGCTTCAGCCCATCACTGCCCGAATCGTGATGCTCCAGAGTGGCATGAGAGCCGCCATGGGAGTCAAGGTTAGAGGGAAGAGCCTCGAAGAGGTTGAGCAGGTGGGCCTCAATATCGAGCGACTGCTCAAGGAAGTCCCCTCCATCGAGCCCTCTTCCGTGATTGCGGATCGAGTGGTCGGCAATCCATATCTTGAGATCAAGATCGACCGAAAGGCGATTGCCCGTTATGGGATCAAGATCAAAGAGGTTCAGGATGTAGTCGAAATAGCCCTCGGAGGCAAGAGGGTTACAACAACCGTGGAAGGACGGGAACGGTATCCTGTACGGGTCCGTTATCAGAGGGAACTGAGGGATTCTCTCGAATCCATTGACAAGATTCTTGTTCCGGGGACCGGGGGAGTGCAGATACCACTTCGGCTTCTGGCGGAAGTCACATACGTTCGCGGTCCGATGACGATCAAGAGCGAGGACACATTCCTGGTGAGCTACGTCCTCTTCGACAAAAGGCCCGGCCGTGCGGAAGTGGATGTTGTCAATGCCGCAGACGATTATCTCAAGCATCAGATCGCCGGCGGCGGCCTCAAGTTGCCGGCGGGCGCCTCATACGCTTTTGCCGGTTCATACGAGAATCAGGTGAGATCGGAACAGACGCTGGGAATCGTGATCCCTGTTGCTCTCATGCTTATCTTCACGGTACTTTACCTGCAATTCCGATCCGTACCCACTTCCCTGAACGTGTTTTCGGGCATTTTCGTGGCTTGGTCCGGCGGATTTATCATGCTCTGGCTCTACGCACAACCCTGGTTCCTTGACTTCAACGTGTTCGGCGTCGGCATGAGGGCACTCTTTCAGGTTCAGCCTTACAACTTGAGTGTGGCGGTATGGGTTGGGTTCCTGGCTCTCTTTGGGATCGCGACCAATGACGGCGTAATCTATTCTACGTATCTGGACCAAGTATTCGCGAAGCACTCCTTCACATCGATCAAGGAAATCCGGGAGGCAACGGTGGAGGCCGGATTGAAAAGGGTCAGACCCGCGCTCATGACCACGGCCACCACGATTCTTGCCCTGATACCCGTACTCACCTCACAAGGAAAGGGGGCCGAAGTCATGGTTCCCATGGCATTGCCGAGCTTCGGAGGTATGAGCATTGACATAATCACTATCTTTGTTGTCCCCACTATCTACTGTCTCTTCAAGGAGATGGAGTTTAAGAGAAAAGCAGCACGGACTGCATGATGAAAGGAGCATCCACATGGTTGCAAGCATTAGGAAGATTACGTGCCTCTTGGCCCTGTGTGCACTTACGTTAACCGCCTGGGCGACGCCGGTCCTTGCGGACGCGGTCGACCTGCCCGATGGGTCGAAGCTCGACTCGGCGGCAATCTGCCCGGTGTGCAAAATGAAAGTTGGCGCAGGCAACCTCGGTCCCGCCGCCGTCGTCTTCAACGACGGCAAAGTGGTGAACCTTGACGGTGCCGGAGATTTCTTCCGATATCTGCTGTCACCCTCGCAATATGGATTCAACCCCTCGAACATAAAGGCAGTGTTCGTAACCGAATACGGAACCAAGAAGTTCATTGATGCCAAGTCCGCGTTCTATGTTTTGGGCGGCGATGTGACCGGAGGCATGGGGCCGGAGGCCATACCGTTTTCAAAGAAAGAGGATGCCGAGAAGTTCAAGGCGGAACATAAGGCAAAGAGAGTGGCCCCGTTTTCAATGGTCACCCTGAACGATCTCCGGTCGGGGAAAAGGAAGATGCTCAAGATGAAGCACTAAACCTTCACCAGATGTGTTATTATTATTTGTCGCCACCTGTTTCGGGGGATACAATACCGATCGTATGCCGTCGCTGTAAGTAGACCTTGTCACAAACGGTATTGCGCAATCCGAACCTTGCGAAACTCGTCCGAGAAAGACGGAGGTCACCAAGGCCCATGGGATATCTTGAAAAGCTCAAGTGGCCGAGCTTCGCATCGTTCTTGCTCTTGTGGTCGGCAGCGAGTCTGCTGACTTGGCAGCTGGTCTGTATCTTCTCGGTCGTGTTCATGTACCGAGAACTCGACGCGGGAATGGTTCCGCCTCCGATTCTCCTTGTTCTGGCACTGATCCCAATCTCGATTGTGACGTTGATCGTGGAAACGGTTCTTTTCCTGGTAGGTCACATCAGGTATCCCGAATCGCCCGAAACGTGCAAACGGTTGGTTCTATACGGAATGCTTCCGGCCACCTTGCTCTGTCTGTGGCTGATCACTCTGTTCTGCGGCGGAGTGGACGCTTTCATCGTGAGGATCTGATTTCAGGTATCTCACTTGAGACTCTTGCTCCCGGCTCTCCATGATCAGCGCGAAGAACTTCCGTACCGTCCTGCAATATATTCGATTATTCTGGTTCCCAGGCTCTGCCTGGGAACCCGTGTATGCCGGACTCTGCCCGGACGGAAACGAGTTCCCGTTGAATGGTGGTTCACCGCTCTTGATGGGAGGCAGCGCCTCCCGGTAGGCATTCCCAGGTAGAGCCCTGAGCATTACCCGTATCCTGGGTCGCCCGCAACCGGACTCATGCCCTGAAAGGGCATGCTGTAAATAGCCATGGGTTCTAACCCATGGAAACGGTGAACAATAACAAGCAATTATGGACCCCGGAGGGGGCCACCAACGAGACAACGAATACGTCGCTCAGTTGTTGGTCGGCCCCTTCAGGGCCGGTCCAGAGGATTGTGTGGTTACCTCTTTCCACGGGTTGAAAACCCGTGGCTATTCATAGTGAGCCCCTTCGGGGCACTGGCCGGTCATCACCTCGAATCGGTCGGCTGTTTTCCGTTGATTCCTGCGGTTGCCGGCCGGAAGATATGGGACGTGCTCAGGGCATAGCCTGGGAACGAGGCAAATCTCTGTCAGCTACCATGGTCCGCCTTCACCTTTTGCCGGTCTACAGAGCCGGCCTCGGTCTTGGGAAGTTCGGAGACAAACACCACGTGTTGGGGCTTCTTGTATCGAGCGATTCTACTTGCCACGAATTCGATCAGATCTTGGGCGGACAGAGAGGCTCCTTGCTCGAGGACGCATACCGCTTTGATGGCCTCTCCCCATTTCGCGTCGGGAACCCCGATAACCACGGTCTCCTTGATCGCTTCGTGTTCTAGAATGGCCTTCTCCACCTCCGCGGGGTAGACGTTCTCGCCTCCGGGTTTGATGAGTTCCTTTTCAGGTGCCCGGCCCTCGAACCACAGGTACCCGTCGTCATCGAGTCTGCCCATGTCTCCGGTGTGGTGCCAACCGCCCCGAAACGTATGCTTGGTCTCCTGTTCGAGGTTCCAGTACCCGCGAAACACCACGGGCCCGCGTGTGACGATCTCCCCTGAGAGACCCGGTGCGACCACATTTCCCACGTCGTCAACGATCTCGACTTCGGTAAATGGAAGAGGTCTGCCTGCGGCGCCCGGTTTTTCCGAATAGGGTCCGGCCGTGATGAGTCCGGACGTCTCGGATTGCCCGTAAACGGTCCAGAAAGTCCCATTGGTCTCACGCTGAAATCTCTCGATTGTTTCCGGGAGGTCCAGTCCGACCACATGGCGAATGGACGAAAGATCACGCCCCGATTCGGAAGCCCTATCCATAATGGACTTCAGGATGGGAGCAAATTCACCGAATATCGTGACGCGTTCCTCCCGGATCCCGTCCAAGACCTTATCCACGTCGAAACGGGTAAGGATCACGCTGGTGCCGCCGGGAATCATCGCGGTTAGGGTCATAAGGAGGCCCATGACGTGAAACAACGGCAGCATCACTATGTTGGCGTCTTCATGGGTGAGATCGAAGCAGTTGACGAGTTGATCCGCGACGACAAGTGGTCCCCGATGTGTCAGGACCGCACCGCGCGCCTTGCCCTCAACTGCGGCGGTATGCATTATGACCCATCCGTCGAGATCGTTCGGTTCGAAGTCGGATGCCGGGGAACCGCCCGTCATAAGATCCGAGAACGGCTTGAAAGAGCCGGTCGCTTCATCTATACCGTAGCATTCCAATGAGAAAGAGCCGTCGTCCAGAACGGGCGTTACCGCGGCCTGATGGTGAGAATCGACGAAGAGAAGCTTGGGGGAACCGTCGGAGAGAACATGGGCGATCTCTTCGGTACTCAAGCGCCAATTGATGGTGAGCAGGATTGCACCCAGTTTGGCTGCAGCCGCGTACAGGTAAACATATTCGAGACTGTTCTCGGCCAGGACCGCAACACGGTCGCCGGTCCCGACGCCGCGGGCGGCAAGTCCGGCAGAGAGGGAGTCGACCCTCTTCAAGAACTCACCGTAGGTAACGCGCTCCCGTTCGAAGACAAGCGCGGTTCGGTTCCCGTAAACACGGGCGTTACGTTTCAACACGTGGTAGATTGTGTAATCGTGAAGGCCCATCCATACTCTCCTGTAAGCTTGGTATTGAATCTCCAAACCGGCCTGTCGTTCGTTTCTGAGACAGGTCACGGAAAATTCCTCCGCCGGACAATGCATATCATATACAGGTAACCGATATTAAGACCTAACTCTTTTGACCGTCCGGTTTACGAGTTCGGTCGCGAAATTCCGCCGACGCGGCGGATGCAGGATTCGACGTTGCGGATCCGTCGTTCCCGGAACCGCCTCTCCAATGCCAACTCGTGTCCCGGCGAGTATTGCGCTTCTCTTCGTGGGACAGGCATCTTGCCTGTCTCTTCGGGCAGGCGAGACGCCCGCCTCACGCTCAAGAGTGGGACTCGGTGTAGTCTTTCGTAGCCCGGGCCTCCGTGCCCGGAGTTCTCTTGTTCCAAGTACCTGAAATGGTGACGATGGGAGAAGCGCGACCGAATTCATGAATCCGTGCACTCAATCAAATCCTCACAGCGTTCCCGGATACCTCAGCCGGAGCAACCTCGCCGATGGGGTCTCCCACCGTCTCCTGTTCCCGACGGTCTTCCAGCAGTACCTTGAGAAAAGCCTCGTCAATTGCAGACAGTTCCCTATCCTTGCTGTACACGATGTCTATTTTGAGACGAAAACTGCCCTCCTTGAGAGGAAGGATTCTGAGATCCCCGCGATTCACGTGTTCATCGGCCCCCATCTCGGCCAGCAGTGTTATCCCGTCGCCGATTCGAACCAGTTCCTTAATAAAATCAGCGTTACCCGATTCAATGAACGCGGAAGATACAAGGGAAGTCTTCTCGAGAACCCTTTCCACGAGTTCCCGAGTTCCCGATCCCTTTTCTCTCAGTATCAGGCTTTCGCCCTTCAAGTCTTCTATGGACACCACGGCCTTATTGCAGAGAGGATGACTCGGCGCGGCGATAAGGACGAGTTCATCTTCGAAAAACGGGATCACTTGGAGGCTGTCGTCGTACGGCACCCTGCCGACGATGGCGAGATCGTTTTCGTTTCTCAGCACGCTCTGAACCATTTCTCGTGAGCTTCCGTCATCGATCTGAATCTGGACTCGCGGGTACGATTTCTGAAATGTGGATATGTATTGAGCCAAGACATAACGGACGAGAGTCTTGGTACTTCCGATTTTGAGGACTTCGGGCTTATGCACGCCTGATAGTTCAAGCAGTTGCTCAGCTTCTTTCACCATACCAAATATTTTCTTTGAGATTTGGAAGAGATCCTGTCCTACATTGGTGAGTTGCAGCTCCTTCTTACGCCGGACAAAAAGCTGTACGCCGTAGTAGGTTTCAAGAGCCTTGACTTGCATGCTCACGGCGGGCTGGGTAATGAAAAGCTTTTCCGCAGCCTGTGTAAAGCTGCCATAAGTGGCGGCAAAGTAGAATGCTTTCAACTGAGTAAGGTTGAGATCACAGGACACGTTAACTGAACCTGAGAGGATGACATAAATTATTTTTATATTATCATAAGAATTACTGCTTTGACATGTCAAGTAAAATGTTGCCATTATCTCAATTAAGGCAATCACATCTTGAAACACCATCTCTCGTCTGTCTTACCGCGGTATTTTACGGATAGAAGAACACGTCATGGATTGGGCCACCTTCATCAGCACCTCACAGGAGGAACCACATGGCTGAAGAATACGATGGAGTTATCCTGGGCGCCGGACCAAACGGATTGACCACGGCAGCCTATCTTGCCAAGGCCGGTCTCAAAATTCTGGTGTTGGAGAAGAACTTCGAGGCCGGCGGCGGACTGGCCACCGAGCAGGTTACGCTTCCGGGATTCCTACATAACACTCACGCCGTCTACATGCCTATGGTGGACTACGCTCCACCATTGAAGGATTTTGACGAGTATCTGACGCGGGACTACGATCTCAAATTTGTCTTCCCGGAACTGGTTATGGCCATGCCGTTTTCGGACGGTTCATCCCTTTGCCTGTATCAGGATATCGAGAAGACCTGCAAGTCGATCGCACAATTCTCCCAAAAGGATGCGGATACATACCGCAAGATAGCGGATAGATACCGGGTCCTCACCGAGGACTTCCTGGGCCCGGCTACGTACGAGATGCCCAAACCCGCTTTCGAGCAGATGGTGACGTTGCAGCAAACCGATGTTGGGCGGGAAATCACTGAACTGACCGAAAAGACGCCTCTTGACATCGTCAATGGTCTCTTCGAGAACGACCGGGTCCGGAGCCTGTTTCTCTATCTCTCCTGCATGTGGGGTCTGCACCACGATTTGGAGGGAGTCAGTTATCTGGTTCCCTTGCTCATCAACAGGGCGGTAAACTACCGCTTGGTCGTGGGCGGCTCCCACCACTTGGCTCACCTGTTCACCAAGGTGTTGTACCGCAACGGCGGCATGATCATCTCCCCGGTCAACGTGAAGCGAATCGTTATGGAGGGCGGCTCGGCAACCGGCGTTGAACTTGAGGACGGCACCATGTATCGGGCTAAGAAATTTGTTGCCAGCAGTCTCAACCCTTATCAGACATTCCTGGACTATGTAGGATCCGATAACCTCGAAGAGCGCTTCGTCACACGCCTCAACGATTGGCAGTGGGAGTCTTCCAGTTTCTTCCACGTCCATCTTGCACTGGACGTAGCCCCGGAGTTCGCTGCGGCCAAGTCAAACCCCGATCTGAACAAGGCTCTCATCAACGTTGTGGGGTATGAGTCCCAGGACGATCTGGTTAAGCACTACAACGCAATTCACCACGGTGAACTGTTTCCCGGCGGATTCAACTGCTCCTTCCCGTCGCTCCATGATCCCAAACAGGCTCCCCCCGGCAGGCATACCGCACTGATCTCGCTGCATGCCCCGCATGACCTCAAGGATGGAGGTGCCGAGGAGTGGTACAGGATCAGGGAACGAGAAGCGGCCCGTTGCATCGATTTACTGAGGGAATACATACCGAATATCACTCAGGAGCACATTCTGTGGCACTACATCACCAGTCCGCTGGATATCGGCAACAAGTTCGCTGATATGGTGAAGGGCTCCTACAAGCAGGGAGCTTATTTGCCGCTCCAAATGGGGTATCTGCGGCCGAACGAAGAATGCTCGCAATACGAGACTCCCATCAAGAATCTCTACGTTTGCGGAGCCAGTACCTTTCCCGGAGGACTGATAACCTTTGGGCCCGGGTACAATGCAGCAAACAAGATAGCCGAGGATCTCGGGATTGACCGTTGGTGGGGCGAACCGGAGTGTGTCGGCAAGGCGAAAGCCAAGGGGACGCTGTAGGGAGGCAGGCAGATGAAAGTTAATTCAACAGGGCTTGGGAAAACCACCATGGTGGCCCACTTCGCCGAGCTGTCAAAGACCGAGGAAAACGGAGCCGGTGCCATGGTGCTCAACATAGAAGCCACCGAGCCTGTTCACTGGTCCATCAAGGCCACGGTCGGAGGAGAGGATCTGAGGACGTTTGCAAAGCTGTTGCTCAAACCGTCCATCCTCGTTCGGGCTCTCTGGCTCGTTTGCTTCGGCAAGAAATTGGGCAACCCCGAGAAGAAATAGGCCGATGATGTACATGGACGGTTAGAACCGCAACCAACCGGCGATTGCAGGCACCGACGTCACGCACGACCTCGGGTTTCGCAAGTACCATCGTACTACGCAGGGGCTCCGGACGTTGCTGCCGGCTCCCAAGCGTCGGGTGCAACCAAACCGAAATCCAGGAGCCAATTTCCGAAGAAATCTTCGCGGTACGACAAGAAAAAGAGGATCGTAGTACAGGACATGTACCTCTGCAAACGGTAAGGGTTCCACGGGGTGCCCCGGCCACGGCGAAAAGCCCTTCGTCCGATCCATGATTCCGCAGATTACGGCCTCAGCGGATCTTCATGAATGACGGGCCGCCTTTCGGGACCCGACTAAGCCCGGCGGACCATTACCGTACCTGTATGTTCGCAACAGAAACGCATCGGGCGTCCAATGGAAGCCAAGGCCTGTGACCAAGGGTCACTGCAACCATGCAGCGAGCGAAGACTGTTTCTCTGCTCTCCACCGGACCAAATGTGAAACTAAGGAGGTTTCTCCATGGCTGATAAGACTTATGACGCTATCGTCGTGGGCGGCGGACATCACGGCACGATTATTGGCTGTTACCTGCAACACGCGGGGATGCAGACCGTCATCTTTGAGAGACAACACGAGCTCGGGGGCGGTGCCTGTGGCGAAGCTCTTCCTCTCCCTGGGTTTCTGCAGAATCCGTGTGCACATTTCACTCGCTTCTACGGTCATCCGGCATACGATGATTTCAAACTCCGCGGCAAAGGACTATCCTACGTGTACCCGGATCACAGTGAAGGCATGATCTATGACGATGGTACGAGCTTCATGGGCTTCACGGCCTGGGAAGTTGTGGACAAGGATTCCGGAAGGGCCGAATTCAGCGAGAAAAACGCCCAGAAGACCATCGACCAGATCGCACGTTTTTCACAGCGGGACGCTGATGTGGCCTACGATCTGCTGATGAAGTACAAGAAGAAATGGCGCGCGGCCTTTCACGAATTCAGATACAACCCTCCAAAACCATGGGGAGTCCCGGACGCTTTGGAGAGGCTTATCGGAGATTCGGAAGCGGGCCTGCCGCCGGAATATCAGTTCTACACCTCACAGCAGGTCGCGTTCGACCTTTTTGAGAGCGACTATATGCGGACGCTTTTCATGAGATCGTGCATGACCTCCAGCGGAGTCATGCCCAACGATGCAGTCGGCTTCTGTATGCTTCTCCACACCCTCGGTTTGATTCTCTCATGGGAGCCTGCTTCCATAGCGGTGGGAGGAACCCATGCCATAACCCATGCACTTCAAAGAGCCTTCAGTTCCATGGGAGGAGAATTCGTCGTCGAAACCCCCGTGGAAAGTGCGATCATTGAAGACGGTAAGGCGGTTGGCGTTAGGCTGGCCGACGGTCGGGAAATTGGTGCACGAAAGGTTGTGGTCAGCGATCTGAACGCCCCTCAAACCGTATTGAAGCTCATGGGAGAGGAAAACGTTCCGTCAAACATAGCTCACCGAGCAAAGAATCTTCTTTTCGATCGATCGCAGCTTTTCTGGGGGAATTTTGCCCTGCACGAGCTCCCCGAGTATACCGCGGAAAAGGACAACCCGGGGATCGGCATGTGTCCCAGGCTGAACTGGGGCCCGAAAGATGCCGACTACTTCGCAACGAGGCATCAGGCGGAACTTTTCGTCAAGGGGATACCGGAGAAGCTGGTAGTCATCGTCGCACCGGACAGCATCTGGGACAGGACCCGAGCACCGGGAGACAAGCACACGATCCTCATTGAACAATTCACCGCACCTTATCGCTTTTTCAGCGATAAGGAGTGGCTGAAAATGAAGAAGGACATTGTGAAGGTCATGCTCGAACAATGGTCCTGGTTTGCGCCGAACATGACTGAGGACAACCTTATCGCCTCTCACATAACCACACCCATGGATGTGCAGATGAGGAACATCAACATGCCCCAGGGCGGGTGGGCCATGGAGGACACATTTGCTTCGCAGTTCGGACGCATGAGACCCTTCCCCGAGATATCCGGGTACCGTCTCCCCGTAAAAAATCTATACATGGCATCCGCATCGGGGCATTCAGGGCCGGGAATCGGAAAGGGCAGTAGTTACAACTGCTTCAAGGTGATCGCCGAAGACCACGGCCTACCCAGGATCTGGGAGGATAAGGGAAGGGCGTACTGATAGGAAAGCCTCCGTCACGGCCTCGAAGGCACGGCAGAGGAAGAAAAGCCCGAACGACGACGGGTCTATTTCGTAACGGATCCTGACCATCAGGACAGGAGGTTCCTATGGCTCGATTGGAAGGACGAACGGCTCTGGTCACAGGCGCGGGTAAAGGCCTCGGCAGAGCTTTCTGTAAGAAATTGGCCCAGGAAGGGGCCGACATTATGGCGGTTACGAGGGCCGACATGGAAGGACTCGAACAAACCGCCAAAGATGTGAAAGACCTGGGTCGTAAAGTCCTTACCGCACGAGTGGATGTCTCCAACGAAGCCGACACGAAGAAAATGGCCGAGCAAGCCGTGGAGAAATTCGGCCGTCTGGACATCCTTGTCAATAATGCGGCCATTTACTACGGTGTCGAGCGGAAAGCCTTCACGGAGATCGAAATCGACCGCTGGGACCTCGTAATGAACACCAACGTGAAAGGGCCCTGGTTGTGTGCCAGGGCCGTATTCCCTCAGATGAAAGCCCAAGGCAAGGGCAAGATTATCAACCTCTCCTCTGAAGTCTTCTTCACCGGGTCCCACGGCTTTGCTCACTACGTCGCATCCAAGGGCGGCGTAGTGGGACTCACCAGAGCTCTGGCGGTCGAACTGGGACCCCATGGAATCTGCATAAATGCCGTTGCGCCCGGATACACCGATACCGAGGCCAGCAGAACCATCGCCGACGTCAACAAGTACGACACATCCCGCACACCTCTCAGGAGATTACAGCAGCCGGAAGACCTCCTGGGAATCGTCGCGTTTCTCGCCTCCGACGAAAGCGACTTCATCACCGGACAAACCATCCTGGTCGACGGCGGCCGGGCAATGCACTGATATACCGACATTTACGTCTGTTTCTAAAGGTGCAACGAAGCATGAAAGTCCTTTCCCGTTGTCAGACTCTCCGAGGCCTTGCCTCGGAGACAGAGCTATGAAGACCCCGCAAAACGCGGGGAACAGTTGGGAGGGGCTGCTGAGCAGCCTAAGTGTCGCCGAAAGGTCGAATCACCTCTCACCGTGTCTGAGTATCGCGATTCGCTTCGGCAATAAGGGGTTTGAGGAGCCTCTCGGCAGTTCAACGAGTAGAGGCTCCCGCCAAGTTCCGATAGGCGGCTCGAAGCAACTCTGCTTCATTGGGTAGAGTTTCAGAGAAACATCTGCGACCGTTTCCACAGGTACAACAAAGCATGAAAGCCCTGTCCCGTTAGTCGCACCCTCAGTGGCTTTGCCTCTGAGACGGGATATGAAGAGCGCACGATGGGCCATAGAGCAAGTGCCGTAAAATCCGGCCGAAGTTGCGTCGTGTCTGTCGCTTCCAGGCAAATCCCCTCCGGCCCCCTTATGCAAAGAGGGTGTTAGGGGATTCATCTGTTCTGTTCCTGGAAACAGGACACGAAATATCGGTCGTTTTTTTCGGACAGTTGCCATGTGTGAGGGGAGACTCACCTCCCTCCAAATCACCCCCATAAGCGGGTCGAAGTACGTGTGGTCCGCGCATGAGGCTTTCACGGGAATGCCGTGTCAATATGGCGACGTAGTGTCCGTGCCATGCTTCTCTCGGGAACCGGCTTGAACCATGTAAGGTGCGAGTTTCACTCCACGGAGGCGAAGGAGGACGGAGAAAGGACTGAGTCCTTTGCTGTTACCGTGGAGGGAGGTGGAAATAGAACAGGGACGCATTTTCAGGAAGTCATCTCAACCACATAACCACTCAACCAACAACGAGGAGGAGCAGGGCATGAAAATGTATGATGTGGTCCCGGGGTTGGAGTTTGATCCAGAGCGTGATTTGGAGCAATCTCCGGCTTGGTTTCTAGACGCTACCCATTCAGTCCCGCCGTGGACGCCGATGTTCGGCTGGTTCTGGGTAAATTTCTGCCGGCATGGAATGCAATGGGGCGCGGAGAAGCTGAGCCTGCCTACGGTCAAAGGCTGGGATTGGCGCTTTTTGAGAGGTGGGGGGTACCTCACGCTTCTCCTTGTCACGAGTGAAGAAGAGAAAAAGAAACGGGAGGTGGAGTTTCGCAAGGCCATTCTGCCGTTCATTCAGGACTACGATGGGCTCTGGGGAGGCTTTATCAAGGAGATCCTGGGACGATACGACAACCTGAAGTCACTGGATGTGGACACTGCAAGTAATATCGAACTCCTGGACAATTTCGAGGAGACCATCGACACGTGTCGCCGCATGTGGGAGATCCACATGTACATGATGTACGGGACGTACACTGCGTATATCCTCTTCGAGAACATGTGCCGTGAGCTTGCCGGGATCGATGATACCTCCCCGTTGTTTCACCATGTGGTATCCGGGTTCGACAACAAAGTATTTCAAGTGGACAAGCGGCTCTGGGAGTTCTCACAGCGAGCTGCCAAAGAGGGGCACGATCGGATTATCCTCGACAGCGAACCCGAGCAGATCCGCGGGAAGCTTGAAGGGGACGGAGCCGGCAAGGCCTTCATGAGCGATTTCATGGAATTCATGAATGAAGACGGCTGGCGGATGCAACGAATGTCGGAGATCAATCTGCCGACGTGGGTGGAGGATCCTACGCCTGCCTTGGGCATGGTCAAGCAGTTCCTGCAGAAAGGAGGAGGATTCAATCTGGACGACGAGCGCAGGAACTTGACGGAAAAGCGGGAGCAGGCGGAAAAAGAGATCCTCGGCAAGGTCCCCTCGGAACAGAAGGGATGGTTTGAGCAGCTCATGCGCCTTGCCCAGAAGAGCGGAGTTTTTAGCGAAGAGCACGATCACTATCTCGATTTGTATACCCACGCGATGATGAGAAGAAGCGCCCTCGGCCTTGGAAGGCGATTCGCCGAGCTCGGGGCCGTCGATGACCCGGAAGACGTATTCTTCCTTATGCCCGACGAGATTCGTAGAGCAGGGATTTGTCCCGATCAGTTCGATCTGCGCTATGTCGTGAACAGGAGAAAGACTGAATGGGAGGAGTGGCAGAAAGAGCCGAATCCGCCGGCAATCCTCAGGGAAGGGTTCGATTTGGATCAAGCCATGGGAGTCCTTGTGCAATCCAATGACCCGATTGCCCTCAAAGTCGTGGTCGGAGCAATGCCGCAGGTTCGTCCGGAACTAAAGGCGGACCTGTATGGCACCTGCGGTTCCCCCGGAGTAGCCGAGGGCCCGGCCCGCGTCATCATGACGGAAGACGAACTGCACCTTGTTCAAGAAGGCGACATCCTCGTTGCCGCCAGCACGTCGCCGAGTTGGACTCCGGTCTTCTCCATGATCAAGGGCGTCGTGGTAGATCGCGGGGCGAGCCTTTCCCATGCGGCAATTGTCGGACGCGAGTACGGTATTCCAGTGGTGATGAACGTCTTTGAAGGAACAGCGAAGATCAAGTCCGGTCAGACAATCAAGGTCGATGCCAACCTGGGGACCGTTTACATCCAGGATAAGTAAACGATCTCTACGGGGAGCGGCCCGGGCCGCGTACCAGGTTTTCGGGTCCGCTCCCGAGCGGGAAGGGGATAGGTTCACGATGTCACGGAAATGGATCTACTGGTACGAAGAGCTGTCCAGTGCTCACAATGATTTGGTCGGAAAGAAATGCTCCAACCTTGGAGAAATGACGGGCTTGGGCATGAAGGTACCCCCCGGATTCGCAATCTCGGTGGACGGGTACGAGAGGTTCATGGAAGAGAGTGGTGCCGGTGAAGATGTAAGGCGCTATGTTCAGGACAATCGGAGCCTGCTGAACCAAGTCGGTAAGCAGGTGGAGGCGAGCCGCACCATTCGGGGGTACATAGAGTCGAAGCCCATGCCGGAAGACATGAAGATGGAGTTGTATCGGAACTACGCGGAGCTCTGCCGGAGGGTGGGCCTGGATGAGGTTTCCGTAGCGGTTCGCTCCAGTGGTTCCGTGAGCATGCCCGGTCAAATGGAAACCTACCTCAACGTTTCCGGCCCCGATCGGTTGGCAACGAAGGTCGTGCAGGTGTGGGGAAGTGCGTTCACCACCAGAGCCATAGCATTCCGTTTGGAAAAGGGAATGGAAATGGACAAGGCTCCTATCGGGGTGGCCGTCCTCAAAATGGTCAATGCCAAGTGCGCCGGAGTCTGCCTGACGGTTCTCCCAACCACCGGCGACACATCCAAGATCGTCGTGGAAGGCAACTGGGGATTGGGTGAGAGCGTAGTGAGCGGAGAGATCACTCCCGATCAGTTCATTGTGGACAAGGAACGTGGAGCGTACGACTGCACGCTCGGCGAAAAGAGCAAGATGGTGTGCTATGCCCCCACCGGTACGTGTGTCACCGACGTCCCGGATGAGTTGAGGTGCAAACCGTGCCTCGACGAAGGGGAGCTTCAAGAAATCGTGCGGATCTCAAAGGACGTGGAAGCTCATTTTGACATGCCCCAGGACATGGAGTGGGTTCTGGACAGAGATCTGCCTTTTCCTGAGAATCTGTTCTGGGTACAGACCAGACCGGCCAAGTATTCCAAACCCAAGAACAATGAATCGGAGTACCTTGCTGAACTGATGACGCGGGTCTTCAAGATGTAAGCCCGGTTCGAAGTCTTCCGGAGGGCTTTCACCGATCCCGCCGCGTGCTCCAAGGAAGCGGGTAATTCCCTCGTGGAGGATATTATGAACATACTTTTTTCTCAGTATTGGGACGTGATTCCCGGAAGGTTCGATGATTATTCGGACTTCATGACCAGGGAATACATACCTACGTCGCAAAGGATCGGTATCAAGCCGCTGGGGGGCTTCTATGTAGCGGTAGGAGAAGGCCCCCGAATCATAGCGGTTGCTACGGTGGACGATGGCGATCAGCTGCGAAGGATTCTTGCCGGCAAAGACTACCGGCTCATGACCGGGAAACTGATGCGCCTCGTCTGCAACTATTCCAGCAAGCTCTGGGTGCCGAGCGGCAGGCTCCAAGAGGGGCCCTACAAGATCCAGACCGGTGCGTGGAAGTTCAATCAATATTACAATGTGTTACCGGGAAAGGAGGACGACCATTATCGCTGGGTCAAGGAAGAGTGTATACCCGGCATGGAAGCTTTGGGCGTGCCCATTACCCAAGGATGGCGCCTCGTCATCGGATCGGGTCCGAGGATGCTCGCGGAGTGCACATCCAGGAAGCTGGAAACCATTGCCAAGGCCATAGACACTTCGGAGTTCCGGAGACTGGTACGAACGCTCAAGAAGGACTATGCCACCGATTACGGCAGTCGCATACTTGTTCCCACCGGACGCATAGAAGTTCCCACGATGCTCAGTGAGATGATGAAGGGATTTTGACGCCCGGATTCGTTGGCCGACGTTAGGAACGGTCCGACACGTCGCTTGGTGAGTAAACGGCGGAGGACTGTACAGCGTCCGAGATGAAAGGAGTTAACCCATGTATGTCCGCATGACGTTTTTCAAGGTAACGGAAGGCAAGATGGGAGACTTGAGGGACCTTTACAACAAGGAAGTCATCCCGGCTCACAAGAATCACAAGGGGGTTCGCTTCGTGCATCTGCTCGAGAGGTTGGATGCCGGCAACGAGGGAATCTCTGTTACCGCCTGGGATACAAAAGCAGATCTTGACGCATACGAAACCAGCGGCGACTACGAGAGGCTGGTCGGTCTATTCAACACGATGTACGACGGCGAGCCGTCACTCAAATCATATGAAGTGACGGCCAGTTCCGAGCCGATCCTGCTTCGCATATTCTAAGTGCTCCAGGGCGCAAACACGGTATCGCATTAACCGAAACAGACCCTTATCCGGTAGCGCCGGTCTCTTTTCCGCGAGCGCCCGGCAGGGTTGGTGGGACAGGCGTCTCGCCTGTCGACGGGCAAGATGCCCGTCCCACTGGGACGCCGGCGCGCGTTTACGGAAATTCGCCGCCGTGTTTGTGCGCAATGCACTAACTGTCGTTCCCATGCTCGGGAGCGAGAGATACGCTCGGCAGAAATGTGCGACCCAATTTATGAAACCAACTACCAAGTTGTGACGAGTGCTCTGGACTACCAACCTCAAATTCTTGTAGTGCCGCGAAGAATCTTTGCATTCCGGGGACACGATCCCGATTTGTGGTCCTCCGCTGCGCTCCGGCAAATCGGGTCATGTCCCCGGAATTGAGAACTGATTGATCCGGCCTGTGCGTTCAATAAAGCTTAACCGGAAGAACTAAAGACGGGGGGCCGCCTTCTAAGGCCCGCCAGCGAATAAACACAAGAAACGGAGGCGCCAATGACTACCTACACGGGCCGACTCCTCAGGGTCGATCTGACCTCGGGCACGACAAGCCGGGAAGTAATCCCTCCGGATGTGCAGCGCCGGTCTCCCCGCGTTCCGCGGGGTCTCTTCTCAGCGAGCGTCGGCAATTTGATGAGAGGCCTATCCAACGACACCTTAGGCGGGCCGTGCCCGCCGAGCAGACGGGCTGCTATGTCCGCTCTCCAAAGGCCGGGTTCAACCGTCTCACCGCAACCACAGGCCGAGCTACAAACCGGCACTCTTTTGAACAGGTTCGGGATAGGAAAGATGCGGGGCTTGAGCCCTCTTTTGGTGTTGGGGACGATCTTTGAGTCGGCCTTCTTCGGCCGGAATATCTACACGGGAGTTCAACACCGGAAAACTGATCATGTACCGTCCAAAGCATCTCGCACAGCCTTTAGGAGATGCCTCATGCTGAAAGGCTTTGTCACAATGCCCCGAGCCCCGCGCTCGCTTACCTCCTGAACCGTTGTCCCGGCAGCATCGCAGCCGCTCGCTATGAGGACTCTGGCAGCGGGGTCCATCCTGAGTATCTCCCGCAAGCACTCTATCCCGCCCATTTCCGGCATGATGACGTCAAGCAACACGATATCAATGTTATCCGCTTTTTCACGATAATACCGGAGTCCTTCCTTGCCATTGGTTGCCGTCAGAATCTTGTATCCGAAACTACTCAGCATTTCAGCGGCCACATCGCGAATCTTGTCCTCGTCTTCTATGATCAGTACTGTCTCGGTGCCACCCATGAGCGTTTCGGTCTCGGGCATCTCCAGGTCGGTTATGGTCCCGTCAACGAGAATGGGCAGGTAGATGCGAAAACTCGTGCCTTCGCCGGGTCGGCTTCGACAGACAATGTGTCCGCCATGACTCTTAACGATGCCATACGCGATGGATAGCCCCAAGCCAGTGCCCTTACCCGCTTCCTTCGTGGTGAAGAACGGATCGAATATCAGATCCTTCGTCTTCTGATCCATTCCTGATCCGCTGTCTGAAACAGAAATCAAGACGTGAGGGCCGGGCTTCGTTCCCAAGTGCTTTCGACAATGGTCCACATCCAGTTCTAAGTTTTCAGTTCTTATCGTCAGCGTTCCGCCTTCCGGCATAGCGTCTCTGGCATTCAGGGCTAGATTCATCAAAACTTGCTGCAATTGGGACGCATCTGCGTCGATCGTCGGTATGTGTTCTTCCAAGGAGATCTGCATGTCGATCATTTTGGGGATCGTTCGAGACAGCATCCCTGCAACCTGATGAATTTCATGATTCACATTCACGGGCCTCAGTTTGCTTTCGACCCTACTGCCAAAGGTTAAAAGGCCTTTCGTCAATTCTGCAGCTCGTTGCGCGGCCTTCTTGATCTCCTTCAACTGCTGATATCCGTTCTCCCCCGGCTGGGTCTTGAACAATGCGAGATCCGAGTAACCCTCGATTACCTGCAGAAGATTATTGAAATCGTGAGCGATACCTCCGGAGAGAATACCGATGGCCTCCATCTTCTGTGCCTGTACCAATTGATTCTGCAGGTTATCTTTCTCCTCGTTTGCAAGCTCCAACTCCAGAAGCCCCTCTTCAAGCTCTCTTGCGTGCCGCTGAATTTCTTCAAAGAGTAACGAATTTCTGAGCCCCAGAGTTATTTCGTGTGCCAGAGACTGAATGAAGGTCGCCTCGGCGGAGAATTCCCTTTGGGAGTAACTCCCGAGCCCGAGCACGCCGATGGTTTGGTCTCCGGAGAAGAGCGGAATGGCAGCGACGGAGGCCAAACCCATTCTCTTGCACTCCCCCCCGGTACACCTCGGATCATTGTTGATGTTCGAAGAAAAGACGGCGGTGCGTTCTTCGACAGCTTGGTCGCATAGACACTTCCCCGCTCGATGGATTGGGAACTGCACGTTCTCTGACTTGTCCGAGTTCCATGCCCAGTCCTGGAGAATCAACCCGTGATCTTTCCTGAGGAAGAGCATGGCGCAGTCGCTTTGGAGGCCGATACACAATTCTCGAAGCCCCCGGGTTGAAACTTGCTCCAAGGAAAGACTGGAACTAATCTCCCGGCCCAGACGATTAATTGTCTCCAGTTCTTGGGCATGTTTTGTCAAAATCTGCTCTGAATGAATTCGGCCCGAGATGTCGTGGAGATGAGCGATGACGTGTTCCACCCTTTGATCCTCGCCGCGGATACAGCTGACGTGCACCGTGGCGTAAACCACACCGCCGTCCTTGCGAATGAAACGCTTGTCCAAAGCATATCCTTCGATCTCACCGGTCAGCATTCGATCAAACTGTTCGAGGTCGGACTTCAAATCGTCCTGGTGGGTGAGGGAGGACCAGGTTGTCTGGAGCAGTTCGTCTCTCGTGAATCCAAGGATCCTGCAGATTCGTTCGTTTACGCATACCCATTTCTGCTCGGGGGAAGTGAGAGCCATACCCACGAGACCCAGTTCGAAGTATTTGCGAAAAAGTTGCTCGCTTTTTGCCAGTGCCTGTTGGGCGCGTTTGAGTGCCTCGATGTCCTTGACTACTTCAAGGATATGCGGCCTTCCTTGAAGACGCATCAGGCCTGCAGAAATCAGTACTGTCCTGACTTCGCCGTCCTTGCGTCGCATTTTCGCTTGCAGGTTCCTTACATGTCCGTGCTTTATGAGATGATTCACGAGCACGTGTCGATGTCCACTGTCTTCCCAGAACGACAACTCAAGGGCGGATCTGCCTATCACGTCCAGTCTACTGTAACCGGTCAGATCAACGTATCCTTGGTTCACATCGACATAGGCACCGTCTTCCACCCTGCTGATGGTTAGTGCATCGGGAGTCGTTTCCCATGCCAATCGCAGACGCTCTTCACTTGCCCGCAGTGCGTCCTCCGCCCTTTTCCGCGCCCTCCTTCCTTCGGCCTCACGCAGTTCCCGTTCTACGGCCGGCCCCAGTCGTGCCATCCGGTCCTTGAGCAGGTAGTCGTTCGCACCGGCGCGCATGGCCTTGACTGCGGTTTCCTCACCAATGGTGCCCGACACCAGGACAAAAGGTACATCCAGTCTGCTGGATTTCACGATTTCCAGAGCCTCCAGGCCGGATAAATGAGGCATGGAATAGTCAGACAGCACTACATCCCAGGACCGGCTGAATAGGGCTTGTTTCAAGTCCATGGCACCGTCCACTCGCCTCCATGAGAGGGCGTATCCAAATCGCTGAAGTTCGCGGACCATCAATTCGGCATCGATCTCGGAGTCCTCAATGATCAACACATTGAGTTGCTTGTGGGAGGAGAAGGATTCTGAGAGCGCACTGTGTTTCATTACCTGCACCTCAAGGAATGCTCTGAGTTTCCGGCGACTTATTCAGCAGCAGCCAGTACAGACCCAGCTGACGAACCGCTTCAGTGAACTTCTCAAATTCCACCGGTTTGACAACGTAACTGTTCACCCCGAGCTCGTACGAGCGCAACATGTCGATTTCCTGACACGATGAAGTCAGCACCACTACGGGAAGTTTCTTGGTCCGCGGGTCCTCTTTTATCCGTTTAAGCACTTCGTGACCGCTCACCTTGGGCAATTTCAAGTCCAGAAGAATGAGTCTGGGCAAACATGCGAGCGGAGCAGATGGGTCTAAGGATGTGCCGAAGATCATTTCCAGTGCCGCCTCGCCGTTTTTGACCCAGACCAGGCGATTGGCCAAGTTATATTTTGTCAGTTCCCGTTGGGTCAGTTCTGCGTCCAGCGGATTATCTTCTACAAGCAGAATTTCAACTACACCGGCGAGTTTCGCGCTTCGATCCGTCATGTGCAGTCCTCTCTCCGGACAGGCAACGTGAAGAAGAGGGTGGCGCCCCGATCGACCTCGGCTTCAGCCCAGATACGTCCGCCGTGCCGTTTGACAATCCGATGAGCGAAAGCCAAGCCTACACCTGTGCCCTCGAATTCCTCCCGGTCGTGCAGTCTTTCAAAAACACGAAACAGTCTGTCCGCGTATTTCATGTCAAAACCCACACCGTTGTCTTTGACAAAATAGCGAGCCTCTGTTTCCCGTATCGAGCCCCCCACCTCGATCTCGGGTCGTTCTTGGCCGCTGGAAAATTTAATGGCATTGCCGATAAGGTTGACCCACAACTGCCGCAGCAGCGCCGGGTCACCCTTGGCTTGCGGAAGGTTTGCAAGACGAAAAGCTATCCGCGAGTTGGGGCTTCTTGCGTGGAACTCTTGAAGGACGTCTTCGGCGAGCGAGGTCATGTTCGTATCGACTCTCGTGAGGGATCCACGGCCCAAGCGAGAGAACCGAAGCAACTCGTCTATGAGCCGCCCCATACGCGTGGCTTCGTTGCGTACCACACTCAGGATCCGGCGACCCTCGTCATCCAGGACGGACTGATATTCTTCCTCAAGGATGCGTGCGTACCCGTTAACGGCTCTCAAGGGTGCTCGAAGATCGTGCGAAACCGAATAGGCAAAAGCTTCGAGTTCCTTGGTAGTCTCCTCCAACTGCACCGTGCGGGCTTGTACGCGCTGTTCGAGGGATTCGTTGAGTTGGCGAATTTCTTCCTCCGCCCGTTTGAGATCGGCAATGGACCGAGCCTGCAGTACGTTTTGATAAGCGGCCGAGGAAATCTGATTGGACACTGCGAAAATGACGTGGGCCGCTCTCTCAAACTGTTCCTGTGGCATAACGGGCACTCTGTGGTATGCTTCACGAAACTCGGTTTCGTCCGCACCGATTTCCCGTGAGTATTCCAGTATCTTTTCATCGACTTGGGTCTCATTCCGGACCTGACCGATCAACCAGTTGGCTACGTGGCGACCACCGACGGTGATGCTGGCCCCCGCATTGCACAGACCGGCGCTCAGACATGTCTGAATGTTGGGTCCATTGGGATTGTACTTCCCTATCATTGAATCCGAGTAACGACAGTTCCTATCTCCTCGTTCGCTCGTGCGGATCAGGTCCCGGCAGAGATCGGAGAAGTTGCTCGGTTTCGTCACGGGTGTACCGTCCGGAAGCGTGATCAGGGCCGCGACGCCGAAGGCTTCGGCGTACAGGTCCTGGAGGTGTTGAAGTTCCTCCAAGTCCAACAAGTCTTCGAAATCTATACCTTGGGGCACGTCCACAGGTTGAGTCAATGCCACGATTCGTTTTTCCAGCGCCTCCTCCGCGTGTTTGCGGTCGGTGATGTCGGTATGGGAGCCGACCACGTGGAGCGCATTTTCTTCCGCATCCGAAGCCACTACTTTGCCGCGACCAAGAATCCAGATCCATCCGCCGTTCTTTGCCTTCATCCTGAATTCGACAGCGAAAGGAATGTGTTGCACAAGGGCTTGTTCCACCGCCTCTTCTGCTGCTTGAACGTCATCCGGATGAACCATTCTCCGCCAACTCTCGTACGCTGGCGGGAATTCGTCGGGTTCGTATCCCAGCATGGTGTAGTATCGAGGACTAAAGTTTACGGCACCGGTCTTGAGATCCCAATCCCAGATCCCGTCGGTGGTCCCCTCAAGCGCCAAGCGAAGGCGTTCTTCGCTTTTTCTGAGCGCCTCCTCTGCTTCCCTGCGCCCGGTGATGTCGCGAAGGACCGATATGCGCACCTGCCGTCCACCGACAGCGGCAGGTCTCCCGCGAGCCTCAACAGGGAATACCGTTCCATCCTTGCGCAAGGCGAAATGCTCGTAAGCCTCTCTCTGTTGCGTATGTATGGCTTCGGCCACCATAGCCCGGGACTCTGGTGCAACTGTCTCCCACGTGCTCATTCCAATGAGATCGTCGCGTTCGTATCCGAGCATCGCGGCAAGTTGTTCACCGACATCGACAAAGTTGTCTTGGTGTATTACTGCGACCCCTTCAAACGTAGCTTCGGCAAGCGTCTTGAACCGCTGCTCGCTTTCCGCAAGGGCTTCCAGGGCCAGTTTGTGTTTGGTGATTACATGGCTGCTGATGACGGCCCCCGTGAACTCTCCCGAGACATCGAACAGGAGACTACACGCCGAACGAAACCAGATATAACGGCCATCGGTGTGCCGGTAACGGAATTCTATGTCACGGTTGGAACGGGTTCCGAGAGCCTCTTGGTATTCCGCTTTCACTGTCGCGCGGTCGTCGGGATGAATCAGCGCAAACATCGACTCACCGATTAGCGAATGCGGTTCTATTCCCAGCAAGCGCCGGTAAGATGGGCTCACGTAGCGGTATACGGCCTCGACGTCGACCTTACACACGAGGTCGAGGATGTTGTGGGCAATCTGTCGGAAGATCTCCTCGGCTTCTTCAAAAGCCTCGTTCGCTATTCCGGCTTCGGGTTGACCATGCTGCAATTCCGCCGGTTTTGTATTAGAAATTTCGCATGTCCCATGCGTTTCTTTATGACCCGTATTATGGTCTGTCATAGCGCCCCCTCGCACGCAATTCGTCACTCAAGGACGTGCAGTATTATAGAATCATCATAACACATCGGACTCATCTTCGACAGTGCAAGCCGTAAACATGAAGTAAATCAGCGATATGCCGGGCTATTTCAAGTAATTGGCACCTCAAGGTCTTCTTGACTTGAACTTCCGGGTGAAGGAACCAAGAAAGCCGCCGAAGTCATCGGAAAGGGTGCGGAGAACTATGTAATGCATTCCAAAGGGCCGGAATTCTCCGTATGCGAACCCAGGGCCGCGTAGATACATGGTTTGAGCATGGCAACCTCCAACATTGGCGGAAGCCGTAGTACGGCTATGCCCGGCAGGAGATATCCGGCAAAGCAAATCTCAGAGATGTGGACAGATTCGCCGACGAGGGCAACGGAGACGCAGCGGGGTACAATCAGATAACCAAAGCTTTGGAAGAGACGGGAATTCTGTGCAATTTCGAGGACTCAGGCATGACGTACGAACTCCTGGGGGAGCTTCTTGCGGCCGGCATCATCGGTTTCAACGAGTTTCAGGATTTGAGCTATCTCCTTCAATCCGTGGAAAAGGGCATCCCCACGGATCGCCGAGAAGCGGTCAAAGCAAGCTTTACCGCGACCGGCATAGCCCGTCCACGGACCGAATTCGACGTGTCGGGATCTTGCCCCTGGATTAGCTCTTCGTAGGGTGCCGGTGAGCGCGCATTCTATGTGGAAACCTCGCCAGTCGGGTCTTTTGTAGCCAAGTTGCCGCCCACGAATACACCGAAGGATGCGGTTCGTTTTGCTCACCACATCCTTGGGAATCCACTGCCGTATGTGTGAAACCGACTGCTCGATCACTCATCGGAGTCCCGGGATCTCAGCCCGAGCTCTTCACCTGCCAACCGCTTCGCTGTTGGAGTCAGGAACCATTTCTCCATGTTGTTCCTAAGACGATGTTGCTGCCGCTCGTAGGTCAAATCGAAGCGCTTGATGGTGAGCCAGAATCCGTGCTGCGAATACCGCCACAGCTTATCAGAATCCTTCACGACGGCATCATTGAGAGACAGGGCTTCAGGCCTCGAGTCGTGGCCCAAAACAATCTCTCCGATCTCATTAACTACATGCTGCGGATAGCCTGCGCGTTTCAGCAAGTCCACCGCTATCTTTGCTCCCTCAACCTCGTGAATCCTGTTGAGGTTCACGTCCTTTAGCCCCGGCCCGAAAGCCGTTAGCTGGACATCTTCGGGCACACATTTCCATCCCACGTCATGAACGATGACGGCCGGGAGAACCACCTGCGGATCGGCCGCCTCTTCGCTGAGCAGACGCAATGCGAACCGGAATGCAATCCTGGTATGCTTCTCGTTTTCACGTGTGTCGAGAAAAGGACGAGCGAGCTCGAACAGTTTCTTGTGCGTGTCGTTCATTTTCACCGGTCCAAGCTGAATATGAGGACGAAGGCGCCGCGGTAACGCTCATCCCGGCCCCATGATACCACATCTGAGAAGACTGTTCATCCACGGAGTTTGTCGGGGAGACCGGAGGAGAGAGGAGAAACGGGACGAACGCACGGTTAACTCCTATCGGCCGGGTGTATCCGAATAGGATACCGAACGCCTGGGTCGGGCCCCATGACGTATCATTTTCGGAAAACCGCCATAGAGAAGGGGCCGGACAAAGGCCGACAACCATATCTCCTGCCCAAATAGATACCACGGGGGGCGGCCTCGGAATCTCCAGGATCGTTTGAAACATAGTATGTTGCCTATGAGGAAAAAAAGAGTTGACAACTAGGAAACACTCAGATATCGTGAATTTTATGATTCTGAGATCATCACCGTGTCTCGAGTCGGAGGCGCCGGCAGGAACCTCCAAGAAGAAAATCCCACAACAATTTTCGTAGTGAAGCGCACAGGAAGGTGCGCCCGTAACTCAACCGGAACAACCCGAGTCCCCTTTGCCGATTACAGGGCCGAAAACACCCGGTCTCGTGACGCGGGGGAGACTTGGGGAGCCTTTCGAACAGCGTTAAACATCGTCTGTAGTCGTCTTCGCGGGGATGGACTCTGATGAAGGAAGACCGGCAGCGCGAAGGGCCTTGTCGTATCAACCGGAGCCGGCGGACCGTACGGACCCGGATTCGCTGTGATTCACTACGATCTTGCATACACTGCCAATAGCCCGTAAACCATTCAATAGATCTACCGGCTGACCGGTGTCCGCCGGCAATTATAGCCAAATGTGTGAAGGAGGAGAGACCATGAATCGTGAGTTCTTTAATGAGGAAATGGAAACCATGAGTCCGGTCGACTTGCGAAATTTGCAGGAAAGAAAGGCCTTGGCTCAATTGGAATATGTTTGGCGGAACTCGCCCTTTTACCAGAGAAAGTTCGAAAAGCACGGAGTCGCTCAGGGCGACATAAAAGGTCTCGACGATTTCGGGAAACTCCCCTTCACCGAAAAAGACGAACTCCGCAAGAGCCAAGAAGAATGCCCTCCACTGGGGCTCCATTGTGCCGCTCCCTATGAGGATGTGATCCGAATCCATTCCTCCTCGGGAACCACCGGAGTCCCCACCTTTGTGGGAATCACCCGACACGATCACAAGGTGTGGACGGACATTACGGCTCGTTCTCTTTTCGCGAAAGGCATAAGAAAGACTGATACGGTTATCCAGGCGGCGGGATTGACTTTTTTCGTAGGGGGACTTCCGGTCAAAGACGCGATTGAGCACATAGGCGCTGCATTCGTTCCCATCGGGACGGGTGCATCGGATCGAGTGGTGATGACCACTCAGCGCCTCAGCGCAAACGCACTCCATTGCACCCCTTCTTATGCCCTTTATCTGGCAGAGTATGTCAAGAAGAAACACGGCATGCGGGCATCGCAACTCGGTTATGAAAAGCTTGTCGTAGGAGCCGAGCCCGGCGGAGGAGTTCCCGCGGTCAGAAAACAACTGCAAGAAGAGTACAATTGTCCCGTTTGCGAAGGCCTTGGAAACTCGGACGCTGCCCCAATCATCTTCGGTGAATGCCCTCAGCAGCAGGGTATGCACTTCAATGCGCAGGAGTATATCTACTGTGAACTCATTGACCCTGATTCGGGACAACTGATGGAGATGACGGAGGGAGCCCAAGGGGAACTCGTATACACGTCGATTGACCGGGAATGCTGCCCCGTAGTCCGGTTCAGGACGCGGGATCGGATCACCGTATTCACCGATCCGTGCGAGTGTGGACGGACCAGCTTCCGCATTCGGTGTATTGGACGTACCGATGACATGCTCATCCTTCTTGGCGTGAACGTGTTTCCGTCGGCGATTAAGGACGTGATCGCGGATTTGAGGCCCAAGACCACGGGCGACATGCTCATCCTGTTGGACGCACCCGGACCGAAGGTGGCCCCCCCCCTGCGGATCCAGGCCGAATACTCCCGTGATGTTCAGGACATCTCAGCGTTGAAGAAGGAAGTGGAGGGAGTGTTACGAGACAAGCTTCTGTTCAGGGCTGATGTGGAAATGGTAAGTGAAGGCACGCTTCCCAGGTTTGACATGAAGGCCAAGCTTATCAAGAAAACGTATGAAGAAGAGTGAGCTTCCGGGCATCGATAGGATTTCAATGCTGCAAAGGCAGAGAAGATGGAAAGACTGAAGAACAAAACGGCAATCATCACCGGTGGCGCCAGAGGCCTGGGCAAAGCGTTCTCGTTGGCTTTGGCGGAGCAAGGCGCCAAGGTTGTCATCGCCGATCTCATGCATGAAGAGGCGATGAAAACAGCCCGAGATCTCGAGGAGAAAGGATGTGCGGCGTTACCCCTCAGGGTGGACGTGACCTCGGAGAGCGACACGATGATGATTGCCAAAGAGACCATGGAGGCCTTCGGCCGGATAGATATCCTGGTCAACAACGCAGCCATGGTCTATGGCGTCGGCCGGAAATCGTTTACCGAGATCCCCGTCACGGAATGGGACCGGATGATGAGCGTAAGTCTCAAAGGTTCCTTCCTCTGCGCGAAGGCCGTGTTTCCCGAAATGAAAAAGCGGAACCGGGGAAAGATTATAAATATCTCCTCGGAAACAGCCTTCACCGGTTCCAATGGTTTTCTGCACTATGTCACATCAAAGGGCGGGGTGATCAGCTTTACCCGGTCTCTTGCAGCCGAGCTCGGGCAATACGGCATCTGCGTCAACTGTGTTGCTCCCGGCTTCACCGACACCGAAGCGGCCAGAACCCTCACTGACGACATCAACAAGTATGACGTAAGTCTGACACCCCTGCGACGCTTGGGGCTGCCGGAAGATATTGTCGGGTCCGTCATATTCCTCAGCAGTAACGACAGCGATTTTATCACCGGACAAACTCTGGTCGTCGATGGAGGACGGTACATGCATTAGGAAATGGAGAGCGGCAATGAGCCTCTACACCAATGTCTTGGAAAGGGAGTGGGCGATGAGCTCGGAGAGACTACTCTTCTGGTTTGAAGAAATGGGAGATGAGCACAACGACGTCGTGGGGAAAAAATGTGCGAATCTCGGTCGAATGACTCAAATGGGATTGGAGGTTCCACCCGGTTTCGCCATATCCATAGACATGTATCGGAAATTTATCACTGAAACTGGAGCGAAAGAGGAAATTACACGATACGTGGCCGGCTTTGGGGAACTCAAAGGGCAAGGGGTTGATGTTTTCGACGAAATCAGCGGGAAGATCCAAAGCATGATCGAAACCAAAGAGATGCCGACGGGGGTGAGGGAACCCATAAGCAAATACTATGATGAATTGTGCGAACGAGTGGGCATCCCCGACGTGGCCGTGTCGGTCAGATCGGCAGGCACCGAAAGCAGACCCGGAATGTTTGAAACCTATCTCAACGTTAAGGGCAAGGATGACCTCTTTGAGAAGATAAGGAAAGTCTGGGCCAGTGCTTACACTACCAGAGCCGTGGCTTTTAGGGTGAACAAAGGCTTGCCGGTCCTGGGAGACGAACTGGGGATAGCCGTTCCCAAAATGGTGCACGCGCGCTCGTCGGGAATCTGCTTCACAGTGGACCCTGTTACCGGTGACGACACAAAGATCATCCTCGAAGCGAACTGGGGTCTGGGAGAAGGTGTCGTCAGCGGAGCTGAGAGCGTTGACGGGTTCGTTGTGGAGAAGGCATCTCTGGAAATTGTTTCCGCCCGGGTGGCCCCCAAAGCCACCTGTGTGATGAACTTGGAAAAAGGGGCTGCGTGGGTGGATGTTCCTGAGAACATGCAGAATCTTTCCTGCGTCAGCGACGAAGAGATCCGTGAAGTCGCTTGGGTGGCTAAATTGACTGAGAGAAGGCTGGGATGTCCTCAGGACATGGAATGGGCAGTCGACAGCGATCTCCCATTTCCCCAGAACATCTGTTGGCTGCAGACGCGGCCTGCAAAAGTCCAAACCATAGAGTCCGTGTCGGTCACCGACAAGATTCTGGATTTGATCGTAAAGAGACTGTAGACAATTCGCCCGGGTATTCATTTCGGAGAGAACGGCGCCGAGATGCCCTTTGAGGACGTCTGAGGCGGAGAAGAAGGACTTGTTCAATGTCAAATAACTGTGTTCTTGTGTGCGGAGAGATTAATGACGGCATCCTCGATGAAAGGACCCTGGAACTGGTGGGCGCCGGTAAGACGCTTGCCGTAGACCTGGGCGTCGAGCTTTCGGTAGTAATCATGGGGGACAAGGCTGGTGAGCCGGCGGACGAGGTAGGCTTTTTCGGGGTAGATAACGTTTACAAGATAGAGCATCCTTTGCTTGGATCATTTGACCCCGACTTGTGGACGCATGCTTTGGGAGATCTTTGCCGACAACTCAACCCAAAAATCGTAATTATGCTCCATGCTTCCACATGGATGGACGTCGGTCCAAGACTGGCCTTCAAACTTGGTGAGGTACTTACAACGGATTGCGTACATCTGGAGATCGATCAGACCGATGGGCTCTTGATGAGAACGAAGCCGGTGTTTGGGGGGAGTGCGCTGGCGGTGTTCAAATACGACGTGCCCACACAGATCGTCACGGTGAGAAGAAACGTAGTGAAACCCGCGGAACGAGAGACCGTCAAGGGGAAGATTATCGATTTTGCAGCGGAGGTCGATCCTTCCATGACAAAGGTCCAATCCGTCAAGAGGGTCAAGGAAGAGACGCTTGCTCTCGACAAAGCAAATGTCATCGTAGCCGGAGGCAACGGAATTGGCGGCCCGGAAGGGTTCAAAGACCTTGAGGACTTGGCGAATGCGCTGAAGAAGTCTTTTGATGAAGTTATGGTTGGATGCAGTAGGCCCGTCGTGGATGCGGGTTGGATGCCTCCGAGGTATCAGATTGGCCTGTCGGGAGCAATGGTTCAGCCGGATTTGTACATTGCCGTGGGGATATCCGGGGCCATCCAGCATCTGGTGGGCATGGCACGGTCAAGGAAAATTGTGGCGGTGAACACTGACGCCAACTGCAGCATATTTACCGTTGCCGACTATGGCGTTGTCGATGATTACAAGAAGGTCGTGCCTGCACTGAAAACGAGATGGGAGGACCTGTGTCGTGAAAGGGATTAAAATACTCGTTTGCGCTAAGCAAATACCCGACCCCGAGGCCCCTCTGGGCTCCATCAAAATCGATTCCGACGGAAGAAAGATCGATGCTTCTTCTCTTCGGCAGGTCGTTAACCCTTACGATGAAAATGCCATGGAGGCCGCTCTCCGGATAAAGGACCGACACGGGGGCGAGATAACCGTATTGAGCATGGGCCACAACCCGGATGTTTCCGTAATGAGAAAAGCCCTGGCCGTCGGTGCCGACAAGCTGATTCTGATCAAGGAGCCAATCCTCGAAAACGTTGACTCCAATTCCGCGGCTTACGTGTTGTCTGCGGCCTGCAAGAAGACAGGGCCTTATGATCTCGTACTAACCGGGAGACAGGCCGGAGATTGGGATTCCGGGCATACCGGAATTGTCCTGGGACAAATGCTGGGAGCGGCCACCATAAACCTGGCCCGAAAGGTGACCGTCGAAGACGGGCATGTGATTGTGGAGAAGAGTATCCCCGGCGGATACGAGGAGGTGAGGGCGGCACTGCCTGCCCTGGTAACGGTGAGCAATGAAGTCGGCGGACTTCGGTACCCGTCCATGAAAATGATCCTTCAGAGCCGCAGACGCCCGGTAGACACCCGGAGCCTTGAAGACATTCAAGCAAGCCCGGAGAAGATACGGGCTATGCAAATCATGCACGTGGTTCCTCCTCCGGATCTGGCTCGGCAATGCGAGTTCATAGACGGTGAGTCACCCGAAGAAAAGGGCCATAACCTGGCAATGATTCTGAAGAGAGAATTTGGGTAGACCGGTAGCAAGAGATGCGATCATTCACCGTTCGATCTATGGGCCCTTCCTAAAGACGGCCGGCGAAAGATAACCGTGAGAGCGCTTCAAGAATGCCGATTCGCAGTTAACCGACGAACGGGCAAACTGTGAATGAGGGTCTTTTTTTAAGAAAGGAGAGGCATAAGCATGTACAAGAAGAGCTATGACGCCGTGATTATTGGCGGCGGGCATCATGGAACCATCCTGGCTGCATATTTGGGGAAGGCGGGGATGAGTGTGGGTGTCTTTGAACGGACGGATCGCCTCGGTGGAGGTGCGGTGACCGAAATCGGCCCGGTCCCCGGATTCAAACAGGATTTCTGCGCTCACTTCACCCGGTTCTACGGCCACCCCGCCTACCACGATTTCAACCTGTATGACGAAGGACTCCATTATGTAGTCCCTGAAACCGGCACGGGAATCCTGTTTGACGACGGCAGTTACTTCCTCGCTTATCCGGCATGGGTATTGACGGATCCCGTGAAAGGTACTGTTGAGTATTCTGAAGAGAACGTTCAGAAAACTTATAACAACATTGCCCAATTCTCCAAGACCGACGCGGAAACATACCTCGACCTCACGAAAAAGGCAAAAGAGAAGTGGTCCCCGGCGTTTTCTCAGCAGCGGTACTCGGAGCCCTTGGCTTGGGGGGCGCCGGGTCCTCTGGAGAAACTGTGTGACGATCCCGACAGCGGCTTGGAGCACGTCATGAAATACATGACGGTCAAACAGCTCGCACGTTACTTTTTTGAAAGCCCCGAACTGCGGATTCTGTTCATGCGGAACGCGATAACCAGTTGTTGCTGCCAAATGGACGACGTAATGGGGCTCCAGGGCATGTTTGGAACACTGACGATCTGCCTGGCCTGGTCTCCGCCCTCGATCGCCGTAGGGGGAACCGTGGCCATCACTAATGCACTGGTCTCCGCGGGAAAGAAGCTGGGGAATGAGTACTACACTGACATGCAGGTGGCCAAGATCAATGTGCAAAACGGCACGGCGAAGGGAATCACTCTGAGGAACGGCGACGAGATTACGGCGAAGAAGTTGGTGGTTGCCGATGTAGGTATTCCTCAGCTCATGCACAAACTCTTGGGAGGAGACTATGTAACCGACAGAACAAAACGTCTCATGAATGCGACCTCGTTTGACCGGTCTCAGATTCTATGGGGCCATCTGGCCGTACATGAGCTTCCCCAGTACAAGGGATCCGACAAAGAGCCTGACCTCAACCGCATATATCGGCTGTATCTTGCTCCGAAGGACGTGGGATACTTCGAGGACAAGTACTGGCACGAGACTTGTCTCATGGGGTTCCCGTCTCGCCTTAATCTACTGGTGACACCCGACAGCATATGGGATCCGTCCCGCGCTGAGCCGGGGAAGCACAACCTTTGGATAGAAGAAGTATCATGTGCTTTGAGGTATTTCAGTTACAAGGAATGGCGGGATCTCAGGGATGAATTCGTCGACAACCATATGCTGCCGACCTGGGAGCAGTTTGCACCAAACATGACAAAAGCCAATGTCATGGGGACACGGATCTATACGCCCATGGATCTCTTTGAAACCCATCCGGATATGATTGAAGGAAGTTTCACGCGACAAGCGCACATCGCTTCCCAAAATGAGTCGTTTCGAGGCCTGCCCGAGCTGGCGGATTACCGGACTCCCGTCAAGAACCTCTACGCCTGCGAGTCGTCGCTTCAGGGAGGTCAAGGGATCGCGAGGGGTTCGAGTTATCAGGCATATAGATCGATAGCAACCGATTTCGGGCTGCCCAAAGTATGGGAGAAATGGGGCTATTGATTCTGAAGTGTAACAGTTCACCGGGACGGCGGCCGGCGTGCGGAATCACGATGGGGGAGGTTTGGAAGGAAAGCCGCCTGCCAAGCTGTCGCCGAAAGGTCGGTTGCCTCACACTGTGCCTATGGCACCGCTGTTCACTTTGGCAACAGGGTTTGGAATGTCTCTCGGCAGTGGAACCGGAAATTTCCCCCTCCATCCTCACCACGCCGAGGCACGGCCGCCCGGCCGGGCCCGCCTCAAGCCCGGTGAACTTATTGCCCTGAAGCGGCGGGGCCTTGTTTCAAAGGCCCCGGTCTCCTCAATCCACATCATAATTCCAAGGAGTAAAGCTATGACAGAGGACACTAACGCACGGGTGAAGCTTTGGGATGAAGTGCCGGGGTACGATCTCATTGAGGACGTTGATCTCCCGAGGATGCATTCCTGGTTCCTCGATGGAACGCACAGCGTGCCTCCGTTGACGCCTCTTTTCGGGAACTATTGGATAAGGTTTTGCGCTCACGGATTGAAGGCTGCAGCGGAAAAATTCTGCTTTCCGGCCTGCAAAGGCTGGGAAATGAGATACAGGGACGGCGGTGCATATAATGCCTTCAATATCGTACGAGACGAAAAGGAAATAGAGGAGCGGCAAGTCAAGTTCAGGAATGCACTTCGACCGTGGATTGAGGATTTTGACGGCCTTTGGGCAACTCACAAAAAGGAGCTCATGAAGATCTACGACGATCTCAAGGCCGTTGATGTGGACAATGCCTCAAACCGTCAGCTTTACTGGCATAATTATGATCTGATGGCGGCAACCAGGCGAATGTACGAGATTCACTTTGATGGAATGTACACATCCATGTATGCCTGGATCCTGCTTGAGGGCCTGTGTAAAGACCGCTTCGGAATAACGGACCAGGATCCGGAATTTCAGGACATGCTGCGAGGCTTTGACAACAAGGCATACGAGATGGACAGGAAACTGTTGGAATTCTCAGCGCTTGCCAATGACATGGGATTGAGTGAAACTTTCCTGGAAACTCCGGCGAAGAACATCGATACCGAGCTGCGGACGACCGACAAAGGAAAGGAATGGTACAAGCAGTTTGTCGACTATTTGGAAACGGATGAAGTGGGCGGCTGGAGGATGAGAAGAATGACGGATGTTACGGAGCCTTACTGGCTCGAGGATCTCAGCACTCCCATCGGCATCATGAAGAATCACATCAACAAGGGCACGGAGGACGTCCTCGGAAATATCATTGGCGATTTGTCCCGGAAGAGAGAGCAAGCCATCGATAAGTTTCTCGAGAAAGTACCTCCTCCAGAGAAGGACTTGTTCAAGGGATTGATCTACCTGGCCGGCAAGGCGGGGTCATACAGTGAGGAGCATGATCTGTATTGCGAGCTCATTTGCCACTCGCTCCTGCGACGGGGTTATTTGGCCATGGGCCGCAAACTGGCCGCCGCGGGGACCATCGATCAGCCCGAAGATGTCTTCATGCTCAATCCTACCGAAATTGACAGGGTCATGATGGTTCCCGAGCACGACGATCTCCGGTTCATTACCAGGAGACGTCGGGCGGATTGGGAACAGTGGCACACCAGGCCGAATCCCCCGCTCGTGACTGATCGTTCCGGCCTGGAGGAAGCCATGGTGGAGGACATTATGCCCTCACGAGATCCCATTGCCATAAAACTTGTCGTGGGTGAATTACCGGAGGTGAAGCCCGAACTGGGGGCTTCGTTGTTCGGGATTTGTGGATGTCCCGGAACAGCGGAAGGACCGGCCCGTGTCGTGCTGACGTACGATGATTTGAGAAAAGTCCAGCCGGGAGACATCATGGTCTGTCCGGGGACAAATCCCGCCTGGACTCCTGTGTACGGGATAGTCAATGCGGTAATTACGGATCGCGGGGGCACTCTGTCCCATGCCGCCATAGTCGGTCGCGAATATGCCGTGCCTACGATAGTCAATACCTTCGAGGCTACGGCAATGATCAAGAACGGTCAACGGATAAAGGTTGACGCAAAGGACGGTGCCATATACATACTGGACGATTGAGGGCAGGCACTGGAAAACAAGGGGTTACGGACACACTCGATCCGATTTACCCCAACCCGAAAGGCTACGGGGCCGGCCCCTGAAGCCGATGAAGTGAGGGCAGGATCGGGCAGACATCCAATGCCCGGTCCTGCACCAACACAATGCGTGAAAGCAGTAATGCGGAGGCACTACGGAGATGGGCAAAGAAAGCAATCTGCATGGCAAAGACGTCTTGGTGGTTGACGACGAGCCCGACGTGCTTGATACCGTCGAGGAAATGCTGGAGATGTGCACCGTGCATAAGGCAAATGATTTTAGGACGGCTCTCAATTACCTTCAAACAGAGACCTTTGATATTGTTATTCTGGATATTATGGGCGTCAACGGATTCGAGTTGCTGAGGCATGCCGTGGCGAGAGGGTTTGTGACCGTGATGCTCACGGCGCATGCGGTGACTACGGAGGCACTGAAGAGGTCTATTACCCTTGGAGCAGCGTCCTTTCTTCCCAAGGAATATATGGGAGATCTCAGGGAAGTGCTGGAAGATATACTCCGCGGTGAAGGAAAGCGTTTCTGGTGGCACAAGTCCGTTGATCTGGCAGGCGCCAATTTTGCCGGAAATTTGGGCTCCGACGGAAAGCAAAAGGATAAGGTGTTTCGAGATTTTGAGGAACAACTCAAAAAGAAGAAATCTAAGAATTCTGCTGTATAGCAGCGTTGCGGCAGAGCGGTTCGGGTTTTCTGAAGAGGAGAACAATGAAGCTGAAGCCTGCGTGCATTGCGTGCAACTTCAATGCGGCCCTCGCGATCATTCGTGAGATTACCAGTGAAGATCACATGATGAAGGAACTCGTTGCCGAGGTCATGCAAATACCCGCAATGCAGGGCCTCGACTGGGACATGACGGGTTCCGACCTGGTCGAAGAAGTGTTCGGGAGACTCACGACCGCCTGCGGCAACCCCGATCCGTTCCTGAAGGCCAAGAAACTCCAGAACGAAAGATGCATTGAACTGTACCCGTGGGCAAAACAACTCGTGGAGGAATCCGAGAACCCGTTGCTCACAGCGACGACTCTAGCCGTTGTCGCAAACTCCATCGATCCCATGGGATACCAGAGTTCACAGGACCTGGAACAGGTGATATTGGAGAACCTCAAGACCCCGCTTCCCCGGGAGAGGTTTGCCGAGATGGAAAAACGTCTCGAGCAAGCCGGCAGAATTCTGTATCTCGGAGATAATTGCGGCGAGATCGTCCTCGACAAACTGCTCATTGAAACAATCAGGGCGCACTATGATGTCGAGGTCATTTTCGTGGTGCGAAGTGTGCCCACCTTGAACGATGCGACCCTTGAAGAGGCACGTCTTGTCGGTATGGGGGATGTCGCCGCAGTGGTGGAAAACGGTATCCAGGGTCCGATACCCGGGACGGTTCTGTCGCGATGCTCGGAGGAACTAAGAAGCTTGTGGCCCTCCGCAGACATGGTTATTTCGAAAGGAGGCGGCAATTTCGATACGTTGGATGAGCAGAAGCATCCGACAACCACCATATGTTACATGCTCATGAGTAAATGCACATCGTACCAGGACTTCTTTGATGTTCCCCCAAACCGTCCCATACTCTTTGTGGCCGATCCTTCCGAGCCGGCCGATACCCGATCGTAATCCGGAATACACTCTCCGTCGGAAAGGTAGGTCGAATACCGGTTCTTAAACGTATCTCTGAATCCGTAACCGGTTGAACTTCCGATACTATGGAAAACAGCGGAAAGGACGTCCGAATGAGGGCAACCGGGAACGATCTTAGCAGGTTCCATGGCGGTTGCGCCCTTTTCGAGAGGACGTTGACAGCCGGACTACAAGCCCATATTATGTACCTACGATTATCTTACGCCTCAATCAGATCTCTAACAATGACAAAGGAGAGCAACATGGGTCAGTTCCAAGCTTTCGACCAACGGGTTGAACTGAGCGGAGGACATCTGAGCGCGATCGTCCAGGCATTTCCGGCGGGTACCGAGAAGATCGCACTGTCAATCCTGACTGCCAAGGGGCTTCAGGATCCAAAGCCGGATGCCTGGTATAATTTGCAGGCTGTCCTGGACGTCATGAAGGACTTGTACGAATCGTTCAACCCCGGTTTGCTGACTCGTACGGGAAGTCGCGTTGCACAACTGGTCCAGCTACCCCCACATTGGAAGTCGATTGACATTGCCCTCAAGGAACTGGATGTCGGGTACAAGATGAATCACCGCGGGGGGCAAATAGGATCGTATGCCCCTGAAGATCTGGGAACCGAGTCTGGCCTGCGTCGCATGAAGATGGTCTCAAGGACGCACTGGCCGTGTGAATACGATCACGGCATCCTACAGGGACTGGGCGACCGGTTCAAGCAGCCGGGAACGGAGGTTTTTGTTCGTAAGGATGACAAGGCGCCTTGTAGGAAGAGCGGCGGAGATTCGTGCACCTACTTCGTTAGCTGGGGCTAAGCGGGAGCGCAACGCGGTTCGGAGTCAAAATGAGCTACTATGCGGATCTTGGGCCACGATTTCCGGACGGTTCGTATCCAAGGTCTTTCACGGCACGTTAACCCCCGCATCGGGTCGCACGCGTGCCATGGAAAACAACTTCGAACAACCTCCTCCCACACCAAGGACCACACCCTGAAAATTCCCCTTGGTAAGGTGGCGGACCGACCGCAATCGCCGGTTCGCCCCCCCCCCCCCCCCCGCTTCCTCAAATTCAGAGGCCGAAATACTTGCCGATCATTTGAAAGCAGTTAAGCCAAGATCCTCTCCCAGTAACAGTTCCATTGTGACCGGCAGCGGAGCAGTGATAGAGTAATAGAGGTTTTCGATTGGGGACTGTAGGTAGTGATCTCCGGCGTCGGCCGAATCGATCCATCCGGGAGGCGACCATATCACCGCAGGCAATGAAGCCTTGGCGCATGTTGGGATGAGTCGGTTCAATATCCTGTGGGGCGGCAATCTCGATATGATGGATGAGCGGGCAACCCGGGTTAACCAACGCCGCCGGGGTTCGCGTTGACCACCCGTCCTTAACGAGGAAGACGTTGACAGTCAGACTACAAGCTCATATTATACATCTTCGATTGCTGTACGCCTCAGTTAGGGGTGCATTGATTACAAAGGAGAGTAACATGGGTCAGTTCAAGGCTTTCGACCAACGGGTTGAAATAAGTGGAGGACATCTAAGCGCGATTATCCAAGCGTTTCCGGCTGGTACCGAGAAGATCGCAATATCGATCCTGACTGCCAAGGGGCTTCAGGACCCGAACCCCGATGCCTGGTATAGTCTACAGAGTGTTCTGGACGTGATGAAGGACTTGTACGAATCGTTCAACCCCGGTTTGCTGACTCGTATTGGAAACCGCGTGCCGCAACTCGTCCAGGTTCCCCCACACTGGAAGTCGATTGACATTGCCCTCAAGGAACTGGATGTTGCATACAAGATGAATCACCGCGGGGGGCAAATAGGATCCTTTGTTTCCGAAGACTTGGGAACCGATGGGGGGCTGCGTCGCATTAAGATGATTTCGAGGTCTCACTGGCCGTGCGAATATGATCACGGCATTATGCAGGGAGTGAGTGAACGGTTCAAAGAGCCGGGAATGGAAGTTTTTGTTCGCAAGGATGACAAGGCGCCTTGTAGAAAAAGCGGCGGAGATTCGTGCACCTACTTGGTAACCTGGGGCTAATAAGCGGGAGCGCAACGCGGTCCGGAGTCAAAATGAGCTACTATGCGGATTTGGGACCACGATTTCCGGACGGTTCGTAGCCAAGACCTTTCACGGCACGCTAATCTCGCGTCGGGTCGCACGGGTGCCATAGAAAGCAACTTCAAATAACCCCGTCCCTCACCAGGGACCACACCTCGAAAATTCCCCTTGGTAAGGAGGCGGACCGGCCGCAATCGCCGGTCCGCCTCCCCGCTTTCTCAGATTCAGAGGCCGAAATCCTTGCTGATCACTTGAAAGCAGTTCAGTGAAGATCCTCTCCCGGTACCAACTCCGTTGTGACCGGCAGAGGAGCAGAGATAGAAGTTTTCGATGGGGGTCTTGTAGTTCGCGAGCTCCGGAGTCGGCCGGAATCGATCCATCTGGGAGACGATCATGTCCCCGCAGGCAATAGAGCCTTGGTGCATGTTGGGATGGGTCTGTTCAATATCGTACGGGGTGGCAATGTGGGCGGCGATTATATTGTCCCTTGTCATGTTCGGGGCATAGATCTGCCATTCCCTGATTATGGCGGCCTCAAACTCGTTTCTCAGATCTTGCCATTTGTTGGTGGAGAAGAATCGCGTAGGCGCGGAGAATTCCTCGATTCCGATAACGTGTTTGCCGTCGGGGGCTCTTGAATCATCCCAAATGCTGTCCGGGCCGAGAAACATGAAGAGCCGGTCGGCGATACCTTTGGTGAATATCTCCGAAAGGTATTGGTTCGCCACGTAATCCGCATTTCTGGGCCCCAAGTACATCCTGGGTTGTGGTCCGCAGTCCGGGTTGTAGGAAGCCGCCTTATATTGCGGCAATTCGTGCATGGCGAAGACGGCCCAAATAATGTTGTGTCTGTCATATCTGATGTTCCTGACACGCCTGACAAGTTTGGGATCCAAGTGATCTTCACCGATAAGCTCAACGGATTGAAGCGCGCTCAGGTCGCTCACCACAAGCTTGGTGGCCGTTATCTCGTTTCCGTTTTTGAGGCGAACCCCTGTTGCCTTCTCATTCTCGATTAGGAGCTTGACTACTTCGCTTCGGCAAAACGTTTCCCCCCCCATCTCTGTGAACGCCTCGTAGAGGGCGTTCGTTACGCTCTGGCTTCCCCCTTTGGCAATGGCCGCAGGCTCCCAGGAAAGTACCAAACCGATGGCATGGATGAAGCCGTGAAGGCCGATAACGTCGTGGGGCGCACCGCCGAATGAAGTCATGGCGGCCCGGATGAACAAGGTCCGAAGTTCTTCGCTCTCGAAAAGGTCGTAGGCCAACTGCTGGGTGGTCATGAACTGGTATATGGGCTCGATACCGTCCTTGGGATCGTCACAGAGTTTCTCCAATTCGTTCTTTTCTCCCCACGGAACGGGGGGGGAAAGACGATAGGCCCCCATAGCCGTCTTCCACTTCTTCATGTATCGCCGAAACAGCTCTTCCGCAGTATCGGCGTCACTTTGAGAGAATCGGCCGATTTCGTTGAGGGTTTTCTGCATATTCTCATGCGATATCTCCGTCTTCCCGGTTATGGTATCGGTAACCTTGAGAGCCGAGTATCCGATTAGGCACGTATCATTATCGAAGATCATGGCCTCGTTTCCCTCGGGGAAGATGTATTCAAGGCCTTTCTCTCGTAAATTAAAATCGGTGTAGGCAGGATGGCCGTAAAAACGGGTCCAGTTGGAGGAAACATTATAGGTGAATCGTGGAACCGGGCCTTCGGCGCTGGTTACCGAGCCGCCCGGAGTCGGCTTAATTTCACAGACGGCGGTTTTCATACCCGCCTTTTGCAAATAACAAGCCGTTATCATCCCATGGTGCCCGCCGCCAACCACCACTGCATCATACGCTGCATCGGCCATTTCAAGTCTCCTTTCTATCGCGTCTTAAACGAGAACTCTCGGACCGTCACTAAATGCAAGCTCTATTGCAAGCTTTCGCCGCAAGTGTGATGACCGGCACGCAGGCCGGTCCTACTCCGTGAAATGCAAGACCATCGCAAGACCGGCTTTCTTGCCGGCCGTGTTGGAAAGAGATCCGACTGCTTTTCCGCAGAACGGACCAAAGAGGCCTTCACGTGATCTCCCCTCATGCAAAGCGGGTATGCCGATTGGGTCCGGTTGTCGTCACGAATTATCCCCGGTACTCCCGGGAAGCTCTTTCACTTTGACCACTGAAATTCCCCGACCGTCCGCGCATCAAGTGTCGACGATTTCAGACGTTCGTTCTTCCGTGAAACCGAGACGGTTGAGGATGTCCGGCAATGCCCGTGTCAAGCTGCGTTCAACCTCGGACAGTATGGTCTTGACGAACTCCTCGTCCTCCTCTACGTAGTGCCAGTAGCTGTCGTCCTTTGGGAGCCGCGTAAGGTCCTCGAATAGAAACGGCTCTTCCCACCGAGATATCTCCCTGATCGTACGAATCTTGGCGGCGGCTTCCGGGTACAGTCTGACGAGGTCGTCCTTTTGCGGGTGAATGGCCGTTATGAGGAGAGTGGCGTCATTCACCATATCGGTAGTCAGTTCTTTGGATCGCCAGTCCGCAGGAACCGACATGCCCCTTTCCGACAAGAAGGTGCGGGTCGCTTCAGCCATGGGGCGACTGAAGAAAGGCTCCGGAAAACCTATTTGAAGTTCCGCTATCTGGTCCTTTATTGCCTGCGGTATGAAGCCCGCAGACGTCACTTTGACTTGTTCGCCGAGCCCCCGAGACGGTTCGCTGAAGATTTTTCTCATGAAATACTCGGCGAATACGCTTCGGCCGCGATTACTGACACACACGAAGACCAAATGAGATTGTTTCGTATTCTCTTTTCTATGTTCGGTCACGCATCGTCTCCTTGTTCGCATTTTGGGAGTTGGAACGAAGGAAATCCGCGCACGGAGGCCCGTGCTGCGGAAGACCGTATTGAGGTGCGTTCCACAACGTGGGGGGGCGGGCGCTGCCCGCCTGCCCGGCGCATTCAGGGGCATCCTGCAATCTTAGTGTAATGATTGTGCGTACACAAAGCGAAAAAGCCATTTGCCATTTCCCACGTCTCAGGTTGAGGCAGCAAGCATGGCATCCACTTCCCGGCGGGGCATAGCGTACCTCAAGAGGAATTCTTCGTCGGAAATGCCCTTGGGAAGGCCCATCTCTTTCTTTATCTCCGCTACGGAGGGCTGCGGGAAATCCTGTTCTCGGAATTTCTTGATCCTCGGTTGTTTATTGATCTTCTCCAGAGTTTCCGGGGCAATTGGCGCAGGAGGAGTGCCGAAATAGCCCAAAACGTACTCAATGATACCATCAGGCACCATTTTATACCGTTCACCGGAAGCTATGTTCATAGTAGCCTGAGTTCCAACGAACTGAGAAAGCGGGGTAACCATTATGGGATAGCCGAGATCTCGGCGCACTTGTATGATTTCATCCAGGACTTCAGGAAATCGTTCTTCCATTCCCGCCTCCGCCAGCTGTCGCTTCAAAGTTGTCACCATGCCGCCGGGCACCTGATGCTCATAGTACGAAGGATTGTATTCCTGAGGGGTTCCTACGGGTCTATTTTGTTGCTCGGCCAAGGCGTACAGATGCTCTGAAATGGAGCGCAACATATCTCTGTTAATAGCCGATTCGTGACCTTTTTCCTGCAAATCGTCAAGTATTTCGAAAACGGACGGCTGAGATGTTCCGTCGGCCAAGGGCGGAATCGCGGTATGGACCGTGTTGACGCCTGCCTCGATTGCCTCACGGTAGACCTGGGGCGCCAACCCCGTCGAGCAGTGGGAGTGAATCTCAAGAGGTTTGCCGTAAAGATTCGATTGAATGGCGGGAATCAACGTAGTGATCCGTTCCGGGGTGAGCAGACCGCCTTGATCCTTCAGATAGACCGTGTCCACTTCGCTGCAGGCAGCGATTTCAGCGGTCCTCGCCGCGTAGTATTCGTTGGTATGAACGGGACTTATGGTGTACGACAATGCTGTCATGAAGTCCTCAATGCCTGCCGTTTTCGCCATACGTGCGTTCTTTTCGATTGTCTCGATTTCGTGGGCGGCATCGACAAGCCACACCCGTCGGATACCGTTGGCCGCCATGCACTGGTACACCAGCGCCATGACGGAGTCGGGACAGCGCTTGAAACCGATGAAGCGTCGACCTGTGGTACCAAAGCTCAGTGGAGTATTCGGCATGGCTTTGGATACAAGTTTGATCCTTGTCCATGGATTCTCTTTGTGGTACCGGACAGCCACTCCCATATGAATGCTGGCCACAAAATCAACCGCCTTAAAGCCCACTTTATCCAGTTGGTCGGCAACGGCAAGCACGGCGTCCGTTCTGATGCCGGTGGCATCCCACAGGCTTTGATTGCCGTCCCGGAATGTTGTGTCCACGAACCGTATGGTAGTCATGGATAACCTCTCCTTGATTTCATACCGTAAGCGTGTACCCGTGGTAATCTCTCTGAATGTAAACGTCGTATGAGAATACGTACTCGGTTTTGTGTTTTCAGTGTCGTGAATTTTCGAGTGTATATAATGTTTCAGCGTTTGCGGGTGCCGGCTTCTCATGATATGCCGTGTCCGGCCATCGGGTATCAGAGAAAGAGCGCCGACATGCCCCCGGTCATGTACACGAGAGGAGGCTTGGGAGGGGAGCATGTCGGTCGAACCGCCCGGATGCTTCTTGAGCCTTGTTGAAGGCCCCCAAACCGTGAAGGTTCGCCGGGCGCACCATGCCCGGTGCGGAAGCCGGGCGAGCTATTTGTCCATGCGTAGCGTTGGAATATTACGCTCTATTCTTCATAAACTTATCGAGGCCTTCAACCAGGGCTTGAGCAGTTTCCATGTCTTCCAGGTTCGCGTCTACTTCTTCGATGTCCGGATCGACTCGCAGCCCTTTTTTCAATTCCCGGATAAAGATCCCGTCCTGTTCCGGATCGTAGAGTACGCTTCCCTTCCGGTCGATTGAGGACCAGCCCTTCAACGGAACTACAAATTTCAAAGGGCCTTTGGCTTTGTTGATCTTCTCGGCGTACAGTTGTGCTCCGATGACGAGTTCGTCTTCGGGAAAACGTGTCATGGCCCTTGTTTCGTCCATTTCAAACACCTTTCCCGAAGCCAGGTACTTTTCCCGGTTGTGGCGGGTGGGGCCGACACCGGTGAGGTTCAGGCAACAGGGGGCCCAGACTTGTGGGATCCCTCGCTCGCCGGCTGCATCAAGCCTTGCCATACCTGCCGGTCGGTTACCTTTGAATCGTTCTTCAACCAGCCCGGCGGGGCAGATTTCAACAATCGCGTCAAAGAAGCCTTGAGATATCAGAGTATCCATGGCCCGATCACTCACGCCCTGGGCGTGAAACGGGTATACATGGTAACCCTTCTCGACAAGAAGCGTCTCAACATTCTTGGCGCAGCTATTGCAAAACCCTATTTGTGTAACCGCTACGGAAGGATACGGCAGAGTGAGCTTTCGGTGATCCAGGGCCTGTCCGGCCATTCCGGAAATGGCACCGGCCACCTGAGAGATTGCGTTGTCAACAAGATCGTTACTGCCCGCGATCTCCATAATGAGCTGCATGACGGTTACATCCTTGGCTCCAAACAAACGTCCCACGTACGCCGGCATGGCCGCGGGTACCGCGATTACCTTGGGAATTCCGAAGGGTAGTTTGGCCATGATCCGAGCTCCGACCAAGCCTATGCTGATGCCCCCCAGGGCCGTGATGCCGTCGAGTTCTCCTTCGGCAATCAACGCAAGGGCCTTGTTCTGAGCACCCTCAGTCATGATATCAGTACAAATGCGGCGGTCGGTGGATCTCAGTATCTCGTCGATGCTTTTGCCGGCCATCTCGGCTATCTCGTGTGGAGGAACTTCGGCGTCAAGAGTCGGCTTCCCTCCCATGCTGATGTCCATGAGAACGGGTCTATCGCCCACTGAACGTATCTTCTCACGCAGAAGCTCCAGTTGCTCCCCCTTGGTATCGGACGTTCCCACTATGACGATGCTCTTTTTCATGACACTACCCTACGCTGCGGCAAGCGTTCGTTGCCGGCATGTTACGACGATCCATACGAATCGTCGAATGGAAGTTGATGGCGAGGAGGTAGTCGGTTATAGACAAGCCGTTATTAGGCCCGAAGAGGAAGCTTCGTGAAGAGGCATCCATTCCTCTACCCCGGGTGGCGGCAGAGCGCATCGTCGAACCCATAACGGTGAATAGCTATTCCTATGTGATGAAATCAGATCCGTTTGTAGGAGAACATTATCGCCAGCATTTTGGCCCGCTTTTTTCCTATGCTGCGCCCGGTGTGGGGAACGCCCGAGTCGAAATAGACACTGTCACCCTCTTCCATGAGGTACGTCTTACCATCGTAGATGAACTCGTGCGTACCCTCCAAAATGTAGAAGAACTCCTCCCCTTCGTGTTGAAAGACACCCTTCTCCTCGAACGCGGGCTCGATGATGTAGGGTTCCATGTTCTTGCCGGGTTTCCCGAAGGCGAGAGTCTGGTACACATATCCGTCCAGAGAATCGGCAGTCTCAACGATCCTGCCTTGATTCTTCTTGACGAACGCGATGCGAGGGTCGTCCATGCTCTCCGCGTTCTGATTGATGAGAAAACTGACATCTACTCCAAGGGCTTTGGCTATCCTGTTGAGGGTGGAGTACGGAGGGGATTTCTTGGACCGCTCGATCTTGGACAGATAACCCTTTGTGAGGCCGGTAAGATCGGCGAGCTTCTGAAGGGTAAGCTTCTGCTTTTTTCTCAGTACTCCAATATTCTTGGCAATAAGCTCTTCACTCATAAAGGCCGGCTCCAGGTTGAGGTATTCGTCGAAGTTCAAAATTTATACCACAACTAAGCCGTCGTCAATATTGCTTCCACTGCCGGTTCTTGAGTCCTGCCTGCTTACCCAAGCATCCCATGAACTGAAGCAGCGAATGTAAAAATCCCGAGTCATGTTTGCACAATCGACCAAAACTCCTCCTTCATCGCACTCCGAAACGACTTTCCTGGTGCCAAGTGCCCCCAGTATCCTGCAAATGTTTCCTGTTTGTCAACACATTTTTTCAAGAACAGCGACTTTTTCCGAATGCTTTGGGCGTCGGGAAATGAATCGGCAGAATAATCCTTGAGTATTGGTGCTTGCCGATTGTCTCCAAATATATGGGGGAGGCGTTGTCGGAAACGTCGTCACTATGCAACCGGAAAGCCGGAAAGATCTCTCAAGTTTCCTTTGAGGAATAACACTCCCGGTCAGGGCCTCCGGCTTTCCGAGGGCGGTCGGCCCCCCGGAAGGTAACGGACGAGCTCGTTCGGAGTTGGATTTTCAGCGGCCCCCATTTCAGAAACAGGGTGTTAGGCACATTCCACTCGATTTCTTCCCGATCTTTTTGCGTTGTACAGGGCTTGATCCGCTAACCCGATGATGGTATCGAGGTCTCGTTCCCGTGTGCCTTCAGCCGAGGCGATTCCAAAGCTCATGGTGATGTGAAATGAACCCTCCGACGTTTCAACGGGCTTGGATCCGAGTTCGGATGCAAGTCGCTCGACAATTTGTGAGGACTTTTTCGTGTCGCATCCGGGGAAGATCATGAGAAACTCCTCACCGCCATATCGGCCGACCGAGTCATAGGTCCGTATGCACGATTTAAGTCGTTGAGCGATCTCCCGCAGTACCGCGTCACCTGCCAGATGGCCGTACCGATCGTTGATCCGTTTGAAATGGTCCACATCTCCGATGATGAGGCTCACCAACGTGTTCTCTCGACGCGCCCTGTCCAATTCCTTCTCGAAGACATCAAGGATGGCGGCACGATTCTTGAGCCCGGTAAGGTGGTCGTGGGTAGCCTGATAATGCAGGGCCTCCTGAGTGCGGGTAAGGGAGGAAATCAAACTCTCACGAACCTCTTCCGCGCGTCTGACTTCCCTCATCATGCGTGAGACGTAGATTCCGTAGCCGAGAAAGCAGACGATTCCCACAAGTGACAGGATTATCCCGGGTGACCGGACATAGTCGATTATCGACTCGACGGATACTGCGTCATGCGAACCGAAGTAGTAGGCCGTGGACTGGACTATCCAGATCAGCATCCCCAACACCAGGAGCACGCTGATCGCCCGATATTCCCGTTGACGGGCATGCCGGTTCGGATTTGTCCGTTCCTGTTCAGGATTTCCGGGGGCCGTCATTGTGCCTCTTCAGTTCAACGCAGCGATTCATGGGAGACCGGCCACGTAAGCCCGGCAAGTCTTCCGCCCAGTAGCAAAATTACCCAATTCCGCAGTCTAAGTCAAAGAAGTGCCAATAGCGATCAAGAACTTCCGCGCATACTGTCAGACCGGTGAAATACGTGATCCGGGAATGCCCCGGAGGAAAACCGGTTCGGAGTCCGGGTTGCGAGAAAAAATATAGTGTGCTAAAATATAATTACTTTTGGGTCGTCGTATGCGGTAACAATCCATTAACACCATCTTTATTCTCTCTGGGAAGAGGGTAACCCAGACCGTCGCATCCGCTGCGATACGAGATGATTTGTCGCGAGGATCTCAATCATGATTATAGTGGGAGAAAAAATCAACACCAGCAGAGCAGGCATCGGGGCGGCAGTCGAGAACCGCGATGCGACGCTTATCACGCAAACGGCACGCGAGCAGGCCCAAGCCGGTGCCGACTACATTGACGTCAATGCGGGCACGTTCCCCGATGACGAAACCAAGCATCTCTGCTGGCTCGTCGAAACGGTCCAGGCCGAGTTGGACGTCACCCTGTGCCTCGACAGTCCGAATCCCGAGGCTTTGTCGGAAGCATTGAAACGCCACAAAGGCGTACCAATGATCAACTCCATATCTTTGGAAGAGGACCGCTTCAATGCCATACTCCCCATTGTCGCCTCTCAACCCTGCGAGGTGGTGGCACTCTGCATGGGGAGAGCCTCCATGCCCACAACGGTTGAGGAGAGAGTGGAGGTGGGCAGGGAGTTGGTCAACAAACTACTGGAGGCGGGCATTTCCGTGGAACGGATCTACGTCGACCCTCTCATTCAACCTGTTTCGGTCGACGTGCAGATGGGGCTTGGGGCTCTGGGCGCGATCAGAGAGATTATGAGCGAATTCCCCGGCGTCAAAACAATTTGCGGGCTTTCCAATGTTTCCTTCGGTTTGCCGGAACGCCGGTTAATCAACAGGAGTTTCTTGTCTTTGGCCATGTCGTACGGACTGTCTGCAGCAATCATGGATCCGACGGACAATAGGCTGATGGGGACGCTCTTGGCAATCGAAATGCTTCTCGGCCGAGACGAATACTGTGAGAAGTTCATTGAAGCGTATCAGGATGGACGCATCGTGAATGCGTAGTGAAGGTATTGAACGCGATTCATCGAGCAAAGGGGATTTGATAATGAGTGAGTTTGAATCATTGACGCAGGCGGTAATCAAAGGAGACATCCAAACGGCCTTAGCCGAAACCCGAAAATGCGTGGATGCGGGAACCCGTGTGCAGGACATTCTCGACAAAGGTCTTATTGCAGCCATGGACGAAGTGGGACGGAATTTTTCCTCGGGCCGGATCTTTGTTCCCCAGATGCTTCGATCCGCGAAGACCATGCAGGAATGCATGATCATAATAAAGCCCCTATTTCAAGAAGGCGATATCACCACCAAGGGAAAGGTGGTGATCGGCACGGTGAAAGGCGATCTCCACGACATTGGGAAAAACCTGGTCTCCATGATGTTGGAGGGAGCTGGATTCGACATCACGGACCTCGGTGTGGACGTTCCTCCCGACAAGTTCGTGAAAAAGGTTCAGGAAGTTGGCGCCGACGTAGTGGGCTTGTCTGCTCTCCTTTCCATCACCATGCCCGGCATGCCGGCAACAATTGAGGCGCTCAAGGCATCGGGGGTAAGAGACAAGGTGAAGGTGGTTATTGGGGGAGCCCCGGTCACCGAGAAATACGCAAATGAGATCAATGCCGACAGCTATGCCCCTGATGCCGCATCCGCGGTGGTGGAAGTGAAGAGACTTCTTGGCATCTCCTGACCAGCTTTTTGCGACTAAAGGAGTGGAATATGGCGTTTTCAGATGTTCTCACGTTTCAACCTCGACTCAAGGTCCTGAGCAAGGATCAAGCATGGTCAATTCACAACGCGGCGCTGGAAATCATCGAGAAGATTGGTTTCAAAATGGAGCATGCCGATGCTCGTGCAATGCTCTTGGACGCGGGATGCACCTCCTCCGGGGACGATTGGCTCAAGATGCCGTCATACCTGGTGGAAGATGCTCTCAGGTCGGCGCCGCGGCAGATTATGCTGTACGACCAATTGGGCAACAAGTCCATGCCGCTTACCAACGGCAACAGCTTCTACGGTACCGGATCGGACACCACGTTTACTCTGGACCTGGAAACCGGTGAACGCCGAAGATGCACTTTGCAGGATACGGCGAATTTCGCACGGCTGGTGGATGGACTGCCCAACATGTCATTCGCCATGTCCATGAGCAATCCCGAAGATGTGCCCGTCGTGGAAGACATCTATGTCCATGCCTTTGCCAAAATGGTCGAGAACTCCAACAAGCCGATCGTGTTCATCGCGGACAGCGGACGGGATATCGTGAAGATTCATGGGATAGCATCCGCAGTGGCCGGAGGCGAAGAGGCCCTGGCAGAGAAACCGTTCCTGCTCAACTATTCCGAAGCTATCAGTCCGCTGAGGTTCCCTGACTATGTGGTGGACAAGTTGATCTTCTGTGCACGAAAGAAGATTCCCATCTGCCTACCATCAGGTTCCAACTGCGGCGGAGGGGCACCCATTACTCTTGCCGGAGCCCTGGCCATGGGAATAGCGGAGAATCTCGTGGGTCTCGTGGTGCACCAGATGTCCGGAAAGGGGGCCCCGTTTCTCTTTGGACCCAATGTCAGCACGTTGGACATGAAGTCCACGGTGGTGTCGTACGGCTGTCCCGAATGGAGTCTCACGCAGGCTGCTCTTGCCGACATGCGGGATGAAATCTACGGACTTCCCATCTGGTCCTATGCCGGCGCGTCCGACTCAAAGGTTATGGACGCTCAGGCCGGTGCGGAGGCCATGTTTTCCATTATTACAAGCATGCTTTGCCGGGCCAATCTGATCCACGACGTTGGGTATCTGGAGTACGGCAACACTTCGTCCCTCGAGATGGTTACCATGGCGAACGAACTGGTGGCCATGAGCCGGTTCTTTGTCAACGGGATCCCGGTCGGCAGGGAGACGCTCGCCTTGGATGCCATAGAGCGTGTGGCCAAGGGAGGGCCGGGGTCCATTTTCTTGATGGATGACCACACCTTCGAGCACTTCATGCAGGCCCAGTTCCTGCCGGTTCTGCTTGATCGTTCCCGGTACGACGCCTGGTTGTCGGCGGGTGGTGAAGATCTTTACAGACGATGTAATGCGGAGGCCAAGAGAATTCTCGCGGAGCACCACGTTGAGCCCAAGCCCGACGAGGTGCTCAAGGAGATCAGTGCAATACTTGGATGAACCTTCATGGCTTGCGGCTGTCGACAAGCCACAACGAATCATGAAAGTCCTCGGCATTGACGGGCACCCACAGGGGGGTGCCCCTACAAATCGGGGCCGTAGGGTCCCGCGGAACGCGGGATGCCCGCCGTCTTCACGGCGAAGATCGGTGTCGCATCGGGGGGGTCTTTCAGGTAAACTTTCACAAGGTCGGAACATGGGGATATCATCTCAGATTTATCGGCCTCCAACGGCCGAACAGGTAGAATCCGTCGACCTGACGGGTCGACGCATACTCAGTGAGCTGGGGATCAAAATAACCGATCTCACTTTCCTGGATGAACTGGACCGGGCAGGAGCGCAAGTCGACTACACCGAAGAGCGGGTACGTTTCCCTGGGGATTGGCTCGACGAAACGTTGAAGAACGCTCCGGCGAGGTTTGTTCTCTACTCTCGAGACGGAAGGAACGACCTGCATCTCGGGGAGGGGAGGGTGCACTTCGCCAATGGGGGACGGGTCTTTCAGATAGTGGACATGGCAACCGGCGGTTCGCGGCGTACCATGCTTAGGGACGTGGCTCACACCGCGGCCTTGGTGGATCATCTGGACAATATTCGATTCTATATCATAGCATGTCAGGCTCACGACATCGACGCGGAGTACTACCACCTGAATGATTTCTACAACTCCTTCAATCACACGACGAAGCATGTCATGGGCGGCTGCGATCACCTGCAAGGAGCCGAGCAGATGTGGAAGCTCGCTTCGATCATTGCAGGCGGCGAGGAGAAGTTCAGGGAGAGACCATTTGCCTCGGTGATCACCAATCCCATAAGCCCGCTTTGTATCGAGAGCGTGACGTTAAACATCTTGAAGTTCTGCTGTACACGGGGAATTCCCGTAACGTGTGCACCCGCGCCGATCTCCGGCGCAACGGCTCCGGCAACATTGGCCGGAACCCTGGCTCAGATGCACGCGGAGGCTCTTGCCGGCGCAGCACTGACCCAGGTGTTTCAGCCGGGTGCCAAAGTACTCTACGGAGCTGTTCCCACGGCGATGGATCTGCGGACCATGGCGTTCACCATGGGGTCGGTTGAAATGGCCTTAATGAACGCGTTCGCCGTTCATCTGGCCAAACGGTACGATCTTCCCATTTATGCTTCCGGGGGGACCACGGAAGCCAAGCGGCCGGATATCCAGTCGGGCGTCGAGAAGACCTTTTCCAGCCTGCTCGTGGCCATGGCGGGCGGCGATTGTATCCACCTTGCTGCGGGAATGCTCGATTCGTGCAACTCCATCTCGTACGAGCAGTACGTTATTGATAACGAAGTCATCGGGATGATTCACCGTATACTGGCAGGCATCGAAGTAAACGAAGAGACCCTCGGTTTTGATGTGATCAGTAAGGTGGGCCCCGGAGGGAACTACGTCATCGAGGAGCATACCATCAATCACATGATGGACGAGTTCTTCTACCCCGACTTGGCCGTACGCTCCAATTTCGACCTCTGGGAGAATAAGGGCAGGCCCGGCATGTTGACGCGGGCAAATGACATGGTGGAGACCATACTCGGAGAAAACACCGACGGAATTTTGGATAGATCCGTGATAGCTGCGATCAAAGAGGCTTTTCCAGGATTGAGGAACGGTTGAAGTCGACACGCGTTCAGGTAGGTGCCGTCGCGACGCCTCTGCCGGGCCCAAGCGAGGAGACGAGCTTGGATCGCCGGTGCGGTCTATTTGAATTGCAGGCCGAGGAAGGCGGCGAAAAGGATGCCGACCCGCGGAGAGGAAACCATCATCGCATGCGGCGTATTCAGGCCCGGCTTGCAACACCTGGATCTTGCGAAGAGGTTCCCTTGGTTGCGTCTCAGGTTTCTGCCTCCCAATCTCCATGTAAACCCTTTTCTTCTGCGGCGCAGAGTGCTCAAGGAGATTCGAGCGGCCCGGAAGAGGAACGCGCGCATCACTTGCTTGTATGGAGACTGTTTCCCGGGGATTGACGAGTTGTGTGCGGAGTACGGTGCCCGCCGGGTGCCGGGGTGCCACTGCTATCAGATGCTGCTCGGGACTGACCTCTTCGAGAGACTGATCGACGAGACGGCCGGAACGTATTTCCTGGAACGAGAGCTGATTACGGACTTTGAACGCTGCTGCGTGCAACCCCTGGAACTCCACGATGAAGAAATGAGAAGGGAGTTTTTCAAGCATTACAAGAAGCTGGTCTACGTCCGGCAGCCGGGAGACCGGGGGCTGGAGAGCAAAGTCGAGGATCTCGCGAGGTTTCTTGAACTCGCCGTCGATATAAGGGATTCCGACTACTCGCACCTTGAACGGCGACTCCTAGCGCTGATAGGGACCGATTGTGACTGACATCCGAATTGGTAGTCGAGTTCAGAAATACGGTCGTGTACCGGGTTCCGTCTTCCCGGCGCCTGCCGGCAACCGGTATTCGTCTCCCTGCCCCCGGCCTATACCAGGGCCACGGCGGTCATGGCCCGCGCTACGGCCCCCGATTTGTAGGGGCACCCCCCTGTGGGTGCCCGGGCAGGCTGTCTCAAAAGTGGCAGATCGAAGTGAATCCCGCGCTGAACGCGGGATGAAGTGCAGCGATATGGCGTACAATCGTGCCACGATGTTCGATGCGCCGCGAGTTCTGAGACACTCTCCAGGGGCCTGCCCCTACGGCTAAGGTGCTCCGGGCTTCTCCCCGGAGAGCCCGGCAGTGCCGAGGGCTTTCATGATTCGTTGGAGCTTGCTGAAAGCCTGAAGCCACGGATGTTCATATCCCCATTCACCCTTGCCACATAAGTCCTTGTTGTCTACAATGATGTTAAATACTTAGAGATGATCTGGAGTTTTCTTTCATGCACGGCAAAACACAGTCCACCGATATGGTCAAACAGCTCAAAGGCTCGTCCACTTCGAACCATCACCGTGGAAAACACGTGTGGTTGAGTGTTCTTCCGAACGATCTGTGGCTTCACGTTCCAAGAGGCATTACGCTCTGGGAGGCCTTAAAGGATACCGATATCCACTTGGAGACCGACTGCGGCGGCTTGGGGAGGTGCGGAAAGTGCAAAGTGAAGATCGTCTCGGCCCTGGGGCCTCCCACGGAGGATGAGAGAAGCCTGCTGAGTGAGAAGCAGTTGGCCGAGGGGGTCCGACTGGCATGTCGCACGGAGATACGGGAAGCCATGACCGTCGATGTGGGCGATAAGAAGCACTCCCTGGAGCATTTCCAGATTCTCAAGACCGGCAGGCGACCTCCCGTCGATCTCTTTCCTTTAGTCTACCAGAAGGCTGTTACCCACGAGCCCGATCCGACCTATGATTGGCTGTCCGACATGGACAGAATCAAAATGATATTGGGCCCGAAATACGGCGATCTCAAGCCTTCGATTCAATGCCTGCGCTCCCTGCCGCAAAAAATGCGGAAAACCCACTTCCAGGGAGTCGCGATGATTCACGACAATACTTTGCTGGACTGGCAACCCTGGAAACAGCTGGGGCACCGGTACGGCTTGGCCTTTGACCTCGGTACCAGTACGGTGGTCGGCAAATTGATTAACCTTGAAAACGGCCGAGAAATGGGAGTGACGTCTCGGCTCAACAGTCAGTTCAAATACGGCTCCAATGTGGTCAGCCGACTGCAGTATGTCAAGGAGCGGCGTAACGGGCTTCAGACGTTGAACAAGCTCCTCGTGCATGATCTCAACACCATCACCGGCAAGTTGCTGAAGCAGGCGAAGCTCAAACGGGATGAGATCTATGTTGCAGTGGCCGCCGGCAATACCACAATGCAGCACCTGTTGTTGCGTTTGCCCCCTTTGGGGATAGCCGAGGCACCCTTCACCCCCGTGTTGACCGATGGACTCATCTGTAGAGCCTCCCAAGTGAATCTTGTACTCAACCCTGAAGCTTTACTCTATGTAATGCCCACAAGATCCGGGTACATCGGAGGGGATCTGATCGCGGTAGTCCTCGCGTCGGATGCGGCCGAGCAGAACCGCGAGATTGTCCTTGGTTTGGACTTGGGCACAAACGGCGAAATCTTTCTGGGGAATCGTGACCGCATTCTGAGTTGCTCTGCTGCGGCCGGTCCCGCATTGGAGGGAGCCAAGATCTCTCACGGAATGATTGCCCGCACCGGAGCAATAGAAGGCGTGACTTTCGATTCGTGCGATCTGAACTACCGTACGATCGGGAATACAAAACCCAAAGGTCTGTGTGGAAGCGGTCTGGTGGATCTGGTGGCATTGCTCTTACATTGCGGCATCATCGATGAGGAAGGGTTGATCAGACCACCCCTCGACCATTGTGATTCGAATCTCAGGTCAAGGATCGTTGAACGCGACGGGGTTTTCGATTTCCAGATTGCGTCTGAAGAAGAGAGCATGGACGGCACCCCTATCTACCTGACCCAGCGAGACGTTAGAGAACTCCAACTGGCAAAGGGCGCTGTTGCCGCGGGCGTCAAGATATTGATGGAGGACTTGAGAATTGGTATTAAAGACGTTGGACAACTATGCCTGGCAGGCGCACTGGGCAATTACCTGAATCCATTCAGCGCCATGAGGATCGGTCTCATTCCCAAAGTAGACCCGGGCATCATCACTCCTCTGGGAAATGCAGCGAGTGCGGGGGCCTCAATGGTACTCCTCTCCAAAGACTGTTGGGAGCGCGCCGATGAACTGTCCGACTTCATAGAGCATGTGGAACTCTCCTCCCGGTCGGACTTCAATGACTACTTCGTGGAACAACTTGACTTTCCTGCCGAGAATATGTGGTAGTACCGAGGGTACGGTCCGTTTCACGTGCCCGGCAGTACTGAAGGAGAGGTGGATAACATGTTGAAACTGTTGATCAGTTGGCTGATAGTAACCGGTGCGATCCTCCTGGCCGCGTATCTCTTACCGGGGGTTCGCGTTCGGAGCGTGGGATCCGCAGCGGTGGCCGCAGCGGTTCTGGGCATCGTCAACCTCATTCTGAAGCCGATTGCCATGTTTCTGGCTTTTCCTATTACCATACTCACATTGGGACTCTTCATCTTCGTCGTCAACGCACTGCTGTTCTGGTTGGTTGCCGCTCTCGCTCCCGGATTTGAAGTGAAGAACTTCTGGTCTGCTCTATTTGGAGCATTGATTGTCAGCATTGTCTCATATATTACCAATGCTGCTTTCTAATCCCACTTGGAGGAAATCTGTTGTCAAGATTTACGGAAACATACGTGAAGACTGTGGCGGATGCCGCAGACAAGGATAGGAGTGAACGCTATACCGTAGCTGCCGTGTCCATAGGGGGCGGCGCATTTCTCATCGTGCTGCCCGCAATTCTTTTTGGCCTCTGTTACCTGTTGTACGAGTATATTCTCCTGCCGCACAGCGAGGCGGTCCGAGTCGTTTTCGCATGGATCGCAACCCTCGGCGGGCTTGCCATGCTCGGGTGGACGGCTTTCGTACAGTCGGAGATCGGCAAAGGAACGCCGGTTCCGTTGGCTCCCCCCCGAAAACTCATCGTCACCGGTCCTTACAGGTACTGCCGAAATCCTATGCAACTGGGAGCGGTCGTGTACTATTTCGGCCTCGGCACCCTCCTGAGTTCCGTCTGGATCGGAATCCTCATGCTTGTCATCGGCCTCATTATGGTGTGGCTGTTCCAGAGTTTTCTCGAAGAACCGGAACTGGAACAAAGATTTGGACAAGAGTTCGACGAATATCGGGCTAAGACACCGTTCATCTTCCCGAAACTCCGGCGATAGGAGAAAGCCGTGTTAATGCCGCAATCAGCCGTGTCCGGGAACATGACCGACAGGGAGACCGGCCAATGACCCTTCGCCTTCGAGTGGACCCCCACGTTGATTCAATCGTGATGCCGGAGAATCTGAAAGTCGGCATGATGGTGAATCAGGTGCGCAAGGAATGTGCACGAAAGGGAATATCTTGTAATTACAACGGCTTCGCGGTTGACAATTACCTCAAGAAACCTCCAAGAAATAAAGAGGAGGAAACTGCGTTTGTGAAGGATGAACGCACCGAGAATGATAAGAGGTGTTCGATCGCTCAAGGCCTACATCGAGGACATCAAACAGTAGGTGTGGATCGAAAACGAATGTCTCCACGTGTTCTCATCCAAACAAACGGACTTAAGCGGTCTGATGCATCTTCCTGAAGCATTGCGAAATCTCGCATCGGAACAGGATCTGTTGAGACGCTATGAGCAGGGGGAGGTTATCGTCGGTCCGGGCAAATGGAGCGATGAGATCAGGTACTTGGTGGCCGGCAAGGCCACCATCGTACTGCGTGACGATCATGAAGAAAAGATCCCGGTGGATACACTCGTGCCGGGAGACATCTTCGGCGAGGTGAGCTTCTTTACGGGAAGCCCGTGGCCGTCGGATTCGGTGCTTGTGGCGGATGCGCAATGTCAGGTGCTCGAAATACCTTGTGAAGATTTCGAGCAGATTCTGAATTCCGTTCCGGAAGTCGTCAATCGCTTGGTCAAGAATCTGGTGCGCCGAACCATTCGCCTCGACAGGTCCGTCCTTCAGGTCAAGCTCAAGAAGCGATCTTTACAATCATTGATCAGCAGAGAGGATCACGTATTTCCTGATTATCATATGGGCAAGTACGTCCGCCAACGCGTGGCCCGACGTATGGAAGAGATGGCCCAAACGGACAATCCGGTCCTGATAACCGGAGAGACGGGAGTCGGCAAGGAAGGACTTGCTCTTACCCTGTTCAGAGCGAGTCATCATTGTAAGGAAGTGTTCCTGGCACTGGACTTACATTCGGAGGGCCCTGAGAAGACAGAGGACGGTTTGCAGGCCAAGCCTGACTTGACCGAGGAAGAACGCACCGATCGTCAGTTGCGCCTTCTTTTCGGAGCGGAAGAACCGGCTCGTGACGGTGGACGGAAAGAAACGCCGGGTTACTTCGACATGGCCGAAGATGGTACGTTGCTTGTTCGAAGGTTGGATCAGCTGACGAGGTTATCCCAATTGAAACTCCTCGAGGCCGTGGAAACCGGCTCGTTTCGTCGTATCGGAGGAGTGCGTCAGAAGAAGGCCAAAGTCAGACTGATGGCCACAACGAGATTGAACCCCGAGGAGGTCTTACCCGAGAGGCATCCACTGATTCATGCACTCAAGGACAGATCCATCGCAATTCCTCCCTTGCGGAGCCGCAGGCGTGAGATCCCGCCACTTATAAGGTACTACCTGGACAAGCACGCCGGCGAGCTTCGTCGCGGCGTTGAAAGACTCCCGAAGGAGACTCTCAAAGCTCTGCTCAACCATCAGTGGCCGGGCAACGACCTGGAGCTTTCCAATACCCTCAAACGGGCCGTGCTCGTATCCCGGGACGGCGTGATCAAACCGGATGACGTCTATTTTGACCTGAAACGTGTCGAGGGGAAGGGGAAGATCAATCTGCTCAAACTCGGACTCTTGAAACGAGCCCTGACAAGCCCCCTGTACCCGGGGCTCCTTCAGGTAACAGCCACACCGTTCTTTTTCATCATCCTGGCTTTTTTGTTTTTTGGACCGACCGATCCCATGAAGAACCCTGCAGCGCTCGTTGCTTGGGCCGTGGGATGGCCCTTTATGATTATCGCCTCGTTCGTGCTGGCCCGCTTCTGGTGCTCGGTCTGCCCTATCGGGGTCGTTGGGAACCTGGCCAAGAAGGTTGTTGCTTTGGAATTGCCCTTTCCCGCATTTCTCAGGAACCACAGTGATTTCCTGATTGCGGGCGCGGTGCTGGCCATCATCTGGTTCGAAACCGCCACCGGCATTCGGAATTCTCCGATCAATCTGGGGTTCCTGCTGTTGGCAATGCTCATTTCAACGGTGATCGTTTCCATGGTCTACGAGCGGCAGTCATGGTGCCAATACCTCTGCGGTCTGGGGGGCATGGTGGGAGTCCTTGCCAAGACGTCGGTGGTGGAACTCAGGGCGGATCGCAATGTGTGCATCTCGCACTGCACCACCAATGAATGCTGGCTCGGTACGGAGACCGATGCCGGCTGCCCGTTCGGCCAAGCGGGGCCGAGGCTTCACAGCAATCGCTTGTGCAAGCTTTGCGCACAATGCCTGAAGAACTGCCCTCATGATGCTATCAGGCTGAGTCTGCGCTTGCCGGGTCGTGAGATCTGGGAAGAACGCCAACCCAAACCTGGAACCGCTTTTCTCGTTACTGGAATGATCGGCGGACTCCTCAGTGAGATGATGAGCAAGACCAGTACGTACGAGCAAGTTAAAGCCTTCCTGCCATTGCCTGAAATCATCTCCTTCTCGTTGGTGTTCGCCGGTGTGTTGCTTGGAGTCAACCTGCTCCACGGGCTTGCTGCAACCGTTTCGAAGAGAGTATGCCGGGACACGTTCGCTGAGAACTATGCACGGTTCGGTTTGGCCCTCCTCCCCCTTGCACTGACCGCGTTCATGTCCTTTCATGTCTACTATATGGTAAACCTCGGTACCCTGCTGCCCGGCGTTATCGGGCAAGGTCTCGGCCTTGACGCATTGCGGAGAGTCTCTATCACGGTATCCCCGGACACCACGATGCTGGTCCAGCAAGTACTCCTCTGGATCGGTCTGGGGTGGAGCCTTCTGTTGATCCATCGAATAGGTCTTGTGAGTACGGCCAACGCGGCCAGGGCCCTTCTCGGAGCACTTCCTCACGCCGTGGAAGCCGTTGCGCTCACGCTATTGCTTCTCATGTCGATTCAGTCGTTTTTCAACATATGAGACGGGTAGCCGTTTACGAGGACAACCGCAACAGCGCGGAATCACGATGGGGGTGTGAACTAATACCGATCCGGAATATCCATGTCGTCCGCCGGTTGTGCCATGCGCCCGGTTCTGTTATAGGAGTCAATGCAAATTCCGGGGACCCACGGCACTGATCAAGGACAATTCATCATTCGGTACTGATGCCGATGAGCGGTTGAATAGGTGATGTCCCGGACACGACCGGTAGGATAGTCGTCTCGACCGGCATACCCGGTAGTCAAGATGACGGCCCCTACCAAGACCGAACCTACGGTCGCGTGATTCGCTCGGAGACCGTGGCTCATGCCGGGACTGTAGTTTAGAAAGGACCAGAAAATGGCACGGATTTGGATAGCGATGGCGGCGATAAGTATTATCATCCTCTCTGACCTGACGGCGTTGGCTCAACAGAGCTACCGATTGCCGGACGTTCGATCTCTCAAGCATCTGACGACGAGAAAATCCGACCGCGCCCCGGAGATTCCGGGCAAAGAAACGACTTTGGATTACTATTCGGCTTCATCAGGGCAGGTAATAACCGTTTACTCTTACCTCGGACGTGACATCGCGTTCACCACTCATTCCAACAAAGACTACAAGGGCACCTACCGCCTTTTCATGGACATGAACGGGGATGGACTGTTCCAGGAGATCAACGGCTCGGCAAGGTGGCAGATTCCGGCCTGGGCTCGGAGATAGTCAGAAGAAAGGGGTGCAGGACTCAGGCTTCTCGGCGTGGGAGTTTTTTTGAGCATTGATTCACCGGATGATCTGCTGCATACTGTGTTTTACCCGGAGAACGAGGAGAGGACTGATTTGACGAAACCATAGAATGCCCCCGAAACGGAAGCTCAATGCATGAAATGGGAATAGTACAGAGCATTATGGACATCGTGGAACAGCAGGCGAAACTCCATGATGTCAAGAAAGTGGTCGGGATCAGGCTTGAGTTCGGTGCTCTTACGGGAGTGATGCCCGAGTCCATAGACTTTGCCTTTGAGATCCTGTCTAAAGGCGGAGTGGCGGAGGGGGCCCGTTTGAACATCACCATTATCCCGATCAAGGTCTTCTGTTTCGATTGTTCCAAGGAGATGGTACTGGAGCATTATCAACCGATGTGCCCGGTGTGCGAATCGGCCTCGCTTCAGATCGTTGAAGGCCGGGACGAAATGCGCATAGCCGAACTGGAAGTAGAGTAAGCTTGGTGGTGTGCTCTCTGTTGGTGCCGGGTACAGGGTCACGGGAATACGGTTACACGGTGCCGTCAGGGTGTCGCCGGCCACGGAGGGAAGTCATGAAGTTGATGGGCAAGAGAGCCGCCATCCTTGTCGAAGATATCTACAACGAGTTCGAAGTCTGGATACCCTACTACAGACTTAAGGAAGAAGGAGTGGAGGTTACGGTGGTGGGCTCCGGGACGGCGCAGACCTACCACGGAAAATACGGTATCCCCATTGCCGTTGATACGAACGCGTCCGACGTTACGGCCGATGATTTCGACGTCCTGGTAATACCCGGCGGCTATGCGCCGGATAAGATGCGGATTTGTGCGGCCATGGTGCAATTGGTCAAGGACATGTTCAACAAGGGAAAGATCGTCGCGTCCATCTGCCACGGAGGATGGATGTTGGCCAGTGCGGGAGTGCTCAAAGGCAAGAAGACAACGTCCTATATTGCGATTAAGGACGATATGGTCAATGCGGGTGCGCTATGGGAGGATTCGGAACTGGTGAGGGATGGAAACCTGATCACGTCCCGAAAACCGGACGATCTCCCTGCCTTCTGCAGAACGATCATCCGGGCGATGGAGGAATAGAAGGAACCCCTTCCGTCTCCCAGCCGTAGAGGGCGAGAGGCCGTGCCTCCTCTTTGTCGTGTTCCTTTGCTTCCGGCTCAGGCCTGAAAAGAAGAAACCGAACGGGGCAGGGCGGGTAGACCGGAGAATGCCGGTCCTACCGAGTTTCCGGGAACAACCTCGCGGAACACCGGGTCGTGTTGGAATATTGTCCCCGATGGAGCAGCAATGGAAATTTCCCGCATGACCGGGAACACTGTCTTCCCGGACGGTGTACGCCCGGCCGTAATTCTCATCGAAAACGGATTGATCAAAGAGATATCGGAGGCCGAGGCGCCTTTCTCCGATTCCGAGCTCATCTTTCCCGGATTCATAGACATTCATGTCCACGCACGGGAGTATCCGCAACCCAAGGATTCCGATCCCGAAGCACTGAAGAGATGGGAGGCCGCCTGCCGGAAGGAGACTTTTGCTACTGCGGGGAAAGCGGCAATTCGAGGAGGTGTCGTACTCTTTGCCGCCATGCCCAACGATGCCGTCCCCCCTAACGATGCCGATTCCTATTCTCGCAAGGCCGGCCTTACCGGCACGTCACCGTGCCCGGTTCTGCTGTTTGCCGCGGTCACGAAGCGTTCGGAACCGTGGGCTGAGTTGCCTTACAAGGTCTATTTGGACGAGAGCCCATCATCGGTGTCCTTTACCTCCTGGAGAGATCTGGAGACGGTCCTGTCGCGGTACCGCGGATGTCATGTCTTTTTCCATGCCGAAGATCCGGAAATCCTTAGACGAAACGCTTCCCCGGGGCCGCGGTGGAAGACCAGACCTGCGGATGCGGAAGTCCAAGCAGTGGATAAGGTACTTGATTTAACGGTCAAATTTGACCTTCGGTCCCACATTTGTCATGTTTCAACCGACGGTGCCGTCGGATTGATCGACGAATACAACCGAGACACCCGCCGGCAGGTGACCTGTGAGGTCACCCCACATCATCTCTATTTCAGTGTGGAAGGTGGGGACATCCTGTGTGCGGGACAACGGAACTCCCCGGTTGCGGACCTTTTGGGCTGTAATCCTCCGCTGCGGTCGGAAGATGACCGAAGGTCCCTCGTGGCTGCACTTCAATCCGGGCACGTGCATGTTCTTGCAACGGACCACGCACCTCACACGCTTGACGACAAGGCCGGCGGATCACCGGGAATGCCTCACCTGGATACCGTAGGCGCCTTTGTCTCGTGGCTCATGCAAGACTGCGGGTTTTCACCGGTTCGCATCGCCGAGGTCTTTGCCGGAGCACCGGGTGAGATCATACATCCTTACCTGGAATGGCCTCAGGGACGCATCGAAGTCGGAAGCGCCGCCAATTTCTCCGTGTTGGACCTTTCCGGGACAACAGAGGTGGAGGGATCGCACATCAAGGGGAGAGGACCATTGGAAACTCGTTGCGGCTGGTCGCCCTTTGACGGAATTCGTTTCCCCGGTGCGGTCAAACGAACCGTGGTGAGAGGCCGGGATCTGCTTTCCTCCGGTGATGGAGATTAAGCGCATTGATTCAGCAAGACAGCAAGATCTGCGGGCTTCATGTGAACATTTATGGCAGGCAGAGGAGTTGGCATGAGTTTCTTGGGAAGAGACCTCATATCCATGAACGACTTGACCCGCGAGGACATTGACGAGTTTCTCCGGAAAGTCGATGTTGTCCGAAATCATCCGGGAAAGAAGCACCTGTGCAGTGACAAGGTTTGCGCGATGCTGTTTTTTGAACCGTCCACACGTACACGCACCTCTTTTGAGGCGGCCATGCGCAACCTGGGGGGCGAACTTGCAGGATTCTACGATCCGAGGATCACTTCTGCAGTAAAGGAAGAGTCGCTCTGGGACATGGTCAAAATGCACGACGGGTACGGTTTCGACGTCATGGTGATCCGGCATCCGCTCAAGGGAGCCGCCAGGCTTGCAGCCGAAGCCGCCGAAATCCCGGTGATAAACGCAGGCGACGGCCCGAATCAACATCCTACGCAGACGCTGTTGGATCTCTACTCCATCAACGAAACGCAGGGCACCTTGGACGGACTTACCGTGGCCATGGTCGGCGATCTGGCCAATGGCCGAACCGTCCACTCCCTGACTGAGGCGCTTCTCAAATACAATGAGTGTGAGCTTGTCTTCATATCCCCGCGCGACCTCGCCATGCCCGGCTTCCTCATTGACAAGTGCAAGAAGGCTGCCGACGAAGGCGGATTCACGTTTACCGAAGGTAGACGGATAGAGGACCATATTTCCCAAGTCGACATCCTCTACATGACCCGGATTCAAACGGAACGTCTCCACGAAATGACTGCTCTTGCCGAGAAGTTTCGCAGTATCTACCGATTGGAAGCAAGCATGCTCAAGGACGTGAAGCCTACCATGAAAGTCATGCATCCCCTGCCGCGCGTCACTGAGATTGCTCAGGACGTAGACCACAGTCCCTATGCGTACTACTTTGAGCAAGCCCGTAATGGACTCTTCGTCCGCGAGGCCTTGCTCGCCCTGATCCTGGGAGCCGTCCAATGAATGAACGATCCGTTACCATTGCCAAGATCAAGAGAGGTATCGTCATTGACCACATTCCCGAAGGGAAGGCTTACCGCATCATCCAGGTTCTGGGTCTCAATGCCTTGGCCCGGGAAACAGGGGACATCATCGCGGTGGGTATCAATTTCGAATCGCCCTCCATGGGGAAGAAGGACATCATAAAGGTAGAAAATCTCAGTCTTAGCAGAGACATGCTCAATGTGGTGGCATTGATCGCTCCCATGGCCACCATCACGAGGATCGAGAACTGGGAAGTCATTGAGAAGCACAAGGTCGAAATTCCCGAAAGCGTTGGAAACGTCGTTCATTGTCCCGACAGATTCTGCATTACCAACCACGAGGAAGTTCCCGGAAAGTTCCTCGTGGTAAACCAAAATCCCCTGACGCTCATGTGCCACTATTGCGAAACAGAGTTTTTCGGACCGTTGATTCGATACAAGGAGAGGGTATAGCGAGTAAATTTGGCCGGCACCCATCATGACCTCTCGCCGGCTCCATACGTGTCCGAGTTGACCTCATCGTCGATGTAAGGGCTACTCACGAGCCCCATGGGCCTTCAAGAGCGCTACTATTTCCTTGAAGCCCATCTTCTGTGCGGTCTTCAAAGCCGTCAATGAATCATCAGTCTTTGCGTTGACATCCGCTCCGTTGTTCAGCAGCAGGCTCATGATTTCGGGAGGGCGACCTACAGACCGCATGAGCGGCGTGTATCCGCCGGAATCGGCAGCGTTGATGTCAACTCCCTTGTCGAGTAGCAATCGTACTATTTCCAGGTTGCCTTTGTGGACAGCGTTAACGAGAGCCGTGTCGCCATATTCTTCCCTTGCGTTCGCGTCGGCTCCCTTACTCAAGAGGCTCTTGACTTTCTCCGGCTGACCTCTCCGGATCGCCTCCAATAGAAGTCTATCCCGGTCGCTGGCCGTAGCGATATCCTGAAGAAACGCGGAAACCAGTACCAGACCGATCTCCGACATCCCCATCATTATTCTGAGCAAACCGGTGTGCAACGTAGACATGGCATCCCTCTCCCTTGTTGCGGTTAATTACGGAGGATTTCCGGGCACTATACCATACGGCGTTGGAGATGTGAGGCGGTCTGTGAGGCGATAGGGAAGCCGTTTCTTGTTCATTTCCTTCGTCCCTTATGCGAAATCACGTTCTCATTCGAATCATGGAATCCGACATGCGGTGCGATTTCCGCCGTTCACGAGGATTTTGGAACGTGTTAAGTTGCAGTGAGATGACTTGAGTGCCGAAGCTTATCAGGTACGTCAAGTTCGAGCCGTGATACTGAGGTATCACCTCGGAGGTGGACTATAGATGCAAAGATACGAAATCATCATTTACTGGAGCAATGAAGACCGTGTTTTCGTTGCCGAAGTGCCGGAACTCCCAGGCTGTATGGCTCACGGAGACACTGAGGAATCAGCTCTGAAGAACGTGAAAGAGGCCATACGGTTGTGGATCGATACGGCTCGAGAGTTTGATGAGCCCGTTCCGGAGCCCAAAGGTCGCCGCCTCATGTATGCATGATACGCCTGCCGAGGCCTCTCCGGAGGCAGGCCCGAATCGGGATCGCCCGGCATCAAGAAGATCCCTGTTCTCAGTGCACCTGAAGGCAAGGCCGTGTCTCAAATCCTCCGGTCTCCGCCACAATTAACTCCTCATCCTGACCCGTTTATCCGATGAGTGTGCGAGAACCGATGTTGCCCGACAAACAGCGAGAGAAGACCGAGCCGCCCATAGCCAAATCGAGACAGAGAGCCAAAGGCGGCCGGCTTAGTGGGGCATTTCATAGTCCGGTCACATATTTTCGTCTCGCCGGAAGACTTTGCCCGTCCGACATGGCGGGGCGATCATCTCCCGGCTTGCTGAATCTGCCCTGAGTCTCCTACTTCGACGGGACGATTGGGATCCCAGGTCCAATCATACCATCCGCCGTCATAGTTGGTAATGGTCGGGTAGCCCAAGAGGTACGCATAGTACCAAACCAGGCTCGACCTCCATCCGCCTCCACAATAAAAGGCGATCTTCTTGTCCGGAGTAACACCCAGTTTTTCCCATTCTTTCTTGATTATGGGATAGCTCCTGAGGCTGCAGGGTTTGTAGTAGCCCGGCTTGCGCCAGCCGTTGAAATCATCAAGATACCAGTACATGTCATGAACCCACACGGACTTGGGAACATGACCGGGCGCACAGAAGAACTCATAGTAACACCCTGACTTGTCTTTCGCAGCGAATTCCTGCCGGCTTCGGTCATCTGCGATCACGGCATTATTGTCGGAACACATTTCCTCGACCTGCTTGGTTGTGACCAAATACTCGGGGTGAGCCGGAACGGATCTGCCGAAATCAGGAACCGGCTTGGGGACATTGAATTTGGTTTCCAGTTTGCCTCCGTTTTCCACCCACGCCGCCAGGTCTCCGTTCAAATAGCGGACATCCTTTACCCCGGCATACATCAAAGCCCAGGCAATCCGATAGGCTCCGCCCACATAGGACTTATTGCCGCAATAAACAACCACTGTATCATCATGTTTGATGCCATAGCGTTCTATAGCCGCCTTGAGTTCTTCGGGCGGGAGAAGATTGCCGTCCTCCGGTTTGGTCCAAGGGTAAATCCCCTGCTTCTGTGGTACATCAAAGACATGAAGGGGGATGCTGATAGCTCCCGGTATGTGGCCGGACTCGTAGTCGGCATGGGGATTATATCCTTTTGGATTGGCCGCCCCTTTCCAGTACAATGAACTGGCGTGAATGATGACGTATCTGTTGCCCGGGTAGGTAGGCGGGTGATTGGGTTTTCCGGGATTGCCCCCTTTAATGAGGGCATCCACCCACGAGGCGGGGACCAGTTTTTCATAACGCGGCATGGCTTCCATGGGCAGGGCGGCATCGTTGCTCCATTCCATAAGAGAGCCGTCATAGTTGGAGCATTTAGGGTACCCCATGAGCCTGAGCGCGAAGTAGACCATTGCGGAACGAACCCCCCGGGTTGCATAGGCCGAGACTTCCTTACCCACCGTGACTCCATGGGATTCCATCAGATCCTTGAGTGCGGGATAATCTCTTATTGTTCCGGCATCATTGAAAAACCACTTGTAGTTCATGGAGATTGCATTCTTGATATGCCCGCCCCGCTTTTCTTGGCGAAGAGCAGGGTGATTCTGTTCTTGCCTGTTTAGGCAAAGACGCTACGTGCTTAGTGAATTTTCTGGACATCCGCCTCCGGGTGGGGTATATACGGAGCCTTCGGACACTTCATTCCGAGGGTAACAGTATTGAACCTATCCAAAGTCCCTCGTCCGGCGCGTCGGCCCGCTTGAAGAGCAACGTTTTCAGCAACTGATGCAAGAGCATCATTACCTCGGCGCACTTCCCAAGATCAGCGAAACCCTATGGTACATCGCCTCCTTTGATGACCAATGGGTTGCGCTTATGAGCTTCTCGGCAGCAGCCTTGAAGTGCTCTGCACGGGATCAATGGATCGGGTGGAGCTTTCGCCACCAGTTTGATCGTCTCAAATTGGTGACAAACAACAGCCGTTTTCTGATCCTGCCCAAACTGCCATTTTCCCAATTTAGCCTCCCGCATTCTCGCAGCGTGTCATAAGAGATTAACGGCCGATATCGAGGTAGGACGGCGGGTTACCCGCACCGCCCCCTCACAGATCCCGGCGTGCGGTTTTCCCGCACCGGGCTCTTCGCGACCGCTCACTCCCGCATCGAGACGGGGCTCAGAACAAGCTGGTCTGGCGGAGCACTGGGCGTTCCGTAATCCGGGGACGCTCTACCTTGAAGTACCGGAGCATGGCAGTGAAGCCCTCCCAACGGTAGCTCCGGCGCTGGCTGCGCCTGTTTCAGCCACTTGAAGGAGGAGACGCATGGACTGATTGAAGAACGTCCGTAAGCTCGCAAAGTTCCCGATGACCCCATAGTAGTTCCAGTAGCCACGATACTTGGCGTTCAGGGTGGCGAGCAACGTCCGCATCCGGCGGTGACGCTCCCGGCGAATCCATGCGGTGAAGTTGGCTAAGGATGCCCGAAGTTTCTTGCGCGAAGTCCGACGGCTGACCGTGCGGCCACCGGTGCGGGTCTTGCGCCAGCGAAAACTCAAAGCCGAGAAACTCAAAGGTCCCATTGCCCTCCAGATCATACTGAGAAAAGCGCAGGATGCGAGTCTTGTCCCCAGCAACTGTCAGCCCAAATTAGGACAGCCTCTGTCCGAGCTGTGCGTAGAATCGCTCAGCATCGGCTCGTGCCTGAAATGCACAGACAAAATCATCCGCAAAACGAATGATCATCGCACTGCCTCGACATGAAGGGTTGACCTTGACGGAAAACCACAGGTCCAGGGCATAGTGCAGGTAGATGTTGGCCAGGACGGGAGAGACAATCCCTCCCTGCGGTGTGCCCGTTACCGGGTGCACTACCTGACCGTCGGTCTCCAGAATGCCTGCCTTGAGCCATTTACCGATCAAGCGGAGAAACGGTTTATCATCAATGCGCTCCTCAAGCATCCGCATCAACCAGTTGTGATCGATGTGGTCGAAGAACCCTTGGATGTCCGCCTCGACAACCCAACCGTATCTCCCGAATCGCAGATCTCGTGTAGAGGTCTCGTACTGCGTCCGATGGACTGCGCACAGGCCGATACCCATAACTGAATCCGAGAAAGTCCTGCTCGTAAATGGCCTCCAGAATCTTGGCCACTGCAAGCTGCACGAGCTTGTCCTCAGTGGCTGGGATTCCCAGAGGGCGAAGCTTCCCATTAAGCTTGGGAATGTAACGCCTGCGAACCAACTTGGCATGGTACCGCTTCCGTTTCAGTCGCTCCACAAGGTCATGGACGTTGGAGTCCAGGTCTGTCCCATACTCGCGGTATTTGACCCTATCTACGCCTGGTGCCGCATCCTTTCGGAGGTATTGCCAACACCATTTGAGATTTGCCTCATTGAGCATCCCATACAGATTGCGGAATCGGTGGCGCTTGTGGCTTGCCGCTCGATTTGCTATTCCCCACAGTGAGGTTTGCACGAAGTGTTCCAGCCTTTCATATCCGGTTCGTGTTCCCTTTGCAGGCTACGCGGTCGCGTCGCCCCCTTCCCCGTGATGGCATTGCCCTGCGCGGGTATTATGAGGCGATCTGACTCCTCCCGGCCCATCGGGTGCCCTCCTTTTTCGTTGGTACACCCTACCCTCTTGCGAGGGAGACCAGGGGGCCTCCCAGGTTCCTGACATCTCTGTTCCTGCGTGCCACGCTCTAAGACCCCGACAGGCCCTCCAGGATCTCACCATGTCGATCCCTTTGTGTTGGCTTCCGGAGCCACCAAACGCCGTCGCCACCTGCTTTACTATCCTTACGAGGCTGAATTGCTTTAGGGAGATGCGGCCTCCCTTGCGGCCCACAGGATTCTCTGTGTACGCTTCGGACATTTCGTTCGTTTGCCCTACATTGCATCCTCCTAATGTCCGCAACACTCGATACGGGCGGCTGGTTAGACCTTACCCGACGGGGACTTGCACCCCGCAAGAAGATGCCAAGCTTTGCCTGGCGCACTGGCGGTCGATTTTCGGTCATCCAATTGTGCTGCTTGAGACCTTCGTGGACCCGCAACGGTTCCAGGGAACCATCTACAAAGCGGCGAACTGGATATATGTGGGCGACACCAAAGGCTTCCGGCGGACCCGTCAAGGCTACAGCGCCACGGCAGACTCACCAAAAATGGTTTTTGTCAAACCGTTAACCTCCGATGCCCAAGCATTGTTATCCGGTCCTATCCTCGACCCGGCTTATCGTACAAGAGGTCCAAGAATCATGCTCAGTGCACTACATATGCAATCTTTGCCCGACTTTTTTGCCGATATTCCCGATCCGCGGCGTGCACAAGGACGACGCCATCGATTGTCCACTGTGTTGGCAATTGCCGCCGGCGCTACCCTGTGTGGGATGCGCGGCTATCAGGCCATCTCGGATTGGGCCGACGACCTTGGACAAAAAGCCCGAAAACGTTTCCGTTGCCGATACGAAAACAGACGCTACGTCGTACCGAGCCTGTCGATCATCCGTGATGTACTGATCCGCGTGGACCCAGTGCATCTTGACCATGCGCTACAGCGTTGGAGCCAAGCCTATGGCCGCCAGGATGAAAGTCTGGCCATTGATGGAAAAAACCATGTGCAACGCCGTCGACGATCAAGGCTACCAAACGCATATCATGAGCGCCATCGGTCATCAGAGCAAAACCTGCTACACCCAAAAAAAAGTAGGCGATTTGCCCGTAGAGGATGACAAAGTCAAACGCACCAACGAAATCAAAACCGCCATCCCGCTCCTTGACGCCATTGATATTGAGGGCAAGGATATTACCGCCGATGCCCTTTTGACCCAGCGTAAGATCGCCGAGTATCTGGTCCGGGAGCGGAAAGCTCATTACCACTTCACCGTAAAAAACAACCAGCCCGGCCTTTTTGAAGATATCGCATTCTATTTCCAGGATCGGCAGGACCCCGATTTTATCCATTGCGAGCCACCTGATCACGGCCGGATCGAAACCCGCAAAATTTGGATCACTACCGAACTCAACGACTATCTGAACTTCCCTCACGTTGGACAAGCCTTTCTCATACAACGCGAGTCCACAAATAAGAAAACCGGTAAGTATTCCAGTGAAATCGCCTATGGCGTTACCAGCCGACCTCCTGAACAGGCTGATCCTCAACGCGTACTTGCCACCAACCGCGGCCACTGGGCTATCGAAAACAGTTGCCATTACATCATTGACTGGAACTACGACGAAGACCGCAGCCGAATAAGAACCGGCCATGGACCGGAAAACATCACACGACTGCGCCGTCTTGCCGTTAGCATCATCAAGCTCAAACGCGCACGCAGCGTAGCCCAAAGAATGCGGCAGCTTTGTCGGAACACTCGCTTGGTCTTTGACTACCTCAGAATGACCGAAAACTCGTCTGCAGCCGCT
>CAXXIU010000014.1:0-23456 GCA_963675835.2 Desulfomonilaceae bacterium
CGATTGCAATCACCGGCTTTGCGTACGACCTGGGGTTTCGCAAGTACCATTGTACTAGGCAGGGCATCCGGATGTTGCTCCTAGTCCTAAGCGTCGGGCGCAACCAAACCGAAATTCAGGAACCAATTTCCGAAGAAATCTTCGCGGCACGACAAGAATTTCGGAGATAGTAGTACAGATACGGTCGGGTATTCCGGACCGAGCGGACGATAGGTGGATTCAACGTTCCGGATCCATCGTACACGGAAGTCGCCCTCCGATCCCCCCCGTCAACGGGGGGAAGTTTTTTCTCCCTTAGTGGGACGGGCATCTTGCCCGTCATCGGAATACTCTTCTCGTATCTCACGATTCTTCGCGTGCGGCTTCATTGACGCCTTTTCCTTGCCTCTCTATATCCATTAGGTTACAGTAAGTTAGAGTGACACGTCCAATAGTGGACGGCGACATCCCGGCGGCATGATCGTGTTGTCAAGGTCAGTGCGGCAAAGAGCCTGAAAGGGATGCCGGTACCACGCGGTAGGCGCATGGATCAGAGCAGTAAGCCCAAATATGAGAAACCGTCACTGATCGCATTCGACCTCTTGCCGGTTATGAGCCAGCAGCAATGCAATCCTGTGGGAAGTGTTCCGGTGGGTCGGCAGTGCATGCACGGGAATTTGGCCGAAGGCAAGTGTCAAGCGGGATCGGTCGCGAGCGGTTCCCAGTGTCACGGGGGATCGAGTGCCGGGGGGAAGTGCCAGGGTGGGAGTGTGCCGAGCGGAAGATGCGACGGAGGAGCCGCACCCCATTAGCACAAGATCTTTGCCGGCGGGGATTCCTGATCATGCTGCGGGGGGGGGGCTCGGCGGCTTACAGAGCCAAATACGGAAACTCGGTGAGGAAGCCGGCAAACGGTAATGGTGGACTACGAGTAGTCGGCGCTCGCCCCGTTAATCCGACCCGCGTTGTTGCCCCGGCTGAGAAAGGAGTCCGGCGGCCGATTGCCTGACTCCTTTTGCCAGTTCGTCACTTGTTAGGTTCTTCCGTGTGTCCTCACCGCGAACCTTCCCTGTGGAAAGATCCTTCATCTCCGCGGTCACCTCGAACAGATCTCCGCGCTTCCGAACGGTAAACAGCACGACCTCCCCCACATCGAGCTTGGTCCGGAGGCCTTCCAGAAATTCCTTCGTTGTTTCCGCCTTTATCGCGCCGTCGGCCACCGCTTGTTTGAGCTTCGTGGGCGCAACGAAATCCAATTCCTTCTTCCATGCTCTTTCCGGTCTGAGAGCCTGGTAGAGGGAATCTATGAGAGCTTGCTCCGGGGGCGTCTCAAAGCCTTGAAACTGAATAATCATTGCGACTCGGCTTTTGGGAATTTGCTTCAAGAGCGGCCCCTTCCTCAATAGGCGTCCCGGGGCCATCAGCTTGAGCCGCGGGGTCTTCCACTGTTCCGAACTCAGCCCAATGATCGGTTGCGGCGCGCCGTGGGGATACACGAGGACAAGGACGAGAATTGCCGTGACCGCGGTGGCCAAAGCCGCCACAGGCACGTTCATGAGTGATGCCGTCCAATGCTGCATCACCGAGAGCACACCCTTGACCACTGAGGACAGTCCGTGAACGGCAGCCAAAGGCAGGTTGAAGATCCCGAAACCCACCTTTGCAGCAGCACCTTTCAGATGAGGTTGACCTTCCGACTCGCGGGTCTTCGGCGTGCGGGAGATTTCTCCCGAAATCGATTGAACCGACGCATCGTGGCTCACTTCCGGTGCCTCCCGCGTCGGATATGATCCGACCCTCCTCAACTCCCTCAACCCTTCGACGAGAAGGTTGAATTGAGAACCGATTTCCGATCCCGGAGTCCGTTGGTCACGATAGTAGGAGAAGGCTGCCGACAGTTGGGTGATCTGAAGTTTTTCAGCGAGCAGTTCATGGGCTGCCGTCTGGTCCATATAGCGTTGCATCAGATGAGGGTCATTGCATTCATCCGATGAGGGCAACCGGAAAGTAGCCGTGCCGAAATGCGCGCTCAAATCGGATTCGACCGGAAGCTCCTCCAGGTAACTGAGGGGACAAAACCAGGGTCCGGTAAGACGTGCCTTGGCCTCATGCTGGACTCGCAGTGAGGATTCAATAGCGTCGAGAACTCTCTCCACGTCTTCCGCTCGCCTCTGGGTGCCTACCGGACCGACGAACAGTTGCTTAACATCGCGCAGCTGATTCACCAAGTCGGTCTCCTCCACAGGGTCAAAGCCCAGGAGATCACCGGCGTCGCAAAACGGGTCCTGTCTGAATTCTTCCGATGGTACGTCGTCAGGAGACCGTCTCTTCCCGGGAAGCGTCCGCAGGTTGTCCTGAGCAAGCTGCACCGGCGGCATTTTGTTCGGATCGGTCAATCCCTTACCGGATTCAAGGATGCCGGCGGCGGTAAGGTCCTCGCAGGACCTGACAATGGCATGCACCGTGCCGGCCACGGCCTGATGATATATGTAACGGACATCATCCATCATCCCGGGTCCGGAGAGGTATTTCCACCAGAACCCGGTGTCCGCCTGCAGTATCTGCCGCCAACTCAATCCCGTGGAGAGCGTCAACCGGTTGGCAGTCCTGATGCTCATCTCATGGACAAAAGTTTCTACGTCAAAGCGTCCTTTCATAGGCCCGTCGATCTTAGTGCGCGACGGTGCAAAGGGTTCCTCCGTAAGAAAAGTCTGAACCATGATCGGGTCGAGTTCTATCTCCCGGTTGTAGATCTTGCTCTGAACATAGTTCTCCCAGATGGGGTGGCCGAATCCCAGAGCGGGTCTCACGTGCTGTATCGAACAGGAGTCGACCGCTGCATGCAACACGGGGCCGAGGATTTGCAGACCAACGAGGTGGGAGTTGGGACCTCGCACTTCCAGCGGCTCGAAGTGATGCAGAATGAGACTGGAGTAGTAGAAACTCGTCAACGCGGTCCAGGAAGCGAATTTCACGTCCCGCACTTTGCGCGCCATATGGCTGGCCCATTCACCTGATTCCCGCTCCCAGAACGGTTTCAACCTCCCCAAGACCGGGGAGTTCTCCACGTCGATACGCGCCTGCAGATAGTCGGATGCCCCCAGCATGATCAACGAGTCGAGCCCTTTTTGGGACGATAGGTCGTACGTATAACCTTCGGCACCCGACCAGATCTTCTCCTCCTGAGGAAAGGGATTGATGAAATGATCGAATGCGGTGAAAACGCGGCCTCCAAACCCTGTGATACTCCGCTTGGCCCCAAAAGGAAGGGTCGGTATTTCGAGAGCCAGATCACGATATTTGTCGGTGTGCCAGGACTCGAAGCCCGCCAAATACTCTACCGCGGTTCGGCCTACGGGTATGTCTTCAACCGGTTTGTCCTCGCCGTACGCGATCTGGAGAGTCTGCAACGCCTTCTTTTGTGATTCATCCCCGTGATTCTTGATGAAATCAACCGCATCACAGACCACCCAGAAGTGGACTCGGCTGTTCATGCGTGGTCTCCCTCCTTCATGTGAACATCCACGGCTTGGAGATTTCTACAAGCCACAACGAATCATGAAAGTCCTCGGCATTGACAGGCCCGTAGGGGCAGGCCCCTGGAAACTATCTCAAAATTGGCAGATCGAAGTGAATCGTGCCACGACTTCCGATGCGCCGCGAGTTTTGAGACACTCTCCCTGTGCCTGCCCGGGCACCCACAGGGGGGTGCCCCTACAAATCGGGGCCGTAGGGCGGGCTATACCCGCCGTCTCCCCGGCGTAGGCCGGGGTCCCGGACTAGAAGACCGGTTCCCGGCCTACGCCGGGAAGACGGTTCACGATATGCGACCGTATTTCCGAAATCGACTACTCAGTGTAAACGTTTCTAGTCCTGTAAATCAGTATAGACAAGCTCTTAAAGCGCATCAAGAGGTTCGCTGACCGCCCGTCAACATTTAGGCGTACAGGACTCTCGGCAGGAGATTGCTCATGTTGCGGTTTGGTTGCACCCGACGCCCGGCAGCCGGGAACAACGTCCGGATCCCCTGCGTCGTACGCCGGCACTTGCGAATCTCAAGGTCGTGCGTGACGCCGGTGTTTGCAATCGCCATTTGGTTGCGGTTCTAACCGCCTCTGCGTGATCTGCCGAATTCCATGCACGTCACTCGCTCCTGGCACCCAGTTTCAGACCGGTGTCTTTCTGCAGCCGCATCAGCGCAACTTCAATGTTATAGTCCCGAATATTCAGGCCTTTTGACAACGCCACGATTTCCCCATCCTCCATGCCGATCTCCGAGGCCATGATCTCCTTGGCCTGCTGCAGGCCGGCAAGGTTCACCGGAAATCCGGACCAGAGGTTCCAGGATCGAAAATAAACCACCCAATGAAGCTTTCCGTCCATTATGCGCGTGTCGACAAGTCTCATGCACGGGCTCGAGCCGTCCTCGTCCTCGTAGAAAAACACGTCTTCCGGCCTGCCGACCTCCATGCACATACGATTGGTGCGTGGCCCGTGTTTCTTGTAGTAATCAATGACGAATTGCCACGCAATCTGCAACCGCTCCCCGTACGTATAGTGTTCCCCCGGTGCTTTTTCAGGTGAAAGCAGATAGGGCATGTACTCCGCGAGATACTTTTCGTCGGCCACCGGAGGAAGGTTCAGATGCTCGGGGATCTGGGGCAGCAGAGGGCGAACCCCCGGATGCCTTATGTGAACCATGACCATGTCAAACTCAATTCGATCAGCGCCGGGGTTCGAGCCGGTATCCACGGTATATCTTCGAGCGGCCCCATTGGGTTTTCGTGATTCTTCGATGAGCGTATAGAGGCACTGAAACCACGCGTCGGGGATGGTGGTAGCGTCAATGACAGTCGGCTTCATGGCGGACCTCCTTGAGTGTCCTCGGCGATCATTCGTTTCCATCGTTACCGGTGATCGCGTGAGATCATATCCGCGTGAGGATGCATGTCAAATCCTTTTCGTACGTCTCCGTGGGAGATCCGTTGCCGAACCGCCTACGGGTGATTTAGAGCGACCGGGTTTCGGCGGCAAGGTTGGTCTTCGTATACCGGGAGATCCTCTTGGATAAGGGTGCGAATGTCAATCAAACGGTCGGCAACATTGTACAGCTTATAGCGACCGCTTTGCTTGGGAACGAGAGCACAATACGCAGCCGAACTTATGAATTGGGAGTACTGAGTAGACGGTTTCATAAATACGGTCACGCATTTCGGCCGTGTGGCGGATGCATGGATTACACGTTCCGGATTCGCCATCCCCGGAAGCCCCCCGTCAACGCTGAGCGTGTCCCATATTTTTTTGCCGGCAACCGTAGGAATTGGCTGACAATTGGCCAATCGCTTCGAGGTGCCTGCCGGCGAGTGCCCCGAAGGGGCTCACCTTGAATAGCCACGGGTTTTCAACCCGTGGAAAGGGTCATCCACCCAATTCTCTGGACCGGCCCTGAAGGGGCCGACCAATCACGGTACCTCCCAATTGTTAGTCCCGTTAGCCCCCGTCAGGGTCCATAACTATTTATTGTTGTTCATCGTTTCCATGGGTTGAAGTCCCGCGGGACGCGGGACTGTCGCACAGGCAGGGCCGGGGTGAGGGCTTCCGATTCGCTGCCGTACTTGTGCAACGGAGTAATTAGCTCCGGAATCCGGATTCACGCAATTCGATAGACGGTCCCGTCGAAAAGCACCACGCCCCTCTTCACCAGCCTTTCCAAGTGCTTCCCCATGAGGCATCGCTCGCCCAAAGCAAAAAACTCGCGAGGCTCACGGTTCTTCCCGTAAACCAGCCCGGCATCCGTTATTTCATTCATGGTAGCGGGTTTCTGCAGAAATTCCAGCAGTTTCTCATCGCGGTTGTCGATGACCTTGAGGTACCTGTTCCAGCGCTCACCGGGTTCGGTCTCAAATATCCCCTGTTCATGGGCCGCTATCCACGTCTTCGCAGGAACCGCACGCAAGCGATTCACAGATTCTATGGTTTGGTCAATGTTGGAGCCCACGTCTCCATACCATGGGCCAAAGGCGGTCAAGTCGTAATCGCCAAGGAACAGCACTTCCTGCTCCCTGAAGAAAAGCGAGCAGTGGCCGGGCGTGTGCCCGGGAGTTGCAAGCACGTCAATGGTTATTCCGCCAAGATCGATTCGTTCTTCCGGTTGTATCTGCCGAGTGGGCGTTCTGCCCCGGAAATGAAAACGATCCACCAATATGGGGACCCAATAATCCTTCTCCGCCTCAGTGATTCCATATGCTTCACAGAAGCCGGCCAAATCGCGTATCGCCGGAGCATCCAGCTCCGATATCCACAATTCCTTGTCGTCGAACAAATCCAGGTGCATCAGGTGATCTTCGTGCCAATGGGATAGCCAGGCCACATCAACTCCGGGGCTTCCGAGCAGATCTTGAAGGCGTTCTCTGTCCGACGCCGGATCGATGACAACTCGCAGATCCGCTTCAACATAGAGGGAATTGCAGTAAGGATACCTGCCTGAATTCTTACCGGGTATGAATAATAGGGGTCCGAATCTGTGCTTCGTCAACGTTACTTCCCTTCGTGGTTGTTGAACAGTGATCTCTATGCCGTAGTTGCACCATCACTCAGAAGCGGATGTCCGGAATTCCGAGAACATGCCGATGCAACTCGATAACTTGAAGCCCACGGCAAGAAGAACCTGTCATCATCAGGTGCTTACGTAGCGTATGATGTAGGATATTGTCCGCGTCATTTATGACCTTGAGCTATAGTAAGCGCTCAATGAGATTGCAAGAGTTAAATGCCCCCCGGCAAAGCCGGGGGCTTACCATGGTGTTGGTTGTTTCGCTACGGACCCTGGGCCTCCTCGAGGGATTTCCCGAGCGGAGCCCGGGAACACTGGAGAATCGACCTCGTCGCAAGATTGGAGTCAACAGCATGCCGGAATCAACGCCGGTGAACGAGCCGGACAGATTGACAGTGATAACCAGCTGAAATACTTACTACGCGCAATTTCTCACAATCAAAAAGACCTGTCCCAGAAATGATGGTACACGACCCGGCTTCCGGCATTGAAAAAAAATCATTGTTGAGAAGCCCTTTCGGGTGTATTCGTCATTATGATGCGGTATTACCCAAATCAGAAGAATATCGGATAAGGGTCCGCTACAGTACCATGAATTAACGTGTGATGAGAGGTTCCTGCTGCATCAACTTGCTCAACAGACCGACGATACGTCCACAGATCGAGAAATCCGGGACGAGGCTGCTCCGACCGGAGAAGAGCCTCAACAGGACGAGATCGTGAATCCCGAACCTGTTCCAGGGAGGCACTCCAGGTGGTGGGGTGTCGTCAGGAAGTACTTCATCGAGCCGTTCGTGGGTTCAACGAACCCGCCGTGGTTTGATGCCCGCGGAATCGCCGTGGGACTCGCCGTGGGCTTCGGCGTGCCCGTCGGTGCACAGTTGGCGGCCATGGGATTGCTGCGCGCCGTCTTCCGCTATAATACGGTGATTGCGTTTGCCTTTTCATGGGTGAACAACCCGTTCACCATGATCCCCATGTACTATGGTTATTACTATCTTGGTTCGCTCATGTTGGGCAAGCCGGTCACCTTGACCGGCGAGACGTTCAAGAAGATGATGGCGCCCATTGTACATGCCGATCATTTTTTGGAATCTCTTCAGCAGTTCATGTACTTGGGCTTTGACATACTGATCCGATGGGGACTCACCTCACTCGTCCTGGCCGTAACGTCGGCCACCCTGGGATACGTGATCGGTTTGCGCGTTCAGCGAGCGCATTGCCGACGCAAGGCCGAGCAAATGGGACTCACGTACGACAAACTCCTGACAAAATTGGAACAGTCCGCCAAGTTCGGGAACAACAAGTCACACTGATCCCTCCCTTCTCGATTCACTGTCTCGAATCCACGTAAGTTAAGGAATTAGAGGAATTCCGCACCGGCGGGGATCGCGGAAAGACCTCGAATCCCGCGGAGACGCGGGACGGTTTGCTCCGCTCACCACATCCTGCAATGCTCTCGGCGCCCCAGAGATGCGCACAGTGATTGTAGGGGCAGGCCCCCGGAGAGTGTCTCAAAATTGGCAGATCGAAGTGAATTCCGCGCTGAAGGCGGGATGAAGTGGATTTCAGAGGAAATCCCCCCTAACCCCCCTTTATTAAAGGGGGGACTGGCTGTTACCCCCCTTTGGCAACTGACTCTGCCCCGTACGTGACGCCGTCATTATGGTCACTCTCTCTGAACGAATGCAGGCATTCCGATCTTATAGAACAGAACCATGTCCAAGAGTCGCTCCAGACCGCGCCAAACGGTTGTGGGGCCGGGATCTCCGTCCCTTTTTCGGTTCAAGAAGCCCCCGAGAGTCGCTATGGCGATAACCGCCCAGATCAAGCAAGGCACCTCCTCCGGATGCGGCCGTTGCTTGTCAACGGCCCACAATACCTTCCATTCGTCCTCGCTCAGAATGACGTCGCAGGGGAGATTGGGCGTTTCACGCCCTTGCATTACCAGACGAAATACCCGCCAACCCACAACCATATCTATGGCTAAACATGCCTCGAGGCGGTCGGCAGTGTTGAGCCTTCGATCCTCAATACGACATCCGCTTTTCAGAATGCGATGGTAAATCTCAATGTTCCAGCGGATTTCGTACCAACGCAATATCTTGAGGGCGTGTTCAAAGGAAGTTACTTCTACCGTGGTCAGAAGCATCCACTCAACCGGCTCCGCATCACTAGGAACTCCTATCTCCCGAGCGTAAACCGCCCAAACCTTCACCGAAGGAAGCTTCTTTCCCTTGGGCGCTTGAAGCTCCACAGGAGCATAACGCACCTCCAGCCGAGCGCGGCGAGCAGCACGGGATTCCCTCCGAGGTACCTGGATTACCAGGCCGCCGGCTACGGGCAAGTTACCCATCCTGGTCCAAAGATGTTCCTGCTCGACCTGTCTGTTCCTGGTCTTCTCCGCCCTGACCAGCAGATCCGGTCCTGCCTCATCAATCTGCGCCTCATAGAAGAGCTCGTAGATGTCCGACTCCCGATCTCCCACGCTCACCAGCTTCGTATCAGGGCAAAGGGCTTGGACCTCTGCCACGGCACGGTAGCTCTTGAGCCATTTGACGCTTTCCTTTTCCTCTATTGGTAATTCCTTGCGTCGATATTTCTTACCGGCCTCAGCAGGGTCGCGAGCCCAGCATTGCACATCCAAAAGCCCAAGAGGCGTGCCTTCCGGCGTGAATGCCATGGTATCGTGTAACAGCAGTCCCTTACCCTTCTGCTTCTTCGTGCCGATCGGGCCGATGCCTTGCGTGTTCGGGTGCGATGTGTAGTTCAACGTTGTGGTGTCCTGCACCGCCAACACGACCTCATGCTCTTTGATCCGTCGGGCCGAAGCTTCCACGTGAGGCTTGAGAATGACTTGCATATCAATCTGTCGGTTGTCGAAGAAACGATATGCCCCCTTGGCCTTGGCAGTGGAGCCGTTACAGGCCTGCGGAATCAATGCCCCGGGCTGAGCGAAAAAGTCCTCGGCGATTTCCAGCAACCTTGCCGTGAGTCGTCGGTCAAATAGATCCAGTGCTCCAAACTCCTCATCGGCCCAACTCTTGAAATGGTCGGGCCCGTCTGTCATCTCAAGACGCCTTGGCGCCTCCGCACAGAGGATTTCCCGCCAGTTACGCCTCAAAGGATGCAAGAAAATCTTCTTCTTGCCGGTGGAGGTTTTACCGTTAGGAAACTGCCTTGACCGTCCTGCGGTGTCGCCTACGTAGGTCCAATTGGATGCATGATAACATGTTCCGTTGAAACGCGCAGGGTCGACAAAGGTTTCTGCCAGGACCGGAATGTACCCATATTCATCATTCCAATCGTTGCCCAGCCGCGCCATGGTCCGGCTCAGAACATGGGACGCAAGGTATTTTACCCGTATCTGCGGAAGTATCAGAAATCGACTATTGCAGACCACTCGGTGAACATTGGCATATCGGGCCTTTTCAGTCCAGCCGATCCATTTATCTCGTTGCTTCATCCGTTTGGTGGCCCCGGAAAAACTCAGTGCGGCTAACCATCCGAACTTTCTGCTTCGAACGAGGTAGCGGATCCGTGGCCCGCACAGCGGTCCACTACCGAGATAGTGAAATTCCTCCATCAGTGCTTTCCATATACGCGCCTCCTCGCTTCGTGAATTCACAATCGGAAGGAAATCAATCTTGCCCAATTCATGCAGTTCGCACTCAACCTCGGAAATCGCAGGCAATTCGTACGGTGTGGTCCTGGGATTCGTCCCAAACCCGGGAACAGGATCAATCTCTGGAAGCCGAACAATTTCCCGCCTATCCAACTCCAACAAGAGTTTGCGACAGCTCCCGTCTTGCAGCTTACCGCTGGGCCCGCGCCAGTCGAGCCACTCACATACTCGGCGGGACAACCTACGACGAGAAATCTGCGGATCAGCTTCCAACGTAGCCTTGATCCCATCAATAACCTCCGAACCTATTGCCTGGCCACATAACCTCATGCCCCCCTCTATAACCCACTACGTTGACGGCGTCAAGTGTGGGTTACAGTCAGTTAGAAAAAGGGGGGGGGGTGCACGGCTGCCAGACTCTCTGCAGGAGTCGGGCAGGGGCACCGGTAGATCGTTCGTCCCTTGGTCCTTTGAGACTGCCGGGCAGCTGGATCGCCGGAGGCCTTCGTGTAAGAAGCCCGAACAGTCGCCTGGACTCGCTTTGAAGTCCGTATCCACAAGGGTGGGATGTTACACATGCACGAAGAAGTTTTTGTTGGCATAGATATCTCTAAAGATCAGTTGGATGCTCATGTGCTGCCAAATGGCATGCACACTACCGTCAAGAATGATGCCCAAGGCATCGCCTCGCTGATTAAGACCCTCCACGCAGAGAACCCCATGGTAATCGTGATGGAGGCCACCGGCGGCTACGAGATTACCGTGTCAGCCGAATTGGGTCTCGCCGGCCTGCCGGTTGCTATCGTCAACCCCGGCCAGGTGAGGGACTTTGCCAAAGGCATCGGAAAACGAGCCAAGACAGATGCCATCGATGCTTATGTGCTGGCACGTTTTGCCCAAACGGTCAGGCCCATACCGAAGCCGCTGCCAACGGAGGACGAAAAGCAGATCAAGGAACTCGTAACGCGTCGAAGACAGCTCGTTGATTTGCGTGCATCAGAAAAGAATCGCCTCCATCGGGCCCGTTCCAATCGCGTGCGGCTCAGCATTCAAACGGTCATAACAGCCCTAAATAAGGAAATCGCCTCTGTGGCGTGAGACGGAGGAACTCCTCCGAACCTTCAAAGGCGTGGGTCCTATAACTGCCAGGGTCCTCATGGCAAAACTGCCCGAACTGGGACAAGTCGGTCGTCATGAAATCAGCCGCCTCGTCGGCCTGGCTCCACTGAACAAAGACAGTGGAAAGAAGAAAGGCAAGCGCGAGATTTCGGGTGGTCGAGCGGATGTACGCGCAACCCTGTATATGGCTGCAGTCTCCGCCATAACGTCCAACGTAGTCATTAAGCCTTTCTATCAACGCCTCATTGAGGCTGGAAAACCTTTCAAAGTTGCAATCACGGCTTGTATGCGCAAGATGATTGTTATCCTAAACGCCATGCTCAAGAAAAAACAGCCTTTCCAGGTAGTTTTTCCTTGACAAGAAACACAGTCGCTGCCCGCCTTCTCCCCGGCGCACGCCGGGGTCCGGGAAGAGAAGACTGGTTCCCGGCCTACGCCGGGAAAACGCCTCAGGTTGTGCGACCGTATTTGCGCAACCAATTACTAAGCCATCGCAAAGTGGTGGAGATCCGGCATGGGAATGCCGGCCCCGTGGTCCTCCAAACGGGCCTGTAGCCGTGCAGCGTCCCAGGATTCAGACTGGAAGGTGATGCAACAGCCTGCCGTAGACATACACGGTATCGAGAAGATCTATCCTTCGTTGCGAGGAAAGCCCGCGGCTCACGCGCTCAAAGGGATCGATCTGACCATCCAGCGGGCAAGCGTCTTCTGCGTTCTCGACCCCAACGGGGCGGGCAAGACGACGCTCATCTCCATCCTGGCCGGTCTTCTCTATGCGGACAAAGGCGGCGGAAAAGTCTGGGGGTTGGATCTGCACTCCGACAGGCGCAAGATACGGGCAACGGTCAACTTCAGCAGCGGACATGCCAACCTGCCGGACAACTTTACCGCGGAGGAAACCCTCAACTACTTTGGGATGCTGTATGACTTGCCCGGAAGAGTGCGCAAGAAAAAAATCAATGAACTCATCGCGTTCTTTGAAATCGAATCGCACCGAAAGGTGCCGTTCAATCAGTTGTCCACCGGCTTGAAGCAAAGGCTTGCGCTGGCCAAATCGCTGGTAAACGATCCAAGGATACTCTTCCTGGATGAACCGACAAGCAGACTGGACCCTGCGGTGGCGCTCTTGGTCCGCTCCCGCTTGCTTCAGTGGCGCCGAGAGCACGGCACCGCCATTGTTCTCACTACGCACCAGATGGACGAGGCCGAACAGATGAGCGAGCGCATCGCTTTTCTCAAGGACGGTCGCATCATCCGAATGGGCAAGGCGGAAGATTTGAAGAGGAGCATCTCCTTTCAGCAGAGGCTGATCGTTCGGGGCCGAAACCTGAGACGTCTGGCGGAAGTAACGGAACGCCTGGACGGTTATGCCCTCATCTCCTCCGACCACGGGCAACTCACCTGCAGGATGGATTCCTCGGTCGAGAATCTTAACCCGATTCTGGAGGCCGCACTGAACGCGGGCTCTTTCATAGAGAGTGTCGAGGTTACCAAGCCCACTCTAGGAGACGTTTTCGTTGAACTGGCGAACCGACCTGATTCAGATTAGCGGATTCTTTTACAAAATATGGCTGATCACCAAGAAAAGGCTCTACCACTTGTTCGAGATCCTCTTCTGGCCGGCCATAGGGCTGGTCTCCGTGGGACTGTTGACACGCTTCCTCTCCCTGGGATCGGAGATGACGGCCTTCATTCTCGTGGGGGTCATTGCGCTGAGCGTAGTCCAAATCGGCCAGTTGGACATCTCGTACGTGATTCTGTACAGCGTATGGAACAAGAGCCTCAAACACGAGATGGCGGCCCCCATAGGACCGTTTCACATTATTGCGGGCACATGGGCCATGGGGGTGGCGCACTCCATTCTGGTTTTCGCATTGCTGTCGGTCTTCAGCGCCTATGCCTTTGGATTCCGCTTCCTGGACAGCGGTCTCTTGCCACTGACTCTCTTTTTCACGGGCCTGACACTCACCGCCGCGGTGGTCGGCATTCTGGTGTGCGCTTTGGCGTTTCGGTTCGGAGGACGCTCCCATGTCGCTGCCAACTCCATTGTGAGTGTTCTGACTTTGGTCAGCGGCATTTATTACCCGGTAGAGGTGCTGCCTGAATCAATAAGAATGGTGTCTTTCGTGATCCCCCTCACCTATTTCCTGGAGTACTTTCGCTCTTTTTATGGTTTCTCTCCCACCAGTTCTCACCCGTTGGTCACAGGGTACGGTCTTCTTGCCGTTTATCTGGCCCCGGCATCTCTGACCCTGGCCTATGCCCTGCACCACTCCCGCAAGTCCGGCATCCTGTTGAAGATGTCCGAATAGTGCCATGCAATATTCCAAGCGCATGAGACGAGCCTGCATTGAGATGGGATTCTGGGCGATACTCTTGCTGGATCTGCTCTGGTGCGGCACCCATGTGGTCGCCGGTCTTGTCATATCCCTGTTCCTTTGCTCCTATCTCCTCTACAGAATGGAAGCGATTCTTAACTACCGACATTCCAGACCTATCCGTGACAGAATGACACTCCCGGAGGTGAGGCGGATTGAATTGAAATACAGCCGTCTTGACGCCTTCAATACCTCTGAAAAACGAGCCCTCGTGCGTGAAGGCTTGGACCGGTATTTCTACTACGTCAGATATGAACGGGTGCAGTCTCTGTTGGATCGGTTCGCCAAGGATTCCCGCAGAGTTCTGGATATGGGCTGTGGGTTCGCCAAGAACACCATGTACGCGGCGGAACAGCTCGGGTCGAGATCGGTCGGTCTGGATCTGGACGACCTGAAACTAGCCTGGGCCGTCAGCGAGGCGTTCAGACGCGAAATCGACGATCGGATCGGTTTGCTCTGTGCGGACGCGGCTCACCCTCCGATGCGTCCGCAAAGCTTCGACTGCATAGTCATGACGGAAGTCCTGGAGCACCTGGTCAATCCGGCCCAGGGGCTTGCCGCTTGCCATGAACTCCTAGCCGGCCAAGGTCTTCTCATACTCACCGTCCCCAGCCGCCACAACTTGGCGTACGGCAACAACCCCTTCATCCTATTGGAGAAGTTGCTCAGCCTCCTGGATGACCGTATCCTCCCGGGCTACCATAACCTCCACGCCCAAGAGGAATACAACCGGCGAAATCCCGAACCCGAATACGCCATCCACTACAACTTCTCCCACCAACGGCTGCAACGGATGCTCGGCGAGGCCGGTTTCCGTACCATTCACAGCGGCAGCTTCGAGATGGAGATCTTCCCCTATCTCCTTGTGGAGACTCTCTGCCGGGGCGACGCGAAACGCATAAGAAGATATGTGGCCCCATTGGAGAAGGTTATCACTCAGTTTCCCGTGATCGGCCGTCTGGGCCAGCATCTGATCTATGTAGCCCGGAAGAATGACTCGTGAAGGACTCCCGCACTAAGAACGAAGGGGTTTTCCGGAGGAGGCACGGAACAATCCGTGATCGCAAAAAAAACTTGACAGGAATCTTCCGTCCCTGCACTATATACAGACATGTATATAGTCGGCCGGATTCAGAAGGGGCACGTCGCGAGGCGGAGACTCAATTGGTCTTTCCTATCACCTCTCCGGCATGCCGGCAGCCACCCGATTCTCGGCAATTTTTCGCACGCAGATCATTCCGTGAGATCAGGTTCAATTCATGTCTCGTTCGATAACCAAGCAGAAAACGGATACCAATCGAAGAACCCCCGTCAGGACAAGCAGGGCCGAAATTCAGGAAAAAGCCATGGATTTGTTCCTGAGTAAAGGGTACCATGGCATGTCGACCACAAACTTGTGCGAGGCCTTGGGAATAGCAAGGCCCACGCTTTACTGGTATTTTGAAGGTAAGGAAGATATTCTTTTCTCGATCCATAAAGACAGCATCGAAACTCACATTCAACCCATAGTGGCCCGCATGCGAGAAACAAAGGATCCGTTGCTAAGGTTACATGTGTTCATTCGGATGTACGCGCGTGCCGTGTGCTTGTATCGAGACCCCAAGGTGTTGATAAATGAGACACCCTACCTTTCACCGGAACACGAAGCATGGGTGCGCAGCAACTGGTCCGATGTGCTCGAATCGGTCCGTGAAGCAATTCGTGAACTAAGAGAGGCAGGTAAGATCAAAGAATTACCGGACCTGTTTGTGGCGTTCAACCTTATCGGTATGGTTACGTGGCCGTACACGTGGTTCGATCCTTCCAGACCCGAAACTCTCGAAAGCCTGATGGACACCATGGAAGAGATGTTCTTCTCGGGGATTATGAAGCCCGGGATTTCGTGGCGAGCCCACTGCCTTGGGAATGACGCCGGCGCACACACTCAAAGTGGGCAATCACAGGGGAAGAAGAAAGGCAATCAACGCGAACCCGGAGCATCGGCAAAGATGAAGAAGGCGAGAAAAACCTAAGCACTCCGGATACCTGAGGTTCAGACAAGGCCTATTAATAGGTTAATTGCGTGGGGAGTTTGATTCGGCGTGTTATACTCTACATACATGTATATATAGGTATGCCCGCCGAGCGGAGGCCGATTCGATCTCCTTGTCGCCGGAACGGCGAATTGACGAAGTAGTCCATCATTCACTCGGCGAGGCCTTATCCGGACTTCTCCCGCAATAAGAGAATCCTATTCGCCAAGCGTCTGAGCAATTTGCAGGGTCGCGCCCGGCACGAAAAGAAGGAGCAGAAAATGGATCTTGGATTAACTTGGGAAGCAGAAGAATTTCGTCGGCACGTTGCCCGGTTCGTGCAGGAACGGCTGGCGCCGATTGCCGAAGAGCTTGACAAGACCGGAGAGCCGCCTCTGGATCTCATCCGAGAAATGGGCGAACTCGGTTTTCTTGGGGTGAAGTTCCCTGAAGAATACGGTGGGGCGGGTGTGGATCAACCCAACACCTATCATTGCATCCTGGTGGAGGAGTTGGCCAAAGTGTCGGCCGGGTTTTCAGCAACGGTTGCAATGACGACGTCTGTTCCCCTTCTGTCCGTCTATCACTTCGGTTCCGAGAACCTGAAGCAGAAGTATCTGGTTCCGGCTCTGCGAGGCGAAAAGATCGCAGCATTTGCCTTGACCGAGCCGGGGGCGGGTTCCGACGCTGCGGCAGTACGCACGCGAGCATTGCGGGACGGCGATTCATATGTTCTCAACGGGACAAAGACTTTTATTTCCAACGGCACGATAGCGGATTTCATCACGGTTGTTGCGAAAACGGACTCTGAAAAGGGAATGAAGGGGATCTCGATCTTCCTGGTCGATACGGCCATGAAAGGATTCCGCGTGGGCAAGAGACTGAGCAAGTTCACGACGCATTGTTCGGACACCGCGGAACTCGTTTTTGAGGACCTCGTAGTTCCCGAGGACCATATGCTCGGCGAAGAAAATGCCGGCCTCCTCGGCGTGATGCCACACCTGGAAGCAGACCGGATCATGACGGGAGCAACTTCACTGGGATTGGCCAAAGCTGCCTATGAAGCGGCGCTCCAGTATTCAAAGGAGCGAGAACAGTTCGGAAGACCGATTTCCAAGTTCCAGGCGGTGCGCTTCCGACTTGCGGAAATGCTGGCTATGCTGGAGACCTCGGAACTCTACCTCTACTACGCTGCCGGGAAAGCGGATCGAGGAGAAAAGGTATCCAAAGAGGCGGCGCTCACCAAAATCATTGTCTGTGAGGCGGCGAACAAGATCTGCTCCATGGCGCTCTCCATCTTCGGCGGCTACGGTCTAATGACGGAATACCCCGTCGAGCGGTTCCTTCGCGACTCTTACTTCCCCCTCATCGGAGGCGGAACTCCTGACATTATGCGTGTTGTGGTTGCCAGGGAGATAGGGATTTAGTCGGCCCGGCACGTCGGACGTTTTACGGATACGTTTCGTGTCGCTAACCAGCTAACCCCTTAACTTCTTAACCTTAATTCACATAGGAGGGTCCTGTGAACAAGCTATTTGCACTCATGGCGGTTGTCGTCTTGTGTGCCGGTTTCACTGCAAAACCGGTATTGGGAGAAGAACCTATCATCATAGGAGTGCCAACCTCTCTGACGGCGTTGGAAGGAAAAGAGTCGCTCAGAAGTGTGGGAATGGCGGTTGATGAAATCAACGCGAAAGGTGGAGTCAAAGTTGGGAGCGTCAAGAGACCGCTCAAGGTTGAAGCCATTGATTTGAGGGACTCCTCGCCCGGGGTTCCCGTTACTGAAGCCCTCCTTGGGGTGGAGAAGCTTATCACTGAAAAGAAGCCCGCCGCTCTGGTGGTTGGGCCGTTCAGGTCCGAGGCTTTGCTTGCAAGCATGCCCATAATGGCAAAATACAAGGTCCCCTTGCTCGGAACAATCGCCATGTCACCCAAGTCGGGGGCCGTGATCAAGCAGGAACCGGAAAAGTTCAAGTACATCTTCCGTGTATCATATAACGCGATGTACATGGTGAAGGACGTGTCGGACACTCTTGGATTTATGAAGGACCAGTTCGGGTTCACAAAACTGTTCACCATGCATCAGGATGTGCTTTGGGCCCGTGCCAGCGCAGACAAGACGGCCGAAGTGGCGGCTGCTAAGTTCGGCTTCGAACGTGTGGGAAGCGAAGCGTACCCGACGGGGGCATCGGATTTTTCAGCCGGCCTTTCCAAGGCGAAAAGCAAAGGGGCTCAGATCATACTCGTATTCTTCGATATGCCCCAGGGCGGGATCCTGGTCAAGCAGGCTATCGCAATGAAAATTCCTGCTCTGATAGCCGGATCCATGGCACCTATGGCAGGCACCGAGACCTGGAAGACCTTTGACGGCAAGATCGGCGGTATGCTGAATGTCGTATACGAGCTGGGCGACGCCATGGCCAGCGACAAGTACCCTCCATCCAAGAAATTCTACGATGCTTACAAGAAAAAGTATGGCGTGCCCGTTCAAGCGTGTCACGGTCCCGCCCCATCGTACGACGCGGTTTACATTCTGGCTGAGGCTATTGAACGAGCCGGCACGGTGGATCCTGAGAAGCTGGCGGCGGAAATAAAGAAGACAGACCGGGCCGGCGTTATTGGCAGGATCAAGTTCAATGACGCCAATCAGGTCGTTTACGGTGACGATCCTCGGAAGACGGCGGTCAGTTGTACATTCCAATGGAGGGACGGCGGCAAGCGAGTCATAGTGTTCCCCGCCCCCATCTCGGACGGCTCAATAAAGCTTCCCGAGTGGATGAAGAAAGCGAAGTGAGTCGAGATCAAGCCGACTCGTTGCCGGCCGCTGCCGCCATAGTCTTGGAGCGGCACGCGGCCGGCACCCATCCGACTCAAGCCATCGGCGGGAGACGTTGCCACGTGGGTTCCACGCAAAAACGTGGATCTCTTGAGAGGGCGGCGATGCCGGTTCCTTCCCTGGAAAAGATATCGCTCAACCGTCGAACCGACATGCCCATGGCCTTTGCGATCATCATTCCGGTCAGGCCGGGATTGCCTACCTTTCCGGCCGTCAGGAGTTCACAATTGGGCAGTCGCACTAAGAGATCCGATTTTAGAAATTGAAACACCAACTGCTTGTAAGAACAAGGCAAACGTAGTCGGCTCACGTTCAATTCCGGTTACCTATAATCTGTTAATCCGCCACCCGATGCACACTGAGAGCCTCTTCCTGAAAATGGTCGTATTCTCGGACGATCTCCACTTCATGCATCTTTCCAGGCCCGGTAGGCGGAACCGAAATCGGTTTATGGGTATTGTGCGTGATTATTGCCCCGGCCGGGGCATCAATGTAAAGAAGGTTAGTGTATAACCATACGGTTACATTCTCTCCAATAACCTGATGCCTGTGGCCCGTGGCCTCTCCTTCCGCCAGAACAGCGTGATCCGATCTCACGGCCCCTTTCGGAAGCGGCCCTTTGTGTAGCCTAATCCTTACGTCTCCCTGTTGAATCGCCTTCATGTCAGAATCTCCGTTTCCAAGTTGTCGTTATTGCGCCATTCGAGCGCTTCCAAAACCGTCCTGCAATCAGGATGCACTCCCTCAATGTGCCATATGGCCTCTGATGGATTCAGCATTTTCAGATAGGGTCTTCTTCTTCCATCCTGTAAATCCGGTATCAGCAATTGATACCCGTTTCTCTCATCAAGGATCTCGGTTCTTAGCTCGGACATTATCCTTTCGATACCGATTTTCCGGAAGATTTCACGCCTGATCTCCGCATTCCGTTCCCGCAGAAGCAAATGGAGATCGAGTTTTGCCGCCGGAGTCTCGACTACTTCGGTCGGCACACAAACGCCGTTTAAAGCATACACCTTCCAACCGTCCGAAAATGCCAAAGCCGGACCATCGTCACAATGCAATCTGTGTCCATTTACCGACCATTCCTGCATGCGCACTGCAATCGGGCGTTCGGCAATAACACAAAAATCCTTGTACGGCCACCACCAGCCTGCTGATTGTGCAATATCACGCCAAAGGTCCAAATCCTCCGATTCTCGGCTTTCATACTTCACCCCCATGATGTCACGGCAAAATAGATCAAACGAAATCCAATAAGAATCGTGTTGCCCATACCATTGCTCACGGAGGCTCTTCTCGAAACCGTCGAGACGACTGATCGGGAGACTGTTACGAAGACTACGCCGGAACGTATCGTGGAGACGACCTCGAATAGGGTCCCGGATGCCGTCCCGGATACTGTCTCGAAGACTCTTCTTGAGACGGTCCCGGAGAGGATCACAGAGTCTGCTACGGAAATCTTCCCGGAGACCGTGCCGGAGAGGACCCCGGTGTCTACTCCGAAAAAACTCCCAGAAGCGGTCCCGCGCAACTTCCCCGCGACTCCAGTAGAAACTGCCCCAGAGAGGGGCTTTCAGATCATCTCCGCGCACTGAATGCTTCAAAGCCTGGAGATCTATTAAGGCAGCGGCCGGAGATTCACACCAAACGAAAGTTCTAGGCCGCTCTTTCCTAGATCGCCGGTACATTTCGGAGATCGCCGTCTCCGCTTTAAGACGATCCGCACGATCGGTACAGATCCCCCATTGAAACCATTCTTCCCGAAATCTACCGAGCTTTTGTTCCAGGTCCGGCGTCAGACCTTTAATCGTATTCATCTTCTCGCCGTCAAAGCCGTTCGGCACGGCACATTTTGCTTCAACACGGACTTCGGGTCTGCGAGAAGTCTGTTCTTGAATCTCTCATCTGCCCTGATCTGAGCTACTGTTCCCGACCGATTCCGTTGCGTTTCCTGCATGGCATTCATTACCTCGCCTTACCTCGTCCTACCTGCCGGAAGAGAGTTCCCCCTCCCGTCAAAACCATGAGAGCCGGCTTGGGCTTGTCCTAAATATCCGGAGTGCGTCGACTCTCTCAAGGAACCCTCCAAGAGTTTCTTGTTGGTGGATCGTTCCGAAAACCGGCATCCTCGGCCCGCACTGCATCGTCATGCCTTGACTAGTCACCCTGTGACTATTTTTAGCATTAGTAACGCCTCATGTCAAAGGAAAAGTAGTACTCTGCGTTTCCTCCGGCTCGAGGTCACTGCGCCGTATTCGGCCGGCGAGCAGTGTGCAAAGATGCTTGACGGAGCGGCGGAGCGTGAGGTACGCTCGGGAACAGGATAATAGGGGCCTTTTCATCAGTGTGACGACGTTTTTGCCTGGGGCACGTCGTGTAGACTCCATTTGGCGCCATTCTAGGGATCGGCGGAGGCATCCTTCGACTCCTCGACTGCGCCGAGAGCGTCGGAATGGCAAGACCGCCGCATAATCCGGATACCGTTGTCCATCAACCGGGGGGGACGGGACGCACACCTCACTGCCGGATCCACCATTCTCTGCACACGGTCGGATATCTGTCCGGGAGGTTCTGCAAATGGATTTGAATATCTACCACGAGATCAATGCCGATAACCACTATGAAATGGGTCTAGCGCTCGGGCAGGAGTTTCAACAGCCTATCTACTGTGCCGTGAGGGAGTTGCGTAGAAGACATGACATAAGAGATCGTTGGTACATGAACATCTATGAACGTGGTATCAAGATGGTCGAGGAAAATCTCCCGCAGGTGGCGGAGGAGCTGAAAGGATATGCAAGGGGAGCCCAAGTGCAATGCCACGAGATGTGGTGGATCGCTATGGGGTATGACATGGACAATATCTGTGATAACCACGATTGGACATATAGGCCTCGTAACCACTGTACGACGGTGATAGCGAACGGAGGCCTCTTGATCGGTCATAATGAGGATGACTCGCCCGAAAGCGCGGACACGCTCTTCATCATCAAGAAGAGCCTTCCGGAGTTGACGATTCTGGATCTCTATTATGCCGGAGGCCTGGGAGGCAACTCCATTGCCATCAACTCCCGCGGCTACGTGCATTCGGTTAATTCGTTGCCCTATTCGGACTATAAGGAAGGTTTACCTCGAGACCTGATCGCTCGGTGGATATCGGAAACCGGGCAGCCGAAAGCCTATTTTTTCCAGATGGAAGATATGCCCCGCATGTCAGGCTATAGCCACAACATGGTGTCCCTCGAAGGCAAAGTCTGCAACATTGAATCATGTGCAGAGATGGCTGGTTTCGCCGAAGAGAAGTCTCCGTGGGTGCTGCGCGAATCGGTTATTATTCGATATCACGCGGCTTGTTGAATCTCGTGCTCATGTTCCCGATTGATCTCAGTGTGAGTGTAGTTGGCATAGCGTCTTTTCTTTTCGCTGTCGGTTCTGAAATCCCAGAATTCTTCCCAAAGTTCGTCGATGAAGACGCCTCTGAGGCGAACCATCGCTTCAGCTCCGTCTACGGACCATGCCATGCCTGCGCCTTCCATTCGGTCCTTGATGAGATTGCCGCACGTAGACTCAATGATGCCCGAAGCTATGGGGAGTCCTCGTGCCAGATACTTATCATAGGCCATGCGCCGTCGATTGTTCTTGAAGTATCCAAGCACCTTGTGTTCAAGATCGTGAGCAGCGGCCTCGGAAAGGCGCCCATCTTGCGTCAACGTCGTGAACTCCTCGATCACCCAATCCAAATGTCCTTCAAGCAAGGCCTCTCCAGTTGCCCGGACGTATTCCTTTTCGGCACGGCTGCCGGGCTTGTAGAGCAACTGTGCGGTGAGCCGGAGTCTGTCTACCACGTGGGTGAAATCCAGGATCTCGGTCCAGCCGGGGAAGTGCTTTGCTGAGAGCTTCCACAGTATTTTCTCGCCATCCATGAGAACCACCTTCTCCTCGGTGCTCTCATGAATGCGTGGTTTGACCGCCTGGTCGCATTTGCCAAACAGATAGGACTTCGATTCGGTAAGCGACGCGATCGTCCTTCGATGGCAGGGTTTGCGATGCTTGCTCTTGTTCCGGGTGCGCCTTTCAGGAGGTTCGACGAAGGTGTCCATGATCTCTTTGGGTGTACGATCATACGGGTCGGTGCTGTAGCCTCGTGTCACGCACGCGGACCGCTTCTTGCCGGGGTTATCTTTCGTACGCACAGCGTCCGGATTCCGGTGCTTGGGGCACATGCGAATCCCCTTGCCGTCAGCCGACTGAACGAGTATAGATCCTTCCTCTTCAACAGCGGGAGGCTCAAGCGAATCAACGAATTGACCAACCGTATCGCTGGTGGACAGATTAATCCTCTGAACGGCTCGGTGAGGTATCTCAAGGCCCAAGATTTTCTTCACCCACCGCACGGTGTAACCAAAAGTCGTCTGCACGGCTTGATCGGCAAGCCAGTCCTGAAGGAGATACGAATACTTTGTGGCAGGAAGATTCAGATGCGCATCCAGCGGAAAGATCCCTTTTGCCCCTGGTCTCCCATAGTGCGCCCTCTCGATTAAAATCTGTCCAAATATCGACAGGTATTGCCTCGATGAGCACTTACGATACTGATAGACACGGCCGTCCCCATCCAGGACCGTCGGTCTAAGATCCCCATCTCCAACAGAGGCAACGAACAACTCAAGCAGGGTCCGTCCCAAGCTGAGAAGTCGCCGAAAGATACCGTGCTCCGCATCGTGAATCTCCAAGTCCCGCGATCTATCCGTCACATATTCCAGAAGTTCGTTGAATTCTTGCCCTGCTTGCATTAGTTTCTTCTCCATCCGAGGCCTCCTATAGCTTTGTTGGTTGTCAGCACACCTATCAAAGCACAAAGGGCCTCGGAGTACAACTAATATTATCAACTCCTTAGCAAAAACCAAAATGCGCGGCACCCAGTCTCCGTATTGCCATACGAATCATTTCCTGCGAG
>CAXXIU010000015.1:0-406184 GCA_963675835.2 Desulfomonilaceae bacterium
AACCGCTCCATGAACGTCATGAAGAATCGGGCAGCGCGTTATGTGAAACAGAGTCCGGTGCGGGCCTGTCGCCCTACCGGAGAATGCAGCGTTTGAGGCAAGTGTAGAGAAGCATCACGGGTCGGGACCTGAGCAAAGGAACACCTCGTAAGCGTCCATCTTTGGAAAGAAAGCAGGTGTATGTCCCCGGATATCCGCAGTTTGGAGGAGCAGTTCAAAATGGTTCGCTATAGGCCCTGGTCCCGGCTGCGGTCACCGGCACGAGAGGTACATCAATCCTTGGCGTTTCTGAAACATGGTCCTTAGGAATTTCTGAGGCTTTCCGGGCACGGGCGAAATATTTTCACTAATATTTCATTTTTCACCGTTTGGTGAAAACAATATTTTGGTTGAAGATTTACCAGGACCAGGTTACTGTACTCTCATCAATGGTTTCACCATCCGGTGAAGGGAGTCCTCATAGTGAAAATAGCCGGAAAGCACTTAGAGCAAAAAACCGTTGAGGCTCTCAAAGGATGTCTGGAGAACGTGCCGTTCGTGAAAGGTATGTCAATAATTTCCGAGCCGGATCGGGTTGATATGAAACCGGATCTCGTGGCAAGAGTGAACTTACCCGATGGGGAAGAAATGGGATCATCATCGAATGCAAACCCGTGGGACAACCACGAATAGCCAGAAATGCGGTAAACCAGCTCTTGCGATACAGAGACAAGTATCCACACGTGTATCCGGTATTTGCTGCACCTTACATATCTCCGAAGGCAGCGCAAGTATGCACCCACGAGGGAATTGGATATTTGGACCTCGCGGGGAATTGCCATCTCTCTTTCGGGCAAGTCTATATCGAGAAGACAGGTCATCCTAATCCTTTTTCGGACAAGAGGGAATTACGGTCCCTGTATTCCCCCAAGGCGACTCGGATCCTACGGGTACTTCTGTCGAATCCAAAGATAGCGTGGAGGCTTCAAGCAGCTATCGGAGGAAGCCCGAGTAAGCCTCGGTTTAGTTGCTAAAGTGAAAAGTATCCTCGCCGACCGGGAATGGATAGTACAGGGAGAGAAGGGCGTGAGGGTTGGTCAACCCTGAGGCTCTACTGACCAATTGGGCCGACAATTATACATACCGCAGGAATAGAGTACGCAACTTCTATTCCATAAAAACGATTCCGGGACTCGAAGCCGGCGTAGCAGAGATATTAATCGAAAAGGGGGATCAAGTATGCGTTGACCGGGTTTTCAGGCGCAGACCGAATGGCTCCATTTGTGCGTTATTCCAAGATGATGGCTTACGTGGATGAGAGCCGCGAAGACCCGGCGGATTTCCTTAATCTCAAGAAAGTGACCAGTGGAGCCAATGTGACTTTGTTAACCCCCTACGACGAGGGAGTATATTACGGTTCTCGTGATCTGAATGGAATTCAGGTGGCCTCTCCCATACAAGTCTATCTGGATCTTGTGGGCGAGCGAGGCAGAGGCGAGGAAGCCGCCAAAGAGCTTATGGAAAGGGTGATTCGACCATCATGGTAGAGCCGGAAGTCCACGCTGTCGAGGCAGCACGACGCGTACTGCTTGAGGCAATCAGATTACTCAAAGATCACGGCGCGTCAGTGGTGGTCATAGGTGGCTGGGCGGCCGATCTCTTACCGTCCAGAGGCATCTTGCCCCATTGCGGAACAGTAGACGTCGATCTGTTATTGGACGTTCCAAAGATAGGCGGGCACAAAGAAACTACACTTATGGAAGCCCTCACTTCAAACGGCTATCAGCAAGGCAAGGAGCGCTTTCAATATCACAGAACAGTCATCACCGATATCGGGCCGGTCGGGGTCGGAGTAGACTTGCTCACTCCTGAGACCTCAGAGAATTCTTCCGGCGGGACTTACCGTACGATTCATGGTGCTGATGCCCTGACGCTGAAAGGCGGCGACTTCGCGTTTGCTCACACTGTCGAAAGAGAAATAGAGGGAGAGCTTCCGGACGGCGAGAGAGGCGTTGTGTCGGTTCAGGTGGCATCGACCGTTCCCTTCCTAATCCTTAAGAGTCTGTCGTTGTGGGATAGACGGGAAAGGAAAGACGCTTACGACATTTATCACCGACTGAAAAACTATCCCGGCGATCTTGCAGAACTGGCTGATGAATTTAAGCCGTGTATGGAAATTGGGCTGGTCCGGGAAGGATTGGACATCCTTGCGAAATGCTTTTCTCATTTGTACTCGGAAGGACCAAAATTCGTGGCAGACTTCATGGCACCGGAGGAACCCGAAGAGAGGGACTTCCTGAAGAGGGATTCGCACGAATTCGTGAACTTTCTCCTGGAGGAATTGGGGATTAGACGGTCTAGCTCGTAAGGCTGTTGAGAGGATTCGAATTGTACCATGATTCAGTTCCGGACATTCAGAGAACATCACTGTTCAAGGCCCGGCAGGTACTGGAGTGGGGCTCAGGCTAACCCTCTGACTGACTGGTGACTGTGACTGGGGTCACCCATAAAAGGCTTGACATATTTCTATTTGCGCCAGGTCTTCTCTTACCTTCTCAAGTTTTGCCTTCAGACGGGGATGCGATTCCGAACGCCTGCGCAGACGATTGACCGCTTGGCTGAGGCTGCTCGGATCACTTGCCGCGGTCGGTCAGGGACCGGTCATCTTCATGTCAAATCGGAAGGGCGATCATTGCCCGGGCCTCCGAGTCGTTCCTCAGTCTTGCCGGAAAACACCCCGGCCACAGTTCCCATGTAGAATCGCATGATGGACAACGCCCCATAATGAATGCGTGCTTTTCGGCCCTTTTCACGCTCAAATCCAAAGATGTCAAGCCTCACTGCACAATTTCAGGCTTCTGATCGAATCCTGCCTGTGTGAAATGCTTATCAAAAGCTAGAGCCGTTCGGATTCGAAATCGTTTCATCACGACGAAGGATGCACAATCCGTAAGAGAATACGATTTGTCCGAGTGCTGGCGGAAGTACCGCCACGCTTCGTGAAAGAGAGCTTCGTCAATGTGGACCATTTTCACCGACGTGCTTTCCAACAGAATATTTCCGATTTCCACTGCCTTAGAGTGACGGTGTCTATTGTTGAAGAAGGTAACCACCTCATCGAATACATAGCTGGTCGCTATCTGTACAGGCAGCGGCGTGTCCAGACTATTCCAGTGAGCCTGCGCCGTCTCATGGTGTTCATCGCCCGATGCTTCCAATGCTATGAGGAAGCCGGTATCCAAGAACAGCCTTTTCATGACCTGACGCCGTAAAGATAGCCGTCATGATGTTCAGACGCATCCGATACGCCGCACTCCACTGGGTGTTTACCAAGCTCATGAATAGGGTCGCTCTCAATCAGCGGTGAGATGACAATCCGATGATTCTCCTTTCGGATCTCCACCTCTTCGGCGCCCGCAAGCATTTCCTTGGGAATAAGAAGACCGCGTTTGGTCACTTTTGCTCTCATGGATTTCCTCTCGCCCCTTGTTTTCGTACAGAATACCCTTGAAACCATTGGAGAGCCAATGAAATCGGATCAGCATCACGAGATGGCGGCCTCAGCCCGGCGAAGCACCTCTTCAGCCGGGATTTCATTCACCAAGCCCTGCTCCAATTCATCCAAGCAATGTTCGGCCTCTTTGAACGTGATATCTTGTGACATACACTGGTTTTTCTTGGCAGTCATGAGATTTTCATGCAGCGTGACACAGTGGCTCGTCTAATACGCAGCGTGGTGTTCGGTCTATGAAGGTGTTTCATGAGGAATCGTGCAGCGCGTAATGTGGAACAGAATCCGGTACGGTCCGGTCGCCCGGCCGGAGATGCGGCGTACGGCAAGGGTCGAGAAGATCCGGGTCGGGACCTGAGCAAAGGAAAGCCCGGAAGATCTCCTAAGGGTCCATCATGGTAGGAAACAGGTGTATGTCCACAGATATTAGGGGTTCGGACGTACCATCGCACTACGCAGGGGATCCGGACGTTGCCTCAAGTTCCTAGGTGCCGGGAGTATCCAAATCCAAATTCAGGAGCCAATTCCCGAAGAAATCTTCACCGTAAACCCTCGTGCAACTTGTCGAGGATTGGGAGCGATTGCTGGTCTCCTGTGACGACGGTCGGTTGAGCACGCTCCGAAAACGGGCACGGGCCGGTCGCCCGGCCGAAGATGGAGCGTTTGCGGAAAGGGTCGAGAAGATCACGTGTCGGTACCTGAGCAAAGCAAAACCCGGAAGACCTCGCAAGCGCCCATCTGAGAAAAAGACAGATGTAAGTTCTCTGATATACCAGATATTCTGGGGATAGTCTTTACAGCACCCGTTTACCCATGGATATTTCCACTGGACCTTTGTAGTCTATCTGAACATTGGGTTCCATGATTTCTGTCCTGCGACTCATCGCCTCCCTTTTCTGCAACCGGTGCAGTGGACATCAAGGTATCAGTATCTTGTCCTCTTTGAGGGTCTCGCCAAAGTAAGTGAATTTATACGAGAGGTATTCGGCGGGGACATCGCCCGACCAGTTTGTGTCCATAACCACCTTGCCCACCTGCACACCATCTTTCTGGATTCTGAGAGAATGAACGTTGTGCCGGGGGTTTTCTTCGCTATTCCTGGTACCGGCTACCTTGTTCCAGGTGATGTGCTTCAATGAACTGTAGTCGAATACGATGTGCCATCTCTTCGATGGCTCCGATGTCTCCAGTTTAATTGCATCATGAGGAAGGTTCGGCCCAGTGTGGTCGAGAATGAGAAAATGCTCTTTCACCTTTCCGTTTTGGAGGAACTTTGGTCCCAGCTTCAACGAGAAATCTGCCTCTTGTAAAAGTTTTCTTGCGTCCTCAGGAATCCTGTTGTGTTCTTCTGATGGAACAGATTGGTCTGAAACCAGACGGTGAACCTCCATCCCAGCTCTCTGCTCCGCTACCGTCTTCCACGCTCGCAACAACTTTACCGGGTGAGTCTCCGCATCCTTGTCCACGAGACAACCGCAATATTCACAGAGCCATATACCGTTATCATAGGACTTTCGCGCGTCTGAAGTCATTGAGGCATCGTACCGTGCGCCCCCAGGTGAAGCCGCTGTAATATGTGCGGCAACTCCCATGTTAATTGCCTCGGTAGTAGAGAGGCTCGGACCACTTGTCGAGCGTCGGCAATCGGGATTTGAGCAACGGTATCCCACTCTTCTTGCCAATTGTTGCTTCACCTTCTCAGAAAAATCGTCACGCATGAATTTCACCACCTCCTTCAACACCGGCTAATAGATCCATGTCACGACCCTTCGGGCACCGAGGATGAGTTCCTCTCCGGTTTGAAGGTTCCATGAGCTTTGTCCTGGGCAAATCGCCTCCTTAAGCACTCATTGCAGAGCGACATAACTGGGGACGGAACACTGGGCCAGTTCGACCTGAGGTGGCTCTCAAAACCTTCTACGCTTTGCTCCATTTTCCGCTGCGCAGATCGTTTCGTCCCTTCCCCGATCTCTTTGCCAGTTCGGTGAACTCCAAGCCATCTTTCAGCCACGTGATCAGGGCGTTTCCGTCTACTGTTGAGGTACCAAGAATTAGTTCGCACTTGGTATCATAATCATCATAGTGCAACTCAATGGCGTTCATGTACTCCCTCATCAGAACGAGTACCTCTTCGACCATATCTCTGGAAATGGGGTCGAGATTCGCACCGTCCTGCATTGCCGTCTTCAGATCGAAGTGTGCGAGTCGCTTGTTGCGGTGTCTCCGAAACGCTGAACTCGGACTGTCTCCTTCTGCCCCTGTCCTACGTGAAGGTCGCTCAAATGGATTATGATTTGACCTGAAATAGACCCCCTCCTTCATGCTTCTTCTGACATGAGATTTCTTGAGTCTCGCAGTATATATCACGAGGGGGTATGATTTGGAAAGAATTCTTGTCCCGACAAGACCGGGAAGGACCAAGAAAGGTTGAAAGTGGAGCCGGGAAGGCTTGTTTCGCTGATCCAGCGATTTTCAGTACATTCTGCTTGTCAATTTGCCTCAACATGGTGTAGGGTGTTTTTAAACGGTTACCCCTTGAACACAAGAGGAATTGGGGGTTGGCATGGGCGTGAAAAGCAAGTCATCAGTCTGCCTGTTCGTCAAGACAGTTGCGCTTCCTGGGTTGGTTTCTCTAGGGAGGGTGCGCCCTGAGACGTCAGCCACTGGAGCCACTAGTTCGAATTGGAACCTCGCGCCCGTTCAAGCTTCATCGGGAGATTCTGCACTGCCGAGATCAGGGAGTCAGGGCATGGACCGACACGCGAGCGAGCCGGGGTTGCTGTTCACATCACCACACTGGACCTGGAAAAACAGAACTCGTAGTTATCCCCGTTTACCTGAAAATCCTTGGACATGTGACCGCAGTCGGGCGCTCGATGGGGGGCTTGGGGGGGGAGATGGTCACCCCCCCAATTTTGCCCTGCGTCCCGCGGGGTCTTCGTACCCAATCTCCGAGGCGAAGCCTCGGAGAGCCCGTCAATACCGAAGACTTTCATGATTTCGTTGTGACTTGCAGAAAGATCCCAGCCATGGAGGTTCATATGAAAGCCGGTAGTAAACCAAAGAACGGATCAGAGAGTAAGACCGTGAAGGATTGAGAGGACGGGAATAAGATGAGTCCGGAAACCCTGAAATGTGGGAAGACAGACTTGTGACCCTTTTCTTGTCATCCCGACGCTGGTTAGGATGAGCCCGATAAATCCTTAAGCCGAGTCATTATGGGGGAAAGGAAGATCCCGATGCAATCGCCGGTTACAGATGGTTCACCACGGAGGAAGAGCCATTTCAGAGCAGTGATTCGTGTTCCGGCCTTGTTGCTATTGGTCCCGTGCTTCTCCACGATATTGTTCACTTCTCTCTTGCGAGCAGCCGATGAAGGGACTCCGAGGGCTTTACCGGTAAAGAATCAAAAGAGAGTTGCCCTGGTTATCGGAAACAGCGCTTATGCTGTCGGTCCATTGAAGAATCCGGATCGTGATGCGAGGGACATTTCAGCAGTACTTCAGACATTGGGTTTCACTGTACAGACCGAGATAAATGTGAACCGACGCCAAATGTACGAAGCCGTCGACAGGTTCGCTCGACAGACTCAAAAGGGCGATGTGGCATTATTCTACTTTTCAGGACACGGTATTCAGATAGGGGGGAAGAATTATTTGATTCCGGTTGGATGTTCCATCAATTCCGCAGCCGATGTCGAGTTCGATACTGTCAATGCCGGACTTATTGTGGGGAAAATGGGTGAATCCAGAAATGGGGTCAATATTGTCATTCTGGACGCCTGCCGAAATAACCCATTTAAAGGATTATACAAATCATTCACGAGAGGCTTGTCCCAGATGAATGCTCCCAGAGGGACATTGATCGCCTATTCGACATCGCCTAACTCAGTAGCGATAGACGGGGCGGAGAAGAACAGCCCTTACACTAAGCACCTTATGGAAGCCATGAAGATCAAAGATCTCCACATTCTAATGGCATTCAAACGGGTTGCAGAGGCAATGGACAGAGAAACGGGTGGGCAACAGGTCCCTTGGATCTCGTCCTGCTTGGTGTACGATTTTTTTTTCAACCCATCCGAGCGTCCCCCGCCACCGAGACCAAATCGCGCTGTAAAGGCAGAGGAAATTCCGCGTGTTTCTTTTAGCCTAGTGTACCCCGAAAACAAAGACGAAGTTGGGGACAGTGTCACGGTCAGTGGAGTAGCTACCCTCGGATCACGGTACAAGTACGTGTTCATCGGGACGAAGGGGGATCGGTCTAACAACCCCAACTGGAGGATGGCAGCCATGGTCCAGGTAACAATTGACGGCAAGTGGTCGGGCACTGTCAACCTGGAGGATTACCTCATCGATAGAGAGAGAGACATTCTCTTAAAGGCAGTCTTGACTCCGGAGCCTGACTCATACAAGCCGTATTCGTTTGAACATGTGCTTCCACGGCATGGAGACAAGGAGTGCGTTGAGTCGGAACAAGTAATCATAAGGAGGATACGATGAAGACGAGCTATGCCTCGGTACTGGCGGTTGCCATGATAGGCACGGTGATTGTGGGGCTTGGCCCCGCTCTGGCCTCGGCGACCATCGAAATCACCGACATCCAACAAGACAACCTTATCTCAGGCAAGGTCTCCGGCTTGAAAGGTCCTTTAAGCCACTACAAAGTGGTGGTGTACGTGAAGACGGACAGATGGTATATCCATCCCTTCGCTTCAGGGGGGCCGGGAAGATCCTACTCTGATATCGAGGACGACGGGACCTGGGAAATCCAAACGGTGCTACGAGATCATCCCGCTTCCTCCGTGGCCGCAGCCGTCGTGGCCAAGGATTACCCGGCGCCTTCCAAAACCGGCGGCATGGGAGCAATCAGAGCGAAAGCCAAGGTGATACTCAACAAGAAGGCTCTGGAGAAAAAGGGGTTCCTCGGCAAACTCTAGTTGTGGGTATCTACGCCACGAGTTCTCATAGCAAGAATCGCTCCGGGGAACGTCGGGTTGCCACCTCACCACAGGACCGCATGGTGACATCACGCCAAGGAGAGGGGAGGGGGAATGGCATCTACGCACAACAGCGAGACCTCGGGCACCCAACAGGCGTGCTGTGTGTCTACTACCATGGAGAGTAACAGTGCGCGTTGGCTGACCTTGGCCACAGCTGTGCTGGGTTTGCTTGCTGCCATCGTTAGTCTTGACAAATCATGCACACTTCAGAAGGAAGTGGATGTTTTGAAGAAAGAGAGGGTTTCCTTCAGCCTGATGTACCCCCAGAGCAAAGAAGAAGTTGGGCAATGTGTTACGGTCAGAGGGGTAGCTACCCCCGGGTCACGGCACAAGTACGTATTCATCGGGACGAAGGGGGATCGGTCCAACAACCCCAACTGGAGGAGTGTGCTGCGCGAATCGGTATTCGACTGGTGTTACGCAACCATACGCATATCATCTTCATATAACGGCTCTTTTGTCATGAAGTCTTGTCCGGTGTAAAGCACCTTCTTCTCCCGTTCGGTTCGGAAGGTCCAGAAGTCATGCCATAGGTCGCATAAGTGCACCGAGCGAAGCTGGAGGATTGCCTCTGCACCTTCAGGAGACCACCGCATACCCGAGCGTTCCATCCGGTCATTGATGAGATTCTTGCAGGTGCCTTCGATGACGCCGCTGCCTATGGGGAGTCCCATCGCCATGAACTTATCGTACCGCATGCGCTCCCGGTTGTTGACAAAATATCCGAGAACCCGGCGCCTGAGGGTGTCGGCTTTCTTGGGGGATAGTGTCCCATCTTCTACGGCAATACGAAAATCTTCAATGACCATGTCGACTTCTCCCGTCAGCAGAGCGACAAGTCCTTCTTTTACGTACTCTTTTACGCAAGGCCTTTCCTGCTTGTAGTAAAGATGGGCTGCAAGCCGCAATTTGTCTCGCACATGAATGATGTCCAGGACCTGCACCCAGCCGGGAAACAGATCATAGGCAAACTTCCAGATCGCCTTCTCTCCGTCGCCAAGCACGGCAGTGAGTTCGGTATGCGGGTGAATCCTCTTCATGGCAGCCGCTTGCCCTTTGTCCATTACATCGCCTCTCTTGGTAAGAGAGGCGATGATTCTCTTATGATGAGGTTTGGCACGCCGACTCTTTTTCGAGCAGCGGGTTTTGAGCCCTTCGTTGGCCAATCTGTCCGCGATCTCTTCAGCGGGCTGGTGCTCATAGGGGGCGACGCTCATGGTGGCCGTCACCAATGCCATCTTCTTTTTCCCCTGCTTGTCGGCAGTCTTCGGCTGATCAAGGTCCGGTTTGCACATGGGTATCCCTTTGCCGTCAAGGGTCTCGATGAGAATGGGACCTTCTTCTTCCGCGTCGGGCTCTTCCAGCGAGTCAATGAACTCCTCTACGACAGGCGTCAGGTCGCGAGTCACCCGCTGGATAGGTCGATGAGCAAGATCCAATCCCAGGAAATCTTCCACAAACTCCACAGCCCCCTTATAAGTTGTCTTCACCCCCCAAAGAGTCATCCACTTCTGAAGAAGATAAGAATACATCCGCTTGGGAAGATTAAGTTGAGCCTCCAAGGGGAAGATGCCTCTACCGCCGTCTTTGAGATAATACGCTCGCTGAATCTCGACCTCACCGAAAATCGCAAGATATTTCCTGGGAGACGTTCGCCGATAACGAAGGACCGAACCATCCTCCGTGGTGAGGGTCGGGCCCACGTGTCCTGTGCCGACGCTGCGAAGAAACAGCATCAAAAGAACCAGTCCCATTTTCAACAGCCTCCGAAAAAGCTCCCCTTCGACGCTATGAAGCTCCCACGTGAGGGCCTCTCTCGTAACGAAGTCAATGATCCGGTTGAATTCTTCCTTCGCATCCAGTACCATCTCTTCCATCCGGGGCCTCCTTGCTCAATGAATGAATTCCTCTTCAACCCATTAAGCATAGATCGGTCCCGGAGAACACTCTTTTCTTCCTACCGAGAACCAAAAAGCGCGGCACACACTGGAGGATCGCAGACATGGTCCAGGTACAAATCGACGGCAAGTGGTCAGGCACTGCCGACCTGAAAAGGTACCCCATAGACAGAAAGAAAGACATTCACGTCAAGGCACTCTTGACCCCAAAGCCTAACTCATACCCGCCGTATTCGTTTGAACATGTGTTTCCACGGTATAAAGACAAGGAGTGCGTTGAGTCGGAACAAGTAATCATAAGGAGGATACGATGAAGACGAGCTATGCCCCGGTACTGGCGGTTGCCATGATAGGCACGGGTAATTGTGGGGCTTGGCCCCGCTCTGGCCTCGGCGACCATCGAAATCACCGACATCCAACAAGACAACCTTATCTCAGGCAAGGTCTCCGGCTTGAAAGGTCCTTTAAGCCACTACAAAGTGGTGGTGTACGTGAAGACGGACAGATGGTATGTCCATCCCTTCGCTTCAGGGGGGCCGGGAAGATCCTACGCTGAAATCGAGGACGACGGGACTTGGGAGATCCAAACGGTGCTGCGAGAGTTTCCAGCGTCCGCTGTGGCCGCAGCCGTCGTGGCCAAGGATTACCCGGCGCCCTCCAGAATGGGCAGTATGGGAGCAATCAAAGCGAAAGCCAAGGTTATACTCAATAAGAAGGCTCTGAAGAATAAGGACTTTCTCGGCAAGCTCTAGCGAAGCCTTTGGCCTCCAAGCGACGAGTGATTGGGTCGTCGTAGCAAAAGCTGATGTTGGGGATCCGGCAGCGAACGGACAAGAAACAACGATCTTCTGCAAGCCATTGAAACCACAGGCCATCTCTGGTAAGGCAGGAGATGATCGTAAAGAAACTCATCGGCAAGCTGAAAAGATTGACGTTGATTTCTTTGCGGAGTCTCTTGGCTCCTAACTCACCGGAATTTGGTAGTGTTCCTTGTGGGTCGGCTGAGTAAGACAAATCGTCGTCTTACTTACATTCGGAAGGAGATCGTTGGATCTTGACCAGGTTATTACAGGAACCCCAAGACCGCAATGATCACGCCTACAGTATAGAGGACGATCTGAAGGAAGATCTCGAAACCGTCACCAAGACCGAGGCAGATCATGAGAAGATCGCGTTCACGCCTTGCTCGGCCGAAATGTGTGAGGATGGACTCATCTGACCCGATTGAGGGTACCTTGCTACTCAAGTCTGTCATACCGGGTCCCCTCGCCGCTGCCGGAACCATCCGTAAATCTTCTTCAAGTGGTCTGATATATAGTCTCCAACAAGCACAGATGCAAACAACAAGAGGAACCACTTTCCGCTCGATGTGAACCAGTCCCAAAGGATTGCGATCTTGGTAACCTTAACAGGGCTGGATTCGGAGCATAGTCTAGTCCTTGACCCGGTTTGCCCGTGAATGTGCCGGAAGGTAAGGATCAGTTCGTGATCTTCTCCTGTTTCGGGGAAAGAGCAAGGCCAAGAGAACCGAACAGTCTTTTGGTCCATGCTCGTTTCCTGTGTCCGATCAAGCGGGGTCGCAAAGCCTCTACCGGAGAGTTCAGCTTCAAGGAAATCCTTTTCCACATCCGCTTTCATAAGGGGCAGTCCAGGTTGATTGGAATCATTCTTGCAACGTCCCTTTCGCCTGTCCTCCCTGAGGGCGTTGCCCAGAGGCGAATAAGCCCTAAATTCCCTGACAAGTTCCACGACGACTCTGCTGTTTTTTCGATTGATAATTCTTGGGGGAAACTCGAATGTACCGGAATAAGAAAGTGTCTTGAATGTTGGAGAAGGAAGGGACCAGAGTCCGAATGATCTGCTGGGGACGGCTACAAAGCCTCCAACCAACTGAATCTTATGTTGAACATATACATTAAGATCAGGAAGTTTGGATTGTGGGACTATGCAAAGACATATGACTGCAAGCACGATCAGTTGAGCCAGGTTGTACCTTATTACTTTCATGCCACACCTCCTCCTTCGATCACCCCTTCACGTTCCAAGACCTGCCGCACCTCTTCAAAAGCAGCCTTGATATTTCCCTCTGGGAAGCGGATCTGCCCCAATCCCTCGATGTTCGAAAACCCCTCACAACCGTTTTCAAGCACGACTATTGCTCGAGTGAAACCAAGCCGTCCCTGGAATAGTCCTGCCTCATGGACTACGTTCATACGAGCGTGCAAAGTGAGGTGGACCCCTCTGTCAAGACAAAATTTGAACTTTTTTAAGGTTGAAAAGTACACCTCGGCACTAGGACAATGTCCTTGGTTTCCAGCTCCTGGGTACGGGTACCCGTGTACAGGTGGTACGGGGTTTGGTACCCGAGGGCTTGATGAGGGCGTCTTTCATTGTAGAATCTGAAGTATGCCCCCAGGGACCCGATAGCCTCTTTCACCGTCGCATAGTCTTTGAGATACACCTCCTCGTATTTTACGGAGCGCCACAGACGCTCGACAAAGATGTTGTCGAAAGCACGGCCTCGACCATCCATACTTATCCGGATCCCCGCGGCCTGCAGCACACCGGTGAACCCCGTACACGTGAACTGAGAGCCTTGATCGGAGTTGAATATCTCCGGTTTTCTCCCTTCCAAAGCTCTTTGGAGTGCCTCGATGCAGAAGTCTGCCTCCATGGTTATCGAAACGGCCCAAGCCACCACGTATCGACTGAACCAGTCCATGATCGCCACGAGGTAGACGAACCCCTGCCTCATGCGAATGTACGTTATGTCCGTGGCCCACACGTGATCCGGTCGCTCGATGGCTACACCCTTCAACAGGTACGGATACTTCCTCGCCTGAGCATCCGCCAGGCTCAGTCGCTTCTTCGGGTAGATGGCCTCAATGCCCATAAGGTTCATGAGCCTGGACACCCTCTTTCGGTTGACCGCATATCCTTGGCTTCTCAGCCAAGCCGTCATGCGTCTGGTACCATAGAAAGGCGTCTCGGTGTACTGCCTGTCTATCAGACCCATCAGGTGCTGATTGTGGTCGTCCTTTCCCCCTCTGGATCGGTAGTACAGGCTCGACCTGGAGAGTCCCAGAAGCTCGCACTGCCTGTATACCGGGATCGTTTCATGGTCAAAGTCAATCAGATCCCGACGTTGATCAACCGACAAGTCCAGCTTTTTTTTTGAGCCAATCCAGTTCCACCTTGAGCCGTCCTATCTGCTGATACAGCTCGGCTACCAGCTCATTGTGTTGTTGATTACTCCTTTCCCGGGACCCGGAGAATACTTTCGGCATCTCTTCCAGAGCCTGCTTCTTCCACTTCGTTATCTGGGTCGCATGAACCTCGTATGCACTGGCGAGCTCCGCAAGCGTTCGCTCACCCCTGATGGCTTCCAGCGCTACTCGCGCCTTAAACTGGGCGTCATACCTCTTTCGCATATCCGACTTCCAAGCCTCCTTGAATTTCCCCCCGGTGTTCTACACCTCCAAGGTAGGCTTCTCAACCTTAACCCCCTGTCCAGTTTTCGGGGTCCATTATAAAGTTCCGTCCGCCTGTTCGTCTTCACCTGTCAGGATCAAGAATGCGATAGCCGCGGCATCAAGCATCTCGGATAGACGAGCAATGTTTGTAACCCCCGCCACAGGGACTCGATTGAATTCGTCCCAAGGGAGTTTCAGACGCTCTTGTACAAAGTCTTTGAGTTCCCTCCAGAGGAGTGAGCGACCGTGACCGATGAATACGTTCCTGCCGATCAATTCGGAACGTTTTCTGCTTCTCTCGGCACGCGTGAGATGGGATGCTGCTCGCTTTGCTATGTCTGCCAGTTCTTCGCAGACCGTTTCCGGATTCTGAATTGAGAACACCTCGGATAACACGGCAATATGAGCTGGAAGTCTAATGCCCTTAGCTTCAGCAGCTATGAAGCGTATGGCGTCCTGATAGACGGGCCGCCTTGGCTTCCGCGTTTCGATGAAGTCGTAAGCGGTAGATATCTGTTTCTTCTCCAATTGCGCTTTGAGGCCGATGAGGAAAGCGTCCTGCAACGAAGAGAGGGCGGTCTCAAGGATCGAGATTATGTCGCTACGTTTATCCTCAAAAAGTCGGCTCCCTTCTTCTCTCATCTGACGGGCAAGAGTCAGATCCGGGTTCCCTGCTTTCTCGTAAATGATCTGTTGCACTCCATCAGGATAGTACGCCTGCCAATCGCCACTTGTACAGGACATCGCGAACATGTCCTGACTAAGTAACCGTTCAGCGGGAAGCTCATACGAGTACCGGAGCCGGGAGTCCGTTTCGGTGAGCTTCTACCGATTGGATCAAGAATTGGAAGGGGTTTCTCTTCTGGAGAATGCAGGTTCTTTCGGCAGTCAAGAGTCGAGCGGTCAGGAGTTCTCCTTCGTCGGACTGGTTTCCGAAGCAGATCTTTCGCCACTGTACAGCAGGGCGAACTGCTCGCTCTGCGGAGTTGTTGGTTGGTTCTACTCCTTCGTACTCGATGAACGTGAACAGGCCGTCCCAGTGGTTCAATAGGCTTTTGGCGGCTTTCCTGACATCATAATCGGAGCTCTGCACGTACTGCTGGAGGCACTTGTTCATTCGAGCTCTGACGGGGACCGATCTCAAGACGAGGGTCTTCCTGTCCAAATCTCCTCGCTTGAACGCATGCCAGAGCGCGAACATTCGGCCTGTCTCGGAAAGCATCCACGTAGAAAATTTCACCGCATCAGGGCTTCTGCAGGCATGCTTGATTCCCTTGATGGGTCTGATGATATGCGCCCAGCAGAATTGCCGGACGCCGTTGTGAAACGCCTTATAGGCCGAGTACATGTCCGAGCACAGAATTCCCTTGTACTCCTTGCCCAGGATCTCTTTGAGGACCTTTGCCCCCCGAGATGCGGCTACATGGTAGTACGCTATGAGAGGCGTGACGACGACCCAGAGCCAGCGCCTTTCCGCTTGCTTTTTCCATCCGGTCTCGTCGATGTTGAGGACCGGCTGTTTCGGCAGCGACTGATTTGCCTTTTCATGGACGGGTGCGAGGGATTCGGAGACCTCCTGATGGAGCTTGCAGACTGATCCGAGACAGATGTCGATCCCGAAAATTGTCTTAGCGATTTCCTGACAGCCTCGGCGAGTTACTCGGTGCAGACCCGTTAGATGGGCAAGGAATGCAGTGAGCCTGGGTCCGAAACCTGACCGAGCCGCTTGTGGAATTTTGGCCCAAGTTTCTGCTCCACACGAGCATCGGATGCAATGGAGCTGGTATTCGGTGGTCTCCGGCTTGGGCTCGGGAATATCCACGACCTGGTGGCGCCAGTATTTTCCGGCTGTCTGGTCCGGTGGCGGTGTCAGGACTTCACCGCACTGTTCGCACGATTCAGGAAACACAGGGATCACTTCTTTGGCTTGTTCGGTGGGTATCAAATCCCTGTTTTTCCCTTTGTGGCCGGGTTGGCCACCTGGCTTGCGCTTCCTGCACTTCATCGGACGTCGAGCCCTGGGCTTGGCAGCAGGTCCATCGGATGAGGGAGGTTTCGAGGAATTGGAGGAGTCTGTCGTGAGTGAAGCTACCTTGCGTTGAAGCTCTGCAACCTGCAAACGAAGTTCGTCGATCGTCTCGCTCATCCGCAAAAGGATTTCGACGATAGTTTCAGGATCACCGTGAGCAATGGCAATGGCTTCTTCCCTCGTCATGGGGAAGTGTCAAAAACCATTTCAAATATCTTGTCAATAGGGTACGAAAAACGTGCGCGATATCGCGCGACTACAAATGCTCGGAAAAATCCAAAACTGCGGATTCGAGCCAAACCGGGGGGATCGCGGTGAACGCTTACCTGACTAAAACATGCACCCGGGCGGAGGAGGTTTGAGATCAGCATAATATACATTGGCTTCTTCGCCTATCCAGGAACCACTCCATGCTTTCTCTACTTCTACGGCCGAGTCACGGAGTTTTTGCAATGGCTCTTTGATCTCGGGTCGTCTGAACTTTTCAATAAAGTCTCTGAGTTCCGAGCCGATGGCGACGAGTTCATCAATGAGATCCGTCATTGCTGCTCCCTGGTAAGTTCAAGCAGTTCATTCTGGGTAAAACTCCATCCGCGCTGAGAACGTTGTACCCGCATCTTCACGATCTACCATTGTAATAAAATAGAATTGCATACGAACTTCGAACCGCTTAGTGTGCTGTGTATTCTCCAAGTCGTAGTAGTCAATCTGAGTTTCGGTAGGTGGAAAGAAGGAGAGCCGTTCCTCATCTTTGAGAATGATGGTATGAAGATATATCTCAATCGAAATCAACATTACGAGTAGATGCGGCACATGTATTCTTTCACTATGAGAACCAGATCCTGCCGGAAACAAGTAGCCAAACGATTCTTCCAGACCGGTGCGGGTAAAGAGCATTTGCTCCCCCGGAAATCCGATGCTAATCATCTCGTTTTTTTGGTCCAGTGTCATGGGTAGGGCATGCTGTATGCAGAGATTTCTTATGTATTTCACAAGGCTTGTGAGATCAAATTCCCATCTGAGTTTAATTCTTTTTGCCGTGCCAAGCCCCAAATTTAGGAATGAAACAGAATAGCCTATGTCTTTAGTCTCGTTCATCTCTTCATCAGAAAGTTGCTGTTCAGTCCACCGAGTCGGCAATTTAACAGTTCCATGCGTCTGGAGGTAGGCGTGGATTGTACCGTCCACCGGTACGAGATCGGGTTTGTAGGCATATCTGCGCTGGATTGCCATCTCTCTCAACGTTAGCAATACCAACAGAGCAGTCACCCAGGTAGCTGCTTGACCTGCAATTGATATGAATTGGTCCGCGGTCATTTCCAATCCTTTCCTTTGGCGGGGGCTTGAAAACCTTTCCGCCAATCTCGGTCCCCGGAGTACCCGTTCTTCTCCTGGCGTGTCTCATCCTCATTACCACTGTGTCGAGAAACCTATCTATCAAAATGCTTTCCTCCATTCCAGAGAAAGTCTCCCGGACATGCCTCCAGATGCTCCTGACACCCACAGGGAACGGCACACAACTTTGCACGAGGGACACTCCAGACCTCTTTTAGCTGAGCCTTGAGGCACATTCTCACCCTTCTCCATTGTCACGATCCTGGTGAGGCTCAACGTTTATACCCTTTCATAGACCTACCGCACTCCATTTTTCAAGGCATTTCTGACATACGTTCGCAGATACTAGGAGACAGTCTCAAAACCACGAAGGCAGTCACTATTGTGGCACAGGGTTCGCCCTCACCCTGTTCCTCTCCCAGAGGGAGAGGGGGCTAGTCACGGCTCTTCGTTGGCTCTCTGTCCCTCTGGGAAAGGGTTGGGGTAGGGTGCCTTCTCACTAATCAATGCCAAATCCCGCGGGACGCGGGATTTGCGATGCGCCCCCGTTTTGAGACACCTTCAGATGCCTGTCTGACCAACCCTGCGGGGCGCTCGTGGAGAAGAGACCGGCACGGAGGCCGGCGCTACTGAAGCAGAGATAGCTACCGATTCGCTACTGAATTTGTGCCAAAGGTGACCAAGTGCGTTCGGCTAAATCTCCCGCGCCAGTTCGAATCCGGCCTCAATGGCGTGGCCGATTCGGCCGCATTTCGCTGCGTCACCGATGACCCGCACTTCCACGCTGGCGTTTTCCAGGGCCTTTGCAAGGGAGTTTTCCGGTCTGGCTCCCATGGCTAGGACTACCGAATCCGCGGTCAGGGTGACGTCATTTCCTTCCGAGTTCGTGTATACGACTTCATTCTCGGAGATTTCCTTCATGGTCGCCTCGGTTATCAGCTGAATGCCTCGGAGTTTCAATTCCTTGAGCAGGACCCATCGAGTGGATGGTCCCACGTCTTGAGCCATTTTTCGGGCCATCTCGATGACGGTTATCTTTTTCACACCCTTGACAATAAGATCCTTTATAACTTCGGGGGATTCAGCATCATGTAACGTCAAGAAGTAGACTTGCTCCGGTGAGATCGTACCTTTCGTTGCCAAGAATATAGCGGTCTCCAGTCCCACCGATCCTCCGCCGACCACTACCACGTCCTTTCCGGTTTGTGCAGTACCTTTGAGCACGTCCCATGCCTGGTAAACGTTCGGTGCATCAGCCTGTGGTATGGGCGGTTTGAAGGGCGCGGCACCCGTGGCGACGACCACCACGTCGGGTTTTTCGTCGGCAATCAGTTCGGAGGTAACCTCAACGCCCAAACGCACATCTACCCCGTTCTTGGGGAGCATGGCCGCGTAGTATTCGGTAATGTACCGAAAGTCCGGCTTATGCGTGGCCGCAGCCGACCACGGTACCTGGCCGCCGAGCCGAGGCTCCTTATCGCACAGAATGACCTTGTGGCCGCGCTCGGCCGCGGTTGTAGCGAATTCGCAGCCGGCGGGTCCGGCTCCTGCTACCAAAATCTTCTTCGGCGTGTCGGTCGGTTGATAATCGGTTTCGGCCTCTCGTCCCGCTCTGGGGTTCATCACGCAACCCACGGGTTGCAGGAGAAACACGTGGTCGAAACACCTCTGATTACACGCTATGCACCTTTTCAATTCATCCGTGCGGCCTTCGCGGGCCTTCTTGACGAACTCAGGGTCAGCGATCAAACCTCGGGCTACCCCAACCAGGTCGGCCACCCCTTCCTTGAGAATTTCTTCCGCAATAAAGGGATCGTTGATTCTGTTGCAGCCTACAACCGGAACATCGACGCTTTCCTTGATTCCGCGCGCCAGATACGCGTAACCGGCCTGCGGGAGATCCATGGTTATCTGAGGTATGCGGCTCTCGTGCCAACCTCCGGTTACGTTGATGCAGTCCGCACCGGCCTGGACCGCGGCTGCGGCGAACCGACTCGACTCCTTGTTGGTGTGGCCGGCCGGCACAAAATCATTGCCGGCCACTCGCACGACGACGGCCATGTCCGGTCCCGCTTCCTCGCGCACCCGCCGAATGGTTTCCAGGCCAAACCGCATCCGGTTTTCCAGAGGCCCGCCGTACTCGTCATCCCGCCGGTTGGTTTGTGGAGATAGGAACTGACAAATGAGGTACCCGGCCGATGCCAGCACCTCCACCGAGTCGAAGCCGGCCTGTTTGGCTCTGCGGGTAGCGGAAACGAAGTCCTGTTGGACGCGTTCGATGTCTTCCACAGTCATGGCCGTCGTGCGGGCTCGGCTGAGCCTGCTCGTGTACTCGGATGGAGCCAACACCGGGAGTCCCTTCATTGCGCAGAAGGAATAGGCTCCCGCCATGTACAGCTGAACGCCGCATTTGGCTCCGTCGGCGTGCATTGCGTCCACGAATCTCTTCAGACCGGGAATATTCCGATCGTCCTTAATGGACAGCATGAAATCCATACCCGATGCCTGGTCGTTGATGTCCGCGCCTCCGATGATGATGAAGCCGACGCCTCCGCGGGCACGGGCGCGATAGAAATCAATGAAGCGATCGGAAACATCCCCGGTCGGCGTGTAGTTGAGGTGCATGGCCGTCATCACAACCCTGTTGTCCAGGGAAACAGGACCGATATCGATGGGATCGAAAAGTTTGGAAATCAAGGTAACCTCCCGTAAATCATGCGCCTTTGTATTTTCCTTCGCGCTTTTGAAGATGCGCGGTCATGGCTTCGACCATGTCTTCCGACGGCATGATCATGCTGGACCGGGCTGCATTGTAATCCAGGGCTTGATCGAGTGGTACCTCTTCATTATAGAGGAACACATCCTTGGCACCCTGAACCGCCAAGGGGGGATTGCCGGCGATTTCTCGGGCCATCTCCAGGGCATTCCGATCCAGAGTCTCCTTGTCCGGATACACGTCGTTGACCAGATTGATGGTCAAGGCACGGGTTGCATCAAAACGATGCCCGCGGAATGCGATTTCTCGGGCGTGGCCCCGACCGACGACCTTGGGCAGACGCTGCAGCCCCCCAACATCCGTTATGATGGCCAGCCGGGCCTCGGGGAGGCCGAAGAGCGTGTCCTCGGAGCACAACCTGATATCACAACACAGTGCCAGTTCAAGGCCCGCTCCGAGGCAGTGACCATGTATGGCTGCAATGGTTGGGAGCGGTAACCGTTCGAGTCTGGTGTGGATTGCCTGGATTCTCTTCACTTCACGATAAAACGTCGTCTTCTGCGTTGCAGTCGGTTGACTCGTGATCATGGGTATCAGTTCGTTGTCCGGGCTCAAGTCCAGTCCTGCACAGAAGGACTTGCCCGCTCCAAGGACTATGACCGCACGTGCATCGCCGTCTCCCTCGGCCGCGGCTATCGCGTCGTCAATGGCGTTCCACGTCGCCAGGTTCAATGCGTTTCTCTTTGCCGGTCGATTGAGGGTAATGAATCCGATGCTCTCCTCGCGATGATATGTTACGAGGTCACCCTGTACAGATGTTTGAACAACCATGTCCGTGCTACTCCTTCATCGTTGAAAGGCTCGAAATCCCTATTCAAGAAGGCCGGACTCAAGGATTCCGTGAAGAATCGGCGATCTGGATGGTCCGGATTTGGAAAGTATGTCACGATTCAGAGCTGCCGCAACTCGAAGATCCATGACATGATGTTCGAGTGACGGAAGACGCTCCGAGTTGGGTTCAACGGCTTTGAGGCACGTCAAGAGAGTCTCTTGGTACTCCAGGCCCCCAGACTCGGGAATGGTATCAAGAAGCTGCATGGCCTCCTCGGCTCTCTCAATGTTCAGCAGGCATCGGACCCTCTTCAACACAAGGGCCGGCAGATCTTTTCCCATTGATTCATAGTATTCCAACGCCCACGAGCATTTGCCGGAGGCTACCAGAGTATCTGCCAGTGCGTTCAATGCCTTGGGTTGGGGTTCAAGTATTTCGGCCGGTTTTCTGATTTCTTCGCGCTTGCCGAGCTTCGCGAGTTTGTGAACCAGCGATAGAAAATGACTCGGAGTCTTTGCAAGTTCCTTTGGGTCCGCGTCCCGCAGGGCCAGATAGTAGAGGATCTCATTCTGGTCTTTCAGGACACCCAGGTCGAACGAATTGTAATGATTGCGTATGCCCAGCGATCGTACATCTGCCGGTGAACTCGCTTCCCGTGTCTTGAAAACTTTGTGTACCTTGGCTTGCACCTCTACCTGTTTTCCTCGTAACTCTTCCTGGTGATAATCTTCAGGGAATTCAAAGGTAAACGAGGTTTCTCCCCCCCCCGAAACGCCGACAAGCCCCTCTTCAAATGATTGAAGCAGCAAGTCGCGTCCGAGTAAGACATCCCAGTACTTCCCCGATATACCGGTAAACGGTACGCCGTCGATGTAACTCCTGGAATCGAATATCACCCGATCCATGGGACCCGCGGGTTCGTCGGTTTCCTCGAAGAACCCCAGAGCCGAGATCAATTCTTCTACCGACATATCATCGTCCGAGCTTACCCTTTCGTAACCTTCCAGGAATTGTTGCATCATCTCCCATTCTTCGATTGCGCAGCACGCTAGGGTTCCGTAAGCATGAAAGGTGGATTCGAGTTCCAGGTCTTGTCTGTTGGAAAGCAGGAAATCGAGAATCTCGAATATTCGCTGCTTGTAATAAACGTCGATTTTCATTTGTTCGTTTGCAAGGGCCCACAGGTTGCGTACTTTCCGAATATCGCGGCGGTACATTGCCGAGGTTTCGTACCGATCTCCCACGGAAAAGTAGCTCGGCCGGTATTCGGGAAGCGGTTTAAATCCGTAGCGCTCGGGCCTCTTTTCGTAGATGGATCCGAAATAGAGTTGCATCTGCTGGGAGCCCGAGTTTGATTCTAACGGAATGCCGAGAGACTGCACAAACTCCATGGTCCGCCGAGCATCGTCCACGGTTTCGCCGGGGAGTCCAAATATGGAAAATAGCTCTGTAGCAAGTCCAAGGGACTGAGCGACCTGAATGTTCTCTGCCAGCTGTTCCAGCACAATACCCTTGTTGGTCTGTTTCAGGACGCCGGGGCTGCCCGACTCGAGGCCGAACGCAATCGTATCCGCGCCCGCGGATCTCAGCTTCTTCAACATTGAGGCGTCGACAAGATCGCTGCGCGTTTGGCACCAGAAGGGAGTTGTAATACCCCGTTTGATCTTTTCCTCTAGAAGCCTCTCAGTTCTGTCGCGGTTTTCCGTGAAGTTGGGGTCCGCGAACCAAAACCGACCGATCCCCTCACCGGCAAGCAATTCCATTTCCGCCACCACTCTTTCGACGGAGTGATACCGGATCTTGCCTTTGCAAATGCTCGGGGTGATGCAGAATAGGCAAACGTGTCTGCACCCTCGAGACGAAAGAAGTATGGCCGTATCCTTGCCTTCCAAATTCAGGGTTTTCGTTAAGTAAGGTGACGGGTAGACATCGAGGTCTTCCGGCAGATCCGGTTCCGGGTCCGTATCGACGATTCTGCCGTTGCATTTGCACGTTATGCCGGGGACGTTCTCCAGATTTTCTTCGGCATCGAGAACCTTGGCCATCTCCAACACAACGACTTCGGCTTCTCCTCTGACGAGCGCGTCGACATCCACCAATTCTTCAAGAGCCATCGAGGGCATTGAGATTGCCTGGGGTCCCCCGAGGACGATGTGGATGTGTCGATGTCTCGACTTAATATACCTGCTGAGGAACCGAATCCGGTTCATGGTGCTCTGATAAGCGGTGAACCCGATGACTTGAGGATCGATTCGTCGAATCCACACCTCAAGGTTCCTGAGGGTCAACGGTCGGTCGAGAAGATCGTCAATAATGATGCCCTTATGCCCTTTGGTTTTCAGTGCGGCCAGAATGTACCCGGAGGAAATGGGAATACTCTCGGAAGACTCGTACCCGACATCATGATTTACATTGATAAAGAGAAAAGACACTCGTTCCCCTTCTTCGGTTGATAGGTTCCGTCAAATGCTCATCATACCATTAAGTCGGGGCGGCTCTCAACATGATGTTGACCGAGTGCGCCGGCCGTTGCTATAGTACCTTCTTGGCCTAGCGGGAACTCGATTGCCTTGCGTTGAGTACCTCCGCCATCTGCCGATTCGCGAACTGGAAACTTCTCTCTATGAAAAAAATCAAGAATCCGTGGTACGGCGTGATCTGGATGGTAATCTGGAGCGCAGCACTTATTTGGTTCCTCAAGTCGGGGATGTTCAACCAACGGGAGAGCATCGGTCTCATTCTCGTTTGGGCCGTCATGGTGGGGACTACCGGATTTCTGTTGGTGCAACACCTGCGCCGGAGCATGAAGCCGACGGGCGAGATGGTGAAATCGCCGGACGTGCCGCCTAGTCTGAACGGCCCATGTCCTTGCGGGTCCGGCAAGAAGTACAAACGGTGCTGCGCGGTGAAGAAAGGTTGATCGCTTGGGGTCAGGTCTTGCTTTTTGACTTCTGTTTCATTTCATGTGTAGGAAGTCAAAAAGCAAGACCTGACCCCAAGAGCTATCGGGCCCTTCTCCGTGACGCTTCAATAATCCGAATAACTTCTTGTTTCGCCTGAGGCATCCCCCACCCTCGTTTGAGCAGGCAGGTAAGGTACTGCCGTGCATACCACTGCATCTGGTTCGGCGCTTGGGCCGAGGCGATGAGTCCGGGGAATTGGGAACAGTCGGGCGGCCCCTGGGGCTGTTGCACCGGTACGTTTGGGGGCGGGGCCGAGGCTGGTGACCGGCGAGGCCCTCTACCGGCAAGAGGGGGGGGCGGGGCGGAAGCGGCGCGCGGTGCTCGAGGTGCCGTACGACGAACTCTGGAAGGCCGAGCGTTACGGGTCGGTTCCTTCTCGGTCACTGCGTCAACGGGGTTTCCTCTGTCGTCGAATTCGGGAGCTCGAGGCGCTTCGTACGGGAACCTTTGGCCGGCAGCCTCTTCGGTTGCAACGGCTCCCAGGGACATAAGGAGTCCCGCGAAGGCACAAATTACCATCACCCTAATCATGGTTGGATCTCCGAATCATTGGACAGCGGAGGTTAGCACACGCAGAAGGAAAATTCCAGATGTCGGACTCGGAATTCCACAAGGTCGAAAGGAAATGAATTGCCATGGCTCGGAGCCGATTCCAAGCCGCAACGAATCATGAAAGTCCTCGGCTCTGATGAGCACTCCCGGGCTTCGCCTCGGAGATTGTTTCGGTTCGCGGGCTTTTCCCGGGAACCGAAATAGTCGGCTCCGGCCGACGCCTGGATCGTCTTGCCTATTGCGGTGCAGCCCGAGAGTGGCTATAAGATAAGAAATGGACCCACGGATGAACGTTTCCATGTCCGGGAGTAAATACAATGGTCACTTCAGACATTTTGGTCGGTAAGCGCATTCTCGCAGTAGATGACGAACCTGAAATCCTCGAGGTCATCGGGGAATCATTGGAACAATGTGACTTGGTAACCGCGGCCAGTTTTGAGGAAGCCGAGAAGGAGATTGCAAATAGCGAATTCGATCTCGTCATTTTGGATATCATGGGAGTCAGGGGTTTTGACTTGCTCAAGAAGTGCGCGGAGCGGAACATGCCGGCAGCAATGCTTACCGCCCACGCGATAGATGTGGAAAGCCTCAACAAGTCCCTCCGACTCGGAGCCGTCTCGTTTCTTCCGAAAGACGAGCTGGTACGGTTGTCGGAACTGGTTACCGAAATACTTGAAGGCCTCGAAGCGGGGAAGAGCCACTGGTCGAAGTTATTCGAGCGTCTCGGACCTTTCTTCAAGGATCGGCTCGGCGTCGTCTGGGAGGATCTTGAAAAGCCCCCCTATCCGAAACATTTCTATTAATTTGCGGCATCCATCACATCGTTGATCCGGCTGAGACCATACCTTCGAATTTTGTTGATGAGCCCCTGCCGGGAGAGACCAAGTTGTTTAGCGGCCAGGCTCCTGTTGCCGGCCGCTTCCTCCAGCGCCTTCTCGACCATTCTGGTTTCGAGGTCTTCCACGGCTTCCTTCAGCGTGGGCGCGTCGAGAGGTTGTTTGTCCCGAGCCACCTTCTCCAGGCCTCTGGTGATGCGAGGCGAGAGGCATCGCACCGAAATGTAACCCCCCTCCGAGGTGAGGATATGCGCCCTCTCGATTTCGTTCTCCAACTCTCTGATGTTACCGGGCCAAGGATGAGAGGTGAGTAGATCCAGCGCGGCCGGGTCTATTCCCTTGACTATCTTGCCGGTCTGGTCCGCGAGCTTATCGAGGAAGTGCCTCACGAAAACGTGGATATCATCCGTCCTGTCTCGCAGGGGTGGAATGGTGATGGGGAACACGTTAATCCTGTAAAAGAGATCCTCTCGGAAACGTCCTTCGCTAACAAGTTCCGGAAGCTCGCTGTTGGTGGCGGCAAGCACGCGGACATCGACCGTATTGGAACTGCTTTCACCAACCGGCCTTATTTCACCCATCTGAAGAGCTCGGAGGAGTTTCACCTGCATCGCGGGGGACATGGCTTCGATTTCGTCAAGAAAGAGTGTTCCCCTGTGGGCTGCTCTGAAGACTCCCTTGTGATCCGCCACCGACCCGGTGAACGCCCCCTTCTTGTGGCCGAACATCTCGCTTTCGATGAGTTCGGACGGCACTGCGGCGCAGTTCAGGGAGATGAAAGGCTCGTCGGCTCTACGGCTCAATCTCTGAATGGTTCTGGCAACGAGTTCCTTGCCTGTTCCCGATTCCCCTTGGATAAGCACGGTGGTATCGGTCGGTGCGACCTTGCGTATCAAGGCCCGGACCTCTTGCATCGGATTTGCGTTTCCCACAATCTCGTCAAAAGGTTCTCTGCTTTTCAATGCGGTTTTTAATCCCACATTTTCTTGTTTGAGGAGGGACGCTTTTTGTCTGAGGTGGTCCCACTCCAGAGCATGCTCCATGGCGCGCGCTGCTTGAGAAGCGAGGATCTCCAGAATATCGAGATCCGTGGTGGTAAACACCCCCGCCCGTTTGTTGAGCACCTGAAACACTCCGATGGTAGGTCCTCCGGCTGAGCGCAGCGGAACAGAGAGGAGGTTCTTAGTCGTATACCCGGTTCTGGGATCCACCCCCTTGTTGAACCGCGGGTCTTTGTACGGATCCGCAATGTTCAATGACTCCGCGTGCGTGTACACCCAGCCGGCTATACCCGTATCCCACGGTATTCGAATTTGGTCGTGTGAAAGGCCCACACCCAGGTGAGAATAGAGTTCTTGAGTCTCGTGGTCGGCAAGGAAGAGCGTGGCGCGCTCGGCGTTCATGACGGTAGGAGCCTCCTTCAGGAGAAGCTCTACGAGTGAACTCATATTGGTTTCGTTACTGATCAGAATACCCATTTTGAAGAGCAGGGAGATGCGTTCCAGAAGCGATCCCAACGGGTGGCTCATTCCGCTGTTCGCACTCGTGCCCCGTTCCATTCCGAGAGCTTCTCTGAGAAGTGTTATATCCACGTGCATGGTTATTGCTTGGATAAGGTCGTCCACTGACACCTTTCCTCTGGACAAGAGTATCTCGTGCAGTGGTGTCCCCGTCTCTTTCGACTCCGCGTTGGCAACTACGAAGTCGTCCTTGTTCACCTTCCTCGTTTCTAAAAGAAGCCTACCGATGGAATTGTGGTCTATCAAGGTTACTCTCCCCGGCTTCCTCCCGGGCTGTTTCCATCCCTTGCGAGTTCCGCCGACATCCATGCCTCAGAAATAGAACGAAGCATGGAACTGCATTGAAGCTTCATATGAAAGATCTCCGACAATCACCGTCGCTTCAGGTACACGATGCGCTCTTCTTACCCAATCTCCGAGGCGAAGCCCTGGAGGGACCCTGAATACCGAGGACTTTCATGATTCGTTGCGGCTTGTCGACAGCGGCAAGCCATGAGAGTTCAAGTCTTGCCATAGAGTGCTATTTCGCCCGTCTGGCCGTGAATGATCATTTTGCTTCCCACGATGACGTCGAGTTCGTTAAATCTGACTGTCTCGGGTTTCCCGGCAAATTTTACGATCTGACGTACCTGGCCGACATAGACTCTTTCCAGAGACCCGGCAATCTCCGCCGCATGGGCTCCCCTGCCGCCAAGACGGCTGACAAGGGCCGTCGAAACAGGCAGCGAAAAGACCTCTTCCATTATTTCTTCCGGAACCGGATCGTTCACCACGAAGATGAATCCGTCCAGCTTTTCCGACATGGGCAGTTGTTCGTTCATGGCATCGATAATGGACCGGGCTCGGTTGATATGTCGAAAAGGCGCGATTTGGTTGCGGTCCGTAACCATGATGCCCCGGAAGATTCCCCCCGATACGCCCGTGCCTTGTGCAATCACGGGATATCCAAAGGTCTTCAGAGCCGGGATTCGCTCACGTCGTTCCCGGTCTTTGCGAATCTGGAGAACGAAGACACGGCCCTTCTCAATCGTGTATTCGAGCCGAGTGTCAAAATGAAGCAGCTCCGCGGTTCTGAACAGAACCTGAGACAGGTCCTTCCAAGCCTCCGGCATGTTTCCGGCAAGAGTCTCTCCGCGCTTCCAGTGATCATGCACGGGTATTGTCGATACCTTTCCGTCGACCACATCGGTGCCCTGATCGCCCAGCGCGAAATCTCCCCTGATTTGCATGGTGAACGGGTTGTACGAAATCACGCCCGTTCCGGAAGATTCCAGTTCCATATTGCCGTACACCATGTGCTGTACGATGACGGGGGTGCCCCAATCTCCGTCGATTCCGGCGGCCGCTCGATACTTCCGAGCTGCGGGGCCTCGAAACGAATGCAGAACGACTACCGCGCAATGGATCAGAATGTCGAGGAATCGCCCCTGATCCAGCAATTCTACCACCTTGGGCGCAAGTTCCGCCACACGCTCCTTGTAGTCAAAGGCAAGGGTCTTCATCTGTTCACCGCTCATCTGAGCCTTGCGCAAAACCTTGAACTGTTCCTTTCTCCTGTCCATGAGCGCCTGAAATTCATCTCGTTCGGCACCGAATGCGGCCTGACTGAACTCCTGCAGGAATCGCCTGTAACAATCGTAGGCAAACCAAGGGCTGATCGTCTCGCCGAGACATTCGGCCGTCTCATCGTTGATCCCCACGTTGGTAATCGTGGTCATCATACCCGGCATGCTTATGCGAGCACCCGATCTCACCGAAAAGAGAGCCGGCCTGCGGTGGTGTCCAAGGGACTTATTCCACTGTTTCCCGAGCCTTTCCACGGCAGAGGCGAAATTTCCGCGAAAGTCGGGGTTCCGGACCATCCGTTCCGGTTCCTCGAGAACCTGATCCGCGGTGATGACGAAGTAGGGCGGCGTGGTCTCTGCAAATCTGAGAAGTGCCGCCTTGAGGCCTATACGGCAAGGGGAGATCACGTCGGGTGTGGGGAAGTAGAAGGGATTCAGGCGCAAGCGACTGCTGCGGTCCGATGCGACTCGCCTGCCCGATTCGGCAAGTCGCTGGTTAAGAAACAACTCTATTTTGTCAATGAATGTCTCCAAGACTCGCAAATTGCCGTCTCGGGCCTGGAGGTCGGAAATGTAGAGTGTCTTGAGATAGTTCTTGAAGAAATCCGTTTCCGGGACTTGTTTCAGGGTGGTCAAATCCCTGAGTTTGCGCGGGAGTTTCTCCATTGGATTCGAGGAAAGAAAATCTTCCAGGGGGCCTTCGAACCAATTTCTGTACGCTATGTGAACGTCGTCGAGCTCTTTCTTGACCGTTTTGAGCAAATCCCGGACTTTGTCAAGAGTCAGCCCGAGGCGTCCCGACAGTCGCAGATCTCTCCCTGTACGCTGAAGATAGTAGCCGGAATGGCCGTTGACCGCTATCCCTTGAATCAGATGATTGAGGAAGACGAGCGCATCCGGCAAATTCTCCAAACTGATTTCATCAAAACGGCTGTTGCTGATGCTTGTCGCCAGGGTCTCCTGAAGAGCCTCCAGCCTGAGGTCCTTGGTAAAGGCCTCGAATCGTTCTTCGATATATGTTGCCTTTTGTGCGTACGCATGCCCGGCCTTTTTCGCTCGCAGTATTATGGGCGTATCAGGCTGGTCAATACGTATTCTTTCCATCTCCGCCGCGTAGTTCTCCGTTCCTTCCGTGATCGTTACCGGAGCGGGTAAGGGATCCCGGATGTCGGGCGTGAGATAGTCCTCTTTAAGCGCACGGCGTTCCGCAATGATCTTGTCGAGCCGATCCAGATCCTTTTCCACTGTGGAACCGGTCGTGCGTTCGGCCACGATGAAGTACTTGTTGTACAGGCCCGCTACCAAGTCGATCACGTCCAGAACCATACGTCTGGAGAATTCGGGCACGTTCGGATCGTCTCTGTACTTCGAGGTATCAACCGACACCAGAGCCGCCAAGCTCTCGTTGTCGGTAGGGTCTATTTTCCGGTCGGCGAATATGGTACGGCACAGATCGGTTATTCCTTGACTTTCGGACGGGGAACACCAGTTGTCCATTGAAAGATAGGGAAGCGACTCCAGAGGCATCCATTCGGCAATGGCCTGGGGATCCCCGCTTGCAAAGTAATTGACAATGCCTCTTGCAAAGTAGAAGTTCTCGATGCTCCCCCTCCAGTGGATGTCTCCCCTGAGTTTTCCGAGAAAGTTTCCAATCGGTCTTATGCCCCGATTGGCAAGCTCCCGTGCCAATCCCGCAGCGGTGAGCCTCAATGTGTCCAGCGGCCCGATATCCTTCAATGAGTACGGTATGGCCTTGATCAGAGTGCGAACCAGGAAGTGAGTCACCGAGGCATTTGCTCGCAGGAGGCCGGAAATGCAATACTGAATGAAGTCCTCATCGCGAAGCAGAGTCTTCCCTATTTCGATTTGCACGATCAGATAGGGGATGAGCCGATGCATGACTCGCGGATTGGATGCGACAATGGATACGAGAGCCTTAATCTGGTAGGCATGTGCCTGGTTAGCCTCCGCATCTTCCGCCAGGACCAACGGCTCTCCGGTATCGTCGTCCTCCAAGGTGTACTGCTTTTCCAGGGGACGCAACAGAGGACGTTGGAGAACATGGTCAACCAGCTCTTGGGCCATCAGAAAATAACCCTCTCTCCCAAATGTTACTCCGAGGGATTCTATGGCCGCCAGGGCGGAGACGATTTGACCGACGTCTTCCGAGGAATAGGCCCTATCCAGGAACAAGTTTGCGAACCCGTTCACCAACTGCTTGGAAGCCTGCTTTTCCGTTTTTTCGAGCCGGAGGACGATTCGACACACTCCGTCAATCAAGAGCTGCTTTATTTCGGGCTTATGAACCTCGAGGATTTGCGATGCCAGGAGCTCGGCACACGCAGTCTGAACCGCGGCCGGAAGCACATCCACCATCTCCTGGAATTCCCAAACGATCACCCTCCATTCATCCCCGACGCTGGTGACAAATTGAATGCCTTCGGCAAGCTCTTGGGGATCCTGCCGTGTCTCTCCATTCAGCATGCGCCGGTATGCATGCCTTCGTCTTGCGATCTCCTCCGTACCGTGCAATCTGATTTTGGCGAGAATGTCGTTCTCAAAACGGTGTTTCTCGTGGAAATTCGCTTTCTGAACGGATGCATCCAACCGCACCAGAAGATCGGCCGGATACGGCTGGATTTCCCCGATAGCGGTGATCAAGGCTTGAGTCTCCGCCCGTGCAAGCAGACTTTCCAGAGGAACCTCGGCCCATTCGGGATGCTTCTCCAGAGCTGGTCGAATGCTTCTGATTTCCAATACTCGGCGCTCGATTGAATTGACGGGTTTGGTAAACGCGGTATTCGCCAGAAAACCCAGACCTCGTTCTACGAACGGCATATAAGATTCGAGAAAGGGGCCGTTCGTTTTTTTCACGATGTTTTCCAGCAACCGTGAAAGCGCGTACTCTCCCTCGGATCGTGCCCGGGAATCAAAGGGCTGAGTAACTGAGGCAAAGAAAAAAGCCGACACGATTTCCATTACCGGGGAAAGGCGATCCTTTAATGATTCATCGTCCCTTTCCAGAGCATAGCGGGAAAGGACGTGCACCACATCGAGCCAGTTGGGAATCTCGTTCAATACCGGAACCAGATACTCGGCGATAGCTTTTCTGCGACCCTTGAACGAGGTCAAATCGACGAGGGATTCCAGTGATTCCCGCGGAAACCTCGACCGTACGAGAAGTTCGGAGTCTTCCCGCTCGACCCGGATCAAATACCGAGCGGCAGGTTCACCGGTACGGTCGAGTATCATCAGAACGCGGGAAAGATTGTCCAAGACGATGGTAGTCCCCTCGGGGAATTCAGTGCCCGCCTCCCTGACTACCGAAGCCAATCCGGCAATCTGATAGGGATTGAGCGGTTCCTTTTCGCCGAGTTTTCTAATCAGTTGTTTGACGTCCACGGTTCAACCTTTGAATAGATGTTCACTGCTAAGTGTACCACTGGATGCCATTGTGCAAAAGGTAAATCATTTGATCACAACTAAACTTAGTTTCAATGTTTGGAATGCGAAAACCGCGTGAATCATGCCGAACACGACCCTGGTTTGTGTTTTTCCGCTTGATATGCGAGTGTTCCGTAGTTCCTTTTGCGTTTCCGGATGCTGTGGCCCGTCGAAAGGGCTCCTTCACGTTGACTCGGAGGCTGATGCAACAACCATCATGCGGATTGTCCCGGCCCCCCCCCACCGACGGTTCCAAGAGATTTGTTGGCGGTTTTCCGCACCCAGTACTCTGTTGCGCTATTACGGTAACAAATCAAGAGATCTTACCCTAGCCCTCTTACCGGGGCGGGCATCTTGCCCGTCATCGACAGGCGAGACGCCTGTCCCACTGACGGGGAGATTAGAGGGGGGGGGCGGGGGGCCGGCTCTGAGGGGTCGAATTCATTCAACCGCCGGCCCGCCCGCAATCTTGCCATTGCCAAGCGAGAATGCTATCTTGTTCGAGTCTTAACTCGGTGTTTTGTCGATTCAATTGACCGTTGCTCCAGGAAGCCGGAGTTTTCCCGTAAGGGACACTGCCTGATCTCTCACGGTCAACAGGAGGAGACAGTGGACGAGTCCATGAGCTTCTTGGGAACCAATCCCCAAACAGATGCCAAACCGGTAACCCCACGTGATTATACGCATATGAAGGTGGTGTCGGGTGATGTTGAAAAGAGCGGAAGCCCGGAGCAAGACCTGCGGGAAAGTGCAATACGATACAGGGAACTCGTCCAGGCAATTCCGGACGGAGTCGTCGTGTATGATCGGCAAGGCAGGGTTACGTACGTCAACGACGGCTTTGTTCAGCTTTTCGGGTGGTCCGCGGAGGAACTCCTCGGTCGATCCATAGACTTCGTCCCTCCTGAAGAGGAGCAGAGAACTCACGAAGCATGGTTGAAAACATTTCAAGGGGAGAAGGTCCTCTTCGAAACGAGGCGACTGACCAGGTCCGGAAAACTCCTGGACATTCAGCTCACAACCGCGGTTTTGCACGACAGTGACGGCAATATCGCGGAAAGCATTGTCATTCACCGGGACATTACGGATCGCAAGAAGGCCCATAAGGAATTACAACGCGCCCACGACGACCTGGAAAGGCGAGTGGAGAAACGTACACAAGAGCTTGCAGCAACAAACAAACAACTCAGGAGAGAGATTGCCGACAGGAGAAGTGCTGAGGAGAGACTCAAAGAGAGTGAATATCGTCAAAGGATGCTGGTCGAAAACGCGCCGTTGGGGATAATCTGGTGCGACTTGGCAGGTGAGGTTTTTCAGGCCAATCAGAACCTGTTGGCCATCCTGGGATTGTCTTCTCTTGACGAAGCGCACGCCATCAATGTGTTCACATTCCCTCCTCTGGTAACTGCGGGCATTTCCGAGGAAATGAAAATCGCCGTTGAATCGGAAGGGGCACGGGTGTGTGAGCGACCTTACCGGGCAAGGCAAGGAAATACGGTCTGGCTGAGCGTGCACATTGTACCCACAAAGGACGGCGCTGGCGGCACCGACGGAGTTCAGGCCATCGTAGAAGATATCACCGACCGGAAACAAGCGGAGTCCGCATTGTGCGAGAGTGAAGAGCGTTTCAGGGCCGTCTTCGAAACTGCGCAGGACTGTATTTTCATCAAGGATCAGGATTTTGTCTATACCCACGTCAATCAGGCGTTTCTCAAGGCACTGGAACGGACCGAAGATCAGGTTATCGGAAAAACGGACAATGATCTGGTCTCCATGAATGAAGCCAACTATATCAAGGACCTGGAACTCCGCGTCATGGAAGGGCAGGTCATGGAAGCATCCTACAATCTCTCGACCCGGCGCCAGCCCAAAACGTTTCATTGCATTCGGGTTCCACTGAGACAAGCATCGGGAGACACCATAGGAATTTGTGGAATTGCCAGAGATGTGACCGAGCAGAAAGCTCTGGAACGTCGGTGCCCGCACCCGGTGGGACAGTATGGATCGGTTGTCATGGAGGCAACCCTGGAACACCTCCGCTTAGCCGCCGCAAGTGACAGTATCGTCCTCCTACTTGGGGAAAGCGGTAGTGGAAAGGACTTCCTGGCCAAGTTTCTTCACGACCATTCGAGTAGATCGGGAGGTCCGTACTTTGCCATCAACTGCGCCGCGCTGGCCGCATCAGTGGCAGAGTCCGAGTTCTTCGGCCATGAACCGGGTTCCTTCACCGGGTCTCGCGGCAGAAAGCGCGGACTTCTGGAGATGGCTGAAGGCGGCACGCTCTTGTTAAACGAAATCGGCGAACTGTCTCAGGAACTGCAGGCGAAGCTGCTCACTTTTCTGGACACGCACTCATTCACCCGTGTTGGGGGAGAGAAGAACGTCAAAGTGAACACCCGAATCGTCGCGGCCACAAACCGAAACCTCGAGAGTGAGATGGCTGCCGGCAGGTTCAGGCAAGATCTGTATTATCGTCTCAATGTTATGGCGGTCCGAGTACCCGCTTTGAGGGAAAGGAAGGAAGACATACCGTTTCTCACAAAGGATCTGGTGGAGAGCCTGTCCAGAAAGCTCGGCCGCACCGTTCCCCCGGTGGTGCACGACTCCGCGTTGGAGGTACTCTCTCAGTATGAATGGCCCGGGAATGTCCGGGAACTCAGGAACATACTTGAGAGAGCCCTGATACTCAGTCGATCGGACGTGATCAAAGCCGACCACATCAGCGTTCCCCGAACAAGGAACAGAGCGGCGACGGACGAGAAGGAAACTCCTATTTCCGTGAACGTATCGAATCACCGGAATATGAACGAAGCACTTGAGAGCGCCAAACGACTCATGATCGTCTCGGCCTTGAAGCGTTGCAAGGGAAACGTTTCCGCGGCGGCCCGGCTGCTGGGCATTTCTCGGGATGCTCTGCGCTACCACAAGAAGGCGCTGGAGATAGATTGGTAGTACATCCCCCAGGGTTCTTTGTCATGAGTGGGGGGATTTCACCCACCTAACTGGCCGAATTAGGTCCTCATTCAGGTAAAAAGAGACGAACCGGGGCAATTCCTCCCACATTGACCACGCACTCTATGCTCCCCGGACGTGCTCCTCCAGTCCAACGAAAACCGGCTAACATATTGAAATATAAAGATGCCTAGGCTTTTTCGGCCAATCACCCAAGATGGCACAAGATTTGCTCAATGGATTGCCGGGATGTAATGGTGCCAAGTAAGGGTGATGTGATTACCGGGCGACGGGAACCGCTGCGGAGGTCAGAGACAGGAGGTAGTGCTCCATAACCAGCCCTGTGCACTGCATCATCACAATCCCCATCAGACGGTCGCCCCCCTCATAAGCGAGGGGGGGGTGACTCATTTTCGTGAAACCACATTCCGCCTACTACTGATACCGACTATCTTTGTGAAGGCACGATAAAGCATGAAAGTAATCGCCCGTTGTCACGCTCTGCATGGCTTCGCCTTGGCAACGGAGTATGACGACCCCGCTTCCCGCGAACACGAATAGGAGAAAGAAATGCAATCCCAACCCGGGAAACAGGTCAAAATTTTTGACATCACCTTAAGAGACGGATCGCAGAGCAAAGTGGCCACACGGATAAAACTCGAGGATCTCCTCAAGATTGCGACCGAACTGGCGGCCGGCGGCATTTATGGTGCCGAAACCTGGGGAGGGGCCACGTTTGACGTCTGTGTACGGTATCTCAAGGAGGACCCGTGGGAGCGGGCAAGAATACTCAAGAAAGCCATGCCGCGGGTACAAAGCATGATGCTGATTCGCGGCCAGAACCTGGTAGCGTATTCCAATTTTGCCGACGATGTGGTCTACAAGTTCGTTGAGGCATCCGCGCGCAATGGTATAGACGTGTTTCGCATATTCGACGCGCTGGATGACGTCAGGAATCACGAAACCGTCATTAAGGCCGTCAAGCAAGTCGGCAAGACCGCGGAGGGTGCGGTTTGTTTTACCATAAGTCCGGTGCACACCATTGAAAAGTTCATTACAAAGGCCAAACAGTTGGAGGACAAGGGAGTCGACCAGATCGCGATCAAGGACATGGCCGGACTCATCGATCCCGCCACTACCTTTGAGTTGGTTTCAGGACTGAAGAAGGCGGTGAGGGTTCCCATTCACCTGCACACGCACGACAATTGCGGTTTGGGCATGATGTCGATTCTCAAGGCCGTGGAAGCGGGATGCGACATGATCGATTCGGTGCTCAGCCCCTTCTCGGGGGGAACCGGTCACCCATGCACGGAATCGCTGGTCTATTCACTTCACCGTCTCGGGTACGAGACCGGCTGCGATCTGGGGAAACTCACAAAAGCCGCGGAAGAGGCCAAGAAAGTGAGAGCGTTGTACAGTGATTTTGAGGCCCCGTACAGCGGTGTGGACTGCAAGATGTTGGTTACCCAGATCCCGGGAGGGGTCATGTCCAACCTCAGCAGCCAACTGAGGCAACAGCAGGCGCTGGACAGGCTCGGCGAGATCGTTGACGAGATCCCACGGGTAAGAGAAGATCTCGGCTGGATCCCGCTGGTCACGCCGACGTCCCAGATCGTCGTGTCTCAAGCAACGTTCAATGTGCTCCTCGGCCGTTACAAGATCATAGCCAACCACACGGCCAACCTGCTCAAGGGAATGTACGGCGAGACGCCGGCGCCGGTGAACAAGGACCTCCAACAGAGAGTCCTCAAGGGAGAACAGCCAACCACAGTGCGGCCGGCGGAACGCATCCCTCCCATGTGGTCGGATCTCGAGAAGAAGTTCCCGTACCTCACCGAAGAGGAAATCCTGATTCATGCAATATTCCCTCATGAAGCCGGCGCATATTTTGAAGCCATGAGGAAAAATTAGTCACATTGCTCTCTCAAGCGTCTGAGTTGACGGCCTGCCCTTCCTTCTCCACGGCTCGGGCCAGGAGTGAATTACGAACAGCTCCCATTTGCCACTCCCGACTCGAAAAGAGAACGGGGACTACGACGATGCCTTCTTCAAACCCCGCGTACCAGGCACATTCGCTTACATAATCCCGGATCGAATCGTCCGGATCTTCGTCCAGCACTACGACCACATCGAGGTCTGAATACTCGTCCGCGTCTCCCCGTGCCCTTGATCCAAAGACGATTACATCGGAGACTCGGAGTTTGTGTGCCAATGACTCCTTGAATGCAGCTGCAATCTTCTTTTCCGTCTCGGTCACTTCTCTTTTCCTTTATTGTGCTCCTTATTCGGATCAAGGAGTCCGTGGGCTATGGCGTTGGACTTGTTGGTCTTGCTTTTATCTCCTACTCTATCAGGCCAGCGGTCCATTGCCTAGTACGACGACTCGTACTTGCCGCCTTTCAAGTTCAAAGACGCCGGCCCGGTCCTCATCGATGAAAAACACTCGGCCGATTCAGTACGCAGTGACTTGATTGCGCTCACGCGTCCTTGAGAACACGTGGCAGCGTCCCGGCGTCGCCGGCGGGTGCTCGAGGAGAGGAGACCCCGCCTCTCTTGTGAGACCGCCGATCTTGACGTATATACTATGAACATTGCTTCGGTAATGATGAGAATCTGGAGAAGAAGACTAAACCGCACAGTCTGAGAGAGCTTTCATGCACACAGCGGCAGCACCCGAAAAATTGACCTCGGCATACGACGAGGTATTGGGCCTTTTGGATAGGCACGGCCTCCTCACGGAACGGCTTCCATTCACGCCTGCGCTTCTGGAAGAAGCCGTATTCTTCGCGTACAAGATGCGCCTCATCACCCAAGGAGCCGTCAAGAAGCTCCTGGACCTCGACAGGAACGGCCTGAAGACACTGATCCGGCAATGGAACAGCGGCGACGAAGGCAACTGCACGTGCCGTATGGCACGTAACCCCTTTGCCGACGAAAGCTGACGGATCCGTAGCTCGAGGAATCGGCCCGCAGCCTTGACGCATGCGTCAATTGACGCGCAAAGAACGGCATTCGGCATGCGTGAGTCGTGAGGTGAAGCCATGGAATCTTCAGGCATTGCAGGTATACTGGGTGGAGAGGATGTTCTCCACAGGCAAATACGCAATCCGTTGGACCTGTTTGAACTGAGCAGTGAGGGGGTTTCAAAGGACGCGTTGTCGCACCTTGCCAAGTTCTTGCGGTTCACAACGAGTCAAATGGCCGAGCTTCTCCCGGTCAGCGCCTGCACAATACAGAGAAAAAAACCTCGTGACGTGCTCGATAGAGCCGTGTCCGACCGGATCCTGCTGATTGCCGAAGCGGCCGCGAGAGGGATGGAGGTATTCGAGGATGAATCCAAGTTCCGATCGTGGTTGAAGCACCCTCATGTCGCATTCGGTAACCGGAAGCCTCTGGATCTTCTGAAATCGAGTTTCGGCGTTCGAATGGTTTTGGATGGACTGACGAGGATCGAGCACGGAGTGTTCTCCTGATGAAGGTCTTCAGGATTGCGAAGACCCGTTATATCAGAGACTTGACGGGTCGGAGGGACAAACGTCATGGCCACGGTTGACGAGCTTGAGACGGCGGTCGAAGCCCTCACACCGGAAGAATACAGCCGGTTCCGGCGTTGGTTCCTCAATCGAGATTGGGAAAAGTGGGATCACGAGATTAAGGAGGACGTCGAGCCCGGTCGACTGGATTTTCTCGTTCGTGAAGCCGTTGAAGCAATAAACAAGTAACGACATCTAAGCAGGGAGGCACTCCTATCGTCCTTTGAATACGGCCTCCCGTCTTTCGATGAAGGATCGGACTCCTTCCTGAACATCTTCACTACCCATGATGGCGGCCAGGTCCGGCATCAGGCGAGCCAGCGCAGGACCTTCGCCCCGGGCTCGTGCGAGCCGAGCGGAAGCAAGAGTGGCTGCAACTCCCAACGGCGCTTGTTTGGCTATGGTTTGGGCAATGGCCACGGCCCGGTCAAGCTCTTCACCCGGTTCCGTGAGTTCCTGGACCAATCCCATTCGGAACGCTTCTTCACCGGAGATCTCGTCGGCCGTCAACAAATAGCGCATGGCGTTTCCCCAGCCGATTTCCTGAATTAACCTGACGGTTCCGCCGCCTACGGGATAGATGCCTCGCTTGATTTCGAGTTGGCAGAGTCTCGTGCCCTTGGCCGCGACGCGGACGTCGGTCGCCAGGAGCAATTCGAGGCCGATGGTGAAGCATATTCCCCGCACCGCCATCACCAGCGGCTTACGAAGCCGTGTTTCTTCGTCAAAGCCCAGCGGATCGATTGCATCTTGGGGAAGATCCGGGAAACGCCCTTCGCTGAAGGACGAGGCCCATTGGGTGAGGTCCAGCCCGGCCGTGAAGTGATCGCCGTGGGCAAAGAGGACTCCGCAGCGCAAGTCCGGAGACCGGTCCAGCTGTCCGTAAGCCCGACCAAGATCATGGTACATTGCAATATCAAAGGCATTGAGTTTCTCAGGATGATTCAGTCCTATCATCAAAACATGACCGTCGGATTCCACCGTGACTTTGCTTTGGCCCATAGCCGTACTCCCGTTGATTGAGGATCCCCGTGTTGCGCGAGTTCTCCGGCAGCCCACGGTGGCAGCCGGCAATCGGCGTCCGAGCGGTCAAGGCATGCAGTACCACTAATCCTCATTTTCTTGTCGTGCCGCGAAGATTTCCTCGGAGATTGGCTCCTGAATTTCGGTTTGGTTGCGCCCGACGCCTGGGCACCATGAGCAACGTCCGGATCCTCTGCGTAGTACGATGGTACTTGCGAAACCCAAGCTCGTTCGTGACGCCGATGCCTGCAATCGCCATTTGGTTGCGGTTCTAACCGCTCCGTGCATTCCCGGACGCATCACCGACACGTTGACGGCCTTCTCACCTGAACGCATTCTCAAGCCTGAAACATAGTGCAACAATGTCACGGCAGTCAACCTTGAATCGTCATAAAGCGCCTTCATGGTTGGTTGTCCCTTTGTCGAGATGAATTCTGGTATAATGAGCACACCAATAGTGTCGAGCGGAGGAACCGAATGGGAGGAAACGCGTTTCTGATCCGGGGCAAGCTTGCGGAAGCCAGGCTCCAGCCTGAACCAATACAACGAACCCTGATGGACAGGATCATGGGCAGGCAAAGGTTTCACAAGCCCGAGGTGACGGACCTGGGAGGCGGTATACGAATGATCGACCTGCCCGCGGATAAATACCGGGTTCTGGCCGCGGATTTTCAGCAATTCCTGCAAGAGCGCTTGCCGGAACCCTGGCCGGCGACCAAGGTTTTCTTGGATTACCTTCGAGCCGACGTGCTCTCCATATACGTGAGGGGTGAACAGAATCCGGAGGTATCATCCCCCGAGTATTACATTCAAATTACCTTTTCCGGCTGCGCAGGGATGGCGGAAGTGTCGGCGGAATTGGGAACCCACTGGGCTGAAATATACTACCGGGAATCTCATGAACGACTCAAGGACGAATATCTGAACCATTTCGGTTTTGCGCCGGATGACGAAAAAATGGCCGAGACGCAAGCCGGACAATTCCTGCCGTTGGGGAAGCTGGGATACGGCATGTTCGTGGGCGGTCGACTCGAAGGTGCGGATGCCGAATGGGAGGGGAGTAGGCTGTTTGAATTGGACTCGAGTGTCTCCGACACATTCTACGAACGCGGAGAACTCCCCGCCTTGAGGGAACTCGACACTCTCTATGGACCCCTGATGGCGGACGGAAAGTGCCGATGTCAGCTCTGCATGCCTGAACTTGATCCGTCCTCACTCGGGGAATTACCTTTCTCCGACCAATAGACACGGCTCGGGGATTCGCGCTTCAGGCCGGCGGTCGATCATGAAAGACGGTGAGGGGGTCGGCTCAGACCGGATTTCCAAGGGGTAGGCCTGAGAGGGAATACAACCGGAAAGGACCCTCATGGCTCCAGGTGCCTTTGGAACCATGAGCCCGGCTATGATCCCGATCCCGCCCATCGTGTGCGTTGGTGCTTCATCACCTTTTCTGGTACCGCGGATATGCCCGCAAACGAGGCGACCCTTCAGAACACCGCCGAATCCCTACCACTACCGCTTGGTTATGCCATCCAGAATCAGGTCGCACAGATGGTCTGCCATCTCATCAGGATCCATATCCCGATTGAAAATGACGCCGGGAAGGCAGGCATGTTCTATTCCTCCCAGAATGAGCTGCCTGACGACCGAAACCGGAATGTCGTTGCGGATGGACCCCTCGGCAATTCCTTCTTCCACGATGGACGCGAGAAAGTCGGAGTACTGTTTGACTAACCGGTATGCATCGCTGCTGAAGTACTCAGCGTGATTTCTGACCTCCAGAAGGAGTATCCTGGAAAGGACTCTGTTGGAGGAATACATGTTTATGTGCGTCCAAATGAGCTTCCTCAGCTTGTGGACCGCGCCCTTGATCACTTTCACGTCCATCTCGGCTCTGTTGAGGAAATAGTCCAGATACTCGGCGAGTACATGGTGAAGCAAGTCAGGCTTGTCGTTAAAGTACTTGGAGATCAGAGCTTCAGTGACTCCGGCCGATGCGGCGATTTCCGCGGTGGTGATGGAGTTGAACTCCTTTTCTTCCAGGAGTTTCTTCAGTGCTTCAACGATTTTGGTCCTTCCCGGCGGATGGGACCTTCTCCGTGAACCGAGTGTCCTTTTACTCTGAGTCCTTAAGTTCGTGCGTCTCATTCCTCAACTCCCCATGACGAAAACTAATCTCTTTCGAGAACGAACCGAGGTATCTTTCCAACGGAGTTCCTTGATACGGTTAGTGCTTATCACTAACCTATGATCTCGTGTCAAGGATTTTTGTCGGAATATGGCGGGAAGAGGGGCTACATGAGGAACCGGGAAGGGCGAGATTACACGGTGCAGCAACACCGACAAGAACACATCGGCGAGTACGGGCAGGTATGTATCCCTGCCCGTACTCGCCGAAGGAAAAGATCTTATTCCTTAAGGGACCGTATCAAGGGACGACTATTTCACCGCTGCGCGATCGCAGGAAGGTGAGGACGCCGTGAGCGCCTCGACTAAAACGTACGCGGCTTGGAGCGCCTCGGTGGGGCAAAGGGGAAAACATTCCTTGCAGTTCCAGCACTCCTTGGCGGCTATCTCCGGGATGAAACTGATCTCTTTGCGTATGCCCCTATCGACGAATCCCACCGCATTCTTCTTCTTGACCTCGGCACAGTAGCGTACACACAGACCGCAATGAATGCAGAAAGAGGGCTCTTTTTCAAAACGGTTCTTGTCCGCACCATACTCTTTGGCCAGATCCTCCAGGATGAACGAATCGGGAGCATGCGCCAACTGGAGTTCCAAGATCATTTTGCGAATTCTATCTATCTTTTCGGATCTCGTTCGTACGACGATATCCTTCTCCACAGGGTAGACGCAGGAAACAACGATTCTGGTCCGGCCGCGGTTCTCCACTTCCACTATGCAAAGGCGGCAGCCCCCGTACGGTTCCAGTTTCTCGTGATAACACAGGGTCGGTATATGTATCCCCACACTTCGAGCCGCCTCCAAGAGGGTCATCCCTTCTTCGGCCTTAACTTCTTTTCCGTCGATGTTTAACTGGATGTCGCTCATTTTTCCTTTTTCTTCCTGACTATGGTTCGAGCTTCTTCCGGGATGGGAGGCGGGACAGGCTCGCCGGATATCTTCACGGCCGCTCCAAAACGGGGCGGGCATACTTCAAAGCAGGTTCCGCACTTGGTGCATTTCTCCTGATCGATGACGTGGATCTGTTTCTTGGCACCGATAATCGCATCGGCAGGGCAATTCCTCAGGCACATTCCGCAGGCCTGGCACTTCTCCGGGTCAATATAGAACGCGATCAGTTCCTTGCACGAAAGGGCCGGACAGCGCTTCTCCTTGATGTGGGCCTCATACTCGTCTCTGAAGTACTTCAACGTGCTCAGAAACGGGTTGGGGGAACTCTTACCCAACGCACAAAGGGCCGCTTCTTTGGCCGTCTCGGACAGCTCCTCCAGAAGCTCGATATCGCCCTCTTTCCCCTTGCCCCGGGTGATATTGGTGAGAATCTTGAGCATTTGTCTCATGCCTTCACGGCACGGGACACATTTACCGCACGACTCATCCGTGAGGAACTCGAGGAAGTACCTGGCCACATCCACCATGCACGTATCCTCGTCCATGACGATCATTCCGCCGGAACCCATCATTGACCCGGCCTGGGTCAGTTCATCAAAACCGACCTGCAAATCCAACAGATCCTCGGGGAGACATCCGCCGGACGGCCCTCCGGTCTGAACCGCCTTGAACTTCTTGCCTCCCGGGATTCCGCCGCCGATCTTGAAGATGATATCTCTCAAGGGCGTGCCCATAGGTACTTCCACCAGGCCCGTGTTGGTTATTTTACCCACCAGGGAGAAGATCTTTGTACCTTTGCTGCCCTCGGTTCCGAACTGAGTAAACCAGTCGGCTCCGTTTTTGATGATGAGCGGCACATTGGCCCACGTCTCCACATTGTTCAAGACGCTGGGTTTGCCCCAAAGGCCCACTACGTTGGACCGGATGTACTTGGGTCTGGGCTCTCCGGCCCGGCCTTCCAATGCCGTCATCAGAGCGGTCGATTCACCACAGACGAACGCACCGGCGCCCTTGTGCACCTTGACGACGAAATCAAAGCCCGAGCCGAGGATGTTTTTCCCGAGAAAGCCGTACTCCTCGGCCTGCCCAATGGCGATGTTCACATTCTCCACCGCCAGGGGGTATTCCTGCCGCACATAGATGTAGCCCTCGTGCGCACCGACGGCATAGGCGCCAATGGTCAATCCCTCGAGAACCGCGTGAGGATTCCCCTCCAGAAGGCTCCTGTCCATGTACGCTCCGGGATCTCCCTCGTCCGCATTGACGATCACATATTTCGGCTCCTCGGGGGCATTACGGGAACCTTCCCATTTGATCCCTGCGGGAAAGCCGCCGCCTCCCCTCCCTCTCAGGTTTGCCTTCTTGACTTCCTGTAATACATCCTCGGGAGTCATCCCGGAAAAGATCTTGGCCAGTGCCGAATAACCGCCGATTGCCAGATAGTCGTCGATATTCTTGGGATCCACGTTGACGTTGGAACCGAAAACAATACGGCCCTGATTCTTGTAAAAGGGAATATCCGACTCATGCTCTATCTTTTCGCCCGTGGCGGGGTCGGTGTAGAGCAAACGCTCTATGACCTTCTCCTCCTTTATGGTCTCCGAGAGAATTTCCGGAACGTCCTCGGGCGTTATCTGGAAATAGCATGTCTCCTCGGGACGAATCACCACAATGGGACCCCGCTCGCAAAAGCCGTGGCAACCGGTCTTCCTGAATTCCACCTCACCGTTCAAACCCTGTTTCCCTATCTCCTCCTGGATACCGGCAGCCACTTCCCGACTGCCGGAGGCCTGGCACGCAGATCCGGAACAGAGCGTAATGCAGGTCTTGTTGGGGTCTCTTTCCGCAAGGATCTTTCTTCCGTACTCTTCCAATTCAGCGGGTGAATGTATCCGCGACATAGTTTTTCCTCAATCGTAGTTTTTCAACACGTCTGCGGTCTTTGCCGGCGCCATCTTACCGTGAGTCTTTCCGTCGATCTCCACCACCGGTCCCAAGGCACAACAGCCCAGGCAGTTAACGGTCTCCAGGCTGAACTTCAGATCCAGGTCCGTTTCACCCGGCTTGATTCCCGTCATGCCTTCCACCGTGTCCAGCACGCGCGACCCGCCCCGAACATGGCAGGCCGTTCCCACACAAATGTGAATTTGATGCCGTCCCTTGGGAACCAGACTAAAGGCTTTGTAGAAGGTGGCGATATGCTGTATCCGGGTCAAAGGAACCTGTAATCTTTCCGCGACCCTTTCCAATGCCTCCCTGGGAAGCCAACTATTCTCTTCCTGTATGTCCAGCAACACCTGAATGAGATAACTGGGCTCGCAGTTGTGCTTATCGATTATCCGGTCGATACTGTCTTTGTCCATGAGCTCTGTCCTGATTTTCTTGTTTCTTTGAAGTACGCGGTTGCATAAATACGGCCGCGAATTCTCGAAGACGCCCCGCGGTCATCTTCGTAGAGGCACCCCCCTGTGGGTGCCCGGGGTAGGCACAGGGGCCTACCCCTACTCGAATCCCGCGACCCACAGGACGGTTCGCTTCGCTCACCACATCCGGGAATACGTAACCGTATTTCTGCCATGAAGCACTAAGCGACCACCTGCTCTTCCGCCTCATGCAAGGGCATAGCGTTTTTCGCCTTCATCGTACCTGACCAATCTTTGCCTTGATGACGCAATCAGGTGTTTTGATACCTTAGACGGTGTCAGGCCTAGTGTCTTGGCTATGTCGGAGGTTGAAAGGGGACCTTCCCGCAGAAGCGACACGATTTGCGCTAATGCCAACTTATCTGCAATCGTTTCCTCGAACAGCCGGTTCACCTCGTCACTATCGAAAAATTCACGATATTCTTCTTCGGGCATGGCAGGCAGCCTCAACCTCTCCCTTTCCACCAGTCTGATGTATGGGATGAGTTGAGTGACCGCTTCCAGTTTGAACCTCAATTCTTTTTCGTCCATGCCTTCCGCCTGACCGAGGGGCCCCAGTTCCTTCACTCTGCCGACAAAGCCGTTAACTGCGTCGACAAAAACGTTGGATTCACTGCCGGACATGAATTGAAGCTTCAGTCTGTCCGGGTTCAGCCCGATGTTTTCCAGCAATTTCTTGGCCAGGCTCACCATGGTTAAGGCATGGTAGTTTCCGTGAGTGATGTAGTTGCACTCGTTTAGGTGGCAGGCGCCGATGAACACCCCATCCGCCCCCTTTGAGTAGCCCCGGAACACATGAGTCAGATCGACTCGGCCGGAACACATAACGCGAATGAGTCTGATTTCAGTTGTATATTGACTTCTGGAAACTCCAGCTAAGTCGGCTGCGCCATATCCTCACCAATGGCACACAAACCCTAGGATCTTTGGTTTGAATTTAGGTCCGGCACTCATACGTTCTCACCTCCTAATGGGTAATCACGGCTTCATTTGTTCATATGCTTTTACACATGTCCAACCGCAGCATCCATTGGTTGAACGACCTCTTCCTCCGGAAATGCCGCATCGATTTCACTCAGGATTTCTTCATCGGTGAAGTGCTTCAGCTGTATTGCAGACGTCGCGCAGACCGTGTTGCAGAGACCGTCTCCCTTACAGAGGACAGGGTTGACCCTTGCTTTTCTGCCGTGCAGGGTATCGACGAACTGTATGGCGCCGTAGTTGCACACCGTTATACATGCCCCACACGAGACACACCGATCCTCATCAACTTCGGCAACAGAACCCGAGGCTACGACTACGTCGCGTGAGAGCAACGTTATAACCCTGCCTGCCGCTCCGTAAGCCTGATTGATTGTTTCCTGTATAGTCTTGGGATAATGGGCCAGCCCACAGAGATAAACTCCGTCCGTGCCAAACTCAACCGGCCTCAGTTTGACGTGGGCTTCCTTGAAGAAACCGTCCGGGTTCAAGGTAACCTTGAATTGCCCGGCAACTTCCTTGGTCGCGGCCGAGGGAATGATTGCGGCGGCCAAAGAAATGATGTCGGCATCCAGTTCAAGCTTGTTCCCGAGAACAAGGTCGGTCACGGTGACCTTAAGAACCTCCCGGCCGTCTTCCGACTCGCCGGGTTCCACCTCAGGCGGCTCCTCCGGCTCGAAGCGGATGAACTTGACGTCTTTTTCCGAAGCCTCCCGGTAATAATCCTCGTTGAAGCCATAGGTTCTCATGTCCCGAAATAGGATGTAGATGTCCATCTCGGGATTTATCTCTTTTAGTCTCAGTGCGTTCTTTACGGCGTGACTGCAACACAAGCGACTGCAGTAGTTTCTGTCTTCGTTTCTGCAACCAACGCATTGAATCATCACGAGACTTTGAGCAGCGGTTATCTTCTCGTCACCGTTGCCGACCCGCTCCTCCAGTTCAAGGTGGGTGGTTACCCTCTCATCCTCGCCATATAGGTATTCGGCGGGCTTATAGAGATCGGCGCCTATGGCCAGAACCGCCGCGCCGTGTTTTATCTCCGTGAATCCTTTCTCCGACTTCACCGCGGTCACGAAGCTTCCGACATAACCGGATGCATCGGTGATCGTCGCATCATGATAAACATGTATTAAGCGGTGTTGATACACCTTTGCGATGAGATCGCGCAGGTACTCTTGGACATCCACTCCTTGGAGCGTGGAAGTAATCTTTCGTGCTATTCCCCCAAGATCCGTGTTTTTTTCTACCAGGTGCACCACATGCCCCTGGTTGGCGATGGAGAGAGCACAATTCATCCCGGCTATACCTCCGCCGACCACCAGCGCGGCTTTGTTGACAGGCAAGTCGAATTCCCGTAAAGACTCCAAATGGCGGACTCGGGCAATCGACTTCCGGGCTATATCTTTTGCCTTCCGGGTTGCTTCTTCCTTTTCTTTGGCATGGACCCAGGAATTGTGCTCCCTGATATTAGCCATATCGAGGTAGTACTGATTAATTCCCGCCTCTCTAAGGGTGTCTCGGAACAATGGTTCGAGTGTCCTCGGCGAGCAGGCCGCGATAACTACTCGATTGAGCCCCTTTTCCTTCGTCATGTCGGTTATTTCTTTAGCCGAGTTCGTAGCACATGAGAAAAGCTGTTCCTGAGCGTGAACAACATTGGGGAGCGTTTTCACGTACTCCACCGTTTCGGGGACATTAACTATCCTTCCGATATTGGCCCCACAATGACATACGAAGACTCCGATCCTCGGCTCTTCATCGGCGACATCCCTTTCAGGAGGATATATCCTTTCTCTCGCGAGATTGCCTCGCCTGTAGTCGAGGAGTTCACCGATTTGGGAGCTTGCTCCGCTGGCACTGAAAACCGACTCGGGGATATCCGTGGGCCCCTGGAAGGCGCCGCTTATGAAGATCCCGGGCCTGCTGGTCTCCATGGGATTTGTAGTATCTATGTCACAGAACCCGTGTGAATTGAGTTCGATTCCAAACTTGTCCGCAAGTTCCTTATGATTGACGGGAGGATTCAGTCCGACGGACAATACGACCATATCGAACTCTTCTTCTTTTACACCTTCATCTGCAGTCGCATATCTCAGCTTTACGTTCTTTGTTTCCGGGTCCTCCTCTACGATGGATACGTAGCTTCGTATGAACCGAATCCCGGGAAGCTCCGCCGCTCTTTGGTAGTATCGCTCAAAATCCTTGCCGAACGACCGAATATCATTATGAAAGATAGTGCACTCGGCCTCCGCGTTATGATCCTTTGTCAGAATCACCTGTTTCTGCGTATACGTGCAGCATACGCCCGAGCAATAGCTGTTGTCGCCCTCCGTAACCCGCCTGGAACCGACGCATTGAATCCAGGCTATCTTGTGGGGATGCTTCTGGTCGGAACCTCGCCGTATCTCACCTTCGTACGGCCCGGTGGAGGATAACAGCCGCTCGAAGTCCATGCTGGTGACGACGTTCGCGAACTTTCCGTAGCGGTATTCGTCCTTCACCTTGGGATCAAACGGCTCAATGCCGGGAGACAGTATAACGGCCCCTACCTTGATTTCCATCTTTTCAGGCTTCTGTTGGAAATCTATGGCATTGGCTTGACATACTCCTTCGCAAATGCGGCATTTCTTCTCTTTGAGATAAATGCAGCTTTCATCAATATAGGAAACCAGGGGGATCGCCTGAGAGAAGTATACGTGAACCGCCTTATTCTGCGAGATCTCCTGATTGAATGGATCCGGGTATTCGATGGGGCAGTACTCTACGCACGTCGTACATCCCGTACATTTCTCCTCTATGATGTATCTGGGTTTTTTCGTCAGGGTTACCTGAAAGTCTCCCGCTTCCCCCTCTATACCGTTAACCTCGGTATAGGTGAGGACCTCAATATTTGGATGCCGGCCGACCTCGACCAGTTTGGGCGAGAGAATTCACATGGAACAGTCATTGGTGGGAAACGTCTTGTCGAGCTGGGCCATATGGCCGCCGATGCTCGGCGTTTTCTCCACCAGGTAAACCTTGAACCCGGCAGTGGCAAGATCAAGAGAGGCTTGAATACCGCTGACGCCTCCACCGACAACCATTACATCTCCAAAGTTCCTGTCGGTGAAACTCTTACAGAGCAGTTCGATTTGTCCATTTTCCATGTAACTTTTTCCTTATCCGGTCTTTCGGTTCCCTGAATCGTTTCCATCCGGATCTGAACTGGAACCTCAGTTGTGTCAAAATTTCGTTACCAAACAGAGCTAAATGACTTCCTGAATGATTTCAGTGAGGTCCTTGACCTCAAGTTTCTCTTCAGCACCCATGGTTAACCTGCTGTCCTCGAGCATGGTAATGCAATAGGGGCAGGCGGTTGCCAGCACCTCGGCCCCAACGTCAAAAGCCTGTTCTATCCTGAGATCACTGAATCTCTCACCTTTTTCGGTTTCCATCCAGACCCTGCCGCCACCGCCTCCGCAGCAGAGGCTGTCAACCCGTGAATCGACCAACTCATTGAGTTCCAATCCCGGTACGCTTTTGAGGATCCCACGCGGTTCGTCATATATGCCGTTATGGCGACCCAGGTAGCAGGGGTCATGATACGCGACCTTTTTCCCGTACTCCTTGGTGATCTCGAGTCGTCCCTCTTGAATGAGTTCGAATAGAAACTGGGATATATGAACGACTTCAAAGTTCACCATAAACTCGGGATACTCGTTCTTGAACGTGTGGTAGCAATGAGGAGATGAGACCAGGATCTTCTTCACCCCATTGTCGATAAACGTCTTGATGTTTTCCTTGGCAAGGCGCCTGAATACTTCCTCGTCGCCGGTTTTGCGGATGCTTTCTCCACAGCAGCTTTCTTTTTCGCCCAGAATCCCGTAATCCACCCCTGCCTTGTTAAGGATGGCGGCCGTAGCCTTGGCCACTTTTTTTGCCCGCGGGTCATAGCTGGGGTAGCAGCCGGGAAAATAGAGAATCTCCATCTCTTCGGTGAACGGTTTCACAGAGAGACCTTCCGCCCACTTTGCCCTGTTCTTCCGTTCTTCACTCAATGGGTTGCCTTCACCGACCAGGCTTCCTCTCGCAGTACGTACGGGCATAACGGAAGGCGGAAAGACCTGATATTCCGTGGCAAGCCTGCGTAAGGCCATCCCGGACTGTATCTGTCCTACGTCCCTGGGGCACTGCTGCGGGCATCTTCCGCAGGTCGTACAGCGCCAGATATCGTCGGTTTCGATATCGGTCAGGCCGAACGTCGCTTCTCGAACGATCTTTCGCATACTGAAGTTCGTCACTCTGTTCCAAGGACAAACCGTATCGCATAACCCGCATTGAAAGCATCTCTTGAAGGCGTCGCCTCCGCTTGCCTTTATCTCGTCAACGATCTCTTTAAAGGGGGTTACAGTCTCCACGATCTTTTCTTAGCCTCTTCTTCCATATGTTGGTTAGAGCCGGTTGCGTACCCTGTTAATGTGTTATTCCTGCTTTGACAGAGACATTCGGGCGACGGTATCCATCATCTTGTCTAATCCAAACTTGTTTGCCAATGCTTCCAATCCGATCTCCAGGTCTTCCGGTTCCTCACCTTCTTCGACGTCCACTTCCCTTTCCTCGTACGTCAGGGCGTCAACAAGGCACCACTCGACACACAAGGGCCTTTCCAGGTCAGGGTCGCTTTCACACATGTCGCATTTCAGGGGGAGACCGGAATCGGGTTCTTTGAAAATGTCCCTGGAGGGGCAGGAAGCCCGACAGAAGGCACATTCATCGTATTCTTTCCCGTCGATCACGTACTTGTCTCTGCCGGCACATTCGGCCGGGGTGTACTCACCCGCGTATACGGGAATATATATGTCCTTCAAGGGTTCACGTATGACACGAATACGTGACCTAGCCGGATTATTGCTGCTGTACTTTGGAGCGGCGTGAAAAGCTGAGCAAGCTACCTCGCATGCCCGGCAGCCATTGCATTTGTCGGCATCAATCTTGATTGTCTTAACGATTTTCTTTTTCTTCTCACCCATGACCGTTACCACCCCTTGACTTTAATTCTTCTCTTCTTCCGCCGGAGTTTCACTGGGAGGAGTTCCTCCATTTTCCGAATAGATCCCTCTCTTTTCGAAGTCTTCGGCTACGTAATCCAGACCCAATTCATGCAAGTACTCCTTGGTGGGAATACCCTGATCGTTCCACCCCTTGAATTTGTAATACGTATCCAGAAGTTCCTTTTCGAGCTCGGGAAATCGTTTCTTCCAATGGTTCTCCGGGGGCTTATCATCTTTCCTTCTCATGCCCCTTCTAATATTGTAGGCCCTGACCAAAGTCCGGTATCTCTTGGCTGCTTGCGTCAGTTTCTCTTCGTCCATATCGATCCCGGCACCTGCCGAAATGAATTTCGGGTAATTATGTATATGATACGGAGGTTTCAGCGGAAATGACGATAAGCCGGCGCACATCCCGAGGGCGTCATCAATGTAATGCATCCTCTCTTGCCAGTCGACGATATTACAACACATATCCACGGTAGGGTAGTACGGCATCGACTTTTCCCCCCGCGGTTCCCAGTCCAGGAGATATTCCTTGAACTTCTCATCGGGAACCTGGAACCAATCCTTAACGAACTCTTCCCTCTCCTCCCTCGTACGCCAAGGTGCCTGTGGGAACTGCCCTTCGATCTGGGTAATGTTCAGCTTTTCGCCGGTGGCATACATGAGGAAATAAATCGGATTGAGCATTGACAGCTTGAGAGGAAGCTGCTCGTGTTTCTTGATCGTGTTATGAGCATAGGCTTCCGCGCCCTTGCCGATCTTCTTGGCCGCCCAATAAGTCCCATCGGCCAAAACGTCCCCGATTCCTTCCCGCCGAACGATTCTGTCGAGTAACCAGTAAAATCTTCCCTCATTGTCGTCCGGCATTCCCGGGAAGTCATCGTCGGTCAATATGCCGTTTTCCAAGAGTTCGAGGGCAAAAGCCATGACTTGCGGGGCCGAGAATCCGTCAACCCCGTACTCCGTAGCACTCTGTGCGATCCCCAAACCGAATTCCAGGTTTGAGAAGGCCGCCATGGTATACGTAAGCTTCGAGAAGCATTTCATCATGTATGTCGGAAGGCCCGGAGGAGAGATGGTTGCTCCGCAGGTCATCGGGCAGTTGTAGCAACTGATCAACCTCGTCCGCATACCATCCAAAGTCTCCATCCAATCCTTTGCGATTTCTTCATTCCAGAAGTCTTTTCTGCGAACGCGTGAATTGCCCCACATGAAGTTCTCGGTGTGCCACTTTTCATCATGGACCTTCATCTCTTGGGGCGATCCCAGCCCAGCCAAAATGGGCATGACACCCGGAATCGGGTTTTCATTTCGGAATTTTATGTATTTCAGCACTTCATTGCAGAGCTGCATATACTCAGCCGGTCGGGCAACATTCACGTCCTTGGTTCCACGGACTACGACGGCCTTTAGCCCTTTGTCTCCCATCACCGCGCCTATCCCGAGTCGGCTGGCGCTGGATCGGCCCTGTTCGATGGAAGCAAAATAGACCCTGTTCTCACCGGCCATGCCGATGGCGGCCACCTGGGCTTCCGGAACATTCAACTCCTTCTTAATAAGCTCTGCAGTTTCGACTGCTCCCTTGCCCTTCAAATGAGCGGCATCACGGATTTCCACCTTATCGTTGTTGATCCACAAGTAGACCAGATTGGGGGACTTACCGCGAAAGATGACCTTGTCATAGCCGGCGTATTTCAATTCCGGGGCCCAAAAACCGCCCATCATTGAAAAAGCCATTAACCGAGTTTGGGGCGAAACCGTAGACACAATGGTACGATTGCAGCCGGTAGCAGGTGTGCCGCACAAGAGGCCCGCGCTGAATATCAGAAGATTTTCGGGGAAAAAGGGTCGACTTCGGGGGGTACCCTGTCCCATAATATCTTGGCGTTTGTACCGAGGCCCCCGAGATAAAGCTCCGTGTCTCTCGGGTCGGTTTCCACTCTCTCAACGTTTCCTCGGGTAAGATCTACCTCGAGATTAAACCCTGTCTCTGCGTACCTCATTTTTCACCTCTCACACTCGGCTTGCAATATGGTCGCCCGCTCCTCCGCTACCAAAAGAAGTATCAATTACTGCTCCCTTAGCGGTCGAACCAGGCTTTTCCCGGCAATATTCCGGTCGAGGCGCTCCGAAGAACATGCTCTCGATTACTGCACCGGCGTCGACGCCTTTGTCCTTAAAAGGTCGGACCGAGCACTGGTCGGATCAATATTTCTCTCGCCAATCTGTCTGCCTTTGCTGAGTGACCTCGGGGTCGAGTATGTGGGAACCGGTGTAACCGGCATCCGGGCTCCCAAGGTTATATTGACCGAGACTCGGTAGCGTCCTTGATATGAATATAACTTACATAGAACCGATGTCAAGACTTTTTGCATTTCACAAAGAAAAATTTCGACCGGGATTTTGGGTCCATGTCCCGCCTCGACCGGCAAAGACCGATAATCATATTCGTTAACCTTGGTGAAAACGGCCATACGGTTCTACCGGCGCATGGTCGTTCTTTCCGGTTTCTCCTGTTGGAGACCGGGGCAGGGGGAGTTCCCGGTACAAACAAGCCCCATGCATTCTTTGCACACGGCCAGGCATTTGGTCTCATCTGCCCGCGCCGGCCGGCGTCCAGTCTTCCTTTCTAGACCCCCGGGCCTACGTGAGAAAGCACACAATCCCCCTTGGGCGCTCACTTTGACCATTGGGCGGATCAGTCGATTTCCCCTCTCCCCGTCCTTTCCAGCCGCGGGAGGAAGTTCTCGGAGCCCCCTCCTTTGACGGGAGGCGGAAAGGGAAGGCGGCCGATAACCAAATGAAACGACCGGCCGTGTCCCGGCAAGTTAGGGCCGATGGGCTTGAACTTAGACAATCGAGTCCCGCGGTCATCGGCCGCAAAGACACGAAAAATCCAGGACGCGATTTTCTGCATCGCAGTATGGACTCATGGCACCTCGAGGTCGAAGGGCCGGTTCGGCCCGGTACCGCGAAAAGCCGGATTCCCGGACTTCTCTTTCCCATGTTTCCTAAGTGGTCTCTTGCACAAATTCCGTGACGTATTCCCGTAGGATGCGGTGAGTGAAGCGAACCGTCCCGCGGGACGCGGGATTGGAAGCCTTGAGATTGCTTCGTCGCTCCGCTCCTCGCAATGACATTCTCTCGAGGTGTCTTTGCGAGCGAACCGAAGCAATCTCAGCACGTCGGAATACGGCACCGTACTTGCGCTACGCAGCACTAAGTCCTTTTCCATTCCAATAGTTTCCTACCAGTCGCAAATCGGAACGAACAAGCCTTGCGACGTCACGCCGGCCGGATTTGCGTTCCTCAAACGCAAGACTCGGGTTCGAGTCGATTGGCGGTATCCGTTGCGCTCAGCCTGCACCCGAATGCCGATAATTCATTAAGATAAGTTATACGATATCCGCAACGCCGCCCAATTCTGTTAAGGACACGGAGAAGTGGTTGTAATCGCAACATAAACCGCCACACTTCCATACCTTGGAGCCGACGCGCGTCGGAAAATCCTTGACTCTCCATCATATGGGTGGTATTCGGTTTTATCCGAAGATATAGTGGTCATTGTGTCCGAGTCCCCGGAGTTAGTATATGAATTATACCGGATTGCCCGGAAACACTATGAAAAGGGCGTCCTCCACTAAACGAAGAAAGCTTTCAGCAGATAAAAAACGCCAATTTATCATAGAATCCGCAGAACGTATTTTTGCCGCCGGAGGTTTTCACGATACAACCATCGCGGATATTTCTCATGATTCAGGGGTACATGAGGCATCCATCTTCCAGTATTTCCGAACCAAAGAGAATCTGATCGTTACCGTTCCGGAAAGACATCTTAAAGAGACCCTGGCAGGCATCACCGAGCATCTTCAAGGAATGAAGGGGGCGGAGCCCAAGATTAGGAAGTTGCTTTGGCATCAGCTGAGAGATCTCTCCGTTAATGAGAACTATACCTCAGTCTTGCTGCGTGAACTCCGGACATTGCCTGCTTTCTACCGATCCCCGGCATATGAAATGATCCGACAATACAGCGCCTTCGCCGTTGAGGCCATTAAAGAGGGCATACGGAGCGAGGAAGTGGACCCCGAGATAGAGGTCATTCTCGTTCTTGAGATGATTTTCGGTGCGATCGACAGTATTGTTTTGCGCAGGCTTTTCTTTGGCGATTCCTATGATCCCAACGAGGTCGCGGATGCTCTGTGCTCGTTAATCAAGGCAGCGATATGGAAACATACTCAGCCGGTCGGAAATGAAAACCGCTACGAACCGAGCCGTGGAGAGATCAGGCGGCGCAGGATAATAGAAGTCGCTTCGGAAGTATTCGGAAAAAAGGGTTACGGCGGCGCCACCATCTCCGAAATAGCCGGAAAAGCAGGTATAGCCGAAGCTTCCATTTATCAATATTTCAAGAGCAAAGAAGAACTGCTGCTATCTGTTCCGGGCACTTGGTTCATCGAATTGGCCGATGAATTGGAGCGCGTTTTCTCCGGGGCATTAGATCCCTATGAAAAACTCTTATACTTGCTGAGAAGGTGGGCTCTGGATTTTCAGATTCGAGAATGGGAGACTCGTGTTCTCATACTGGAATTGTACAGGAATCCCAAATTCTATGAATCCCAAGAATATCGGAATACCCGGCGTTTCTGGAAATTGATAAGATCTACGGTGGAAGACGGACAACGCAGCGGCCATTTCCGAAAGGATTTTGAAATCGGCTATTACTTACATCTCGTTCAAGGGGCATTCGAGCATGAGGCACTTGCTCGAATGATGCTCTCAAAGAAACAACCCACCATCGCCGGTACGGAACATATGATCAACCTTCTCCTCAGAGCCATAAAGGCTTGATTTGCCGTCTCCTCGGGAGCCTTAAGCAGTTGATAAGCCGGCGGAAGGAAACAAGAAACGTCTTTCCCGGTTTTGGGGTGGGCGGATCGGCACGTACCTTTCAGTATGAATACCCGCTGCCGGCTACGAATGGGTATCGTCTGTCGCCGTCTCTTGCAGATCAAGTCGACCTGTGCGAGAATCTCCTCCGCCCCGTGGTCCGCGGAGCAGCGTTTGGTCGGAACTAAGAGGACCTCAACCGCAGATGACGCAGAGGCGGTTAGAACCGCAACCAACCGGCGATTGCAGGCATCGAGGTCGCGCACGATCTTGGGTTTCGCAAGTACCATCGTACTACGCCGGCAATCCGGACGTTGCTCCCGGTTCCCAAGACGCCGGCCGCAGCCAAACCGAAATTCAGGAGCCAATTTCCGAAGAAATCTTCGGGGTACGACAAGAAAATGAGGATTAGTAGTACAGAGCGGTTAGAACCGCAACCAACCGGCGATTGCAGGCATCGAGGTCACGCACGATCTTGGGTTTCGCAAGTACCATCGTACTAGGCCGGCGATCCGGACGTTGCTCCCGGTTCCCAGGTGTCGGACAAAGATCATGTTTTGAATCAGGCTCTGTCCGAGTCGGCAATCAGGTTCGAGCAGGCACACTCTTCCACGCGAATCCGGATATGGTGGTATCGCAGGTCGCGAATCTGAGTTCCGCCAGATCTCGAAGCAATCATTGAGGCATTAGTCGATATCCTGCGCACCGGGCTCAGGATGAGGACAACGGGGAAGCACAGGCCGAGTGTCTGTCGTAAGAAAAGGAGAATACGTTGAAAAAATCATTACTTGTTTTAGCAGCTATCATGGTGTTCTTAGTGGCCGGGGTGGTCGCACATGCGCAGGATCAATCGAAGCAAGCGGCGGCTGATGAGTTGCTCAATCTGCTGAACGTGAAGGAAACGCAGAAGAAGGCATTTGAAATGTATCAGCAGATGATTGTCGCACAAATCCAGCAAATGAATGCCGGGTCTAAGGATCCCGCTGCGCAGGCGAAAGTAAAGACTTTGCTGAATAAGATCCTGAATATGGTTAAAGATGCGACGAGTTGGGACAAACTGAAAAAGGACTACATTGCTCTTTATGCACAAACCTATACGGAACCGGAACTGAGGGACATCATCGCTTTCTACAAGACTCCGACAGGGCAGACGTACGTGAAGAAACAACCCGAGGTATTGAAGCGTTCCTTTGATATGAGCGGGAAGATGATGAAAGGGCTTATGCCGAAAATCCAGGCCGCAGTCAACGAATTCAGAAAGAGTGCCGCTCCCCCCCAACCGACTCCTAAGCCGGCGGGGAAGTAGAAGCTCTCCTCCTGCATTGAGTTGGCTTCGTAGCCATTTCGGGGAGATTATACCGTTCTTGTGCGGAGGGCATAGGTTACCGCCGGCACCAACGGTATTGTCTCCCCCCCGTGGGTGCCCGGGGGCCAGGCCCTACGGTCCGTGCACTCCGGGTTTCGCCCCGGAATGCCCGGTAATGCCGAGGGGTTGCATGATTGGTTGCGGCTTGTCAACAGATTCGAGTCATGAATGTTCAATCGGCCTGGAGGAAGATTCCTTCTTGCGCCTTACCCATTGGAAGGCGCAAGATTTCAGAAGCTTGTCATGCAATGGGAGCGCCGAGGTAAATTCTTGAGTCGCCTCGCTGGATTTTCAACGTGACCGTTTTGGTCTTCTTTGCCAGGGTGAGTCCTTTTCGGAAAGAAGCTAGATCCGAGACCGCTTTTCCGTTCACTTCCAGAATGACGTCTCCCGATCTGAGCCCCATACTGCTCCCGAGACTTTCCGAATCCACGTTTGCGACCCTTAGGCCTTGTGCATTCTGCAGCCCCAGTTTCTTGGCCATAGCGGTTGGAACCTTTTCGACCACGATGCCCAGTTCATTTGTCGCCTTGGAATGCATTTCCTTGGGCTGTGCGCTCGTGTCCTTAGCCACGCGCTCACCGATTGTAGCACTCAACTTCATGGGCTTTCCATCGCGGAATAACTTGAAAGAAACCGTTGTATGGGGCTTGTGCGCCGCAACCAGATTTTTGAGGTGCGCTGCGTTTTCCACAGGCTTTCCGTTGATCTCAATGATAACGTCTCCCGACTTGATCCCGGCCTTTTCGGCCGCACTGCCATCCACCACCTGAGAAACGAGGGCCCCCCGGGTGGTATTCCTGTGGAATGACTTGGCCAGAGCGTCGTTGAGGTCCTGGATGTTGACACCGAGCAAACCTCGTCTGACCTTTCCGTCTTTGATCAGATCGGTCATGATCAGTTTGGCGGAATTGGACGGTATGGCGAAGCCGATTCCCTGATAGCCGCCGCTGCGGGAAGCTATGGCCGTGTTAATTCCTACAATCTCCCCCTTGATGTTCACAAGGGGACCACCGGAATTGCCCGGATTGATGGCCGCGTCGGTTTGTATGAAGTCCTCGTAGTCGACTATTCCCACATTGGTGCGCCCTTTGGCGCTTACTATACCCGTCGTAAACGTCCTGCTCAGTCCGAAAGGGTTACCCACGGCCGCCACGATCTGACCCGTTTGAATCGCATCCGAATCTCCCATTTTGCCGGTGGGAAGATCGGTCGCGTCGATCTTAATAACAGCAACGTCACCCGCCTTGTCCGCGCCGATCAACTTTGCTTCAAAGGTCCTCTTGTCGGAGAGGATAACCTTAATTGAATCGGCATCCATAACTACATGAGCGTTCGTGAGTATATAACCGTCAGGCGTTACAATTACCCCGCTTCCCATACCGGTCGACCGGAAACCTTTTCCCGATCGAGGGCCTTTAAAGAAGCGCTTCAAGAGATCATCATCGAAAAACTCACGAAATCGGGGGTTGCTGAGGCCGGGGTCGGCATTCATCCCGGTGGGCATTACGGCTTTTTTGGTAACCTGAATATTCACTACGGCGGGGGTGACGGTCTTGGCGATGCTCACGAAGGCCTGTTCCAGAGATTCCAGTGAGGATCCGACCTTTGCCCGGGCCGGGAAAGGCCCTGAAACTACGGTTAATGCCATGATTGTCAATACGGTCATCATCGTGGGAAAGAACTTCCGTCCTGTTCTGCTCATCTGTGCAGTGCCTCCTCGATCAATTTTATTCACCAGATAGGACTCTCGCCCTTTGGATTGGTTCCGAGGCTTTCCTGTTGAAAAGATTACTTTTATTGGAACCCGGCGATAACATCACGTAATTAAGCTGCATTTGGGGCGCCATTTTTTTGATGTTTTTCCAAAGGCGCTCCTTCCGATACCCATGCGAGTTTAGGCAAACCATCATGGATAACGCTGTTCCGCCTGGATTCTACCATTTTCGGATAACATGAACTTGAGTTCATCTTTGGCTTGACAAAATATGAACTATGGTTCATCTTTTGTCCAAGACAGCGACGCCAAGGAGGCGAACATGAATACTCTGACCGTACAGTCTTCCCAAGGAGGCGAACACAAAGTCTTCCCAAGGAGGCGAACACAAAATTTGCCCCTGGTGGATGGGATATTTACTTGACAATCCTCTGCGCCGCATGCTCCATCCGGCAGACAAGATACTCGGACCGTACGTGAGCGAGGGCATGACCGTCCTGGACTTCGGCTGCGGATTCGGCCATTATTCGTTGGGCATGGCCCGGCTGGTAGGTGAGTCCGGCCGGGTTGTGGCCGCCGACGTGCAACAGAAGATGCTGGACAAGACCATGAAACGGGCTCGTAAAGCCGGATTGGAGAAAATCATCCGGCCCCTGCTCTGCAACGGCAACGGTATCGGCACCTCGCCGCAGTTGGATTTCGCCCTGGCGAGCAATTCGATGCACGAGATGCCCAACCCCGCCGCGCTGCCGACCGAGCTGTTCGCCCTGCTCAAGCCCGGGGCCCGGTTCCTGTTAATGGAGCCCTCTTACCACCTGAAGGCCGAGGAATTTGAAGCCGAGGTCGCCTTGGCTGTTGAGGCCGGCTTCATCGAGGTAGACCCGCCCCGGATAAGAAGAGAGCGTTGCGTACTGCTACGGAAAACGGACCCTCAGATAGACGGATGACCTGGAATAACGGAGAGTACCAGCCCAAGCAGAAGCGCGCCGAGGAGAAGAAGGCCCGCATTTTGGACGCGGCTCTCGAACTCTTCTCGGTATACGGCTTTCACGGAACCACGGCCAAGGCCATCGCGGCCAAGGCCGGTGTGGCGACGGGCTCGTTCTACCGTTACTTTCAGGACAAGAAGGCCGCGTTCATTGGCGTGTGCCTGAGGATGGAGAAGGATCTCGGGGGAGGTGCGTTTGAGTTCGGCGAACAAATGCGCACCGAGGGACGCTCCGAACGAGATGTTATAGGCTCGCTGATCAGGTTCTCGGTCTTGGCCCACCGTCGGCACAAGGCTTTTCACCGAGAGGTTCTGGCCATGCAAATCATGGATCCGGATGTGGCAGCGTGGGCCGGGGAGCGTGAAGCACGACTGATTGCGGCTCTCCTGGCGTTCCTGCGGCCTATGCAGGCCCGCTACCGAGTCCGGGACCTAGAGGCCGCTACGGAACTGGTCTACTACGCGATCGAGGAAGTCGCACACCGGGCGGTGATCTTCGACTCCCCAGTGGGCGATGAGCGGCTGATACGAGAGATCCAAGACATGTTGTCGCGCTATCTGTTTGAATAGCCGCGCAGAACGAAGAGCCAGGGTGACGGAAAGAGCCGGGAGCCTTACCGCTTGTACCACTTACGTTGGACCTCTTCTCATTTCGAGAAGAAATCGTAGCGTGATCCTCGTAATTACCTGATATTGCGCTTGAAGCGTTGTAGGAGGTTCACCGCCCTCCTTGCCCTATTGTATCTTCATTTCCAGATCTTGGGTTTTCTCCTCATTCTTCCGTCTCGATCTCCGGTGTTAAGATTTAGACCGGTGGAGCATCATTTTCCGTTCTTGGTGCCTCCGCAGGGACGATAGTGCCACAAAACACGTGCTGCGATAATAGTACGCGTGCCATGGATTTCTTATCATCCGTGTTGGTGGGTCCGGGGTCTTCAGGCTATAATGAGTACGCGGCTATCCTGAGTCGACAGTGAAATCAAGGAGGGCCCGCCGATCGTGCCCGAAAAGAAGGACTCGGAATCGGCACGTGATGTGATTACACTCATTGCGGCCCAAGTGAAGCAGCTTTACGCGCAATCATGGACAGGGATGTTTGGAGCTCAGGCCAGTGCTCTGTTGCTCCCAATAGCGCTTTGGGGGGTGGTCGCCTGGGAGCGTCTTGCCATCTGGCTTTCACTGTATTCAATCATTCAGATCCCTCGGAACCTCCTCGTATGGAACTTCAAGAAGCGTAAGCCGGCCGAGGAGGACATGCCCACCTGGGGACTGTGGTTTTCGGTGCTGACAATAGCTTCGGAATGGTGTGGGGCCTTGCCGGGGTCCTCCTTTTCCCTGAAGCGTCCAGAACCCACCAATTTCTCCTCGCTCTCTTCCTGACCGGAATCAGTTCCGCTTCTGCGGTTGTATACTCGCCCCTGGCCTCCTGCTACGCGCCGACGATGCTTGCAGTGCTGGTGCCCTTGACGATTCGCTATTTCTACGCAGGATCCAGGGTGGACACCCTTATAGGGTCGGCAATCCTTATCTTCACCGGAGTGCTCTTCAGCACGGGACGACTCATGCACAAAATGAGCGTCGAGTCTCTCCGATTGCGTTTCCTGAATAGCGATCTCATCGAGTCCCTTATCGTCGAGAAAGAGACGGTTGAGCACCTTAACCGAGATCTCGTGGAGGAGATTAAGCGGCGAAAAGGCATTGAAGAGGCTCTTCGCATGGAGAAGAGCCGTTTTCAGGCACTTGTCGAGAACAGTCCCGTGGGCATGGTCATGATTGAAGAGGACGGTGAGTATCAGTACGTGAATCCGAAATTCACCGAGTTGTTCGGATACGAGGTCGGGGAAATACCTCAGGGAAGAGATTGGTTCAGGAAGGCGTTCCCCGATTCGGAGTACAGACATCGCGTCATTCGAAATTGGCTCGAGGATCTGAAAGTGTCGCACTCGGGAGAGCTAAGGCCGAGAATATACCACGTACGATGCAAAGACGGCACGGAAAAGGTCGCTCACTTCCGGCCCGTGCAATTGGACACAGGGAATCACTTGGTGGCTTGCCAAGATATGACCGCGAGGATTGAGGCCGAGGAGGCCCTACGAAAGAGCGAGAAACAATTCAGGACTCTCGTAGAGACGGTCCAAGACGTCATCTGGACTGTCGACATGAACCTCAAATTCACGTATGTGAGCCCTTCCGTTACGGAACTCTTGGGTTACTCCGTTGACGAGATAATGAAACTCGACCCGTTGGATGTACCGGCACCGTCGTCGCGTGCGAAAGTGATGGGGATTTTGGAAGAGGAAATTTCCCGGGACTTGGCCGGTATCCTATCGGAGCGGGCTGTCCGGGTGGGGGAGGTTGAACTGTACCGAAAAGACGGTACCAAGGTGTGGAGTGAGATCACCGGATGTTTTGTTCGAGATCCGGACCGCAAGCCCATCGAAATCCTCGGCGTTGCGCACGATATTTCACATCGAAAGATTGCCGAGGAAGCTCTCAAGCGGAGCGAGAAAACCGCGAGAAGTCTTCTGAATGCCACTACTGATGAAGCCGTGCTGGTAGGGCATGACGGCAGCATCGTTGCCTGCAATGAGACGTTTGCCGACAGGTACGGCACCACTGTTGAGGAAGTTACCGGTTTGAACATCATGAAACTTATGCCGTCTCATCTTGCCCGTGCACGGCAAGCCAAAGGGTTGGAAGTAATCCGGACCGGTAAGGCGGTGCAATTCAGTGATCAACATACGGGTACCCGCCTCAATCACACGGTCTACCCGGTTTTTGACTCGCAAGAGACCGTTGAGAGATTGGCGATTTTCTCGCGGGACACCACGGAACAATGGCGCACTCTACAGGAGTTGATAAAGGCCAAGGAGATTGCCGAGGAAGCCAGCCTTGCGAAAACAGAGTTCTTGACCAACATGAGCCATGAGCTGCGGACCCCGTTGAATGCGATCATCGGGTTTTCCGAAATCCTCGAGGATCAGCTTTTCGGTACCCTGAACAAGACCCAACTGCGGTACGTGGGCCACGTCTTGTCCAGCGGCCGGCACCTTCTCGATCTCATCAACAGCATTCTCGATCTGGCCAAGGTAGAGTCGGGAAAGATGGAGCTGCAGCTCTCGCAGGTCAACATGAAGACCGTGCTGAGAGAAAGCCTCTTAATGATCAAGGAAAGAGCCGGGAGCCACGATCTCACGGTAGATGTCGAGATGCAGGACCGCGTAAGCGATGAAACCGTGTACGCCGATGAGACGAAGCTCAGACAGATACTGTACAATCTCCTTTCAAATGCAGTCAAGTTCACGCCCGTGCGAGGACAAGTACGGACGAGCGTCCTCATCGAAAACGGCAACCTGGTGGTCAGCGTGTCCGACACCGGAATAGGGCTAAAGACGGAGGACCACGAACGTATCTTCGGCGCGTTCGAGCAACTGGACTCTTCGCTGGGCCGGCGCCACGACGGAACAGGTTTGGGGCTCGCCTTGACCCGCAGACTCGTTGAACTTCACGGCGGCAAGATCTGGGCTGAAAGTGATGGGCCGAACAGAGGGAGCACTTTTACCTTCACCATTCCCATAGTGGAACGGATTTGAATTATCCCCTCGGCGTCGTCCGATGCGGAAAGCGTAGTCCGCCGGCGTAGGCTGTACTGAATCGCCGGTCTCGGGCCAAATCGAAGTATCGCATTCCGGCGGCAATTTCTTCGGCCCGCTCTCTTTTCGACCGGTTCAATAGCGCCATGACGGCGCCTGCTCCGGCAGCGTTGCCCACACCCTGAACTGCCGCATCCGTCACACCGGGAAACATTCCTATGCGGCAGGCGTCCGCGCTATTCAGATAATTGCCGAAAGCGCCGGCCAACAGAACACGGCTCAGACTCTTCACTCCCGCTTCGTCCATCATGATTGAAGCGCCTGCGTAAACCGCGGCCTTGGCGAGCTGCAGCTCCGACACATCCTTCGAGGTCAGGACAAGATCTTGACCGGTGCCGGTACTCCGGCCGAAAGCCAACACGTATTCAAGGCTCTTCGCACCATTCCTCAGTCGTTCTCCGGCCCTGGCCGGGTTGAATCGGCCGTCGGGCAATATGGCTTCTGCATCGAGCAAGCTGCAAATCAGGCTCACGAGCCCTGAACCACAGATCCCGAGGGGCCGGCGTCCCCCTATCACGGACAGATTTGGTTCCAGGTTGTCCTGAGAGACCCGCACGTCGTCCACCGCACCGGGGGCCCCCCGCATGCCCCACTGGATGTGACCGCCCTCAAACGCCGGACCGGCAGCGGTGGAACAGCACAACACACCGTCCGGCGTTGCCAGGATCAACTCACCGTTTGTTCCGAGGTCCGCGATAAGGGTGGATTCCCGTACCCTATCGGCTTCCAAGGCAAGGGCCACGGCCACCGCATCCGAGCCGAAGAAGCCTGCCTTCATGGGCAAGAAATCGACCGCCGCTTCCGGGGCAAACCGTAACCCCAGGTCTGCGGCACGGAGTTCCAAAGCTCCGCACGACACGGGCACAAAAGGCGTCTTTCCCAGGCGTTGGGGATTGATTCCCATGAGAATCTCAATCATGGTCGGGTTGCCGACGATCATACTCAACAGGATCCTTTCCGGCTCGAGTCCGGCCTCAGAACAGGCATTCCGGGCCAAGGTGTTGATGCATTCCCGGATGAGACCCGACAGGAGGGAGATCCCTTCCCCTTCTCTTGCGCACAAGCTAATGCGGCTTATCACATCCTCACCATGCGCGATTTGTGGGTTCACCTCGGCTTTCACGGTAAGAGGGTTGCCGGTCCTCAGATCCAACAAGTAGGCGACCACCGTTGTGGTGCCCAGGTCTACTGCCAGTCCCGGTATCGGCTCCCCAAAGCCGGGATGGAGACTCATCACGGTATCCGGAAAGCGTACCACGGCAGTGGTCTTTTCCCCGCGTGAATCCAGGATTGCGGCCAGATCTTTGAGCACCGATAGCGGAGTTGTCCAGGATTGCGGCCGATCCTTACCGGTTGCCTCGGAAAGGGCCGCAAGCAGCCTCTCTCGGTCTGCCGCGGGGGCCGGCCCGTTTTCCGGGGGCATATCCAGATCGTAAACCTCTAGCGATGTGTCGAGGGCAACCTCGAATTCAGAACCGGTGGTCAGTATGACTTGCTTGTGCAGGCGGCTTTCTTCAGGCACCCATACGGTAAGGTCTTCCAGAGCCCTGGTCCGGCAAGCCAAGCGAAGGCCCCGTTTCTCCGCACCGGCCAGAAGGGCGAGTTCCGCTTCACTCGGCGGTGTAACATTCCCGTTGACCTGTACCTTACATTTGCCGCATTTTCCCTTGCCGTCGCATGCGGACTCAATACCCGCTCCAGCCAAACGAGCCAGTTCCAGTAGGCTCTTTTGGTTGTTGAGCGCGATCCGTTTGCCCATGGGCTGAAATATAATCATAGTACTCCGTCTGTTCCCAGCCGGTAGTCACCGGCAGAATATCCCTTTATACCAAGCGATGCCGGTCACGAGTAGACCGGCTTATAAAGCCCTCGCCTCGGCCCTCTCCCGGAGGGCGGGGAGCAAACGGTTCCGGTTCCTTGAGAAATGCAGACCCAATTGCAAAGTGACGTACCAGTATAGCCGGCGTCGGAAAGAATAACACATTTTTTAGGGCCGGATTCCCGGGCCTTGAACGGGAAAAGCCCCTTAACCCTCTCCGGAACCGGGGTTGGGGGCTTTTCCTGGAATGATTGGGACCTCCGAATCTCGAACACATATACCGCCATTGAACCTCGGATTCATGGTGCACTTGGAAGATATGTGTTTGAAATCCCGTGCAAGATTTCCGGCGCTTCCACGTGGGCGGTTAGTACTTGCCGTACTTCTTGCCTGCCTGGATAAAGGCCTTGAGCGTCTGCTCCCTTGCCTCGTCCATGGCACATCCGATGCTCAGTATGTATCCTCCGTCACCGGCAGCCGTGTCCAAAAGTCTCTTGGTCTCGTCCTCAACCTGCTGCACGGTGCCCGTGATGATCAGGGAGACGGGAAATCCTCCCCCGATGCAGGACTTGCCGCCCAAGAGTTCTCTGGCCCGGCCCATGTCCGTTCTGTCGAAGATGAAGATGCATTGGCCTTTCGGTACGTCGGTCAGATACTCCAGCCGCTGGTTGTATCCCCCCTCTACAAAACAGCATGGAACGCATCCGTTCTCCGCCAACCCAAGCATCACCTTCTTGAGGGTCGGCCAATAGAATTTCGCGAATTGCTGATCCGACATGAAGCCGTCCGCACCCTTGTGAAGCGGAATGAACACAAGAGGATTGTTATTGGCCACGGCTCCGCCTACCCCCATATTCACCATGAGCGGCACCAGCCTCTCCACGGCCTCCAGGACTTTTTCGGGTCTTCGGTACAGGTCCAGCATCAACTCGCTGGTACCCCGGAAGGAGTCGCCAAGTACGTCAAAGGGGGCCTTTGTTGCGCTTCCGGCGTAGATGGGATAGCCTGAACTCATGATCTGCCCGATGTACGGGATCAAGTTCTGAATCCATTCAAAGCTTTGCTTGCCGGCCTCCAACAGCGCCTTGTATGCTTCCTGGATCGGAGGAGCGCCCAACGTGGCCATCCACGGTCCGGCCATAGGCAGCTCCATTGTGCCGTACATGGGAGGTAATTGTGCCAAGGCCTCCAAGGAGCCATGAGTACGCGGCAACCAAACGCGGAACCAGTAATCGCTGGGGTCGGCAATGAAGTGATCATAATCTTCGGCCTTCATGTACTCCTTTTCGACAAACTGGTAGGACAACTCTTCCTTGATCCCGTGTCCGGGCCATTTGTACAGCCGGTAGTCCAACACCTCAAGGGGCGGACCGTACATGACCATGGGCGCGATGACCGTGGCATCCACATCGTAATCCCTCGTGTAATCCAGGCAGACCTGTCCGAGGATTTTCGGATCGTACATGGCCTGTTTGCCCGAATAGCCATAGAGCATAACGGGCGCAAAAATCGCCAACGGCACCACCGGCACCCTGTCCGGAGTTTTCTTGAACTTGACCGCATCCGCAATGAGCCCGGCGCGGTATTGATAAGAGGTCTTGGCCTCCTCATCGGCGAACTCGATTCCTTCTCCGGAGACCCATTTTGCCAGGAACGCTTCTTGCCTTTCCCCAGGGGAAAGTTTCTCCCAATCTTCAACCATCTTATCCTCTCCTTGTATTACTGACGTTGGATCTCTTCTCACTTCGAAAAGAAATCGTTACGTGATACTCGCAACGTCCTGGTATTGCTTTTGATGCGTTGCAGGATGTTTGCCCGACCTCGATGTCGGTGCGGGTCGACCCGGCAGATGCGAACTTTGGTTGGGGCTCTAGCCGCCTTGCGCTCGATCACGCCGTTTGAGCCCGGAGGCCTTAGCTCACCCAACTCTTGCAGATATTGATTCCGGAAACCGCATCGGTAACAAAGGCATCGGCCCCCACATAACTGCAAACCTGCTCGTCCATCTGGCCGCCGCCGATGATGACCTTCACCTTTTCTTTGAGACCGGCCGCGGCCAAGCCTTCCACCACTTCCTTCATTGGATCGAATGCAAGGGTCAACAGCCCGCTTAAGCCTACCACGTCAGCTCCGAATTGTTTGGCCTCGGATACGATCTTCTCGGTAGGGACATCCACGCCGAGGTCCCGGACTTCAAACCCGTTGATGTCCATCAACATTGAGACCATATTCTTGCCGATATCGTGAATGTCACCGGCCACGGTTGCGATCAGCACCTTACCCAGTTTCGTGCCGGATTGGACCTCCCGGTCGCCCAAATAGGGCTTGAGCAACTCCATTGCGGTACTCATCATGTGGCCGGACAGAATCAGCTCCGGGATGAAATAGATTTCTTTCTCGAAACGTTTGCCGACTTCCTCCAGAGCGTTTCTGTACGCTTCGATAAGGGCCTGCGGGTCAACACCCTCTTCCAACAAGTGTCTGGTCTTCTCCACCGCCGCTTCTTCCCGCATCTCAACTACGGCTTCAGTCAACTCGTTTAGCGCCTGCATATCCATACCTCCTATTCCTCTCCTATGATTGGGCCTTGGCACCGATTCGCCCGGCACGGAAGGCCCGGTTGAAGTTCTGGCAATAGCGGTCCTTTCCCATAAGCATCTCCGCGGAAAGAACTATTCCCATCAATTCGCTGTCTTCAGGGTCGGCAATGGCGCTGTCCAGACCGGTCATCACGCACATTGCCATGAAAGCCCGGTTGATCAAGGGCCTGGCAGGCATGCCGAAGGATATGTTGCTCAAACCGCTGGTAACATGTGCCTTGGGATAGGCGCTCTTCACCTGACGGATCGTATCGAAGGTGATCAAGGCATTTTCGGTGCCTGTGGCGATGGCCGTTACAAGGGGGATCAATAAAGAGCTGCTCTTCCGCCAGCCCGCCTTCAATAGCCATGCCGGCCAGCTTGTGAATGATTTCCATCCTCTTATCACTGGTCTTGGGGATGCCGGTTTCATCGTCCAGGGCAAGAATTATGAGGCCGGTTTTGTATTCCAGAGCGAGAGGCAACACCCCCTCTATACGGGCCCGTTCGCCGGACAATGAATTGATGAGCGGGGTTTTCCCGATCATTTCCAGGCAGGCTTTCAGTGCGGCCGGATTGGCACTATCCAGACAAAGCGGCAGGTCGGATGCCTGCTGAGCGTTTTCCACGAGCCACACCATGTCTTCCGGTTCCCGGTGGGGCGGCGACCCCGCGTTCAGATCCAGATAGTCGCTTCCTGCACGATCCTGGCGTTCCGCAAGTTTCTTGATGAAATCCGCGTCACGTTCGTTTACGGCCTTGGCTACTGCTTTGCGCGTACCGTTGATCTTCTCTCCGATGATAATCATGTTGGCCTCATTAACGCTGTTTTAGAAAAAAGGGATGGGTTCTCCCGGATCGACAATCACAAACTCGGTTTGTGACCAAGGTCCCCTAACCAACCGGCGTAGGAGGCTTTCATCGGTGGGAACCTTGAGAACCCGAAGGCCGAAGTCCGCTGCATGGTCCTCAATACGCTGCGTTGAATCAGAGTCGGGCTCATTCGAACAGATTATTGCAAGCGTGTCGTAGTGCTTCAAGGCCTGTTTCGCGATCTCGTCTCGCCGGTGGACCGGGATGCGGTCCATCCCCTTCATTATCTCCGTAAAAATATTGAGCTCGGTATCCAGCCACCGGGGCTCAAGAAAGTAGCAGCGCGGTCTATTCTTTTGGAATTCACGGTGGCGGCGGCGGGAGCCTAACAGCGCACCCACGCAGTCATCTACCCGGGGCATGATCAGGCGGCTCTTTGAGGAGACCACGCCTTCCAGGCCTCTACCACAGAGCCCATAGCCGAGAACAATGTCCATTCCGGGTTCTTCCAGAAAGGCGATTTGTTCGAGAAGCTTTGCGCGTAACCGTCCGGGATCCACATGGAGGGCGATATCAAGGACTACTGTTTCCACTTCTTCCCCTGCCGGCTGGGTCAAGATATGTGCCAACGCATTACATGTAATGAGTTTAAACCGAGTCATCGTAAGGTATGACACCCTCCTTGTATTGCACCGAAGATTATAGTATACTAGTCCTCTAGATGAATGTCAACGTAAGAATCCCAGTCCGCATCTTCATGGCCACGGCTATCCCAGGCACGGTGTATGCTACTGTTATTAAAGAGGGTTTTCGTACAATCACCTGCCGTGGTCGGTATGTCTCCAGCTTGCGCCTCGCGATGAAACGGTTCCCGCGGATTGATCCGCAGTGCAGGATGCATCTTGTGTCGACCTGGGGATTCGCTTATACTCCGGAAGAACAAATCATGGACAGCACTCGAAAGCGTTCGATGAGATCAAGTCCCCACAAGCGCTCGCAACAGATGTCAGGTGCCTCCTCCCATGAGGAAAAGCTCGACAAGCACAGCTATGTCCCGGCGTACGCCCAGTTGGCGCAGATTCTCCGGCAGCGTATTTCCGGCGAGATATATACTCCCGGTAGCCGCCTGCCTTCAGAGACGGCCATAGCCCGAAGTTTCAAGGTAAGCGCCATGACGGTCCGCCAGGCCGTGGGGGTCCTGGTGGACGAAGGGTTGGTGGAACGGATTCAAGGTCGGGGCACCTTCGTGAAGCGGCTGGATGTTGCTACAAGCCATTTTGGCCTGGATTCTCTGCGCAACGTCTTGACGGATAGTGACCACGTGGAGGTCCGTATTCTCAAGGCCACGGTGGAGAAAGCTCGAGGGAGACCTCAAGAAGCTTTGGGATTGGCGACCGATGACCCGATAGTAGTTGTGGAGCGGGTCATCCTGCATCGTGCACAGCCGCTCACCCTGCAGGTCGGCTATGCCGTTTTTGATCCGGAGTCCCCGATTGTGGAGAACATGTTGGATACGGAAGTGCTCACCGACCTGCTGTTTCAAGAGAATCGAGGCAGCTTTATGAAAGGCCAACTGTGGCTTCTGCCCGATTCCCTCAGTAAGAGAGAGGCTGATCTTCTTGGTGCGGAAGTTGGGGAAAATGCTTTCAGATTGGAGCACATCTTCTATGATTTTTCAGGACGCCCGGCGGCGTATGGCTGGTTTCTCGTTACTCCGGACAAAATGCCGCTCAGTACCAAGGTGGGGGTGTGGAATGACTGAGCTCGTAACAGGCACCGTCAATCCCGAATCCTTTGCTGCTCGCAAAAAGCGTCTAGTTGACCTGATCGTCGAACTCGACGAGCGACACTGCATGTCGGAAATCGAGAACATGCTCTCCTCAGGCTGGGATCCCATGGATTTGCTGGACTGCTGCATCCAGGCCATGCGCGTCGTTGGAAAGAGATTCGAGGAAGGCCGCTACTTCATAGCCGCCTTGATCATGGCCGGTGCAATCATGCGTCAAGCCACCGACCTTATTGAGCCTCATCTGGTGCGCCGGGAATCATACGATGCAAACGGTACAATCATACTGGGGACCATAGCAGGCGACATTCACGATCTCGGCAAGAACCTGTTCGCCGTGTTGGTACGCTGCATTGGTTTCGAAGTGATAGACTTGGGAGTTGATGTCCCGCCGCCGGCCTTCTTGGAGGCGGCCAAGCAAACGAGGCCTGATTTGGTTGGTATCAGCTGCGTGTTTACCCACGCTCTGCCCGAGCTCAAAACCGCGGTGCAGGCGGTGCGAACGGAGCTCGCGCCGCCTCCTCCCATCATCATCGGCGGTACATGCATTGACGAACTGATCTGCCGCCATGTGGAAGCGGATTATTGGGTGCAGGACGCTGCCCAAGGCGTGAAGATCTGCAGGAGACTGCTCCAAGAAAAAGTTCCTTCGTTGGGACCGGCCCGTTCTTGCCCCGGCATTGAAGAGACTTTCTTAGAAGTCCCGGACAAGTCCGGATCGTAGTGCGAGAGCGAAGCCGGAGGCATTCCCTTATCGAGTCAACTCCCGTGAGACCCGTTACCTTCCGGACCTACGTGCCGGGAAATCTTTCGGTCCACCTTGCCGTGGTGGCGATAAGGTTGAAACACGTGACCGAACTCACGAATCGGAGCAATGAGTGCACCAACAGCGGTCGCGTGTCGCTTATCGAGAAATCGTCTTTTGGGGCGGCAACAGTTCCTTGATCTTGTTTGGCGGTATTACGGATGTGCCGATAATCTCACCCCGTTCTCGACAATGCGCCTCGAAGCTGAAGAAACGGCCGTGTTTTGGCGAATTTAACCACACATAGGATTTCAATTTCGTTGTATCAACGGAAAAGGAACATGCGCTTGCCACTTGGCGGTACTGCCCGGCAGTCAGCACGATTTCTTCGTCGAGTCGGCAGTGCGTATCATTTCGTAGGCGTGCCATAAGATTCTTAAATGCGTCCCGTGAGAGGACGGGCGGAGCGAACGAAAGCTTGCCGTGATCGTCCTGATAAGGGATATTCCCGGATCGGACAAACGTGTACTCGAAATGACCGTCATCGTTGATATCCAGTGACGCCCGAAGGGGATCTTCAGGATGCGGGCATTCTATGACATCATAGAATGCTTGCTCATCACCGGATCCCAAAGGGCTGTACGGGTACCCGGGTACTCGCTTTCCTTTTTGATCCAATGCACTGAATACGTGTGCATTGGACGAAAGGCTCAACAGGTTGACGGATCTCGTCTGTCCTCTGGTCGTTGTGTCCAAATTACCATATGGGAGGATGACGGGAACACTGAATTGGCCGAGGGCTTCGATGAACGCGAATTTCCGGGCATCGTTTCGCAGCTTGTTTGAATTCGCATGAACGTTTTCCAGCCATTTATCCGAAGGAAACCCATCAAAGGCGATATTCCTCAACAACTTCCTTAAAGCGCTCCGATAATACAATATATTTTCAGAGGTTATTCGGACTCGATCCGGGAAGAAACTGCTTATCTGGTCGTAGGAATAATTGGATCCGGGAATTGATGAGATGACCGCATCGACACATGCCCCGTCGATGAGGTCATTGATTACGAGAGCCAAGCCTTTGCCCAACGCAGTATCCAGTACCTTAACGTCAATGTCGTTTCTTCCGGAACGCAGAAGTCTTTCCACCATTTCACCGTGGGAGGTCCGAACCTCGGGCACTATGTTGAAATCCTGATCAAAATTATCTATCAGATAAATCAGGTACTTGTTTCCGGCATGGCATCGTTGATCCGCCCGAAACGTGCCGAACTCTTTGGACCCAATATACTTGATAATCTTCTTCTCAATTTGAATATGATCGGAGTCCGCCAAGGAGATCGCGGCACTCACCATATTGATCAATAGAGCGATCGCAACGCAAGGTTTGCTCTTGGGAAGCATCTTTTGTCCTACATTAGTTCATTTCATTCTCATCCCGGTTCATTGTGAAGCCTTGCCTGCCGGGGTCCAGGTTGTCATCAGACGGTATCGCCCGTCTTTGACGGCAACGATGCCCACGGGGACCACCGGTGCGCGGCCCGGCCTTGAAACGAGGCGTCGATTTCCCGCCCTGCATAGGAATTTTCAGGATCAGCCCCGTATCCTTTCTTATAGGCTTTGACAAAGTCAACCACTTCAGGTCTCTTTGAGTCAAGATAAGCATAAGTGGCGAAATAGGCTCCATTCGCGTCTTCAGGCTTGGGAAGAAGGGTAAGCAGATCTGCGTCAAAACCATCCCCGCTTAGAATGGGAAGCTTGATCCCGGCGTTCCTCAACTGCCCCACCGTCGGTACCGCATACTCCGGGTTACCCGAGATGAATACCGCGTCCGGTTGAGACGACAGCTTCTTCAGTTTCCCGATAAAGCCGGAGAGATCCTTTTGTCCGGACTTGAAGAAATGCTCATGTACAATCTTTCCGCCGAGGGCACGGTAGTGTTCTTTGAAGTATCTTGCCAATACTCTGGTGAAGACGGTGGATTCATTAATCCACAGCACCATGTTTCGCGCATTGAGGGTCTTATAGGCGTAATCGGCCATCGCGTAAGCCTGATCGTTGTCGCCGAACGGGGTCATAAACATGAATCGGCCGATCTTCTTGGGCAGGTCGGGATCCATAGCCCCCGGGGTCAGGAAGGGAATACCATGTTCTTCGAAGACCGGGGCCGCAGAAAGCATAAAATCGCTGTCACCATATCCCGGACCCGCCGTTACGGGTATTGAAACCAGTTTCGCAGCTCCCTTCTTCACTTCCTGGAGATCGGTCTTTGTGTCGATTACCATGAGTTCCAACCTTCTTCCTCCTAACACTCCACCTTTCTCATTGAGGAGCTTGACCGCAAGCCGCGATCCGCGGCACGCCGGCGAGTCAATGGCGGACATGCCTCCCGTCAAATTGTACAGGGCTCCCAACTTGATTCCCCCCTCACCTGCCGTGCATAAGGCCGAGGTGAGGAGGATCGTCACACATAAAACAATCGACGGAAAAGGTCTCACAGTATCTTCCTCTCCAATGGGCTGACGTACTTCTCGCATCATGGGGAGTATGAGCATTGCGTCCCGTGCGTGTCAACACACGGCGCCGGGGCCGGTCCCGTACGCCGATTCCGGTGCCTGCCGCTGTTTTCCCCGAATTCCGCCGTAGATCTTATCAGTTTCCGGAAGTGCAGGGCGTTCCGATTTTAGCCCGAGCCTCCCATTTCCGCAACCGGAACGATTGAGATTCTCTTTGAGTTTGAAACAATGGAAGATTGGAGCCTCATGTACCCGAGACTAATGAGAAACACCACTGATATTCGTATCGTGAAAACCTCGCGGCATGAAGATACGGTTCGCTGATTCTATGATGAGTCGCGGTTTTCTGTACGCCGAAGCGTTTCTTGGTGCCGAGGAAGACGCCCTTGCAATGGTGCTTTCGGCCAATCCGGTACAATCCGTATCTAAACTCCGGGGACTAAGACACAAGGATCACTATATCTTCTTTTGAACCCGAATGTCTCTTATATTACAACAAGTCAAGCCTAAATATTGCGTTTGACAGAGGAAAATCGGACTTGTGGAGGAGATTGGGCTTTCCGAAGTCCCGTGATTACGGTTCGTTCCGATCTGCCGTCCACAGGAGACAACCGGAATGGAGAAGGACATCGGAAACGTGGGCAGAAGACGGGGGGGTGATTTCCTGCCTCGGCATCAGAGCGCTGAAACGAAAACCTCCATCATGCCGGCCGGATTACCGTATTCAAGCCCGAACAGGGCAATCCCCCCGCGACGCGCAAGGATACGAAGACAAAATTCGGGTTGAAAATTTTCTTGTGACGGCCTATTGAACTTGCTCAGCACGGGTCGAGGAACCCATTAATTGCTCACCGGTTACCGTGCTCGTGCATGCACATGCATTGAGGAGACGGTGAAAGGATTCGTCGGGTCTGAACCGACGGTTAAAACGGTAACACACCTCCGAAAGGTATCCTTGGAGATGTTTGTCCGAGACGCCGCGATGAGGACCGGATACCACGGCTTTTGCGTTTTCGATCAGGCGGTGCGTCCAAGTCAAGAGTTTCACGGAGTCCTTGGGATCGGCCAAAACGGCACGGTAATGTACTACGCCCAGCTTTCCGGTAACCTTGCGGTAGCTCCTCCATCCGGCCGATCTTAACGATGCAAGCAACGGCTTGACCTCGTTCACCGGAAGGGTCAGTCTTCCAGAAGATCTTCAATGGTATCGGCTGACGCATTGTCGGCCGTAAAAGCATGGGCAAATCCCGGCTCTTCTTCCCCCGATGAGTTCAGCCACGTTGAAACAGCCACTATTAAGACAATCTTTCGTTCCACCTCGCGGCCGGGCTTGCGGGACGCACCCGGACCGAAGAGAGGCTCGTCCACGTGCACGAGACCTGCCAGTCTGTAACGGACATCTCGATCCGCCATGGCCTTTCGGATCTTGTGCGCCATGACCCACATGGTCCTGTAGTCCCTGACCTCCAGTTCCCTCTGCATCTCCGCAATGGAGACCCCGGTCTTGGAGGTGGCCATTCGATAGATCAGCCAGAACCACTTGATTAACGGCGTCCTGGTCTTGTGAAAGATGGTGCCTGCAGTCAAAGAAGCTTGGTAGCGGCAAGCTCTGCACAAATACAGATGCCTACGTTCCATCAGCGTGTATTCGTGCCGGCCGCATCTCGGGCAACAGAACCCCTCCGGCCATCGCGTGCGAAAGAGCCATTCCCAGCAGTCGCTCTCGGACCCGAACTGTTTCTGGAACTTTAGAAGGCTCATGCTCCGATAATCCGGTGTGTTCAGCTTCGCATGCATGTACTTGGTTTAGCATGTGTGCTGAGCTAGTTCAATAGGCAATTCGGTCAAACGCAAAAAGTCTTGACATAGTTTTGATATAAGCTATATTCAGCATATTGCCGTTACCAAGGATAGGTCAACCTAATCTAACAGCACATGACATAGGTCTGTTATGGCCCAACAAGGCGGTGCCATTGGCGCTTTATAGCCGCTCAGCAACAGCGAATCGGCATGCCTAAAAGCATTTCGATCCAAACGAGTAGTTAGCAATTGGCGATGGTGCAGACAGGTATCTCCGATGATAATGCAACTCTCGCCGGAATGCACTTAGGAACTACTCGACCGGAATAGTATAGGGAAAAGCTTGGCTCGGCCGCTAACGGAGCAGAGATTGACACTTTTCGTGTTGCAGAAGCGCGGACGAACATGTCGCACAAGTCGACTGTAAGGGGTAAACAGGATGAGGTACGCTGAGACAGGATATAATCTGGAAATCGATTTGGCGAGAGGAAACATTGAACGGGTGGAAACCGACCCGAAATTAACGGAACTTCACCTTGGAGGACTGGGAACCAGCGTCAAGATGCACTGGGATAGGGTTGGCCCCGAGGTTGAACCATTTGACGACGAGAACATGCTGATAGTCAGCACCGGCCTTCTCAACGGCACTCCGGCTTTTAGCGCCAACCGTACCCTTATCACCTTCATTTCCCCTCAGTCGAACTACTTGGCGTACCCGATGATGGGAGGATTCTTTTCCGCGGAATTGAAATATGCCGGTTACGACAAAGTGGTCTTCCGCAACAAGTCCCCCAAGTGGGTCTATATCTGGATACACAACGATAAAGTGGAAATCCGTGATGCCGATCATTTGCAGGGCAAGGGTGCTCTTGAAACTCAAGACCTTATAAGAGAGGAGTTGAACGAGCCGAGAGCCCAGGTGGCCGCCATCGGCTTGGCCGGTGAGAATCGAGTCTTCACGGCTTCCATCGAGCAGAGCAGGTCCAGTGCCAGCAGGCTCGGCGGCGGCGCGGTAATGGGCGATAAGAAGATCAAGGCGATCGCTGTTCGCGGAACAAAAGACGTGTACCTTGCCCGTGGCGAGGAATTCATGCAGCACATGGATGAGGTGACGGAATACATAAATTTCCGAAACGCAAATCCCATTCCGGATGTGATGACTATTCTATCCGGGATCGGGTCGCCGCAGGAAATGAAGCACACCGACGAGAAGTGGCACTCTGAAAACTTCATGTGGGGTAATGCCCGTAAGCGGAGAAGAGACTTCTGGAGCAAGGAAAACGAAGAAAATTGGACAACTGCTCAATTGACTGCGATTCAGCGGTTAATAAGCTGTTTCAACTGTCCGCAGCAATGCGGAGCGCTCGTTTCGTCCGAGGCCGTGGGCGGCTCGAAATATATGATGAAATGCTTCGGAAAACTCACCTATTCCATGGCGGCCTATGTAGACGACCTTCGCTTCGGTTTCAAAATACTTCAACGTGCCACCGAGTATGGGGTGGACTCATTCTCAACCCCGCAAATTCTGGCATTCGCCGTTGAACTCTATGAAAACGGCATTCTGACCGACAAGGACTTCGAAGGGTGTCCGTCCGATAAGGAAGGACGCTTCTTCTGGTTGCTCGACCGAGTAGCTCGAAGGGAAGGAATCGGAGATATCTTGGCCGACGGTGTTTACTACGCGGCCCGCAAGATCGGTAAGGGTGCGGAAGAATTCGATCATAATACGATCAAGAAACATGAGCAACTCCCGCTCAAGCTGGGAATGTTGGATCCGATCTATTACCTCATGTATTCCACCAACGAGAAGATAAGCATCACGCAGATTGAAGGGAATTTCCCGCAGGCGGCTTTCCCCACGAGAGAGCAAAGAGAAAGGTTCGTGAAGGATTGGCCCCAGGTTCCCGATGAGAAATTCAAGGATATCGTTTTGGAATGGGAACCCAGGGGAGATAAATCAAACCCGTATTTCCCGACACCGCAGATGTGCAGTGAAGTTGTGGACTGGATGGAGATGCTGCACAACATTGACGACGCCCTGGGGTTGTGCGCCGGGATGGGTTCATTTTGCCTGAAGCCTCCCTATCACATACACAATTACCCGAAACTCATCTCCGCGGCCAGCGGGCTCGATGTTGATGAAGCCGGACTGAAGAAGATGGTCAACAGGAGCCGGAATTTGCACAGGGCCTTCAATAACAGGAGAGGCATGACCAGCGCCGAAGAGAAGCCGCCTGAGGACCACTGGAAAAGGAGGTTCCCCGAGCTCGAAAAGGAACTTCTGGAGACGTATTACAAATTAAAGGGATGGAACATGGACGGTGTTCCCACGAAGGAAAGACTACTGGAACTGGACTTGGGTTATGTCGCCGAAGACTTGGAAAAGAGAGGGATCCTGAAAAATGGCCAAGATTAAGAAAAAGATCAAGACTATCAAGATCGATGCCGATAAGTGCAACGGCTGCCGGGCATGCGAAATCGTCTGCTCGGCGTACCACGCTTCGCCGAGATACAGCAGTTGCAACCCGGCAAGGGCTCGGATTCAGGTGATCAGTCATCGGCTGAAAAACATATGGCTTCCCGTTTTCGCAGGCGAATACACACCGGCCGAATGCATGGGCAGAGACAAGTACGTGATTGACGGAAAGGAATACGACGAGTGTTCCTTTTGCAGGGCTGCCTGCCCGTCAAGAGACTTCTTCAAGGAACCCGATTCGGGCCTCCCGTTGAAGTGCGATATGTGTGAAAGCGATCCTCCGCTATCGGAGCCGATGTGTGTTCAGAAGTGCCTCAATGACGTCCTGATCTACGAAGAACGGGAAGAGGAAGTCGAAGAAGATGTGAAGCTTGAGGACGTAGAGGTAGGACTGGAATCCATGATCGACAAGTACGGCCTGCAGACGGTCATGGGTTCCCTTGCCCGGATGTCGACTTCAAAAAAGGGCTGAAACATTAAGCCGAAACAAGAGGAACGAAAACAGTGGAGACTGTAACCCCCTTTAAAGAGATCGTTGATGAAATAAAGACAAGCGGTGGAGACGCCTTTAAGAGATGCTTTCAATGCGGATTGTGCGATACGGTTTGTCCTTGGAACAGAGTGACGAACTTCAGTATGCGAAAGATCGTTCGAGAAGCGACGTTCGGCCTGACCGATATCGAAACCGACGATATCTGGCGCTGTACGACCTGCGGAAGATGCCCGCAGCAGTGCCCCAGGGACGTAGGACAGATACAGTCCGGGATGGCCTTACGCAGGCTTGCCACGGAATATCAGGTCTTTCCGCCTTCCGTTATGCCCGTACGTACTGCGAGAGGAAGCCTGGTCGGTGAAGGCAACCCATTGAGTGAAGAACGGAAGAACAGGGCAAAGTGGGCGGAAGGTCTCTCTGTGAAACCGTTCACCGAAGAGATGGAGATTCTCTATTTTCCCGGCTGCTACCCCAGCTATGACCCGCGGGCAAAAAAAGTGGCCAAGGCTACGGCCGCCATCCTTAACAAGGCAGGGGTGGATTACGGGATTCTGGGCGAAAAAGAAAGCTGCTGTGGAGAAAGCATCCGCAAAACCGGCGACGAGGAAGTATTCAGGCGCCTTGCCAAGGAAAACATCAAGACGTTTATCGACAACGGGGTGAAGAAGATCCTGGTCTCATCTCCTCATTGCTACCACACGTTCAAGAACGAGTATCCCGAGTTTATGGTGAACTTTGAAGTCGTTCATATATCCCAGTACCTGTTCGATCTGGTGAACGAGGGAAGGCTCCAGCTGAAGAATGAATATCGAAAGAAAGTGACGTATCACGACCCTTGTTACCTGGGAAGACATAACGGCATCTATGATGAGCCGCGAGAAGTCCTGAAAAAGATACCGGGTTTAGAGCTCAATGAGATGATTGATTCACGGGTAGATAGTCTCTGCTGCGGAGGCGGAGGCGGCAGGGTGTGGATGGAGACCGAAAAGGGTGAGAGATTCAGTGATCTCAGGATAGAACAGGCTTTTGACGTTGGGGCCGAGGTGCTGGTTACGTCCTGCCCCTATTGCATTACCATGCTTGAAGACAGCAGGTTAACCATGGATGTTGCCGAAAAGATCGAGGTAAAGGACGTCACGGAGATTGTCCAAGAATCGATTTAGGGGAGCCGAATTACCCCGATGAGATAAGAGAAAATGGAAAAAGAACAAGTTGGAGAACAGATGTCCGAGAGTATCCGAGACGACAATTTTGGAGACGTAATGGTTGTTGGTGGAGGAATCAGCGGCATACAAGCCTCTCTTGATCTTGCGACCGCAGGGTACAAGGTCCTTCTGATAGAAAAGTCGCCGACCATCGGCGGCAAAATGGCCCAGCTGGATAAGACCTTTCCCACCAATGACTGCTCCATGTGCATTGAATCTCCCAAGTTTCTTGAATGTAAGAGACATCCTAATATAGAAATCCTGACTATGACCGAAGTTGACAGTGTGAAAGGTCAAGCGGGAGACTTCAACGTAACTCTGATCAAGAAGCCCAGATACATTATAGAGGAGAAATGCACTGGTTGTACGACCTGTGTGGAGTACTGTCCGGTCTTGGTTTCCGACCCGTTTAATCAGAACATATCCATGAATAAGGCCGTCCATATATACTTCGCTCAAGCCGTTCCTCTCGTCGCCTATATCGACGAAAACTGCCTTTACCTTGACGGGAAGAAATGCACCATTTGCGAGGGAGTTTGTCAGAGCAAAGCCATAGACCTTAATCAAGCGCCAGAGTTTGTGGAGGTAAAGGTAGGGGCGATCGTCTTGGCGCCCGGATACGAGGTCTTTGACCCCAAGGTAGCGGGCGACTATGGCTACGGGAAGTTTGAGAATGTGGTTACCAGTCTTGACTACGAACGTCTCTTATGCGCTACCGGACCGTACGAAGGCGAGATCTTACGTGCTTCGGACAAGAAGCATCCCCACAGAATCGCCTGGATTCACTGCGTCGGTTCCAGGCGTGTCACCGCGGGGAATAGTAGCTACTGTTCTGCGGTATGTTGCACCTACGCGCAAAAACAGGTAATTTTGACAAAGGATCACGACGCTGATGCTGAATGCACCATATTCCACAATGATATCCGTTCCTATAGCAAAGGTTTTGAACGGTTTTATCAGCGAGCGGCAAGTTCTTCCGGGGTTCGTTTCATTAGGAGCTACGTGTCGATTGGAAGAGAGGATCCGGTAACCAAGAATGTAACTCTAAGGTACTCTACGACGGATGACGCGGTTAAGGAAGAAGAATTCGACATGGTGGTATTGTCGGTCGGATTGAAGCCTCCTGCGGATTTCGAGGCGTTGGCGGATAAATTCGGCATCGAACTCAATTCTCACGGATTCTGTTCAACCACCCCCGTCAACCCCATTGAAACCTCTCGACCCGGGATCTTTGTAGCCGGAGCATTCCAGGGTCCCATGGACATCCCGGAATGCGTTTTCACTGCCAGCGGAGCCGGTTCCCAGTGTTCCGAACTACTCTCCTACCGGCGAGGTAAGCTGTCCACGGAAAGGGTCTATCCTCCGGAAAGGGATGTTTCCGGTGAGGATTTGCGGGTAGGGGTTTTTGTATGTCATTGTGGGGCCAATATAGGAAGGGTGGTAGACGTACCTTCCGCAGTCGAATATGCCTTGACCCTGCCCAATGTAGTTCACGCTCAGGAACAGCTCTTTTCATGTGCTACCAATTCGGCCAAGGAAATTACCGACACGATTAAGGAGAAGGGGCTCAATCGTGTCGTTGTGGCCGCCTGTACCCCCAGGACCCATGAGCCGGTCTTCCGGGATACACTTAGGGAAGGCGGAATCAATCAGTATTTCTATGAGATGGCGAATATCCGAGAACACTGCTCGTGGGTTCACTCCAAAGAAAAAGAAGAAGCCACCCGGAAGGCAAAGGATTTAATCCGGATGTCGGTTGCACGAACGAGCCTGCTGGAGCCGTTGGAGGAATTTGACCTGCCGGTCGACAAGGCCGTGTTGGTTGTCGGAGGGGGTGCAGCCGGCATGACCAGTGCTCTGAGTCTCGCCAACCAGGGATTCGAGGTTTATCTGGTTGAAAAGGAAACCGATCTTGGAGGAATGGCACGAAAGATTCATTACACGCTTGAAGGGCTGGATGTGCGGGAGTATCTGCGCGATCTCATAGCAAAGGTGTATAAGCATCGTTTAATACATGTTTATCATGATGCGACCATCACGGATGTCGTCGGATATGTGGGCAATTTCACCACCACCGTGAATTCTGAAGGACGAATCATGGAGATCAAACACGGGGCCGCCGTCCTGGCTACGGGTGCAGACGAGTATAAGCCCACGGAATATCTTTACGGCGAAGACGAAAGAGTACTGACCCAGTTGGAACTGGAGCAGCGGATCGTCAACAGAGAGGAAGGGCTGATCGATTCCCAAAGTCTGGTAATGATCCAATGCGTAGGCTGCAGAAACGAAGAAAGAAACTACTGCGCCAGGGTATGTTGCAGCCATGCCGTGAAAAACGCGTTGAAATTGAAAGAGATAAATCCTCAGCTGGACATTTACATCCTTTTTCGGGATATGAGAACCTACGGGTTCAATGAGGATTATTACCGGGAGGCTTCGGAAAAGGACATCAAGTTCATCCGCTTTGAGCCGGAGGAACCGCCTGAGGTGGAACCCGGCGAGGCCGAAGACGGGCGACCGGTTCTCAAGGTTACCGTGACCGATTTCGTTTTGGGAAATAACCTTGAACTCGATGCCGATCACCTTGTCTTGTCTGCCGCGGTTGTTCCCGCCGAGGACATCCAGGAACTGTCCCAGTTGTTTAAGGTGGCGCTAAGCCCGGAGGGTTTCTTTCAGGAAGCCCATGTGAAACTACGACCTGTTGACTTCGCTGCGGAAGGCGTTTTCCTGTGTGGAACGGCTCATTATCCCAAGCATCTGTCTGAAGCGATCAATCAAGCATACGGCGCTGCAGGTCGGGCCGGTGTTCTTCTGTCACAGGATTCCGTTACTGCTTCCGGTTCCGTTTGCGAGGTGGATGAGGACAAGTGCATTTCGTGTGGCGCATGTATCACGGCTTGTACCTACGGCGCCATCCAGTTTCATGATACACCGCAAGGCAAGAAGGCCAAGGTTATTCCCGTGCTCTGTAAGGGGGACGGTCTCTGTAACGCCAAATGTCCGACAGGCGCTATTGCCTTGAAGCATTACACCGATGCACAGATCTTTCGCCAGATTGACGCGGAGGTTCCGGACCTATTAAGAGTCCGCCAATAAACAAAGCAGTGAGTTATAGTTCACCGGGCTTGAGGCGGGCCCTTGGCGGGCGTCCTGTAATCAAGCTCGGGGCTGTAGGGCCTTTGGTAGAGGGATCGGCACGTGGACGGTGGTCGTATCGCCGTGCGCGGAGCGCCGCCCGATGAGAATGGAGGGGGAGACCGTCTCCCCCTCCAAACCTCCCCCATCGTAATTCCGAGAGATCGGGGCCGTCCCGGTGAACTGTAACGGCTAGCGACTACCTAGGAGTGAGAAAAGAATGGCTGCAGGGCTTGAGTTTAAACCAAGAATTCTGGGTTTTTTGTGTAATTGGTGCTGCTACGGAGGTGCGGATCTTTGTGGAGTATCTCGGTTTCAATACCCCCCTTTCTTACGGGTGATCAGGGTGATGTGCTCCGGCCGGGTAGACTTGTCGCTTATATTCCGAGCTTTCGCAAACGGAACGGACGCGGTGTTTGTCGGCGGTTGTCACCTGAACGACTGCCATTACAATACGGAAGGCAATTACGACGCATTGAGCGTAATGCATCTAGGTAAGAAGTTGCTGGAACGTATAGGGATAAACCCCGACAGATTGCGTCTTGAATGGGTATCTGCCGGTGAGGGAATCCGGTTTGCCGAGATCATGAACGACTTTGGACAGAAGATTAAGGCCTTGGGGCCCCTTGGCAAGAGCGAGGGAATCGACCCAGAAGAGTTGAAACCTCGGATTGAAACAGCGGCGAGCCTCGTTCCTTACATCAAGCTTGTGGAAAGAGAAAGGTTGAGGGTACGTTTCAGTACCGAAGAAGAGTATCGTGAATTTTTCGATAGTGACGAGGTGAACCGGCTGTTCGAGGAAACGATTGCAGATAAGTTGGCAATAGCGCAAATCGTGTCGCTTCTGCGGGAAGGTCCCCTTTCAACCTCCGACATAGCCAAGACACTAGGCCTGACACCGTCTAAGGTATCAAAACACCTGATTGCGTCATCAAGGCAAAGATTGGTCAGGTACGATGAAGGCGAAAAACGCTATGCCCTTGCATGAGGCGGAAGAGCAGGTGGTCGCTTAGTGCTTCATGGCAGAAATACGGTTACGTATTCCCGGATGTGGTGAGCGAAGCGAACCGTCCTGTGGGTCGCGGGATTCGAGTAGGGGTAGGCCCCTGTGCCTACCCCGGGCACCCACAGGGGGGTGCCTCTACGAAGATGACCGCGGGGCGTCTTCGAGAATTCGCGGCCGTATTTATGCAACCGCGTACTTCAAAGAAACAAGAAAATCAGGACAGAGCTCATGGACAAAGACAGTATCGACCGGATAATCGATAAGCACAACTGCGAGCCCAGTTATCTCATTCAGGTGTTGCTGGACATACAGGAAGAGAATAGTTGGCTTCCCAGGGAGGCATTGGAAAGGGTCGCGGAAAGATTACAGGTTCCTTTGACCCGGATACAGCATATCGCCACCTTCTACAAAGCCTTTAGTCTGGTTCCCAAGGGACGGCATCAAATTCACATTTGTGTGGGAACGGCCTGCCATGTTCGGGGCGGGTCGCGCGTGCTGGACACGGTGGAAGGCATGACGGGAATCAAGCCGGGTGAAACGGACCTGGATCTGAAGTTCAGCCTGGAGACCGTTAACTGCCTGGGCTGTTGTGCCTTGGGACCGGTGGTGGAGATCGACGGAAAGACTCACGGTAAGATGGCGCCGGCAAAGACCGCAGACGTGTTGAAAAACTACGATTGAGGAAAAACTATGTCGCGGATACATTCACCCGCTGAATTGGAAGAGTACGGAAGAAAGATCCTTGCGGAAAGAGACCCCAACAAGACCTGCATTACGCTCTGTTCCGGATCTGCGTGCCAGGCCTCCGGCAGTCGGGAAGTGGCTGCCGGTATCCAGGAGGAGATAGGGAAACAGGGTTTGAACGGTGAGGTGGAATTCAGGAAGACCGGTTGCCACGGCTTTTGCGAGCGGGGTCCCATTGTGGTGATTCGTCCCGAGGAGACATGCTATTTCCAGATAACGCCCGAGGACGTTCCGGAAATTCTCTCGGAGACCATAAAGGAGGAGAAGGTCATAGAGCGTTTGCTCTACACCGACCCCGCCACGGGCGAAAAGATAGAGCATGAGTCGGATATTCCCTTTTACAAGAATCAGGGCCGTATTGTTTTCGGTTCCAACGTCAACGTGGATCCCAAGAATATCGACGACTATCTGGCAATCGGCGGTTATTCGGCACTGGCCAAGATCTTTTCCGGGATGACTCCCGAGGATGTATTACAGGAAGTCAAGAAGGCAAACCTGAGAGGGAGGGGAGGCGGCGGCTTTCCCGCAGGGATCAAATGGGAAGGTTCCCGTAATGCCCCCGAGGAGCCGAAATATGTGATCGTCAATGCGGACGAGGGAGATCCCGGAGCGTACATGGACAGGAGCCTTCTGGAGGGGAATCCTCACGCGGTTCTCGAGGGATTGACCATTGGCGCCTATGCCGTCGGTGCGCACGAGGGCTACATCTATGTGCGGCAGGAATACCCCCTGGCGGTGGAGAATGTGAACATCGCCATTGGGCAGGCCGAGGAGTACGGCTTTCTCGGGAAAAACATCCTCGGCTCGGGCTTTGATTTCGTCGTCAAGGTGCACAAGGGCGCCGGTGCGTTCGTCTGTGGTGAATCGACCGCTCTGATGACGGCATTGGAAGGCCGGGCCGGAGAGCCCAGACCCAAGTACATCCGGTCCAACGTAGTGGGCCTTTGGGGCAAACCCAGCGTCTTGAACAATGTGGAGACGTGGGCCAATGTGCCGCTCATCATCAAAAACGGAGCCGACTGGTTTACTCAGTTCGGAACCGAGGGCAGCAAAGGTACAAAGATCTTCTCCCTGGTGGGTAAAATAACCAACACGGGCCTGGTGGAAGTACCTATGGGCACGCCCTTGAGAGATATCATCTTCAAGATCGGCGGCGGAATCCCGGGAGGCAAGAAGTTCAAGGCGGTTCAGACCGGAGGGCCGTCCGGCGGATGTCTCCCCGAGGATCTGTTGGATTTGCAGGTCGGTTTTGATGAACTGACCAAGGCCGGGTCAATGATGGGTTCCGGCGGAATGATCGTCATGGACGAGGATACGTGCATGGTGGATGTGGCCAGGTACTTCCTCGAGTTCCTCACGGATGAGTCGTGCGGTAAATGTGTCCCGTGCCGTGAAGGCATGAGACAAATGCTCAAGATTCTCACCAATATCACCCGGGGCAAGGGGAAAGAGGGCGATATCGAGCTTCTGGAGGAGCTGTCCGAGACGGCCAAAGAAGCGGCCCTTTGTGCGTTGGGTAAGAGTTCCCCCAACCCGTTTCTGAGCACGTTGAAGTACTTCAGAGACGAGTATGAGGCCCACATCAAGGAGAAGCGCTGTCCGGCCCTTTCGTGCAAGGAACTGATCGCGTTCTATATTGACCCGGAGAAGTGCCAGGCCTGCGGAATGTGCCTGAGGAATTGCCCTGCCGATGCGATTATCGGTGCCAAGAAACAGATCCACGTCATCGATCAGGAGAAATGCACCAAGTGCGGAACCTGCTTTGAAGTATGCCCGCCCCGTTTTGGAGCGGCCGTGAAGATATCCGGCGAGCCTGTCCCGCCTCCCATCCCGGAAGAAGCTCGAACCATAGTCAGGAAGAAAAAGGAAAAATGAGCGACATCCAGTTAAACATCGACGGAAAAGAAGTTAAGGCCGAAGAAGGGATGACCCTCTTGGAGGCGGCTCGAAGTGTGGGGATACATATACCGACCCTGTGTTATCACGAGAAACTGGAACCGTACGGGGGCTGCCGCCTTTGCATAGTGGAAGTGGAGAACCGCGGCCGGACCAAGATAGTTGTTTCCTGTGTCTACCCGGTGGAGAAGGATATCGTCGTACGAACGAGATCCGAAAAGATAGATAGAATTCGCAAAATGATCTTGGAACTCCAGTTGGCGCATGCTCCCGATTCGTTCATCCTGGAGGATCTGGCCAAAGAGTATGGTGCGGACAAGAACCGTTTTGAAAAAGAGCCCTCTTTCTGCATTCATTGCGGTCTGTGTGTACGCTACTGTGCCGAGGTCAAGAAGAAGAATGCGGTGGGATTCGTCGATAGGGGCATACGCAAGGAGATCAGTTTCATCCCGGAGATAGCCGCCAAGGAGTGCTGGAACTGCAAGGAATGTTTTCCCCTTTGCCCCACCGAGGCGCTCCAAGCCGCGTACGTTTTAGTCGAGGCGCTCACGGCGTCCTCACCTTCCTGCGACCGCGCAGCGGAGGGGTAACCGGCGGTTCATAGGCTTCCTCGTACAGCACGGCGGAAATAGAGGATCAGTTTAGCATGAGTCCTCCATTTCCTCGTTCCCAGGCTCTGCCCGGGAACGCATTCCGGGAGGCTCTGCCTCCCATCAAAGGCGGCGAATCCAATACTTAATGGGAACTCCTTACCTGCCGAGCGGATCCCGGCAGGTAAGGGTTACCAGGCAGAGCCTGGGTCCCGGAATACTGCATGGTCTTTTCTGCCGAGCAGTACTATTACCGGAGTCTTCCTTTTAGTAGTTCTTCGGCATGTAACATTGTGATACAACGTATGAATCCCAACGCGTTAGTGTAGTAAACAACTGCCTGTCAAATTCGTCAAGGTGGAACGCCTCCCAGAGTTAGTTTTAGACTGCGCTCCGGTCGGTTATTTTTCCGGGGGCATTGTTGTGGCTGTACACCATGACGACTTCCCGAATGTCCGACAACTCTTCTTTGAGCTGTTCAGATCCCATTTTGAACCCGGTCCTTCGGGCGGTCCATTGCATCGTGCGCATCAAGGCCATGGACATAACGCAACAGAACGCATACGCCCGGATCTTGGTGTCGGACCAATGACAAATTGGACGGAATCGGATGATGTGCGGATCCTTGAGGATGTGGAAATCGTCTTCAACAATCTGCTTCTGACTGTACGTGTCAATGAGATATTCTGTTTCCGCATGGAGCATATTTGAGAAGATGAGATTTTTTCCGAACCGTCTTATTCTTCTGTCGATCTGTTCCGAGTCTTCTTCCATCAGGAGTTTCCCCCGGCGTACGGAAACCTTCAGGCAAGCCCCGTAACGGCTCTTGTTTAGCATGGTGATGATTCCCGGTGTGATCTGTTTGGGTGTTTTTTTTGTACCCGGCCCACTTGTTCTCGATCTCCCGCTCGAGTTTACCGACCCCTCGTTTAAGGGTGTGTTCCTGCTTTGCCGCCGTGGCTCTGTTAAAGGTGAGGACAATGGCGCACTGTCTGTTCATGACCTGTCTTTTGCATCTATAGTAGGGCAAACCCTTCCAAGCGCCGTGATAGTGCGACAACTCCAAGCCAATCAAGTCTGGGGGATGGGAAGGCGCAACACCGCCGACCCATGAGATCTCTTCGGCCATAGCGTCGAGTCCCCACGGTTACCGGCTCCTTGTTTTTGTTCAGGCATTCCGGGATATCCTCGCCCGAGCCGAGATAGACCGCCTTGGTGCATACCCTGCTCTTGCCGGATGCGCGCGTCTTCCCCCGGTCGGCGCGGTTTACCTTGACGCGATACGGCTCCGGGTAGATGTAGTGAGTACGGTTTCCACGCGTTCTTTTGATAATCGATCCTACCTTGGCCACCCGAAGCTGAGATTACTACATACACTACCTTTGTCATGTCATTGTCGGATATAAATTATCTCCTGCTGCCGACTACACTATCTGCCGCGGCTAGTCACGGAATATCAATAGGTTACAAGCCACAATCGCTGCTTCAGGGAAAACTTCGGTTTTAACGCTAATCCCGGAAGATCCGGCCGTGCACGGGTGTCGATGCGGAGCACTAGATGAGAAATGTGCTAAGAAGCACTTTGATCTTGATTCCGGAATCTTCGCGCAATAGTGTTTGAATCGGTCTGCCCAATGCTCAATATGACTTGCCTTGGAAGACGCAGACCAATGAGGGTCGAGGGTCTCGATCTAAGATTGAAGTATCTTCGCATGGGTGACGGCCGGTACGCGAAGCGGCAGCCGGCCCCGTGTAATGATGTGATGCAAACGAGAACCAATCGAAAACGCGGGTCGTCGGCGCAGGAAACCGGATCGAATCTTCAGGAGGCCCGCCGGCCGGAAACGGACGCGTCTTCACACCGCGGAATAGGCCTGAAAGAGCGGTTCTTGAACCCGCTAATTGTTTCCAAACATCCGCGCCGGTTCAACTCCCGGGGTGCGGGAATCGGATTGGCGGCCGGATTTGCGTGTCCCATTGGTTTGCAGTTCTTTGTCATAACAGGTCTTAGGGTGCTCTTCAGGTTCAACTCAATCCTTGCCCTTGCCTTCAGTTTAGTGAGCAACCCGTTCACCGTAGTTCCTTTGTACTATGTTTACTACCGGCTGGGATCTTTCATTCTGGAAAAACCGGTGGAAATGAGTAAGGAGAGATTCGATGATGCCGTCCAGATCGCTTTGGCAGCCGGGTACTTCTGGGACACGATACCCGCGTTGTTGAACCTGGGAAGGGATGTGATTATCCGTTGGAGCATTAGCGCGGTGATCTTTGCCGTGGTATTCGGCACTGTCGGCTACTTGGTCACCTGGAGAATCCAGGAGATGCTTGCCCGCAACACCGGGGAATCCGATGTTCCTCCCTATGAGGAACGGATCTCCCGGGACTGCGGACCGGATAGTTCAGTAGATGCATGACAGTCGAGTTGTCCTCGTTTTCGTGTCGGATGCAATGCCTCCTCCAAAACTGCGGTGCAGATGCTTTTCATCCGAGCCGCCTTCCGGGAGGATCCGGCTTGCCTGACACAACTCCTCGGGAAGCCTCAACCTCCACGGGCAGGGTAGTCTAGATGGAACTTACCGTGTTCGTGAGGGGTCTGGTGGTGGGGCTTATCGTGTGCGCGCCCATAGGGCCCATTGGACTGCTGTGCGTGAGACGCACCCTCACGCACGGTGTTGCCTTCGGTCTGGTGTCATACCTGGGTGCCGCCACAGTGGACGGGCTCTATTGCTCGGTCGCGGGGCTCGGCATTGCCGTTGTTTCGAGCTTTCTGACGGAAGGGAGGCTCTGGCTCAAGCTCTTCGCCGGTACGATTCTTGTCCTCACGGGCGTCTGCATCTTCTTTTCCTCTCCGCCCAAGAATCGGGGAGCAAACAGCCTGCGGGGACTGCTGAGCGCGTACACGTCGACGTTTCTGCTCATGGCCGCCAACCCGTTCCCCATCGCAATTTTCGCAGCCATGTTCACGACATTCGGGCTTCACGGCGGGCAAGGCGAATATTACCCAATCGCAATGGCGGTTCTGGGCGTGTTCACGGGATCCGTGTTGTGGGCTCCGATTCTCATCGGATGTGTGGGGCACTTGGGAGCGTGCGTCCGTCCGGCCGGGCTTCGTCTCGTGAATCGGATCTGCGGGGCGGCCATGGTCCTCACGGGCGTAGGACTGTCGGCAATGGTTTTCATCAGGGAATGAGACGGATTGCGGGTTTACGGTTATATGAGCTGAGTGGAGACTCGGATGTGGTGAATCCGCAACGTGCGGGATGAACCCTGTCGGTCGAGAAACGTTTCTCCCCGAAGTTGCATGAGAACCAATTACCGTGGTGCCCGCAACCAAGGGGAAAATGGAATCGAACCGGGGTATGTCAAGCAGTAGAGCGCTTGAACCCGCGTGAAGATCCTCGGCACGTGCGGGAAACGCTTTTCCCGCAAAAGAGTGTTTGCCTCATCCTTTTCCTATGTCGCACGATCAAGGGTATGTTGGTGGCTCGTGCCGTGAACCTCCGGGAAGATCTCCATCGTCTCGGCCCGTCTTGGTCGGATAAGAAAATGAAAACCGCATCCCTACGTACAAACTCTATTGGCTCAGGGCGGTTCTATCGGCTTCGGGAGACGTGTCGGGCTTCTCCTGCCGTGAAGGGGGCGCTGCCTGACCCCGGCAGGCGTCGTTTGCCGTTACTTCACTTTTCGCCTCCGAACAGTCCCGGTTCCCGAAAGGCTTACAGAATCTGTTGGAAAAGGCTCTGGTCCAATCATCACGGTCCTGAACATATTCAAAAAAAGTTTTAGCCTTCCGACAAAATCCTTCGTTACCCTTATCCTTTTCGGATTTTAGGCAATTGGCCAACATGTCACCGGCAAGATCCGAGAGCGGCCCCAGACACGTAATACCTTTGCCGACCACGGCCGCCTTTCTGAGGTCCTCGGCCGCCTGATCGAGGTTGCCCTTGCGACCGTATATAGCGCTTCGGCACACCAAGTGTAAGGCTTTGATTCTCCTCTCATCGGTGTACCGAGCGAGCTTTTCGACCTTCCGTAGGCGTGCGAATGCTCCACCAGAGTCCTTTTCTTTAAGCTTTGCGATGGCCAATTCAAGGAGCACTTCCATTTGGCCTCGGTGGTCACCGATTTCTTCATAGACGCCAAGCGCCCGCGCAAAACTCTTATTCGCTTCACTGGATTTCCCTGCCCGCAACTGAATGAGCCCGATCTGGTCGTACATTGCCGCCGTGCCTCTTTCATTTCTTGAAACCCGGTGAAGACGGAGCGCGGTGCGGGAGTAGTTGAGAGCGTCTTCGAACTCATCTTTGTGTAGAAGAATGTGCCCCATGTAACCAAGGGTTGTGGCTTCACCTCTCCGGAAACCGATCTGCCGGTGGAGATCAAGAGCGGCCTTCAGGGTAGCCAAGGGCAAACGTTGAAACTCCTTCAGTCTGAACTTCGCAATGGCGATTTCACTCTTGACCGTGGCTTCTTCTTTTGCATCACCAGTTTCTCGCTGAAAAACCTCGTGGGCCCACGTAAAATGCTTGCGAGCCTTTCTCATCTCCCCTTGGTCTTTGTAGATGAATCCGAGGCATGCATGCATGTGTGCCTGCCCTAACTCATCCGGGCAGGCCTCATACACGCGTCGAGCTCGTGCAATGATATCCAGCGCTCTCTCCGGTTCGCCGGCCTCCCGGTAAATGCAGGCCAGCCTCACCAGTTGCTCTGCCTTTTGTTTCCATTTCCGCATGTCGTTGTAGATACTGTAAGCCTTCCACAAATACCTCCTCGCTCGATGGAGCTCTCCCCGATCCATGAAGAGAAGGCCCAGATAACTGAGCGTAACCGCTTCCCCGTCACGATCTCCTTCCTCTCTAAAAATCCTCAGAGCCGACTCCAAGTTGGTTCGAGCTTCCCGCAATTCTCCCAGGTCTCGTTTCAGAAGACCGATTTCGGCCAAAGCGAGTGCTTCTCCGGGCTTGAAGTTGCGGAGGTTGTGGACCGAGCGTGCATCTTCAAGGTTTTGGAGAGCTCGATCGAATTGCCCTCTTTTCTTGTGAGCCAAGGCAATGTAATAGAGTGCCTGTGCTTCAAGTAATTGATCATTGATTTCCCTGGCGATGCCAACGGCCCTCAGCATGTATTCCACTCCGGATTCCGTGCTTCCCTTATCGGTAAAGACCAATCCGATATGATAGAGACTCCACGCGTGCTTCTTGCGTTTAATCGATCTCTTCTTCAGGACACGTACGGACTTCTGCAATTGCTCCAGCGCCTGGTCACGATCTCCCATCTCAAGGTAGAGCGTGCCCAGGTCGGACAGAGCGCTTGCTTCGTCACCTTCCAGGCTTTGCTCGCTGAATATCTTCCGGGCTTCCTGCAGATCTTGGAGCGCCAATTTGGTCTTCTTCTGCTTCCAGTAAATCTCTCCCATCTGCAAAAGGTCTTCCGCCAAGCCCTTTCTTTTACCGGCTTCCGAATGACCTTTGTGCGCCGATTTCAAGCGGTCCAAGGCTTTGGAAAGCTCACCCATCTTGTCGTACGCCTTCCCCAAGGCCAAGTCCATGTCTGCAACTCGTCCGAATTTCCCTAATTTTGCGTAGAGCTTTCGCGCTTCGTCGTACGCCATGACGGCCTCACGGGATTCTTGTTTCGTGCTACGGATTCGGCCGATAACCGCGAAGTCATCTGCCTGCTGTTCGGTCATTTGTTTATCTTGATGAATCTTGAGTGCATCAGCCGCATGCTTGAGAGCTATGGCGAGGCCTCCATTCCGCTCATTTGCGACCTCGAGAGTGGCCAGGTTAACCAGCGCGGCCGCCTCATTCACCTGATTTTCATTTGCCCGAGCCTGCTTGATCCCCCTGTCATAGTAGTGTCTTGCCAGGGATAGGTTTCCCATGGAGAACGCAATGTTTCCCAGTTGGAGAAGATACTCGGTATGTACCTTCTCTCCCTCCTCCATTGTGTCACGGTGCTTGGTTACAAACGCAATCAGCGCTTTTTGCTTGAAGTCGGGCAATTCCGGCGGCTTTTCGATGAGCAATATCACAGGAATATCCTTGATGATCTTACCCAATTCACTGTTCAGCACCCATTTCGTGTGATATTCAATGCCCTGCCAGATGGCGAGCCCTGCCCCTAAAAGACTTACCAGCGTTATGACTGCCTGGGCCCACCGGCGCTCCTTAATTGCCTTCCGCAACCTCGAAAGCCTTCCCATGACTTCTTCGGTTCCTGCTCCCCTCTCATCCCCTTGAGTGTTGCCTGCATTGCTCATGGTGTTCCCCCACGTATTCAAGCATATGTGCTTTTCTTGCAGAAAAATTATATCCCCACTAATATTATTCTATCCTGTTAAGCAAATCTTGGCAAGAAAAAATCGAAGATGCCGCGAACATAGTCACACGAGGGGGGTACCCGGCGTACCGGAAATACTCTTGCACCAGGTGGTACGGCTAAGTGCTCCTTGACGTAAATACGGTGCCGAATGAATAGACCCCTCCCCAGCCCTCCCCGTCAACAGGGAGGGAGAACTTCCCCCCGTTGACGGGGGGATCAGAGGGGGGCTTCGCATATAATGGATGTGAAACGTTGAAGCCGACGATCCTCCACTCGCTCCGTAATACGCAACCGTATTTATGCACTGCGGCACTAAGCACTCCATTTCCTAAGCAGGGCCACGTTTCCCGGCGCCGTATGGAACGGCATCTTGCCTGTAATTCGGTGAGGCCGTGCCCTCCGTCTTCCCGGCCTACACCGGGAAGACGGAACCCGATACGTCACCGCAATTGCACAACAGTGTACTAAGCAATCTCCACATCACCCAATTCGGTATTGCCTGGCTGCATTTGGAATAATCATCCTTCCGACACGACTCCCGACATCCGGTATCCTGAGCGCTTACGCGCTCGGAAACACGACACCTCTTGCAAAACCCGGCAGGCTCTTGGCATACTGAGGCCTGCGGCCAAGGGGGGTGACCCTAACGGTAACCGTACACAAGGGAGCCATGCCGGCTCTCATGAACGAGTATTTGGAATCACAAGAGAATTGAACGCAAAGCGGCTAGGGCCGCAACCAGTGTTCGCGTCTGCCGGGTCGGCCCTTACCGCCGGCGAGAGCGCCCAAACATCCTGCAACGATTCAAAAGCAATACCAAAAAGTTGCAAGGATTGCGTAGCGCTTTCTTCTCCGAATGAGACGAGAACCGACGTTTGGTAGTACAAAGGAGTTTGGTATCATGCCGATACAATGGACTGAAGACCTGAGGGTGGGCGTGAACAAGATCGATGAGCAGCACCAAGAGCTGTTCAAACGGGTAAACGATCTTGCTCAGGCCATGTGGGAAGGAAGAGGAAAAGAAGAATCCGTCAAGGTTATGGATTTTCTGGCGGATTACGTGGTGAGCCACTTCTCTACCGAAGAAGGATTCATGGCTGCGCAAGGGTATCCGGACTTCGGCGCCCACAAGAAAATCCATGACAAGTTCGTGGAGGATTTCGGCAAGCTCAGGCAACAGTTCGACTCGGGCGACGTCACCTCGTCGATGGTCATAACAATCTTGGATGAAACCTGTGATTGGCTGAAGGGCCACATAAAGGGAACGGACAAGAAACTCGGTGCGTTCTTGAACCGCTGAAAGATATCCGCGTTCATTAGAGTGACCCCTGATGGATTTGAGCCACGCGTAGTGCGGCGGGTTCTCTCGCCAACTTGAGGCGAGACCCGACTTCACTCCGCCGAACCCCGGTGGATGATAGTCTTGCTTATTGCGTGTACGATGGTCACTGGTGTGAACGTTGAGATGCGGCGACAGGGTAGGGCGGCCGGACGCGCGAATGAGGGAAATACCACGATCACAAGTTCACACAAGTGAACAAATGTCGTTTTTTCGCGAAGTTTCATTTGGGGGACCGAAAAGCTTTGACTGCTATCCAGTTCATGTGTAAACTCACTCGTACCATTCACGATCCGTTTTCAACGTGAGTGCCGAGACGGTCAGCCGGCCGAATTCTCGGCTCCACTCCCAACCCCATTAGTAGAGGAGGGCTACATGAGAACAAGGTCATTCAGGTTAGGTCTGTTGATCCTGGGAGCCGCGATTCTCGCGTTTGCAGGGTTTTCCCCTGCTTCGGCGGACGAGACGGTCACCCTGAGGTACAGCAACTTCTTCCCTGCAACACATGTCCAGAGCAAATTGGCGGAAGCGTGGGGAAAGGAGGTAGAGAAGCGGACGAATGGAAAAGTGAAGGTGGAGTACTACCCCGGCCAGACCTTGACAAAGGCCAAAGTTGTCTATGACGGCGTCGTCAGCGGCATCTCGGACGTCGGCCTGTCCGTCCTCGGTTATACCCGCGGCAGATTCCCCATCATGGAAGTCGTGGACCTGCCGCTGGGATACAAGAGCGGTGCACAAGCCACCAAAGTAGCCAACGCAGTATACGAAAAATTCAAGGACAAGGCTCTTACAGATACGCAGGTCATGTATCTTCATGCTCACGGTCCCGGATTCGTTAACACAAAAGGTAAAGCAGTCAGGAAGCTTGAAGACATGAAAGGTCTCAAGATCAGGAGCCACGGCACCAGCGCAAAGGTTGTCAAAGCTCTTGGGGGAACTCCCGTGGCTCAGCCGATGCCGGAAACATACACGTCACTGGAAAAGGGCGTGGTCGACGGTGCGGTGTATCCGCTGGAGGCGAACAAGGGATGGAAATTGGGTGAGGTCATCGACTACGTGACAATGGACTACCCTGCGGCGTACACCACTACTTTCTTCGTGGTAATGAACAAAGACAAGTGGAATGCTCTTCCCGACGATGTCAAGAAGACCATCACCGAGATCAACAAAGAGTGGGTTGCTAAGCATGGCAAGGCCTGGGATGAGTCCGACAAGGAAGGGCTGGAATTCGTCAAGGCCAAGAAGAAGGAGCTAATCAAACTCAACCCGGAGGAGAGCAAGAAGTGGAGTGAGGCCGTTAAGCCGGTACTGGAAGAGTTCGTAGTTGAAATGAAGAAGAAGAACCTCCCCGGAAAAGAGGCCCTGGAGACTGCCCAGAAGTCATTCAAAGAGGCCGAAAAATAGCTCAGGGACCTGAAGCCGGTTGCCGGCGATCTGTCACCCGCGGGGCATATCTGCTCCGCGGGCAATCCCCATACATTTCGGATACCGGCTACTCGAGGATATCAAGATGGAAATACTCCTGAAGACCCTGGATAGGGTCGTGAAGGTGCTCCGGCTTATCGGATCCGTCGCCCTGGTGGGTATGATGATGCTCACCAGTGTCGACGTGTTGATGAGAGGATTCGGCCGTCCGATCTTCGGCGCGGTTGACATGGTAGGCCTTATGGCCGTTGTGGTGCTCGCTTGTGCCATGCCGTATACTCACGAAGCCGGCGGACACGTGGGAGTTGATTTGCTCGTGCAGAAACTCGACCCACGAAGTCAGGCTATCATCGACAGCATTACCTCATTCATAAGTCTCTGCCTTTTCGCTCTGGTCGCATGGCAGATGTGGCTCTATGCAGGGGAACTCTCTACCAAGGGTGAAGTTACCATGACCGTTCAAATCATTAAGCATCCTTTCATCTACTTGGTTTCCGTATGCTTCGGCGTCCTGTGTTTTGCTCTTGTAATGGACATTATCCGCTTCATTGGAAAGGCGGTGAAAGCGTGAGCCCAACAACCCTGGGAATCGTCGGGATAGTTGTCCTAGTTGCAATGTTTTTCACCCGAATGCCGGTAGCGTACGTGATGACGCTCGTAGGATTCTTGGGCTTCAGCTACATAGTGTCCGGCCACGTGGGAATGAGGCTCTTGGCTCGCGACATCTACGATGTCTATTCGTCGTATGGGCTCACGGTCATTCCCATGTTTGTCCTCATGGGACAACTTGCATTTAATGCCGGGATAGGACGCAAGCTTTACGATTGCGCGTATGCGTTTATCGGAAGTATTCGAGGCGGCTTGGCCATGGCAACGGTCGCGGCGTGCTGCGCGTTTGGTGCGGTTGCAGGTTCCAGCCCGGGAACTGCCGCCACGTTCGCAGTTGTGGGCCTGCCCGAGATGAAGAGATACGGGTACGGTAACCGTCTCGCGTCGGGCAGCGTAGCTTCCGGAGGCGGCCTCGGGATGCTCATGCCGCCAAGTGTCGTGATGATCGTGTACGGTATTCTCACGGAACAATCAATTGGAAAGCTCTTCATATCCGGCGTCATTCCGGCTTTCTTCATATCCTTTCTGTTCATGATCGCCATCTCCCTGTACACCCTCATCGCACCCACGGAGGGACCCGCGGGTGAGCGTGTGCCTTGGGGAGCCAGAATTCGCTCGTTGACCAATCTTGGAGAGACCCTGGCCATTTTCGCAATCGTCATGGGAGGCCTCTTCACCGGATGGTTCACGCCCGGGGAAGCAGGAGCGGTCGGCGCTTTCGGAGTCCTGGTGACGGCGCTGGCGAGGAGAAGCCTCAGCTGGGAAGGTTTTGTGAAATCTTGTTACGAAACCTTGAGAACCTCTTGCATGATTCTCTTGCTGGTAGCCGGGGCCGTGATATTCGGACACTTTCTCGCGGTGACGAGGATTCCCTTCGAGCTTGCCTCCTGGGTTACCTCCTTGAATCTGCCTCCATGGGGAGTGATTATCGTTATCGTACTGGTATACCTGATCGGAGGTTGTTTCATCGACGCGCTGGCACTGATAATGCTGACCATTCCCATCTTTTTTCCGGTGGTAAGCAACCTTGGGTATGACCCGATCTGGTTTGGTGTCATCATTGTCCTCGTGACTCAGATGGGAGTCATTACGCCGCCGGTCGGGATAAACATCTACGTGGTGAACGGAATAGACAAATCCATTCCGCTCGAGGATATCTTCATAGGGTCTTTGCCGTTCCTCATAGCCCTGATTGTCGGGACACTCTTCCTCGTAGCATTTCCCGACATGGTACTGTGGTTGCCCAACATGATGTATTAACAAGGTTTTCCTACCCACTTCGTTGAGGATTATGCGGAGGGCTTTCATGAACGAGAAAATCCCGTACTGGAACCCATATCTCGAAACACTCCCCCGCGCTGATATTGAAACGCTGCAACTGAAGAAGTTCAGACGCATTGTGCGCTGGGCGTACGACCGCTCACGCTTTCATCGCTCCCTCTATGAAGCCGCCGGCATCACTCCGGACGATATTCGTACCGTTGAGGACGTGCGCCGCGTCCCAAAGGTTGAGAAGTCGATGATGCTCCCAATCCAACGGAAAGATCCGTTTCCCTACGGAGATGCGCTCTGCGTTCCACTGGAAGAAGTGACCGAGTTCAGACAGACCAGCGGAACGACCGGGCAACCGGTATACCAGCCGGATACATGGCAAGACTGGGAGTGGTGGGCCGACTGCTGGGCCATGTTACTCTGGGCCCAAGGATACCGGCCCAGTACCAGGGTGTTCATTCCGTTCGGGTACAATGTCTTTGTCGCTTACTGGGCTGGGCACTACGCATGCGAGAAGATCGGGTGCGAGACTATCCCCGGAGGCGTCCTGGACACCAAGGCGAGACTGCTGAAGATGCAGGAATTGAAGGCGACCGCGATGATGGCCACGCCTACGTATGTACTGGGAATGGCCGACACGGCCGCGAACAAACTTGGTATGAATCCTGCCGTGGATCTGGATATCAGGAGAGTTACCTGTGCCGGTGAGCCCGGTGCCTTGATTCCGGCCACCAAGAAAAGGATGGAGCAGGCCTGGAATGCAAAGGTCTTCGATCACGCCGGGGCAACGGAGATCGGGGCTTGGAGCTTCGAGTGCGAAGCGCAGCCCGGCGCGCTTCACGTGAACGAGGCAATGTTCCTTGCTGAAATCGAAGACCTCGACACCGGGGAAATCATCACGGAACCCGGCCGAAGGGGAAAGCTTATCATAACTGCACTGGATAGAATCGCCCAGCCGTGTATTCGATTCGACTCAAAAGACATTATTGAGTGGAGTGACGAGCAGTGTGAATGCGGACGAACTTTCAGACTCATCCCGGGCGGCGTAGTCGGACGTTCCGACGACATCACGAAAGTAAAGGGCGTACTTCTGGCCCCGTCGGCCATTGAAGACGTGGTAAGGTCCATTGCGGGCTTCGGAGACGAATACGAGGTCGTGGTGGACAAGAGGGGTGATGTGGATGACATTCTTCTCAAAGTGGAACTCACCGAAGATGCCGCATCGAGTGGCGAGGATCTGAAGGCCAAACTGCAGACCGAACTCCGAGTGAAAACCAATCTCGGGTACAGGATCGAAATCCATGAATTTGGGAGTCTTCCCCGGTACGAGGTGAAGGCGAAGAGGTTCAAGGATCTGAGGAAGAAGGGAGGCTGAGACCATGGTCACGTCCGATTCCTTGACGGAATTCAGATCCAAGGTGAAAGAGTTGGGAAGGCTTGCCCGGGAACTCTACACTGAATCCGAGGAATTCCCGGCGATAAACCGAAATGCCAAACGGATCCTTGCCTCGGTCGAGATGATACGGATCGGTACGGAGGAAGTGAGCGAGGAGGCTGATTAGCTGAGCCGAACGGCATATACCGTGTTCAGCCGGCCTCCGTGGAGATCGACACAATGACTTCACCAATATACTTGGACTACAACGGAACTACGCCTCACGACCCCGAAGTGGTCGATGCAATGAGGCCTTTCTTTGAGCGGGAGTTCGGGAATCCATCGAGCAATCATTGGTATGGGATTGCCCCCAAGAGGGCTCTTGCCGAGGCGCGACGACAGGCGGCATCGATTCTGAATTGTGATCCGGAGGAAGTTGTCTTCACGAGCGGCGGCACGGAATCCAATAACCACGCAATCTTGGGGACGGCCTTTGCCGAGAGGAGCAAAGGGAATCACATCATCACATGCGATGTCGAGCACCCCGCGGTTCTCGAGGTGTGCCGCTACCTTGAGGAGAACGGATTCTTGGTTACGTACCTGCCGGTAGACGAATACGGGCTCGTGTCCGCCTCGGACCTGGAGAAAGCCATCACCCCCAAAACCAAACTAATTTCCATCATGCACGCGAACAATGAAGTGGGAACAGTCCAACCGATTGCAGACCTGGCGGGGATAGCGAAAGAGCGAGGCATCCCGTTTCATACGGACGCGGCACAATCCCTGGGTAAGGTGCCGACCGATGTCCGCGCACTCGGGGTGGACCTGCTGTCGGTAGCGGGACACAAGCTCTACGCGCCCAAAGGAGTCGGCGCACTCTACATAAAACAGGGGACCATGCCCCGGAAGTTCATGTTGGGTGCGGGCCAGGAAATGGGGAGACGTGCGGGCACGGAAAATGTCATGGAGATAGTGGGGCTCGGCAAAGCGTGTGAAATCGCCCTACGGGATCTGGATCGCAACATGAACCACATGCGGCTGATGCGCGACATGCTTTACGCCGGTCTGGCTGAAAGAGTGAGCGAGATCAGATTGAACGGGCACCAGGAATTGCGATTGCCCAACACGGCGAGTATTTGCTTCAAGGGTCTGGAAGCCAACAGAATTCTCGAGGAGATAGGATTGGATGTGGCCGCATCTGCGGGCGCAGCGTGTCATGCGGACACGGTGCAACTCTCTCACGTCCTGCAAGCCATGAACATCCCGGAGGAGTGGGCCAAAGGCACGCTGAGATTCACGACCGGGAGAATGACCACCGAGGATGAGATCGCTCGTGCGGTCGAGGTAATCTCGGCTGCGGTCTCAGGCCTCTCCCGATCATGATCGGCGCACTGCCTTATATTCGGTTTCCAGGCCCGCGGCTGGGACCGAAAAGGGTCTTAATGTGCTGAAGGCACATACGAATTTAGCCGGGGGATTCAGAAACTGTCTCTAAAGTCGGTACGTGATGCTCATCACGGCATCCCGCTGTCTGCGCGGGATTGGGCATGCTGCAACAAATCCCCCCTAACCCCCCTTTTTCTAAGGGGGGAACAGCGCTGTACCTTTCCCAAGCTTGGGGAGACCGTCTTATACCCCCCTTTGGCAAAGGGGGGCAGGGGGGATTTCCACTCGAATCCACTTCATCGTGCGTTCAGTGCGGGATTCACTTCGTTCTGACAGTTTTGAAACACTCTCTTCATCCCCCGGAAACGCTCGGTACACGCCTATGTGTATCATGCCTCCCCGGCGGGTTTTTCCGGGGTTTGATCTCTGCCCGTCCAGGTATGCTTGACATCCTTCCATTCAGGTTCACTCATCTTTTCAACCGCGTACGAACCCAATTTCCAACCGACCGAGGTGGCGACTCCTACCAAGAACCAGCGTACAAGAGGCCCAACAAGCGGAGCTAACGGACCCATGGGATCTTTCCTTTCTTGTCTTGAGTATCTGTTAAATAGTATAAGCGCCGGCGGAAAACCTGTCCACAGTTCCAGTCGCCTTATCGCTTTGTCTTATGGGACGCGGCATCCACTGATCGGAAATCGTTGATGGAGCCGCGCCCGTCAAGACTAACGACACGGAAGTAGGGAGGATTCTGGTTGCGGTACTTTCTCGGCCCGCACGCTGCGGTTTGAACGAGTATCGGCTTGTGGTTCTCCCACCAGGCTTCCCGTTCATCGGAGGTTGTCGAACTCATTCCCCGGAGTTTTTCGCTGTAGGGATCGGAGTATATTCGCACCCGGTAGTCATGATCAACCGACATCCTGAACTCGAAATCGCGGTGAGTATGGCCCGAGAAGACCATGTCGACTTTTGCGAACCTGCATGGAATGGCCGGTCCGGTCAAATCGCTTTCCACGAGGCCAAGGCACATGTACCAGAACTGACTGAGAAAATGATTTATCGTGCCGAATGTCAACCCGCATTCCCGTTGCGGTATCCAGGTGTGCTTCTTGTCCTTTCTGTAGGTCTCCCAAAGATGCCGTTTGTTGAACTTGGGTGTGGTTCTGAAGTTGATCGGAGGAGAATGAACGAAGATGAAGGTCTTACCGCGGGAATCTCCGTCCGTGCAGGGATTCAGTGCCGTCAGCGCTTTTTCGAGCCACACGATTTGGCTCCAGTTGTAGTGAGTGTGCCCTGAGTCAAACGCCCTGGAGTCCGGTGACCCGCTGAGAATGCTCTTGGAGAAGGTCATTACCTTGATGCTCTCCATCGTCTTGCCGTCCTGCAACGGGGCAACGCAGGCATCCGGACCGGTATCCATCACGATAAAGGAATGATCGCCGTACGTGAATGCATAATCAAAGTACGGGTTGATGTGTCGCAGGTAGTAGTGGAGAGACCTTGCATCGGCATGTAAGGGGTTCCCCGCCAGCAGGTGCACCCATTTCTCCATAATCCCATCTACAAGTGCCTTTGACGCCACGCCCACGCCGAGTCCGAGGAGTCCCAGGACCCCTGAACGTATCAGGCCGGCCCCCTGAGCGCCGATTCCCGCCGCGCGTGCTCCGGACAATCCGAGTGCCGCGGCTATGGGTGGAACGGCCCACTGTGCCGTGCCGTCGGCCAAGAGTTTGGCAACTTGGAGAAACAGTTTGTCGTCGAAGTGGTCGAGGTTGAATCTGTCGACCTGCTTGCGGATGGACTCCCGGGTCTCAGTGATTCGTTCGTGATCGGGATGCTCCTCTGCGTCGAACATCTTGTAATTGTAGCTCCGTAACTCTTGACGTTCCAGCCCATACTGACTGCGGGTTTCTCTCAGATTGGGGTCGTACGGGTAGCTTCGCCAGTCGTGGTTGCCCGTTGACGTGAACGCGGCAATCTTTAATCCGGGGTTGCCCTTCATCCTTTCCTGTCCGCCCGAGCCGGTTATGATGTCTACGAAAGTCCGCCAGTTGTTCTCCGCATGGTTTGCGTCGGTCACCCAACCTCGGAATGCGAAATCGACGATGTCTCCGGTTATGACCACAAAGTCAAGCTCACCTCGGTCCGCTCGCTCGTTCGCGAGCTTGATAACCTCTCTGAATTGGTCGTTGAAGTTTCTGTACGACTGTTTGATCTCTGTACGGCTCCTCTTGTGTTGCACCTTGAGAACTTCGTCGAGTATCAAATCATTGCGTGTCGCCAGATGAAGATCGGTGAGGTGGATGAATGTACACCCTGAATGGAAACTCTCCACGAACTGGACGGAATGATGGTTCACCGATTGCGTTTGCCCGTTGTCTCGGATGAACACCAAATCGTATAGTCTCGGGAGGTATCTGCCGTTCCTTTGCCGTAAGAGGTCCTTTAGCGCCCGGTTCATCGCTACGGCGACGTTCACTATCCAGTATCGTGTTTTCGACCCCAGGATGTGGTAGTGAACTTCATTGTTGATCAGTCGCCTCGTGCCTTCCGCGTCTGAAAAGCCCGAGAGCACGTTCCAGTCGGTTATTTCGCGTGGATCTTCCTCAACAGAGAGCAACACCTCATCCGGATCTCCGTTTTCAGGATGCGAGCCCCTTAGGGAAAGCTTCCCGTCGAAGAGACCACGGAGAGGACCGGTGCCGTCGGCCGATTGATCTGCGACGATCAGGTTAAGAGGGGAGGGGACATCCTTGTTGAGGTCTTCCAAGGATACGATCAACGGGCATCCCAAATTTGGGCTAAGTATTACGGGAAACTCTTCGGTGTTCATACGATACCTCTCGGCTGCAATTGATGCCGCCCAGCCTTCAGTTCAGCTCGAACGTCACGTTAACTCGTGCGTTTATTCCGATCTTGCCAAAGGCAATACCCTCGTAGGCCATTGAGCCGGCTCTCGAAGGCGCAAATGCCACTGGTTGAGGCTGGGAATAATGCGCGCCCTCGGCCAGCTCCAAGATGGTGAGAGGTTTTCCCACTTTGCGTCCCAACTCGCCGGCCAATGTCGTAGCCTTGTCCAAGGCCGCCTTGACGGCCATGCGGCGCGCCTTGTCTCGATGCTTCTTGAGCTCCGAGGTGCGGAAGTCTATACCGTAGACTCGATTCGCACCGGCTTGCAGAACGCCCGAAAGTAACTGCTCGAACTTGCCGAGATCCTGAAGTATGACGGCAATCCTGTTGTTCACATAGTATCCCACGAAATGGGTCTTATCGCTACTGCTGTCGCGTCGGTACTCGGGTTCGATCTCGATATAGCTTGTTTGGATCTGTTCCTCCTTCACACCCAGATCCCGAACGGTCTTGAGCAAACGCTTCACGATCTCGTCGTTCTGTCGCTTTGCGTCCTTGAGTTGCGGGTCTCGGGAATCGACACCGATCCGTATGATGACCCGATCCGGAGTCACCCGGACCTGGGCTTCTCCCGTCACCCTGATAATGCGCTCCTGGGCGGTTGAGTCGGAGGCGTCGGCGTGCGCGGTGACGATCAGGCATCCCATGATGAGCAACACAACAAATCCCGATCTCTTGTTCATGAGCAACTCCTTGTATGTTGATGTGATTCCTCGGCCGCGTAATATTGCTGCTGTTGATGCGGGCAATAACCTTGGACTGGCTATCTACGTTGGTGTATTGTCACACAGAGCAGTCAGCACCGCAATCAAATGGCGATTGGCGGTTAGAACCGCAGCCAAATGGCGATTGCAGGCATCGGCGTCACGCACGACCTTGGGTTTCGCAAGCACCACCGTACTACGCCGGGAATCCGGACGTCGCTCCTGGTTCCCGGAAGTCGGATGCAACCGAACCGACCTCCAGGAGCCAATTTCCGAGAGAATCTTCGCGGTACGACAAAAAAACGAACGTTAGTAGTACAGAACTTGATTTCAGACGAAGAGAAGACCACTCAACGGACGAGCCCCAGGGAGATTCACTCACCGCTGCTTACGTGGTAGACAGGGCAATTACCAGGCCCTGAGGAGAATGACATGCTTCGTGAAATAAGAATCCGGAACTTCAAATCCTGGGAAGACACCGGTTCCATCAAAATGGCCCCCATTACCCTATTGTTCGGGGTAAACAGCTCGGGCAAGTCAAGCATTGGCCAGTTTCTTATGATGCTGAAGCAGACCGTTCAGTCTCCGGATCGAAAAGCGGTCTTCTATCCGGGAGGTAGAAGTTCCGCAGTGCAGCTGGGCTCGTATCAAGAAATGGTCTCTCACAGAGATGCAACGAGAAGAATCGAGTTTGAATACACATGGAGTCTTCCCGACACCGTCAAGATCAGGGACGCGATTTCGGGACAGTCTTTTCAGGGAGATCTTCTATCATTCGACGGATTGGTCGGTCTGGGAGGTAGGGAACATGATTCATTGATGGTAGACAGATTGACGTATCGTCTCCTGGACAAATATTACTGGGAGGTTCTTTCCATTGGAATGGAACGTCGGTCTGAGACCAAATCGGAATATAAGGTGGAAGCAGAAACGTATTCGTTGAAGAGAAAACAAGGTCGAGCCTGGAGCCCTGGAGCACCGGTTCGCTTCTACGGTTTCCCCGATGAGGTGGTCGCGTATCATCAAAACGCGGACTTTGTCCAGGAGTTGAACCTAAGACATGAAAGACTTTTCCAGTCTCTTTTCTATTTGGGTCCTTTACGTACCAAAGCAGAGCGGCTGTACTCTTACACCGGGGTCGAGCCCGAAAGCGTTGGGTATTCCGGTGAGAATACCATAGCGGCTATTCTTGCCGCGCGAGGCAGGCGTATTGGCCTGGGACCGAACAAACGAAGAAAGAGTTTCGAAGAGATTATCGCACTGAAGCTTACGGAAATGGGGCTCATCACGGAATTTCAAGTCAACCCGATTTCCGAAAAAAGACAGGAATACGAAGTGAAAATCCGTGCCGGCGGGGCACAGGATTGGGTGGATCTGCCTGATGTCGGTTTCGGTATTTCTCAGGTGCTACCCGTGCTGGTTCAGTGTTTCTATGCCCCTCATGATTCGATTATCCTTATGGAACAGCCGGAAATCCATCTGCATCCAAGTGCTCAGGCTGCGCTGGCGGACGTCATGATTGATGTTATCAGGTCACGGGAAAACGGTAGGGACCGAAATATCCAGATCATCATTGAAACACACTCGGAACACTTTCTCCGGCGGTTACAGAGACGGATTGCAGAGGATGTGGTTCCTCAAGATGACGTCGCAGCCTATTTCGCCAACGTAACCACGATGCCTGCAAGTCTGGAGCCGCTCGAAATAGATCTGTTCGGTAGCATTCTCAACTGGCCGGACAACTTCTTCGGTGATGAGATGGAGGATATCACCGCCCAAGCCAAGGCCGCGATGATGAAACGCCTTGAGCAAGGTTGAAACGTGGAGGACACACTGAATGATCAATATGCCCGAGAAATGTGTTGTGGACACAAATGTGCCGAAAACGGCAAACCTTGCCTCCGATCCCGCCGGCATTGGCATTGATCTGGCCGGCTGTGTGATGGCCTGCGTAGAGTCTATTGAACATGTTGTGAAAAAGGGTGGACTAGTCCTTGATGCGGCAGATGAAATCTTCGATGAATACCGCCGGCAGCTTTCAATGAGCGGACAGCCCGGTGTGGGTGACCGCTTCATGAAGTGGGTTCATGACAATCGCTGGAAGTTTCCTGATAAGGATCGCGTAAAGATTACACGAAATGGTGGTTCTTACGTTGAATTTCCCGAACATAGCGATTTGGCTCAATTCGATATCTCGGATCGGAAGTTCGTTGCCGTGGCAAACGCCCATTCCAATAACCCTCCGATTCTGCAAGGAACAGACAGCAAATGGTGGGGATGGAAGGATGCTTTGGCAGACGCTGAAATCTCCGTGCTTTTTCTCTGCCCTGATTATATTAGGGAAAAGTTCAAGGAGAAGATGGGACCGTGAAAGAGGATTTCTTCAAGTTTCCTTCCACTCCACACCTGGCTCTCCTGGGAGATGTCCAAATCAGGGCCGACAAAGTTATGTCGGAATCCGAGCGGAATGATTTCCTCAGGCATGAACTTGTCGTTGAGGAAAAAGTGGACGGGGCGAATCTTGGAATCTCCTTTGACGGTGAGGGAAACATTCTTGCCCAGAATAGAGGATCCTATTTGCATCTCCCATGCACGGGCCAATGGGAGAGGCTTTCAGAATGGCTCACGCCAAGAATAGACACGTTCTTCGAAAGACTTGAGGACCGATTTATTCTCTTCGGGGAATGGTGTTACGCACGGCATTCCGTATTCTATGACCGGTTGCCGGATTGGTTTCTCGGGTACGACATCTATGACAAGCAAAGCGCACAGTTCTTCTCGTGTCGCAAACGGGATGATGTTTTTCGGACCCTCGGAATCTTCCGAGTCCCCGGTATTGGGACCGGGCACTTCTCATTATCCGTGCTCCAAAGGCTTCTGTCACTTTCGAGGATAGGCAGAGAGCCGGCCGAGGGCCTGTATCTTCGCGTTGATCAGGGCGACCGGCTCGTGCAAAGAGCCAAACTGGTTCGCCCCACTTTTGTTCAGCCCATTGAATCCCATTGGTCACGTGGCGGCATTAGAGCCAATCGGTTGAATCCTGATTCAAGGGATTGAATGCCTCCCCGGGGGGATAGACCTGTTTCGATCAACGGGCGTTACGCGTCCATGAGGAGACAACGCGGGTCGGATTGCTCCGCTTCGAATGGCACTCCGGCAAGCTGAATTCTCTCATTGCAAAGCGGAACATTCTGATTGACCGACCGGCTCGGACGGAGTTACTCTGACGGCAGGGGGACCGACCTTTACCGTAACCCGACGCGTCATCAGACGCTCATGACCGAAACAACCGAAGGGAGCCGAAATGTGGGTGATCGCGGTGTTGCTCCTCATCATATTCGCTTTGTTGTTGTTCGCTCGAATTGCCAAAACGCGGACGATGGAGTGGGTCTTTGGTGGGTCTGCAATGGCAGTATGCATCGGTGTGATGTTTCTTCGGTGGAAAGATGATTCAACATTCATTGCGACAGTCGGCTTTGTATTTCTATGCGGCGCCATTTCCGATCTGATTGCCATTCCCATAGTGAGAAGGCGGACTTTGCCGCCTTGTGTTCGTGTAAAAGATCTTGGTTACGGCCGCATAGCCGGTATTATTGCAGTATTGGTGGTTGTCGCTTTATGGCTTTTTTCGCTGGTCACCCGGAGTATCTTTTCCCTGGAGGACAACATTTTCCTTGGGCTTATAGCGGTCTCATTTATTATCAACTTTGCTATTGCCCAATTTGGAAAAACCGAGATATGCAGGAACGGTGTATGCCAGAATGGAAGGTTGTATTCGTGGCAGCAATACGAGTCCTTCGCCTGGGGGAAAACAGAGGATAGTGTTGAACTGAACCTTGTGTCAGAATCATGGTCATATCCCTCGGCACGACTGATGGTCCCTCCTGAACACCGTGAAGCCGTGCAGCGATTACTCGAAACAGATTTACCAGATCTAAGCACAACGAGAACGACTTCACAGGGGTGACCGTATGAAATGACCTACCGGGCCTGCCCTATTACGTCATCATAGATACTTCTCTCCCTTTTCTCTTCCTCTAACGACTTTAGCGGGACTTCCCCATGCTACACTGAATCCCGGAATGTCATTTACTACGACGGCACCCGCACCGATGACCGCGTGCGGCCCGACGCTAATCCCGTGAATGAGGCTTGCTCCCAATGAGACGGCGGTAAATTCCCCTATGGTTACGTTGCCGCCGGTTGTCACGCCGGGAGCCAGACTGGCGTAATCCCCGATGGTATTGTCATGATCAACCGAGGTCCGGGTATTGATGATGCAAAATTCCCCCACGCGGGAAGCACTATTCACCACGGCGCCGGCAGTTATCACGGTTCCTCGACCGATCTCCACATCTTTGGCCAGGCAGGCCGACGGATGAACGACCGTGAGGAACGTGAATTCAGGCACGACGGTGAGGATGGACGATACCATGCGGTATCGATCCCAATTGTCGCCGATGGCCAAGACGCCGCCCACGAGAGAGTGCGTCTTAACCAACGTGGGGAGACCGCGCTCGGTGCCCAAGACGTTGCAGCTGATGAGTTCATACCCGGCAGGCTTATATGAATCAATGAGTCCCACGATCTTGAATTCGGCACGCTTGTCAATGATGTCCGCCAGGACTTTGGCGTATCCGGATGCGCCTATCAAGACGATATTCTTCACGCGACCTTCCTCCTCAATCAATTCGCCTTTTGAAAAGTAATGAAGCCCATCCAATGAAAAAGATACCCATGAGCAGAATGGGAATCACCTGAGGCCACAGAATCTCCCAGCCGACCCCTTTAAGAAACACTCCACGTACAATGGTTATGAAATACCGTAACGGGTTAAAGTACGTGAGGTACTGAACCACCGTCGGCATGTTTTCAATGGGAAACGCATAGCCCGAAAGGAGTACCGAGGGCTGAAGAAACATGAACGAAGTGAGCACCGCCTGCTGTTGGGTCTTGCAGAATGCGGAGATCGTAACGCCGATCCCGGACGCTGTTATAAGGAACAGTAGGGCGGTCCCCGTGAAGAAGACGAAGGACCCTTTGAAAGGGATGTCGTACATGAGAAACGCGAGCGGAGTGATGAGTCCCAGCGTGATCACCTCAATCACGAAACAGGGAATGGTCTTCCCGAGGACAAGTTCCAGGCGGCTGATGGGCGCGACCATGAGTTGCTCTATGGTGCCCAGCTCCTTTTCCCGAACGATTATCGATGAAGTCAGGATTATGGCCAGTGCGAGCATGATGAGCACCAGCACGCCCGGAACAAAGAAGTTCTTGGAGTCCAGATTGGGATTGAACCATGCCCGCGAGGCATCCGTGATTTCAGGCACGATCAATCTCGGTATGGTCGTGTCGAAAAGGTTTCCCTGCATCTTGTTCACCCGTGCATCCATGACATCGAGTGAAAAGCGCTGAAGAATGGACTGAGCGTACCCTGAGACCGTACCTGCGGTGGTGGTATCGACTCCGTCGATAAGTATTCCCACTTGAGCCGTCCGGTTTCCTTGAATTCGACGTTCCAAGTCCGGCGGTATGAGAAGTGCCAGGGACGCCTTACCGGTCTGGAGGTAACGGTCCACATCGTCGTAGGCATTGACATGCCCTACGATGGTGAAATATCCGGAGCGTGAAAAAGCATCCTCAATTTGCCTGCTGAGGGTACTTCGATCCAAGTTGACAACCACGGTCGATACATTCTTGACATCCAGCCTGCTGGCCGACCCAAACACAACGAGTTGAATGAAAGGGGCAATAATCAGGAGCCTGAAATTCTGCTTGTTGCGCCTGATATGAATGAACTCTTTGTGCACAAGATGTCGCACTCTCCTAAGAGAATCCCCCAACCGCGATCCGAATGATTCGCGACGAGGGGACTTGTTTGATGCAGGGGCCTGACCACCTCTCGGGGTTTGTTGATTATCGGGGGTGTGGGCATCGTGTTTCATGCCAACCTCTTGCCGAGTTTCTTCGTGGCGACGAACGTGATAATGATTCCGAAAACCACCAACGCGAGGGTGGGAACTGCAATGGCTGCCGGCCCTGCGCCCTTGAGGAAAATTGCCCGTAAGATGGTGACGAAGTGCCTTGCCGGCACCAGATAGGTAATCAACTGAAGGAGATACGGCATGTTGGTGATGGGAAACACAAACCCTGACAGGAGAAAAGCGGGAAGAAACGTGCCGAGGAGAGCAATTTGTGTGGCCAAGAACTGACTGGCGGCAACCACTGAAACAAGAAATCCCAGAGAAAGTGCACCCACAAGGAACACCCCGGCAACACAGAACATCATCAGCAAGCTTCCCCTGAAGGGCACCTCGAATAGATAGACTCCCATCAGATAGACCATCAGCAGGTCCACGTATCCCAGGACAAAATACGGGATGAGTTTCCCTACGATGAGCTCGTTGGCCTTCAGGGGAGTCGATATCAACTGTTCCATGGTCCCGGTCTCCCGCTCTCGGACCACAGTTAGGGACGTGAGGAGAGCCGCGATACCCATCATGATTATGGCAATCAAACCTGGAATAATGTTGTTCCGACTGATCAGTTCAGGATTGTAGAGCAGTTTTATTCGAGGTTCCAATGGAGGATTAATGCGACTTTGCACGGCCTGTCTGACCAACTCGCGCTGTTGAAGATCTCCCTCGAATATCGAGAGGATCGTCTCAAGGTAGACTATAGCCAAGCCGGCACGTGTGGAATCGGATCCATCCACCAACGCCTGCACCGATGTGGTCAAGCCGGCCTTGATCTTGCGGCTGAAATCGTACGGAATGATAACCCCTACGCTGACCTCGCCTCTGTCGATCGCGTCGACGATCTCCCGGTATGAATCGGTGTATAAGACCAGACGAAAATAACCGGAACTCGTCATGTTGGAGAGCACTTCGCGAGACTGTACGGTCCGGGCCTGATCCCAAACCGCGAGGGGGATGTTGTCCACGTCCAATGACAGCGCGTACCCGAACAGAAGCATGAGCATCACCGGGATGCCGAGAGCCAGATACAGCGATCGGGCGTCCCTGAGGATCTGCCGTGCTTCCTTTCTCGAAACCGCGAGTGTGCGATAAATATTCATCAAGTCTCCGGAGAGGACCTACTTGGAGTCATTAGCCGTGAGCGTTACAAACACATCCTCCAAGCTCGCGGTGATGATCTGCATGTGGACGGCGGCAATACCGGCACCTTCGAGGCGTTGAGCGGCACGTTCCATGGCGGCCTCCGGGTCGGGGGTTACGATGTGAAGCCGATTGCCGAAAATGGCGGTCTCGGTGAAGAGGGACTCCGATTCAAAAAGACCGGCCGCTCTCATCAGATCGTCACATTCCAACTCTATGACGGACTCATTCATTCTATCCATTTTCAGCTCCGTCGGAGTTCCCATTGCTATGATTTTGCCCTTGCCCATCAGTGCAAGCCGATGGCAGTACTCGGCTTCTTCCATATAATGGGTCGTGACGAAAACGGTTACCCCCTTCCCGGCCAGTTCGTTGATGAGGTCCCAGAAACTTCTCCGTGAAAGAGGATCCACTCCGGATGTGGGTTCGTCGAGAAACAGTACCGGGGGCTCGTGAAGTACCGCACAACCCAAGGCAAGCCGCTGTTTCCAACCCAGCGGCAGTTCTCGGGTCAGAGTGTCTTCCTTACCCGAAAGCCCTGCCATCTTGAGGACCCATTGATCCCGTTCGATCTTCTTGGCCGGCTTCAAACCGTAAACCCCTCCGAAGAAATCGAGGTTTTCTTTGACCGTCAGGTCTTCGTACAAGGAGAATTTCTGGGACATGTACCCAATGTTCTGTTTGATTTCCTCCGGTTGCGTAGCCACGTCCCACCCGGTAACGCCTGCCGAGCCGGACGAAGGCGAGAGCAAACCGCACAGGATCTTAATGGTCGTAGTCTTGCCGGCTCCGTTGGGACCAAGGAAACCAAAGATCTCTCCTCTGAACACTTCGAAGCTGACGTGGTCTACGGCTATGAAGGTGCCGAACACCTTGGTGAGATCACGTGCAAACACGGCTGTTTCTCGATCACTTTGGGGTGAAGCCAACCCATGGGCTCCTTTCTCAGTAATCTGATTCACAAGTTCGGTCGCTTCCGTCGAGACCGGGCAGAGCCCTGGACGAGTGGACGATAGCCGGCTTCAACGTTTCATATCCATCATTCACGGAAGCCCCCCTCTGATCCCCCCCGTCAACGGGGGGAAGTCCTCCCTTCCTGTTGACGGGGAGGGCTGGGGAGGGGTCTTTTCATTCGGCACCGTATTCACGCCGAGGAGCGATAAGGCGTTGCTTGGCCACAGGCGTTGCTTGGTGCCTTTGTGTCTTGGTGGTTCATTCCGTTTTCTTGGCGGTTAACGAGGATGCAGTCTCTTTCCCGCGAATCAACGAAAGAAACGCGTCTTCCATTTCCGGGGCGATCCGTTTCAAGGACCGAATTTCAATGCCCGTTCCGGAGAGTCTTTTGCAAACCGTGTCATGACCTTGCTCGTCCGAGACGTGAATATGAAGACTGTTGCCGAACACGTTAACGTCGAGAACCCCCGGAACGTCGGCCAGTGCTGCCCTGGATCGTGCAAGATCCGAGGAAACCAGCTTCAAAATGATGCCGGCGACCAGATCTTTGAGTTCTTGCGGTTTGCCGAGTTGGATGATGGATCCATGATGCATCAGCGCCACCCTGGTAGTGCGTTCCGCTTCGTCAAGGTAGGCCGTGGAGACCATTATTGTGATCCCTTGTTTGAGAAGGTCATACAGGATCTTCCAGAAATCTCGACGCGAAACGGGATCGACACCGTTTGTGGGCTCGTCCAGCAGCAGAAGCCTTGGTGAATGGATCAACGCGCAGGCAAGGGCAAGCTTCTGTTTCATGCCTCCGGACAGCGCCCCGGCAGCCCTGTCCTTGAAAGGGCCAAGCCGACTGAAGCCGAACAACAGATCGATTCGCTCCCTCCTGCTCTTTTTGGGGACGCGAAACAGGTCCGCGTAGAAGATCAAGTTTTCCATCACCGTGAGGTCCTGGTACAGCCCGAAACGTTGAGGCATGTACGCGATGTGCTCCTTTATGCCCTCAGGATCCTCGGTCACCGAAATACCGTCTATCCACGCATCACCGGAGGTTGGTTCGAGAATGCCGGCCAGCATCCGCATCGTAGTGGTCTTCCCTGCCCCGTCGGGACCGACCAGTCCAAAGATCTCGCCCTGTTGCACCGCCAGGTTGAGGCCGTGGACCGCCTTGGTCTCCCCGAATTCCCTGCAAAGCTCCTCCGAGCGAATCACGGGGACGGAACTGCGGCTATTGAGACTTGGATTTGGCACGATGCGTCTCACCTCTCTCGACGGCCGCTTCGCTTTCCACAAGGATATTTCCTTCTGCCGGCATGCCGATTTTCAAAGCGTGGTCCTTATTGGGCATCGTTATCTTGACCCGATAGACCTGCTTAATCCTCTCCTCTTTCGTCTGAACGTTCTTAGGAGTAAACTCCGCCCGAGACGAAATGAAGGTCACCTCTCCACGGAACTTCCGATGGGGAAACGTGTCTATGGTGATTTCCGCTTCTTGCCCGAGTTTGATCAACCCAAGATTCTGTTCTCCCACATATCCCTTGAGCCACACTTCATCCAATTCAGCCACTGTGGCCACCGTGGCACCCGGGAGAACAACCTCTCCCACCTCGTTGGCCTTGACAAGAATAGTCCCGGAGATCGGCGTGGTAAGATCCGAATGCTCGATGTCCAGCTGAATTTTATGGAGTTCTCCTTGGGCGCTCTCGAGTCTGTGGCGCGCTGCGCGTATCTGCTGTTCCCGGGGGCCTTTTTCCAGTTCCCGCAGCCGCTGTGCAGCGTTATTGTATTCCTCCCGTGCCACCTTGAAACTGGTTTCAATCCGATCGTACTGAGACCCCGATATCGCACGATCCTGGAAGAGCTGACTGTACCGTCGGTGTTCGTCCGTCGCGTTTTTCAGTCGACTTTCCGCGGCCTTCATCAAGGCTCGTGCCATGGCTATTTCTTCCTTCCGCGTGCCTTCCTCCAATTCGTCTAAGACCGCCTTCGTCGCCGCGATTTCCGCTTGAGCAATCCTTTTGAGCGCCTCCAGCGTGTCCGTGTCCAATTCGGCGATTGTTTGGCCCTTTTTCACGCGGTCGCCCTCTTCAATATTGAGTGTCTTAATTTGACCGGAAAGTCGGAATGATAGGTCGACTTCCGTAGTCTCAATGTTTCCACTAACAAAGACCCGGCCCTCGGAAACCTCGTGTTCCCTGAAATGGTACCATCCGACAACGCCGGCAACCGCGGACATAAGAATCAGTAGTCCGACGACAAGCTTTGTTCTGTTCATTAGGCAAATCCGCTCTAGATTCAAATTCACTTCCCGGGCATGCTTCCCCGGAACGGAGTCATTTAATTCTAAGAGATCCCTGGAATTGTGCAATGTCTTTCTCTGATGAAGGAAGGAAACTTAGTGATTTTCGCGAATTGAACCGGAAAGAGGAGCTTACAGTAACTCTTAGGTTAATTAAAAAGCAATAAATTGATTAGTAGATGTTGGTTGTCGTCAATAGCTAAAATGATGATTTAATATTGACAGTAGCGAATTGTTATGATATCGACGCCCCGTGGACTATGGGCTGCGGGTTTGGTTACAGGAGTATTAAATGTTCGGAAAAGTGCTTGAATTCAAGAAGGGCGCATCAAGAAAGGCCCAGGGGGGAGAGCTTCCTGCAGACATAACACGCCAGTTTAACTCAGAAGTTCTGAAAAAGGGCTTACGGCTTGCTGCAGGTTCGCGAATTTCACACATTAACTTCGGAAGGGAATCGTACTTCGGCCTTGTTTCAGATCCGGCGGGGAAGTCGGTAAACGTCCACCTTGTGCTTGATCCGGAAACAAAGGTTTTATCCCGAGCCACCTGCGGCTGCTTTCGGTCCTCAACGAGAACCTATTGTCATCATATCGTTTCTTTTGTTCGCTATATTCTGCGGCCCGATCCGGATACGGGAAGACTCCGCACGCTTGATGAGGACTTTCAAGAGAGCCTCTGGCATGAAATCAGCTGGTATGGTTACAGGAACTTCGGCGATTCCATTCTCGGCTTCAAATGTCGAATTAACCACGGAGGCGAAGGACTGCGCATCTCGTTTTCGGACCGTTCGCAGGAGGAGATCCTCGCGTTCATGCCGGGTGAACGACTGGTCGATGAATATCTTCATGAATTCTTCGATATCATCCGTCGAGACCTGGATTCGACTCTTTTCAAGCGAATGTACGGCCGAAAGCTCAAAGACCCGAATGTGCCTTCACTACGACGCAGACCGTGGCAGTACTCCGATGCGGAAGCCGAACTCAACCGGCGTGGGTTGAAATCGGGGAGACAGCACCTGGAGGACAGCATCTGGCACCGCATCGCCAAGGTGGGGTTTCTCTTGTCGGGGCGACCAGGAGGCGAATTCGTATTCAATTTCTTGGAACACAAGCATGAACTCACAGTGGAAGCATTGGATGAAGAAGAGTCCGTCATTCTTCGACTGGTACCTCCGAGAACACACATTGGGTCGATTATTGAAACCGGAGAGAAAAAGGGGGCCATTGGAAGAGATCTGCTCATAAATTCCCGGCAGCTGGAAACCGGTTACACGGTGGAACTCGACGAGACTTCTTCACTGTGCATTACACCGGTTGTGGAGAATCCCGACCCGGATGCCGATCCCTCCCTCGCGTTTTTGGACCGCACGCAGCTGGAGCAACAGCTCTTTGGGAGCTACTACCTGTTTCCCGATTGGGGATTCTTTAGACTCGCAGTGAATACGGGCGGTTTGCCCGCGGAGTACTTCTCGGCACAGAAGAAGATCCGAATTCCCGCTCAGGAGATCACGTCTTTTCTTGAACAGCACGGAGAAATGTTGAGAAATGAGCCGCGGGTCTTTGTTGACGAAGCCGTCCTCAACAGTGAAACCATAGACTCGTACGAACAAATCACTCTGGACCACAAAGCGTTCGACGACGCGGGCGTGTCCCTTGAAATCAGTTATGATTTCGGAAAAATCCGAGTTCCTCTCCGAGACGTGTATGAAGCCAGAAGGAAGAACAGACGTTTTCTCGTCCATGGCGACAAGTGGATCGATACCTTCTCGCAGAAATTCTCGTGGCTGGACGGTATCGAGGAGAGGGCACTCACCCAAGAAAACATTCTCACTGTGGACAGAGCGGAATACCTGAGACTCTTGGCACTCCATGAGCGTCCGGACAAACGATTTTCATCCGCCAGGGTCCGATCCTGGTTTGAAGCCCTGGAGCAGCTCAAACCTGCCGGTCGGCTGCCTTCAATTCGTGCAATGAAGGGCAAACTGAGAGGCTATCAGAAGAACGGGTATGGATGGCTCTGGTTTCTCTACGGAAATGGGTTATCCGGACTGTTGTGTGACGATATGGGACTTGGTAAGACCCACCAGGTGATGGCCCTCATGACCGGTATCGTGCACAAAGTTACGAAGGAAAGCGGGAAGATGCGGTTTCTCGTCATCTGCCCGACCACTGTTCTTAGTCATTGGAAAGAGAAGGTCATGCAGTACTGCCCTCGCCTCGATCCCTACATTTACCATGGTACGGACCGACAATTCCAGGACGGGTTTGCCGAGCACCTCCTCGTCATTACTTCCTATGGTATCGCACTGCGTGACATTGAGATGCTCTCCGAGTACCGTTATGACCTCATCGTTCTAGACGAAGTCCAGGCGGTGAAGAACAAATCAACAAAGACCTATGCGGCCATCAAGGCTCTCGATTCCGTTTGCACCATAGGTCTTACGGGAACCCCCATTGAAAACAGTGTTACCGACCTGAAAGCCCTGTTCGACATCATTCTTCCCGGATACCTGATGTCGGATTCTCTGTTTGATCGTCATTTTCGCGAGCCCATCGAGGAGGAATCAGACGTAGAAATCAAGCAGAAGCTTTCCCGAATGATTCAACCCTTTACATTACGCCGAAAGAAGGAACAAGTTCTCAAAGAACTGCCGCCCAAAATCGAGGATTTCCGTCATTGCCTGTTAAGTAATGACCAGATTCGCTTCTATAGGGATGTGGTGGAAAATCAGGGAACGGGGCTTGTGCAGGCACTCCAGGATCCCGGTCAGAAAGTGCCCTACATGCATATATTTGCAGTTCTGAACTATCTCAAACAGATATGCAATCATCCGGTCCTTCTCGATAAGGATTCCAAGGACTACCGGAAATATGCATCGGGAAAGTGGGACCTTTTCGTGGAACTCTTGGACGAGAGCCTCGGATCGGGCCAGAAAGTCGTCGTGTTCAGTCAGTACGTGAAGATGCTGGAACTCATAGAGTCCTATCTTCGTGACCACGCCATCGATTTCGCTACGATCAAAGGCCACACACGCAAACGGGCCGAAGCCATTAAACGATTCAACAACGACCCCTCATGCATGGTATTCACCGCTTCCCTCAGGGCGTCGGGCCTGGGAATCGACTTGACGGGAGGGTCCGTGGTCATTCACTATGATCGTTGGTGGAATTCAGCCCGCGAGGAGCAGGCTACGGATAGGGTTCACAGAATCGGTCAGAGCCGCGGCGTGCAGGTATTCAAGCTGATAACGGAACATACGCTCGAGGAGAAGATCGACAGGATAATCACCAAGAAGATGCATCTCATGGAATCCGTGGTCAAGCAAGACGACAAATCGCTCTTGAAACGCTTTTCCAGAGAAGATCTCATTGAGCTCATGTCATTCCAATAAGCCGGTGAATATCCACATCCCCGTCGATCTAGCGCAAGCTTCCGACTCTTTATGGTGGAAGAACATTGGGAGTCGTGTCCGTCCGGCCAAGCGTCAGTGACTCAAGGACGTCATCTTGCCAATGGACAAACCTTGCCACATTCCCCGACGGCTCTTTCTCGCTTCTTCCTCGAGCTGCCGGTAATGCGCAAACGTCACGTGCACATAGTCTCTTGTTACAAATCCCAATCCTTTTCGAATTATCTCGCCGTTGAGATCCTCGGATTCATCAGAGTCGGTCGGAATCATGACATAGGCCAGTAAGCGATTCTTCTCATCAAAACGGTCCCAGCGCCTAGCCCAGAGTTGTACTACCCTGTTGTTCACTCGGGAACGCACGAAGCTGCGCGATGTCTCCCATAGCCTATTCGTATGGATATAGGAAAGGATCTGCGACTCCAACCCCCGAACTCTGTGCCTATTACGTGGAGATCCCACTCCGAGCAGTCGTACAACCACAACCTTGTCTCTCTTGACAAGCTTGAGCTTGAGCAGATTGGGTCCAAGGACTTCGAGCACCCGAGCCTCATCGTAGAAAGCATACCTGGGACTCGTCGCCCAAGAACAAACGGGTCCCGAGACAAACGCAATCAGGAGGACCCACAAGCAGAGGCGCAAACAACGACCCACCATACCTCCCTCCGAGACACAAACCAAAACGATCAGTCCGTATCGCCCCAATGTTCGTCCATAGTGTTTGCAAGAGTCATTTGTCTGAGCCGGCACCGGAGAAGTACGTACTCTGACACAATGAAACAAGACCGGCAACAACTATTTTCTGCTTTGTACGATTTGTTTGAGAGCCTTAGCCGCCGTGAATCGAGGTACTCGCATTGCAGGGATGGTCATTTCCTTCCCGGTGCGAGGATTAACTCCGCGTCGTGGTGCCATTTCGACCACCCTGAACGTGCCGAGTGCGGATATCCGGATCTTTCCTTCTTCGCCTTTCAGCGACGAATGTACTACGTCCACGAAGGTGTCCAGAACTCGAGTGGCAGCTGTTTTTGTGATGTCGGCGCGCTCCGAAATCAGAGCGATGATTTCAGGCTTTGTCATATGGGCGTCTCCTTCCCGGTTACCATTGCAGATCAATGCACGTTTGCATCGATAGGGTGCATTGCAGAGATTCTCGAGACAGTTCTCGATACGTTCTTCCAACGATCCTGCACCGTCCCATCGGCCGCGCTGCTGCGAGATCCGTAGGATGTGACAAAGATCGAAGGTTCGAGCCGGTTATAGTCGGCTCTTCGAACTGAAGGCCTAGGTCGTAGGCCCGAATTACCCACCTCAAGACTACGGGCTAAAGTAGTTTGAAATATGGGCGCATTAAGATGCAAAACGCGAACCAAGAGGCTCCGGTACATCGTTTTTCAGATGTGATGGCCGTAAGGAGACCGCACGCAATGTGGGCCGATTCTTGCAGTATGCCAACATGGTGGACGGCTGGTGTCTACAAGATGGACGTCCCGCTCGGCCCGATGTCTCATCAATGCCCGGTGCCGGGGTCGGGAAGGCTTAACGTCTCGGAGAGACGGTATGCAAGCAGACCGGTCTTTCGAGGCCGGGTTCCCGCCCTAAGCTACACGTATGCCGTGCATGCCCCCTGCATTGTCATTCTCCGCTAACATGTTGCGCGATGTGACTGAAGATGGTATACAGCGTCGGGGTACGCGGCTCCGCGTGGAACGGCGTACCGGATAGACTTGACAGAATAGGCTCACCGGGCTGCCAAGACAACTCCCGGCGCAAGAGTACAAAGGAACGTGACCGATGCACAAGATCGTTATTCGCGGCGGTGTGACGCTGAGCGGATCGGTCGAAATAAGTGGGTCCAAGAATGCTGCTCTCCCTCTCACCTGCGCGGCCCTGCTCACCACTGATGAGATGACCTTTCACAAAGTCCCCGTTCTGCGCGACATCCGGACGATCAAGCAGCTGCTGCTGCAACTGGGCGTTCAACTCGACGACTTCACGCAAGGCTCCTTGAGGATAAAAGCCCGTGAGATCACCGATCATACGGCTCCGTACGAATTGGTCAAAACGATGCGGGCATCGGTGCTGGTGTTGGGGCCTCTGATGGCTAGGGAAGGGCGGGCCGATGTGAGTCTTCCGGGAGGGTGCGCAATAGGCGCCAGGCCTATTGACCAGCATCTCAAGGGTCTGGAGGCCATGGGAGCCGCCATAGATCTTTGCGGAGGATATGTCCAGGCACGGTCGAGTAGGCTCAAAGGGACCGATTTCACGTTCGATCTGAAGACGGTGACCGGCACGGAAAACCTGATGATGGCCGCGTCGTTGGCAAAAGGTACGACGGTGTTGAGGAATTGTGCCATTGAACCGGAAGTGTCGGAACTTGCGCACGTCATCAATCGCATGGGAGGAAGCGTGGACGGAGCCGGAACCGACACCGTAATCATCGAAGGTAGGGACCGACTCAATGGAATCGTCCACGAGGTAATGCCCGATCGCATAGAGGCCGGAACCTATTTGATGGCCGGGGCAATCACTCGTGGGGACGTGACCGTTTCACGATGTGACCCGGCACACATAAGCTCACTGTTGGAGATACTGAATGATGCCGGTCTGATACTGGAAGTGGGAGAGAGATCGGTCAGGGTGTGCACCAATGGTCGGGTGAAAAGCCGGGATGTCGATACGAATCCGTATCCCGGTTTTGCGACGGACTTTCAGGCCCAGTATATGGCGCTCATGGCTCTCGGAGACACCCAATGCAGGATCACGGAACGAGTGTTCGAAAACCGTTTCATGCATGTCCAGGAGTTGGTCCGTATGGGGGCCCGAATCCGGGTGTCGGGAAGGACGGCAGTGGTCGACGGCGTACGGAAACTCTCCGGCGCGCATGTGCAGGCAACGGATCTAAGAGCCAGCGCGTGCCTGATCATAGCCGGTCTTGCTGCCGAAGGCGCCACAGAGGTGCATCGAGTCTATCATCTGGACAGAGGTTACGAGTTGATCGAGGAAAAGCTGTGTCGACTCGGCGCGGATATCCGGCGAGAAAAGGACGACATGGTGTGATAAGGTACGTTTGGTTAAGCACTTATAAAAGCGTATCCTCGGAGTGATCGAGAGAGGATCCTTGGTTCTCCCAACAGACTGAGCAGGTATATTTGACGTGAGAAGTGCGCAGATCACCCGCAAGACATCGGAGACGGATATTCAGGTGAAACTCGACCTCGATGGGTCGGGAAGAGCCTCGATATCTACCAAGATAGGTTTTTTTGATCACATGTTGGACCATATTGCTCGCCATGGCCTCTTTGATCTTGATATCACCGCACAAGGCGACCTCCATGTGGATTATCACCACACAGTGGAAGATGTTGGTTTGTGCCTCGGAGATGCCTTGCGAAGTGCAGTGGGAGAAAAGAAGGGGATTCGCCGCTATGGATCGGCCGTGATCCCCATGGATGAGGCTCTGGCATCGGTGACTCTCGATCTGTCGGGCCGTCCATTGCTCGTTTACGCCAATCCATTGGCGAATCGCAGCGCAGGCGAGTTTGCTCTGGACCTCGTACAGGTCTTTTTTCAGGCACTGGCCGACAGAGGGCGGATCACTCTGCATGCCACGGTGCATACGGCGGACAATCCACACCATGCTGCGGAGGCCCTGTACAAGGCGCTCGGCAAGGCACTGAGGGAGGCCGTCGAAGAGGATCAACGAGTCAAGGGCTTTCCTTCGACAAAGGGAGTACTGGAGTAGAATAGTAACGGGTGCGTATTCTTGAGGCTCCATCAGATGACGGGTAGGGACGCGGGCCCCTGGAAACTGTCTCAAGAGTCGGTACGTGATGCTAATCGTGGCACGATTGTTGGGCATGTTGCAACAAATCCCCTCTAACCCCCCTTTTTCTAAGGGGGGAACCAGCTCTTACCCCCCTTTGGCAAAGGGGGGCAGGGGGGATTTCCATTCGATTCCAGTCCAGCGTGGCACGATTCACTTCGTTCCGACAGTTTTGAGACAGTTTCCCTGTGCCTGCCCTGGGAACTCACAGGGGGTGCCCCTACACGATGCCGACGGACATGCGTCCACAAAAGTACGTGACCGTATTCGTGAAATCCTGAACTAGGCAATCGAGGTATTGATGATCGTTGTAGTCGATTACGGGATGGGAAATCTAAGAAGCGTCCAAAAAGGATTCGAGAAAGTCGGAGTAAAAGCGGTCATTTCGAGGGACATCGAGGAGATTGAAGGTGCGGACAAATTGGTCTTGCCGGGTGTCGGTGCGTTTCCAAAGTGCATGGAGAACCTGGGGGAACTGAATCTCGTCGAGCCGGTCATCAATTTCATCCGTTCCGGCAGACCGTTCCTGGGGATATGCCTCGGGCTGCAGCTTCTGTTCGATGAGTCCGAGGAATTCGGCAGGCATGAAGGACTCAAGATCATCCGAGGCAAGGTCAGGGAATTCGACCGGCAGACGGCGCTTAAGATTCCGCACATGGGATGGAACCAGGTAACCTTCCGAAAGGACGTACCAATCTTCGACGGCATAAAGGACGGCTCGTACTTCTATTTTGTCCACTCGTACTATGTGGATCCTCAGGACACCCGGGACATCGCGGCGGAAACGGATTACGGCATACGCTTCACTTGTGCCGTGGCCAGGGACAACATCTATGCAGTGCAATTCCACCCGGAGAAGAGTCAGGAGATTGGTCTGAGGATCTTGAATAATTTTGGGAATCTGTAATACAGATAGTAGTACGGCGCTCAGGTCATCATGAGCTTTCCAACCTGACCGCGACAATAGACGGCAACGGACGGTGAGCATTTGGCCGGGGTGTCCACGAAGCTGACGGATATGATCCTCGGGAACTGAAAGGTGCGCTCCGCGGGTTGGATACGCGCAAGGGGCCGTCCCATGTTATCCAGGCGCATACGATCAGCGGTAAAGGCGGCTTCATGGAAGGCAAGATTGACTGTGGGATGAGGATTACAGGAATTGGTTCTTGATCTCGTGAAAACTCCGAAGTCATGCGACAAACCGTCGGGTTGCTTCATTCGGCTGCGATTGTCGGATGCAGTTCCCCAAGATTTACGAAATGAAGCGCCGGAGATACTCTGGTTACCCTCGCACGATGAGATATCACCTCAGAGCGAATCCTTCAAACCGGCAATCACGGGAAAGAGAATGGACGAACCGCGGAATGAAGAAGTTTGCCTCGTTTCCGAAGATGAATTCGGTAAAGGACATGCTCATTTTTCTTTCGTGGAAACGATCAATGGTATCTTGATGGAAGAGTACCGGGAGCAATTGAAAGCACCACTAGCTGCAAGACTTCCGTTCAATTATTCACTGATTCCGGGGTGGGTCAAGAATGTGGGTAAAGCGGCCGCCGCCGGCGGTATGCGGAAAGAACCGCATATCCATTTTCCGGAAGGAGATCCGGCCCTTGTAGTTGAGTGGCTGAGCGAACTGGCAGCGTGGTGCGGAATTAGCACGAAGGTCGGACGTCCGTTCTTTCGTTGGCCGGAAAGCTACAAGAGTGCCCTCTGCGTTTCCCATGATGTGGACACGGACTGGCTGTTTAGGCATCCCGATTGGATGGAATACATCTGCGACATGGAAGAAGAACAAGGGGTGCGAGGAGTCTGGTTCTGTGTGCCGTGTCACTGCAGGAACAGGGCGGCTGAAAAAGGAATTCAACGATTACTGGACCGGGGCTGCGAAATAGGGTGTCACGGGTACAACCACGATGCCAAACTGACTTTCCTAAACGGACGAAAACTTCACGATCGCCTCGGCATAATCAAGGAATTCGTTGATCGATGGCGTATCCGTGGATTTCGTTCGGAATGGTTACTGCGTACTCCGTCTCACCTGGAAAAGATTTCTGAAATATTCGAATACGATTCTTCGGTACCCAACGTGTCTTCGTGTTTTACAAGCCGCACGAGAAACGGCTGTGGAACCTGTCATCCGTTTGAGAGCTACAACGGAATGCTCGAATTACCTCTGACTGTTCCTCAGGATGTGGACCGAGACATCGAAGGGACTACTTACTCGAATTTCTGGTCTCAGCAGCTGAGGCGGGCCGAACAAATCGTGACAAAGGGAGGACTGGTCATGATTTCGCTGCATCCTCAAGGACACCAGAGTGCCAATCCCGCAGCTCTAGAGTCATTCGGCGAGTGTTTGAAGCAATTGACAAAGATCCCCGGCCTTTGGGTCGCCCGTCCCGACGGCATATGTGACTGGGTGAAAAGCCTGCAGCCGTGCCGTTCCGGCGAGAATTCATAGTCAGCTGATTAGACCATTTTGGCAACAACGCCTATCCTGATGGCAATCGCCTGAATTAGCGGCATCTTGGCAAGAACAGCGTCAATTCGCGAAAGCAGCATAACGGCTGAGGCGCCGGCCATGTTGGGCACAAATGAGAAAAGCTCCAGACTCTCGATTTCAAAACCGGCGTCATTGAGTAGGCGCCTTACGTTGGACCGGTTGCATTCCTTGACGATCTTGTACCATTCTCCCATTTCATTGATGTTACGTATCCAGCTCCACTTAAATGCCGGGGAGTGACCGTTCATATCGATAATGATGAATTGGCCCGATCGCTTGAGAAGCGATCTATAATTTGCCAATGCGTTGGGCTTGTCGGGGTAGTAGCTGAAGGAATTAATCCCCACTATGGAATCCACTCCGTCTCCCACGAATTCCTTGTCCAGAACTGCCGCGGGATCCTGACAGTCACCTACGTAATAGCGAGCTTCCGGGCACCGCCTCCGGGCCTCTTGAATCATTCCGGAACTGATATCCACGGCTGCAACATCCAGACTGCGTTTGCAGAGCCAATTCGTATACAGTCCCGTGCCGCATCCCAATTCCAAGACCTTACCCTTTCGGGGAACGTAGCGATCCAGAAATGGCTCGTAGTACTTGGTCCAATTGTAGTGTTGGCCTGCGGACACGATCCCGTGCTTAACGTCGTAGACAGATGCTACGTCATCGTAGTACGAGCGAACCCGGTCATGCTTGTTCATCAAAAAGCTCCTCTTGGGAGATCACCACTCTGAAAACCACCAATAAGACATGTACCTTGCCGCGCCGCTCGGGGGACAAGGAATGTGTGTTACGAGCTAATCTTCAATGAGGCCACAAAGATACCTCATAGTCCCTCGTCCAGTCAATGCGATTTCCCTTTGCCGACTCAGGCCCGGGGAGACGGCCCCGGATAAGCTCCCAGGTATCTTTCTTTCCAAGTATCCGGCACGGCGACAGACGAAGATGCTCAACCGGACTCATGAAAACGCGTGATTCGGCATTGTGCGAGGCAACTCTATCTTTCAGCCACACTGGGCCAGCTCCGTAGCCTCACTCCAAATCTCCCCCGTGGTGATTCCGAAACGCTTCATCCGTCCGGGTGAACTGTTACAAAAAGTCTTTAAATCAGGACTGAAGTATGCTATATATCCACGCCGACATGCGTTGGAATCACTTCTTGGGGAGGTTCGGGGAACACTTTTTAGAAAAGGGGTCTTCAGATCATACCGCTTTGAATGAACATTGGCGCGGCATGTCATTCCGGCAATATGTGCCGCCGGTGCGATAGCCCGTCTTTGGTGAGCGCAATTTTCTGCATTAGGCTCCGTTTCGCAAGTGCATTCGGGAATTTTTGGGCATTGATGCGCTGCCGCGGCCGGGTGGTGAACCCGTTAAGCCCATGAGGAAACCCGGGCGAAAGCTGCAGTGCAGGAGCCGCTCAGGCCGAAGCCATCCCGGTCCTTTTGACTTGGGGTCCGGCATCCCGACGAGGCCCCAATACTGTGGACCAATGCCTGACGACCCTACGTTAGAGAGCACTTAGGAGAACGGGGCTTGGCCCATTTCTGCTCATCAGACCGGAAACAATGGATTCCCATTGTGCGTGGAGGATTCTGGATTTTCGGAATTGCCGCCGGTGGTCTGGTAACCTACACCACACGTTTCTTCCTGAACACTGACGGAGTGAATTACCTGGACCTGGGAGATGCCTTTGGCCAAGACGGATGGTCCGGGCTGGTGAATCTCACCTTGAGCCCGGGATATGCTTTTCTCCTGGAAACAGCCCGCAACATTCTCCACACGAGCCCTGTCGACGAAGTAGCGGAACTCAAACTTGTCAACTTTTTCGGGTTCATTCTTGGCATGGCTGCCTGCGAGATATTTGTCCGAAGTGTGGATCGATATATATCAACATTCGAGCATGACCGAGAAAGATTCTTGCCTTTTCCGGAGCGGTGGGTGCTGATTTACGGAGCGTTTCTCATCGCTGCGCTCACCTGGACGAAAGTCCGAACGGTCGCACCCGAGCTTTTCGTGTTCGCCCTGATAATTTTGGCAACGGCAACAATTCTCCGTATTCGCGTAAACCCGGAAGGCTATTCCAATACTGTTCTGCTGGGAGTCTTCATGGGGATCGGCTATTTGATCAAGACCTTTTTCCTGCCTTTTTCCTTGGTCTTTGTCTTCTTGGCAGGCCTATGTTCGGGATCTCTGAAAAGGGCGGTGGCGGTAATGGTTGCGGCTATGGGGATCATGCTGTTGATAGGCTCCCCATTGATGGTAGGCCTCACCGGGAAGCTGGGTCACTTTTCCTACGGTGAGGCAGGTAATTTCAATTATGCCAAGCTCGTTTCCGGCACGGGAACGCCGCTTCATCCACCCCTGGAATTGCATGAGCACCCGAAAGTGCTTTGTTTCAAAGACGGTCCAGGGGGTACGTATCCCGGCGGCTTCGACCTAGCATACTGGTCGCAGGGCTTCCGTCCGGTTTTTGATCTGAGCACCCAATTCCGCATCCTGGTACGGAATTTGTGGCGTTTGCTGTCCCAAAGCCTCTGGTTTTTTGCACTCATATTCATTTGGTTTGTTGCGCAGTCGATAATAGGCTCGCTTCGGGTCGCCCCTGTGCTTCCACCATCCATTGTCCTTCTCTTGGGGCTGCCGGCTATGGCCGGAGTGTGCCTCTTCTGTCTGATAGAAATGGAGATCAGGTATTGCGCTCCATTTCTCTTTCTTGGAATGGTTGCTCTGATCACTTCTCCCAGGTATGGATTCGATCACGGGAACACGTTTCGGATAGCCACAAGGAGTGCCTGGGGGCTGGCCGCAGTGATGCTCATTTTCTGCATGTCCTCGGTTGTTGATGAGAGTGTGAGGGGACTTCATTCAACCCAAGCGAAGCTATCATACCGGGACAGGTTCTTCGAACTTGTGAAGGTTAAGGAGTTTCTCCGGAAAAACGGAATTCAGAAAGGTGATCGGATAGCCATCGTAGGAAGCCCCCACATCTACTGGGCAAGAATGGCGGGGGTTACCATTATCGCCTCCGTCCCCGATACGGCTGATTTCCTTTCGGTCGATCCGGTCCAAAGAAAGGAAGCGGTGAAGTCGCTGGGGAGAATTCATGCCAAGGCAGTGGTAGCCAAGGATCCGGGCTTGAAGAATCTCGAGAAAGAGGGGTGGAGTCCCATACCCGGTGCCCGGGATTACTTTGTGCTGCTAACTGAGGATCTCTTCCCATTTCGAGAAGACATCGTTACGCGATCTTCGCAACATCCCGGTATTGCTCTTGAAGGCTTACAGGATGTGTGTTCCCCCTCGCCGGCGGTGCGGACCGACCCGGCGGATCCGAACTTTGGCTGCGGCTCTAGCCGCTTTGTTTTGCCACCGGGTGAATCCGCAAAGGAGAAGGAACTTCTTATGATATCGGATGATGTGACTCTGGGAGAAAATGTTGTGATTTTTCACCCGGATCTGGTAAACATCTACGGATGCGAAATCGGTGACGGTTGCAGGATAGGGGCCTTCGTCGAAATTCGTAAAGAGGTAAGGATCGGCCGAAACGTCAAGATACAGGCTTTCGCATTCATTCCAGAGGGAATTGTCGTGGAAGATGGAGTGTTTATCGGTCCACATGTGGTTTTCACCAACGACAAGTATCCGAGAGCCGTGAATCAGGACGGCACACCCATGAAAGAGGGAGAGTGGGAACGCATGACGACTCTGGTGAAACAAGGGGCGAGCATCGGAGCCAACGCGACGATTCTTTGCGGAATAACCGTCGGTGAACATGCCATGGTTGCCGCGGGTTCCGTGGTAACCGAGGATGTTCCATCCTACAAGATGGTATCGGGAGTGCCTGCCCGCGTGCAGGGCGATGTTCCCGACCTGAATCGCCGTTAGCACTTGGACGGTACTTTCAGAAGCTTTTCATGGAGAGAAGATTTTGGTAACGGTCGGACTGTTGGGTTACGGATATTGGGGGCCGAATCTCGTTCGCAATTTCCACGCTGCGGACGGAGCAAGGGTGTTGAAAGTATGCGATCTGAGTGCAGATCGCCTAAAAAAACTGGCACAGACACATCCCGGTGTCGAAGGCACGGCAGATCCGGACGCTGTTATCAACGATCCGGCGATAGATGCCGTTGCCGTTGCCACGCCGGTTTCCACTCATTACGATTTGGCCATGAGAGCCCTGCGTGCGGGCAAGCATGTTCTTGTGGAAAAGCCCATAGCCACGACTACCGTGGAAGCATTCAGAATGATGGAAGAAGCAGACCGCCGAAAGCGCGTTCTGTTGGTGGATCACACATTCGTGTATACGGGCGCAGTCCGGAAGATAAAAGAGACTGTCGATACCGGGAGTCTGGGAGAAATCTATTATTATGATTCCGTACGAGTGAACCTCGGCCTGTTCCAGAATGATGTAGATGTTCTCTATGATCTGGCCGTACACGATCTTTCCATCTTGGATTACGTCCTACCAAACAAACCGTGTGCGATTTCCGCGACGGGAATGGCGAATATCTCCGGGGGGCCCACCAATGTAGCCTATCTTACCCTCTTATACGCAAACCGCTGTATAGCTCATATGCACGTAAATTGGCTCGCTCCGGTGAAAGTGCGACGGGCGCTCTTCGGTGGAAGCAAGAAGATGATCATTTACGATGACATAGAGCCAAGTGAAAAAGTCAAAATCTACGACAGCGGGGTAGACGTGGGTAGCGATCCGGAGGGAAAGTACAAAATCAAGGTGAGCTATCGCACAGGCGACATGTGGGCACCGAAATTGGACACGACTGAAGCTTTGCACGCATTGGTCCACCATTTCATTGACTGTGTGGAACGCGGGACAACACCAATCACGGGCGGACAAGAGGGCTTATTCGTGGTACGTATCCTGGAAGCTGCGATCAAGTCCATGGAGGGCCGAGGCGCAACGGTGGAATTGTAGGTTGCGGAAATGGCCGGGAAGCGTTGTCTGTACGTGCCGGCTTGCAGCAAACGGTCGTCATAGCACTGACGGGAGAAAGGAGTTGATTTGGTTCCGTTTCTCGATCTTCGAGCGCAGTACAAGACCATTGCAGAGGAAATCCAGGAGGCCGTTAAGAGGGTTCTCGAGAGCGGCAGGTTTACCTTAGGACCCGAGGTGGAAGGCTTTGAGGAGGAGTTTGCCGCTTACTGTCAGGCCAAACACGCAATCGGAGTAAACTCCGGAACCAGCGCGTTGCACCTCGCTTTGGTCGCCGCCGGCATCGGACCCGGTCACGAGGTGATCACGGTGCCCATGACCTTTGTGGCCACCGTTGCAGCAATAGGTTATGCCGGAGCCACGCCGGTATTTGTTGACATTGACGAGCGTTTCTACACTATGGATCCCGACAAAGTGGAAAACGCCGTCACTGAACGTACCAAAGCCATCATACCCGTGCACCTCTACGGTCAGCCCGCGGCTATGGACCGAATTCTGGAAATAGCCTCCAGACATAAGTTGCTGGTGATTGAGGACGCTGCACAAGGACATGGGGCTGAATACGGGGGGAGACGAGTGGGCGGCCTGGGAGACATGGCTGCTTTCAGTTTTTACCCCGGCAAGAATCTCGGCGCGTATGGGGAAGGAGGCATAGCCGTTACAAATAGCGACGAGCACGCACGGAGAATTCGCATGCTTAGAGACTGGGGCACCGAGACGAAGTACCACCACGAGCTCAAAGGATTCAATTACCGGATGGACGCGATTCAGGCTGCAATTCTGCGCGTCAAGCTCAAGTATTTGGATGATTGGCTCGAAGCCCGGCGGACTCGCGCCGGTTTATATGCACGTGGCTTGGCCGAAGTTGATGTAGTTGTTCCCCGGGAAATGCCCGACGTTCGTCACGTCTATCATCTCTACGCCGTGAGATCGCGAAACCGGAATGTTCTTCAGGCAGCGCTCTCGGAGAGACAGATTTCTACCGGGCTCCATTACCCCGTACCGGTTCATCTGCAACAAGCGTGGTCGGAACTTGGATACAAGGCAGGAGATTTTCCGGTATCCGAGAAGATCGCCCGTGAAGAAATTTCACTGCCTATCTTTGCAGAGCTTTCAGAAGAGCAGATCGGTATTGTGTGCGATGCGATAACGGAATGGTGCAACGGTTGATTGCTTCGATCACAAATTATGAGGATTATAGCAAGTAACAGTTCAGCGAGACATCCGTAACTCCTCGGAATCACATTTACGAAACAGATTACTAATGCCATGAGACTTTGCAGGAAAGCATGCTCCAGTACCAAGAGCCGTCAATCGTAACGAAACCGACCGCCCTGCCCAGCGTCTCGCTGTGCTTCCCTGCGTACAACGAGGAAGAAACCCTGGAAGGCGTTATTCGAGACGCGCACCAATTGATGGCGGGATCAGGAGTAGTCTATGAAATCCTGATTTGCAACGACGGCTCTACCGACGGTACCGGCCGGGTTGCCGACGCGTGTGAAAGGGAACTCCCCAATCTCAGAGTCTTTCATAATCAGAAGAATCTGGGTATTTGCCGGACTTTTGAGTTTCTTTACTCAAGAGCCGACAAGGACTTTGTTTTTCTCAACTCCACGGATGGGCAATGGAGCACGTCAATAGTGCTGGATATGCTTCGCATGACCGCAAATTGGGACGTCATTATTGCCGGCCGAAAAAACAAGCATTACGGGCCGGCTCGTTCCCTGATCTCAAAAGCCTTCAATCAGATTCCCGTAATGTTGTTCCAAACTCGCACCTACGACGCGGGTGCCGTCAAACTAGTGAAACGGGAAATAATAACCCGATTCCCCCTCGTATCCAGATCACCGTTCAGTGAGGCTGAAAGGCTCATCTACGCCGCCAGAGCAGGATACCGCATCACCTTATTGCCGGTGGACACCTCACCCCGCGAGACCGGACAAGCGCGAGGAGTGAAATTTGGAGTGGTGTGCGGAGCGATTCTCGATGTGTTCCGGGTCTGGTGGGTGCTTGCCGGGCAGGACGGGCCCGAGGATAAGTTCCGCCCCTCCCGATAATGCCTATTCTTTCGAAACCAACATTCCCCGTCGCTTGAGATCACTGCAAATGCACCGAGCGATCATGCCGCACATTTCGCCGCTGTAATGAACTGCATCCACGTAGAGGGGCCTTCTCTCATCCCTTTGAATGTCTGCGCACCAAACAAGATCTTCATCCAGTGAACCTGCCTGCCTTTTGGCGGCCATCATCCGATATCCCGGCTTCAGCAGCGGAACCTCATTGTCAAAATCGTACCGACCAAATATGTTGAATTTCGGGTCGTACTCATGAACCGGGACCGGTTGCCAAACGAATACCGGGACGACGTTGAAGGCTCGGGCTATTGCCGTGGTCATCCTTTTGTTTGTAAGGTAGCGTTCGATCACCCGTGTCAGGTATTTGTCCTTTTCCTGCTCCCGATCGAGTCCCTCCAGGTTCCCATGTGTTCCGTCGCCGCTGGTATGCTCGGACGTCCTCGACAGCAGGACTCGTGTGACGGGAAGTTTGTCTGCAATCATACTCCAAAGCGACAAATCCCCTCTCGCCATTAGCTTTTTCAAATCCGCCGTGTAGGCCGGCTCGCCATCGGGCACGGCGAACTCGTTGAGGCCGTCGATGAAAATAGCCATGTCGGGAACTCTGCCCCTAAGAATAAGTTTGCCAAAAAGGGCACGTTCCTGGGGAGAAATGTACCCGCCGCGGCCGAAATTGTAAACTGCAGCGGGAACTCCGGTCTCTTTTCGAATCAATCCCTGTAAATGGGAACCTATGGTGCCGTAGTCGTCTACACGGTAGCCGAAGGTGGTTGAGCCCCCGAAGACAAAGATGTTGAAAGCCTTGGGGTCGGGAGGCCACGGGGCTTGGTTCCTGCCTACCCTAAAACCGGCGGGATCGACCTTTACATATTTGTCGTCAACGGGTCGTTCCTTGAATTGCGTATACGAGTCGTATTCCTGGGTTACTTTTCTGGTTTCCCTGATTAGTTCTGCAATCTCGGCCTTGTTCATGTCAGGATAAACTGAATCCAGCGAGGAATCATACTTACGGTGACTGTATGGGGTATCATCTTTGCGGACCTTTTTTCGGCTTGAGGCGATCATGTCCAGGTATGCATCAGCGAGCACATTAAGTACAAGAAAAAGAAATAAGACGTTCACTATGACAAGAGCGAAGGTGCCATAATAGCCCGTCAATTTTAGTAAAAGACTTCGCCTGTTTCTCATTCGATCCCCAAAAGGCCTGTACGCGCTGAAGATGGTTGATCGGAATTTCGTGGACTCCCGACGCGTCCCAACGACCGAACAACCCATCGGAGGCCGCTATTATCCTAAGGATTTGCATGCGGTGACGCTAGCTGCCTCGTCATGCAGGCCTCCGGCGTGTCGGTTACGGAATACGTCGATCGTACTCCTCAAGAATGCTGAAAATATCATCAGCCGAATCGGCTTGACGCAATCCACTCTTGAGAAGCGGGTCCTTGAGGAGCCTGGATATCCGAGCAAGTGCCTTGAGGTGATCTCCGGCGGAATTCTTGGGTGCGACGAGGAGGAAGAAGAGATGTGCCGGGTGATTGTCCATGGAACTGAAATCTATCCCTCCGACGCTCCGCCCAAAAGCACCGGTCAATCGTCCCAGACCCTCAAACTTGCCGTGAGGGATGGCGACTCCGCCGCCGATTCCAGTACTCCCAAGATTTTCCCGTTCTATGAGGGTCTTTATGAGACCGGCTTTGTCCAGATTTGAATTCGCTTTGGCGACAGACTCCACGAGTTCCATCAAGACCTCTTCCTTGGAGCCTGCTTTCAGCGATGCAATGATACCGTCATAACGGAGGAAATCAAGAATCCTCATGAAGAAATACTCTATAGAATTTGGCGTGAATTCGCTTGATATCGGTCGCGTAACGCCTCCATTACGAAACCGTCCGTCATACGAATTCACGCACAAAGAAATTGCATTCCACCGGCGGCATGGGCAGGAGGCCAAGGCCTTTCTCGCCTCCTCAGCCCCGGCGCGACGTTCGTCGCAAGTATGCCCGGTACTAAGGGCGTCCGCCTGCGGTACCGGGCACATGTAGGCCGGAAGAATGAGAAGTTGTCAAGAATGAAGTCACATCCTATGCGTTTTGAGGAACGATAAGGCCGTAGTTGCCGTCCTTTCTCCTGTAAAGCACATTGACCGTCTGTGTAGAGGCATTGTTGAAGACGAGGAACTCCTGATGTGACAGATCCATCTGCATGGCCGCTTCATCCACGGACATGGGTTTCACGAAGTAGTTCTCGGTACGAACCACCATGGGTTCCCGATCGGATTCAAAGCTCTCTTGTTCATAAATGTCACGCCGCCACTTGATCTCTCGACCGGTGAGCGGTTTGTGTTTTCTTATCTTCTCTCTATACTTCTTGACTTGCCTTTCGATCTTGTCCATTACCAGATCGATGGCCGCGTACATATCCTCGTGCGCCTCTTGGCCTGCTATCCTGATACCGTCGGCGTTGATGACTACATCTGCGATTTGTCTGAATTTCTGAACACTAAGCGTTACCTGGCTATCCAGAGGTCGGTCGATGTACTTGGTTAGCTTGTTGGTTCTGTCCTGGACATAATCCTTCAACGCATCGGATGGCTCCATATGTCTGAAAGTCACAGAAAGTTCCATTAATACTACCTCCTTAGGAATCCTGATACGCTATCCAACAAGTCAGAATTTCTTGCGTCGCTTGCTGGATGGAGGAATACCTAATAGTTCCCTGTACTTTGCTACAGTTCTTCTCGCAATATGAATTTGCGAACGCGCCAGCTCCTCAACAATCTGTTTGTCGCTCACCGGCTTATTGGGATCTTCGCTCTTGACAATTCTCGAAATGTGATTCTTCACGGATTCGGAAGCTATGGAATCCGCGCCGTGTCGAATACCCGAGTTGAAAAAGAATTTGAGTTCATAGGTTCCTCGTGGTGTGTGAACGTACTTGTTCGTGGTCACGCGACTGATAGTTGATTCATGCATCTCGATGTCATCGGCCACGTCTTTAAGAATGAGAGGTTTTAAGTAATCAATGCCTTTGTCGAAGAATTCACGCTGAAACTTCAGAATGGACTCGGTGACTCTGTGTATGGTTCTACGTCTTTGATGGATGCTCTTTATTAGCCACATGGCACCCCTCATCTTGTCATGAATATAATCCTTCGTGGAAGAAGTGGAACCCTGGGCATGAAGCTCCTTCTGATAGTAGGAACTGACTCGCAGCCTCGGAATACCGTCGTCGTTGAGCACCACGGAGTAATTGTTACCATCTTTAATAACAAAGATGTCCGGCACGACATAAATCGTGTCGTTATCATTAAAAGGTCTGCCGGGATTCGGCTCCAGCGTGGAAATGATTGTAAGGGCCTCGCGCACCTCCTCCACGGGAGCCTTCAGGGCCCGTGAGAGCAATTCCATCTTGCCGCTCTCGAAAAGACCAAAGGCCTCCTCAAGAATCCTCACTGCCAACGGTTCCGGCGTCTCAAGGGCTCGGGCCTGAATCAGCAGGCACTCCTGAAGGTTCCGCGATGCCACTCCCGTAGGATCGAATTCCTGGACTTGGGAGAGTACTCTCTCGACATCTTCTATTTCAACTCCAACGGATCGGGCAACATCTTCAAGGTCAATATCAACGAATCCGTTCTCATTGAGATTCCCAATCAGTTCAAATGCCACCCTGCGGTCCAGACCTTCGATCCGACTCAACTGCAACTGTCTAACCAAATGCCTGAACAAGTTCTCCGAGTAGGTGACCATGTTTTCGAGACGCGGATAGTCTGAATCATCCTTCTGCGCAGGAGCGTAGTCTCGACCGTAGTTTTCCAGATAGTTTTCCCATTCGACGTCAAAGACATCCTTGGGATCAAAGATCTCGGTCTTGGAAATATCCGGTTCAGCGTTGGCTTCCTCGAAATTCTTGTTATCACTCCTGTTGGAAGGGTCCTGGTCGGTGAACGGTTCCTCGTAAGGCAAAGCCTCGAGAAGGGGGTTTTCCTTGAGTTCCTGTTCCAGAGCTCCAATCATTTCCTGGTGATTGTACTGGAGTAACTTAATCGCCTGCTGGAGCTGTGGCGTCATCACCAGCTGCTGGGTCTGACGCAACTGTTGTTTTATTTCAAGTCCCATGTGTGCTTTTACGATTACATGCTGAACTGTTTGCCAAGGTAAACTTCCCGCGCCCGCTCACTGGCCGCAATGGTTTTCGGATCTCCCCGCTCGAGGATTCGCCCTTTATCCAACAGGTATATTGTATCACAAACACCCAAGGTCTCTCTAGTATTATGATCGGTAATTACGGTTCCTATCCCGCGCGCTTTGAGTTTTGAGATAATCTTCTGAATTTCCTGCACAACTATTGGGTCGAGACCGGCAAATGGCTCATCGAGCAGGATGAAGTCCGGGTTTGTTACCAGGGCCCGAGTGATCTCAAGTCGTCTCTTCTGACCGCCGGAGAGGCTCTCGGCTTTCTGGTCCGCAAGACTCGTGATGTCCAGCTCGGCCAGGAGCTCCGCAAGTCTCTGTCGGCGTATCTTCCTATCAGGCTCAACCGTCTCCAAAATCGCCAGTATGTTTTGTCCAACCGTAAGCTTGCGAAAAACGGACGTCTCTTGAGGGAGATAGTTTATTCCAAGCCTGGCTCTGAGATACACCGGAAGCTTAGAGATATCTTGGTCGTCCAGGTAAACGTGACCTATGTCGGGTCTCACAAGCCCGGTGATCATGTAGAAGGTGGTCGTCTTGCCGGCTCCATTCGGGCCCAGCAAGCCCACGACTTCGCCGGAGCGAATCCGCAGACTGACGTCGTCCACCACACGGCGGTTGCCGTATTCCTTTACGAGCCCCTGAGCTCTCAGTTCTCGATTGCCGACGATTACTTCTCCTCCTGCTTCCTATGTCCGCCTGGATTGAGTGTGCCCTTGATACCCCGATCACCGCCTTCAAAGTCCACACGGTTCTCGTCAAGATAGACGGTTATGGTGTTCGCCTGAAGCACATTGGATCCCTGTCGGAGCCTGGGATTCTCGGTGAGAGTTACGGTGCGTTTTGCGTGGTTGTACACGGCTTGTCCGGCCGTGGCCATTGTATCGCGTTGCTCTATCTTGACATGTCCAACCGCGGTGATCGTCTTGAGATTCTCAGACTTTTTCCCATTGCTCACCGGTATTTTCGCGTCGCCGGCGGGACTTCCGGACTTCATACCCCGATCGCCTCCTCCAAAGTCCATACGGTTCTTGTTAAGAACAATGATGAGGGTATGCGCCTGAAGCACATTGGGACCCTGCCGGATCCTGGGTCTTTCGGTGAGAGTTACGGTGCGTTGGCCATGCTTGTACACGGCCTTGCCGGCCGTGGCCGTTGTGTCGCGTTGAACTATCTTGACATGGCCGACCGCAGTTATCGTCTTGAGGTTCTCCGCGTTCATCCCGTTGCCCATCGGCACTTTCAGGCTTCCGGAACGGCTCTTGGAGCCGGCCTTCTGCTCATAAAACGTGACGAGTCTATCACATGTCAAGTTCATGTCGGCTTGACGAACCTTCACATTGCCGGTGAAAACGGTCTCGTATCCTCCGGGCAGGCTTCGACCCTGTGCTTTGTCGGCAGAGATGACAACCTGCTCGTTCGGGTCTTCCGTGGGAGCCGTGATTCCCTTAACCGATTGGGTCCACGCCGAGGCCGGCGGCAGATTGACAAGGAGGAGTAGTGCGAGAACAATGATGGAATTTCTCACCCGGGGTTCTCCCTTCTCACATCGGTAATCTGCTCTTCGGTCCAACCAAGCGGACATTGAAGAGCCTGGCATGGACGTCTTGCTTGATCGCTATTTCTTCATCTTCGATTGAGACCTTCAAGCCCTTACCGGTCAAACGGATGTCACCGCCTTCAACGGAAACGGGTGAGGAAGTTTCCGCCATATGGTTCGCCTGGGAATACTTGATTTCGCCCGTGGAAAACTTCATGTCTTTGTATCGTATGATAACATTGCCATGGGCGGACACATTATTGCTCTTCCTGTCCAGTCGGCCGACTTTGGCGGACAAATAGATCGTGCCCCCTTTGCCGCCGTGGTACACTACTCTCGGGTTAGTCAGTTCGATCTTGTCCAGTGAGTCGGAGATGACTGCGGAAGATGCCTCGAGTTTCCAGGGATTTGCGCCGGGGGTGGAATAGGTGAAGTTTTCGATTTTACTGACGGATTGCTCCTTGTCGGAATGCTCGAACGGATCGGGTCGAGGGACAAGAATTGACGCTGCATAAACGGATATGGACAACACTATTGAAACGAGAATGAGGATTTGCGCACCCCTCCTCATGTTTTTGAGTCGGTACCAGCGTTGGAGTTCTTTGTGTTCCATTCCGAAGCCCATTCGGGGTGGATCGCACCACGATTTGGTCGAGGAAACGAGTTCTTGAGCAGGTTCAGAGAGCGCAGGATAATCATTCGTAATATCGCGCCATAGCCCGTTCCCATTTTCCCTGCGCCTTGAGAATTACCTCTACCACCTCTCTCACTGCTCCGCGACCGCCGCAATGACCGGTTACAAAATCCGCTTCTCGCCTCACCTCCGCAGGCGCCTCCGGGACCGTGAAGCTGACGCCCGCTTTCCTGAAAAGAGGAATATCCACGACGTCATCTCCAATGACCGCGATCTCATCCGCCTCCAAGCTCAAGGTAGTGCATAGTTCATCCATGACGGGCCGCTTATCCCAGATCTTCTGATAAACGAGGGAGATACCCAAGTCCTCTGCCCGTCGAGGGACGATGTCGGAAGTTCGTCCGGTCACAACGGCGAATTCAAGCCCGCGACGTTGTGCAAGCTTTATACCATGTCCGTCCCTCACATCAAAGGATTTAATTTCCAGCGAATTACTGCCGAACGTGATACGTCCGTCGGTCAGTACCCCGTCCACGTCAAGAATGATTAATCGGATTTTCCGCAAACGGTCCTGCAATGGGGCCGAAGGCTTTTCTTCCGTGATGGGCGTTTCACCACCGAGTGCGGCCGCTTCAGCGGTCCCGGCCTCCCGATGGATTGCCAGAAGGTTGGTTATGAGAGGCTGAAGATCCTTCAGAGCGAGCGAATTGGGTCCATCGCAAAGAGCGCGATCCGGGTCCGGGTGAACTTCCATGAACACTCCATCCGCCCCCACGGCCACGGCTGCTCGAGCCAAAGGCGGAACTAGGGAGCGATCCCCGCCCGAACAGCCCTTGCCCGCGCCGGGCAGTTGAGCCGAGTGGGTGGCATCGAATATGACCGGAACTCCGAATTGTTTCATGCGGACAATTGCGCGCATGTCCACAATAAGATCCTGATAGCCGAAACTGCTCCCCCGCTCCGTGACAAGAATCCGGCTGTTTCCGGTACTGCGGATCTTGCTTATGGCATATTCCATGTCCTGAGGTGCTTGAAATTGGCCCTTCTTGACGTTTACCGCTCTTCCCGTGGCCCCGGCGGCCGTCAGAAGGTCGGTCTGACGGCTTAGAAACGCGGGAATCTGAATGACATCCAGTACTTCCCCTGCACGGCGCGCCTGGTCGGGAATGTGTATGTCCGAAACGAGCGGTAGACCGGTTCTGGCTCTAACCTCATTGAGGATCTCGAGACCTCTCTCGATTCCCGGACCCCTGAATGAGTCGACGGAAGTTCGGTTCGCCTTGTCGAACGACGATTTGAAAAGGACGGGAACCCCGGTTATGTCCCGGATTCGCGCGATTTCCCGAGCTACCTCCATGACGAGGTTTTCTGATTCAATCACACAGGGACCCAGAATGAAGAACAACTCTCCCCCACTGCGTAGGGTATGGCCTCCTACCTTGATTACCACCGGTTTTTCCGTGGATTGACTCATGATTTGACTCCCGACCGTAAGATCTTATTCGCAACAAGGAGCACTTAGTCTCCGGGCGAATGAACCGGGAGACGGGCAATTCTTCCGCCGTTCGGCAGTTCGTCTTCAGTCTCCGGCCCGGCGGCGTCAGGATCTTACTCAATCCCCAGTTTGCGATCCAAACACGCCTTGATGTACGATGAGAACAGCGGGTGCGACTCCATAGGACCGGATTTGAATTCAGGATGGAACTGGCAGCCGATAAACCAGGGATGATCCGCGTACTCGACCATCTCGACGAGCTTGCCGTCAGGGGACAAGCCTCCCGGCTTCAATCCCCCTTGTGAAAGGACTTCTCCATAATCAAAGTTGAATTCGTAACGATGGCGGTGTCGTTCATTGATGATGTCCGTACCATAAATGCTGCAACACAGACTCCCTTCGGGTATGACGCATTCGTACGTTCCGAGCCTCATGGTCCCGCCCTTGTCCGTTACGGAACGCTGGTCGTACATCATGTGGATCACGGGGTGCGGCGTGTCGGGATCAAACTCCGTGGAGTTCGCACCTTCCAGATTGCAGACGTTTCTGGCAAACTCTACCACTGCCATTTGCATTCCAAGACAGATTCCAAAAAACGGTATTCGATTCTCACGTGCATGACGCACGGCCCGGATTTTCCCCTCGACTCCCCTGGAACCGAAGCCTCCCGGCACGAGAATTCCATCGACATCATCGAACTTGTCGCCGAGGCCCTCGTTCTCTATGGATTCCGAGTCGATGAACTTGAGCTTCACCCTGGCCTCATTGTGGACCCCGCCGGCGAAAAGGGCTTCATTGAGGCTCTTGTAAGATTCCTGGAGGTCTACATATTTACCCACAATCCCGATGGTCAGCTCATTTTCCAGGGAGTCCACTCTCGCGGAAAATGCTTTCCATTCGTCCAGTTGTGGCGCACGAGTCCAGATGTTGAGCAGTTCCACGATCTTCTGGTCCAACCCCTCTTGATGGAACTTCAAGGGCAGTTCATAGATGCAGTCTACATCTTCCGCAGCGATTACTTCTTCAGGTCTGACGTTGCAGAACAGTGCAATCTTTTCTTTGACGTCCCGAGAGATTTTGCGCTCTGTTCTACAAATCAGTATGTCCGCTTGAATGCCGACCTCTCGCAAGGCCTTGACACTGTGCTGGGTGGGTTTGGTCTTCACCTCGCCCGAGGTCTTCATGTAGGGCAGCAGAGTCAAATGTATGTAGAGTACGTTTTGTGGCCCCAAATCGGCCCTGAGTTGGCGGATGGCTTCGAGAAAAGGGAGACTCTCTATGTCGCCGACGGTTCCCCCCACTTCCACGATGGCAACATCCACCCCGTTGCCCAGGTCCCTGATTTTGTTCTTAATTTCGTCAGTAACATGGGGAATGACCTGCACGGTGGCTCCCAGGTAATCTCCTCTGCGCTCCTTCTGAATTACCGAGTCATAAATTTGGCCCGTAGTGAAATTATTCTTCTGTGTGAGGATCGCATGCGTGAATCGTTCGTAGTGACCGAGATCCAGGTCGGTTTCCGCCCCGTCATCAGTGACAAAGACCTCGCCGTGCTGAAAAGGGTTCATGGTCCCCGGGTCTACATTGATGTACGGGTCCATCTTGAGTAGTGTGACCGTCAAGCCTCTGCATTCCATTAACGCCCCAATGGTAGCCGCCGACAAACCCTTTCCCAAGGACGAAAGCACGCCGCCGGTAATGAATATGAATTTTGTGCTCTTATACATGCCGTTCTCCCCACTCCTCTCAAAGGCATGGTAATCTACGAGATCCAATGGGCGTTCAAATCGGTACGGCCTGCCATATGACTCATCAGCTAAGGGATTCACCTACTGCGGGACCTCCGACGCGTGTTGCCGGCGGCAAGGCCGGCGCGTCATTTCGCGTTCGTCCGTTTGAACATCCCTCTCATCGCCCGCATAGACCTCGAACAACTACACCACAGTTTGCCTCGGAACAATGCAACCGTATCATTCCCAAGCCGATCCCGCCGGCTGCCTTGTCTCCCTTGGGCTGCCGGCATTGGGTTGTGATTGAATCGACGGGGGTAATCTCTTACGGAAATCGCTCAAAGTCAAGTTGAGATTTCTCACTGAGGATACGGTAGGCAGGACATGTAATCAAGACGGACTGCCATTCGTCGGGACTTCGCACGAATTATGGAACACTGCCGGTCGGATAGTCTAATAAAGGATTGTCAAATGTATTCCAAATCCTTGCCGGTGAGTATGCGATAAATGTCCAGGTACTTCTCCTCGGTTCGTGCAACGATGTCCGACGGTAACGACGGCGCAGGGGGCTTCTTGTCCCAAGTCAGCCCTTCGAGATAGTCCCTTACGAACTGCTTGTCCAATGAGGGAGGAGAAATACCCGTCCGATACTGTTCGCTCGGCCAGAATCGTGATGAGTCCGGGGTAAGGACCTCGTCTATCAGTGTCGGAACCCCGTTCGACAATCCGAATTCGAACTTGGTGTCGGCAATTATGATTCCGCGCTCTTCGGCCCACCGCGAACCGTGAAGGTACAACTGTATTGTTTTATCTCGCAGCCACCGGGCAGTGTCTTCTCCCACAAGATCCTTAACACGGTCGAAGCTGATGTTCTCGTCGTGATCGCCGATTTCCGCTTTGGTTGACGGAGTGAAGATAGGCTCAGGGAGCTTTTCGGCTTGCTTGAGCCCCTCGGGAAGGCGAATTCCGCATATCTCTCCGCTTCGCTGATAATCTTTCCAGCCGCTTCCGATAATGTAACCGCGGACCACACACTCCACAGGGAAGGGCTGTGCCTTCGCAACAAGCATGCTACGCCCCACAAGCTCGTCCGTGAACTGCCGAATCTTCTCCGGGTACTCATTGCAGTCCGTCGTGATAAGATGATTGGGAACGAGCCCCGCGGTCCTGCCCATCCAAAACGCACTCAGGCTGTTGAGAACCTGACCTTTGTGCGGTATGGGGTCGGGAAGAATCACATCGAATGCCGATAGTCTGTCGGTTGATACGATGAGGAACTTCCCGTCAATTTCGTAGATGTCCCGCACTTTGCCGCGACCGACCAGCGGCACGGATGCAAAATGTGTCTCTTGTACTACTCGAGATCCCATCAACGCAGATTCCTTGTTTCAGATCCAGCACATCGGAAGACTTTCATAGTAAGCGGCTCGATGTCGGCACTTTTCGCCGGTCTTCGCCCTCGTCGATTTGACATGCTTAAGAGATGAGCTAAATTATCACGAAAGGTGGTGTCATGCAATCGAGTTCAGAGATGATGGTTCCGCGTAAACATCCATGCGCGGATTGCAGGATGTGCCAGGGCTGCTCGGAGAGTCGGTGCAGGGCATGCCGTACGGGACGGAACGGAGTAGAAGCCTGCAAACTCTCCATTCATGAGCAGATAGCATTGTTCGACAGTCTGAATCCAGGTCTCGTCTCAACGAACGGATCGTGTCGGTGCTCGGCGGCAGACGGCGACAAGGAGAAGTAAGAAGGTCCCGACAATCCGCGTCGGTTCGGTAACGAAACACAAGGTGCCCCAGCTTGACGCAGAGACGGCGGGCGAGGCGCCGGCCCCACGTTCAAGACTGAACCTCGTCAAAGTCTTCCACGGCCGGGGCCTCCGTGCCCGGACATCCTCCGTTCCAATGCTCCAACTCGAGAACAAGTAGACAATTCGTGACCGAGTATGAGAAACAGCCGTCACTCACTCGCCCAAGCTGAAGAAGATGGTTAGAAATCCGTCACCTTGTACAGAGTAATCGGATTCTGAATTCCGGCCAGGATGACATTTTCGACCGGTACCGTGGTCACCGAATCACCCGCTTCCGCCCGGACTGCCGGGCTGATGAGTATCTCCCCGGGGCCTGACTTCTTCTCCATCCGGAAAGCTACATTGATCGGACTTCCCACTGCTCCGTATTTCTTTCTTTCCGGGCAGCCAATGTTTCCCACGATTAGACTGCCGCTGTTTATGGCTATCCCCATTTCCAAGGTCGGCAACGATCGGGACAGATTGCCCCCATCTGTGGGCCGAGTGGAGAGGTGAAGCGGTCCGTCGTGATTGTGCTCGATATCTGCAAGTTCCCGATTCAGCTGAGGCATGGTCTTCTGCATTGCCGTCGCGCACCGAACGGCACTGATTTCCGAATCAGGCAGGAGCCGTGGGGCTCCGAAAAACGCAAGTATTCCATCGCCGGTGAACTCGTCAATTGTCCCTTCGTGATTCCTGATGATGTGTACCATCTTTTCAAAGTAGCGGTTGAGCACCGTCACCACCACTTCCGGTGGGAAGGCCGCGGACAAAGGCGTAAATCCCCGCAAATCCGATACGAGGATGGTTATGTGCCTGAGTTCACCTCCGAGATTCACTCCGTCTTTGGACTCAAGTATTTCCGCCACCACCTCCGGGCTGAGATAGCTTCCAAAGGTGTCTCGAATGAAATCACGGTCTCGCAACCCCCCGACCATGCGATTGAAACCTTCGGAGACACGTCCGATCTCGTCATTGGAAACAACAGGGATGCTCACATCCAAGTCGCCCGTTCGAATTCTATCCATTGCTTCACCAACGGTACGCAGTGGTTCCGACACGCTTCTCGCCACCAGAACCGATAGACCGACGGCAACGAGAACTGCAAGAACGAGAAGGAAACCAATTACGCCGGGCATGTGAGCGAGAAAACCGGCCATGGACTGCCTATGGAGAAGAACTTCATAGATCCGGCTGAGCGTAACCACACTGACTACAGTGACCGGCACAACTCCTATCACGAGAGAGACGAGCAGCATCTTGGGCAATACGTTGATTCTGACCGAAGGAGGGATACGATCAAGCACATGAGGCTGATAACTTCGAATGATCCTGTCTCTGAGCACCCACTCCAGGAGAAGAAAAAGTGTCGCCGTAGTGAAGGGAGCCCCGACAAAAATGATCCCAGCGAAGACCCGGAGGCCTTCAGTCCAAGGGTACGGGGAGCCTGAAAGAAGGAACGGCGGAGCAAGCCCGTATATGATGCCTGCCGCCACCCAGCCGAGCAGACTCGTGGATGCTACGGTTAACGGCAGATTGACGATTCGTCCGACACGTGCCTGCTGTTGATCGGGCCGGCCGTCTTCCTCCTCACTCCCGGGCCGAAGTTGACCATACCGGAAGCGGCCAATTGAAATCACCGTGCAGAGTGTCGATACAACGAGCATGACCAGAATGAAGAGATAGGGCGAAGCGAGAAGCTCGCTTCCGGCTGTGACACGCGTCAGGCCTGACTCGACAATAGCAAAATAGACGTATGTTACGGTAGCTCCAACCAGGTTGACGAGAACGGAGGTTAACACGGCGACCTTCAGCCAGGTTCTGTGGTCTTTATGATCGGTGTCGGTCATTCTCAGTCTCAACCGTTTCCCTACACTCGATATCTATCCGACGAGGCAGATTCTCACATCCATAACATTTGTCCGAGTTGGACCGGTAACGATCAGATCCCCCAGCGGCTCAAAGAAGCAGTAAGAATCATTTCTTCGGAGATAATCATCGGGGTCCATGCCCAATCGTTCAGCTCGACCGAGGCTCTTGTCGTCAACAATTGCTCCGGCCGCATCAGTGGGTCCATCCGTGCCGTCCGTCCCCGCGCTGAGGAAGACGCTGCCGGGTATCTTTGAGGCTTTCTTAGCCAGGGATAGAGCAAAATGTTGATTTCGCCCCCCCTTGCCGTCCCCTTTGAGCACTACTGTTGTCTCACCTCCACTGAGAATGCACGCGGGAGGCTTCACCGGCTTCCCCGTCGAGCGCACCTCACGGGCAATCGCAGCGTGGAAGCCTGCCGCCTCGGACGTGTCTCCCTCGATGGCGGATGAAAGAAGAACCGTCTCGTACCCCAGCTTCTTGGCTTGAGCCTCTCCGGCCGACAGAGACAAGAAGTTGCTGCCCACAATCACGTTCTTCACTCTTTTGAAGATTTCATCTCCTTCCTTGGGCGTTTCAGGTACGTCGCCACGTGCCCCGGCGCGAACCCGGTCTAAGATCGAAGCCGGCGCCATCCCCATAAGTTGATATCTTTCCAGAATCTTCAGAACCGCCCCGTAGGTTGAACCATCCGGCACAAAGGGGCCCGACGCAATGGTATCCGGATCGTCTCCCACTACATCGGAAAGCATGAGGTTTACCACATGCGCGGGAAACGCGAATCGGGCGAGGTTGCCCCCTTTTGTCATGGAAAGATGTTTTCTCACTACGTTCATTTCGTGAATGTCGGCGCCTACGGCGAGCAAACGACCTGTGAGGTTCTGTTTCTCCTCAAGAGTTATTTCCGGCGGAACCGACGGTAATAATGCCGAACCCCCTCCGGATATGCACGAAATCACCAGGTCCCGTTCCCCCGCGGACTCCAGTATCGCGATGATTTCCCGAACGGCTCGTTGGCCCGAGGTATCCGGTATGGGATGCCCACCCTCGAGAACCCGGGTTCTTTTCAGGTCCAACCCATGTCCGTACTTCACACAGATCACGCCCCCGGTGAGTCGAGCTCCGAAGACATCCTCCACGGCTCTGCCCATCGGGGCACTTGCCTTGCCGCCGCCAACGACAAATACTCGATCGATGCTACGGAGATCGAGCTCATAATCAGGTGCAACCCTGAGCATGTGATCCTCTACGCGGACGAAGAGTTTAACCGCCCGTTCGGGGTCGGCTGCATCAAGACATGCCCCAAGAATTGAATTCGCATCGTTCCTTAGATCTGCAGGCGTCCTTGTCATGAGCGCTGTCCTTCCTGGTCGTGTGCACGATTGGGGTCGCATAGCTAAGGTCTTCTCATATGAACCAACATTCATGGCTTGCAGCTGCTCACAAGCCACAACGAATGATGAAAGTCCTCGGTACACCCGGCCGTTCCGGGGCGAAGCCCGGAGTGCCTTAACCGTAGGGCGGGCTATGCCCGCCGTGCCCCCGACGCAGGCCGGGGTCACATGTGGGAGGACTTACATAGGGATTCCCATGAGGTTGCCACAGGAAGATCGTGAGGTAAAGGGGAGAATGGTCACAGATGCGAATATCTAGAAATAGAATGATAAAATACTTTCAACTGCCAGTAAGATATGGTATATTATCGCTAAACAACCTCCAGATCCAGAGGGTCGGCGGAGAGGATTAGGTATGAAAAAGTGGATAAAACGAGTGTTGCTGGTGACTCTTGCGGTGATCCTGCTCCCTACGGTATCGTCGGCACGGGGAACACGGTACTTTGTTAACTGGCCGGAAGGCCACATCGGTCCGGTGTTCGTACAAGTGTACGACATCATCTGCCACCCGCCGTACCAGGTCCTGGACAACTTCAAGATCTGGGTGACATGGGGGAACCAGACCAAGTGTTACGACATCGGAAATCGTGGAACATATCTACTGAAATTCTACAAAGATCAGTATTGTAAAGGTCCGATGATGATTTCCGGAAACGCCTCCTCCTTCCGCATACGTTACAGCATTAAGCCGCCGTGGATATAATGGGGAAAACCGTAGTAGTCCGACACGTTGAATGTTCCCATGACGCGTCTTCGGCCGATTCGTTGTTGAGCTGCCTCGGGATTTCGCCCCACATTCGGGTAATTTCTCTTGTGGGAGCCGGCGGAAAGACCTCCCTCATGTATGCATTGGCTCGCGAGGTCCTGTCGCTGGGCAAAACAGTGGTCACTACGACCACGACAAAGATCCGTAGTCCCGAGCGTCATGAATCCCCATGCTTGATTCTTGTCGACTCGCATCCCGGAATGGCCGGCTTACCGGAAAGTGTCTTGGAATTCGGACATGTTACTGTGGCTCAGTCATATCTCCCCCGGAAGAAAAAGTTGCAGGGGGTAGAGGACGACGTCGTTGAATGCTGCGCGCTTCATGCGGACGCGGTCATCATAGAGGCGGACGGTGCACTCCGACGACCGATAAAGGCACCCGAGCAATGGGAACCGGTGATCCCTCGGAGTACCGACCTTGTGATACCCGTGGTGGGACTGGATTGCATAGGGAAACCGGCTACCGCAGAGAACGTGTTCAGACTTGAGAGATTTACGGATGTTACCGGTGTTCGTGAGGGACGGGAAATAACTCCAACCGCCATTGCACGTCTGCTGGCCCATCCGGCCGGTGCATTCAAGGGGGTGCCCCCCGGTATCCCCGTCATACCTTTTCTCAACAAGTGCGATCAGCTGAGGGAACTCGGCGCTATCGACGAAATCGCACGTGTCATCGATGAGCAAACCGGCGGGCGCATCGACAGAATCGTTGCGGGGAGTCTACTCCGGAGCAAGGCGGCCGCTATGGAGCCGGCGGAGCGGTCGAGTCCTTAGGGGACAGTAATTCGGAATTCTCAGGTTGGTCGGCTTGGTCGGTTGAGGCGTTCGAGGCAGGTTGTTGCTCGGGTTCCGTCATGGTATCGGTTGAGTCGGTCGTCTCCCTGTCCGGCATTTCCGAGACCGGAAGCTCTTCGGGAGACTCAGGAGTAGGGTCGGCGATCCGTATCTCACTGTACATTTCCTTCTTCTGAACCGTCTGAAAAGTGTCCGTGGTGGTTAGCAGATCTCCCTTTCCTCCTCTCACTTCCAGAAAGCATTCCGAGTTTACGGGAACGCCGCTGATTCGAAAGTGTCCGTCGGAACCGGTCCCGGCTGACCGTGAATAGTTGTGAGCTCGACAAACGCACGACACTTCATATCCGGGAATTCCCGCACCGGCGTCTCCGCGGACAACTCGGCCTGAGACGAAGCATCCCTCCGGCATCATGCGAATATTGAACCCTTCGATCTTTCCCGACTCGATCGGAATCTGTGGGGGTTCGCTCAGGTCCATTAGGAAGCCGCGTTTGTACCCATTTAGCCGATACTTTCCCGGTTCATTGATGAGCACTTTGAATTCGCCCGTTTCGGGCATCGTGCGGCACGATTGGCCCACACGATTGCCTTCCTCATCGGTCAAGAAAACGATTACCGACGAAATCCCTTTGCCGTCGGGACCCAGCACGGATCCGGTAACCGTGAGTTGGGTTTTCTCACGGCGTTCCACCTCTTCCGGTGTGGGCACGTCCACTGCGGAGGAAAATCGGAATTCCGAAGACGGGACCTTCCGGTCCGGATGTGAGCCACTGACACGCGGGGCACCGGATTGTCGGGACGAGGGGTCCGTCAACTTGGGCAAGGCATGGTTTACTCCCTCCAACGGCGTAGGCATGACCGTCGCAGGGGACTTCTGAACCGACTTCACCGGCTTTTGTACGGCAATCACGGCCTCGTCCCTGGGCACGAAGTTCGCACTGCTACGTCTTGCGCGGCCATCAGTCTCCGGGCGAGCCGTGCCGATGCGGGATCGCTGGAGGCCTTTCAATACGGGAGGAATCTTCGAGACGTCGGAGTCGCGTCGGAAAATGGAGACCAAGCTTGTAACAGGCCTCACGAGCCTGGCGAGCCCGAATTGGACAACCAGGTTTGCGGCGGATAACAGAAAAACAAGGAAGAGTATGACGTACGCTGCAGGATGGAGGTGAGTCACCGTGTAGATCAGCCCGGTTTGACCCTCGCCCGGTATCCTCTGCTGCGCCATCAGATCAGCCGGCAGTGCCCAAGCGATGAAAAGCGCCATGGAGGTGACCCGGCACCAGGATATCTCCATGAGTTTGCGTCCTCTGTGCAACGAGGGATGCATATGCTTCATTATGCCGCGCCCCCACACTGCCGTCCAAGCTCGTCGGATGGGATTTTCAAGCGCTTTCCGGTCTCCATGCTCACGGGCTCACCCTATGTAGGATTGGTTTGTGTTCAGCAGGCTTCGTCGCTTTTTCTCCACCAAAGACGACGACGGCTCATTGACCGGCGAAACCGCTTCGCATCCGGTACTGCCGCATATCATCATCCTTGCCGGCGCACTAATACTACGCAATTCACTGTGACTCCTTATCATTTGCCCCCCGTGAAGTAAACAACAAAATCAGCGGCTCACGCCGGCCTGCCGGAAGAACGGCAGAAAGAATGCACTATGAACCTTAGTGCTCCATGGCGCAAATACGGTCGCACAACCTGAGCCGCCTTCCCGGCGTAGACCGGGAACGAGTCTTCTTTTCCCGGACCCCGGCCTGCGCCGGGGAGACGGCGGGCAGGGACGCCCGCCCCACGGTCCAGACTGAGCTTCGAGGCAGTCTTTCACAGCCCGGGCCTCCGTGCCCGGATATTCTTCTTGCCGGCACCCAACATGGCAGCGAGACGAAAATATGTGACCGAACTTATGAAATGCCGCACTTAGTTGCTTGGGGGCCGGCGTTTAGGCCGAGTGGAGCGTCTCACCATCGAGTGAATGAGTCGCGTGGCAGCTTGATCTCATCCCAGGCCTCACCCCAAAGATTCTTGAACTTCGGCCCCAGTCGCTTGATCAGTGTAGCCCAATGAGTCCGTCCTCGCTCCACGTCCCTGAGAATCTCCGCAACCAGGGTCGACAACCGGGGAAGCTCGTCTTTCGGCAGGAATGAAACCGCACCCTTGTCAATGGCCTTTTGAAGACTGGCGGGCGTCATGGAATGTGCCGTAAGCATTACCGACGGCAATCTTTTCTCAGAGGCAATTTCCAGCAGATCGAAACCGCGTACCCCCATGATATCCAAAATCACGAGGTCGAACGATTCCCGTTCAAGAAGATCCTTTGCCGACTGGAAATCTTGGGCGGTGATCAGCTCCACTTCCTCAAGCTGCTCCTCGATCACCTCCAGCACATCGGCCTCGTCGTCAACTGCGAGAATCCGCTTATTACCGACAATCTCTTTGTCCGTCACGTTAACCTCCACCGCGGCGGAGCGACCAATCCGGATGACGCATGCCGTTTACTTTTAAGATCACGAGCGCTGTTCCGGCCCGGAAACAATCAGAGTCAAGAAATCAACGATCATACACAGCGTCATGAGGCCGCACGATACGGCGACTCCAAAGGCGAACGGATAGAACGGTATCCGCAATGTCTCCGATACCTCACCCACCCGCCGGAGGGTCTGCGCGTGCTCGCCTACTTGCCAGGCAACTACAAGGAAAAACAGGATTCCCGCAAGAAGGCCGATCCCCGACACAATCATCCGTATATCATTCGGAAAACGAGATGTTAGGATGTCGACCGCAATGTGACTCTTTTTCAGTTGAGCATATCCGAGAGGGAGGGATACCGTAAGAGCACCCATATAGCCAACGAGTTCGTACGCCGCGGAAATGGGCTCGCCCACAAGACGCATGACCATGTTGGTACACGCGATGACCATCATGAGGACAAGGGTCACCCCGCCGGCCACGGTGAACGCGTTGACCAGCCATTCATTGAGTTTCTTGAGCCCTTCCATGGATCTCCTTATTGATACACACCGAAGCCACGTATTTCACAACACAATCAAGGTCTCGAATTCCGTTTTGTGGACGAACGGGAAGACGCCCTGCGTTCCGCAGGGCCGGCGGACAAGGACGCCCGCCCCACGTTCATGATTTGTAGGGGCACCCCCTGTGCCTACCCCTACCAAAGCACCTTGAGAACACCTATTTGTCAGGCTCGGCACTCAGGCGGCACGTCCACCGTAGGCTCCCAGTGGGACGGGATCCTGACCGTCGATCCCGCGAGCCCGCGGGATCCCACCAACCCTGCCGGGCCCGAAAGATTACCCCGCGGAACGCGGGGAGGCCGGCGCTGCCAATGCTCCGAGAGCCTACGCGAATACGGCCTCGTAATTGAGCAACGGTGTACTAAGGTCCATCCGCAGTATCCGGCGGTCGCCCATCCGACAAGCGTTCGGGCGGAGTTCCGTGCGCAATGGCGGCCATAGAAGCGCGTCGTCTGGAATTCCATTCCGCCGGCCATACACAAAAGATGGCAATGGTCTGGTAGATCGTCGCTACATTTGCACGTGCCCGGACTTGAGTGCAGGGGGGCGGTTCCGTCACGAGGTGGATGACAAGGTTCACCCCCGAAGTTCCCAATGGTTAGCCCAATCCAAACCGCTGCGCACCTGGTGGTAAATCTCTCGAAATCGGCAGTCATCCGGAAGATCATCCCGAAGTCGGAACCGATCTTCAGTCCTTCAGTTCCTTTTCATACTTCTCCTTGAGCAGGAGAAGATCCGCCAAGAACTTGTCTCCGGGAAGATTCGCTTTCTTCGTTCGGTCGAGATACTCCGTCTTGAGGGGTTCGAGTTTGCTTAACCATTTGGCCTTTTCACCGGGAGGAAGGCTGATGAACTCTACGCCCTCCTTATCCTTGGACCAAGCGATGGCATCCTTTGCGTGTTGATCAACGTACTTTCCGGTCCAAAGCGCTTGCTCCTTGCTCAAATCGTCGAACACCTTCTTGACGTCTTCCGGCAACGATTTCCATTTCTTCTCGTTCATCACCACCGCGAACGGGACCACCCACAAGTCGGTGAAGGTCGCGAATTTGCAGTATTCGGCGAACTTCATGTCCTTCATGACTTCCAGAGAACTTACCAAGCCCTGGACGACTCCCTTTTGGAGGGCTTCGGGAACCGCGGACATGGGCATGCCTTCCGGAGCGGCCCCCAGCAACTTCATTATGGCAACACCGGTTCCTGCAGCTCGTAATTTGAGCCCGTCCAGATCGGCCGTATTTCTGACCGCCTTCTGCGACATGATGTTGGCGGGAGCACAGGTGAACATGGTGAGAACTTTTACTTTCTCGAAGGACTTGGGCTTATATTTCACGAACAAGTCCCACATCACGGCACTGGACACGGCTCCCTTGTCAAAACCGATGGGCAGGTCCATGGCCTCGAAGAGGGTGAATCTCCCGGGTTGGTACGCGGTAGCGAGACAACCGATGTCGGCAACTCCGTTCACCACGCCGTCAAACATATTTTTGGCGCCCAGAAGCGTGCTTCCCGGGAAGGTCTTAACCTCGACCTTGCCCTTGGTACGAGCTTTGACTTCCTTGGCCCAGCGTTCCATTTGTACGCAGGGAAACGTGGTTTTAGGGGGAAAATTGGCATATGTCAGCGTGATCGAATCCGCGCTCGCCTGAGTCGCCAACAGGGACGTACTCATGACCAGCCCCAGCGCGAAAAACCCAACAAAAAGGATTCGGACCAATTTCGTCTCCTTCATTGTCTACACCTCCTCGTTACGGGAATATCGAAAAAGCGGTTAACAAAAAGAGCCGACGCTAAACCCCTATATCGAGACTACAGGACGCACTGCAAGCTTGTCAATGAGAATTGCCCTTGGGTCCGTTTGGAGAGGGTGGCCCGGACCCGACTCAATTCCGAACACTAGAAAACGGTTGAGGTTTAAGAGAAAATACAACGTTTTTATTGGAAAAGTCTTGCATTTCAATCGCGGTGTGATATGAAAACGCAAGCAGATGGAGGCCAACGAGTCTCAGATAACGCGAAGAGGAGTTGCATGATGAAGAAAACCGGCATCCTGACGATGATTCTCTCAATCCTGATCGTCACATTTTGCTTGAACGTTTACGCGCAAAATTATTCCGCGCAGGTAACCGTACTCGAAAAGCAGGCAACGCGCATACAGAGCCAAATAGACCAGGCCAAGAAGCAGAGCACCGCAAGCATGAACCAGCAGGTGCAGGCGCTCAAGAACTCGCTCAACCATATGATGCAGCAAAGGGTGCGCGTGGATGCGCAAATCGCACGAATTGAATCTCAGATCGATGAACTGCAAAGCAGCTCGAGTTCGGTACTGACAAGACAGCTCCAGCAGTACAACCAGGAACTCTCCAAGGTAAAGCAGCAAATGTCGAGCGTCATGGCCAAGCAGGCGGCCCTATCCGCTCAGAACCAGCCGACCGCACCCGTCCCTGCAGCCAAGAGTGCTCCGGTAGCTCAAGCCCCTGCCGTTCAGAAGCCAGCGGCTCCTGCAATGAAGCCCGCCCCGGCGGCTCAGAAAGGCGCCGCCGTGTCGGCTAAACCCTGTCCGGCTTGCCCGACTCAGCCCACCGAGAAGCCGGCCCCGGCGGCAAAGGCCATTCCCAGCGTCGGTGTCAAACAACCCGCGGCACAAGCCGGCAAACCCGCCGTCAAAGCCCAGGTGAACCCCGTTGCCATGCCTAAGACGTTGATGAAGGCCGCTGCAACCCCCGCCGTTCCCGCAGGCGCTGCGGCTCAGAAGAAGATCCCGGCCGCCGCTAAGCAGGCGGCTGCGAAAGTCATCAAGCCCGTGACCGCGCCGGCCCGTTAAATAGCTCGTACGAGAGCCGATATTCCTGCAACCGGGGAAGCGGGTTCCGTCATCATGCCTCCAACGGGAAGTGTCGCGGGACCTTCCCTCGTCTCCGGGCACCAATTGGTCGGATGTGCACCGTGCTCCCCCGGTCCGGCAGGACAAGTTCAGTCCTAACGCAAGACAAGACTCTGGCCGAAAAAAGAATCGAACCGACGCAAATCCATGAGCGGTCGCCGGAAAATCGGCGGCTGCACGTCCGCGGGGGGCCTCCAATGTAGCGGAGGCAGGGACGATAGGTCTGTTTGTTGCGACTGTATATAAAAAATAAGAAAAGGTTGGGCCGACAAAACAAGAAATTAGATTAGAAAAAGACCATTACCATTTAAAATACTAGCAATTTCTATACAAATATGATAAGCTTACTTCTCGGTAAGCACAGTATGTCCCTTGGAGTCGGTATGGGTCGTGACCTCAAATGGTTGGTGGTGATTTTCCTGCCATTATTTGCAGCTTGTTCCTCAACTCTGGGACTGGTCAGGAAAGACGGCGCCCCCACACCCGCGACAGAAGACTCTCGCAAGGCTTCAAAGAGTGCTTCGGAGACCCCTTCCGAAGACGAGGGTGCATTTCACATGGTCGGCAAACGGGATAGTCTTAGTCACATCTGCGAAGTGTATGGCCTGGATTTTGATAAAGTGGCGAAGATCAATCGACTCAAGGCCCCGTACCATCTCAACGAAGGCGATACGGTATTCCTCCCGGCAAGTGCTCTTCTTCCTGAAGATAAGCTCACGAATCGTGCGTGCAAGAAAGAGGCAACCCGTTGTGCAGCCACGAATCGTCGTCGCCACAGAATTGCAAACACCATTCGAGGAAACAAGCACCAATCGGTTCCCGGGATGCAGTTCCCGGTTCCGGGCGGCGTACTGACTTCGCCGTTCGGATACCGGTGGGGCAAGTTTCACACGGGTCTCGATATCGCTGCTCCAATAGGAAGTGCCGTTCGTTCCTGTGCTGAAGGACGGGTGATTTTCACCGGGAGTAGGAAGAGATTTCGACGGTACGGAAACACGGTACTCATTCACCACGGTAAAGGCGTGTATACGTATTATGCGCATCTGAGCAGGATTTTCGTTAAGAAAAACCAGAAGGTGAGCCAGGGGCAGAAGATTGCATCGGTAGGCAACACGGGTCGTTCCACCGGTCCGCACCTGCACTTGGAGGTGCGCGTACAAAACAAGATGTACAACCCCCTCGCGTATTTTTCACCGGGAGCATTGGACGGCACACGCGTTGCCAAACGATTTACCAATTCCCCCATGGGGCCTGTCCGCGCTCGGTGGCGTATTCCCGACCTTCTGACCGCAAGGCGGTGAGTTGCATCCTGCCGGAAATAAGGACGATGATTTGTGGTTAACCGGTCTGGTGCCTGCCGTATGGTTGCCGCACCTCGGCTCTCGCCACGGAATTGACTGCCCTCGTCATCCCCCGTCCACCCGGCACGACTGAAGTATTCATTCTAGGTTATCAAATTCCTTGACACAACTACCGGAAGCGAAGTAAAATTTTCCCTTCTCGCCGGCGTTACGCTGGAATCAAATCCTGACTCGATAAAAAAGAGCACAAGATTAAGTTCCGCTTGGATAGTGCGTTCATAGGCGGAACGGACAACCCGTTGGGACATTTCAGTCCGACTAAGGAGGAACTCACATGTCGATGAAGAAGCTGGTCAACCCCCATGGCGGTGGTGAGCTGAAGCCCCTGCTTCTTGAAGGTGCTGCATTGGAAGAAGCCAAGAAGGCAGCGGAATCCCTACCCAAGCTCCAAATTACCTCTCGGGAATCCGGAGACATCTTGATGATGGGCTGCGGCGCGTTCACCCCTCTCGAAGGTTTCATGGGATATGATGACTGGAAAGGAGTCTGCGACAAATTCACGATGGCCAACGGCTTGTTCTGGCCGATTCCCATAACCCTTTCCACGGATGATGAAAGCGTCAAGGCAGGTGACTCGGTAGCATTGGTGGACTCCGACACCGGTGAGATGATGGCGTCTATGCAGGTCACCGAGAAATACGAAATCGACAAGACTCACGAATGCAAAGCCGTCTTCACCACGGACGACATGGAGCATCCGGGTGTACAGAAGGTGATGGCCCAGGGCAAGTACAATCTGGCCGGTCCCATCAAGGTTTTCACCGAGGGCGGATTCCCGGAGACGTATGCGGGCATTTACGCTACGCCGGCCGAGACCCGAAAGATTTTCGAAGAAAAGGGCTGGAAACGCGTGGCCGCACTGCAGTTGAGAAACCCCATGCACCGGTCTCACGAGTTCTTGGCCAAGATTGCCGTCGAGGTAATGGACGGCCTGATCATCCATCAGCTCCTCGGCAAACTGAAGGCCGGCGACATCCCTGCCGACGTCCGCGTTGCGGCAATCAACGCGCTCGTCGACAATTACTTTGTCAAGGACACTGTTGTAACCAAGGGATACCCGATGGAAATGCGTTATGCCGGGCCGAGAGAAGCCCTACTCCACGGCGTTTTCCGCCAGAACTACGGTTGCAGCCATCTCATAGTCGGCCGTGACCATGCCGGTGTCGGCGACTATTACGGTCCCTTCGACGCACAGAGAATCTTTGACGAGATTCCCGAGGGCGCGCTCGAACTGGAACCCTTGAACATTGACTGGACCTTCCATTGCTACAAGTGCGGTGGAATGGCCTCCATGAGAACATGCCCGCACGGCAAGGATGATCGTCTGCTCCTGTCCGGAACCATGGTGCGGAAGACCTTGTCTGAAGGCGGGGAACTGCCCCCGGAATTCTCTCGTCCCGAAGTTGTCAAAATCCTCCAGGATTATTACCAGGGATTGGAAGAGAAGGTTGAAGTTAAGCTGCACGGAGCGGCCACAGGCGACGTGAAGAAGTAGTACCCTACCAACGAACGGAATCGTTTCGACAACCAAGCCCGGCGGCCTGAATCTTTAAGGCCTCCGGGCTTTCTTCATTCAAAGCCCGGGAACGGACTCGATATGTCGGTCATCATATCTGAGAACAACCGTTCGTTTATGGATACCTCGACAAGAGCATTTTGGTTGACCCGGGGGCGTTGGGTGAGATAGGCTCACAAGATGGGGAAAAAGGAGTCGTTTTGTTGGGCGGCGCGTAGGTAATATTTCTCTTGGCTCTTGTTGGTAACCATGCTCGGCTTTGTCGGGTTGGAGGAACCACCCCGCGACCCTTCGGCGATCCCAAGACCGCTGAAATGGTCAAAGCGCCAAATAATCCCGGGTGCAACTGTTGGCGGGATTCGGTTTCATTAGGACCCCGGCACCCTGCGTGGAAAGCATTCTAACCTCAATGAAGGCTCTATTGGTAAGTCCGGAATTTCCGCCCTCGTACTGGAGTTTCGAAAACGCATGCGAACTAACAGGCTGCAAGGCCTTATGCCCTCCCCATGGCCTCATTACGGTAGCGGCACTTCTCCCCGATGATTGGGAATTGCGACTTGTCGACCTTGCGTCGCGACCTCTGACGGAGGACGATTGGAACTGGGCCGACTTGGTGATGATTTCGGCAATGGTCTTGCAAAGGGACGGCGTACTCCGGGTCGTTTCACACGCAAAACAACGCGGCAAGACCGTCGTCATCGGAGGACCGTATCCTTCTTCGCTGCCGGATGAACTCGTTGACGCAGGGTGTGACTTCGTGGTCAAGGGAGAAGGCGAGAACACCGTTCCACTTCTTCTGAAGGCTCTGAAAGAGGGCGGTAGAAGAGGCGTCATCGAGGTCGACGAAAAGCCGGAGATGTCGACATGTCCGGTTCCCCGTTACGATCTGCTCAATCTGGACGACTACATCGTGCTTCCCGTTCAGACCTCTCGCGGCTGCCCTTTTAATTGTGAATTCTGCGATATTATACGTCTTTTTGGTCGTAAGCCGCGATACAAGTCCCCGGAACAGGTTATCAAAGAGATCGAAACCATCCACCGCCTGGGATGGAAGAGGGAAGTCTTCATAACTGATGATAATTTCATCGGGAATAAGCAACGAGCCAGGGACATACTCGCCAAACTGAACCCGTGGATGGAGAGACATGGAAAGCCGTTCAGTTTCTGGACCCAAGCTTCAGTGAACCTTGGTCAGGATTTGGAACTGGTCGATCTCATGACCGAGGCCAATTTCAATACGGTTTTTGTGGGAACCGAGTCACCGGACGAAGATGTGTTGAGGATGAGCCGAAAGTACCAAAACATCCAGAATCCGCTCGCTGAATCCCTCAATAACATCCGCGACAACGGACTCACGGTGGTGGCCAGCTTTATTATCGGTTTCGATGGAGAGAAACCGGGGGTCGGGGATCGTATCTGTTCTTTCGTCGAGCTTACCAACATTCCCTTGGTCATGCTGAACACCCTCCAGGCTGCACCCAACACAGCCCTTTGGGATCGCCTGATCAGTGAAGGGAGAATTCTGCACGACCTGACCACCGGCCAGTCCACCGGCGCACGATTGAATTATGTTCCCACCCGGCCCGAGTCGGAGATACTCAGCGAATACGTTCGCGCATGGGAGTACCTGTACGACCCCGAGCGATACTTGAAACGAACCTACCGCTACTTCCACTCCATGCGTCCCACCCGGCGGGCATTGGGAACGGAAAGCGAAGTCGCCGCCGCCGAGACCGTCTCCGTAAGAAGACACTCAATTCGTGAGAAACTGGCGGACCTCTTCCGTTTTCTGCGCGTTGTTTGGCGGCAGGGACTAAGCCCCTCCTACCGGCTGCAGTACTGGCGGCAGTTATTGGGAATGCGGAGGAAGAACCCGAGCCGTCTCGTCAAGTATCTGAACATGTGCGCGCTTGGTGAGAACATGTTCGGCCTCACGCAGACCATTCGGGAAAACCTTGCCGAAGGGCTCGGAGATGCGGGAAAGATCTGTGATGACGAGGAAAACGCAAGCAGCGAGGGACAAGGGGATTACCCGGCCAAGGGCTTGAAACGGGTGACCGGCCGGCGTTGAAGACGACTACCACCCGCCGCCGGGAAGACGGAACCCAATGCATGGACGCATTTACGCAACCGCGCACTCAGTGTTAACCGGGTAATCGCACGGATTCTCGTGCCTTACGGAAATCCTTCGTGCCCAACCACATGAACAAACCCGGGCTGATTCGGTAGAACCACCACATCACTTTGGCCCAGGCCGTAACCACAATAACGGCCTTGTTGCGTTTCACCCCCCGGAGTATTCTACGAGCGCACTGCTCCGGGCTGATGCTCAGATGCAGAGGTACGGATTTGATTGCCTTTTCTCGGTCAATCCCGACCATCCTGCTGGAATGGATAATGGGCGTTCGTACAAGACCGGGGCACACGACGCTGACCTTGACGCCGAGATCAGCGCCTTCCAAACGTAGGGTGTTCGACAGCCCCACGACGCCGTGCTTGCTGGCGACATAGGACGCCAAGGTCGGTACAGGAACCAAACCGGCCAGTGAAGCAACATTCACGATGTGCCCGAACCCCTGGTCGACCATGACCGGATACGCTGCAACCGCCCCGTTTACCACGCCGGAAAGGTCTACATCCAGAACGCTCCTCCATTCTTCGATGGTAATGTCCCGAGCTTCACCTGCAATGGCGATCCCCGCATTGTTAAACAGGTAATGCAATGCGCCGTACCGGGTCACGGTCTTCTCGACCAATTTCTTGACCTGATCGAAGTTTCTCACATCGATCATAACCCCAGAGGCTCTGCCGCCTTCCCTGACTCGAATGAAGTGAGCTACTTCTTCCGCCTTATCGCCGTTGATATCCGCCACCACAACTTTCGATCCTCGCCTCGCCAATTCCTCCGCCAATGCCCGGCCAATGCCGGAGGCCCCACCGGTTACGACGGCGATCTTATCAAGTAAATGCCCCATCTATGTTACCTCGTTTACGGACATGTGCCTCTCGGACCTTACCGGGCGGATTACCGTATCCCGAAGGAGAGCATCCGCCGCGGAGGTCTCCCGAGGACTGTCGAGGATACTGCACGGCGAAGGACCGATCAACCCCAATCATGAAATATCCACAAGGCGGTTGGAGCCGCAACCAAGGTTCGCATCCGCCGGGTCGGCCCGCACATACATCGGAGGCGGGAAAACATCCTGCAACGCTTCAAGAGCAATACCAGGAGATTGCGAGGATCGTGCACGATCTCTTCTCGACATGAGAAGAGATCCATGGTTGGCAGTTCAAGGCTTGAGTTGCGAGGAGGCGACAGGGGCCAAACATGGTCTGAACACTCATATTCTCTCCGCCGGCATTTTCTTCGAGTGTTTTGATTTGACGTTTGGCGCCGGGTGGTGTACAACTTCTCGAAATCGTTAGTTTTGTCAAGATGTGGACCGAAAGTGTGTCCATTAGCTTTTGTTTAATAATTTCAACTACCTCTCCAATGGAGGCCGTATGGATATCAAGATTCGAATGAAAATAGGCGATGTAGAGATCGAGTACGAGGGTCCCGAAGATTATCTGCGTAAAGGAATCACGGACATCTTGGCCGCAGCCGACGCGTTGCAAGGAAAGGGATCTTTCCCCTCGGAAATGGATGAAGAGATGGAAACTGCGGACGAAGAAGAACATGATGATGATGATGATGATTCGGCTACTCGTGAGAAAGAACCGTTGCCGATGTCCGTATCAAGCATTGCAAAAACGTTGCGATGCTCCACGGGTCAGGATCTCGTTGTCGCTGCTTGTGCAAGTCTCACGCTTGTTAAGCAGGAGGATGTCTTTTCGCGAGAGCAGATCCGGTTGGAGATGAAGGAAGCTCGAAGGTATTACAAGGAGAACTACAGGAAAAGTCTGACGAAATACCTCAGGGCTCTGGTCAGAAGTGGAGTATTGCTGGAAGTGGACGAAAGCACGTATTCCATTCCCGCAGGTACGCTCGCTCAGCTTGAAGAGATGCTTGGTTCATAACTGGACGCGAGACGTTGCCGGGAGTCGACCCGGCGTTTCCACCGAGCACCTTGACATTACCTGGATACCGCTGCAGGGGGCATAGTCATTATGAAGATATTGGGATGTGGGACCGGTTTCAATACGACAAGCCTGGTCGAAGTTTGCCTGGAGAGAGGCATAACTATTGGCGGGTTTGTGGACGTGATCGGTGACAATGCCTGTGGCGAATCTACCGATAGGATGGGAACGCCTCTGTTCAGGATTTTGAAACGAATTTATGACTCCTTGGACCGGCCGGGTCAACAACTATGCCTGCGGCTTGCCGCCTATGCCGGAATATCCGCGCCAACCGGCCCGATTTCGGCGAACTATCTCTTTCGCGAGCGGCTGGAGGGTCTCAGAGTGATTCCGCTCTCTCAGGTTCCACAGGAGGATTTCGATTATATTGTAATTGCTCATCCGGAGTATGAACAGTTCAGGTCAAGATTTGTCGCACTGGGTGTGCGAAACGCCAATATCTTGTCATTGATCTACGATCCCAAGCGTGCCATGAAAAAACTTGGCCCGGTCAAGTTCTTCTTGGGCAGACGAAAGAAGATTGTGGAAGGAAAACCGAAGAGAGACTATGAACTCTTCAAATTGGAGGGTCTTTCCACGGCCGGTGTTCCCAGCGTTATTTCCGAGAAGGAACAGTACCCTGTCGTCGAAAAGCTGATTGACGCATGCAATGCGGCTCTAAGAGATACGGCCGAGGCTCTGCCGCCTTATCGCCACGGATCTAACTGGTTGGCTTATCTCAGGATGACTCGGGGAGATCTTTGGGACCTCTTGGCAAAGCGGGATGTGAGTCGGTTGACGGAGTTGTTGAACAATTGCCTGAGAAACCGGCTGACCGAAGGCATGTACGGCGGGGCTACGGCGTTCAATCACTGGAAGAGCGTAGACTATGCCGTGCAGATCGAGAGGATGGCGGCATGTTATTTGGCATGGGCGTACACCATTCATGAGGATCCCGATTTATCGGAGCTGGGAATGCCTCCCATCGGCAACCCTTACGGCCTGAAATTGGGTGGTGCCATTGTCAACGCCAACTGCTTCTACAACCACTATAGATCGGTGTTCGCTTCGCGATTGACCGGGGAAATGGACCGGCCCGTTATTGCCGAGATAGGCGGCGGCGTCGGACTGTTCGGTTACTATCTCCTCAAGAGGAATCCCAATCTTGTCTACATGGATTTCGATCTCCCGGAGAACCTGTTTGTTGCATCGTATTACTTGTCCATGGCGTTTCCGGAAAAACGCATCCTGTATTACGAGGGTGCCGACAGCGACCTTACGAAAGCGGTTTTCGGCAATCACGACATCATTCTCATGCCGAATCTAATGCTCTCAAGATTGGCGGACAGATCCGTAGATATGTTCGTAAACACCATCAGCTTATCGGAAATGGACTATGAGACGATCGTGGAATATCTGAGACAAATCCAAAGATGTACCAAAAGGTACTTCTACCAAGAAAACCTGGCGGATTTCAATTTTGCCTACAAGAGTTATCCTGTGGATTTCTTCCCGAATCTTGACGGGTTCACTGAATTAATGACGTCCCAATCAAGATGGCCGCATTTCTCCTTCACGTCGCCTGAGCACAAATATACCGAGACCCTGTACGAGCGACGTGATACATGAACAGAAGAAATCCCGAAAATATGTCCGTGAGGAATGACCGTGAACGAACGGCGTTTCAAGAAGATTAGGGACGGAATCACGCGGTTTCTTATTGACAGTACGTGTCAAGAGCCGGCCACAAAGCAATGCCCTCGTCAGTTTGGACTCTTGTAAGCTTACATTCGGGACCGCAGCCGTGTGGACAAGTCCAAGCAGGATGTTCGGAAGCGCCGAAGAGACGACAGAGGATTGGCCGATCCGCATATATGCGGCACCCTCCAAGTGTCAATGAGGAGAAAGAGAATCGATCAATGATGTTCCGATCATCCTCTGTCTAAACACGCGTGAAACAGCAATCGTGACACTCCTCCTTGCAGTCAAGAAACGGTATTCGCTCCAACGGTTTCCTGAGATCGTTTTCAGCAGACTCGTTCATCAAAGCACCTTTCCTCGGATGCGGTTCAGGTGAAGTGTTGCCGCATGGGTACTCGTTTGTACAGAACGGCATGTTCGGAACCTTTCGTTTCCGGCCCCATCGTTGTCCACCGCTCCCCAAACTCGTCTTCCGGTTTCGGATTTCTTGAAGTACGGCCCAATACGGAACGGTTCCTTGCATGCGGCTTGCCGGGGTACTTCTCTCACAGGTATGGCGATCAAAAGCAAGCCGGGCCGGGTTCACAGGTCCAACCTTAGTGGAGGTACGAAATAGTGCGGCGGACAGGCCGCGCAGAACAAGCGAAAACCCGGAGAAGCCGTAACAGCTTGCCGGGAGTTTTCGCCGTCCCATCTGGTGAAGAGATGTGTCGCAAACTAGTGCTCCGTGGCGTAAAACGGTAACGTATTCTTGAGGACGGTTTTCTCTGTCTCAGCACGGAGGCCGGCGCTACTAATCCGCCTCGAACGATGCGGTTCGTTTTGCTCACCACATCCTACGGGAATACGTAACAGCACTTGCGCAGGGAAGTACTAGGTTTGCGGCCTTTCGCAGGCGGATTTGCAGTACGGGGCTTCTTCGGGATCGTCGACATCGCAAACCGGACATGAACAAACCTCGGGACTGTCCTCAGGTTTATCGTAATGGTTGCCTCTCTGCTTTGCGCGGTAGTCCTCGATTGCTCTATGCAGCGCGTCCGCTCCCAAATTGGAGCAATGGTGTTTCTTTTTCGGCAATCCTTCTAAGGCGTCGATCACGGATTTGTTGGTGATCTTCATGGCTTCATCAAGGGTTTTGCCTATGGCCATTTCGCTGACCATACTCGATACCGCGATGGCCGCACCGCACCCGAAAGTCTTGAATTTCACGTCTTCCAGTACGTCGTCATTCACCTTAATATAGAAGGCCATGATATCGCCGCACGCGGGATTGCCTACCTCACCGACCCCGTCGGCGTTGTCAATCTCCCCTACGTTTCGAGGATTCTTGAAATGGTCCATTACTACTTCGCTGTACATTCAGTTACCCCCTGGGTACTACCCGATCGTTCGGTTTGACACGAGACATCGGCTAAAAGGCACCATCGTCACGCCTCAAAGCTTGGCCATGTATAAGGCCACACCAATAACCGACCGTTCGCTTGATTTTCTTGTCCCGCCTCGGCAGAGCCGGAGTTGAGACCCACTATAATACGCCAAAATCTTGATTTGGTGTAGCAAAAACGGTCGAGGACCCGTTTTTCTTCTTCAATCCCTTCGCCTCGACCATTCATGCGGACTTCGGCTGCCACCCTTGTACCGTTCATCTCCGTGCAACGGTCTTCTTGTACAGAGGAGACATATCCCTCAGCTTTTGTACGATGGGCGGCAATATCCTCAGCACATCATCGACATCTTCATTCGTATTGTCAATTCCCAGCGTGAAAAGGAGAGATCCTTGAGCGGTCCCCGCGTCGATACCCATGGCCAGCATCACGTGAGAAACCTTGAGCGACCGCGAGATGCAGGCCGATCCGCTTGCAATCTTGATTCCCTCCATGTCCAGGAAAAGAAGCATGGATTCACCCTCGACGTACCTGACGGTGACACTCACGTTCCCCGGTAGTCTCTCCGTTGGGTGGCCCACGGCAAACACCTCTTCGATGGATTCGGGAATCGACTTCAGCAGACGGTCTCGTAGGGGCACGACATGAGCCAACCGGTCATCCATGTCCCGCATGGCGATTTCCGCGGCTTTGCCCATGCCCACGATGCCGAGAATGTTTTCCGTCCCCGCACGCCTGCCGCCCTCTTGAATGCCGCCGTCCATCAAAGGAGAGATCCGCACTCCCTTTCTTACATAGAGTGCTCCTACTCCGTGAGGCCCATAAAACGGATTCGCGGCCAAAGAAAGAAGATCCGCGTTCAGAGAATTCACGTCGACCGGAATGACTCCCGCTGTTGCCACTGCGTCGGTATGGAAGGGTATGTTGTTCTCTCTTGCGATCCGACCGATTTCCGCGATGGGCTGGATGCTTCCGATTTCGTTGTTGGCGTGCATGACCGAGATGAGAACCGTTTGAGGGGTGATCGCCTTCTTCACGTCATCCGGATTCACCACGCCGTATTGGTCCACAGGGAGTCTGGTTACCTCAACTCCCAGCTTCTCGAGTGTTTTTATGGCATGCATGATGGAGAAGTGCTCAACGGAGGAGGTTATGAGATGATTCCCCCGTGACCGGCCCGCCTGCATCATTCCTTTGAGGGCCCAGTTGTTGGCTTCGGTTCCTCCCGAAGTGAACACGATCTCCTCGGGAGCGGCTTTGATCAGGGCGGCTATCTGTTCTCTTGCCTCGTCCATGGCATCCGTCACTTCTTCGCCGAGGCTGTGCATACTTGAAGGATTACCGTATTTTTCCTTCAAGAACGGTATCATGGCATCCGCCACCTCCGGCAGGATCGGTGACGCGGCCACATGGTCCATATTGATTATTCTCATAATTGTATCCCCTTCCAATAACCTGCTCGGCGTGAAACGCGGACTCATCAGAGTCTCATTAAAAGTAATAATCTCGACGCCGGATGTCAACAAAGGGAGCGGTCACGCAGGAATTCACGCGCAGGAACGCTTGACGAACCAACGTCTAAGCCGGCTCTCGTTCCGAAACACGTGCTGGGATATGAGTACCGAATCTCTTTGCATTCTCCGCGGTGAATCAGTATCTTCCATAAAACACGAACTTTTTGTTAACGCCTAACTTGAGGCAGGAAAGGGACTGACGTGGACGCACGAGACTGGGGAATATCGCGAGACGACGCGGTCGCACTAATGGAGCGGTACCTGGAGGCGGACAACATGCGCAAGCACTGCCTTGCTTCGGAAGCTATTATGAGGGCCCTGGCTCCACGGTTCGACGCGGATCCGGAAATGTGGGGTCTTGCAGGCCTATTGCATGATCTGGACTACAATGAAACGAGAGACAAGATGGACAGGCATGGCCTCGTGACCGAGGAGATCCTCAGAGAACTGGGCGTTGCCGAAGAGATTACCGATGCCATCAAGTATCACAATGCGGAGAATCTCGGCTTGACTCGATCCGAGCCGCTGCACTTTGCCCTCACCTCAGCGGAGACCATAACCGGAATGATCGTGGCGACAACTCTGGTCTATCCGGACAAGAAGGTGAGTTCAGTCAAGCCCAAGTCCGTGAAGAAAAGAATGAAAGCCAAGGAATTCGCACGCTCGGTCAACCGGGACCACATTCGACTGTGCGAGAATATCGGGATACCTTTGGACGAATTCGTGGCCATAAGTCTCGAAGCAATGACCGGGATCGGCGATCGACTTGGATTGTAAGAAAGCCGGAAACACTACCGGCACCGTAGGAGCACCCCCCCCAATGGGTGCCCGGTGCAGGCACAGGGGGGGGGGCCAAGGGGCAGGCGCCATTACTTGGATTTCTTTACCGTTCTCGCCATAGCGGCGATCTTTTCCCAGGCAGCCTGGACCGGGTCGCACGACTTCTTCTTACACTCCTCAAACGATACCAAGTCTATGATGAGATCTCGGTATTGATGTTCGCATTGTGAACACTGGTCGATGTTGGTCTCAAACTGAGTCAGCGCGTCCTGCAGTTCCTTTGCCTTTCCCTTCGCGGCCATGTCCTTGAGGGCTTTTAGGTCGCCCGCATACTGTTTCTTCAGGGCCGCGATCCGGTCTGCCCTGGCCTTCGCCGACACGCCGTACAACGATGTTTGCAGATACTTCGTCACGTACTCGTGAATCTTTAAGACCGGCTTTCCGGGTTTGGGATCACCACTCCAGGCAGATCCGGCGCAGAGGGACACCATCGAGACAAACGCTAACAGCAGAAGACACCTTCTCATAATATACTCCCCTTGTACTCATCTTAGAGATCCGACCAAGTATGCACAAGGCTCTTGATCATGTCAACGGAATTTGCGAGACTACCCAAGGCCCAAACGCCCATTGGCTGCGGCGGTTTCCGACTGGAAGAAATTCCGGGGATGTAACGGATCACCGGGAGCACGGCTGAAATCGCTGCCGAAATGGTCGGCATGATGGTGTGGCGTCGATTATCTCAAAGGATGACATGCGCTTAGGTGATGGACTGAATACGTGGCCATGGCACATAAGAAAAGGATTCGTGCAAAAGACATTGTTCCGGACATCCACAAAGGGATGCCCCGCAGCGAGCTCATGCGGAAATACGGGTTGTCCGAAAGAGGGCTGAGAAGTGCGTTCAGCAAGCTTGTTCGAATGCGGATCCTGACCGTAGAAGACCTCCGCCGGCAACTGACCCAAAGTGATCGGGAGACGGTGATGATCGAAGATCTCGCGCATCTGTCCCACACGCATTTGACTCTCAACCTGCCCATAGACGATCCGACTCGGCCGGGAGTGTCCGGAACGCTTTGGTATATTACGGAGACCAACTTCGCCGTTACGGGAATGGAAGCGCTACCTGGTGAAGTCAAATCATTGTCCATCCCATGCCGGAAGTACCTTAGGGCCCGCGCGATTTCTTTTGAGGCCGAATGCCTGTGGAGTTCACGGCAAATGCCTCTGGATCCAACCGTCTCCGCTTTTCGCATTACGAAGATATCATCCTGGGATCTCGCGCACTTGCGGGAACTAATCCAGGTTGCCACGCTGACTATAGGCTGATGCCATGTGTGAAAAGTCGATTTCAAGAACTCGGTCTCGGATCCGTACCGTTGTGCCGGTTCCCAGCTGGGAAACGAAACCGAAAATGACCCTGCCGCCGCAGGGTCGGCAGGTAAGGAAGCCCGCCCTTGAAGATGACGGGCAAGGGACGCCCGTCCCACGAAGATGGGTGGGCCTTTTCTAATCTTCCGTAGCCCGGGCCTCCGTGCCCGGAGATTCTTTTTTCCGGCAGCCAACCCGACCACGAGACGGAATGCGTGACCGAACCTATTAAGTGCCGCACTAAGTAAACATACGAGGTAAGAAAAGATGCTGAAAATCCAACCTGTAGAGAAGGTCGAAGTCCTGATTCTGGTCGACAACTACGTTGACGTTCTCCTAACCGGAGACGATTTCGTACAAAGGCCCGCCCTTGCCAAGGGAGGCAAGATCGGTACGGAAACTCTCGTGGCCGAGCACGGCCTCTGTTTGCTGATTACCGTCCACATGAACAATGAGTCCCATTCGGTCCTGCTTGATGCCGGATACAACGGCTTCTCGTTACGACACAACTGCCGCCTGCTCGATCTGAATCTCGACTGCGTCGAAGCGGTCGTTCTAAGCCACGGGCACATGGATCACACCGGAGGCATGGAGACGGTACTGGAGGACACGAAAAAACCGCTGAAGGTCGTTGCTCATCCGGATGCGTTCGCGAAGCGATATGCCGACATGCCGGGCAGGGGGAGAGTGTCGTTTCCTACGTTAATCACACGGGAAAAGCTGAAGCTCCAGGGGGCCGACGTCGTGGAAAGCACCACCCCATTGAGCCTGGTCGATGATGCCGTGTTGGTCACCGGCACTGTTCCCCGCGTAACGGATTTTGAAAAAGGGTTTGCCGGAGCACTCAAAGAATCGGAAGGTGCGTTGGTTCCCGACTCCATCGAGGACGATCAGGCGATCGTCGTAAGTCTCAAGAACAGAGGACTTGTTGTCATTTCCGGTTGCGCGCATTCGGGCATCATCAATACGCTCCTCTATGCTCGAGAATTGACGGGTGAATCTCGGGTTCACGCGGTCATCGGCGGCTTTCACCTTGTCGGCCCGGACGCTGAATCCCTAGTGTCAAACACGTTGAAACAGATGAAGGTTATTGCACCCCAAGTCATCGTTCCCATGCACTGTACCGGTGCGGCCTCGGTGCGGCGTATAGCCGGGGAGTTCCCTGAGGAATTCGTTACCAGTAGTGTCGGAACAAAACTCGTACTGCCGAAAGAATGATGCAGCGTTGCGCCAAGCGATGATCCGGGCAAGCAAGGAGACATAATGAAGCGACTTGTATGGCTATTGGCCGCGGTTTTCCTACTCTGGGGGGCCGCGGAAACTACTTATTCCGGCTCCGGTGCCGGACTCGTTTTCCAGATATCTCCATTGGAAGCATTGATGCGGGGAGACTACGACGGGCCGACCACCTTTGGAGAATTGAAGCAAAAAGGCGACTTCGGTCTCGGTACGTTGAACGGTCTTGACGGAGAAATGGTTGCGTTGGACGGACGGTTCTACCAGGTTCGATTCGACGGCAAAGTGATTGAGGTGGAGGATTCGGAGAAGACTCCTTTTGCCGTAGTAACCTTTTTCAAAGCAACGAAGAAGAGTCCGATCTCCCGGAAGCTTGAGAAGAAGACGCTGGAAGTTGCAATAGATCGGCTTCTCGACTCGAAGGAGCATTTCACCGCAGTACGCGTCGGGGGGGATTTCCGGTACATCAAGGTAAGGAGCGTTCCCCGACAAAACAAACCTTACGTCCCACTTATGGACGTGCTCCAACGGCAGGCGGTATTTGAACTAAAGGACGTGAAAGGGACCCTCGTGGGATTCCGTTTTCCCGCGTATGCCAAGGGCGTTAACGTGCCCGGATACCATTTCCATTTTCTCACGGAGGATCGCACCGCGGGCGGGCATGTTTTGGCCTGCACCGTGGAGAATTGCACCGTTGAAATCGCGGAATCCTGTGATCTTTTTCTCCGCGTCCCGTCCCGCAAGGACTCCGTTACGAGTGCGGGCGGCTCCGTAAATAAGACCGAAACGTCTCAGTGAGGGAATCTGCCGGAACGAATTGCCTTTGCCGGGCTTGAAAAGGCCCGGCACACTGAGCACGCTTTGCGGCAGTCGGCACGAATTTCGGAGAAAATTTCCGCTACTTGTTATAGAGGCCGATCTAACGTTATGGATACCATTCCGTAATGTGGTATGCTGCAGTTATCAACTGTGCCCGAGTTACGAGGGGAAAATGCAAATCACCGGCATAATCGAAGAGGGCAAAGGACAGGGGGCCTTCTTCGTCGGATTGGAGTGGGTGGTGGAGCAGTTCGAGCGGGCAATGGGGTTTAAACCGTTTCCGGGAACATTGAACGTGCGGGTTTCTCCGGAGGACGTTTCGGAACTGGAGCGCCTCTTTTCCGACAACGATTTTGAACTCATACCGGATGACCCCCAATTCTGCACCGCGCGAGTGAAGCGACTCAACGTAAACGGTCTGCCTGCCGCAGCGGTCCTTCCCAGTGAGGATGTGCGAATTCACGGGAAGGATGTTATCGAAATAATGGCCGGTTGCCATGTTAAACAGGCCCTCAGTCTCGATGACGGCGACCGGGTGACCTTGACCGTTTCGGGGGCGAGTTGACCTCATTGCCGGCACTCGATTGATCATAACTTGGTACGGGGCGCCTTTGCCGTGATGAGGCCGCAGGGTTCGGCGAGCGTTGAATCGCCGCCGATGGTAACACGGCACCGTGGACAGAACGGTAGGGCGTCAGTGTAAGCTCGCCAACGCTTTTCCAGAGTCGTTCGAGAGGAGCTGCCGACATGCAGTTGCAGGATGACACTGGGTTTCCTCTGAGTATCCTCATCGTCCAGACCGAAAAGAGACTTTCCCAAGATTTGGCTCAAGCCTTGGAGTGTTTGGGATACGATGTTTTTGGAGTTGTCGCTTCGGGAGAGGAAGCGCTCGAGAGAACCCAAAGGCGCAGCCCGTCTCTCGTGATCATGGACGTATTGCTGGAAGACAACCGGGACGGTATTGAAGCCGCCGAGAAGATCCGAACGTTCTATGATGTCCCGCTGGTACTTCTTGCCTCGGATTCCGGTAAACCCCTACTTGAAAGACTGAGAGTAACCGTACCGTTTGGCTATCTGTCCAGGCCCGTTACCCCACAAGGTCTTCACGCTACCGTGGAAATGGCCGTGTATCGGCACAAAATGGAAAAACTGTTGAGGAGGAGCGAAGAGAAGTATCGGACACTTTTCGAGGAGAGCAGGGATGCGATCTACATGACCTCCCGGGATGGAGCGGTACTGGACGTCAACCGGTCCTTTCTGGATCTGTTCGGGTACAACGAAGAGGAGATTACGGGCCTGGACATTGCCGAGATATACGTTGACGCGCACGGACGGAGAAGTTTCCAAGAGAGCATAGAAAAGGAGGGGTCGGTAAAAGATTACGAGACCAGGTATCGCAGGAAAGACGGGACACAAATCGACTGCCTGGAAACCGCGACCGTGAGACGAGGAGAGGACGGCACGATAGTAGGGTACCAGGGTATCATTCGCGACATCACGGAACGCAAGAGCGCTGAATCGGCTCTCCGCCAGAGCGAGGAGCGCCTGAGAATAAAACTGGAATATATCTTGTCTCCGGGAAAGGACATCGGAGATACTTCTCTGACCGACCTGATAGACCTGAGACATCTGCAACAAATTCAAGATTGCTTCACCAAAGCCACCGGCGTCGCCTCGATCATTTCGGATGTGGACGGCAAGCCCATCACCGAACCGAGCAATTTCTGCGGTGTGTGCGAAGCCATTCGGGCCACGAATATAGGAAATCAGCGGTGCGTTGAATCGGATCGAATCCTGGGAGAAAAGGCGAGAAGTCTTCTCACTCCAACATATCAAGAATGCCTGAGCTGTGGATTTGTCGATGCCAGTGCGCCGATCATTGTGGCCGGCAAACATATAGCGAACTGGTTGATCGGGCAAACGAACGTTATGGGGGTGGACAGGCGCCGTATCGAGGAATACGCAGCAGAAATTGGTGCGGATCCCGGAGCGATGTTGGCTTCTTATGCCTCGATGTCACATATGTCTTTGGATACGTTTAAGGACATTCTTGAGTTGTTGTGGCACCTTGCAAAGGAAATGTCCATCCTGGGGTACAACAACCTGAAGTTGGCCAAAGAACTCATGGAGCGCAAGCGTGCCGAACAGGCACTCAAACATGCGCACGACGAGCTGGAGCTCCGGGTTGAGGAGCGGACGACCGAGCTGTTGAAAACAAACGAACAACTTGAAACTGAAATCCTAGAGCGCAATCGCGCCGAGGAAGCGCTCAAAGTAGCTCACGACGAGCTTGAACGCAGAGTCAAGGAACGCACGGAATTTAATGAGAAAATTCTCCGGACCTCTTCCGTCGGAATAGCAACCTATCGAACCGACGGTCAATGCGTGTCGGGTAACGAAGCAATGGCGCACATGGTGGGGGTCACTCGCGAAGTACTTCTTAAACAGAACTTTCGTACGCTCGAGTCATGGAGGACGTTCGGCCTGCAGTATGAAGCCGAGCAGGTCTTGACCAGCGGTAATACGAGCCGCAAAGAGGTCCATTTGGAGGACCCGTCGGGACAGGACCTCTGGTTCGATTGCCGACTCGGCCAGTTCTACTCCGGCGGCGAACCGCATTTGCTTCTTATGGCCGACGACATCACCAATCGAAAGCATGCAGAGCAACAGATTCGCACCCTGACTCAGGAGATTCTCCGGGCACAGGAGTCCGAGCGTGAAAGGATTGCGAGGGATTTGCACGATTATCTGGTGCAGGATCTGGCCGCGCTGAGAATGTCCTTGGAGATGTTTCTTGACGATCTGGGAGGATTGAGCCCCGAGATGGTGCGTCGCGGTTCGTTGCTCAGTAAAGCGGTTCACGAATCCATCGCGGCCGTTCGCGATCTCTCGCACGGCCTACGCCCCCCCGGTTTGGATCAGCTGGGTCTGGTGCGAATCGTGGCCCGCTATTGCAGGGATTTCTCCGCCAAGTCGGGTATTCCGGTCGAGTTCGGCACAACGGGGACCAACGAGATGCACCTGGATTCCGATACTGCCATCAACATGTTTCGAGTCGTCCAGGAGGCCATGAGAAACGTGGCAAAGCATGCCGACGCGACCCGTGTCAAGGTCGTGCTCGCTGCTCGTCTGCCGAAATTGACACTTACCATAGAAGACAACGGCAAGAGTTTCGATGTGGATTCTCGCTCGGTGGCGGCCCTGGGCGAAAAGAGAATGGGACTTCTGGGTATGACGGAACGAGTCAAGCTGCTCAAAGGGACAATGAGGATTGATTCGATTCCCAACCGAGGCACAACGATTCGCGTGGAAATCTCTGTGTAAGGAGATGAACAATGGTCGAAAACATGAGGGTTCTGGTTGTCGATGACCATCCGCTTTTTCGTGAGGGATTACGAGCAAGGATTCTGCGTGACACGGAGTTTCAAGTTGTCGAAGAAGCAGGGACCGCCATGGAAGCGCTCCGCAAGACAGAGGAGATTGAGCCTGACCTGGTTGTGGTGGACATAAGCCTGCCGGACAAGAATGGAATTCAGCTGGTGCGAGAAATTCAGGGTCTCCGTCCTGAGATGCGAATCATGATTGTGAGCATGTACTCCGAGATTGACCATGTTCTCGATGCCTTGCACGCCGGAGCCATGGGGTATGTAGTCAAAGGTTCGGCTTCGGAGAGACTGATCGAGGGGCTCGAGACCGTGGCCCGGGGAGACCATTTCCTGGACAGTTCGCTTTCCTCCGAGATAGTTAAAAAGCTCATGGACCTTTCCCCGGACGGGATCACGCAGACGAGGGAAGCGTACGATTCGTTGACGCCCAGGCAGCAAGAAATCATGCGCTTGCTCGCGTCGGGTTTTTCAAACAAGAAGATAAGTGAAACGCTGTGCATAAGCCCCAAAACGGTGGAAAACCATCGGTCTCAAATTATGGAGAAGCTTAACCTCAGGAACAGCGTCGAACTTGGTCAATTCGCGGCCGGCGTCGGTTTGGTCAGTTCCGCTACTTGAGGAGGCCGGCCAAATCAGTGCGGCACGTTGGGAGAGGGTTTTCCCCCACCGTTCCCCTCACCGACTTCGAAGAATCAAAGGGTTTTTCCCCTACTTCAAAATGAGTGCATCCCCTATGGACATCTCGCCTTAGTGACTGATAAAAGAGTACAATCATACGAGACCATTCCAAACCGACCATATACCTTGGGCTGGCGAGTCGAATCTCGAACGCGAACCCGATCGACAGCCGCCGGAAGCGCAAACGTTGAGACGAGCCGTTTTGTATCTTGGGCAACCCCGGGAAATCGGCCGCGGTTCGTGTGTGCACTGACAGGGTCATTCCAACACGGCGAAAAATGGCTTCCGTGGCCCTGCCGGCATGGACCGATCTTCCGTAGGCCCCCTCGGTGACGTGTTGAGGAGGGATCCCCCGAACCGCCGCCGGGATAGTCTGCGAGAAGTTCGAACTATAAGAGGCAGCGCACCGAAGCGGACTCCTCAAGTTCGCAAGCACATCGTGGACAAGCCCTGTCGTTGGCAGTGCCGGAGGACCGCTACGACGAGCTTCTTTTCAAACCAGACTGGAGGTCTTGTCATGAGTCGGATGCTACTCGCGCCCAGGCGTTATGTTCAGGGGGCCGGAGCTATCAACGAAATAGGAACCCATGCGGCGAGATTGGGCACCAAGGCTCTTCTCACCGGAGGAAAGACGGCCTTGGGCGTCTGCGGCGAGACGATCCTTGCCGGCCTCACGAGCAGTAAGGTGGGGTGCCTGCAGGAAGGGTTCAACGGCGAATGTTCGGACACGGAAATCAATCGCTTAATCGACGTTGCCAAGGCCCAATCTGCAAACCTTGTTATAGCTGCCGGGGGCGGCAAGGTCATCGATACCGGAAAAGCCGTAGCGTATGAGATGAAAGTCCCGGTCATCGTGGTCCCCACCATTGCCGCCACCGACGCTCCATGTTCGGCACTTTCGGTGGTCTATTCCGACGACGGAGTATTCGACCGCTATCTGGTTCTGCCGAACAATCCGGATTGCGTCCTCGTGGATACCACCATCGTCGCCAACGCTCCCGTAGACTTGCTTGTGTCCGGCATGGGCGACGCTTTGGCAACTTTTTGGGAAGCTGATACCTGCGCCAAAAGCTGCAAACCCAATGCGTTGACCGGAGCTACGCCTCCCACCTTGTCGGCCGTTGCCCTGGCGAGGCTGTGCTACGACACGCTGCTGGAGTACGGCTTCCAGGCCAAGCTGGCGGTGGAAAGGAAGTCCGTGACTCCCGCCGTGGAGGCCATCGTAGAAGCCAACACCCTACTCAGTGGTCTCGGTTTCGAGAGCGGCGGTCTGGCCGGAGCCCATGCCGTTCACAACGGCTTTACCGTCTTGGAATCCACACATGAGAAATATCACGGCCAGAAAGTGGCTTTTGGAGTGATCACGCAGCTCGTAATGGAAGGCCGTCCCCTCAAGGACCTGGAGGAGGTGATCAATTTCTGTCTTGATGTCGGGTTGCCGGTTACTCTTGAAGATTGCGGCGTCAAGGCTCCCGAGCCTGCCGACATACGTAAGGTGGCTGAGGCAACCACCGCGGAAGGTGAGACCATCCACTCGACCTGGTTCCCTGTTACGGCCGACGCGGTGGAATCCGCCATCTGGGCGGCCGACGCTCTTGGAAGGGCTTACATGAGGGAAGACCACTAGTTCTTCATGGCGGAAGCAAGGTGACGTATTGACGGAAACCGTCCCTGTCTTGCCGGCGCCGGCCTCCCCGCGTCCCGCGGGGTCTCTTCTCCGCAAGCGCCCGGCAGGAAAGCCGGGACGCTACCGAGCGTTTTCAAGAATACGTCTGCGCATTTGTGCCACAGTGTACTAGCAAGATAGAACAGGTGTTTGGGTGAAAAACAAGCTCTGCGGAGCAGTTCGATCCGAGAGCGGGAGGAGTAGTACGTTCTATGGTTGACGCAGGAACGGCAGGCAGGCGGAGCCACTTCAAGGGCCGTCACCAAGCCGAAACCGCCCCGGCTCGGGTATGGACCGAATTTCTACGAATCACGGTCCATGGTAATCAAGCAACACCCCGCGCGGGCTTCACCCGGTTTTGGCCGTCCTGGAGTGCAACTATTCACTGATGCCGGGACAGGCCGTGACCCGGACCCGTTGAAGATTTGAGAGGCCGGCAAGACGCTGCCTGAAGCCCAACGGAGGAAAGGTGGGGACGATGGAAGTGGAAGAGAAGGTAGAAGTTGCCCCTTTGCGGCTAGGTACGGCCGTTAAGGGTTGGGTCATCATCTATGGTCTCACAATCGTAACCAACTTCATCCTGAATGCATGGATGAAAGCAGCTCCCATAGGGCCCTGGACCGGTGCGGACATTTTGAAATGGTACTGGTTCGACAACGTGTGTTTTATGTTGTTGGCTCTGTGGTGGTGTTTTTTCTTTATCGCAGTGGGGAACTGGCCGTTCAACAGCGTGGAAAACAACTTCGTCCGGGGCGTCGTTCTGACGGTCGTTTGCTGGGTATTGGGTTGGTTCAGCTGCAAAGGAATTTACTGGCTCGGCCTGGGGGCGGGATGGGCCTTTCCCATTATCGGTACCGCCTATTTCCTATTGGTCTTTTTCGCGTACACCGGAGAAATGTGGCTTTTTGCAGGCTTCAGCGCCCCCCGGCAATTCGGCCTACTCCTCCTGGTCATCGTGGCCCTGACTTGGCTCATCACCAACACCAACATCCGCTGGGTGCCCCCTTGGTGGTTCCCGCTTTGTCAGATGGGGCTTGCCACAGGGCTCTTTGCCTATTGGTTCCGGGGGATGAATCAACCAATGAAGGGCGTCATGATGTGGCTGCTCATGTTCGCCGGCGTGGGGTTATGGTTGCTGGTAGCCTCTCGAGCCGGGATTTGGGACTACAAGCTTGACGGAATATCCAAATTCTGGAATATCGGCCTGTATACCGACTCAAAGAGCTGGCTGCTCATGTTCATGTGTGGATGCTCCTTCATCTACGGCGTGCTGGTGCCGCTTCATAACTGGCCGTTCACAAAGATTCCCATGCCCTGGGGAGGGTTAATCGCCAGTGCGGCGGCTGCGGTTTTGGTTCTTGTGATGACCCTGATACTCAAGGGTTTGATCGGCACCGTGTTCGAGGACATGAATTCCGCTCTGACCTACGGATACATGGGAGTCGCATGGTCGTTCTTCATCCCGCTCTTCTTCGGAATAGGTCTTGAAAAGCCCTACCTCTGGGTTGGGCAGAAGACTCCCGGCACCTGGGAAGATGTGGAATAGACATGAGGTGAACCTTCGTGCAGCAGTTCACAGAAGCGGTGTCACCTGGAGAGTAGGACCGGCATCTTGCCGGTCCGGCGGGCAAGGATGCCCGCCCCACGTTGTAGAATGGGTCTCGGCATGGTCTTCCGTAGCCCGGGCCTCCGTGCCCGGAAATCTCTCGTTCCAGGTCGCCGGCACGGGAACGTGGGGCAGGCGTCTCGCCTGCCCGAAGAGACAGGCGAGATGAGACTGTCTCAAAAGTCGGTGAGTGACGCAAGTCGTAGCACGATTGTTCAGCGTATCGCAGGAAATCCCCCCTAACCCCCCTTTATTAAAGGGGGGAATCGGCTCTTACCCCCCTTTGGCAAAGGGGGGCAGGGGGGATTTATGTTGGGATCCACCTCATCGTGGCACGATTCACTTCGATCTGACAGTTTTGAGACAGTCTCAGATGCCTGTCCCACCAAGAACGGGGCGATACTTTCTTGAACGCGAGATGGCACTCCTCGCCATGAAGGAGGAAACGCTCTCGAACGATGTGGTTTCGGCCGCACGGCGCCGTCTCCGGCGATTTTCCTTCACGGTGAGTTAGTAGGAGGGACGTGGTGGCGGGTGACTCGGCCGGGACAACGTCCCTCCCGAGTCTATGGTGAAAATGGGAATTCAGACCCCAAGGAGGATAGGACATGACAAAGGAAGCGTTGGGAATGATCGAGACCAGAGGTCTGGTGGCCAATATTGAGGCATCGGACGCGATGGTCAAAGCGGCCAATGTGGTGCTCATCGGGAACGTGAAGATCGGCGCCGGTCTCATCACTACCATGGTACGAGGCGATGTGGGCGCCGTAAAAGCCGCCACGGATGCGGGAGCTGCGGCCGCTGAAAAGGTGGGCGAGGTGGTTTCCGTTCACGTAATCCCGAGGCCTCACGAGGACGTGGAGAAGATTCTGCCCAAAGACTCCTCAGTTGCTTGATGATGACGACGAGCTCCGGGATGTGTGACCGGACTCAACAAGGAGGCAATTACCGATGCAAGATGATTTGGTCAATGCCGTCATGAAGGAAGTGATGCGGCGCGTGGGGTCGGAATCCGCTCAGGAGGAAAAAGCGTCTAACAGCCAAGAAAACACGCCGCCCACTGAAGATCTTGTTCAGCTGACGGAGTACGTGGGGATAAGCCTGGGCGACACTCAAGGTATCGTTATTGCGAACCTCGACCCGGCCATTCACGAGTTGATGGGCGTGGATAACAAGTATCGATCCATCGGGATCATTGGCGGACGCGTCGGAGCCGGTCCCCAGATCATGGCGGCCGACGATGCGGTCAAGGCGACCAATACGGAGATCGTGTCCGTCGAGATGCCCAGAGACTGCAAGGGAGGTGCCGGGCACGGGAACCTGATCGTTTTCGGTGCCGAGGACGTGTCCGACGCCAGGCGTGCCGTGGAGGTAAGCCTGGAAGTCCTGCCGAAGTACTTCGGAGACGTGTACGCAAACGATCAAGGACACTTGGAGCTTCAGTACACCGCTCGTGCGAGCAGATGCCTCAATCATGTGTTCAAGACCCCGGAAGGCCGGGCATTCGGATTGATACTTGGCGCTCCGGCCATCATCGGCGTGCTCATGATCGATACCGCGGTGAAGGCGGCCGATGTGGAAGTTGTCGGTTACGCTTCACCGACGAAAGGGACGAGCCTGACCAATGAAGTGATGATCTGGGTGAGCGGGGACTCCGGTGCCGTGCGACAAGCCGTGATTTCCGGCCGCGAGGTCGGAAGGAAACTTCTGGGTGCATGGGGTGATGAGCCCAAATCAGTAACTGAGCCGTACATTTAAGGGGGTCAGGACATGGCAAAGAGACAGAAGCGTTTCCAAGTGCTGGCTGACCGTCCGGTAAATAAAGACGGCTTCATAAAGGAATGGATCGAAGTGGGACTCGTGGCCATGGAAAGCCCCAATGATCCCAAACCCGGCATCAGAATTGAAAAAGGGGAAGTCGCGGAACTGGACGGCAAGCAACGTCAAGACTTTGACTTGATCGACGCCTTTATTGCCGACCATTACATCGACGTCTCGGTGGCGGAAGAAGCCATGGCCATTGACTCTAAAGAATTCGCCCGAATGCTGGTACACATTGATGTGCCGCGTTCCGAGATCATTCGCCTGTCCGTGGGCCTGACGCCGGCAAAAATACTGGATGTCCTCAAACACATGAACGTGGTGGAGCTCATGATGGCCATGCAAAAGCTCCGACCGCGAAGGACTCCTTCAAATCAAGCACACGTCACCAACCTCAAGGATACTCCGCCCCTGCTTGCCGCTGATGCCGCCGAAGCGGCGTACCGTGGCTTCAGCGAGCTGGAGACCACCGTCGGGGTCGGCCGATATGCGCCCATGAACGCGATCTCTCTTCTGGTCGGGTCTCAAACCGGCCGTCCGGGAGTGATCACACAGTGCGCCGTCGAAGAGGCCTTGGAACTCACCATGGGGATGAGGGGGCTCACGGCTTATGCTGAAACGGTATCCGTGTATGGAACCGAGCAAGTCTTCATCGATGGAGATGATACTCCGTGGTCCAAAGCTTTTCTGGCATCGGCATACGCGTCTCGGGGCCTGAAGATGCGTTTTACGTCGGGCACCGGTTCCGAGGTGCAGATGGGCTATGCCGAAGGCAAGTCCATGCTCTATCTGGAAATCCGATGCGTGATGATTGCCAAGGGCGCGGGGGTACAGGGACTTCAGAACGGTTCCATCAGCGTTGTGGGGGTTCCGGGAGCGGTTCCCTCGGGGGTCAGGGCCATGCTGGCCGAGAATGTGGCTACGGTTCTCGTGGACCTTGAAGTGGCCTCGGGCAACGACCAGACCTTTACCCATTCCCCTATTCGCAACACGGCGCGGATGCTTATGCAGTTTCTGCCGGGCACCGATTTGATCTTCTCGGGTTACAGCTCCGTGCCAAACTATGACAACATGTTTGCGGGCTCCACTCACGACTGTGATGACTACGACGACATGTTGGTCTTGCAGCGGGATCTTCAAGTGGACGCGAGTCTGCGACCCGTGAGCGAAGAGGATGTCATTCAAATTCGCAACAAGGGGGCTCGAGCGCTGCAGGTGGTCTTCGAAGAGCTCGGACTTCCCGCCGTTACGGACGAGGAAGTGGAGGCCGCGACGTACGCCCACGGAAGTAAGGAAATGCCCGCCCGAGACGTTCCGGAAGATCTGAGAGCCATCGGCCAATTTATGGACCGGGGAGGAACGGGTCTGGATATCGTTCAAGCCCTTGCGAAACGAGGGTTCCCGGATGTTGCCGAGGCGGTTCTCGAGATGCTCAAACAAAAGGTGTCGGGAGACTATCTCCACACTTCAGCCATCTTTGACGATGACTTCAAAGTGTTGGCCGCGGTGAACGACCCCAACGATTACCAAGGGCCTGGTACCGGATATCGTCTCGAGGGTGAAAGGTGGGAACTCTTGAAGGACATCCCACAGGCCATAAGTCCCGAGGACGTATGAGGATCACCCGAGGGAGGCTGGATGAAATGAAGATTTCCGAGGAGTTGGTGAGAGAGGTTATTCTTGAAGTCCTGCAACAAATGGGGGCAACCGAAACCGCGCCGGGCGTCCGGCAAGAGCACGCTCCTCCCGTTCAATTCAGGGAAACGGGCGTCGCTCAGTCCGGGACCAACAGACACGAGGTTGTCGTGGCCGTCACTCCTTCTTTCGGGCAAACCATGACCTCGACCATTATCGGCATTCCTCACGGGGATGTCCTGCGTGAGGTAATGGCCGGAATCGAAGAAGAGGGTCTTCAAGCCCGGCTGATCAAGGTAAACAAGACCGCGGACGTCGGGTTTATGGCTCACGAGGCGGCAAAGTTGAGCGGATCCGGCATCGGGGTAGGGATTCTCTCCCGGGGGACCACCGTCATCCACCAAAGAGACTTGGCGCCTCTCCAGAATCTGGAGTTGTTTTCCCAATCTCCCCTTGTTGAATTGGACACGTTTCGCTCCATTGGTCGCAATGCGGCCAAATATGCAAAAGGTGAGAGTCCGTCTCCGGTTCCCGTGCGCAACGATCCAATGGCCAGGCCTCGCTATCAAGGACTGGCGGCATTGCTGCACAACAAAGAGGTTCAATATGTGAATCCGGATCAACCGAGCACGGCGATTACCGTTCAACTGTAGACCAAAGGAGGAACCATGTCGGATGCACCACTGTCCAAGCAGATCGAACAGATGGCCCGGACCAAGGGGCTCGACGTCTCTCCGGACGTAGTGGCCGAAGCGGTCAAACGGGTCCTGAAATCGTTGGGAGAAGGTTTGGAACAGACGGGACGGGGAAGCGGTTCCTCAGGCAAACTGGATGCCAAGAGAGATTATCCGCTTGCGAGCGAGAGACCCGACCTGGTTCGCTCGGCCACAGGGCTGAGCCTCGACGAGATAACTCTTGATAAAGCCGTATCAGGTCGGATCGCCTTCGAGGACTTGAGAATTCGCCCCGAGACTTTGGAGTATCAGGCACAGATCGCGGAGAGCGCGGGACGGCCTCGATTGGCTGCAAACCTTCGCCGCGCGGGAGAAATGACCAGAATTCCCGACCAACGGGTTCTGGAAATGTACAACGCTCTACGCCCTTACCGCTGCACCAAAGAGGAGTTACTGGACATGGCCGACGAGCTTGAATCCAAGTATCAGGCGAACGTGTGTGCGGCATTGGTTCGGGAGGCGGCCCAAGAGTACGACAGACGAGGCCGCTTGAAGAAGTAGCGTGTAAGGGAGATTCACTCGATGGCTTACATTGCCGGGGTGGATGTCGGCAACAACTCAACCGAGGTGGCTGTCGGTCGGATGGATGCCGGAGGCCGCATCCGAGTCGTTTCCAGTTCATTGGTGAGAACCGTAGGCATTAAGGGAACGGTCCGGAACGTCATGGGCATCATCGACGGTCTGGATACGGCCCTTAAACCAATAGGGGTAGAGCGAAGGGAACTCGCCCTCGTCCTGATCAACGAAGCCACACCGGTAATCGGGGACGTAGCGATGGAAACGATCACCGAAACCGTTATCACGGAGTCGGCTATGATTGGGCACAATCCCGGTACTCCCGGCGGGCGGGGGCTCGGGGCCGGCACCACCATCGCGTTGTCCGCTCTGGAAACAGCTTCTTCGGATAAGGCGTGGATCGTAACGGTCCCCGGAACCGTTGATTTTCAGGAGGCCGCCGAACGGATCAACGCGGCTGCATCGAGGAATCTCGAAATCGCCGGCGCCATCCTCCGGAAGGATGACGGCGTACTCGTACACAACCGACTACACAGACCGATTCCCATCGTGGACGAAGTGGAGCACGTGGATCGCGTTCCGCTGGGGATGCCTGCGGCAATAGAGGTGGCCGCGCCGGGAAAGTCAATCGAGAAGCTTTCCAATCCGTATGACATTTCCACGCTGTTTGATCTCGACCCGGATGAAACCGCTCAGGTCGTTCCCGTGGCTCGGGCTCTCACGGGGACTCGCAGTGCGGTAGTCATCAAGACGCCGAGGGGGGACATCCGGGAGCGCCGAATTCCGGCCGGATCGATAACTCTCATCGGCAACCGACGAAAGGCCGTGATTCCGGTGGAAGAGGGGGCACGGGCCATCATGGACAAAGTCGAGGAGGTCTCGCCCCTGACGGAAATCCAGGCCGAGCCGGGTACCAATGTGGGGGGGATGTTCGAAACCGTGCGGCAAGTAATGGCCGATCTTACCGATCTTCCGGTGAGCGCGGTCAAAGTCCAGGATGTTCTTGCCGTGGACACACTTAAACCCCAACAGGTGCAGGGGAGTCTGGCAGGTGAGTACTCACTGGGAAACGCCGTGGCACTGGCCGCTATGGTTGAGACCCAGAAGCTCCCCATGCAAAGGTTGGCAAGAAAACTCAACGAAGAGATTTTGGTTCCCGTAACCGTGGGCGGTGTCGAAGCCGAGATGGCCATTCGGGGCGCCCTTACCACTCCGGGCACAAAGGCGCCGATGGCCATACTGGATCTTGGCGGCGGATCCACGGACGCGTCCCTCATCAAGGAATCCGGGGAGATCCGGAGCGTCCACCTGGCAGGGGCCGGAGAGATGGTCACGCTCCTGATCGACACGGAACTCGGTCTGGATAACCGGGAAATGGCGGAATATATCAAGCGTAATCCCCTGGCAAGAGTTGAAACTCTTTTTCACGTCAGGCATGAGGACGGTTCCGTCCAGTTCTTTCACGAGCCGTTGGATCCCCGGGTGTTCGGACGAGTAGTGGTGATCGGCGAAGACGACCTTATTCCCGTGCATACGCGGGAACCGCTCCCCAAGATCGTGGCGGTTCGCAGAGAAGCCAAGAAGAAGGTCTTCGTGCAGAATGCGCTTCGTGCACTCCAAGCCGTGGCGCCGGCCGGAAACATTCGGCTCATACGGTTCCTGGTCATGGTGGGAGGATCGGCTCTCGACTTTGAGATCCCGGCTATGATTTCCGAGTCATTGATCGAATATGGGGTGGTCACCGGTCGAGCCAACGTCCGTGGAGTGGAGGGTCCGAGAAACGCCGTGGCAACCGGTCTGGTATTGGCCCATGCGGAAGAGAGCCGATCGTAAGGGAGACGCCGATGGTTGTAGAATCGTTCGGGGCTGAAAAAGAGAGAATAGCGATCCGGGTCATGGCGCCGGGGACGGTGCCTCAGTCTGTTGTTGAGCCGATCCTCTGGGGATTGGAGGAGGAAGGAATACCCGCGGAAGTCCAACGAACGGATAATGCCCCGGCAACTCACCTGGCCAAACGGGCGGCCGATGGGTCGCCGCTCGGCGTGGGGATAGGCATCAACGTGATTGACCTAATGGTGACCCTTCATCACCGTGACTTACCCGAGGACGGCCCTCTGTTTTCTTTGGCCGCTGAGGACATGAATCCGACAAGTCTTCGCCTGTTGGGCGCCAATGCCGCGCGATTGTTCAAGGGAGATCCGTTCGTTTTTCAGGATGAGCCCATGACGGATCGGAAAACGCCGGACGAGGACGATTCCCCCAACCACGGATTGGAGCGGGTGGTTGCTTCAGTGTTGGAAGAAATGCTTCGCGCACAAGACAAACGGTGAGGAGAACCCATGGAAAAGCGAAGCCTGGGATTGATAGAAACCTGGGGATTCGTACCGGCCATAGAGGCTGCAGACGCCGGAACCAAGGCGGCCAATGTTCGGCTGCTCGGTTATGAAGTCGTGCCGGTCGGTCGCGTTATGGTGGCTTTTGAAGGGGACGTTGCCGCGGTCAAGGCCGCGGTCCAATCGGGATCCGCCGCAGCCGAGAGAGTTGGACAAGTCCTGGCAATACATGTGATCCCACGGCCGGACAGACAGATTCGGGTGGCGCCCCCGAGCACGCCTCTGTTGCCTCCCGGTGGGACGCACGGTCCAAAGCCGAGTGCCCCCGTCTCCCCGACAAGAAAGGATGGTCAACAGGCAGCGTCTGACTCGCCGCCGGCCGCACCGGTGGAAGAGGAAGAGCCTTCTCCCGTGCCCACAAAGGATAAGGCGACGAAGAAAGGCACGAAGTCGGCTGCCAAGCGGGCGAAAGCCTCCGGAAAAAATGAATCGGGCATGAAAACGGAAGAGCAAGCGAACGAGCCGAACTCGGATACGTAAGTAGTCGGTTCCATAAATGCGGTCGCACATCCTGAACCGTCTTCCCGGCGTAGGCCGGGAACCAGTCTTCTTTTCCCGGACCCCGGCCTACGGCGGGGAGACGGCGGGCAAGGGACGCCCGCCCCACTTTCAGTGGTCAGTGTCGTGAAAGTCTTTCTTAGCCCGGGCCTCCGTGCCCGGAGATTTCTCGTCCCGGGCGGCCGCAATTGGCAACGAGGGGAAAATACGTAACCGCACTTATGTAACGATGTACTAAACGTTAAGAAGTATCCCGGAAATGCACCCCCGGCTCGATCCGTAGGGTGTTTCGTTCAGGAGATTGGTATGGCGGAACTACGGTCCTTTGTATACATCGACAGATTGCAGCCCCAGTTCGCGGCATATATCGGGGCCAACGCAAGAGGCTACATACCTGTTCCGGGGATGGCCGCCACCCTCGTAGAGGTGTCGCCGGGCGTGATCATCAACCAGGTCATTGATGCAGCGGTAAAGGCCGCAAATATTCGACCGGGACTCATGGTGGTGGAACGGCACTTCGGAGTGCTCGAATTCCACTCGGACGCTCAGGCGGAAGTTAAGCACGCGGGATCTGCAATTCTCAAATCATTGGGCCTCACAATCGAGGATCGAATAAAGCCCGTGATCTTGAATTCTCAGATCATCAACAAGGTTAATCCGTACCACGCCCAGATGGTGAACGTTTCTCGTCTGTGTTCAATGCTTTTGCCGGGACAAGATCTGTACATTCTTGAAGTTCAACCCGCGGCGTACATCACCATGGCGGCCAATGAAGCTGAGAAAAACTCCCCCATCACATTGGTGGATTGTAGAACCTACGGCGCGGTCGGCCGTTTGTACATTGCAGGCAAGCAAGCGGACGTAGCACGGGGAGCAGAGTCGGCGCAAGCCGCAGTAAGAAACATGGGCGGTAAAGAATCCTGATCGGAGTAGTCCGAGCGATGATAAGCGAATCGGCCGACAGACTTTTGGCAGAGTTTGAGGCCGTCATGAGCCCAAGCAAGTATGCGGCTCCCGACGGCCCCGTGTTCGCGGGAGTCGATCTGGGCACCGCCAACATCGTGACCGCTGTTGTGGACGGCCGAGGCAAGCCGGTGGCGGGCGTCCTTACGCGCAGTGAATCCAGTGTCCGTGACGGGTTAATCCTCGATTACGTGGGTTCAATCGGCATCCTTAGGAAACAGGTAGAGCGGTTGCAGTCGGCCGGGTATCACATTCAACTCGCCGCGGCCGCCTATCCGCCCGGGACCGTCGGCCGCAATTGTCAGGCGTTCGGAAACGTCGTCGAAGCGGCGGGGCTCAAGCTTGGCCCGCTCATTGATGAACCGAGCGCCGCGTCGTTGGTTTTGGAGGTGGAGCAGGGATCAGTGGTCGACATAGGCGGCGGTACGACGGGCATATCCGTGATCGAGAACGGGCAGGTCGTCTACACCGCGGATGAGCCGACGGGGGGGATCCATGTGGATCTCGTGCTGTCCGGAAACTTCAAGATACCGATTGAAGAGGCCGAGGCCGTGAAGAATGACCCCGGTCGCCACCGTGAGATTCTGCCGTACATCAGGCCGGTCTTTCAGAAGATGGCAACCATTGCTCAACGTCATCTGCGGGGGCACCGGGTAGACACCCTGTACCTCGTGGGAGGAACGAGCTGTTTTACCGGAATAGAGGATGTGATGGAAAATGAGACGGGCTTGAAGGTGTCAAAACCGGCCAACCCGCTCTTGGTTACCCCTTTGGGCATCGCACTGCATTGCCTGAATCAGGCTGTGACACAGTGAACAGGCCGTCATGAAAGACGATCAGTTTCAACAAGTTGTGGCCCGGGTCATTGAAAAATTGGCTTCTCGTATGGGAGCCGATGGACACCGCGGAACTCTCATTGTGGTCTTTTCGGGAGCCACCGTAGGTTTCCAAGAGGCGATCCGGCAGGTCCGCGGCCTGGTGCTCGATGGTTTTAGGTTGAAACTCACGTTTTCACGAGGCGCGCAACAGATTTTCGGCAGCGCGGTGCGAGACGAGTTGGCGGGTTTCCCCAACATCGGCCGGGTAGAGCCTACCAAATGGCTTACCGACCTGACTGAGGCTCGAGCAGTGGTGAGCCCATTGTTGAGTGTCAACACGGTTTCCAAGGTATCTCTGCTCATCGCGGACAACCTGGTTACCAACCTGATCCTGCATGCCCTGTTCATGGGGAAACCGGTTGTTTTGGCCCGTAACGGTGCCGACCCTGAGGGAAGAGGTCGCAAGGAATTGGGATTCGACAAGGGGAACGCGTCCCTGGCACGGGCCGTTTCGGATCGCATGCGTACTGCCGCGGAGTTCGGCTGTCGCCTGACCGACATTGAACGCCTCGGGGAGACGGTAAGATCTGCTTTCCAACGTGAGGCCCAACCCATTACCGAACGGAGTGAACACCCGGTCGATCCAGGTTTACGGACTCTGAACCGCCGCGGAAAAGTAGTTACCGCTGCGGACATTCGCCACGCTCATCGCGTGAGGGCTGAAATGAGGATTTCCTCCTCATCCGTGATCACACCACTTGGCAGAGATCTGGCCCTGCGGTACGGCGTGCCCTTGGTGGAGGATGAATAGAGTAACGGCCGGAAGCAATTCCCTAAATCCTCCCTTTAGCAAAGGGGGGCAGGGGAGATTTTGCTTGGGAAAGACACGGGTCTCCGCATTTCGGACGAAAACTTTTGGGAGCTACCACAGACAAACTCCCGAGCGGGAAGGATTGTCATCATGTTGATCGCACGAGTAATCGGGACAATTGTCGCCACGCGCAAACATGACCGTTTGGTGGGCAGCAAGATACAGGTCGTCCAACCCCTGGACAGCAGAGGAGAAAAGCCTGAGGGCGAGCCGTTTGTAGCAATCGATGCAGTGGGCGCAGGTGTGAGTGAGCGCGTCATCGTGGTGACGGGAAGCGGTGCCCGCCAAGGAGTCGATGATTCGCTGTCACCAGTGGACGCGGCCATCATCGGCATTGTCGATCGCATAGACATAGAAGACGAGGTCTAAGTACACGGTTGAGTAGTTGCGGCGATCCATGGGGGTACCGTCTCCCCGCGGAACTCGGGGAGGCCGGCGCTACCAAAGCAAGGATAGTTGCCGAACTTGCACCATGGAGTACTAAGACCTCAGTTCCGTCGCCGTGATCAAGAAGGACAGGTGCCCCAAACACAATGGAAAGGGAGCCTCAAAAAATCTATCGGAGCCGTCAGGATCATAAACAGACCCGATTGCTGAGCGGCGAACTCGTAGGAAAAGACAACGAGTACGTGCACGCCTGCGGTGCGTTGGACGAACTCCAGTCACACCTCGGATTGGCTCGCTCCCTGAACAAGCACGAACCGATCGCGTCGATACTCTATGCAGTTCAGCAAGACATCCTAGTCCTCAGTTCCGAACTTTCTTCGTCCTCGAGGACTGCGCAGCGGCTGAAACGCCGCATTGGCGAGGAGGACGTTCGGCGGCTCGAGAAGTGGATTGACGATTTGACCGCGTCGTTCGGCTTGCCGAGAGGCTTTGTCGTGCCGGGGGCGTCTATTGAAAGCGCCGCCCTGCATATTGCACGGGCCGTAGCCCGCCGTTGTGAGCGCATCGTTGTCAAGCTGAGCCGGAAGAAGAGTGGTTACGACCTCTTGGCGGCCTATCTCAACCGGCTCAGCGACCTTCTCTTTATGGCGGCCTGGTCCGGGGAAGTGACAGCGGAATTGGAGACCATTGTGCGCCGAGTAATCGTCGGCGGACCCGGTGAGGAAAGCAGCCCATGAGCATGACGTATCCCCTGGCACGTTTGTTGGGCGCGTTGGCCGAGTCGGAGGCTGCCGCTCTGGGCGTGCCCATGGCAGTTGCACTCGTGGACGGGGAAGGGGGACTCCTCTTTTTCGCTCGCATGGACGGGGCCTTGCCGGCTGCAACCGAGATTGCCGTCTCAAAAGCCTTCACGGCCGCGACTCTGCGCATGTCGACCGATGAAGTGGGAAGACTGGCTCAACCCGGCGGAGTACTGTATGGAATCCAGCATACTCATTCGGGCAAGATAGTACTTTTTGGAGGCGGTCATCCTCTACGCCTGAATGGAGATGTCTGCGGGGCTATAGGAATCAGCGGCGGAACTCCCGAACAGGATGTTGAGGCGGCATTGCCCGTGGTGGAAGCTCTCGAGGAGATGGAGAAGTGGTCGTGGTTCGTGAAGGATCTGTTGCCTGAACGCCGGCTGAAACGGCAGCCGACCGAGCGTCTGGAAGTCGAGCTCGGTCATGAATTCGAGCAGATTGGGCGACCCGTATCGTCGCGGTGGTGCTCCATTCTCGCCGGAGCAATTATCTTGGCTGCTTCTGCCGGGGCATAGCGGTGGAAACGGAGCACAGCTGAACAGGGAGGAGCGACATGGCGTTCAACCATGCGACAATCGACACAATAGTCATGCAGGTGCTTGAGGAACTTGCGACACAACAAGATCTCCGGGCCGGTGGACCCGACGGAATCTACGAAACCGTTGACGAGGCCGTGGAGAACGCCGTGGAAGCTCAGAAATGTCTCATTGAGATGACTCTTGGAACACGTGACAAGATCATTGAGGCCATCCGCAAAGCGGTGTTGGATAACAATGAGATGATCTCGGATCTGGCGGTGCAGGAAACGGAGTTGGGTCGCTATGAAGACAAGATTCGGGAAAATATTTTGTGTGCGACGAAAACTCCCGGCACCGAGGACATTCGCCCGCTGGCCCTGAGCGGTGACCATGGTTTGATGTTGCTCGAGTATGCACCGGTCGGAGTGATCGGCGCGTTGACGCCCATCACCAATCCGTCGGGCACGCTCATCCACAACGCAATCAGCATGATTGCCGCAGGGAACGCGGTGGTGTTTAACGCACATCCCAATGCAAAGCGTACCAGTGTGACGGTGGTCGAGCTGTTCCACCGGGCGATAGTCGAGGCCGGCGGTCCCCCGGGCTTAATCGGTTCCGTTCGCAACCCGACTCAGGATACTGCTCGGGAAATCATGGAGCACCCCAAGGTCAACATGCTCGTGGCAACCGGCGGCAGGCCGATCGTGAACATCGTTCTTCGTTCCGGGAAAAAGGCCATCGGCGCGGGAGCCGGAAATCCGCCCGTCCTCGTGGACGAAACCGCGAGTATCCGCAACGCAGCCGAGTGCATCGTCAACGGAGCGGCCATCAATAACAACATCTTCTGTACCTGCGAAAAAGAAGTGTTCGTGGTGGATGAGGTTGCTACGTCGTTGATCAAGTTTATGGAGGAGACCGGACGAGCCTACCTGCTGAACCGAGAAGAGGCTGAAAGGGTAACGCAGCTGGTAGTCACGCAGGATGGAAAAATAAATGGGGCATACATCGGCAAGAATGTTCAGGTCATATTGAAGGACGTGGGCATAGAAATCGGTGAAGCATACCGACTGGCCGTCTTCGAGGCTCCCAACGAGCATCCCCTCGTTCAACTGGAACAAATGATGCCCATCATGCCCATTGTAAGGGTGCGGGACGTCAAAGAGGGTATTGAGCTTGCAGTGGCGGCGGAACACGGCAACAGGCATACCGCGGTCATGCATTCCACCAACGTGGTGCATATGACGGCGTTTGCCCGGGCGGTACAGGCAACGATCTTTGTGAAAAACGGCCCGGCTTACGCCGGCATTGGTTTGGGTGGGGAAGGGCATACGTCGTTCACCATTGCCGGCCCCACTGGGGAAGGCATGACTTCGGCACGGGCGTTTACTCGGCAACGACGATGCACCATGGTGGATTCATTCCGAATCATTTGACGGAAGTGCTTGGAGGCAACATGAATATCGATCTTGACTCGGCTTTGGATTTGATAGCCGCGGCACGGGAAAAGGCCGTTAAGATAGGCGTCCCGATGGTGATCGCGGTGGTTGACGCGGGTGGAAACTTGACGGCCCTGCAACGTATGGAAGGGGCTCTGCTGGTAAGCATTGACATAGCAACGAACAAGGCATACACCGCTGTCGCCGTGAAGATTCCTACACATGACCTGGCAGGATTGTCTCAGCCCGGGCAGCCTCTATTCGGCATCCATAACGCAGACGGCGGGCGCATAGTGATTTTCGGGGGAGGAATCCCTCTGAAACAGGGGGACGAGATCATCGGAGGCATCGGAGTGAGCGGAGGCAGCGTGGAGGAGGATGTCCTCTGTGCAACTGCGGCCGTCGAGCGTTTGAACGGGAAGTAGCGGGTATACCTGATGCGCACTGAGACCATACGAGCCCCGTCGGAAGCCTTCCTAGAGATGTTGGTCGACAATGTTCGCCCGGCACAGCGCAAACGATTGGAAGGCAGGCATTGGGGTGCGATCGGACTTGTGCACGGTAGATTGATTGATCTGTACTGGGCCGCGGACGTTGCCGAGAAAGCGAGTAACGTTGTAACCGCGCTCGTGATGGGCAATTGTCCGCAACACACCCAGATGCTTGCCATTGCAGGGCACGAGGCGGGAGTTCAGGCAGCCATGGCCAAAATTGGGGAGAGGCGAGGGACCCGTGGGCCGGACCGGTAGTGATTACGGGAGGCGGAATCGGAGGCAGGCCCCTCTCCCCATTTTCCGACTGCAAGCGAACAGCAGGAGAATGACCAATGAACTTTCATAGCTTACAGCGGCCAACAAACCATGAATGTTCATATGTAAGTTCTCCGATAAGCGACCCTGGTTGGGTACTCGATGGGGGGGGGGGGGGGGCAATGCCGGTGACTTAGGCAGCTATCACCTTCTTGACCTTTGCTAATGTCCATTTGTTATTGCTCCTTTTGGTGACTCTCGGTTGAGAGGGTCTGGGCGTCTTGGGACGGTAGTATATGACTCGACGAATTTCTTCGAGTATTTCCTGGAAGACGGTGACAGCTCTTACGGGATCAAGTGGCCTCGGCGGCCAGGACTGCTGCGTCTGCGGCAAGTGTCATAATGGAATTCTTGAACTGCGGCTCCCGCGGGTCACCGGCGAGTATCTGGGAGAGTACCATAAGGGTTCTGGAGATGACCGACATGATCATGGCTGCGAAGAGTTCCTGAAGCACACTATTGTAGGATTTGCCATGAAATTTCTCGATTTCCAGGACTATTTTTTCGTCTCGGTAGTAGCTTTCGACTTCCCAGCGTCTGAAATAGAGGAGAGTAATCTCCTGCGCCGGGAATTGCTCGGTATCATAAAGGTTGGTGAGCAGCACGGAGACGGTTCCATCAGGACTGACGAGTCGAATGACCCTGAGTTTCAGAGCCTTGAGGTCTTTTCTCTGTTTCTTCGGAATCTTGCTCAGGTAATTGTTGCTCGGATCAATACATATCTCGTCTTCTTCTTTTCCAGTCTCAATGCACGCCTGTACGGCGGGAAACGTGCATTGAGCGGGACATCGAAAAACGAAATGGCCTCTGAATCTTCTCATCAGCCGACGAATCAATTCGTAGCCCGGGTACCCTCGGTCAAAGAGCAACACACTTGCCGAAGGGATGTACTTCAGGAGGGGAGCCACTTCATCGCGTTCGGAAGAATGGGCTGGGACCACGGTTCGTGCGATGGCAATTCGTCGGAAGACATCGTACGCGGTGGTAACCAGACACTGGGGATAGTGTCCCTTTCCAGGGTATTGGAGGCCACTGTTGGGGTCAAAGGCGTTTCGGATCTCCTTCGTTGCAGGAAGAGTGTATTTGGACCCATCAAAGGCGAACACCGACATACCGTGCCAAGTAAAGCGCGCGTCCTGAGGCCATACCTCGTAGGCCAGGAGTACGGCATCCTTCAATATATCCCGAAGTACATGCCAGGAGACTTTCTTGCGCGCCCTGGTGAACGCACTGTGGTGTACGGCTTCGGCTTCAGGCCAAAGGCCACTTCTCTTGGCAGTACGAAAGAATTCACCCGATTTCACGTCCACTCCTTTGCCCTTTCCGCCGGCAACCATGGAGAGTAGAAAGGTGATAAGCTTTGGAAAAGGTAGTTTTCTGTTTCGGGTAAAATCCTTGGGCGAACGCTTCTTGCACGGGTCGATTTGTGAGGGGATAAGGTCAAGAAATCTTTGCGCAAGCTGCTCACTTTGGCATGATAATTGCTTGCATAAACTGTGCCATGATAAAAACCTCCCAACAGATTGTTATGAAATACTTTATCGCGCGGAGAACGCTCCGCGTCAACATAATTCACTCTATATTCGGATGGACTAATCATGAAAAATCAACTGCCTTGGCCTAAGTCACCGGCATTGGGGGTGGGGGGAGCATAGTGCTTGAACTGCCGAGAGACTTGTCAAACCCTATGGCCGTAGCAAGTCTCGGTGCCTCAGACAAGGTGCGATATGTTTCGGCCTTTCGGCGACAATTACGCTGCTCCGCAGCCCCCCCAAATATTCCGCATCGTGCGTTCTTCGTGCCAATCTCCGAGGCGAAGCCCCGGAGGGTCTGTCAATGCCGAGGGCTTTCATGATTCGTTGTGGCTTGCTGAAAGCCTAAAGCCATGGAGGTTTATATGAAGGTGGCCATCATCGGCGGCGGCGGTCGCGTCGGGTCCTGTACCGCGTACGCGTTGCAGTTGGGCGGAGTAGTCTCTGAAATCATTCTGTTCGACGTTGTCGAAGATCCGGTCAACGGTGAAGCACTGGACCTGGTACACGGCAGTTCCTTCTCCCACGACCAACGCATCTGTGCGGGCGACATGGACGCGGTATCCAAAGCGGATGTGATCGTCGTTACCGCGGGACTACGCCGCAAGCCCGATGAATCGAGGCTGGATCTCATAAACCGCAACGTCTCTCTTTTCTTGTCCATCATGAACGATCTCAAGTCAGCCGGCCCTGGGGGCGACTCCATACTGGTCGTAGTGTCCAATCCGGTCGACATACTTACCGGCCTCGCTATTCAGCTACTCGGCATGCCGGCTGAGAGGGTAATCGGGCTTGGCACCCTTCTCGACACCGCGCGGTTCTGCTCAATCTTGGCCCAGACCATTGATACTGCTGCCACCCAGGTGAGAGCCGTGATCTTGGGTGAGCACGGCGACTCAATGGTGCCTATTTGGTCATCTGCGAGCTGTAACGGCTTCCCCCTGGGGAAGCATCCCAAGCTCTCCGAACCGGTCAAGAGCAAGATTTTCGAGCGCACGAGGCAAAGCGGCGCGGAGGTTATCAAGCTCAAGGGAGGAGCCGGATGGGCCGTAGCCACCTCCGTAGCCGTACTGGTCCACTCCATCGTGCTGGATCAGAGACGACTGCTTCCGGTAAGCTCACTGCAAAAGGGCGCGTACGGCATCTCAAACGTGTGTCTCAGCGTGCCCACAGTCGTCGGCAGCGATGGCGTGCTTCGCCATGTGGAGTTGGAATTGTGGGGTCGCGAGCTGCAGCAGCTGAGGAATTCCGCCAACGTGGTCAAGACCGTGATGGGACGGATTCGATCCTGATGAGACCCGGCTTTGGAACGATGGGCATAGCCCGTCTATGGGCGACATTTGTGGTATCGGGCTCCTTCCCCGCAATTACGCCTTCGTAGGGTGCCGGTGAGTAAGCATCGGGCGTGCGCACCCGCGATGGCGCGGGGTTTAAGTTCAGTCGCCGGGTTACCGCCGGCGCATATCTCGAATCCCGCGGACACGCGGGACGGTTCGCTTCGCCCACTACATCCTAATGAGAATAAGTCACCATAATTGTGAACTGCGGCACTTGGTTTCCTTTTGATGATTCCGTGGGGTTGCACCTTTCCTCGTATACCTTGCTGGCAATCTTCATCGAGGTAGTCTATATTGGGAGCACCAGAGGTGATCCGCCTCAAACGGCCTTATATGCGCCGGTAGACCGTCACTCGAATGAAAGGGCTGTGGATAATGGCATTCTATAGTGAACTCTATGATTTTGCCGCAAGTGCAGGCTCCTTCGAGGGGTATGTGTATCATCACAAAGACATGGACACCAGTTACCTCCCAAAGTGGTCCGGACACTTGGTGGAGCAGTACAACGCTCTTCCCGATGACGTCAAGGCAGAGATCCAGCACATGTGCAACGGCACGCTCGGCCGTGCAATCCGTTCCCTGGAACCCGTTCTCGGTGGGGATCATGAGGTGGTCGCGAATCTGAAAAGCTGCATCACGGGGGAACTACCCAAGGACCCGGACGATTTCGAGAAGCATTGATTTCGACGAGATGCTCCTGAGAGCATTCAGTCTCGCGGGGGGACACCCTCTGCAAGCATGTCATGGGGAGGAGGGGTGTTTTGCGTCCGGCGGGTCGGCAATCTCGGCCCCGTCGCGAGGAGATTGTCTCGTCCCAATGGGTTCCGGGCTTTGAAAGGCCCGGCTAACATCGCATGTCCCTTCGGGACGTCACAAATCATACACCTCCAACGATGGGGTTCGCTTCGTTCGCAATGACAAGTGACGGGAATGTCTTTGCGAGGAGTGAGGTCCCGCGTCCGGCGCAAGATCCGTGACTAAATTGGTCAAATCCACTACTTGGGGCTCATCACTCCGAATCATCCTTTTGGGGTTTCTTGCCGCGGACAAGTTCCAGGTGCGGTTTTCCGTCGACGGTCCGTAGGGAGGAGTTCTCGATAACACTCCGGAACCATTCTTGAAAGGCCAGCGAGGCCTCGTAGGCTCGTTCGATCTTTTTCCAGAGGGTTACCCCGCGACTTTTCAATATGTCCCGAACCGCGTGAGCATCGAGGATCACGCAAATCTTTGGTTCGGAATAGTTGGGGCTTATCCAGGCAACTCTGCCTTCACCGGGCACGGGAACGGCAATCTGTAGTTCCGGGTCGCACTTCAATTCATCACGTCGCCGGTACTCGACCAGTGTTGCGTTGAGATCGCTTACAAACGTATGTGCATCGGTCTCGAATACCAGACCGAGCGAGACATTGTTTGTGAGTCGAAGCCGCATCGTTGTTCTTCCGACTTTGGGCGGCCGGCGATCGGTTGATCCGCTGCATTGCCGGCGCCGGCCTCCCCACGTTCCGCTGGGTAATCTTATCCTACCGTGGCCCGGCCTCCCGTGCAGAATGCGGAATTCACCACATCCTACATCTATGGGTAGATGTGACACAACAGGCCCGCCGGGACGATGAAACGTTGTAGGGGCACGGCGTGCCGTGCCCGCCATCTTCAAAGGCGGGCGTCCCGCCGTCTCCCCGGCGCAGGCCGGGGTCCAGTCTTCGTTTCCCCTGCCGACTCCACCCCATATAAGAAGAGTATAAACACCTTATTGATTCCGATCATTTCTTGATCTGTGCTAATCTGTGTCTCTGTGGTGAGATTCTTCCCTCTTCTTTTCTCCGCTCAGGTTGTGCGACCGTATTTGCGCCATGGAGCACTAAGTCACATCCTCGAAGGCGCACCGGCATCAGTCCGTCGGCCGTGGTTCTCTCTCCACTCGGTCCGCTAGTGAGCACAGAACCGGCACGACAACGAGGGTAAGCACGGTGGCTACGGCAAGGCCGAAGATCACGGCGACGGCCATGGGGCCCCACCACTGGGACGACTCTCCGCCGATGTCCCATCGGAATTGCCTGAAATTGAAACTGATGCCGGTGGCCATGGGAAGGAGCCCGAGAATCGTCGTCAACGCAGTGAGCATGACCGGCCTAAATCTCACCAGGCCGGTCTGCACAAGCGCGTCACGTGCGTGGAGACCTTTCTCCTTCAGTTGGTTGTAGTAGTCGATGAGCACGATAGCGTTGTTTACCACCACTCCTGCCAGACTGATGACCCCCACCCCGGTCATGATGATTCCGAACGCGGTTCCCGTGATCAGAAGTCCGAAGAATACTCCGATGAGCGAGAGTATTACGGACGTCAGGATGATGAAAGGCTTCGCTGCTGAATTAAATTGAGTAACCAGTACCAGGTAGATGATGAAGATGGTTGCAATAAATGCTTTTGAGAGGAACGCGGTGGATTTCTCCTGCTCGCGGTGTTCCCCGGTAAAACGGTATGTGTACCCCCGCGGCCAAGCAAAGTCGGCAAGACGCCTTTCGATGTCTGCAATGATGTCGTTCGCCAGCCTGTCGGAAACGTTGGCCGATATGGTTACTACTCGTTTCTGGTCGACTCTGGTGATGGCACCCAGTCCGCTTGCCAGTTTTGCTTTTGCCACGCTGGTCAGCGGGATCGGTTCCCCATTCGGGCCTGAAACGGTGATGCGTTTCAGGCTTTCGATGGACCTCCGGTCTTTTTCCGGAAGCCTCACAACGATGTCATACTCTTCCTTACCTTCTCGATAGACGCCTACCTTGGAGCCGTTAATTGCCGATTTGACCGTATACGCGATCATATAGGTGTCCAAGCCGAGGAGCGCGGCCTTCTCCTTGTCCACCTTCACGTTGATCTCGGGCTTTCCCGAGACGAAATTGTCCTTGAGATCAACCATGCCCGGGATGTCTGCGATGACCTTTCGAATCTTGGCGGCCACCATGCCCAGCGTTTCGATATCCGGTCCGGCGATCTCCATGTTGATTGGGTAACCGGTGGGCGGCCCCTCCTTTTCTTTCTCGACGCGGACATCCGCTCCCCGAATTCTTGCTAATGTCCGTTCCCGCACTTCTTTTACTATGCCGGAGGAAAGCCGCGATCTGTCGTGAAAGTCCTTGAAATCCAAGGTAACGCGACTCAGATGCGTTCCGACCCCTCCGATTGTCGAAAACGGACTCGCTTCCGCGGTACCTATGTTGGCGATCACGTATCTGACATCCGGATAACCTGATACGACTTCTTCGACTTGTTTGATGAGTCTGTCCGACGCATCGAGGTTGGTGCCTTGCGGAGCCTGCACGTCGACAAATGCACGTCGGGGCTCCACATCGGGAAAGAACTCGCTTCCTTTACCAAACAGTGAAAATGCGGCTATGGACAACACGAGAAGTCCGAAGGCTCCCACCACCACCAGCGCCCTGTGGTTGAGAGACCAGACCAACACCCGCTTGTAGATCCGCTTCACCGCGGGCAGCCGTTCCTCTTCCCCATCACTCGTCATCACTTTGGGTTTCGCCGTCTGATAGCGGGCCGAGAGAACCGGATTCACCACCAGCGCCACAAACAACGATGCGGTGAGGGCAATGATCACCGTCATGGGCAGATAGACCATGAACTCACCCATGATGTCCGGCCAGAAGAGCAACGGGAAGAATGCCCCGAGCGTTGTGAGCGTTGAGGTGGTTACCGGCCACGCCACTTCATCGGTACCGATCCTGGCCGCTTCCTCTTTGGTGCTGCCTTCCTGAACGTGTCGGTAGATGTTCTCCACGATGACAATGCCGTTGTCTACCAGCATGCCCAGTGCAAGGATCAAGGAGAACAACACCACGATGTTTAAGGTGACGTCCATTCCATTGAGGATCGAAAACGTGATCAACATTGAAAACGGGATTGCCAGGGCAACGAAGAATGCCGAACGTCCGCCGATGAACACAAACACCACGGCAAGTACCAAGACCAGACCGGAAAGGATATTGTTCTCCAGATCTGAAATAAGGAGCTTGACGTCCTTGGACATGTCCGAGGTCAGATCGATCTTCAAGGAGGGCGGCAGTTCGCTTCTTATCTGATGAACAAGAGCCTTTATTTGGTCATTGATTTGTACGATGTTCTCGCCGCTGCGCTTGGTGACCTCAATGGTAACACTCCTGCGGCCGTTGATACGACTTCTTGTCACGGGGTCCTTGTAGTGATCGCGAATCGTCGCAACATCGCGCAAATATACCGGCTTGCCGTCACGCACAAAGGCAACAATGGAAAAGATCTCTTGAGGGTGCTTATAGTCTTCCGGTACCCGGACGAGATACTTGGCATTGCCGATATCCATGGCCCCGCCGGGCATGTTGACGTTGGATTGTTTTACGGCGGAAACGAGCTGTGAAAACGGCACCTTGTACGCCGCAATCCTTTCCAAATCGAATTCCACGTGGATTTCTCGATCGAGACCGCCGATAATCTTTGCTTCCAGCACGCCGGGAACGGCCTCGATATGGTCTTCCAGCTCTTCTGCAAATGTCTTGAGCCTTTTGAGGCTAAACGGACCCGAAAGCACGACCTGGATGATCGGTAGATCCGAGAAGTTCGCTTCCGTGATGACCGGATCTTCAAGAAGTTCGTTGGGAAGATCCTTCTTTGCCTGGTCCACTTTGTCCCGTACCTTTTGTAGGGCGTCATCTATGTCCATTTTGGGAAGAAACTTGATGGCAATGTAGGATAGCCCTTCGGCGGAGCTGGAACGGATCTCTTCCACGTCCGATATCCCCTGGAGCTTTCGTTCCAGCGGCATGGTAATGAGCTTCTCAATGTCTTTGGCGGACACCCCTTCATACGTAGTCGTAATAAATACGAAGGGGATGGTGATGTCGGGGTTGGCCTCGCGAGGCAGCGTCACATAACTGTACACACCGGCAACAACGATGATCACGAGCAGAACCAACACCGTGATCTGTCGGTCGAGGGCCGCATGGTTGACGATCATTTGGTGGTAACCCTCATCCCGTCTTCAACGTTGTGTTGTCCGGTAACGATGAGGTTGTCACCGGGCTCTAAACCGCTGACGATCTGCACCTTATCGTTGTCAATCACTCCTATGGCCGCGGTGCGCGCCTGAGCCATGCCGTCTTTCTCCACAAAAAGGATTCTCTCTCCACCTTTGTCCAATACGGCGAAGAGCGGTGCAACAACCGCATTGGGAACCAGCTTGCGGAGAAATGAGACGTGGGCTATCATTCCCGGTCGTATGCGACCGTCCGTATTGTCCACAACCACTCTCGTCCTGAAGGTTTTCGTTGCCGGGTCGGCCTTGAAAGCCACAAAATCCACGAGACCGTTCCAGTGTTCCCCGGGATAGGCATCGATGGTAATGCGTGCATTTTGCCACACCTTGAGGTGACGGACGTCCATTTCCGGAACATCTACAATGATACGCATGCGATCGACTGCAACGAGTTCCATCAGTGCCTGGCCGCGCTTGACGAATTCGCCGGGGTCGATGTCCCGGCGGTTCACGACTCCGTCTATGGGAGATTGCACAAATCCTTGTTCGAAGTTGACTTTTGCTTCTCGTAGGTTGTGCAAGGCAAGCATTTGCTCGGTCTCGGCCTTTTCCATTTCCTCTTGCGATACGATCTTGCCCTTATGGAGAGACCTTCTGCGTTCGGCAACGACTTCGGCAAGCTTATGTGCAGCCTTGTGCCGATCCAGGGCCGCTTGGAGTGCGGCTACATCAATCTTGGCCAGGAGTTCACCCTTCTTCACCCGTTGTCCCTCACGGGGACCGATCCACTCGACCCTCCCTTCGCGATCTGAAGCGAGGGTCACATCGTGCAACGCTTCCGCCACGCCCGGCAACAGGAGAGTATCTACGATGGGAGTGGGTTGGATCTTGACGACGGATACCTTGACTGCGGGAATGTGCACAGCGCTCTTCGTCGGGCTGCTTTCAAGCCGATCGCAGCCCAGAGCCGAACCCAACAGTACCGCGACTGCAATCAGCCTCAGATTGGCACGCAAGAGCCGACCAATTGGGGTACAATCGTGCCTTCTCCCGTTCCTTGTATCCTTCCCGTTCCCGGCCCGCGTCCGATGCAGGGCTTCGGAGGGATTCAAGAGTGAACAACCTTTAATGATTTCCATACCTCAGTCCTATTACACTGCGGCCGCAAAATCAAGGCTGCGACTCGGGTGACGGCAAATTGTTGCAGCGTCGTCGCTCTGTCGGAATTCTAACGGGGTTCTAATGATAATCTTGCTCGCCAAGGCCTATAGTCCATCATCAGTACCGGATTCTCAGCCTCGGATTTCGGTTGCTGAGGCCCGTGTCCATCACGGGGAGTGATCATCTGATTGCCGCACGAGGATAGATTCGAGAGGGCTTCCTCCACGTGAGGGTGGAAATGGTCGGATACCGGAAGACCCAAGTGCCGCGCCTGGTTCCAAAACGTTCCACGGAACTCCGGGGCTCGTCCGAATCGGTTTTCCCCTGCCTCCCGCCGACACCTCTTTTGGGGGGGCATTCAAGGAAACGACCGCAACAAAACGGAAGGAGATAGAGATGGAAAAGGCATGCCGTTTTTTGTTCAGTACGAGACGTTCTGCTGAATTAACCATGCTCATGATGATTCTGTCGGCCGCAGTTCTGTTGGCGGCAGGCAGTTGCGGCCTTGCTTGGGCCGCCGAAGAGAAGAGCGAAGCCAAAGTAGTGATAAACGGGGCCGGGGCTACGTTTCCCATGCCGGTTTATCATGAGTGGGCCAAGGCCTATGAGAAGAAGAAGGGCAAGAAGAATGTGAAGATCGGCTACAGGGGAATCGGTTCAAGTGGCGGAATCGCTCATATCAAAGCGAAGACCGTGGACTTCGGCGGTTCGGACAAGCCCCTGAGCTCCAAGGAACTGGATGCCGCCGGATTGATTCAGTTTCCCATGATCATGGGGGGAGTTGTTCCGGTAATACATGTCAAAGGAATACGGCCGGGAAGACTGAAACTTACTCCTGAGTTGCTCTCGGATATATTCCTCGGCAAGATCAAGAAATGGAACGACCGAAGAATTCTTGCAGTTAACCCTCAGGTGCGCCTGCCCGGAGATGACGTTACCGTTGTTCACAGAGCCGACGGTTCCGGGACTACGTGGATCTTCACGAGCTACCTGAGCAAAGTCTCAAACACATGGAAAGAAAAAGTGGGAGCGGGCAAGTCGGTTCCATGGCCCACCGGGCTCGGGGGCAAGGGAAATCCCGGCGTTGCGAAGCTCGTGGGGAAAACCCCCGGAGCCATAGGGTACGTGGAGTTCACTTACGCGGTCAAGAACAAGCTCACGTACGTTCAACTTCAGAATCTGGCAGGAAAATTCGTCAGTCCTCAAATCCGTGCATTTCAGTCCGCTGCGGAAAACGCCGACTGGGAAGGTGCGGCAGGCTTTTCCGTGAACCTCAACGACCAGCCGGGTGAGAAGACCTGGCCCATCCTCGGGACTTCCTACATATTGCTGTACCAGAACCAGCCGGATGCTGAAAAATCCCAAGTAATGTTGGATTTCTTTGATTGGTGCTTCAGCAATGGGGAATGGACGGCCAAAAAGCTTCAGTACGTTCCCATGCCCAAGAATGTGGTCAAGTTGGTCCAGGCCCTTTGGAAGAAAAGTGTGGTTGTCGGCGATAAGGATGAGAAACCGGTTGCAAGCGAGAAGCCCGCTGTAGATGAAAAGGTTGAAAAACCGGTTGCAGGCGACAAGTCGTCTACCGGTGAGAAGATCGAAAAGCAGGTGGCCGGCGGGAAGGTCGACAAGCCGGTAGCCGAGGAAAAGCCTACAGGAGACAAGTAGAGCTCGCTCGCCAACGCGGGTAACAAACGCTCGGAGGACGTCCATTGAGATAAGGGCTTCCTCCGAAGAGCCCGGCAACCAGTACGGCACGGCGGAAATAGAGTAACGGTTTAGCGTGAGTTCCCCATTTCCTGGGTCGCCGGCAACCGGGCACATGCCCTGAAAGGGCATACTGTGAGTAGCCATGGGTTTCAACCCATGGAAACGATGAACAACAATAAATAGTTATGGACCCTGACGGGGTCCACTAACGGGACTCCACATTGGGAGGTACCGCGATTGGTCGGCCCCTTCCGGGCCGGTCCGGAGAATTGGGTGGATGCCCCTTTCCACGGGTTGAAAACCCGTGGCTATTCAAGGTGAGCCCCTTCGGGGCACCGGCCGGCATGCACCTCGAAGCGCTTGGCCAATTGTCGGCCGATTTCTAGGGGTGCCGGCAAAAAGATATGGGACAAGCTCAGGGCTCCGCCTGGGAACCGGAATACTGCATAGTCTTTTCTGTTGAGCAGTACTAGGTAAAATGCCCCGAGAAACTGCTGTATTTCTAATTCTGCAGGGGAGACCAGCATCGTGTGACAACGGAGCGGCTGCTCAGCGAGTAGGCCACGTCGGCCACGTGAGTTCTCCCCTCCAACTCCAAGCGCCACTGTGATATCAGATACTCACCCCGATCGGTGGTGGTTCTGCGGACGTTCGCCGGCGAATAGCCCAACTGTGTCAGCAAGCGAGTGATTTCGGTCTTTGCCCGCAACCCCAGAGCCCAGTCCTTGAGCGTATGGCCGTCTTCGATGCCCTTGGACAGTATGGCACCGAGAACAACATCCGGCACGTTTCCCGGACCCACGAGATTTTGGAGTATTTGCGCCCGGCACTCGGCATCGGCCCAGTCCAGTTTCACGATTTTACCGCTGCCGAACAGGTTCTCGTACTCGGAATGCAAAACCTTCAGCCCCGAGGGAGGAACCCTGGAAGCTCCAATCACTCCCAGCCCTGCAGAAAGTCTGTTTTCAATCAGATCAAAGAGACCCGCTTGGAACTGCTCATGTTCGGCAGAGGCATCGATGTTATCCAGCAAGAGCAGATCCGGATCAATCAAGCGTTCAGCGAGGTCGACTCGTTCTCCTTTTTCCCATTTTTCCTCGCACCTTCTAAGGAGCTTCTTGACGTCGGCGAGAATGGTATCGTATTTCACGGCTGCGTTGGCTATGGCGTTGAGCAAATGTGTCTTGCCCACACCTCTGTCCCCGTACACGTAGAGAAGGGCCTCGCCGGACGACAGATTCCCGTTTTCCGCCATGAGGATTGCCATTTGAACGGCGGTCATATTCCCGGGGAACGGGACAAATGAGTCAAAACTATATGACTTTACCGGCGTTTCGTACTGCAACGGTTATCTCCATTGGCTGCTTCGCTCGACCTTCCCGCACGGCGAGTGAGGCAGCTGCTTCGTGGATGGATCCTAGCCCTCGATGCATTCATCGCGTTGTCGGGCCGCCTCGAATAGGAGGAAATCACCGGGCTTGTCGATGGTGGTCTTCTCCGGTTCCCTCCATTGCCGGGTCACGACATTGCCTCCCCTGAAGGACAAACACCGAAACAGCGCCGGTTCTCCCCGCAATGTACCGGACACGGCATGACATATTCCGCCGTTGTTGATAAATACCGTGCCGCGGGCCCCGTCCTGCGAGTAGATCTCCAGTACTGCCTTGATACCTGCAAGAAGAATAAACTGGACATAGGACAAAATGTCGACCCCCTCGATACTACCCGAAAACGATTCATCCCCGACATTCTCCGGAATCTGCTCCGTGAGAAACTTCACGAGCGAATCCTTGTCAACGGCTCTGGTAACCACCAGATCTGCCGCTTCCTCCTGCTTCACGTATTCAAGAAAAGCGGAGCCCGGGTTGTCCATGACGATGGTCTTGGCTACGATCTTCTCGCTGCGTGCCCATCTGAGGAGGTCCTTTTCCTTTTGGGGACTCGCCCCTGCACCGAGCACCAGCGCCGTAAACTTCTTAGATTCCAGAACACTCATGGCCCCTGCCGCGTCATCCGCGGTACTTACCGCAAATCCCGCTCGGATGAGAGCTTTTGCCAGAGATCGGGCATAAACGTTGTCACCATCCACCACGAGAACCGAGGGTTTGGCAGCTCGCATGTCTTTTGTCTTCTTATCCCGCCGGACAAGGAAAGCTCTTTTCCTTTTGCCGGCGATTCGGGGTGATTCAGTCTAACGGACCGTCATCTCGGCTCGGGTGAGTGCTCGAAAACCTCCACGCAGTTGCGGCCGCGCTCCTTCGCACTGTAAAGTGCTTGGTCCGCGGTCCTTATTGCCACATCGGGCGTCACCCCGTTCGAGCCTTTGACTGCGGTGACCCCCAAGCTGATGGTCCAGTTGGCTCCGGGCGAGCCGTCATTCATGGAGTCCCGTTCAGCGGAGACACGAAGTCGTTCGGCCAGAATCTCCGCCTCACGGAGATCGCATGCGGGAAGAACGATCAAGAACTCCTCTCCGCCGTAACGTCCCACCGAATCATAGGATCTGACACCTTTCCTGAGTACGTCTGCAGTTCTCTTGAGAACGCGATCGCCTTTCAGATGCCCGTGGCTGTCATTAATCTTCTTGAACTGATCCATGTCCGCCATAATCACACCTACCCAAGTATGCCGACGGGTCGAACGAGACAACTCCTTTTGGAGGATGTCCAGTATGGCGGAATGGTTCCACAGTCCCGTCAATGAGTCCTCTTTCGCTCGCATTTCCGCTGCCCGGTATGCCGAGAGCAAGTCATCCTGCAGTTGCACGATTCGGGTCCCTGCCCGCAAGCGGACCTTGAGCTCAACCGGATCGAAAGGTTTGGTTATGTAGTCGTCGGCTCCCGACTCGAGTCCCTCCACAAGATCGTCTTGTCTGTTCTTTGCCGTCAGCAGGATGATGTACACATAGGGCCGATCTTTCAACTCACGGACGTCCCGGCAAATCTCAACCCCATGCTTCTTAGGCATTTCCCAGTCAAGTACGGCCAGCCTTGGGGGGTCTTCACCCTTGAGGACGTCCCAAGCCTGTTCTCCGTCTTCACATTGGACTATATCGTGGCCCCACTGCTTCAGGTTTACCTCTAGGAGTCTTCGGAAGAACCTGTTGTCTTCGGCAATCAGTATTCTCATCCGAGGACCTCCTCGGCTTCCTGTTCCAGTGCCGAACTCACGCGGTCAAGCTCACGTTCAAGATCTTCAAGTGCATGTTGTGCGTCGGTCAAATCATACTCCCTGCCCATGCTTTCCAATTTCAATGCCGCTCCATAGGCCGATTGAGCTCCCAGTCCCCCTACCATGCCTTTAAGAGAATGAGAGGCAATTCTCAGGGCCTCGGCGTCTTTCCGACTTACCGCATGACGGATCTCCGAGGACAGGACGGGATACTCTTCTCTGTAGATTTCCAACATTTCTTTCAATAGGGCCTTGTTTCCGCCCACTCCCCTAAGGAGATCACTAAGATCGACAGGCTTTTCCAGCGGGACCGGGCATGGGCCTTCCGTGCGAGCCGGCAGGATGTTTGCGGAAATATTCTCCAACACATCGGACAGTTCACGACTGCTAATCGGCTTGGCAATGTACCCGTCCATTCCTGCCTTGAGACATTCCTCCCGGTCGCCTTTCATGGCATGCGCGGTCATGGCAACGATCGGTATGCGTTTGTCGCCGTTGGACTCGAGTTGGCGAATACGCCTGGTGGCTTCCAGCCCGTCCATATACGGCATCTGAACATCCATCAGGATGACGTCGAATCTGTCTTCTCTGTAGGCGTCCAGACTTTCTCTTCCGTTGCCGGCCATTACAACGGTATGCCCCATAGTAGTGAGCATTCCGAAGGCTACCTTCTGGTTGAAGGCATTGTCCTCTACCACAAGAACCTTAAGAGCCCGGTCGGTCTTGGGGATCCTGTCTTTGGAAATTTTCTCCGGTGCTTCGATCTCCGGAAAATCCTGACGCCTGAACATTCGGACTATGGTATTAAACAGGTTGGATTGATGAATAGGCTTCAGAAGGCAGTCTCCAACGCCCAGGGCACGACACTTCTCCGCGGAACAGTCGGGCCTTGCGGAAGTGAGCATGAGGAGCCTAAGATTGTCAAAGCGTGTATCCTGCCGAATCCTTTCCACCATCTGGAATCCGTCCATAACCGGCATCATGCCGTCCACCAGGGCAAGGTCAAACGGCTCACCGTTTGCCTGAGCTTCCGTGAGACGTTCCAGGCCTTTCATGCCGTTGGTTGCCATGGTCGGGTTCATATCCCACTGGTGGAGCAGTTCTTCCAGAATGCGGCGATTTGTGGCGTTATCGTCGACCACGAGGACCTTGAGGTTCCTCAACTGCTCGATAACTTCTTCCGCAAAGAGCCCTTCTCCCTCGGGCTGGATGTCCAAGGGAAGCGTGAAGTGAAACGTACTGCCCTCGCCTACAATGCTGTTCACCCAGATCCGTCCGCCCATGAGGTTCACAAGTTGGGAAGATATGGCCAGTCCCAGTCCCGTGCCGCCGTAAGTCCTTGACGTTGAACCATCCGCCTGTTCGAAAGCCGAGAAGATCTTGGACTGTTTATCGAAGGGAATACCGATGCCCGTATCGGAAACACTGAAATGGAGATACACTTGATCCTCGTTTTTGGATTCCAGTTCGGCCTGAACCACCACCTCGCCTTCCGCAGTGAACTTGACCGCGTTACCCGCCAGATTTATGAGAATCTGACGAATCCTGTCCGGATCGGCTCTCAGGTTATCCGGTATTGACGGATCGATTCTGCAGGCAAGTTCGACACCTTTGCTGTGAGCCTGTGGAGCCATAGACTGAACCGTAGCACAGACGTGATCCCTGAGGCTCAAACCTGCCGCCTGGAGTTCGAGTTTTCCGGCTTCTATCTTGGAAAAGTCGAGAATATCATTGATGAGGGACAACAATGAGTGCCCCGACATCTCTATGGTTTGGAGGTATTCCCGCTGAACTTCGGTCAAAGGCGTGTTCATGGCGAGTTCCGCCATTCCGATGATTGCGTTCATGGGGGTTCGGATTTCGTGGCTCATGTTCGCGAGGAATTGGCTCTTGCTTCTATCTGCCTGTTCGGCTCGCTCTCGGGATTCAGACAATTCAGTCACGTCGATGATGTTTATAACTACACCACGGTACTTGTTGTTCTGAAACATCGGTTGGATCCTGAACGAAACATACATCCCGTCCCATTGCTCATTCAACGCGACGTGCTCGACCCGTCTCCCCGCCCGGTAGTCCGTGAGAACAGGTTGAAGATCTGCGTTCAGTTTGTCGTCCAAGCCGATTTCCCACAAACTCCTTCCGATCACCCCATCTCGCTCACGCCCTTGCTGATGGAGAAACCAGGAGTTGGATTCAGTGACTATGTCATCTGCCGAGGCGAAGACCACGCCTTCATCCATGACTTCGATAAGCGATCTCAATTTTGCCGCCTCGGCCGATACCATCTCGTGAGCCTCGTTCAATTCATGCTCTGCCTGCTTACGATCCGTGACGTCCTCAACCAACCCTTGAACTGCGGTAATCTCACCCCGGTCGTCAAGGAAGGGCGTCAGATGAACCCGCACGTACAGGTAGTCGCCGGTATGGGTGGTATAGGGCCCTTCGACCACGGTCGACTCACCGGTTGTAAGACAGCTTTGGACTCCGTCCGAGATACCTGCCCGTATGAACTCGGGATACCGGAGCATGTTTGTCTCCGGTGCCGTGTCTTCGGTAAGCGATGGGAAGATGCGCGAAAGCATTGGATTGATCTGGCTGAGGAGCCCGTCGGACCCGCAGAGGAAGATTCCCAGCGGTGCGTTCTCCACGAGGTTACGGAATCTGCGCTCACTCCTTGCAACGGCTTCTTCGGCCTTCTTTCGTTCGGTCAACTGCACCTTGACCAGGATCACAACAGCGAGCCAAACCCCCAGCAATACCGATACGGTGATAAACCCAAGGACTCCCACGGAGATCATGCGGCTCTTGAGAGAAGCCAGGTTTCTTGTCACCCGTTGTTGGATTGCCGAGACCATTTCCTCTATTCCCTGCGAATAGAGTTTCTTTTGCCGCTCGTAGTCATCGCCGAATAGGATCTTCTTGGCCTCATCGAGACGTTGGGCCTCAACGAGGGTCAGGGCCAAATCCTCCATTTGGATGAGTTCGGTATACGCGGACTTTGTTTTCGCCGCATAGGTGTTTTCGTAAGAATGACGGGCTATCATGGCTATCGAGTTGATCGCATTGTCGAGCTCGGGTTCAATCTCCTTGTAGCGGTCCACCCACTTGAGATCTCCCGTGGTGGCGGCCATACGCGCCGCAGAGGTCAGTACTTCGTTCAGGTGAACGATATTACCTACCAATCGCTGCAGCCTGAACTCTCTGGTTGCTATATCCGTGTAGGACCCGTACATGCCCCAGACGATTGCCCCGACCACGGGCAACAGCAAGAGACTGAGTAGCCAGCTTATGGTAAGGGCCTTAATAGGATTCATGTTCTTATGATCGAACAGGCGACTCAATTTTCCTTTTAGCACCGCTAAACCTCCACTGCCTCCCGAGAACCCGACCGCGGCCGGCATAGTGCTCATGCACGGGTAACCGTCCCTGAGATCCGGATTCCAGGAGCCCGGCTGTTCGGATGATGGTCGCGCAAGAAACGCCTTTACCGGCGTACCCAATGCGGGACGATGCTTACTGCTGAAAACGCAATGGTGCGGCCGGAGAAAAACCGCGCTCGCAAACAAGCCTTTTAGTCATTAATGGCCGACAATTGCTTGCGTCTTGTTAGGGGACTGTTTTGTTCTTAATAGTTTCTTGTTATAACTCAATGGCCGTTGGCCGGTTTTCCGGCCTGCCATGGCTCTGTAGGGGGGAGGGCACCATAATTGTCCGGCCTCAAGAATCTCGTTTGTGGATTGCAGGGCTTAATCGTGGGGGGGCCCCGGCACGACTCTGTTCATGTTTAGTAAGAATCGTGCCGATCTGATCGATGCACGCGAAAGGTTATCCAAACCGTTGGTACGAAAATTCGTGCCGTCGGGGCAGTGATCGCTCCGGCATCTTGCCTCAAACATGCTCATCCGGAAACCCTCAATGATGAGGAGATCTGCCCCAGTCCCGCCCGTTGCGAAATCCGAGATCTACGCACCGCGACGTATCGGCCCGTTCCACTGAAGGAACCGTGCTCGACCCGTAACCGTCGGGCCCCGTACGTGCCAAACCCCAAAGGGCCCTTTACGAGTCTTGGTCGCATAGCTCACCATCACGTCGCGTGGTCCATGGGTACGGCCGCCACCATCTCAAAAATGTGCTCTGCAACATTCGTCAGGTGATCGCCCATCCGTTCCAATGCTTTTGCCATGAAAACGACGTCCTTATACAATTCGAGTCGTTCCCCGTCGTGAAGTCTTCCCATACGTGACCGCGCATGGGTAAGCAACGCTGCATAGAGTTCATCCACTTCATCATCCTGCTTCCAGATCTCGACCGCCTTGTCCTTATCACCGGTACCAAAGGCTTGACGGAGTTCCTGGAGCATTGACGTCACGATCACGCCCATGCGCTCCAACTCGTCCACGACGCCTTCGGGCAATTTTTCCTGCACCAAAGGCAGCATCTTAACCACATTGACTGCGTAATCGCCGACCCGTTCGACATCGACAACCGTCCGCATAGATGCGATGATAATCCTGAGGTCGCCGCCTTTGGGTTCCCTCAATGCGATGAGGCGTGCACCCATCTTGTGGGCTTCCCGCTCTAGTACGTTGATCTCTTGGTCGTTTTCCACGACCTCCTTGGCGAGGCTCTCGTTGCACTCGCTCACGGCCTTGAGCGCGCGGCCGATTTGCTCTTCAGCCAAGGACATCAATTGCTGAACCGTCGAGGTCAGTCGATTAAGTTCTTCGTCGTACGATCGTACTATGTGGTCAGCGCTCATGAAGTACCTCCAACAAAAATGTTCGCTTGCGGTTCGATGCGTCCGTCGATTGCCCCGAGTTCTTCCATATGCCGCCCTTCCGGGTTGAAGTCGCTATCCGGAATAGGATGCAAGTCCCATAAACGCCTTCCCTCCCCAACATAAATCCACGCTGTTGCCGCCGTCCCGGTGAAATGTTACCCATCAACTCCGTTGGCCCCGCAACGCCGTCCAATCATACAGTTCGCACCGGCATCCGCCAACGCTCTAGTCAATCAGTTTTTTGTTACGTTTCGATAAGGATTTTGCGAGAACTCGGTTCCAAAGGCTTGAAAAAAAGCTTTCAACAGTTACGAATAGCCACGGGTCTGCGTCGCGCCCGCTTCGCTTTTCTCTTCAGCCGAAACTTCATGGGCTTGCCTCGGCCCTGGAGCATCCGACACGTCGGCTCTTACTCTTCCGGCGTCACTGAGACATGAGTTGCCGTCTTAGCAAATCCGGAAGCTCTGCCCCGTACGAATCACGGAACGCGCTGTTGAGATCATACGATATCGGATTGCCGCAAGCCGCGACCGTCTCTACTCAGCGGGCTACCGATCAAGACTCAACGTGATTTTCCATTCCGTGCCCAGTGCCCTGGGGCATAAATGCGCGACGTATTCTTGAGACGGCGCGGCAGCGTCCCAGTGGGACGGGCATCTTGCCCGTCGACAGGCGACACGCCTGTCCCGCCAACCCTGCCGGGCGCTCGCGGAGAAGAGACCGGCACGAAGGCACGCGCCGGCAAGAAAGGGACAGTCAGCGTTAATACGGCACCGTACGTCCGCCGTGGATTACTACGAATGCTCATCAGAGTGGAGCTGATTTCTAACCGATCCGGCCGGGACATGTCGCCACCCGAATGATTTCAGTGAAATCGCCCGGTTGACCCAAACCGTTCAGCTGTTTTGCGGCGAGTGAGAGTCGCGCATGAGGATATCTCACAATAGTCTGACAGAGCCCTAACAAGTTCCGAACATACGACATGCTAAGGTGACTTCGATTTGCTGCTCGGAGCTGCACAACGGAGGGACCGTGGGGCCTTTATTTGGTTCCGGGGCCGTGTGCGTTCGCGCTGCTATTACCCGATTCGTAGCGGATAAGAGGCAACATGGATCCCACGATACTATTTCTCGTGATCGTCGGCTTGTGCATATTGGCATACGTTGCAGGGCTGAAAAGGGCCTACGCAGTGGCCGGCGGCCGCCGAGAGGTAAAGAACCTTCACTCGCTGCCGTCGTATTACGGATGGCTCGCCGCTCTTTGGTGCGGCGTTCCCGCGCTTCTTCTCTACGGCTTCTGGCTCGCCTTCGAACCGAGCATCATCATCAATGTTGTTCTGAACCACTTGCCGCAGGAGATGCGCGATCTCCCATCGGATCGAATTACCCTTATAGTCAACGAAATCAGGAACATAGTGACGGGGGCCATTAAATCACCGGATGACCCCGCTCTTATGGCCGCTGCTCAGCAGTACGGACGGGTGCGATCCCTCAGTCATGTCGCGTTGGCCGTGGCGGCACTTTCCGTCGGCATCGCAGGAGCAGGCACCGTCTGGTGGCGGATCCGACCGGCTTTTCGTGCACGAAATCAAGTTGAATTCGTTATGAAAATGCTTATGGTGCTCTGTTCTACCATTGCGATACTGACGACCATCGGCATTGTCGCCTCGGTTTTGTTCGAATCAATTCGATTTTTCCGCGCAGTACCCATCACCGAGTTTCTGTTCGGCCTGGAATGGAACCCCCAAATCGCCATACGAGCAGACCAGGTGGCCGGCTCGGGGGCTTTCGGCGCAGTGCCGGTTTTTGCAGGTACGCTGCTGATTTCAGCCATAGCGTTGTTGGTATCCGTCCCCATAGGGCTGTTGGCAGCTATTTACCTGTCCGAATACGCGGGGAGCAAAATGCGGAGTGCGGCCAAGCCTCTCATGGAAGTCTTGGCGGGTATCCCTACGGTCGTTTACGGCTTTTTCGCCGCGCTTGTGGTCGCTCCGACCATTCGCGACACCGGCGGCCTGCTGGGGCTGCACATAGCATCCGAAAGTGCTCTCGCCGCAGGTTTCGTCATGGGCATCATGATCATCCCCTTTGTGTCTTCGCTTTCCGACGACGTGATTAACGCGGTTCCCCAAGCAATGCGGGACGGTTCGTACGGACTGGGAGCCACGAAATCCGAGACGATCAAAAAAGTAGTCATTCCTGCGGCATTACCGGGAATTGTCGGCGGGGTACTGCTCGCAACGTCCCGGGCCATTGGTGAGACCATGATCGTCGTCATGGCCGCCGGCCTGGCCGCCAACCTTACGGCGAACCCGTTTGAGGCGGTTACCACGGTTACCGTGCAAATTGTCACATTGCTCACCGGTGACCAGGAATTCGATAATCCGAAGACTCTGGCTGCCTTTGCGTTGGGGCTTGTGCTGTTCGTAGCGACGTTGATTCTCAATATCATTGCGCTCCACGTGGTGCGTAAGTACAGGGAACAATATGAATAATCCGGTAAGTGAGCAGAACCGGAGCCCGGTGGGAGACCGTGTTCGTACCATTGATATTGTCCACAAAGGCTTGGCCGCGCGCTACCGTGCCGAGCGCAGGTTCAGGCTGTACGGCCTGGGAGCAATCATCATTAGCCTTCTGTTCCTGACGATCGTGTTCGTCAGTATTTTCTCCAAGGGATACACGGCTTTTTGGCAGACCTACGTGAAGCTTGACATTTATTTCGACCCCTCCCTGGTGAAGCCGAACAATCCGTCGGAAGGCAATTATCAGGCAATGGTAAAGGCCGCCTTGGGCAAGATGTTCCCGAAAGCCCGGAGCAGGCTGGGTAAGAGGCATCTGAACGCCCTGATAAGCCCAGGTGCTGCGTTTCAACTCCGGCGCATGGTTGCAGAAGATCCCGACCTCATGGGCAAGACTTCTCCCGTATGGGTTCCGGCCAACGATGACGTCGATATGCTTGTGAAGGGAAATACGGACCGCTTGGTTGCCGAAGGCACGAGACGTTTGAAGGACGATCAACTGGTCTGGATGGACAAACTCATAGCGGACGGCAGAGTGGAGAAACGTTTCAATTGGATGTTCTTCGAATCCGGAGATTCGCGGGAACCGGAATTGGCCGGAATTCGCGGCGCACTCATGGGATCCTTCTTTACCCTGATTGTTACGTTTTCCCTTTCCTTTCCCATCGGCGTTGCCGCGGCCGTATATCTGGAAGAATTCGCTCCCACCAACAGGTTTACGGACCTGATTGAAGTCAACATTAACAACCTGGCCGCGGTGCCTTCAATCGTATTTGGCCTACTCGGTCTCGCAGTTTTTATCAATTTCTTCAATTTTCCCCGATCTGCACCCCTTGTCGGCGGTCTCGTACTTACCCTGATGACCCTGCCGACCATTATCATTGCGAGCCGAGCGTCGCTGAAATCGGTGCCCCCCTCGATCCGTGAAGCTGCACTCGGCATCGGGGCTTCACACATGCAGACCGTTACGCACCACGTTTTGCCGCTTGCACTGCCGGGTATCCTGACGGGAACGATTATCGGTATGGCCCAGGCGTTGGGAGAAACCGCTCCGTTGCTTATGATAGGCATGGTGGCTTTCATTGTGGACATCCCCTCGGGGTTCACCGACCCGGCGACAGTGTTGCCGGTGCAGGTCTACCTTTGGGCCGACAGCCCGGAGCGAGGTTTTGTGGAGAAGACGTCGGCCGCGATCATGGTCCTCTTAACATTCTTGGTGATTATGAATGCCACGGCAGTGTTGCTGCGCAGAAGGTTCGAACGCCGCTGGTAGCGGCTCTATAGATAGAGGTTCGTCGAGAAGGGGGAATCGTCGATTCCCACGTTCAATGGAACGGTAGGGGTTTCCTAAGTTTATCTCAACAGAGGCAGCCCCGAGCCCATAAAGGAGCACAGGAGGTTCATCGTGTTGAAAAGACTGTTGATTTTGTTTGTCGTGCTTGGTGTGACTGCTGCATCCGTCGGCATGGTCCAGGCGCAGGGAGGTCGCGACTACATTAGCATCGTCGGCTCGTCCACAGTGTTTCCCTTTGCTACGGTGGTCGCCGAAAACTTCGGCAAAGCCACTAAGTTCAAGACCCCGAAAATCGAGTCCACCGGATCCGGCGGCGGACTCAAGCTTTTTTGTGAAGGCGTCGGCGTGAAGCATCCGGACATCACGAACGCTTCCCGACGGATCAAGAAGAGCGAGTGCGAGCGCTGTGCGAAGAACGGCGTCAAAGACATCGTCGAGGTGCAAATCGGTTATGACGGCATTGTGCTGGCCAACGACAAGAAGGCTAAATCCCTCAAGCTCAGCCTTAAGGACATTTTCCTCGGCCTGGCCAAGCAAGTGCCCGATCCCAAGGGCGGTGAGAAGCTGGTAGCCAACCCTTACAAGACCTGGAAAGAAGTCAACCCTTCCTTGCCGGCCGTCAAGATCGAAGTTCTTGGTCCGCCCCCGACCTCAGGAACTCGTGACGCCTTCCTGGAACTGGCCATGGAAAGAGGCGCCAAGAAGTTTGACTGGATCAAGGCCATGAAGAAGAAAGACAAGAAGAAGTACAAGGCAATCTGCCACACACTGCGTGAGGACGGAGCCTATATCGACGCCGGTGAGAACGATAACCTGATCGTTCAGAAGCTGCAGGTCAATCCTGCCGCGGTGGGTATCTTCGGCTTCAGCTTCCTCGATCAGAACACCGACAAAATTCAGGGTGCCTCAGTGAACAATGTCGTGCCGACCTTCGAAAACATCTCCTCCGGTAAGTATCCGGTCTCCAGGCCTCTGTTCTTCTATGTCAAGAAGGCCCACTTGGACATGATCCCCGGAATCAAAGAGTACCTGAAAGAGTTCAGCAGTGAAAAGGCTTGGGGCCCGGACGGGTACTTGGCTGAAAAAGGCATGATCCCCATGTCCGACGACGAGCGTAAGAAGGTGAGTGTGGCAGTTAAGGCCATGAAGCCGATTTCTTGCGCGGATATCAAGAAGTAAGACCTCACGACGCCGGGGGCATTGCTCGGAATGGCTCCTTGGCAATCACAATCGATCGGGAGAACGCGGTTCTCCCGATCCAACCCAAGAATTGGTAGTGCCGGCATGGGAAACAACAAGGCTGAATATTTCAAGATTACCCCCGGGGAGAGAGTGGCCCGTGAGGATCGCACTACGGTGGGTGATTGCACCTGCCCCAATCCGCGAATGACGGCCCGCAATGTCAACGTCTATTACGGTGCCAAGCAGGCTATTATTAATGTCTCGCTCGACGTGGGCAAACGTGAAGTCATAGCCATGATCGGCCCTTCGGGATGCGGTAAGTCTACGTTCCTGCGATGTCTGAATCGCATGAATGACACCATCGACATCTGTCGCGTCACGGGAGACATTATGATTGACGGCAAAGATATCTACGACGGAGACATGGATGTCGTTGAAATCAGAGCACAGGTGGGCATGGTGTTTCAGAAGCCGAACCCGTTTCCAAAATCCATCTACATGAACGTTGCGTACGGTCCCAAGATCCACGGACTGGCACCATCAAAGGCCGATCTGGACGAAATAGTGGAAACGTCTCTGCACAAGGCCGGCCTTTGGGACGAGGTGAAGGATCGCCTCGATCAGCCGGGTACCGGCCTATCGGGCGGCCAGCAGCAGCGACTCTGTATTGCTCGGGCCATAGCCGTGAACCCCGAGGTGATTCTCATGGATGAGCCCTGTTCCGCACTGGACCCCATCGCAACAGCGAGAATCGAAGATCTGATAGACGAACTACGGGAAACCTACTCCATAGCCATCGTAACCCATTCGCTCCAGCAGGCCTCTCGAGTTGCGCAGCGCACCGCGTATTTTCACCTGGGCGACCTTATCGAGATCGGCCCGACGGAGCAGATCTTCATGAATCCGAGGCATCAGCTCACCGAGGATTATGTGACGGGTAGGTTCGGATAGACGGTTGGCGCCCCCATCAAGACTCTTCCGACACCAGCTTGATTCTCAGCCTGGGGACCTCGTACGTTGAACCGTCCGATGAACGGCAAATTTCGTTCAATCCAATGCAATCAATGGTCTGTACCGAGGTTCGTCGACGCGTGCGGCGACGCGGTGTCGGAAGACGGCGTGGACGTGTAAAACAACGTGGAGCCTGCACCTGGAAATGAGGCTCGAGGTAGTCCGCAGAGCCGGAGATCCTTCGTGGTTCCCAGTATCCCTCCAGAGCATATCCCATCGATTCCAGGGAACGAGGTGCTCGCCGTTTACCCTGCGCGTCGGCGGAACCGGGAGCCCCCAACGGGGCGATTATTCGAAGTGACGCGTTCCCGCATTCCACACACTTGACCTCACCCGCCATCACGCACTCCGCAGCCGGTTCCGCCTCGGAGAATTGTGGCAGCAGTGCTTTTTCGACTGCGGTCCTGAGGATGCACTTCCTGATTGGCTTGAGTAGGCATGCAAAGGAATTGGAGGCTGTCTTCGTCTTCAGCATACTCATCTCCGCGTCTGCGGTGGTGAATATGATTGGGGTATTGTAGCGCCGGCCAATGGTCTTCGCCGCGTCCTTACCTTTGACGGCGCCCCTTAAGTCCAGATCCATCAAAACCAGGGAAAACGTCGCGGTCTCCATCAGTCGAATACCTTCATCGCCCGAGGGCACCACGACGGGCGCAGGATAGCCCATGCCGTGCAGGGTCCTTTGAAGGTCGAGGGCTACAAAGGGACTGCTCTCCACTATGAGAATTCTTGCATGCTTCAACATATTTCCTCTCGTCAGGGCTTGGTCATGCCCTGTCCGGGCGCACCCTCATGCGGTCTTTTCTTCCTAACGGTCCCGGTTTCGCGTCTGTTTCATCAGCCTGCTAACCCTATATTCGTGGGTTGGTCCGGAGTGTCACACGGAAGCGTATCATTCGGCAGCCTGGGCATGGTACCGGTTTTCTGTTGAGATTGCGGTCGCTCCTTAGTATAACAGTCGGAATTGTCTTATCCTTCACTACCACTAAAACGGGGTTTGAGATGCCACGACGGAGCGACGTGAAAAAGGTTATGATTATCGGTTCCGGTCCCATCGTGATCGGCCAGGCTTGTGAGTTTGACTATTCAGGAACCCAGGCGTGTAAGGCGTTGAGGAGTCTCGGGTACGAGATTGTCCTGGTCAACTCGAATCCTGCAACGATCATGACCGACCCGGGCATGGCGGACTGCACGTACATTGAGCCGCTCAATGTTCAGACTATGGAGGAGGTTATTGAACGGGAAAAGCCGGATGCCTTGTTGCCCAATCTCGGCGGCCAGTCCGGTTTGAACCTCTCGTCGCAGCTGCATCGAACGGGTATTCTCGAAAAACACGGGGTTCGGATGATTGGTGTGGCAGCCGACGCGATAGAGCGTGGAGAAGACCGCATCGCGTTCAAGCAGACCATGGACCGTCTTGGTATCGAGATGCCCAGGAGCGAGGCCACTTTCAGCGTTGAGGGTGCGGAACAAATCGCCGATACGCTCGGGTATCCCGTTGTCATCCGTCCTGCCTACACGATGGGCGGGACCGGCGGGGGCCATGTGTACAACGTTGAAGAGCTTCGGACCGTTGCAGCGCGTGGTATCGCAGCGAGCCTAGTGGGTCAGATTCTTGTTGAGGAATCGGTCCTCGGCTGGGAGGAGCTTGAACTGGAGGTCGTGCGGGATTCAAAGAACCAAATGATCACCGTATGTTTTATCGAAAACGTAGACGCCATGGGCGTCCACACCGGCGATTCGTACTGCACCGCACCAATGTTGACTATAGCCCCCGATCTTCAGGATGTCCTTCAGCGCTACTCCTACTCGATCGTTGAAGCCATTCAAGTGATCGGCGGGACGAACATACAGTTTGCCCATGATCCCAAAACCGGTCGAGTCGTGGTCATCGAAATCAATCCCAGAACATCGCGGTCGTCAGCTCTCGCTTCCAAGGCCACGGGTTTCCCGATAGCCCTGATTTCGGCTCTACTCGCCGGTGGAATGACTCTGGACGAGATTCCGTACTGGAGGGAGGGTACGCTCGACAAATACACTCCTTGGGGGGATTACGTGGTGGTCAAGTTCGCCCGATGGGCCTTCGAGAAGTTTGAAGGCGTTGAAGACAAGCTCGGCACCCAGATGCGTGCGGTGGGCGAGGTGATGAGCATCGGCAAAACGTACAAGGAGGCCTTACAAAAAGCCATTCGGTCTTTGGAAATCGGCCGGTACGGACTCGGGTTTGCCAAGGACTTTCATGAAAAACCCCCGGAACGGCTCGTGGAAATGCTGGCCGAGCCGTCCAGCGAACGGCAATTCATCATGTACGAAGCTTTGCGCAAAGGGGTCGACATCACGACACTTTGCGAAAAGACGTACATCAAACGATGGTTTATCGAGCAAATGAAGGACCTCGTGGATCTCGAGGAGAAGATTCTCACGTACAAGGGCCGCACACTACCGGACGACCTGATGAAACAGGCCAAAAAAGAGGGATTCTCCGATCTCTACCTGTCCCAGATCCTTCATCTGCCCGAGAACGACATACGAAAACGGCGGGAAGACCTCGGCGTTGTGCAGGCGTGGGAGCCTGTTCCGGTGAGCGGTGTGGAAAACGCGGCATACTATTACTCCACGTACAATGCTCCCGACAAGGTGGAATCAAGCACCGAGCGAAAGATCATGGTGCTCGGCGGCGGTCCCAACAGAATAGGCCAGGGTATCGAGTTCGACTACTGTTGTGTTCATGCCGCGTTCGCCATTCGGGACGAAGGATACGAGTCGATTATGGTCAACTGTAATCCCGAGACCGTGTCCACGGACTACGACACCTCGCATAAGCTGTACTTTGAGCCGCTCACCGTGGAAGATGTTCTGAGCATTTATCAAAAGGAGCAGCCCGAGGGAGTGATTGTCCAGTTCGGAGGTCAGACGCCGCTGAACATTGCCGGTGACTTGGCTTCTGCAGGGGTAACCATTTTGGGAACCTCGCCCGACATCATTGACCTGGCGGAGGACCGGGACAGATTCAGGATGATGATGCGGGAACTCGGCATAGCTCAACCCGAATCGGGGATGGCGTCGGACCTGAACACAGCGCTTCAGGTAGCTGAAAGAGTAGGCTATCCCCTCATGGTGAGACCCTCCTACGTGTTGGGCGGGCGAGCCATGGAAGTAGTACACGACGAAGAAATGCTCAGGCACTACTTGGCCGCCGCGGTGGAGGTCAGTCCGGAACGTCCGATCCTGATCGACAAGTTCCTCGAAAACGCGATCGAGGCCGAAGCCGATGCCATAGCGGACGGTACGGATGCGTACGTGCCCGCCGTGATGGAACATATCGAACTTGCCGGCATCCATTCAGGTGATTCAGCGTGTGTGATCCCCCCCATCAGTATTGCTCAGAAGCATCTCGATACAATTGTCGAGTATACGCGGACAATCGGCATTAAGCTTAAAGTGGTCGGCCTCATGAACATGCAGTACGCAATCGCCAATGATACGGTTTATGTGTTGGAAGCGAATCCTCGGGCATCGCGTACGGTTCCCATCGTGTCCAAGGTGTGCGGCATATCTATGGCTCGCATAGCCACTCAGGTCATGCTGGGGAAGAAACTGAAAGACTTGAATATTCGCCCCATGTCGGTGACCCATTACGGCGTCAAGGAGGCTGTCTTTCCGTTCAATATGTTCCCCGAGGTGGATCCGGTCTTGGGGCCGGAGATGCGGTCCACCGGCGAGGTGCTGGGGCTTGCGGATTCATTCGGCTTGGCGTTCTACAAGGCTCAAGAGGCTGCGCAGCAGACGCTCCCAACCGGGGGAACAGTGCTTATGACCGTGACTGAAAGGGAAAGACCGGCATTGCTCGACGTCGCAAGAAAATTCATGGAACTCGGGTTCACGATCAAGGCGACCGAGGGAACTCAGCTGCACCTGTCCGCCAACGGCATCGTCTGTGAACGCATCCTGAAGCTCCATGAGGGACGCCCCCACATCCTGGACGGCATCAAGAACGGTGAGATTGACCTGGTGATAAACACGCCGCGGGGCAAGATAAGCAAAGAAGACGACTCCTATATCCGTAAGGCCGCCATTCGGCACAGAATCCCGTACATCACGACCCTTGCGGCGGCAACCGCGGCTGCGAGGGGCATCCGGGAACTGAAGAACGGAAGAGGCAACGTGAAGTCTCTTCAGCAGTATCATGCGGAAATACTGCGGGCTCCGGAATCGGAGGCGGATTAGCACTCGATTTCCCGGATGCGTCGGCGGATTCGACGACCCCGGAACAAAGCAACATTCCGTTTGTCGCAAATCTTAGGTGCATTGGCATCTTCCGACCCGAACATCGTAACCCGGCAGCATCTTCTCGCAGTGAATCTTTATCAAACAGTCCGTAAATCCAGGAAAGGAGAGACGACCATACCTCTGTTCGTGATGTTTGGAAAGTACTCGGGTGAATCGTTGAAGGAGATCAGCGCGGATCGAACAACATGGGTGTACAACCTTGTCAACGAAATGGGCGGGGAAGTGAAGGACATGTACGCGTTGCCGGGAGAAAAGGATCTGTTGTTCATTGTCGACATGCCGGGGGTGCCGGAGGCGATGAAGGTGTCGGCAAGCTTGAGCAGGCACACCGGCATAGCCTTTTCCACCTCGCCCGCAATCACGGTCGAGGACTTCGACAAACTCATCGGGTAACAATCGGCCGGGCTTGAGGCGGATCATTTAGCTTGGCTAAAAGAAGAACGCTGTTTGTGATTCGTCTCTTACAGCCGACAAGGGCACCCGGCCCCCTGCAGTGACGTTATTGCAAGAATAGTCCTCCCGACCGACGGATTGGTTAGTCGCAGGGTCAAATCTCGCTTGACAATCAGCACTTAGCCTTGCTAAACTCCCTTGATCTACCATTAGTCAAGCTAAGCTCCAGGTGGGGCGGTCTCACGTCAGACGGGCCCAACAGCCTGGATCCGCATCTTACCACGCCAAGGAGGACATCTCGATGTCGTTTAGTCAGCCGAACCGTAGCCCTGCCACAAACACGAAGAACAGGGTCCAGCCGGCCCCGGTCTCCGGCATTTGTGTTACCTGCCTGGACGGATGCCCCGGCCCATGCGAAATAGGACAATCGGCAATTAAGTGTCGCGAGGTCATATATCCCCAACCCTACGGCAAAATCACTGCCGGGGCGGATAAGGACTATCCGTGTGATTTCTCTCACTTCAACATTCAAGGGACATGCGTGGGGGCGGTCGGCATCGAGCCCGACCCCGACAAGGCCTTGTTCCCGGCAGTAGACTGCTCAACGGCCCTTGGCGCGGACGGCTCAATCAAGTTGTCGTTTCCGGTCTTTACCGGCGCAGTCGGTTCGACCTACATCGCCAGGGCCAACTGGGAGGAAATGGCCGTCGGAGCCGCAATTTCAGGGATCATGGTGGTGGCCGGCGAAAACATCTGCGGGATGGACCGTGATGCAGAGTTCAGAAACGGCAAGGTGACGAGATCGCCGGAAATGGAACGTCGGGTTCAGGCTTTCAGGCGGTGGTACGACGGGACGGGCGCCATTATCGTTCAGGCGAACGTGGAAGACACCAGCTTGGGCGTCCCCGAGTACGTGATTCAGAAACTTGGCGTTGAAGTTTTTGAACTGAAGTGGGGGCAGGGTGCCAAGGACATCGGTGGTGAAGTTCAGCTTGGCAGCATTGAGAGGGCTCAACAGCTCAAGGACAGGGGTTACCTGGTTATGCCGGATCCAACGGCGGATACGGCACGTAAAGCGTTCGAAGCCGGAGGAATCAAGGAATTTGAACGGCACTCCCGCCTGGGTATGGTGGACGAAGAGAGCTTTTACGGGCAAGTGGAACACTTGCGGGGCCTCGGAGCAAAGTATGTCACATTGAAGACCGGAGCCTACCGGCCGGCCGACTTGGCCAGGGCCGTCAAGTATGCGTCCAACGCGAAGCTCGACCTGCTGACCATTGACGGAGCGGGCGGCGGTACGGGCATGAGCCCGTGGCGTATGATGAATGAGTGGGGCATTCCGACAACTTTTCTGGAGTGCCTGGCGTACGGCATGTGCGAGCGTCTCAGAAAACAAGGTGCTTACATACCTCCGGTAGCCGTTGCAGGGGGGTTGTCTCTGGAAGATCATATATTCAAGGCAATAGCGCTCGGGGCGCCGTATGTGAAGGCCGTGTGCCTCGGAAGGGCCCTCATGACGGCGGCCATGGTGGGCAAGACTCAAGGAAAGAAGATCAGGGAAAAGGTCGGCGAAGACGGCATGGAGCGGGGAATCATCGGAACCTTTGCCGTGGCGGCCGAACTCAAGGACCGTTTCGGATCCGATTTCATCAAGATACCTCCGGGAGCCATCGGCGTGTACTCGTACGTGGCCAGACTCAAGCAAGGCATGCAGCAGCTCATGGCCGGTGCGCGCAAATTCGCACTCGAATACATCAATAGAAACGATCTGGTGGCACTTACTCGCCAAGCAGCCTCCATGTCCGGAATTCCCTACGTGATGGAATCGGACATGGACGAGATAGAGCGGATACTCGGGCCGTCACCGGCCAACTTCAAAGAGTAACCGACCCGCCTTACGCGCATCAATCGGACCCTCAAGTATTCGGTACGAGGCCCAAACCATTCGTCATGCCGTGAAAGGCATGACGAATCCCCTCCCTCACCATGCATGGTTACACTGTAGAAGGCTGTCGTACCGACACGCGTAAAAAAAAAGACGTTGGTTCCGGCCGTGCTCTCATGTGAATTCCCGTTGGGGAAATGCGCAGCCTTATCCAACGGGCCGGCAATGCAGCCAGTTTCCGGATGGAGAACGAACCGGATTACGCCTGCCGACCTTGGACCCCTTTGCAATGAGTGGTACTGCCAATAACCCTATGCTTATTAGTCGTGGTCGCATGTGCAGTTACTGATCATCCACGCTTGCAGACGGCCAACGCTGGGAAAGTAATTTGGGGTGGCTCCTTTGCATTTCTTCTGAGCCTCCTCTTCCGACCGAACAGAGAAGTAATCCGAGCACTTGTAGCAGTTGTCCTCCGCGTTGAACCATTGACAGACAGTGTAAATAATCTGATACGCCGGAGCAGTTGCAGGTGCTCCGATCAGGACCGCCACCATTACCGCTACTAATAAGCTTTTCAATGATGTCATGGCTCCCTCCACTGGAAATCGTATCCCTCGGTTGGACATGTAGGGCTGTAGATCTTGATTTGAGAATAGCGACTCGAACCGGTAGTGTCAACGGCTCAAGACGTGAAAAGCGAACGACATGTCAAGGCTGCCGGAACTTAGTGCTCCATGGCGCTAATACGGTCGCACAACCTGAGCCGTCTTCCCGGCGTAGGCCGGGAACCAGTCTTCTTTTCCTGGACCCCGGCCTGCGCCGGGGAGACGGCGGGCAGGGACGCCCGCCCCACGGTCTAGACTGAGCTTCGAGGCAGTCTTTCGTAGCCTGGGCCTCCGTGCCCGGACATTCTTCTTGCCGGCACCCAACATGGCAGCGAGACGAAAATATGTGACCGAACTTATGAAATGCCGCTTAGTGAGATTCGAACAATAGGATTTCACGCCATCATTGAGGGGACCGCCATGAGGAATGGCCAAATGCCTTTGTCGGGCCCGGCGGAATTGGTGCGGTTGTTCCGAGTAACGGCTGCCGATACCGAACCGCGGTGGTTCACTCTGATGCACAGGGTGGGCTCAGAACATCTTCACCACGATATTGGTGATGATGTTTGCCGCGTCATCTACACGATCGGCACTGCGATTGAAGTGCCTGTAGATCTCTCGATACTTGAAAATCGTACGAGGATCGGGTTCCAAGAACAGAATCTTGAGTGCCGACAAGAACAGGTCGTTCATTTCATTTTCAACCCGTTTGGCTCGAACCGCATACTGAACTGCAACGTTTGGGTTTTTTTCCAAATGTCGCATAGCGGTTACCAGTTGTTCGGCCCCTTTAACCATCAGAGCTGCCATTCCCCTAAGGTGCTCATTGCCGTCTACTTCAAACGCCTTCATCTCTCTTACCGTGTTGTATGCGTGATCCACAACGTCGTCCACGGCACGGGAAAGGGCAAAGATATCTTCACGATCGAGCGGCGTTATGAATGTCTGATTCAGCTCATCGATGAGCACTCTTCGGATGTCGTCGGCCTCTTGTTCGATGCGAGCAAGGTCCTCAGACCGACAGCGGCTGCTCAAGCAACTCTGGAGCGCTTTACAACCTTCAGCAGTCTTTTCGGCCTGAGCCAGAAGAAGCCCATAGAAATCCGTCTTTTTGTTGGAACCAAATATCTTCCAGAAAGACATTATGGACTCCTTTCCGTCAGTGAGATACCAGCCCCTTGAGGGCCCAGAAAACAAACCCCGACAAGACGGCACAGATAGGAACCGTCATGAACCAGGCATAACCGATATTACGAGCCGATTGCCACCGCACCGCGCTCAATCGACGCGAAGCCCCCACACCCATGACCGAAGCCCCCACTATTTGAGTGGTGCTCACCGGCCCTCCCAGGATGGAGGCTCCCAGTACGACCGACATTGAGCTCAGTAGTGAAGCGCACGAATGAACCGGCCGCATGCGAAACAAGTCGTAACCTACGCTCTTGACTATACGCAGTCCGCCTGCCGCAACCCCCAAGGCAATCGATGCCGCGGCAGAGAGCACCACCCAATGGGGAAGCTGATCGATCGTGTGATGTTGCACATTTGGCGCCAGCACAACGAGGGCAATCATTCCCATTGTCTTTTGCGCATCGTTGGAACCTTGGCTTGCAGCGAGAACCATCATTAAGGGTTTCTGGATGGTTACGAAGAACCGGCCTATGCTCCGGTCGGCTTGACCGGCAAGTGCCCTGATGATGGAGAAACACAGATATCCTACGAGTAACCCGATGAACGGAGAGACCACCAGGGGTACCACAACACTGTAGAGGACCAATAAAATGTCGACTCCTTCCCTTCCTGCCGCAACGAGGGCCGCACCGGTCAATCCGCTGATAATGGCATGAGAACTGCTCGACGGCAGACCCAGGAACCATGTTGGGACTTTCCAGAGAATTGCGCCTGCCGAGGCGCTGATGACGATGAGCTGGATTGTGGTTTGAGAAAGTCTTGCCATTGTTTCGGGATTCAGAATGCCGATAATCGTTTTGGCGACAGCGGTACCAATCAGGACGGATCCGATGAATTCTGCCAGAGTCGCAAACAGAAGCGCTCGATACGGATTCATGGAACGCGAACCGATGATGGTGGCAACAACATTTCCACCGTCATGAACACCGTTGATGAACGCGAAGCATAACGCTATGCCAACGGAAACATGAAGTAAGCCGAGGTCCACGTCAACCTCCAAGCCCGTACCGGGATGCAGCCTCATCAAAACCAGAGAGTAAGCATTCCCCGGGACAGCCGCTACGGCTGGGAATCACGAAAAATTGCGCTGTTCACGCTGAACGGATGCAACAAGAATCGGGCCGAGACGGTGACCCCTTTGATGACGGAGGTTTCGGGGAGAGACTACATTGTTGTCTTGGCTTACTCGTTTTCATACATCAATGTCGCTTGTCATCCATCGCCTTGTTGATCGTTGATCCGATAGCATGCTGTTATGACATGTTATTAAGCCCGTGTCACGTTCTTTGGCACGAACCATGAATAACAAGATTGTCGGAGGGCTTGGCAAGGTGACGTCTACACTGCAGGCCTTGGCGACAAATTGCTCTATTTCGGATCGCGGCACACCCAAGCATCCGTAGGCAAGATCATGAATGCCTTTATCAGCCAACTAAAATTGCGGGTACTCTCCAATATCAGTCGAGTAGTCGGCCATGCCCTGAATCTCAATCAGACATTGGAACAGATTCTCGAGATCGTCTCCCGAGATCTATCCATGAACCGGGCCACGATAACTTTAAGGCGTGGCGACCCGGGAGTTCTTGCCATATTGGCGTCACACGGGTTGACGAATGGCGAGCGGGAACGGGGAATCTATCGACTGAATGAGGGGGTGACCGGCCTGATATTCAGCTCGGGGGAAACCTTTTGTCGTACCCGATGTGAGCAAGGAACCCCTATTTCTCAACAGAACCGGATCCAGGGAAATCGAGAAGGATCGGATAACGTTTATCGGCGTCCCCATCACGCTTCATGATGAAACCGTCGGGGTACTGAGCGTCGATCGGCTATTCACGGAAGACGTTGCCTTTGAGGAGGATTTCCAGTTCTTGACCGTGCTGGCCACGCTTGTCGCACAGCTGATTAGTCTGAACGATGAGGTGGAGGCCCGTGAGCAGAACCTACGCCGTGCAAACCTCTCCCTGAAGACGGAATTGTCCAAGAAGTGCACAAGCTTCTTCAATATCGGACGAAGTCCGGCCATGGTCGAGGTGCAGAAGCTCATCAAGAAGGTGGCCGTTACCGATGCCACTGTTTTGCTGTTGGGGGAATCAGGCACAGGCAAAACCTTGGCTGCGCAGATCATTCATGAGCTGAGTGCCCGCTCAAGCGCGCCTTTCATCGGGATCAACAGTGCCGCACTTCCCGACAATCTGCTGGAATCGGAGCTTTTTGGCTACGAGAAAGGCGCTTTTACGGGAGCCGTTAGTTCCAAGATCGGTAGAGTGGAAGAAGCTCATGGAGGGACACTCTTCCTGGATGAAATCGGAGAGATCTCCGTGAACACGCAGGCCAAGCTCTTGAGATTTCTCCAGGACCGCGAATTCGAGCGTCTTGGCGGCAACAAGCCACGGCGAGTGGACGCACGGATCGTTGCCGCGACCAACCGAGCCATCCATGAGGCAGTTCGTGAAGGTTCCTTTCGAGAAGACCTCTACTACCGGCTCAATGTTTTCCCGATCTCCATCCCGCCGCTGCGGGAGCGTATTGAGGACTTGGAGGCTCTCGTAGAGTTCTTCTCTCAGAAACTGTCTCGAAAATACGGATGTTCTCTGGGATTCACGCCCGCCTCCTTCCAAGCACTCCGGCAGTATTCCTGGCCGGGAAATGTCCGTGAACTGGAAAACCTCATCGAACGCCTTGCAATCATGTGGGAAGGGAAGCCGGTCGATGTGCCGGATCTCCTCCCGTACATCGGCCACGCGTTACCGCAAACCACATCTTACAACGCCCCCGCCTCGGAGGATCGACTGCCGTGCGGCTCACTCGAAGCGGTCGAGCGAACTCGTTTGCTCGAAGCATTGGAGGGCAACGGTTGGGTTCAGACCCGGGCAGCCAAGGATCTCGGCATATCAATGAGGCAGATAGGGTACAAGATCAAGAAATACAAGCTCGAACATGTGGTGAGGCAGAGGAGAGGAGCACAAGACTGAGTAGTCTTTTGCCCAAATTCAATGAGGAACTCAGGGCAGAAGTAGCGACATGGGGTTCCTGCCTGTCAATTGAGGCTTCGTCGGGCGCCGGTGAGCGCGCCCATGGCGCGCGAACCTCACCAGTTGCGGTTCCTGTCGCCAGGTTGCCGTCCGAGAATACCTCGATCCCGCGCCAACGCGGGATTCGCTCGGCCCACAAGAGCCTACACAAATACGGTCGTGAATTCTTTTCTCGACCAGGCTCGAGACTGAGAACGGGAGGCGAGGTGGACCGAACGGCATGGGCTCCCAGGAATGAGGGGCCGGTAGGTAAATTGGAAACATAGCTACTTCATCATGTCGCAGCTATGCTTGCGATGCCCCCGGCCCTTTTTCGTCCGTTACTTCCTGAAGCTTACGGCACCCAAAGGGCCTGCAAGCTTCAGGAGCAATTTGCTTAGCAATACCGCGCCCTCTGTCCTATTCCGGCACTTCCATCGTCCGTCTTTCTTTCTCATGTTCGCTTCCTTCGCTTCTTGAGACAGACCACAGTTCATCATCCATCGGGCGACTTTGATCGTGATGCTGTTGATCGGCCGTCCTGAACTCCCTTAATCTCAACAGAAGGGAAGGCGGCCGGGAACCGATCTGTTACGCGGCAAGCAAACCCCACATCATCTTTGCAGCGATCACGACCAGAATTACCCCGATCACGAGTTTTACCTGACGGCTCTTGAGTTTGTCCGTCATGAGCCATGAACCGAGGACGGCGCCTCCTGCGGAACCCAATGCCGTCAAAGCAAGCAACGGTCCGTTGATGCTCCCAAGAGTCGCATGACCGAGGAAGCCGGAGAATGAAGAAAAAATCACGATGAAGGATGTGGTTGCCGACGCCTTTTTCGGGTCGAAGCCCAACCAGACCAGTACCGGCACAATGAAATTGCCTCCTCCGACTCCGAGAAGTCCACCGAGGAAACCGGCAAAGCCTCCTATTGAAACACCATAGCCAAGAAGTCTGGCCGTTGAAGACTCCACGTCTCTCGGTCTGGGCTTGTAAAACAGCATCATGCCGGCGGCGAACAGTAGGAAAGCAACGAACATCCAGAGCAGAACGTTTCGGTCCAATCCTTGGGAAAGATAAGCACCCAGTGGAGAAAGCAGAGTCGCAACGACCAGAATCGGGACCGCCGTTTTCCAGACCACCAAACGATTCTTCACAAATCGGACCGATGCAAAACTCATCGCGATGGAGTTGAGAAGCAGCGCTGTAGCCATAGCCACATGCACCTCGACTCCAAGCGCAATAAAGACAGGAATAAGAATGAACGCGGCTCCCACTCCGGCTATGGTCAGTAAGGCGGTGAAGGCGAGAGTCACGATGCCTGCTGCAATTGAAATCAGCATGCCGTCCTCCACGGCGGATTTCTAATCCGGCTATTGAGTAGTAATCTTCTCTTTTCCATGACGTACACTCGCAGAAGCAGAGAAAAAGCGGTTCCCTCGTCACAGTTTCCCTATTCCGCGTAACCGGAACACGGTATACACACCAGCGTGCCGGCTTCCGTGTCCCGGAGTTTGTCCACAAAGGTCAGTTCGCCGCAGCGCGCACACCTCTGGGCCGTGAAAACTCCTTTGCCTTTCTTTACCTCTACTGAATGAACTTCACCGATGTCTAAGAAGACGCTCTCGTCCAGCGATAGAATCCGTTCCACAAGAGGGTCTGCAATTTCCGGCTCAATGTCCTGAGGCGGAACCCCTGCTTTGCGCTTTTGGACAAAAGGCGACTTCAGGGCCTTCTCGAAAAAGTCCGGCTTCAGGGATACCCGTACAGCCTTTCCAGTTTGCTGGACAACCAAGGTGAAAGCCATCTTGTTCCAATAGCGTTTTTCAATGTTCGATTTTCCGTACGTGCATCCGGTGGCGGTCATAATCCCGTCAAGAAAGCATCCTGCCGCATGTCCCTTTCCGGTTTCCGATATGACGAAAAGCTCTTTGTCCTTGGCTCGTTCTACTCCAAGGGCAGTCATTGCGGCCATGCCCGCTCTTATTCCCAAAGGCATTGCCGGGCATTTATGTCCGTGAAACTTCATCCCAACGTCAAAGAGTTCCTGCAAGTTTTTCATGGTGTCTCCTTTATTCCCAGTATCGACGCATCGCCATATGACGATACGCTCCGCCAAAAAAAAAGTATCTTACGCCGCTGATATGGTCTCTCGATGGATATGCGGAAGACGATTAAGCAAATCCGCAACCTCATCATCCATCTCAAGCCGGCCCCGGAGACCTTTTAGCATATAGGCGGCGTAGGGATTCTCTCCTGGATCAGCGATTCGATAGTTAACCCACGGACCTTCCTTTTCATAACTGACAAGGCCGGCCTCCTCCAGCACTTTGAGGTGCTTGCTGACTGTGGATTGCGCGATTCCAAGAGCTTCACGTATTTCGCAGACGCACAGGCAACGTTTCTCCAACATTTTCAGGATCTTTACCCGATTCGGGTCGGACAAGGCTTTCATGGTCTTGATGAACTCACGCATGGTTATCTCCGTATCGCCATATGGCCATATATTATCACCTCGGCGTTTATTGTCAACACTCTTTCTTGCAGGAGCTCATTCCAAGGTGCCGTCCAGGATCCTGCAATACTTCCTAAGCCGACCAAACCCATCCGCCGTCATTCGTCCGAGGGACTGCAACATCCCGGAGCACGTGGGGACCGGCATGTCCAACGTGTCCAAACACCTCGCTGCGATGAAGCAGGCAGGACTTGTCGCGGATCGCAGAGAAGGACTCGAGGTTATGTACCGTCTTATCATGCCATGCGCGGTTGAATTCATCAGTTGCGTCAAAGGAGTTGTCTTGGGTAGGGTGGACGAGCAACGCGCGGCCATGGAAAGGCAAACCGAACGAGGCCCCTCAGGTGGTATTTTGACGAAAAAGGTACGGCAAGGCTTCCGCCGCGAGCTTGACCAACCCTGGCCGACTTGGCCACAGATTGAGCCGGGAGGTGTCATGAGCAGGAAGAGTTCGATCAATCTCGCTGACTTGATCTTGTACATAGGTGGTTTGATCTTGCTTCCGATCTTGGCATGTAGCACGCGATGTTGTGGATTTGGTTGGTGGCTTGCACGGCGAGATCTCAGGAAGCCCTTCCGGCTGGTAATCGCCGACGGTTGGAAGGACTCGGATCGAAGACAAGCGCAGAACCCTTTGGCAGATTTGCGATACTTTGATGTCAGAGGAGGCGTTTTTGCTTGACAATATTTCACCATTTGGTTAAGTGGTGAATGCCCTAAGAGACCCCGGTGCCCCGAAAGAAAAGATATCCACAGATCGTTCCCATATGACACGGCACACCGGGAGGCGTAGCCAAAATTGCAGGTCGACGCACAGGTCGTGAGATGATTTGGAGCATAAAGAAAATAAGCAAATACAAGACTCAGACAGTCGTTGCTGTGACGCTTGTACTGAGTTTCCAGATCTTGACGGGCACGGGGCTGTTCTGTACGGTTCCGTTCCGTCATCACGGCCATCACTTCGGGCACAACCGAACGGTTCTTTCCGGTACGACGGTCGACCGGCACGACGTCTCCTCGAGCGCTTGGTGTGACTCCGACAGCCACAACAACACACCTCCCTGTAGCTGCAAGAAACACAAGAAGTGTCCGGCCATTCCTCGCGCAGTGCTCACCTCGAATCCGGCTAATCGTTTGAACAAAGCTCAACGCGAGCTTGGATCGCAGGTTTGCGACTCCTTTGTTCCTCATGCGATGGATTACCGATTTGCTCTAGGAGGCACCCCGCCACACCTGGCATTGGCGGGGGAGACTCCGTTCAATTCCTGTACCTTCCTCTTGAATACCTGCGTACTCTTGATCTGACGCCCCCTCTCAAGATACGCCTGACGAATTCTTTCAGTCCGGGCGGGTGTATGCGACCTGAGGCATTGCTTTGTGCCACAGGAGCTTACCTGATACTGGATTGAGGAAACCCAGTCATTCCAGGACGGTGGTTACTCGACGAAGACACGCTGTCACGTCATGTGACCCTGCGTAAGGCGTATGAAAACGCAAAAAACATGTAAGGAGGATTTGATCGGAATGAAGTCGTTCACCAAGAAGATGACCTTATCATTCGTTGCATTACTCTGTCTCGCTCTTGCGGCCGCGCCGATGTGCGTAGCAGAACCCAAGATCAACCTGCAGGCGCTCTTATCCAAACGCGTTCCCGTTCTCCTGGAATTTGGAAGGGGATGGTGTATTCCCTGCAAGTACATGAAGCCTATTTTGGCCGATATGGCCAGGGCCTATGCCGGCAGGGCCATTGTGATACCGGTGGATATGGACGCAAATGCCGATATGGTAAGGTCGTTCGGCATCAGAATGATGCCCACTCAAGTGTTTCTTAGCCCGGATGGCAAGCCGTTTTTCAGAAATGAAGGCACGCTTGAAAGAGAACAGATAATGCAGGTCTTTAGCAAGATGGGGGTGGCGCCGCCACAGCAAAGGCAGGGCGCCATCCGATAGACTTAGATGCGCCCCTGAGATCTCTTCGATTCTGTGCCGGAATCGGCAAAGAAGGCTGAAGACACTGAGGGGCGAAAATCATCTCGTCAAGGATGTGGCGTGATCCCGGCTCCTGATGTTCGACAAAACTACTCGTAGAGGAGAAGAGGAGACATGTTGGAAGAATCACGAGTTTTCGAATTAGTCGAATTAATGGAAGCCTCCAGGAAGGTGCTGCATTGCGGCTGCAAAGAGCACTGCTTTGAAGACTGGCGTCGTGACGCCTCCAATTGTCTGTCCGCCTTGTTTGGTCCGGATCACCCGTACACGCGGTTCTTTCGTGACAGACAGGGGGCCGCGGACGTTGGCTCTTTGATAGCCGGCGCCCACGTGATCAAGGCGGCTCTGCAACAGGTCCAAAATGAACGAGGACGAATCGGAGCAGTTGAGAAGCCGGCAAGTTGAAGGATGTTTCTCGGTCCCACGGAGCAGAGTTGTCTGAGTTCAAAGGTTGAGGTTCTCTGATGAAACCCGTGATCGATATGATAATTCGAGCCGCGATCATCGTATGCCTATGGGGCATGATTGGGTTGGGAGTAAACCTTGCCTCGCCCCGTAGCATTCCGTGGATCTACGTTCAAGCCAAGGCAGTCGAGCTTCACGGTATAAAGGTTGAACTCATTGACGAAAAGGAAGCTCGGAAACATTTCGGGAACGGCGAAACCGTTTTTGTTGATGCGCGGAGTCGTGAGGATTATGGCAAAAGCCATGTTGAAGGATCTGTTCTCCTGGGACCCGAAAATGTAGAGGAGCGCTTCATCTCCGTTCGGCCTCAGCTGCCGGAAGAGTCAAGAATCATCCTTTATTGTTACGGTCCTGAATGCGATATGGCAGAGCGGGTTGCCGAGTTCCTCGGACGTCTCGGTTACAGGAACATGGCAATCATGAGCGCAGGCTATGCGGCCTGGGAGCTTGCAGGTTATCCGGTTGCTCAGTCTTCCGGCAATGAATAGACCGGCAGGCATACCAAGGCATGCCGGTGGTAGTCCGGAGGCTTGGCATGGATTCCTCGATTAACCCTTTCGAAGTGCTTGGCATCGACGCTGACTCCACCGAGCTAGAGATAAAGAAGCAATACAGGCTTCTCTCAAAGAAGTTTCCCCCGGATGTGAACCCCGGCGATTCCCAGGCTGAGGAGAGATTTAAGCTTATCCAATGGGCGTACGACCACATAACTCATATCAGGAAACAAGGGCCGTGTGAAAAAAGGACCTCCAATGCGCAACCCCCCGGCGGTCATTCTGTGGATCCGCAGCATCCGTTTATGAGTTTCTTTGAAGCTCTCAAGTCGTACGGCTCCAACAGAACCTGCAGCAAGAAGGAAGGGCAAGGCTGAGAAGTGGAACAAAGAAGAACACAGAAAGTTCACACGGCTTCGGAGTACCTGACTTTTCTGTTCAGACTCTTCATCGGTGGTCTCTTCGTGTACGCGAGTGTGTACAAAATTCTGGACCCGGGGGCATTTGCAGTATCCATTCGTAACTACATGATATTGCCTCCAGAATGGAGTAACTTTACAGCGTTGACACTCCCGTGGATCGAGATTGGCGCAGGGGTTTTCCTGATCTTGGGCATTCAGACACGGCCCTCTGCCCTGATCACAACAGGCCTGCTGTGGGTCTTTCTCGTTGCCGTCATATACGCGTACTCAATAGATCTGGACGTAGATTGCGGCTGTTTCTCATCCGCTCAGTCTTCAGACGGACGGATAGGCCCTTATCACTTGGCGCGCGATTCGGTCCTGTTTCTGATCTCACTTTGGATTGTGATCCGGGATGATGGGCATTTCAGCATACTATTCTTCCTTCGGTCCTGTTTCTGATCTCACTTTGGATTGTGATCCGGGATGATGGGCATTTCAGCATACTACGGCTACGGCCTTTGGGACGTGTGAGGCTGTCCGGATCTCACGGATCATGATTCTCATATTCGTATTGTAGAGGGATCTTTGACCTCTACTGTGTTTGGTTTGGCTTTGTGGCTGCCGTCAGCAACTGACGGGATATTTCACAAATGAAAGGTTTATGAAATGCGAAAAGTCTTTGTGTTTATTGCAGTGGTTCTGGCCACGGTGGCGATGGCCACCGCAGTTTCCGCCTGTGGATGTGGCGGGGGCAAAGTGAATCCTGAGCCGATTGACAAGGTCCTCGGTAAAGCCTAAATCGGCTGGGAGTGGGGAACGGATCTACGATGGCCGAAGGCCTTAGCCGAGAGATCCGTTCTCCAGCATAAGGTACAGAACGAGTACCCTGAGGAATGAATGCGGTAACAGATTCCTTAAGACACCCAGTAGCGTCCCGGTTGGACGGGCATCTTGCCCATAGGCAGGCGAGGCGCCTGTTCCACTATCCCTGCCGGGCCCCGGAGGAGAAGAGGCCGGCACGGAGGCCGGCACTACCCTAACAGGGACAGTTCCCGTTAATACCGTAGCCGTACTTCCGCCGTAACACAATGTTCCGTGCCCGGAGGCATAAAAACAACTGGACTGAGCATTGTAGGAGTCAAGAATCTCCATCCACGACAGACCATGAGGATTCGGGATCTACGCGGAAGGCGTGTCCTAAGCATCATGAACACTCAAATCATAATACAAAGAAAGGATAGCAGACATGTCGGAAGATTGTTGTAAACCCAGCGGTAACACGATGATTCTTGCTTGCTCGGGAGCGTCGAATCTCGGACAGCTTTCTAACCAGGCCGCTGTGGAACTCGCCCGTGAAGGATTCGGGAAGATGTTCTGCCTCGCCGGAATCGGTGCACACCTCAGCGGCTTCGTTCAATCGGCCAAGGACGTGCCGGCCATGGTGGCAGTCGACGGCTGTCCGGTGGGATGCGCCAAGAAGATACTGGAGCATGCTGAAGTCCCCCTCAGAGCCTATTTGACCGTATCCGACCTCGACATCGAAAAGAACACGGACACCAATCTACAACGGGCCGAGGTGGAGAGGGTCAAGGCTGCCGTCAAGGAGGCGTGCGGTGGTCAGCAGGCTGATTGGGCCGAATACGGATGTGGGCCGGAGGGATGTCGGGTTTGAGACCGAAGCGTGCAACCCCGCCGGAGGTCGCACGAGCGGTGCGAAAACTGAACCGGCCTTTCGGATAAAGGTAGAGATATGAAGAGAATGGAAACGTCCCAAAAGTCCGGATTGCTCATGATGTCATGGCAAAAGTCGGCGTCATTTTGCCTGGCGCTGTTTCTCTTCTGGCCCAACTTTGTAGAGTACACGCATGCAGAAGACAAAGCAAATGGAGCCGCAATGGCCGAAGCTCAAGAGAATGCTTGGTATGTTCCGGAATGGGTTACGAGCGCTCCCTATGCTCCTGTATTCCAAGTCAGAGACACCTTGCACAAGTATGGGAGGTACGCACCGAAGACCAAACTGATAACCATCAAGGATCTAATCAAGTTCCACGGTCATCTATGCGGAGGTCTCGTCGAGGCCACGTGTGCTCTCAGTCTTGCTCTCAATAAGCTATTCGAAGATGGGATCATAGACCGGACGGATCTGAGAATAGTCTCGAACAATTCAGCCTGTGGAGCAGACGTGGCGTCCTATCTTACAGGGGCCAGAGTCAGATTTGCGTCCCACAATATTGACAACAAGCTCAAAGGCGGTGGGTTCATCGTTCAGCGCATTTCCACGGGTCAGACGATACGAGTCCGGCGCAATCCTAAGGTTTATCCCACCGAAGTGAAGGCGCAAATGAGGAAAATCCAGTCGGCAAAGTTTGCTCCAAAGGATATAGATCTGTTTGGAAAGCTTCAATGGGGGTACGCAAGAAGACTGATCAACACACCTGTAGAGAAGTCGTTTTTCATAGAAAGTCTCGCAGATCATCAATGGCCTGAGCCGGTTTGCAGGGATCTCGGCCGAAGAACGGATAACGATTACCGGAATAATCCATGACATGGGAATCCACACAACAGGATTAAGCCCGATATTCTTGGAAACGTAACGACAATTTGTGGAAGCTGTAACGCGGTAAAATATGATGAATAATGGCAACAAATAGTATATGAGAGGACTCACCTTTCTCATGACGATCACCGGATTCGCAACCATGAGTTTCTCAGCGGTGATCGTTTGCATTGTTCCTCAAGGACGCATAGCTTACTGGACCGACTGGCGGTTCCTTAGGATTAACCAAGACCAACCGGGGTGATATTCATATCTTGAGTAGCTTGCTCTTCCTCATGGCAGGAGGATTCCATATCTATTTCAACTGGAAGCCGCTGAAGACCTATTTCGTCAGTAAAGCCAGGGACGGACTCAATCTCAGAAAGGAGATGGTCGTTTGTCTGGTGGTCGGCATCTCGGGTTGTCACAAGCTCAATCCTGAGACTGCCTCCGCTCAGCTACGTGCTTGACTTCAACGAATACGTGAAAGCTTCGTGGATAGTGAGCAAAGAGTAAGAGCCCCCGTTTGGGCACGCTGAACTGCTGAGTCTCTCGGCTCTTTGTAGAAAAGCAGGAATACCGGTCAAAGAAGCTGTGCACGAACCGAAGAATCATGGCGTGAAAGTCGAGAGCACCAAGCAGCCATTGGCTGAGACTGCACGTAGCAACAACGTGAAGCCCATGAAGATCTACTCGCTTATCAGCCATCTTGAGCCAAAATTGGCCCCAACTGCGGCCGCATCAGCTATGACGCCGGATCTGGTCGAGGAGAAGTTCGCCGGCACAGGGATTGGGAGGAAGACGATTGATGAATTGCCCGGACAGATGGATCTCGACTTCCTCAGTGTCCAGCGGCGCTTGAAAAAGATCAGTATTCCTGTGGAGCGCCAAGAAACGTTGAAAGAAGCGGCAAGTCGAAGCGGTACGACACCTATAGAAGTGCTCAAGAGTATCCTGGTAGAGGGATATGAGCCAAAAAGATGACGCCGACCAAGACCGGGGACACAACCGTCGCCGGTTTTCGGCGGCTGCGGCAAGAAAGAAGGAGGTATCCGGGCAATGAGAATGAAAGCCATAATCGTGTCATTGGTGCTGTGTGCGGTCGGTTTTGTGACCGGCCAATGCCAGGCGGCAGAATACTACGTTGTCAAGAGCCGATCGGGGATTTTGAGGATTAGAGATCATAAGCCCCAAGGGTTCGCGACGATTGTGAAAGGACCTTTCAAGACCAGGCAGGAGGCTGACAACGCTTTACGGAAAGCGGGCGGAGGAGATTCCGGCGGCAAACCAACAGCCAAATGATTTCTGGGGGTTGGGTTGGATTGGATTGGACAGGAGTGCAGTGAAGGGCGACAGTGACCGTTCCCTTTTATCCAAGCGTGGTTGCGAAAGCCTTGACAACTATATTCCTCGCTGTTAGAGAAGAGCCTGGATTGAATAGAAGCGGATCGCAAGAGAGCCGCCCCAGTCGCAAGTTCGCAAGGGCACTCAATGACCGCTCAGTTCAGTCCGAGATTGCGTAGGCACCGGCTGGATCCGGGGCCTCGGACATCACAAGATGTTCGTGATATGGAATTTATTGCTGCATGGCCATAAACCTGATATAATCAGGTTGTTGGGCGGTGAAGTGAAGGTGTGGAATCAATTATGTCACGTTCGCGGCTAACATTAAAACGCTTGTGCTGCCTTGCTCTGTTTCTTATGATTATGCCCCTTATGGGCGGCTGGAAGGTCTGCGCCAAAAAGGCTAAGAAACAGGGCGGAGCTCCGCGAATTCAGCGCACCTATGTAGCCCACGAGGATTCCTCTTCCGACGCGAACGAGGGAATAGCCGGAAGCGTTTCGAACTGCGCGTGCAAGAAGGGTAAGTCTTGCCCTGGCGTTCCTCAGGTGGTCCTTGGATCTGGAAGGAGCATCTCGCGTGTAGAGCAACCTATTGAGAAGAGTTCAAGTCAATTCTCTTATTTGGGCAACCCTTCCGAAGTCCTATTGCCCGCCGCCCCCCCCGGTACTCTCAACACTTCACGGGACACGTATGCCCGAATTTTCCCATCCGAGTTACTCCTAACCACTGTTCTCATCATTTGATCCCTGTTTTCGCACTCTGCTTTTCCGGTTGCCGAGTCGGATGTCTCCGAAATGTGAGGGGAGCACCGTAAATTGGTCACGTCCAATTGGTGATTGGACCGTTCCGCCGCTACCAAGCGTGTCTTGAGATCAAGCCGACAAATACCGAGAAAGGCGGCGGGCCTCGATGCCGAATGGGAAGCATTGTTGTGCGTGTCCTCTCGGCAGGTAACCCTAACCAAAGCTAAGAAACGTTTTCAATATCCGACCTGGAAGCTCGAAAAATCGCTACGATCAACAAGCTTCTCTGGTCAATGCATTACGGAATAACCAACGGAGGTTTGAAACAATGAGAGGTATTAAAAGACTATCAATTCTGCCGGCCATAACGTGTCTCTGCTTGACCGTTTCACAAGGCCCCGCTCTGGCCTCAGGGAGACTCAATCTTCAAACCACTTTGTCAAAGCGGGTACCCGTGCTTCTCGAATTCGGTCGCGGTTGGTGCAAACCCTGCAAATACATGAAGCCGATTCTCGATGATATGGGGAAGTTCTACGCAGGCAGAGCCATCGTCACAACCGTAGACATGGACGCAAATAGCGACCTGGTGAGGTCTTTTGGCATACGGATGATGCCCACCCAGATTTTTTTGACACCTGACGGGAAAGAATTCTTCCGACATGAGGGTATCTTGGAGAGAGAGCAAATCGCCCAAATATTCACCCGAATGGGCTTGGCGCCTCCGAGAGGAGCCCACGCACCCGGTGCGGGATCTCCGGTGGCTCGATTCCAACAGGGACAGACAACGGCCTCGAGATAGGCTCAGTATTTTTCCAAAATCGACCTAGCCGGGAACACGTCCGGCAGGTTAGGCTGATTGAGAAATCAGGAGGTACTAGACGATGGAATCGATTTTCGCTATGGTACAGCAATGGGTGTCCTCCGGGAGTCTTGTCCTGGCAGCGACCGGCTCGTTTGTTGGCGGAGCCCTTACGGCGCTGAATCCCTGCGTTCTCGTAATGGTCCCCCTTTTGATAGGGTTCATAGGCGGTATGGGGGAAGAGATGACGACAAAGAAGTCTTTTCTCTTTACGGTCGTTTTCGTCCTCGGGTTCAGCCTCGAGCTGGCGATACTCTTCTCCGTCGGCCTGGCGGCCGCGCCATTTCTCCAATCGAAGTACATGATCTACGTGGTGGCGGGCATTTGTATTCTGTTGGGGCTCCATTTCATGGATCTGTTCCATATTCCGCTCCCCATATCGCAGGATAAGCTTCCCAAGCATACCGGTTATGTCGGTGCCGCGCTTTTCGGGTTCATGTTCGGGTTGGTATCCCTGCCCTGCACTGGACCGGCCTTGTTGCTCATCGTGAGTGTGATACCGTTGAAGGGGCCTCTTTTCGGCGGGATCATGATGCTCTTCTATGGAATCGGGCACAGCTTGCTCATCGTAGCGGTGGGTACATCCGCAGGTGCTGCACGCCACATCCTCGGATCGACAAGACTCCACACCGCAAACCTGGTGGTCAAACGAGCTGCGGGTGCCCTTCTCGGAGCCGTAGGCATATACATTGCGGTGGGCGCACTATTCCCCTCACTGGGATTTGCGTTCTGAGCCATGCTGATCCGGCAATTTTACGGCAGGAGCATGGCAGAGATTCCTTTCCAACCGAGATTAACGTTGCAGCGATAAGATTGTTGAATCGGTATTGTTACCGGCAGCGGTGACGTTGGTCTTTCCTCCCACCTACTCGGGGACTCCTCCAACAGGGAGAGGAGCCCCCCTTTTCTTCCGTCTCGATACGAGCAGCACCTGTGTTGGATTTGATAACACTGCGCTCTGCGAGGAGGTTATGGATGACTTTTTCATTGCAGAAGCGATTTTCACTCTTTGTGCTTCTTCCGGTCGGCGTGATTCTTGCTGGTACCGGGATCGGATCATTTCTTTATGCGAGCTACTATTTGGTGGATCAGTGGCGTTCGACTGCGGTGCTTAAGTTGGAGAAAACCGCCCACCAAATCCAGATGAGGTTGGACGATAAGCTACGATTGATCGAATTGTTTGCAGAGTCAGAAGAGACTCGTCACGGCAACGAAACCAAGGCGTTCCTCATCGAGCAATTGAGAAGACAGGCCGGGGTCCGCTCGGTGGAGATTGAGCCAGGCGGCTCGGGTCGAGGAAATCCGCCCCAAGAGAGAGACTATAACGGCGTAAACACTCGGTCGCCTTCGAACGGACTTGTTTGTCTCGTCTACAATGGTGAGAAACGGCTTTACGTCAGCGACCCTTCCGACTCCATGGAGGAGTCCGTCATTCCACTGAATGGCTGCAAGGCCACAGGGGGCTTCTGCTACATCAAGACCAAATCGCACGGTAAGAAAGGAACTCTGACCATAATCAAGCAATTATGCGGGGGCGGGGTGGAACCGGCCGGCAGGCTTGTGGTAAGTGTCGACTTTCAGTCCTTGATGCACAATCTGTTGGTCGAGGGCCGGTGGCACGGTAGCTCAGCCTATCTGGTTGCTTCCGACGGTACGTACCTCGCCGGCACCACCCATTCCGAAGGCCTGGTCGGTAAGAAACTCGGAGGGTCCGGAAGTAATCTTGAAAAGAAAATATTGCATGAAATTAACACTAAGGATTTCGGAACGCTTGTCGGGGACACCTGCAATCCGGACATCGTGGCCGGATTTTTCAGAGTGCCCAACACTGACTGGTTCCTGGTGCTCTTTTCATGGGGCCACGTAGTACTCGCTCCAATACTCAGGTTCCAGTGGCATTTACTGATAGCCGGAGTAGTGACACTCGTGCTTTGCCTTCTCTTGATAAGACAAGGAACCAAAGCAGTAACACGCCGAATAGAGATGGTCTCGGATGCCGCGGAATTGGTTGAGCACGGCGACTATTCAGTGAATTTGGATGATTCCCGTTCAGACGAAATAGGTCGCTTGGTCAGGCGGTTCAACTCAATGGCGGCAGGTCTGAGGCAACGAGATTTCATCCATCAGACATTCGGACGGTATGTCGATAAGACATTCGTCGAACAGTTGATGAGTAAGCCGGAGACGTTGAACCTTGGCGGACAGAACCGAGTTGTCACCATTCTGATGGCCGATATTCGGGGGTTTACCGAATTGGCCGAGAAACTCCCTCCCCAGCAAGTCACTCATATATTGAATAGGCACTTTTCGCGGGTGATACCGGTTATCGAGAAATATGAGGGCATCATCGTGGATTTTGTAGGAGACTCCGTATTAGCTTTCTTTAACGGGCTTGACAGATCGGTTGCTGAAAGGGCCCTCGATGCCGTAAAATGCGGATCGGAAATCCTGGCCGCCGTAGAACAAACTTCCGAAGAGAATCAAAGACTTGGGTTACCACATTTATCCGTGGGGATCGGAATACACACGGGGGAAGTCGTGGTTGGAAACATAGGTTCTGAAAGCAGAGCAAAATACGGAATCGTCGGATCCGCAGTAAACGAGACTCACCGAATACAATCGTGTGCAGATGGCGGAACCATTCTCGTTTCAGAAGAGACCCGTCGTGCCATTGGGGAGCGATTAGAGTATGTCCGAAAAACCAGTGCGACTTTCAAGGGACTCACCGGCCCCAGGGACTTGTTCGAGATACGTTCGGAGGATTTGAACGAAAGACCGCTGCGAGACCAAACCTCAGCCGGATCTCGGATTATGGTCCGTCAAATTGAGGAAGAATTTGCCGACCACTGCATGAGCGAAGCCGAAACTATAAGAGTAGTGAACCCTTGTACAAAGGGAAACAAACCAGTCAAGCCGGATGAAGCCGCTGCAGGGAGGGCAGTTGAATAGTGTGGAAAATCGTGATTGACCCCAGAAAGAGAATAATGACCCATCAGCGCCGGATCTTGATCCGATCCGTCGAAGATTCAGAGGAAGACTATGAGCAAAGCCCTTTGGCAGGTAGAGAGAGGCAGGCGAAGTATGTTGTTTGACGTCAGGCACGGGAGAACTCTGAGCCAGCTCCTGTTCCTCAGCCTGACCACATGGATCGCCTATCAGATGATCAACGGCGTACGAGGAGCGACCATAGAGAAGTATTGCCCATTTGGCGGCGTAGAGACACTGATCCCTTGGTTGAACAAAACCGGGACTCTCTGCAGCCTCTCAACAACGAACATTTCAGTGCTTGCCGGAGTCCTACTCATCACGTTTCTCTACAAGCGCGTATTTTGCAGCCATATCTGCCCCATTGGGTCTCTGTCAGAGTGGATTGGAAGTCTTGGTCGCCGTTATGTCATCAAATCCAGGCGCATGCCCAAGAAGCTGGACCAAAGGCTCATGTGGCTGAAGTACGGTGTCCTTGGATTGATCATTTGGGGGACCGTCACTTACAGCGAGCTGATTTTCCGGGAAGCTTGTCCCTACTATGTCCTACTCACTCTTGGATCGGGCCACGGGATCTTGGAAGGAGTCATCGGGATAGGCCGTTACAGCCTGCCCGTCATCTTGGCCGTACTCGCCCTCGGTTTGGTAGCTCCGTTTGCCTTCTGCAAATATTTGTGTCCTTTCGCAGCATGCTTAAACCCATTCTCAAGAATCGGATTGATACGAATCCATAGGACACCTGACACGTGCGTGGACTGCAAACGGTGCGATGAGGCTTGCGAGTGGGGTGTCAAAGTGTCGGAAGCTTCTCGTGTTACCAATGCTGAGTGCACCAATTGTCAAAACTGTGTGCGCAGGTGTCCTGTTCCCGAAACCCTTTCACTGGGCATTGGAGGAGTCCGATCATGAAGATTCCAGCCTTTCTACTGGCTCCTGCAGTGGTTGTGTCGTTCTTCGGCGTCGTTTTTGCTGCCAATCTCTGGGATCTGCCCACTCAGCAGAGCAAGATTGCAGAAGCCTCTGCCAAGACAACGGAAATCAATGTTATCGTAAACGGCCTTTTCTGCCGAGGAAAGTCGAATTTCTTGGTCAACATGTTGTCACAAGTGCCTGGATTGGTCAACGTTGACACTTATGTTCAGGAGCAACGCGCAGTTATCGTCTTCGATCCTACCAAGATTTCCCAGATCCGGATTCGACAGATTATCGAGACTCGTTTTCGCCTCAGCGACGGCCGTATCGTGCAACCGTTTTCGGTCCGTGAGGTAAGGGAGTAGTCCGAGTACTGTGTTGTGGATCGATAGTATACCCGAGGAGTCATGTCTTTCGGGATGCGGCAACAGGTTGGGGAAAGTCGCAAGCGTCTCTGTGTTTCCGATGTCCCCATAAGCATCTGCAAAAGCGCCTTCCCCCGAAGAAGGCGGGCCGGGTTAATACCGTTCCAGATAGGGGGAAATATTCTTCTTGACAAGAGAACATTTTCTGTCGATAAGGCTACACATGTCGACATATGCACCAGACGAATTGGAAGAATTCGCCGAGATCTTTAAGGCTCTGTCCACCCCTAATCGGTTGGCGATCTTTTTGCGCCTGATTTCCCGGTGTCCGCCCGGAACCTCTTGTGCCTATGATGAGGAGATAAGGGAGTGCGTCGGGGATGTCGGCAAAGACCTCGGAATTTCCCGCACTACCGCGTCGCATCACGTCAAGGAGCTTCGAAGAGCGGGGCTCCTTCGAGTTGAAAGACGCGGCCGAAAGATTGAGTGCTGGGTGGATGGTGATACCGTGCTTTTCCCGGCAGACTTACTGACCGGGCGACTGCGTCCTAAAACGAACTGCGAGAATCCCATGTGTGAGGCCTGAGGCCGATGACGCATTCCGGGAAATGAACCCGGCTGACAGTGATACGGCAGAGTCAACCTAGCCGGTATACTCAGACGCTAAGCGAAAAGAGACCGCCGCCCTAATGCGTTGACGTCGATTGAATGCAAAAAGAACAGTAAGTCCACTCAAAAGGTTTTAGGAGGACGCTCGATGGCCAAGGGAAAGATGGCGGGAGCGGCAAGAGCACTCTGTTGCTCATTCCGGGAGGAGTGCCGTCCCCTTTGGCGGGGCAGGTCATGATGGAAGATCAGCGGATTTACTCTCTCAACCGGGATGAGAGGGCTCAAATGAGAAGAGAAAACATCGGTTTTGTTTTTCAGACCTTTAATCTGGTGCCCTACCTTTCAGCCCTGGAGAACGTCCAGATCCCACTCTTCCCGGCTGGAGCGGACGATGCCCTTCAGAAGGATACGGCGTCCGCTCTCCTCGAACGTGTGGGGCTCGCTGAACGGCTGGACCATAAGCCCTCCGAACTGAGCATCGGCCAACGGCAGCGTGTGGCCTTGGCACGGATGCCGGGAAACGACCCGAAGGTCATACACGCCGATGAACCCACAGGAAACCTCGATCCTTCCATGAGTCGGGAGATCGTCCGGTTTCTTCTTGAGATGAACGGACAAGGGTGAACCATCGTCATGGTAACTCACTCTCCGGAGGCTGCAAAAAGCGCTAAGAGATCTTTGAGATTTGAGGAAGGAGTCGTGTATGAGTGATGTCGTTGGTGTCTTAACATCTCGTCAATTAGGCCGGCAATCAGGTTGCCGAGCGACGCTGGATCGATTCCATTCGGTGAGGGGTATATGAAAAAGATCTTGGTTTTCCTCGTTATCGTGACCGCATTCTTCGCCGGCGAGATCGGCCTTTACTCCCGGGAAGCCAAGATACCGTGCTGCCGTCCTTCCTGCACCTGCAACCCGAAGGTCGTCACGTGCGACTTCAAGACGATTGAAGAATGCCAAGAACTTGGCGGCTGGGAAGTGATGGACTGCCGCGACTGCGTGGGCCGTGAGGAACGGGACTGAAGAGAGCCCGTGTCCGTCGGGGTGCACTATACACGATACGAAAGCTCTGGATGGTTATCGAAGGGTCCGTAATGAGGTACGAGCATTGGTCGAACAGATGCCGAATAATTCGGAATCTAAGGAGGCAGACCTGCAATGAGTGCAACAGAAGGATGTGTCACCAAGGAGCTTAAGGGGCTAACCCTGTTTGAGAAGTACCCGTCTGTCTGGGTAATTTTGTGCATAATCGCCGGAATCCTCAGAGTCATGCTTACGGTACGCCTGCAGGCCTTTACCGCGCGGACAGACAACGGAAGACTTATCCCAGAACCGCGAGAAGTTGCCATACTTCCTCTTTCCGGTAATTGAAGAAGCAAAAAATATGACGACATCAGGAGGATATGCCTATGGGTTCAGATGATACCTTGCTAAGGAATCAGTTTATTCCGCCGCATGAAAAAGACGGATGAAAAGACGGGTGAGTGTCTCCAAAACCGGCAGTTGGCCGGCGCATACTGAAATTCCCGGATGACACGCAGGTTGGCCTTAACGGTCTGGACGATATCATGGCTCAACTTTACGCTGAAGATATGAAGCCAACCGATAAGACCGCCGAAGAGATCATCAAACGGCTGGAGGAAGGGAAGAACTATATCCCCGAGTCCGAACGTGTACGCAGAGATTACGCGTATGCGCTGCTGAGGGAATACAGGACGTACGTTAAAGATCGATCCGGAAGTGGTAGTGGTAGATAGGAGGGTAGGAAACGATTGGAAAGATGTGGAGAGACAAGATGATCAATTCGACTAGCAAGTTTGTTCTATTGTAACCGTTGCCCGGGAAGCTCATAGGAAGGCTGAAGTTGTGAATTACTGTCTATCCCCCTATCCGGCAGCCCTGTCCAGCCAATCCTTGAGTGCGGACTTGTCCGGGAAATCCAGCAGTTCCTCGCCGAGTCTCTCCACCTCTTCCAACGGTAGCCGGCGAATGCGTTCTTCTGTGGCTTCATCCAACTTACCAAAACGGCGGGTGAGTAGACGAATCGTCAACGAGGCTGCTTCCCTTAGCATTCCTTGTTGCATTCCCTGTTGCAGGCCTTTTTCGATACCCTCGTTCATCCATCTGTCTAAGATGCTTTCCATGTAGCTTTCTCCTCTTTCGCCGAGTGCCTCTTCCAGTGCTTGAGTCAGGTCCTTGTCCGTCACTCTTCCCCCTGCTGCCCCAAGATACCGAAAGGCCGCTTCGAGGAATTTCAGCGCGCTCTGTTGTTCCAGGTTGTCGATCATCTCAAAATAATCCTTCAGTTGCTTCGACAGGTCCGGCCTGAAGAAGTTCTTCATCAGGAGCAGGGCAAGCCCGAGCGTGGCGCTGAGCAGGGCCCGAGCCTTGATGTCTTCGTCGGTGTAGGCTGAGAGGTCGATCAGGTAATATTTGAAGTTCAAGAGTTCCGGCAGAAGGTCGTCAGGAGCGTGATATAGGGCGGAAAAATCGGGGGAAACCGTCCAGTTCTTTGTTCCGTGGTACAATATGACAGGGATTATGGGATGTACGGGCCCCTTTCCGCCTTCTGTCGTATGCTCCCAGATCCGGGTCAAATACCGCAGGATCTGATACGCGACCTTAGTGTCCGGACGACTCTTGTGCTCGAACAGGAGGTAAATATATGCGCCTTTTCCGTCCTTGAAGTCCACGCGGTACAGCAAATCCGATGAATGCTCTTTGAGCCGTTCGTCAACGAACGAGCCTTTGTTCGACCGGAACGAATTGTGTTTCAAGTGACCTGTCACGTTTGGAGGAAGGAAGTTCAACACGAAGCTCTCTGCCACATCGGGTTGGGAAAAGACCTCTTTGAAGAATAGATCGTGGGGTTTCGTGATTTCCGTCATCGCAGTCCTCACGGATTCTTTCTGCTCACGGTGGTGAGTATAGCATTGAGGGCAGGTATCGGGAAACGACATTGTGGCCGGCGGCGGAGATCGAATTGAGGCGCATCGCAAGCCATCGAGTACCTTGGGCCCCGGAATTCCATTCCAATGCTTTGCAGGGTTGTCCCGGACCTGCAATGCGAGTCATTCCAGCCACATTGTGAGAATGTCACAGAACCCTGTATTCAGAGTGCGTTAAGTATAGTGTGCCCGGAACTCCCTGACACTGGTGGCGGCGACGGCCGGCGCCTGGCCTTGATATGCTGGAGCGAGCCCAGCAATCAGAATTCGCTTGCCGTGGATTGGTGTAGCTGTGAACGACTGACGCTGTGCTCCATGGCCATAGAAATCGTCATGGCCGTAATCAGGGCACGCCTTCAGCTCCTGCGTACCGGTTGCCGAAATGCGGTAATGGTCTTCGCAGTCATCGTAGTCCGACACGCGCAGATGAGGAGGTGAGGAGGACAGGAGGTTGGTCACGGCTCATTCCGGCTGCCAGGCGCAACCGGCCCAGTGGTCTTCGTAGCGTTTCACGAAGTCTGTCATCTCGCGGATGTTGGCCGCAGGTTCACGGCAGGCCCGCGCGCAGGTAGAAGCGACATCCCGGTAGAACTCGGGGGAGACAGGCTTGATTCCGGCATAATTCAAAAGCAAGTCCGGAAGACGCTCCGTGATTCTTGCTCCGCGAGGTGACATCACAATACTCGGGGGCTCTCCATACGTGTTGATCAACACGTATCGCCGGCTTGGGTCTGCGACTCCCCGGCGCGGGACCATTTCACAGGGTTCTGCATCTCCACCTTTGGAAATGTCTTCATAGACTTCCTTGAGGGCTATGGGTTTGCGGGCCATCAAGACATAAGGCCCGGCCCCTACATAACCACCCGTGCTTTCGTCGTATTCGATGCCGAGCAGGGCTTCCAGGTCAAAGCGCTTATGCCGATCCAGGGGGGCCTTTCCCGAGGTGAACCACTGGAGTTCCCGCAAGGTGATCCCTGCACACTCGGCAATCTCTGCAGGCAGATTGGGCCAGCACGCCACGAGGTTCTTGGCGATCTCAGCTGCGTTGTCATATTCACTGTCGGCCCAGAAATCATCATCCTCAGCGATGTCTTCCGGTGTCCTCTCTCCTGTCTCCAGCCATGTCCTGCCACCAAACCCGTAGAGGTTGAAATAACGAGGCGGATTGGGCGGCAGGGAGGATTCCCAGGATGACAGCCATGGACCAGGTTCCCAGTCGAGTCCACCGGTCAGTTTCGGCACCGGCCCTTGCGCCGGTAAAGCCAACCACTGCCGGATTCTGTCTTCCACCTCGCGGCTATGCACGCCTCTGTGACCACCCCTGATTTGAAAGTCATGGTGATATTGAGCGTCCCGGCAAAGAGCTTGGATGGACCCGGCAAGGGACCGATCTTCTCTGTCGTGCTTCGCCGGCAGCCACCTGCCGGCGTCCTGTGCGGAGCGCAGGGAAGCGGGGAGGGATTTCTCCTTGGTATCGGCGACCTCGACCTGGACATCGATTCTTGCCATATCCCGCACCAGTTCAGGGCCGGCCTGGGCGAGGCGGCGGTTGATCAGCAGGATGTCCGGCCGGCCACGCAAGCCCTCGGCCTTACGCCACGCTTCCAGAAGAACATCCCGGAAGGCCCTCGGCTGGTCGACCGGAGTGTAGGTCATCCACCGAATGGGCAACCCGGCAACGGTTAATCCATAGAGTATGAGGGGAATGAGCCCGTACTGCTCTGCGTCCTTGATCCTTATCGGGTCCTGCACAGATACAATGCCGTGCTCCGGATGGTGGAAAACAAACTTGGCAATCGCAACGTAGAAATGATGCTCTCTTGGTGATGACACCGCCTGTTGATTCATGGCCCCTCCCGGGAAGATGAGATCTCCCTCAGAGAACTCATGGCCTCCGGTTCAGCATTCGACGCAGTTTCCGGGGGCTGAAGCGAAATCAGCCAGTCATCCAAATCCTCGGAATTATGGTTCCCATTGCGGCTAAGGCTGAACAGAAGATCTTGTTGGCGGGGTTGACCGAAAACCATCCGATAGAGAGCTAAACCCCGCTTCAGTCGCTTGAGCTTTCCTACCTCCTTGCTATACGGGAGCAGCGGGATGCGGCGCTCTACCCGGGCAGAGCCGTCCTCGAAAATCCAATACGGGATGAGATCGGAATGCCCTTTGGATTTGTCTCGGGACGCGATCTGGAAGAGAGTTTGCCACGGGTCGCCTCCCTTGTGTGCATCAGCGAGAGCTGTCATACCATATCGTTCGGCAACATTCTTTCTGACTGCATGGCCTTTATATCGATGAACCCGGCCTTCGCGTTGTTCAAGATCAACTGGATTAGAGGGTAGGTTCCAATGCATCACCGCATGGCACCATGTGTGAAAATCCAATCCTTCCTGACCTATTGAGGTCGAAGCCAGGACAAAGGGACGAAACGGAGAGTTGAAAGCGTTCCGCACCGAATCGGCGCGAACAAGAGCCTGGTTTTTGTCGTCTCGAATATCCCCGAACCGGAGCGCGAAACGACAGCGGATGCTGAAATTATCAACCGCGAAGCCGTCTCCTGAAGTCTTTATCTCGTCGATTCGAATCGGAGCGGTCCGCAGTGACAACACCGTCTGGATACACTCGGCAATTCCGGCCGCCTGTTCTTCCGGTGAGTGCTCTTGAAGACCCAGCGACTCTCGAAGGACATGCACATACTCGTCGAGCACAGCCTGGAGATTGCCGTCGATACCGTACTGAAGCGTTAACCGCCAATACGTGTCCTCGCCAGAGCCCCTCAGCATGGCAATAGTTTCCGGCATATTGAAGAGAGATCGGAAGCCGGATGCGATTCTGGCGGCGGCTGACAGCAATTTCGGATCGGATGGGTCGAGCCCGGTACCTATCCGACGAAGTGCTCGCAAGGCGCATATGCCGGGACCGGCCAGAGCAAGGTCGCAAAGCACGTCTACAAGATCGTCCGGCTGTCGGCCAAGAGGGACTTTGCCCTCTGCCATGCTCACCAGCAGTTCGATGTGATCTTTGAAACGGCTGCCTAATTCATGGTCCGGCGTAGCGGACCTCCACGACTCGTTCTTGCACCAGTTCAGCAGACCGTTTTGGGAATCGAGAAGAATGGGGGCCGCCCAGTACCATCTCCCATCGGCTCCCGTACCTGGCCCCGCATCAGGTAGGGTTGCGACTAAACCGCGGCAAACAGCCCTGACCTCTTCCTTCAATTCTTTGGTGTTCAGTGGTCCGCGTCCATGGCTCAACGCAATCTCAAGCGGATCTATCTTGGTGGCAAGGGTTGGCGACGGCAGCAACCAGGCAATGACCGGCATGCCGGTCAGACGTCCATTGCTTTCCTTAAAATCAAGCAAGCGGGAGGATTTCCAGTCGTATTCCGAAGCGAATTTGTATCCTTCTGTCATGCTCCGTTCGGCTTCGTAGGAGCAGATTGACGCGACCGCATCCGGAACGGCGCTCCATGAGGAAAATACAAGGGCCTTGGTCAATCCATCCTTGTCCCGGTACGCGCCGCCCGGCTCGATATACGGCATGGACGGCGGCATCCACAAGAGCTGCCACATGCCCTTATCAATCGTGTCCTCAAAAAGTACGCGCATCCTCGGATTGGCAGGGTCGAGAGCTTGATAGCCTTCAAATTTGTCCTTCGTCAGCAACTGCCCATTTGCCGATGAAAGAGCCTCCCGAAGAGCATCTGAGGGAGCGTTCAACTGGGCATCCAGCTTATGCCTCAGCTCATAATGTTTCAGAAAGTTGATCAGATACGGCGCCGACTTCCAGTATTCGATTGGCTCTCCGGCCTTGACGCAGACTGCAACCTTGTCAATAGTCGCAGCATGCTGAAGGTCCGCTGGCTTAAGGGGAGCCGCCCGCACACGTTCGGTCAGCATCGAGTTGTGATCTCGAGTCGTAGCGACCCGCTCCGTTCGACACATTACTTTGAGTAAAGCCCGTTCAAGTTCGGCCTTTTTCCCCGGATGGCATACCGAGCCCTTAGCGCAGGCGTGCAGCGTCGCTCGATGTTCTGACAAGAGGCTCTTGACCTCATCGACCTTGCCGGGGTTGTTGAAAAGGAAACTCAGAGTCCTGATGAAATCTGGATAGTGGTCGTCCTCGTCAGTTTCCTGGTCGAGAGTGAACATCTTGTAGGGCGTTGCGGAAAGTAGAAGAACTCGAACGTCGGAATGTTCGAAGATTTTAGTCGCCAGCATGGAGGCTTCGTCATCGCCGTCCAGCAAGTACTTGAATCGTTGAAACTCATCAAGGATGACCAGGTCGGGTTTAAGCTCGGAAAGACACTCTGAAGCGAGCTTGCTTCTGAGCTGTCCGATCAATCTATAGCGCAGATCATTATCCACCGGTGGAACATTTTCTTTGTATCTTCTAAACTGCCAACAACATTCTTTCAACTCTTCATACAGATTGTTTTCATCCTTACGTATTGCCTTACGAAATTTAACCGAAAGATCAGAGTCCAGCTCCCAATCATCTGATTCTGCCAACCTTCTCTGCCAACTCTCACGTCCAGCTGTAGCTTGAAGCATATTCATCAAGCCTGTTCGATAGCGTGTTTGGTCAACACCATGAGCCCAAGGTAAATACCAAAGCATCTGATAAAGGATGGCCCGTTCGTCGGCATGCCCCCCTCGGCGACTACGGGCATGGTCGAATGCGGTGCCGGGCGTCAGACTGATGAAGTTCACCTTGTTGTTTCGCAGCGACCGCACCTGTCTGGGCAGGTAAGTCAGTCGCGTGGCGATTGAAAAACCGTCGGCGTCGCCGACGTTGAGCCGATTGACGTTCTGGGTAGCGATAGCGGCATTGGAACAGATGTAGATCACATCCACCGGGTCCTCTTGGTCTTGCAGATGCTCCAAGGTCTTGGCGATAATTCCCCGGGCAATAAGCGTTTTCCCAAGACCCACTTCATCGGCGACCAAGAAACGGCAAGTCGACTCATCGCCATAGAGCCGTTTGAAGACGTACTCCACGGTCTTTCTCTGGAAGTCTTTCAGACCGGCCAAAGCAGGTGCTGATGGAAAACGGTTGCTATGCATCACGCCCCCCGATGGCAGATTCAAAAACGGTCCAGAGATCTAAGAAGTTCTTGGGGACAATGGCATTCCGGCTTCCCTGGGACAGGTCACGAACCAGCCCCGAGATTTCCGACAGCCTCTCCGGGTGTCGGCTGAAAGTGCGAGTCAGCTCTTCCAGTAGCGGAATGTCCTCACCTTCAGCCAACCGGGCCAACCATTTGGCGAACCCGGAGCCCCAGCCGGGATCAAGTCCGGATACCGTATCATCACCCAGCAAGAGCAGGAGGTATCGAATGAATCCGTCCTGATTGCTGATCACGGTTTGCAGGATGGCGGAGTTGCGTTCCTCCGGAACGCCTGTAACTGGAAGATTCAGCACAAATCTGACCGTGACATCCGGATGATTGGTCTTAAGCTCAAACGCTATAAGGCCCGTCACGGAAGCGGCGGAAAACTCTCCAAGCCTGATCCCGCCATGAGCATCGCTGTCCAGAATGTTCACCGCAAAATCTCGAGTGACGGTTATCGGCCATGCAGAAGCACTGACGATCCCATCAAGGGATGGAATTTCTCCTGTCAGCACCAAAGCCCACAAACCGTCCTTCGATCCGGGGCCACAATCTATGGACAAGGCTACTTCAGATAGCCGGGATCGCGCCCTTTCAACAAACTCTTCAGCTTCCTGTCGTATCGCATCGATCTCAGCTTCCTTAGTCGTATCGAAGCCGACAAGATATTCTCCCAATCCGTCGGTGCCGAGCAGCTCGTCGATGCCGCCGACTTTGTTCTTCCTACCGACCAGTCCTACCAAAATCTCGATATTCTTCGAGGCTTTCAGGGCCGCGTTGGTCGCATTTGCGGACCCCATAACCACATGGGTGTAGTCGGAATAGTATCGGGTTTCAAACAGATAGACCTTCGCATGGAGACCGGTCGCAAGCGGTTGATCAGTAGCATCCTCTTCCTCGCCATCCTCGGTTTCCGCCGCTTCATCCAAATGAAGGCATTTCGAGAAAAGCGCAAGCGTGTCCTTCTTCAGGGCTGATAACGAGTCCGTCCGTGAAATCAGTGCATCAGCCGCCTTGGTTCGCTTCGCTAACGTTCGCAGGGCTTCGTCAGAGCAGAAAGGCGAGATGACAGCCAAACGATTCGCCATGGGAGGCTCCCAATCAAACCCTTTCGTTCCCGGAAGATAGAAGGTCAGTTCATCAAACCCGTCGGGGAGTTTCCACTGAACTCGGTGCAGTTCCTCAGCGAATCTGAGCGCTTGCTCGACCCGGCCCGCGTCTGTTTGCCCGGTAGCCAGATCAGGAAGCAGTTTGAATAAATGTGCCGGCGGTCTATTTGATTCAGACTTTCGGCCTACAATCGCGCCTTCGAGTTGAAGCGACAGGTCCCAGGATTGATCGGTGGTCATATTCCTCGTCAGCACCACCAGGCGATACATCGAGCTGCTTTGATCAGGGCTGACAAAACGGATTGCCCAGACTTTTGGATGAAAGACACCTCCGCCAGGGGCCGTCACCTCGACAACCATTTCCTCCAGAAAGCCAAACAGGGGGTTCGGCTTAGCTATCCGGGGCACTTGGATGCGTCCCCTTTGCACATAGACGGTAATTCTTTTCGAGTACCTGCGGATGGCTTCAAGCACAGACAACGGATCAGGATTCGTCTGACCATCTGCCGCCATTAGAGCCAGGTAGACAGGGGCCTCAAGCAGTAACGCAGGGTCCATTGAAAAGGTGGTCGCAATGGCCTCGTCGAAAACCATTCCCGGCGGAGGGGTCAATGCAGAGGTATAAAGGCTTCGGGAGTTTGGATTCAGCATTCTTCCTCCCGGTTCAGGCCCTGGTACAAGTCGTTCAAAAGCACCTTCACATTCGGCCACCGGTAGATGAGTCTCCCGACGCTGGAATACCCACCCCACTGCTCGAGCGCTCTCTGGTTTCTGAACCGGGAGCGCGTGCCCTTCAATTTCATTTCCCTTCTTTTGATCAGGTTCAGTGCATCGACATTGGAAAGGAGATCTTTGGGGGACTTTCGCGTATGGTCGATCCACTGGTGAACAAAGGATCTCGTTTGAGGTCTGATGGTGTGGCCATGATCAATGGTTAACTCCCAGAGGCGGCTCACTGACCAGGCGCCTATCTCCTCCAGGGGGAGGTTTGCCGTCCATTTGTGGAAACTTGTTTGATGCTCGTCAACAAGGTCGTCATGGTTTCGAAGCTTGGCGAGCTGCACGTTATACGAGAGCGCCGCCCCGTGCATCACCTCTGAGAAGAGCCGTGCATGGGTCAGGAGTTCTTTATGCTGTTCGGAGAAGCTGCCGAAATCCGGATGTTCCCATGGGGCACGGGTGCGGGCGTCGGCAGGCTCGCAGTGCAAAACCAAGAAAGAGAGCAGACTGTTGGGGCAAGCGACCTGGATACGATCCCGGATGAACTCGGCTTCTTCCCGGGTTAAAGCGAAGTCCGCCTTTGAAGGGAAATCTTCCGGAGGCACTGGCAATCGCGGATGCCAACTGAGTGCGGCCATTCGCTGCTCAACGTCAATGTCGTCTCCTAGCGCCTTGGCGTCCATCTCGAGAGCCTTCAAAGCATTCCAACGACGGTAGGTTTCGTCGATGCGCCTGTGATACTCGTCCTGCGAGAAGTGCGTAAGGCGTATTCCCCAGATGCCGAGACCGGCCCAGTAGACGGAGCTGGGCAACCGTTTGAGCCTCTTTCCTGCGGTTCTTCCAAATACGCCGGCCTGATCATCGGAACCCATCAAAGGCTGAACCAGCTCTCTTTCCAGCTTGTCAGCATGGATCGCAAAGCTCTCCGCAGGCAATCGCCTCTCTTCCAGGGAATGATAAATCCAAGGCACGAAAAGCATGTACCGGAGGCGCGTCTGGATGGTACTTGTGCCGGGAAATAACTGGTCGGCGAAGCTGTCCCGCACGGAGCCAAGCCCGAGTTCGTCACGGCTTTCCTTTTCCTGGAAAAGGGAAAGGATGCGTAGTGTGCGCTCCCTCGCTTTCGAGTCATGGTCAATCCATGCGAGAACGGAATGCATGATTTAGTTGCCCTTCAACTTCAACAGCTTGTCGTTCAGCCCATAGCGAAGCACGTCGATCGACCGAACACCACGCTGCGTGACGTGATGCGGATAACCGGGCACGACGATGCGCGACAGACGTGCCGTAGAGCCATGCTACGAGAGACCGGATCTCGTGTCAACAGAATCAGTGTTGAGTCCTCGGAATTCCAGCGCATCTTTGGCCCATTTCATAGACCATTACAATTTCATTAATGTGAGCTTTTGTTAGACAAAAATGTAAATTCAACCTGATCGGCTTGCCTATTGAAGAGTTGGGCCGTCTCGTCACCTTCCTAACTTGCCTTTTATTTCAAAGACATACAGCAATCCTTCTCCTTTCTTACATCACTTGGCACGCGTGTTGCTCTGCACATGGCAGAACAAACATTCAGAGAGAGTCAACCAAAATGAGAAAAGTAGCGATCTACGGCAAAGGAGGCATCGGCAAGTCCACCACCACGCAGAACACTGTGGCGGGCCTCACCGAGCTGAACAAGAAAGTGATGGTTGTCGGTTGCGACCCCAAGGCGGATTCCACGAGACTCCTCCTGGGCGGGCTTGCTCAGAAGAGTGTCCTGGACACATTGAGAGAAGAAGGCGAAGACGTGGACCTGGAGGATATCCGAAGAACCGGTTTCAATGGAGTCGTCTGTGTGGAATCCGGCGGGCCTGAGCCGGGTGTGGGTTGTGCAGGCCGCGGCATTATCACCTCCATCAATCTGCTTGAGCAACTGGGGGCTTACGCAGACAGCGAGCAGCTCGACTACGCCTTTTACGACGTGTTGGGCGATGTGGTCTGCGGAGGCTTCGCCATGCCCATCCGTGAAGGCAAAGCCCAGGAGATATACATTGTGGTGTCCGGAGAGATGATGGCCATGTACGCGGCCAACAACATCTGTAAAGGTATCGTCAAGTTTGCGGAAGCCGGCGGCGTGCGGCTCGGAGGGCTTATCTGCAACAGTCGAAAGGTGGACAACGAGCAGGAGATGATCGAAGCATTTGCCGACGTACTGGGCACGCAGATGATCCACTTCGTTCCTCGCGACAACATGGTGCAGAAGGCTGAAATCAATCGCAAGACGGTTATCGAGTTCGAGCCGACCCATCCTCAAGCCGACGAGTATCGGACCTTGGCCAAGAAGATCGAAGAGAACACGATGCATGTTATTCCCAAGCCCATGAATACGGATGATCTGGAAAAGCTCTTGATTGAGCATGGCTTGGCGGGCTGACCGAGAAGGCATGTCGAGACCGAAATAAGGAAACGAGGTGACGCATATGTTGATGATCAGATCCATCGTACGGCCAACAAAGGTTGACGACGTTCTGGCGGCGTTGATGGAAGCCGGCTTTCCGGCCGTAACCAAAATATCGGTAGTAGGCCGCGGTAAGCAGCGCGGGATCAAGATCGGTGAGATCAGCTACGACGAAATCCCCAAGGAGCTGCTTATTACCGTGGTACCGGATTCAGACAAGGATTTTGTCATAAGGACCGTGATAAAGGCGGCCCGCAGTGGTGAGAAGGGTGCTTTCGGCGACGGCAAGATCTTCATAACTCCTGTGGAGGAAGTCTACACCATAAGTTCGGGAATAAAGGAGACTGCTTCCGGGGAAATCGAAGAGGTGAAGACATGAGAGAGGTCATGGCGGTCATCCGCATGAACATGATGAACAAAACCAAACTAGCGCTTTCCGATGCGGGCATCTGCTCCATGACGGCCAAGGAGGTCCTCGGAAGAGGCAAGGGTCTGGTGGACATGAGCATCATAAAAGGCGCGGAAAAGGGCTATGAAGAGGCAATAGCGCAGCTCGGGCAGAGTCAACGCCTTATTCCCAAGCGACTGCTCATCCTCGTTGTGCAGGATAAGCTGTTGGACAAGACGGTGAAAACCATCATGAAAGTGAATCAGACAGGCAAATCCGGTGACGGCAAAATCTTTGTCATGCCGGTGGTCGATTCGGTCAGCGTGCGTACGGGAGAAGGCGGTGAGAAGGTGCTGGATGGATCATGATCCACAACTAAGCGGCAAGATGTCCGATTGTTTGTTAACGGGAGAACGCCATGAAATTAGTGAATGAAGAAGTTCATGATCTCGGGATTGGAGCCATCGATCCCGACGAAGTCAAACAGACCCTTTTGAGCAAAGTGCCGACCAAGGTGGCTCGCAAACGAGCCAATCAAATCGTTGTTAACAAAGTCGGCGAGAACCAAGACATGCCGGAGATCGGCGCCAACACTCGGACTATTCCAGGCATCATTACTCAGCGCGGCTGCACGTACGCCGGCTGCAAAGGGGTGATTCTGGGGCCCACACGAGACATCGTGAACATCACCCACGGACCGATTGGGTGCGGCTTCTATAGCTGGCTGACGCGCCGCAATCAGACCCTGCCGGAAGGGCCGGAGGATCACAACTTCATGACCTATTGCTTTTCCACGGACATGAAGGAAAGCGATATCGTGTTCGGCGGCGAGAAGAAGCTGCGAACGGCAATCCAAGAAGCTTACGATTTGTTCAAGCCAAAAGCCATCAGCGTTTTCTCCACCTGTCCGGTGGGTCTTATCGGCGACGATGTGCATTCCGTAGCGCGAGAGATGTCGGAAAAGCTCGGCGTCAACGTCTTCGCATTCAGTTGTGAAGGCTACAAGGGCGTGAGCCAGTCGGCAGGACACCATATTGCCAACAACGGCATTTTCACCCACGTCGTGGGGCTTGATGACACGGTCAAGGGAGGCAAATACAGGATAAACCTTCTCGGCGAGTACAACATCGGCGGGGACGCCTTTGAATTGGACCGCATCTTCGAAGACTGCGGGATCACCGTTGTGTCTACTTTCAGCGGCAATTCCAGCTACGACAAGTTTGCCAACGCGCACACGGCCGATCTCAACACCATTATGTGCCACCGGTCCATAAACTATGTGGCTGAAATGATGGAAACGAAGTTCGGTATTCCGTGGATCAAGATCAACTTCCTCGGTGCCAAGTCGTGCGCGAAGTCACTCCGCAAGATCGCCAAGTACTTTGAAGCCCCGGATCTGACGGCACGTGTCGAAGAGGTCATTGCACGGGAATTGCCTGAAGTCGAGAGAGTGTCTGAAGAGGTGCGGCCTCGGTGCGAGGGAAAGCTGGCAATGCTTTTTGTCGGCGGCTCACGTGCCCACCACTACCAGGAGCTGTTCGGGGAAATAGGCATGAGGACCATATGCGCGGGGTACGAATTCGCGCACCGGGACGACTACGAGGGTCGCAGCGTCTTACCTTCACTCAAGGTCGATGCGGACAGCCGTAACATCGAGGAACTGGAAATCCATGCCGACCCGGAAAGGTACCGCCCGCGCAAGTCTGCGGAAGATGTGGCAAGACTTCAGTCCGAGGGATTCCGTTTCAAGGACTACGACGGAATGATGGCCGAGATGTCCCCGAATTCCTTGGTAATAGATGACATCAGCCAGTACGAAACAGAGCGACTGCTGGAGATTTACAAACCGGATATCTTCTGCGCGGGCATCAAAGAAAAATACGCAGTCCAGAAGTCCGGTATCCCGATGAAGCAGCTCCACAGCTACGATTCCGGCGGCCCGTACGCCGGCTTCAGAGGGGCCATAAATTTCTACCGAGAAATCGACCGAATGGTCAACAGCAAGGTCTGGAAGTATATCAAGGCGCCCTGGCAGGAAAGCCCCGAACTGACGGCCAAATACGCCTGCGATTGAGCGATTGAGGAAGGAACGGACGCATGTTACTCCGACATACACCCAAAGAGATCACCGAACGTAAGATCTTGACCATTAACCCGGCCAAGACATGCCAGCCCATCGGGGCCATGTACGCGGCCTTGGGCATCCACAACTGCCTGCCCCACAGTCACGGGTCCCAGGGATGCTGCGCCTATCACCGGAGCACTCTCACGCGACATTACAAGGAACCGGTAATGGCCGCGACCAGTTCCTTCACCGAAGGCGCATCCGTGTTCGGCGGTCAGGCCAATCTCGTGCAGGCCATCGACAACATTTTCACCATATACGAACCCGACGTAATTGCCGTGCACACCACCTGTTTATCGGAAACCATCGGGGACGATATTCCGCAGATTGCCCGGAAGGCGGAGTCGGACGGTAAGATTCCCCGCGGCAAGTATGTCATCCACGTTAACACCCCGAGTTATGTGGGTACCCATGTGACCGGGTTTGCCGGCATGACAAAGGCAATGGTGGATTATTTCGCCGAGTCCGGCGGGAAGAAGATCAATCAGATCAACCTTATTCCCGGCTATGTGGAACCATCCGATATGGAGGAGATCCGGCGCATCGCCGAGGTCATGGGAATCCGCACCGTGATGTTTCCCGACACTTCCGGGGTACTCAATCGGCCGCAGACCGGCAAGTACGACATGTTCCCCAAGGGGGGCGTCACCGTGGAAGCTTTGAGAAGCACCGGCGACAGTCAAGCAACGATCGCATTGGGGCGGTTGGCATCGGGGGCGGCTGCACGAGCGCTGGACAGCAAGTGCAAGGTACCGTGCGAAATCCTCGATCTGCCCATCGGACTCAAGGCCGTCGACAGGTTTGTGGACACCCTGAGGAATACAGCGGGAATGGCCGTCCCCGAGAGCATCGACGTCGAACGCGGTCAGCTCCTGGATATTATCACCGATATGCACCAGTATTTCTACGGGAAGAAAGTTGCAATTGCCGGCGATCCCGATCAATTGATCGCACTTACCGAGTTTCTGGTATCCGTCGACATGTGGCCCATCCACATTGTGACCGGCACGGTGGACAAGGATTTCGAGACCCGCATGAAAGAAATAACCCGCCACGTTCCCCATCCGGTGAACTTGGCCGTACCCGGAGACATGTTCCTGCTCCATCAATGGATCAAGAACGAACCTGTGGATCTGCTCATGGGCAACACGTACATGAAGTACATCGCCCGCGATGAAGACATCCCGCTGGTACGCTTCGGCTTCCCCATACTTGATCGCGTCGGCCACAGCTACTTCCCGACGGTCGGATACCGCGGCGGCATGCGTCTGCTGGAAAAGATCCTGGATGTCCTTCTCGACAGGCAGGATAGGGACTCAAAGGAAGAGAGTTTCGAATTGGTTATGTAGGGGCGCTCGACCCGGGACCGTGATTGAAATCAAAGTCCCGCGGCGAAAACGCACCTACCCGAAAGGCGCAGCTCCACGGTATGGCGATTCATAAGTTCCCTCACCCCAACACCCTCCCGGAGGGCGGGGGGAAAACGGAGTCGGCGCCTTGAGGAGTGCAAGGCAAATCAAGAAACGAGGTGCCGGATCCAGGAATGGAGATCCTCAAAGGGCTGCCGACAATAAGGAAAACAACGATGCAAAAACCCGATCATCATATATTTGTCTGTGCGAGTTTCCGCGGCACTGAAGCCAAGGGCAAGTGTATCAAGAAGAATTCTCTCCAACTGATCCCGTACATAGAAGAAGAGATTCTGGACCGCGGTCTCAACGTAATGGTGTCCAGCACGGGATGCCTGAAACTCTGCGAGGAAGGTCCCGTAGTGGTCGTATATCCCGAAGCCTACTGGTATCGCGGTGTCGAGAGCGAAGAAGTGGTGGATGAAATCTTGGATGCTCTGGAGAACGGCGGACCTGCCGAGAAGTATCTGCTGGCGTAGGGCGGATTTTATCGATCTTGTTCCCAGGCCGGAAGCCTGAGCATTACCCATATCCTGCGTCGCCGGCAACACAGGTAGAGCATGTGAACACATCTGCCCTGAAAGGGCACACCATGAATAGCCATGGGTTTTAACCCATGGGAAGCGGACGACCATGAACAGGTTCGGACCCTGGAGGGGTCCACCAAGCGCAGTTACGGGGCTTCGTGATTAGTCGACCCCTCCAGGGTCGTTGCCAAGGGTTAGATGGATGCCCGTTACCATGGGTTAAAACCCATGGCTAGTGCGCCTGCGAGCGTACTTAATCAGAGAGGTGCAAGTCCTCTTCAGGTCAACGCTACAGCCTGTAGCCGCCTGTAACTGCGTCGCTGTGAGGCGGGGTGGAGAGCAACAGGAGGCGAACGACCAGTCCGTAGGTTAACGAACCCGTTTCGGCAGGGTGATCTCGGCGAGCCTGCTAGCCATGTGCGAAGCCTAGACCTATTCTGACGATGGCCTGCGCTGATACAAAAGGCAAAAGGTCTTGAGATAGGAGACCTGTCGCGCTGAGAACAACGTAGCGGGTGTAAAGCGGCGACAGGGGGACACCAGGTGGTTGGGGATGGAATGGTCAGGACGGTTGAGTACGTTAAGCGGGGAGACCTGTGCGGGATGGAGACTCGCACAGGAGTCAGAGCCTCCATAGTAGCGCTGAAACGCCGTAATGGGCGTGGAGCAAAGGGAGGCAGGAAGGTGGATGCATGATGGACAGACAACGGGAAGACAAACCGGCTACAGTGTCCTTCGGGGCTAGACGGGCCGGAGCGATACGGGACCGCTGGTCCTGGGTCGAACCCACAGTCTGGACAGACCGCATGTTGACAGCCCTGGAACACGGGGTGAAAGGAGGTACGTGGTACAGCTTGATGGACAAGGTCCATACTCCTGCGAATCTTCGGTCTGCCTTTGCGCGTGTGAAGGCCAACCGTGGGAGTGCGGGGGTGGATCATGTGACGGTCCGGCACTTCGAGACGCAGCTTGAGGGTAACCTCGAAAAGCTTGCAGCGGAACTCCGGTCCGGCACCTACCGGCCACAACCCATCAGACGCGTGTGGATACCCAAACCCGGCAAGAAAGAGCGCCGTCCACTGGGGATTCCCACGGTACGAGATCGAGTCGTGCAGGCCGCGCTGCGCCAGGTCCTTGAACCTATCTTCGAGCGGGATTTTGCCGAACATAGTTACGGTTTCCGACCGAGGCGAGGCTGTAAGGACGCGCTTCGTCGCGTCGGTGCACTCCTGAGACAAGGCTTCACGTACGTGGTGGATGCCGACCTCAAATCCTACTTCGACACGATAGGGCACGATGAGTTGCTCGGCCGTGTCGCCCTGCAGATTAGCGATCAGAGTATCCTCCGCCTTGTTCAGAGCTTTCTTCAACAGCAAATCCTGGACACTGCTCAGGGCTGGACCCCCGAGTTTGGCACCCCTCAAGGTGCGGTCATAAGTCCACTGTTGTCGAATATCTATCTCGATCCCTTGGATCATCTGATGGCTCGCTCTGGTTTGGCCATGGTACGCTATGCTGACGACTTTGTGATTCTGTGCCGCAGCAAGGCCGAAGCGCAATCCGCTCTCGGTCTGGTCCAGGGCTGGACCCAATCTACGGGACTGACCCTCCATCCGGAGAAGACGCACATTGTCGATGCTACGAGTCGTGGTGGTTTCGACTTTCGTGGGTACCACTTTGAGCGCGGCTATCGTTGGCCCCGTTCCAAAAGCCTGCAGAAGTTGAAGGATACCATTCGCGGCAAAACGAAGCGCACCAACGGCTTTAGCCTTTCGGTAATCATTGCGAGAGTCAACCGGACCCTTGCGGGCTGGTTTGTGTACTTCAAACACAGTCATTACACCACGTTTCGTCCTTTGGACCAGTGGATCCGGATGCGGCTTCGCAGCATCCTTCGCCGCCGTTCCAAGCGTCGTGGTCGCGGCAGGGGCAAGGACCATCAACGCCGGCCGAATTCCTTCTTTGCCAAGCAGGGGCTGTTCTCCGTAGTTGCAGCCCATGCAGCGGCTCGTCAATCCTCTCGGAGGTAAGACCACCGACCGGAGAGCCGTATGCGGGAAAACCGCACGTACGGTTCGGAGGGAGGAGCGGCCGGGTAAACAACCGGTTGTTCCTACCCCTATCTCACGGTGAGCCCCTTCGGGGCTCTGGCCGGCCGGCACCTCGAATCGGCTTGCCTAATGCAGGCCGATTGCCACGGTGTCCGGCAAAGAGATATGGGACATGCTCAGGGCCGGAGCCCGAGAACGGAAACGACAGTAGCTGGACCGGCATTTTGCCGGTCCGACCCGGCGTACCGCAGTATCAGACCAAGAAATCAAGCACTGTAGGATGTGGTGAGCGAAGCAAACCGCATCGCTCGCGGTCTTCATTCGATACCGCGACCGGTGCGGTTCGCACACCTGAGGCGCGCTCAACGGCACCCTACGGAGGCCTGACTGACGGGCGGCATACAGATACCGCTACATCCGACTTGCTGCAAAAGAGGAGATCTAAGAATGTCTGTAACAGTATTTGACGAACGTCGGAACCAGATCCACCGCAAGGGTGATACCCCGTTTGATCTGGCATGTGACAAAGAGAGCCTGGCCGGTGCGGTAAGCCAGCGTGCATGCGTATTTTGTGGATCGCGGGTGGTACTCTACCCCATAGCCGATGCGCTCCATCTCGTACACGGCCCCATAGGATGTGCTGCATACACATGGGACATCCGAGGAGCACTCTCTTCAGGACCCGAGCTTCACCGGCTCAGCTTCTCCACGGATCTCCGCGAACGGGACGTCATCTTCGGCGGAGAGGAGAAACTCTACAATGCCTTGGTTGAGCTGATCGACCGCCATAGCCCTGAAGCGGCTTTTGTCTATTCCACGTGCATCGTGGGCATCATCGGCGATGACCTGGAAGCGATTAGTCGTAAAGTCGAAAGAGAAAAGGGCATACCGGTCATCCCCGTGCAGTCGGAAGGCTTCAAAGGAAACAAGAGAGCGGGCTACGACGCGGCATGCCGGGCGATGTTCAGATTGATGGGTTCCGGGGACACCTCCACAATTTCGCCGTTGAGCATCAATATCCTGGGGGATTTCAACCTGGCCGGTGAACTCTGGATCATACGCGGATATTACGAACGCATGGGTGTTGAAGTCGTGGCCAATGTCACGGGCGACGGGCGGGTTGCCGACTTGGGCCGGGCTCACGGAGCCGCGCTCAATGTGGTCCAATGCTCGGGTTCCACTATGGACCTCGCTCGGATGATGCAAGCCGAGTACGGCACTCCGTCCATGAGAGTCTCATACTTCGGCGTGGATGACATGGCGGAGTCTCTCTACAGCGTCGCACGCTTTTTCGAGGATCTCGACCCGGACGTCATGCTGCGTACGCGCACACTTGTCAAAGAGGAATTGGAGTCCCTGTACCCCGAGCTGGAAAAGTACCGGTCCGCGCTTGCAGGCAAGAAAGCGGCCGTCTACGTGGGCGGCGCGTTCAAAGCGTTCTCATTGATCAAGGCATTCCGGCTGTTGGACATGGACGTTGTGCTGGTCGGATCTCAGACAGGCACGAAAGAAGACTATCAGGAACTGTACGAAATCACCGACGAGGGAACCATTATCGTGGATGACACGAATCCCCTGGAACTCTCGAGCTTTCTCCAGAAACAACATGTGGACATATTCGTCGGCGGCGTCAAGGAACGGCCCATAGCCTATAAGCTCGGCGTCGGCTTCTGCGATCACAACCACGAAAGGAAGATAGCATTGGCCGGATTCCAAGGAATGCTCAATTTCGCCAAAGAGGTCTATTCCTCGGTCATGAGCCCTGTATGGCACTTCGTGCCGAGAAGAACCGCGGAATTCGCCCCGGAAGATTCGGTCTCGGACTCCGATCGAGTGACGGCTGTGGGGCAGTAGGGGCAGGCGCCCAGAAACTGTCTCAAAATTCCGAAGAACCGGCAAAGTCGTGCCACGATGAAGTGGAGCCCAAGACAAATCCCCCCTGCCCCCCTTTGCCAAAGGGGGGTAAGAGCCGGTTCCCCCCTTAGAAAAAGGGGGGGTAGGGGGGATTTCCATTCGAAGCCACTCCATCACGGCACGATTCACTTCGCTCCGACAGTTTTGAGACACTTTCCCTGTGCCTGCCATGGGCACCCACAGGGGGTGCCCCTACAAGTTAGGACCGTGGGGTCCCGCGCGGAACGCGGGATGCCCGCCGTCTCCCCGGCGCAGGCCGGGGTCCGGGAAAAAAAGACTGGTTCCCGGCCTACGCCGGGAAGACGGTTCAGCTTGTGCGACCATATTTGTGAAATGTGGCTCTGAGCGGGACTTCCGAGAAAAGGATATACCATGGGAAAACAGGCCAAATCATACGTGTCGACGACCAATGCATGCAAACTGTGCAAGCCGTTGGGTGCATGTCTCGCCTTCAAAGGAATAGAAGGTGCCGTACCCTATCTCCACGGTTCACAGGGTTGTGCCACCTACATGAGACGCTACATCATCAGTCACTTCAGAGAGCCGATGGATATCGCTTCGTCCTCTCTCGGCGAAAAGCAGGCAATTTATGGAGGCGGACCAAACCTGAAGCTGGGACTCAAGAACGTTATTACCAAGTACGATTGCCGGCTGGTCGGAGTCGCAACGACATGTCTGACCGAAACAATAGGTGACGACGCGCCCATGTTCATTAACGAGTTCAAGCGTGAGTTCAAGGATCTCCTGGACTCGTACGATAGTCCCGAGTTGGTGAACGTTTCCACGCCGAGCTTTTCCGGAACGCACATGGAGGGTTTTCATGAGGCCGTGAGGGCCGTGGTGAAGCTGGTGTCGCGAAGCGGGCCGGCTCATTCCCGAATAAACATCATGCCGGGGTTCGTTTCTCCGGCCGACATCCGATATCTCAAAGAGATTGTCGGAGATTTCGGGAGTTCAGCCGCCGTCTTGCCGGACATCTCCACTACGCTGGACGACGTAGCCGCGGATACGTATGAAAAGCTTGCATCCGGAGGCGTTCCTCTTTCCGAAATCCGTGCGATGGGCGGCGCGCCCGCGTCCCTGGAGTTCGGCCGTACGCTCGACAAGGCCAAGACCGCGGGAGGATTGCTCGAGAGCGATTACAACGTCCCATGCTATAGCCTCGGCATGCCGATGGGACTTAGGGAGACGGATCGTTTCTTCCGGACGCTGAGCAGCGTATCGGGTTCTCCCATCCCGGAAAAGCACGAGATGGAGCGAGGCCGCCTGGTCGACGCGTATGTGGACGGTCACAAATACCTTTTCGGAACGCGGGCCGTGGTGTACGGGGAAGAGGATCTGGTGGTCGGTCTCGCTTCGTTCCTTGCAGAGATAGGTGTCAGGCCGGTCTTGTGCGCTTCCGGAGGTGAGAGCGGTCGGCTGAAAGAGGCCGTGGAAAGCGTGACTGCAGGGTTGCTCCCGGAACCGCCGACCGTGATGGACGGCACGGATTTCTACGAAATCGCCGAAATCGCCGAGCGCCTGCAACCCGACATGCTTATTGGAAATTCCAAGGGATACTATCTGGCCCGCCGGTGGGGGGTCCCCCTGGTTCGAGTGGGATTTCCGATTCACGATCGGTTCGGGGGCCCAAGAATACTCCACCTTGGGTATCGAGGTGCGCAGAGCCTCCTTGACGGAATTGCCAATGCCGTTATCGAGGCTAGACAGGAAGAGTCCGACATAGGTTACACCTACTACTAATAAGGATGAATGGTTATGATTGAGCGACTGAATATACGGAATCACCCTTGCTTTAATGCTGACGTTAAAGGGAAATACGGTCGAGTTCATCTCCCGGTTGCCCCTCAATGCAACATCAGGTGCAACTATTGCGATCGCCGGCACGATTGTGTCAATGAGAGCAGGCCGGGAGTGTCCAGCGCAGTACTGTCTCCGGCTCAGGCAGTGAGCTACCTTGAAGAGATTCTGGCCAAGGCCCCCATGATTACCGTGGCCGGCATCGCGGGGCCCGGTGATGCCTTCGCGGAGCCTGAGAAGACACTTGAAACCCTCAGAGCCGTACGGGAGCGATTTCCCGATATGCTCCTCTGTTTGGCCACCAATGGATTGAACGCTCTGGAGTACGTGGACGAACTCGCGGAATTGGATGTTTCTCATGTCACGATAACGGTAAATGCCGTGGACCCGGACATTGGAGCACGGATCTACAGTTGGGTGCGGTTCGGCAAGAAGGTCTACCGGAAGAGGCAGGCCGCGGAGCTCCTGCTCGATCGGCAGCTTGCCGCCATAAGAGCCCTCAAAGAAAAGGGCATTATCGTCAAAGTGAATACCATTGTGGTGCCGGGTATCAACGACCACCATGTACTGGAAGTTGCCGAGAAGATGGCCGAACTCGGGGTGGATATCCAGAACTGTATGGCCATGTATCCCAATGCGGATTGTCCGTTTTCGGAGATTCCCGAACCTTCCCCGGATCTCATGGCCGAGATCCAGGACAAAGCTCGCCGACTGATACCCCAAATGATGCACTGCACACGATGCAGGGCCGACGCGGTGGGACTGCTGGGATCCGATAGATCGGCCGAATTCCAAGGGTGTCTTGCCCGTAACGCGGAAGGGGCCGTGTCATGCTCCCCCGACAAGCCGTATGTTGCCGTAGCAACGCTGGAGGGCATACTGGTCAATCAGCATCTCGGTCACGCTTATAGGTTCCAGATTTGGGGCAAGACAGGTGGGGACTTTGAACTTATCGAGGAGAGAGACGCGCCGTCGGCTGGAAACGGGGACGATCGGTGGCTTGAGCTTGCGAGCACGCTGAAAGACTGCCGAGCCGTTCTGGTGAGCGCCATCGGCGGCACGCCCAAGCAATACCTCATGCAGCATAACATTGTACCCGTCGAAATGAGCGGTTTCATCCGGCACGGCTTGGAGACGGTTTACCAGGGCGGCGACATCGCGTCTCTCAAGGGCAGACGTACTGGAGTGGCCAAAGGAGGGTGTTGTGGAGCCGGAGATGGTTGCGGCTGAATGGAGGGGCAGGTTGAAGACCTGCCCTTACTCGACTGCATCCACGCCGCCAAATCAAGTCAACCGGCCCTTATAACCTGTAACGCTGCGTTGGCGAAGAACCCCGACCTGGACATACCGTGCTTCCGAGCATAGGCATCAATGTCCTTAAGGATTACTTCCGAGATGGTAATATCGACGCGTTTAGTCTTGGCCACGGGTACTTGAACGAGAAACGGAACAGCGTCTTGATTGTCGGGATCAGCCATTACGTCATCAAGTGAAGTAGGTTCCGGAATTTTCTCTCCGTCTTCAAGCATTCCCTTGATATGGAGTTGTAGAGCCTTTGATGCTTCCCTGTAAGCCTCGTCCATGCTTTCACCTCCGGTGATGCATCCGGGGAAGTCAGGAAAATCCACTCCATAACTGCTGCCTTCTTCTTTTCTGAGTAATCCTAAATAAGTCTCCATTCTCAATCTCCGCGTGTTCAGACTGTCACCGAAGTTCCAAACCGGATTGACGGCTGATGCTTGCAAGGGTTTTCTTTGGAATATCCTTCACCGGGTGTTTGACTGTTACGCGTCCCTTTTTGGTTGGATGTTTAAACTGGACATGAGATCCTTCTTGGTCAACCTTGTACCACCCGTCGGCTTTGAGCCTCCTTATGACCTCACGGCTTTCCACGAGATTCATTATACACAGTTATACACATAGTAGAAGAAAAAGTTCCACGGAGCGGTTAGGACCGCAACCAACCGGCGATTGGCGGTCAGGACCGCAACCTAATGGCGATTGCAGGCACCGGCGTCTCGCACGAACTTGGGTTTCGCAAGTGCCATGGTACTACGCAGGGGATCGGGACGTTGCTCGTGGTCTCCAGACGCCGGGTGTAACCGAACCGCAATGCAGGAGCCGATTAGCGAAGAAATCTTCGCGGTACGACAAAAAGACGAGGATTAGTATACAGGGGGGTAGCGGTCCCATTGGATTGACTCCTGAGGATGAGATTCCGGAACATCTTGCTGATATGTACCCTGTTGTGTGAACGCTCTCAGGAATTGACTCTTTTGTGCTCTTATCAATTGGCCCGCTTACTGCGCGGCTGGTTCAGTTTTGGTTTCAGTTTGAGGAGGCTCTTTCTTGGTAGTGCCGTGATCCATGTGTTGGGAGTCAGAGTTGGTGGGGACTCTCGTCTCCACACAAAGCTTCAAGAGATACGTGCTCAATGTCTTCCAGTTCATCGTTGTCACACTCAGCATACCCCAACGAAACAACTTTATGAGAGCTGCAACCGAATCCGAAAGGGGTAGTTCTTCCGGCCAACAAAATAGCAGTTCTAACCATTTGTCTGTCTCTCCAGCGGCCCGCGCGATGCAGTTGTATTCTCGATTCCTTTCACTGGTTAGCGGATCGCGCGTGCGGGCCGTCCCTGGGAAACGGCACACCGGGCCCCCCTGAGCACTTCGCTTCAGGGAACCGGCGAACCAGACATCCGGGAGTACTTGTCGAATGGGTTTTAGTGACGGATTTGGCAAACTACTCGGCATCAGTGTGCCGTGTTCGGCTGACGGGCGCGACGTAAAACGCGGTTGACGGAGGGGAGGGGGTGAGGTACGGTCAAGCACAAAATAAGAGAAGCCTTTTCAGTAACAGGACGTCGGTTTTGCTATCCTCCCGCCTCTTGACTGACCATTCGAGATCTTTCCGAGGCCCGCGAGGACACGGGAACGACCGGATTTTCAGTCAAACGCCATAGAACCGGCAAGGCACCTCATATGATTCCGGTTGAGCTCCCCGGCTGAAGGGCTATTGACAGGAACCCTGAACGTGTACTACATCATGAAACGATTCTGTGCATTGTTTCTCGGCTTGCTGTTCACCACGGCAGCATCTGCCGGGCCACGGCTAAATGTGACCAATTTGACCACCGAATATTCTCGCGAGCCCATAGGTATCGATAACCCGATCCCGCGCTTCTCATGGGAAGTCGGAAGTTCATCGCGGGATTACGAACAAAAGGCCTACAGAATTGTTGTCGAACGCATCGGCCCGGCCGGCGGCGAGCAACCACACATACTCTGGGACAGCGGAAAAGTATCGTCCGGCCAAAGCGTTGCGGTCGAGTACGGCGGCGGCGACTTGCAAAGCAGGACCGCCTACGGCTGGAAGGTCCGGATCTGGAACCGCGATGGTAATTGCAGTCCATGGAGCGCAAAGTCCTTTTTCAACACGGCCATAATGAATCGAGATCGGCCGGAAGGAAAATGGATATGGGAAGACACACAAGTAACGCCCAACGACTACGCCTTCTTCAGGAAGACCGTGCAATTGCACAGAGTGCCGAAACGCGTATATTGCCTCGTTACTGCGCACAATCACTTCGTCTTGTACATCAACGGCAAACAGATTTCCGGAGTGGGAAATCCCGCTCCCTCCAATCCCTACAAAAACAAGTACTATGTGACCTACGAGATCGGCGGACAGCTCATCAAAGGTTCCAATGCCATCTGCGCAATGGTTCATTATATGGGTAAGAGCGGCCAAGGCTATGTAGACGGTGTGCCCGGTTTCCTGTGTGAGATTTGGACGCAGGGCCCGGACGGCCCGACCGTACTTTCAGCCACGGATAAGAGTTGGAAGGTACTTGCCGACACCCCATTTGATGAGGCATCACCTTTCTACGGCAAAAGAAATCACATTGTATGCGAGTATCTAACCGCAGGAAAGATGCCCGGCGATTGGCTCTCAGCAAAATTTGACGATTCAGCATGGAAGAATGCCAAAGAGGTCGGGACGGAATTCAAATTGCGATCTCAGCTGTTCCCGGAGGTAAAACAAGTCGATCTCATTGAACCGGTTAGGATCAAGCCGCCGGAGGGAATTTACATATTCGATTTTGGGAAGGAATTTTCCGGCTTTTCCAGGGTAACGCTAAGGGGCAAAGCGGGATCTCCTGTTATCGCCAGGTATTCCGACCGCCTCGCAAACGGTCGTGCCGCACGCTCTCTCGCCGACGAGCCGGAGGAAACAAATGTCGATATGTACGTGCCGTCGAGTAATGCCCCTGAGACTTGGCAGCAATGGTTTGGAATCCGAGGATTCCGATATGTGGAACTCAGTGGGGCATGGAATTCAAACCTCATTGTCGACAAGGTTCAGGGTGTATATTCGCGAACGAGCCTTCCACGTAGGGCGGCTTTCGAATGTTCCGATCCCCTATTCAACAGCATTTTCGAGGCATCTGTCCTTACCCAGGCCATGGCAATGCAAGGTCAATTGGTTGACTGTGTCCACAGGGAGCAGTCCCAGTGGCTCGGTGATGCGGACATGCAGTCGGGAACGGTATTCTACAATTTCTTGGATCCTCACATAGTGCGCAAGACTCTCCGAGACTTTGCCGACGGTCAATATGACGACGGACACCTCCCCGCCAAATATCCTTCGCAGGGGCGCTTTCAGCGTCACGTCCCCGAGTGGTCTCTTCATTATCCCGAGATGCTCTGGAGATCATATTTCTACTATAATGATGCGCAGATACTTAGGGAATGTCGACCCGTGGTCACCCGATTGCTGAATTGGTTTCGCCGTCGTCAGGATAAAACAGGGCTTCTGGTCAAGAGCACGAATTGGCATATCAGTGACTGGCCGGAAGATTTTGCGAAAATGGACCAGACGGGCAAGTATCTGATAGTCGAAAACTGTCTCTATTACAATGCACTATTGGTGGCTGGTCGAATATCGGAAGTGTTGGGAGATTCTCGTGCAAGCACGCGTTACGCTGAAAGGGCGGTACAGCTGAGAGCAAGCATAAATAGGGTGTTCTATGATCCGAAGTCCGGCAAGTACAGAGACTGCTATCCAGGTTCAACGACAAGTACGGGAGCCGGCGTGCTGCCCTTATATTTCAGAATTGTTCCTGCCTCCGATACGCAAAAGGTTCTTGCGTACGTCACAGGGAAAGGCCTCTCCACTTCCACCCACCTCACTTACTATTTCATGCAGATGCTGTGGAATTACGAACAGGACGCCCTTGCGAAAAGGATCATAGCCAATCCTTCATGGCCGGGGTGGGGTTACATGGTGAAGTCAGGCGACGGGACGGTTTGGGAAGGTTGGAGCAATAGACAGAGTAGAGCACATGCCTGGAATGCCCACCTTGCACGTCTCTTCCTGAGCGAAGTGCTTGGGATCAGGCCCTTGAAAGCCGGATGGCAAAGAATTCGAATACGCCCCCACTCTGATGGACATCTTACATGGGCAAAAGGATTTCTTATGACTCCTCGCGGAAAGGTCTCGGTAGAATGGAAGAAAGAACCCGAGACCTTTAGTCTCAGAGTAAGTATTCCCGGGAACACGACCGCTCGGGTCTATATTCCCGACCGGTCCGGGGCCGACGACAACATCGTTGTCTATGAAAACGGATCAATAGTCAGGACTGTTTTGTCAAGTGATCTGAAGCGCACGGAATCCGATATAGGGGGAAAGCATCTCTACATACCCATCAATGTCGGATCAGGGAACTGGGAGTTTATCCTTTCGTCGTCCGCCACGGTTCAATGATTTTCTCTCCCGACGCATCGGGAGAGTAAATCGGACAGGGTGTGCGGACGCTCTCAAATTCGCCTGTCTCGGCAGGGACATGGGGGGGTGCAATAACCTGTAATCACATGATAGTTTTCGTACACTCCTCCTGTCGGTCCTTTTCTTATTCCATAATCGAAGCAATATTCCGCCGGTGACGTGCGAGCGCGAGGTAATACATCCTTGACGGGGTTAGCCGCTTGTGACCCAAATTGGACTCGACACTGCCAGTCCCCCATTAACCTGCGACACTCTCAGAAAATACGAGGCCCTTTTCGTCCCTTGAAAATTGTTGTCCGTCCACGTAAACCCGCAGGACTGAGCAGCGGGTTTGACCTGATACACGGCCCTGTTATTCTTGAATACCTCAACGACGGCGATGTCGTCAGTTCCCATCACCTCTACGCGGAGTTCCACCGGCTCTTCAGCTGCGTATTCCGAGCCCATGTCATGACCGTCGGCGTTCACGCTCAATACGATGCGCTCGCCGCTCGTTGCGTATACACGGCGATCGTATAACGCGTCGAATACAGCCTCTCGCGTCTTCTCAAGGGAATAGATGCCGACCAATCCCTTACCGGGTTTTCGACACGTCTTGGTGTCCACGGTCCAGGGCAGATAGCTGAATCCCGGGCGACCTATATGGGTATCCGAGCTTCCAAGAAACCCAAGACGGTGCCCTCGCTTTTGGAAATCAATTGCCCAGGCTTCAAACCTCCCGTGATCGCTGAACATTTCGACGAGGCGCTGGAGCCTGGGTTCCTGCCACAGAGGGTCCGCAGTGCGACCCCCATGATGCGGAATCGCAAGGACGGATCTTTCTCCGTGATTCCGAAGCAAGACTCGGTAGAGCAACATCACGTGGTCCACACGAGGTGTGGGTCCGTGATATTCATGTTGATTTCGTTTGTCGTAGAAGGTATTGCACCGGTAAAGCGGAGGATCGTCGTCAATGAAGTACACGTTGTGATCCCCTCCCCGATTGCGAAGACCGCTCCATTCGTACCCTTGCAGTGTGACAAAACTGCCCGGTTCGTAGAAATCATTGGTGACTCTTTTCGATCGATCCCAGCGCTCATCACTGAGCAAGAAGTCGTGGTCCGTGAGGGCGGAGACATCGAGGCAGGCGACATCGCGAGCGAACCGGTAGTATTCCTCCGGCTCTCCACGGCCGTCGCTTAGAAGACTGTGTCCATGCAGATCGCCCCACAGGAGCAGGCGGTTCTTGCCTCCGCCCGCGTCCACCCTAATGGGATTGCTTCGGGCCGACGAAGTATTGTCCGCGGCGGAAACGGCCTGATACCCCACCGACCGAAGACGGATGCTTTCAAATCGCTTATGCCCATCGTCACTGCTTGAAAACTCGTAAGGGTCCGGCAGGGCTGCCTCGCTATCAGTACTGGAGAAGGCTATTTGCCCCGTGTAGCCTGAACACTGATTCCCATACGCATCGCGAGCGCCGACCACCACGGAAGTGGGATGCCGGACCGTCGTCTCCCCCGGCGCAACTATGTTTAAGTCCGTGGCACTGAGACTGCGGATTCGGATAGAAAGATCGGGCTCACACGGAAGAAAGACCCTTTGGCCCGACACGTCGGCGTATGCGCGGAAACGGAACCGAGGTTCGGAGAACATTTGAACCCTTGTGCCCGGACCTCCCAGCGAGCGGTCACCGTAGACGACTCGTATCTGTGAACCCGGGGGCATGCCTTTCTCGCAGACGATTTCGATCACGTTCTGCCAAGGATGATGTTGGCGGAAGAGATCATGTTTGTTGGGATAATCGTTCCATCCCACCACCGAGAGACGGGAACTATTTGAGGCAAATGCCCTAACAAAGCCGGGACCATCCTTTCGATCCGTTTGGGCAGGTGACCACGGAAGTACGTGTCTCATCGCGATCCGAATCGCGCTGCCCGGAGCCATAACCGCTCTTCCCACAGTGTAAATGAACTCGAAACACTGCCACGAAGCAGCGTCAACCTCGGATGGTCCTATCAAGGCCACACTTCCCACGCCTGTGCAGCGTCCCAACTCGAGGGCCTGAGTATGATCGAGGCACGTGCCGGGCTTTGCCGCAACGGGTAATGTACCACCGGCGCTGCAAGCCGCCAGTACCAGCGACTGCCCTCCCAGTACCAGAAATCTGCGTCTGGTCATCTCGTGCCGGCGGCCTTGCTGCGGGCGATTTTCCGGGTCGGACCTAGTAGATCCTGCGTCCATACAGTCCTCCTAATGTGCAATCGTCCGCAATATTCTCGTGAGGCGCTGCCATGGGCTTCGGCCGCTCCTTCGGTCGTCTCTTGACGCCAAAACCGCCTCGTAAAAGGACATATCTTCGCTGTTCAAATCCGTGAGAAGTGCCATGAGGCGTCGGTCATTCAAGACTTCTTGCTTGAAAGAGGCATAATCGGGATCGCGCTGAACATTGGTTCGGTCAATTCGAATCGCAGGCCATCCCATAAGCGCCTTGAGTTCCTTCACGTCCTTGCGGTAGTGTTCCTGTACTCCAATAAAGAACAAACTGCTCACCGGGACGTTATGTAGAAACACGCGGGTCATCACGTTTCGCACCATGGGAATCTTGGCAAACTCCGAGAGGTCCATTTGACTGAGTCTGACTTGGCGATACAGTGTGTGATCGGGCAAGTCGTCACGGGTCCTCCACATGAAGAAGTGTGACAACAGACGATCGACCGGATGTCTCACCCACGTAATCCTTTTGGCGTTGGGAAGGTATCCTACATATTTCCGAAGAGGAAAGTGACCATGGATCGCTCTCTTTGGGGCCCCAAGACGCTCGATGAATTCACGCGACTTCAGCAGCCAGGCATCTCGATCCGTGTTATATAACACGGCGGGGTCCAGAGGCGTGTCATGGTAGTCCCATACCAGGCCTTCCTCTCCGTAGATCCGCAGAAGCAAGTCCCTGAAGCTCGAACCGGCCGTCTTAGGCATATGCACACTTATGAGCTCGATCGAGCTGCCGTCCGGATTGATCACTTGATTTCTTTTGCCTTTCCCTTTTACGATCCGTTTTCCCCACCAAGCTTCGCCCGGTGGTGCGGATTATCCGTCGTCGCCGACGCTCATTGGAGGCGGATTTGCGGCTCTATGAGGAAATCCACCGGTCCGGTCACATGTGCAGACCCGTGAGGAATGACCCGGAAGGTCATAGCATAAAGGATCCGGTGCAGGTGCAATTCCACGTCTCCCACGACCCCCAGCACTCCCGAATTGATCGAATATATGCCGGGAAGAAGGAGGCAACGAAACCTGAAATGCACAGTGACCTTCATACCTTCTCTCACGCTCGGTATGGGATTACTCGCCGAGGAATGACGGGAACCGCCAAGAGCGTATCCACTGACCGTATTGATGACCATGGCCAGCTTCACGGAACGGGCTTCGGATTCAAAAATGACATCGTACGAGTAGACGTAGCGGTGCCGACCTACCAGTACGTTTACAAGCGTGCCGTCATCCGTGGTCAGCCGCGGATTGAGGATTCGCGCGCCGCGCGGGACATATGACACCTGTGTCTCGGGGGCCAACTCAGGATCCAGGAAGGCCTCCAACCCCGGAGGGTCTTGCTCCGTCAGATCGTCCGATAGGCCGGGCCGTTCGCCTGAGAACTCCGGTTCTTCGTCATCGGAACCGCCCGTTTCGAAGTTCAACGACACTATCGAGTCGCGAACCTCCTCGTAATGATTCAACGGAGCCGCCACCAACTGTCGGTACCTGGCGAACACATGTTTGGGCGGTCCGCAGAGAATGAGCTCGCCGCGATCCAGTAGGCTGACGGTATCACACAGTTCGGTAACAGTTACTGCAGAGTGTGATACAAACAAGATGGTTGCCCCTTGCTCCCTCAGGTCCCTCATACGTTGAAAACATTTCCGCTGAAACATCTCATCACCAACGGCCATGGCCTCGTCCACCACGAGAATGTCCGGCTCCACGCTGATGGCTACCGCAAAGGCCAGCCGCACGAACATGCCGCTGGAATAGCTCCGGACCGGCTGGTCGATAAAGGAACCGATGTCGGCGAAATCCTCGATGGACTGGAACCTTTCGTCCGTTTCCTCTCTGGAAAGACCGAAGAGTGCTGCATTCACGTACACATTCTCCCTGCCCGTGAATTCGGAATGAAAACCCGAACCCAGTTCCAGCAGCCCTGCAATCCGTCCATAGGTTTTCACCATGCCCTCGTTGGGGGCAACCGTGCCGCAGATAATTTGCAGGAGCGTGCTTTTTCCTGAGCCGTTCCGTCCTATCACGCCGACCGTATGACCTTTCCGAACGTCCAGGTCGACGCCTCGGAGGGCCCAGAAGTCCCAGTGGAACCGCTTACGATTCAAGAGGAGCAGTTCCTTGAGCCGATCACCCACGCTATTATAGATCTTGTACCGTTTCCCGAGGCCTCTGACCGAAACCGCGATTTCATTGCCCTGCGGAGAAGGCTTAGAAACCTGCTCTTCAGGCCGCATACCGGCCATGCCGCCTTCACAAGACATCGGCAAAATACCTCTTTGTCTTCATGAACCAAACATATCCGAACTGCATGAGGACCAGAGAAACGACCGTAATAAGCGCCCACCATGCCCACTCGAGCCCTTGTCCAAGGACAAGAGTGCGTCTCGTATTCTCCAAAATCGTCGTGAGCGGGTTGAGCCTCATGAAGATGTGAAGGGACTCAGGCACCGCGGACAGCGGATAGAGCACAGGGCTTGCAAAAAAGAGGAGCTGAAGCAGAATGGCAATTGCTTGCCCCAGATCTTTGGCAAATACGCCAAGGGACCCCAAGAACCAACTCACTCCCAAGCTGAACGCGGCCATCGGGATCAGCACCAATGGGAAGAGATACAGCGTGGACGAGATCTTCGGTGAGAAGATCAAGAGAGCGGGAATCAGCATCAACAATCCCAGGACGGCATGCAAGAGACTCGCACCAAGAGCGGCCACGGGGAGGATCTCCAAAGGAAAGACGACCTTCTTCACAAAACTGATCTGTTCCGCAATCGAAAGAGGAGCCTTTGAAGCGGAGACCGCGAATATGTTGTATACGACGATTCCGCCAAAGAGGATAAGTGCAAAGTCTGATCGACCCGCGCCTCCCATTGACGCGAATTTGGCACCGAGCACTATGCTGAACACGAAGAAATAGACCGCGAGTGACAGAAGAGGGCTCAGGAACGCCCAGACCAGCCCCAGGTAGGTTCCCTTGTATTTTCCCTCAAATTCTCGCCATGCGAACAGACAGATGATCTCCCGGTTCTTCAGCAGGTAGAACAGTAGTCTGAAGGGGTTCAAGAATTCCCGCAGAGGGGGGGGGCTCGCTTGTGATGCAATTGGTGGGGTTCATTACCCGTACGAATTCCTTGTTTCCTAGTGAGTCAATAGTAACGGGTCGAGGGGTATTACGCAAGATGCCGACGTGGTCGTTGCGTCCGACTCCACAGCCTGCCCTAATGACTCCTCGGTCTAGCCTTCCCCACCAATGAGTTCATGTACTCTTCTTAGAGGCGCTGTAATCTTCCATGACCGGGATTGAAGAATCCGGTTCATTTGATCTTCCTTGCGGTGTAGTTGCGCATTCTCCTGAACTATGGGCCATACCCAGCTTTGGGCTTCGCTCAGCCTCGCGCTCAAGGACTTCAGCTCTTCCATGAGTATGGGCCGGCTCATATAAGCCGTTTCCGGCTCGAAGCGGGCTTCGATCCGGGACATCATCTCCGGGGAAAGACTCTCCTTTCCGTTGGCGACATCCAGGAGTACCTGATACATTTCCGAAGCAAGCACGGAGAGCGTGGATTCCCGATTCGCGACGGATGTGGTACTCCTGTGATGCCTGAGGTCGGGGTTGAGGAACGAGGAGACTTCCTTTTCAACGATCGAAGGCCTGATCGGCCACTCCAACCGAAGCTCTTCGGAGATCCGTGTAATAACGGCTCTCCAGTCGGCTAGAATCCGGTCGTATGTTACGAATACCCGGGGATATCTCCTGCACTCTCTCTCTGAATCCAGAGCGTGCAGCAACCAGAGCATGAAGCATTTATCCCACGAGTATCCGTCTCTCCGTCGGAGAGACTCGGCCACCTCCACCGGGTTGCGTATCACGTAAACAAAGTGCGGCTCACAGCCGACCTCGCTGAAGATCGAATGCCATAGGGGCATAAGGCGACAGAGTCGGGGGTCTTTGAAGCCCCAGAGGTCGGACCGGGAGAAATCGGTCCGGAGAATGTCTATCAACCTTTCCCGGTACGGATCGACAATGGGATCGAGCCACCATTTCTCCGGAAACGGAAAGAGGGAATGCCACACCCTGCCCAGACGATTGAGCATGTGCTCGTGCGCGTCATAGATGTGCAGGTGCTCCCAGTAGCCGCTCGGGTTGGCGGAATCCGGCGGAAGGAAGCTCTTTCCAAGGTCTACACCCAGGAGGTTGACCACTTTGGCCAGAGCCGATGTCCCGCTGCGGTGCATGCCGAGAATGATGATCGCCTTCCGTGGTCTGTGATTCATGTCGGTCATGGTTACGGTCCTTGGTGTACGCTTCCTAAACTTCCATGGCTTCCGGCTTTCAGCAAGCCACAACGAATCATGAAAGTCCTCGGTTTTGGCGGGCACCCACAGGGAAACTGTCTCAAAATTCCGAAGAACCGGCAACATCGTGGCACGATGAAGTGGAGCCCAAGACAAATCCCCCCCTGCCCCCCTTTGCCAAAGGGGGGCAAGAGCCGGTTCCCCCCTTAGAAAAAGGGGGGTTAGGGGGGATTTGTTCCGACATGCGGTAGAGTAGTGCCACGATTTTCGATACACCGACAGTTTTGAGACAGTTTCCAGGGGGGTGCCCCTACATCATGGTTCGTGTACCAGGGGTTGGTAGGTGTGCCCGGGCACTGGGGATCGGTGTAGGGGCGGCCCCCTGTGGCCGCCCGTATGGTTCAACCCCTCAACACCATGGACGACCGGCCAACGTGGCGCAGGCCGAGGTCAACACCCTCGTAGAGTCGACCGATCTTCTTCTTCCGCAGGGTTACGATCAGTCGAAGGTATTGTTCTCGCACCACAACTCCGGGAGGAAACTCATACCAGCGATTCATGTTCCCTTTCCGCTTTGTCCTTGTATTTCGACATGATGACACCGCATGCGGGACATTCGTCCATCTCGGCTTCCTGTGGTCTACCGCATGCGGGGCATTGCCGGCGGTGGGCATGAGGCTTCCTTGTTGCGTGATCGGAGCACTTCGCCGTAAAGCGTTTTCGAAGGCCGTTCACATCTACTGTGGAATCCACGGAAGTCAGACGCTGGTCGACTTCGACCTGCTTTATGATACCGGAGAAGACGAGATGTTCGAGTAGGCTCTGCAATCCCCGCGCAGACAGATGGTACTTTTCCATCAGCTCGGAATCCGTTGCACCCAACCTGATGTCCTTCATTACCGTCGTCAGCTTCATTTCAGAAGGCGGATTGCCCGCGGTTGAGTCACCGACATCGCTCTTCCCGTCCGCTGCCGGCGGATACACTATCTGCGACACAAACATCGTGCCCATGAAGGTCGGCATTCTAAGATCAAGCTCTTCGATCTCTATCAACCCGGCGAGCAACAACTTGTTGAACAGACTTTGAAGCCCCTTGGCGGAGAGGCGGTACTTCGCCATGAGCTCGGCATCGGTCATTCCTGAGCGAATGTCCTTAAGCGCAACATCCGCGTCGATTCTCCGTCTTTCCACAGTGCCCTCCAGATACCTCATTCCGGTTTGTCGCACTCGACGGTCAAGTTGACTATATCACGAATCTAAGTGGCTGCAAGTATGATCCCATGGCGGCTCAAACATTCCTTTCCGAAGAATGGCGGGCCGATAAGCGCGTGGTGAATATGAGGGGGGAGGGATTGGGTTACCTCGCGTCATACCGCCATGTAGCACGTAACACGACAATGTACCGAAATGTCGGCTTATGGCCCTCGCAAAACTTGTCGATATGCACATTCTCTGCAAAGGTTCCGCTGCAATAGCAATCTGTTATCTCCACAATGCTTTTCATGGCACACATCTTGATTACTACTGTTTCCATACTGACCCAAACAAGATGGACGAAGCTTTTCTCCTCTCGAACGGTTTGCTCGTCAATGATTCCCGGTCCCGAGGCCCCTTACCAAAGGAGGTAATGCGTGTGGACATCCCTCGGCCGGGCGCTTGAAGGTAATTGCGTAGATTCTCACGAACCGTGGGAGAAAAAACGGAAATCCGGTAACTCGTTGTCTCAACGACACTTTGTGTCAATTTCCGCTGAGCCGTGCCGACGTCCCGGCCGGCACGGCTTATATCAACAGCCCCGTCGCCTCTCTGCAACAGCGCGGTGAAGCCTGATACTCTCCTCTGCCGTGGTAGATCCTCCGCTGGTTGTTTGTGGAGAAGGGGAGAAGACGAGGCGGGACGTAGAGAAAAGGGAAGGGTACACCGCGGCCCTTCCTCTGAAATCTCCGGTAGGCATTGCCGCAATAGGGTGCCGCATGCCGACGCCGGCTCCGTCCCGCTTCTCCTATCCCCGCTACCTGCCTTGTTGGTCTCTTTTCCCCACAATAGCCACAACGAACCCATTCTGAGAAAAAACGGTCATCGATTAAGTCAACCGGTCGGAGGATAACGGAACCGATTTGAGCCTTGCTCGGTCCGAGTCGTTGCTGTTACAATCCATGCCGATGTCCTGAATTGTAAGCTATCAGCCTGCAGCCTATCTCCGGCAGGAGAATCAACCGGGCTCCACCCGCCGGGTGGTCTGCGATAGCGGATGGGGATGCCATGGGCCGCTTCCCGAGACCGACGTAACGACAGATCGACCGAGAGGGTAAAATGATTAAGAAGATCTACGCGGACAATTTCCGTTGTCTTGTCAATTTCGAGTTTTCACCCGGACCGGTCAGCCTGATGCTGGGACCCAACGGCACAGGAAAGTCCTCTGTCTTTGACCTGCTCGGACGGATCCAGCAATTCCTCGACGGAGAAGGCAAGATGACGGAGCTTTTCGCGGAGCGCGATCTCTGCCGCTGATTGACCGCCAGACCTCTAACCTGCGAATTGGAACTCGACGGAAACGGAGGGGTATACCGCTACTCTCTTGTTGTCGAACATGAACGGGAACGCGGCCGTGCAAGGGTGCACAAAGAACTGCTCTACTTCAACGACAGACCGCTTTTCGAGTTCGATCAAGGAAGCGTCCAGCTTTACAGGGATGATCATTCACAGGGTCCAAAGTACTCTTTCGATTGGTTACTCTCAGGGCTGTCCGTAGTGGAGCGCAGGCATGACAACAAGCTGCTGAGCTGGTTCAAAGAGAGTGTCCACGGGTTTCTCATTGTGCGGATCAACCCCCACTTAATGACAAGCGAGAGCGCGGAGGAGAGCACCAGACCACGCATCACCTTCGAGGATTTCGCCTCCTGGTACCGCTATCTTTCGCAAGAGCACCAGGGAAAGGTTTTCGACCTAACGCGCGAACTACGTGAAATACTCGACGGGTTCGATTCGTTCAAGATTCGCCAAGCGGGAGATGTCCATCGTGTTTTGGAGGTAGTGTTCTCGAATGGCTCAGCCTCGGCAGAATCACGCTCTTATCGTTTCGATCAGTTGTCGGACGGTCAGAAGGCTCTGGTGGCCTGTATACCCTTCTTCATTGCGGTCTACCTGAAGATGGTCGGGGGGGAGGCGTGCTCTGCATAGACGAACCCGAGAATTTCCTCGCACTGCCGGAAATAGAGCCTTGGTTCCAGGCGCTCTATGATCGTTGCACGGATACGAATCAACAGGCTTTGATCATATCGCATCATCCCAAATTGATTAACTACCTGGCCGCCTCATCCGGACATTGGTTTGACAGAGATGGTGAGGGGCCGGTTCGTGTCCGACCGGTCACTGACGAGGCGGAAACGGGACTCCCCATCGACGAGCTTGTAGCCAGGGGCTGGATTCATGAGTAAACGCCGCGTTCAGACCGTCATCCTCTGCGAAGATCGCCGGCATGAAGTGTTTGTACGCCGTTTTCTGAAGCAAACAGGGAGAGCGGATGCCCGTACGACCACTGTTCGTCGGTCTCCCAAAGGTCGCGGATGTGGTGCGCAATTCGTGCTCCAGCATTTCCCCGAGGAGGTTCAAGCCTACCGCAGCAAATCGCATCACCTCAGTCTTTGTCTTATCGTGGTTATCGACGCGGACAACTTGTCGGTCCAAGACCGCGTTCGTCGATTGGAGGAGTCCCTTGACGCTGCTGGGCAGTCCGGAAGAGCACCCGACGAACGAATCGTTATTGTGGTTCCGAAGCGGAACATAGAGACCTGGATCCGGTACCTCGGTGGGGCCGACTTTGATGAGTCTACATCGTACCCGAAGTTGGCCCGGGAAAGCAACTGTATGCCTGGAGTGAGAAAGCTGGTCGAATTGTATCCAAACAGCATACGGAACGATGCCCCCGCCTCACTACAATGCGCTTGTGTTGAGGCTCAGCGCTGCAGCAGATAGCTGATGTTTTCGTCGTGTCCGGGCTCCAACAGGCAACCAAATAGCCAACGGTCATGCAGGACTACCATGCCGCCGCGGGCAATGCCCTCTTGTCCCCCCTTAGAAAACTGACTGTAACCCACACTTGACGCCGTCAACGTAGTGGGTTATAGAGGGGGGCATGAGGTTATGTGGCCAGGCAATAGGTTCGGAGGTTATTGATGGGATCAAGGCTACGTTGGAAGCTGATCCGCAGATTTCTCGTCGTAGGTTGTCCCGCCGAGTATGTGAGTGGCTCGACTGGCGCGGGCCCAGCGGTAAGCTGCAAGACGGGAGCTGTCGCAAACTCTTGTTGGAGTTGGATAGGCGGGAAATTGTTCGGCTTCCAGAGATTGATCCTGTTCCCGGGTTTGGGACGAATCCCAGGACCACACCGTACGAATTGCCTGCGATTTCCGAGGTTGAGTGCGAACTGCATGAATTGGGCAAGATTGATTTCCTTCCGATTGTGAATTCACGAAGCGAGGAGGCGCGTATATGGAAAGCACTGATGGAGGAATTTCACTATCTCGGTAGTGGACCGCTGTGCGGGCCACGGATCCGCTACCTCGTTCGAAGCAGAAAGTTCGGATGGTTAGCCGCACTGAGTTTTTCCGGGGCCACCAAACGGATGAAGCAACGAGATAAATGGATCGGCTGGACTGAAAAGGCCCGATATGCCAATGTTCACCGAGTGGTCTGCAATAGTCGATTTCTGATACTTCCGCAGATACGGGTAAAATACCTTGCGTCCCATGTTCTGAGCCGGACCATGGCGCGGCTGGGCAACGATTGGAATGATGAATATGGGTACATTCCGGTCCTGGCAGAAACCTTTGTCGACCCTGCGCGTTTCAACGGAACATGTTATCATGCATCCAATTGGACCTACGTAGGCGACACCGCAGGACGGTCAAGGCAGTTTCCTAACGGTAAAACCTCCACCGGCAAGAAGAAGATTTTCTTGCATCCTTTGAGGCGTAACTGGCGGGAAATCCTCTGTGCGGAGGCGCCAAGGCGTCTTGAGATGACAGACGGGCCCGACCATTTCAAGAGTTGGGCCGATGAGGAGTTTGGAGCACTGGATCTATTTGACCGACGACTCACGGCAAGGTTGCTGGAAATCGCCGAGGACTTTTTCGCTCAGCCCGGGGCATTGATTCCGCAGGCCTGTAACGGCTCCACTGCCAAGGCCAAGGGGGCATATCGTTTCTTCGACAACCGACAGATTGATATGCAAGTCATTCTCAAGCCTCACGTGGAAGCTTCGGCCCGACGGATCAAAGAGCATGAGGTCGTGTTGGCGGTGCAGGACACCACAACGTTGAACTACACATCGCACCCGAACACGCAAGGCATCGGCCCGATCGGCACGAAGAAGCAGAAGGGTAAGGGACTGCTGTTACACGATACCATGGCATTCACGCCGGAAGGCACGCCTCTTGGGCTTTTGGATGTGCAATGCTGGGCTCGCGACCCTGCTGAGGCCGGTAAGAAATATCGACGCAAGGAATTACCAATAGAGGAAAAGGAAAGCGTCAAATGGCTCAAGAGCTACCGTGCCGTGGCAGAGGTCCAAGCCCTTTGCCCTGATACGAAGCTGGTGAGCGTGGGAGATCGGGAGTCGGACATCTACGAGCTCTTCTATGAGGCGCAGATTGATGAGGCAGGACCGGATCTGCTGGTCAGGGCGGAGAAGACCAGGAACAGACAGGTCGAGCAGGAACATCTTTGGACCAGGATGGGTAACTTGCCCGTAGCCGGCGGCCTGGTAATCCAGGTACCTCGGAGGGAATCCCGTGCTGCTCGCCGCGCTCGGCTGGAGGTGCGTTATGCTCCTGTGGAGCTTCAAGCGCCCAAGGGAAAGAAGCTTCCTTCGGTGAAGGTTTGGGCGGTTTACGCTCGGGAGATAGGAGTTCCTAGTGATGCGGAGCCGGTTGAGTGGATGCTTCTGACCACGGTAGAAGTAACTTCCTTTGAACACGCCCTCAAGATATTGCGTTGGTACGAAATCCGCTGGAACATTGAGATTTACCATCGCATTCTGAAAAGCGGATGTCGTATTGAGGATCGAAGGCTCAACACTGCCGACCGCCTCGAGGCATGTTTAGCCATAGATATGGTTGTGGGTTGGCGGGTATTTCGTCTGGTAATGCAAGGGCGTGAAACGCCCAATCTCCCCTGCGACGTCATTCTGAGCGAGGACGAATGGAAGGTATTGTGGGCCGTTGACAAGCAACGGCCGCATCCGGAGGAGGTGCCTTGCTTGATCTGGGCGGTTATCGCCATAGCGACTCTCGGGGGCTTCTTGAACCGAAAAGGGGACGGAGATCCCGGCCCCACAACCGTTTGGCGCGGTCTGGAGCGACTCTTGGACATGGTTCTGTTCTATAAGATCGGAATGCCTGCATTCGTTCAGAGAGAGTGACCATAATGACGGCGTCACGTACGGGGCAGAGTCAGTTGCCAAAGGGGGGTAACAGCCGGTTCCCCCCTTAGAAAAAGGGGGGTTAGGGGGGATTTGCTGCGACATGCAATGCAATCGTGCCACGATTCTCCCAGGTCCTCGGTTATTGAGACACTTTCTGAAAGGCCCGGCTAATATCGCTTGTCCCTTCGGGACGTTATAAATCATTCCGAGGGAACCTCTGTCGGCCGCTCCGACTTGCGGGCGGGCCCATGCCGGAGTATGCTGGTTCCCGAGGCCAATTCGCCTGCATTCCAACGCAGTCCAGGACGACGGATGGTTTTCCATGAATGAAGAGAGCCCGAAGAGTGACGAAAAGATTGCCCCCAAGCCCGGTCCGTTGGGATTGAACGGTGGAGCCCCGTCCGTTGAGAAGGATCGCTCAACGTGGATGGATCTGTTACGAAAACGGCTTCTCCAACCTCTGGCCGTTTCGGACAATCCACCACGGGTGGATGCCCTGGGGGTAGCTCTGGGGCTACTGGTCGCACTCGGCCTTCCCATAGGCGGGCACCTCCTGATACTCGGCCTTTTGCGGACGGTTCTCAGGTTCAATATCGTTGTCGCGTATGCGTTCACCTGGATAATCAACCCGTTTACGGTAATCCCCCTATATTACGGATATTATTATGTTGGGTCACTCATTCTTGGCGGAGAATCAATCATGGGCACGGCCGGCTTTGAGAAAGCCATGGAGCCGATTATCCATTCGCAGCATTTTGTCGATGCATTGAAACAATTCGTCCTTCTGGATCTGGAGATCTTGAAGAGATGGGCGATAATGGCAGTGATGGTGTCGGTACCCGTAAGTGTTTTGGGATACTTCATAGCGTACCGTATCCAGAGCAGGCGACGTGCTTCACTGGGTGAGAGAGTGGATACGTCGACGAGATGAAAGAGTCGGATATCGAGCAATCCGCGGATGGAAAAGCATTCAGTCTCGCGGAAAAGAGCCTCATGCCGACGTGGCGCAGGCTTTCCAGCCTGCGGGTTTACCCACCAGTGGATCAGGCAGGCTGGGAGAAAGTGTCTCAAAAGTCGGTACGTGATGCTGATCACGGCATCCCGCGTTCTGCGCGGGATTGGGCATGCTGCAACAAATCCCCCCTAACCCCCCTTTTTCTAAGGGGGGAACCGGCTCTTACCCCCCTTTGGCAAAGGGGGGCAGGGGAGGGTCCACTCGAATCCACTCCATCCCGCGTTCTGCGCGGGATTCACTTCGATCTGCCAGTTTTGAGACAGTCTCGGAAAGCCTGCACCACGTAACTGATTGAATGCGGGGGGATAGTCGTGTTGAGAATTTCGTGAAAGAAAGGTATCGTCGGGTCATGAGAATCGTATTGGTACGCCCGCCGTTTTACGCCCTGTTCGGGGTTACTACGCCCAAAATGAAGACCTATCCGCTTAACCTCATCTGCCTGGCAACCTATGTCAACCGTACGGGGCGGCACAACGCTGCGATTGTGGACGGCGAAAACGTTTCCGTCCCGGGCCTTGAACCACCAGAAGGAGCGCAGGACAACCCGGAACTTGTAATGAACCGCGGGATACCGAGAATGGTGGAGGTTCTCGAGAATGCCGACCACGACGTGTGGAACGAGATGGAGCGTTCGATACTGGCTCAAGAACCGGATCTCGTGGGTATTACGGCAAACTCGGGCAATATGGATACCGTGAAACGGCTGGTGCAGCGCCTTAAACGCCATGACCTGCCGGTCATTCTCGGAGGGAGTCACCCTACGGTACTCCCTGAACAGAGCATTCTCTACACCGATGCCGATATGGTCATTTCGGGCGAGGGAGAGGAAGCACTGGTCGATGTGATGGACTCGTTTCAGAATCATGAAGGGCTTCGGCAGATCCCCTCGCTGGCGTGGAGGGACAACGGAACAGTCAAGGTAAACCAGCGAGGCGTGTTGATACGTGATATAGACGAACTGCCCATTCCCGACCGCTCGCTGGTCAACCGACCCGACTATTTCGGAGAAGTGCTCATCACGGGTCGAGGGTGCCCGTTCAACTGTGCCTATTGCGCGTCTCGGAACATTTGGGGAAAGCGGGTTCGCTTTCGCTCCGTCCGTTCAATCGTCAACGAGCTCCGACTCCTCCGGGAACAGGCCGAGACGTCCCTAGAGAGGCCGGGCCGTTGGGTGGTGAAGATTGTGGACGACACGTTCACCGTCCACAAGAAACGGACGATGGAACTGCTCGACGAAATCATTGCCAATGGGCTCGACTGCTTTGAGTTCACCGGAGGCGTGAGAGCCGATACGCTTGACGAACAACTTGTGCGGAAGATGAGAGAGGCCAACTTTCGCCGGGTGACTCTCGGCGTGGAAAGCGGGAGCCCCCGGATACTCAAGATGATCCACAAAGGTGAGAGTAACGAGGACGTAAAACGGGCCGTCAAGCTGTTGAAACAGTCGGGTATCCGTTCGCACGCGTTCTTCATGATCGGCCTGCCGGGAGAAACACCCGCGGATATCGAATTGTCCAAGCAACTCATCCTGGAAAGCCGACCGGATTACGTAGAGATAAACATGGTGACTCCGTATCCCGGAACCGAAATCTTTGATAAGCTCATGCCCGACGATCCGCTGGAGATCGACCGGTGGTACCGATGGTTTCACCAGGGAATGGCCACCCACTCCGATAGGCTGGGCTACGATCTGGACGCGGCTTACCGCGATTTCGTCGATTTCGCCGGACGATATCACCGCGGAATGAAGCGGAACAACGCGTTAGAAACTGCCGGCTGAATCTCCGCTCAAGTCAAGGTGTTCGATGACACGCTTAGGAAAATACAGTCTTTCGCTGGTGAAACGCATCTTCCGTCGAACATTGAGATGCTCGGCTGCCCGGACAGAAAATCCCCCCAGCCCCCCTTTGCCAAAGGGGGGGAAAACCGGTTCCCCCCTTTTGAAAAGGAGGGTTAGGGGGGATTTGTCGGCCCCCGAATCGCCTATCACGGAAAAGCGAAGCAGCAGTTTTTCACGTGGCGCGATCATCGTGGTCGCGTCCGTTGTGTTCGCGCTTGTCGCGTCCGCATTGATCTACCAACAGCTTCCCGACTACCGTAACGCCACGCAAGAGCAGCGGCTCAAGGCAGGCAGATGTGTTGTTGATTCCAACGGAAGACTTCTCCGGTTGTTTCCGGACGCCAAGGAAAGATTCAACGTTTGGCGTGACATCAACAGCTTTCCGGGCGTTTTGAAAGAAGCCGTGATCGCAGCCGAGGACAAACGATTCTACTATCATCCCGGATTTGACCCGGTAGCGTTGGTCAGGGCCTTTTACACGAACATCGTGAACGGACGGACGGTATCCGGCGCGTCCACCATAACTCAGCAGGTGGTCAGATTGATCCGGCCCAGACCGAGGACGTACGGAGCAAAAATTGTCGAACTCTTCTCAAGCATGAAAATGGAATGGCAACTCACCAAGGACGAAATCCTGGAACTCCACCTCAACCTGTCGCCAATGGGCGGAACCATCCGGGGTGCGGCCTTGGCTTCCAGGATCTACCTGGGGAAAGACGTGTCTCAGATCAATGTCCCCGAAGCAGCGGTACTCGCCGCACTTCCACGGTCTCCGTCGCGGTATTCTCCTCGCCACGCCAAAGGCAGGACGCAGCTGTTCGAGGAAAAGGACAGGATACTCGAACGAATGGCCAATCTGGGTTATCTCTCCCCGGATCGCCTCGGCGCCGTTGTGGGTGAGACGGTTCGTTTCGAGAAGAATGATTTCCCTCTGGAAGCCCCACACCTGGTGGATTTTGTCATGATGAATCCTCCGGAAGACAAAACCGAAATCCGAACCACAATAGACCTGGAAGTTCAACACTCCCTGGAGCAGATACTCTCATCACACAGGAACCGACTTCTTGGCAGGGGAATCCGCCAAGTTGCGGCAATGGTCGTGTCCGTTCCTCACCGGGAAGTCGTCGCCATGGTCGGGTCTCTGAAGTACGGCCCTCAAGATTTCGGCTACAACAATGCCGTCCTGGCCCGGAGAAGTGCGGGCTCAACCCTCAAGCCTTTCCTGTATGCCCTCGCGCTGGAAAAGGGTTCCCACGCGTTCTCCGAGATTCCCGACACGTTCCGGAGATACCCCACCCCCCATGGCGATTACATGCCGGTAAATGCCGACCGCCGCTCCTATGGACCCGTGAACATACGATCCGCCCTGGGAAACTCGTTGAACATTTCTGCAGTGAAGATGGCAAGATCATTGGGTGTCGATACGGTATACGGCCTGTTGAACCGGCTCGAGTTGACGGACCGGCAGTCGTCATCCCCTGAGTTCTACGGGCTGGGAATTGCAATCGGGAACATTGAAGTCAGCCTCTACAGGCTGGTACAGGCTTACGCTTCCTTGGCCGACCTCGGAGCGTTTCGACATCTGAAAGTGCTGCAGGGAGAAGAAGAGACCGGCGAAGCCCGAGTGTTTTCTCCCGAAGCGGCCTACATCGTCACGCATATCCTCTCGGACCCGTCCGCCCGGCTCCTGACCTTTGGAAACCCGGGCTACTTCGAATTCGGCTTTCCCGTAGCCCTGAAGACGGGAACGAGCACCAATTACAGGGACAGCTGGTTAGTCGGCTATACCCCCGGACACGTGGTCGGGATATGGGCCGGCAATTTCGATGGCCGACCGAACAACGGCGTGACCGGAGCTCGAGCTTGCGGCCCGATCCTCAAAGACATTATCCGGTACCTGTATGGAGCTACAAATCCCGGGCCTTTCCAAAAACCCGCCGGAGTGAAGAAAGTGTCCGTGTGCTCCATGTCCGGAATGCTCGCCGGACCTTCATGCCCCCACAGGACCGAAGAACTGGTGATGGCAGCCAACGAACCCGCCGTGTGTAAGCTTCCCCACGACAGCGAGTACCACTATCTCGGCAGTCCGTATGCACGATGGATACTCCGACGGGAAGCCCGGCACACGAGAGGAAGATACCGTCTGCAGGATTTTTCGCCACGGTTTCCACCGGATTCCGAACGGCCTATCCCCGGGGATATGGTGCCGGCGCCACGACTTTCCGGAAAGGGATCTCCAATCGAGATCATCAACCCACACGACGCGGACCGCTTCATCTTGTCTCCGCATCATCCCAACCGAGTTCTTCTTCGAGCCCTTCCCCAGCCGGTGGTTCGGCACGTAATCTGGTTCGTGGACGGAGTTGAACTGACGAAAACGCCTCCCCCGTACGAGTTTTTTTGGAAACCCTCCAAGGGACGACATGTGATTCACGCAGTAACACCCGACAGAGAAGCTGCACGCATTACCGTGGTCGTGGAGTGACGACCGGGAGACTATTACATTCTAGGAATAGGACCGGGGATGAGGTATACTGGCCTTTCTTGAGAATAGACTTCACCCGGAGGTACGGTTTGCGCTAATGGAAAGGGAAATTATTATTGAAACCCGAGACCTGGTCAAGGATTATTTCGACGGCGGTAATGTCATTCACGCACTCAAGGCTGCAAGTGTTACGATTCACAAAGGAGAGATGGTAGCCATAATGGGCCCGTCGGGTTCCGGAAAGTCGACGCTGCTGTATGTCCTGGGGCTGCTCCATCCTCCGACCGGCGGTCAGTATATTTTCAAGGGCCATGATATTTTGAAGTTTTCCCGGGAAGAACAAGCCAACTTTCGAAATCGTGAGCTGGGATTTGTGTTCCAAACCTGCGACCTTTTGGCAAACTCCACCGTATTTGAAAACCTTGAGCTTCCCCTGATCTACGCCGAGTCCGACCGCCACTCACGCAGGAAGAAGATTCTGGATGCCCTGAATCTCGTAGGACTCTCCCATCGAGTGGATCACTGGGCCAACCGCCTCTCGGGAGGGGAGCGTCAGCGGGCCGCCATTGCCAGGGCTTTGGTCAACAATCCGTCACTCATTTTGGGAGATGAGCCTACCGGTCAGCTCGACCAGACAAATACCGAAGTGGTGGTTGATCAGTTGCGGAGCTTGGCAAGACAAGGTTTCACTGTGGTTCTTGTTACCCATGAAGACGAAATAGGTGCCTCGTGCGACAGAATCATCCGCATTCGAGACGGATCGGTAGTCTCGGACGGATTGGAGGAAGCCGCGCTCAGGTCCAAAAATCCGGTTGTCAAACCGGAATGGGCGGCATCTCACTAATTATGAACCCGGATGGAATAGCCCGGACCGGGGGGATTCGCCGACCTCGGCAGGCCCTCTTGGAAGAAAGAACAACGGGTTTCGCGGCTTTGACCTGGACCTCACCTCAAAGTACAACGACGGCGTTTGCACCCTCCCCGTACTTCCCACGGTTCCGATGACCTGCCCCCTCTTCACAGGGGATCCGACCTTGGCGTGGGTCTCTTTGAGATGGGCATAAACCGTGACTATCCGGTTGGCATGCTGGACGAGGACCACATTCCCGAACCCGGGAATACTGCCGACATGTCCCACCTTTCCGTTTCCCGCCGACCTGACCGGGGTCCCCTCGAGGGCTTCTATGGAGATGCCGTTGTGAAACTCCCCATCTCTGACTCCATAGTCAGATGTTACGGTTCCCTGTACGGGCCAAGCGAACAACCCGGAGTACTCCTGAACGGCGGGTGACGGCAATTCGCCGTCGGAAGCGATCTCAACCGGTTTGTTTCTTTCGGCACTCGGGATGAAGAGTTTTGAGTTCGGTCTCAAGGTGTAGGGAGGTTTGAGGTTGTTGACTTCTGCCAGCGACTGGAGATTGACATTGTAGGTCCGTGCAATAAGCCAAAGGTTTTCGTTTGGAGCCACGGTGTGGTACACGCCCGCAGCGGAGACTTTGGGCTTGATGGACGACGACTCGAGCGGAGGCGGGGATCCGGGTCTGCCGTGAGGGCAGCCCAACAAAACCGTGGTGAAAATCAATGTCGTGATCAGCTTGAAGGATGCAGAGGCGAGAACGCCGATCTCCGGGCATGCGGCTTCGGAAGTCACGTTCTGTTCTCTGATACTCCTCATCCTGTGCTATTTCTTCCATCCGAACTCGCCAACAAGATCCACGAAACGACATCCCGTGTAGCGCTCGACCTTGGTTCCGGACTTGGTAGCTATAACTCGTTTCAGTGTTTGGGAAAAACGATCACCGACAGGGATCACGAGTATTCCCCCCAAAACGAGCTGATTCACGAGCGTATCCGGTACGCTCGGTGCACCTGCCGTAACCATGATTGCGTCAAAGGGAGCTTCGTCGGGCCATCCAAGCGAACCGTCCCCCACACGGAAGCTGATATTGTCATAACCGCATTCCATTAAGGTTTTTCGGGCATCAATGGAGAGAGCTTCTACGGCCTCGATGGTGTACACCCGCGCGCATAGTCTGCTCAGTACAGCCGCCTGGTACCCCGATCCCGTGCCCACTTCCAGTACCCGTTCACGGCCCTCCAACTGAAGTAACTCGGTCATGATTGCAACCATGTATGGCTGACTTATCGTCTGACCGTGACCGATGGGCAGCGGATTGTCATCATACGCTTCGGCTCGAAGAGCCGGCTGGACAAAGAGGTGGCGCGGCACTTCTTCCATGGCCTCCAAGACTCGACGATTTGTAATTCGACGAGTCCTCAGCTGTGTTTCGACCATCGCTCTTCGAGCTGCCGTGAAATCCTTCATTGATCTGCGAGCCCTTTCCTGACCTGGGTATGAGAAGTATTTCCGAAGAGAGAATTCGAGCCGCGTCACCTCCCTTAGCCAACTGTCTGCCGGCATTCTTAGTATACCCCCTGACTCCGGTGATACCAATGTGCCGCGATCAGGGTCGGCCCGTGGAATAGGGCGTCGCCGGCGGCGGAGGCGGATTCGTATTCGGTACTACCTGGGGCCTCGGCTGCCCCTGGGCTCCCTGGGTGGCCGGAACTTGCGGAAAGACGTTGCCGTCCAGAAAACTCGAGAAACGATCCATGAGATGGGACGGCAAGGCAAAAACCCAGTCTATGGTCCCGGAAATCGCATCGCGGGGGGACATTTCCCGGTAATAGGGGTTGTGATACTGCGGATACGGGTAGTGGGGCCACTGACTCTGTTGGCCGGCCGAAGGCCCGGGGACTGCCTGGAACGGAGCCGGTGCCGGCGGCTGAGCTGCAGGAGAATACCCCGGCACCGAAGGGCCATACGGAGCGACAGGGGAAGTCGACGGGTAAGGCACGGGGGCCAGGCCGGGCGTCTGAACAGGATATCGGCCTTGTTGTGCTTCCACTGACGAGACAAGTATTAGAGTCAGCAAGGAGACACCTAGGATGTTCTTGATTCCCATACGCTCTTCTCCATGTGGCTTTTCTATGTCGGTGACACATAGTCTCAGTTGCTAATAATTTCAACTGTTTTTTTGCATATTCTTCGATTTTTTTCGATACTGTCCGTCAACCGGGCGAATGTGCCGCATATCCTCGCCTCCAACGTATATGCCTTACTAAGAGTATTCTGATTCATGAGTTCGGTCGCGGATTCCGGCTCATGGAACTTGTCAAAACGCTTTGTTATGGTAACGTGATGGACATGAGTCGAGATGAAAAAAGAAAATTCCAGTGTCTCAAGTGCGATCATGCATGGGAAGTGGCATTCGGGTCCGGTCGACAATTGGTCTGTCCCCGCTGTGGCAGCATGAAAATCCATAGGACCAATCCCGGTCCAAGGCCGCTTTTCTGCCGCAAGGGAAGGAGAAGAGCGGCGTGTGTGACTAAACGAAAGCAAACAGACCGATGAACGGCCATGCAAGGGTCGCGATCTACTCATGCATACTTAACGCCGCACTGGTGGGAATCAAGCTGGGTCTTGGGGAAGCTTCGGGCAGCCTCGCGCTGAAGGCGGACGCCATTCATTCGCTGGCCGACGTGGTATCTTCCCTGACAATTTTCGTTGGAATCGTCATTTCAGGCCGAAAAACAAAGACGTTTCCCGAAGGCCTCTACAAAGTTGAGAATCTCGTCGCGCTGTTCTCGGCGTTCTTCATATTCTATGCAGCGTATGAGATCGTTCAGGAGGCGTTCACCGGTGAAACGGTCGGAGCCATCAGACATGTGCCCCTGGTTACGGTTGGAATACTGACGGGCATGGTCGCGGCGTTCTTCTTCTCTCGATACGAACTCAAGATCGGACTGAAAGTCGGATCGCCGAGTCTGGTTGCGGACGCGAAGCACGTGACGACCGACCTTCTGTCATCGCTGGTGATACTCGTCGGGGTCTATACCACCAATTTCGGATACGCGGTTGACCGCTATGTTGCGATCGTGGTGGCAGTCCTGGTGGCTCGCATGGGATACGAGATCCTTGTGGATGCGGTCAAGGTCTTGCTTGACGCCACCCTGGATTATCCGACCCTTGATGGAATACGGAGGCTTGCACTGAGTCAGCCCGGTGTCACCGAAGTCATCAACGTGGGAGGCAGAAGTTCCGGACGGTTCAAGTTTGTGGAAATGACGCTCACTACCGACGAAAAACTCCTGAGCCGGGCCCATGACCTCATGTCTCAGCTTGAAGAGGAGATATTGGACCAGTGGCCGAGCATCGACAGGATCCTGATCCACTACGAACCGGAATACAAGGACGTCTGGTACATCGCGGTTCCCGTGAAGGCATCCGAAGGGAATCTTTCAGACCACGATCCAGGGATTGCAGATCATTTCGGTGAAGCTCCCTTTTTTGCGTTGATAGCTCTGAAGAAGCGGGAAGGCAGCGTGAGCGTTCAAGAGCTTATTGAGAATCCACACAAGGATCTGGAGCGTCAAAAGGGAATCAAGGTAGCGGAATTACTAGGAAGCCACGGAGTGAACGAGGTTATGTCAAGGACTTCCTTGGAAGGAAGAGGAGCGGGCTACGCGCTCGAGGCACTACACATCGAGATTGAGCCGACGGACGCGGAAACGTTGGGGCAAGTCATCGATGAGATCAGGACGTCGATTGATTGACTGAACACGAGTTAAGGATTATTGGGGGCAATGAACATCAAGCCTATACGCACGGAAGAAGACTATGAAGCCGCCCTTGCCCGGATTGAAGAAATCTTTGATGCGGAGCCAAACACCCCTGCCGCGGATGAATTGGAGATTCTCGCTTCCCTGGTAGAGGTGTACGAGAGGACGAACTACCCCATTGAATTACCGGACCCCATAGAGGCCATCAAGATCCGAATGGAGGATCTGGGCCTCCACAGAAAAGATCTCGAAGACGCAATCGGATCAAAGGGTCGAATCTCGGAAATTCTCAACCGCAAGAGGCCCCTGACCCTGCCGATGGTTCAGAGATTGAGCGATAAACTCGGTCTCCCGACGGAGGTTCTCGCGCAGCCCTATCCTCTTGCCGGCACGGCAGGGAAAGAATCCGGCCGCAGACGACGGCAAGCATACGCGTAAACAATAGGGAGGCAGGTTTCACCGCTGTCATGACCTACCATCCACCTCACCCTTTTGATCTCATCCCACGAAAAAAAGTGCTTGACACTCCTCCTCGGAGAATATAGCTTACTTCGTCCGCGATAGACCCCGCGAAGGATTCGCGCAGTCGGCACGGATCGCAGCAAATTCATGCACACTCCCATTCCTCAACGGGATTGTGTGGCATTTAAGAATATCGGTCGGAGCCGAGAACACGCATGAATTATTTCCCAGGCAACAGCCGCGTGGGTTTCCGGGAGTCGCAATGACCCGAGGCAGCGGTGTCGGAACCTCCGTTTCGTCGTACGTGGAGTACTTTTCTCATGGGATTTCAGAACCTTTGTGTTCCGGACGGAGGTTCCTCGGCGCGTCGTCCGAAACTCTCCCCATCTCCATCCGAATCCTAAGTTCTTGCGGTCAAGCGGGCACTTGCGCGCGCACTTTCGGATGATTATGTTTTCATCTCGGAATCGACTACCTTAAGGAGTAAATAATAATGTGGATGACCCGTGAAGAGGTAGCTGATGCTCTCGGTATTGTCCCCAACAGTGTCAGAGGAAAAGTCCAGAAAGGGCAAATAGAAAGAAAAGTCGAGGACGGCAAGAATTTATATCGCATCGTCGATCAACCAGATGCTAAGAAGCATGCCGCATCCCGCAAGGCTCTCCCAAGGCCGACTCCGCCGAGTCCGCCGACTCCGCAGGCTCCCCCGGAACCCCCGTCTCGTCCTGTAACCACTCCTCCCGTAGCCAGGCCGGCGGCTCCGGATGTCAACAGTCCTCCGGCACCGCGCAGTGGGGCATTCAATCCAAAAGAAGTTTTGCTCGAACAGCTGTCTTCAATGAAGCTCGGACGCAGCATTGATGCCATAGAAAAAGGTGACGAAATCGACCTGGCTACCGGTGAGATCTCTCGTGAACTCGACGCAAAGATCACGATGAGGCAGCATAGGCAGGTCAAGGAAATTCAGGACGCGCTCGACAGGCTGAAGCATGGAGACTATGGCTCGTGTGAAGACTGCGGTGAACCCATACCGGAACAGAGGCTTCGTCTCTTCCCGGCCGCCAGATTGTGCGTCAGATGCCAGGAGGAAGCCGATCATTACGAAAAAATGCGAGCTGCCCAAGGGCTCAGAAGTGGTACGTGGAAAGACGATTCAGACGGCAGTTTCTCCAGGTCCTTTGATGATTGATGTTTTCGCGCATACGTGCATTCCGATGGATTGCCGAAGAAAGCAACCGGCCGGATGACCGGCCGGCCGTCCGACCACCCGGGGAGAACTTCCGACAGGGTTGAGTCCCCGCCTCAGTACTTCTCTTTCCACAGACGGTGACGCTGAAAGGCCCGCACGCAGGAGGAGCTTTGCTCGTCCCGAGTTTCGCGCGGCAGTCGCTATGACAGAGAACGGAAATGTCGGTGCCGGGGTGGCGAAGAAACTTCGGGACGCTGGGAGTCGCCCACGAATTCTATCCTTGTCGCCATGCCGGCCGTTTGGAACGAGAAATCTCCGGGCACGGAGGCCCAGGCTACCGAAGACTATACCGAGTCACACTCTTCAACGTGGAGCGGGCTTGCCTGCCCGTCCCGCGGAACGCGGGACACGCAGGGTCATCTTCCCTTAACTTGCCATGACGCCCGGCCCCGCGACTTCCGCTGCGGGGGCCTCGTTCATCAACAGCACATCCGGTATCCCTGTTCCTCCAGTTCCGCGATAACGAGCCGCGCCTCTTCCTCGGATTTCACCTCGATCCTCAACCCGAAACCGGTGACAAAGAGTCGCCCCTCGTGCTCATGAATCCTCAGCGGGCCGCTCGATATACCGATGGGGTCCTGAGACCCGTTCTCTTGCACGCTCATACTCTCCTCCTTTGCAAACCGGTTCGCCGGCCCGGTCAAAGAGCCTTTGACAAGACTGACGCCGGTGTCATACACTCTCGTCTAATGAAAGAAGATTCGACATATGCAAGTGCGCATAATCGTTTCGTTCGGTTCTTCTGTTCAGTGAAGATTTAATACAACATTCATGTTCCTAGGGCACAACGAAGCATGAAAGACTTAACTACCGGTTCACGGGACTTGAGTCGGCCCCAAGCCATGAATGATCCAATGTAACTCGTATGAAGACGCGCCGCAAAAGGGGTTGGGTGCGATCTTCATCGTATCGGTTTTCAAGAGTGGTCACAATCGAAAAGGGGGTTGGGTCATGAATAAGAGTGCCGTCGCAAGAATGAGAGCAATTCTCGTTTTTCTCATCTTTCTTCTGATTGTTCCCGCGCTTGCGTACGCGGATCGGCTGACCGTATATGCCCGGAGGGACCTGTCGTTTCAGAGGGCCGACAACGGCTATTGGGGCGTTGCTCTGAGGTTCAATCATGCCGTCTTTCCATCCAATCTTGCAGAATCGACCCTGGTGAAAGCAAACCGATCGCAATTGAAATTTCAGGTAAAGGTTCCCGACGGATCCAAGAATGCTTCGGCGCCTGCAAAGGAGTTCCTGATCGTGCCCGTAGACCCCCGGATGAATCAGGAATCAGTTAACATCATTATAGAAAAAGGACTGTCCGATGTTTCGGGACGGCGACTGCTTTCCGATAATTTCACGTATCAATTCATATCTGTTGAGAAGGTCAGAGTAAGCAGACTTTCCACCTTCTATCGCTCAAAAAGGGATAAGGGACTGATCCTTTATCTTTCGGACCACGCCGCGCGGAATGCCCTGGCCCAATCCATTGAGATAACCCCGCCGGTAAAGGATATCAACGTAAGGCACGCTTCCGGTTGGAACTATCGTGTCACCGGGGACTTCAAGTACAACCAAGATTATGTTCTCAAGGTCTCGGCAAAGCGTTTTGACTCCGGTAGGGGAATGCTCGTTGCCGATGAATTCTCTTTCCGGGGACCGGGCGTACCAATATCTATTGCCCCCAAGACTAAACGCTCCGTCGTCGAGCTCCTGGGGCGACAACTCTATCCTCTGAAACTCTCGAATGTCACGAAGATTCGCTGTGGTCTCAAACGGATACCGCCTTTCCTCATACCGGACACGGCCATTGCATTGCCCAACAAAGATGCAATGGAGAAGCTCAACTTGGGCAAGCAAATCGCAGAGTTGAAAAGCCTGGCGGACAAAGGCACGGTGAATCCGGTGTTTGTGGGGGATGCTGTTGAGGAAAGCGAGGTCTTCTTTGCCCCCGAGGCTCGTGAGAACATCCGCGGCTACTCCCTGCCTCTCTCGTTTCGAGAAAACCCGAAACGTGGAGGTGCGTGGCTGGTTACGCTGAGCGACGCAGATAGTGAGCATCGGCATGAGGTCGCTAAGCCGCTGCAAATAACCGACCTTTCCATCAGCTACAAGGTGTCGGCCGAGTCATTGCTGATCTGGGTGACATCCATATGCTCCGGCCGGCCGGTGCCCAATGTCGAGGTCCTCCTGTATCGACCCGACGGAACTCGGTACTTTGTCGGGAAGACCGACTCCGAGGGTCTTCTTCTGCTAAGAGACGGGAACAAGTTTCCCGCCATGGCCGTCAGAGACGGGGAAAACATAACGTCCGAGCAGCCCCTGGTACTCTCCAACGTGACCTGGGCGGTTGCCGCGACTCCTACCGATGCCTGTGCCATCGAGTTGAGCGCCCTTCGGTTGAAACCGTTCGCGGTAAGGCAGACGAAGACCTTGAAAGAAAGACCCGAGGCTATGAAAGGATACGTATTCACCGAACGCGGGGTCTATCGCGCGGGGACTACGGTCCATTTCAAGGTCGTATCAAGGGTTTTCAAAGATAAACGCATAGCGTCCCCCGAAGGCGCGAAAATGAACGTCGAGATACGTGGTCCCAGGGGAGACACCCATTACAAGAAAGAGTTGACGCTCAGCCAATTCGGCACCTGCTACGATTCCTTTGCTACGAAGAGCTTCTCCCCCATGGGCACGTATACCATTCGAGTCAGGCCGGCCAAGAAGCAAGATGCAAATCAGGTTTTCCTCGGAACCTTCATGGTCCAGGACTTCAAGAGAGCCAGACACTATGCGACCGTTTCCATCAAACGCGACAAACGAAAGAGCAATGCCTATGTAGGACTCGAACGCGAAGACGAGTTTCTCGATGTTGAGGTTTCCGGTCAATACTACACAGGCGGGCCGTTGAAACACGGCCGGGTGAGATGGAAGGCTACTCTGGTTTCCGTAGAGAATAAGGTCCCCGGGCTGACGGGTTACTTCTTCGGCAATGGAGACGACGAAACACGCTTCCTTGAATCAGGTGAAGCAACGCTCGACGGAAAAGGAAAGCTTAAGATCCTGGTTCCGTTGGATCCAAAGCTCCTGACCGGAATCTATGGCGTGCGGATATCGGCTACGGTGTTGGATATCGACGGCGAACCGGCCACGGAAGCGACCACCTTTAGCCCCAAGCCCAAGTATTTTGTCGGTATTTCACGGCATCCAAGGCAGGTCCAGGCGGGTTATGCGGGAGCGCTTAAGATCGTAGTGGTAAACCCGAAAGGAGAGAAGCTCGAATCCGGAACCGTTAACGCGGAAATCATGAAGCAGGAACACTTCTACATGCGGAAACGTGACTCGGACGGCAACATCAACTACCTGTGGGAAGAGGGCTGGATGAAGTCCCTGTCGGTCAAACAAGCCATACAAAAGGGAGAGGCAACATTTCAGACGGATATGAACGAGTCCGGAACGTATCTTATTGTGTTCAGCTATGAGGATGAATCCGGACGCTATTCGAGCCAAACGCTCCTCACGGTCGGCTGGAGGACCTATGACGAGTGGCAAGAGAGGAGACAACGAAAGGACGTTCTAACAAGTAACGAAGTCCTCCTGTCCATGGACAAGAAGGAATATGCGGCCGGTGATACGGTTCAGGTGCAATTCACGACTCCTCGTCCGGTTAAGAAGTGTCTCGTGACTTTTGAACGCGGCGAGATCTTTGAACATCGGATCGTCGACATTGCAGCCGGGCACAGCGGTTTTCAATTCACGATGAAAGAGGACTATATCCCCAACGTGTACGTTTCACTCATCGCCCCTGCCGGACGGGAAGGATTTCCCGTGTACACGAGCCAGGCGGATGACGACATTCCCATGGTGTATTACGGGTACGCGAATATTGCCGCAACAAGTGAGACTCAGAAGCTTGCACTTGAGATAGCCCCCGGCATCGCGGAACTTAAGGGCAAGCCGGCAGAGAAAAAGACGCTCGCGTTCAAAGTCACCGACCGGAACGGAAAGGGTGTCAAAGCTGAAATGGCGGTCTGCGTCGTGGACGAGGCCGTACTCGCCTTGACGCGCTTCCAGACGCCGTCGCTCTCGACCCTGACCCGGTTCGATCTTCCGCTTGCAGTCTTTTCCGGGGATTTGCGGCTTAACCTGGTAAGTCAAGACCTCTACCGCATTCTCACCACGAAACCCCTCACAGGAGGCGGCGCGGGGCCGGGCATCGTAAGCCCGAGCTTGAGAAAGGACTTTCGACCGGTCGCGTACTTCAACCCTGCGGTGATCACGAGCGACACGGGGGAAGCCGAGGTGCAGTTCAAGCTGCCCGACACCACCACCGCGTATCGGGTCTACGCGGTAGTGTGCAATGAAGGCTCCGGGTTTGTATCGGGTCAGCGCAACATGGTCGTGACCAAGGAGTTCTTCATCGAACCCTCGGTGCCCAGGTTCCTCATTGCGGGAGATCGGGTGACCTTTCCCATTGTGCTGCACAACAAGACCAAGGACACGGGCGACTACGTCGTAACATCGGAGAGTTCCCGCATCTTTGACGTGAAGCCGGTTCGGTTCTCCGGGTCGTTGAATCCCTGGTCCTCAGCTGTAGTTAAGGCAACCGCGACTGTAATGTCGGGAACGGAAGAAGGTAAGCTCCGCTTCAAGGGAGAATTCACGGCCGATTCCGATCGGTTCGCCGACGGGATAGAACGGAGCGTTCCCATACTGTCCAGGTATTTACCGGTGTTTCGCGCCCAGATGGGAGCCTTCACCCGATCGACGGAGATCGAGCCCAAGTTTCCGGCCTCATTGAAATCTCTCGGCACGGATGACTTGAACCCCGCGGATTTCAAGGCCAACTTGATGTTGAGCACCACCAACTGGTCCAAGATAGCGCCGGGCCTGAAATACCTCCTCCGGTATCCTTACGGGTGCGTGGAGCAGACCAGTTCCGGGGTGATACCGCTTGGTGCTCTGAGGGGCTTGGCTCAGTCGGGGGCTATTCCGGGGATAACCGCTAAACAAGTGGACAAGTTCCTCACGCGTGGTGTGGAACGCCTCTTGTCAATGCAAACAACCTCGGGCGGCTTTTCCTACTGGCCCAGAGAGACGCACCCGTCGTGGTGGGGCACGATGTATGCCACGTTCGCGCTTATTTCCGCGAGAGAGGGAGGTTTCGAAGTTCCGGAAAAGCGCTTGGACAAGGCCCTGACATATTTGCGTAAAAACCTCTTTGAGTCGGGAAGGGATAGGTATCACGGCCAAACATGGACCAGGGAATTGGCGCTCTTCAACCTTGCAATGGACAAGAAGTTGGACGGCAAGGAGCTTGCGGGCTTTCTAGAGAATTACTCGAGTGTGGGAGAACAGTCCAAGGCATTGCTCCTCCTGGCCGCACACAGGATCGGGTATTTATCCGAGAAGGAGCTCGTGAGCAAGCTCAAGAAGCTCGCTCCCCGTGTCGATCCGAAATGTACCGGGTACAACAACTCCAGTTATCGAGAGATCGCGGCGTGTCTACTCGCTGCGGTGGAGATTGGCGGCGCTCCTAAGAAAGCCGACGACTGGGCCGGCCTACTGCTGCAGGGACTGAAACCGGAAGGTCGGTGGTACTCCACCGCGGATACGGGATGGTGCCTGCTGGCATTGAGCAAGTACTACGAGACGAAGAAGACGGATGAGACCGTCGATTTCAAGGTCGACATAGATTACGGGGGCGAGAAGCCCATTGAAGTGAACATGTCCGACGCGGCATCCTTTACGGCCTTGCCCGCCTCGGAACTCCTCAAAGCCGGCAAGATCAAGCTGACATCCCATTCCAAGCGGCTGGTCAACTACACCCTGGATCTCACGTATCCGGATGTGGTGACGGATCCGTCGGATCTCTCCAACGGGTTTGCACTCACCAAGAAGATCGAGAACCTCAATGGCAACGATGAAATCCGAGTGGGCGACGTGATCCGGGTGACTCTCCAAATCGACCTGAGTCCTTCGTCTCGCCGTTATTGGAACCGTAAGTATGAATACCTGGCCCTCGTGGACCCGGTTCCGGCCGGCATCGTGCCCATCAACTCGGAGTTGAAGAGTGAAGGCGTAGAGGAGGAAAAGAAACCGGACACGTACTCCAGCGACTTCTCCAATTTCACGCCGACCTACTTCGAATTCCGTGACGACGCCGTGCGGGTGTTCAAGAACAGAGCCTGGGGCGGCAGGTTCAGATACACGTACCTGGCACGGGCCGTAGCGGAGGGTGATTTCTGGATGAGAGGTTCCAGAATCTCACTGATGTATAGTCCGGAAGTCTTTGGCCGCACCAAGGGAGAAAGAGTGAAGATACTCCCGGCCAAATGAGAGGAGCTACACGTATGGTGACCGGAGGGCTCCCTTTTGCAGAAGACGGCCCTCCGGTTCTCCCCCCGGAAGACTTTCGCCATTGCCGTGAACCGACTCATTCTTGCTGCGATTTCCTTGAATGAATTAGATGCCGAAGTCTTAATCGTTTCCAGATTTCAGGTGCTCTGTAGTTTTGTAGGAATGGGGTCACCCATAATAAGCCCGAGTCAGTTGGCTTATTATGCTCATTTGCATGGGGATCAGATGAGCCAAGCAAATACCTGACCCCAATGATATACTGAATTGGCGCCGCGGCTGATCAAATAGGTTTCTTAGTTATTTAAGGGCGTCCCGAGCTTCCCAGGTGTGGCGCAACTCGCGGGACTGTGGCATGATTTATCAGAGACTCAAGTCGGTGCGGCGACAAGAAGCGCGTGGTCTGCTCAGATCGTGCCGGTCAACTCACGAACAACGGGACCGCATCTCTTGACCGTGCTTCACCGGGAGGAGGTTGTGTTCGATGAATGAAGAGACACTCTTGGAAAGGATAACCGTGAATCCGGAAATCTTCGGCGGCAAACCCATCATAAGAGGACGGCGATTGGCCTCAAGATCCGGGCGACGGAAAAATACTCGAGTACGCATACAGAGAAGGACGGATTCTGGTTACTCTGGACAAAGACTTCGGTGAGTTGGCGATAGTCTTCAACAGACCCCATTTCGGCATCATTCGCTTAGTAAACCTGAGCGCGCGAGATCAAGGTCTCATTTGCCTGGAAGTGTTGAAGCGCTATGGCGCCGAACTGGTTCGGGGAAGCATTGTGACGGCGGAGGCAGGAAGACTTCGGATCAGACCTCCCCTTTCGGATTAGTGTACGAGTAAGGTCTTTGCTTGGCTCATTCCCGCCGTCGCTCGATCGCTCCCACTCTCGTCCGCAATTTCCTGATCGTCTGCAGGGGAAACCATAGCTTCTCAGGCTGCGATAGCGGTCCAGTCCAAAGACGTGGCCTGTGGCTGCCCGCTTGACGGTGGTAGCACAGACCCCTTTTTTTGACTTGCCCCCCTTACATGAAGACGCCTTCACCGAATTGCGTTGATCCTATGGAACCATCTCCTCTCATTTGCCCACAATAGCCAAATTCCGGTGAGACCTTACGGTCATCCAGCTCCGAGTGAGACGCGTGCATCGAACGAACACCACGCGGGGTGACATAGTGCGGGTACCTGAGCACCATAATGCCGGAATGAACCCGGCTGGAGATCTGCTCTGCGAGACCGGCTCTCGTGTCAACGAAGAATCGGTGATGTGTCCCCGGAATTCTCCCCGGAATTCTCCCTCGAGATGGCGGATGATTTTGACCTCATCTCAACTTTCGCGGTTGCTGGTGGTGGGAAAAGGTTAAGGAAGCCAGGACCAGGAGAAAAAACTCCCGAATGGGGGGTCTTCTGCGCTAGGAAGAAAGTTGTATGGCGTTCTGTTGCGACAGGGCACTTGCATCGAGTTCGCCGGGGGCTGGTCAGGTTTTCGAGAAGTAATAGTCGGTTCAAGACCCTTGCACGAGAAAATCTCCTAGTGCGTTCAGGGCCGTGGTCAAGCTTTTCATGAGATCTTCAACAGCATCGAATCCCACGGAATTACATTTTGACTCGATCTCTTGCGCCCAGAAAGCAATGTCACGCAGATTCAGGCAGATCCAGGTTGAGAGCTGCACCGGTTATCGAGTGGGCCTTTTCCCTAAATCTCCTGCTTCAATTGTCCTGATGCCGGGAATGTCGTGTGTGGGCTCACGTGACCGACGCCAGCAAGAGGGTGACGTCATCGTCAAAGCTTGACGCATCCCTAAAACGGCACAGGTCCTCCATGATATTGGGTAACACCTCCATACGGACCAGTCCTTCCAAAAAAACATGCCGCAAACGTCCTTCGCCATAGAATTCGTAGGGGCTATTACCGCCCTGTGCTTCGGTAATACCGTCTGTATAAACCAGTAAGGCGTCTCCTCGATTGAGTTTCACTGTGCCCTCCTCGTAGACCATCTCCGGAAAAGCGCCGACGAGAGGCCCTCCAGTCGACAATTCCTCTATCTGATGAGTTTGCTTCCTGTAGAGAAGCGGAGCGGGGTGACCGCCGTTGCAGTATACCAGATCCAGGGATTCCGTGTCCATCACGGCATAGAAGGCGGTCAAAAATTCCGAATCTGGGAGGAGACGAAACAGTTGGTCATTTATGGTGGCCAGCAATCCCGCCGGAGAAGGAACCGCTCGCGCAAACGACTGAAAGGCCATTTTGAACATGGCGCCAATCATCGCGGCAGCCACACCGTGACCGGAAACATCTACCTGCACAAACCCGACTATCGAGTCCGAAAACCGAATCACGTCATAGAAATCGCCACCCGCCCCTGACACTGGATTATATGCCACAGACAATTTCAGACATTCTATCGAGGGAAACCTCTCGGGCAAAAGCGCGTTTTGCAGTTGCACGGCCATCTCGATTTCTCTAGCCATGATGCGGTTCTTTGCTTCTATTTCTTCATTGGCTTGGTTCAAGCTGCGAAAGCTTCTCCGAAGTTCGAGCTGTGTAACTATATCCCGAGCCAAGACTTCGAGCATTTCGATTTGGTTCGGTTGCAGCTGACGGGGGACGCGGTCAATGACGCAAAGCGTTCCCAGCGCTTCGCCTGTCGGCGTGTTGAGCGGTGCGCCCGCGTAGAAGCGAATATAGGGCTCGCCAGTTACGAGGGGGTTAGCCGAAAACCGCTCATCATCCCTGGCGTCCGTCACTACCATGACATCCGTCGGATTGAGAATAGCGTGGGCACAAAAAGCTTGCTCGCGCGGCGTCTGCGAGACTTCCAACCCGATCTTGGACTTGAACCATTGGCGGTCGCGGTCGACCAGTGTAATCAAGGCAATGGGCGTTCCCACAATGTGCGAGGCTAAGCGTGTAATGTCGTCATATGCCTTTTCAGGCAGAGTATCAAGGATGGCGTATTCATCCAAGGCTTTGAGCCGTGCATCTTCATTCTCGGGTAAAGACGCTGCCATTATTGTTCCTCCGATTTGCGGTGGCGGGTGCCAACAGTTTACACCAATTCGCGCGAAGTGAAATATTTTTTATGTCTCGTTAACTCTTTGTTTTTGTTATGATCTCTTTTGCATTGGGAGGGTAGGATGATTCGGATTGCAGAAGCATATCCATGAAAGCGATTGAAGCGCCCAAGGCGCGGCTGAAGCGGACAAATGATCGCCAGCCGGCTCAGGAGACGCTTATTTCCCTCAATGCGACCGTAGAGATGAAAGTGTATGGCATTTGTGAGTGAGAGCTCATAGGGCTCGGTGAGAGTGGAAAGACCCTGAGAACCAATGGATTAGGTAAGTGGGCCGTCTGAGGAAGGCGCAGCGAAGACGTTGACGACGAACATGTTCGAAAGCGGGGGCGACACGCAAAGAACCCAACTTTTCCTTCAATTTAGCCATCATCCTATCGGCGGAAATTGGCCATAGGGCCTGCTGTTCAGGGGATTTCTGGCAGTCAGGTCGAGAGTTAGGGACCAAGAAAGTCAACAACAACGAGTGCGATATCATCATTAGGGCTCGCGTTGTCTCCGAATTCCAGCACAGAGGCGATGAGTGCGTCCACTATCTCCTCAGCACCAGCTTCCGTCATATTGCGTAGCTCTCCGAGGAAACGCTTGGTACCATAAGCCTCCCCGGCGCCGTTGGTGTATTCAGTGAGGCCGTCCGTATAGAAGATAACCTTGTCTCTTGAAGAGACGATCTTGGCTTCCTCCTCGAAGGGAATAATACCTCCCAACCCCACGATGGTACCGCCCTGATCGAGCAACTCGACACGTCCATCAGCCCGAAGGAGCACTGGAGGAGGATGCCCTGCGTTAGAGTACAATAGCGTTCCCTCACGACGATTGAGAACCACATAGCTCATAGTAAAATATTTGTCGAATCGCTCCAAGGGATAAGCGGCGTCAAGCGCTTGCAGGACTTCTTTGGGAGAAGCCAGTCCCGCCGGACAAACAAACGATACTGCTCCGTTACGATTACAAAAATATCCGGTAGTAGGATTGAGCATCTGTGAAACGGAAACCGTAACCAAGGCCGCCGGGATTCCATGTCCGCTGACATCAAGGATGAAAACGACTATTCGTTCTTCATCGAGTTGAAATACATTGAAGATATCCCCCCCAACACTTTCACAGGGAATGAATCGGGTTGCGAAACGAAAGTTTTCGACTAAGGGAAATGATGCAGGCAAGAGACTCTGTTGTATGCCGGCCGCCGCCTGCAGATCCTCGTCCAAGCGCCGTTGTTTTTCCAATAACTGGAGCCGATGGGTCTCTCTCTCCGTAAAATCGTCTACGATGACCAAGATCATCTGTTCACTGTGATAGTCCAAATACATGGTGGAAAACAAGAAATACTTCTCTATCTTTACGTTGCCAATATAGAATTCGCGGTGCAGTGTGGATCTGAACGTAGGAATGTCCTCGATGAAAGCTCTGAGTATGGAATTTCGGAGAACGCAATCTTCGCAATTGGAGGTCTGGCCACAAGACTTACCTTGGTCAACGGCGAACGAGCAGCCAAGTGCGTTACCGCAGAGTTGATTGATCAACTCTGCTTCCGGTTTCGAAAAGAGTTTCTGAAATGAATTGTTGAACTGCTGCAAGCGGACTTCTTTGTCGACGAGGAAGACTGCCGAGGTGATATTGTCCATTAAGATATTCAAGAACTCAATCGACTCTTTCAAGCTTTTGAGCTCGATTTCCATGATTACACGCTCCTCAAGGCGATATTCTGTCCTCCTGCAGTGTCGAAAACAAACAGGTGTACAATGGGAGTACTAGCCCGAATCAGACTCACCCGAACTACTTTCCGACCTATCCGGAGGTGAAACCAAGCATATCAACCAGGACATGTTTCCGGTATCCTGGATCGTTCGGCACTGTTGCCTCCATGTTTATGGCTTGCAGCCACTTCGTCGCTCCGTTCTACTCACCTACTTTGCCGCACAAAGCTCCGCCTCGGATCCAATCATCTTAGCGTCGGGCTTTATGGCCACATCTACGCGAAAGGCTCCTCGATCAAAGACCTGCTTGGTTCCGATTCGCACTTACTTTCTTCCTGACAAAAAGTAACAGGACCGAAAGAAGAACAAGAATTACGCCGGGGTTTTCCGTCACCAACATCCCGGCTTCGTAAAGACGCACCAAGGAGCGCGATTCGCCAAGCTTTTTCCCGGCAGCTTGGTGATATCACTGCAGTGAGAACGGACTCCATAGTGCCGGGTCTCGGAAAGAGGCCGGCGGAACACTGGATTAGGCAAAGGCCTCCTAGAGCCAGGTTCCTGATCAGAAAGCTGAGCCGCTCACATTACAGGCCCTCAACAAGTCGTTTCCAATCCCAACGCCGCCAAGACCGATGATTTCGGAGTCACTGAACCCCAAAGACCTCAGCCGGAAGACAATGTCCTTCTCGAGATCGGGAACCCACGATTTCACAAAAGTGATGTATCCTGAGGGCTCGATCGTGAATTCACCCTGAGATGCCGGGATAAGCAGCGTGGCCCCCTTTTCCCCCCAGATAGGATCACCTGGAGGGCTGACTATCCATCCCTGTCCATCTACCACATTCAGCACCCAAAACCGGGATGGGTCGGAAGCAAATTCCTTGGCTTCTTTCAGATTCCAGATGCAAGCAGCGAAGTATCTACACGCGCAGAGGTAGGAGCAGGTCGCGGTCTGGTCCGAAACGACAACCGGCGCAATACGGTATTCTGGCACATGATCGAAATTGAGCACTTTCAAAGCCTTTTCCATATGAAGCGGTCTGGCTTTTCCGTCCTTTTCCACTCGATCCCAATCGTAGAGCCTGTATGTAACGTCCGAATTCTGTTGGATCTCGAGGACCCCAACTCCGGGGCCAAGCGCGTGGACCGTTCCGGCAGGTATGAAGTAGACATCCCCGATCCTGGGTTGGATGAAATTCATCACCGATTGAAAGTCCCCTCCAAGGAGTCTGCCCACGATCTGGTCCTTGCTCAGCCCGGCTTTCCAACCAACAATGATGAAGGATTCCGGCGTAGCGTCGAGGACTAACCACATTTCAGTTTTTCCGTTAGAGTTTTCCTCCTTCCTTGCGTATTCGTCATTGGGATGAACCTGAACAGACAAGGCCTGAGATGGGAATAGGTACTTTATTAGCAGGGGAAATGGTCGATCAGTGTAATCCGTGAGTTGCCGGCCGATCAGCGCGGATCCCAGTTCACGGACCAAACTCCCTCAGAGGCTTTAATCGGTGTCGTCCGTTGAGGATTACGCTTCCGTCATCCTGGCCGTCGAATGTTTCCCACAGCTCACCAATAGTGGGCATATTCGGCATTTCCCTTGCCAAGGCCCACCCGATTGAAGAACTCCCCCAGATCTTCTCCACGGCAAACTCGGCTCAATTCCATTGGATAGATTTCTGCTTCGGGCGTCAACAATTCCGTCCTTTCTCTGTCCGGAAACTCCGGATACCGTCCCTCATGCGGAACGGTTCCTCGATGTCCGCGGTAAGCCTCTTCTTCTAACCCTCTGATCGAGACTTTGCCTTCAATTGTAACATCGGCTCGGTCCTTTCTGATCGGATTGCACGACGCAGCCCCTTCCACGCGTCAGCACTTCATTTCGGCGTCATGAAACTGTACCGCCCTTGTCTTTATGCCTGGGCCGTTGGTATCCAGTTCCTCTGGAAAGCAGAAGCGACAACAGGCTCTTCAGAGTTCTTACCATGGTGACAGGCAGTTCTGTTTGAACTATAATATCATCAGAACCGGACGGCAAGGGCAAGCCAAATCCCGAGTCGGAACCAAGGCATGTGGTGTGCCCGATCCACCTGCCGGAGGGCTGGAGACTCTGAATATTCGTGATTTGGGCCTATCCCGGCGAGTGGCCGGAACATACGGCCACTCTCGGGGATAAGCCCCTTTATGAAGAGCATGGTTGCGCTGGGGAAAACCGAATGGATCATTTCAAGAGGGACCAAGATATAGAGGAAAAGCTATTTCGAAAATACGCCCGCGGGGGCACGAGGATCGCTTTTTGGCGGCAATGGCTGTATTTTATTTCTAAGAGGAGTCTTTGGATACTGGTGCTGGAGGCTACTCGCTGTCTCAAAACGAATCATCGATGTCGCGGGCTCGCTGGTCGGTCTCATTGTTCTCGCCCCATTTCTTGGCGTCATTGCGCTGATGATCAAGCTCGAAGACGGCGGTCCGGTTTTCTACTTTCAGGAGCGCGTTGGAAAATGGGGAAAGAGATTCAACATGTATAAATTTCGCTCCATGGTGGTAAATGCCGACAAAATGAAAGACCTTCTTCTGGATCAGAATGAATCAGGCGGGGTCATCTTTAAGATGAAACACGATCCCAGGGTTACACGGGTCGGGCCGTCTAATGCGCAAACTGAGCATTGACGAGCTGCCTCAACTCTATAATGTTCTGATAGGAGACATGTCGCTGGTCGGTCCACGTCCGCCCCTTCCGACGGAGGTCCGAGACTATGAATTGTCTGATCGTCTAAGGCTCGAGGCCATTCCCGGCATTACTTGTCTCTGGCAAGTGAGCGGAAGGAGCGACATTGACTTCAAAGGGACAGGTTCGGCTGGACGTTCAGTATATCGAGAGTCAATCGATATGGGGAGATGTCGTGATCCTCCTCAAAACCATTCCTGCCGTGTTGTCGGGCCGAGGCGCATATTAAGAGGGGATTGTGTCCCAATTCCTTGTGCTTCGCCACGGCTGCCGGGATCAACCAATGAGAGTTATTCTAACTTGTTTTCAAAACGGCGACTCCTTCGGGCCTTTGCTTCGCCGTAAATCGGTAACTATGCTCCCGGTTCTCAACAAGCCGCTTCTGCAACATCACATTGAGCAGTCGGTGAAACGTGGCCAGAAAGAGATCCACATTGTTGTCGTCGACTACCTGTCTGAAGTGGAGATGTTCGTTGGAGACGGATCAAGGTGGGGAATCGAGCCACAAGTCTGGTTTTTTAGACAACCATGTCGTGGCGGCGATGTGTTGCACCGGTTCCTTGAGAAGCAGGACGGACCTTTTCTCTTGATTCCTATTGAAAATCTCATCGACTGGGATTTTGAAGAAATCTTAAGCCTTCATGAGTCTCAGTCCTCCGGTATGAGTCGCGTTCTGTCAAAGAGAGGTCTTTACGTGGGGCAGGCGGACAGACCGACCATTCTGGAACAAGGGCTCTTGATGGATACGGGGATTCTTATAAACGGATGCACAATTCGACCCACAAGCACCTCTTACGGACATCGAATGCGACTGCAGATGGATACGGATTGACGATCCCAGAAAGCTCTGGGCTGCAAATCTCGCTGCTTTAAGGAATGAGTTCCCCGGTCTGTCGGTCTCCGGGACTAAGGTCCAAGAAGACGTGTGGGTTGGCCATCACACGGTAATCAGTTCCAGTGCCGGTGTGGAAGGGCCGACCTTCGTTGGCAACCATGTTCACATAGGCCCGGGTGCAACGTTGTTGGGTGATTCAGTTGTAGGCGACGGCACCATAATTGACCAAGACGCCTCCGTCTCGGCCAGCGTCGTCCTTCCCAACACGTATGTAGGAACCGAACTCTACATCACGGATAGCATAGTAACAGGGCGATTTCTCATGGTGATGTCAATCGGGGTTTGGGCATCAATATCGGATCGGTTCCTTTTGACGGATATACGTGACCCGGTTTCTTTACCCGCAATCAGGCATTTACTCGACAGGGTCTACGCTCTCCTCCTGGCAGTGGCGACATTTCCAATATGGTTTGTCAAAGGGTTGGCCCGGGTCATGAAACGAAAGACGTTTTTTTCGGAAGAACACCGCGGCTGGTTTCGGGTCCATGAGGCCATCCCCCTGGAGGACATGCGCCGCAGCGTCAGATTTACGCTCCGGAAGCCTTTGCCCATATACGACACCGCAAAGCCCGAGGAAGAGCTGCTGGTACGCGACATCTCAGAACAGGGAGTGTGCGTTGAGGGCGTCCTCACGAGGGTTAACAATGTCAAGACGTTCATGGTGGATGCCAAGGAATTTGCACCGGTAGGTCCAATCGCGTTCAGTGCGAGGTGCCGCTGGATCAGGAGACGGCCGTCTGGTGAGAACTTGGCAGGGTTCGAGATCATCGAGATATCACCAGCGAGCATGGCCGAGATCCGGAGACTCATCGATTCAATCAATGTCCAGGACTCGAGTTCAGATTCCTTGTGTGAGCCTTGTGCTTCCGATGTGCTACATCCTCCCGGGAGAGCGAAATGACGCCAAGGCGGTCTAGGCCATGCTCGAAGATGAGAAGGCGATTCCTGACAACTATCACAATCCGATAATGGAAAATTATGTCCAAACCCCTTGACCATAGCCTTTATGACCGTGAAGGGAATTGAGCTTGGCGGAGGAATAGAGTCCGTTACCGAAAGAATAGGCTCTAAGCTTGCAGAGCGGGGGCACAGAGTAATCGTCTACTCAGCGTCGCAGTTCGGTACCCGGCCGCGTTTGTACAAAGGGATGGAGATACGAGGTCAGCCCGTCGATTATGCAGAAACATCTTCACAAGATCACCCTGTTCACAACGTCGATGTTTCCTCTCATGTTCCGGCATGCGGCCTCGGGCCCTAGTGCGTCGGCTCGGCCTCGGTAATTTCGTTGAATCGTACGAGGCCCCGGACATTGTCCACATTCACGAATTCTCGATGTTTTCGATTTTTCCACGGCTTGTCGGAATTCCTTCCGTAGTCCAGATGCACGCGATGCTGTGGAAGCGCGCGAAATGGGGACCGATGTCGCGGATCTTCTTGAAAGTTAATGATTCTACCCTCGCCCTGTTTCCGTCCGCTGTGACTGCAGTTTCAAGGGTGATGACCGACCACTATAGCCGTGTGTTGAAGAGAGATGTGGTTTGTATCCCCAACGGGCGTCGATGAACCTCGGCCCCAAACTCCAAATCTGATCAAGCAGATGGGGCTCAAGGGCAATGACTACGTCCCTCTTTGTCGCGCGACTCGTGCCCGAGAAAGGGGCTCACTATCTCATCGAGGCATACCTGAAGTGGAACCCGAACTTCAAGCTCGTCATAGCCGGTGACGATCCTTTCGAGAAAAAGTATATCGCTCAACTTCATGAGATGGCCCGGGGGAACGAAAACATCCTTCTTCCTGGATTCGTTTCCGGAGACCTTTTGCTGGAACTACTCGCCAACGCGGCGCTCTTCGTACTTCCTTCCGAGATAGAAGGGATGCCTGTGGCGCTTCTTGAGGCCATGAGTTATGGCAAGTGTTGCGTAGTGAGCGACATCCCCGAAAAACGTTGAAGCCCTCGGCGGTCACGGGTATCTGTTCAAGAACAAATCAGCGGACGATTTGGCCGGAGCCCTGAAGACGGCGACACAAGACCCCGCCGAATCAGCGGTTCTGGGAGAATCGGCCCAACGATATGTACTCAGCGAGTATTCCTGGGACAGGATAGCCTCGCTGTACGAGGCATTGTACAGAGAGGTGATCGCTCGGCACAAAGGAGAGCAATCTTCGTCGGCAGATGTCTCTTCGCGAGGATCCTTGTAATGAAAGTTCTTTGGATATCCCCCAAGCTTCCTTACCCTCCGGAAAGCGGTGATAAACTGAGGCAGTACAATCTGCTTCGGCATCTCTCAAAGACCGTTGACATTCACCTGGCGGCGTTCACCTTGACACCCGGGGAGGAGAAGTATGCCGAGAATATGAAGGAATACTGTTCTCGGGTTGAAACACGCTATTCACCCAACTTCAACTCTGTGCAAAAAATTCGTGCAGTATTCGGATCCTTGAAGCCCTACTATGTGACGCGATACCTGGATCTTGATCTTGTGGAGTTCCTGCGGGAAGAGCTACGGCGGTTTGGACCGGACGTGGTACAGATAGAACACACGTACCTGTCCGAATATATAAGACACCTGAACCCGGAGGACTCTGTGGGCACTCTTTTGACGAAACACAATATAGACGCGGACCTGGCGCGTCAGAATTATCTGCTGGCTCGAAGTGCCGCCGAAAAGGTCTTCTGGCGTATAGAGTGGGCCAAGATGAAGGCCTATGAGCCTTTGACCGACGGCCTTTTCTCCTGCGTGGCGGCAATGTCTCCTGTTGATAGGGACAAGATTCTGCAACGGCCAACGCCGCCTCGGCGCGTGGAAGTGGTCGAAAACGGTGTGGACACCGATAGGATGCATCCCCTGCCCGAAAACCGGAAACCGGTGGTCCTTTTCGTTGGGGCCTTCGACTACCTTCCCAACCAGGACGCTGCGAACTACTTGTGCCACGAGATCTATCCGAAGCTCCGGGAAAGAATTCCTGGGATGAGAATACTTCTCGTGGGACGCAAACCGGCACCAGAGGTCTTGGCTCTTGCCGGTAAAGGCATTGAGGTTCATGCCGACGTCCCTTCCGTGGAGGCGTATTACGGACAAGCTTGCGTTTCGGTGGTTCCGCTGAGAGCAGGGAGCGGAAGTCGTCTCAAGATACTGGAGGCCATGGCTCTGGGAAGGCCGGTGGTATCGACTGCGATAGGGGCTGAGGGTCTCGATCTAGAACCGGGTGAGGATTACCTGCAGGCAAACACTCCCACCGGCTTTGCCGATGCAGTGGTTAAGTTGTTGGAGGATTTGCGGTTATATCGAGACATCGCAGCCAGGGCTCGCTCTACTGTGGAAAAGAAATATGACTGGTCCATCATGGCCGGAAAACTGCGGAAGATTTATGATGATATTAGCCAAAGGCCTGTGACTTAGTGCTCCTTGGCGTAAATACGATCGCACAACCTGAGCCGTCTTCCCGGCGTAGGCCGGGAACCAGTCTTCTTTTCCTGGACCCCGGCCTGCGCCGGGGAGTCGGCGGGCAGGGACGCCCGCCCCACGGTCTAGACTGAGCTTCGAGGCAGTCTTTCGTAGCCCGGGCCTCCGTGCCCGGAATTCTTCTTGCCGGCACCCAACATGGCAGCGAGACGAAAATGTGTGACCGAACTTATGAAATGCCGCATTTAGTGCTCCTTGGCGTGAATTCGGTGACGTATTTCCGTAGGATGTGGCGAGCGAAGCGAACCGCATCAATCGAGGCGTGGAGATTGCTTCGTCGCTCCGCTTCTCGCAATGACATTCTCTCAAGGTGTCTTTGCGAGCGAAGCGAAGCAATTTCAGCGCGTCGGAACTGGCAACCGAATTTCTGAAATCGAGCACTCGGACGGTTCTCCGTATTTCGCCGATGTCTCTCGGTTGCCGGTAATCGAGACCGGTGCGCATGAAAGAGGGGCCATTGAAAGTCACGGTAGTCAACTTCTACGGCAAGGGAGGCATGCTCTACTATGCCGCCGAATTCGCCAACGCATTGGCTGAATTGGCAGAAGTCAGGCTCGTCTTACCAAAGAAGGTACCGGGTTATTACGCCAACGTTAATTGTGCGGTTCAGCTCGTAGAAGTGCCCGTTCCCGAAGATTTCTCAGGAAAGCATTTGGTTCGGCTGCCGTGGTACACACTGTGTCTGCCTCTGGTAGTGTCACGCCTCCGCAGTGGTCGGCCGGACATCATCCATATTACCAATGAAAACATATGGCTCACAGCTCTGCTGCCTTTCGTGAGGGATCTTCACCCTGTTTGGACCCTTCACGATCCCAAACCTCACGTGGGAGACAGCCTCAGAAAACAATTGGCAACACGTTTGCTGGCGCGGTTCAGCCGCAGAATACTTGTCCACTATCAGTATAACCGGCGAGTGGCTGAAGAAGAGGGGTACGACCCGGCGAAACTTGTCGTAATTCCTCACGGAAACTACAGTTTCTTTGAAAATTACCGTCGTGACGACATTGTTGCTCGCAAAATGGTGTTGTTCTGGGGTCGCATCAGGCCTTACAAAGGGGTCGAGACGTTGATCGAGTCCGCGAGGTGGCTGCCGCAAGACGTAGAAGTTGTCATAGCCGGAGAGGGGGCAGGCAAATACCGAACAGAGATAGGCTCTGACGATCGATTCGTCATTTTGGACAGGTTTCTTTCGGAGCGGGACATAGCAGAGTTATGTCAGCAATGCTCCGTAGTAGCGATCCCCTATGTCGAAGCCACTCAGTCCGGCATAGTGCCTGTGGCATATGCGTTTTCAAGACCGGTTGTGACAACCGACGTGGGAGGCCTGCCGGAACAGGTGGAGGACGGTGTTACCGGAAGCCTGGTTCCGCGACGGGAACCTCGACTCCTCGCTGAAGCAATCACGCGAATCTTGAACAACCCTGCGTTGGCCCGATCCATGGGAGAAGCCGGATACGCAAAGAGCCACACTGAGTTAAGCTGGAGTAACGTTGCGCGTATAGCATGTTCGGCCTATCGGGAACTCCTGAACGAAACGAAATGATATCTTTGGCTACAAGTTCCAGTCCTCCCAATGAGTTTGGTTGGAAGGCAAAGAGCAGAGTTTAGGACTACCGTTACTCGGCAAATGTGATTGTCATTCCCTCGGCATTTTCGATTCGGGAAAGCACTGTCTACCTGAGGATTGAATAGAGGTTCGTGGCGTGGAATCTCAGGACCTTCAGAACTTAGTTGAGCGATGCGGCGAGGCTTACGTCTCAAAGAGACTACGCTTTCAGATGGAATATGCGGCCGAAGTGCTTGGGCCTGGTGTCGGCTCGCTCCACTTCGAGAACATGACGAGACTCATTGAGACCTTCGGGAGCTTGATAAGGCTCGTGGGACTCTGGGATAAGGGCTCTGTAAACATCAGGGCCCACCGAATCATTCACAACCAAGTCACTGTACCGACACTTCCTCCATCCTTTGACGGTTTTCGGATCCTCCACCTGTCGGACTTGCACCTGGACGTTTTCGAGGGCATGGGCGAGCATGTGGGGCGCCTCATATCGAACCTGGAATATGACTTGGCTCTTCTGACGGGTGATTTCAGATATCACACCCACAGCGACTATTATCCGGTTCTCCGAGCCATCGAACGGCTTTCAGCACGGTTGAAATGTCCGTACGGGAGTTTCGGCATTCTGGGAAACCACGATTTTCTTGAGTTTGTTCCCCATTTAGAGAGCCATGGCATCAGGATGCTGCTCAATGAATCGGCGCACATCGAAATAGCCGGAGATCATCTGTGGGTAGTGGGGTTGGACGACGCCCACTTTTACGGCATGCACGACTACGAGAGAGCATTCCGACAAGTGCCCGCAGAGTCCACGAAAATCCTCATGATTCACTCTCCTGAGACGCTCAAAGATGCAAGCAGATTCAAAGCGGACTTCGTCCTGTCGGGACACACCCATGCCGGTCAGGTCTGTTTGCCCGCGGCTTTGCACTATGGTTGAACGCTAATTGTGCCCGGCAGTACTGTAGGGGACCTTGGGTATACGAAGGGATTCCAGGGTATACCTCATCCGGAGTTGGTAGTTCCGGCTTACCTCTGCGTTTCAACTGCCCGCCGGAGATAGTGGTTCATCATCTTCAAGCGGAATGTTGAGGTGAACTGGAAGATCGTGCTTGCAGATTTCCATCGAATATATTGACATTATGTGACATTTCTGCTATTGTTATTGCGGCGGTCAATACCATTTCCCCGAGTAGTTGAGACTGTTTTCGTTCCCTTGGAAAGACGCGAAGAGAAGGAGTCATGGAATGCCTAGAAATGCCAAAAGCGTTGTAATTCTGACTCTGACCGTAACGGGTTTGATTGTTTCTTTGGCAATGTGGCCAGTCGTGGCTGGGGGAGAGCAAATGTCACAATCCCGAAAGGAACCCATACCCGTGACGGCAGCCCGGACTCCTTGCCCGCCGGTAGCACCGGCTCCTACTTGCTCGCCCCCTGAGCGCAAAGGAAACCTTGTTGCCGGAATTGCCGATGAAGCGTGGTGTGTAACTTCAGGAGTGCTCACTTTTCCGTTTAAGATGGTTTACCATTTTTTCAGGGATCTAAGGGACGTTTCATGTGAGCCCTGACACTGTGCATTTCAGGCTTCACGAGGGTTCCTGGCTCGACTCCGGCCATCCTGCCCCCGTCACTTTTCCCGGGACCCGTCTTTTTCTTCGAAGAGTGAGACGGAGCCCAGCACGTCCAGCCCCAGATAGTTGCTGATGTCGGCAGGGTTCTTAACGGTACGATCCATGTAAGTGTATACCATTATCAGACCGACTCCGAGAACGATACCGGCCACAACGCCCAGAAGGACGTTCAGGGGGATGTTTGGGCTCACCGGTTTGAGCGGCGGAAGGGCTTGGTCGATGACATAGATGGTTGCCGTCTTGTTTACGCTCAATTCCGCAGCTGTTCGAGCACTTTCCAACTCTTCCTGGACCTTCTTATAAATTGCGGCCGAATTTTCGACTTCTCGGCGCAATCTCTCGTAGAACACTTTGCGCGTGGCTATTTCGGACAAATCCGCTCTAATTTCCTCGACTCGCTTTGAGAGCACGTCCCCTTTTTCCCTCAACGCCTCGTTGTCGATGGATCTCGATTGAAAGTCCTCGTCATTCTGAGATCTGAGAAGCTTTTCTGCGAACCCGATCTCTCTCTGGAGCATACCCACATCGTCGAAGTGCTCCGTCCTACGTTGCCGTATATGACTCAGTTTCAATTGCAGGTTGACCAAGTTGTCTTGGAGATGAATCAAGGCAAGGTTCTTGGAACTACTGTCCCTAGGAATAAAGAGGCCGTTTGTCTGCTTCCGTTTGTTCTCGAGTAGCTCAAATTCCTTGAATTTCTCTGCCGAGTCGGCCATGAGTAAATCGTTCGTTGTCATGAACCTGTAGGCCTCGGAAAAACTTGCCGACGAGCCTTGCTTTATCAGTTCGATGAGAGGAATCAACTTCCTGCCCTGCGCTATCTCAAACTCTTGAAGTTTCTTTTCATTCTCTGCGAGTTCGGTTCTTACCTGTTGGAGCCTATTCTCGAGAAACCGGTAAGAATCCTGGGCGGTCTTATTTCTTAACTCGTAGTAGTAATCTACGTACTTCTTTGTGAAAAGGTTGGCGGTCCTCGCCGCTTCAGCGGACCGAGAAGCTTTGGCCTTCAAGATAATGAAACTGGAGCCTCCTTCAGTAGTTCCAACATCAATATCGATTTCCACTCTTTTCTTCAGCTTGGCTATTGCTTCGGCCTTTTGGGTCTCGTCCATTTGATCCCAGGTTTCGGCAGTGGTCCCTTCCTCCTTCTTTGAAAGCAGCGTCTGCAAAACGCGCGAAGCGACCTCATTGCTCAGCATCAGTTCCTGCTGGTCTTTGAGGAATGATAACCTCCTCGTCTCGACTTCGAAGGGGTCTCTCGCCCGCTGCTCTTTTGCCCATATCTTGACTGACGCCTGGTAGATCTTCGGCCTCACCAGGCTCACGACCAGGGCAACGGCCGGAGTCATCAGCAAGCAGATGAGGAAGACCCGCTTCCGGGCATAAAAAGCCGCAACATAGTCTTTGAGGTATAGGTGTTTCATGCTCATGGGACTCTATGGAGCCGGATACGTACCGCTACTTCTTTGATCAAGCAAGATTTCTTCCTCGAGCTTCTTTCTTACGAGCTGTTGATTAGCAGCCTCCCAAACCTTTATGTAGAAGTCAAGAGGAGAGTTTGCCGGTAACAATGCATACAAGCCCTTAGTGAACCATTGATCGATGAACACATTTACATTGGCTATCCACTTCTTGGGAACATAGAGCACGTCACCACTTGCCAGCACATAATCGCCTCCGCCGCCTGCCTTGATTATCTCATTGAGGTTAATGCGCACTGCATTGGGGCCATGATTCGCTTGTTTACGCAGTAAGATGAGAGATGTTTTGCAGGCCGAATCCTTCATCCCGCCGGCTAATGAAACAGCCTGAGTAACGGTTGCAGTTCCGGCAATGGCGTGGGCGCCTGGTTTTTCCACCTCTCCAAGAACAAAAATTCTGGGTCTTTCCATCATGGGAACATACACAACGTCATCCATCTGGAGGGGAAAGCTCCCTTCGGGCGTTCCTGCAAACAGCGTCGGCAGAAGATTCACTTTATATCCCGTGGGCTTCGGAACTCCCTTTGTCCTAAATATGACAATACCCGTCGGGTCGGGCATCCCGAGCCTTTTTTCCATATCTACCTCCCGGAACCCTCCGGCCATTGAAATTGCCTGTGCCAGATTCAGCGTCCCATGATATTCGAATATGCCCGGTTTTCCGACGTCTCCCATGACGAAGACCCTTCGTCCACTAACCTTTTTGAGAATGAAGGTAACTTGGGTATGTAGACCAAGCCGTTCATAATCCCGTTCTACTTCACGTTTGGCTTGGTCGAGGGTCTTCCCCGCAACTTTAATCCTGGGAATAAAAGGCACGGAAATGTATCCGTCGTCAGGGATGAGAAACTCCTTGAACGGCCCGTTGACGTTCATAGTCTTGATGGTACGCTTGGAACTTTCAGCTTCTTGGTCGAATTCTTCCAGACGGATCAGGATGTGGGGCTTGGCTACGAACTCCTTGAACCTTCTTCTGACCCTGTGTCTGGCCTGGCGAAGGGTTAGCCCGCCTACCTTAACCTCTTCCACAAGCGGCAGGAAGATGCCGCCGTTGGAATCCACTCGGACGTTGACATCGAATTGCGGATCGAACACGTGGGAGACGTTCAACTTGTCGTTGGGCTTGATCCTGTAACGAGCGGTAGGGAACTCTTCCTTAACCTGGTACAATATCTCAATGAGGTCGCCGGGCGCCAGGACGGAACTCATCTGATTGGGAGAATGAGATTTGACCTCTTCAAATTTATAATTGGCAAGGCTCGCAATGAGGCTCCTCTTAACCAAGGCCATTTTCCCGGCTATCGAAGGCGATGGCAGACGCGCTTCCCCGGCCGGGATATTGGAAACCCCGTGGAACGGCATCACACAAGCTTGGAGAATCAGAACGCTCAAAATCACAACAAGTCCGGTCAGATGTGATTTCGTCCTAAAAAGGGCTTCCATAGGCCAATCTCCCGAAAAGGATTATCGGCCTCCCTCTCCCCGCAATTATCTCTACGATCTTAATTAGACTACCATAATTTATACATCATGTCAAAATCTTAATTGCTCTCGGCAGGTTACGCTAGCAACATCTTATTGTTTCGAGAGCTTGCTCGTAATGGGATGCAGAATTCCGACGGCCCGACCCGAGATTCCCGCGCTGTTCGGGAATTCGGAATGTTGAAATCCGATTTCCGGTCATTTGGCGACTCATCTTAAGCTGCTACACAACCACCGCTAAATTCCTCGATAACGTGCCGGCAAACGTTGCCTCCACGACATGTCTTCATGAACGGTCAAAGGAAGCCGTCGCCTCATGACGATCAATTGCACTTCCACCATATCTTTAGAAGGCAGGGAATTCTGTCAACGCGATCATCTTTGACCACGTCCTTGTAGTCCATCTTTCTAAGAATGTCTCCATCAATTTCGGGATACATCTTGACGCGAACATTGAGATTCTCAGGAGGGGAGAAGACTCTTTCATGCATCCTCAGGGGCCTTACGTCGGGCGTGTTCACGATGAAAGTCTTCACTTGGGAGATTTGGTGGTCCATCCCGACGAGTTTTCTGTCTATGCCCATGTAAAGGACTACGTCCACCCTTCTAAAACCGGTAATGGCGGGCCGTACTATTTCCACGACCAGAGAGACCGACCTGTCGTAGATGTGAAAACAACCAAAAGGTATGTCCACATCACCCTGATAGCACAAATATATGTCATCCGGATAATGGGTTTTGTACGTAATGTACTTGGAGCGTTTCAACGTGATGTGATGATATTGCGGCTTATCGTAGGCCCATACTTGAGGCCGGTCACATGTTAGCGTAAGCAGGACGCTTGCCGCAAAAAGGACAAGACGAAGCCTTATTCCAAGAGACTGCCGTATCATCGTATCAACCTGTAAAGATAGGCCGGGATAACGTACTGTCTCTTGTTCAAGATGGCCCCCAAGATTTTCGAAGAGGACGGCTCCAACCTACGGACCGCTTCCTGGAGGACCTGATGGCTAAGTGACGAAGCTGCCAACACGAAAATGACACGGTCAAGGTGACGGGCCAGAAATGAACCCACGTTGGAAAGCAGAATAGGGGGTGCATCAAAGAAGATATAATCATATCGTTTTGTTATGCTGTCCAGAAAGATGGCGAAATCCTCGTTATTGATCACGAGAGTTTCCAGCGACTTCGGATTCTCGAATCTTAGGTAACTGAGATTTCTGACGCTGGTGGAAAACTCCCGGAAGGTTACTGCGTAGGTTTCGGACGGTTCGTCGATCATCGGCGTGAGTCCCGAATCGCTGAGAAGTTCTCCCAAGTGATGGTCCTCCAACTGGGCGTCGACCAGCAACACTTTCTTATTCGTGTTTTCGGCAACGAATCGTCCCAGGCCCATGGTCAAGGTTGTGCATCCCTCTCCTTTGGATGCGGCAGCGACAAGAAAACTCTTTCTTCCCTCACCGGATTCCAACTTCTCACATGTGGAAGACCAGAGGACGTCCATTTCTCTTTGAAAGGAGTCCGTGTCAAAAAGTGTGAAGCGGGGCCGCGTGACATCCCTTTTTTGTTCTACTGCGGTTCCGGGCATGTTCAATCCTGAGTGTAATTCAAGAGGCAATCCTTTGGCACCGGACCTTCATCCGGACATGACATGAGCAGAGCCGCTCGGCCAAGTGGGCGTCGGCCGGGTTCTCTTTAATAGTTGTTCATCCCGTCCGAACCTCATCCTAAGCTCATTCACTCGGGACTGCGGTAACCGTTTGAAACTGGAGCTACTTCTGATTGTGAACGATTGTATCAATTCTTGCCGCAGATGAGAAGATCTTTTTTCTCGCTTGCCCGCTCGGGGACGGACGGCAATCGGTCCCCAGTCCTCCACCGGCGAGTCGTATCCAGTCGTCATTCAAGCCCTTCTCCCGGGTAGCGCCTTCCGGCCTGTCTCGGGACAGGTCGTGGCTGTGGATCTTCACACCGCTGCCTACGCGCGAGAAGCCCTATACAAGACTCAAAACGCCCCAAAAAGTCTCCCGAGGCAATCAAAGCACCCGAGGTCAACCTGATCCAACCCGGGAGGTTGGTCCGGTAGTCCGGTAAGCTCTCCGGGCTTTCATATTGCCGTCGGCTATGCGATAATTGATTCATACATTATTGCGGGATGGCCCACAGCCATCCTCCGATCATCAGGGTTCGAATTCCACGGTCCTTGAGGTCAGACAAGTGGTTGGTGCAACCGATCCGGGTGGACACAAGCAAAAGGGCGAAGCCGATCCCGAAGAAACCCTTCTTTCCCGTATAACCACCGGTGCGGCGTTTGCCACACTAGCACTAGTGGTTAACCGAGCTTCGGGAATGTTCCTCCAAATGATTCTCGTCCGGATGATCAGCGTTGATGAGTTCGGGCTCTTCAAGCTGGCGATAGAGCTTTCCTCATTCGGAATAATGTTCGCGACATTCTTCGTAGGGGGAGTTTCCGCGAGTTCAACCACCAGGATGGTTTCGATCCAAATGGCGGCAGGTCGGCGAGATCGGATAAGATCCGGTATCTTATCAAGTGTCGTCACAGTGGTTCTGATGTCCGCAATTCTTTTTCCCCTTGTCTTCTTCTCTTTGCCGTGGCTACTGGAAAGAGTGTTCGAAATCCGTCGAGATCTGCTTGTAGATGCCATATCGTTTTTCAGATGGTTTGTCCTGTATATCCTGCTTTCCTGTGTAAGCATGGTGTTGTCCGCGTCTCTAAGGAGTTCCGGTCTCTTCAAGGCCTACTCGCTGACGGAATCCGCGATCAATGTCTTAAGGCTGATGATCATCCCGGTATTGATCCATCTGGGCCTTGGTCTCAATGGAATTGTCTGGGGATGGTCGGCTGCGTTCGTGGTTGGTATTATCCCAGCGGTTTGGATCCTGGAAAGGTTTACCCGGCCGTCGGATCGGAACGGTGAAAAGTGGTCAATGCCGGGGGACGTAAGAGAATTGATGATATTCGGATTGCCGGTCTTTGTGAGCACCCTGTCCAGCACCGTGTATTATTCTTCCGACACGCTGATCATCGGTTATTTCCTGCCCGTCAAGTTCGTGGGAATCTACGGGGCCGGCATCATGCTGGTTCATTCGCTTCTGTACCTTTTCAGCGGACTTGAGACCGCCCTTTTCCCGATTCTGTCGGCTTCCCTTGAGAAGAAGGAAGAGGGCAAAGAATCCAGGGTATTGCGAAAAGGATGCCGGCTCCTAGCAGTGGTAACCTTTCCTGCCGCAGTCTACTCGTTCGTCATGGCTCCATACATGATCCGGTTCCTGTTCGGGCCCGAATATCTGGATGCTGTTCCCGTGGCTCGAATATTGGCCGTATTAATCCTTGCCTACGCTGCAATGCCGGCCGGCGTCATCTTCCTCAGCACGGGCAGACCTGACATCAATGCCCGGCTCGGGGTGATTTCAGCTATTTTGAATATCGCCCTGAGTTTTGTCCTGGTTCCCTCTTTCGGCATCCAGGGCGCGGCCACGGCCAACGCCCTGGGCAGAATCTATAGTTCCGTTGAGGGGCTCAGAATCTGCAAGAGGCTCTTCAATGCCCCCTTTCCCTGGCGTTACTGCCTATGGATCTTGGGCACGAGCAGCCTGGCCGTTCTCCCGGTAATGCCCGTTTTTTGGCTGTTCTCGGTCACAGGGAGCTTTATTGAGACATTCCTGGCTCTTATGATCACGGCATGTGTGTTCGGTCTGGCAAATGCGATGCTTGTTCTGCACCTTCCCGTCCTGGATGGAGATGACCGATGGATGCTTCGGGAACTTCTGATGAAGACTCCTCTCAGACCTTTGAGTCGCTTCGTGGAGTAATGGAATGCCCACGACAAACCGACGGGCGCCGATTTCAATCCTGTACCTTATCTACGGCTTCAGAATAGGAGGCGCTGAGCGTCATCTGCTGGATCTGTGCAAGGGGCTGGACCCCCAACGCTTCCGGTGTGAAATCATATACTTCCACAGAGAAGAACAGCTTCTGGAAGAATTCCTGAAAGCGGGAATCCGTTGTACCCGCTTTCCGGTGAAGGGACATGAACTGACGATCGCCGAGGTTTGGGGCCTGTCGAGGATCATTAGAAGCCGAGCGCCGCAACTGGTTCACGTCCATCTCTACCATGCCGGCAGATACGGCGCACTTGCAGCTTTTCTCGGGGGGGTTCGCCTCATCGTAAGGACAAAGCACAACGTCGGCGAGCCGGGTAGAAGGCCGGGGAAACGAGACCGATTGTGGGAAACGTTCTTGCCGTTGATAACCACACGGACTGTTGGGGTGTCGAAGGCTATCTCGGCACAGATAGGCACTCCCTATGTGATTTACAACGGTGTTGACACTGATTTCTTCCAACCGGAGAAGATTGACCGAAAAGAACGTGATGATGCCCTGGCAGAGTTCAAGGTCCATGGATCGCCTGTTGTAGGAATCGTGGGCCGCCTGACTAAACAGAAAGGGCATGAGGTGCTCCTCCGTGCTGTGGCGGATGTCGCCATGGAATGGCCTGAATTGGCACTTCTCATTGCCGGGGACGGGGAAGAACGGAAAAGACTGGAACAACTGACGGAGGATCTGGGGGTGCGCAAGTGGGTGACTTTTCTGGGCGCTGTCAACAACGTAAGGGAATTTCTAAGCATACTCGATCTCTTCGTGCATCCTTCCCTATGGGAGGGTCTCGGAATTTCAGTGCTTGAGGCGATGGCAATGGCCTGCCCGGTGGTCGCGACGAACGTTGACGGGCTGGCTGAAATCATCAATAATGAAGTTGACGGGCTCCTCGTTTATCCTAATGATCCTGGAGCACTGGCAAAGGCAATCAACAGAGTTCTGCGAGATCGGGATTTGGGCCTGCGCCTGGGGATCAAGGCTAGAGAGAGGATAACCCGGACGTTCAGTCTGCGTGCCATGATATGGGGCTATGAGCAGATGTACCTGGAACTGACGCGATGATAAGCGCGAGCAGGCAACGGATAGCCGGCCTCCGGACAAGCCGTAACGGCCGGTCTCTAGCCGTGGTAGCCGTAGCCTTGTCAACACTCGCAGGATTGCTGGTGGGAAGCCTGTCGTTAACGGGACTGGGAGCCATATGCGGTCTTGCCGCCGCCTGTTTCTTTGCGGCTCGGCCCCTTTACGGCGTCGTAGGGATTCTGTTTGTCGTCAATATCCTTTGTGTCATAGACCGAGAGCAACGAATCGGTTTCACTCTGCCCGGAGTTGGGGGAACCATTTCCGCGACCGATTTGTGTTATGCCCTCATGATGGCGTGTGCTCTTTGGAAGTTGACAATGGCCCGGGACACCTATTTCCCCAAGAACAAGTTGACCACCCCGCTGTCCATCCTTCTTATATGGTCCTTGGTTGGGCTGGTAATAGGACTTGCTTCCGGAAATCAGGTGAAGAAGACTCTTATTGAATGGCGGCCCTTTCTGTATCTCACGATTTTCTATTTAACCGTTTTCTTTGTCCGGGACAAGGAAACGTTTGTCTGGGTTATGAAGTCTTTTTTTCTTGCATATTTGGCCACGTTCGCCCTGGGTTTTTCCATTTTCGTTCAGGGCAGAAAGACCATAGAATATTTCACGGTCGGTCAGATGGACCTCGGCCAATCCATTTTGCCCCGGTTCACTTTTGTGCCTTCGGACTGGGTGCTGAGTCTGTTATTCATAAGTCTTGGACTGATCGTTTTTTTGAAGAACCGGAAACACTTACCCGTTCTCGTGCTGTTGAGCTTACTGCTGGTGTTGAATCTCTTCCTTATTCAAGCGCGCACTCAAATTGTAGGATTGTTTCTGGGCCTAGTGCCGATCCTTGTACTTGCGCCGGGTCCGAAACGACTGCAATTCATAGCGGCGGGCATAACAAGTTTGATGTTCATCGCTCTGCTCCTGTTCTCGCTCGCTCAGACCGAATCCGGGCAAAAGAAGATTGTGGATCCAATTGCAGAGAGGTTTTCGGGTATTTATAAAAAACAAACGGAGGTTGATCAGTCGCTTGAACGGCGAGAGATTGAATTCAAGGTCATGCAGAACAAACTTCTGAATCGTCTGCTCATAGGACACGGCTTTGGTTCAAAGTGGACGAACGACCCAATCTGGGAGACGGTTTACAAGTACGACGTTACGTACATCCACAGCAGTTGGCTCTTTTTCTTGTTTAAAATTGGGTTAATAGGAGCGTTTCTTATCCTTTACCTGTTTTACCAAACTGTGCGAATGGCCTTTGACATTATCAGGGACGAGCGCATTCCGATGTTCAGAGGCATTGCGCTGGGGATTCTGGCGACCATGCCGACGCTGGCATTCGCCGGTGTACTGCAGCCGACTCTATGGCATTTTCAGACGGCTCCTATCATTGGGTTTGAATTCGCCATGGTAGTGATCATGGCGCACCTGCTTTCGCAAGAGAAGCAGTACGGGGCTCCCGGTTCCGAGCTTGACGGTAAAGATGCTTCGATGGATGGCGCCGTGAGCTAGGAGTCTCGGTCGTAATTCAGACGGTCCCGGATTTAGGGCTATTTCATTGGATTCCTCGTCCGGCATCGCGTATCACTCGGCGTCGAGGCCGAAGACAGTTATCTTGCTCAAGCGAGGCCCCCGGGAGGACAAATGAAGCGGATTCTGTATCTAAATCATTCCGGAAGAATTGCCGGCGCTGAAAGGTGTCTTATCCGGATTCTCGATGATTTGGACCGATCTCGTTTCGAGCCTATTGTCGTGTGTCCTGAAGGAGATCTGGCGGCCGCCGCAAGATCTCGAGATGTCCCCACGCTCACAATGAACTTTGTGGATTATCAGAAGAATCATAGTAGGATGGGGGCCGGATCCGTTATCAATCCGTTCCTCGTTCTCTATCATTGCCTGTGGCTCCTCTTCATGGGCGTGCAACTTGCCGGAGTGGTTCGGCGTTTCAACGCGAGCTTGGTTCACGCCAATACTTTGCTGTCGCGGTTGCCTGGATGGCTTGCGGGGAGACTTGCCCGGGTCCCGGTAATTTGGCACGTGAGAGATATCCTACAAAATCAGCTATGGGTGCGGATGTATGACAGAATTGCGCGCCTGGGGGTCACAAGGATCGTTACCGTTTCCAACGCCTGTCACGATCAATTTTCAGATCGGTCCAAGATCGTCACCGTATATGACGGGATCTCTCTCGAACGTTTCCAGCCCGACCAACAAACCCGAAGCGCAGAGCGTTCGAAGCTGGGCTGGACTGAGAGTGAGCTTGTGTTTGGAATTTTCGGGAGAATCACCCCCTGGAAGGGGCTCCTCGACTTCGCAGAAGCGGCCGCTATCGTCCACAGGAAATACCCGCTTACTCGGTTCCTGGTTGTGGGCCAGGCATGGAGTCCTGAGGACAAAGAGTTCGAGTCGAATGTGCGAGCTTTCCTAGTTCGGGAAAGACTTCAGGATTGTTTCGTCTTCACTGGATTTAGAGAGGACGTGCCCCAATTGATGGTAGCGTGTGATGTGGTAGTGGTCCCGTCCGTTGCACCGGATCCCTTTCCTAACACGGTCCTCGAAGGGATGTCGTGTTCACGGGCCGTGCTCGCGTTTCCTGTGGGAGGCATTCCGGAGGCGATTGTAGATGGAGTATCGGGAAGGCTGGTCCCTCAAATGGATGCCGCCGGATTGGCCCAAGGTATGGAAGATCTGATCGATAATTCGGTCCTCAGGGCGGAGATGGGGACCAACGGCAGGAATAGAGTTGTGGAGCGATTCGACACGCTGAAAACGCAGAGAGCGATCGAGAGCACCTATGAAGAATTACTATGTGCCTGCCGATTTCAAGGAAGCGATTAGAAACTCAATTCGGCCGAATGGACAAAGGGACCGTCTGAGGGACGACATCTCCCCGTCCGGATCTGCGCCGGACGTCACGTACCGTGTCTGTCGCCTCTTATGGAAAACTCCGGAGATGGTTGCAGAACTTCGAGATCTACACTTGCGACCTCGTGATATCGTCAAGTTACACGCCGCAAGGTCAGTCTTGCCGCCAGTTCCAGGTAACATGGTTGTGGGTATCCACAGCCCATTGAACCCAAGCGAGAAAGAAGCTTTGCCATGGATGAGCGGCGAAAAGACGGGAGCCATGGAGAGATTGAGTCGGGGAGCGAGGATCTTCGAAACGCGTGCATTGGTTGTCCCCTCGCCCAGAGCACCGTGGACTATCTATGCCATCAACAAGCACGCCTGCCCGAATTCGCGACTGCGAACGATTGGTATTTGGCGTTTTCCTACACTGTGCGAGACAGAGTTTCGGATCGCTGGAGCAACACGCTTAGATCGATCCCCCTGCAATCGGATCTCAAAATAGTGTGCTATCTCTCAATGGAGTTCCTTATGGGGCCCCAGCTGGGTAGTTCCCTATTGAATCTTGGGATGATGGATGAGGCTCGGGACGCCATGACGACTCTTGGGATGGACTTGGATCAGCTTTTTGAGCGTGAGCAGGAACCCGGATTGGGAAACGGCGGGCTGGGAAGGCTGGCGGCTTGCTATCTGGATTCGTTGGCGACTTTGGAAATCCCGGCCATAGGATTCGGGATACGGTACGAGTTCGGAATCTTCGACCAGGAGATTAAGGACGGATGGCAGGTAGAAAAAACCGATAAATGGCTGCGCCTGGGAAACCCCTGGGAGATTCATCGCCCGGAAGTCGAGTTTGACGTCAAGTTTGGTGGATCCACCAGCTCTTATTATGACAACGAAGGGCGCTATCGTGTGCACTGGTCTCCCGATCTCGTTGTCAAGGGGGTCGCGTACGATACCCCGGTACCGGGATACAAGTCCAATGCAGTGAACTCTTTACGACTTTGGAAAGCGGAGGCCTGCGAATCATTCGACTACCAGGCTTTCAATGTTGGTAATTATTACGGAGCGGTAGATGAAAAGGTACTCTCGGAGACCATAACCAAGATTCTTTATCCCAATGATGAACCACAGCAGGGCAAGATACTGCGTTTGTCCCAACAATATTTTTTCGTGGCGTGCTCGCTTCAGAATCTTGTCGGCCTGTGCCGGGAACTTGATGTCCCGTTGGATGAATTCCATACTCTTTTTGCGGTCCAACTCAACGACACTCATCCATCCATTGCCATACCGGAACTCATGAGGATACTGGTGGATGAATACTTGATGGACTGGAACAAAGCTTGGAAGGTCACGCAGCTCTCTTTCGCCTACACCAACCACACAGTGCTGCCCGAGGCTTCGGAGAAGTGGCCTGTGCATCTTCTCGGCACTCTTTTGCCTCGACATCTTGAAATAATCTACGAAATCAATCAACGCTTTCTGGATGAAGTCAGGGGAAAATATCCCGGGGATAATAGGCGTTTGGCAAGCCTGTCACTTATCGAAGAGACCGGGGAGAAGTGCGTGAGGATGGTTAATTTGGCTTGCGTGGGGTCGCATTCCATAAACGGAGTCGCAGCCTTGCACACGGAGTTGCTCAAGCAGGACAATCTTCGCGACTTCCACGAACTATATCCGGAGAAGTTCGTCAATATTACCAATGGAGTGACTCCCCGGAGATGGATAGCGCTGTGCAATCCCGAGCTTGCGGCTCTCATCTCGAGCCGCATAGGTGATGACTGGCTCGGCGACTCCGCAACATGTCTCCGCAGTCTGGAGTCTTTTGCAGACGACCCCGAGTTTCGCTCAGAGTGGCTTTCAGTGAAGCTTCACAACAAAAAGCGGCTTGCCGCATTCATTAGAGACCAGACGGGTATTGTGGTTGATCCGCAATCCATGTTCGACGCCCAAGTCAAGCGCGTCCACGAGTACAAACGTCAGCACCTGAATATCTTGCATATCATTGCGTTGTACAAACTAATGAAAAGAGATCCCGGAGCGAACGTCACCGCCCGGACATTCATATTCGGAGGGAAAGCGGCCCCATCGTATTTTATGGCGAAGTTGATCATCAAACTCATCAACTCAGTGGCTTCAGTAATCAACAATGATCCGGATGTGGCCCACAAGATCAAAGTGGTGTTCGTCCCGAACTTCAACGTAAAAAATGGCCAACGGATATTTCCTGCAGCCGATCTCTCGGAACAGATTTCTCTAGCAGGTAAGGAGGCTTCCGGCACCGGGAACATGAAATTCGCCATGAATGGTGCTCTGACTATTGGAACGCTCGACGGCGCCAACGTGGAGATTCGAGAAGAAGTGGGGGTGGAGAATTTCTTCCTCTTCGGTTTGACCGCCGACCAAGCGTACGGCATCAAGAACAGTCATTACAATCCCGGGGACTATTATGACGCAAACGCGGGCCTTCGGGAGGTCATCGATATGATCGGTTCCGGCTGCTTCTCCGGAGGAGATACGGCACTCTTCAGACCATTGATTGATTCGCTTTTGTGCCAGGATATGTACATGGTCCTGGCCGACTACCAGTCGTATGTGGACTGCCAGGCGCGGGTCGCCGAAGCTTTTTGCGATAAGGACGAGTGGGCTCGAATGTCTATACTGAATGTGGCGCGCATGGGCAAATTTTCGTCGGACAGGGCGATCGCAGAGTACTGCAAACATATCTGGCATGCCAAACCTATCGTGTGGAGAAACAGGTGAGAGAGGCACAGGGGTGTCATGGCCACGGCGGATATAGTGTACGGCCACTTGTCAAGCTTCCGTCCCGACGTGACATGGTCATAACCCCGTCCTTCAGCCCATTGCGCCTTGAAGAGAAAATGAGGAGATCGTTTCTTCAATCGTTTATCGTCCCATTTTTGTCTGCGGAGGCTTCGACAAGAAGCCACATGCCCCAAGGCGGAGCAAGCCTCTCTAAAGACGGGACGAGTTCGGTAGTGAGGTTGGATTAGTAGGATTCATGCAGTAATCATGGCAGGAGAAATCGGCCCAAGGCGGCTTCTCAATAGAGTGGGCCGGAAAACCATTATCCGGGCCACTGTGGAGCGAACAACTTCTTTCGTTTTATGCTTCAAGGTGACGGCACCTTGGTTGTGTAGAGTACGGTCAATAGGCAATTGCGCATAATTTTTTCGCCGTCCAAACCGGCGATTAGCGACGGCAGTCCGCTTCACTTTTTCTTGACTTGCAGGACCCGCTTTGCAAAGCTGTCACGGAGAAACTACGCTTAGCGGGTGATCATGGCACGTATTCAGTCCCAATGGAAGGCGGCGGACTTAGCGGCCCACTTGGATTAGGGAGGAAATCTCGAATTGGAAGGACTGCTCAACCGTCATCAATATCCAAGGGGCAAGAGAGATCAGGTCGAATTCAAAGAGCGGAATTCCTGCAGATCCGCCGGGAAGTGTGTCATTCAGGGGAGCAAGCCGAGGAAGAACGTTTTTGATGCTCGTCCAGGGAAGATACAGACATGAACGGGGACGAGGAACAACAGCAAGGCCTGTTAAGAGTGGGACTAGTCGTGCGCTCCTTTAGCCAGCCCAGGTGGATCTATTGGCTCATCGGCCGGATCGCCGCCGGTGGTTCGGCTCAGATCTCTGTAGTGATGTCGGCCGGCCGGCCCCCATCCTCCACGCTGAAACGGCTCATGAAACTCGTTTGCAATGCGTTGAGAGATTATTCTCGATGGCTCTATATCGTCTATATGTGTACCCAACGAGTGACTCGACGTTCACGTCTCGACCCTCTTGGCAAGACGGACATACGCCCCCTCATCAAAGATGTCCCGGTAATCCCTTTTGGAGGGCTAAACAACCCCGATCAGACTACTGGTCCAATTGAAACTTGGAGTTTGCCAAGCCCCAGTCCGGACTTACTCGTGTGGTTGAACGCGCCGGTCGATAAATCCTGTTTTCGGTCGGGCCTAACATCCCCTCCACTGGGGGTATGGTTCTTTGAACACGAGGAAAAAACAGATTCTCCACTCGTCCCGGGGTTCTGGGAGGTAGTCGAAGGAACCTCCGTCACTGTCTTGAGAATAAAGCGAATTGTCGAAGGTTCCGATCAGGAAGAGACTGTTCACGAATCCCGGCTTCCAACCCGTCTGGCGGACGACCCCTATTCGGTGTACGCAAATATAAGCCGTCTGCTGTGTGCGGCTGCTTTTGCGGTTTCGACAAAACTCAGAGAGATCAGATTGGAAGGTCTGCCAAACCTTCGATCCTTTGAAAGAGGTGAGGAATTCAAGGAAGACATCCCGACGACGGCTCCTTCAAACCTCAGGATGATTAGAGTCGCTGCAAAAAGGGCCACGCACCGTGCCGGATGCTGGGTCGAAGAACACACCACCTATGAACAATGGTTTGTCGCTTACAAGTTTCCGGATCGACTGAACCTTGCCCCGGGACTCGTGGGCTTCACGAAAATGCTTCCGCCCAAAGACAGGTTTTGGGCGGATCCCTTTCCTCTACGTGTCAACGGAAAATACTACATCTTTCTGGAAGAGTATGTGCATCGGGCAAAGAAGGGCCATATCTCCGTAGTCAAACTCGGTTCCGACGGGGCATGGTCCGAACCATTACAAATCATCGAGAGAGACTATCATCTGTCTTATCCCTTTGTTTTTCAGTGGAACTCGAATTACTACATGGTCCCTGAAACTGGAGCCAATGGAACTGTTGAGATATACAAATGCATCTCATTTCCCTATGAGTGGCGTTTTGAGCGGGTACTCATCCCCGACATCGACGCTGCAGACCCCACTCTGGCCGAAATCGATGGGATATGGTGGATGTTTGTTGCCACCAGACCCTACGATATGATAGCCGATGATAACTATATGGAACTGTCAGTTTTCTTCGCCGATACCCCCCTGGGGCCATGGAAGCCGCACAGACGCAACCCCGTCAAATCTGATGCCGGGAGTTCTCGACCGGCCGGCGGTCTTTTCCGAAGAAATGGAAACCTCTACCGGCCGGCTCAGGATTGCTCCGTGAAATATGGATACGCTGTCTCGATAAACAGGTTGGTGACCCTTACTCCAACCGATTTCGTCGAGGTGGAAGTGGCTAAGATCTTACCGGAATGGTCTCCCGGCTTGACATGTTGCCATACCTTTAACCAGTGCGACGACCTGACTGTAGTTGACGGGATGCGAGTCGTAAAAAGGTTCCGTTGAACATTTCACAGCCGGAGAACCACATGAAGCGCTATCCCATTCCAATCATGCACATGATATACGGATTGAGAATCGGCGGGGCCGAACGGTTGCTGTTAGAGCTTTGCAAAACGCTGGATCCAAAGCTGTTCCGTGTTGAGGTAGTCTATTTCCATGAGGATGAAGACCTTCTTGGGGAGTTCTTAAAAGCCGGAGTGCCCTGCACTCGGTTCCCGGTCCAACCTACGGAATTCCCCGTATTTGATCTGTTGGGGCTGACTCGCTTTATTCGTGACCGTGCGCCGGCGCTTGTTCACGTGCACCTCTACCATGCCAGCCGGATCGGGGCCATGGCTGCCCGCATTGCAGGCGTGCGCACAATTGTGAGAACCAAGCATTCGCTCCGGGATCCTAACGCGAGGCCGGGCAAACGCGGTATACTTTGGCAGTTAGTGTTGAAGCGTGTAGTCACGTGCACCGTCGCCGTCTCTCAGGCTATCGCCAATCAGATCGGGACGCCCTACGTAATTCACAGCGCAGTTGATAAGGATTTCTTCGACACAACGAAACTGGACAAAAACAAGGTCGGGCAATTTGCCGAAAAGATTGGTCTGACCGGTTCACCTGTTCTCACGGTTCTAGGGCGCCTTGTCAAGGTAAAGGGCCACGACGTTCTACTCAAAGCCCTGCCGGATCTCCTGCGGCTCTGGCCTGATTTGAGACTTCTTTTGGCAGGCGACGGGGACCAGCGCGCAAGACTGGAGTTCATGGTGGACGAACTAAACGTGCGGCCTCATGTGACTCTGTTGGGTTCCGTCACGGAGGTGCGGGAATTGCTTGCCTGTACGGATCTGCTCGTGCAGCCGTCGAGGATGGAGGGCCTTGGCATTTCCGTGTTGGAAGCCATGGCCATGCGGATTCCGGTGGTGGCAACCGATGTAGGTGGATTGAGAGAGCTTATCAACAACGGGGTAGACGGAGTTCTCGTGGAGCCTGACGATCCGGGAAATCTCTTCCTCGCAATCCAAGGTTTATTCGACGATCCACAAAGAATGCTGCAAATTGGTAACAGTGCGAGATACAAAATTGAGAAATCGTTCGATCTTGTCGGAATGGCCTTGAAATATCAAGAGTTGTATACGGATTTGCTGCGTGAGCAAGGACCGGGGGAATTACATGGGGATGCAATAGGCATAAGAGAATAGACGACGGCCTTTTCGGTTATTCATACAATATTTTGAAATGAGGAGAAAGAAGGCCGACTCGTGTGCCGGTGCCAAGTCGACTTCCGAGCATGTGGCATATCTCGGTTCCGCTCTCATGGCTTACTTGACCCGGACAGTGTGCTCTGCCGACGGCACCTCGTCTTCCGAGTAGGGTAAAATAACATCGGAACGGCCTCTAGTCACCTGAACGAAATGAATGTACTCATCGCCATCCATGTTGGAGTCTATGAAGAAATCCGGATCCGCTCCTCTGCGGAATCCGACCAGCTTTATGTTGACCCGTAGCCATCTGCCGCTGTTGCCTTTGCGAATGGGGTCGGAAGTTCTTTTGACCGGGCCTGTTGAGTAGCCGAGTGTCCATGTGTCTGAGCCCTCGTCGGAATAGATTACCGTTACGACCGGATCGGTGCCGGCATCAAAGTCTCCGGCCATTTTGAATGACATGCACCGGGAGCCTTTCCTATAATCGGTGCGTCTACACGGTCGTCCCCGGTGCGATCCAATTGCAGCGGCATGTGCGGCCAAGCAGGTTGAGATATTCGAGGATGACTCATCCACGGACGTACCATCCATCTGAGATAGTCCAAATTCATAATTCTTCTTACCCGTTTTCTCTCGCGCGCCGGGAAAGGTCTGTCTGAGTACGGTCCATACGCAGCTGCTATTACGGGGCCTTTTCCCCAAGAAATTACTGGTGAAAGTGAAGAGCTGCGCAAGGCTTGGTCTCTCAAGTATGGATGTGTGCACGGAAACAAAACCGGCTCCCTCGCTCAGAGCATTCATTAATGAGAGATGTGGATCGACTTTGTCATTGGTGAGCTCAAACGAAATGGGGACATGCTTCGCGAATCGACGAAATAACCCGATGGCGGAACATGGATCCGGAGTGGGACGTAATCCCCATAAGTAGGAGTTATCTTCCGAGAGGCCGTTGAATTGCAGTCCTATTCCTTTTGATGCGGCATATTCAGCGATCTGTTCCATGGGTTCGATCTCGCGACCTTTCGAAAACTCTTGCGACATGATCATGACCAGGAGGGGTGTCCTCCGGAATGCGTTCCTGTAGATGTCGATGATAGAGCGGCAAGTCTCCGTCCATAAGCTGGGAGTAAAGCCTTGCTGAAGCCAGTCATCGCCGCCCAAAACCATTTCTCCGAATCCGGCTATGCCGATCTGCACTCCGGCCAGTGAAGGGTCGCCGTCTAAAGCACCCCCCAGAGCGTTAACCAAGATTTCCAGCCGTCTGAGGTAAAGGGCGTGCCAGTACAACGGGGCCATCTTAGGGGAATCTTCAGTGCGATCAATTACCGCGGGAACGCCTCGGGAAAAAACCCACGGCGGCGTGTGTTCAGAAGTGACGACACGTAGGATGAACCGCTTTCCAAGCGCCTGCACCCGGGATCGAATTTCACGAATCGGCTCGAGATTGATCTCTCCCTCTTCCGGTTCCATCACGTTCCAGTGCATGTACACGATCACCCCGTCCACGTACGGTAACGTAAGGATTTTGTCGTGAGGCCGCCAAACGCCGTACTGGTACAGCCCCCGGCCTTCGACAAGACAGGGAGCCAAGACTATAAAGAGTTGCAGCAACGCTAAAGTAACGGGATTTTTCACTGACCACGCCTTTCAACGGTAAAACAACGGAGCGGCTACCGCGTTCACCCGGCAGACCTTGCAACAAATCCTTTTACAAGACGGTCCTGGCGGAATCTGCGTTCCCTTGATCTCATAGGTAGAGGATCGACCGAAGGGTATTCCTTGAAAGGGCTCTTGATAAATGGTCGGAAGTCGCTAAGAAAGATTGCCCAACTCTCCCCGGCATAACCCCAATTACGCTGGAGAGCGTTCTCAAGAATTGAATTGGCACATCATAACAAATCATATCGGAGGATTGTCTCGATCAAGGGAAAAATTGAAAGCCTCGTGAACCAAGTTCTTGATATTACCGACCGGACTCATTCCCGTTCGGATTTGAGACGCTCGGATTAAACATATCAATGAGATCACGAACGTGCAAGAGAAGCACAACAAGATCCGCCATCTTATTTTCGCGGGAGTCTTTTGATTGGGCGCCTGCCCCTCAATTCCGGTACACTGCCGGACTCGTAGAGTTCGGTAATGGCCAGAGCCCCCGCGTCCAAGGCCTCATCCAGAGTCATGAAGCCCACGTCGGATTCTTCTGCTTTCAGCAAGCAGGCTGGCGTCATGTTATCGTGACTCTGCTTGGCCCCCACCTTGATACCTTCCAGAAACCTTTGAATATTCTCGTCCATGACCTGAGTTTCCGGAAGTCTGCCGCACATTTCGGTAACCTAACGGAAACAGGGATGAAGATGGACATTCTGAACTGCCTCTAACACATAGTGGCAGAATATACTTGACATGACGGATTTAATGTGATTGTATGCCTCTACATGGGCTACCTCCAGAAAAAAGAAATTCGCGGGCACGTCTATTACTATTATACCGTGACCAAACGGGTAGACGGCAAGTCCAAGAAGGTCCAGCAGGTCTATCTGGGGACTCCCGACCAGATCATGGAGAAATGCTCATCGACCGAGGTGCCGGACCCCCCGGTCAAGACATCCCATCTGGAGTTCGGTCTCGCAGCTGCTCTTTACCAGCAGGCTCTGGAGTTGGGGATCATCCCGCTGATCAACTCGTACGCCACCGTCACCTCAGCGCACCTGGACGTCGGTCAGTATCTCGTGCTCGTGGCCATCAATCGCGTCTGTGAGCCCCGGAGCAAGAACGGGATCGCCGCTTGGTATAACAAGAGCATACTGCCCAGCCTCTTCACCATCCCCGTTTCCCGCACCACAGGACACAGATTCTGGGACGCCATGGACCGGCTGCCTGTGGAAGCAATACCCCATATTGAAGAAGGGCTGTGGGCGAATACGCTCGAACAGTTCTCCGTCCCGCTGGATTGGCTCATCTACGATACCACCAATTTCTTCAGCTTCCTGGCCGAGCAGACTCCATCGGATCTCAACCAGAAGGGTAAGAACAAGGCTTCCCGCGACCATCTTCGTCAGGTGGGTCTGGCGGCTTCGGTGATCAGAGGGATGGGACTGCCGCTCATCCACGAGATCTATGGGGGCTCCGAGCACGACGCAACGCTCTTCCCCTCCGCCATATCCCGCACCATCGACAGAGTCCGGGCACTCTCCCGCGGAGAGGTCGAGAACCTTACCGTAGTGTTCGACAAGGGCAACAATTCCTCAGAGAATATCAATGCCCTGCACCGTGACGAGGTTCACTATATCGGAAGCCTTTGTCCTGCGTATTACCCGGATCTCTGCTCCATACGCTTGTCCCGCTACACGCCGGTTACGTTGGAAAACGGGAGAGAGGTCCTGATCTTCGATACCAAGGCCAAGGCCTTCGACCGATCCGTCAGGGTGGTGCTCACCTACAATGAGGCCACAGCGAGAAAGAAGAAGCGGCGCTTTCAGAAGAATCTCGGGAACGCCTTGGCGGAGCTCAACCAAGTCCGCTGGGCAAAGGTCAAAGATCCTGCAGCAAAGATCCGGCAGATCGTCACCCCGAAGCTCCCTGGGAACCTGTTCAAGACGGAAGGGACCGGCGCCGATCTCAAGGTTGGCCTGGACCGGAAGGCCGTGCGCACCTACGAGAAACGCTTTGGAAAGACCCTCGTCTTCACTGATCGAACGGATCTGACCGCTCTGGATTTGGCTCAAGCCTATACCGACCGCAATGAGATCGAACAGATCTTCGGAGAGATGAACGATCCCATGACCGTACCCTTCCGGCCCGTACGCCACTGGAAGGATCAGAAAATCGTGGTGCACGCGTTCATCTGTGTATTGGGCCTGCTCCTGCTCAAGCTCCTTCAGATGAAGCTCAAGGAGCAGAACATCGTCCTGAGCCTCGAAATCATCAAGGATGAGATCTCCTGCGTGCAAGTGGGACTCTGGGTCACCCGTTCCGGAAAACTCTTCAAGATCATCTCCGACAAATCGAAGCTTCAAGCGAAGATGTTCGATATCCTTTCACTCCAAAATGTAGCCTCACTGTTAGGGGTTCAGCCGGATTCCTCGTAACATACCAATATCACATCCTAACACCACACTTGTTTATCCGCTTCGCGGAAACTCGGGTACGAGTTCGCGTTACACCATACACAATTCTCTTTGGAGGTCACCTCAAGGCCGGGGTTTTCCTTCTATGGAATACTCCGGCATGCTTCCTTTCCTCCCGCGTGAGAAATCATCATTCCCAAGGGGCCTACTTGTTCAATACAGATTCGGTACTCCGCATGACGATACAGGATCGGTTGCTTGTGATTGCCCGCCGGATGACGCGAAGAGGCATTCCCGCAGCCACTGCGCATGCTGCTTGCCCAATAGGCGTATCTCAAGAATCAAATTCCTTCTTTGATGATTGAGTATGGTGTACCCGGAATAGCGCAAAAGAAATTCACCACAGAGGCACTGAGAACACTGAGAAAGCCAAGTCCTGATACCCTTTTTCACGAAAATTCTTCGCGGTACGACAAGAATTTGAACGTTAGTAGTACAGTAAGCGCTTTGCATAAAGAAGTAAATCGGGCATCTTTGCCGGCATGAACTACGGCTGATTGAACCAAATACCATTGAAGCCTGTCTTACTTTAGAGGAGATATGAGTCCGAAGGTCGGTGAACTTGGCAGCATACAGGTCATTATCAAACCTGCTGAACACGGCAATCCCCATGTTCATGCCTATTACCCTGGACACTCAGGTGACCATGTTAAAATATTCATCAGGACGTTGGGCATTGAGACCGGCGGGCTTCCTCCCAAGCAGATGACACGACTGGAGAATTGGATAAGGGAGAATGAAGAATACCTGCTTGACCGCTGGGAAGAGATCACCGATTTGCCCTCGGGGAGGTAAACTGTCATGAGAGAGATCGTCCAGGTTGTCCCGATAGAAGATTACTGTCTGAAAATCACGTTTGACGATGGCGTGACAGCGTTCGTCGATATGAAGCCTTTGATGAAGCGCAAGATCTTTGAACCCTTGTGGGATGAGGACTTTTTTGCTCAGGTGGAGATAGACCACAAGTTCAAGGGAATCATGTGGCCTGGCGAGCGTGAAGTTTGTATTGATTGGATAGAACATGAGATTGGACAGCAGAGAGATCGGGGAAGGTTTGCTTAGATCCTCCATCCTTCTCCACCTCAGCCCTGTCCTCTAATAACGTTCTCCAGGATCGTCGTGCTACTGACCTCAATTTTCTTGTCTGGATCTGCGTCCGCGCCGACAGATCGAAAAAGAACTCGGAGCACTATTTGTGGAATTAGGGGGACATTGTGGAATTAGGGGGACATAATACCGATTTCTTTGGAATTAGGGGGACATAATACCGATTTCTTAGCGTAAGATGGGGTCGAACTCTCATGGCATCAGCCTAAGACTCGGCTGACTCGGTGCTCGGTTCCGTCTGTCGTCACCATGTCACTCAGGAAGGTGTTCGGTCGATGACCGCCGGATGGTGCTGAGGCTTGTGTGAGAATGGCTGAGAAGCAAACCGCATGGACTTGGGCAAGAGGCCGCATGGAAGGCCGCCGGAAGCGCGGCTCGAAAAAACGGCGTTGTGCCCCCCGATTTCAACGAAAAGCGCAAATCAAATGCTTGGGCATGGACAACGCAGAAAACAAGTGTATGTCCCCAAATGTCCAAGTAGCTGGTTACGCTGCCGTTTTGATTCCTCATCATGCGCACGGTCAGTTCAGGGTGGTAAGGGAATTGGGATCATCCCTCACTGAATTGGCGCGCCGGCTGATGAAGTCGGTGTCTTAGTTATTTAAGGGCGTCCCGCGGTTGCTCCCACCGATCTGCCCAGCCAGTCCATGAGCGCAGCCTTGTCCGGGAACTCCAGCAACTCTTCGCCCAGACGTTCCAACTCTTCCAATGGCAATTGTCGGATGCACTCTTGTGTGGACTCCTCCAAGCTGCCAAACCGGCGTGTGAGTTGCCGAATCGTCAAAGAAGCGGCTTCCCTTAACATTCCCTGCTGCATTCCCTGCTGCATTCCCTGCTGCATTCCCTTTTCGACACCTTCGTTCATCCATTTATCCAATAAGCTTTCCATATAGGTCTCCCCTTTTTCTCCGAGTGCCTCTTTCAGGGCTTGCCCCACTTCCTCCGGCTTCACCCGTTCCGTCGCAGCACCCAGATACCGAAAAGCGGCCTCAACAAATTGCAGCGCGCTTTGGTCGCCCATATTGTCGATCAGTTCAAAATACTCCTTCAACCGCTTCGACAGGTCCGGCCTGAAAAAGTTCTTCATCAGGAGCAGCGCGACCGCGAGTGTTGTGCCGGCCAGTCCGCGGAACTTGATTTCTTCGTCACTATAGGTCGACAGGTCACACAGAAGATACGTGAAATCCAGGATACCGGGCCAGACGGCTTCCGGAGGCTCGTACATAGCCGAGAAGCTGAGAGGCACCTTCCACCGGGCCGGCCCATGATACAATACCACAGGGATCACTTGCCGGACAGGCTTGGTTCCACCTTCGGTCGTATGCTCCCAGATTCGGATTAAATACCGCAAGAGTTGATACGCCACATTCCGATCGGGACGGCTTTTGTGCTCGAACAGGAGGTACACATAAGCGCCCTCGCCGTCCTTTAAGTCCACCCGATACAGCAGATCGGAAGAGTGCTCTTTCAGCCGCTCGTCAACGAACGAGCCTTTGCGCAGCCGAAACGTGTTGGACTTCACGTGGTCTGCCACGTTCGAGGGAAGGAAGTTCAATACGAAGGTTTCTGCCACATCGGGCCGGGAAAAGACCTCTTTGAAGAACAGATCGTGGGGTTTCGTGATTTCCGTCATCGCAGCCCTCGGGTTGTTCCGGTCACAGGAGGTGAGTATAGCATCGGTAGCCGGTATCGGGAAATGAGATTGTGGCTGAAGGCCGCGATCGTGTTGAGGCACATCGCGAGGCATTGTGTGCCTCGAAGTCAGGGGACATAAAACCGTCTTCTTAGCGTGAGATGGGGTTGATCTCACATGGCATCAGCATAAGACTCGGCTGACTCGGTGCTTGGCTTCCGGCTGTCGTCACCTTGTCACTCAGAAGGTGTTCGGTCGATGACCGCCGGAAGGTGCTGAGGCTTGTGTCAGAATGGCTGAGAAGCGAACCGCAAGGACTTGGGCAAGAGACCACCTGGAAGGCCGCCGGAAGCGCCGACCGGAAAAACGGGGTGTGGCACCCGATTTCTACGAAAAGCGCAATTCAAGCCTTGGGCATGGACAGATCAGAAAACAAGTGTATGTCCCCCGCTTTCGCTTCCTGCTCTCACGATTCCCTGTGGCCCATCATGTAGGAGAAGACTTGCCGTACGAATAAACCGCGCGTCTCAGGGAACACCGGTCTTCCGGTGCCATGAACTTACCGTGCGCGGCGTACGCTCGGCCCATGCATCCTCCGTTGCAATGTGACCTGCCTGGGCAATCTTCGCAGGACTCCAGAGCATCCCTGCGGCGGCGGTGTATGTCGGGCAAACTCGACCAGAGAGGCAGGGCCGAGTCTATCGCTTTCTCCAACCCACGGCCGTGAACATTCTCCACCGAGTACTCGTCCGACAACAGCATGACACACGGATACATGCGGCCCGCTGCCGAGATGAAAGGAGTCTCGATGCACGAACACCCCGGCTCCGTGGAGTCGGCCCCGGCCTCATACCATTCGATGGCCGCCACGTTGCCTCGTTCCCGGTACGCATTTCTGAACACTGCATCCGAACAGTATCGATCCAGGAGACGCCGATACTGTTCGGGCGTGGGCATGGCGAGAACGTTGTCGTCTTCGGCCCGCCCCCCGCAGACCATGGTGCCCGTGATGAGTTGCCCGAGCCCCAACTCCTCCGCCAGATCGAACATCCGGGGCAGCTCGTCGAAGTTGTGACGCATCTCGGTGAACGCGAGCCGCGTATTCTGCCCCAACCCGGCCTCAATGAGACGACGTAAGCCTTTTACAATACGTTGGTAATTCCCCGGCCCGCGGACGACATCGTTGGTGTCCGCAGTGGGACCTTCCAGGCTGACCTGAAGGGAGAGTCGGCCGTCGGACAATCTCGCAAGCGCGTCCACATGGGGCTCGGAAAGCAGCACGGCATTGGTCTGGAGACACACTTCGGTGAACTCTTCCCTGCTGCAGGCAAACGAGAGGATCGCCGGCCAATCCGGGTGGAGCAAGGGCTCTCCCCCGGTTAGCATGAGCCGCTTTCCGCCCAGCCGGGCAAAGCTTGCGATGATCTCCATGAGCGGCTCTTTGGCTACGTGCCCTACCCGAGGCTCGGGTGAGCAATCAAGCAGGCAATGACGGCACCGAAGATTGCACTCATCGGTTATCATGACCGTCAGGTGTGGGGGGCTCCGTAAGCCAAAGTCGTCGATGCGGCGGAGTATTTCTTGTGCGGAAAAGGACAATTCTTTTGCTGCCGTCCTTTGTTAGCGCCGGTCTCAGTGTCGGACCTACTTCACAATCTTGAGCATCTGTTTGAATCGGTCGCCTTCGGCGATCTTGAGCAACTCGAACAGCGCGGTCTCAGCGCTCGTTATCGTTGCACCCGCCTCTCTGGATCGCTCCAGCCCGATGGCCTTGTTCTCGAGGGTTCGGGAAGACACCGCGTCGGCCAATACCTGCACTTCGTATCCCTTGCTCCGCAGATCCGCGACCGTCTGATAGACGCACACATGCGATTCCATGCCCGTAATCAGGACCTGCTTCCGATTCAGGGCCTCCAGTCTCCTCATGAATTCAGCTTCTCCGCAGCAGCTGAAACTCAGCTTGGCTACGGGTTTGGAATCGTTAAGAAGTTCCGCGACTTCCGGCAATGTGGGCCCCAGACCCTTGGGATTCTGCTCAGTCCACACGACGGGAACCCCCAGGACCTTCGCACCCTTTATAATCCGTACTGTGTTGTCCCTGAGCGAGTCCTTTTCATGCATGGCCGCCCAAAGCTTTTCCTGCACGTCAACAACCACGAGAACCGTTTTCTCCAAGTCAAACATGAGGCCTCCTGTGGGATGGTTGGTACGCTGTTTCGAATATTCGGTCGCGTAGTACGGCGGCTGCGAATTCGCTCGCAGGCTACGGCCTGGGAACGAGATATTCGGCATAGTTGATGGTGTTCCTATGGGACATGCGATGTTGGACGAGGCTTTCGAGGCCCGGCAACGTTGGGGGTCGCTCATAGAGAACCCCTCCTGAAGGGACGCCCGAGTACTTACCTTCCGAGTACCTCCGGGTGCGCCGTCCCTTTGCGACGGAAGCCGTGATCTTCCGGCGTTTCCTCCACGGGGGATGAATCCCCGGCTAAACTTACCTGAAAGTCCTCCCCGATGCGACACCGATCTTCGCCGTGAAGACGGCGGGCACAGCCTGCCCTACGGCCCCGATTTGTAGGGGCCCCCCTGTGGGTGCCCATCAACGCCGAGGACCTTCATGATTCGTTCATATGTGCCTTCAGCACATTAGGATCGGAGAACATCAGAACCAGTCACCCAATTGACGATTCTTCTCACCACATGGTGGACAGAGGTCTCGACTTCTTACCCGAAATGGTCCCCTGCCTGCCCGAAGGCGCATGCTTCGCGGGGAGCAGCATATCGAGTAGACCCTCCCAGGTCGTATCCGCTCGGCTGGTTCGAGCGAAATCCGAAGCTTCCAGGATCCGGTCAAGTTCGTTCCGTGCCGTATGGACCCGCGGACCCAATTCGATGTCGGAGAGCGTTGTCGAGAGGAGCTCAAGCGTGTTGACGACGTTCAGCATGTCGGGCAAGTATCTCGCGGTCGTAGCGCGGTCGTGCAGCAACACGACATCCTGGGGACGGACTCTGTTCATCGTGGCGATTACCTTGGCCGGAGCGCGGGGAAACCATTGCAGTTCCATTCGCCAGTCGTTGGTATCCAGATCCCACCAAGCCTCCCCATAGCCGAGCTCGTCCAGGGTATTCTGAATTGTACGATAATTCCACGCATTCCCCCCATCGCCGAAGGGAAATCGAAAGTAGAGATTTTGGCGTTCAGGATCGACCCCGGCTTCCTTCACCACTTCTTCAATAAGATTGTGGGCCTTCAGGATTTCTCGCGCCGCCCGATCCGCGGAAATGGATGAAAAGCCGGGATGACTGTAGGAATGATTTCCTATGTCATGGCCTTCCTTGAGAGCCCGTATGGCCAGCTTTCTGAACTTTACGTTGGTGAGGTTCCTGCCTATGACAAAGAAGGTTGCCTTGTGACCGCTTTTTCCAAGAATATCCAGAATTTCCCCAGTGCAGGCGAGCGGTCCGTCGTCAAAGGTGAGAAACAAATCTCTCGTGCTCAACGGTGAAGCGGCAGCCTTGCCTTTCTCGGCAACTGATGAGCGGTCCGCAGGGAGCACTTCCCCCTTTTCCGGCGCGATGTAATCGAGTGAGCTGTCTTGCGATGCAAGGATCTCATCATCCAGTGAGGGCCATTGCACTCCGCCAAGCATGAGTCCCGCCGCTGCGAGGAGCAATTCCCGCCGGGACAAACACCAACGTACCGGTTTCGGCTCGGATTCCGGCGGTTGATGTCGGCCTCCCTTGTCGGAGGAGCATTGTGCGAATTGCGAGCGGCCCATGACCACCACAACTTAGGCAAAATTAACTAGTAACGTCAATATCCTCTCATATTACATCATTTTTCCGCAATGTCAAACTGTTTGAGCCGACCGGGGCACCGGCCGGCTGAGCGCATGTCTCACGACGGACCTATGTGAGGTCTTCAATCTTCAGCGTCGGGTCATACTGACGGGAACGGGCCTTTTCCGCGACTATGGTTCTGATGGTCTCTTTGTCCTTCGAACTGAGTTTCAGGACCGCCACGCCATTGCATTTAGGGCACACCTTTCCTTTCGGCGTGCCCAGGTAATCGACAAGTTTCTGAATTTTCTGAAAGTCGGTGTGTATCAGAGTCTTACCGCAAAAAGGGCACTCCAACAAAATCTTGTCGCTGCCAATCACCGCTATGGCCGGTTTGTACTTCGGATCCATAAGGTCAGCCTATGTTAGTCGTTGGCGGCCGTATGGCCTGGGTCGGGTCCAAGGAGGTTCAGCGGAGACTTGCCTTCTCCCGGTTCCCCGGTCACATACTGAAACTCTCCCTTCACGATTTCGGCCACTTTCTTATACAGGGTTCTCAATGGAATCTCAGCCGGACAGGCTTCAGTGCACAGGTTGCAGTCGATGCACCTGCCGGCCATATGCACGGCACGGGTCAAATGAAACATCGGGTTTTCCGGGGGCAGATCCCCCGTGTGCATCAGGCCGTCTTCCTGGAGTGTGCACACGTTGCAAAAGCAGACCGGACAGACGTCTCGACAGCCGTAGCACTTGATGCACTTGTCGAATTCCTTCTTCCAATAATCAAGTCGGCTGAGGAGATCCTTGGCCATAACCTCGTCCACGGACACGTTGGCAACCGGTTCGGCCTTTTCTCCGGCCACATACTCATCAGGGAACGGCTTGCGGCATTCATGCATTTGCGCCAGCTCCGCTGGACATGCAATGCCCACCTTCACGATCCGCTCCCCGGCCGGTATCTGATTCCATCGCAGCAGCTCGTACAGGGCTCTTTCGTCGCATCCTCTCACCAGAACCCCGACGGTTCCTTCCTTGTCTTGGTTCACGGCCGTCATGGCGATTCTCGCTAAGGGATAACGAGCGTCGCCGGGTCTGTTGAGGTCTCCCAGACTGAATCCGTCGTCCAAATCATCCGAGTTGTTGTAAACGTGCGGAAGAATGTTTCCTCCCAGGTCCTTAAGACCTACAAAGGCGACTATCTTCCCATCGTCCAGCAGTCCTTTAACATGGTCTCTTACTTGATCGATCATTTTTGGTTCTCAAGGGTAACGTGCTAATATAAATGTGAACGGTCGATTCAGCCCACGGAGGTTCCCTGCGACTGAATGTGGCTATCCTGCTTCCCTTACCGAAGGGGCCGATTGCAGCGGCGACGGTCCGAGTTTACGAATCTTTTCGATAAAGTTTGTAACCACTTGCGCAAATCGCGGGCCTTCGGCCGAGGATACCCATTTGAGCTCGAGCCTCTCGGGATCGATCCCGGAAAACTCCAGGAGCTGTTTCATAAAAGCCATTCTCTTCACCGTCATGTAATTACCGTACAGGTAATGGCAGTCTCCGATGTGTCACCCGCCTACGAAGACGCCGTCCGCACCCTTCTGAAAGGCCTTGAGGATCTGATGAGGGCCTACCGTTGCCGAGCACAGAGTGCGAATGGTCCGCAGGTTTGGCGGGTACTGCAATCGGCTGACTCCCGCGAGATCTGCGCCCGCGTACGCGCACCAGTTGCACAGGAACCCTATTATTGTCGGTTCGAACTGTTCATTGGACATATTCATTCCCCTAAATGCCGTATGAAAAAACGCTTGAATACTATCCTGCCAATGCTTGCTCAATCTGTGCGTAGATCTGTTCATTGGAGAATCCATCAAGTCTCGCGCTCCCCGACGGGCACGTTGCAGCGCATCCTCCGCATCCCTTGCACAGAACCTTGTTCACCTGACAGACACCCCGGTCCTCGAAGTAGTTGATCGCGCCGTACGGGCAGACGTCAATACATCCCAGGCACCCACAACACGTATCAGGATTTATGTCCGCTACGATACCGCTGGTGAACAGGGCATCCTTTGACAACACTATCGCCGCCCGTGAGGCCGCACCGAGCCCCTGGGAAATAGCTTCTCTGACCGTCGAAGGGTACCTGGCATTACCGCAGAGGTACACACCGTCAGTGGCGAAATCAAGCGGCTTGAGCTTGACATGTCCTTCGAGGAAGAAGCCGTTTTGGTTGACGGGCACCTTGAGCATGGTGGAGATGTCACCCGCTTCTTCCTGCGCGATTAGAGGAGTGGAGAGAACCACGAGATCCGCCGCTATGGAAATCTCCCTGCCCATGCGCACGTGATGCACCCTCACTTTTCCGTCTTCCACTCTGGGAGGATTCGTAGGATCAAACGTCACGTACCGGACTCCCAGTTCCTTGGACCTCCGGAACAGATCCTCATTTTCCACACCGTACATCTGCATGTCACGATAGAGAATCGTCACCTTGGTGTCGGGATTGGCTTCTCGCAGGAGGATCGAGTTTTTCACTGCGGTCATGCAGCAAATCCTCGAGCAGTAGGCTCGTTCCTCGCAGCGTGAGCCCACGCACTGGATGATCGCGATATTCTTGGCCGGCGGTGCTCCGTTCTTGAGCATTGCCTCCAACTCCAGATGCGTAACCACCTTTTTCCCATCATAGCCCATCAAGCCTTCAGGCTTCAGCACGCGTCCGCCTATCGCTACGATGATAACGCCCGTCTTGACGGTCTTATTCTCTCCGTTCGCATCTATGGTGACGACGTAATTTCCCACGTACCCTTCAGCCTTGGTTACGACGGATCGGGTGTGAACCGTGACCTTGGGATTGTCGTTCAATCTGCCGGTCAGGTCGTCGACCAGGACCGAAGGCGGCTCTTTGGCCGGCAACAAGAGGTTCAAATCGTTCAGCAATCCGCCGAGACGATCAGTCTTTTCGACCAGGTCAACTTCATATCCCATGTTGCCCAGCGCCATGGCCGCGGACATTCCTGAGATTCCACCGCCGATAACCACCGCACGGTGAGTGAGCCCCAGCTTAATACGGCTGAGTTCGCGCAGGCGAGCCGCCTTGGCCACTGCCATGCCGATTTGCCCCTTGGCCCTCTCGGTTCCACGCTCCTTGTCCTTCATGTGAACCCAGGAGCACTGGTCCCGTATGTTGGCCATCTCGAAAAGATAGGGGTTGAGTCCCGCTTCCTCGCACGCGCCCATGAATAAGGGTTCGTGCGTTCTCGGCGTGCACGAGGCCACCACCACTCTCGTAAGATTATGGTTGGAAATGGCGTTCTTGATTTCGTTTATTCCGCCTTCAGAGCAGGTGTAGAGATTCTCCTGAACGTACGCCACGTTTGGCAAGGTCTTGGAGTAGTCGACAAGAGCCTGCATGTCGAGATAGCCCGCGATGTTGGAACCGCAGTCGCAAACAAAAACCCCGACGCGAATGTCCGATTTATTCTGGTCTTCCAATCTACTCTCTCCCTCAGCCGGCCAGAGCCCGGCCTTCGGTCATTACCACTTCGGCTGCTCTCGCGGCCGCACTACTGGCCTGTGCGACGGATTCGGGAATGTCCAACGGTCCTTGCGCACAACCGCAGGTGAATATCCCTGGAACACTGGTATCCAGAGGCCGGTTGGGATGAGTCTTAACGAAGTTGTTTTCCTCCAACTCCAACCCCAACATGTCGGCCAACTTCACGATGCCTTTGGGGGCCGAGCACGCATTGGCCAGGATCACCATGTCCAGGGTCATATTCACAACCTTACGCTGCTCGGTATCTTCGTAGCAGACCACGGGATTGAGATCTTCGTCCTGTAGAATCTCCGCCACTCGTCCCCGGACATACTTGAGCCCGGAAACTTCTGCGCCCCGGACCTTGTATTCCTCGAAACCTTTTCCTACCGTTCGCAAATCCATATAAAAGATGTGGGATTCGGTTTCCGGTTCGTGTTCCCGGGCGATGATGGCTTCCTTGATCGAATGCATGCAGCAGTAGCTCGAGCAGTACTTGTGGAAACGGAAATCTCTCGAACCAACGCATTGAATGAATCCGAGCTTTTTCGCAGTATGGTACGTGTGGACGTGATCCTCGAGCCATTTCTGTTCGGCCTGTAGCTGAGCGACTTGTTCGGCATCCTCAGCCTTCTCGGCACGCTTGATAAGCTTTCCGATCTCTTTCAGTCGCACTTCGCCGTGGACCACCGACGGCCGGCTCAAGTGCCCCTTGGTCGGACCGCCCGCGCTCAGAAGCCTCTCCATTTCCAACGAGGAAATCACATTCGGCAGCCTGCCGTACCCGTACTCGGCGATCCGGGTTGCATCGAAGAGTTCGTACCCCGTTGAGACAACGATCGCTGCCACATTGAGGTCCACTTCAGTATCTTTTTGTTCGTAATCCACTGCCTTGGCCTGGCAGACCTTCGCGCACACGCCGCACTTCTTCCCCTGCAACACTTTGCAATGGTCGGGGTCAATAGTATACACGGACGGAATTCCCTGTGCATAGTCCTTGTACACGGCCTTACGCTGATCCAAGCCAAAATTGAACTCATTGGGTACTTTCGTGGGACACTTTTCCGCACATGCTCCGCAACCGGTGCATTTGGATGCGTCTATGTACCGGGCCTTCCGGAGCACCTTGACGGAAAAGTCTCCTATTTCTCCTGAGAATTCAGTGATCTCGCTATAAGCCAACAGATTTATGTTGGGATGTCGACCGACATCCAGCAGCTTAGGCGAGAGAATTCATATGGTGCAATCATTGGTGGGGAAGGTCTTGTCCAGTTGTGCCATCTTCCCTCCAATGCTTGGGTTCTTCTCCACCAGATGAACCTGGATCCCCATGTCTCCGAGATCCAGTGCGGCTTGCATACCCGCTATGCCTCCGCCGATTATGAGCACTTCCTTTGAAGCCATATTGATGCCGTCCTTCCCTGTCGTTCCCGGGCACCGGCCCGGTCTGCAGCACCACGTCAAGGTTTTATGGGAAGCGGAGCCTCCCGGTAGGCGTTCCCGGGCTTCCTGCACGGAAACGAGATACTCTCGTATGACTGTTGCCGTCAAAATCTTAGTCCGCAGTGTTAAGACTTGATGGCGGCCGCCAGGACATCGTTGATGTCCCGAATTTTGAGCTCGGTCTCCATGTCCCGCAACGCGCAACTCAAGTGCACGCGGCATTTCGGGCATGCAGTGATTAAGGTCTGCGCTCCCACCGCCTGGGCTTCGTGAAGGCGCCTCGTTTGTATCTCCTTGGAGCACGAAGAACAGTTCATCCACGCGCTGGTACCGCAGCACAGGCCGCTCTCCCGATTGTGCTCCATTTCTTTGAGGCTCACTCCCGGAATGCTCCCGAGCAGCGTCCGCGGAGCATCAAAGATACCCGCCTGACGGCCGAGCCGACATGGATCGTGATAGGTCACCACGCCTTCCAGGCCGTTGAATCCAAACGATCCCGCCTGCAACTCCGAGGCTAGGAGCTCGTAGAAATGGACCGGTTCGAAGCCCAGTTCTCCCGTTACCTCGGGATAATATTTCTTGAAGGTAAGGTAACCCTCCGGGCAATGGAAGACGACGCGTTTGGCACCGAGGCTCCTGATGAGGTCCACGTTACGGCGAGCCAGGATCTCGAAATTTTCCCTGTCGCCGTTCCACATGAGGTCGTGGCCGCAGCAGCGCTCATCATCGTGTATCATGGGCTCAATGCCGATTGCGTTCAGAAGCTTTAGCACGCCCCTGGGTCCCTCCATGACGTCGACGTTCCAGTCGTCATGGAATTCTACGTCCATGAACGGAGAACACCCCACGAAGAAATACGTATCGCTTGAGTCCGCGATCTTGCCTGCATCACGGGCCCAGTCCGTCTTACTCTGCTTCACGTCCAGCGTCTGAAGGCGCATGATTGTCTGGAACAGGCCTCTGTGAGCGGGAACGCCGCCCTTCCCCTGCCGAACGGCCTCTTCTCGCACCATCCGGACAAATTCCGGGTAGTCGATGTTCGACGGGCAACGTGAGCTGCATTGGCCGCAGGACAGACACGACCAGATGTTTATGTCCTCCAGAGGATCCTCTTCCTCGTCTATCAGCACCTTTTCCACCATCAAACGCGGAGAAAAGTCCGGGGTTACGCGAGAGACAGGGCAACTCCCGGTGCAAATCCCGCAGTCCAAACAGTAGTACGCATGGGTATGGTCGACGATTTCCGGTAGATTCATGCTGCTGTCTCCGTTTTACGGAAAGGGTTCGGTCCAAGTTTACGGACATCCTCCGTTAACCCCCGAACCACTTCGGCAAACCTCACTCCCTCTGATGCGGAAATCCATTCCTTCCGGAGGCGAGCGTCTTCTATGCCCAGCAGTTTCATGAGCTTTCGGGTTTTTTCCAGCACCTTAACGGCTTTTTCATTACCTTCCAGGTAATGGCATTCTCCGATGTGTCAACCGGTCACCAAAACGCCGTCGGCACCCTTTTCAAAAGCCTTCAGGATATAGGAAGGAGCAAGCATTCCCGAACACATGAGGCGGATTAAACGAATGCTGGGGGGGTACTGCATGCGCCCCACTCCGGCAAGGTCCGCACCGGCATAGGAACACCAGTTGCACGCGAAGGCTATGATCTTGGGATGAAATTCTTGTGTCATGTCAACTCCAGAAACAGGGGATTCCTGTAAGGGTCTGCAGGCCAACGACGCCTACCGTGTTACCTTCAAATGTCTTGTCTAGTGAACGTTCAGTTTGAACTCGGTAGTCCCGTCCACGGGCGATGAGGCCTGAGGAATCTGCCGGCGGAAAGCCGGTCCGACTGCGCCGTATCAGGCCTCTCTCACCTGTCCGGAACGATCTTCTCTTCGCCGTGGAATTTTACCGGTTCAAGAATGCTGTTGCCGGCGTTCGGGAGTTCATCCCACCTTCTTCGGTAGGACCGGCATCCTGCCGGTTATCTTTCCAAGCGAACCGGTTACGCTCCCGTTGGACGATTACACCAGCTTCTCCCTCCGGCTTTTCAGGGAGCCTCAAGGAGCAGAATCCGCAGCAGGGTATATTCTCCGCTAACGGCTCAACACAGTTGATTCCAAAGTCGCACTTGCGAACGACCATTCCTACTACGCCATGGCAGCGTCGATCATGCCGCCAATCTGATCGTCTTTAAAGTGACGGATCTCGGCCGCCCCGGTGGGACAGGCCACCCCGCAGGCTCCACAGCCTTTGCAGAGTGCGGGATTTATTTCCGATTTCCACACACCGGGGGCTATCTCTTTCAGTTCCGGAGCATTGAACGGACACACATCCACGCATCGTCCGCACCCTCTGCACAGGAACTGATCGACCACGGAAACCATGCCCGGTGCTTCCACGTAGCCTCTGGCGAGTACCTGTGCCGCGTGAGAGCCGGCGGCCTCTGCTTGAGCGATGGTCTCATCCAGGGGTTTGGGATAGTGTGCCAGACCCGCCAGAAACACGCCGTCCGTAGCGAAGTCAACTGGTCTGAGCTTCATGTGGGCTTCCAGAAAATATCCGTCCTCGTTTATCGATACTTTGAAGAATTTTCCAAGCTCTTTGTTGTACTCAACGGGAACAATTGCCGCGGCGAGCACCAGATTGTCCGCCTGCAACGTCATCGTCCCGCCCAGAATAAGGTCTTTGACGGTTACTGCTATCTTGTCGCCCACCTCTACCTGTGGTGGTTGCTCCGGCTCGTAACGTGCGAAGATGACGCCCATTCGACGAGCTTTCTCGTAGTAGGGCTCGTTGAGACCAAAGGTTCGAATGTCTCTGTAGAGCACGAAAATCTTGGCCTCGGGATCGGCTTCCTTGAGGGCAATGGCATCCGTGACCGTGTGATTACAGCAAACCTTGCTGCACCACGGCCGTTCCTCACATCGCGATCCAACGCATTGAATGAAGACCGTGGTCCGGGCATTCATGACGGCAGGATCCTTTGCAGTCATGGCTTCGCTCATTTCCAGATGAGTCCTGATGCGGGGATCCGTGCCGTAGCCGTACACGTCCGGTTTCCATTCGTGAGCCCCGGTGGCGATAACCGCCACGCCGTGCTCGATTTCAACGGGACCGTCCGTGGCGGTTACCTTGGTCTTGAAGTTTCCGATGAACCCTTCCACGTGGTCTATCTTTGCTCCGTAGAGCACGGTGATTCGTTCGTTCGAGGTAACCTTCTTTTTCAGTTCCTCCACGAACGTAGGCACGTCTTCGCCCTTGGCCGTGTGGTTCAACCGAAGCGCGGTTCCGCCGAGCTTGTCGGTCGATTCGAGCAGATGCACGGGGAAACCCTGATCCGCCAGGCTCAAGGCCGAAGTCATGCCGGCGACGCCTCCGCCGATGACCAGCCCGGATTGGATCATGGGCAATTGCTGATCTTCCACCTGTTCCAGCCGGGACGTTCGGGCGATCGCCATGCGGATAAGATCGACGGCTTTTTCCGTTGCTTGTTCCTTTTCCTTCATGTGTACCCAGGAACAATGTTCTCGTATGTTGGCCATCTCAACCAGATATTTGTTCAGTCCTGCTTCCCGAGCGGTTTCCTGAAAGAGAGGAAGGTGAGTTCGGGGTGTGCACGAGGCGACGATGACCCTATTGAGGTTATTTTCCTCTATGACTCTCTTGATCTGAACCTGAGCGTCCTGGGAACAGGTAAACAGATTCTCTCCGGCATAGGCCACCCCGGGGAGTTCCGTAACTCGCTCCACCACTTCGGGCACGCCGACCGTGGAGGCAATATTGATGCCGCACCGGCAAACGAATACTCCTATCCTCGGTTCTTGACCACTGAAATCCTTCTCTTCAGGAAGCTCCTTCTTCTTGGTGAGCGTATTGCGCTCTTCCGCCAGGAAACGGATTGCCGCACCGCTTGCCGCGGAGGCCTCGATGACGGTTTGGGGGATGTCTTTGGGCGCCTGAAAAACTCCCGCCACAAGGATTCCCGGTCTGGAACTCTGCACGGGTTCAAAGGTACCTGTTTCGCAGAAACGATTCTCGTCGACTTTCACGCCAAGTATTTCCGCGGTCCTCACAGCGGAGTCGGAAGGTCGGATGCCGACGGCCAGCACCACCATGTCAAACGTTTCGGTGATCAGTCGGCTGTTTTCGTCCAAATAGGTAATCTGCAGATCATGAGTGATCGGATCTTCCACGACGCGGCTCACCATGGATCGTATGAAACGGACCCCGCCGTCACCCTTTGCACGTTCGTAATACTTATCGAAATCCTTACCATAAGCACGAATGTCCATGAAAAAAATGGTGGGTTCAATGGACGCGTCGTGCTCACGGGCTATCACGGCTTCCTTGATGGAAGCCATGCAGCATACCGAACTGCAATGCGGCATCCCCTTCCGGCGATCACGAGACGCTACGCACTGGATCCAGGCAATTTTCTCCGGATGCCTCCCGTCGGACGGTCGTTTCACTTCACCCTCGAAGGGGCCGGAAGCGCTGAGGATACGCTCCATTTCCAGGTTCGTCACGACATTGGGCGCAATGCCGTGACCGTACTCGGCAATATTTCCCGTATCGAACAGCTCGTACCCCGGGGCGAGGAGGACCGCACCTACTTCCACGTCGACCACCGTGTCTTCCTGTTCGTAATCGATCGCACCGGCCGGACAAACCTTGGCGCAGACACCACACTTCTTTCCCTTCCACAATCGACAGTGGTCGGTATCTATGGTAAAAACGGAAGGGATTCCTTGAGCATAGTCTTTGTAGATCGCTTTTCGTATGTCGTGCCCAAAATTGTACTCATTGGGAACCTTCGTCGGACATTTCTCGGCACAGGTTCCACATGAAGTACACTTTTCCGGGTCAACGTACCTGGCTTTTTGGCGGACCTTGACCGTGAAATTGCCCGGTTCGCCCTCGATGCCCTCAATCTCACTGTAAGCGAGTATCTCGATGTTGGGATTCTGAGCAAGAGTCTGTAATTTGGGGGAGAAAATGCACGCGGAACAGTCGTTGGTGGGGAAGGTTTTATCCAGTTGTGCCATGACTCCGCCAATGCACGGTTTCTCTTCAACCAGGTAGACTTTAAATCCGGACTCGGCCAGGTCAAGGGAAGCCTGAACACCGCCGATTCCACCTCCGACAGTCATTACTGCGCCGATTTTCTTATCACTCACGATGCTGCTCCGTCTCTTCGGGACTATAGGTAAGTATCTGCTCGCCGGTAATGTTCAGATGAGCCCCTTGCGAGTCAGGACGTTCTCTCCCGATACCATGTGTTTTCCCATCCAGTGGCGTACGTTGGGGTTTCCGAATGCCGCGCCGACGAGTTCGGTCACGTAGAGGATCGGCATTTGGTAGACTTTCCCGGTTTCCCGGGTGAGATCGGCCTGTCTCGTGTCGAGATTCGCCTGACACATCGGGCACATGGTCACAATCGCGTCCGCCTCGACCAAGCCGGCCATATCCAGAATCTTGCCCGAGAGCTTCAGTACGAGGTCCGTTCTGGTCAGCGCCATCGACCCACCGCAACAGTCGGTCTTGAACGGCCAGCTCACGATTTCGGCTCCAATGGCCTCGAGTATTCGATCCATCTGCATGGGGTTTTCGGAGTTCTCGGGTTCCACCACATCAAGAGGCCGCACTGCCAGGCAGCCGTAATAAGGAACCACGCGCAGGCCTTCCAACGGCTTGGTTACGGATTTCTTCAGCAGCGAGAGGATCTCGTCTTGATGGAACATGTCCAGTCCGGACATAACCTTTATCTCGCCTTTGAAGGGAAATCGGGTTTGCAGATCGGAATCCTCGAGGATTCTCTTGGAGGCCGCTTTCATTCTCACGTAACAACCTGCACAGGGAGCGACCACATCTTTGCCGATCCTCTCCGCTGTCATGAGATCCTTAGCCGGGAGGGCCGTCTCGAGAAATGCATCCACCATATGAGCAGACGACGCGCCGCAGCACGTCCAGTCCGGAATCTCGCGCAACGTCACACCAAGCTTCGCGCAAACGCTCTTAAAGGAATCGTCCAGTTCCTGAGCCGATCCAGTGAGGGTGCATCCCGGATAATAACTATATTCCATTTCTTATCCTCATTGAAATGTGCCACCGTCGCCTCGGGGCTCCGGTGACCGTCATGACCGGCAAAGATAACGCATTTCACGCACACGCTAGGTCCCGCCGGGGCCCACAATACCCATCCCGCTCCAGGGCGGCCTCAGGGAGGATTACTTGAAAAACTTCCTTGAGAGTGCACAGGTTACGGCACCCCTGCGGATAAGGCGAATCTTCCGCTTGCGGAACATGTGCAAACCTTCATCCGCCGTGTCGAACAAGGAAACCGCCCGTTCCGAGTACCCTTGGCTAATCCCTACCTTCGTACTGCGGTTTCCCACGAACCCCGGGACTGTCATGCACCACCTAATCGTGCAGAAACCCCTAGCACGGTATCGCGGACGCAAACCTCATGCGATGGACATTCTGATAAGCCGCCGAAAGGGACGGCTCGTTTGCCATATTAGTCTTGCGTTCCAGCCATGTCAAGCGAAGAGTCTCCCGGAATTCCTTCGGCAAATGCCTTTGCGCAATCCGCGGGATTCCACCGGTACCGCACTCAAGCGGGGGCCTCAGAGTTAGGCGTCGAACACGATGTTGAATAAAGTGCTTGACAGATCTTACGCGGAGATTTAGAAGCTGAGATTCAGATTTGTATTACTGAAATCCTGGCGGCGATGCGGCCTTGTCGACGAGTTTGCCGAAGTGACACGTCGGTGCCCTTGTCAAGCATCCGTGGAAGGAGCAGGATTCAAGGAGACTGGTAGCCATGGCATCCATAGCGGATCTATGTTGGGCGACTGCCGAGGATCTGATGAGGGACATTGACCTCGACTCTCTCTATGTCAGGCAACTGAGAGTGTTGGGGGGTAACGCCAACCCCGCGTACCCGTATCTTATTCTCATATTCACGGGAAAGATCATGATCGGCATCAATCTGGGCAACGGCTATGACGGACGAGAGGGACAGGGCCGGGCTCGCATCGAGAAAGCTCGATCCAATGAAGATTCCACGCTCCCGGAGAACTCTTTCAAGAAAACATTTGAATGACCAAGGCATTCAGGTCGTCTCAAGACAGCTCGGATTCCTCCGATGACGGGGAAGAGGTCCGGGAGATCGCCCCCCTCACCGCACGCTCCTCGGCATATCCGCATGAGATGGAGGAGGCACTCGCTGCATTAGGATTGAAACCCGATTCGAGACTTGTTATGGTGAACAACGATCCGAGCGAAACGGCACCACACCATTGGTCGCCGGCATTGCGCAATGAGCGTCTCGATGTGCCTGAGTGGTGGAATTGGTAGACACAAGGGACTTAAAATCCCTTGGGGCAAGTCCCCGTGACGGTTCGACTCCGTCCTCAGGCACCAATACCGGCTCCACGTACTGCCCCCCTCGCCGGATGAAATTGTTCTTTTTCCCTCGGTGGTATCCACGCTAAGATAGTATGCGGCGGGTACCGGACAGGTACACGTTAGAGAAAGGTGCACCCCGGATGAGCACGATAAAAGCAAAGGAATTCATCCAAGACCTCCGGACGGGGATGGATGATCCTAGCCTCATGCTCAAGTACAGTCTTAGCTACGACGGTCTGCAAAAGGTTTTTGAAAAGCTTGTAGAAGCCGATTTCATTACCGTCCTGGAACTCCACGAACGTGCCCGACTGAGCGACACCCAAGTGACGAAAGCTTTCGTCGAAGCCCAAAGGGCCATTGATGAAATCGATTGACAACGTTGATGAAACGGAACGAATGGGGTTTGGATGGTCGGATGGAGCGGGAAACGGGATTTGAACCCGCGACTTCAACCTTGGCAAGGTTGCACTCTACCACTGAGTTATTCCCGCGCCGCAAGTAACTATACTAAACCGCGACAGTCGATGTCAACCCTTAACTGCCTTTGGCCGGCCGGCTTTCAAAATCAACCGGGTCTCCGGTCTGAACCTCTCCGCCCACAATGACTCGTGCAAAAACGCCCTGTTCGGGCATTATGCACTCGCCTACCTTGTGATAGATCGCGCATCGGGTGTGGCATTCCTTTCCGATTTGCGTGATTTCAAGAATGGCCGACCCGCCGACTCTGATGCGGTCGCCGACCTTCACGGAACCCAGATCAAAACCAATGGTGGTGAGATTCTCCGCGAAACTGCCGGGCCCAACCGCCAGGCCCTTAATCTTCATGGTGTCGATCTGCTCCGTGGAAAGGAGGGACACCTGGCGATGCCAATCACCGCCATGGGCGTCTCCGCGAAGTCCGTATCCGACATCCAGGATACCGGACCCAACGTCCGATTTAGGGGTTCCCTTACGTTTGCTCGTGCATACTGCCGTGATCTTTCCGTTTGCCATGTGATCTTCCGTCTTCTCATTGGGATGGCGGCGCATTCATATTATACTAGTAAACTCATAGGAAATATAGCCCCAATCGGGGGAATACGCCTTTCCTCAGCTTCACGTTCAATGCTCCTGTGGTTACGTTAACAATTGGAAACCGCAAAGGGTAGGTCCGGTCGGCTTCAAAAAAAACACGGTCACATACCCTGTTCCGCCTCCCCGGCGACGGCCGGGAGGATGGAACCTAATACGTGACCGTATTTACACAAGCAAGCAGTTAAGAAAAAGAGACCTTAATCCTCGTCCTCGACCACTTTGCCCGACGCCTCGATGATTTTCTCCGCGATGCTCGCAGGAACCTCTTCGTAATGGGAGAATTCCATTGAGAAGATACCACGGCCCGAGGTCATGGACGTGAGGTCCGAAGCATACTTGAGCACCTCGGCCATGGGGACTTGCGCTTTGACGACCTGGCTGGCGCCTTTCGCGTCCATTCCGCTGATTCGACCGCGCCTTGAATTGAGATCGCCCATCACGTCACCCATACAGTCTTCCGGGACAATAACCTCCATATCCATGATGGGCTCCAGCAGCACCGGGTTCGCCTGAAGTACTCCCGCCTTGAACCCCTTTGACGCGGCAATCTTGAATGCCTGTTCAGAGGAGTCGACATCGTGATACTTGCCGTCAAAGACGGTGGCCTTGACGTCAACCACGGGGTATCCGGCGAGCGCGCCTCCCTCCATGGAGTCGACAATGCCTTTCTCGACTGCAGGAATGTACTGACGGGGAATGGCACCGCCCACGATCTTGTCCACGAACTCAAACCCTTCGCCTCTAGTCATGGGCTCAAGTTCAAGCCACGCCACTGCGAATTGGCCACGACCTCCGGTCTGTTTCTTGAGTTTGCCTTCAACCTTTGCCCTGCCCTTGATCGTCTCCTTGTACGGCACTTTGGGTGTCTTGAGATTTACGTCAACCCCGAATTTCCTCTTGAGCTTATCGACCGTCACTTCAATATGGACCTGCCCCATACCGGAGATGAGGAACTCGTTGGTCTGGGCATCCCGGTTGATCGTGAGGGTTGGATCTTCTTCGGCAAGTTTGGCAAGACTCTGGGTGATCTTCTCCTCATCTCCCTTTGCCTTGGGCTCAATCGCGAAGGAGATTACCGCCTGTGGAAGAGAGGGTGCTTGAATTACGATCGGGTCCTTTTCACTGCAGAGGGTATCGCCCGTGAGGGTTTCCTTGAGTTTTGCCACCGCCACGATGTCCCCGGCCTGAGCCGATTCCAGAGATTTCTGATGTTTGCCTTGAATGGCAAGGAGCTGTCCGAAGCGTTCCTTGGCACCCCGGCCCGAGTTGTACACGTTGGAATCCGGCGTTAATGTGCCGGAAAAAATGCGGAAAAGGGTGAGTCTGCCCGCGTAGGGATCGGCCAAGGTCTTGAACACGTATCCGCAAAACGGCTGATCGGGAGAAGGCTCACGTGACGCCTCCTCTCCTGAGGGTGTGAGCCCCGTAACGGCCGGCATTTCAGCGGGTGAAGGGCATGCATCGGATATTATGTCCAGAATGGGCTGAATCCCCTTGTTGGCGGAACCCGAGCAACACAGCACGGGCAAGAAGCTTCGTCGGAGGATTCCCTGACTAAGAGCACCGGCAAGCTCGCCGCTTCCCAACTCTTCGCCCTCCAAGTAGCGTTCCATGAGTCCGTCGTCGACTTCGGCGAGATCTTCTATGAGTACCTCACGCCGCGATTCCGCTTCGTCCTTCAAATCAGCCGGGACTTCTTCGGTGGATACCTTCCTGCCGTCTCCCTCGAAAGTAAATGCCTTCATGGAAAGGAGATCCACAACTCCTTTGAAGTCGGCCTCTTTTCCTATTGGTAGTTGCAGCACAAGAGGCTTGACGTTCAACATCTCTTTGACGTCATTCACTACTTTTTCAAAGTCCGCTCTTTCTCGATCCATCTTGGTCACGGCCAGCAGCCGCGGCATGCCTTCTTCCTCGATGCCGGCCCACACCTTCTCGGTGAGAGGCTTAATGGAGTCAACCGCGTCCACGGCCAGGATCGCGAAGTCTGCCGCGCGAAGCGCCGCACCCACTTCCGCGGAGAAATTGGGGTCTCCGGGAGTGTCCAGGAGATTTATCTTCTTCTTCTTCCATTCCGCGGCAAACAGTGCGGTTCCGATGGTGATGGCCCGCTTAACCTCCTCCGGCTCGAAGTCGAAATTCGAGGTCCCGTCCGTCACCTTACCGAGCCTGTCAACAGCTCCTGCATCAAAGAGCATGGCTTCACACAAGGTCGTCTTTCCTGAACCTGCATGAGAGACGACCGCCACATTTCGAACGTCTTCTGTCTTATACTGCTTCATTGACACCCCTTTGGAAGCGGCCACCGGGGTCTACCGATGCCGAGTCTTGTGCTGGTGAATTAATTAATAAAACACAAATCCGACGGCTCAGTCAAGACATGAAAAGGTCGTCGAGGAAATATATAGCACAACACCAATTAATTATCTTTTTTTCAGCAAATTATACCAAAACATCGACTTCGATGCTCATCCATATTGACAATATATCGACATAATTGATATAATCTACGTAGAAATCTCGCAGCCTCGTCGAAGCCGCGAGCACAACCGGAGGCCCCTACAATGAGAATATCCCGATTAGCGTTAATCTTGACTCTCGCCGTGGCATGTGCCGCGGCCATGCCGGCCGATTCTCAAGCAGAGCTTAGATTCGGACCATGGGTATACTGGGCACCCTACTACTACCCTTCACCGGAAAAGCTTAGGGCTCTCGGGTTTAGGCCGGAAGACTTCGCTCCGCGATATCAGTCTCCCAACCCGCTTCCTCCGGGTGCGGAAGGCGAATGCTTGCCTCCGCCTCCTCGACGGCCGACAAAGGTTGCATCTCGGCCTCTACGTTCACGTATTGCCCAACCACAGGCCCCGGATACTCCTCGTACAACACGGCGTTCCGTGCTTCCCCGGCGTCTTCGATCCGCACACCGGGAACATCCGCGAGCCTTGCCTCAGCAGCGTATTCGATCCGTACCTCCACAACGTCTACAATCCGCGCTCCGGGAGCACCCGCAGCCCGTAACACCACAGCCTTCTCAATCACAGACCCAAGTGAATCAGCGAACCGTACCTCCACAACGTCTACAATCCGCGCTCCGGGAGCACCCGCGGCCCGTAACTCCGCAGCCTTCGCAATCACGGACCCAAGTCAATCAGCGAGCCGTTTCCGCGCAAATCGAACCGGAGAGACAACCTACGGCTGAGCCGGCGGCGGCACCGCCACGTTTTCGCTGGGGACGGGCAAAGCCCCATGCGGTAACGAGCGACCCCGGGGAGAAATAGCGGCTTGCCTCCTCATTCCGTAGGGCATCGGTACGGTGTAGGCGGCGGGCCGGGACGCCCGCCCCACATCTATGGCAAGTATCGGAAAAAAACCGATATTTCTAGTCCGATTCCCAGGCCGTGAAAAGAGAAATCCCTCTGTGTCAAAGGGGGGCTGGGGGGATTTGCCTGGGAACGACGGACACACCCGAATATCGAACAAGACTCGTGGCAATTGCCATGAGAGAGTGACTCAGACTGTCCTTCGCTGCCCGGGGTTGCTTGCCCGGATATCTCGCGTTTCAAGTAGCCGGAACGGTGACGAGGAGAAAACGCGGGACCGAGCTTATGAATCCGTGTACCAAGGTTGCACCGCCGGCCCGGCTCGCTTCGGCCGTCACTTGAGTGCGGAGACCAGCTGGTCCATGTTCGTCCCATTACGAATCAAACGGACGTTTTCGAACCCAACGGTTTCCAGATCCTCGCGGGTCTCGTTGAACGTGTACGAATTTCCCTGCCGTGTTGCGGTGAGCATGTTGACCGCAAATATGGCTCCATCGGGCGGACGAAGACGGCTCTCGTCGAGAAAATAGTCTCGAATTAGTATGGTTCCGCTCGGCTCGAGGGTTTGGTAGACTTTTCCATACAAATCTCGATTCCCTTCCCGGCTGTTCATATGAATTATCGCGGACAGGAGTACAAGGTCGTATCCTTCCGGCAGTTCATCAGTCCGGAAATCGCCTGCCGCCAGTTCCACACGGTCCAGGAAGCCGTCACGCTCCAATCGCCGTCTTGCGATTTCCACCACATTCGGTAGATCGAACACCGTTGCCGACATATGAGGAGCCCTATTCAGGAATGCCATGGCATACGTCCCGGACCCGCCGCCGACATCAAGCAGTCTCTTGAAGCCTGTCAAATCAAGCGATTCCGCTATCCGGTCGGCCGGCATTTTTCCTACGACGTGCATGGCTCCGATGAAGCTCTCGATTTCCTCCCGGGACCGAGATTGAATGCCCATAGGATTGGGATTCTTACCGGTCCGGACGATTTCCGTCAAACTCGACCAGGTTTTCCACATGCGGCCCCGATGGAGAATCATGGGCAGCACTGAATGCTCGCCGTCGGAAGAAAGCATACCGGCCAGTTCTTGTGGAATACCATAGGTACCCTCAGAAGATCGAGATACCAGCCCTTGTGCGGCAAGGGCATCCAAGAGGATTTGCAGACCGCGAGAATCCCATCCTTCCGCCCGACTCAGTTCCTCCACGGTTCGCGACCCGACTCCGAGCTTGGTAAAGAGGTCGAGTTCGGCGGCCGTAATCAGAATCCTGGCGACCATGAACGCGCCGCCGACATCTATGAGTTTCTCTCTGCTCCAGCTTTCAGCCATTTTATACGCCTTTCTCAGGAACCTCGTCACAAGAGTGCGCCGGCAAACCAATATTGTTCGATCACCTTGACAACGTTACCGGTACCCATATCTTAATCACAATCGTCTTTATCGAAAGAGGCACGTTCATGAAAGAGAGATCCGGTTTGACGTTCAAACATGTCATCGGCGGTGTCATAGGCGCTGCGGCAGGTTTCTCCCTCTATCTCCTGAGCTCGGGCTCGGCTCCCGGTTGAGCCTTATGGTGCAACCCGGTCGTGGCCGTAGCGGTAGGGTCAATGATCGGCGTTGCCGTTTCCTCCGTGTGAGGATGTGCTCCGCAGTATGCATCCGGCGTACTCCGTGGGGCAGATCCCCGGTACGCACGAACCTCACTCTTGAACCTGAGGCGGGCGTCCCGCCCGCCCTCTCCCCTCAGAACTCGGGGAGGCCTGCGTGCCGATGCCGACTTGTCGGGGTAGACCCCAGGAAAGTGTCTCAAAATTGTCAGATCGAAGTGAATCCCGCGCTGAAGACGGGATGAGGTGGATTCCAACATAAATCCCCCCTGCCCCCCTTTAATAAAGGGGGGTTAGGGGGGATTTCCTGCGATACGCTGAACAATCGTGCTACGACTTGCGTCACTCTCCGACTTTTGAGACAGTTTCCCAAGGCCTGCCCTGGGCATCACAGGGGGGTGCCCCTACGACGCCGTGGGTGACTGCTAAGTGCATCCAAGAATATGCGACCGTATTTGCGCTGCGGTCTACTGAGAAAGTTCCCGAATTCCGTCTGAAATCCGGTCGTTCATTGCGGCAACGGCCCTAAACGAATCTTGACGAGTGAGTTACAGCCCGGGCAAAATCGCAGCCAGTAGGAGCAGCACTAGGCCGGCCGCAACCACCCAGAACAGAAACGGTGCCAACGCTGGAACCATGATGATTTTCAGGGTACCCAACACGCCGATCAGCAAACAAACCAGCGCGATCCACCACGTTATTGTCTTAGGAGGCGAGTATCTCATCCGTTCACTCCTTTCACGTATCGATTTTCCATCGTGTACCCGACCTTGGCCGCATTTAGGAGGTCCTTCATATGGACCGTTCCCGTTTCGTCCACATCCAGGTTTCCTACCGGAACAACGGGCATGAAGGTCCCTGCCCCAAGTCACCACCATAAAGCAACGGAGATCTTATCGGCAACAACGAAATGCCGGAGAATCCGCGAAACACGGCAGCGGAGATGGTTCCCCAGGAATATGATGCTCTACATTGTGAATCCTTCCTTGTTTATTGGTATTGCTTGACAATATTACCTCATCATATTATCGTCCGAGCGAGATGGAAGAGCCGTTATCGTTGCCGGATTGAAAGTGCATGGGTATGAAGCCGTCCCGAAGGGTACAGAGAGCATTTTCCATACATCCTAGCTGGTCGGTTGCTCTGGACAACATACGGATTGTCTTGGTGGGGACCACACATGCCGGGAACATCGGAGCGGTCGCGCGTGTCATGAAAAATATGGGACTGGGGAACCTTACGTTGGTTTCCTCAACTGAGTGCGGTCCGGAGACCGATGCCTTTGCCATGGCCTCCGGTGCGTACGAGATCGTGGAGAAAGCCCGTAGTGAAACACATCTCTCGCATGCACTCGCCAAAACGGTCATGGCCGTGGGAACTTCGGCAAGGCTCGGAGGCAAACGCACCGCAGCGCGCATTCCCGGCGAGCTGATTCCACTGCTCATGGAAAAGGCTCTGTCGGCGCCGGTTGCTTGCGTCTTTGGGAGAGAATCTCGAGGCCTGACGAATGAAGAGATGAAACTCTGCACGGATCACATGGTCATTCCCACCGATGCTCGGTTCGCGTCGATGAATGTTGCGCACGCGGTCGCGGTCACCGCATATGAGATATTCCGTCTTGCGTGCAGGCCCATAGGTTTCCAATCAAAGGCCTGGAGACCTGCGTCGGTTGAGATCCGGGAAGAGATGTACGCCCATATCGAAAACGTACTGATGAGGGCCGGCTTTCTTGACCCGACCAACCCGTTGCGCATGATGCGGGACATTAGACGAATATTCAACAGTGCAGACATGGATGGAAGAGATGCCACAATCGTTCGAGGTATCTTTCGTAAAATCGACAACTTGGTGAGGCTGTCCGAGGGAAAAGTCAGGGAACTCGAGAGACAACTCACGTCTGACGATCCGGAAGAAGTCGGTGAGCAGGGTTCGTGATGGCGAGGTTGCCCAAAGCCGGAAACGGAAATGGAGAAGGCGGCACGAATATATGATGGCGGCCCTTTCATATGCTTTTGTTGACCCCGTCTTGTTCAGCGTCGGTCCCGTGGAAATACGATGGTACGGATTCATGTACCTCCTGGGATTCGCGGCCGGCTATTTCATCATCAGAAGCGAACTCAAGCGCAGGAACGGACCGATCCCGGTAGAACAAGCCGACGACCTTCTGTTCTACCTGATCATGGGACTTCTCGTCGGTGCAAGACTGGGTTACGCAATCTTCTACAATGCACAAGCATATCTCTACGCCCCTTGGGAAATATTGGCCGTATGGCACGGCGGCATGAGTTTCCACGGCGGATTGATGGGCATGGTAATCGCGGGCCTGATCTTTGCCAGGCTTCGCGGCGCCCCGTTCCTCGAACTGGCCGACATCGGCGCACTTTCCGCTCCGATCGGTCTCATGCTCGGCCGGCTCGGCAATTTCATCAATGGTGAACTCTTTGGAAGAGTGACCACGGCATCTTGGGGGATCGTGTTTCCCGAAGGGGGTCCCCTCCCGCGCCATCCTTCTCAACTTTATGAGTCTTTTCTTGAAGGGCCCGTTTTGTTCATGTTTTTGTGGTTGCTTAGGGTCAGGACGAATTACCGTGGAGAGGTCCTTGCAGCCTTTCTGATAGGTTACGGGATCCTACGGTTCTTCATCGAGTTCTTCCGCGAGCCGGATATTCAGCTCGGTTTCATCGTCTATTCGCTGACCATGGGGCAACTCCTTTGCATGACGATGATTTTGACGGGAATCGGGCTTCTGGTTTTCGTCCGTCGCGGCCCTTCCAAAGTCGAGCCTTAGGTGCAAAGTGAAAGAACAATGACACGATCGTCCGGAAACAGGTTTGAAGCCGGTGTAGCCGCCTCGGTTGCCGTCATCTTCTTGCTGGTCGGCTTGCCGCACAATCTTTCGGCGGCCGCGCCGGCCGAAGAGGACTCATTAGCCGTCTTCAGCGGCACCGCCCTGGAGACAATAATGAACGGCGGGCCCGTTCCCAAGGCTCAGGACCGGGTGACTTCAAAGGAAGCGGGGCCTGCACCCGGGCATGCTTTCATGAAGAGCGTACCGACGCCATGGTTTCAGCCTGCGAAGACGGCGAAAAAGAAGCCCTCAAAACCTGGAAAAAGCAAGAACACCTCCCCCAAATCGGAAAAGGCTCCGGACGAGGCGGTACCCAAGGATGAAGACAAGTCCCCCGAATCCACGGGGTCGAATGACCCCGCCGGTGCAGTCGACCGAGCTCGGGCCCTCCTCGACAAGGGTGCGTACGCGTCCGCGCTGAGCACATATGCCGTGGCATTGAAGGCGGCATCAAAGTCGAAAGACGACAAGACTTCGGCGGAGGCATTACACGGATCTGCAGAAGCATCACTCAAACTGGGAAAGCCCAAGGAAGCGCTGGAGTACGTCAAGCGCTCAATAGCCGTCAACAGGTCTATGAAAAACGCTCGAGCCCGCAGCCTCGATTACCTCTTGGCCGGTCGGATCCTCATGTCCCTGGAGCGTTTTTCTCAATCCGCGAAATCCTTTGAAGAAGCCCAAAAAATTCTCCCGGGGTCCGAGGCGTTGGAGATGCCCGGCTTGCTGGAAGACAAAGGCGGATGTCTTCTGAGGCTTCACCAATACGACCAGGCTCTCAAGGCATTGAATCGCTGCCTTGCCATGCACGTGAAGGCCGGGCGGCGAAAGGACGCGGCACGGCTGAACCTTGCGATCGGGGAGATCCATGTATCCCGATCGGACTTCCGTTCGGCCATGGCCCATTTCACTAAGGCTCGGAAGTTGCTCGTCGCATCGGGTGACGAGAAACAACTGGGGGAGACGCTGTTCAGAATTGCCTACCTTCACCAGATGCTCGGCGATCTCAAAACCGCACGGAAACTGGTCAAAGAGGCTCGGTCTTCGTTGGGGACGAGTGAGGACCGGCAGACCGAGGCATTGCCTCTCGTGGTGAAGGGGATGACTGCGTATCATGAAGGGAAAATCGTGCAAGCGGTACACAGTCTTACCCGGGCGTTGAACCTGTACGAGAAGAAGGGCGACCGCATCATGGAGGCTCGAGTGAGGCTATTACTTGCAGATCTTCAGATGGGCCGTTCCCGACTCAAATCCGCGCTGGAACTCGGCGGTAGGGGGTTGGTTGAATTCAGGAAACTGAATTCACCGGGAGGCGAGGCAGGAGCGCTTCTCCTCATCGCTCGGGTATACTTTCGGCAGGGATACTCGCTCAAGTCACTCGAATACGCCCAAGAGGCGTCAAGCATCTCGAAGAGGATCAACGACAAAGATCAGGCCGTTCAATCAAACATTCTTCTTGCGACCATTCACCGGACTCTGGGCGACACCGAATCGGCCTTCAAGTATCTGAAAGAGGCTCTCGGCGGGGTCAAATCCGGGGTAAACGCGCGAACGCGGGCCCGCACTCGGATCGCTCTGGCGCGCTACCGACTGTCACGAGAGGATCTCGAAAAGGCGCTCGTGACGGCACAGGCGGCTCGAAAGGATTTCCTCGAGATCAACGACCGTCGGGGAGTTGCCGACTGCGACCATCTCATGGGATTGGCGTACGAGTTGCGAGGTGATCGGAGCAAAGCTCTTTCTTCTCTCGAACGGGCACTCGAAGAGCATCGCGCCGGCTGGGATCGCTATGGCGAGGGCCTCGACTTAACGGCACTCGGCGTCCACTACAAAAACTTGGGCAAACTGGATAAGGCGTACGACTTCTTCGTTCAGGCCCGAGACCTCCGGCGGGTTATCGGCGATCGTCGCGGGCACGCGGCAAATCTCGCCAATATCGGGAATCTTCAGAAGCATCGGAATGAACTGTCGGCTGCCCTCAAGAATCTCGATCAGGCGTTGAAGACGTATCGGGAACTCTCCGATAAGAAAGGCGAGGCCGATACGCTGACGAATCTGGGGCATATCGATGCGGCACGGGGATTGCGATCCGCAGCGCTGGAGAAGTTTAATCAGGCACTGGCCGGCCACCGAGAAATTCGTGACACCCGTGGAGTTGCCATCGATCTTGCCGGCATGGGCAACATCTACCTTGCCAAAGGAGATTTGGATAATGCCGAAGCTACGCTGAAGGAAGCGAAAAAGATCAATGCACTCATCAGGAACCCCAAGGGCGAGGTGTCCATCCTCGCGGAATTGGCAATGCTGCAACGAGCCCGCAAAGACCTCGGCTCGGCTCTTTCGCTGCTCAAACAGGCCCGCGACCTGGCACATCGGCTAAATGACGCCCGTGCAGTCTCATCAATAAACCTGAAAATGGCAACAGTGTACGAGGAGTCCGGTAAGTATGGCAAGGCCTTGAATATCCTTCGTGAGACCTTGGCGACGATGAAACGGCTGGGAGACCGAAACGGGGAGCTTTGGGCTCTCGGAGGAATCGGTATCATCCAGGTCAAGATGGAAGACTATGAGAACGCTTTGTCCAATCTCCACCAGGCCCGGCGTCTACGCGTCGAGCTCGGGGTCCCGGCATCCCATACACGGGATTTAGACTTGTATCTCGGAGAGATTTATGACGGCTTTCGAGATTATGAGCGAGCCCTGGAGCACTACCGGAAAGCTCTTTCCCTGTACCAGATTCAGGGAAACGATGCGATTCTGGGCAGGATATCCGACCGTATCGGCAATATCTATTACCGAATGGACGAATACACAAAGGCCAAGAGTTATTTTGAGGACGCACTCAGGCTGAGCGGCGAAACTCGAAACCCGGCGGCGGAGCAGAATCGGTTGATTCGCCTCGGGGACATTTCGAGCAAATTGGGAAACGCTGATGAGGCACTGAAATATCAACAAAGGGCGCTCACGTTGGCCCGTGAACGGTCTGATTTTCGCACGGAGGCCCGCATCCTAACCCGAATGGGGACGTTGTACCAGATGTTGGGCCGTCCCCGCACTGCTTTGGAGAACTATCGACAGGCTCACGACATTCGCACGAAGATCGGCGATCGACGCGGCATCAACGAGAATCTCCTGCAAATAGCCCTAGTCACTTCCATTCTGGGAAACTTCGACGCCGCAATCTCGGATTTGAAACGCGCGTTTCAGATTGCCCAGTGCTCGGAAGACCGCGGCATGCTCTGGAAGGCATATTTCATCATGGGCCGTACCCTCGAAAGCCGGAAGAGCTATGGGGAAGCCCTGGAATCGTACCGGAAGGCCATCACAATACTCGAAGCCATGGAAGCGGAAACGGTTGAAGAGTCGGACGAGGATGATTTCATATTCGGCGGCAAGCCGGCCCTCTTCGAGACGACACTCCGGGTTCTCATGAAGCTGGCGAGAAAGGATCCCCGGGGAGCCTATGACAAACAGGCTCTCAGGATCGTGGAGAAGCTCAAAGCAACGGATTTCGAGAACACATTGTCCAGAATAAACGTAGTGCGTTTTTCCGACCTTCCCAACAAGCTCTTGATCAAAGAGAAGAGCCTGAAGCTCGGTTTGCGAAGACTCAATACTCGTTTGGCGGAAGAGCGGTCCGGTGTCAAACCGGATCAAACGGTCCTTCAGAAGCTGTTGGCCGAACGTCGAGCCAAGGAGAAGAGTTTTGTAGAACTCAAGGAACGCTTGGAAAGAGACTATCCCGGTTATGCCGCACTCAGGTACTCTCGCCCGGTGTCGGCACACCGTCTTCAGAAAGAAATCATTAACCGAGACGAAGCGATACTGGCCTACATGGTAACCCGGAGTAAGACATACGTGTTCGCAATCGACAAGAACCGTTTTTACACGTACTCGGTTGACTGTTCCCGCAAGGACCTGAAGCGTGACGTAAGCACCATCACGAGACCGCTTTTCAAGGCGGACACTCAGGCCAGCTGGGATCCTTCGGCTGCATACCGAGTCTATTCCAAGCTCGTGAAGCCGGTCGAACATTTCCTCTTGACCAAAAAGACCGTCATGATTATCCCGCATGGTCCGCTCTGTGCCTTGCCTTTCGAAATCCTGGTCGATTCGAAGGCCCATGCGAAAAAGCGCTTCTGGTCGGCTTCCGACCAACCGTCGTATCTGCTGGAACGCTACGCATTCTGCTACGCACCTTCCATTTCGGTGCTTTCGCACCTGCGCACCAGAAAGAGAGATCAGAAGCCCGGATGGAGTCTCGTAGCTTTTGGCGACGCCGCCTACTCGGACGAAGACAAGACCAGGGAACGTAACCCCGGAGCAGAACGTCTGATGAGCGCGATGAGCACACCGATGATCGGAGCCAGGGGCCGGGACTTGAACCCTCTGCCGGCGGCGCGAAAGGAAATCAAGGAGATTGCCAAAATAATCGGAGGGCCGTCACAAGTCTATTTTGGGTCTCAGGCTACGGAAACGCTCTTCAAGAAAGCTGATTTGAGCCGTTACGGTTATGTGCATCTCGCCACCCACGGAGTACTTCTCAGCGCGGGAGGCAAGTCACGGCAACAGCCCGCAATCGTCTTTTCTCTCTACGGAGACCCACACAACGACGGCTTCCTCGAATTGGGAGAGGTTTTCGGGCTAAAACTCAATGCCGACCTGGTCGTCCTGTCATCCTGCCTGGTTTCCGACGGCAACTATGCGGGCGAAGCCATGGGGCTGATGGGGCTTTCCCGGGCGTTTCTCTTCGCCGGAACCGACTCGGTAATCCTGAGCTTGTGGCAGGTAAATGACGAGAGCACCGCGAAACTCTTCATTGAAATGTATCGCAATCTCAACGAAGGATCTAAGTCCGAAGCTCTTCGTAAAGCTAAACTTTCGCTCCTCAAGAATGTTGCCACCAGTCATCCGTACTACTGGGCTCCGTTCATTCTCATGGGAAACTGGACCGTGAAGTACCATCCCGCACTCAACAAGACCAACCCCGAAACGATGCGTTTCAAGGGAGTGTCCAATTGGAGAAAGTGGCTGAGTATGTAACATGAGGCGTACGGGCAACATGAGAGGACCGCGGGAGGATTCGGATGCGTAGTGTCTTGCTGTGGCTGATTATACTCGTAACAATACCGGCGGTACCGGCGGTTTCCGATTGCACGAAGATGGAAAGGGATCTCGCCCGGTTGAGGAAAGAGTTTCACGAGTTTGTCTCCGCTCCCAAGAAGGACGGAACCACGATCACGTTCGACGAAATCGCCGATAAATTGGACAAGATTGTCGACATCAAGAGCGAAATGAGAAAGGAAGGCTGCAAGATTCCTCCTCGAATCCGACCGTGGGAATCCGAATAAATAGACCTCAATTGAGGAGACGGACGTGTCCGGCAACTATGCGTAAGGGAGCTGATCAATGGATGTTGAAGCTGTTGCGGCAGCCGCCCGGCTCATTCACCAGGCAAAGAGGATTGTGGTGTTCACCGGGGCGGGCATTTCGACGGAATCCGGGATCCCGGATTTCCGGTCACCGGGCGGAATCTGGTCACAGTACAACCAGGATGACTTGACATACCAGAAATTTCGATCCCATGAGAAGTATCGAAAGCTCTATTGGGAATACGACCGCGCACGGTACCCCGCCATGAAGGAGGCTCTGCCGAACGCAGCTCACCGTGCAGTGGTGGAATTAGAGCGGGGCGGTCGTCTCGGTGCCTTGATCACACAAAACATCGACGGGCTTCACCAGGATGCGGGAAGCTCCCCGGATTTCGTCTACGAGTTGCACGGCACGGTGCGGGAAGTCGGTTGCCTAGACTGCACAGCGCGTTGGGTACGTGAGGAAATAACCGATATGATGGATCGGGAGGGAATCGATGTACCGTACTGCCCCCACTGCGGTGGTCCCCTCAAATGCGCGACCATCGCGTTCGGACAGTCTCTTCCAACAGAGGTTCTCGAGGCGAGTTTCAATCATGCCCGCAACTGCGATCTCTTCCTCACCGTGGGCTCTTCGCTGGTCGTGCAGCCCGCAGCCCTCCTCCCGTACGAAGCGAAGCGGGCCGGAGCCCGCCTCATTCTCGTCAATCTCTCGACCACCCCGTACGATCAGCTCATGGACATGATTGTTCCGGGGAAAGCCGGGGAAGTAATGGCTGCAATCATGGATGAGTTCAGAAGCCTGTGAAGATTAACGCTTGGAGAACTGGAAGCTTGCGCGTGCTCCTCGTTTTCCGTATTTCTTCCGCTCCTTGACCCTGGAATCGCGAGTGAGAAATCCCGCGCGCTTGAGCGTACTCCGGAACGCCGGATCTATTTCCAGAAGGGCTTTGCTGATACCGTGCTTGATGGCGCCGGCCTGTCCGGACAGTCCTCCGCCGCAGACACTCGCGACCAGGTCATAGCGCCCCGCGGTCTGAGTGAGTTCAAAGGGCTGCATAACGACCATTTGGGACGTCTTGCGACCAAAATAGGCGTCCAGAGGCCGATTGTTCACCAACATCGCGCCCGTGCCGGGTTGCAGCCACACCCTTGCAATTGCGTTCTTCCTTTTGCCTGTCGCGTAATAGCGATCCTCTTTCATCCGTTATCTCCAGGATTAGAATTGATGGATTTCCGGCTGTTGCGCGGCATGGGGGTGTGTCTCGTCGGCATAAATCTTCAGTTTGGTCAATTGAGCCCGCCCCAATGAATTCTTTGGAAGCATGCCTCTCACCGCGAGCTGGAACATCCTCTCGGGCTTCTCCTTGAGCATTTTGTCCGCCCTCGTAGACTTCAGGCCGCCGGGATAGTTGCTGTGGCGGTAATAAGTCTTCTGCTGGAGTTTCTTCCCGGTCAGACGCACCTTCGAAGCATTAATGATGATGACGAAGTCACCCGTGTCCATGTGGGGCGCGAATTGGGGTTTGTGCTTCCCTCTCAGGATGCGCGCCGTCTCGGTAGCAACTCGGCCCAGGACCTTGTCCTTGGCATCTATGACATACCATTTTCTTTCAACTTCCCCTTGCTTGGGGGTCCAGGTCTTCATGGCACACCTCTTCACACATGTAAACAATGATGATTACCACCGGCCGACGGCGTTGTCAAGATAAATGCCACGGAAAAACCCGGCCTGTTGACCGGGTTGTTCCCTGGCGCCGCCGTGCCTTTGTGGCGTTCCCGTGAGAATGTCCACGTGCCGCCAAGGTTAATGGACATTCAACCTCTGGAAGGAGTGCGCCCGTTGGATTCTCTGGGAACCCGGATATTTGGCGGCGCTCTCCAGCCTCCCAAGTTTTGTGATGTCCGTCCGCTCCGGGGGGCTGCTCAGAAGACCAGACCCGCGGTAGCCATGAACCCGTCCAAGCTTGTCTTGTCTATGTTCGACGGTTCATCCCTTTCCAGCACGATCCATCTCCAACCCGCTTCCAGGTAACCGAATCTCCCGCACTCCATCGGTACTGCGACCCTCCAGGCGGCATACCCGTCCCAGCCGATATAGGAGTTGAGAAATTGGATCGACCATTTGCATTTCATCGATGCAACGGCCCGTTTCACCGGCCTGATGACGCGCTCGATGCTGCCGCCTGCGGATACGAGTGCAAATCCTTGAGACCGGCTTCTCCGCTGAACGAAGTTGCTCACGGAGAGCTTGTCGTCGTAGATGTTGCTTCCCAGGAAGATGCTGGAAACGGATGTTCTCGACCTGTGCCAATCGTATACCAGGTCGTAGCGGTAGATATACCGGTCCCATTTTGTCAAGATCGGAACCGCCGGCGGGAAGTAGGCGTATCCGAAATAGAATCCGTTCGCCGGCACATGGTTTTCCCTGTAGTTGATAGGCATGAAGGAGAATCTGACGCCCCAGTTCTCCCGAATATTGTAGCGCGCTTCCACCTCGTACCGACACTCGTAACGCCTCAGCCCCAAGTTTTCATGGAGGTCCAATTCCGTCCCTTCGCTGCCGGCGAGATTAGTTCCCCACAACATGGTGCTCGAGTTAAGTTTTGCACGCCAGCCTTTGATATTGAAATGGAATTGCTTTCCACAGGGACGGGGTAGGTACGTGTTGCACGGACCTGCCACGTTCAGTCCGAAAGGACTGAACAGCCCCATGAGCGGCGGGAATAGAGGGTTTGACAGAAAAGGACTCGGTGCCTGGGGATACGATGTCCCGCATCCCTGAGGAGGACAAGCTGCGTACCGAGGAGCCTGAACCTGCGGTTGCCACGTAGGCGGCGGACTATAGACTCGCCGCGCCCCATAGGAGCGATTTGCGGTGGATCGAGTAGACCGTGTGTTCGCAGGCCGGGTCACTCTGGTCGGCGTTTGCCGAGTAGGTCGACCGATAGGGTCGGCGGACAGAGCATCACCCTGAATACCCGGAATTACGGTGGTATCCGATCCGTTGTATCCCCATGCGGGGACTGAGGCCATTGTTATGACAATAGCTAGACAAACCAGTACATTCAAGGGCTTTCTTATCACCATACCCTCCCTCCTTGATTGAATGTCCTGGGATGAGGACATTATTCAAACGGAGATATATGTCAAGTAATTTCTCAGAAAAGGATTGATTTTTTTTGAAGAGACTCCTTCATCTTTCCAAAATTCTTATCTAAATCTTGCTAATCCAACTATGTACCCCCCAGCCTGGGAGCCGGTGAAGTCCTAATGCTATCCGCTGGATATCACTGTCTAACCAGCTCGCCCCCCACCCGGAGGCAAAGACCCGCGAATACAACCTCGGCACTCGCTTTGCAGCGGCAACTACTTGATATAATGTCTCTAACTATGGTTTGCGAAGCCGTAGTTCGGCAATCTAATTACAATTTGAATGACATGCCTATTCTAATGGCACCAGCAGCTTAGGCATCAGCATTAACCTTCCGTGTTTTTTAGATAAGCCTTCAAGTAGACGGCGGTTCCGGGAAGAGTTCCCGCAGGGTGAAAAGAATTCAGTGACTCCGCCGGCAAGGGTTGGACTGGGGGGGGGGCCAACGTGTAACCTACAGTAGTGTGGAACTGAAGCGTTTCGTCGATGCCCCAACCGTCTTGACCTGCACCGCAATCGGTCTTATGGTACACAGCTTATTCCCGAATCCGACCAAATGCCCCTTCGTGCCGGCGGCAAGTCTGCCTGGACACCCACTGGGGGTGCCCCTACATGATGGTTCGTGTGCCGGGAGTTGGTAGGTGAGTCCGGGCACGCAGGATTGGTGTAGGGGCGGCCCCTGTGGCCGCCCGCATGGTTCAACCGCTCGACACCATGGCCGCCCGATGGATACGGAATGCGCACGCCGGCAAGAAAACATGCGGTCGTAGAATATTCATCGAGGGCACCTAATCGGGGCCGTAAGGCGGGCCGTGGCCGCCGCCTTCACGGCGATGATCGGGGTCACATGTCGGAGTACTTACAATGAAGGATCACCTTGCCGGACGTGCGGTCTTTCTCGATCGCGACGGCGTCATCAATGCCAAGCTCCCGGAAGGCCGGTACGTGAAACGCGCATCCGAGTTCCAACTTCTGCCGGGAGTCATTCAGGCACTCCGAACGCTCGAGAAATTGGGATACCTTCGCGTGGTGATAACCAATCAGAGAGGCATCAACCGCGGACTCATGACCGAAGATCAGCTCAAGGCCGTGCACGACCATATGACCGAAGTGTTACGCCGCGGAGGAGCGGAATTGGATGCCGTTTACTATTGCCCGCATGACGAGTGGGAGAATTGTGCCTGTCGCAAACCTCAACCGGGAATGATCCTCGATGCGGTTCGCGATCTCCAAATCGATACGGCCTCGTCGTACATGGTCGGTGATTCCCCGTCGGATATCGGAGCGGGAAAACTGGCCGGAACGCGTACCGTCCGCATTACGGATGGAACCGACGATATGGCCGACCTGGTGTTTCCTAACCTTGACGCATTTGCACGTTTCTTGGAGGACCGGGAAGGGGGGAACCAATCACCCAAGGAACCGTAGGCCCCCCTGTGGGTGCCCTCTATTGGTCGTACGTAATTCGGGCGGGCATCCCGCGTTCAGTGTAGCATCCTTACGGTCGGCACGATTTCTCGATACCCGAACAATTACAAAGGAGTTCTTCCATGAACGATAACCGCTCGGAGACGAGCCCCGCGGTGAATCCGGACAAGAGACTCTCAGTTGACGACGAGTTTCGATTTGCCTGTGGACCTCACGTACCTGGAAAAGAAGAAGACGAGATGTATTCACGGCAGTGTTGCCGTTTCACGGAGTGTTGCCGGAAGCTGGAATTGCTGCTCACCCCGTTCGACGTCTTGAAGCTCCGGAAGAGGCTCGCCTTGTCGTCGGCCGACTTTCTTGACGCCTACTGCCACATTCGAGGGAAGACAGCCCACGGTTTTCCCGAGGTTCTCCTCAAGATGGACCCGGACCGCGACCAACGATGCCCGTTTGTCACGCGGGAGGGCTGTTCGATATACCTGGATCGTCCGGGTGCATGCCGCATTTATCCCTTGGGTCGTGCCTCGACGAAGCACCCGCTGGATGGGACAAGCAGGGAGTTCTACTTCACGGTGAGGGAAGCCCACTGCCGCGGGTTTGAGGAGCCGTCCGATTGGCGCGTCGGAGAATGGCTCACGGACCAGGGCATGCACGAGTACAATAGAATCAACGACCTTCTGATGGAATTGTACGTGCACAGGGCTCGAGGCAAACAGGTCACTCTTGGTCCCCGGCATATTCAGATGTTCATGATGGCATGCTACAATCTCGACCGATTCCGCGATTTCATCTTCCAAAGTCCGTTCTTGACAAAATTCGAGATCCCCGCGGAAACCGTCGATGCACTGCGTGACGACGACATCAAACTCCTGGAGTTTGCATTTCAGTGGCTCAAGTTCGCCCTGTTCAGCGAACCCACCCTCATTGTGAGGGGGCAGCCTTCTTGTACTTCTTCTTCAGACGGTTGATATGGCCGCGGCCGAGTCCTTTTACTTCGCATCCCAACTCAAAGTAACGCCTGATCTTGTCGTCATCGAGAATACCAAAGCAGTCGATGACCGCGAGCGGCCCGCCGGCCGCTTCAACCACCCTTTCAGGGATAAGGTCTTTGAAATCCTTATGGCGTACCGCGAGTATCACGACGTCGGCCTCTTTGAGGGCATCCCAGAGGTCCGGTTCCACCCGTAAGCCCGTCAGTTTCTTCTGGCTCCTGAAAAAACGCGCCCTACTCTTCCCCGGTGCAGGGTACGTATCCTGAGCTTCGAATTCCCACCAGTGGTCGACGTACGGATCGTGGACACACACCTCCGCACCCATTTCAACGAGTCGCCGAACAATGATTTCCGAGCCGCTGTAGCGAGTGTCCCCCACATCTTCCCGGTACGAGGCACCGAGAAGAGCTACTTTGGACGCGGCGATGTATCGACCCATGTTTCGCAGCGCGTCGCGAGCCAATTCCGGGACATGGAGTGCACGGCCGTCATTGATGTTGATGGACGCGGGGGTTATCTTGAACAAATCGTCTTCAAAACCCATGAGATGTCTGTACGCCCAGACTGCGAGCCCCCCGTCCTTGGGCAAACAGTACCCCCCAATGCCGGGGCCGGGGAAAATCAGATTGGAATGGGTCGGCCGAACTTTCACTGCATCGATCACTTTGATCAGATCCACTCCGTTGCGCTCGGCAAAGAGGCTCCACTCATTGAGAAAGGCCAGTATTGCAGCCCGGTAACTGTTCTCGACGATCTTTGCCGTTTCCGATTCGATTGGCCGGTCGAGCACGGTGAGGGGATAGTTCTCGGTGTCAAGCACTTCTGAAAGAAAACGGACAACCCTCTGTTTTGACTGCTCATTGATGCCGCTGCACACCCTCCAGAAATTTCTGACCGAACGCACATATTCCGCGCCGGGCATAACTCGTTCATAGCTGTGGGCCAGAATCGGTTCCGAGGTAATGTTACGGTGCCTGAACGCTCTCTTGATGACCGGATACGCCACCTGTTCGGTGGTTCCGGGCGGCACCGTGGTCTCGATGAGAACAAGAGCCGTGGGGTCTATGGTCTCGCCGATGATTTCCAGGGCTTTTTCGAGGTCTTCCATATGCACATAGCCGGTACTCACATCGTTCAGAGACTCTTTGACGTAATCGCACTGAACGTCCACGACCACCACATCGGCAAGACGCAACGCATCGTAGGTAAATGAAGCCGTCAAGGTTTTCTTCTCGGTCACGCATCGCTTAATAATTTCCGGAACTTCCGGATCTTCCGATTTCATCGGAGATACGCCGCGATTGATCAGGTGGGTTTTCCAGAAGCTGCGGGAGCTCGGTCGTTGCATGCCGATGACAAACTTGCGCGAAACACCATCTTTGTCCGACGAGTCCGCGATGACCGCGGCCATGACCGCGCCGACGAATCCCAATCCAACCACCACGACGATTTCACGCCCTTTGGCCCGGTTTTGGACCGCCAACTCTTCCAGACGCTGAAACTCAAGCTTGTAGCCCTCTTCGGTTGGAAGACGAAACCTCTCACCGTCCGGGCTCACTGAATATTCCCGATCCTTACTCTCTTGCAGATCCGCGTGCATGGAAATCTCTCCCTCCCACAGTCTTCATCCAAACTTCTAATTACCGGAATATGATACGGAATAATAAGCATAAAACAGAGGTGTTCCGCTCGTCAAGAATTCCGTGCCTTAGCGGCCCGTTTCTTAAACGCGGTCGCACAACGCCGGCAAGCCGATTTGTAGGTGGCCGGCGCGGAACGCCGGATGCCTGCCCGCAGGAATGTATATGGCCCCACGTGCTTTCCCGGCCGAATCAAGTTCGATCAACCGGTGTAGGGGCGGCCCCCTGTGGCCGCCCTCATGATTGTGACGCACAACGGACCAAAACGGGACATACACGGCGCCGGGAAATCATGCAGGCGTAGATATTCGCCGAGGTCACCCACAGGGGGGTGCCCCTACGGTGCCGGTAATCTTTCCGAAGTAGGACCGGCATCCTGCCGGTCCAAGTCGAGTACATGATGGAGAGGCTGTGGGAAAGGCGTTGAAGCCGTGCTGTTGGTATGCTAGAAGAAAGCGGTTGATCACTGACCGCAAATTGCAAGGGAGGAACCATGGAGAGGAAGTACGACCCCGAGGTGGTTGAAAAGAAATGGCAGGAATTCTGGAACAAGGAACAGATATTCAAGTTCCACCTCGACACGTCGAAAGAAAAATACTATGTCCTTGAAATGTTTCCGTATCCCTCGGGCAGGATTCACATGGGCCACGTCCGCAATTACTGTATCGGCGACGTGGTGGCTCGCTTCAAGATGATGCAGGGATTCAACGTGCTCCATCCCATGGGTTGGGATGCGTTCGGCATGCCGGCTGAAAACGCTGCAATAAAGCATGGATCCCATCCCGCGGTCTGGACGAAGAACAACATTGACGAGATGCGCAGGCAGCTGAAAAGGATGGGCTACTCATACGATTGGGACAGAGAAATCGCGACGTGCCACCCACAATACTATAAGTGGGAGCAGTGGCTCTTCATTAGAATGCTGGAAAACGGACTGGTGTACCGGAAAAAATCCATCGTCAATTACTGTGAACCCTGCCGGACCGTGCTCTCCAACGAGCAGGTTGAAGACGGAGCGTGCTGGCGATGCAGTACCCCGGTAGTCCAAAGGGAGCAGGACGGATGGTTCTTCAAGATCACCACCTATGCGCCTGAACTGCTGGAATGGTGTGAGAAGCTTCCCGGATGGCCCGAGAAGGTTCTGACCATGCAGCGGAATTGGATCGGGCGGAGCAAAGGGGCGCGGATAGTCTTCGATCTGGAAAAGGGCGGCGATCCTATAGAGGTTTTTACGACAAGACCCGATACGCTCTATGGTGCGACGTTTATGAGCCTGGCCCCGGAACATCCCCTCTGTTTGCAGCTTTCACGAGGGACGGAGCAGGAATCAGCGGTTAAGGATTTCGTCAATCGGGTACTCACCCAGGAATGGCAGGAGCGGGTAGGCGAGACGGCCGAAAAGGAGGGAATCTTCACCGGCGCGTATTGCATCAACCCGGTAACGGGACGCAGAATGCCCATATATGTCGCTAACTTCGTGCTTTTCGAGTACGGCACGGGCGCTGTTATGGCGGTTCCCGCACATGACCAGAGGGATTTTGAGTTTGCGAAAAAGTACGGCCTGGATATCGTCATCGTGATACAGCCGGAAGAAACGGAATTGGATTCCGAGAGCCTAACGGAAGCCTATGCAGGTGAGGGTCGGCTCGTCAATTCTCATGAGTTCGACGGCATGGACAATGTGTCCGCCATAAAGGCGGTTTCAGAGAAGCTCTCGTCCATGAACAGAGGGGGCACCACGGTAAACTACCGCATCCGGGACTGGGGAATATCCCGGCAACGCTATTGGGGGGCTCCCATACCCATCGTGCATTGCCCCGACTGCGGAGCGATTCCCGTGCCGGACGAAGACCTTCCCGTCGTCCTGCCCACGGATATCGAATTCCCCAAGAGCGGCAGGTCTCCCTTACCGGACCTGGATTGGTGGTTGAACGTCCCCTGTCCGCAATGCGGGAACCCTGCACACCGTGAAACGGATACCATGGATACGTTTGTGGAATCATCCTGGTATTTCGATCGCTATGCATGCCCGCGATACGATAAGGGCATCATCGACCCGGAAACCGACGGATACTGGCTCCCCGTGGATCAGTACATCGGCGGAATCGAGCACGCGATTCTCCATCTGCTCTATTCACGGTTTTTCACCAAAGTCCTCAGGGACATGAAGATCAAACGGAGCGATGAGCCGTTCACCAATCTTCTCACCCAGGGGATGGTCATCAAGGACGGCGCGAAGATGTCCAAGTCAAAGGGCAACGTGGTCGATCCCGAAGATCTGATCGACAAGTACGGAGCCGATACGGTCCGCCTGTTCTGCCTCTTCGCCGCGCCTCCGGAGAGGGACCTCGACTGGACTTCCGAAGGCGTCGAGGGGGCTGCCAGGTTCCTCGGCCGCGTATGGAATCTCGTGTTTCAGTACAAGGATCTCGAACGGCCGGCATCTCCGGGCACCGATAACGATCAAGCGAAAAAGGTGCGCAGGATCACCCACAAGACCATTAAGAAGGTGACGGAGGACATACACAACCGGTTTCACTTCAATACCGCGGTTGCCGCTATCATGGAGATGACCAATGAAATGGCAAGGTTGACCGCTGAAGAAGTTGAAGGATCGCCTGAAATCGCGGCCGCGGTTCACGAGGCCGTACGATCGCTGGTGATCCTCCTCTCCCCGTTCGTGCCTCACGCAGCCGAGGAGCTGTGGGAGGCTTTCGGCGAGAAACCCGGCATGGTTCGGGTCCCGTGGCCTGCGTTCAACCCCGAGCTTCTTGTTGAGGATGAGGTTCTCATCGTGGTGCAGGTCAACGGCAAGAAACGCGCCGAAATCGTGGTACCTTTGGATGCTCCTGAGGACCACGTCAAACAGGCGGCATTGGCCGAGCCGAACGTCCAACGGTTCATCGAGGGTAAGACCATTCGCAAGATCATCCTCGTCCCCAAGAAGCTGCTCAACGTTGTGGTAAGCTGAGGTCGGAAATCTCGCATTCGACCGGCCCGTCGGACGCTCGCCGCAACGGATACCGTCATGCCATGACGCAACCTCGTATAAAACGAATCGGAATCATTGTGGCGAGGCTCGTCGTGGCTTCAGCATTTCTTGCCGGTTGCGGTTATCGGTTCAGCGGAGGCCCCAAGGACTTCCCGTTCCCGCCCGACGTGAAGACAGTGGTCCTGGAAAGTGCGGTCAACAACACAACCATCACCGGAATAGAAACCGAGCTCACCAACGACCTGCGCCGCGAGTTTGCCCTGGGGACGGGGCTCGAGCCCGTGACCGGCGGCGGCGACGCGATTCTCAAGACAATCATATCATCGTACGATGATGTCACGACCTCGTATAGAGCCGACGGCAAGGAGTTGACCAAAATAGGCACGCTGAGAGTAGCCTGCAGCCTGGGAAGAGCCGAGACCAAGAAAGTTCTTTGGCAGAAGAATCTCTCCTCATCCTACGCGTATACGGTTACCGATACCATCACGGGGACCCTTGCCAACAGACGGCGAGCCATCTCTCGCATGATCAAGGACATCATCCCGAGGATCCACCGCTCGATGTACGACAATTTCTGATGCCGAAGATGCCCCGAAAATTCCGACCGAATCTTGAGCTACGGAAATGGACGGATAGGTTTCTTTCCTTAATCTTGACATGACCTCCGTCTCGGGGCTAAGAATACCCGTTGATCGACTAATCGCTTTTCCCGTCGCGCCTCCTGTCCGGTCACGCAGCCACAGGGGAAACCCCCTGGATTCAGGCCGGAAAGTGCCTGAAACCGTATCTCCGTAGCGGGCCGGTTCTATCGTGGTTTTGCCATGTTCCTTGTCCGAATCCCGTATCCAACCGGAGTACCAGGATAGATCTCCCGAGCACCCTCACGGCAAAAGGTAAGCGGAGGTGTTCAGGCCGGCAAGCCCGGGATTTGGTAGGAGAAGGGATTGTTTCTTGGCATGGCCATAGCTGACTGCTCGTTGCGAGAGTCGCCGCCGGCCCGTTGAACATACTATTTTCTCATTGCCGTGGTACGACGCGGCGCAAAAGGAACCGCGAGAAGGAGGATCCATGTCTAGAAGAAAGATTACCGTGATTGGAGCAGGGAACGTCGGTGCATCGGTAGCAGCCTATGCATCGGCTCAAGAACTTGGGGACGTGGTGCTTGTGGATATCATAGAAGGCATTCCTCAGGGAAAAGGGCTCGACATGTTCGAGACTACTCCCGTGCTTGGAGTGGACACCCATGTCCTCGGGACAAACGATTACGATTCCACTGCAGGCAGTGACGTGGTGGTCATTACCGCCGGCATTGCGAGAAAGCCGGGCATGAGCAGAGACGACCTCCTCTCCACCAATGTCAGGATCGTGAGCGCGGTGGCCGAGCAGGCAGCTAAGGCTTCTCCCGATGCGATCATGATCGTAATCTCCAATCCCCTGGACGCGATGGTGTACACCGCGTGGAAGAAGTCGGGATTCGACCCGCGACGCGTGGTCGGCATGGCCGGCGTACTGGATACGGCACGCTTCAGAAGCTTCCTTGCCGAAGAGATCGGCGTGTCGGTGGAAGACATTCAAGCTCTGGTTCTCGGTGGACATGGCGACTCCATGGTTCCGCTCACCCGCTCTTGCTCGGTGGGCGGCGTTCCAATAACGAAGTTCATCTCTGAAGAACGGCTCGAGGAAATCGTCCAAAGAACGCGGCAAGGAGGAGCCGAGATCGTCGGGCTGCTCAAGACCGGGAGCGCATACTATGCACCGGCCGCGTCCGCGGTTCAGATGGCCAAATCCATTCTGTTGGACAAGAAACGATTGTTGCCCTGCGCGGCCTACCTCAAGGGAGAGTTCAACCAGAAGGACGTATTCGTGGGCGTCCCGACCGTCTTGGGAGCGGCCGGGGTTGAAAAGGTCGTCGATCTTGAACTGACCGATGACGAGCAGAGCGCGTTCAACGCGTCGGTCGAAGCGGTCCGGGAATTGATGAAGGAGGTGGACGCGCTTCTTTAGATTCGCGGTATTGACTGTGGCACGGTTAGTGCATAATATAAGAGGTAACAACGACTCCTTTAACCATACCCTCAGCCCTCCTACATCAGGCGGGCTATTTTTTTGCCCGTATTTTCAAGATGTTTGGATTTTTCCTCTTGATTCGAATCGTACGGTCGCCCTCGCGGGGTGAACATTTTTTTCCCGGTTGCCAAGCGAACGTGTTCAAATTTTGGGCGGCACCGTTAATGCAATGATTTCATTGCGGAATACCGTCCCGGAAAAATAGGGCTACAATGTCCGTAAAGACCTTAATTAATCGCATGTTAGACCCTATCGCGTTTCAACGGGGTACTGCGACGTGTAATTTTTTCGCAGCACTGTTTTTCGGACCTATTGACTCTTTTCCGCTGGAAATTCATGATAACCGGAAAAGACACAGGTGCATGGAGTGACGGACGAAACCTACTATATTGAGACATATGGTTGTCAAATGAACGACCACGACTCCGAGAAAATGGCGGAGTTGCTCGAGGGGCTTGGACTAACCGCGGTATCCTCCGAAGAAGAAGCGGAAGTGATCGTCATCAACACCTGCTCCATACGGGAGAAGGCTGAGCACAAGGTATACAGCGCGCTGGGTAAGCTGAAGTCATTGAAGGCCCGTAACCCCCGCGTCGTCGCGGTGGTCGCAGGCTGCGTTGCTCAACAAGAGAAGGATAAACTGCTCAAACGGGTGAGCCAATTGGACGCGGTGCTGGGAACCCATCGCATATCCGAACTGCCGGAGCTCGTTCAACGAATCAGGACTACGGGTGAACGGCTCTGCGTAACCGACTTCCGCACCAACACCGAATCTTTACATATTCCCGCACCACACAGGGGTCGATGTGCGGTTTGTTCCTTCGTCACCATCATGCAAGGCTGCTCAAATTTCTGCGCGTACTGCGTTGTCCCGCACACTAGAGGGCCGGAGCAGAGTCGTCCGGCGGATGAGATTCTCAGGGAGGTACGCGCTCTGGTGGATAAGGGCGTTAAGGAAGTGACACTCTTGGGGCAGAACGTAAACGCGTACGGTAAGGATCTTGTCGGGAAGAACATATTCCCGGAATTGTTGAGACGACTCGACCGAATTGACGGTTTGGAACGAATTCGGTTCACCACGTCCCATCCCCGAGACTTCCATGAGGATTTGGCTTTGGCCATGGGGAATTTGGAATCGGTCTGCGAACATATTCACCTGCCTCTCCAGAGCGGATCCAATAACGTGCTGTCGGCCATGCGACGAGGGTACGCGAGTGAGGCGTATCTCGAGAAGATCGCCTTGCTCCGTGAAAGAGTCCCCGGTACTGCGGTCACCGCGGACATAATTGTCGGATTCCCCGGGGAAACGGATGAGGACTTCGAGATGACGATCTCGGCTCTCGAGACAATCCGGTACGATCAGATTTTTTCCTTCAAATTCTCTCGACGCCCGGGGACCGCTGCGAGACGGCTGCCCGACCAGGTGCCCGACGAAGTGAAGGTCGAGAGGCTGGCACGGGTTCACGCCATCCAAGAGGCAATAACACGGGAGTATCATGAAGCCGCACGGGGCACCGAGGAAGAGATCCTCATCGAAGGGTTCAGACCGGGCACTTCTCAACCATTTGGAAGAACAAGAACAAACAAGATTGTCAATCTGGATTCGGGCAACAATGTCCGACAGGGAGATATCGTGCCGGTGTGGATCACTCGAGGCCTCAAGCATTCTTTGATGGGCACTACACAAGTCGTTGAATCTGCGAACGAAGGTCCGTGCCGGCGACCGCGTTGATTTGACGGATCTCCGGGCACGGAGGCCCAGGCTACGAAAAACCTTGCCGAGTCACAATCTTCAACGTTGGGCGGGTATCCCTTGTATGTTAATACCAGGTACTGATTGCACCGTGGGCACGGCGTGCCGTGCCCGTCATCTTCGTGGGACGGGCGTCCCTGCCCGTCGTCCTCCCCAAAGAAAAAAAAGCCCGACCGGATGGGTCGAGCTGGGAGACGCCGTCTTACGGTCGGGCTCACAAGAAATTGCATGGCCGGTGGACGGGAGAGTAGTGTATCGTCTTGTGGGTTACACTCCGGAGCCGTTGTGGTAGCTCGTGGTTACCGTGCTCCGGGTGGACGATTGCTCCCCCTCACACCGGCCGACAGGAATCTCCGTTTTAGAAAATGAAGCCGCCCTCGATGAAGCCGCCCTCGAATGTGGAAGTCAGTGCATAATCGGTTTGTTTTTTCTTGAGTTGCACGAAGCGATAGCCGCCCTTTACAAAGCCCCATCGTCCGCAGTTTACCGGGATCGAAAATCTTCCCGCAGCCTCCAGGTCATATCCCTCTACGTCATCCATGAAAATGACCGCGGCCTTGTGGTCCCAGGAGAAGGTACCGCCGTTTGCAGCGGTTCTGATGCAGCGCTGGAATTCCAGTTCTACGATTGCCGAGTCAATGCTCTTGCTGAAGGTTCTGGTGTAGTATCCGCATGTCTGGCAATACAGGTCGATCTTGTCGTCCACGTGTGCCCACCCACCGGCCACGCTGATCACTGATTGACACGTCCGCACGGCATCGTAGACGAGCATCAGTCTGTGATAGGCATGGAGCCACTTTGTCTGAATCTCCTGGCCATAGGTTACATACCCGGTGTTCTGATTGCCGAAGAGGAATTGCCGTGTCGGCCAGCCTCCGCCGTTGAGTTCGTCGAAGAGCACCTCGTAGCGCACGGCCCAGTTGGGTTTAAATTGGTACTGTGCGGACAAGTCCAGCAAGACCTGGTGTTCGGGCAATTTTAGATCGTCATTGAGGTCGGCCCAATTCTCCCAACCCTGATAGGTAGTGTAATATTGAGAGTAGCGGGGCCACTGCACTACCCCTTTGGTTCGTGCAAAAAAGGCCTGCGCGCCCAACTCCCATTGCCGTTCCCGAGGATGGGGCAAGATGCACCCCACGGGCCCGCACGGATTCTGGAAAATGGGTTTGCATTTGGTGATTGCTCCCGGTGGAGGAGGAGCGAACGGATAGGCCGGATACGCACCGCGCACAGCCACAGTACGGCTCCGGGCCCTGGCCTTATGGATGGTTGGTGATGGGGAATTGCCGGCCTTGTTGGGTTTGAGCAGGATCTCAAGTGATTCGTTGGGATCTGCAGCGCAAGCCCCGGCCACAAAAAGAGTTGACACGAAAACTACTAGACATACCAATGGCGTAAAAGGGATTCTTCTCAACATACCCTTCCTCCCAGCTCGAAATGTTGGATATTGCTTAATTCGGTATGCCTTTCATTGTCAAGAAAAAAATGCGGCTATTTTTCAATTAGTTGGTGTTATTTTCGAGAATTCAGTCGATTTATATACGCAACCTATTGAAATCACTATGTCACGAAATGACTTCTCGTTCACTAAAACTTCTACAACCACAACATGTTATAACTATTGTCTCATCCTTGGCTTGACACTTTCGCAATAATCAGATAACGCTATCTTCTCAATAAACCAGGCTAAACCGAGCGCCCCCCCGGAAACGACAACGCGCTCGGGGCAATCGTGCCTTTATCACTTCGTGGGGATACTTCCCCATAATATCAATATGGAGGGAACATTTACTCATGCGACGCCTTATGAATATGAGGATCGACATGTCGATCCTTGGAACCGGCCAACGTTGTGAAGGCATAGGGTGCCTCGCTTCGAGACTCGTTGTCGCTTTGGGAGCCTTGGTCTTGGCTCTTCACCTGACCGGCCCTTATGCGGAATCCGCCGGCGTGCCCCGCCTCAACAAGAAACTTGAGGCCATCGTCAAACGGATACTCCCTCGGCATTTTGCGGTTTCCGCTCTGGTGGCCGACTTCGAAACGGTCAGATCCTCATGGAGTTGCACCCCAACCGGCCGCTCACTCCGGCATCGACCATGAAGGTGGTCACCAGTGCGGCAGCGCTGAGTACGCTGAAGCCGGATTTCTCGTTCGTCACGGAGGTGTTGTCGGATAAGGTCGCGCGATCGTCCATGGGGACGCTCTACCTGAAGGGGACGGGAGATCCCTATATGGTCGGCGAGGAGTTGTTCGCTCTTACGCGCTCTCTGAAGGACAAGGGGTTACAGGAGATCACGGGCAACATTGTCGTGGACGACTCGTACTTCATTCCCGGCAAACCGCTGGACGAGCGTGAAGAGCTTGGTTACAGGTCGTATCATGCGCCGTACGGCGCACTATCATTGAACTTCAATTCGATCAAGATCCTGGTCCATCCTGCGGCTCGGATTGGGAAACCCGCGAGAGTCATCATGGACCCGATCTCTGAATACGCAATCTTGAAACAATCCGTAACAACGGTGAAAGGCGACGTTTCTCCCCGTCCTTCGATACGAAAGAAAGAGGATCCGCGCGGCCGAGAGACGATTGAGGTGAGCGGACGCATCGGTGTGAATGCCGAGTCAAGAAGCGTGTACGTCAATGTCTCTTCCCCGGCACTGTACACCGGACAAGTGTTCAAGGAGTACCTCCTGCGGGAAGGGATCAGGGTCTCGGGCAAGGTGGTGCACGGAAAGACTCCGCGGTCGGCAGTCCCTTACCTGGAGTTCAAGTCTCGCCCGTTGGGGATCATCGTGTACTGGTTGAACAAGTTCAGCAACAACTTCATGGCCGAACAGATCTGTCTGGCCCTCGGGGCACAGGTACACGGCGTCCCCGGAACCAGGGAAAAGGGCCTATCCGTCATCAGAAGACATCTTCTTTCGTGTGGCGTGGACGAGGGAAGCTTCTCTTTGAGTGACGCAAGCGGCCTTTCCCTGAGCAACAAGTTGAGTGCATCAGCCCTTGTCCGGGTTCTCTTGGCCGCGGCCCATGATTTCAGTTACAACGCGGAATTCATGTCCTCGCTGGGGATCGCGGGTGTTGACGGCACATTGAAGGACAAATTCACCGACGCGGATGTAAGAAGGCGCATCAGGGCCAAGACCGGTACGCTCAGGGGAGTCAACGCGCTCACGGGATACGGGGTATCGCAGGACGGAAGGACAATTGTCTTTGCAGTGCTTGTAAACAGCCTCAAAGAGGGGACCGGCTTTGTGCGGTACGCGGACGATATCTTCCGTGCCGTCATGGACCTTCACCTGGGCGGACGTTGATCCCCCAAGGAGCGATTCATGAACGCTCTGATGTGTGACATGTCCATGAAGACGGCGGGCGTACAGCGGGACCCTACAGCCCCGATTTGCAGGGGCACCCCCCTGGAAACTGTCTCAAAATTCCGAGACCCGGCAAAATCGTGCCACGATAAAGTGGGGCCCAAGACAAATCCCCCCTGCCCCCCTTTGCCAAAGGGGGGTAAGAGCCGGTTCCCCCCTTAGAAAAAGGGGGGTTAGGGGGGATTTGTTCCTACATGCGGTAGAGTCGTGCCACGATCGTCGATACGCCGACAGTTTTGAGACACTTTCCGGGGGCCTACCCCTACCAAACCGGCATGGAGGCCTGCGCTACCAAAGCTAGGGATAATTGCCACAAATGTGACAGCGTACTTCTGCAACGAAGCACTAAGCCTTCCAAGCTACAGGGGCGGCCGAAAGTGGACCGGTACTTCAGTGCCGGGTGAAGAGCGGGCGGAGGATCAGAAGGTAATCCGCTACCGCATTAGTGAACTCGACCACCAAGACGTCGCCGTATTTTCGAAATCCAATGCCTACGCTTCGGGAATCAACCGCACCGCGTTCCTGAGTCGTTGGACCACGGAATCCCGGCCGATCGCTTCGAGCATTTCAAAGAGGCCCGGTCCTACGGAGGTCCCCGAAACCGCGGTACGCGTCGCGTTGATGAGGAGCCCGGCCTTTACCTCCCGTTGTTCCGCGTACGTTCTGAAGGCACCCTCGATGGCGTCTGCGGTGAACTCCGAAAGATCTTGCATCAGGCCGGCAATATCCGGGAGGTACTCTCGCAGCCGAGGATCCTTCGCGAGGTTCTTTTTGACGGCCTTTTCATCGAAATCAAATTCCTCGGAGAAGTAGCAGCGTCCCCTGGAAGAGAAATCCTTGATCGTGTGGAAGCGCGCTCGAATGAGATCGATGGTCTTGAGCAACCACTCCCTGTCCGCTCCTGCATACGATTGCTTCCAGAGACCTTCCGCCTTGAGTTCCTCCCGCACGTAAGGCAGCAACTCTTCGAGAGGCATGGTGCGAATGTACGTCGCATTGAAATGTATGGCCTTGGGATCGGTCCAATTCTTGGGATCTCCCGGAACATAGTTGAAAATGGAATTGGCCCTGTTAATGCGTGACAGGTCAAAGGCCTCGATCATTTCCTCGGGGGAAAAAAACTCGCGCCCGTCCGGATCGGACCACCCCAACAGAACCAGAAAGTTACACAGCGCCCATGGGAGAAAACCGTGCCGACGGTAGTACGAGATGGTGACCACTTCCCCGTGCTTCCGCTTGGAGAGTTTTGCCTTCTTGTTGTCCAAGGTGAGCGGCATGTGACAGAACAGCGGCGGTTTGAGTCCGAGGGCCCGGTATATCAGAGCCTGCTTGGGGGTATTGGCTATTCCGTCGGCCCCGCGTATGACATGGGTAATGCCGTCGAGCGAATCGTCCACCGCGTTACTGAGAACGTACAGGGGGCGTCCGTCGGAGCGGAGTATTACAAAGTCTTCGATGTCCCGGCCCTTTTTCTCCACTCTTCCGAACACGGCATCTTCAAACACCACCGTTGATTGAGGATCCCGCGGCACGAGAAAACGAAGAACATACGGAACGCCTTTTTCGAGATTCTCTCGTATCTGCTGCTCGGACAATTTCCTGCAACGTCCGTCGTACATGAAGGCTACCCGTTTGGCTTCCGCTTCCTTGCGTTGCGCGTCCAGGTCCTCCTTCGTGCAGAAACAGCGGTATGCGTGACCGGTGGACAGAAGTCGCTCGGCGGCTTCCACATGCTTGTCCATGTTACGGCTTTGAAAAAAGGGGCCTTCATCCCAATCCAGCCCCAGCCAAGTCATGCCGGCCAGTATTTCCTGGACTGAATCCTCGGTTGAGCGCTCCGCGTCGGTGTCTTCGATTCTCAGCAGGAAGACCCCGCCGGTCTTTTTTGCCCAGAGCCAGTTATACAGTGCCGTGCGCGCACCACCCAGATGGAGATATCCGGTGGGAGACGGGGCAAAGCGCACACGAACTTGGTTTTGATTCATGGTTGTTTCTTGATTCATGGTTTGAAAAAAAGCTCACTCCTTTGGATCCAGGATTACCACGGGAACTTTGCAAACGGATTGAAAGCTGTCACGGTCCTGCAAGGTTCCCACAATGTCGCCGCAGTGCATGGGCACGGCGACTTTTGGATTGATCTTGTCTACGGCTTCGGCAGCCTGCGCTACGGTCATGGTGTACGTCCCGCCCACGGGGATAAGAGCCACATCCGCGTCGACGTCCGCCATCTCCGGGATCACGTCCGTGTCACCCGTGTGGTAGATTCTGACGCCGTCAACCGTCACGATGTATCCCAACCAATTATTGGCCTTGGGATGAAAATTCTTGTCGGTATTGTAGGCGGGGACGGCTTCCACCTTCACGTCGCCCACGGTGACGTTTCCACCGGGAGAAACGGCTTTGAACGTTTCGCCGAAATCGGACCCGCAGTCCTCGGGACCGATGATGACCGTGGAGTCTTTGCGGATTTTTTCCACGTCTTCCCGGGACAGGTGGTCATAGTGGCTGTGAGTAATACAAACAACATCGGCCGGCACTGCGCTTTTCAGTTTCCACGGGTCAATGTACACGGTCGATGTGGAACCTTCGATTCGGAAGCTCGCGTGACCCAACCATGTGACCCGTTCCTTGACAAAAGATTCAGCGTCCATGATTTCCTCCTCTGTCTATCGTAAGACAAACCGTTTCAGCTTATCACCAAGGGGAGCAACACGCCCAACACTTTATTGTAAGGGGCAGGGTTGAGAAATGCAAACGGAAGCACGAACTGCACGGTTGCGTAAATGCGGTCTCACATTGTCGTAGGTCAATAGGGCGGAAATCCCGCGTTCCGCGCGGGCCCCCTACAATTGCCGTGATTGCCGTGGTAGGGTCTCGGCGTCCGGGCCGTGACGGGATAAGATTCTCCCGAGAAACGCGGGGAGGCCGGCGCGGATGATGCAGCGAGAACCTCCGTTCATACGGCACGAAACTTGTGCAACAGTGTACCAAGAATGCCGGTGCATCATGACATCGACCGGCGGTTCCTGTATACTCTTCGCGCAAAGGGAGAAGGACTCAAGATGACCACGGAATCCCGGAGAAAAAGAACACCGGAGCCCGTCATAACCCGAACCAATCGGGACTGGGTGATGATAGTGCTGGGAGTTTTCCTTACTCTGCTCCTCCTGGCCGCGGGATACGTGAGCATCGGCGGTCCGAACGGTAAGCCTGCTCCCAAAAAACGAGGCCCGGTAAAGCATCCCGAACCCATGGGCATGTTGCTCGACCAACGGTCGTCACCCTTGTGTTTCCGTTTGACCCTGGAGAATGTCATGGGGAACTCCGGAAGCGCGAAGAAAAATTGCCCGAGAGGCCGTTCCGCTTATGCGGCCGCACGGAGGCCGTCCTCTCCCGTGCAAAGATGCTGATGACCGCAGGGTATCCGAGGGCTAGAGATGTGCGTGACCGCATTGTGTGCCGTCACAAACGAGAAAAACCCCTCAGACGGGCTTACAGGAAAATCCATGCCGTTGCCTGAAGGGTTTTGAGTGAAGATCAGTATACTATAATCCGTCGGGGGTCACCAACGAAGGCTTGGGGGATCACCATTTCTCCATGGTGATCCGATCCTTTTCTTCGAATTGATTCCTATGGACTAAACGCTTTTCAAGTGGTACGGCTTTGGCTGTTCAACTTCTGAATACTTGAGCCTTAACGGCTCGGGAGACGACGTTATGCGGACATTGTTCAGCAGCATGGTGCGTTTTTTCCTTACCGGAGTAGCCACCCTGCTCCCGCTTATCGTGACCGTATTCGTGATCGGATGGGTAGTAAGACTCGCCGATGCGTACATCGGTCCCAGCAGTACGTTTGGAGTGTTCATTGTAACCGTCGTTGGGGAGAGCAAGAAATACGCCGGGTACGGTGCCGGATATCTCGTCGTGGTCGTGTTCACCATCCTCCTCGGCTTTCTTGTCACGCGGGCAACGGTGGCCCGTGTCCACGCTGCGATCGACAGAACCTTTGCGCGGATTCCCCTATTCGGCAAGGTTTACACGGCAGTCGGTCAGGTTGTGGATCTCTTCGGGAAGAAGAATAACTCGGGTCTGGAGAGATTCGGAGGAGTTGGTTTCGTCCGCCTCGGAAATATTAAGGTTCTCGGACTCTTGACCTCCGGCGAACGATACGTGCTGGCAGACGGCAAAGAACACTTTCTGCTCTTTGTTCCGAACTCCCCTATTCCCGCCACCGGGTTTGCCATGCTGGTCCCGGTCGAGGACTTCCAGCTTATGGATATGCCCGTCGAGGATTTGGCAAAACTGCTCATGTCGCTGGGGCTTCTGGGGCCTCAGGTTCTCAAAGAGCCCACTCGCTCCGTTCGGATTGTGAAGAGGAACGATGGAACAGAAGTTGTGCAAGAGTCTATTGCAGAGATCTCACGCTGAGCCTTTCGGCCGGCTCCTTGGATTTGAGGCCGTCGAGGTCGAACCGGGGTTCGCTGTTGTGAGAATGCGTGTTCGTCCGGAACTGGAAAACGTCTTCGGAACCACCCATGGAGGTGCGGTCTTCTCCTTGATTGATGAAGCCTTTCAGCTGGCCTGCAATGCTCACGGCCTTCTGTCCGTCGCACTCAACGTCAACATTACGTATGCGACCGCGCCGGGTCCCGGGAAGGCTCTGGAAGCAAAAGCCGAAGAGGTGCACAGGACCAGGCGGACGGCCTCTTATTACTGTGACGTACGCGAGATCGAGGGCGGAAAGCTCATCGCCACCGCGCAGGCCCTGGCCTTCACGACGGAGAAAGAGCTCGAAACCGTTTTGGCCGACTATGATTCCCGGAAGCATGGGGGATAGGCGCGCAGAAGCACTCAGAAGTGTCCATATGGCGACTATCTGGTAAACGTTCACCGCGTCATAGCGCTCGTTTGAACAAGAAAATCTAACCACAAAGGCACCAAGACACTAAGGATTTAGGAGACGGGGTACACGGCAGCGTTCTTGACCCATGGCGCTTCCTGATCGAAATGCAGTCTCAAACCAGACCTCATGAAAACGGTGCCCGGACTCGTCATGTACACCACAAACCCTGCACTGCTCTTTTCCCAGCGGTCTTCCTTGGTGCCTTTGTGTCTTGGTGGTTCGTTCTCTTTTTCTTCGCGGTGAACGCTTACACTATCTGAGCATGTCCCGTACTTGTTGACTGCAATTCGGGATCCAAAGCCTCGAGCGATGCGGTACGGGAGATGCGCGCCGGCCAACATTACGAACGCGTTCGGGCTCAACCGCTCAACCGGACTTCTTAAATAACCCGCTTATGCTGAATTTGCCCTTCTTTTCCTTGGGGCCGGGGTCCTCCTCGGCGGGCGGCGGCGGGCGGTCCTCCGCCTTCTGTTTCTCCGGAGGCGGTTCTTCGGGTTTGAAAGCAAGTAATTCGGTCAGGGTCACCGTGTCGAGGAACTCGTCGTTTTCATCCTCGAAATTGGGACGGGGAGGAATAAGGGGAACCGGCTCCGCGGGTTTCTCTTCCACTTGAGGTTTAACGACTTTGAAACGGATTCCGCGTCGCGTAAGGTCCTCTTCGGTTATGAGTTTCTTCATGTAGAGCTGTTTCAGGAGATCCGCATACCCTGAAGCCGTGATCTTGAACTTCTCCATGAGTTCACCGTTGCTCAAGGGGCCTCGGATGTCCTCCACAGCTTCCCTGGCGTTGACGTTTCTGCTCGATTGCGTTCCTGCCATACCTGTACTCCCGCATCGATTATATCTCATGAAGGCACTATGGTAAAACCCTGATTGTCGGATAATCTCCAGTTCAAGTAGTGCATCCCCGCGGCGCACTGATCCGCGCGCTCAATCACTTGTTTTCCGTAAAGATACGGAACCCTTTTCGCTGTTAATTTGAGCGGTTTTTTTCTGCATGTGCGTAAATGTCCAGAAATCATTTGATTTATTCTCCGCATTCTGTATGATCGCCCAGTCCGCAGTACATGCCGGTCAACAGTACCGTCGTAAGGAATGAGCGTGAAGCTGAACAAGAAACTTCTCCTGGTGTCCCTGCTGTACTTCGCGGAAGGGTTCCCTTTTGGAATAATCGAGCAGACATTGCCCGTGTATTTCCGGCTGCACGGCATGTCTCTAGTTCACGTGGGATTCTTGAGTTTCCTGAGCCTACCCTACGCTCTGAAATTCATATGGGCTCCGGCAGTGGACTTCATGGGTAGCCGCCGCCACTGGATTACCGCTGCCCAGTTCCTCATGGCCGCGTCCATTTTGGTCCTTATACCCCTCGATCCCGCGAACCCAAGCACTCTTCTGTGGGCTTCCATCGCTTGTCTCTCAATATTTTCCGCCACCCAGGACATCGCAATCGACGCATATTCCATTGAGTTGTTGAATCCTTCGGAGATGGGCCTGGCCAATGGATTCAGACAGGCTGCGTATCGCGTGGCTCTTGTTATTGCAGGTGGATTGTTTGTCGCATTGGGAGGTTGGTTGGGCTGGAAGTTGACCTATCTTGCCGCAGCAGGAATCTTGACCGTGTGCGGCATTGCTTCCATTCGGCTTCCGAGAGTGGAAGTCCTGCGGCCGAAATTTTCGATCACGTCCCTGGCGGCTCCTGTCCGCGATTTTCTCCAGAGGCCGGGTGTGGTCCAGGTCACCCTCTTCATATTGCTCTACAAGCTGGGGGACATGTCCATGGGCCCCATGGTGCGTCCTTTCTGGCTCGCCCGGGATCTTTCGTTAACGGAAATCGGGCTCATTACCGGAACGTTCGGAATCCTCGCGTCAATTGCAGGGGGGCTTGCCGGAGGCCTCTTCATGGCCCGCTTCGGAATCTTCCATGGCCTCTGGTTTCTGGGCCTTTGGCAGTCGGTCAGCAATCTCACCTACGCGTGGGTTGCCATGGTTCCCGATTCAGGCAATTGGGGTGTCTACACGGCCTCTATTGCGGAATCATTCTGCGGAGGACTTGGGACCGCTGCATTTCTCGCGTTCCTGATGAGCATATGCAAGAAAGAGTTCTCGGCCACCCAGTACGCGATTCTCTCGGCCCTCTTCCGGATTACGGGAATAACGGCCGGCGTATTAAGCGGCTGGGCAACCCACACAATCGGATACGCCGCGTATTTCGGACTAACATTCCTCTTGTCCCTTCCTGCATTCCTCTTCATCTTCCAGGCCAAAGCCTGGATTGCAGCCGATCCGAACGGCTTGAACGGTAATAGTACCGCACAAGAGATCCCGGCCGAACAGGCTGCACGGTAGGGGCGGCCCGGTGCACCCACGGGGGCGCGCCTACCAATGTTTCCGGGCCTTGAAAGGCCCGGCTAACATCGCTTGTCCCTTCGGGACGTATATGCTCGCGAGCCCCAACAGCCCTTTTCCACGGGTTGAAACCCGTGGCTACTAACGGTGAGCCCCTGCGGGGCACTGGCTGGTCGGCACCTCAAATCGGTTGCCCAATTGTCTACCAGTTCCCACGGTTGCAGGTGGTTGGGGATGGAATGGTCAGGACGGTTGAGTACGTTAAGCGGGGAGACCTGTGCGGGATGGAGACTCGCACAGGAGTCAGAGCCTCCATAGTAGCGCTGAAACGCCGTAATGGGCGTGGAGCAAAGGGAGGCAGGAAGGTGGATGCATGATGGACAGACAACGGGAAGACAAACCGGCTACAGTGTCCTTCGGGGCTAGACGGGCCGGAGCGATACGGGACCGCTGGTCCTGGGTCGAACCCACAGTCTGGACAGACCGCATGTTGACAGCCCTGGAACACGGGGTGAAAGGAGGTACGTGGTACAGCTTGATGGACAAGGTCCGCGAATCTTCGGTCTGCCTTTGCGCGTGTGAAGGCCAACCGTGGGAGTGCGGGGGTGGATCATGTGACGGTCCGGCACTTCGAGACGCAGCTTGAGGGTAACCTCGAAAAGCTTGCAGCGGAACTCCGGTCCGGCACCTACCGGCCACAACCCATCAGACGCGTGTGGATACCCAAACCCGGCAAGAAAGAGCGCCGTCCACTGGGGATTCCCACGGTACGAGATCGAGTCGTGCAGGCCGCGCTGCGCCAGGTCCTTGAACCTATCTTCGAGCGGGATTTTGCCGAACATAGTTACGGTTTCCGACCGAGGCGAGGCTGTAAGGACGCGCTTCGTCGCGTCGGTGCACTCCTGAGACAAGGCTTCACGTACGTGGTGGATGCCGACCTCAAATCCTACTTCGACACGATAGGGCACGATGAGTTGCTCGGCCGTGTCGCCCTGAAGATTAGCGATCAGAGTATCCTCCGCCTTGTTCAGAGCTTTCTTCAACAGCAAATCCTGGACACTGCTCAGGGCTGGACCCCCGAGTTTGGCACCCCTCAAGGTGCGGTCATAAGTCCACTGTTGTCGAATATCTATCTCGATCCCTTGGATCATCTGATGGCTCGCTCTGGTTTGGCCATGGTACGCTATGCTGACGACTTTGTGATTCTGTGCCGCAGCAAGGCCGAAGCGCAATCCGCTCTCGGTCTGGTCCCGGCCGGATAATCGGGCCGGTAGCTCAGTACGAGTCCGGAAGTGGTGAAGAACATGCACAGAAGAGCCGAGACGATCATCATGGACCGCATGCTCTTGCAGTACGAACCGGAAATCGCGGCAGGAAGCGTCAACAACGCGATAACCAATACAATGCCCACCGCGGTTGTGAGTACGACGACCGTGAGAGCCGTGAGGCAGAGGAGCAAAATGTAGAACAGCTGAACCCTTAACCCCCGTAGTTGAGCAAACTCGCTATCAAAGCACACGGCAACGAACTGATTGTAGAACAGAATCGTAAGCCCCAAGACGAGAGCATCGAGCGACAGAATGAGCCACAGATCCTGTCGTGAAACCATCAGGATGTTGCCGAAGAGATAGCTCATCAAATCCGTGTTATACCCGGGAGTCTGAGAGATGAAGAGAATGCCCACGGCCATCCCCACGGCCCACAATGCTCCGATAACGGTATCTTCCCTCTCTTGAGCGTGGATACTCACCATTCCGATTACCACGGCCGCGAAAAGCGCGGCGACAACGGCACCGTACAACGGGTCCAAGCCCGGCCAATATCCGGCCTTTCCGAGGTAAAGCGCGGCGCCCAACCCCGCCAGTACCGTGTGCGCAATCCCTCCCGCGACATAGCTGATCCTTCTCACAACTACGAATGTCCCCACGACGCCTGCCGAGAGGCTTGCCAGGACACCCGCTGCGAGCGCATGCTGCAGGAACGCGTGGCCCTGAAGATCGATTATGAATTCATACAACTCTTGATCCCTCCCGAACTGAGGAGGTCATGTCTAACCATCTTCACCGAATCTCCGTAGAGCTCGTTGACCACGGATTCAGAGACGTCCGTAGTCGGATGCATGAGGACTTTGCGATTCACGCATACCGCCGTGTTGACGTATTTCGACACAAAACTCAGATCATGCGACACCAGGACCACGGTAAGGTGATCGGTCAACCCTTTGAGAATCTCGGAAAGCTCCGACTCGAAGACAAAATCAAGACCGGCCGTCGGTTCGTCGAGCAACAATAACTCCGGTTCGGCTGCCAACGCCCGTGCAATGAGCACTCTCTGCCGTTGACCGCCGGAGAGTTCCGAAAAATGCGTCTTTTGGTATTCCCACATGTGCAGGTCACGAAGCAGTTTCTCGGCCACAGCCTTGTCCGTCCTCGAGTAAGACCAGAACGGAAGCGAGTGACCTATACGTCCCATGAGTACGACATCCATCACGCAAATGGGAAACTTGGGATCGAGGTGCGCGTGTTGAGGCATGTATCCCACCAACCGCCCAGCCTCCTTGGCCGGCTTCCCAAAAACGCGGACCGACCCGCTCGACGGGGTGAGGAGCCCGAGCACGAGTTTCAGCAAGGTAGTCTTTCCGCCGCCGTTGGGCCCCACGATTGCCGCCAATTGATGCTCATGCAGCGTCACACTCGCGTTTTCAATCACCGGGTGTCTGTTGTAGGAGAATGATACATTCTCCAGGACAATTGCCCGACGTTTCTCCATGGTTGAATCCTCGGACTTGACGATCTTCATTCTCCGGACCTCGGCCTTTATCTGAAAATCCCCCCTGTCCCCCCTTTTTCTAAGGGGGGAACTCCGGCCCGGACCGCTCAAGGGATTTTCATGTTCGGTTGTGACCGAGAGGTCATCGCGGTTCGCCCGGGAGACGGCTGCCACAGGCCGCCCTACGTCTCTGAAATACGGCGAGGTGACGATTCCACCATGCCGCGGTCGGGCGGGCTGTGCCCGTCGACCCGCTTATCTCGATTCATGAGTGCAGATCGGTCCCGGAGCCGCACTTGCAGACAAGATGGACCGCTTTGCACTGCCCGCACTCCTCCACGGCATGATCCCTGGTGAACTGCGCCCAGTGTTTCTGCTGGTTGGGCTGCAAGATCCCCGTCCCTTTGCACAGAGGGCACAGTTGGTCGAGCGCGGAGAGTATCGCATTCCGGATGAATTCGGACCGATTGGGGATTCCCTTCATAGCCTCTTCGAGTGCCTCGGGCACTTTAAACGTGATGACCTTTTGTCTCTCTTCCGACATAATCGGGACCTCGGTTGTTGCCGGCCGGCGGCCGCACTTGGAACGATGCATCGACCTCTCTGGATAATACTTCGTATTACTGTCTTGTCAAGGCCTCATGCGCATGTCAGACTGTATTAGGAAGGAGAATTCACGGAAACCATGATGCCCCACAGTCACCTACTGCTCAATGAAGCTTCCGAAATGGTGGCACTCTCCACCGCGGGTAATACAAGGAACCTGGTGGTTACCGGTGCCGAGGTCAGGGGTCCCATAAACTTGGATGCATTGAAGCGTGCAGTGATCTCGACCGTCAAAGATTTTCCCCAATTAGGGTGTTGCCTCAAGGAAACCACGCTGAGAGGAAGATTCTATTTGGCGTGGCACCCCAGACCGGACCTGGAATTCCCGGTCAAGATCCGCCGGGTGTCGGGCAAAGATCCTTCAACACCGGTCATCGATGAATTCCTCCGGACCATAGAAACGGATTTGGAACGTGACTGGGATCTGTTTGAAGAGCTGCCGGGAGAATTTCACGTGGTGAGTTTTTCGGAAGATCATCATGTGCCGGCTCCGGTCATTCATCACGTCGCGGCCGACGCTTCCGTGGCGTCCGAATTCGGAAAATACGTTGCGCTGAACTATCTTGAGATCATGACCGGCGTCAAACCCGATTCAACCCCGCCCACGCTCTCGTTGTCAACGTCCAAGAAACCCGGGGCGCAACTCGGGATCCGGAATTGGAAAGACTCCATGAAGGGCTCCGTCGCAGCGTTCCGCGCATTGACCGCGAAGCCGACATTGCCCGTAGGCCGGGGCAGGAAGGGAGACCCGGGCCAGTACCATGTAAAAAGAACTCTCTCAGCCGAGGAGACGGAACGGATCAACCAATCGTGTGCAAGGGCTAAAATCCGGCCGGTGGACCTTTTGGTGGTCGCGGCAAACTTGGCTCTGGACAAATGGAATCGGGAGCGAAACGTGGGGAGTGGGCTGATCACCACGGCCATGACGGTGAACATGCAAGGGAAGTATGAAGGGTTGCAGGCTCCCAACACCACGAGCGTTCTGTTTTTCCGGTCGGAACCCGATGAAAGGCAAAACGTGAGGGACTTTGCGCGGAGCGTATCCGCTGCGAGAACGAGAAAGCTCCGCAAACATGGGGACTTGGAGGTCAGGGGGAACATATCGACAATGACCGACATACTACGTTTCTTGCCGTACGGAGCGCGGAGACGACTCGTCCACCATGTGATTCAGAAGCATCAATTCTCCGTCTCCGTGACCATGCTGGGGGTCGTCTGGCCAATTCTCGTGGACGGCAAGGCAACCGATGATTCGTACCTCGTGCGGGTCAATGAAACGGAAGTAACCGAGATCCACGGTGTGGGCTACAAACTGCTTTCCAGTACTCCGTTGACACTCATTGTGTACGTCTATCTGAACAGACTGAATCTGGTGAGGGCAACCGCGGCGAGCTTGTTCACCCGTGACGAGGCGGAATCGTTCATGGACAAGATCCTCGCAACAATTTCGGAAATCACCCGTGAACTGTTATGAAGGGCGCCGTCAAAAGGGGGCAACGATTCACCGCGAAGAAGGAAGAATAAGCTACCAAGACACTAAGGGTCTGTCACGAAATAAGCATTGCAGATGGGAGAGAGTGCCGCCTCGGGGCGGAGCGTGACAAGAAGCGTGAAACAACAGTATACTGCCGTAAGTTCGTATCGCAAGACCCGAACAAGGCGATCAGACGGGAGTTGAGTCTCTCATGCCGGAGCGAGTTGAACCGAAGGATGAAAGCCTCGCTAGTATAGAAACGGCGGCGGCTCTGCAGGCTGCCAACGATCTTAAGTTGAAAGCAACCCAGATCAGGCAACTCTACGTGGTTGCTCGGCCGGAAGTCTTTATCGCCGCAGCGGCTACTGTCCTGGTATTGACCGGTGTTCTGTGGACCGTGACACAACGGCGGCTCCTCATTGCCTGGTGCGTCGCAGGCCTTGTTATGTACTTGGTCAGGCAACGGTTTGTTGCCGCATTTGACAGATCATCGCCGGATGATGAAACAATGCTTTGGTGGGGCAAAGTATGTGTTACCGCAAGCTGGATTGGAGGAATTCATTGGGCCGTGGCGACGTTGTTCCTATTCCCCGCTGATTCCCTCCTGCATCAGACTGTTGTGGCCTTCATGGTATCAGGAATCTGTGTCGGCACCATTGCCGCCGCATCTGCTCGAAAAGAGGTGTACCTACCTGTCATCACAATAGTATTGTTGTCACAGGCTTGCAGGTATTTTTGGGAAAGGGACTACGCCCATGTAGCCATGGGATTCATGTCAATAGTTCTGCTCGCCATTTTCATCATAATAGCCAATCGCATGAACGAAATGAATACGGAATCTCTGAAGTTGAGATTTCACAATGCGGACTTGGTTCACGAGGTGATGGAAAGAGAAGCACAGTATCGATCGCTGGTGGATCATGCTCCGGTAGGCATTCTCTTTGCTAATAATGAGGGTAGAATCACCGAGTGGAATCCCAGGCTAGTGAACACTCTGGGTCTGTCATCAGAGGAAGCTGCCAAATTTACAAACCTATATGCTTTTCCACCTTTTACCAAGTCCGGGATCTCGGCTGCCTTCAGACGTTGCATCGAAGAAAACCAGGATGCAGAACTAGAAGTAGCCTATGTGAGCGAACAAGGGAACTCCTCCAACCTGAGTATCGTGTTGACTCCACGCCGGGATTCTGCAGGAAGAATCACAGGCACCCAAGCTTTGGTAGAGGATATAACCGACCGCAAGAGAGAGGAGTTGGAGCGTCGTTTGAAACTCGAGGCTCGCGCGGCCGCAGAGTTTGCGCGGGAAGAACCTCGAACTCAGCCGGGAGATCGAAGCGCGAAAAGTAATAGAGGAATCTTTGCGGGTCAGCGAAGAGCGCTTCAGGGGTATCTTCGAGAACACTGAAGACAGCATGTTCATCAAGAACCAGGATCTGGAGTACACACATGTTAACCCCGCGTTTCTCAGGCTCCTGGATCGTGAGAGCAATAGCGTCATTGGAATGACCGATGAGGAGTTGGCGCTGGATTCGGACTACTCGGAGCACGCACGCAAATTGGAGACACGGACCCTGGAAGGGGAAACGTTTGATACGGAACACACATGGAAACGAAACGGTTGGACCATTTCCTTGAACGTCATCAGGTTTCCCCTTCGCGATTCAGCGGGACAGGTGTTCGGCATGTGCGGCATCGCGCGTGATATGAGCGACCGCAGAGTGCGCAGGGTTGAACCCGCGGGCCCGCCGGCCGATGAGTATCATTCCGCCGCGGCCCGGAATCTCCTTGATCAGGTCGCACTGGTTGCCCGAAGCGACGGAACGGTGCTTCTTCTCGGGGAAAGCGGAGCAGGAAAGGACCACTGGGCCCGACTCCTCCACGAAATGTCCCACCGAGCCGGCGGGCCGTTCCTCACCATCAACTGTGCTGCTTTGAGTCCGGAGTTGGTAGAGTCCGAGCTCTTCGGTTACGAGGCAGGCGCTTTTACGGGTGCTCGGGGTCGAAAGCGCGGTCTGTTGGAACTCGCGGAAGGCGGTACCCTCCTGCTCAACGAAATCGGGGAAATGCCTCTTGGCATGCAGTCCAAGCTCCTCACCTTTCTGGATACGCACCTGATCATGCGCATAGGAGCAGTGACGAGCATCTCCGTTGACACACGGATACTTGCCGCAACGAACCGCGATATCCGGTCCGATGTGGAGGACGGCCGCTTCCGCAGAGATCTGTTCTACAGGCTCAATGTCTTCGCCATTACCGTCCCTTCGCTCAGAGAGAGGATGGACGATCTTCCGATTCTCGTTCGGGAAACTCTTGCCGACGTTGCCGGAAAGATGGGGCTGTCGCAGTTGCCGACCGTTGACGCCGCAGCCTTGGATACTCTCATGAAGTACCAGTGGCCCGGAAATGTAAGAGAACTGCGAAATGTTTTGGAACGGGCCCTGATTCTCTGCGACAAGGATACCATTTCCGTCCGTGACCTGGGACTGAAGGAATCCCATGGGGATGGCGAGTGTTCCGGGATTCCAACATCGTTTGACGCTGTGTTGTCGAAGGACGTTTCCTTTAAGGAGGCCGTTGACGAGGCCAAACGTCTTCTCATAGAAAGCGCGTTGGATCGCTCGGGAGGGCGGATCAAAGATGCGGCCGTTCTTCTCGGAATGACGCGCAACTCCATAGCCCACCACATCCGACGTCTCGGAATCCCGACGTGACCGGTCAACCTCCGTTGATTCCTCGCCAAAGGGCAAATATCACCCACGGAAGTGTTGCAAAACAATAGGTGCTATCTTCTGATATGTTAGGCACTTAGCGACACCGCTGTTCTTTGGTGTTGTTTTCCAATCATTTTCCGCCGGACCCGCCCCATCGCTGACACACCCTTGATTCAAAAATGCCCCATCATATCGGCCTGTTGAGTCGCCATACTCTTCCCGGTGCCTGTGTGGCATCAAAATTGCTCCAAATCACCACGCCGGCCCGGCCCGCGCTGCGCGTGAAACAGCATTGCCGGCACGCAGGCCGGTGCCGCCGCAAGAGGCAACCCTACTGAAATCAGGTGGTTTTCACCGCGATCTTTAGTGGGGCAGGCATCTTGCCGGTCATCTCTCGGCGACCGGACATGGCCCGGTCTTGGCGAGACGGGATAGGCGGCGGATAGATCCTCAGGACGACGGGCAGAGACGCCCGTCCTACGGAGGTTTTTGAAATCTTGACGGATTCTTTTCACAGCCCGGGCCTCCGGAGACTGTTTCAAAACCAAATGGAGAGTCACAATTGTGGCACGACTAGTTGACATGTTGCAGAAAATCCCCCCTAACCCCCCTTTTTCTAAGGGGGGAATCGGCTCTTACCCCCCTTTACTAAAGGGGGGGACTGGCTATTACCCTCCTTTGACAAAGGGGGGCAGGGGGGATTTTTCCTGCAATCCACTTCATCGCGGCACGATTCACCTCGATCCGAGACGTTTGAGACACTTTCTTCTCGTTCCCCGGCTCTGCCCGGTCCCGAAGAGACAGGCCAAAACGCAAAAACAACGGTCACAACCGCGTGTCCCATCCCGGCACGCGTCGTCATGAACCGTACGCTCAACAAATTAATTAATAGGGAGAGAGAGACACCAATGAGAAACAGGTCTGGAAAGGTCTTCATAGGCAAGCGACAATTCCTGCTGGAGCAACTTGAGGAACGCATCGTCTTCGACGCGGCCGGCTCGGCCGATTCAAACCAGGAAAACAGCGATACGCACGATACCTCGGCAGCGACGGACACCGGGGAGAGCGATCCCCTGCAAGCGGACGACGCGGCTGCAGCCGCTGATGCGTCCTCGGAATCCGATGATCCACTCGGGGATATCTACGGCCAGGACCTGGATGAGGTGCTGATCACCAACGCCGCCGAAGTGATCGAAACCGCAGCCGAGGCCGGGGAGGCCGTGAACGTTCTGGTGATCTCCTCATCCGTGGAGAACGCGGATCAACTGGCCGCGGCCGCGCAGGACGACGTGGTCACTATTCTGTACGACGGCTCCGAGGAAACGCCCGACGCGATTCTCGCGGCCGTTCAAGAAGCACTGGACGGCCGGGAAGCCCTGAGCATCGCGTTCGCGGTGCACGATCTCGGTGAAGGGTGTTTCCATTTGACCAGCGGTTATACCGTGAGCCCGAGCACCATCCTAAGCGACTCGGAACTCCAGGACTTCTGGGCGGGCGTCGGCTACCTTCTCACGGATGACGGCCGCATCGATATTATGGCCTGCGACCTGGCCTCCACGGATGCCGGCGATGTTTTGGTCTCCCAACTGGAAAATCTCACGGGCCGCGATGTGGCCGCGTCGGACGATCCCACGGGTAATCCGGCCGGCGGAGGGGACTGGATCCTGGAAACCGACGATGTGGATCTCGCGTCGATCTATTTCTTACAGAGCGCGCTGGACGACTTTGACGGAACCCTAGCAGCGGAGGACAAGCTCACAGCAAGTGATGGAGCGAACGGGGACTATTTCGGCAATTCCGTGTCCGTAGACGGGAACTACTGCATTGTCGGGGCTAAGGAGGACGACAGTTACAGAGGTTCCGTGTACATCTATGAGCTTCAAGCCGACGGCACCTGGGGAAATGAGGCGAAGCTCACCGCAAGTGATCGGCAGTACAATCAACGTTTTGGGTGTTCCGTGTACATCAGCGGGGACTATTGCATTGTCGGGGCGTACGGCGACGACAAGGGGTCCGCGTATCTCTATGAGCTGGACGCGGACACCGGCACCTGGGGTAATCAGACCAAGCTCACAGCAAGTGATGGAGCGAACGGGG
>CAXXIU010000016.1:0-15000 GCA_963675835.2 Desulfomonilaceae bacterium
CGTTTTTGAAGCCAAAGAGCACGCTGGCAACTCTGCAATCGTGGAAGTCAGTCGGCGGAACCGAACAAGTATCCAAGATGATTAGAGGAAACTGCACCTCGGGTTGTCTCTGCGATTGTTATGGCAGGGTGGCCCTGTCCTACAATCGGCAAATACCTGTAGCCCGGCCCAGATGCAACCTTCCGCTGCGATTGGGAGCACGGAGAATTTCATAGCTAACGAATAGGCGTTTGTGTGAATGGGCTTCGCCACTCTCACAAACACCTATTCGTTAGGCTCATACTAAAGAGCACATCATCCCCATAATCGATCGTCAGTGTATGCCCCATCCCCCCCCCCCCCGGAAGCCTCAGTTGCGGATCAAAACCCGTGCGACCACGATGTCCCCGTTGTCTTCAACCCGAGCCTCTACGGTGCCTCGTCCGTTCTGTTCCCAGTACACGGCCGCTTCGTTGCGGAATTCCAGGCGAGCGCGGCCCGAATCATCCAGTGCCGCCACGAAGATGTCCCTGAGATCGAAACTCAACCCGGTGCCCATTGCCTTGAGAACCGCTTCCTTGAGGCACCACATGCGGGTTAACGCCGGCCAACGGCCGGAATTGTCACCCGCTGCGGCTATTTCTTCTTCAGTGAAGTAATCCCTTATCCACGCGTCGCTTCGAGCTTCCACCTTCTCCATATCCACCCCCAAACCCTCGAACGCTTTGGGATCCGCGGCCGCGGCGAGGGCCAATCCGTTGGAATGAGAGAGCGATACCTCTCCCACCAACGTACCGGGCCGATCGAGAAGCTCCGCAGCGGGTTTTCCCTGCTCGTCTTGGACAATACGAATGTTCCGTCCCTCTGGAGCGGTACTTCCTGAAACGGCCAACAACCTCTGGACGCTTCTCTTAAGGGCGATACGCCCCGCAAGCCACTCTCCGGCTCTCTTGGGAACGGCCTTTTGGCCGTACTCCCGAGACTCCTCGTCACTGAGGGCATCAGCGAGCTTGATACCGTCGCCGGACTCAAACTCTCTTACCACCCCATCGACGGGGAGAATCTCCTCAAATACTCTCCTGGGAAATCCCGGGCTCTGCTCCAGCTCGATCATTTCCACGCCCTCGAGGGTTACCATGGGATTGCCCCGTGAATCTCTTATGATGCCGTCAAACCTCAGGACAACGCGTCCGTCGAGTCCCTCTTGAGCCTGTTCCCCCTTAGGAACGAGCTCGCCTTCGGAAGGGATGCCGTCTCTCGAATGTATGACCGTACGATCTATCCCTATGGGAAGGGACATGATGCCTCGGGCTTCCATCCCGAGAGCCGCTGCAGCCTGAAATGCCGCTTCCATACCCCCGGGGATCGTGTCGGAAAACATAGCTTCCCGATGTTCGGTATCGGCATATCGAAACTTGACGCCCTTACCGTTTCCTTCCACACGTACATGGTCGAGAAACCTGAATCCGGGCCCATGGAAGAATACGGAATAGATGTCGTGAGCCGCTACCCAAACCGCTTGATTCCAGGTCTCGATTTCCATGTGGGCCTGTTCGTCGGAAGAGCCAAGCACAAGCGTGCATTCGTGATGCAGTCTCGGCGCTCCCATTTTCCGCCCCTGCCGATCCACAAACCATGAGGTTATTCGTGCTCGATAGGAAATATCCCCACTATCCGTGTCATTGGTGCGGACGACTTCGATTTCCGCTTCAAAAGGATCATCCTTAAAGATCTTGAGAGGACTGTGGAAGTGCACATCCTCGAAGATCGCATTGGAAGCCTCGGGATTCAATACGGATGCCAGGGTCTTCATCATGTCCAGGCCTCCGACCCCGGGAAGCACCGCAGCCCGGTCGATCCTGTGGTGATCCAGCAACGGATGTGTGGGATCCAGACTCACCTCGGCCTTTACATACTCACCCGGAATGATGGACAACACCCGGGCGTGTTGGCCTGCAAGGGTTAATTCTTTTGGTACCGCGCCGCCGGGGAGTTCGAAGGCGTCCTCGGAAAAGGGTCCGACTCTGCCCGCGGCCATTACCTCGGCGGACTGCGAATACCGGCCGATTTCGCGTGCCAGGAATTGGACGCCCTTTTGCGGCGTGACAAAGTCGATTCCCGCCTCTTCGAGCGTCTGTTGGACGCTGCCCCTGGTTGCCATACCGATGTCTGCCCACGGTGCCCAATCAATGATGGAGGACTTGCCGTCCATGACCTTGTCGGCCCACCGGAGCAGATGAGCCAGTCCGTCATTCGCGGCCGAGTAATCGATTTGAGCCATGTTCCCGAATCGTCCTGAGACGCTTCCGAATCCCACAATTCGGCGGGGGGGCAGTTCACGGCGATCCAGGGATTCCAGAAGCCGCCGCATCCCTTCCACCTTTACCGAGACCACATTCTCAATCTGCTCGATGGATTTGCTTTTCAGGGCACGGCTGATGTCTATCCCCGCGGCATGAATCACCACGTCTACCCGGCCGCAGGTCTCCGCTACGTCCTTCAGCGCTTCATCGATGGCTTGGCCGTCGCGTATGTCCATTGATCGATAGATAACTTCAGAGCCCAGTTCTCGAAGGGCACTCACGTTCCGGTACGCGTCCGCCTCAGCGCGGAGGCGACCGAGTTCCCGGTTCACCATGACGGGAGTCGGAGCCTTACCGTCTCGCTTGAAGCGCTCTATGACGCGTCCCTTTTCCTCATCCCAGTCCTTTTCTCCAAAAGAAGCCAGCTGTTCCGCACGGCCGGAAAGAGGGGTGAGGTCAAAGATCACGAAGGTGAGCGATTGATGTTCGGCCAGGTGTTTCAAGCAAGCTGCGGTGATGCCTCCTCCTCCACCGCTTGCCAGCACGACGTCTCCCGAATTGACCCCGATGTCCGGCAGATCCTCCTGCAGAGGAACCAGCCGGATAGCGCGCAATCTCTCGTCGTTCCCCACGCCGATCTCCAACGGAAAAGCCTCACTGAGACTGCGGCCGATGATGCGGCCATATTCCTGAAGAGGAAGACCCGGATGCAGGTCCAGCATCCGGACCCGCGTTTCGGGGTACTCTCGTGCAAAGGACTTGGTGGCGCCGGATATTTCTCCAGCGAGATATCCCTCCTGGAGGGGACTCTCGAATCCATAGGCGCCGTCTTCAGACACAGCGGCGACAAGAAACGCCGGACCCTGCTCAAAAGTAACAGCCGCGGACAGATACAATTGGAAGGTCTTTCGTACCGAGTCCGGGACGAGGTCGAGAGGGAACAGGTTGACGATGCCTATCCGTCGATCGCCGGACCCCTCAGGTAAAGCCGGTTCCGTGATTCTCACGAACTTCTCGTACCCCAGAGACCGGAAGGCATCCTCTACTGCCTGCGCCAGTTCATCGGTTCCACCGACGATGAGCAGCTCGTCCGCCGGGATAAGTGGGGTCTCCTCAAGATTCGTCACCTCTACGAGGCGTGCCTCGAGCAACCGTACCGAATCCTCCACCACGGGAGTCTGTTGAATCGGCTTTGTCTCTACAGCCTCCTCGCTCGGTAGTTCGGGTGTCTTCGTCGACTCCTGAACAAACCGAATGATGTGGCTGATCGTCGGGAAGTCCGCGATCTTCAGGCCCTCGATCCGCGGAAGACCGAAGATGTCCCGAACCTCGGCGATGAATTCCGCCTGTTTCACGGTATCGATTCCCAGGTCGGCTTCGAGGTCCAGGTCGAGGTCGAGCATGTCCGCGGGATACCCGGTCTTGTCGGAAAGGAGAGCGAGAATTCTCGGTTTGACTTCATCCTCTCCGGTATGGGGGGCCTGCACGATTTTCGCTTCCCCTGCGGGGGCCTCAGAAGTCTGTGCGCCGATATGCTGCATGACAAACCCGATGATATGCTCAATGGTGGGGAAATCAGCTATCTTGAGCCCGTCGATTCTCGGAATGTCAAACGATTCCCGCACCTCGGAGATGAATTCCGCTTGTTTCACCGTATCGATTCCCAGGTCCGCTTCCAAATCCAGTCCGGTGTCGAGCATGTCCGCGGGGTAGCCTGTCTTCAGCGAAAGCAGTTCGAGGATCCTCTCTCGGGCTTCGGTTGCGCCGCCCACAGGTTGGGCCGGCGTTTCATGCGCTTGCGGGGGAACGGTTGCAGCGGAGTCTCCACCTCGGTCAGCGTGTTCCATCACAAAGCCGATGATGTGCTCGATTGTGGGGAAATCCGCGATTTTGATACCATCTATTCGGGGAATATCATACGTATCTCGCACTTCCGAGATGAACTCGGCCTGCTTGACCGTGTCGATGCCGAGATCGGCTTCGAGATCAAGTCCCGTGTCGAGCATATCTGCGGGATAGCCCGTCTTCTCGGCCAGGAGAGCGAGTATGGATTCCCTGATCTGCTCCGCTCCCCCTTTGACGCTTGTACCGCCGGCCGGGGCAACGGCGGGAACAGCAATCTTCTTTTCGGGATGCTCCTCGCCAACCTGTTCCGAAACGCGTTGTGCAACCCTGAGGGTGCGGTTCTCGACCGAAACCACCGGGTCGGAATAGCCCGTAACATCCCGCAGCCAGTCGCGGTGGGAAGTGAGATCCGTGATTCTGTTTTCGTCTCGACTCAGCACCTTGTACAAGGACATCACGATCTGAGAGCCGAATCCTGCGGCAAGCCTCAACGCGTAGTTCGCTTCACAGATGCCGCCGGCACTCAGGCTCAGATCGGCAAATTCAGGATCGGGCTGTCTCAGATTAGGGATAGGCGGCAGCATTTTTTTCTGCAGACATCGTACAGCTACCACGTCTTCAACACCGACTCCCATGGTATGCCCCGTGAAGCCTTTTGTATTGGCAATGGGGATTCTGCGTGCATTGTCGCCAAAGGTTTGTCTCAGTGCACGGATTTCCGCGGATGAGCTGCCTCCGCGCTTAGGAGAGTAGGTTTCATGGGACATGAAGAATACGTCCTTGGCGAGATCGGCACGGGAACGTCCGCTCTGAAACTCCCACTTTGAAATGAGTTCCTCCATGGTCGATGATATGTGATCCGTATCCAGACGGGTTCCGTGAAAAGCGCTGTTGGCGGCGACCCCGCCTTCAATCGATGCTATGGGGTCCATCCCCCGCCGTTCCACAAGATCCGAGCTTTCCACGATCAGCCCAACCGCTGCGGAACCCAGGATCAGACCATGGCGTCGATCGTCAAAAGGAAGTGCGGCTTCACTGACGTTTCCGTTTGTGGTAGCAGCCCCCATTGCCAGGAATCCGGAGCCGATCCACGGTAAGAGCGTCCTGCCGGCCACATCATCCGCAGCCACCACAATGACTCTCTTGGCTTGACCGCTGCGGATCCAGTCTCGGGCTACCAGTATGGCCTGGGTGGTACTGGCACATGCGGCATCAACGTGACTGTTGGGACCTTGGGCTTTGATGAACTGGGCCAACTGCCCTTGAGCCATGCTCATTACCCGAAAGAGGAAGTCCCGGTTGAACGCATAGAGCTCGTCGGGATCGGCAGGGCTCAACCGGGAAAACTCCTGGGTGAACCATCTGGTGATTCGTTCCTTTTCCTTGTCGTCACGGATGCGTTCCACGAGACCGGTGTAGAAATCGATGAGTCTTCGCTTGGCCCCCGAACCGTACCTCGCCTCGGTCCCTCGCGTAACCTCGTCTACCAGTGACGCCATGCCGGGGAACGCGGAGGCGAAAATCACGCCGGTTTCTTTCCTGAGAGAAGGAGGCAACGCCCAAGAATCCGGCAACTCATGTCCTGTACTGGTTGTCCTCGTCTGGAGTACCAGTGGTATACCAGCGTCCTTGAGGGCCTCAATTCCGGCTACGATTGCCATGCGAGTCGTGACGTCCATTGTCTTAACGAGTCTCTCGTCAACGTCATACTCTCGAATAAATTCCTCTTCGTTGAATGTCCCTGCGAGCTTGATGACGCCCGAAAGATCCGTGACCGTCCTCAATTCAGCCTCGCCGGCCGGTCCCTTGTGGAGGCGCTCGACATTCTTCTCCAGCATGTCCCGGCGACCGTTTTCAGGGACCTTCTTGATGAAGTTCCGGCCCAGTATGAGATCGTCGAGGGTCTCCCGGTCAAAGGGAAAACGCTCGTCACTGGGCAAGCCCGCGGAAATACCGCTTATCACTGCAGGTTTGAAGTCCATACCTTCAGACTTGACCTGTCGAGCCGTCATCTCCAAAGGCAATACGTTCTTGAGAAAAGTTTCGTACCCCGACTTGATCAGATTTCTTATGGGCTCACCCTGCAGTTCCAGAAATCTCTTGAACTCAGCCTTGCTTGCGATATTCTTGATTTCCGGATCCACAAGCCCTTCCAAGAGTTCCGGCGTCTCCTCGGCCTGCTGTTTTTCTTCCTGAGGTTCGGGTGCGACGTGAGGTACGACTCTCAGCTCGGGCCTTTTCGACGAGGGAACGGGTTCACGAGATTGGTCGAGTCCATAGGCCCCGTTGAAGTTAACGGCCATTCCCTCGGCAGCGAGAGCCGAAAGTGATTCCATGAGCTGGATGAGTCCGCCCTTCTTGGGGTGATTCGAAGGCAATCCGATACAGTCGTTGGAGAGGGTGTCCAGCACAAGGTTGGTCATTACTCTCTTTGGACCGCATTCGACAAAGATCCTGATCCCTTCGCTGTACATACGCCGCATCGACTTCACCCATTCCACCGGCGCGGCAAACTGCTTGCCCAAGAGGTCCCGGATTCTCCCGGGAGCCGCAGGGCCCACGGGGTAGAAGTCTCCGGTCACATTTGAGAGGACCGGGACCTTAGGCGGGTTGAGGGTGAGGCGCATCAGCGTCTTCATGAACGGCTCCCTGGCCGGAGCCACCACCCCTGAGTGGAATGCGGCGGAGACGGGAATGAGCACTCCTTCCAGACCGCGGGCCTTGAAGAGTTCTCCCGCCTTCTTCACTGCAGCGGTGTGACCCGATATGACGGTCTGTCTTGGAGAATTCTTATTTGCAGCTACGACATAGCCGTCAACCTCTGCCAAGACTTCTTCAACCAACCTTGCATCGGCAGGGATACTCATCATCAGGCCGGGATCTTCTATACTTACCCGCGCCATCTCTCTACCCCGCACGGCAACAGCCTCCAGCGCGTCACGAAATGAGAAGACTTCCGCAGCGACGCATGCGGCATATTCACCGAGAGAGTGTCCGGCGACCGCGACGGGGTGCACGCCCATCAGAGCCAGCAACCGGAAGATCGCGGTGTTCGCCGTCAAAATCAGCGGTTGCAGGACCTGGGTATCCCTCATGGGATCGGGCGTTTGCTCTTTGTCCCGGTTCACGGATTCCTCCGTGGGAAAGGTGATCGAGGTTGCCGAAGGAAGTCCCAAGGAGGTAAGGATCTCGTCGGCTTCTTCAAAGGTTTTCGCTACTACGGGAAAGCGTTGCGCCAGATCCCGGAGCATGAACGGATACTGTGAACCCTGTCCCGGAAAGAGAAACGCCGCGCCTGCGCCGGCCTTTTCCGGCTCTCCCTTGGAGATGTGAATACCCCGCGCGGGAAAGAAAGACTGCTTGCCGGGATCATCCAGCCCCTCGAGAATAAGCCCGAGCTTTTTCGACGCGGTTTGCGCGTCGCCGGCCGCAAAGCCACACCGCAGGGGGAACCCGGACACATTGTTTTGGTGACTCTTTGCCAGCCGTGAAAACGTCCCGGGGTTCAATTCCTCCAAGACACTCTTGATCTGCGCAGCGAGGTCTCCGGGATTGTCAGCTCCCATGACCCAGGCTTCCCCCTGCTCCTGCATTTCCGGAGGACACGGCCAGCTGGGAGGAGAAAACTTGACGGTTTTCGGTGCCTGTTTCGTTGACGAAACAACCTTCAGTCCCGGTACGTGCTCCTGCACGAGCACGTGAAAGTTGGTGCCTCCGAAGCCGAACGCACTCACGGCCGCTCTCCGAGGATGACCCTGAGGAGATTCCCAGGGCAACGGCTCGGTGAGAAGATTCAGCGGAGAGGATTCCCACCGGATGCACGGGTTGGGCCGCGTCACATTGATCGTGGGCGGCAGGGTGCGGTGATACAGACTGAGAACTGCCTTGATGATTCCCGCCGCTCCAGAGGCAGCCTTGAGGTGTCCTATCTGAGATTTTACCGATCCGATACCCACGGACTTTTTCGGTGCTTCAAGCTCCCTGAAAAACCTGTCCAACATGATCAATTCGGTTCTGTCGCCCACCGAAGTGGATGTACCATGAGCCTCGATGAGGCCCACGGTTCTCGGATCCCAACCAGCTGATTCGTAACAGGCGCGCACGGCCCTTTCCTGGCCCGCCTCATTCGGAGCGGTAATCCCTTTGCCTCGACCGTCCGAAGACGAACCGGTTTCCACGAGGGTAGCGTAGATCCTGTCATTGTCACGAACCGCATCGGAGAGCCGTTTCAGGATCAGGATACCGACTCCCTCTCCCATAACGAATCCGTTGGCCTTCTCGTCAAAAGGCCTACTGCCGTCAGGCGACAGGGCTCCAATCTTGCAAAACTTGATGAATGAGGATGGGTGCATGGAGGCATCCACCCCGCCGGTAATCGCAAAGTCCACGGTACCATCTCTCAGCGCCGCTATTGAATTCATAATTGCAGCCATGGAAGAGGCGCAAGCCGCGTCCACCGTGAAATTGGGCCCTTCGAGATTAAACACGTTGGCTATCCGACCGGATATGACGTTGGGCAACTCACCCGGCAGAGAATCCTCCGTAATGTCCGGTAGGCCTTCGAGGTATTTGAGGCGGAAATCCTCGACAACTGAGTTCCGGGTTTGGGTATCGAGATGAAGACACTCGAACGCACCTTCCAAGCAGGCCATTGTGCGGGGCAGCGACACCCGCGTGGCATACAAGTCCGTATTCTCACCGCCCATACTGTTGCCAAGGATGATCCCTACCCGTCGACCCTTCAACTGCTCCGGAGCCAGCGCTGCATCCGTAAGTGCATCAGCCGTGCACGCGACGGCCATCTGCTGGGTGCGGTCCATCTTCCGGGCCACTGAAGGGGGAATGCGGTGCCTGAGAGGATCAAACCGGAAGTCCTGCACAAAACCTCCAATACGCGTATAGGTCTTGTCGGGAGTTTTGGGGTCCGGATCGTAGTACAGGTCGGAATCGCCCCATCTGTCGGCAGGAACTTCGATGATTCCGCTGCGTCCATTCATGATGTGATCCCAATAGGACTCCGCGGAATCGGAACCCGGCAGGCGCAAGCCGATGCCTACCACGGCTATGGGCTCCTTGTGGTGTAGCACTTCCATGACGGTCTCTTTCTCCTCACTATCGATCTCGGGCTCATGCACCGACTCCGGAGTCTGTCCAATGCCCTCGAAAATGCAGCGCCCCCCGTCGATGATCTCCGAGTGGAGTTCCGCCACGGTAGTGGGTTTGTTCAGAACAGAAACCACTTGGCCCATGAGATATAGACCGCGGTCCAGCTGCTCTTCCGGTGAAAGATCGCAAAAGACCGGGCAGTCGAACGCAGCGGTGTCCGGATCGATGGCACAGCCCTTGGACGCCAGCCTGAGAGCCCCCAGGTTGTCCTTTTCATAGAGTTCTTTCCGCTCTCTCAGAGATATCTTCTCCCTGACGCGGCCGTGCTCACTTTCCAGAATCTTGCGTGCCATTGGGGAACCAGCGGTTCTTGCCTTGGTGTTGACGGTTCTTCCTACAACAACCGTACGATCGCTCTTCAGAGTGAGGTCTCGGTACGTGGATGTGATGGCGCACGTGGCCACCGCCTCATCGCAGGTGAGATATGCGGTCCCCATTTGCAGACCAACGTTGAGCCCTTGCAGATCGCCCACCATAGCGGCAACAAATGCACTCGCCCTGCCCGAGGCTATCCCGCCGGCGAAGAGAACCGTAACCTCTTCAAGATTGAGACCGTTCTCGGCAAAGTGCTCCAGTTCGTCGAGGTTGGCGCCCCAGAGTGTGAGACTCCCCAGATTTCCTATATGGCCCCCGGATTCACTCCCCTCAAACACAAATCGTCTGAGGCCGCTTTTCAATCCCTCGGAGACAACAGCCGGAGCCGGGCAGTGCAGGTAGCATTTGGTCCCCATGTCTTCAATCCGCTTTGCAAGATCGGGACTGCCGGCAGCCAGTATGGCAAAGGGCGGCGGGTTCTCCTTCATGATTTCCAGGTGGCCTTCATAGCATGTGCGGTTTACCTCAAGCCCTATGAGCCCGACTCCATACCGTCCGTTGGTCTTCCGCACCGCAAGCTCGAGGCCCTCGCGCGCTATTGGTTTCGGCATGTTTCCCATTGCGAAAAAGGGAAGCGCTCCCGCTTGTGCTACGGCGCTCAGAAAGTCGGGATTGTCGCTTACGTGGGCCATAGGGCCTTGTACGAGCGGTAAGCGGGTACCATGGGTTTTCGCGGTGCCGGACTCCTCGTGAAACGGCCATGCGCCCATGCCTGCGGTCATTTTTTCGTGAAAAGCCGTTACAATGGCGCTCGCGGAACCATATTTCCGTGCAAGTCTCTGCGCCGTACCAAGGTCTTCAGAGAGCGGCAGCAGCCCGGTATCCGAATCCGGGGTGGTCACTGATTTTGTCAGGGACGTGTGCAACTTCTCCTTGAATGCCTGCATTTCACCCGGTGCAACAGATTCTTCCTCCTTGCGGAGATCGCGTACCATTCTGGTGCCGACCCGGGAATAGACGCGCAGCTCCGTTTCGGAGCCTTCAGCGAGCGTGAGCGTGCAGGGTAGGCCCAGCGATGAGAGGAAGTCCTTGAGATGCTGCTCCAGGCGGGAACCAGCGGTCAGAAGCAGATGCACGTCCAGCACGACTCCTGCAGCCCCTGCGGCCACGGCTCCCATTGCGGTACGGAGTCCAACGCCGCCTTGAAGAAACACGGGTAGGTCCACAGCACCCAGAACATCCTGAAGGAGCACTAATCCACTGGATTGACTTACCCACCCGGGCCCTTCGTTTCCTCGCGCGATCAAACCCGCGGCTCCCGCTTTCCGTGCGGCAATTGCCCGGCCGGAGTCTCCCACCTCCACGAAAACCGGCACGGGAATATCGCTTAACGCGCCCTCTTCCAGCTCTGATACTTCTTGGGCATCCTCGATAGGCACCAGGGCAAGCTCCGTATTGGGTTCCCATGAGTGGCTGCGAAGCTCTCTCAGAGGAAGCCGAACGCCATGACGAGTGTTGCCGGCAACGGCAAAACGTGCGGTTCCCGACGTTGCGTGGTCGATAATCCCCAGTCCGCCGGAGCGAGACACCTCTTCAATGAGGGCCGAGTCGTTGTTGTAGGGCGGGTTTACGTAGAGTACCGGTATCTCCCAATTAAAAAGCTTTCGCAATTTCATGAAATCACCTTCAGTGTATTGCCGGTCTCGTCGGCACCAGGTTGAACCACGAACCCAAAGAAAAGGACCTCGGTTACGGTATCGATTTCGTCCACAAGAGATCCCTCTCCTCCGTCGTGAAGCCATTTCTGTATGACGCCGTTCAGAAAACCTATGATCCCGTAAAACACCGTGAAGTAATTCATCTGCTTCAGATGCCCGCTTCGAGAAGCTTTCCAGCAGCGCCTCTTCAAACCCGGCAGGGCCAGAATGAGTTCGTTAATGAACTTCTCCGAGAATTCAGTTCCGAAATCCTTGTGCTCCTGAATGATGACCTTGAAGAATGCCGAGTTCTTTTCAAAAAAACTGAGGTACATCCTGATCACGCTTTCGATAATCTTAAGGATGTCGTCCTGTTGGGACAGATCCTGTCGGGCAAGTTCGACGAATTCGGTCATTGTGTCTTCTTTAAGTGCGGTGAAGAGGCCTTCCTTCGTGTTGAAGTACCTATAGACCGTACCTTTGGCGATTCCGGCCCGTTCCGCTATGGAATCAATGGTGGAGGCATGGAAGCCTTTCTCGGAAAATTCCTCCAGTGCCGCCTGGAGGATACTCGTTCGAGCGTCCTTCTGTTTGCGCCTCTTCTTCGTGTCCCGTTCCATTGGACGCTGCAAACTTTGGAACAAGAGATCCTCCAGGAGCGTCTCACGGTCGATTTCATAGGGGCCGGCCGTGTCGAGAACGCTGCGGTAAAACTCCCTCAGGAGCGTGTCCGAATAGATTGGGGAAGCGGCAATTGCCTTAGTGGTCTTGTCAACAAACTGCAGTGCGGTCTCGCTTAATGAGGAGTCATCCCTTGACTTCTTGTCCAACTCCTGTTTGAGTAGCTCAATGAGTTCGGGGACGGCGAACGTGTCCTTATGGGCCTTGGTTTGGGAGACGATGAGTTGGATTTTTTTTTCGTAAGGTTCTTTCATGGCAGCCTCTCGGAAACCGCAATGGTCAGTCAACAAAAGTGACTGACCGGTTCGTCATTTGTTTTTTACCGAACGAGTCAGTGTCGTGTCAAGGCTTTTGTACTACCAACGTTGAATCTCTTCTCTTTTCGAGAAGAAATCGTTACGAAATCCTCGCAACTGCCACGCATTTCTTTTGAAGCGTTGCAGGATGTTTGCCCGCCCTTGATGTCGGCGCGGGCCGACCCGGCAGATGCGAACATTGGCTTCGGCTCCATCTGGTTTTTCACGTTCCCGGGCTCCTGCCTGGGAATGCCTGCCTTCCGGGCTCTGCCCGGTCTTTGTAGGGGCGCCCCACGTTCTACGAGGTCAGACCAACAAGATGCCGGTCCTGCCGTCCGGGTGACGGCGTAGTTATGAACATCGGGGTTAAGGAAGCCAGAGGCCGCGTGAACCCTTTTTTTTCAGCCGGCATCTATTTATTATGCTAATGTCTGCAGAAAACGTTCTCGTTGATACTCATTGAAAGGAGCAAGACTATGAGAGAAGACGTCCAGGCGGCCCTCGACACGGTACGCCCTCAACTACAGGCCGACGGTGGAGACTGCGAGCTTGTTGATGTAACCAGCGACGGGACGGTGAAGGTTCGCCTCACCGGAGCCTGTGGAGGATGCCCCATGAGCCAGATGACCCTCAAGATGGGCATCGAACGTGTATTGAAGGAGAGAGTGCCGTCGGTAAAGACTGTTGAGGCCGTCTAATCCCCGCACGAGGTGATACTCCCGGTAACGCGGTATGAGCGGAGGTTCGGTCCTCGCTCGTATTCTCTCTCCACGGGTGCACGATTTCTGCTTGGAACCGCTGAACAATTGATGCCCGGAAGCGTGCGCTCGGTACTTTCCCGAGGTGTAATCTCGTCCCCGACCATCAACACGTGACGATCGGCAACCCTGGGACAGGAAAGACGGTTTCCTGTCCTAAGGCGTCCGGTCTCGACGTGCGTCTCCCGTATAGTGCCCACCTTCACCATGCCACAGGCACAACCATGCAGCAATGTCGTTCCCTCGTTTCCAGGGTCTGCCCGGGAATGGTCGCCGGCCCCGCGTTCCGCCGGGGTGTCTCTCATCGAGAGCGGTGCGTCCACCGATCAACGGGAACTCGTTTCCTGAACAACTTCTTGACAGTCGGCACGGTTGCCGGTATTGTAAGTACCCCCATCTAGACAGGAATTCAGCAATTCGAGGATGAATTTCATATCACTGAAGCCGAAGGAGTGATGCAATGCCGTACAGAATCATGGAGGACGAGTGCAAGGGTTGCCAGACATGCTCGAGGGTTTGCCCCACCAGAGCATCCACCGGTGAGAAGAAGCAACCGCACAGCATTGACGTAACCAAATGTATCGAATGCGGAGTATGCGGTAGAGCGTGCCCGTACGGAGCAATTCGTGATCCGGAAGGGAATAAGCCCGAACGTATCAAACGCGCACTCTGGCCGAAACCTTATGTGTGGAAGGAAGACTGTGTAGGTTGTGAAGTCTGCGTCGCAGTGTGTCCGTTCCAGGCATTGGTAATGTACGAGGTCGACGGCGAAACCATAGCGGGACTGGCCGACCCTAAGGCATGTGTAGGCTGCGGGTTGTGTGAACAGGGGTGTCCGGTTCACGCAATCCAGGTTCTGTGGCCGGAAGCGGCCCGCAAGTCCGCCTAGAATCAACGGGCGCGATGCGTCCGTGTAGCCGTGCTCACCCGTAGGAAAATCTTCCGAACGGATGTCGGTTGATTTTCCGGGAAATCCAAAGGGCGGCCCAAGGGCCGCCCTTTCTATGTACCATCATGCCTTACGAACCTGATCAAGCGCGTGTAGTCGGTGTTGACACCGGCGGCACGTTCACCGACTTCGTTGTCATTGACCCTTGCGGAGCCGTAAGGGTCGACAAAAGACCCTCGGATCCCGCGGACCCGGCCGGACCGGTACTGGAAGGTCTGACCGGCCTGCCCCAAGAGGCGTACCGGGTGGTCCACGGGACAACCGTAGCCGTCAACGCACTTCTGGAACATAAGGAGGCTCCCACCGCTCTCATAACCACGGCCGGGTTTGAGGACGTCTTGGAGATCGGCCGCCAGAACAGGCCTGTACTGTATGATGCTCACCCGGTGAAACCTGCACCGCTCGTCCCCCGGCACCTACGATTCGGGGTCAACGAGAGGATTCTCAGCGATGGAACCGTTAGGACCCGGCTGGATTCCGTCGAAACGGAGCGGATTCTGGCCCGAATCAAGGATCTGGGGGTGGAATCGTTGGCGGTATGCCTGCTCCATTCGTACGCGAATCCGATTCATGAGGAGACGATCGGAGAAATTGCACGGGAGATGGGGTTCGTGGTCTCACTCTCATGCAAAGTATTGCCGGAGTTTCGCGAATACGAGCGAACGGCCACGGTGGTCGTAAACGCATGTCTGAGACCCATCATGGAGGGGTACATCGGCAGACTGGAAAAAGAACTCTCCGGCGGCCGGCTGAGTGTCATGCAGTCGGCAGGGGGGATCATTCCCGCGCGCATGGCTTCAAGGCTTCCTGTTCATACGGTCCTGTCGGGTCCCGCGGGAGGAGTGGCGGCTTCGGCCTACCAGGCCTCACTGGTTGGTTTGGAGCGCCTTATCACCTTTGACATGGGGGGAACCTCCACCGACGTCTCGTTGTATGACAGGGGGCCGTCACTGACCGGAGACAAGAGCATTGCCGGGCATCCGATCAGAGTACCGGCCATTGATATCCACA
>CAXXIU010000016.1:20000-93640 GCA_963675835.2 Desulfomonilaceae bacterium
AGGAGTGTGAGGAGAGACTTGTCTCGTAAACTGGTTGATTCCATGTCGCCAAGAAAAGCTCCTAAGCGAGCCGATCACGTGACCGTACCGTAAACCGACACAGGTGGGTGAGGTGAGTATCCTAAGGCGCTCGAGGTAACCATCGTTAAGGAACTCGGCAACTTGACACCGTAACTTCGGGAGAAGGTGTGCCCCGTTAGGGTGAAGCGACTAGCTTGTGGAGCTCGAGGGGGTTGCAGTGAAAAGGCCGTGGCGACTGTTTACTAAAAACACAGGACTCTGCAAAATCGTAAGATGAAGTATAGGGTCTGACGCCTGCCCGGTGCCGGAAGGTTAAGGGGAGCTGTTAGCGTAAGCGAAGCGGTCAACCGAAGCCCCGGTAAACGGCGGCCGTAACTATAACGGTCCTAAGGTAGCGAAATTCCTTGTCGGGTAAGTTCCGACCTGCACGAATGGCGTAACGATTGCGGCGGTGTCTCAACGATGGCCTCGGCGAAATTGAAGTGGCGGTGAAGATACCGTCTACCCGTGGAAAGACGGAAAGACCCCGTGGACCTTTACTACAACTTGACAGTGTATTTTGGGCTATTTTGTGTAGGATAGGTGGGAGGCTTTGAAGCCGGGACGCTAGTTTCGGTGGAGCCATCCTTGAAATACCACCCTGGGTATCACGAGATACTAACTCCGGCCCGTTATCCGGGTCGAGGACATTGTCTGGTGGGTAGTTTGACTGGGGCGGTCGCCTCCTAAAGAGTAACGGAGGCGCGCGAAGGTTCCCTCAGGCTGATTGGAAACCAGCCGTAGAGTGTAAAGGCATAAGGGAGCTTGACTGCGAGAGAGACATTTCGAGCAGGTGGGAAACCAGGTCTTAGTGATCCGGTGGTTCCGTGTGGAAGGGCCATCGCTCAACGGATAAAAGGTACCCCGGGGATAACAGGCTGATCTCCCCCAAGAGTTCACATCGACGGGGAGGTTTGGCACCTCGATGTCGGCCCATCGCATCCTGGGGCTGAAGTCGGTCCCAAGGGTTTGGCTGTTCGCCAATTAAAGCGGTACGCGAGCTGGGTTTAGAACGTCGTGAGACAGTTCGGTCCCTATCTTCCACGGGCGCAGGATATCTGAGAGGATCTGTCCCTAGTACGAGAGGACCGGGATGGACGGACCCCTGGTGTTCCGGTTGTCGCGCCAGCGGCATAGCCGGGTAGCTACGTCCGGATCGGATAACCGCTGAAAGCATCTAAGCGGGAAGTCGACCTCAAGATTAGATATCCCGGGCTTAAGCCCCTAAAGACCCCTCGAAGATGACGAGGTTGATAGGCCGGGTGTGGAAGTGCGGCAACGCATGGAGCTTACCGGTACTAATCGGTCGTGAGGCTTGATTACCATACTCATACATCCTCGATCTCCTATTCGATTGATTGCGGCGGCTCCCCTTCGGAGGAGCCGCCTGCCATCATACAAGTTTAAGGCTTTTCCGGTGATAATGGCGGAGAGGAAACACCTGTTCCCATACCGAACACAGCAGTTAAGCTCTCCAGCGCCGATGGTACTGCGTGGGTGACCGCGTGGGAGAGTAGGTCGTCGCCGGGATTAAATAAGCCCTTGCACCTCTAAGGAGCAAGGGCTTTTCTATTGTGTGCGAAGAGAGATCAGCCGGCGGAGAGGTTGCGCAAATAGTTGTGACTCAACGGGGTATTTCCTCCAGAGCCCCCCTTGACTTCCCTTCCCGGCGGGGTATCCTGTGGGAAGTACACGGTAGATTTTAAGGAGTGGAGGGTGCATGGTTAGTGTTGCTGTCGGTCCCGGCGATGATGTAGAAGCTTGGTGTACGCGATGTCGCATGAATCTCAATCACCGCGTGATAGCTATGGTAGGCAGTGAGATCAAGAGAGTTCATTGTCTCACGTGTGGCGGGGACCATAAGTATTATCCACCGAAGTACGAAGGATCGAGGACAAGCAGCGTGAGGAGCGCGAAGGCACCGAAGACCGCCAGGCCCGTTAAGGCCAAGGAAAATTCTGCTGCCAGGGCCGCGAGCGAGTGGCGAACCGTGATGAGCGAGATGCCCGCGGACTGCATTCCGAGAGCCTACCGGGTCGCGGAATCGTATAGGTCCTCGGAATTTATTGAACATCCTGTCCTCGGTACCGGGCGAGTTACCGACATTCTCGGTGCGCAGAGAATTGAGGTTATCTTTGAGGACGGCCGCAAGATTCTTATTTGCAACAGGAATTGATCATCGGGGGCGGCACTTAAATCAGCGTGAATGGAATGCGAGCATTCGGCCCAAGGTGGTACGTGAATCCATATCATGAAGCCTGTTCTGTTTGTACAACTTCCGCCCCCTCGTTTTGCTTTTGGGGAGGCGCCGGCGAACATACCTCTCGCCGCGGGATTCCTCGTGTCTGCGTTGAAGGCCTCAGGTATTCCCGAGTCCGAGGTAGTTGAACCGCAGGTTGTGGACCTGTTTTGTGACCGCGGCCTTGCCGACGCAATTGTGGACAGGTCGCCGGGTGTCGTCGCTTTCAGTCTTTATGTGTGGAACGTTCAGAGGAGTCTGTTCCTCGCTGCCGGTATAAGGAAACGCCTGCCGGATGTGCGGATTGTCATAGGGGGACCCGAGGTCACTCCCGACAACAGGTGGGTGCTGGACCATCCGGCCGTTGATGCAGGTGTGTTCGGGGAGGGCGAGTCGAGGATTAAGGCCGTTATAGAGGCTTTGTCGGTCGGCAGTCTCCCTGGCAATATTCCGGGCACGTTTCGGAAAGGCGCAGACGGCCTCCGGGTCAACGAGCACCGCGGCGTCCCATGGGACCTCTCCCGCTGTCGATACCCGTATCTCGATGGAACCATCAGGCCTTCGAGAGACGGCACAGTCTTTCTTGAAACCGTTCGTGGATGCCCGTTTCGGTGTCGGTACTGTTACTATCACAAGGCTTTCGAGTCGGTACGAAGGCACTCGAGTTCGTCGGTTCAGGAGGTATTGAAGCGAGCGTATGACGAGGATTCGGGCGTTCGGGAAATCTACTTGATGGATCCGACCTTCAACGCGCACCCCGAATTCTCTCGGTTGCTTCGTTACATGATATCTCAACGCAAGGCCGAGTATCCCAAACTTCATACTGAATTGAGGGCCGATCTCCTAACTGCGGAGGACGTGAGACTCTTGCGGGAGGCCGGGCTGGCAAGCGCGGAAATCGGTCTGCAAACGACGAATCCCGACGCGCTGCAACTTGCGGGTCGAACCGGCTCTCCGGAGAAGACCGCTCGTGGTGTGAGACTCCTGAAAGAAGCCGGGATCGACGTCACTACAGGGATCATACTGGGGCTTCCGGGTGATTCTCCCCAGGGGTTCTCTCGTACACTGCAGTGGCTTAAAGAGACCCAAGCGTATTCCGTGGTGCATCCCTTCGTGCTGTCGGTACTTCCCGGAACCGATTTCAGGGCACATGCCGGTGAGCTGGGGTTGAACCACCATCAGCGGCCGCCTTACTACGTGAGGTCAACAAATACCTTTGGTCCGGACGAGCTGCGTTCCGCACTTGAGGAATGCGAGGAGACATTCGGAATTGAAATGGACGCCATTGCGCCTCCATCGCTCGTGGATCGCGGGAAGGCAGTGATTTGCCGGCCCGAGGGCGCTGATTACGTAAGTAAATGGATAGTGGACCTGGAATCAGACGTGCCTTCCGGATTCCCGGAAAAGCTGTCCAGCAAGGCCACGGACCCATTCACCTTCTGGTTCAGAGGTCGAAAATTCAGGGATTCGGAGAGGGCCGTTCTGAGCATTCTGAGTCACTTCGCTGAAGCGAATCCGCACGCGGTCGCACACGTCGTTCTGGAATTCGACAAGCCTCCCGAGAGATCTTTCTTTGATAAGGCAATCAGCGTTTGCTCCCAGCCGGGAACCTATCTCAACCGGTTGTACCGGCCTTTGTACGGGGAAGGCGCGGTCGTGACACCGATCTTTGAGCTCGTTTGGCGCGATCCGGGTTTGTCTCGCGTTCGCGAGACCATTCAGGCGACGTACGGATCCGTCGTCACGGTGGTTTGGGAACAGGTTGAAGTACATCGGGAGCGGTTGTTGAATGCCGAAGCGCCTCTTTTGATATCGTGGTCGGAATCGGATGCCGGATACCGGAAGGACGAGTTCATCGGATTACTGTACGACATGGGGAATACGTATCCCGACGAGATACGCTTCAGAGATCCGTTGCTTCAGGACCACTGGGAGCGCCTTACCCTAAGACGCCCTCAGGCCGCCATGCCGGTGGAAACGATCCTAGTTACCGGTTGAAGGGAAACTCGGATACCTGCCGTCGTGAAGAGCACCCGACCGGGGGGGATAAGGCGACAGGGACGACTATCTTCGCCTATGGTTTCATGCCCGTTCCCAGGGTTAAAAACGTTGCGCGGAAGTTGTTCCAATGCTTTGGTTTACCATTGAAAATGAGTATTCATATCTGATTTGGCAAGTAGTTCCGCTGCAATTCGGCACGGTGGGCTAAGCACTCATCCTTGACTTTTCCATTAAAATCAGGTATGTTAGCGCCACAATAAGTTCAATACAATGTGGATTTGCTTTTATCTTTCCATGGGATGGGTGTGACTCTGCTATGAAGTCATTCAAGTCAGTGGGGAATTTCCCCTCGGTTGTGCCTATTCTTCCCTTGAGGGATATGGTCGTTTTTCCCAATGTGATGATCCCGCTCTTTCTGAAGGGATCTCGCGTAGTCAAACTCGCCGAATCGGTTGTCGGCGGCGAAAATTTGGTAGGCCTTTTCTACCAGAAAGCCGGGAATCGAGTCGCACCAACTCGAGAAGAGATTTCCATGGTGGGCACCTTGGCTCGTATACAACAGGTTGTCCGCCTGGAAAGCGGCGGCGTCAAGGCGATTGCCGACGGCATCTGCAGGGTACGGTTGGTGAAGCAGATCCAGCATGAGCCCTACCTGACCGGAGAGGTATGCCCTGTTGAAGAAGAATGTGAGCCTCAGGAACTTACCGAGACCTTTGTCCGCAGCGTGGCTACGCTCTTCAAAGTGACTCTGAGCCTCGGCAGGCCGATGAGCGATCAGTCCATGGCAATGATCGAGCGGGCGGAGGATCCGGGCAAGTTGGCGGACCTCATAGCGGTGTACCTGTCGCTTAAAGCGGATGCAAAGCAGGGCCTTCTGGAGATCGAAGATCCTTTGGCGCGCCTGAAAAGGGTTTTCTTCTATCTTCATGCGGACGTTATGAGCCTCCAACCGAGGCTCAAAGCCGGAAGCGAGGCTTCTCAAGCGGCAGTGTCTCACCGGCGCCAAAAGGAACTGGGCCTCCGGCAACAAATGCGCTCAATCCAGAGGGACTTGGGATCCCAGGACGAGGACCACAATACGGAGATAAAGGAATTCCAAGAGAAGATCCGGGAATCGGGGATGTCCGACGATGCCGTTGAAGTGGCCACCCGCGAACTTCAGCGATTGGAACGAATTCCGCCTCATTCACCGGAATATATAGTCTCGAGAACTTACTTGGAAGTGCTTACCGGGCTGCCCTGGTCCGAAAGCACGGAAGATCAACTCGACGTGACTCAGGCTCAGAAAATACTTGACGAAGACCACTATAACCTCACTCAAGTCAAGGATCGAATCCTCGAATTCCTGGCCGTTCACAGTCTCCGGGACACGAACAGAGGGCCCATACTGTGCCTACAAGGTCCTCCCGGCGTTGGAAAAACATCGTTGGGAAGATCTATTGCCAGGGCGCTCGGCAGGAAATTCATCCGAATGTCGCTGGGCGGCGTACGGGACGAAGCCGAAATCCGCGGTCATCGGCGCACCTATATTGGAGCCATGCCCGGACGCATCATGCAGGAGATACGAAGAGCCGGGTCGAGAAATCCCGTTTTCATGCTCGACGAGGTTGACAAGATCGGTCGGGATTTTCGCGGAGATCCCGCCTGTGCTCTTCTGGAAGTCCTTGATCCGGAGCAGAACAGAAGTTTCAGCGACCACTATCTGGACGTTCCTTTTGACCTCAGTAACGTCATGTTCATCGCAACGGCCAACCAGTTGGATCCCATTCCCGCGCCGCTCCGTGACCGTATGGAAGTCATACGGATCCCGGGGTATACGGAGGAAGAGAAAGAAAGGATCGCTCATCTCTTTCTCGTAGGCAAGGCTATGGAGGAAAACGGAATAGCCGATTATCCTGTGGAATTCTCGGAGGAAGCCCTTAGGCTGCTCGTTCGGGCCTACACCCGCGAAGCCGGAGTCCGTAACCTCGAAAGAGAAATCGGCTCCGTCTGCCGGAAGATCGCCCGTGAGGTAACCCAGAACCTACCGGTTAGAGAAGAGATTCTTCCTGATACGGTTGAGGAGTTCCTGGGCCCGCCTCGATATTTCTACGAGCTTGCCGAAGAGCAAAACCAGGTAGGTATAGGCACGGGACTGGCGTGGACCGAGACCGGGGGCGATATCATATTCATTGAAGTTACGGGATTCAAAGGCGGCAAAGAACTCACCATGACCGGGTCTCTTGGCGAAATCATGCAAGAGTCGGCCAAGGCGGCTTTGAGTTACCTGAAGAATACGTACACTCTCTATGGAATAGACCCGGAGTTGCTTTCTCAGACAGACCTCCATATCCACGTTCCGGCAGGGGCGATTCCCAAGGACGGTCCTTCGGCGGGGATAACCATCGCGGTCGCTTTGGCTTCCTTCTTTACGGGCATACCTGTCCGTCGAGACGTCGCGATGACGGGCGAGCTCACGCTGAGAGGCCGGGTACTTCCCATCGGCGGCGTCAAGGAGAAGCTGTTGGCTGCGCGGAGGTCTCAAGTCCGCGAAGTGATACTCCCGCAGAAGAATCAATCCAGCCTGAGTGATTTACCCGACTATGTGACCCAAGGGATGACGATACACTTTGTCGGCGATGTGGACGAGGCGATCCGTATAGCCCTGGAGTCGATCCCCTCTCCCTGCAACTGCAGTGAAGTCCCCGATCAGCCGTACCTGCCGTTTTTTTCAAGCGAGCCAACCGGGTATGCGCTGAAAACGCGGTAACCCTCGATTTCTCGGTCGGACGTGGTGGCCCAAGAAGCGCGTTTCATTCCGTAAGAGCAGAAAAATACGGCGGCCGTTGCAGGTCTTGTGACGAGCCGCCTTCTTGCATTCGCGCTTCAGCATGCTGAATGGGGCTGTACGGACCATGAAGAGGTGCCGGACGACATCTGCGAGGTTGGGGGGTACCTCTCCGTAGACAAAGAGCGAAATAGGATTGTCGCAGAGGACTGGAGACAACGGTTGACGGCAAACTGCCATGCATGTTTCAGCAGCGGACCGAATCTCGGCATTTATCGATAATCCGGGAAAATAAGGGCACATTTCCAAATATCAGCACATAGAAAACGGGTGCGATGATGCAAAAAGAGACCAGACTGCCGACAGGATCCAACGAAGAGCAGAAGAAGATGGACTCGGTTTTCATCGAGGAATTCGCATGGTTGACGACCAATAAGGCGAACAGGTTATTGGCCGCATGTAGTCCCAGTGCCGACTCAAGGCCGTTACCTTTCAAGGTAACAAGAGTGAGAAACGCACCGATGGCAAAATAGGTCAACGATACCGGAAGAAAGCCTAATGCTGTTTCCGGATTGACCAGATGCGGTAACATGAACAACACTCCGGATATGAAGACGAGCACGAAGCGGTTCCTTGTGAGGAAAGCCGTCATTTGAAGCAAGTAACCGCGGAAGAAGATCTCCTCGGTGGTAGTTTGCATTGGTGTGAGGATAAGTGCCACCGGAGCGAACAATAGAAAGCGATCAGGATTTAGACTGAATTCAAAGGTCTCGGGGGCCAAGAGGTAGTCTCCGATCAGAACAAGTGACAAAAGAGCACTGAAGACGCCAAAGCTTTTCCCCATTTTTTTCCAGTCGATCGACTGATTTCGAGTAATGAGGCTCAGGATTGGGCGTTTGTGTTCAAAGCGGACGGCTAGGAGGAAGGTGACAAGGTAGCACAGGAAACCAATGTGCATCAGGACGTAATTGCCAAGGGTATCGGCTCCAACGAAATCGCCTGTTGATTTGTCCAGGCGGGTCCCCAGGACCGCCGTGACTATGCCCCACATTAAGTTGGAAAAGAACAGTATAAACAGTATACTCACAGCGTAACGCCACCACTGATTTTGTCCCTGTTTGGAAACGTCAATGAATTCAGCGGGTGTGGGACCGGCATCTTTGTGAATGTCCTTCACCGTGGGATCGGAGTGAGGCTCAGGTTGTACGGGCTCAATGTCTCTCCCTGAGACGGCACTGCCAGCCTTGTCATCGCATTCAAACCTTTCAAGGAGTTGAGTTCGAGCCAGTGGTGTTTCAGGAAGTGTGGTTGCTGCCAGCTTGCGGACCGCACGACGGCCGTTGCCGTCTCTCGAGTCAGCTGACCGAACCAAACATGCGATTCGCCGATCATGCTCCTCTCCGGTCATCAGGTCGGCGGATACAAGTTTTTCGAACAGCCTTCGTGTATCTTTTTCAGAAAGATTGTACTTCTTCCCTATTTCCTCGTTGGACAGTCCTGTCTCAATATCGCTTGCAACTTCTCTCGCGGAGATCTTTCGTGCAGCCAAGTCATACCCCCTAGGCGTGATAGAAGAGACGAGAGAAATCGACTGCTCCCTCCCGCACCTTACCAACGTCATACATTACGAAAACCTTTGTATACCGATTGGTGCCGTAACGATAACAGATGAGTGACGGAATGTAAATTCAGGAAGGAGCGTAAGAAGGGTACGGAGCGGCTCAAAAGCAGTCTCCTTCGGGTTGCATTACGTGGTATTTAAGGCTAATCTTTAACACAGGCAGCCGATCCACGATCATAGCCTTAATCGTTTGCCCGGTCTCGGAAAAGATCCATTCGAGCGATTTCGTGAAAAGGATGTCTGATGCGCAGCCATGCGGAGACAATGGATCGTGTGCGAAGAAGTGCGCAGAACAGGATCATCTATCTTCCCCATGCGGTCAGACAAATGTCTCGACCGGAGAGGATGATTGGTGCGGCAGATGTGAGAAATGTCATTGCGAGTGGAGAAATCATTGAGGATTATCCAGAAGACGTACGAGGACACAGTTGCCTAATTCTCGGTCGGGGAACGGGGGGTGCCATTCATGTGGTCTGTGCGCCGAAAGCTGATTACTTGGCCATTATCACGGCTTATCGTCCCAGCCCTCAGGAATGGGATGGTAACTTCAAGAAAAGGAAGAAATCATGAACTGCCTTCACTGTCAGGGGAAGATGGAAAGGGGGAATGCTCCCTTCCACATTGACCGAAGAGGTTATCATCTCATTCTGGACACAATCCCGGCTTGGGTCTGCACCCAATGCGGAGAGGTATTTTTCGATGAAGCCGAGGTAGAAGCTATCCAGGAGGTGATTCGTACCTTGGACCGCCAGACGGAGAAAATCGCGGTTTCAGCTTAACAGCCACGGGGGGCTTTCGTGCTGAACTGATCATTTCCTGATGAAACTCTTCATTGCCTTCTTGGCCAGTTGGTCCACCAATTCGTTTTCCTCGTGGTTGTTGTGACCCTTCACCCATTTCCATTCGACCTGGTGACGGGAGATGGCTTCGTCGAGGCGACGCCACAACTCCTCGTTTTTTACCGGCGTATTTTGTGAGGTCTTCCAGCCGCGACGCTTCCAGTTCTTAATCCACTTGGTAATTCCGTTCATTAAGTACTGAGAATCGGTTGACAGTCTCACGGTGCACGGCCGCTTCAGACTTTCCAACGCCTCGATCGCGGCAATCATCTCCATGCGATTGTTGGTGGTATCGGGATGCCCGCCGGAGAGAGATTTCTCACGATCTTGCCACCGCAAGAGAGCCGCCCATCCTCCAGGGCCGGGGTTTCCTTTGCAAGATCCATCAGTAAAGATTTCAACTACTTCATTCAAGCCAAGCTCCTCTTTTTTGGGGTTAAAATATGAAAGACGTCCGACAGACGATACCGGTCTTGGCCGTGAAGACGGCGGGCATCCCGCGTTCCGCGGGACCCTCCGGTTCAGGCGCTCCGGGCTTCGCCCCGGTGTGCCCATTAATGCCGATGACTTTCATGATTCGTTGTGGCTTGTTGACTACCGCAAGCCGTAAATGTTCATTTCTCCGAGAGTAGGACGCAGCATGTAACTCACTACCCGGGAACCACCTGCACCACCACCGAGCGATTCCGGGGACCGTCGAATTCGCAGAAGAAGATCCCCTGCCAGGTACCCAGAACCGGAGCTCCCCCGGATATGATCAGGCTAACCGAGCTCCCCACAAGGGAGGCTTTGATATGCGCGTCCGAGTTGCCCTCCATGTGACGGTACGAGTCCTGAAACGGTACCAATTGAGAAAGCTTGGTATTGATGTCGGCCACCACCGCAGGGTCCGCAGCCTCGTTGATTGTGATGCCCGCCGTGGTGTGGGATACGTGCACCACCGCGATGCCTTCCCGCACTCCACTCTTCGCAATTGCATCCCGCACGCGTGACGTGATGTCGACAAATTCAATGCGGGTGCCCGTCTTGACCTGAATCTTCTCCATGATTCTTCTCCCGGTTAGTCGTCTGCGGTATCATCACTCGCAAAGAGGGCCTCGGCAAAGTCGCCCGCGTTGAAATCTCTCAGGTCGTCCATTTGTTCGCCGACACCTACGAAGCGGATCGGAATCTTCAGTTCGTTTGAGATACCCAGTATGACGCCGCCCTTGGATGTACCGTCCAGCTTGGTAAGGGCAACCCCGGTCACGGGTACAGCCTCATTGAAGGTCCTGGCCTGCAGAATGGCATTCTGCCCCATGGATGCGTCGATAACGAGCAATGTCTCGTGCGGTGCGCCATTGATCTTTTTTCCAAGTGTGCGATGAACCTTTTTCAGTTCCTCCATGAGCGGAACTCTCGTATGTAATCGCCCCGCGGTGTCCACCAGCACCAATTCCACCTCTTCTTCCAGGGCTCTCTCCATTGCCTCGAACGCTACGGATGACGGATCGGCCTTTTCCTTTCCTTTAACGATCGGGCAGCCGACCCGGTTTGCCCAGATCTCCAACTGCTCCACGGCTGCGGCTCTGAACGTGTCGCCGGCTACCATGAGAACCTTCCGACCCGCATCCTGGTGCCTCGCCGCTATCTTGGCAATCGTTGTCGTCTTCCCCGAGCCGTTCACTCCCACGACCATGACCACGAACGGCTCGAAACCATACCCCACCCTGAGCGGCGACTCCACTCCCGACAGCATGTCTTTGACCATGCCTTTGAGGTGAGCGATAATCTTCTCCGGCTTGTCCACTTCTCGGCGTTTCACCCGCTCGGTAACTCCTTCGAGAAGCTGGTACGCGGTTTGTACCCCGATGTCCGCGGTGACGAGAATCTCTTCCAAACGTTCCACTGTTTGGTCGTCAAGCTGCCTTTGTCCCAAAAGGGCTTCATCCAGACTTCTGATAAATCCTTTTCGCGTCTTTTTCAGTCCCGACCTGAGTTTGAAGAAGCCCCTCTTCTTTTTCTCGACTTCCTCAGTTTCTTCCGTGACGGGCTCGGCCTCCACAGGAGGAACACTTTCGACCACCTGCGATTTCGGCTCCGCCGGCGCTTCTTCAGCAAGAGACTCTGAAACGGCCGATTCGGCCGGCGGCTCGCCGGGGTCCTCCTTGCCGAAGAGTCGTCGGAACAGTCCGCCCTTTTTTCGTTTCTCGTCGCTCATGCTTCTCCTTTTTTAGGCGGATGAGGCTGTTCCCCCGACGGTAATCCAGGTGTCGGGGGCATCAGGTGTACCGATACGGAGCGTAGGTTGAGCATCCGAGACCGGTACTCCTTGTCCATCCTTACCGCACGTGCCGATGGCGAATCCGAGATCGTTGCCAACCATGTCTATGCCGGTGAGGACCCGGGGGCCGTTTCCAACCAGCGTGGCGCCCCTGACAGCCTCTCCCTGTTTGCCGTTCTCTATCAAATACCCCTCGGCCACCTCAAAGACAAAATCGCCGTTCACCGGGTTGACCTGACCTCCCCCCATTTTCTTAACAAGCAGGCCGGACGGAGTGTCGCGAAGTATCTCCTCCGGGCTGTTTATCCCGGGGAGTATCATGGTATTCGACATACGGGGAATGGGTTTGTGACGATACGATTCCCGACGACCGTTTCCCGTGGAAACCGCTTCCTGTCTCATCGCGTTCAAACGGTCGTAAAGGAATCCCTTGAGTATTCCGTCTTCAACGAGAACAGTCCTCCGGGACGGCGTGCCTTCGTCATCAATGGGATAGGATCCTCTAAGGTTGGGAAGAGTGGGATCGTCCACAACCGACACCAGCTCGGAAGCAACCTTCTTCCCCAACGATCGCGCGTATACGCTCATGTTTTCCTTGATGAAATCCGCCTCAAGCCCATGCCCCACGGCCTCGTGGATCATGGTGCCGCCGGCGTCGCTGTGCAAGATCACCGGCATTTGCCCCGACGGCGCCTCGCGCGCATCCAGCATCATCAGAGCTCTTAACGCGGCTCGCTTGGCAATCTCCGCGGGGGAAATCCGGTCGAACAGTTCCATCCCCCATTGCCCTCCCACAGGCTCGTATCCTGTCTGGAGAAGATCTCCCCGTCGCGCTGTGACCTGAACCATGAAAATGAGCCCAATACGCCGAAACTCCAGACGTTCGCCGTCCGAGTTGGCCTGTACGACCCTGCGTTGCTCATTGGCAAACACACATCTGACTTGCGTGATTTCATCGCCCAGGGACCGGGCGGTATCGTTGGCTTCTTTAAGCAACCCTATCTTGCGATCGAGGTCGACGGCTCCGGGATCTCGCAGTATCTCCGAAAGCGGGCCTATATGAGGCGACCTCCAAGTAAGGGGGCCGGGCGTCGCGACCGAATCGGCTTCGATGATCAATGAGTCCGCCATATCATTGATCGCATCGGGAGATACCTCGGACGAATAAGCGTACAGTGTCCGCTGGTCCCGGATGACACGAAGCCCGACGCCTCGGTCGATTCCTTGGCGGATCTTATCCGTCTTGTCACCTTCGAAAACGACCGTGGACCCTGTCCGTTCCTCAAAGAACAGATCCGCGAATTCGCATCCCGATGCAGTAAGTTTCGTCACCACTTTTTCTACGTTAATCGATTCCGTGGTCATGTGAACATCCGTGGCTTGGAGTCGGCAAGAAGCTGCAACGAATCATGAAGATCCTCGGCGCTTCCGGACCCGTTCTAGAAAGATTACCGGCACCGTAGGGGCACCCCCGGCGGGTGCCCGGAGCGGGCTATGCCCAGGTCTCCCCCGCGAAGGCCGGGGGCGCATGTCGGAGGTCCTGCATATGATCCATTCTCCTGAATCACCGCAGCCTTTCAATCGAAACGGTTGCCTACGTCCCGACCACTGCCGTTCCTCCCGCCACATCCCCGAGTAGAGTATTGGAGGCCCGCCGCGACCGAGGGCTGCCGGGCTTCACAACGGCTCATATCAGGCATGTAGGCTTGCACGGAGAATGTATCAAGGCAGGGGAAAAGGGTCAAAGAAATTCCTAACATTAAACTAGATTCTCGAAAATCAATTGAACATATGAATTTCTTTTGATATAGTCGCGCCAACATTCCGTTCAGGAGGTGACCGTGTTCTGGAAATCCCGTAAGAAGGGGCTCATTATCTCATCGGAACTTCATGAAAAAATATCAAGAAACGCCGTTCCCATTCATGAGCCCGACAGCGAAGTCTTGTGTGTAAGGTCCGTGCCCAAGATTCGTCGAGGCAAAAACAAGTCCGCTTCATCGTACAAGCCGGCTTATTATTGCGGGGCATAACATCGTAAGTCTGGGATTTGCGGTACTCGAGAATTTTATGGCAATGATGACCGACCTATTATCGTCGGCTGATTGACCGCAGTAGTGATCATTCCCCGTGACGGATCCCGAGTACACGGTTGCGAAGATACGCAACCGTACTTGCGCCCCGGAGGCGGTTAGAACCGCAACCAACCGGCGATTGCAGGCACCGGCGTTACGTACGACCTTGGGTTTCGCAAGCCATCGTACTACGCAGGGGATCCGGACGTTGCTCCTGGTGCCCAGGCGTCGGGCGCAACCAAATCGAATCTCAGGAGCCAATTTCCGAAGAAATCTTCACGGTACGACAAGAAAATGAGAATTAGTAGTACAGGGTACTTAACACGCAACTCATCTCAGTGCACCATGTCTTTTCTCCTGCATTGTAATTTGCGAAATCTTATACCTGTACTGATGGTACCGCTATTCCTGGTTGCTTCCGCGTCGGCGGTCCGGGGGGTGGAATCCGCTGTTCCGTCTTTTTCTCAAACCTATGATCGTTACATGGGGCTCTGTCGGGATCCCTCAGCAGGCAGGGACCGGTGGCTGGAAGTTATCCGATCGTTCGCTGCAGTGCGGCGGAACGAATCCGCTCACACAAGGTCCAGAAGTCTGTTTCTTGCCGGAAGGGCCTCGTTTACGCTGTATGCCCGTGAGGGGCGCATCGAAGACCTGGACAACGCAATACGGTACTTCGATGAGGTCAAGCGGATAACTCGGCACAAGAGCCGCGTGTCGGCCATTCTCAGGGAACTCAGGACCATTCATCAATTGCGTCGTACTCACGCCGAAGGCCCCGCAAGGGCACGCGAGCCTTCCGCTCGCGCACCCGTAGCGCCCGAACGGTCCAAGGCACGAAGCGCGAGCCCGTTGACCCCGAAGCTTCGTATTGCCGGCAAGGGCTCGGATCAACGGAACTCGCACGCTTTGTCGGACACGCGAAGCGTCTCCGGTTCTGCAAGGCCGTCAGCGGTGTACCAAGGCAATCCGTTTTGCCCCACAAGGCGGCCGGAGCCGCATCCAAATTTGGCATCTACCGGGTCGGTCCGCACCGACATCAAGGGCGGGCAAACATCGTACAACGGTTCATTGCCGACTGTTTCGACTTCAACCCCCGGTTCGATCGAACCGGGGGTTGCTTCCGTCCCCCCGAGACCGATCGAAAACAAGAGAACGTTTGCACGCGTTCATCGGGACAGCTGCAACAGTCCGGAATCAAGATGGAGACTGTTACGATCGTTTGTCGTGGTGATCGATCCCGGCCACGGGGGCAAAGATCCGGGTGCCGTGTCTCCGGATGGAAAGTTGAACGAGAAGGACGTAACGCTTTACACGGCACGGAGACTTAAGAAGAGGCTGGAACAAAGAGTCCCGGGCATCACGGTCAAGCTGACGAGGACGGATGATCAATTCCTGTCGCTCACCCAAAGAACCGCGGCGGCCAATTCATGGAACGCGGATCTGTTTATCTCCATCCACTGTAACTCTTACCCGGATTCAAGTGCTCGGGGAGTTGAAACGTACTACTTGAGCAAGGCCGGCTCCGAACGAGCCATGCGAGTGGCCGCTCGTGAGAACGACATCTCGCCGGCGAGGATGAGCGATCTGGAAGCCACATTGCTGGATTTGATGATGACGTCGAAGAAAAGCGAATCGGAGAAATTGGCCGACACGGTGCACCAGGCGCTCACGCGGTACATGTTCGGCAGAAGTGCCGTAGGAAGAGACAGAGGAGTCAAACGCGGTCCCTTTTACGTGTTGTTGGGGGCCACCATGCCGGCGATTCTCGTGGAGTGCGGATACCTAAGCAACTCGGGGGACAGGAGGAAGCTTGGCAACAAGAGGTATCTGGATTCGCTCGCTCGGGGGATGGCGTCCGGGGCTCGCACTTATCTCAAGGGGTTGGGAAAAGAAGGTTAAATACACCGCATTTGTGAACTGCGGCACTGCCCCGGAATTTTGCCCGGCCGCCTGAAATGTTCGCCCTCAGGTTGACCCGCATCTCGATACCACATAGTATGCCTTTCGGTTCACCGTATCGCAAGGGGAGCGCGACCCGCCATAGTATGCATGATTAGAGGGGATTGGAGATACAATCAATGAGATATATATTTGCCGAGCACGACCGGTCTTTCCAACTCCAAAGAATGCGCGAGGGAATAGAAGAGTTTCGAACCAAGGGAAGGTCGGATCCGGCGAACTTCCTGATGCATCCGGTTTACGACAATGTTCTGAGTCAGCTTGCGGATCACTTCCTTGGCTATTGGAAAGACGAGATGGCAGTGGTGGGGCTTGGCGGCTACGGCAGAAAAGAGATGAGCCCATACTCCGACATCGACATACTGTTCCTGAGGCCCGAGAATGCGCCGGAGGGTATCTATCGAGGCATTCGCAATATGCTCTACCTTCTGTGGGATGCACGGGTGGAACTCGGACATTCCGTGAGAACCGTTGCGGAGTGCGTACAGGAGGCCGACAAGGACCTTGCCGTGCTCACCTCTCTGATGGACACACGCATTGTCTGGGGAAGTGAAGATCTGTACCGCCTTCTGGCTGTCCGGCGAGAACGTTCGATTCAGGAAACCGCGCCCCTTGACCTTTATTCGAGAATCGAGACGGAAATTCGCAAATCATACGAGAAGTTCGGTCACACGATCTACCTCTTGGAGCCGCACTTGAAGGAGGGACCGGGATCGCTCCGGTACATTCAGTTGATTACCTGGCTGGCAAGGCTCATTTTCGGGTGCTCTGCCCTTGATGATCTTGCCGTGGCGGGGCTTTGCGGGCACAAGGCCGTAGTGGAGGCATGCGACGGGAGATCTTTTCTCGCGCACGTGCGGACGAGATTGCATTTCCTCACGGGGCGCCGCGACGATCGGTTGAAATTCGACGCACAGACCGCCGTGGCCGAGCAGATGGGCTATGAAGACAAACCGGAACGTCGTGGAGTGGAGAGTTTCATGCGGGACTACTATCGTCACGCGTCCACCCTCGATTTTTTTGGCAGGCGCATTCTTGCTCGGGCGCGATTGTTCTTGCGGCCCAAGATTGCTACAGGAATCAAGCGACTGAACCTGAACGAATCATTCTACATAGGGGCGGGCGGCATAAACCACTACTATGCGGATGAATCCAAATTCGATCTTGAGGAAATGCTGAGCGCTTTCAGGGAAATCGGCCGTACAGGCTGCGGCCTCGATATCCGCCTGGTGGACCTGATCCAGGGACGGCTTCGCTCCATGGATAACGATATGGCACAAAATCCCAAGGCGAACCGTCTGTTCTTGGATATCTTCAGAAGTCCGGGGTCGGTAGGTCTCGCATTGACCTCTATGATGAAAGTCGGATTCCTCGAACGGTTCATTACCGAGTTTGCTCGTGTTCGATTCTTGCCCCAGCATGACGTGTATCACCAGTACACGGTGGATCTCCACACCATGGCGGTCATTGAGAACATCGACTCTTTCAGTCGTGCCGACAAGGCCGGCGAAGACGCGCTCTTGAAAACGATCTTTTCTCGACTGGAAAAGCCGGAGGTGCTTTATCTTGCGGCGCTGTTTCACGACATGGCAAAAGGACAGGGACCGGGCCACGAGGTTAGGGGAGAGGAAACAGCTCGGCCGATTCTTCAGCGCCTTGAACTCTCTCCCGAGGACGTTGACGAAATCTGCTTTCTGATCCGCAACCATTTGGCCATGACCCACTTGGCGTTCAAAAAAGACCTCCACGATGCAGCCCTCATAAACAGGTTCGCAGAAAACGTAATGCACAAGCGGCGCCTGGATTTATTGCTCCTTCTCACTCACGCGGATCTGCGGGCGGTGGGGCCTACGGCATACAATTCATGGCGGGGTATGCTGCTGGAAGAGCTTTACTACAGGACTTTGCACGTATTGGAGGGTGAGGGGCTTGACGGCGAAGACCTGGCGGAATGGGTCGGGCAGATTCAATCGGTGGTAAGAGAACTCGTTCCTCCCGAACACAGGGGCGAGCCGTTGGAGGCGTTTCTCAGTTCGGCCGGTTCCAGGTATTTTCTCGATTTCTACCCCGGCCTGATCGTGGAGCACTATTTGGACATTCGGTCGTACCTGGCGACCAACCGGCAGGAATCCCTCAAACAAACCGATGTCATCTCCAGGAAACTCGATCATCGAAGGAATCCGGCATACAGCGCGGTCACCCTCATTACCCGAGACAGACCGGGACTGTTTTTTCGAATCGCCGGCACGCTCTCCGCAAACCGGATTAACATCTTGAGTGCATGGAGTCATTCCATCGGCGACCTTGCCATCGGCACGTTTCATGTCAATGACATTCCCGAAGGTCCGTTGGACGATCCCGTCCTATGGGAAAAGTTCCGTTCGGATTTTGCCGCCGTCGTCAGAGGAGACGTGGATGTCGACGAACTCGTGGCTGCACGAAGACAAACCGGTTCGGTGTTTCCCTTGGCAACTACCCCGCTGTTTCCCCTCAAGGTCGTGATAGACAACGCGGCATCCGATCGGGCCACCATTGTTGAGGTCAACGCGCGTGATCGTCCCGGTCTGCTCTATGACATCACGCACAGCCTGTCGGCCCACGGGCTGGACATCATTCTGGCGAAGATCTCTACGGAGGTGGATCAGGCCGCAGACGTATTCTACGTGCGGGACGAGAACGGTAAGAAGATTGTTGATTTCGACCGCCTGGAAGGCATCGAGAACGATCTTCGCAATCACTTGGCGGCAATGGAAGAGGCGCATTTCGGTAAATCGGCGGAGGCTTTCTAAATGAACCGCTCGAAGGTCACGGAGTTGGAACTCACCGTAGCAGGATTTCTTGACCACCTTATCGTGGATCGCGGTCTGTCTCTGCTGACCGTGAAGTCCTACGGATCGGACATGAAGGCTTTCACCGGACTCCTGTGCCTCAGGAATGTCCACAAGCCCAAGGACATCCATCGTGAAGATCTCCTGGTCTATCTGGAGGCCATGGACAATGACGGTCTAAGTCCACGGTCACGGGCCCGTAAGGTTTCGTGCTTACGGACTTTTTTCAACTTCCTCGTGGAGACGGACCGAATCGTGGAAAACCCGGCGGAGCACATTGAATCTCCGAAATTGCCGGTAAAGGTTCCGAACTATCTCGAACCGGGAGAGGTCGAGGCGTTGATTTCCGCTGCCGACAGTTCGACTCCGGAAGGCAAACGGGACTACACCATGCTGGAACTGGTGTACGCAACGGGGCTCAGGGTCAGCGAACTGGTCGGTCTGGAGATCTATCGAGTTGACTTGGAAATGGGATGTGTAACCGTCATGGGAAAAGGTTCCCGGGAACGAGTGGTGCCGATGGGCATTCCCGCCTCCAACGCAGTAATGAAGTATATGGAGGGACCACGTTATCTGCTCTTGGGCCAAAGGAGGAGTGAGGCGCTCTTCGTAACGCGGCGGGGAAAGCCCATGACTCGCCAGGCATTCTGGAAAATCGTAAAAAAGACGGCACGGCGGGCGGGCATCGGCAAAGAGATATCTCCCCACACGCTGCGTCACTCATTCGCTACCCACTTGGTGCAGAACGACGCAGATCTGAGGTCGGTCCAAATCATGCTCGGTCACTCGGATATTTCCACAACTGAGATTTACACCCATGTGGCGCAACATAGACTCAAGCAATTGCACGCGACCTGCCATCCCAGAGGGTGACCCGGCGGTGACGGCGATAACGAGCCGGGATGCTCGGCTCACATCCCGACAAATAGCATTATCTTCGTCAATCCGAAGAGATTTCTTGTTGGAAATTTGTTGCCGTCCGGTGCAATCTGCGGACCGAGTGAAGTCATGGGCAGTCATACTCACACGTTCGTGCGGCTGATTGACCTCCCGATCATTCGTCATGGTCATCGGGGATTATTGTGCGATCATCTCTTTCGGAGACTTCCGGACACACAGTACACTGTGGCATAAATTCGCTTACGTTTTCTTGTGGATTCGCGATAGCGTCCCAGTGGGACGGGCATCTTGCCCGTCGACAGGCGAGACGCCTGTCCCACCAACCCTGCCGGGCGCTCGCGGAGAAGAGACGGGAACGGAGGCCGGTGCTGCCAAGACAGGGGCGGTTTCCATTAATACGTCTCCGTACCTTCGCCGCGGAGTACCAGGTTTTCACCGGGCAGGCTGCAACAATGTGGAATCCCGATGGGGGAACTCTTTCCACATAAATAATCCTTACCGTGGGAAAGGGGTTTCAGTCGAATCAACGTCCCCCGGGAGACGATTCCTGTTCTTTTTTCGTATCGGAGAGTCGGTTGCTTTCGGAAAATATATCAAAATGTTGTCGGAAGTATTCTTCTTGTTGTCATAACGCAAATGATCCGGGCCTGAATCCTCCTCTGCCAAAGGGGGCAGGGAGGAAGCGGTCACCGGATCAACGGTTCGGAACAAAGATTCGCGCAAGGCAGGGTCTTAGTCCACTACATCTTGAGCCGCCGCACCCTCTGTCCGTTTTTGCTCCGCGTCTTCCAGGTTGTCCTCCAAGATCGCTTCTCTTGCCTCCACCATTCTGTTCACGATGGAATCTTTGCTACTTGGCTTCTGAAGCGATCCGCCGGACAAGATAGCTCTCCTGCTCGGTCTCGAGATAATCGTTCCGGGAGGCGCTGCATAAGACGGATGAGCCAGATCCATGCCGGAGACCTTCCAGATATACGTCAACGTATCCGCAACGGAGTTGACCATGTTGCCGTAGATGTTGTTCACCTGCCGGTTCGAGAGAATGATATGAGGGGTAAATTGTTCCGGGGCTCGAAAAACGGCATACATGTCCTCTTTCATCTTCGCGTTGAAATCCCTGTCTCGAATGTGTTTATACGTAGCCATGTCGCCGACCTTGAGAGTCTCCATAAGCTCTCCGAGAGAGCAATAGTCGCCGTACCCGTCGTAGAAAACCCATACGTCGAGTACACCCTCGGAGACGAGCTCTTCCATGGTCCGGTTGAACTTCTCCAAATAGGCGAGGTCGGGAAATTCGGGAATCTTTTGCAGGATGATTGAGTAGGTGATCATCCCTAGTCTTCCTGCGAGGTTGTTCGCATGAGTGTCCAGTTTGATGGCCCCGCCTTTGAACGCTTGTACACAATAGGGGACGTCGCGCATAAGTCGGGCGTACGCTTCTCTTCGGACTTCCTCCATGTCGATTATTTTCCGAGGGTTCGACATGATGTTGCGGTCCATGAACGTCATTCCTCTGAAGAAGTCGTAACGATTCTCATAGATATACTTGCCCATGGATCGCGGGATCAACCTGATGAAGTCCTTTGTCAAGTCTTCCATGAATCTGACGCGGGTGTCCCACGCCACGTATCCCCAGGCCGGGAACACTGTGGCCAATACGAGCACCACTGAGGGGAGAATACACATGAGCCTTCGGGCCATCGAGGGCCTCCTAAGAAAAGGAGTTATGAGTGGGGCAACGATTCCCACGAACGGAAGAATATCACATGATGACATTAAAATCAAATATAATTTCAAGGAAGTATCTAGTAAGAATGATGTAAAGTATGAGAGCTAACTTTTGCCGCCGTACTTGGTCTTCCATTCAGCCACAAGACTAAGCGCCTGAAGCGGAGTAAGCGAGTTGGGATCGGTATCCTCCAACTCCTTGAGCAGGTCGTCGGCGGGATAGCCGAAGAGTTCGGCTTGATACGGCTCGTCCCGTCGCCTCTTCTTCTTGTCCCTTTGCTTGGAAATCCGCGGTCGTCCCGCCGGATCGATTTCCTCTTTTTCCAGGTTGGAGAGTATCTCTCGGGCCCTGACGATGACGGCATCGGGAATTCCCGCCAGTCTGGCCACTTGTATTCCATAAGACCGACTCGCTCCCCCGGGAATGATCTTTCTCAAGAATACAATGTTATCCTTGGATTCTCTGACGGCTATGTTGAAGTTGCGAACGCGATCTCTCTCCCGAGCAATATCGACAAGTTCATGGTAATGCGTAGCGAACAGTGTTCTCGGTCCCGTATCGCCTTTGTCGTGCAGGTACTCGGTTACGGCCCAGGCGATGGACAGTCCGTCGAACGTGCTTGTTCCACGACCGACCTCGTCCAGCAGAACCAGTGAGCGCTCGGTCGCGTTGTGCAGTATCTCCGCGGTTTCGTTCATTTCCACCATGAACGTTGACTGACCGTAGGCAAGATAGTCCGCGGCCCCGATTCGGGTGAATATGCGATCCACTATTCCCACGGCCGCATCGTCGGCAGAAACAAAACTACCGATCTGAGCCATCAGAACGATCAGGGCGGTCTGTCTCATGTAGGTCGATTTGCCGGCCATATTGGGGCCGGTAATAATGAGAATCTGGTGATCGGTGCGATTCATCAGAACATCGTTGGGAACATAGGATTCTCGATGTTCGAAGCACTCCACAACCGGATGGCGGCCGCCCGATATGCGGATCTCGTCATCATCGTGCACCTGAGGCCGGGAATAGCCTCGACTTACCGCAAGCTCGGCAAATGAGAGGAGCACGTCCAAAACGGCGACCAACGCAGCGGTCTCCTGGATGCGGGGGATGACCTCCACGAGTTTCGTACGCAGCAGGTTGAAGATCTTCTCCTCCATCGCTACCATCGTTTCCTGCGCGTTGAGCACTTTCAACTCGTACTCTTTCAGATCCTCCGTTATATATCGCTCCGCATTGACAAGAGTTTGTTTACGGGTGTAATGGGCCGGGACCTTGTCCTGATGGGTTTTGGTAATCTCGATGAAGTATCCGAAGACCTTATTGTAACCCACTTTGAGACTGGGAATACCCGTAGCTTCCTGCTCCCGAGCCTCGATTCCCGCAATCCATTCCTTGCCTTGTTTGCTCATCATGCGGAGTTCATCGAGCTCCTCGTCATACCCCTCTCGGATGACCCCTCCATCTCTAAGGCCGGCGGGCGGCGAATCGACGAGAACCGCTTCAATGGCATGCGCTACATAGGACAAATCGTCCATCCGGAGGATTTGTGCGGACAGTTCGGTATCGAGATCCGCAACCAATTTGAGGACGGCCGGGATCTTCTCGGCCGAAAAGCGGAGTTGAACCAGGTCCCTGGGCAAGGCGCTCTTGAGAGAGATCTTGCCCGCTATCCGCTCAAGATCGCCGATGTCTTTAAGGATGGTGCGAAGATCGCCCCTGGTGACCGTATCATCAACGAGAGCCTGCACGGTTTCGATTCGCAGGCGAATTTCCGTCACGTCCAGAAGGGGATACGCGATCCACTGCCTGAGAAGTCGAGCTCCCATGGCCGTACATGTCTTGTCCATCAAGCGTAGGAGCGTTCCTTCCGTAGTTCCTTCTCTGATATTCTTGAAGATCTCCAAGTTCCTGAGCGTGGAATGGTCAAGGACCATGTAGTTGCCCAGATGGTATACGCGTAAGGGTTTGATATGTTCTGGTGCATCGGGCCTGGTCTGCCTCACATAACCCATCGCCATTCCCGCTGCGAGCGTACGAACGGAGCTGTCGGACAGTCCGAAACCTTCCAGGTTTTGAACACCGTAGAGATCTTTCAGGGCATCGGAGCAAGCTCTGGGATCGGTGATCCACTCTTCGGCCTGTTGTACGTAAAACGAGCCGTCCAGGATTGCGCGAATGCCGTGATCGTCCGGCATGTGCTCGGCAATCAGCACTTCTTTCGGGCCGAGCCGTCGAAGCTCTTGTTCGGCCAGGGATAGTTGTTCCGTTCCCGTAACCTGCAGGTCTCCCGTGGAAAGATCGAACGCGGCCAGCCCCATCTTGTCGCCCTTTGCAGCCAAGGCGACGATGTAATGATTCTCGTCGGCCTTCAGGGTTCCAGGATCCTCGGTCAGGCCCGGGGTCAACACGCGTGTTACGTCACGCTTCACAATGCCTTTGGCCGTGCGGGGATCCTCTATCTGATCGCAGACCGCGACCCGCTCGCCGGCCGAGAGAAGCCGAGAAATGTATCCCGAAGCCGCGTGGTGCGGAAATCCGCACATGGGTACGCTCTCTTCTTTATTCTTGTCCCTTGTGGTCAGTGCGATTTCAAGGATTTTGGACGCCTTCTGCGCGTCCTCATGGAACATTTCGTAGAAATCTCCCATTCGAAACAGCAGTATCGCGTTGGGATGGCGCTGCTTATGATGCAGGTATTGCCGCATCATGGGGGTGAGAGTGCGTGAATTCTCCAGCTGTTTTTCGGTCACTTCCCGCGCATCCTGTTACCGGCAAGACGTGCCGCGAGATGCCGGGCGCTTCGGTTCGAATAGTGCCGTGCCCGGCCGGCGGGGCCCTTCCGGTAGATCCTCTTCGGCCGATGTCTCCGACAAGGTATTCACCGTCGGAATTCCTACCTTCAGAATTCCGGAAGGGTTTGTCAAGGATTCCCCCAAGATTAAACCGCCAAGCAACACAGTCGCTGCCCGCCGTCTCGTGGATGTGGTCCCGGGTCCGCAAGAAGAAGACCGGTTCCCGGCCTACTCCGGGAAGACGGAACTCACTACGCGACCGTATTTATGAAACGATGTACTAAGCCTTCCTTCTGCCTGACCCAATAGACCAGTCAAGTAACCACCCCTTTTCATGAATACCGCGGTGAATTCCGGCCCGTTGAGAGTGCTTTGCCCCACCTGCAATGACAACGCAGAGCCGCGTTGATCGGTTCATGCCTTGTACTCCCCGACTTTGACACGGCTCCCTGCAGTGATTAACAGGTACACTATGAAGATGCAACAGGAGGTGAGATCATGGTCAGCCAACAGGAAAACGTTTCAGAGGGATGCGGCTGTGAGCCTTATCCGGCCGAGGCACAAGAATCAGGTTGCCGAACCTGTTCTCCCAATGTGTATGTGACGTGCGATGAGGAAAATATACTGGCAAAGATGCGGGATTTGAAAGAGCGCGTACGTCCCATATCACTTCGGATGAAAGAAATCGAACGGTCTACCCTAGTAGGAGATCCGGTGTCGTCGGAATACGAAGAAGAATGGTCGGGATTATCCGAGCATCTGGACAGTCTTCGAAGTCAATGGGGCGAGTGGGAAAAACGTCTCGACGCGGCAATTGAAAGAAAGCTCATACTGCTTGGCCACCGCGAGGGATAAGAAATGAACAGCGAAGATACGAGGGATCCGATCACGGACCGAGTGGAAAACGCGGCAAGAGGAATGTCCGTTGATCTCTCCGTGTGGTAGGACCGGCACCGAGGCCGGTCCTATTGCTGTTTGATCATGCGGTTGCTCTAAACGTTCGCGGATTCCTGCGAACTCAAATTGCTTCTTCTTGTCTGTCTTCGCAAAGACATCCTTAAGTTTGTCATTATTTTCCGGCAGTACCGCGAAGATTTTTTCGGAAATTGGCTCCTGGATTTCGGTTTGGTTGCGGTTCCAACCGCCTCTGTGAGATGCCTGCGTACAGAGTTGACGACCTACCTGCACCTTGCCGAGAATGTTCCCACAAAAGTGACCTGGATGAACACACCTGCTTAAGGTAATGTATGGGGGCGGCATCTGTGTTAACATAACGTTTTGGCGCCGGGCCGCACGTGCGCCGGCACTCAATACGGGGCCCACCCTCGGCCCCACTGTCGGGGCTGGGGAGCGCTTATACGTCCCGAAGGGACGGTATGACTGTAGTCCGGCCTTTCAAGGCCGGATAGGAAGCATTCCAGCCCTAAGTTAACGCATAGTTCGTCGTGCCTTCGCCGACACGAAATCTTCCGGACATGATTCGCCGAAAGTGAAACCCGATCGAATACGGTAACGGAAATCTCGGATGAGCAGATGATTCTTGCGGGAGGCACCACGTACTCTGCAACCGAATGGTTGATTTGCGCTGGCCGGCCGGGGAAACAGGAGGAAAAACTGCTATGGTCAACCTGGACGTAGATGATTTCCGATCGGTGTACGATCTGCTGGAAGAAGGCATCGTAATTTCAGACAAGGAACGCCGCATTCAGTTTCTCAACCGTGCTGCCGAGCGAATCACGGGGCACTCTGCCGAATCGGTCGTCGGGCGTAAATGCTATGACGTTTTTCAGTCGGACCTTTGTCAGACGGAATGCAAGCTCCTTCAGGCATTGAAGACGGGGCGAGAAATCGTCGCGCCCACGGTGATGCTGAAGAACGCGAGAGGAGATCTCGTGTACATTCGAGGCGTGACGACTCCCTTGGGTGAAAAGGGTGGCTTCAAAGCCGTGGCACAGATTATTTCGGATGTTACCGAGATTGTAAATCTTCGCAGCCATCTGGTGACCCAATATTCGGAGCCCACGTTCATCACGGAGTCTCCTCTGTTGTTGGAAACGCTGGACAGGCTGCCCGACCTGGCGAGAAGCGACGTGCCCATTCTCGTACTGGGGGAAACGGGAACGGGAAAAGAAGTCCTGGCCAAGGAAATGCACCTTCAGAGCTACCGCAGGAAGTCCCCCTTCATCCGTGTGAATTGCGGGGCGTTGCCGGATAATCTCCTGGAGGCCGAACTCTTCGGAACTGTCGCCGGGGCGTACACCGATGCAAAAAAAGCTCGTAAGGGCAGACTGGAAGCTGCTGAGGGTGGTACGGTCTTCCTGGATGAGATAGGGGACATGACTTTGCCCATGCAGGTGAAAGTGCTCAGGGTACTCCAGGAAAAGACCTACGAGCCGTTGGGGACCTCCAGGACAAGGCGAGCGGATGTCCGGTTCATCTCAGCGACCAATCGCGATCTTGCCGAGATGGTCGAGAAGGGTGAGTTCAGGAAGGATCTCTACTACCGAATCAATACGATGATCGTGCCCATTCCTCCTCTCAGAGACCGTCCGGAAGACATACCGGTGCTCATAAGTCACTTTCTCAAGAAACACAGCTTCTTGATGGGAAAGAACATCCGAACCTTTGATTCAGAAGCCATGGACATCCTGCTCCAGGCATCCTGGCCGGGAAACGTGCGTCAATTGGAACATGTGATCGAACACGCCTTTGTACTCGCCAAGAGCCATTGCATAGGTGTTGAGCACCTGCCCCGAGAGTTGAGGGCCGACATTACACCTCAAGATCGCCCGATCTCGGAAACCACGGGATTCACGGGAAACGTCCGGATGACGGAGAAACGCGCCATCTTGGCCGTCCTGGAGAGATTCAATTGGAACAAGGTGTTGGCCGCGGAACACTTGGGGATTTCTCGATCGACGCTGTGGCGGAAGATGAAATCTCATCAGATACCGCTCTCCCCCTCCGCTGAATAGTTCCATTTCTGCAACTGACGTTTCATATTCAGTCGCGCCTCAGCTCGCCTGCGCCCTATAGGCATTCCTGATCATCTTCGTACGTCCGGCTCAGTTTCACGTCGGAAACTGCCGGCCAAGTGATACCTCTTTCATAGAATCCAAAACGTCCATAAATGGTGAGGGGTTGGCAAGTTGAACTCCATCCGGCACGGAGCTTGCCTAAGGTGATAACCGTACGAACGAAAAGGAGGCTACAGGTGAAGACAATCAATGTGATTCCCGAACTGTGCAGCGGATGTCGCGGATGCGAATTGCTCTGTTCGTTCATACTTTCACGAGAGTTTCATCCCGGAAAGAGTCGCATCAGGTTGGTCAAGGATGACCACCAGGCCATCTCGATTCCCCTCGTGTTCTGCAACGAAAAGTGTCCGCAGCCGGATTCGGCGGGGATTCCCCTGTGCGTGGCAATGTGCCCGACCGGAGCCCTCATATTCGGGGACGAGGAAGAGATCGTAAAGAAAAGGCGAGAGTTGCTTGAAAAACGTTCCGTTGAGCCTCTATTTCGAGTAATCGCACCCTGGAAGTATCCCTTTCCCGTTAACTCTCGGCAAGACTGCAACCAAGAGACTTCATAACAGGCATGTTGTCGGAATCCGAGCAATCCCTGAAAAGGAACAACTATGGCGAAAGAATACTTCGGTTGGAAAGGAAGAATCCTCAGAGTCGATTTGAGTACCGGGAAGATCAGCAAGGAAGAACTCCCCTGGGATCTTGCCCGCCAGTACATCGGCTGCAGGGGCATCAACTCAAAGATTCTCTGGGACGAGGTAAAGGCCGGAACCGATCCCTATGGTCCGGACAATCGACTTATCTTCGGCGTGGGGCCGTTGGACGGAACCCCGGTAGGAATGGCCAGGATGTCGGTGACGGCGTTGGCTCAGACAAGATGTCTCGGCGAAGGAGGGATTGGCGGTTACTGGAGCCCGGAACTCAAGTTCGCCGGATATGACAATGTGGTGTTTGAGGGAACGGCCGATACGCCGGTCTACCTGCACATTGAAGACGAAAAAGTGGTTCTCAAAGATGCCCGGCACCTGTGGGGCGAAGATTCCTGGCGCACGGAGAAGCTCATCCAGGACGAACTGGGCGACCGGGATATCCAGGTCCGCTGCATAGGCCCGGCCGGAGAAAATCTGGTTCATTCCGCGATGGTGATGGGAAACCTGAATCGAGCCGGCGGCAGGGCCGGACTGGGCGACGTCATGGGATCCAAAAAGCTCAAAGCGGTTTCGGTTCGCGGGTCCGGCGGGGTCCAAGTGGCCGATCCGGATCGGTTTGAAAAGGCCTATTTCAAGGTCAGGGAACTGTTGAGCTTCAACGGCTCCATGGATAGCTGGAACACTGCCTGGGGAACGATGGGGGGCCTCGTACTGATGCGGATATTCAATCAGTTGGGCAACCTCCATACGCGCAACGCAATGCAAATGCAGTTTGATGAGGGGATAGACCAGTGCTCCGGCGAAGAACTCCTCGGAAAATACGCCAAGAGACCGAGAGGTTGTTACTGCTGTCCATACCCATCATGCGGGAAATACTTCGAAATTACCGACGGACCCTATGCCGGGACCGTGGGAGAAAACACATCGGCCCTCGAATTGGTTTTCACATCACTGCTCGGTATTACGACTCTTTCTACCGCTATGGCCGCCCGGACCTTGTGCAACAAGATGGGGCTGGATGCTTTTCAAGTCGGATACGGTCTGTCGTGGGCGATGGAGTCCTTTGAAAAAGGAATCCTCACTACTGCCGATACGGAAGGCCGCGAACTGAGGTTCGGAAACGAAGAAGCGCTCATGGAACTGATTCCAAAGATCGCCAGGAGGGAGGGAGATTTTCCCAACTTGCTCGCGGACGGTGTGGACAAGGCTTCCAAGCGAATCGGCAAAGGGTCCGAGCAATGGGCTCTTCAGATCAAGGGGCAGCAGATCGAATGTATGCCCCAGCGGAATTTCTACTTTGCGGCACTGGGGGTCGGCACGAGTGAGTCCGGGCCCGACCATACCCGGTGGTACCCGCCGTACCCGCCTCATCCGGCCTTGATCTCTCCGGAAACGGCTGAAGAACTCAAGCTGGATTTCGATCTAAGAGATGTTTTCGTGGCTCGAAAGAAGGAAGGCAAGGGGACTTTTCTCAAGTTTATGACCGATACTCGTGCGGTTATCGAAAGCCTCCCTTTCTGCATCTTTCTTATGCGCGACAAGTTGAATCTGGATTTTCGCTATTGGCTTGAGCTTTTCAATGCGGGAACCGGTCTCGATTATTCACTCGACGAACTTATCCAGTGCGGAGAGCGCATCATGAACCTGGAAAGGGCCATCATCGTTCGCGAAGGATTTCGTCGCAAGGACGACACGCTGCCATATCGCATGATGAACGAACCCACGGACACGGGGCATCCGCCTCTGGACCAGGAAACATGGGATTACATGCTGGACGAGTACTACGAAAAACGTGACTGGGATGTTAAAACGGCCGTACCCAAGAGAAGCAAACTAGAGGATCTCGGGCTTAAGAGTGTTGCGGAAGAGCTGGAGACTCTTGGAATCGAGGTTACCTGAAATGGTTGAAATAGTAGTGAAATACGGAGGACACATATCCCTTGCCACCGGCAGGCTGGAAGAGAACTTCCATCTGAAGGGAGGTACGGTGACGGAACTCGTCGACCAACTGGACAAGAAATATCCGGGTTTCAAGGAAATGTTTGTGCCGCCTCAGTACGGGATCATGAATATGAGGACCGCTATTTTCCTCCGGCGGCCCGGCGGGCCGGCTCAACCCATCCTTGATCCCAGCTTTGCACTGCAGGATGGAGATTGTCTACTCATGTGGTGAGATCCGCCCACGTGTAAGACTGAGCGCGACCCTTCGGACGTCGGATTCTAGGCAAGCGTTACCGGCACGACCCTGGTAAGATGGTGCCGGGCAACAGCGTCCGACTTAACACGTGCACGGAGCCGTATCTTCCTATGGAGCTCCGTGCACAATGATACTTTCTCACAGGAGGATTCCCATACATGACACCTAAGAGGATTTACGACCTGAGCATACCCACTGAGATGAGTGCGAGTGAGGCACTGAGCGTGAGCATCACACACCAGACTCATGAGGAACTTGCTCAGTCATTGGCCGATTTTCTCGGGTGCTCGATCGGCGACTTTCCGGACCGGCTTGGTTATGCCAACGACGAAGTGGTGATGAATGCCCACACGGGCACGCATCTCGACGCTCCCTGGCATTATTTTCCAACTTCGGAAGGCCTGCAGGCGAAAACGATCGATGAGGTCCCGCTGGAATGGTGCATCGGAAGCGGGGTAGTGCTCGACATGCGCCACAAACCTCAAGGATCGCTCGTCACCGTCGACGATCTCCAGACCGCGCTTGAGAAGATCGATTACCGCATCCAAAAGGATGACATTGTCTATATCCAGACCGGAGCGGATAAGCATTGGGGCACCAAGGAGTACTTCGACTCAGGATGCGGAATGGGTTACGAATCTACCTTGTGGCTGATTGAGCAGGGGTCGCGAGTCATGGGCATAGATGCTTGGGGCTGGGATCGGCCGTTCTGGGCGATCAGGGAGGCTTACAAAAGCAGCGGCGATAGAGAGATCCTGTGGGCCGCGCATCGCGCAGGACGAGACAAGGAATTCTGCCACATCGAGAAACTGGCGAACCTGGATACATTGCCCAAGCCCTGGGGATTCACGACCTCCTGTTTCCCGGTGAAACTCGTGGGCGGAAGCGCCGGATGGTGTCGAGCCGTAGCGTGGTACGACGAATAAGTACTCCGATTCATAGGTTCGGTTACGTATTGTCCCCTCATTCCCAATTACGGCCGTCTGAAACGAAACATCTCCGGGCACGGAGGCCCGGGCTACGAAGGACTGCCTGGAAGCCGTAGACCTGTTTCGTGGGACGGGCCTCCGTGCCCGTCATCTTCAAGGACGGGCGTCCCTACCCGCCGTCTCCCCGGCGTAGGCCGGGGTTCGGGAGAAGCAGATTGGTTCCCGGCCTACGCCGGGAAGACGGAACTCAATACGAGACCGTATTTATGAAATCGTCTACTAAGTGTCGCATCGGCTATGCATGGCCGTTTCACAGGACCGACCGAGCACCTCATTGTGATTCCAAGGGGAGGTCGGTCCCTACCATGAGCGGAGAAGGACAGATGGTAACAATCCTTAAACCCTTTGAATACGTCACGCCGGCAACGGTAGATGAAGCAGTCTCCATCTTGGACCGCGATGGAGATCGAGCCAAAGTTGTCGCCGGAGGCACCGACCTGATCTGTCAAATGGCCAAGAAAAAGGTCAATCCGGAAATTCTGGTCGATATTGGACGCATAAAAGACCTGGATTTCATAACCCAAAGCGATGACACGCTAAGAATAGGAGCCCGAACGACTTTCCACCGCATGGAGATGTCCGAACTGCTCCGGCGCAACACGCCGATTCTCGTTTCCGCGGCTGAGGCCATGGGAAAACCGCAGATCCGCAATCGAGGCACAATCGGCGGAAATCTTGCCAACGGATCACCCGCTGCAGATGGTGCCGTCCCCCTGCTTGCATTGGATGCCGACGTTGTGATTGCGGGCCCATCCGGCGAACGCACACTGCCGCTGACGGAGTTCTACCGAAAGGAGACTGCGTTGAAGGCCGGCGAGTTGCTGACGGAGGTGAGAATCCCTCTCCAGGAGGCGGATCGGGTAAAGGGACACTTCATCAAACTCGGGATCCGATTGGCCGCGTGCCTGTCCGTTGTCAACGTCTCGGTGCTTATTGGGCGGGACAATGGGACCTGTTCGTCGGCCCGGATTGCTCTCGGTGCGGTGGCACCCGTACCCATGAGGGCATACCGGGCAGAAGCGTTCCTCATGGGAAAAGAGTTGACCGACCAGGTTGTCCGGGAAGCCGCGCGAATTGCCGCGGACGAAACCCAACCGATTTCGGACGTCAGGGCAAGCAAAGAGTATAGGAAAGAGGCTGCCGAAGTGTTGATAAGAAGAGCTATCGAGGAGGCTCGGTGAAACCACAAAGGAGATATGATGGCCGGAGAATTACGAATTAAATTTGTACTGAATGGGCGGGAGTACGATGAGATGACGGCGCCCAACACCACGTTGGTCGATTTCATAAGGAACAGACTCGGATTGACCGGTACCAAGAAGGGGTGTGCTCAGGGCGAATGCGGGTCCTGCACCGTGCTCATCGACGGTGAAGCCGTTAACTCTTGTCTCGTCCTTGCCCCTCAAATTGACGGAAAAACGGTTACAACCATCGAAGGACTGGCCCAGGACGGAGAGCCGACTCATTTGCAAAAATCCTTCGTTGAACACTCCGCAAGCCAATGCGGCTTCTGCACTCCCGGGATGATCCTTGCGGGTGAGGCGTTCCTCGCCTCTAATGCCGATCCCGATGAACATGAGGTCAGGCGGGCCATTTCCGGAAATCTCTGCCGATGCTCCGGTTACAAGAGGATTACGCAAGCCGTCATGAGCGCGGCCTCAGAAAGGCGGAGGTGAGAGTTATGGAGTTCTCAGTGGTGGGGCGGCGAGTGCCCCGGTTGGATGCTCTCGAACAGGTTAAGGGACAGACCAGGTATCTCGATGACCTTCCCGAGTTCCCGGGGACTCTCCACGCGATGGTACATACCAGCCGATACGCGTCCGCGGAGATCCTCAACGTCGATGTTTCCGACGCGGAGAGTATGCCCGGAGTGGCTGCGGTTATTACCGCCAAGGATGTTCCCAACAACCGTGTCGGGCTCCAGGTTCAGGATGAGCGGGTCTTTGCCGAGAAACGAACGCGTTACAGAGGTGAGCCGATTGCAGCCGTGGCGGCCGAAACAGAGGAGATAGCGCAAGAAGCGGTGGACAAGATCCGGGTTGAGTATCGCGAACTCGAACCGGTTTTCGACCCACGGGCGGCCATGGAACCGGATTCACCGCTGGTCCATCCGGAAAAACCGAATCTTGTTCTCCACGGTAAACTCAGAAGAGGCGACGTGGACGAGGGCTTTGGGCAATCCGATAGAGTGGTGGAGGATCATTTCGAGACACAGTTGGTTGAGCACTCCCATTTGGAGACTCACGGCGGCATGGCCCATGTGGATCCCGACGGCAAGGTAACTGTTTGGACCTCCACTCAGATGCCTTTCATATTGAGGATACTGCTTCAAATGACCCTGGGACTTCCGGCCACTAAGATCCGAGTCATCAAGCCCGATGTCGGCGGCGCGTTCGGAGGAAAAAACGAACTCTCCGTGGAACATCACATTGCGCATCTGGCCGTGAAGACAGGCCGCCCCGTCAAGATGGTATGGAGGAGAGAGGACGAATTTCAGAGATCCACCCTGCGCCATCGGATGTTCCTGGATTACAAGACGGGAGCCAAGATGGACGGCACGCTCATGGCCGTCCAACTCCGGATCGTCATAGACAACGGTCCGATTACGAGTTGGAGTATGGGCCCCCCTGTGAAGGCGTTTCTTCATTTCGGGCCTTACAGGGTTCCCAACGTGAAAGTGGACAATTATCTGGTGTCAACCAACATGCCTCCCCAGTGTTCCATGAGGGGGTTCGGCAGTACCACCCCAACGTTCGGAGCCGAAGTGCACATGGAGCATGTTGCCCGCACCCTGGGAATTGACTCGGTGGAGTTCAGATTGAAAAACGCCCTCAAACAAGGGGATGTCCTTGCTTGTGGACAGACTTTGGGGTCGTGCGGACTGAGCGAGGCAATTAATCAAGTGGCCGCGGCGGGATGGCGGGCAGCTCAATGAGAGGGGTGCAGAGATGAAGAAAAGAGGTCGAGGAATAGCGTGTGTTCAATATCAAGCCCACGCGCCGATTCCAAACCCGTCGGGCGCGGTTCTTGACGTGTTTCACGACGGGACGGTCAACCTGCTGGTCGGCTCTTCGGATATTGGCCAGGGTGCGTGCACCGTTCTCGCCCAGATGGCGGCCGAAGAACTCGGTGTACCGCTGGAGAACATTTCAGTGCACTCGGCAGACACGGAGACCACTCCATACTGCGTAGGAACGTATGGAACCCGTGTTACCTACGTTGCCGGCACCGCGGTGAGAAAGGCAGCGGCCAACGCGAAAGAACTGCTCCTGAACGCCGGTGCGGAGCTTCTCCAGACTTCGCCCGACGGCCTTGTGATTCGAAACGGCATGATAAGCGTCCGGGATGATCCGGAGAAAACGATGTCGGTAGCCGACGTCGCTGGATACAGCATCTTCATGAAGGGACAACCGCTCCTGTCGTCGGCGACCTTTTCTCCTCAGGTGGTTCCCATAGACCCGGAAAGCGGTCAAGGAGCTCCGGCGGAAGCGTACTCATTCGGATCTCAAATTGCCGAGGTTGAAGTGGATACGGAGACGGGCCAGGTAACGGTGCTCAAGGTAACGGCATCCCACGACGTGGGAAAGGCCATCAATCCCGCCCTCGTAGAAGGCCAGATGGAAGGCGGGATTCAGATGGGCATTGGGTACGCGTTGATGGAAGAGGTAAAGGTGGACGATCAGGGGGAGGTTCTGACCCCGGATTTCACGGATTACCTCATTCCCACGGCGCTGGACGTGCCCGACATCCAAGCGATGTTCGTGGAGACCAATGATTCGGGGGGCCCCTTCGGAGCAAAGGGGATCGGTGAGGCAGTCACTTGCCCTACGGCACCGGCCGTGATAAATGCTATTTATGACGCCGTGGGAGTGTGGATTAGGAACCTCCCCGCAACGCCTGAAAAAGTGCTGACGGCTATCAAGCAGGCACAAGAGGATGGAGTCTAGAATGAAAGTGTTTCACTACGAGGATGTCAAGCCCGAGACAGTGCAAGAGGGTGTAACAGGTGAAGTTTCCATACGTTGGCTTGTGACCCGAGAAACGGGAGCCGAAAACTTCTTCATGCGTTTCTTTGAAGTAGAACCCGGATGTGAGGCGGGTCCCCACAGCCATAAGTGGGAACACGAAGTGTTCATACTGGAAGGCAATGGCGTGATGCGGGGAGGAGAGGAGGAGTTCGAGCTCGGTCCGGGCAGCGTCGTGTTCATACCCGGCGATGAGCCGCACATGTTGCGGAATACCGGCAACAAGACCATGAGGTACTTGTGTTTCGTTCCCGCCTCTGCCCTGTAGGGGCACGAGAGAGTTCTCCACGCCTGGGCGCGGTGCAGCTCGTGAGAATGGGGGGACTGGGTTGTCGAACAGCCAAGCGACTTCCCAAGACCGGGTGCCAAAGCGAACCGACGTGCCATATACACTGTGCGACGCTAACAGACCTTTCGGCGACACTTAGTGCGGCATTTCACAAGTACGGAGTCATCTGAAAAGCAGGACGCCTTACACCGCAGTCCGCTCAATCCCGAGCGAACTGCGGTGTTACCGATTCAGGAGAAGTCTTTCAGACTCCTTTCCCGGCTACCCGGTCATCATGTAACAGGCGCTCCTGAATTCCTCGTCCGACCTCGAAAGTACGGTCGAATTCGGACCAGAAGGATTTCTCCTTGTCCTTCCAGCCATGACCGAAGCGTTCGTTGAAGAAGTCGCCAAGCTCCTCGAACAAGATTTTCCACGGGGGCTCACCTTCTTCGTGAGCCTTGAAAAGCTTTGTCAACAGTTCATCGAGTTCCGGCAGCGCGTCCTTGGGGAGATAGGCAATTGCGCCTTTTCGAATGGACGAGAGCAGAGTTTCGGGATTGACCGCGTGCGCGGTGAGCATCACTGCAGGAAAGTTTCTGTCGACGGCCTCTTCCAGGAGTTTCAGTCCGTTTACTCCCATGATATCGAGAATAACCAAGTCATAACGCTTCGTTCTCAGTTTTTCGGATGCGCTCTTGTAATCCCTTGCGCAGTCAACCAGGCAATCATCAAGAATATCCTCTATGGATTCAAGTACATCAGGTTCATCATCTACGACCAGAATATGTTTCCCTGCTAAGTACGATTTTTCTCGCATGATTTCATACTCCGTAGCATCTGATGCTTACACCCCGTCGTTAAGGTAGAACAATTTCAAAGCCATTGTCAAGCCGAGAAGATCCGCGTGAAACGTTTCCGGCTCAATGAGGACTTGGGGGAAGCAGAGGGGGCTTTGCAGCTTTCCGGATGTTTGTGAAGTTGAACAATAATGTCATGTTTCGCTTGACTAAGGAAGAGTGTAACGGTAATTTGCCCTTACCTGTATTTGGCTAAATAGGGGGGTTAGTAACCTTAGGGACCAATACCAACAAAGCGAGGAGGTTGATGTGAAGGTAAAAGAATCGGCAATCTTCCTGACGGTATGTTTGATCAGCTTGGGTTTACTGGTCGGCCCCGCTATGGGGAAAAAAGCTCCATCCCTGGATAAGTGGAAGCCGGCATTTGATCCTTCAGGGGCCAAGTACACGTGTATCGTATCCAATGTCTCCCATCCGGTGCTCAAGGGCGTGTATGCCGGATTCGCCATCCGGGATGAGCTTTGGAAACGGACAAAAGGTCAGATCTATCTCGATTTCAAACCCTTCTCCATGCTTGGGGGAGAGGTTGAAGTCCTCAACCAACTCCAAATGGGAGCCATCCAGGGAATGGGTGTCAGCTCCGTGGCCGCAACCAACTTGGGACCCCGATTTGGGCTCGTTAACCTGCCGTTTCTCATTGACTCTTTTGAAAAGCTCGACAAGTTCGTGAACAGCGGGAAACTTTTCGATCACTTCATGATGGCCATGGATCACCAGGGAATCATGGGCCTCGACATTACGGGTTACGGCAATTACGGCTGGGCTACGACCATCCCGGTCCGATCTCTTGAAGACGCGAAGAAGGTAAAGTTCCGTATTGCCGAGGCGGCGGTCAACAAGTTGCTGTATGAGGTGTGGGGTTTCAGTCCCGTCGTCATGCCGTGGCCGGACGTTCCCGTGGCGCTGAAGCAAGGCGTCATCACCGGTTTGGACCACACCCCCATGGTCTGCAATATCACGAAGAAGTTCGAGCAAGCCAAGTACTTCACGTACGTGAATTATGCGCAAGGCCTGTTTATTTGGATCTTCAACAAGGCTTGGTTCAATTCTCTCCCCAAGGATCTGCAGAAGACCTTCAAAGAGGTTGTCCACGAGGTTTGTGCCAAGATTCGTAAGGAAACGGTACAACAAGAAGCCGATCAGATTGCTGCAGCCAAGAAAAACGGCATCGAGTTCATCAGTCTTTCCAAGGAAGAGATGGCCACGTTGAGAAAGTTGGGCGACGCCGTCCAGAAGAAGTACGCACCGGAAATCAACAAGCTTTATCCGGGGGATACCTACAAGCCGGCCAACTACCTGGAGGAGGTCCAGGGCTACATCGGCTACAAACCATAATCGAAAAGCTACCGACAGGGGGCCGCTTACCGGCCCCCTTCGCACTCCTGAGAATCGTCACGGGATAAGCGAGCCATTCCATCTCTTTCTCGGACTCCCCGGGCAAGGATTTCCTAATTTCGCTCTAGGTTAGCCGGCCCCCCATTTTCGGATACCCTGAAGGAATCGTCCTATGTTTGGTAAGATCCTCAATGGAATCGACAAAGTCCTCTCGTTCTTCGAGGATTGGACCCTCTTCATCAGTGTTATGGCCGCGCTCATAGCCCTGTTTGTCAATGTCGTGCTGCGCTACGGTTTCCATTATACGCTGGCTTGGTCGGAGGAGCTGGTTCGGGAGGTCATCATATACACGACCTTTATCGGTCTGGCTGTGGCGGTCAAGAACGGCTCGATGATCAAGATCGACGCATTGGTTCAGTTAATCCCCAAATTGAAGAAGCCCTTGAGTTACTTCAGCAATTTGGTAACCATTGTATTTGCATTGATGATGCTTTACTACGGGTGGCAAATGGCCGCCCTACAGGTCGAGACCAACCAAAAGACCATCATCATGCAGATCCCACTTGTGTATCTGTTCGCTATCCTGCCTCTCATGGGGGCTACGATGCTCATTCGTACCATCCAGGTCTTGTACCGGGACATCAGTGAGCATCTCAACGCACAAGCAGCTCAAGAATGACGGACGCGCCGACGAATTTCATGCCCTCCGCCTCCACGGAAGCCCCGGGAAAGATGCGCGACTAGGAGACACACCCTCATGGAGTCGAGTCACATAATCATCCTTCTGATCCTTTTAGGCTGCATGGCGAGCTACGTGCCGGTGTTCATGTGCCTTTTCTTCACAGCGGTCCTTGGTTTCCTTCTCTTCACCGACCTGCCCATCTTGTTGCTCGCTCAGACTCTTTTTCGGAGCCTGGACAACTTCGCGCTGGTAGTGGTGCTCTTCTTCATCCTCTGCGGCAATATCATGACGGCCGGAACCATTGTCGAGAAGCTCATTAAAGTGGCAAACGCCCTTGTAAGCTGGCTTCCCGGAGGACTTGGCATGGCCGGCGTACTCGCATGCGGGCTTTTCGGAGCCATCTCCGGATCCACAGTGGCCACGGTGGTGGCCCTGGGCGGCTTCATGATCCCCGCTCTTCTGGAAAACGGATATCCAAAGAAATACACGTTGGGCTTGATGACCACGTCACCGAATCTCGGGGTAATCATTCCCCCGAGCATCGGAATGATTCTCTATTCCATGATCAGCAATGTGTCGTTGGAAGGGCTTTTCCTGACCGGATTTATTCCGGGTGCCCTCATCATGTTTCTCACGTGCATTTACACGTACTTCTATTTCCGGAAGAATGAAGAAATCGTCCGCATGCCGGTACCCACCGCCGGCGAGTTGCTGGGCATACTCAAAGAAGGTTTTTGGTCCTTGATGCTGCCGGTTATCATTTTCGGCGGCATTTTTTCCGGTGCCTTCACCGCAAATGAAGCCGCTGTTGTAGCCTGTGTCTACGCCTTTATCGTGGAGTTGTTTATCCACCGGTCCATGAAGCTCAGCCAGGTGAAGGCGATCACGGTCTCCTCGGCAGTCACTTCCGCCACCCTGTTGATCATCGTTGCGGGCGCAACCTGCTTCGGGCGGTTGTTGACCCTTGAGAACATCCCCGGGAAAATCACCGAAGCGGTTCTCGCAACCATTCAATCCCCGGCCTTCTTCCTACTTGCCATGAACTGCCTTCTGCTGGTTGTGGGCATGTTCATGGACATTATTTCGGCAACCTTAATCCTGGGGCCGGTATTCCTACCCATGATCGGCGCGTTTAACGTGGACCCGTTGCACTTCGGCCTCATCATGACCGTTAACTTGGCCATCGGCTATTGCACTCCGCCCATGGGGGTCAGCCTCTATATTACCGGCGCGATTTCAAATAAAGACCTCATCTACGTGTCCAAAGCGGTAATTCCATTTCTGGTCATCCAGATCAGTGTCCTGATAATGATGACCTATATGCCGAATACGGTGCTGTGGCTCCCCAGAATGATGGGCTTCATACAGTGACCCGGAGCGCCGGCGCCCGAAAGTGTTGTGGCGGTCGGTCGAAGAGATGCGGGCCGACGGGATCCTTCCCGGATCAACTTGGCCGCAATAGTGAGGAGCAATCCTATCGCGGGAATCAGCAGGAGCCGGCCGTGGTATCGAACACCGGCACCCGGCCTTCCTTTTGCTCAATGTGAATGTGCCGGCAATGAACGGTCAAAACTATTACCGCGAGTACGCCCGCCAGGAGGTAATCGTTTCATCCGCCATTGGTCCACGCCATTCAGGGCCTGTAATATTGCGACAAGTGTCTGCTTACCGTTGCCCTTCGGCAGTCTTTGGTGCCGGCTGTACGACAATCTCGTTCCTGACCCACACGGCTTCGTGATACTTCTTGTTCTTCCGCTTGATGTCCTTTGCAACCCGCTCCTTGGTAAGAAGTAGTTCGTCGGGATGCCGGCCGGTCCAGTTCCGACTCTTTTCCTTGATCTCTTGTTCGACCCTTTCCGCGTAGTCTTTCATCGGGCGGATTTCCAAATGATAAATTACGTATCCGCTCTTTTCTCGGCAGATATAGTAAATTGTTCCTTTGTCGGTGATCCTGATCGCAATGAGCTTCCCTGAGGTAGGAACCTTGGTGTAGGTATTCTCGTAGCGGATTGCTCCGTACTCCCCCAGGACGCTCTCCGCAAGACCAAAATCTCCTGCCTGAGTCGGAACAGCCTGCAACAGAAAACAGCAGACAACAATCAACCACGATCTCATCGTTACCGGCCTTCCTAAGTGCGGCATTTCATAAGTTCGGTCACACATTTTCGTCTCGCCGCCATGTTGGGTGCCGGCAAGAAGAATTCCGGGCACGGAGGTCCGAGCTACGAAAGACTGCCTCGAAGCTCAGTCTGGACCGTGGGGCGGGCGTCCCTGCCCGCCGTCTCCCCGGCGTAGGCCGGGGTCCGGGAAAAGAAGACTGGTTCCCGGCCTACGCCGGGAAGACGGCTCAGGTTGTGCGACCGTATTTGCGCCGCGGAGCACTAAGTGTGGACTACGTAATGCCCAGGACATCCTTGAGCACATGAGCCAGTTCCATGAAGTCCACTTTCATTTCCTCCATGACATTCCTCGGCTCGCCTTGCTCGTAATTCAGTCCGAAGAATGTGTTAATTTGAACTCCGTTGGTTTGGCAGAACTTCTTGAGAGAAGCCTTGGCCATACTCGCTATGAGATATCCGCCTGCTTCGGCGGCCCATTTGAAGTGTGGACCGTCTCCTCCGCTGTCTCCCATGACCAGGAGTTTCTCGGGAGATATATTCATCAAGCGGAGTACCGCTTGGGTGTTTGTAGGTTTGTCCTCTATCTCACGAGTCATGTACTCGCACTCGGATTCATCGAACCTGAGCATGGGATTGGCCGCCACCACGGGCACCCGAGGGATCAGGCCCTTGGCCGACGCCCGCTGGAAATACGCGTGCGTCCCCGTGGTATTGATCATGAAGAGAATGCCTTGGTCCAAGCACCACTGAATAAACCGGGGCACCCCCGCATATGTGCGGAAATCCGCATCCAGGTACGCGTCCATCTGCTGCAGGGTCAATGGAGCCGGCAGCAATTCCTCGATTCTGTGAACCGCCTCGGCGAGAGATATGGCATTCCCGGTGTATTGTTGAAAGATTGTAGAGAGGTCCGGCTTGAGTTCCGGATAACTAAACCATAGCGGATCGAAGGGGCCGTTCGGCGATAGGCATTCGCTCCAGTCCGAAGAGAATACGGCCCGATAAATCTGATCTGACACTTCAAACTCCTTCCGGTAGTCAACTTACCCTGAGTCCTTTCTCCGGACGATGCCCACTCTGTTTCAACACTGAAACACAACGCTTCGCATCCTTCCATGAAAAGGCTCTATGGTGATTACCTGGTTTTTACTTGATGTTCAACGACATAATCACTATAATTCCAGTTCAAGATAATCCTGCCGCTGGAGGCGACGCCATGGCCAAGCTGAAAGACTTGGCATCTCCAAAAGAGGTGTTAGAGGCCATCCGAGGTGGAGCGCTAAAGAACGAGGTCATTAAGAAGTACAGGACGTCCGATCAAGAGTTGGCTCGGCTGCTTCTTCCTTTATACAGGGACGGTGACCTCAGCAAAGAAGAATTCAATGATTTCTTTAAGGGCGTGCCATTGCGCCCCAGAGAGGCCCCATCGGAGCCCGAGGCTGAACACGCGGCTGCTCTTGCCGCTGAGGACGAGCCGCCGTCGGCCATAGTAAGATCCCTGGCTGCTATGCCGGAGCCGGAACCACTAGAGGACTACCCCCCCGAACCGGAGAAGGTCGTCGAAGAGTCTGAGGTCTTCGAAGAAGGTTTCTTAGCCGACGAAATCGAGGCGGAAGTACCTGAGTCGATATCCGAGGAAGAGCCGATACTCGATGAACAACCCATACTCGAAGACCGAGCGGAACCGGAAGTTTCACCCCTTGAAGAGCCGCCCGAACTCGAGGTCGCTCCTTTCCAAGAGCCGGATGTTGCCGAGAGCGATGTAACGGAACCTTACCGGGAACCGGTCGCCCCGGCCCCCTCAGGTGAGCCGAGTGTCCCGTTGGATTCTGCAGGAATGTCGTCGGTACTCGAGTTGATATTCGCGAAACTCAGGAGCATCGACAACCGACTTTCCGCGATAGAGAAGAAGTTGGACGGCACCGAACAATAGCGTGCCGTAGCCGACTCGTTTCCTTTACATATCCCAGGCTGTAGGTGTTCGATGGGGCCTGCGTATCAGATATCCAGGTCCTGGATCTCAGTGGCGTGTTCTTTAATGAACAGGAACCGTTTTCTTACATCTCTTCCCATGAGAGTGTCGAACACCTGATTTGTCCTGGCCGCGTCCTTTACGCTTACTCGTAGTATCGTTCTTGACTCGGGATCCATCGTTGTGCTCTTGAGCGTCTTGGCATCCATTTCGCCGAGTCCCTTAAACCTCTGAATTTCAGCTTCCTTTCCATTACTCCGTTTCAGGAGTTTCTCCTTTTCCCGATCCGAAAAGACGTAACGCACTTGGGTTTTCTTCCCGGAACCGACTCGTATGCGATAGAGGGGCGGCATGGCCAAGTATATGTGGCCCCGTTCCACAAGTGGTTCCAAGTATCGGAAGAAAAAGGTGAGCAGCAACGTTGCTATGTGATGCCCGTCAACATCCGCGTCGGTATTGATGATTATCTTGCCGTAGCGGAGTCGTGAGTAGTCAAAAGCTTTGCCGATTCCTGTTCCAATGCTCTGAATCAGGTTCTGGATCTCCTTGTTGGCTTTGAGTTTATCCAGAGAGGCCTGTTCGACGTTGAGGATCTTGCCCCTGAGTGGAAGAATGGCCTGAAATTTCCTGTCCCTGGCCTGTTTCGACGAACCGCCTGCGCTGTCCCCCTCTACTATGAAGAGTTCGGTCTTGTCCCGAGAAGTCGACGAACAGTCGGCCAGCTTGCCCGGTAAAGTGAGGCGTCGTGTGGCCGCTTTGCGGCTCACTTCATCCCGCGCGGCCCGGGATGCCGTGCGGGCTTGTGCGGCAAGGACAATCCTGTTCGTTATGGCCGCCGCTTGACTCGGGTTCTGATGCAACCATGTTTCAAATGCGGTTCTGATCACTGGGTCTATCTGTTGGGCCTCGCTGCTGTTCAGTCGCTCCTTGGTCTGCCCTTGGAACTCCAGATTCCCGGTCAGATAAACCGATACCACGGCTACAAGTCCCTCTCGCACGTCCTCGGCTGCTATCCCCTTGACTCCCTTGGGCAAGCCGTTGCGTTTCTCCATATATGTGCGCACCGCGCGTGTGATGCCGTTGCGGAAAGCCCCCTCGTGTGTGCCTCCGTTGGGAGTTGGAATGGAGTTCACAAACGACAATATGCGAGACGAGGTGTCCGCTGTCCAGGCCATGCAGACCTCCAACCGCAAGCCGTTGTCGTACTGATAATGGAACGGTTGAGCATCTATCGCGGGCCGCTCGTTCACGAGATGCCGCAGGAAATCCCTGATCCCCTCCGGATAGACGAATTCCTCTCCTATCCCTTCGGATTCGTCGGTGAGCCGAATCTTCAGGCCGGCAATGAGGAAAGCCTTGATCTGCAGTCTTTCTCTTATCAACTCTTTAGAAAAGGTAACGTCTTGAAATATCTCCGGGTCAGGTTTGAACGTAACCGCCGTACCGGTCCCTCGTGCAGGTTTGAGCTTGCGAAGCTCGGACACGGCCGTGCCTTGCCGGAATTCCTGAGAGTACCTGAATCCGTTTCGTTTTACCTCAACCACCATCCGTTCGCTGAGCGCGTTGACGACGGAAGCGCCTACTCCGTGAAGACCGCCTGCCACTTTGTACGCATCATCATCGAATTTTCCACCGGCGTGAAGATTGCAGAAAATGGTCTCAATGGTGTTCTTTCCCGTAACAGGATGTTCCTCAATGGGAATTCCCCTTCCGTTGTCCGACACCGTGATGCTGCCGTCGGAATTCAGCACCACGTTCATGTGCTTGCAATGGCCGTTGAGGGCTTCATCAACACTGTTATCAACGACTTCCCACACTAACTGATGCAGTCCCTGAGACCCGGTTCCTCCGATGTACATACCCGGGCGTTTTCGCACCGCCTCAAGACCCTTGAGAACCTGGATGTCATCGACTGTGTAAAGATCACCCATTAAACTTGCCTCTCATCATTTATGACCCGTTCCATGTCCACGATACCGGAGCAGTATGTTTTTCCTTGACCGGCTCTGTTGGCCGTGGGGAGATCTCCTATGGCGAACACCTTGAGTTTGCCTTTCTTTGGTTTGACTTCCAACGTGTCTTCGCTCTTTGCCATTACAAATGCGACCGCCGTGGATCCGGCTTTCAACTTGACTATTCGGACTCCTTGCGCCGGACCGGAGAGTATGGGTACTTGATCCAGCGGAAAGACCAGTATGTTCCCCGAATCGGAGGCTACTGCCAAAAGGCTGCCGGTCTCCGGAATAACCCCCAATGTCTCATCTCCCTCTCGAAGGTTCACCAGCTTTCTCCCCATACGTTTGGTCGGCTCACGAAGGATTTCATAATCGAAGCGAAAGCCCTTTCCCGAACGTGTCATGACCACACCGCGGTCCATGGTCACGGTCGGCCCGGCCTCTCCTTCTTTCTCTTCCGGCGCAGGCACGTCAAACATCTCGAACTGAACTTGTTCTTCATCTTCAGAACCACCCGAGTCTTGATCCGTTCCCATGTGCCCGGGTTCCTGCGTTTCGGACCGTACCGGGTCGGGAGCTATCATTCCCACCACGGATTCTCCGTCGGCAAAGCCGAGCAAACTACCGAGGGGTTCACCAAAACCGGTTGTGGCGGGAATATCTATGGCACGCACAACGTAGACTTTTCCCAGATTGGAAAACAGGGCCACAGTGCGGCCGGTGTTCACCCGAACCAAACCGAACAGACCGTCCCCCTCTCGGAATTTCAGGCCGGACGCATCCTCGACCTCACTTTTTATACGTCTGATCCAGCCTTGGCGAGACAAAATTACCGTGGTGTCCTCGTGGTCAACAAATTCCTCCGGATCGTATTCCAGAGCCGTCGCCTGGCTCTCTGCGACGATCCTGGTGCGCCGATCGTCTCCGAACTTCTTTGAGATCTCGGCCAGTTCGTTGTCGACTATCTGCCACAGACGCTCGGGGCTCGCCAGGTCACGTTCTATTTCGCCTGCTTCACGTTTCTTTATCGTCAGCTCCTCCAAGAGCTTACCGATTTCCATGCCCACGAGTTTGTAGAGACGCATCTCCAGGATGGCATCCACCTGTTCGTCATCCAAGTCAAAATGATCCTTGAGCCCTTGCTCCGCTTCTTTCCTGCTTCTTGCCGACCGGATGATTGCCAGTGCCTTGTCCAGGTCCTGGAACAAGATTCGGAAGCCCTCCAAGATGTGGATGCGCTTCCGGAGGATGTCCAATCTGTGCTGCAACCGTTGGACCGTCTTCTCGTACCGGAAATCGAGGAAGTACCTGATTATCCGGTCAAGGCCGAGCCGATCCGGCACTCCCTGAGGAGTGATGGCGATGAAGTTGATGAGGAAATTGACTTGGAGTTCCGTGTGCTTGTATAGGAACGCCATTACGGAATCAGGCTTGACATCCGATCCCTTGAGTTCCAGCACGATTCTCACGTCTTCGGTACTCTCGTCCCTGACATCATGCACATGTTTGAGCTTCTTATCTCTGATAAGTGCAGCGATGCGCTCTATGAGGCGAGATTTGTTTACGGAATAGGGAATCGACGTGACAATGAGGTTGGCCCGCCCCCGACCCTGCTCTTCGATCTCAAACGTCCCGCGAACCGTCACCGATCCGTGTCCGGAGGCGTAAATTTCGACCAGCCGCTCAGGCTGATCCAGGGTCTCGCCTCCAGTTGGAAAATCGGGACCTTTGACATGCTTGAGCAAACCCTTCACATCGAGATCGGGGTTCTTGATTGCCGCCCGGCAGGCCGAGATTACCTCTCGAAGGTTGTGTGGAGGAAATGAGCAGCTCATGCCCACGGCAATTCCGGATGACCCGTTGATAAGGAGATTGGGAATTGCGGCAGGGAGCACATCGGGTTCCTGTCCCATGCCGTCGTAGGTAGGCCTGAACTCGGTCGTCCCCTGATCTATTTCCCTGAGCAAGAGCCCTGCAAAAGGGCTCAAGCGGGTTTCCGTGTACCGCATTGCCGCCGGCGAATCACCGTCCACGGAACCAAAATTTCCGGTACCTTGGACCAGAGGGTACCGCAGGCTGAAATCTTGAGCCATCCTTACCAGCGAATCATATGCCGCCTGATCGCCGTGGGGATGATATTTACCGATCACTTCGCCGACCACCGCGGCGGATTTCCTCATCCTCGAGGCTTCACCCAACCGCATTCCATACATGGCATACAAAATGCGCCTATGTACCGGCTTGAGGCCGTCCCTGACGTCCGGCAGCGCTCGAGACACAATTGTGGACAGAGCGTACGCCAGATAACGCTTTTCAACCTCATCGTGAAGTGCGGTCTCGATGAGCCCTTTGTTTTGCTTGGATACTGATTGCTGCACGTGTCGGATTTCCTTGGCTAACCCTTCCCCGTAGCTTCGATTCCTCCACTACATGTTATGGGATTCTTCATCGGCACCACAACATAGCGTAGTCCTAAGAAATGGCAAGTACAAAACGTCGACCCTGGAATGAAGGAATCCTCTGAATCCCCCTTATAAACGCGGACTGAGGGAATTTGCCTTGGATCGGATGGGATCTCTGAATTTCGGGTGAGCATTACGGCAACGAGTACGAGATGGGCAACTTGAGCCGGTCGCGCAGGACTCCGATGATTCCCCCCTAAAGCCCGGAACCGCGAACATGAAAAGGAGGCCCATGAAGAAGCTCCAACTTTCTTATAATTGCTGATTACGTCCTTGAGGAGAATGATGCCGAGCGCGCCCAATGCCGGACCGAAAAGGGTACCTATGCGGCCGGCAATGGTCATCACCACCACTTCGCCCGATGTGGTCCAGTAGAGGGAACTTGGCGGTACAAAGTTTTGGAGGAGCGCATAGAGAACGTCCGCCGGAGCGTCGCGGGACATGAGGAAGTTGTACCGCGACCGTGTTCTCGACTGCTCGGCAATCCGGATGTTTTCACAAACCGACAGAGCGGGGAAAATACCGGTAATCCGAAAGGACCTGCCGATGCCAATTTGCGAGATCTTAAAGGGCGGAAGCCCGGTGATTCTCTTTCCTCTGCAGTAAACTTCCCCCGATGATGACTCGGATTAGTGCTGCGATTTATGAATTTGGTGCGGGGGTTCGCGCTGAATTATGAGATCCGGCCGGGCCCTTTACAGCGGTTCGGCTAATCAAAGTTAGTGGAGACCATCACGCACTTGGCCTCGTTCGGCCCGGCTACACGACCGAAATGCGGTAAGTCTGCATTATGCAGGGATCCATGTGTCTCCGAGGGGAAGGTGGGAGCTAAGGGCTCGTAGCTGTAGCCGAACGAAGACCCCGGGCGAAAGAAGTCCTCTGTTGCCTGTCCTGAAAGCCCCTCACCCTTCACAGGAAACACGATGTTCACTGATAGGAAACTCGGTACACCCTGAGGAGGATAATGTCGAGTTGTTTCTGGAACTTCCGTAAGTATTCGGTCTCGTCGAAGCCCGAGTCACGTTCCTCGTAGGATCGCACTCTCATTGCCCCGTCACTGAAACTGCATCCTCCGGTTGGAGCCTGAAATGGTAATGATATCTACGGTAAACACGCGCTCCAGGGGCAATTCAACGGTTGCCTTCCAAGCGCATTTCACTCTTGTCTCGGCGAACGCCCGCATGCTACTATGGACTACGGCTGCCTTGAGGGAGATATTTCCGGTATGGAGATGCTCCGAACCCGAGCGCACGTCCTCGTTCAATGTCGGAAGGTATCATGACTCTCATGATTCTCTCAATGAAGCACATGACGTGCACATCCGTGCACGCCGGTACTTATAGCAATTTTCTCAAATTTCGGCCGAAATTCAGAGAGTTCGGTTGTTCACGGGCAAATTCGCTCACCCCCGTTTCGCAGAGGGGAGATTAGCGAGATTTCTCCGTTCAAAACCCGGGAACGAGACTCGATAGTTCGGTCGTTTTTTCCGACAAAAGCTATAAGTTCTTAATTTCTTGTGTGGTTCATGTATGACCACAATAAGCTTCAGGAGGATACCGATGGCCGAAATGAGAGGAAAATTCATCACATTGGCATGTTCTCTACTCGAGACAAAACCCGAAGCCAAGGCAGCCGCATTATCGTCGGTCAAGCTCATGACCGGCAAAGAGTGGAACGAACTGGATCCGGAGGGGTGGTACGATACCAAGGTGCTTGAATCGGTGTTCAAAGCAATCACGGATCACACGAGTCCCCTGCTTGGCTGGGCGGCCATCAAGGTGATCGGTAGGCGGGTATACCCGACCATTCAAAGTACGGTGGGCCTCCCGCCCCACCTCACCACTCCGGTGGAATTCGTCAAGTTTGAAGCGCAGGGATTCCGGGACAACCATCGAGGCCCGGATGTGATTCCCCGGAAAATCATCAAAGCCGAACCGGGTATGGTCGTCATGGAGGCGCCTTCACCGGGTTACAGCTGCAGTTTCATAGAAGGCGTCTTTGAAGGCATCCTCAATATGTGCGATATCAGAAACGGCAAGGTTAAGCAATCACGGTGCATCAACAAGGGCGACTCCACCTGTGAATATGTCATAACATGGTAAGCGTGCCGCACTAAGGGTTGAGCTTCCCGTCTGTCGTCCGGAGACGGGAAGGCTCACTCGACAAGCTGATCCCCGTGCTCCTGAACGTGTGGCGGATGTTGCCCTTTTTGAATTCGCCGCGGACGACAACGAACGGTTTTAAAGATTTATTTATCACCGTAAGGGCTTCGCGTCCGCCGTGTCGTTCCACCGCCTCCATGGCGTTCTGCTTTGAAATATCCCAGCGCCCGCATCAGATGCCTAAGAAATGAGCTTTCAGGGTGCCCTATTCTTGAGGCGCATACGGCAATTGCCACAAATTTTGGCCGAGATTCAAAGATTTCGGTCATTATTTCTGACAATAGCGATTAGTTCACTATTTTCGGCGGCTCATGTATAGTCATACCATCTCAGGAGGATACCAATGGCCGAAATCAAGGGAAGATTTGTAACGCTGGCATGTTCCCTGCTCGAGACAAAGCCGGAAGCCAAGGCGGCAGCATTGTCTGCAGTCAAGCAGATGACCGGCAAAGATTGGGACAAGCTGGATCCGGATGGTTGGTACGATACCGAGGTGCTTCAATCGGTGTTTCAGGCAATCATGGATCACACGAGTGCCGTGCGTGGTTGGGCGGCCATCAAGGTGATCGGAAGAAAGGTCTACCCGACCATTCAAAGAACAGTGGGCCTCCCTCCCTACCTGTCCACTCCGCTGGATTACATCGAATATACGGTGCAATCATTCCTGGACAACCATCGGGGTGCCGATGTGATTCCGCGCAAAATCATAAAGGCCGAGCCCGGCACGGTCGTGATAGAGGCACCTTCACCCGGTTATAGCTGCAGTCTCATAGAAGGTATGTACGAAGGCATTCTCATGATGTGCAACATCAGGAACGGCAAAGTCACGCAGTCTCGGTGCGTAGCCAAAGGCGACCCCACCTGTGAATATGTCATAACCTGGTAAGTGTCGGGCTTCGCTTCCTGCCGATTCGTTCCACCGCGTCCACGACATCCGCTACGGGATGTTGCAATGTCCGCAGATACCTAAAGTGAGCGTCCACGGTGCCTTCCGCTTTGGGTGAATACGGTAAGTGCCACACTAGGATTCAGGAGGATTCCATGGCCGAAATCAAAGGAAGATTTATAACACTCGCATGTTCTCTCCTCGAGACAAAACCCGAAGCCAAAGCCGCCGCGTTGTCGTCGGTCAAGCAAATGACCGGCAAGGAGTGGAACGAGCTCGATGCGGAAGGGTGGTACGATACCGAGGTGCTTCAATCGGTGTTCCAGGCAATCATGGATCACACGAGTGCCGTGCGTGGTTGGGCGGCCATCAAGGTGATCGGAAGAAAGGTCTACCCCACCATTCAAAGAACGGTGGGCCTCCCCTCCCACCTCTCGACACCGTTGGATTTTCTCGAATTCGCAGCGGAGAGATTCTTGGAAAGTCATCGAGGCGACGACGTGGTTCCTCGAAAGGTGATCGCGGCCGATCCCGGCAGGGTTGTTGTGGACGCCGTCTCACCCGGTTACAGCTGTGCTCTGACGGAAGGTGTCTATGAAGGCATCCTCATCATGTGCAACATCAGAAACGGCAAAGTCACCCAGTCCAGGTGCGTCGCCAAGGGCGACCCCACGTGCGAATATGTCATAACGTGGTAAGGGCCTCGCTAAGGGAGGCTGCCGGACTATCCGTCGGAGCTTCCGGTATCAAGAGGTTGCTTGTTTCATGCTTCAAATATCAAACCAAGTAACGGTCCCAAGCGAAGAGATAGACGTCCAGGCCGTACGTGCGCAAGGGGCCGGCGGCCAGAATGTGAACAAAGTGTCCACCGCCGTCCATTTGCGGTTTGATATCAAGGCATCATCACTACCGGATATTTATAAAGAAAGGCTATTGATGCTGAATGACCATCGTATTTCAGAAGCAGGCGTAGTAATCATTAAGGCGCAACGGTATCGTAGCCAACTGAAAAATAGAGAAGATGCCCTGGATAGGCTCCGAGATCTTATCAGGAGCGTAACCGTTTCCCATAAGCGACGACACGCGACGAAGCCAACAAAAAGCGCCCGGCAAAGGCGTTTAGACAGCAAAATTAAACGAGGGCGAGTAAAGTCGTTAAGAGGAAAGGTTGATCATCGGTAGTTGCGGCAGCCTAAGTGCACGGTTGTGTAACGGTCACGTATTGGGGTCGGTCCGACAGGACGGCACTCCATACCAAGAAATGACCGTTCAAGCCATACACCCAAGAATAACGTTACCCACATGCACCAGCGAAGATCTGCTCCTATTCTGAATTGTTTTGGACCATTTCCTCGGAAACAATCGGTAGATATGCACTGAACACCACCGTTGGCTGCTCGTCGCCCCTGATGTCCAACCAACCTCCCAGGCCCTCGATCACTGCCCGGGCTACAGCTAAAGACGTCCATACTTGGTTGCCGGACGAAGGAATCTCGAGGAGCCTACTCGGGGCCGATTCACCGGCTGAACCTGACCGAGGGGTCCCGGATACGGCAAGTCTTGCGTAAGCTCGCCGGCCCGGGTCGCAGTGGGGAGGATGAGACTCGCCCGGCTCGGTAAACTCTTCCGAGAGGCTGACAGATACGGCGCCTCCCTTGGATTCCATGATAAGGCAAGCACCTTCAAAAAGGGCCGTAATCAATAAACGCACGTGCTCTTCCGACGCAAGCACCATGGTTTCCACGGGCACGCCATCGTCTGATATCTCAATGTTTTCCGGTTTCAACCGCCTCAGTTCCTGTAGGACGGCCAGGCTAATCTCCATGATATCGACCGGCGTCGGCGGCTCTTGAGCGGATCCGGTCAGGGTTCCAATTGCTTCGACAAGTTGACGGGCCCTTTTCCCGATGGCGATTACTTGTTCCAGGTCGCCTGCTCGCCGAGTACCTTCAGAACCCTCATCCTTGGCAAGATAGGCATACCCCGTCAAACCCAACAGCAGATGTTCGAGCACGCCGGCTATTTGTTTTACGGACCGGTCGCCGGCTTTTCTCCTTTCATCTCGCCGTGCCGCGTTTTCGGGAGTCTGCTCCAATGAAATTTCACGTTCCACGATCACCAGGTTGCCGGCTTTTGCTCCGTGGCCACGCACAGGTGAAATCGTTGCGTCCAGATCACAAACGGAGCGGTCCTTTTTCCGGCTCTTGACACGGCCCCTCCACGACTTGCCCTGCGTGAGGATAGACTTAGCTTCGGCCGGAATCGAGTTCCCTTGATCCGTACTCTGTATCAGATCGATACTCTTGCCGAGGATTTCTTCCTGCGAATACCCGCTCATCATTTGAAACGCAGGGTTGGCATATTTGATTCGGCCCCTCGAATCGGTAATGAGAATGGTGTCGTTCACTTGTTCTATGGCCGTTGTTAGTCGGCTTTGGGTCCTCTCGGCCCGTTTGCGTTCCGTGATGTCGGTCATTATGCATATGGCATAGGGTGCACCGTCAATCTCCATCAGTTCGCCCCACAGACTGATGACATATGTCTGCCCATTCTTGTCCCGAAAGACTGATTCATAGGAGCGAACCGCACCATTCTTCTTGAGGACCCGAACCATTTGATCACGATGGGTTAGCCGGACCCAGTGGTTGAGTTCCTCGTCGGTGTGCCCTATGATTTCGGCGGGTTCAAAGCCTGTCAGCTTGGAAAAGGCTTCGTTCACCTGGGTGTAACGCCCATCTTCGAGAGAAAATATACAAGCTGCTGCGGGATTCGCACGAAATGCCGCTTCGAGGTGACGTCGGGAGACTTCCGACGACTTGGCGGCCCTTTTCCGTTCCATAATCTCCTGCTTCAGCCTGTTGACCGCAGCATTCAAGTCGGCCGTTCGTTCGACCACTAGTTCTTCGAGTTGATGGCGATGCCTCCTTAGTTCCTCTTCCACTTGCCGACGTTCTTCGATCTCCCGGCTGAGCTGCTTGTTGCTGGCTGCCAGTTCCCTCGTTCTCTCTTCGACTCGCTTTTCGAGCTCCTTTCGGAGTCTCTTCTGAAAGACGAGCTGAGACTTCTCGAGAGTCAGGTCTTCCACGAGAGCAAGAATCGATCCCGTGACGCCTTGGCGAATAGGCCGGAGGTGGACGCGCCCCCACAATTTCCTCTTAGGCGTCCCCATTACCGCCTCGATAACCTGCGTCTGCCGAATGGAAAACACCTTTTCAGCCAGCACCGCTACCTGATCCGCCGCTGCCTGTTGCGGAAAGAATTGGAGGAAGGAGGTACCTTGAATACCTGCAGGATCAGGGACGAGTTTTTCGCAGATTTGATTGGCGAATGTAACATTGAGAGACTGGTCGAGAAGGAAGACGGGAATCGGCACGGACTCCAGAAGCTTCCCGAATCCGGTAACTTGAAATCCCGTTGAAGTAGGCGTCGGCAGAGGGGCGTCGAGTTCGCGCATCATCTCCTGAAGGTCTATTGTCTCCGTCATAACACTCCCCCTGTCTACCAGGGACGGAGTGTCTTCATCCTCAAGCTCCTGCAAATCCTGCAAATAAATTTCTTGGTCGGTCATGAATCAGATTTCCGGAAAACCCGGGTGCTCACCCGTTATTACTTTGAAATAGGTCAACGCCGGCGATGAAATCCGCTTAGATGCCGAAGAGACGGAAAACAACACGCTCGGCCCGCAAGGGAACAGGCAGAATGAGATCAGCCTTGTGTTAAACCCCATTTTGTCATCATAGCATGCCGAGCTATGGAAATGTGAGACTGATTTCCGACTTTAAACTTCTTTCTTCCGGGTTTCAGAAAACCGATGTCGATAACGGTGGGATGCCGGTTAAAATGAAAAGGGCACGTATTTTCAAGTTGATGGGTATAACTTCTTCAAAAACTTCCCGGTAAGCCGGCTTGACGCGTCGCCTCCATTCTTGGTACACTAAGATCTCGTTTGGGTCAGTGACGGTTCGCGCGGTGTTCGTACTCACGGCAATAGTCGGTGAAGTTCGACTCTGCCGGCTCTACTCGTTTGCATCTTACCTGGAGAACCTTGGGACTATGAAGCAACAAGAGCAACTGTTCACGTGTACTCGTCATTGATTCGGGCTCCAAAACGGCCGGTCGGCCGACTCCGATCCCCCCTTCGGTTCCGGATCTCTCAATTGGGATAAATTCATTCTGGGCCTTAAGAAGACTACTAAGGAGTTCATCGAGAATGTTCTCGAGAACATCATTGAGTCCATCGTGGTGACGAATCTGGAAGGTCGACTGATTTCCTTCAACAGGTTCTCCGAAGAAATGTTCGGATATGAGTCCGACGAGGTGCTCAACCGTCATATCGCCATCTTGGGGGCGATTGAGCCGGACGTATTGGGGAACATCCGTCGCAACCAACCATACCGCGGTGAAATAATCCTAAAGACCAAAGAAGGGAAACGTTTCCCCGCGCATGTGAGATGCGTGCCCTTAACCGATGAATCGGACCGTCCGATAGGTATGGTGGGAGTAGCCCGAGATCTCACCCGGGAGAAGGAAAAGGAACGTACCGACCGGGAAATGGCCAGGCTTCAGGCCTTCAACGAGAACCTGATCGCGTCGCTCAACGATGGAGTTCAGATTATCAGATCGTCCGGCGTAATCAGTTTCGCCAACAAGCGGCTGGAAGACCTCCTCGAGTTCGGAAGCGGCGAATTAATCGGCCTGCACTACACTCAGATCGTAACAAGAGAGTGCGTTCCGCTGTTCGGGAAGCTTGTGGAGAGTGGGGAAACGTTGCGCGGCAGTTCCTCGTTCGAGGCCAGATTCGTTGCCCGGTCGGGACGAAAGATCCCCGTTTTGGTCTGTGCTTCACCGTTCATTGGCGAGGAGAGGTCAAGCGGCATGGTCGTCGCGGTGACCGACGTCTCGGAAGTGGAGAAGCTCAAGGAAGAACTCTGCCAGTCCGAGAAGATGTCTCTCGTAGGCACGCTCGCGAGTGAAGTGGCCCATGAGATCAACAACCCTCTGGGAGGGTTGATCATGGCGGTCAGAATGCTTCTTGAGGGCCTCGAAGAGGGGGACTTCGACCCTGATGTGTTCCACGAGGAACTTACCGAGATCGAATCGGACGCGGGAAGGTGCAGAAGGATCGTCCAGAAACTCCTGGAATTCTCCAGGCGGCTGCCGGAAGGAAAGACGCCGTTGAACCTCAATGACGTGACCGAGGAAGCAATGATTCTGGTGCAGCGTCAGGCCGAACTGGACGAAGTCTCGTTCAAGAAATTCTATTCTTCCTCCTTGCCTCTTGTGGAGGGGAATTCCAATGATCTCCAGCAGGTCATCATCAACCTGGTCAAGAATGCTTGTGACGCCATGCCCAACGGCGGCCGCATCGGAGTACGCACGGAAACGACCGACCGAGACGACCGCAAGTGGGTCAGCCTCTCCATTTCCGACTCGGGCCCGGGTATTCCCGAAGAATACGGCGATCAAATCTTCAAATCCTTTTTCACAACCAAGGGCACGAATGAGGGGACCGGCTTGGGATTGGCGGTCAGCATGAGAATTATCAAAGAGCACGGAGGAGACCTCCGATTCACAAATCGTGAAGCCGGCGGAGCGGTATTTCAGATCTTACTGCCCGCATACCATGAAGACTCGTGAGAGGCGCAGAATGACGGAGCCCATTCGTATCCTGGTCGTGGATGATGAAGATTCCGTACGCAAACGGTGTGTTCGCCTGTTGGCCAAGAGAGGATACGATGTGGTGGGGGCGAAAGACGGCTCCGTTGCGCTGGATATCATAAGGAAAAGCTCACCCGATCTGGTCTTGGCGGATATCCGCATGCCCGGCATGGACGGGATCGAACTCCTCAAGCAAATAAGGGAGTTCAACGAGTCAATGGACGTTATCATGATGACGGGGTACGCTGCAGTGGAAACCGCTGTTCAGGCCATGAAATGTGGAGCGTGCGATTATCTTACCAAGCCCTTCGATGTGGATGAGTTTCTGCGTGTGGTCGGCAACGTTGCAGAGAAACAACAGTTGCGGCGTGAAATGAGCAGTCTTCGGCGCCGGTTGCAAGACCAGGAAGGAGAATCCTTTCCGATGGGGAATTCACACGCCATCAACGAAGTGCGCCGGTTCATCGACAAAGTGGCGGCAGTGAACTGCAACATTCTTCTCGTTGGCGAAAGCGGTGCGGGTAAGAGTCTGGTTGCCAAGACAATCCATGCGTGCAGTTCCCGGAGCCGGCATCAGTACGTGGTAGCCGATTGCGCCGCCTTATCCGGCGCTCTGCTGGACAGCGAGCTGTTCGGACATGTTAAGGGCGCGTTTACCGGCGCGTATGCGGATCGCAAAGGGTATTTTGAAACCGCGGCCGACGGAACCATTTTTCTGGACGAGGTCGGTGAACTGCCGCTGGATTTGCAGGGCAAACTCCTGCGGGCCGTAGAAGAGAACATCATATTTCGCCTCGGTTCCAGCCGACCGGTAAACGTAAACGTTCGGGTCATTGCCGCAACGAACAAGGATTTGGAAGACCAGGTCAGAAAGCGTCTGTTTCGGGAAGACTTGTACTACAGGCTCAATGTGGTGGGTCTGAGAATCCCTCCCCTGCGGGATCGTGTCGATGACATCCCGCTTCTCGTCAAGCACTTTGCCAACAAACACGGCGCCGAACTGGGCTTGGCGAAAGTGCCCAAGTTCGGCGAAGACACACTCGATGCATTGAAGGCGTACACGTGGCCCGGAAACGTAAGAGAGTTGGAGAACGCGGTTCAGAGATCTCTTGTGCTGGCCGATGACGGACGGGTCTTGCTGCGTCACCTGGTCCCGCCGGAGGCGTTGGGGGCCATGAGCAGCTCCGGCTCGTTTCTTCAAGAAGAGGACGCTTTTAAGTCAATGCGCAGCCGAGTGGTACATGATTTCACGTACGGATACGTAGAATCCTGTCTCAAACGTTTCAGAGGGAACGTGACGCAAACCGCGAAAGCCTTGGGGATGAGGCGCACTTCTGCACAGCGGCTTCTCAAGAAACTCGGGCTGGATGCCGGCGACTTCCGTGACTAGGTGCAGCAGCTCACAAATGCGGTGTCATTTGGACAGTAGGACCGGCATCCTGCCGGTCTGACCGGCAAGATGCCGGTCCTACTCGTTCCCATGCGTGAGCTTGGGAGCGAGAGGGACGCCCGTCCCACGGTCCTGATTTGTAGGGGCACCCCCCCGTGGGTGCCTAGGGGGTTATGAAAGTCTTTCGTAGCCGGGGCCTCCGTGCCCGGAAATCCTCTTTCTGGTTCCGAGGCTCTGCCTGGGAGCCGGAATAAACACCGAAACCCAACTTGTGCATCAAAGCACCAGGTGCCTCCCTGACGGAGGCACGCCTCTTCATGGGCTCATGGCAACAGTGCTTTTATATTCAATAGATAGGAAGTCGGGTGCCTCCTAGAGGAGGCGCACTTGCGGCCCCCTGCACCCGTCTTCCTAGAAACGCATTGATAATACGACAGTTTTAGAATGTTCGGTGCCGGCATGGTATTTGCCTATGGAAAACAAGTGCGGACATGTCCGCGCACCGTCTTCAGAGTGGTCAGGAGTATGTCATGCGCCTTCCCAGGTTTGAACTGAAACGACCGGGATCTCTTGATGAAGCAGCGGAACTGTTGCGTGAATACGGCGGCACGGCAACTCTCGCTGCAGGAGGAACCGACCTCTTCCCCAGGATGAAGTACCGACTCAGCTCCCCGGACGTGGTGGTGAGTCTCAAGCGAGTATCCCCTGCCGAGCCGACCACTGATTCGGAAGGGAATCTACATATCGATGCGCTCATGAAGCTTGCCGATATCGTCCGATCGGAAAGCGTTCAGCGCCATGCAGGCCTTCTGGTTGAGGCGGCCCACTGGGTTGGTTCCGCTCAGGTTCGTCACATGGCGACGCTTGGCGGAAACCTGTGTCTGGAAACCCGATGCCCTTTCTTCAACCAGAGCCACGATTACCAGTTTGCCGAGCCGTGCATCAAGCGCGGAGGAGACCTCTGTTACTTTCTCCCCAAAGGGAAGAAATGCTGGGCCATTTGCCAGGCCGACACTGCGCCTGCTTTGGTCTGCCTGGAAGCTCGGGTATGCGTCACGGATGGACGACAGGAGCGTCAACAGGCTGTTGAAGATCTTTTCTCGGGAGATCCGGTGCGACCAATTGGGCTCGGGGCGACGGATCTTGTGAAGTCAATAGCGATTCCTCCGTCATCCAAGATCCGAGGATCGGCATTCATGAAGTTTTGCCCGAGGGGAGGTCTGGAATTTGCCGTGGTGAACATGGCGGTTCTTCTCGACATGCATGAGGACCTTGAGACGTGCGCAAGGGCACGAATCGTGGTAGGCGCGATAGCGGCGTCTCCGGTGCGGGCAAAGAAGGCTGAAGATCTCTTGAGCGGTGAAAAACTTTCCGAAGCCCGAATCGCGGAGGCGGCGGAGGTCACGCGCGACGAGATCGCTCCGACACCGCGATTGGGTTATTCGAGGTCGTACTTGCGGAAATGTATCGAGACACTCTGTAGGGACGGCTTGCAGCGGGCACGGCAAAGAATTGGACGCGACGCGGACGCCTTCAGGTCATGAAGGAGAGATTCTAATGAAAATATTGATTGAGCTTTCCATCAACGGCGATTCCTACGAGCTGGCAATTGAACCTCAGGTGTCGCTCGCCGAATGCCTCCGGGACCATTTGGGCTTAACGGGCACAAAAGAAGCATGCGGAACCGGAGAGTGCGGTTCCTGTACGGTTCTTGCCGACGGTAAACCGATACTCTCGTGCCTGACATTGGCTGCCGACTGCCAGGACATGGAAATCACCACAATTGAGGGTCTCGCATCCCAAAACGTGTTGAACCCGATCCAAGAGGAGTTCCTGGCGCATGGGGCCGTCCAATGTGGTTTCTGTACCCCGGGAATGGTCTTGTCCACAAGCGCCCTGTTGGAAGAGACGAGCAACCCGACCGACGATCAGATAACGAAAGCCCTCGAAGGCAATCTCTGCCGATGCACCGGTTACAACAAGATCGTCGCAGCCGTCCACGCGGCAGCGGACAGAATGTCTCGTGGAAGCGTTGAGGACTCAGACAAATGAGCGAACTGGATTACGTAGGCAAATCCGTACTTCGAAAAGATGGGCCGGACAAGGTCACCGGACGTGCTCTTTACACGGTGGATCTTCACTTGCCGGGTACGCTTGTGGGGCGCATTCTGCGCAGCCCGCACCCCCACGCTCGAATCCTGAACATCGACACTTCTCTCGCGAAGCGCGTGAACGGGGTCAAAGCGGTTATCACCTATCAGGACACGCTTGGCGTAAAACATGGCTTTGTAGAAACTCCCCGGTACCCTGCCGATCAGGATTGCCTGGCTTCCGACCGGGTCCGATTCGTGGGAGAAGAAGTCGCCGCGGTAGCCGCTGTCGACGAATACTCTGCAGAAGAAGCCCTCAATCTGATAAGAGTAGATTACGAACCACTTCCGGCCGTGTTCGATCCTTTGGAAGCCATGCACATGGATGCTCCCGAAATCCACCCCACTCACCCCAAAGTACCCGAGCACTATCGTAATATTGCAGGCAAGACCGAATCGGAATGGGGAGACATTGCCTCCGGCTTCTCGCAATCCGACTACGTGGTGGAAAATCGCTATGAAAGTCATCTGAGAACCCACGGATACCTTGAACCACAAGCCACGGTGGCCAGTTTCGAGCCTGAGGGCAAACTAAACGTTTGGACCTCCTCCCAGGGCCCTTTCCTCAAGCGAGCAAAGCTTGCAAAAACCCTCGGACTGCCCCAGTCGGCGGTGCGCATCCAGAAGGCATATGTGGGCGGAGCTTTCGGAGGAAAGATCGATCTGTTCGCTCATGAATATTGCGCTGCGCTCCTTTCCATGAAGTCCGGCCGTCCCGTGAAGATAATCGCTTCAAGACCCGAGATTTTTGCGTCGTATCGTCACGGTCAACCCCTCCTTGTCGAGGTGAAGACAGGGGTAAAGAAAGACGGAACGCTTGTGGCTCAACAATATCGGATCATCAACAATTGCGGGGCATATCGAGGAAGCGGCGTAGTCGTGATCTTTCTTTCCTGGGGTTTTGCGATGCTTCCTTATAGGATACCGAACCTGAGATACGACGGGTATGCCGTCTATACCAATAACCCGATACGGGCGCCTCAGCGAGGACACGGCGCGCCCCAGATCCGATTTGCGGTGGAGTCCCAACTGGACGCCATCGCCGAGGAAATGGGAATAGACCCTATTGAGATCCGCCTAAGGAATGCCAGACAGTCGGGCGAAGAGCTTCCCAATGGTGATAACGTGCATAACTGCGGACTTTCCGACAGCATTAGAGAAGCGGCAAAGCATACCGATTTCATACGGAAATATGGCAAGGCGAGGAAGAAGGCCGGGCCGGCCGAGAGATATCGAAAAGGTATCGGTATTGGAGTAAGCTCCTATTTCGGAGGCTCATTGATCTATCCCAATAGCTCCTCGGTGGTCGTTAAGATGAATGACGACGGAACCGCCACGATACTTACCGGGGCCATGGACATAGGTCAAGGGGCCGAGACCATCCTCTGTCAGATTGTTGCCGAAGAGATCAAGATGCCGGTGGAAGAGATTCAGGTGATTGCGGCCGATACGGAGACGACACCTGTGGACATTGGTTCCTGGATCAGCGGGAACGCGTACGTTTCAGGAAACGCAGCCAGGGAAGCCGGCGCCGCAGTCCGCCGGAAACTGCTGGCGATAGCCTCCGAGGTAATGGAGGCCAACATTGACGACCTCGTACTCGAAGACAAAACCGCTTACGTTATCGGGTCGCCGGACGTCAGGATGAGCTACGCCGAACTCGTGGCGGCAAGTATCCGCACGCATCGCGGAGATCCGATTATCGGTGACGGTCACTGGCGCACCATGCGTGATACGCCCACTCATCCGAGCTTGGCCACCACCAAAGGCCGGTGGAGTGAGAACTACGCGTTTGACGCGCAAGTCGCGGAAGTTGAAGTGGACACCGAAACCGGCGTTGTTCGTCTCATACGCGCGGTGACTGCCCATGACTGCGGTTTTCCCATTAATCCGCTCTTGGTCGAGGGCCAGATCGACGGCCAAGTATCCATGGCGCTCGGGCACGCGTTCATGGAAGAAGTGTTGATGAAGGAAGGCCGCACCCTGAATCCCAACTGGCTGGAATACCACATGCCCTGCATTCACAATGTGGCCGCATCGGAACATATTGATGTCATCACCGAGAGTTTTGAGATCGATCGCCCCTATCGCACCAAGGAGGTGGGAGAAGGCTATGTTTCCGCCATCTTGGCTGCCATCGCCAATGCCATTTACGACGCGGCGGGAGTGAGATTGGATTCGACGCCTTTCACCCCGGAAAAAATACTGAGAGCTCTCGGAAAGATCACGTAAGGAGGTCCCCGGGGAGATAGGCCGGGCTTCAAAGAGGAGAGCCGCCCAACGCCCAACCCGGTCGGACGTATTTATCGAGAAAGAGGATGGAGATGCAAAAGGTGCTCTATTGGCGACAAGACGTGGAGACGCTCCCGCGAGAAAAATTGGAGGAGCTCCAACTGCAGCGCTTCAAAAAGCAGATGCGGTATGTGTATGACCGCAGCGCGTTCTATCGCAGGAAATTTGATGAGGCGCGAATCACGGCAGATGACATCCGCACGCTCGAGGACATTCAGCAGGTTCCATTCACCGTAAAGGAAGAATTGCGAGATAGCCAGATCGAGTGCCCTCCCTGGGGGGATTTTCTGTGCGTGCCTCCGGAAGATGCCGTACGAGCGTTTCAGACTTCCGGCACTACCGGCGTTCCTGTTAAGATTCTGCTTAGCAAAACCGATTGGACGGTCCACTTTCATGAACAGTTCATGCACTTCATGTACGGTTACGGATTGACCCCTTCCGATGTACTATTCGTACCGTTTCACTTCGGTCTTCACATCGCGTGGTGGGGTTTTTCCACTGCGCTCGGACAAGAGGGAGTCCTGATAATACCAGGAGGCGGTCAGTCCTCCAAGAACCGCGTGAAGAATATCTTTGAATGGAAAGCGACCGCAGTGTGCGGAACCCCAACGTACATTGTCCACCTGGGAGAGCTTGCGAAGGAGATGGGGACTCCGCTGACCGAATCCGCTGTGAGGACGGTGGTAACAGCCGGGGAACCGGGTGCGACCGTAGCCTCCACCAGGCGCCTTATAGAGGAATTGTGGGGTGCACGGTGCTACGACGACATCGGGTCAACGGAGACGACAAACTTCGGATACGAATGCATCTTTCAGAACGGCACTCACGTGATCGAGAGTATGTTTTATGCCGAATGCCTCGACTTGGAAACGCTCAAACCCGTGAAAGACGGTGAGTTGGGAGAATTGGTCCTCTCCAATCTCTGCACGGAAAGTATGCCTCTCTTGCGCTATCGCATAAAGGATCTGGTTCGATTCGACAAGGAAAAATGTGAATGCGGACGAACCTTTCTGAGACTCGACGGAGGCGTCCTTGGCCGTGCGGATGATATGTTCCACTTTGCCGGAGTGAATATCTTTCCCTCTGCCATAGAGAATCTGATTCGCGAGCACGAGGAATTCTCTACCGAATACCGGCTCGTTGTGCCTCCCATGACGTCGGGAAGACGTCTGAAGATCCAGGTGGAACCGGCGACACCCGACGTACCGCGAGAGGTACTTGAGAAGGCGGTTATGGAACTGGTCGACACGATCCGCTTTCGCCTTACCGTTACCCCGGAAGTGGAAATCGCCAAACCCGGAGAGCTACCGCGCTTCGAGGGAAAAGCCAAGAGAGTTATGCGGGAGAGTTGAACACTGAAGGCGCCGGCAGGCATATCGGGATGCAGGGAGCCTACATGGGAGAAGCGACCCTGGAGGTTTTCGGTGTCCGAGGAGAGGACCGATATACGGGCAGTCTTCCAATGATGTAATAAGTCCACACTTGACAATCGTGACAGTTGAGGGTCAGTATCACCAATTCCACGATCTAAGGAGGCAAAGATGAAAGCCATAGCGCATGTGACGGCCGCCGTGATGATGGTCCTGTTGGTGGGTTTGTTCCCGCTGCACGCGACTGCTGCAGATGTCCCCGATCAAATCCTGATTGGAGCCACGGTCTCCCAGAGCGGGCATTTTTCATCAGAGATAGGGCCGTTTAAGCGTCTGATGGAAGCATGGGCCGACATCGTCAACAAGAAAGGCGGTATCAAGCTCAAGAAGTATGGAAAGAGTCTCCCCGTAAAGTTCGTCATCTACGACGACAAGAGCGATCAAGCGACGGTGAAAAAATACTATGAAAGACTGGCAACCGTTGACAAGGTCAATCTTATGCTCGGCCCGTACAGTAGTCCATTGACGTTTGCCGCAAGTACCGCGGGCGAGAATCACAAAATCCCATTCGTTGCCGTATGCGCTAATTCTCCCAAGATCTACAGCCGAGGATTCAAGTGGCTGGTGGGCGTCATCGACTTGGGCCCCCGTTACACTTGGCGCTACTGGGACATGATCAAGTCCGAAGGAAAGGCCAAGTCCGTGTCCTTCGTGGTTGAGGACACGCTTCATCCTCTCGGTGTCTTCAAGGGTTCGAAGAAACTGGCCGAGGAGTCAGGCCTGAAAGTCCTCAGCAGCGACATTGTTCCCGCGGACACGCGAGACTTCACTCCTGCCATCACGAAGCTTAAAGGGCAGAATCCGGATATCGTATACGTATCGTCCAACATCCCCTTTGCCGTCAACTTCATGAAGCAGGCCAAAGAGATGAAACTCAACCCCAAAGAGTTTCATTGCATTCATCACAGTGGAATCTTTAAGGAACCCCTCGGAGAGGACGCTGAGTATGTGGTAGGTCAGTCCTACTGGGTAGAGGGAATGAAGCTTGGCGACACTCAGCTGATCATGGACGTTCTCAAGCAATCCAAGATTTCCGAACCGATGTATCCGTGGGCGCCGGCATACGTGGCTGCCTTCCAGATTGTCCAAGCCGCGTTGGAGAAAGCCGGAGAGTTGGACAAGAAGATTCTCATGGAAACATTGAAGGGCTTGAAACTTGAAACCGTTTTGGGTACCGCCGAGTTTCATGAAACGGGCTATGGGACCATCAACACCTATCCTTCCCAGGTTCAGGAAGGGAAATATGTGGTGGTCTGGCCGAAGGACGTTGCAACAGGAAAACACGTGTATCCTCGTCCGGCCTGGAAATAGTCAGCCGGTCTGAGAGGTGTTATGTCCCCGGATATCATTCAATTGCTGGTGGGAGGCCTTTTGTTGGGCGGAATTTATGGATTGGCGGCCTTTGGTCTATCCATAAGTTTCGGAGTCCTGAATGTGCTGAATCTGGCCCACGGAGAGTTCCTGATGCTTGGATCCCTGGTGAGCTATTCGGCATTCGCCTTCTTGGGAATAAATCCCTTTGTCTCGGCGGTGCTGGTTATCCCTCTCTTCGTAGCGTTCGGCGTGGGCTTCTATCTGCTCCTTCTGAGACCTGTGAGCGACAAGCCTCCCCATCAGCTTCTCATAGCGTCCATATTGGTAACGCTGGGGGCCTCGCTGGCCATTGAGGATCTCACGGCATTTTTCTGGGAACGTCCCGTGACGGGAATCGCCTACTCACTGCCTGCCATTCAGGTCGGTGAAGTGGTGATTTCCTCTCTCAGGCTGTTTATTCTCTTCTTCATTTGTGTGGTGGCTGTGATTCTGCAAGCCTATCTCAAGCGGACCTATGTCGGCCGCTCCATTAGGGCGATCACCCAATCGCGGGAAGGCGCCAAAGTTGTCGGTGTGCCGATTTCCCACATTTCGGCTTTTACCTTCGGCCTCGGCGTAGCGCTGGCGGCTTCCGCAGGCGCCTTTTACGTTACCCTCTTCACGGTCACGCCGGTAATAGGCATTCCCTTGACGGTGAAATACCTCTGCGTTGTCGTTCTCGGAGGACTGGGAAGTCTTGTCGGTTCGGTAGTGGGAGGGCTGATTCTCGGATTGGCAGAGGCGCTGACCGCTTACTACATCGGTGCGGAGTGGGCGCCGTGTATCGCCTTCGTCCTGCTGATTTCCATTCTTATAATTAAGCCTTCGGGACTCTTTGGTACACGCGTATGAGCAGAGATTATCGCAGTATGCGCCCTTTCATTGCCCTGGCAACGGCAGGGACGGTCTTGTTTATTCTGCCGTGGTTTGCGGGTTCGTATGCCTTGGTGTGGATTTTTCTGCTGTGCGTGTACCTCTCGTTGGCTGCCGGCTATGATATTGTCGGGGGTTACATGGGCTACATGAACCTCGGACATTCCACGTTTTTCGGCCTGGGAGCCTACGTAACGGCGATTCTCCTCAACCTTGGTCTTCATTTGGCGCCGGCCGCGGCCGGCGGTATGGTGATAACCGCCCTGTTTGCCGCCTTGGTCAGCTACCCTCTGTTTCGCCTTAGGGGGGCCTATTTTGCCCTCGGAACCTTCGGAATGATCAGCCTCATGGAAGTGCTGAGCAAGAATCTCAGAGGCCTCACCGGCGGAGCCGGCGGAATTTCCACTCCTTCCGGAGACCACAGTCTGGCGGCATACTACCTGTCCGTGCTGATAGTGGCCGCGACATTGATTGCGAGTTACCGGATCTCTCGGTCACGGTTCGGCCTGGCATTGTTCAGCATCCGGGAAGATGAAGAAGTGGCTCGGGCCTTTGGTGTGCCGACCAACCTTTACAAGTGTCTCGCCCTGGTCATCAGCTCGATACCGGCAAGTCTCATCGGCGCAGTGTATGTGTGGAACGTCACGTACATAAGCCCGCATGCCGTCTTTGGCTTGGAGATAGCCCTCAGCCCCATCGTTATGGCCATGCTTGGAGGGACGGGGACACTCGTGGGACCATTGTTGGGAGCTGTGTTCCTCACATCGTTGCAGGAGTTGCTCTGGACAAAAATCCCTTACATGCATTTGACCATATATGGATCAATCATGGTTCTGATAGGGTTGTTCATGCCGGGCGGGCTGGTCCGCACCCGGTGGTTCCGGCCCATTCTCGATATACTGGGACTGGGTGAGAAGATTAGCTATCTGGATCGGCAGTGAGCGAACGGAGGCGGTTAGAACCGCAACCAACCGGCGGTTGCAGGCACCGGCGTCACGTACGAGCTTGGGTCTCGCAGGTACCATCGTACTACGCAGGGGGTCTGGACGTTGCTCCCGGTCGGTAGGTGCCGGGTGTATCCAAACCCGAATTCAGGAGCCAATTGCCGAAGAAATCTTCGCGGTACGACAAGAAAACGTGGATTTGTAGTACAGGGAGGTAGGAATTCCCTATGGGGACCATTCTGGCATGCCAAGAGATAAACAAACGCTTCGGAGGCTTGATCGCACTGGCCGATGTCGACTTCTCCGTAGAAGAGGGGGACATTATTGGAGTTATCGGGCCCAACGGCGCAGGCAAGACAACCCTTTTCAACGTCATTGCCGGAGCGTTCAAGCCCACTTCCGGCGAGGTCTTGTTCTGCGGCAAGAGGATCACCGGACTGGGCTCCAATAGGATCTGTCGGATGGGCATTGCCAGGACCTACCAACTGGTGCGCCCGTTTGCTTCGTTGACTGCACTGGAAAACGTTTTGGTCGGAATTAATTTTGGAAGAGAATCACTTTTGCCGGCCAAAGAGCGGGTAGAAGTTGCTCTGAAGGAGCTCAATTTTGTCGGTCTCGGCGCAAAGGCGAATGAAAATGCGGAAAATCTCACTCTCGTAGAGAAGAAGCGATTGGAAATCGCCCGAGCATTGGCCACGGAGCCGCGGGTTCTTCTTCTTGACGAGGTGGTTTCAGGACTCACACCGAGTGAAGTAGTAACGGTGATCGAGACCATCAGGGAAATCCGGGGCCGCGGTATCACCGTAGTCATGATCGAGCACGTTCTGAAGGTTGTAATGGAATTGTGCGCAAGGATAATGGTTCTCCATTACGGAACGACGATCGCGTATGGTTCGCCGAAAGATGTCGTACAGGATCAACAGGTTATCTCGGCATACCTGGGTACGCCTCAAGTCCATGGGGGAGGTGAAGGTGCTTGAGATAACAAATCTGAATGTGGCCTACGGACACCTTCAGGTCCTCTGGGACGTCTCATTGACCGTGGAAGAAAGACACGTTACCGTTATCATCGGCTCAAACGGCGCGGGGAAAACCACGACCTTGAAGACCTCTCTAGGGCTGCTCAAGCCGTTGGCAGGGAATGTCCTCTTTATGGGTGAGGACGTGCACCTCCGCCCTATCCACCAGATAGTTGCCCGTGGACTCAGCCTGGTACCCGAAGACCGCCTGCTTTTCCCGGACATGACGGTCCTGGAAAATCTCGAATTGGGGTCGTTCGCGCCGGAGCCTCGCCGCCGGCGCAAAGCCACCTTGGATTGGGTATACGAGCTCTTTCCCCGTGTTCGGGATCGAAAGAAGCAGAAAGTAAGAACCTTATCGGGAGGCGAGCAGCAAATGGTCGCGGTAGGCCGGGCGCTCATGGCCAAGCCTAAGCTGCTCATGCTGGACGAACCGTCCCTTGGATTGGCTCCACTAATCGTGCAGGAGCTGTTCCGCACGATAAGGAAGATCAACCAGGAGGGAATTTCCATCCTCCTCGTCGAGCAGAACGTTCAGAACAGCCTGGAACTCGCTCACAGAGCCTATGTCATTGAAAACGGAAGAATCACGTCATCGGGAACCGGCCGAGAATTCCTCAAGGACACGAAGATTCGCGAGGCGTACCTGGGCTTGTGACCTGATTATTGCTCCCCCCCGTCTGGTTATGGCGTTTGGGAAGAATCGTAAGCACCCGCTATAATGGTTTATCCATAACCTCCACAAAGAAGTCACAGTTTTCGCGGCATGCAGAGACTCTGTCCCTGTAAGAGCCCGGATTCTCGCCGCAAGAGAGCGTTGCGGTCGCGGCAAGGCACAGACGGTTCCTTTCCGGATGTCCTTTACAGTGGTTTGTTCTTGCAGGGTTCGGGTTCTTGTTTTCCTCCGGCATTTTAGTGCTCATCTCCTGATCTCCAGATCCCGGTCCAAGCCGCGGATTATTCGGTCCAATGCTGCATCGAGCATGGGTTCACTCTCCAAGTCGTTGTTAAGTCGATCGTCCGACGTCGAACAAACCGGCATTAACCTTGTGTCTTCCATGGTCTTCACACTGTCGCCGAGACTCCTTTCCGTGCGCGACTCTCCTGCAGGCACCTTCCTTGGGCTTTTTCCGCCAAACGGTTCAGCCCGGTAATACGGGAGGCGGTAATAACCCGTAATCGCAGCAGTGAGAGTCGCAGCACAAATCAGCACGCTTGTTACGACATCGGGCTGAATAAATGCTGCGTATCCCCCAAGCAGAATGCATCCGGTCACCATGAAGCCTCCCCAAAAAGAACATGTCCACGGACGACCCCTAAGAACCGCCCACCCAGGCGGACATCGGGATTGATTCTTGCTCTCATGCGCCCCCTCCGCTGCTTCAAGGATTGATGGTCATCTCCCCGTGCGGAGATCGACCTCCCCCACTCCCCCAAAGTCCGGACAATGGTGAGCTGGATACTAAGTCATATGCAATAGTGATGCCAAACAAAGTGGCAACGGAACCACATTCGCCGCTGGAGAGAAAACACCAGCCGATTTGGGAGGTTATGTTGTCATGCTACTGCCGGAAAGACCGCCGGAAAACTCAAAGCGTGTGCCTTCATGGTGTGATAAAGACCCTCTCTCCCGACACACAGACGAGAAACATGTAAAATAACAGTAAGTAAAAGGTGAGAAATAATCTGGTTGGAATTCAACCACCCTCAGGTGGTTTTCCCGGTCTCGTTATTCCCATGGATCGCATGCGGTACTTTAACTGCTCTCGGGTGAGGCCGATTCGTCGAGCCGTTCGGGAAACATTGCCCGCGCAGAGTTGTAGGGCTTGTTCGATGAGCGTCTTCTCGCCTCTTCGCAAGGTTTCTTGAAGCGAGCCGCCTTCATCAAGAATCAATGGTGCTGCGAGCTTCTCATCCGTTGAGAGAGACGCGTCTCCATCCGAAATTATCTTGACGTCACGGCTTCTAATCCTCTTCTTGTCGCTCATGATTATTGCTCGTTCCAACACGTTGCGTAGTTCCCTGATGTTTCCGGGCCAAGTGTACCGCCTGAGTTTCTCCAAGGCCCCAGGCGATATAGCCGGCGGTTCAAGGATGGTCATCTTGTTCATCAAATCCGCCGTGATGTGCTCGACGAGGAGTTCCAGGTCCTCGAGCCTTTCACGCAAAGGAGGAACCGTAATGGGAAACACGCTGAGTCTGTAGTAGAGATCTTTTCGAAATTCCCCTGCCGGGACTTCCTTCTTCAGATCCTTGTTTGTGGCGGCTACAATTCTGGCGTTGACCGTTAGGTTCAGTTCCCCGCCGACTCGCGAGAAAGATCGAGTGTCGAGGAAGGTGAGGAGCTTGGCCTGTAACGGTTGAGACAGCTCCGCGATTTCGTTTAGGAATATCGTGCCTCCCTCGGCAAGCTCCAAGAGACCGCGTTTTCGGCGGATCGCACCGGTGAAGGCTCCGGCCTCGTGACCGAACAGCTCCGATTCGATCAATTGTGGAGATAGCGCGGCACAGTTGATTGCCATGAAAGGACCGCCGGTACGTAATGATTTGTCATGCAGGTACCGGGCCAAGTAATCTTTTCCGGTGCCGCTTTCCCCCAGGAACAGGATCGTGGTGTCGTTTCCCGCTGCGGAGCGCAACTGATCTCCCACACGCCCTATGGCTTGCGATGGGTAGGAATCGGGATCCCGGCGTGACTTAACGTACACGGCTCTCCGTGGAGTCACATCCCGAGCTATGCCGCACATTTCCATCACTTCACCGCTTTTTGACATAATGGGGAATCTGAGCAAGTTCAAGGTTGTGGGGCCGGAGGGTGTTGAGATTGTCTCCTCGGTTTCGATTGATTCGCCCGATAATACGCGATCTTCAAGCCGCTTGAGGGATTCCGATGACCGCGGTTCAAGAACCTCCTCATAGGTCTTGCCGATTATATCTTCTTCCGCCATACCGAGGAGTCTGAGCATGGCCGGGTTCACGTGGGTGTATTTGCGGTCTCTACCCTTGATAAACACGGCATCTCCTGCTGCTTCAAAAACGCTCCTGAAGCGGTTTTCACTTTCATGAAGGGCCTCTTGGGCTCGTCTGAGATCGGTAGTATCCAACACCGACACCCACACCCGATCCCAGGTCTCCTCGTAACCGGGCAGGACTTTGAAGGACGCGATACCCGTCCCTTTGCCGCCGTCCGGAGTTACCCAGGTCAATTCGGAATGATCAATAGTGATGCCTCGTACTGCAGCCTCGGCTGTGAGTACTGCCTTCTCATACATCATCTCCCCTCCCTGAACACCGGCAATCCGCGCGTAATTCTTTGTCATGTTTTCACAACTGTCAATTCCAAGCAAGCGTCGGGTTTCTCGGTTCAGGGATACCACTGTGGTCATGCTGAGCAGCTTCAGTACCTGTTCGGGATTTTCCTTGAAATACGTGCGGAAGTCCCTTATGCCGGAGGCCCGCAACCTGTCGATATAGCACTTGCATTCCGATCGGTCTTCCTCAGTGATTCCCATCGGGGCTTCCTCGAAGAGGAAGCGGTATTGCGCCTCGGTCTCGCTCAATTTGGCCTCGACGCGGCATCGGCGGGCAACCTCCATCTTCAATTCTTCGGCGGTTTTCAAGAAAGCAACGGTTCGTTCTGCAATGTCATCCTGGAAGGCTTTTTGATTGGTGTTCGACACGTTCTCGATATTTTCTTCATCGGTCACGTCGCGCGAAGCCCCGACCAAACCCATCGGCGTCCCGTCGAGGTCTTGTAAGCCCGTGAGCGAAACCCTTAAGTGACGTCGGGAACCGTCCTTGTGGTACCGTTGAGCATCAACGGTCAGGACTGGATTAAACCTGTTGCAGATCTCCTTTGATCCGCACGCATCGCCGGCAAGGATCTTTCGGAGATCTTCCCAAGCCGAGTCGGGAATCCCTTCCAATGCGTTCAAACCCATCATGTCGTCAACCGAGAATCCAAGGACCTTTTCCACCGATGGATTCAGGTAAGTGTATCTGCAATACCGATCGGCATTCCATATAAACCCTTTCCGTACATGCGAAAATGTGTCTCGGTACCCGTCGATGTCCCCCCTCCTCAGCTCAAGCTTGCTACCGCCGCCCGTACGCTCTTCACCGGTATTGGAATCGACCGCGGAACTTTGCCGTCCAGAGGCACAACTTTTCACAGCTTTGCCCGACGGTTCGGTATCGGACTTTCGGTAGTCGCTTCTCTCAGTGTTCGGTATCTGACGCTTGTTCATTGCAACCCCCCGTCATGCTTCGTCGATCCCCTTACGTGAACTATTGGGGATCGAGTTTGTGCCGCGCCTAACCACGTTTTCTAACCGCTTTCAGTCATAGTGTCAAACCCGAGTCCTCGATGACGTCAAATGAATGCGAAATGCACGGTCGGGGAGGGAGCAAAACCCGCCTCCGGCTCATAGGGGATCGGATTCGTTTTGTCTTCGCTGTTTATAGAGATCGGCAATCATAGTCATAGCCCCACGCCGAGGGAAGCTCCCGGGGCAAAAAAGCCTTGACACGTTAGTGTGCATCGTGCTACGGAATAACGACCCATGACGTCATCATTTTGAAGAAAGAAGATTTTCTTACCCCTTAGGGCAGCAATTTCCGTGCCTCGGGGGATGATAAGTCTTCCCAAAGGCTGTACTGGATAGAGGTCCCGATTTCCGCTGCCACGGAAGTCGGGAGGCGGGAATACTTTTGTCCGTGTTCCCAATGTCCCACCCATTAGCCTCTTTTCCATAGTCTCAGTCAAGAGTATCCGTACTTAAGAAACGGAAAAAGCGAGATGTTGTCCGTGTCGGTCGGGCTCGGTAGGGTCGAAATCCGATCGGCTTGATATTCCGTCGGGAAATACCATTGCTTGTTAGGAGTATGTCATGTTGCGTTTTACCGGCCTTTGCGCTCTAGCGGTCTTTTTTGCGACAAGCGTTTCAGGTATCTGCCAAGGGATTCCCGCATGGTACGGGAATCCGTGTCCGCCTTCGAAACCTTGTGTGTCGAGTCCTCCGCCTCCGCCGATCTCACGGACCGTGCAGGTAAATGTGCCTGCGCCGTGCCGGCCGACATTCTGCGCGCCCGGGGTAGGTCCGCGAAGCCGATTCGGGCCTCCGTCATGCATGCCGGCCTGCCCGACGAGGCCGGTCAATGTCAGGGTCGAGGTGGTGGTACGGCCGGAAGGCAAGAAACCCTGCGTCCCGCAAAGATTCTGCTGCGAAAACCCGCCCGTTTTCGAGCCCTTCTTCTGCAGTGCGGCATGGATGCTTCGTTCCGTGATTCTGGCTCCGCTGGGTATTGGAGAAAGCATTCTTGGTCACGGGATCCCGAGGGCACCTTGTCCCCCGCCGACTCCCATTGCATGCCCTCCCTGTCGTGTGCCTCCATGTGCGGGTTTTGTCAACACGGGTCCACGTCCAATGCCTCCGGCCATGACGCGCCGGCTACCGGCAGTGCGGTGCGGCCTGCCGGTACCGCCCTTTGCCGGGAGGGGTTACCGAGGTGCCCCCATTCCCCGCTAAAGAGGCGCGACGAAACTCATGAACCGTAGGCGAGGGAACCGACCTCTTGTGCGCGTTCTGCCGAACTTTACGTATACGAAGCTGCTCTGGTTAACGCATATGAGGAGCATATGTCATGAAGATTCTAGAAAATTCATATGGCCGATTTCTTTGTGCGATTCTTACGGCAATCGTGCTTATGTCCTCTGGGAGCTTCACCGCGACGGCCCAGGAAACGGACAGATCAAGGGAACTGGAACGAATCGACATAGAGGCCCCGGAACGGCGTCCCGCAGTTAGGACCGAAACCGCACCCCAAGCCGATCGGGATTACGATCAGGCTCCCGTATCGGATGTTCCGTCATCCGAGGATCTCAGACGTCCTTCGGAAGTCTTCTCGGGCAGTGGAATACCCGCGTCGACGCGTTCCTTGGTGACGGATAAATCTCAGGTTTCCATCGGGGCTGAGTCCCTTCCCGCACAGGTTCAGGTGGTGACGCCCCAGGACATTCGACAGCTGAACGTCCGAGGGGACTATGCAAATTTGTTCAGGAGGGTCGCGGGAGTGAAGGCCGTCAGCTACGGCCAGGGACAGATCGGCACGATGATTAACATGAGAGGCTTCAAATCTTCCGCAGGCAATGAGGTAGCCATCTTCATTGACGGAGTTCCCCAGAATTACCCGTCGCTCACCATGAATCACGGTGCGTCGGAGATCTCCTGGCTCTCTGCGGAGGTCATCGAAAGAATCGAAATCATCAAGGGTCCGTTTTCCGCAATGTACGGTGATTTCGCCCTGGGCGGGGTGGTCAACATCGTCACGAAGAAGAGTGATCCTGCTCCAAGCGTGAGCGGCGAGGGAGGTAGTTTCGGTAATTTTCGTGCGTTCGGCATCTTAAGTACCGACGCGTTGGTACCAATGCCTTTCCTGGCTCAGGAGTACTACACGATCGACGGGTACAGGGATAATTCCCAACTCAATCAGTGGAGTCCCTTCAACAAAATCTCCTGCCCGGTGTGGGGTGGTGTTCTGTCACTCCGATACAACTATTTTCAGTCGGAATGGGACGCACCCGGTTATTGGCCAATCGACTGGGTCAAAAGCGGCGTTGTGAAAAGAACACAAGCCTACAATCCTTCCGACGGCGGTCGCAACAAAACATACGAAGTCGTGATGAATTACGCGCCGGCGTGCGGAGAGCGAGGTCTGTATGCCACGCTTTATGTTGCGGATTTTCACCATAAGCGGTTCGCGAAGTTTCTTCCCGAAACCGGAAGCCAGTTTGGCCGTCAGGATGACCGGAATTTCTGGGGAGGCCGTGTGTACTACAACATGGTCTTCGGAAATATCGGCTCGCTCACCGT